>NZ_JAQQEN010000004.1:0-26249 GCF_046027215.1 Paraburkholderia fungorum | reverse complement strand
AAATGCGACGCTCTGCGGCTCGGCCACTCTGGATACTCGCTCGAACGATCCGCGCCCAGCGACAGACCGCAGCGAGTAACGCCAACATCAGGCGAACCAGGCCAGAACCTTTATATCGCCTGCATATCGGGCAACAGTCGGTCGAACTCCCGTTTCACCACGCCATAGCATTCGCACGCGCGCTTTTCGAGTCCCGGCCGATCCAGCACCTCAACATGATTACCGCTGCATCGTACCAACCCGGCATCCTGCAGCTTCATTGCCACTTCGGTCATGCCGGCCCTTGGGATCCCAAGCATGTTCGCAATCAGTTCAACCGTCATTTTCTGTTCGTCCAGCGGTAGGCGGTCGACACTGAGCAGCAGCCATCTGCACATTTGCTGGTCCATCGAGTGATGCTGGTTGCAAACGACCGTCTGGGCCATCTGCGTGATCAATGCCTGGGTATAGCGTAGCAATAGCCGCTGCACCGGACCAGCTCTGTCGAATTCCTCCTTCAGGATTCGGGCATCCAGGCGATATGCCTGCCCGGCGCTTTGCACGATGGCCCTGTTTGGCATCGTCTCTCCACCCATAAAAAGCGCGATCCCAACGAGTCCTTCGTTACCCACGATCGCAATTTCTGCGGGCGTTCCGTCATGCATGAGGTGCAGCATCGATACAACTGCCGTCCTCGGAAAATAGACGTTCTCCACGTTTGCGTCAGACTCATACACAACCTGCCCCAAGGGCATATTGACAGGGATCAGGTGCGCTGCCAGACGCGCCCATTCTGCGTCCGGAAGAACACTGAGCAAGTGATTCTCTTTGGCACGATGTTCGTTCGTCATGTGTTTCGCTCCCAGGCATCTGATCCGCACCGCACGGCATGCGTAGGCGTCGTCTTGACAGGATCACGTAACGAAGCCGTGTGAGCGCGTCGAACAAACGGCAAGAATGTCGCTGCGCATTGCCCCGACCGTCAGCCCTGGCGTGGTGCGTTTACGTCGGCAAACCTTTCGCCTGAAAAGACGCGGCCCATCAAATCCTCTGCAAGGCTCGCGATCCTGGTAATCTCCCGGTCAATCGTGTCAATCGCCCCGAGTATCTCTGGCTGATCCGGAGATGCCGTGCGGAGGGTTTGAACCGCGAGTCGCAGTGGGGTCAAACGATTGAACAGCTCGTGCGCAATCGTCAACAAAATTTCGACCCTGCTCTGCGACAGGTCGAAATGGCCGTGGGTCAGCGGAACGTTGTGTGAAAAAGCGATGGCGGCTCGCCGGCGAGGGCGGTTCATATCTCGATCGCTCACGGCTGAGCGACGCTTACAGGAAATATCCAGATACCGCCGGTAGGAGATTCTCTGCGCCGACATGATGCTTCCTCTTTTGACTTCCGGATCGCGGTCAGCCCGAGAAATCCAGTGGTGTTTGGCGCCCGCTCCTAACAAGGACCGGGCGGGCTCTGCCAACTGCAACGGGTCCGCAAACCCGCTCGGGCGACTCGCGATTGCCGGATGCACGTAGGAAGCGACAGCGTCTCACGGCACAGAGGGAACGTCTGTACGGTAGCGTTCAAGACTCTCCGCCAAGTGATTCAGGTCGATATTGCCTTTTCATCGGGTCAATTATCCAGCCCCTCGTCCCGCGTCGTCCGCACGTGGGAGTGACACTGAAAAGGAGGTCTCTGTCTCGCCGGACCGCGCTTCGATCGCACCGTGGTGGGCCTTGGCGATTTCGCTTGCAATATAGAGTCCCAGTCCGAGGCCATCCGCCCTGTCGTCTTTGCTCTGATGGTCCGGACCCCGCATCAAGGGATCAAAAATGCGCGCCAGCGTGGCGCGATCGATCGCAGGTCCGCGGTTGCTGACGTCGATACGAACAAGTGCTACGTCGCCAGTCACTGTCACGTGCACTGGAGTGTCTTGTGCCCCGTACTTAATGGCATTGAGTACAAGATTTCCGATCAATTGCTGCAGGCGGTGGCCGTCCCAGACCCCCTGTGAATTGCCACTCACGTGCAGCTCAATCTGCCTGTCAGGATGAACCGCGCGCAACTCGTCCAGCTCGTCGGCAAGCACGTCCGCGAGATTGACACTGGTGGGTATGACGTTGATGCCCAAGCCCAGTCTGGTCCGATTGAAATCGCTCAAATCGTCAAGCAACGCCTGCATTCGGGCCCCGCTACGTATCAGGCGGCCGGCGGCTTCCGATATTTGCTCCCCGGCGTTCAGTGCTGCCAGACACGACGCGGTCACCTGAATCGCCTGCAGAGGGCTGCGCATGTCGTGCCCCAGCATGCCAAGCAGAAGATTACGGTTCTGCTCGATCTGTGCACTGAAAAATGTGACCGATTCGGCAAGTACCTGATCAATTGCTTCGTTGAAGCGAATGATGTCGTCCAGATCAGCCGCTTCCGGCTCGCAATGGTCGATCCATAAGCGAAGCACGCTTGCGCGCAGTGCGCGATATTCGGCGGCAAGCTGGTTGATGTTGAAGCCGGCCCTCGCTCTCAGAAGGGCGTGGGCTTGCGCGGCTGTTTCGGTGGCGTCGATCAGAGTGGGCCCTCGCCCCATTGATTTTTCGCGTTGTGCTTCCCTGGTTTGCGAAGCCTGCAAGTCCTTTGCCACGGCGAGAAGAATCTCCTGCGCGTGGTCGCGCAGCGCCAACGATTCCATGTTTGCCGCCGCCGGCAGGAGGGTGGCGGCGAACGCTTCCCATTGCGCCAGAATCGGCTCCATGTCTCGCGAGATGAAGTCAGCAAGTCGCATGTAGGCGTCTCCAAAACGGGTGTCGAGGTCCGGTCAGCGTCCCTATGTTACGCGCAAATTAGGGACGATTCGACCGGAAGAAAACCTCGTTGGTGGCCGAACGCTATCGTGGCCTGCGTGGCTGCCTGGCCGCGAAACTTGTTGATGTGAGATAGCGTTCGTGTCGCGAAAAAGGCGCGGGCCGATGGCACGATGGTATGCGCGCAATCCGGATACACGAACGCGACGTTAGGAGGCAAGTTTAATCCGGGAGCAGCCGTTTGCGCGAAGCAGTCGAACGTCTCAAAGTGGCCGATAGTGTTAAAAAAGTCGCCTCCGGGCTTTTGCAATCAGCCCCCTCGTGCACGTCGATCAAGGGTAAGAAGACCCCTAAAGACCTTGCGAGAACGACGGTCAGCGATTTTTTCAACGGTATCGGCCGTTCCCCGCCTTTCGAAACGGCGATCGTCGCGGGAGTGATAGTTCGTTTTTCGCTGTAATGATTCCGGGTGCGATCATCAGGTAAATTGCGATGGCAGACGGCACCTTGTGCCGGCGAAAACGATTGATAAAAAACAGAGAGAGAGGGCCGGAATGCCGAAGAAAAATATGGCCGGCGCCACGATGGCGCAGGGCCGGGTGATTTACATGCTGGAGCTGGCCAGGGGTAGTTCGCATATCGCCAGCACGCGAACACCGCAGACATTGAACCGTGCCATCACCGAAGTCCTGGACGGCTTCTGTGAGGTTCACGGCCTGCACGCACTGAACGTCTTCGTTGAACTGCTTGCCCTGGAGGTCGAGCAACGCGGCAACCGGGAGGCCGCACTGGCGGTAAGTTCGTTCGCGTCGGGAGTTAGCGGGCAGAAAAAAGGCCGGTCCAAGGAGGGACCGGCCGGAAAAAGCCCTGACCTTTCCGAGGGGAAACCTGCGGTCAGAACCTGAGAGAGCGGTCCGGCTGCCGACGGAAATGCCTCGGGCGGTTGCGGCCGGATCGGTAACAGGGGTTAACGGCGGCAGCCCGGTTTTCCTTGAGCCATTTCGCATGAGCGTACGGACAACCTGTATTGGATAATGTCCTCTGTCACAGACAGGCTGGTCATAAAAAAACACAGACACATTTCTGGCTGTGATGCCAGAGGCCCTGTCTTTGCGAGACGCATGCGAACGGATCGCTCAAACGGACATCACCGTCGGGCGCATGGCCGGTCTGCGGAAACATCGGTCCCCGTCGCTTTGCAAAATGGCGGCTCGTCGCTCGTCAACGGACGTTCGCCAATCCACTGCGAAGGACCGCTCGTGGCCGGTCCTTGCCCGTCGCTGACCGCCGACAAGCAGGCCACTGGCTTGCTACCGGCTATCGACTGCAAGCGCGCCGGTGAGAACATAGCGGCTTTTTTCACTTACTGCGGCAGTGCGCGGCGGATATTTCACTTTCCTTGGCACGTGCTGGTCGCTCGGTGCCACTCTTCCTGAAAAATCGCCTTAAATTCAACGACGCATTTTTCATTAATGGTGACACCCGACAAGCGGCCCTGTCCGGTTCTTGCGAAAAACATCTTTACGCTTTCAGCAGCGTAAAACCTGATCCGCATTCAGGCCGTGCCCGATGAGCGTCGAGCAGGGCGGCTAACAGGAAAGGGTTTTGCGGGCATCCATCCACGCGAGCCAGCCGCGTCGGTAGGCTCGCGCGTCGGCCAGCGCGTGATGTTCGCGTGCATTGGCTTTGTGGTACTCGGCCACAGTCCGATCATAAATCACAGTGTCAATGAGCGGTCGCAAATCGAAATAGTGATCGACAAGGTTTGCGGGCAAGGGCGATCCGAGCAGATCGAGGAGAAACTGCCAATCGGTTATCGAGTCGCAAGCGGCCTGCACAGAGCGCGGCGCGTCTGCAAACCATGCGCGAAGACTTGCGCCGGCTTCGGTACGGGACCATCGCGGACCATCGAGCAGCGGCACAACTTCATGTTTCACAAACGAGTTGCAGTCATCGAGGGTCCACGTGTCGGCCAGCTCGATATAGAACTCGCGCCGGCCATCTTCGGCCACGAGCGCGAGGCTGATGAGCTTCGGTGCTGTTTGATTAAGGCCGGTATATTCCGTGTCGAGGAAAATCAGCATGGTCATTGGCACCCTTGAAAGAGGCTGTTTCGATCACCTGGGCGAGTTTCGCGGGGCAATGAAAGATGCAACCAGTGTAGTGGGCAATTCGACACGAAGAATTTATGAGCTTATGAGTAATGGCTCATCGTGCGTCAACTGTTGTGCGCCTTGGCGGCGGCCTCCACTGTCGGCCATTCATCATGCTGGTGTTCGCGGAAATCCTTCATTTCCTGACTTTCAGGGACACCGAGGAAGCTGCACATCGGTATGGCCCGCATGATCATCTGGACCGTCAGCATCGAGTGAAACTCGAATTCGTTTTCGGCCGCGTGGTGCGCGTGCTTCAGCGCATTGCGAACCTCATTCATACCAGCGACAAAGTCTTTCCATGCCACGTCCGGATCAAGGTTTTCCTTCGCCCAAAGGTGCAGGAACTGCAGGGCGTTCTTCTGCCCGCGTGCCTGGCACAGTGCGCCCAGCGTTTCCTCTGCTGCCCCGGCCAGCGTGAGAGCGGAGATGGCATCTCCGGCCAGATAGAGCCGTATGCCGGCGTTCAGTTGATGCACGGCCGCATCGAGCTTCGTTAGCCGGATTGTTCCCGTTGTGCCCGCAGCCGGTTGCTTGAGCTGGGTAGCAGCGACCTTTTCAGCCGGTACAAGATCGAGCGGCGCGTCGAAATCGACCGCTATATTGAGACGGCCTTTCATCGCGCCCAGCAGTCTGGAGGGCTTTCTACGTGTGCGGGCCGGCATATGGCCACCTCAGCATGTCAAAGGGTGAAGAAAAAATAATCTTGCAGGTCGGGCACTGCCGACGAGTCGTGACGCAATCATCGGAGCTGGATCAACAACCGGTATTGAAAATGAACGAACCTCAAAGCAGCAAGTTTTCCTGTCCTGTCTCGGCCGTGCGCGTGACTGTCTGGTGTCAGTACCTGGGCAGTGTGAGCGGCATTGGCGATGATCGGGCAGTGCCGCAGTACGACTGTCAATGCGAGCGCGAGGCCACGTGCGCGGCCACTGGACTGATGCTCCGCTGCCCGCTGAACCGCTTACGTTAGACGGGAGTCGATACTGTCGAGCGCCTGCATGGCTGCATCTAGCTTGCGGCGCCCGGCGCGAGAAAACATCACACGCCCAAGCCACCACGCGGCCCCGGCAACTGTTGCGACGCGGATCAGTGTACGTTCGAGCATGGTCACTCCCCTACCACTTGTCCATGTCGCACGCCCGTTCCCATCCGTCAGGCGGCACTACTGTATGCAGGCCAAGCTGTTCGGCCGTGGCGACTGGCAGGCGCAGAACGACAGAAGCGCCGCCCGTCTCCAGTGTTTGCACTTCGACACTGACGCCGCGCAGTTCAAGGTAGACGACACCGGTCTCGAACACTTCGTCGTAGAGCCGCCACGATGGTGCGGAATCGGTGCCGTCGTTAGCCGCGAGAGTGATGTGTGTGCCCATTCAGGCTCCAGGAATGAGGGCCGACCATTGCGCACCGTGCCTCAGGATTCGTCGTCAGCGGGCCAGACAGGATCGGTCGGGTTGTCGTAACGCCGGACTGTGCCCCGTAACCGTTCCAGCGCCGTTGTATTGTCGCCTGTTGGAGCGCCGAATTCACGGCCGAGCGGTTGCGCATCGGCCCACACTTCGCCGGTATACGGCGCAGCCGGATCGTATTGCGCGAGCAGATCAGCCAGCTTGAGTTTTTTGCGAGTCATCTGGAAGCCTCCGTACGGTTGCCGCTGACTTCGTTATACATGGCGTCTGGAGCAACATCGACACCGTTCGGCCAGACCACAACACCATCGCAAACTGTTGCCAGCGCAAAATAGGCATCATCGGCCAGAGGCGCGAATACGCCGCTGAAACTGTCCTTCGACATATCTACGACGCCGTGCAGCCCATCCGCAAATTCAACGTCCAGACGATGACCGGGCAGCACCCGCAGGCTCGCCACATGCCAGGCGATCATCTTTCGCTCCGGTGACTAAATGCAACCAGTTTAGCGCGGGCGTCAGCCCTGGCCGCTGTCGTGCGAAAAGGTGCCCTTCGTTTTCAGTTGCGCAGCAGGTAGGCCGGTTGCCATTGCGCGTCCGTGGGCCGCTTCAGTTCCAGCACTTTCCATGCGTTATTGCTGGTGTCGCCGCGCATCGCATTGGCAAGACGACCGAACGACGGATAGGTCTCGCCCTGCCAGACAATCTCGGCGTCGATCACTTCGGCCTGCTTTTCCTCGCCGTGATAGCGCGTGCGGGCAAGCGTGCCGCTCGGCAGAAAGAGGCCTTCCCACTTCACGCCGGTACGCGGTGCCTGGCCGTCATCGTCGGCGGTACGTTCGAGGAAATCATTGAGCACATCCTCGATGAGCGAGCTCACGCGCGACGGAAAGCGGGCGGCCACACGGGCATACAGTTCAGCGGACAGGGGCACGGCAACAAACGAGTCGAGCGGGTAAGACATGGCGGTCTCCGGTGGCAATACTCCAAGAGTACTCCGAAGCGCTTCAAAAGTAAACTACCCGTGTGAGAGCGTGCGAACGGCAAATGGGTGACACGGGATGTTATGTCCACTTGCCGCGCCGGCCTTCAATACCACCGATCCCACTTTACAATAAAGTGGGATACCCTACAATAATAGCGAGTAACCCGATACCCTTGCCAGCGTAAGCTGGTCAAACCGGAGCGAATTATGCGGCTCGAAGAGATCACGCCCGCCGAGCGGCAGGCACTTGAAACCCTGCTGAAGCACGCGCAGGGCGACACCGGCCAGAGCCGGCGCATTGCTGATTTCCTGCTTGCCTGGTGGAATCCCAGTGCGTGCGGCAAGTACGACCTCACCACGGCATGGGGACTCGATGACAACCTCATGGGGGACGTGTGCACGGTGTTCCGGCTCGCATCGCGGGCGAACAGCTACCCGGACACGTTAGGTTATGGCCCGCAGTTCGAGGCCGTGGTGCGCGCGTGGCGACCCGAACTGATAGAGAGCCACTGACATGGCAACCGAAACCATCGACCAGAAAACACTTTCCCAGCTCGTGGAGGCCGGCGCAGTGCGCGGCGCGCACGTGGTTGGCCACGGCAGCGGCTGGACTATAGCGGCCCGCTACGGCCTCACTGAGCGCTTTCTATCGGCCAAGCGCGGCGACGTGCGCGTGTTCCGCAAGCTCGAAACGCTCGTTGGCTTTCTGCGCGACATGGGTATCAACCGGTTTGAGGTGGATGCGGCAGACTTCGACCCGGATTCGATCGAGCGACCGACGCGGCCCGACCGGTCGGCGGCATTGAAGGAAGCACACGAGGCGGCGGCCTATGACCGGCAGTTTCGTGCCCAGGTGCAGGAATCGCTGGACGATCCACGCCCGAACGTAGCGCACGCGCAGGTACAGAAGGACATGGCCGCACGCAAGGCCGCGCTGCGCAAGAAGATCGCCGGGGCTAAATCTTGATCGTTGAGTGGCGCGCACGTGCGCGTGAGGACCGTATCAGGCTGTTCGAATACATTGCCGAGGACAACCCCAGCGCCGCACTCGAACTGGACGACCAGATTGCCGTAAAGACCGACGCGCTACCGCAGCGCCCCAAGCTGTACAAGCCTGGACGTGTGCGCGGCACGCGCGAAATGGTGCTCGCACCTAATTACGTGCTGGTCTACAAGATCCGCGAGAAAGCAGGCAGCGATGGCAAGGGCATTATCGAAATTGTGCGGATCATCGGAGCGCGTCAGCAGTACCCAAAGGGGAAGCGCAAATGAACACGCGCAGGCGGGCAGCGCGTGCTACGGGGGGACTACATGAGAAAGCCAGGCGTTTTTATAGCAGCGTTGCTGATATCCACTGTCGCACATGCAAGCGCCGAGTGGGTCGAGCTATGGAAGCACAACAAAGGCCAACCAGTTTTCGAAGTGAAACTGAGCACGTTCGAGGCGTTCGATAACATTGCGCACAGCAAGACTGTACGGATACTGACGCGGACGACCAGCCCAAAGGGGCGCATTACATTCGAACAGTTTTCAATCACCGACCTCGAATGTGCGCAAGGTTACGGAACCCTTCGAGGTGACTACATGGATGGCTCCCCCACGGAAAGCGACGCCTACGTTAAGAATGGCGGAAATGGAAATGCCATCATTGGCGATCTGCTGTGCGAGCTAGGCACAGAAAAAGTCTCAGAAACCAAGGAAGGAAACTAGCCTGGGGGCAAGTGCCCCAGACCAGCCGGCCGACCAAAATGAACATGCGCAGACACGGGAGACGGCGCACCGAGCTATCAGGCCGACGATGAAGCGGTGACGACCTACGCGTAAAACACGCGCGGCAGCGGTGGCCGTGACGGACAAGGGGCGACCCCTTGTCCGCGATTCGGTGTATTTCGCGTGAAGCGAGCTATTAACCGCCGTCATAGCCTTGGTCATATGCATAGCCATAGCCGATCAGGTTCCCTGTTCCGCTCTGAAACCAGCACATGCCGATACCATTCCCGCCAGTCGCGCCTCCTGCCGAGGGATTGCCCAGGTCAGGGGCCGAATAAAAATCGCCGGTTGCGCCACCTGGCCCAACCAGGTTAAAGCCTCCGCCCTGCCATTGCGATGGGAAGGGGTTGCTGGCATTAACCGCTACCGGGCCGGTCAGTGAGCCCCATTGCCCGCGATAGTAGCCGTTTGACCCGTTGAATCCCGCTTGCGCCATCATCGTGCCAATCGCAGCCTCGCAAGTCGCTGCAAGTTGTGGCAAGGGCGGCGGCGACGATGGTGGTATTACCGGCGGCGGCGGCGGCGGTGTGCACGATAGTCCCATCCATGCAGAGCCGCCCCAGAACGGGGCCTGCGTCTGTGTGTATCCTGCCGGACAGGTCGGTTGCGGTTGGGGCGCAGCTACGATTGCGGGCGTGCAGGTGGAGTCCTGATAGCCAACTGAGCACAGCACGGGGGCCGCAAACGCACGCCCTCCCATCAGCATGAGAGCGGGCAGGACGACCTTAAAAAGCCTGACAAAGACCATTTAGTTTGCTCCCGTGGTGAACGACCAAGCCACGCTGACCGGCGTACCGTCGCGTGCTCCGCTGAATGTCGCGGTGTAAACCGTATTCGCAGCAAGCGGCTGTGACGGCAAGAAAACCACGACCCCCACACCCAAGAGGCTGTTGGGATCGGGCACCGCCGATGCTGTCGAGCCGCTTTGCGCAGTTGCTGGAATCAGGATGCGACCAGTCACGCTTGCACCGCTGGCATCAGTCAGCGTGAAGCTCGACACGGTAAGCACATCTCCGAACTGATCGGCGCGCACGCGGACCAGCAACGGATGACCTGGTGTCGCAATGTCGGAGGCCGGACTGGGGGATTCCGGGGTCATTGCAAGTGCGACATTGGTCTGGTTGCTCAACGGCGCGTGTGCAATCGACGTTGAGGCCATCTGCTGACCACCATACGAAGGGATTGCGTTCGCGGTCGGCGTGCCATACACGTTAGTCGAAGACCCAAAATCGAAGGTGCAAAGGTCGTAGGCCAACTGACTTGAGGCTGGTGTAAAACCGATGCCGATTGTCTGCTGGGTGCTGGTCAGGCTCGCTAGGTGATAGACGGTGGCGAACAACCGGTTCACGCAATCGGTGCCAGCGGCGGCAGGGTCGGTCAGTGCCGAGTCGCCAACATCCTCTCCGATCCATTCGGTTGCAGGCACACCCGCCTTGCGGGCACGGTCCAGCGGCGTGTCCGCGTAGACGTTGGCGTAAGTGGATACCTCGTCATGCGATAACGCAGTCAGACTACCGTTGATGAGGTTCGCATTCAGATAGGTGGTGTGTGCCTGCGCAGCCGTGTCTAGAGCCGCGTCCTGGGAAATCTGGCCGACACCCATCGAGAGGCGATACGCGTTGAGGGTCGAGAACGCGGAAGCCTGCGGCGTGCCGGTGCCATACGTAGGCGCTGCGACGGCGGTTTGCAGTGTCGATGCACTGCTGTTTGCGGGCGGTGTGGTGGTCGTGGAAGACGATGTATTGCTCGGGCTGCTACCTCCGCCGCCGCCACCGCAAGCGGCGAGGAAAAATGCAGGCGCTGCCAGTGCTGCTGCGATGGAAAGACGGTTAATTGTTTTCATTTAGTACACCGATATAAGTATCAGTTTTGTGGTTTGACTGGCACCGATTTTCGATACCAGATCGGCTCTTTATTCGTTCAGGTTGATGTGCAAGGTTGAATCGCCCTTCTGCTCGGGGATAAAACTCTTGGCTGACTGGAACTTGCGCCCCACGGCATCCGAGGCTTTCTGGCCCGCCTGCGCGGCCCGCTGCGCGACCGACTGCGGCCTGGTCGCTGGCTGATTACCGGCTGGCGTATTACCGCCAATCGACGCCTCTGTGGCGTTGCCTGCCGGTGTTGCGCCAGAGGGCGAAGCGCTGGGCGAATCGTCTGGTGAGCTTTGTGCAGAAGCCGCGCCGCTCGATGCTCCCTGTGCTGGGCTGTCGCTCTGTCCGGAGCCGCTACCCTGCCCTGCGGTTGCCGAACCTGCCGACGATGCGCCGCCCGTCGATGGCATCCTGTCCGTGTTCGTCGCGGGCATACTCATCAATGCCTTGGACTGGGGCGTACTTGGCGACATGCCCGAGGGCATATCGCCCCCCACACGTTTTGCGGTTTCCATCGCAGAACCGCCTGCGCCGCTGCTGCCGCTACCGTTCGCGCCTGTAGACAGCGCCTCCTTTACGCTACCACCCGAGGACAGGGCACTACCCAGCATGCCACCCGCTGCACCCGCCACGTCACCGACCCTACCGAGCGCGTTCCCGCTGGCTCCTGCGAGCTTGGCGGCACCCGCTACACCGCCAAAAGCCATAGCAGCCCCGCCCGCTACAGCACCGCCAACGGCCATACCGAAGCCCGCCATTTCATTGCCATTCATCGACGTTGTTCCGCCCATGATCGAGCTTGCAACACTCGGTGCGAAAAATGCCAGAAAGAGAATCAGGATGCCGTACATCAACATGCCGAGAAGCGGACCCGCGTTCCCCAATGCAGCCGACGTAAGAGTTGCCTGAAACGTCGGCGTCATCGACGACACCACCCCGGCGACAACGTAGATAACGAAAATCTTCACGCCAGTTGCCACAGCACCCTGAAACTGCTTGATTGCCCAATCCCGTGTGAAGGACAGCGCACCACCTGCCAGAAGAATCGGCGCGCAAGCGAGCAACAGGTAGTAGTGCAGCAACGCTGCAAACATCTGCAACCCCAGCACACCGAAGCCCATCAGAATGAAAACTTCGGTAGTCAGGGCCGTGAGGCCGATTGCTGGGTCTCCGATCATCGTCCACGCAGACGTTCCGGTGCTAATCTGGCCGGCCATATCGATACCCTTGCCTATCATCTGCGTGGGATTGAGCGTCCCAAGGCCGCTTGCCTGCCCACCGAGCGCTTCGAACCCGCGAATGATGTTGCCGAGCACGAAGTCCGGATTCTGAATAGCCCACAGGAAGAAGCCCCACGTCATGCAGGAGGTCAGCAGAATTCCAACGATCCGGACCGGTCCCTCATCGCCGCCCGAAAGGACTACCTTTCGCATCTTCAGCGCGAGTTCAATCAACGCCAGAACGCTGAAAACGCGAAGTGCGACGGTGCCTGTTGCGGTCATCCACTTGGCGGCGTTGGTCTGGAACATCGAAAGCATGTCCCGCATGACGTCCAGTTGTGGCGTTGCGCTAACCGCCTCCTGAGCCTGGGCCAACACTGGCAGCATCAGTAGCAGGCCGACCGTAAGCGCGATGCGCTCACCGTTTCGATTGCGCATCGCTGTTCCCCTTGGCTACGGTTGCAGGGCCGCTCGTCGTGAAGCCCTGCCCCTGGTAGTCCATCGGCTTATAAGCCGACGTCGTAACGTCGCCTGACTTGGAGCAGCCGCCAAGCATGACAAAAGCAACCAGAAGCGTGATAGCGGCAGCGGTTTTCATTGCTGGATACCTTTCGAACGAACGATGTTGAGTGCGACGCACAGGACAGGAATGAGCAGCGAGGCGAGGCCTAGCAGCTGCATCCCGGCGTGGAGGGCATAGACAAGACCGGTGAACCCGGCAACGCAGGCAGCAACGTTGACGACGTCCACTTGCCGGAATGCTGCGAGGCGTCGCGAAACCAGCAACACGCTTGCCACGTAGAGGGCATAACCGAGCAACACCAGCGGAACAGTTGCCCTCGCATCAGTTGTGGACCAGATCACCACGATTCCGAGTGTTGCCGCCACGGCCCCGCCGACCAGCAGCGCGAAGCGTTCTGCGAGCGTGAATGGCCCGCTCAGTGCTGCTGTCAAACCGGCGTGGCGATGTTGTACGCGGACCTGTGCGCGAGGCATTTCAGCATCGCTCACGACTTCCCATTTCGCTTTCATTATTAGTTGTCCTATTTGAATAACTAGCGATTATTTTGCACAAAGATATTGTACTAGTAACCGCGAAAGATAATCAAAAAAGCCTTAACATTCAAGGGCTTGATATTATGACGTCATGCCATCATGAAGTCGCAATCAAGAGCATTTTCACTGGTGAAAATGATCTAGCGGCGTGCATATTTTCACTGGTGAAAATCAGCGGCAGCAGCGTACAAAATTTTCACTGGTGAAAATGCACGCCAGCCGTTCAGACTAGTTCCGGGTTGTCGCTGGCGAGCAGCGCGCGCAGATCGGGTTTGACTGTGAAGTGGAGGAAGCGAAGAAAGCGGACGAGCGAGATGCCGCCCGTTTCATCGACTGGCAAGCCGTCCTGTTCGGAAAGGCCGCACGCGGCGAGATGTTCAGCCGTGAAGTGTTCTGGCAGATCGCGCCAAGTTAAAATAGATGTAGCCATCTCTCACTGTTCCGTAGTGGGTCATGGTCAGGTGAGGTTGAGTGTGTCCAGCACTCAGCCTCACCACCTTAGACGTTGTGCTATGCACGCCGTCCAAGCGTCAAACCGTCCGCGAGAAACCTACCGACTCCCTTCCCCGCTTTGCTTGACGATGAATTGATTTTCAGTGATTTGAATTGCTTTGTCAATTGATTTGTTGTGATTTGTTATGCCTAGTTCACGAAAACAGGCTGGCACTGGATCACGTCATCGTAGGCGTTGCCTTGCAGGGATAGGATTGCAAGCGCTTGACCTTCCGACATTTCACGGAACAACTGCGGATTGATCACGTCTTCGTGATGCACGCTCACCGACACCGATGAACCGGAGTTCTGGCTGTATGAACGGTCGCGCCCTTCCGATGAGCCGGTGCCGTCAGACGTCGAACGGGATGCTTTTTCACGATCCACCTTGCCGAGCAGGAACACCAACCGTTTGATGGTTTCCTCGTCTTCGGTAC
Organism: Paraburkholderia fungorum; assembly: GCF_046027215.1. GTDB lineage: Bacteria > Pseudomonadota > Gammaproteobacteria > Burkholderiales > Burkholderiaceae > Paraburkholderia > Paraburkholderia fungorum_D. The sequence continues at coordinate 12,089 of NZ_JAQQEN010000004.1, read as the reverse complement.
GGAACGTAAATACCTGCCGGAAATTTTGCGCGATGGCGTTCGCTGATTTTTCATTGCCCACGGCCTCGATGAGTGAGCTATAGCCTTGCATCGACACAATGCCGACGCACTGTGAGCTGCGCGACTTGTCCCAAAAGTCCGGATCGCTGATGCTGTCTGCAATCGCTTGGTATTCGTCGCACACGAACGCAACGGGCCGCGTCTGGTTCCATGCTGGTGTCATGCGACGAGCCTTCATCATTTCGAAAAAGCGCAGCTTAACGAACAGGTAGGCGTAGCGCGCGCCCTCGCCACCGTACTTGGTGCGCGGAATCTCGACGAGGTACACCGCGCCCTTGTTCACCAAGTCCGTGAAATCCACTTCCTCACGGTCAGCGTCAGCGCCACAGAAGGCGTCTTGCAGATCGGGATGCTGGAACGCACTGAGAACCTGAGCAATCGACGCCTTGACGCCGTTGCGCACATCGTCGGAGAACTCAAGGAAGACGTTTTCGTAATAACGCCGGTACATCTTTAGCGCCCGCAACTCGCGGTCTGAGAGAGTGCCGCCAGCAACAAGCGCGTCGATTGCGTCGTGCGTCTCAGTGTGCATTTCCTTGTCGAAAATGTAGTCATAGAGACCGGACAATGAGAACCGCCCAGGAACGTACTGGAGCAGGCCGAGGCCATTCCGGCAGACTTCGGTAGCGGTGTCCATCCAGAACGAATCGCCGCCCTTTTTCGATCCCAACAGAAACGCTGACTTGATGAAGCTCGAAGCCGTTTCGGGCGTGAGGCCAGCCAGCAGGTTGCAGGCAAGTCCACCATCGCCAATCATTTGCACATCGCGGCCAGCCTTAGCGGCTAGGAATCTCGTTTCGCGAATGAAGTCGGTTTTAACATCGAAGATCAATGCGCCTGCGTCCTGCCGCAAGACTTGCAGCAGCAGCGGGTTTATCAGGCGTGTTGTCTTGCCGGAGCCAATGCCGCCGAAGATGATCGAATTTTGCGCGGCGTCTGGTTGATTCAGCACCACTAGCTGATTCGGGGCCATGCCAGAGCCGTGACCACGCGCGCTCAGAATGCCGGTGGACGTACCAACAGCAAGCCCAAACGCAACCGTCTGGACCGGCTGTGCCTCTACTGGCTTCACTGCCTGCGCTGCCTCAGCCAGCACAGCCGCCGTAGATGGTGCCGCCGTGCGCGGTGCCTGCCGACCTTTGAACCCTTTCCAGCGCAATGTCTGGCCCGAGCGAGCATTGATGAACGATGACAGTGCAATGCCACCGCCGCCGACGAAGATCAGCGCGGACACAAGAAATCGAAGGGAGATGCTTTGGTGGCCAAGCCCCGTAACGGCCAGCACCAGGAGCAAGACAAAATACGAAACGAGACAACCGATGCCGGTAATCATCGAGCGCGAGCAGAAGCGATCGAGCGGGAAAACGTAGCCGTGCATCGTCAGGAAGTACACGAACAGGCCGAATGGAACCACTAGAAACGGAGCCAGCACTATGGCTGAGATCACGCCACCACCAAGCACGGCGTATTGGCCCAAATGAACAAACCAGAGGACGATCCCGGCAACAGCCCAAATGAAAAAGAACGTTTTCACGACCGTCGAAAAATCTGGTCGGTCGTCGCGCTTTTTCTCTGCTAGTTCGATCATGCGTAGCGGTACGCCACGCACAGGCACGCCATATGACATAGCCCCGCTAACTACACTACCCCCGGACATGGTACTCATGTGCAACCTTTTATTAGGAATGCGTCCTAAATTGGTAAGCCGAATTTGTGGACGATGAACAATCTAGCAACATATAGGACTACAAATATTAATCCAAACTTTCCAGCGGTACGCCACTCGCTTGCACGGATCTCAGCGGAAATTGCGCGAGGCAAGCTCTTTCCAACTGTCTCGGACCATTGACGCATTGAACCGCTAAGCTGTTCTAACTGTAGTTCTATCTTGGCTACAAGAGCCTTGTTTGATGTGGATGCGCTCTCGTTAGCGCTGATAAGCGACGCAAGACGGCGGTCTATATCCGCAATTTCCCGCAGAAATGCGGTTGTGTCGGGACCACCGCTAGCTGTCCGCGCTTGCTGCCCGGATAACGGCTTAGCCAGTGCCGCGACGTTTGCAAGGTCGCCGCGCAGCGTCTGGATTTGCTTGGTCAGGGAAGCTGACAAGGCCAAGAGCGGTTCGCTATCCGCTCCTTTTTCGACCATCGCGCGGCATGCGTCAGCCGCGTCTCTGGCCGCGATCAAGTTGGCGCGAACGCAGTGATCGATCAACACGACGACCGCCATCAACGGGTCGTCCAAGTCAATCTTTTGCCCCGTTTTTCGCAGTATGTCGCCCCGGAGAGCGTCCAGGTCGAGCGTCAGATCGTTCGCGCCCATGTCATTCATCCCATTTAACGCCGTCAAGTTCAGCTGCAACACTTTGACGGACCTTGTTCAACCGAAGCTTCGCCATCATGTCGAAACCGCCCCCCGCCTCTATATCGGCAAAAGTCTGGTGTTTTTCAGTCATCAGGCGAACGTCCGCGCCGAAGGTGTCCGGATTGCGCTGTTCGACCCGCACGACGCCGGCAACTTTTTGTGCAGCCTGTTTAAACAATTTAGTCGCCGTAAATGGATTACCGTCTACCTCTACCTTTCCCCAAAACTCGTTGAGCCACAAAACGATTTTGGCATTGGTATCGACCCGTTCAACAATTTCCGCAAAACCGTTAACCGTATCATTAAAACCCTGTCCAGCAGTCAAGATAGAGTGGACGTATACGGATTTTCCGGTACTGGCAAGAACTTCAAAAACGCTGTTTTCTGCCATATAGCTCGTCAACGGCAGAAAAGTAGCCGCGCCATTGTCAACGACGAAAATTCCTTCGTTCGTAGCCATACGTTCAATAACAGCATCAAATTTTCGCTCGTTGATACGTGCACCGTCTGTAATATCGACGTGAGCAACATTTAATGACTTGTACTTGGAAAATGTTGCATTCACCGGGTCAGTATCTACAGAAATGACCGGTCCGATGTTTTTCTCTGCAAAATATTGGGCAAGGAAGCTCGCCGCGAGCGATTTTCCTACGCCGCCTTTACCTTGCAGAACAAAATGCACAGAATTTTTAAGCATCATTTATTTCCTTTGTTGTCGTCAATTTCAAGCAAGTGCGATACGTCCGACTTCGGATCAAACGCACCCGGTTTTTTAGGGGCACTCAAACCCGCCATGACATTCTGAGCATCGCCAATGTTTGCTGACGCAGGCGGTGTTTTTACACCCTGCTTTGAACTCGCCTTTGTATCTGTCGGTTTAGAACGTTTTTCGTGAATGTTCTTTGCCCAACCATTGCGCAGCAAGTATGCGTCATATGTCTCGCGGCCTAGCTTTAAAATTACAAACTTGCGCAGCGTATTCAAAACGACAGAAATATCCTTCTTTTCTCCCAACCAGTCTCTGATGACTGTCAACGGAATGTCCTTGCTCATCAGTTCCGTAATTTGATCAGAAACAGGTTCCAGAAGCGGGTACTTCGCCGCCTTGCCGCCGCGCCGCTTGTGGCTGATCTCGATCAACCGTTGCAGTTCTGCGTCTTCCATCAATCGTCACCCTTTAGGCTAAACCTGCGCCACTATGCAGCGGTCAAGTTTGCCTGTCAACTGCTTTGCCGTGACTTGGGAGAGATTTTGGTGTCTTTGATACTGCTTGTCAACTGCTTTGTTATGACTTGATAGTGATTTGAAGTGCCTTGATTTGGTTTGAAGTCATTTGCAATGCCTTGGGAAGAGTCAACCACAAATGAGGGCAGGACGGAGGGCGGTTATACCGCCGCTTGCAGCGTCAGTACAATCGCCCTAAGATGGAGGCATCGACGCGCTACGCGCTTACTCACCTCCACGCCTGCACCTGACGGCAGCAGGCACCGCCGCTCCGCGACGGCAAACGACAGAAAGCAGATCATGAGCAGCAGCGAGACCAGGCAGAAAACCAAGTTGATCGCGGTTCGAGTGACGCCGGAAGAAAAGGCCGTCATTCAATCAAAGGCCGATGCGTTCGGCATCTCGATTGGCGAGCTTTGCCGGTCGATGATTTTCAGGAGCAAGCCGCCGAAAGCTATTCTCGATCAGAAAGCTATTGGCGAACTTGCGAAAACGCGAGCGGACCTTGGGCGAATCGGTGGACTTTTAAAAGGATGGCTTGCTGGTTCTTTCGAGGAGAGCGCTGGAACACCGCTAAAATCTGATGTGCCAACCGTCAGAAAACTACTTGAGAGTATAGAAAAGGAGCAGGCGAGAATAGCCGCCCAGCTTGATGCTATTTTCGGGGGCGCAGATGATAAGTAAAAAAATTGCTGGTAGAAAAGACAGTAAATCATCAGCAGGGAGTTTGCTGAGATACGGTGAGGGACTGAAACCGGATGCTAATGGAGAATATCTGGATAAGTCTCACCGCACTCGAATTTCAAATTTCGGATTGGTCGATGATGCGATCATGCGCGATTACGAAATAAAGGAGCGGGAGCGCATCATTGCTCTTTGTGCGATGGAAATGCAGGCAAACTGCGACCTTAATCAGCGAGTGGAATTATCAAATAAGATAGCGCATTTTATGGTTTCGTTTGGTCAGGAGTGCCCGAGCGAAGAAGCATTAAATGATATTGAAAATACGATGATGCGAGAACTTGGGCTGTCTGAAAATCATCGGCTCTCGTTTTTACACAACGACAATGGACACTGGCACATGCATATGGCAGTGAGCCGTATTGGCCGGGAACCGCCGCATAAATGCAACGAACTTTGGCGCGAGAGAATTACGCGCGACCGTGTTTGTCGACAGATGGAACTTAAACACGGCCTGCGACGTGACAAGGGATATCATTACATATCCGATTCTGGCGATATTTTGATCGATGCGGGACGTTCCCGTAGCGTTATCGGGCCGGGTGATCGTGCGCAATCGATGGAGCGACATGCCGGGCTTTTGTCGTTTCAAGGGTGGTGCGGAGATTCCGGCTTATCCGGGCAATTAAAAAGGGCGGAATCATGGGAGATGATGCATCGTATCGCTGGAGAGCATGATTGCTTGATTGCTGCGCGGGGCAATGGTTTTGTGATCGTGAATCGGCAGAACGAGTCGCAAGCCGCGAAGTTGTCCCAAATTGGGGTGACGAAGGTTGCGGCTCGCCTAGGCGAGTTTCAGCCCGCCCGAGCGGTTGCACCGGCGCGAACCACCTACCAGGCGGAGCCAATACGCCGCGAACACGGAGAGCGCCTTCCTGCGAGCCGTGGAACGCATGCGCAATGGCGTCAATATCAGAAGGCCCGCGAGGACTGGAAGGGCGTCAAGGCCGACAGGCTGAAATCCCATGCCGAGAGCACGCGGGAGCGACGGCAGGAGCTTCGGAGCCACTTTCGCGGGCTTCGGAATGCGATCACGGCAGATCGCACATTGGAGAAGCCTGAAAAAGAGCAACGTCGCAGCTTGCTGGCAATGCAGTTGGTGCAAGGTGAAGTGCAACTGCGGGAGCAATTCAAGGCCGAGCGCGACGCTATCCATGCCAGCATGCGCCAAGTCGATCCCGGCCAGACGTTTCGGGTGTATCTGTTACGGCAGGCGGAGGCCGGTGACGCGCTCGCGCTCGAATCCGCGAGGCAATATGCAGAGGCCGAGGCGACCGAACTCAGCCACAAGCAGGAAGCCGAACGCCGGCGCGCCGCTGCTACCATCGAGACGAGCGAAACAAACAGAATCCGCGCGCAGCATGCAGTTCTGAACATGAAATGCATCGCGCATCTGAACGGGTCGGTTGACTATGACTTGGGCGAGGGACGTGTGCTGACGGATACCGCGCAGGGGCAAATCAAGTTATCGGCACCGGCTGTTAGCGATGCGGAGGCCGTAGAAGCTGGGTTGATGCTGGCACAGAAGCGGTTTGGTGCGGAGTTGCAGCTATCCGGATCGGACGAATTCAAACGCTTTGCCGTGGAAATCGCTGTGCAGCGCGACGTGCGTGTCACGTTCCTTGATGCGGATATGGAAGGGTATCGGCGGCAGCTTGTCCAGGAGAAAGAGCAGCTACGGCACGAGAAGGGCGCTCGAGCTCGAGTGCGCGATGCGGAGCCGGTCCCGACGCGAACCGAGCCGTCTGTTTCCACACCGCGGCAATCAGTGCCGGAGGAAGTCTCGAAGCAGATTGAAGCCCGTCCGGTCGATGCGCGCAGCGACGCTCTGGCGTTCATCGACCGACGCAACGCACTGAGCGCAGCGGGACAAATTCAGGATGTACCGCATCGCCTCGCCGTTGACGCCGACCTGACGAAGCCCATCATCTTCTCGGAGCTTCGAAGCAGCGATGCCGAGAAGGGCTTGCAGGTAGCGGTTTTCGCGCGGACAGATGAGAATGGCAAGACCCTTGAGAAAGTGGTGTTGCCGGTCGATAAAGAGAGTGCGGAGCGTCTGGCGAAGCACAAGCGCGGCAGTGAAATAAAGCTTGATCTGAATCGTTCAGATGAGCAAATCCGCATTGTGATTCCTATAGCTCGACCCAGAGGCCGATCACGTTAAAGCTTCCACAATGTCGAGAACATGCCAAATATCATTTTCACCAGTGAAAATAGCGGTCTGCTATGACGGACTATGCAACGGACTACGTTTTGTGGGCCAAGGAACAGGCCGAAATTCTACGGACGGGCGATCTGAGCCGCCTAGATCGCGTGCATGCCGCCGATGAAATTGAGAGCTTGGCTCTCACTGCGCGCCGTGAATTTCGACGCATGGTGTCGATTCTGCTGTCGCAGCTACTGATGTACGCCGCAGGCGACATAGCGCAACGCCGTTCCATTGACGCAAGTCGCGCCGGTATAGCTTATGAATTGAAAGAAGCGCCGAGCCTGCGCAGCTACATTGAGTCTCCGTCCGTGGCCGAACTGATATGGGCCAACGGTATCGCCCTTGTGCCCGACAGTATCGAAGTGCCGGAGGCAATGCCTTGGACTTTGGCGGCTGCACTGGAATCAGGCTTTTATGCGGGTCAATAGTGGCCGCGCATGATGGAGATTAGGTGAAAAGTGAGCACATCCGACCTTGAAAATAAAGTGCAGGATGCGAGGGCACAGGCAGATCGCGCGAGTTATGCACTCAGCACCCCTGCCAACGCCGAGCAGCGCAGCGAGCTTTCAACGCAGTTGAGCAATGCCCGCGAGGCAGAGACGCGCGCGAGCGGCGACCTGGCGAGCGCCAAACAGCAGCAGGAGCAGGAAAAGGCCCGCAAGCAGGAGCAAGCCAAGAAAGAAGTGGCAGAGCGCGAGCAGCAGAAGCGGGACCGTGAGCCTTTCAGCCTTACTGTGAGCCAGTCACGCACCCGCTATTTCTATGTCAACCCCAACGGCCAGCGGATAGAACTGAAACCGATCGACAGGGCACGTGAAGCGGAAATCAAACGGGGAGCTGCGGAGCAGGACAAGGCATTGGCCCAGCGTCGCGCCGATGAAGTCGCTCAGGGCCGCTCTAAGGTCGACAACGATCGCCGTTTTGTGGAGATGCGTAAGCCTGGGCCGCGCACGCTCAGCATTCGCAATTACAGTCTTGAAGCCGACGCGCTTCGCGAGCGTGACACGTATCTGGCAGACCGCATCAGCCACACTGGCATCAATCACCGAACGGCAAACAACGGTGAGCGTTTGCAGGGGAAGCTGGTTGGTGAAAAGACGATTGGCAACGACCGCCACAGCATCATCGAGCATCAGCGAGAAGGAAAGGCAGAGCGCGTGCTGGTTCGCGGTACGCTGCGCGGTGCATCGCTCGGGACACGGGTTGACGTAGCTGTTAGCCACAGCCGCCGCATCTATGAGCGCGAGCATTTTTCACCAGACCGCGCCCCGAAGCGCAGCCGGTAGTCATGATGCACCTGTGAGTCAGGGCTTTTTCAGCCCATATTTACGCTGATACAACCGGGCAGACACCTGCCAGACCAGTTCCAGCATCTCACGCTCCGGGAGGCGCTGATAACGTTTCCCGTACTCGCGTGCAGCCATGTTGTCGCAACTAGCGATGTAGCTCGTCAGCTTCGAGACGGTCCATAGCGGGTTTAAAAGCTCGTTGAGAATCCAGTAGGTATCGATGCTGTTCTCTGTCAGCATCAGGGCCGAGAGGAATTCCTGTTGGGCCAGCGGGGCAAGCGATCCCAGCGCGTCTTCGGCGTAAAAGCGTGCCAACTCGACGGCTAGCGGTGTCGGTTCAGTAACGAAAGTTTGCGGTGTCTTATGCATATGTTCTTGTCTAATTCTGACAAAACCCGTGTAATTCTGACGTTCAATTCTGTGTCAGAATAGGTTGCCTTGTTTCGAGGGCGTGAACTTGAATTCCAAGCCCGTGATCTTCCGCCCGCCAGGTTTCGTTCCTTCCCATTCAATCTCAATGCTGTTTTTTGCCTTCAGCTCTGCCACAGCCGGTTCAATCACACGACGGCGTAACTGAGCGAAATCCTTCCGGCACGAATCCGGCACGTCCAGAGCGTCGCAAAATTCGTCGTAACCGATACGCACAAGGCCGGTTTTCTGGAACTGTGCGAGCATTTCCAGGAGCCGCCAACTGTACATCGAGCGTAGATGTGCGGCGCTCGATAGCTTGTACTGTGTGAACTCGCGCTCCAAGCCCAGCAGATAGGGCGCAATCCTGCCGTGGAACCTCACTACAACGTGCCCTTGCCCCGGTGGATAGTTATTCTGCGTCGTGAAAGGAATCTCAATCGGTTCGTCGATCCATTTTCCACGCACGCGCTTACGCTCAACCATGTTGACCGTGCATTTCATCAACGCTGATGCCGAGCTTTTCAACTCGTTATAGGCGGCGTCCAAGCCTACTTGAGGGTAGTGCTCCGCGTATTGAGCAGCACTGATCTTGACCGCCCACCCCTGTAGTTCCGCACCATCGGTGCCAGGTTGCTGCGCCTGATGTAGCAGGATTTTTTGCTTCGAATCGCACATTGCGATAGCCAAAGCCAAAAGCCGCTTCACAGGCAGGCTCATCTTTTGTGTGCGTCGGACCAGTTCATTTTTGACGTTGACGTAACGCTCATTTGTCGGGTCATCCAGCACATCAATTTCGTTGCTCATCCTGACAAATCCCGTGTTGTTCTGTCGTATAAAAGCATGTCAGAACTATGTGCATAACTTTGCATCCTGTCAAGCTATTGCACGCCCGACTAGCACGGGTTTTGCCAGCCTCCCACAGGTTTTGTCAGACTTAACACGAGTTTTGCCAGAATAAACACGGGTTTTGTCAGAATTGCTCCCCGCAAACCCTTACCCAGCAAGGCTTTGAGAGAGCCTAAAAAGGTTTTAAAAACAGCATAAAAACATATCTAAAAAGATCGCACCGCCAGCGCCTGTGGATAACTACCAGCACCGGGTTCAAAACCACCCCCCGCCGCTTTGCGGCTCCACCCGTGAGGGAAACAAGTCCGCGCCTATGGCGCGAAACCAACGACATGAAAAACCCTCGATCCAGATGAACGAATGCGCACTACGTGCGCCAGCGGCGCACCAACGATAGCGCAAGGCGAGCTAAGGCAGGCTACGCCTGCCAGTTCGAGTAAAAGATTTTGGACGTGGCAAACCCCGCCACGTCCAAAATCAACTCGAATACCTCCCGGTCCTCGCCGCAAGCCATAGCGATACATGACGGCCCAATGTTTTGCAGAAAGAAGGGAAGTCGGGCTGTGTTGTCGCGCTGGATGGAGAATCGGGGCTCAGGCGGGCTAGAAAGACCATGGACGACTCTCGGGGTCATCCGACATCACGAACCCGCCTGGGCGGCTGTAGTTGGTCAGTCCCGGTCACGCCAAAGCGCTTTCCGGCTGATGCAATGCCGCTCGGCAATCGTAGCGACGTTGTTCCAGATGGTGTTTATCGGAACGTCGAGCCGTTGCGCGGCCTCGGCAACGGCCGCAACGATCAGGTCGAGTGGTGCCTCATCGAGCAGCGTTCCGATATGTGCCCTGAATTCATCGGGTACAGGTGTGCCGCCCAGCACATCGAGCAGTGTCTGTTCCGGCAGTTCGCCCCGATAGCTGACGCTGGCCGTTCTTGCGCAAAACGATACCCACCGCTTCGGCTTCCGATGCTGTATTACTTGCCGTGTTTTAACGTCCACGTCGAGGAAGTGTTCAAGTGCGTGCGGGTCCGCGGCGAACGTAAGCGCGGCGAGGCGTGTTGCTTGGGCGAGCGACAGCCCTAGTGTCTTGCACCGGGTAAGAATCTGGGGATCGACAGATGCATCTATAGCCGCGTCGCATGTCACACCAACCTCCGAGCGGGGCATGATTTTCACCAGTGAAAATCCGTGAGCGATCCCAGTTTAGCGGTGTCGCGTGCCACAGAAAGTGAAAACTGTGCCAGGTAAGTGAAAAACTGCTGCCGCAGTTCGTGCAAAAATCCAGGCAGCACTGAGGAGCAATCGCACGCTACGCACGCGTCAAAGAGGGCCGCATGGGGCTAGCGCGGGCGAGCGGCGTAAGGCCCCGCAGAAATCTGGATCAAAATTGGGTCCGGCTAGCGCACAATACCCGGCGTCTAATAAGACAAATCGGGGGAATCATGGCTGACGGCAATGCTGCGTTGATCGCGCTTATTGGCGTGCTGGCGGGCGGCTACGTGAATAACTTCTTGGCTGAAGACTATCGCCGCTTTCGAGATGGCACCGCACTAGCGGGCGCGTTGGCGGGTGAGCTAGGTTCACACATGCAAGCGTTTCCGCTGCTGCGGACTATGCTGACCACACTGAAGACGTCCTTTGAACAGGGAGAGCGTCCGCCACTTCGGCGCTTCGACCCGCCCAACGACCCGATCTATGAAGCCAACGTGAGCAAGATCGGTTTACTCGGGGGCAAGCTCGCGGAGGAGGTTGCGTTCGCGTACCAGCAGATTCGCGCCTTCAGGCTGAACTTCGTCCTCGTACTGTCCCATCACGAGGACATGAAAGAGCCTGAGATTGTCGCTCGCCTCAGCGGGTGTCTCGACGCCATCAATAAGGGTGATGCACGTGCGGTCGCGTTGTTGGCCGATCTGAAGACGCTCGCCAGCCAGCGGTATCTGGACGCACGGCTTAGCGGAATTCGGTCGAGGGTCGCCGGGATTAACTAGTCCCGGTGCGCTAAAGTGCGGCGAGAACAATACCGGGGAAAGACATGAAGAAACGTGCAATACGTGCGTCCGTCACAATTCTGCTCATCACAGCTAGCTTCCGTGCTGGGGCGGAGGCACCGCCACAGGCCATACTGCAATGCACGGGCGAGCAAACGTCCGAGGGCATCAACACGCCGAAATACGTGACCATCCCGAAACGCGCTCCCAACGTGAGCGACACGTACACGCTTCAGGGCAACGTGCTCATTGAGAGTGGCGGAGGAACGTTTGCAGACGAGCACTACAACCTGTGCCGCAGCACGAGTACCACCTACGTCTATTCGACCGACTGCTCAGTTGATCGCCTGCACTACATCTCGGAGTGGCTGGACGTAACGAACGTGCCCGCCAGTGACAAGTTCATCGCACGGCATAAGGACAGCCCCTACACCTTGGACACCATAATCATTGACCGGGTGAACCTGAGCGTGAACGCGGAGTCCCTGAACAACCAGTCAGGGACGAACTACGACAAGAAGGCCAACAACGTCGTGCTCATACCCTACCTGCTGTCCATCCGGTTCTTGGGCAATTGCAGCGTTGAGAAGCCGAAGCTCTAGCGGTGCTCCGGACTCACATTACCCTCCGATTTTTCATACGATAGACAAGGGCCGTACAACAACCACAGGGGTCCGGGGAGCAATGGAACAGGGAAGTCAGTTAAGTCCGGCGAACACGCCTGACGTAGAGTTCGGGGGCAATGACCCATCGAGGCCGCCCTATGTCCCTTCTTGCTGATGAGTGAGAGTTCGGTACACGGTTGGGCGGGAAATTGGAGCGCGATGTGACGTCGATAACAAGTGTGCTGTAGGCGGCTTCGACGCGATGATCGAAGGGCAGTTCACGACCCACTTCAGCCAGCCAGCCGACCGTCACGGTCGTCCGATCTCACGCTAGTATGAGACGCTCGCAGATCA
>NZ_JAQQEN010000003.1:0-739317 GCF_046027215.1 Paraburkholderia fungorum | reverse complement strand
ACGTAAGTGCGGCGTGTGATCGTGATTACGCTGGCGCACGGATCCGCCGCATTGTTCAACGGCCTCGGGAAGTCGGGGCATCGGCCACGAGGCGGACGCGCAGTTGTCAACTTCGCCTAAGATGCCTCGTCCGGCGGACGACATCAGGGTGGAATAAGGAGGAAACTGGCGAAGTCAGTACTTCCGGGTTCGGCCAGTCCTCTGTATGCGCAAGCGCCGGCTGTTTTAAACAGCCCGTAGCGGAAGAGTTGATCCGCTCCATCGAAGGACCGTCCACAGACGCATTGCCAACCCGGTCGCTCTCTTCCGAGAGATATGGGCTCTTGCACATATGGCTGCGATCGACGTGTTCGCTAGTCGCTAATTCCCTCCAAAACAGCGATTGAACAGCGGGGAACGAAGCACACGTGGCGCGCGATGACGCGAACACGTGCGAAGTGAGTCGCCAATGGTTGATCCTCAACCAAATGGCCGAACGCATAAGGTCAGTTCTGCTGATTTAAGAACCAGTGACCGCTGTGGAACCTGTCGAGAGACCGCTCGGGACCGACCGCGAAAGTCGGGGACTGGCGCAGCGACGCGTGCTCACGGAGAGGCTTCGGACTTCCTGGATCGGCCATCTGCTACCGTCCGTGCTTCCCGCATCGCGGCCATTCCAATGACCGCTGTGCTGCAAATCCTGCCGAATACCCTAGGGGCGCTTCTCAACCCTGGCAGGGATTCAGGCGACCGTTCTAACGTCGCGAACTGGATTCTTACTCATAAGTCAGGAATTTGCGGACAGATGGTCTGTGCCTGAGCGATCGCTATTGAGAACATCACCCATGAAACGAGATGGCCGGAGCCTGGCTCACAATACGCTCGAAGAGACGCCTATCCTTGCACTTCAGCGTATGGCTGAAGGCGAGGATCCAAATGAAGTTGCCGCGTCGTTTGGGATGAATCGCTCGTGGGCGTACGAGATTAGGGCGCAGGCGCGAGGCCGTGGGAGCGCTACGATCGACCAAGGGCACAGGCCGCCCACGTACGCTTGGTGCGACGCAGGAGCAACGGGTAATGCGCTGGGCTCGGGCAGCACTATCTCCGGCTTTGTCAACTTGCCGTATTCAGGCGGACTTCAGGATAACTGGCAATCGCTCAGAAACCAGTCGACGGATTTTGGGTGAGCTCAGTGAATCGATGCCACGCGGCAAAGCGTTCGCTGAGTTGTTTGCGGTACAGCGAAGCACGCAGCAGATGTCGCTTGAGCGCGAAGTGCTGCCGGATCGGACCAAAGCTCGATAGAAATGCCTGCATGCGTTTATGCTCACGAAAGCCCCGCATGCGACGCTCACGTTCGCGCGTGGGCTGATGACTGTTCTCGGCTCGGTTGTTTAACCGGGCCGACGCCTTAACGAACACATGCTTGACGTTGGCCAGTTCGCGGATGTCCGCCTTCGCGGCCGGGTAGCTGCGCAGCTGATCGGTGACGATTTTGCGTGGCACCGGACACGAACGAAGCAGGTGCTTGAAGAAGCGTTTGGCGGCGGCCTTGTCGCGTCGCTTCTGCAACAGGATGTCGAGCTCGGCGCCATGTTCATCAACCGCGCGCCAAAGCAAGTAAGGCTCCCCGCGCAGCGTCACAAACATCTCGTCGAGATGCCAGGTGCTGCCTGTCTTGCGTCGGGCCGCTTTCACGCGGTGAGCAAAGCCTGCACCAAATTTGTCGCACCAGCATCGGATCGTCTCGTACGTCACGACCACGCCGCGCTCGAAGAGTAACTCCTCAATGTCGCGCAAGCTCAACTGGAAGCGAAAATACCAACGCACGGCGCAACTGATAACACCAGCGGGGAAACGGTGACCGTGATACAGCGATTTTGATTTCTTCATCGCGCCATCTTACGCGACGACCCCAACAACCTGACAACGCCGTTGCAACATCACCCGACGCGAAAGCGGGCAGACTTCCTCGTGGTCTCTCCTCACCAGAGAGTTTGCAGAACCATCTAAACGGAAGGAAAGCAAATGAGCGCAGCAACACGGGCGCGTGCACCTTCGGGCGTGGCGTGGACCGGCATCAATTGGGCCGATGTTCAACGTCAGGTAAGGAGGCTGCAATCGCGTATGGTGAAGGCGGTACAGGCCGGCCGCCATAACAGGGTGAAAGCACTGCAATGGCTGCTGACCCATTCGTTCAGCGGCCGTGCATTAGCCGTGAAGCGGGTGACTGAAAACAAAGGCAGGAACACCCCCGGTGTGGACAAGGTAACGTGGAAAACACCGGCGGCAAAGGCCAACGCGATTGCGTCGTTGAAGAGGCGGGATTATTCGCCCCTTCCACTTCGGAGAGTTTTTATTCTGAAGAAAAACGGCAAGACGAGGCCGCTCGGCATACCCGTGATGAAATGCCGCGCCATGCAGGCGTTACATCTGCTGGCGTTGGAACCCGTTGCGGAAACCACCGCCGATCTGAACTCTTATGGGTTCAGACCGGAACGCTCTACTGCTGACGCTGGGGGACAATGCTTCATTTCTCTGGCAAAAAAGGCGAGTGCGGAATGGGTGCTGGAGGCCGACATTCAAGGCTGTTTCGACAAAATTTCCCACGACTGGATGATTGCCAATATCCCCACGGACAAGGTGGTTCTAAAGAAGTGGCTCAAAGCGGGATACGTGTATCAACACGAACTCTTCCCCACTGACGCCGGCACCCCGCAAGGGGGAATTATTTCCCCGGTGGCAGCCAACATGACGCTCGATGGCCTCGAAGCTATGCTAGCGGAAAAATTCCCGCGGGCGAAGCCGAGAGGACTGAAAATGAACATGGTGCGTTACGCGGACGACTTCATTATTACCGGCCACTCGAAGGAGTGGCTGGAACATGAAGTCAGGCCGGCAGTAGCTGAATTCCTGGCGGAACGCGGGCTGGTCCTATCACCAGAAAAGACCAGGATAACGCACATCAAGGATGGGTTTGATTTCCTCGGATGGAACATTCGCAAGTACAACGGCAAGCTACTGATGAAGCCGTCGAAAGCGAACGTCAAGGCACATCTTGACAAAATTCGTGAAATCATCAAGGCCAACAAGACGGCTAAACAGGCGAACCTGGTGAAGCTGCTCAATCCTGTTTTACGAGGATGGGCGAATTACCATAGCCATGTCGTCGCCAAGAAAGCCTTCGATCGGGTTGATTGGGGGGCGACAATGACTACGTCCGGTGTTGCGACATTCATCTTGGCCGGTAGTGAGGAGTCGGAGGCGGCGTAGCCGCCGGAGACGACGAACTGCCGGCGGCGCCGGATCGGCGAGGCTTAGGATGGCTGACTGAACCTAAAAAGAGGCGGTCAGCCCATGTCTGGAAGCCGCATTACCGACCAGCAGGTCCGCCTCTACATGAACCATCGCAAACACCATCCGCAGAAGCTCGCTGCGGCGAAGTCAGGCATGAGCGAGCGCACGGCGCGGCGTGTCGAACACGAAGCCGGACTACCGTCACAGCAGCCCCGGCGCTACTGGCGCTCGCGCCCGGATCCGTTCGCCGATGTCTGGGAGAGCGAAGTGGTCCCATTGCTACGCGCTGCGCCAAAGCTGAAGGCGATCACCCTGCTGCGCAAATTGCAGGAGGACCATCCCGAGCGCTTTCCGGACAGCATGCGGCGCACGTTTGAGCGACATGTCAGCCAGTGGCGCGCGCTCGAAGGGCCGAACCAGGAAGTGTTCTTCCCTCAAACGTATCAGCCAGGCGCGCGAGGCCTGTCGGACTTCACGCACATGGACAAGTTGTGCGTAACGATTGGCGGCGTCCCGTTTAACCACCTGTTGTATCACTTCGTGCTGGCGTTCTCGCGCTGGGAATACGCCGGTGTTGTCGATGGTGGTGAGAGCTTCCAGGCGCTCGCGACGGGATTGCAGAATGCGCTGTGGCAGGCCGGCGGCTGCCCACGCGAACACCGCTCCGACAGCCTGTCAGCGGCCTTCAGGAATCTGCAGGAAGAGGAAGACTTCACGGTTCGCTATGCGGCGCTACTCGAGCACTACGGGATGGAAGGCACACGCAACAACCGTGGCATGGGTCACGAGTATGGTGTGGTAAAAAAAATGTCGCGGTGCCTCTTAATGACCCTGTATTGCCTGTCAGGTTGACGCGTCTATGGCGACATAATTTCAGGCTGATACTGATATTCCACTGATCAACATTGGGGGAATATCATGTTTGAGACTCTCTTTACGCGTCCGCATGTTCTTGCTGCCCACACGCTCGCACCCTGCGTGGAATCCAGGAAACGCTTCCTCGTACATTGTCAGGAACTGGGTTATCCGCCTAAGTCGATCCGCAAGATCGCGTGGGTCCTGCTGGTTTTTTCGCAGAGCATGGATCTGTCCCGCCCGCGGTTAATAACGCACGAGGAAATCGCGTTTGCGGTTGACCACCGGATTCGTCTCGTTCGAAGTGAGCGCACGAACGAGTCCCGCAGCTCGCGGCTTCTGTTCATCCATACCGCCACGGCCTGGCTGTGTTTTCTGGGGCGTCTGGAGGAACGGCATCCCACGAGAGAACCATTTGTTTGCTATGTCGAACACTACGTCGATTTCATGCGCGACCAGCGAGGACTCTCTCCTGCTACGATTTCAAACTGTCGTGATGAGATCGGTCATTTTCTGGCGATGGTCTGCCGCCCTGACAGGGCAATTGATGCTCTCACTATCCACGACGTCGACACCTACCTCGCGTACCAGGGCAACCATGGCTGGTCCAGAGTGTCATTGCACGCGCTTGCGAGCACGCTGCGCAATTTCTTCCGGTATGCAGAAGGACAAGGCTGGGCCACCAACGTTGCGTGCGGCATTGAAGCACCCGTGGTGTATAGGGAGGAGGGTTTGCCGCTCGGGCCAGATTGGGATGACGTGCAAAGATTCGTCGCCAGTTTTGTCGGCGACAGTGCGATCGATCTACGCAACCGTGCGATGATCATGCTGCTGGTTGTCTACGGACTGAGGCGCGGCGAGGTGGTACTGCTCCGTCTGGAGGATATAGACTGGTGCGGCGAGATCCTTCATGTCCATCGTCCCAAGCAGCGTTGCACACAGCAATATCCGCTGGTGGCAACAGTTGGGAATGCCATTCTGCGTTACTTGAAGGAGGCGCGTCCACGAAGCGCTCATCGTGAGCTGTTCCTGTCGGTTGAGGCGCCGATCCGACCGTTGTCACCTGCGCGCGTAAGCGACATTGTCCGATCGCGTCTCGCAGTGCTTGGCATCGACATCCCGCGGCGTGGCGCACATTGCCTGAGGCATGCCAATGCCCGGCACTTACTCGATGCTGGTTTTGCCCTGAAGGAGATCGGCGATCATCTCGGCCATCGCAGCGCTTCGTCGACGAGAACCTATGCGAAGGTTGACCTGAGCGGACTGAGGCGTGTGGCCGAAATCGATCTGGGGAGTTTGCTATGACGCTCTCCGAAGTTGTCGCCCAATACGTGAGCCACAAACGGGCGTTGGGCATGCGCTTTGATTCCGAAGCGGCCACGCTTGCCTCATTCTGCCGCCGGGTTGATGGCAACATTGATGTGACGTCGGTCACGCTCAGGCATGTACATGACTTCCTGACTGGCAACAGGCCGCTGACTAACCATTGGCGCAAGAGAAGGTCGGTACTTGACTGCCTGTTTCGTTTTGCCCCTCTCGCGTGGGCATGTCTCGGCTTCTCCACTTTCTCCCTACAGTCCGGAATTGCCGCCACCGCTGATACCCTATATCTATTCGCAGCAGGAATTAAAGCACCTGCTCGACGTGGCTCCGGCGGCATGCAGTCCATACGGTCTGCTGGATGCATATGTTTTGCGTGCACTCATTCTGATTCTGTATGGCGCTTGCCTGCGCCATGGCGAAGCCTTGCGGCTAACCATGCAGGACGTCAATCTCGACGAAGCCGTCCTGCATGTGCACGAGAGCAAATTCTATAAATCGAGGCTGGTTCCGCTAGGCGCAGATCTGAATAGTGCGATGCGAACCTATGCCCGGCAACGCAACCAGAGATTTGGGCAGGCACCGGCTGCGCCGTTCTTCTGTTTCCGCGATGGTCGCCCTGTGACCCAGAAAGCTGTGTGCAAGGCCTTTCAGCGACAGCGCGCCCTGGCAAACATCCAACGCGAAGGCTGTGCGTCCTGCCAGCCGAGGCTGCATGATTTGCGGCACTCAGGCGCAGTGCACCGGCTAATCGCCTGGTATCGCGGTGGCGTGGAGTTGCAACTGTTGTTACCGCAACTGGCCACCTATCTCGGCCACATCGATCTCGCGAGCACCCAGCGCTACCTCACTCTGACGCCCGAGTTGCTGAATGAAGCGGGCACGCGCTTTGAAACTTACTTCCTTGAGGTGCATCATGAATAACTCATCTCTGCTGGGTCCGTGGATCCGGCGGTTCCTGATCGAGTATCTGGTGGGCGAACGTAACCTTGCCATCAATACGCAAAAAAGTTACCGCGACATGCTCATGCTGTTGCTTCCGTATCTGGCCAAGGTCGACAAACGGATCGACCGCCTGAGCGTTGATGATCTCTCCGCGCAAATGGTCCGCCTGTTCCTGACGCACATGGAAGAACAGCGCCACTGTATGGTCAGCACACGAAATCAGCGGCTCGGCGGCATCCATGCGCTGGCTCGTTTCATCGGCGAACATGCACCGGAATACGTCGAATGGTGGGCACAGATTCATCTGATTCCCGTCAAGAGAACCAGTCGGCCGGAGATCAGCTACCTTAGCAGGCAGGAAATGGACGCCCTGCTCGCAGCCTCTGACATGAATACAGCACAGGGGCAGCGCGAACATGCGTTACTGCTCTTCATGTTTAATTCAGGAGCGCGTGCAAGCGAAGCCGCGCAGCTCAGGATTGGCGACATTGACTGGCACACGCGTTCGGCCAGCATCGTCGGCAAGGGGAACAAACATCGCCGCTGCCCGCTCTGGAAATCCACAATCGAGGCGTTGCGCTCACAGACTGAAGGCAGGGCCCGCCGAACCTGTGTTCCTCAACCGGTTCCACCAGACGATGACGCGCTCCGGCATTCATGCTCTGGTGAAGCGCTGCGCTATTCGTGCTGCAGCCAGCGCGCCGTCACTCGCCGGCAAGAATGTGCACCCACATGTGATTCGGCATACAACCGCTTCGCTACTACTGCAGGCCGGTGTCGACATCAATACGATACGCGGCTGGCTTGGGCACGTGTCGTTGGAGACGACCAACATCTATGCCGAGATCAACCTGGAAACAAAGGCGCGGGCGCTGGCGACATGCGAAGTGCAAGGCAATGCCGAAGTACAAAAACAATGGCGTGATCAGCCCGACCTGATGGCCTTCCTCCGCACCCTGTAGCCGAATAATATGTGCTGTTCGATTTCCGCAAAGACGCTGCCTTGGCCTCGTTGGTTATCGACCAGCACATTTTTTTTACCACACCATACTCGTTTTTATGGGCTCGAGCCCATAATCACGAGAATGGCAGCGTCGAATCCTCGCATCGCTATCTGAAGGATCAGGTCGATCAGGCCCTGGAGTTGCGCGGTCACCGAGACTTCGCGGACCGGGCCGCTTACGACGGGTTCGTGCGCGGGGTGGTGATGCGCCGCAACCGGCGTAATGCTGCAGCGTTCCAGATCGAGCGCGAGCACCTGCTGGATCTGCCTGAGCACCGTACCAGCGACTTTGCCGAGGAAGAGGCACGCGTGACACGCTGCGGCACGTTCACCGTGCGGTGTGTCCTGTACAGCGCCCCCTCGCGGCTGATCGGTCATCGCCTGAAGGTACGCCTCTACAGTGACCGGCTCGATTGCTATCTGTCTGGCGCGCTCGTGCACAGCGCGGCGAGAGCCACGCACACGAGCAAGCGGCGCGGTCGCGGCATCGACTACCGGCACTTCATCGATTCGCTCAAACGCAAGCCGCAGGCCTTCAGGGGTCTCGCGTTCCGTGACGATCTGTTTCCGCGTGAAGCCTATCGTCGCACCTGGGAACGACTGGATCAGGCACTGACGCCGCGTAGCGCCTGCAAGACCATGGTGGGCCTGCTCGAGCTCGCCGGGCACCACGGCGTCGAGGCGCAACTGGCCGAGCGGCTCGATGCATTGCTCGAACTCGGTGAACTGCCCGATCTGAAGGCGTTGTTCGATGAGTTCGCGCCGCGCCAGGCCGAGTGTCCAGTGGTTGTCGTCGAGATGCCGTCCGCCGCGCTCTATGACACGTTGCTCGATGAGGAGGTGCTCGCATGAACGCCGCCTACGATGCTGGCCGTATCGCACTTATGCTCAACGAACTACGCCTGCCAACGATCGGCCGGTTGTGGCCGGACTTCGCTGAACGCTCGGACAAGGAAAGCTGGCAGGCGTCCCGGCTACTCGGTGCATTGCTTGAACATGAACTCGCCGAGCGCGCCAAACGAAGAATCGAACGTCATCGTGCCGAGTCGCATCTGGACCCGACCAAGACGCTCGCCACCTTCGACTTCGGTGTTGTGCCTATGGTCTCGAAGGCGCATGTGATGGCGCTGGCCACCGGCGATTCGTGGCTTGAGAAAGGCGCCACGATTCTCCTGTTCGGGCCGCCTGGCGGCGGGAAAAGCCATCTTGGAAGCGCAATCGGACATGCCCTGATCGATGCCGGCTATCGTGTGTTGTTCACCCGGACCGGCGAAATTGTGCAGAAGCTCCAGGTTGCGCGTCAGAGTTTGCAATTGCCGTCGGCACTCGCCAAACTCGACCGGTTCGACCTGATCATCCTGGACGATCTGTCGTATGTGAGGAAGGACCAGGCCGAAACCAGCGTGCTATTCGAGCTGATAGCCGAAAGATACGAGCGGAAAAGTCTTCTGATAACGGCCAACCAGCCATTCTCCGGCTGGAATGACGTCTTCCCTGACCCCGGCATGACGGTGGCCGCCATCGACCGGCTCGTCCATCACTCGACGATCTTCGAGCTGAATGTCGAAAGCTATCGGCGCCGCACAGCCAGCGACAAACAGAAAGAGCGCCGCCGTCAATTACCCACTGACAACCCGAACGGAGCGACAACCATGGCCAGCTAAACAGCGACAATCACCTCGGCCGACCGGCCAAGATGTTTGTCGGTAAACCGGACGTCCTGCTTGACGCTATCCAGGTTGATCACGAGGTCTGGTCAATGCTATGGCGATGGGCGGCAAGAAGGCACCCTAAAAAAGGCGCCCGATGGATAAAAAACAAATACTTCAGGGCCAAAGGTTTGCGGGACTGGGTATTTGCCGCCACAGAAAAAAAAGAGGATGGCACGACAAGAGAGGTCACCTTGCTGAAGGAATCGGCCACGCCAATAAAACGGCACATCAAGATCCGAGCGGGCGCAAATCCGCACGATCCGCAATGGGCACCATACTTCGAATCCCGATGGGGCCAGAAGATGCTGAACTCGACGCGCGGTCGCCGTAAGCTGTACCGTGTCTGGGTAAGGCAAGATGGCATGTGTTCCAACTGTCAGCAGCCCATCACAATGAACACCCGCTGGGATGTTACGCATATTGTGAAGCAAACTGACGGCGGCACGGATGCAGCAAGCAACCTCCAGGTTAACCATCTCAATTGCCGTAGAAATCCGCAGTACGCCAGAAAATAAAGTTGTACTACCGGGTGTCGACAGATGCCTTTGCAGAGGCTTGAGCCGTATGCTCCTAAAGGCGCACGTACGGTTCTTAGGGGGCAGCAGCGCAGCAATGCGCTGCTGCTACCCGACCAGGACCACCGGGCTATCAAGCGCCGTACCCGACCGATGCTCGGGTTCAAGACCTTTCGTTGTGCCCGAATTTTGCTGGGCGGTATCGAGCTCAATGGAATGAACGCCTCCCACCCGTGAGCGATGGGTTTCAGCAATGAAGGTGGACCCTCACGCGCCGACGGGCATCAAAGTGCCTAGGATGGAGGATCATACAGGTCTTCCCAGGCAAAACCGGAGGTGTCCGAAATGAACCTTACGCCAGTAGGGATCGATATTGCAAAGAGCGTCTTCCAGCTTCACTACGTGGACGCCGGGACAGGTGAAATCGTGAACAGGCCGGTCAAGCGAGCCAGGTTTCTCGAATACTTTGCGAACCGGGCGCCCTGCCTGATAGGGATGGAGGCGTGTGGCGGTGCACAGCACTGGGCACGGGAGCTGATAAAAATGGGGCATCAGGTAAAGCTGATGCCTGCAGAGTTCGTCAAGGCGTTCAACATCCGCAACAAGAACGATGCGGCCGACGCCCGGGCGGTCTGGCTGGCCGTGCAGCAGCCCAGCAAGGCGGTAGCGATAAAGACCGAAGCGCAGCAGGCCGTGCTGGCGCTGCACCGGATGCGTCAGCAGCTCGTCAAGTTCCGTACGATGCAGATCAACAGCCTACGCGGACTGTTGACCGAATACGGCGAAGTGATGGGCAGGGGCCGGGCTGCGCTCGACAAGGCAATACCCGCGGTGCTGGCCAGGATATCGGATCGCCTACCTATGGTGTTGATCGATACGTTGCGAGAGCAGTGGGACGGGTTGACGAAGCTCGATGAACAGATCGCCGTGATTGAGCGGCGGCTGCGCCAGTGGATGCTGGAGGACAAGGCGGTCAAGGCGATTACCGCGATCCCAGGCGTTGGTGTGCTCACGGCGACCGCTGCGGTGGCGACAATGGGCGATGCGAAGTCGTTTAGATCAGGGCGCGAGTTCGCGGCCTGGATCGGTCTTGTGCCGAAGCAAACGGGCTCGGGAGGCAAAGTGACGTTGCTGGGTATCAGCAAGCGCGGTGATACGTATCTGCGCACGCTGCTGATTCACGGTGCGCGCAGCGTGCTGCACCACGTTAGAGAACCCGGTCCCTGGGTCGAGCAGATCAGAAAGCGCAGACCGCCGAACGTGGTAATCGTAGCACTGGCCAACAAGATAGCGCGGACGATCTGGGCAATCCTCGCCCACGATCAACCGTACCAGAAGGGGTACGTGAGCGCGAAGCCAGCCTGAACGGTTTAGCGCTGCGTAGAGGATTAACGCTTTACACAGGATGGTACGTCGAAAGGTTGCGTCGGCAATCGAGTGTGATGACAAGACAGGTTGGACCCGGACTCGCTAAACCTGAATGTGCATAAGAGCCTCGAGCTCGTGAGCTCAATGAGGTGCGAGTCAGCGGATTTCATAGGGGCCCGCAGCGGCCGTATCGGCTGCAGTAAGGCCGTATATACAGCAGCAACCAATTCTGTACGTCAAAGCAGGAAAAATTGCTTCGCAAACGGGAGGCGTTCATATACATGCACATGATTGCAAAGGGGCAGGTGAAAGACAGTGGTAGCGGCCAAACTCCCGCCGAGCAGTTCTATTCGTTGGCGATGTAAGCATTCCTCATCATGCCGGTCCCGTTCGCTCTGTCAACCTTATCGCGACAAAACCCTCATATTGCCGCTACAGTTCTTGTCGAGGCCATTCTGAAATGTCCGGGTTTGGACTTTTTAGAAATGTCCGGTTTCAAGGTTCAGAAATCTCTATCTGGAAGGGCTTTTAAACACCGAGCCTGCCCGCGTTCCGGCAGTTCCCAGGACCGCCGCATTCAGGTCTTCAAGCGTCAGTTCGCGCTGCTTGCAGGTGCCCACCTTGCGCTCCTTCGGCCGCGGCGCTTCACCCTGATTGGTCCTAGATGGCGAGCCCGACGTCCGCCGGTCATCACGCTGCGCCTGGATCACCTGGGCGAGTTGCAGTGCGTGTCCCAGCCGCTTGTTGTCGACCACCGCGGCCTGATCGATCTCCGAGAGCCGGTCATACGGTACACAGGGCAGGGCAGCGCCATTGACCCGGATCTCGATGCGTCCGTCCGGATACTCGAACACGTCCAGATAGTTGTGAATGAGGCTGCGGTTTGCCGCCGTGTCTTCAAGCAGATAGATCACCCGGTCGTACTGCACCGTCAGCACCTTCGACACGCGCCGCGGCACCCGGCACGTCAGGATCAGGTCGAGATCGTCATCGGCCCGTAACGGCCGGTGTGCATCGAACGCGCTCCTGGGCACCTTGCCGAACCGGCCATTGAAGTCAGCGATGAAGTGGGGCGCATAAGCGTTGGCCGCCTCCTTCGTGCTGATGCCGCGTAACCGCAGTTCCTTCACGAGGCGATCCTGCAACGTCAGATTGGCGCGCTCGACGCGCCCCTTCGCCTGACTGCTGTTGGCACAGAACGTATCCACATTCAGTTCGTACAGCGCGCGGCCAAACTGCGTCACGCCCTTGCCAGGCGTCACCGAATGGCTGTTGCAATGAAATACGCTCGCCTTGTCGCTGTACAGCGCGACCGGCTTGCCATGCTGTTCAAGGTACGCGCGCATCGCCTCGAAATAGCTGAAGGTCGACTCGGTCGCCGTGAAATGCAGCGCCATCAGCCGGCTGGTTGCATCGTCAATGAATACCAGCAGCGTGCAGGCTGGCGCGCGGTCCTCGAACCAGCGGTGATCGCTGCCGTCGATCTGCACCAGTTCGCCCAGGCATGCTCGGCGGTTTCTCGGCTGATGCAGCTTCGGCGGTCTCTGCCGGCGTGGAATCCACAGCCCGGCGTCACGCATCCAGCGCCGCACGGTTTCTTTCGCCAGCACCACGCCATGACATTCGGCCAGCTTCTCGCACGCCAGTGTCGGCCCGAAATCGGCGTAACGCTCACGCACCAGCGCCATGGCCCGCGCACGGACATCCACCGGCAGTTCGCGGTTACCCGGTTGCCCACGCCGCGCCGAGACGAGCCCGGCCGGTCCTGCAGCCTCGTAGCGCCGAACCAGCCGGCTGCGCTGACGCTCACACAGCTGCAGCCGTTCGGCCGCCAGCACGACCGTCAGCCGCCGCTGGACGACCGCTTCGATGATCTTCACGCGCTCGAGCTCATGCATGCTGATCGTGATGAATCCACGTCCGTTCATGTCCGGCTCCCGGGCTGTGCTCATGCCGCAGCATGCGCCACAGCCGCCGGCCCGGAGCCGGGAACCGGACATTTCTAATGAGCCAGAACCGGACATTACTAAAAAGCCCTGACACCAATTGTCGAGGCCATTCTGAAATGTCCGGGTTTGGACTTTTTAGAAATGTCCGGTTTCAAGGTTCAGAAATCTCTATCTGGAAGGGCTTTTAAACACCGAGCCTGCCCGCGTTCCGGCAGTTCCCAGGACCGCCGCATTCAGGTCTTCAAGCGTCAGTTCGCGCTGCTTGCAGGTGCCCACCTTGCGCTCCTTCGGCCGCGGCGCTTCACCCTGATTGGTCCTCGATGGCGAGCCCGACGTCCGCCGGTCATCACGCTGCGCCTGGATCACCTGGGCGAGTTGCAGTGCGTGTCCCAGCCGCTTGTTGTCGACCACCGCGGCCTGATCGATCTCCGAGAGCCGGTCATACGGTACACAGGGCAGGGCAGCGCCATTGACCCGGATCTCGATGCGTCCGTCCGGATACTCGAACACGTCCAGATAGTTGTGAATGAGGCTGCGGTTTGCCGCCGTGTCTTCAAGCAGATAGATCACCCGGTCGTACTGCACCGTCAGCACCTTCGACACGCGCCGCGGCACCCGGCACGTCAGGATCAGGTCGAGATCGTCATCGGCCCGTAACGGCCGGTGTGCATCGAACGCGCTCCTGGGCACCTTGCCGAAGCGGCCGTTAAAGTCAGCGATGAAGTGGGGCGCATAAGCGTTGGCCGCCTCCCTCGTGCTGATGCCGCGTAGCCGCAATTCCTTCACGAGGCGATCCTGCAACGTCAGATTGGCGCGCTCGACGCGCCCCTTCGCCTGACTGCTGTTTGCACAGAACGTATCCACATTCAGTTCGTACAGCGCGCGGCCAAACTGCGTCACGCCCTTGCCAGGCGTCACCGAATGGCTGTTGCAATGGAATACGCTCGCCTTGTCGCTGTACAGCGCGACCGGCTTGCCATGCTGTTCAAGGTACGCGCGCATCGCCTCGAAATAGCTGAAGGTCGACTCGGTCGCCGTGAAATGCAGCGCCATCAGCCGGCTGGTTGCATCGTCAATGAATACCAGCAGCGTGCAGGCTGGCGCGCGGTCCTCGAACCAGCGGTGATCGCTGCCGTCGATCTGCACCAGTTCGCCCAGGCATGCTCGGCGGTTTCTCGGCTGATGCAGCTTCGGCGGTCTCTGCCGGCGTGGAATCCACAGCCCGGCGTCACGCATCCAGCGCCGCACGGTTTCTTTCGCCAGCACCACGCCATGACATTCGGCCAGCTTCTCGCACGCCAGTGTCGGCCCGAAATCGGCGTAACGCTCACGCACCAGCGCCATGGCCCGCGCACGGACATCCACCGGCAGTTCGCGGTTACCCGGTTGCCCACGCCGCGCCGAGACGAGCCCGGCCGGTCCTGCAGCCTCGTAGCGCCGAACCAGCCGGCTGCGCTGACGCTCACACAGCTGCAGCCGTTCGGCCGCCAGCACGACCGTCAGCCGCCGCTGGACGACCGCTTCGATGATCTTCACGCACTCGAGCTCATGCATGCTGATCGTGATGAATCCACGTCCGTTCATGTCCGGCTCCCGGGCTGTGCTCATGCCGCAGCATGCGCCACAGCCGCCGGCCCGGAGCCGGGAACCGGACATTTCTAATGAGCCAGAACCGGACATTACTAAAAAGCCCTGACACCAATTGTCGAGGCCATTCTGAAATGTCCGGGTTTGGACTTTTTAGAAATGTCCGGTTTTAAGGTTCAGAAATCTCTATGTTAGAGGGCTTTCAAGCACCGAGCCTGCCCGCGTTCCGGCAGTTCCCAGGACCGCTGCATTCAGGTCTTCAAGCGTCAGTTCGCGCTGCTTGCAGGTGCCCACCTTGCGCTCCTTCGGCCGCGGCGCTTCGCCCTGATTCGTTCTCGACGGCGAGCCTGACGCACGCCGGTCATCGCGCTGCGCCTGGATCACCTGCGCCATCTGCAACGTGTGTCCCAGCCGCTTGTTATCGACCACCGCCGCCTGGTCGATCTCCGAGAGCCGGTCATACGGCACACAGGGCAGGGCAGCGCCATTGACCCGGATCTCGATGCGTCCGTCCGGATACTCGAACACGTCCAGATAGTTGTGAATGAGGCTGCGGTTTGCCGCCGTGTCTTCAAGCAGATAGATCACCCGGTCGTACTGCACCGTCAGCACCTTCGACACGCGCCGCGGCACCCGGCACGTCAGGATCAGGTCGAGATCGTCATCGGCCCGTAACGGCCGGTGTGCATCGAACGCGCTCCTGGGCACCTTGCCGAACCGGCCATTGAAGTCAGCGATGAAGTGGGGCGCATAAGCGTTGGCCGCCTCCTTCGTGCTGATGCCGCGTAGCCGCAATTCCTTCACGAGGCGATCCTGCAACGTCAGATTGGCGCGCTCGACGCGCCCCTTCGCCTGACTGCTGTTGGCACAGAACGTATCCACATTCAGTTCGTACAGCGCGCGGCCAAACTGCGTCACGCCCTTGCCAGGCGTCACCGAATGGCTGTTGCAATGAAATACGCTCGCCTTGTCGCTGTACAGCGCGACCGGCTTGCCATGCTGTTCAAGGTACGCGCGCATCGCCTCGAAATAGCTGAAGGTCGACTCTGTCGCCGTGAAATGCAGCGCCATCAGCCGGCTGGTCGCATCGTCAATGAACACCAGCAGCGTGCAGGCTGGCGCGCGGCCCTCGAACCAGCGGTGATCGCTGCCGTCGATCTGCACCAGTTCGCCCAGGCATGCTCGGCGGTTTCTCGGCTGATGCAGCTTCGGCGGTCGCTGCCGGCGGGGAATCCACAGCCCGGCCTCACGCATCCAGCGCCGCACGGTTTCTTTCGCCAGCACCACGCCATGACACTCGGCGAGCTTCTCGCACGCCAGTGTCGGCCCGAAATCGGCGTAACGCTCACGCACCAGCGCCATGGCCCGCGCACGGAGATCCACCGGCAGTTCGCGGTTGCCCGGTTGCCCACGCCGCGCCGAGACGAGCCCGGCCGGTCCGGCAGCCTCGTAGCGCCGCACCAGCCGGCTGACCTGACGCTCACACAGCTGCAGCCGTTCCGCCGCCAGCACGATCGTCAGGCGATGCTGGACGACCGCTTCGATGATCTTCACGCGCTCGAGCTCGTGCATGCTGATCGTGATCAATCCACGTCCGTTCATGTCCGGCTCCCGGGCTGTGCTCATGCCGCAGCATGCGCCACAGCCGCCGGTCCGGAGCCGGGAACCGGACATTTCTAATGAGCCAGAACCAGACATTACTAAAAAGCTCTGACACCAATGATGTTGATAATTCCTTTTATGGAAGATTCTTGAAGCTATCAGGCAGTTGGTCTCGGACTGTGCGCGGGTCGGCTTCGACGCTCTCTGCATTACCAGCGCTGCGGTTCGGGTATTGTAAAAGCATCTGCATGTCTTTGATGATGGCGGCCGGGGGAACTGCATCTATTCATGGCGCTGGGGAGGCTTGCTCCACGATCCGCCGTCCGACCGCGCCAAGGCGGCGGTCGGACGGCGGGACAGACTATCGCGACCGATACCGTATCGTTTGAGCCGCCATTAGTGTCCCAGCATCGCGCTCAGCCCGAGTTCGTCGGCAACCTTCTTAAGTCGCTTATCGCGCGTCCAGACCGTTACGCCCGGCTGCAACCGCGCGGACGCAAGCAGTGCAGTATCGACATATCCAATTCCGCGGTTGAAGAGTTGCTCGCTCTGGATGAGATAGGCAACCTCCTCTGGCGTGGCGATGAGGGCGCGCGGAAGATCCAGCAGCGCACCAAGGACGACGTCGCGGTTGCGCAAGCTGCCAAGAGATATCTCGCCAATCACGTAGGGGTGGGCGAGTACGCGTTCCTCTGACAACAGGGTCACCAACATCGAGTCAGACGCGTTAATGTGGTCGATCCACACGGACGTGTCGACCAGGATCATTCAACATCCTGCCGACGACGCGGTGTCCCTTGAATCCCCGGCTGGCTGCCGCCGAGGTTTGCCAGCCGACGTGCGGCCTCACGTTGAATTAGGGCTTTGAGTGCTTCCCGGACCAGCGCGGCCTTTTCGTCCAGCCCCGTGTAGGCTTGCGCCTTGGCGATCAGGTCGTCGTCCAGGGCAATCGTAGTACGCATAAATGCCTCCGCAATCTAGGCTTAAATTATAGCATCATCTGATGCTATAAGATGTGCTTCCGCCCAGCAGGCCGCGCAGGGCTGGCTCCGGGTCTGATACGAGCCCCTTTTGGCGCTCGCAACAGTCTCGACGGGTCAAGCACGCAATGCGTGGTCTGCGTCCCGAACGGCAAGCGGTCAATGCCCATAAGCATGGCGCGCGTGTATCGGCGCTCGCGAAGCAGCCACTGGCGAATCTAGCCGCGGTGGCTTGACGGCTGCGGTTCCAGACTCCGATCGAAGGGTTACTAAATTTCGCGACTCCATCCGTCACTTGAAGCTCGAGGCGTCTACCAGCGTTCGACCGGGGCTATCGCCAGTGTATCGGTCCGCGAACCATCACAGTGAATACACAGAAGGATGATCTCGCGATCAAAGTGTCGCCCATCGAGCAGCTTGTGCAGGCTCCTCTTCAGCTTACTCATCGTCCGTCATCAGTTCGTGTAATTCGACGACTCTAACCCATTCACATCCTCCATTTGCACCAGAACCCTGCGTAGAAGCCAGATCTTTGGAGGCTTTAAGAGAACGCGAATTCTACTTAGAAGTATTCTCTAAGTAATGGGGTCGCAACTCGTGGTGATTAATGTGCCCCCGATTAAGGCGGCGGCAAACGACCTATTTTTGGAATCATCGGCTTGGTTTGTACCGGCGTCCACAGCGTACTGCCAAAGGCGCGTTTGGCGGATTTATCGAGTTTTGGCGGACAGGAAGGTGATCGACTCGAAGCCCATTGACGTCAATGACTGGGAGGGGCGAACGGCAGCAAACTTCCGGAAACTCCCCGCAAGCAAAAACTGATGATCGCAGACGCATGGGTAGTTTGCTGTGGCGGACGGTTTGCCGGGTCGTTTGTCAGCGGCGCCACCAAGCCTTCAAATAGGCAGCCAACGATACAGTCTGCTGAGGCAGCGGCATCTTGGACGGGAAACTCACCAGCGGCAACCCCTTGCTCAATGATCGTCTTGAAGACCCGTGACAACGCGCGGTGATAGACCAGACGAGCCGCCTCAACATCCGGCTCCACCGGTTCGGCAACGAGGGCATGAGCAAGGCGATGTCCTCGCAAGGCTCTGCTCGCAAACGTCCATGCCGCCGCGCCGAGTCGATCACGCGCAGTTCCATCACGCATTGCAATTCCCGCGACGACATTTACCTCTCGCTGCGCCGTCGTCTTTACAACCTCGACCATCAACTCGGTTTTCGACGGGAAGTAGCGATACAGCGTTCCGATCGCGATCCCGGCAGCGTCTGCTATTGACGACATCTGTGCCTCACGGAATCCAGATTCCGCTACTAGCCCTCGCGCGGCTTCCAGAATCAGCGGATATTTGTCGGCGCCACGACGGCGAATGCGAACGCGCGGTACGCTAAGTAGATCGTCCATTTCAGTCCTGGGTCAATGTGCATCTCGCACGCGGTCCGGCTGGCCGGTCAACGTCCGGCCAAACACCCCCATTATTGCACGCGCAGTCGGCTGTCAATCCCTTCTGAGCGGACGACAGCTTCGAGACGTCAGTGTTAATGCCTACATCACGGCGATTGACAGCAGGGCGGCTGCACCATTAATGTTAAGTGAATAACAATTCTATTTAACCGGGTTTGGATCAACCGAAGTCTTGCGAAACATCTGGAGACAAGTATGGAATTCAATGCATCCCCCTGCGACCCGAACAAGCGGGTTAGCGAACTGGTAAACCAGTATGCGGATCCTGCTGTCAGCGTCGCCTGGTTGCTTTGCGACAGGCACGATCCTCAGAGCGTGGCCTATGAGATAGTCGATGCCAAACTTCAGACAACACGAATGACTTATGGTGAGCTGCGGCGCCAATCTGAGGCGTTTGCGGCCGGTCTGGCGGCGCTCGGAGTAAAGCAGGGAGATCGCGTTGCAACCCTTGCCGGCAAGAGTCAGGAATTTCTCGTCGCATTGATCGGTATCTGGAGGTTGGGGGCGGTGCACGTGCCCCTTTTTACAGCATTTGCGGCGCCGGCCATTGCGCTGAGGCTTACTGGCAGCGGCGCGAAGGTCGTAATCTGCGATTTGGCACAACTCCCCAAATTAGCTTCCATCGAAGACATGCCGGAAAACCCCGCTTGGCGCGTTGTCGTGATCGGTGGGGCGGAAGGAGATATTTCGCATCCGTACGACGCCACCTTTCGATCGGTCCTCACCACCGAGGCGGCAGCGGTAAACGCCGCAGCACTCGGCGGGGATGCACCTTTCATTCACATCTATACATCTGGGACTACAGGCCGGCCAAAGGGGGTAGTGGTTCCCACCTGTCGCGACGGCGTAAGGTCGGCTTTGATCTCTATAGTCTTTACGGTATTCAACGCTCAGATCACGCCTCGAGAAAGGAGGCAATGCTTCGCAACTTCACGTTCTTCGGTGCGCCCGTTGGCCTGTTCTTCACGATGGACAAATATCTCCTCGCAGGCTCCTGGCTCGATAGTGGGATGTTTATGCAAAACGTGATGATCGCCGCACAGTGCTATGGAGTTGCGTCATGCGCGCAGCAGGCGTGGTGCGAGTATGGTGGCATCGTGCACGAAGTTCTCAATATTCCAGAGAACCAGATGCTGCTCTCCGGCATGGCGCTCGGCTATGAGGACCTATCGGCCGAGGAAAATAAATTGCGGACGGAGCGGGCTGCTGCACAAGAATTCTCGATCTATCACAGAGATTGACGTCGAGGCATCCGACTCATTTGACGGAAGCAGTCCCCCCCAGTGTTCGCGCGGGAGGGGGCGTGTCGGGATAAGGAAGGTGTCATTGCACGCCGAAGATCCAGAACCTTGGTGATGGTTCTGTGCGCTCTTCGAAGGTGGTCGCCTGCACTGGAGCACGCCCTCGCCGTTCTAAGTATGGCAGCCTTCGCGACGCAGTCGCTGAGCTCTGCTCTGCCTCAAGGCATTGGCGCGGCGTGACGTCTTAATCAGGCCATGGGTCAGTTTTCGTCATTCAATTGTCTGGGAGAGTAATCGTGAGCAATCGTGATGTGGTGGTGCTGGGCGCGGTCCGGTCAGCTATTGGGACTTTCGGCGGGTCCCTTGCGGACATTGAACCGGCGGAGCTGGCAGCCATTGTGATGAAGGAGGCGGTCACGCGATCCGGCGTTGACCCGACAGCGATCAACTACGTAACAGTAGGCAACACGATTCCCACGGATAGCCGGTTCGCCTACGTGGCGCGCGTGGCAGCCATTCAAGCTGGGCTGCCTATGGATTCGGTGGCGATGTCGGTAAATCGCCTATGTTCGTCCGGCCTTCAGAGCATCGTGACGACGGCACAGAACATCTTGCTCGGCGATTGCGACTATGGCGTCGGCGGCGGGGTCGAGGTGATGAGCCGCGGCGGCTATCTCTCTACCGCTATGCGCAGCGGCGCACGCATGGGCGACACGAAGCTGATCGACACCATGGTCGCCACATTGACCGACCCGTTCGGTGTAGGTCACATGGGAATCACGGCGGAAAATCTGGCCACAAAATGGGGAATTACGCGCGAGCAGCAGGATGCGCTGGCCGTAGAGTCGCACCGTCGAGCAGCGCGGGCGATCGCCGAAGGGCGCTTCAAATCGCAGATTGTTCCCATCGTGAAGCAGACGAAAAAGGGCGACGTGTTATTCGACACCGACGAACATGTGAAGCCAAACACGACAATGGAAACGCTGGCCAAGATGAAGCCAGCATTCAAGAACGACGGCTCGGTGACCGCCGGCAACGCCTCGGGCATTAACGACGGCGCGGCCTTCTTTGTGCTGGCCGACGCAGCAGTGGCGGTAGCGGCCGGCCATAAGCCGATTGCACGACTGGTCTCCTACGCGGTGGCCGGTGTGCCTAACGAAATCATGGGTGAAGGCCCGATTCCCGCGACGAGGCTGGCGCTCAAGAAGGGCGGCCTTACGCTTGACCAAATGGACGTGATTGAGAGCAACGAAGCGTTCGCTGCGCAGGCCATCGCGGTGGCGCGCGCGCTCGGACTCGACATGGAAAAGACCAACCCGAACGGCGGTGCGATCGCGCTCGGTCATCCGATCGGCTGCTCGGGCGCCTTTCTCGCCACCAAGGCGGTCTACGAATTGCAACGCATCGGCGGCCGCTACGCGCTTGTGACGATGTGCATCGGCGGCGGCCAAGGAATCGCCGCGGTGTTCGAGCGCCTTTGAGGCTTAAGTGCAGGTTAAACCTCCGGAAAGGAATGCGGCGACGGCTCCTTCCGATCTCAGGCCTTGAGACAAGCCATAAATCCGTAGTATGGCTCGATCAAAAATCGGTATTTAGACGATGTCTCAAGCGAAGCTAATATTAGTCCCACGCAAGCCGGTGGTGCTCATCCGTAGACCTGTATCGGGGACGGGATGAATCGCTCGTGTGCATAAAGACAGAAGGAGGCAATCTTAAATATACCGGTCGGGCGACGCCTTGCGCACCGCGGTGATAGTCAAGAAACTGATTCGGACTAAGCGGGCGCCGTGTCGACGACCGTGTGCGCAGTGCAGGAAAAAGTGGTGATCGATGGCGACGCTCGTGATGCCGACGTCAGGGAGTGCCCGCCCGGGGTGAGTGTAAGCAGCTAACTTCCATACGTAGTTAGCGTGCCATGGCCCGTCGCGCGAGCGGTGCGTTGTCATCGCGGGACGGGCAGCAGCGTGTAATCTTAATTCTCAGGAGGCAGCATGGCCGTACCGTTCAACATGCCGGACGAGTTCGTCCAAGGTTTTTTTAAATCGGGGCAGACGCTGCTGCAAGCCTACACCGGCACGGCTGGCAAGATCGGCGAAGCGCCTTCGACCCCCGCTACTATGCCGGCGCTCGCGCTGGCACAAGCACAGGCGCATTACTGGCAGCGGCAGATGGCGCTGTACATGGGGATGGTGGCGAGCGCGACTGGGCAAAAGCCCATGCCCGCCGTCGAACCCGAGCGCGGCGACCGTCGCTTCAGTGCCGATGCCTGGCGCGAGAATCCGTGGTACAGCGCGCTCAAGCAGACGTACCTGCTCAATTCGCGCCTGCTCAACGACATGGTCGAGTCCGCGGTCGTCGTCGAGAAGGAGAAGCACAAGCTGCGTTTCTACGCGCGCCAGTTCATCGATTCGATGAGCCCCGCCAACTTCGCCGCGACCAATCCCGAAGCGATGAAGACCGCCTTCGAGACGCAGGGCGAAAGCATGCGCGCGGGCTTTGCGAACCTTCTCGAAGACCTGAGACGCGGCCGCATCTCCATCACCGACGAAAACGCGTTCGAAGTGGGGAAGAACGTGGCGGTATCGAAGGGATCGGTGGTGTTCGAGAACGAACTGTTCCAGTTGATCCAGTACGCGCCGCTCACCGAGCAGGTCGCCGAGCGGCCGCTCGTGATTGTGCCGCCGTGCATCAACAAGTTCTACATCCTTGATCTGCAGCCCGAGAACTCGTTCGTGCGCTTCGCGTGCGAGCAAGGGCAGACGGTGTTCCTTGTGTCGTGGCGCAACCCGGATGCGGAACTTGGCCACATCACGTGGGACGATTACGTCGAGAGCGGCGCGATCAAGGCGATCGAAGTTGGCCGTGCAATCAGCGGCGCCGACAAGGTCAATACGGTCGGCTGGTGTGTCGGCGGAACGATCCTGTCGTCGGCACTAGCGGTGCTTCGGGCGCGCGGCGACGGATCGGTCGCGAGCGTGACGCTCCTCACGACGATGCTCGACTTCAGCGATCCCGGCGACCTCGGCGTGTTCATCGACGAGCAGGGCGTGTCGCAGCGCGAGCAGACGATCGGCAAGGGTGGCATCTATTCCGGCGCCGAACTCGGCTTCGTGTTTCAGACGCTGCGCGCGAATGACCTGATCTGGCCGTATGTCGTGAACAACTACCTGAAGGGCGGCGCGCCGCAAGCGTTCGACCTGCTCTACTGGAACGCCGACGGCACCAATCTGCCCGGCCCGATGTACGCCTGGTACCTGCGCAACATGTATCTCGAGAACAGCCTGTGCGAGGCGGGGCGCCTCTCGATGTGCGGCATGCAGGTGGACCTGGGCAGCATCGATATGCCGAGCTATATCTTCGGCGCGCAGGAGGATCACATCGTGCCGTGGAAGGGCGCGTACCGTTCGACGCAGCTCGTCGGCGGTGACACGCAGTTCGTGCTCGGCGCGAGCGGACATATCGCGGGGGTGATCAACCCGGCATCGAAGAACAAGCGCAGCTACTGGAGCGACGGCACGCTCGGCGACGATCCGCAGGCGTGGCTGGAATCGGCGAAATCGCAACCCGGAAGCTGGTGGACGCACTGGAACGACTGGTTGCAGGCGCATGCGGGCAAGCAGGTCGCTGCACCGAAGAAGCCGGGCAACGCGAAGTACAAGCCGATCGAGCCGGCGCCGGGGCGTTATGTGGCGAAACATCCTCCGGAAGTCATGGGTGCCTGAGTTGCGTTGAGCGCTTCAAACCTCGACGACGGACGTCTACAA
Source organism: Paraburkholderia fungorum (assembly GCF_046027215.1). Lineage (GTDB taxonomy): Bacteria > Pseudomonadota > Gammaproteobacteria > Burkholderiales > Burkholderiaceae > Paraburkholderia > Paraburkholderia fungorum_D. The sequence goes on along the minus strand of NZ_JAQQEN010000003.1, from coordinate 715,732 downwards.
GTACAACTCATCACGCACCGAGCGTCGACGAGTGTGCAAGCCCGTGATCGTGGCTGTTGCGGGCTTTGCGCTCGGAAGCGGCTGCAAAGATGGTCGACGCAGGTCATCCTGGAACCGTGCTGCCGAGTCCGCTTTCGCGACTATTTCTATCACCGGCTCGACGAGGCGGTGCAGGTCATAGAGGCTGTGGGCCGATCCAACGTCAAGCTTTGCTACGACGTTCCACGTGCAAAGCGAGGAGGGCGCGCTTGCAGAACATCTGGAGGCCGTCTTCCAGCTTGTAGGCCATATCCAGGCGGGTGATGTACCCGGGCGCCGCGAGCCGGGCACAGGTGAAATCCGTTTTCCGTTCCTGTTGGAACAGATCAAACGGCTCGGCTGGCAGGGTTGGATCGGTTGCGAGTACTCGCCTTCCACAGCGGACACTGATGCATGTCTGGACTGGGCGGCGCCCTACTAAATCGGACGATAGTCGCGCAAACGCCGTAACCGGACGAAGTTGCACCCAGCAATCTGAATACTGACAGAGCGAACCAGAAATGTTGAATACGCAGGACAATCACATGCATGACTCATGCGGGCCCCGGCACATCGATGGGCGATCTGTTCCGTCGCTTCTGGCAAGCCGTAGCCCTGTCCCGGGAATTGCCGGAGAACGACGGACCGCCGATCTGGGTTCAGGTTCTCGGTGAGCACCTGGTCGCCTTCCGCGACACCGGCGGGCGGGTCGGTCTCGTCGAACCGCACTGCCCGCATCGGGGTGCCGACCTGTTCTACGCCGCAACGAGCAGTGTGGCCTGCGTTGTGTGTTCCATGGCTGGAAATTCGACGTCGATGGCCGTGCGGTCGATCTTCCGGACGTTCCGCCAGACTCGGCTTACCACGAGAAAATGACGATAACCGCCTAGCGGATCGATCGCCAGCCACACCGCATCGATACGGATCACTTGAGTCAGGTGCGCAACCACGTCGCGCACTCGCTGGCTGCCTGCACCGGCCAGCTCACCGAGATGACACTGCCGCCACGCCGTACTTCAATGCGAATATCGCCCGGCGTCGACTGGGGCAACGACAGCGGCATGAAGCCGCCGGCCAGTTCCATACGTGCGGGAACGACCTCTGCCTCGTTCACAGCGCACTCGGCCTGGCGCAGCCAGCGGTGAACGAGGTTTGCGTTGATGCCGTGTTCCAATGCCACGGCCGCGATTGATGCACCTGGCTGGCGGCAGGCGTCGACTACCGCCGCCTTCAGTTCTGCCCGATGTGTACGACGAATTCTCTTTGCTTCCATAGTGTCCACCTGGCTATTGAACCGACCCCGGAACGTTGGACACGTTGACGTTAGTGCTGCTTATATTTCATTCTGTATTGGACTGGGCTCAGTCCTCGCAATCTTAGCTTGATTCGATCGTGGTTGTAATAGTGTATGTAGTCTTTGATGCCGGCTTGCAGCTCGTCGAGGTTGCGAAACCTGTTCAGGTAGAAAAATTCGGACTTGAGCGTTCCGAAGAAGCTCTCCATCGTAGCGTTATCGAGGCAATTGCCTTTGCGCGACATGCTTTGTTTGATTTTCCGCTGTTTCAGCCGACGGCTATAGACAGGCATCTGGTACTGCCAGCCTTGATCCGAATGCAGGATCGGCTTGTCACGTGGCCCCAGCTTCGCGAAGGCTTTGTTCAGCATCGTGTTGACCATGTCGAATAGCGGGCGTCGTGCCATCTCGTAGGCAATGATTTCGCCGTTGTAGAGGTCGAGGACCGGAGAAAGATAGAGCTTCTGGCCACCGACGTTAAACTCGGTCACATCTGTCACCCACTTCTGGTTGGGACGTGACGCTTCAAATTTTCGCTTCAGCACGTTGGGAGCTATCTTGCCGACGTTCCCTTTGAACGACTTATACTTCTTTGGTCGAATGCACGACTTCAGGGACAACTGGCCCATAAGACGCTGTATCGTTTTGTGGTTGATTCTGTCGCCCTGGCTCCGAACAGCTGCCGTGATTCGACGATACCCATAGCGGCCCTTGTGCTGCTCAAAGAGCGCACGGATGCGGTCCTTCAAGCTCGCATATTTGTCCCCGGCCTGCAGTACCTTCTGCTGGTAATAGAAAGTGCTGGGGGCCAAACCGGCCACCTTAAGGAGATCTGCGAGCGGGTAACGCTGCCTTAGCTCAAGCACGATTTGCGCTTTTTCTGCCGCGCTGCTTTCGCATTCGCTTGAACCAAGGCGTTGAGCTTTTTTAGATATTCGCTCTCCATGCGCAGATGCTTCACTTCGGCCAGCAGATCCTCGTGGTTGCGGTCCGCATCCGCAGCCGGCTTCTTTTTCGATATCGGTTTTTTTGGCATTCTGACAGTTGAAGTTGCGGGCCGTGAGCGTCCCTCGGCCAAACTGCCGTCATCATACTGCTGCTCCCACACCCCAATGATGTTGAAATTGCGAACGTTGGAGAGTGCTGCGACCTGACGGAATGAAAGGCCTTCCTTCCGCATCCGTTTCACAACCGCACGTTTGAACTTCACGCTGTAGCGCGCACAGCTCGTTCTTCTTTGCAGACCTTCTTCGCCATGCGCCTGATACGCCGCAATCCACCTGCGAAGTGACGAGACATCCACACGGTGCCGTTCGGCAACCCTTTTCAAACCATCATGCCCGGAGCAATAGTCCTTCGTCGCAGACAGCTTTGTCTTCTCGCTGTATTTCACAAAAATTCCCCCAAAAAACCGTCCAACTTTTAGGGGGCAGTTCAAGTTCTGCCGAACCCGCGATGCAACCGTGTTGGTCGCTCGCGCGATCGCAGGGCAGCAACTGTAAAGGACCTATTTTCTTGGGTAGAACTGGTGCGGGCGAAAGCAGAGATCATGCTTCTGCGGGGCAAGCCCGACGCCATCGCGCATCTGGCTGAATACATTGTATGTCGCGTGCGGTCGAGGGTTCGTTGCTTGGGAAGTGCGCTGTGAGGGGAACCTCGAACGGTTACGAAAACTCAACGGAAAATCGCCGGTTCAGGGCAACATGTCGCAATCGACTTTGCCAGTGCCATACGAACCCATTGATCTGCTTCTTGCGATCGCATCGCGAGCGAATAACGCCGCGGCCTGATACCAGAAGATTTCAGGACTTCTCAGCGCGACAGGAGGCGGTGACGGTGCGAGGCCACTACTCTGGAAGCATGTGGTCTCGTCAGCATGTGCCAGAGGAGCACCGATGATGAAATATCACGCTGTTCAATGGTCGACTTTCAACGCCCGGAGGGCCGCGAGTTCGACGGGTATCTATCCGTGCGGGACGATCCGACAGGCCCACCCGCCGTACTCGTTTTTCAGGCATGGTGGGGGCTTATCGGCCAGATACGCGGGGTCGCGGACCGGCTTGTTGCGAGCGCAGGCAGTTTCGCGCTCGTTCCCGATCTCTTTCGTGGCAAGACGACGATTGAAGAAGAGGCGAATCATCTGATGAACAGACTCGACTTCGCGGAGGTCACCTCGCAGGATGTTGCTGGCGCGCTGCAATACCTCGGGACGAAATCGGACCGGACAGCTTCGATGGGCTACTGCATGGGCCGTGCGCTAACGCCGCTTGCCCCTGTGCCACCACCCTACGCTGTCTCCGTGTGTCGTCTGGTATGGCTTTCCGCCGCTCGAGTATATTGACGCAGCGAAACGGAACCTTCACGTTTACATCCAGATGTTGGATGGAATGCCATGCGAAATTTATGAAAGGATACCTAAATTAATTGGAAATGTTCTCTAGCAGTCGAACGTCTGTCACGCGCTCCTAAGTCTAGAAGACCTGCGTGCGAATCGCACGCCTCTACTGAGGACGGCACGGTACTGCCACGGATAAGCGAATTTCTCATCCGATTGCGGGCCACACCAAAATGATGCCGTTGACGTGCCGGCTTGATGCAGCGCCTCACTGTCTTGCGTACTCGTGTCGGCTCGTTCGGGTTTTCCACCATCACGGCTGAGGCACGTCGGGGCGATCTGTGCCGTTTCGCCGCAACCGCAGGCGATGCCCCTGCATTGGGACTCGCGAGGGGTTCGCGACACCGCTGCCAACAGCCGAAACGCAGTCGCGCGTGTTCGCCTCCCTCCATCACCATCATATCGACGATCACGCTTCAGTTCGCATGTTTCCTGGTGTCGTTGCTGCGTATCCATCGCACTTAGTGAAAGACGCGAGCCCCATCAACGGCACCAGCGTATAGCCGGGGCGTAGCATGTGAGAGATGGCCACGTGCGGTAGGCACCGTAGACTGCTGCTTTTAGCAACCACGTCACGGGTGTAGCTAGAGCAGGCGATGGTTTGAGCAATCGGCATGATTGGAAATTTCAATTGACAGTCTATCTAGTGATAGATAAAGTTCAGCACATGAACACTACATCGACAGTACGTGAGCAAATAGTCCGGCACGCTATCACGCTGATGATGTTGCGCGGGTATAACGGATTCAGCTATCGTGATCTGTCTGAACTCGTTGGCGTGAAGACCTCGAGCATCCACTACTACTTTCCGGCGAAAGATGACTTGGTACTGGAGGCAGTTAACGAGTACAGTAAAGAGGTGCTCGGCGACGTTCATTCGATCGACGCATCGTTGCCTGCCGATGCAAAACTGGCGAAGTACACGAAGAAGTTTGGCAAGATTCTTGGCGACGGCGATCGGATCTGTCTATGCGGGATGCTCGCCGCCGATATCGAGTCGCTACCAGATAACGTACGACACGCGGTGCAGACATTCTTTAAGGCCAACGAAAACTGGCTGGCCAAGGTGCTCTCGCAGGGCGCCAAAGAAGGTACGCTAGCGTTCAACGGCAAGCCGGAGTGCGCTGCCCGGACGGTTTTCGCAGCATATCAAGGCTGTGCGCTGGCGAGCCGTCTGTTTCAAACAAGATCGCGTCTGGAGAATATCGAAAGCGCGTGGAAGGTCAGCAAGTGACGCAGTACCGAAAGGCGGTCATAACCTGTTGTCATTTATCCTTCTGTCTATCTACAGGTAGATTCATAACAGGATAATATCAGATTCCCGGGTGCGGGGGAGTCCGCACAGAAGTTGATCTAGTGATAGATAAATTTACTTAACTCTCCAGATAGGAAATACATCATGTCCATCGAAAAAGTTCTCTACCGCGCTCACGCTCAAGCCACCGGAGGCCGTGACGGCCGTGCGGTTGTGCCGGAAAGCAAGCTCGACTTCAAGCTGACCACCCCGCGCGAGCTCGGGGGCGCAGGCGGCGAAGGTACCAACCCTGAACAACTTTTTGCCGCGGGCTACAGCGCATGTTTCCTGGGTGCCATGAAGTTTGTCGCTGCGCAGAACAAGATCGCAATCCCGACCGACGTTTCGGTCAACGGCAGCGTGGGAATCGGGTTGATTCCGACTGGCTTTGGTATCGAGGTTGAATTAAAGATTTCGCTGCCCGGTATGCCACTTGAGGTCGCCCGGTCGCTGGTCGACAAGGCCCACATTGTCTGCCCGTATTCGAACGCGACGCGCGGCAACATCGACGTCAAGCTCACGCTCGAAGAAAGCGCGGGGTAACGCCTCAAGAGAGCCCTGCGACGAAGAGTCGCCCGAATCTCCAGAACACGCTTGATCCGGCGGCTCCACAAGCGGTCAAAACGCCGCCGTTCGAACAAGAAACCGTCTCGGCAAGACGCCAACGCGCTAACAGGATATCTATGTGCGTGTCGGACTCGAGACGGTTCATTAGAACTCTGTACAGGACAAATGTCATGAAGAAGATTTACATGGTTGCTGCGCTTGCAGCTACGTTGATGGGGGGAACGCTGCAAGTCGCCTCCGCGCAATCAGCATCGCCCGCCGGCGTCAAGAATGTCGTTCTGGTGCACGGGGCATTTGCTGATGGCTCCGGCTGGGCGAGCGTTGCCAGGATTCTCGAAAAGGACGGCTACACGGTGTCGATAGCGCAGCCCCCCGAGACTTCCTATGCCGAGGACGTGAAGTATGCGAAGGCGGCCGTCGACGCCATGGATGGGCCGGTGATCCTCGTCGGCCATAGCTACGGCGGCGCTATCATCACCGAGGCCGGTAACGATCCGAAGGTTTCGGGACTGGTCTACATCGCTGCCTTTGCACCTGATGTGGGTGAGAGCGCCGCGACGATTGAACAGGCCATGCCGCAGGCCTCCAAGGCGTTCAAGTCGGACAGCAACGGCAACTGGTGGATAGACCAGGCGCATTTCGCGGCCGACTTTGCGGCCGACGTTCCACCGTCCGTGTCGCACCTGATGGCCCAGTCGCAGGTGCCGATCTCCACCGATTCTTTCACCGGCAAGATTACGACACCCGCCTGGAAGACCAAGCCCAGCTGGTACATGGTGGCTAGCGACGACCGGTCGATCAATCCGGACAATGAGCGCAGGATGGCCAAGCGTGCCAATGCCACGACCGTCGAGGTGAAGGCGAGCCATGTGGCCTATTTGTCCAAGCCGAAGGAAACAGCCAAGCTCATCGAGCAAGCTGCCACCTCCGTCTCGGCCAAGTAAAGGCGCTAGTGCAATGAAAGTTGGAGTTGCCTCCAGCAGATGATGCCGCAGGCGACGTTCACGAACGCGTCATGATTGAGGGTGGAGTGTTCGACACGAATGCGCGGGCGACTGATGTTATGCAGCGACGCGATTGTGCGCTCAACGATTCATCGAGTTTTGCCAGGGCCACCGCCGTGGGGCTTACCTCGACGGGCCACCTAGGTCGCGATATTAGTAGCATGTGGCGGCCTAGCGCATTTGTCGTGGTCGTAGATCTCCTTGCGCGTTTGGCGGTTTCGGCAGCGGTCGGACGAACTTGCCGCGCACCGGCGAATAGAGTCGATCAGTCGCAGAAGTTGCGTGACCTCATAACGCTTGGCTCGGTTTCGCAGCCTCTTCGGCTCATTTTGTTAGCGTTTCTTATCTGAGAGGCATGCCGACATGGAACAGGTCAACCCTTGGAGTCAGGTAGTCTCGCTGTTGTCACGTCTCTCCAGCGGCGTTGATAGCGCCGCTGGAGAGCCATGGCGTGCCGCCTGCAGGCGCGGCGCACAAGCAGCACGGATAGGGAAGCCGGGCACGCCTTATCAGACTACGTTAGTTCCAGCCCCCCGCAGCAAGATTACGGCGATCGAACGGCAGGACGATACTAGCGTGCTGATTTCATGGTGCGATCCTACGATGTGTCACTACGTCGACCAGGTTTGGAGCCGGGTCACGGCCCGCAGCAGCGGGTACTGTGCATTGACCGGCCAGCGCATTCAAAGTGGGGACGCGGTCTTCAAACCACGCGGGCGGGGTCGACTTCGTCCCGTCAATTGTGAAGAGATGATCCTCGCCGCGGCGCTTGAGTAAGCAAATTGACGCAGCTGCGTCACGCAAGGGCTTGGTCGTCGAGCGGTAGGCACTGTCAGTTTGTCGGGCAAACGAGGGACGAGCGTGTGAGTGCGGTGGGAATGGCGGCCGATCGTCTTATGCCGCCACGCGGACGCAAAGAAAGCCCATCCTCGGGCCTCGATGGTCCAGGCGCGCCCCCTATGTTTATGGTGCGCTTTGCAGATATATAACGGCATGTCGCAACTATAGCTCGGTTGAGCCGAAATTGATCTCAACAGGAGAGCAAAGGTGAGTAAGACCGTTATCCAGCACGTTTTTTCGCATAAAGAAGCTGGACATCAAGTGCGTATTCGGCCTCGTGGGCGTCTACGCTTTGTGGATCGAGGGCGCACTGTATGCGGACAACACGATGCGATGGATCGGCGGTTGCCACGAGTTCAACGCGGCGTATCCCGCAAACGGATATGCGCGTATTCATGGCATAGCAGCACTGCGCTTCACGTGTGGCTTCGGCGAACTCAGCGGGATTGCCGGCGCCTACACGGAATATTTGCGGGTATTCGATCTGGTCGGCATGCGGGCGAGCGGCGTGCATGCAGCGCGCCCGCTCGCCCAACATACGCTCAGCAACGGCGAATTCGACATCTTTCGTGACATGTTCACACCGGCGGTTTGCGCGCACAGCATTACGACACTCGAGAGCTGAGCCGCGAAGAAAGGGCGGTTGATTTCGGCCGCGCTGCAAGAGTGGCGACTTGTCCGAACGTAGGGGCGTCGCACAAAGATAAGTCTCATGGCTGGAGCCCATCCCTCATCCAATCGCTAAAGATCTTTAACATCGCAAGGGACCAGTAAGCCCCACGCTGTGGCATGCGCCCGTTCTTCGTTCCTGAAAGCCGGCCATAAACGTGGCGGGCATTTGCATGATCGTCATATACAACATCGCCGTCGGGGTTCGACATGTAGTCGTTGTCTCCCAGTTGGACGCGTTGCCCTGACATGAAATTGATTTGCGATGCGGAAAATAGCGGGAGAATATCTGTCGCGAACGATTCCAGATTTTCCTCCCTTGTTCCGTTCCCGTCAAAGAGCCTGGTGGTGCCAAAAATGGCTACGTCTCTCTTACAGAATTGCACCGAACAAACGCATCGTGAACGTAGAACCTTCACAGATGTATGAGCGGAGCTAGGCGGTACTCTAGTTGAAAATAGCGCATCTCCAATATACTTCTGCGCCCCCGATTTGGACGCTGTATCTTTCGGCTCGTCAAGACCACAAAGGAAGGTAATCTCCTCGCTCGTCTGCGCAAATTGCGCCTCAACCTAAGATGTTGCGGTGTTCAACATGTGACGGGACATACAGATAGACAAATGCTGATGAATGCAAACCGGGTCGGAGTGAAATCACACCGGCCCGTGCTTGGGACGCGGATCCGCTCAGGCCGGCGCAGGCGCATTGCCCGGCTTCACCTCGATACCTGCGCTGCCGCCTGACAACGTGTCGCTTGCAGGCGACGTCGAGGTGGTCTTCGGAGCGCGTGGAGGACGGCCGGCCATGATGTCGTTGATCTGATCGGCGTCGATCGTTTCCCATTCCATCAGGGCCGCAGTCATCGCTTCGACCTTGTCGCGGTTCTCGTCCAGCAGACGCTTCGCGAGGTTGTACTGCTCATCCAGCATACGGCGGATTTCCGCGTCGACCTTCTGCTGCGTCGCTTCCGAAATGGTCCGCATGAAGCCCCGGCCCGAGGTTGTAGCGTCGTTCTCGTCGTCCACGTAGACCATCGTTCCGAGCGCGTCGGTCATGCCGAAGCGGGCCACCATGGCACGGGCCATAGCCGTTGCCTTGTTGAAGTCGTCGGATGCGCCGGTGCTGATCAGGTTCAGGAACAGCTGCTCCGCCACCCGGCCGCCGCACAGAATGGTCAGACGACCCAGCAGGTAGTCCTTCGAATACGTTTCGTTGTCATGCTCCGGCAACTGCCACGTGACGCCCAGCGCACGGCCACGCGGGATGATCGTGACCTTGTGTACCGGATCGGCCTTCGGCAACAACTTGGCGATGACCGCGTGACCCGACTCGTGATACGCCGTAGCACGCTTCGATTCTTCGCGAATCACAGCCGACTTGCGCTCCGGACCCATGAAGATCTTGTCCTTCGCGTCTTCGAAGTCGGTCATTTCGACGATGCGCTTGCCGCGGCGAGCCGCAAACAGCGCTGCTTCGTTGACCAGGTTCGCCAGATCGGCGCCCGAGAAGCCCGGCGTGCCGCGTGCGATCACCGCTGCGTCGACGTCGTTCGAAATCGGCACCTTGCGCAGGTGGACCTTCATGATGTGCTCGCGACCACGAATATCCGGCAGACCGACATACACCTGACGGTCGAAACGGCCCGGACGCAGAAGCGCCTTGTCGAGCACGTCCGAACGGTTCGTTGCAGCGATCACGATCACGCCCGAATTCGCTTCGAAGCCGTCCATCTCGACCAGCATCTGATTCAACGTCTGTTCGCGTTCGTCGTTACCGCCGCCCATGCCGGCGCCACGATGACGGCCGACCGCGTCGATTTCGTCGATGAACACGATACACGGCGCATGCTTCTTGGCCTGCTCGAACATGTCGCGCACACGAGCCGCACCGACACCCACAAACATTTCCACGAAGTCCGAACCCGAGATGCTGAAGAACGGCACCTTCGCCTCACCGGCGATAGCACGCGCCAGCAACGTCTTACCCGTTCCCGGTGGGCCGACCAGCAACACGCCGCGCGGAATTCGTCCGCCCAGCTTCTGGAATTTCTGCGGATCGCGCAGGAAGTCGACCAGTTCGGAAACTTCTTCCTTGGCTTCGTCGCAACCGGCGACGTCAGTGAAATTGATAGCGTTGTTATTTTCGTCGATCAGACGTGCACGGGATTTACCGAACGAGAACGCACCGCCTTTCCCGCCTCCCTGCATCTGTCGCATCATGTAGAACCAGAAGCCGATGATCAGGATCGTCGGTCCGAGGTAGTACAGCGCCGACACCAGCGCATTCGGTTCGTCATCAGCCTTGCCGCTCACCTGAACGCCATACTTCATCAGATCGCCAACCATCCAGATGTCGCCGGGCGACACGATCTGGTACTTCTGGCCGTCTGCTGGAGTGACCGTGAGGTTCCGCCCCTGGACAATGACGTTCTTGACTTTGCCGTTCTTCGCGTCGTCCATGAACTGCGAATAGGAAACGCCTTCCTGGACACGGGGTTTGTCGAACTGCTTGAACACCGTAAACAGCACCAGTGCGATAACCAGACACACTGCTGCCTTCGAAACCATTTTGTTGCTCAAAGCACCACTCCTTCACTCATAGCCGGACGCCTAATTTTTCACTGCAGCACTGCCGAAGCATCTTAATCCAGACCGAAGACCCCTGCGATAACGTTTCACTACCACATCAATAGCGTATAGCGTTGCGCCATGCCTTCACGGCGATGTGCATTTGCAGTCCTTAGATAGCAATATCTTGGCCGGATTCTGGAGCCCAGAGAACGTTAGCCGCATGGCACATGCTTTGCGCATTGCCGGAGATCGACACAAGTCATCACGACACGGCGTTGTTGAGTTCGTCGCACTAGCGCCGCGGGTTTATAACTGACGATCACACTTGGCCCGAACAGCACTCTGAACCGCCCCGGGAATCGTGGAGGCTGGTTGGTTTAAGTTGATGCCGGCACAGCGATGGTATTGCTGAATTGCCGGTAGTAGTTTGCCTCAGCTTCAGCGGGCGGGATATAGCCGAGAGGTTCCATCAGCCGATGGTGGTTGAACCACGCGACCCATTCCAGCGTCGCCAGCTCGACAGACTCACGCGTTTTCCACGGCGCACGACGATGAATCAGTTCGGCCTTGTACAGGCCGTTGATCGTTTCAGCCAGCGCGTTATCGTAGCTGTCGCCTCGGCTGCCAACCGACGGCTCGATGCCTGCTTCGGTCAGCCGTTCGCTGTAGCGAATGCTGACGTATTGCGAACCTCTATCGGAGTGATGGATCAGTGTTCCGTCATTGTCCGGCCGTCGAGCGTACAGCGCCTGTTCAAGTGCATCCAGAACGAAGTCCGTGGTCATCGACGAGCTGACGCGCCAGCCGACAATGCGCCGAGCGAACACGTCGATCACAAATGCGACATAGAGCCAGCCCTGCCACGTCGAGACGTACGTGAAATCCGACACCCAGAGCTGGTTCGGCCGGTCAGCCTTGAACTGACGGTTGACCCGGTCGAGCGGGCGTGGAGCCGATACATCGGGGATAGTCGTGCGAACTCGCTTTCCACGCCTCACACCGCGCAAACCCTGTTGCTTCATCAGCCGCTCGACGCTGCAACGTGCCACCGCAATACCCTCCCGGTTCAACTGCTTCCAGACTTTATCCGCGCCGTAGACCTGCATGTTGGCCTGCCAGACTCGCTTGATTTCTGGACTCAGAAACTCATCGCGTTTCGCTCGGGCACAGCGCCGCGACGGATCGCGAAGCTGTGCGGCATGACGCCGATAGCCCGACGGGGCAATCCGCAAGACCTTGCAGATCGACTCGACCCCGAAGGTGTCGCGATGCTGGTCGATAAAGGCCTTCAGGACTTCAGGCGGCGGTCGAGTTCCGCCTGGGCGAAAAATGCGCTCGCCAGCTTCAGAATCTCATTGGCACGGCGCAGTTCCTTAACCTCACGCTCCAGTGCCTTGAGGCGTTCACGTTCCGACGTGGTGACACCCTCACGCTCACCGCTATCAACTTCTTCTCGCTTGACCCATCCCAGCAGCGTCTGGCTCGTACAGCCGATCTTGGGGGCGATGGATTCAATCGCTGCCCACTGTGAGGCATACTCGCCCCGATGCTCTTGCACCATGCGCACAGCACGTTCGCGGACTTCAGCAGAAAACTTGTTCGACTTGTTCATAGCTCCATTCTCTCAAGAGTTGGAGCCTCCACCAAATCCGGGGCGGTTCAATACCTCCGTTATTAAATGCAGTGTACGTGCATATGCGAGCATATACACGTAATCTAGCAGAAGCCGCTTTGAGGCGGTTAGGGATGTTTGCGCCCGGTGCCAAAGCCGTCGAAGGGTAGTTGAGATGCGAGGCGGGTCGCAACTTCCTCCTGCAGGGTTCATGCGCACACTGCTTGTCGGACTGAGCAGGAATTTGTGGAAATCGTAGAGTCTGCAGCTTGCGCGGCACACGTTGCCGGCATTGTGCAAGGCACGCCGAAGGGCCGTCGCATGGCGGCGATCTGCCTAGGTTCTATGCTAGACCCTCTTCATGTAAAAAGGAGTATATACTCGTATTTTCGCTAGTTTACGAATTTGAGTGAGCCACTACTAATGGCAACGCGTAGCAGACCCGTGGAAGACATCGAAGGCCGCTGCAATTGTCTGGCAGCTCGCCAAGCGACACGCTATCTCACCGCCGCATACGATCAGGCACTGAGCCCGGTCGGTTTGCGGGCGACGCAATTTTCGATCCTCTACAAGCTGTCGAGATACGGTCCGCTTGCGATCGGAAGGTTGGCTGAGATGATTGTGATGGACCGCACAACGCTGTCGAGCAATCTGAAACCGCTTGAACGCGATGGTTTGCTTGAGGTACGGACGGGCGAGGATCGTCGGGCACGTGAGGCTCACATTACGGTTTCTGGCCTCGCGCTTTTCCGACGGGCGTTGCCTTTATGGAGCGCCGTGCAGGAGCAATTCGAAGCATCGTACGGCGTGCGTGAGGCCGCCGATTTGCGTAAGGCGCTGCGCGCCGTCCTCGAGAGCGGGTTTGCACCCTGGACAGAGTAAACGCGTCAAGGACCATCTATAGGCTGCACGCCGGGCCCGCTTTGCTGCTTCAGGGATTGCGCAGGTACAAGTATCAATAGGAATTTTCTTCGTTGTTGCGGGCAGGCCATGGGTTTCGTGGCTGGTATCTGTGACGGACCGCAATCGAGCCACACCTGCTCGCGTGACCTGCGGTTGGAGCAGGAGACGCAACGTGAACAACACCTGGAATATGGAGTAACAATCATGCATGATCTTTTTGATCTGAGCGGCCGCGTGGCCGTCGTAACCGGCGCAACCAGGGGTATGGGGCTGTCGATCGCGCGTGCACTAGGCACGGCCGGGGCGAAGGTGGTGATTTCCGGTCGCGACCAGGGAGTCACCGATTCGATTGCGGCTAAGCTGCGCGATGCGGACGGCATCGACGTCAAGGCGATCGCCTGTGACATTACTGATCCTGCGAGTGTTGACCAGTTCGCTGCACGGGCACTTCGGGCATTCGGTCGCATCGACACTCTGGTGCTGAGCGCCGCAGGCGTCCCGCCAACCGGTTCGATTCTGGAGCATACCGCTGCTCAACTCGACCAGGTCATGGTCGACAACGTGCGTGGCAGCTTCGCTCTCGTCACGGCGTTGGCGCCTCAGATGATCGCGCGCAAAGAGGGGTCGATCATCTTCATGTCGAGCCGGGCGGCCAAGCGTGGATCGGGACTTCTCGGCTTGTATGCAATGTCGAAGGCTGCAATTGACCAACTGGTGCGTAATCTTGCACTCGAACTCGGGCCGTCGAACATTAACGTCAATTCGATCAACCCAGGCGCGGTGCGCACCGACTTTTCGCGTGTGCTTTGGGAAGATCCCGAACGTGAAAAGAGAGCCATCGCGAGCATCCCGATGGGCCGAATCGGCGAACCAGAGGACGTCGCGGGCCTCGCGTTGCTGCTGGCATCACCGGCCGGTCACTATATCCACGGACAGAACATCAGCGTCGATGGGGGAGGGACGGCCTGAATCGTCACGATGCGTCGTGTGGGAGCAGCAATCGAAGCTGACGGGCGTACGCACGGACCATTTCTTGACGATCCAACTGTAGACAACCTCGGGTGGTAAGTTCTAAGCGGATGGCTGGCCGATGCCCTATACGGCTAGCCGGTGGCGCGTGGCACATGCGACGCGCGCGGCAATATTTAGTAGGTCAATAAACAGACAGAGAATAGACTTCGTGAATCTGACGGTGTCGTTAGGTACTTGCCATATCTGTTGGAGTGCAAAACAATGCCGAAATGCAATGTGTCGTGAAGTGACGTCAGCCGGCGTGGCGATACCGGCACGTCGGATGACAGCAACACTCGCAAAAATCTCTCGAGCTCCATTACACCCTCGGATTGCTTTTCGAGTTTTTCACCTGCGCAGCTCACAAGGCTGCGCCGTTTTCTAGTGGCAGACCCCGGATACATGGTGTTTTCAGGCGCACGTCGTAGTCCTAGTGTGCCGTTCTGTTGTTAACTAATCTATGTTCACGTAGCATGCTGGTATCAACGGAACGGGAGATGCCAGCATGCCCATGTGACGACCGAAGGCCGAACTGGTGTTGAGTGAAGATGAGCACTCGCAACTGACTTCGATAGCGCGTTCGCGCTCGATTTCGGCGGCGCTGGTGACGCGTGCGCGCATCGTGCTGGCTGCTGCTGTCGGGGAACCCAACAGCGCCATTGCCCAGCGTCTTCAGCTCACGCGTGCCACGGTGGGCAAGTGGCGTCTCCGGTTCCTGGAGCATCGCATCAACGGGCTGTATGACGAAGTACGTCCCGGCAAGCCGCGCACGATTGACGATGAGCGGCTGGCGCAGCTGATTCACAAGACCCTGCACACCAAGCCAGCGGATGGCTCCACGCACTGGAGCGTGCGCACGATCGCCGCCGAAACGGCTATCTCGCCCACGAGTGTGCACCGGTACTTCAAGCTGCTGGGCCTGCAACCGCATCGCAGCGAAAGCTTCAAGCTCTCGACCGATCAATTCTTCATCGAGAAACTGCGCGACGTGGTTGGCCTGTACCTGAGCCCGCCCGAGAATGCATTGGTCCTGTGCGTGGACGAGAAGAGCCAGTGTCAGGCGCTCGAACGCACGCAACCCATGCTGCCGATGGGTTTCGGCTACGTCGAAGGCGTTACCCACGACTACGTTCGTCATGGCACCACCACGCTGTTCGCCGCCCTGAACGTACTCAACGGCGCAGTGCTCGCGACCTGCAAGCCGCGTCACCGGCATCAGGAGTTCCTGTCGTTTCTGCGCGAAATCGACAAGGCCGTACCGGCTGAATTCGACGTGCACTGCATCGTGGACAACTATGGCAGTCACAAGCATCCCAAAGTCAAGGCGTGGCTCGCAGCAAAGCCCCGCTGGCACATGCATTTCATTCCTACCTACAGTTCGTGGCTTAACCAGGTCGAACGCTTCTTTGCGCTGATCACCGACAAGGCCATCCGCAGGGGCTCGTTTGGCTCGGTCAAACAACTGATCAAGCGTATCGATCAGTTCGTTTCCCACTACAACGAAAACTGCAAGCCATTCATGTGGACTGCTTCCGCTGATTCCATCCTCGAAAAACTACACAGACTTTGTTCGCGAATCAGCGGAACGGAACACTAGCCGAGGTACGCGAGTGGTCCGCTTCACGGAGACACGGATGAGAGGATTAAATCGCGGGCGGTCGTTCGCGTCGGGCAGAGGTCGGCCACGAACGGTCCTTCACGGTCGGCTTGGCGAACGTGCGCTGACGAGCGACGAAGTGCCACTTGTTGCTTGTCTAAAGAAGCGCTCGTGCACGCCGTTATGCATATTTCCTGGAAAAGTCCGTGTCGACAATCGTGCGTGCTTAAACGGTTGTTCTCAATGTGTCGGGAGCGCGCGCCGGCGCTTCTCAGAAGCGACAGCAGACCGCATGCGAGGCCCCCCAGGGGATGCAGACACGGCGCACCGTAGCAGACCAATAAGAACGAATAGCTGAGAGACCCACATGAAACAACCGAACGAGCTGCTGCACACGGTTTATGTGAAAGCCGACAGACTCATGATTATTGTCATTTGGGGCTTGTTCGCAATCTCTTGCCTGCTGGCGTTACGTGACTACGATTTGCAGGCCGTACTGTGGGTCGGATTGCCGACCGCAGCCGTCGCGTCAATGCTGGCATACTGGTGCTCCGGTGCACTCGCGACGCGGCTCTTCCTGGCTGCCAGCCTGATGACATTCGCTGGGTTGCAGATTCATCAGGAGCATGGCCTGACTGAATTGCACTTCGGCATCTTTGTGTTGATGTCGTTCCTGCTGGCCTATCGGGACTGGCGACCGATCTTCTGTGCCGCGTGCGTTATTGCGGCGCACCACTTCACGTTCAACTATCTCCAACTCGCCGGATTGGACACCTATTGCTTCACTGAGCCAGCATGGTCGACCGTGCTGTTACATGCGGCCTACGTAGTCGTCCAGGCCGGGTTGTTGATCTTCATCGCGCATCACATGAAGGCTGACGCACAAACGGGCCTGGAACTCGCCGTTCTTGGCGAGAATCTTTCACGTCTAGCAGGCCGGTGAAATACCTCATGTAGCGGTCATCCGGAACGCAGGCGTAAACGTTGAACGTATGTCATCAATGAGAGCGAGATGGAACGGATGCGTGGGCCAGATGGTTTTACCGAATCAATGTTCACGGTGTTGAAGCTGGACGATTTTGTGCCGAAGGACCATCCGGTGCGTCCGATTCGCACCTGGCTCAATGACGCGCTTAAACGCATGGACGATGTGTTCGCGCGGATGTACGAGGCTGACGTGAAAGGAGGTCGGCCGAGTATTGCGCCGGAGAAGCTGGTGCGAGCTCTTTTGCTGCAGGTGCTGTACTCAATTCGTAGCGAGCGCATGCTGGTGGAACAGATTTCCTACAACATGTTGTTCCGCTGGTTCGTCGGCCTGCCGATGGACGGGACCGTGTGGGACCACTCGACGTTCAGCAAGAACCGCGACCGGTTGCTCGAACACGATGTGCTGGTGTTGCTCTTCAACGGTATCCGTCAGCGGAACCCGTGTTGACGGTATCGCGCGGTTAGATGTCGACAATCTTTCGCAGCAGAGCGTATGAGACTCGCCAATGGCCTTCCGAATCATTAACGGCGATAGACGCGGTTTTCACGTTTAGCCGGACGATGATGCCGACGCGCTCGCTCAGATGTTTGTCGGTGAAGCCAACGGTGTCGCCAATGAAGAATTCCTCTCGTTGCGCGCGCGGTGGTGGCGACGCGGGCGCGTGAGTTGGGCCGCTCGTCGTGTCAGGGATAACCGCCGCGTATAGCACTGACCAACGCTGACGGCTCTGGTTGTCCTGGATTACCGCCTGGGTTTGCCGCAACTCCACCACTGTTCCGTGCGAAGGTGGTGCGAGCGGATCGCCCCCGATATAGCTGACCTCCATTCCCAGGTGCAAGCGTTGACGTACTTCGAGGATCCGGCGCGGGTCGTCCAGCATTTTGCCGATGGCTAGATAGAGGCGATACAACTCGGCGCTGGGTGCCTGCCGAAGCGAGTCGAGAATGTCCATGGGCGGTAAGGTGTTTATCGGGCGAGCGGCAACAGTTCGTGCACGCGGTTGACAGGATACGATGGTAACTGCTCAAGCGTGCGCTCAAGCCACGCATAGGGCTCGACCCCGTTCAGGCGAGCTGTACCGATCAGTGAATACATTGTGGCGGCCGCTCGAGCGCCACGAGGCGAGCCGGCGAACATCCAGTTGGCCCTTCCGATTGCAATGGGTCTAATCTGACGCTCCAGCGCATTGTTGTCCGGTAGCAGGATGCCGTTTTCAGTGTAGCGAATGAGCGCCGGCCAATGACGTAATGCATAGCCGAAGGCTTTCGCGAGCGGTGCCTGAGTCAGCAAACCGATGACGTTGCCCTCCAGCCATTGCCGGAACTGCGTGAGCACCGGAAGCGCCTCGGTTTGCCGCGCCGCATATTTGATGTCGGGCGTGTGGTCCCTGATCCGCGACTCGATTGCATACAGTCGGGCGATCCATTGCAGCGCCTGCGCTGCCAGTCCGGGTTTGCTTTGCGCCTTCGCGATTTCGAAGAAGCGTCGGCGGCAATGGGCCCAACATCCGACCTCGACGATGTCTCCCGTTTCGTAGAGCGCGCCATGCCCACTGTACGCGTCCGCCTGCAGATAACCTTTGTACTTTTGCAGGTACCGCAGCGGATGTGAGCCCGCGCGCGATTCGGCAAACTCGAACACGACCGCCGGCGGGTGGTCGACCCAGACGCCGTTCTCCTCGCGTTGGCCGGCGCCAAGATAGCCCCATAATCGCGCTGTGCGCGTCGCCTTGCGACCCTTCTCGAGCAACGGCAATGTCGTGTCGTCCACGTGCATGCGCGGGGCCTGCAACTGGTGAGACCGTAGCGGTGGCAGCAGCACTTCGAGCAGTTCCGCTGCCGCCAGCTTCCATTCGCACAGCGTTGCCCGGGGCAGATGCACACCACGTCGCGCATAGCGCATTTCCTGCCGGTTCAAAGGCAGATGATCGACGTAGGTATTGACCAGGATGTTAGCCAGCAGGCTCGCGCTCGCATTGCTCTTCGGCAGCGGAGAAGGCTGGGCGCTTGCGGTCACGATGGTCGACTCACCATCCTTCTTTGCCGCGTATTTGAACCGGATGTGCTCGATGACGGTGAGCCTGGACGGCTCGTAGTGCAGCGTCTCGCTGCGCTCTTCGCCGATACGCTCGAGCGCATCGAATGCGGCCTTCTGTTCGTCGCTCAGATCGTATTCAACCCGCTTGCGCGGCAGGTCCTTCGACAAAGCCGGACGCCCTTTGCGGGTGTGACCCGCGACCGGGACCTCCGCCGGCTCAGGAGGAGTGGGCAACTCCGTGGTGGCATCGAACAGTTCCGCCTGGCCCGCCAGCCGCTCGGACCTCACCCCGAAGTGCGCGCGATTCAGCTGGGCAATCTGGTGCTGCAGCGTTTCCAGTTGCTCCCACAGCACACATGCCAGCCGGTTCTGTTCGAGCGCGAAGGCTTGCAGCGCGTCGGGCTCGACCGGCAACTCCGCGACAGTGATGGCGGTGGGCGGCATGGCTATCATGATGCCCAACTCGCGCGATGTTTACAAGCGTCGGTAGCAGCGACTCTACGCAGGCGGCAGCAACGTCAGATCACGCGCGTCACCGCGACGGCGCGATGCGGCTCGCGCGCCGGGATCTCAATACCTTCGAGCCATGCGTTGAGTTCGGCGAGCGTGAAGCCGCGTTGCGCGAGCGCCAGCGGTGAGGGAAAGCGGCCCCTTTCAAGGCGCTTGTACCAGAGCGCGAAGCCGGTGCGATCCCAGTAAAGGCATTTGACTTTCGAGCGGTCCCGGCCGACGAACACGAACAGATTGCCCGAGACAGGGTTCTGGGCGAGCAACGGTTCGACCAGATACGACAGCCCGTCAATCGATTTGCGCATGTCGACCGGCTCACGGCAGATATACGCACGGACATCGGCTGCGATCAGCATCGACCACCACCGAGCTGTCCGAGCACGAAACGCACGATGCGTTCGGCGTGAGCACCAGTCAGTTCAATGCGAACACCGGCGAGCGACAACGTCACCCGATCACGTGAAGATGAAGAAGCATCCAGCGCCGGTGGCTGCGTCAGAGTGACCGGTGCGGCGTCCGGATGGGAAACGATAAATGCCGCGTCTGGCGTGACAGCAAGCGGATGCGCCTCTACACTTGCGTCGCCCGACAGCTTCTTGCGCCATAGTCCGAAGGTACTAACGGCGAGCCCCTGCTCACGACAGAAACGTCGAAGACCCAGTCCGCTTGTGGTCCATGCCATGACCATCTCGCGCCAGAATGCTTCGCCTTGCCGGGGGCGTCGTGCGCCCGTCGGTACGGCCTCTCCCGTTGCATCGTCCATCGCATTGCTCCGTCGTTACGATGGCAACAACCTTCGCACCGCACGTACGCGCGTTCAAGACGGGATGCGCTGACGGATACCTTCAACGAGACAGTCGAGACCGCGCGCGAGCGCGGATATCTTTCTGGGGAGCACTTTAGCGTCGACGGCACGTTGATTCAGGCATGGGCCGGGCACAAGAGCTTTGTGCCCAAGGCAAGTCCGGACAAAGACGACACGCCTCCAGACGAACCGCCCGCGCCGAATGACAACTGGCATGGACAGAAGCGCAGTAACGAGACGCACCAATCCACGACGGACGAGCAGGCGCGCCTGTTTCGTAAGAGCAAAGGAACCGGAGCGATGCTCTGTTATATGGGCCACGTGCTGACCGACAACCGGCACGGCCTGGTGGTCAACGCACAGGTGACGCTGGCGACGGGCACCGCCGAGCGCGACGCGGCCGAGCAGATGCTTGCTGATGCCGCGAGTGTTGCGTCGCGTGCCATCACGGTCGGCGCGGACAAGAACTACGACACCGCCGGCTTCGTCGGCAGTTGTCGCGCGAATCGTGTCACGCCGCATGTGGCGCAAAACGATGGGCGTCCAGGAGGCTCAGCAATTGACGAGCGAACTACGCGTTGGCCGGGTTACGCGGTCAGCCAGCAAAAACGTAAACGCATTGAGCAGGTGTTCGGATGGGGCAAGACAGTCGGACGAATTCGACAAGCGATGTATCGAGGACTTGAACGCGTAGACCAGCTCTTCGTGCTGACGCAGGTCGGCTACAACCTGACGCGTATGCGCACACTTGCCGGTTAAGGGGCAGGAAGCAATGGATAACATCGATATGGCGAACCCGCGAGCAACGTCGAATGCCCGCAAACGTGTTCCGCGTTTCAAAAGTGCGAACCCAGCATCCGTCGTAATGGATCTGGGCGCATCAACGACGGATATTTCAACGGCCTGCTAGAGGGCCAATTCGACCTGCGCCTTCCGCCCATGAAGCTGGAGGGAACCAGTAGTCGCACATTCAAGGACACGCTCAACGCAATCCACGATGCGATGCGGGAAATTACCCGGACAATCGACCAGATGGCTGCTTCATCGGACAACATCGCTGCGGAAAACCACGTCTTGTCGCAGGAGTTCGCCACACAAGCCGAAACGCTCAACTCGACTAACACTGCGATGGGGCAGATCGCGCAACGGGTCAGGCAAAGTGCGGAACATGCGGCATCGGCAAACAGTCTCGCGCGGAAAACGTCAACTGCGGCACAGCAAAGCGAACAAATCGTCAGCGAGGTGGTCGACAAGATGAGCGAGATCGATCAGGCCGTGCATCGGATGGGTGACATGATCGCGATGATCGAGAGCATAGCATTTCAGACTAACCTCCTCGCGCTCAACGCGTCGGTCGAAGCCGCGCGTGCGGGTAGCCAGGGGCGAGGTTTCTCGGTGGTGGCCGAGGAGGTGCGTACGCTCGCTCATCGGAGCGCGAGTGCTGCGCGTGAAATTAAAGGCCTGATTGGCGATTCTTTGAAGCGCGTCGAGCACGGCTCGACGCTCGCGACACGCGCCGGCACGGCCATGCGGCACGTTGTGGGCCATGTGGGAGACGTCGCCAGCCTGATCGAGCATATCAGCACGTCAACTGATGCTCAGAGCCGCGAAGTCGATCAGTTTAGTCATGGCATGGACAAGATGGACGCGATGCTGGAGCGCGATGTCCAGCACGTGAAGGGCGTCGCTTTGGCGTCGGCAAGCCTACGCGAGGAAGCACGGACATTGCGCGAGACGATCTCGATCTTCCTCGTCGAGCACGATGTGAAATAAGCCTATCAATGGTCATACGAAATTAATCAATGGATCGTCTCGGGCATTCATTCGTGCGTGCACCTGGACATCATGGTCCGGATTGCCGTGGCCGACGATCCGCCCGTAGGGAGTTCAGGTGGCGAAGTTTTGCTAACGGCTCAAAGTCGGCCCAATGCACTAAACGGCTGACGCGGTAGTGGGAGGGAAGCTGAGGTCAGCGCTAGGCGTTCGGACGTTTATCTGGTCGGTGCATGGCAGCACGCCAGTGGGGAAACACTTAACGGCGGTACTGGCGTAGTCAATGCGCAGGCTTCGGTGGGCTGGTACGGCTACCCGGGCACCAACACGCAGGAACTCATTAGCCTCGGACAGCGCCACAAGTTCTAATTTTTGTCTGCTGATAAGAAGAGCGCTATTGCGCTTTTCGCATGTTCTTTCGAAGCCCGTCGCGCGCGACTGGCTTTTCCTTATCCGTTTCCCGTGGCTGGCTGCGACCAGATCAACTGCGCAATCAGGACAGCCGCGCACTCTGGCTTGCGCTTATTTCAACTCGTTGTCGCCCTCGCAATAGGCTGTCGGTATCCCGAGGAAATCCACATTCGCCATCGCGCCTCCTGCCCAAGACTCCGGCCACAACAGTGACGCGCGCACATCAAGTCGGCCCGCCATCGGTCTTCATTCTGATGAGCTTTACCGTAAAAAAATGGAAAACTGCTTTTCCCGTAGACCTCTTAATTTTAAGCTTTTACTTACCTAAACTGTCGTCACTGGTTACGAACAGGGCTGTTCGTAGCAGAAAACCGAAACGTCGAGGTAAATCATCGTGAAGACCCTTATTCAAGCAGTTGCTATCACGCTAGCGCTTGTCGCACCGCTTACATCGTTTGCTCAGTCGAATGCGCCGAAAACCCGCGCTGAGGTGCGCGCCGAACTGGTCCAGCTCGAAAAGGCAGGATATAACCCGGGCGCCAGCAATGACGCAACCTATCCGGCTGAAATCCAGGCTGCTGAAGCACGCGTAGCCAAGCAAAACGAAACAGCCGTGAGCGTTGCTGACACCAGCGGCGTCGGCGGAACGGCCACTGGTTCATCAGCATCTGGCGCCAGTTGCTCGACTTCGTCCTGTGACGGCATGAAGCCGATCTATTTCGGTCAATAAATTATTCGACCCACATGCTGCGAATTGACCGCATAAGGCAAAGCAACGCCTCTCGAACGCGCAGCACCTACGGGAGGCAACCCGTGAGAGCCTGTTTTGAGGAAAGGACGGTGGTACGGGAACCTTAGGGATGCGCCGTAACGGTCCGCCCACGATTGTTAACGATAGCGTGTTTATATTAAACAGCTAAAGGCAGCGTGTTGAGTTCAGGCGGCGTCGACGTAGATCAGGTCGGCAACGACCCATGGCAGCAATTCGTCAACGCGGTTGATGGATGCTCAGCGATACGAGCGATAACGTGGCGTAGGTAGGCTTCGGAATCGAGGCCATTCCCTTCGGCTGTTTATGCCGTGCATCGAACTACGCGTTGCGGTTCTCGAGGCGATCCGCACAAAGCGGCAGCCCCAGCGTTGCATTGGGGTCAATGACAGAGAGTCACCACGCCAAAGCCGCTGCTCAATGCTTGGGTATGAACGAAGACAAACTGCAGCCTGGCGAGAGATGCTCATCGACGGGCATCCAACCGTACATCATCAAGCCCTTGCGGTCGAGTTCGTAGAAGTGTTTGCACGTCGCCCGATGCGGCACCAGATTCGAATTCACCGGCAACACGCGCGGTGCGTCCGCCTGCGTGCGGGACACACCGACCGGCTTGCCCGATTGAATCGGCAGCGTCTCGTCTTCGTTCAGGTCCTTCAATAAAGCGAGGGTCCGATCGAAGCAATCCCAGTTACTTGCGGCACGGCCAATGCCGCTGTATTCGACCAGCGCCGCGTGCGGATGCTCAACGACTTCCAGGTCCAGACTGTTCTGGACCATGCGGGACGCGGCTGCGGCGATTCAGGTCTTGCAGGTCTTTTTCGCGCTACGCGGTGCTCGGATCGTGTGGGTCGGGACCAGACGCGGGTCGATGCGTTTGGGGTTGTTCATATGAGCGTCCAGAAAATAAGCGCGTCCTTGCGTGCGGTTTTATCCCAGACCGGAACATGTGGTGCAATTTCCTGCTCTTCGATCATCCAGGCAAGCATCGCCGCTGAGCCATACGCGGTGTCGCCTGCAAGACGTCGAGGTTTGAGATCACGCCGCCGCTCGACGCGGTCAATCATCGTCCTGGTTGATTCCACCTCGTGCGACCGGTTCGGGGGCGTCGCCTCGACGTCCACGATGATCCCGGCCTGCAGGTCAATAAGATAATTAGTCGAGTAGGCTAAGAACGGCAAGCCGCCCTTCGCGCCTGTCCAGCTCGCGGCGGGATACGTCAGGGATATCTTCTTTGGAGGTGTCGATGTCTCTGCCTCCTCGGCGGCGTCTGTGCCGGCCGGGTTCGCTTTCTCCAATGCTTCCAGATATTCCCGCACCGCGCGGCTTTGTCCCTTGACGCACCCCCAATCGATAGGCCCAGTGCCCGGAACACCGCGTGCAGGGCTCGCATCGGCCCTGATGATGCTCGCGTCAATCGCGAAGCCTTCGCTCTTTACGAGCCCCTCGCTCATGCACCGACACAAGACCGACTCGAACACATGGCGTAGCACATCGCTATCGCTGAAGCGACCGTGGCGGTTCTTGGAGAATGTCGAGTGTTCGGGTACGGCGTCCTCCAGGCCCAGGCGGCAGAACCATCGATACGCCAGACTCAGATGCACCACTTCGCATAGCCTGCGCTCTGACCGAATGCCGAAACAGTGGCCGACGATCAACATGCGGATCATGAGATCCGGATCAATCGATGGCCGTCCCATCGGACTGTTGTACGGCGCGAGATGCCGGCGTAGATCACTCAGATCCAGGAAGTGATCGATGCCTCTCAACAGGTGCTCGCGAGGGACGTGATTATCGAGGTTGAACGAGTAGAAGAGTTTGTCCTGTCCGCTGCCCAGTTGACCCATCATGACGATTCACTCCCGTCGTTTGATGTCTTCCAGGATACTCAACATTCCGCATCAACGGCGACTTTTTCAACAGAATCCACGTGGGAGCGGTCAGTCGAATCCCCGGTTTCGAAGCGACACGAATTGCAAGGTTGCCCGTGAGCTTATGTTGCACAGGCGCTCACGCTCATAAGCTCACAATGAGCAGGAACGCCTTTCTGTTTGTAGCGTTCCGGAAAGAGTGTCCGGATGAACTCGGTGTCGATCGAGCCGTCGGTTACCGCATGTCCTACGCGAATGCATTCAGGACCCAGTTCGCGTGCCATGGCTTTGCGCCGAGGCTCTCAGGCCATGTTTGGCACCGGAGAGTGCAGAGAAGCCCTCGCGTATTCGGAACAGCGTCAACCCAATTGCGTCTTCAACTCATCCGCTGCCGACTTGAGTATCTCTCGGGATAGCGTTTCGTCGTTCACGGCACGAGCCATTGATAGGGCCCCGACCAATGTGGCAAGTGCTGAGATCGCTTTTGTTCTCTTCGATTTTTGTTTCTCGCTAGCGATCAATTTGGTAAGCAACGCGACATACAGGCCAACTTGCCGTGTATAGGCGGAGCGGGTGCGGTCGCTACTTCGGGCGACATCGCTAACCAATGTCGTGACGGCACAGCTTGAGGCTAAATTATCCCGATGCATCGTGCTGAGATAGCCGTCCACGAGTATTTTTAAGCTCGCTTGATCGCCATTTACCAACGTCTCGATGACCCGGCTACCATCGGAAAGCGCCTGCTCTACGCCTTCGGTCACCAACTCGTCACGGGAGGCAAAGTGCCGATAGAAACCCCCATGAGTCATACCTGCGTCTTTCATCAAATCGGCCACACCTATGCCGTCGATACCCGTCTCGCGGAAGCGGGCGGCAGCGACTTGCACAATGCGATCGTGGCTTTCCGCCTTGTCCTTCTGTGATTTGCCCATTCTAGGCTGCTGGATCGGTTAACTTGACAGCTAAGATTATATCCATCATCCTTCACTTTGAGGATGATGTTCGTCATCTACATGAGGATCAAATCCTTGCGTTTAGGTACAAACCTTGTACCCGTGCCATTCAATCTAAATCGTAAGGGAGCGTGCAATGCCTATGATCGACGTTTACGCAGCAGCGGATATCTTCCGGGTCGGCAGCGAACGCCAGCTCGGTGAGGAATTGACATTGGCGCTGCTTCGGGCCGAAGGGGTGGTCTCACCTGGACCTTTACATCTGAGCAACACAGGTTTCTACCTCCACCGCATGGATGCATCAACAGTCCAAACCGCGGCCAGCGCGAAATCCCGGACGGTCCGCATTCAGGTCATAACGCCTCCGGCAGTGCTGTCCCGTGAGGGCCAGAAGCAGCTGGTCAAGGATGCGACCGAAATCGTCACGCGTATTTCCGGTGATTCGAGCCAGGCGGCACGTACGTGGGTATTGTTGACAGAGGCGGCCGAAGGCGGATGGGGCATTGCAGGAACGGCCTTTGGACGTGAGGAATTTGCAGCGCTGGAGGCCAAAGCACGTGGGCTGAAATAGTCATCCTGGTAGCGACCATGCGTGCCGCTTCATGACTGAAGCCGGGCATTGGATTTGGTAGGCAGGGTTCACAAATTCAAGGGGAAACATGTGAGCACAATGAAGAACAAGTTGATCGTCGACAAAACCACCGAAGGGTATTGGAAGATCACCCTGGATAATCCGCCGATCAATCTGATCGACGACAGTGTTTATGACGATCTCTACGACCTGGTTGGCGAGATTGAGGCCGATGCAAATCTGAAGGTGGTCACCTTCGAGAGCGCCAATCCGGATTTCTTTATCGCGCACTATAGCTCCGCCGAGCCTCGTAGCCGTTTTGGGGTGCCACGCTGGATCGAGACTGCACAGCGGTTGGCGGCCAGTCATGTCTTGAGTATTGCCGTTATTCGCGGCAGAGTTCGTGGGGGCGGAAGCGAATTCGCTCTCGGTTGCGATATTCGATTCGGCAGTCGCGAGAAAGCGATATTCGGCCAACCTGAAGTCGGTACCGGGCTGATCCCGGGAGGCGGTGCCTTGCAGCGCCTCCCGCTTCTCGTCGGTCGTGCTCGCGCGCTGGAAATCGTCCTGGGCGGCGAGGATTTCGACGCAGAGACCGCCGAACGGTACGGTTGGATCAATCGTGCTATTCCTGACGCGGACCTTGACGACTTCGTCGCGAATTTTGTGAGACGTGTATGCTCGTTTGACAAGCGCGTGCTCGGAGTTTCAAAGTCAACCATCAACAATACTGGTCTGCCAAATCCCGTTAACTGCAAGAGACTCAAGATACATTCTTCCAGACATTCAAATGGGACGGTTTTGTGGCGCGACTACCCAAGCTCGTCAAGCGTGGCATTGGCCAACCAGGGGAATTTGAAATGAACCTTGGGAAAAATATTGGCGATCTCTGAGAGCGCTTTCTGAATCAACATCTCCATTGAGTCGAGGGTCGGGTACGGTAGCTCGTTATCGGATCGGGGCCGGCCTGGACACTCGACGAACATGGCCGTTGGAGCCGTTCCTGGCCAGGCGCGACGGCGTCGTCGATCATGATCCCAAAGCCGTCACGCTGATCTGTGGTCATTTCAGCATGGTTTTGCAACTGGCACGTCCAGTCTTGCGGGCGTTACCACGAGCCATGTCGCTACGCGCTGGAACAGAACCGGGATGTTCGCCGCTGGCCTTAGATCAACGAAGCGTTCGCCACCGTGTCCAGGGGCGTTGCGCGAGAACTCGGAATTGACCGGAGTTGATCAACGTCGAAGGTGGGGCGATTGCTCGCGGGCACGCAATGGGCGCTATCGGTGCGGTACTTGCGACACGTCTCGCACATTCCATGCGTCGCAATGGAATCAGGCACGGAATCGTAGCTTTGTGCCTCGGCGGTGGTCAGGGTATCGCGCTCGCAGTGGAATCGCCGTAAGCCGAGGTCATTGCGATGGCAATGCTCCAGCAGACCCTCGCATTCATGGCTGTTTCCAGATGTTTGCTGCGATCAAATTACGAACTGCTCCCAGGTAGTCCTCGGATTTCCGCCCGTTCGGGACGACGCGAGCGATACTCAACGCGCCGACCATCATTGCCAACACGGCCTTGGGAGACAAATCTGACCCGTCTGCCTGTATGGCTTGCGATGCAAGCTGCTCGAGCGCGGCGAGGCAATCGCTCATCGTTTGGCGCACGGGATCGGTCATTCGGGTCACCTCGGGGGCAAGTGCGGCGGCAAAGCACCCTCGATCCATGTGGTCGCGATGAAGTTGAGACAGATACACCTCCATCATCGCTCGGACCTTTTCCCCGGGGGGGGCTGCCTCGATCACCGCGGTTAGCCAGGATAGGGTCTCTTCGAAGGCAGCAAGGCAAGCCTCTACGACCAGATCTTCCTTCGATTGGAAATGCGCGTAGAAGCCTCCGTGCGTTAGACCGACGGTGCTCATCAAACTAGCGATGCCAACGGACTTAATTCCTTCCCCTCGAAAGCGCCTTGCTGCTGCCTCGACTATCTGTTGGCGTGTCTGATCCTTTCTGTGCGCGTCGTATCGCATCTCGCAACTCCCCTTCAAATTATCTTAACTTTGGCGAAGTGGTATTTGCCTCAGTTTATATGACGAATATCATATCACGGACTGATGATACACGCGGAGATCTCGATGCTTGAGATTGAACCAAATCCCGCGGACCTTTCCGCGGGATTTGTCCGCTTGTTCCTCCGCCACGAAACGGGCGGACGCAACGGAGCAGGAAAGAGCTCTGCTTACCGCCGGACGGCGCTGGGAGATAGATCATGATGGAGTCCCTCTCGTGGCCGGGAAGTGGGGGCGAGGGAAAGCCAGTGCTCCTCTGTCACGGCAGGGAAAGCAGGGCATCGCATCTAGGGGCGTTCATCCAGCCTCTAATCGCGGCAGGATTTTCGGTGATCGCATACGACGCCCCGGCCCACGGCGATTCGCCGGGAGGTACCGCTAGTGTCGTGTCGTTTGGCCGGGCTCTCATCTCCGTGGCGAACGAAATAGGGCCGCCGGAAGGGTTGGTAAGCCACTCTTTGGGCTCTTACCGGGGGCATCCATTGAGTTGACGTCCGGACTTGGTCATCGTTGTATTCTTCGAGATCCCGGCGTGGTCTCGCTTGTTGTAGCCTTTTTGGCTAAAGAGTTACTTGGGCACCAGATTAAATAGGTGCACGCGCTTTGAAATGGGTGATGGGCCAAGTTGCGCCGGCCACGTTGGCCGGTGGCGAAGAATGCAGAGTAATTCGGACGGTGCAGCGCTTCGCGAAATGGCGAACTAATCGCGAGGCGTGAAAATGCTCATTTCTCGCGGCGCAGCAACTGCTCCTGCCTCGGCATGCAGGGACGGCGGGCTGGCTACGAGCAGAATAGTAGCGCGAGAAAACGCCGTCGGCAATGCCGTCAAGCACGTGACACAGGCCGAAGTCGCCGCCCGCGAGCAATCTTGTGAGGCGATGGCATCCGACCAGAGACCCATCGCCGAGAAACGTGTTCGACAGCCGCTTTCCGCATGGGCGGCCATGGATCGTCGCAATAGGTTTGCTTATGAACTCGAACTCGGCCGCGCTGCCTGGCGTTGTGTAGTCGGTTCAGGAGCCACTTTCCCGCGTGCCTTGGCAATCACTCCGCCCTGTCTGCAACAGTCTGAATCAGCTTGCTCAACGACACATCTAGCCCGAGGCCTACCTTCGTTACTTCTTCATTGCCGAACTGCCCGAACAGCGTCGATGGTTGGTCGTACTCGAATGCAACCTGTCCATCCGCTGCTTCCCGAAGCAGAACTCTAAGTGGGGCATAGAGCGCTGCGGACAGAACATCTCGTGTCATCAGCGACGCCGTGAGAGGGTTGCCGATTTCGTATTGGATGGCCTTCCGCGCTTTCCCAGCAAAGGCGAGCAATCCGCCGTGATCCCGGCTAGTGAAGATCGACAGGGCGGGGAGAAGCTCGAGCGCCTGCTGCGTCTTTTCGAAATCCCCACTCTGCAAGTGACCAAGGAAGTGGAGATTCAAAGCCGGCGCAGCCTTCTCAAGGGCTCTTTTCGCGTCATCAAAGGTCCGCTGTACTTCTACAGTCACGTGCCGAACGGATATTTCGCGTTCGGTAATTTTCTGGTTGCTCAAGGCCCACCTCAGTTGAAGAAAGTTCTACGGCCGTTGAGCCGCTCGAATTTAAAGGGCCTTCAACGGCAGTACGTTGCCACACTCGGGCAAGGATCATATGATGCATGCCATATAATGGGCGATGAGGTCGTGCAGCCCATGGTGTTCAGCATACTCACTTCGGAATTTGTGAGCGTTCACGCTTTTCCGTGTTTGCGCCGCTTGGGACCACGGCTAGAATCGGCGGCGGCGATCATTCGAGAGACGCAAGCGTGCACGTTAAAAAACCTGTTCGACTTGAAGAGTCAGGTATCACTCGTTACGGAAGGATCGAGCGAACTCGGTTTGCAGATAGCAGAGGCAGTTGGGGAAATGGGGGCGCGGGTTGTCGTCGCTGCGCCAAACGCCGGCGAGCTGCAGCAGGCTGCAGCGCATCTGCAAACGCGCGGCATCGAAGCGATGACCGTCGTGAGTGATCTGCAGCATCCGAGCCAGGTCGCTCCGCTGGTCGACGAGGTGCTAAAAGCCTACAACCAGATTGAAATTCTCGTGAACAACGCAGGTGCGTCGCTGGAGATGCACGCTGGGGATGACCCGGACGACGCGTGGCACAAGGTCATGAACCTGAGCGTCAACAGCTCGTTCTTCGTTGTACCGGCATGAAACCCACGCAATACATACACCATCTGCGTATCGAGAAGGCGCAAGAGCTGCTTCAGTTCACCCGGCGCCCAATCGAGTGGGGCGCGCGGTCAGTCGGCTATAAGGATCATAACGCGTTAAGGCACGTATTCCGGCGCTTTATCGGCATGTCGCTGGGCCACTGCCGCGGCCTCGCCTCGGGCGACGAGGCCGCCTCGAACGAGGCGGATCAACTGAAATCACGCTGAATCCTGCATCCTATGTGGATGACGTATGGCGAAGGCCGTCAATAGTCTACCCATTGCACCAACCCCTGATTTTTTGAGGCCGTGTAAGGAGGGAGCAGATGATCTATCGCCGATTCGGGCGTCGATATGAATTTCGCACGGGTGAGGTGCGCTGAAGCCGTGCTTGCCGTAATAGTGGCGCCGTGCTGGATTGTCCTGTCCCTACGCGGTGTATTTTCGGCTTACTTTAAGTTTGATGCAGCCTCCTCAATCGGCTCGCGTGCTATGGCCGGCGGTCCCACCTGTGAGCTCGCCGGGGCGGCGTGATGCACAAGTTCTAAGCGGTGCGGGGGCGCTGCAAGCACCATGCTCGAAAGCCATGGCTGCCCGCGCAATCAAAAGTATAGCCAGACTTTTCAATGGCGGCACCAAAAGAACCCCAAGGACGCGCGATTTACCTTTGCTTTCCAGCAGAAGCACCGTACTCCTCGATCAACTGCGCGTCGCGCGCGATCACGGTGGGTATGAACTGACGCAAGAACTCTATCCAAGTCCGTATCCTCGCATCGGTATATCGTCGCGACGGATGCAACGCGTAGATGTTCATCCTTTGCAACGTATATTGGGGCAAAACTCGAACCAGACTTCCGTTCGCCAAGCCGACGAGCGCGGAATATACAGGCAACACGCCAATTCCCATGCTTGAACGTACCGCCGTCCCCATGGACTCTGTTGTGTTCAACTCTACCGAGCCGGACACTTTCATCGATTCGATACCTTTGTCACCTTCCAGCAACCACTCATATGCTGGAAACGCGGGAGTGTGCAAGATGAGACATTCGTGCTGCTCGAGTTGGCTTGGGCTGAGAGGCATACCACGGTCGCGCACGTAGTCGGGAGATGCGCACAACACGCTGAACGAGGAGCCGAGCAGGTGAGAAACAAGGTCGGAGTCCGGAAGCGCCGCGGAGGTTGCTACGATCGCGACATCGGTGCTCCCCTCGTAAAGCTCGGGGAGCCGTTGTGATAGCGTAAGCTCAACGGAGACATGGGGATATCGAGTCCGGTACTCTTTGACTGCCGGCACAATATAGTACTGACCAAATCCCACGAAGCTGTGAATGCGCAATTTCCCAGTGGGGCGCTGCTGCGCACCGCTTGCTTCCTCATCAGCTCTTTCGACATCCGCAAGAATTTGCTTGCATCTATCGAGATAAACCTCGCCCGCGGGTGTCAACGCAACCTTTCGGGTTGAACGATGGAACAACCGTGTACGCAATCTCACTTCGAGTTCGTTCACGGCTCTAGAGATGGCGCCGGGGCTCGTATTCAATATCTCGGCAGCGGCTGTAAACTTACCGCATTCAGCGACACGCACAAATACACGCATCTGATTGAACATGTCCATGCTGCTCCCTGTTGTCTTGATTAACGCGAGGCGGTTGCCGGAGTAATCATATCGCTACTTGTTTCCCATCCCCCGCCGAGTGATTTGAACAGGTCCACCTGGCTCATTGCCACATCGACTTTGCTTTCGGTCAACCTGAGTTCGTTTGCTGTCAAGGTACGACTCGCATCCAGGTCGTCAAGATAAGTTGCCCTACCGCCAACGAACATCCGATGTACATCGGACGCGGACTCTACAGCCGAGGCGTGTGCAAGTTCAAGTGAGTTGAGTTGGTCCATACTTCCTTCATAGCCTGCAAGACTCGACTGAACCTCCTTCAGTGCTTGTAAGACGACACCATCGAACGAAGCCAACGCTGCGCGCTGCTCGGCACGGGCTTCGGAAACACGTGCGCGCGCACCGTTCGCGGGGAAAGTCCAACTAATCATAGGGCCGACGGACCAGCGCGCAGTGCTTCCCATCCCCAAGTCGCCGGTTACGCCGGTTAGGCCGGTAGACGCACCAAGAATCACATTGGGGTACAGGGCGCCGATTGACACGCCAATGCGCGCGGTCGCGGCCGCAAGCTTTCGCTCCGACTCCCGAACGTCCGGGCGCCGCTTTAATAGTGCTGTGCCGTCTCCGATAGGTATCTTTGATGCGATCTGCGGTAATTGGATACACTCGCGGACAGCTTCCGGAAGATCTGCTGGGCTTTCTGCAAGTAAAGCCGCCAAACGGTACTGTGCAATGTGTTGACGTGCGCTGTACTTTGGTATGGTAGCTTCTATTTCCCGAATGGCAGTGTCTTGTCGAGAGGTCTCAGATACGTCCGCTCGGCCTAGTGCGTGCAGTCGTGCAATGAGCTGTCCCCGAGACTGCTGTTCGGCGACGGCCTGACGAGCGACACTCAACTCCGCTCCAGCGCCACAGTCCTCAACGTAAGCGTGCACGACGTCCGACACGACGGTGACACGTGCAACGTCTTTTGCCGCAAAAGCTGCGTCGCTATCTGCCGTTGCGGCTTCTACCCCCCGTTTAAGCGTTCCGAATAGATCGATTTCGTACGTGACGTTGATGCCGAAGTTGCTCGCATTTGCTACTGGCACCTTCTCGGGCAGAAGGTATTGTTCTCCCGCCTCCTGTGTGCGTTCCTGCAGGGCCGAGACACTCCCTGAGAAACCTCCCTGCTCGTCAGCAAATTGGACACCAGCGCGTGCGCGCTCCAGATTCGCCATCGCTACCCTGAGGTCTGTGTTCTGCTGCAATGCCCTTTGGATCATGTCGTTCAGAACGGGGTCATCGTACAGCTTCCACCAGTTTGGCGGAGGAGATTGCGAATCCGTCGTGTACCCCTTTGCATCGAGCAGCGGCTGCTTGGCCACGTCCTGATTTATTGCGGCCTCAGATGGCAGCCGATAATTCGGACCGACCACACATCCTGTAAGGATGGTCGAGAGGGCGACCATCGCCACAGCCTTTTTCATTGAGCGCTCCCTATAGTTACGCCGCCCGATTGTCGGACCGACACCGTAGCGGTACGGCCGGCGATGAGCCGGAAATCGACCGGAACGTTGTCGAACGCTATCTGAACCGGAATACGCTCAGCGAGACGGACCCAGCTAAAAGCGGGGTTGATGTTTGGCAGAAGACTGGAACCCTGTGTCCGGTTGCGGTCCTCGATGCCCGCCGCAAAGCTTTCGACATGGCCATGCAGGAGGATTGGTTCTCCCATCACCTTGATATCAACAGGTGCTCCAATGTTGATGCCTCTCAGTCTCGTTTCTTCAAAATAGCCGTCAACGCGAAACGAATTAAGGTCGACAATCGACAATACAGACTTGCCGCTCGTCGCGAACTCGCCGACCCGTGGAGCCTGGTCGTTCAGGTAGCCATCGACAGGGCTGTATACCCGGGTCCTTTGGAGGTTGACCCGAGCTACGCCCACCGCAACATTCGCCGCGTCGAGTTGCGCCTGAGCAGCCTCGACGCGAGTTCGACCCTGTTCGCTAGTTTCGGCCGAAACGAGTTCTCCGAGCGCGGCATTTCTGCCGCTTTCCCGTCGTGCTTCGTCCAGTTCGACTCGTCTCTGACTTGCCACCGCCATGGCGTCGCTGAGCGCAAGCGTGTATCGCTCCCTGTCAATCTCGTAGAGAAGTTGCCCCTTCGTGACACGTTCGTTGTCGTGAACCGGTACTTCGGTGATGAGCCCTGAGACATCGGGCGCAATTTGAACGACATCCGCCCGAACGTGTCCGTCTCTTGTCCATGGTGCGAAGGAATAATATCCAACGAGCTTCCAGAGAATATATCCGGCAACCGATGCTGCAATGAGCGTAAGCAGGACGCGGCCGCTTACCAACATGATGTTTTTCACTTTCTCGGCACAGTAAAGAGAACAAGAATTCCAAGTATCACGACGTACATGGATAGATCGAAAAGATGACGATGCCAAACAAGGCGATAAAATCCGACCTCTTCCAGTACCCGTTTCACAGCAAGATTTAGCATCCAGGCGACCAGCATCAGGAGAACGATTGCCGGAGCGAAAATGCCTACGATATTCACGTCTTCTATCAATTGACTTCTCCGTTGTCGCCCCGGATGAGAGCGATGCGCAAGTCTGACAAATGGGAGGCGATGTCACCTCGAGTCTTAGCTTGCTCTCGTCCGCCGGAGGGAACACCGCTGTGAGGGGAAGAAACCTCACTCATGGCGTTGTCGATAGATATCAGCAGGGCGCTTGGGACCGGCTTCCGATGCCGATGTCGAACACACGTATCGAAGTACGACGCAACGTTTCGAAAGACACCCTCGAGCGTCGTCTGTACGTCCTGGGTTACACGCCTCTGCTTTCTCCTAAGGTCAAGGACACTGAAAACGATTCGTGCTTCCCTTAGGCTCTCGGACGAAGGATGGCTTTCATTGCCGCCGCTGGAAGTTTGCCTTTGCAGCGATTGCATCAGGCGGTCGAGGACGCGCGCAGCGAACAGGCGTTGGTCCGCAATTGGTCGAAGCGACGCCGCCGTTGCGATGTCCGACCAGGACTGGCGTGTATGCCGTGCTATGAGTAGATCAGACCCGAATGGCTTCGTCAGACGCATCCAGATAATTGCAAACAGTAGTCCAACGACACCGGCAATGTTGAGATTGAGGAACGAATCAAAGTTGATGTCGTAAATACCTTGAATACTCAGAAATGTTGCTGTGTGTACTGCGGTTAGCGCTGTGGCGACGGCGAATCGAGGTCTGGGAAGCACGGTACCTATTAGGACAAACGGCACGCAAAATATGATTATCAGCATTGCGAAGTCGTGAGCGTGCGGTATTACAGCAATCACATAGATGCCGGCGATGACGAGGCTGCAACAGACAGCGACAAAGTACTGGGCTATCTGTGCGGCCGGGTCGTCGGCTGTCGCAAAGAAGCAGCAGGAAACGGCTGCAAGCGTTACTCCTAGCGCACCGTCGGTCCATCCCGAATAAATCCACAAGCAACAAGCGACGAATATCGCAAGAACGGCAGAAACCGCCGAAAACACAAGCACGGGCGTGTCACGATATGGCTTTGGGGTAGTCACCCGCCAGTGGCGGAGCGCCCCTCGCCAAGATGGATTGGGCTCGCGAAGGGCAGCCTCAAGAGTGCGGCAGTCTTCCCAAACGTCCATGAATTGTCTCAAGCGGCGGAAGACGCTTTGGAAGTTGGCAGCGTCAGGAGCGTGAGCAGCCGAGGACTCTCGTGCCAGGGTCGCCACGTCATGCCGTAGATGGCGTAAGGAATTTCTGGAGGAATCGCCTTTTAGGAGTCGTTGCGTGACCAAATCGATTGCTTTTTGCAATTCCGCAGGAACGGCTCTGCTCCCGCGCTCCAATTGAGACAAAGAGTCGATAATTGCCGACCCGATCACCACAAAGAGTTGCATCCGGGAAATTAGCTGCTGGGCCTGTTTTATAGCCAATGGCGTCACGTGATCGTAGGCCAATTGACTCACCACGACCTCAAGCGAATTCGACAAAGTAACAAGTCGCCTGCGCAGTGTCGGCACCTCAGCTTTCTGGTCTTTGCCCGAGAGGCATATCTGGCCAAACTTGGTGGCGTCGGCAAACCAACCGCTTGCTCTGTCTGCGAGAGAGGAACTGAGCTTTACTGGAAAAAGAATGCTTCCGACGACACTCGCACAAATAATTCCAACCGTAATCTCCTCGGTCCGGGAGACCGCTATGTCGAACACGGTGTATGGCGAATCTACGGCGCTCAGCGCGACCAGCGGCATGGTGTATCCAGCGAGAACAAACAAGTAACTGCGTGCGCTTCGGTCATGCATAGATGCAAAAAGGAGCAGACCGCTCCATAGTGCAACGACGGCGGAAAAGATCAACGGTTCTTCAACGAAGCGAGGAAGTAGCAGAGCGGCTGCGGCTGCACCAATGGCTGTTCCGACGGCTCGATAGACGGCTTTGGAGCGGGTTGCTCCAACAAATGGGTTCGCCACCACGTACACGCTGGCCATTGCCCAGTATGGTCGCGGTAGTTCCAGTTTGAGCGCGATGTAGAGCGCGATCATCGACGCAATGAACGTCTTGAGAGAAAAGAGCCATTCGAATCGAGACGGGAAGCGGAACCCCGTGCCCTTCAGCATAGCTATCACACTTGCCCCCGTTCAGCGTTCAAGAATGCTTGGAGCACCTTGATCGTTGTGTCCAGATCATCGTCTGAAATTTTCGCGAGGGCTCGGGCGCGCAACTCTGCAAGTCGCACCTCGGCAACATTCGCCACTTCAAAACCCTTCTCGGTCAAGAGGACGGAATTGGCCCGGCGGTCGCCGGGATAACTCAAACGTTCCACAAGGCCCGCGCGGGCGAGTTGGTCAATTAACCGGCTAAGGGATGGACCTTTCAGGCTAGCCAATTGGGCCAACGTCGA
This sequence comes from Paraburkholderia fungorum, assembly GCF_046027215.1. Lineage (GTDB taxonomy): Bacteria > Pseudomonadota > Gammaproteobacteria > Burkholderiales > Burkholderiaceae > Paraburkholderia > Paraburkholderia fungorum_D. The sequence continues at coordinate 678,500 of NZ_JAQQEN010000003.1, read as the reverse complement.
CTGATGAACCGGTTCGGCAAGTTTCTTCAGGAGCATTAACGGCTCTGCACACCCCTCCGTGAGCGGCAGTGAACTGAGGCATTGTCTCTTGATGTAACGCCACCGCCGCGCCGCCGTTGTCAGGGCTGCGCTGGCGGCAAGTTGCTTTGTGTTGGTGTCTGAACACATGGTCGTTGTTGCCGATTCGACCGACTGTGACTGTTTAGCCATCAGCAGTGGAAGGCGGCTTCCGTCTAGAAGAATTAAGTGTACGGACGTGCAAGATTCGAGGACATACCGAGGTTGCCAAGAGATTCACACCAATGTTGGTAACAATGCAGAATTTGTTCTATCTCGCTGATTTTTGAAACCTTTCACCGGTCGATGCAGATCGTTGCAGGCACGTAGACCGACGAACGCGTGGTCGAGTTGGCCGGCAACAACGGGAAACGCGACGGCGTCAAGGTCATAGCTGCTCGCGCAGTTGGGGGCTGCGGCCGGCCGCAGGGGAGTGACGAGCCACCCAGTTCGATCTGAGCGTAATCTGTGCCCGCGTTGCGGATATCACACCGGCGCTCAGTAGTCGGTCCTGAATAATTCATTTCTCGTTGCGCCAGCGTTACGCCATCACGTCGGCGGCGATGCAGCGGTTGAGCAAAGCAGCAAGAACGAAGGCACAAAGAAGCCGCAGCTTCCGGAGGATCATCCGCAGGTTGTGGCCGGCGCCGCACAGCACCGCGTGCATCGCATCACCGAGTGCGCCTTTGAGCCAGTTGCGATCGAGTTTTCCGTCTGACTTCATGTGGCCGATGGCTGGCTCGATTGCACTTCGCCGTCTGATCATCGCGCGGAGTCCGCGTGTGATGCCCCGCCGCATGCCCGGGTGGTAGATCTTCACGCCGTCGATGACAACACCCTTGTAGCCGCGATCCACGATTGCTATCTCTGGCGTGGTGTCACTCAGGATCGCAGCCTGTTCCAGCGCTTCAGCCAGCGTATGACCGTCGTACGGATTGCCAGGCATCGAACGCATGCCGACGACCAGTCCTTCCTTGTGGGTCGTCGTGATCGACACCTTCACGCCGAATTCGTAGGGTATGCGGGCTTTGCCCTTCGCCAGACATTCAACTTCAGGTGCGTGCAGCGCGTAGAGCTTGTTCTTGTCTTTCGGCTTCTGCGACAGGATCCGCTTCGTGCGGTCAAGCAACTCCTGCAAGGCTACACGGCCTGAGTCTGTTACCGGGCCGAGCTGTCGCTCCACATCACGCATCACCCGCCCAACGCGCGAGCGCAGCGTGCGCAATGCCTTCCTCATCCGCCTGTACTGCTTCGCGTGAGCGTAGCGGCCAATCTGCAACGCCAGGCGCGGTGCCTCGCGGTTGTAATTCTGCCGCAGCTTCAGTCCGTTGCGAGCCGCTGCCTTCACCAGATGTTCGCGACACCGCTCGAGCAATCGCGAATCGGTTGGATGGGCGATCGCCTTCTCCATGACCGTCGTGTCTACAATCACGCGCTTCACGCTCGCGGCCTTGATTACACCGGCACGTTTCGCTGCTTCGATCGTCTCGGCCAGCAACTCTTCAACGCCGGCTTCACCCAGTCGTTTGCGCCAGCGCGTAAGGCTCGACGGGTCGATCGGCGCTTCGGTCTGCAAATAGGTCTCACCGGTGAACACCTGCCAGTACGGGTTCTCCACCCATTGCCAGACAACCTCTTCGTCGGACAGATCGAACGCATGTTGCAAATACAGCAGCCCCGCAATCAGGCGCGGCGAGCTCGCCGGTCGACCTTTGCCCGAAACGAAGCTCTCGCTCATCGACATGCCCAGCCGATCCCAATTGATCAAGTCGGCCAACCGCACTAACGGATGCTTCAGGTTGATCTGTTCGCGCAACGGATGGCGGAAGAAATCTTGTTCCGCCACAGGCGTCTTCGGACCCATCTGCACCTCGTCGAAAAATGCAGGATTCAAGCGTTAATGTGCCAGGTTCCTGCAATTCCCACAACCGAATTTCTGGCTAAAAGCCCCACACCGCAAGGCTTCAAAGATTGTTCAGGACGGACTCAGTAGAATTGGGCGATTCGCACGCAGGCTTTCGAGGCATTGAAAGGGGGACGCGCGCTCCGATGCCCGAGCGCATCCCTACTTCGATCGGTCACTCTTGTTTGCTATGTGTTCGGCTGCGTGCCGTTTGACAACTTGACAATACCTCTACCAGCACTTCGCCATTTAGAAGGAGCGGCGAATCAATGAAACAAAGTTCTAACTTACGACACCGGGTGAGCGATTCATTGGTTGATTTTTGTATGGGTTCGTATAATGGACCTATGGTCGCCGCGACCTGTGCGATTTGTTGGTTGTAGGCAGGCAATCCCGCTAAATCATGGCCTGAAATCCGTATATTTGGTTAATCATGGTGCCATAATATGGATCGAGCCAAGAACTGGAGGTGACGTGATGGAAGCTGTGCCTGGAGCGCAGGCGGTGTCTCGCGCCCTGCGTGTTTTGCGAGCGGTCGCGAGGACGAGAAGCGCTGGCATCAATCTCGCGCAACTAGTGCGCGATACAAATCTTAACAAGCCTACCGTCCATCGGTTGGTGCTTGCGCTGATCGCTGAAGGAATGGTCGAGCAGGATCCGGGATCGTTGCGATATTTCGTCGGACGAGAATGCTATGTCTTGGGCAGCATCGCGAACGAACGCTTCGGGTTAGGTCGCGAAGCGGCTGACGCTGTGGCGCGCCTCGCACGCTCATCGGGAGACTCGGCCTTCTTCTCGATTCGCAGCGACGTGTTTGCCGTTTGTGTTCTGCGAGAAGACGGAGACTTCCCGCTCAAGACGCATGTCCTACAACCTGGAACCAGACACCCGCTCGGGGTCGGCGCAGGCAGCCTTGCTATGCTCGCCGCTATGGACGACGCTGAAGTTGAACGCTGCCTTCTGATAAACGCCGAGCAGCTGAGGACGGCATATCCGAAGTTTTCTGTGCCAATGCTACGGAGGGAAGTTGCGCTCACACGGGAGAGGGGATATTCGGTCAACGAGGGGCAGGTTGTTAGCGGCTCTTGGGGAGTCGCTGCTGCGGTTCGCTCGCCGTCCGGAGATGTCGTGGGAGCCCTTACAATCGCCGCGGTTGAGTCGCGACTGCAGCGAGACCGTCAACAGGAGATCGGGCGACAGTTGCAAGATGAAGCGGGGCGCCTTGAGAAACATCTCGCAGCTGCCGCTTCCATGCGCCCGGAGCACAAATTGAAGCGCACCGCACGAAACTGACGTCCCCACATCACAGACTGATGCGAAACGTTGCCGGTAACACGCTGATTTGAGCCGGCGCAACGCTGTGCTCGCTGAGTGGATTGCGCATACGCGCCGGGGAGCGTACCGGTTTCTCCGGTTTTTGCGCCAGCACTTCGAGTTCAACACCCTGCTCGAAGACCGTTCGCCACCTCAGATACGAGACTACAACGGTCTGAGGGTAGGCCAATGCGGGCAACGCACTTATCTGAGGCAAGGCGGCAGCGTCGTATGCCAGGCGGATCGTGTCTCTGGCATACCGACTGGTTCGAATTGCGGCGAACACGGCGTTTTAACGTCTTACTGGGCCGGCGGGCTATTCTTTCAGCGAGCGAGCGATTGCTTCGCTGATCCCGTCTATACTGCCGAGGCCGAGGATTTTTCGGTACTCCGGCGGCTTCAGCCTGTTGCACTCGCCACTTTGAGCCCATTCCTGGTAGTACTGGATCAGCGGCTTCGTCTGCGCAACGTAGACATCAAGGCGCTTTTTCACGGTTTCTTCCTTGTCGTCGTCGCGTTGGATGAGTGGCTCACCAGTGACATCGTCGAACATACTGTTCGTAGGTGGGTTGAACGTGATGTGATACGTGCGGCCGGATGTTGGATGCACACGGCGACCACTCATGCGCGTGATGATTTCATCGAATGGGACGTCGATCTCCAAAACGTAGTCGATTGCAACGTTTGCCTGCTTCATCGCTTCAGCCTGCGGCAAGGTGCGAGGAAAACCGTCGAACAGATAACCGCTCGCGCAGTCAGGCTGCAACAGTCGTTCTTTCACAAGATTGAGAATGAGCGCGTCTGGAACCAGCTCGCCGGCATCCATATATCGCTTCGCTTCGACGCCGAGATGCGAGCCGGCGGCAACCGCCGCACGCAACATGTCACCTGTGGAGATCTGCGGAATGCCGAATTTTTGTCTGATAAAGTTTGCCTGTGTGCCCTTGCCTGCACCTGGTGCGCCTAAGAGGATCATTCGCATACCGTTACCTTGAACTGTTAGGGGAAACTTCGTACACCGGAGCGCCACCGATCGCTGCAACACCGCTTGCGCAGCCTGCGAGGCGATCATTTCCTCCGGCAAACATGCATTGCCGCTGACCTCAATACGACGCAGTATCCGTCAGCACGAAGGGGCGGCTATTATCCATCCAGTCGAAATGCCCCGAAGACCAACTCCAGCATGCACGCTCCTGGATCAGAGGCGGTCTTTGCGCTTTGGCGCTGCTCGGTAGTGCGTCGATGTTTTGATCCAGCGTGCTATCGTTCGCGTTTCCCAGAACGGAGTTTTCAGTCATCGTAATATCCTCTAAAAATGAACAGTCTCAATTGGCTGCTACGACAATCCTGCATGACTTGTGAACGGCACCTTGAATCTTTATATCCTGTGGCGTTCAAAGGATGGCGAACTGTGTGCTCAAGCCGTGGGGGAGGGATAATGACCATCAGGGACAGTTGCCCGGATACAGTCACCTATTCCTCTCTCACGACTAACGCTTGGAGATCGGGACAAAAGGAAGGTCATCGGGGCCGATATAATTTGCGCTCGGACGAATGATCTTGTTGTCGGTACGCTGTTCGACGATATGCGCGGCCCAACCTGCGGTACGCGAGATCACAAATAGTGGCGTGAACATCGCCGTCGGTACGCCCATCATGTGATACGACACGGCGCTGAACCAGTCGAGGTTGGGGAACATGTTCTTTGCTTCCCACATGACTTGTTCAAGGCGCTCGGCGATGTCGAACATTCTCATGTTTGACGCTTCCACCGACAGTTCTTTCGCAACGTTCTTGATAACAACGTTGCGCGGATCGGAGATCGTATACACGGGGTGCCCGAACCCAATAACTACCTCCTTGGCCGCGACACGCCTCTTGACATCGGCTTCGGCCTCATCCGGGGTTTGATAGCGCGACTGGATTTCGAAAGCTGCTTCGTTTGCGCCACCATGTTTCGGCCCTCGCAGCGCGCCGATTGCACCCGTGATCGCCGAGTAGAAGTCCGCGCCAGTGCCCGCGATCACGCGGCTTGTGAACGTTGATGCGTTGAATTCGTGCTCCGCGTACAAGTTCAGCGAAACGTGCATCGCATCCACCCACGACTTTGACGGCTCCGCACCGTGTAGCAGATGTAAGAAGTGCCCGCCGATTGAATCGTCATCGGTTAAGACCTCGATGCGTTGGCCACTGTGCGAATAGTGATACCAGTACAGCAACATCGACCCGAGAGAAGCCATCAGGCGGTCTGCGATATCCTTCGAGCCCGAGATGTTGTGGTCATCCTTCTCGGGTAGAACCGTGCCGAGCGCCGAAACGCCCGTGCGCATAACATCCATCGGATGCGCCGCGGCCGGCAAGCACTCGAGTATGGCCATGACGTTCGCAGGCAGGCCGCGCAGTGATTTGAGCTTCGTCTTGTATGCGACGAGCTCCGACTGTGTCGGCAGCTTCTCGTGCACCAACAGGTACGCGATTTCTTCGAACTCGCATGCGCGCGCGAGGTCAAGAATGTTATAGCCGCGATAGTGCAGATCGTTACCTGTACGTCCCACTGTGCACAGCGCCGTGTTGCCGGCAGTTACTCCCGACAGCGCAACCGACTTTTTGGGTTTAAATGTCCCGTTAGCGGGCGTTTTGCTTTCTGCCTGGCTCATGATCCACTCATCTCCGGTTTGATCGTTACTGATTTGCGGCGAGCAGCGCACAGAAGTCGGTGTCGGACACGTGATCGCCACGAGTATTGTTGAGAGCGGTGCGCGTCTGTACCGTCGGAAGGGCGTCTCTGCGCGTGCCATTGCGCATAGTCGTATCGCGAAGGTTCAATGCCGCTGCGTTCGCAGCGCGACCCGGCGCGACCTCCTGGCTCCGAATGTGACCATTGGACAACCGCAAATACCGGGCCACTTTTAAGAAAGTAGTCTAAGTCATTGTTTTATAATGACTGTCAGGAGTGGCGAAGCGGTTTTGGTATTTCAGTAATGAAATTTCTGTTTCGATTTTGGATCTTCTGTGTAGGTAATCTGAGAAGGGGACAAAACCCTAAGCGGGCGGAAATCAACCACGTTGACGAATTTCAGCCATGGGTCGTTGCCGACCTGATCTACGTCGACACCGCCTGAACTCAACGCGCTGCCTTTAGCTGTTCGATATCAACACGCTTTCACGGACGGTCGTAGGCGGACGGTTGCGGCGCACCCCTGAGGTTCCCGTACTTTCCTCAAAACAGACTCTCACGGGTTGCCGCCTGGAGGTGCAATGGCGAGTGCGGATTTCCCAGTTGTAACGACGGCCTATTGCGAGGGCGACAACGAGTTGAAATAAGCACAAGGCAGAGTGCTCGATTGTCCTGATTGCGCAGTTGATCTGATCGCAGCCAGCGACAGAATTCGGATAAAGAAAAGCCCGTCGCGCGGGACGGGCCTCGAAAGAACATGCGAAAAGCGCACTAGCGCTTTTCCTACGGCAGACAAAAATTAGAACTTGTGACGCAGTCCGAGGCTAACAAGCTCTTGCGTGTTGGTGCCCGGATAGCCGTACGAACCGATCGAAGCCTGCGCACTGACTACGCCGGTACCGTCGGCGTTAAGTGTTTGGCCACTGGCGTGCTGCCATGCACCGACCAGATAAACGTCCGTACGTTTAGACAAGTTGAAGTCCGCACCCAGCGAGACCTGATGATACGTCGCGCCTGTGTCGCCGCTTGACTTCGTATAGCTATAGCCAACGCCGACAAGCAGGGCAGGCGTCGCCTGGTAGTTCACGAAACCTTGTCCCGTGTTGAACTTCTCGGTAGAAGCGAACACCGATTGCGAGTCCGACTTGTATTGTGCGTTGCTATATCCGGCACCGAATGTGAACGGACCGGCAACGTATTGAGCGGCAACTCTGGCGATGTTGATCGACTTCGCGCTTTGGTAGCCGAGATTAACCAGCGAGCCGTCGAAGGTGCCGTCTGAGGTGCCACCCCAAGTTGTTCGTTGTGCGGCTGTCCCTGCCGCGTTGTCCGCTACAAAATAGCCAGCGGCGACAGAGACCGGGCCATTGTTATACGCTGCCGCTACTGACCACGTTTGACCGGAACCAGTCTGGCCAGCAACGCCGCCTAATGCGTACATGCCTTCTACCTGCAGGCCTGCATATGCCGGGGACACATACTTGATTGCATTGCTGGTGCGCGAACTGTTGTCATAGTTGTCTACGTCGCCGACGGTCGCAAAGGCACTCCCCAAGTAGTTGTCTTCGGTAATGCCTTGAACTAGGTCGACGAGCGGGTCGTACTGACGACCGAGCGTGAATGTGCCGTACTGGTCGCTTGCCAGTCCGACGAACGCCTGGCGACCGAATTCGCGACCACCCTGCGCGAGTGCGCCCGTCGTAGGGTTGAAACCGTTCTCCAGCTGGAAAATAGCCTTCAGTCCGGCGCCGAGATCCTCTTGTCCCTTGAGGCCCCAGCGCGTGCCGGAAAGGTCACCACCACTACTGTTTCCAAGGGACCACAGATTTTTACCAGTCGCGGTAGCGTTATGGACAAACGTTAAGGAAGTGTCGATCGTTCCGTACAGAGTGACGCTGCTCTGAGCGTGGGCGCTACCGGCCGCAGCTAATGCGGTCAGCGAAATCAGATAGGGCTTGCTGAGTTTCATTCTAATCTCCAGGAATGTAAGGCAGATCCACGATAAAAACGGATAGAACCGCAAACGGACTGCAAAAACAGTTGCGCTTTCGTGACATGCGACCACAACCGACGGCCGGACAAACACGCGAAATCGGCGGGAGGCAATTTACTGAGGCCGCTAGCAGACCGCTTGTATTGCAGCTACTTCGATGTATTGGACGCGGACAAAATATGTAAACCTATCGCAGGAAGAACAACGCTGTTTTCATTTTTTTGCATCAATGAAGGCTGACTGAAAGTATTCACTTGCGAGCCGCATCCCGCCGCGCGGCAACAGGCTCGGCCGGCGCGGAGTAGCCCTAGTTTTTTAGTCTTAGGAGTCGTCGCGTTTGAAGCCTGAACGTGAGGTCTATTACGGTGCAATTACCTGCACGGCAGCAAATATGCGATTCGATTCGAGCGGTTTTGTTGCGGGAGAGCAACGACAAATCTAGCGCAAGGCGGCGCATTTTGGAGATGAAATCGGCAAGTTCGCGAGTCAACTTGGCCGGGACGTTATACCGATTACGAAATTGCAGCGGCTTGGTTAATCGAGAATGACTCATTTCATTCGCGATGGATGCCGTTAGGATTCTGCCGGCATCCAGGATGTTTGAAGAACCATTCAAGCTGAAACCCACTGCTAGCCCTCACACGCGGGGTTTCTGTGAGCAAGCTGCGCAACAGCGCAGTGAATCTCAGGGACGCGATGGAAGCAGGGCAGGTCGGTCTCGCAACGGGTTTTCTGCCACAACTGAGGGCTGGATTCTTGCGGCGCAGCCTTTTCCAGCAGGCTTATGTCTGCACGTCTCGCCACGCTCAACCGCGAAAGTAGTGGACTTGCCCCTGCATAACCGGACACGTGGTCACGCTTAGGTTGGTGAGTTTGCTTGCTGGCGGAATTCGCGTGGCGAGCGGTATTTCAGGGCGCTGTGCGGATGCAATTCATTGTAGTGGCCGAACGCGATGGCCAGGTTCTGCAGCGCCGTCGTCGCGTCAGGCTTGGGCATCCACGAAACGTAGTCGCGCTTCATCGTTTTGACAAAGCTCTCGGCCATTCCGTTGCTCTGCGGACTTCGGACAGGTGTCGTGATGGGTTTCAGGCCGATTGCCCGCGAGAACGTCAGCGTCTCGTCGGCAATGTAGCAGGAACCGTTGTCGCTAAGCCACTCGATTTCGCTATCGGTTTTTAGCGCTCCATGGAAGCGGCTCTCGACGGCCTGAAGCATCACGTCACGCACCATGTCACCGGTGTAGCCCCCGGTGCTTGCCACCCAGCTCATGGCCTCGCGGTCGCAGCAGTCCAAGGCAAATACGACGCGCAATGGCGAGCCGTCATCGCAACGGAATTCAAAGCCATCCGAGCACCAGCGCGCGTTGCTTCGCTCCACCGCGACCTTGCCCTCGTGCCGGCGCCCTGACTGTGGATGACGAGGTCGGCCCTCCAGCAGCAGGCCGTGCGTGCGCATGACCCGATAAACCCGCTTTGCATTAACGCGAGGTTGAGCCTGCGTCTCCCGGTTTCGTCGCAACAGTGCCCACACACGCCGGTAACCGTAGGTGGGCAAGTCGGTGACCAGTCCTCGAAGCTCGGTGACCAGCGGCATGTCGTCCAGAACCGGCATCCTGCGCTGGTCAACCCACTCAGCGGGGCGCTTCGATTTGACCGCAAGATTAGAGCGCGACACACCCAGGACTTCACAGACCGTCTTCAACGGTCGTCCCCCGGCAGCAATGGTGAGCGCGCAATCAATTTTTTTGCCCGGCCGTACTCCACTGCTTCGCGAAGGATTTCCACCTCCATCGTCTTCTTGCCCAGCAGCCGCTGGAGTTCGCGAATCTGCTTCATCGCTTCGACAAGGTCGGAAGCTGGCACCACCTGTTCTCCGGCACTCACCGCTGAAAGGCTTCCATCCTGATAAAGCTTGCGCCAGGCAAACACCTGGTTCGCATTCACCTGATGGCGACGAGCTACTCCGGAAACGCTCGCCCCGGGTTCGAAGGTCTCGCGCACTATCGCGAGTTTCTCCTCGACAGAGCGGCGCCGGCGCTGTTCCGGCTGGGTCAGAACCTCAATGGGCTCTACATTGGAGTTAGGCTTAAACATAGGCGGAAGACTACCTTAAATTTTAAGCGTTACCTCGTGTCCGGTTTTCGACGGGGCCGTTCCAAGTAGTTCGAACGTACCTTTTGCTGTCACAGCATTCAGTAGCACTGAGCTTGCCCCCGAAAAACGAATCCCTTGCTGAGCAGGTAAACTCAAGCAAGGAGATGAACGATGACGAGCAAGGCAAAGCGAGCGCAGTACACGCTCGAGTTCAAGCTGGAAGCGGCGCGGCTGGTCAAGGCCGGGCAAAGCATGGCAGCGGTGGCGGCGACACTCGGTGTGGTCGAACAGACGCTGTACAACTGGGTAAAGGCTGACCGGGAAGGCAAACTGGCGGGAGCAGGCGCGAGGCCTGTGAGCCCGGAACAGATGGAACTGGCGCGGCTGCGTGCCGAAGTGGCTCGGCTGAAGATGGAGCGGGATATTTTAAAAAAAGCGGCCGCGTACTTCGCCAGGGAGTCGATGTGAAGTACGCGTTCATCGGGTGCAATCGACGCCACTGGCCTGTCTCGGTGCTATGCGAAGTGCTGGAAGTCAGTCCCAGCGGATATCATCAGCGTCGGCAACGCACCGCACAGGCCAAGCCGCACCGAGGCCGCCTGAGTGACGACGCACTGCTTGCGCACATCAAGGCGATTCACACGCAGGTCAAGGGCGAGTACGGCTGGCCTCGCATGTGGAAGGAACTGCTCACGCATGGCGTGGGCGTGGGCAAAGAGCGGGTTCGCAAGCTGATGGCGCGGCATGGCATTCGAGCCCGCCACAAGCGCAAGTACATCGCGACGACGAACTCAAACCACGATTTGCCAGTGGCGCCGAATCTGTTGGAGCGCAACTTCACCGCTAACGCACCGAACCAGGTCTGGACGACCGACATCACGTATCTGGCGACAGCCGAAGGCTGGGTGTACCTCGCGGTCATCATCGACCTGTTTAGCAGGCAGGTGGTGGGCTGGTCGATGCAGCCGCACATGAAGGCTGAACTGGTCACGGACGCATTGCGCATGGCGTGGTTCCGGCGCCGCCCTGAAGCCGGTGTTAGCGGCGGCGTAAAAGCGCCACTAGATGGCGGCGCAAGGTTGAGTAAAAGCGTCAACAATAGGGAGCGGTTATGGCCCGCTGTTGTTGGGTGATGGTCGTCAGAATGGATCGTCGATGTTGCGAGGGTGGGGATTCTCGGGAGGCGCGCGCTGGTCGTGCAGCAGGTCATTGAGCGGAATCTGGTAGTGCGCGGCGATACGCTCGCGTAGATCGTCGATGAGTTCGACGACGGCGAGCGCCTGATCGGCGGACCAGTTGTCCGGGATCAGGAAGTCGAGCCCGTGAGTGTTGCCCGAAGGCAGGTGAAGGCGCTTCATGATTTCTTCTCCATGCGTGCCGCGCTGCGTTTCTTTGCGCGCTGCTCGGCCCGTTCACGTGCCTCCTTCACCCGGTAGGACTCGCCTTCGATCGCGACGACTTCGGCGCGATGCACCAGCCGGTCAACCAGCGAGACGACGCAGGCGGCGTTCGGAAACACCTCCGACCATTCTGCGAACGGCCGGTTTGTGGTGACCACGGTGCTCGCTGCGCCATACCGGCGGCTGATCAGCTCGAACAGCAGGTCGGCGTGGCGATTCGAGTAGGACAGGTATCCGACCTCGTCAATTACGAGCACGTCAGGCGTGGCATACCGGTGCAGCCGCCGGCGTAACGCTGAGTCACTGTCAAGCGCGGCGAGCTCACCGAGCATCTGGCCAGCAGTTGTGAACAGCGCCGTGTGCCCGTTGACGAGCGCCTGGTAGGCGAGGTTCAGCGCCAGGGTCGACTTGCCCACGCCGTTCGGGCCGATCAGTACGACGTTGGCGGTGTCCCTGACGAACTCGAGCGACATCAGTTCTTCGACGGCGCCCCGGTCGCAGCGCGTGGGCCAGGCCCAGTCAAAGTCGCACAGCGGCTTGAAGCTGCCCAGATGGGCGTCGCGGATGCGTCGCTCGAGCGAACGGCGGGCACGCTCGTCTTCTTCCCACTGCAGCAGCGGCGCAACCCAGCTGGCGTCAGTGAGATCCGGCCAATGCGCCAGCAGCCCGTACAGGCGCAGGGCGTTCGCGCGCTCCTGCAGGTTCTCAGGCGAGCTCATCAGTACCTCCCGTTATCTGGTCGTAGATGTCGAGCCGGTGAGGGGTCACCAGCGTGTCCTTGCTACGCACGTGCTCGGGCAGGTTCACCGCCACTGGCGGCGGTACCTGGCGCGACTCGCGCCGACGCTCCAGCGCCAGACGCACCGGATTCTGGTGAGGCGCGGCATCGCTGGCGAGCGTTTCCTCGATCGCCGCCTGCAGTTCGGCTGCACCATAACGGTCAAGCAGCCGCAGCAGGTGGGCAGTGATATTGCCGAGATTGGCGCCGCGTTCAGCCGCGCGCAGCATGAGTGTGTGACTGGCCGGCGCTGCGCGGGCGAGATGATCGAGGCCGCGATGGTGACGGGCTTCACGTTTGCGTGCAACGAGGGCGTCGATGTGCGCGGCAATCTCGATCTGCGCGCCGCGATCGTAGCTACGCACATGAGTCGCAAGCAAATCGGCGCCCTCGAGAATGCGCACCTGCCGGGGATCGGCCCGGACCGTAAGCACGCGCCGCACGTGGGTATGCGGGATCGTGTAGTCATTCAGGTCGAAGCGTACATACGGCTGCTTGCCGACCTTCACGGCCAGTTGCAGTTCGCAGGGGTACGGATTCTCCGGTAACGTAAGCAGGCTGGGCTGCTCGCGGGCGAAGGCTTCGCGCACCGTGATCGTGGGCTCTTCCCGGCAGGGACGATCGGCCGCCATGCCCGCGCACCATTGCGCGGCCTGGATGTTCAGATCGTCGAGATCGGCGAACTTGCGCGCGGCAAAGAAACTCTCGCGTACATATCTGATAGCTCTTTCGACGCGTCCCTTCTCGTTTTTATGGGCTCGAGCCCATAATCACGAGTATGGTGTGGTAAAAAAAATGTCGCGGTGCCTCTTAATGACCCTGTATTGCCTGTCAGGTTGACGCGTCTATGGCGACATAATTTCAGGCTGATACTGATATTCCACTGATCAACATTGGGGGAATATCATGTTTGAGACTCTCTTTACGCGTCCGCATGTTCTTGCTGCCCACACGCTCGCACCCTGCGTGGAATCCAGGAAACGCTTCCTCGTACATTGTCAGGAACTGGGTTATCCGCCTAAGTCGATCCGCAAGATCGCGTGGGTCCTGCTGGTTTTTTCGCAGAGCATGGATCTGTCCCGCCCGCGGTTAATAACGCACGAGGAAATCGCGTTTGCGGTTGACCACCGGATTCGTCTCGTTCGAAGTGAGCGCACGAACGAGTCCCGCAGCTCGCGGCTTCTGTTCATCCATACCGCCACGGCCTGGCTGTGTTTTCTGGGGCGTCTGGAGGAACGGCATCCCACGAGAGAACCATTTGTTTGCTATGTCGAACACTACGTCGATTTCATGCGCGACCAGCGAGGACTCTCTCCTGCTACGATTTCAAACTGTCGTGATGAGATCGGTCATTTTCTGGCGATGGTCTGCCGCCCTGACAGGGCAATTGATGCTCTCACTATCCACGACGTCGACACCTACCTCGCGTACCAGGGCAACCATGGCTGGTCCAGAGTGTCATTGCACGCGCTTGCGAGCACGCTGCGCAATTTCTTCCGGTATGCAGAAGGACAAGGCTGGGCCACCAACGTTGCGTGCGGCATTGAAGCACCCGTGGTGTATAGGGAGGAGGGTTTGCCGCTCGGGCCAGATTGGGATGACGTGCAAAGATTCGTCGCCAGTTTTGTCGGCGACAGTGCGATCGATCTACGCAACCGTGCGATGATCATGCTGCTGGTTGTCTACGGACTGAGGCGCGGCGAGGTGGTACTGCTCCGTCTGGAGGATATAGACTGGTGCGGCGAGATCCTTCATGTCCATCGTCCCAAGCAGCGTTGCACACAGCAATATCCGCTGGTGGCAACAGTTGGGAATGCCATTCTGCGTTACTTGAAGGAGGCGCGTCCACGAAGCGCTCATCGTGAGCTGTTCCTGTCGGTTGAGGCGCCGATCCGACCGTTGTCACCTGCGCGCGTAAGCGACATTGTCCGATCGCGTCTCGCAGTGCTTGGCATCGACATCCCGCGGCGTGGCGCACATTGCCTGAGGCATGCCAATGCCCGGCACTTACTCGATGCTGGTTTTGCCCTGAAGGAGATCGGCGATCATCTCGGCCATCGCAGCGCTTCGTCGACGAGAACCTATGCGAAGGTTGACCTGAGCGGACTGAGGCGTGTGGCCGAAATCGATCTGGGGAGTTTGCTATGACGCTCTCCGAAGTTGTCGCCCAATACGTGAGCCACAAACGGGCGTTGGGCATGCGCTTTGATTCCGAAGCGGCCACGCTTGCCTCATTCTGCCGCCGGGTTGATGGCAACATTGATGTGACGTCGGTCACGCTCAGGCATGTACATGACTTCCTGACTGGCAACAGGCCGCTGACTAACCATTGGCGCAAGAGAAGGTCGGTACTTGACTGCCTGTTTCGTTTTGCCCTCTCGCGTGGGCATGTCTCGGCTTCTCCACTTTCTCCCTACAGTCCGGAATTGCCGCCACCGCTGATACCCTATATCTATTCGCAGCAGGAATTAAAGCACCTGCTCGACGTGGCTCCGGCGGCATGCAGTCCATACGGTCTGCTGGATGCATATGTTTTGCGTGCACTCATTCTGATTCTGTATGGCGCTTGCCTGCGCCATGGCGAAGCCTTGCGGCTAACCATGCAGGACGTCAATCTCGACGAAGCCGTCCTGCATGTGCACGAGAGCAAATTCTATAAATCGAGGCTGGTTCCGCTAGGCGCAGATCTGAATAGTGCGATGCGAACCTATGCCCGGCAACGCAACCAGAGATTTGGGCAGGCACCGGCTGCGCCGTTCTTCTGTTTCCGCGATGGTCGCCCTGTGACCCAGAAAGCTGTGTGCAAGGCCTTTCAGCGACAGCGCGCCCTGGCAAACATCCAACGCGAAGGCTGTGCGTCCTGCCAGCCGAGGCTGCATGATTTGCGGCACTCAGGCGCAGTGCACCGGCTAATCGCCTGGTATCGCGGTGGCGTGGAGTTGCAACTGTTGTTACCGCAACTGGCCACCTATCTCGGCCACATCGATCTCGCGAGCACCCAGCGCTACCTCACTCTGACGCCCGAGTTGCTGAATGAAGCGGGCACGCGCTTTGAAACTTACTTCCTTGAGGTGCATCATGAATAACTCATCTCTGCTGGGTCCGTGGATCCGGCGGTTCCTGATCGAGTATCTGGTGGGCGAACGTAACCTTGCCATCAATACGCAAAAAAGTTACCGCGACATGCTCATGCTGTTGCTTCCGTATCTGGCCGCCAAGGTCGACAAACGGATCGACCGCCTGAGCGTTGATGATCTCTCCGCGCAAATGGTCCGCCTGTTCCTGACGCACATGGAAGAACAGCGCCACTGTATGGTCAGCACACGAAATCAGCGGCTCGGCGGCATCCATGCGCTGGCTCGTTTCATCGGCGAACATGCACCGGAATACGTCGAATGGTGGGCACAGATTCATCTGATTCCCGTCAAGAGAACCAGTCGGCCGGAGATCAGCTACCTTAGCAGGCAGGAAATGGACGCCCTGCTCGCAGCCTCTGACATGAATACAGCACAGGGGCAGCGCGAACATGCGTTACTGCTCTTCATGTTTAATTCAGGAGCGCGTGCAAGCGAAGCCGCGCAGCTCAGGATTGGCGACATTGACTGGCACACGCGTTCGGCCAGCATCGTCGGCAAGGGGAACAAACATCGCCGCTGCCCGCTCTGGAAATCCACAATCGAGGCGTTGCGCTCACAGACTGAAGGCAGGGCCGCCGCCGAACCTGTGTTCCTCAACCGGTTCCACCAGACGATGACGCGCTCCGGCATTCATGCTCTGGTGAAGCGCTGCGCTATTCGTGCTGCAGCCAGCGCGCCGTCACTCGCCGGCAAGAATGTGCACCCACATGTGATTCGGCATACAACCGCTTCGCTACTACTGCAGGCCGGTGTCGACATCAATACGATACGCGGCTGGCTTGGGCACGTGTCGTTGGAGACGACCAACATCTATGCCGAGATCAACCTGGAAACAAAGGCGCGGGCGCTGGCGACATGCGAAGTGCAAGGCAATGCCGAAGTACAAAAACAATGGCGTGATCAGCCCGACCTGATGGCCTTCCTCCGCACCCTGTAGCCGAATAATATGTGCTGTTCGATTTCCGCAAAGACGCTGCCTTGGCCTCGTTGGTTATCGACCAGCACATTTTTTTTACCACACCATACTCGTTTCCTCTGGCCACTGCCACGGGACGGGGCTCGAAGCGATGATGAGCGGCGAACGCCAGAAGCGTCGGGTTGAAGCGGATCGCATCACCCTGACGCTCGAGCACAGCGCTCCTGAGATTGTCGTAGAGGAGGATCCTTGGCAATCCCGACCACGCCGCAAACGCGCCGGCGTGGCCCGCCAGGAAGCTGTCCATGCGGGCATCGAGGAAGAAGCGCAGATAGATCTGCCGCGACCACGACAGGACCATGACGAAGGCCATCAGCGGCCGGCGCGCACGCCCGATCTGCAGGTGATCGAAATGGGCCCAAGTCAACCTGGCCTTGCTCTCCGGGCAAGGTGCGCAGCCGCAGATAAGCCTCTGGTGCAGGACGCGGGCGGTGTAACGCGATCAGATGCCGGAAATGATGAAGGTTGCCACGGTAGCCGCGCTCGGTGACCATCGCGTACAGCCGGCTGGCCGTGAGCGACGGAAACCTCTTGAGCGTGTCATGGATAAACGGCAGGTAGGCATCGATCTGCGAAGGTCTGAGCATCCCGCCGACGCGGGGCAGACCGGCCTGCGCCAGCACGCGCTGGACCGTGCCACGGTGCACGTGCAACTGCCGTGCGATGGTGCCGCAGCGCCACTTCTCGACGTGGTAGTAGCGCAGGATTTGCGCCTCGAGTTCAACTCCAATGGTCATGGGTCACTTCCTGTGTAGTAGGTAGTAGTACGAACATCACGGAAGACCCGACGGCGTAGTGGCCCGAGGCGCACGAAGTCCGGACAGACGCAGTGGCAGAAATGGCAACGCTCAGGCACAACTGGGGCGGTGGCGGACACCGCCGCTGTTGCCGCCGACGTCGTCGAAGTCGTTGCCAGTAGAGCATCGGCGGCAGGTACAGCGGAACCCTGATGCGTCACTTTATTCTGGCGGCTGCGATAGCGGCGCATCCGTTCGGCATGCGCGAAGCGGCCGTGACGACTTCGCTGATAGCGCTGGCCGGCCACGCGCATGCTGGCCTGACGGGCGAGCTCAGAACAGTCACCGTCGCAGTAGATCTGGCCGCGGTCGCAACGGCGGCAAACGATGACCTGCGCCCGGCAGCGGGCGCACACAAACAGGCGGCCGGTGGCCGGCATCGGCAATCCCCGTCAATGCCGAAACGCTATCGACGGGACTAATGGACCGTGCCATACTGGACCGGCACCCGTGCCCCATGCGCGTGTGGGGCTCGACATCGGAGTGAACTTGGCGGTTTGAGCCGGTGTCGGGCCTGTTTCTTCGGCGGTATCCCTTCTTCTACCGCATCTCGACCTGAGCGTCACCACTTCCTGAAACGAGCCGCGTCGGGTGCGTCTGCACTCGCCCTACGGGCTCCTTCCGACGCACCCGGTACCGCTTCCTGCTCTTCGCGCCAACCATTCCCAAACCGCTCAGCAGAGCTGGACCATTCCGTATCTCTGATTGACGCCGCCGTTTAGTGTCGGTTTCTCACAGCCGTTCACAGCCGGTGTAATTGTGCATAGCGACCGGGGCAGCCAGTATTGCAGCGGCCTGTTTCAGGACACGTTGAAGGCCTATGGCATGCGTTCGTCGATGAGCCGGCGCGGCGATTGTTGGGATAACGCGCCTACCGAAAGTCTGTGGGGTTCGCTCAAGGTAGCACGTATGCACGGCAGGCACTTTGCCACGCGGCGTGCCGCAATGGACGAGGTAATTGACTGGCTGGGCTTTTACAATGCACGCCGGTTACACTCGACGCTCAACTACGTTAGCCCAATGACTTTCGAGCAGAACTGGTTCGCAGCACAGCAAGGCAAGGCCGCATAACATCCTCGGTTATGGGATTCGTCAAACCGGGGCAAGGTCAGTT
Organism: Paraburkholderia fungorum; assembly: GCF_046027215.1. Lineage (GTDB taxonomy): Bacteria > Pseudomonadota > Gammaproteobacteria > Burkholderiales > Burkholderiaceae > Paraburkholderia > Paraburkholderia fungorum_D. The sequence goes on along the minus strand of NZ_JAQQEN010000003.1, from coordinate 660,260 downwards.
GCGTCGCAGCTTCGGCTCCTTGCTACATTAACCAGCCGTCACTGACTACAATCGATGGTCCGGTCGGTGCGGCCTGTTCAAATCTGGTCAAGTTAATGATCGTCCGGGCTATGTCCGAAGCGGCGGTACATTTGCCGCCCGCGGATTTCCGACTGGAGCTTCAGGAATGCTGAGCGCTTTCGCCTGCTCCGGAATCTGCTGCCACCCAGTGGGTAAGAGAGCAAACCCAGCTGATCGCGGTTGGCGTGACGTAACGACTGCCTGCATCGCAGGCAGGTCGATCTCACACGCAATGATGAAGTATTTGCGGATGAAGAACCGAAATGGCGGTCGTCGATATGCTGACCAGCGCATAGGCATTGCAAAGACATTCTTGCAGAATCCATCTGCGTTCCCTTCAATTGTCTTACCGCACTAAAACGACGAACAGGCCCTGTTCAAATTTCAAGTACGCCGGCTGCAATGAATCCGCCATCGACGGCCAGCGTTTGACCCGTAACGTAAGATGCATCCTCTGATGCAAGAAACGAAACAACGCTGGCGATCTCGGCCGGAGCACCGTACCGGCCCATAGGCACAGCCCGAAGATAGTTGTCGCGTGTGACTTGTGAGTGCAGCGTCGCAACCATGGGCGTTTCAATCGGTCCGGGCGCGATTGCATTGGCTGTAATCCCAAACTCAGCGAGCTCGATCGCCGCCTGCCGCGTAAGGCCTATCACCGCCGACTTCGAGGTGCCGTAAGCCGCACGACCGGCGCTTGCACGCAACCCGCTCACAGACGCAATGTTAATGACGCGGCCCCAGCGCTCCTTCTTCATATGCTGTGCTGCTTCCTGAGTCAAAAACATCGGTCCGTTGACGTTGATCTCCATTACCGCACGCCAATGATCGATCGGGTACTCGCAAAAGGCATACGTCTTTGCGATACCGGCGTTGTTCACAAGCACATCGCAGCGACCGAGCTCGGCGGCAATGCTCTCGAACAGCGATGCGATGGACGAGCTGCTCCCGACGTCCACACTCATCGCCAACGCTCGCAACCCCGTGCTACGGCACTTTCGAGCCGTCTCCTCCGCCGCAGGCACGTCTCGATCAGCTACGACGACTGTAAAACCGTCGGTTGCGAGCCGCTCAACAATGGCAGCGCCAATCCCCATCGCGCCTCCGGTTACGAGGGCGACCCTACCGTTGCTCCGTTGGGGCGCATGAGCTACCACGGGCAGATCAACGCAAGTGGTGTCATTCATCAAATGCTCCGTTATCGATTAATAGTTTGGTGTGGCACCAAGAAAGCCGGTGGAAATCCATGGAATGAAGGTAACAAGCACGAGTGCAACGAGAAGCGCAAGCATGTAAGGCCATACACGTCTGCTTACGCCATCAGGAGATACCTTGCCGATTGCACAAGCGGCATAGAAGCCGACGCCAAAGGGCGGGGCGAAGAGGCCCACGCCCATGGCGAGGATCACAACCATCGCGTAATGCACGTCACTAATCTGCATTGCTCTGGCCACCGGAAAAAGAAGCGGTCCAAAGAGCACGATCGCCGGAATACCTTCCAGAACGCTGCCAAGAATCGCAAAGCAAGCGATCGTCACGAGCAAGAAACCGATCGTTCCTCCAGGGACGGATTGCATGAGGGAAACGAGTTGCGACGAAAACCCAGAACGCGTGAGCGCCCACGCCATAGACGTGGCTAGACCGATGATTAGCAAGATGGCGCCTGAAAGCGCGGCCGCATCCACACACATCCCGTAGAGCCGGCGTAATTCAACCGGCTTGCCGCACAAGCGAGCAATGACTGCGGCGACCAACGTGTACGCGACGCCAATTGTCGACACCTCCGTCGCGGTTGCGATACCTTCGATCACTGCCACGCGGATCAGGATGGGGAGCAGCAGAGCGGGCAATGCGATAGCAAACGTACGAAGAATCTGTTTGACAGGTGCCCGCTGATCGTGCGTCGGCTGCTCATGACGTGCCCGTAACCAGCAAACCAAGGCAATCGTCACAGTGGCGACAACCGCCGGCATGAGTCCTCCGACAAACAGAGCGTTGATGGAAACGCCACACACCGCTCCAATGGTGATCAGAACAAGGCTTGGGGGGATAGTCTCTGTCATCGCGCCAGAAACACTGAGGAGCGCCGCCAGTTCCTCCGGGTCGGATCCACGCTTCCGCATCTCAGGGAACAGTGCGGGAGCAACCGCAGCCATATCCGCGGCCTTGGAACCCGAGATGCCGGAGACAAGGAAGATTGCTCCTAGCAGGACGTACTGCAGCCCACCGCGGACGTGGCCAAGGAGTGAGCACATGAAATTGATCAGTGCTCGAGCCATACCACTAAGTTCGAGCATCGCTCCCAGCAGCACGAACACCGGAACGGCCAGCAGAACTAGGTTCGCCATCCCTTCGTCCATTCTGCTCACGACGATCGCAAGCGGCGCATGGGTAACAAGTGCCAAGTAGCTAACTGTAGCGATCCCAAAAGCGAAGGCGATCGGTGTGCCAAGTACAATCGCGCCGCCGACCAAGGCAACAAAGAACACCAGCAGATTTAGGTTGCCCATCGCGATCAACGCAGGCGCGGACACCCAAAGGATCGCTGCGACAATAGCCACTGTCACGATTGCCCATGCCGTACGTCGAAAACTTCCCAAGCTGAACGCCTTTGCCACCGCCAGCAGAAACATCAATGCTGCCCCGAAAGGCAACGCGAAAGCTCGAAGTCCGTCAGGTATATTTAGCGCAGGTGTGGTGATCTCCATTTGCCCTACCGCGTGCTGTCCTGCAGGGAGCATGACCATCGCTACAAAGACGCAGACAATTAGTGACGAGACGCTCTCTGCCCAATCCTGCACGGCCGGGCTCCATCGCTTGACGACAGCTGTCATTTTCATGTGCTCGCCGCGAATGAGCGCTAAAACACTGCCGATCATTGCTAGCCAGCTGAACAGACACGAAGCAAGTTCATCTGACCAGATCAGTGGGGAGTTCAAGGCATAACGCCAGACCACCCCGCAAAGCAGGATCAAAACTTCGGCTGCCAGAAACACTACTGCGAGAACCTCGATGAGACGTACTGCGGTGCGTGCAGCGCTAAAGGAGTGACGATGCTCGGAAAGCGTCGCGTGCGCAGATAGATGTCGAACGGTTTGCATATCTCACCCCAGCGTTCCGGTGTACCTTTCGAGTAGATCCCACGTTTCAGCGCCAAACTTGCTACGCCAATCCGTATAGAACCCAGACAATTTCAGCTGTTTGCGAAATGCATCCGTATCGATTTCATTAAACCTTAGTCCAGCGGAGTCGAGTTTGGCCCGGAGTGTTTTATCAAGCTGCTGGACGTCTTGTCGTTGCTTGACGCCCGCGTCATTGATCGCGTCGGCAACGATTTTTTGAAGCTCATTTGGCAGACGTGAGAATGAGTCTTTATTAGCAAGGAACCAAAACCCATCCCACATGTGGTTGCTCAACGCGCAGAATTTCTGAACCTCGTAAAGCTTCGCCGTGTAAATAATCGATAGAGGATTTTCTTGCCCCTCCACGACGTGAGTTTGCAATGCGGAATAGACCTCGGCGAAATTGACACTTGCCGGGGACGTCCCCAGATCTTTGAACATTGAGGTCCACAAGGGGCTCGGCGGAACTCTTAGCTTCAGGCCTTGCAGATCCTTGGGCTGGTCGACCGGGCGCCTCGATGTGGTGATCTGCCTGAATCCGCCGTTCCAGATCTTCTCGAACGCGAAAATCGACGTAGTTCCGATCTTCGCTCTCACATGTGCGCCGAGGTCACCGTCGAGGGCCTTCCACACCTCATCATAGTTTTTGAAGGCGAAGCCGATGCCGCTGATCTGCGCCGCTGGTACAAAAGTGCCGAGGATCAGTGGTGACAGTGTGAAGAAATCGACGGCTCCTGAGCGAAGTTGAGAAAGCGTATCAGTGTCACTGCCGAGTTGATTACTTGGAAATACCTGAATATCGACGCGCCCCTTTGATTCGGCAAGGACGCGTGATGCCATTTCTTTCGCACGCACGTTCATTGGATGCGTCGCCGGCAGGTTATTGGCGTATCTAAGGGTAAATTCCGCGGCACTGGCTCGCGTTGAAATCAATGACAGCGCAGGTGCGGCTGCCGCAAGTGAAATCCCTTGCAGGAAGGAACGTCTGCTCATCTGATGCATGATTGTCTCCTGAGACCGGCCGGTGTTCCGGCTTTTTCTAAATTGAGGTGGCCGTTAAATCGAGGTGCTCGGAATGACGCGAAGTTCAGCTTGCGATGGCGGGTCCCCCCCAAATTGACAAAGCGCGATTTTCCCGCGCGTTCAGTAAGTCGTGCCCGGCGTCGCGCACGTGCGGGATACCAAGCGATTTCAATTGCCGATACAGTGACGATCGACAGATTCCAAGGTCTTTCGCTGCTGCGGAGATGTTCCAGCGCTTGTTAGCCAGAACCTCAAGAACCCGGTCGCGTTGGTCTGGCTTAACGCAATCGTCGATCTGGGAAAGGGTCTGTCCTATGCGTTGCCGTGTGGCCGAGAATGCGCGCACGTTCATCAACTCGCGGGGGAGATCTTCGACGCGGATTGTCGAATCCTTCATGACCGCACACGCGTAGCGAAGGGCGGCTCGGAGCTGCCTAAGATTGCCGGGCCACTCGCATGACATCAGAACGCCGAGAGCATCGTCCTCGAAGGTCACTTGGTCGACGTGGTCGTCCGCTTCCTCGTTAGTGATGCGCTCAATCAGTTTCACTAGGTCACTACGTTCCCGAAGTGCGGGCAGGCGCAGGACGCCCACCGCGATCCGATAAAATAAATCGGCCCGGAAACGACCGTCCTCCACAAGAAGGCTGAGGTCTTGATGCGTTGCACAGATCAGTTGGAAATTGATCGCAGTTGGCGATGCAGCACCGAGCGGTGTGACCTCGCGTTCGGATAACGCTCTCAGCAACCGTGTTTGCTGCGCCGCAGGCATATCGCCAATCTCGTCGAGAAGCAGCGTGCCGCCGTTCGCTTGAATCAGCTTCCCTTTCATACCAGCAGTCAGCGCGCCGGAAAAGGCCCCTCGCGTATAACCGAACAGCTCACTTTCAATCAAGGTATCAGGAATCGACGCACAATTTAGCGCTACGAAGGCTGCATCGCGTCGAGTGCTGTAAGCATGTAGCGCTCGCGCCAACAATTCCTTCCCGGTTCCGGTTTCGCCGAGGATAAGTACCGGAATGCCCCGATCTACGAAACGTTTTCCTCTCTCGATAACCTCGATCGTGACCGCGTCGTTGACGTTGAGCTCTTCGAGTCGCGGATAAGGATTATTCCGCATGCTCGAATCACAGTGAGTTGCTAGATGAGCGCTCACGTCTATCTCCATCGAATATTTTTCGAACGTCGGGCCGCCGCGACTGGCAGTGAACCGGAGCCGTCAACGGCTTGTGACCGCGTGCGGGTGGTGCCGCTGTGAATACAGGTTAATGTCGCCCACTGATATTTTCCAATACAATAATAGTCACACTGTAATACCATGAAGGTATAAATATGGAATTGCGCCATCTCCAGTACTTCGTCGTCTTGGCCGAGACGCTTCATTTCGGTCGTGCAGCGGAGCTTCTGCACATCTCGCAGCCGCCTCTGTCCAGGCAGATTGCGTTGCTGGAAGAGGAGTTGGGTGTCGTACTCTTCGATAGAACACGCCGCAGCGTCCGACTGTCTGCAGCGGGGGAGAGATTTTTTCTTGATGCGAAGGAGATTCTTACCTCTGTGCAACGGGCAAAGCGCAATGCCTTGACAGCGAGCCTTGGACACATCGGCACGTTGTCCGTTGGCTTTATGTTTTCCGCCACCTATAGCGTTGTCCCGGCCATTACGCGCGCCTACACCTCCACCTACCCTGAGGTAGATCTACAGCTCACGGAGTCGATACCTGCCCTGCTGGTCGAAGATATCAGGGCAAGCAATTCCGACGTCGGAATCATGTACCCGCCCGAAGACACCGAAGGGCTAGAAACCCGAACGGTCTTTCGGGAACCGCTTGTGGTAGCCCTTCCGGCCGATCACCCCCTGTCCCGCCACCCCACCATTGAGGCCTCTGAGTTGCGCAGGGAGTCTTTTCTCATATCGCCGCGCCGCGCGGCCCCCTACATCTATGACGCGATCGTCTCACATTGCAAGCAATGCGGGTTCGCACCCAAGATACGACTCGAAACCAACTATCAGCAAACCATCGTGAACCTCGTCGGGCAAGGACTCGGAGTCGCGCTGGTTCATCGGTCAATGAAGAGCGCTCGCCCGTCGAACGTGAAGTTCAGGACGCTCGCCAATCCCCCGATCGTCGACCTGAATGTCAGTTGGAATCAGGAGAATCACAACCCTTGCATTGAGACCTTTGTCGCAGTCGCAAATCAGATATCGAATGAACTCGCAAACGCAGCCGGATAAGCGACAGTTGTCCATCCGCGAGCGACACATGTCGCACTGCGAGGCGCGTGGGCACAAGAGAAAGTCGTGGCGACAGCGACCGCAGACCGGCGCGGGCCCGCGTGGATAGGGACGTACTGCAGATTGGCATTCTTCTTGCGTCTTGACGGAGACTACAATCTCGAGGCAGGAATCATGCATCAAGCGGCACACAAGTCTGAGCGAGTTTCCGCGACGCGCGCTCGGGCCAAGCGATTCACACACCCCGGAACAGCTTGCGACCCCCGCGTTGTCGACGTGACGACGACAACGGGAATGCGCGACCTTCGTATCTCGCTCCCGGCACTAGCGAGTGTGGGACCAGCCTTGCACCGCGTCCTTGACGCTTATCCGCAAAGGGGTGGTTGCGGCAGAATCGTCTATGGCCTGTGTAGCACGATCCAGTACCACGTCATGACGAAGGCGACACAAGGCGTCAAGCCTTTCGTCTATGGGGCCCCGATCGTTTGTGCGGATGAATGCACATTGATCACCGCGGCCATCACCATCGGCCATCGCGGTGATGGAACGCGCATCCTACATTGCCACGGCGGCTTCCTCGACAGCAGTGGCAATCAGCACGGCGGTCACATCATTCTCGATGAGACAGTCGTGGCAGACAGTCCAATGATCGTGAGGCTCTGCCTATTCGAACAGGTGGATCTCGTTGCCTCACCCGATCACGAGACGACCTTTGATCTTTTACTTCCAATTAAGGTACGGTGAAATCTACTATGGATACCGATGTCGTTGTTGAGTCTGGACATTATGGACGACTTGTGGTTGCGCGTCTTAAACCCAATGAGGATCTGATTGAATCGCTCGAAAACAAATGCCTTGAGCATGGGATTGGTCGAGCAATCATCCGTGGTGTCGTGGGAAGTCTCATTGACGCATCCTTGGAGCGCGGATATGGAAATACAACCTGCGAGCAGCCGATTTCTGGGCCGGGGGTCGAGATCTTGAGCGTATTTGGCGAAATCGATTTGAGGGACCGGGGTTCCCCGAATACCGTACTGAGCGGAGTCGTCGCTGACACCAAAGGACAGATGTTCGCCGGACGCTTCAGACGAGGTGCGAATCTTTCGTTCATAACGATTGAAGCATCGCTGCAAGAATGGATCTCTGATTGAGACGAGAACGGGGGCGCACGGAAACTCGCACGTCGACACCCGCCTAGTGCAATTTCTTCAAATAACGGAATGATACTGCACAGACCCACCGCGAAGCGTAACGCGAGCACGTGTAACGCGTCGGAGAAAGTCATCACAAGCGCTTCACGCATCATCAGATGCATGCAGCATCTCCAAGCCAGCTCCGGCCGGGTCCAGGGTGTCGCCCGCAACCGGCGCCAGGCGTGCGGTCCGTGCGTATAGCAACGGCTTGATAAGCGGACGTCCTACTGTCACGTGTGTTCGGCAAGCTAATCGTAATGGAGGTTCGGACGATCGCTGGGCATCGTGCTCGCGACAGCGATAGCTATCGCGACGCCGAGGTTGCGCATCAGTGTTCTGAAAAATAATAGTTATCCTTAATAGATAACTTTCTCGGATGCGGCAGTGAAAGTTCAGCCATTCCATGTGGCGAAGCGTTCCCGGAGTGCGGCACGATGACATGCCGCGTTCATTTGATGTCTGGGAAACGCGAAGTGCTGCCGGATGGGGCCGAAGCATGAGAGAAGCGCATGCGTTCGACGCGCATTACGAAAACCGCACATCCGGCGTTCGCGCCTGCGTGTCGGCTGGTGGGTGTTCTCGGCGCGGTTGTTTACGCGTGCAGCCGCTTTGACGACGACGTGCTTCACATGAGCGAGCAGGGGAGTATCGGCCTCAGCCGCCGGATAGCTGCGCAGCTGGTCGGTAACGATCTTGCGCGACACCGGGTTTGAACGCAGGACCCTCCGGAAGAAGCGCTTTGCCGTGGCCTTATCGCGCCGCTTTTGCACCAGTTTGTCAAGTTCAACACCGTGCTCGTCAACCGCTCGCTACAACAGATACGGCTCGCCGCGCAACGTCACGAACATCTCGTCCAGATGCCATGTGCTGCCCAGCTTGGGCCGCGCCGTTTGGGCGCACCGGGTGAATCCAGCGCCGAATTTGTCGCACCAGCAACGGATCGTTTCGTGCGTGACCACGACACCTCGCTCGAGCAACAACTTCTCGACGTCGCGCAGGCTCAGGCTGAACCGAACATACCATCGAACCGTGCAACTGATGACGTCGGCAGGGAAGCGGCGTCCGTGATAAAGCGCTTTTGTCTTCTTCATCACTTCATTCTACTGCCGCCTCACCATCAACCTTACAGAGCCCGCGTGCGTCGATCATCGAGCTCGCGCGAAAGGAGGGCGCAGCATATAGCGCGGCATCTGCGCGACGCGAAGAAGAGGGTCGTTCTGGCAGACTTTCGTGCGGCACGATGGGAGTGCGGATCTAAAATCGAGCAGCTGATTCACATTGGAGGCCTTCCCAGCGCCATCATGATGTCCGGCAAGAGCGTGATCGACGAGACGCTGCCGGGATTTCTGGGTACATATGCAGGTGCGGCGAGCGAACCCGGTGTGCGCGAAGCCGTCGAGTCGGCTGACGCGCTCATCGCTGTCGGGACCTTCTTTTTCGATTTGGGGACCGCGGGGTTCAGCCACAAGATCGACCCCAGACGATTCATTGACATCCAGCCGTTCAGTGCGAGCGTTGCTGGCGTCCGTTACCCGGACGTGCCCATGGCGTGTGCACTCGAGTGTGTGATCGAAGAGATTCGCCACCTTGACACCCGACCGACGTCGTTCCCGGCTGTGGGCAGGAAAACACCAGTATCCGTAGGCGCTGATGAACCACTGACCCAGACCAACTTCTAGCCGGTTGTTCAAGCGTTCATTCGTACCGGAGACCTCATTGTTGCGGAGCAGGGTACGTCATACTTTGGCGCGGCTCCGGTTGCACTGCCCACGGATGTCAAGTTCATAGCGCAACCGCTGTGGGCGTCAATCGGCTACACGATTCGCGCTACCTTTGGCGCGCAACTGGCAGTGCCCGAGCGGCGTACGCTCTTGCTGGTCCGTGACGGATCCGTGTTGCTGACAGTGCGGGAACTGGGCCCCATGCTGCGATATGACTTGAAGCCGATCATCATCTTGCTCAACAACAGTGGCTATACCGTTGAGCGTGCGCTCCACGGTGCGACTCAGAAATACAACGACATTGCCACGTGGGACTGGCAGCTCATTGCGAAGGCGATGGGCCGAGGCAAGGAATCGTTGGCGCTCCAAGCAGCAACAAGCGGTGAACTGGTCACGGCTCTGGAGCAAGCGGCGGCAGCAAACTGCTTCACGATCGTAGAAGTACATTTGCCCGTGTTTGACGTGCCCCCGCTTCTTACCGCCGTTGCGGACGCCGTTGCAGAAAAAAACGCAGGCAACTGATTTTGGTCTGCGACTTCAGCAGTACGCAAATACGCAGGGCGGCGACTTGACAGCTTGTACGTGTCCTTTGCAAGCTGCTACCCCGATCGAAGAGTGCCACACTTCATCGGTCGGGCGTCCGAAGTGGATATTAGCTTGACGGGACTGGATCCGACCCGTCGTGCCTCTCCGAAGGTATAGCGCCGCAAGGGCACTTGACGATAAATCAGGTGAGATGTTCTCGTGAGATTTCCGACTCCCGCTCGGTGGTCACTTGACAAAACCCGTCGATCAAGTGTGCAAGTTCCGCCGGCTGCTCCTCCGGTATCCAGTGCCCTGCGTCTTCTATGATTGCGCCTGTAACGTTGTCCGCCATCCTCCGCGCGGACTCGGCCACCTGCGCGCCGCGACCCCAAGACTTCCCACCGCCAATCGCCAGGACGGGGATATCCGGGCGATAGTGCAACGCGCGGGACGAGTTATCTTCAACGTCCTGGCCCACCGCACGATAGTACTCAAACCCTGCGTGCAAAACTGAGGCCCTGCGATACGAACGAAGGTATTCCTCGATTTCCTCGCTACCAATCGCGTCTTTTCTGGCGCCATAGTTCCTGTAGAACCAGCGAAGATAGATTTCCTCCCTACCGGCTATCAACTCTTCCGGAAGGTCGATCGTATTGTGAAAAGCGTGATGCCATCTTGCCCCGCCCTGACTGATGTTCGGACTACCGTCACCCGGAATCGCAATGTCCACGAGCGTCAACGTTTTTGCGTGCCCTGGGTGATGTGCGGCAACGGCCCACGCAACGCCACCACCCCAATCATGGCCGACCAGATTAAACTTGCCTAGCCCAAGGTGCCCATGGGTCAGTTCAACGATGTCTGCCGCGACTGAGCGCTTGTCGTAGCGCTCAGTCTTTGAAAGTGAAGCACCGAGCCCCGTTAAATCGGGTGCGACTATACGGTACCTGTTCGCTAGCAAGGGGATCAGCCGTCGCCAGCAGTACCATGTTTGTGGCCAACCGTGCAGTAAAACTAAGGGCTCTCCTTCGCCGGCCGTCACGAAATGCAATCGGGCGTTTGATAAGTCTGCAGTATGGTGTTCGATTTGTTCCATTGTTACCTCTTGTAACCTCGTCAATTCCCCGACGTTTCGGGACAGAAAAATACTGAAGCAAGCGTAAGCAGCGCCGTCGCCAGAATCATGCACGAGACGGCAAATGGACCTCCGAAAGATTGCATCAAGGAAGCGGCGGCTAGCGGCAATAGTCCGCCAATAGCGCCCGTCACCTGGTACGCAAGCGAAGCAGCGCTATACCGTACTTCGGGTGGGAAGAGTTCCGGTAGAAAAGCGCCCTGCACACCATAAGCTACCGCCCAAAACGCAAGCCCGACACTGATGGCAACGACAGTCCAGAATGACGAGCCAGTGCTGATCAGGGGAAAAACGACCATGGACCACACCCCCATACCGATGGAAGCGATCACGTACATTGGTCGGCGACCGAACCTGTCGGAAAGACGGCCTGAGCACAACAGGATAGGCAGCGCAACAGCGGATCCGATGATCGTCCCACAAAGACCGGCAGATGCGGTAAGGTGCTGCGTAGCAACGAACGCAAGACAAATTGTCGTAAATAGGTAGTAGCCACCAAAAATTACCGACGTTGTTCCGATTGCAAGAAGCAGGCGCGTCCGGTGATTCTTGAAGGTCTCGTAAACCGGGGAGTTAGCGACTTTGCGCTTACGCTTCAACTCCTCAAAAACAGGCGTCTCCTCCACTCCTCTTCGCATATACCATCCGATTGCGAGCAGGAGAGCACCGACTGCAAAAGGCAGTCGCCAGCCCCAAGCTAGAAAGTCGTCTGTTGACATCGAGGCGACAGTGACAAGTACGACTGCGTTCGCGAGTAGCGTGCCCGCCGGCGAGCCGAGCTGAGCAAAGCTCGAAGAATAGCCGCGTCGATTATTGGCAGAGTGTTCTCCGATCAGAAGCACAGCGCCTCCCCATTCGCCTCCGACCGCGATACCTTGGACGAGCCTAAGCAGGACGAGAATAATAGGCGCCATCGCGCCGATTTGTCGATAAGTTGGCAACAGCGCAATGCCAACCGTTGACATACCCATCAACGTTAGCGTGATCTGTAAGGTGATTTTACGGCCCAGACGATCGCCGACGTGACCAAAGATAGCTGCGCCGACTGGTCGAGCGAGAAATCCTGCGGCAAACGTCCCCAGGGCGAGCAACAGGCCGGTGCCGGACGAGCTCGAGGGAAAGAACACCTTGTTAAACACGAGCGCGGAAATTGTTCCGTAGACGATGAAATCGTAAAACTCGAGCGCATTGCCGAGGGCCGAGGCGAAAATTATCTTGAACGACTTAGCACTTCTGCCCCGAATGATGGCGTGGGGAAGTCCGACTGATTGCGGGTTATTTGATGCCTGTTCGGTATTCAATTTCGTCTCCTTTCATCTGTTGATTTTGGCCAACAAGTTCCGCGTGCCGTGAAGTGCAGCTCAAACCTTCAATTGACGGTAACGGCCTGGATCGAGCTTGCCCGGAATGTAAAGCACACAGCCATGGAGATCGTGCTGCGATTTCGCCTGGCAGTTCCAATGGCCAGCGAACAGGCCATTGGAGGTGACGCCTCCAGAGTCACCGAGGTCCACCAGCTTGATCGCCACGTCGTATTGAGCGCTGAACTGCGCAGGTGCATCGCAACCCTTACCGCCGTGCTCTACGAAGGCCGCGACTGACACCGCGCGAACGTCGCATCCACATACTTCGAAGCCCACCTTAATGAGATTTCTTGCCACACCCTGTCTCATCGCATTGATCCCGATGAAGCCAATCCATCTGTCCATGTTCTGTCTGCTGCCGCGATGGGCCGTGGCGTGCTCCTGGTTCAATCTGTTGTCGGCGAGCCCCGGGATGAAACCGTCATTTCTGAGTGGGCAACAACTTTGGAGCTACACGTCACCTCCATTCACTCGCCGGGTTCGTTCTAGCCAGACACAGTACCGGCTCATTGATTATGGTCCGTATAATGGACCTTATATAAGATTACGTGATGCGATGCACTCATATTAGGTTGGAGAGATCGGCAGGAGAAGCGTATTTGGCAATATTCAGGGTTAACTATGGCGCCATAATATGGACCACAAATTAGAATCGGAGGTGGCGTGATGAGGCTGTAGCTGGGGTGCAGGCTGTATCTCGCCGGCGGGGAGTGCCGACGGGCGCAAACGGATGAGGCGGGCCGTGCGTAGCGAGCCCCTTCACCGACCGGCGCAGGCGACGCTTGAGGACCTCACGCAGTTATGCCATCGAACGGCAGAAGGGCAGTGGAGTTACTACGGATCGTTCTATGGGTTGGTCGGTGAAATGCGAAGGGAAAAGCCCGAGGCGATCGAACAACGAATCAAAGCGGCTCTTCAACCCGAACAGCGCGATCGCGCGAATATGAGTCGCGTAACTGCTGTAGCGGCGGGTCGCCGCCTCATCGGTCAGGGTGTGCTTCTTGCCGACGATAGCGTACAGGTTCGCAATCAACGCGTCGGCCACGTCGGCAGGGCTAGCCGCCAGTGGCACGCAAACTTCAGACATCAAATTTTCCTCTCAAAACGTTAAAGCCGACTCGATCGACTTCGTCTAGCGTTTTGGCGGTAATCAAGTATGAGTTTCTAGTCACCGATCGACATCGGGCCGCAGGGCAGCGGATCCCGTGTCGAGGTAGTCAGTAATCGTCGAGGCGATGAGCGGCCTAGTCGATTCGTTCCAGGTCTTTCGAATAGTTCACGCCGCGTTCACGGTAGTCGATGGCGTTTGCGCGCAATTTTGCAATAACCTCATCCGTTAGCTCGCGCAGCAACTTTGCGGGTGCACCGATAATCAGGCTTCGCGCGGGGAAGGACTTTCCTTCCCCGATCAAAGCGCCAGCCCCGACCAGGCAATCCGAGCCGACCATCGCGCCGTTCAACACAACTGCCTGAATGCCGATGAGACAGTTTTGCCCGATCGTGCACCCGTGCAGCATTGCTTGATGGCCGATGGAAACACCCTCACCTATGACTACTGGAAAGCCAGGGTCCCCATGAATGACCGCACCGTCTTGCACGTTAGCGTCGCGCCGGATTGTGATCTTTTCGTTGTCGCCCCGAATCACTGCTCCGGGCCAGATGGACGCGCCTTCTTCTATCTCGACGTTCCCAATGACCACTGCTTCCTCGGACACGTACGCGCCGTGATGGATTACGGGCCGTTGCGATCCTATTCGGTAGACGGCCATATCAAACGCTCGCTTTCTGATCAAGACAGAACTGCTCCCACTCCTTTGCGAGCAGGGCACGAACGTCTTTTTTGGTTATCTTGCCGTATGCGGATTTCGGCAGCGCATCCCAGAACACGACGTGCCGCGGCCATTTGTAGCGCGCAAGCTTGCCGTCCAGATGCTCGATCAGCTCGTCTGGCGTAGCTTTGCATCCTGCCTTGCAAACGATCACGGCCACGCCAAGCTCGCCCCATTTTGAGTCGGGCATACCGAGCACCGCTACTTCATGGACACTGTCATGAATCAGCAACGCCTCCTCTACCTCTCGCGGATAGACGTTCGATCCACCTGAGATATACATGTCCGATGAGCGGCCGGTGATGTAGAGAAAACCTTCCCTATCGAGGTGGCCGAGGTCGCCGGTGTGGAAAAATCCGTGCTTGAACGCCTTGTCGTTGGCTTCGGGATTGTTGTCGTAGCCAAGCATAACCGCGGGGCCGCGAACGCAGACTTCGCCCGTTTCGTAGGACTCGAGTTGCTTACCTTTCTCGTCACAGATGGCCACTTCAATCCCGGTCCGGGGGTAGCCGCACGTACCGACCCGGCTGTTCGGTGCATCGTCGTTCTCTTCATGCATTGACGGCGGCAGCACGGTGATGTTTCCCGTCACTTCGCCGAGGCCGTAATACTGCACCAGCACGCGGCCGAGTTTGCCTAGCGCGTGCTTCTGGTCCGCACGATACATGGGCGCGCCAGCATAGATCACGAACTTCAGCGAGCTGTGATCGAATCGATCCACCGATTCATGCTCGGTGAGCATCTTGACGATGGTCGGCACCGTGAACATGTTGTCGATTCGATGCTTTTCGACTAGTGCCCAGATTTCTTCCGGCTCCATCCGCTCTGAGCCCGGCAAAACGCTCGCCGCGCCCCGGGCCGTATTCACAATTGCGTGGATGCCGGCACCGTGCGAGAGGGGAGCGACGACCAGCGAGCGCGATCGATAGTCGATGCCGGGCATTAGATCTGCGAGGTGATTGGTCACAACGAAGGCCATCTGTCCGTGCGTCAGCGTGCCCGCTTTGGGATGCCCGGTAGTGCCCGACGTGTAGAAAAACCACAGCGGGTCATCCCGGTCGACCTGCTCAGACGGAAATCGCGCTGCGGGTCTTTCGGCGAAAGCCTCGTATGCGTACTCGCCACTTCTGGGGTTACCCAGCGAAACAACTATCTCCAGTGCTGGCGACGCATCGCGCACGGCGTCGACGTAATTCTCGAAGCCTGAGTCGTAAATCATTATCCGCGCGCCGCTCGACTTTCCGAGGTAGGCCGCCTCGGGCGGCGCTATGCGAAAGTTCGTCGGGACCCACACAGCCCCCAGCTTGAACGCGACATATGCGCTTTCAAATAGCGGAAGGTTGTTGCGGGAGTGGACGAGGATTTTGTCGCCTTTTTTCACGCCGAGCTCTCGCAGGGCAGTGCATACGGCATCGACGCGCCGGTTGATTTCGGCCCAGCTGTGCGTGCGCGCCGGGGTAATAAAACCGGGTTGGTCGGGATGGCGGCGTGCGACCTGGGTCAACAGGTCGCCGAGGTTCATGACAGTGGTTAGCATTTCGAGTCTCTTTATCTTTATGCCGGCAGCGTCAGGCGCGACGTTCCAGAATGCTGAGGTAGTTGGTGACAGCAGCGCCCCCCATATTGAAGACGCCGGCGATATTGGCGTCTGGAATCTGCATGTCTCCAGCTTCGCCTGAGAGCTGCATCGCCGCCATCACGTGCATCGAGACGCCCGTCGCCCCGATCGGATGTCCCTTCGCCTTCAGGCCGCCAGACGGATTGACAGGCAATCGACCTTCCTTCGTCGTTACGCCATCGAGAATCACGCGAGCGCCTTGCCCCGGTTCGGCCAGACCCATTGCCTCGTATTCCAGCAGTTCCGCGATGGTGAAGCAGTCATGTGTTTCGACGAATGCAAGGTCGTCGAGCGTCAGTTTTGCCGAACTCAATCCCCGTTGCCATGCGAGGCGGGCTCCAGAAAATTCGGTCCGATCGCGCCGTGACAACGGAAGAAAGTCGCTGATCTGAACCGACGAGCGGAAGCTGATTGCGCGCTTTGCATCACGGGCCGCGTCGGGCGCGGCAATGATCATGGCTGCTGCGCCATCGGAAATCATGGAGCAGTCGGTGCGCTTGAGGGGTCCGGCAACAAAGGGATTCTTTTCGGAAGGCGTGCGGCAGAAATCAAAGCCTAGATCACGCCGCATGTGTGCATAGGGGTTCGACACGCCATTGTGGTGATTTTTTGCCGCGATCGCAGCCAGCGCGTCGGATTGGTCCCCATAGCGATCGAAATACGCTTGTGCGATCGATCCAAAAATCCCTGCGAAGCCACCGGGTACGTTGGCTTCTTCCTTCGCATACGAGCATTTCTGAAGTACTTCGCCGACCTCTTTCGTCGGGAGGCTAGTCATCTTTTCGTAGCCGATTACCAGCGCGTACTTTGAGCGACCAGCGCGAATGGCGTCCAGGGCCGAATAAATTGCGGCCGACCCGGTAGCACACGCGTTCTCACTGCGCACCGTCGAGGTATAACGGAGCTCGGGAATGGCATTGAAAACGAGTGCAGACGGAAAATCCTGATACACGAAGCCACCGTTGAAAGTACCAACGTGGACGGAGTCAACTGCTTTTGCGTCGATCCCGGCGTGCTGGAGGGCTTCAACGGCGACTCGGGAAATCATTTCCTCCGGTTCGAGAGCGTCGAGCTTGCCGAAGGGGAGATGGCTCCAGCCGATGATGGAAGGTTGCATTTTTTTGACCTCTGAGAGAAAAGTGAATTTAAGCGCCGGGAAGGGTGATGCCAGGAAAGATTTTGATGACAGCTGTGTCGTCCTCGTTTCCGAAGCCGGCAGCGGATGCTGTAGTAAACATCTGGTGGGCGACTGACGCGAGTGGTAGCGGAAACTTGCTCGATCGTGCCGCGTCAAGCACAAGACCCAGGTCCTTGACGAAAATGTCCAGTGCAGTGTGAGGGGGCGTGAAATCTCCTCGCAGTATGTGAGGGACACGGTCAGTGAATGCCCATGAATTCCCTGCACTATTGCTGATCACGTCATAGAGCTTCTGCGGGTCAACACCCTCTCGTAATCCCAATGCCATCGCTTCTGCGGCAGCTGCAATCTGGACCCCGACAAGTAGCTGGTTAATTACCTTCACTGTGGAGCCGATTCCGTGCTCGCTACCCAGTCGGTACACTTTCGACGAAATCGCGTCGAGAACGTCGCCGCAGGCTGCATAGGCAGACTCTGGACCCGAACTGAGTAATACCAAAGTGCCATTTGCCGCACCAACCACTCCACCCGACACGGGCGAATCAATCAGGTCGATGTTCCTTTCGGCGAGGTGCTTGCCCAAGTGGGCCGCATATCCGGGCGGTACCGTGGCCGCAGCCACTACAACGCAGCCTGCACGAAGGTGTTGCGCTGCGCCGGCTTCGCCGAACAATACATGCTCTGTCTGCTCGGCATTGACCACTAGCGTGATCACCACGTCGCATTGAGCGCCAAGCTGCGCAGGTGTATCGCAACCCTTTCCGCCGTGCTCTACGAAGGCCGCGACTGACTCTGCGCGAACGTCGCATCCAAATACTTCGAAGCCAGCCTTGATGAGATTTTTGGCCACGCCTTGCCCCATCGCACCGAGCCCAATGACGCCGACTTTTTTCATCCGTTTTCTCCATTGCGGCGCTAGACTCCGCATAAAAATATTGCTATCGATTCACTAGTTCTTTCCGGACTCGCAGCACTAGCAGCCCGCCGATTGCGAGTGCTGTCGCCAGAACGTAAAGTCCGATATCCGTTGAATGCGTCTTCTGGTTGACCCACCCGATGAAGAAAGGTCCCACGAAGCCCGAAAGATTGCCGACAGAATTCACAACCGCTATTCCCCCGGCCGCGGCGGCACCACTTAGAATGGCCGTGGGCAAGCACCAGAACTGCGAAATTGCGACAATCACGCAGGAGGTCACGACCGTAAGTGCGATCATTGCGATGACGATGTCGTGACTGAACCGCACGGCGACGAGCCAGGCGAGCGCCCCGAACAACGCCGGTATGGTGATGTGCAGGCGGCGTTCGCGCGTCGCGTCTGACGAACGGCCAACGAGGATCGTTCCGATCACTGCAGCCGCGTACGGCGCCATGCTCAAGATGCCGATTGCAAGCGGATCCTTGACGCCGGAGTTCTTGATCAGCGTCGGGAGAAAGAATCCGACGCCGTAAAGTTCCACGGCCAGAAAGAAATAGATGCCGCACATGAGCCAGACGCGGGGATTAGTGAAGCCGTCGCGCAGTGAGTGGGACTGTGTTTGAGCCTGGTCCTTGGCGATTTCCAAGGTGATCAACCTTCGCTCATCGTCCGTGAGCCATTTCGCGTCGCTGATTCGGTCGTCGAGGTAAGCAAGAACAGCAATTGCCATGACGATTGAGGGCAACGCCTCAAGCAGGAAGAGCCACTGCCAGCCGGCCCAGCCGTATACGCCCGACATCGAATGCATGATCCAGCCAGACAACGGGCCGCCGATTACGCCCGCTACGGGGATGCTGGTCATGAAAAGCGAGATCATTTTCGACCGACGCTTCGATGGATACCAGTACGTGAGATACAGGATTACGCCTGGAAATAGTCCCGCTTCGGCAAGGCCTAAGGCAAAGCGAAACAGGTAGAACATGGTCGGCGTGGTAACAAACATCGTTGCAGCCGAAATGATCGCCCACGTGACCATAACCCGCGCAATCCACACGCGCGCGCCGACCTTGTGCAGGATGATGTTGCTTGGGACCTCGAATAGAAAGTAGCCGATAAAGAAAATTCCGGCACCCAAGCCGTACACAGTTTCGTCGAAGTGCAGGTCGTGAAGCATCTGAAGCTTGGCGAACCCAACGTTTACACGATCCAGGTAGGCGACGACGTAGCACATGAGCAAAAGCGGAATCACTCGCCACGTGACCTTCGAATACGCCGCGGCTTCGGAGGTTTGACTCACCGTTTCTGCAGAATGGGTAATTCCTTTGACGCTAGACATGTGTCTCCTTCTGGAAGGTTCCGGAGTCGCCGGATCCGAACTTTATCTACCGGATAGGGGTCCATATAACGGACCACTGTGTTTAACGAAAATCAGGTTAACCAATGCTAACTGTAACCACGACGTATTTGAAGGGTGGTGTGCGAGTAACAAGGGTTAACTATGGCGCCATAATGTGGACCATTAATTAGGGACTTGTCGCGTGGAGGGGCCGGTCACGGCGCGCTGCCGGTATTACTTGCGTTGCAGCGTGCTGCGAACGGTGGCAAGCACTTGCGCCGCTGGCATCAATCTCGCCCAGCGCGTGTGCGATACGAAGTTGAACAGGCTGACTCCCCATCGTGCTCATTGCAGGTTGCCTGGTCGAGCAGTATCCATGCGCTGGATTACCGCGTCTGGGCGGGTGATCAGCTCTGTTTGATGCGGCGCGCCGGCCTGGAGTCGGACAAGTCGCGGCGAAATGCGCCCGGGCTGCTCCCCGTCCATTTGCGAAAGGCCCGATGAAACGCACTCGGTTCTGTGAAGCCAACTTCGCTCGCAATGTCGGCCACGCTGAGCCCGCTTTCCCGGAGTAGTGATTGCGCCAGCGTGCTTCGCATCTCTTCCTTGATGGAGGCAAAGCTCTGGCCTTCGCTGCGCAGACGTCGACGCAACGTGGCGGGCGTCATATGCAATTGTCCAGCCAATGTGTCGAAGTCCGGCCACTCCGCCGGAGGCACGGTCTTCAGGTGTGAGCGCATTTTCGTCACCCACTTGGTGTCGTGGTTATAGCGTACGAGCAGATTGCCGGGGGCGCTGCGCAGAAAGGTCTTCAGCGCCTGCTCGGAGCGTATCGTTGGCAGGTCGAGATAGGCGGCGTCGAACGCAAGACAGCTGTGCGGTTGATCAAAATGCACGGGCACACCAAAGAACTGCTGGTAATCGGGACGGTGGGCGGGGCTCGGGCACGCGAAGTCGATGCGTTGCAGCGGGATGCGCCGGCCAATCAGCCAGCAGGCCAGACCCAGCAGAATCAGCCAGAACGTCCGATAGGCGAAGGCCGGGTACGGGGTGCGTTCTCCGGCTAGAACGATCTGTACCTGACCGTCCGTGACAATGAGTTCACCACGTGGGTCGTCGAGCACAACGCGCAAGAATTGAAGCGCGCGGCGTAACGCTGTGCGGAGCGTTTCCGCGTGAAGCACCACTTGGGCCAGCAGCGTGAAGCTGCCGCGCCGCATCGGCCGCGCGGACAAGCCGAAAAATTCATCATCGGATGCGTCTGCGATCGCAAGCCAGAGCCGACCATACTCCTGCGTCGTGACGGATTCATACACCGTGGGCGGCAGGCCTGCTGCCCGTAGTACCGCCTCCACGGCAAACCCTTGGCGACGCAGACACGCGAGAGCGTCATCGACAAACCCTGGCGAGATCATCTGCGGCTCCACCTGGCTGGACTCCTCATATGGCAAATTCAATCAAAATTCTAGGTTCTATTTGTCATTGATTGCAATGTTCGAACTGCCGATCATTGGCAACAAATCGGTCGAGTATCGCAGCTTCAGCTCTACGCGGACACGAACGCTTTCGGTGCGGGCCTATCCGCGAGCGCACGAATTAGTCGACCTTTTGCCGACGACCCCGGCGGCAATCGTCGGCACCCTGCTGCGAAAGATGAAAACCGACAGAGAATCAAACACTTAAGAAGGCGGAGCGAATGAACATCACCAATCGGGTATTTCTTGTCACTGGAGCGGGTTCGGGCCTGGGTGCTGCCGTGGCACGCATGGTTGTGGAACAGCGCGGCAAAGTGATGCTGCTTGACGTCAACGCCGAATCGGTTGGGGCGCTGGCGCGTGAACTTGGCGCTGGTGCGCGCTTCCAGACGGCAGATGTAACTAGCGAAACCGATGGTCAGGCCGCAGTCGCCGCCGCGCTGGAGGCGTTCGGCCGCATTGATGGTCTTATCAACTGCGCGGGCGTTGCGCCGGGCGAAAAGGTAGTCGGCCGCGAGGGACCGCACGGTCTTGCCAGCTTCGCACGTGCGGTCTCGATCAATCTAGTCGGCACGTTCAACATGATCCGGCTCGCTGCCGAGGCCATGTCGAAGCAGCCAGTAGATGAGGACGGTGGACGCGGCGTGATCGTCAACACCGCATCGATCGCGGCGTTCGATGGACAGATAGGGCAGGCCGCGTATGCCGCTTCTAAAAGCGGCGTGGTTGGACTGACGCTGCCGGTGGCGCGTGAGCTGGCACGTTTCGGTATCCGCGTGGTGACTATCGCGCCGGGGATCTTCGCGACACCGATGATGTCGGCGATGCCTCAGGACGTACAGGATTCGCTCGGCAAGGGCGTGCCGTTCCCGTCGCGTCTCGGGCGGCCGGAGGAATTTGCGGCGCTGGTACGCCACATCGCCGAGAACCCGATGTTAAACGGCGAAGTGATTCGTCTCGATGGCGCGTTGCGCATGGCTCCGCGTTGACTTACTGGAGGTAATGGAATTATGACGACAAACGATCCGATTGTTATCGTTGGAGCGGCACGCACGCCGATGGGCGGGTTTCAGGGTGACCTGGCGGCCGTGAGCGCAAGCGAACTCGGCGGGGTATCGATTCGCGCCGCGGTCGAGCGCGCTGGCGTGCCGGCGGAGCAGGTCGACGAAATCATCTTCGGCTGCGTGCTGCCGGCGGGCCAGGGCCAGGCACCGGCGCGGCAGGCGGCGCTGAAGGCGGGCTTGCCGTTGTCGGCGGGCGCAACGACTGTCAACAAAATGTGCGGTTCGGGCATGAAGGCCGTGATGCTGGCGCACGATCTGCTGCTGGCGGGCTCTGCGAACGTGATGGTCGCCGGCGGCATGGAGAGCATGACGCAGGCCCCGTATCTACTGCCCAAAGCGCGCGGCGGCTACCGTATGGGCCATGGGCAGGTGCTCGATCACATGTTCCTCGACGGGCTTGAGGACGCGTACGAGAAGGGCCGTCTGATGGGTGCGTTCGCCGAGGATTGCGCGGAGGTTTTCCAGTTCACGCGCGAGGCCCAGGACGCGTACGCGATCGCCTCGCTCACGCGTGCGCAACGTGCGATCGCCGACGGCAGCTTCAAGGAGGAGATTGCACCGGTAACTGTGCGTGCGGGCAAGACGGATACGGTTGTCACGATCGACGAACAGCCGGGCAAAGCGAAGCTCGACAAGATTCCGATGCTCAAGCCGGCATTCCGGGACAATGGCACCGTGACGGCGGCGAACTCGTCGTCGATTTCGGACGGTGCGGCAGCGCTGGTACTGATGCGCCGCTCAGAGGCCATCCGGCGCGGCTTGACGCCGAAGGCCGTGATCGTCGGGCACGCTACATTTTCTGACAAGCCCAGCCTCTTTGCCACGGCCCCGATTGGTGCGGTGCGCAAGCTGTCGGAGAAGACTGGCTGGAATCTTCGGGAGGTCGATCTGTTCGAGTTCAACGAAGCGTTCGCGGTAGCCGTGATGGCGGCGATGCGTGATCTCGATCTGCCGCACGACAAGGTCAACGTGAATGGCGGCGCCTGCGCGCTCGGGCATCCGATCGGCGCATCTGGAGCCCGGATCATTGTTACGCTGCTCCATGCATTGCGTGCTCGCGGGCTCAAACGTGGCATCGCCAGTCTGTGTCTTGGCGGCGGTGAAGCAACCGCCATCGCGATCGAAGCCGTTTGACGCTGCATGCCGGCGTTTCGCTGAAGAGTTCCCGAGGTATTGGCGACTCGCTGGCGACTCGCCGGAGCTAGGAAGAGTTGCGCTGCGCAGACATTCCATTGTCGGCTGCAGCGCAATCCGCCGCACTCGCACTTCTTCCTCGGACGCTGCCACCGAGCCGTGCAGATTGTGATGCCGCGCCCGGCGGAGGTTGCTTGCAGGCATGCGCTCATCATCTCCGCTTCTCTTCGCCACGGTGAGAGACCAGTGGTGCAGGACTGGCCGAAGAATAAGTCCTATCCCCTTGCATCTTTCACTGCGGTCGAATTGGCTAAGCTCCCGACCTACTACGTCATGCGAGGGGCAGGACCAGCCCGACGCGGTTGTACATCAAATATTGGCGTCTCTTCGGAAAATCGGCGTAAGTACAGCCCGAAAGGTGGATTCGTCCCGGTTAGGATCTCAGAGCGCTCGTGATCGGCAGGCCGCGCACAGTTTATACAGCACGGCCGTAGAACTAGTTGGTGATGGATGGGTTCCGCGAACACATTTCGTCTGATCTTCGACGGGTATTTGTGTGACCTCAAGGCTGACTTGCAGCAATGTATCTTGAGGTTGGGGTTGGTCCGGGAACCCACCCGCCCCGGCTCATCCAGCGAGCCGCCTGAATAGCCGCCGATCGAGCGGGCGCCGTGTATGCCGATCGGCCTGGGATCTCGTCCGCGTTGCGCGCTACGGTCTGACAGGCGGTCAAACAGCGTCCCGGCGACGCCTCGCTGGTACATTCGATAGGCAGGCTTCAGACTGGCGTCTGGATTCGCTATCTGTGCGCCCGCTATTCCGAATGAAATGTGCTGAACGCGCTAACCTCGGCTCTTTCCGTCACGAGGCTGTTCTCGATGGACGAAGGATCCGCGAAACCAAGACTCATACCGACGAGGAACATCTCACTAGGGTGCAATTGAAGTTGATTGGCAATGATCTTGTGATACTTCATAAATGCCGCTTGAGGGCAGGTGCTCAAGCCATGGGCACGGGCGGCGATCATGATGTTCTGCAGGAACATGCCGTAGTCGATCAGGCTACCCTTTTGCATGACACGGTCGATCGTGAAGAACAGGCCGACGGGCGCGTCGAAGAATTTGTAGTTTCTGCTGTGTTGGGCCTTCATCCGCTCCTTGTCGCCTTTTTCGATTCCAAGCAACCCATATAGATTCCAACCCACCGTTCGTCTTCTTTCAAGGTATGGCGATATCCACTCGCGCGGGTAGTAGTCCCACTCGTCCGCGAATGTCTGATCAAATGCCGTATCGTCGATAGCCCGCTGGATCGCGGCACAGATACGGTCTTTGGCGGGCCCCGTGACGACGTGTACGCGCCAGGGCTGAATGTTGACGCCCGTGGCGGCGAAGCGCGCTACGTCCAATATCGATTCCAGCGTTTCTCGAGGAACCGGCGTAGGCAGAAACGCCCTGACGCTGCGACGCGACAGGATGGCCCATTCGATGGTCTTGCGCAGTTCATCTGCATCCGTTAGCGGCGGTGTGTCATTTCTCTGCATTTGTCACTCCATCTGTCTCCAGGGTCGGCGAAACCGAGCGGCTCGCGTGCACGGCAGCATTGCCTTTGCGTGCAAGATTAACTGGACGGGACAGGCCGTGCTGTCTCGAACATGACAATCGACATCCAATAACCAATCGTCTTGCAGAAACCGAACAAGTGTCATGTTCGAGACAGACCCGGTCCAGCCGGACGTTTATATTCAATAATACGTCGCAAGGTGCGAGCGATCCCATGCAGATATTGCACCTACGAACTGCTTGTGCCAGCTACCCTTTCATATTCAAGCGAGGAGACATGCCATGACCGCTTCAATCTACGAACACGGACTCCACCGAGCCGAAGCCAACTATGTGCCGCTGACACCGCTTCACTCACTGGATCGATGCGCCGAATTGTTTCCGGAGCGGATTGCTATCGTGCATGGCGCGATGCGCCAGACTTGGGGGGAGACGCGTAACCGTTGCCGCCGGCTGGCCAGTGCGCTTGTCCGGCGTGGTGTCAAGCGGGGCGACACTGTATCGATCATTGCGCCGAATACGCCTGCGATGGTGGAGGCTCATTTCGGGATACCGCTAAGCGGAGCGGTGCTCAATACGATCAATTGCAGGTTGGATGCCGACGGAGTCCGGTTCATTCTGCTGCACGGGGAATGCAAGATCCTCCTGGTGGATCGCGAATTTTCCGCCCTTGCTGCGGATGCACTCAAGGACATTCCAGATGGGCCGCTCGTGATTGACATTGCCGATCCAGAGGCGCCGCAGGGGGCATCGATAGGTGAGCTCGACTATGAGCAATTGCTCAGCGAGGGAGAGGCAGACTTCGAGGGCATATGGCCCGCGGACGAATGGGACGCGATTGCTTTGAACTATACGTCCGGCACGACCTCCGATCCGAAAGGTGTCGTGGCCAGTCACCGGGGGGCTCACCTGATGAGTATGCTCCAGTTGACTGACTGGGGCGTGCCACGCGGGCCTGTGTACCTTTGGACCCTCCCGATGTTTCACGCCAACGGTTGGTGCTTCGCCTGGGCAATCACAGCGGCGGGTGGCACCCATGTCTGTCTGCGCAAAGTCAATGCCGCAGGAATATTCAACGCCATCCGCGAGTACGGCGTCGACCATTTTTGTGCGGCGCCAATTGTCCTGGCCGCGTTGGCTGACGCGCCTGCCAGCGCGCGTAGTGCGTTGCCTCGAACCGTTCGCGTACGCACGGCGGGCTCTCCGCCCCCAGCAACCGTGTTGAAGTCTATAAGCGAGTTGGGATTCGAGGTCGAGCACGTATACGGCATCACCGAGTCCTCCGGCACGCCGCTCAGTTGTTTCATCCAGGCAAACTGGCACGCATTGAGCCACGAGGAGCAGGCGCGCCTGAAGGCGCGGCAAGGTCAGCGGGCGTCCGGGCTTGAAGGCATGCGAGTCGCAGCGCTCTCCACTCTTGAGCCAGTTCCGGCGGACGGAAAGACCGAGGGAGAAATACTGCTGCGCGGTAATGTCATTATGAAAGGCTATCTGAAGAACGAGGAGGCTACCCGAAACGCCTTCGAAGGGGGGTGGTTCCACACTGGCGATATTGCCGTGGTGCACCCGGACGGATACATTCAAATCACGGATCGTTCCAAGGACGTTATCATTTCGGGTGGAGAGAATATTTCTTCGGTAGAGGTGGAGGAAGTATTGCACCAGCACCCGGCAGTCCTTATCGCGGCAGTGGTGGCTCAGCCCGATGCCAGGTGGGGCGAAGTGCCCTGTGCATTTGTCGAATTGAAACAGGGTGTCGAGGCGCCGCCTGAACGGGAGCTGATTACGTTCTGTCGAGAGCGGCTCGCTCACTTCAAGTGTCCTGTGAGGATCGTGTACGGCGCGCTGCCAAAGACAGGCACAGGAAAAATTCAGAAATTTCGACTTCGAGCGCAAGCTGGTAGTCGGGAGGCCATTACGAAGCTGTCGCAAGCATAGCCACGTGTGCGGCCGACGGGTCCAGCCTTCGGAATGCGGGGAAGCGGATCAGCATGTCGCTTAGTTGGGTCGCTTAGGTAGGCAACATGTTGAGCTGCGGCTGGCGGGTACAACGACACTTACTGTGTTTGCAACAAGTTTGCACCCAAAGGCGCCATCAATCGCCGGTGTGTGCAAAATCTCGAAGCCCTGCCAGGTCAAGAATTCGGACTGAGCCATATTCGATCATCAAAAGCCCCGCGTCAGCGAGATCGTGAAGCGCTCGGTTGGTGTTCTGCCTGGACAGGCCGGACAGCCGTCCAATTTCCTCTTGCGAAAGACCGAGTGTCAGATCAGTAGCGTTAAAGAGTTGCGGATTGAACAGTTCAGCGAGACAGAAAGCAACTCTTGCAGACGCTTTATGCCAACGGAGGCTTCCGACGAGACCCACGTAGTATCCGCACCGTGCATTGAGTTGATCGATGACAAATCGACTGAACGGGTGGCTATTTTCAAGCAGCCACTCAAATGTGAAGCGTGGGATAAAAGCGACCTCGCTGTCACGCAGCGCTACCACCGAGTATGAGCGCGGTTCATCTTTTAGCAAGCTTCCCTCCCCAAACCAGCAACCCGTTGGCACGCCGGCGAACGTTGTAGAGCGTCCCCTTTCAGATACCGCATCGACTTTCACCAAGCCTTCGATTACGCCAAGCCAATGGTCCGCAGGGGTTCCCCGGTGACAGACTATGGCACCGGAAGAATATGATCGTTGAACGGCGTCTTTCTGGACGCGAGCGAGTTGCTCCGGTGTTAAATTGGCGGACCAGGCGGAGCGCGATATGAAACGCTGCAACTCAGCTGATAGGGGCATGGCAAGTTGGGTTCGAAAGGTTTAGAACCATAAGTTTAACCATTTCCCGGCCAACCTTGGCCGACGACTAGAGACACCCTCGGAAAGCGCGGGTTCGCGCCATACGGCCAGCGGTATCAGCAAGTATGCTGGCTTTGGTGGGGCGCACATTCGACCCACCATTATATGATATCTGTCATATAATGGTGGGTAAGGGTGGCGAGGTGCTGCCGATCGATGCGCCTTGAAATCGCGCTGGTCAACAGTCGTCGGACTTTGTTTAATGGACGGATGCCTTGGGCAAACAGAAAGTTAGCGAACGCGTCATATCCGTTCGGCATGTGACTATAGAGGTGCAGCAGAACTTTGAGGGCGCGAAGAGGGCCCTTGAAGAAGCAGCACCTGTTCTAAATCTTCAGTTTCTTGACCACTTGAAGAGCGGACACGTCTCCAAGGCCTAGCAGGCGCTCGAGCTTGGGCCGGTCCTACCGATTAGTATTCGGGATTATGGCTGATGCTCGCATTGGCGGGGCAGCCTCGGAAAGCCATGCAATACGAAATTGGCGACCCTCACACGACATCATTGATGACTCGCGCATTCTGCCCGCGGCTCTCTATGTCCCGCTTAGAGTCCTGCTTAGGGAAGGGGCGGACGGGCAGGTTGCATTTGAGCACGCCCAACCATCGTCGCTATTCGGGCAGTTCGGGAATGAAGAGGTAATGGGTGTGGCTCTTGGCCTGAATGCGGCGTTGAGCAAACTGCTCGGGTCCGTTGCAGAAGGATCCGCGTGATCACTAAAGCGCGCTGACAAATGACTTGTGCTCCATCCGGGCCGCGTCATGCAGCGGCTGACTCACCGAGAACAATCTTGGTCGGTTGACCAGAACGCAGGCGCTGATGGATTCCGCGGTCATGCGACTGAAAATTCCTACTTCGTTCACGCAAGACTGGCTCGTTGCTCGTGGCTCGGCGGACAAATATACGGCTGCATGACCCGAGGCCCATGGAAGGCGAAAAACCGAGGGAACCTGAGGGGTAACCGTCAGCGCTTTCTCCCCCATACTCAAAATTCAGCAGACGACGTGCGTGTAGTGGCAATACACAGCGCATTGGAAGCGAACTGGTAAGGAATAACACAATATGGCGGATATTGTTGGCAATATGCGGATCTTCGTCCGTGTGGTTGAGAAGGGTTCCTTCACGGCGATCGCGAAGGAAATCGACATGACTGTCGGGCAGGTTTCACGTGCCGTGAATATGCTAGAAGAGCAGTTGCAGGCGGTCCTCTTGCACCGGACCACGCGCCATCTATCGTTGACAGATTCCGGCGGACGCTTCTATGAGCGTGCAAAAACGATCCTCGCGGATTTTGACGCGGCTGCGGAAGACGTGCGCAACGCTAGCCAGACGCCTGCGGGCCGCCTGCGGCTACACTGCGCACCCGGGCTCGCGCAAAGCCTGGTCGCCGCAGCGCTGACGCGCTATCAGGTAATCTGCCCCGATGTCCAGGTCGAACTGAAAATCGAGCAGTGCATGCCGAACCTCGTCGAGGACGGCTACGATCTTTCACTGTTCTCCGCAACACAACTTCCCGACTCAATCTACGTTGCGCAGCCGCTCGGCACAGCCTATTCGATAATGGTAGCTTCGCCGGACTACCTGAAGCGCAATGGCGCACCGCGTACACGAGACGATCTCGCGTCGCACACGCTCATCGAGTTCGATTCGCCGGTGGCACCACCAGACGAATGGCATCTCGAAAGCGGACAGGAGTCGCATTTACTGAATATCCCGAAGTCGCCACTCCAGACCAATGTGCCTGACGCAATGCGTGCAGCATTACTGGCGGGAGCGGGAATCGGTGCGCTTGCTACGTACTCTGTGGCGGATGACCTCGAATCTGGTGCGCTCGTACGTGTGCTGCCGCAATACCGCCTGCGTCCTTTCACCGTATTTGCAGTGTATCCGTCTCGACGATTCCTCGATGCGAAAGTACGGACAATTCTCGACCATCTGCGGGAGACGCTTTCGCATTCGCTGAAGGATGTGATAACACGGGTCGAGGCGCTCGAGCGGACTAATGAGGAAGGCCTGAGCCTTCCCCATAGCATCTGAGAACTGCAATTTAGACGCTGGGAAATTCTCCGAAGTTGCAGAACATCGCCACCCGCTCACATTTTCATGCCCGGCAGGCCACAGGCCGGACGTTTAACGTGGCGTTCGCCGATCAGGGATATGCTCGCGACGAACCCGCGCAGCCTGCGCTTGACGAGGGGATCGAGCTTCAGGTGATCAAGTTGGTGGAGGCGAAAAAATGATTCGTGCTGTTGCCGCGCCGCTGGGTGGTGGAGCGCAGCTTCGGCCGCTTTCGCCGGCCCACGCGAGATTACGAGCGCTTACCCGTGACGCTCGCAAGGCTTCATCTCGTAATTTTTGCGGTACTAATGCTCGTCGTAAACCTGACAAAAAGTGCCCATCAAGCTCTAAGCACGGCCACCTGCGGTCGGTCTGATCCACCCGATCATCTCATGACTAGGAGCATGACTGCCATGCTCACGTTCATGGCGACACGACACGCTACCGTCGGCGCTGTGCTGCGAGCTGACGCGGCGCCAACTGATATGTTCCGGCGACTGTGGTGTCGATCCGCCAGTTGAGCGAGGACGTCCCAAGCACTGCAACAGACAAGGACAAACGCGAGCGCCAGAGTCGGAGGTTTGAGCGACTGTACCATGCTGCTGCTTTCCGCTCCCCCCCTGCAGATGTCGTCAGTCATCGTGAGGGCGGCGAACATGTAGACCGTGGCCGCGCAGTGCAACATATGTGCAGCGCGATGCACGCTCGCCAGAGACCGCAGGCCGTTCACCTTGGTATCGGCTAATAAGCGCCATGCGAACCACACAGTGAGCAAGCCAAAAATCGCCTCCCAAGCGTGTGACGGCAGAGTTGTAACGCTCGGCGTCAGCATTCCCGCCATCGCGACACCCATCAACAGATACGCAATGTCAGTATCGGCTCCATCTGAACAACGCGGAGACGAGCAAGGCCCGTCTGGCTTAACAGCCGAAAGCCAGCTGGCTGGCAACTGAGCGGCTCCGAGGCGGATCGCGCTCACTGCCGTGATGACCAGCATGAGCGCAGTCAGAATACCTGGCAGCCAGGGGGGAGACATCATGCGACGGTTCCTTTCAACGGAGTTCCGCGGCTAGTGCGAGCCAACATCCGTGGCGGCCAGTAGGTAGGCGCCACGGTGCGCGCGCATTGCCGACATGCGCGTCGGGGCCGTTTGTAACTAGCGATAGGCTTGGGCCGTCGACGACGGTCATAGCGCGTTTGATCGTCATTTGTCATGAGGCGTGACCTGGAGGCGGCGGCGAGCGGGAGACCGCAGTAGTCGGAGTTAGACTTCGGCGCGTGCGGCGTGGAAGATCACGACGCACGCGCACACCGATGTGCACTGTTGATGCGGAGCCATGCC
Organism: Paraburkholderia fungorum; assembly: GCF_046027215.1. GTDB lineage: Bacteria > Pseudomonadota > Gammaproteobacteria > Burkholderiales > Burkholderiaceae > Paraburkholderia > Paraburkholderia fungorum_D. The sequence continues at coordinate 629,573 of NZ_JAQQEN010000003.1, read as the reverse complement.
TACGGGGTCAGAGCGACCCTGTTCTAGGGCCACTCAAACCGATACGAACAGAAGTGCAAAGACTTCCTTAGTACTGCAGGTTGGGGTAGGCCCCGCTGTCTCCGCGTCCTTCGCGCGTCAGATCGAGAACTCCGTAGATCGTCCAGATCGCATCGAACGAGCTGGTATCGCCGCGCTTGAACGTCGCTTCGCTCCCCCAGTGGTGGTGGATCCCGTCCGTGTCGCGGGAGAAAACGTTCAAGGAGGCGCGCTGCCCGCCGTCTGGTGTTTCAGCGCGGTAATCGCGGTTGAAGGTGTTGTTCCGCGAGGACAATAGGCGCACATTGCGCCAGCCGCGTTCACGTGCGTAGGTGCCGAGCCGTTCAGGGCTAGTCTTCGCGACGACGACGAGGTTGGCTCGCTCGGCAACGTGAAAGGCAGCGCCCTCGAGCCCGTCGACAATCGATGTGCACGACGGACACGGCTGCTCGACAAGCGGCAGCTCGGCAGTCTTGCCTCCTGGGGCTCCTGCGCGTTGGTCTTGTGACCAGCGCGGAAACATCATGTGGTAAATGATCAGTGAGTCCTTGCCCGGCTCGAACAGTTCCGACAGCTTCACCTCGCTTCCATTGTCGGCAGACTCGAAGACGTAGTCCTCCTTGATCAGGCCGCCCGCAGGGAGTGCCCGGCGCATGGCGGCTACTCGTTCGTTCAGCTCCTTGAGCTCTAATTCTGCCTCTAACAGCTCACTACGTGCGAGGCGGTATTCATTCGACTCGCCGGGGAATCTGGCATTCGGGTCGAGGAGTACATCCCTCCACTTGTTCATGTCGCGTGGTGTGCCCTTGAGAACCATAGTTTCCATCCTTCTCTATGCTCTGAACTCTGTTCCTTGCGTAGTGTAAAGATCAGAGCGTCCGTTGGAGATTGCGAAGAGGGTGCTGACGTATTACGCCATCAGCGGGCGTATGTAAACCGCACCTACCATGTGGGTATGGGATGCCAGGAAATCGTAGGTATATGCATGAATTGGGTCTCCTACCTGATAATCCTCCGTTATCCGTTATCTCTGGCGGATAACGGAGGGGTCTGTCTTATACCTGTCGCTCGACGATCAGTTGCTTTTGGGTGCCGAGTCCTTCAATCCAGAGCGTCACAACGTCGCCTTTATTGAGGTAGGTCGGTTCGGGCTTCATACCCATGCCGACGCCCGGGGGCGTGCCGGTGGTAATCACATCGCCCGGAAGCAGCGTCATATAGCGGCTGCAATAGGCAACGAGTTCCTTGACCGTGAAAATCATGGTCCTGGAGTTGCCGCCCTGACGACGCTCGCCGTTGACGTCGAGCCACATGTCCAGGTTTTGCGGGTCGGGCACTTCGTCCTTGGTCACGAGCCACGGGCCAATCGGGCCGAAGGTGTCGCAACCCTTGCCCTTGTCCCACTGGGAGGATTGCAGCTGGAAGGAGCGCTCGGATACGTCGTTCACCACGCAGTAGCCGGCGACATAGTCCAGAGCTTCTTCTTTGGAGAGGTACTGCGCCTTTTTGCCAATCACAACGCCGAGTTCAAGCTCCCAGTCGAGCTTCGTCGAGTGCGGAGGCACGACGATGTCGTCGTTGGGGCCACCGATGGACGTCGTCGACTTCATGAAGATGATGGGCTCGGTGGGAATGGCCATGCCCGCCTCTTCGGCGTGGTCGCGATAGTTCAGACCGATAGCAATGAACTTTGAAATGCCAGATACGGGCGCGCCGATGCGGGGATTGCCCGGTACGAGAGGCAGGTCGGACAGCCGAATTTTTGACAGCTTTTCGAGCTCACTCGCCGAAAGCTGCGCAGGCGTGATGTCGGACACGTAGCCGCACAGGTCGCGCAGTGCACCTTGCTCGTCAACGATCGCAGGCCTTTCCGCGCCAAATTCGCCATAGCGACAAAGCTTCATTTTGTATCTCTCTAAGTTAGGGGCTGGAAGATCGTTACAGGCCAGCCCGGTTTTTGCCACGCACAGCAGGGTTGACGACGTTGATCGGCCACTGGCCTTCGAGGACACCGCGCACTTCTCCCGGTGCACCGGATTGCAGACCGGCCAGCGCGTCGCGGCTGTCTGCGATCTCCCCGAAAACGCGATGTTCAATGTCGAGGGAATCCCAGGCGCAATTTGTCAGGACAACCTTTGCTTTCGCTTTCATCTCCTGCTTTCGCGTGTCATTAGCCTGCACTCACCTGGCTGCCATCAGGTGAGCTTGATTTGCAAATCGTCTAGGGCTTTCTATTGCAGATTGCCCGTGCAGGTTTTGCGCGCTGAAGCCGATGCTGTTGCGCTGTTTCCGCGATCACTCGCGGTCCATAAATGATTCAGGTACCCATGCGTAAGCGTCACCATCTGTACGAATATGTCCGACACCCGGATAAGGCAAATGCGGGGCGGCGACGAGCACTTGCGTGCGAGAGAACTCGGCGAAGGCTGATCTGCGACTCTCCACGGCGCCGGCGGGATCCACGTCAAACGCGATTGTGAATTCAGGTTCAGCAAATTGCAGTGCGGCAATATGAACGATATCGCCGACGAACACGATGGTTTGGCCTTCGCTGGTTAGTGCGTAGAAAGCCGAGCCAGGTGTGTGTCCCGGGTGGAGTGAAGCCGTAATGCCGGGGACAATCTCAGTGGTCTTGTCGAAAGGGCGTAGTTGACCCGACTCTGCATAGGGTTTAACTGTTAGTACTGCTTGCTCGAATGTATACGGAAGTGCATCTGGCCGATATGCGGATGTGGCCGCCTGTTCCGGGTCAAGAAAGAAATCGACGTCCGGCTTGCCGACATGTACAAGTGCATTCGGGAACATTCGCTCGCCCGCCATCGTGAGACCACCCGAATGGTCAACATGAATATGCGTAATTAAAATGTCGGTGATGTCTTGGGGTTCAAGCCCTGCATGCTCGAGGCGCGTGAAGAGTTTGCCGCCGACGTTAATTTGGCGGAACAGTTCTCCGGCACCCGTGTCGACAAGAATCTTACGGTCATTCAGTTCAATCAGGTAGACGTTAATCGACGTCTCGATCTCCCCACAAAGAAATGCCTCGGCCAACAGCTTCTCCATTGTCGCCGTATCTTTGCCGGAGATCAGTGTGGGCGCATTGAGAGGGATAGTGCCGTCAGATATAACGGTAATCTTTGCGGCTCCAACTTGCAGGCTATGTAACGGTGCGACTTGCGGAAGTCTGCCTATGTTTGAAAAAGAAGGGCGCGAGTTGGTGATTTTCCCGCTAACTGACGACTCACCGAGTTCGGAACTACAGGAGCAGAGTGTTTGCATGGTATTCATCCTGTAAATAGGTAAAATCAGGTGCGACCACGAATTTGTGATTGCACGCTTTCACGTCGTCGAATTAAGAAACGCCACGGATAGGCGTCGATCGGTGCACGTTGCTCAGGTACTAGCCACGCAGGTTCTCGAGGATCAGCACTGCCTTGATGGTAATTCTGATCGCGCGACAGTCGCCTGTTGGGATACTTCTGTGGCGGCAGCGACGACGTCTTGAATCTGGTCCAATGTGATCACCGGCTTATGTGTAACTGCATCGGACGTTGCGAATCAACAGAGTAATATTCCTTGATGAAAGTGAATATCACGCTCTAGCGCGGCGTTTCTGAGTCGGTAGCTATCCTTTCCAACTCTGCAGAAAATCGAGCAGTTGGGCATTGACAATCTCAGGCTGCTCCTCCTGCGGCAAGTGTCCCGCTTGTGCAATTGCGGATGTCCGAATGTCAGTTGCCATGCAGCGCCATACCTCGGCCATATCAAACATTTTGCCGACGGCGTAGAATTCGGCACCCCAAAGCGCCAGCGTCGGTACCTTGATGGGCACATGTGCGTCAATCTTGTCCTGTGCGACGTCTTCGGCGTTTGCCCGGTAGTCGGACATTGCTCCACGGACGGCACCAGGAGCCTGGAATGCTCTAACGTATTCCTCGAACGCCTCGCCACTAACTGCAGTTGGGTCGTAGCACCAGTCCGTGAAGAAATGGCGCAGCCACACGCGTTCGTTTCCTGCAATCAGTGCTTCCGGAAGATCGGGAACCAGGTGGAACAGGAAGAACCAGTAGGCCTTTGCAATCTGCGCATTCAGCCGCTCCGCGACTACTCGCGTCGGGACGTTATCCATCACGACCAGGCGGTCAAGTCTGTGCGGATGGTCCTTGGCGAAGCGCGTCGCTACCCGTGCGCCCCGGTCGTGGCCCACTAGCGCGATACGGTCGATGTCCAGATTGTCGAGCAGGGCAAGCAGGTCGTTTGCCATCGTGCGTTTGTCATACCCTGCCGCCGGCTTGTCCGTTGCCCCATAGCCACGCAAGTCCGGCGCAATCACACGGAAATGCTGCGCAAGCACGGGAATCTGATGACGCCACGCGTAATAGGTCTCGGGAAATCCGTGAAGCAAGACGACCGTGGGTCCGTCGCCTGCTTCTACATAGTGCTGACGAATGCCGTTTGCCTCAACGGTGTGATGAACCAATTCAATGTCTTTCATGGTGTCGCGCGATCATTGGCCAAAGTAGATAGGTTTGATGCCGGGTATGTCTCACACCGATCCGGAGACATACATGAAGTTTAGGAGCGAGCAGAGGGGCGATAAAGATGCTTTCGAGGTAATGAATTTTCCTCGCAGTAGGCAAATCGCAATATGCCCGCTCAGAAATCTAACAAACCAGGTGTTAATACCAATTCCTAGATTCGTAATTATTTGATCTTCATTGGTGGTATCTCGGCGCGACTCCGGATGCGGACTCCTCGCTTGCCCTCGAAGAGCGGCCATCGCAGTGCGGGCAGTAGGCTACGCACTTGTAGCGGTATTCTTGCTGGCCCGGAACATCGGCATTGCGACAGCGCGAGCCCGTCGCGAGCACCACGCCTTTCGCGCGCAGCGTCGCGCCGCGTAGATCGCAGCCGCCGCAACAGTTGGGCCGCCGTCGACGATAAGCATGTCAAAAATCTCTTTCGCGTTGCGCGCGGGGGCGCCGGTGTCCAGCTTCGCGAGAATCTCGCCGACACCCACCTACCCGTAGAGTCCAGCAAATGGCGGCCCGAACTGAACTTGAAGAATGCTTTCGGCACGGGCAATCCTCGTAAGCGCTTCTCGTAACATCATTTCAAATATTGAAAAGGTGTTTTACGTTTTGGATCATCTGTCGACGAAACAAGAATCGAGATCGCTCAAACCCAGGCCGGCTGGACATTCCCCGGTTGGTGCTTCAGTCGAAAAATCGTGGTCGACACTTTTTCGCTATTGAAAGGGACAGCGACTTGTACTTACCATTGTGCTTGTCGAACGCTACGGGGCATCGGAAATGAACCTTACAAGGACTATTTAATTGGTTTGTACTGCTTATAAGATATAGCAAATCGCTATTCCAGATTTTCAACATCGGATTTTTCGTCGTTCTTCGCGAGAGCGGCCTGAATGCAGTGCACGCGGTCGTTGCCTCACGTTAGGCGCCGTCTGCCCGGCTCGCTGTCGTGTCCGCTGGTTGTCAAGCAGACTCCGAAACAAGGGAAAGCAGCGCGCATTTCTGAAGCTGACGTCAGAACGCCGCGGACGGGGAATGTATCGCCGTTTCGGTCGGAGTCAGGACGACCGCGTACGTGAACGGATCTGGATCGGCTGCACTGACCGGGCAATTGGCTGTGGCCAGTCACGAATGGTTAGCGGTTTTATTGGAAGCCAGGTGGCTCCAATCCAAAGGGATGAGCCTTGAAGAGCATGGAGCATAGATATGTCAAGCAAAGATGTACTAAGTAAGCTGAGAAGTGTGGTTTCAGCAACGGATCTATTAACCGGTGAAGACGAGAAGGTTTTTTATACCAAGGGTTTTCGGATCGGACACGGCAAAGCGCTCGCAATTGCGCTGCCCCGCACGCTACTGCAACTTTGGCAGGTTCTTGAAGTTTGCGTCGCAAATGATGTAATCATTCTGATGCAAGCGTCGAACACCGGCATTACCGGAGGCTCGACTCCAAACGGAGATGATTACGATAGAGATCTGATAATCGTCAGCACTCGGCGTCTTGGCGGACTTCAAGTCATTGATGGCGCGAAGCAAGTCATTGCATTCCCCGGATCAACATTGACCGAGTTGGAAAATGCCCTTAAGCCATACAATAAAGAACCGCATTCTGTCATTGGCTCTACATGTATCGGCGCATCCGTTATCGGCGGAATCTGTAATAATTCCGGCGGTTCGTTGATTCGGCGTGGTCCGGCATTTACCGAAAAATCCCTTTTCGCCAGGATCGACACGAGTGGAAAGCTTCAACTCGTCAACAATCTCGGAATCAAGCTAGGACAGGATCCGAAAACCATTCTCGAGAACCTCGCTTCACGTCAGTACACGACGGGCGATACGCCCGACTGGGACGGAAAGTTGTGGGCGGAAGATTACGCAGAAAAACTTCGTGACGTAACCGCGGATAGTCCCGCTCGTTACAATGGGAATCCGGAATATTTGCACGACAGCGCCGGCAGTGCAGGAAAACTTGCGGTCTTTGCCGTTCGCTTGCCTACCTTTGATGCCCCGGCGAATACCACCACTTTCTACATTGGAACTAACGACGAATCTGAACTGGTTCAGCTGCGTCATTTCCTTTTGACAAGCTTGTCCCAACTGCCGATCCAGGCGGAGTACATGCACAGAGGCGCGCTAGACCTCTCGATTCGTTACGGGAAGCACATCTACAAGGCGATCCGGCGCCTTGGTCCTGAGAAGATCCCGGAATTGATCGCACAAAAGGCGAAGTGGGACAGGTTGGTTAAGCGCGTTCCCTTACTTCCCGAAAACACCGTGGACAAGGCAATCCAGATCTCCAACGCACTCACTCCAATTGGTCTGGCTGACCGAATCCCCAGCTATATGGATCTGTATGAACACCACCTGGTGATCAAGGCTGATGAGCGCGATGAAACAGAAATGGCCGCACTCCTCGAACGCTTTTTTGCAACTCGTACAGGGAAGTACTTCAAATGCAACGAGGACGAAGCTCGCGACGCGTTTCTTGTACGATTCACTGTCGGTGCCTGCACCATTTGCTACTGCGAAAGTCATGGAATTGACACTAACGAAAGGTTGCTCGCATTTGATGTGGCGCTACGTCGGAATGACACTGAGTGGCGCCTGAAATTGCCACCTCACCTGCGAGAGCAGGTCTTGCTGGACTCTTGCTGCGGACACTTCTTCTGCTTTGTGAATCACCAGGACTACATCCTGAAGCCAGGATGCGACGCTGTTCTCTTCAAGAAAGAGGTATTGGCATACCTCGAGAGTCGCGGTGCGAAATACCCCGCCGAGCATAACGTCGGCCACCTGTACCATGCATCTGAGGGTTATGAGGCGCAAATGAGGCGGCTCGACCCGACGAATAGCTTCAATCCAGGTATTGGGAAGACGAGCAAGAAAAAATATTGGCATTAGAGAAGCCGAGGGGTGTCGAAAATCAAGAGAAATTCGACATCCCGACACTTGGCTTAGTGCTAGCCAGTGGGGGAGTTTCGTCCGCTACACATGCAGTTCCATTGCACCGACCTCAGGTCCCGTCACTAATCCGTTGCTTTTTGGCGATCCAGTGCGGAGCGACTATTCGTCGTGTGCACGTCGTTGCTGTGCGCATTCGCTTCCTCTGGGCTTTCATAGATATACGTGGCGACGCTGCGCCGCTGCAGAGCAGTGCCCAGTTTCAGTCTCAGGAAGCTGCTCGTGGTGTATCTCGTCACGCTCGCGTAATAGCGTGAAACCAGTGATGTCACCATGTCCGAGTATGCATCAGGGACCTCGGGGCGGATTGAGAAGTTGTCGTAGTTGACCACTACGTGCGGCTTGACACTAACGTCGTGGAGACAAGTTCCGACCTCACTGCGAATCGCTGTCACTGACCGCGTTATGGAGCCATTCCGGGATCGGCGTATTGGCGCCACCAGATGATCGGCGCTTAGGCGCCAGCGCAGGATCGGCGTTTTGGCGCCAGTCCGTGACCGGCGTAAAGGAGCCAGTCGATGATCGGCGTATAGGCGCCACCGGCGCCGGGTGTTGAACGCGATTCGAACTTTCCAGATGGGTACGCTCCGTTCTTTCTGAACGGAGTGTCCATGACCAACCGGAGGTTCGAATTGTTTGAGTACCGTCAAGTCCTTGTCCGCATGCGGCAAGGCGATTCCGATCGCGACATTGGGCGTAGCGGCCTGATGGGTCGCAAGAAGTTGACCGCTGTTCGTCGTATGGCCGGCGAGCGCGGCTGGCTGAATCCCGGGCAGCCGTTGCCTGACGATACCGTGATTGCCGGCGTTAAACGTGCCGACGAAGACGACCCTCTTGGCGCTCTGGCTGATGTTGATGAAACCGCCAGCGCCAGCCAGTTTCGGCCCGAACTTGCTCACATTGAGGTTGCCTACCCGGTCGGCCTGCGCGAGCCCGAGAAATGCGATATCCAGCCCTCCACCATCGTAGAAATCGAATTGGTATGGCTGGTCTATGATGGCTTGCGTGTTGGTCGCCGCTCCGAAGTTCAAGCCACGTACCGGTATCCCCCCGATGACGCCCGGCTCGGTCGTCATCGTAAACAGGTCGAGGACTTGCTCTTCATTGGCGACACTGGCGATACCCTCCGGCATGCCGATACCAAGATTCACGACACTATTGGCCTTAAGCTCGAAAGCGGCGCGCCGGGCGATGACTTTCCTGACGTCCAACTTCATCGGTGGCAGAGATGTCGCGGCGACTCGAAGCTCGCAGGAAAAGGCCGCGGAGTAGGGTTCCGCAAACGTCTGCCAATGTTGTTCGGGCTTCGCGACAACCACACAGTCGACCATGATGCGCGGTATTTTCACGTCCCGCGGATTCAACGTGTTGGATTCTGCCAGTCGTTCGACCTGAACGATAACAATGCCACCCGAGTTGCGCGCTGCCATGGCGATGGACAAAGATTCCAGTGTGAGTGCCTCCTTCTCCATCGTGATGTTTCCGGATGCATCCGCGGTCGTACCTCTGATAATGGCGACGTCTATCGGGAAGGACTTGTAAAAGAGGTACTCTTCACCGCCGAGGGACATAAGGGTAACTAGCTCGTCCGTTGTCCGTGCGTTGAGCTTTCCGCCGCCATTGCGGGGGTCCACAAACGTTCCCAAACCGATTGTCGACAGGTGTCCAGACTTGTGTGCGGCGATGTCGCGAAACAGATGTGAAATAACGCCTTGAGGGAGGTTATGGGCCTCGATCCGTCCGTCGATTGCCAGCTTCTGAAGCCCCGGCACCAGGCCCCAATGCCCGCCGATGACACGCCGCACCAACCCCTCGTGTGCTAGATGATTCAGTCCCTTCGTTTTGCCATCACCCTGTCCGGCGGCGTAGACGAGTGTCAGGTCGTGCAGCGGCGGGCCATTGTTTTTCTTTGCATCGAGAAATCGCTGCTCTAATGCCACCGCGACTTCTTCGGCGAATCCAATGCCAACAAATTCGCCGGTTGCGATGGTGTCTCCCTAGCGAACAAGTTGGACCGCCTCATCGGCGCTCACAACCTTTCCTCGCTCCACACACTTCGCTGTGATGTGGGAAACGGATGCTGGAATTCTCCGTTCATGACGTCTCCTTGTTTCACGGGGTTGTTAGCCCTCTACTGGCTTGCGCGCAGTTCCTAGCGCCGGGTGGCTTGCCACCGGCAGCGCCTCAGCCATGCGACATACCTTTTCGCACTCCCCCGCATGAGTCAGCCCTTACAACCGGCTACGCGAGTGGGAGAACGTCGCGATTTATATATGCTATGCCGTAGCGGGCGGCGCAGCGAATGATTATCCGTTGCTTTACTCGCGTTGGCTCCCGGGCACCATCACGCGAGTAGCTTCGAGCTTTCCGGCACAACCGGTCGCTGCGATGTTCGGATTCGATGTTTGTGCGGTGCAACAGACAAGCGTTAGTCCGTTCGCGCTAGTGAGGACGGCAGCAAAGCAGGGTTATGATGCCGTGACGGTGTCTGTGATCCGCGCATCGCGATCTATGCGAATAGCGCGGCTTTGCGCATGGGCGGAAATCCAGGTCGCATCTTCAGCATTTGCGCAAATCCCGTCGGGCAAGACAAGCTCTCCATTTGGCCCATCCTAATCCAGATCCTTCGCGGAGCGCATACCGACGTACATGACCCCCATGGAAGGTCCGGTATGCGAGCGGAACGGACGTTCGAACATCCGCGCGAAACTGATGACCAACGTCCATAGATTGCCGAAAGTTGCTGTCTCGGATCCGGCGAACAAGGTACGCCAGTCGGATTCTTCAAATGACATCCCCGACGAAGTGGAGAGAATTATTGACGCCGGCCCTCCCCATATCTCGGAAAACAAAAATCGTGGCGTTGATCGTTTATCGTGTAATTGGCCTTGGCATTGCCCGTCAGCGTCATAGGCGGCATCCGTCTTACGCTTGGAGATGTGGGGCGTCCAACTGCGACTGAAAATCAAAACATTTGGCGGGGAACGAGAAGTGTCTTACTGTTAAGGCAAACGCCGTCGCGCCGCGCGCTTCGCGTCGGCGCGGTCCATTAAAGAACGGAAATGCTCAAGGATGCAGCTTACCGATGGTGGGCCAACTGGAGGCCACGGGCTAGATCTTCTTTCGCCGGCAGAGGTGCTGGGTGTGTTGTCCCGCACCTTGGCCAGCCCAGAGTTTCTGTCGTCTCCGCGGATGGGGGCGTTTTTGAAGTTCCTAGTCGAGGAACGCCTTGCCGGCCGCGAAAGGTCGCTGAAAGAATTGAACATCGCCATGTCAGTCTTCGGCAAGAATTCGTCATTCGATCCGGGCAGCAATGCCATTGTTCGTGTGGAGGCTGGACGACTACGCCGCCTGCTGGCCGACTTCTCCCGTGGTTCCGGGATCGATGAGCGGCATTTCCTTGAGATACCGAAGGGCACCTATGTGCCATTCCTTCGCCGCGCATCAACACCAGGACGACTGCATTCCAGCCTAAGTTGTGCCCCCCAATTGCCTGGCCGACATCACGTCACGGTGATTGCCTGCAGACTTCCTAGAAGTATCTCCAATAAATCGATTGATTCCGGCCGAATACATGATGACTTTCTTGTCTTTCGAAGGATATTTACAAGGGTCACGGAAAAATTCGGTGGAAAAGTTGCGGAAGAGGCCGGCGATCGATTTGTGGGCTATTTCGGTTGGCCGAGATCCCTAGAAAATGCCGCCTATCTTGCCGTCGCTGCGGCAAGAGAACTGGTTCTCGGGGAAATTGAGCCGGCCAAAGATGACTCTGTCGCCGGGCTTGAGCAGACCCCAGCGGACGTTGCGATAAAGGTCGGGGTGGCAACCGGCTGGGCAATCAGCGGTGCGCGAAACACCGATTCAGCGACATCCGTTCCCTCGTTGTTGGGAGACGTATTGGATGACGCTACGGCAATTTCCTACTGTGCCTCGGCTGGAGGCGTATTCCTGTCCGAAGCAACCTATCGGATCCTGCGCCATTATTGCCGTGTCGATTCGCCCTGCAACTGCCTTGCATTGGGTGAGAGCGTCTGGCGACTTGGGGAATTGGGGATACCCTTCGACCCCAACGAGGACGTGCCGCTAGTCGGGCGCCGCCACGAACTCGACCTTCTGTTCGGACGTTGGTCTCGGGTCGAGGCCAAAGAAGGGCAGATCGTCGTCGTTAGCGGCGAGCCGGGGATTGGCAAGTCGCGTCTGATCAACGATCTGTGGGCGTCAATCCGGCAAAATGGTGGGCAGCGTATGCTTCTTAGGGCGCTCCCGCTCTATTCGAGGAGCGCGTTGTCACCTGTGCGGGACGTCATCTCCGAATTGGCCGGGATCATGCGTGCGGATGGCGGCGAGCAAATCAATGCCAAACTCCTCTCGCTCGCGACAACAGTGGGGGAGTCCGAGGCCCCGGGTATAGCGCTGCTCGGCTCGTTGTTCGGCTTGATGCTGCCGGACGCGCTGCAGGACATGCCGGCGAGCCGTCGCAAGGAAACGACCTTTGCAATGCTTGTTAGGCTGATTTTCACCGCAGCGCACAAGGCTCCCCTGCTTCTGGTCGTTGAGGATGTTCATTGGCTTGACCCCTCTACGACTGAACTCATCCATTTGATCGCACGTAGCCTCCAGGCCCAGCCAATCATGCTGGCAGTAACCTCGCGGCCGGGGGACGATCAGTGGCGTAGTTTGCCGCGCGCCACAGTCTTGGAACTAGCGCCACTGGGCAAGGCCGACGTCGAACAAATGATAGATGAAGTCGCCGGCTCTGAGAAACTGTCGGCAGAGCAGCGCAAACTAGTGATCGAAAAGACAGAAGGCATTCCGCTATTTGTCGAAGAATTTGCAAAAACCCTTTGTGACACGCCTGAGTTCGGCGGGCCACTTCCTGAGCGGTTGATTGACCTTCTGATGGCACGGCTCGATCGACTGGGCGACAAGATATTCGTCGCGCAAGTCGCGGCCGCGATCGGTCGGGAATTTCGCAGTGATGTTTTGGCCACTGTGGCGGAACTGCCGGAGGACGCCCTTGGCGAGTCCATGCGGACGCTGGTCGAGGAAGGCGTGATTCTTCCGGGCGGGGAGGGCGGGACAGGAACAGGTTGCTTCCGCCATATTCTGTTTCGCGACGCGGCCTATGAATCGATGCTGCTCGAGCAACGCCGCCCGATTCATGAGCGGATCGCGCGGCTATTGGCAGGGCAAACCGGCTTTGAGCGGCGCGCCGAAATTATCGCTGACCATCTCGTCAAGGCGGGTCTTACCGAAGAATCGGCGCCCTGGTGGCTGGAGGCGGGAAAGCGGGCGGCGAAAGATTTTGCCAACGAGGAGGCGATCAGCCATTTTCGCGCCGGTCTCGCGGCGCTTAAAGGACCTGCGCTCACTGCCGCAAGCAAGAGGCACAGGCTCGAATTGCTCACGGAACTGGGCGTTGTTCTTCGGATTACCGAGGGTTATGGAGCGCCCGAGTTATTGCCTATTTACGAGGAGGCCAAGACGCTCTGTGCGCAGATTCATAGTCCCGACCAAGAAGGCGCGACCTTTGCCGGGCTTTGGGCCTATTTCTGCGCGCGTGGCGACTGGGTGGAATCACGTACCATCGCCGCCGAGGTTGCTCAGCGAGCCAAGGAAGCACGCCATCGCGGCCTGCTTCTGGAGGCCCGTAGGTTGTTCGGTACGAGCGCCCTTTTTCAGGGACGACTGTCAGAGGCGATACTCTGGTATGACAAAGTTCTGCGCCGCTACGACTTGGTGCGTTACAAGCCGTCCTATGGCTACGACACGGGAGCCGCTGCCGCCGTCTACAGCGCATGGGCGCTGTTCCTCCAGGGCGATGAGAAAGCGGCCCTGATGCGAGCGGATTTGGCCTGGTCGATCGCCCTGTCTCAAAAGCATGCGCCAACGCAGGCCATCGTTCTGGGTTGGCGCTCGGTACTGGACATTCTTCGCAGTGGAACCAAAGAGGGTCGCGAACATGGCGCATTACTGAGGGAACTCAGCGAAAAACATGGTTTCAACAACTGGAGCCCGTTGGCCCAACTCGTCCTGGCCTGGAGCGAGACCATGACCGGCTTGCGGCCTTTTGATTATGTGGCAATGAGCCAGAGTATCACTGAGTTTTGCGTCGGTTGGGGTGGGTTCCTTTCCCCCTTCCTCTGGATGACGGTTTCCCAATGCTGCGAAGTGGGTAATCGAAACGATCTGGCGTTGAGGGCTCTTATTCAGGCCGAAGAGTTTGTCAAATGCCATAGCGAACATATTTGGGATGCCGAAATCCTTCGAAGGCGTGGCGAGTTGGTATTAAAAGGGGATAGTGCCGACCGGAAGACCCTCGCAGCCGGATATTTCAGCCAGGCCGTCGCCCTCGCAGTATCGCAGGGTTCTGCCATATTCGAGCAACGGGCGCAAACGAGCCTAGCTAACCTAAAGTCGCCAAGTGGGAGAGTTTGATAGATGGGTTGCGGGCATTCGTTCTGGCCTCGCGCTGCGCAAAGAAGTATTTGTTGAGGAAAGTATAGGAGCGAAGTACTAGCATGACGGAGTCGCACTGTCCGGCTGGAGGCCCCATGGCGGGACCGGTCGGTGATAAGACAGACCGCGTTATTCGGCCCCCTTGAGCGCTGCGGAAGAGTCGCTCCGCAGCACATGTCCGACCGCTCCGACGGACAGCAGTTTGTCGATATTCGCCGCGCCATAGCCCAGTTTCATGAGAATTTCCGTTGTATTGGCTCCCGGTGCCTGAGCGGCTGTGAGCTCCGGCAAAGGCAAGCCGTCGAACTGAAACCAGGTCGACCGGAGATTGAAGGTGGGAAGATCGCCTGTACCGGTCCCAAAGGCTATGTCAATAGGCCGCGGTGTTATTGGCTCGCAAAGGGATCGCAAGAGGGCAATCAAAGGATTCAAATGGCGCTGGCAAAGTCGATCGGGCCGAATCGAACTGAGCCGGCGATATTCCAGTGTGTTCCCATAACCGTTCGAGACTTCCTCTGCAACGCGTCTCCCAAGCCAGGAACCCGCGACGCCGTGCGACGTGCAAAGCGTTCACAAGTATACATTCCGCCAGATACGAGGCGGCGTCGGACTCCACCCGTAGAAGCATGACCTCCGCTTCCGCACGCAGCAGTTCGACCCATGAAAAGATGTCGTTCACAGCTGCCGCCCTTGCCATGGCGCGAGCAATCAACGCGTCTGCATCGCGGGCTCGGCCAAACCTTGCCAATGCAATGGCGGTTTCGGCGAGGAACGCGGTCAGTACGACGCAGTACTGCGCGTCGCCAATTTCGTCCAACGAAGGGGCGATGCTGGCGTCATACGATTCGACCTGACCCAAGCGCAGCGCAATCAAACCTCGCCACATTTCCGCGCGGGCCTTCCATGTCGACCCGCCATGCCGCCGGGCGGCGTCCGAGAGCATCCGCACCGCCTCGTCGAGCCACGCATCGTCATTGCGCAGCAATGTTGTCTGGCATAGCGCCTCGCTCAACGCGTAACAGATCGAAGGAGTGTGGCCGAGCGCGCGCGCGTCTTGGAGTGCTCGCTGCGCCGTCATTTCCGCCTCTTCGTGACGGCCGAGAAAGGACAACGCCTGCGCAAGCACGGAACGGGTCATGCTGTGCTCATCATAGAGGAACCGGATTCGCTCGGAGCGCCCGACGCGGCCATCCAGCATGCAGATCGACTCCAGTTCGAGGAGTGCTTCATTCAGTTGTCCGAGGCACAGATGTGCTATTCCGGACATCGTGCGCGCCACCATCCGGTCGCTGGACCAGGAGGAGTCTGCAGCAACCTCTGAAAAGTGCGAAGCCAACGCAAGCGCCTGCGGATATCGCCCATTCAGGTATGCATGACTCCAACAGCCCCATAAGCCCCGTAGCTGATATTCCACATCACCGGTCTCCTGCGCGAGCGCCAACGCAGCGGCAAATGCTTCGCAAGTCTGAGCGCCCGCACTCTGGAAAAGCAGGCACGCGCCGCGCGCTGCCTCCAGTTTCATCTCCCATTCGACCACGGGCAAATTCAACCGGGCGTGGAGGGAAAGCCGCGCCAACGCCTCGAGAGCTGTCTCCAAGCGGCGAAGACTTTCCTCAAACAATGCAAAGTGCATTGCCGGGGCGATACTGGCCACGGTAAGCTCGATCGCGACCACTGTTCTCCCTTCATTTGCGAAGCCCCATTCGACAGCCGCGCGCAGATCGTCCAGATAAATCCCGAACGTGCGGTTCCAGTCAATCTCGGCGCGTTCTCTGGCGAACTTCTCGGCGGTCCGGAAAATATCGAGAACGTGCCGCGCGTGACGTGCTAGCCAGTCGTCGCTTGTACCGCTTTCGACCAGACGGTCACGCGCATACGCACGGATCGTGTCGAGTAGCCGGTAGTGCATCTTGGGGAGGTTGGGAACGGCACCCAAAAGCGACTTGTCGACGAGTTCGGCAATAGCGCTCGTTACCTCGTGTGGCGGCATGTCGGTGGCGACGATCATCCGCTGCGCCGAGTCCAGCGTGAAGGTTCCCGCGAACAGACTGAGCCGGGCCAACACCGTCTGAAGCCGCGGCGGCAAAAGCGCGTAGCTCCAGTCGACCGTTGCGCGTAATGTCTGCTGGCGCGGGAGCGCGGTCCGCGCCCCATTGCGAAGGATCTGAAAGCGGTCGTCGAGGCGGTCAGCCACGCCCTGAATGCCAAGGGCACCGGTACACGCGGCCGCGAGTTCGATCGCCAGCGGGATGCCGTCCAATTGTCTGCAAATGCGGGCGATCAGCGGCATGCACGCGTCGATGCCCGCGTCCGGCTCCAAACTGGTCCGTTCGAGGAATAGCTGGATCGCGCCGAAGCGCATAGCGTCGTGCGCCTCGTCATGCGACGGCATGTCGAGCGATGGCACATGATAAACCCGCTCACCCTCGATCCTCAGCGCCTCCCGGCTCGTGACAATGACAGTCGAAGCAGGAGTCACCTGTAGAAGCCTCTCAATGAGCTCAGCTGCGCTTTCTATAAGGTGTTCGCAATTGTCAACGAGAATGAGGAGGCGCCGATCATGAAGGCTTAGCGCAATTTCTTCGAAGTCTCGTGTTCCATCACCAGGCGGAAAACCGAATGCGGCCGCGACAGTGGTCGGCAGGTAGTCCGCCGATGCGGTCGCTGCCAGTTCCACAAAGACGGTGCCGTCGGCGAAGTTCGACGACACCTGGCGGGCCGCCTCGATCGCGAGCCGCGTTTTGCCCACCCCGCCTGCCCCGACGAGGGTGACGAGGCGTCGCGACCGGATCAGATCCATGAGTTCCGCGAGATGGGTCTCGCGGCCAATGAGCCGCGACACATAGGCGGGAAGCCCTTTGCCGCGGAGTGCGACCGGGGCCGCCGGCGCCGCGCTCGCAGGATCTTGAGTCGACGGCGTATGAGTGACCAACTCTCCGACAAATTGATAACCACGTCCGGCAATGGTCCGGATCGCATCGCGATCACTTTGCAGCGCGCGCCGCAGTAGCGATACCTGACCTTCAAGCGTGTTCTCGCCTACGATTCTTCGCGGCCAGACCACCTCCATGATCTCTTCCTTGCTGACGACCGTACCACGCTGCGCGATAAGCAGCATCAGAAGGTCGAACGCGCGGTCCCCAACGCTGACGCACACACCGTCATGACTCAGCTCACGACGGCCGGGGTTGACGGTCGTCACGCCGAAGCGAAACAGGATGGCAGATTGAGACAGCGTGACCATGATGTGTCCTCGGGGTAGCGCGGGCTCCGACAAGGCAAATGTTCAGGGAATACGGCGTCGCTACTTTCCCCGTCGATCCATTCCTAGTGTCGGCGTCGGAACAATGTCAGGCTCAACTGAGTCGAAAGACGCCGCAGCGCCGGATACATACTCCCATCACTAGCGCATCGAATTGGGCATGCGGTGCTCGATGAGACGCAAGGGAATTTGCTCGTGCAACGCACCGATGGAATTCAAACTTTGATAGCGTGAAGAGCAGACGGCTCCTTGTCTCGCGCCACCGTGCACATCGCGCTTTTGCAGAGGACTGGTTCCAATTCGTCAAAGTGTTTTATAACCACGGTCCACGTCATCTATCACTAGCCATCGTATCACCATTGCCGGCGGATACTAAACTCGCCAAGTACGCAGAGCCGTTCGATAGCACGCTGGGTGACGGTAATCAAATTTGCCTGTGCGGGATGCTAGCTGCAGACATTGCTTGGCTGTCAGAGAGTGTCCGACTTGCCGTGTAAACATTTTTCTTGACCAACGAGCAACCAGAGGTCGAGCTATGGCGCCGTGCGGCGGCAAAGATTCCCCCTGAAGCCGCCAACAGAGGTACTGGCGACAGAAACGATAACGAGGGGATCCTTGACTTGGTTTTTTCGCCGGAAACGATGGGTGCATATTACTAGGCGGCCATACGGATGGCGCCGTCGAGGCGTATGACCTCACCGTTCAGGTATTCGTTCAAGAGGATGTGTTCCACCAGAGCAGCGTATTCCTCTGGCTTGCCCATTCGTGCTGGGAACGGCACCGTTTTCCCCAGCGCCTCCTGTAGTTCAGCGGGCATGCCGAGCAGCATCGGGGTTTCCATGATGCCTGGAGCAACTGTCATTACCCGGATGCCGCAGCGGGAGAGTTCCCGCGCTAGCGGCAACGTCATCGCGACAACGCCGCCCTTGGACGCGGCATAGGCTGCCTGCCCCACTTGTCCCTCAAACGCCGCCACTGACGCTGTGCAAATGATGACGCCGCGCTCGCCAGAGGTCCCTCGCGGGCACGCGCTCATCATCTCGGCAGCAATGCGGATCATGTTGAAACTACCAATCAGGTTGATATTGATAGTTCGAGCGAACGAGTCGAGCTTGTGGGTACCTTCGCGGCCGATAACCTTTTCGGCGGGAGCTATGCCTGCGCAATTGACGAGTCCCCGGAGAAGCCCCATTTCCATGGCCGCTGCGAAAGTTGCCTTGGCGCTGTGTTCGCTGACGACGTCGGTGGCAATGAATCGGGCATTGGGTCCAAGCTGTGCGGCGACCGCCTCACCCGCGTCCGGGTTGACGTCCGCCAGGACCACCTTGCCGCCCCGTTCGACAATCATGTTTGCAGTGGCTGCCCCCAAGCCTGAGCCGGCCCCAGTCACTACAAATACGTTGTCTTTGATTTGCATTTCTCTTTTCCTTTCATATGATGCTGCCATTAGTTCGTCGCCTGTCGAAGCAGTATCGTCGTACCGATCGCGTGAAATAGCCGGCTTCAGATGTCTTTCGCCAAGGTGAGTGAGCGATGCTGCGGGTCCAATTTGAACGAAAGCACCTCGGCAGCCACGTGCAGTTGGGCTGTCCAGTTGCATTGACTTGGGACCTGGTCGGTGATGTGCGTCAGGGTCCGACGGGGATAGTTCCTGCCAGAAGACTCTCGCAGCCGGCTATTTCAGCCAGGCTGTAGCCCTCCCATCGCAGGGCGCTACCATATTTCGAGCAGCGTGCGCAAAAGAGCCTAGGCTGCCCTGACTTACGGGTGCCAAGTGAAAGAACCTGGCATACCGGTTGGAACCATTCATCCTGGCAGCCGCTGCATGTGACCGCGATGGCGATAGGAGCGATCGCTATCCGGCCGCCTTAAGCGCTTCGCGAGAGCCACCCCACAGCACCTGCCCGACCACTTCGCTGGACATCATTTTGTCGATATCCTCCACGCTGTAGCCCAGTTCGAGGAGAATTTCCTTTGCATTGGCCCCCGGTGCCGGAGCGGGTGTGAGGTCCGGCAAAGGCAAGCCGTCGAACTGGAACCAGGTCGGCCGGAGATTCAAGGCGGGAAGATCGCCGTGGTCGGTCTTGAAGGCGACGTCGGCGCAAGGATTTTCTCGATGTCGAGCTTTGAGTTCGTCGATCGATTGCACAGGTGCCGCAATGACGCCCGCAGAGTTGGCGGCGATCAGCGCCTCCGACACGGTTAGCTCGGAGATGCCAGGGAGATCGGCATCGGCTGGCTCAACGCAAATCCAGCCGCCTTTGACCTCCCGCAGGCAGTCCGCCGTCCCGACCGGTGCGGGCGTTACCTGGAATGAGGCCTGGATTAAGCTCGACGCGCTGGCGAGAGAGGTGTCGACCCAGTCGCCGCCGCCTTCGGGACGCCGCTCGCGGGCGACGAGAGCAACGATCGCTCCGAAAGCGGCGATGTACCCGGTGAGATAGTCGACACAGGAAGCTAGTCCGTGCAGCTCGGGCGCGTCGGAAGAGCCGAATCTGGTCATGATGCCCGTCACGGCTTGCAAGAGGGGGTCGTACCCAGGGTAGTCGTCGTGGCTGCCCGGCCGTTCACCCTTATAGGCGCTCAGTTGCACGGCGATCGCATCAGGATTGATTTTGGCGAGACCGTCCCGATCAAGACCCAATCGCGCCATGACTGGGTCGAGTTTATTGAACACGACCAGATCAGCTCGTGCGACCAAACGTCTGAGGATGTCTCGCCCACTTTCATCGCGCAAGTTGAGCAGAATGCTTCGCTTTCCTTGAGAGAGCTCAGCCGGCCAGAGCACGGTTACAACTGGCACGTGCTCGGGCTGCGTAGAATCCACCTTGACGACCTCGGCGCCGAGTTCGGCCAGCATTCGGCCGCAAGAGGGGCCGGCAATGACATTGGCGAGATCGACGACACGCATGCCGGCCAGGGGAAGGGGAGCAGCCGATTTCGCCGCCGTGCCGGAGGTTGTCGACTGCGAAACTGAAAGTGAATCTTGTCCGGTTGTGCCGGCGTGGAGAGCCGGATAAGGTTTGGCGGAAGCCAGCCGGACGGCACGCCCAAGCTGCGGCCAGTCGCATCCGGCAACTGTTTCGACGATTCCTGATTGTCTTGCATGATCCGAAGCGCGCCATTCGTCGAAATCGCGAACCATCACGCAGGGAACGTTGGCCTCGCAAAGGGTGCGTTCCCACTCTTCGGCCGGCTTGCGGGCGACGGCAGCAGCAATCAGTTCAGCCAATTTGGCGCGAAGCGGCAAACGCAGATTCTGCGGCACGGCGATATTATGATCGGAGAATTCAGCGTTAGCTGAATCATAGACGGGGAGGTCGACGATCCCCAAGGCCTGCGCGTCCTCCCAAATCCCGAGTTTCTCCAGTAGTCTCCGAGAGTATCCACGATGAACTACGCTAAGAAACATGACCTGGCGGCCATCGGCAGCCGGGTAGCAGGCAAACAGGGGGTTCAGCTGCCGTTTGAGAGATTCGAAATAAGTCTTGTCGGCACGGGCTTTGCCGACGTGCGCAGCCAACTCGGCAGGCAGCGAAATCAGAGGTTCGGTCTTCAGATACTCAGGAATACCGTCAAGCTCCAGCGCGAGCGCGCCGATCGAAGACAGACCGGCGGCCAGACGCGAAATGACGATATCCCGGCCAACGCCATACCGGATGTGGTCCAGCAGAGCTGTCCCGACCGCCGTCGCACCGAGAACGCCGGCATAGATCGAGCACAGCGGCACGGGGGTGTAGACAACGTTGTCACCGAGCAGACGTCGGGTCATCGCCAGGTCGGTATAGAAACCCGAGACCGCCTTGAGGATGTCGTCACCAACATCGTCTGGGAACGGATAGGCGGTTTCGCCCGGAAGGACTGCTGTAATGGATAGACGAATTTGCTCGCCAATCCTTTCGGCCTTTTCAATGCCGTCGTGGATTACCACGTTAGCCCCGGCCGACCTAAGCGGCTCCGCACCGGCATGAATTTGCTTGCCGCGGTCCAGGTACGCATCCAGGGGCGCGGGTTGGCCGGCTGCACGGCTAACGATGACGGTCGCACCTTGATCAGCCAGCAGTAGGCCCGCCA
Source organism: Paraburkholderia fungorum (assembly GCF_046027215.1). Lineage (GTDB taxonomy): Bacteria > Pseudomonadota > Gammaproteobacteria > Burkholderiales > Burkholderiaceae > Paraburkholderia > Paraburkholderia fungorum_D. Next base: position 608,273 of record NZ_JAQQEN010000003.1, on the reverse strand, counting down.
ACCGACCCGCCATCCCGGTGCTATATTCGACGACGGAGATTCCCGACAGAGGCAGCGACATGGACTACTCCTATGTATGCATTCAGCAGGCTTAAATCATCGGCTTTACTGTTCCCGGCAGAAAGTTTCTTACGGTAACTTACGTCGGAGAACGCGAAAGTTTTCTATATAGTTCAATACGTTAAGAGCGTTGAGTGAATGGTCATCGGTGCGAGGCCCCATGGGGCTGCAACGACAATATTTGTGCGGGAAAAGTACCGCACCCTCTCGGGACGTACGATCTGCGACGTCCGTGTCGGTTTTCAGCGCATCGATCGGTACGATGGTCCGCGGCACGCGGAGAACGCGACCACGCACTTCATCACCGCTTTGATCTCTATGTAGTCGGCTGCCTTCGAAACCCGCGGCAGCCAATCGATCGAATAATCGGGATGCACCGGAATGTTCATCTACATCTACAGGCTGCACTGCTGCGGCACTTCGCGTGCGCAGGCCGATAGGCTTTAGCGCAAGTCGCATCTTTGACGTTGCGGAAGTGCTAACGAATCGCTTTCTTTCACTTATCCTTATTCTTGCTTCCACATGGGCCGGCCAATGAGGGTGAAAGTTCGATCCCACGCTTTCTCCGCCCTGACCGGATCGAACTGCATATGAGAGTGCATCCGGTGTCGACGGCCGTCTCATTGGCGAATCCGTGATGCGCACGGTCACCTTTCCTCGATAGAGATCGGGAACGCGCGCGACATAGCCGGTGGTCGAAGCCGGCCCACGACTCCGCGTATCTGGTCGTTAAGCCCCCACCATTTCTGCAGAACGAGCAAGGAGGGCGCGCCGGTCTGATCGTCCGGCGCGGTAGCCGTCGAGTGAGTGCCCGTCCGGGCGCTCAAAATCGACCATCATCCCAAGGTATTTCATGAGCGTTACTCCTCAGGTGCACGCCGGCCACGGCATATGCATGGAGAGTAGCGACCTGGCAAAGTAATCGCCTCCTGTCGCACTGAAAAATCCTGAAATCTTCTGGGATCAGGCCGCGGCGTCATTGGCTGGTAATGGAATCGCAAGAAAGAAATCGAAGGATTCGTATGTCGCCAGCTAAGTTGATTCCGTCAAGTCGAACTGAACCGGCGATTTTCCTGTGAGTTTCCATCACCGTTCGAGACTAGCCTTGCAACGTATCCGTCAGCGGAACCCGTGTTGACGGTATCGCGCGGTTAGATGTCGACAATCTTTCGCAGCAGAGCGTACGAGACCCGCCAATGACCTTCCGAATCATCAACGGCGATAGACGCAGTTTTCGCGTTGAGCCTGACGATGATGCCAACCCGCTCGCTCAGGTGTTTGTTGGTGAAACCAACGGTGTCGCCGATGAAGAATTCCTCACGTTGTGCTCGCGGTGGCGGCGACGGAGGCGCGTGAGTTGGACCGCGCGCAGTGTCAGGGATAACCGCCACGTATAGTACCGACCAACGCTGACGGCTCTGGTTGTCCTGAATCACCGCCTGGGTTTGCCGCAGCTCCACCACCGTCCCGTGCGAAGGTGGTGCGAGCGGATCGCCCCCGATGTAACTGACCTCCATTCCCAGGCGCAAGCGTTGACGTACTTCGAGAACACGTCGCGGGTCGTCCAGCATTTTGCCGATGGCGAGATAAATGCGATACAGTTCGGCGCTGGGCGCCTGCCGAAGCGAGTCGAGAATGTCCATGGATGTGAAGTCGTTTAACGGGCGAGTGGCAACAGTTCGTGCACGCGATTGACAGGATACGTTGGTAACTGCTCGAGCATGCGCTCAAGCCACGCATAGGGCTCGATTGTGTTCAAGCGAGTTGTGCCGGTCAGTGAATACATGGTGGCTGCCGCTCGAGCGCCACGCGGCGAGCCCGCGAATGTCCAGTTGGCTCTCCCTAGGGCGATAGGGCGAATTTGACGCTCGATAGAATTGTTACCAGGCAGAAGGATATCGCTCTCGGTGTAGCGAATGAGTGCCTGCCAATGACGTAACGTATAGCCGAACGCCTTTTGCGAACGGCGTCTGAACTGGCAAGCCGATGACGTTGCCTTCCAGCCATTGCCGGAACCGCGCAAATGTCGGCAGCGCCTCGGCTTGCCGCGTCACATATTTGAGATCAGGTGTTTGGTCCCGGATCCGCGACTCGATCGCGTACATGCCGGCGGTGCACATCACGCCGGCCAACGAGCAGGAGCGCGCACAGGTAGCCGAGCTTGCGCGTCAGGTTCAGCAGGCAACCGGTCAGACGGTAAAGCTTGCATTCGCTGACCAGGGCTATACCGGTGACACAGCTCGACAGGCTGCGCATGACGAAGGCATCGAACTGCAGATCATTAAACTGCCAGAGGCGAAGAAGGGCTTCGTGCTGCTGCCGCGCCGATGGGTTGTCGAGCGTAGTTTCGGCTGGCTCAACCGGTTCCGGCGACTGGCGCGAGACTACGAGCGCCTACCCGAAACGTTAGCAGGCCTGCACTTCGTTGTCTTCGCCATGCTCATGCTTGTACATGTTTGCGCCGACTGTCCAAGTGCCTAACACCCTACAAGGGCTCCTCGTCGAGCACAAGCTCAATCGAAGTTCGCAGATGATACATGCTGCAATGCTGTGCGGGTGCGGGTGCGGGTGCGGGTGAGAAGGTGAAGGACTGCGGTTCTACAACCGGTCATGTTGGGCGAATGGCCCGGACCCTGATGAAAGACGCGCGTAGAGGCCTCATTCTCTAGCCGGGAATAGATATCCCCGTCGTGTTAGTCAGGCACGCCCCACGCGGGTCCAACCCGCTTCACATCACCGCTGGCAGTGCAAAGTGATCGTTTCTACGTGCTCATGATGTCCGCGCCCCGTGTCCAGTTGCCGGTTGATCGATAAACTCAAATCGGAGTCAGTCCGTCACTGGTTCGAGCTTGAAGTCATCGCCGTATTTCAGCGAGGCCCACGCCAATCTCGCGTTCTTTGCAGCAGTCGCGATGGCGGCCCGCCAGTAGCCCAGGCGCTCGACCAGGGTTCGGACCCACCGGCTGAAGCGATCCTGTTTCTCGCCAAGACTGGCAATAACGGCGCGGGCGCCGTTCACCAGCAGGCCGCGCAGATAGGCGTCGCCTGCCTTCGTGATGCTGCCCAGCCGCGCCTTGCCGCCACTGCTGTATTGACCTGGCGTGAGTCCGATCCAGGCTGCCACCTGCCGGCCGTTTCCGAAGTCGTGCCCGGCACCGATAGTGGCGAGCAACGCACTGGCCGTGGTTGGGCCGATGCCGCGCAACTGCATTAGCCTCTTGCTGCGCGCGTCCTCACGCGCGATTTCAGCGATCGCACGGTCGTATTCGAGCAGGCGATCCTCGATATTGCCGGCATGCTCAAGCAGATCGCTGATACTGCGCTTCGCCCAGCCCGGCAATGTGTCCAGATGTTCCGTGATGTGCCTGCGCAACTTCTCAGGGCTCTGTGGCAGCACCACGCCGAATTCAGAGAGCAGGCCGCGCAACCGGTTGTAGGTCGCGGTCCTCTCTTCGACGAAACCTTGTCTTGTCCGATGCAGGCAAAGCGTCGCCTGCTGATGCTCGTCCTTCAGCGGCACGAAACGCATGCTTGGACGCGTCACCGCTTCGCAGATCGCAGCAGCATCCGCCGCGTCATTCTTGCCGCGCTTGCCGGACATGCGATAAGGCGCCACAAGGTTGGGCGCCATGAGTTTGACTGCATGGCCGTGCTGCTGGAACACACGAGCCCAGTGATGCGCACCGGAGCAAGCCTCCATGCCGATGAGGCACGCTGGCAACTGTGCGATCAACCCCGCCAGCTGATCGCGCGGAACACGCGGCTTGATCAGCATCGCTTTGCCGGCCTCGTCCACACCGTGAATGGCGAATACATTCTTGGCAAGATCGATTCCGATAGTGACAATGGGCATGGACTTCCCCTTTCGCTGGTGTTGATGAACGTTCGAAACTTCATCATGGCATCATCGATGCCGATTTGCGGCTTCCGCCGCAGCCTCCGGACGGGGAAGTCCCTTTCATTCTCTAGAAAAAGCGATGGTTCACAGTTGTCGCCCTTGCCATGGCGCGAGCGATCAACGCGTCCCGATACAATTTCGACAGGTTTCAGCGATAGGCGTGCAAATCGCACCGGCAAATTAGAGGTGGCGGAGTTTGCGAAACCCACCCGCTGAAAGGCACGTCTTCCACTCGAGTCCAAACATATTGAGGACGGACGGTTCGCGTGCGGACGGCACACGAGTAATCGGGCATTAGAGTTTGAAACGCTGGCCCAGAACACGTCGAATCCGGACCAGCGTTTGTGTGGCCGTTTGAATTGCGGTCACGCTATATATCAAGCTGCGCCTAAATTACACATTCGATCAATCGCGGGCCACGTTGCTTCATTGCGCTAGAGAATGCATCTTCGAACTCACGTGGAGTATTCACGCTCACCGCGTGGACACCCATACCATTTGCCAATGCGACCCAGTTCAACGTCGGGTTTGCAAGGTCGAACATTGATGCGGCCAGAGCACCTTCACTAGATGCGCCAACGCGTTTCAGTTCATTGCTGAGAATCTTGTAACCCCTGTTTGCGTAGATCACGGTGGTGACGTCAACATTTTCACGCGCCTGAGTCCATAAGGATTGGAGAATGTACATGGCACTACCGTCGCCCTGCAGGTTGACCACCTTTCGGTCTGGACAGGCAATGCCTGCGCCGGTCGACACTGCCATCATGCTGCCAATGGCGCCGCCGGTAAGATTGAGGAAGTCATGCGGCGCCGCGTGTGCAGTCAAGCCGTAGTGAGCAAAGCCGGACGAAAGCGACTCATCGCTGACAATTGCCTGTTCCGGCAAATGCTTCGCGACCACCTGCATGATTGAAAGTGCATCAAGTGGTCCGTGCGAGTTCACTTCGGTGGGCTTGGTAGCGACAAGACGCTCCGTCACATTTTCAGCACCCAGCGCATGCACCAGTGATTCCAGCGCATCAACGCCGTCTTCGTGCGGATGGGACAACACGGCGAGCCGACAATCCTTTGGGGTCAACCAGCTTGGCTTGTCCGGATACGCGAAGAAGCTCACCGGAGGCTGAGAACCCACCAGCACGATCAGCTCCGTACCTGCGAGAAAGTCGGCTACCTGTTCGGCGAAATACGGCAAACGCTCGACCTGAACGCGACCCACACCCCTTTGCATTCTGGGAAAGAAGGTATCGGCAATAAGGCGTGCACCCGTCTGCCCAGCGATTTTGCCCGCGGCACGCAGTCCACGTTCTTGCAGGCCCTCGCCGCGAATAAGGATGGCGGTTCGCTTGCCGCTACGGATCAGCTTCGCGACGTGGTCGATGCTTTCCTGAGAAGCATGCACGCGTGCCGGCTTCGCAAGTGCCGGTGAGGCAACATCCGCTTCGTCCCATGCGGTGTCTGCAGGCAAAACCAGGGTTGCAATGCGGCCCGGACCTTCAAGCGATGCCTGAACGGCACGTGCTGCGTCGGCGCCTACCGTGCGTGCGCTGGTCGACGTGTGGATCCAGGCTGACACCGGGCGGGCAAACCCCACGAGATCCGAAGACAACGGAGCGTCATAGCGCATGTGGGAAGCGGCATGATCTCCCACCACATTGACGATTGGCGTGGATGCTTTGCGTGCGTTGTGCAGGTTCGCGAGACCGTTCGCAAGTCCCGGGCCGAGATGGAGCAACGTGCAGGCCGGCTTGCCCATCATACGGCCATAGCCGTCGGCAGCACCCGTGACCACGCCTTCAAACAAACCCAGGACGGGTCGCATGCCTTCCACCTGGTCCAGAGCCGCTACAAAGTGCATTTCCGAAGTACCGGGATTGGCAAAACAGACATTCACATCGTTCGCAAGCAGCGAACGCAACAGACTTTCAGCACCGTTCATAGTCGTTACCTCTGTGATCAGATGAAAATCGGCTCTGCCGAGCAGCCCGAAACGTTCTACTGCGAGGGCTCAAACGACAGTTCATGCTGAATGGTATCGACAGGGGTAGTATCTACAAATGCTGTGCGACTAGAATCTTTATTACGTCATGCGCAAGAATCTCGACTATGGCCTGCTCCACGCGATGAACGCGTTCGTGCGCGTCGTTGACGCGGGAAGCTTTACGGCAGCAGCATCGCAGATGGAGTTAACCACTGCCCAGGTCTCGCGCCTCGTCTCGGATCTGGAGACTCGCTTGCAGACGAAATTGCTACAGAGGACCACCCGGCGTCTGGCGCTGACGAGCGTAGGAGAGCGTTACGCAAACCAGTGCAGGGGCATTCTCGAACTCGTCGCGGAAGCAGAAAGCAACGCTGCCGGTGCCTCCGTGCAGCCCTCGGGACGGCTACGCGTGCTGTGCATGGCAAGCTTCGGGAACCGTTACGTCGTGCCGCTCGTTTCCAGATATTGCGCACTCTATCCGCAAGTGACGGTGGAATACAGCACGTCCCAATACGCACCGGATTTGCTCGCGGAAGGCGTTGACGTCAGCGTGTACCTTGCGCAGCGATTACCGGACTCCGGGCTCGTGGCGCGGCAACTCGGCGCGACGTTCGCCGTGCTGTGTGCGGCGCCAGAATACCTTGCGCGGCACGGCACGCCCAGGCATCCTCGCGAATTGGCCAACCATGCATGCTTGCGCCTCGTAAATCCATCGCTCACACGTCATTGGGAGCTGACCGACCGCAAGAATGTCTGCACGGTTGACCCGACTGGCCCGCTTGTCGGGGACAACCCAGAGGTGTTGGTGCACAGTGTAGTGAGCGCACTCGGCATCGCGATGTTGCCGTGCTATACGGTAGTCGACGCGTTGCGCGAGGGCACGCTAGTGCATGTACTGCCACGCTGGCGGTCACTTGAAATCGGTGTGTATATGCTGATTCCGTCGAGGCGTTTTCTTGAGGCGAAAACTCGCGCGTGGCTCGAGCTGCTGAAGTCGGAAATATCGGTTGGGCTCGAGCGCGACGCGGGGTTTTCCGATAACAGTACGATTGAACGGAAGTGTTTGTGAGGCAACATCTAGCACTAGCTGACCAGGGATACGTAGGTGTTCGTTTTGGGCAACGGGCCGTCGCGCGAAAACAGCCCGTCAGGGTCGCCGCCGCGCGGGGTCAAAATTGTAATGGACCGGATATACGTGAGCTATCGATTCTAGGGTTTAAGAGGCAACGTGTTTGCAGACGAGGAGTCCATACACGGGCCTTCGGGCGTTGTCCTGCCAATGGCCGATGGCGAATGCACTACAGACGCGTGCCCGGATCGTTTCGCATAGCAGCAAAAAGGCTGCACTGATGCCACTACTTGTTTCTATTGGCTTGGATCATCAATTGCTCCCGGTCTTGAAGAACTTTTCTCGCCAAAGCTAAGTGCGAACGGTTTTTGACTGGCTAGCTCGGGGTCGAGCGGGCGGTGGAGGGGCGATGATGAGCCGTGCCGCGCGCGAGCCGACCGACAGGCGCCACAGCCATGTCGCTCCAGCAGCGAGGCGAAGCCGCGCGCAACGAAGGAACATAATGTGCACGAACAACCAGAACAGCCACGCCGGTCGCCCCCACAATTTCAATCGCCCGAGATCGGCCACCGCCGCATTCCGCCCGATTGTCGCCAACGCACCATAATCGCGGTACACGAACGGACCCGGGGGCGTGCGCTGCTCCACACGTGTCCCAATCAAAGCACCAACGTAACTGCCCATCTGCTTGGCAGCGGGCGCCACGCCCGGCACGGGGTGGAGTCCATCGGGCTGCAGACAAGCAGCCATATCGCCGATCACAAAGATATCGGGGTGACCGGGCACGCTTAGATCGGGCTGCACTCTCACGCGTCCACCGCGATCCAGTGCACACCCCAACAGCTTGCCCAGCGGCGAGGCAGCGACCCCTGCCGCCCACGCCACAAAATGAGCATCGATGATCAGTCCGTTGGTGAGGCGTACCTGGTGTGCGTCTATGTCTGCCACGGTCAAGGACGTGATTACCTCGACTCCGAGGCGCTCGAGCTGACGGTGCGCCTCGCGCGACGCTGAGCTCGACATGCCGCCAAGAATTCGGTCTCCACCCTCAATCAGCAGCACGCGCGCATCCGTCGGGACAACGTTACGGAAATCTCTCCGCAGTGTCTGGTGCGCGAGTTCGGCGATGTGCCCCGCGAGTTCGACGCCCGTCGCGCCGCCACCCACGATCACGAAAGTTGGAGCGGTGCTCCAGCGTTCCTTCTCCGCTGTTTCGAAGACAGACAGCAACCGCTGGCGTATTTCAAGCGCGTCCTCGACAGTCTTAAGGGACGGTGCATATTCAGCCCATTCGTCATGACCGAAATATGACTGGCCCGCGCCAGCAGCGACGATCAGATAGTCGTAGCTGAGCACGCTATCCGAACAGCGTACAAGTCGCGCCTCGGGATCAATGCCGACGACATCATCCATCAGCACTGTCACATTGCGCTGTTTCGCTACCAATGCACGTAGTGGTTCGGCAATGGTCGTTGAGGCAAAGCCCGCCGTGGCGACCTCATACAGCAGCGGCTGGAAAACGTGATGATTCTGTCGATCGATTAACGTAATTTTCACTCCGTGTCGCGCGAGCGCATTTGTAGCGGCAAGACCGGCGAAACCTCCGCCGACGATCACGATGTGCGGGCAAGATATATGAGTGTTCATGATTAAAGGTCCGTAGTACGCAACAGGAGAGGACTTGCGGGTGACAGACCAATTCTAGAGGCGGCGTTCACATTGAAGGAATGAAATCTTTTATGGAATTACATCTCCAGAAGGCATGGAGAACGGTGCGACGGGGTGCCCGTGGATGACATAGAAAAAGGTTATGGAAACCTGATAAAACATTCACTTTATTTGGTTCCAGCATTAGCTTAGATTGGTTGCTGTCGAAGCGGATTGCGATCGTTGCAGTAGAACGAACCTGTCCGTATTCTTCGAGCCATTCAATCATTTACGCGGGGCACGACCCAGCAGGCCGCGTCGCCGCCAATAAGGAAGTTGCCATGAAAATCAGTGATATCCGGGCACAAGCTTACGCGATGCCCCTTACGAGCCCTGCCTATTCGCGCGGCCCATTCCGTTTCATCGATCGGGAATTCCTGATCGTGACCTACCGTACCGATCCCGACCGCCTGCGTGCGCTTGTACCTGAGCCGCTGGAGATCGATGTCGATAATCCGCTCGTTAAGTATGAATTCATCCGCATGCCTGATTCATCCGGCTTCGGTAATTACACGGAGACGGGCCAAGTCATTCCCGTCACCTTCGAGGGCCGCAAGGGTATGTATGTTCACTCGATGTACCTGGACGTCCATTCGGCGACCGCTGGCGGACGCGAGCTGTGGGGCTTTCCAAAGAAGGTCGCGACGCCGACACTCGCGGCGGAGGGCGATACGCTGATCGGCGAGCTTCGCTACGGCAAGTCGCTCGTCGCGACCGCGACCATGGGATTCAAATACTCGCGTGTGGACGCTCGACAAGCGCAGCAGTCGTTGGAAGCGCCGGGCTTTCTCCTCAAGATCGTGCCGCACGTGGATGGCTCTCCGCGTATACTTGAACTCGTGGAATACAACTGCATTGACGTACAGGTGAAGGGTGCATGGTCCGGCCCGGTCGGCCTTCAGCTCAACTCTCATGCGCTCGCGCCGGTGGCTGACCTGCCGGTGCGTGAGATCGTGTCGGGCACGCACATCCTCGCAGACCTTACGATCGATCTGGGTAAAGTCGCGTACGACTATCTCGCGCCAGTCGGCGAGCAGACTCAGCGGGAATCCACGACGCGCACGCCCTCGAAGAAGTTGCTCGAGCACGCCTGACCAAACCTCGGCGGCGTGGACTAGCGTGAGTGCTAGGCGCGCCGGTGCAATCTCAACCTATCGGAGCGCCGCGGCGCTCCACGGAGAATCCACATGCAGAACCTGGAAAACAAGGCCGCTCTTGTCACCGGCGCGGGCAGCGGTATCGGCAAGGCCATTGCGCTGCGCCTCGCTAGCGCGGGCGCGGACGTCGCAGTCGCTGACCTGAATCGCACGGCCGCCAGTGCCGTCGTTGCCGAGATCGTTTCAATGGGCCGTCGCGCGGTCGCCGTCGAGATGGATGTCGCTGACGAGAGAGCGGTCGAACAGGGCTTCGCCGCCGCGCGTGCCGAGCTTGGTCCGATCGACATTCTCGTGTCCAACGCGGGTATCCAGATCGTCAACCCGATCGAATCGTTTGCGTTCGCCGACTGGAGAAAAATGATGGGCATCCACCTGGACGGTGCCTTCCTGACAACCAAGGCCGCGCTGGCGGACATGTATCGCGATGATCGCGGAGGCGTGGTGATTTATATCGGCTCGGTGCATTCGCACGAGGCGTCGCCGCTCAAATCGGCTTACGTAACCGCCAAGCATGGGTTGCTGGGTCTTTCGCGCGTCCTTGCGAAAGAGGGCGCGGCGCATAACGTGCGTTCACATGTCGTCTGTCCAGGTTTCGTGAAGACGCCGCTCGTCGAGAAGCAGATTCCCGAACAGGCGCGCGAGTTGGGCATCAGCGAGGAGGAGGTTGTTCGGAACGTCATGCTTGGAGGCACGGTCGACGGTGTGTTCACGACCGCCGAGGATGTTGCGCAGACAGTAGAGTTTCTCGCTTCGTTCCCAAGCGCCGCGCTGACCGGGCAGTCGTTCGTGGTCAGCCACGGGTGGTTCATGCAGTAACCACCGCTGGGTGTCGGGTTGCGAACGGGCTTGTGCGGCTTCAGTTACGATTAGGTTTGGTGAACGTCAACATCACGCGTCGTCCGCCGCGCGGCAATCGCGCATTGGTGAAACCGAAGCCGGACGGAGGCAAAGTCGTTGGATTTGAAAGCCCTGCGTTACTTTACCGAGATCGTTCGACACGGCAGTTTCGCGCGCGCCTCTGAAGCCATTCCTCTATCGCAACCTGCACTCAGTAAATCGGTTCGAACGCTGGAGGAAGAGTTGGGCGAAACTCTGCTGGAACGCGGCAGGCGCGGCGTTGGCGTGCGTCTGACCGCGGCGGGCGAACTCGTTCACGGACGGGCACAAGCCATATTAAAGGAACGGGACGCACTGATGACCGACCTGCACGCCTTGCACGGCCTGCGGCAAGGCACATTGAGAATTGGCCTGGCTCCCGTAGGTAGCGCGGAAATCTTCGCGAATCTGATTGCGCAATACCACGAACGTTTCCCCGCGATCGACTTCGAACTGCGCGAGCGGGGCAGCGAGGATCTGGAGGAGGCCGTACGCTCCGGCGAAATCGAAGTCGCTGCTACTTTACTGCCGGTACGGCCTGATCTGGAGTCGATGTTCATTCTCAAGGCGCCAATTGTAGTGGCGGTACCCCGCTACCATCCGTTGGCGGAGCGAAAGCGGATCCAGCTCAGCGACCTGCGCGATACGCCATTTGTTATGCTCGAAGCAGGCTTTCTGCTCAATCGGCGCATTCGCGAAGCATGTAGCGCACACGGCTTCACACCGTTGGAAGTCGCGCACAGCTCGCATCCGAACTTCGCACTCGCGCTGGTCGCCGCCGGAGCCGGCGTCACGTGCGTCCCGCGACTTGTCGCAGAGCGTCACGTTAACGACGGGGTTCAGTTATTGGCACTTGCGGGGCGAGATCTTGAATGGAATCTGGCCTTTGTCTGGCGCAAGGGAGCCACGCTTTCCGCCGCCGCGAAAGAGTGGTTGAAGCTGGTGGGTGAGCATTACCCAGGGTAAGCGTGTAATTTCTAGGAGTCAAACAGTCGAGGTGGAACGCCGCTGCGATCGCCTCTGTCCAGGTTTGTAGGATGCCTGGCCTAGACCATGAGTTAGTCCTGTTAACGTAGGCGCGTAGCTAGTAAGCGGGTAACCAGTTGGCTGTTACCGTGCCAAGCGGCGCAGTAACAGCTCTCCTAATCCGGAACTATGCCCAACGCCACCCCAGATTGTACAGGCGACCCGGAACGGAGCTTCGCGCTATCCTCCGCGAGCCTCTTCGGGATTTCCTCACGTAGAAAGTCAACCCAAGTTCGAATCTTCGCGTCAAGGAATTCGCGGGAAAGATACAAGGCGTATACGCTCATTTCCTGAGACAGGTAATCGGGCAGAATTCGCTTTAGCTCGCCAGATGACAAGCCATCCATTGCCGTGTAAATGGGAAGCAAGCCAATTCCAAACCCGGACTTTACCGCGATAACCATGGCATCTGCCACATTGACCTTGAATGTTGACAGCCCGAGTTCGATGTTCTTGATGTCGTCCATTCGACGAAATGTCCATAAGTCTGACCGAAAAACTGGCGATTCGATCTGTAGACATGTATGACTGACCAGCTCCTCGGGACGCTCCGGAACGCCGTACTTCATGAGATATTCCGGAGAAGCACAAACAACACTGAACGCCGTTCCCAGTCTCTGAGAAATCAGACCAGAATCCTCCAACCCTGTCGAAGCGACCAAAGAAACGTCGTATCCCTCTTCGATGAGGTCCGGTATGCGCTGCGTCAAAGTAAGTTCAATTCTCACATCTGGATAGAGTTGCTGATACCTGCCCACTGCTGGCACCACATAGTGCTGGCTAAAACTGCCCATAGCGTGCACGCGCAGTTTTCCTGAAGGACGGAATAGGGCATCCCGAGCTTCTGCCTCAGCCTGATCTACTGCCTCCAAAATCTGCTCGCATCTTGAGAGGAAGCGTGCGCCAGTCTCGGTCAGCGCAACGCGACGTGTGGTTCGGTTTAACAAACGGGCATTGAGATGCGTTTCCAGTTCGGCCACGGCCCGAGACGCATGCACCGTCGTGATACCCATGCCTGACGCAGCAGCAGTAAAGCCGCCCGCATTGACGACACCGGTGAACACGCGCATGTTGTGCAATATGTCCATGTTGAATCCATTCGGCAATCTAAGCTGCATCGCCACAACACGTTGATAAACAGTGCTCCACTGAACCTGTCAACAGCCCTCGCGCTACCATCGCAGCCAATCAGATGGTCCGCGTCGGGGAGCGGGTATTCGAACGGCTGATGGGGGTTCCTTGTAGTAGGTGAAGTAGGGTGCAAGTGGTGCTGTCAACTTGTTCGTCAGACGGACGAACAAGGGCGCCTGGATTGGCAGCGATGGTCTTAAGCAGTCGTACGCGCATCCCAAGCCTTTTCCCGGGCAACAATGGCATCGGCACGAACCTCACTTTCAAGTTTTAACGGCACGCCACGAATAGATTGGCATCCCGTGACCTTGATCGGACTCAAAGCATCGAAGCTGGCGAACCGATTCGAAGTGCCGCAGCACCTTCTCGCGCATTCGTTTGAGGTGGTGCGAGTGATCCGATCGGTTGTGTAACCCGCTGTGCGGCGGATGCTCAACGGTTCGACTAGATAGTTCGCGTCAATCTCTGACCGGGGTCTTTGAGTGATGCGCAGTGCATCTTTATCCGAGTGCCCGCGCCAAGTGGGCCGAGCAATCCAGCGCCGGTCTAAGCAAGGGTTCGTGAGCGCATGTGTCGCGTGGTATCTTACCATTAGGTTTCCTTTCGATGATCCGGACTGTCAAGACTAATATGCCGCCGGGTAGTTAATCCTAAGAGAGGCGTGTCGCGCTACATCACCGCCAATGCGCCATTGCCTGGAAGACACCGTCACGTCTGACCAGCGCATGCATAAACGCTGCGGCCAGATGCACCACTATCAACGCAAAGAAGCACAGCGCGAGCGCCCTATGCGCGTTCCACAGCAGCGTGTGCAAGCCGTTGTTATGCGGCAGGATGTGCGGCAAATTTATGCCAAACACCACGACCGGATAGTCCGCAGCCGACAGCATGCCCCATCCGATCAGCGGAAGCGCAATCATCAGTAGATAGAACGCAAGGTGCGACAGGTGAGCGGCGAGTTTCATCGGCTCCGGCATCGAAGCCGGCAGCTGCGGCGCGCCGCGCGTCAACCTGACCACGAGGCGAATCAACGCCAGCACTAGTATCACGATACCCAGGGGCTTGTGGATGGACACCAGCGAAAGATAATCCGGCCGAACAGTGGACACCATCCCGACACCGATAAACAGCATCGCCAGAATGCAAATCGCCATCAGCCAGTGAAGAGCACGCTGCAGCGGAGTAAAGCGATCGTGGATCGGGGTCATGGCGTGGCTCCTCCCGCCGCATGGTGCGGATAGTCCTTATCTTCAGCGGTCCGCCGGTTGAACGAGACAGAATAGGCGGCTGAGCGCGCGGCGGGGAATGGATCGTCCGAGACGTGCATGCCGGGCGGCAGGACAGTAGGATCGAAGTTGAGATCGCGACACGGCCCATCAACCTCGGGTTCGATGGCGTTGACCACCAGCGTACCCGCCTCCACTTTCCGTCGATCCTCCGGCCAGGGCTTGGTGGGGTCGGCGGTCGGGTCACCGGGGTTGGCAACCGTGACGACCAGCGTCCATTTTTGCGGCGCGCTGTGCACGCGCTGCGTGATATCCGCGTCGAGAAAGTCGTCGCCACGCGTCTTCAGTTGGTCGGGAGATACGGCCTCCGGCTGCGCGGCTGGCACGAAGGACCAGCGCACGGCCTGATCCTTTCCCGCAGCGTCAGTGAAGATGAAGCTATTGAGGCTGTTGTACCGCTCCTGCGCGTAAGACCCCGTCCACGTCCCGCCGACGGCCCACGCGCCAAAGGCGCCGAACTCCGGGTGCGCGGCGACAAAATTCTTCATAGCGTCCGGGTCTTTCGTGTCGGCCGAAGCCTTGAGCAGATCGTAGAAGGCCTCCGGCGTGGCGACCGCGAAGACGGGCGCGTTGATCATTGCCGTGCGCCATTCGGTTCCATCCGACGCGACGATGCGCAGACCGAGGCCCCGTACCCGAACCGTGGCGTCCGGCGCGTTCGGATCTGGCGTACCCAGGTTGAAGCGTCCCGTGACGGGAAACGAGCCCGCGGCGAACATGCGTGCCTTGGAAAGAGCTGCCGCCGCGCCGTTCGATTCGAAGCTGCCAGTAAAGCAGATGCCCTTGGCGTGATTGCGCCGGTGGCCGAGAACTGGGCCGCCCGGCGGCGCCAATGCGTTGATGATCTTTGCCGGTGTCAGGCGCGCTGGCGAGAGCCAACCGCCCGTAAAGACGAAAGCCGCGGCCAGCGCGACCACGACGACAGCAATCGGAGCCAGCGAACGGACTGTGGACTTGCTGGAAGTCGGTCTGTCGGCCATCGATCTCTCCCAATCAATGATTCGGCTGCATAGGAATCCGTCGCCCCTTGGTTCGGCGTCCACGCGGAGGTAATGTGCACGAAAATAGCTTTCTTGCGATGCAAAAAACGAGACGCTTTATGGTCCTCCATTACGTCATGATCTTGCATGCGGATTTGATTTCTTTGAGACGCGTCTCTGTTCGAAACAAGCGACTAGCTAGCATGCCGCCCTGATATGAGGCATAGAGCATGCGGGCCGCACTTTCCGGCGTACCGTTGACGGCGAAGGGCCGCTCCTCGAGTCCTTGTGTTAGCACCTTCGCCAGCCAGTTTTCGTTCGCCATGAAGAATGTCTGCAACGCAAGTCGGACGCTCTCCGGCAACCACCCAATGTCCGCGGCCAGCATGCTGCACAGGCAAATCTGATTTCCGTCACCGACTGTACTGTCGAACAGCTCCGCGTATTTAGCGAGCTGCGTTTCCGCAGGCAATGCAGCATCGATCGCCTGGATGGAGTTGAGCACGTTGTTGCTGTACTCATTGACGGCCTCAAGGACAAGATCGTCCTTTGACGGGAAGTAGTAGTGGATGCTCGAAGTCTTCACACCAACTAGCTCCGACAGGTCTCGATAACTAAAGCCGTTGTAGCCACGTGTCATGATCAGGGGGATTGTGTGGTCGAGAATCCGCCTGCGGACTGATGGTGTTCCCATAGTGCTGCTGTCGTTTCGATAGGCGGCATACTGCCGACTAGTTAGTAGGACCTCAAGGTAAATTTCCGATGAGGTGGATCTTCGACGATACGGTGGCGCGTTCGCTGAAAACGCATACAGGTTGTGCGTTCAGCGAACGTGCCCGGGTGCCTGGTTGCGCGACGCGGCCGGTGGTCGTCGAACTCACGTCGCCCCGGCGCTCCAAACCGGGAATCGTTCGATGGTATTTCATGATCGTTGCTCCTATGAGCATGCCGGCCGTGCGGGACATGTATCGAGAATAGCCGCCCGGTAACGTCATCTCCTCTTGGTACGCTGAAAAATCCTGAAATCTTCTAGCCTTGCGCTGAGGCGTCGTTGGCAGCACCCAGACCGCAAGCACGTAGTCGAACGGATGCGGGTGATGCCACAAGTCTGAGCAGGATGCACTTCAAGGAAAGCAAGCTGCCGGCTGAAACCCTGCGCTGCCTGGTATTGAGTGTAAGTAGGCGATTTGCGAAAAGGAGCGACGTATTTTTAACACTGCGGACGACGGAAGCTGTGTCTTTACAATCTCCTATCGCATCTGAAGTTCTGTATGCCAATACTTCATATTCAAAATGCGGGGTTTTTCTCGCCCTCGGAGCCGGCAGCTTCACCTGATGCGGCAGCTAGTCACGCACACGCTCATGCCTCTGAGGATCAGATTATTCGCACCCCGCTCAGCTTTGGACAGCCCTAACCTCATTGCAGCGATTAGTGCGTATCGAAAGGGATATCCCGAAGTCAATTTTCACTCGACGCTCGCCAACGACACACCGGTTCTCACCAAAGAAAGCTGCTGCGTGGAAGGCAACGCATGCGGAAGGAAAACGTAAATTCATGAGGTTAAGCGGCTGCTCGACAGAGCTCACGACGACGCACTTGGCTCAGATTTCCTTCGTAATTCGTCTTCGTCACGGTTTGTGCGTCACAGGCGTCGGCCGCCGAGCGGCCAGCCGGTCTGGCATGTGCCCGAGGTGATGCCATGATTACTGACAAATGTTCACATGGCATGAACCGATCAGCGATGACTTGTGACAAGGTTCGATAACGGGAGATCAGGCGGCGCGGCGTCGAATTTTGGCCAGAAGGGATACAGCGGTTCTGTAATCTCGCGTTGTGTGCCCCTGCTTCATTTGATCAATTGCGGCACAAAGGAGGTCTTCATCGTCCTTGCAACCTCAAGCGAGTCATGAGCCTACTTGGCGTTGCAGGGATGATGAAGTCCATGAAGATGGTTAGAAGCTAAAGCCCCGAGGGGCTTTGTTGTGCTCCCGTCGTTCGATCAGTGCAAACTCGCCGTATCAAACTCGATCGACCTGAGCGGCAATCGCCGCTCTTAGCGGCAAAATTGGAGTTTCCACACACACTGGACCAACAAGGGCCGTTCGACTTTCTACAGGGCGGTCGTTCGCGATTGTCTGACGCTGCATGCAAGCGGTGGCAGTGAGCATCAACTTCGATGCACGATTGCGATACGGATTAGTGACGGTGGCGTGCAATCCCATATCAGGGCGACGAAATGCCTATCTCGATTGATTTGCAGCGTTTCGATGAACGCCGCTGCAATGTTCCCAACATGCACGAGCGGCGCCTTTCCTGTCCGGGTTTCGCGATGATAGTCATGCAAGTAAAACCGGATGCATTGCGCGTGAGGATTGGGTGAGGCGTCGCGCCTATACAGACGAATTCGGCGGCGCGGGATCCTTGGCGCTCCGATTTCGCGACGTGCCGGGCGATTGTCGTAGCGCTTCGGCGCGGCGGCGGGATGAGCGATCTGGCCCTGGCGTCAGGATCCACGTGAAGCTGACAGAGTGGCCGAGGCACCGGGGCGCCCGACGGTCTTCTCGTCGGCCATCGTGGCCTGCAGTGCGTCGGCCACAATCTGGCTGGCGGGGGGCAAGGTGCGTCCTGATAGCTTGACGATGCCCCAATCGCCATAGACTGGGGTCAGGTTGGGAATCGGCAAGCGTACCAGCGTGCCTTTGGCGACCTCGTCACGTACCAGCCGATCAGCGCAGGTCAACACGATATCTGTGCCGGGGATCATTTGCTTTAGCAGCGCGATGTCGTCGCATTCGATTTGTACCGGCAGCACGGTCCCCTCCGGTAATCCAAACGACGCAGCGAGCTCATGTCTGGCAATAGGGGGGATCCGCACCGACGCTAGCGGATAGGCCAGCAGCGCTTCCGTCGACACCATTGGGCGGCGCCGTTTGCCGGGCGGCTGCAGCAGCGGGTGCTGGCGGCAGCAAAAGAAACCGACTGGCAAAGCGCCGAGCGACGTGACATCGATATGCTCATCTGTCGGCAACGCTCGGGTATCGGCGATGAAGAAATCGATTTGTTCTTCTTGCAACATCCGCAGCAATTGCAGCCAGTTGTTGACCTCCACGCGGATGGCGATCTTCGGGTAGCGGTTATGGAACGCGCGCAGCACGGGCGCGACGATCGACGCTGCGGAAAATGGCCCGGCACCGAAGATCACTTCACCCAATTCGGCGTCCCGCAGGAGTTTGAGGTCGTGGGACAGGCTGCGCGCCTCCAGCAGCAGGCGCCGAGCACGCTGTATCACCTGTTTGCCGACAGAAGTGAGTTCAACCGATCCGCCATTGCGATCGAAAATGCGCAATCCGCACGTCTGCTCGAACGCGGCGATGCTGCGGCTGAATGCTGGCTGACTCAAGTGAACACGTTCGGCTGCCCGGTGGAAATTCAGCGTCTCGGCAAGGGCAATCACGTGCTGGAGATGCTTAAGGTTCATGATGCAACCAATGCATTGAATACGTATTGATAATGCATTAGACATGCCACTAATGCAATCCGATACTCAAATATCGCAAACAAAACCGGGACCGCTACTGCATTCCGGCGGTTACGGGCATGCTTGCCCACACGAGCTGTCGCTCGCGCATGTCCCGCTATCATCGACCAGGAGGATGCTATGTCGGATAACGCGCTCGGCCTCAGCGGTGTCACTTATGTACAGGATTCGTCGCCGCTATCGAGGCGACGAATCATTGCGGCCACCACGATCGGCAATGCACTCGAGTTCTATGATTTCCTGATCTACAGTTTTTTTGCGGCCCAGATAGGACGGGCATTCTTTCCGGTGGGTAACGAGATCGGCTCGATGCTGGCGTCGCTAGCGACGTTTGGCGTGGGCTTCCTGTTTCGTCCGTTGGGCAGCATCGTGCTCGGGGCGTATGCCGATCGCCGTGGACGCAAAGCAGCGATGTTGCTGACCTTGGCACTGATGGCACTGGGCACCGCGATTATCGCGTTCACGCCCACCTACGCGCAGATCGGCGTGTTCGCGCCAACGCTGATTGTCTTGGGCCGGATCCTGCAAGGGTTTTCCACTGGCGGTGAGGTAGGCGCTTCTACCTCGATGCTGGCCGAAGCCGCCCCGAACCATCAGCGTGGCTTTTACATTAGTTGGCAAATGGCGAGCCAGGGCCTGGCGGTCCTGGCGGCTGCGCTGATTTCGTTCACGTTGACAGCAACGCTGGACAAGGCGGCGCTAGCATCGTGGGGATGGCGTTTGCCGTTTGTCGTTGGCATGCTGATTGCGCCGATGGGCATCTATATCCGACGGCAACTCAAGGAAACATACGCTCGCGAGATGGCGCCGGACGCGCCGCAGCATCCGGAAAGCGCACTCACTGATCTGGTGGCCAGCTACCGACAACTGTCGGTGATGTCCACGTTGATTCAGGCCGGCTCGCAGATCACTTCGTACATCTTTATTGTCTATTTGCCGACCTATGCCATCGTGCAACTGCACATGCCGGCGCATCTCGCCTTGGCGGCGGTGATCGCTAGCGGCATCGTGATCTTCGTGGCCAGCCCGCTACTCGGCATATTGAGCGACAGGGTTGGGCGAAAGCCTCTGGCCTGGGTCTCGCGCATTCTGTCGATTGCAGTGGCGATACCGTGTTTCCATGCGATGAACTTGCAGCTGCCGATGTGGGCGTTGGTGCTGATGCTCGGTGGCCTGGCCATCCTGGCTGCCATGTGCGCGGTGGGGAACTACACGCTGGTGACGGAGAATTTTCCCGCCAAAGTGCGGGCCAGCGGCATGGGTATCGCGCAGGCCATCGGCGCCGCGATCTTCGGCGGCTTCGCACAATTCACGGCGACCTGGTTGATCCACGTGACGAGTGACCCGCTCGCGCCTGCATATCTTGTGATCGTCTGCTGTGTGGTATCGACGATCCCGCTGTTTTTCCTGCGCGAGACGCGCAACGTCCCGTTGACGTGACCCCCTTTCTTTGATGCCGAATCTCCAAGTCATGCGAGACACTTATCCCCGTTATGCCCGGCCCAGTGGCTGGAACCAGTTGCTGCCGCCGCGGCAGACGCTCACCGCCGGGCTCAAAGGCGAACACCGCGTGCGCTTTGCCGTGATCGGCGCAGGTTATGCCGGCGTCGCTGCCGCGCGGCAATTGGCCGAATCTTTTCCCGGTGAGCCGATCGTGCTGGTCGAGAGCGGTACGGTCGGCGATGGTGCGGGCGGCCGGAACTCCGGCTTCATGATTAGCCTGCCGTACGCGAAGGTCTTGGGCAGCCGCAACGCCGCTGAAGCCGAGTGGCAGAAGACGATGCTGCAGACTGGGCATGCATGGCTCGAAGCACTAGTAGCGCAGCATCATATTGACTGCAGCTGGCGAACTTGTGGCAACTACAAGGGTGCAACAACGGCCCGGGGAGAAGCCGAGCTGCGGCAACTGGCGGCGCAACTGACCTCGCTCGGCGTACCGTTCAAGGCGCTGACGCGGGAGGAACTGACGCAAACACTAGGCACGTCATTTTATCGCCATGCCATCTGGATGCCGAGCTGTACCCTGGTGCAGCCTGCCGCACTGATACGAGGGCTGGCCGACGCGCTGCCCGAGCAAGTGATGCTGGCTGAGCATACGCCGGTGCTCGACGTGCAGCACGGCCGCCCACACCGGCTGCTGACACCAAACGCGCGTATCGACGCCGATGTGGTGGTGTTTGCCAATAATGCCTTTCTGGGTCGCTTCGGGCTGGCGCGCAATCGCCAGATCACCGTATACACCTACGCCGCGCTTACCCCCGCGTTGCCGGATGATGAGGGTGCCCGCCTTGGCAGCACGAGCGACTGGGGCATGGTGCCGACCGAGCGCATGGGCGCGACGACGCGCAAGGTCGGCGGTAACCGCTATATGATCCGGACAGGTTTTTCGTACAACCGCGAACAGGACAACACAGAGATCGAGACGATGCTGCAGCAGGCGTATCGGATGCGTTACCCGCAGATGCGGCGCCATGATCTCGAGTACGTCTGGGGTGGCGCGGTGAGTCTGACGCGCAACGGGGCGCCGTTCTTCGGGCAGGTGGCGCCGGGAATGTATGGTGTCTCGGGTTGCAATGGTTCGGGAATCATCAAGATGTCGCTTCTGGGCCGGTTGCTGGCCGAACAGATTGCCGGCCAGAGCAGTCCGATGCTGCAACGCTGCATGGCGTGGGCCACGCCCACGTGGATCCCGCCCGAGCCGTTGCGCCGCATTGCCGTGTCGATGTCCATGCGCAAGTATCAGCGGCAAATGCACGATGACGTGCCGGATGCAACGCGTCGGGCATTCCTAAGGTGAGCGCGCTCGGCCAACTGCTCGTCGACCTGACGAGCGGAGGCAAATCCGCGCTGTTGTCGGAAACGCTCGGGTTTTGCGCCCCCTTCATTCCGCCGGAGCCGATCGGGCGCATAGCCGTCCCCCCAATCCGGCACTTTCAACGCTAACTTACCATCGGAGTACGAAATTGAACACCTCTGCGAATAGATTGCAACCGGTCAGATCGAACATCGTCAATCCGCCTTCCATCCCCATCAGCAACGCACTCGTCGCGGGCGATGTGATCTATAGAGCCCGCCCTGTCCGGAGGACACATCATGGTCACGCTGTCTCAATCTGCCATCCTGTTTCACTTCGGCGCGACGACCGTTAACCCCGGCCGTCGCGAGCTGAGTCATGACGGTGTGTGCGTCAGCGTTGGGGACCGCGCATTCGATCTGCTGATGCTACTTATCGAGCAGCGTGGTACGGTCGTCAGCAAGGAAGAGATCATGGAGGTGGTCTGGCCGCGAAGAATCGTAGGCGAGAACACGCTTGAAGGTCAGGTATCGCTACTGCGGCGCGCGCTGCAAAGTGATCGCGATGCGATCCGGACCATTGCCGGACGTGGCTATCAATTTGTCGGAGAGCTGGTCACTCATGCGCCGTCCGGCCCAGATCCTATGAGCGCGGCGCCGGCGGCCCCGGTCGCACTCCGCGGCAAAGGGCTTCCCGCTTATGTGTCGCGGCTCATTGGCCGCGAGACCCATCTCGCGGAACTCGTGGATTTGATCCGGTCGCGACGCCTCGTCACCCTCGTCGGGGCAGGCGGGGTGGGCAAAACGCGGCTCGCGATCGAGGCGGGCCGCCAGGTGTCGTCGAACTTCGCCGACGGCGCCGTCTTTGTGGAACTGGCAGCGACCGCATCGGCGGACTACCTGCCAGCCACTGTAGCCACCGCATTCGGTTTTCCGCCTGGTGATGGAACACGAGACTTCGAAAAAATTGCGCTAAGCCTTCACGATCGGCGCCTCGTTATTCTCGTTGACAATTGCGAACACCTTATAGAAAGCGCGGCTGAGCTCATTGAGAGGCTTCTACAGGTGACCCCTGCCTCGACTGTCATTGCCACGAGCCGGGAGGCGCTGAGGATCGAGGGCGAGAGGGTTTATCCCGTGCCGTCGCTCGACATGCCGTCGCACGACGAGGCGCACGACGCTATGCGCTTCGGCGCGATCCAGCTATTCCTCGAACGGACCAGTTTGGAGCCGGACGCGGGCATCGACGCGTGCATGCCGCTGATCGCCCGCATTTGCAGACAATTGGACGGCATCCCGGTGGCGATCGAACTCGCGGCCGCGTGTACCGGTGCCCTTGGCATCCAGGGCGTGGCTGACCGCCTCGACGACCGCTTTCAGATCCTTCGCAACGGGGCGCGGACCGCGCTCCCGCGCCAGCAGACATTACGCGCAACGGTCGACTGGAGCTACGCGCTTTTGCCGCCGCGGCTTCAGACGGTGTTGGCCCGGCTCAGTCTGTTCGCGGGAACCTTCACGCTGGACTCGGCGCAGCGGATGATCGTCGCCACCGACATGCCGCCACACGAGGTAACGAGCGCTATTGCCGAACTCGTCGACAGGTCGCTTTTGTGCGCCGTCCCCAATCTTCCCCAGATGCAGTACCGGCTTCTCGACACGATCCGTGCGTATGCGCGCGAGTGTCTCGTCGAAAGCGGTACAAGCGACGACTGGCTAGTTCGTCACGCGCGGCATGTTCTCGACGTTTTCCGGACCGCCGAGAGATTCGCCAGAGAACGCGCCGAGATTGACTGGAACCGCACGTTCGGGATTTATCTGGACGATCTGCGCGCGGCTGTCGAATGGGCTTTCTCAAATGACGAGACGGTAGTGGTCGCGATCGAGCTTACCGTGGCCAGTATCGCCCCGGCAATGCAGTTTGCACTGTTCGAGGAATGTCTTCGCCGCGTGGACAAAGCTCTCGAGGCGTTGGCGCGGCTTGCCGTCCACGCCCGGCTCAATTTACCTGTCGTTGAATGGGAAATGAAGTTGCAGGCGGCGCGCGGCGCGTGCCTGTTGTTCCAGAGTGCGGGCGCTCAGACTTGCGAAGCATTTGCCGCTGCGTTGGCGCTCGCGCAGGAGACCGGTGATGTGGAATATCAGCTACGGGGCTTATGGGGCTGTTGGAGTCATGCATACCTGAATGGGCGATATCCGCAGGCGCTTGCGTTGGCCTCGCACTTTTCAGAGGTTGCTGCAAACTCCTCCTGGTCCAGCGACCGGATGGTGGCGCGCACGATGTCTGGAATCGCTCATTTGTGCCTTGGGCAACCGAATGAAGCACTCATCGAACTGGAGTCAATCTGCATGCCTGGCGGGCGAACCAGCCGCGCTGAACGCATCCGGTTTCTCTATGATGAGCACAGTATGACGCGGTCGGTGCTTGCGCAGGCGCTATCCTTTCTCGGCCGTCACGAAGAGGCTGAACAAATGGCGCAGCGCGCACTTGAGGACGCACACGCCCTGGGTCATTCACCGTCGATATGCTACGCGTTGAGCGAGGCATTATGTCCGACCGCACTGCTGCGCAATGACGATGCGGGACTCGCCAAAGCGGTGCAATCGCTCGCAGACGCCACCCGGCGGCATGGCGTGTCGACATGGAAGGCCCGTGCGGAAATGTGGCGAGGGTTGATCGCGCTGCGCTTGGGTCAGGTCGAATCGTATGACGCCAGCATTGCCCCTTCGTTGGACGAAATTGGCGAGGCGCAGTACTGCGTCGTACTGACCGCGTTCCTCGCCGAAACCGCCATTGCGTTGGCAAGGTTTGGCCGAGCCCGCGATGCGGACGCATTGATCGCTCGCGCCATGGCGAGGGCAGCAGCTGTAAAGGACCTCTTTTCCTGGCTAGAACTGATGCGGGCGGAAGCGGAGATCATGCTTCTACAGGGGGGACTCGACGCCACCGCTGAACTAGCTGAATGTATGCTCTTGAACGCATTGTACGTCGCCCGCGGTCGAGGGTTTGTAGCTTGGGAGACGCGTTGCAAGGGTAGCCTCGAACGGTTATGGAAACTCATCGGAAAATCGCCGGTTCAGTTCGACTTGGCGCAATCGACTTTGCCAGCGCCGTACGAACCCCTTGATTTCCTTCTCACGATGCCATTGCGTGCCAATAACATCGCGGTTTGATACAAGAAAATTTCAGAACTTTTCAGCGCAAAAGGAGGCGATGACGTGGCCGGGCCGCTACTCTCGACGCATGTGTCCTAATCGGCATGCGCTAGAGGAGCAACGATCATGAAATTCCACGGGACGATGGTCGGCTTTGAACGTCCGGACGGGCGTCCCCTCGACGGCTACCTTGCCGCGCCGGACGATCAGGCCGGCGCGCCCGCCGTGCTCGTTCTGCAGGAATGGTGGGGCCTTAACGACCAGATACGTGGAGTCGCGGACCGGCTAGCGAGCGCCGGCTATTTCGCGCTCGTTCCCGACCTCTTTCGAGGAAAGACGACCGTTAAGGAAGAAGAGGCCAATCATCTGATGAACAGCCTCGACTTCGCGGAAGTCACGTCGCAGGATGTCGCTGGCGCGCTGCAATATCTCGGAACGAAATCGGACCGTATAGCCTCAATGGGCTACTGCATGGGCGGTGCGTTAACACTGCTTGCCCTGTGCCACCACCCCGTGCTCTCTGCGGGTGTGGTCTGGTATGGATTTCCGCCGCTCGAGTACGTCGAAGCAGCGAAAATTCGCGCGCCAATTATCAGCCATTGGGCGATTCAGGACGAGTTCTTTCCCATCGAGACGGCGAATGAACTGGAGGTGCGGTTGCGCGACGCCGGCGTAGATGTTCAATTTCATCGATACCTTGCATTTCATGGATTTTCGAATGAAACGGCTGTGGGTGGCGGACGCATATCCCGTACGCAGTTCGATCCGGTCTGGGCGGCGAAAGCATGGGATCGAACCTTTACCTTCCTTGGCCGGGCCATGTGGAAGTGGGGGGGGCGCGTAGATGAGTGTAGGTGATTACTCAGTGCTTCTTCTACGTCAAACCCCAGAGGCGTCAGCGCAACGTGGTTCAAATGTCCCCGGTAACACATATAGGACCCCTGAGGTTTTCGTGTAGATTTCCAGCAGGATAGAGAGCGAAAGATATTTAAGGATGCCTAATCTAATCGGCAATATGTTCGGGCAAACGAACATCTGTCACGGGCTCCCAAGTCTAGAAGACCTGCGTGCGAATCGCGCGCTTATGCTGAGAGTCGGTGGTAATGGCAATACGTAAGTGGATTCCTCATTCGATTGCGGTCCAAACCCAAACGTTGCAGTTGACGCGCCGTCTTGAAGCGGCAAATCACTGTGGTCCGTGCTCATGTCGCTGGTTTGAGTTTTCTGCCCGTTATGATTGAGGATCATTAGCAGGCCGGTGAAATACCTCATGTAGCGGTCATCCGGAACGCAGGCGTAAACGTTGAACGTATGTCATCAATGAGAGCGAGATGGAACGGATGCGTGGGCCAGATGGTTTTACCGAATCAATGTTCACGGTGTTGAAGCTGGACGATTTTGTGCCGAAGGACCATCCGGTGCGTCCGATTCGCACCTGGCTCAATGACGCGCTTAAACGCATGGACGATGTGTTCGCGCGGATGTACGAGGCTGACGTGAAAGGAGGTCGGCCGAGTATTGCGCCGGAGAAGCTGGTGCGAGCTCTTTTGCTGCAGGTGCTGTACTCAATTCGTAGCGAGCGCATGCTGGTGGAACAGATTTCCTACAACATGTTGTTCCGCTGGTTCGTCGGCCTGCCGATGGACGGGACCGTGTGGGACCACTCGACGTTCAGCAAGAACCGCGACCGGTTGCTCGAACACGATGTGCTGGTGTTGCTCTTCAACGAGACAGTCGAGACCGCGCGCGAGCGCGGATATCTTTCTGGGGAGCACTTTAGCGTCGACGGCACGTTGATTCAGGCATGGGCCGGGCACAAGAGCTTTGTGCCCAAGGCAAGTCCGGACAAAGACGACACGCCTCCAGACGAACCGCCCGCGCCGAATGACAACTGGCATGGACAGAAGCGCAGTAACGAGACGCACCAATCCACGACGGACGAGCAGGCGCGCCTGTTTCGTAAGAGCAAAGGAACCGGAGCGATGCTCTGTTATATGGGCCACGTGCTGACCGACAACCGGCACGGCCTGGTGGTCAACGCACAGGTGACGCTGGCGACGGGCACCGCCGAGCGCGACGCGGCCGAGCAGATGCTTGCTGATGCCGCGAGTGTTGCGTCGCGTGCCATCACGGTCGGCGCGGACAAGAACTACGACACCGCCGGCTTCGTCGGCAGTTGTCGCGCGAATCGTGTCACGCCGCATGTGGCGCAAAACGATGGGCGTCCAGGAGGCTCAGCAATTGACGAGCGAACTACGCGTTGGCCGGGTTACGCGGTCAGCCAGCAAAAACGTAAACGCATTGAGCAGGTGTTCGGATGGGGCAAGACAGTCGGACGAATTCGACAAGCGATGTATCGAGGACTTGAACGCGTAGACCAGCTCTTCGTGCTGACGCAGGTCGGCTACAACCTGACGCGTATGCGCACACTTGCCGGTTAAGGGGCAGGAAGCAATGGATAACATCGATATGGCGAACCCGCGAGCAACGTCGAATGCCCGCAAACGTGTTCCGCGTTTCAAAAGTGCGAACCCAGCATCCGTCGTAATGGATCTGGGCGCATCAACGACGGATATTTCAACGGCCTGTTAGGGCAGATGTGCACTGATTCAGTGCTAGTTCGGTGCAATGAGGGGCTATCCTGTGGAGCTCAAAGCATTATCACAATCAGAATTAGATCTCTCGCTTCGCATTGAAGTGCTCGTTGCCGGAAAACTCCGACGCTGCACGACAAGGTTGTGTATTGTTTCGCGCAGCGCGCCTTTGACCCAGCCATTCGGCGTTCCGCATCATCTGGCCACGTGGAACGCTTGCCTTTCTCGGGTTCCTGTATTGCTTGGCGTGCAGATGATGACCGATCTGGGTCGCCTTAAGCGGTGCCTCTCGTCTGTCGTTTCGCCGCAGCCCCTGCATTGGGACTCGCGAGGGGTTCGCGACACCGCTGCCAACAGCCGAAACGCAGTCGCGCGTGTTCGCCTCCCTCCATCACCATCATATCGACGATCACGCTTCAGTTCGCATGTTTCCTGGTGTCGTTGCTGCGTATCCATCGCACTTAGTGAAAGACGCGAGCCCCATCAACGGCACCAGCGTATAGCCGGGGCGTAGCATGTGAGAGATGGCCACGTGCGGTAGGCACCGTAGACTGCTGCTTTTAGCAACCACGTCACGGGTGTAGCTAGAGCAGGCGATGGTTTGAGCAATCGGCATGATTGGAAATTTCAATTGACAGTCTATCTAGTGATAGATAAAGTTCAGCACATGAACACTACATCGACAGTACGTGAGCAAATAGTCCGGCACGCTATCACGCTGATGATGTTGCGCGGGTATAACGGATTCAGCTATCGTGATCTGTCTGAACTCGTTGGCGTGAAGACCTCGAGCATCCACTACTACTTTCCGGCGAAAGATGACTTGGTACTGGAGGCAGTTAACGAGTACAGTAAAGAGGTGCTCGGCGACGTTCATTCGATCGACGCATCGTTGCCTGCCGATGCAAAACTGGCGAAGTACACGAAGAAGTTTGGCAAGATTCTTGGCGACGGCGATCGGATCTGTCTATGCGGGATGCTCGCCGCCGATATCGAGTCGCTACCAGATAACGTACGACACGCGGTGCAGACATTCTTTAAGGCCAACGAAAACTGGCTGGCCAAGGTGCTCTCGCAGGGCGCCAAAGAAGGTACGCTAGCGTTCAACGGCAAGCCGGAGTGCGCTGCCCGGACGGTTTTCGCAGCATATCAAGGCTGTGCGCTGGCGAGCCGTCTGTTTCAAACAAGATCGCGTCTGGAGAATATCGAAAGCGCGTGGAAGGTCAGCAAGTGACGCAGTACCGAAAGGCGGTCATAACCTGTTGTCATTTATCCTTCTGTCTATCTACAGGTAGATTCATAACAGGATAATATCAGATTCCCGGGTGCGGGGGAGTCCGCACAGAAGTTGATCTAGTGATAGATAAATTTACTTAACTCTCCAGATAGGAAATACATCATGTCCATCGAAAAAGTTCTCTACCGCGCTCACGCTCAAGCCACCGGAGGCCGTGACGGCCGTGCGGTTGTGCCGGAAAGCAAGCTCGACTTCAAGCTGACCACCCCGCGCGAGCTCGGGGGCGCAGGCGGCGAAGGTACCAACCCTGAACAACTTTTTGCCGCGGGCTACAGCGCATGTTTCCTGGGTGCCATGAAGTTTGTCGCTGCGCAGAACAAGATCGCAATCCCGACCGACGTTTCGGTCAACGGCAGCGTGGGAATCGGGTTGATTCCGACTGGCTTTGGTATCGAGGTTGAATTAAAGATTTCGCTGCCCGGTATGCCACTTGAGGTCGCCCGGTCGCTGGTCGACAAGGCCCACATTGTCTGCCCGTATTCGAACGCGACGCGCGGCAACATCGACGTCAAGCTCACGCTCGAAGAAAGCGCGGGGTAACGCCTCAAGAGAGCCCTGCGACGAAGAGTCGCCCGAATCTCCAGAACACGCTTGATCCGGCGGCTCCACAAGCGGTCAAAACGCCGCCGTTCGAACAAGAAACCGTCTCGGCAAGACGCCAACGCGCTAACAGGATATCTATGTGCGTGTCGGACTCGAGACGGTTCATTAGAACTCTGTACAGGACAAATGTCATGAAGAAGATTTACATGGTTGCTGCGCTTGCAGCTACGTTGATGGGGGGAACGCTGCAAGTCGCCTCCGCGCAATCAGCATCGCCCGCCGGCGTCAAGAATGTCGTTCTGGTGCACGGGGCATTTGCTGATGGCTCCGGCTGGGCGAGCGTTGCCAGGATTCTCGAAAAGGACGGCTACACGGTGTCGATAGCGCAGCCCCCCGAGACTTCCTATGCCGAGGACGTGAAGTATGCGAAGGCGGCCGTCGACGCCATGGATGGGCCGGTGATCCTCGTCGGCCATAGCTACGGCGGCGCTATCATCACCGAGGCCGGTAACGATCCGAAGGTTTCGGGACTGGTCTACATCGCTGCCTTTGCACCTGATGTGGGTGAGAGCGCCGCGACGATTGAACAGGCCATGCCGCAGGCCTCCAAGGCGTTCAAGTCGGACAGCAACGGCAACTGGTGGATAGACCAGGCGCATTTCGCGGCCGACTTTGCGGCCGACGTTCCACCGTCCGTGTCGCACCTGATGGCCCAGTCGCAGGTGCCGATCTCCACCGATTCTTTCACCGGCAAGATTACGACACCCGCCTGGAAGACCAAGCCCAGCTGGTACATGGTGGCTAGCGACGACCGGTCGATCAATCCGGACAATGAGCGCAGGATGGCCAAGCGTGCCAATGCCACGACCGTCGAGGTGAAGGCGAGCCATGTGGCCTATTTGTCCAAGCCGAAGGAAACAGCCAAGCTCATCGAGCAAGCTGCCACCTCCGTCTCGGCCAAGTAAAGGCGCTAGTGCAATGAAAGTTGGAGTTGCCTCCAGCAGATGATGCCGCAGGCGACGTTCACGAACGCGTCATGATTGAGGGTGGAGTGTTCGACACGAATGCGCGGGCGACTGATGTTATGCAGCGACGCGATTGCGTGCTCAACGACTTATGGAGTTTCCCCCAGGTCGCTGCTGCCGTGCGGCTCGCCCTGACAGGCAATCGGGATTGCGATGTTAGCGCCACGCAGCGTGCCGACGGCGTTTGTTGTGCTCATAGCACGATCGCCTTGCGGTTGCCGGCTTCGGCAGCGGTCGGACGAACTTGCCGCGCACCGGCGAATAGAGTCGATCAGTCGCAGAAGTTGCATGACCCCATAACGGTTGACTCCGGTCCGGAGTACAGGGAGCGGAATGCGTTTCGCTTCGTTGACGAGGTGATGTTTTGAACCGGGTAGAGCACGATCGCTGGGACTGGCATCTGCTCTTTGCCAGATCGGACAGCGCGCATAGAGGAGGATTCGACGACGCGTGGCCAGTCGAAGCGATCCGCAGCACGCAACCGGACGAGGACCACTTCGTACAACAAGTCTCCAACTCCGACTTCGTGCGTACCGCGCGCTCGAGGCCAGCAGTTCATTCCCGAGTCACAACAAATCTCCTGCGGGACTATCTCTCACAAGATGCAAGGCGGCAGCGTGAAGGGTATGCCGGTCAGCAATGCGCGATCGTCTAACCGTTTGCATCTAGGGTACTGGGGGCGGCGAGGTTTTGTCGGTGGCACCGAGAGGTGGACCAGTGGCCGCGCTTCGTCATCGAGTATCGGTTTAACCATATCCTCTTCGTCAACGAAGTAGCGAAGAGGGTAGCAGAGCGCGATGTGGATTACCCCCCACCGCTCTATTCGTTAGAGTTTCTCATCTGAGAGGCATGCCGACATGGAACAGATCAACCCGTGGAGCCAGGTAGTTTCGCTCTTGTCGCATATCTCTAGCGGCGATGATGCTGTTGCTGGAGAGCCATGGCGTGCTGCGTGCAGGCGCGGCGCACGCGCAGCAAGGATAGGGAATCCGGGCAAGCCTCATCAGACTATGTCAGTTCCAGCGCCGCGCAGCAAGATTACGGCGATTGAGCGGCAGGACGATGCAAGCGCACTGATATCGTGGTGCGATCCCACGATGGGTCATTATGTCGATCAGGTTTGGGGCCGGGTGGTGGCCCCCCAAAGCGGCTACTGTGCATTGACCGGCCAGCGCATCCAACGAGGGGACGCGGTCTTCAAGCCGCGCGCGCGAGGTCGACTTCGTCCCGTCAACTATGAAGAAATGATCCTCGCCGCTGCACTTGCGCAAGCAGACTGACGCATCTGCGTCATGCGTGGGCTTCGCCGTAGACCGGTAGCTACTATGAGTTTGACCCGCAAACACGGGCTAGCCTGTGTTTGCGGCCAATCGTCTTACACCGCCGCGCAGACGCACGACGCCTGTTCCCGGGACTTGATGCCATAAGCGTCGTACTTCGCGTTTGTGATGCGCGTTGCGGTTATAACGTCACACCTCATCTGTGGCTGGGTGTCGCCCAAATTGATCTAAACCGGAGAGCAAAGATTAGTAGGACCGTTGTTCAACACGGTTTTGAGCATGAAGGAGCTGGACGTCAAGTACGTTTTCGGCGTCGCGGTCGACTGCGCTCTCCGGATCGAGGACGTAGCATGCGTCGACAAGGCGTTGATTTCGTCGTACTCGCGCCGCGGGGTCTTACAACTGACGATCACACCAGGCCCGAACAGGAATCTTCGACGTAACGCGAGTTCAACTGAAATCGGAAATGTCAGCGCCATGCGCAAGGGATAGCAGCAGCCGGAAATGGTGACCACGACAAAGCGGTCTTTTATTCTGCAATGATCTGCATCTCGAATGCGTTTCCTGACTAATTCCACGTGTTCTGTTTCTTCCTGAATCATAAACTGACGACCGACCCCAATGTATTAAAAAGGAGAACAACCGAGAATGTCGAGTTTACTATGGTAAACGCCAAAGTCGACCAAGAATGTTTTCCGATTATATCGACCCAGGAAATATGTTTTTTCAGCCGTCCAAGTTGACTTGGCCAAAGTGCTCCGCTAAGTTTGTTGAGCCAAAGTTACCGGGTGGCAGGGGCCGATGGATGCGGACTATGAAGCCACAAAGGAAATTGAAATTGCACTGAATGGCTCGCGCTACCGTGAGGCACCGCCACGATCTGACGTGACTCGACTTCGTTCTGGAACAGCGTGCCGTCGATTGCGACATTACGAATGCGCGGGTTCACGAGTGTCATGATGTTGAGCATGTGGACCACCCATAGGCAGTTTTGACAGCTCGGGGAGAAATGCGTCTCGAAGCGGTAGTTGCCGTCCAGTTCGCGGATCTGCGGAAACGTCGTATCGTCGAGTTTTAGGGAGCGCCCTCCTGCCTGAAGCAACGCGTGCACGGGCGACGTGAACTCGTGTCCTATACGAATGCCTGCAAAGCAGATGCCGGGTTTGAACACCCACAAGCTTTGTTATCCATGAGTCAGATTATTTCAACCGTCGAGGGACACGGGTCGCCCCGGAGTGAAAGCGTTGGCGTCAATTTTTTATGGATTTGGATTTAACGTACGAATTGGATACGCATTAATGATGATCTCGATTCCGCTTTCCGACGATGCATGGTCGCGCGTTGCGCATCTATTCGCACAGGACTCCAGGCCAAGATTTGGTCGACCATTTCGCCCGGATCGCGAAGTTCTAGACGCTATACTTTGGGTGGTCACCAATCGTGAAAAATGGCACAGGCTACCATCAAATTTTCCGCCAGCCCAGACGTGCTACATAAAGCACTTGAGGTGGAAGAGGTCAGGTATTTTGAGTAAGGTGTACGAGCTGCTAGGGATAAGAGACGTGTTGTAACTTTACGTTGAAGCGGTCAACGTTGCGAACTCGACGCCGTCGAGTGCCCAAACCGCGTTGCCTACTTTGAGAGTGCCGCGCTCCACTGCCATACAGTTGGGCAATTGATGGTGCCGGTTCATCGACTGTTCCTTTGATTTATCTCGGCGTTCCCAGGTTAGGGGCAACGGGAGCAGTCATCGCGTACTTTGGTCAGGTCGCAAACTTGATCATCTGATCAGAAGAGTCTAGTTCGAAAAATATGGTACGGATTCTTGGCGAAACATTGCTGGATACCGACGCGGCGCACAGCAAGAATTATGGCCGCAAACCGCTGTGCCCCCGCTATAACTGCGACCGGCGTTCAGGCCCGCGTGTGTATCGCCACAGCTCGGCGTTCAAGTTTGTCCATGGTCGCTACACCGACGTTTCGATATGAGAATACGTTTCCTCAGGTGATCAAGCTGACCCGATAAATCTCCCCAATTTTGGAGTGCCCGAGTACGAGAATTTCGATTCGCGAGGCACGCCCTTACACCACTTAGCAAATTGTTTTCGAGAGCCTGATGGATGCGTTGACTCGATTGGACCGTGAAAGATTGCTTGTAACATGGCGCAGCTTAGCCATGAAGCCGGAAATGGTTCAGTGGTACCCGTACGAATTGAACGAGTGCGGGGAAATAGTTACGAATCCGTTCCCGTCGGCGAGGCGCCAGATAGTGCTCACGGACGTCTACGTCCAACTGAACGAGCAGTTGGGTCATCTTGCCGCAATGTCGGTGGCCGTTACTACTCTCTGTTTTGGCATCATGGTCCCGGACGTCGTATGGATGTCACTGGATAAATGGGAAGGTTCTGACCGCGACGACCCGGTTCCGTTCGTGCCGGACCTTTGTGTTGAGGTGCTCCTGGACAGCGAGCGGCGGCAGCACATAGCCCGGCGGGTGAACGCCTATCTGGAAGGCGGCGCTCGCGAAGTCATTGTTGTCAGCCCACGCGGGCAGGTTGAGTTCTGGCGAGCAGAGGGTCAGCGGCAGGTTTCAATGTTCGATTTAGAGCTATCACTTGACGGAAGGTATTTCGAGGAAGACGGCGCCATCGCCTAACCCGATGGTGTCCGTTGTTGAAAAGGCCCTAACTCACTCAAAACACTGAACCGCCCCGGGAATCGTGGAGGCTGGTTGGTTTAAGTTGATGCCGGCACAGCGATGGTATTGCTGAATTGCCGGTAGTAGTTTGCCTCAGCTTCAGCGGGCGGGATATAGCCGAGAGGTTCCATCAGCCGATGGTGGTTGAACCACGCGACCCATTCCAGCGTCGCCAGCTCGACAGACTCACGCGTTTTCCACGGCGCACGACGATGAATCAGTTCGGCCTTGTACAGGCCGTTGATCGTTTCAGCCAGCGCGTTATCGTAGCTGTCGCCTCGGCTGCCAACCGACGGCTCGATGCCTGCTTCGGTCAGCCGTTCGCTGTAGCGAATGCTGACGTATTGCGAACCTCTATCGGAGTGATGGATCAGTGTTCCGTCATTGTCCGGCCGTCGAGCGTACAGCGCCTGTTCAAGTGCATCCAGAACGAAGTCCGTGGTCATCGACGAGCTGACGCGCCAGCCGACAATGCGCCGAGCGAACACGTCGATCACAAATGCGACATAGAGCCAGCCCTGCCACGTCGAGACGTACGTGAAATCCGACACCCAGAGCTGGTTCGGCCGGTCAGCCTTGAACTGACGGTTGACCCGGTCGAGCGGGCGTGGAGCCGATACATCGGGGATAGTCGTGCGAACTCGCTTTCCACGCCTCACACCGCGCAAACCCTGTTGCTTCATCAGCCGCTCGACGCTGCAACGTGCCACCGCAATACCCTCCCGGTTCAACTGCTTCCAGACTTTATCCGCGCCGTAGACCTGCATGTTGGCCTGCCAGACTCGCTTGATTTCTGGACTCAGAAACTCATCGCGTTTCGCTCGGGCACAGCGCCGCGACGGATCGCGAAGCTGTGCGGCATGACGCCGATAGCCCGACGGGGCAATCCGCAAGACCTTGCAGATCGACTCGACCCCGAAGGTGTCGCGATGCTGGTCGATAAAGGCCTTCAGGACTTCAGGCGGCGGTCGAGTTCCGCCTGGGCGAAAAATGCGCTCGCCAGCTTCAGAATCTCATTGGCACGGCGCAGTTCCTTAACCTCACGCTCCAGTGCCTTGAGGCGTTCACGTTCCGACGTGGTGACACCCTCACGCTCACCGCTATCAACTTCTTCTCGCTTGACCCATCCCAGCAGCGTCTGGCTCGTACAGCCGATCTTGGGGGCGATGGATTCAATCGCTGCCCACTGTGAGGCATACTCGCCCCGATGCTCTTGCACCATGCGCACAGCACGTTCGCGGA
Source organism: Paraburkholderia fungorum (assembly GCF_046027215.1). Taxonomy (GTDB): domain Bacteria; phylum Pseudomonadota; class Gammaproteobacteria; order Burkholderiales; family Burkholderiaceae; genus Paraburkholderia; species Paraburkholderia fungorum_D. Next base: position 572,941 of record NZ_JAQQEN010000003.1, on the reverse strand, counting down.
CTTCAGCAGAAAACTTGTTCGACTTGTTCATAGCTCCATTCTCTCAAGAGTTGGAGCCTCCACCAAATCCGGGGCGGTTCAACACCCTGCCACGTCTCATTCTTTACACGATAATTTATTAAGCGCCACCGCTAGAATATGGTTCATTTCTGTGCCGAGGGGATGACGTGACTGGTAAGGGACCAGGCCTTGGTGTGGGGCTGCGGACTCCATTCAGAGTACGGCTCGCCTATCTGGTGCAGCGTGGCGTTATCACTTGTTTTGATGGCCGGTGTGTTCCCCGAAGATAGGCCTGAGGATGAAATTCCAATAGATTGGCTATCACAAGTGGATAATCGACTTGGGTAACAGTTGGGCAGCAGTGCTCAAATGCCGAAAACATCTTCGTATCGACGAAAGGAGGTGCAGGACGTACACGTAGTCGGTCGCCGATGGTCGATTCCGAATTCACCCGGTCCCGCCTATGGTTCTGACCTACCTGCGACAGCCTGGAGCAGGGTGAGTAGTCGCACCGGAGAGAGCGGCTTTACGCAGTACGCGTCAAAGCCGGCCTCGAATGCGCGGGCTATGTCTTCACGAGAGCCCCGTGCCGTGAAAGCAACGAGCAGCATGTTGCAGGTAAGCGCGCTTACCTTGAGCCGGCGCGCGAGCTCGAACCCGGTTATGCCAGGCATTGCAATGTCGATAACGATGGCGAATGGCTGCCATTGTTCGGCGAGCGAGTATGCTCCGCACGCGTCGCCCGTACTGCAGGCTTCGAACCCATTGTGCACCAGTAAGAGTTGCAGCGCATCTGCGCAGGCGGGATAGTCATCGACTACGAGTACACGTGGATGTGCAATCGGTCCCGGGCCGTCAACGGCGTGCGACATCATGAAGTCGTCAGTGCTGCCGACATAGATACGCTGGACCATGACGGTGTCTCCCGGTCGAACCTATCCGTCACCTGTGACGCGCCTTGCGCGAAGATGGAAGGTACCACCGCCCCTTCTGCACTGACCGGCCTACCCGACAAACTCAATGCAAATGACGACCACTGCGACAGAGCTTCACCAACGCCTAGAGCAAAGAAGTGTCGTGGCGTAGAAAACTCACCACGCCAAGGGGTGCGAAGGTGTACTTCTGCGTCCCACACAGTTTCTGGCAACTCGACACATGCGAAAACACAGACGGACGCTGCACCGGTATCTGCCAATAGGCACCGACCTTTCGGTTTACAATCAGGACGAACTCGATGCCATCGCAGACAGTTCGAATGCCGGCTCGTGCGACGGACGCCTTCCATTCACCATGCGAGTTCTTCGCCGCAACCCTCGCCTCGGGAAGTCGACCCCAAGGCTCTAAAAATTAAATCCGCTGTCGTGCCTCATCCTTGAAACTGTCGGGAAAATTCTCGTCCCTCAAGCCAAAAAAGTCCCTCGAGGTGGCCAATATCTCGAGGGGCTAAACCGTGGGGCCAGACGAGGAGAGCAGATTGCCCCACGGGCAGGGAAGTTCGCGCTGGCGATTTCTTCAGTCCTTCACAAACGCAGATGAAAGTCGGTGCATCGCATTTGAGTATAAGACAGCCCGGAAATCGCTGCATTTATCTCGCATCTCTCAACGTGGATTCCCGCCCCTAGCGGAAGAGCATGGCTAGGGGCAACACTTCCCCGTCTGATAGTAGCTAGCCATTCAGCTGGACAACCTCAGTGAATTCGACGCGAGGGCTTGCACCGCGATCTCTTCGAAAAACGGATACGCAGTTCCATGACGAATGCGAGACGCCACGGCGAAGACATCGAGAATGGACGTTAGGTTTTCTGTCAAAGTGGATGCCGGCTAGCACCGATGCCGTCGCCTTGATACAACAGTAAACCCTCCTAAACTGATGAAGTACAGCCGCACTACACCTTAGCTGGCGGGCTTTCATCAGAATTGTTTCCAATTTGTGACGGATTACCCCAGCAAATCGGAAGGATCTAGTGCGACCCCGAAACGAAGTCGTGCCGCACCTGCCCTTCTATACTCGCGCCGTAGTTTAAGTATCAATCCCAACACGCTGGAGTTAATTCATGAAAAAGATCCCCGTCGCCATTGCCGTATCTGCTGCACTTGCAGCATCGGCTGCTCATGCACAGAGCTCGGTCACGCTGTACGGTCTTGTCGACGCCGGTATCGCGTACACAAATAACGTTGGTGGCAGCAGCCGCGTCGCGCTGGCGAGTGGCAACATCAGTGGTAGCCGGTTCGGCCTGCGTGGAGCAGAAGACCAGCTAACCGTGATCGACTGGTCCGCGCGGCCCACTTCGACGCGGATCTCAGCCGGGCGCGCGTTCTTCGTGTCGAGCGGGAGCGGTACGAATGCCGGCGCCACTGACGACTGCACCGCCACATCGCTACGTGAGACGAGAAAGCGCTCGTTCCCTTCGGCCTGCTCTACCCAACGTCGGAGCAGATTTGCGTTCAGCTTGTGGTGCAACGCGATGGCCGCGAGCGATACCCCAGGCCCCTGGCAGGCTGCCACCACCTGGGCTTTGAACTCGACGCTATAGCGACGGCGTCGACGCCGGCCAAGCGGGACTTCTTCTTCGATAGTGTTCACGTGTCCACCTATTTTAGTGGATACGATGCTCCCAAGACCTTCAATGCAACTCAAGATGGGATGGCTAGGCGCTTACGCTGCTTCTAGAGATTTTGAACGCTTATGACGCTCGGGGTCGCGACGTTTCCGTGTGCAAACACCAACTCCTATGAGCAATGTGGGCGATCCGTTTCTGCAAGCTATCCGCTTCAGGGGGGGCTTCTCAACGGAGCACAGATCTAGTTCACCCTCATTACTGCGTCCGAGCCGTTGCGGGCCCTATGAGAATGCCTTGATGAGGCGGTTGGCGAGTTGCGCAATCATAGCTGCGTGCTGCTGCAGCTCGTCCGATGTTCGGCCCGGGCAAGTCGCGCCGCGCCATAAGACGCTCAATCCATCAGCTAGCGATGATGCCTCCGTGCTTTGTGATTCGAGTGCGGCTTGTTCAAGTCGCTTCAGGAAAGCCGAATGCACGATCGCAATTCGACGCCGAACTTCGTGGCGTTCATCGGGGAAGCTGAGCGCAAGTTTCAGCAACGCATCACCGGTGTAACCAGGCGTTGCCATTTGCCGACTTAAACTAACGAAAAAAAATGCCACATGATCTAGTGGCCGACCCGGGCACCGTGCCTCGATCTCATTCCATTCGGCCGCCAAATTTTCGCCCGCCCAGTCTACGCAGGCGATAGCAAGTGCGTCTTTGGACCCATACATCCGGTAAATTGACATTTTATGCGTGTCAGCCAGCTGTGCGATTTCGTCGACGCTGACAGTGGCAAATCCCTTTTGATAGAAGAGGGCCGCCGCCGCATTCAAAACAGCGGGACGGATATCGGACGCCAGCCTTCTGCCTCTTTTGGTCGTCGAAGACTGGTCGCACACTGGCGGTGTTTTCATCTGGCCGTCGGTCATAACATGTCAATCTGAAGAGCACGTCTGGGATAGCGGCGAATTGACGGTATGCATTGGCAATGCGTCAAGTACTGCAGACTTCTGGTTACTGGCTATGAGGGCGCCAGCGCAACCTTCACCATCGTCGCAATTTGGCACATGCACTGACGAGACTGGATGCTCAGCTACACTACAAAATTCAATCGTTATCTGGTCCATCGATCGATGTAGTTCCGGTGATCATCAACGACATTGCACACTGAGGTGCTTGCTAAACCAGGCGACAGCAGCACTGCTCGATATCTCGAAGCCGGATTCGTAAGGCGCGAAGTGGCCACCTGGAATCAGGCAAAGCTGCTTGGGCTCTTGAGCTTGTTCGAAAGCAGCAAATTCAAGATCGGTCATCGTCAACGTATAGTGCGTGGCAACCACCATCAGCAACGGAGTGGGTGAAATACGGTCAATCCACGCACCCGGTTCGTACATTCTGGCCATGGCCGTCGACCTCAATGTGACGCTATTCATCCAAGAGCCCGCAGGAAGCGCTTGTGAATAGAATTTGATTGCCTCCTGCGATCTGTACGCAGCCGGCTGGGATTGGTCGGCGCTGACGATTGCCTGTACGCGTGGCGGCTCCCCACGCGCTTGAGCGCGTTCGTCTTCTGTGAGATGCTCGAGAAATCCTGGGAGCGAATCGGGCGATATGGGCCGCAGGCTTTGTTCATAGCCACTGATAGTTTGGACTTGAGATACGACGCATTTCAGTCTTCGGTCGGTTGCGCCGAGAATGAGGGCATGTCCACCGGCATAACTGGTTCCCCATAAGCCGATTCGGCTCGAATCGACGTCCGGTCGCGCTTCGTGGAAGGAAATTGCACGGCGCCAATCGGCGATTTGTGTCCACGGGTTAATGTCTTGCCGCGGTAGTCCGTCGCTTGCCCAAAAGCTTCGGTGGTCGTGGACCAAGACTGCGAACCCTGCCTCGGAGAATGCCTCAGAAAAGCGCTCCAAACGGTGCTCTTTAACACCGGCAAATCCATGAGCCATGGTGATTGCTGGATGCCGTTCCTAGTCATTTCTCGGAAGATTTAACCAGCCGCGCAGCATAATTTCGCCATCCGCCTGAAATGCTACGTCCTGTCTTGTCGTCATCGGGGAAGTCTTTCAAATTCACCAAGTATGCATATGCACATATTAAATGGTTTGGGACAATTCTGCAAACGACCCAGCCGCAGCTCAAGCGTAGGACTGGTGCCTCTTTCTGCGCGCAAAGGGCATTGCATTTGGCCAGCTTGACCGTCGTGGAGAAAGCGTGACAATCTCAAAAGCGGGGCGTCCGTGAGTGCTGATCGGCTTGACAGCTGCCGTCTTTGTCGTTTGCAGAACCTCTGGTGCGACTAGCGCGGATGCCGCAGTAATGTGGCGCGAGAGTGTTGGCGTGGCCGAAAATGCAATTGCGCGTGGGAAGGTCTGAACGCTTGGTCGGAGGCGAGTGTCCGCACGAAGACTTCGACGTGGTGAAGAAAATGGGGGCCGTTCGTTACTGCGGAGAGTCACTATGGACTATCTCGAAAGTTTGCGAGTCTTTCGTTCGGTTGTCGAAGCAAAGAGTTTTACGCGTGCTGCGGATATGCTGGGGCTCACGGCGCCGATCGTCTCGCGGGCAATCGCAGGGCTTGAGCAGCGACTCGGCAGCCGCCTATTTCACAGAACGACGCGACAAGTTTCTTTAACGGAAGCGGCTGAACACTTTTACCAAGGCTGCGCTCAGATCCTCGACGCTTTGGAAGCGCTCGAGGCAGAAGCTTCCGTGCAGACGCGAGAGCCGAGCGGGGTGCTTCGACTGGTGGCCCACACGACTGCGACGGTGAATCGGCTCGTACCCCTAATTTCGACGTTCAAGCACAAATATCCGAAGATAAGCCTAGACGTAACGCTAACTGAAAGGCCCGTTGATCTGGTCGCGGATGGTTATGATCTGGGCATTGTGCTCCCATTCATGCTGAGCACCGATACAACCATTACTCGCCTGCTGGAGCGCATGCCTCTGGCGATCGTCGCGACGCCGGAATATTTGAGCGAACGCTCCTTGCCCTTGCACCCGACCGACTTGACCGAACACCTCTTTGTAACGATGTCGCCCTCGCTTCGGAAACCGTTATTGACCTTCCGCATCGGGGAGGAGGACTTGAGTATTCCACTCAAGTACGATGTGGCGTCAAACAATGCGGTTTTTAATAGGGAGATGGTGCTGCAGGGGTTTGGCATTGGGGTTGTTCCTGCAGCACTGGTTCGAAACGAACTGTCATCGGGCAGACTTGTATCAATTCTTGAGGCGTTCAGCATTGTTGACGGTGCGCTTGAAATTCGCCTTGCGTATAACACACGGACCCTCCTTCCCGCCAAGGTTAAAGCGTTCGTAGAACACGCTGCTGCGTTCTTTGAATCGGTTTCTTAAGAGGGTTCGTCTTGTGCACAGGGCTAAGCTTAGATCTCGATTTAGCGCGCTATTCCGTGTGCTTGTCGCGACGGAGATAAGTGATCCAGATTGATGGTAATACACGTTCGCTTCTGAGCTTTGGGCGCTCCGCGCGCGCGGATTGACTGAACCGCCCCGGATTTGGTGGAGGCTCCAACTCTTGAGAGAATGGAGCTATGAACAAGTCGAACAAGTTTTCTGCTGAAGTCCGCGAACGTGCTGTGCGCATGGTGCAAGAGCATCGGGGCGAGTATGCCTCACAGTGGGCAGCGATTGAATCCATCGCCCCCAAGATCGGCTGTACGAGCCAGACGCTGCTGGGATGGGTCAAGCGAGAAGAAGTTGATAGCGGTGAGCGTGAGGGTGTCACCACGTCGGAACGTGAACGCCTCAAGGCACTGGAGCGTGAGGTTAAGGAACTGCGCCGTGCCAATGAGATTCTGAAGCTGGCGAGCGCATTTTTCGCCCAGGCGGAACTCGACCGCCGCCTGAAGTCCTGAAGGCCTTTATCGACCAGCATCGCGACACCTTCGGGGTCGAGTCGATCTGCAAGGTCTTGCGGATTGCCCCGTCGGGCTATCGGCGTCATGCCGCACAGCTTCGCGATCCGTCGCGGCGCTGTGCCCGAGCGAAACGCGATGAGTTTCTGAGTCCAGAAATCAAGCGAGTCTGGCAGGCCAACATGCAGGTCTACGGCGCGGATAAAGTCTGGAAGCAGTTGAACCGGGAGGGTATTGCGGTGGCACGTTGCAGCGTCGAGCGGCTGATGAAGCAACAGGGTTTGCGCGGTGTGAGGCGTGGAAAGCGAGTTCGCACGACTATCCCCGATGTATCGGCTCCACGCCCGCTCGACCGGGTCAACCGTCAGTTCAAGGCTGACCGGCCGAACCAGCTCTGGGTGTCGGATTTCACGTACGTCTCGACGTGGCAGGGCTGGCTCTATGTCGCATTTGTGATCGACGTGTTCGCTCGGCGCATTGTCGGCTGGCGCGTCAGCTCGTCGATGACCACGGACTTCGTTCTGGATGCACTTGAACAGGCGCTGTACGCTCGACGGCCGGACAATGACGGAACACTGATCCATCACTCCGATAGAGGTTCGCAATACGTCAGCATTCGCTACAGCGAACGGCTGACCGAAGCAGGCATCGAGCCGTCGGTTGGCAGCCGAGGCGACAGCTACGATAACGCGCTGGCTGAAACGATCAACGGCCTGTACAAGGCCGAACTGATTCATCGTCGTGCGCCGTGGAAAACGCGTGAGTCTGTCGAGCTGGCGACGCTGGAATGGGTCGCGTGGTTCAACCACCATCGGCTGATGGAACCTCTCGGCTATATTCCGCCCGCTGAAGCTGAGGCAAACTACTACCGGCAATTCAGCAATACCATCGCTGTGCCGGCATCAACTTAAACCAACCAGCCTCCACGATTCCCGGGGCGGTTCAGACAACCCATAGTCCACAGTTGACTGTTAATGGTGGCATGCCGGTCGCCGAGGGTGTAATCGAGCAGGGTTGCGAGATTGTATGGTTGAGGTCCGTGCGGACCGCCGACCTCGTAAGTCTTGCCAGTACAGCCTTCGAGGCGAAGCGTTTGCTGTGCAAACGACGTCAAGGTGCAGTAACGTGCTCGTCCATAGAGCACGCGAAAATGGCGTTTAGATATTAGATTTTGGAAAATCAACTGTAGCATCGGGAGGAGCCAGTATCAGGCTGCCGCGCAACCCAAGATGGTTACCTGTCAGATGTATAGTTCCACGATGCAGCCGGGCAACGGAAGCAACTAGCGAGAGTCCCAATCCAATTCCCGGTGTGCCTCGGCTTGCGTCGCCGCGGTAAAAGCGGTCCGTGACGTTAGGTTTCTCATCGTCAGGGACGCCTGGGCCATCATCGGCGACGGCAATTACGACGTTTCCACTCCAATCCTTCGATGCCTCGACAGTAATGTTTCCATTGAGTTGGGCGTATTTGAGGGCGTTGTCGATGAGGTTTCCGATGGCCTGCGCGATCAGCAACGGATCGCCCATTGTCTCTCTCGTAGTAGGTCAACTTATCTGCCATTTCTGAGCCGATTTCCTCGGTACTTCTGCGCTTTTCCTCTGTATTAACGACCTCGTGATAGTCAAGCACGCTCGACCACCGGCACGATGCGGGCCGGTTTGCCACGCACATCAGTTGGTGTCCGATAGTGGCCAATGAGGTAACGCGCGGATACACGTACTCGATCGCCGGGTTTGAACTTCGCCGGGCGTCCATCGCGATCGACAATTGGCCGCGTGGAACTCGTAGTCGACGACGGCTGGGCGCCCCGGCCGTAGCCGAACGCAACAAGCGCTGAACAGGTCGAAGCGGTTCTTCGCCGCAGTCTGCGCGACGCGTTGACAAGGATAGGCGGGGTACTGTCTCGTTCGTTACGATGCTTCGTCCAATCGCCCATATTGCCACCTGATTCGGGTTAAAGAGGCACGGCGCTATATGGGGCATTGTATGGACCGTATGCGGATGCCGTCTGTCGTGCATGCCCGAAATTCCAACGAATGCACGATTGCCCGGGGTTTCCGTCGAAGAAACTGACTTAGCGGCCAAACTTCGCCGCCCCGGCGCGCCGGGGATTGTTCTTCTCGGCGCAAGAATCAGATGCGGCCGGGAGATTGATCGCTGCGGTCGCGCTCGCTATTCTGTGCACATGCACACTCAATCACCCGAAAACGACGACTGTTTCGCTGTCAGACAGGCGGCCAGATACATTTCTCAGCTTTATGAGCGCCATCTGTCGGAGGCAGACGTCACGCCGACTCAGTTCAGTATTCTGCGGGCGCTTAAAAAAGGGGTCAGTTTGACGATGATTGAACTGGCCACCGCAATGCTGATGGATCGAACCACGCTGGTCCGGGCGCTTCGTCCGCTGCTGCTAAACGGTCTTGTAGCCAATGAGTCAGAGGACCGAGGTGCGCGCCGCCTGCAATTGATTCTCACGACCGACGGCCATGCAAAGCTGGTCGAGGCAACGGTTCACTGGAGTGCGGCGCAGGACGAGTTCGAACGGAAGTTCGGCCCCCAGCAAGCCGCGTTTCTTAGGCATGAGCTTTTCCGTATCTCTCGCGATGTTTCTAAAAGTTTGATCAAAGAGTAGGGCTTGTTAGCCCGAACAATGTTAGTTTTCATGCGCATAAGTGCATATACACAGGTGAAATCATGTCAAGTCCGTCCAGTCCCGCACCCGTAATCACCAAACCAGCGTCGCAGCAGCAACGCGTCCCGTGGATGTCGCTGGCAGTAGGGGTGGTTTTTCTGGTCCTCGCCGCCGCGGCGGGCTACTGGTATTTCGTGTTGCGCTTTGAGCAATCGACGGATGACGCATATGTCGGCGGAAATGTCACAGTGATGGCGCCGAAGGTCAACGGTTTCGTCACAGACATCTTCGTTCAGGACAACCAGCGCGTTAAGGCCAACCAGATACTGATTCGCCTCGACTCGCGTGACTATGACGCGAAGCTCGCGCAAGCCACTGCGGAAGTCGACAGCGCACGAGCCGCAGTTTCAGAATTGCAGGCGAAGCAAACACTCCAGGCGGCCGTGATCAACCAGCATCAGGCGGAACTTCGTTCGTCGTCTGCCGAATTGACCCGTAGCGCTGCCGACCAGTCGCGGTATCGGCAACTGGTCAAAGACGATGCTGTGTCAAACCAGATCGTCGAGCGTGCGGACGCCGATTTTTCAAAGGCGCAAGCGGCAGTGCAAAGCAACGATGCTGCCGTGCTGGCTGCGAAGCGCGAATTGGACGTCCTCAGCGCGCAGATCGCTGATGCCCAGGCAAGGGTCGGTACAGCTCTGGCGGCTCAGCGTGTGGCCGCACTGAACGTCGAATACACCACGATCCGCTCCCCGGTCGACGGATACATCGGAAACCGCACCGCACGCGTCGGCATGCTGGCCAACACGGGCGTATCGCTGCTGACAGTTGTGCCATCGACAGACTTATGGGTGGACGCGAACTTCAAGGAAGACCAACTGAAAAAAATGCAGGTAGGCGACCGGGTTGATGTTTCGCTTGATGCTTCGAGTGCCCCCTTGCACGGTCACGTTGAAAGCTTGGCGCCCGCTACCGGTGCGACCTTCAGCGTACTGCCGCCGGAAAACGCTACCGGCAACTTTACGAAAATCGTACAGCGCGTTCCGGTGCGCATTCGACTTGATGTCCCGCGTGGGATGGAATCGGTGTTGCGCCCAGGCTTGTCCGCGACGGTCAAGGTACGCATCGGCGATGCTTCGCAGATTTCGAGCGGAAACTAAGAGCGCCCAAGGTCCCGATCATGACAACTTCAAACTTACTTGACCCAGCTTCGCAGCCAATGCGGCAACGCGTGTTTGCTTTCGCGCTTATGTGCCTCGGGTTTTTCATGGCGACGCTGGATATTCAGATCGTTGCCTCGTCTCTTCGAGATATTGGTGGTGGGCTCTCTGCAAGCCAGGACGAGTTGTCGTGGGTCCAGACCGCGTACCTGATTGCTGAGATTCTGGTGATCCCGATGTCGGGATGGCTCTCCAAGGTCTTCTCGACGCGCTGGCTATTTGTGGCATCCGCCGTGGGCTTCACCATTACCAGTATGCTGTGCGGCATCGCGTGGGACATCAACTCGATCATTACATTTCGCGCTTTGCAGGGTGCGATGGGTGCAGCGATGATTCCCACTGTATTTACCACGGCGTTTGTCCTTTTCCCGGGCAAACAGCGGCTGATCGCGTCCACCACAATCGGTGCGTTGGCTTCCTTGGCGCCAGCTGTCGGACCGGTCATCGGCGGCTGGATTACCGATCAATGGTCTTGGCACTGGCTGTTTTATCTGAATCTTGTACCGGGGGTGGCCGTCGCTGCGCTGGTACCGAAGTACGTGAATATTGACAAACCAGATTTATCGCTTCTCAAAAAGGGTGACTATCTTGGCATCCTTCTGATGTCGGGTTTCCTCGGGTGTCTCGAATACGTCCTTGAAGAAGGTCCGCGCAAAAACTGGTTTGGTGACCACGTCATCGTGGCATGTACGTGGATTTCCGCAATCTGCGGTTTCCTTTTCATAGTCCACGCGCTGACAGCGAAGGATCCGATCGTAGATCTGCGCGCGCTGCTCGTACGAAATTTTGGCATCGGGAGCCTGTTGTCGTTTGTCACAGGTATCGGCATCTTCGTTGCAGTGTTTCTGACGCCGCTATTTCTCAGTCAGGTGCGAGGCTTCAGTTCGTTGCAGATCGGCATTGCGTTGCTCTCGGTCGGCGTATTCCAGCTTATTGCACTCGGCGTGTACGCGTTGGTTTCTCGTTTCGTTGACATGCGTTTGCTTCTGTTCTTCGGGCTGGTGTGCTTCGGGTTGGGGTGCTATCTGTACGTGCCGCTGACTCACGACTGGGGCTGGCAGCAACTGCTTCTGCCACAGGCACTGCGTGGTATCGGACAGCAGTTCGCCATCCCGCCGATTGTCACGATGGCGCTAGGCTCACTGCCTCAATCGCGGCTCAAGTCCGCCAGCGGCCTGTTCAATCTAATGCGCAATCTTGGTGGCGCGATCGGCATCGCAGTTAGTGCCACGATGTTGAACGACCGGCTTAACTTCCACTATCTTCGGCTTAATGAAAGTGTCACGGTAGGACGTCCAGAGGTGGAATCGGTGCTGTCGGGCCAGACGGCTCACTGGTCGTCCGCCGCCGGCGACACGTTAAATGCGACCCAGTCCGGGTTGGCCAGTTTGCACGGGCTGGTGATGCGCGAAGCATTAGTTCTGACGTATTCCGACATTTTTTACGTGCTGTCACTTTGCTTCCTTGTGGGCATCGTCAGTGTATTTTTCGCCCGCTCCATAACCACTTCCGCACCGCCACCGGACGCACACTGAGGTCAATCATGAAAAGGATTTTAATCGGAGTTTTGGCTTGTCTTTCGTTGGCTGCGTGTGCCGTTCAGCCGGCGGCCCATCCCGACTTGCCTAGCGCAGTAACGTCAGTGTCGCCGGCGAACTGGAGTGTTGACGTGCCGAAGGATGGGGTCGATGCCACAGCGTGGTGGTCTCAATTCGGCGACCCTGTCCTTGACGAACTAGTTGCGTCAGTGCTGAGCGGCAATCTGGATTTACAGGCCGCCAGCGAACGAGTCAAGCAGGCAAGGGCACTCACGACACAGAAGAATGCCGCGCTGTTGCCGGAACTTGACGCGACCGCCGCAGCGTCTGATAGCAGAATCAACACGCCTCCCCCACTGGGGTATGTCCGGCAAGGTGGCGTTGGCCTGGCGCTGAAATGGACTCCGGACGTGTTCGGCGGAGAGCGCCTCGATTTGCTCGCTGCACAAGCGCAGTTGGTGGGACAGCAGCACGCTGAGGACGAGTTCAGGTTGGCCTTGGCGGCCAACGCGGCTTCGGCCTATGTCGATTTGCGCTGGGCGCAATCTGAATTGAAGATATTGCAGGATAACGTGGTAATTCGTCAACGAGCGCTCCAGTTGACCCAGGAGCGGCTCAAGTTTGGGCTTTCAACGCAGCTAGACGTAGCGCGTGCGCAAAACCAGTTGAGCGAATTGTTGGCTCGTGTTCCCCAAGCGCAGTCGACGATCCAGCATGAGCTAAGCCTCATTGCCGTGTACTCAGGGCGCACGCCAGAATCGGTCGACAAGCTTATCCTGGCGACGCCGGCTCCAGTGCCTACTCCGGGTGGGACCGCGCCGCTAACGCTCCCGTCTGAAGCGCTGCTGCGCCGCCCTGATGTGCTCGCGGCGTACGCTACGGTTCAGCAACGCGCCGCTGAAGTTGGCGTGGCAAAGGCGGAGCGGTATCCGAAGTTCACCCTGAATCTGAGTGATGGTCTGCTCGCTGCGTCATACCTTGGCCTGCCAACCCTAACCGACAATCTATTTAGCGCGGCACTTAACGCCACCAGTCCGATCTTTAACGCGGGTCGCATTACGGCAGGTATCCAGCAGAGTGAAAGCAAAATGCGCGAATCGCAGTTGGGCATGCAGCAAACGATCCTTCAGGCGCTTAAAGAAGTGGAAGATAGCCGCAGCGATCTCGTTAGCACCACGGAGTCGACACAGCGTCTAACGGACGCGTTGGCGGCGTCAGATCAGTCGCTGAGACTGGCTAACCAGCTGTATAAAGGCGGCGCGACTGATTTTCTCGACGTACTCGCCGCGCAACAGACGTACTTGCAGGACTCGGACCAGTTGAATCAGGCGAAGCGGGAGCACGCGCTCGCTGCCGTGGCTCTGTACCGTTCGTTGGGTGGTGGTTGGAGTGAGAGCGCCGAAGCTGGCGTGGCGGCGCGGAACGAATATGGTCAGACCTCTGGCGCGACCGTTTTGTCGGCCGCCAGCCATTAATAGATACAGCGGGCCAGACCAGTCCACAGGACCCGCGCGCTTGGAAAAGTAATCGCCTTCTTTGGCGGCGTTCTGCGACCAAGCAGGAAGCGTGCGTGTCGCCCGGTAGTTCACATAGTTCGTCGTGACTGCCCGGGCAACGTCGCTCAAAGACCTAGATAGGCGGCCTTCGCGGTAGACAACGACGCTTTACCTTGCGCACGACATCGTCTGTCAGCACCTCTTCCTGACCATTCAAAACCGCTTGCAGTACTTGCGCCACGAAGTCTTCCGGCTTGCTCTGCGGCACGTCGAGTCGAGCAGTCATGTCAGTCTCGATATAGGCCGGATGTACCCCGACCACCAAAGTATTTTGCTTGCGCAGTTCTGCCCTCAGATTGTAAGCGGCCGGTTATCCCATCTTGACGGCAGCGTGCGGTTCAGGCCTGCAGAGAGGGGGTGTAGTCCTTTCTGTGCAAATTCTGGGGGTTTGATATTAAAGACCATATTAATCAATGGCTTGCGAAGCCGGCGATTGTGCGAAAACCACTGAACTGCCGAGCCGTGCTGCAAGCCGCTCTGCGCGCGACTACCGCCATGATTTACTGAGATGGACCCGGCGCCTCCCTCCGGGGGACACTGACGCACTCACCCAGACGTGTGGAGGTTCATCATGGAAATCGACGTTCTCGGCATTGATCTCGCGAAGCAGGTCTTCCAGCTCCACGGCGCTGATCGTCGCGGTCGGGTTGTGCATCGTGCGAAGGTCTCGCGGGGGTCATTCTTCGAATCCGTGCGCACACTGAAGCCAAGAATGGTCGTCATGGAAGCATGTAGCACCGCCCACCACTGGGCACGGCGTTTCCAGTCGCTCGGCATTGAAGTCCGGCTGATCCGCCCGCAGTACGTGGTACCGTTCGTCAAGACGAACAAGAACGACCGCAACGATGCGGAAGCGATCGTTGAAGCCTCGAGCCGGCCCACGATGCGCTTCGTGACGGTCAAATCGGTCGATCGGACATCCAGCCGGCACACCGCATGCGCGCTATCCTGCTGCGCCACCGCACCGCGCTGATCAATCAGATACGTGGCCTGCTCGGCGAACGCCGGCTGGCTATTTCGCGCTCGCCAGAAGCCTTCAAGCGCGCGGTACCGGAACTGCTGCGCACGAGCGCCGATGAACTGACTTCATTTTGCCAGACTCTGCTCACCGAACTTCTGCAGCACCTGGGCGCCATCGAGGAACGTGTTCACCTGATCGAGGCATCTATCCAGTCGTTCATGAAGCCGTCTTCGTTGTGCAAGAAGATCGCCGAGATCCCCGGGGATTGGTCCGATTACCGCCACGGCCGTTGTCGCCGCAGTCGGCGACGCGAGGCAGTTCCGCAACGGCCGGCATCTGTCTGCGTGGCTGGGCCTCGTGCCCCGACAGTATTCGTCTGGCGGCAAGCCGCGCCTGCAGGGCATCAGTCGGCGCGGTGACACGTATTTGCGAACACTCCTTATTCACGGCGCGCGAGCGGTGCTTCGCTACGTGCAGGCCAAGACCGATTCGCTCAGCATCTGGCTCCAGCAGCTTATTGCGCGACGCGGGTACAACTGCGCCGCGGTGGCGCTGGCCAACAAGAACGCGCGCATCATTCAGGCGATGCTCAGTCACGAGGAACACTATCTACCACATGGCGTGAACGCATAGGCGAACAAAGCGTATTTTCGGCAGTTACTACCCGCACTGGTTTGCGAAGCTTCTCAAAGCGATGACGAAATAGGTTGAACCAGCATCCTGAAGCCTGTTTTTCGTGCTGGCTGCCACTAACGGCGAGCCGCGAATTTGCTAAGGACGGGGTGCGCGGATATCATCGAGGCTGCGGGCGTGCTTCGGCAACCGCCCATCTGGCAAGCCGGATACATGCATGCAGACCGTTTCGACATCACGAACAAGAAGCTTGCAAAAGGCGCCGGGTCCATACATGCACGGAAAGGACGATAGCCCCGACATCGGCGGCTTCGACTTCAGTTGCTGCGACGCCAATGAAGCGCTGGTGCGCCAGCTGTATCAGTGCGAGTTCATCGACTCGGCGCACAACATCGCTCTGGTGGATGGACCCGGCACTGGAAAGACCCATCTGGCAACCGCGATCGTTGTGCAGGCCCTCGAACATCATCGCCGCCGCGTGCGCTTCTTCTCCACCATCGAGCTGGTCAACGCGCTCGAACAGGAGAAGCTCGTGGGCAAGCCTGGACAGCTCGCTACGCGACTCATGTATGCAGATCTTGTGGTTCTGGACGAGCTCGGCTATCTGCCCTTCAGCCAGACCGGCCGGTGCATTCCTGTTCCACCTGCTCAGCAAGCTCTATGAACGAACCAGCATCATCATCACCACCAATCTGAGCTTCACCGAATGGGCCAGTGTGTTTGGCGATGCAAAGCTGACGACCGCGCTGCTCGACCGGCTCATGCACCACTGCCACATTGTAGAAACAGGTAACGATAGCTATCGTTTCAGAAACAGCACGACACAGCCTAAGAATGAGAGAAAGAAGACCCAGATACTCACCGAATAACCCGCAAAGCTGGTCCAACGGGTGAGTCAGAATTCAATGCAAATCCCGGGTCAGGATTTCATGCAAATCAATACAGCGAGACTTCTATCAGGATCGGCCCGAGTACACGCTCGACTACTTTGCTGTGCCCGCCACGAACGGTCTGCTACTGCTGGCGTTTTTCACGTTCGTGTTAGAGGAGGCTGAACGATACGACCCCAGCGCAGTCAGTTATGCGGACCGTTTTTACACTTGGGGTGGGCCCGGCTTGGGTCGTTTGATTACTTTCAGGGCTCCCCCCGACCCCGATCTCCCGACGGTGCTCGCCGAGCCGTAACAACTGTGGTAGACCACACTCAGCGCGTGACGCATGCCCAGGTAGGGTAAAGAGGTATTCGTACGAATGCCCGCTGCGCATTCGGGCTTTGAACAATTCAGCCCGGCCACGCGCATTGCACGGCGACCAGATGCTGTTTGTTTTCCACTCTGAAGCATCACCTGCATGTGCAGTGTTAATCGAGTGCCGCGAAGCCTTCCTCCAGTAATGCAGCCCGATAAGCAAAGCGGGTCGCGTCGCGCACCCTGAGTTTGCCAAGATTCTCGATCTTCCAGCGAATGGCCGGCAGGTAGCGTAGATGGTCGTACGGCATCAGTGACCAGTCTGGCTCGACTCTCACGAGCGAGGCGAGAAATTTACGATGCTCCGTAGTTAGCGCCCGCGGTAGATCATGGTGGAGGAGGGCCTGAACGGCCTCAAGTGCAGCCAGATCGACCTGATCAACGGTCATCCCGACGAAACCGGCTTCGTATTCGTCCTCAAGGGAGCGCGGCTTCGCAAAAAGTACTTCATGGAGTGGGCGGTTATGGCCAGCAAGATAGCCCACAAATGCCGTCACGACGTCCTCGCGCAGACCATATGTGTCATACATGTGCTGCACATCAAAAATATCGCGCGGATGCTGCCGGTCCAGTGCCGTAACGAGTTTGCTGCCGTAAAGCTCGGCATCGGCAAGCGTCGGCACTTCGAAGTCGACGCGGAACATCGCCTGTGCGCGCGGCACGACACTTCGTTTTACCGTCGATGTAAGTGTGCCGCGAAAAACGTAGTTCACCTCGACCTTGACCTGGGCCTCAGCGGACGAGACGGTCAGTTTCACGTCGTCGGCTTTGTTTCTGCCACTGGCGGCGGCCACGGTAACCATGTGTCCCTGTCGCTCGATAGCCTGCCGGGCGCGAGCGAGTTCGTCATGGATGATGGCGAGAGCCTCGTCGCGGCCCGGCTCATGGGGACACATGACCACGTCGATATCGACGGACAGGCGGGGCAGGTCCTGAACAAACATGCAGATGGCGGTGCCTCCTTTCATCGCGAAGTGATGCGTGTCAAAAACATCTGGCGTGATGGCCAGCATGAGGCGAACCCCGTATTGACGTATTGATCGTTCATTGAGAGGACGTTGAGCTTACGAGGCGTGCAGATCAGGCCTTCAGGGTGAGGCGAGGGCCGCCCTTGCGGCTACTCGTCCAACGTCGGCCGGGCCCAAGCCGGTCGACATGTCGCTGGAGGTCTTGGCCCCAGGGAAGTCCGCTCGCCTCCCCAAGGTCGCGCACAAGCTTGACGACCTTGACGCGCGTGCAGTGCGAGAGGAGGGTGTCTAAAACTGTCGGCCGGAGATTGCGCAACGAGGACGCGAGGCTCATGGCTTCCTCAAGCGACTGGCCCTTCGCACGTCGTTTGCCCACATCGCTGGCGAGTTCAAGCAGTGCGCGCTCGGGCTCGGAAACGAGCAGCGTGGGATCGCGGTTGGGCAGCGGTGACAGAGCGGTGTTTTCCGGCAAGCTTGAGTCGAACAGGAGTGTCGTCTGCAGCGTATAGGGCATATGTTCGCCGACCCAGTCCGGCATGACGTAGGGGCGTTCGGCCCACAGCACGACGCGCTCGCGAAAACTCAGGTTGTGTGACGCACACCCTGCCAGTCCAGGGCCGTTCTGCCGCCGACGTGGAGGCCTGGTATCCGCTGGACCAGATAGGCCAGTATTCCATCCCGGGTGGGCGTGTAGCCAGCTAGCAGATAGGCGCCTTTGGACAGGCGTTGCAGCCATCCGGCGTTGACCAGATAGGTGGTCTGCTGGGCGCTCACGCCGCTGCCGCGAAGCATTTTCGGGTCGAGCGGTTGCCCGCGCGGCGCGCTTGCCATGAGCCGTTGAAGTGTCTTGCTGGCTATTCTGCCGATAATGCATGACTCTTTATAACATACCCCCTTTAATTTGAAGTTACAAAGAATAAATCATGCGGCATCCGCGCGCTGACGACAGGTGAAGATGAGGAGCGCGCTTCGCAGTGTGGGGATTTTCAGGCTCACGCGGCATGACTTTTTCTACAGAAATGCCGATTTTCTTGTATTTGGAGAGAATAATGTATGCACTCGCAGTGCTGCCGCCCGCGGATCCACGTTTGACCTTCGAGTAGCGCACGCGGCCGGCACGACAGACGGGAGCCCGTGACGTCAACTGCAGAAAGTTGTTCCCCAGATCAACGCTTGAGGCGATTTTGTGGCTTTTCCGGCAAGCCCCAAGTGCAACGCCGAATTGAATACCGATGAAAGCGCTCGCTGACTTTGCAGACGCAGTGGGGAAGAAGCTGGGCCTTTGGTATCACGCGGCGCGTGGTTCAGGCTGGAGGCTTGGAAGAAAACTATGCAAAAACCGGGAACAGTTTTCTGCAAACCAACGGGAATATTCGAGACATCGAGTCTGCGGCCCTTCACTTTACATAACATAATTTATCACCTTTTATGGTGTCAGAGCTTTTTAGTAATGTCTGGTTCTGGCTCATTAGAAATGTCCGGTTCCCGGCTCCGGACCGGCGGCTGTGGCGCATGCTGCGGCATGAGCACAGCCCGGGAGCCGGACATGAACGGACGTGGATTGATCACGATCAGCATGCACGAGCTCGAGCGCGTGAAGATCATCGAAGCGGTCGTCCAGCATCGCCTGACGATCGTGCTGGCGGCGGAACGGCTGCAGCTGTGTGAGCGTCAGGTCAGCCGGCTGGTGCGGCGCTACGAGGCTGCCGGACCGGCCGGGCTCGTCTCGGCGCGGCGTGGGCAACCGGGCAACCGCGAACTGCCGGTGGATCTCCGTGCGCGGGCCATGGCGCTGGTGCGTGAGCGTTACGCCGATTTCGGGCCGACACTGGCGTGCGAGAAGCTCGCCGAGTGTCATGGCGTGGTGCTGGCGAAAGAAACCGTGCGGCGCTGGATGCGTGAGGCCGGGCTGTGGATTCCCCGCCGGCAGCGACCGCCGAAGCTGCATCAGCCGAGAAACCGCCGAGCATGCCTGGGCGAACTGGTGCAGATCGACGGCAGCGATCACCGCTGGTTCGAGGGCCGCGCGCCAGCCTGCACGCTGCTGGTGTTCATTGACGATGCGACCAGCCGGCTGATGGCGCTGCATTTCACGGCGACAGAGTCGACCTTCAGCTATTTCGAGGCGATGCGCGCGTACCTTGAACAGCATGGCAAGCCGGTCGCGCTGTACAGCGACAAGGCGAGCGTATTTCATTGCAACAGCCATTCGGTGACGCCTGGCAAGGGCGTGACGCAGTTTGGCCGCGCGCTGTACGAACTGAATGTGGATACGTTCTGTGCCAACAGCAGTCAGGCGAAGGGGCGCGTCGAGCGCGCCAATCTGACGTTGCAGGATCGCCTCGTGAAGGAATTGCGGCTACGCGGCATCAGCACGAAGGAGGCGGCCAACGCTTATGCGCCCCACTTCATCGCTGACTTCAATGGCCGGTTCGGCAAGGTGCCCAGGAGCGCGTTCGATGCACACCGGCCGTTACGGGCCGATGACGATCTCGACCTGATCCTGACGTGCCGGGTGCCGCGGCGCGTGTCGAAGGTGCTGACGGTGCAGTACGACCGGGTGATCTATCTGCTTGAAGACACGGCGGCAAACCGCAGCCTCATTCACAACTATCTGGACGTGTTCGAGTATCCGGACGGACGCATCGAGATCCGGGTCAATGGCGCTGCCCTGCCCTGTGTGCCGTATGACCGGCTCTCGGAGATCGACCAGGCGGCGGTGGTCGATAACAAGCGGCTGGGACACACGTTGCAGATGGCGCAGGTGATCCAGGCGCAGCGCGATGACCGGCGTGCGTCAGGCTCGCCGTCGAGAACGAATCAGGGCGAAGCGCCGCGGCCGAAGGAGCGCAAGGTGGGCACCTGCAAGCAGCGCGAACTGACGCTTGAAGACCTGAATGCAGCGGTCCTGGGAACTGCCGGAACGCGGGCAGGCTCGGTGCTTGAAAGCCCTCTAACATAGAGATTTCTGAACCTTAAAACCGGACATTTCTAAAAAGTCCAAACCCGGACATTTCAGAATGGCCTCGACATATGGTGTCAGAGCTTTTTAGTAATGTCTGGTTCTGGCTCATTAGAAATGTCCGGTTCCCGGCTCCGGACCGGCGGCTGTGGCGCATGCTGCGGCATGAGCACAGCCCGGGAGCCGGACATGAACGGACGTGGATTGATCACGATCAGCATGCACGAGCTCGAGCGCGTGAAGATCATCGAAGCGGTCGTCCAGCATCGCCTGACGATCGTGCTGGCGGCGGAACGGCTGCAGCTGTGTGAGCGTCAGGTCAGCCGGCTGGTGCGGCGCTACGAGGCTGCCGGACCGGCCGGGCTCGTCTCGGCGCGGCGTGGGCAACCGGGCAACCGCGAACTGCCGGTGGATCTCCGTGCGCGGGCCATGGCGCTGGTGCGTGAGCGTTACGCCGATTTCGGGCCGACACTGGCGTGCGAGAAGCTCGCCGAGTGTCATGGCGTGGTGCTGGCGAAAGAAACCGTGCGGCGCTGGATGCGTGAGGCCGGGCTGTGGATTCCCCGCCGGCAGCGACCGCCGAAGCTGCATCAGCCGAGAAACCGCCGAGCATGCCTGGGCGAACTGGTGCAGATCGACGGCAGCGATCACCGCTGGTTCGAGGGCCGCGCGCCAGCCTGCACGCTGCTGGTGTTCATTGACGATGCGACCAGCCGGCTGATGGCGCTGCATTTCACGGCGACAGAGTCGACCTTCAGCTATTTCGAGGCGATGCGCGCGTACCTTGAACAGCATGGCAAGCCGGTCGCGCTGTACAGCGACAAGGCGAGCGTATTTCATTGCAACAGCCATTCGGTGACGCCTGGCAAGGGCGTGACGCAGTTTGGCCGCGCGCTGTACGAACTGAATGTGGATACGTTCTGTGCCAACAGCAGTCAGGCGAAGGGGCGCGTCGAGCGCGCCAATCTGACGTTGCAGGATCGCCTCGTGAAGGAATTGCGGCTACGCGGCATCAGCACGAAGGAGGCGGCCAACGCTTATGCGCCCCACTTCATCGCTGACTTCAATGGCCGGTTCGGCAAGGTGCCCAGGAGCGCGTTCGATGCACACCGGCCGTTACGGGCCGATGACGATCTCGACCTGATCCTGACGTGCCGGGTGCCGCGGCGCGTGTCGAAGGTGCTGACGGTGCAGTACGACCGGGTGATCTATCTGCTTGAAGACACGGCGGCAAACCGCAGCCTCATTCACAACTATCTGGACGTGTTCGAGTATCCGGACGGACGCATCGAGATCCGGGTCAATGGCGCTGCCCTGCCCTGTGTGCCGTATGACCGGCTCTCGGAGATCGACCAGGCGGCGGTGGTCGATAACAAGCGGCTGGGACACACGTTGCAGATGGCGCAGGTGATCCAGGCGCAGCGCGATGACCGGCGTGCGTCAGGCTCGCCGTCGAGAACGAATCAGGGCGAAGCGCCGCGGCCGAAGGAGCGCAAGGTGGGCACCTGCAAGCAGCGCGAACTGACGCTTGAAGACCTGAATGCAGCGGTCCTGGGAACTGCCGGAACGCGGGCAGGCTCGGTGCTTGAAAGCCCTCTAACATAGAGATTTCTGAACCTTAAAACCGGACATTTCTAAAAAGTCCAAACCCGGACATTTCAGAATGGCCTCGACATATGGGTGCTATTACTTCATTCTCCTCTGCGGCTGAAAGCGAATATGGCACGAGCACCGTGCCACACCTGCCGCGCGTTCCAGGAATTCCGATCCGCAAGGCTGCGCGCTAGCTCAAGCCCCTGGTCATGCGTGACGGGAGTCGCTACATTCATCCAGGTGTTTGCCGTGCCCCCACAGCCGTTTCCAGTACGAAGTTCAGTCTGGCGCCACGCAAAGGAAGACTTCCGCGAGCGGCTTCTGTTCAGCACGGATCGGCGCCGACCGACTTAGCGCAGTTGAAAATATTGACGAACACCGCTGGCTCGCCATCGGACTGACTATCTTGCTCGAAGTCGCTGCCATGAAGGTCGACGACGTCGACGATGGATTGAGGCCATCGCGTGTCCAAACGGACTCCCGTTGCCACGCTGTATGACTGTGGCTCTCACCGGGCACGAACGTCACTTCTGGAATCCGTCCATCAGAAACGGCCGCTGCTGCATGATCGGCTCGACGTCCTCGCCAGATTAGACGTCAAAGCCTCAAACACGCACTGAACCGTGGGCATGCCTTGCCGCAGCCGCGGCCAGAATTGCGCGGATTGAAGCGAGTGACCGCTCGGCAGTCGCAGTCGATATGTGCGGGCGCGACTCTCCGAATATTGGCGGCCTCAGACCCAGGCATCGGCAGACACGCGACACATAGGGCTTTGTCGGGCCGCCGCACCGCTCAGCGGCTGCGCCAAGTGCGGCGTCGCCGACCTGCTGCCGCAACGAGGCAAGCGTTCGACGATCCTTGTCGTTGAGAATGCGAATCAGATGTCCATATCGCCCGACCCTGTATATATAACCAGTACTGTTAATATATACAGTATTGAGGCCGCGTTCAAGGCGAAAGTTCACGTGCCGTCGCGACTGTGCGTTGACAACCGATCCATACTGATCTGCATGTCTCCCGTGTACGCATATTCAGAGGGAATCATCCTTCGTGCGTCCATCATCTTCGCGCGTTGCCGGCTCAACGCGATCTGACAGATCGTGCCGCGAACCTGCTCGGTAAGAGTCGTTCCGATTTGATACTGGAAGCTGCGGGTGGGTGCTTTGAGGCAGTGATGCTGAGTCAGACGTTTTTCAATCTGGATATAGAGAAGTTCAGACAGTTCACCAGCCATGCTGGATGCTCCGTCAGAGGCTACCGCGCGCTTGCTACCGGCGCCGTCGCCCACCTGGAGGCGACATGTTTTGGCACAGACCGACGTTTATGACGTACACGCCGGGTCACGAGGCGTCCTCAGCTCAACGGTGCATTACCGCGTCACGAAGTCGCTAACAGTGAGCCGGAGCGGCTCGTCGGGCCGCGCGAGTAATTTTCTTTGCGCGACCGCGATGATGCGGTTGCGACCGTTTTCAAACGTTCTGAGTGTGCGCGTTACGTCTGCGCCGCGCGGCAGCCAGAAGTGTTCTTCGAGTGCCTCACGTGCAACCGCACCTTCGATTTCGCGCCCGCGGATCGACAGCATGAAACTCACAGCGCATCCGTCCGGCGAGACTGCAGCCGCGCGATCAAGAACTTCCATGAAGCACCTCGACGATATCATCCGCAGCCTTTCGATTTGTACTGCGCTGCGAAGCAATAAATCTACCAGAAATTGAAAACAGTGCGCTCGTCAATGACAGAACGATTTCACCCTCCCCAGCTGCCCATTATGGACGCTCGCCGAGCGACGTACCTGCTCATGATTTTCCGAGGCGCCCCACGTGCTGGAGGCGGTTTTGAGTTTTGTTGCAGGCGACGGTAATATTGACGGTTAGTTGCGTTTCTGGAAGCTGACATGCTGGATATGGTGAGCCTTTTCAGGAGTACGCCGGCGTCACGATCTGGCGAGTGGCCCGGCGTCGCGGCGTGTCAGTGCCGGTAAGGCAGGATTCACCGACGAAAACGCAATAGTCGTTTCTGGAGAAGCGTTCGTAGATCCCGGCACGTATCGGTAACGACGTGAATGTAGATGGTGTCGTCACGCACCTCATAATCATCCGATTCTGGCCGCTCAACGCTTCCCGGAAATTCAGACCGCCGAAATCCGAAAGCTCCGCCGGGACATAACCGTTCGGCGGAAACTGCCTGATATATCCAAATGTGACGGCCAATTCCGAGGCCGTTTGCTTCCACGTCTCGGCACCGAAACTTTCGAGCATGTAGCGACGGAAGTCCGTCGTCTCCTCTTGTGCGTCATCGACGGCCAGGAGCGTCAACTTCGTCTACCCCATCAGCGGATTTGCGCCTTCCGGTCAAGGTCATAGAGCTCGGCAAGAAACTCATCAGCACCCTTGAATTTTCGCTGTTCGAGGTCCTTCTGACCGAAGGCCAGAATCTTGAGCAGCGCAAGTGTTTGCTGGAGTCCTCGTAGCTTTGCACGTCCTGGATGCGTGCCACGCCATTTTGCCGCGTCGCGCTTTTTCACGAAAAGACCGCGATCGGACAGTGCAAACCAGCATTGTTATTGCTCCGGATCGGCGACCAGCACCGGCACGACCCTGCTCTCTCGCTCGGAAAGCCCTCCACGTCTTCGACCCGCACATCGCCTTCGCGCTGGAGAATCGATGCGCCTCCGTCGATATGTACCGTACGCGGGTTCTTCGATGCGGCGACGAGCATCTCGTCGGGATCGGGCGGATCGACGGATAGTTCATAGAGGTGCGGCATCGCTTCGAGCCCCTCGCCGAAATAGCGCCAGGTTTCTCCGTTGTCGCGGCTTTCAGCGCAATGCGCTCAATGTTCAGTGCGCCGTTCGGTTGCTCGAACCCAGCGGCCAGAACACGATCCAGATCGAAGACCAGACGGCGCCGAAGCGCTGCGGCCATCTCGCCGAGTTCTAAAGTTTTAAAGTCAAGTGCCGATAACCACTGATACCCCACAGTGAACCTATCGACTTCCGCCAGCCGCTCAGCGACCAAAGCTCCACCGCCGGATGCCACCACGGATGGCAGTCACCGCCCCGTGATTTGCTCGGCGCTTCGGAACGCAGAGCATTCGACGCGACAACGTCACTACGATTAAAGAATTCGATACTTCGCGCACCGACGATCAGAGCATGCCCACATTCGACCTGCGTACCGTCCTGTTGATGGCAACCGTTATGCCCGGACTGATGGCGCTAGTAATGTTTGCCATAGGAAGATCCTTTCCCAGGAACATCCGCGGCGTAGCGCAATGGGCACAGGGTTCACTTGTTTTTTCGGCTGCCGCGCTTCTGATGGCGCTGCGCGATGCGCTACCGGATTGGCTCTCCGTTATCGGCGGCAATATATGCATGGTTGGCAGCATAGGACTCTGGCTCGTTGGCAGCCAGCGCTACCTCGGTCGAGTACCATTCATCCGCTTCGTCTCAGCGATGGTTCTGGTCGATGCGCTCGGCCTTGGATGGATGACATATATCGACTCCGATCCTTACGGGCGTTCCATGTGCACGAATGTCATTCTTGCACTGCTTTTTGCTCTTTTAGCCTATGAATTGCTGCGATCCGGACGGAAAGACAGTGGCGCGAGGGTCGTTGGATTCATGTTCGCCATTGAGACGCTCATAACCTTAACGAGGATCGTGACGTCGCTAGAACCCGGCTCTGCGCATGAAGGTTTGTACGCCCATGATCTGGTGCAATTGGTCTATCTGAGCAGTGGTGCATTTATGTCGCTCACCATAACGGTGGGATTCATGCTCACTGCAGTAAATAGACTTCGGATTCACCTCGAGCAACTTTCTCTCATCGATCCGCTCACTGGCCTCCTCAATCGCCGAGCACTTCTGGATGTCCACAGGACGGCGCGAGAAACGCCTCGCCGGAGAGGAACATGCCTCTCACTCCTGCTGATCGATCTGGACCATTTCAAAAGCATCAACGACATGCACGGCCACTTGATGGGCGACGCCATCCTGATCGACTTCGCCCAACGAGTCGCTCTCGCGCTACCTCAGGAAGCTCATTTTGCACGCTGGGGTGGAGAAGAGTTCGCGGTGTTCTTCCCATGCGAGACCGTCGAAGAACCGCTGAGTCTCGCTCGCGAACTGCAGGCACAAATCGCGTGCAAGGGCGGTTCAGCTTTGCCTTCGTACACCTGTAGTATCGGGATAGCGTATCTCGACGTCCCTGACGCGACAATCGAACGACTATTGAAGCAAGCGGACGGCGCTCTGTATCGTGCGAAACGCAATGGTCGTAATCGGGTGGAACTCGGTTCCGAATTCGTCGCCGTCGAGACTTGACGACTCTCCAATGAGGCACGGCGGATTCAACTTCTCGCGTTTCTGGTGAGTGTCGCGTCTGAAGGATTCGGAAACGTACTACAGCGCCATCAGGCAAAAATCTACCCTGAGCCGACTCCCGCTACAGCTGCAGTCAAACAGCGGGTTCTGTTTAAGCGCGTAGTTTCCCGTCATCCGCCTCCAAATATCGGGTTTCCGAGTGGAACAGCCGATCGAGTGTCCTGGCAGGCCACACGGCAAACGGCGGAAAGTGGCCGGGCACTGCCTGATGACGCCAGTCTCAAACTACCTCAGTTCACATCATGCCGCCGGCGGCGCTGCCTGTGCCGCCAGTGCCGGATGAAGGTGTGGACGTCGTTGTGAGCGGACGGGCGAGACCCGCCGCGGACAGCAGCGAGACGGCAGCCGGATCGGGCATGCCATCGACGTCGATGGCGCCCGCTGTCGCCAGCGCGCCGAGATCGCTGTCGCCCCCTGCTTGCCCGACGATAAACGGCGTCGTCAGAAACGCCGGCGCCGATAGTGTGACCGCATAACGCTGCTGCAGATTTGTGACGACCGCCGATTGCGCAGCCAGTACATCGGTTTGATTTGCCAGCGCCTGCTGGAACTGTGAGTTGCTCGGGAAGCCAGCAATCAGACTGGCCTCGCTCATGCCAAGTTGCGAAGCGAGGTAGACGAGCATCAGTTCGGTCTCTGGCGTCGTATTGAAAGTGCCGTCGGCAAATGCCAGCGAATGCAGGGTCGTGCCGCCGGAGGTCGTGGTGAGGATGCAGGGAAGCGTGGCGTTGAACGTAATGCTGTAGTGTCCACCGCCGTCTGACAGGGCGGACCCCGAACCCGACGCACAACTGAAGCTAACCGTCGCGCTGGCGAGCGCCTTGCCGATGGCTGCCGTGCCGGACAGGGCGACACTTGGCGTTCCGTTTCCGCCGCCACAGCCGTCGAGGCCGAAGCAGGTGCTTCCACCGCACGCGACTAGTGTTGCGAGCGAAGCCCCGCACAGTGCAGCCAGCACCGGACGAACGAAACGCGCATCGTGAGTATTCATGGCCGCCGACGTTGGTAGAAGCAGAGAAGCCGAGCCGCCCCACGCAAAGGGACCGGCGCTATTTTTAATTTTAGGCCCTATGTGCCGAAATCCTTTGTCGCATCAATGACATTCGCGGGCGCGTTATCGGTCATTGCGATCATCCGCGATCCGTCGTTTCAGCATTCTGCGAATTCAGCTTCCGAGCGAGGCGTGGGACCAGAGTCGACCCGAGGCAGCCGGCCGCGTTTCTGCGAAGCGGCCGTTCACCGGCATCAATTTGATGCGCGCGAGCGGACAGCAGCCCTTCGTCAACTCACTCACCGATAGGGGGCCGAGCAGGTGTCGCATCTCGACCGTGAATTATCTGCAGCGTTTTGCTTAGCAAAACAGCTGACCTCCATCGCAAACAAACGTTGCTTTACACGAAAGGAGAATCCCTTTTCCCTGATCTTATGGAGGCGGACACTGATCGCCGACTAGATCGAGAATAATCTGATTTTTAGGGAAGGGCGGGCCACAAAAAACAAGATACGTATCCCTCAAATCCGTCGACCTGCGTCGGACCTGTCAGCTTCTGCAATCTTTTTTTCGGCTCGTGAACCGCACGCCATCGTGCTTCGTTAGAAGTGGTTTTATACACTCCCTGTGCCAACTTCTCGTGTGCCGTGTTAGCTTGCCTAGCATGGCACAACGAGAAAAGCTTGCCGAAGGGCAAGTGTACGAAGGGCTCCGTCACGTTGGCGAGGTCCTCACGTAGACCGGGTGGCATCGCATCACTGGGCTCACCCAAAAGAGTCCCATTTCCGCCCGCCTCCGGGAGCAAGTTCGATGTTTTGTCATGGAAACGCTGCTTGACCCGCTGGGGAGAACGAAGGCAGTATCAGAGACGCGGCGCATTGCCCTACCGGCGAACTGGCAGTGGGCATGTGCCCGCCGGAACCCAACTCCATCGGTGAGGAGACGTCCATGATAGAGGTGACGAATACGTACGACCTGCAGCCAGGCGTGAATCTGGAGTCTTACGCCGAATGGGCCAGGAAGGCGGCGGAAACGATTGTGCAGCAGCCCGGTCTGGTCGAACTTCGCGCGAACCGGAATATGCTCGGCGCCCCGCAGATTAGAACGACCACCTGCTGGAGGTCAACAATCGACTGGGCGACGTTCGCAGACGGGCCATGGCGCGCGCTGGAGCAGGAATTACGGACCTTCGCGACCAATTTCAAGGTTGAGATGTGGGGACCGTCACTGCTCCTGCCGACGCCACTCCGTCCGGACCCAACCGGCGGTGCTGGTGCATGAGCAGACCCACGCGCGTCGTCACCATCGAAACCGGTCGCGCCATTCCGTCCGAAAGAGCTATTTTTCTCGCCGTCTGCCTCACCTGACCCGGATGCTCGCGTGCTGTGCTCACGAATTGCAGTCGGTCAGACACCGACTGCTTTCGTCAGAGGCACGGTAACCGTCATGCGCCACGGGACTGTGTGACGATGCGAATTGCACACTGCTTATGGTTCTCATCGCTCCTCAGTTGCCGTCATGGCAGAGAAGAGGACGTCGAACTCAGAACCAAAACATTGGACGTACTTCCGTTCGCGCCGGCGCCGCGACGATATAGCCTGATGCGTTCCTGTTTGACGACGAACTGCGGGATTGTGCGCGCCGGCAAGTCGTCAGTATTAGCATGTATGGTATGGCTGCCTCGCATTACGAATTAGAAAGCGCCGCTCGCGCTTCCGCGCGTAATGCTTCCTCGGCCACTTCACGCGTGTGTGTGCTTCCTACGAACAAGTACATGGCAGGCACCACAAACAATGTCAGCAACGTGCCGATGCCAAGGCCCGCGAAGATCACCAGCCCCATGTCATGGCGACCCGCGGCTCCGGCGCCGGACGCCCACACCAATGGCGCGACACCCAATACCATGGCGGCGGTCGTCATGAGAATGGGACGAAGACGCACAGCCGCCGCCTCCTGGATCGCCTCACGCTTGCTTCGGCCGTCACGCTGCAGTTCGTTGGCGAACTGCACGATCAGAATCCCGTGCTTGGTAATCAACCCAAGAAGAGTGACCAGACCGACCTGGGTGTACACGTTGATTGAGGCCACAACAGGTAAGGCTCGCCGCGCAACGTCACAAATACCTCGTCAAGATGCCACGTGGTGCCGGGCTGGCGACGCGCCGCTTTCACACGGTGTGCGAAGCACGCACCGAACTTATCTACATGAACGGCCCCCTTTGCGCCAGATGTTCGTGTGTTTTGATGAACAGGGTGGGTTGCAGCTCTACATTCGGCCTGTGTTGCAGCCAGCTTCGCTGCGGGCCCCTATGAAATCCGCTGACTCATGCCTCATTCGCACCGCGAGATCGTTAGTCTCTGATAAGTTCTCAGGCTTCGTGAGTCCCGGTCCGACCTGGTTCGTCATCACACTCGAATGCCAACGCAACCTTGACGTTACTTTCTATACAGTGTTGCTGTCTGGCGTAGAACATTATCTAGCGGGGGCTGGTCGCACGCTCTCGTACCCTTTCTGATACGGTCTTTGATGTGCCAGTATCGCCCAGATCGTTCGGGCCATCTTGTTAGCGAGCGCCACGACTACCACGTTTAGAGGTCGACGCTTTTTCAACTGGTCGAGCCATGCACCGGCGTCTTTCGCGTGGAATATCACGCTGCGGGCGCCATGAATGAGCAGTGTCCTCAAATATCTATCACCGCGTTTGCTTATTCCCAACAGTTGCACCTTGCCGCCGGAACCGGTTTGCCCGGGTACCAGACCGAGCCACGCTGCGAACTCGCGGCCAGACCTGAACGACTTCGCATGTCCTATCGTCGCTGCCGCAGCTGTCGCAGACAGAAGACCTACGCCTGGTATTGCTGCTATAGCCTTGCTTGCTTCATCCTGTTTCATCCATGCGTGCAAACGGCGCTCGATCTGGGCAATCTGCTGGTCTAGTGCCTCCAGGCCATTCCACTGTTCGCGAAGCGTATCAATCAGTATCGCCGGCAGACGTCCGGATAACCTCTCCAGCACCCCTGCGATAGCCCGGTCCAGCGCGGCACGACCTGTGCCCATTACTTCACCGTATTCGGTCAGCAGGCCGCGCAGGCTGTTGATCTGCATCGTGCGAAACTTCACCAGCTGTTGCCGCATCCGGTGCAACGCCAGAACGGCCTGCTGCGCTTCTGTCTTCACGGCCACTTCCTTGCTGGGCATCTGTGTGGCCATCCAGATCGCCCTTGCGTCCGCGGCATCGTTCTTGTTTCCAGTAACGAACGCCTTGACGAACTTCGCTGGCATCAGCTTCACCTGATGACCCATTTCGATCAACCGCCTGGCCCAATGCTGGGATCCTCCACAGGACTCCATACCGACCAGACAGGGAGCGCGATTGGAAAAATACTCGAGAAATGCCGCTCTCTTGATGGGTTTGTTCACGATCTCGCCGCTGTCCGCGTCGACCCAGTGAATCTGCATCACGTTCTTCGCGATATCCACACCTACGATCGTATGCTTCATGATGGCCCCTCCGGTTTGCCTGGGAAAATCCTTATGATCTTCCAGCGTTGGCAACTCGATGTCGGCGGCCCGCCAGCAAGGGCCTACATCCTGCATATGCTCACCGTTGGCGGGGGCCGTTCATTCCATTCGCACCAGCGTCGGACCGTTTCGTAACTGACGATAACCCCGCGCCCGAACAACAGTTCTTCGATATCACGCAGGCTGAGCTGAAACCTGAAATACCAGCGCACCGCGCAACTGATGACCGCCGCCGGAAAGCGATGACCGTGGTAAAGCGATTTTGCATTCTTCATCACGCGATCTTACTCGACCATCCCAGCAACGTGACAGTGCCGCTTCCCGGCATCCTGTGGTGACGGGGCTGCGCAAGCGCGTCTTCAAGATCGCCCTCGATCAGCGCCCGCGCGGAGGCGATCTCAGGATCATTGCCACGAGCATCGCGACCGTGGTGATCGACCATTCTTTCCCCGCTTGGGGCTGCAAGCCATGGCGCCACTTTTGGTGCCGCTTGGTCAAGCGGCAAGAACGGGAGCAGAATCGTGCGCACAGGCTGCGCAATGGCGCGGCCTGCAGCAGGATCCATGGCCACGCGGCAGGCTGGCGGACTTCCACCGGAGGGAACGATGACACTCGACGAAATCGTGAGTACGTATTGCGCGGCGTGGAACGAGAAGGACGAGGTGGCGCGCACCGCTATGCTGGAGAAAGCCTGGGGCGACAGCGGCGTCTACGAGGATCCGACGGGTGTCGTTCCGCCCGGCCGTGCCTCGCTTCATGCCCATATCGGCGCCTTCCATCAGGCCTATGCGGACGCCAGGATCGTTCGCACCAGCGGGGCCGACCAGCATCATGGCAAGATCTATTTCACATGGCAGATGGTGATGCCCGACGGAACTGTTGCCATCGACGGGCGCGATTTCGGCGAACTCGACGCCTCGGGCCGCATTGCCCATATCATCGGCTTCTTCGGCCCGCCCCCGGCGCTGTGAGGACGGCCGCGGCCTTGCGAGGTTCAAGCGGGTCTGCCCATTGCATGAGGCGGCATCCGTCCATATCTGGTTCGGTCGCGGCAAGGCGATCTGTAACACTAATGTAATGAAAGTGCGCGAGACAAAGATAATAGTCGGCCAACCTGGTCTCCCCACGATGCGCCCCGGTTTTCAAATGTGCCCCTTACGATGTTTCGGTTGGCGCTAGGCGCCCACCGAAACATCCTGTAACATTCGGTTGCGTTTGGAAACACTGCGTGATTCTGCGATAACAGTCACATCGCGTCGTAAGAATGTGCGCATTAGATGTCTGAAGGCGAGCATCAGCGATGAAGTTCACCTTGATCTATTAGGAGTGCGATTTATAGCGCACGCAGTTCGATTTGCGAACGAGGGGTCGACATGCGGATGGACTAGAGGCGCGAATCGCAACGCCGTCACTACAGACGGTGTCCCGTGTGCGGGACGTCGTCAGGCACGTTTCTTCAGGCTTCTCAGGAATTTTCTTCAAGTCAGCCCCGTTATGACAGGCTTGCTGGCGGCGACTCTTGTATTTGCCGCGGCTGCCTCCGTGCTCGCACCATTCATGAAGCGAAAATAGATCGTAGTCGATAATGTCAATTTCTGAAGCTTCCCGTCTGTTATCCAGGTCAATTCCTGGGCGAACTCCTCACGACCTCTTCCGGCAAGTCCGCGTGCTGATGTACGCACTGCTCAATCCGTTTGCAGCACTCATCTGGTTGAAGGCGCTCACGACGAACTCTCTGCTTGCGGATATTGCTGCCCGCAATCGGCGCTTTCTTGAACGTCCCTTTCATCGTTTTGCCCAGGCCGATATGCCTGCATACGCGCGTGCCGAGCTGCTGTGCGGTCATTTTCTAGTGGTTCAGGAGCTATTTGGTGAAGATCTGGTGCGCAGGCTCTACCTGAATTCGGAATATGTGACGTTGGCATCGAGTGGCAGGTATGCGCTCGTTGTGAGCGAGCCGGTACGCTGCTGGCGCGAAGGGTTGCTTACCGTCGCCTGGCACGACGTGTTTGAGCGCGTCGATCTTGCGTGGGCGACCATCAGCTTCGAAATGCATCCCGAATCGGGGAAACGGGGTGCGCTGATCGGGGGCCTGCAAGGACCTGCTGGCGCGGACCGAGAGCGGGTGCGCGAGGCTACACGCGCATGCCACGGCTTGCGGCCGAAGGCCGCTGTGATGGAAGCCGTCGGCGAATTCTGCAGGATGGCAAGGGTGGACGCGCTCACTGGAGTGACGAAGAAGACGCACGTTTCCGCTGCAACAGCGGTTCAGTTTAGCGCGGACTATGATGGCTTCTGGCGTGAACTAGGTGGCGTTGAGGTCGATGGGCGGTTCTTGCTGCCGCTTCGCCCGTATCACCGCGACATCAGCGAGGTTCCGTCAAACCGGCGTGCTGCATTTCGCAGGCGGCAGACGCTGATTGAGGATTTGCTCGCACAGATCGGTCGGGCAGTCGACGAAGGTGTGACTGCAGATCTGAAGCCGCCTCATCTGAGTCACGCGAAGGCCGACGACCATCTGCCGGAACTTGCTGTTGCTCTAGCAGCAAATTATTGTGACGCGGAACCTGCGTGACTGCCATATCACGGAGCCATGGAACGCTCGAGATTCTGATAATCAGATACCCGCAAGAAGTCCCGAGGCGGAAGATGACCCGCCATCGGCGCCATCATGTTCTCAATGATACGGCCCGTCGACAGGCAAGATTCATCTATGGGTGCGCGCCGGTATAAGGAAAGGCTGAGGGATCGCGTGCCACGCGACTCCTCTCCCAATGTCCGATGTGCGCCCGATTGCTGCCGTCTACTTAGCGGAACGGTAGATGGCCGAAGTTCGACGGCGGCCCGCAGCCTGAACCTGTCCTGCTCAATCACTACGGACACTTTCGGCGGAATGACGTAGAGCTGCCCCGCACGCAATCTTGCGCCGTCTTCGATAGCTGACACGGGCAAAGGCGTGTCCTTGGCCAGCAACTCCGGGAGGTGGCTCTCTGAACCCGGAGCCAGGTGGACAACAATCACGAATGCAACGTCGCCGGGAATTGCGGAAGCCGCCCTGAAAAACTGGCTCAACGCATGAAGGCCACCGGCCGATGCGCCAAGCGCGACTATTCGGGGCACGACGGCCGGTTTTGTCGCGCTAAGGGGCAGGAGTAAAATCGAAGTTGATATTTGCCCGAAGTGAAGCGTGAGATGAAGAAGGCGACTGCGAGACAAACCCTGCCCGCCGGCGTAGCGAAGGTACTCAAGCGCCTGCACTATCCTCTGGACGTGATACTTCTGTGCGTGCGGTGGTATGTGGCCTACTCGCTGAGCTTGCGAAATCTCGAGGAAATGATGGCCGAACGGGGTTTCGATGTCGACCATTCGAGCGTGCATCGCTGGGTGATCAAACTCGTACCGTTGTTCGAGAAGGCCTTTCGCAAGCACAAACGTCTGGTCGGCAAGAGCTGGAGGATGGATGAAACCTACGTCAAGGTGGGCGGCCAGTGGAAGTACTTGCATCGCGCGGTGGACAAGGCCGGCAATACGGTCGATTTCCTGTTGCGCGCGCATCGCGACAAGGCGGCAGCACGCCGTTACTTCGAGAAAGCCATCGATCGGAACGGGACGCCCGAGATCGTGACCATGGATAAAAGCGGGGCGAATCTGGCCGCCCTCCAGGCCATCAACGCCGAGCGGGAAACGCCCATCAAGGTCCGGCAGGTGAAGTATCTGAACAACATCGTAGAGCAGGATCATCGGGCGATCAAACGCCGAACCAGGCCCATGATGGGCTTCAAGGATTTCCGGTGTGCCCGCATCATCCTGTCAGGCATTGAGACGATACATATGATCAGGAAAGGTCAGATGAAGGACAGCGGCGTCACCCGAACCGCTGCCGATCAGTTCTATTCGTTGGTGGCGTAAGGACTCCTTGTCATCGCGGAATTTGCTTGCCTTGCCGCCGTTATCGCGACACAGCCAGCCACCGGGCCAGTCCTGTTGGTCGCATGACTGCGCACTAGCCAATGGCCCTTGTTGGACACATTCAGGGGACCACACATTTCCGGCCGGTCCGATGGAACACGTCCTTTTCTCAAGGTCACCCGCAACCGGGTGCGACCGGTCTCGCTGGAATAGCTTGTTGACTGTGCTTCAACCATACATAGCGTTTAACTGCTGTTTGTCGGCCGCTCACGATATGAAGTCGTCGAGCGACGTGGTTGAAATCTGCCGATTTGCCATGCGCGGAGGCGGCCACCAACGGATTCACGATCGCGCGCATGATTCGCGGCGTATACGGGTCCAGCTGCGTGGGCAACTTTTAGTTCGTCGACCAGCGCCGCGCGGTCGAATACACTTTCGTCCCCGTCCAGCACTGTCGTATCGATGACCCAGTCCACATCCGGGATGCGCGAGCGGGAGCGGGTGGGCCTTTGTCTGAAAAAGGCCCACCCGCTCCCGTCGCCTGTCGCAGCCGCAGATTGCAGGTTCGAGCTCACCTTGCAGCCGCGATAGCGCAAAAAGATGTTTCGGGGGAAGTCGATGGCGTCGCACATGGCCATTTCCGGAACGGGTTCGGCCATTCTGACCCGACACCGGCCCTTTGATGAGGCACGGTATTTTTCCGAGTTCAGCACGTGGGGCATCGACCCTTCACACCGTTGCAACGGAAACGGCGCTCAGCCTGAGCATCGACCTGAATCAGGGCTTTGGCTTATTGATAGTGGCGCACGCCGTCGCAGCTGACGCGGCGCCCGGATGGCGAGGCTTACCGCGCTGAAGCCGGAAAACACTGAATGCGCTCAGAATTCGTCCGTCCGACGCCGGAACGTCGAAGGTCCTTCTGACCCAAGGCCAGAATCTTGAGCAGCGCAAGTGCTTGCTGGGTGCCCTCGTAGCTTTGCCCGTCCTGGATGCGTGCCCGTTGGAAGTGTCTTCACCGCGTAGTCTCAGCGGGTCATCACTCGCCGATGAGGACGTCCACGAACTATCATTGGCATGTGAGGGTGCCGAATTGCGCACGCGCTTCTCATGACGAGGCGGCGACCCGTCGACAGTATGATAGCGCTCTGCCCCCATTTCCCTGGGCACCGCGAATCGAAGGCCGGCAGTTACGCCTTGAAAGTAAGATGCCGAATCCCATTTACCCTTTGTGAATAAGCGTATCCCTCCCCCTTTGTCGCCTGAATGGCCCTTTCCCCCGAGTCGCGATGTTTCCGGTCGCACCTTCGGCGACCTTGTCGCGCTTCAATATCGCGGCGCCGACGTCTGGCTCTGGGGGTGCCGGTGTGGCGGCCGCGTGACTGCGGAGTTGGAGGCGGTGAAGAGCGGCCGAACGCGCGATTGCGGCTGCCGTGAGCAGCGTCGTGTGTGGCGGTCCCGGCCAGGCTCACCTGCTCTGCGGGGCGGCGAGGTATTCGGTCAGTTGACGACCGATCGATACGCTGGAGATGGCTTGTGGGTTTGCCGGTGTGACTGCGGTAGTAAGGCAACCGTGAGTGCCGGGCGCCTGCGACTGGGCCAGGCGCGTTCGTGCGGCCGCTGCTTCGGCGCTTCGACCGACTGAGCGGCACAGTCTGCTCGCCTTGGTCATGGCATGCGCGGCCTGTCTATCAGATGCCCCACACCGTGGTGGTGGCCGGAAGTGTCTAATACATTCCGTGGAAGTGGCCGGCGATGTCCTGATATTAGACCTGCCGTGTCACCTCCATCTCGACCGGCCCAATACCCTCTGCGGTTATACGCAACATGCAGCCGAATGTCGGCCGTTAAGTCTATTTCGGACAATTGCGAGCAGCGCTGGTCTTCCACCAGTCCGTGTTGGGAACACATACCTCATCCGGTGGTGGGCGAAACCGGACAATCTCGTCTGGACTGAATGTCGATCGTCAATCGCGTGCGCGACACCAAATAGCCCCGTAACTGCGATTTGACGCTTCGGATCGAAGTCGTTAGCCGCCACCGTACAGACGTACCCCGTCAGTCGTGAGAACGTAGGGCTACCGACTGTGCACACCAATGATTGTCGGGCCGTTCTCGCGAGGCAAGCATTTGCGACAGTCGGGAACCGGCGCAACATAGCACGCCCTTCTAGTGAGAGAACGTCAGATGCCGCAAGACTCTTTGCCATTTGATCGCGACCGACGCGTCGCGCGGCTGATGAAGGGGTGTCGAACTTAGGGAGAGTGTCATGAACAACATCATCTGGCTCGTAGGAGCCGTGGTTATCGTTCTGTTCGTACTCGGCTATTTCGGACTCAGGTAGGGCCTTCGTCGCAGGTGGGAAACATCGCCGGCGCGGTCCCGTCGCGTGTGGACGAGACCAGGCGAAGACGCGGCTACGACTCATTGCCGGGACGAAGAAACGTCTCGGCCTCGAAGGTGCGCGCTAGTCGCAACTCCGTAAGCGACACTGATCTGGGCCGGCCTTTGCGTCTCTGCACTCTAGCGGATCACATCTGCATCCGCTATGGCGTACCCTGAACCGTGGACTACCCTGGAGTTTGGTATCCCCAGGTTTACGGAACCGCATTCGTGAGGCCTTAGATCCACTGCTAGCCGCGTTGCGCGGGCGCACCCTCTCAAGGTACCAGTACCAGGAGCAACGTTATGCTAGTCAGAGAAATGATGAAAGAGCCGGTCCGCGTTCAGGCGGAGGAAATGCTCGACACTGCAGCCCGAAAGCTGAAGAACGAAAACATTGGCGCGTTACCGGTGTGCCAGGACACGCGCGTGATCGGGATGCTGACGGACCGCGATATCACGATGCGGGGCGTCGCGGATGCACGAAACGTCACTCAGATGACCGTGCGCGAAGCAATGTCGGCCGAAGTACTTTTCTGCTTCGAGGATGATCCGATCGAACAGGCCGCTGCCATCATGAACCAGAATCACGTACATCGTCTGGCGGTCCTCGACCGAGGGGACCGGCATCTGTTAGGCGTCATTTCCCTGTCTGACGTGGACGGTGGCACCTCTCAGCGACGTCCCTATGAAGTGATTTTTCATAAGACATTCACTGACCACCGAGGTCACCCGCATCACAGCGAGTTGATGCGCGTTTCGGTCGCCCAAGGTACAAAGGCAGAGGCGATCGCGACGGCGATCGGTCAGTTCGAACAGATGAACAAGGTCACGGTGTGGCACCAACTCGCGGACGGATATGACGTGACGAGCGTCCGTGTCGACGAGGAGGGGGCAACGATTGAAGAACGCGAGCCGACTTCAGAGAGAGAAGCCCGGATACTACGCCGCGCCCGCGAGTTGTGGGAACGGGCGGGTACGCCGGAAGGCCGGGACGTGCAGTTCTGGGAGCAGGCCGCTGGGGAGGTCGACAGCGAGGACCACCCGCGGGAATGACGCATCTCAAGACAAGGCGCATTCATCGCACGAGCTGCCGCGAAATGCCGCAATGCACTTTCACAAGCTCGCGGGCGAGCAAGTCCGCCGCCGGTTCCGCGGCCGCCTCGAGTCCAATGCGTCCAGCACGCTTCAGAGCGGCGGTTGGGGCGCAGCGCAGGCACAACGGCACTCCTGCATCATCAGGCTACGGTCCAGAACCACGGGCAGAAAGCCCTCTCGGCTGCATGCAATCGCGAAATTGCTGTGAGGCGATCCTCGCTTTCGGCATTGGTGGCAGCTTGCCGGATCCATATGCGATCTTCGCGACCAGCGGCGACCGGCCCCAAGTGGTGTGGGGCTCGCCTGGCTCAGTCCGGTGAGCGCACACATAGCCCTGCCGCCGCGGCGCTGACCGGTCGCGGCATGGTGGGCTCAGTGGGATTCCTTACGCGTACGACAGGCTGCTCCCCCCGCATTCGCCGAAAGAAATACCCGAACGCGCAGAGCGCGTAACATGGTCTATGGCGGTAGTTACTACTCGAAAGGGCCT
Organism: Paraburkholderia fungorum; assembly: GCF_046027215.1. GTDB lineage: Bacteria > Pseudomonadota > Gammaproteobacteria > Burkholderiales > Burkholderiaceae > Paraburkholderia > Paraburkholderia fungorum_D. The sequence continues at coordinate 534,425 of NZ_JAQQEN010000003.1, read as the reverse complement.
GCGGTGTCAGATGGCTGGCGTCACGGGCATTTGTCGTGGCAGGCGTTTATCGCGGTCTCGGGAAACCAGCCTATCGTTTTCTGAATGTGAGCGCCACGCCATGGTGCTTCGACATCGTTGGCCGACGTGCCAGTGAGCAAATGCCACGTCGCCGTAGGTAGTGTGGGGCCGTGCCGCTGGCGCCACTCATGGAAGAAAGACGAAACCATCCAGGGGGCGCGTCATGATGCACGTTTTTCTGGCAAACAACCGCAATGAACTGATAGAACGATGTCGTGCGAAGGTGGCACAGAGGCCCGCGCGCGAGGCAACCGCGCAGCAACTTCAGAATGGTGTGCCGCTGTTCCTGGATCAGCTCATCAGGACGCTTCGAATGGAACAGTCGTCGGAGCCCCTGGACAGCCGCAAGATTTCAGGTCCCTCGGGCGGCGGGGCGTCTTTATCCGAAATCGGAGAGTCGGCGGCGCAGCACGGGCGGGAGTTGTTGAAGCTCGGGTTCTCGGTTGACCAGGTCGTCCATGACTATGGGGACCTGTGCCAGGCCATTACAGACCTCGCGTACGAGCGCGATGCGCCGTTTCTGATAGACGAGTTTCGAACCCTTAACCGCTGTCTGGACAATGCCATTGCCGATGCCGTCACCGAGTTCAGCTACCAGCGCGATTTTGCCGTGGCGGACAGGCAGGCCGTTGAGATGCATGAACGGCTGGGATTTTTCGCGCACGAACTGCGTAACTTACTTCAGACTGCGACGCTTGCATTTACCGCAGCAAAGACCGGAAATCTAAGCCTGTCCGGAGCCACGGGGTCGGTTCTGGAACGGAGCCTGGACGGATTGCGCGATCTGATAGCTCACTCTCTGGATGAGGCGCGTGCGGCCGCAGGAATTTCCTTGCAATCGAGCATGTTTTCCGTTGCCGACTTCATCGCTGAAGTGAAATATGCCGCTGACCTTGCGGCCCAGATTCGCGGATGCGTATTGACGGTTTCCACTGTGGATCCACGGCTTGCCATCAGCGGGGATCGCGACCAGCTTTATTCGGCGGTTGGAAACCTGCTGCAAAACGCCTTCAAATTCACGCACGATCACTCCGAAGTGACGTTGGACGCGTACGCGTTGTCGGACCGCGTCCTGATCGATGTGAAGGATCATTGCGGTGGCCTCCCGTCCGGTGACGCAGAACGACTGTTCCTGCCGTTCACGCAGCACGGCGAGGACAGAACGGGACTGGGGCTAGGTCTTTCAATCGCCAGGCGCAGCGTTGAGGCCAACAACGGTGCTCTCAGCGTCCGCGACGTGCCCGGCACCGGCTGTGTCTTCACGATTGCCTTGCCTCGATATGCAGTCTTCGAAAGCTGAGCGTTACCACTGTCGGGTGATCTATTCACGCTAATTGGGGGCCGCGGCACACCGCTGACCCGACCCGTGTATGCGGTTTTCACGGCGAAACGTAGAGATATTTTCCCGGTCTCCGTGCGGGCCAAATTTCTCACCGGTTCTCCCAGGTCCTGAAATTGCTGCAACTGCAAAGCAACCAGGGGGATCGAAATGTTTACTGACGGAGTCACGCGCCTGCTCATCGCGGACGACGATCCAGATTTATTGGCCGCGTACGTACTGTTCTTTTGCGTTTGCGGTTTCGACATCCGGACCGCCAGGAATGGCATAGACGCGCTCGCCGAATACGGCGCGTGGCACCCGGCGGCAGTTTTGCTCGATATTGAAATGCCGCGTCTGGACGGGCGGGCGGTGGCGAGAGAGATCCGCCACGTCAGGGCGATACCTGCGCCACTGCTGGTGGCCATTACGGGTCTAACGGCGCTGTCTGAACGGACGGAATCGATGCGCAGCGGATTCGATCACCATTTCGTGAAGCCGGTTCTGCTGCCGCTAGTCCTGGCTGCTATCAACCTAGGGCTGGCTCCACGTTGAACACCACATTCGGTATCGCGCAGCTTCCGCGCCAATATTAGGGGCTCTGGCTGAAAGCGTATTCAGGCGGGAAAGCGCGGTCCGCGTGAATCGTCAGCAGACGCTCACCGTCGAAATGCACTCCGTCGGTTGCGAGCGCCGCATCGAGCCGTACCGCGCCGGTCACCATGTCGACTTCGCGTGCCACCAGAAGACGGCCGTCTTCCATCCTGCCGCGAAAGCAAGGCCTGCGTGCTCGTCAACAGGGACGAGCACACAGTGGGACGGTTCGAGCAAGGGTAGTTCGGACACGTTCAATGGCTCATGGCTGGAAACGGGAGAGACCTCCCGTATGACATCGAGCGCGCACGCGAGTATATGGCGCTAGTGGACATACTCATGGCCGGGCATCCGCAACGTCTTTTGGTGTGACTCGCCCCTGCTGACCGCCAAAATGGCCGATGGCATAGTTGGCGACCGCGGCGATTTCGGCATCCGTGTAGGCCGCGCCGAACGACGGCATGGCGGTTGCCGCGGCATGGTCCGGCGCGCTGGTGCCCTCCAGGATCACGCGGATCAGATTGGCCCCTCGCGGATCGTTGACGGCGTGCGAACCGGCCAGGCCCGCACGCGCGGTTTGCCGGCCGTTTCCGTTCCAGCCATGGCAACTCGCGCATGTGCCCTCGAAGATGCGGCGGCCCGTGCCGTCACTTGCTTCGCCGCCAGGAGACCACGTAGTAGACGCCTTCACGGCCACACTGACCGGCGTCACGGCCGCGGCGGCATCGACATGGCGCGGCGTTCCCGTGCGCAGATAGGTGACGATGGCCTCGATGTCCGTTGCCGGAAGCTGGCTCAGGCTGAGGTCGATGGCCTGGCGCATGCTTCCCGACGCCGCGCCGTGACCGACGGCATAACCGGTGGAAAGATAGGACGCGATCTGCGCATCGGTCCACAGCCCGATTCCGGTCTCCTTGTCGGGCGTGATGTTCCAGGCCCGCCAACCATCGACGACGCCGCCCGATAGCGCTTCGTGCTGCTCCCGGGCGAACATCAGGTTGCGCGGCGTGTGGCATTCGCTGCAATGCGCCAGCCCATTCACGAGATAGGCGCCGCGGTTCCACGCAACGCTGCGCGCCGGGTCGGCTTCGAATGGTTTGCTGTCGAGGACCAGCAGCTTCCATCCGCGCATGACCGGACGCTGGTTGAACGGAAAAGCTAGCGAGTTGGCGGGTGCCGGCGCCGCAACCGGCGCAAGAGTCGCCAGGTAAGCGCGAATCGCGAGGATATCGTCGCTGGACAGCAAGGCGTAAGACGTGTAGGGAAACGCAGGATAGAGATCCTCGCCATGTCGCCCCACGCCCGAACGCAAGGCCCGTACGAATTCGGCATCGCTCCATGCACCGATCCCATTCTCGCGGTCAGGGGTGATGTTCGACGAGTAGATCGTGCCGAATGGCAGTTTGAACGGGAGGCCGCCCGCGAAAGGCTTGCCACCCTCGGTGGTGTGGCAGGCCGCGCAGTCGGCCGCCACGGTCAGGTACTTGCCGCGCGCGATAAGGGCATCGCCGGTTGGTTGCGCAGCGCTGGGCGAGACCGGATCGAGTCCATGCGGCCAGAAAAAGAACAGCACCGCGCCAATCAGGACGATGCACGCGAGCGCCGCGAAACTATAAGCAATACGATTGCGTCGCGTCATGACCGCCCACCCTTCGCGACTAGCGCGCGCCGGTCGATCGGCAGTGCACGAAGCCGCACGCCGGTGGCCGCAAAGATGGCATTGCCCAAAGCGGGCGCCGCGGACACCGTGCCGACTTCGCCCAGTCCGCCCGGCTTCTCTTCGCTTGGCACAAGCAGGACTTCGAACTGTGGCACTTCATTCATGCGAATCTGCCGGTAATCGTGAAAGTTGCTTTGCTGGACCCGCCCGTTCTCGAAGGTGATGCCGTTGTAAAGCGCGGCCGAAAGACCGAACAGCACGCCGCCCTCGATCTGCGCGATCACGGAATCGGGGTTCACTGCGATGCCGCAGTCGACGGCGGCAGTGGCGCGCCGTAGCTGAATCTCCCCTTCTGTATCGACCTCCACTTCGATCACCAGTGCCGCATGTGTGCCGAAGCTGTCGTGCAGCGAGATGCCGCGCGCGCAGCGTGGCGGCAGCGGCCTACCCCATCCGGCTGCTTGCGCCGCCTTGTTCAGCACGGCGAGCGAGCGCGGGTTCTTGCCAAGCAGTGCCCTGCGATAGGCGAGCGGGTCCTGTCCGGCCGCGTGCGCAAGTTCGTCGAGGAAACTTTCGACCACGAACACGTTATGCGTCTCGCCGACGCCGCGCCACCAGTTGAGTGCAACCGGACCGTCGTGTCGCACCCAGTCGGAACGCAGTGCGGGAATGGCATACGGCAGGTCCGCTGCGCCGGCCACCGCATCGTGGTCGAGCTGGCCTTGCGGAAATGGCTTGCGATCGTAGTAGCTGCGTACGGTGGAGCAGCGGGTCCGATGGGTCCACGCCATTGGTAAGCCGTCCTTGCCGGGCGCGGCTGCAATGGTGTCGTGATAGGCGGGCCGGAACCGGTCGTGCTGGATATCCTGCTCGCGTGTCCAGATGATCTTGAGCGGATAGCCGACCTGCATACCGAAGCGGGCGGCCTGCTGGATCGTGTCCACGGCCAGCCGCCGGCCGAACCCGCCGCCGATCAGATGATTGCGCACGATGATCTTCTCGGGCGGCAACCCGATGATCTCCGCGGTGACGATCCGCGCGATCTCCGGCACCTGGGTACCCACCCAGATGTCGCAGCCATCGCGGCGCACGTGGATCGTGGTGTTGATGGGTTCCAGCGCCGCATGGGCGAGGTACGGCAGATTGTAGGTCGCCTCGATGCGCTGCTTGCCGGCTTCGTCGATGACGCGATCGGGATCGCCGGTCAGGCTGCCCTTGATCGGGGTACCCTGCGCGGACCGCAGCGATTCGGCCAGTATTGCCGACGTCAGCGTGGTGTGCGGCCCCTCGTCCCACTCGATCTTCAGCAGGTCGAGTCCTCGTTTAGCAGTCCAGTAGTTCTCGCCGACCACCGCGACGGCGTCGTCGATACGAAGGATGTCGACTACGCCGGGCAAGGCACGTGAGGCACGCTCATCGAGCGAGCGCAGGCGCCCGCCCATCGTGGGACACATGGCGATCGCCGCAACGCGCATGCCGTCCACCATCGCGTCGATGCCGAAGCGGGCGGTGCCATTGACCTTTGCCGCGGTGTCGACGCGCTTCGCCGGCTTGCCGATGAGCTTGAACTGCGACACCGGTTTCAACGATACCTCGCGCGGCACCGGCTGGCGCCGCGCGGCGCTGGCAACCGCGCCATAGGTCAGGGTGCGACCGGTCCGCTGGTGCGTGATGACGCCACGCGCCACGACGCATTCAGCGGGCGCGACTCGCCAGCGCTCGGCGGCCGCGCCGATCAGCATGGTGCGAGCGGCCGCACCAGCCTGCCGCAACGGTATGAAAAACGCCCGCACCGAGGTGGATCCGCCGGTGGCCTGGGCCTTCAGCAGACTCTGCGTATACGCGTGCAGGTCCGCGGGCGCCAGTGCCACTTCGACCTGGTCAAGTCCCACTTCCAGCTCTTCGGCGATCATCATGGCCTCGCCGGTGGCAATGCCCTGCCCCATCTCGACGCTCGGCACCACGAGCACGATACGACCGTCGACACCGATGCGGATAAAGCCGTCGGGCACGAAACCGTCGAATCCCGTTGCAGCTGCATCGAGCGCGCCGATGGCGGCAAGATCCGGCTCGCGCTCGAACGCACGCGCCGGCCGCACGAACGCAAATCCGACCAGGAGCGCACCTGCGGTCAGGAAACGCCGGCGCGCGCTGTCCGGCAGCGCGTCTTCGCCGATTGCACCGTAGGCTTTCATCATGCCGCCTTGATCGCCGCGCGGATACGCACATAGGTGCAACAACGGCATAGATTGCCGGACATCGCGGCATCGATTTCCTGGTCGTTCGGGTGCGGATTACGGGCAAGCAGCGCCGCGGCCGCCATGACCTGACCCGACTGGCAATAGCCGCACTGGACCACTTCCAACGAAAGCCACGCGGCCTGGACACGCTTGCCGGCCGCGGTCTCGCCGACCGCCTCGATCGTGGTGATCTCACCCTTGACAGCAGAGATCGGGAGCAGGCAGGAGCGCACCGGGTTGCCGTCCAGATGCACGGTGCAGGCGCCACACTGGCCGATGCCGCAACCGAACTTTGTGCCGGTCAGCGCCAGCACATCACGCAAGGCCCAGAGAAGCGGCATGTCCGCAGGCCCGGTGACGTCGACAGTATTTTCATTGACGACAAGCCGTGTAACGGGCCAAGGCTGGGAGGTTTCATTGATTTGCATCATTATCTCCGGTGCTCTGATCAAGCATCTACGGAAGCAAGATATAACCTTCTGCTCGATCGAAACATTGCATGATTATGTAATTGGAGCCACGCTCAGGATGACGAACGAGCTTCGCGTCTCCCTGAGTCAACCGGAACCCGACAAGCAAAGCAGGCAGGGCCGCATCCACAATGCACGTCAACAGCCATCCGTGCATGGCGAACGCGATACTTGCATGAGACGATCCCACAGATGCACCGATAAAACCCGCTGCAATCAAGACCGTAGTGACTCTTCCGCCCGCTTGCGGAGCAAGTCTGTAGATGACCGATTGATGTGTGACCTGCAGACCCACGACACCGATATCGAGAAGCACAATCCCGAGCAGCAACGCGGCGAGCGAATGTGATCCCGCAGAATGAAACCCCATGCACCAAGCGTCGCAATCGCAAGGGTCCAGGTCGCCGTGAAGGCGTAACCACGGTCCGCGAACCGTCCGGCACCGCTGACAGCCATCGCGCCGCCGGCGCCAGCGAGACCGAACAGGCCTATCGTCGATTCAGAATAGTGATGAGGCGGACCGCTCAGAAGAAAGGTGAGGCTCGTCCAGAGCACGCTGAACGTGTCCAACCCAAGTGCGGAGATCCGGCAACCGTTCGAGCAAGCAGAATGCCGAGCAGCAACCCGGTCATGACGGTGCCGAGATATTTCCCGCGAACCTTTTCGGGCGCATACGATGCAACCGTCGCCAGCAGCACCATGACGGCGGATGCCAGTTATTGACGCAGCGGTGGCTGCTACCGGACTTTTGAAATCCACATATATCCCAAGTATTACGAACGAATCTAGCATACTGTGTATGCACCAGTTAGCGGCAGCACTCAACAGACCTCCCGCGGATTGCACAAAGTTGCCGGCCCGAGGCCACGTTGATGGCATCTTTATGCATCGAGCCGGATCTTTTTCGGCGCATTGATGCCGCATTTGTTGAAATGAAAGCGTGCAAACGATATCGAAGGGCAATGACATGTACGTTTGCTGATTCCGAGCCGCACGCAGGGCAAGGCCGAATGTCAACTCCATTTCCCCCGTGCCGTGCGGCAGCAGCAGAAGCTGCGATGCCGAGCGCGCTGAAACAGATCAGCGCAATCCTGTACGACGCGTGCGTCCCCTATCGCTGGGCACGCCGCGCGTATTCGCCCCGGTGACGTAGACGATCGCCGTGCGCGCCGCTGCGAAATACCCGGATGTTGTGAGCAACTCCCGGCGCATCTGAACGCGTTTTATCGATGCCAGGGCGGCTGCATCGCAGAATCCTTCCGACTTTTCAGGAACGCGCTATGACAGCGCGATCATGAACAGGCCAGGGGTTTTCTCCTGACGATTGACAAGCAAAGGCAATCCATGAAGAAGAAGAGCTTCAAGAAGCTATTGTTGTGCAGTGTGCTGGGCACCGCGACGGTTGCGACGATGACTTCAGCCGTCAATGCAACAGCGGACACCAAACCGCTCATCAAGATTGGCTATGTCGAAGGGTGGGACGACAGCGTCGCAACGTCGAACGTGGCCGCGCGCATTATAGAAAAGCGACTGGGCTATCCGGTTCAGCTCGTGCCGGTGGCAGCGGGGGTCATGTGGCAGGGCGTCGCGCGCGGCGATCTCGATGCGACGCTGTCGGCATGGCTGCCGGCAACACATGGCGCGTACTGGGAACAGGTCAAAGGGAAAGTGACCGACCTTGGCACCAATTTCCGGGATGCGAGGATTGGTTTGGTCGTGCCGGCTGGCTTGCCCGAGAATAGCGTTGCCGATCTCGAAGCGCACAAAGCGGATTTCAATGGCCGTATCGTGGGGATCGATGCAGGTGCGGGCGTGATGAAGAAAGCGGACGACGCCATCAAGGCTTATAGCCTCAGTCTGACGCTGATGCCGAGCTCGGGCGGCGCAATGACGGCGGAGCTCGCTCGACAGATGAACGGGAGCAAGCCGGTCGTTGTAACTGGCTGGGCGCCGCACTGGATGTTCGCCAGGTGGAAACTCAAATTTCTGGATGATCCCAAGAAGGTATTTGGCGGTGCTGAGCATGTTGATAACGTGATCAATCCGCAACTCGAAACGAAGGCCGCGCCTGTGGTTGCGTTTCTGACCAGATTCCAGTGGAAACCAGGCGAGATCGATAGCGTGATGCTGGCGACCGAGAACGGCAGCAAGCCTGACGCCGCGGCCGATTCGTGGATCAAGGCGCACGCGGATCGCGTCGATAGCTGGCTCGCCGAGAAGAAATAACGCTTCGAGGTTTCGTAGCGTCTACCTGATGTCGGTGCGAGGTCACCTGCTCTTTTGGGTGTTTCCCGTATTCCGCCAGATAAAAGTAGGCGCGCGTCCCATTCAAATCGTGGCGGTTTGATTCAAGCAATTCCACCACAAGGACATGAAATCAATGGGTTCCCCAAAAGTCGTAGTCGAAGGTCTCTGCAAAGTATTTGGAAACAATCCCAACGCCGCTGTGGACTTGCTCGCGCGCGGTGCCACCAAGGACGAGATATTTGCCAGAACCGGCCAGGTGGTCGGCGTCCACCATGCCTCTTTCGACGTGCAGGAAGGCGAGATCTTCGTGTTGATGGGCTTGTCCGGTTCCGGCAAATCCACCTTGATCCGTCTGATCAACCGGCTCGTCGAGCCGACGGCGGGCAAGATCGTCATCAACGGCCGTGACATCGCCGCCGTGCGACGCGCCGAACTCACGTCGCTGCGGCGCACCGATATGAGCATGGTGTTCCAGTCATTCGCGTTGATGCCGCAGCGCACGGTGCTGTCAAATGCCGCATTCGGCCTCGAGGTGGGTGGCATGGGCCGCAAGCAGCGCGAAAAGCGCGCGCTCGAGGTACTCGAGCAAGTGGGACTCGTCACGTTCGCGCATAAGCTGCCGGCGGAACTGTCGGGTGGCATGCAGCAGCGTGTCGGTCTCGCGCGTGCGCTGGCGGTCAATCCTTCGCTAATGCTCATGGATGAGGCGTTCTCCGCACTCGATCCGCTCAAGCGCAAGGAAATGCAGAACGTGCTGCTGGAACTGCAAAAGAACCAGCGCCGAACGATTATGTTCGTGTCGCACGATCTCGAAGAGGCACTGCGCATCGGCAACCGCATCGCGATCATGGAAGGCGGCCGCGTCGTGCAGATCGGCACGCCGCAAGACATCATCGCGCGCCCCGCCGACGATTACGTGCGCGCATTCTTCGAGGGCGTCGATACAAGCCAATATCTGACGGCCGGCGATGTGATGCAGACAAGCGGCGTGCCGCTTGTGCGCAATCTCGACCCGTCGAGCGTCGAAGCATCGTTGAACGGCAGCGCCGAATACGCGTTCGTGGTCGATGCGGAGCGCCGCATTCGCGGCTTCGTCACGCGCGATGCGATCGGCAATGCGTCGCCGTCGCTGCGCAAGGTCGAATGCATTTCGCGCGGCGCTTCGCTCCATCACGTGGTGTCGCGCGTGTGCGAGTGCTCGACCGCGCTGCCGGTGGTCGACGATGAAGACCGCTATTGCGGCTCCGTCGATCGGGCGGACGTTCTGAAGGTACTCACGCGCAATCGGGATGCCCATGTCTGAGATCATTCCACTGGGCCGCTGGGTCGATCAATCGGTTCACTATCTGCTCGATCACGATGCAAATACCTTCGATGCGATCGGCAAGGCGATCGAAAGCTTTGCCGCGCTGATTGAGCATGGCCTGCAGGCCATTCCGATGTGGGCGCTGATGGCGTTCTTCATCGGCATCGGTTTGTGGCGCGTGGGCTGGCGCTTTGCGATCTTCGCGATGCTGGCGCTATTGCTGATCTATGCGACCGGGTTCTGGGATCAGACCGTGATCACACTAGGTCTGACGTTGTCGTCGACGCTGATCAGCCTCGTGTTCGGCGTGCCGCTCGGCATCTGGACCGCGAAGAACAGGCACGTCGCGATGGTCATGCGGCCGATCCTCGACCTGATGCAGACGATGCCCGCTTTCGTCTATCTGATTCCGGCTGCGATGCTGTTCGGGCTGGGCCGCGTGCCAGGCATTCTGTCGACAGTGATTTTCGCGATGCCGCCCGCCGTGCGTCTGACGAGCCTCGGTATCCGTCACGTGAATCGCGAGATCGTCGAAGCGGGGCAAGCGTTCGGCTGCACGCCGTGGCAATTGCTCTACAAAGTGCAATTCCCGAACGCGCTGCCGTCGATCATGCAGGGCGTGAACCAGACGATCATGCTGGCGCTGTCGATGGTGATCATCGCCTCGATGGTCGGCGCGGGCGGCCTCGGCAATGACGTGCTCGCAAGCATCCAGCGTCTGGATATTGGTCTCGGCTTCGAAAGCGGTCTGTCCGTCGTCCTGCTCGCGATCATTCTGGACCGTATCACTGAGAGCTTCGGCCGCATTCCCGGCACAGCCGGCGCGCCGCGCCTCGCAGGCCTGCGAAGTGTGATTCGCATACGACGGGAGCAGCCGGCCGCACAGAACTGACCAGGTGCCGCTCAAGTTGCGATGTTCTGCGCAGGCGTCTGCGTGATATCGCCGTGCGGTCGCAACATAATCATGTAATTACGGCATCGACCCCGGCTTGCTACCATGGTTGCATCGAACAGCCATTTCCAATCCGCTCAGGGCTGCATGGACGCCAGCAACAATAACCGAAATGGAACGGTCCTGAACGGGACAGGCCATCACATGACCCCGGCGTGTACATCCACCTCGAGCAGATTGCGCCCAATTTATTGAATCGGCGATTTGGCAGACTCTCGCGCGCGGAACTGATCGAATTGAACGGTCTGCTTCGAGCAGAGCGATTAGATCTTGCGCCATGTAAAAACCTCCTTCTCACGAGGCGTCTGGATCAGTTCGGTTCTCTCAAAGCTCGATTTCGCGATCGCAGCGATTGGCTTTCTTCTGTTGACTCTCTGGAAGGTACCGCCGCTCGCCGTCGTCGTGTTCTGCGTACTCGCCGGTATCGCGCAGGCGGCGTTGCTCTGAACCTTTGATCCCGTGGTGAACATGTTCACTGTTTCAGCAGCGTGGTCGGCCGATAGAGATCAGCAATATCCTGGCCGAAAATGCTCTGCGCTGTGTAAGCCTTGGTCGCAGGAACTTCACGATCGCCGATCATGCCTCATTTACGCGCGTAACGTCGAGAGCGGCCCACGCGAGCCGTTTACGTAAAAACCCCGATGGCAAAATCTATAAGTCAATCCTTCATTGACACCTATTACGGTATCGTGATCCAATCATGCCGTTCCGTATGAGTACACATGGTTCCTTATAGAAGAACGTGCGAAACAGTCTTTGCCGGAAAAATCGCCCTATACAAGGAGAGATAGCGATGCCGCATGAAAAAGACCTTGCCCACTGGCACGAACCCGCTGGCCACAAGAAAGCCGGTTTTGGCGAGTTCAAGAAGCAACCGACGCCCTATGACCTTTTCATGGAAAGCGAAGGCGTTCCGGTCTTCCGTGACATCGGTATCAAGGACGTGCGCGATCTGCCGATGGTGGAATGGAAGCGTAAGGGCGGCCGTGGCCACTACATTCAGCTCCTGGGCACGGAAACGAAGTGGGGTTGCTATGTGGTTGAAGTGCCCGCAGGCGGCGCACTGAACCCCGAAAAGCACATGTTCGAAGAAATCTACTGGGTGGTCGAAGGCCGTGGCACCACCGAGGTCTGGCTTGAGGGCGAAGGCCGCAAGCACGTCTTCGAATGGCAAGCCGGTTCGATGTTCTCGATTCCGATGAACGCATCGTTCCGTATCGTTGACGGCTCAAACTCGGGCGCGATCCTGCTCGCAGGCAACACGGCACCGAACGTGATGAACCAGATCAACAACGTCGAAGCGGTGTTTAACAACCCGTTCGTGTTCCGTGATCGCTTCACCGCAGACGAAGACTTCTACAAGCCGCGCGATGAGATCGAAACGGATCCGGTTCGCGGTCTTGCTCGTCGTCGTACCAACCTGATCACCGATGCGGTCAACTGCGATCTGCCGCTGGACAACCGTCGTTCGCCGGGCTATCGCCGCGTTGAGCCGTTCATGACGGAAAACTGCTTCTACTTCTGGATCGGCCAGCACGAACAAGGCCGCTACTCGAAGGCCCACGCTCACACGTCGGCAGCAATCCTCATCTGCCTGAAGGGCGAAGGCTATACGTACACGTGGCCGGAAGAATGCGGCGAAAACCCGTGGGCCAACGGTCACGCGGACAAGGTTCGTCGCCTCGACTACGGTTACGGCGGCATGGTTACCGCAGCGCCGGGCGGCGCACGTTGGTACCACCAGCACTTCAGCACGTCCAGGGACCCGTTCCGTCTGACGGCATGGTTTGGCCCGCACAACCCGGGTCGTGATCCGGGTGCCCCGGGTTCGAAGCACAACGACTACACGGCTCAGGACGTCGGTTCTGGCGGCACGGCTATCCCCTACTGGATGGAAGATCCGTACATCCGTCAAGAGTACGAAGCACGCCTGGCGAAGAACGGCGTCCAGAACCGTATGGACCCGTCGTGGTACGTCAAGCCGGAAAAGACTGTCGGTGACTCGGTGGTCTAACGCGTTCGCGTAGTTGGTCCACAGGTAGCTAGTCCATAGGGCTGTGTTCTTTTGGGGACACAGCCCTATCTTTTATGTACTGGAGACAAGCATGAGCAGTGAGCCGCAAGAAGGCCGCATCTTCTTTACCGATACCGGACGGAGCCTGGAGGAAGAAGACGAAATTCAACTGATCAGCGTGGGCATCGACGTCGGGTCCTCCACTTCCCACATGGTCGTTTCGCGCATCGTTCTCGAACGCACGACCACGCGTTACATCGTTGCAGAACGTACGATTCTTCACGAATCGGATATCTTGCTTACCCCCTACACTGACGATATGACGATCGATGAGGCCCGGCTTGGCGCGTTCATTGATGAGCAATACCAAAAGGCGGGAGTCACGCCCGAACAGATTGATACCGGCGCCCTGATCCTCACCGGGTTGGCGGTCCGCCGTCGTAACGCACGCGCAATCGCGGATCTGTTTGCAGCGCAGGCGGGCAAATTCGTTTCGGTCTCGGCCGGTGATGGCCTCGAATCCATGCTGGCGGCATTCGGTTCCGGCGCCGTCTTGCGTGCACTGCGTCAAGGTACCCGTCTCCTCCACCTGGATATTGGCGGCGGGACCACGAAGATCGCTATCTGTGAGGAAGGCGAGGTCAAAAGCGTTACCGCTATCGACATCGGCGCCCGCATCATTACCCTTGACGAAGAAGGCCGCGTTGCCCGTGTCGAAGCCGCAGGCGAACGTTTTGCGCAAGAGGTTGGCGCCACGCTTACCGTGGGTTATCCCCCGCTCCCCGGTGTCCTGGAGGCCATCGTTGACCGCATGGCCGAGCGCCTGTGTGAAGCGTCGATGAAGAACGGCGCGGAACTCAATCCGGTAACTGCTTCGTTGCTTCGTCTCACGCCACTGGAAGGCGCCCGGGTTCCCGATCTCGTCACGTTCTCCGGTGGTGTTTCGGAATACGTTTACGGCCGCGAAACGCGGGTATTCGGTGACTTGGGCTTGATGTTGGCCACCGCTGTTCGCAAGCGCATCGAAGCCTCGGGAGCCGAAATCAAGGAAACGGATGAGGGTATCCGGGCCACGGTCGTCGGCGCCTCGCAATACACGGTTCAAGTGAGTGGTAGCACGGTTTACGTTGAACCGCAGTCGGTTCTTCCCCTGCGCAATCTCCCGGTGGTGGTCCTCGATTTCGATCTTGAGCCGGATCAACTCGACCCCAAGGACATCGAAAAGGCAGTTACGACAGCGCTTGAGCGGATGGACCTGCAGGAGGACACGAAGGGCGTTGCCCTCTTCTACCGGTTTGCCGGGACGGCATTCTATCGCCGCATGGACGCGTTTGTTGTCGGTGTCATGAACGCCATGCGCATGCGGATCGAAGCCGGGCAACCTATCGTCCTGATCGGTGAGGGCGATGTCGGCGGCTTGATCGGCATCCACTTTAAGCGGGAACGCGGTCTCCCGGTGCCTATCGTTTCCATTGACGGGATCTCGCTCAAGGAATTCGATTTCGTTGACATCGGTGAACTGCTGCCCACGGCTTCAGCGGCACCCGTGGTAATCAAATCCTTGGTGTTCCCGACGTCAAGCGGCTTGGGCCAAACCGCACTTGAACCCGTGACCGAAATCGCAACCGAAGCCGCAACCGAATAAGGGACTAGCGATGACCTATCTGCGCGATCTTTATCCCCCGAGCACTGCACGCGAATCCGGTTGGATGGATGTCAGTGGAGGTCATCGCGTCTTCTGGGAGGCCCATGGCAACCCCATGGGTATTCCCTTGCTGCATCTATGCGGGGGCCCCGGTGGTTCCCCTAGCCGCCAGGATCCCCGATTCTTTAACCCTATGGGTTATCGAATTGTGCTCATTCACCCACGTGGGGCCGGTCGTTCTACGCCTGCGGCCAGCGTAGAACACAACACAATGGACGATCAGATTTCCGATATTGAGCAGCTACGCACCCTGCTTAATATTGAACGTTGGATTATTTCCGGCGCATCGTGGGGGACCACCCTAGCCTTGGCCTATGCGCAAACCCACCGACAAAGAGTCCGCGCCCTGCTCCTGCGGGGGGTTTTTCTTTGCACCGAAAACGAACTGGAGTGGCTTTATGGAGGGGTCGCCGGTCGCCTGCATCCTGAGGCCTGGGCGCGGTTCTCCGGATGGACCCGAGCCTCCGGGCGTCAAGGTCTTCTACAGGCCTACGGAGAGGCATTGAATTGCGGCAGCCGCGAAGAGGAATACGAAGCGGCTTATAAGTGGTGCGCCTGGGAAGATCATCTGGCCGGATTCCGAGACCAGGAACGCGACACGGACCCACAAACGAAGGCGCAAGAATTGGCGATGGCTCGCATCTCCGTGCACTACTTCCTGAATGAAGGATTTCTATCACCTCATCAGCTAATCAGTAATGCAAACCGATTGCACGACATTCCTGGCACGTTAATTCACGGGACATGTGACGAGGTTACTCCCATAGGCGTATACACTTTAATTCAGGCATGGAAAATGTCAGCGTTTCACCCTATTGATGGTGGAACCCATGTAAGCAGTGACCATCCTGGAATGATAGATTGCATTATTCGCAACTCAGGTGAGTTGATGAGTTTGAAATAGCTGGTATGTAGCCCCCCATTCCTTAAGTATCGTTTGCATCCGATACTCCGTCACCTGTGTGTACACTGCGCGGGCAGCCGCTGGAGACTAGCGATAATGAACTACGAAGTAAATTCACAAACAATTCGCCTCACGGAGTTTGTTGACGAACAAAAGATTGGCCCATTCATCTGGACAGTCGTATTCATTGGCTTTCTATGCCAACTCTGTGACGGCTATGATCTTTCAGCCGCCGCATTTGCGTCAATTGGTATCGCCAACGAGTTCGGGATCGAGAAACACGCCTTGGCCCCTCTGTTCAGTATCGGCCTATTCGGTATGCTGTTTGGTGCGATAGGTTTCGGCTACATCGGTGACCGCTGGGGCCGGCGTGTGGCCGTCCTCTCTGCGGCACTGCTTTGTAGTGCGTTCACCCTGCTTAGCGCGACTGCCGAATCCTTTTCTACACTGATGGTCTTCCGCTTCTTTACCGGAATTGCTCTCGGGGGCCTGCCTGCAAATACAGTGGCTCTGACAGCCGAGTACGCACCGCAGCGTAAGCGCTCGTTGTTGATCACGATGATGTTTGTGGGCCTGACTTTTGGTGGTGCTCTGCCGGGCCAACTCGGAAGCATCATTCACCCCACGCAATGGCGCCTGATTTTCACCATAGGTGGCCTGGCTCCGCTTGTGACCGCAGTCTTGGCGTACTTCTTCCTGCCTGAGTCGATCAAGTTCCTGGCCGTGCGTAACCCGCACGATCCGCAGATCGTGAAGCTTGCGCACCGGATCCGTCCGGAGTTGACCATTCCGGTCGATCCGAGGTTTCAGATTCTTCACCTTGCGGAAAAGAAATTCCACGTCAGCCAACTTTTTGAAGGCAATCTGCGCATCATTACTCCACTCATTTGGGTGATGTCGATCACGAACCTGTTCGCGAACTTCTTCATGAACAGTTGGATGCCGACCCTTCTGCATTCGTTGGGCCTGAACCCGCACCAAGCCGAACACGCTGCCTCCATGTACTACTTGGGTGGCGTTCTTGGGGGCCTTCTGATGTCGTTGATGCTTGATCGGGGGCGTCTTTGGGTCGTGCCTCTGTATATGGCGCTCGGAGCCTTGGCAGCCCTGTTTCTGGGGCAGCAAACGCACTCCATGGCGCTCGCCCTTGGCGTGTTCGGCGTCGGCCTCTTCATCTTGGGTACGCAGTCGGGTACGAATGCTCTGATGGCCGTTTGCTACCCCACTCAGATCCGCGCCTCGGGTACGGGTTGGGCACACGGTCTGGGACGCTTTGGCGCAATTGCAGGTCCCATGACCGGCGGTGAACTGATCCGCATGCACATGCACATGGCACAGATCTTTTGGGCGCCGGCAATCATGTCGGTCATCGGTTGCCTGGCCACGATTTGGCTCTCACGCGCGGCCCGGCATCGCTTCCCGAAGAGGTAACCGCAGACTTTAGTAGTTCCCCAAGGCTTTGTTCGGAAGCCCCGGTAGATTCTGACGAGTCTGATGGCTGGGGCCGGTGAAGGCGGGAAAAGTACGCAAATAGATAATCGGAAGGAATTCTGATGCCGTACAAAGCCCGACTGGGCAGCGGCGAGCCGCGCAAGCGTGAGAAGCCACAGTATCGCGTCGCCAATGCCTGCGAATACAACCGCAGCCTGAAGCGGCGCGGCCAGCTCAGCCTGTATTTTCCGCGCGGTGGCCTGCGCGCCCTGTTCATCAATTCGACGCCCTGGGTGCGCGGCGTGGCCGGCCGCGAGCCACACTACACATCGGCGTATATCGAGTCTTCACAGACTACCGGCTACCGGGTATCGGTATGCGCCAGATCACGGGCTTCATGGAAGACTAATGCGCGAGCCGCGGGCTGAACATCCCGGTCCCCAGCTTCGGCCACCTGAGTGACCGTTCTGCTGCGCTGGACGTCAGCATCCGGCAGCGCTGCCAATGGCTCGCGTCGCGACTGGTCCGAGGCGAAGAGGTGACGGCGATCGTCGACAGTACCGGCATGAGCTTTGGCCGCGCCGCCGAATGGTACGAGAAGAAGTACGGGAAAAAAGCAGCCCGCACGCCCTGGCGTAAGGTGCACCTGTCGATCGACCTGGACATGAATGTTCACGGCATCGCGGTGACCGACACCACGGTATCGGACAGCGAGGGCATGGAGGCGGTACTGCCCGGCGATGTGGCGCTCGATCGTGTGCGCAGATCCCGCGCATCAAGCGCTGTATCGGTGCGCGTCTGTTGACGCGCAAGATTGAAGCACAGCAGCGTGAGGGCGTGACCATCGCCAACCTGCTGAACCTGTGGAACTCGTTCGGCAGGTGCATGTGCGCTAAAAATGGATAGTCGCGTCTACAACAAACGGACTCCTGGTCTTCCGAGCAAAGCCGTAGGCCATGGGTTCGGCGTTGAGGACTTTCATTGGCGTCACCACCTCATCCTGAAGGCCTTCAATGATCTGTATGAGAGACCGCAAGGTTGTCCCGTGGCCGCATACCAATACGCGGTTGCCTGCCAGTATGCGCGGCAATATCAAGTCCGACCATGCCGCACGCACACGGATTGCCGCATCGCCAATAGATTCACCACGGGGCAATGACCGGGGAGCGAATCGCGAATACCGGGGATCCGACTCCGGACTGTATTGATGGTTTGGGGGCACGGGCTCCGGACGGGCATCCGTGTTAAAGCGGAAATTCGTCAACTGAAGAGGGCCGTACTGGGCCGAAACTTCCGCTTTGGTCATGCCGGTCAAAATACCGTAATGCCGTTCATTGAGGCGCCAATCGGTGACCGGCGGCCGTTCCTGGTCCGGATGGAGGTGCTTGGCCACTACCCAATAGGTGCGCAGGGCCCGGGTCAACATCGAGGAAAACCCATAATCAAAAGTCCATTCCGCCCCCCTTAGCATCTCGGCCGCTATCTGGGCCTGAGTCATGCCCTGTGGCGTCAGATCGATATCCGCCCATCCGGTGAACTTGGAACTAGCATTCCATTCGGATTCGCCGTGTCGGAGTAGCACCAGTTTTGTCTGGGGTCCGAGTGGGGCGCGGGTGAGCATCATTGGGTTTTCCACTTCTCTATTTGTTGTCCGTGGTCTGGCGTCAGTCGTGGATACAGGCTTCGAAACCGGCTCTCAAGGCCTCACGATCCAGATTTCGGCCGATCAACACGTACCGGCTAAAGCGCGCCTCCCCTTCTGACCAGGGGCCTTGCAAGTCGCCCTCCATGAGCATGTGGACCGATTGGAACACGTATCGGCGCGCGCATCCCAAGATGTAGAAAATCCCCTTGGTGCGCAAGATATCGGCGCCCCGCACTGTCACCAGGTTCCCAAGCCATTCTTCAAGCTTGGTCAGATCCAAGGCCTTGTCCGTTGCCAGCGAGACGCTACGGATACCACCGGCCTGGATGTGGTTATCTTCGTCGTGCGCGTGACCGTGATGGTCATGACCGTGACCGCAATGTTCGCCATGCACGTGTCCATGGTCGTGACCGTGGTCGTGATCGCAGTGGACACCGTGGCCGCAATGCTCATCGTGGACGTGCGCGGGAGCGGGAGCCGGAGCCGGAGCCGGAGCCGGAGCCGGAGCCTGCGCCATCATGGCCAGGCCTTCAACGCGGGACAGGTCAAACGATCCACGGCCGATCACCGCATCGAGCTGGACCTGACAACGTGATGTCTTGTAAATCCGTGCAAACGGGTTGAGCACCCGAAGTGCGGTCTCGATGCCATGCAACCGCTTTTCCTCTACGTGTTCAACCTTGTTGATAATCAGTTGATCCGCGAACGCGATTTGTTCCACGGCTTCCAGACTATCTGCAAGTCTCTGGTGGATGTGCACAGCATCCACCAGAGTGATAATCGAATCGAGTTTAAGGTGAGCCTGCAAATGTGGATCGACCAGGAACGTTTGGATCACGGGCCCAGGGGCCGCCAAACCGGTAGTCTCGATAATCACCGCGTCAAAGGTCTGAACCTTGGCCAGAAGCTTATAAAGCACCTGGATCAAATCGCCCCGGACCGTGCAACAGATGCATCCGTTGTTCATTTCGAACAACTCATCGTCCGATGACACAACCAGATCATTATCGATACCGATCTCACCGAACTCGTTGACGATCACGGCGTACTTTTTGCCATGATCTTCCGACAGAATACGGTTAAGCAGCGTAGTTTTACCCGCGCCCAAATAACCCGTGAGAACCGTTACCGGGATAGGCTTTTTCATTCTTGTCTCTCCAACGACCCCGGGACCCAGCCGGCCCCGGCGTCTAAAGCTTTACAGGCTCAGGCCCCTGGGACCCGGATTCGCTTTTGATTTACATCCAGGGCATGATCGACACGTGGATCGCGTCTTCTGCGCCGCCCACGGCCTTGATAGCCGCGTCTGCGTCCTTGAGCGCAAAACGGTGCGTGGTGATCTTTTCGAGCGGGAAACGCTTCGAAGCCAATTGCTTCAACGCGAGTTCGCAAGCCTTGTACGAGTGGCCGCGAGCCGACTTGATCGTGATGGCCTTGACGGTAACCTTGGCAATCGGGAAGTTCGGGAAGTCGGCCATCTCGCCTTGAATCAGCAGCGTGCCGCACTTGCGCTTCAGTGCTTCGATGCCAAGCAGAATTGCCTTCGTGCCCGCGCCTGCCGTGCAGTCCAGAGCAACGTCAACACCGCGGCCGTTCGTTGCTTCCAGGATCTTTTCCAGCGGGTCTTCCTTGGTCACGTCGATAACGACGTCGGCGCCAAGTTCCTTCGCGATTTCGAGGCGCCTGGAGTCCTTTGCCGTGCCGGTGACGATGATCATGGAGGCACCCGCTTGCTTGCACGCAATGACTTGCGACAGACCTTGCTGGCCCGGGCCTTGGATCAGGACCGACGTGTCATAGCCGACGTTACAATCGAACAGTGCCCATTCGATGCCGTTTGCCATCGGGGTCACGACGCCTGCGAGTTCCGGATCCAGACCTTCCGGAACCTTGTGAATGACCGCATTTGAAGGCAGGTAGATGTATTGCGACAGACCGCCCAGCAGCGGCGAGTGGTCATTGTCGATTGCCGTGTAACCGAGGCGGATGCCCTTCGGGTTGAAACGCCAGTCGGTGCCGATGCAGTGACGGTATTGGCCCGAGTGGCAGTGTTCGCACTGGCCGCACGAGGTGTAGTGTTCCGGGAAAATGCGATCACCGATTCTGAGGCCCGTGCGCTTCAGGAACTCGGGGCCTGCCTTTTCGAGGATACCGATGTTTTCGTGACCCATGATGATCGGAGCGCCCTTCAGTTGCTCCTTGTACATTTTGACGTCGGTACCGCAGATGCCAGCGACTTCAACGCGCATCAGCGCGCAATCGTCCGCCATTTCCGGCATGTCGAATTCGCGCAATTCCAGTTCGCTCGGGCCAACACGAACCTGCGCAAGAACCTTGTCCACCATCTCTAATACTCCTTGGAAAAGTTTGACCAGCAGCAATTCAGTTTGCCGTCTGGCGCCTACGTATTTGAGTAATCAGGCGCCAGATGGATTAACCGATTAACGGTTTAACGGCCCACGTGGGCGCGAACGGTATTTACGGTATCGAAGCTACGCGGTGCCGCTGCCATGAGGAAACGATAGCCCTCATCGATCACGCGTTGTGCGTTGGCCTTCGTAACGTGAGGATGGCCAACGATCACGTTGTGTTCCTTGCACGTGGCAACGACTTGCGCCATTGCGGCCAAGACTTCCGGGTGCTCGGTCTGACGGGGAACGCCCAACTCCTGACTCAGATCGCCCTCTCCGATCAGGATGGCGCCGATCCCAGGGACGTTCTTCAGCATGTCCGGGAGGTTCGTAATCCCTGCGATGTCTTCAATCTGAAGAACGGCGAAGATCTCGCCTTCGGCAGCCAGGGGCCATACGTCGGCTTTCGCGTAGTATTCGGCCATTGACAGACCCCAGTAACGCGCAGCCTGCATCGGGCCATCACCACGGATGCCTGCCGGTTCGTAAAGAGGCTTGTCCTTCAGGCGTGCGTAACGGCATGCGGCAATCGCGTTGCATGCCTCTTCGACGGTCGAGATATGCGGGAACACAATGCCGTAGCAACCGATGTCCAGAGCCTGTTTGGCCAGGAACTGATTCATCTCGCAACCGTTAGCCGGAACGCGGGCAAACGGGGTCACCGCCGGGGCCAGGCCGTCCTTTGCGATTTGGCCACGGCTCATCAGGTATTGCAGGCTGTTGCGCAGGCTCTTGATATCCCAGCCACGGTGCTCGCCTTCGAAGACCACCGAATCATAAGGTGATGCCTGGAGTTCGGTTGCGGTTTCGATTTCGCACGGTGCGAACAGGGAAAATGCGTGGCCGCCCGTTTCGAGGGCGCGAATAACACCATTAAGACGCGACATGCTTTTACCTTTTGTTGTTGATCGGGAGTCCCATGGACTCCCCGTCGTTGCTACTTGGCGGCCACAGCCTGTGCCTGGGCTTCACGGGCCTTCAACAGGGCATCGAGGCGCGGGTAGACGCGGCGGGCATTGCCTTCGAAGATCTTGAACTTCGTCTCTTCGCTCAGGCCTTGAACCTGGTCGATATAGCGCTTGGTATCGTCAAATGCGTGACCCGTTTCCGGATCGATCCCGGGCACTGCGCCCAGCATTTCCGATGCAAACAGGATGTTGTCTTCCGGAACGACACGGGTCAGGAGTTCGATCCCCGGGAGGTGGTAGACGCACGTATCAAAGAACACGTTCTGCATCACGTGCTCAACGAGTTGGCGCTTTTGCATTGCCAGGCTCATGCCACGGTAACGGCCCCAGTGATAGGGAACGGCGCCGCCGCCGTGCGGGATCACGAAACGCAGGGTCGGGAAATCCTTGAACAGGTTGCCCTGGATCAACTGCATAAACACGGCCGTATCCGCGTTGATGTAGTGGGCGCCCGTGTGGTGGAAGTTCGGATTGCAACACGAACTGACGTGAATCATTGCCGGCACGTCGAGTTCCACCAGCTTTTCATAAATCGGGTACCAGTGGGGGTCCGTCATCGGAGGCCCGCTCCAGTTACCACCGCTCGGATCCGGGTTCAGGTTCACGCCCACGAAACCGAGTTCGTTAACCGCGCGCTCCAGTTCCGGGATGCAATTCGCGGGGCTGACACCGGGGCTCTGCGGTAGTTGCGCGACACCAACAAAGTTGTTGGGCAGCAGCGCTGCAATCCGGTGGATGAGATCGTTGGACAGACGCGTCCATTCGACCGACGTTGCTTCGTTGCCGATGTGGTGCGCCATACCGGCGGCACGGGGGCTGAAGATCGTGAGATCGGAACCGCGTTCGCGTTGGAGTTTCAGTTGCGGCTGCACGCTGGCGATGATCTCCTCATCGCTGACACCAAGGTCCGTGCTCCTGGGCTTGCGTGCCGGGTCCAACAACCCTGCAAGCTGCTTGTCGCGGAAGACATGCAAGGCCAGCGGTTCGGTCGTGTAATGGCAGTGGGTATCAATAATCATGGTGGGGACCGCCGTATGTAAAATCGCTTTCCGCGTCGGTTTGTTAGGCCGGAACCAGGCCCTGCTTTTCGAATGCGGACTTGAAGAACGCATCCAGACGTTCCGTCGTATTGGCCGCCTGCTGATCCACCGCGTCCACTGCCCAGTACTCCGAATTCAGAATGCACTCGTGCAGGTACATAGCGGCCGAAGTCGCATGCGATGCGTCTTGCCCAGGAATGATCAGCGTGGGGACGTTGAGCCCCAACAGGTCTTCGGGCTTGGCTCCCGGTGCGGTATCGCGGTCAAACAGGGTCCAACCCATGCCTGTCACGATTGCGCGGTACTTCGCGACGTCGAACGATGCAAACTCCTTCGCGAATTCCTTGTTTGTTTGGATCACCGATGCCCAGGGGCCGCCACGGGGATCTGCACCGAACGGCTTGCCGGTCGCCAACGCGAGTTCCACCACTGCGGCCATGCCGTTCTGGCTCACATATGCGAGGTGCTCGGAGAAGCGCTGATGACTGCTCATCCGGTAGCGGGCACCGCCGACAGGCCAGTAGAGGACTTGACCCAATACGCGTTCCGGGTGCTGGACCGCGAATGCGATGACCGGCGAAACACCCATGCAGCCGCCCATCAGGAATGCGCGGTCGATACCCAGGTGATCGAGGAGGCCAAGACCTTGGGCAACCATGTCTCGCCAGGTCACGCGCTCGATGCGGCCGCCCGACTGACCGGTTTCGCGACGGTCAAAGACGATGCACTTAAAGCGCTTGCACAGATAGTCGAGAGGATTCACCCGGGCATAGACACCGAGCGTGGTCCACGTTTCGATAGTGGCATTGAAACCGCCCGGGCTGTACATCAGAAGCGCGGGCCCGTCACCGATCACATCGTAACGCGTGGAAATCCCATCAACAGTAACGAAAGGCATGTTTGGCTCCCTGGGATCAGACTGCGGCTTTGGCTTTCGGGGTACCCTTGATCTGCTTACCGGCGCGGACATCGGCAAACAGTTCGGTGAACGCATCCAAGGTCGTACGAGCCACGTTTGCGTATTGCTCCAGTTCGGAGTCAATGTTGCCCGCACTGTAGCCGATTGCAGCATGGGCCATGCGCACACGACCATCGAGCCAAGGACCGCCGCCGAAACCACCAATGACAGGGATATCCACGGCCTTGCACACTGCCTCACCGGCAACGGGGCCCGAGTTCGTAAAGTCGATCATCGAGGCCCCGACGGCTTCCATGATCTTTGCATCCTTGACCAGTTGGGCAACCATGGCATCGGAGACCAGGGCGCCGTCTGCATTGTTGTATTGAATGCCGTATTTCAGCGCCGTTTGCGGCGTGATGCCGAACTGGGCCATCACCGGGATACCGGCCTTGACCAGGGCGGCAACGGCTTCCGGATAGTCTGCGGCGCCGTCCAA
Source organism: Paraburkholderia fungorum (assembly GCF_046027215.1). Classification (GTDB taxonomy): domain Bacteria; phylum Pseudomonadota; class Gammaproteobacteria; order Burkholderiales; family Burkholderiaceae; genus Paraburkholderia; species Paraburkholderia fungorum_D. The sequence continues at coordinate 510,063 of NZ_JAQQEN010000003.1, read as the reverse complement.
CTTGATCATGTCGGCCCCTGCTTCCTTGACCAGACGGATACCGGCTCCCACCGCCGACTGGACACCACATTGGAGCGAACCGAAAGGCATGTCGGCGCAAACCAGTGCACGCCTGGCGCCCCGGCGAACCGCCTTGGATACGATAATCATTTCGTCCAAAGTGATTTCGAGCGGGTTTGCGTGGCCCCAGACGTTGACGCCCACCGAGTCACCGACGATGAGCATATCGACGCCCGCGCGTTCGGCAATGCGAGCCATCTGCACATCCCAGGCAACAACGCCCATGATCTTCTGTCCGTCGCGCTTCATTTGTTGAAGCGCCGGGATCGTGACTTGTTTATCGTTAGCTTGCATATCTGATTCGATTTTCGATTTCGATTTTGGATCCGTGGCCCTCGGGCTCAGCCCACGAGGTCCAGCGTACCGGCGGCAAAGATGTCTTCGAGCGCGTATTGCTGGGTCAAGATGCCCTGCTCCGACGCAATACGGATAACGCTTTCGAGTGCCTGACGGTTGGGCTCGATACCGTACGGGAGCGGATCACCGCCAAGCGTGTCCATGACACGGCCATAGAACTTGTCACCGCATTGACGTTCTAGGGCTTGCGTTTGCTGGAGGCGTTCGAGCCACTGACGCTTCGAATCCACGAATGCCTTGAAGAGCGTGGGCGCCAGATCCGGGTTCTGTTCAAGTAGTTCGTTGCGAACTACGACCGTATGGTTGATCGGGTAGTAACCCGATTCGCGCATGGCCGAGAAAGCCACGTTCTGTGCATCGGGGATCAGGGGTACCAGATTCGGGTTTTCGACCTTGAGACCCACGGCCGCCGCCACTTCACCGGAGATCAACAGATCTTCGACCTTTTGGCCAGGTTCCACGGGCACCACATTGCTCGGTGCCTTGTACTCTGCCACGTGCTCATCGCCCGAGAGAACCCAGGTGATTTTCGAAAGATCAACACCGTATTGATGTTCGAGCACCGCACGGGCCCACACACCGGCCGTAACCGTATAGCCACGATTGACACCGACCTTGCGGCCTTCCAGCTGGCGCGGGTGCTCGATGCCGAGATTGCGATTCACCAGGATACCGCCATGATGGAACGCGCGAACGACGAAAACGGGAAGCGCCGTAAACGGCTTACCGTGTGCCCGGGCACACAGATAAGTCGTAATAGCCATCTCGGAGACATCGAATTCAGTATCACGAACCATCCGCCGAAACGCCTGGATGATCGCCGGCACTTCTTCGAATTCCAGCGACCATGGACCAGTGTCAACCTTGCCGGTTTTCAGGGCCTCAGTATGCCCAAGGGTCTGGATGCATGTCTTCAGAATTGCCATTCAAAAAGTCTCCTATCTACGGCGGTTAGCAACAACCATCAACATAGTCTTCAGGGACGATTAGCGAGCGCCTCAACCATTTCCAAGGCAAGTCGTCGTCATCGAATTCCGACATCGGTTTAAAGACCTTAAAGCGATGACGGCCCTCGTCGGTCCAAAACGCAACCACGGTCTCCAGCGGAGGACACCCGGGCGCATGACACTCGACCTCCGAAACCATGATCACAATATCGGTCGCGAGTTCGAAGTTCGCGCGCACTGCTTCACGAATGCGGTCCGCGTGGGACAGCGATAGAGGATCGGGCTTCCCGATATTTCCTAGCATCACAGGTTCTGCAAGTTGGATCGCGAATCTATACTGGATCGCCACCGTTCCTTTATACGGAACTATGTTCTGTATAACGAGTCAACAATATCACTTAGAGCTCGCAGCGTCAATGAAAGAGGGAGCGTAAATCAGGGCTGTTAACTTTTCCTGGAACGCGCTAATGTCCGGGTCTTCATGAAGGGGACGGAGCAATAGCGACAATGTTGTTTGGTGGCGTGTTTTCGAAGCTGCAAGTGTCAATCAAACTAAACATGGAACCCCTTCACGGGTGTAGCGCCCCCCTGAATCACCGGACACGGTCTCCCACTTAAAATTGCGGGTAGGCATACGACTGTGGTGCGACACGAAGCATTAGGCCTCCGGTGGAGGCGCAGTGCACGCTCGTTTCATCATTGCTCACTCGCGGTAGCACTTGCGATAGAGAACCCGCTGTACGACCAGCGGAAGCCCAGGAAGGCATCGGAGGCCGGCAACGGCTCTCGGTGAAGCCCTTCTGAAATGCGTAGTCCGAATGCGTGTGCGGCCGTGAGACGGCACATGTGCGTATTTCGGACAAACGTGACCGGCCGTTTCGGGATCGTGAGCGGCGATTTCGGCAAGGTGACCGGGCATTTCGGGAACGTGACCGAGCGGACCGGAAGGCAGGATTGGCGTTGCGCATGACATCAACCACGTGCACCGGATGAACATGCGCATGATCAAGGACGTTTTACGACTAAAATTCGACGTTGGCTTTTCACACGATTGGATCGCCGCATCGCTGGGCATTTCCAAGGACGTGGTCACGAAGTACGTCGGACTGGCCGGCGCCGCCGGGCTGGACTGGGCGAGCGCCTGCGACATGGACGAAGGCGAACTCGAGCGGCGGCTGAGACGCGCAAAGGGCATCAACCGCGGCCGCCGTCTCGGCGGCGGCGAAGACAGCTGGATTGTGGCTACGAGATGTCGTCAGGACCCGGTTTGGCCATCGCCCGTCGCACGACACGACGGTGATCGACACCATGCAGAGCCGAGTTACACTTCCGCCGGCTTATTGGGTGCAGGTTGGCCTCTATATTCACATCATCTCCTGGCCCGCATAGCCGGCCTTTCAGGCTCGGGAGGAAAAACACACCATTTCCCATCCCGGTGACGATAGAAGAACAACGCCTTCGAGCCGGCTCCATTGTCTGCAACGACACAAACGTAACGCCCAATCCTGGATCGTCCGTAGTGGCTGACTCTGAACCCTCGCTCAGGGTCTGGCGACAACCAATCCTGGACCATTGCTCTCAACGATCGTCCTACACTTTCCATCACCGTCTCCATCTTGTTTCAGCCTCACCGATCAACAACCACATCGCTCGCCGGCGCGACGTTTCTCTTTGCACTGGGACTTCACCGCCAAGAGCGTGTTCGCAACTTCCCACCAAACCTGGCAACCTGGTGAGATGACCAAAACGCAAGCCCTACCCGACCGATGTATCGGACGAGGAATGGAGCTTCGCCGCTCCATACCTGATGCTGATGACGAATGACACGCCGCAGTTGCAGTACGACCTGCGCGTTCCACTCCAATTCCCATGGCGGATCAGCACCGGTTGCGCATGCAACGCATGATTGCGGTGTCCGTTCTTCATATCCAGTCAATCGCTATGCCGTCCCGCTTCATTTGTTCGGCCTTGTAGACTATATAGTCCGTCGCAGCACAACAGGCTTTCCACCCATTGTCTGTTTCGTCATCCACGCTGCCAACGCGGAATCCAGATAGTCTGCATGGCCGGGAAACCAGTCAAACAGACGGAGACCAAAGTCATGCACAACGTCCGCGTCGATCTGCCCCGATTCGACTGCCGCCTTGACCTCGCACACCGACTTTAAAACAGCCGCATGCTCTTCGATATGGCAATCGCGCGGCGGGAAATTCGTCGTGCGCATCCATTCGTCTTCCTGCTCGAAATGGCTGACGGCGTGCTTCTCAAATTCCTCGATCGCGGTCAGCGCATTTGTATCGGTACAGGTCACGAGCCGTAGCACTACCTCGTAGAATTCCTCGTGCACGTCGTCCATCGGCGTGAAACCAAGCAGCCGTGCATCTGACCAGACCATGCTAGTGCCACTTTGCCGCACCGGTGCTTCGATGTCTGCCGTTGCAGATGGGTGTGTAAAATTTTTTGCGTTCATGAATTTTTCTCAAAGCAACGCCATCGACAATAGAACAGAAAATAATGGTGCTAAACAGCACTCCCAAAGACCTGTCCAAAACGCTTCTATCGCATTCTAGCTAGATCAAACGACTCAGACTGACGCACGCTGCAACAGCAGCGAAACTTGCACCTGTAATCAACGCAACCACGCCAGCATGATGAGGTTCGATCAGCAATATAAACGCCGTCAGCACAGCACCGAACGTTTGACCTAGCACGCGCGCTACGCTAATCATGCCGCTCGCATTGCCGGTGCGCCCAGGCGGTGCAAGGGCGAGAAGCGACCTGTTATTGGGCGGCTGGAACAGCCCGAAGCCGATCCCGCACACCGCCATGCGCCAGCCGATATCGAACGAAGCGGGATGCGAGGGGAGTAGCGCGAGTAACGCCAGACCGGTTGCAAGGATAGCCAGTCCGACGCCGCCGAGCACCCCCGCTCTAATGCGATTCGACAATGAACCCGCCAGAGGTGCGATACAAAGGACCGCAATCGGCCACGGTGTAATGAGCGCGCCGGTTTCCATCGCACTGCGTCCAAACGCATCCTGTAGCATGAACGGAAGCGATACGAACGCGAGCATTTGCGCGGTAAACGAACAGATGGATGTGAGGACGGCCAACAGAAATGCCGGCTTGAGCAGCAAGTCTACCGGCAATAGCGGTTTTGTTCGATGTCGCTCTCGACGCACCAGCAACCACGCACAGATCGCAGCCATAGATAGCTGGATTACGATGCCTGCGCTAATGCCGTCACTGTGGCCCATTCGATCAACGCCAGTCACCAGCAGTCCGAACGTCGCTGCATTCAGCAGTGCACTGAAATAGTCATAGGATGCTTTCGCGACAGGCGGGCGAGGCAGCGCCTTGAATCCGACCAGGAACGTGATAATGCCAAGGGGCACATTGATCGCAAACAGCCACGGCCATGCCGCGACAGAGAGGATCGCCGCCGCAATCGTCGGCCCGGCAGCGGTCGAAATGGAAACGACCGACGCATGAATGCTGACACCACGCCCGAGCAGCCGCGATGGATAGATCATTTTGATGATGGCGGTGTTTACGCTGCCAATCCCGGCTGCACCTAACCCCTGCAAGACACGTGAAATAATCAGCATGTCCAGCGATTGCGACATCGCGCACATCAGTGATGCGAACGTGAAGAGTACGAGACCAACCATATAGATGCGTGCATAGCCGACACGATCACCAAGTGACGACAGCGGCAACAACGTCATGATGATCGACAGCTGATAAGCGTTGACGATCCACACTGAATCCGAGCGGCTGATATCCAATCTCGTTGTGATGGTGGGCAACGCTATATTGGCAATCACGCTATCGAGCGAACTGAGCGTTGTAGCAAGCGATATTGCCAGCACACCAAATATTAGCTTACTACCTGTCAGCCCATCTTCCTTTGTTGCAAAACCATCCTGCTTTATTGCGATCTGTTGCATGATGAGTTTCTTTTGACGCGATCTAATGCCAAGACGCCGGGAATTTTCCCGGCGTTTCTTGATGATCGATTAAATGCTGAAGCTTTCGAGGCTCGCCGGATGGAAGAGATCCTTCGCTTCCAGCCTGCGGCTCGACAGTCCTTCTGCGTAATGCTGCGCCAGAAATCGGTTGAGCGTATGTTCGTTCGCGGCGAAACCGTACGACCAGAAATCGTCGCCCATCAATTCACGCGCGGCGCGAAGCTGAGTCTCGATAAACGGCAGTGTAACCTTCGTAGCCGACGTATCGGTCAGACGGTGCAGTGCGATCGCTTTCGATTTCTCGAAGGCCTTCATCACCGACATCGGCAGCCACGGATGCTGTTCAACGAGCGTGCGCCGGATGCCGAGCGTATGCATGATCGGGAACAGCTTCGTTTTGCGATACCAGGCCGCACCTTCTGCCTGCGGATCATCGAACAGATACTTCACGTTCAGGGAGCCGCGATCGAAACACGACGGTGCGCGCGGGCCGATCAGCGCATCGATTTCACCGGCTTCGAGCATGCCGGAAATCGTTTTGCCTTCGGGCGCGTTCACCAGTTCCACATCTTTGGGCAGATTCAGGCTGATCTTTTCGACGCGCGTCGGGTCTTCGTAACCACCGCGCACCCACGTGACATCCGATGCCTTGATGCCGTACTCCTCTTCGAGGAACAGGCGCACCCACACGTTTGCCGTCAACTGGTATTCCGGCACGCCGATGCGCTTACCCTTCAGATCTTCCGGTTTGTTGATACCCGCGTTCGCGTTCACATACACCGACGTGTGACGGAACGCGCGCGACGGAAATACCGGGATGGCAACGTAAGCCGACGTACCCGCTGCCGTCTTGACCGAATAGCTGCTCAACGACAGTTCACAGATGTCGTAATCTGCATGACGCAGCGCGCGAAAGAAGATTTCTTCCGGTTCCTGCAACATGAACGTCGGATCGACGCCCTCGATCTGCACTTCACCATCGACCAGGGGGCGCATACGGTCATAGGGACCGACAGCAACTGAAAGCTGCAACTTGCTCACACTGTCTCCTTTAGGGAGTGAAGAAAAATCAATAGAACTGATCGAAGTGCGCCTGTTCGAACGACACCTTGCGCGCCAGCAGCATCTTCTGGATCGCCTGCCCCATTGCAGGCGGACCCGCAAAATAGATTTCCATGTCGCGCAGGCTGTCACCGAACGTCGACTCAGCCAGCTCATGCACAAAGCCAGTGTGACCGCCCCACTGCTCGCCACCCGCATCCGAAACGGCCGCGTCAAAATGAAGATGCTTGCCGAAATTCTCGAGCACTTCGAGCATCTCACGTCCGCACACATCACGTGGCGTACGACCGCCGTACAGGAAGTGCAGTTTGATGCCCTGCATTTCCGGGTCTGCCGCGACACCACGCGCGATCGAAATCATCGGTGCAAGGCCCGAACCGCCGGCGAGACACAGAATGTCACGCTTTACGTCGCGACGCAGATAGGCCATACCGTAGGGGCCATCGATCTCGATCTGTTCGCCCGTCTCCAGCTTGTCGAACAGCGCGTTGCTACCCTGACCATTCGGTACGCGACGCACCTGGAAATCGAGCAACTTTGCATGCGAGCCCTGCACGATGTTGCTCATCGAATAGGCCCGCTGACCGCTAACACCGGGTAGCGTGAGTAATGCGTATTGTCCCGGTTCGAATCGCAGGTCATCCGAAAGCTCGAAACGGAATTCTCCGATATCGTGCGTGACCGGGCGACGCGATGTGAACGTACCCGTTACACGTTTCGGTTGATGTATAGGCGCGTAGTGTTGGTTCGGACGCAACTTGATCGTGCAATCGCCTCGCGGCATGCTCTGACAGCCGAGATAACGATGGCGTTCACGATCTTTCGCGGTCCAGCCAGGTGCCTCGGGCCATTTGGCGTCAACCTCTCCTTCGATCAGTTCGAATTTGCAATTACCGCACGCACCTACGTTGCACTCGTACGGAAACGCGATGTTATTACGAAGGGCCGATCGCAACAGCACGTCATCGTTACCGCATTCGAAAGACTGACCGGTGCCCGCGAGCGTGATGCGATGGTTCTGGTTATTCACAGGAGTCTCATCCGTGTCGGGGTATTCGTACATTTCGTCCATGTTCTGGCGGCTTGCACAAAAAACCACATTTAGTTCAATGAATTGAAAATCTATTAAGTCACCAAAGCCTGTGAGGCCGCGAAGTCTTGCTATAAGCGGCTTCTCACGCCGTTACCGGCAGATTTTGCACGGATCGAACGAATACCCCTTTGAACTGCGGAGCTACAGGGGCTCAGATCGATTGGTGCTTCTTGCCCTCTTCCGCGATCATCGCATCGCGTGCGCCCTCGCTGAACGGGATTTCACGCTTCAGCAGAATGGCGACCGAACGAATCTTCTGCGACTCCGGATCACGGCCCGGCGGCAGCGTGCCGTTCTCGGCGAGCGCACGCGCGGACTTCATGATCCGGCTGCGCATCATGATGATGCCGTTGTCGGTGCCAACCAGGTTCTCTCTAGTACGATCCTGGATCGGCCCCATGCTCTCCTGAAGCGAGGCATCCTGCATGGCGATGCCTTCGACACCGCTGTACGTGGTGCCTGCCCTCTGTGCTGCACGGTCCATCAGGTAGTTGTTCGTCTTGTTCTGCTCGGGAACGTAGTTGCTGCCCGGCACGTAGCGCACGTGAATGCCCTTGCCGTCCTTCATCGCCTGCACTTCGCCTTCCGTCAAATCGCGCGTCGGATGGTAATCGAAGCTCCATGCCCAGCAATTGTGATCATCGATCGGCACCCAGAAGTGGCCATGCACCGGATGATCGCCGCGCGGGGGAACCATCGTGAAGCAAGGCATGACCCACGGCGTGATACGCCAGTAATACTGATCGTCCTCTGCATTGCGACGCACGCCGATTGACAGACCGCCCGACGCTTCGACAACCTCGAACACCGGAGCCAGGTCGTTCAAGTTGTACTGGTTGCCCTTCGCACCCTTGAACAGCGGATCGGAGTTGAGGCTGCCGCTGTGCAGGAACGAAACGTGACTCGAATCGATGCCGCCTTCGAGTGCCTGTAACCAGTTGCATTCCTGAACCCGCTTGGTCATGAACGACTGGGGTACCGGCACGGTCGAGAATTCCCATGCAGGCAGGGGCGGCTGCTGGTCGGCCGGTCCCATGTAGACCCAGATGACGCCGCCCTGTTCAGCGAGCGGATACGACTTCAGCTTGATCTTTTCCGCGTAGCCGCTTTCCTTTGCTTCGGACGGTACCTCGGTGCACTGACCGGTCACGTTGTATTTCCAGCCGTGGTACGGGCAGCGAATACCGCCTTCCTCATTACGGCCGAACCACAGCGACACGCCACGGTGTGCGCAGAATTCATCGATCAGACCCAGTTTGCCTTCCGAATCTCGGAACGCAAGCATGCGCTCCGAGAGCAGTTGCAGACGAACCGGTTCGCCGCCAGGTTCCGCGAGTTCTTCCGACAGAAGCGCCGGCAGCCAGTAACGACGGAACAGTTCGCCCATCGGCGTGCCGGGACCGGTTTGTGTGACGAGATCGTTCTGTTCTTTTCTCAACATGATATGTGCCTCAAGGTTGCTGTTGTTGCGCGACGCAGTTTGGCGCGGTTGTAATCTGCCTGCCTCGCAGTTCTTATATATGGAACGCTGTTCAATAACTAAGAACAAAGTTATCATCGGACCCACAACATGTCAACGATGGAGATTCCCTATGAGTCACGCTTGTGCATTTGCTCATCTCTGCCACGCAGGAGATGTCGCGGAAGGTAAGGCGATTAAGGTCGAAAAGAACGGCCTGGCGCTCGCCATATTCAACATTCGGGGCGAATATTTCGTAACGGATGACACCTGCACGCACGGTCCAGGCTCGTTGTCAGAAGGCTATATCGATGGCGACACGGTGGAATGCGATTTCCACAACGGCGCGTTCAATATCAAGACCGGCGAGGTTGTCGCGCCGCCATGCATGATTCCGCTCAAGACGTACAAGACGCACGTTGAAGATGGCGTGATCGTGATCGAAACGGACGGCGAATGAAATAGATGCGTCAGGCGTATTCAAACAACGCCTGGCGCATACCATCCCACTACGTTCGATAGCTTGTTAGCGCACGACCTCTAATTTCTATTCGCGATCAAGGTCAGGCCGCTTTTCACACCTGCCATACTTGATGCCGCCTCGATAATCCGCGCGGAGCTGTCGCCTGGCACGAATTGCACGATTACAGGTGAACGTTCATTTTTTCGGGCGCACGCACCCCTTTACCCGCAAAAGCGATTCACCGTACCGCGATATGAGTTCGTGTAGGCGCGTGCACAGCGCGTTGCTCTTTCACGAGCGAATTCAGATTCAGCGACGCGATAAGCGGACCCGGATCGGCAAGCCCGGTCGTCTCGATCACAACCATTCCGAACCGTGGGATGCTGCGATGCAGGCGTGCCCAGAATAGCGTTTCAAGTGCTTCGTTCAGCGCCGGCAGACCGTTACAACATACACACGCGTCTGCGAGCAGCGTCGAAGTATCGCCTGCGAATCCAAGCGTCGCATGATCAAGGCCGACTTCACCAATTTCGTTGACGATAAGTGCCGCGTTCGAAAAGGGCGTTTTCTTCATCCAGCGTGCGAGCAGCGTCGACTTACCGCTGCCGGGAAACCCGGTCATCACGCAGATCGGTATGCGTTCGTGATGCATATTTGACGTCGGTTTCCGTTACGCGCGGAGTTTGCCAGCGTGATAGTCCCACACTTTTTGCAGCAGATTCGGTTTCCACAAATTACGGCTGATCGTTTCGACCTGTTCGGGCGATAGAACCATCGGCTCACCAATTTGCTGCGCAAGATACTGGCGATGCGCGTTCTCTTCGAGATAAAACGCAAGCACGAACGCTTCAAGAATGCCTTCGGCCGCAATCACCGCGCCGTGCGATTTGAGCATCGCAACGCGGTGCGCGCCAAGACATTCTGCCAGTTCTTGACCGAGCGGCCTCTTGTTGATCGAAGCCATCTTCGGGAACTGCTGAATCTCACCGAGTACTGACGCCTGCATGATCACCGGTTGCACGACATTACCGGTCATGCTGAAGAGAGTGGACCAGGTAGGGTGCGTATGCACGACCGAATTTACGTCAGAACGTTTGCGATAGATTTCCGAGTGAATGTGGAACTCCATCGGCGGGACTGCATCGCCGTCAATCAGGTTACCGTCGAAATCGATCGTCACGATGTCATCCACGGTAAGTGCGCTACGCACCGATGCGCCCGAATTGATCAACATGTGATCCTGACCTGGCACACGCCAGCTAAAGTGACCGTTGAAGTCGATCACTTCGGCGCGTTCGAGCATCAGGATTGCGTCAACGAGCATTTGTTTCTGTTGCATGTATCGACTCATCATGTTCACTTCCAGGGAATCAGCTTGCGTTCAATTTCGTTCAGCAGCAGGGAAATACCGTAGCCAAGGATGGCAATAACAATCAAGCCGACATACATCTGTTCGACCGAAAGCAATTCCCAGGCGTCCCAGATCATGTAGCCAAGACCGCTCTTCGAGCCGATCATTTCGGCAATGGCGATCAGCATCAGGCCCAGACCAAAACCCAGCTTGATTCCGCTCATAATGTGCGGCACGGCACCGGGCAGTGCGATAGTACGAAATACCTGCCATGGATTCGCGCGAAAATTGCGGCCCACGTCCAGATAGATCTTGTTGATTTCGAGCACGCCCGTCGTCGTATTGATGAGCATCGGATAAAAAACGCCGATAGCGACCATTGCGATTTTCGACGCTTCGCCAAGTCCGCAAATCAGCATCAACAGCGGAAAAATCGCGCTCTTCGGAATCGGATAGGTTGCAGCAATCAGAGGCTCGAATACGGCGCGCAGAGGCTTCGAAAGACCGGTTGCAACGCCTAGCAGCAGTGCAGGAATGCCACCAATCAATCCGCCCCACAGGAGACGCAACAGCGTTGCCGAGGTGTTGTCCCATAGCGACCCGTCCTTAACGAGCGCGATAAAGGTGATGAAAATCTGCGTGGGCGCCGGGAAGAAACGTACATCAATGAGACCCGTCTGCGCCGCACCCTGCCATAGCAGCAGTAACAGAATGGGCGACGCAATGCTGATCATGCGATCGCGTTGCCCTTTACTGAATTTGCGTCTTTTTGACGGCGTAGTGCTCACTATAGTACTCATGCTGTCTCACCGAGATCGCGGGAACGCACGCGCTCGACTTCCTCGCGCAGCTGGCCCCAGATGGAATAAACAAATTCGCCGTATTCCGGCTGCGCACGCAGTTCGAGCACCGACCGTGGCCGCTTGAACGGAACGTCAAGGATGCGTTTCACGCAACCGGGCTGCGCTGTCATGATCATGATGCGATCACCCAGCGTCGCCGCTTCGTCCACGCTGTGCGTGATGAATAACACCGTTTTGCGCGTTTCATCCCAGATGCGCAGCAACTCTTCCTGCAGCAGAAGCTTGTTCTGTTCGTCGAGCGCCGAGAACGGTTCATCCATCAAGAGGATGTCCGGATCGTTCGCGAACGCGCGGACGATGGAAACGCGTTGTCGCATACCGCCCGACAGTTGATGAGGATAGGCCTTCGCAAAACGGGTGAGGCCTGTGCGATCAAGGTAGTAATCAACCGTCTCGCGAATTTGTGCTTTCGGCACACCGCGAAGCGTCAGGCCATAAGCTGCATTGTTGAACACCGTCATCCACGGAAACAGCGAGTCGCCCTGAAAAACCATCGAATTCCCCGGCCGATCCTGCGCGGGCGACGTGATTTCGACCGTTCCGATCGTAGGAGATTCGAGATTCGCAAGGATACGCAGCAGCGTAGTTTTGCCACAACCGGATGGCCCAACGATCGTGAAAAAGCAGCCGGTAGGGATATCGAGCGAAACATTGTCAAGCGCCGTGACCGTGCCACCTGCCGTCTCGAACGATTTCGTCAGATTCCTGAGCCGGATTTTCACGGATGCGTCTCGCATCGTGTGTGAATCACTCGTTGCCATAAAAGACGTCCCCATTATTTCGTACGCGGCTTGTACGGGCCAAGCGCTGCGTCTGCTGCCTCCGCAAACGACGGATCAACGACTTGGGAAACTGTGACGCTACCCTTCACGTCACCGTGACTCTTGAAGTACGCCAGGTCATTTTCAAGGCTCGCGACGTTGAGCTTGCCGTCAGGATTCGTGCCTTGAGGAACAATGTCGCGATAGAGCGAGGCATCCTTGATTGACGTGTACTGAGTCAGAATAGAAATCACCTCGTTCGCGTTCGGGCCCGCGATCTTGCCGTCCCTGAGCGCATCGTTGTAATCGCGCGCCGCGCGCAGATATGCACGCATGAACGCTTTGGCTGTGTCCGGATGATCGTGGATGAACGTGTCCGAATAGAGCAGGACGGCAAGCTGATGATTCGGGTAAATCTGGTCATCGCCCGTCACGCGAATTGCCGCACCGCTGCGAACAGCCTGCGTAGCGGAAGGCTCAGTTGTCAGAGATGCGTCAACGGCCTTATTTTCGAGTGCCATCACGTGCTGAGGAAAGCCTAGATAGACGCGCTCAACGTCACGCGGCTTAAGGCCTGCTTTTTTGAGTGCTTCGTTCATCGTGGACGTAGAAGCACTGCCGGTTGCACTGCCGGCAATTTTCATGCCTTTCAGGTCTGCAAGCGTCTTGTAACGACCACTCTTGACGAGATCCGCGCGCACGAGCAACGGCTGATAACCGTAGCCCGGCGGCGTCGATCCCTTGTCCGCAACGATCTTGATGCCGATGCCGCGCATCACGGCGTTGTAAAGCCCTGCGGACGGCGAACCGCCCGCAACCTCCAGTTGCCCGGAACCGAGCGGAGCAACCATTTTCGCACCGGAATCGAACGGAATTAATTTCGCGTCGATGCCTTCGGCGCGGAAGTAGCCTTTCTTGTCGGCGATGAAGAACACGACATCACTGCTTGCATCGGCAATACCCACATGAACGGTCTGCAGGCCTGCGGCCGCCGCTGCGGCCGAGCCGAGCGTGAAACACATGGTCAGCGCCGCGCCCATCATCCTGATGCCTTTCACTGCCTGTCTCCTTGATTTGATATTCGCGGCTATCGGGCGCACTACATCCGTTTTGGGATCCGACGCAAGTGATGCTACCCTTAGATGCCGCGTCAAAAAACTTGTTCTTATATGCGGAACCATGTGTGTTATAATGGAACGATGGAAGTTTCCCTTTGAGCCGATGCAAAAGTCAAGGTAAACGGAAGAGACTTAGGGTTAGTCCGCATGTATCGGGAGGGAAAGCCGCCGGAATGCGCCCGGTCGTGCCTAAAAATAGAAGATTGCGTTCCGTGACGATGCGGCGCTAAATTTGACGAGGATTGGTAAATTGGACGCGAAAAACCATGCGGAACAATGAAACAGACACAGAAGTGGAAGTGGAAGCGGAACAGGAGGGGCCGCGCAGGCTGTCATCGGTAACGGCGGCATTGCGCCTACTCAAGATGTTTTCGGAACAGGAGCCCGAACTGGGCATCAGCGTATTGTCAAAACGCATGAGCCTCGCAAAGAGCACGGTGCATCGTCTGTGCGCTGCGTTGCTGGCTGAGGGATTGCTGGAACAGAACCCGGATAACGGCCGTTATCGGCTCGGCGTCCTATTGTTCACACTCGGCGGCCTCGTGCGCCGACGTTTCGACGTGACAAAACAGGCGCTGCCGTTCTTGCACGTGTTGCGCAAACAGACAGACGAAACCGTGCACCTTGCGATTCTGGATGATACGAGCGTCGTTTACATGTTCAACCTGGAAAGCGAACAGGCGATCCGTATGCGTTCGTATATCGGTGTGCGCAAATCTGCCTGCTATACAGCAGAAGGGCATGTACTGCTCGCGTTCAGCACGCCGGATGTCGTTTCGCGCGCGATCAGGCAGGGACTCGTAGCGCAAACACCCAAGACGAACACGGATACGCAGGTGTTTCTGAAAACGCTTGAGGAAGTCCGTCGCGACGGTTATGCGATCGATGATGAGGAATCTGAAATCGGCATGCGCGGCATTGCTGCGCCCGTGCGTGACACTACGGGCAATGTCGTCGCAGCGATCGGTTTCGGCGGACCCGCACAACGTCTCACGAAGAAAGCGCTGCGAGCAGCGGTGCCGCATCTGATTGCCGCCACTGAAGGCATTTCTGCAACTCTTGGCTATCACCCTTGAGATAGCCCATTACGACATGGAGTATTCGTTCGATCCGTGCAAAATCTGGCCGTAACCGCGTGACGAGCCGCTTGTAGCAAGGCTTCGGTACGAATAACCCTCAAAGCGCTGTGTCCGATAGGCACAGCGCTTTTTTATTTTGCGTAACACAACGGGCGTAGAGATCGCGCAAAACCTGATTGCCCGGCATACGAACAACATGCTACATATATAACTGAAATCGGAATCATGTTCCTTTATATGGAACTCTCTTTAACCCCTGTCTACTTCATGTCATGTCTACCATCGAAGATCCCGCTGCCGCGTCTGCGGCTCAAAACGTCGCGTTATGGGACATATTCACAACCTTCGTGCGCATCAGCGTAATGTCGTTCGGCGGTAGCACTGCCGCATGGTCCTATCGCGCCGTCGTGGAGGAACGCAAATGGCTGGATAACGATGCTTTCGTCGCTGGCATGACCCTTTCGCAAGTCATGCCCGGTGCAAACCCGGTCAATGTCTCGCTGTATGTCGGCCAGCGTCTGCGAGGGCCGCTCGGCGCACTTGTTGGTGCGCTCGGCATGATTTCGCCTGCCCTTGTCGTTGTGCTCGTCCTGGCGGTGCTCTATGCGCGTCTCTCGGGCTATCCGCTCACACATTTTCTACTGCTCGGCATTGCCGCAGCCGGTGTTGGCGCGACGTTCTCGATGGGCGCCAAGGTTGCGATGCGCATCGAGCGCAAGTTGCTCCGCTACGTGTTTGCCATTATCGCTTTCGTCGCGGTCGGTGTGCTGCATTGGCCTACCGTGCCGGTCGTGCTTGTGCTCGTGCCACTCAGTATCCTTTGCGCTGCTATGGAAAACTAAATGGATAACGTCCTGCTAAGAATCATCCTTCTATTCGCGCCGCTTTCCGCATTGTCGTTCGGCGGCGGCCAGACCATCATTGCCGATATCCAGCTTCAAAGTGTATCGGTCTACCACTGGCTTTCGGGTCAGGAATTCGCTGATCTCTTTGCTATCTCCCGTGTATCCCCTGGGCCGACCACCCTGATTTCCGCGCTGATCGGCTGGCATTTGGAGGGCTTTGCAGGCGCGATCGTTGCGACGCTCGCGATGTATATCCCGTCGTCAACGATATTCGTGACCGTAACGCTGTTCTGGCATAAGAGTGAAGGTACGCGTTGGCGTCGCGCCATCGAACGCGGGCTGACACCTGTTGCGGTTGGGCTGATTTTCGCCGGGGCTGTGGCCGTAATGCAGTCCATGCACGCGACTACGCTCGCATGGGCAACAACGGCTATTGCAGCTTGCGTCGTCTACTTCACCAAACTCAATCCGTACATTCTAATGTCAGCCGTTGCGCTAATTTACGTGGCCGTGTTCTACATGTCGCTCTGATAGAACGAAACGGGCAGCATATGCTGCCCGTTTTTGCGTTGAGACTTCAGAAGTGGTGGCGAATGCCCGCCGCGAACAATAACTGGCTGCTTCCGCTCGAAGGCATGATCGTATTGATGGCGGCCGGTGCCCCAGACGAAGCATACTGATAGATTGCTTCGATGTATGTATCCGTGCGCTTTGTCAGCAAGTAATCGGCTTGCAGTGCGCCCTGGTTCCAACGCGCCTCCGTACCCTTCGTGTACGTATACATACCGCTGAGCGATAGCGTAACACTTGCTTGCCACGTCCCGTTGATCTCATAGTTATCGAAGGCTACGGCTCGAGCAGCCAGACCCGTTTCTGTATCGGCTATACCGCTCCAAATCGAGCGCGTCCAGGATGCTGCCAGCGTGAACGGACCAAGCGCCTGACTCGCACCGATACCGAAAGTGTTTTGCGTCTGTACTGAAGCATCGAACATATTGCGATTCGTGCCCGGCAACGTTACTGCATCGTAAGCGCCGCTTTCCGATCTGCCCCGCCCGTCCGCATGCACCCACGCCGCACCTGCGCTGAAGTCGCCATTGCCATAATTCGCACCAATGCTGTATGCGCGATTGTCGGCAAACCGCCCCGCTGCATTTGAGAACGCATACATCCCACCGAAACTCAGCCCCGCAAACGATGAGTTGGTGTATTTGAGTGAGTTGCGCCCGAGCCACGAATTGTTCGTGTTGTCGTTGTCGAATGGATGCGCGAACGCCGTGCCACCATTGCCACCGGTCAGCGTGAACGGTGCAAGGTAGTCGTGGATGGAATCGTATTGGTGCCCAAGCGTCAGCGTGCCATATCTGTCATTCGCGAGGCCTATGTAATACGGATGGTCGTTCTGATCAGCGCCTGTCGTGACGCTGAAACCGCGCTCAAGACGAAAGATTGTCTGATTACCGCCGCCCAAGTCCTCAGAACCTTGCAGGCCCCAAAAACTGCCGTCGATCAGACCTGATGCCAGCTGAAATTGATGCCCACCACCGACATTGTTCAACCAAACGGCGCTAGCATCGATTTCACCGTACAGGGACACGCTGCTTTGAGCCAGCGCGTTCGAACTGAGTCCGGCAAGTGCTGCCATCAGGCCAAGAGAGGCGATTCCACGAGGAAGAAGTTTATTCTGCTGCTTCGTCACCGCGATTACACCTCTACTTCATCGAAACGCCGCCATTTATAGACAATTGTTGAGGCCAGCCAGATGAACACGCACAATCCGATAATCGCATAGCCGACTACCCCGAAATTATCTCCGATCGCACCGATTTCATCCCAGAACGCGCCGTTCAGATGCAACTTGTCTGCGATCAGACCGAGTGCTTCTACCCCGCCAACGCCGATTGCGACAACCGCCGACACCAACGTAATCGTCATGTTGTAGTAGAGCTTGCGGATCGGCTTCATGAACGCCCAGCCGTACGCGCCTAGCATCAGGATGCTGTCGGTCGCATCAATGAGCGACATTCCTGCCGTGAACAGTGCGGGAAATACCATGATCGACCAGATAGGCACGCCATGTGACGCCTGGGCGGCCGAAACACTGAGCAATCCGATTTCGGATGCCGTATCAAAGCCAAGTCCGAAGAGCACCCCGAGCGGGTACATATGCCAGCCGCGCGTAATCAACCGGAACATCGGTTTGAAAATGCGCGCGAGCAAGCCGCGATTCGCGAGCAGAAGATTGAAATCTTCTTCATCGTAGCGCTCGCCCCGGCGCACGCGCCTAAAGGTAGCGACCACGGATTTCAGCACGATGAGATTGATTGCGGCGATCACGAACAGAAAACCAGCCGATACCAGCGTGCCAATCACGCCGCCAATTTCCTGAAACGCCTCGAAGCGATGTTGCAATGTCATGGCCGTAGCTGCGATCGCAGCGGTTGCAGCGATGACGATGGTCGAATGACCCAGCGAGAACATGAAACCCACTGTTACCGGCCGCTGTCCCTCCTGCATGAGCTTGCGTGTCGCGTTGTCAATGGCGGCGATATGGTCGGCATCGACCGCGTGACGCAGCCCAAAGCTGTAGGCAAGAAATGCGGTACCGAGCAGCACCGGCTGGCCGTGAAACGCGATGAATGCCCACACCCATGCTCCGAGATTGAACACGGCCAGCAGCGCATACATTGCGGCAATACGGCCTCGAATATTCGGGCCTGCATCGTCGAACAGGAACTTCAGGAATTGGATCATCACGTTTCCACCGAAAGATCGCCATGCGCAGATCGCACATCGCTCATACTTTTTTAGAGAATCCTCATACTCTTGACCATGTGCGCTCGTTCCTTATAGGAGAACACAGAATCTGTATTCGGAACGACATGTGAGAATAATGGAGGCTATGCTATGGTGGTGTCAAGACGCAATTACCGTGAGATGGATAGCCGACATGCAACGCATCACGATTACGATTGATGATTTCCTGCTCGCGACGCTTGACGACACGATGAAGCGGCACGCCTACAACAGCCGCTCAGAGGCGCTACGTGACATCCTGCGCGCCCATCGTTCAGAGGAATTGGTGGCTGACACCCACGTACAATGTGTCGGCACGTTGACGATTGTGTTTGAGCACGGCGTACGCGAACTCGGGCAACGCCTATCGGATGCGTATCACGAACAACACGCGCTGATCGCTAGCAGCAGTCGCATTTATCTCGACCACGACAATTGCCTGGAGATGGTCGTGCTGCGTGGTGAAGTGGGTACGATCCAGCAATTCGCATGGTCGCTTGCGTCACAGCGTGGCGTGCGCAACAGCAACCTGCATCTGATGCCGCTGATGGAAAAGAGTGCGCCGTCACACGAGCACTTGCACGTGTGACGGCGTTTGTTGCTTTAGCCGTTAGTCGTGGCTGTGCGAGTGGTCATGCGCGTGATCCGCATGGTGGTGATGCCCGTGATCAGCACCGTGGCTATGGTCATGATCGTGATGATGGTGATGGCCGTGTGCGTGTGCATGATCGTGATGTTGATGCTTGCCTGCGGCTACGTGGTGATGGTGACGATGTACGGTGCCATCCTGGTGCGCATGCCATTCGGACGTATCGGATTTACCGTGCAGGCTCGGGTCTTCACTGAACACCAGCGATTTGACCGTGACAGGAACGGTGCGTGACGGCATACGGATGCGGCCCAGATCGACGTAATCGAGCCCTCGCAGCGAAACGCCATCGATCACGAACAGGTCATTTCCGTCCAGTGTTTCGCGCAGCAAGTTGCCGAGCGAATTGGCAATGTCACCATCAGCGATGACATACAGCGGCTTGCCGGCAGCGATGGACAACGGATTTCCCTCGATCAGCCCGCGCGCGAGTGCAGCCAGACGTGAATATTCCGGCGGCCCCGCCCAGCGCACCGCGATTGCCACGTCCTGATCACCCTCTTTCAGGTCGTAGCGCTGGAAGCTCTTGCGCAGCGATTCAACGACCGCAGCCGGGTCGATCACTTCCGGCATGCGTTCTTCGATCGGCACGACCTGCATATTCTTGCGCGGCAGCAGATTGCGCGGATTCGAAATGAAAGTCGTGTTGCCGCTCAGTTGGATGCTGTATTCGGAAGCGCCGAGAACGGTCGCACGAATGCACTCGATGGCGGGCAGCAGCGGCCAGGGCACTTGATTTGCGAGCAAGCGCCGACGCACGGCAGTGCCGAAAAGTTTCCCGAGGTCGAGGAAGTCGCGCGTTTCGCGCTCGTACACATATTCGCCGACACCACCGGAGAAGATCAGACCATCCAGCTTGCCCAAATCAGCAATCGGATCGGTCAGGAACAGCGAATTCAGATCATCCGCGGTGAAGCGCTCGCTCAGCACACGCACAAGCGTTTGCGCCATCCAGTCGGCAACCTGTTCAAGCTGCTCGCGCGTCGTCTGGCTGCCGATTTCCCACGCGAATCCTGCCGCCCGTGCGTGTTCCTTGCCGGCCGGATCGAGGCGCGTGATGCGCCCTTCCTGGTCCGTCACGATCAATCGTCCGCCGAGGTGAACTGCGGCCGTGCCGATTACGTTGCCGGAATCTACCAGACCGAGCTTGGTCGTGCCGCCGCCGATATCGACATTGAGCACGCGCTTTTTGTGCTCGTGCGAATATTTTGCTGCGCCCGAACCATACACGGCCAGCATTGCTTCCATGTGATGCCCGGCAGTCGCGCAGACAAATTCGCCGCCCTGTTCCGCGAGCATATCTGCAATGCCTTCACTGTTCTCGCGACGCAGCGCTTCACCGGTCAGAATCACGGCACCCGTATCGATGTCGTCCGGACCGAGATTGGCTTCCTTGTAGGCCGCAGCAACGATGCGTTCGAGCGCCTGCGTATCCATCTGCGTTTCGCTCAGATACGGCGTGAGCGAAATCGGGCTCTGGTAGATCGGTTCGCGCCCCACGATGATGTAACGGCTCGAGAGCTCTTCAGCGATGCGCCGCATGTGGATACGCGAGAACACAAGCTGCGTACCCGACGAACCGATGTCGATACCTACGCTGTTGAGAACGACGTTATCGAGCAGCCACACGGCTTCCTGATTCGTTTCGGACTCTGGAAAGTCGTGGTCGTGATCATGATCAGCATCGTCACCGTGCTCATGGTCAGGATCGTAACCGTACAAGTGATCGTCAAGTGAATGAACGGTTGCGTCGTTCGGCATAGGGCGTCTCCGGTGTGTATGGCGTATGCACAGCGATCATACCGTAGCTTACGCAACGGCAGTAGCCTGAAAATGGAACGGCCCTCCACATAAAAGAATGGTCCCTTTGAAATACCGGCGTCGCCCATGGGTTGCGCGGCAACAAGGCGACGTGGCAATCAACGGGACTGTCCATCCTGGGACTAACCCGGCCTCCGTATGCCTTGACAAAAATCAACCAGGCGCGCTCAATACGGCAACGGCATCTCTATACAGAAACGCTGTTCTGTATAGAGGAACACAGCAAATGAAGTTACGTAAGGAGACAGTTGGTGGAGCTTCAACTTGATGTCACCAATACGCCGCCCCGGTTCTGGAAGCGGCTCGATTCAAAATGGCTGGTGATCGGCAGCGCAATCCTCATCGTGGCGGTGCTGGCGTTGATTCCGCTTTGTTTCCTGCTATGGCAGAGCTTCATGACGCCGCAGGGTGCAGATACGCCCTCAGTATTTACCCTCGACAATTACCGGATTGCTTTCGGTAGAGCAGACTCCTGGTCGGCTTTTGCGAATTCGGTGGAATTCGCCATCGGTGCCGCACTCGTTTCGTTCGTTGTCGGCTCGGGTCTCGCCTGGATCAACGAACGTACCAATACGCCTTTGCGCCGTTTCTTTTCGGTCGTGACGGTCGTTCCGCTCATCAATCCGGCGATCCTCTTCACGATTGCCTGGATTCTGCTTGCCAGCCCGAAAATCGGCGTGCTGAACGTTGCGCTGATGCACTGGTTTGGTCTTTCACATCCGCCGTTCAACATCTACAGCATGGGCGGGATGATCTGGATCGACGGATTGCAATATTCCCCCATGGCTTTCCTGCTGATGTCGGCAGCGTTTCGTGGCATGGACCCCTCGCTGGAAGAATCAGCCATCATGAGCGGTGCTGGCCTCTTCAAGACGACGTTCAGCATCACATTTCGCCTTGCAGTGCCTGCAATCGTTTCGACAGTGCTGATCCTCTTCGTGCGTGCCGTCGAATCGTTCGAAGTGCCTGCGCTGATCGGACTGCCGGTAAAAATTCAGGTGCTCACGTCATCGATTTACGAGGCGTTGCAGCAATATCCGACGCCGACCGGATTGGCCGCTTCATATTCAACCATCCTGCTGCTCATCACTTCGGTCGGCATCTTTATCCAGAGCCGCTTGCTTGCCAAGGGCGGCAAATTCGCGACGGTCACCGGTAAAGCGTTCCGTGCACGCGCAATCGACCTTGGACCATGGCGCTATCTCACTGCGGCAATCTTTGTGCTGTATGCGCTTGTGATCGTGGTGCTGCCTCTGCTTGTGCTGCTGTGGTCGTCTTTCCAGAAGTTCTATGCGCCGCCGTCGATGGAAGCTCTGCATCATCTTACGCTCGATTCGTACCGCTACATCCTCAGCTATCCGGAACTTAAGGAGGCCGTAGGTAACAGTTTGATTCTCGGGTTTTCGTGCGCAACGGGTGTGATGCTGCTTTCCGCAATTGTGTGCTGGATCGTGATCAAAACGAAGATCCGGGGCCGTTGGTTGCTCGATAACCTTGCATCGCTTCCGATGGTGTTTCCAGGTCTGGTGTTGGGTCTGGCATTCATGATCTTCTTCCTGAACGTGAACGTCGGCATCTACGGCACGTTGTGGATTCTCCTGATTGCATACGTCACACGATTCATGCCCTACGGGATGCGTTACACGCAAACCTCAATGGTTCAGTTGTCAAAGGAACTGGAAGAGTCGGCGGAAATGTGTGGTTCTGGCTGGGGCACGACGTTCTTTCGTATCGTTTTGCCGCTGCTTAAGCCGGGTCTGATGGGCGGCTGGATTTACGTGTTCATCGTATCGATCCGTGAACTGTCCGCTTCGCTCCTCCTGTACAGCCCCGGTAGCCAAACGATTTCCGTCGTGGTGTGGGAACTGTGGCAAAACGGGCAATACGTCGAACTGTCGGCGTTGAGCGTGATGTTCGTGATTGGTCTGCTCGCACTGGTCTCGTTCGCGCAGTGGGTGGGCAGCAAATTCGGCGTGAAATCGGTCTGAACTAGTCATAACAGAAATTATTGAGACGACAATGCTGAATATTCAGAATCTGAACACGGTGTATCTCGACAGTCACGGCGTGAAAGTCGCGGGTATTGAAAATGTGAGTTTCGAGGTCCCTGAAGGCAAGCTGTTCACGCTGCTGGGCCCGAGCGGCTGCGGTAAATCCACTACCCTGCGCTCGATCGCGGGTCTTGAAAAACCCGATGGCGGAAGAATCACCGCGGACGGCGTGACCGTCTTCGACGCAGATCGCAAGACCTTCGTGCCGCCGAGCAAACGTCAGTTTGGTATGGTGTTTCAGTCGTACGCCATCTGGCCGCACATGACCGTTTTCAAGAATTGCAGCTTTCCGCTTGAAGTCGGCAAGAAGAAATTCACGAAACAGCAGATTGGCGACAAGGTAATGCGCGCGCTCACGGCAGTCGGCCTCGATCATGCAGCAGATCGCGATGCAACGAAGATGTCCGGCGGTCAGCAGCAACGTTTGGCGCTCGCCCGCGCGATCGTCATGGAGCCGAAACTGCTCCTGCTCGATGAGCCGCTGTCGAATCTCGACGCAAAGCTGCGTGACAAGATGCGTTTCGAACTGAAGCGCCTGCAACGTGAGCTGAACGTCACGACGATCTACGTGACGCACGACCAGGAAGAAGCGCTCGCGATGTCGCACGAAATCGCGATCATGAAGGACGGCCGCATCGTCCAGAAGGCGCGGCCTCGCAATATCTATGAACAGCCGGCTAACCGGTTTGTGGCGGATTTCATCGGCACGACGAGCTTTGTCGATGGCACTGTCCGAGACAGGGACGGTCAGAAGTTGACCATTAATTCGACCATCGGCCCGATCACGGTGGCCCACAGTGACGGCATGACTGTCGGTGCAAAAGCCGTGGTGTCGTTGCGCCCGGAGAACCTGGAAATCTTCGATAGCAAGCCGACGATCGAGCATGGCAATGTGTTCGAAGGTACCGTCTATTCCAAAGTATTCCTTGGCGAAACGCTTGATTTGCAGATCAAGGTCGGTGAACAGATTTTGCTCGCACGTGCGCATCCGTCGCATCGTGAACCGGTCGGCGCGAAAATCTGGGTCACCATTGATCCAGCCCGCTGCGTCGCGTTGAACCCGCAGTAAATTCGCTGTACCAACAAGGAGGCACTATGTCTGAAGCAAACATCGACACGAACACGATGTATGAGGAAGATCAGCGCGCTGAAGAATCGCATCACAGCACCGCTGGCAATGTGAAAAATCGCGTATTCGTGCGTGGCATCGAAGGCGCGTACAGCCTGAACACGGAACTGGAGCGTCTGCGTTCCGTTCCGCGCGTGCGCAAAGGTAAAGAAATCAAGTTCAGCAAGGGACCGCAGACCTTCAGCCGCCACTATGTGCAGCCGAAGAACGGAATCACGCAGACGTTCCACATCCACCTCGAAGAATACTCGCCGGGCGGTCACTCGCAGAAGCACGGCCACGTGAACGAAGCCGCGTTCTACATCCTCGACGGCATCGGTTACGAAGTGCACGACGGCATCCGCTACGACTGGGAAGCCGGCGACATCGCGATCGTGCACAACAATTGCGTGCACCAGCACTTCAACCGCAGCCTCGACAAGCCCGCGCGTGCGCTCGTCATCAAGACGAAGCCGATGTTCATGTTCATGAACATGCTGTTCCAGAAGACTGTCGAACCTCGCCCTGACGAGCCGTCGCCGACCGGTGCTGGTTTCGTCGCACGCATGGAAGAAACTGATTTCAATCATCCGGAAGGAGGCTACTGAGCATGGCATGGACCGAATCTGGAAACTGGCTGGCAGGCGAAGAAAATTGCGCGCTTTACAAGGGCCTGCTGGAAAATGCTGAACAGGCCTCGGAGCGTAACGCCAAGCGCGCAAAGATCGTGCGACCTGAGAACATGCCGTGGGAAATGGCGCCTCAAGGCCTGCTCAAGCACCTGCTGAACGAAGGCATGAACACGCGCATGGAGACGGTCGAC
This sequence comes from Paraburkholderia fungorum, assembly GCF_046027215.1. Lineage (GTDB taxonomy): Bacteria > Pseudomonadota > Gammaproteobacteria > Burkholderiales > Burkholderiaceae > Paraburkholderia > Paraburkholderia fungorum_D. Next base: position 485,386 of record NZ_JAQQEN010000003.1, on the reverse strand, counting down.
GCGTACATGCAGATCATTCCGCCGGGCAGCAAGTCGGGCAAGCACCGTCACCTGGCAGAAGAGTGCCTGTACGTGCTCGAAGGCCGCGGCTATGACTTGCACCAGGACTACGATGTCGAAATCGTAGATCAGTACGCGTGGAAGCCGGTCGGTGAACTCAAGCGCTTCGAGTGGGAAGCCGGCGACGTAATCTATATTCCGCCTGGCACCGCGCACCAGCATTTCAACGCAGACCCGGATCGCCCCGTGCGCCTGATTTCCGCGATCAACCGCATTTTCTGGAAGAGCGGCCTCAACGACCTGCAACAACTCGAAGACGCGCCGGAATACGATCCGACCGTGACGCTCACGGCCGAGAAGATTCGCGAGTACCTGAAGAACACGGCAACCGTCTAAGGAACGCCTGAATCAGTTAGCTTGTGCTTCCGCGAGCTATCTTGTTGTGTACGCAACCCGCATTGAATGGAGAAGTAAATGAGCAAGAACGCAGTTGTTTCCGAGGACATGGCGAAGAAATTCGCTAGCGAGAAGGAAACGGCGTATACGCGCTGGATTGCCCAGCAGGGCCTGGACATCATCGACGGTCACTATATCCAGGACTTGCGTACGGTTGACCTGAAGGATTGGGCGCGTCGTGGAGGCAAGGGCGTCTACATCAACCATGAAGCGTCTCGCACGTCGAACGACTGCTACGTCTGCGAAATTCCGCCGGGCAAATCGCTCGCACCGCAGCGCCAGTTGTTCGAAGAAATGATCTACGTCCTGAGCGGCCGGGGATCGACTACCGTTCGCAACGAAGCAGGCGCGGAAGTCACGTTCGAATGGCAAGCCGGTGCCCTCTTCGCCATCCCGCTGAACTGCTGGCACACGCACTACAACACCTCTGGCAAGGACGCCGCGCGTTTTGTCGCGGTCACGAACGGCCCTCCCACGATCAACGCGCTCGAAGACATCGATTTCATCTTCGGCACAGCGTACGATTTCAAGAACCGCTTTAACGGCGAGCCCGACTACTTTGCGAATGGCGGCGAACAGAAGGGTCTGCTGATGGACACGAATTTCGTCGCTGACGCGGTGAACCTGCCGCTGATCAGCGCCGCTGAACGTGGTGCCGGCGGCGGTCATATCCGCTTCAGCATGGCGCGCGGTTCGCAGAACAGCCACATTTCGCAATTCCCGACCTCGACGTACAAGAAGGCACACTCGCACGGCCCTGGTGCGCACGTCATCATCATGAGCGGCTCGGGCTACTCGATGATGTGGCGTGAAGGCGAAGAGCCGAAGCGTTACGACTGGCAAGCCGGTTCGCTGATCACGCCTGCCAACGGCGAGTTCCACCAGCACTTCAACACGAACCCGAATCCGTCGCGTTACCTCGCGCTCAAGCACGAAGTCGTATCGCAGCGCAATTCGCAAGGCGTGCCGAAGGCGTGGATTTCGCGGCGCATCGGCGGTTGCCAGATCGACTACGCGGACGAAAATCCGGTCATCCGTTCGACCTTCTCGTCGGAACTGGAAAAGATCAACCTTGCGATGCAGATGGATGGCGCGTACGCGAAGGAACTGGAAACGCTGCCGCCGCTCGCAGCTTGAATCCCGGCCGCTGATCCGTTAATCCGGTACAGCTGAAGGTGCGGGGTACATCAGGCCGATGTGCCCTGCCAAAGTAAACATATCGGAGACTCTTGATGAAGAGGAATTTCCGCCTCGCAGCAATTGCTGGGCTTCTCGGTGCCGCGCTGACGTTCATGGGCTCCGGTCCCGCTTTCGCGGCCGGTTATGTATCGAGCGAATCTGTCGCGCAATACAACGGCGCAGATCGCATGCAAAAACTGGTCGCTGGGGCGAAGCAGGAAGGCAAGCTGACGGTATATGCGTCGCTACCGCCTGATGATTTCAATCCGGTAGTGCAGGCCTTCGAAAAGAAATACGGCGTGCACGTGACTGTCTGGCGTTCGAGCGCATCGGGCATTCTGCAACGCGCCATTTCGGAAGGCCGTGCCGGTCGCTACGAAGCGGACGTGTTCGAAACCAACGGCCCGCAGCTTGAAGCGATGTACCGCGAAAAACTGTTGCAGCCGATCAATTCGCCGGTTCTGAAATCGCTGATTCCCCAAGCTGTTCAGGACAACAACGCGTGGACGGCTACGCGTCTGAACGTGTTCACCGTCGCGTACAACACGAACCTGATCAAAAAGGCAGACCTGCCGAAGACGTACAAGGACCTGCTCGACCCGAAATGGAAAGGCAAGCTCGGCGTGGAAGGCCAGGATTCGATCCCGTGGTTCGCGGACACGGTTCAAGATCTCGGCGGTCAACCGGGTATCGATCTGTTCAAGCAAATCGTTGCAAAAAACGGCGTATCCGTGCGTCGCGGCCATACGCTGCTGGCGAATCTGGTCGCCTCGGGTGACGTGCCGATAGCTTTCGGCATCTATAACTACAAGGTCCAGTCCATGAAGGAGGCCGGTGCGCCCATCGACTGGTTTTCGATCGGACCGGCTATCACCCAGCCGAACGGCGTCGGTGTCGCGCGTATGCTCAGGCATCCGAATGCGGCTGTGCTGTTTTATGATTTCCTGCTGACCGAAGGTCAAGCCATGTATGCCGATCACGATATGGCTGTGACGAACACGACGGTCAAGCGAAAGCTGCCGGACGTGGCGATGCAGATCATTTCTAACAAGGACATTATCGACAACCAGGCAAAAAACCAAACGCTTTTCGATACCGTATTCAACGGCATGAATTGATCCTCGATAAGAATGAGGTGCGCCTGATTCCCGCACTTCTTCTTCCTCGTCGACCAAAGGCATCACTATTATCAGGACTGCTTTCCACACGGCCAGTTTTCGTCCGCGTGGAATCTTATTCCGGTTGTTCAGTTGACACGGGATAGGCAGTGCACGCGGTGTCGCATTCAAACCGCGTTTGTGCTAAATCACGAAGCATGGCGCTTGTAGTTAGGTATACATATTATTTAGATAGAACGAACCAGAGGCGTTCCTGCATGTAAACTATAAGCATTGGCCGATTCACGCTGACTGTTTATTAAACCAATATCGGAGACTCATGAATAAAAAAATTCTCGCGTTGATGGCTTTCCCTTCTCTTGCAAGTGTTGCAAGCGTTGCCCATGCACAAAGTGCGGTTACGTTGTACGGCATCGTGAACGAAGGGATCAACTACATCAGCAATCAGAGCGGTGGCTCCGTGGTTGGGCTCGTAAAAGGGCAAACCAATGGTAGTCGCTGGGGTTTTCGCGGTACGGAAGATCTTGGCGGCGGCCTGAAAGCCATCTTCGACCTGGAGAACGGTTTCGACGCTTCTGCTGGCACGCTCTCGCAAGGCGGTCGTCTTTTTGGCCGCTCGGCGTGGATGGGTCTGCAAACGCCATATGGCCGACTCACAATGGGACGGCAATACGACGCGATGCATGATGACGTGGGCGAGCGCCTGTCAGCAACGGGCATCTGGGCGTGGATCGGGAGCCACCAGGGCGATTTCGATAACTTGAACGCGAATTTCCGGTTCGACAATTCGATTCGCTATATCTCGCCTACGTTCGCGGGTTTCAAATTTGATGGTCTATTCGCGCCGGGCGGGACGCCGGGTAACTTTGGCACGAGTCGCCGGTATCAACTGGCTATGAGCTACGCTTCGGGCCCTATCCTCGGCGCGATTGCATACGAGAATATCAACAACCCTGCCGTGTCGGTCTACGATAGCCCGGTAGGACCCACTGATCCGACGTTCAAGTCGCCGGGTAAATCGCCTTCATTCAGTGGCTTTCTGTCCGCGAATACACAGGCGATCTTCGCGGCAGGTATTGGCTACCGGTTCGGTACCGGCGGTCAGGTTAGCTTTGTCTACACACGCACGATCTTCAGCGACATGCTGAAGACCTCTACAACGCCTAATACCGGCTCGGCTACGCTCAGCAGCTATGAAGGCAACATCCGCTATCGCATCGTGCCGACGTTGATGGTCGCTGCTGCCTACGACTATACGACAGTGCGTGCGCCCGGTAGGGCGGCACACTATAATCAGGTCATCTTTGGTCCGGATTACTTCCTGTCCAAGGCCACTGATATCCAGCTTAGCGGGATCTGGCAGAACGCTACAGGTATCGATTCGACCGGCAAGGCGGCGGTCGCAACAATCGGATCGCTCGGTGCGTCGACCACACCGACCCAGATCGCAGTGAAGCTCCTGCTGCGGCATCGCTTCTAAGCAGCGGCGCCGGGGGGGCGCATCAAGAGCGAACCCCCGCGCCTTTTTGAACGAAATCTGATGAACGAAACTCTTCACTCAAACACCTTCAAGGCTGCAGTTGCGGTTGAACCGTCCCGCACGGAAATCCAGACGTTTGATCGACCCGCAACTACTGCCTTGACCGGGTTGCTGCGCGTCGCAATCACGGGTGTGTGGGGCAGCGGTGGTCCGTACTACAGGGCGCTGCCACAAAGCCGGGGCCCGCTGATTCCTGGGCATGAGACGGTCGGTCATATCGAGGAAGCCGGCGAACTGGCAAAAGCACGATGGGGTCTCAAGGAAGGTGATTACGTAGCGCTCGAAGAGTATGTGCCGTGCGGTCACCGCGAGTATTGTCTGTCGAACGAATTCCGCCTGTGCAACGCGACAGACTGGCGTCTGAACGGCCTGCGTTACGGTGCGACGGGTCTGCGTACGGCCCCCTCTTTCTGGGGAGGTTTCGGTCAGTACCAATATCTGCAACTGAACACCGTATTTCATTGCGTGCCGTCCAGCGTCGCACCGAAATACGCAGCGCTCGCCCTGCCTCTGGGCAACGGTATCGAATGGGCTTATCTGCAAGGCGGCGCTGGTCCAGGGCAGGCGGTTGTGATCCAGGGTCCAGGACAACAGGGCTTGTCCTGTGTTGTCGCCGCGCGTGAAGCAGGTGCGAAAAAATTATCGTCACCGGCCTTTCGACTGAAACGGACCGGCAGCGACTCGAACTTGCAAAAAGACTCGGTGCCGATCATACGATCAAGGCCGATCAGGAAGACGTGCTTGAATGCGTCGCCAGTCTCACGGGAGGTGCGATGGCTGACCTCGTGATTGACTGTGAGTCGGGCGGACCGGGAGCCGTGGTTTCCGCTGTCCAGCTTGCACGCAAACGCGGAACGGCTGTGCTCGGTGGGCAGAAACGTGTGCCCATTCCGGAATTCGACAGTAACATGATCATCGCGCGCTTTCTCACGGTGAAGGGCATGCGCGGTCACAGTTACCAGTCCGTTGAACTTGCATTGCAACTCATCACCGCAAACCGTCACGACGTCACGCAGATAAGTCCGCACACGTTCAGTCTCGATGAAACGGACCTGGCGTTGCGCACTTTGCAGAACGAAGGTGTCAGCGGTGCGATCCACATGACGATCGATCCGTGGAAGTAAGCCATGCCCGATTACCAGACCCCCTCCGAAGTACGTTACAGAATTCAGGCTCCAAATTCTTCCCCTCGTCGTATTCGTGTGATCGCACTGACGGATAACGATCCGGAAGTCGCAAACTGCCGCACATATGCCGATGTAGAATTTTCGATGGCGAGCGATTTCTCAGCACTTTTGCAATGCTCGGATGTAGGCGCTGACCTGAACCGCGATGCGTTAAACGAATGGCTCGGTATGCCTGATACCGTCGTTATCTCGGGCCGTGAAGGTGACGATGCTCAAGCGATTGCGGTCGCAGCAAAGACGTATCGCATGAATGGCGTCACCGTTTCCGTCGTGATCAGCCCTTGCGGGAAGAAGTCGAACAGCACCGCCGATTTGCTGCGCCCTTACAGCACGATGATGGTTCTTCCGACGAAGGCCGGTTATCTGGACGATCTGCTTTCCGCACTCGGCGCGTAGCAAGGAGAATATTTTGAAACGCGACATTAATCGATGGTGGACGGTATTCGGCGGCGCGGTCTGCGTTTCTGTCGGTGCAGGTGTGTTGTCGGCATTCATGTTCGGCATGTTTATCAAGGCGATCGCTGCGGAGAATCACTGGAGCCGCGCACAGGTTTCGCTCGGCTTGACTGTCTTCGAATTTTCGATGGGGCCGGGAACAATCCTTCTTGGATCACTTATCGACAAAATGGGGGTGCGTCGTCCTACCCTGCTATTCCTGATCCTCTTTGCGGCGTCCACGGCGCTCGTTGGTGTGTTGCCGGCGTCTCCATGGGTTTTCGCACTGGCATTCGTTGCGGTCGGTCTGTTCGCGCCCAGCACGAACGCGCTGCCTTATGCGAAAGTAATCTGTGCCCGCTTCGACCGTCAGCGTGGTCTGGCACTGGGTTTGATGGTCGGCGGTACGGCAGTAGGCGCGATGTTCATGCCGCACTATGCGGGTTACCTGCTGAAGCACTTCGGCTGGCGTGCTGGTTATTTCGGCGTCGCAGCGTTGATGGCCATGTTTTCCGTTCCCTCGCTCTACTTCCTCGTCAAAATGCCGCCAGGCGTAGACGAAGAGCTTGTGCGTAAAGCGCATGAAGCGAGACGCGAACTGCCATCGCTCTGGGCACTATTCCTCAGGGATCGCACGTTCCGTTTACTTGGCCTTTCGATCTTCTGTGTGTCCGGTGTGCTGCTCGCGTTGCTTTCGCAGCTTGTACCGATGATGACCGATCGCGGCGAAACGGTAACGGCTGCTGCAACGATGCTATCGATCGCCGGTCTTACATCAGCGCTCGGCCGTCTGTTCACTGGCTGGTTGATGGATCGAGTTCACGCGCCCTATTGCGCCGCGATGTCGTTCGCGCTGACGCTTATCGGTGTGCTCATTCTCGCATCGGGTGCAACCTCTTATACGGCAATGACTGCTGCTGCACTGATCGGCGTTTCAATCGGCGCGGAAGCGGACATCATTACGTTCATCGTAAGCCGCTACTTTGACCTACGCCTGTTTGGCCGCGTAAGTGGTGCGATGTGGATGGCGTGGGGATGGGGTGCCGGCATCATGATCTTCGCATCTGGACTATCGTTCGACCTCACACACTCCTACACGATCGCCCTCTGGACGTTCTCGGGCTTTGTTTCGATCGCCGTAGTCTCGATCATGCGCCTCGGGCCATACGTGTATCCGGAACAACGTGACCCCAAGCGTGCCGCACTCGCGGCGGGCGCCTCAGCGTGATCCCTGTCACTTCCCTTGGCGTTTTTTGGGGTGCCCTTGGCCCCCAGTTTTATTCTGGATACGCAGGACGCTAAATCTCGCGACCTAATTCCATTTACGAACGGTTTCGAACCGGATCCGTTCCACCTGACGCATCGTCATCTTTCCCGATCATGACGTTGTGGTCCACGGGAATGAACACATTTCTCGGTGTCGTATTACTTTTCCAATCATTGTTCCTACGCGACGATCAGCAAGACGATTCGCACTACGGATCATTCCGCCCGTTCGAAGCGTGGTTAACCCGAAAAACAACCAATCTTGATTGACAGTAATATTATTCGCGAGTAGATTTTCCTCATGTATTGCAAATGGTTCATCGGTCCGTATAGAGGAACTGAAGTTCGATGAATAAGAATCGCGAACGGAGACGATTAACTCGCGGCAGAGGATTGAACCTGGATAAAAGTCGGAACATAAAAGATATTGTGCTGCAGGAGAATTTTTTCAGGAATGCACTCTGGATGATCATTATCTGGTTGATCGCGCAATTATTATCCGTAGCAGCAAACGCCCAGCATGTACCCCCGCAACTTATATGGGTGCAGAACGCGAACAATCTCTGGTCGATGGTACGGCAACGGCGTATCCGCGGTTGGTACTTCAGGTCAAGACGGGCGCCGCTGCCTATCCGTTCGGACGCGACATGTCAGGGGGTACGATTAGTTCCGAGATACTAGCAACCCGGGCACGGCATGAGACAGGCAGCCGCGATGCTCGGCAAGTGGCGCCGATTCCGAACGTGAGCTTTAAAACGGCTTCATTCACGCGAGGCCGTCTTAATGACCCGATTGCGTCGCGCCTTGCGCATCCGCTCCCTAGGAATCTGCTGCGTTCTTTTGCTGCTCGAGTACTGCCTCTGCTTGCTCCAGATTCTCCGGATAGCTGTCCTCGGCCACGCCGGGGTTGTAGCCCGCCGCTTCCAGTTGTTCAAGTTCCTTGATCACCTGGGCGCGCGTGACGGACTCGGCCGCATGCGACAACATCGGAACGAGGATAACAGCAGCGCAAATAGCATTGATCAGGAGTTTCATGATCGTACCTCTGGGGTGTGAACATCGGACTTGTCAGATCGGCACAGATCCATTATAGGCACATCATAGGGAAACCACTAATTTACACATAGTGGGATTCAAAGCTTCTCGAATTGACTCAGCCCGTTTCTAAATTCGGGCAGGGATTTTCCGGCGTCAGAACGGAAACCTTGGGGAAATGTGGGAATGATTAAAGCGATCGCAGACGCGTGAAATCATGCAGACCGAATTGATGCGGTTTTGGGAATCAAGGCCACAAAACCGTGCTGCTCGTCACGCACCGGATTGATGAAGCTGTGTTCATGTCGGATCGTATCTTCGTGTTCGCACGTCGTCCGGGCCGCATCCAGGAAGTCATGGATATCGATCTGCGGCGTCCACGTCCATTTTCGATCATGCGTACGCCAAAATTCACCGAATTTGTTGATCAAATCTGCCGCGTGATCGAGACGACGTGCGCGAATCAGTGATGCACGGGCACGCGTAAACTACAGCCCAGAATGCTGCCACATTCGGGTCGTTTAAGCATGGAGACAGGATGACTACCCGACGTACCATATTGAAAGCCAGTTTGGGCCTCGCATCGAGCGCGGCCTTCGTACCGTTCCATGCCAGATCGGCCGAGGAAACTTTGCCGAATCTTGCACTGGCAGACTACACCGGATCGGATCGCGCCGCCCGCATTCTCGCAGCGGCAAAAAAAGAAGGGCAAGTGAATTTTTACACGACGATCGCAAAATCCGACCTCGAACCATTGTTGAATCCATTCGAGAAAAAATACGGTGTGAAGGTCAACACCTGGCGCGCAGGGGATGAGCAAGTCGTGCAACGCGCCGTTTCAGAAGCGCGAGCCGGTCGTTATATGTCCGATAATGTGCATGTCGGCTCGTCATTCCTGGATAATCTGCGACAAGAGAACCTGTTGCAGCCTGTCGTCTCGCCCATCATGTTCGCAGACCTGATTCCAGGATCCGTGCCGGAACATCGCATGTGGGCGTCTACGCTCCTGTCTGTCTGGGTTCAGTCCTACAACACGAATGCCATCAAGAAAGAAGACCTCCCCTCGTCCTTTGACGATCTGCTGTTGCCGAAATGGAAAGGCAAACTCGGCATTGAGTCAAAGAGCTCTGACTGGTTTGCGACTATCTGTCAGCAGATGGGCACCGAGAAAGGCGTCGCATTCTTCAAGGAATTGATTGCCACTAATGGTGTATCTGTCCGCAACGGCAACTCATTGCTGAACAATATGGTTGCCTCAGGCGAAGTGCCGCTTGCGCTTGAGACGTACAACTATATGCCTATGCAGGCGAAGCGTAAAAATGCGCCTATCGACTGGTTCCTGTTGCAGCCAGCGGTGGCGCGGGCGAATGGCATTGCTCTGCTCAAACATGCACCGCATCCGGCCGCGGGTATCTTGCTCTATGATTACATGCTCTCACTGGACGCTCAAAAAATTCTGGCGAATATGGACTATGTCCCGACGCACCGGAATATCCCGTCACCTTTCCAGAATAGCCAGATGACGCCTGTCAATCCTGCGATGTCAGCGGCCGAGCGCAATAAATGGAACGACCTCTTTAACCACCTGTTTCTGGGTTAGACCCATTCCTGAAACAAAAGAGCTGCCCAGATTCAGAGCAGCCTTTTCACTTTTCGCGGGATTGCGTCATGCTGCTGGATTGGGACGCACCGGCAGTATCCGAACCGTACGCGGTGTTAGCTTCGTTCTGTTGCGCCACGATAGTCTGCGCGTGCTTCAGGTTCTGCGGGTAGTTGTTAACATCGACAGGGTTGTAGCCCGCACCTTCCAGCTGAATCAATTCCGCGCGTACCTGCGTGTGCGTAAGCGGCTCTGCAGCGTGCGACAGCACCGGAGCGATAAGGGCAACCGCGAAGGCAATATTGATGTGCAATTTCATGTGAGATTCCTGTAGTGGTTCGTAGGTTGCGCACCAGGGCAACCCGTGAAAACCATTATAAGGGTTTTTACTTACAGTAGTGTTACTTATGAGGGAATTGCGTTCCCGCATACGGAACAGCTATGGCGACCTGCTGTCACACAGGGTTGGTATAGATAATTGCGATCGGTTTTAGGCCTGCGGGTGCAAATAGGCCCGTCGGATCGGCTAAAGTGGCGATCCAACCAATCTGGTGGCCGGTGACGAGCAAGAAGAAAGGTCTGGTGGGGGTGTTCGATGGTCGGCATTTTGATCGAGAAATCATCGTTCTCTGTGTGCGCTGGTATCTTCGCTACAAGCTCAGCCTGCGCGATCTTGTCGAGATGATGCCGAGCGGGGTTTGTCCCTGGCGCATAAGACGATCATGCGCTGGGTAAAGGTTTTTACGCCGGAGTTCGTCAAGCGCTGGACCCGTTTCGCAACCCCTGCGGGACAGTCGTGGCGTGTTGACGAGACCTATCTGAAGTTTCGCGGCAAGTGGGTCTATCTCTACCGCGTGGTAGATCGGGCAACTCGAAGGCTTACGCCTTTCCCTTGTGGATATGGTGCGGTGACAACATTGCTTCGTTCTACGTCATCGGCCTTTCCGGCCACTCGAACCGCCCCCCCCGCCATGCCACTTCTGAATGACCGGTCCCTGAGAAATCGAGTAGGCACTTTCGACCCACAACGGTCCCTCAGCCTTCTCGATAACGGCCGCTCGCCAACCCTTTCACTATATAGACCGTTTCAGTTATGACGACTCGTGCGGACTATGTCCACGACGGAAAGCTCCGCTCTCCCGAGCGCGCGAGACAACTCGGTCAGCCAGACGCGAGTGTTGCTCTGGTAAAGCCCCAGGTAGCGTACATCGGGCATTTTACTTTCCTCACTTCTCGCCTGTCTCTTCTCCGCCCACCTGTTCCCTGACGACTCTCGCCATCACGCGCGAGCGTTCGGTTTCCAGCACGGTATTGGCATCGACACGTCCGAACAGGTCGAGGAGTGGCGCGACGAGACCCGTCCATCCCGTCTGGTGACTGGCCCCGAGGCCCGCGCCATTGTCACCGTGGAAGTACTCGTAAAACAGGATCAGGTCGCGCCAGTGCCGATCGTTCTGAAACTTTTCCGTTCCTCCATAGACCGGCCGTTTGCCATCGGCATCGCGCAGGAACGTACCGGTCAGGCGACGGACAATCTCCTGCGCCACTTCGAAGAGCGTCATGTGCCGCCCGGAGCCGGTCGGGCATTCGACCTTGAAATCATCGCCGAAAAAACTGTAAAGGTTCACCAGCGCGCGGATGATCAATAAGTTGACCGGCATCCACACCGGACCGCGCCAGTTGGAGTTACCGCCGAACATGCCGGTATTCGACTCGGCCGGCAGGTACTGCACCTTGTACTCCTGTCCGCCGATGTGGAGCACAAACGGATGTTCGAGGTGATAGCGGGAAAGCGAACGAATGCCGTGCGGCCCGAGGAACTCGTTCTCGTCGAGCATGTAACCGAGCACGCGCTCGAGCTTGCGCTTGTTGAGGATCGACAACAGCCTGCGCTCCCTGTGGCCGATGAAGCCCCCGTCAGTCGGCGCCACATGGGCAACCAGTTCGGGGTAGCGCTTGCGAAACTGCGTGATCAGCTCCATCAGCCTTGGATAGTGAGTGACAGCACTCGCTTCGAACACCGACGACGCGCACAGCGGCAACAGCCCCACCATCGACCTTACCTTCAGACGCATCGTCTGGCCGTCGGGGAGTCGCAGCAGATCGTAGAAAAAGCCGTCCTCCTCATCCCACATCTCGTCCTGATTCACGCCGATGCGATCCATCGCATACGCAATCCACATGAAATGCTGGACGAACTTGAAAGCGACCTCCTCGTAGATCGGATCGTACTCGGTCAGAATCAGCGCCATCTCCAGCATGCACTGGCAATAGAATGCCATCCACGCAGTCCCGTCGGCCTGCTCCAGCGATCCGCCGGTCGGAAGCTGCGCGCTGCGGTCGAATACACCGATGTTATCCAGACCCAGAAAGCCGCCGGCGAAGACGTTGCGCCCCGCGGGATCCTTGCGATTGATCCACCAGTTGAAATTGAGCATCAACCCCTGAAACGAGCGTTCGAGGAAGCGCGGGTCAGCCCGGCCCAGTTCTTTCTCAAACTTGTAAAGCCAGAGCGTGGCTGCGGCATGCACGGGCGGATTCACGTCGCTGAAGTTCCACTCGTAGGCGGGGATCTGCCCGCTTGGATGGAAGTACAGGGTGCGCAGCATCAACAGCAGTTGCTCCTTGGCGAAATCGAAATCGACCAATGCCAGCGAGATCGTATGGAAGGCCAGGTCCCACGCTGCATACCACGGGTACTCCCACTTGTCCGGCATGGAAATCACGTCGGCATTCAACATGTGGAACCACTCCGTGTTGCGCACGTCGTGACGGGCAGCCTCGAGCAACGGATGGCTGCGATGCTCGCGCAGCCAGCGTTCGAGATCGAAGTAGTAGTACTGCTTGCCCCACAGCATTCCCGCCAACGCCTGACGGTGCACCCGCCGCTGATCCTCGGTCAGCGAACCGGGAGCAATCCGCTCGTAGAACTCGTCAGCGTCGGCAATACGGCTGTCAAATATCTCCTCAAAGTCGCCGAAGACATTGTCCAGCTGGGTTGCTGTCAGGCGCAGGCGAATGGTCGTGCTGCCGCCGCCAGTTACATCGCAGAGGTAATGGGCGGCAGCCTTGGTTCCTGTTCTCGCGGGATTCACCGCGTCGCCCTGGCCCGCAACGACGTAGGTATGGAACGCATCCTTGACGTAGGGCGACGCGTTAGGTTGATTCCACAGATGCTGCGCATTGCTCTCATTTTCGGTGAAGAGCGTCTCTGGAGCGCCATCGTAATGCAACCAATACTCGCCTAGCTCATGGTGCGCAGCCAGAATGGCTCCAGGACCCGCATCGCGCAGCGAGGGCTTGCGATCGTCGTCACCCCACGACCATGTATTGCGGAACCATAGTGTCGGCAGGAGCCGTAGCCGTGCCGCTTCCGGTCCACGGTTGTGCACGCAAATCCGCACAAGAATGTCTTCCGGGCCTGCCTTGGCGTATTCCACGAACACGTCGAAATACCGGTCATCAGCAAACACGCCCGTGTCGAGCAGTTCGTACTCGAACTCCTCCCGTGATCGCGTCCGGTTGGTCTCCACCAGGTCGCGATACGGATATTCTCGCTGCGGATACTTGTAGAGGTACTTCATGTAGGAGTGGGTGGGTGTGCTGTCGAGGTAAAAGTAATACTCCTTGACATCCTCGCCATGGTTGCCTTCGCTGTTGGTGAGGCCGAACAGGCGCTCCTTCAAAATCGGGTCGCGCTCGTTCCACAACGCTAGCGCAAAGCACAGCCGTTGCTTGTCGTCGCATAGTCCGCCGAGTCCGTCTTCGCCCCACTTGTAGGCGCGTGAGCGCGCCTGGTCATGGGTGAAGTAGTTCCATGCGTCGCCATTTTCGCTGTAGTCCTCCCGGACCGTCCCCCACTGACGCTCACTGAGATAGGGCCCCCACTTCTTCCATTGAACCTGAGCCTCGCGCGCGTCGTTCAAACGCTTTTGTTCCGCTACGTCCACGATGACGGGGCACATGCTTTTCCTCCGTTACGGCTGAATGAACTCGACTCGGCGCAACGCGGACGGCCGTGTTACGCGCGGGAAGACGTACTTCAATTTCGACGTCGACGGCAAGTAAGGACACGCGGTTTGACCGCAGGGCGCAACACGCGTGTCAAGCATCCAATGAATTCACGCTCGCGCTTGCCAGTACGTGAACACAAACCCTCCTGCGTTCGCTTCGAGAAGGCACGCGCCGTGTGCGCTTTGCGTGAAAAGATTCCTGCGCTCCTTTGGCGAGTCGCCTGCAACTCAATGGCTCATGCACTAGTCACCGTTACACAGTAGATTATCCGACTGAAGGCGAGGCGGTTCCGGATTCCGCCTCTGCTTGCTGCGAACGTCGCCTTTCGAGAAAGCTGACAGGCCCTTCCGGGTCGACTCGTGCCGGTTGTCGGCAAGCACGCTCTGCAAAAGCCATTGTTCTTCTGCGCTAGACTGAGGACTACGCACAACCTTTCAAGATTGTTACATGCGATACGGGATAGAAGATACTGCGGAAATCACGCGTCGGCTTCTGTTCGTTTTCACGGAGCTGCCGCGACCCGACATAGCTGCAGGTTTGGATCGCTATCTTTGGAGGCATGCCCGCTTTGGATTCGCAAAGCAGCTTGCCGACGCATTGGGCGACGTGCGGTCGGGTTCAGCCGGCCACTTTCTGTATTACTAAAAGAGCGGCCTCCTGTTCGCGCACGTGGAGTTTGGTTATCACCGGTTACTCCTCGCACACTTGTGCGCGCTGCACAAAACGGATTTTTCCCGCGAACAGTTGAAATGGAACCTGCATTAGTTTCACTACGCGGGCCCAATCAAACAGCTTTCTGACGACTTCGTAGACGAAGGGTATGGACTATTTCTCTCGACCTGCCCGAACGGAAAGCGCTCCTTGCGCTTTTCTTCAGCGTCCGCGATGAAGTCGGAGAGTTCGCACTCCAAGGCTGAGTCTTTGGCGCCCGGCCTCCACCTCGCGGTTCCGTGCCGCCGGCGCGCGGCCCGAGCAAGTGCTAGCGCTGCCATCGCAGCCTTCGCACATTCGTATTCGACCTGACCACAAAGGTCGATTGGCTCGCCGAATTCGCGAAACGCTTCCATATACTCCCGAGTGGCGTGCACTGTCGCCGGATACTCACGGAGCTCGGAGATAACCTTGCGACTCAAGACATGCCACTGAAGCCTGTCCGGGTAGGCAAAGGCGGGAATGGAAACGCCTTTACTCGCTTCGCGGCGCATATAGCCGTCTGGCTCCGCTGCTGCCCAGGTGGCCTTATGCATCATTGTCCGGCAGGTTCGGGCGTAGCTTTCCAGCGATAACGCTAGTTCCAGTGCAGTGTCGCGTCGCTGACGCTTGCGCTCCCTGGCATCCCTCGCTGAAATCCAGGTGAGCGTTATGACAGAACCGACTGCCGCTGATGTCAACGCCAAAGTCACCGGAGCGTTCCAGTCGATTCGCTGGAGATAATCAATCCATTCCTGCCGCATACGTTGCGCCTCGGAGAAAGAGGTGCCGAGAGTATAAGCAATCGTTTGCGCAGTAATCAGAGCGAAATTGGCGTTGTGTGTTTTCCCGACAATCGATTCAGTACGGCGGCGAGTATCTTGACAAATGTGCTGATCCAGGGCAGCAGCCGGACCAGAAGTTGGGGAGGCGTGCAAGATATTCAGGGCCGCTTCGCTTCGCAAGTAGACAGGGTCTGTCGGTCATGCCAACACCGTTCCCTCGCTCAATCGGCAAGCTTCGGCCAGAAACTGGATGCGCCGCCGTAGGTCGATGGTGATCGATTGGAACCAGTGAAGGATAAGGATAGGTCGGGGAGAAAAGGGTAACGCCAGATCCAGGATGCGAGCGCCGCGCATTGAACGCCTAAACTGTTTCAACGCATGGACAGGGGGAAACTCGTGACGCGATTCGCTGAAGGCGATGTCGAAACGGGCCGGACGTCGAGTATGGAACGTTGAGCCGAACATCCGGATTCGCCATAGCCAAACGCGAGGGAGGCGCGGTCGCTAGTGTCCATCGGATCGCGCGGCTTCGGAACCACCAGGAGGAGCGGCTGTGAAGAAAGAGCAACAGGTTGCACTTGTGACGAATGCGTCGGACTATGCCGGCCCGCCTGCCGTAGCAGCACTGCTGGATGCAGGATTCCGCGTGCTTGCCCACGATGATTCCTTCGTGGACGACATCGCGTGGGGGCACTTTTCGAACGCGAATGGCAGTGTCGAGCGTTTGAGCGGCAAAAGTGTTGAGCTGCTGGTCGAAGCCGCATGGGCCGTCACTGGGCGGGTTGATGCCATTGTCAGTAACGACCACTTTCCCGCTATCCATCGGCCCACTGTGGATGCATCACTGGACGACCTGCGGCAGACGCTAGAAAAGCTGGTGGTCAGTCCTTTCGCTTTGGTAAAGGCGGCAATCCCGCGTATGAGGCATCAGGGCGGCGGGAATCTCGTATTCGTGACATCGTGCCGGACAAAGCTGCCAATGCACGGAGGCGCCATTCCTGATGCCGCGAGGGATGCCGCGAATGCATTGGTTCGATCGCTTGCGGTCGAACTTGCGCCACTTAACATTGCCGTCAACGCAGTGGCACCGAACTTCCTGTACAGCGAGGCTTATTATCCGCGCGCCGTCTTCATAGACGGGCCGGAAGGCCGTGACTATGTCAAATCTTCGGTACCAGCGGGTCGCCTAGGCCGGCCGGAAGAGATCGGCGAACTGATCTGCTTCCTCGCATCGACACAGTCCCGGTTCCTGACCGGTGCAGTAATTGACTTTTCCGGCGGGTGGCCTGCGGCTGCGACGAGGCCCGGAACGACAGATCATTGAAAGCAATTTTGCACAGAGTGCGGCCGATCGCCGACAGGCAGCGACCGGCCAACGGTCGTTCATGGTCGTTTGGCGAACGTCTGTTGATGAGCAAAGAGTCGCCCGTCGGCGAAGCGGCGGCGACTCGCGATTCGTCAGGCGAGCCAGCTTCGTTTCGAAGCGATGTGTGCGGCAACTGTGACTTCGATGGCCATTTCGGCCGATTGCTCCGACAAATCCATATGGCTTGGCGCTGCCGAAATAGAATCTAATGAGGAAAGGGATTCGTTCAATCCTGCATCGACCTTCATGAGCCGCTGCTGAATCCATTTTTCTCAAACACGACGGGAGGTGTCGCTGCTTCATTGACATGCCGACGGAAGATGTCCGGACGCGAGTAGTGACCCACGACGTCAAAATCATATTTCGCCCGGGCAAGGTTGTTGAGGTCCAGACCGGCCACGAGCAATGCATCCTGATCAAAGATTGGGCCGGCAACGAGTTCGCCAAGCGGGCCGTCATGAGCCGCAAAATGCAGAAGTTCGCGGACTTACTCCACGGGAGGAAAGGTGGTCGCGTTTGGTCGTCCGATTGATTACAAGCGCAACATACGATTGATGACCGACTTGCATCTGGGGCACCATCATCCCCATCAAAGGCAGCGGGGCGCGGGGGCGTCCCGATGTTCGAAGCGGTGGCAAATGCGGTTAGAATGCGATCGGCCCACGGTTTGCGCACGAGCGATGCCTTTGGGTCTGACGCGAACCGAAGGCCCCAAAAAAATGGAACGACAGACTGACTCTCGTCCTCCCCGCCCGACAGATGCCGGCGCCGGACAGCCTGCACCGGCTCACCTTGGTGACATGCTTGATAGCCTGAGTGACGGATTCATGTCGATAGACAGATCCTGGCGTTTCACCTATCTCAACCATACAGCTGAACGATACCTGCAGCAGGAGCGACAGAGCCTGCTAGGACGCGACATATGGCAGTGTTACCCGGACCTAGTAGACTCCGGCTACTATCGCGTCTATCAGCAGACGGCGGCAACTGGACTTCCCGGTCGGCACACTGACTATTACGCACCGCTCGGCACGTGGTTTGAGGCTCGCTCATTTGCCCACGACGATGGCATTACGGTACTCTTCCGCGACGTCACGCGCGAACACGAGCACGCGACGCAGTTGGAATTTGAAGCCAGTCACGACTATCTGACTGGTTTGGCCAACCGGCGCAAGTGCATGGAAGCGCTATCACGTGCGATCGCTGAGACTGCTTCACCACGCTTTACGCGTGGTGCTTCCCTAGCGGTGCTGTTTATTGACCTGGACCATTTCAAGGAGGTCAACGACGCGTTCGGTCATGCTGTCGGCGATGAGCTGCTCCGGGGCTTTGCGAAAAGGCTACTCGCAATTCTCGAACCTGCTTTTTTCGCCGCGCGCGTAGGAGGCGACGAGTTTGTTCTGTTGTTACGTAATACTACCGAAAGCGCGGCAGAAGCTTTCGCGCATGCGGTGCTCAGCGAGCTCGCAATGCCATTCGAAGCGTGCGGAAGATCCGTCTCCCTGTCGGCAAGCATTGGCATCGCGCTACTGAGAGAAACACCGGAATCAGTCGAGGCGTTGCTGAGTCATGCCGACACGGCTATGTACGCAGCGAAGTCATCTGGCCGGTTTCAGGTGTGCACGTACGATGGAGCACTCGACCGGGGCATGCGTGACCGCCTTGCTTTGCGCATGGATCTTCGTGAGGCGTTTGCGGCGAACCAGTTCGAGCTTCATTTCCAGCCTCAAATAGCACTCGCGGACGGCTCCCCAATCGGTGTTGAGGCGCTTCTTCGCTGGCGTCATCCTGAACGAGGTTTGCTCACGCCGTACGCATTCCTGGATGTATTACTTGAGTCCCCATATGAAGGCGCCCTCGTCGAATGGCTGCTCAATGCAGTTTGCCAGCATATCGGTGCATGGCGACGGCTGGGTGTATCCGTACCACGGATCAGTCTCAATCTGTCGGCTCGGCAACTTCTCGGTGTGGGACTTACAGATAGGATTCTCCATATCGCGAGGGCATACGACGTCTCCCCCGCAATGCTCGATATTGAAGTCACGGAGGACTCTCTAGTGAGTGATATCGAAAAGGCAACGTCCGTTCTTGCCGCGCTGAAGCAAGCCGGCATATCCACATCGCTGGACGACTTCGGATCTGGATACTCCAGTCTCGCCTATCTGCTCCGGCTGCCTGTCGACACGCTGAAGATCGACAAGTCGTTTGTTCGAGCGCTGGTCGATTCAGAGAAGGCGTCGGCGGTCATCCGGGGCATTGTCGGTCTCGCTCGTTCACTGGGAATGAAAACTGTCGCGGAAGGCGTTGAGTGCCAACGCCAGGCCGCAGAGTTGAAGGAAGCCGGATGCGATTCCATTCAGGGTTATCTAATCAGCCGCCCGCTTGACTCGGAGGCCTTTGCGGAATTCATGCTGCGTTTGTGATAGCGCCAAACGGAAATGATGTTCACCGCTGGCGGCGCGGTGATCGTTTCGCAGTTGGGCGCGCATGCGTGATTAAGCCATCGTGCGCTGTTGCCACCGCGGCTGCCGTCAATGACGCGCCCGTCCGACAGACCAAACAGGAACGTGTGTCCCTTGATGCCTGCACGCCGGTGTCGGCGCACGGCATCGCGCCACGCGGCGATTTCACCTTTGTACTCGAGCACGCGCTCGCCTGCTGCAAGCGGCCTCACTGCGAACACGCCCTCGCCGTGGATTGATGATCGCCGGACGATCACACGCCTAATACCGTTACCTAAACTGATATGCACGCCAGTGTACAAAAAGCATCAATCCACATCCGCACCGACGCGATGCATTGCGTGCATGCGGGCGGCGGCTCCGGTACTGGAATGAAGCTGGAAGTTCAGGTTGTCGCAACCAGCCTGAGGATGGCGGCGCGACCAACCGGGGAAGGTGCCCAACTAGAAGAGCTGGGCGCCGAGTTCGCGCAGGCTGTTCCATTTGACGGTGCTGACAAAGGTCCTGCCCGTCGTATCAAGAGACTCGATCATCGCGCGCTGTCCGCACGCTTCGGCGATCACGCGCACGATACGCGTGCGGTAGCGCAGCAGCGCACCGATCGGTGGACATAGCGTGTCCCGCCTGAGCCGCAATCGTTTCTTTTCCATACGGCTATCTATAGAGACATGCAGCGAATCGCGGGGGCCGCGGTACATCGCGGCATCTCGCACTGATGCTACCAGGCCGACTGGCCGAGGTCCAGGTCTTGCCCGATCACTCCATGCCGTTGCTGCCTCCAACACCTGTAGCGGCTACCCTGCCGACAGCCGCGCCGTCGGCAGAAAACCGGCCGACTGCTTGCGTCCGGTCTCAGGCGCCGTTCACTGCGTCCTTGAACGCCTTGCCCGCCGTGAACTTCACCGTCTTCGCGGCAGGGATCTGGATCTCGGCGCCGGTGGCCGGATTGCGGCCGACCCGCGCGGCACGCGCACCGGTGGAAAACGAACCGAAGCCAATCAGTTGTACCGTGCCGCCCTTCGTCACTTCGCCGGTGATGGCCGCGATTACCGCGTCAATCGCCTCGCCCGTCGCGGCTTTGCTGTCTCCGGTCTTCGCGGCGACTGCATCTACCAGTTGCTGCTTGTTCATGGTTTTGTCCCTGTTCTGGTTGTGAGGATGGCGTCACCCTACCGAATGACGCACGTCCGCGCAACCGGCACGCAACGGCGCTGCCGCCGTCTCGCCGGGACAAACCAGCCGACGGAGCCCCACGATCCGTAGTGCCCCGCGAGAAACTTTGCACGTGCAAAGTTCGGCGCCCCGCCGCAAGGTCAACGGCGATGGTGCCGTTCTTGGACTCCGCGGACGGCCTGGCGTCAACGTCGCATAGGCGATCGCGCCGTGGCCGCCGGTTCCCGGCCCCTGATGCACGCTCCCGCGTCCGCGCGACTCCAGCCACCACCGGCCTCCCGCTCCGATCGCCCGTCACGAGCCGCGCAGTCATGCCGGCCCCCGTGCCGGCGGCGCCCCCACCCGAAACACGGGCCAGTGTCCGTCAGTGAAAGGGATGAAAACGCCGACTTTCATGCCCTTCAGACGGGATCGGGGAAATGTCCGCAAGTGAAGGTGTAGCTAGCCATACGTATCCACCCCTTCAATTCCCCGCTGGCTCTGGACGGCAGCGCGGCATCCATTCCGGCGCTTTTTTTGATCGTCTGGTGATAAGTCGCATTATTTCCGTTGACGCTGAGAACGTCACTTTCACCCCTCCTGCACCGCCCTTCGGCCCTGCCGGACGGCAAAAAATTGGCCGACCGCCCCAACGGGACGGCCGGCCTGAACACGCGCCGAAAGTCGGGAAGCGCCCTTACTTCCGGAGCAGCAACCTTGAAGCACGAGACTCCGTATCACAATTCCTGCCAGCGAAAACAACACCTGGCACTCTGCGTTTCGCGTAAACGCGGAATATCTGGTTGGCGGCCTCCGCCATTCTGGCGGAAGCTTCAGGTCGCGACGGGCCGACACTAATTGACCCCGCCAGAACCGGGATCAGGTCTTGCTGCGCAGTTCGTGCACGGGAGACCATCATGCTCAAATTTTTCGGCATTCTGGCGCTGGCAGCGGCCGTCTCGGGATGTGTTGCTGCCCCGCCGTACGGTTACAGCGATCCTACGTATGGTCCTGGCTATTACGCGCCGGGCCCCAGCATAGGCGTGGGCGTGGGAGGCGGCAGCCTCGGCGGTGGGGTCGGCGTCGGCATAGGTGTTGGGTTCTGAGCAACCGCGCGCGAACTGCCGCCGCCTGCCCGGCCCCCCCTCTCTTCCGCGATCCCGCGGACGTCGTCGCAGCACGCCAATAACGCACAGCGGGTGGGCATCTTACCGTGGCAACGTCACGCGCCAGCGTGCCGGCGGTCACCGCGAGCCGCTCCGACCATTCCATCTTCGTCGGATCGATGCAGCCAGATACCAGGCCCCGGCGCGCCGTCGCGCCGCAGTTCGCCGGCTTGAACCCGACGCCTCGATGCATTCCCCCCAGGTTCCCACGTGATCACTGCCTTCGTCGTGTCCGCAAATGAAGGGTATGAAAGCCACAAATATCGTACCCTTCATTTGAGGACCGACGATGAAGTTCGATCGATCTGAACGAAATCGGCGAGTGCATCCTCTTACCGTTCGCCAAAGCGACGATACTTGCGGATACGTTGTGCAGCCCTGCTCACTACTCGCAAATCTGATCGCCGAACAGATCCAAGGTCGCGCCATGCTGCTGCGCCGGCAGTGCCCCGCTGCGGACCTGGGCGACCACTTCCTGGGGCAGCCAGGTGTCTTCCATCGCGTCGATGCCCTTCTCAATCAACTGCTTGAGAAAAAACGACTGGCTGCGGCCTGTGGTTTCCGCCAGCAGTCTCAATCGCTGTTCGATTGCCGGCTCGACGCGTACCGCGATGACCTGTGATCTGTTCTCTGACTTCCTTCTCAACCTCTGCTCCTGATTGGATTCGTGCGCCGCAGACCGGCGCATTCGAGCGCTGTTTTACCACAACCGGACGGAAGCGCCGTCGGGTAGAACAGATCGCTACCGGGCAGGGCGCCGTGTCGTTGGAGAAGTAGTCGTCCACCCCCGTTCTCATCCGCGGCATTGGCCAGAGTAAGGCGAGTTACCGTCGATGTGTCCGAGCGGACTCGCACCGACCTTCACCGAGGTGCACGCACGGCGATTCGTAAAGATGCGTTTGCGGGAAACCGACTATAAAACCGTGCTATTGAGATAATCCTTCTTGTCTTCATAGGCGCGTATTTGTTGCAGTTCGTTAATTCCGCTAGTCGTGTCCACAGAGGTGCTAATGGATGTCCACGATTTCCAGGAGCGGACAAAAATTGGGGGAGCCCGCCACTTTGCGCTAATCTCCGCTGACACGCGTGATCCGAGGTGACAAATGGATATGCACGCAGCAACGGTCGGTTAGCCAGGCTGATGGCGTCTGGATATGGTTGAATCTGTCGTCATCACAACGCGCGCAGGCCTCGCAAATCGTTGCGGCACTGACTGTGAAATCGAACGGGACAAGGATCTATCCCGCAGTTCGGGGTGCGGGTAGATCCAGAGCAGTTGGCATCCAGGTTACCAGAACAACTCATTGATTAATGGTATGTCCGATACCGGCATCCCCTCCCTTATAATCCCTGCATTGATAGTGATTTCACCGGCGGAGAGCCCACTTTATGAGTCAAGCACACGGGCGATACTCGGGACCTCGGGACAAGGGCCCGCGTCAGTCGCGCCAACCTTCAAAAACGACACCTCACCGACAGAACAAATCATACGTAAAAGCGCCACCTGCCCGAGACCCGGCCCAGACGGCGTCTATTTTCAAAACGCGTTCGTTTAAATTTTTGGTCGATGCGGTGGGCGCGGAGAACATCGCACTGGGACTCGATTCCAACCTGACGCGCGTGACCGAATTGATGAATGGCGAGAGATTCACACCTGAGACGGCCTTCCACATCGAAACGACGCTCGGGCTACCAGATGGGTTTTTCGATCACCCCCATCCTGCCCTCCCATCCGAGACCATCAGTCGCCTGAGGGCGCCGCTCGACTTTATTCACGCGAATGCTGAACCGGAATCAGCGTACGGGCAGGTATTGGAGACGGCTCCCGCCACACAGGCGAATCCCCGCCCTACCCCGACAGATCGTTTGCCCAAGGAATCAGAAATGTCAAAGAGGACAGATCGCAGCTCGCCAAAGGCCGTCGCGAAGAGTAATCCCGCAGGGGCAAAGCCTGCCACGACTCCCCCGTCGAAATCAGCATCAGCGAAAGCTAAAGCATCTCCAAAGTCAGGCGCTCAGCAATCGTTGCCACTGAACGACGTCGCAGCGTTGGAAAACATCCGTCGTGCCAATCTGCATGTGCTTACCCACCGTAAGGGATCGAAGGTGCGGCTCAGCGCAGTAGTGAGTATCAGCGCTTCCAACCTCGACAATCGTCTGTATGGACAGAAGCGCATGGACGACGCCGAAGCCAACCGCTTCACCGAACGTCTTGGTTTGCCAACTGCCTGGCTGGACGTTCCCCGTTCAGTCACGGACATCCCTGAGTCGGTGTCGGCTCTGCTTGATCCAGATCCACGGTCGGGTCGACATGCGCCTGATCAGCAGGAACTGCCAGCTGCATTAAAACCGGAAGCTGCGGTGGCAAGAAAGTCCGCGGCTAGGAAAGCGAAAGCCGAGAGCCATCGGCACGCCGCCCCGTCGGAGGCAGATCACACGAGCGTCGCCGCCGAAACGAAGGCAGTTGTAGACCAGCAGGATGCACTGCTCCCATCGGCCGCCGATCCGGACGTTCGGCAAGCTGTTGACCGCGATGTTCCGTCGTCCGCCTCCTACCCGCAGCCTGCGCTGGCCTCCGTCACAGAGGTTATCGCGGAGCCACGCCGTTATGTTTCCGTGACAAGCCTGGACGATCTGATAGGTATTGAACCGATAGCAGAGGCGCTGATCAAGACGCTCGCGGGTAAGGCACGCACCGGCCGCCTGGACGAGATGAAAGCGTTGGAACTCTTGCGACAGATCGTGTCGCTCTGACCTGAATCGACAATTCACCGGCATTCCACGGCCGCCGGAGATGCCCCCGGAACGGAATGCCTTTCCAGCAAACGCCGCGGATCGGCGCTGTTACTTTAAAGCGTTCGCGACGCATTAGTTGAGAGGACACGCATTTGCTCAGAGAGCGGACGGATCCTGGGCGATCTTAGTGAAACGATGCCAGGCGGCAAAGCGTGCGGCGAGCTGTTTGCGATAGAGCGAGGCGCGTAGCAGGTGTCGCTTGAGCGCGAAGTGCTGCCGGATCGGACCGAAGTTCGATAAGAAAGCCTGCGTGCGTTCAGGATCGCGGAAGCCACGCATGCGTCGCTCGCGTTCGCGCGTCGGCTGATGACGGTTTTCGACCCTGTCATTCAGCCGCGCGCTGGCTTTGACGAAGACGTGCATGAAGTGAGCCAGTTCGGGAATCTCGGCTTTCGCCGCCGGATAGCTGCGCAGTTGGTCGGTCACGATCCTGCGCGGTGCCTCAGCACACGAGGCAAGCACGCGCTTGAAGAAGCGTTTGGCCGCAGCCTTGTCGCGGCGCTTCTGTAGCAGGATATCGAACTCGGCACGGTGCTGATCGACAGCGAGCCAGAACAGGTAAGGCTCGTCGAGATGAGTGCGTCCGTGTTCTTTCAGGATAGTTGACTACCGGGCTCATCAGAACCCTCATCACGCCGATGCTGCGCCTCCCACACTCGCCGTGTTCTGGCAAGTTCCTCGGCGAGGAGTTTTTCATCCGGCAGCGTCATATGGTATTCGGCCGCCAGCACTTTGTTAGGCAACCCCTCAAGTGCATAGCGTGCGACGGCGGCATTGGTACGGGCGCACAATATCAGCCCGACTGGTGGATTTTCGCCGGGCAGAGTCCAGTGCTCGCGGGCGTAATTACAATACATATGCATCTGGCCCACGTCCGCATGGTTAAGTTCGGTGAGCTTCAGGTCGATGATAACGAGGCACCGCAGGCGGCGATGGAAAAACAGAAGGTCCACCCGAAACCAGCTCTCGCCAATGCGAAGCCGACGCTGGCGGCCTACAAACGTAAAATCGCCGCCAAGTTCAAGCAGGAAATCTTCGAGCCGGTGGACCAGCGCGTCTTCCAGGCATGAGATGGATGTAGGGAGTCCAGGAGAGCTGAAATACGTCGGCGAGTTGATCGAGATCGAAATTCCGAATCAGCGATTCGGAAATTGCGGTGGGTGGCCAGGTCTGGTAGAACAGGCGCATCAACTCGAGGTCGTCAACCCCAAAGCCCCGGCCGAACTGTTTTGTCAGGTCGGCTGACAGTCGCCCGAGCAGTGCCTGACCGTAGGCCGCGCGATCTTTTTCGCCCTGGTTGAACTCAACGATACGGCGGCCAATCTCCCAATAGGTTGCAGTCATCAACGCGTTGACGCTGCGTGCCGCGGCACGACGGCCGCGCTCCAGAAGCGCGACTATGTCGCTATGGATGCTACCGTACTCGGTGCCACTTGATGCGATATCAATCATTGTTCAGGCTCATGCACGGGCCCCAGGTTGCTTGTTGCACCATTATCAAACACCGGATCGCTGCTGCCCTTACCCCACGATGGGGCAGTTCGCGCTCGTCCAGTGAGGTAAAGCGGGTCGCGCTCCGGAGGTCAAAATCGGAACTGGTCTGCGCTCCACGACGCATCGCTCACCGGGTTCTCATATACGCAGCATACAGTCCGGCATGCAGTTCGCGCAGCGCCTTGCGACGCTCCACCAGTTCGTGCTGGTTACCCTGCCGCTCGAGGCTGAGGATCTGCAGCAATAGCCGCGTCCCCCGCTCCGGCGCCGTCTGGCGCGACGGCTGCGCTTCACGCAGCAGCGGTGCCAGTCCCGGCTTTTCGATCAGCACCCACGCGGGGAACCACGCGAGGTCGGCGGTCTGGCCTGCACCCTCGAAATTCGCGTCGAACTTCCTGCGCAACGTGTCGATTGACGCGTCGGCGAGCCGGTGCAAGAGATCAGCCAGCCGGCCAGGTGACAGCCATGCCAGTTCAGCGAGCAACGGCAACGCAGACTCCAGGCCTTCAGCGCGATGTCGCACCTCTGCCATCCACGTCAGCGGCGCCGGGATCCGGCGCCACGACTCGATCCGCTCGACGGCCCGTCTTGCCTCATCCCAGTCGCCCGCGCGCAGCCAGAGTGGCGCCGCGTGAAGATCACTGACGTCAGCGCGAAACGGCAGGGCCGCGGCCTGCTGCGCGATCACCCGCCAGCATGACGCCATCCACGCCCTTCCGGGAGCGTCGCCCAGTAACCGCCGCGCCGCCGGTTCAACCTCATCATTGAGGCGACCACAGGCGGCAGCCAGCGCCGGATGATCGGCAAACGGCGTGGTGACATCGCTATCGAGCACATCGATCAATGTCGCCAGCCCGCCCACGGCATCGTCATCGGGGAATTCGCCTGCCAGTCTCTGCCAGGCCTGCCGGGCAGAGACTGCATCGCGCCGGTGGAGGGCATCCAGCACATCGTTGCGGAGCATGACGTCGCGGCTGTCGGCGAAGATGTCGAGCTGCATGATGGTTAGCGTCAGAAGAGTTGATCGTTCAGACCGGCCAGATTAGCCCATTTCACCACGCTGCGAAACGACCGGGCATTGACATCGACCGATTCAATCACCGCGCGTTGACCGCTGGCTTCGGCGATCACGCGTACGATGCGATCGCGATATCGCATCAGCGCGCCGATCGGTGGACAGACGGCCGTCTTCCTTTTCCGGGCGGTCGGGTTCATGCGCTTATCCCGGCTTCTTCGCCGATGCCGCCTTGCGGGTCGCACGAGGCTGCTTGCGGGCGCGTACCGCGACAGCCTCACCCTTGCGACCTGAGCTGCGCGGGGCGACCGTCCGCGTCATCTGCTGTCGCAGCAACCCGAGCTCACGCGCGTAGCCGGCGTTTGCGTCTCGCACGGCCACCAGGCTGCCCTCGAGGACACCAGCCTGATGTCGCGCATCGGCAAGTTGCGGCTGCACGGCCTGCAGCTCGCTGCGGTGGCGTGCCTCGCCCTGCTCCGTGCGACGCGTCGCGGCGTCGAGTTCCTTCTGGAGTCGCGCGCTGGCAACCCTCTCACGCTCGATGTCGAGCAGCGCCCGCTTCTCGGTCGCCCGTAGTCGCTCCTCCGCAAGTCCGGCGCTGGTCCGCAGCTTCTCGAGTTCCTCCGAGAAATCCGCCCTCGCCTGCACCAGTGCCGGATCGCGCGCGGCGTTTTCGTCCTGCAGCCGGGCGATTTCCGCTTCGAGTGCAAGACGCGTGGCCTCACTTGCGGCCTGCCCCTGCTCGAGTTCCTGGATTCGGACCTGGGCGGCCAGCAGCGCGCTGGTGCGCTGCTCTAGCGCGGTTTCGGTCCGGCTCAGTTCGCCTTCCATCGACGTGACGGCATTCTGCGCGACGACCTTCTCCGCCTCGGCTTCGACCCGCAGCGCCTCAAGTGCCACCTGCGCCGATGCGGTCGAGCGCGTCCACAGCGTCGCAACCAGTTCGCCGGCCGCGGCCTGCAGATCGGCCGGAAGATCCGGGTGGTCGATCCGCACGCGGCTCTTCTCGCGCAACTCAACCCAGAACTCGCCCAGCACCTGGGTTGGCGTACTCATGCTGCCCCGTTTCACCAGTTGGTAGAGCCGGTTCGCGGTCGGCGTGAGGCCGAAACGGAAAAACATGAGCGCGCAGACTTCGCGGTAGAGCTCACGCGTTTTCGGGAATTCGGCTTTAAGCCGGTCAATCTCGGCAGCGAGACGGGTCTCGTCGGCCCTTACTGGCAACGCACAGACCGATGAAGGACAAGAGCACTAAACCATACATCTCTGTTCGCGGCGCCGAACGTCGTCGAGTGAATTCGACCGGCCGTTAACATCGGCTCGCGTCGTCTTTCAAAGATTGAGCTGAGACACCGTTTGCTGCTTGCAATGCCGCCTCGCTAGAATTGGCGACCACACATTATTTTGAAACCGCCCACCGAAAAGATAGATGCCTGCCAACAAAAGCAGAGTAGTTGCCGCCGTCGCGGCAGCGGCCGATGAGGCCAACGCAATGGAAGGCCCATCGAGACACAGAGCATGTCGTTCGCCGGCCGCGTGTATCCTGACGATAATAGGCGGCGCCTCTGTGTAGGTCACCATCCTCCGTGTAGCTCGAGTTCACCGTTTCTAATAGCTCCAATGAGAAAAAGCAATTCCATCAAGAATAGTCCCAAACGCGAAGTCGCAAGTCCGCCCGAGCAGTTGCTGGCTGATGTCGCATTCGCGCAGATCGAAGAAATGATCATCACACGTCGCCTGCCACCCGGCTCCATGATCTCCGAGGTGCAGCTTGCAGCTGAGTTGGAAATGGGGCGGACACCGGTCCGCGAGGCTCTCCAGCGGCTACGCCAGGTCGGATTCGTTGAAATGCTACCGCGCCGCGGTACGCTGGTTGCTGGTGTCGATATTCGCCAGCAACTCGAACTGCTGGAGGTAAGACGCCCGCTAGAGGAGCTCGTCGTCCGCATGGCCGCGCTGCGTGCGACGCAGGAGGAGCGAAGCAACCTCCGAAAGCTCGCCAAGGTGATGGCCGCGGCAGCCGAACGCGGAAATATGGAGGACTGGATTCGCGCCGGCGGGGTGATTCACGAGGCGGAAGTCCGCGCGACCCACAACAGCATGCTGATCACCAGCATGCAGCCAATTCATGCTCAGTCGCGAAGATTCTGGTACTTGCACATTGGGCAAAATCGCGCGTACGTGGAGGGTGCGCAGCTGCACGCCAAAGTGCTGAACGCCATCGCACAGGGCGATGGCGATCAGGCGGCGGCCGCCGCAAACGGATTGATGCAGTTCATCGAGCGGTTTACCCGCTCTGCGCTCGATACTTTCTAGCGGTTACGTTATGAAGGATGCGGTTCTCGAACCGCATCCCTACATCTCATACGACCCCGACAGCACCGCAAGTCGGTAGGCCGGACATGCTGCCCGACGCCGTCCAACCAATCCGTCAAACACGTGCGAACAGGGTCAGTCCGTCAGCGGGCGGGGAACCTGCGCGCGCAGGTTGCCGTGAGTTTCGGAAATGTTTCGTGGCGCACGCACGAACAAGGCCACCGCGAGCGCACCCGCTAGAGCGATGCCTCCGCTCAGCAGGAACGCGCTTGTGAATACCTTGGTCCATTGCACGAGGAAGCCCGTCAGAATCGGCGCGAGAATCCCGGCCGTGTTCGCCAGCAGGTGCATGAATCCGCCCACGCCACCCATCCGCGCGGGTTCAACCGTATCCAGGATGATGGCCCAGTACACGCTGAGTGTAAGGTTCATAAAGAACACGGTGATTCCCATCAGGGCGACTGCTGCACCGACGCTATTCGCCGCCCCTGCACACGCGACGCAGGCAGCTGCAATCAGCAGACCACCCACGATTACGATTTTGCGCGACTTCAGCGCATTCCCTGTCAACCGGAAAATTCGATCGGAAATAAAGCCGCCTAAAGCGATCCCCATAAACCCGAGAATCCATGGGATGACGTTGACGATGCTCATCGAAGACAGGCTCAGATGTCGTTCCATCATCAGGTAGCTGGGGAACCACGATAGAAAGAAATAGAGGATGTAGGCGTAGCCAAAGTAGGCAAGCGAGGTTGCCCAGATGGTTGGACTTTTCAGATAGACGCTCAACGGCGTATGTGCAACGGGCTCGCTTGCCAGAAGCTCCGCGCCGGCCTCCGATCCCTGCGGCATGGCACCGCGAACCCAGCGGTTGCCCTCCGGTCGATCAGTAGAGAATATCGACCACATCAGCACCCACAGTACCCCGAGCATGGCGATCACGATAAAGGGAATCCGCCAGCCCCAGTGGACCGCCATCAAGCCGACGACCGGCCCCGCGAGCGCCGCGCCTAACTGCAGGCCGGAATTCGCGAATCCTACTGCGGTTGTCTGCTCCTTTCGTTCGAACCAACCGCTAACTATCTTATTCGTGCAGGTGGCTAACGGGCCCTCCCCGGCACCGAAGATGACCCGGATGACCAGCAGCATTGCGAGACTCGAAGCCGCTGCGGTCAAGCCGCAGAAAATTGACCAGAGGCCGATCGCGACGACGAGGACCCGTTTGGCGCCAAAACGGTCAGCTGCATAGCCGCCAATGAAACAGAACAACGAGTACCCCACAAAAAAAGCGCTGAAGACGATGCCTAGATGGGCAGGATCCAGATGCAGATCTTTCGCAATCAGCGGCGCTGCGACCGAGAGTGCCGCGCGGTCAAGGTAGCTGATCGCGCAGGCGAGAAATAGCATGAAAACGATAAACCAACGGTATTTCATAGTTGTCTCCTCCGTAGCCGCCGTAGCGACCAAGATGGTCAAGCTGTCCGGGACAGATCCACACAGGTGAACCATCCCCTGCAACGGTGGCGAACGGGCGTACGGTATTCGGCAAGCGAGAAGTTCGCCTATGGCTGATGGAACGATCGCATCTCGTGCGCATACTGGCCGGATCAGGATAGAACTTCACACCACAGAAAAGTACGCCGTCGCGATGATTTTCTAGTTCTCGATTGCCGATTCGACGCAATGATCAGAGGTGGCCGAGAACAATGACGCGTCCATGAGCGGTAACGGGTCGAGGATATGAGCCGGAGCGAATGCCATATGCTCGAGCACATCCCGACGTACATCGACGCCCGGCGCCACCTCAGTCAGCACAAGGCCTCGGGCAGTCTGCTCGAAAACGGCACGTTCCGTGACGATCAACGCGCTTTGCCCCGCCGAAACTCCCTTCGCGACTGAATAGGTAATGCTCTGCGCGGTATCGACGAACTTGCTGACCTTGCCCTCCTTAAGAATCTTCATGCGGCCTGAGTCATACGCGATATCAAGGCCACCCGTAGTAAACGAGCCCGTGAACACGAGCCGCTGGGCATTCATTGCGATGTCGATAAAGCCCCCCGCTCCTGGGTTGACCTTGCCGAACTTGCTGACATTGACCGTTCCGTGCGAATCATATTCAGCGAATGCCAGCGCAGCAAAGCGACACAGTCCCCCGTCGATCACGTCGAACTGCGTGACGCCATCCAGCAGGGCCTGCGGATACAGGTTCGCCGAGAACTGCCAGCCATTCATCACGATCCCGCCGTAGGAGCCGTGTTCCGTCGTGAACCAGTAGTCCTCCGATCCAGTCTCGGGGTCGATAAGGCCCTGCTCCGCCATTACCAAGGGTACATCGGCTGCTGCGCCAAAACCGAAAATCGACAGCTCATGCTTGCGTACTTCCATCGCCGCGCGCCGCGCGATCACCTTGTCGGGACCAAAAGGAATCGCGGGCAACGCTGTACTTGCGCCGATCGAGCGCAGATACGCTTCGTTATACGGAGTATCGGTGCTCATCATCATGTTGGGTTCGACCACGAGCGCGTCGACGAGCATGCCTGGCAGTCGAACTGACGTTGCCGGTCGCTGGCCGCGCGGTACGATTCGCCGAACCTGGGCGATGACGCGACCTCCACTTGCCTTCGCCGCCAAAGCGAGAGCCAGACCGGCCGATACCAACGGTTCGTCTTCGAATGAGAGATTCCCGAACTCGTCGGCGCTGCTCGCGCGAATGATCGCTACGTCAATGGGCCAGGTCGGGTAGAACAACACTTCTTCCCCGTTCAGCCGGATCTTCTGGATCAGATCATCCTGGCAGCGCCCGGAGAACTTCCCACCACCGAATTCCGGATCTGCGTAGGTTCCCACCCCCACACGCGTCACATAGCCCGGGCTCTTGCGCGCAACTTCGCGCAGCCAGTGCATTGAGGCACCGATCGGCCACGAATACGCTTCGATCCGGTTCTCCTGGATCAGTTTCATCAGAGCCGGGCGCTGACCAGTACGCGGATCGACCGGGTTGATGTAAGACCCGGAGACAATGCGTTTCATCAGACCTTCCTGCGCCACATGGTCCATACCGCGGATGTCGACTGCGTCTCCCGTGCCGCAAGGAAAGTAAAACGTGAGGTTGCGTGGTGAGCCAGTTTCGCGAAAGCGCTTGCCAAGCGCTTCCAGGGTGGCCTCCGGTACCACCCATCCGATGACCCCGACCGACGCCACAGTCTGTCCGTCCTGAATCGATGCGACGGCCGCCGCCGCAGAGATAATCTTTGTCATGACTTCACCTTGAATTTCGAAAAAATAGCCTGTGCCGCACCGCCTTCGCAGTTGCTTGCAAAATGACGGGAAGCCAGATTGTCGAGTCGCTCGCCGTCGAGCGTGACGAAGGGTTCGAAGAAGCGTTTTGTTGACGCGATCGCATCGGGGGGCAATTCGGCTAACCGTTTAGCGAGCGAGATCGCCTCCTGGTCGGCAAGCCCGGGTTGGCTCACATAGTCAGCGACGCCGAGGCGGTGCGCTTCAGTGCCATCGACAGGGTCTGCGGCCCAGGTCAGAAGTCGCGCGCGAACGGGACCCACGCGGGCAAGCAGAGCTTGAAGCCCCCAGGGCGGTAGCCAGCCGTTTGGTACTTCAGGGAGATGCCAGCGCGTGTTTGACGCGGTCACCACGACATCGCACGAGATGGCGAGAACGAAGCCGCCGCCAAGTGCAAACCCTTCGACTGCGGCGATCACGGGTTTGGACAACCCTGCGATAAGTCGCGCGACTCGAGCGGTCTCCGACTCCGAGTCGCACATCTCCTGGATCGACATGGTGCTTAGCTCCTTCAGATCGCTGCCGGAACAGAAAGCAGGAGGAGCACCGGACACGACAATTGCGCGCACGGCTGGATCCCGATCGGCCTGCTGCAGTTCCTGCCCCAGTTCGTCGATTGAAGTGCCGTCGAGCGCGTTGCGACGCGCGGGTCGATTCAGGGTCAACTGACGAACATGGCCGTTATTTACAATAATCATCAACACACTCTCCATTTACACTTCATTGGTTAAGCCCCTTCATTGCAGACAGGCACCATCTCGCTCCAGTGCATCGCGTATCGCCTCCGGTTCCAGCGCGCGCGGCTCGATCCTTTGACGAACGGCCAGCGCGGCGGCATGACCGATCGCATGACCATATGAAAAGCACTGAGCGGTGACCCGTGCGGAGGCAACCGCCTCATGTTCCGCAGACAGGCATCGCCCGGCGACGAGCAGACCCTCCCCACGGGATGGCACGAAGCAGCCATAGGGCACCTCGTAGTAGTCGTCCAGCACCCACTCCACTTTTGGTTTCGCGCCGGCGTGCAGCTCAATCGGCCAGGGCGAGCGTGCGATACCAGCGGAAAACTTGCGGGCACCAACGACGTCAGCGTTCATCAGCTTCGAGACGCCTTCGACCTGACGTGTCTGGCGTACGCCCACCTGAACGCCCGTATCGTTTATGAAGCTGTTTTCGCACCCGGCCACGTACTCTCCAAGGAAGCGGGCGTATGCGTGCACCTGACGCCGGCCGTTCAGTTCGGCTTCCGTGAAATCTTCATAGAAAAGTGGATTAAGTTCGCGCCCATCGGTGCCAGTAATCCGGGTGCAGTTGCATAGCAACTCTCCTGGCCTGGTTGTCGGGAAGAGCCAGATTTTTGATCGGGGGAGATTGTCGCCAGCGAGGTGACGTTCGTACAGGAGTGCCGAGATCGCTGCGCCCATGATGGTGTCGTCACCGTAAGCCGCGGTGAAGCGTGCAACATCCACACCTTGCAGCCGGAAGATCATGGTCGGATTCTGTACACGCCCTTCATCGCCGACGAAACTATCCAATCCAGCCATCGCAACCAGATCGGCATCCCCGCTTGCGTCGACGGTAATGTGCGCGCGAATCGTCAAGGGTCCCTGCTTGGTCCACGCCGTGACGCCTTCGGTGCGCTCGTTCCCGTCAAGCAGGACGCCGGTCGCGACTGCGTGATAGATGACGTGGACTCCAGATTCGCTCAGCAGAGCGTCAGCCGCATCCCGCCACACGAGAGGATCGTGGACGCGTGTCCACGTTTTGCCATAGCGCAGCGGCGGGCCAAGCCCCCCGCGCTCTTCCAGTAGTTTGCAAAACTCCTGAGCAAAGCCGAAAACGACTGGCTCAGGCTTCGCGCCTACGCGCTCTGTAGCGAGATACATACCGCACACGGTCCCCGAAAGCCCGGCTACTGCCCCTCCGCCGCAAAAGCCGTATCGTTCCAGCAGCACTACCTTGAGCCCCTGACGCCGCGCGGTGACCGCAGTGGCGACGCCAGCGGCACCACCACCTATCACAAGGACATCACACTGAAGATCATCAACTGTACGAACGTCGATTCCTGCATTTTTCATCTGTCGCCTCTTTGTCGTCAACTGACATATCAGTTGACGACATTTTTAGCGAATGAAGAACAGGTTGTCAACGACGGATAAATGGAACAAACCCTGGTGATGGGTAGCACACGGCGCGAGAGGCAGACTGGGTGGTCCTCCGCGCGCTCAAGGACGCGCAAACCTGGTGTTTTCCCTGAGCACATCTCGACCGTGAAAGGGGCCGATCGACGGTTGATGAAGTTCTGATCAACCCACAGCACATCGACATCCCGACTCCCGAGCCTACGCGCGGCGGTCCGCAATGAAGGCGATTTCGGTCATTCAATCCAAACTCGCGTTTGGCGGTGACGGCCGGCCCCTGCCTGGCGCGGATCAGCGGTGCGCGCCCCCAGCGGACTAATAGCTCGGGAACACTGGAATAAGTACGGTCGGTTGAACGTTTAGCTTTCGTAGCAAACAATTGACGCATGGGCAATGAACCGGGCGAAATGTTTGCGACGATAGCAAGAGGAAACGGCGAGGATTAACAACTCACGCACCGCGGTTCAGTCCCTGTTGGCTGCTCCTGACGTCGTTTAGGAGACGGCGTATGCAAACGGGGGTGTAGCGGAAACGAAGTCAAACCCGCCGGCATCGAATGATGAAAGTGGATGAGCCGTACACTGGCGCGATCTTTGATCAGAGGAGCACGGGCGATGACGTCCATTGGGAACACCGAAGACCATTTCGGTGCGGTCGCGATCCTGCTCCACTGGTCAATGGCTTTTCTTATCATTGGGCTTGCGGCATTGGGTCTTTACATGGTCACGCTTCCAGATGTCGGTTTCAATACGAAGAAGATCATGCTGATTCTCTTCCATAAGGAGTTCGGCCTGCTGGTGCTCGTTTTACTTGCTATGCGGTTGGCCTGGCGTCTAACCCACGTACTGCCGCAACTGGTCGTAAATCTGCCTGATTGGCAAAAAATCGCCGCCCGATTCGTTCACCTTTGCTTTTACGCTCTGATGTTCGCCCTGCCGATAACCGGGTGGCTGATGTCGTCCGCCGCTGGCATCCCGGTATCGTTTTTTGGCCTGTTCACACTGCCAGATTTCCTTCCTCACGACGACTATCTGTTTCAGCGACTCATCAGCATCCACAAATGGCTCGGTTACATGCTCATCCTTTTTATATCCGTTCATGTGGGTGCGGCGCTGATGCATCATTTCATATTGAAGGACGATACCTTACGCAGAATGCTGCCCTAGTCTGCTTTATCGACCACAAACCTGACTAGTTCCCGCAATAGTTTTTCCATGGCCTCATTGGCGGCCACGACTCCCGCGTACGGGCTCCTTTCCCGCATGGGTTCGCGCACCGACAATTCCTTGCTCGCAATCACCTGATTCGTTGCCTCACGGCTCAGATAGAAACGCATTGTGAGTTGCAGCATCGCGGGGTCCGACGTGAAGTCCTGCTTTAAATCCAGGATTTCGCTGCGAAGCGCGAACGTATGGCGACTGAAATCAGGGGATGACAGAACCTCGCTGAAAAAATGGGTGTGTCGAAGTGTCTCAGCGATCAAAGGCTGAATCATCTGCGATGGTGTTTCTGCCCATTCATTTTGACTGAAGTACGCGATCTGATAAGTCTGGGTCGTATAGACCATCTGCGTGGTGGCATAGAGCGGCTCGGTCTCGGGGACCAGAACCAGCAGGGTCGCGGAGTGAGTCTGCTTGCTGGGCAGATCGAGGGGGATATTGTTCAGCGCATACTGTTTCGTATCTGTCTTGACCGGCGAGAACAGGGCGCAGCCCGAAAAAAGGACGACACAGAGCACGATGAAGGCCGCCCTGGACGTATCGATTTTCATTTTTCCTCTCCCGGCCCGAGCGGCCGTTGCGCCGTTCCGCGAATCACGATTGACGGGTCTCGATTGATCCTGATCGCCAACTCAGCAAAGGAACTGGACAGACTATCAAGATTGAACAGAGCCTTGTTCGCTTCCGGCAAGATTTGCGTCTGGAGCGCTCCCACGGCGACGTCGCTCGATTGTAGAAGCGAGTGCGCCTCCGGCAAGATTTGCGTTTGAAGCACTTTTACAGTGTCATCGCTCGACTGCAGCAGCGGCTCAAAACGATGACTGGCACGCTCAGTATTGGCAACGATAGAGCTAAGCTTGCTGGTATTGTCCGCCAGTACTTTGGTCACCTGCTGCAAACTGTCGGCGGATTGCTTCAACGATGCTACGGTTTTCGTGTCGAGTATTGATTTCAGCAGTTCGGTGACAATCTGAAAATTTGCGTTGACCTGATTGATCGTCGTGTCGAGGGTCACGACTCTCGACGGTGTCGTCGGTATGATCGGGTAGGCTTCGTCGGGCTGGACAGTCAGTGGCTGCGGATTGATGCCGACGTCTTCGAGAGCAATGTAAACGTAGCCGGTAAACCCTCGTGTCGCGAGTCCTCTTGAGGTAACCGTCGCTACGCTGGCCGAAGTAACCGGGGCAGTCTTGTCGATACTCAATACGATGCCCACCGAATGCGAATTGACCAGCCTGACGCTTTTCACCTTTCCTACCTCGACACCGTGAAATTCGACCGGGGCATCGGCAGTGAGACCGGAGACTGACTCCCCGGTATAGATCTGATAGGTCGCGTATTGGCTTAGGGAAAGGAAATACCAGACGGCCCCCGCGACAGAAGAGACAAGCAGGAACGCCACGAACACAAATCCCGCCTTCTTATTGTTGTCGTTTTTCATCGCGCACGTCTCACATGGTTGTCCTGAACACCGTTAGCCAAGCGGCGGCCCCGGGCAGGTTTCAGCCCGCTCGGGGCGAGCGACTGATCAACGCCGCTCAACTCATCCGTGCGGAACTTCCCAAACCACGGCTTTCCAGACATCTGGCGAACGCATACGACCGAATTCTGATCGCACTTCGCATCCAGCATGTCAGCAGTGGTCAATATCCGCCGCTACTGCTACTGCCAGTGCCCGACGTCGCGCCACCGCCATGCGAGCCCCCGTCTGATGGGCATCCCGCTAAGCCTAGCAACGCAAGCATGAGGAATGCTAATAACAGCCTGGTTGCTTTCATCGTGATCTTCTGTCAGCGCGACAGACGCGCTTTGCCCAACTACTGGCTTCGTCATGAGCCGTATGCTCTCGAAGCGGTCGCCCTGTGCGTTGCTGGTTTCTTGAGTCTTGCGGACGCGAGTAATCAGATCGACGTGCTCGGCATAGTGTGTGTCCTTAGTCAGCGATCAATCCGTGGCGCGGGGACGACTCGACGCATCGCGGGATTGCGCCTGGTAAACGTCTGACGGGGCCACGATATTCCATTCGAAGCGGTCAGCGGCTGGCGCGGGGGAACCAACTTCCTTTTTGCCGCGAAGACCTCACCTTAAGGTCGAGGCAGGAACTTTGTTCATCGGCTGCGCTTCACGCTTGTTCTGCGCGCACCAAACCATAAAATAGCCCGCGCGCCCTCTTTTGGGCGGATAGGGCGGGAGTACGTCTGTCCTGTTTTGCGAATTCCTCTTTGATCTTCAGGCCTTCATCGGATCGCGACCAACTCGAAAATAATCCTGCGAAACTGGAATAAGTCTGGTGCGCTGAACGTTTCGCTATGGTGGTGAGGAGATGTGCTGAATGATCAACGCTCGCGCTTGAAATTCGTACCCTTGCACGACAACCACGACTCGGACGGAGTGTGAGCAACGCATAAGTATCAGTTACAGACACATCTTGATGTCGATCGACTGCACGCCGGCCCTAACGCTTCGTCCGGGCGTTCGCCCGGCATCACGCGGAGGGGCGATCCGCCACTCTTTGGTACTCGCGGTATTCGCAGAGGAAAACGTCATGTTCTCAAGCCCACGCACCGCAGTCTTCCTTGGCGTGGCCGCGCTCGGCCTCGTTTGCAGTCCCAGTTACGCAGAGCAGACGATAAAAGCCACGCTGCTCATGAACGCGATCCAGCTTGATGCTAATCACGTCAAGGCAGGGGCAGTCACGTTCGAGGTAAGCAATGCACCGGACACCGGTCTGACACATGAGTTCGTCGTTCTTAAAACGGACTTGGCGGCCGATAAGCTGCCAGTTAAACATGGACAGGTGTCTGAGGGTCAGTTCAAGAAAATGGGAGAGGTGGAGGATATCGATCCCGGCAAGAGCAAGCGTTTGACGCTCAAGCTGGCACCCGGCCGCTACGTAGTCATCTGCAACAGGCCAGGCCACTACTCGATGGGCCTGCATACTTCTTTGCTCGTCACGCCCTGACCGGCTTGGGTCATGCGTTCTTTGACGCACCGCGTTCCACTGCCCCCGTTAGTATGAGACCGGTCGGCGAAGGTTGACGCGAACGGGATAAGCGACGGCGCAGCGTTAGCACTTGCCCAGCAACAATCTTTGCCCAAAAAATGGAGTACCCGGCGGCGGCAAACCGTTTATACGACATATCCGAATCTGCAGCGGACTTCGATGCATTCTTGTATGACTCGTCCGCGAGATTGTATAAGTCGATCTCGCGCACATCCCATCCCCAGCACCGCTCCTGATTGGCACTTCCGCACCGCCTCCAACGCGTCCGAGCGCTCCTGACCCGCATTCGCTAAATTGCGGCCCAGCGTTGATGGGTCGAAATCTAGCGTCATCGCAGCGATACGGGCGTCCGATTCGGCACGCTGCTGTGCACTGACACAGCCGCCAGTAACTTGTGCTTGGGCGTGCGAAAGGGCAAGGAACATCACACATCCGAGCCATTGCGAGCCGAGTTTCATCAGGTTCCCCCTCCGATAGAGTGCCGCGTTTTTCCTACTTGTTTTCGGCGAACCCGATCCGCCGTTGCGCGGCAAGTGCCAGCCGCGTGACTCGTTCGTAGCGAGTGGTCCGACGCTTGTACTCAGCCATGCCGACGAAACATAGCGTCAGCATCGACAGCGGAAACAATTTGCGGTAGCCGTAGGCGATCCGCTTGCTGGTGCGCTCAGAAATGCGGTCAATTCGCGCAATCGAAGCCGCACACTCGCGCTCTGTCTGTTGTGAACGAACAATAGAGTTTGACACAACGCCTTTAATAAAATCAGACGCCTAGCGATACACCCGATCGCACGCCAACGAAATAGAGTTTGACACAAACACGACTCAACTCAATCCGAGCAGAGAACTTGCGACAAAAGAGTCTGACACAAACTGTTGGAGCACCTAGCGCTACGGCAGCTTCCAAATTGGAACGGCCGTTCGAGCAGCCGTCTCGACCGGCATGTCCTCGGCCAGGCAATGGACAGACAATCGAAAGGTTGCCGCCCGTTCTCAAGCATCATTTCAGTCGCATTACTGCAGGGTCCCGGTTCGCAGTGTAGAGCGGAAGCACCTCGGTCTCGATCAGGCCGATCGCCTCCATCGCCAGGTGTGACAAGGTGTGCTGGCTGCTCGTCGCGATTGTGAGACGGCTGTGCAGTGTCGGGTGCCGTATGCGCGTCACGGAGAACGGGCGCCTGAGCGGATCGGTGGCCGGCGCATTGATAGGCAACACCGCGTAACCATAGCCCTCGCATACGAGGTCGAGAATCGCCCCGATCGCATCAACCTCGAGCGCGATGGAGAGCTTGACGCCCTCCTCGGCCGCGCGCGCTTCGACGACCTGCCGCAGCGCATGCATACGCCCTGGAATGACGAGTGGATAGCGCGCGATGTCCTTCAGGCGGATCTGTTCCGGCGCCTGATCACCTGTGCCCCCAGCGATGCCAATCAGGAACAGTTCCTCCTCAAACACTGCGCGCTTCTCGACGAGTGCGGTGAGCGAAGTGTCGTAAAGCACGGCCGCATCGATGCGCCCCATCATCAGCCACTCTGTCAGATAGGTGGAAAGCCCCTCTGCCACGGAGATCGTCGCATCTGGAAACCGCTGCCTGAACTGCCGGATCAACTCCTGCGTGGCGACCTTCGCGAAACTCGGCGCAAGCCCGATGCTGAAGTGTCCGCTGACCGTCCCCTTCAATTGCCGAAGATCGTGCCGCGCGCGCTCGGCCTGCAGCAGCATTCCCTTCGCATGACCCAGCATGACCTGCCCGGCATCGGTTGCCAGGACGCCGCGCCCGTGCCGCACGAGCAGGGTCTGCCTTAATTCCACCTCGAGCTGTCGCACGAGGCGGCTCAAGGTCGGTTGATTGGTGTCGAGGATCGTGGCCGCGCGCGTAAAGCTCCCTAGCTCAACCACGTGCACGAAGGCCTCGAGCTGCTTCAGTTCCATTTCGGCTCCTATACGGTTTTCGTATATCAGCTAGTCGGCTATATCGATTGTATTGACTAACTCGAATCGCCACAATGATCCTCATTCGCTGCCATGCCTCGCAACTTTTCTCAATGGAGTCCAGCCAGACCATGAAGCCCTGTCTTCCGCCAGATCCGAACCCAGTCAAACCGTCGCATGGGCTCCCCCCGCTCGCGTGCGACGCCCACTGCCACGTATTCGGCCCCGCTGAGCGTTTCCCCTATGCCGACGATCGCAGCTACACGCCACCCGATGCGCCGTTCGAATCACTCGCTGCCCTGCACGACCATCTGGGCCTTGCGCGCGGTGTGATCGTGCAAGCGAGCTGCCACGGCACCGACAACACCGCGATGCTCGATGCGATCGCCCGGGGCAACGGGCGATACCGAGGTGTTGCCATCGTCGATGCAGACGTGACCGATGAAACGCTGAAGGCGCTCAACGAGGCGGGTGTGCGCGGCGTACGCTTTAATTTCGTCGCCCATCTGGGCGGAGCGCCCGACCTGGACGTATTCGAACGCGTGCTGCGGCGCATCGAAGCGCTTGGCTGGCATGTCGTCCTGCACCTCGACGCACAGGACATCGTCAAATACGCCGATCTGATCGGGCGGATTCGCGTGCCATTCGTAATCGACCACATGGGCCGCGTGCGCGCCGAGGCGGGTCTGGATCAGGAGCCGTTCCGGCTACTGCTGGAATTGATGCGGAATCCGCTCGCGTGGGTAAAGGTGTGCGGCTCCGAGCGAGTCTCGGCGGGCAAGCGCCCCTTCGACGACGCGATTCCCTTCGCGCGAGCACTCGTTCATGCCGCACCGGATCGTGTGTTGTGGGGCACGGATTGGCCGCATCCAAATATCTCAAAGGACATGCCCAATGACGGTGAACTAGTGGACCTGCTGTTCCGCATTTGCGACGACCCCGTGCTGCTCCACAAGATCCTGGTCAAGAACCCTGAACGACTCTACGACTTCGGCGCTGCTAAATAACAGACGGTCAAAAAGGCCGCAAGACAACATATCGGAGACAAAGCATGACCCAAGCCAACGTTCGTTCTCGCATCGCGTTTGCCACGGGGCAGCCGCGATGAACGCCACCACCTCATCCCCTGATACAACGCCGCGTAGACGCGTCCCCTTTTACCGCCAACTCTATGTGCATGTGCTGGCTGCGATCCTGATTGGTGTCCTGCTCGGCCACTTCGCGCCGGCGCTCGCCGTCCAGATGAAGCCACTCGGTGATGCATTCATCAAGCTCGTCAAGATGGTGATCGGCCCAATCATTTTCTGCACCGTGGTCGCGGGCATCGCGGGCATGGGCGACATGAAGAAGGTCGGCCGCGTCGGCGGAAAAGCCCTGCTTTATTTTGAAGTCGTCTCGACGCTCTCGCTGATGATCGGGCTCATGGCCGGACATCTGTTGCGCCCGGGTGCCGGTTTCAACCTCGATCCGTCGAAAATTGATGCTTCCGCGCTTTCCGGCTACGCGACCCAAGCCCATGAGCAAA
The DNA here is from genome assembly GCF_046027215.1 of Paraburkholderia fungorum. GTDB lineage: Bacteria > Pseudomonadota > Gammaproteobacteria > Burkholderiales > Burkholderiaceae > Paraburkholderia > Paraburkholderia fungorum_D. The sequence continues at coordinate 443,197 of NZ_JAQQEN010000003.1, read as the reverse complement.
GCACCGTCGAGTTCCTCATGCACATCATCCCGAACACTGTGGTCGATGCGTTCGTGACGGGCAATGTGCTGCAGATTCTCCTCATCTCGGTGCTCTTCGGCGCCGCGCTTGCCGCGCTCGGGGAACGGGGCAAGCCGCTGGTCGAGTTCATCGGCGGCATCGCCAACGTGTTCTTTGGCATCGTTCACATCATCATGAAGACCGCTGCCATCGGAGCCTTCGGTGCGATCGCCTACACAATCGGAACATATGGAGTCGGATCCGTCTTGCCGCTGATCAAGCTGATCGGCGCGTTCTACCTGACGCTTTTTGTGTTTGTTGTGGTCGTCCTCGGCGCGATTGGGCGAGTGATGGGCTTCAACATCTTTCGCTTCATGAGCTATATCCGCGAGGAGATTCTCATTGTTCTCGGCACGAGCTCATCCGAAGCGGCGCTGCCCGGGATGCTCGAAAAGCTCGAACGCCTGGGCTGCTCCAAGCCGGTGGTAGGGCTCGTCGTGCCTGCGGGCTATTCGTTCAATCTCGATGGCACCAACATCTATCTGACGATGGCGGTCCTGTTCATCGCGCAGGCCTTCAATATCCAACTCACCTTCACGCAGGAGATGACACTGATTGTGGTCGCAATGCTCACCTCGAAGGGCGCGAGCGGCGTGGCCGGTGCTGCGTTCATCATGCTCACCTCGACTCTGCTTGTGTTCCCCGTCATCCCTGTGTCAGGCATGGTGCTGATTCTCGGCATTCACCGATTCATGGGCACCGGACTCGCCGTCGTCAACACGATTGGGAACGGTGTCGCAACGCTCGTTGTTTCCGCCTGGGAGCGCGAGCTCGACCGCGACAAGCTCGACGCCGCCATGAAGAAGCGCACGGTCAGCTAGAGCACGACTTCGTATCGGGGGCCCGCTTCCGGGCTGGCCGCCACCGTAAAAGACAATCAAAGCACAAAGGAGACTGACCCATGAGGATCAGGAGAACTGCACGCCCCAAGAGATCGTGCACAAAGCGATCACGCTTGCAGGCCGGCGCTTGCGCAGCAATGACATTGTGCGCAGCCAGCGTAAGCGCGCAGGTCCAGGACACCTCACAGGTCCAGCTTTACGGAATCGTCGGCACATACGTCGACAGTCTGAAGCGCAGCGATATGCAGCATTCGCAAGTTCAGATGGGGAGCGGCGGTCTGACGACGTCCTTCTGGGGCATTCGCGGCAAGGAAGATCTCGGCGGCGGTGTGAACGCTATATTCACTCTGGAAAGCTTCTTTCAGCCGAATAACGGCGCACTCGGACGCAGCGCAAGCGACCCATTCTGGTCGCGCAATGCTTATGTTGGCTTCTCAGGCCCCTTTGGTCAGCTTACCTTCGGCAGACATCGGAACCCGACCTACACGGCTATGTCACTGGTTAACCCGTTTAGCTCTTCCGTGGTGTTTTCACCTTTGGTGCTGCAAACGTTCGTGGCGACTTACGGTGGCTCGATCATCGGCGATACGGTCTGGAACAACGCTGCCCAATATACAACCCCGACCTACAAGGGCTTGGGGGCGACGGTCATCTACGGTATGGGCGGCGTAGCGGGTTCACCGGGAGTCGGCAATCTCGGCGTCCATCTCGCCTATGTGAACAACGGGCTGACGGCAGTACTCTCCGCGCAGCGTGTTCGCTTCACGATGGTGGGCCCCGTGGCCGCTCAGTATGCATACCTCGCGGGAGCCGCCTACGACTTCAAGGTCGCGACTCTCTACGCTGCGGCAGTGATGACGAGCGACGTCAGCACGCCTACCGGCACGCATACCTATGAAGCCGGTCTTTCCGTGCCGTTTTCGCCAGCAGATTTCCTTCTCGTTGAATGGGCGCGGACGCGGCGCTCTGGACCCGTCGACAATAGCTTGCGCAACACGGCGACCATTGGATTCGACCATTTGCTCTCCAAACGCACCGATATTTACGCCATATATTCACTCGACAAGCTGAGCGACAAGCCCGTCGGCAATACCCTCGGAGTAGGAGTTCGGCATACGTTTTAAGTCGCGGCGCGCGCAGAGGTCGTTTCCTTCGCGCGCCGGTAGCGCTTAATGCAGAACCAGCGCATGGCACTCGCCATGTCGCGCTGACAATCGAATCAGTTATTGGGAGCGACGATGATCATCGACATTCATGGCCATTACACCACCGCGCCGAAGGCGCTGGAGAACTGGCGTAACCGCCAGATTGCGGGCATCACGGGTCCGTCCGAGATGCCGAAGGCGTCCGAATTGCACATCGGCGACGACGAGTTGCGCGAGTCGATCGAAAGCAATCAGCTGCGGCTGATGCGCGAACGCGGTCTCGACCTCACGATCTTCAGCCCGCGAGCAAGCTTCATGGCGCATCACATCGGGGACTTTCAGGTCTCCAGCACTTGGGCGGCGATCTGCAATGAGCTGTGTTTCCGCGTGAGCCAGCTTTTCCCCGAGCATTTCATTCCGGCCGCGATGTTGCCGCAAAGCCCCGGCGTGGATGTCGCCACGTGCATCCCCGAGCTCGTCAAGTGCGTGGAGGAGTACGGCAACGTTGCGATCAATCTCAATCCGGATCCGTCGGGCGGCCACTGGACCAGCCCGCCACTCTCGGACCGCTACTGGTATCCGATTTACGAGAAGATGGTCGAGTACGACATCCCGGCGATGATCCACGTGAGCACGAGCTGCAACGCGTGCTTCCACACGACCGGCGCTCACTACCTGAATGCCGACACCACCGCTTTCATGCAGTGCCTCACGTCGAACCTGTTCCGCGATTTTCCGACCTTGCGCTTTGTGATCCCGCATGGCGGCGGCGCGGTTCCCTATCACTGGGGCCGCTTCCGCGGGCTCGCGCAGGAACTCAAGAAGCCGTTACTGAAGGACCATCTGCTCAACAACGTCTTCTTCGACACCTGCGTCTACCACCAGCCGGGCATCGATCTGCTTACGCGCGTGATTCCGGTGGACAACATTCTGTTTGCGAGCGAGATGATCGGCGCCGTGCGCGGCATCGATCCGGAGACGGGCAACTATTTCGACGACACCAAGCGCTACATTGAGACCGCGCATATCGACGCAGACGAGCGGTACAAGATCTACGAGGGTAACGCGCGGCGTGTCTACCCGCGCCTCGATGCAGCGCTCAAAACGAAAGGAGATTGATCATGATTGAACTAGGGGTCGTATATCGAAACATTCAGCGCGCGGATGGCGATACGGCCGCCAAACTCGGCGCGCTCGGGTCCGCGACTGTCCACGAGGCGATGGGGCGCGTGGGCCTGATGAAGCCCTATATGCGGCCGATCTATAACGGCGCGCAGACGGGCGGCACGGTCGTCACGGTCCTGCTCCAGCCGGGCGACAACTGGATGCTGCACGTCGCGGCGGAGCAAATCCAGCCTGGCGACGTCGTCGTTGCGGCTGTCACGGCCGATTCCACCGACGGCTTTTTCGGTGACCTGCTGGCAACAAGCTTCAAGGCACGCGGCGCACGAGGGCTCATTATCGACGGAGGCGTGCGCGATGTGCGCGTGCTGGCGGAGATGAACTTCCCGGTATGGAGCAAGGCAATCTCGTCCAAAGGGACGGTCAAAGCCACGCTCGGGTCGGTGAACATTCCAGTGGTATGCGCCGGCGCGCTGGTGATGCCCGGCGATGTCGTCGTCGCGGACGACGATGGTGTGGTCGTGGTGCCGGCGGCATCGGCGCAGAATGTTCTCGAAAAGGCGGCCGCGCGCGAAGCGAACGAGGGCGAGAAGCGCGCGAAGCTGGCCGCCGGCGTGCTCGGTCTGGATATGTACAACATGCGCGGACCGCTGCAACAAGCCGGGCTGCGCTATATCGATTAAAAAGGGGCGACAACCATGGTCACTGGTCAAACCATCAATGAACGGATCACCGGTATCTCGTCGATGGCCACGCGCAACGTGCTTTCCGAGTTGGTCGAAGAATACGAGCGGCTATCGGGACGACCGGTGGTCATCGAATCGGTCGGTGGGGTCGCTGCTGCCCGTCGCGTCCAGGAAGGCGAGCCATTCGATATCGTCGTGCTTGCGGCCGACGCGATCGACCGGCTGGCCGCGGCCGGCAGGATCGATCCGGCCAGTCGAGTCGACCTGGCGCGTTCGGGCGTGGCAATTGCGGTGGCGGCCGGGGCGCCTCGACCGGAGACCGGTACTGAAGCCGCCGTTCGCGACGCCATTCTGGCCGCGCGCAGCATCGGCTATTCGACGGGTCCCAGCGGTTCGCACCTCAGCCGCTTGTTCGAGCGCTGGGGCATCGCTGAAGCCATCGCGCCGCGCATCGTGCAGGCGCCGCCCGGCGTTCCAGTAGGCACGCTCGTCGCGCAGGGGGAAGTCGAACTGGGTTTCCAGCAATTGAGCGAATTAATGCCTCTGGCAGGCATTGATGTCATCGGCTCTCTGCCGCCCGAGATTCAGGTCATCACCGTATTCTCGGCAGCCATATGCACAGCGTCTAAGCGGCATGAAGCCGCGGAGGAACTGATCTCCTTTCTGGCCTCGCCCCAGGCTGATTCCGTCAAGCTTCGTCATGGCATGGAACCATCATGAGGGGGTCCCCAATAGCGGGGTTAAGGTCGCTCTTCGCGCTCCCGCCCTGCTACAGCTTCAATATCGAATGCGCAGACCACGTCCCCTCGCTTTCATCTCGAACCTTCACTCGCAGAGAATCAGCATGGATCAGAACAGCAATCAGCATATAGGCCGCGTCGCGATCATCGGCTTCGGAGAAGTCGGGCCTATCTTCGCGCGAGCATTGACCGCCGCCGGCCATGAAGTGTCGGTCTTCGACATCAAGCTGCAAGATGCTGCAACGCGGTCGACGATCGTGCAGCGGGCCCGCGACTGCGAGGCCCATATCGCCAACGACCTCGCAACGTCACTTCGCGATGCGCAACTCGTTTTCTCCGTGGTCACGGCAAGCCAGGCGGAAGTGGTTGCCACGGCTTCGGCCGAATATCTGACGAGCGGTCAGACCTATCTCGACCTCAATTCTGTATCGCCCGCTGTCAAGCAGCGCAACTGCCAGCAGATCGAGCGCAACGGCGCGGATTACGTGGAAGCCGCGGTGATGGCTCCGGTCCCGCCGCAAGGCGTAAGAGTGCCGATGCTGTTGGGCGGCCGGCTAGCCTCGCAAACGGCGGATATTCTTAACGGTCTGGGCATGCGCACGGAGGCCGTAGCGCAGGAAGTCGGCCTCGCTTCAGCCATCAAGTTGTGCCGCAGCATCATGATCAAAGGCATGGAGGCGCTTTGCGTTCAATCGATGTTGGCGGCCAAACAGTTCGACGTCGACGACCGCGTGCTTGCGTCGCTCGCGGCAAGCTTTCCGGGCATGGGCTGGGAAAAGGGCTATGAAGCGTATCTGATCGGCCGGGTTGTCGAGCACGGACAACGACGCTCCGAAGAAATGCGCGAAGCCGCGCTGATGCTCGAAGGTCTGGGCATGTCGGGCGCCCTCGCCAGCGCGATTGCCGATGTGCAACAGGACCTTGCGGCGCGCGCCGCGCCGCTGGTCGAAGCGCTCGATCCCAAAGGCAGCTTGTCCGAGTGGCGAAGGCTGCTGAAACCCGCCTGATGACGTAGCAATATTCTTTCCCCTTTATGCGCAGGTATTGCGCAATGCTATTGACTCGCGATCGCACGCCGAGCGTCGTGCCGCGCCAGGGATCACTGCCTGGACTGTTTGCCCGTAGCGCACAGCAACGAGATCGCCGGGCAGCCCCCCGTTCGAATGCCACCGAGCACTCCGCCCGACTACGTTCGCTCGACGCCCGATAAGCACCACGGCGCGGCTGTTTGTTTCGCTGCGTTGTTGTCATCAACGCTATGAACCGACGTTAAGCTTCGCAAGCCCAATGGCCGTTTTCTGGTGCGGATCCGACATCTGAACGTCTGCATGGCCGTACAGACGAATGACGCCTCCTGGCCGGTTGCCGCTGCCTTGGCCCGCGGGCGGCCCTGTATTGAGCGGATCGCGTGTCCGGCAAGGCTGGCCCAATACGCGAACGCGGCGTTGTCGCGAGTTGACACTTTCTACTGTCGCAAACGTGACACTCTTGATTCGGACTACCGACCCCGATCGCGGTCGCCTGACAAACCAGCCTCATCGTGACGAAGCTTTTCCATACGCATCAGGCGCTTCGTGTCAAGGTGGGCATTCGGGCAGCACATTCGGCACTGGACTATTACACTTTCTTGTCTTCGCGTTTCGCCTCCGCCATGGCCTCCGGCTCTAACTCCTCCGCGGACCGATTCAGGTGGACGAACAGCCCCCAGGAGGCAAGAAGCAAGGCTGTCGAAGCAATCAGCCCGGCCGCATACCGAAGCTGCGATGGATCTTGGTGCAGCGCTTTGAAGGTTGCAACGAGCCCTTCGATGGCAAGCGCGACGACGACGACCACTAAGAATCGCGACATGAAACGTCGTACCCGCGTCGGCGCGCTCACGTCAGCCTCCCGTATGACCTCTTCCTCTACGATGGTCTCGGCGATCTGCAAGGCGACAACGGCCCCAGCCAGCAGCCCCAAAGCTTCAATGATGGATTGCGCGCCTGTCTGGTCCCATTGACTCGCGAATGCAATCGATCCTATGCGCGCAGCAATCGCAATCAACATCAGCGCCGCGCAGGTGAATAGAATAGCCATCAGCCCATGGACGATCGTAAACAAGCGCAAAAGGAACTTCATTTTTTCGGCTCCCTCGAATTGCAAGTGGGTGATCCATGCCGTGTTCCATAAAATTCCTGAAAGGCGCGGCGACTAGGGCGGATTCTAGCGGTGGGCCGGATGGGCCTGACAATGGGGCCAAACCCGCGTTTGGCAAATTATCGTTCAGGGGCGCCGGCGCCTGACACAGGTCTGGGGTCGTTCCTCCCGTGCTCCCGATACGAACCGGGGTCATCTGCCGTGTCAGTCTGGGATCAAACCATTGCGACGCCTGCGCGTCAAACATACCTGCATAATCGAACACTTGACGTGACAACCACGACCATGACCAAGTCGAGCTTCGATTCGATGGGACGCGGAACCGAGTGTGTGAGCGCATGTCGCGGCCCGTTTTGCTGTCTTGGGACACCATCGGCGATCGACAGCAGGAACTAATCGTTTCTACCCGAGGGTAGCCAGGTTGTCGACTATCTACACATCGATGCCGAACGGCCGAAATTGACAGGCTACTGCCAGATACGGTCGGCGGAAGTCGACCCAAAAGCGACACTGAACAACTTTAACAACGGCCTTTCGCCCGACACACGTGACCTACCCGCGTCATGTGTCAATGGCTTGGCTGCTTCTACGTCTGAGGCAAGGGCGTTCGCAGTTGGCCCGCCAGAGACCGCTACGGAACCCCTGTGACCGCAGCTTGGCGATCGAAAATTCGATTTTCGAGAAAGTGAGGGCAATCGCGATCCCGTATCACGGCCGGCCAGATCAAGGCCAGTTGTCACCACACCACGGTCTCACAAAACAAGCCAAGTCGAATAGAATGACGTAAGACTGGTTCGCGTAATCAAGCGGTATGGGCCAAACGCGGCGCGAGGCTCGACGTTATAACCAAAGCAATTCCAAAACCAAACATCGGTCCCGAATCGATGAAACCCATTTAGACCATGAAAATTACAGTCAATAGTAGCCACAAGTCCATCCCTCGGGGACTATCGTTTGAACTGCCCGACTTCGCGATATTTACGGGGAAAAATGGAAGCGGGAAAAGTCATCTTTTGGAAGCAATGGCTAACCCAACACTCTCGAACATCGTCATTGATGGAAAGGTCGCGCAAAAAATAACATTAATTGGCTATAACGGATTAAATCCACAGGTGGATGAACAATGTGATTCCAATCAAATTATTTCAAACGTAAATAATTGGTTGAATCAAATGAATGGAATTGTTCAGCAGTACAAAGCTGCCCTAAGCAAGGGCGAGCAATTTGCCGACCCGGTAATGCAATTCATGCCGAGAGTCGTCAACAACCCTCCCTTGCAGTCAGTTATATCGCAGATCCTTAAGCGCTCTGGCAAGCGACTTGAAGAATTGAATCAGAATGACGTTTCGGAAAATTTAAGATTCACGGATGTTCCGCAGGGAAATTTGTTTATTACCCAGTGCGCACTTATATTTAAGTCATACCACAACCGCAAGTTCAAAAATGATGTAAACAAGTATCGGTCAGAAGCGCTAAAAATAAGCGGAATTAGTTTTCTGAGCGACACGGACTTTGTTGAAAAATATGGACCTGCTCCTTGGGTTTTGGTCAATGACGTGCTTGCGAGCGCGAATCTTCCTTATCGCGTAACCAGCCCCGAGGTCGGCGATTTCGAATTGCCATACCATCTCAGGCTTGTCGATGAAACTACCAACACAAATATTTCAGTCAACGACTTATCGTCAGGCGAGAAGGTTCTTATGTCTTTGGCGCTCGCAATCTACAATACACAGGAAAATGGCGACCGTCCCGACCTTCTTCTGTTGGACGAACCCGACGCGCCACTACACCCAGAGTTCTCAAAGTTGCTGATCGAGACTTTAATCGAAACGCTCGTCAAAAAAGCTGGCGTAAAAGTCGTCATGACAACACACTCACCGTCAACAGTTGCAATGGCGCCAGATAGTTGCATCTTCGAGGTCAACAGGAACACCAAACTGCCGCAGTTGGTCAGTAATTCGCAAGCGACACAAAGCCTAACGGGCGGAATCAATTTTCTCCGTGTGTCCTTCGAAAAAAGACGTCAAATTTTTGTTGAGAGCAAATATGACGTTCTATATTTCTCCCAACTGTATAATATCCTTCGCCGTCGGCGTAATTTCACATTCGAGCCTGTATTCCTTGAGCCCCACAGCGGAACATCCAACTGTACGGATGTCATTCAGATAGTAAATCGCCTGCGTTACGCTGGAAGCGATCTGGCATTCGGTATTATCGATTTCGATGCAACAAATAAATCCACCGATTCAATTTTCGTGCTTGGCGAGGGCGCAAGGTACGCAATAGAGAATTATCTGCTTGATCCACTATATATATGCCTAGCTCTAATACGCCACAGCAAAAAGAGCTTTATGGATTTTGGTGTCACAAACAACAAGCACGCTTACACCGACTCGACTAACCTGACGCAGCAAGAATGCCAGAAAATGATTGATGCTATTCTGGCGCTACTTTCAATTCCGCTTTCCGATCTAAGGCCGGTGAAATTGGAGAATGGATATGAGCTTCAATACCCACAAGCATACCTTCTCCATCAAGGTCACGACTACGAGACTAAATTGCTCCAGGCGATCCCGGAGTTGAATGCGATTGCTCGCGGCCAAGGTGATTCGGTCCTAAAACTCGGAATTCTACAAATCATAGGAGAATTTCCCCAATTCTTCCCTGCTGAGGTAGCGGACACCCTTACCAGGGTGTTGAACCCAATCGCAACTCGGACCGCGGTGCAGCCCTCGGGTGCCCTCGTCACGGGCGGGATGAACGGAGTGGAAGCCGCAGTCTAAAAATTCTAAAGCCATCGAAGAAACCAGCGGAATACAAGGGCCCGGAAGCGCCGCTTCGGATCCATAGGCCTGGACTTGTTGAGAATAGGGAGTGCCATGCGCGCGTTGTCGACGATTCAGGTGTCTGCTTCGACTGACCGCTCCTGGCCGACATACGCCAACCGTTTCCTTCGCGCGCGAAGTCCGGCCGGCAACGCATCGAGCGGCGGACCCGTCCAACGATCAGGCGCGTTTAGCTAGATAGGCATCGACCAACTCGACCAGTCGTTCCCGCCCGAAGCTCCCGTCGTGTCCAGCGTGGACCACTTGCACGGGCAATTCACGCAAGCGCTTCATCGTGCGCACATAAGTCGGAATATCAGCACCGCCTATCTCATCCAGCAGCGGGCCGTCGTAGATCGCATCGCCCGAGAACAGCGTGCCGGATGCCGCTTCCCATAGGCCAATGCTTCCCGGTGAGTGGCCGGGTAGATGCAGGACTTCAAAATGCCGGTTGCCGAGATCGACGATGTTCCCTTCTTTGACGATTTCCGTGACCGTTGCGGCACGCACGCGATAGTCGGACATCGAGTAATCAGCGCTGGGAAGGGCCGTGATCAGATCGCCATCGAACGGATAACCTGCTTCGCGATACCGGTGAATTGCTTCGGCGCCCAATACCGACGCCAGAAGGGTGCCTGACTCACGCGGCGAGCGCAGATTGTCTGCCTCCAACTCGTGAACCAGCGTGTGCTCGAACTCATGATGTCCGCCGATATGATCCGAGTGCGTATGCGTGGCAACGGCGGTGACATCCTTCTGCAGCAGGTGCCTGGCTGCATCCTGCAGACTGACGATACCCATTCCTGTGTCGATCATCAGGTCCCGGTCGCGGCCGCGCACATGCCAGATATTGCAGCGCATCAGCGGCACGACGTGTGGTTCCCAAAGCAGGGTAATGTCGTCGCTGATGCGTTTGAGTTCGAACCATCGGTCGGCAATCGGTAACTTGGTCATGTGGGGTCGCTCACGGTGGTAAGAGCTGTTACTTTGACACACTCCGCGTCGCACATCGAGAGCGTTGAGACTCGCATCGTCGATTTGGTGCGCAGCGCATAACAGCCACTCGCCGGAGCAGTCTATCGAAGGATGGTTCGGAAGCTTTCTCCCGGACAAGGCGCTCTTCAGCGCAGATCGCGAGTGAGTGCTTCTCGCCGGACACGGCGTGTCGCGGCCGACCGTCATCGGACCCACAACTGCCGGTCGTGTCCGTGCGCCTGCAACGGCCGCTTGCGAGAGGCGGCGATTCATTTTTCTAGTCCGCGAGGCAGCATGTCGGTCATTCCCGTCATTCGCGACCGGGCAAATATGTCGGTCGCGAATGGCCCCTGTCGAGAAAATCGAATGCTCCTTCCGTCAGCGAAAACTATCGAGTCGAGCTGTCGCTTCGCATCAGCGATAGCGTAGCACCGCCATACCGTGTTCACTCCGCTGGGCCTGTCGCAGGAAACGGACTGTGCCAGTCCATCCAGTCGTACGAGTCGCTGTGGTGCGCCCATGCCCAGCTCCTTGGCAGAGTGGGATTGGTCACCGCGACGACATGGTTCGACGCCGAACCCACGTCGCTCCGATCATTCTTACTGCTTCGGTGCTCGATATTCTGGAAATTCGTGTGGTCGCAAAACATGATTATCTCCTTTGACAGTTTGACATACACAACTTATCGACCGTGAGGCCGCGGTCCGCAGTGAGGTCCGGGTGGCGAAAAAATAACCTCCGTGCCTTCGATGAGCGTTCAAACCCCTCGATCGGCGCATCGACGACCTATGCGCGCTAGAACGTATAGGCGACGTTCAAGAAGACGTTAAGCGGATTGAGCCGGAGCGTCGATTTGGAAACGATCTGCGTTCCCGTCGCGGTCTGCCCGTATAGAGTAAGGTGGGTCTTCACCGGAACGTAGCCGAGAGAGGTTCCGACCGACCAGTGTTTTGTAATCGCGTAATTTGCCCCGACCTCGAATACAGGATTCCATGATGAACTGAGGGTCGCACGTGCAGAGCCGCCTGGACCAAGGCTATCAGTGACAAACTGGCTATTGGTTGTCCGAACCTGGGTGAACCACGTATAGTTCACGCCGAGCCCTATGAACGGACGGAATTTCGATTCTGCTGAAAACAGGTGGTATCGAAGTTCGATGGCGGGCGGCATCGGCTTTGTCGTGCCGAGGTTGCCATACTTCTGTAGCGTCCCGTCGCCAACCAGATTTACCTTCATCGGTAGTCCAAAAAGCATGGCGACACCAATGTTGTCCGTGACGTAGTACTCGGTGGTAATTCCCACCGTATCCGTCGAGCTGGCATGCGCTCCGCTACCAGATAGCTGCTGATTCACCGTTACGCCGCCAATGCTTTCCACGGTTAGTGGCGTTGCGTCACCCTGTGGCGCAATGTGAAGCCATCCTGTCGACAGCGTTATGCTTCCGGCAGACTGCGCATGGGCATCGTCGATAACCGCGGCCGAGCAGATGCAAGCCGCCATACCGACCAAACTGACTGCGCGTTTGTAATTCCTCATGTCTCTTCTCCTGTCGCTATGTCTGGAAATTTTTATGAATCGTTGGTGTTGCGGCTGAATCTGCTCAATTGATTGCTTCCTTCCTTGCTTACAGCTAGACAGGCCACATACTCCGACCGCCCTGCACCCTAGTAAGCGTGCATGGCGAGGCGTTCCGTCTCAGGCGGGAATACGCATCACGTACCGTCGCGGTGCCGGAAAAAAAAGAATCCAAGCGGACCTGACGGCAGCAGTAGCTCGATACGCACGCACGGTCTCTGATTCGAACGTGCGCGGCTGAATCGGGTAACCCGAACCGGTGTCGAAAATGTCGGTCCGAGCCATTTTTCAACCTGCGAACGCAAAGACCTTTCTGATGTAATGCCCATTCTCTTTTCCTTCAAACCATTAGGTGTTCTAACCTCTATACACCGGCAGACATTTGAATCACGGCATCGCGGCGCGTACGCCTGATTAACCTTTAATCCGGGCGCGTGACCGAACGCATCCCTTTGATGTCGTGGCTCGTCTCACGTTGCGCTGCCCTGCGCATCTGTCGCTGCCGGGACCGTCCCCGTCGACTGCTCCGCCTTTGGCTGTCTCCCGGCGGCCGAGATCGAAAATGCGAACGGAAAGCGCCCGAGCGCGGAAGTGGCCAATGCTTCGAACGAAGGATCGCCAAGTTCGACGTGAAGTGAAATTCCGCGCGAGGTGTCATCAATCAGGCTAACGGTTGCATCCTCGACGCCAGCCTCTACGAGGGCGGACTCCAGGGCGTCTGCCGTTTCGCGTCGTTTCAGCGCCGGCTTGTAGATCTTGCCGACGCCCGTCAGCGGCATCGTATCCACGATCCGTATCCCCTTTGGCAACGCGGCGCGTTCGCTAATCTCGTGACGCAGAAACTCAGCCAATTCCGTTTCAGTTGCCGTTGTGCCCGGCTTTAGCTGGACGTAGGCGACCGGCAACTCTCCGGCGTGCATATCGGGACGGCCCACGGCTGCCGCGATCTGGACTGCGGGATGGCGATGCAATGGTTCTTCGATTGCCGCGGGGTCGATGTTGTGTCCGCCCCGGATAATCAGCTCCTTCTTCCGACCGGTAAGCCAGAAGTAACCGTCCGGGTCGCAGCGTCCGAGATCGCCGGTATTAAGCCAGCGCCCGCCGTCATCACCTTCCATCCAGATGCCACTGTTCTGCTCCGGCCGGGTATAGCCAGCGAATACGTTTGGTCCGGAGATAACCAGCTGGCCGACCTCATCCGCGACGCAATCCCGTACATACCGGCCGCTCTCGTCGACCACTACTGCTTTCATGGCCTGACCGGGCAGACGAAGTCCAATCGAACCGACCCGACGTTCGCCAAGCGGAGGGTTCACGCTGCTAACGCAGGTACCTTCCGTGAGGCCGTAGCCCTCAAGGATTCTGATTCCTGTACGATCCTGGAAGGTGCGAAGCAACTCCACCGGCATGGGAGCGGCGCCGCACAATCCATACTCGAGCGAACTGATATCGCGCGCGCCAACCGGAACGTCCAGCAGCGATCCGAACAGTGTTGGGACACCACTGAAGAAGTTGATGCGGTAATGCTCGACGATTTCCCAGAAACGCTTTACAACGCCTTCGCCCCGATAACCCTGCGGTGTGCCGAGCACGACGTGGGCACCACGCGAGAATGCCAGCAGACCTGTCACCATCACGGCGTTGACGTGGAAAAGCGGCAGTCCGCAAAAAATCGTCTTCCCCGGGCCAATGCTTTCGCCGAAGAATTGACCTGCGTTCCACGCATTGGCCACCTCGTTGCCGTGCCGGCGAACCGCAATCTTTGGCAGTCCCGTGGTGCCGCCCGTGCAGAAGAAGGACGAGACATCATCGATGCTCGTTTGACGCGTGCTGCTGAGCGCCACCCCGGACTCTCCCGCGATGGCGGTGCCAAAATCGTGGATGCCGACATGCGAAGGAACCGCACCATGAATGCCGCCAGGCCCATGCAGTTTTGAACACTCGCCACGTTGAAGCGCCCGGGCTGCGAATCCCTTTTGGCCCGGCATGCGGTCGGCCGGATTCACGAGCACCAGATGCTGCAGCCAAGGGAGCTTATGCAGCACCGCTTGCACCTTCTGCCACAGGTCGGTTCCGGGAAACGGCGCCAGGGTTACGAGCACGCTCGCACCTGAGGCGTTGAGCAATTCGCCAATGGCTTCACTCTCAAGCAGTGGATTGATCGCGCAGACAATCCCGGCAGCTTCACCACCCCAGATCACAAAATGCGTTTCAGGGAGGTTGGGCAGAACGTACGCGACAACTGCGTCGCGCTGTACCCCCAGGCGCGCAAACATGTTCGCGGTTCGCGTGACATCGCGCACGAGTTCGCTATACGTCCAGCACTCAGCGTTCCGATGGTCGTCAGCCGATGCAAAGAACGAAAGTGCGGGTGCCAATGGATTGATGGCGGCGCCCCGACAGATCATCTCGTAGGTACTCGACGGGAGGTCCACCAGCCGCCCCTGCGTTTCCATGGCAAGGACATCGTGTACGTTTGCAGCGCCTTTCATGCCGCCTCTTCCGCAATGACGTTATGCTGTATGCCCAGATTGATCGAGCCGTCATGGCTGGCGATATGCGCTTCCACGACGTCACCCACGCGCAGGTACTGTGGCCGTTCCTCCTGCATCTTCAGGAACAGACGCCATTTTTCCGCTTCGGGTAGTTGCGCCGCGGCGCGCTGCTTTTCGGGCGAGGGAACGCTCAGTGCACATCCGGAGGGCGTGCCGGTCGCGAGCAGGTCCCCGGCGCGCAGGTCATGTACGGCGGAAAGCTCCGTCAAGGTCTCTGCCGGGCCGTAGACGAGGCCCGCCGTGGAGTCATTCTGGCGAACACTTCCGTTTACCGTCAGCGTCAGCACGAGTTCCTTCAGCTTTGAAATATCCTGTTTCTCGAGGAGACAAAGGTAAGGGCCGACAGGGCCAAACGTGCGATAGCTTTTGCCCTTGTAGAACTGCATCTGCGGAATCTGGATATCACGCGCGGAATAGTCATTGACGATCACGGCGCCGGCGATGTAGTCATGCAGATTCTTCTCGGTGACGGTTTCGCGGGACGTAATGTCGCGTTTGAGGACGAGACCGAGTTCGATCTCGTAGTCGAGGAACCGCACCCCGTTTGGCTTGACCACAGCTGAGTCGGCTGGAACGATGCAGCTCGTCGCCTTCGTGAAGATCATGTTGAATTTCTTCACATCCGGATCCATGCCGGACTCGATCATATGCTGGCGATAATTCGCGCCCTGGCAGATGAACTGCTGATTGGCGGTCACGGGGGACAACCATTGCACTTCCGATTCGGGAATCGTCGGACCGCTTAGCAGAAACAGCCGTTCGACCGGGTTGGCCTCGATAAACTCGGCGGTCGACTTGAACTCGCCGGGAATCGGCGTGACAGCGCCATTAGCGACCACGCCCCACTGGGCGCGGCCATGATGCAGATAATGCAGAACGTGAAGTGCCATTTATCGATCTCCGGGTTCTATGGAAGGGTTGGTTCAGGCGAAAATCTTTGCCAGCGAGCGCAGCTTGCTCAGCGTCAGGTCGGGGCTGCGACGCAGGTTCCTGATGAGCGCCACGATGCTCGTTGGCGTGAATCTGGGTTTTGTGAAACTGCGAGGCATTGTCGGTCCCCATTGCGCCATCGCCTCACGGCTCACGCCATGGACACCGGTCGGCGCATCGGCCGTAAACAGATCGCCGTCGCAATAGTGCTCGTGCTTGTCGCCCCACGCGTCCTGCCAGTAGTCGAAGATCTGGCTGCCCAGGATATGCCGGCCGATCCCCCACGCGTGCGTCCAGCCCTTCTCACGCAGGACGCGCTGGCCCATGCCGACCGCGTCGGCATCGACGACCTCGTAAGCGCTATGGCTGTAGGTGGGCAGGAAGCCTTGTGCAAGCGCGAGCGTATGGTGATCGGCCGGCTTGTCGCCAAGACCAAGCCGCAAGAACGCGACGACGGGCGAGCCATCGGGAAGCACCTGCACATCGCTCGGGATAAAGCCGAAATGCTGCGTATACCATGCGCAGGTTTCCTGATAATCGGCGAGTTCGAGCACGACATGTCCGAGCCGGATAACTTCGGGCGCGCGCTCGGGCGGCCGCTGCGTCCCGTTAATCCGGACCGGCGCATCCACGGAGTTGAACGGCAATGGCGGCCGATGGGACAGCGTCACGGCTCGCGCCTGGCCCCATATTGCATCGACGCGAAACCCGGAAGGGTCGGTTAACCGTACGACATAGCCGCCGCCGGGCAAGGACGACCGTTCGGCCTCGGAGGCGCCTGGCAGCATTGCAAGTGCATCAAGATCGGCCCTGCTGTCGACCTGCAGCCCAAAACCGACGAACCGGGATTTCGGCGCCTTCCGGACGACATAGCAGAAATGCGAAGCACCCGTGCCCCGCAGAAGCAATAGCGCTTCACCGCGCGATACGGTCTGTAGCCCGAAATCATTGAGAAATTGCTCTGCTTTCTCAAGGTCTGGCCGCTCGAATATCAGATAGGCTAATGCCGACGCTTTCGTCGTGGGATCAGGGTGACAAGCCGGCTGTGCAGTGGTCAGTTTCATAACGGATAAGAAATCAGGCGGTTCGAATAGCGGTTTCGACTTCCGGTGTCCGCACGCTCAAGGGACTACCCAGCAAGGCAAGACTCTCGTGCACGATACGGTTTGCATCGGTGGCCGGACCGTCGTGGACGATCGTCTTGTCGGGCCGCACTACGGCAATCCACCCGAGGGGCACCAGCCCGGGAAGAAATGCGCCTTCGAGGTCTTCCCAACTGTCCCGCGGGGCAAGATGCAGTCGTTGCCCCCGATGGGCAATCTGGACAACGCGCCCTCCGGCACGCGCAAACGCTGCGGCCGTTGCGTGCTCGAGCGCAGCCGCCGCGTCCACGCCAAACCCGATCAGCGTGAGGCCCTGCCCGAGCACGTCGTCGCTCAGATGCGTGGTGCCATCTGAACCTCTCACCCAGCCTTGCGCGATGACAGCGCCACGAACAAGCTTCGTCGACGAGCGGCCCTGGACGAACAGTCCCCGGCGGAATGCATTCTTCGGCTTGATCTGCAGTTCCTCGAATTGCGCGCGCAGGCGCGGTACCAGTCTCGACAGACGCATCAACCCGTGAGTGAATAAGGCGACGACCCCACTACGGGGCATGACGAGCTTGCCCATAAACTTCGCGAGGTCGATCATCGCCTTCGCGTGGGGGCGCCGCTCCTCGTCATAGGTATCGAGAATCTCTGGATCGGCACGTCCTTGCACCACCCACGCGAGCTTCCAGCAAAGATTGGCGGCGTCCCGAAGACCTGCGACCAACCCCTGCCCGACGAATGGGGGCGTGATGTGGGCCGCGTCGCCCGCCAGGAACACCCGGCCCTTGCTGAATGCATCGACAGCGCGCGCATGGAAGCGATACACGGCCTTGCGCTCGATGATCATGTCTTCCACCTTGCCCCAGGGGGAAAGCAATTCCCGGATACACGTCTCGGATTCCATATCCTCGCGGCGCTCGCCAGGCCGGAGCATAAATTCCCAGCGTTCGCGCCCCCCAGGCGCGACCATATGTGGGATCGGCCGACGGTGATCGCAGATGAACTCGATGTGATCGATCGGACGCGGTACGTGGCGGGCATCGACGATCAGCCAGTCCTCGGCGAACGTCTTGCCCTTGAATTCCTGCCCGATGAGCTGGCGCACCAATGAACTCGCCCCGTCCGCGCCGACCAGATAGCGGGCCCGTACCACTTGAGTGCGCCCCTGGCCAAGATCTAAAGATGCGAGCACATGATCCCGTTCCTCCGTGAAGCTCTTGAGCTCGACCCCCAACGCGATATGCGCACAGTCGTATGTCTCGAGCCGGGCGCGCAGGCACCGCTCCAGGTCCGGCTGGTAGAAGGTGACGAGCTTCGGGTGGCCATCCAGACTGCCCAGCGAATTCACCCTGCCGAACAGGCCCAGCATCGGCGACCTCATGCGGACGTACGGTATGGCAATCGTCTCGAAATCGCTCTCCGCAACGCCGGCAAGCTGAAGGATGCGCAGCGCTTCGTTATCGAGCGCGATCGCACGGGGCGCCATAAATACCTCAGTCGACCTGTCGACAACCATCACGTTGACACCGTGCCGTGCCAACAGATTGGCAATCGTTGCACCCACCGGTCCGCAGCCCACCACTAAAACCTCCACGGCTGGTGGAAATGCCCCGGTCGGCGCACGACCCTCGCCATGCCGGCTGCACGGCGTAGCACCATCTTTTGCTGCTGTCTCCACAGTCACTCCGTCTGTTGTTTGTAGACCGGCGCTAGGCGGCCATTAATGACATTAAAGTCATAGTTGAGCGTTTTGTCAATATCGACAATAGCATCTATACTTCGTATGGCCAAAACTGGACCGATCATGCCGAACACTTCAAATCGCCCGACAGCAAAGCGTCCTACCCGTGCGGCGACAGCCTCCCCGGTTGCCATTCCCGAAGAACGCGAGCCGCGCGGCGCGCGTCGCAAGCGCGAGACACGCGCCCGCCTGCTTGACGCTGCCCTGAGGCTGATGGCCGAAAAAGGCATGGAAGGTGTAGCCGTGAACGAGATCACCGAGCTCGCCGACGTCGGCCAAGGCTCGTTCTACAACCACTTTGAGTCGAAGGAAGCCATCTACGCGACACTTGTCGACAACGTGTTCGAGGAATTCGCCGACATGCTCGATCGCCTCGCGGGGGGCCTGTCCGACCCCGCAGAAGTGATCGCCGTCTCGGTGCGTCATACCCTGATGCGGGCGCGGCGCGATCCCGTATGGGGACGCTTCCTGATACGCGAAGGCTTTTCAGCCGGCATGCTGAGCCGCGGGCTGGGTCAGCGGCTGCTGCGGGATATCGGAAATGGCATCGCCGCCAAGCGCTTTATGGTTGCCGACCCGTTCATCGGCTTTCTTTCGGTGGGCGGCACCGTGCTCGCGGCAACCGCGGCCGAGTTGAATTTCGTCGCGCCGGGCGCGCCAGCGGCGCAGTTGCTCGACGAACTTGGTTTCAGCGGAGAGCACTTCGCCGAGCGCACGGCAGCAACGCTTCTGCAAACACTCGGGCTCAAGCGCGCCGAAGCGGAGAAGATTGCAATGCGAGCGTTACCGCTCGTCGAGGCGGAAGTCGATGGGGAATGAGGCGGGCGACGATATGGTGCGTTACGGGATTGGGGTCACCGACCCGGTACGATGGGCAAAGGTGCCTTCCGGTTGGCCTTGTCCATCAATCTGTTTGTAGGTCTGGGCTCCCATCAACCGCGTGAATGGCGTGCCTCCAGACGAGCAAAGTTTGCTCGTCTGGACCTGACGCGTACCGTTCGAGCGCCGCCCAATCAGCTGGCGCGATCATCTCTCATAACCCGTTATGGCATGGACATTCTCGATTAATTCGCAGTCCATGTCGTCGAGCGTTCGACTGCACTGCGCCAAGCAGGGTGGTCTGTGACGTCATGCCGTTCGTCTCGAGCTCTGACACCGGAAGCGTCGCCCAATGAGAGCGGCCCGGTTCATCGTGACGCTCTCCCCGACCTCACGGAGTCAAGGTCATTCTCTTGACGTCACGTGTGGGGGATCGGCCGGCAATTCGCCCATCGCCTGGAACAGTGCAGCGGTATCGCTCATGCGCTGGCTCCCGGCGCGTACGGCGCCAAGCTGTGCATTGAGAAATCGCTGCTCGCTGGCGTGCTGTACCGTTGACGGCAGGGAACCCAGGCGGGCGCGCGATGTCGTTTCGTCGAATGCCGCATGGGATGTCCGTGCCGCTCTTTCGGTAGATGCCAGCGTCTGCGCGTCGTTGTCCAGTGCGGCAAGCGAATCCGCGACATCCTGGAATGCCGACAGAACCGTCGACTTGTAGTGCAGGATCGCCGCATCGTAGGTATCGATCGAGGCTCGGCGTTGTGCGAACAACGCCCCACCATGGAAGAGCGGCTGCGACAGGCCCGCACCGATCGCCCAGAGCCCGCCCGCGCCTGAGAGCATCGCCGGCCAGCTAAAGCCGCCGCGACCCATCGAGGCCGTCAGTGACAGGCTTGGAAAGAGTTGCGCGGTCGCAGCCCCAACGTCGGCCGCGGCGGCCTTCACGGCGGCGTCGGCTGCCTGAATGTCGGGACGCGAACGCAAGAGATCCGACAGCACGGCGACGGGCACATGGTCGGGCAACGCCAGACTGTCGAGGTCGGGAACGGTCGGTGCGT
Source organism: Paraburkholderia fungorum (assembly GCF_046027215.1). GTDB lineage: Bacteria > Pseudomonadota > Gammaproteobacteria > Burkholderiales > Burkholderiaceae > Paraburkholderia > Paraburkholderia fungorum_D. The sequence goes on along the minus strand of NZ_JAQQEN010000003.1, from coordinate 422,897 downwards.
TATCCGGCGTCCGGCCCATCAATACCGCCAGCGCGTGGACCGCTGAGGCGCGCTGCTGGTGCAAGGCCGGAAGACTCGCCGCGATCGAATCTGCATCCTGCGTCGAGTTGAGCGCCTGCACGTGCGAAATGGACCCGAGCGCGTACCGTTGCTGATCCTCGTTTGCAGTTTTGCTCGCCACGGCGACGAGCCGTTCGGTGAGCGCGATCTGGCGATCGAACGACGCCACATTGATCGCCGTGCCGACGATGTTGGCAGCGAGCGCACGCCGGGCCGCTTCCAGTTCATATGCCTGCACGTTCACGCGAGCGGCAGCCGCCGCGTTTGCGTAGCGCGTCTGGCCGAAGAAGTCGAATGTATAGTGCGCCTGAAGCTGCCCGGCGAAAAAATTGTACTGCACCTGCTCAGGGCCGAGCCCCGGCACGACGGGTGAACGCGCGCGTTCAACCTGGGCGACACCGTCGACTGACGGCAGCGTGGATGAGCCGACCTGCGCGCGCAGTTCCTCTTGCGCGGCCGCAAGCGTTCGCTGCGCGCCTGCCAGCGTCGGGCTGTTGCGCAAGCCTTCGTCGACGAGTGCATCGAGCGCGTCGGACCGGTAAAGCCGCCACCATTGCGGCATTGACGTTGCGCCGATATCGAACTGCTGCGCAATACCGCCTGCGGCGACAGTCTTCGAGGGCTGTGCCTGCGCCCCGTAGTGCTCGGGCGAAGGCATCGCCGGCGGCTCGCCGCTGGGGCCAAACGAGCAGGCCGTCAGCGCGAGCGCCGTAGCCACTGCGAGAACGGATGTCTTATAGGCAAGCTTCATGATCAGATCTCCGTATGCTCGACGACAACCGGTTGCATCCCGTGCTCATCGCGCCGGATCCTGAAGCACGTCGCATAGAGCGCCGGCAGGAAGAAAATGGTCAGTACCGTGGCGATCGTGATACCACCCATCAGCGCGGTCGCCATGGGCCCGAAGAACGCAGAGCGCAGGAGCGGAATCAAGGCCAGCACGGCGGCGGCGGCCGTCAGCATGATCGGCCTGAAGCGCCTTACGGTTGCACCGATAATCGCGTCGAAGCGCCCTTGCCCCGCCGCGATGTCCTGGTCGATCTGGTCGACCAGAATCACGGAGTTGCGCATGATGATGCCGAACATGGCAATCACGCCGAGCAACGCGACGAAACCAAAGGGCTTGCCGAAGAGGAGCAGCGCGGCCACGACGCCGATCAGCCCGAGCGGCGCTGTCAGCACGACGATAAACGTCCGCAGGAAGCTCTTCAGCTGGAACATGAGCAGCGTCAGCACGGCGATGATCATGAGCGGCATCTCGGCGTTGATCGAGGTCTGGCCTTTCACGCTTTCTTCGACGGAGCCGCCCACCTCGATGCGATAGCCGACCGGCAGTGTGGCTTTTTGCTCCGCGAGCGCGTGCTCGATATCGCGGGTCACGTCGATGCCCTGCGCGTTGCCCCGAATGTCGGCCTGCACGGTGATCGTCGGCTGGCGGTCGCGCTGCCAGATCACCCCATACTCGAGCGCGTCCCGAACATGTCCGAGGGAGCCGAGCGGAACCGGGCCGTTCGGCGTCGGAATCGCGAGGCTTGTGAGCTGCGCAGGATCGACACGCTCGCTCTTCGGCGCACGCAGATCGACGTTGATCAGCTTGTCCCGCTCACGGAACTGCGTGACCGTATAGCCGGAAAGCGTCATGGCCAGGAAGTTCGATACGTCCTCCGACGACACGCCAAGCTGGTGCGCCCTGTTCTGATCGATCTCGAACGAGATCGACCGTTCCGCCGGCTCGTCCCAGTCGAACTGGACATCGCGCGTGCGGGAATCGGCGCGGACCTTCCCGGCGACCTTTTCAGCAATAGAGCGCACGGTCGCAATGTCGTTGCCGCTCACCCGGAACTTGATCGGAAATCCCACGGGCGGACCGTTCTCGAGTCGCGCCACACGCGTGCGCACGCCGGAGAACTCTCTCCCGAGTTTGGCATCGAGCCAGTGCATCAACTCGTCACGGTTTTCGACGCTTTTGGCCGTGATCACGAACTGCGCAAAGTTTGGCTGCTGAAGCTGCTGGTCAAGTGGCAGGTAAAAGCGCGGTGCGCCGGTGCCCACATAGTCCACGAAGTGCTCGATCGCGAGCTGGCCGTCGAGCGCCTTTTCCAGGCGCTTCGCTTCACGCAGGGTCGCCTCGAACGAAGCGCCTTCCGGCAGCCGCAGGTCCACGAGCAGCTCTGGCCGCTCCGAGTTGGGGAAGAACTGCTGCGGCACGCGCGTGAAGGCCGCCATCGCGATCGCAAAGAGCACGGCAGTGACGCCAAGCACGGCCCAGCGGCGCTCGATACACCACGTGACCCAACCCGAAAGGCGCCGGTAGAAGCCGGTGTTATAGACGTGTCCGTCATGAGCGCCGTCGCGCCAGTGGGTCTTGCGCTCCGGCAGCATGTGGAAGCCGAGTAACGGGACCAGCACGACAGCCGCGAACCACGAAACGATCAGCGCAATGGCCGACACTTCGAAGATCGAGCGCGTGTATTCGCCCGTGCTCGATTTCGCGAGTGCGATCGGCAGGAAGCCCGATACCGTCACGAGCGTGCCGGTCAGCATCGGGAATGCCGTGTTCGTGTAGGCAAAGGCCGCCGCGCGCATGCGACTCCACCCCTGCTCGAGCTTCACGGCCATCGTTTCGACGGCGATAATCGCGTCGTCGACGAGCAGCCCCAGCGCGAGCACGAGCGTGCCAAGGGAGACCTGGTCGAGCCCGATATTGAACACATGCATGCAGAGCGCCGTCACGGCGAGGACAATCGGAATCGAGATCACGACGACCATGCCGGTGCGCAGGCCGAGCGAAACGAGGCTCACGACCAGCACGATCGCTACCGCTTCGCCGACTGACCTTACGAACTCGTCCACTGAATGCTTGACCGCGTGAGGCATGCTCGAGACAGGAGCCAGCTTGAGTCCCGCCGGCATGGCCGCCTGCAGTTCGGCGGCTTTCGCGTCGAGCGCGTTGCCGAGGCTGATCACGTCGCCGCCTTTTTGCATCGTCACGCCGATGCCCAGTACCGCCTGCCCCCCGACGCGCATCTGGGTGACGGGCGGATCGTCGTAGCCGCGCGTGATCTTCGCGATGTCACCGAGCCGGAACGTGCGTTTGTTCACGGTGATGAGCGTGTCGGCGAGTGCCTGCACGTTCTTGAGCGCGCCGCTCGGTCGCACGAACACCCGGTCGTCTGCCGTCGTAATGGTGCCAACGGGCGCAACGGCATTTTGTGCGTCGATTGCCTGGGCGAGCTGCTGCGGTGTGATAGAGAGCCCCGTCAGCTCCGCATTCGATATCTCGACGAAGATGTGCTGATCCGGGTCGCCAAAGTAGTCGACCTTGGCGACACCGGGCACGCGCAGCAGGACCGTGCGCAACTGGTCCGCGTAGTCGTGCAGTTGCGCAGGCGTAAAGCCGTCGCCTTCGAGCGCATAGATATTCGTGTAGACATCACCGAACTCGTCGTTGAAAAGCGGTCCAACGGCCCCCTTGGGCAGCGTCGCGGCGATGTCGCCCACTTTCTTGCGCACCTGATACCAGGTCTCGGGGACCTCCATGACCGGGGCCGAGTCCTTCATGGCGAAGAAGATCATCGACTCGCCGGGCCGCGAGTAGCTCTTGATGTTGTCGACGTACGGCGCCGCCTGCAACTGACGGCCGATTCGGTCCGTAATCTGTTCCTGCACCTCGCGGGCCGTCGCGCCCGGCCAGTAAGTCTTGATGACCATGGTCCGGAACGTGAATGGCGGGTCCTCCGACTGCGCAAGTTGCGTATAACCGATCACGCCGAAGAGGGTTGCAAGCCCGATCAGAAAGATCACGAGTTGCTGATGACGCAACGCCCACGCGGAGAGATTGAAGCCGCCTTCGCCATGTGCCTCGGTGTCGGACGGGGTGACGGGCGCGCTGTCATGCGTGGTTTCACGGTCGCGTGCGTTCATGACCAAAAATCCTCCGGATGCAACGGGGCCACCACCTGCACGTGCTGGTTTGCGCTCACTGCGTGAACGCCCTGCATCACGACGCGGTCGCCGTCGCGCAGTCCACCAGTGACGGAGACCGTGCGCTCGTCGTAGCGCGCGATGCTGACAGGGCGCAGCTCAAGGGTGTCGCTGCCCGCGCGCACCACCCACACAGCGGGGTCCTCGCCTTTGTGAAAGAGCGCCGTCACAGGCAGCGCGAACCGACGTGCCGTTGGCGCGTCTCCGACGGAATCGAACGTGACATTGGCCGTCATGCCGAGGCGAACTTCGGGGCTCGGCGCTGCCAGCGTGAGCTTCACGCGCCAGGTGCGGCTTTGCGGGTCGGCGGCCGGCGACACCTCGCGCACGCGCGCCTCGAAAGTCTTACCGGGCAGCGCGGACAGGCTTACGCGCGCATTGCTGCCGACGGTCAATGCGCCAAGCGTCCGCTCGGGCGCGTCGCAGACAACATCCACGTCTCCCGTCCAGTCGAGGTGATAGGCGGCTTGATCTGCCTGAACGTTCTGGCCGGTGTCGGCCTCCTCCGACGTGATAACGCCGTCGTGGTCTGCCGTGAGCGTGGCGTAGCGCAGGTGATCCGCGGCGAGCGCCATTTGGGCGAGCGCCGAATCGCGCTGCGCGAGGGCGGAAGCGTAGGCGTCCTGGGTCTGCTCCATCTGCGCCGTTGCGATCAGGTTTGCCTGCGCCTGAGCGCGGTCGCGATCGAGCTGCTGTTTGGCGTACACGAGACGATGTTCGGCGGCATCGAGCTGCGCTCGCGCATTGGCCAGGTTATTGCGCAGATCGGTAGGGTCGACCAGCGCAACGGTTTGTCCCGCCTTGACGGTATCGCCGATGCGTACCCGCCGTTCGGTGACCTTGCCTCCAACCCTGAACGAAAGAGGCGTGGAATACCGCGCCTGTATCTGAGCCGGCAACGAGGCGCTCGCCGTGCGCCCATCGGGATGAACCGTGACAGCGACGACGGGTTTGGGCTCGGGAGCGACGGTTTTGCTCTGGTGGCAAGCCGTCAGCAGCATTGCGCCGCAAGCCGCAACGAGAAGACGTCCTCGGAGGGATGACGGGGCGACGGACCACGGGAAGGGGTGCGCAAGCGTCTGCGCGTCAAGACCGGAAAGTTTCACGATGTTCAAAAGGCAGGTGATGGTCCAGCAATAAAAATGGGCGAGGCATCGGAAGACACGGTGTGTCTGATAGCATGCTTTGCCAAGTGTGTGAGTGCTCGATTCGGCATGCTTATCACTTAGCATTCCTACTCGCTTCGTCTGATACAAGCAGCTTGCAACGCTTCGTACTTCGTCATCGCACGCGGCCACTCCCACGAAGCAGCTAAAGAACGAGCGCAAAACAGATCCTCGCCTCAAGCCCGACGCTGGTGAATCTGGACGGCCGTGGACGACTCATCTTCAGCGCCGCAACACCCTGTTCCAGGTACCGTCGCAACCCAATTCGTCTGTCCATGCGGTCGCTGAGCCGTTCGCGATAGATGACATTACACCCATAACTGACTATATTGTCAACTATGACGTAAAAATCTACCATGTGACGATACTGAAATTTGGAGCCGCGATGCCTGATACCCCGAACTCCCGTGCAACCCGGCAGCGCACGCAAAAGCTGCCGGCTCCGGCCGAGGCGACCGAAGGGCGCCAGCCGCGCGGCGCCCGCCGCAGGGGAGAGACTCGTACCCGCCTGCTCGACGCTGCGCTCAGGCTGATGGCCGAAAAAGGGATGGGTTTAGTGGCCATCAACGACATTACCGAGGCCGCCGACGTCGGTTTCGGCTCCTTCTACAACCACTTCGAGTCGAAGGAAAGGATCTTCGCCGCGCTCGTCGAGTGGGTGTTCGAGGAGTTCGCTGATTCGCTTGACCGCCTGGCCAGCGGACTGTCCGACCCGGCCGAAGTGGTCGCTGTCTGTGTGCGCCATACGCTGATGCGCGCCCGCCGCGAGCCGGTGTGGGGACAGCTCCTGATCCGCGAGGGTTTTTCAGTGCATGCGCTGAACTGGGGTCTCGGTCAGCGATTGCTGCGCGATAGTCAAAGCGGCATTTCCGCGAAACGCTTTGTCGTCTCGGACCACTTTCTTTGTCTCATTTCCGTTACGGGCATCATCTTCGCGGCGATCGCCGCTGAGTTGCACTCTTCCGCCCGCGTCACACCAGTAGTCGAGCGGCAAAACGCATCTGGACTCGACGAACAGAACTTCGACGAGCGCGCTGCGGCGGTCGTGCTACAGGCACTCGGACTCAAGCGCGCAGAGGCGGAGAGAATTGCGCGGCTGCCGTTTCCGGGTAAGCCGGAAATCAAGGTCTGTCGAGCAAAAACGCGCGTCCGCTGATTGGAAGCCAAACCTGGTCACGACCGTGCAGTCAAACACGAAACGTCGCGTATGGTGGAAGTCGTCGACCGTTAAGGTTTATTCGATGCCTGCCATCGGCCGCAAGAATGTGCATGCCTCCGCGCATGTCGGCAGGCGTCGAATAAACCTTAACGGGCACGGACTGACGCAGTTGGCCACGCTCCACTATGTGGCCCTTATATAAATTCAGGCCAGGCTTTGAGACGTAGGAGCAACTCACGGCACTCCTCCGCATAGCGCTGACAGATCTTGCAGACGAAGAATCGCCTACTGTGAAAACTTGATCATGCTGGAGCGAGTCAGCGTAACGTTTTTGCTCACGCCGGCCGGCGCATTGGCTAGAATCCACGCGGCCGAGAGTTCGCCGAACGGGTCTTTGCTCGACATGCCATCAGTCGGGACCACTACCTTGAAGCCGCGCACCGCCGCTTCGCTTGCGGTGTACAACACTGCGCCGTGTGCCATCGTGCCGGTAACGATCACGGTTTGAATGCCCTTGTTCTTCAGAGCCGTTTCGAGATCGGTGTTGAAAAACTTGTCCACGCCCGATTGCACGACCGTCTCGCCACCTTTGGCCGCGATAACCGGCGGCACCGCCGCCAGTGTGCCCGTGCTGGTCAGGCTGTAGACGATCAGAAGGTTCGCCTCGCGCGACTTGCTCAACAGATTGGCGACATACGGCAGTGAGGCCGCGCACGTGGGACGCTCTTTGCTGTTGCAGGTACTGGTGTCGAAATCGAGCAGCAATAGCGCGGTATGACCTGAATCGGTAACGGTAAATGTCTTCAACTCTGGAGGCGGAGGCATCGGGACTGACTTCCAGGACGCGATGATGTCGGCTTGTGCCATACCGCAAAAGGGTAAAGCGAGCAGCAGTGCGCACACTGCTCTTCGAACGTTACGCATAGACTCTCCGATATAACCTGCATGATATACGGCACTCACGGTGGGTCGGCTTTAGGGCGCGCGACCGTCATGCCGTCGTGGCCAAACAATTCTATCAGCCATACCATTCAGACACCTGATGGTCGAGCGGCCGAATACGGATGACCGCTTCGGGGCCGCTACTGACCGATGCACTTGCCCAAAATCGACCCTCAACCGCCGTTCAGGCCCGCACAAATCACCGACAGCTTCCGGATCGCAACGGCCGTTCGGCTGGACACTCAGTCCCACAATTCATCGGCCGCTGAAGTCTCTTGTGCGGCGCGCCGCAAAAAATGGCGGCGACCGCAAAGTCAAAGTCTATGCTGGCGCTGGGCGGTGCAACGAGAGGGATGCCCTGCCGAGGTCTTAGTCTGCGTGTGCGCGATCGAACGCCCACACTTCGGGGAAACCCATCAACTCGCACATCTCGGAGAACGGATACATCGCGTCAACGGCGGCTTCCGTGCTCCTGTGCGCCAGAATCTGCCCGTACATCTCCTTGAGCGCCTTCGCGACGGCTAAAAAGCCTGAAGCCGGATAGATCGCGAGAGAGAAACCGAGCTTCTGCAACTCATGGGGCGCAAGCTGCGGCGTCCGTCCACCTTCGACGACGTTCACCAGCAACGGAACATTGAAGGTTCGCCCGATCGTTTCGAGTTCCTCGATACTTTCCGGCGATTCGATGAACAGCACATCCGCGCCAGCCTTCGCATATGCCTCGCCACGACGCAGCGCTTCATCGAGGCCGAGGGATGTACGTGCATCGGTGCGTGCGACGACCTGGAAATCGCGATCGCTGCGGCTTTCCACGGCGACCTTGATTTTGCGCACCATATCCTCGACCGGGATCACCCGCCGCCCCGGTGTATGGCCACATTTCTTCGGGAATTCCTGATCCTCGAGTTGAATGCCTGCCGCTCCCGCTTGCTCATAACCTCGGACGGTATGCGCGACGTTCAGTAATCCGCCATAACCCGTGTCGCCGTCGCAGATCATCGGCGTGTTCGTGCCGCCGCAGAATGCCGCGACGCGATTGACCATGTCGGTGTAGGTCGCGAGGCCTGCATCCGGCAGACCGAGGTACGACGCTACGGTGCCGAAGCCCGTCATATAGAGGCACTCGAAGCCCATTGAGTCGGCCATCTTCGCGGAGATCATGTCGAAGATTCCGGGCGCAGTGACAATCTCCCTGCGCGCGAACCGTGCTTTCAACGCTTGACGCTTGCTTTGCTGTGTGACGCTCATACGTGTCCTGTTTAACGAGTGAAGTGAAGTTTCAACGTTGCGATTCATGTGAAAGCGATGACGCCGGCAGTGCATCGTTCGTGTCGATCGAAGGCGCAATGTCCTCGAGCGAGCGTCGATTCGTCTCGATACCGAACACTGCAAGGACGACCGCCAACACGACCAGCGCGCCGATGATCATCGTCAGCACGTCCTTCACACCGCCCGTCGCGTACATCATGACGACGAGTTGCGGCGCGAAGATGCCCGTAATGCGCCCGGCGCAACCCGCGATGCCACTTGCCCGCATGCGGTTCTCCGTGGCGAAGAGCTCGGGGATGTAGGTCGCAATGCCCAACGCCACCATCAGATACGTGAGCGTGAACAGCAGGAAGCCGAGCAGCGTCGCCATTTCGATGCCGGTGGAATGCCCGTATAGCCAGCCGACCACCGCCGCGAGCGCCGACACCGCGATGAGCCCCTTCTTGCGCCCGATCTTGTCGGCGAGAAGTACGCCTAGCAGCGCGCCTGCCGGTCCGCCGAGCGACATTAGCGCCGTATAGCCCAGCGACGATGCCATGCCGATGCCCTGTTTCATCAGGAACGTTGGCACCCAGACGATGAAGCCGTAGATCACCATGTTGATCGCAACCTGCACGATGATAGACACGAACGTGCGGCGGATCTGCGAGGGCCCGAAGAGCTCCAGCAACGTGGTTTTCCTGGTGACGGTGTACGGCGCATTGACGACGGGCGGCAACGTTGAATTGTGCGCCGACTCCTCCTCCGCTGCGCGCAGGATCGCTTCGGCTTCGTCGTAGCGGCCTTTCGATTCGAGCCAACGCGGTGACTCGGGCATCTTTTTGCGAAGGACCCACACGATCATCGCGCCGACGCCAACGATTGCGAACATAGCGCGCCAGCCGATCGACGGGATGATCAGATAGCCGAGAAACGTCGAAAAGAACAGCGCCGAGTTGGTGATGAGCGACAGATACGCTGACCATTTTCCGCGCACGGTGGGCGGCATGAATTCGCCGACCGATCCGTAACCGACGACGATCTCCGCGCCCAGGCCGAGGCCCATGAAAAAGCGGCACACAATCAGCCACGTCATGTTCGGCGCAAACGCGCCCGCGATCGACGCGAGACCGAGCACTGCGAGATTGAATTGATACGTGAATTTGCGGCCTTTCGCGTCACCCAGCACGCCGGCGGTAAACGCGCCAATCAACATGCCGATGAACGTCGACGAGAGGAACGCCGCGTTCAGGTGCATCGTTGACCAGCCGGTCTTTGCGAGCGCGCCGAGCACGCCGCCGGCAAGGTAAATGTCGAACGAATCCAGGAACATGCCCCCGCCAATCAGCCACAGCACGCGCCTGTGAAAGCGTGAGATCGGCAATCGGTCGAGACGTGCACCGGCGCTTACGGTGCGTACGGTTGTGCTATCGGTGCTCAGCATGTGTCGTCTCCAGTGTTGTCGTCGTCGCGACTATCGAATGACTGCTCGTGATGCTGTTGCTGCCCGAACCATGCTGAATCAGGAGGCGGGATGCTCCCGGTCGCGGCGGTCGAGCACTGCGTTTTCAGCGGCAAGAATGTGGCAACGCATGGCTGCTTCCGTCCACGCGGCGTTGCGCTGTTCGAGCGCGCGAACGATTTCGAAATGCTGGCGTGCGCTGCGCACGCGGTCGTCGTCGCTATACGTGCCGAAGGTCCACTTGATGAGCGGCGTTTCCTTCATCGACTTGAGCGAGCGGTCGAGGCGCGCGTTGTTCCCGGCGGCCGTGATAATTGCGTGGAACTCTCCGTTCGCGCTGAACCACGCTTCGCTGGATTGAGGCGTGGATGGGCGTTGTGTGATCGCGAGCATCGCATCAGCCAGCGTCTGGAGACGCCCGATGTCGGAAACACCGATAGACAAGGCCGCGCGTCCGGCGAGATAGGGCTCGACCAGAAGACGCGCCTCGAAGATCTCGCGTGCATCCTGCAAGGTCCACGCTTTCACGCGCACGCCATAGTTCGGGCGCGTTTCAACCCACCCATCGGCATCGAGACGCCGCAAGGCTTCGCGTACCGGCGTGCGACTCACCCCCAGACTCTTGGCAAGCTGTTCCTCGCGCAGATATTCACCTGCGCCATATTGGCCGCTGGTGACAGCGTCCTTGATCGCGGTATAGACGTCATCCGCTGAACGCACTGGTTCATTCTGAATTGTATGCAAAGTCTGAGTATCAAGCGCCATTTTGACCTCTGTATGGCTATCTAGGCTCACATTGTATGCAATTTTCGACGCGATGAGATGTAGAGGATTTCCCGCAGTGCGGGTTCTTTACCGGGTTTTTGCAATGCAACCTGTAGCGTGCCTTGCGCGGCGGGACTCTAATACGAGCAGTGCGGATCGTCAGGAAGCCCCTTCCGGATGGTCGACGGCCTGCTGACCTTGGTGAAGGGCAAATGCGGCTGTTTTCGGTGGCGTCGACCCGGGGCAGCATTGCGCGCGCGACATCTCTGGTTTTACGAGAGGAGATGCTGCGGCTGTCGAACGTCTCAACGGCCGCCAGCAGGTAGGCGAGGAGGGAGACAGGCAGCCGGTGCCCGCAACGCCGCGCTGTTCTCGCGCGCCGCGTTCCCGCCATTGTTTTCGCTGTGCGGGACGGCCGCTGACCGGCCGACTTGCTCACAACTTGGAACGATAACGATTGCGTCACGCCGTGAGCGCAGCGCCGCCGTCAAGCGCGGTTCGTTCACTCTCCTAAGCGTTTAGAGGTCGGTTGTCAAGGTCCAGCGGTCATTCGTCCACCCGTGCGGCCTCTCAAGTCATCGGCCTTTGTCGACGTTCGTCCATCGATTTTGTTACGCCCACTCACCGCTTCGGACCAGCCATTCGTCGACGGCAGCGGCGAACTTCCGCCGCCGGCTTCGACAAATGAGTACCTTCGGGTCGAGTTGAGCCGGTTGTCGACTGTTGCCGTTTGCGATCTGAACAGGCGGCCAAAACGCAACGCATGGACTTGCAAACGCTCGCTATGAGTTCGGCGCCGCTTGTTTTCTACGTCGCCTCACCGCCAGGGCGCCATCGCCTGGAAGACACCGTCACGTCTGACCAGCGCGTGCAAAAGCGCCGCCGCCAGATGAAGCACGATCAGCGCAAAGAAGCACAGCGCAAGCACCCTGTGCGCGTTCCAGAGCAGCGTGTGCAACCTGTTGCTATGCGGCAGGATGAATGGCAAATGTATCCCGAACACCACGACGGGATACTCCGCGGCCGACAGCATGCCCCATCCGATCAGCGGAAGCGCAATCATCAGTATGTAGAACGCGAGATGCGACAGGCGGGCGGCGAGTTTCATCGGTTCCGGCATCGACGCCGGCAGCGGCGGCGCGCCGCGCGTCAACCTGACCACCAGGCGAATCAGCGCCAGCACGAGAATCACGATACCTAGCGGCTTGTGGATAGACACCAGCGAAAGATAATCGGGGTGAGTGGTGGACACCATCCCGACACCGATGAACAGCATCGCCAGAATGCAAACCGCCATGAGCCAGTGAAGAGCGCGCTGCAGCGGTGTGAAGCGATCGCGGGTCGCGGTCATGGCGTGGCTCCTCCCGCCGGATGGTGCGGATAGTATTTATCCTCAGCGGTCCGCCGGTTGAACGATACGGAATAGGCGGCTGAGCGCGCGGCGGGAAACGGATCGTCCGAGACGTGCATACCGGACGGCAGGACGGTGGGATCGAAGTTGAGATCGCGACACGGCCCGTCAACCTCGGGTTCAATGGCGTTGACCACCAGCGAACCCGCCTCCACCTTGCGTCGATCTTCCGGCCAGGCTTTGCTGGGGTCGGCGGTCGGGTCACCGGGATTGGCGACCACGACGACCAGTGTCCATCGTTGCGGCGCGCTGTGCACCCGCTGCGTAATATCCGCGTTGAGGAAGTCGGCGCCACGCTCCTTCAACTGGTCGACGGGTACGGCCTCGGGCTGCGCGGCCGGCACGAAGGACCAGCGCACGGCTTGGTCCTGTCCCGCAGCGTTAGTGAAGATGAAGCTATTGAGGCTGTTGTACCGCTCCTGCGCGTAAGAGCCCGTCCACGGCGCGCCCCCGACCCATGCGGCAAAATTGCCAAATTCCGGATGTGCGGCGGCAAAATTTTTCATGGCGTCCGGGTCGGTCTTATTGGCCGAGGCCTTGAGCAGGCCGTAAAAGGCCTCCGGCGTGGCGACCGGGAAGAACGGAAGGTCAATCATTGCCGTGCGCCATTCGCTTCCATCCGGCGCGACGATACGCAGACTGAGGCCGCGTACCCGAACCGTGGCGTCCGGCGCGTTGGGATCTGGCGTACCGAGGTTGAAGCGTCCCGTGACCGGAAACGAGCCAGGCGCGAACATTGGCGCCCTGGACAGGGCCGCAGCCGCGCCGTTCGATTCGAAGCTACCGGTAAAGCAGATGCCCTTGGCGTGATTGCGCCGGTGGCCGAGAGCCGGGCCGCCCGGCGGCGCCAGAGCGTTGACGATCTTTGCCGGCGTCAGGCGCCCCGGAGAGAGCCAGCCGGCCGTAAAGGCGAAGGCCGCGACCAGCGCGACCACGACGACTGCAATCAGGACCAGCGAACGGAATGTGGACGCGTTGGAAGTCGGTCTGTCGGCCATCGATCTCTCCCGATCAATGATTCGGCTCAATAGAAATCTAGCAGGGCCGCGACAAAAGTGCCATTGATCGGTGGGCCGTGCCCAGTTGCCGCCAAGCTTCGCAAACTGCTAACCCGCTGTGAGCGGCCGGCCCCGCTCAGGCGGAGCCGAGTGTCGAACGGCCATAGGAGCGGTATAGGGCCAAAGGCCAATTGATTCTCCCCGGCACCTCACCCGTAAGCCGCTGATTGGATATTTGGGTAGAAGTTGCTAGTCCGCACAGCGACGGCGCATTTACCTTCCTGGTTTGTTGCGGGCCGGGTGAGCAGCCATGCGCCGCCGAAAAACTCGTCGCTCCAGTGCATCGGTCCGGCATCGCGCAACGCCTGGTACGTCGGATAGGGGTTCTCCAGAAAGTCGTCGTCGATCATCAGGCGTCCGAGCGGCGAGGCGCCCTCGGCCAGCAAAGGCAGCGTGCTCATATCCCTTCGCCTTGGACGCGCAGGCCCAATCGATCGAGCAGTGCGAGGTCTCGCGCCGCCTGCGGGTTACCCGTGGTCAACAGCTTGTCACCATAGAAAATCGAGTTCGCACCGGCGAGGAAGCACAGCGCCTGCAGCGCTTCGTCCATCTGCTCGCGGCCCGCCGACAGACGCACCATCGCACGCGGCATCGTGATGCGCGCAATCGCAATCGTGCGCACGAATTCGAACGGGTCGATCGCTTCAGTGCCGGTCAGCGGCGTGCCTTCCACCTGCACCAGATTGTTGATCGGCACCGATTCCGGATACGGCTCCATGTTCGCCAGTTGCGCGATCAGGCCCGCGCGTTCGCGGCGCGATTCACCCAGACCAACGATACCGCCGCAGCACACGTTGATGCCCGCGTCGCGCACGCGTTCGAGCGTGTCGAGGCGGTCCTGATAGGTGCGCGTCGAAATGATCTGGCCGTAGAACTCCGGCGACGTGTCGAGGTTGTGGTTGTAGTAATCGAGGCCCGCTTCGCGCAGACCTTGTGCCTGGTGCTTTTCGAGCATGCCGAGCGTCACGCAGGTTTCGAGACCCATGGCCTTCACGCCGCGGATCATGTCCTTGATCGGCTCCAGATGCCGGTCTTTCGGATTACGCCACGCGGCGCCCATGCAGAAGCGTGTCGCGCCGTTTTCCCTCGCAACCTTCGCGGCGGCCAGCACTTCGTCGACGGGCATCAGCTTGTCGGCTTGCAAGCCGGTGTCGTGATGCACCGACTGCGGGCAATAGGCGCAGTCTTCTTCGCAGCCGCCGGTCTTGATCGAGAGCAGCGTCGACAGTTGCACGGTGTTCGCGTCGAAGTGTTCGCGGTGCGTTTGCTGCGCGCGGAACATCAGGTCGTTGAACGGCAGTTCGTACAGCGCGACGATGTCGGCGACGCGCCAGCGCGCCACCGGTTTCGCGCCGGCGGCGTCGTTATTGGCATGGTTGTGCGCGGCGGCCGTGTCGGCTGGCGTCGGAGCGATGTTCAGTTGCGTCATGTCGTCAATCCTCATGGAGGGATGTTTGATAGGGTTCAACGCTGCGCGGCGCGCAGCGTGTTTAGAAGGCCATTGATGTCGAGTTGATCTGCCGCGAGCTCGGGCGAGGCCGGGCTCAGATGCGGCACGATGCCGAGCAGCGGCGCGTCGTGTTCACGCGCGAGATGCTCGCGGATCGACGCGATGTTTTCGTCGGGGAACGTCATGTTCGGATCGATGCGGTTGGCGACCCAGCCGGCCAGCGTCAGACCGCGCGCGGCGATCGCTTCGGCGGTCAGCAGCGCATGGCTGATGCAGCCGAGGCGCATGCCCACCACGAGCACGACGGGCAGCTTCAGCGCGACCGCGAGATCGGCGGTGTCCTGGGTGATGGTCAGCGGCACGCGAAAGCCGCCCACGCCTTCCACCACGACGATATCCGCGCGCGTGAGCGCCTGGGCGTGGCAATCGACAATGTGGCCGATGTCGAACGCGACGTTTTCCAGTGCGGCGGCGATATGCGGCGCGGCCGGTTCCTTCAGCAGATACGGCGTGCGGATCGCGGGCGGCAGCAGGACGCTCGATGCCGCGTCGAGTTGATCCGCGTCTTCGTTGTGCAGCACCCCGTTCACTTCGAATGCGCCTGCCGCGATCGGCTTCATCGCGGCGGCTCGCAGGCCTTCGCGCACGAAGCCGCGCAGCAGTGCCGCGGACACGAAGGTCTTGCCGATTTCCGTATCGGTGCCGGTGACGAACAGGGACAACGCGCTTTGACCCGAGCCGCTCATGCCGCTTTGACCCCGAGTTGTTGCAAGCCGGCTTCAAGCCGGTCCAGATCCGCGTGCGAATGCGCGGCCGACAGCGAAATGCGCAGCCGCGACGTGCCGGCGGGCACGGTCGGCGGACGGATCGCCGGCACCCAGAGACCGGCGCGATCGAGCGTGGCCGCGATGTCCAGCGTGGCGTCGTTCGCACCGATGATGAGCGGTTGCACGGCGGTATGCGAATCGACCGGTAGCCACGGCGTCGCCTTGAGCATCGCGCGCGTGCGTTCGATCAGCTGCCGAAGATACGCACGGCGCGCGTCGCCTTCTTCGCCACCGATGATGTGCAGACTCGCCGATACCGCGTGCGCGGCGGCGGGCACCGAAGCGGTCGTGAAGATGTACGGACGGGCGCGCTGCACGAGCCATTCAATCACGGTCTGATGCGCAACGACGAACGCGCCGGATACGCCCGCAGCTTTGCCAAGCGTGCCGATGGAAATCACATTGGGCGAACGCAATGCCGCTTCTGCGACTGCGCCCCGGCCTTGCGGGCCAAGCACGCCGAAGCCGTGTGCGTCGTCGACGATCAGCCACGCACCGTGCTGTTCCGCGAGCGCCAGCAGACGCGGCAGCGGGGCAATGTCGCCGTCCATGCTGAACACCGTATCGGAGACGATCACTTTGACTTCGGCATCCGAGGCGTCGAGCATCGCGCTCAACGCTTCCATATCGCAGTGCGGATAGATCTGCACGTCGGCACGCGACAGGCGTGCGCCGTCGATCAGCGACGCGTGATTCAGCGCATCGGAAAACAGCGTGGTGCCGCGTCCCGCGAGCGCGGTGAGCGTCGCCAGATTCGCCATGTAGCCGGTGCTGAAGTAGAGCGCGCGCGCATTGTCGACGAAGCCGCCGGCGAATTCAGCCAGATCGTCTTCGAGTTGCGCGTGCGCGCGCGAATGCCCGCCGAGCAGATGCGAACCGCCGCTGCCCGCGCCGTAGCGCTGCGCGCCTTCGGCGATCGCGGCGATCAGTTGCGGATGCGCTGCGAGGCCGAGATAGTCATTGCTTGCGAAGCCGATGATCGCGCGGCCATCGACGGTCATGTGTGCGGCGCACGGCGTGTCGGCGGTGCGGCGGCGACGGCGCAAGCCGCGTTCGTCGATGTCCTTGAGTCCTTGGGTGAGCGTGTCGAGCAAATGCATTAGCGGGTCTCCGCGAGCGTCGCTTCGAAGGTCTCGCGGGTGCGCGAGGCGAGCAGCGCGAGCTCTTCGTCGTCGAGGATATAAGGCGGCATCAGATACACCGTGGTCGAAATCGGGCGCAGCAGCAGTTCGCGCTGCAACGCGTTTTCGAAGAAGCGGCGCGAGAATGTTCGGGCGTGCTGGGCGTCGTCGATCACGGCGTCGAACGCGAAGATCGTGCCGCACTGACGCAGATGGCGCACCTGCCTGTGTTGCGCGAGCGGCGCGAGTGCGGCCTTCAGCTTCGCGGACTTCTGCGCGTTGGCGGCGAGGACGTTGTCGCTCGCGAACAGATCGAGGGTGGCGAGCGCCGCGCGGCAGGCGAGCGGATTGCCGGTGTACGAGTGCGAGTGCAGGAAGCCGCGCGCGGTGTCGTCGTGATAGAAGGCCTCGAAGATCTCATCGCGCGAGAGCACGATCGAGAGCGGCAGATAGCCGCCGCTGATGCCTTTCGACAGACACAGGAAGTCCGGCCAGATGCCTGCCTGTTCGCAGGCGAAGAACGTGCCGGTGCGTCCGCAGCCGACCGCGATTTCGTCGGCGATCAGATGCACGCCGTACTGATCGCACAGCGCGCGCAGGCCCGCGATATAGGACGCGTCGTGCATGGCCATGCCGGCCGCGCATTGCACGAGCGGCTCGACGATCAGCGCGGCGATTTTCGCGGCACGCGCGTCGAACAGCGCGCGAACGTGATCGAGCGCGCGGCGCGCGACGTCTTCGGCGGTTTCACCGGGTTGTGCGAGGCGTGCGTCGGGCGACGTCACCACGTGCGCGTGACGGATCAGCGGGTCGTAGGCATCCTTGAAGAGTGCGACATCGGTGACACCGAGCGCCCCGATGGTTTCGCCGTGATAGCTGTTGGCGATGCAGACGAATTCCTGCTTGTCCGCGAAGCCGCGATTGCGCCACGAATGGAAGCTCATCTTCAGCGCGATTTCGACGGCTGACGCGCCATCAGACGCGAAGAACGCGTGACCGAGCGTGTTGTGCGTGAGGGCGCTGAGGCGTTCGGCGAGTTCGATCGCGGGTTCGTGCGTGCAGCCGGCGAGCATGGCGTGCTCGAGCGTATCGAGCTGGTCTTTCAGCGCTGCATTGATACGCGGATTGGCGTGGCCGAAGAGGTTGACCCACCACGAGCTGATGGCATCCAGATAACGATGGTTGGCGCGGTCGTAGAGCCACGCGCCCTGGCCGCGCGCGACCGGGATCAACGGCAGGCGCTCGTGGTGCTTCATCTGGGTGCAGGGGTGCCAGACGGCAGCGAGTGATCGCGCAACCCAGTCTTGGTTAGCTTCTGTGTTCAAAATAACTCCATGTTATGCGTGTGCGGCATTCAGGCAGCTTCCTGTGTCCCACTTGCCAGAATGCGTGCCACGTCAGCTTCGTAGCTCCTCGAGGCAAGAAGGAAGCAGATCGTCGCCGCAAGCGCCATTACCGGCGCCAGCGTCAGCGCAAGCTTTAGCCCGAAAAAGTCCGACAGCAAGCCGACGATCAACGGACCCGGCGCGAGGCCGATCAGGTTGTTGGCCAGTGACATCACCGCCGTCACCGTTGCGCGCACGCCAGGATGGGTGACATCGCAAACGATGGCCCCGGCACATCCTCCGTGCGCGGCGGCGAACAATGCGCCGAGGAAGATCAAACCCAGCCCTAACGGGCCCGCTGGCAACGCAAACGCGAGCATCAATACGAGCGCCGACAGCGCCGAATAGACTGCCGGCACCAACGCCCGGCGCCGCGGGTGAGCTTTACTCAGCCGATCTGCCAGGCCGCCACCGAAAATCATGCCGACGCCTGAGGCCAATATCGCCACCCCCGCCATCAACGCGGCCTTCTTCACGTCCATGCCGTTGTAGCGACCGAGATACGTCGGCAACCAGGCAATCAGAATCGCCGGCATTGCCATTTGCAGTCCACTCGCGAGATACGCCAGATTGCCCGAGCGTGCGCCAAACACTTCACGCGTAATCTGGGTGATGCTCAAACGGCTCGGCGCCGTGCCCCCCTTTCCCCTGCCGGCCAGTGTGACCGTCTTATAGTCACGCACCACGAATGGATAGACCACGGCCAACAGGAGGCCCGGCGCGCCCACGGCGAAAAATGCCATCCGCCAGCCTGCCTGAGCCGCAATGGCGCCTCCCATGACCACACCGAGCACTGAGCCGAACAGACTCGCTGAAAGGAATGCGCCAAACACCGCGGCACGCTGCCTGAGGGGAAACACGTGCGCAAGCAATGCGCAACCCGCGGCACCATAGGCCGCCTCGCCAAGACCGACAAAGATCCGCGCCGACAGCAACTGTGCGTAGCTGTGCGCCAGGCCGCATGCGACTGTCGCGAGACACCACACGAAGGCCATCAGGGTGATGCTCTTGACCCGTCCCCAACGATCCGACAGTAACGAAATCGGCACACACAACAAGCCAACGGCGAGCGAAACCACGCTCACCAGCATCGCGAGCTGAGAATCCGACAACGCCCATTCGGCTTTCAGGGACGGGAATACCGCGCCGATTAACTGACGCGATACGTAATCGGACAGCATCAGGCCGAATGTGAGCGCGAATACCGCCCACGCATAAACTCGCGGCACTCGGGCAGAGTCGGGTGAATAAGAGTCGGCTGCGACGACCGACAAAGTGGTTTTCATAGCAAGAGTCTCCTTATTTGTTTTGCGGCAATCTCTGATTGCGGCTGTGTATGCCTGGACCGAAGGACGATCAGATGTACGTCGGCCAGGATCGCATCTCATGTTCGCCAATGCCACCGCTGCGCTCACGGCGATGCGTGGCCAGGGCGTCGATCAGCCAGGCCCGGGTTTGTTGCGGGGCAATCACCGACTGCACGCCGAACGCGCCGGCCAGTGCGTAAGCCGAGGTGTCGCGCGTCAGTTCGGCCTTCAACTGATCGAAGCGCGCGGGATCGTCCTCCCGCTTGATGCCGTAGAGCACGCTGACACCGATCTGCGGATCCATGAAGCTGGCATCCGCGCTGGTCCAGGCCGCCACCTCGTCGCTGTTGCGGCCGCCGCCCATGTTGATGTAGGCCTGCCCGTAGCTCTTGCGTATGATCACTGACAGCTTGGGCACGCTGCACAGTTGCACGGCGTGGATCATGTTCATGATGTGCGCGGGCGCGGACTTGCGCTCGCCCTCGATACCGACGAGAAAGCCCGGCGTATCGACCAGGAAAATGAGCGGAATATTGAACGAATCGCACATCACCAGGAACGAGCTGACCTTGCGGCAGGCCTCAGGGTCCATCGCACCGCCCTTGAACATCGGATTCGACGCGACGATCCCCACGCTTTCGCCGTTCAGACGGGCTAATGCGGTCACAGCGGCGCGGCCAAAACGATCTTTCAGGTTGAAGAAGCTGCCTTCATCGACGATGCCGGCGATGACCTTGCGCATGTCGTAGGTCTTGCTGCGCGCCGCCGGTACGAGTTCAAGGAGCCTGTTCGCGTCGGGCGCAACAACCTGCGCTGGCGGCAGGCTGGGAGGGCGCGCGCCTGCATGCGACGGCAGATAGCTCAGGAAGCGGCGAATCGCTGCCAGTGCTTCCGCATCGCTGTTGACCACCATGTCCACTAACCCCGTGTGCTCCGCATGCAGCTTCCAGCCACCCAGTTCTTCGGGGTCCACGGTTTCACCAATCGCAAGCGAGGTGACCCGCGCACTCGACACGGCGAGGAACGCGCCCTTGCGCATCACCACGAAGTCGGAGAGGCAGGTGTACCAGGTCGATGAACCCAGGCATGGCCCGAGCACGGCGCTGACCCACGGCGTTTCGCGGCGGCGGCAATACTGCTGCGGATCCTGACCCGCAGCAGACATTGCTTCCGCGCCCAGGCTATCAGGCACCCGCGAGCCGCTCGACTCGCCAAGGAAGATCAACGGCATACCGTTGCGGGTGGCAGTCTCCTTGAGACGGCTGATCTTGCGCATGTTGACGGCCGACGACGACGCGCCCTTGACCGTCATGTCGTTCGACACGACGGCCACGCGCCGCGCTTCGATGCGACCGGTGCCGGTAATCTTGGCATCGGCCGGCGAGGTGTCGCGGTCGGCGGGCAGTACAGACACAGCCAGCATGCCGGTTTCGCTGAACGAGCCTGCGTCCAGCAGTTGCTCTATGCGTTCGCGTGCGTTCAGATTGCCGGTGGCGCGGCGCTGCTCGAGCCTGGCCGCACCACCCATCGCGAGGGCGACACGGACACGGGCGTCCAGCTGTGCGCGTTGTTCATCATACGTGCCGAGGTCGGCAACTGGGTCATCGGAGGCAGGGCCTACCGGGGCGAGAGCACAATTCACGTGGGATCCTTGTCTGGTTTCAGGCGTCCTGCAACTGATTGGACGCCGCTTCATCACTCCACCAGGCGTGGTGGGGTCTGCCAGTTGAACAGTCGATAGGATTTCATGGCAATTCTCCTCGTTCAGCGCATCGTCCGGCCAACAGGGCCGAGGCGGCGGCTTGTCGCCTGATAAGCATCTTCGACCCAGGCGCACAGCAACGGCCGCGTCGTCGCAGGTTCGATGATGTCGAGCACACCGAAGCGTTCGGCCGTGCGCATGGGCGACGAGATTGCGTGGTAGTGCGCCTCGAGGTCGAGGCGATGCGCGACCGGGTCGGCGGCAGCAGCAATGTCCTGCTTATAGGCCGCCGCGACGCCGCCCTCGACCGGAATCGAACCCCAGCGCGCCGACGGCCACGCATAGCGGTTCGGCAGCGCGGTGCCCGATGGCCCGTGCCACGGGCTCAGCATGGCACCGGCGAGGCCCACGCAGCGCCTCAACACGATTGCCAGCCAGGGCACGCCCGATTGCTCGATCGCATGCATGGCCTGCAATGCGGCTGAAAGCGTGCCTTCGCGTTCGGCGTCGGGACCGGTCATGACGCCCGGCTGATCGGCCAGATTGATGATGGGCAAGTGGAAGGTGTCGCACAGGTCGACGAAGCGCGCCATTTTCAAGGCTGCAGCGCGCGTCAGCGCACCGCCCATCACCATGGGATTATTCGTCATCACGCCCACCGCGTGGCCGTTCAGACGCGCTAGGCAGGTGATGGTCGAGCCGCCGAAGTCGGGCGACATCTCGAAGATCGACCCCTCGTCGAAGATCGCCTTCAGGATCTTGCGGGGCTGGAAGATCTTGCGCCTGTCGGCTGGGATCGCCCGATTGAGCCATTCGTCGCAGCGATCGACCGGATCCTCGCAAGCCACGCGGGGCGGCAGTTCCCACACGTTGCTGGGGAGATAAGAAAGAAAGCGCCGTGTGACCCGCAATGCTTCTTCTTCGCTATCGACGGCGAGGCTCACCGCGCCGCTGAAGCGATGCATCGCGTCGTAGCCACCGAGCCCCTCCTTGTCGATATCGAGGCCCAGCGCCTGCTTCACGACGGGTGGGCCGCCGGCGAATACCTGACTCTTGCCGCGAATCATGACGGAAAGATGCGCCGAGCCGACGCGCACGGCACCGAGGCCTGCGCAGGCGCCCAGTGCGATGCCCACTACCGGCACTGCGCCAAGCAGTTGCGTCATCGGCAGCATGGCGTAGCCGGGAATCTTGGTATGGCCGAGCTTGTCGAGTAGCTTGACACTGCCGCCGGCGCTATCAACCATGCGCACGATCGGAAGTTTGTATTCCCAGGCGTAGCGGTCGGCATAGATCCACTTCTCCGACACGGAACCTTCGGATGAGCCGGCGCGGATCGTGAAATCGTCAGCTGCGACTACGGTTCGCCGGGCATCGATCCTGCCAATGCCGACAACAGCGTTACTGGGCGTGAAATGCTCCCGCTTGCGATCCGCACCGTATTTGACGGCACCCGCCAGCACGCCGATCTCGGCGAAGCTGCCGGCATCGAGCAGGTGATCGATGCGCTCGCGCGCCGTGAGCTTGCCTTGAGCGTGATGGCGCGCCACCTGCTCTTCTCCGCCCAGCTCGTGCGCGATCGCGCGACGCTGTGCCAGTTCGTTCAGGTCCTCGGTCCACTCGCCCGCTGTGGGCTGGGATGGTTGCGTTGTGTTCATTTGGAAGTTACTCCATTGGGACGGCGCGCCAGGTAGGCGTCGCGCAAATCGTTCTTGGTCACTTTGCCGGCGTGATTACGCGGTAGCGCGTCGACAAATTCGATCACACGCGGCTTCTTGTAACCGGCGATTAGCCCTGCGCAATGCTGCGCGAGCGCGTTGGTATCGCTTGTTTTCCCGGGTCGGCGAACGACGAATGCAGCGACCACCTCCCCCCACTCGGCATCCGGCAGGCCGAGCACGGCCACCTCAGCGACGGCCGGATGTGTCTGCAGTGCATCCTCGACTTCACGTGCGTAGACGTTGAAGCCGCCGCTGATCATCATGTCCTTGTTGCGGCCCACGATGTAGAGGAAGCCTTCGTCATCGAAGCTGCCAAGGTCGCCGCTGTAATACCACCCGTCGCGGATCGATTCACGCTCCAGGTCAGGCCGGCGCCAGAACGCGACTTCGCCGATGCCGCGGTGTGCGAGCGCAATCTCGCCCACCTCGCCGGTCGGCAAGGCACGACCATCGGCGTCGCGCACCGTGACGTCGACGTTCATGGCCGGCCGGCCGCACGATTTGATGCGCCCAGAGGGCCGGCCATTCTCCAGATGCTCGTGCGGGTACAGCACGCACAGAGGCTGGACGGCCTCGGTCATGCCGTATTGCTGGCGCAGGATCGGGCCGAGCCGCTCCAACGCCTCGTGCATTGTGCTCGTCGGCGTGGGCGCGGTCCCGTAGTGCACGCGGCGCAACGCTGAGATGTCGGCTGACGGGTCAGCCGCCAGCGCTTCCAGCAGGCGGTTCAGCATCGTCGGTACGACCATCAACTGCGTAATGCGATCCCTCGCGATCTGCGCCAGCACCTCTTCGGCATCGAAGCGGTCGGCCACGATGTTGCGCGCTCCCCGCAGGTAGCACGGCAGCAGGTGCACGCCGGCCGCGTGCGTAAGCGGCCCCACATGGAGCATCGCATCGTCGACACCGAGGCCGTATTCCATTGCGCTGAAATGATTCGCCAGACGCGCCTCGAAGCGTTTAATGCTGTAGGCAACGCCCTTCGGCTGGCCGGTCGTGCCCGACGTGTAGGCGATCCTCAGCAGCAGGTCGTCGGGTACCATGAGTTGCGGAGCCTGGTCTGACGCGCGGGCCAGAAGCGCATCGAACTCGAGTACATCGGCATCACGCCAACCTACTCCGATCACGTGACGCAGTGACGGAACAAGAGATCTGAGCTGCAGCGCCAATTCACGGAATTCAACGCCGACGATCAGCACTGACACCTCCGCGTCATTGAGAATCCCCGCCTGTTCTCGAAGCGTATGACGCGCGTTCAGGGCGACGTAGGTCTGCCCCGCCTTTTCAGCACCGAACTGGCTGTCGATGCTCTCAACCGAATTGTTAAGGAGAGCTGCAAGCCGCTCACCGGGACCGTGGCCGAGCCCGATCAGCGCGTTGGCCAGTTGATTGCTGCGCCGTTCGATCTGCGTATAGCTGAAGCTGCGGTCGCGAAATACGACCGCGGGCCGGTCGCGAAATTGCCCCGCGGCCCACGACAGGGCATACCCTGCGATTCTTTTCGAGTTCATTGAAGAGTCTCCTGTGTCTGGCTGACCGCGTTGCCCGCGTCATGTCGCATGTTGTTCACTTGCAGCTGCCTGATGGCTTCGTGCTGCGACGCGCAAATAAGGTCTTCGACCGCCACGACGGCGGCTTTCAGGTTTGCTGCCTTCAGCGCGTTTTGCATGGTTCGCCAATTGCGTGCCGACTCCTTGCGTCTTGCCGGGGTGGCCAGGCCCAATTGGGTGTAGCGCAATGTCTGGCGCGCTAGCGAGCCGAGGATCTCGGCCAAACGCTCGTTACCGCATGATTCGCGCAGGGTGCGGCTCAGGCGGAATGTGGTGTCGAAGTAGGTGGCGGCTTGATCCGGCTGCTGCGCCAGCGCTTCGAGCGCACAAATGTCCACCTCAATGGCGGTCGCGAGCACGCCCGCCTCCGCAACAGTCAGCCGGCCGATCATGACGCCGGATAACTTGCGCCGGATCTCGAAGATGTCGTTGACTTCCTTGATCGACAACTGCGTGACGCGTGCGCCGCGGTTGGCCAGGATGTGAACGACCGCGTCCCGCTCCAGGATTCGCAACGCTTCACGCACGGGACCTCGGCTGACTTCAAACTTCTCCGCGAGCATCTCCTCGCGGATGCGCTCGCCCGGCGCGTACTCGCCGCTCGCTATGGCCATGAAGACCCTTTCGGCGATCTGTTCCGGCAGAGTCTTCAGTTGACGACCCGCCACTCTGGCGCGCCCTGGCGGCAAGTCCGCCTTCAGGGCGGCCAATGCCCGCGAATCCTCGCCTGAATTTTTTACGGCACTCATTCTTCTTCAAACACCGCTATTTCCTGACCCTCGCGTACCGGCTCGCCCTCGGCGACGAGCAGCTTGACCACCCGTCCCGCTTCGGGCGCGATAACCGGAATTTCCATCTTCATGGATTCGAGAATCATGATTGTGTCGTCAGCCTCGAGCGCAGCGCCCGGCTCCGCCACGATCTTCCACACCGTGCCGGTGATATCGGATCGAATCGTCTCTGTTGTCATGTGAAGTCCCTCAACGTAGCCCGACCCACGTCGGATGCCATACACTATATTCTACATTATGATTGTAGACAATCTTAATGTGATCATGTTTAAATACGCCATGCGCTGACGAAAGGCGCGCACACTTCCGATAACCCGGAGATAAGCTATGACGCTTTCCCATGCCGACGTACGTCGCATCCTCGAGATTCTCGATACCGCCGCAAATCTCGAATCCTTAGACATTACGGTCGGTGAATTCGAGCTTCACGCTCGCAAACCCGGCGCCGTGAGGTCAATACGCCAGCCGGCGACTCAGGCTGCAGTCGTTCGCGCGATTGAGGCGGCGACGCCCGCCGCCGACGCGCCTACGGCCGTGGCCGAAGTCGAGGCGCCGCTGGCAGAAGCGCCCCCGGGCCTGATCGCGGTCAGAGCCCCGATGGTCGGTACCTTTTATTTGCGCCCGAGTCCCGATCAGCCGCCATTCGTTGCAGTGGGCAGCGTGGTGCAGGCAGGCGACACTGTGTGTCTGGTGGAAGTCATGAAGATGTTCAACTCGGTCCAGGCCCATGCAGGCGGCACAGTCGAGCGCATTCTGATCAGCGACGGCAAACCGGTGCAGCACGACCAGATCGTGATGTTGATCAAGCCGGCGCAGGAGGGTTGAATATGAACAGAACTGCCTGCACCCCTGTCGCGACGCGCGACATCCGACGCCTGTTCGTCGCCAACCGCGGCGAGATCGCCGTGCGTGTGATCCGCGCCTGCCGCACCCTGGGTATCGAGACGGTGGTTGGCGTCTCCGAAGCCGACATCGATACGCTCGCCGCCCGGATAGCGGACGATGTGGTCGTGCTCGGGCCGCCGCTCGCCGCAGAAAGTTATCTGCGTGCCGACAGGATCGTCGAGGCGGCGTTGTGCAACGGCTGCGACGCGGTCCACCCCGGATATGGGTTCCTGTCCGAGCGCTCGTCGTTCGTGCGCGCCTGCGTCGACGCCGGGCTCGTGTTCGTCGGCCCGTCCGCAGAAGCCATCGACGCGATGGGCGACAAGATCACAGCAGTGAGCCTCGCCGAAAAGGCCGGGGTGCCGCGCGTGCCGGGCTCGGGCGCACTAACCGATGTCGCGCACGCGCGGCGCGTTGGGGCGCAGATCGGCTATCCGGTGCTCATCAAGGCGACCGCCGGCGGCGGCGGCCGCGGCATGCGAATCGTCAGGGACGAGAGCGAACTCGAATCGCTGATGAGCTCGGCAGCCAACGAAGCGCAGTCCGCATTCGGCGACGCCACGCTGTACATGGAAAAGTTCATTGAACACGCGCGCCACATCGAAATTCAGGTGATGGCCGATTCCCATGGCAACGTCGTCTATCTGGGTGAGCGCGAGTGCTCGACCCAACGTCGCCATCAGAAACTGATCGAAGAAGCGCCGTCACCGGTTGTCGACGAAGCCATGCGCCAAGCCATGGGCGAGTGCGCAGTGAGCCTGACGCGCAACGCCAACTATTGCGGTGCGGGCACGATCGAGTTTGTGGTCGATCAGCGCGACAACCGCTACTTCTTCCTCGAGATGAACACGCGCATCCAGGTCGAACACCCGGTGACGGAGATGGTCACCGGCTTCGATCTGGTCGCAGAGCAGATCCGCGTCGCGGCCGGGCTGCCGATGTCTTTCACGCAGGACGACGTCAAGCTGCAAGGTCATGCGATCGAATGCCGCATCAATGCCGAAGATCCGGAGCGCAACTTCCTGCCGCGCCCAGGGCTGATTTCCCACTGGGAAGTGCCAGACGGCGAAGGCATCCGCGTCGATTCGCACTGCTATTCGGGCTACACCGTGCCCCCTTACTACGATTCACTGCTCGGCAAGCTGATCGTGCATGCGGCCACACGCAAGCAGGCCATCGATCGCATGCGTGAAGCGCTCGCGGGCCTGCGGGTTGAAGGACCGACAACGACTGCCCTGTTCCATGAATCGGTGCTGGCGCACGAGGACTTCCTGAACGGCAACGTCACGACCCGCTGGGTCGAAGAAACCTTCCTGCCGCAGCGCAAGGCCGCGCAGAAAGCCGCGAAGGACGCCGCCAAACGGGCCATCGAGGTGAAGCAATGACGGAAACCTCGCTGCGTTACACCGACGTTAGTCTGACCGACGGCCAGAGCGCGCGTTGGGCGGGCGCCATGACGACGCCGATGATGCTTGCCGTCGCCAGCCGGCTGGCGGCGGCCGGCCCTGCGGCGATCGAGGTCGCCTCGCCGGCCATCCTGCAACAATGCGTGGCGCGTGGCGAAAACCCGTGGCAACGCATCGAACTGCTGCGCGAGCGCTGTCCCGGTGTCGCGCTGCGTGCAGCGGTCGCGTTGCTGACAGAACACGGTAAGCGCGGCATCGACGTGATTTCGACCGAAGTTGCCACGCTGTGGCTGCCCGAACTGGCGCAGCGCGGCGTGTCCGAGATCGTGCTGATCGACCCGCTGGTGGTGATCGAACGCATTGCACCGGCGTTGAAGGCAGCCCGGGCGCTCGGCCTGACAACCATCGCCGCACTGCCGTTCACGCAGGAATCGACGCGTAGCGACACCGACTTACGCACACAGGCCGCAGCCCTCGTACACGCCGGCGCCGAGCGCGTGATGCTCCGCGACGAAGCCGGTTTGCTGACCGTCGACCGGCTGGCCACGTTGCTCCCCGCGCTGCGCGCCGGGCTCGGTGCCACACCGCTCGATTTGCACCTACGCTGTCAGACCGCGCTCGGCCCGATGGTCGCGCTCGAGGCGGTACGGCTCGGCGTCAATGGGCTCGACACCGCGTTCGCGCCGCTGGCCAACGGCGCGTCCGTGCCGGCGCTCGGCACGCTGCTCAAGTCGCTGCGCTTGCTGACCTTGGGAGCACCGGTCAGCGATCAGGGGCTCCACGCCATCGGCGAGGCCAACCGGCTGCTCGCCGAGTTTGCCGATCGCCACGGCTTTGGGCCGGCCCGCGCCTGGGTATTCGACCTCGCGCCGTACGTGCACCAGTTGCCGGGGGAAGTGGCTGTGGACTTCATGCAGCAATTGACGGCGCTGGGGTTGCAGCACAAGTTGCACGCTTTCGCCGATGAGTGCGCTCGTGTGCGCAACGACGTCGGCGCGCCGCCGATGCTGGCGCCCTTTGCGCGGCCGATTGCCGAACAGGCGCTGCTGCATCTGCAGGGTATGCCCCACTACGCCGAGCTCCGGCCCGGCGTGCGTCGCGCCTTGCAGCAAGTCTACGGCGTGACGCCAGGCGGCGTCGACGCGCGGCTGGCGCAACGCGTCGGCGCGCTGCCGAAGGCGCCTGCAACGTCGCTTGCCGCACTGCACGCAGCACACCCCGAAGCAAGCGACGCCGCGCTCGTCGTGGCACAGACCTGTGGTGTGGCGCCCGAAGCGCTGCCCGCTCCGGCTTGCACGGAAGCGTTGCGCTACGTCTCTACATCGCCGGCGGATGCACTCCTTGCCGGGCTCACCGCCCGTGCCGCGCGTTATGCGCAGCTCGAAGTGCGTGGCCCCGGCGTGTCGATCCAACTCCAAGGCATCGAGGGCTGACGCCATGCTCGAATACCTGAAACAACTCGTTGCGGCTGAAACGGCACGCACCGGCAAGCGCCGTACGATCCACCTCACCGACGACACGCTGCGCGACGGGCAACAGTGCCTCTGGGCCACCCGCATGCGCACCGAGCACATGCTACCGATCGCCGAGCGCATGGACCGGGCCGGCTTCGTCTCTCTACAGGCAATCGCGCTGGTCCAGTTCGACGCAAGTGTGCTGTTCCTGAACCAGGATCCTTTCGAGCGCATTCGCCTGCTGCGCGAGCGGATGACGCGCACGCCACTGCGCGCGGCGATCCGCAGCAACCTGATGCGCGGCTTCTTTCCGGTGGCCGACGACATCACCGACCTCTTCGTCGAGCGCCAGATCGCGAACGGCATCCGCGAAATCGGCGTCTTCGATGCGCTGATGTGCAATGACAACCTCGCGTCGAGCATCGGCACGGCGCGCCGGCTCGGGGCCGACGTGACGCTGCTGCTCGGCTACAACATCGCGCCCGGCTATGACGACGCCCTGTACGCGAGCAAGGCGCGCGAAGCGGTGGAGCGTTTCGGCGTTCATACCGTCGCGCTCGCCGATGCGGCCGGCATCCTGACGATAGAACGCGTTCGCACACTCATACCGGCAATCAAGCAGGCGATCGGCGAAAAGCGACTGGAATTCAATACCCATTGCCTCACCGGTCTCGGGCCGTTGCTCGCGATCGAGGCGGCCGTGCACGGCGCGGACAGCATCCTGACAGCCGTCGATCCGATGGCCAATGGCAATTCGCTGCCGGCCAGCCAGATGATTGCGCGCAACCTGCGCGAGATCGGCTTCGATGTGGTGGTCGACGATGCCCTTCTCGACGAGGTGGGCGACTACCTCGGCGCGTCGGCAGAACGCGAAGGCCATCCGGTCGGTGTGCCGGCCGAATACGAGCCGAGCCACTACATCACCCAGTACGCGGGCGGCGCGATGAGCAACCTGGAATCGCAACTCAAGCTCGCCGGCATCGCCGACAAGCTGCCTGCAGTGCTGGAAGAGATCGGCCGGGTGCGCGTCGAGCTCGGCTCACCGATCATGGTCACGCCTTATCCTGCGATCGTCGCGGCACAGGCGGTGATGAACGTTCTGAACAACGAGCGCTACAAGGTCGTCCCGGACGAAGTGAAAAAGTACGTCTGCGGCTATTTCGGCGCATTGCCGCTGCCGGTCGACGGCAACGTGAAGGACCGGGTCATTGCCAACGGCTCAAAGGATGTGACCCTGACGCCGCCTGTCATCGAACCTGTGTTGCCGGGGTTGCGCCAACGCTACAAAAATATCGGCGACGACGAACTGCTGCTGCGATACATGTACGGCGACGAGAAGATTAACGGCCTGACGCCGACGTCGACGGGCGACAGCTTCAGCGTCCACCACCCTGTCGTCGATCTCGTGGCGGGCCTGGCAACGCGCCCGCGCAAGACGCAGGTGCAGGTGTCGGGTAGCGGCTTCTCGCTGAGCGCGAATTGAGGAGAATCTGATGAACTCATCCCCTTTGCGCCCCCAACCGGTGCCCACTGCCGAGACCGAGCGGTACTGGCAGGCGGCCCGCGAAAACCGGCTCGATATCCAGTATTGCCGCGCATGCGCCCGGCACCAGTTCTACCCACGCCGTTTCTGTACTCAATGCCTGTCCGACGAAATCGAATGGGTACAGGCGAATGGCCGCGGGCGAGTCTATACCTACACGGTGTGCCATGTCGCCGGACATCCAGCCTTCGAATCGCGTGTCCCTTATGCAATCGCCATGATCGAACTCGATGAGGGCGTGCGCATGCTGGCAGGCATCGTCGATTCGGACATGGAACGCCTGGCCGTCGGCGCACCGGTGCAGGTCTGCTTCGAACGCATCAGCGACGAATTCGCACTGCCGATGTTCCGGCTCACGGGTGGCGATTCGCCGGGCGCATGAGAACGCCCGCGCCCACCCCATTTCCGATACCGGAGACAACATGATCATTGATTCTTTCGACGCCGGTGCCTCGGCATTTCCAGACCGCATCTTCGTCCAGGGCGGCGACCTGAATCTCAGCTACCGTGAAGCGGCCGATGCATCGCACGCGGTCGCCGCCGCTCTGGTGCGCGATGTGCAACCGGGCGCTCACGTCGCCGTGCTCTCGCCCAACCATCCCATGGTGTTGCCGGCAATGCTGGGCGTAATGCGCAGCGGCGCGGTCTTCGTACCGCTAAACGCACGGGACGCGATTGAGGACATCATCTGGTTCGCCGGATTCTGCGACGTCGCGGTGTTGATCTGCCACGAGCAGTATGCGCCGCATCTCGAACGCCTGAAGCGCGAGATTCCATCGCTCAAGCGCATCATCGGGCTGACGAAACCGCTGGAACAGGACGGCCACTGCATCGCGCAATGGGCGAACGACTTTGCCGGTCAACGAGCCACCGTGCGGCGCGAAGCCGACGACATTGCGATCATCAAATCGTCTGGCGGCACCACGGGGCGCCCGAAGGCGATCATGCAGAGCCACAGATCGCTTGAGACGGCATACAGGACCGCTAACCAGTTCATGCCACCGCGCAAGGATCCGGTACATCTTGTCGTCGCGCCACTCACGCATGCCGCGGGCGCGACGATGGTCGCGTTGGCACGCATTGGCGCGCGCAACGTGATCGCCCCATCGGCCGACCCGAGCGTGATTCTGGAGACGATCGAGCGCGAGCGTGTGACGCACATCTTCCTGCCGCCCACGATGATTTACCGCCTGCTCGCGCATCCTGATGTCGCAACACGAGACTGCTCCTCGCTGGAGTACGTGATGTACGGCGCCGCGCCAATGTCTGTCGACAAGCTCCGCGAGGGGCTTGCCCGGTGGGGTCAGGTCTTCATGCAGACCTACGGCCAGTCGGAAGTGCCCGGGGTCATTACCTGCCTGTCGCGCAAGGACCACTTCGTGCACAACGACCCTGAGCTCGACAAGCATCTCGCCTCCGCCGGTCGCCCGTCCGGCGCATGCGAGGTGGCGCTGATGGACGACGCCGGGAATATCGTGGCCACCGGTGAACGCGGAGAGATCGTGGCTCGCGGCGACCTGGTCTCGCCCGGCTATTACAACAACCCGGACGCAACCGCCGAGGCCCGCGCCTTCGGCTGGCATCACACCGGCGATATCGGCGTGTTCGACGAGAACGGCTATCTGTATGTGGTCGACCGAAAAAAGGACATGGTCATCTCCGGCGGATTCAACATTTATCCGAGCGAGATCGAACAGGTGATCTGGGGACATCCCGCAGTGCAGGACTGTGCTGTAGTCGGCGTGCCCGACGCCGACTGGGGTGAACGCCTGACCGCCGTGATCGAACTCAAACCTGGGAACAGCGTCACGGCCGACGAGATTCTCGATCTGTGTCGAAAGCGTTTCGGCAGCCTGAAGACACCCAAGCACGTCGAGTTCTGGTCCGCACTGCCCCGCAGTCAGGTCGGCAAAGTATTGAAGAAGGATGTGCGCGCGCAGCTTACGGACGCGGCGACGTCGACCTGAAAGGACAGACATGGACCCGAAAGAACTGAGCGGTCGCTACGCGATCGCAGGCGTCGGCGAGACGGGTATGGGCAAAGCTCAGCCTGGCGACACGGCGCTATCGCTGCAATGCGAAGCCGCGCGGCAGGCAATTCTGGACGCGGGATTGAAACCCACCGACATCGACGCGGTATTCGCCCACTGGGACGATCGCGCGGCCGGACTGCTAGTGACGGAGTACATGGGACTTAAGCCGCGCTATGTCGACAGCACGGTCGTGGGTGGGCAATCGAACCTGACCCACATCGTTCACGCGATGGCTGCGATGGAGGCAGGTCTCTGCGACGTGGCGTTGATCACCTATGGCAGCACACAGCGCCTGGACCGGAGCCGCGTGCGAGGAGGCATGGCGCAGGACGCCCGCATGCCGAACGGCCAGTTCGTGCTTCCGTACGGCATGCTGAGCCCGATCGGCTTTTACGCGATGCAGGCGCGCCTGCACATGCAGCGTTACGGCACGCGAGCGGAGGATCTGGGCGAAGTCGTGCTGGCGGCAAGGCGTTGGGCACAGCTGAATCCGAACGCGGTCGCCCATGCGCCGCTGACGATGGCAGATTACCTGGCCTCACCACTGATCGCCGACCCACTGCGCAAGCTCGACATCTGCCAGGTTACCGACAGCGCCGGCGCTATGGTGCTGGTACGGGCCGAACGCGCGCGCGACCTGCGCCGACCGCCCGTCCTGGTGCAAGGCTTTGCCGACCGCTATCTCCATCACGCCACGCCATTCGGCACCGACGACTGGATCGACAACGGCGTGCTCGCCGAATTGGGTCAACTGGCGCTGGACCGCGCCAGGCTGACCCGTTCGGAGATCGACATCGTGCAGATCTACGATGCGTTCTCGATCAACGTGCTGACCGGCCTTGAGGAATTGGGCTTCTGCGAGCGCGGCGAGAGTAGCGCCTTCGTACAAGGCGGACGGATTGCGCCGGATGGCGCGTTTCCGATGAATACCTCAGGAGGCGGCCTGTCCTTCAATCACGGCGGCATGTTCGGCATGCCGCTGACGATCGAGTCGGTGCGTCAACTGCGCGGTGATTGCGGCGAACGCCAGATACCAGGTGCGCGCAACTGTCTGGTGCAGGCGGGGGGGCTGGTGATGTCAGCGTACATGGTCATGGTTCTGGGCGCTGCGGACTAGCTTCGCGAGGTGAAGCCGACGTGCCAGGTTCGGGCTCCTTTCATCGATCTGACGTTCGACTCTCCGCGGGAGCCGATCGAGATCTGAACTAAGGGTGATCAAGCGGTTCGGCGGGAGGATACGTCGCGCGATTCGTCTTTGCCGGTCTGCTGCCAGACGACGAATCGCCTGGCGGGCACGTAGGCGACAACTTGTAGTTGCATTAGAAGCTGCGCAACAAAAAGTAGTACTAATTTTTAAAAAACGTTTGGCATGGGATCCAGCACGCCCGCGGGTATCACGCTGCAAACATGGATCGGGGTGGTTGTCGTTTAGTTAAAGCAATACACAAAGGAGACGAAATGAAGTTGAAATGGGTAACTGTGGCCGCGATGGCTACATTCGGAAGTTCGGCGTATGCGCAGTCTTCGGTGACGCTGTATGGCGTCCTGGATGCGGGTCTGATGTATCAGAGCACCTCGGCAGCCTCGTTCAGCCCGACGGCGAAAGACCTGGGCCATGTGTATCGCTACAAGGACGGCGGCATCTACTCGAGCGTCTGGGGGATGAAGGGCACTGAGGACATCGGCGGCGGCTACTCTGTCAACTTCAGGCTGCAGAACTCGTTCGACAGTGGGACGGGCAAGTTCGCCCTGTCCGATACGCCTGGCGTCGGGGCGATCTTCAATCAGGTCGCGAGCGTTGGGGTGTCCGGCCCGTTCGGTTCAGTCAACGCGGGCCGCCAGATCGTGCCGATGGCCTATGCAATGGCGGAAACCGACGTTCGATCGGGCCAGTACTTCGGCAGTATCCTGACCGCCTGGATCGGTATGAACACGGCTGCTGGCTGGCCCGGCACCAGCACCAACGGGTCAATCGGCGCGCTGTACGACAGCAATGCGCTCGTCTATCAGTCGCCAAGCTTCGCCGGCGTTAGCGCCGCGCTCGAATACGCGCCAGGCGGCGTCGCCGGAAGCTTCCAGGGCGGCACGCGCGAGTCGGCAGTGTTGAAGTACTCGAACTACGGCCTGAAGCTATCGGCGGTGTATTACAACGGCCACGACACGAACCCTGGTCCGACGACCGTGCCCACCGGGCTCGACAACAACCGGTTCTGGTATCTGGGCGCGCTCTACACGATCAAGGGTTTCTCCGTTTCAGCGTCGTACAGCAACGGCAAGAATCCCGCGCACTCGAACCTGGTCAACCTCGACCTGTATTCGTTTGGGCTCGGCTATCGGTTCACGCCGGCCTTCGAGATCACCAGCGGAGTCTACTACCTGCACGACCGGAACAATTCCGCTACCAAGTCCACTGAGGTCGCAGCCGGAGCCGACTACAGCCTTTCCAAAGCCACGCTGGTTTATGCTCAGGTGGGTTACGTGAACAACAAAGGCAATGCGACCACGACCATCGGCTATGGCGCACCCGTGGCGCCGGGCATGGGCACCACTGCAGTCATGCTGGGAATGCGCCACTCTTTCTGATTGATCCTGAAACCGGCTCACATACCCTTTGTGTGCGAGCCGGTGTTTACCGAATGACACCTGGTACGGCGCGCCGTCAAACCTTCAGGAATGAATCTCAGGAGAAAGGACCACTTGCCGCGTCTCACCGACCTTGACACGCGCCATTCGATACCATGTTCAAGAACCTTACCATACGCGCCGGGCTCAGCATCACGATTGTGATCTGCACGCTGGTCGTGCTTGCCTCGATCACGACGGCCCATGTCGGCGTTCACCGCCGCGACGTCGAACTAGAAGAGATATAAAGCAAGGACACGGTCGCGCTGGTCGACCTCAGAACCGGCGTCGAGCGCCTGTTGCAGACACGGCTTGCACTCGGCGAGGCGGAAACGGATGGGCGCCTCGGTGATGATCCCGCGCCGGTCCTGGCGAAGGCTCGCAAGCTGCTCGGCGATAGCGCGGCACGGCTGACGCCGCTTCTGGCAAGACAGCCGGCAGACGACAACGAACGCGCGCTGTCCGATGCATTGCGGCGAAAGTACGAAGCGCTCGTGACCGACGTCATTGGAGGGCATTGAGATGATGGGCGGCATTTCGGCAAGCTCCGGGCAGATTTCGAAGATCATTGTCGTCATTGAGAGCATTGCGTTCCAGACCAACATGCTCGCGTTGAATGCTTCGGTCGAAGCCGCGATGGCCGGCAGCGAAGGACGCGGCTTCGCGGTCGTGGCGGCCGAAGTGAGGAATCTTGCGCAGCGCTCGGCGACCGCCGCGCATGAAATCAAGCAGCTGATCACCGACTCCGCGTCCAGAGTGGAGAGCGGCAACGAACTTGCCGCTCACGCCGGAGCCACGATCAACGACGTCGTGCTCGCGGTGAAACAGGTCACCGACATCATGGCCGAGATCAGCGGGGCGTCCGATCAGCAATCGGCTGGCATCGAGCAGGTCAATCGCGCGATCGTGCAAATGGACGAGGTGACGCAACAGAACGCAGCGCTTGTCGAACAGGCGGCAGCAGCCTCGTCGCTCGAGCAGCAGGCGTGCCGGCTCGAAGACGCTGTCGCGGCGTTCCGTGTTCGTGCTGCGGCGGAGCAGTAGCCGCGACAGGCGCCCGCCGTTTCAGGCGCCGCCGGCGCGCGCCTCGGTAGCAGCCTGACGCGCCTCGAGCTGCTTGACAGCCTCCCGATGCGATTCCTCGACCAGCTTTTCAACCCCCTCGGCCGCCGCTTCCAGATTGCCCGCCTTCAGGGCCTTTTGCATGGCTCGCCAGGTACGTGCCGACTCCTTGCGCCGTGCCGGCGTGGCCAGGCCGAGCTGGGTATAACGCAGTGTCTGGCGCGCCAGGGAATCCAGAATCTCGGCCAGACGCTCGTTGCTGCAAGCGTCGCGCAGCATGGTGCTGAGGCGGAAGGTGGTCTCGATGTACGCGGTTACCTCGCCCTGATCGGGTGCCAGCGTTTCAAGCGCACGGATGTCCGTGTCGATGGTTGCTGCCAGCAGCGCCGCCTCCTCGACGGTCAGCCGACCAACCAGGACGCCGGCCAACTTGCGGCGAACCTCAAAGATATCGCTGACCTCCCGGATCGAAAGCTGGGTGACGTGCGCGCCGCGGTTAGGCAGTATCTGGACCACCGAATCCCTCTCGAGAATCCGTAAAGCTTCGCGTATCGGCCCGCGGCTGACCTCGAACTGCTCGGCCAGTTTCTCTTCGCGGATGCGCTCGCCAGGTTCGTAATCGCCGTTCGCGATGTCCGTAAAGATGCGCTCGGCGATCTGCTCCGGCAGCGTTTTCAGATGGCGGCTGGCCGACCCGGTGCGCGCTGACGGCGCTGCCGCCTTTCTCCCGGACAAGCCTTGTGGCCCCGTCTCTGGATGTTTCATGGCACTCATACCTCTTGACAGCTTGCAATTTTCCGGCGCTCGCTCGCCGGGGCACCGGTGATCCCGTTCAAATCATGTCAGTTGTCGGGTCCAAATAACCCGAAATTGACAATGCTCGCAAATTATTATTGTAAACAAACTCAATGTAAGCGCGAGATTAGACCACAAAATAGGGTCCTGTGCCGCCCATGCCACCTTCGTTCGCAGGACCGGAAAGCGGCGCGATCGTCGAGGCGTGAGCGAAAAATCACGGAAATACGTGAGAGGAAATACCCCGTTATGTCTTGTACGTCGTTAGAGAAATGCCGGGTCATTCCCCGCGTGCAGCCGACCCGTTTCTGCCGGTCGACGTGGGGTCCCCTCGCCAGCGGCCGGGTAACCCCAGCGTGCGAAGTCACGCTTCACCGCGCCGCGTCCTGCGAGATTGACCACCCCAGCAACCGCAAACAGAACCGCTACGATCGTCGCGAGAATCGATTCGAAAGATGCACTACTCCACGCCATGGTCATGCTCCGTTGCTTTGCTGAAAGTGCTTCTGTGCAGAGAGGTCCGCAATCAGACCGGGGCCGTGGGGTTCCCACCCAAGAACTCGCCGGGCATGCTGGCCGCTTACGGTCTGGTCGAGCGCCAGTGCGTCAGCAAATGGCCCAAGCAATTTGCGAGCATCGTCGAGCGGCCAAAATTCGACGCGGTCGACGCCGACCGAGCCCCGAATCGCTTCACCCATTTCGGCAACGGCAACGGCATCTTCCGCGACCACGTTAAAGATCTGTCCCACGATTCGACCTTCCCCACTGGCCGCCCGCTCCATCGCGCTCAGGTAGGCCGTGGCGAGATCATCGACGTGAACGACAGGCCAGTGGTTGCGACCATCGCCGACGATCGTCCACCTTCGTCAACGCAGGCTCGAGTGGGCTGTCGCTCATGACCTTAATGTCGGCTGCTTGAACTGTCGCTGCGAACATGGCAATGAGCCGGCCAGGAAGGTGCTCAGGCTGATGCGCTTAAGTTTTGCGTTCATGGATTCTGCGCCCTATTGACGAACGCCCGGCGTTGGGCGTTGGGCGTTGGGCGTTGGCCGTTGGGCGTTGGCCAGGACGCATAGAAGTTCTGCAAAGGATTCACTTGCACAACCCGTAGTCTTCCTCCATAGCTGATCGAGCCAAAACCCAGCATTTGCAAAGCGCTACAGCCACACTCCGCGCATCGCGTTCGGGAATACGGCATATGGTGTGCGACCGGCATCACGTAACGAGATCAAGCCTACCGGCCAGTAACGCAGCCGTGTAAAAGCGGAGACCTTAAAATCG
This sequence comes from Paraburkholderia fungorum, assembly GCF_046027215.1. Classification (GTDB taxonomy): domain Bacteria; phylum Pseudomonadota; class Gammaproteobacteria; order Burkholderiales; family Burkholderiaceae; genus Paraburkholderia; species Paraburkholderia fungorum_D. The sequence continues at coordinate 384,707 of NZ_JAQQEN010000003.1, read as the reverse complement.
CGCGCGATAGATGCTCAATTTCGGCGTTTGTCCCCGAGGCCAGGTGGTCAGGGCCTATTGATTTTTGGTGCACGGCAAGCGTACTCCGGCGGTAAGCTGGCTGGCAAACCCATGGGCGTTCGGCGAATGTCGGGACGTGGAGCAGCGCTCCGAATTTCTTTTGCGGGGGAAGCGGCCCGTCGCTAACGTCCGCTCGATGGAGGGGTTAGGCGCCATGCCCGAGCTCTTGAGCGAGCCCGATGAGGATTCCTTCGGGGCCTCGGATGTAGCAGAGCCGATACATGTTTTGGTACTGGGTCACTTTGCCGACGAGTTCCGCGCCACGTTTACCGAGACGGGCGAGCGTATCGTCGATGTCCTCCACGGTAAACATGACGCGTAGGTAACCAAGGGCATTCACCGGGGTGCGACGGTGATCGGCGACCACAGGTGGCGCAAGGAATCGGGATATCTCGAGCCGGCTGTGACCGTCCGGCGTACGCATCATGGCAATTTCGACGCGCATGCCGCGCAATCCAGCGACGCCATCTGCCCAGTCGCCTTCGATTGGGGCGCGCCCCTCGAGCTCAAGGCCGAGTTCGGCAAAAAACTCAATGGCGGCATCGATGTCTTCAACCACGATGCCGACGTTGTCCATACGCTTCACCGTCATGATGTCTCCTTGGCGCTTAGCTGAAGCGTCGATCGTAACGCTGCCGACCTGAGCTACCGCTCAAGCTCAGGGGTATCCGCGCGAGGAGCTACGCGAGAGATTCAGACCACACCAGGGGCACAGGATAGCTGCTATTCGCGATCGTCCGCTCGTGGCCGCGTGCTGCCTCATACAATCGGTATATGCAGCTTTAACCTCGCCAGGCTTCGATCAGCAGCACGCGACCCACTTCTGCCGTTGAACGTTACACGGGATGAAGGGCAGCTTTCGATGTCCAAGCATCATCCTTAAAGTCGCGGCCTTCCCCAGTCCCGCTACTGAGGCATATCATAGTTGAAATGCCCCGATTGACAGGTCGACTGGCGCGACCAGCAGGAGAAGCACTGATGGCCGAATCCGCGGATGTGATCGTGATTGGCTCCGGGGGACTTGGAGCGGCCACAGCGTATTACCTGGCTAAACGTGGCACCCACCGCATCGCGCTTCTCGAGCGGCACGAAATCGGTTCACAGACTTCTCCGCGAGCGGCTGGCATGGTCAGTTGCTTGCGCAAGAATGACTTGATGATCAACTTGATCACGTCGGCGGCAAGCAAGATCAGGCGATTCTCTGCGGACACCGGCCAGCCTCTGGATTGGGTGCAGTCGGGTAGTCTGAAGGTTGCGCGCCGCCCGCAAGATGCCGAGGTCATTCAGGAAGACATCCTGCGCGGCCGGCGCCACGGCCTGGACGTGGAGGAGCTTTCCCTGAACGCGGCCCACCGGCTCAACCCGTTTCTTGAAACAATGGGAGTAGCGGCGGTGATGCGCATCGGCGACGACATGTATTTCAATCCCACCCAACTGGCCGTCGGCTTCGCTCGTGCGGCACAGGCGCGCGGTGCGGAAGTACTGCCGAAGACTACGGTCACGCGCGTCCTGATCGAGGATGACGAGGTCGCGGGTGTCGATACCACGCGCGGTCGCATGCGCGCCGCGGTTGTCGTCGATGCAGCCGGCGCCTGGACACGACAAGTGGCCGAAGCCAGCGGAATTCGTGTTCCCCTTATCCCGACAGCGCAGCAATTGTTCGTCACCGAGCCGGTGCCCGGTTCCCGACCAGAATTGCCGATGGTCCGGATCATGGACGCTGCCGTCTATATGCGGCCCTGTGATGGCGGTTTTCTCTGGGGGGTCTACGAGGACAACCCGACGTTCTTCGACATGAACGACTTCGACACCAACTTCGACATCAAGGATCTGTCGCTTGATGCGGGGGTGCTCTGGCACTACGGTCGCGACGTCGAGGCTCAACTTCCCGTCCTTCTCAAGGCAGCGGTGCGTGAGCATCGCGGGGGGCTGCCAACGATGACTGCAGATGGGCAGCACATTGTCGGGCCAGTGTCGGCAATTCGCGGATTCTACTTTGCGAGCGGCTGCAATGTCGCGGGCCTGTCCATTGCCCCGGCACTGGGCGAAGCGCTTGCCACCTGGATCATCGACGGCGCGCCTCCAATTGACCTGACGCCTCTTTCGGCCAGCAGATTTGGCACCGGGCCATGGCCAGACGATGAGTTGAAGAAGCAGGCATCGTGGCAGTACCGTCATTTCTACGGTGCGAGATAACCCCGCCGTCGACGTATTCCCCCGTGGCCGTTTCGGAGGCGAGCGACTGTCTTAGGTCGAGCCGAATGGCCACTCTTGGCGACGACACGACTGACATGACGCGCACGAAAGTCCCCGATCTGGGCGGAGCCGACGTTCGAACGTCCGGGTGAAAGCGTGGGCCAACGTCCGTAGTTGGCTGCGACGCGTCGGACGCGGCTACCGGTCTGACGTCCGAAACGGCAGCTCGTCCGCCGAGTCGCTTCGCCACGCCTGCGTCGAAGCGCAAATGGTCGCCGGCGCACTGCCGACGCGAGCTTCCTCGGCGGCGGTGTTGTGCGACTGAGGCGAGTGCGCAGTCACGCACGCGTTAGAGCAGATCCTGGTGCCGTTTGCGCAGCGACGCCAGCGTGCGCTCGACATCGCCCTGAAAATTCGCGGGCCACGCAGGGCTTTGGATGTCGAGAGATTCGATGCCCTCGTCCTTCCAGATCTGACGCAGCGCTTCGAAGTTCGCCTCGTGCCGGAAGAATTCGACGAAGCTGGCCGGCAGCCTGCCGTCCTCGAGCAGATGCATTTTCGTACGGATGAGCGCGCGAATCTGAGCATTCGTCGGAATGAAGTAGCGTTCGACGAAGAATCGCCAGACCCGTTCCTGTTCGGCCGAGAAGCGGGCGAAGTCGATGCCGCCCGTGCCGTTGCACGGCAGCTTGTGCGCGGCGATGTCGAAGGCCGCGCCGGAATGCTCGATCAGTCCGCGCAGCGGGCCGTACAGTTCGCAACTTCGCTCGCGTCTCTCAATTCCGAATGACCGTTGTTGCGGCAGATTCTTCCTTTCTCGCGCAGAAATCAAACGACCGCCACTGGCCGGTTGCACTCGTTGATTGAGCGCGACCGGCGGGCCAGCGGCTCGACCTACGCCTCTCGCTTGCTTCGCCCATACAGCAGGAGCATCGCCGCGATCACCACGCCGTAGATGATCTGACGCCCCGCCTCCGGCATCTGCGCGACCGAGAGGATCGATTGCAGCAGTGTGATGAGGATCGCGCCGGCCACCGTGCCCAGGTATGAACCCCGTCCACCCAGAATCGACGTGCCGCCGAGCACGACCGCCGCGATCGCCGGCAACAGGTAAGCATCGCCCATCGACTGTGCGGCCTTTGACGCATAGCCCGCGAGCAGCACGCCGCCGAACGCGGCGAACGCGCTGCACACGGCGAAGGCGGTCACCGTGACGAGCCGCGTATCGATGCCCGAAAGATACGCCGCGCGCTCGGTGTTGCCGATCGCGTAAAGCGTGCGGCCGAAGGTCGTGCGCGACAGCAGGAACATCGTGGCGCCGCCGATCACCACCCACAGCGCGACGGCATTCGGCACGCCCGGTACGAGCCAGCCCGCCGCGAGCCAGCGCATCACCTCCGGCGCGGAATCCTGCGGCGACGATCCGCCCGTATAGACAATCATGATGCCTTGCGCGACCGCATTGGTCGCAAGCGTCGCGATCATCGACGGAATGCGCAGCAGTGCGACGAGGATGCCGTTGACGATGCCGATCAGCACGCCGCAACCGATCCCGACCGGAATCGCGAGGACGCGCCCGAGATCGCCGTGCCCCGCGACCGCGCACGCCATCATCGCGCCGACGGTGATCGTCCACGGCAGCGACAGGTCGATGTGGCCGAGCAGGATCACCATCATCAGGCCGGTCGCAATGATGCCGAGGAATGCGCCGACCTTCAGTTGCAGCAGGATGTATTCCGGCGACATGAAGTTGCGCGAAAACATCCCGCCGACGAGCAGCAGCGCGACGATGCACGCGAATGCGATCACGATCGGTTTGTCGATTCTGCGGGTGAGTCTCGACACGAACGTGGTCCGGCCGGTCGCGGAAGCGTGGCTCATTGAAACCACTCCAGACGGTTGCGCACCCTGAACAATCCGCACGCGCCGATCGCGACAGCAAGCAGAAGAATCATGCCCTGAAATAGCGGCTGCCACAGCGCATCGACGTTGAACACGAACAGCAGATCGCCGATGCAACGGAACGCGAATGCGCCGAAGATCGCGCCGATCGCGCTGCCCTTGCCGCCGAGCAGCGACACGCCGCCGATCACTACTGCGGCGATCGAAAACAGCGTGTATGAGTTCGCGCTGCCGAGGCTCGCTTCGCCGGTGTCCGTGAAGAACGTCAGAAACAGGCCGCCGACTGCCGCGAGCAGGCCGGCCAGCGTATAGCTCGCGAACTTCGCGCGGCGGATCGGCATGCCGGACAGGAAAGCCGCGGGTTCGGACGACCCGGTCGCGTATGCCGCTCGCCCGATCGCCGAGCGTTTGAAAGGAATCCAGACGATCACGATCGCGGCGAGCAGAATCACCAAGCTCGCTGGCAGAACGCCGGCGACCTTGCCCGTCAGTGCGTCGGCGAGGTCCTCGTTGATCGATCCGCCGGGCACAGGGCGCAGCAGCAGCGCCAATCCGTAGTAGACGGCGCCCGTCGCAATCGTCGTCACGATAGGCTGCAGCCGGCCGAAAATGATGATCACGCCGTTCAGCGCGCCGCACAGCGCACCCGCCCCGAGCACGCCGGCGATGCCGAGTGCGCTGTGCAGCGAGTCGCCCGTGACGATCCACGACCCGATGCAATTCGTCAGCACCAGCATCATGCCGATCGACAGGTCGATGCCGGCGGTCAGCACGACGAGCGCCTGCCCCATCGAGACGAGCGCGAGTAGTACCGCTTTGTTCGCTGCCGTCTGAAATACGTTGGCCGACAACGCCGACGGATAGTTGACGAGATAGATCGCGAACATCAGCACGAACAGGCCGAACGCGAACACCGCTCCGCGATTCTCCGCATACCAGTAACGCAGCCCGCTCATAGCGCCACTCCCGTGGAAGGCACAATCTGTCCGACGGGCAGGTCGAGAGCACTGGCAATCAGGTTCTGCTCGGTGATCGCCGAGCCGACGAGTTCCTTCTTGATCCTGCCTTCGTACAGTACGAGCACGCGGTCGCAGCAGCCGATCAGCTCGTCATAGTCGGTCGAATAGAAGACGATCGCGGAGCCTTCGTCGGCAAGACGCCTGAGCAGCTGGTAGAGCTCCTGCTTGGTGCCGACGTCGATACCGCGCGTCGGGTCGCTGAGCAGCAGGATCCTCGGCTGCCGCATCAGCCACTTCGCGATGACGACCTTCTGCTGGTTGCCGCCCGACAGCGAGCCCACGGGCGCGTCGACGCTGAACGACTTGATCGCAAGCAGTTCCATCACCTGCTCGACGAGCGACTGCTGGCGGTCGCGATCGATTATGCCCGCGGTGGACATGCGATCGAATGCGGCAAACGACAGGTTCTCGCGTACCGACATCGGCAGCATCAAGCCTTCGGTCTTGCGGTCCTCGGGTATCAGCGCCATACCGATTTCGTTGGCGCGCGCGGCCGTCGGGCTCCCGATCGACACGGCTTTGCCGTTGATCTCGATCTTGCCAGCGCAGCCGCGCAACACGCCAAACAGCGCGAGCAGCAGTTCGCGCTGGCCTTGTCCGTCGAGGCCGCCCAGTCCGAGGATTTCACCGGGCTGCAACGAAAAGCTGATGCCCCGCAGCGTGTCGCTCCATGCGAGATCATGACAGGCGAGAACCGGCGCGGTGCCGCGGGCGTCCGCGGGCTGGTCCGCCGGTTTGGCCGCGGGTTTGGCAGGAAACACATGCTGGTACTTCCGGCCGATCATCATTTCGACAATCTCATTGTCGGAGCGCGTGCCAGCTTCGAAGCTCATCACATGGCGACCGTTCCGGTAGACCGTGCATTCGTCCGCGAGCGCCTTCACCTCGTGCATGCGGTGCGAGATGAACAGCAGCGCGAGCCCCTCTTCGCGCAGGCGCTTGAGCACCTCGATCACGCGCGCGACGTCGGCCGCGGTCAGCGCCGAGGTGGCTTCGTCGAGGATCAGAATGCGCGGCGCGTGTGCCAGCCCCTTCGCGAGCTCGACCATCTGCTGGCGCGACAGCGGCAGGGCCCGGACTTTCGCAAGCGGATTGATGTCGACGGCGCCCGCTCGCGCGAGCGCCTCCTCGGCCTGGCGGCGTTGGGCCCGCCGGTCGATCATCCCGAAACGTCGCGGCGGGTTCGCAGCGTAGATGTTATCCGCCACGCTCAAGTCGGGGATCAGCGACAGTTCCTGATACACGCAGACGATACCGGCCGCGTTCGCCTCGGCAGGCGACGCGAACGAGACCCTCCGGCCATCGAAATGCATCGTGCCCTCGTCCGGCTGCACGACGCCGGACATCACCTTCAGCAACGTGGACTTGCCCGCGCCGTTCTCGCCGAGGATCGCGTGAATGCGGCCTCTGCGCACCGTGAGTTCGGCGTGATCCAGCGCGACGGCGCCGCCGTAGCTTTTCGACACGCCAGACATCTGAAAGAACGGCTTCTCTGCATCCTGCAGCATGCTTCGTCTCCGGTCACAGCGCGGGCCATCATCCGGTCACTGGTTGCCCTGGTTCTGCTTCATGATTTCCTGCGCAGAGAAATTGATGCCGCATGTCGGAAACGAGTTGCCGACGAAAAAGTTGTCGGAGTCGTTCGGAAAATAGTTGACGCCCGACTTCAGCATCGAATCGTCGGTGACGTCGAGCGGCAGCTTGATCGCCACGGGAATCGTCTGGCCATCCAGTGCAGCGAGTGCCGTCTTGATCGCCACGGCCACCTGCGCGGGCCCGGTGCCCGCCGACGTGCACTTCAGGCCCTGGCTCCCATACTGCGCGCAGAACTTGCGAAAGCCGTTCTCCGTCTCGCCGCCGAAAGGCACGAACGGGTGTTTCGCATCGATCATCGCGCGCACGACGCCCGTGTCGCCGCCTTGCGCCGATATGCCATCGAAATGACCCTGCACGGCAATCGCGTCGGCGGCGACCTTTTGCGCGACCCCGTCGTCCCACTTGCCGTAGACCTGGACGACGTTCCACTTCTTGCCGGTGTCGTCCAGCGTTTTCGTGAAACCATTGTGCCGGTCCGTGTCAACCGACGTGCCCGCCACCCCGCGAACTTCGAGCACCTTGCCTCCGTTCGGCAGGTGGCCCGCGAGCCATTTGGCCCACAGCGCGCCGAGCCCATACTGGTCGACGTTGACGTTGATCGCGTCTGCGCTGTCGAGCGTGTTGTCGAAAGCGACCAGCACCACACCGGCGTTCTTCGCGCGGCGGATCGCGGGGCCGAATGAGGAGGGATTCTGCGCGTTCACGATGACGGCGTCATAGCCGGCATCGATGAAGTTGTTGACAGCCGAGATCTGCGCCGGAACGTCCTCGCCGGTCGAGACGACCTTGAATTCCTTGAGCTTGGCGGCAACGGCCGGTTGCGCGGTGTAGGCCTTGGCCGTCCTGATCATCTGGATACGCCAGGTGTTCGCGATATAGCCGTTCACGAGTGCGATCCGGTAAGGCGCGTTCTTCTTCGGATACTTGATGAACTTCGTGTCGCTCTTCCAGGGGACCATGCAGGTGGGATCGCTGGACGGCCCTGAAACGATCGAAGCCTGCGCGAAAGCCCCGCTTGCGCAGAGCGCCAATGCGGCGCTCGCCGCCGCTCGAAGCACGTGGATTCCTGAAAGCATATTGCCTCCTTTTTGTTCGATTGGACGTACCGATTGCCTGCGCACATGGCTGGTCGTGGACTGCCGGCACGGTGTGCGTGAAGCACGGAACCTTGCGGAGTTGCTATAGCGGGACTGGATCGGACTTGCAGAAGGAGCTTTTCAACGGCGCCTCCTCGAAGCGAAAAGAAGGGCATGCGTATACGCGTTCCCGTCTGACAGTACTGGCATACCAATCCACGCGCGATAGTGGTTTACCAGTGAGTCCAACGCACCGGGCGGCCGGGCTGAAACCCTTGGTGGATAGGGACTGGGCTCCCGTGAACGGAGGCGGCGCTGCACGGGGATGGGGGTGCCATTTTGACGAAGTTCAGCGGTCGCCCGGTGGCTTCGACCATTTCGAGAGCCGCAGATGGGCGATCTAGATATTGCCGTTTGCCAGGTCTGCAAGCGGCGCAGTCCCCCTACCGCGCATGTCTTGATTGAAAGGCACGCGGGGATCTATGGAAAGCAGTCTGCCGCCATTTGAACGCGCTTCCTGACCGCCATTCACAAGTGGAAATCCGCAGGGCCAAGGTCAGGAAATGCTCCTGCTGCGGCGTTCCATGTCCATCGGGTTTTCGAGTGATATGAACAAGTGCTTCCCGCTAGCGTCGACCGGCCCTGGCTTCGAAGTCGTCCAGTTGAAACAGCAGCCTATCCAGCGCACAGAGTTGGGCGCGCGTGAGGTGAGTCGCATCCAGAAGCTTGTGGAGCCGCCCGCGCCAATATTCGGCCGGCAGGATTGGCCCCCCGAGGTTTCCTATAAGTGATGGCACCATCACGCGTGCAATATGCGCGATGTCCTGGTCAAAGAACATACCCATGTGCGCCCCCGTATCCGCTTTTGGCCCGCAATCGTAGCTTTACGTCTGATAAATACTCTAGGCCAATTTTCGCGGGATGCCAACCATTGGGATAGATGGCGGTCATTCTCAGACAACCATCTCACGAGCCGTACTGGTAGTTTGGTGAGCGTTGGTACGCCCTTCAGCGGCCCGGATATTCATCGTCCCCGCTTGTGGCCATCACCTAAAATATAGGCATGATCGCGACAAGCAAGGAGACGGCCATGGTCGAGTCAATTTCGTGGATGTTGCTTGGGGCGATCGTCCTGATCATGGCTGCCATCCTGGTTGCGGAGCACTACAGACGCGAACATCACAGGAATCAGCGACTTCGCTGGCTCGACACGCACCCTATGCGCGACTGGTTACACCGCAGGCCTTGACGCAGGCAGGAACGAAAAGCCCGCGCGAACCAGGGCAGATCAGGCGAAACTGGTTAATGACAGCGGGTTTGCCCGTGGCCGTGCACCTTCACAAACGTGATGCTGATGATCGTCGGCGTATGCAGGTGCGACTGCGCCAGGGTTAAAACTACCGCTGCGAGCGAGAGTTGCTTCCTTTTTCGTGGAAACCTTTGAGTGGAACGGGGGATGGGCATCCTACCAAGGCTGCATGACGATTCATTGAAGCGAAGGTTTCGCAGCGTTCCACAATCCGTCACGCGAGATCGTGAGCGAGATTGTCCGGGTCACCGCCACGCGCCTTCAGCACGTCGCGCGCCAGTCGTCCGGATTCTCTGCCCGGGACCTCGTGGATGCGACGCTCAGGCAGGCGCTCATTGCAGATACAGGGGTGCTTTGGGCCGAACGGGACGTACGATTCGTCGTCCCTAACCGGTATGCCGGCAGTGATCGCGCAAACTTTCGCTCGTGCCGACACCCTCCAGGCACACATCGTGGATGCCTCGCAGGGCAGCCACCAGTAGTTCACAGCCGTCGTCCCTAGGTGAAGAGTTGGGCAAGTGTCTCTTCGTCCCAGACGTACAGGAACACCAGAAACTGCGGCCCGAGACCAGCACACATGCGCATCAGTGCCAGCCGTTCAAACCAGTCGCAGTCCGCAGCGTTGGATGTCAGCCAGACCCGCGCTGACTCCACGACGTGATCACGTCTCACTCGCCGGTGCGTGCGTGACCGACGCGTTGGGCGACTACCAGGTAGCGGAGTAATTCGGCGTGGGCCTCATCGTCGAGCTTCTTATCGATGGCCATTGCTATTGCCATTGCCATTGAATAAGAGTCGTACGTCCAAGAAAGCCGATGGGATCCCGAAAGTGTGACGGCCATCCACCGGTGATTTGCTAATCTAATTCCCACCTTTCGCGCGGCTGCCAGTCCGGCTCTGGCAATCGTCTGGCATCGATCTCAGCCATCCCGTGAGCAATCGCAAACCTGCACGCGTCCAGAGCACTAGAGAACCGCCCTAATTCCTTCGTTGCGCGCTGGGTGCCGTCAGGCTTCCGTACTATGAGGAGAGCCGCGTACATGCCCTCGTCGTACGCCGCTAGCGGCGTGAGTGTGAAAGTCTTATGGGTTACCTCGGCGTTTTGCATCAACTTCCTCCGTACAAAGAATCGACGCGCGGGCAGCGACGATCTAACAACTCAATTCTTACAAGTGTAAGGATGGCGGTTGGAGGCGTCTCTCGGTAATAGCCCCGATTCTTCAGAAGTATGTCTACGCATCATGCGTAATCGGCTAGCGAGGCGAACAACAATAACTTCGCCAGTGCGTATAGTGACCCATCGCCATAGCGGAACGACATCCTGCCGAGAACCGGCCAAGGGAAACTCCGGGAACATCATCTGAGCGCCGGACGACCGGCCCTGTGGTCATTCTGCAATGCCCGCGCGAGCAATTGACATATATGTCCGCGCCACGACAGGTGCGGCAATGCTGCCTGTTTGCGCGGGCCATCCGGCGCCGCTGACTTCGACGGCACACGCGGCCGACGCAGTTTATCGGAGGGAAAACGGCGGCCTCGGGCGTCGCCGCCCGTCGATATGGGCTTTGGCGTATTCAATCGCAAACGTGCATGCCGCGCTCTCGGATGCGAAGTAACCCAGAATGCCAAATGTTTCGCGTTTGCCGTTCCGGTGCGTAACTATCGCTGTCGCTGCGTAGCCAGGCATGGAAATCGGGGCCAGAGGCATGATCATAGATGTCCTGTATTCCACGGGATCAGCGTGCATGGCATGTCGCTCCTTGTGGTCGCTCGGCTAGCAGACTGTGGTGCCTCAATCATTTCATCCTAGGACAATTGTGTGATGAAAGAAAGATACAGCGCCTGACTGGCACCAGAAGGCATTGGGCCGACGGTCCTCCAATTGCGCGCGCACTGCATGTCCAAGGTGACTGCCTCCAGAAAGGCAGCCCAACGATGACCAAGCCTTTTCAGCAGTAGAAAGTCTTGCCGCACGGCAAGCTCACAGAAATTGACGAAAACGTCCTCACGGTGACCGGCGAACTCCATATGCCGCTCACCGACCTCCCGCGAGTATGACCGTGGTGTGTTTGAACGACTCGCGACTGGTCATCTCCAGAGCGATTGCGCTCGATGAGGTCGAGATGCGAGCGCTCGAAGACTACGGGCGCCCCGCCCTTTTTCTGGTGGTGCACGTCGACCATCATCGGCTGGACGCAATAGTTCGGAAAGAGCGTTACCCGCTAATGCCGGTTGTTGGTGAAGGAAGCGATGCACGCCGACACGACGGGCGTGACCGCAGTACGCCATCGCAGCCGACACAGTGCGACCCTCAAGCGACATTCGCATTGCTCCAAAGCAGACCTTTGTTCCGTACATCCAGGGATCTGCGCATCGATCGCGAGGACGCGTTCAAGCAACTTCAGGCCGTCGATCCCCGGCATCCGGACGTCGGACACGATCACCACCGGCGCCCCGGCGTGGCCTCCGCCAGCGCCTCAGCCTCAGCCGAATAAGCTCGGAACCATCTGCCGATACCGCGCCCTTCGCTCCCTGCGCGGAGATCGCCCCCGGACCGTTAGTGAGCAGCACGCCGACGAGTGTCTGGAATCCGAAGAGCTCGGCTTCATCGGGCTTGCCCCCAATCAACGCGGCACACGCGACATCGGTCAGCGAGCGTTGTCCTAGCACCTCGTCCATCGCGATACCGCAAAAGCGCCACACTTCATGTTGGCGTGCATCGACAGACGCACTCCCGGTTTCATTCAAGAAGCAACTGCCAATGATCGATGGTCGGAAAACAAAGCTATGTCTTTGATTTATTTGGCTTAATTATTATTAAAAGTGCCGCGCCAGCAGCGAAATTCTCGAACCTCAGAATTCGCTGGCGGCGCAGGCTTAAACTTCATCCACGAGAGAAAGTTGCGAACAAGGTACGCAACCAGGGGAACTCGCACAGCTTCAAACCTTAACGGCTCATCAGTTGCGGTAGTCACCTACAAAGGTGCGGTGTTCAAAATGAAGAGGCGCCAGGAAATGAAATTCCAGTCTCTTGCAGCGAGCCATGAGTAACGTCCCGGCGAAGGAGGGTTGATGCGTTCGCAGGCAAGCTCCCGCGTGCGCTTCAAACGCACCGCAGTCACGGTTGTGGTCATCGTCGTCGGCCTGATCGCCGTCGGGCGCATCACGGGTATCGTGGTCGACTGGTTGTGGTTTTCTTCAATCGGTTATGCCAAAGTTTTCTGGACGGTCATCTCCGCCCGGACACTTCTGTTTGCCGCGGTGTTCGCCGCCTCGGCGGGCGCGATAAGCGCGTCAGGGTTGCTCGCGCATCATTACGCGCGGCGTCCCGGTAGCTGGCAAGTGGAGCCCACTCCTCCGTCAGCTACGCCGGAAATGATCAGCGGACTGGCGGACCAGTTCGCGCCGTACATTCCCTGGCGCGCCAGCATTGCCGGCATATCCATCGTCCTGGGGCTGATCATCGCCGCTGGCGAAATCGGCAACTGGGACCTGGTGCTGCGCTTCCTTTATCAGGTGCCCTTTGGCGAGCGCGATCCTGTCTTCGACCAGGACATCAGCTTCTATCTGTTCTCGCTGCCCGCCTATATCGCGTTCAAGAACTGGCTGCTGCAATTGCTCTTTTGCAGTTTGATCGTTGCAGGCGTGGTCTACGGGATACGCGGCGACATCACGTTCGAGCGGCCGCCGCGCGGACTCTCGGCCGCTGCCGCGGCTCATGGTTCAGTGCTGCTCGGTGCGTTCTTCGTCCTGAAGGCCTGGTCCTACACACTCGACCGCTTTTTGCTGCTCTACGGCGATAACGGCGTCGTGGTCGGCGCCGGCTATACCGACATCCACGTCGAACTCCCGGTCCTATGGGCACTCGTCGTCCTTGCCGCCTCCGCGGCCCTCGCATCATGGGTCAATTTGCGCCGGCCGGACTACCGGATTCCAGCCGCCTCGGTGATGCTGGTGTTCGGCACATCGTTCGTGTTCGCCCTGATTTACCCGGCGCTATTCCAGCGCCTCTATGTCAAGCCGAGCGAACTGCAACTGGAGATGCCCTATATCAAGCACAATATCGCGCTAACGCGAATGGCCTACGGCCTCAACCAGATCGCGGTAAAGCCGTTTCCGGCCGAGCAGGGGTTGAATCTCGCCTCGCTCGAGGCCGATCGCCCGACCATCGACAACATCCGCCTGTGGGATGTGCAGCCGCTGATGGATACCTACGCGCAGTTACAGGAGATCAGGACTTACTACAAGTTCATTTCCGTCGACATCGACCGCTACCGGCTCGATACCGGTTACCGGCAGGTGATGCTGTCGGCCCGCGAACTGGAGCCATCGATGCTTCCCGCGAACGCGCAGACCTGGGTGAACCTTCACCTCCTGTTTACGCACGGCAACGGGGTCGTGATGTCACCGGTCACCGAGAAATCGACGGAAGGCTTGCCTTCCTTCTATCTGCAGGATATTCCGCCTGTCGCCCATGGCGGGCCGGCTGTTCGCGAGCCGCGTCTCTATTTCGGTGAAGGCGGTGAAGGCGGTGAAGGCTATGTCATCGTAAAAGGCAGCGTCCCCGAATTCGACTACCCCAAGGGCAAGGACAACGTCTACACCACTTACACCGGGCGCGATGGTATTGCGATCGGCAGCACCGCGCGCCGCGGTCTCTTCGCCTGGCAGTTCGACGATCCGAACATCCTGCTGACCGACTACGTCACGAACGCCAGCCGCATCCTGCTGCACCGTAACATTCAGGACCGGGTGCGCATGATCGCCCCATTCCTCAGCCTCGACCATGATCCCTATCTCGTCACAAGCAACGGGCGCCTTTTCTGGCTGCAGGACGCCTACACGACAAGCCGCTGGTTCCCCTACGCCCAGCCGGGTTTCGGCGATGGCGCCAACTACATCCGTAACGCAGTCAAGGTTGTGATCGACGCGTATGACGGCACGGTGGATTTCTATGCCAGCGATCCTGCCGATCCGATCCTGCGCACTTACCAGCGCATCTTCCCAGGTCTGTTCAAGTCTCTCGCGGCGATGCCGCAAGATCTGCAGCAGCATATCCGCTACCCCGAAGACCTGTTTCAGATTCAGGCGCAACTTTATCGGGTTTACCACATGGATGCGGCGGAGGTCTTCTACAACCGCGAGGATCTCTGGCAGATTCCCCGGGAATTGGTCGGCATTAATGGTGCGAATAGTCCCGGCACACCGATGACGCCCTACTACATGATCATGCGGCTGCCCGAGGAACCGCGCGAGGAGTTCGTCCTGATCCTGCCGATGGTGCCCAGCCAGCGCGACAATATGATCGCGTGGCTCGCTGCGCGTTGCGATCCACCCAACTACGGCAAGCTTATCGTCTACTCGTTCCCGAAAGACAAGCTCGTCTATGGGCCGTTCCAGATCGAGGCGCGCATCCAGCAGAACACCGAGATTTCGCAGCAGATTTCGCTGTGGAACCAAATGGGTTCGCGCGTCATTCGCGGCCATCTTCTCGTCGTGCCGATTGAGCACTCCATCCTCTACATCTCTCCGCTCTACCTGCGTGCGGAGTCGGGTCAGTTACCCGAGTTGAAGCGGGTGATCGCCGCGTACGGCGACCGCGTGGTGATGGAAGAGACCTTGGGCGCAGCGCTGGCGGCGCTCTTCAAGGAAAGCGCCCCGTTCGCATCCCCGCCTCAGGGCAGAGCGGACGCGCGTGCCCAAGAAGCGCTTGCTCATTATGATCGTGCGATCGAGCGATTGAAGGCGGGAGACTGGAGTGGTTTCGGCGCGGAACTGGATGCCTTGCGGCCGCTGCTCGAGGCTCTCGGTGGCACTAGCTCGCAGGGTAAGAGATAACGCGTGAAAGATTACCCGGCCGGGCCAGCCGGTCGTCGAGCGAAGCGCCTATTCGCGGGATCATGATCCCCATTGGTCGCGAATGGCCGCACAAGGGCCGGTCATGACGAAAGAGGGAGCACCAGAGTGGAGACCTTGCTATCGCTTTCGATTTCGACAAACTGGATTCTTCTGTACCAATCACAGGCACCCCGGTTGCATACCATGACATTCAGGTAGAGGGGCTTTTCCAGCAGTCTGGACAATGATATGACCTTGGCGATCGCTTTACTGCCGATCGTCCTGCGTTGCATCTCCGGTACGATGCATAGCATCCTCAACCATACGAGATCTGGTTCGACTTCCCAGTGCACAAACCCGCATCGGTTGCCATCCCACGTAATTATTTGACAGGAGCCCTGGCGAATACTTTTTGCAAACCCTGCTCTTTGCTGGTCCTCGTTCCATCCAAACGCAGAAGTGACGAAATCCTTCATCGTTCGCCGATACGTGTGAAATAGCCACTCCGAGTCTCCGGATGCAGCTTGCCGAAAATCCAGATTCATGACAACAGCCGATCGCGATAACCATGTCTTCGCCAGAGTAACGGATACGAGGGATTGAAATCAACCCGTCGGCCAGGCGAACGTTGGCTCATGGTAGTGTCGCTCGCCGGACTGCCGCGTCCTTTATCAGCCTCTCCAACTCCGCGATGGCATCCGTGCCGTGCCCGATCATGGGGTCTGTGCCCAGCCCGGCTTTCCAGCAAAACGCTTCCAGCTGATCCAGTGAAGCCTGGAGTAGCTCGCGCTTGCGCAGGAAGGCCACCGGCGTGCCGAGTGTGTCCGCCTGCACTTTGACGACGCCAGGCAGCACGAAGCTGCGGAATCTGCCCGGGAACAGGCGCCGGTCCCACAAGAGCGTATGAATCGCCGGGCCCCAGTGTTCGGTCACGAGCAGAATCGCCGTCTGATCATCCCGCGTTGACCGGATTGCGCGAGTCACCGCCAGCTCGTGCGTTGGCACCGCAAAGAGCGTATCCATTTCGAGGCGCCGCTCCCCGACCCAACCATAGTGACGCCGTACCACGCGGCTGGTCAGCATGGTCCGCTTTTCCTGGCGCAGCAGTGAGCTTCGAGTATGGAAAGCAGCCAACGGACGGATCAGTCTATGCGCAGCCGGATAGTTGACGCTGGCCGGCCACAACAGGGCTACACTTAAAATGGGATAAATTCCGGAGCAATACCATGACCGACGCTACCCCCCAAAGCACATTTCGCGGCCTTCCCCTGACGCCGGAGCAGGACGCAGAAGTCAGGCACTACATAAAGAAGAAAGAGCAGCATGGCGCGCCGTGGGACACGCCGGAGTTGGAGGCCATGCTTCGAGACATGCTGGAGCCCCCGAGCGACGACGACGGAGGACTCGGTTTCACCGTCGACGAAACGAAGGCGGCCACAGAACGCGCGACAGCTTCCATCGACGAGACCATGGAACCCATTGAAGCCTGCGAGGAGCGGAATGCTGCGATGGAAACCGAGGGTATGAGGGGACCGAAGCGTTGAGTTCAGGTAGCGCTCGCGACGGGTGTTGAAATTCACCCTACGCGTTCGGACCGGAATCACATCGATTGCGGCGCCGCCGGTCAGCTCTGCAATCAGCACCCCCGAGCGGCGAGAAAACGGTGCTCGCCGTGTGCTTCGATGCCTGCGCCCCAGAGACTCCTTTCGGAGGACAATGAAACACGTTCTATCGATGTGCCCTTATCCGTACCGGGCGCAAAGCCGATTTCAAGGTCGGCGCAGAAGTCAGCCGTGGATCTGTCGCAGTCACTGCGCGCAAGCACTCGCGACAAGCCGAAGACACCTGAAGGGTGACCTGAGCGCTGGAAACACCCCCCGCTTTCGTGAAGACAACCCGATTGCCGGGGCATCGTACAGGAGGCGCCGAACGCAGTAGCAGTTCGCCGAAGCGCGGTCGATTCCACGACTTGATGACGACTGCGCCCCAACGACCAGCCGGCCGGTTCTGTACAGCCGCATGTGCGGATATTCCTCGTCTGGGGGGAACATGGACCCGTTAAAGCATGCGATGCTTGAATATCACGAGCGCAGCAAGCATCGCGTCAGCGGCTATGCCCCTGGCCCCGGGAAACTCGACTGGGCAACCCAACCGGATCCGTTCCGGGTGTTTCACGGCGCACCGCGCATTGGTCTGCCGCTAGCCGCGGATAGCCTGACTACACGCTACAACGAACTGCGCTGCGGCACTTTGCCGCCCGCGCGCAGATTCGATCTTTCCAGTCTGGCAATCCTGTTCGAACTTTCGCTCGGCCTCTCGGCGTGGAAATCCTACGGCACCCAGCGGTGGGCACTGCGCTGCAACCCTTCGAGCGGAAATCTGCATCCGACCGAGGGCTATCTTCTGTGTCCGACGCTGCCCGGCTTGTCCGGTGGGGTCTACCATTACCTGAGCCGGGACCATTCCCTTGAATGTCGCGCTGCAATGGAAGACGAACGATGGAGCGAGGCGTTCCCGCAAAGTGGCGTCCTGGTCGGCATAAGCTCGATCCTCTGGCGCGAGGCGTGGAAATACGGCATGCGCGCCTGGCGCTACTGCCAGCACGACTGCGGCCATGCCATCGCCGCGGTGAGTTACGCAGCGGCAGCGCTTGGCTGGCAGACGCGGCTGGTGGAGGCGGCTGCGGACGACGCAGTGGCCAACCTGCTTGGATTGAACCGCGGAGAAGATTTCGGGAAGGCAGAAGCAGAGGCGCCGGATGCTTTGCTCTGGATCGGCAACCCTGAATTGCGGCCTGATCTTGAGCGCATGCTGATCGCTTTGGATAGCGCACAGTGGCACGGACGCGCGAATCAGCTGAGTCCGGGACATGTCAAGTGGCCGGATATCGATTCGATCCATCGCGCCACGCACAAGGCCTGTACTCGC
Source organism: Paraburkholderia fungorum (assembly GCF_046027215.1). Taxonomy (GTDB): domain Bacteria; phylum Pseudomonadota; class Gammaproteobacteria; order Burkholderiales; family Burkholderiaceae; genus Paraburkholderia; species Paraburkholderia fungorum_D. The sequence continues at coordinate 366,783 of NZ_JAQQEN010000003.1, read as the reverse complement.
GAACCGACCTGGCCGAATCCGGAAGAGCACCCGTCGCCCGAGTCGCCCGCCCTTGATCTCAGCTTTGCCCGGATCGCGCGGCAGCGCCGCAGCGCGGTAAATTTCGACGGTACGACGTGCGTCGCCAAGGCGGCGTTTTTCAGCATGCTGGCGTGCCTGTTGCCACGTCATGACACGCCGCCGTGGAATGCGCTGATGTCTCCTGCGGCAGTGCATGCAGCGCTAATGGTGCACCGCGTGGGCGACCTGGAGCCGGGCCTGTATATGTTCGTGAGAAATCCGGGCGCGCTGCCGGATCTCAAGCGGTCTCTACGTCCAGAATGGCTGTGGCGAAAGGCCGGCCCCGATCATCTGCCGCTCTATCTTCTGCTGCCTTACGATTTGCGCGCCACGGCAAAGTTGATCTGCTGCCACCAGGATATCGGCGCAGATTCCTGCTTTGCGCTGGGGATGATCGCGGGATTCGGAATCGCGTTGAAGCAGCCATGGCATTATCGCCATCTGTTCTGGGAATGCGGCATTCTTGGCCAGGCGCTCTATCTCGAGGCCGAAGCCGCCGGCGTGCGCGCGACAGGGATTGGCTGCTTTTTCGATGATGAAATGCACGCACTGCTCGGCGTGGAAGATCGCGCCTGGCAGAGCCTGTATCACTTCACCGTCGGCCGTGCGATAGACGACCAACGCCTGTCCACATGTCCGCCGTATGAGGTTCAGCCTCGAAGCGAGAGCCTCTCGTCCCGATCGTGATGAGGCGGTATTTTGCACGAGCGCCCGGCGATTGAACGTCACACATAGTCCTCGTTTTCCTTATCAATGCGCGGCGAAGCAAACGTATTTGGCGGGAGAATAAAAGGAAAGCGACTCGCCCTCATGCGAAGAATAGAGCCGTCGCCAAAACGCTTGCTTTAAGGCTTGCCTCCAACGGGCGCGCCTTCAATATAACTGTTCAATTTGTCCCGCCGCACCTAAGATTGCTGCAAGAGCAAGAGGGAGGCACATGGACAACTTTAGCACCGACACTCGCTTTGCCGGCTCGATCCCTGAGGTTTATGACAGTCACCTTGTGCCACTGATCTTCGAACCCTATGCCGCAGATCTCGCGAAGAGGGTAGCGGTACGTCATCCAACAAGGGTGCTTGAGACTGCCGCCGGCACTGGTGTCGTGACCCGCGCGATGGCGTATGCATTGCCTACGGATGTTGAGCTGGTTGCGACCGACCTGAACCAGCCGATGCTGGATCGTGCCGCGGCAATCGGCACTCCGAGGCCGGTAAATTGGCAACAGGCAGACGCTGCCCGGCTACCGTTCGACGATGCGAGTTTCGACATCGTCGTCTGCCAGTTCGGGGCAATGTTCTTCCCAGAGAAAGCACGCGCGTTTTCCGAAGCCCGGCGCGTACTTCGGCGCAATGGCCTGCTGTTGTTCAACGTCTGGGATCGCATTGAAGAAAACGAGTTCGCCAATACCGTCACGGAAGCGCTTGCTAGTCTCTTCGAAGCAGATCCTCCACTTTTCATGGTTCGCACGCCGCACGGCTATTTCGACCCGGAAGTAATCTCAAGTGACTTGGCCGATGCGGGCTTTAGGGCGGCGCCCCGCTTCGAGACACTTGCGGCGCGTAGCCGCGCAGCATCGGCTCGCGTGCCTGCCGTCGCCTTTTGCCTGGGCACTCCTTTGCGCAATGAGATTGAGGCCCGTTCCGACTCAGGTTTGGACGATGCCACGTCAGCATCCGCGAAGGCGATCGCCAGGCGATTCGGCACGGGACCGATCGACGGAAAGATCAAAGCGCACGTGGTTATCGTCCAGCGCTGAGCGAACCAGTGCTCGATTCGGATTCAAATGAACGGGGACAGTCATAGTTGGAAGCTAACGCGCGACTGCGTACTTCAGAGCGCCGTCTGACAGCTTGATGATTAGCTATGGTCCGCAACCGTAGCCGGCAGGGTGAACTGAAAACTTGCGCCCCGCCCCGGGGCGCCGGTGACCCATAAACGCCCGCCATGCGACTCGATGATTGAACGGCTGATGCGAAGTCCCATGCCAGTGCCGTGGGGTTTGGTCGTAAAGAATGGGTCGAAAATCGGTTCGGCGAGCTGCGCCGGAACCCCCATGCCGGTATCGCTGACTGAAACTAGAATCTGCTCGTTTTCAGCCTGCTGCGACCTGATGACCATTTCCCGTATGCCGTCTACGTCCTTCATCGCTTCAATGCTGTTGACGATCAGATTCATCACGACCTGCTGCAATTGCACGCGGTCTCCGACGGTCCGCGGAAGATCGGCCGCCAGTTCTTTCCTGACCGATATGTCGTATCGTACGGCCTCGCCGCGCAGTAGGCCGACCGTTTCCCGAATAATCTCGTTGATACCAAAGACCTCCCGGTTCAGCGCACCCTTCTCGAATCGTGCACGGATTCTGCCGATAATCTGTGTAGCACGTTCTCCGTCTTTCACAATTCTGGTGACAGCCGCACGCACTTCATCGAGATCCAGCTTGTCGCGATCGAGCCATCGCAGGCAGGCGCTTGCGTTGGTGATAGCGCCGGTAATCGGCTGATTGATTTCATGAGCCAGCGAAGCCGTGAGTTCGCCCATGGTTGTCACGCGGTTGATGCGTGCGAGATCGGTCAGCGCCTGACGCAAAGCCTCTTCCGCCTGCTTGCGTTCCGTGATGTCACGAACGGCTCCCACAAAGTCGAGGTTGCCGGTATTTACCGTCCGGCCAGTGGTGTGGACGTGTTTGATTCTCCCGTCCGGCATCAGCATACGATGTTCATTGTCGAAATCTGTCTTTTCCCTGACCGCCTCGTCAAAAGCTTGACGGACAGAATTCCGCTCGTCGGGATGCATTCGTTGAAATGCGAGTTCAGCAGAGGCCTTGACGCCTCGATCATATTCAAAGATGTTGTAGTTTTCCTCCGACCAGTAAAACTCTCCGCTCGCATTACTCCAGCCAAAGGTGCCGGTGTGGCTGATCTTTTGTCCTTGAGCGAGGAAAGCTTCACTGCGCTGCAGGTCGGTATAGAGGGCGGCATTCTCCAGTGAAATAGCGGCCTGCGAGGCCAGCAGCTGCAGCAGGGCGACCCGGTCCGACGTGAAGACGCCCGGTGCCAGATTGTTCTCCAGATAAAGTGCGCCGACAAGCTTCGCCTGTTTGACGATTGGCAGGCACAGTAGGGAGCGTGAGCGCTTGCGCCGCACATATTCGTCCGTTGAATACACGATATCGGCCGAGGCATCACCAAGGAGTACGCGCTCCTGCGTCCGGATCGCATAATGCAGTGCGGATTGCGGGAGGTCACACGGTGTAATGGCCGATTGCCGAACCGCAACTTCGATCCCGCCCGGTCCACTGATCGCCTCCGCTTCGATCCGCGGCTCGCCGCCCTGGGCCTGGGCAGTACCCCTAAGCAGAATGAGCAGACCCCGCTCGGCACCCGCATTCTCTACCGCGATTCGTATCAACTTCTCGATTAGCCTGGGAAGGACGATCTCGCTCGACAGTGCCTGCGAGACCTTGATCACCGTGGCCAGATCCAGAAGCCCGGACGGCGCCTCAATCGTGCCCGTCAAGCCCGGAACCGGTTGTTCGTCCTTGATGTGCGGATAGAGCTGGTCAAGCTGCCTTACCTTGCCATCCGCGCCCCAGTCGAGGTAGCAGTACCGGGCATCACGAAGGTACGCACGGGCAGTTTTGTCGAATCCGCGTGCCGCATAGAAGCGCGCGGCAATTTCATTCGCTACCGCTTCATTGTGCACAAAGCCATTCATGTGCGCCGAGCGGATAGCCGTTTCATACAATTGTTCGGCGTCAAGGAAACGCCCTTCAATGCGGGCGATTTCCGCGCCCACCAGTGCGGCACGGTTTTCAAAATTCTCCGGGCAATTCTCTGCCCATATTGCAAGCTGCCTGTGGTGATCGGCCAGAGCCTTGAAATGCTCCTGTTGCGAGCTTCCGGTTGCGGAATCAAAAGCCCCTGCCCGGGCGAGCGCGGCGTAAAAGTGATACTCCGCCACTTCAAAGTAGGAGTCCGGTTCCAAGGAAAGCCGTTTGGCATTCAGTGATGCCTGGATTGCGGAAGCGTAGTCTCCCGCAAAGAAACGCGCCTGTAACTTGCGGATCCAATACCAGCTCTCTCTAGAGCCACCTGACACATGACGTTCGAACTGAAGCTCATCAAAGTGCCGGTCATTGAACGAACCAAACTTCGCCGTCAGACCCCGCAGTGTCCGGACAAGCGCGAGCTGCGCGGTGATCAGGTCAATGACGCGATCAAACCGCACGTTCTCTGCGAACTCCAGGCCCTTCTCAGCTTCACGCTGCACTTCCGCCAAAGAATCTCCCGTCGCAAGCAGATTGGTGTTCAGATTGTTGCAGCTATATCCCGCATAAGTGAGATCGCCAGACCTGTTCGCGACGTCGAATGCGCGCCGCACGAGCTCTCGTCCCGCCTTGACGTGTCGGTTCCACGGCATGACACAGTTACCGAATCGCAGATAGACGCGCGCCTGATAGCGATGCAATCCACGCTTCTCCACCAGATCGTAGCTGAGCTTGCCGAACTGGAATCCGGCCTCATAATTGCCGAAACGAGCCCCAGCGAGCATGCCCAACGTTACGTAGGCGAAGCACGAGGCGTCGCTGTTGCCATGCTCGAGGCTGAGGCCGACCATCCGGAAAATCACGAGAGCGAGGAGATTTTTATCGGTGATCATCGCCGACATCACAACCTCCGTGAAAACATCCAGAACATCGAGCACATCGGGATCGGTGATCAGGGGCAAGTCAACGAGTGCCCCGATTTGTCGGGCTTCCGCAAAAGACATGAGCTGATCGTATTCCCGAAATACGTCCTCTTCGATCGGATGTGGCGACCAGTCCCTGCCATGACCCCTCTCGTATTCGATGAATACCTCCACGCTGCGGTCATTGCGATCCAGAAGGGTGTAGAGCGTCAGGCGCAAACGTGTGACAAGCGCAATATCGTGGGCGCTTTTCGCCCGCTCGGCCAACAGGGAAAGCCGGCCTTCGGCAGAAGCCATGTCTGCGGTCAGCAATTCGCATTCGGCCAGCAGATATTCGATCAGGAAGACAAGATCGTAGTTTCGATTCCATGTTTCCTCCGTCAACAATCCGCGTCCGGCGTGGAGGTACTTAAGGGCCGAGGCGTACGCCGTTGAGATCTTCGCGCGTCTACCCGCGATGAGATTCAATTCTGCGATGCGTTCATGCTCCGCAATCGACGTGACCAGATGAGCGCCACGGTTGAGTTGATTGGCAATCTCGAAGATCCCTTCCTCGAGTTTGTCGGCAGAGGTGAGGGAAGCCATCAGCATGCCGATCCGCAAATGCGTCGCTGCTCGCAATTCTTGCGGAATCAGCGAGTACGCGGCTTCCTGCACTCGGTCGTGGAGGAACCGGTATGAATCTTCTGAGCGGAGAATGAGGCCCGTTCGAACTGCCTCCCAAAGCTGTCCGTGCATCTCCTCGCTCGAGTCCTGGTAAACCATGCGCAGCATCGCGAAATCGGCACTGTTCCCGAGGCACGCAAGCTGCTGCAATGCTTTCAGTGTCTCGATGGACAGGCGACTCAGCTTGCCCACCATCAGGTCCGCGACGTTGTCGGTATAACCCTTGGCGTGGATGCGATTCAAATCCCAGCACCACTGCCCTTCGGCGTGATCAAAGACGATCAGCCCCTCTTCGAAGAGAGCGGAAATAAACTGAATGGCAAAAAACGGGTTGCCGCTAGTCTTCTCCTCGACAAGTTTCGCCAATGGGCGAGCATGGCCCCGATCACAGTGAAGGGAATCTGCAATCACCTCCTCCAGGTCGTGGCGGGTCAGAGGAGCAAGTACGATGTCATGCACGATTGCGCCGGTCTGCCGAATGGCTTCCAGTTTGCGCATTAGCGGATGCGCGGGGGCCACTTCGTTATCGCGGTAAGCGCCGATCAGCATCAGATGCTGCACGTCCGGATGCGTGAGCAGATCCTCCATCAGATCCAGCGTTGCGGCGTCGAGCCATTGCAGATCGTCGAGGAATAGCGCGAGGGGACGCTCGCGGGTAAATACGCCAATGAATCGGCGGAAGACCAGCTGGAAGCGGTTTTGCGCATCCTGTGGCGGTAGTTCCGGGACCGGCTGCTGCTCCCCGATGATGAGCTTCAGTTCGGGGACCAGCTCCACCATGAGCTGACCGTTTATCCCGAGTGCCTCGTGGATTGAATCGCGCCAGCGGCCCAGCTCCTCTTCGTTCTTCACCAGGATTGGACGGATGAGGTACTGGAACGCCTGCGCGAGCGTCGCATATGGGATGTCGCGCTTGTACTGATCGAATTTGCCCGACGCAAAAAGACCACGAGGTGGCACGAGCGGTTTATGCAGTTCATTAACAACAGAGGACTTGCCGACACCCGAGTAGCCAGAGACGAGAACGAGCTCCGGATGCCCCCCCGCCACGACCCGATCGAAGGACGCCAGCAGCGTATTGATTTCGGATTCCCGCCCGTACAGTTTCTCGGGCATCAGCAGCCGGTCCGGCATGTCGTGCTCGCCGAGCGCAAACTCACCGACGCGCCCACCAGATTCCCATTCCTTGAGGCATCGCTGAAGATCACGCTCCAGGCCCACCGCCGTCTGGTATCGCTCTTCAGCGGTTTTGGCGAGTAACTTCATAATGACGGACGATACCGGAAGGGGGATATCTGGCATCCGTTCGCGGGGCGATACTGGCAGTCTGGCAATATGGCAGTGCACCCACTCCATCGGATCGGAACCAGCGAAAGGGAGGCTGCCGGTCAGCATTTCGTAAAGCGTGACGCCGAGAGAATAAAGATCGCTGCGGGAATCGACCGAGCGGTTCATGCGCCCGGTCTGTTCCGGCGACATGTAGGCCAGTGTTCCGGCAATGATCTCGGGGGGCACAGGCGGCACCCGCTCGCGAGGCAAGCGGGACGCGATGCCGAAGCCCGTGAGCCACGCGCGACCGGCGTCGTCGACTAGTGCGTTTGCCGGCTTGACGTCCTTATGGATGAGGCCTTGCCGGTGAGCCTGGCCCAGTGCTGCCGCCAGACCGATGGCGATGCACAGGAAGCGGGTCAGATCGAGCGGGAGTCCCTTGTGCTGCCCGATTAGCCGATCCAGGGGTTCACCGCCAGGGTCCTTGAGAATGAGGATTCCTCGCCCCTGGTGACGGGTTAGCGCGAGCGGCTGGGCGGCCCAGGCCGCATCGAGTTCGGCGGCTAGCGAGTGCTCGTGTTCGAGGCGCCGCAGGCTCTGGGATGATGGCTGTCCAGCGGCGAGCGCCAAGGCCAGGATCGGCATCGGATTGCCGACCTCTCTGCCGCGGTAGAGTGTGAAGTCCGCCTCCTCGCGAAGCGACTCCAGCATATACCTGGAATCCTCTGTCATAGAGAACACTCGCGTCGTCAGGAAGAAAAGCCGCTTCTTTCCCAAGGACAGAAACGGCCTCCTGAAATCCCACAATCGTGAGCAATACGTTGTCTGATTAGAGGAGGCGCCCATGCGGGCAGATCATTTTCCCCTTTGCAAGACCGGACGATTGTCTCACACCGATGCACGATCGGTCCGAGCCCTTTACTCAGGCAAAAGCCGCTCGATATCGAGACCGAGTTTCCGTCGGGATCTTTGGCGTTCGCAAAACAGTATCCGTCCGCTTTATGTGTGGACCCAAAATCAAGTCCCTGCATCGAACACTGTTTCTTGAAGCCTTCTACATCCTCGATGTCAAAGACAAGCTTAACCGTTACCTGTCCTGTCTCAACACTTTTGCTCTGACATGCGCTGAAGCCGCTCAGGCGTAGTGGTGCGAGAAACAGGGGCGACAAAACAATAGCCTCTCCCGGGGACGTTCGCCACGTATCTCATACCTGCGTGTCCGTCGTCGAGCACCTTTCGAAGGCTGACCAAAGGCGCATTTGACTTGCAGCGCGTCGGACGAAACGGCAATTGGGGTCGGTGTACGAAGCCGATGCCGCCAATGTGGAGCCGACGCCTTCCCTATTCTTCGGTCGACATGCTCATCAAAATTTTTCAACCCAAGGGCGAAGTTCGACCTCCCATGTCCAGGCGCTGCGGTGCTGACGATGAATATGGAGATACTCCTTTGCTATCGCATCAGGGTCCAACCATTTGTCGTCAGTGCTGCCATCGTCCGATTGCGCCCGGCTACTGGCGATACCACCGTCGATGACAACGTGGGCAACGTGAATATTCCTTGGGGCGAATTCCCGGGCCATAGCTTGAGCCATCCCTCGCAACGCGAATTTGCCCATCGCAAATGGCGTCGAACCAGGTAGCCCTTTCACGCTTGCAGTCGCGCCGGTCAGGATGATGGTGCCATTGCCGCGCGCCAGCATTCGAACCGCTGCGGCCTGAGCTACGAGAAAGCCACCGATGGCGGTCACTTTAAGCGCATCCTCAAGTTTCTCTGGGTCGATGTCTTCGACTGCAGCGCGATAGCGGCCGCTCGCGTTGTACACAACGAGGTCAGGAGCGCCGAATGCGTTATCTATGCGGTCAAAGAGTGCCTTGACATCGTCCGACCGACTTGCATCGCAATTCAAGGCAAGCGCGCCAGTCTCGCCGACAAGGTCCGTCAGCTTGCTGGTGTCGCGGGCCGCGAGCGCAACCTGCATACCCTCTGCTGCAAACAGCCGCGCGAGGGAGGCACTCAATCCCTTTCCCGCACCCACAATCAGGGCAGTCTCAGTTTGACTCATGCTTCCTCCGGATTCAGTAGGCACGGCGCGTGAGGCATATGCTGTGCCGCATGTCCGCATTCACGCTCTACACCTCGCTGATTGTAGACGGTCGCCGCAACCCGCGTTGGTGTTGGGCAACGACTGCTATCCGTTCGCTTGAGCGAGGTTGCGGCGGGCCCGTCCGCGCTCACTGTTCGGCCAGCGAATCGAGCAACCACGCACCTCAGGAATGCTCGGCCGGGTCAACGAAGCTAGCGATTCCAGCGTAAGTGACTGCGGCCGTTTCCGCACACCATAACTTTTTAGCGGGGTGGGTTGCGGGATGTACGCTTCATCATGTTATCCGCCGGCAACATGCCCGGCAACGCCTCCACAAAGAAATCGGCTTGCAATGCAGCCCCAGCCTGCACGTCGTATTGTGCGAAGTCGCGCACACCGGCTGCGAGCAGGACTTCGTCGTCGAGGAAGAAGTTTCCCGAGCACTCTTTAGCTGGGCGCGTCAGGATATAGTGGGCCGCGTCGGCAACTATCTCAGGCTTGCGACACGCGGCAATCATGTCCTTACCGCCAATCTCATTTCGCACAGCAGCGGTCGCGATAGCTGTTCGAGGCCATAGCGAATTGACTGCGACTCCTCGGTCTTTGAACTCTCCGGCAAGAGCCAGCGTGAATAGGCTCATCGTGTATTTTGCGATGGTGTATGCCGGAAAATCGCTAAACCACTTCGCGTCGCTGACCAGTGGCGGTGACAGCGTGAGGATGTGCGGGTTCGGCGAATTGAGGAGGTGAGGCAGGCACGCTTGCGCGCATACGAACGTGCCTCTGCCGTTGACTCCATGCATCAGGTCGTACCGTTTGACGGGTGTGTCTAGCGTGCCAGTGAGTCGAATGGCGCTGGCATTGTTCACGAGGATATCGATGCCACCGAATAAAGCAACGGTCTCGGCAACCGCGGCTTTCACGCGTTCTTCGTCGCGAATATCCACCACAAGAGGGAGCGCCTTGCCGCCAGCAGCTTCAACAGCGGCAGCCGCCGTATGAATCGTACCCTCGAGCCGCGGGTCTGGGTCGGCGGTCTTTGCGGCAATCACGACATTCGCGCCGTCGCGTGCGGCTCTGAGTGCAATCGCGAGTCCGATGCCGCGACTGCCGCCGGACATGAATAGTGTCTTGCCTGCAAGGCTCATGGTCGTCTCCTGATGATTTACAGCAGCATACGCTTCCACAGTCATTGGCGCCCAGGGGGCGGCGCAGACGTCGTGCTGTTGCGTCCATGTGGACATGGCGGGACGGGGTCAACTCCAATAATTTTTCAAGCGAGACGTTACGTTACACACAAACACCCTGTTAATGTGCGCGCTCGATACACTGGAATCAACCTCTGCGAGGTCGAGAACTGCCAATGAATATTGTGTCACGGATGCGATTCCGGCGTCGCCCGTTCCCTCGGACAACTCAGATGAAACATAGCGCGGCGAATCGGTCGCCTTCCTTATAGGGTGGCAAGCGCTCGAAGATGCCAAAGCGAGGAAACGGTGGCTCCGCCTCGGTTTCTTGAAGCTCGTCGACCAGCGCAGCAGACGTGCGCTCGCTTAGCCAGGCGCACATGGCTGCCAATTGTTCTGGCGAGCCCTGCAGCATCGCATCGACCGAACCGTCCATGCGATTACGAACCCAGCCGGTGACGGCCAGCGCGTGGGCGCGGCGTACACAGGCTTCCCGATAGCCAATGCCCTGCACGAGGCCGCGCACCCCCACCAGCCGCGTCTCAAGCACTCTATCTTTCTGGTCGATTTCCATCCGTATGGTTCCCGCGTTGGTTGGGACTGGTGGCAATACCAGCCTTATCATGAGTCATGGAGCCGCAGGCTCAGAAAATTAACGCACCCATTCGTTTGGTCGCAGTGTGACCGCAGGCACCAGGCTTGCAACTTCAGCCGCCGAATCATCCAGCGCTTAGTATCCGCAACACGACATTTCCTTCGTCTGTAATCGCGAACCTGGCTGTGCCTTGTCCAGAGTCAACCAGTTTGGCGAAGCCGGCATCGCGAAGTGCCCTTACGTCCGGCGTAGCCGCCATCACATCGCAAGGTGCTTGAAATAGCACCAGGAGCGTCGCCAGTTCATGTGCACTCAGACACTGCACTGCTTCCGGAGCATTGTTGCGTTCAATAACCTTCATGACCAACCTCCGGTATGGCGCCGACGCTTTGCACGTTGTATATCAATCGCCCGCATGCATGTCGTCGTTACGACGACGACGCGGGAGTCAAGATGTGTTCAGCAGTCGCTGTCTGCCAGCCGCACTAGTTCGTACGTGACATTCTTGCGTGTGCCGAATTAGCGCTGAAAACTATGAGGCGCGAGTTTTGAGACGCTGCCAGAATGCGACGAATCTGTGCGGTTCGGGAGCATGCACGGCAAGCACGGCTTCGTAGTGGACGCGCGATTCCTGGACGCGGGGCAGTTGTGACACGAGGAGACCGAAGTTCATGATATTTCTCCGAGCATTTGGCTAAACGCGGTTCACGGAAAGCCAGCAGACCTGAAGTTTGGGCGCGTCATACGCGCAGCGACGAACGTCTACTCGCTTCCCTCAGGCAAAAGGTAAAAGTGAGCGGCATATGGGGTAACTGTCACTGTCCGGCATGGCGGCTCCTTGTAGGCATCTGATACGCACATGTTTATGCACGCGCCCGACCGCGCCAATAATTTAAAGGGGCGCGGACGAGCACAGCCGCGAGTTGATGCTCGCGACGCAGTGCCAGGCGGACGCACGCAATCGCCGCGTTCAGATGGCGCTAATCAGGGTGCACGGAGAGAGTGACTACGGCGCACACCATCTGCCTGTTGGCAAGACGGCGGCTGGGAAAGGGCGCGCAGACGTCCTGCCGGTCAGGCAGTGAAGCTGTTCGACGGTCGACGACATCGATTACGCATGGCGTCACTCCTTCATTTGATGTTCTTCAAATTTTGACGCGGTTCAAACCCGGCGGCAAGTAAAAAGGCAGTAAAGAAGGTTCTCTTATCCGCGTGGCCTATTGGACCGCAAACACCCAGAAGGCTAGACCGACGGGCGCGATGAAAGAACCGCTGAGGACTTCTTTGTAACGCTCAAACCATGCGAATCCCACACGCTGCGAGTGCGCTGTCGAATACACGCACGTCAGCTTATGAGCTATGCGTGGCGCGAACAGGGAGAACCGGTTGCCTGGTTCAGCATGTATCGACGATGCACGCGCTGCGTCGGGATTGGTCCGCGGTCATCACCAGGCTGAATGCTTACGAAAATTTGCTTTCTTGTTCGGCGCTGTCCGGCGCGAAGTGTTGTTCAAGAATAGCCTCGCTAACGGTCGACAAGCGTGACCGGCACGACGGCGTGCTCTGCTGCCAACTTCCGCCTGTTGGCAGTGGGCGGGAATACGCACCAACTGCCGTCATCGTGTAACTTAGACCATGCGTCCCTCGCCCGACGCAAGCTCGGTGAATGGCCGCGGCCGAGCAGGTACGGCCGCCTCTTGTCGACTCTGAAACGCCATGCGCCCCGGATGGCCGAGTGACCGCTTTACCGCGTTACCAGAGTCGTTGCATTTCCCTGAAGGGCCGATTGGATCGAGTTCAACGGAGTCGGGCGAAACCAACATTTCAATAATACTTGAAATGTAGAAATGAATGCTCTATTGTTCGGGGCATGGACTCAAACCTCGTTGTACGCGCCCTGAGCGCGCTCGCCCATGAATCGCGCCTTGCGATCTTCCGCCTATTGGTCGTTGCTGGCCCTGAAGGCATGGCGGCTGGCGAAATTGCACAGCAGCTTGGGCTATCGCCGTCGAGTCTCTCCTTTCACCTGAAGGATCTGTCGCATGCAGACCTGGTGAAGCCACGGCAGGAGGGACGTTTCGTCATCTACACGGCGAATTTCGACGCCATGACGGGCCTGATCGGTTTCCTGACGGAGAACTGTTGCGCCGGCACAGCCTGCGCAGCAAGCGACTTACCCAATTGTTGCCGAGACCCGGTATGACTACTGCAAATGGGAACTGACCGATCGGGCTGCTTCGCGCTGGTCACACCACCATTCGCATGAACGGTCGGATATCTCCAAAGCCAGCAGCACTCCGACTGAATTCGTGGTCACTATTGCAGGAATGAAATGAGCAGCACTGACACAGCGGTCCGCGCAGCACGCCCGGCAATCGGATTTTTCGAGCGTTACCTGACGGTCTGGGTCGCTCTCTGCATTGTTGGCGGCATTCTGCTCGGACAGCGACTTCCGCAACTCTTTCAGACGGTCGGCCGCATTGAAGTGGCACAGGTCAACCTGCCGGTCGGCGTACTGATCTGGGTGATGATTATCCCGATGCTGGTCAAGATCGATTTCGCGGCCATGACGCAAGTGAAAAGCCAGTGGCGTGGTATCGGCGTGACGCTCTTTGTCAACTGGTTCGTCAAGCCGTTTTCGATGGCCTTGCTCGGCTGGATCTTCATCCGTCATGTGTTCGCGCCGTGGCTGCCTGCCGATCAACTCGACAGCTACATCGCCGGCTTGATCCTGCTCGCCGCCGCGCCGTGTACAGCGATGGTGTTTGTCTGGTCACAACTGTGCAAGGGCGATCCGTACTTCACGCTGTCACAGGTCGCGCTTAACGATTCGATCATGATCGTGGCGTTTGCACCGCTCGTCGCGCTACTGCTGGGCCTGTCCGCTATCACAGTGCCGTGGGACACGCTGATTATCTCTGTTGGCCTGTACATCGTCATTCCCGTCATCCTTGCCCAGGTGCTGCGCAAGCGACTGCTTGCAAAAGGCGAGGCTCATTTCCAGCGGACCATCGCGCATCTCGGTCCGTATTCGATCTGCGCGCTTCTGGCGACGCTGGTGCTGCTATTCGCGTTTCAAGGACAGGCCATCGTCAGGGAGCCGCTCGTTATCGCGATGCTGGCGGTCCCGATCCTGATTCAGGTGTTTTTCAATTCCGGCCTTGCGTATCTGCTCAATCGCAGACTGGGCGTTGCGCACTGCGTTGCGGGACCATCGAGCCTGATCGGCGCGAGCAACTTCTTTGAACTCGCGGTAGCCACGGCCATCAGTCTGTTCGGGTTCCAGTCGGGCGCGGCGCTTTCGACAGTGGTTGGCGTGCTGATTGAAGTGCCCGTCATGCTACTGGTCGTTGGCGCGGTGAACCTTTCGCAGCACTGGTACGAAGCAGATAGCCGTCTCAAGGGACAAAAGTGATGAACGTCACGATCTATCACAACCCGGACTGCGGCACGTCACGGAATACGCTGGCAATGATCCGCAACGCGGGCATTGAGCCGGAGATTATTGAGTATCTGAATGCTCCCCCTGATCGTGACACGCTAAAGACGCTGATCGGGCAGGCGGGCCTCACTGTGCGCGCCGCGCTGCGCGAGAAAGGCACACCTTATGCCGACCTCGGTTTAGGCGACCCATCCCTGAACGATGAGCAGTTACTTGATGCGATGCTGAAACACCCGATCCTCATCAATCGCCCGTTTGTTGTCACGTCGCATGGCGTGCGCCTTTGCCGTCCTTCCGAACTCGTTCTCGAAATCTTGCCCGAGCCACTGAACAAGCCCTTCACGAAGGAAGATGGCGAGGTAGTAATCGACAGCAAAGGCCGGAGAATCGAAAAGTGATCGACACGCTGCCAAACATCAGTGGGCGTCATCTTGATACGCCCGACCTGCAAAAGCTCACGCCACGCGTCGTGCTTCAACACGCTCCGCGGATTCTTCTGCTCTACGGATCGCTGCGCTCTACGTCTTACAGCCGCCAACTGACGCTCGAAGCTGAACGCATCCTGCGGCACTTCGGAGCTGAGACGCGAGTGTTCGACCCACATAGCCTTCCAATTGTGGATAGCGTTGGCGCGGATCATCCAAAGGTCGTAGAACTGCGCAATCTGTCGGAGTGGTCAGAGGGCCAGGTCTGGTGCAGCCCCGAACGTCACGGCACGCTAACCGCTGTGTTCAAGAATCAGATCGACTGGCTACCGCTGGAAAGCGGCGGGGTCCGTCCCACTCAGGGGCGCACCCTCGCAGTGATGCAGGTGTGTGGCGGGTCACAATCGTTCAACGCGGTGAACGCACTGCGCGTGCTAGGGCGCTGGATGCGGATGGTGACGGTCCCCAACCAGTCATCGGTGGCGAAGGCATGGCAGGAATTCGACGCTGACGGACGAATGAAGCCATCCGCGTACTACGACCGCGTCGTCGATGTCATGGAAGAACTGTACAAGTTCACGCTGATCGTACGGGACCGTTCGGAATATCTCACTGACCGCTATAGCGAACGCAAGGAAGCGCACCCGGAACTTGCGGAGCAACTGGCCGCTGCTGCCATGGACCATGAAGCCAACGCTGCCAATGCCGACACCGACGAAAGCGAAACAGAGTGACGGCGGCGGTCGCGGCAGTATCGCAACATGGGCGCTTGCACTCGCGCAGCTACTGCCGATCTCCTTCCCCTCTCCCGTCGAACGGCCGGTATCAAACTGATTTCCGCCACCCGACTCAAGATCGTCAACGGCTCTTGTTGGCCGACTAGCGCCGAATGTGTCGGCGCTAGTCGGCCTTGGCGTGACACTGACTGCTGGTCGCGCGCGGGCTCGGTTCATCCGGACATCACGTCAGGCCGGATGATCAAACGTGCCAGGACTTGTGTCCGTCGCCCTCCAGCTTTCGGTACGCTCCGTCGTCGCGCGCGCCAGCGCATCTTTGACGCCTTGTGCATCGAAATCGCCCGTATAGACAGGCGAGCCGGGCTGCTGCCTCCATGAGTCAGCGATCGTGCCGGCGTCTACTGGGTCGAAGCCAATCTGATCGACGAGTCTGAACACGACTTCCTTCGCGTTCGGGTTGTCGCCTGCCACGGGGAGCGCGATGCGTCCCGACGTGCCGACGGGCTTGCCCATCCCTTCGAGGTGCGCGGCATAGATGTTGTTGAACACCTTGACGACGGCGTGGCCGATCTGCTCCTCGACCCAGCGGCTTTCGGGCACGCCCGCCTCGATGCCGTCAATGCGCCCGTCACGTTGACGAGGGTAATAGTTACCTGTATCCACGACGACAGCCGACGGCTTTGCGTTGTCGAACAGACCTTTCCGCAAATTCGTCACCTTGGCTTGCGGAATCGTCACGACTATCACGTCCGCGTCGGCGACGATGTCCTGCACGTCGCTTGCCGTCGCGCCCGTTTCCTTCGCAATGTCCCCCAACGATGCCGCTCCGCGCGAGTTCGCGATACGCACGGCATGCCCGTTTTCGACGAAACGGCGCGCGAGTACCTTGCCGATGTTTCCCGCTCCGATGATGCTGATATTCATGATGACCTCTTGAAAATGAACGATCCGCGCGCCGCACTGGAACCTTCAGGCGACGGAATAGCCGGCTCTGCAAGCAGCGCATGACCGGACACATACGACGAATCTTCGGATGCGAGGAACGCGACGACCGGCGCCATTTCCTCGGCGGAACCGAACCGGCCCGCCGGCGTGCTGGCGGCGAACGCATGCCGCACTTCGACCGACGGCCAGATGCCACGATGATGGAACGGCGTCTCGATCAGCCCCGGACACAGGGCATTGACGCGCACGCCGCGCCTGAACCATTCGATCGATGCCGTCTTCGTGATTCCGATCACCGCATGCTTCGTGCCAATATAGAATGACGCGTTTTCGAACCCGATCACGCCCCCCCATCGACGCATTGTTGATAATGCTTCAAAAACCCTGTTTCAGCACGACTTCCGCCTCGTATTTCATGCTGTTGAACACACCGCGCACGTTCGGTTCGAACACCATGTCAAAGCGTTCCTTGTTCTGTTCGACGAGCGGCGCAAAAATGCCTTCCGTGCCGGCGTTGTTGAACGCGATGTCAAGCTTGCCATAAGTATCGACCGCAAGCCTCACCATCGCGGCAATGTCGTCCTCTTTCGTCACATCGACCACGAGCGAGGTCGCGTCGCCGGCCGCCGCCGTGATCGCGGCCACGACTTCGTCCAGTTCGGCTCGACGCCGCGCCGTGGCAATGACTTTCGCACCGCGTTGGGCGAGCAGGATCGCCGTTGCCTTGCCAATGCCAGAACTTGCGCCCGTAACGAGCGCGACCTTCCCTTCCAGTTGACGGAAATGGCCGTTATTTGCCGAGGTGTCTGATGCGTTCATGATGTTCTCCAGTTGAGTCGCGGCTAACCGCATGCAATGCACTTGTTAGCTTCTTTGGATGCTCTCACCGCGCTCCAAAACGGCCGCTGCGAACAACAGGTGAGGTTTGCCGTGAACATCAGTGCACGTTGTTACCTGCTTCGGCATTGCTCCAGCCATCGACGTGATCAGCGAAGAGTCCATCCATACGCCTGAGACAGTGCGATCCGTTTGATCCGATCGCTCGATTGCCTATCGCGCTTCACGCACCTCATGGTCGGCGCTTTTCTCACGTTCCGCCGCAAGCGATCGCTGACCGAACGCGGGAATGATCTGCGGCAGCATCGCGGCGCTGGCAAAGACGAGCCCAACGCCGCACACGCCCGACCAATGCCATACGCTCCACGCATAGTTGCCAAGCGTTGCGCCGGTCGCCCCGCCCGCAAAGCGGATCGTCATGTAAAGCGTGTTGGCACGGCTCATCGCAGTGCTGCGCACCGCCAGGTTGCGCGCCATATTCGAGACATGTGCGCTTTGCAGGCCGAGGTCGAGCAGGATTACGAAAACGAAAGCTTGTTCTCAGCCAATCACATTGACGACCACGCCCTCTCATACGCGCACCAGAATCCCCCGAACGCAGCACGCGACGCACATGTCCAGGATCGCCGGGAACTACAATCTTTGACCGATAGCGACGTCCCAGACTGACTAATGGTAGTCTCGAACGACTACGCCTATGCTGACCCGGAGCAATATGAACAGACAGTGGACCATAGCCGATATACCGCCGCAAATCGGCAAGCGAGTTCTCATCACCGGCGCGAACAGTGGCATTGGCTACCATGCCGCATTGACTCTGGCGCGCAAAGGCGCACAAGTCATACTTGCCTGCCGCGATAAACAACGCGGAGAAGAGGCCTTGTCCCGTCTGAACGCCGCCGCGCCCGACGTTCGTGCCGAACTGGCGATTCTCGATCTCGCATCCCTTGCGTCCGTACGGCAGTTCGCGCAGAGGGAACTCACCGGGCAACGCCCCATTCACATTCTGGTCAACAACGCTGGCGTCATGGCGCCGCCGCAGCGACGCGAGACTGCCGACGGCTTCGAGCTGCAGTTTGGCACCAACGTACTCGGCCATTTCGCCTTGACTGCGCTCCTTGTGCCCGCTCTCGAACTGGCGGCAACTGGATCGCCTGACCGGCCACGCATCGTCACGATTGCTTCCATCGCGCACAAGCACGGACAGATCGATTTCGACGACCTCCAATCCAATAAAGCCTATTCGCCGATGCGGTCCTATCGGCAGTCGAAGCTCGCGGATCTGATGTTTGCGTTCGAGCTCGACCGGCGTTTGCGCGCTGCGAATTCCCGTGTTATCTCGGTTGCCGCTCACCCTGGCGTCGCCAATACCAATCTGTTTCGGGGCGGGAATCGCTCCGCGATTTCAGGAGCTGCCCGTGAGCTCCTTAGTCATTTCATCGGTGCCGTGCTCAACACCGATTACGCAGGCGCTCTGCCAACCCTTTACGCGGCTACTTCGCGTGACGTCAGTGGCGGCGGCTACTATGGTCCACAAGGCTTTCTGGAGGCACGCGGAAGCAGGATTGGCGAGGCGAGCGTCGGCAGGCAGGCAAAGGACACGTCGAATGCCGGCCGCTTGTGGCAGGCGTGCGAAGAACTCACTCGGGTACGCTTCCGCCCGTAGTTGAGAAAGCTGCGCCGGCTGCGATCGTTGGGTAACGTTATTGTGTTGTTTTGGCGGAGAAAAAAATCAGGCAAGCTTGAACACGTCGACAAAACCGTGCAGGTTACGGGATTGCTCGTTGAGCGCCTGAGCGGCGGCAGTCGCTTGCTCGACGAGCGCGGCGTTTTGCTGCGTGATGGAATCCATCTGGCTGACAGCGGTATCAACCTGTTCGATGCCGGTACGCTGCTCTTCCGCGGCGGCTGCGATCTCGTTGACAATGTCGGTGACCTGACGCACGGCATCCAGAACTTCCTGCATCGTCTTGCCCGCGTCCGCCACGAGTTCGGTACCGACCGCCACGGTCTGTACCGATTCGGTGATCAGATACTTGATCTCTTTCGCCGCCGTCGACGAGCGTTGGGCGAGACTGCGCACTTCCGAGGCGACCACCGCGAAACCGCGTCCCTGCTCACCCGCGCGCGCAGCTTCAACGGCCGCGTTCAGCGCAAGAATATTGGTCTGAAAGGCTATCCCTTCGATAATCCCCGTGATGTCGGCGATCTTGCGGGAGCTCGCTTCGATGCTCCCCATGGTGCCGACCACACGCTCGACCACCTCATTGCCGCGTGTGGCGACCAGCGAGGCGCTGTCCGCGAGCGAGCTCGCCGTGCGCGCACTGTCCGCGTTCTGCTTCACCGTAGCTGTCAATTCGCTCATGCTGGCTGCGGTTTCTTCGAGCGACGCTGCCTGCTCTTCGGTGCGTGAAGACAGGTCCATCGTGCCCGAAGCGATCTGCGCCGTTGCGCTCGCAATCGATTCACTACTGCCGCGCACGGCTCGCACGGTGCGGGCGAGGCTCGTCTGCATCATCTCCACGCCGCGCAGCAACGTGCCCATTTCATCTTCTTTGGCGATCTCGACGCGACGGTTCAAATCGCCTTCTGCAATCGCCTCGAAATGCCCGAGCGCCTGGTTCAGCGGACTCATGATCGCGCGGCGCAGGGCGGCCCAACTCAGAGCGGCGGCCGCGACACCGACCACGATCATCAGAATCGACAGCGTAAAGAACGTGCGAAAGCTCGACTCGGCCGCATCGTAGTTTCTCTTCGCGTTGGTGTACAGCGCCTGCTTGACGTTCTGATTCGCAATGTTCATGTCGTTGTAGAGATCGCCCAATTGCGTCATCGTGATCTTGTCGGCCTGGACGCGATCATTCGCCTTGATCGCAACGATGAATGCGGAAACACCGCCTCGCATGGCTTTGCGGCGCTCGCTCGCATCACCGATCAGACTCGCTTCGTTGGGTTCGTGCGGCTGCTCGACGAACTTCTGCCACCACTTCTCCGACTCGTCGAAATAACCGACGGCACGTTCGATCAGTCCGGCAGCCTTCGGATCGTCCGGATGCAAGGCGACGCGGTCCAGCACGAGGCGAGTACGCGCAATGTAAATTTCCGCGTTGCCGATGTTCGTCGCGGCGGTCAGCTTGTTCTCGTAGGTATCCTGGTTCGCGCGATTGGCCCGGCTGGTGCCGAGCAAACCTAGAACACCGATCGTCACCATCAGGACAGCAAGAAAGCCCATCGTCAACGCAATACGCACTTGCAGCGACATTGCCGCATTCCCAGTTTTCATTTCTCTTCTCCGAAGGTTAGTACTCTCCAATCGGAGGTCCCGACAAGCTGGAAAACTGGGTCCGAAGTTTATCCGCAATTTCATATGGATCGTTCAGGTCCATTTAACCTGGTCTTAACTTGTATTTATCAATGAACGCAGCCCCGGATCGCGAGTTTTCGTGGCGCTGGTCACCGCGCTTATACCCGCGTATAGGCAAGTTACACCAACGCGGCATTGGCATATCCCACCGTAGAGTAGATTCGGGGGCCGGGGCCCGAGCACACTCCATGCAGTGCCGCTATGATTGCAGCTGCAGTTCCTTGCCAACCCGCTGGAGTACGTTATGCCGGAAGTTGTTGTTTACGCTGTAGCAGGGCGCTCAGCCGAGCAAAAGAAAGCGCTGATGTCGGGGATTACCAAAGCTGTAGTTGACAGCTTCGGTGTCACCGCTGAACAGGTTGTCGTGCAGGTCGTGGAGTCTCCACCAGACTCCAAGTCAAGAGGCGGCATTCCCTTCAGCGAGCGCCAACGCACGCCTTGAACCCGCATGAATCCGCATCTTGACCAGGCGGCGTGCGATGGCGCCGCCGACCGGGCATGATGCGGTTCGCGGATCGAGCACTTCCACTGCGGGATCGGGACAGGTTGCGCTTTATTGCCACATTGTGCCGACCCTTGAGTCAACGGGCCTGCTTGATGAACGCTTCGAATGCCGTAGCGTAATCCGGATGCCAGCGCGACAACGCAGGCCGGTTCTCGACGATATCGCCTGCCGCCCATAGAATGCGCAGTTCATCGAGCGAGCGCGGCACGTCGTTGTCGGGACACAGTATGTAGAAGTCGCCGGCGTCGAGACGCTCGAACATGAAATCGACGGTCTGCTCGGGCGTCCATGCGGCGACGGGCTTTTCCACGCGGCCCTTCCGGGTCAGTTCCGTGAACACGAAGCCAGGAATCAGCAGATGCGCGCTGATCCGGCAATCGGCAGTGTTGCGCAGTTCGTGCTGCAGCGCTTCGGTGAACGCTTTCAAACCGGCTTTCGCAACGTTATAGGCGGGGTCGCCCGGCGGCGTCGTGATGCCTTGCTTTGAACCGGTGTTGATCACGAGCCCCGGACGACCGCGCTTGATCATGTCCGGCACGAATACCTGCGTGCCGTGGATCACGCCCCATAAGTTGACACCCAGCACGCGCTCCCAGTTCTCGGTTGGACCGAACATCCCACTGCCGGGCTGAATGCCGGCATTGTTCATCAGCACATCTGTTCCGCCGAAGCGTTCGACGACGCTTGCGTGCAGGCGGCGAACATTGTCGGCGACGCTGACGTCGGTCTCAACCGCGAAGACGTCTTGCGTGCCGTTTGCGCTCAGCGCGGCGACTTCCTCCGCCGCTCGCGCGACGCGGTCGGTGCCGAGGTCGGCAATGCAGACGCGCAGCCCAAGCTGTGCAAAGCGTTTGGCAGCAGCCAGGCCGATGCCGGCGGCGCCGCCGGTGATTACGGCGACGGCGCCCGGAGTCAGGGCAGAATGAGTCATCAGAATCCTCTTGGGTGCCGGAATCGCGGCGACAACAGGCGCCTGCGATCCCGATCTGTTGGAAAACAGTGAGGCGGCGATCCTAGCATGAACGTTTTTTCTGCGTCACCGACCGGGCTCCCGCTAGCTAGCGGTCCTAATCATGGTTGCGATACCTCCGCGCGGAGCTGCTCGGGCATCAGTCGCCACCGCGGGCAATTATCCACG
The DNA here is from genome assembly GCF_046027215.1 of Paraburkholderia fungorum. Classification (GTDB taxonomy): domain Bacteria; phylum Pseudomonadota; class Gammaproteobacteria; order Burkholderiales; family Burkholderiaceae; genus Paraburkholderia; species Paraburkholderia fungorum_D. Next base: position 344,840 of record NZ_JAQQEN010000003.1, on the reverse strand, counting down.
TTGGCACTCTTTCTGCAGAGACGATTAAGCACGATACCCGCACAATTGGATCATATCTTTCTATTGGCATGGTAATTCAATCGCCGCTATCGTCGGACATCTGGAGACGCAACCAAAGGAAACGCAACCGCCCCCTTATGTGATGGCGCCAATCTGCCAGGGCACGAATTCATTCTGGCCGTATCCATGAATCTCGCTTTTCGACGCCTGGCCCGACGCGGTCGCAAGCATGAGCTGGAAGATCTCTTCACCGAGTTCGTCGACTGTTCGTTCGCCGTCGAGAATCGACCCGCAATTCAGGTCGATATCTTCTTCCTGCCGCCGCCATAAGGCGGTATTGGTTCCCAGCTTCAACGATGGCGACGGCGCGCAACCATAGGCGGAGCCGCGACCGGTCGTAAAGCAGAGCAGGTTCGCCCCGCCCGCGACCTGCCCGGTCGCCGAAACCGGATCGTAGCCCGGCGTATCCATGAAAACGAGACCGTGTGCGCGGACCAGTTCAGCGTACTGGTACACATCGACAAGATTGGTTGTGCCGCCTTTCGCTACAGCGCCAAGCGATTTTTCGAGGATCGTTGTCAGCCCACCGGCCTTGTTCCCAGCCGATGGATTGTTGTTCAGATCGGCATTCATGCGTGCGCAGTAAGCTTCCCACCAGTGAATCCGCTCGATGAGCTTTTCACCGACTTCACGTGACGTGGCCCGGCGCGTCAAAAGATGTTCGGCGCCGTAGACCTCGGGGGTTTCGGAGAGAATCGCCGTACCACCATGCGAGACCAGACGGTCGACTGCCGCGCCCAGTGCCGGATTTGCAGTAATGCCGGAGTAGCCGTCTGAGCCGCCGCATTGCAAGCCGATCACCAGATGCTTTGCATCGACGGGCTCGCGCCGCACGTTGTTTGCCTCCACGAGCATCGCCTTGACCTGTTCGATGCCCGCTGCCACCGTGCGCGCCGTGCCGCCGGTCGCCTGAATGGTCATCGTCTTCAGCGCCGCGCCGGGCGTCAGACCCTGGCTTTCTACAAGCCGGTCGATCTGATTGGTTTCGCAGCCCAGCCCGACGATCAGTACGCCTGCAAAATTAGGATGCCGTGCATAACCACCGAGCGTGCGCCGGATCATTTCCAGCGCTTCGCCTTCGGAATCGATCGCGCAGCCTTGACCGTGCGTCAACGCGATCACGCCATCAACGTTTGGATAGTCCGCAAGCGCTTGCGGATGGATATCGCGACGGAAATAATCCGCGATGGCGCGAGCCGCCGTTGCGGAGCAATTGACCGACGTCAGAATGCCGATGTAGTTGCGCGTTGCGACACGTCCGTCGGCGCGTACGATGCCCATGAACCGAGCTGTCGCTGCGGCCGTCGGCGCGGGCTTTGCATCTGCGCCGAAAGCGTAGTCCCGATCGAAGCCGCCCATCGCAAGGTTGTGCGTATGGACGTGCTCCCCGGCTTCGATGTCACGCGTCGCGAAGCCGATGATTTGCCCGTAGCGCCGTACTGGCGCGCCCGCTTCGATACCACGGACAGCAAGCTTATGACCCGCTGGAATCAACCCACGTACGGCAAGATCACGGCGCATGCGCATGCCCGCGACAAGCTGGTGCCGCGCGATGCCGACATCGTCATCGGGATGCAGTTGCACGATTGGCTCTACGGTTACCGATGCATCGGCCATTGCGTTTCCGGCGTCGAATATCATGACGCAGACTCCTCGATCTGCGCCGCGCGCACTGGCTCGCCCGTTACGGCATCAAGGCTGAAGAGCGGATTATTCGACACGCAAACGCTGCGTCGTCCGCCGATGTAATGATGTCCGAGAATGCTCATGTGAATGTCCGGTTAAATCGTGTGCAGCGTGCCTGCATCTGCCTAGTGAAGCGTCGCTTCAGGCGAGCCTATCGGCGCTTCGGTTGCGCGGCGTGAATGCACGCCGATGCTCAGAAGCAGAAGCACGCCGATGACCCCTGCCAATGCCAGGGTGAACATGCCGGCGCGCGGGCTATGGAAGAGCGTCTCCACTGCCGTCTTTAAAGTCGGTGCGATGAAACCGCCGAGATTGCCGAGCGCGCCGATCATTGCAATGCCGCTCGCTGCCGCGGTGCCGCTCAGGTAGGCCGTCGGCAGGGTCCAGAAGAGCGGCTGGACGACAACGAAGCCGACCGTTGCGATACAGAATGCGACGAGCACGGGTCCGATGTGATTACCGAGGGTCGACAGTGCGATCCCTGCTGCGGCCATCGCCAGCATGGCGACGGCGAGCTGCCGATGCTTCCCGTTCGCGTCCGCGTAGCCGGTGATGAAGCGCAATGCGATGAGTGCGCACAACCAGGGAATGGCGGTTAGAAGGCCGACCTTCGAGCCGATGGCGGTACCGGTCAGCTCCGAAATCCGCGTCGGCAAGTAGAAGATAACGCCATATACGCTGACCTGAATGGCGAAATAGATCGATACGAAGCGAAGCACGTTCCAGTTGCGCAGCGCGCCAAGCGCAGTAGCCGGCCCATGCGCGACCTTGTGCCGGTCTTCCGCTGCAATGGCGTTTTCCAGCGCGTCCTTTTCGGCGGACGTCAGCCACTTCGCGTGGCGCGGTTTGCTAACCAGATAGAAGAACGCGATGATGCCGACCGTTGACGCAGCGAGACCTTCGATAAGGAACATCCATTGCCAGTTGTGCAGCCCGAGCCGGCCACCCATGACTTCCATCAGATAACCTGACAGCGGGCTGCCCAGCACGAGCGCCACGGGCAAACCGAAGTAGTAGATGCCGAGCGCCTTGCCGCGTTCACGCGCGGGGAACCAGTACGTGGAATAGAGGATGACGCCCGGTGAAAAGCCTGCTTCGGCCACGCCCAGAATGAAGCGCAGCACATAGAACGAGGTCTCGTTGTGCGCAAACATCATGGCCGCCGACGCAAGCCCCCAGGTGACCATGATCCGGCTCAACCAGAGCTTTGCACCCACTCGATGCAGCATCAGATTGCTCGGGATCTCGAACACCGCATAGCCGATGAAAAAGATCCCGGCTCCGAGCGCAAACGCCGCGTTGCCGATGTTCGAATCGACTTGAAGGGCCTGCTTGACAAAGCCGACGTTCGAACGGTCGAGCATGGATAGCGCGAACATCAGCGCGAGGAAGGGCGCGAGCCGCAGGCGCGCTTTGCGCACTGCGCTTTCCAACGGCTCTTGTGTAACGTGTTGAGTCTGCATCTCGTCTGTCTCCGTGGGGAAGCCGGGTATGCCGGTCTGTTATAGCGGTTTAGAGCGGGTTCGTGCGTGATCAGAGAGACGCCGTGCCTAGTAGTCCTCGTGCAGCAAGGTTCGCCATCAATGCGCGCACACCGAAGGTCCATGGCTCGATGCGGTCGCTGTAGTTAACCCTGTTGACCAGCGTGCCGAGCTGCCGGCTCGAAATCTTCACGATGTCGCCCAGCTTGTGTGTGAAGCCAGCGCCAGCGGCGTCGCGATCTTCGATGGGCGCAAAGAGCGTCCCGAGGAACAACAGCGCACCATCCGGGTATTGGTGGGTCGAGCTGATCGTCTGCGAAACGAGATCGAGCGGGTCGCGCGTGATCTGATCCATCGAACTCGATCCTCGCAAGACAAAACCGTCGCTGCCCTCAACGCGCAAATCGACCGTCGCACGGCGCACATCATCGATCGAGAAAGTCTCGTCGAAAAGCCGCAGGAAAGGGCCAATCGCACACGAGCCATTGTTGTCTTTCGCCTTGCCAAGCAGGAGCGCACTGCGTCCTTCGAAGTCGCGCAGATTGACGTCGTTGCCCAGCGTCGCGCCGAGCGTTCGGCCGCGACTGTCGATCGACAGCACGATTTCCGGCTCCGGGTTGTTCCAGGCCGAATCTGGATGCAGCCCGATCTCCGTGCCCGTACCTAAAGCTGCCAGCAACGGCGCCTTTGTGAAGACTTCCGCGTCAGGGCCGATCCCGACTTCCAGGTATTGAGACCATAGCCCCTGCTCGACCAACAGCGCCTTCAGTTCGCGCGCCTCGGCGGAGTCCGGCCGGATGCTGGTGAGACTATCGCCGACGAGAGACCTGATCTGGTCCCGCACACGCACCGCGCCTTGTGGGTCGCCCTTTGCCTGCTCTTCGATCACCCGTTCAATCAGGCTCGCCGCAAAGGTCACCCCTGCTGCTTTGATGACCTGCAGATCGCAAGGCGCGAGCAGATGGGCGCGCTCCAGTTTGCGTACCGCACCGCCTGCTACGTCGGCCGTATTGGCGACGATCGTGTCCAGCTTGCCGATCCAGCGGCCACTTGCAGCTCGCACTGTCGCGACCGGATCTTCCCGCTCCAGCAAGCTGCTGATGGTCGGTGCTGCGTCGGAAATGTCGAACACGCCATCGGCGCGCAAAACGACTACGGCGGGACCTGCGGGCATTGATTGCCTGGCAGGAACCCAGGCGCGGCCGACGAGTGTGCCGGACAACCCGTCCGACGGAAGCGTGTCCGCTACGCTGAGTGAAAGCGGGGATGTCATGTCTGTCTCCACGGATGTTGGTCTGGCGCGCGTGGCTTGCTGCCAGTTCGCGCGTTAATTCGCTCGGCTGCAACCTCAGCCGCAACCTCAGCCGCAACCTCAGCCGCAACCTCAGCCGCAACTTTAGGCAGCGAACCGATAAACATCCAATCGCTTATTCCGTACAATCGATTCCATCCGGTTATGAGTTCTTGCGTGTTTACCCCATGTCCAGACAATTTGCGGTGCGTACGTCGAGCGTCCTGGCAAGGCTGCGCTTCAGACATCTTCAACTGCTCGATGCCCTCGGGCGCACGCACAACCTGCGCATCGCGGCCGAACAGATGCTCATCACGCAGCCCGCGGCGACAAAAATCCTGAGTGACATCGAATCGATGTTCGGAGCCCAGTTGTTTGAACGGTTACCACGGGAGATGCGCCCAACCGATCTCGGCGTATTGTCCGTGCGCTACGCGACCACGGCGGTCGCCGATCTAGGCAAGTTCCTGAGCGAGTTCGGCACCTTGAGCGATGGCGGCTACGGTCATCTCACGATCGGCGCTATCTCGGCTTCGGCCGCTCAGGTGGTGACGACGGGCATCAGGGAGATCCGCCAGCAGCGGCCGCAACTGGTCATCAAACTGGTCGAACAGAGCAGTGACCAACTGGCGATCTGGCTCGAAGAAAGGAAACTTGACGTGATGGTTGGCCGTCTGACGGAGCCGCGCCATCAAGTACTGTTCGACTTCGAAGTACTGTCCGGGGAGCCGGTCTGGGTGGTCGTCGGACAGCATCATCCGTTGTTGCAGCGGCGGCGGCTGGAGTTGGCCGATCTCGGCGCGTGGCCATGGATTCTCTATCCGCAAGCAACGGCTATCAGACAACTGTTCGACGAAACGTTCGCGGGCGCGGGCATTCCCGCGCCGGTGGGTATGGTGGAAACGCCTTCAATCTTTTCGACACTGGAACTGCTGCAGGCGACCGACATGATCTCGCTGCAGCCGCGTGCCGCCGTCGAAAAATATGTAAGCAAGGGTCTGCTCGGGCACCTGCCCGTTGCCATCAAGCGGACCATGACGAGCTACGGTATCGTCACGCGCAAGTACGAGTTGCCGTCGCAGCCCATGCAGGAATTCATCGCGATTTTGCGTTCCGTTGCCGGACGTGTGGGCGATCGGGCACTTCAGACAGGGGACGGGTCGTACGAGGCAACGTGACGATAGGGATCAACGAAAGCGTACTGGCAAAAGCCTTTACGCTGGATGTTGGCGGCGCTGACGCTGCGATGTCACGGACCGCCGCGTCAATGCATATGCTGGCCGCCGTTGATAGCGATATTGGACCCGGTCACAAAGCCTGCATCGTCCGAGCACAGATACCTGACAAGGGCCGCGACTTCATCTGGCTTGCCCAGACGACCGGCTGGAATCTGCGGCAGGATCTTTGTGTCCAGAATCTCCTGTGGAATCGAAGTGACCATCTTTGTAGCGAGATAGCCTGGCGAAATCGTGTTGACCGTTACGCCTTTGCGCGCGACTTCCAGCGCCAGTGATTTGGTAAAGCCGTGCATGCCGGCCTTGGCTGCCGCGTAATTGGTCTGGCCAATAGAGCCTTTCGAACCATTGACGGACGAAATGTTAATGATCCGCCCCCAGCCGCGCGCGACCATGTCTTCGCACAACGGCTTCGTCATATTGAACACCGAGTCCAGATTGGTGCGAATCACCGCGTCCCAGTTGACCTTGTCCATCTTCCTGAGTGTCATGTCCTGGGTGATCCCGGCGTTGTTCACCAGAATGTCGACCGGGCCGATTTCAACCTGAATTCTTGCTACACAGTGCTGGCATGAATCATAGTCGGCCACATCGACCGGATATGCACGAAAAATGCGCCCCTGAGATTCCATCCCGGCCAGCCAGTCGGCCGAACCCGTATTGATCGTCGAGTGCGTTACTACGACGGCATAACCGGCGTCGTGCAGTTTCGTGCTGATCACTTCTCCAAGGCCGCCCATACCGCCCGTTACAACAACGATTCGCTTCGTCATCCTTTCCACCCGTGATAGTCGTATCTGCGAGGATCAAGAATACCCAACGGCCGTCCCGCACAACCCGCCATTGGTTTGCAACAATGCGTCGCCTCCTCCCCAGTTGCAGAGAATACTGGCTCCAGCATTGATCGAGCTGCGCGGTTTTTTGTAGGCTTATGGTGTTGCGCGAATGAAGTTTGATACGCCCGCAGGCGGCAATACGCCCCGCAGGCCACTGCACTTAAACTTGAAATCCGCTGAATGACCAGGCTCGCCCGACGGCTTCGAGCATGATCGGATCCGAACGCTCTCGGGCAGCGGCACTTAAAATTTGTACGTTAGAAAAGAATTCGTCGACCGCCGCTCCGAAATGTCCGCGCGGAGATCAATGCCGCCACGGGCGCGCGACACTCACTGGTCGCGCGCCGCTACGGTCTCCCCCAGGTCCCCCGTTTTATGCCTTCGGTACGCCGCAATCAGAAGAACTGAGACATGCCGATCAAGCAAGCATGCGAGACGATTATTTCAGCCAAATCTTGCGATCACAAGAAGGCACTTGACGGTTTCATACTTTCCACACGGAAACTAATTGCTACGACAGGCATGGCGCCGACGACAGCGCGAAAGAAATCCGAAGACGTCGCGCCAGCTCGAGCGCGACGGAGAGTCTCGCGTTTCGCGCGTCCGGTGATATCGCCGCGCGCCGGCGATCGACTCGGCGGCGCAAGAGTCACTTCCTAATCCACTTGTTTCGCACACAACTGTTTTGCGCAAATGTCGTATTTACGGTGACGTTCATCGTGAACGCTGTGACAGCGAACTCGCCCGGCACTCATACGTGCCTGGCGTCTTATTTGTCCTTCAGCAGGAATGCTGATCTTTGTGTACATTCGCGCTTTGGGTGCGTTGCAGCACATCGGCATGTGTCCAAGGCAACCCTCTTCATTGCGTATATCTTCTCTGCTAACGCCAGGCAATTGAAAGATACGCGCAAGCTTTTTGATTGATCTTTTCCCCAAGCCCCGGAATTCTCATGCTCGGCCTAGTTCGCATCGCCCTTCGGCGACCTTACACATTCGTAGTCCTGGCGATCTTCATTCTCATCATCGGTCCTTTGTCCGCGATGAAGACGCCGACCGATATCTTTCCGGATATCAGGATTCCCGTCATCAGCGTCGTATGGCAATACACGGGGCTGCCGCCGGACCAGATGGTCGGCCGCATCACGTCGCCATTCGAACGCACGTTGACCACCACCGTGAACGACGTCGAGCATACCGAGGCGGAATCGGTTGCGGGCTTCGGGATCATCAAGATCTTCTTCCAGCCGGGCGTGAATATCAGCACGGCGAACGCGCAGGTGACCTCAGTCGCGCAAACTCAATTGCGGCAGTTGCCTCCGGGTACGACGCCTCCTCTGATCCTGAACTACAACGCGTCGACCGTGCCGATCATCCAGTTGGCGCTGTCCGGCAAGGGACTCTCTGAACAGAACCTCGGCGACCTGGGCCTGAATGCGGTGCGCCCGGTTCTCACGACGGTCGCGGGCGCAGCGATTCCTTACCCGTTCGGCGGCAAGACACGTCAGGTGCAGATCGACGTCGACCCGGAGGCGCTCCAGGCGCGCGGCCTGTCCGCTCAGGATGTCGCCAATGCGCTTGCCGGCCAGAACCTGATCACGCCGGTCGGCACCGAAAAGATCGGTGACTACGAGTACACGCTGCAACTGAACAATGCGCCGTCGGAAATCAGAGCCTTGGGCGACCTGCCCGTCAAGGCGGTCAATGGCACCACGGTCTATATTCGCGACATTGCGAATGTGCGCGACGGCAGCCCGCCGCAGACCAATATCGTGCACGTCGACGGCCGGCGTTCGGTACTGATGTCCGTGCTCAAGAACGGGTCGGTTTCGACGCTCGGCATCATCTCCGGCATCAAGGAGCGGCTTGCTGCAGGGAAAGCGTCGTGGCCCGATAACCTGCAGATCGAAACCATCGGCGATCAGTCGCTGTTCGTACGGGCGGCCATCACCGGCGTGGCGCGCGAGGGTGTGATCGCGGCCGTCCTGACGAGCCTGATGATCCTGCTGTTCCTTGGCAGCTGGCGCTCGACGATCATCATCGCAACCTCGATTCCGCTCGCCATCCTCGGCTCCATCGCCACGCTATCCGCGCTCGGCGAGACTTTGAACATCATGACGCTCGGCGGTCTCGCGTTGGCGGTAGGGATTCTGGTCGACGATGCCACGGTGACGATTGAGAACATCAACTGGCACCTCGAACACGGCAAGGAGGTGGAGACGGCTATTCTCGACGGCGCCGCGCAGATCGTCACGCCGGCGTTCGTCTCGCTGCTGTGTATCTGTATTGTGTTCGTGCCGATGTTCTTCCTGGACGGCGTCGCGCGCTTCCTGTTCGTGCCGATGGCTGAAGCGGTGATCTTCGCGATGATCTCGTCGTTCATCCTGTCGCGAACCCTTGTGCCGACGATGGCGAAATACCTGCTGAAACAGCATGTGCAGGACGAGCACGCCCATGAAACGAAGCGCCCCGGCCCGCTCGGGCGTTTCCAGCGTGGCTTCGAAGCGCGCTTTGAAAAGGTGCGTAGCGCCTACCGCGGCTTGCTCGAACTCGCGCTGACCCACCGGCGCCCGTTCGTCAGTGGCTTCCTCGGCTTCGTCGCCCTTTCGTTTGCGCTAGTGCCGTTCCTCGGCCGCAACTTCTTCCCTTCGGTCGATTCCGGACAAATCCTCATGCATGTGCGCGCACCGGTTGGCGTTCGCGTTGAAAAAACCGCGCAGATCTTTGCGGATGTCGAAAGCGCGATCCGCCACATCGTTCCGCCAGCGGATCTCGGCACCGTGGTCGACAACATGGGTCTGCCGGTCAGCGGCATCAACACCGCGTACAACAACACCGGTACGGTCGGCTCGCAGGACGGTGACATCCAGATCGCACTGAACGAAGGCCATCGTCCAACCGAAGAGTATGTTCGCACCATGCGCGAGAGATTGCCGCGGGAATTCCCCGGCGTCACGTTTTCGTTCCCGCCAGCGGACATCATCAGTCAGATCCTGAACTTCGGCTCGCCGGCGCCGATCGACCTGCAGATTCGCGGCAATAACCTGAACGCCAACTACGCGTATGCGGACCGTCTGCTGCGCCAGGTTCGCGATGTTCCGGGCGTGGTCGACGCGCGGATCGCGCAGTCGCACGGCAACCCGACTTTCAATGTCGATGTCGACCGTACACGCGCTCAATTGCTCGGCATCACCGAGCGCGACGTGACGAACAGCATGGTGGTGAGCCTCGCGGGCTCCAGCCAGGTCGCGCCCACGTTCTGGCTGAACAACGCGAACGGTGTGTCTTATCCGATCGTGATGCAAACGCCGCAATACAGCCTCGATTCGCTCGCCGCCTTGCAAAATCTCCCGATCACGGCCAGCGGCGGCAGCACCGCCCAGATCCTCGGTGGTCTGGCGAGAGTCGAACGCACCAGCAGCAATGAGGTTGTCAGCCAGTACAACATCCAGCCTATGGTCGAGATCTTCGCGACCACCCAAGGCCGCGACCTCGGCGCGGTGGCATCCGATATCCAGCGCATCGTGCACGACAACGCCAGCACCTTGCCCAAGGGCTCGAACGTCGCTTTGCTGGGACAGGTGCAGACGATGAACAGCGCCTTTGCCGGCATGTTGTTCGGCCTGCTTGGTGCGGTGGTGCTGATCTATCTGCTGATCGTGGTCAATTTCCAGTCGTGGGCCGACCCGTTCGTGATCGTGAGCGCATTGCCCGCCGCGTTGGCAGGTATCGTCTGGATGCTGTTCGCGACCCACACGACGCTCTCCGTACCCGCATTGACCGGTGCAATCATGTGCATGGGGGTGGCGACGGCCAACTCGATTCTGGTCGTCAGTTTCTGCCGCGAACGTTTCGCCGTCCACGGCGACCCGTTCAAGGCCGCCCTCGAAGCGGGCTTCACGCGTTTTCGCCCCGTGCTCATGACCGCGCTCTCCATGATCATCGGCATGATGCCGATGGCGCTCGCCCTCGGCGAAGGCGGTGAACAAAACGCGCCGCTTGGCCGCGCCGTGATCGGCGGCCTGTTGTTTGCCACCACCGCTTCGCTGTTCCTCGTCCCTGTCATTTTTTGTATCGTGCACGCGCGCCCCGGGCGCGCGGCTACCCCGGCATCCGTCTCGGGAGGTCCTGCTCATGTCGTCTGAATCTACTTTTCCCACTAATACAGCGGCGCGCCGCCCGCTTCTGGTAGCGGGCGTGGTCGGCCTGCTAGTCGTCTTAGGCATCGTCGTTACCGGCGTCACGCTGCGAGCCGCCGATGCCCGCAAACTGAAGACCTGGACCGATGCCCAGGCCATACCGACCGTCAACGTGATCCAGCCCTTGCGCGACGCCAACGGCCCCTCGCTGCAACTGCCCGGCCGCCTCGAAGCGTTTACGCGGGCGCCGATTTTCGCGCAGGTCAGCGGCTATCTGAAATCGTGGAGTGTCGATATCGGCGCGCGTGTCAAAGCAGGCCAGGTGCTCGCCGAAATCGAAACACCCGAGCTCGACCAGCAGCTATTGCAGGCACGCGCCGACCTTCAGAGCGCGCAGGCGAATGCTTTGGTTGCGGGTACGACGGCGAAGCGCTGGGAAGCGCTAAGCGGCACCGATTCCGTTGCCCAGCAGGATGTCGATCAACGCACCGCTGACTACACCGCCAAGGAGGCGATCGTCGCGGCCGCGAAGGCCAACGTCGACCGCCTCGTCGCCACCAAGGCCTTCGCGCGCATCGTCGCGCCATTCGACGGCGTGGTGACCGCCCGCGATACCGACGTCGGCGCGCTGGTCAACGCCGGTAGCGGCGGGGTAGGACAGGAGCTGTTTGCGGTCTCCGACGTCAAGCAGTTACGCGTGTATGTCCAGGTGCCGCAGAATTACGCACCGGCGATACACGACGGCACCACCGCCATCCTCAGCGTTCCCGAATATCCCGACCAGCAGTTCACCGCGCGCGTGGTGGCGGCGGCAGACTCGGTCAATTCGAGTTCGGGAACGACGCTGGTTCAATTGCTGGTTGACAATGCAAACGGCAAGCTGCTGCCGGGTGGGTTCGCCAGCCTGAAATTCTCGTTGCCCGCCTCCGCCGATTCGCTCCGTGTACCGGCCAGCGCGCTCGTCTTCGATAGCCGCGGCGTCGTGGTCGCCACGCTTGGTGCGAACGGTCACGTGCTGTTCAAGCAGGTGAAGATCAACCGCGACCTGGGCAACGCAGTGGAGATTGGCTCAGGGCTTGCCGCAACCGATCGCGTGATCGATACACCGCCCGACGGACTCGCTGACGGCGACAGCGTGCAGGTTGCGACGGCGACCGACAAGAAGGCAGCTGCACATGGTTAAGTATGGACTTCCCGCGCTTCTCGCGAGCGTCGTCGCGCTCTGCGCCTGCTCGCTCGCTCCGCAATATCGGGTCCCGCCAACGCCGATCGCCGCGCAATACAAGACGTCCGGGCCGTGGACCACGGCACAGCCCGCCGACCGGATCGACCGCAACGGCTGGTGGAAGATGTATGGCGACGCGCAGCTCGACGATCTCGAAGCGCGTCTGCTGGCCAACAATACCGACTTGCGCGCGGCGTACGCTCACTATGCGCAAGCGCAGGCTTTCGTGGCGCAGGTCGAGTCGGGACTTTACCCATCGGTCAGTGTGAGCGCCGTGCCGCTGCGTGAACGCCAGTCCGACAACCGGCCGTTGCGCGCGGGCGGCCCGAACGACTACAACTCCGTCACGCTTGGCGGCGAAATCAACTACGACCTGGACCTTTGGGGCCGCGTGCGCGACTCCGTGGTGGCCGGCAAGGACGAGGCGCAGGCGACCAAGGCCGATCTGGCCTCGGTCAGGCTGAGCCTGCAGGTCGAACTGGCGGACAGTTGCCTGCGCCTGCGCGGCCTCGACCAGCAAACCGAGCTGTTGAACGAGACTGTCGTGGCGTATACGAAGGCCCTGCAACTTACTGAAACGTTGCACAACAGCGGAATCGTGTCGGGCCTCGACGTTTCCCGAGCGCAAACGCAACTTTCGTCGGCGAAGTCGCAACTGTCGCAGAACCTGGCGCAACGGGCTCTGATTGAACATGCGATCGCGGTCCTGGTTGGCACCTCCGCGTCCGAATTCAGCCTGCCGCCCCAGACCGCCGCCATCGCGTTGCCGGCGATTCCGACCGGCCTGCCCTCGACGCTGCTGCAGCGACGGCCCGACGTCGCCGCGGCGGAACGCCGGGTGGCCGAGGCCAACGCAAAAATTGGCGTCGCGCGGGCGGCCTACTTCCCGGACATCATGCTGAGCTTGCAGGGTGGTGTGCAAAGCGCAGCCTACGCCGGCCTGGTGAGCGCGCCTAATCTGTTCTGGGCGGTCGGCCCGCAGCTTGTGCAGTACGTGTTCGACGGCGGGTACCGCCGCGCGCAGCTCGATGCCGCCAAGGCGGCCACCGAAGAAGCGGGAGAACGTTACCGCAGCGTGGTGCTGTCTGCATTCCAGCAGGTTGAAGACAACCTTGCCCTGCTGTCGTATCTCGGCACTGCGCTGGGTGAGCAACGGGATGCAGCAAACGCCGCCCAGTACTCGGTCGACCTCGCGTTACGCCAATATCGCCAGGGCGTAGTGGGTTACCTCGATGTCGTGCAGGCGCAGACGGTCGCACTCGATGCGCAACGCGGCGTGCTCGATATCCAGACACGCCAGCTGAGCGCGAATGTGCAACTCCTGCATGCACTCGGCGGCGGATGGTCGAGCGATGAACTCGCTCAAGCGGCTGCAGCGCCGGCACTCGTCGCGGCAACAACGGAGCACAGCGCGAATTGAACGCTTCTTTAGCCGCAGTCGAACTCCGAGGCCACTTGCAGAAAGGCCTGGACCAGTCTGATACGGACTGAGGAACGTCCCCATATCAACCCGACCACGCGCTTCTGAAAGGGATACGGCAGCGGCCATTTGGCAAGGGATAGGTCGGTGAGGGGTTTGGTCGTCCAGTCGGGCACGAGTGAAACGCCAAGACCGCGGTCCACCAGCGCGGCAATCGCGCCAAGCCCGTCGAGCTCGCAGCGTTGATGCGGCGTAATGCCATGTTGCCGAAGGTAGCTCTCGGCGAGTTGCCCGCCGACAACATTGCGGTCGTAACGGAGAAACGGTTCCGTCTGCAATGTGAGGTGCGGATCGGTCACCTTCATCGCCGCAGGCGTCAGCAGTACGAGCGGCTCTTCCCTGAACGTGTGCCAGTCGCAATTTTTCGGCAGATTGAACGGCGGCCGCGCGACGACCGCTGCGTCGAGATCGCCACTGACCACCTTCCGATACAGATCGTGCGAGGTGCCAGGCTCCAGATAAAAGTCGATTCCAGGGTGACGCGCCAGCAGCTCGGCAAGCATGACGGGGATCAGACTCGTCATCATCGTGCCCATGCCGCCGAGGCGCAGTTGTCCACCCAGCGTAGACGGATTCTCCAGATCCGACTTCAGGTCGCGGATCTCGTGCAGCACCTTGCGAGCGCGTTCGAGGATACGCTCGCCGGCCTCCGTCGTACCGACCGTGCGTCCGCAGCGGCGCACGAGTTGACCGCCCAGCTCCATTTCGAGCATCTTCACGCGTTGTGCCACCGCGGCCGGCGTCAGATCCAGCCGGCGGGCGGCTTCCGCGATCGAGCCGAATTCGACCACGTAGACAAAGCTCTGAAGATAGCGGGAGTCCATCGAAAGAAATCTTATCTTTTGAAGAAAGCAAAGACTACTTCTTCTGAGGGGCGATGACTAGCATACTCGTCGCAAACATTCCCCCGGCGCGTCTGCGGCCAGTCGAATCTGGCTGCGCCATCGCTCATCGGGCTGTTCTGCGGGCGCAATGAGTTGGCGTGGCCGGTAGCGCCTGGGATTCATAGAAGGAGACGATAACTGTGTCAGCCAGCCTATCCCGCGCAAGCGAAACGCTTGTCAAAAGCGTTGCGCTATTCAACCTGGGCACGCTGATCAACGACCAGTCGTCGATGACGATGCGGCGCGGCATGGGCTCGCGGGTCGAGGTGCCGGTGACCGGCGCATTGATCGAGATGACGGACGGTGAACATATTCTGTTCGATACCGGTCTTCTGCCGCATGACTGCGAACGCGACGATGGCGCCGATCGCTGCCTGTCGATGAAGCGCTTTTCCGAAATGATCGCGCGCTATGACCGGGAGGACGACATTCGCGCCCGGCTGGCCGACCTCGGTCGTACGCCAGAGGACGTCAGGATCGTCATCAACAGCCACTTTCACTGGGACCATTCGGGCGGCAACCTGTTATTCCCACACGCGCGCTTCCTGGTACAGGGTTCGGAATACCGCTTTGCGTATCAGCCAGACAGCTTTGCCGCGCGGCCGTACGAGCGCGCCTACTTCGATTGCCACATCGACTATGAACTGTTGCGCGGCGATCAGGTGATCAAGCCCGGCGTGGCCGTACTCACGACGCCGGGCCACACGCCGGGACATCAATCGCTAATGGTGCGTCTGCCGTCGGGCTCGCTCATGTTGATGACTGGCGACGCCGTGTTCTGCCCGGCCAACCTCGAACCCGACTCGCCGCCCGGCAATGCGCACACGACCGAACAGGCAATTGCATCGATCGCGCGGCTGCGCCTGCTGTGCGAGTTCTTCGGCGGTGAAATGGTGATCTGCCACGATCCCGACTTCTGGAAGAAGTGGCAACCGGCGCCGCATCGATACACGTGAGTCGGCAGGTCTGGCCCCGGATGCTCAGGGCGGCGCCAGACGGGATTCAATTCTTGCGTCGCCTGAGCAGAATTTCATGCAGTGCATCGCATGCTGAGGCGGCCTGGACCGTTGCGATGCAATGCCAGGATAGTTCGCAACCTATAGCGATACAAAGATAAACACGTGCTGTCGCGCAGGGCTCGTTGCCGCCCTGTCGCCACGCACGCGAAACATGGAGACAGACGATGAAGCAAAGATGGTTTCGCTTACTGCCCGTGATGATGATGACCCTTATCATCGCGTTCATGGACCGCACCAACATCGGCTTTGCGATACCGTCGATGGGCAAGGAGCTCGGGCTGACCGCCTCGATTCTCGGATTCGCGTCGGGCGTGCTGTTTCTCGGCTACGGCGCTTCACAGGTTCTGGGCGGCTGGATCGCCGATAAGGGCCACGGCAAGGTGCTGATCGCCATGCTGATGGTGCTGTGGGGAGTGATCGAAATGGCGCAGGGTTTTGTGCACAATGCGCAGGAGCTGGTCGCGGTTCGCTTCGCGATCGGCGTATTCGAAGGCGGCATATTCCCGACATTCCTGCTGTTCGTCAGGAACTGGTTTGCGCCGTCCGAGCGTGCTCGCGCAAATGGCATCTGGCAACTCTGTTACCCGTTCGCCGCGATGGCGAGCGGTCCTATCGCCGGCTACATCCTGAAGCTCGGCGACTGGCGCACGTTGTTCATCGTCGAGGGCGTATTCCCGCTCGTGTGGGTATTTGTGTGGCTGTGGGGCGTGGCCGATTCGCCGCGCAACGCGAAGTGGTTAAAAGCCGCCGATCGCGCGCAACTGCTCGAACACCTCGACTCGGAAAACAGGCGGCACGCGCCGCAAGCGGCGTCGCCAATACGGGTTTCGTTTGGTTCGCAGTTGCGGCGTCCCGCGGTGTGGCTCTTCGCAACCGCGATCCTGCTTTGGAATACCGGCTTCCTCGGCTTTGTGATCTGGCTGCCCAGCGTGATTCATCAACAGCCGGGGCTTTCGCCGATAGACATCGGCTGGCTCTCATCGATTCCCTACGCGTTCGCGATCGTGCTCATGCCGATCCTGACTTACTGGTCCGACCGCAAACTGGACCGGCGCCTCTTTTCCGCGATACCGCTGGCCATTTCCGGCCTGGCCCTCCTGATTGGCGGCGAAACCTTTGAGTCCAATTCGTTCGTCGCGAACATGGCGCTGCTCGTGATCGCCGGCGCGACACTTTACGGATCGCAGCCGGTACTCTGGTCGATTGCCACCGATCTTGTGCCCCCAGAAGTGACGGCCCGAATCAGCGGCATGATCAACGGTATCGGCATGATCGGGGCATTTGGAGGGCCTTACTTCGTCGGCTTCGCGCGCTCGCTTACCCACTCGTTTTCCGCCGGGCTGCTGGTAATGGGCCTCTGTCTGCTTGGCACAAGCGCGTTCGTCATGTTGCTCAAGGAAACCGCGAGACCACGACGTCAGCGTGATACGACGGCGGAGCCGAATATGGGCCGCAGCTGAGCCCGGGATAGCACCCTGGATCCGCTAATGCTCGACATCTCGGTTCGCGCGCTGTTCGAGACGTCGAATGCCGCTCATGGCGAGCGGCATCGTCCCCATTGTGCTCAGCCGCCGCGAAGCGCGTTGCTCAAGCCTGCATCGGACAACGCGCAAAGCGCCACCGCCGGCCAGTCATGCTCGGCGCCGAGCCCTTGCGCGCGCAACGTCAGGAATCGGTCGTGGACGAGACCTGCCAGCGGCAGCGGAACGGCCAGTGTCTCAGCGGCTGCCAGCATCAGGCGGTTGTCCTTCTGGCCGAACGGCAACGAGAAATCGGGCGGCTGGAATTGGGCGTGATGGTGGACGGCTTCGTCTCGCCCTGCACCTGACGTTGCACGCCGCCGGTCAGTGGCGCGTCGTCCGGCTGCGTTTGCGGCGCCGGCTCGATGTCCTGGATAGCGTCCGCGGGCGCCGCCTCCCTTTCAATGTGCGCCTTCAGCGCGCCGAAGAAGGTGTCGAGATTCTTGCCCGCCGCGGACTGAATCAGGCGAGACCCCACGCTCATTAGCTTTCCACCGATTTCGACATCCGCGTCGTACGCCAGCACGGCCGTCTCGGCTTCCGCTTCGAGTTGCACGCGCGCAGTGACCTTCGCAAAGCCAACCGCGCCCGCGTTGCCCGTGCCGACAATCGTGTAAGCCCTCGGCGATCGAAATCCGACAGCTCCACATTGCTTTTGAAGGTCGCCGCCACCGGACCGACGCGAATCTGCACGGTCGACTCGAAATGCCGCTCATCCATCATCGCGAGCGATTTACACCCGGGCAGACACGCCTCGAGCACCGCAGGATCGTTCAGCGCGCGCCACACGGCCTCGGGTCGCGCGGGGAGAATGCATTGATCAGCTAGCTTCATCGCCGCTCCTCAGCGCTCGTAGAGTTTGAACAGCGCCTGGGTGCCGTTTCGAGTAAAGCCTTGCTCGGCGAGCTTCTGATAAAGACTGCGTACCAGATCCAGACCCGGCAACTCGCGTCCCATGTGAGCGGCTTCCTCATGCGCAATCCGCATGTCCTTGATGAAATGCTCGATAAAGAAGCCTGGCGCGAAATCGCCTTTCGCGATACGCGGCCCCAGATTGTTCAACTGGAAGCCGCCAGCCGCGCCGCCGCCGATCGCGCTCAATACGGTCTGCGAATCCAGTCCGGCGCTGTGCGCATAGGCCAGGCCTTCACACACACCCAGCATGGTCGATGCGATCACGATCTGATTGCACAGCTTGGTGTGTTGACCTGCGCCCGGTCCGCCTTGCAGCACGATGTTCGTGCCGAGGCAACGCAGCATCGGCTCGACCCGCGCGAGCGCGTCGGCCGCGCCGCCCACCATGATGGACAGCCGTCCCTCACGCGCGCCGACATCGCCGCCCGAAACCGGCGCGTCCAGCACGTGCACGCCGCGAGCTGCAGCGTGCGCGGCCAGCTCTTCGGCCAGTTGCGGGCTCGAAGTCGTCATGTCGATCAGCACCGCATCGCGCCGCACGTTCGCGATCAGACCGTCGTCGCCGAGGTACAGCGCGCGCACGTCGTCCGGCATGCCGACGATCGTGATGACCACGTCGGACGCTTCAGCGAGCGCCTTCGGCGTGGCGTGCCAGGATGCGCCCGCCGCGATGAGCGGCTCCGCCTTCGCGCGGGTACGGTTATAGACGTGCAATGGATAGCCGGCTGCGGCGAGCCGCGCCGCCATCGAGGCGCCCATGATGCCGAGGCCGATAAAGCCGACAGCGGGTTTGCTTGCAGATTGATTCATGGTTGTTGGATCCGGTCAGAGTTTGTCGCGCAGCAGGGTGCATCGCGGTCAACGCGCCGTTAGGCGCAGTAGGGTCGTTCGAGTAGATGGGGCTCGCGTTGCCGGATCGAGAGTGTCCTTGTCGGCCTGGTGCAACGCGCGAATGCTTTGCTGCATCCCTGCGTGACCAGGCCGCGCGATGAATCAGCCGTTTGTGCAGCTGCCCACAACATCCGCCACCAGCAATGCCGTCATGTTGACGATACGGCGCACCGTCGCCGATGGCGTCAGCACATGAACCGGCTTGGCCGCGCCCAGCAGCATCGGCCCGATCGCGATGTTGTTGCCCGCGGCGGTTTTCAGCAGGTTGTACGAAATGTTGGCCGCGTCGATATTCGGCAGCACCAGCAGGTTTGCATCGCCTTCCAGCGTCGATTCAGGCAGCACTTCACGGCGCAGATTCGCGTCCAGCGCCACGTCACCGTGCATTTCGCCGTCCACCTGCAGGTCCGGCGCGCGCTCCTGCAGGATAGCCAGCGTATCGCGCATCTTCTGCGCGGTCGGCGCATTGCTCGTGCCGAAGTTCGAATGTGAAAGCAATGCGACCTTCGGCTCGATACCAAAGCGACGCACTTCCTCAGCGGCCATGATGGTGATCTCGGCCAGTTGTTCCGGCGTCGGGTCCACGTTCACGTGTGTGTCGACCAGGAAAATCTGCCGGTTCGGCAGCACCAGTGCATTCATCGCGGCGTAGACCTTCGCGCCTTCCTTCTTGCCGATCACCTGGTCGATAAAGTGCAGGTGACGATGCGTGGTGGAGACTGTGCCGCAGATCATGCCGTCGGCCTCGCCCCGCTTCACCAGCATCGCGCCGATCAGCGTGGTGCGGCGTCGCATTTCGAGCTTGGCCATCTGCTGGCTGATGCCTTTGCGCGCCATCATGTGGTGATATTCCCGCCAGAAGTCGCGGAAGCGCTCGTCGTGATCGGTATTGACCACCGTGTAGTCCTGACCCGCGATCAGCCGCAGACCGTAGCGCGCGATACGCTCCTCGATCACCGCCGGACGGCCAATCAGGATCGGCTTGGCCAGCTTTTCGTCGACGATGATCTGCATGGCGCGCAACACGCGCTCTTCTTCGCCCTCCGCGAACACGATGCGCTTCTTGTCCGGCTCGACGCTGCGCGCCACCTGGAAGATCGGCTTCATCGTCGTGCCGCTGTGATACACGAACTGCTGCAGATGCTGTTCGTACGCTTCCATGTCCTCGATCGGACGCTCGGCGACGCCGCAATCCATCGCGGCCTTCGCCACCGCCGGCGCGACCTTGACGATCAGGCGCGGATCGAACGGCTTCGGAATCAGGTATTCCGGCCCGAACGACAGGTCCTGAATGCCATACGCCGTCGCGACAATGTCGCTCTGCTCCTGGCGGGCCAGTTCGGCGATCGCGTTGACCGCGGCGATTTCCATTTCACGCGTGACCGTTGTCGCGCCCGCATCCAGCGCGCCGCGGAACAGGAACGGGAACACCAGAACGTTGTTCACCTGGTTCGGGTAGTCGGTGCGGCCCGTGCAGAGCACGGCATCCGGACGCACTTCCAGCGCCAGTTCCGGCAGAATTTCTGGCGTCGGATTGGCCAGCGCCAGAATCAGCGGCTTATCCGCCATCTGCCTGACCATTTCCTGCTTGAGCACGCCGCCAGCCGAGAGGCCGAGGAAAATGTCCGCACCGCCAATTGCTTCGGCGAGCGTGCGGGCTTCGGTTTCGCGTGCGAAGCGTTCCTTGTCCGGGTCCATCAACTCGACACGACCCTTGTAGACCACGCCGGCCAGATCGGTGACGGTGATGTTTTCGAGCGGCAAGCCAATGTCGACCAGCAGATCCAGACAGGCCAGCGCCGCCGCGCCCGCGCCGGACGAGACCAGCCTGACCTCCTTGATGTCTTTGCCGACCACCTTCAAACCGTTGGTAATCGCCGCCGCGACGACGATGGCGGTGCCGTGCTGGTCGTCGTGGAACACCGGAATCTTCATGCGCTTACGGCATTCGCGCTCGACGATAAAGCAGTCCGGCGCCTTGATGTCTTCGAGGTTGATCCCGCCGAAGGTCGGCTCCAGCGCGGCGATCACGTCGACCAGCCTGTGCGGATCGGACTCGTTCAGCTCGATATCGAACACGTCGATGCCAGCGAACTTCTTGAACAGGACGGCCTTGCCCTCCATGACCGGCTTCGACGCGAGCGGGCCGATGTTGCCCAGACCCAGCACCGCGGTGCCGTTCGTGACGACGCCGACGAGATTGCTGCGCGCGGTGAAACGCGCGGCGTTCAGCGGATTCTCGACGATTTCCTCGCACGCGAACGCGACGCCCGGCGAGTACGCCAGCGCGAGGTCGCGCTGGTTGATCATCTGCTTGGTCGGCGCGATGGCGATCTTCCCGGGGGTCGGGAACTCGTGATAATCGAGAGCGGCTTCGCGGAGGTTCTGTGCGGCAATCTTGTTTGTCATTCTCGGGTTACTCGCAAACGGTGGTCGGTACGGTCGAATATCGAAGGCATCAGAAATCAATGACCGTCCAGCGGCGGTGAAGTGGGACGTAATAGCTTATCCGCGGGATACACGTTTAGAATTCACTGCAAATCACTTGTTTATTTACTCTCAGTGAAAACTGACATCGCTTCTGATCTTGAGTTTTTTGTGCTGGTCGCGCGGCACGGCAGCCTCTCGGCGGCCGCCCGAGCGCTCGATCTCACGCCGCCGGCGGCCACCCGACGGCTTGTGCAAATGGAAACCCGGCTCGGTGTGCGACTCGTCAACCGGACAACGCGTAGCGTCAGTTTGACGAACGAGGGCGAGACATACCTCCAGCACGCGACGCGGATTCTGGCCGAAGTCCGCGAAATGGAAGACGTGGTATCAAGCGGCCGCTCGGCGCCACGCGGCCTGCTGCGCGTGAACGCCACCCTCGGCTTTGGTCGCACGGCGATCGCGCCAATCGTTTCCGAATTCGCCAGGCGCTATCCGGACGTCGCGGTGCAGGTTGAAGTGACTGACAGGCCAATCGATCTGGTTGAAAGCGGCTTTGATCTGGCAATCCGGTTTGGCTTGCTGCCCGACAAACGCCTCAATGCGCGTCGCGTGATGTCGAACCGGCGTTTGCTGTGCGCTTCGCCGGGCTATCTGAAGCTGCACGGCATGCCATCCAGCCTTCGCGATCTCAGCGATCACCGCTGCATCATCCATCGGCAGAACGACGATGCCTACGGCATCTGGCGCTTCACGCACGGCGAACAGAGCGAAGTCGTGAAGGTGCGCGGGATGCTGTCGAGCAACGACGGCGATATCGTGCTCGGATGGGCGCTGGACGGCCACGGGATCGCGATTCGTTCGGAGTGGGATCTGGCCAAGTATCTGGACAGCGGCAGGCTGAAGGTGGTGCTGCCAGAATTCGTGCTGCCGTCGGCTGATCTGTATGTCTACTATCCGAGCCCAAGCAATCAGACCATTCGCGCGCGGGCGTTCATCGAATTCCTGGTCGAGCATTTCCAAACGCCGGTCCCGACAAGAGCGGAATAGCCATAGGCGCTGTCCGTTGTTGCGAAATCCGCGCTTTCAATAGCGCTTTTCCGGCTGGTCATCCCCATCGCGCCGCATATTCACGGAGCATTGCGCACCGTCGCGGCGCGTCGAATCCCCCGTCTGCACCAGCGCTTGGCATCGGATTCGTGCCGCTTCTTCGTGCCATTTTGTCCGCATTTTCCGTTCCGGACAAAAACCGCCATATTTTCAGCGCTTTCGGGACAAGCTGGGTTCCCGCACAGACGGATGACGGCGACAGGCCTGGTACTCGCTCTATTGAGTCAGTCTCGATCAGCAACGGACTCTCTCATGAATCGCACACCCACACCGCGCAAGCTTCCCGTCACCATCATCTCCGGGTTTCTTGGCGCGGGTAAAACCACCCTCGTCAATCAGTTGCTGCAGCAACGCGCGCCGGGATCAATCGGCGTGGTCGTCAACGAATTCGGCGAAGTAGGCATCGACGGGCAACTGATCGTCGCCGAAGAACGGGCGCTGGTCGAAATCAATAACGGCTGCGTGTGCTGCACCGTGCGCGCGGACCTCGTCAGCAGTGTGAAAGCGCTGCTGGCGCGTCCGCGGACCGGCGCGGAGCCGATGCAGCGTCTGATCGTCGAGACATCCGGACTGGCCGATCCGGCGCCGGTCCTGCAAACGTTCCTCGCCGATCCCGACCTGCGCGAAGCCGTGGATCTCGAATCGGTCGTGACCGTGGTCGACGCATTGCATCTGCGCCGACAACTCGATGACGACATTGCACGCGAACAGGTGGCCTTCGCCGACGTCATTCTGATCAACAAGCTCGACCTGATCACGGAAGGCGAGCTAATCGCCATCGAACGAACGATCCGTTCATTGAATCCGACCGCCGCCCTCATCACCTCGACCCGTTCGCAACTCCGCGCGGACGCTCTGCTGGGTATGCGCCGCTTCTCGTTTTTATGGGCTCGAGCCCATAATCACGAGTATGGTGTGGTAAAAAAAATGTCGCGGTGCCTCTTAATGACCCTGTATTGCCTGTCAGGTTGACGCGTCTATGGCGACATAATTTCAGGCTGATACTGATATTCCACTGATCAACATTGGGGGAATATCATGTTTGAGACTCTCTTTACGCGTCCGCATGTTCTTGCTGCCCACACGCTCGCACCCTGCGTGGAATCCAGGAAACGCTTCCTCGTACATTGTCAGGAACTGGGTTATCCGCCTAAGTCGATCCGCAAGATCGCGTGGGTCCTGCTGGTTTTTTCGCAGAGCATGGATCTGTCCCGCCCGCGGTTAATAACGCACGAGGAAATCGCGTTTGCGGTTGACCACCGGATTCGTCTCGTTCGAAGTGAGCGCACGAACGAGTCCCGCAGCTCGCGGCTTCTGTTCATCCATACCGCCACGGCCTGGCTGTGTTTTCTGGGGCGTCTGGAGGAACGGCATCCCACGAGAGAACCATTTGTTTGCTATGTCGAACACTACGTCGATTTCATGCGCGACCAGCGAGGACTCTCTCCTGCTACGATTTCAAACTGTCGTGATGAGATCGGTCATTTTCTGGCGATGGTCTGCCGCCCTGACAGGGCAATTGATGCTCTCACTATCCACGACGTCGACACCTACCTCGCGTACCAGGGCAACCATGGCTGGTCCAGAGTGTCATTGCACGCGCTTGCGAGCACGCTGCGCAATTTCTTCCGGTATGCAGAAGGACAAGGCTGGGCCACCAACGTTGCGTGCGGCATTGAAGCACCCGTGGTGTATAGGGAGGAGGGTTTGCCGCTCGGGCCAGATTGGGATGACGTGCAAAGATTCGTCGCCAGTTTTGTCGGCGACAGTGCGATCGATCTACGCAACCGTGCGATGATCATGCTGCTGGTTGTCTACGGACTGAGGCGCGGCGAGGTGGTACTGCTCCGTCTGGAGGATATAGACTGGTGCGGCGAGATCCTTCATGTCCATCGTCCCAAGCAGCGTTGCACACAGCAATATCCGCTGGTGGCAACAGTTGGGAATGCCATTCTGCGTTACTTGAAGGAGGCGCGTCCACGAAGCGCTCATCGTGAGCTGTTCCTGTCGGTTGAGGCGCCGATCCGACCGTTGTCACCTGCGCGCGTAAGCGACATTGTCCGATCGCGTCTCGCAGTGCTTGGCATCGACATCCCGCGGCGTGGCGCACATTGCCTGAGGCATGCCAATGCCCGGCACTTACTCGATGCTGGTTTTGCCCTGAAGGAGATCGGCGATCATCTCGGCCATCGCAGCGCTTCGTCGACGAGAACCTATGCGAAGGTTGACCTGAGCGGACTGAGGCGTGTGGCCGAAATCGATCTGGGGAGTTTGCTATGACGCTCTCCGAAGTTGTCGCCCAATACGTGAGCCACAAACGGGCGTTGGGCATGCGCTTTGATTCCGAAGCGGCCACGCTTGCCTCATTCTGCCGCCGGGTTGATGGCAACATTGATGTGACGTCGGTCACGCTCAGGCATGTACATGACTTCCTGACTGGCAACAGGCCGCTGACTAACCATTGGCGCAAGAGAAGGTCGGTACTTGACTGCCTGTTTCGTTTTGCCCTCTCGCGTGGGCATGTCTCGGCTTCTCCACTTTCTCCCTACAGTCCGGAATTGCCGCCACCGCTGATACCCTATATCTATTCGCAGCAGGAATTAAAGCACCTGCTCGACGTGGCTCCGGCGGCATGCAGTCCATACGGTCTGCTGGATGCATATGTTTTGCGTGCACTCATTCTGATTCTGTATGGCGCTTGCCTGCGCCATGGCGAAGCCTTGCGGCTAACCATGCAGGACGTCAATCTCGACGAAGCCGTCCTGCATGTGCACGAGAGCAAATTCTATAAATCGAGGCTGGTTCCGCTAGGCGCAGATCTGAATAGTGCGATGCGAACCTATGCCCGGCAACGCAACCAGAGATTTGGGCAGGCACCGGCTGCGCCGTTCTTCTGTTTCCGCGATGGTCGCCCTGTGACCCAGAAAGCTGTGTGCAAGGCCTTTCAGCGACAGCGCGCCCTGGCAAACATCCAACGCGAAGGCTGTGCGTCCTGCCAGCCGAGGCTGCATGATTTGCGGCACTCAGGCGCAGTGCACCGGCTAATCGCCTGGTATCGCGGTGGCGTGGAGTTGCAACTGTTGTTACCGCAACTGGCCACCTATCTCGGCCACATCGATCTCGCGAGCACCCAGCGCTACCTCACTCTGACGCCCGAGTTGCTGAATGAAGCGGGCACGCGCTTTGAAACTTACTTCCTTGAGGTGCATCATGAATAACTCATCTCTGCTGGGTCCGTGGATCCGGCGGTTCCTGATCGAGTATCTGGTGGGCGAACGTAACCTTGCCATCAATACGCAAAAAAGTTACCGCGACATGCTCATGCTGTTGCTTCCGTATCTGGCCGCCAAGGTCGACAAACGGATCGACCGCCTGAGCGTTGATGATCTCTCCGCGCAAATGGTCCGCCTGTTCCTGACGCACATGGAAGAACAGCGCCACTGTATGGTCAGCACACGAAATCAGCGGCTCGGCGGCATCCATGCGCTGGCTCGTTTCATCGGCGAACATGCACCGGAATACGTCGAATGGTGGGCACAGATTCATCTGATTCCCGTCAAGAGAACCAGTCGGCCGGAGATCAGCTACCTTAGCAGGCAGGAAATGGACGCCCTGCTCGCAGCCTCTGACATGAATACAGCACAGGGGCAGCGCGAACATGCGTTACTGCTCTTCATGTTTAATTCAGGAGCGCGTGCAAGCGAAGCCGCGCAGCTCAGGATTGGCGACATTGACTGGCACACGCGTTCGGCCAGCATCGTCGGCAAGGGGAACAAACATCGCCGCTGCCCGCTCTGGAAATCCACAATCGAGGCGTTGCGCTCACAGACTGAAGGCAGGGCCGCCGCCGAACCTGTGTTCCTCAACCGGTTCCACCAGACGATGACGCGCTCCGGCATTCATGCTCTGGTGAAGCGCTGCGCTATTCGTGCTGCAGCCAGCGCGCCGTCACTCGCCGGCAAGAATGTGCACCCACATGTGATTCGGCATACAACCGCTTCGCTACTACTGCAGGCCGGTGTCGACATCAATACGATACGCGGCTGGCTTGGGCACGTGTCGTTGGAGACGACCAACATCTATGCCGAGATCAACCTGGAAACAAAGGCGCGGGCGCTGGCGACATGCGAAGTGCAAGGCAATGCCGAAGTACAAAAACAATGGCGTGATCAGCCCGACCTGATGGCCTTCCTCCGCACCCTGTAGCCGAATAATATGTGCTGTTCGATTTCCGCAAAGACGCTGCCTTGGCCTCGTTGGTTATCGACCAGCACATTTTTTTTACCACACCATACTCTCTGCCCACGCTGCTTGCGATCGAGCCCGATCTGCTCGACGAAGGCGCTCACGACCACGAACACGACACGTCGATTCAGTCATGCGCGCTGGTCGAAAAGGGCGAACTCGATGCGACGCGTTTTAACCGTTGGATCAACGAACTCGTGCAGCAGCAAGGCCAGCAACTGATGCGGATGAAAGGGGTCCTCAACTTCCACGCCGAAGCCCGGCAATTCCATTTCCACAGCGTGCATATGTTGCTGGAAGCCGAACCCGGACGCGCATGGCTGAAGGACGAGCCGCGCGAGAACAAGTTCGTGTTCATCGGCCGCAATCTGGATTTTCCGCAACTACGCGAATCGTTTCTCAGCTGTATCCACTAGCTCCACTTACCCTCAAGGAGTCTGCAATGAAGAAGACTGATGCGCTTACCGTCAGTATCGGCGTGCTCGCCGTCGTCGACACCTACGTCACGGCAACGGTGTTACCGGTCCCGGTGTGGGTCACCTTCATCGCGTGGGCGTCGTTCTTCGTGGTCGGTGGCGGTCCGCGCGGCTTCGTGCAGAGTGTCGCGTCGAACCTCACCGGCCTGGTGATCGCATCGCTCTCGCTGCTGGCGATCGCCCATACCGGCCCGGCGCCGCTCGCCGCGGCGATCTGCGTCGGTGTCGGGAGTGCGGCGATGGTGCAGGTATCGAAACTGAAGCTGCTGAGTGTGCTGCCCGCCGTCGTGTGGGGCTTCGCTTCGACGGTCGGCACCACAGTCGCCACCGGCCGCGCGATTACCACGGTCGGCATCCAGAATCCCGCGCTGGTGGCCGCCGCCGCGCTCGTCACCGGCGCCGTCTTCGGCATCGTCTCCGAAGCGCTCGGCGAAGCACTGAGCCACAAACCTCAGCCTCAACTCAACTGACCTCGCACTTCAGGAACCGCACACCATGAAACTACAGCACAGCCTTGGCGGCCTCGAAAACCTCGGCCCCGTCAATGTCGAGACACGGGTCTTCGTCGAGCCGTGGGAAAAGCGCATTTTCGGCATTCATACGGTAATGATGGCGGAAAGCGCGCATCTGTCGGACGCGCTGCCAAAGTACCCGGTGGCGACGCTGCCTACCACGTTCAGGAATACGTGGACCTGGGCGTCGCTGCGCACCGGCGCCGAAGGCATGCAGCCATTCGAATACTTCAAGTACCGGTACTATGAAAAGTGGCTGATGGGGATTTCGCAGTTCTTCATCGATCAGGGCTATGTATCGGTCGACGAACTCGCGCAGAAGACCGCGCATTACCGCGCCCATCCAGATGCGCCGCTGCCTGCACAGCCGAGTCCGGCCATTGCCTCGCAGATCAACGACTACCTCGCAAAAGGTGACTCAGGGCTGAACGCACTGAAGCAGACGCCGCGCTTCGAACCCGGCGCCGAGGTCTGCATAGCCGATCCGGCCGCCGTCGATCACACGCGTTTGCCGGGCTATCTGCGCAACAAGCGCGGTGTGATCGACCTCGTTTATGCGGGCGCCTACTCCTACTTCGTATCCACCGGTCCCGACGGCATCGGCGAGCCGATGCCCGTCTATCGCGTTGCATTCAAGGCCGAGGACATCTGGGGCAAGGACAAGAGCGAACCGAACACGACGATCTACGCCGATCTTTACGAAGCGTATCTCGACACATCGAACTGAATCTCTCCATTCATCATCTGGTACGGAACTAACATGAGCGAACTTTTCAAATACGACGACGACCGCGAGGCCGCGAGCGCAGCCAGGGTCCGGGCGCTCGAAGCGCTTCTGATCGAGAAAGGAGTGCTGGGCAGCGACTCGGTCGATACCGTGCTCAGTCATTTCGAAACGATGGCTGGCCCGTTCAATGGCGCGAAAATTGTGGCGCGCGCGTGGATCGATCCGGCGTTCAGGGAACGCCTCGTCGAAGACACACCGAAAGCCATTGCGGAGATGGATTTCCCGGCCGGGATGGAAGGCGCGGAAGGCGAACACATGGCCGCAGTCGCTAACGGCGACGGCGTTCACAACCTCATCATCTGCACGCTCTGCTCCTGCTATCCCTGGCCCGTGCTGGGTCTGCCGCCCTACTGGTACAAGGACCCGGTGTTCCGCGCGCGCGGCGTGCGCGAACCGCGCGCCGTGCTGAAGGAGTTCGGCGTGCCGGTGTCGGACGACACGGAAGTCAAGGTATGGGACAGCAGCGCGCAAATCCGCTGGTTCGTCATCCCGGAGCGGCCCGCCGGCACCGAAGGCATGAGCGAAGCGGAACTGGCCGCGCTCGTCACGCCCGAAGCGATGATGGGTGTGGCGCTGGTGCCCTCGCCCTCTGCATCGCCACGGCCGGCGGTCTGATCATGTTTACCCGGTTCGAGGAATATGCCGCCTGCAGCATGCTTGGACATCCGGACTCTCCGCCGCGCATGCAAGGCAAACTGCTGTTCGACAAGCCATGGGAACGGCAGGTATTCGGGCTCGCGCTTTCGATGTCGAAGGCCGGGCATTTCGAGTGGGAAGACTTCCGTCAGAACCTCATCGAGTCGATCGCCGAATGGGAAGACGGATACTGCGCGGGGCAGCCGCCGTGGGATTACTACGAGCGCTTTCTGCTCGCCCTCGAAAAGACCGTGACGCAGGCTGGGGTGCTGTCGGCCACAGACATGGCGTCGCTGAATCTGCGCGCGTTGCGTCCGTCCGGCAACTGATCTGTGCCCTTGCTTCTGGCGTTCAGACAAGGGCACGAAAACGCCCGCCGTATCGTCAAACGAAGTTTCATCAGGATATCTACCATGCTCAAGCAACTGTCCAATGTACTTACCGGGTCCGATCCACAGGTCCAGCGCAAGCTCTTCGGCATCTACGGCCTGCTGTTGGTGACGAATGTCGCCGCGTGGATCTGGGCGTTCGTGTCGTTCTGGGACCACCCGGTCCTGCTCGGCACCGCGTTGATCGCCTATGGACTGGGCTTGCGCCATGCCGTCGATGCCGATCACATTGCCGCGATCGACAACGTGACCCGTAAGCTGATGCAGGAAAAGCAACGCCCTGTTGCCGTGGGCTTCTTCTTCTCGCTCGGTCATTCGACCATCATCGTCATCGCCTCGCTCGCGGTCGCAGCAGTCGCCAGCGCGTTGAGCACGCGCTTTGCCCAATACAAGGAATTGGGCGGACTGATCAGCACGTCGGTATCGACCCTCTTCCTGTTCGCGATCGCGTTCCTGAATCTCCTGATCCTGAAATCGATCTTCCAGGCATGGCGCCACGTACGCG
The DNA here is from genome assembly GCF_046027215.1 of Paraburkholderia fungorum. GTDB lineage: Bacteria > Pseudomonadota > Gammaproteobacteria > Burkholderiales > Burkholderiaceae > Paraburkholderia > Paraburkholderia fungorum_D. The sequence continues at coordinate 315,092 of NZ_JAQQEN010000003.1, read as the reverse complement.
CAGGCGGCGCCTACGTCGACGACGACTTCGACATGTTGTTAGCCGATCGCGGCTTCCTCGCACGGATCTTTCGCCCGATGTTCCGGCTCGTCGCGCGTAGCTGGCACATGTTCCCGCTTGGCTTTCTGTTCGGACTTGGTTTCGATACCGCGACCGAGGTGAGCCTGCTCGGCATGTCCGCGTCGCAGGCTTCGCACGGCATCTCGCCTTGGGCGGTGATGGTGTTCCCGGCGCTCTTCAGCGCGGGGATGTCGCTGGTCGATACGCTCGACGGTCACCTGATGCTCGGCGCCTACGGCTGGGCATATCTCAAGCCAATTCGTAAGATCTACTACAACATGACGATCACGCTGGTGTCGGTCGTGGTCGCGCTGCTGGTCGGCACGATCGAGGCTTTGGGTCTGATTTCTGATCACTTGAAGCTCGAAGGCAAGCTGTGGGATGCTATCGGTACGTTGAACGACAACTTCGGCACGCTGGGCTACATCATCATTGGTATCTTCGCCGCGAGCTGGATCGTATCGATGGTGCTTTACCGAACCCGGCGCTTCGACGAACTCGAGACGAGTCGCTAGGCGAGCGCATGCGGCATGCGCCGCGCCAGGCTCGGCTCCATTTTGACTGACACCTATGCGCAAGATCACCGTCGGAATGGTCCTGTACCCGGGATTCCAGCTGCTCGATATCGCGGGCCCCAAGGACGCCTTTGCGGAGGTCCGCGTGCTCAGTCAGGGGGCCTGCGAATACGAAATGCTGACGATCGGCACGACGCGGGGCAGCGTGCTGTCTTCCAGCGGGCTGACAGTCATGCCGGACCGGACCATCTTCGATCCGTGTCCGCATTTCGACACGGTGATCGTGCCCGGCGGCCTCGGTGTATTCGAAGTACTTGAAGACTCGACGCTCAGCGAATGGCTCGCGAGGCAGCACAAGAGTACCCGGCGGATCGCCGCTATCTGCAACGGCGTTTTTGCCTTCGGCGCCGCCGGCATGATCGATAACCGGACGGTCACGACACACTGGATGGACGCCACGCGTCTTTCATCGATGTTTCCGAAGGCGAAGGTCGAACCCGACCAGATCTACGTGAACGACAGCGGCCTCTACACGACCGCAGGCGTGACCGCCGGCATCGATCTCGCGCTGGTCATGATCGAAGGAGACTTCGGCAAGCAAATGGCGCTCGACGTCGCGAAGTATCTGATCGTGTACGTGCGCCGCGCGGGTGGCCAGTCGCAGTTCAGCCCGCTGCTGGAAACCCAGGCCGCCAGCGATTCCCAGATCCAGTCGATTCAGCAATACCTGCTCGACAACCTTCATCTGAATCATACGACCACGTCGCTTGCGCACCGGCTCAAAATGAGTCCCCGCAACCTGTCGCGCATCTTCACCAAGGAATGCGGCGTCAGTCTCATCGCATTCCTGAACGACGCGCGCATCGACGCCGCGCGCCGTTACCTCGAAAGCACCCGCCACCCGATCGGCGAAATCGCGAAGCGTTGCGGTTTTGAGAGCGCGGATACACTTCGGCGCACATTTAGCCGCCGGCTTCAGATCAGTCCCGTTGAATACCGGCAGCGCTTTCGCTCCGGCGATCCGGTGAATGACGGGGCTGCTGCTCTCCGTCATCGATGACGACAGCGATCGAGGATCGCGCGAATTGCACGCGATCCTCGATACGCGTCCTGGTTTCAGCTTGAACCGTCTGTGGTCAAAAGGTGGAGCGCACCTTGAGAGGGCCAGCGCCCTGGCGATGCTTTACTGACGAGTCTAAGTCAACCCACGCCCAGCTGCAGCGCGTCTCAGGCGCGTGTGCTGGCCTTGTGCAGCTCGCTGGCCAGAATCAATGCATCGCTGTTGAGTGGGATGAACCGTCCGCGGATTCGGGGGCGATAGACCGGGTCACCCTTGCGGATGTGTTCGCCAGACAGGGCGCAACGCCCCGCCGCGGGAGCGAGACATGGTGCCCAGATTTGCTCCTCGTAGTTGCAAAGCGTGGCGTCGTGCCAGCGCAACGCGAACAGCGAATTGGACAGCTCCTCCACAACCGTCACGGTATAGGTGCGCACGTCACCACCGTTCGACTCAGGCGAACTGGGCGGATGCGATGATGGATGACGGGACGCGGACAGCACAGGGAAATCAGCCGCATGACAAGATTCACGTTCCGGCAGGATGTCAGAAGTCGTATTGGGTTCATCGCTCAACATCGTTTGCGATCCTTAGCAAAGAGTGAAGCAGCAGTCGAACAACGGTAGCGGCCGAATAACTGACGACTTATGGCTACTGAATGCATATGGTGGAGAAGTCGACGGTACGGCGATAAATGGTCCTGCCAAGCCACGGCACGAACGTGTACTCGCCATATGAGTTGCTCCCGATATGGATCCAGCTGCGTAGAACATGTGACACGATGATTCCTTGGAGACGTAGGAAGGGAACCGGTCGGGCGGCCATCCAAAGTGCCATGTGGTGGTCGGGCCGAACTGCGAGCCCCGCGTCGCATTAACAGCGCGCGTGTCGCGATAAGAGAAGAGTAGGTTTAGCCGGAGGGCGAGTCTACTCTACGGTTGGATATGCCGATGCCGCATTAGCGTAACCCGCTTATACGGACGTATAGGCGCAGCAAGGAGGCTTCACTGAGCTTGCCCCGTAAAGCGACGCTTCCGGAAGATGCGCCCTCAGCTATGACGGCCGTCGGGCAGACAGGGCTTGATACCAAGCGATTCAGCCTTGCGGACGAGATCCGGCATCGAGCGCGCGTTCATTTTTCGCATGACCTGTCCACGGTGGACCTTGACCGTGATCTCGCTCAAGTTCATCTCGGAGGCAATCTGCTTGTTCAGAAGACCGGACAAGACAAAGCCCATCACCTCTTTCTCGCGCGGCGAAAGAGACCCGTACGAAGCGCGCAGACCGGTTAACGCGGCTTCTGCCGCGAGCCGCTCGCTGTCTCGCGCCAAGGCCTGAGCAACTGCGTCAAGCATGTCCTGGTCTTTGAATGGCTTCGCGAAGAAATCGAGCGCGCCAGCCTTCATGGCCTTCACGCCCATTTCGATGTCGCCATGACCGGTCATGAATACGACGGGAATATGCATGCCGCTATCAACGAGCTCCTGGTGAAAAGCCATGCCGCTTTTCCCGCGGAGTCGCACGTCCAGGATGAGGCAACTCGGTCCTGCGGAGTGAGGAAACTGGAGAAATTCGTCCGGGGACTCAAACGTTTCGACGCGCAAGCCTACGGAGCGCAAAAGCAGGTCAAGGGCCCGCCGGATTCCCCCGTCGTCATCGACAACGTAGACGACGGAACCTTCGGTTGCTTCGGATTCGTCCGTCATGCGGCGGGTCGGTCTGGTAGTCATCTGGACACCTCGCGAAGCTGAACGATTGTCGCCTCCTGATGGCGTCTCGTCTTGCGCTCGACACCTTGCCAATGCTCATGCATCTCATTGGCAACCGAGTAAACTAATTGTAAATCGTTGCGGGTCACCACGCGATCACTTTGGATGAGGCCAACGTTCGTGCGGGCCTGCGCCCCATTCAACAGCAGAATGCAACGTGCAGGTGTCGGGCCAGGTCGTCGGCAGACAAGGGGGAGCAATGATCATTGCGAATTGTCAGACCATTGATCGGGTCTACATGACTGCGGGCTCGGACCTCTACCGCGCCCGCCGCTTGACCGATGGGATGCCTGTGCTTCTGAAGCTCCTTCCCGAACACGCCGGCGCAGCCCAAGCCGCTCGTTTTAAGCGCGAATACCTGCTCCTTCAAACGTTGAAAATCGCTGGTGTTGCCAAGCCGCTCTCCCTGGTCGATGACCGCGGACGCCTGGTGTCGGTTCTGGAAGATTTCTCAGGCGAGTCGCTCGAGACGGTTTTGTGCCACGGCCCGAGCCTGGAGCTGCCTCGCTGCCTCGCTATCGCCCTTCACCTGGCCGATGCATTGGCAAGCATCGATACCGCCCACGTCATCCATCGAGATTTGCGGCCGGCAAATATTCTGGTTGCGCCAGAAGCCGGCAATGTTCTGCTGGTGGATTTCAGCCTCGCGACGACCCACGAACACACCGTCTCGCCCGAGGACGTTGTCGTATCCGTGGGCGAGTGGGCGTATATGTCCCCCGAGCAAACCGGCCGCATGAATCGACCGGTAGATCACCGGACCGATTGCTATTCGATGGGTGTGGTGTTCTATCGCATGCTGACCGGTCAGTTGCCGTTCCAGGCGAGCGATCCGCTGGAGTGGACGCATTGCCATATCGCCCGTATGCCGCCGCCGCCATGCGAAATCGCGCCCGCAGTACCGCAACCGGTGTCGGACATCGCGATGAAACTGCTGGCCAAACTACCGGAGGATCGTTATCAAAGCATGCGTGGCGTGCAATCCGATCTTGACCGCTGTCTGGCGCAATGGCGTGCTTCCGGCCGGATCGAGCGGTTCGGCGTCGGCATGGACGATCTATCGGATCGCTTCCAGATTCCACACAGACTGTACGGGCGCGATCAGGAATCGGATACGCTCCTTGGTGCGTTCGAACTCATGGCGGCCACCGGCCGGGCAGCGCTTGCCACTGTGTCCGGGTACTCCGGCATCGGCAAGTCATCGCTGGTCGACGCCTTGCGCAAGCCGATTATCGCGAAGCGTGGTTACTTCATTTCAGGCAAGTTCGATCAGTACCAGCGCGACATTCCCTATGCCACACTTACGCAAGCGTTTGGCGAGTTGGTGCAGCAACTGCTGGCTGAAAGTGCCGCGCGGATCGCCGGCTGGCGGCAACAACTGCAGGCTGCGGTCGGGGTCAACGGCCAGCTCATTCTCGATGTGCTGCCCAAAGTCGAATTGATCATCGGCGCGCAAGCTCCGGTGCCGGCGCTGCCGCCGACTGAGGCTCAAAACCGGTTCCGTCTGGTCTTCCGGCAATTCGTGACCGTGTTCACGAGCAAGGCACATCCGCTGGTCCTCTTCCTGGACGACCTGCAGTGGATCGACGCAGCCAGCCTGGCGCTCGTCGAGCACCTGCTCACGCACCCAGACACCTGTTATCTGCTGCTGATCGGCGCCTATCGCGACAACGAAGTGAGCGGTACGCATCCACTTATGAAGAGCCTCGCTGCGATCCATCACAGTGGCACGCCGGTGGTCGACATTCAACTCGCGCCGTTATCCGCCGCACATCTGAACCAGTTGGTGGCCGACACGCTGCATGCGCCACCCGCGAGCTGCGAGCCGCTCACACACCTCATTTGCGAACGTACCGAGAGCAACCCGTTTTTCTTTATCCAGTTCCTGGATGCGTTGCACAAGGAGGGCTTGCTACGGCGTGATGCACAGATCCAGGCATGGCAGTGGGACCTGGAACAGATCAAAGCGAAAGACTTTGCCGACAACGTCGTCGATCTGATGTTGGGCAAGTTACGGCAACTGCCGGTCCCGGCACAAGAAGCGCTGCAGTTGGCCGCTTGCCTCGGCAACAGGTTCGACCTGCGGATTCTCGCGCTGGTCAGCGGCCAAGCCGAGGTCGAGCATCACCTTGCGCCCGCGGTCCACGAAAAATTGATCTTGCGCACCCACGGCAGCGGCAAGTTCCTGCACGACCGGATCCAGCAAGCGGCTTATTCACTGATTCCCGAAGGACGCCGCAGTGAAGTACACCTGCGTATCGGCCGCGTGCTCCTCTCGAACATGACGACCGACGAGCTTGCCGACCATCTGTTCGATGTGGCGAACCAGTTCAACCGGGGCGCTGCGCTGATCACGGCGCAGGCGGAGCGCGAGCGCGTCGCTGAGCTTAATCTCACCGCTGGCATGCGTGCCAAGGCAGCGACGGCCTATGCATCGGCACTGGCCTACTTTACTGCCGGAGACGCGCTGGTGTCAGAGGATGGCACGAACCGGCACGATGCGCTCACGTTCTCGCTCGGTTTTCAGCGTGCCGAATGCGAATTCCTGAACGGCTACCTGACGGCGGCGGAACAACGGCTGTCGATGCTTTCGCACCGCGCCGCGAACCTTATCGATAAGGCTGTCGTCGCATGCCTGCGCATGGCACTTTATATGAACGCGGGACAAGCCGACCGTGCCGTTGAAGTGAGCCTCGACTATCTCCGTGCCGTCGGCGTCACGTGGTCGGCGCACCCGCGGAAGGAGGAGGTGCAACAGGAGTACGAGCGATTGTGGCAACGACTGGGCAACCGCTCGATCGAGCAGCTTCTCGATTTGCCTTTGATGACCGATCCGGTCTGCCGCGCCACCCTGGACGTACTCACAGCCGTCCAGCCGCCCGCCCATGCCACCGACATGAACCTGTATTGCCTCATCGCCGGCCGAATGGCGAATCTGAGCCTCGAGCACGGAAACAGTGATGGATCGGGATTCGCCTACGTCATGCTCGGCATGACCCTCGGGCCGCAATTCGGTGATTACCGGGCCGGGTTCCGGTTCGGCAAGCTCGGCGTCGATCTGGTCGAGAAGTACAGGATGGATCGCTTCAAAGCCCGTGTCTACGCGTGCTTTGGCGCCTTCATCGTTCCCTGGACGGGGCACATACGTGCGGGTCGCGCGTCACTGCGGCTCGCCTTTGACATGGCTAACCAAACCGGCGACCTCACGTTTTCCGGCTATTGCGCCAACAACCTGGTCACCAATCTTCTAGGTGCGGGAGATCCGCTCGGCGATGTGCAGCGAGAAGCCGAAATCGGCCTCGAGCTCGCGCACAAAATGCAGTTCGAATTCGTCGCCGATGTCATGACTGCGCAACTCGGGCTGATCAAGGCGCTCCGCGGTCTGACGCCCAATTTCGGTTCGTTCAACGATACTGCGTTCGACGAAGGCCGGTTCGAGCAACATTTAGGCGCGGATCTGAAGCTGGCACTCGTCACCTGCTGGTATTGGATTCGCAAGTTGCAAGCGCGTTTCCATGCAGGTGACTACGCTTGCGCCATCGCGGCGGCGTCGAATGCTGAGCTGTTGCTGTGGACGACGCCATTCTGCTTCGAGGTGGCGGAATATCATTACTATGACGCACTGGCGCGCGCAGCACACTGCGATTCGGTATCGGCTGACGAACGAGCCAGGCATCTGGAGGCGTTGTCCGCTCACCATAGGCAACTTCAGAAGTGGGCGAACAACTGCCCCGAGAATTTCACGGATCGCGCCGTGCTGATAGCCGCGGAGATTGCCCGACTCGAGGGGCGCGACTCCGACGCCATGCGGCTTTACGAACAGGCCATTCAATCGGCACGCGAGCACCACTTCGTTCAGAACGAGGCAATCGCTTATGAGCGCGCATCGGCGTTCTACCGGACGCGTGGATTCGAGACAATTGCCGACACATACATGCGAAAAGCGCGTGACGGCTTTGCGCGCTGGGGCGCCGACGGCAAGGTCAGGCAGATCGACGAGCACGCGCCGCAACTGCGCGAAGAGCCGGCTTTATCGGCGGCCACTGCGTTCGGCAATGTTGCACAACTGGATTTGCTGTCGGTCACCAAGGCCTCGCAGGCCATCTCCGGCCAGATCGTGCTCGAGGATCTCGTCGACACGCTGATGCACATCCTGCTTGAAAATGCCGGGGCGCAGACCTGCCACTTGCTGCTCGTCCGCAACGAAAGCCTGGTCCTCGCGGCCGAAGCGAGCGTCGACCAGCAGACGATCCAGGTACGGCGGCATCTGGGGTGGCCGCTGTCCACGCAGGCGTTGCCGGAATCGTCCATGCGCGAATCGGCGCTCCCCGCGTCCATCATCAATTACGTGCGGCGCTGCCAGGAGCGGGTCTTGCTGACGGATGCCATGCAATCCAACCCCTTTGCGGCAGACGACCATTTTGCCCGCCGGCAACCGAAGTCCGTGTTGTGCCTGCCGATCATGCGGCGCTCCACGTTGATCGGCCTGTTGTATCTGGAGAACAATCTGGCTACGCATGCGTTCACACCCGAACGCGTGACCGTGCTGGAACTGCTGGCCTCCCAGGCGGCGATCTCGCTGGAGAACGCGCTGCTTTATGCCGACCTGCAGCGGGAGAACAGCGAGCGCAAGCTCGCCGAGGAAGAGCTACGCGAGCGCGAAGCACGCATCCGGCGACTGGTCGAGTCGAACATCATCGGAGTGTTCTTCTGGAACGTGGCCGGTGTCGCCATCGACGCGAACGACGCGTTTCTTCGGATCGTAGGTTATTCGCGAGAGGAACTGCTGTCCGGCCACGTCCAATGGGCCGCCATGACGCCGCCGGAACATCGCGCCGCCGATGCGCGGGCGCTTGAAGAATTACGGCAGCGCGGGCGTTCCCAGCCCTATGAGAAGGAATATATCCGCAAGGACGGCGGGCGCATCCCGGTTCTGGTCGGCGGCGCGCTAATGGAGGGCTCGGGGGAAAACGGCGTAGCGTTCGTGCTCGACCTGACCGATCAGAAAGCGGCCGAGGCGGAACTCGCAGCGCGACGGACCGCGGCCACACAGGCGGAGGAGCAGTTGCAGGCGTTGCAGGTGGAACTGGCTCATGCAACCCGCGTAACGACGCTTGGGGAACTGAGTGCATCCATCGCCCACGAAGTAGGCCAGCCGCTCGGTGCGATCGTAACCAGTGGCGAAGCCTGCCTGCGATGGCTCGGTCACAGGAATCCGCAGCCAGAAGAGGTGCGGGCCTGCGTGGAGCATATGATTGGCGAAGGTAGGCGCGCGAGTGAAATTGTCCGGCGTATCCGCACGCTCACCAGAAAGGCCACGCCGCGGAAGACACAACTGGAAATCAACGATGTGGTCAATGACGTTGTATCCCTGGTTCAACGCGAAGTCCTGAATCAACGTGTTTCGTTGCACCTCAAGCTTGCCTCCGGGTTGCCTCCCTTGCTCGGCGATCGGGTTCAGCTTCAGCAAGTCCTCATCAACCTGGTCATAAACGGTATCCAGGCGATGACTGACATCCGTGATGACCCACGTGAACTACTGATCGAGTCCCATCGGGATAGCGATGGATACGTCGTGGTCGCTGTACAGGACTCCGGCCCGGGCATCAATCCGGAAAGCGCCAACCGGCTGTTCGACGCTTTCTTCACCACCAAGGCCGAAGGAATGGGCATGGGATTGTCGATCTGCCGTTCGATCATCGAAGCCCACGGAGGACAGGTGTGGGCGTCCAACAATGCCGGGCACGGGGCCATCTTCCAGCTTAGCCTGCCTTCGATTAGCGGGGGCGCGTCTTGAAGGGCAAACCGGCACGGTAACGAGGGCAACAGTCGGTAATGCTCGAGAGCACGATCGAGACGCGCCCGAATCGGCGCTATGCTCATGAACCGTTTATACATTCGTATCATTTCCGTGCGGCGGCTTCTGGTCTACGATTGATTTAAGTCGCATGCCACACGATTCCGTCTGGCACGCTCCGCTTTCAGTGTGCCGAGGCCCGTCGCTTGTGTCTTCTCAGATTATTTCCATTGTCGACGACGATGAGGGTTCCCGGGTGGCGACCGCAAGTCTGGTTCGTTCGCTAGGGTGGCAGGCACGAGCGTTTACATCGGCGGAAGAATTTCTGGAATCCGGGTTAATCGGCGAAACGTCATGCCTGATTTCGGATATACGGATGCCGGGCTTGTCCGGAATCGAATTGCACGACCGCCTGCTGGCCCTTGGATACGCATTTCCGATCATTTTCACCACGGGATTCCCGACTGCGGCCCTTGAGGCCAAAATTCAGGCCAGAGGCGCCCCTCCTTTCCTCGAGAAGCCCGTTGACGCCGCCACTGTCGAGCGGCTGCTCAATCTTGCGCTGGGTCAGCCATAGCGCGTTGCCAGCTCGTCAGAAGACTGCCGTCGCGCCGAGCCACACAATCAAGACCCGCACAGCTTCAGTTCCCCCCGCGTCGTCAGGACGATTCCTGGCCGCACGGCTTCACGCCTGCGGATATTGCCTTTCGAACAAGCACTTCGTTGCGAAGGACACATTTCGTCGCCTTCAGCAGTTGCGCGAGTTATACGCGGGTATGAGATTCCTATCCACATGCGCCGGCGTTCGAACCGTTCGTAGAATGGTTTCGCGTGCCTCCGACCTGTACATTGTTTTCAAGGCCAATGTGCGAGCGTGATGCGCGCGACATGGTCAGTCCTGTTCATCACCGGTTCGTTCGATCGATACGCGAACCTGAATCCGGTTTCTCTACGATTGATGCTCACTGTTCGTCTCGCGGCCTGGGCCGTGGACCCGCTGCGCAATCGTGCGCCCATGCTGTCAGCCGGTGGTGGCCGCTGCAATTGTGGCATTTCTGAAGGAGGAGCAGCCGATGATGACCATCGTGCTTATCTACATGTCCAGCTTTCTTGTCGTCGTGGCGACTGCGCTTGTTGCGATGATTAAGACCATAGCGCATCCCAATCGTTGAAACGAGGAAATGTCGTATCTATCCGCTGCCGTTATCCGCATCTGCGCGATTTGACCACGCGCATTTTCGATGTTGTGGAGATTGTCATGTTCATCCAGTCCGACCAGATAGCACTGCCTCTTTCGTCCGAACTCGACCTGTGCGCATGGGCAAACGCCGTGTACGAAAAAGCCGTCGGAGAAGGCTTCATTCGCGTGCCATGGGAACCTGATGAAGCGATCGTCCGGCGATTGCAGGCTTACTTCCACACCGGCCTGTCGCCTGCCGAAGCCGCGCGCGCGTGCTTCTGTCTGAACCACTAATGCGAACCCGGCCCGAGTTCATCAGCCGGTTTCAGGTTGTAGTCGTTCCGTCCGAACGTGACGGCCGCGCCAGTCTGACTGGCACAACGACTAAGCGGCGCGGGCGGCGCACGCTGCGGTCGCGCCATCGTCCGGATACCTAAGTGACCAGATTGCCCAGGAAGTCGCGTGTGCGCTCCGACAAACCCTGGCTGAGCCGCAAAGCGAGCGCCGAAGCCTGGGCAACTTTCGGGCGGGCGCCCTCCTCCAGTTCGTCCGCCGCAATCGTTAGCCAGTCTGGAAATTTTTCCATGAGAGCGTCAATCAGCACACAGGCCTGACGACGATCTTTATCCGCTTTGGCGGCGCGTGACGCGTCCCGTAGCGTGCTGACGATGAGCTTGTGAAGGGCAAATCTCGCAGGATCAGGCAACTGCACCGGAACGACGTGTTCCTTGCCGAGGATAAAGCCACGGGTCGTGTCGGACACGAGGTACCTGAAATACGGAAGCCCGGTCGCGTGCGCGCGTATGTGCGGCAGCGGCCTGGCTTCATACGCCTCAGTACCCGGAACCAGCAGATCGACTTTCAAAGGCTGGCCTCTTGCCTTGAATGACGTTGACGGTCTACGTGCGTCCAGTTCGGGTACTTCGAGAAACGAAATACTGCTGTCGCGCAGAATCTCGAGAAAGCTACGGTCTTCCGGGATGGCAAGCGAAATTGAACCGGTGCTTCCGATGTCGATGTCCTCGGTCTTGTAATTGGCCGGCAGACGAACGCCCAGACTATTCAGAAGCGCGCCAAATGCGTGCGAGCCGACAAGCACCCCGCCGTGGTTGAAGATGCCCGCGTTGAACAGCGTTGCAATGGTCAGCGCCGAAGAGTTATCGGCAGCGGCAAAGCCGGCCTTACGCAACAACTGAACATCTGACCCGATTGCCCGCATCTCCGCGCTCTCAAGCACCTTGGCCTCGAGCGCCGCATCGGTAGCCGGTTCTCCCGACCGGCCTAACGACGTTTCCTTATGCTTGCCGGATGCCAGGTAAACTCGCCAGTAAAGATACGTCTTCCCGTCGACTGTCTTCTGTGCAGCCGAGCCCGGAGAATGCAGGGGGATGGACGTTTGTGTGCTGGCGTGTTCGGTGACAGAGGAATAGAGGGTTTGAAGCGCGTCGTTGTGGAAGTTCGGCATGATCGTGGCACCTATACCTGATTTTTCGATTATAAGGTATAAATGACAGCCGGCCGAATTTATACCTTTTTATCATTTAGTAAGGTATAAACTGCTTCAGAGCAGCTGGAGGCAGCTGAGACCGCGCTCGTCAGACGAACGCTCAACTAGAACAATAAACAATGGTTAAAGCTTCTGCGGAAGACGATATTGTTTTATTTATACATTCGTCCGTCGAGCTATGACAGCGCCGACATCTGCGTGCCCGGACAGTGGCCCTCGATGCACCGCCCAGCCGTCTGAGCAATGGCTTCGCGTCGATATAGGTCAGCTTCGCAATCCGCGCCTCCCGTTGATCGGAAATTCCTCAAACGTAGACACGAAGGGCGGCAGGCGCTTGTTCCTTCCCGCGTAATACGTACGCCTCAGCACCTCACAGCCAGCCTCGGCGAGCCCATATATTAGGGATGCCTAATACAAATCATAAAATGTTTTAATTTTTAGTTATCGCTGTTCACGCGCAGCATGTCCTCAAACGCGCTGCCTGCAAACGCTTTTTACTCAATTATTGCGGGCAAATGGGTAAGGGTTTTCGTTAGTTCAATTTCTGGCCGACCATTGGCGCTTCATTGCCCGCAGACAGACCCGCGATGAAGCGATTCGATCACGTAAGTCCAACGTGCCGCTCGAGCGCGACGGAATCTACAGGAGACGGAAGACATGGCCTATACCAACGTAGCCGAGGGTGGCAGTACGGCGCTCAGGCATAACCGCTGGGTCCAACTGACGATCGGTATCGTGTGCATGGGACTCGTTGCAAACCTGCAATACGCGTGGACGCTGTTCGTCGTACCCATGGACAACGCGCACCATTGGGGCCAGGCGGCAATTCAAACCGCGTTCACGGTCTTCATCGTCACCGAAACCTGGCTCGTGCCCGTGGAAGGTTGGCTCGTCGACAAGTTCGGGCCGCGCCCGGTTGTGATCGGCGGTTCGCTATGCGCGGCGCTCGGCTGGGTCATCGACGCGCATGCGAGCAGTCTCGCCGAGCTATACGTCGCGGCAGTGATCGCCGGTATCGGCGCGGGGTGCGTGTACGGCACGTGTGTCGGCACGGCGCTCAAATGGTTTCCGGACAAGCGCGGTCTCGCGGCCGGCTTGACCGCGGCAGGTTTCGGCGCCGGTGCGGCCGTCACTGTGATTCCCATCGCCAACATGATCCAGCGTTCGGGCTACGAGCACACGTTCATGTTCTTCGGCATTTTTCAGGGCGTCTGCATTCTGCTGCTCGCCACCATGCTGACGCGGCCGAAGCCGCCCGCAACCGCGGTCGCGGCCAAACGCGTGGTCGCCAGCAAGATCGACTACACGCCTGGCGAGATGATCCGTTCGCCGCTTTTCTGGGTGCTGTATCTGATGTTCGTGTTGGTCGCGGCCGGCGGCATCATCGCGACGGCACAGCTTGGGCCGATCGCGAAGGAATACGGCTTTGCCAAGCTCCCGGTGAGTCTGATGGGTATCACGCTGCCGCTGTTGACGATGACGCTGTCCATAGACAATTTGTGCAACGGCTTCACGCGTCCATTGTGCGGTTTCCTGTCGGACCGCATCGGCCGCGAAAATACGATGTTCATGATCTTTCTCGGCGAAGGCGTCGCACTGCTAGGGCTGATGCAGTTCGGCCACAACCCGTACGCATTCATGTTCTTCGCCGCCGCCGTGTTCCTGTGCTGGGGCGAGATCTTCTCGATCTTCCCGGCGACCTGCGCGGACACCTTCGGCAGCAAATACGCCGCGGCCAATGCGGGGACGCTCTATACCGCGAAGGGTACGGCGTCGATGCTGGTGCCCATAGCATCCGTGCTCTCGGCGAACGGCGGGTGGAGCACCGTGTTCATTTCGGCGGCTGTTGTATCGATCGCGGCAGCCGTTTGCGCGAAGTTCATCCTCGCGCCCATGAGAAAGCGCTGGATCGAAAACTCCGGAGTGCCTGCTGCGACGCTCGTCGCGCAAGCGCGGCTGCAGCCGGTATCCGGCAGCTCGCCTGAATGAATAACAACGTGAGCGCGCGGCTCACGACGAACTTCACAATGCCCCGCCACCAAGGAGAGACGTCATGGCAGAAGCCGACAGGCCCGCAGCAGAAGATAACCTGAAACAACAGGCGGCCGAGACGACCGACGGATTCCATCTCGTCATCGACGCGCTGAAACTGAACGACATCAACACCATCTTCGGACTGGTCGGCATTCCCATCACCGACCTGGCACGGCTTGCGCAAGCGGAAGGGATGCGTTTCATCGGCTTTCGTCACGAACAGCACGCGGGCAACGCGGCGGCCATTTCGGGATTCATGACGCAGAAGCCGGGCATCTGCCTGACTGTGTCGGCGCCGGGTTTTCTGAACGGCCTGACGGCGCTCGCCAACGCGACCACCAACTGTTTCCCAATGATCCTGATCAGCGGCTCGAGCGAGCGCGAAATCGTCGATCTGCAGCAGGGCGATTACGAAGAAATGGATCAGTTGAACGCGGCCAGGCCGTATGCGAAGGCTGCGTATCGCGTGCTGCATGCGGAAGATATCGGCATCGGCGTGGCGCGTGCGATTCGTGCCGCCGTGTCGGGCCGCCCCGGCGGCGTGTATCTGGACTTGCCGGCCAAGCTTCTTGCGCAAACGCTGGACGCTGTGAAGGCGCAGCAGTCGCTGGTAAAAGTGGTCGACGCCGCGCCGCGTCAGTTGCCGGCGCCGGAATCGGTTAGGCGTGCGATCGATGTGCTGAAGAGCGCCAGGCGCCCGCTGATCCTGCTCGGCAAAGGCGCGGCGTACGCGCAGGCTGACGCGGAGATTCGCGCGTTCGTCGAACAAAGCGGCATTCCATATCTGCCGATGTCGATGGCCAAGGGCCTGTTGCCCGATACGCATGAGCAATCGGCGTCGGCGGCGCGCTCGTTCGTACTGCAGGAGGCCGACGTCGTCGTGCTGATCGGCGCGCGTCTGAACTGGCTGCTGTCACATGGCAAGGGCAGAACGTGGGGCGCGGAGCCGAAGAAGTTCGTCCAGGTCGATATTTCGCCGACCGAGATCGACAGCAACGTCGCGATTGCCGCACCGGTGATCGGCGATATCGCTTCGTGCGTGGCGGCACTGCGCGCAGGCCTCGATGCGGGCTTTGCGAAGCCGGGCGCCGAGTGGACCGGCGCAATCGCCGAGCGCAAGAACAAGAATCTCGCCAGGATGGCCGCCACGCTCGACAAGAACCCGTCGCCGATGAATTTCCACAGCGCATTGCGCGCGATCCGCGATGTGCTGAAGACACGCCCGGACATCAACGTCGTCAACGAAGGCGCGAACACGCTCGACTACGCGCGCAGCATCATTGACATGTATGAGCCGCGCAAGCGCTTCGATTCGGGCACGTGGGGAATCATGGGCATCGGCATGGGTTTCGCGATCGGCGCGGCGGTGACGAGCGGCAAGCCGGTCGTCGCGATCGAAGGCGACAGCGCATTCGGCTTCAGCGGGATGGAACTCGAAACCATCTGCCGTTACGAGTTACCGGTGTGCACGATCGTGTTCAACAACAACGGCGTGTATCGCGGCACCGACGTGAATCCGACGGGTGGTAAGGACGTCGCGCCGACCGTGTTCGTCAAGGGCGCGCGCTACGACAGGATGATCGAGGCATTCGGCGGTGTCGGCTACCACGCGACCACACCGGAAGAACTGACGAAGGCGCTGCTCGAAGCAATTGCAGCGGGCAAGCCGACCTTGATCAATGCCGTCATCGATGAAGCGGCGGG
Source organism: Paraburkholderia fungorum (assembly GCF_046027215.1). Taxonomy (GTDB): domain Bacteria; phylum Pseudomonadota; class Gammaproteobacteria; order Burkholderiales; family Burkholderiaceae; genus Paraburkholderia; species Paraburkholderia fungorum_D. Next base: position 299,469 of record NZ_JAQQEN010000003.1, on the reverse strand, counting down.
CACCGAAAGCGGCCGCCTGACCAATCTGAATCCGCAAAGCGCGGCGATGAAAAAGTAATCCAGAGTAACCACGGAGATACCAAAGTGACCAAACCTCTAGAAGGCATCAAGATCATCGACTTCACCCACGTTCAAGCCGGCCCCGCGTGCACGCAATTGCTCGCCTGGTTCGGCGCCGACGTGATCAAGGTCGAGCGACCAGGTTCAGGCGACGTCACGCGAAACCAGTTGCGTGACATTCCCGACGCCGATGCGCTGTACTTCACGATGCTCAACAGCAACAAGAAGTCGCTCACGTTGGACACGAAAAAACCCGAAGGCAAGGAAGTACTCGAAAAGCTGATCCGTGAATCCGACGTGCTGGTCGAAAATTTCGGCCCGGGCGCGCTGGACCGGATGGGCTTTTCGTGGGAACGCCTGAATGAACTCAATCCGAAGATGATCGTCGCTTCGGTGAAGGGCTTCAGCGACGGCCATCACTACGACGACCTGAAGGTCTATGAAAACGTCGCGCAATGCGCAGGCGGCGCCGCGTCTACCACCGGTTTCTGGGACGGTCCGCCGACCATCAGCGCCGCGGCGCTGGGCGACAGCAACACCGGCATGCATCTGGCGATCGGCATTCTGACTGCGCTGCTGGGGCGCGACAAAACCGGCAAGGGCCAGAAGGTCGCGGTGTCGATGCAGGATAGCGTGCTGAACCTGTGCCGCGTGAAACTGCGGGACCAGCAGCGGCTGGATCGCGTGGGGTATCTCGAGGAATATCCGCAATATCCGCACGGCGAATTCAGCGATGTGGTGCCGCGCGGCGGCAATGCGGGCGGGGGCGGTCAGCCGGGCTGGGTGCTCAAGTGCAAGGGCTGGGAAACGGACCCGAACGCTTACATCTACTTCACGATCCAGGGCCATGCGTGGGACCCGATCTGCAAGGCACTCGGCAAACCCCAGTGGATCGATGATCCAGCCTACAAGACGGCTGAAGCACGTCAACCGCATATCTTCGAGATCTTCGGCACCATCGAAGCATGGCTCGCCGACAAGACCAAATTCGAAGCGGTCGACATCTTGCGCAAGTTCGACATTCCGTGCGCGCCGGTGCTGACAATGAAGGAGTTGGCCAACGATCCGTCGTTGCGCGCGAGCGGCACGATCGTCGAAGTGCCGCACAAGAAACGCGGCTCGTATCTGACGGTCGGCAGCCCGATCAAGTTCTCGGACATGAAACCGGAAGTCACCGCGTCGCCGCTGCTCGGCGAACATACCGACGAAGTGCTGACGAGTCTTGGCTACAGCAAGCAGGACATCTTCAACCTGCGCGAAGTCAAAGCGGTTTAATTGTGTTACGCCGCGGGCCCGTTTGCGTGTTCGGGCCCGCGGACAGGATCTGCGGTTCTACATTCAGGGGAGCGCCATGCAAGGAGCGATCGACTTCCAGCAACTCGTCAACGCGATCGGCGACGCGATCATTATTTCCGATGCCGGCGGCAGCATCATATTGTGGAACCCCGCAGCCGAACGTATGTTCGGCTTTACGCCAGGCGAGGCGCTGGGAAAGTCGCTGGACCTGATCATTCCGGAACGCTTGCGCGGCCGCCATTGGGATGGCTATCACAAGACCATGGCAACCGGCGAAACCCGCTATGGCAACGACGTGCTGCGCGTGCCCGCCGTGCATAAGGACGGACGGGCGCTGTCGATCGCCTTTACGGTTGCTTTGCTGCGTTCGCCGCAGAACGCGCTCACCGGCATTGTTGCCGTGATCCGTGATGAAACCAGCCGCTTCCAGGAGGATCGCCTGCTGCGCAAACGTCTCGCGGAACTGGAAGCATCCACACGCGTATGAGCGGCCTGTGCTCACCGCTTCACAGCGGTACGTCTTCACATGACGACTTATGGTCTGATACAGTATATCGTCCGCAGCGAGGAAGCGCCTCATCAGGCGCCCGGGTGCAGCCATGCATATCCTCAGGCTAGCCTTGCGCCCGATGGCGCCGTCAAGGGTGCAACGCGCCGGCGACCATGAATCAATTGGAGCACGCAGCCATGAAGGCTTCACCGGCCGCGGTATCACGCACTTATGCAATGCCCGAGCGAAGCGATCGCCTCGATTTCTACATACGCGACCAATCCTCACGCCCCGCGATTGAAGAGCCGCACAAGCACGAATACTTTCAGATCCAGATCAACCTCGGCGGCGATACCGAACAGCACATCGGTGGCGTACGCCGGCCGTTTCCTGCGGGTGCGGTCGCTTTTATCCTGCCGCATCGCTTGCATCTGATTCCCCACCCCGCGCATTCGCGCTTTATTGTCATCAACTTTACGCAAGCGTTTCTACGCGCCAATACGGATGGAATCGCGGATCCCCTGGACCTCGAGGATGTGTCCATCACGCGGGCGCCCGAACTCGCCCCATTCAGGCTTCAGGAGCACATCGACTTCATTCTGGAGGACGCCGATCTCGCCGAAATCGAGCCGGTTCTGTCACGCATGCTGGAGGTCAACGAGACGCGGCGCTTCGGTGCGACCGCCCTCCTGCGCGGGTACCTTCTTCAGCTCATAGGGATCGTCTGCCAGCGACATGCGGATCAGCTACTCCGGCTTTCCTCGCGGAACGTCCAGAGACTCGGCCGACGAGACGCTTTGGTCCGCGTGCACCGTCATGTCGATGCACATCTCGCAAGCGACGCGCTGTCCCTGACCTCTGCCGCCGCCGCTGCATTTTTATCGCCGAACTACCTGACGCATCTGATCAAGAAAGAGACGGGCCGGACATTTGTCGAGTGGGTGACCGAGCGACGCATCGCACGCGCAAAAGATCTGTTGGCCCATGACAACCGGCGCATCAAGGACATCGCGTTTCTGGTCGGCTTTCGCGACGAAGCCTATTTTTCAAGGCGGTTTCGTCAGTCAGTGGGGCAATCTCCGAGCGACTTTCGCGACATGCACCGGCGTGCGGACCGGAGTGCGGCTCAACTAAACGGTGGCGCAACCGCGCGCAAAGGCGCGCCGTAAGATCGTCCTGGTGATCAGCGGATTTGTCCTGCACGGTGCGTTCGCCGGGCGATATCGTGGGTAGGCCAAAACCAATCGCGAGGCTTACCATGACCGAATACTCAGTGACACCACCCACGATCACCTCCGTTGCCGTCAGCGGCTCGACAAGCCGCTTTCCCGTGCGCCGCGTGTTCTGCGTCGGGCGCAACTACGCAGACCATGCGCGCGAAATGGGCGCCAACCCGGACCGGGATCCTCCGTTCTTTTTTTCCAAGCCTGCCGATGCCGTCGTGCCAGCGAGCGGCGTACTTCCGTACCCTCCCCTTACCTCCGACTTGCACCATGAGATTGAACTCGTCATTGCGATCGGCAAGGAAGGAAAGGACATCACTCCCGAAAACGCACTCGATTTTGTCTGGGGCTATGGAGTCGGAGTCGATCTGACACGCCGGGATCTCCAGGCGACGGCGAAGAAACTGAGCCGCCCGTGGGACTGGGCGAAAGGCTTCGACGCGTCCGCGCCGGTGAGCGAGATCAAACCGGCATCCGAGGTGGGGCATCCATCCAGCGGCCGGATATGGTTGTCCGTGAATGGCGAAGTCCGTCAGCAAGGCGATCTCAGCGAGATGATCTGGCCTGTCGCAGACATCATCAGCTATGTCTCTCAGGCCGTGACTGTGAAGCCGGGAGACCTGATCTTTAGCGGAACACCCGCTGGCGTTGGCGCACTACGCCCAGGCGTTAAGGTCGCGGGCGGAGTGGATGGCGTGGCGACCTTCAGTTTCGAGGTGGGCCCGCTGGTCGTTTAAACGAAGCGCGGGAAGTAGCCGCAAGATCTGCCCTGCGAACAGGTGCCACCGGTGCGAACCGAGGGGCACTTGTCGCAGGGCGACTTTCGCAGGGCGACTCGAGTATGGAAGCGGATGTTCAACCCGCCGCGCTCACTCGATCCGGAGTGGATCGCCGTCGAATTCGACAAGGCAGCCGGGGCCACCATGAAACAGCGCTTCACGCGCGTCTTCCGCCTTTCCCATTGCCTCGATCTCAGCCGCATGCAGTTCGGCATCATCTTCCGGCACGAACCCGAGAAAGCGCACGTTGGCGTTGTCCCAGCGATTACGCGCGTTATTGGACACGCCATACACGACCGCGAAGTGGAAGTCCGGATAGTCGATACAGCGGCGCGCCACCTGCACCATATCGCGATGGCTGATCCATGTGAACAGGTGGCGCGGCACGGTTGGCCGGTCGTCCGGGCGGAACGAGCCGATCCGGATGCAGGCAACCGACATGCCGTGCTTGTCGGCGTACATCCGGCCTAGCGCCTCGCCGAACACCTTCGAGATGCCGTAGCGGCTATCAGGGCGCGGCGCGACGCTGTTGTCGATCATCCGGTCGCGACGATGAAAACCCACTGCATGGTTCGAACTCGCGAACACCACGCGCTTGACGCCTGCTTGCCGCGCCGCTTCGAACACGTTGTAGCAACCCTCGATGTTCATATCGCGGATGCGCTCCCAGCTAGCCTCGTCAGGAATGCCGGCGAGATGCACGACGACGTCGACGCCCTTCATGGCCGGCAGAAGATCTTCCAGCCGCGTGATGTCCGCAGTCACGATTTCCTCGCCTGGCTGCGCCGCCGCCTGCGGCGCAATATCGGCGAGGCGCAGTGCATAGTGGCCCTGGAAACCGGCGCGGAGCACACGTCCAATGTGACCGGCCGCGCCGGTAATCAGTACTCGAGTCATTGATACCCTCTCTGTGATTCAGGTAAACACGGTTAATCGGTTTCGCCTTTCTGTACGGCGTAGCCGGCCGAGCGGCGATGGTGCGCTTCAAGATACGCATCGCGCGACGGAACCAGGTGCTCCCGGCATAACTTGATCAACGATTCCCGGTCGCCGGTTCGGAGCGCGTCGATCATCTGGTGATGCTCGGCACGCGCCTTCTCCAGATACTGAGGAAACACGATCGATACCGAACGAATGGCATGCGTGCGGCGTTCATACTCGTGAATCGCCTCGGTTAGAACCTGGCTTTCCGACAACGCAAAGAACGCATGGTGAAAAGCCATGTTCGCGCGGAACACGCGCCGCAGATCACCGGCGATGGCTGCTTCGTCGTGCTCTGCCTGAATTGCCGTCAATGCATCGAGTACTTCGCCACTGACCGGAAAAACGATGCGCCTCGCCGCGTCTGCTTCCAGCAGTTCGCGTAGCGCATACAGTTCTGTGACCTCGCGCGGTGTAAATGACTTGACCAGCGCGCCTACATTCTTGCGGCGCTCCACCAGGCCGCGCCGCTCCACCTCCGCCAGCACCTGACGGGCGACGTGCCGCTTCAGGTTGAAGCGCTCGCACAGATCGTCTTCCACAAGCCGTTCGCGCGGATGCAGAACGCCAAGGACGATCTGCTCCTCGAGTTCGTCCGAGACGCTGCGCAGCGTCTCGTCGATATTGCGGTCGCGTTCGACCGTCTTCGCAGTGGGCGCATCAGAGCGTTTGGGCCTGGCAGCGTTGCTCATAAAAAAAGGATCCGCAAAATGATCTAAGCCGCGAGCCTATACGAAAATATGACCTTTAACCCTTGTTTCCGTCGCCGGGCACGGTCGCGGTCATCCGGGTAGCTTGCAGAAAGTCAAAGTCGCAGCCCTCGTCGGCTTGTGTGATCGTCTTCAGGAAGAGCTTGCGATAACCGCGCTCGTCCGGATCGACCTCGCGCGCCGGCAGCGCGGCGAGACGAGCCGCAATTTCCTCGTCGCTGAGGGCAAGTTCGATAGACCGTTGTGCCACGCTCAGGCGAATCCGGTCGCCCGTTTGTACGATTGCGAGCGGACCGCCGATCGCCGCTTCTGGCGTGACGTGCAGGACCACTGTACCGGAGGCCGTGCCGCTCATGCGGCCATCCGAAATGCGCACCATGTCTTTCACACCCTGGCGGCCGAGCTTGCGCGGGATCGGAATGTAGCCCGCTTCCGGCATCCCGGGCGCACCGACCGGACCGATCCGCTTGAGCACGAGTACGTCGTGCGCTTGCACGTCGAGTTCCGGATCGTCGATACGGCGAGCCAGGTCCTCCGCGTCCTCGAAAACGACGGCCCGCCCTTCGTGCTCCATCAGGCTGGCGCTTGCCGCTGACTGCTTGATGATCGCGCCGCCCGGCGCGAGATTGCCACGCAATACCGCAATACCGCCTTGCGGGAAGATCGGGCGGGCGAACGGGCGGACGACTTCTTGCGGGAAGCTCGCCGGGGCGAGATCCAGCTCCTCGCCGAGCGTACGCCCGGTCACAGTGAGCGCGTCGAGATGCAGCAGATCTTTCATCTCGCGCATGACCGTGGTCAGGCCGCCGGCACGATGCAGGTCTTCCATGTAGTGCTGTCCAGACGGTTTCAGATCGACGAGGACCGGCGTCTCGCGCGCCATCCGGTCGAGCTGCTCAAGGTCGATGCGAATCCCGAGCCGGCCCGCAATTGCCGTGAGGTGAATGATGCCGTTGGTCGAGCCGCCGATGGCGAGCAGCACCCGCAACGCGTTTTCAATCGCCTTGGGCGTCAGGATGGTCGCCGGACTCAGGTCCCGTCCGATCATCGCCACGGCCTGCGCGCCGGTACGCTCCGCAATGCGGATGCGATCGGCAGTCACGGCAGGCGCAGACGCGCCACCCGGCAACATGATGCCCAAGGCTTCCGCAATGCAGGCCATCGTGCTTGCCGTTCCCATCACCGAACAGGTCCCGACCGTTGCGACGAGCTGATTGTTGACCGCTTCGATTTCGGCTTCGTCGATCTGGTCGCCGCGAAAACTCGCCCAGAAACGACGGCAGTCCGTACATGCCCCCACCCGTTCACCGCGATGCGAGCCCGTCAGCATGGCGCCCGTTACCAGTTGAATAGCGGGAACGCCCGCCGCCGCCGCACCCATCAACTGGGCTGGGACCGTCTTATCGCAGCCGCCGATCAGCACCACCGCATCCATCGGCTGGGCCCGGATCATCTCCTCCGTGTCCATCGACATCAGGTTGCGCAGGTACATGCTGGTCGGATGCGAAAAGCTCTCGGCGATCGAAATCGTCGGGAATTCGACAGGCAGCCCGCCAGCCAGCATGACGCCGCGTTTTACCGCCTCGATCAGCTGCGGCGCGTTGCCGTGGCACGGGTTGTAGGCGCTGCCTGTGTTCGCGATGGCCACGATGGGACGCGACAGCGCGTCGTCGGTGTAGCCCGCGCCCTTGATGAACGCCTTGCGCAGAAAAAGCGAGAACCCCTCATCGCCATAGTTCGTCAGGCCCTGCCGCAAGCCGCTTTTCTTCTCGCTCATTACCGCTCCTAGATCTTCGATGAGATTATCAATAATCTTGACGGGAATCTTACCGATACTTATAGTCTGTCCGCAAGCGAATCTTTTTTTGTCGCGGTCGATGCCGCCTGGCAACTCTCTCCAACAGCATTCCACCGAGGTCTTCATGAAGCATGTCGTGGCCTATCGTTCCTTGCCTCCTGCCGTGCTGGGGCTTCTTCGTGAGCACTGTTCCGTCGAACTGGTCGACGTTTCCTCCGGCGACCTCGCGCCGTTCCGGCGCGCCCTGGGCCCGGCTCATGGAATGGTCGGGAACAATCTCAAGATAACCTCTGAGATCCTCGATGCGGCGCCCTTGCTTGAAGTCGCGTCCACCATTTCGGCCGGCTTCGATGCGTTCGATGTCCCCGAACTCTCCCGTCGCGGCATTGTTCTGACGAATACGCCGGACGAAGTCACCGAAACCACCGCCGATCTCGTGTTCAGTCTGATCCTCGCGAGCGCCCGGCGCATTGCCGAACTCGCCGACTGGACGCGGCGCGGCCAGTGGACACGTACGGTCGGCGAGGCGCAATTCGGTGTCGACGTGCATCACAAGACGCTGGGCATCGTCGGGCTTGGGCGCATTGGCAGCGCGGTTGCCAGGCGCGCCGCGCTCGGCTTCGGCATGAACGTGATCTATTCCAACCGCTCGCGCAACCCCGAAGCAGAGGAGCGCTACGGCGCGCAATGGCGGCCGCTTTCCGAATTGCTCGCGACTGCGGATTTCGTTTGCGTGCTTGTGCCGCTATCGCCCGCCACCGAGCGACTGATCGGCAGCACCGAGCTCGGGACCATGAAGCCGTCGGCCATTCTCATCAACTGTGCTCGCGGACAGGTCGTCGACGAAGCCGCCCTCATCGAGCATCTGCGTGACGGCCGCATTCTCGGCGCCGGTCTCGATGTGTTCGAACGCGAACCGGTGTCGCCGGACTCGCCGCTGCTCCAGTTACCAAACGTGGTAGCGGTGCCGCATATCGGTTCTGCTACGCAACAGACGCGCGAGAACATGGCCATGCGCGCGGTACGCAATCTCATCGACGCACTCGACGGCCAGCTCTCGTCGACCTGTGTCAATCCCGAAGCGCTCCACGTCCGCTCGTCTGCGCAACAGATCGCCGGCTGAATGGCGCAAAACACCCCCACCCCAATCAAAAGGAACACGCGATGACCTCAGTCAACCGGCCCCGCGGCGTCTACTCGCCCGTGGTCACGCCGTTCACAAAAGACCTTCTTCCTGATCGCGACCGCTATGTCCGTCATTGCCGATGGCTGATCGAACAGGACGTCGGACTCGCTGCTTTCGGCACTAACTCGGAAGCGAATTCGCTCGCCGTCAGCGAGAAAATGAAGCTGCTCGAAACGTTGGTTGGCGCAGACATTCCGGTCGATCGTCTGATGCCGGGCACAGGCTGCTCGGCACTCACCGACACAGTCGAACTGACGCGCCATGCGCTGTCGCTGGGGGTGAACAATGTGCTGACGCTGCCACCGTTCTTCTATAAGGGCGTCACCGACGAAGGCTTGTTCCGCAGCTACGCGCAGATCATCGAACGGGTGGGTTCCGACGCACTGCGCATTTATCTGTATCACATCCCGCCCGTGTCCCAGGTGCCGCTCAGCCTCGCGCTCATCGAGCGGCTGCTCGCTGCTTTCCCGGGCGTGATCGCCGGCGTGAAGGACAGTTCGGGCGACTGGAGCAACACCCACGCCATGCTCGAGCGTTTCCAGCCGCATGGCTTCGATGTGTTCGCCGGCAGCGAAAACTTCCTGCTGGCCACCATGCGTGCGGGCGGCGTCGGCTGCATCACGGCGACCGGAAACGTCAATCCGGCGGCTATCGTGCAGTTGTATCGTCACTGGCAATCGGCCGACGCCGATGCCCGTCAGGCGGCACTGGATGCCACGCGTGCGGTGTTCGCCAGGTTCCCGATGATCCCTGCGCTCAAGGCAGCGATCGGCGTGTATTCGAACGATCCCGACTGGGGCGTCGTACGCCCTCCTCTCGTCGATCTCACGCCAGTGCAATGCGATGCGCTCGCCGGCGCACTGCGCGAAGTCGGCTTCTCGATGCCGGGGGTCGAAGTCACCGCCTGATGCGCTGAAGAAACATCCGCCGGTTGCATGCGCAACCGGCGGGTTTTCCAGCTATTCATTGCTTCGGCTTCACGCCCAATCGTCCAGCGCGTATTCGTTCAATGCGGCTTCATCGAAGTCGAACCCCAGGCCAGGACGCGTCGGCACAGTCAACTTGCCGTCTGCGAACGATAGTTGCGTATCCACCAGCCGACGGAAATTCAGCACCTGATCGTCGGGAAAAAATTCGACATAGCGCGCATTGGTCGTCGATGCCACCAGATGCACGTGCAGGTCGTGGAACCAGTGCGGACACATTGTCACACCCACGGCCGCGGCCGACGCCGCAATCCGTCGCCATTCGCTGATCCCGCCGCATACCGCCGCGTCCGACTGGAGGATCGCGGCCGCGCGCTTGTCGAGCAGCGCCTGATGCCGCCAGCGCCCCGCTTCTATCTCACCGGTCGCCACGGTCACCGGCGTGCGCCGGCTCAGTTGCGCATGGCTTTCGATGTCATCCGGACTAAACGGCTCTTCTATCCAGTACGGGTTGAAAGGCTCGTACTGGCGCATGTATTCGAGTGCGGTCGGAACGTCGGACCACGCGTTGTTGGCATCGAGCATCAGCAGTACGTCGTCGCCGATTGCTTCTCGTGCCGCCCTGATCCGCGCTTCCTCGCTGCGCGGATCGAGCCGCCCCACTTTCATTTTCACGGCACGGAACCCCAGCGCCACGTAGCCCGCCATCTCTTCGCCGAGATGCTCGGGCGTCTTGCCTTCAAGGTAGTAACCGCCGCTGGCATAGGCCGGCACGGTGGGGCTATAGGTGCCGCCGAGATAGCGGCTCAACGGCAGGCCCGCGGCGCGTGCATTGCGGTCCCACAAGGCGATATCGAGGATGGACAGCGCCCGCATGACCGAGCCGGCACGTCCTTGCAGCAGCGACTCGTCGTACATGGCGCACCACGAGCCTTCGACATCGAGCGCGGAGCGCCCGCGCAACAGCGGCGCGAACAGTTCGCGCACGGCATACGTGACCAGCATGCCGGCGCGGTTGCCGCTGTAGCAAAAGCCGATGCCGAAATGGTCGTCGGCTGTCGTCACGCGCACCACCGTGTAGTCGCGGGCAGTGACGAGACGGGTCGAGAATGCAGTGTGGCGGTCAAGCGGCACGCGGATGGTGCGCGCCTCCACCGCAACGATCCGCGAACGTGTCTGATAATCGGTTTGCTCAGGCTCAACGATGACGTGTTTCATGGCAGTAGATCGACTCGAAAAAGATAGCGATGCTTACAGAACCGATCGTGCGGCCGCGCGTATGGTCGCAGGCGGGTGGCTCCGGATAAAAAACAGCATGGCCAGCACACCGGCAAAATCAATCAGCGATCCGAACAGAAAAGCGCTGTGATAGCCGCCGAAATACTGGATCAGAAAACCGGTCAGAGCGGGTCCAATTATTCCGGAGAGGTTACTCAGAAAATGAATGAATCCGCCTACGCCGCCCTGACGGCGCAATGGAACGATCTCGTGCTGGATTGCCCAGATCGACTGGCATGACGCAGTCAGAAACAGCAGCGCGCCGGCGATCAGCGCGACCGCCGCGGGGAGCGTGCCGGCCGACGTAATGCTGGCTACCGCCAAACCCGACAATGCAAGTGGCAAGGTCGCGACGATCTTGCGCGCCTTGACCGGATCATCCATGCGCTTGTAAATGAAGTCACCTGCAAGGCCGCCGCCGAAGTAGCCGATCGCGCCGCAGATCCACGGGATCGACATGATCACGCTCATCTGACGCAATCCCAGATGCATCTCGCTAGTCAGGTAACTGGGCAGCCACGAGATAAACACGTATTGCGTGTAGTTGACGGCAAACAGGCCCGCACCGAGCGCAAGCGTGCTTGGACGGCGCAGGTAGGAAGCGAGGGTGGTGCCGTCGTCTTCGACGTTGCGCACTTCCGCGGCCATGCGACTTTCGTCGATCAGCCGCGTCTCGTGCGGGCCGACGCGGTGGTTCTGATACGGCTTGTCCGTCACCAGGATACGCCAGCAAACAAGCCACAAGAAACCGAGTACGCCGATTGCCACAAACGACACACGCCAGCCGAACATCACGGCCGTCAGGCCAACTACCGGTCCTGCAATCGCGTTGCCGAGCGTCTGGCCCGAAAACGTGAAACCGATCATCGTGGCCGTTTCGTGGCGCGGGAACCAGTTGGAGATGGTGCGATTGGTGTTCGAACTCATCGGTCCTTCGCCAATGCCGAAGAATACCCGGCACACCAACAGCGAAACGAATCCCGTGGCGGCGGCAGTCAGCCCGCAAAATAGCGACCAGATACCCATGGCCCACGAGAAAACGCGCATCGTTCCGAATTTGTCGGAAAGATAACCTCCGAGGAACGAAAAAATCGAGTAGCCGATAAAGAAGCTACTAAACACGATCCCCAATTGCGACGGGGACAAGTCGAGACTCTTGCCGACGATCGGCGCCACAATGCCGAGCGCCGCCCGGTCCATATAGTTGATCGCGCCTGCTGCGAACAGCAGGCCGGCGACCACATAACGGTATTTTCCATTCATCGCATGGACCCCTTGCGTTACAGGACAGACCGCTTATACGGCGGTGGTCTGCGGCCCGGCAGTCTCGCCCGCCGCGCGCCGGCCGATGACCAGCAGCATGGCCAGCACGCCGACCAGATCGACCGCCGCGCCGAGCAGGAAGCCGCTGCTGTAACCGCCAAAGTACTGGACAGCCAGACCCATCATGGTCGGGCCGACGATGCCCGAAATGTTGCTCATCAGATGAACAAAGCCGCTTACGCCCCCAAGATGCCTGCCCGGCACAAGCTCGTGCATGGTGGCCCAGCACGCTTGCGACGAAGCCGTCAGGAACAGCACGGCGAACGCGACAAGCAGTACTGCGGGCGTGACGGAATCGACCATGCTGACGCCCAGCAGGGCGAGACCCGACAACGCGAGCGGCACGATCGCCGAGATCTTGCGCGCCAGCAGCTTGTTGCTCATGCGCTTGAAAAACGCGTCGGCGAGCAGGCCGCCGCCGAAGTATCCGATCCCGCCGCATGCCCATGGCACCGCGCTCAGAATGCTCATGTGCTTCATGTCCAGATGCAGCGCATTGGTGAAATAGCTCGGCATCCACGAGATGAACACGAACAGCGTGTAGTTGACCGCGAACAGGCCGACGCCAAGCGCGAGCGTGCTCGGACGAAACAGGTAGCTGCGCAGCGGCGTGCTTTCGTCGCCGCCTTCTGCCGGATGCGCCGCGCTACGGCTCGCTTCGACCATCTCGCGTTCGGCCTCGCCGACGCGCGCGCTTTGCGCCGGCTTGTCGGTCGCGAACATGCGCCAGGCGACGATCCATACCAGCCCGAGCGCTGCGATAATCACAAACGACGTGCGCCAGCCGTAAGCGATGGCAATCAGACCCACCACCGGCCCAGCGATCGCACTGCCTACCGTCTGGCCCGAAAACGTAAAACCGACCATGGTCGCGGTTTCATGCCGGGGGAACCAGTTGGTGATGGTCCGGTTGGTCGTCGAGTTCATCGGACCTTCACCGAAGCCGAACAGCGCCCGGGAGATTAGCAGCGTGCCGAATCCAGTCGTGGCCGCAGTCAGCCCGCAGAGAATGGACCACGTTCCCATCGCCCACGAGAACACCCGGCGTGGTCCGTACTTGTCGGCGAGTTGCCCGCCGACGAATGCGAAGATGGAATAGCCGAAGAAGAAACTACTGAATACCACGCCGAGTTGCGACGGTGAAAGACTCAGCTCCTTGTTGAGGACAGGCGCGACCACGCCGAGCGCCGCGCGGTCCATGTAATTGATCGCGCCCGCAATAAACAGCAGCAAGGCGACAACGTAGCGATACTTCCCAGTCTTCATGCTGTCTCCGTTTTCATATAAATAAGGATGCCGAATGTTATTGTCTGCTATTTCTCTCGAACGCCAAGGCGGTACTACTTGTTGACAAGCCTGGCGGGAAGCTGCGTCAAGATGAGACATGCGGAGACAATCAGCGACCCCGCAATCAGGAACAGGCTCGAATCAAGTGAATGCGTGACCGTCTTCAACCACCCCACAAGCGCAGGGCTTACGAAGCCTGCGAGATTGCCCGTCGAATTGATCAATGCAATGCCGGCGGCCGCACCGGTGCCGCCGAGAAAGGAGGTGGGCAAGGCCCAGAACATGGGCAAGGCCGTAATCACGCCCGAAGCGGCAAGCGTCAGGCCAAGCAACGCAATATACGTATTGCTGCCTGCATAGGCGCACATCACGAAACCCGTAGCCGCCATGCATTGCGGCAACACGACGTGCCAGCGGCGCTCACGCGTGCGGTCCGCGTGGCGGCCGACCACGATCATCAGAACCAGCGCGGCAAGATAAGGCACGACGGTGAGCAGACCGATGGTGAAGGCGTCCGTGATTCCGGAACTCTTTATGATGGTTGGCTGCCAGAAGCCAACGGCATAAGAGCCCATCACGATACCGAAGAGAATCGTGCACAAGGTCCAGACTTTGAGCGACGTGAAGACCTCGCGCACGGAACCGTGGCTTTTGGTGCGGGCTTCCGCATCGATTTCCGCTGCAATGAAGTCGCGGTCCTGAACCGGTAGCCACTTTGCGTCCTTCACCCGGTCATCGAGGAACCAGAAAATGACGACTCCCAGGATCAGCGCAGGGATCGCTTCCAGAATGAACAACCACTGCCAGCCGGCGAGCCCCGCGTTCCCCGCCAGGCGCTGCATGATGAAGCCCGATATCGGGCCCCCGACAATGCCCGCCACCGGATTGCCCGCCATCAGGAAAGCGATCATCTTGCCGCGCCGGTGCGCTGGAAACCAGTAGGTGAGATACAGCACCAGCCCCGGGAAAAAGCCCGCTTCGGCCACGCCCAGAAAGAAGCGTAGTACGTAGAACATCGTGGGCGTGGAAACCCACGCGGTCGCGGCCGAGAGCACGGCCCAGGTGAGCATGATCCGGGCGATCCAGCGGCGCGCGCCGAGCCGGTGCAGCAGCAGATTGCTCGGCACCTCGAAGAAGAAATACCCGATGAAAAAGATGCCGGCGCCGAAGCCGTACATTGCCTCGCTGAAGTTCAGATCGCTGAGCATCTGGAGCTTGGCGAAGCCCACGTTGACCCGATCCAGATACGCCACCACATAGCAGACGAACAGCAAGGGCATGAAGCGCCAGGTGACTCGCGTGTAGATCGAGTTGCTTGCCGCGCTGTCAGGTATGTGTATTGCCGGGGTTTGGGTACTCAAGGGCTGTCTCCGCTATTTCGTTCAACCAGCTACAGGGCGGCGGTTCTAGTTATGGGTGTAAATCGCCGTTTGCCCTCGCGATGCGCTGAGTCACTGTGGACTCAGCTCATGATGCCGATCTGCCACGGCACGAATTCGTGGTCACCTAACCCGAGCATTTCGCTTTTTGTGCGCTCGCCCGATGCGGCTGCAAGAATAGCGTCAAAGATTTTCTGGCCCGTGCTCTGAATCGACGCAATGCCATCCAGAATCCCGCCGCAGTTCAGATCCATGTCTTCGGTCAAACGGGTGTACATCGGCGTATTGGTGGCGAGCTTCAGCGATGGCACGGGCTTGGCGCCGAACATCGAACCGCGCCCTGTGGTGAAGGCAATAAGATTTGCGCCACCCGCAATCTGACCCGTCGCGGAGACAGGGTCGAAACCGGGCGTGTCCATGAATACGAGGCCAGGTTGCTTCACCAGCTCGGCGTATCGATACACTTCCATCAGCGGACCGGTGCCGCCTTTCATCGCTGATCCAATCGACTTTTCGAAGATGTTCGCCAGTCCGCCCACCTGATTGCCTGGGCTGACCTGACCGTTAATCTGAACGTCTCGGCCGACCGAATACTCGTCTTTCCACCAGCGGATCCGCTCAACCAGCTTCTCGCCGACTTCGCGGCTAACCGCACGCCGCGTGAGCGTATGTTCCACACCGTAGATTTCGGGTGTTTCGGAGAGGATGGCCGTGCCGCCATGACGGACCAGCAGGTCCATCGCCGCGCCGAGCGAAGGATTGGCGGTGATCGACGAAAAGCCGTCCGAGCCGCCGCATTGCAGACCGATCTTCAGGTGGCTTGCGGGAACCGTCGTGCGCTTCACGCGATTGGCGTCGGGCAGCAGCGCCTTGACCGCAGCCACACCGGCCTCGATGGTCCGGCGGGTGCCGCCGCTCTCCTGCATGATGAACGTGTGCAGCCGCGAATCGGCCTTCAGACCTTCCTGATCCATCAGTCCGGCCAGCTGGTTACGTTCGCATCCCAGGCCGACAATCAGCGCCGCGGCGAGATTGGGATGGCGCGCGTAACCCGCCATCGTTCGGCGCAGCAACGCCATTGGCTCACCGCTCATTTCCATGCCGCAACCGATCGAGTGCGTAAATGCGACCACGCCGTCTACGTTCGGGTAGTCCGCCAGCCGTTCCGGCGTGAACCATTCGGCGATCTTGTGTGCGACCGTGGCCGAGCAATTGACTGTCGACAACACGCCGATGTAGTTGCGCGTGGCAACCTCGCCGTTATCCCGCACGATGCCCTGGAACGTGGCGCGCCCGGCTTCGGGCACCATCTCGACGGGCCGGTAGTCCGCGCCAAATGCGTAGTCCCGGTCGAACTCGCGGAACTCGACGTTATGGCTATGGACCATCGTGCCTGGCGCAATATCCGTCGCCGCGAAGCCGATCACCACGTTGTATTTGCGAACCGGTTCGCCTTTCCTGATGGACGTCGCCGCGATCTTATAACCTGCGGCCACCTGGCTGCGGCAAACAAAATCTTCCGCTGAAACCGGCGTACCGATTGCGACGTCGATGCGCGCAATGACCACATTGTCAGCGGGATGCAACCGGATCACTGGCCCGGTTACGTTCTTGCTCGTCATCTCAGTCATCAGGCATTGCCCTTCTAAAAAATTTGCGCCGAGCGGCCAAAAAAGGCGTGAATCGAGTAATCGCTTTCTTATATAACCGCTACGGTCGGTACGTCACTGCTCTGAACTCAAGAATTTCAAGCATCTTATGGCACTTCAGTTGTGAATTCAAGAGAAAGCGCTTACTCATTTCCCTTTATACTACCGATCGTGCCGCCGCCTAGGCGGAAATTCCGGGTACCCGAACAGGAGATTGAGATGTGGCAACAAGCTGAGCGATACCCCGACCCGCGGGTGATTTCGCTAGACCCTTCCTTCGACAAATACCGCGTGGCCTTTTCGGCTGTCGAACGACTGGCTACCGGCTACCGGTGGACCGAAGGTCCGGTATGGTTCGGCGATGGACGCTACCTGCTCTGGAGCGACATTCCGAACAACCAGATGCTGAAATGGGAGGAGGAAACGGGCGTGGTCAGCGTGTTCCGGAAACCTTCCAACTACGCGAACGGCAACACCCGCGACAGGCAGGGGCGGCTCGTAACGTGCGAGCACGGGCGCCGCGTCACACGCACCGAATACGACGGCAGCATCACAGTCCTTCTCGATTCCTTTGAAGGCAAGTCGCTTAATTCCCCTAACGATCTGGTAGTGAAGTCAGACGGCTCCATCTGGTTCACCGATCCGCCGATGGGCATCTCCGGGCACTACGAAGGAATCAAGGCGGAGCAGGAGCTCCCCCACTCCGTCTATCGGATCGATGGCGTAACGGGCGAAGCATCCGTCGTCACCCGCGACTTGAAAGGGCCGAACGGCCTGTGCTTTTCGCCCGACGAGAAGCTGCTCTACATCATCGAATCGCGCGGTGTGCCCAACCGGATGATTCACGTTTATGAAATGGACGCGGACGGTCGCGGCATCGGTAAAGGCCGGATGTTCTACGACGCGGGGGCCGGCACGATCGACGGAATGCGCGCGGACATCGACGGCAATCTGTGGTGCGGCTGGGGCATGGGCAATGACGAACTCGATGGCGTCATGGTCATTTCGCCACAAGGAAAAATGATTGGCCGGATCGCCCTGCCCGAGCGCTGCGCGAATTTGTGTTTTGGCGGACGCGCACGTAACCGGCTGTTCATGGCGTCGTCGCAGTCCATTTATGCGGTGCACGTCAACACGCAGGGCGCGCTGGGTGGATAACCCGGTTCGCCGCGAAACATATCCCGGCCACCGGCATGCGCCGGTGGCGACACTTCACTTCGAAACCCTGACTTGATAACCCTGACATGCAAAGCAAACCCGTATTGACCGTTGTAGAAGCTACGCGAATCCTCGAAGCCGCGCGCGCGGAAGCACAGAAAAACCAGTGGGCAGTCACCATTGCGGTCGTGGATGACGGGGGCCATCTGCTGACCCTGCTCCGCCTCGACGGCTGTGCGCCGATTAGCGCTTACATCGCGACCGAAAAGGCGCGTACCTCAGCGCTCGGCCGACGTGAATCGAAGCAGTACGAAGACATGATCAACGGCGGCCGGACCGCATTCCTGAGCGCACCGCTGGCGGGCATGCTGGAAGGCGGCGTGCCCGTCACCGTCGACGGACACATTGTGGGTGCAGTCGGCGTGTCCGGTGTCAAGCCGGATCAGGATTCGCAGGTGGCCAAAACCGCAGCAAACAGCCTCAACGGCTGATTGATTGATATCTGGAACTGTTGGAGCACATGATGGGTGAAATGATCGAGCGAAACGGACTGCGCGTCGCGGCTGTTCTCAGCAAATTTGTCGACGATGAGGCGTTGAGCGGAACTGGCATAGACAGCGAAGCCTTCTGGAAGGGCTTCGACGCCCTCGTCCACGACCTCGCCCCGAAGAACCGCGCGCTGCTCGCGGAACGCGATCGTCTGCAGACGGAGCTGGACCAGTGGCACCGCGCGAATCCGGGACCGGTGCGCGATCTGAAGGCATACCGCGCATTTCTTGAAGACATCGGCTATATCGTGCCGGCGAGCGCAGCCGTCACGGCGACGACCCAGAACGTCGACACCGAAATCGCCGGGCAAGCCGGTCCGCAACTCGTCGTACCGCTTTCGAACCAGCGCTACGCGCTCAACGCTGCGAATGCGCGCTGGGGCAGCCTGTACGATGCGCTCTACGGCACTGACGCAATCCCCGAAACCGACGGCGCGGTGCGCACCGCTTACTTCAACCCGGTCCGCGGTGCACGCGTGATCGCGCGCGCCCGCGCATTCCTCGATGAAGCCGCACCGCTCGCCGACGGCTCGCACGTCGACGCCATCGCGTATCGCGTGGAATGCGGCAAGCTCGCAGTCACGCTCAAAAACGGCTCGTCGGCATTGAAGGTTCCCGCGCAGTTCATCGGCTATCAGGGCGATGCAGGCTCCCCTTCCGCCGTCCTGCTCAAACATCACGGCCTGCACTTCGAGATCCAGATCGACGCAACGGACGCCATCGGCAAGACCGACGCAGCGCGCGTGAAGGACGTGCTGATGGAAGCGGCCGTCTCGACGATTATCGATTGCGAAGACTCGGTTGCCGCCGTCGATGCCGCCGAAAAGGTCCAGCTTTACCGCAACTGGACCGGGCTCGCGAAAGGCGATCTGAGCGAGCAAGTTACGAAGAACGGCAAGACCTTCACGCGTCGCCTGAACGCCGATCGCAAATACACCGCGCCCGATGGCTCGACCGTGACGCTGCATGGCCGCTCTTTGCTGTTCATCCGCAACGTCGGGCATTTGATGACGAATCCGGCGATCGTCGATCGCCACGGTCATGAGATTCCCGAAGGCATTCTGGATGCCGTGATGACATCGCTGGGCGCGATGCACGACCTGCAAAACAAGCTCAATTCGCGGACCGGATCGATTTACATCGTCAAGCCGAAGATGCACGGCCCGGCCGAAGTCGCGTTCTCCAATGAACTGTTCGACCGCGTAGAAGATCTGCTGGGGCTGCCGCGCCATACCATCAAGATGGGCATCATGGACGAGGAGCGCCGCACCAGCGTCAACCTGCAGGCGTGCATCGCGGCGGCATCGGCGCGCGTGGCGTTCATCAATACGGGCTTTCTGGATCGCACCGGCGACGAAATGCACAGCGCAATGGAAGCCGGTCCGATGATGCGCAAGGGTGATATGAAATCGTCCGCGTGGATCGCGGCTTACGAGCGTAATAACGTGCTGGCCGGCTTAAGCTCGGGGTTGCGCGGGCGCGCGCAGATCGGCAAGGGCATGTGGGCGATGCCCGACCTGATGCACGCAATGCTCGAACAGAAGATCGCGCATCCGAAAGCGGGCGCGAACACGGCCTGGGTGCCGTCGCCGACTGCCGCGACGCTGCACGCGCTGCACTACCATCAAGTTGACGTTCAAGCCGTGCAGCAAGAGTTGGAAAAGACCGGCTACGACAGCGTCCGCGATGAACTGCTCGACGGCTTGCTGACGATTCCAGTGGTCGAAAAGGCGCAGTGGTTAGATGAGGAAATCCGCAAGGAAATCGAGAACAACGCGCAAGGAATTCTGGGCTACGTGGTGCGCTGGATCGATCAGGGTGTCGGATGCTCGAAGGTGCCGGATATCCACGATATCGGTCTGATGGAAGACCGCGCGACACTGCGCATTTCGAGCCAGCACATTGCGAACTGGCTGCATCACGGAGTGGTCTCGGAAGCGCTGGTGAACGAAACGTTCAAACGCATGGCGAAGGTGGTGGACGCGCAGAACGCCAACGACCCGCAGTACCAGCCAATGACCGGTCACCTGGATACTTCGCTTGCGTTCAAGGCGGCGAAGGCGCTGGTTTTTGAAGGGCGGTCACAGCCCAGCGGGTATACGGAGCCATTACTGCACAAGTTCCGACTTGGCGCGAAGCGGTAGGCGCAGATCGCAGTCGAAACCGTGGGACGATTCAGCATGCGTCGCGGGTGACCACCGTCGTCCCGCGCTCGCGTCGACCTGGCAACTGGTGGCCAGACATCGGCTCGACACCGGCAAGCCTTGCATCACGTTTGCCGGCAATTTGATCCTGCCGCGATTCTGCTCGATCAGTTATGGGCGTAGTCGAAGGCGCGGATCTGTGCCACCCAGCGAATCGCGCAGTCCGCGGGGCACGCCGGGCTCCGGCGGCGACGTGTCCGCAATGCTCAGCCGCCGGCATGTCATCGGCCGGCGGCTGTCGCACGCTATCAGGATCCGTTCACGGCATTCTTGAACGCCTTGCCCGCCGTGAACTTGACGGTCTTCGCTGCGGGGATCTGGATTTCGGCGCCGGTCGCCGGATTGCGGCCCACGCGTGCGGCGCGGGCTCCCGTCGAAAACGACCCGAAGCCGATGAGTTGAACCGTGTCGCCTTTCCTGACGGCGCTCGTGATTGCGCCGATGAACGCATCGATCGCCTCGCGTATTGCCGCCTTGCTCGCGCCAGTCGCCGCAGCCACCGCATCCACCAGTTCCTGTTTGTTTATTGTCGATCCGTTGTTGTGGTTGTGAAGTCGCCACCGTATCCGATCGCCGCGCGGTCGCGCAATGGTGAACGGCGCGCCATCTTCGTTCACCGCGCAACGGTCGTCATCTCTAACATTGGCGCGCGAGGTGCGCGACTACAGAATACGTAGTATTTGATACATAGCGGTTTGCGAAGGTACTGCGCAGCGATAATTGTTATCCCTTTGTGGATTTTTCTGCCTCAGAATGCGGCCCGTCGTGAAACATAAAGGAGGCGTGAGGTCGGAAGTGTTCCAAGCCATTGTTTGTGCAAAGTTTTTTATTGCCTGATTGCGCGCTTAATTGTTTCACGAAAGGCTGTCTAATGGATGTCTGTAACGAAGCTCGTTTCTTGACTAATGGCCTGCGAGCCGCGAGGGGAGCTAACTATTCGATCGGGTCGTGGCCGTACACGTGAAGCGCCGTGCTGTTGCCGGCTTCCTGGAGCAGCACGACAACCGCTCGTGAACGGCGCCGTCGGCGCCTTCCGCGTGACACTGCGCACTATCACGCGGCCGCTTCACTATCGATTAATACGACGCCCCGCCCTCCTGATCGAAGGCGCCGCCCTGGATGTCGGCCTCGTTGAGGATGGGCACACACGTTGCCATTGCCGTCCCGCAGCTCAGCGGCCATAACTCGGGTGTCGAAGTTTCGCAAGTTTTGCTGCCGATCAGCGGACAGTGTCGGCCCGGGAGAGTGCCAAAGCATGAAAGCATATTGAAATATATTTAAAACGATTTTGGGTTTGCCTTCATATACACCAATAGCGGTTAAAAGGGATAACGCGCCCCTCCTTCGACGCGCGCACATGTCACTACTTTCAATTGTGTGAGGAGGTGCGGCGCAGGCTGTATAAACTATTAATTATTTAAACTTGATAGTTATTTCATATAATGCGCAGACTCTCCTAGTCGCCGCGGTAGCGGACGATATATTCGGACGCAGATCAACCCGTTCCACTCGAAGTCAAATGACCGTGAAACGGTGACGGTGGAAAGCGTCACCGCGAATAGCGGCGCTACGAGAGCAAGCGCGGGTACGTCTGTATCTCCAGATCAGCCGTAACCAAAGTTGCTTCCTCGACACACATTAACGCGGCGTGCGATCAGTACGGCCTGCCGGAAGAATTCCGGCTGAAATGGCTGCCGCAGATGATGTAACGCATCGAACAGATAGCTGCACATCTCCCACCACTCCCGCCCGGCGAACTGATGCAGGACCTCTGCCAACCCTCCTCCTGGCGTATCCCTCTTCTTCTGGAGAGACACTTATCGGATTCTTTTTTGCAGTCTTGCACCCGATACTTGTCAGGCAATCGGTGTCACGATGTTGGCCAGCGCCTTTTTCATGGCCCAACATAACAAGGCCGCGACCGTGTGCGGCCCCGCGCGCCGGTGGACTTGACCACCCTTTGTTTCTGTCTAAACGTGGTCCCACGCCGCATAGTTGCACCAAGGTCTACCCAGAAGACGTCCTCACGGCAAACCGCATGGAGACGATGGCGCAGCTGACAGCGTTGCTCGCCAAAAAGCGCGACCAGCTATTCCAGCGTATGAGCATCCCTGCTTGTTTCGGAAGCGAGCGGACGCACGAAGATTCAATCGTCGGCTGAAGTTGGTGCCTGCTTTTTTGGCGATAGTCACGACCACTCGCGCGGCCCAGAAGGGGCTCGAATGCTTCCTCTTGCCGTGCGTCTGGACGGGACGGGACGGACAGCGGATCTCGGCCCCCTCGATAGCATGGCGCACGGCGTACAAGAATTTCTCAGGCGTCTGGCTCCAGCGTGGGTCGGAACGACGGCAGCCCAAGATATCCGCGCGCTGGCGGATGTTTGCCGGCGAATTCGTGGTCGATTTGCAGTGCGAGGTGGATATTCGTATTGCAGGAATTTCGCGTGGACGGTTGGCGTGCGCTACCTCGACGACAACCCGTAGCTGGGCGTCACGAATCCGAATGAGCTAGCCGTGGCCATCGACAAGGGCTTGTCGATGGCACACTGGGAGTCGCTCAGGTGTGCCGACAGGATTCTTGACCTTGTCTGTGCCAAGTTAATCCACTCGGCATGCCATGCCGCTGGGAGCCAACGACCCTGAGATATCTGGCGCGCCGTATCGCCTCGCGTGCGCAACCGTGCTGCTGATCGGCTTCACCATTATTCAGCGGGAAGATGCTGTCCACATTATCCGAGTCCTGCCGGGGCCCGGGCATGACGGAGACGTCGATGTCGCTGGAAGGTCGCGATTCTGTTGCGCGGAAAGTGACGCACTGGCTTCCCTCGCAACTGATTGTCGACGCGCTACGCGTTCACGGTCGATCGCCCCCAAGATTTGGAAGTTGCGAAAAAGCGAGATGTTCAGCCTGCTCTCCGTTGGCGATCTCAACCACGAAAATCGCCGAGACAAAGCATCTGCTCAGAAAGGCGTCCCACGCTAGCTGCGTAATGCATTTTGCGCCGACGGCTGTACCCTGTCGTGATACGGACGCTGCTGCGTCTCGCGGAAGACGGAACTCTGCCGCTCGTCGAGGGGGCGGTTTTTGCTTGAGGCGACGCGGCGCGTGCTACATATATTTCGTCAGCCAGTTGATGACCATATGCGTGGACGTGCTGCGGCGCGTGCTGGGCTATGCCTTCCTCCCGTCGGCCGCGATCGATATATTGGTCGAGCACATCCGCAGCCTCGATGAAATGACTAAGTTCTAACACGACGCCGCCTGGGCGAGGCAGACGGAGATGCTTGCCCTCTGCGGCGGACAAAACGAGTAGAGATTTTGCAGCTCTCGTATTAGGCACACCGTCACCATCTATTTGCCCACCAATGGTTCGAGAGGCAAGGGGTGAACATGTGTCAGTAATACTGACGCCTATCCAGAACGCGTCGAGCAGGCCGAAGGAAATCCACAGTCGAAAGCGAGTGTCAGTAATACCGACACTCCGAGCAGTGCGCCTTGTACGGGCATTGCCGCGAACCAACCGCACACTCGCGGCTCCCTGGGGTTGATGTGCAAATTCCCAGTGCCTATGAGTCCTCCTCCCACATTGTCAAGGCAATCGGGCCGGTCGGTCACACATCACATTCGCAAAAGGAAATACCATAACCCCACGCAGCGCAAACGGGCGGCGGACCAGTAACTACAACAAAAATGCCGCTTCCCAGCACCACATGGTGAAGCGGTGGGGCCTACCGCGAGCCCCTCCTCGTGACAACTGCAATCTGCTTCCTCTTCTGAGGGTCGCCGCGAGCGGGGCTTTGTCTTCTATTGAATGCAAGCGCACTGCACGTGAATGCCACACGGGATGCTTGCGGTCGGCCCTGTCTTGACCGAAGCTTATTGCTCGTGGACTGCGTTGGAACCGTCTGAGCCGTGGGGGCAAGTCAAGAGATCGTTGAAGTACCGAAGGAAAGTCGCGAGAGTTGGCTTTGCTGAGCAATCAGAGCTGTTCGGGACGAAGGATTGCGGATAGGACCACTTCTCGCCCATGCGACTAAACCTTGTCGTTGACTCCAAGGCGGGAGCGAAGCGGCGTTTGATACCGGCGCTTTTCGTCGAAAATTAATAAGGCTGGCGATGCTAGAGCTGACTCCCGCATGGACGATCAGCTCAAGTCAGCTGGGGCTTCTGCCTTAGGTGTCTTTTTTGACCCCTGTTCAGAGTGTCAGTAATACCGACACTTCTCCAACGGCCCGGGTTGCCGAGCGTGCGCAACTCGCGCGCGCTACCCACCGGATGTGATTCGGTATTAGGGCATCCCGGTTCTATCGACTCGCATGCAATGTTTGCATCCCGCCCGAACGGAATGCGGATAGCAGCCACGGCTTCCGTCGACCTCCCGCGCCGCTCGGCGACATAACACAATGTCTCCCTTCGAGAGTCCGGTGTCAGTAATACTGACGCTGCCCCCCGCCGGCACAAAAAAGCCCGCTCGAAGCGGGCTCTTTCATTGCGAGAAATGCCTGTTCACCGCGGCTCGCCTTTGTACAGCTCACTGATAAGTTGCCGGATTCGCGCCTCTTGAGCCTCGGTCAAAGCCGCTGCCTTGATCTTGAGCGTAAAGCTGTTGACGTCCTTGGTAATGCTTCCCGCCTGATCTTTTCCGGCGAAGAATTTCTCGATGAGCCGCTCCCGAGCCGTCGTCCCCGACGCACGACGAGTCACCATTGCGATAATCGCCGGCGCCAATTTGCCTTGGGCCAACTCGCCCTTGACCACATCCGGCCAGAGTTCGCGTGCCACCAACTCAGCTTCGCTACCGTGCTTCTTAAGCGCTGAGACAATTTCTTCTGCCGCGTTGCAGCCGAGTAGGGCAGGCTGCAAATCGAGGTCTTTCTTCATGAAGTCCGGCAGATTTTCGAACGCAAGAAATTGGTACAGCCCGGTACGTGAGAGGCCTACCGCTTCTGCCAGCCTTTTACGACTCGGAAATTCGCTCTCCGACCGACGAAGGGAGATGGCCACTTCATAATCCGTCAGGTCGTCCCGGTCCATATTCTCGACTAGCGCCAGCACAATCATGTCCTGGTCCGAGCACTCGATGACCACCGTCTTGATGTGCTCCGCCCCGAGTATCTTGTGCGCTCGCCAGCGCCGCTCTCCGGCCACAATCTGGTAGGCCGATTCAACCCGACGAACCACGATAGGCTGCATAAGCCCCACTTCGCGAATCGACTCTGCCAGCTCGGACAATTTGACTTCATTGAATACGCGCCGCGGCTGCCAGGGATTAGGAACAATTTCCGTCACCGGCAGCTGCGAGGTCGTTCCGGTCGACTCAAGCTCCTGCACCCTCAGCTGTGCGGCCGCTAATGCTCCGGCCATCCCAGGTGCTGTCTCTGTCCGATTCGCGCGCCGGCTGGCATCGGGGGTTCTTTCCGCTGTTGACCGTAGATTTGCGGTCTTGGCCAACATCTGGTCACGGATATTGTTGGTGCTCACTGTGCTGGCCTCCATTGTTTAACGAACATGTCATCGACCCATCGGCAGTAGTCGATTAGCGGCTGTTTGACGCGTGCCAAGGATTTCGCCTGGCTGTGAGAGCTGCTAATGTCAAAAACGGTCGTAAATGCGAGAGCGCCTGAACTCATGATGGAGCTGGCAGGAACCTCGAACGGATCAAGCCAATGGCGATACGCACCTTGCGCCCACGTGCGCACCACAGGTGCCGCGGACGTGCTGTTGTAGTTCACGCGGGTTAGCAACACGGAAACGAAGTCGTACTTTTTGTTGGCTTCGTATTTGATGAACGACTTGGCGACGTCCGAGAAAAGCCGCCAGAAGGAAAGCGAACTGAAGAAGTCAAGATTCTCCGGGACCATCGGCATGACCATCGCGTCCGCTGCCATCAATGCGTTCAGGTTGAGATAGGACAGGGAGGGCGAGGTATCCAGAATGATGTAGTCGTAGTGCTTGCGTAGTGGCGCGAGTCCATCCCGGAGCACCTGCCAGAACTTGAATCCTGCAAGCTTCATCTGCATAGCGGGAAGGTGATACTCGGCCCCGACCAGTTCTGTATGCGCCGGAATGATATCCAACCCATCCCAGTACGTTGGCTGCACCTTGGAAAGCAGACCTCCCTCAACCTTTTGGTCATAGACAAAAGGAAGCACTGTATCGTCCGGGGATACTTCTTTTTCGGCGTACAGTCCGCATAGCTCAGAAAGCGATGCCTGAGGGTCAAGGTCGACAACGAGAACCTTTCGCCCGCGTAGGCTCAGCCCTTGGGCGAGGCACATTGACGTCGTGGTTTTGGCAGAGCCGCCTTTCAGTTGCGACGTGATAAGCACTTTGCCTTCAAAATCGCTCGGCCCGGCCACCAGCGGCGTCTGGTAAATGTCCGACACCTGCTGTACCCAGTTTCGGGCCTCAGCCAACGTAAAAAGCCGACTACGGCTTCGTCCCGTCCCGGTGGACTGCCCTTCCGGCAGCACACCATCTCCTTTCGTTGCTAAATATTGCACCTGCTGACGTGTCAGGCCGCACAGCTCGGCGACTTCTCCAGTCGTAAACACCGGCGCTTCCTTGCGCGGGCGCGGCGCGAGAATCTGGTCCCGCAATTCCGTTGCATAATCGGTGACGACATCCGCGAAATCTGAGATTTCCTCAAGCGTCACGGTTCGGTCTATCGGCATCGGTTGGCTGACATTGGCCATTTCGGAGTTTTCCATGGAAATTGAAGCTAAACGGAGAATACAGGAAAAACGCAAAAACAGCGTTGTATTGTCGTGCAGTTTCTCAAATATCGCCCGTAAACCACTGTTTTTTATGCCTTCAGCCGGGGGGCTCTGCCAACCCAGACGAATGGAATGCCGGCACAAAATCTCTCACCTTTGACAGATGCCTACCCCTGCGGGGAAACAGTCGTGCACAAAGGTGAGAGTTTTTGTCCACTGAACCGGCACACCGCGTGGAGAAATCGACAGAAGGTAGCGCTCGACACGTCAAATAGCGCAATGAGCGCTCAGGCACCTGCGATTGAATTACATTTTCATTTCGCTTGACCCGCAGCACGTGGGCGAAGGTGAGAGATAGTGTGTATGAGCGCCAATGCCAACGTCGGACACGCATCAGCGTGCACAAAATCCCTCACCCGGCGCTTCATCGACGTCAGCCGGCGAGACCTTTGCATTGGAGGCTAGTCCTTCGCGCCGCCGACGTTGGCAGGTCGTGTGCACCGAGGACGTTGAATATGTCGGCCAGGAGAGGATGCTGCACACAATCTCTCACCTTTGCTGGACAGGTTCACGGGACCGTGCCCCTGGGCGTATGGGGCGGCTGCTTCATTCTCACGAATCGAAAAGCACCGTCGTTCGCTTCGCACGCTCTTAAAATGCCGCGGTAATGCCTTGTGTGACTGAGTTCAGTGCATGTATTCGCGAACCCTCACCATGCCCAGTGGGACGTCCGACCTTGGCACTTGGCTCAACTGTCTGCAACGGGGCCACGTAAGAAGACCGTCGCTCATGTTGTCCACCGGTTTGTTGGTTGTTTTATAAAAAAAAACGAACTAACAAACCTACAGGCGAAACAGTATCCCTTTGTTATCAACTAGTTAACCTCAGAGAGGTGAGAGTCAATGTGCCAAAGGTGAGAGAAAATGTGCACTTCGGGTGAGACATTCAAGCGCAGAAAGGGAGATTTACGGTGTGGCGAGGTGAGAGATAAAAACGTGTTTTGCAAAAGGTGAGAGATTTTCCCCCGAAGGCTGTGGATAACCGGCTGAAACCCGCTACCACCTTGGGCTGAGGCTCTGGGATCTGCACCAGAAGTGAGAGATGGTGTGCCGAAGGTGAGAGATGATGTGCACGCGGTCCGTCTCAACGGCAAAGGTGAGACTTTTTTATTGACATCTCACCTCTGTATGCCTAGAGTCTGCTGAAATTTCCAGGGAACAGGCATGTCCAGCAGCGTCGACCGACGAGTGACCCCTCTTCAATTTGCACTGGACCTATTCGTGGAGATGGCGCCGGCGCAAAGGTCCATCGACGAGGCTAGTCCAGACAAAGATATCGGCTATCAAAAGAACCGGGTCTTCGCACGCATTATCGGTTTAGGCCTGTCCGCCAGACGCTTCGTGGATGCTGCCTACTTCATTGTCGCGCAGGACCCTGAAATCCAGGAAACCTATGACGTGACGCTTAGCTTTTTCAAATGGCTGATGCGCTACGACAGCAGGAACAAGAAGCATTTTTCCAGCGTCATCCGCAGCGTGAAATCTTCCATGCTCGAAGTGATGAGCGCGCCGGTGGTGTCCGTTGATTCGAAAGGGCGGATGCTGGAGGAGCCTCCCGAACCCGGAGAGGATCGCAGTGCCGGTGATGACGATGCGGATGAGGACCTGGTGGTCCAGAACGAAGACGGAGACTGGCTCGAGTTGATAGGTCGGGTCAGCGTCAGAAATGGCCGGATTCGCTTCCGGGTGCCGATCGAGCTGCAACGCCTCATCAAGGATCCTGAGAACTCGTACTGGACTAGCCTGCTAGTCACCTCGAGATTTACGCTCATCTATGCTCGAGGCATTTATGACCATGTCTTGCCGTCCGTACCCAGCGGGATAACGGACTGGCTTTCGCTCGACCTCGTTCGAAACCTGCCCGGCAAGTCATGGGCAAACAACGCTGAGTTCAAATACTTCAAGCGCGACTATCTCGAGCCAGCCGTCAACCAGATCAATGAGCTGTCCGACATTGAGTTGTCGTACGAGACCCGTGCTGGAACGCCCGGCTCGCGAAAGAAAGACCAGATACGCTTCCGGCTCAAACGCAAAGAAGGGGCATTGGCATCCAAAGCGGCCATGCTCAACTCGGTCGTACTTTTCAAAATGCTTCAAGATGAATTCGGACTGTCTGAAAAACAGTTTGAGAAGATCGCCGAGAACAGGTTCGTTTGGACAGATGAGCGCATTCAACAAGCCATCGACTACACCCGGTGGACAATCAGGCAGGGCACCAAGGTAAAAAGGGCCTCCGCCTACTTGATGAGGGCTCTTTCGGACAACTACCGAGTATCCGAAGCCGACAGGCAGGTTGAGTTGATTCAGGCTCAGCTTGCTGAGGCGACGACGGGCGAACAGGGGGCCAGGTCTGACAGGCAAAAGGCAGTCGAAGCCAGTCTCGCGGCCGCTAACGCGGCAGCCGACAAGCGTCGGCAGGAGGAGATTCGCCTGGCACGCGAATTCTTCGACACGGCAGATAAGAAGACACGAGAGGACCTTGTCCGCAAGTTTGTCGCGTCGAGCACAATGGGACTCCGTGCTATTGAGCGTCAAATGCTCAAACCGGCTAATGTCACTGAGGCCAACATCCTGAATCTGCCAGACGTTGCCAATACGTTCAGCTCGTACGTCGCTGGCGAAATTAGAAAAGCGGCGCGTGTGCGCGCGCCGCGCGGCGGATGAATCGCTGACCGGTTGCGCCGGGAGCGCGACTGCAACCGCACGTCGAGGCCCGCGTCAGTGAGCGTGTCCAAATGCGGCTATGATTTCGTGTGGCGATCGACGCCGAAACAGCAAAGGAGAAAACCCGGATGATCCATGTCGTTGCAACGATCACAACCCAGCCCGGTCAACGCGAAGCCGTGCTGGCACTCTTCAACAAGAATCGTCCGGCGGTACTGGCGGAAGAGGGATGCATCAGCTACGAGGCCGTAGTCGACGTACCGGACTTCGGCGCGATTCAGACGCCGCTCGGCAAAGACACCTTTGCGGTAATCGAACGCTGGGAAAGCCCGGCAGCGTTGAGGGCGCATGCGGCCTCCGCGCATATGGCCGAATACGGACGCAATACTCGTCCGTTGCTCGTGAGCCGCGCCATCCACGTGCTTCAGGCTTGCTAAACGCCGCGGCTTGTGCAGCCCTGCGTTTGATGAGCAGTCAATGTTTCAGGCAGTCAAGCTCAGCGGTGATGGATACACCTTGTGCTCGAAGACCCGTGGCTCATGGGCCGGCAGCACCTTTGCGCCAAGCGCCGCGATGCGGCGGAAGCTTTCGTCGTAAGCTCGCAGGTCCGTGTGATTGCCGTTCGGGATCGGCTCGCTGCCGTCCTCCGGCCAGTTCTCGTAGAGCGGAATCAGATCGCCGGC
This sequence comes from Paraburkholderia fungorum, assembly GCF_046027215.1. Taxonomy (GTDB): domain Bacteria; phylum Pseudomonadota; class Gammaproteobacteria; order Burkholderiales; family Burkholderiaceae; genus Paraburkholderia; species Paraburkholderia fungorum_D. The sequence continues at coordinate 269,072 of NZ_JAQQEN010000003.1, read as the reverse complement.
GATGAGATACGGTCCTCCCTGCGTATCGACCAGCACACCCTGTGAGCCTGCTGTATGTCCCGGCAAGCGCAACACGCGGATGCCGGGTAGCACGTCGGCGTCACCGAACGCCACGTCCATCCGGTCGAGAATGTCCACCCACGGTGGCGTGTGGCCGCGCTGGTTGGTTTCGTAGATCGGACGCTGGAACGGCACCGGCCAGACCGCCTCTTTCAGCTCCGCTTCCTGGACGTGAAAGCGCGCGTTCGTGAACAACCGCGCGCCGCCGACATGGTCGTTATGCAGATGAGTGAGAATGACCAGTTCGACGGAAGCTGGGTCGACGCCTTCGCGCGCCAGGCCGTATTGCAGCAGGTCGTCGATTCCGGCATCCGTCTCGGTGTAGCACTGCGGTGCGCGCGAGCGGGAGCCTGGCCCGGCATCGACGACGATCGTATGGAGAGCGCTACGCAGCAACCACGCGATACACGGCGCATGCAGGCGCGCGGAACCGCAGTTCTTGCGGTACAGAAAGCACGAGCGCTCATGATTAACGATGTCGCCGCAGCGGATCGGTACGATGGTGAATGTCATGTCTGAGTCTCGTACGAATTCGTAAGCATGGTGATGCAGACGTCATATCCGGTACACATGACCCGCCGCGCGCGTCCGCAGGCAACGGGCGCTCCGTGACGGCTGCGTGCCTTGCCGTTCGCGAAGTCACAGTATAGGTTAAATGAGTAAGCGCTTTCTCTTGAATTCATACGGGTTTGCCCCTAAAATTCTGCCTGTTTAAGCGAATCGTCGAGCGAAATTTCAAACCACATAGAAAGCGATTACTTAAATTTATGTGTTTGAGTGATGTGAGGCCGGCGCGTATCCCTGACAGCGGTCCTCGCAACATGAACATCGAAGCTCCTACAACCTCTTCGAAGCCTGGCAGCATGCCGGCGTCAAACGCATTGTGTTCGCGAGCTCGAATCGCACGGTGGGATTTCATCCACACGACCAGGCGAAGGCCCACGCCCGGCGGTGCCCAATTTCTCAAGGTGCCGCGTTATAGTATGCCGCACAGGAAAGGCGCGATGGTGCGCCTCGACACCGGGCAGGGTGCAAGTTGAGCAACGAGACAAAGAAAAGAGCGCCGCGTCGCAAGTCGAATGCGATTTCGGTGATAGATGTCGCGCGTGCGGCAGGGGTATCGACTGCGACCGTTTCGCGCGTGCTGAACGGCAACGCAAAGGTTGCGGTCGAACTGCAGAACCGCGTGCGCGACATCGCGCAGGAGCTCGGCTACACACCGCACGCCGCGGCGCGTGCGCTGGCATCGCAACGCTCGAAAACGATCGGCGCCGTGATCCCATCGCTGGAAAACCAGAACTTCGCGATTGGCGTGTTCGCGCTGCAAAAACGCATCGGGGAAGCCGGCTACACATTGCTGCTCGGATGCTCGTACTACGACCAGGAAGACGAGCTGAAGCAGGTCCGCGCCCTTATCGCGGACGGCATCGCCGGGCTGATGCTCGTGGGCCGCAGCCACTCGCCCGCGCTCTACGAACTGATCGAAAAGGAACAGATTCCGCTCGTCAATGGCTGGACAGTCGATCACGACTATCCGTACGTCGGCTTCGACAACGTGGCGGTAGGCCGTCGCCTCGCAGACTATCTGCTCGATCTCGGGCACACGCGCTTCGGCATGATTACGCAAATGACGCAGCACAGCGATCGCGCGGCTGATCGCATCATCGGCGTGCGCGCGGCGCTACAGTCGCGCGGGCTGCAGTTGCGCCACGAACATCTAATCGAGATGCCGCACAAGATCATCGAAGGGCAGATGGCGATGAAGGCGCTGATGAACGGCCCCGAGCGTCCGACGGCGGTGATCTGCGGCACCGATCTGCTTGCAATCGGCGCGCTGGCCGAGGCGCGCGAGTCAGGTATCGACGTACCGGGCGACCTCTCGATCGCGGGCATCAACGACATCGAATTTTCCAGCTTCACCTCGCCGCCGCTGACGACCATGCGGCTCGCCGCTGATGAAATCGGCGCGCGCAGCGCCGAGTATCTGCTCGCGCGGATTGAAGGACGGCCTGTGAGTTCGCAATACATCGTGCCGACCGATCTGATCGTGCGCGGAACGACGGCGCGTCCTCGCAACATCTAGGTTGCCGACACGCGGCGTGGCGCCGCGTCGCGTCGATGATGAGGTGCTCGACAGCGACACCCGGAATCACAGCCGCGGAACCCGGAGTCGCTTCGTACGGCGCGCAATAGTCCACGCTTCCCGCCGACTAACCCGGAACCAGCACGCGACTGCGTGTCAGCACCTCTTTCGCTAGCTCCACGAGGGTATCCGCGCCGCTCAGACACTCTTCCTGATAGGCGACAAAAAATCCTTGCTGAGTGATCGGCCGTTCAGTATTCAGCACGTGAATCAACCCGGCATCGATCTCCGCGCGCATTATCGCGGGCGACAACACGGCCGCCGCATGACCGGCCGCAACCAGCCGCGACATCATCGACAGGGAATTGCATGAACTGATGTTGTCCGGATTGCAGCCGGCGCTGCGGAACCAGTTCATCACAAGCGAATGGTTCGATGACGGCTGCGAGACGGTGATGATCGGCACGGCGGCAAGATCGTGAGGCGAGACATTGCAGTTGGGCACGAGTTGCGGCGACGCGACCCAGTGGAGATCGGTGTAGCCGATGGCGGTCTCGATCACGTGAGGCGCGTCGGTGGAATCGTTCAGTATTGCTATGTCCAGTTCGTGCGCACCAAGCTTGCGTCCGAGCGCCACGCCCACATCGATCGTGAGTTCGATCTTCATGTGTGGATATCGCGTCTTGAGTTGCGTCAGTAGATCCGCGAGCCCCGCGTGGGCGATGGACTCGATCGCGCCGAGACGTAGAAGCCCGTACATGGGGTCGGTACGCTTCGCCATCTGTTCGAGTTTCTCGGCGAGCTTTAGCATTTGTTCCGCATTCGCGAGCGCGTCGCGGCCTGCGCGCGTGAGTTCGGAGCGGGTCCGGCTGCGCGTGAAGAGTTGCACGCCGAGATGTTCTTCGAACTCCTGGATGCGTGCGGAAATAGTAGGCTGCGTGAGGTGTTGATGACGCGCCGCCGCATGAAATCCGCCTAATCGCGCCACCCAATAAAAGGTTTCAATTTGCTGAAGAGAAATGCGCATGATCGAAGGTTTCTATCAGATGGCGTCGCTAACTTTGATTATCTCCCGGACAAATTGCATTCGTATACTGACCCACTCTTTCCGTTGCATCGAACGAAGTGCGTTGCTGGTCGGTTTGCAGCAGGACAGTCCGTCGTTCTGATTGACCGGCCGGCTGAAGGAGATGCCGCTTGAAGCAAAAAAAGCAGGGCCACGGTGATATACCCCAAGGCGGCGAGGACCCTCGCCGCAGCAACCGGACGACGGACCTCGCGACCACGCCGGCCTCATCCGGCGCATCTGCTGGTCCCGAGAAGCCGGCGCGCGTCGGTGCCAACGGCACCGGCCAGCCGTGCTTTCCCGTTCCGCTGAAGTCGACCGACAGTCACCACCACATCTACGATGCGCGGTATCCAGTCGATCCGTCCGCGCAATTGCAGCCGCCCGACGCGACGGTCGCCGACTATCGCGCGCTCCAGAGGAGGCTGGGCGTCGAACGACATGTCGTCGTTCAACCGTCTACCTATGGAACCGACAACCGTTGCCTGCTCGATGCGCTGTCGCAGTTCGGAAAGAACGCCCGCGGTATCGCGACCGTACCCGACACCGTGACGGATGGTGAACTGGCCGCTCTTCACGATATGGGCGTACGCGGGCTGCGCTTTAACCTCGAATATCTGGTCGGCGTCACGGTCTCGATGATGGAGCCGCTCTCGAAGCGCATCGAACCACTCGGCTGGCACATTCAGGTCAATGCCACCGCTCTGCAGCTACTCGCGCATCGGCAGGTGCTTGCGCGTCTGTCGTCGCCGCTCGTGATCGATCATATGGGGCAGATCCCGCAACCGGGAGGCGCTGAGCATGCCGCGTTCCGGATGGTCGAGGCGCTGCTGGCCGGCGGCCGCACCTGGGTCAAATTGAGCGGACCCTATCTCGTGTCGCGAAGCGGCGCGCCGGTCTATGCCGACGCCGGCATGGTCGCACTCAGGTTAGCCGCGCTTGCCGCGGACAGGATGCTGTGGGGATCGGACTGGCCTCATCCGACGCAAGCGGCCGATAACAAGCCGGACGCCGCCCGCTTGCTGGACGATCTGACGCTGTGGATTCCCGATGAATCGACGCGGCATCGGATCCTCGTCGAAAATCCTGCAAGGCTTTACGGCTTTTAGCGTGCGTGCACCGCGCCGCCTGCTTCATCGCTTGCCGATGTAAGCCACCACGTCGATCTCCACGAGCACACCTTGCAAACCAGCTTCCACAGTCGTTCGCGCCGGCTTGTGCTGGCCAAACCAGCTCGCATAAAGCGCGTTGAAGCGGCTAAAGAGCGTCAAGTCGGTCAGATAGACTGTGACCTTGACGACGTCTTCCAGTCCCGCGCCGGCGGCGGTCAATACCCGTTCCACATTGGCGAGCGTCGCACGGGTCTGCTCTTCGATCGAGTCGCCGATCACCTTCCGGTCGGCGTCGCGCGGTGTCTGGCCGGACAGGAAGGCGAAGTCGCCCGCGATCATCGCGGACGAATAGTGCCCGCCTGGTTTGAGGTCGGCTGGATTGACGGCACGCAATGGGCGGGGCGCGCCACTGTCGTTCATGTTTTTTTCCTTCGGCTTGATCTGGTGTTTTTCCAACGTGCCGCATGACGTGCGTGGCTGCGTCGCGTTGCATCGCTTCAATCGACGCGTACCCGCTGCGGGCCTCGCGGCCTATCGACGGCTCCCGAGCTGCTCACGCACTTCCCACGACCCTTCGGTGTTAAGCACCATCGCGCTGGGGTAGAGATAAGCAGTCGTGCAAGCGTGGCGCGGCAATAACATCACCCGGTCGCCGACTGCCAGATCGGTGTTCTCGACCACGACATGCTCTTCGCTCATCATGACGATCTTGCCGTCCCAGCGAAAGCGCTCGGCCAGCGGCTTGTCAGGCGAGATAGCCTTTGAGCCCGCATCGAGCGTGGCGGTTGTGCCGGTGCGTGAAATCACCGTTGCCAGCACATATGCGCTTGGCGCCCAGCCGAGCGCGGGCAGCTCCAGGTCGTGTTGGGCGCTCGAATAGGTCCAGCTGCCCGGGGATACGAAGTCGGCGAGCGTGCGCGGCCATAGATCGAACGTATAGCTGCCCCCGGCGATGAGCCTCGTCGACAGTCCCTCCACATCGGCTGCGCGGGTCAGCGCCGCCACGTTTTCCACTATGGCGGCCACGCGCGTGCGGCGTGTGGCACTGTCGAGATCATGGATATGGCCGTCGTAGGCATGCCATCCTCCAAAGCAGCCGATCGTGGCCAGTTCACGGGCCAGCTGCAGCGTCGCCGCTGCTATCGGCGCGCCAGTTCTGCCCATGCCGGCATCCAGATCGATGAGCAGGGCGAGATTGGTCAACGGCGCCCCATTCGTCGCGAGACGCCACGCGGCTACGCCTGCCGCCGAGTCGACGAGCGCCTCGACCCGTGCGTCCGGATGAGCGTGGGCCAGCGCGAGCAAGGTGCGGATATGAGCAGCGTTCACGGTCGGATACGCCCAGAGGACGTGTTTCGCGCCGGCCTCGAGCACCATGGCCGCTTCCGCCACGGTAGCGGCCTTGAATGCGGTTACGCCTTCGCGAATCAGCCTCTCGACGATCCATCCGGCGCGATGCGTCTTCACATGCGGCATGAGCCGTTCCACCCCGCCACACGCACGGGCGGTCGCATGCAAGTTATCGACAATGCCGCGCTCGGACACGATGAAACACGGTGTCTGCAATTCTTCTGGCAAGCTGGCGGCCCACGACGGCGAACGTCTGAGCGTGGTACTCGAAAGGTCGGACATGGCTGGTACGTTAGGAAATAAAAATGGCGTCGCGCTCACGCGTGTGACGCCGTTGCGAGGTATCCGTCGACGTGCGCCCTGAGCTGACCCAGCACGTGTGCATGCTGTTCCCATGACAGCCGGTCGACACTCATCTTCGGCGTCGCGGGACGGTCGACGCGGCTATCGTCAACCGCCTGCCCGATGTCGACGGCCGCGGCGAGATACGCCCGGTCGCGCTCCGGCGTGAAATCGGTGAGCAGCCGCGCCGCCGCGTCTCGCGGCGCGACCATCGCCATCGCGGATACCAATCCCCAGCCGCCCCAGTTTGAAACGCTGGAAACGATCAGGTAGTCCGCGGGAATGGCTGCGCTAATCAAGGGGCCGTTGGGAATGTCGTCGTGAACGATTTCCTCGGGCAGCACGCCCATGCCGATTTCATTGCCGCCGTCGCCGATGCCGATCGTGACCCACGGACGCCGCCACTCGGGATCCTCGAACAGAAGATGCAGCGGAGCGGTATCGTCGGACATGTCCGCGCCGTACTCGCGGTGCGGCTTGCCGTCGCTCGCGGGCGAGACCCGCTCGATCGCGATCATATGCGTGATCGGACGTTCAGCCGCGCTTAGCCGGGCTCTCAGCGACTTGACCGATGCCACGCTCACCGAGGTGATCTCGAACGCCACGTCTTTCGGCAATTCCGTGGTGACTGCCCAGACCGCCTTGCAGCATGGCGCGTCCGAGATCACCGTCACCGGTATGCCAAGATTCGACAGTGCGGCGGCCAGATGGGCCATGCCGCCCAGGCCGTCCGTCTCCGGCGAGGGCGGGACGGCATTGCGTATGAAGAAGCCAGTTACGATACCGACGTGGGCGTTCGGGGTGCTCATGATCGAACGCGCCGCCGCTTCCAGCTGACCTTCAACGAACCGCTTCATGCGGCCAATGTCGCGCCGGACGGTTTGGCCAATGATGTCTTCAACTTTCGCTATTCCCATTTTCCAATCTCAGTAGCTACGTTGTTCATGTGAGGCGCGACGACCGCTTAGACCGGAATCTTCGTTTCATAATCGATTCCGATCGAACAGAGCAGCAGGCCGACGCCCATTGCGGCGAAACACATCAGTGCAAGGAAATAGGAGCCTGTGAATTGAACGATCGCGCCGATCGCGATAGGGATCACCATGCCGCCGAGATTGCCGCCAAAGTTGAGCAGACCACCGAGCATGCCGACCTTGTTGCGCGAGGCGAGCATCGCGGGGATCGACCAGTACAGACCGCCCCACCGCAGAAAGAAGAGCGTGATGGACAGCAGGATCACGACCATCGTGGGGCTCGTTGCATGTGCCACTGAAAACACCGCAATCGTGGCGACCACGCCGGCGATGCCGAAGATCGTGCGCATGACGCGGTTCGGCGAGGCGCCGCTGGCGAGCCACTTGTCGGCGACGTAAGCACCGCAGAGTTCGCCGATGAAGCCGCAGAAGAAGATCACGAAGCTGGCGCTGCCCATCTGTTGGATGTTGAAGCCTTGCACTTTCTGCAGATAAGTGGGCATCCATGTCAACAGGCCGTAGTAAAGCGTCGTGCAACACATGAAGCCGACAAACATCAGCAATACTGAGCGATACCTGAAGAAATCAAGCGAGTTACCCGACAGGTTTTTGGCTTCCTTTTCATCTTCCTTGCGCCGGGCCTGCTCGATGTGTTCCGCTTCAGCTTCATTGACCCCGGCGTGTTCGCGCGGCTGATTCTTGATGTAATACCAGGCACCGATGCCGCACAGGATCGTGCCGACGCCGGCGATCGCGAACGCTGCGCGCCAGGAGTGCGCGACTACGATCAGCCAGGTGATCAGCACCGATCCGAGCGCTGCGCCGAGCGGCGAGCCGCCGTCCATCAGCGATGCGCCACGGACCCGCTCATGCTGCGTGAGCCACATCGCATTGAGCGCGCCTCCCGCCGAGGCCACGGGCGCTTCTGCCACACCGAGTCCGAGTCTCGTAGCGAGCAGGGACATCGCATTGGTCGTCAACGCGCCAAGACCCTGGAAGGCACCCCAGAGCAAGGTGCACAGCGCGAGGACCAGCCGCGGCTTGAAGCGGTCGACTGCCATGCCGCCCGGAATCTGCATCAACGTGTACGACCAGAAGAACGAACTCATAATGAGGCCCTGCATGACCGGCGTAAGCGTGAACTCGCTTGCGATCATCGGCATCGCGACGGACAGGGAGGCACGATCGATGTAGTTGACCGTGACCAGCAGCAACATGATGAGAAAAATCTTCCAGCGAACCGATGTTTTCGGCTGGGCGTACGCCACGACCGCCGCAGATGCTCTGCTCATGCCTGTTCTCCTAATTCGCTGTTTGAATGTCAGGTACACGCCCGGCGCGCAGCGCATCGGCGATGGTGAACCGGTCATCTGCCACGCCGCAGGTGCCTGTTCCGTACTGGTTGAAATTGAGTATAGGTGCGCGGATCCGAGTGGAGATAATCGAAAGTGACCCGGACAATCGATAGAAATCGCTGATCATGCGCTGGGTCAAAGGTGACTCCGCGAGGGAGAGGCCGGCGTATCGATTGGTGCGGGTTCGCTCCTTTGCGCGAGATTGATCGTGGGTACAAGCATCAGGGAGACGACCGCACCGATCGATATCATCAGGATGGAGGAAAACGTGAGATGGAGGGAGCGGTGGAGCGCAAGTCTCACCGCAGCGTTGACGATAGCGTCGCCTGGTACCGAGCCAAGAAGCTGTCGCAACTGATCGGAGGTGACGGCCGCGGTGCCGGTCGAATGAGTAAGCCCATAATTCAGAACCGCACCAAACACGGCTGCACCAAGCGTACTACCGAGGTTACGGGAGAAGAGGTTGGACGCCGTCGCGCTACCGCGTTCCGAGGGCTTGACGATTTCCTGGATCAGAATAAGTGAGCTCACGCTTACTATTCCCATTCCAAAGCCCATAATCAACGACCCAATTCCCGCAAACAGCGGCGTGCTCTGTGGGGTCAGGGCCGCGAAGACCAGGGCGCCAATTGGCAAGAACACGCTGCCGCCGATGAGGGTGCGCCGCAGTCCGATCCGATGGAAGGAGCGTGCTGCAATGGTAGCGCCCGTTGGCCAACCGACCATTATCATAGTCAACGCGAGGCCTGCCACCACCGGGGACCGGCCCAGGACGCCCTGTACATACATGGGAAGGAAGCTGGTCAGCCCCATTAGCGCCATTCCCGAAAGGACAGTGGCTGCATTGCAAGCCGCGATTGGCCGGTGCCCCCACAAGGAAAACGAAATCATGGGGTCGGCGGCCCGTTGCTCCTGGAGAATAAAGAGTGCGCCGCATATCAGGAACAGAGCAAACTCGAGAATGGTTCGGGTACTGACCGATGTCCCCGCATTCGTCAGCGCCACCATGAGAGCGCCGATGCATGCAGCGAAGAGCGTTGCACCGAGGATATCGATCGAAGGGCGTTGGTGCCTTTCCTGTTCGTGTAGAAAGACGATGAAGCCGGCGGCGGAGGCGAGGCCAATGGGGATGTTGATCCAGAAGATCCAGGCCCATGAAAGGTCGCGAATGAGCACGCCACCTGCCATCGGTCCGACGACGGCAGCGATCGCCCAGACACTGGCGAGATAACCCTGGATTTTCCCTCGTTCGCGTGCTGGATACAGGTCGCCCACGATAGTGAGCGCAACAGGCTGGATCGCGCCAGCGCCGACACCTTGAATCAGTCGAAACGCGATCATTGCAGGCATGGACCGGGCAAAGCCCGCAAGCACTGATCCCACCAGAAAGATGGCGATACCAACGAGCATGATGGGCTTACGACCGTATAGGTCAGCGAGCTTGCCGAATACGACGGTCATCGCGGTCTGCGTGAGCAGAAACGAGGAGAAGACCCAGCTATAAAGATGCAGGCCGCCCAATTGAGTCACGATCTGCGGCATCGCTGTAGACACAATGGTCGCTTCGATCGCGACCATTGCCATTGACGCCATGACCGATGCAATAACGAGCGGTCGTACTGTTTTCAGGTGTTGTGACATGCCGTTTCGTAGAAGGGGCGTCGCCCGCGGTCAGACTTGTTATCGATGCGCGCCGACAAAACGCGCGCGCGCCGGCTTCAACATGAACATCGCAAGTGCGGCGGTACTCAGATCGAGCACAATCGCGCAGCCGAACACCGGCACCCAGCTACCGGTTTGCTGATGCAGCAGCGCGGCCAGCGGACCGCCGAAGATCGAGCCGATCCCGAATGAGATGTAAAGCCAGCCGTAATTCGCGGTGGCATAGCGGGCACCAAACGAATCGGTCAGCGTCGAAGGGAACAGCGAAAAAATTTCGCCCCAGCCAAAGAACACCACGCCGGATAGAAGCACGAACAGGACCGCGTTATCGCGCGTCATTAGCCAGAGCGCCATCGCCACACCTTCCAGCGCGAACGCGAAACACATCGTGTTTTCGCGCCCCAGGCGATCCGATATCCAGCCGAACAACGGACGGGTCAGGCCGTTCGTGAAGCGGTCGATCGTCAGTGCCAGCGGCAACGCGGCGAGCCCGAAGACCAGCACCTTGCTGACGCCGAAGTCCGCGGCGAAGCTTGCCATCTGCGACGTAACCATGAGGCCCGAAGTAGACATCATCGTCATCATCACGAACATCAGCCAGAACAGCGGCGTCTTGAGCATCTCGGACGGGCGGTAGTCGCGCGTCGTGACCGCTGTCCGGGGTACTGCCGAGCCGATACTGTCGGCCGCAGGCGGTACTCGCAGGCCCTGAGAGGCGAGGAGGCCGACCACTGCGAAAATGATGCCATACAGCCACAGCGTGGATTCGACGCCGTGCGTTGCCAGCGATGCAGAGATCGGAAAGGTGGTGACAATTGCGCCCATGCCGTAGCCTGCGGCTGCTACACCAGCGGCGAAGCCGCGTCGATCGGGGAACCAGCGAACCACGAACCCCACTACGCCGACGTAGACGATGCCGGTACCGAGACCGCCGATGCAGCCATACGTGAGGTACAGCATCGACGTACTGTGCGCATACGATGCCAACACCCAGCTCACGCCCGCCAGCAACGTGCCGATCGAGATCAGCATGCGCGGCCCGAAACGATCAATCAGCGCACCCTGGAACGGTGAAAAAAATGCCTGCAGCAGCACCAGCAGTGAGAATGTCACTTGCAGTTCCGGCAGCGCGATGCCGAGCTTGGCCATGAGCGGCTTCGTCATCAGAGTCCATACATATTGCGGACTCGAAATCGTCATCATGCAAACAAGGCCGAGTCCGAGCTGGATCCAGCGCGTATGCGCGGCTGTTTGCGCGACGGGCGAGGCGCCGCCTTTGAGTGATTGCGTGCGGGTGTTCAAGGTGTTTCTCCGTTTCTGGATTGAAGTATCGACAGATGGACGGACGTGCGCCGTCCTTGCCGTCGGCGCGAACGCTCGCGGGTCGTCGATTCAAAAGGGTGCGGGCGGAGCGGCCGCCCGCTATTTAGCCGGCGCGCCTACCAACCAGCCGCGGCGCCATCGCTGCGCGGGTCGTAGCCTGCTTCCAGACATCCATTACCGTGCCGGACGATTGCGCCGGCGTGGCCCATTGCTTCGTCGTACGGCCGCATCTGCTCGACGTCATGGCCGAGACGACGCAGCGCATTGAATGTGTCGACGGGAAACCGCGCCTCCAGCTTGAGTGATTCATTGGTTTGCCCCCAGGTCCGGCCCAGCAACCAGCGAGGCGCATCGATAGCGGTTTGCGGATTCCAGCCGAAGTGCGCGATCCGCGAGAACACGGCGCTTTGCGATTGCGGCTGGCCGTCGCCGCCCATGTTTCCGTACACCATCGTGCGACCATCGGCGAAACGCGCGAGCGCCGGGTTCAGCGTGTGAAACGGCCGTCGCCCCGGCGTAAGTGGATTGCGCGCGGAGGGATCGAGCGAGAAGCTACAGCCGCGGTTTTGCCAGTTGATACCTGAATCTGGCAGCACGAGGCCGCTGCCGAACTCGTGATAGATGCTCTGGATGAAGCTGACGGCCACACCATCGGCGTCGATCACGCCGAGCCACACGGTGTCGGCCGGTCCGAGACCGCGACCCCACGGAGCTGCCGCAGACATTGAAATCTCTTTGGCCATCGCGTCGAGCACAGACGGCGCGAGCAGTGCCTGTGGATCGATGTCCATGTAATCCGGGTCAGTGATGTGCTTGTCGCGCATGGCAAACGCAAGTTTGGTCGCCTCCACGCATGCGTGGACATACTCGGGCCCGAGCGGATCCATATCGTCGCGTAAGACACGGTCAAGCACACCGAGAATCTGCAGCGACACAAGCCCCTGTGTGGGCGGTGGCATGTTGTAGATCGTGCCGAGCGAATGCGTGAGTGCCAGCGGCGTGCGCAGCCGTGCGCGATGCTGTTCAAGGTCCGCTAGCGACAGGTGACTTTCGAGGGCGCGCAGATCGGCTGCGATGCTGCGTGCGAGGTCACCCCGGTAGAAGTCGTCAAGACCCGCGTGAGCGAGACGCTCGAGCGTCGCGGCGAGGCGTGGTTGCACAAAGCGATCGCCGGTGGCCGGCACGCCCAGCGGGTTGTCGCTCGTCAAAAACGTTTCGGCGAACCCCGCGACCGATTCGAGTTCCTGCCGCTTGAGCGCGATGCATTCGGACTGACTCCGCGTGACCGGAATACCGCCTCCCGCGTAGGTGATTGCGTCTTCGAGCAGGCGCGCGACCGGGAGCTTGCCGCCGAGTGTGTCAGTCGACCAGCGATGCGCCAGCGACCAGCCCGACACGGTTCCGGCCACTGTATTCGCCGCGAGCGGGCCGCGAAACGGGATCGACTGCAGGCCGCGTGCGCGGTAGGCGTCGATCGTCGCGGCCGATGCCGCCGCTCCACACGCCTCGATGCCGACGGGCTCTTCGCCCGGCCGCGAAATCAACCAGAAGCCGTCGCCGCCGATGCTGTTCATATGCGGATATACCGCTGCGATGGTCGCCGCTGCGGCAATCATCGCCTCGACGGCATTGCCTCCGTCGCGCAGGATCGCGAGCGCGCTTTGCGACGCCAGCGCATGGGGTGTGACTGCCATCCCGCGGATGCCCCGCACGGGATTTAAAGATTCTGCTGACATAATTCCTCAAAAATCAATCGATCATCGCTACCCGCTCAGCCGCTACGGCTTCGCTTGATCACGTGAAACCTGCTGCACACAACGAAGCTGGCATCAGCGAGAAGCCACTGCCATGTTCCAGCCGGTTCTACCTTCCACCCACTCTGCGAGCGACAGCAACGCGGCATCGTGCTGACTCGCACCAACCAGTTGCACGCCAAGCGGCAGCCCGCCCAGACCGAAGCCAACCGGTAACGTCACCGCCGGCACGCCGAGGAAGGTCCAGGGCGTGCAGAACGCCGCATCGCCCGTATAGTCGAGCCCGCGGGGCGCTTCGCCCGATGCGGGCGCTACCAGCAGCGCGTCCAGTCCCGCCGCTTCGGTGAGCCAGCGATCGAAGCGAAGCGCCATCCTGAGCTGCAATGCCTTCGCTTTCGCATACTCAGTTGCGGGCAAAGCCCGGCCTTCTTCGACCAGAGCCTTGATCGGTGCGCTGACGAGAGCCGGCGAACGGTCTACCAGTTCGCCATGCGTCAGCGCCGCTTCAACTGCGAGCAAGATCGAAGCATGGCGTGTGGCGTCGACCAGTTCGACAGGCAAGTCGGCACCGACGATTTCTGCGCCGTCAGCGCGCAAACGCAAGGCAAGTTGATTCAGCACGTGTTGCTGCGCTTTGTCGATCGGTCCGCCGATCTGCTCGCGCAACACGCCGATGCGTGGCGGCCGCTTTACCGCATCGTCTGGGCCCTTCCCCTGGCGACTGTTGTGCGAGGCGTGTGGATCGTCCGCATCGCTACCCGCCAGAATCGACAGCGCATGAACTGCGTCAGCGACGTTGGTGGTGAAAACACCAAGATGATCGAGCGACCCTGACAACGGCAACACACCGGTCCGCGCGATCGTGCCGTAACTCGGCTTGACCCCGACCACACCGCAATACGCGGCGGGGCGAATGACGGATCCGAAGGTCTGCGTGCCGAGCGCGAGTGGCACGATGCCGGCCGCAACGGCGGCAGCCGAGCCGCTCGACGAGCCGCCAGGTGTGTGATCGCTATTCCATGGGTTGGTCGTGGCGCCGGGCTGACGCCAGGCGAACTCGGTGGTGACCGTTTTACCGAGTATCGTGGCACCGGCTTCGCGCAAACGGGTGACCACCCAGGCGTCCTTCTCGGGCCTGCGCCCTTCGTAGGCCGGCGACCCGTACGCGGTGGGCATATCGGCTGTATCGATCAGGTCTTTCACGCCGACAGGGACGCCCGCGAGCGGCGCGTCGGGATCCGCACGGTTGACTATCGGCGACGCCGGCAGATGGATGAACGCCTGCAACTCAGGCTGGAGCCGTTGCGCGGCATCGAACGCCTGTTGCACCGTCTGCTCGATAGTGCGTGTTCCCGCGCGGATCGCGTCACGGATTTCTCGGATGGTGGGGGAGGGGGAAGAGTGGCTCATTTCGCGGCAAGTGCTTGATGAATGAAGTTCTGCACGATGAAGGTGCTGTAGTTCGGCTGCTGCTTCAGGTTGCCGAGCGCGATCTGCGTATCCATTGCAACCGTCAGCGCTTTCGGCGTGATGTCGACGTTCCTCGGATACACGCCTTCGGCCAGCATGCGTTTTACCGCAGCATTCACGATGTCTGGATCAAGGCCTGGAAATTCCCTGCGGGCGATCGCCAAGGTTTCCGTGGGATTGTTCTGCATGAATACGAGCGCCTGCTCCATGCCTCTCACGAACCGTGCAGCCACATCGGGATCCACGCTCCGTTTCGCCGAGATCGACGAGAACGCGTATTCGCCGTACAACTTCGGAAAGCCGAGCACCACTTTCATGCCTTTGGCAACGGCCTGATCGAGGCCGGGCTCATACATCACTGCAACCTTGGACTGGCCTGCCACCAGCGGGCCAATCTCGGAGCCAAGCGGTACCTGGGATAGTTTTACGTCGGACGGGGACATGCCGTTCTCCTTTAGCAACTTGAAGAACAGCGACGTGCTGGTGGTCGGCATCTGACCCGACACGACCGTCTGGCCCTTCACGTCCTTGACGCCGCTGAATTTGCTGTCCGGCGTGGCGGCGATCCACACCGCCGCGCCGTTCACAACGTTGGCGATCACATCGACATCCGCGCCTTTTTCGGCGGCGACCGCGGTCCATTCGGGCCCATGCAGCGAGAAGTCCGCGCTTCCCGACAGCACGGCCGACAACGCCGCGCTCGGGCTGCCTGCGGTCTGCTTGGTCACATCCAGCCCTTCCTTCGTGAAGAAGCCGCCGTCGATGGCGACGTAGAGCGGCAGATACAGCATCGACTGGAAAGCCTGCGAAATGACGGCTTTTTTGTCGGCGGCCAAGGCGGGCGTCGCGATGCTAACGGCCGAAACAGCGACTGCTGTAGTCAGAGCAGCCAGCATTTTTCGTGCAATGATTGCCATTTTCAGGTCCAGAGAGAAGTTAGAGTGCGGGGCGGAAAGAACAGTTCTGCCTTGTGTGGCGACGGCGTCAAACCCGTAGCGTCGGTGCATTCGATACCTGCCGCCACGGCAGCAGCTTGCGTTCGAGCAGGTCGATCAGGAAATACAATACGAAGCCAATCGCCATCAGCACGAAGAGGCCGGCCCATACGGTGTTCAGATCGTAAAGACTGGAAGCGGTGAAGATCATGTGGCCAAGCCCTTTCTCTGACGAAATGAATTCACCCACCACTGCGCCCACCAGACCAAAGCCGATGTTGATGCGGAACGTCGAGATCACATAAGGCAGCGTGAACGGAATGACGACCTTCAGGAACACATCGTTCTTGTTCGCGCCAAGCGTGACGAGGAGTGCCTGAAGATCAGGATCGGCCTCTTTCGCCGCCTCGTAGGCGGCTATCAGCGCGACAATCGCCGTCAGTGAAATGGCCAGTGCAACTTTCGAAACGAGCCCGGTGCCGAACCAGAGAATCACGATCGGGGCGAAAGCGATCTTCGGAACGCTGTTGATCGCGACGATAAACGGCTCGATCAGTCGCGCGACGAACGGCGAATACCACAGCGCGAGGCCGCAGACCGAGCCGACCGCAGTGCCGAACAGGAAGCCGAGCATCGCTTCGAACATCGTGTAACCGATATCGACGAAAAGGTCGCCTGATTCAACGGAGCGGGCTAAAGCGTCGTAGATTTTTGCCGGCGAGCCGACCAGGAAGTTCGAGACCCAGCCAAGCCGCGCAGCGCCTTCCCATATCGCAAAGAACGCGATCACCGCGACGAGTTGCAGGACTGTGCGCCCCCATCCTGTATTCAGCACGGGGCCTGAGCGCGTCTTGCTGCGTGCCGCAGAGACTTTCGCGCTGTTGATGGATACGGACCGGTTCATGCTGCCTTTACCTCGGTCTGGATATCGAGTTCCGCGCACAGCGCGTGAAAGTAGCCGGAAAAGTTCGGATCGCTGCGCGCACCGATTGGCGAACGCGCGCCGATCTCGATGTCATAGACCTTTTTGACTTGCGAAGGCCGGCCGCCTAGCACCACCACACGCTTCGACAACGCGACGGCTTCGTCGATGTCGTGCGTGACCAGTACAACTGTCTTGTGGAACGTTTCGACCGCTTCCATCAGCACGCCTTCCAGATACAACCGGGTCTGATAGTCGAGCGCTGAAAATGGCTCATCGAGCAGGATGATGTCGGGATCGTTGATCAAGGTGCGGATCAGCGCGACGCGCTGGCGCATACCGCCAGACAGCATGCGGGGATAGGCGTTTTCGAAACCGGCAAGGCCGTAGGTGTTCAGGTATTCCATCGCCGTTTCGCGCGCTTGCGCAACCGGCATGCGGGACAACTCGGGGCCGATCAGGACGTTCTGCAACACGGTGCGCCACGGCAACAGCAGGTCGCGCTGCATCATGTAGCCGACTTTGCCGCGCAAGCCGGTGACCGCTTGCCCTCGATAGACGATCTCGCCGCTGTCAGGTTCGAGAAGGCCGGCAATCACGTTGAACACGGTCGTCTTCCCGCAGCCCGACGGGCCGATGATGCTGACAAAGTCCCGTTCGTTGATGTCGAATGACAACCCACCCAGCACATCGACCGAGCCCTGCTTACTGGAAAAGGATTTTCGAATGTTTCGCAACGCTAGCTGTACTGGCATGCTGATCCTCGTGCTGAACCTGAATCACTTCGCGCTTCGCTCACGTGCCCGCTACGCGCAGCGTCGGTACATGGTTGCTTGACGCTTGTGAAGTGTCTGTCATGGGGGCGCTCAGTTGCTGGTTTCGTCGGCTATCGACGAAATATAGGTGCAAATGGCAACAATTGAAATGTCCACATTGAATCAACTCGCACAAAGCGTGCCATCGTGAGAAAACCCCTATGTGCACGTGTAAATCGAATATTTTCAGGTGGAAGTGAGCGTACTGCCATGTTCGGGAAGTGTGCAGATAGGCGCAAGGAAGGTGCATGAGGCACGACAAAATCGGCGGCGCACCGCTTCTGGGCGAAACGCAGATGTTCAGCGGCGAAAGGCCATGGCACGACATTTAGGATTGGAAATCGGTGCGAGCACCGGCTCCGGTATTGAAGGGCCGTGGCAACGCGGTTGCATCAGGACGTCTATGTTGCAGCTTGAGGGTGCGCTTGATACAGCGTCGTGCCAGTTCGATCTAGTCGCCGTTTTGGCTAGGGGACATGCGGTATGACGTGTCGCTTCGGTCGCCGCATCAATGCCGTGGCGTCGGCGGGCGGCCGCAAGAAATTCGGCTTACCCCCGACGCCAGCGAGTGTTTTCCGGGTAGTGGCGCTTCTGCGCAGAAATCAGGAGACCGTGGTCGTGACGGACGACTCCCTTTGCCGCCGGCCGAACATCCAGGAAATGACCGCCGACACGACCAGCGTACCGCTAACGAAGTAGAGTCCGAGCGAGTAGTCGCCGCTGACTTCGCGCAGCTTGCCGATAACCATTGGCCCGATCGTACCGCCGATCAGACTGCCCATCGCATTGATCAACGCGATGCCCGCTGCTGCAGCCGAACCGGAGAGGAACTGCGTAGGCATGCTCCACAGTGGTGGCTTCGCAGCGTTGATGCCAAAGTTCGCGATCGACAGCCCGACGATCAGGAGCAGTGCTGACGGTGCATACCCGGCAAGCAGCATCCCTGCGCCTGCGGCCAGACATGCGATCGACACGTGCAATCTGCGTTCGCCGGTTCGATCGGAGTTTTTCGCCCACAGCACCATACCGACAACGGCGACAACATTGGGAATGGCGTTGACGAGCCCTAATTCGAAATAGCTGAAGCCGAAGTGGCTAATGATCATCGGCGCCCAGATGCCAATCGCGTACAGACCGGTCGACGTGCCTGCATAAACGAGGGCGAGGGCGAGCACGCGCGGATCCTTCATGGCCGCCCATACGCTGGATGCCGCGTTCGTCGCCTTGGCGGCGCGCTCCCGGTCCATCTCGTGGGTGAGCCACTCACGCTCGTCGGTATCGAGCCAGCGCGCATCTTCAGGCTTGTCGGTCAGGAAGAAGAACGCGATCACGCCGAGCGCGACGGTCGGCGCCGCTTCGAGAATGAAGAGCCACTGCCAGCCATGAATCTGTGCGATGCCGTCCATGCCCATGATGGCGCCGGAGATCGGCGAGCCGATCATGTTCGACAGCGGCGCGGCGGTCATGAAGATCGCCGTCACGAGCGCGCGATGCCGGGCCGGAAACCAGTAGCTCAGGTACAGGATGATGCCGGGGAAGAACCCGGCCTCCGCCAGTCCTAGCAGGAAGCGCAGCACATAGAAGCTATATGGACCGCTGACGCTCGCGGTTCCAGCGGAGAGGCCTCCCCACACGACCATGAGCAATGCGATCCACCGTCGCGCGCCGACGCGCTGCAGCGCGAGATTCGACGGCATGCCGAACACGATGTAGCCGACAAAGAAGATTCCCGCCCCGAAGCCGAACATCGCTGGCGTGAGGCCGATGTCGTGATTCATCGTCAGGCCGGCGAAGCCGACGTTGACGCGGTTCAGGAAGCTCACGAAATAGAGCGCGATGATGAATGGCACGATGCGCCATGTAATCTTCTTGACGGTGCGTGTTTCTAGCGCGTTCGCGTCCGGCACGGTCGCGCGTTTGGAAGGCTGGGGCATGGTTGTCTCCCGCCGGCGCGTTCCACGCGCCGGTCTCGTTACCAGGTTGAAATTCGCGTCGCTCGATGTCGACACTCACGCATGGGGAGCGTGTGCGCGTCCAGTTACGACATGCTGCGTTGCTGGGCGGGAAGATCGATGCGCGCCCATGGATTGGCTGCCCAATGCCGCTTTTCAAACGCGTCGATCTGGTCGGATTGTTGCAGTGTCATCTGAACCATGTCGAGACCGTCCATGAACATGCGTTTTTGCCGCGGCGGGATCGAGAACGAATGGCGCTCGCCCGAGGCTGTCACCACAACTTCGTTCTCGACGTCGATCGACAACTGCCTGGTGTCCGCATGAGCAAGTTCTGCAACGAGTGCATCCACTATCTCCGGCGCGAGCGTCACGAGCAGCAGGCGATTGTTGCCGGCGTTGAAGTAGAAGATTTCGCCGTAGCTCGGAGCGATGACCGCTTCGATGCCGGCTTGTTGCAGTCCCCACACGGCGTGTTCGCGGCTCGACCCACAGCCGAAATTCGAGCCGGCGATCAGAATGCGTGCGTCGCGATATTCCGGGCGATTCAGCACGAACGCCTCGCGCGGCTGACCACGGTCATCGTAGCGCAGGTCGTAAAGCAGCCCACGCGCAAGCCCCGATTTGTCGATGCCGAACAGGAACTGCTTCGGCATGATCTGGTCGGTATCAAGATTGTTGATCGGCAACGGCGCTGCGATGCCTTGAATGAGACGGCGATCAGCCATGTACAAGCTCCTTGCGAATGTCGACGATATGGCCCGCGATCGCGGCGGCAGCGGCCATTGCGGGACTCATCAGGTGGGTCTTGCTGCCGCGGCCCTGGCGGCCTTCGAAGTTGCGATTGGTCGTCGAAGCGCAGCGCTCGCCCGGTGCCAGGACGTCGTCGTTCATCGCGAGGCACATCGAACAGCCGGGCTGGCGCCATTCGAAGCCTGCATCGATCAGGATCTGGGCAACGCCTTCGCGCTCGGCCTGGTCGCGGACCATGCCGGAACCAGGAACGACCATGGCGCGAACCGAGGCCGCGACCTTGCGTCCCCGCACCATCGCCGCTGCCGCTCGCAGGTCTTCAATGCGCGCATTCGTGCACGAACCGATGAACACACGATCGATTGGCGTGCCCTCAATACTTGCGCCGGCCGGCAGCGCGATGTAGTCGAGTGCCTTGCGCGCGGTTGCTGCGTCGATGCCGGTTGCCGTGTCGGCCTCGGGAATGTGCCCGTCGACGGGAATGGCCTGGTCTGGACTCGTGCCCCACGTGACATACGGCGCGATTTGCGATGCATCGACATGATGTTCGGCATCGAAGAGAGCATCGGGGTCCGAGCGCAGCGAGCGCCATGCGGCCGTTGCACTATCGAGCGTCGCTGTATCGAGATCGCGCACGCGGGAGCGTACGTAGTCGATCGTCGTGTCGTCCGGTGCAATCAACGCAGCGCGCGCGCCGGCTTCGACCGTCATGTTGCACAGGGTCATTCGCGCCTCGGCAGAAAGCGAAGCGATTGTCGATCCCGCATATTCGAGCGCGAAGCCGCGGGCGCCCTGTGCGCCGATACGGGCAATGATATGCAGTACCAGGTCCTTCGACGTGGTACCAGGCGGCAGTTCTCCGTCGACGGTGATCCGCATATCTTTCGCCACGCGATAGACGAGCGTTTGTGTCGCGAGTACATGTTCGACTTCGGAGGTGCCGATCCCGAAACCGAGCGCGCCGAGCGCACCGTAAGTCGTCGTGTGGCTGTCGCCGCACAGTACGACCATGCCGGGCCGGATCAGTCCAATTTCTGGTGCGACGACGTGCTCGATCCCCTGCGCCGGATCGTTCACGTCGAACAGGTGGATGCCTTGCGTGACGCAGTTGCGTGTGAAATTCGCGGCTTGCTTTGATGCGTCGACGATGTCGATCGTGCGGGCGGCAACCGGCACCGCACGCGTCGGAATGACGTGGTCGACAATACCCATCTGCTGCCGTGGCCGGCGCACGAGGAGGTCTTTCTCAGCGAGTCCGGCGAACGCCTGCGGACTTGTGTACTCGTTCATGATGTGCAGGTCCGCATACAGCAGCACATGCTGCTCGTCGAGGCGGTCGACCGTATGGGATGCGACGAGCTTTTGATAGAAGGTGTGCGGCATGGACTCCTCTGGCCGGTTGAATCTGAAGCGTGGGGCGCGGTCATGATCGACCGATGAGCGTGAGTCTAATTCGCCAATTCCGTTATAGAATTCAGGAAAATCTAAACTACTCTTAAATTAAATTTATCAATGGATTCGGTTTCAGACCTCGAGTTTTTCGTCGAACTCGTCAAACATGGCAGCCTGTCGGCGCTCGCGCGGGACGTCGGGGTCACGCCGCCCGCGGTAAGTGCGCGTCTTGCGCAGATCGAGCGGCGCCTCGGTGTGCGGCTGCTTAACCGGACAACGCGCCGGCTCAGCATGACGCATGAGGGCGAGCAATACCTGGCGACAGGGTCGAAGCTGCTGTCTGCGCTCCAGGAACTCGACCGGACCATTTCGAGCAGCAGAGCGACGCCAAAGGGGCTGCTGCGCGTCAATGCGACGTTCGGCTTTGGCCGCCGGCACATCGCCCCGGCTATTGCAGCGTTTCATCGCCAGTATCCCGACGTCGAGGTACAACTCGAGTTGACGGATCGCCCATTGAATCTCGCCGAAGCGGCGTTCGACGTCGGAGTCCGGTTCGGCGAAATTCCTGATTCGAGGCTGATCGCACGCAAGGTCGCGACGAACCGCCGGATGGTCTGTGCGTCGCCAATCTACGTGCGCGCGAAAGGTGAACCCGACACGCCGCGCGATCTGCAGCGGCATCAATGCATCGTACTCAGAGAAAACGACACGGCCTACGGCACATGGCATTTCAACAAGGGGAAGCGTCACGAGACCGTCAAGGTGCACGGCGTGCTGAGCAGCAACGATGGCGAAGCGACGCTCGTCTGGGCGCTTGACGGACAGGGCATCCTCATGCGTTCGGAGTGGGACGCGACCACCTATCTTCAGTCTGGGCGTCTCAAGCAATTGCTGCCCGATTGGTCGTTGCCGCCGGCGGACATCTATGCCGTGTATCCAGAGCGGCTCAATCTGACGGCGAAGGTGACGGCGTTCGTCGAGTTTCTCGAAGGGTTTCTGGGGAAGGGGCCGGGAGCGGGCTGAGATGGCGAAAAGGCCGGTGGTTTCCCGCTCACCTGCAATTTGCACCGCAACCCGGAACACGGCGGTTGTGCCAGCTGGCAACTGACTTTGTGTCGCGCGCCTACCTGGCATCGTCGACGCGCTTCCAGAATTCGAACGCGGTGGCGCATGCGTTGCGCGGCGTGCCTGTGGCGAGGAGCAGCCAGAGAAGCAGGCGCGCCTTGCGCGGCCCGAGCCATCCTGAAAACAAAGCGCCACGGCGGGCCAGGTCGATTTCTGAACCGGAAAATCCATAGGTGCGCGCCGCCGTCGATCCCGATCCCGTGCGGCTGGAGATGACGATCGGCAGCTGTGGCACCAGCGCCTCGATGCGCTGTGCTTCGTGATCCGAAACATGCCCTGCACCGTAGGCTGCGATGACGATCCCGTGATATCCCGCGTGGGCGACCGCGTCGAGCATCTCCCCCGTCTCGCCCAGACATGTCTCGACGAGTGCCACGCGCACCGACAGGTCGGGCTTTGCAAAGCGCTGGGAATGACGCTTTGACGGCGGACGAAAATACTGGAGCACACCTTCGAGCACCATGCCGGCTGGCCCCACGACCGGCGACTCGAAGGTTTCGACGGACATCGAGTTCGCCTTGCGCACCCAGCGCGCTTCATGGATCGTATTGTTCATGACCACGACTACACCGCGTCCACGACTGGCGCCGTACGCCGCGCAGGCCACCGCGGCAAGAATGTTGGCGGGCCCATCCGCACCCGCGGCCAGCGGCGTGCGCATCGCGCCCGTGACCACCAGCGGCTGAGGATGCGTCCACAGAAGATCGAGCAGGAAGGCGGTTTCCTCGAGCGTGTCGGTCCCTTGGGTCAGCACGATCCCGGCGGCGCCGGCCGCCACCATGCGCTCTGCCCAGGCCAAACTGTCCAGCACATGCGCAAGGTTCAGCGAAGGGCTGGGTAATTGCAGGAGCGTCTCGGCGTGAATCTGTGCGATATCAGCGAGACCGGGGACCGCAGTCACCAGTTGTTGCGCGGAAAGACGTGGCAACGCGCCAGCGTCGGCATTGTCGGCGGTCATGCATATCGTGCCGCCTAGTGCCCCGACAGCGATACTCGGATAGTTCATCGAAGCGTTCCTCTCGAGTGTGTTGAAAATCTCAGCTTGATCCGTAGCTCAAATAGCAAGGAGTCGCTACCGGAGAGCAGCGCCGTTTTCGCGCCCGGAATCGGTGCGACACCGATCTTGCACTGCGTGATGCACCGTCCTCGCGCGCACTTTGCACAAGTCCCGCGCATTGCGACGTGCTCTTGCCGGCCGTGCAAGCGCCCGACTTGCCTACACGTACTGGATTTACCACATGATGGCACGCTTCGTGCCTATAAGCATGTAAATTTCAATTGTTGCAAGTTGCAATTAATACGGCACGGTGGGTCGGAAATCAACCTGCCAGAACACGTCGAAGAGGTGGCGATTGGACACGGCCGCTAATACGACGCAAGCGCGGCTTGAATTCATTTTGTGTCATTTCTTCCTATGAGGTGAAGCATGTTGAAGCGATTGTTTACTCGATGCCTGGCTGGAGCGCTGATTGCCAGCGCTGCGACGATGGTGTGCGCGCAGGATGCAACCAAGGTGCTACGAGTCGTGCCGCAAGCCGATCTGAAGATCCTCGATCCGATCTGGACCACGGCATTCATCACGCGCGACCACGGCTACATGATCTACGACACGCTATTCGGCGTGGATGCCAAGGGCGTAGTACAACCGGAGATGGTGGACACGTATACGACCTCGCCGGACGGCAAGACCTGGACGTTCACGCTGCGCAAGGGGCTCGCATTCAGCGACGGCAAGCCGGTTACCTCGGCTGACGTTATCGCGTCGATCACGCGCTGGGGCAAGCGCGACGTGTTCGGTGAGCGAATGTTCACGGCTCTGCAGTCGTTCGATGCGGTCGACGCCAAGTCCTTCCGCATGACCTTCAGGCAACCCTTTCCGATGGTTCTCGACGCGCTTGGCAAGCCGTCGGGCAGCGCCGCGTTCATCATGCCGAAGCGGGTCGCCGATACGCCGGCGGACCAGCAGATCTCTGACTACACCGGGTCGGGCCCCTACATCTTCAAACAGGACGAATATCGCCCGGGCGCGAAGATTGTGTACATCAAGAACCCGAACTATGTGCCGCGACCGGAGCCGGCTTCCGGTACCGCGGGCGGCAAGCATGTCTATGTCGACCGGGTCGAATGGATCGTGCTCAAGGACGCACAGACGCAGGCCAATGCGATTGCGAACGGTGAAGTGGACATGATCGAATGGATGCCCGCCGAGCAGTACGCCGCGTTCAGGAACAATCCCAAGCTGGAACTGGTGAAGCCGACTCCCGCCGGGCTCTTCGACCTGCACCTGAATCATCTGGTGCCGCCGTTCAACAACCCGAAGATTGCCCAGGCGGCAATGATGGCGATCAACCAGGAAGCGTTGATGCGCGCGCAACTGGTGAACAAGGATCTGTACCGGACCTGTTCCTCGATTTACCCGTGTGATTCGCCGTTGGCGTCGACCGAGACCGCCTACTTCACGGGCAAGCCCCAGTTCGCGGCGGCCCGCAATCTGCTGAAGGAAGCAGGCTACGATGGCAAGCCGGTAGTGCTGATGTATCCGTCGGACTACGCAGTACTGAACAAGTTTCCGCCGGTCATGGCGCAACTGTTGAAGCAGGCCGGGTTCAATGTGGACCTTCAGGCAATGGACTGGTCGACGCTCGTGACGCGCCGGACCAGCAAGGCGCCGGCCGACAAGGGTGGCTGGAACCTGTTCATTACCGGATGGGCGCCCGGCGACACCATGAATCCCTTGTTCTTCACACCGCTGACGGGCAATGGCGACAAGGGCTGGTTCGGCTGGGCGACTGACGACAAGATCGAGCAGCTCAAGAGCGATTACCTTGTCGCCAGCGATCCTGTGCAGCGCAAGAAGATCGCTGCGGCGATCCAACTGGAAACGTACCAGAGCGGGATCCTGGCACCATTGGGCGACTTCGATTTCTATTCGGTGATCCGCAAGGGCGTGGTCAGCGGCGTCGTCCCGGCTCAGGTCAACGTGTTCTGGAACATTCGCAAGAGCTAACCCGTGTCGGCGGCCGGCCGTTCGCCGGCTGACCGCCGTCTCGCAGGGCAACGCGAGCCCGTCTATCTGTTATCCGGCTTCGGAGCGTAACCGACATGGCTTTCTTTCTTTTCCGGCGCGTACTGTCGACGGCGCCAGTGCTGGTCATTGTCGCCCTTATCGTGTTCATGATTCTGCGGCTGACCCCGGGCGATCCGGCTGCGGCACTGGTCGGTGACAACGGCACTAGCGCCGACATCGCGCGGATCCACGCGAGCCTTGGGCTCGACCGGCCGCTACCGGTGCAGTTCGTCAAATGGACCGGGCAATTGCTGCAGGGCAACCTCGGCGACTCGTACTACATGAAACAGCCGGTGACCCGGTTGATTGCGCAACGCATCGCACCAACCGTGTCGTTGTCCGCCCTGACACTGGTGATGACGCTCCTGCTCGCGGTGCCGCTCGGCGTGATCGCGGCCTCGCGGCACGGAGGCTGGCTGGACCGGACGCTAATGGGAGTGTCGGTGATGGGGTTCTCGGTGCCCTCGTTCGTGGTCGGCTATATCCTCATATGGGCGGTCGCCTTGCATGCGAAGCTGCTGCCGGTGCAGGGATACGCACCCCTGAGCGCGGGTATCGGTCCGTGGCTCACGCACCTGATTCTGCCCGCCATTACGCTGTCCATCGTCTACCTTGCGCTGATTGCACGGGTGACGCGCGCGGCCGTTGCCGAGGCGCTGACCGAAGACTACATCCGCACCGCCCGCGCCAAAGGTATCTCCGAAGCTCGCGTGCTGATTCGCCATGCGCTGGCCAACGCAGCGGTACCGATTGTCACGGTGATCGGTATCGGCGTCGGCTTACTGATCGGCGGCGTGGTGGTCACCGAAACCGTCTACGCGATCCCCGGGCTCGGGCAACTGACGGTTGACGCGGTACTGGCGCGCGACTTCCCGCTGGTACAAGGCATCACGCTGTTCTTTTCCTTTGTTTACGTGCTTATCAACCTGCTGGTCGACATGAGCTATCTGCTGCTCGACCCGCGTATCCGCTATTGAGTGAAAGGACGATTGGACATGAGCGACGATCACGATCCGATGACCCTTGCCGCGCCGGGCGCCATTCTTGCCAACCTGGAGGTGGTGCCTGCTATCCGCTCGCGCACACCGCTGTGGCGCCGGGTGCTGCGGAACTGGTCGGTGCGCCTGGGATGCGGCGCACTGGCGCTTCTGATTTTCGTAGCCGTCGCCGCGCCGTGGCTTGGCACGATCGACCCGACCGCGATGGATCCCGCGAGCGCCAACCTGTTACCGGGCGCGACGGCCGAATTCAGTGATCTGTCCGGCGCGACGTTCCAGCACTTCTTCCTGATGGGCACCGACAGTCTTGGCCGCGATACGTGGAGCCGGGTGGTATATGGTGCGCGCGTGTCCCTGTCGGTCGGCATCGCAGTGGCACTGCTGGCGCTCAGCTTCGGCGCGCTGGTCGGCGTGGCGGCGGGGTATTTTCGCCGCCTCGACGACGTCATCATGCGCGCCATGGACAGCTTGATGGCGATTCCCAGCATCCTGTTCGCGATTACGCTGATGGCGCTCTGGCGGCCGACGCTGGTCACGGTGATTGTCGCGATCACGATTCCCGAAATTCCGCGCGTCGCGCGCCTCGTGCGCTCGATCGTGCTGACCATTCGCGAGGAACCGTACATCGAGGCCGCCATTTCGTTGGCCACGCCGACCCTTAAGATTCTGTGGCGTCATATTCTGCCGAATGCAATTGCGCCGCTGATCGTGCAGGGCACCTACGTGTGCGCGTCGGCGATCCTGGTGGAAGCGATCCTGTCGTTTCTCGGCGTCGGCCTGCCGCCGGATATTCCGACATGGGGCAACGTCATGGCCGACGGCCGCATGCAGTTCAACCAGTATCCTCAGACCGTGCTGTTCCCAGGTGTTTTCCTGGCGCTGACGGTGCTGGCGGTCAACATTCTGGGCGACGGATTGCGTGACACGCTCGATCCGAAATTCAACAAACGGGAGAGCTGACGCGATGCGCGATCCAGACTTCAAAACGGCAGCACCTTCTGTCGCCGCAGCGGCCACAACCGTGCTCGCCGTGAATAACCTCAGCATTTCTCTGCCCGCCGGTGCCGACCGCCCCCATGCGATCCGGCATGTCTCGCTCGACGTGCGGCTGGGGGAGATTGTCTGCCTGCTGGGCGAATCGGGCTCCGGCAAATCGGTGATCGCGCAGGCAGTGATGGGCTTGCTGCCGGCGACGCTCAAGGCGGTGGACGGCAACATCGAACTGCTCGGCGAGAACGTGCTGACAGCAAGCCCGGACCGCATCCGCCAATTGCGCGGCGAAAAAATGGCGATGGTTTTCCAGGAGCCGATGACGGCCCTCAATCCGATCATGACGTGCGGCGCGCAGGTCGACGAGATGCTGGCACAGCATAGCCGTGTCGGCGCCGGCGAGAGGCGCCGGCGCATACTCGAGATCTTCGCCCACGTCAGGCTGCCGGAACCGGAGCGTATCTACGCGTCTTATCCGCATCAGTTGTCGGGCGGACAGCGCCAGCGCATCGTGATCGCCATGGCGCTGATCCTGAAGCCGTCGCTGCTGATCTGCGACGAGCCCACCACGGCGCTCGACGTCACGACCCAGGCCGAGATCCTCAAGCTGATTCGTGAATTGCAGACTGAGAGCGGAACCGCCGTGTTGTTCATCACGCACGATTTCGGCGTCGTGGCCGAGATTGCCGATCGTGTCGTGGTGTTGCGGCTGGGCGATATGATCGAGCAGGGCGCCAAGTTGCAGGTATTGCAGCAGCCGCGCGAGCCCTATACCCGTATGTTGCTGGCAGCCGTCCCCGCGCTGGTGCCGCGAACGCGCCCGCCGGTGGAGAAAGCCTATCCGCTGCTCGATGCACGCGGGATCGGCAAGACGTATGTGACGGGTTCCTGGCCAGCCCGCAAGCGCAAGGTGCAGGCGGCCAGTGATGTCTCGCTGACGGTGCATCCGGGCGAAACGGTCGGAATTGTGGGCGAGTCCGGCTCGGGAAAATCGACGGTCGCGCGCTGCATTGCGCGGCTGATCGAGCCGAGCGCCGGCGATATCTTCGCCGACGGCCGATCGGTGGCCAAAGCGCGCGGCCGCGCGCTCTATCCGTTCCGGCGCGGCGTACAGGTTGTCTTCCAGGATCCCTATCGGTCGCTGGATCCGCGCCAGACAGTGGGCGCCTCGATCATCGAAGGGCCGTTGAATTTCGGCGTGCCATACGCTCAAGCATGGCAACGTGCTGAAGAATTGATGACGCTGGTACGGCTCAGGCCCGATGCGCTGAACCGCTACCCCAGCGAATTCTCCGGCGGCC
The DNA here is from genome assembly GCF_046027215.1 of Paraburkholderia fungorum. Lineage (GTDB taxonomy): Bacteria > Pseudomonadota > Gammaproteobacteria > Burkholderiales > Burkholderiaceae > Paraburkholderia > Paraburkholderia fungorum_D. The sequence goes on along the minus strand of NZ_JAQQEN010000003.1, from coordinate 240,271 downwards.
AGCGGCAACGCATTTCGATCGCGCGGGCGCTGGCATGCGAGCCACAAGTGTTGATCGCCGACGAGGCGGTGTCCGCACTCGACGTCTCGGTCCAGGCGCAAATTCTCGAACTACTGGACGACATTCAGCAGCGGTTGCGGATCGGCATTCTGTTCATTACGCACGATCTGCGGGTGGCCAGTCAGATCTGCGATCGGGTCATCGTGATGCGGCGCGGCGAGATTGTCGAGGAAGGGGCGATCCAGGACGTGTTCCTCGCGCCGCGCCACGAATATACCCAGGCCCTGCTGGCGGCGGCGCCAGGGCGCGGCTTTGCGTTCGGCGCCGCCTGACGCGTGCGTTTTCATCACAGTAATGTCCTGAGTTACCCTCGGAGCAAGACTGACTTGCGCATCGACACCTGCTATGCGAATTTTTCAGTTAACCACTCGTCACATTTCACCAGGAGGGATCCCTATCCATGGAAGACTATTTTGTATTCAATGCCGGAAACGTGGTGTTGCAATCCGGCATCACGTTCAGAGATGCCAAGCTCGCCTATCAAACTTACGGTAAGTTGAACGCGGAAAAATCGAATGTCATTCTGTATATGACGTCATTCTCCGCGCATCACTATGACATCGAGTGGATGGTCGGTCCGGGCAAAGCGCTAGACACTGACAAGTACTTCGTCGTTATTCCGAATCTGTTCGGCAATGGATTGTCGTCCTCGCCCAGCAACGCAAGCGAGCCCTTTAACGGTAGCCGTTGGCCGAATTTTACGATCGCCGATAACGTCGCGATTCAACACCAGCTCCTGACGCAGGAACTCGGCATCGACGTATTGCAATTAGCGTGCGGATGGTCGATGGGCGGACTACAGGCGTATCAATGGGCATCGATGTATCCGGACATGGTCAGGCGGCTGGTCGTGCTCTGCGGCGCGGCAAAGGCCTCGCCGCACAATCAGGTCTTCATCGAAGGCGTGCGCGCGACCCTGACGACGGATCCCGGCTTTCAAAACGGAACCTTCGTCGAGCGTCCCGAGCGAGGTCTGCGGGCCATGGGCCGCAACTACGCCGCCATGGCGATGTCGCAGACGTTTTATCGGAACGAAGTATGGCGGCAGGCTGGTTTTTCCTCGCTGGAAGATTATCTCGTGATGTCGTGGGAAGCGAATTTCCTGAAGCGCGACGGCAATAACCTGCTGGCTCACCTATGGACATGGCAGCATGCGAATATCGCCGCCAATTCCATATATAACGGCGACTTTAACGCGGCGCTGAAGGCGATTACGGCAAAGGCGTTGATCATGCCAAGCGAGACCGACCTTTATTTTCAGGTGGAAGACAACCGTCTCGAGGTCGAGCAAATGCGCAACGCCAGGCTCCTTCCCATTTCGTCGATATGGGGCCATCGCGCCGGGCTGCCGACAGCCAATGTGGACGATGCCGCGTTTATTTCCGCTGCGATAACCCGGCATCTTGAGGACTGACGTGCTGGACACGCCGCGGCTGCGACCTCATCGCAGGCATGGTGTGCTGCTTGACGCAGCAACCTGCGCGGCTGTCAGACCGGTGACGCAACACAGATAGCTCACCCGTACGGGCCGCGTTCTCCATCATCGGCGAACGTTAAGAACGACGCAATGCGCACCGCGATGAACTGAGTCGGGTGTTTCGGCAGACTGCGTCATCACATTCAAATCGCTCCCCTGCATCGTCGCAACCGCACAGGTTCGACGAATGCCAATGTTGCGCCCGAAATCGGTGCAACGGTGATATTGCGTCGCGCAGTGCACCTTTGTCGCGCGCACCGCGCATGGTTTCCGCGCATGGCCGGGTGTGCGTTGCGCTATGTAAAACACCTGAATTGTCCATGAATACAGGGTTTCCCGCATCGTGGCACGCTTCGTGCAAATCAAAGTCACATGTGAATGGCAATTATTGCAAAGTGCAACTATCGTGACGTCATGCGAGCTCACTAGCAGATTGTCGAAGGTGCCATTTTCAAGGCTGGATCATCTGAACCTACGCTTCGATGTACTGAGCGCGTTGTCCAGGAGCGTGGTGTTGAGCTTCCAGATAAGCGCGTCGCCTGAGTCATTTCGTGTCACTTATTCGTACGGAGTTGAAGCATGAGCACCCAGAATTTCGGCCTCCGCACCCGCGCGCCGTTTGCCCTTTCACTACACAGCCGCTGGTGGCAATTATTGTGCGGCCTCGTATGCGCGATGGTCGCGTCCAATCCCCAATATATCTGGACTGTGCTGACGCGCCCGCTGACAGCGCAGCTCGGCGTGTCGCTGCCGAGTCTGCAGGTCACCTTCTCCATCCTGATTGTCTGCCAGACTTTTCTGTCGCCGCTCGAGGGTTATTTAATCGAGCGTTTTGGACCGCGCTGGTTGCTGGCCGCGGGTGGCGCGATCACGGGGCTTAGCTGGGTACTGACGAGCCGCGCGGAATCTCTGCTGTCCGTTTATCTCTGCTATGGCGTTCTCGGGGGAATCGGCGTGGGTATTGTCGTGGTCGGCACGATCGGGCTGATGGCACGCTGGTTTCCAGACCGTCGCGGTTTTGCGATCGGCGTCGTGATGGCGGGCTTCGGTATGGGCGCAATGCTCACGACGTTTCCGATCACCAATAGCATCGCCAGGTACGGCTACCAGCATACGCTGGTCGTCTATGGCGTGATCCTCGGCGCGATCGGGATACTTGCCGCGCTCGGCATGAGGCTGCCGCCTGCCGGCTATATGGCGGACTGGCGGCCGCAGAAAGCCGCCGCCGCCGTACCCGATACGCGGTCCGGCAGCATGCTGCGCACACCGTTGTTCTGGCTGATGTTTGTGATGATGTCGATGATGGCGACCTCCGGCCTGATGGTGACTTCGCAAATGGCAGTCTTCACGCGAGACTTCGGCATGGCGGGGGTTACCGTGTTCGGCCTCGCAGCGTTGCCGCTTGCGTTGACGATTGATCGCGTGGCGAACGGCGTAACGCGGCCTATGTTCGGATGGATCTCCGACCTGATCGGCCGCGAGCACACGATGCTGATCGCATTCGGGATGGAAGCGATAGCGATGACCTTGTGGCTTACGTCGCGGCACGACCCGGTGTTGTTCGTGCTGCTGTCAGGCGTTGTCTTTCTCGGTTGGGGCGAGATCTTTTCGCTGTTCCCTTCGACCCTCACGGACACCTTTGGCGGCAAGCATGCGATCGTCAACTACGCGTGCCTGTCCTATGCACAAGGTGTCGGTTCGATCCTGGGCGGACCGCTGGCCTCGCTACTCCACGAGCATACGGGAGGGTGGGACGCGGTGTTCGGCACGGCTATCGCATTGGATAGCTGTACCGCTGTGCTTGCGATCGCCGCACTCAAGCCGATGCGCCGCGCGTGGTTTGCCCGCGCATCCAGGCGCCCGTAAGGCAATCCTCCTCGGCCAGCTTGCCAGCAATCTCGACCACCTGAATCTGCGCGGATGCTGTATCGCCTCGTCGATTCTCTGTTTGTTTGTCTCCTTAATTTTCCACTGAAAGGGCTTGAATTCCGATGGATAGCGACCTGATCGACCTGATGATGAAGTGGCGGCACGCACTGCACTCCTGTCCGGAAACCGCATTCGAGGAGGTCGCAACCGCAGACCTCGTCGCCGTCGTATTGCGACAGTATGGCTTCGAGGTAAATGGCGGCATCGGACGAACCGGTGTGGTGGGCACCATGACCCGAGGTACGGGACCCGCCATCGGCTTGCGCGCCGACATGGACGCGCTGCCGATCGCTGAAGCCAACAGCTTCGCGCATCGGTCGCAACATGAAGGCAAGATGCATGCGTGTGGCCATGACGGCCACACTGCAATGCTGCTCGGTGCCGCTGTCGCGTTAAGCCGCGACTCCAGCTGGCGCGGCACGGTACATGTGATTTTTCAGCCGGCGGAAGAGGGGCCGGCGGGCGGTGGCAGGATGATGGTCGAAGAGGGACTCTTCGAGCGCTTTGCGTGCGACGCCGTGTTTGGTTTGCACAACTGGCCAGGCATCCCGCGCGGACATTTTGCGATCAACGGTGGTCCGATGATGGCATCGTTCGATACGTTCGAGATTATTGTCGGCGGCAAAGGGTCGCATGCCGCGATGCCGGAGGAGGGCACCGACGTGCTGGTGTGTGCCAGCCAGATCGTCACCGCATTGCAGACAATCATCAGCCGACGAATTTCCCCGAAGGAATCTGGCGTCGTTAGCGTCACGCAAATTCATGGCGGCGAAGCGTGGAACGTACTGCCTGACCGTGCGGTCATTCGCGGCACCGTGCGCTGCTTCTCGAGCGATGTGCAGGAACGGATCCGCGCGTCGATCGACGAAGTCTCCTCGGGTATCGCGCGCGCACTGGGCGCAAACGCGACGCTTGACTATCGCTACGCGTATCCGGCCACCATCAACACTGTTGCTCAAGCCGATCTTGCAGCTGCGGCCGCTGAGGCGACCGTCGGCGCGTCCAGCGTGCGGCGAGGTTGTGTGCCTTCGATGGCCTCGGAGGATTTTGCGTTCATGCTGCACGCAAAGCCCGGCGCGTACATCTGGATGGGCGTTGATGAGGCGACTCCGGCGGCACCGCTTCACAATCCGCATTACGATTTCAACGACGCCGCGCTTGCGACCGGTGCGAGTTATTGGGTGAACCTCGTCAAGCTGTTTTGCGCCCGGTAAAGGACCTTCATGCAAACCGCCAATCTCCAGCATGCTGTGCAATTCGCGATCGATCATGAAACCCCGTGGGACCGTGAGGTCGATGGCGTATGGGGCGTACATCCGGACGACCCACCACCCTGGAACCGGCTGCTTGGACCCGTGCATGGGCGTGGTCCCGTGTCCGGCGTCATCACTCGGGCCGGCCGGCCGCTAATTTCGTGGGGCGAACCTGATCGTGCCGACCTGACCTTCAGCATTGCCAAGACTTATCTCGCGCTGCTGGCCGGCGTTGCGCACGATCGCGGCCTGATGCCCGATGTCGACGAGCCGGTGCACGTGCGCGTGCCTGGTATCGGCTTTGATGATGAGCACAACGCGAGCGTGACGTGGGCGCATTTGCTGCAGCAGACGAGCGAATGGCAAGGCGTGTGTTTCGGCTTGCCCGACGAGGCCGACCACTACCGATACGTCAAATTCGGCAAGGAGCCCGATGGGAAGAAGGGGGACCGCCGGCCGTTACGGGCTCCCGGCACCTACTGGGAATACAACGACGTGCGCATCAACCAGTTTTCGCTGGCGCTGCTGCACCTGTTCCGCCGACCGTTGCCAGAGGTGTTCCGCGAAGGGATCATGCGGCGACTCGACGCGAGCGAGAACTGGCAATGGGTCGGTTACGACAACGCCTGGGTGGAAGTGGGCGGACAGCGCGTGCAGTCGGTTCCGGGCGGCACGCACTGGGGTGGCGGCCTGTCAATCAGCGCCCAGGACCAGATCAAGGTGGCTCAGCTTCTGCTGGGCCAGGGCAGCGTCAACGGCCAGCAGATCGTCTCCGGCGAGTGGCTGCAGCGCATGCTGACACCGTGTGCGATCGCACCGTTCTATGGCTACCTGGTCTGGCTCAACCACGGGCGCAGCGTCTTTCCGAGCGTGCCGGCGTCCAGCTACTTTGCAATCGGCGCTGGCGGTTCGTTCACCTGGATTGAACCTGAACGCGAGTTGGCGGTGGTGGTGCGCTGGATCAACCCGGCCCACGCCGACGAATTTTTTGGTTTGGTGCTCAAGGCGATTGACGAAGGGGCGAAGGGTTAGTCAGCATCTATCCGCTTGCGGCACCGGCATCGGGCGTGCTTGCCCCATTCATGCGCATTGCGGTACGCTCGTGCCGTTTGGCGAGCGCCGGCTTGTCTGCACGTATAGGAGTTTCCGCACGATGGTACGTTTCGTGCAAGAAACACGTAAAATTCAAAAGTTGCAGTGTGCAACGGAATCAGAATAGCTGAATGGGAGAGCAGCATGTCGAAGGCGCCGTATCCAAGACTGGAGCATTTGAACTTCCGCCTCGATGTACTGAGCGAGTTGGCCAAGGGCGTGGCGTCTGGCCTTTACGAAGCCGAATGCGACGTAACCCTGCGCGACCTGCGCGTGCTGCGCTTCGTCGATATGCAGCCGGGTATCTCTCTCGGCCCGCTGATTGAGCTGACCTACCTTGAAAAGACGCTGATTTCGAAGCTGGTCACCACACTAGCGAATCGCGGCTTGCTGACGCGCTCTACCGGCACGACGGATGCACGTGTCATCAACCTGAACTTGACCAGGAAAGGCAAGGCAATTGTCCGCAAGTGCGATCGGATCGGCAAGGTCTTCGACGAGCAGCTCATGTCCGTTTTGTCAGCAGAGGAAAAGCGGGTGCTTTTTGACTGCATCAACAAGCTGACGGAACACGTAGAGGAGGGCGGGGAGTGGACGCTCCCCCCAACACGGCGCAAGCGCACCGCCTGAATCGCGCCGTCTAGACAGTCGCCCCGTCGGGCGACCGTGAGGTGCCAACCCGCTTCTCTCTACGATCGAACTGCAGCCGCGCCGCTTCCATTTCTGTCATGTGGCTTTCAGCCCAATCCCAAATCCCACAGATTTTGTCCAGAAGGCTGTTTCCGAGCGGTGTCAGCCGATAGTCGACGCGCGGCGGTATCACGGGGTGCACATGGCGCGAAACCAGGCCGTCGCGCTCAAGCTGGCGCAAGGTCTTCGTGAGCATCTTCTGACTGACGCCACCAATGTGTTCGCGTAGGCGCGAAAAACGCATCTCGCCGTCAGTTCCAAGTGCATCGATCACCAGGATGGTCCACTTATCGGCGATCTGCTCAATGATGTCGCGCGCAAGATCATCGGTCTTTTTTTGCGCGCTGTTGTCGGCGCAGGGCGCACCGTAGCAATTTGCTTCCATGGGGAGAGTATGAAACCGTCAAGTGCCTTCTTGTGATCGCCAGATGTGGCTGAAATCATCGCCTCGCATGTTTGCTTGGTCGGCGTGCGTCAATTCTTCGAACCACATTCGATACGCGGCGTAGTTCGTCAAGTGATGAGTATCGCATGACTATCCCAACACTTGCGATTGAATGTTTTATGTACGCGTGTTTTGCCCATTGATCTCGGAACGCCGGTGATCTACGAAGGGCACACAGGTGGCGCCAATGGGGAGCATTCGGTCGTCGCGATCCGGCGGGCGCTCGATGTATTTGCTCAGGACACCTTCGGCAAATCCGTGCTCGAGCGGGCCGTGCGCTGAGCGCGTGATCGTCGAGCGACGATCACGCGGTGAGGTGTATGTCATCCCCGGAGTTGTGAGCGCAAGAAGCGATCTTGTGACAAATCGTCGATGGACGGTGTTCCCTGTGCAGACGAAAATCAAGACTCCCACCAGCGCGAAGGAGTATGTCATGGGCCACGCGGAAGTCCGCGAGTTGCAGATTCCCAAACCAATCGGCGGACGCTTGCCCGAGCCGCCGGTATTCGCCAGCCTCGACGACGAGCGGCAACATCGCAAGCTCAAACTCGCTGCGGCATTCCGCATCTTTGCGCGCTTCGGGCTGGCCGAAGGCATAGCAGGACATATCACGGTCCGCGATCCGGAGTTTCACGACCGGTTTTGGGTCAATCCGTACGCGCAGCATTTTTCGTCCATCCATCCCGATGATCTCGTTTGCATTGACGAGGAGGCCAACGTTTATCACGGGACCGGACCCGTCAACGCCGCTGCGGCGGCGATTCACTGCGGCATCCACGGCGCGAATCCCGATGTCGTTGCAGCAGCCCATACGCATACGCCGTCAGGCCGCGCGTTTTCAGCGCGCGCACGGCTCCTTGCTCCGCTTAATCAGGAAGCCTGTCTCTTCTATGACGATCACGTGCTATTTCGCGGCGACGTAGTCGTGCTCGCTACCGAAGAGGGGCGCCGAATCGCGGAGACGATGGGTACAAAGCGCGCCGTCATTCTGCTCAATCATGGCCTGCTGACCGTTGGTTCAACGGTCGACGCTGCGGCGTACCGCTTCATCGCAATGGAGCGTTGCTGCGAGGTGCAGTTGCTGGCCGAGGCGGCCGGTCCAATTGAGCCGCTATCGGACGAGGACGCGCGGGCAACGCGCGCGCAACTGGGATCCGACTACGTCGCGTGGCTCAACTTCCAGGGGCTCTACCAGCAACTGCTGCGCGACAGCCCTGATCTGCGCGAACTCGCGTGAATATGGGCGTCCTCATACGGGACGTCCTCAGGTTGACGCAAGTGTCGTTTCGAATGCTGCCGTGCGCTCGCGATGGCAGCCTTCGCGATAGTCGCGCACAGCCGCGCCTAGCCATTGATCGAAGCGTTGAAGCGGTTCCCAGTCACGTTTCTGCTCGGGAAACGAGTAGTAGACGGTCTCCGGATTCGGGATCGAATGAGGATGCACCTGGACGAGTGCGCCGCTGCGCAGCTCCCGTTCGATCAGGATATGCGGAAGCAAGGCCACACCTAGTCCGGAAGTCGCCGCGTTGATTGCCATGATGAACATGTCGTAGTGCTGGTTCATCGCGCTATGCTCAATGATCTGCGTGGACGCGCTTTCGGACCATGCAAGCCACGCGCGCGGAAGATCGCGGGTGTGAATCCAGGGCAGTGCGCCGATCTTTTCGCTGCTCAGGCTATCGCGCCTGCCGATCAACCCGGGCGCACAGACAGCCAGAATCTTATCGTCGCTCACAAGCGGCTGTCCTGGCATAGCGGGCCACAGGCTCTGTCCGAAATAGATCGCGGCGTCGAAGCTTGAATTGTCGAAGAACGTCGGCTGGTCGCGCCCCATGATGTGAAGTTGCAGGTCCGGGTTGAACTCGTAAAAGTCATGCAGACGCGGAATCAGCCATTGAGACGCGAACGTGACGCCGACGGCCAACTGGATCTTCACTTCGCTTTGCTTGCGCATCAACTCGAGCGTATCGCGGCGAATCTGGTCGAGATGGACGCGAATTCGCCGCGCGTACTCTGCGCCCGCCGCGGACAGTACCAGACGCTGACGCACCCGCTCGAACAGCGGGATGCCCAGATGAGCCTCGAGCTCGTTGACCTTTTTGCAGACAGCACCGTGCGTTTGCGACAGCTCGACGGCTGCTTTCGAAAAGCTTTCATGTCGCGCCGCGGCTTCAAAGGCTTGCAGCGCACTGAGACTGGGGACACCGCGGCGCATCGGGAATCCTTGCTGGCGAAAAGAAATGGGCAATGGATCCGTCGATGATAGTCCTATGATCGGCGAGGCGCTGGCCACGCTATTCGCCGGCAAGCTGTGGCTGGCCAACGTTGCGCCAGCGTGCCTCGAGCAGCGTGACCGTGATCGAGGCGAGCACCATCGTCGCGGCTATGCCGACAAATGCGAGGACAAACGTGCCGGTCGTATCCTTTACCCAACCGATAAAATACGGCAGCAAGAATCCTGACGATACCCCGATGCTCGTGATCAGCGCGATGCCGGCGGCTGCAGCGCGATCGGTGAGAATGCGGCTAGGCAGCTGCCAGAAGGTCGTGATGCTGCAGAAGCAGGCCGCGGAGCCGATCGAGAGGGCGATGATCGACTGGTAGGGAGATTTCAGCAGCAGTGCTACCGAGAGCGCGGCCGCGCATACCAGCAGGGGACCTGCCACGTGCCAGGCGCCGACCTGGTGGCGGCTAACCACACGGCCCCACATCAGCGTCGCGACAACGGCCACGCCGAATGGAATCGCCGTGATCAGCCCGATATCCACGAGGCTGTACTTCACCCCGAAAGTGCTCTCAAACGTTTTAATGACCTGCGGCAGGAAGTAGAGCAAGCCGATAATGCCGGCGTTGGTGCCGAAGTAGACGACACCGAGCGCCCAGACTTTCGGATTTCTGAGCGCCATCAAGGCGCTGGCCGGCGAGGTGGCGGCCGCTGCCTCGGCCCGTTCGGCAGCCAGCGCCGCAGCGATTTCGCTCTTTTCCTCAGCGGAAAGCCACCGGCAGCGGGACGGGTTGTCCGTCAGCCAGAAATAGGCAATCCCGGCTAGCATGATTGCGGGGACCCCTTCCAGCAGAATCATCGCGCGCCAGCCGGTGATACCGAACACGTTCGCATGTGCCATCAGCCAGGTGGACACCGGTGCCCCGAGCACGCCGGTTAGCGGAATTGCTGTTACGAACAGGGACATCATCCAGACGCGATTGCGCGCCGGCATCCACAGCGTGAGGTAATACACCATGCCCGGAAACAGGCCGGCTTCGAACGCGCCCAGACAGAAGCGGGCGATGTAGAGCCAGCGGGAGTCGGGGACGAAGCTCGTCAGCGAGGAGAGCAGACCCCAGCTCAGCAGAATGCGCGTCATCCACAGCCGCGCGCCAAACCGATGCATGCACAGGTTACTCGGCACTTCGAACAGAATATAGCCGAGAAAAAACAGGCTTGCGGCGAAGCCGAATTGCGCCGTCGTCATATGGAGCTCGGCGTTCATGGTCAGCGCCGCATAGCCGATGTTTGCGCGGTCAAGCTGGTTCGCGATGTACATCACAATCATCAGCGGCGCGAGCCGCCAGGCGATCCGCTTCATCAACCGATCAGAAATCGCAGGTTTGCGCGGCCCAAAATCCATGGCTTCCTCCAGATTGACGCGTTGCGGAATGCTCTCGAGGATGATTAAGCGCCCTGACCGAGGGTACGACAATGCACGAAAAATATTGACTTTGTGAGCAAACGTCACAGACTTGGGCGGCCGCCGGCCGATTACCAATTCGCCCAGGACGCGTACTCAGTCGGCCATCTCTTCGCCTCCCAAAAGCGTGGGGCCGTTGTCGGTCGGGCGCGCAGTGGATGGCGTGCGACCGAGAAACCCGAGCACGACGCACGCGGAAGCCAGTGTGATTGCCACAAGAATATGGAGCAGGATGCGGAACGCGTCATCGTATGCGTGCGCGAGAATGGGCTGCCCCAGCGCCGGCAGAAGTGCGGCGGCATGTGGCAGATCGCCGGTCGCCACACGTTGGGCGGCTTGCGCGGCGGCATCGCGCGGAACGGGCGGGTACGCTGCGAGTGCATCGGCTAGCCTCAGACGTGTGAGGACCGCCAGGATCGCGCCGGCGACTGCGAGCGTCATGCCCTCTCCCGCTACACGTGTCGTGCTGAAGATGCCGGTTGCCATGCCCGCGCGCTCCTTTGGAACGACGCTGACTGACAAGCCATCCATCAGGCCCCACGGCAGGCCGGCTCCGATTCCGATTATGAATAGCGGAAGCGTCATGGCACCGGATGGCGTGCCAGGCGCAATGCCACTGAACCAGAGCATGCCGACCGCCGCGATGACGAGGCCGGCCGCTGAAATGACACCGGCCGACATCCATCGCGTGAGAAATGCAGCGGTGATGGGCACAAAGAGCATTGGCGCCGACAGCGAGACCATCATCAAGCCGGCGTCAATCGCAGAATGTCCTTCAATTCCGATGAATCGCGTGGGCAAGATGAGAAGCAGGGTGACGTAACAAAATGCCGTCGCTAGCGGGAGCACCTGCACACCCACGAAGCGCGGATAGCGAAACAGCGACAGGTCGAGCATTGGCCGGGAAGCGCGCTTTTCGATCCAGACGAACGCGATGAACATCGCCGCGGCGCCTGAGAACAGGCCGATGATGAGAGGGCTGCTCCAGCCGCTTTCCGGCCCTTGCAACAGCCCGAATGTGAAGAGTGTCAGCGCGGCGGTAAAGCTGGCGGCGCCAGGCCAATCGAGACCCGTGGCATGGGGGTCGTACGATTCTCTTAGCTTTGGAACGCCGAGTGCAAACCCGGTCACGCCGATTACGGCATCCACCAGGAAGAACGAACGCCAACCGAACGTCTCCGTGAGAAAGCCGGCGAGTAGTGGGCCGAGCGCCAGGCCGAGGCCGAAGGTGGTGCCGAGCATGCTGAACGCGCGGGCGCGCCCATGTCCGTCGAATTCCTGCGCGAGTGCTGCCGACGCGCCAGCCAGGACCAATGCGGCGGCAATGCCCTGTAGCGCGCGCTGAAAATCGACCCACAAAAGAGTCGGCGCCGCGGCGATCCCAAGCGATGTCAACGCGAAAAGCACCACGCCTATGGCGAATACACGCTTTCGTCCGAACAGATCGGCAAGCGCTCCCGAGGCCATCAGACTGCTGCCGAAGCTCAGCATAAAGGCGTTGAGAATCCAGTTGATCGCCACTGGGCTGCCTCCCAGGGCGGCGCCGATGGCCGGCGCGGACACGGCCGCACCGCCGAAATTCAGCGGCAGCACGAGCACTGCGATGCAAATGCCCACGAGGATCAGCATCTGTTGCGAGGCGCTACGGGGGGCTGCTGCGTCTACTGTTGGCATTTCGGCGCTATCGCGATGCGGTCCGCGCATGGCCACTCACTTCCCGGCCTGCGTCCGGTTCTATGCCGATAAAGTAGAGGACCGAGAACAGCACCAGCACAGACACTAGCAGGAAGGCGACCCGGAAATCGGCCAGTGAGGGCTGTGCGTGATTGCCATGAATCTGGACCGCGATGTGCAGCGCGATCGCACCAAATGCGATGCCCAGACCGATGGTCATCTGCTGGACCATGCTGAAGAATGTGCTCGCTGAACTCATTCGCGCCGGCGGGACGTCCGCAAACGCGAGCGTGTTGATGCTGGTGAACTGCATGGACCGGCACAGGCCGCCCACCAGCAGCACCAGCATGATCAGCGCGCGCGGCGTGTCCGGTGAGAGCAGGCTGCACGAAGCGATTGTGGCCGCGGTAAGCACCCCGTTGACGATCATTACCCTGCGAAAGCCAAAGCGTTTGAGGATCGGCGTGGTGACGGTCTTCATGGCCAGATTGCCGGCCGCGTACGCGAGCACCAGCAAACCCGCGGCGAATGCATTCAACCCGAAGCCCAGTTGGAACAGCAGCGGTAACAGGAAGGGTGAGACGCTAACCGACACGACATATAACGAACCGCCGTTGAGGGTCACGCGGAACGTTGGAATTCGCCAGGGCGAGAGATCGATCAACGGATGTTCGGCGCGGCCGAAGTGCCGTATGGCCAGAACGGCAGCGGCAAAGCCGCAGATCAGCGCGGCAGTCGTGACGCGCCAGTCGCTATGCAGTTGCCCGATCAGGACCATGCCGTACATCAGGCACGTCAGCGCGATACCGCTCAGCAGGAACCCCGGCACATCGAAGGGACGGCGGGTGGGGGCGCGGTAGTTCGGAATGAATAGGGCGGTTAGCGCCAGACCCAGCAAACCGATCGGTACGTTTAGCAGAAAGATCCACCGCCAGTTGAAATAGGTCGAGATAAATCCGCCCAGCGCTGGGCCCAACACCGGAGCGGCGAGGGCAGGCCACGTGATATAGGCTATCGAGCGCATCAGGTGACGCTTCTCGGTGCTGCGCAATACGGCGAGGCGGCCTACCGGCACCATCATCGCGCCGCCGATTCCCTGCAGGATCCGCGACATGGTGAATTCGACGAGGCCGTGACTCAGCCCGCAAAGTATGGAGGCGCCGGTGAACACGATGATCGCGCCACCGAACACCGAACGTTGCCCAAAGCGGTCGGCCACCCATCCGCTGATTGGAATGAAGACCGCAAGCGCCAGCAGATAGGCGGTCATGCCGACACTCAGGCTCACGGACGTGACGCCGAACGTGGCGGCCATGTGGGGCAGGGCGGTCGCGATCACCGTCGCATCCAGATTCTCCATGAAATAGGCACTGGCGACGATCAGCGCAATGATGACTGACTGGCGGCTTGACAAAGACATGGGCGGAGAACGGAATTCGGGGTGTGCGACAGCCTCTCGAACGCTGCAGAATGAGGCGTTTGCCGCGGATGGCAGTCAAAGATGGGGCTCGCTACGCGGCAGCCTGAGATAATGCATGGCTGCGCCCGGGTGCCCGGCGAGACTCTTCCTCGTACCCGGCGATATACTCTACCAAACCATAAGTCGTCATGTGAAGACTTATTTTTCGAAAGCGATGGACACAGGAGCGTCATGAAGGCCAAACCCAGGGATGTTGCAGAGCCGGGCAGCAAGACCGTAGCGGGTCGCGAGCCGATCAGGCGGCCGATGAAGAAAGCGCCGCAGCGTCTGCCTCGCGCTGAGCGTCAGGCGCGCGTGCTGGAGAAGGCCGCCGAATATTTCGCCGAGCACGGCCTGAACGCGCAGACTCGCGCGATTGCCGAAGCCTGTGGCGTGTCACAACGTTTGCTGTATAGCCTGTTCCCAAGCAAAGCCGCGTTGATCGACGAAGTTTACAAGCGCGAAATTGTGGGAACCTTCAAGGCGATGTGGTTTGTTCAACTGAAAGACCGCAGTGTACCTATTGAAAGCAGACTCAATACTTTTTATCGTGAGTACTACGACACCCTGTTGACGCGGCAGTGGCTTCGCCTGTTCCTCTACTCGTCGCTTGAAGATATGCAGATGGCGCCGACATACACGAATGCCGTTGTGACGCATGCGCTCGAGATCATTGTCACCGAGACGGCGCACGAATTGGGATGCGGCGTACCGGCCGATCCGGCGCATCTGACCGAGGTGGGCTGGCTGCTGCATGGCGCGGTATCCCACCTTGCGATTCGCCGCCGCATTTATTCGAACGACAACACCACGCCCAGCGACGCGGTGATTGCGATGCACGTGCGCGCCTTCCTCACGAGCGCGCCAGCGCTGCTTCCGGCGCTGCAAGCCTCCTGAGCGTGACGCGCTGATGGCCTCGCCCAGCGCGGAAAATAAGCATCTATCGACGCGCGAATGCGCGCGTCGTGGACCGCTTCGCTCAAGCTGCAAGGGGTTCGTCTTCAGTCACTAATTCCTTCGGCGTCTGGCTCCGGGTTCGCTTGCCCACGCATCAGCAGGAGCAGTGCGATAAGCACAAGGACTATCGTCAAGCCGACAAAGAGCAGCGTCGCGCGTTGAATGCCGGCGAGCTGTACGGCGATGCCAAGACCGATCACAGGTAGTGAGATCGCCACATAAAGCACGACGAAAAAGCTGGACGTGACTTCCGCTCGCCGGTGCGCGGGCGCCGCCGACGCGATCTCGCCCAACCCGGCGCGGAAGCTGATGCCTTGCCCGATTCCTGCGAGGGCGGTGCCGAGCAAAAGCGCACCAAGCGAGCGTTCCGGCACGCACAGGCCGACACACATCAGTCCCACGACGACTCCGATGCAGCCGGCCGCTTGCCGCCACCGGGCAGCAATGACCGTCTGCACGATCTGCCCGAGCGCGGAGCACGCGAACAGCAGGAACACAATCGAGCCGGTCACGATGCCGCTGTGAAAGCCGAGCACAACCCGAATCAGTTGAGGGACGACCGCAGCAAAAAAGCCCACTACGGCGAAGCCGGCAAACCCCGCTAGTGCGGCCGGAATGAACGCACGGCGCACCTCGACAGGAAGTGAAATTCTCTGGATGCCGAGCTTCACCCGCGCGGGAATCGCGGCGGTCTCCGGCACGCCGAGGACGGCGAGTGCGGCGACGCCGGCAAGCGCCAGATGCACCACGTACGGCAACTGCATCGGCCAGGGGAAGAGTTCGACCAGAATGCCGCTTAGCAAAGGACCGCAACCCAGCCCGAGCATATTGGAGGCGGTAGCCGCGAGCATGGCTTTGCCGCGCCACGCAGGCGGCGCGAGTTCGATCACGGCTACGGTGGCGGTTCCTGTGAAGATGCCGGCGGAAATTCCCGACAACAGGCGGCCCAGCATCAGAAGGGCCAACCCGTCACTGAGCAGGAACGTCAGCGCCGACGCAGCCGATGCACACAGCCCCACCAGCAGCATGCGACGGCGGCCTAACTGATCGGACCAGTTGCCGATCAGCAGCAGCGCACCGAGCACCCCGATTGCATACGAGGCGTAGATCACGGTGATGACGGTCGGCGTAAAACCGTACTGCTGCTGGTAGTACCGGTAGATTGCCGTCGGTAGCGTTGTGCCCATCATGTTGATCGCGAACGCCAACGCTACAGCCAGAAATGCGATCGGGGATTGCGTTGTACCAGAAACTGCTTTCATCAAATGTCCCAACGGTTGCTCGAAGACTGCGCGCAATTATGGGCAATTTCTCACCGCTTTGCTGGCCGCGCCAGATCGCCGGTTCTTCTTTCTGGGTAGTCGCAAGCGTAAGCGCCGTCGTAGCAATTAGTTTCCCTGAGGAAAGTATGAAACCGTCAGGTGCCTTCTTGTGATCGCCGGATGCCGCTGAAATAATCGGCTCGCCTGCCTCCGGCGAGGTAGGCATCGCGTACCTTGGCGGCCGCGGCCTCGACGTTCGGGTGGTCCGCGATCGTGGTGTTGGCCGTCAGCGCGCGGTTCGATGCAAGTTGCTGCTGGGCCGCGTCGAGCGCGGCCTGTGCGCTCTTCACGGCATCGCGTGCGTGCGAGACTTCCTCCTGTGACACGGCGCCCGTTTCGGCAATGGTCACCCGACGGCGCAGATCGTCCTGTGCGCGCGAACGTTGGTTGAGTGCCTGGCAGAGTACCAGTGTAATGACATCGACCTCTATGCGTTATATGCAAATCGCCGACATCTCTCACCGCGGATTCGACGTTTTATCGACTTTCTGGTCAGTGAGCTATAGCCCGTCGCATTCGCTGATTTTCGGGCTATCAGCTAGCGTGCGCGACCCGGAGTACGCATCGCACTTCGAAAAGTACGAGGCGCAGCATCTGGTGGGCCGTGTCGGGGCGGGAAGTCGGCGCAGCCCCCGTACCGCCATAAATGATTGCCTGCAGGCAGGGGTTAGCCGCGGCCCACAAATGGCATATTGCTAGCCATAACCGTCATGTTCAGAACGTTGGCGCCCAACGGCAGGTTGGCGATGTAACGCACCGCTTCGGCCACGTGTTTCACATCCATCATCGGTTCCGTTGTCATCGTTCCGTTTGCCTGGCGTACGCCGCGCGTCATGCGCTCGGACAGTTCCGTTAGCGCATTGCCAATATCAATCTGACTGCAGACGATGTTGAACTCGCGGCCATCGAGCGCGATACTTTTCGTGAGACCGAGCACTGCGTGCTTGCTGGCCGTGTAGGGCGAAGTGAAGGGGCGTGGCGCATGTGCCGAGATCGATCCGTTGTTGATAATCCGGCCTCCCTGCGGTGATTGCTTTCTCATCAATCCGAAAGCACTGCGAGCGCACAGGAAAACACCGGTCACGTTGGTATTGATGACATTGATCCAGGTCTCAACGGGTAGCTCATCCATGGGCACGGCTGGCGCATTGACTCCCGCGTTGTTGAACAGAACGTCGAGTCTGCCGTAAGTGCGTTCGATGGTGTCGAAAAGGGCATCAACGCTTGTTGCATCACGAACGTCGGTTACAACTGCCAGTGCTTCCTGGCCTGCGGCCTTTGCTGTCTCGACGAGCTCAGCGAGCGGTTCGGCACGGCGGCCAGCAAGCACCACGCAGAAACCGTCCGCGAGAAGCGCCGTCGCTGTGGCTCGGCCGATCCCGCTGCCTGCACCGGTAACGAGCGCGATTCTTTTGGTGCTTGATTCAGTCATTGTCTTATCTCCAGGAACCAGGTTGATAGGTGATGTGCTGACGTCCATTCAAGTGGAAAGGTATCCATGCCGGGTTCCGGAATCTGATGAACGCTGTTGATGCGGTTGATTGCTCAAGTATAGGTAGGTAGCCTTGACGCAACCTGGACGCAACGGCGTGCGTCCTGGACAGATCAACGCAAGTTGAAAACTGTGCCACCGGTCGTTTTCAATCGGCGTCCCAGCTTCGCCGGCCGGCAAAGCTGTCGGATCCTGCTGCGGGCTACATCCTGCAGGGGTTGGAAGAGAGATTTTCTGTTTTCAGGATCCGCTACGGACGGAGTACAGGAAGTCGAACTGCAAAACTTATTTGACGAGACACTGGCGTCGATTCCCTGACGGGTTTACCGGGTGCAGTGACTGAAAAGCGGACGGGCGTAGACTACCTTTGTCGCTTACAGCGGCTCAAGCCTCGAAAAGAGTATGTCGCGATATCTGATCGAGCGTGTTGCCGCGTTGGAGAATGTGACGGTTCATCGGCGCACCGAACTGACCGCGCTTGAAGGAGGCGAACGCCTCGAGCGCGTGCATTTTCGCGGTGCGGGCGGCATCGAGGGGACGATGACAACGCATCATCTGTTCGCGTTCGTTCAGTACGCGAAGGCCGCGAGACGACCACGGTGTTTCCCGTCGGTGCAACGCGCTGAATCAAAGCCGTTCATCCGACTTTGCAACGCGCGCAAAACGAGGAGGCGTCTACTTTGCCCGGGCGTCGCGGGCGCACTGCTCCATCACGCCGAGCAGTGCGCGTTTGGCAGCGCTATCCAGATGTGCGTAAGCGAGGCCGATGCCCGCCCGATGATTGGCGAGGTCAAGCGGACGAGCTGTGACTCTTGGCGGCAAGGCGATGGCGGCTTCAGCCGGAATCACGCCGATGCCGAGCCCAGCCGAGACCAGGGCCAGCATCGTCGAAAATTCACCGAGTTCCTGAGCGATCTCGAGATCCGCGCCCTCGTGCTTCAATGCGACGAGCATTTCGTCGTGGAAGCCAGGCGCGTAGCGCCGCGCGAGCACGAAAGCAGGACATCCACTCAGATCGGACGGACGAATTAACGGTTGCGCGGCGAGCGGGTGGTCATCGGGAAGCGCAACGACGAACGACTCCTCGAGCACCAGACGCGTTTCTACGCCGGCGCCGGTCACGGGCAGGCGTACTAGCCCAAAGTCGAGCTGGTTGCTGTGCAGGGCAGCGATCTGATCGGGCGTCGGCATGTCTTTCAGCTCGAGCGTGATGAGCGGGTAGCGCGCATGCATGCTGCGAATCAGCGTCGGCAGCAGCTTCGGGAGCACCGATGACACGAATGCGATGCGCAACGTGCCGATTTCGCCACGAGCGGACAAGCGGGCGGTCTGCTCCGCGCGCATCGCCTGATGAAGCGTAGCGCGCGCTTCGGGCAGAAAAAGCCGCCCGGTTTCAGTCAGCGCGACCTTATGCCGGTCGCGTTCGAGCAGGCGCACGTCCAATTCGTCTTCCAGTGCCTTGATCTGCATGCTCAGTGCCGGCTGGACGATGCACAACCGCTGCGCGGCCCTGCCGAAATGCAGTTCCTCGGCCAGCGCGACGAACGCGCGCAGGTGTTTCAGTTCCATGATGTTTACGGCCGCCGGGCGGCCCGCCGTGGGTTATCAAGAATCATGATAACAAGGTCACGAAAGACTATTGGCGCAACGTCCGCATCTGCGGTGAACTAGGAGCATCAGGAGACAACCCGGACGCGTATCCAACGCGGCTTAGCACATGAGCGATACATTGAACCTCTTCAGCCTGAAGGGACGGCGGGCCTTGGTCACCGGCTCCGGGCGCGGCATCGGGCTCGCGCTGGCGCGCGGCCTGGCGGGCGCGGGCGCGGCCGTTGTTATCAACGATCGCGATGAGCAAAAGGCGCTCGCCGTTGCGATGGGACTGCGCGATGAGGGGTTCAATGCGGATGTCGCGGTATTCGATGTGACGGAGTCTGCGCAAGTGTCGCAAGCGGTCGATGAGTTCGAGGACCGCGTCGGCACAATCGACATTCTCGTCAACAATGCCGGTATCCAGCGCAGAGCGCCGCTCGAGAACTTTAGCGCCGCCGACTGGAACGACCTGCTGCGCGTCAACCTGGATGGTGCTTTTCATGCATCGAGGGCGGTTGCACGCCACATGCTGCAGCGCGGGCGCGGCAAAATCATCAACATCTGCTCCGTGCAAGGCGAGCTGGCTCGGCCGGGCATCGCGCCCTATGCGGCAACCAAGGGAGCGATCCGCATGCTGACCAAGGGCATGTGCGCGGAGTGGGCCGGCCGTGGCATTCAGGCCAACGCGCTCGCTCCGGGTTATTTCGCGACTGATCTCAATCGTGCGCTGGTCGATGATCCCGCTTTCTCCGACTGGCTCTGCAAGCGCACGCCGGCCGGACGATGGGGCCACGTCGAAGAGTTGTGCGGGGCCGCCATATTTCTGGCGTCGTCGGCTTCGGACTTCGTGAACGGGCAGACACTTTTCGTCGACGGTGGATTGACCAGTGTGGTCTGAGACCGGGCACGCCGGCACGCAACGTGCCAACAAAACAGAGTAAAGGAGACATCGAAATGCGTTCACTCATTGCGAACCACAGCCGCTGCGCACGAGCGCTCGCGGGCCTGGCGATCGCGGTCACGACTTGCACGTCGTATGCCGCTGACTGGATCGTCTCGGGCAACGACGGCAAATATCAGCGCGTCGAAGGCCGCGACACCTATCCCGACAAATCCAGCCCGGACACGTTGACGCTCCTCGACGCCAGCCGCTTCCCACCGCAGGTCAAGGTCCAGGTGGAGGTCGAGAACGGCATCCAGGGACCGCCGCAGGCTGTCGCGATCACGCCGGACGCCGCCGTTGCTCTGGTTGGGGCGCCAACTCGCTACGATCAGGCGGCCAGGAAGCTGCTGATGGATTCGTTCGTGCAGGTGGTGGATCTGCAGGCGTCGCCGCCTGCCGTCAACCGGCTCGATATAGGCAGCCATCCGCAGGGCATCGCCATCGACCGCGCCGGACGCCTCGCGCTGGTCACCTGCGTCGATGGCAGCGTGGCGGTGCTCGGCATCGAAGGGAACCGCGTGACGCTCCTGGACACGTTGAAGCTCGCGCAGAAGCGTCTGGCCGGCGTGAGTTTCACGCACGACGGCCGGCACGCGCTGGTGGCGTTGCGCGACGAACAGGGCGTCGCCGTGCTGAACGTAGCCGACGGCCACGTGACCGACAGCGGCGTGCGCCTCTCAAGCGGCGTGGCGCCCTACACGGTCGATGTATCGAGCGACGGCAAATGGGCAGTCGTCAGCGATGTCGGACTGGCCGGGCTGCCGTCCTACGCGGGCAAACTTGCCGGCGACGCCGATACGGTGACGCTCATCGACGTATCGCACGAGCCCTTCCGCGCGGTTCAGCACGTCACGGTGCCGTCGCTGCCCGAGGGCGTGGCGATCTCGCCCGACGGCAAATGGATCGGCGTGCAAGCCATGGACGGCTCGAACCTGACGCCCGATAACCCCGGACGCAATGCGCGCGGGAAGGTCCTGCTCTTCGCGATTCGCGACGGGCACGCCGTGAAGGTGTCCGAGGCGCCGGGCGGGGAGGCGGCTCAGGGAATCGTCTTTACCGCCGACAGCAAGTATCTGATCGTTCAGTTCAACGTCGAGAAGGAACTCGCGTTCTTTGCCGTGAACGGCGGGCATCTGCGCGATACCGGGCAAAGGATCGCGTTGACAGGTGGCCCTTCGTCGCTTCGCACGACCCCGCGCTAAGGCGCCGGCAATCGACACAGAGGAAAGAGAGCATGCAAATGATGAACACAGCACGCAAGAACGTCGTGGTATTCCGGACGGTTCCGGACGACCTGCTCGAGCGAATTCGCGCGTCGCATGATGTGTTCGCCGTCGAACCGCTGGCACAGGATTCGCCGCTACGGACCCATTCCAAAGTCACGCCGTTCCCGCACACCGGCTCCGCGACGCACGAGACGCGGCGCGCGACGGCCGAACTCGCGACCGACAACCTGCCGCGCGTGCTCGGCGGCGAGGCAGCCGTCTCCGCGTTCGACCTCTCGACGGTGTAGAGCGACCATGCCACATTCAATTCCAGCCCTTTGCGGCTCACTAGCGGGTCAGCCGTTCACGTTCAACGTCAAGGTGCACAACGCAGCGTATCGGGCGCTCGGCGTGGACTACACGTTCGTGAGCTTCGGCGTCGAGGATGCCGCCGGCGCGATCAACGCGATGCGCACGCTCGGCATTCGCGGACTGAACGTGACAATGCCGCACAAGCAGGCCGTCATTGCGCACCTCGACGCACTTGACGAAACCGCGCGCGAAATCGGCGCCGTGAACACGATCGACAATCGCGACGGCTATCTGACGGGCTATAACACCGATTGCGCGGGCGCGGTACGCGCGCTCGAAGAGGTGACGTCACTGCGGGGCCGCCGCATCGCGCTGCTCGGTGCGGGCGGCGCGGCGCGCGCGATCGCCTGGGGCGTGCAACGCGCGGGCGCCCAGGTGACCGTGTTCAACCGCACCGCGTCGCGTGGACAGGAGCTGGCCGCCGCCTTCGGCCTCGACTTTGGCGGCGCTCTGGACGCCTTCGACCCGGCCGCGTTCGACGGCGTGGTGAATGCGACGGCAGCGGGTTTTCGCGCGCCTGACGTGAACCCGCTGCACACCGGACAGCTTGCGCCGCACCTGTTCGTGATGGATGCGGCATTCATCCCGGTGCGCACGAAGCTGATCCGTGATGCCGCTGGAATCGGTTGCCGCGTCGTTGACGGAACGCGCATGCTGTTGCATCAGTTCTGCGGACAGGTCGAACTCTATACGGGCAAGCCGGCGCCGCTCGACGTGATGAGCGCGGCCTTGCTCGACGAGATTGCCCGGGTCGGATAGGCCGGCGCGGGTTTTGTTTCGAAGGAAAGAGTGGCCAGAGATCCGACACCTCGCGGCAAGACGAGGGCGGATTCATCGCGTTGCGAATCTGGCGACATGCGGCACTCGCGCGCCGCAATGCAGGGCGGGCCGTCTGGATCATGAAGTGATCAGGAACGGCATCTACATTGGAGGAGACATCATGAAACACCAGCAAACCATTGCGGCCGCGCCGAGCGGCGACAGCAACGACCCGGGCGCAGGCCGGCCGGAGGTGACGACCGCCGATCTGTATCGCGCGGCATGGGCGGCATCGCTTGGCAGCGCGCTCGAATACTATGACTTCGCGCTGTACAACCTCG
Source organism: Paraburkholderia fungorum (assembly GCF_046027215.1). Classification (GTDB taxonomy): domain Bacteria; phylum Pseudomonadota; class Gammaproteobacteria; order Burkholderiales; family Burkholderiaceae; genus Paraburkholderia; species Paraburkholderia fungorum_D. Next base: position 217,519 of record NZ_JAQQEN010000003.1, on the reverse strand, counting down.
CCTCGGCGCTGATCTTCGTGCCGCTGTTTTTCCCGTCGGGCGATCCGGGCATTGGCCTGATTGCCAGCTTCGGCGCGTACTTCCTGGGCTTCGCGATCCGGCCTGTGGGCGGCATCATCTTCGGGACGCTCGGCGACCGTTACGGACGCAAGTTCGTTCTGATGGCGACGATCCTGCTGATGGGCGTGGCCAGCACGCTCATAGGTCTGCTGCCCACCTACGCGACCGCCGGCGTCTGGGCGCCGATACTGCTCGTGGGCTGCCGCTTGCTGCAGGGACTGGGAGCGGGCGCGGAGCAGGCCGGAGCCGCGGTGCTCATGGCGGAGTACGCGCCGGCCAGGCGCCGTGGATATTTCGCCGCACTGCCATTCATGGGCGTACTGCTTGGGACGGTGATGGCGGCCGCGATCTACTTCGCGCTGGTGCGTGTCGAAGACATTTCGCAAAGCTGGCTCTGGCGCGTGCCGTTTCTGTTGAGCGTCGCTATCGTCGCGGTGGCGATATGGATCCGGTTGAAACTCAAGGAGTCGCCATCGTTCGCCAAGCTCGAAGCGCGCAAGCAGGTGAACGACAGTCCGTTGAAACACCTTATCAGGCATTCGAAGCCGACGCTGCTCAAAGTCATCGGCATGCGGATGGCGGAGAACGGCGGCTCGTCGATCTATCAATCGCTCGCGATCAGTTATATGGCGACAGCGACAGGTCTCAAAGGACAGATCGGCCCTGTCGCACTGCTGCTGGCCGGGGCATCGGGGGCGATCGTCATCCCGCTGACCGGCATGCTGAGCGACCGGTTCGGACGCATTCCCGTCTATCGCGCGTTCGCCGTCTATCAACTGCTGCTGGCCTACCCGACCTGGTGGGTGCTGAGCCAGGGCAATGCGGCGATGAGCATCACGATGTTGTGCGTCGCGCTGGCCGGCGTCTGGGGCATGTTCGCAACGCAAGGCGCGCTGCTTCCTGAACTGTTCGGTGCGCAACACCGGTATGCCGGCGTGGCGGTGGGGCGCGAAGTATCGGCGGTCATCGCCGGCGGGGTGGCGCCGCTCGTCGGCGCATCGATCATCGCCTGGGCGACCGCGCACTGGGGTGGCAGCGAGGGCCGGATACTGGCGTGGATTCCGCTCGCCAGCTATGTTGCGATTCTGAGCCTGATCGGCGTGGTGACCACCTACTACACGCCGGAGACACGCGGTCGCGACCTTGATGACTTACGCGATGCCTCCGAGGCCATAGCGGCGGTAGGTGACGAGCAAGCGTTTCGACCTTTGCAGTAACTGTTGTCGAATGAGCAGATGCGGTGTCAGGGACGTGGGGCGAGTCACCGGTCGCGCGGTGCGCGCCGGGTAGTACTGAGGCAGCGGCCTGCGTCCATTCAGGTAGAGGAAATAAGTCATCCGCATCCTCTAGATGTCGTCCTCCGACAGGATCATTTCGGTTAGCCCTTTTCCTGCTTTGATCATCGGCCAAACCCTCGACCCTGCATCAACTTCGATATTAAGGAAAACAGTGCGATCGGAAGTATTCATCAGCGTCTGAAGTGCAGGTTCAAGTTCGTCGAGGGACGTGCGCGGTCGAGGTTTTCGACGGCCTCGGCCCACGTCTTGTCGGTCGCAAGATCGTCGAACTCGTGCCCTCACATAGTATTTCTGCAGTTCGGTCGCCGGGCAATTCTGGCAATGGCTTTGCTGGAGAACCGTCAGGCCGCAACAGATGACAGACCGAAAGTGCTCAAGGTGTCGCGCAAGGTTGCCGATAAGACATCCGTACTAAACGATAAACCTTTTGCACCACAGGCTTTCGAACTGGCTAACGCAAATGAACGGCTGGTTGGTTTGGTCTCATGCGACACTGACTGCACAATTTTATCTTTGCTACTATACGACTTTGTTTTATCTCAACAATGAGACGCTTCGCAAAGGTCACTATCAACTTTATCGATTTTAAAGACGAGGGTTTTGTGCCATTTCAACCGGTTTCTTTAGTAGAAGATAACGCATCTGGCAAGTTTCCACCTGGACTAAGAGCTTTATTCAATCAATGTGGCGACAAGCACTATAACGGATCGCTAAAGGTCATTGACGCCCACCATGCCGAAAAAGTAATACCGATCTTCCATGATGAATGCCTGGAGAATAAACGGGAAACATACGCTCTCCTCCAAAAGGTTCGCAAGGCGATCCGCATCGAACATAATACCTTTCTCCCTTTTGTCGAAGCTGCGCGGTCGATACATCAGAATGAGCATGGTTATTTGCCACATAAGGATGATGCCCCGTCCGCGGTCGGTGCTCCGTTCATTCGGTACGCCGCCAAGACGGTCGGTGCTCTCCCGCATAATCAGGCAGCAGCTAACGCGACTAATAACGGGCAGTTTATGGAGTACACGTGCCAGGACGATCTGTACGTGGAGTGTCGATTTGTCGTCGACTACCGTTTTGGTTTTGTCTACATGACCTTTGGACACTATCACAGGGATTCGTTTGCTTTGCTTATCCGTTCCAGCGCAGAGTTGTATTTCGAGATTATGCCGACTTTGCCTGCACTGAAGGCCAATTACGCCCAATAAACAAACTTATCGCGATGGACACCTCTGGTCAGGGTCTGGAGGTCTTGGTGCGGTCGTGCCGATTGAGCCGAACGGCACCAAACAGTGGCCAGAGCTTACAAGTAACTCCTGCTGGTCGCCGTCGCTCGAATGGTAATCCAGCGACGGACTCCGAAAAGTTTTGTGTGCGGTTACTCTTCGTCCTTCTGCTGACGAACAGCAGAGTTTACCGGCAGCACATCTGCCCGCGCTGAGCCTTTCGCGCTGCGAAGTTCAAGATAGACAAGCGAGCGCAACCAAGTCTCCAGTTGCCACCAGCGACTGTACAGCGCCGAAGCTGTGGCTGGCATCCCGCCGTTGCTCCAACCGGCCGACAATGCTCGTTGAACCTGATCGGACAACTTTTGCCAGTCCGAGTCTTCTGCCGATGTCACAATAGCTTTCCCTAGAGGGTGTTAGGCACTTTTCGCCAGACCTGGTACCCTGGCGGAATGACAGAACGCAAGCCATACCCTACAGATGTCTCGGATGAAGAGTGGAGCTTTGCGGCTCCCTATCTAACGTTGATGAATGAAGATGCGCTACAGCGGCGGTATGAATTGCGCGAGATGTTCAATGCGTTGCGCTGGATGGCGCGGGCGGGTGCGTCGTGGCGTATGCTGCCGACCAATTTTCCGCCATGGGAGTTGGTCTACCAGCAAACGCAACGCTGGTTGAACGCGGGCTTTGCCTATTGCGAGCGATAGTAGTCGCTGTGGTGTTGTCCCATTGCCGTAGCGATCCTCAATCTGACTGGAACGTTCCATGAGAAGACGTGATGGATCGGCACCGGTTTCGCAGACCAGTCCAGCGCTGCTTAAAGCCGTCCAGGCTGCGAGGGTCGATCGTCTACATTCGTGCATCCGCAACAGGACCGGACTTATCCTTTGAGATTGGTCGCATTACCAGCGGCCGACCAGTTCTTGTCATCGAGGGGCGACCAGCCGGTATCTTTCTGGTCGATGCGACGCATCCTTTTGTGTACCTCATCAGTCAGCATGTGATCAGGAATAGGACACGCAAAGACAGTATTGGCCAGGGTGTACTCAACGGCGAGGCGTCCAACCGGTTGTAGGGCGGCGGTGTCTAGACGTCCCCGCTCCAACCAGATGTCGTCGCGGATATGGAAGCGGGTAACCCGTCCGATCACCAGGTGATCGCCCACCTCGCCCAAGGGGAGGATAGTCTCAACCTTACACTCCATGGCGACGGGCGCACCATCTACCCGCGGCGGCCGCACCGTAATGGACGGTAGTTTGCCCAATCCGACAACTTCGAACTCATCCGCTTCTGAAGGGTGTTCAGCGGAAGACAGGTGCATCTGGTTGACCTGAGGAAGCGAAACCACGTTGATCACAAACTCTCCCGTTTCGCGCACGTTGATCAACGTATCCTTGAATCGCGTTCGGTCCGAACGGGGCTGGATGGTCAGGCTGATCATCGGAGGCTTTCGCGCGACCACCGTGAAGAACGAGAAGGGGGCGAGGTTGGCAACGCCATCCGTCGAGAGTGTCGAGGCCCAGCCAATCGGGCGTGGTAGCACACTTCCAATCAGAATTTTGTATGTTGCGTCGCTGTCGAGAGTATTGGGATCGATTTCCATAATTTCTCATGGGGCCATGTCGCCGCTTGGTGACGACACAGCCCGCCGCTAAGGTTTTTCGTTGGCTAAAGCGAGCTGAGAGCTCCGCCTGTCGTCGCTCCGGCTTTATCCGAGGACGATTTTGGGGTAGCGTCGGGGCTCACGGCCCTCGAGTACATCCCGCCCGCGGGCCGTATCGGCATAGATGCGGCCATATGCGATCTTGCCGTCCTTCACCCGGAAGAGGAACAGATGTTCGTTTTCCATCGAGAATCCCTTCTTTGTCTTGGCACGCGCGATCACTGGCACGATGATGTAATCATCTGCCTCGAGCACTGCTCTGGCGTCGTAGTTGAAGTACTCGTACTCCTTGTGCACGTGCGCCCAGAACGCCTGGAACTCCTGCTTCCCCTGATAGGTGCCGCCGTAGGGCAGCGAGTCAGAAAATTCAAACACCACGTCGTCGGCCAATGTAGCGATCAGGTCCGATTTGTCATTGCGCTCAAACCCGCTGAATGCCTTCCTGCACGCCTCGATAAGGTTGGTGTGTTGCATGTACCGTCTCCTTGCGCATCTCACATCGGTTATATATGAGCATATGCGCATATTGCAGTTAAAAAAAATGGGCCGTCAGCCCAACCGTCACCCCTTCCCGGAGTGCATCCGGAGAGGGACCGCTACTGCATGGCGACCTCTCCGGCTTGAACAACCTCAAGTGCCTACCGTCGACTCGTTCTCCGCCCAGGGCTGAAAACCCGTGCCGAGTACCGTCCGTAATGCACTGCGCAATTCGGCCGCTGGCTTCCTGCCGTACGTGCCCTCAAACTTCGCCTGTACGTCGCTCCAGAGCGGTAGCGCCATCCGGTACCGCGCAAGCCCCGCCTTCGTGATCACTGCCTGCTTCACGCGCCGATCCTGTCCCGGCACAATATCGACCAGTCCATCACGTTCCAGCGGCTTCAGGTTCGATGAGAGGGTCGTCCGGTCCATTGCCATTTTGCTGGCCAGTTCGCCCATCATCAACGGGCCGTTCTTCACCAGCTTGTAAAGAATCGAAAACTGGGTGATCCGCAATTCAACCGGACTTAACGCCTGGTCATATACGGCCGTCAGGTATCGCGATGCCTGACGAGCCGCCAGACAATTGCAGAGCCCGTCAATATCGTCCAGCCGTTTAGGGTGCGCTGCCATCTCTCATCTCACAAGAATTTTCCGTTCAGGGAAATATAGGCTCATATACGCATATATGCAAGCTGGCGAGAAGTTCCGGTGCTGCTGGGGGTATCGAGCTGTCCTGTTCAGCTCAAACGAAGGTGACGTGCGAGTGCTTCCGCCGTCTTCTCCGGCTGTTCGAGTTGTGGCCAGTGCCCCGAGCCGTCGATCAGTCTGAAATCGGCGGCAGGAAACCGGGTCCGCCGGATCTCAGCCACCTGCTGGGCCGGTATGACAGGATCGTCCGTTGCTCCGAGAACGAGCGTAGGCCCGCTATAGGTGCACAGGGCATGCCCTCTTGGATCGCCGCCGGTGAACGCATCGTAGTAGTCGCGTACCGCCTCCTTACCCATCAACGCAGACGGGTGCACCAGTTGCTCGAGCCGATTTCCATCAAGGTTCCTTGAGAACAGCTTGCGGATGTCGCGCTGGGCGAGCGGGTCGCCGCCGCTCTCGCGCAGCAGTGCCCGGGCACTCTCAGGCAGGATATTGCCCGCGAGGGGCGTGGGCGTGAGGAGCGTCAGCGAAGTGACACGTTCCGGCACCTCCCACGCGACGAGTTCGGCGATCTGCGCACCCATACTGTGGCCAATGAGCGCCACGCCCGTCAGTTCGTGCTCGTCAAGCACTTCCAGGATGTCCGCCACCGCCTGCGTGAGCGTGAAGGGTCCTGCGTGCGCCTGCCGTTTCCCGGCGCCACGCAGATCCAGGGCGATCGACTGGGCGGCGTCTTGTGGAAGTGCCTTTATCAGCGGCTCCCAGGTGGCGTGGCTATCCAGAAAGCCGTGAATGAATACAAGTGCCTGATGCCGGTGTCCTGAGATCGGCCGGCTGGCCGATTCCGGGTGGGCGTCATGTGAATCGATTGCCATGTCCGTTTTCCTGATACAGAAATCCGCTTGTCAGAAGCGTATGAGCCGCATATTATGAGGATATGCTCCTATTGTAAAGACAAGGATTACCCGATGATCAATAAGCTCGAAGTAGAGTTTGCTGGGGAGGGCGGCGTGACGCTGCGCGGCTGGATATTCGTGCCAGAAGGCGACGGTAGGCGATCCGCAATCTCGATGTGCCACGGGTTTGCAGCGGTCAAGGAGCATCGGCTGGAACGGTTCGCGCGCGCGTTTGCAGAGGCTGGGTTTGTGGTGCTCGTTCACGACCACCGCAACTTTGGTGCGAGCGATGGGACGCCGAGACAGGACATCGATCCGTGGGCGCAGATCGCCGACTGGCGCCGCGCAATCTCCTACCTCGAAACTCAGCCGGAAGTTGACCCCGAGAAGATTGGCATATGGGGCAGCAGTTTTAGCGGTGGCCATGCACTCGTGCTGGCGGCAACCGACCGGCGGGTCAAATGTGTGGTTTCACAGGTGCCTACAATCAGCGGTTTCGAGCAAAGCCGCCGCAGAGTGTCACCTGATGCGCTGCCTGGTTTTCTCGCGATGCTGACCGATGACCTGCGCGCGCAACACAGTGGAAATCCTCCGCGGCTGCAGGCTATAGTCGGCGCCGATCCGACCGAACCCGCGGCATACCGTTCGCCGGATGCCATTTCCTTTTACTCCCAGGATCTCGGTGGGGCCAACTGGAGCAACACGGTGACCCTCAGGTCTACGTTCGCAGCCCGTCTGTACGAACCGGGCATCTGGGTTAGCCGCATTTCGCCGACGCCACTTCTGATGGTTGTCGCCACTGACGACCGGCTGACCATGACCGATCTGGATCTGGATGCCTATGAGCGGGCACTTGAGCCCAAACACCTCGTACTGGTACCCGGCGGCCACTTCGATCCCTATGAAGCAGGATTCGCAGTCGCCGGCAAGGCCGCCACCGACTGGTTCACGCAACACCTCGCGCAGGACGGACCCTGTTCCGCCGTGCGTTAGCGAACTGTGCAAAAACCGTAATCACCTGGAGAACAAACCATGCCCGTATTTCATGCCCACATCCCGAAAGGCCGCTTTCTGAAAGAGCAGAAGATTGCGATCGGCAATGCGCTGAATCAGTCGCTCGTCGAAGCATTGAACATCCCCAAGGGAGACCGCTTTGTGATGATCAGCGAACATGGCGATGACGAGCTATTCATCGACCCGACGTTCATGGAGATGAACCGAACGGCCAATGCCATGATCATCACGGTTCTGATCGGCGAGCATCGTCCCGCGTCCGACAAGAAAGCCCTGCTGGCTGCAATAACCCGCTTGCTGGAGAAGGCCGCGGGGATCTCGCCCGATGACGTGTTCATCGCCCTCGTACCCGTACCGAACGAGAACTTTTCGTTCGGGCGGGGCGTCGCCCAGCTGGCGGATGCCGCGCCGAAATGGTGATCTGACTGAATCGGCAGGCATGCCTCCTCGCGCAGCGGTTCTCGCATCTCCCGATGAGGCGCCCGGTTCCGCTGCGGAAGGCACTGGCGCGTTTGCGCTTCTCGCAAGCGAAGGGGGCGAGCGGCAAGATCACGAGGCTGATCGCTGAAGCCGAATGAGACGGACGACACCGGTTAGGAAGAGCGGCTGTGTCATGTGCTGAAACCGCACCACGGCATCGGACAATTTCTTCGAGGGCGTTTGCGGAAGTGCGACTAGTCGTCTCAAGCTCGATGGTGTAGGTCAATACGGTGCGCGATTGCTGGGGATCGAAGTCGAGCACTCCTGCCCTACCACTCATGGTTGAGGCTTGCCTGTTCGCAATCATCGAACGTGGCACAGGACAACGACTGGTCCTGAGAGATAGGACTCGTGACGCCGGAAATGGTGAAAGGGGAGTGATCGTCTCTGAGTTGCCTTTCAGTATTTCGCAAACCGCCGAAAGAAAAAGCGGGCAGACGGCGCAGGCACCGAGATGAAGGTGCGCCCCTCACGGGAGGATGTGTCACGGAGCCAATACTGAAAACGCAAATCGATGTGTTCTGTAGTGTATTTTCAATCCTTGAAGACTATGAACCGGATTTACCATTATAGAGACGGCAGCATAACGGTAGAAGTCGAGTCAATTTGGACGTCTGCGCTTAGCAGGAAATTCTCGTTGGAGAGAATGTACTCGTGCCGGGTTGAGGTTAACCACATAGTGGCCGATGCTCTGTGGGAATCCGGGACGCACTTTGTCTCGGTGTCTGATGCATTGCTCGCCGGGCTTCGGGAGGGAGAGCAATTAGTCGACCAGGTGCTGCGGGGGCAATCCGGTGATAGCGATGGTTCGCCTTGGCACAGGTAAAGCCGAAGAGGGGAGTTGGACTATAGGTGGCGTTTGGGTCGTGTGTGCCGACGCGATGAACTCCGGAAGTACGCCGAGTCAGCATAAGGTCGACCACAATCGGCATGAGGGTTTGGATCCGAGCGGATGTCGTGCGAAAGTTGCACCGTAAAGCGAATGCGGAGAGAGATACCACTGCATGCACCGCTTGCCTGGCGGCAGGACGACGACTGAGAAACCTGGCACGCGGACGTCCTGTCACCTAGGTAGTGAAGCCATTCCTGCGTTCAACGATTCACCGTTGAGGTGACCTGTAGTCCCAACCCCGTATGAGCCATAAGCCACACCGCCCTTTTTGGCGAAGTCGATAAATTCCTTCAAATTGTTCACAGGGATGCCTGGCGCGATAGCCAGCAGAGTCGGCCCCGCGGCAACGATGGAAACCGGCTGAAAGTCCTTCAGCGGGTCATACGGCAAATTCTTGTATAGGGGCTGAATTGTGTGCGAAGAATTGCTAAGCAGCAGTGTGCAGCCGTCGGGCCGCTCGCGCAATAGCGCCTGATAGGCGATTACCGACTTGCCGCCGGGCCTGTTGTCGACAATAACTGTTTCATGCAGTTCGTCCGACAGCTTGGCGGCGACGGTTCGAGTGACCACATCTGTACCCCCGCCAGCCGCATAGGGGACAAGAATTCTTACTGTGGAGCACGACCAACCGGTATGGGCCGACGCGATCGGCGGAAAGCAACTCAACACTCCGAAGAACATTGATATCAACAAGAATCTAAAACGTGTGTCGATGACTTAGAGGAGGTCAGCTGCAGTCATACGGGTTTTCCCGCGGTGCCAAATTCGGACTTGCGCGGGAAGCAAAGTGTGCGTGGGTGCTAGGACACGCCAGGGCGACTGGCGCAATGCGTGTTGTTGAGGAGGCGAGGTGATGTCGCGCGTGCGTGACGGACTGAGCGTGCAGCGTGGTCGCAGAGAAAGACATATCGTTCTCGAAACGACTGGACTTTCGTGTCACTCTTCGTTTTAATTGTGCGGCCGCAACGGCATTACAACTGTATTTATCCACCCAGTTCCTAACAAGAGGTTTAGTCGATGTCGTCAGCAGCGCCGCGTTCGCCCCGCGAAAGTTACCATCACGGAAATCTGCGCAACGCTCTGATTGCCCAAGGTCGCTTGGAGTTGGAGAGAATGGGGCCGCAGGAGTTGAGTCTGCGTAATCTGGCTCGTGCGGTAGGCGTGTCCGAGGCGGCCCCCTCGCGACATTTCGCCGGAAAGGCAGGGCTGCTGGCGGCGATTGCGGCAGATGGATTCAGGGAGTTAGCCGATATTCGTTATAGAGTCGCCAGTTCCGGGGACGCCCCTTTAACGGTTGCTTACCGGATGATGGATGCGTACGTGGATTTCGCGCAAGCACATAAGGGCCTTTTTAACTTGATGGTGGGACCTCGAATCGTTTCTCGCGATACCTACTCCGAGCTCTCCGAGCAAAGTGCCGCATCCTTTAATGTTTTCGCAAGGGCCGTCGAAGGATACGCGATAGAGTGTGGGTGGAAAAGGGAGGCACTTCCGTTTGTTGTCCACAGCGCATGGGCGATGGAGCATGGACTTGCGGCTTTGATATTGAGTGAGCGCATCCCTCGTGCTGACATGCCTATAGGAGTCAGCTCAATCGTTCATTTCTCGATCAGCATGTTCCTGCACGCAGTTGCTGCGGGGTCTACAGGACTGGAAGCTCTACTTACCGTCACATCAAATGCTCGGAAAGGATGGGCGGAAGCAAAGGAAGGGCTCGTCGGTTAGCGACAATTGTTTTTTTTCGAAAGGCGCGCGAAGGGGCGTCTGCTTCCAAGTGCGGCCCCTGTTCTATTATAGAAGCGCGTCGTTACGCAGTATATGCGACTAGGCAATGGGACGTCCCCTGAAGGATCTCGTTCATATCCGGTGTGATGTCATGACGCATTGTGTGATTGCCGGCGCCTAAGATCTCGACAAAAAGCTCCTTAAATTTCGTAGCAAGGCGGCCGCACGGCAGTAGCCCGGGCTGCCGGTCAACGGCACACAGCCCTGACGCTGCCGGGTCTGAATTTCATGAATATTGCCCAGGCCGCTGTTAGCGGCCTCGAATCCCGCCTGCAGCGCCTGCTCCCGTGCTGCCACCGGCGCGTAAGCGTCCGTGCCCTTCACCCCGCCGTTGTCGAGATGCTTGTAACCCAGAAAGCCGTTTTCGCGGTAGAGATCTTTGGCGTCGATCTCCGCAGGGGGCTTGCCGAAGAAGACGCCTGGATCATTCGCTTCAGTAATCGTGTATTCGCCAGCGTCCGATGAGCCCAGTTGACCTGAGAGTTTGCCGATGGCGGACGACACGGTATTCGAAATGACCGAGCCAGCGGCGTTGCCTGCAGCCGTTGTGGCGCCGCTTGTCATGGCGTTCGTGAGCGTGCTGGTCTGATTGTAGGTCGCGCGGTTATAGGTCGGAGTGGTCGTCTGTTTGCCTTTTACGCCATCGATGATGCCGTTCATGGCCCGTCGAAAGGGAGTGTGAATCCGTTGAGCAATTGGTCCATTCGTCGCAGGGGTTACGGCTAGCCGAAGGGGCGCGACGTACGTCCCCGTTCTTCCGCTGTGTGAGTTTCACGGCCGGCGTTCGAAGGGCCGTCGTGCCGGCAACCTGTCATTCGACGGACGGGGTGGGGGCCAACCGTAACGACCCGGCGCGGCCTAAATGCCAGGCGCCATCACGAATCAGCCACGCATCCGTCGTCACTGGGCGCCCATCCAGCCGCTGCCCCCGGTAGCTTTCCACGGGCCAAAGCTCACCACGTGCGGTTTGCCATCAAGCCACTTGACGCCCGTTGCGCACTAGCGCGATCCGCCGGCGTGAAGCCGCCAATCAAGCCATCTGCTGATGACAAGCAGTCTTCCCGATGTAGCTGCAACCATCATCCGGCGATGCGAGAGTGCGAATAAACGTCGCTGAACGGCGAACGCCAGCACAGACTCACCCGGAACGAGCATGGATTGCAAAGTAGTGCGCGTTTCTTCCAGGTCTTTTTCGTAGCTGTCCTGTTCCATCTATCGACTCTCAATTCGCGTCACGAGAAATGTGCAGCCGTCATTTAACGTGGCTACCTTTATATGGCGCGCAACGCCGAAGGCGATCGGCTGCAAGCATGTGTTATCGGCGCTTTATCTGGAAAGTTTAATGAGCTTGGGGATGTGTCGCGCGATACAGGCGGAGGTGAGGAAGAAAATAGGCATTTCCCCCAAGCTTTAGCCGGGCGCTTGTTCGCGGCTGTGTCCAAGGAACATTTTTAAGTTTTTGCTAAAGAACACCGATGTACCTGCCGTTACTCCTTTTGCCCATAACAATTTGAGAGGACGTAACCGTGGCTAAATATGTTGTGCATTATGAAATGCGAAAAGGCTCCAACTCGGCGGTGTATTCCCATACGACCGAGTGCGAATCCGAACGTACCGCCATCGAGATCGCCGAAGCAAAGGGCCGCCGGGACAAGCCGGGCTACGACTTCAACTTGAGGCGCGTGGAGCGGCGCTGAAATGAAACTGCCATATTTCAAGCTTAAAGAAGCCTTCGACGAGGCGCGAGACACTTTCTCGTCTGGAAGTAGCTCGGATAAGCTGTCGGCCGTGGCAAAGCTGGTTGGGAAATCGGCAGCCAATGTCGGCATGCTGGCAGCTGAAGTCGGCGTCGAAGCCGTAAAGCGCGCGCCCGAGATTACGGGGCATATGGCCAAGTCGAATCTGGATCGCAATTCGCATCTAATGACCGACGAGCAGCGCGAAACTGCGCAAAACCTGGTGCAAGCTGGCAAGGAGGCAAACGAACGACGGCTCGAAAAAGAGCGCGAAGAACGGGAGCGCGAAGAACAGGAGCGCGAAGAACAGGAGCGTGAAGAAAAAGAGCGCGAGGCCAGGCAGCAAAAATAGCCTCTATCACTGAGGCGCCTGCGCTCGACACAGCAATCTCTCCATCCGGTCGGCCGCGCCTGTCGCGGCCGAGCTCGAATCAAGGGAGGCTGCGGGGGGAATGTAATGATGCTCGGCGACCTTCACGTCTGGCGGACTGCACACCCACGAAGAGCCGACCTTGATTTTCTTGCAGTTAGCGTTGATGACTGCTCTCGCGTGATCGTAGTCCACTTGTACGGGCGTGACAAAGTCGCTGAGGCGCACTGGCGTTGCGTACTTCGGATCTGCAGCACCGCCAGGCGAGGTTCGATAGTTCTCGACCCACCCTTCAGTCATCCCGCGATAGAGAATCTCATAGGCATTGTCGGGGGTTTTGACAATCGACGGGTCGTTGACCGGGTCGCCTCCAATGACTTTTTTCGCCTTCACGTATTTATCCCGGTAGGTTAGCTGGATCCATCCACGGCCGTAAAACCCGTCCTTGACGTACTGTTTGTCTTTATTCCCTGACCAGATTGTTTCATCGGCGGCGGGGGAGAAGTCTTTCGTGCCCGTTTCAACGTAAATGGTCCCGAACATGTAGGCGATCGTTCCGACATCCTGTATGCGGGTATCGGCCAGTGCCCTGTCCAGAAAGAGCCTGGCATTCGACCAGCGGTTGTCGCAGGATTTCGAGTGCGCAGTCTCGCAGAATTGTTTGCGAAAACCCTCTTCCATCGATTCGGCCGGATTTTCTCTTGCCTGTTCTACCTTGCAGAGCGGTGCACGTACCGTGGCCTGTACCGTCGGTGACTGCGCTGCCCATACTGCGGTGACGATAACTGGCGCATACCGGAGAGAACTGTTGCCAATCAGACGCAGTGCATTCGAGATCCGCATGACTTCCTCCCGCTGTGAGGACCAGAAATGTTCCGCGATGAACCCAGTGACGTGACGACGGCGTCGCTTGCACTATAAAAAGCTGTGGCCTTCGAACTTCAGGATAGCTGATAGAAACGCTTGCGGGTGAAACAACGCGCGGTTTCCCCAGCAATCAGACATGGACGGCGACGCAGCAAACAAAAGTCAACTCGTGTCGCACCCACGAAACAGCAGAATGCGACGCCGATCCGATTGGGAAGGTCACCGCATTTTCGATGGTACGTTCCAGATCTCCAATCCTGATACTGTCTGCCAGCTCGAATGAGCGTCGCTTTCCAAGACCTTGCATGTATGAATGCGACCAGCTAATGCAACCGTCCGGCGTCCGTGAGTCAAGCCGCCTCCAACCAGATCAAGGAAGATAAAACTGTGTCAACGAACGGAGTTTCCAGCATCCAGATCCCAGACAGCAAATTGGCAGGGGAAGTGACTGAACTGATCCACCTGCTACCCAGCGATCCATTTCAGCCAATTCGAGCGCCGGATTTGCCTCCGACGGGATCAACTTCGCGACATCGAGGAAGCGCTCCATGTCGGTCGTCGTCGCCGCATCCTTGACCGCGAAGAGAGAGTCGATCTTGGAGGTCACACCACGAAGCGAACTTTCGGACCAGACCGGTGTGGCGTCCATCGGCAGGAGCGCTGCAACTCGTCGCTCCAGCTCCTCATAGGGCACGTTGCCGCTTGCACCTCGAGCATCGCCTTGTCAGCATTGTTGTCTGATTTCCACACGCCGGCGAACATGAACGGGATCAACTCCGTGGCAAGCGTGCTGTTCGAAACCCATGCTGGAGTTTGGATCGCCGGTAGCTTCGAAAGGCGGCGGTGCAACATGGTCAGTGAGCGCCAAATCCGTGTGCGGTTTCATCATAAAATCTTGCACAAAAACGCAACTAACTGTCCGTTCCGGCTCGCATCAGCCCATTTCCATCAACTGCAAGCTTTCAGTGGACGGGGGACATTTCCGAAATTGTCATCCGATGAGCGCGATTCGAAGGTTTCGTGTCCATGGACTGGGCGTTGTCGTAGCGATCCGTGTTGCGTGATTGAGCGAGTGCCCGCTGTACCTCGAAAGTTGCCCTTGATTTCGCGTTGAACCGAAGGGCCAAAGAGGGTCGCGGCCGTGCGAGTATCGGGCCGTCAACGCCTTTTGCACGAGGCAGTGATCGGCCAGCACACGACATTCAATCAACCTTCGCATTCGGCTTCTTTCTTCAACCTGATGGCGGCCCGTGCGGCTCCAAAAAAACTCTAACGCAGATCGGATGGCCGATCGATGCAATCGCTAAGCAGGGAAGGTCCGACGCGTAAGACCGTGACGCGCGAGATAAGATCACGCCCAGGACCTGACAGTCCACGGAGACCTGCTACATGTCGAGAGTCAAGATGTTTCCCCAGTCCGTCGCTGACGCCATCCAGTTCTACGTGTACCGTCTCATCGACCCGCGTAACGGCGAAACCTTCTACGTCGGGAAGGGCAGGGACAACCGCGTTTTTCAGCATATCCGGGCTGAGAAGGCCGTCGAGGATGACGTCGTCGCCAATAAAGTCAAACGGATCCGTGAGATCAAACTTGCTGGTTTTGAGGTTGGGCACGTCATCCATCGGCACGGAATGGATGAGAAGACTGCGCTGGAGGTCGAAGCTGCGCTCATCGATGCCTATCCGGGGCTTACCAACGTGGCAGGAGGCGTCGGAAACTCGGCAACGGGAGTGATGCACGCCGACGAAATACTGGTCCGCTACCTGGCGGAAGTGGCGAACATCATGCATCGCCTTCTGCTCATCAACGTCAATAAGACGGCAATAAAGGATGACCTCTATACCGCTGTGAGCTTTGCTTGGAAAGTCGATCCAAAGAGGGCCCATCGTGCTGAGTACGTGCTTGCGTGCCGGCAAGGACTGATTGTCGGTGCGTTTGTCGCTGATGAGTGGCTTCAGGCGGTTTCGGCCAACTTCCCCACACGCGATGACGAGCCCGATCGATATGGGTTCCGAGGCGGGCCTGCGCCGGTTGAAATCGAACGCCTTTACGTCCACAAGCGTGTACCGGACGAATACCGGAAACCCGGCGCAGCCAACCCGATCCGCTACACGTATAGGTAAAGAACGGCAGGATTGCACCGCGAGGACATTGTCATTGTAGAAGCCGGTCGTATGGGTAAGGTCCGCCGCGGGTCCCTCAACCTGGATGTTCAGATTGGCAATCGCGGGAACCGACAGAGATGCGGTTGTTCCGTCGTCATTCCGCTCAGGCTGGAATCGAGGATCTCCGTAAGGTGGGGAATTAGGCTTGGTTACCCTGTAAGCGATGAGATGGAAACTGCTTCCGAGTCCAAGGTCGCTAACCTGGTTGTCGGTTAGCACGTTGGCCCCCGAATTAGGGAGTATCTGGATTTCGTCGCCTCATTTTTGCCGCGTCCCTTGGTCGGTTGGCTTGTCTGGATCGAAAATTCGCCCCAACGTTAAATGACCGCTTCACCGAAAATCAAACGGCCGAAATGGGGTCGGCTCAGACTTAGGCTGAAAGCTCGCGATACTCCGGAGACCGCGATGGTAAGTGGAGGCAATTTTGCACACCGTTCTCGGAGCAAATGCAAGCGATCTGTGTTCCGGAGCGAGGCTTAGCGTGCCGCCGTACGCGACTGGCGCAAGGCCGCATGAGGGAGATAGGGCGAATTGAAGGTTTCGCGGAAGTAGTCGAGAAAGACACGCATACCAGGCGTGATCTTCCTGTCGCGTGTATGGGCAATACCACCCGCCATTGAAGGGACCGGGTTCGCCAATGTGATAGTTTCGATACGTTTGCCTTCGAGCGACCATGGCCGGTACACCATGTCCGACAGGATGGCGACGCCGCTGCCATTGGCAACCATGCTGCGCACTGCCTCGACCGAGGACGTCTGCAAGATCACGTGTGGCTGATAGTCCGTCTTGTTCCAGTAACGCATAGCCGTGTCGGCCGCCTCATCGACGGTCAGCATGATAAATGGCTCTTTGGCGACGTCAGCAAACGTTACAGAGCGCTTTTCAAGCAATGGATGGTGTGACGCGACCCAAAGACGTCGCGTAGACGCGAAGATGCGCTCGACCGCGAGGCTCGAACTCGCGACATTGTCGGCAAGCAGGACGGCCACGTCATATCTGGCGGCAATGAGTCCTTCTTCCATTTCATCGCGACTGACTTCATGCAACTGGATTGAAAGGTGTGGATATAGCGTTGCGATCCGTTGCAGGTGGTAGGGCAGAAAATAACCAAGGAGCGTGTAACTGGCCGCTACACGCACATTGCTTTCAACCGTGCTCTCCTCGCTTGATTCCCTAAGTGCCTCGTCGACGCTGGCGAGAATGGTGTAGCTGTGTTCGAGAAAGCGTCGGCCAGCATCGGTCAGATCGACACCGTGTGGACCACGCTGCAGTAGTTGCCGGCCGACGGTCTGCTCGAGGTCGCGAATTGCAATTGTCACGGCTGATTGACTGATATTCAGTTCCATCGCAGCGCGCGATAGTTGGCCGAGTTCTGCGGCGGCAACGAAGTACCGCAACTGACGGAGTGTGATGGACATGGTTTTTACGAAGCCTGGAATAGCGTGAATCCCGCTCGAAGGCGCAGGATGGCGCTGATGATGACGGAGACTACGCGCCGTTTGCTCACCTGGGTATGAATAAAATATATACGGACACATATAAAGAAACAACTTTTTCGAATCCTGTGTGGCGACTATCGTTGTCCCTGTGGGGTGCGGTGAAGCCCCGATGACATGGGAGACGAAAAGTGCGTCGCAATTCTGTGGACCTGAATTCGGATATGGGCGAGGGGTTTGGCGTCTGGTCGATCGGCGACGGCGTGGATGAAGCGATCATGCCGCAGATCAGTTCGGCGAACATCGCTGCAGGTTTCCATGCCGGCGATCCCTGCACGATCGCGCGTACTGTCGCGATGGCGCGAGATTTCGGCGTTGCGATCGGCGTCCATCCCGGCTATCGAGATCTCGTTGGATTTGGCCGTCGTGCGATCCATTCCTCATCGGAAGAACTGGTCAATGACGTCATCTATCAGTGTGGCGCGTTGCGCGAATTTGCGAGGTTACATGGGCTGGACCTTAGTCACGTCAAGCTCCATGGAGCGCTTTACATGCACGCTGCGGTCGACGAGGCATTCGCTACAGGGCTCGTGCGCGCCGTTCGTAAGCTCGACGCCAGTCTGCCGATCTACTGCATGGCGGATAGCGTCATCGAGCGGGTGGCCAGAACTTCTGGACACCCCGTGGTGCGCGAGTTTTATGCGGACCGTGACTACGACAATTCGGGATCGATTGTGTTTTCGCGGCGAGTTCGCCCGCTTGAGCCACGCGAGATAGCGCACAAGGTCTTGCGAGCGTGTATCGAAGGGCGTGTTGTGACGACTGACGGGCGTGACATCGCCATCGAATTCGAGTCGGTGTGCGTGCACAGCGATACGCCTCATGCCGTCCTGATCCTGACGGCTGTACGCGAGATATTGGCGCAGCATGGCATAGCGATTCAACGCGCTATGCCCGGCAGGAACTGACATTGCACAAACAAACGCATTCATCGTTCAAACAGTGTGGAATCCGACAGCGGTATCCGGCTGTTCTACCCAAAAGTGATCAACATGTCCGAATTCATTCTCGAAGAAGCGACCATCGATTCTGTCCATCGCGCGTTGAAGTCAGGCGCTCTCACGGTGGAGCAACTCGTCGAAATGTATCTCGCTCGAATCGAGCAGATCGACCGTAACGGGCCGCGACTCAATTCGATCGTCTCGACCAATCCGCGGGTGCGCGACGAAGCACGCGCACTGGATCGCGAATTCGCGCGGACGGGCCGATTCGTTGGACCCTTGCACGGCGTTCCACTCCTTGTGAAGGATCAAATCGAAACGGCCGGCATCCAGACGACCTTCGGGTCGATTGCGCAAAAAGGCTACGTACCTGCGAGAGACGCTACGGCAATTGCGCAGTTGAAGCGTGCCGGTGCGCTCGTGCTCGCCAAGACGACCATGCCGGATTTCGCCACGTCGTGGTTCGGCTTTTCGTCTATGAGCGGCGAGACCCTGAATCCCTATGATCTCGCGCACGACTCGGGAGGCTCGAGCAGCGGCACGGCAGCTGGGATCGCTGCAAATCTGGGGCTGGTCGGCATCGGGGAGGACACGGGTGGTTCGATCAGACTGCCTGCAAGCTTCAATAATCTGGTGGGTGTGCGCGTGACACCTGGACTGATCAGCAGGGACGGGATGTCGCCGCTGGTCGTGTTTCAGGACACGGCGGGGCCGATGGCACGCACGGTCACCGACGCGGCGATGCTTCTGGATAGCATGGTGGGTTACGATCCACGCGACGAATACACCGTCGCACACCGGATCGCCGGTCATCCCGGTAGCTATGCCGATCATCTGGATGCAGGAGGTTTGAATGGCGTGCGTGTCGGCGTGTTGCGTCAAGCGTTCGGTTCCGATAGCGATCCGGCCTGTTCGATGGTGAATGCTGCAGTTCGCCGTAGCCTCGAGCAACTGCAGGCAGCGGGTGCAGTCCTGGTCGAGGTGGAGATCCCGGGGCTTATGGAACAAATCCTGGAGACGTCTCTTTACCTGACACATTCGCGCGCCGACCTAAACGCGTTTCTCGCAGAGCGACCTGCACTGCCGTACCGTTCGCTCGAAGCGATTCGGGAAGCCAACCAGTTTCATCCGGTGCTGGATCTTCTGCAAAGCGTATTCGACGGCTCACAGCATCCAGAGGACGACCCCGACTACTTTCGCAAACTGGCCGCGCGTGACCGCTTCCAGCGGGCGGTTGTGAAGATCATGGCTGATGCTGGCGTGCAGGCGCTGTGCTACCCCGCCGTTCAGGTTCCGCCACCGAAGAAAGACGACGTGCGAGAAGGGCGGACGAATACGTTGACGTTCCCGACCAATACGCTCATAGCATCGCAGACGTGGATGCCATCGATCTGTCTGCCTGCGGGCTTCACCGAAGCAGGCTTGTCGGTAGGCATGGAACTGGTTGTCTATCCGTACCACGAACCTGATCTCTTCCGTTTCGGGTACGCGTTCGAACAGGCTTCGCAACATCGGAAGGCCCCGCATGTTTAGGGTGGCCTCGGTCACTGCTTATCGTTTTACCTGGACCGGTTGATGGCGCGGATGCACCTGCTTCGCAATTTTTATACGACGCCCGGGCAGTGCACGGAGCAGAGCGCAAACAGAATGTGGCAGGTGCCGCCTTGAAAGAAGCAGGTCGTCGGACAGCGCGCGTCGTGATTCGACGGGTTGCGGAGTACAGCAGCCGTTCGCTGGGCGATTTCGTTGGTGCCTCATGGCTGCATGCCCTGCCACATGGGCGCTTCCCTGGCGTGGATGCCCTCGCCACCTGTGCAGTCACCGCGGCTCGCCCCTTGGGCACAGAGAAGTCTAGCGAGTCACTATGTGCGACATCCCACACTGTTTGATGGATTTTTGCAGCCTAAGGATATGCTTCGCCTAGTTTCTAAGTGTCATTGGACGTTGCAGTGTCCTCTCAGAACTCAAGCGAACGATCGCGGCGTGTGAATCTATGCAAGAACTATCGTCCGCCCACTCGTCGTTTGCCGGCCGCACTCATAAGCCACAGCTGCCTTCAGCATGCGCCGACTTCAGTTTCGCGAGAGAACACGGACAACACATGGCAAACCGCGCAAATGAATATAGAGCGTCTCATGCGTCTTTCCATATATTCTCTAGCAGTCGTGTGCGTTTGTATCTCAAACGTAGCGGGTGCCGCCGAATGGGGGTGCTACGACCCCGAGCCAGGCCACCCTACGGCGGCGGAAAAAGCGGAGTTTATAGAACGGGTATCGGCGCTCGCAGTAGCCGCCGAACGTCAGCACGGCGTCCCTGCTCCGGCGCTCGCGGCTATGTCCATCGCTGAGTCGGGATACGGTTGGACGCGCACAGCGCTGCAAGCGAACAATCTCTTTGGCTGGAAATACTACTCAGCAGCGGCCGCAGGTGGACGCAAGAGCTTTACATTAGCTTGCCAACCACCAAAAGACGTCAACAACCATTACGTCGTTTTCATGGATGCTGCAGACTCCGTCGACTTCGTCGCGGCCAAACTGGCCACCCTGCCGGCTTATAAGCACGATGCCGACGAGTACAGAAAGGCTCGAGCCGCTGGTCTGCCAAGCGATGAGAGCGCGAAGGCCTGGCTTGCAGGCATCGCGAGCCCTTACAATTGGCAGCCGGAGAGATACGTCCGAACCGTGACGCGAATCATGAATGATCCGCTTATGCCGTCGGACGACGTTTCCCCTGAACGGAACCTTTACAAAATAACGCCGCCGCTCGATAAGTCGGAGGCGAATCCGGTTCGTCTTGTGGCTACGTCGCAAGATACAGACGTGCAGGTCAAGACAAGCGCGTGGTTCGCAGCAAGGTTGTCCACGCGGCAATGCGATACACCTGTCGTTGACTTCCCTCGATGGAACGGTTTTCCTGTGCAACGCTGCGGCTACAACGACAGCGGAGTGAAAGTGCAGACGTACATGCTCAATCCGACTGCGGACAAGTTAGCCCGATGGACGGTTACCGCGTGCAAAGACGCGAACTCCAATGACTTGGCGACCTGTGCCACAGCAGTCTCGAAAACTATCATGTCTGCCTCCTCCGGCGTGTTTCCAGTTGCCGGTTTCATTCCTGAGCCCGCGTCGTCAGGCGGTGGCATGGGAAGCTCAATGGTCTGCTTCCTGTTCCGGGATGGCGTTACCGTGACCACCAGGGTCATACCGAAGGCTCTGGCCGCAATCGGCTCTGCCTGCCCCGATGCAGACAATGATGGGGCCATCGTGACGGCGAAGAAATACGCCCGCGTCGCGTCTACGACGCGGGACGAATATCGCGAAGCCGGTGGCACTGAACCGGTCGGTACCGACAAAAATGGCGATCCGCGCTGGGCCGACGTCATCCGTCGACTGTACCAGGAGGCCTGGAATTCTGACCGCAACGTGCTGATCTCGGCCAAAGCCAAATCGCTCATGGCAGCAAAGTCGATACACTGACCATTAAGCTGGAGCAGCGTCGATTTTCTGTCGAGTGATGGGTCGACGTTCATGCTGTTGTGCAATCAACAAAACGAACCGAAGAACTGCATACCAGGCTTTCACGGCCGCTAATCGTCGCCAGAGAAAGCAATTCAAATAGCGGCACGGCAATATCGGTTTCACCGGCGCGTGCGAAGTGGTCAGCAGGAGCTGCAGGGCTCTCAACAACGCTATCAATGTTATCCGTGCTCTGGCTTCGACTCAACGCGTTCGCTACGGCTTTTGAACGACTAAGCTGCGGAACGACTTATCCGCTTCGTTGGATATTTTACAGGCAGTGCCGCCGACGTCGAGCCCTCCGTCGTCACTTAATATCTGCACGCGGTCAGAATCTGGGATGGCAAACAGTGCCTCCGGAGAAAGGCCGTCGAACTGCACCTGCTCGACTCGCTTCGGCGCGTCAGTGGACTTCCCAGACCATTTGTAAAGCGCGAAAGAGCCTTCATCAGCCGCAGGCCCGGCTACAACCAGATAGCTGTCCCCGACCCGCTCGATACTTCGAATTCCTCGGTTGCCAAGGTCGAGCAGGACCGGAGGACCCAGTTTTGCTCGATGCCCATTGATCACTTCCTGAGGATTTTCGAGAGGAACCAGCAGGGCCTTCGTGTCGACAATCGGATTGCGAAAACCAATCAACAGGCCGCCCGTCGGCATCGCTGCGAGCCCTTCGATGTTTAGTCCGCCGTCAGCTTCAGGCGCTCGGCTGCTAGCGGCGTCAAGACCGAGGGACTTGAGGTTATCGGCAGCAAGCAGGTCGTCAAGCAAATGCAGGTAGGGTGAGCCCGCAGGCTTGAGGCTCGGCGGTGTGCTATCAGCAACTATGTCCGTCGCGAAGAAACGATAGCGCTCCTCGCGAACCTTGCCCTTCGAATTCCGCCCATGCGAAGCGATCCAGAAAACTCGTTCTCCGATGGCAGCGGAACCCTCGATGTCTGACTCCTTGCCGTCTTTTGTGCCAAGGAAGTCGTTCAATGCTATCTGGCGCACCGGTGCAGGTTGCCCGCGTCGATAGACCATTAGAACATTGCGCTCATCGTCCGCCACTGCGAAGTGGTCGTGATTCAACGCAATTGCCGCGGACGCATCGCAGATGCCGCTGTAGTGTGAGACATTGGGGTCGCTTGCAGCAAACGCCCCGCCAATTGCGCTGATGCAAATGCAGGCTATCAGCAAGCTCTTCATCGCGCGCTCCGACTTGAAGTGGTTGAAGCGGCGTTCCACCGCTGCATTCAAGCCATTGGTACCCACATATGGCCGCGAAACATCTGGATGGCCGGTCGAGACCAACGACTCCACACCGTTAGCAAACAATTCCCTTTCATCTGAGAGCAGCGTAGTTGGTCAACGTTGGAACTTCAACTTATTTTGTGCCGTCCTGCGTATCGTGCAGCGGCAATCCGGTTCGCCAAAAGCGAAGGTGGAAAGAATGAGCACGATGTGCTTTTCCACATGCCAGCACATAATTGTTGCGCTTTCTGAGAGTCGTCTCCTATGCTTCTCGAGTGCGTCATAACCTGTCGGAGTTACTTATGCTGAAGCTGGCGAGTTCGCTGCTCCTACTGGTAAGTTCGGCGGCTTTACAGGCCGGCGAGTTCGACCGACCGTGGGCTAACGCCGGGGCTGCGCTTATCCTTGATCCCTATGCAGGCAACTTCATCGACTGGGATGCGCTCGGGAAAGACGCCCGTGTGAAAGCAATCATTCACAAGTCAACTGTCGGAACAACACGCATCGACAACACTTACTTCGAACGCAAGGCGAAAGCCAAGGAGCGTGGCTACCTGTGGGGCTCATATCACTGGGGCGTTGCGGGCAATCCCGTGCAGCAGGCTGATCACTATATCGATACCGTCAAACCCGCCGACGACGAGTTGATCGCGCTTGACCTCGAAGACGTACATTCGAGCACGCTTATGAATGCGGATGAAGCGCTATTGTTTATCAAACGAGTAAAAGAAAGGACTGGTCGATACCCGTTGCTCTATACCAATCAGGACGGAGCAAAGTACATTTCACAAAAGCTTCCCGATGAGGCGTTCAAACAGTCCCCGCTCTGGTACGCACGCTTCAAGGCCAAGGTGACAGACTTCCCAAAAGGCGTCTGGAAGACATACGCGCTCTGGCAGTTCTCGAGCGAAATCCTGCCTCAAGTGCCGGTTTCTGGCACCAGAAAAGACATGGATATAAATGTCTATAACGGCAGCGTGGAGGAACTTAAAGCAGCGTGGCCCCTGACACGCAAGTAAGGTCAACTACCGGCAATTTTCATCACCCTGATTCTGCACAATGTGGTCTGCGGCAAGTTCTCGTATTAGCCAAGGTACAGCAGCCGACGGACCACAAAATGTTGAAGGGCTCTGTCGCGATAAGCCGAAGGGGTAAAATCCGGATCTGACGAAATTCCCCGAATGGCACGATGAAAAAGACGCAGACGCCGCGAAAGACACTGGCCTCGGGCATAGCGAAAGTTCTGAAGCGACTTCACTATCCGCTCGAAGTGATATTGGTCTGCGTGAGATGGTACGTGGCCTACTCGCTGAGTCTGCGTGATTTCGAGGAAATGATGGCTGAGCGCGGTATTTCAGCCGATCATTCGACCGTGCACCGCTGGGTGATCAAGCTGATGCCGTTGCTCGAGAAAATATTTCGCAAACACAAAAGGCCTGTCGGCAAAAGCTGGCGGATGGACGAGACCTACCTCAAGATCAGGGGCCATTGGAAGTATCTTTACCGTGCCGTGGACAAGGCCGGCAACACCATCGACTTCCTGCTGCGTGCCCATCGCGACAAGACTGCAGCGCACCGCTTCTTCGAGAAAGCGATTGGCCAGAACGGCGCCCCGCAGACGGTCAACATGGATAAGAGCGGTGCCAATCTGGCCGCCCTCCAGGCCATCAACGCCGCACGCGAAACACCCATCCGCATCCGTCAGGTCAAGTATCTGAACAACCGCATCGAGCAGGACCACAGGGCCGTCAAACGCCGAACCCGGCCCATGCTCGGTTTCAAGGATTTTCGTTGTGCGCGCATCATTCTGGGCGGCATTGCGGCGATGCACATGATCCGCAAGGGGCAAATGAAATACGCCAAAGGGAACGGTGCGTCCGCCGCACAGCAATTCTATTCCCTCGCCTCATAAACGATCACGGCCCGTGCACTCCGTTCGCCCCTCCGTCCTTATCGCGACAGAGCCGGCACGGTTGTGTCGTCAATCCGGACGGCTTGATGAACAGCGTGTCGGCGACTTTCGATGGAGGCTTTGCCGCGACCGTGATGCTCGACAAGGCCGCTGGCACCCGTAAAGATGCGCTTGATGTGATGGTAAGCGGGGCAGACACCGGCTACCTCGTCGAATGGCATCCTGGCGCGGGTCTTGTCAGGCTCCCCAATAGCGAGGCGCCGACGAACAATGGCATTCAGATACTCAGCAGCAACCCGCGGTTCATCTATTTCAACGCGTGGACCGGAAAACAGGTGCGAAAGTACGATCGTCAGACACAACGAGTGACCGGCTTCGCCGATCTTACGTTCCATCCGGACAATGTCAGAGTACGCGACGATGGAAAGCTGATCGTCATAGGCATCGATGAACTTCAGAGCTGGGAGGCCTGCACGTTCGCCCAAAGTGTGTCCTGCAGAACGGGTTTTTCCGCCGTGACGCTTGACCCGGACACGATGGCAACAGCCGCGCTTTTCACGGAGAGTCCGGCGTTCTCGCCGGCGGGTCGGTTGGCTTTCAGATCAGCAACACGCTGTATGTCGGATCGTCTATGGGTGACCGATTGCTCAGGATCGATCTTTCGGGGAATTGCTAGCAGGGCTGGCCGGCGAGCCGGCTGAGCAGATACTCTGTTGCTCGATCTGGCAACGGCACAAGGACAGTCGCGTCGCACTAAGTTCAGTTCGCCGATCTCGTCGGCATCGATGAAATTCCGCGATCAAGCATGCGATTTGCCTGCGGGATATTTGCGGTGGCAAACGTCCGAACGGCAGTTCACGTTCGAGCACGACCGAACGCGACGGGTGATCGTAAGTTCGATTCCGGAAGTTGATATGCGCGGTTGACGTGACCAGCGCAGTTTCCGGCCGGGTTGATCAGTAAGCGCCGAACAGACGATCGAGTGCGGCCAGAACCCGGCTCTGTTCGGATTTGAGTGTTCCTGCCGCGGGACCAAGCTCACTGGTTCTCATCGCGCCGAGGAATGGCGTTTCCAGTATGAATTTTTCGCCACCGATCTCAATGATCGGAGCCAGATCCTGTGCGACCTTGTCGGGTGTGTAATTGCCAGCCATGCGAGTGAAGGGAATAACGACCCGCGAGATCAGACTGCCCAGATGATCGCTCTGCACATCAAGGAGGTACGGTGACTTCGCTCTGGACCTGGATGAAGGGTTGTCGTACAGATCAAAACGCGCCATCAGAACATGCGGTGGTCGTCGAGCGGCAGGCCATCGTGCTCAATGCGTGCGTTGAGCTCGGCAATGAAGTCCGCATGCTGGGCCGCCCACGCACGCGCTTCGGCCTCGTGAACTTCCTCGCGTAGACCCCGTTCGCTTGCACGCGAGATGTTGACGTCCAGCTGTTTCGCGCGGTCAAGCAGATCAGTTGGCAACGACACGTTGGTGGGTTTGCGCGTAGCTTTCTTCGCCGATTGAGATATGGCCGGTTCGGCAGACTGCCGAATTTGTGCGGAAATCATGTGCAGATACTATGCGCATAAACATGTGCATAGTATCGCGCATCCGCGCGTGGGCTCAGCGGCGATCGACATAGCCTGACATCATCCTCGGAATAGGACTGTACATAACATAGTCGATCGCTTTTCGTGAACTTTTCAGTTCAAATTTACAGTGTCGTTCGCAACCCGCTTGTCTGTAGCGCGCCACTTAAAGACGTAGGGCCGACCAACCCGCTGCATCGCCCGTGACCCGTGAGGCGGGCGATGCAGGATAGGGCGGCGCGTTCATAGCGACCAATCAACCGGTGTCGAACTGCACCGTATTTTGTGGATGGGCAAATCGAGCCCCGATGACAGCTCACGAGCGCCCAGCCTGATTCAGGACTTTGCATAAAACCGAATTTAGTCTATATTCAGTCTGAATGTGGTGACGAACGGAGAATCGGATATGCGCCTAGCAGACCACGTAAAGCCAATCAGCTACCTCAAAAGCGACGCAGCGCAGATCGTCAAGGATTTGACGGCTTCTGGCGAGCCGCTGCTTATCACGCAGAATGGCGAGGCGAAGCTCGTCGTTCAGGACGTGCAAAGCTATGAGGACACCCAGCAAACGCTGGCGCTGCTCAAGATTCTGGCCTTGGGCCAGAAGGACATCGAGCAGGGGAAATTCAAGGATGCCGATGAGTTTCTTGCCGAACTCGACGACCTTGATCGGAAGGAGCAAATCCGCTGATGGGGCAGACGAAGTTCAAGCTTCTGGTTCTCGACGAGGCGCAGGAGGATACGAAGGATTTGCGTCGCTACATCCTCAAAAATTTCGGTACTCAGACATGGAAGCAAACGTCCGCGGAACTGGCTGTCACGTTTGGCAATATCAGGCAGTTCCCGCAGAGCGGTTATGTCCCGACGGAGCTTTCAGATTTCGGCGGTCTGAATTTCCGGGAAGCGTTGAGTGGCCAGAATCGGGTCATATATGAGGTGCGCGACGACACGATTTACATTCACGTCGTCACCGATACGCGCCGTGATTTGCAAACGCTTCTTCAGAAACGACTATTGCGCTCTCGCTGGTAAATCATCTTTATTGGTGTTTTCACATTGTCGTACCGGACCACGCGTCAGATGGTGGCACACGCTTGCTCCCGAAAAAGCTCACCGTGACGAGGTATGTTGATTTCCAATACGCAACTAACCGTCTATCCGGGCAACGTACACCACAAAACTCAAACCTGTCTGCAACAACGGCCGCCTGAAAAAATAACAAGAACGGACGTCGCCTGCCGGTTATCGAGAACGGATACCTGCTGAGGCTGAGCCGTTGCGTCATTGACGACTGCGCTGCCTTCAACTTCTGAATGATATGAACGACTCCCGCCCACCGGTGCATCCCGACCGAGCGGTGTCCTGATACGAAGCGACAGCCTTGCGATTTGCGAATCGGCGATCATATTGGCCTACTCTATCGAATAGAAGGGATCCGTCATGACACATACGATCGTGGGTGTGGATATCGCAAAGAGCGTAATGCAGATTCACTGGGAAGACCCTGAAACCGGTGAGGTCGTGAACAAGCCTTTGAAGAGATCTGCGTTTCTCGAATACTTTGCCAATCGCAGCCCCTGCCTCATCGGCATGGAGTCTTGCGGCGAATCTCAGCATTGGGCGCGACGGCTGATTGAGATGGGCCATCAGGTCAAGCTGATGCCGGCGAAGTTCGTCAAGGCGTTCAACATTCGTAATAAAAACGACGCGGCCGATGCGCGTGCAATCTGGATGGCTACGCAGATGGACAGCAAAGCGGTCGCCGTGAAGACTGAAGCACAACAGGCTGTCCCGGCGCTACATCGTATGCGCCAGCAACTGGTGAAGTTTCGCACTATGCAGATCAACAACCTGCGGGGTTTGTTGACCGAATATGGTGAAGTGATGGCCGTGGGTCGCGCGGCTTTGGACAAATCGATTGCGGGAATTCTGGAGAGACTTTCGGGACGCCTGCCTGCGATACTGATCGATACATTGCGTGACCAATGGAAAGGTCTGGATAACCTGGATCAGCAGATCGGCCGGATAGAGCGGCGGTTACGGGAGTGGATGAGGGACGATCAGGCTGGCAAAGCAATCGCAGCGATTCCAGGCGTTGGACTGCTTACCGCAACTGCTGCAGTGGCAACGATGGGATATGCCAATGCCTTCAAATCCGGTCGGGAGTTTGCGGCGTGGCTCGGTCTCGTTCCGGGGCAGACCGGCTCCGGCGGCAAGATAGAGCTACAGGGGATAAGTAAGCGAGGCGACACCTACCTCAGGACTTTGCTCGTTCATGGCGCGCGAAGCATAATCTATCGCGTGAAAGAGCCCGGTCGATGGGTAGAGCAGCTGAAACAGCGACGCCCGATGAATGTCGTAATTGTGGCGATGGCCAACAAGCTTGCCCGAATAATCTGGGCGATGCTGGCACATCAACGGCCGTACCGGAAGGATTACGAAAGCGTCAGGCCGGGCTGATCTCGCTGGCTTGCCGGGCAGTTTTGTTGCAAGGGATGGAACGTCAAAAGTTGTCGAGGCCATTCTGAAATGTCCGGGTTTGGACTTTTTAGAAATGTCCGGTTTTAAGGTTCAGAAATCTCTATGTTAGAGGGCTTTCAAGCACCGAGCCTGCCCGCGTTCCGGCAGTTCCCAGGACCGCTGCATTCAGGTCTTCAAGCGTCAGTTCGCGCTGCTTGCAGGTGCCCACCTTGCGCTCCTTCGGCCGCGGCGCTTCGCCCTGATTCGTTCTCGACGGCGAGCCTGACGCACGCCGGTCATCGCGCTGCGCCTGGATCACCTGCGCCATCTGCAACGTGTGTCCCAGCCGCTTGTTATCGACCACCGCCGCCTGGTCGATCTCCGAGAGCCGGTCATACGGCACACAGGGCAGGGCAGCGCCATTGACCCGGATCTCGATGCGTCCGTCCGGATACTCGAACACGTCCAGATAGTTGTGAATGAGGCTGCGGTTTGCCGCCGTGTCTTCAAGCAGATAGATCACCCGGTCGTACTGCACCGTCAGCACCTTCGACACGCGCCGCGGCACCCGGCACGTCAGGATCAGGTCGAGATCGTCATCGGCCCGTAACGGCCGGTGTGCATCGAACGCGCTCCTGGGCACCTTGCCGAACCGGCCATTGAAGTCAGCGATGAAGTGGGGCGCATAAGCGTTGGCCGCCTCCTTCGTGCTGATGCCGCGTAGCCGCAATTCCTTCACGAGGCGATCCTGCAACGTCAGATTGGCGCGCTCGACGCGCCCCTTCGCCTGACTGCTGTTGGCACAGAACGTATCCACATTCAGTTCGTACAGCGCGCGGCCAAACTGCGTCACGCCCTTGCCAGGCGTCACCGAATGGCTGTTGCAATGAAATACGCTCGCCTTGTCGCTGTACAGCGCGACCGGCTTGCCATGCTGTTCAAGGTACGCGCGCATCGCCTCGAAATAGCTGAAG
The DNA here is from genome assembly GCF_046027215.1 of Paraburkholderia fungorum. GTDB lineage: Bacteria > Pseudomonadota > Gammaproteobacteria > Burkholderiales > Burkholderiaceae > Paraburkholderia > Paraburkholderia fungorum_D. The sequence goes on along the minus strand of NZ_JAQQEN010000003.1, from coordinate 187,825 downwards.
GTCGACTCTGTCGCCGTGAAATGCAGCGCCATCAGCCGGCTGGTCGCATCGTCAATGAACACCAGCAGCGTGCAGGCTGGCGCGCGGCCCTCGAACCAGCGGTGATCGCTGCCGTCGATCTGCACCAGTTCGCCCAGGCATGCTCGGCGGTTTCTCGGCTGATGCAGCTTCGGCGGTCGCTGCCGGCGGGGAATCCACAGCCCGGCCTCACGCATCCAGCGCCGCACGGTTTCTTTCGCCAGCACCACGCCATGACACTCGGCGAGCTTCTCGCACGCCAGTGTCGGCCCGAAATCGGCGTAACGCTCACGCACCAGCGCCATGGCCCGCGCACGGAGATCCACCGGCAGTTCGCGGTTGCCCGGTTGCCCACGCCGCGCCGAGACGAGCCCGGCCGGTCCGGCAGCCTCGTAGCGCCGCACCAGCCGGCTGACCTGACGCTCACACAGCTGCAGCCGTTCCGCCGCCAGCACGATCGTCAGGCGATGCTGGACGACCGCTTCGATGATCTTCACGCGCTCGAGCTCGTGCATGCTGATCGTGATCAATCCACGTCCGTTCATGTCCGGCTCCCGGGCTGTGCTCATGCCGCAGCATGCGCCACAGCCGCCGGTCCGGAGCCGGGAACCGGACATTTCTAATGAGCCAGAACCAGACATTACTAAAAAGCTCTGACAAAAGTTGCGGCGGTATTCGGATGTTATGTAAAACGCGCCCCGCCAGCCCCTGTGCAGCGGGCATCCGGCACGCGTCGATAACCCACTGTACCGGAAAAAACCACGAAATACTATATTGCGTGCCGACTAATGCTATAATCCGTGACATTCCCTGATGGGTTTTCCGAGGCACCGAGCGCCCATGTACACGGATGTCCAGCACGCGATGCAGCCCCTTGCCGGTCGCAAGGTCTATGCCGTGTTCACCGACGACGCGGGCCAGTTCCTGCGCATCGACACCGATACGGGATCCCTCTACTGGCGAACCGACGCCGAGGAAGACGGCATGACCTGGTGTGTGCGCATGAGTGGCGTGCATCACCTGCTCGGCGCGAAGGTGCGCAGCGCGGCGGTGCGGCAGTTGCCTGCCGTCGGCCGCGATGGTGTGCCGCATTCGGATTTCGATGTGTTCTACGGCGTGACGATCGCCACCGACCACGGCGGGTGCGAACTGGTCTACCGCAACAGCAGTGCCGGATTTACGCGAGGCTGGATCACCTGCGAAGCAGACGATCCGGCTCACACCCTGCGGCCGTTCGAGTGGCGGCCGGTTACCGACGACTGGGAGACGTGATGCAACCCGAACAGATGACACCCGCTGAAAAGCAGGCCCTCGAAAACCTCCTGCAGCACGCTCAGGGCGATACCGGGCAGAGCCGGCGCATCGCTGTGGGGCCTCGATGAGGACATTGCCGAGGATATGGGCGTGGTGTTCCGGCTTGCCACGCGTGCAGGCAGCTACCCGGACACGCTGGGCTATGGCCCGCAGTTCGAGGCCGTGGTGCGCGCGTAGCGTCCCGAACTGATCACCGATTAACTGAGGCAGATATGGGTCATGTGACGAACTCACTCAACTATCAGGCCATCACCAGCGCCGTCGAGGTCGAAATCGGGAACCACATGGCCGAGGTAGTCCGCAGGCAGGAGCCGAAGGGTCCCGCCTTCTGCAAGGCGGCTGGCGCGCTCCTGTTCTGGCGTGCCCTCGTGGGCCAGCTGGATCTCACGGACGGGGAGGCGGTCACTTTCAGGGCCGACTCGAAACGTCTGGAGTTGTTTATATACAGTCCGCCTCAAAGGCAGGAATGGATGATTGGTACTGAAGCGAGGAAACAGAATGCGACGCGTATCGTTTGATGTTGCCCAGGCCCGCGCCGCTGTCGAGGCAGGCGGTGTGCTGTCCGCGATCCTGCGGGCCGACAAAGGGTCTTTCTATATCGAGCTCGAAACGCGTGAGTCTGGCGTGGCCGAACTCGTTACGTCCAACGGCCGCGAACGCCGCCCGTTCCGCGATCCGGGCCAGGCACTCAAGGTCGTGCGTGAGCTTGGCGTGGCCACTGGCCGCTTCGCACTTGAGGAATGGGACACGCACGCACCGAAGGTCAAGGCATGGGAGCGCCCCGACCAGTCTGCGCACATGAAGGCCAGACACCAGCGCGCCGACGAGGCCGCCGAGTTCGAGGCCGACGTGATGCAGGCACTGGCCGAAGCCGAAGATCCAAAGGTGCGCAGGATCCCGCATGCCGAAGCGATGGCGTTGCTCGATGCGAAGGTTGCCGGGATCCAGAAAAAGGCCAGCCGTAAAGGCCGTGCATGATCGAATGGTTGCCGGTTGCACTCGAACAGTTGCTGACGATCATCGACCATATCAGCGAGGACAGCCCCGCCGCTGCCGTTGAACGGGCCCAGACGATCCGGACCAGGGCCGACACGCTCGCGACGTACCCGAACCGCTACCGGGCAGGCAGGATCAGGGGCACGCGTGAGCTTGTCGTCAAACCGAATTACATCATCGTGTACCGCGTCGCGGGCGAGCACGTGCAGATCCTGCGCGTGCGGCATGCCCGCAGGCGGGACATGTAGCAGGCGGCTATCGCACTGCCAGCCTCCGGGCAGTTCATCCAGGGTGATGTCATCGAAGAGTCCAGGCTGTAAAAAGCATGCGGGTCTCGTTTCGAATCGCCCGGGACAGTCGACTCCATTCCAGTTCCATTTGCCGGAATCGGGATTGAGGCGCGCGTAGCGACCGCTGATGTTTCGCGCGCTCAACGTCATGAAGCGACAGGCGATCGAGCTATCGTAAATGTCCAGGCGTAGCGTGCCCGCAACCGTTTCGACGGCATCCAGGTAGATGTCGCTGTCGTCCAGGTGTGTCACGCCGGGACGCTCGAGCACTACTCGCACGTTCTTCCTGAAGGCTGCAGGCTGCTTCGTTATCGAAACCTTGTTCTTGACCGTAGGGCGGCGCCGCAATAAACGCGATTCGCGCAGATAGCTGTCAGCCTGCCCACGTGCGCTGGAATGATTTGAGTGGATGAGTGGGGGCCAATTCAGTCCTTTGAGCGATTCGATTCTGTTGGAGCCCGGCGCCGGATGGCCTCCTGCGTGGCTTGCGCCAGAAAGACCGTCGTCGCTGCAGGAGTCGTCAGTCATGTCCTCTGGCGCCCTGCGCCGGCGCATGCATTCCAGAAAACAAAAAAATAAGAAAAAAAGCCGTTTTTAGAAGAAAACACACAAATGCTATTTGATTCCAGTCGACACGATTTCAACGTCGATAAATGCAGTATTTTAAAGAAATGAAAATCCTGCGAAATATTACGCACGTATACGAAACAATACGTAACATTTCGCATTGGTGCGTATGTATGCGAAATGTTGCGCATAACAGAGGGATCGTTTTTGCCGTGGAGGATACCGGCGTAGGAGAGCGCTACGGAGTGATCTTTGAAAGCGCGGAATCAGACTGGATTCAGCCATTTCATCTCGATTCGGGCCGGACATCGACGGGGCTCGATACCGAAGTGCTTTCCGACTACAGATTCGAGAGCAAGATCCTGATCGAAGCTGATTTCAATCGCGGGCTAGTCACGATTCTGATGACCGCTCTCGCGCTGACGCGGAATGTTGCGAACCGGTGCGACATAATGCGCAACATTAATTGTCGACGTGGAGAGGTGCGATCCGCGTCGCTCCGGGACGTCGACGGGCCCGATGCCGAAGGGCTTTCCGGCTTCGGATTCGAGAGCAAGGTCCTGACCGAAGCTGATTTCAGTGGGGGGCTGGTCGCGATTCTGGTGACCAATTACGCGCTGACGCGGAATGTTGCGAACCGGTGCGAAATGATGCGAAATATTTCGCATCATTTCGAAGCGTTGCGATCCGTGTCGCCCCGGAGGATCGACGCGACATGACAGATGCGTGGATTTCAAGGCTGATACGCCAAGGACAAATACGTGCGGCTACTGCCAAAGGCAGATGCCCGAAAAATTGCTTGCGCGGCGCGCCTCAAACGGCAAAAGGAGGTGCCGTCAGACCGGCACTAGCGCGGCGCGCCGTCCACGTGACCTGCGGCCCCGGGTGTCAGATACCGACCTGACGGCGAAGATCTCGCCAGAGGTCAGGTTAGTGGTCGCTGAACTTCGCCGCACAGGGGTTTCGTCTTTGACGATATCGAGCATGCGGTGGTCGGCATCGCCAAAACCCTTTACCCAGGATTTCCACTCGTGCTCCTCGGGGATCCCGCCCACGATGAACTTGAGCTTAAGGTGCAAAGCGTCGATCGCGGCACCGGTGGTCTCGCGCTTCATCATGTCGTCTGGTACCGCGAACGGCTCCGCCGTGGACGATTCCGAAGGACGGGCGCGGGAGCGCCGGATGGCATCGATGAGCCGTCTCCTGATCGATTTGAATTCAGCCAAGCCTTGCTCCCGTGAAGTCGACATTACCGAGTCGGTGCCGATAGACGCGGACCCCCGAGACGTGCGACGAAGTCGCTGTAGATTTCGAGGTGGCGCGTGTGCACCGCCTGGACGCTCGCCTCGGTTGGATAGACGCGCACGGTGCTCTGGCTGTTGCGCCGCTTGCCGTAATGCTCGTGTGCGGTCTTCGTACTGGAGTGGCCGCACACAGCCGCCGTGAGCACCGGATCCGAAAACGTCCGCTTCGCATTCGCGACGAACTGGTGTCGGAAGGAGTAGAGCGTCACGCTCGAATTCGCCCGACGGCGCGGCGACAGATCGACGCCGCGTGCGGCCTCCAATTCGTGACGCAGCGCGAGCAGCAGCTTGCTCGCGTCCTCCGCGGACGCACACCGACAGCATTCGAGGGCTTTCCGGACGTGATCGAGCTCTTCCCCGGTCAACCCGTCGACGTACATCTCACGGTATTCACCGTTGGCGCGGCCGTTCGAGTGCTTCGAGTTGCGGACCGTCAGAATCGGGCGGCCGCTTTCCGGATGCGTGCCCAACTCGGAAAACGCCCACTCGTTTGGCCGCAGCCCGGTCAACAGAGTGGCTTCGCACACGGAGCGAAGGCCGCGCGCGTACTTGTGTCCGCGCTTGGCGCGCTGTTCCAGCGCGTAGCAGATCGCCGCCCGCGTAGCGGCCGGCACCTGTTTCATCTTGGCGCCGCTGCCTCGAACCGACGTCTTCTGCAACCCGCTTGACGATTGCGCCTTCAGTTCGTTGATAGCGATGTCGCGGTCGGGGTGGTAGGTCTCAAGGTAATGCAGGACCGAGTACTTGTAGTTCTTCCACGTTTTCTGCGTGAGATCCGGCTTCAACAAGATCAGATGGGCCACGACCTCATCCGGCGCGATCTCGTTCCGGTCAAGGGATCGCATGAAACGGCTGCGCAGTTGAAGGTACCGCTTCTCATAGGCGGTCTTCGTGTCGTCCGATCTCGTTGGCGTGCGGCTGTTAGTCGATGTCATGGCTCTTTGTGTGGTACCAGCCCGGCTTTGCCTGCTGTGGCCATTCACCCCGTTCAGGCGAAGCCTACCACCCTTAATGGTGCCGTCAACTGCTGTGCATCGGTGCCTGACATATTGTGCCGAGAACTAGCACTTCATGAATGGGATCTCCCCGGGTTACCTACTGTTAAGCGCCGTGTCAGGTAACCCCTTCCACAGACTGCAGGTAACCCGGGCGGGTAACCCTCACGATCGATACCGTGAAAGGCCCCCGATGTTCTCGAAAAAGGAGACCGTCGGGCGGCACCTGTCACTGCGGAGAGTCGGGATCGGACAGCTAGAGCCGAGGTCGATTGCGGATAACCCTTCGCACGGGTGCGAAAATGTTGCGCAATATTTCGTACCTGTGCGCAATATTCCGGCAACGGCCATCAAGGCCGCCCCGGCTGTTATCGGAAGGGGTGCTGCCGGATGGCGTGAAGGCGGTAAAGAGTGCCCAGTCACGGTTACCCGCGTCCGTCCGTCGGACACGGGTGGACAGCGTCAAGCAGGAGGTCAGGTCGTGTTCATTCTGTTTGTCGCTGGCTTTGCGACCTGGCTCTGTCGCGATAAGGACGGAGGGGCGAGCGGAGTGCACGGGCCGTGATCGTTTATGAGGCGAGGGAATAGAATTGCCGTGCGGCGGACGCACCGTTCCCTTTCGCGTATTTCATTTGCCCCTTGCGGATCATGTGCATCACCGCAATGCCGCCCAGAATGATGCGCGCACAACGAAAATCCTTGAAACCGAGCATGGGCCGGGTTCGGCGTTTGACGGCCCTGTGGTCCTGCTCGATGCGGTTGTTCAGATACTTGACCTGACGGATGCGGATGGGTGTTTCGCGTGCGGCGTTGATGGCCTGGAGGGCGGCCAGACTGGCACCGCTCTTATCCATGTTGACCGTCTGCGGGGCGCCGTTCTGGCCAATCGCTTTCTCGAAGAAGCGGTGCGCTGCAGTCTTGTCGCGATGGGCACGCAGCAGGAAGTCGATGGTGTTGCCGGCCTTGTCCACGGCACGGTAAAGATACTTCCAATGGCCCCTGAGCTTGAGGTCGGTCTCGTCCATCCGCCAGCTTTTGCCGACTGGCCTTTTGTGTTTGCGAAATATTTTCTCGAGCAACGGCATCAGCTTGATCACCCAGCGGTGCACGGTCGAATGATCGGCTGAAATATCGCGCTCAGCCATCATTTCCTCGAAATCACGCAGACTCAGCGAGTAGGCCACGTACCATCTCACGCAGACCAATATCACTTCGAGCGGATAGTGAAGTCGCTTCAGAACTTTCGCTATGCCCGAGGCCAGTGTCTTTCGCGGCGTCTGCGTCTTTTTCATCGTGCCATTCATGAAGGGAGAGGGCGCTATGCAGTCAGTTGCCGTGACACATGCGAAGTTGCTTACCTTGTGCTTCGGTGCTGGATGGAAAAACGATACGCCTGCGATCACACGGTCTGTGCGCCGATAGCCTGCCCAATCGGTATTCGGGCATTGGAGTTCACGCTGGTCGGGCAGCGCACGCTACGTGTCCCATTGCGAAATGCCGTGCTGGCGTTATGCGGAACCGTGGTCGCCCTGATCCAAACGTGGAGTGCCGATGGCCACTTCTCCTTAAATAATATATTGCCTGCCGATCCCGAAAATGTCCTGCGATACAACTGGGCGTGCGACTACCTGAGACACGTAGGGTTTGCAATAATGCCGTCCGTAGAGGACCTCGCCGAGTCTTTTCCCTCATTGCGAGTGGGCATATCGCTGCCCTGGATACGGCGTTGGTCCAGCGTTGATTGCTCGGCTGACCGATATGCAAGCTGAACATTTTTCTGCACGGTCGTCGTCCGTGTCATGCAGTCACATACCGGGCTATTGTCACTCGCAGAAGGCGTTCGTTCAATTCGCTATCGCAATAGCGCGGGGACCTCATTTGCGATAGCGACGTTCCCCCGACGTGTCCCTGTTCTCGTCGACCGGTGGGCCGCTGGGTTTCTGATCTGCATGCACACAGGTCGTCCTCTGCAGCTGTCGTTGGCTCAGATCCCGTAGCGTCGACCCTGTTCGAGTGCGCCCAACCAAAGGTATCGATGGAGTCACCTCTGGACCGGATCTCCGACGGACAGCGAGCCGAAAACACCTGAATCATGTGCGGGCCTGCTCATTGCCAGATGCGAGTCTCAAATCCCGGGGATACACGCTCACGCATCCTGATTCTGCAAGCCTTAAAGAGCGACACGCGGTCAGTGTCGCGCCGTCATGAGTGGTCGTGATCTAGGAACCGGCGGTATCGGCGTTGTCAACTTGCCGAGTGCGAGACGGCACGATGGCAGGTGCGACGACGGGTCAGAAGCTAGTCGACGGATTTTGGGCGAGTTCGGCGAATTCGCACCATGCAACGAACCGGGCTGCGAGTTGTTTGCGATAAAGTGAGGCGCGTAGCAGATGCCGTTTCAGTGCGAAATGTTGCCGGATCGGCCCGAAGCATGAGAGGAATTCTTGCGTGCGTTTCGGGTCGCGAAAGCCGCGCATGCGACGCTCGCGTTCGCGTGTTGGTTGGTGGCTGTTCTCCGCGCGATTGTTCAGGCGGGCGGCCGCCTTAACGAACACATGCTTCACGTTCACCAACTGTGGAATTTCGGCCTTTGCGGCCGGATAACTTCGCAGCTGATCGGTGACGATCTTACGCGGCATCGGGCTCGAGCGCAGCACACGCTTGAAGAACCGTTTGGCTGCGGCCTTGTCGCGCCGCTTTTGTAGCAGGATGTCAAGTTCGGCGCCATGCTCGTCGACCGCACGCCGCAGCAGGTATGGTTCGCCACGCAGCGCGACGAACATCTCGTCGAGGTGCCACGTGCTACCCGGCTTGCGTCGCGCTGCTTTTACCCGATGAGCAAAGCCCTTACCAAACTTGTCACACCAGCATCGGATCGTTTCATATGTCACGGTTACACCGCGCTCGAAGAGCAGTTCCTCGATGTCGCGTAAGCTCAACTGGAATCGAAAATACCAGCGAACTGCGTGGCAGATGACCGATGCTGGGAAACGATGACCGTGGTAGAGCGATTTTGCTTTCTTCAACGCCATCTTACGCGACCGGCCCACCAACTTGACAACGCCGCCGAGACACCAGGGGCTGCAGAAAGCCTCGCTCAACTTGATTACCGTGCGAGGGAGCTTGTCGCATATGTCGAAGCAAATGGAGGATTGACAATCAACTATGGAGCGCGACATCGTCAGCACAAAACGGTCTCGACTGCGACGGCGGAGTCAGCGGTGAACCAGGTGATCAATCAGCGTATGTGCAAGCGACAACAGATGCGTTGGTCACCGCAAGGAGTTCACCTCCTGGCTCAGTTGCGATGTGCCGTGATCAACGGTGACCTTGTCCAACGACTTGCGAGATACAAGAAGCCGGAGCCGCCGCTATCGGACGAGGCGCGGAGTTGATCAAGCTCTTCGAGCGAATACCGAACCCAATACCCCTAAGTTTTTAACGCTCCCGTCGTACAGTACACCACGCTTTCCTTCAACGGTGTCGAGCCACGCTATGCCGTCACCTGGTACGTTCATCGGGAAGGTCACTTCGGGCCGGGATACGTGATTGCAAGTCATCCCGAGCCGCTTGAATTTGCGTGTCCTGAGGAGGCTTTCGCCTAAGGCGAGCGCCGTGCGCACACGTTCGTCGATTGCTCATTCGTTGTTCCGAACCAGTGACATCACCACGCGCAGGTCAGGGGTAAGGTCACCCAGATCCATCGCGAGTGACGCATGTGGGGTCGACCCCGGCCAGCCGTTCAATGGGAGCGCATAAGCAAAAACAGGCGGTGACACCGAACAGGTCCTGCTGCCTGTCCGGTTAGTTCTTGTAGCGACTGACCGCAAAATCGTCGGCGATAATCACCGGCGTTGTGCCCGACATCAAATCCGCCAGCAGTTGTCCCGAGCCGCAGGACATGGTCCAGCCCAGAGTGCCGTGGCCGGTATTAAGCCATAGACCCTTGATCGCAGTCGGGCCGATAATCGGCGTGCCGTCTGGGGTCATAGGCCGCAGGCCAGTCCAGAAGCTGGCTTGTGCCACGTCGCCAGCATGCGGGAACAGGTCGGTGACAACATATTCCAGCGTCTCGCGCCGGGTGCCGTGCAGTTCCTTGTCGAAGCCCACCAGATTGGCCATGCCGCCCACGCGGATTCGATCCTCAAAGCGGGTGATCGCGACTTTGTAGGTTTCGTCGAGAATGGTCGAGACCGGTGCCTGCGCCGTGCTGGTAATCGGCACAGTGATTGAATAGCCCTTGACGGGATAGACCGGAATGCTAACCAGGCCGCGCAGCAGTGCAGTGGAATAGCTGCCCAGTGCCACAACACAAGCGTCTGCAGTCAATGTTTCGCCGCTGGAATGTACGCCCTTGAACGTGCCTCCTTCGACTACCAGGCCATCGATGCTGCGCTTGAACAGGAACTGCACGTGCCGTGTTTTCGCCATCTCGGCCAGTTTGGTGGTGAACACATGGCAGTCACCGGTTTCATCTCCTGGCAAACGCAAGCCACCGACCAGTTTATTCTTTGAGCCTTCAAGCGCCGGTTCGGCGCGAGCCAGTTCATCGCGCGACAACAACTCGTAAGACACACCCATCGCCTTCAGAATGGCGATGTCTTTGGCGGTACCGTCCATTTGTTTTTGCGTGCGAAAGACTTGAAGCGTGCCCTGCTGGCGACCTTCATAGGTGATATTGGTATCGTTGCGCAGCGCCACGAAGCAGTCGCGGCTATATTCGGCGAGCCGCACCATGCGCGCCTTGTTGACCGCATAACGCCTTTTAGTACAGTTAGCCAGCATCTGTGTCAGCCATTGCATCTGAAACAAGGTGCCGTCCGGCTGGAGTGACAGTGGCGGATGCTTCTGCAGTAGCCATTTGATGGCCTTGGCGGGCACGCCTGGCCCGGCCCACGGCGACGCGTAGCCCGGTGAAATCTGGCCGGCGTTTCCGAAGCTGGTTTCGAGCGCCACAGCCGGTTGGCGATCAAGCACCACCACCTCATGGCCGGCGCGCGCCAGATACCAGGCGCTCGTGACACCGAGCACGCCTGCTCCAAGGATCAAAATTCGCATCGAAGTCTCCTGCAAAAAACCTGGCGTTGCTGGTTCTGGTGCAAATGCAATGTATGAACGATGTGGCGTTGTTGCATAGATCGGCGTCCCCTTGTTTTTTCCGGGCACTGAGTGACGGGAGGAGATTTGGCAGCAGCGTGGGACTCAGAGCGTACTCGGTTGAATGGTATGCGAATTCTGTTCGTGTTCGGGCCCGCTGGAACCCTTATGTCCATGCGCCGACGCCGTGCAGACCTTCGAGGCCAAGACCAGAACTTTGCTCGCCCAGGCCGTAGCCCGCCGCGAGCTGTCTTCCTCCCTCGCCCACGACGACGCCTGAACTCTTCTTCTCGCGTTGAAGAACTCACAGGACACACTCTCGCCATCACCTACGGTTGGTCGCTACTTGCCGTGCAACTGCCGTCTACGCCGCGGCGATGCAATCGGGCATGGGGTAGCGATCAGCTACGCGGAGTCTCGGGAGTTATCAGTCATGGAATGGACCGACACGCGACCTGTAGTACCGGGATACTACTGGGTGCGATTTACGGACGACCGGTCGCCAAAGCAAACCGTCGGGAAAGTTGCAGACGTGCCCGGGAACGGTTCACGGCAATTAGTTGTGGTCCTCCTCGGCGACGAGGAAATAATGGAACTGGACGATTCCTTCTTCGACTGCGCACTATTTGCTGGACCGATGAAACCGCCGTCCGTGAAATGACCGCCGGAGCCGAGGCCGGCGCCAACAGCCAGCTAAAAGTCGGTACCACGTCCGGTGCAGCACCGCTTTCGCCCGGTAGTAAGGACGCATGCACCGCACAACCCACTGCGAGGCGGCGTTACATGTCAGGCCTTCCGGTCTGGGTCTGAGCGCCCCCATCCAGGGGAGCCGTAGACGTCCCTGAGCTGAATTTGCGTGCTGGCGCACAATCATCTGACAAAAAGTCAAAAAATTACTAAGATGAGGATTCCGGAATCGCGGTATACGCCCGGCCATGCGGCAGACTTGCACTTGAAGCTGCTTGAGTTGCCGAATCCAGCGCGCGCCGTCTGCGTAACAGTGGGTATTCATCCCGTTCCGGCGCCATTGATCCCGTTCACCTGGGAGACGCGTATGCTTAGCCCCCATGAATTGGCTACCTTGATGCTCGTCAAGGACGCCTCCGATCCGGCCGGACTCGATCGCACCGAACTGGACGCCCTGCTGGAGCACCAACTCGTCGCGCTGGAGAAACTGGCGTCCGGAGGAGAGCGTTTTTCCATCACCTGTGATGGGAATTCCATTCTCCAGGCCGTCGCCCGGATCAGCTGAACCGCTGCCGCACCTGTCGTACCGCCTGGCAGAGGTAGTTGCGTCGGTTGGAGCCTGTCTGGACCAGGCGGCGGAGCCAGAACGCCTTACTTCACCGGTCGTGCGGGAGATGGCAGGGCCGACTGGAGGACGCGCGAGGTCCGGGTTGCCTGCGATGCCCACACTTTCGTTGATCTATTCACGCGATCCTGCCGGCCCGTCTCTGGATTCTGTGCCGGATCGCCATTCAGGAGCTTCATGATGAGTCTGTTGACACCCGAACAACTCACTGCGGCCCAGCGAGCCAACCTCGGCATTCTCTTCGGCCTGACCAGTCAGTTTGTCGAGGGCACCGGGAAGCTGGCAGCGCTGCATCTGACGGCAATCAGGTCGACCTTGGCGGAAACCCGGGAGAACACGCTAAAAGCGCTTTCCGCCAACGAGCCGCAGGAGTGGTTCGCGCTGCAGGCTGCCATTGCCACGCCGATGGCGGAAAAAGCGCAATCGTACAGTCGTCAGGTGCTCGAGATCGTCTCGGCTACGCAGGCCGAATGTGTGCACACTGCGCAGACGTATTACGAGGCGTACAGCGGCCGCCTGCAGGTGCTCGTCGAGGACGTTGCCAGGAACGCGCCAGCGGGCTCCGAAGCCGCCATCGCCGCGTGGAAGTCGGCGATTGCTACCACCAGTACACTGGTCGAAACGCTGCAGAAAACCGGCCAGCAAGCGGTACAACTCGCCGAAAGCAACTTTGAGGCTGCGACGGCAGTGGCCTCGAAGGCTGCCCGTCGCGCCGAGCAGGCGTCGGCTGGCGCGAAGCGGTAACGCCTGACGCGTGCTGCACGCCCGCGTCCGCGAGCAACGTCATGAAAGGGAGTCCGATTGAATTCTATCCCGGCGCGGACTGCAATCTCAGAGGTGGCCTCGTTCGTTCGAACAGGATCTGCGAGTTTTTAAGTGGAATTGCTAGGGCAATCAAGCTGCCGATTTTGTCGCTGGCAGCGTGCCGAAGTATGCTGCGCTGCGGGAATGCACCGAATTCCGAATAGCGTTTCTGCAGGAACTGTCGGACGCGAATGTCACCAGGGCCGACACAATGATCTACAGATCAGGCGTGCCCGCCGGCGGCGTCACTGAGCACCCGATCTTGACGAAATCGACGACTTGCTTCAGCTGTAACTTGCCATCCGATATACGGACCACGACACTACAATGTAAGCATGGTCGCAATCAGGCGGGGAGGCTGCCATGACTCAGTCAATGATTAGCTTTGTAGTGGGCCTGGTGGTCGTGCTGGCCGTTACGGTCATGCTGGCGCGACGTTACATGCGCGACCACCATAGCGAGAGAATGACTCAGTGGCTCGATACCCATCACATGGGCTGGATGCACCATAGGCATTGACTATGCCGTCAGAATTAAAAACCTCGCACGTTCGGGCGGGCCTCCAGATTGAATTGATTGGCGGGAGGCCATGACACCAGAGGATGCACTTGCTACCTTTGATCTGCTGAATATTGCGGGAAGCGCGGAGTTGCCAATAGATAAGGCGAGCGCCGGCGTAGGGAGTTTGCAGGGGCTCGGGAGAGGCTGGAGGATGCCGACACACCTGTCAGCCCCTGGATGTGAGCCTCCGCGCCCTCCGCCCGTCAAGGCACGTTTTCGCGTAGGAGACTGCGAATTCGCACGCGGCCTTCTCGGTAGGGAAATAGCCCATCGGCCCAAAGGCCCTTTGTTTGCCGACCGGACTGGTGACGATAGCCATTGCTGCATATCCACGTGACGACAGCGAGGCGACGGGGATTATTGTCGCCCGCTTATAGTGAGCGGGTTGTGCGTGCATGGCCGTCCCCTCTGTATATATCTGAAGTCTAGCAGGGGAAGGATCCAGTCACGCGTGCGTTGTCTCACGATCCGCGTGCGAAATACACCGCGCGAGTTGGCATCTTTCTGATTGGGTGCCGTTCCCCGGCCGTCGTTTGCCGGGGGCCGGCAATGCGTGCCGAGCGCCTCAAACACCCTGCTTCGAAGTGGGCAGATCGCGAGCGCGGCTCGATATGAGCAGGTTGCGCCAGCCTTACGGATGCATTCGACACCCGATGGGACGAAGGGCGGCTGGAGCTTGCGGGCGCCGTATCGTTACGGCTATGTTTCGGGGGCACCTGTGGGTCTGGCTCCGCCTATGCCTGTGCGACCCACTAGCGGGAGGCCACAATGATCGATTTCAGAGAAGCACGGGAACGGATGGTTGTGCAGCAAATCGCGGCCCGCGGCATCTGTGATTTCAACGTGCTATCCGCGATGCGTCATGTGCCGCGCGAGGAATTCGTAGCGAAGCATCTCCGTGAATGCGCGTACGACGATGGCCCGTTGCCCATCGCGAGTCAGCAAACGATCTCGCAACCGGCCATTGTTGCGCAGATGATCGAGGCGGCCGAATTGAGTCCGCACGACCGGGTTCTCGACATCGGCACGGGCTCAGGGTATGCCGCCGCAATTGCGGCCGCGATCGCGGCGCACGTTGATTCCGTTGAGCGCGATCCCGTGCTCGCCGACACCGCTCGCGAGACGCTGGCCCGGTTGGGTATTTCAAACGTGACCGTTCATCTCGGCGACGGCACTGTCGGCTTGAGCGCCCATGCGCCGTACGATGCGATTATCGCGGGAGCCGGCGGGCCGTGTATCCCGCGGGCGTGGCGTTCGCAACTCTCGGTTGGTGGCCGGATCATCATGCCGGTGGGGCGCGAGCCATACCATCAGCGATTGATCAAACTGGTCCGCCGCGGCGAACACGATTATCACGAGCGCTCGCTCGGCGCTGTGAGCTTTCTGCCGCTAATCGGCGAGGACGGCTGGGCAGCTTACTAGGTGCTTGGCCGCCAGGCGGTTGGAGCGCGTCGCTTTCCCAAAGCCGCGACAGCGACGGACTGACGGGTCGTCGATCTGTGCATCGGCAGTACTCGGATTGAGCATCACGAAAAGGGTCGTCGAGGAGAGCCAGAAAAGAGGCAGCGCATAATGGTGAGTTCCCGTTGTCAGGATGATGGAGGTAGATATGGCTACGTTTGCTATCGACGGCGTACGGATTAACCCTGCAACCGACCGTGTCACGCATGTGCGCTGGGCTCTCATCGACGCGAAGACACATGACTGGCTTTCTTCCACCGCAGTAGTCGAGGTGGCGGAAGTTGTCAGAGCGATCCGTGCGGGAGACGTTTGTTGGTCCCTTTTTACCCTCGGCGGCGCGAGATTTCTCGGTCCAAAAATAAAGATCGTTGCGCACACCAACGGCCCGGATGGGATCGACACTGAGCCCCCGGGCGCGAGTGTCGAAAAGTCCATGGACGATCTTCCGCCGGTTTGACGGAGTGCCGGTGTGGTCAGATGTACGCCTCCATGGCGCGGCATTTCATCACGGGTATGCCGAGCGGTCTCGTCTTGCCATTTTTCCTCAGAATAAACACCGCTCCGAAGCGGAAGGGGCGAATGACCCCGCCTGTCTCGCCGATGATGATCTGGCAGCTGCTATACGTTGCTATGTCGACAGCAAGTTCGGCCAGGAAGTGCTCGATGGAGAGAGCCTGTGAAGACAAGCGCGCTGGCGACGTTCCTGATTACGCGAGCGGCGTCGATCTCCTTGTATTCGTTCAGCGGCGCAAGGATGATGTGAAAGATCCGCAGCCTGAAGACCTGCTGCGCGAAGATCGTACGCCGTCCGAGTCGGTCTGCCGCCATGAACTTGCAGCCCGGCTCAGTTCAGTGAACCTCACTTCATCTTTTGGCGTGTCGATCAGTTCGAGAATTTCCGCAGCCTTCACGATATCGATGGTGTCGCCGATCTCCTGGCCGATCTCGTTTGAGACGTCGTCGGGCGTGTCGTGGAGGAGGTTGTGTCGCGATAAGCGATGAGGGTTCAGCAAGCCGGCATCAGATTAGGATACCTTATGTAATCAGCGAGTAAAATTGAACGGCGACACTGCGGGTGGTGTCGCCACTCATCTGGCCCTTGCGGATCATGTGCATATATATGAACGCCTCCCGTTTGCGAAGCAATTTTTCCTGCTTTGACGTACAGAATTGGTTGCTGCTGTATATACGGCCTTACTGCAGCCGATACGGCCGCTGCGGGCCCCTATGAAATCCGCTGACTCGCACCTCATTGAGCTCACGAGCTCGAGGCTCTTATGCACATTCAGGTTTAGCGAGTCCGGGTCCAACCTGTCTTGTCATCACACTCGATTGCCGACGCAACCTTTCGACGTACCATCCTGTGTAAAGCGTTAATCCTCTACGCAGCGCTAAACCGTTCAGGCTGGCTTCGCGCTCACGTACCCCTTCTGGTACGGTTGATCGTGGGCGAGGATTGCCCAGATCGTCCGCGCTATCTTGTTGGCCAGTGCTACGATTACCACGTTCGGCGGTCTGCGCTTTCTGATCTGCTCGACCCAGGGACCGGGTTCTCTAACGTGGTGCAGCACGCTGCGCGCACCGTGAATCAGCAGCGTGCGCAGATACGTATCACCGCGCTTGCTGATACCCAGCAACGTCACTTTGCCTCCCGAGCCCGTTTGCTTCGGCACAAGACCGATCCAGGCCGCGAACTCGCGCCCTGATCTAAACGACTTCGCATCGCCCATTGTCGCCACCGCAGCGGTCGCCGTGAGCACACCAACGCCTGGGATCGCGGTAATCGCCTTGACCGCCTTGTCCTCCAGCATCCACTGGCGCAGCCGCCGCTCAATCACGGCGATCTGTTCATCGAGCTTCGTCAACCCGTCCCACTGCTCTCGCAACGTATCGATCAACACCATAGGTAGGCGATCCGATATCCTGGCCAGCACCGCGGGTATTGCCTTGTCGAGCGCAGCCCGGCCCCTGCCCATCACTTCGCCGTATTCGGTCAACAGTCCGCGTAGGCTGTTGATCTGCATCGTACGGAACTTGACGAGCTGCTGACGCATCCGGTGCAGCGCCAGCACGGCCTGCTGCGCTTCGGTCTTTATCGCTACCGCCTTGCTGGGCTGCTGCACGGCCAGCCAGACCGCCCGGGCGTCGGCCGCATCGTTCTTGTTGCGGATGTTGAACGCCTTGACGAACTCTGCAGGCATCAGCTTTACCTGATGCCCCATTTTTATCAGCTCCCGTGCCCAGTGCTGTGCACCGCCACACGCCTCCATCCCTATCAGGCAGGGCGCCCGGTTCGCAAAGTATTCGAGAAACCTGGCTCGCTTGACCGGCCTGTTCACGATTTCACCTGTCCCGGCGTCCACGTAGTGAAGCTGGAAGACGCTCTTTGCAATATCGATCCCTACTGGCGTAAGGTTCATTTCGGACACCTCCGGTTTTGCCTGGGAAGACCTGTATGATCCTCCATCCTAGGCACTTTGATGCCCGTCGGCGCGTGAGGGTCCACCTTCATTGCTGAAACCCATCGCTCACGGGTGGGAGGCGTTCATTCCATTGAGCTCGATACCGGAGAGGATGATGCGCGCGCAGCGGAAATCCTTGAAGCCCCTCATCGGCCTGATGATGCGTTTGATCGCGCGATGGTCCTGTTCCACAATATTGTTCAGGTACTTGACCTGTCGGATCCGGATCAGCATTTCCCGTTCGGCGTTCAGGGCATCAAGTGCGGCCAAGTTCGCGCCGCTCTTGTCGATGGTGACCGTCTCAGGTTCTCCATTGTTCCCGATCGCCTTTTCGAAGTAACGTCGGGCAGCGACCTTGTCACGACGGGCGCGCAAGAGGAAGTCGACCGTGCTGCCGGCCTTGTCGACTGCGCGATACAAATACTTCCACTGGCCGCCTACCTTGATATACGTTTCATCCATTCTCCAGCTCTGCCCCACGGGCCGCTTGTACTGGCGAAACGCCTTTTCGAACAGCGGCACGAGTTTGATGACCCAGCGGTGCACCGTCGAGTGGTCAACGTTGACACCGCGCTCGGCCATCATCTCTTCGAGATTGCGCAGACTCAACGCATAAGCCACATACCATCGCACGCATACCAAAATTACATCAAGCGGATAGTGAAGGCGCTTGAGTACCTTGCCGATTCCGGGCGGCAACGACGTCTTCGACTTCGACATTCCGGTCTTCATGTAGTTGGAGAGGCGAATTCTACCGCAGTGCCTTACTGCGACACTGCCAGCACCGCGCGTGCTCGCCCTAACACACGATCTGTAATAGATCTATGGTGTTCGACGAATATAGTAAGCGTGATCACCCGCTTATTTCAGTCGTTCGCGGCGCTGCGAACATCAGAAATGCGCGAATTTTGTCGGACGCGTAGACTCCTGCGACCGCTCACGCGATGCGGCTTATCCGCTGTGGGCGGCGGCGCCTGCATTCTCGTCGGCACACGCCTGACTCGTTGATGAGATACGATCGCTTAGCCACGTCGCCATGAACGACTTGTGCAACAGGATGCCATCACAGATCAGTCTGGTTTCGAAAAAGCGACCAGATTCCGCTGTGTCGATCAGCGAAGTGTAGGAAGCGATCTCGCGGATTGATTCCTGGTACAGGTTGTCGATCTTCGCCGCCAGACTCTCAGGAGGTTCGCCAATGTCCGTTGCCGAGCGTGGCGGCCAATCGTCCGAAGGACGTCGAATTGCGCAAGCTGTCGGAGTGGTCCGAGGAGCAGGTGTGGTGCAGTCCTGAGCGTCACGGCACGCTGACCGCCGTATTCAAGATTCAGATCGACTGGCTTCCGCTCGCCAGGACTCGCAACGACGCTCGCGCAGACCTGTCTGCGCGTCTTCGCTTTCAGCAGTCTCCCATTGTGGCTGATTCGCTGAACGGCGGCTTTCGAGCGGCTCCGTTGACCGCATCGAGTTGCGTGCTGTCGATCGCAGGCACTGCCACGCTCAAGCTGTGCATACCAATTGAATGAGGCAGCAGTCATATCGGGTTGTTCGATGCCTGCCATCATCCGCAGGAAGGTGAATGCGCCACCGCGCTTCGCTGGCAGGCGTCGAACGACCCTCGATGGAGGAAACCGCGAAGTGCCCCGATGCGGTCGGAGTCTTTGAGGCTATGGCGATTGATAGGCCGGGATGCCCGGCAATGTTGATGGATGCGTGGTCAGGCGGGATGCTGGATACGCCCTGACGCCCTGACGCCCTGACGCCCTGACGCCCTGACGCCCTGACGCCCTGACGCCCTGACGCAGTGATGAAGCGATGCAGCGGCGCAGTTGTGATGGCGAAGCGGACTTGCGAGGGACTGTGCGAAGTGACAGGCGCAAACGTCCGCTCGTGGGCCGCGTTGCAGCAGAGCCGTCGGTCGGTTTATACATGCAGGGAGCGTTGCGCTCATGGCTCACCTGGGAGTGGACAAAAACTGGAGGGAGCACGACGTTTTTGCCCTAAGCTACTTTCGACACTTGTTCAGCGAGGTGAGGAATGGAATTGCACTGGACGATTTACCTGCAGTGGGACGGTGCTGATGAGAAAGTGCCATTAGCCAGCTTTCAGCGCCCGCTCGAAGGAGCGACCCCGGCTGACTTTGGCCGGCGTTGAAATCGGCTCCAGCGGCTAGTCCCATGCTTGATGTAGTGGAATTCATCGGTACCGGTGACCTTCTCTCGTGCAGCAAAAGGCTCGCGGACGCGCTGCTCCAACGCAGCGGCTAGGGCTGTTTGTGTGCCTTGGTCATTCGCGCAATATAAGTAACGTAATCTACGAGCGTCTCGCGCGAAACCGGCTTCACAGCGGCTTGTCCCGCTGGCGTTTGTGCCTTCGCCGGATCAAGTTCGTCACCCACGGGCGTAGCTATGCCCGGATAGAGCCGGGCGGCAAAAAGCGCAGTGTCGTGAATCGCCGCCACTTGCTGCTTGTCTTTGGCCATCTGTAAGTCCAATGCGTGAGCGATGATTGCGAATCCGCCGATATGGTTCGCAGTGACGGAAGCAGTTTCTGCAGGAGCGACGTCCAGGGCCGGCGTGGGCGCGGACTCCAGCGTCAACGGCCCGTCGCTACCGTCAACTCGTGATTGGTCGAGAAGTGCGCCTTTCCAGGATGGAGAAGTGGCATCACGGTGCGTGAGTGGCGCGTCGATCCCAAATGTTTCCAGTACCGACCTCACGATCGAAGCATGGTCGAAGGCGACGCCGTCCGACGAACCTGGCGAGGGGAAGAGTTTGCTACCCAATCGCCCATGTGGGGCCCAAGGCGAAATCAACAAGGCGGGCACGCGTACCCCCAGTTTATCGAACGCGAATTGTCTCGGATGCAGGGCGCGATGCTGGTTTTGGTTACCGTCGCCAGGAGGCTCGGCTGATGGAGGCAGCTTGTGGTCAAAAAAGCCTCCGTGCTCGTCCCATGTAATCAACAGCACGCTCTTTTGCCATACGGGCGATTTTCGGATCGTCTCATAAACGTACTTGATGAAACTCTCGCCGGCAGCCATGGAACCAACGGGGTGCTGAGAATTGCCGTTGGCGAAGTCGCCGCTCAGTAAGCCATAGTCAGGCTCAATGAACGTGTATGCGATGTCGTAACCGGAGGCGAGATCTCGTTTGAAAGGGTCATCACCGGCACCGGGAGCGATTGAACGGAAGGTATCCCTGTGAAAGAAGCCACCGACGAGCCCCTTGATGGCAAGCACCTGCGGAAATGCGTCAGCGTGATAGACCCGCCATTTCTTCCCGTGGGCAGTCAGGCGGTCAAAGATCGTCCCGTTTTTGAAGGCGAAACCGAGACTATCAATGGTCACGGATGCGCCGCTGGTGAACCCATCAGGGCTGTTGTCGAGGCCGCCCGATGATGCGGCATGCACAAAGAACCTGTTCGGCCATGTTGGGCCCGGCATGGACGAGAACCAGTTGTCAAACAATACGAAATTCTGCGCGAGCTGAGAGACGATCGGAAGGGCGGGCGGCCGAAATCCTCTCATTGCAATAGTGGCCGACGTGCCAATGCTAAATCCACTCATGGGCGGCGTACCGGATAGTTGCTGCGTCACGTCGTCAAATTCGTGCGGCGGATCGTCTGTCAGCCTGTCGGCGGCTCCGTCGGAGAAGCCCCATGAGTCACTGGGCGGTTGGACGCCGTCGATACCTGACAGTCCGAAAAGGTGATCGAAGGATCGATTTTCCATAACCAGGACAAACACGTGTTCGATGTCAGCCATGAAATCCTCCGCACATGAACCGGACGTTCGCTTATGACAGTACCTCGCGGTTCGACAGCCGGACGTGCGTTACCGAACGTAAGTGAAAGCTATCGGACAGGTGCGTCGCTCGACATTCCATGCGCCGATTCGGCGACGTGTCGCACCATATCAACCGAAGGCGATGCCGAATTGAATTCTGTGTTCGACGCCGACCAACCTGTCAGGAACTTATGACTGTGTCGGATGGTTGCTTGCAGCAATTGCAAAGGGCTGAGGCACCGGAAAAGTTTCGCTCGGTGCTGACCAATTTTGCGTCGGTCTACGGTTAGCGGAATTAACGGACACGATTAGCGCTCCAAAGGACACTATTAGCGGAATTTACGACCTTCAACACCGGGGCCGGGCGCTCCGCGCCTGGCCAATCACGAACGAAGAGAAGATAGCAAAACGACAACAATCAGTCGGGTACCTGTCATATCCGTTCGTGTTGTCGTGGTCGTTGCCTGAAGCGATGGCAACGGGATGTACATTGGCGCAACCGCCCCTGGATATTCGCGCAATCCATCAGGCACCTGGTATGCCAGCGTCGCCGCATGAGCAGCGAAGCGCCGCGCGAACCGTGCCATCACCGCTCCGGCGGTCTACGGGCCCTTCTCGGAATCGAGGTTTGCGATGAAGCACTTCTGTCGAAGCACCGTTGTCGGTTCCGCGTTCGTCGCATCGCTGGCCATTGGGGTCGGCATCGGGTCGCTGTGCGCGCCTGAGCACGCCTGGTCCGCTCAAATCAACGACCAGACCGACCCGCAGACACTCATCCAGACCGTGACGCAGCAAATCCTGGACGAGGTGCGCCAGCAGGCGCTCACGCCGGACGACATCCCGCGCATCATGATTATCGTGAACCGGGACATCCTCCCCTACGTCGACATTCGCCGCACCACGCAGTACGCGATGGGCCGCTTCTGGCGCACCGCGACACCCGAGCAACAGGACCAGGTGGTCGAGCAGTTCAAGCAGTTGCTTATCCACACGTATTCCGGCGCGCTCGCGCTGGTCAGCACGGATCAGAAATTCGAGTACCCGCCTTCGCCCGCCGAGTCGAGCGACACCGACGCCGTGGTGCGCACAATCGCGCCAGGCAAAAACGGTCAAGTGCAGATCGACTACCGGCTGTACAAATCACCGCAGGGTTGGCGGGTCTACGACATGAACGTGCTCGGCGCGTGGCTCATCCAGACCTACCGTACGCAATTCAGCGACAAGATCCAGCAAAGCGGGGTCGATGGGCTGATCCAGTTTCTCACGGACCGCAACAAGCAGCTTACGTCTGGCAATCAGTGACCGCGTGGCGGATTCTCGGTGTAGGTCTGGACGTGCCCGTGGCCGACGAGTCTTTAACCTGGTTAGTGATGGGACTCGACAGGCCTCTTCTGAGGATTACGAACGCCCAACATCGGCGCATGGATCGGACCGGAGATCGGGGCGACGTATTCGCGTGAGGAGGCGTGCGCGACCGAACGAATGTCGCGGTCGATGGCGGTCAGCAGCTGCATCAACCAGGGAACTGGCATGGAAAGCGACTCCAGTGTTGCCAATCACGCTGGAATATTTTGCCCCTGCCAGCCGTTTACTGCACACCCTTCGCCCGCATTCGCGTTTGCCACCGGTCGATCCAGTTCTCGTCGTGCATGACGCATGCCTCGTTCGCCGCGCACTGGCCGGCAGCGGGTCTGCTTTTGCCTGGTTTACGTCATTCGCCCCACTGCTGCCAACGCTGTGCGACCCCCGTTCGAGTCGCAGGACTGCTGTGCTAGTGTCCGCCACGCGGACACGGGCGAAATTCGCTTGCGGCGGCCGGCACGCGATGCGTGCAGCGACAACAGACGCGCCCGCCCCGCGGCTTTCGTGGAGAGCCAAGTCATGAATCCCCTCATGCGAAGTCTTACTCCGAGGTTCGGTCGGCAACCCTGCCAGCGCGTTGCCCGTGGGAAAGGCCGCGCGCTGAAAAGCCTGCTGCTGACCACGCTATACGGCACGGGTCTCGCGCTTTTCTCAGCGAGCATCGCCATTGCCGGTGAACTCACGGCGCTGCTGCCGCCTTCGTTCGTCACCTCGTCGACGGTGCCGGCCAACGGTGACCTCAATCCGTACGGCGTCGTCTTCGTGCCCGAGGGCTTCCCGCGCTTCGGCACGATCGCGGCGGGTGACCTGCTCGTGTCCAATTTCAACAACGCGCAGAGCGCCGGCAATCTTCAGGGCAAAGGCACGACCATTGTCAAGATCGTGCCGCACGACAACCCGGTCACCTTCTTCCAGGGTCCGACGCGTCTCGGTCTGAGCACCGCGCTCGGTGTGCTCAGGGCCGGCTTCGTGCTGGTCGGCAATGTACCGACCAGGGACGGCACGTCCGCAACGGTCCAGCCCGGCTCGCTGCTGGTGATTAATCGAAGTGGCCGCCAGATTGCGGAATGGACGCCCACGATGGCAAAGATCAATGGCCCCTGGGATCTGACGATCTTCGATCAGGGCGACCACGCGAAGGTATTTGTGTCAAACGTGCTGGATGGCACCGTCACGAGGCTCGACGTCAGCGTCGATGACGGCGGCGTTCATCTGAACCGCGCCACGAAGATCGCCTCCGGCTACACATTCCGCAGCGATCCGGCAGCACTGGTTCTCGGACCCACGGGACTCGCCTACGATCCGCAACGCGATGTACTTTATGTCGCGTCGACCGCCGACAACGCGATCTTCGCCGTCTTCGGCGCGGGCAACTCGCAGCACGACGGCAGCAAGGGCGTGGTGATCTACTCGGACAACGCTCACCTGCGCGGCCCGCTCGGGATGAGCCTCGGACCGAACGGCCATCTGTTCGTCGCGAATGGCGACGCGGTCAACGCCGATCCGAAGCGGCCGAGCGAAATCGTTGAATTTACGCCGCAAGGCCGCTTCGTCGCGCAGTTTTCCATCGACCCCGCACCAGCCGGTCCGTTTGGAATCGCGTTTGCGCAGCCGCAGCATGAGTTCGTGCGCTTTGCGGCCGTCGACGACAACACGAACACCGTGACCGTCTGGCAACTGCCATTCGAGAACGCGGGCCAGTGAGGCATAACGCTGCACGCGGCGCATCACGCAAAGATGCGCGCGTGCGGCCCGTCAGCGGACATTCGCCGACGTCGTGTTGCCGCCGCCAACAACCGCTTGGCCTATGACCTGCGGAACAACTTGAAGGAGTGAATGACCGCTACCCAGGCAACTGCCGGCCAGGTGGTGCCTGGCCCACCCTCCGTTGAGGGTCGGCAGTGCCTATTCGACTTGCTCGGAAGCGGCCATTGTGGAGCGGCCGCGATGGCATGAACGGCATGCCAAGGCTGCCGACGACCAGTCATTCGCCAGTTACGTCTCTTATGGCTCACCCGACCTGAAGTTTCGCCTTACGATGGCTGGTACAGCATGCTGGCTCCGTTAGCCGCAACGGCGCCCGCACGGACGCTCGTCGGCTCGCAGCGTGCTTCGCGCAGCGTGCCGATCGAGCGGGAAGCAAGGAGCGCTCACGATGCGGACCCGAATTATGAGCCAGGGACGGCGCGATTTTCTTCGCAGGTCGGGTGCAGTGCCGTCCACGTTGCTGCTGTTGGCCCTCGGACAAGCAAGCTATGGCCGGGCCGATGCAGTTTCAGCTACACCCGCCTGCACTGACGAACACGAACCGAGCCGGCAGCAGACGGCAGGTCCATTCTTCCTGCCGCACTCGCCGCAACGCATGTCGCTGCTCGAACCGGGCATCAATGGAACGAAGATCGTCCTGACCGGACGGGTGTGGTCGACACGATGCAGGCCGGTGTCCGGGGCCTTACTCGATTTCTGGCACGCCAATGACGCCGGGGAGTACGACGTCGAGGGGTTCCGGCTGCGCGGCCATCAATTCGCCGACAGCGAGGGACGCTACCGCCTTGAGACCATCGTGCCGGGGCTATATCCAGGACGCACACGACACTTCCATGTGACGGTGCAGCCGCCCAACGGGCCTATCCTTACCACCCAACTGTACTTTCCTAGCGAGCGGCGCAATGCTCGCGATGCCCTGTTCGATCGCCGGCTGCTGATGACGATTGACGACGACGGCGAGCAAAAGGCGGCCCGGTTCGATTTCGTGCTCGCAGTCACGTAGCGCAAGTCGTCGTGAAGCCGTGGGCAGACTGATTCTAGCCGCCAGCAAGACGCCCCTGATGTCGTCGAGGAGAGGAGCCAGAGGAGGGGGTCATTTGCCTGTCGACGAGACGTGCGCCGAGTCGATGTCGCCACGCGGCGCGACTCGCCAGACAGTGTTACCTACGTCGTCCGCTACGAGCAGCGCTCCGTGCCCATCCAGCGCGACACCGACAGGTCGCCCCACGGCGTGGCCGTCAGCCGTCAGAAAGCCGCTGAGAAAATCCTCAGGAGCGCCAGCAGGCTTTCCATCGAAAAAGGGCACGAAGACCACCTTGTAGCCGGTGCGCGGCTTGCGGTTCCATGATCCATGCTGGCCAACGAATGCGCCGCCCTGATAGTGCGTTGGGAACAGCGCGCGGTCGTAGAAGACAAGACCTAGCGAAGCCGTATGATTGCCGAGGGCATAGTCCGGCGCGACGGCCGTGGCGACCACGTCGGGACGTTGAGGTTTGACTCGCGTGTCGACGTGCTGGCCGTAATAGCTGTAGGGAAAGCCATAAAATGCTCCCTCTTTAACTGCGGTCATGTAGTCCGGTACAAGATTGTTACCGAGATCGTCCCGCTCGTTGACCGCCGTCCACAACGCGCCGCTGTCCGGTTGCCACGAGAGGCCGTTGGCATTGCGCAGTCCTGTCGCATAGGGCCGCAGGCGGCCCGTATCCACGTCAAACTCAAGGATCCGTGCGCGATCCTGTTCGGCGTCGACGCCGTTTTCTCCCGCGTTGCTATTCGATCCCACCGTGATGTAGAGATGCTTGCCTGAGTGATCCGCGAGGATATTTTTCGTCCAGTGATGATTGATCGCGCCGGCTGGCAGATCGGCAATTTTGACCCCGGGGCCAGTGATCTGCGCGGCGCCAGTAGGGTAGTCGAAACGCAGCAGGGCGTCCGTATCGGCAACGTAGAGTTTATTGCCAATGAGCGCCATTCCGAACGGAGAGTGCAGGCCACGGAGAAACACGGTTTGCATCTGGGCGACGCCACTTCCGCTCGCGTCGCGTAGCAACACGATGCGATCGGGACTCGTCACACCCGCTCCGGCGCGCTTCATGACCTGCCGTCTGACCCAGCCGAATATGCCACTTCCTTCGTCGTGCTCTTTGGGTGCATCGCTTTCCGCCACCAGTACGTCACCGTTTGGCAACGTATAAAGCCAGCGCGGATGCGCCAGCCCGGTGGCGAACTCGGTGACGGAAAAGCCGTTGGGAACGATGGGCATGAAACCGGCCGGGCGCGCCTGAACGGGCGCGACGTTGACCATGGGAATCAACTTCGATTCTGGCGCCGGTATGGCGGGCGAGACGCCGAAACCGGTATCGGTTGTAGCCGATGGTCCGATCGCGCAGGCGGCGAGCGGCAAAACCATTAAAGCAGCCAGACGATCTAGAAGGCGCATGCTTGTTCCCAGCGATAAGCGTCAGTCAATGATGCTGGAGAAGAGCAGCAAGAAGCCTGCCTGTGAAAATGCATGCCGATGCGAAAATGGCTCCGGGGTATTCTATTGGAAAGTCGGCCTCGCGACCCTATAATTGCCCCGATAGCCTCGCGGGCATACCAGGCGTCGATAGCGCCACTGTGCCGCCGGATGACTCCGCGCGGAACATCAGGTTTCCTTAAGGTGAGATCGTTAGCATCGTTTAGGGCTGACGACGTGCATGTGCCGGAAGTCGATTCCAGAGTCGCTGGTCGGGTCGTTTATTAACCCGACGAGGTTCCGGGTAAATTGAGGAGCGGGAGCGAGTAAGGGCCAGGAAATCACGCGTCCGGCATATGACGCGGTCGCGCGTACGCTCCACTGGCTGACCGTCCTGTGATCGCAACGCAGTTTGTGATTGGTTGGACCATGCCGGACGTCCGCAAGGGCACGCAACCCGTTGGCCTGATCGCCTGGCATCTGGGCGTCGGCTCGACGCTGGTCGCCGTAGTGCTGATCAGGGTGGTCTGGCGATTGACTCACCGGCCCACACCGGATGACTTGACACCGCTGTTGAGCGTCATCTCGCGTGTCACGCATTTTCTGCTCTATGCAACGCTCGTGCTAGTGCCGCTGCTCGGCTGGATCAATGCGTCGTCACGAGGATGGACGGTTCGATTGCTGGGTGTCGTGCCGTATCCGGCACTGGGCGCCCCGGGCGCGGCTTTCGGACACGAGATGGGCGACGTGCACGGCATCCTTGCATGGGTGCTTTTCGCTCTGATTGGTCTGCATGTCGGCGCGGCGTTATTCCATCGATTTGTTCTGGGAGACCATGCGTAGCGGCGGATGCTGCCCTGGGCGGCGCCGTTGCGCCAGAAGCATGCCAATCGAAACGACTGATATTGGGCATCGATGCCCAAAGGACATGCAGAACCTCATCGCATCAACGCAATTGGGCGGCTACGCGCGGCGGTACTCGGCGCGAACGATGGCATCGTCTCGACGGCAAGTCTGATTGTCGGCGTCGCGTCAGCGCACGCTGAACACGGCCATCTCGTCTGACCGGCTTGGCTGGACTGGTAGCCGGCGCGATGTCGATGGCGACTGCCGTACGTGTCAGTTTCGTTACAGGCGGATACGGAAAAAGCAGCGCTTGCCGAAGAGCAGGCGGAGCTTGATGCGGACGGCGCGCGCGAACATCGGGATCTGGCGGCAATATATGTGCGACGCGGTCTCGACATGGCGCTCGCCAAACAGGTGGCGCAGGCACTGATGGCACACGACGCGCTCGGGGCACATGCACGCGACGAATTGGGTATGTCGGAAGTCACCACGGCAAAGCCATTGCAGGCCGCACTTGCCTCGGCCTGCAGCTTCTCGGGGGGCAGCTTTACCACTTGTTGTCACTGCGCTCGCACCGCGGCAATGGGTGCCAGCGGGTATCGCGGTGATGGCGCTGGCTTCGTTGGCAATTCTCGGCGGACCCGCCGCGCGCGTTGGCGGTGCGCAAGTGGTCCAGGCGTATTGCAGGTTGCGTTCTGGAGTGCGTTGGCAACGGGTCTGGCATCTGCGGTCGGTGCTTATTCGGCGCGAGTTGAACCGTCGTCCGAATCTATGCGGGGTCATTTGAAAGAGTTTTAAGATGCCTGGACGTTGGGGAAGGGCGTGCCGCTCAGAAACTGATTGCTGCGTACGAACCGCGCGGGAGGCGGAGTGCGGCCACGAAAATACGGTCAATTGGTTTTCGCGACCGTCTGATGATCGTTGAGTTAGCGGCCGTTCCATAATCCGACGGACTACGGGACGAGCCATGCAATTGTTTCGATCAACTTGCCCAAACTGAATGCAGTCAGACTGAATGGGCAGTAGGAAGCGCAGCGCATGTGGGAATGTCGGCCCGGCTACTGACGCGTCTCCTACCGGAAGCGGGGCACTGGCTCTCTTCTCGACGGTCGTCGGAAATCGCCCACGCATTTCTCTCTGAATCGCAGCGCGATCTGGAACTGCGGCGCTGTCACGTTAAATTGTTCGCGACGCAATAGCGGAGAGGACACACGCTTGCTCAGAAAACGGACGGAACCGGGGTGGCCTCAGTGAAACGATGCCAGTCGGCGAAGCGTGCGGCGAGCTGTTTGCGATAGAGTGAGGCGCGTAACAGGTGTCGCTTGAGCGCGAAGTATCGACGGATCGGACCGAAGCTCGATAAAAAAGCCTGCCTGCGTTCAGGATCGCGGAAGCCACGCATGCGTCATCTCAGCAACGTGACAGTGCCGCCGGCAGCTGTAGCTCGCCGGATCCTGCGGTTTGATGAGCGTTGCGCCAACCACGTCATGTAGTATGCCTTCGACCCGGGCGCACACGTTGGCAAGCGCACCATCTACGCGGAACTCGTTCCAGCACGCGCCGATGAACGCTGCCGAACGATGCGACGGCAATCCGGCGCCGGGTACGTACGCGTCGCCGCTGAACTGAAGCGTGCGCGGCGTCCACTCAGTCAGGGCGCATCTGACCGCGCGCAGCACGTCTTCGGCGGAGCATTCGCGACGCAGGCACAGGTGATAGCCGAGCACCGCGCGGGAGGCGACCTCGATCAGCGCCACATCCCACAGACGGTGAATGACGCGCGGCTCGGTGCCGCCGTGCGGTGACGGCACGAGGACCACCATGCGTGCATCCAGCTTGTGTGCGTCACATTCCAGCCGCTCGAAAAGCTGCAACGCGCGCCTTGCGCATCGCATCTTCACCGCCGGCTAGTTGTCGCTGCCGTTCGGGATGAGCGCTCAGGACGCGGTCGATGTGACGGCATAGCGTGACATAGCCGCGCTTTTCGACGTTGAATGGCCACTCGCCCCGGCGCTCGAAGCCGCGTTCGCGCAGTTCGCCGAGGAACCTGCGGAATACGGCCAGTCGGGGACGTCGCGAGGACTCCAGGTCTCCCCGTTTGCCCAGTATCCGGTCTCGCAGACGGGCATCGAGACCGAGTCCACCGGGCGACTCAAACACCCGCTGCAACGAGCCGACGGCGCCGCCTCCCCAGTTGTTGGGTTGCAGCGGCGCTGAGCGGGTAATAGGCCTTGACTCTTTCGTGGGGGAGCGCGCCACGCCATCCATAGACACGCCCGTCGGGATGTTGCTTAAGGCAGCGCTCCGTCAGCAGGCGATAGGCTTGGCCGCGTCCGATACTGCACGCTTCCTTGATCCGCGCGGAGCTGGCGCCCTCGAGATAGAGGCGAATCGCCTGTCCGCGTCGCCGGTACTGGTCGCGGCCCGGACAATGCGTGCTCGTCAACGACCGGCCAGCTCTCGAGATCGACTTCGCACTGCAAACCAGTGCCATCGCTTGCCGTACCTACCCTCAGCCGTGGCCGTCGCGTCATCTGGCACCTCCGCCGCGAACCGCCTCTACGAAACAAGATAAGCACTTATGCGCTGCAGAGCATAAGCGCGTAGCTTCCCCGCTAACAGCCCCCCTCGGGGTCTTTCTGAAATGGTCTCTTAGAACGTGTGCCGGATCGCCGCGCGCACGACAATCTGACTCGATGACGAAGACAGGTCCTGCGCACCGGGCACGTACGCCTGATCGAGAGCCGACCCTGTTGCGTTGCCTGCGATCTTTTGAAAGGCGCCCTGGACATACACATCGGTGCGCTTTGACAGGTTGTAGTCTGCCATCAAGCCGACGGTATGAATCTTCGGCCGTACGCTACCTGTTGTTGCATCGTAGTTCTCCACCGTATAGACGTATTGCGCACCCACAAAGAATGCTGGCGTGAACTGATATTTTCCGTTCAATTCGAAATTCTGATACTTCAGGCAGGTCAACGTCCCGCCCGCGAGTGCCGCGCTAGTCGGTTGAATGCTCTCCTGGGCGCTGAGGTAGGCGACATTCGCGGCCGGATTGCCGATGTTCGTGTTGGTATAGACGAAGCCAACCGTCGCCGGGCCCATTGTGTAGTTGATCCCCGCGCCAAAAATGCGCAAGCGCTCCGATTGAAAATTCGCGTCTGCGGCGATGGTTGAACTTGATCCGGCAATCGCGCCACCGGACGTCGATCCCGGATTGTCCGCATTCAGATAGGCTGCGGCAATCAACAGTCCGTCGTACGTGTACTGTGCGCCAACGCTTAACTGCCGGTTGTTGGCGAAGCCCGTGCTGTTGCTGAAGCTATACGTGCCGCCGAACTGGAAGCCGGCGATATCTGGGCTCGCATACTTGACCGTGTTGTTGACGCGGAACGTGTTATCCGTGTTGTCGTTGTCGAATGGATGCGATAGCAGATAACCGCCCCAGTTGCCATTGGCTGTCGTCAGCGCAAGATAGTCGACCACCGAATCATATTGGCGGCCGAGCGTCACGGTCCCGTACCGCTCGCTTTCGATACCGACGTACGCCTGACGTCCAAATCCAAGACCGCCTTGCCCGAGCTTGCCGGTGTTGACGTTGAATCCGCTTTCGATCTGAAAGATCGTCTTGAAGCCGCCACCCAGATCCTCGGTGCCTTTCAGCCCCCAGCGACTACCCTGTGCATAGCCGCTTGCCATTTCATACACGTGGCTTCCGCCAACGTTGTTCGTGAAGTCGAGTCCCTCGTCAATCACGCCGTACAGGGTTACGCTGCTCTGCGCAAATGCCGACGTTGCAAATGTTGACGCTATTGCGATAAAAACGAATTTATTATGCACTTCGCGATCCTTAATATTTACACGTTCTTTTAAGTACTCGACTACCATTGACTAACCTGACGATTTCTCTTGAGCGGCAATGCACCGTTATCCACCTCGTGGTTTCAGATACGCCAGAAGGCGTCGCTCAAGCTGCCGAAACATCCAGACCAGGGCGAAAGCGATCATTGCATACAGCAGCGCGGCAATCCCAAATGCCTCAAATGACGCATACGTTGCCGAATTTACGTCACGGGTCACTTTCAGAATGTCTGGAATCGTGGCGGTGAACGCGAGCGTGGTGGAGTGCAGCATCAGAATCGCTTCGTTGCCGTACATGGGTAACGCACGCCTCAGCGCAGAAGGCAGAATGATTCGCCGGTAGACGGTAAATCTGGACATGCCGACTGCGAACGCTGCTTCGATTTCTCCGTAGGCTGTCGCCTTGATCGATCCCGCAAAGATTTCCGTGGCGTAAGCGCACTCGTTCAGCGCGAATGCCAGCAGTGTGCAGTTCATCGCATCACGAAAGAATGCGTCGAGCAGCGCATGCGAATGCACGGCATGCAAGCTGTACAGTCCCGTATAGCAGATCAGCAACTGGACGTAGAGCGGCGTTCCCCGAAACATATAGGTGAACAGCCAGACCGGTGTCGACAGGAACCGGTTGCGCGATGCCCGGGCCACCGAGAGCGGCAACGCCAACGTAAATCCCAGTCCGAGCGATGCCACCAGAAGCCATAACGTGACCGCGAGCCCGGTGAACTGAAAGCCATCGGTGTACAGGTAGTTTTGCCAGTACTGCCGGACAATATCGATCATGTCGCCACGCGCCTCACACCCGCGGAATACCGTACTTCGAGCCGCCACAACACCACATTGGATAGCGTTGTGATTGCCAGATAGATCGCACCGGCCGCGATCGTGAATAGAAAAAAGTTCTGCGTCGACTTGCCGGCATCCTGCGAGGCCTTGACGACATCTGACAGTCCGATGATCGACACCAGTGCAGTCGCCTTGACGATAACCTGCCAGTTGTTGCCGATACCCGGCAACGCCAGTCGCATCATTTGCGGAAACATGATGCGAGTGAACACCTGCCAGTTGGACATGCCGAATGCCATGCCCGCTTCCAGTTGTCCTCTCGGCACGCCCATGAATGCGCCGCGGAATGTCTCGGTGAAATACGCACCGTAGATGAAGCCGATTGTGACGACACCGGCCGAGAACGGATCGATATCTATCTGGTTGAAACCAAACGCGTCCGTGATATGGTTCAACACGATCTGGATGCTATAGAAAAGCAGCAGCATCAGCACGAGATCCGGCACCGCCCTGATCAAGGTCGTGTATGCGACACCGAGCCGGACGATGTAACGGCGGTTGGACAGTCTCGCCGCAGCGCCGCAGAGTCCCAGAGCGAACGAAACAAGTAGCGACAGCAGCGCAAGCTTGATCGTTTCGCAGGTGCCGGCCACGAGAGCCGGTCCGAAGCCTCCGAGTATCATTTTGTCTCCTGTAGTGGCTGGCTCAGACCGGCTCACTTTGCGCCGTAGATATTGAAGTCGAAGTACTTTCGGTTGATCCGTGCATAGGTCCCGTTTGCCAGCACGGCAGCCAGTGCCTGATTGAATGCGTTGCGCAGCGCAACGTCCTCCTTGCGAAGGCCCAGACCGTCGCCCTGACCGAAATACTTCGGGTCGTCCAAAGCGGGGCCGGCAAACCTGTAGTCCTTACCCTCGGGCTTCTTCAGAAAACCGTCGCTCGCTTCGATCGACGCCTGAAATGCCGCATCGAGCCTTCCCGAGATCAGATCGGTGTACACCTGATCCTGATTCTGGTAAGAGACGATCTGCACGCCAGCCGGTTGCCACTGTGCTCTGGCGTAATCTTCCTGACTCGAACCCTGTTCGACGCCGACACGCTTGCCTTTTAGCGAAGCGGCGGTCGGCAACAGATCGGAATCGCGCTTGACAACCAGGCGGGCCGGCGCGTTGGAGATCTTGTTCGTGAACGCGATCTGCTGCATGCGCTTGGGTGTGATGGTCATCGACGACGAAATCGCGTCGAACTTTCTCGCCAGCAGTCCGGGGATCATGCCGTCAAAGCTCGTTTCGACCCATACGCACCGGGCGTGAAGCTCGGCACAGAGCGCATTGGCGATATCCACGCCAAAACCGGTCAGCCTGCCGTCGGGTGTCTTGAACTCGAGGGGTGGATACGTCGGATCCACCGCCAGCCTGATCTCCTTGCCGGCCCAGTCAGCGGCACTGGCGCCGCCGGACAGCGCCATCAAAGCTAACGAGATCGTTGCAAATACCTTCTTCATGTGTTTCTCCTCAACGTCGTTGTTGAACTACTTGTGTTCCATATGAACAGGATTTGCCAGAAAGCGTTCGGTCAGCTTGACCCAATAGGTGGCGCCCACTGCCAGACAGTCATCATTAAAATCGTAGCCGGAGTGGTGTAGTGCGCAACTGCGTTCGCCATCGCCATTGCCGATCACGAGGTAGCTGCCCGGGCATTTTTCGAGCATGAATGCAAAGTCTTCGCTGGCTGGGAAGGGTTCGAGGTCGTTGATGATGGATTGTGTGCCGAGCCAGTCCGCCGCCACCTGGCGCGCAAAGTCCGTTTCCGTACGGTGATTGATCAGTACCGGATGACAGCGGACGTAATCGATCTCCGCATGCGCGCCGAAACTTGCCGCCTGCCCATGCACGAGCTCGCAAATCCTGCGCTCGAGCAAGTCGCGCACGTCTGGCGCAAGCGCCCGGACGGTCAGCAGCATCTGCGCGGATGACGGGATCACATTCGACGCAACGCCCGCATGAATCGAACCGACGCTGATGATGGCCAGATCGCGCGGGCTCACGTTACGTGAGACGATACTCTGCAGCGCGGTCACGATCGACGCGCATACGACAATCGGATCAATCGCCTTGTCCGGCACGGCACCGTGCCCGCCACGACCCACCACGCGCACGGTGACGGTGTCGGCAGACGCCATGAATGCGCCGCTAAAGAAGCCCAGATGACTGGACGGATAACCAGGAACGTTGTGGAGCGCGAATACCGCATCGCACGGAAAGCGTTCGAAGAGGCCGTCTTCAATCATTTTCTGCGCACCGCCGAGGCCTTCTTCAGCGGGTTGGAAAATCAGGTTCAGGGTGCCGGAGAATGCTCGTGTTTCGGACAGGTACTTTGCTGCAGCCAGCAGCGTGGCAGTATGCCCATCGTGGCCGCATGCGTGCATGACGCCTTCGTTCCTGCTGGCATGAGGCAAGCCCGTCGTCTCGTGGATGGGAAGCGCGTCCATATCGGCGCGCAATCCAAGGGACCGCCCATGTCCGTTCTGTAGTGTGCCGACCACGCCGGTTTTACCGACCGCGCGGCTGACCTGATAGCCCCACTTGTTCAGGCATTCGTCGACCAGTTCGCTGGTTGCGGCCTCCTGAAAACCAAGTTCCGGATACGCGTGAATACGGCGGCGTAAGCCGATCATTTCCTCTTGAATGGCGGCGATGCCGGGCAAAACGAGGTCTTGAACCATCGATGAAGTCCTTTGAAGATCGGACAGACCTGGTCGTCGCGCCCGGCCGTTTGGGTGTCGGGCGTCGCAACTGTCTGCACTGGTTGGATCGAATGCTATTCAGCTAAATTTCGAGGGTGAAGCTGCAGTTTTGTTATGCTGACAACAATTAGTTGTCGGAGTGGTTTCGTGAAGATTCATCAACTGCAGGCGTTAGTCGCGAGTGCGGAAGCGGGCAGCATCAGAGCGGCCGCGCGCTCATTGGGGATTTCTCAGGCCGCAGTCACGCGCGCGCTGCGCGAACTTGAGGCCACCGAGCAACTGCCCTTGCTGATACGCGCGCCTGCAGGAATCGGCTTTACCGAATATGGCAAGGCGCTGCTCACGCACGCGAGGCTGGTCCTTAATCAGTTGGAGCACGCGCAGAACGACCTTGCGAGATTGCGAGGTCGGGCGGAGGGAAGGCTTAGCGTCGGTGTGACACCGTGGATCACGTTGACGTTTCTGGCTGAGACGGTATTGCTGTTTCGCAAGCGCATGCCCGAT
This sequence comes from Paraburkholderia fungorum, assembly GCF_046027215.1. Classification (GTDB taxonomy): domain Bacteria; phylum Pseudomonadota; class Gammaproteobacteria; order Burkholderiales; family Burkholderiaceae; genus Paraburkholderia; species Paraburkholderia fungorum_D. The sequence goes on along the minus strand of NZ_JAQQEN010000003.1, from coordinate 152,530 downwards.
ATTCAACTAGAACTGTTCGAGAGTCTGATGGCCGTCGCGCAACCGCTCTTACGCGCAGGCGACATGGACTTCGTGATCGGACAGTTGCATCCGTCTACTAGCACGCAGGAGTTTTCCTGCGAACCGGTGTTGAACTACGAGACGGCCGTGATGGTTCGCCGGGGGCATCCGCGTCAGCACTGCCGTTCGATTCACGATCTCCTGGATCAGGACTGGACACTGAATTTCGCGCCCGACGGTCAGGAAGCGCTGATCGACTATCTGTTCACACGCCATGGCGCGCAGATTGAAGCGTGCCGTATTGTGCGGGCACAGTCGCTAGGCACGCTGCAGATGCTGGTTGAGCGTGCCGACATGTGCACATGGTGCCCAACTGTCCTCCAGACGGCTCCCCTGTTTCAAAGTCAACTGGTGGCGCTAGCGCTGAAAGAGAAGTTCGATTCGCGACAACTGAGCATTGTCACGCGCCGGAACAGCACGCTCGGCGGCGCTGCGCACTGCTTTATCGAGTGTCTCTTGCAAGTGATCCGCAAGCATGCAAGATCGGCAAAGAAAGAAGACGTCGCGCTCTTTGACTCTTTGATTCTGCTTGTTTGACTGTCAGGCCGGGCGTCGCACACGTGTCCGCGAGGCTTGTCGCACAAGGTAAGATTGGTCGTCCGACCGTTCCTTCCCCGAAAGCGGACCGTTAGACCTTGCGGACGAATGTCCGCGTTGGATGTGCGCCGTGAAAAGGCGGCGTTTTCCAGTGGGCGCAAGCCCCATCCGACAACTTGAGACAACAGTGGCCGCGAGGGTTCTGGTGCAAATAGATAAGTCGGTCGGTAATCTTTCTGTAGACAGGATACCTTATCGAGCGAACAGGACTGCATTCCATACAGCTGGCATAGCGGCACCCCTGAGGCCGAGCTTTGCAAGATTAGACTGGTCCTTGTGAATTCGATGCATTAATTCGATGCCGGAAATCGTCGTCTTGGCGCTCCTGAACCGTTTGAAGGGCAGCATCACGTTCGTTCTCGATTTGATGCGGCGATGGTCCTGCTCGATCAGGTTGTTCAGATATTCCGAGGACCGGACCTTCGTATCCTCAGGCAGCAAACCATCGGCCTTCGTCTCGCGCACCGCGCGCTGCGACGCGGCATAGCCGTCGAGCGTGATTGTCTTCGGTGACTGGCCCTGATGCTTGATGGCTTTGCGGAAAAACGCTTTGGCTGCCTTCACGTCGCGCTTTGCGCGAAGCAGGAAATCTACCGTCTGTCCGGCCTGATCAACCGCCTGGTAAAGATACATCCACCTGCCTCGGATCTTCAGTGGGGTAGGAAACAGGGCGTAGTCGAACTATTTCCCTGTTTCTCCTCCCCGAACCGGACGTGCACCTCTCAGCGCATCCGGCTCTCCATTGAGGTGTCGCTCATAGCAAAGGCAACATCAGCGTAGCGCGACTCGATGGTGCGGCGTGTCTCATCGCGCAATATGTACGGATTTTCCATGGGGGTTCGCCAGGTGAATCGACCCTTGCGGCTGGTGACGAGGCGCCGAAGCGCCACTTCACCGTACCGACCCCGACTATCCCGGCCTTGCAGCACCCATGTCGTGGCCCTCCCTGGTTCAGAGGCCCGGAGTGCTCCCATGGGCTGCTGCATTGCACAAAAATTGACCCCTGATGCCATACGGACTTACCCGAATGCAATAAAGTATCAGTTCGCGGTCTTATTTTCGGTGGCAAGATATCCGTGGCGGGGCTAACTTTCTCTCATGGCGGACGCAATACGGCGTATGCGACTGCCAAAAGCAGAATAGGCTCAGGAGGAAGACAGATGCACACGACGCTGGGTGTCACGGCGCGTACCGATGCCCGCCACCCCAAAATCGCCCAGCCGGATCTGGAACTGGTCGCCGTCCCGCGCGATGAGTCGTTCAAGATCTGGTCGCATGGGTACCCGTATCGCACGGTGCGCTGGCACTTCCATCCTGAATACGAAATTCAGCTGGTTACGGCGACGACGGGCAAATACTTCGTAGGCGATTACATCGGCAATTTCGCGCCCGGCAATCTCGTGATAGTGGGATCGAATCTGCCACACAACTGGGTCAGCAATGTGCCGCAGGGCGATCGTGTGGATGAACGCTGCCTCATTCTGCAATTCGATGCAGAGTTCGTTACGCGCGCAATCAAGGTCTTCCCAGAGTTTAAGCGCGTCGAGTTGTTACTCGATGCATCGCGTTGGGGCGTACTGTTCACACCGGAAACGGGCGCGGCGGCTGAACCGATCATGCGCGAGATGCTGGGCGCGAAAGGCATGCGGCGTATCACGTTGTTTCTTGCCCTGTTCGACCTGCTGGTGCAAAGCGTCGCCCCGGTGAAGCTGGCGAGCGCAGCATATTGTGCGGACCCGGCGCGCTATGCGGAGACGCGGATCAATCACGTGCTTTCCTACATTGGCAAGAACCTGTCGCAAGAGTTGCGCGAAACGGAGTTGGCCGATCTCGTGGGACAGAGCGTCAGTGCCTTCTCGCGATACTTCCGTCGGCATACCGGCGTGCCTTTCGTGCAGTATGTGAATCGGCTGCGCGTTAATCTTGCGTGTCAATTGCTGATGTCGGGTGAACTGAACATCACCGATATCTGCTATCAGGTCGGCTTTAATAATCTCTCGAATTTTAACCGCCAGTTCCTTTCCCTGAAGGACATGTCGCCTTCGCGATGGCGGGCATATCAACAACTCAATGCTGCCAGTGCTACTGAACCGCCCGACGCAGCGCGTGCCTCGGAAGTGTCCGGCTAGCGCCGGCTCTGGAGCCGTTGCGCAAGACCGGCGATGACGACACGACAAACTAAGCGGCAACACTTTCAGCACGTGGATTGGAGATATTGCACACAACATAGGGTATGAAACACGACAGGGCAACTTACCCATATTTGGGCCAACACAAGCGAGGCGAATGATTGGCTTTAATCTGGAAGCCGCCAGCAAAGACGAAGAAATTATAACAAGGAGCTCACCCGCGACACAGAGACGAGAGCAGCTACGTCAGAGTTTTTCTAATAGTGGAGACATTCGATGACCAGACTTTCGAACCAACTAATCGGCGCAAGCGCCCTGAGCCTGAGCTTGTTGAGCAACACGGCGGCGCTGGCCGCGCCCAGTGGCACGGTCGCCTTTCTGATGCCCGACCAAGCGTCGACCCGCTACGAGCAGCACGACTTCCCCGGCTTCAAAACTGAAATGAGCAAGCTCTGCCCCGACTGCAAGGTGCTCTATCAGAATGCCAATGCCGACGTCTCGACGCAGCAGCAGCAGTTCAACTCGGTGATCGCGCAAGGCGCCAAGGTGATCGTCCTCGACCCGGTCGACTCGACGGCCGCCGCCTCGTTGGTTCACATGGCGCAGGGCCAGGGTATCAAGGTTATCGCCTATGACCGGCCCGTGCCCTCTACGCCGGCCAACTACTACGTCTCGTTCGACAACGAAGGCATCGGCAAAGCCATCGCGCAGTCACTCGTCCAGCACCTGAAGGAAACGGGCGTGCCGACCACCAAGGGCGGCGTGCTCGAGGTCAACGGTTCGCCGACTGACGCGGCCGCGGGACTGATCAAGAAGGGTATTCACGCCGGGCTGCAGGGGAGCGGCTACAAGACGCTGGCCGAGTACGACACACCGGACTGGGCGCCGCCGAAGGCCCAGCAATGGGTCAGCGGGCAGATCACGCGCTTCGGCTCGCAGATTATCGGTGTCGTGGCCGCTAACGACGGCACGGGCGGCGGGGCCGTCGCGGCCTTCAAGGCAGCCGGCGTCAACCCGGTGCCCCCCGTGACCGGCAACGACGCGACGCTGGCGGGATTGCAGTTGATCATCGCGGGCGACGAGTACAACACAATTCTGAAGCCGAGCGAGATAGTCGCCGCCGCGGCAGCGAAGGTGGCCGTCGGCTTCCTGTCCGGCCAGACGCCGAAGGCTGAAACGACGCTCTTCAATACGCCGTCCCAGCTCTTCAAGCCGGCAGTCATCACGGCGAAGAACCTCAAGGCGGAAGTTGTCGATAAGGGGTTCGCGAGCGGCAAGGATCTGTGTACTGATCGCTATGCCGAGGGATGCAAGAAGCTGGGAATCACTTACTGATCCGGCGCATACCCGACGCAAACGCCGGACGGGCCCGGCTCGTGCCGGGTCCCTCTACTCTCAATGAGGTATCCGTCCATGAATGACAACCCCACAACACGATCCAGACGCGGCGAACTGGTGCTGAGCCTGCGCGGCGTCTCGAAGCACTTCGGAGCGGTCTCGGCTTTGACGGACATCGAGCTCGACGTGCATGCCGGCGAAGTGGTCGCCTTGGTCGGCGACAACGGGGCCGGCAAATCGACATTGGTGAAAGTTCTAGCCGGGGTCCATCAACCCAGCGCCGGCACCATTACGTTCGGCGGCAAGGAGGTCACGCTGTCCAATCCGGGCGCGGCGCTCGACCTTGGCATCGCCACGGTGTTCCAGGACCTGGCGCTGTGCGAAAACCTTGACGTCGTCGCGAACATCTACCTCGGGCGCGAGCTGAATCCGCTGCGCCTCGACGAGGTCGCGATGGAGGTGAAGGCCTGGACGCTGCTGAACGAGCTGTCGGCGCGCATTCCGAGCGTGCGCGATGTGGTCGCGTCGCTCTCGGGCGGCCAGCGCCAGACCGTGGCAATCGCGCGCTCGCTGCTGCTGGACCCGAAACTGATCATGCTCGACGAGCCGACCGCGGCGCTGGGCGTGGCCCAGACCGCCGAGGTGCTGAATCTGATCGAGCGGGTGCGTGAGCGCGGTCACGCGGTGATCATGATCAGCCACAACATGGAGGACGTTCGCGCCGTGGCGGATCGGATCGTGGTGCTGCGCCTGGGTCGCAACAACGGCGTGTTCTATCCCGATTCCTCGAATCAGGAACTGGTGGCCGCGATCACCGGCGCCACCGAGAACGCCGTCTCGCGTCGCGCCGGCCGGCGCCAGGCCGAACAGGGCACCCAGACTAAGGAACCGTCATGAGCAACGATATTCACGGCGCCTCGCAAGCTGAACCGCAGGGTGCGCCACAGCCGTCCACGCTGCTCGACCGCAGCGATGTCCGCGTCAAGCACGCCACTGGCGTCGGCGGCACCGTGGCCGCCTTCATCGAGCGGGTGCGCTCGGGCGATCTGGGATCGCTGCCGGTCGTCGCGGGCCTGATCATCATCTGGACCGTGTTCGCCAGCCTGAACCCGGTGTTCCTCTCGGCCGACAACCTGGTCAACCTGCTGTTCGACTGCTCGACGGTCGGCGTGATCTCGCTGGGGATCGTCTGCGTGCTGATGGTGGGGCAGATCGACCTGTCGGTGGGTTCGATGAGCGGCTTTGCTTCGGCGCTCGTCGGGATGCTCTGGGTCAACCACGGGTGGCCGGTGCTGCTGGCCATCGTCGCTGCGATCGTCGTCGGCGCGGTGGTCGGCGCCCTGTACGCCTTTCTGCTCAACCGGCTCGGCATGCCGAGCTTCGTCGCGACGCTAGCCGGGCTGCTCGCGATCCTCGGGATGCAGCTGTATGTGCTTGGCGCTACCGGGTCCATCAACCTCCCCTATGGTTCGACGATGGTGAACCTCGGGCAACTCATCATCATCCCAGCTGTCGTTTCGTACCTCCTTGCGCTGGTGCCAGGTGTCGTGATGCTGGTGATCGGGCTGCGCACGCGCGAGCGCCGCCGCACATCCAATCTCTCGGCGCCCTCGGTTGGCGGCCTTTTTTTGCGAGCCCTAGCCATCACTGTTCTTCTGGAGGCGGTGGTTGCCTACCTCAACCAGGGACGTGGCGTTCCACTGATGTTCGGTATCTTCCTCGGCCTCTCGGTCGCGATGGACTATGCGCTCAAGAGGACGCGCTGGGGCCGGTCGATGAACGCGGTCGGCGGCAATCACGAGGCCGCGAGACGGGCAGGTATCAATGTCGGCGCCATCTACACCAGCGCCTTCGTCCTATGCGCCAGTCTCGCCGCACTCGGCGGCGTGCTAACCGCGGCACGGCTCGCCTCGGCCAGTCAGCAGGCCGGCACCGGCGACGTGAACCTGAACGCCATCGCAGCGGCCGTGATCGGTGGCACCAGCCTGTTCGGCGGCCGAGGCAGCGCGTATTCGGCCGTGCTGGGCATTATCGTGATCCAGTCTATCGCCAGCGGCCTGACGCTGCTGAACCTGTCGTCCTCGCTGCGCTTCATGATCACCGGCGCGGTGCTGGCGATCGCGGTGATCGTCGACTCGCTCGCTCGGCAGTCCCGCGTCTCGCATGGTCGCGCGTAATGCGAGTAATCCAGGAGAGCAGTCAATGAATGAATCCATGAAGGGAAAAGTTGCCGCCATCACGGGCGCGGCATCGGGCATCGGCCTCGAGTGCGCTCGCACCCTGATCGCGGAAGGCGCAAAGGTCGTTCTGATCGACCGTGCGAAGGACAGGCTCGCGCAACTGTGCGCAGAACTGGGGCCGAACGCACTGCCGCTCGTCGTAGATCTCCTGCACCCATCGGACGTATCCGCGATGCTGCCGGGAATCCTGGAGCTGGCCGGTGGCCTCGACATCTTCCATGCCAACGCCGGCGCCTACGTCGGCGGCGATGTTGTGGACGGAAATCCGGACGAGTGGGATCGCGTACTGAACCTGAACATCAATGCCGCGTTCCGATCGGTCCACGCCGTGTTGCCGCATATGGTCGCGCAGAAATCGGGCGACATCATCTTTACCAGTTCCATCGCAGGCATCGTCCCGGTCGTGTGGGAGCCGATCTACACCGCGTCCAAATTCGCGGTGCAGGCCTTCGTCCACACGACCCGGCGCCAGCTCGCCAAGCATGGTGTGCGGGTCGGCGCGGTGGCCCCGGGCCCGGTCGTCACGGCGCTGCTCGACGACTGGCCGAAGGCGAAGATGGACGAAGCGCTCGCTTCGGGCAGCCTGATGCAGGCGAGAGAGGTCGCCGATGCGGTGCTGTTCATGTTGACGCGGCCGCGCAACGTGACCATCCGCGATCTCGTGATTCTTCCAAACAACGTCGATCTCTGAAACGCATGACAGACGCGGGCGCGGTGATGTGGCTCGCCGTCGTCATGAAACGCCACTCTAGAGAAGCAAGAGCAGACAGTGAACAGGTAGCGAGCTATGACTTCAGAGAACCCGATCTCCGGCGCGACGGACAGCACGCGCAATACGCGCTATGTCATCGGCGTGGATGTGGGTACGGGCAGCGCCCGGGCCGGGATCTTCGACCTTGCCGGTCGCATGGTGGCCTCCGCCAAGCGTGACATCACGCTGTTCCATGCAAGCGGCTCCATCGTCGAACAGTCGAGCGCCGAAATCTGGAACGCCGTCTGCGATTCCGTGAAGAATGCGCTATCGCAGGCCGCCGTGGCGCCCGATCAGGTCGCCGGCATCGGTTTCGATGCCACCTGCTCGCTCGTCGTGCTGGGCGAGGGCGGTCAGCCCTTGCCCGTGGGCCCTTCCGAGCAAGCAGAGCGCGACATCATCGTGTGGATGGACCACCGTGCCGTGGGACAGGCCGAGCGTATCAATGCGACGGGCCACGAGGTGCTGAAGTTTGTCGGCGGCAAGATCTCGCCGGAAATGGAGACACCAAAGCTGCTGTGGCTCCTCGAGAACAGGCCGGGCGTCTTCGAGGCGGCGTGGCAGTTTTTCGACCTGACCGACTTCCTGACCTGGCGCGCGACCGGGGATCTGTCGAGATCCACCTGTACGGTCACCTGCAAATGGACTTATCTGGCGCACGAGCGGCGCTGGGATGAGAGTTACTTTCGGCGCATCGGCCTCGGGGTGCTGGCGGACGAGGATTTTGCGCGCATCGGCCAGACCGTCGTCGACCCGGAAACGCCGATGGGCAGCGGACTGACCACAGACGCCGCCGTGCAGCTCGGCCTGCGAACCGGAACGCCGGTCGCTACGGGCGTGATCGATGCCCATGCAGGGGGGGGCGGCACGGTCGGCGCCGACGGCGAGCCCGAGTCCTGCCTCGCCTACGTCTTCGGCACCTCATCGTGCACGATGACCACGACCCGCGGTCCGGTCTTCGTGCCCGGCGTGTGGGGGCCGTATTTTTCGGCGATGGTACCGGATGCATGGCTCAACGAGGGCGGCCAATCGGTGGCCGGCGCGGCGATCGAACGACTGCTTTCGATGCACCCCGCAGCCCCGGACGCCCGACGTCGCGCAGAGCACGAGGGCCACCCGCTGCCGGTGATGCTCGCCGGTCTCGCGGTGCAAGCGGCGGTCAGTCTGTCGGGGGCGGCGTTGCTGGCCAACGGCCTGCATGTGGTCCCGGAGTTCCTGGGTAACCGGGCCCCACTAGCCGACCCCCATGCAAGAGCCGTGATTGCGGGCCTTGGAATGGAAGACGACCTGAACAATCTGGTCGCCCTCTACATTGCCGGCATTTGCAGTATCGGTTACGGCCTTCGCCAGATCATCGAAGCACAGGCGATGGCCGGTGCACCGATCGAGCGGGTGGTTATCAGCGGCGGCGCGGGGCGACTCGATCTCGTTCGGCAACTACTCGCTGATGCGACGGGAAAGCCAGTGCTCGCGACGCAGGCGGAAGAGCCCGTGCTGCTGGGCGCGGCGATGCTGGGCGGCGTGGCGGGCGGCCTGTTCGACAACGTGCGCTCGGCGATGGCCAGAATGTCGCAGATCTGCAAGATCTACGCGCCGGACACGGGTGACATTGCGGCACTGCACGAGGCGCGGTTTCGCGCCTTCAGGCAGTTACAGACGGTGGCCAGGGAAATTCGCCAGGCTTGACGGTCAGCCAAAGATTGCCAGAGAGATCAATAATTAAATTCATGTCGCAGCTTCCGCGGGCGAGACGTTCGAGGTATCGATCAACGTCCATCCCGCCCAACGGTTTTTGGCTTCCCTGCGGCTGAAGTGCTCGGACGCGTAGCTTGGGCGTGGGGTTTAGGGATATCGTGCTGACGGCCAAACCGGCCCCGCGTGAGTCAGGTGGGCCGTATTGCTGAGCGACGGTCATGTTCAACGCAATCGGCAATCGGTGCCCGCTATGCGCGCTATGCCAGCCGGTGGATATGCCACGGTGAAGGGCAGTTGTGCGGGCACGAGGGGCCCGACGGTTTGATATCCTCTTGTCGCGTCTCGGGTTTAAGCGCTTAGCGGCTGTTTGAATAGCTGCGCGTCAGCTCGCCGACCGACAGTAGACTCCGCTTGACGCTCGAGAAACGCCTTACGCTATTCTTCGGCGTTCGCGATGAAGTCGGACAGTTCGCGCTCCATGGGCGAATCTTTGGCACCCGGTCTCCACGTCGCGGCTCCGTGCCGGCGGCGCGTGGCGCGAGCCAGCGCTAATGCAGACATCGCGGTCTTCGCACATTCGTATTGAACCTGATCGCAAAGGTCTGTTGGCTCACAGAACTCCCGAAATGCCTCCACATGCTCAAACGACCGTTATCCCTCCCCAAAAGAGAGGCGTGAGTTCAGTCGGCTCCTGTCCATCAGGGACAGAATTTGATGGTCGGATAGGGACGACAGCGTATGGTTTTCGATCGTTTCATGTCGTCCCAGGCAGTCGCGGCTCGTGAAGGGCGATCGGAGCGGGAGGCCGGTGGTGGCCGGAGTCGCGCGGACGCGGGAGCGCGCATCAGGGGCGGGGAACCGGCGGCCACGGCGCGATCGCCTATGCGACTTTGACGCCAGGCCGTCCGCGGAGTCCGAGAACGGCATCATCGCCGTTGACCTTGCGGCGGGGCGCCGAACTTTGTACGTGCAAAGTTTCTCGCGGGGCACTGCGGATCGTGGGGTCCGTCGGCTGGTTTGTCCCGGCGAGACGGCGGCAGCGCCGTTGCGTGCCGGTTGCGCGGACGTGCGTCATTCGGTAGGGTGACGCCATCTTCACAACCAGAACAGGGACAAAACCATGAACAAGCAGGAACTGGTGGATGCAGTCGCCGCGAAGACCGGAGACAGCAAGGCCGCGACGGGCGAGGCGATTGACGCGGTAATCGCGGCCATCACCGGCGAAGTGACGAAGGACGGCACGGTACAACTGATTGGCTTCGGTTCGTTTTCCACAGGTGCGCGTGCCGCGCGGGTCGGCCGCAACCCGGCCACCGGCGCCGAGATCCAGATCCCTGCCACGAAGACGGTGAAGTTCACGGCGGGCAAGGCGTTCAAGGACGCAGTGAACGGCGCCTGAGACCGGACGCAAGCAGTCGGCCGGATTTCTGGCGATGGCGCGGGCTGTCCCTAGGGCAGCCGCTACAGGTGCTGGCGGCAGCAACGGCACGGAGTGATCCGGCAGGACTTGGACCTGGCAATGTCTGCCTAGTAGCATCGATGGCGAGATGCCGCGATGTGCCGCGGCCCCTGTGATTCGCTGCATAGCTATATGCATAACGGCTCTGGTGCAAATATCTAGTGAAGCGAGACGTCTTTTATAAATAAGGATACCTTATTGGTTAAACAGCACAGCATTCCAGACTGCGGGTGCAGCGATATCCTTGAGTCCGAGAGCGCAGAGGTCGAACTGCCCCTTGCGAATGCGGTGCATCAACTCGATGCCTGAAATCGCGATCGCGGCGCTCCTGAACCGTTTGAATCCGAGCATCACGTTCGTTCTGGACTTGATGCTTCGATGGTCCTGGTCGATCACATTGTTCAGGTACTTCGAGGACCGGATTTTCGTGTCCTCAGGCAGCAGGCCATCGGCCTTCATCTCACGCACCGCCCGATGTGAGGCGGTATACCCATCGAGTGTAATCGTCTCCGGCGGCTGTCCCTGATGTTTGATTGCCTTGCTGAAAAAGGCTTTGGCCGCGGCTACGTCGCGCTTCGCCCTGAGCATGAAGTCCACCGTCTGGCCGGTTCGATCTACCGCCCGATAGAGGTAGGCCCACTTACCGCGGATCTTCAAGTACGTTTCGTCGCCGCGCCACGACCGGCCCGCGGGTGTGCTAAAAAGGGGTCCAGCGTTTGACGAATTCGGGCGTATAACGCTGCACCCAACGCAGGATCGTCGTGTGTGCGAGTGACACACCCCGCTCAGCCATCATCTCGACAAGATCCCGCAGGCTAAGCTTGTAGCGCAAGTACCAGCGAACACATAGAAGGATGATCTCACGATCAAAATGTCGCCCATCGAACAGCTTGTCCAGGCTCTTCAGCGTACTCGTCATTGGTTATCAGGTCGTGTAGTCCGACGACTCTAACCCATTCACGGCCTTCATTTGCACCAGAACCGTTTTTATGGCTTTGAACGCATCTAGCAAGCTTCGCCCGAAGGTGATTGCGCTGCAAAAATGCGGGGTCGCCATGCTCCTCCAGCGTACCGAGGCGGCGGCGGAGAATGGCGCACTGACGGAAACAAAGGCTCGTGAGACGTACCGCGCCACTGTGCGAGTACGCACGCGGCGGACCGCAGACTCGGAATCGTAACCGGTTCGAATATCTTTTTTGCCGAATGAAGCGCCACCGAAAGGTGGCGTTTTCGTTTGTGGCGCCCCAAGGGGTGCTTTGGCACACAAGAATCGATACAGAGAGGTCATATGTGGTGGCCTAGACCGTGGCGAAGACAACGAACGCGATTATGCAAAGCGCAGACCTTGCGATAGGCAATGTGGCGCTTTGGTCACGCTTCATGTCTCGGCTGCTCGCTCCTGATAACCGGAGTTGAACGAAACCGCTGACGCGGTATGGTAGCTGGCCCACGTCCCCGTCCTGGCCGGCGCCGCGGGCATTCCTTTCCGGGTGCGACGATGACAGTGCAATTCATCGCACCTGCTCATCCCGAAAGGAGTCCTGCCATGACACCCCTACGTCAGCGGATGGTCGAGGATATGCGCGTTCGCAATCTCTCGGCCAATACCCAACGCGCGTACCTGCAGCAAGTTGGCGCCTTCGCGAAACACTTTGGCCGCTCCCCGGCGACGCTGGGGCCCGAAGAGATCCGCGCCTGGCAACTGCACCTCGTCGAAGTCCGGCAACTGGCGCGCAGCAGCCTGGTTACCGCGACCGCCGCGCTGCGCTTTCTCTACACGGTCACGCTCAAACGAGACTGGGCCGTCGACGACATCGTCATGTCGAAGAAGCCACGCACACTACCTGTGATCCTGAGTCGTGAGGAGGTCACCATTTTCCTCGAATCGATCAGGAGCTTCAAACACCGCGCGATCCTTATGGCAGCCTACGCCGGCGGTCTGCGCATTTCGGAAGTGACGCGACTGAAGGTCAGCGACATCGACGGCCGGCGGATGGTGCTGCGCGTCGAACAGGGCAAAGGCCAGGTCGACCGCTATGTGATGCTCTCGCCGCGGCTGCTGGAAATCCTGCGCACCTACTGGCAGGCTGGACGACCACAACACTGGCTGTTCCCGGGGCGGTTTCCTGACCAGTCCATCGACCCTGCGACGATCCGGCTGGCGTGCCAGCAGGCCCGTCGCCGAGCCGGAATCAGCAAGCATGTCACGCCGCACTCGCTGCGCCACGCGTTCGCTACCCATCTTCTCGAATCGGGTACCGACGTGCGTACTATCCAACTGCTGCTCGGCCATCGCAGCCTCGCCACCACCTCGCGTTATCTGAAGGTGGCTACGAGCACAATCTGCGCGACCACCAGCCCCTTTGACCTGCTCCCTCAACCGGTTGCGCCTAATCCACCAGAAGAACCGCCGACGCACTTCTGAGTGCGACCATGAAGTTCGCGCCATTGGAAGTGGCGGACGTGTTGCGTCGCTACGGTGCAGCGTATCGTCAAACCCATGCCGGGTCACTCAGTCTCGCCCCAGCGGCGCGTCATGAGCGCGGTTGAGCTATGCCGGACCGCTGCGCTCGGCGGACATGTCGAACAGTGCGATGCCTGCGGCCATCAACGCATCGCCTATAACAGCTGTCGGAATCGCCACTGTCCCAGGTGCCAGTCACTTGCCCGCGCACGATGGCTCGACGACCGTCAGGCCGATCTGCTGCCGGTACCGTACTTCCACGTGGTGTTCACGGTCCCGCAAGAGATCGCTGCGATCGCCTACCAGAACAAGGCGGTGGTCTACGACATCCTGTTCCAGGCCACCGCCGAAACACTGCAGACCATCGCTGCTGATCCGAAACACCTCGGCGCTGACATTGGCTTCATCGCGATCCTCCACACCTGGGGCCAGAATCTGCTGCACCATCCACACCTGCACTGCGTGGTGCCAGGTGGCGGTCTGGCACCGGACCACTCACGCTGGATTGCCTGCCGTCCTGGTTTCTTCCTGCCGGTGCGCGTGCTATCACGCCTGTTCCGGCGTCTGTTCCTCGATCGGTTACGGCGTGCCTTTGAGACCGGGCGCCTGCGGTTCTTCAACGCCCTCACGCCCCTGCAGCATGGGCAGGCGTTCGCCCACTATCTGGATGGCCCGCGACGAGCGGAATGGGTGGTGTACGCAAAGGAACCGTTCGGCGGCCCGCAGCAGGTACTCGACTACCTGGGCCGTTACACGCATCGCGTCGCCATCTCGAACAATCGCCTGATCGATATCACTGGTGGACACGTCACGTTCCGCTGGAAAGACTACCGCCATGAATCCGCACAGCGCGTGATGAAGCTCGATGCGCCGGAGTTCATCCGCCGCTTCCTGCTTCACGTGCTGCCGCGCGGACTGCAGCGTATCCGTCACTATGGGTTCCTCAGCAACCGGCGCCGCGAAACCGGACTCGCCGAATGCCGGCGCCTGCTCAAGGTTATACCGCCCCGCGCGACGGCCGCTGATGAGCTCAGCCAGGACTATCGTGACCGCTACGCCAGACTCACCGGTCGATCCCTGCGTGACTGTCCAGCGTGCGCGCGCGGACACATGGTATGCATCGAACTCCTCCCGCATCACGCCCGGCCGCGGGCACCTCCTGCTGGTGTGCCGTGACGCCCGCGCCTTCACGCTTCTGCCTAGACAACCGGCTGACCGGTTGCGGCAGCGCTTTGGCCGCGCCCCGGATATTGCGCCGCCACCGCCCGCATCGCACCGCTCCGACACGATCGCATCAGCGTCCTCGCAACCTTCACACGCAGCAGCGGGACGTCTTTCACAACCCATCCAACACCGCCATCTGCAACATCACGGTCATCACGCTGATTCAATACCCATAGCTGCCCGCGCTAGCGGAGCGGTTTCGCTCAAAGGATTTTTAGCGAAGCGGGCGCGGATTTCGTGCCGTGCCCGCGAGCATCCCCGTGCGCCGCTTCCGCTTCGCTAAAAATCCTCTGCCTTATCAGGATTAAAACAACCGGAAAGCCCGGAATGAACGCCGCACAGCCGCTTCCACAACTAAAGTTGTGTCTAGATTTCAACTAAAGTTGTTGCTACCGGCGGTGGGCCGGGGGATGCAGCTCCATCAGGTAGCCGTGGGGTGCCTGTGAGGTGTGGCAATCCGACCTTGCCGGTTTCCCACCTCTTGCGGCAGGGCACCCAGTGGTCGTCAGTCGATCCTGAAGAGAGCGATTGCCGCTCGGACTTGATGAAGCCCCGACGGGCAACGAGCCCGATTTGCCGCGAGTCCCCGCATCCCGACACCCCGTCGAGGGTAGGCGACCAGCCAGTGATCTCATGCCAGCCTTGCACTACATGGCGATCCAGACGAGCGGCGGTGGACGACCCACAGCGGACAAAGAACTTTGCAAGGCACGACGACCGCTTTCAGGACGCAACGGACGCTCGGCCGAAAGCCCCGTGGCATTTGTGCCGCGTCGGGTACTTCAACTTCCTCCGGACTTGTTGCTTTCTTCGAATTTGTTCGCCAACTGTGTCTTAGCAACTGCTTTCCGATTGTCGCATACTGGTCACGTGCGAGCCACAGACACAACCCGTCAACAAAGCGTGGTAGATGATGACAGCGGCAAGAGTAGCGACGCGATTTGAATGTCAAGCCAGTGTCAAAAGCGAAAATGCAGGTCCCGAAACTATCAGAGCGAGCCAAGCATGTGCTCGAACGCCATCGAGTCATGCCGGTTCACACCTGCAAGCTCGATAGCAAAAGGGATTGCCACTAGCGTCTACGGCGAAGTACCTTGAAGTATGAGATCAGCGAGCCGCATCACCGCTCAGAACATACGCGCCCCAAAAATACGGATGACGATAAAGCGCCCCATCTTTGCCGGCGGCCATAGCGCGCTCTGCGCGCGCGAGTGCATCGGCCTTTGACAGCGACGGATCGTCGGCATAAGTTCGGAACACGCCGGTTGTGACCTTGGTCGCTGAGCGCGATTCAACTGCCCACTGAGTGACGAGCATCGAACGCGCGCCTGCCGCGAAAAACGCCCTGGACAATTCCGAGATTGCATCACCAGCGGTGCCGGTAACGAATCCCGTATTGCAGGCGGACAGAACGACCCAGTCGGCGTTCAGCCGCAACGTCACGATATCGTCCGCAGTGAGAATAGAATCGGACAGCCCGCTCCCCTCGTAGGCCATCGCAAGACCCGCCTTGCGCCATCCCGGTACTTCGCCCGCTACGATGCCGTGTGTCGCGAACAGCACGACGCGCTCATTCGACATATCTGTCTTCATCGCTTCACTACGCGAGGCTCGCGTACCCCGGAGCACACTTTCATCAGAGGCACCAAGCGTCGTGGCGATGGAGTGCGCTTCGGCCATCGTTTCGGGTAACGGCATCACGCGATGGTAGTCGAACGCCCGAGCACCCGTGTCGACGGGAAAAGCGCGCGCGGCAACGCTGGCGGTTGGCGTGCCCACGGCTTGCGAATCGCGACCGTCGAAGCTCGGGTCAGCGAAAGCGATCAGCGGTTTATTTGCGTGCGTGGCGGGATGACTCCGCGCGAGTGCGAGTGCAGAGGCGCTCGGTAAGCGCACGGGCGTTGCTGTGTCGATCCACCAGTTGGCGTCTGCGAGACTTGACGCGGGACGCGTAGCCAGCACGTCGAACGGGACGCTCGCGAGGACTCCGCTCGTCCCGATGTACACGGTCGTCGCCGCGTGAATATCGTCCTGCACCGGGGCGATCAGCGCCTGGTACAGGCTCGCCGCCGCGCCCAGATCGAAGCCTGCCAGATCGCCCGCGTGCTGCGGTGGCACTCCCGCAGCAAAACCGGCGCGCAATGCCTTTACCTGCCTCGCGAGTTCGGCACGTGTCACCCGCAGGCGGACCGCGCGGAAGGACCCGCCGGGACGTACCACGAACGCGTAGCTCGCATCGCGCCCCGCGTAGAAATCCACATAGACCTCGCCTTCGTGAAGTGCCTTGCCGAGGGCGTTGGGTGTCGGGATTTCTGGCGACACCAGTTGACGATAGAGCGGAAATTGCGCGGCAATCTGCTGACGCAGACTGGCCAGCTTTCCGTCAACCGCCTTGATGGCGTTCTCTTCATGCTCGACATTGGAACTGGCAACATTCTGCCGCCCTTGAGAGCCACCTTGCGTTTGTTCCGCTTCGAGCCAGTTGGTCGAGCGCGCAAGCGCGAGGTGTGCGGTGTTCTGCTCGTGGCGCAGCGACTGCTCTTGCTCGATCAGCGCGCGCAACGCTGGCGTCGAAGCCGCGAGGCGCGCCGCGCCATCGGCCATCGCGCCTTGGGTTGCGTTCATATGGAACAGCTCGGCGATCTGAAACGCGAGGACCTCGCCTTGCTCACCTTCGGTCATCGCGCGGCTCAGAGATTGGGCCAGCGCCCCGTCTTCGTCGTACGCGCCCCGAGTACTCGAGTCGTTCCAGTCGTCCTGCGTGCCAATGAGGGGTTTGACATAGGCGGCGATCTCCGCCTCGCCAACGTTGCCGGCAGGATCTTCCAGCCGGTACAGCATCTGCATTGCCGCCTGGTACTTGTAGAACGGGCTTTCGGGCCCTTGGCGGGCCAGATTCCTAGCCATCGTTGCCCTGATCCGCCTGTCGGCCTCCTGCCAGTTTCCGTGCGCTGCGAGTATCAGAGACTCGCGTTCGTCATTGCTTATCGTGTGGGCCACTACCGGATTGATGCTTGCTGCGGACTCGTAGGCGTCTGCGTCCGCCTGATGGTCGCCGATGCGCCCTGTTGCAAGTGCATACATCAGACGTAGCCGTAGTGCGTTCGCGACGTACCCCGAAAAAGAGGCGAGGTTTGCCTTCCGGTAGCCTGTCATCGCGGCATCGACGGCCAACATCGCGCCATCGTAGTCGTCGTTCGATGCAAGCGCCATCGACCGGCCGATCTCAACCTCCGCACGCTGCGTGACATTCGCCTTCATGTCGGGACGATTGTCGATATCCCATCGAATCTCATTCGCATAGCTAAGCGCCTCCGTCCGGCGATTGTTCTGGACCATCTCGCGGATCAGTTCGGGAAAGTTGTCGAGGAGTTCGTTGACTGCTGCCTGGTGCCGTCTGACACTGAGTGCCGGGTCGTTGATGTTACGCCAGGCGAGTTCCGCGCCTTCCCGGCGCTTTAGCAGCGCGAGGTCATGCCGGTTAAGATACCGACGGTCAATTTCCGCTTCAGCGGAGAAGTAAGCATAGGATGGCTCGCGCGCCAATGTCTCGAGTTCTGCCGGAGTTGTGTCGCGCGCCAGCGCCTGGGCGCGTCCAAGCAGGCGTTCGCTACGCGCATAGTCGAAGCCCTGGGCGTACCCTCCGGCTAGCGACGAAGCGGTCAGCGAGCGTCGGCCAGCCGGAATATGCGAGTCCTCGACGATCTGCTCGCGGATCCGGATCGAGTCGGCCACCATTTCCGCATGGAAATAGTCCGACGACAGACCGTCGAGCAACGCATAACGCGCGTTGCCATCAGTCGTGTCGCTCAACTGACGTCGCACCGCCTGTTCACGCTCCCGTAGCGTCTGTTGTTGGGGACCCTGTGCAGCCGACGACATGGGCGCCGATGACGCGGGGGAATTGCCGGTTCGGGATGTCCGGGACGAGCCGTCCGACGTGCATGACAGCTCTGCCAGCGTGAGCGGGATCAGCGAAATCAAAAGGATCAGCCGACGGTAGCGCATCTCCATGTCCCGGTCTCCATTGGGCTGGTTCGGCTTCGCGATATAAGACGATGGTCGGCCGCTCTAGTAGTGCTTGTATTGAAGCAGCAGTAAAGTGGCGATGCAAGGCGTGAAGCGCCCCGCATTGCTGGGTACTCCCTCTGACGAGCGTCACACTACTTGGATTCGTCAGTAGCGCCGGATCGCGGCCAGGGTTGCGTTGGGTCGACGCTGGGATGAGGGCCATTCGGAAAAAGGCTGCGTGTGGAAGGTGGCGCGTCACCCTGGTCAGGGTTCGAACCGGAGCCGCTTGCTGCGGATGCCGGTTGTGCACACGCGGTGCTTGACGGAATCGGCGCGGCTTTTGGAGCCGCCGCCTTTCCTGATACAGAGGTATTTGTTTTGGGCACCTCGGCCCTGGTGACAGTCGACAGGCAAAATAGCGCAGGTAGCAAGACGAGAATGCCTCTGCTCTGTTTCTTGACTATCATTATTTTGCTCCGCACGTGTACGGGGGAACCATGGAACGCGAGAACCATCCAGTCTGGGCGGTTTATGACAAGCTTCGTACCGCTCGGCTCAATGTCCGATATTACAGTGAACGGCTGCGCCGTCTGGAACTTCTGGATAAGGCGATGGACCTAGCGCTCGTCATCGCGGCTCCGACATCGGCGGTTGCCGGTCTTTGGTTTTTCAAAACTGACATGGGCAAGCATGTATGGCAAGGCCTCGGAACGGTTTCCGCCTTCATTGCTGCCATCCGGCCGGCGATTCAGTTTAGAAAAACGCTCAAAACGTATGAAATGACGATCGTTTCTTATCAAGCCCTCGAGTACGACCTCGAAACGATACGCCGCAAAGTCGAACAGCGCGGGATTTACGACGAGGAGTTAAAGGCTGACTTTTTGCGTGCGCTCGAACGACAGCGCCACATCGACATTTCCAGTCCGGACAAGATCGCCAATTCGCGGCTTCTGAAAACCTGCACGACCGCAGTGCTGTCTGAAATGCCGTCGAGTGCTTTTTTTATTCCGGAACGATAATGACAACGGCACGGTCTTCGCGATGACAGGACTCTGGCGGGACAACCTCGCAGTCCCCTGCTAGGTTCGCAATCGGTAAAGCGAATCAGTCGCCCTTTTGCCATTTACGGGCGGCGACTGCGACGATTTTCTGTCATGCTTCATTAACAACTCGTGTTATTAACGGCAGGCCAGATGATTGGCACGTCCTATGCCGTCGCGAGCGTCGGCTGCGTGCAACGGAGCCATCGCTCAAAGTCCAATAAAACGACGACGAACTGCAGAAGCTGGCCGATAGCAGACAAGGTTGTTTGTCTGTCACAAGCTAATGTTCGTCTTTGGACGGTTGATGCCATATTTCCGTCTTTGTCCTTGGTGCTACTGGGCAGCGGGACAGCTTCAGAGTACGAATTGCGCGGAGGCAGCGCTGCTTGGCGCTGGCGCTCGCGCGGTACTGACAGACAATACCGTGGACACGCGCCATGCATGAGCCCATAGACTACGGAGGTCTGCAACGACGTGTGAAGCGGAGGCAAGGATGATCATCCGATCCGAGAATACATCGCATGCCGTGTGGCGGTGTCTAAGGCCTATGCTGTGCATCCTGTCGGCAGCTATCTTCGGATCGTTTTGCGCGTTACTCCGGACTGCGGTAGCGGGTGAACCACAAGGCGTGAATGCGTCCGTTGCAAAAATCTACAAGACGTCGGGACAACCCTCGGTTGCCGATGAAGAGAAGGCCATTCGTAAACTTCTGGATGAGAATTTAGACGGCGATATACGACTTTCGCTGCTGATTGTGCTTGTCCAGGATTATTTTGACGAGGATGACCCCTCGGACGCGAGGCGGGTGATGGAAGACATCGTTGATGACAGGCTAATCCCGCCTGGCCAACGCTCGCTGACAGCCTCGGGACTCGCCCTTGTGTATGCGTTGGAAAACGACTTCGTGCGAAGCCAGAGGCTGGCGAATCAGGCGAAGAAACTGGCCGACCAGACGCCCGCTGCCGAACTTGAAACGCTGTCGGAAGAACCGGCCTACGAGCATCTCTCTGCCGAGGCGGAGCTTGCGCGCCGTGCGTTGAATCAACATGACACGGCGTTACGCCTAGTGCGCGAGGCGTCCGATCTTGCCAGAAAGAACCTCGACAACCCGTCGCTCAGTGAACATCGCCACGAGGAAGCCGCCAATCAACTCCTCGACGAAAGTGTGCACCTCGTTGACTTGCTAACGCAGAATAATCGGCGCACCGAGGCGCTGAACTACGCGAACGGACTGCTTTGGGACATCGACCACGATCCGCGACTCAAACCTGGCCCCTTGCAACGCGCGCTCGTCGAGGTTGCAGTCTCGATCGCGCTCATGTCCAACGACGACTACGATGGCGCACTCTTCTGGATTGACAAAGCCATCAAAGGGTATCAGGATGCCGGCGCGCTCCCCTATTCCTACCCCTATGCGCAAGCGCTCCGCACACGGTTGATGATTGCGCTTGCGACGAATCGCCTTGCCGATTACAAAGCCGATGCCGAGGCGTTCCAATACGCGGCTTCGATCAATCCTGTCGTGGCCAAAACACCGAGCTCGGACGAGCGGCTGTCTGTGATACTCGCGACGCAGGGGAACTGGTCGGGAGCCGAGTCGAGCATTTCACGCGTGCTGGAGTACAACCTGATGCATCAGGGTGCGCAGAGTCCATTCGTCAAGTATCAGTCTGCAATGTTGATGCTCTATCGCCTTGAGGATCCCGAAAGAAAGGTCAGCGAAAGTGAGATCTCCCGATACGTGATGCCCATGCTTGGCCAAAACGACGATTGGGACGCTTTCGGTAGCGCGGGGGCTTTTGTCGAGGACGGTGCGGTTGCAATGTGTCTGAGCCGCCTCATGGACGACGGCGCAGAGGGTCAGGCGCTCGCCTTCCGTATTGCCGAATTGTTTCACATGAATGCGACCCAGGGCGCAATGAGCGATGGTGCAG
The DNA here is from genome assembly GCF_046027215.1 of Paraburkholderia fungorum. GTDB lineage: Bacteria > Pseudomonadota > Gammaproteobacteria > Burkholderiales > Burkholderiaceae > Paraburkholderia > Paraburkholderia fungorum_D. The sequence continues at coordinate 131,585 of NZ_JAQQEN010000003.1, read as the reverse complement.
CGCGATTGGCGGCGGTCACACCGGAGCTGCGCAGCCTGGTTGAGCAGGAGCAGATGACACGTCGTGCCCAGGATACCGAACGGATGGGGCTCTCGGGGCTGAGCACACGCCTTGCCAAAGTCGACGCAGAAAATACCGTAGATAAGGGGAATGCGATCGCTAGTGTCAAAGATGCCGAGGAAGCTATGAATGCCTCGGCCAAGGATCTGGCCACACTACACGACCGCATCAACAAGCAGTTTCCCGAGTACCGGCGGCTTGTATCGTCCGCTGTTCCAACGCCGGACCAGGTGGGCGCGGCGCTGCATGCCGATGAGGTTTATGTCGACTTCTACGTCGGGCGCGGTGCGACCTACGCATTTGTCATTAACGCCAAAGGCTCGCTGCATGCGACACGACTCAACGTAACGCGTGCAGACCTGAAAAAGCAGATCTTGACGCTTCGCAACGTGTTTGATGCGGGCGTTCCGCCACGTAAGGCGGGTGATCTGGCCGGGTTCGACACAACAGTGGCATCGGATCTCTATCGCTTGTTGATCTCTTCGATCCAGCCCGACCTCGAAGGGGCGGCCACCGTGTACATCGCCACGAGCGGCATTCTCTCCAGCCTGCCGTTCGATGTGCTCGTGACGGCACCCGCAACGGATCTTGCGAGTGTACACTGGTGGATCGCCAGCACAATGCCGGTACGTATTCCGAATTCCGCAGCTCTCATGCTCGCCCGTAGTCATCCAGCAGCGCACGCTGGCGAGGCGCTGATCGCATTCGCAGATCCGAGCTTCGACGGCCGCGACTCAGCCAGGATTGCCGCCCCCCCAGTTGATAAGACTCCCGCGCGAGCCTTTCCGGTTGATGCGGGTACAGCTTCGTTCGACTACCATCGCGTCGCACCGCTACCTGAGACGCTCGACGAGGCGACCTCAATCGCGAAGACGCTCAATGCCTCCGGGCACAGCGTGCTGTGGGGAACCAGCGCCTCGCGTAGCGAAGTCATGAAGCGGGATCTGTTGAACGATCGGGTTGTTCTGTTCGCTACACACGGCATTGTCGCGGGCGAAGTGCCGGGCTGGCACAAGGCGGGGCTCGCGTTGGCCTATGAGGGAAACGGGCTGCCAGATTCGGTTCTCACCGCGGACGACATCGTAACCCTGCGGTTAAATGCCGACTGGGTGGTACTGTCCGCCTGCAACACGGGACTTGTCACCGGTAATGCGGGAGATGCAATGTCGGAACTATCCCGCGCCTTTTTTTCGGCGGGGGCTCGCTCGATTCTCCTCACCCAGTGGGCTGTCGAATCTCGCTCGGCGACAGAGGTGACAACCGGTGTATTCCGCACTTATGCCAGTAATCCCTCGCTGTCAAAAGCGGAGGCACTAGCGCGTACCGAACGCGACATGGCCAGCGGCAAGGATGGAGAACTCTACCGTCACCCGTATTTCTGGGGTGCATACGTTCTTGCCGGTGACGCGGCCCGCTGATCTTCGACAATGCTTCCTTAGTGGCAAACTTCAGGCTGCGGCCTGCGTCTTCAAATCCGATGGTTCGACAGATAAAACGGGACGATAGAACGTGTTCGACTCAGGCGGAAGCCGGAACATGCACCTCGCGGTCGAGGAACGATCCGCCGTGGCCATACCAAGGGAAGCTTTTCGCCAACGGTTGAACAGTCGCGCGGCCCCTTCATATATGGGCCGATTGGTGCCTCTTGAGCAGGCTCTGCGCACGGCGTCCACACCATCGCTCTTAACGCCGGACCGTTGCCATCAGGCGGAATTTCAGATGATGCGGCCGCTCCAATGTCCGACCTCCCGTGCAGGCGAATGGCGTCTGATGGCCGAAACCGGAAGTGCGAAGAGAAGCAGCGCACCGGCACCACCGAGTCAACCCTGAATTTGCAAATCAATGCGAACCTCGCTGTATGTCACGTGAGCATTGCAAGCCCTCACATCGTATGTTCGTTAGCGCACATACAGCACTAGATGACTGCCGCGCTCCCGGCGATATTGTCTAGCCTCGTTACACAACGCCTCCGCGTGTCCTCTGCGGACTCCGTTGCAAGACCGCGCTGCGATGTATCCGCGAAGCGTGGCGCCAAGCCGTGACCGGGAGGAAACTGATGAGCGATGCCATGAAAGCTTGTTGCTCCGCGCCACATATCTTCCGTGTTCTCTCGACAGCGCTCCTGCTGCTGGCGTTACCGTCTGCTGGCTGGGCGGACGACGGCAACGGTAAAACCGATGGCGCGAGCGCCATAACCACTGAGACAAACAAGGACTGGGCCGAAGCAGTACGACAAACCGAAATTTACAAGGACGAACCCCTCTTGCTCATCATGCATTCGGCGAAAGACTGTGAGTGGTGCGCCCGGTGGAAGGGCTTCCTTGGCGGGAAGCACGACTTCGAATCGTGGGCCCAGAACCATCCAGGCGATCGTCTAGTCATCGTAGAACGTTCGGCGATAGCCGCCACTGAGGTGGCCGATGACTACCCGGACGAGTTCCAATGGCTTTATCAACGCAACTTGCGGCGTGGCCATCTTAAATCCCGGACCCCGATGTTCGAAGTTGTTGTTGGAAAGCACGTGGTCTGGCACTGGCCCGGTTATTATTCGTGGGACAAAGCGGTATTTCCCGCGATAAAAGATTTAGACAGTCGCCGCCTAGTTCGATCCGAATGAACGAACCAGCGACGAGCGTTCGGCGACACCTGAACCGGGGCGGAATTCGTCGAAGGAACTCCTGCGGCAGGATACTGGCAGAAGCAGTGACCTGGTAAGTGGCACGACGCCATCCCCATGCAGCGTAACGAGGCTTTTAGTGTGCGGTCCTGCTGCAGGTGAAATGCTGTCTTTAGAGATTACTAGTGGTCCAACTACGGCACAGCAACCCATAGCGGCCCGCGGCAAGCGATCGGCCCAATGAGCAGAATGTCCGACGACGCAACCTACACGGCCGGCGCGCGAATGTCAGATGTCTGGGAGAAGCCGACGTTTGAGTGTCTGTCTGTGCGCGCTTGCGAACGGCGGGAGATGGCCGATTCTGTTGAAAAAGTCGCGGACCGTTGCTTGTGCAGGGTTTTCAGGGGTCCTCGCACCCTTAACCGATGTTCGCGAGCGGTTTGTAGGCCGATCTGAGAGGTCGATTTTTTCGCCAGCGGATTGCATACGCCGTACAGCGACTTTTTCAACAGCATCGGCCGCACTCGGCCGACCGATTCCAAGTCTTCGCCACTGCCTTAAGAGGTAGCACGCATTAATCCACTGCGCCAACCGCGAAACTTCACCGAGCCGTGCAGCATCGTTGGTCGCGCTCATTCACTGCCCGCTCCGTTCTCCCATGGCGCGCGCCTGCAGATACGAGCGGGCCGCCTGCGTCAGCAGGTGTTGCAGTCCGTAGTAACTGCTAATCGCGTCCGTAGATTGCGCTAATGTAAGGTTTCGGCTTAGCCCACGGATAAAGGCATGACAGCGCTTTTGCGCGTCTTTTTACGCGTTGCGTTTCGGCAACGCATGGACGCTAGGATGTCCGTTTATTTTGCTAACGTGTTTGTCTGTCCTTTGAATCTGCTAATGCATCCGCTCGGCAACGGCTCTTGGACGACGAAGACATTGGTCGGGACTCGAGGTATATGTGGCCATGTACTTCGTCGGCAGCTACGTTCCGTTCTCAGATTGTGGCCTAAATTGTGGCACTTTCTGCCACTCAGTGAAGCTCGTCGCCATCCCTTGCTTGGCTATGGGCCATTGCGCGATCGCCGCACGAGTCGTCGGAGAAGCGCAATGACCCACTCTTGAGGCGGTGTTAGCAGATTTAATGGACGCCGTTCGCGTTCCAAAAGACGCCATTAGCAAAATCTACGAACTTCAACAGCAACTCCATCTTGATACCCGCTGGATATATCCCAATACTCAATCGGTGTTGGACTCGTGCTTCTCGCGTCCACTATCCTGTCTTTTCGTGTTTTCGTCGCGGACCTTGATGTCTGCGGAGATGCGGCGTCGGCAACGACGTTCGCCAATTCGCGTTTCGCGCCCGACGAAGCCGCCTGTATGAACCGCGCCGTACTGCCAGTTGCAAGCGGAGACGACGGCTGACGCTGCCGCCATCCGAATGCTTGCATAACGAGGAACCCATTCATGAGCGAACGCAAAGCCATCGTCCCTGTTGGGATGGAAACTGTGTACGAAAAAATCCGCTACGCCCCGCGATCAAAGTCGGCAACACCGTCTATGTGTCTGGTCAGATTGGCCGTAATGCGGCCATGCAGCTGGTGGAGGCTCGCGAGGAGCAGATAGCCCAGGCGTTTGAAAATCTCAAACTCGTGCTGGCTACCGCGGGTGGGTCGTTGAGCGACGTGGTTGACCTGACCACTTTCCATACCGACATGCGTGACTTGCCGCTGTTCATGCAAATTCGGAATCGATATCTTACAACGGACCCGCTGCCGGCGTGGACGGCGGTGGGTGCTCACATGCTCGGCGGAGCGGCGGGCTATATCGTCGAAATCAAGGCGGTGGCGGTGCTGCCTGAATAACGCGGCCGCGTTATCGCTTTCGGGTAGTGCGACATGGTGGAACCGCTTGTTGGCGGTGCCGTGATCGCCACTCGCGAGGCGCGATCCGGCGCTCATGAGAGGTTTCCATTTTATCGGTTACCTGGAAGCGGGTACGCGACTGCGCCCGGCCCTAGCAGCCCCGGTATTCGTCGCTGCCGGCGCGCTGTTATTAAAGAATCATCTGGCAAAACGGCGCGCCGCTCTCGCTTCGATTGTGCGAAGGCCTCGTGCGGAAGTTGGCTAGCGGGCGGATCGTCGCGCGCGCCGCCGGCCTTTGGCTGCGCTATCCGCACGGATGCGTTCCAGGTTCGCCTTTGCTCCCGGGTGGATGCGCAAGCCGCCTGAGGAGTCGAGCATCTTGGTTGCTCTTCTCCTTAAAATTGAAAAACTGCATCATAATGCATATTTGTGCTGAAATTTACACCAGACATGATGCCTGTTAGATCTTGTACTGCAGTATATTGCGTGATATCTTTGGTAAGTTCGTCCACGCGGCGAGACCCATCCCGAATGAGCACTTGATGATCAATCCCATGCCCGAACCGGAGCTAGCTGAGCTCCGGGTGGACCGGAGCAACGGTACACCCCTTCATCAGCAAATCTCGGAGCGCATCAAAGATGCGATCTCGACAGGTTCTCTGGCGCCGGGCGCGCGCCTCCCTTCGTCACGTAGTTTGGCGTCTCAACTTTCGGTTTCTCGCGCAACCGTCGAACTTGCTTACAGCATCCTCGCTGGCGAAGGTTATCTGAACCGTCAACACGCCGCGGGCACGCGTGTGGAATTGCGCCCAGTTGGACGACCGCCGGAACCGTCAAGACGATCACCGCAACCGTTGATGCCCGGACTGGCCTCGGAAGCCGCTCAACTCCCGCGTCCGTTTCAAATAGGGCTCCCGGCGCTCGATGCATTTCCGCGCAAGCTCTGGTCAAGGCTGGCCGGCCGGCATGCGAGATCCCTTTCGCTGTCCAGGATGGTGTATCAGGCAACGGGCGGCTTCGGCCCGTTGCGGCAGGCGATTGCGAATCATCTGGTCATTGGCCGCGGCATTCCGTGCAGCGAGGACCAGATCTTTATCAGTGCGGGGTTCCTCGGCGCATTGGCACTGATTGCGCGTACCCTGATAACCAGGGGGGATGAGGTCTGGGTCGAAGACCCCAGCTTTTCGCCGGCGCGTCACACGCTCGAACTCGCAGGCGGTCATCTGATTCCGGTTCCTGTGGATGACGAAGGCATCAATGTGCCGGCGGGACTTGCACTGGCCCCAGCCGCTCGACTCGCTCTGATCACTCCGGCAGCGCAGTTCCCGCTTGGCGTCGCGCTCTCGCCCCGGCGGCGCGCGCACCTCATGGCCTGGGCCGCTGAAACAGGGGCGTGGGTTATCGAGGATGACTACGGCTGCGAATTCAATCACCTGGATCGACCCGTATCGGCGCTCAAGCGCCTCGATCACGCGGACCGGGTGTTGCATGTGGGTTCCTTCAGCAATGTCCTGTTTCCCGGTCTGCGTTTGGGTTATCTGGTCGTGCCGCCTTCGCTGGCCGCTGATTTCGAACGCACGTCTGCGTTGTTGCCTTTACAACAGTCGCTACTCGATCAGATGGTCGTGGCTGACTTCATCACTCAAGGTCACTTCGTCCGCCATCTCGCGCGGATGCGAAGCTTGTACACCGAACGTAAGTACGCGCTCGTCGACGCATTGAAGGATGTTTTCTGCGACTCGGTTCAAATGAACGACACGGGGAGCATGCACGTGCTGTTGCGCCTGCCCCCGAATTCCGATGACGTTGTTTTGGCCAATCGGGCCCGCGCGCACGGAATGGCGACAACCGCGTTGTCCCCGATGGGTTTGCGGGCCAGCACCGGCCCGGGTCTGCTGTTGGGGTTCACGAATATGGCCCCAGATGCGGCAAAGGATGCCGCGCGACGCTTGAAAAGCTTGCTCGCCATACCGGCCTCGCCGCAATACCGATCTAGCCAGGGCGCCCGAATGGCGCTCCCGGACGCCGATATCTCTTCCGGTGCTTTCGCCGACCATATTTAGCGGCTATGACGCGGGCTGATCGACGCTCGTTTCGGTGATCATGGCTCGGCATCCTTTATTGCGGCTTTCACTCGAGCGCCGTTCATTCCTATGCGGTCGATTGCTATCGCCGCTCCGCGGCACAGCGCGCCGCCTGCATCCTTTTACGCGGCACGGCGAAGCGTCGACGGGTGGATCGAAATCGAACGTTCGTCACGCACCGCCACCAGACCAGCGCAAATCGTGAGTTCGGTGGTCTGGTCATTTTGACGATTCTTGGTCGATGTCTGTTGGGTCGACGTGGATTACGCTTTCCACTAGTTGAGTTTTCGTGGCCGGAATCGCAGCCGCTTTCGGACAGTGTCCGGCGGCGACTCCCACAACTCATTCCCTGAAACGCATTCGTCTACTCAAAATAGCAGATCGCCATGTTCTCGTTTCGTTGCAAAAAGTTGTGTCAATTCGGACTTCTCAGTGTCGCGGCCTCGACGGTTTTCACGGTCGCACCGGCATGGTCGCAAACGGCGGCCAGCGGACGCGCGATCGAATCCATCCTGGCCGAAAAGCTGTCGGTGGCACCAGGTAGGGCTTTGACCGCCCAGGTGGTGCACTACGCGCCTGGCGGCTCTTCGAAGTCGCATCACCATGACGCGGACGTCTTTGCCTTCGTCCTTTCGGGCAAGATTCTTTCGGGGGAGGAGGGGGAAGAAGCGAAGGTCTACAACGTCGGGGAAGGCCATTTCGAGCGCCGTGGTCAACATCACGTCATCAGCAAAAACGCCAGTACGACTGAACCGGCGAGCATGCTCGTGGTTTTTATCTCCAACGAGAACGCCAAGCTGACGACCTTCGATCACTGATCTGCGAAGAGCACATTGCCGGTCTGCGGATTGCTGTCGACTGGGAATGTGCGGAGCACATGGTTGTCGAAGAACAAGATAACGAGCGTTAGAAATGCGCCGCAATAAAAATCGACTGAAAACAGGTCAAGAACGGAGACAGATAATGGATTACCGGACATGTACCGTCCGATGGGCGATTTGGTCGGCCGCGCTGCTGACTGTTGCGGGTATGGCCCCGCCACCTGCCGGTGCTCAGACTATGGTTTCCCAATCGGCACCGGCAGTCGGCGAGGCGCTCGCGTCGAATTCCACCAGGGGAAAAGTGATCCGGTTGGAGGCAACGCCTGCCACGACCCAGTTCGGTTGGTACGACAACGCGCAAGCTCCCGTTCTCCGCATTCATTCGGGGGACACGGTCGTCATGGAGACGCTGATTCACGGTCACGCGCAGATCGTGCCGGATTCAACGATCGAACAGATGACGGCTCGCGCAAAGCAGGAGCAGATCGACTCTCCCGGCCGCGGCGTGCATTCGCTTACAGGGCCGGTGTATGTGGAGGGAGCGAAACCCGGCGATACCTTGAAGATTGAAATCGGCCATATCGTACCGACGTCTTACGGCCTCAATTTCAATTATCCCGGATTTGCGGGCGCGTTTCCGAAGCAGTTTCCGCAAGGTCAACTCAAGTACTTTTACCTCGATCTGGCCAAACAACAGTTTCAGTTCGCGCCAGACATCTTCATCCCATTACGGCCTTTTCCGGGGATCGTCAGCGTTGCACGCGCCGAGCCGGGCCGCTACGGCACCGTGCCGCCGGGACGTTTTGGCGGCAATCTTGACATCAACGAGATGGTGTCGGGCACTACGCTGTACTTGCCCGTGTTCGTCGATGGCGGCCTGCTATGGTCCGGGGACTCGCATGCCGCGCAAGGCAATGGCGAAGTCAACCTGACTGCTCTCGAAACCGCCTTCAAAGAACTGCCTCTCAAAGTTTCCGTGCTGAAGGGCGTCAAGCTCGATTGGCCAAGAATCGAGACGCCGACGCATTGGATCGCTACTGGCTATGACCGCGATCTCAACGTCGGGTACGAGTTGCTGAAACAGCAGACGATCAAACTCATCGCCGAGCAGGACGGGTTGGCACCCGAGGCAGCGCGAGCCCGTATGCTGGCGACGTGGGACTGCCGCATTTCAGAAGTGGTCAACATTCTGAAGGGAACGTACTGCATGGTTCCCAAAGCCACCAGCATGGCCGCGCCCGTACTGCCCACCAGAAGCAATTCGGACTATCTCGTTACCTATGCCGCCGACAAGGATCTGAACAAGGCGATGGACGCGGCATCGTTGGCGATGATCGACAAGTTGACGACGGAAAAGCATCTCTCGCGGCTCGACGCTTATTCGCTCGCGAGCATGGCCATGGACTGTCGGCTTGGCTCGCCCGCCACATCCGAGCGCGAAGTGCACTGTCTGATGAAAAAGAGCTATTGGACGGGAGAGTAAGCATGCGCGAGTTTGCCGTCCTGGTGCGACTGGCAGTGGTTTTCATCCGGCTCGCCGTGGTGGTTTCTTTTCTGCATGTGCAGTCCGCGGCAGCGCAGATAGTGGTGGTCGCTACGACGAGCGATGTTGCAAGTCTCGTCAGCGCAGTGGGAGGCGACCTGGTTCAGGTGAAAACCATTGTCCCACCGGCAACCGATCCCGAGGCATTCGAGCCCCGCGCCAGCGACTTCGCGAAGCTGGCCCACGCGGACCTCATCGTTCGAGTGGGTTTGGGTTACGACGTCTGGATTGACAGGCTCACGGACCGGCTCCAACGGCCCGATCTGCAGCAGGGTGGTCCACGCTCGATCGACGCCTCGACGGGGATACCGCTGCTGGAGGTGGGCGGCCTCAACCCGCTCGTTCCGGACGACGGCCACGGGCATGGCATGGCCAATCCCCATTACTGGCTCGACCCCGTCAATGCGGAAACGATCACGGCGAACATAGCGACAGGCATCATCCGGCTCGCGCCCAGCGCGCGAGATACCGTCGAGGCAAACCACAACCGGTTTCTCGCGAACCTGCATGAGCGGCTTGCGGCGTGGTCAAAACAGCTGGCGCCTTATCGCGGCACAGCGGTTCTCGCCTATCACAATGGCTGGCCTTATTTCGCACGCCGTTTTCAACTGGACATGATCGGCTTCATCGAGATGAAGGAGGGGGTTCCACCAAGCGCCGCACGTTTGATCGTGCTGATGGCTCAGGCGCGCCAACGCGGCGCGCGAGCCATTCTGCAAACCGCATATGAACCGAAACGCTATTCCGAAATACTTTCGGCACGTACGGGCATACCTGTCGTTACGCTGGCGCCCTCAGTAGGCAGCATGGCCCAAGCGCCGGACTACCTGAGCATGATGGATTACAACGTCGACACGCTCACGCGCGCGCTCGCATCGTCCGCACGGTGAGCCAAAGTGACGATCTCACCGTACGACCTCCTCGCGCTACTTGCGCCTCCGTTTGCGGCGAGCGTATTGTTCGTCGCCATCCACGCCAATTTCGGTTTGCACGTCTTGAGACGTGGCGTCATTTTCGTCGATCTTGCTCTGGCGCAGATGTCCGCGCTCGGAGCGACTATTGCATTCGCGGTTGGACATGTGCCGACGAGTACTTCCGGTCTTGTCTACACGTTTCTTTTTTCCGCCATAGGAGCGGCGCTGCTCACCGCCGGCCGAGGCTTGCCGAAGGTCGTTCACACTGAAGCGTATATCGGCATTCTGTACGTCGTCGCTACCGCGGCGACCATTATCGTCGTCGACCGTTCGCCGCAGGGAGCGGAGCACGTCAAACAGATACTGGTCGGCAGTATTCTGACCGTTTCGGTAGACGATCTGCCGAAGTTCGTGATCCTGTATGGAGCGATCGGCGTCTTTCATTGGCTCGCCCGCGGCCCATTGCGAATGGCGACGGAAGCGGCGGCGGCAGGGCAGGCGCGCGGCGCATTGATCTGGGATTTTCTTTTCTATCTGTCTTTCGGTGCAGTCGTCACGAGCTCCGTGGCGACTGCCGGCGTGCTTCTCGTCTTCTGCTTTCTAATCATCCCGGCGATTATCGGGTCGTTGTTCTCGCAACGCTTCACTGGCGCGCTTCTAATCGGCTGGCTCGGCGGGGCGGCGGCCAGCGTAGTCGGTCTCGCCGCATCATTCGAATTCGACCTGCCTGCGGGCGCTGCGATGGTCCTCGCATTTGCGCTGACACTCGCGGTCGCGATCATTCTAAGAGCGTTTATTTCGTTGTCGGGGGAAGAGGGCAAAAACCGGCTTCGCTTCCTTATTAAAGGTGTATCGGTGACCATTCTGACCGTCGTGTCAGCGGCCATGATCTGGCTCATGGTGATGCCGGCCGCGGATCAGCCGATGCTTGATGTGTTGGAGTTGGCTAGCGGCATCGGTCCCGAGGCGTTCATGACGCCCAGCGAGCGGGCAATTTATGCGGACGCCGTGAAGGAAGTCCGTCTTCGCCAATCGCAGGCAACGCAGTTCACGACGCTGGAGCGGCAATCGCGCTCGCAGAGCGAGCCGCTTTCAGATGACGAGGTACGGCGCATGGGCGCGTTTCAGCAAGCCTTCAACGAAATGGCACGCGGTGAAGATTTCGTGGCCACGTCGCTGTCCGCGCGTGCCCGCGAGCGCGAGCGCTGGTATGTCGGACCAGCCGTCCTCATGGCTGCGATTCTCGGCCTTATGGCCGTGATGCCACCTAAAGTGCGCGCGCGCTTCTTTACCCGGTCACGTTGGCGGCGAGCAGCCCGGATGCTCCGGCATCCTTCTTCGAAGCGGTGAATTTGACGGATTGATCTTCGTCAGCTAGTCGCTTCATGCCAATCACGATCAGACATCCTGATCGATGTAGAAGCGACCTTCTCTCAGCAGTCTGTTAACCGGAAGTTGGAATTCTCCCGGGCGGATGACTACGCCTGGTGCTCGCGCTCGCCCGCACAAATCACTCGCGCAGGCGCCATCGGCTCGCGAGGCTCGGGTGAGACGGCTTCCCAAACCGGTGTCGTTTTATTTCAACAACCATGAGACATAGCAAAATGAGGAAATTGCATTTGAGAATGGCCGCCGCGGGTGCCGTTGCGGCACTGATGGCGCCGACCGCATGGGCGCAATCGTCCGTGACACTGTACGGCATCGTCGATGCAGGCGTTGAGTTCTTGAACAAGGTTGGCCCGCAAAGCAGTACGGTCACGCGCATGCTAAGCATATCCGGCACCGTGCCGTCTCGCTGGGGTATCCGTGGCACGGAAGATCTGGGCGGTGGGCTCAGTACCGTCTTTGTTCTGGAATCCGGTTTCGCTCCGGGCACGGGTGCATTGAATCAGGGCGGTCGTCTCTTCGGCCGTCAGGCGTGGGTTGGCCTTCAGTCCAATACGTGGGGGCAAATCGGCTTTGGCAGACAATACACGATGCTGCTGTGGGCGATGCTGAATACGGACCTTCTCGGTCCAAATGTGTACGGCCTGATGGACAGCTATCCCGCCAATGCTCGCGCTGACAATTCCCTTTCCTACAAGGGCAAGTTCGGCGGCCTGACCGTTGGCGCAACGTACAGCTTCGGCCGTGACGCGACGGCCGTTGCCGTGCCGAGCCCGTCGGCAGCGAATTGCCCTGGCCAGAACCCCGCGGACGCGCGCGAATGCCGCGAATGGTCGGCGATGGTAATGTACGAGACGAGCTGGTGGGGCGTGAACGCCGCGTATGACTCATTGAGCGGCGGCCCCGGTGCCTTCGCAGGTCTCACCCGTAGCAACCTGAGGGACGATCGCGCCGTGCTGAGCGGCTACGTAATTGTGGACAGCACCAAGGTCGGCGCCGGTGTCATTGCACGTCGCAATGGCGCGAGCGCAACCCCGCGTAGCAACCAGTATTTCCTTGGCGTGTCCTACGACATTCGCCCGGACGTCAACCTGGCAGCCGAAGGTTACTACCTGGACTACCGCCGTAGTGACGACAAGGCGTGGCTCGGGGCAGTGCGGGCAACCTACCTGCTCTCCAAGCGCACGTCGGCCTACCTGACTGCCGGCTATGTCGACAACAGTGGGCAACTCAATATGTCGGTCAGCGCCGGCGCCCCGGGCGGGAATCCCGTTGCGGGCGGTAACCAGTTTGGTGTGACCGCCGGTATCAAGCAGATCTTCTAAGGCGCGTCGCCACGCCGGTGCGCGGCGGGTAGCTGTTCCCTGCCGCTCAGACTTCGCGCGACCGCGACCCCGCGATAGCGGGGCGCGCGCGTGCCGGTGTGCCAACTGACAGGTGCAGCGATCGTGCGTGATGTTGCCGTCCGTAGTAACTGCTGATGTGCCCGTAAATTACGCTAATGTAAGACCTCAATTTTCTCCCACAGATAAGCGCGCGGCAGTGGTTCTGCACGTTTTTTTGCGCGTTCCGTTTCGGCAACGCATGGACGCGCGGATGTCCGTTTATTTTGCTAACGCGTCTGACGAAGCTCAACAACAAGGAGCGGGAAATGGCGGCTTCGGAGGGAGCGGCTAATCGCGCTGCGGAAGTAGCAGACATTCTCCGGCCACTGGGGCGTGGATCACTCTCGAAAAGCTTGCATTAGTAGCCGCGAAACTGCTGGGCGTTCATTGGACAACGGTTTATCGATTGCGGCGGAAGTTTCTCGCAAACCCGGTTGCGAGTGCTGTCATCCCGAAGCGCCGTGGCGTTCGGCCACGCGAGTACCCGCTACCCCCAGACCGATCGCGAATTGCTCGTCGATCAGCCGCTCATAGGCCACCCGCACAGTGCCTCGGGAGACGCCGAGCTGAGCCGCCAGATCCAGCCAGGAAGGCAGCCGTGCGCCGGAGGCAAGCTGGCCTGTCTCGATTGTGTTCCGGATTGAGCAGTAGATCTGTGTGGACAGCGAGATGCTTCCGGAGCGATCGAGGCCGAAGGGGAGGGTCGGCATGTTTCTAATGGTACATTCAAAGATATCAATCTTGGCACTTTATTATGACCCGAGAGAAGTGTACTTTTCTCTTTATCAACAGAACGATCTGTTCTGATGCGGAGGAGGATAAGACCATGGCAACGAACGACATTTCCAGCGTAGCAATCCCTGACAGTCAATTGGCGCGCGAGGTAACGCAGCTCATTCGCGACACCGAAAGGGAGTTGCTGTTCTCTCACTCGACTCGCGTCTACTTTTGGGGCGCCCTGCTCGGGAAACGCAAGGGCATGAGCTTCGATCCGGAGTTGCTATACGTCGCCGCCATGTTCCACGATCTCGGCCTGACATCGGTTTATCAGGAGAGCCAGCTTCGCTTTGAAGTGGATAGCGCAAATGCCGCGCGCGATTTTCTGCGAAGCCACAAGATCTCCGAGGGGGACATTGAGAAAGTCTGGGCCGCCGTCGCACTTCATACCACGCCGGGCATTCCTGAACACATGAATTCAGAGATCGCCCTGGTCCAGGCCGGCGCGGGAATGGACGTGGCGGGGCGTGGCTTTGAGCAGTTCACAGACGAACAACGCGAAGCGGTGATCGCTGCCTATCCTCGCGAGACCGACTTTGCCCATAAGATGATCGATACGTTCTATCACGGAATGGCGCATCGGCCTGCCAGTACATTCGGCACTTTTAATGACGATTTCCTTGCCCACAAGGATCCGGGCTTCCAGCGCGTGAACCTCTGCAGCATCATTCTCGGTTCGAATTGGGAACGGTGATTTCCCACCCGGCATTCTAATATGGGCAGCGTAAGGTATTAAGCGTTGTAATGCATCAAATGATAGGACTATGAACCATGTCTGATGTTCAGGAAAAAACGTTGCAAGTATCAACCGAAGTTGAGAAAGTCATGATGAGTCGATTTGCCAATCGATTCTATTTGAACCGCGCAGTCGATCTTGAGATCGTCACGGGCATTCTGAATTCGGCGCGTTATGCGGGTACGGGAGCGAACGTGCAACCTTGGCGCGTCTATGTCACAACGGGGGCGGCGAAAGCGACGTTGACCAAGGCCATCGGTAACGCGCATGAAACAGCGCCTGGCGAGCATGCGTCCGAATACAGGTACTTGCCGGACCCGTTGCCGGAGCCGTTTGCCTCACGCCGGCGTGAATTCGGCTCGGCCTTCTACGGCTCACTGGGGATTGCCCACGACGATCTCGCCGCGCGCGCGGCACAGAGCGCGCGGAATTGCCGGTTTTTCGACGCGCCGGTTGGTCTGATCTTTACGATCGATCGACGTCTCGAGAAAGGAAGCTGGCTTGATCTGGGTATGTTTATTCAGAACATCATGCTTGCGGCAAAAGCGCGAGGGCTTGACACCTGTACTCAGGAATTCCTGTCCCGCTACCACGCTGTTATCCGTGCCAATCTGCCGCTTGCTCCTGAGGAGTTGGTCGTGTGCAGCATGGCTATGGGCTTCGGCGATCCGGAGTGGGCAAAGCAGCGGCCGCAAATGCCGAAGGCTTCCATTGAAGAGTTCGCATCGCTCCACGGCTTCTAAATGCCCGGACGCGCGCCGCCCGGGTAGGGCGGCGACATTCTGTCCAGCCCGGCAGCCTGATAAATAGATGGCTCGAGCGAGTGGCTCGAGCCATTCGTAATTCAGCCCGTGTCACCGCCGGCTACCGGCAACACAGTCCCGGTGATATAACCGGCTTCGTCCGAAGCAAGTAACAGAATCGGCGCCGCCTGTTCGTCGATGCTTAACGCGGTTGCAGGGTTCGAGCTCACGTCGCCGGTCTGCCGACCACCGGTGGGTGCCCGGCGTTCGCCCGGATCGCGAATCGCACCGCGCCGCTTGTCACCGCACTCGAAGCGGCAGGCGCGATTCTGATCGGCAAGCAGAATATGGATCACTTCGCGACCGGCCTTGTCGGCACCCGCTCGCTGACCGGGTATTGCCGCAATGCATTCGATGCTCGCTACATTCCCGGGGGGGGGGGCGAGTTCAGGTTCCGCGGTCGCTGTCGCGACCGGGCAAGTATCGCTTTCGATCAGCTCCGACACTGGCGGGTCGGGGCACGTACCCGCCGCGTTGAATAACATCGTCGGGCTGAAGTCCACACCCGGTGTGATCGACACTGAAGGTTTTCTGTACTGCAACCGCACTTTCGATGTCGCGCCCGTGTTTGCACTGACGGTCGCCGATGCCGCACAGGTATTCGAAGTGTTGACGGGGCAACAGAGGCCACATACCGATACGGCCGGAGACAATGCGTCCGTTGGCTTTCGCTTCGGCGTGCCGCACGAAGGCCAGCTGCAGTTTTTTGGCAACCAGCACGTGCGCGCGTGCTATCTGGACGCCGTCGAGATGCTCGCAGGTCTCGGCGGCGAAGCGGTGCGCATCGACTACACGCCGTTCTCCGAAGCCATTGCGAACCCGCTCGGCCACGCGGCGATCAGCGTGCCGGCCGGCTTCACCGACCGCGGCCTGCCGTTCGGGCTGAGTCTCGTCGGCCCCGCATCGAGCGAACACGCGTTGCTCGCGTTGTCTGCTCGCTCTGAAGGGCGGGTCGCACGGCCGCTCGGCGCGACAGACCTACGTGTTCGCACCTGAAGCCAGGCTGACAGGAGAGGCAACCAAGGTCAGAATTGTGTTGGCATACTTGCGGTAAGATACCTGTTTGACCTTTATCTGCGAAATGTATGGCCCATTTTGGCACAGGCGTCGAATACGCATTGCACTGTCTCCTGTGGATGGTCAAATCGCCGCAAGTACGCGCTAGCAGCCGTGACTTGGCCGAATTACAGGGGGCACCCGTTCCCTACATGGCAAAGCTGTTTCAGAAACTCGAAAAAGCCGGCATTGTCCGGGCGACGGAAGGTATTCGTGGGGGATATGTTCTCGCCCAGGCAGCAGACCGGGTCACGGTTCTTGATGTGGTGGATGCGGTTGAGGGAGAGAAGCCGCTGTTTGATTGTCAGGAGATCCGCGGTCGATGCGCGTTGTTCGAAAGCCAACCCCCTGCATGGGCAACCAAGGGAGTTTGCGGTATCCATGCCGTGATGTTGCGTGCCGAGAAACAGATGCGCGCTGAACTGGCTGCCACGACCTTGGCAGATCTGGCCGAGGGGCTCGCACAGAAGGAGCCGGCCCGATTCGGTCATGATGTTGTGGAATGGTTCGGCGCGCGTGCAGACGCCCGGGATGACGCGCGTCTGAACGGTATAAAGAATCGTGGCGGCAAGCGCCAGTAGAGAAGAAAGACCGGTGATGCGATAGACCGCCGGTCGTGTGCCCTGATCAGAAACACATCGGGCGTGTTTTACACAAGGCGGCGGTGCGGATCGGCAGCTGCGAAGGCTTCGGCGCGATCTGCGCGCGGGGGGGAAATCCAGACCGTATTGATCTGCTGCTTGAGTTTTTTCGCTTCAGCACCCGTGAGCTTGACCTGTCGATCCCAGCCTTCGGTTTGCACCGCGCCCCAAGGGCCGATATCGAGGCAGGTCACATAGTTCACCTGATCGTACGGGATCGTGGGGATGTAGAGCAGATCGGCGGCAGCATTGTGCCCGGCGGACCGTCCCAAATTCATCGCATGCTGGCACGACATCAAGGCGTGATGTCCTTTGTCATCCGTCGCTGCGTAGGCCGTATCGCCGGCCGCGAAGATATTCTCCTGTCCGATTACGCGAAGCTCGGGCGTGACATGTAGACGCCCGAGACGATCACGTTCGCCTGCAATTTGCCGAGTTAATTCGCTTGCCTGTAGACCCGCGGTCCAGATAACAGTCTGGCTTTCGATGCGCGAACCGTCGCTTAGTACCACGCCTTTTGGATCAATGGCGGATACACCGACTCCGAGGCGAACGGTGACGCCGAGTTCAGACAATGCCTGTTCGATGACGGGGCGCGGTCCAGGGCCGAGATCGGGGCCGATCGCGTCGGCACGTTCCACGACAATGACCTGAATCGCGGTGTTGTCGCCGAGAATTCTGCGCAAATAAGATGGGAGTTCTGCTGCCGTTTCGATGCCGGTGAAGCCTCCCCCTGCGACAACGACAGTGTTGCGGGTCAGTGTATCCGGCAGCTCTCCGAGTGCCAAAAGGTGGCGTTGCAGTCGTTGGGCGTCCGGCAGTTTGTCGTTGCTGAAGTTGTACTGCCCGAGTCCGGGTACGTTCGGAGCGGCCAAACGGCTACCAGTCGCGAGAATTAGCCGGTCGTAATGAATCGATTCGCGAACCTGATTGTGCCCAATATAGGTGACGGCGCGTGTGTCGGGATCAATCTGCTCTGCGAAGCCTTCCACGAAACGTACACCTGTTACTTCGAACAACTCGGCAAGTGGGAACGAGGCTTCAGACAGATCGGTTTCGTAAAAACGCGGGCGGATGTTCAGACGAGCTTCGGGGGCGAGCACCACGATTTCCAGTTCGTTCGAGCGGCCGACCTCATCGGCGGCTCGAGCTGCGGAAAGCGCGCTCCACATTCCGGCAAAGCCGGCACCAATAATGAGAAGGCGTTTAGTCACGGATAAAATTCCAGATTGAAGTGTGAGGTGCGCGGATCGCGATGGCGGCCGATCGGCGCGGTTGCGCCCATACACATGCCATGAATGCGCGGGCAAAACACATTCATTAACGAGGACTATACCAGTCCTAGTTAAAGAATGGAAACGAGCTACCCACGGCAGCGCCGGAGCCTGAACGTGCTCGCACGACCATTGCCGATGCGGCGGCCGCTCGCCCGCTGGATCGGGTCAACCGACAGTTCAGCAGACCGGCCAAACCAGCTCTGGGTTTCTGATTTCACCTATGTCTCGACGTGGCAGGGCTGGCTCCACGTGGCCTTCGTGATCGACGTGTTCGCCCGACGGATCGTCGGTTGGCGCGTCAGTTCGTCGATGACTACAGATTTCGCTCTGGATGCACTTGAACAGGCACTTTATGCGCGGCGCCCAGGCGGCGATGGAACGTTGATACATCACTCCGACAGAGGTTCGCAATACGTTGGCATTCGCTATAGCGAGCGATTGGCCGAAGCGGGCATAGAGCCCTCGGTTGGTGGCCGTGGCGACAGTTACGACAACGCACTGGCCGAGACAATCAACTGTTTGTACAAGGCCGAACTGATTCATCGCCGCACCTGGAAAACACGGGAGTCCGTCGAGTTGGCAACGCTGGAATGGGTGGCCTGGTTCAATCATCATCGATTGATGGAACCCCTCGGCTACATCCCGCCAGTTGAAACTGAGGCAAACTACTATCGACGACTTGAAGCATCGGTCGCCGAACGCGCATTAACTTAAACCAACCAGCCTCCACGATTCCCGGGGCGGTTCAGTCTCACGGCTAACGCTACCTGCAGTGCAGGGCCCCAATGACGAGGCGCACAGCGAGCGAAGACTGATGCTGCGTCGCATAGTACGCGTGATGTCCAGTAAACGTTGGACACCAGTCTTCAAGAACCCAGCGAAGTCGCCCAGCCTGCACATCTGGTTCAACGAGGGCCTTTGGAAGGTATGCGAGGCCAAATCCCTTCAAAGCGGCATCAAGCATCTGATAGGGGTTATCAAAAACAAGCTGGCCGCCCACTCTAACGTCAAGGCGGCGTGTGCCTTTTCTGAGCTCCCACTGCATGACGGTGTCTTCGGTGGGTATCCTTAGATTGATGCAGTTGTGGTCCGTAAGTCCACCGGGATCCGTTGGCGCGGGCCTTTCCTGAAGATATTCAGGCGATGCTACGATCGCCACGGTCTCATCAGGCGCAATGCGTACAGCGATCATGCCCTTCTCTACCTGGTCTCCCAGACGCACCTCGACGTCAAACCGATCTGCGGCGATGCTGAATACCCCGTAGTCGTTGATAAGTTCAACATGGAGGTCCCGATGTTCCCGTAGCAGTCCCTGGAGCTTCGGCCATACGTATTGGTTCGCTATGTAGTCCGCAGCGGAGATGCGCACGGTGCCAACGGGCCTCTCGGGAAGCTCGGCGACGGCCCGCAACTCGGCCTTGATCTCCTCGAGTTTCGGAGCAATGGCATCGAGAAGCCGCTGCCCAGCTTCCGTCGTGGCCACACTGCGGGTTGTGCGGAGGAGTAGGGGCATTCCGAGCTTCGTTTCGAGGGAAGTCACCGTTCTGCTAAGAGACGACTTCGACACGCCGAGCAAGATCGCAGCTCGCGTAAAGCTCCGTTCGCGCGCAACCGTGAGCAACGAAACGACGTCGTTCAGATCTGGACTGGCCATTTATGCACCTATGCACGAGGGTATGCAGAATTCTTTCATCTAGTGTCGATGCCGGCTGGTCCTGCGGCACCGTGGTAGCAATGGCGGCGGAGCGGTTTTCCTGAACCTAGCGTTGAAATGACCGCTTCCGTGCGACTCGCCCGACTTCCTATCGCTCCATGCCGCCTCGGGAAACTATCGGGTGAACACGAAAAACAGATGGTCAGGCCCCCTTGCAGCGGCTCGTCAAAGATGCCGGCGTGGTGCTGCTTCACGATTCTGGGCATCGCGCGGAGCTTGCTTTGGAGGGCAATGACAGGCAAAGGAGGCGCCCAATCAACTCTGTCTGGAGCCCGGTGATCCCGGTAGCAGAGACGGTCGGTCGTATTTTTTCAAGCTGGATGTTCATGGTTTTCAACATGAGCGGCAACGTCCAGGGCAACACACTGCATCGAAGGGTCCCAGGCTCAGTTCCACCGCACGATTTTGGCATCATAGCTGCGCCGACGCTTGATATCCGTGCGTCACGAGAGAGTCTCAGACGACAGAACCTTTCACGGGGCGCTTTTTGGTATCGACCATCACCGTATGGATCGAGCTTAGCTCAATCGATCGTGTGTACGACGGCAAGCACCCTGATCTGATTCGCACGCTTGGCAAGACAAAATCCCCCATTTTTCCCCTCTGTGGTTTCGGTTAGCCGCGCCCTACGAAGCTTGATGAAAATCTCCGCAACAAACTCAACCGAGAGTTTCTGAAACTCCGCGATGTCTCGAGCGCTGACCGCAAACTCTCTATTCGGAAGAGGCGGAAATATAGAGAAAGCGATGGAGTCCATATTCGAAATGAGCGTTGATATGAGTCACGCACCCTCCTGTGAGAAACCGAAGCAGAACGTACCCAAAGCAGCTCACCTGAGACCTTCTACTGAAGGACTCGGGTGGGCACATCTCACTTCTTGTCGAAAACGACCAGATCTTTTTCGTCGGTATTAGCGACGAAAATCGCCAGCAACTTTGCAGGCTCGGTCAAGCTCGCGTTCTCGCTCATGCGATGGTGCGCGCCCGGTTTCTCGGCCCAGCTCTCGCCAGCGCGATAGACGACCTCTTTTCCATTGTCGACCTTGCTGCGGATTGATCCCTCCAGCACATAGCCGACCACAAATGATCGACCGTGTCGATGAGCGGGTGTCTTGGCCCCAGGCGCGTAGTTGACGACCAAAGCGGAAAGCGTCTTTCCGGCAGTATTGGCAATGGGATAAGAAAACGCAGGCGCAACTGTCTCGCGCTGTTCGGCGGGCTGCACAGCAACCGCGGTGCCGATACTGGTCAGTGACAACAACGCGAACGTGAGTGAGCGGAACTTCATACGAGATTCGTCCTTGTGTATAGGAAAGTGAATATGTATTTTCATGATGAGATAACTGCGAGTTTATAAATCCTAGTTAAACATCGCAATGGAGATTATTCCCAGACTATATTTCGTAATACGATGCGTATCTATGATTCTTCTTGGTGCAAAAGGGTGAGCGCGATCTTGCGGCGCACCGAGCAGTGAGACCATGCGGCCCAATGGCGGCAAAGCGAGCCCCAAGCGGGAACTTTCGTGCACACTGGAATCGCTTTACGCCGCAGCTAATCAAATGCGCGGCCCGGTTAAAGTTGCGGCGTCGGTCGCACGCCGAGCGCATCCTCGAGACTCAGGCCCAACGAAAGCAACGCTCGATCCGTGTGGGCAAGCGAGGTAAATTCGACCCCAACTGGCAACCCGCGCGAACTCAGACCTGCAGGCAATACCAGGCTAGCCATGCTGGCACAGCTCCCGAGCGACGCGTTGCGCGCCATGGCAACGGAAATCGGAACCTTTCGACCGTTGATCTCGACTTCGGTGTCTTCTCCGATTCGAGGCGGCGGCGTCATGATCGTCGGAAACACCAGCGCCGTAATTCCCTGTGCCCTGAAATGGCGACGAGTTTCGACCACTAACTCCTCCCGCCGTGCGAGCGCTGCCTCGTAGGCCGATCGATCGGGGCGGTTGGGGGGCATTGCCATGGCAGCGAGCATGGACTGGACTCCCTCGCTTGCTCCGGCGAATATTTGCTCGAATTCCATACTGCTGCCGTGGATTGCAAGGTATGCCGTGATTCCCGGCATGATCTCATGACCGATGATCGCGAAAGCGATCTCTTCAGCGGCCTTGACTGTGTCCGGAATATCCGCTTCTACAATCACAGCTCCAGAAGCACGTAGCTTTCGCAGTACTTCTTGGCCCAACCGTTCAACTTCGGGGTCAAGGTTCGACCAGAAATGAGCAGCAACCCCAATTCGGACGCCATCGAGAGGTGTTCCGTCGATGTTCTGCGGCGCACCGGTCACTGCAGAGTCGAACAAAGCGAGGTCGGTGACCGAGCGCGCAAGCGGGCCGACCTGATCGAAATTGGTCATTGAAAGGGGCATGGCGCCCCTGTTTGGATACCGTCCGTATGTGGGGCGAAAGCCCGCAATGCCGCCGCATGATGCCGGCACGCGGATGGATCCCAATGTATCCTCTGCCAGCGCAAGCGGCGCAATACGCGCCGCGACCGCGGCTCCCGAGCCACCGCTACTGCCTCCAGGAATGCAGTCGGTGTCGTAAGGATTTCGGACAGGACCAAAAACAGCATTGTTGTTGGTCCAGCCGAATGAAAGTTCGCTGAGGTTGGTTTTCCCCATCAAAATTGCCCCCTCGTCCTGCAGCCGCGTAACGATCTCGGCGTCCGCCGTCGGCACAAAGCCTCGAAGAGTCCGCGTGCCCCCGGAGGTTGGCAGTGCGCGGGTAGCCACGCTATCTTTCATCGGAACCGGCAGTCCGTGTAGAATTCCCAGCCTCCTGCCCGCCAATCTTGCCTTGTCTGCTTCGTGTGCGGCCGACATAACCGTCTGAGGTTCAAGCGTGAGGAAGGCGTTTAACCGTTCGCACTTCGCCGCTTGCGTCAATAGGGCGCCCGCATAGTCTTCCGCTTTTATATCACCAGTTCGCATTGCAGCAATGGCCTCGGCGGCACCCAAATCGATCATCGACATCAGAGGACTCCAAATGATTGAACGTAATCGGGCAACCCGTTGTGCTTCGCAGCCTCCACGTTAAGAGCGTCCGGTGGAGCGATAGAATGAGAAGCGAAGGAGTCGCCGGGTATTTTCGCACTGGAGATCCCAATAAAGAGGCGAGAGATAGCGGGAGCGCCGACGTGAAGCGCGGGAATTTCAACACCATATCTATCGTTATATTGAAGAGATGTGGCGTCATGCCGCTCGACGGGCGCCCGCATGGGGGAATCAGGAGGCAGTGATGCCCAACGACCGCAATTCTCAGCGTCCGTGGCATATTCAGGAACGGCTCCTGTGACCGAGAGGGCGGGCTTGGGGAAAAACGCCATCACACCTGACGCTGTGCAGAGAGCGAGAGTAAACACGACCGGGAATGATCGACCAGCGTTCCTTTTCAGTTTCATGCAGTCTCCAATCAATTTCGTTTTTTTTGCTTTTAGCAAACACGGTCGGGTCATGACGGCATCGAGCTCTACCATCAATGCGCCATCCACGGGTGCCGACGCCATTCACGCGCGCCGACACTCCTGCTCACTTACCCTGCGGCGAGAAAACCTTAACTAGCCGAGTGAGGGCTCGCTGCCGGCGGTTTACGCGCCACCCGCGAGAGACAGGGCCCTGGCAAAACCGCCGTCCTGATACAGCAGTGGACTTATTTCATCGGCCATCAATAGACTTTCGACCCGTCCAACGAAGATCGTGTGCGTTTCAAAAGAAAAGTTCTCCGAGGCCGAACAGAAGATGTTGGCTTGTGCGTCGGCCAGGTAGGGGATGTCATCGACGCTCGAAAGCCAGACTCCTTCTGTGAATTTTTCGTCACCCTTTTTTTTGCCGCCAAAGGCCGCCGAGACATTCTGTTGCCCCACCTTAAGCAGGTTGACACAAAAGCCTTTTGCGTCTGCCATCGGAGAGTGAAATGAAGCCGATCTATTGACGCAGACCAGCAGAGAGGGCGGTTCCGCGCAGACCGACGTAACGGCCGTTGCGGTCATGCCGAATCGCTGACCGGCCACGCTACAGGTTAGAACGGTGACGGTGGAAGTGAGCCGCCGCATGGCGAGCTTGAAGTCACTTCCCAATTCGCTGTTCATGTCGCCCTCCAGTAGTAGGAGTCAGAGGGAAGGTACGCGGTTCGTACGTCAGGATTGAGACACCGGCCGTGGCGTAGTTCTCCACATCAGCCGCGGCGATCTTTCCTTCGGGGGATGACAGGGCGTCGCGTAATGCTTTCTCGTTGGCAAACTCACATTCAACTACCGCGAACGGTTTATCGTCTTCGCCGGCGTGGATAGCTACGGAATAGTGCATGGCCTGGAGTCCGGGGAAGCGGGCAACCAGCGGCAGATGCGTTTCGACAAGGTAATTCTGGAAGCGCGCTGGGTCTTCGGGGCGAACATAGATTGCGATTAACTTATACATCCTGAACTCGGTGAAAGTTAAATAACTCAGAGCGAGAAGGCAGAGCTAGTCCGTGGGGATCTTTAGTAGATCTGGACCAGGTCACTCACACCAAACAGCGCGCGTCCATAAATCAGGCTGGCCATCTCGGGCAACACGAACGCATGCCGGCTGGCGACTTCACTGTCTCGCCAGATGCGCTGGAGCGGATTTGTCTGGGCGAAACTGCTTGCGCCATTGACGCTGAGCAACATGTTTATCGCCTCGCGACAAAGCTGGCCTGCCGCTCCCGTGTCCATACGAATGCGTGCGCGGGTGGTCATATCCAGCTTCTCATGCCGTGCTGCTGCGCGATCGATATCGGCACATGCACGAGCGACGAGCAAGTGCGCCTGATCGGCTTTTGAAGTCGCTTCGGCAAGCTTGATCTGATGGACTGGCGATACGCTCACACTGTTAAACGTCGTATACGCTACGTTCTTCCTCGCACCTTTTGAGAGCGTGAGTTCGATTGCCTCTCGCGCCAGGCCGAGCTGAGCCGCAACCAGTACGATTTCTGCTACCGGAACAAACGACGCGTAGTCGTTTGCTTCGTCGGAATCCGGGCGCGCGTAGCTTTCGGCGGCCATGTCGGCGAATGCCTGAATTCGTTCATCCGGAATGAAGATGTCGTCTGCGACCAGCGTATTGCTGCCCGATGCGCGCATTCCTGCGACGTACCATGTGTCGCGCAAGCGGAGGTCCGAGCAGGGGACAAGCGCCAGTCCAAGCTGTGGCGACCCATCGGCGTTTTCGCCAATCTTGATGCCGAGATTGGCCCATTGCGCGTGGAGAGAGCCTGACGCGTACCACCACTCTCCAGTCACGCGATATCCGCCCGTCACGCGCTCGGAGTGAATTGGGGCGGTGAAGATGCCGCAGATGCGGGTGCCGGGCTCTGCAAATGCTTCCTGTTGCGCCTTATCGGAGTAGAGACTGGCGAACCAGGTGCAAACGTTCAGAAGTGCCATGGCCCACGCTGTTCCGCCGTCACCGCGGGCAACTTCTGCGACCGCCTCGATAAACGTTCTGAAATTGGCACCGCTGCCGCCGAGTCTCGCGGGAATTGAAATGTGATACAGACCTGCAGACTGAAGCGCCTCGACGACGGTTTCCTGTACCCGGCGATTGTCTTCTGAGGCCTGCGCGTTTTCGCGGATAAATGGCACAAGGGATCTCGCCTTTTCGACAATCGTCCAATCCGGCTCAGGTGCATCGAAGAACGAGGCGAGTGGCCCGGTAGCCCGGGAGGTGTTCAGTTTAGCGATTTCGGGATCTGCGAGCATTTCCATTTGTCATCCTCTGATTGGTTCTAGAAGGCCAAAGCTTCGTTTGGCAGAACATCTAATGCAGATACCATGCCAGACGAGCAGGGAATCGACGGAGTTGACATTTGGGCGGGACTTCCAGTGAAATCTCATGGAGTGCGGCTTCAGAGACCAAGGGCTATTCTTGGCTGTGAACAACCATATCAACGTTTACCATCGGCTGAGAACAACCAACCTGCTCAGGAGATCACCACACGATGACCCGATTCACGGATTTGCCACTGAAGTTCCGCGCGGACCGATCCGCCGATGCAGTGGCGGGCAACCTCTCACCGCTACCCGACATATCGGATCTGAGCGCAAGACTTCGTTTTGCACCTCACGATGGCCAGGTCTGGCTCGATGACCAGCGCGTGGTGGTCCTGAATCTAGAGACGCTGACCGCGTTGCGTCGGCAACTGGTCGAGAGCGTAGGGGTGGAGAAAACGAAGAAGATCCTGTTTAACGCCGGCCACGCGGCGGGTGCCCGTGAGGCGATGCTCGCAATGAAGCTCAGAACCGGGCAGCCCAATCTCGATGCATTTCTCATCGGTCCGCAATTGCATGCACTTCGCGGAGAAGTGTTCGTTGAGCCTGAAATCATTGAGACGGATGTGGAAACGGGCCATCACTACAGCGTACTGACCTGGCGAAATTCCGCGGAAGCCGAAGCCCATGTCGCTTCATTCGGCGGGAGTTCGGAGCCGGTGTGCTGGATGCAGATTGGCTACGCATCCGGGTACACAAGCGTTGTGATGGGACGCCCGATTCTGTTTCGCGAAGTAGAGTGTTCAGCGTCAGGGGGTGCAGTCTGCCGTATTGTCGGACGCACGGTGGAGGAGTGGGCGGCCCGCGAAGACGGTTCCGATGTGATTGGTGATGCAACATCGATTGCTTCTCTCGCTGCTTCGGGCCACGCCACACTACTCGCAGAAGGCGTGGTAGGCGCATCTTCGCGCTTTCTGGCTGCATGGCATCTGGTTCAACTCGTCGCACCGCTAACGACTACCGTATTGCTTCAAGGCGAGACTGGCGTCGGCAAGGAGGTGTTTGCCCGGGCGCTGCATCGCTCGAGTCCGCGGTCCTCGAAACGGCTTTATTGTCTGAATTGTGCTGCAATCCCGGACAGCCTTATAGACTCCGAACTTTTCGGCGTGGAGCGAGGCGCATACACAGGTGCCGTAGCCGCGCGGCCGGGCTGGTTCGAAGCAGCCGACGGAAGCACACTTTTCCTTGATGAGATCGGAACCCTGAGCCTGACGGCCCAGGCAAAACTGCTGCGAGTTCTTCAAGAGGGAGAAATCACGAGAGTGGGCTCAACCAGAACCACCAAGGTTGACGTTCGCGTGGTGTGCGCAACCAACGTAGATCTGGCCGAAGCGGTCTCGGCAGGGACTTTTCGCGCAGATCTTCGACACCGGCTGGAAGCGTTCCCGATTTCTATTCCCCCGCTCCGGGAGCGGCGCGGCGATATCCCACCACTGGTTGATCTTTTTCTCAGACGCTTCAATGAAACGACAGCCCGGCGCGTGCAGGGTCTCACTTCCGCCGCGATCGACGCGCTGCTCCTCTATGAGTTCCCCGGCAATATCCGTGAACTCGAGAACATGGTGGAGCGCGCGGCGATCCTGACAACAGACGGTGAGGCGATAGACGCGTTTCACCTGTTCAGCAGGCAGGACGCGTTACAGAAAGCCTTCCTTTCACCTGAAAATAACGGCAGTCTCGCAGACGCCCGCTTCAAGCGAGCCGTCGAGGACAACGACCTCGATTACACAGCCATTAGGACTCTGGTCGGCCGGCGCTCGTTAGCCGAAATAGAGAGGGCCGCTATCGATGAAGCCTTGAGGAAAAGAGGCGGAAACGTATCCGGGGCGGCCCGGGAACTGGGTTTGACGCGGGCACAGCTTCGTCATCGTCTGGCTGCCCTGAAGGACGGTACGTCTTGATCGTCCGGGAATTTGAGGCAAGCACGGGCGGTCTGCATTTCCAGGTCGCACATCTGCGACTCAGGAAATCGTCTGGTCAGGGTCGCTTCTCCAGATAGGTTTCGTCTGGGAAGGCGATAAGTATCGGTTGAGCTCGGCGTCCGGGCAGCGCCTCAAAAATTCCTTAGGACAGGCGGCCCTAAGAGCGTACTACGCTCCCAGATAGCCCTGCTGCGGTGTCTGGCGGCAATTGGCGCGTTCGGACTAGTCGTCGGGGAAGCCGATGATGAAGTTCCGTGGGGTGACTCCTCTCTTCGGAGTCGATGCCCGACGCATGACGATAGCAGAAGCATGGTATAGGCCAAAATTTGTGGTGGCTCTTCTGTTTGTCGCAGAAAGACACGTTGCAGCTTGCAGCCCGGATCCTTGGAGGACGAACAAGGATTCGGGCTAGTACAGTCTCACTCACGTTGCGGGTTGTCCCGCATTTGCGCTGCGAGGCTTCGCCAGTAGTATCCGCTCCACTTGGGCACGTTCGGTATGCAAAATATTGTGCGTATAGTGAACAAATAGCATTTGGCGGTTAAAGGAAATCCGTGGATGAAGCGGTGCAGGCTGGAGGCAAGTGCGCTCAATTTGGCCGATATATTCGTGTTAGTACAACGCAGCATCGGCGTGCGTGTCGGGAGCATCCGCTGACGATTTGAGGGCGTCGACGCTACGTGTGGGACGGTTCTGGAACTTTCCATTGAGAGTCTGGGATCCAGTCGTATTCTTTCGCGCCAGTGATAAATCGACCCGAGAAGCAAGTCTCATGTGGAACTACGTGGCAGAGTCGACGTAAACAATTGGTATAGCGAAGTAACGAAAAACGAGAGGAAGCTGGCATTAAAACCATCGAAAGGAAGCATCCATTCTCTCGGTCCAGATGGCGCATTTTTGCCGAGTGCCTTTTTATCGTCGGGCTGAACGGCGTCTGATTCAGCGGCTGGAAACAACGCTCGCCATGACGTTGTGTACTGGCCCGAAGACCACGGTACGGGCGGTGTAAATTCGTCCCCAGTTTCTCCTGCGTCACGTGGTAAGCCAGTGACGATGAGATTCGGTGACACACGCGCTTTCGAATCACATCGTCCGGGTGTTCTGTACTCGTCATATCAGGCTGTGGAACAGCTCCCATGATTCGTTAAAAGACTGCGCACACTGCTGGAGGGGGTCGGCATTCCGTTTCCTTCTAACATTGGGCCTCACCGCAAGAAGGCCACAGCATTTGACCCGGTGGGGTCAAACATCAATATTAGGTCGGACGTTCGGACTGCCAGTGTTTCAGTATGGCAACAATTAGAAGATTTAAAGAGGATTACTGAAACAATCACAAAGGAAGTAAATTTAGGAGATGGATCAATGAAATATCGTGCATTATGGTGTGCTTCTCTCTCTGCGTTCGCAGTTGCTCAGGCTCATGCGGACGGAGGACCGACGGGCGACAGCGTGACGATCTACGGATTGATTGACGCCGGCCTGTCTTACGTGAGCAACGAGGGCGGCGGCAAGAATATTAAATTCGACGATGGCGCGCTTGTGCCGAACCTGCTTGGTTTTAGAGGGATCGAAAATCTAGGGGACGGAGTACGCGCGGTGTTCAGTCTTGTCGATCAGTTTTCGCTTGGCACCGGTTCGATCCTGGCGGGGCAGGGTCTATTCGGGCGGAACGCATATGTGGGTCTCGTCAGTGACAGCTACGGCAGTGTGACGCTCGGTAACCAGTACGACTTTATGACCGACTCGCTATTCTCGGGACGCGCCGATGCGGCGTTGGAAGTGGGGGGCTTATACAATTTCCGCGCCGGTCCTTTTAGCAGGATCGGAATTCCGGCAAATCCGCCGTTTGCCCAGCAGTTCGACTGGGATCGCATGGCTGGAGCGACGGTTAACAGTTCAGTGAAATACCAGTCTCCTTCGATCGGCGGATTCAGGTTTGGCGCGTTATACGGGTTCGGCGGTGTGCCGGGCTCACTAGGAAGCGGCAACTCCGTGAGCTTTGGCGTGAACTATGAAAACGGTCCATTCGGGATGGCCGCGGCCTATACTGAAGTGAAATATCTGACGACAGGTGCGCCAGAGGTGGGCATCCGTAACTGGGGTGTAGGCGGGCACTATCAGTTTGCGAATGTAAGTATGACGGCCTTGTTGACAACCGTGCGCAACACGTTCAATGGCGGTGCTATCACCGAAGGCGAAGTTGGATGGAGCTGGCTGTTCCAGCCGGAGTGGCAGATCGGTGCGGACTATATGTACATGAAGGGCAATGCATTCCTCAACAACAACCACGCACATCAGATCACGGCCGTCCTGGATTACTTCCTGTCCAGGCGCACGACTGTGTACGTAGAGGGGGTCTACCAGCGCGCTAACCATGGCGCACGCGCGTTGATCGCTGGCGTACTCGATCCGAATGGGACGTCGAGTGGTCCGAGCCAGTTTATTGCTCGCGTGGCGGTGGAAACACGGTTTTGAGTTGACACGTTCACGCTGTCAGTGAGCACACGAGCAGATGGTTCTGGCGGTGAACTGCCGCCAAAAGCTGGACGCCGGGCTACGCTTTTGGGGTTTGAGCTCGCGCGGCGAGCAACGCATGTGCAATGTGGCAAGCAGCATCCAACACAAGGAAGCCAGTTCCAAGGGACTATATCGCGTACGAAATAGGATGGGTTTCCAGAAAATGGGCTCTTCGGTGTGGTGTTCCGAGAAGCCGGCCGGCTGAAATGCGTAGCTTTCGAACTCACCTTGCTGATCTGGGATGAGCTTCACAATTGAGCGGCTTCCGCACGGCTGCCAGTGCTGACTTCACGCCGACACCGTCGACCACTTGCGCGCCAGATCGAGCCGTTCAACCCGCGCGATCAACGCCTCTGTAAAAACGCGGATCTTGGCGGGCTGGTAGCGTCTGCTTTGATACGCGAGATTGATCGTGAGGCGCGGCAGTTGCCAGTCTTCCAGAACGGGCACGAGAAGCCCCGCCACGATATCGTCGTAGATGAGATAGAGCGGTTGAATCACGATGCCCATGCCTGCATAGCCGGCGGCGCAAATTACCTGACCTTCGTTCGAATCGAGTGCGCTTCTGAGCGGGATAGCGCGGGTTTCGTCACCGCGAGTCAGATGCAGCACGTACGGATCGGCGGCGAGGTTGTACACGAGCATCTTGTGCTGCGCGAGGTCGTCCGGTGTTTTGGGGCTGCCATGCTGTGCCAGATAACCCGGCGAGGCGGCCAGCACCCGCCGCGTTTCGGCGAGCCGCCTGACCGTGATGCCGGAATCGCTTTCATATTCGCGTGTGCGGATCGCGACGTCGATGCCGGATTCGATGAAATCCGGATATCGGTTGGCGGCCACGACCTGCACGGCCAGATCCGGATATTGCCGGTTGAATTCGGGCAACCATGGTGCGATATGCATGAGCGCGAACGAAACGGAACTCGTCACGCGCAAGGTGCCGCGCGGCTGCGATGCCGCATCGCTGGCGGCGGCGTCTGCCTCAGCGACTTCGGCGAGAATCGTGCTGCAGCGCAGGTAATACTCGCGCCCGGCGTCCGTCAGCCAGAGCCGCCGCGTGGTCCGTTCTATCAGGCGCGTGCCGAGCCGCTCTTCGAGCGCGTTCAAGGTGCGGCTCGCTGCGGCGTTGGACATGTTCAGCCGCTCCGCCGCTTTGGAAAGACTGCCGGTTTCTGCCGTCAAAACGAAAAATTCAAGTTGTGTCCAACGATCCATAGGCGCGATTTTTCCGTCTGGTGGAAATATGTTCTTACTATAGCGAGTTTTTCTCCAACCGGCGAAGGTCTAACATCCCCATTTATCAGGTGGATGGCCACCCCAAAGAACGGAGACTCCGCAATGCGCAATATCAACGAAGACACGATCACCCAGGCGGTGCTGGCTTCGATGGACGGATGCCGAGACGAGCGCCTGCGCACGGTCATGACGAGTCTGGTCCAGCATCTCCATGCGTTTGCCCGCGACGTGAAGCTGACCGAAGGCGAATGGTTCAAGGCGATCCAGTTCCTCACTGACGTCGGCCACATTACCGACGACAAACGTCAGGAGTTCGTGTTGCTGTCCGACACGCTGGGCCTCTCGATGCTGGTGACGACCCAGAACAATCGCAAGCCTGCCGTGTGCACCGCGGCGACGGTGCTTGGCCCCTTCTTCGTGGAGGGCGCCCCCGACTATGAGAACGGCGCCGATCTGTCGAATGGCGCTGCTGGCGCGCCTTGCTTTGTACAGGGTCGGGTAACCGGCGTGAACGGAGAATCCATCGCCGGGGCATCGATCGATGTCTGGCAGTCGGACGAAGACGGCTTCTACGACGTGCAGAAGACCAGCGAAACGGTCGGTGAAATGGTCCACAGTGCGCGCGGCACACTGCGCACACAGGCGGACGGTGGCTTCTGCTTTCGGTCGATTCTTGCAGAGGCTTATCCAATTCCGCACGACGGTCCGGTTGGACGCATGCTCGAAGGACTCGGGCGGCACCCGTGGCGACCGGCTCATTTGCATTTTTGGATCAAGGCACCCGGTTACGAGACGCTGATCACTCACGTATTCCGCGACGGCGATCAGTACCTGGATTCGGACGCGGTGTTCGGGGTGCGATCGAGCCTGATCGTCGAATGGGTAAAGCACGAGCCAGGCATTGCTCCGGATGGTTCGTCGATGTCGACGCCGTTCTACAAGCTTGAGTACAACTTCGTTCTGAACCCGGTGGAGGAGGCCGCATGATCAGACACATTGTCATGTGGCGCGTGAGCGGCGACACGCCCAACGAGAGGCTGGCGTCGCGTCGGCTCGTCAAGCAGAGTTTCGAGCAGTTGCGCGGACGTATTCCCGGCATGCGGCATCTCGAGGTCGGCATCGACGCCAGCGCGGTGGACTACGCGTGCGACGTCGTGCTCGTCACTGAATTCGAGTCGCAGCAGGCGCTGGACGCTTACGCCAGTCATCCGGAACATCTTCGGGTGCGGCAGGCGTTGGGCAACATCCGCACGGCGCGTTATCAGGTCGACTATGCGGTTGCCGGGACGGCGGCTGGGACTTCGGAGGACCGTCATGCAAACGCCTGACTTCGTTTATTCGGCGCGCGCCGCGCGCGTGGTGTTCGGCGCCGGCAGCTTGCAGCATCTCGAACGTGAAGTGCTCAACCAGCGGGCCGAGCGGGCGTTGATCCTGTGCACGCCGGGGCAACGCGAGGTTGCTGAAGCGTTGGCGCAGCGGCTGGGCTCGCGTGCGGCGGCCATCTTCGATCGGGCGGTCATGCATGTGCCGCTCGAACTGGCGATCGAAGCCCGCGAGCTGGCGGCCTCACTCAAAGCCGATTGCGCGATCGCCGTAGGCGGCGGTTCGACCATTGGCCTCGGCAAGGCCATTGCGCTGGAATCGGGACTGCCGATACTCGCGATTCCGACTACCTATGCCGGCAGCGAGATGACGCCGATCTTCGGCTTGACCGAAGGCGGCCTGAAGCGGACGGGAACCGATCTTCGCGTGCTGCCGAAGACCGTGATCTACGATCCGGAACTGACGCTTTCGCTTCCCGCGGAATTGTCGCTGACGAGCGGGATCAACGCGCTTGCACATGCCGCTGAAGGACTGTATTCGCGCGACGCCAATCCGATCATCAGCCTGATGGCGGAAGAGGGTATCGCGGCGCTCGCGCAGGCCTTGCCGGCCATCGTCGCCGATCCGCAGGACTTGCAGGCGAGGTCGCGTGCCTTGTATGGAGCATGGCTGTGCGGTACGGTGCTGGGCAATGTCGGCATGGCCTTGCACCACAAGCTGTGTCACACGTTAGGCGGCAGTCTCAATCTGCCGCACGCGCAGACTCATACGATCGTGCTGCCGCATGTGCTGGCCTATAACGCCGGCGCGGTGCCGGAGGCGATGCAGCGGATCGCGAAAGCACTCGGCCATGCGGATGCCGGGACCGGTGTGTACGAACTCGCCCGCACGAACGGCTCGCCGGTCGCGCTCAGAGACATCGGCATGCAGGCGGATCAGCTCGATCAGATGGCGGAGCTTGCTACAGCAAATCCCTACTGGAATCCACGTGCTATCGATTACACGTCGATTCGTGCGCTGTTGCAGGACGCTTTCGATGGCGTGCCGCCGCGGGCCCGAGTTTGACAGGAGCGCTGGCCTTATTCGCGGCGCGTTTGCGCGCTGCGTCCCGCAGCACCGTGGTCTCCGTCCACGGTCCACGGCCACTGAACGGGGGGGTCTCGATTCGGATGTCAAGTGCTTCGGCACCCGAGGGAAAGATTTCGATCCGCTGTCGCTGACGAGTGCATGCCGGTGATTGTGTCGCGCGTAGGGGTATTGGTATCGAGATGGCGCGATCTTTTCGGTAGGGTTGACCCCACGCCAAGAGCAGCCTTGAGTGCTTTGACATAATTAAAGTGAGCACTTTTCGTGAACGTTTTAGTTCAAATTGTCCGCGGCCGCTTGCATCCGCTTGCCTGTCGGTCACTTGAACACGTGGGGGCGCCGACCTACAGCAAAGCGGAATAGGGCGGCGCATTCATGGCGACCGACGAACATTGGCCCCGCAGAGCGGTTATGTCCCGCCGGAGCTTTCAGATTTCGGCGGTCTGAATTTCCGGGAAGCGTTGAGTGGCCAGAATCGGGTCATATATGAGGTGCGCGACGACACGATTTACATTCACGTCGTCACCGATACGCGCCGTGATTTACAAACGCTTCTTCAGAAACGGCTATTGCGTTCTCGCTGGTAAATCATCGTTATTGGTGTTTTCACACTGTAGCGCCTGACCACTCGTCAGATGGTGGCACGCGCGCGCTCCCGGAAAAGCTCACCATAACGAGGCGTGTTGATATCTAATAAGCAACTAATCGTCTATCCGAACGACATGCACCACAAAACTCAAACCTGTCTGCAACAACGGCCGCCTGAAAAATAACGAGCACGGACGTCGCCTGCCGGTTATCGAGAACGGATAACTGGTGAGGCTGAGCCGTTGCATCATTGACGATTGCGCTGCTTTCAACTTCTGGTAGATTTGTCGCTGAGCGACGCAGTACAAATACAAAGACCGCGAATGATATTGTCGAGGTACGTCATGGAAGTTCTTGATCGCGCGCCCGCTGTCTCGCCGGACGGACGCGCTGTGGTTTTCACGCTATCGATCCGCGGCCGCGAGGTCGAAGGCGCAATTGCTCGTGACGCACTCGAAGAGCATTTCTGGCTCCCGCGTAGCGCCGACACGACGCGCACGCTCGAAACATTTGAAAACGGCCGCAACCGCATCGTCGCGGTCGCACAAAGAAGGTTACTTGCGCGGCCCGACGAGCCGCTGTGGCTGACCGTCAACGATTTCGTGGCCCGGTAACCGACCGTTGGCTGACGAAGGCTGTCGCGTCGACACGTAACTGACAAGAGCAGTAAAGCGAACGATTGTGCTTTTGTTGATAATTTTTATGTAAAATTATACGATGATGGTAGACCAGAAATCATCAACGCAAAGCCGCGTCGTCAGCTTGTGTTGCAGTCCGTAGTAACTGCTAATTGCGTCCGTAGATTGCGCTAATGTAAGGTTTCGGCCTAGCCCACGGATAAAGGCATGACAGCGCTTTTGCGCGTTTTTTTACGCGTTGCGTTTCGGCAACGCATGGACGCTAGGATGTCCGTTTATTTTGCTAACGTGTTTGTCTGTCCTTTGAATCTGCTAATGCATCCGCTCGGCAACGGCTCCTGGACGACGAAGACATTGGCCGGGACTCGAGGTATATGTGGCCATGTACTTCGTCGGCAGCTCCGTTCCGTTCTCAGATTGTGGCCTAAATTGTGGCACTTTCTGCAATTCAGTGAAGCTCGTCGCCATCCCTTGCTCGGCTATGGGCCATTGCGCAATCGCCGCAAGAGTCGTCGGAGAAGCGCAATGACCCACTCTTGATGCGGTGTTAGCAGATTCAATGGACGCCGTTCGCGTTCCAAAAGATGCCATTAGCAAAATCTACGAACTTCAACATTAACGGACACGATTAGCACTTCAACGGACATTATTAGCGAAATTTACGAACTTCAACAGCTGATGTAGGAGCACCCTCGCGCCAGTTCAAGCGCGTAAGCTGCGCGAGCGTTCGCCATGGCGGCGCCGACAGTTTTCCCCATAGCGTCAGGTTTCTGTTTTGATTTGCTTATAGGCGCACCGCAGCATTTACAGGCGTGTACGCGATCTATATTCGGCGACGCCTTGCGCGGAGTCACCCGCCGACTGGCGACAACTGGGTTAACATCAGTGGCGTTGACCGGGGGCGGGAAGTGAAGCTCCGCGTGTCTTAGGGCGCCCGCTAACCGGATCCTCGGAGCCTCCTGCGACAGCGGCTGGCGCACCGCTTTCGAGGCGCTGCGCTGCCCAAGCGCCACGACCTGTCGTTCGACCTGTGGCTGTACTACCCGCAGATGGAAGAGGTCTTGTCTCTGGTGCGGGAGTTTCCCGATGCGCAGATGTTTCTCAACCACTCCCGCATGCCGGTCGATCGGACGCCAGAGAGATCGAAGACCGACGCGCTTGCCAACTTTGCAGCGCCAGCAGCTGCAGATGCTGGCGTCGCGCCCTTTTTCCCGTTAAACCAACCGCGCCTCGTCGTGCCCGCAGCAGGCCGATGGAGACTCGCTTTGTCTGGCGAAAGCTATGAAGCTTGGCGCGGGGTTCCTATGCTTGATGTAATTTGCAGCGCATGCTGGGCTCCCAGTGTGCTTGAAGCAGCGTGGGGGCCGCCCATGGCGTTGGGGGACATAAGCGTTGCGGATTTGGACGTCCCGGAACTGATAGTCTGCTTTGCGCGGCACGTTTCAGGTGCGGCGTTGCCAGAATTCGGTCTGGGGAACGAACGCATCGCTTACGGCATAGTCTCATCTGTCGACGGTGAAAATGCTCCGCCGCAAACCAATCTGAATCAGGTCCCGATGCGCTCGACTTTCATTAAATGGCTGTTCATCGTCTACGTTCTCGGTAGTGGGACGCTGTATTCAATGGGCATACTGCCACTGTTTCCTTTCGTCGGCAGGGCAGGGCGGTACTGGTTGGCAAAACAATGGTGTCGTGCGCTGGTGGCCGCAATGCGCTGGCTGCCGGGAGTCTCATGTTCGATAGAAGGGGTTGAACATATTCCTGAAGGGCCAGCGATACTACTGTGCCGTCACGAATCGACCTGGGAGACACTCGCGTTTCTTGCACTTTTTCCACGGCGCATCAGCTTTGTTTTCAAGGAAGAGCTTCTTCGCGTTCCCTTTTTTGGATGGGTGCTGCGTGGCCTCGATATGGTTAGTCTGAACCGCGGCTCCGCTCGGCAGGCTCATCAGGCTGTGACGCAGGAAAGCGCTAAGAGGCTGGCAAAGGGGGATGTTGTCGTCATCTTCCCGGAGGGGACCCGGGTGCCACACGATGCCCCGTTGAGGATGACATCGGGAGGCGTTCGATTGGCTTGCGCGGCTGGCGTGCCTGCTGTTCCTGTGGTTCTCAACGCGGGCAAAGTCTGGCCGGCGAAAGGCTGGCCCAGCGGCCGTGGACAAATTCGTGTGGTTGTCGGCCCGGCATTGTCCCCTCGGGACCTGTCGCAGCAGGAACTGAGTCGAGCCGTCCACGAGTGGATGAAAGATGAACTGCTGCGGCTTTGATACGCTTAAGGCGGGATGATTTCCGCGCACGGCTTGGGTGACGGGATGGACGGCTATGGACTTCCTCGCCGCCTTACCCGTGGGACTCGACACCATTGCTGGCGACCGTGGCGCAAAGTTATCGGGCTGCCAACGACGCGTCCCTGTTTCACTGATCCCTGCTGGATAGCATTCGCAAACGGTGTCCCAGACGCGACGGAAAGCGATGTTCGCCAAGCGTGTGAGGACGCAATCCCCACCCGCTCGCCAGCGCGAACGTGCAGGTTAAAGTCGCTGAGCACTGACCGGCGGCCGGATTAGGCGAAGCACACTTTGTCGAAGTCCACGGACGCCCGTTCTATCTGCAGGGGCTGCGTATTGCCCCGCGCTGCCATCTCATGCGGGATAAGTAGCGTCTGCGTCGCCTCGCCTCGCCTTGTCGCGCAATATGCTGCGTGAGGTCGACAGGCGCTACCGCCAGATCCCGGGTGCCGTGGAGGATTGCAAAACCAGGCGAGCCGCTGAGCACTACCTCACCGGTCGTCGCATGTTCCTGGTTCTACGGCCACAGTGTCCAGCCCGGAAGAGTCCCGCGGAGAAGAGCGCGGTGGTAGCGCAGTGCAGCAGCCGCAGTTTTTCGAGGTACGGCAGGCTTTGCGTGCGGGCTGCGCCTTCGGTGTGCAGGTGTGCTTCGGACCGCTGACGCTCCAGCGGCACCGCTGAAAAGGTGCGTACAAGACAAATGCCCCTCACGAGATAACGCGGGGATGCACCCAATCCCGCGCAACCGCCATACCGCGACGACGGCGCTTGGGGAAAATACCCACGTGACTGACGTAGCTCCGCCGGCCGCTCGTCTGCGTCAAGCGCGGCAACGGGTACGCGGTATCGGCGAGCGCTGCGGTGCAGGTCGACGCGTTCTACAGCACGACCGCCTAATATCACAATCCCATGGAAATACTCGGATGCACACCTGACCAATTTGTTCGGCCTGAAGGACGATGAGGTGCAAGTGATCGCGCCTTTTGTCGGCGGCGCATTCGGCTCGGGGTTACGGCCGCATTATCATCTCCCGCTTGCGTTGATGGCTGCGCTCGAACTCCGGCGGCCGGTGCGGCTTACCTTGACGCGGCGGCAAATGTTCACATTCGCGCATCGGTCTCAGTCGATCCAACATGTGGCATCGATCGGCAATCGAGCTTCGGCCCCTTTCTCAGTAACCGAAGCCGAGATCATTGGGCGCCCGAAGCAGCCGTGTCTGATGCGCCTTTAGCGTGCGGGTCATTCTGCGGCATGCGCGTCGGCGCCTTTGTCGTATTTGAGCCCTTTGAGCTGGAAGTCGTGCCAGTCGTCCCGCCGGCATTGGGCGTACTCATACCAGCGCCCCCTTGTCCGCCGCCGCTTCCGCCGCCACCGCCACCGGCCGCTCCACCTCCGCCACCTCCCGCGCCTTGTGCAAACGCGGTAGTAGAGAATGCGAGTAGTACCGCAGAACAAACGGCGGCTTTCCTTATCGCTTTCATGACTGTCTCCCTTGTGATTCAATGAGCCTCGCTGGCAACCAGACGCGATGTCGCGGCGCAGGATAACTTCATTGCGCAACGGGTATGCCCGGTGTGTCTCGACCGGCAGTGCGAATGGATGGGTCTTGCTCGAAGGACAGAGGGCTGCCGAGCGAGGCTAGCTCGGGCGCCAAAATTTGGTGAGCTGACTGTTCGACTCAAACGTCTAAAGCGGCTTCGGTGGCTTTGCTGATGGTTCGTCCTCCGGCGGGTCGCGGCTGTACACGGTTGGCTTCAGGTTGCCAATGAGACCGCTTTATTTATGTGTCGAGGTTAAACACCAGAATTCATAATGTCATATCGAAGGAACACCGCGTTTCCCAAGCCGCAGTCGGCCATGTTTGCCTCGTCTCAAGCTCGACCGGGACTGACTGTGGATGTCCTTTCGCTCGGCACCACTTCCGGAGCGTCGACAAACTCATCGGAGTCGTTCATTCTGTCTCCCGGCGTAGGGCTGCCGCTTGAGCCGAGTTGCAGCCGGGCCTGTTCCCAAAATTCAGCCGCGCGACCATCGGGGCATCCAGCCCTCTCCCACAATTGGTAGGCGAGCGGACGAAGCTCTTCTTCCGTCATCTGCATATCCATGTTCATCCTCGCTACGTATTCGACAGAACGCGGCGAAACGGCCGCTATTCAATCGTGCCCTGGCCCGAGATACATAGCACGGGTTCCGACGCAGTCCCTTCAATCCGCGCGAATCGTCCGAACTCTCTGCCAAAGAGACAGTTGTCTTGCGGCACTGCTTACTGGGGAGCAGTCCCGACCCGGACAACCGAAGCGGCAACAGCGGTGAGAAATTCTGCGCGCACGGTATCGCCGACTTTCAGGCCGTAGAGCGATACCGTCGGGGCAGCATCGAGCTCCTGCGTTTGAGTCGGGCCGCGCAACGTGACCTCTCGATTCTTGCGGTCGATTTTCAGCACCGTCGCCACGAACTCCACGCTTCGGGTCGAACTGACTTCCCCATTCGACGCTGGCTGCATGACTTCGGTTTCGATTTGCTCGCGGATACCGCTCGATGCTATCTTGTCCAGATGCGTCAGAATTGCATTTCTATACGTAATACTGACCGTGTCTCCGACTTGTAACTTTTCAACGTCCGCGATGTCTGCGCTCAGTGCAAACACGAGCATTTCGCCGCCCGCGTCGCGCAAGGTCACGCTGTTGTACGCCGGGTCTATCCCAGCGATGCGTGCCTGGATATGTCGAAGCGCTTTCTTACCGACTGCGTGTCGTGCTGTGCGAGGACCAAGGTCTTGAGCAGCAACTGTCTGAAATGCAAGCAGGCCGACCGAGAATGCAACAGCGACGACAGTTAGGAGGGCCCAACCTGTTATGGGTTCACGCATATCCGCTATTCCTGAAAAATCAGCCAGACCTAACAATCATAGACATAAAACTGGAACGCGGGTGCAGCCGTCTGCCGGGCGAACGAGGTGCGAACTGGTCGCCCCGTTCGGCGTGTCGTCAACCGAGGTAGCCGCCGCACTCCCGCGCAGTTGCGCACGAGTTACGGCCTTTCCTGGGAGCATTGATGGCCAACCATCCAAAGGAACCGAGCCGCGGTGTCGACCGCAAAGCGGCCGAAGACAAGCAAGCGGCACGCTATCCCGAACAGCGACGCCGGCTCACCGACGCCTGACCGCGCTGCCCCTATCCTGCGGTTGCCGGCGCCGTCTACGTTCACGAGGCGCGTTGACGTAGTTTGGAAAAATACGGCTTCAAAGTCTCTGGCGAACGTTTTATCGTCTCGCTGCCCGCGCGGCGGTCGAGGACCGCGGAGCACACCGGCGCGCACGCTGCGCGGTACGTAGCTTGCTGCAGTCTTGGACTCACCCTTAAGGAGCTCACCATGGCAGACCAACCGACAGAGCAACGCGCTCCCGACGACAAATCGGAAGCGAGCGTCGACGACACTTTTCCCGCAAGCGACCCGCCGTCGACGGGAGGGGTAATGCGGATTGGGTCCGACGACGAAGTGACTGAACTGAGTGAGGCGGAAAGCGATGTTCCCGGTACCGAGCCGGACGAGGACATCCCTGATGAAGAAACGCCCGCAGAGCCTTCGCCAGGCGACACCCCCCCGGACGAGGAAGAACCGCAGGCCGCCGACCGAGGCCAGACCGAATGCGACCGACAGATTGCCCCGTCCGATTAGGGCGCTAGCAACCGCGTCGACAGTCGACTGCCACGGCTGTTCGCCGCACCGGCGGCGCTCTGCCGTTTCCGACACGGCACCGGCGGCCGCGCCGTATGCGTCTACGTGTCCAAGATGCCAACGATTCAGGTTTCCGATGTGAAGAGGCCAGTGTGCCTCGCGCTTACCCTGGTGAAGCCCGTCTTTGCCCAATTCGCGGCCTGACATATTCGGTGTAATTGTGCGGTTCTCCGCCATATTTTTGAGCGCTTATGACGATTCCCGGGCCTGGAGGGCGGTATCCGTGACGACCACCGAGTCGCTTATCACCGCCGAGCTGTCCACAAGAAATGCACGCGCGCCGGACTACCAAGCCGAAGCGAGGGCGCTGCGCGAACTCGCGCACGCGCTGGCTACACCATATCTCTTCAGAGTGAAGGAGCAGGCACCGGCACCGTTGTAACGCTGCGTTTATCAATCCTCCGGACGGCACCGGTGCCTGCCCGACCTGAACAGACTGCCGAGACTTTGGCACTCGGCCCGGTACGCCTTCTTCTGGTCGATGACAATCAGGACGCTTTGATGTCCCTGGGCATCTTGCTCGAGCTCGAAGGTCACAGTGTGACCACCGCAAGCAGTGGGCGCGACGCCATCCGTCTTATGACGGAAGCGCGACCGGAGGTGGCAATTATTGATGTCGGGATGCCGGACGTAGACGGCTTCGACGTTGCACGCGCTGTTCGCTCTGACCGGCACCTGGATCACGTCGTGCTAGTGGCACTGACCGGCTACGCAGTCGAGTCCGACAAATCAAGGGCCCTCGCTGCAGGCTTTGACTACCACTTGACCAAGCCGCTCTCGCTTGAAAGGCTGCAATACATCCTGGCGAATCGAACTGGTGGCAAGCTGGGTGGATTGGTTTGACTGCGGCCGGAATCGCTGCGAGCTGAACGTGCGGAGCATTGGGTGAGCGGCGTCGTCTAATAGCTCACCGCTGCCTTCCGCAGACCTCGGCGGACCTCAGGATATAAATGCCGAAGATACCGGCTGCCACCGCGACACTGCCCGGTCGGAACACATTGGGCGAAGCGTTTCACGCAAAGGTCGCGATAACAGCAACAATCCCACAGTGGACTCAAACGCTTCAAGGTCTATGGGTTTGAGAAAGAACGCACTCCAGAGGGCTGGCTTCTGGTGAGGCTGCGTC
Source organism: Paraburkholderia fungorum (assembly GCF_046027215.1). Taxonomy (GTDB): domain Bacteria; phylum Pseudomonadota; class Gammaproteobacteria; order Burkholderiales; family Burkholderiaceae; genus Paraburkholderia; species Paraburkholderia fungorum_D. The sequence continues at coordinate 89,659 of NZ_JAQQEN010000003.1, read as the reverse complement.
TGCGCCGAAACCATGATTACCGGTATTGCCGCAAGGGCTGGATATAACTTGAGCTGCCGGCACAAATCGACGCCGTCCATCTCCGGCATGCTGCAATCCGTGACAATAAGGTCCGGGACGCTTCTTCCAGCCTGTTCCAGCGCGGCCTTGCCGTCTCCCGACAAGAGGACCCGATATCCGCGCCATTCCAAAGCCATGCTCAAAGCGGCCAGAATGTCTGGTTCGTTATCTACTAGAAGGATGGTCGGCATTGAGAACGTCCGGAGCAGTTAATCACCCGGGCGCAACAACCATACCGTGACGCGAAGGCTGAAGTTTCTAGACGCAAGTCCGTCAACGCCGATCTCGATGCCCGGCGACGACAGGTGAATCCGCGCTGAGCTTGGGCTTGGGCCGACCGTTTCACCGTGGACGTGTGGACAGGCCGCCACCTATCCATAACCGGATATGCCCTTGTAGCAACCGCGGCACGCGGATTCTGGGCGGAGCGCTTAGGCGGCGAACGGCACGGCAATCAACTGCGTGCAAATTAAAGCCGCATTACTCGTCAGATGCTGGCGACAGAGTTGCGCGGTTCCGTCAACGTTTAACGCCGTTGCGTCGCACAAATTGTGAACGAGCGGCACCGGTTCTGTGCTGCAGCAGTACGCCCCGTTCGCCGCTTGGTTGTCGTCGGCGAACGGCGAAACGGTGCACTGAAGAGCGATGAACTCTCGGATCAAGAGAGCGTCGGCACTTCATCGCATGTGCTGGGTCCGAGCAAACCGAGGAATGGCAACCAGAAGCTAAGGCTCTTTCCGTCCGCGTTTCCTGTCAGGCGTGCGACGATGAGCAAATTCGGACTTGTTGGGTTCATTGCCATGGCTGTTCGCAAGAAGGTTTTGCTTGTCGATGACGCGCTTGATGCCGTCGAGGCGATGTCATTGCTACTTGAGCTGGAAGGATACGAGGTGCGCGTTGCTGTTGGCGGTACCGAGGCACTAAGAATAGTCGAAACGTTCTTGCCGGACGTCGCGCTCATTGACGAAAAGATGCCGGAAATGAGCGGGCGCGAGCTTGCGGGAATCCTTCGTGGAAATTCCGCGCTAGGTCGAATGAGGACGGTTGCGTTGAGCGGCTTTGGTCAAGAGGACGATGTTCAAGGGTCGAAATGCAGGCTTTGATTTGCATCTGACCACGCCGGTTTCTGTCGATTAGATTATCAGGGCAATTGAGAACAGATAGGCTGCCTGCTCATATACGCTTGGGCGTTCCAGCTCCGGTAGGCGAGCGTCAGCGGAACTGGGCCGCCGAACACTCGCGCTGAGCCATTGACAGGAAATTTACTACTCAAGTCGTGCTGCCGTCTGAGTTCGGCTCCGCCGTCAAACTGTCCGCGCCTAGCTGCTGTCGCGCCTTCTCCCAATATTCTTCGGAACGCCCGTCCGGACTTCCATCCTTCTCCCAAAGATAGAACGCGAGCGTACGAATCTGGTCCTCGGTAACTGGCATATCCATTTCAATCTCCAGAAAAACCGTCAAGTGGTCAGGGCCTTGCTACGGGTCGATCATGTACCGGCGTCAGAGTGAACGCGCGCTACCGCCGCTGAATAGGCGCAGGATAGCGAGCAGGATGACGGCACCGATCAGAGCTGTAATCAGCGACCCGATGATGCCGCTGCCTAGGTGCAATCCGGGAACTCCACCGAGCCATCCTCCGATGAATGCGCCAACAATCCCCACGAGGATATCGACAAGAATTCCGAAGCCGCCACCATCGACAATGCGACCAGCCAAAGCGCCGGCGATGCCGCCAATAATTAGCCAGAAAATGATTCCATGCGAGACCGGGTCCATTCCCTTCTCCAAGGGCCGCCCCGCTGGCGGCCAACAAGATATCGGTTTTGAGACTGTTGATTGCACCGTCGGCACCGACTGCGTCGCAGTGCAATCAACAGATTTCGTGGCAGATACGAATCAGGTGCACTATGACAAAGGCGGCGCTGGCCGCCGCCGGGCGACGAGTCGGCCTACTTGCCCAAGGCCTCTGCCGCCACCTTTTCCTCAGCGAGCAGAGAAAGCTTGTCATCGGTAGCCTTTTCTTCCTTCAGCGTTTCAGCCAGCAGCTTGACAGCAACCGTTTCACCGAGCTGTTTGGCCAGCGCTATCAACGAGCCGTACGATGCAATTTCGTAGTGCTCCACTTTCTGCGCTGCTGCGATGAGGGCCGTGTCGAGAACCGGGCCTTTCTCGATTTCGTCTATCTGCTCCTGGCCTTCTTCGACCAGACCCTCCATGGCAACGCACTTGATGCGCTTGAGTTTGATTCCGCTGGCTTCGACGACCTGGTCAATTCTTTCAATCTGGCCTTGCGTTTCTTCCAGGTGCGTCTCGAATGCCGACCGGAGGTCAAGACCGGTCGCCGCCCGCGCCATCTTGGGAAGTGACTTCGTCATCTGCTTTTCGGCACTATAAATGTCAGATAGCGAATGAATGAACAGATCCTTCAGGGTCTTGGTAGCCATAGTTCCTCCTTGAGTCGGTCGGGGCCCCGCAGCATCCAGCAAGCGCGGCGTACCGGACTCCGCGCAACCAGCATGCCACGGCGGCCCGACGATAACTCCGCGGTTGAAAGCTCGCGCACTTGCAACGCATACCGCCCTTCAGCCGTCGCGGAGTACTAAGGGAATCGCTCCCTGGAGCCGCGGCCCCCGACTCTGGCAGAGGGGAAAGGTGAAGACCGGCGAGATTTAAGGCCTACCGGTATCAGCATCTTCCGCCATCCGAAACTAGTCCGGCCCAGGTCCGGGACGCTTGTTGAAGTCCTCCCCGGTGTGCGGCACGGTGTTTGCGCACTCGCAGTGCCGACACCGATGCGCCGGTGCGCACGCGACGACATGCAAGGCATGTTATACGAAGCCTTGGCCCTCCCTGACGACGGAGCGAGAGATGAAAGCCCTATGCTGGCATGGCAAGAAAGACATCCGGTACGACACCGTCACGGATCCGACGATCGAGCATCCGCGCGACGCGGTAATTAAAGTCTCCAGTTGCGCGATCTGCGGCTCCGACCTCCATCTGTTTGACGGCTTCATGCCGACCATGGAGTCGGGCGACGTGATGGGCCACGAGTTCATGGGCGAGGTTGTCGAAGTCGGAGCTGATAACAGAAAGCTGAAAGTCGGGGACCGGGTGGTGGTGCCGTTCACCATTGCATGCGGTGAATGCGACCAGTGCAAGCGCGGATTTTTCTCGGTGTGTGAGCGATCGAACCGCAACAAGGAGAAGGCTGACAAGGTGTTCGGCCACTCTACGGCAGGCTTGTTCGGCTACTCGCATCTGACGGACGAACAGGTCCTGTTCCTCGGGGACATCTTCCCGACCGGATGGCAGGCTGCGGTGCAATGCGATATCCAGCCAACGGACACGGTCGCGATCTGGGGCGCCGGGCCAGTGGGCCAGTTTGCTATCCGCAGTGCCAATTTGCTTGGCGCAAAACAGGTCGTGGTGATTGACCGTGTGCCGGAGCGGCTAGCGATGGCAGGTGGGGCAGGTGCGATCACGATCAACTTCGAGGACGAGAGTGTCGTCGAGCGGCTGAATGAACTGACCCAAGGCAAGGGACCGGAAAAGTGCATAGACGCGGTCGGAATGGAGTCTCACGCGACTCGCTCAATCGACGCGATGTACGATCGGGTGAAGCAGGCTGTGATGCTTGAAACCGACCGGCCGCATGTGTTGCGCGAAATGATTTACGTCTGCAGGCCGGCGGGAACGCTGTCGATTCCCGGCGTCTATGGCGGCCTGATCGACAAGATCCCGTTCGGCGCGGCGATGAACAAGGGACTTACTTTTAGAATGGGCCAAACCCACGTCAATCGCTGGACCGACGACCTGCTCCAACGCATCGTGGAAGGTCAGATCGATCCGTCATTTGTAATCACCCACACCGTGCCTCTCGAAAAGGGCCCTGATATGTGCAAGGTGTTCCGCGACAAGGAAGACGGTTGCATCAAGGTGGTATTGAAGCCTTGACAACGTGGCGCTGCGGCGGCTTATGGCCCAGCTTCCTCCCGAGCCCGGGGTTGTGTCATCGCCCCATGCGTCCCTGTGCGTCAGATGTCGGGCCGTGATTGCCTGTCGACGTGTGTGGACGTTGGGAGACCGATTGTGAATGAGTCGAACCGGATCCAGGCGGCCCAGCGAGGCCCCATTGCCAACCTGGCAGGTGTAGTGACCAGGGCGGTCAGGCAGTTTTTTGCGGACCGATGCACAACGCTATCCGCCAGCATCGGGTTTTATTCAGCATTTTCATTGGCACCTACGTTGCTGATCGTCCTCACCGTCGCCGGCTGGTTTTTCGGTGAGACGGCAGCCCGTGGCAAACTTTTCGCGCAGGTGCACGACATCCTGGGCAACGACGCCGCAGGCGCGATGCAAGCCGTGATCGGCAACGCGCACCGTGCAAGCGGAGGCGGCCTGGCAGCGGTGCTTTCGACGCTGCTGCTGGCGATCGGCGCGTTTGCGACATTTAGCTCGCTAAACACCGCCCTCGACGTGGTCTTCGCGGCAAAGCCGAGGGCAGGGGTAGCCGGCTTTGCCCTGCTGGTGCGTGCGCGGCTTATCTCATTCGGGCTGGTCCTCGGAGTGGGATTTCTGCTGGTCGTTTCGCTAGTCCTCGACACGGCGATCACCTATATCGGGCATCAGGTGTTTGGCGACTCGCCATTGGTGATTGCCGCTCAGGTCGCACAAACCGTCTTCGGCGTCGTTGTGTTGTCCGCTGCCTTTACTGCGATGTTGCGCTGGCTGCCGGACGCCCATGTCCCGTTTCGCCATGCAATGACAGGCGCAATTGTTTCCTCCGTCCTCTTCACGGTGGGGCGGCGACTTTTCGGACTTTATCTCGCGCACGCCGGCACGGCAAACTCGTTTGGCGCGGCCGGCTCGCTTGCCGTGCTGATGATGTGGCTTTATTTCTCCGCAGCGGTTTTCCTGCTCGGTGCGGAGATCACCGCGGCCATGGATAGCGAGCGTCAGAAGCCGGCCGAAAAATCGGCAGTCGTTGGAGAACCCCGCCGCCGGTGACCTTACGTTGTCCGAGAGAAGAACGACCACGAGACACAGAGGCCTCAGTCGGCTGATATTCCCGTCGGTGCCACATCGAGGCAAAAAAAGACGGCTCGCGTGAGCGAGCGGCACGCAAAGCCCATTCAGGCCCCGAGCCTTGGGACGTTCTGGCACGCGCAAGGGTTATGCCGCGGCGATGGCTGCCAGGGCCAACCGAATGTGCATAACGGCGTCTGCTGCGATGAGCGATGAGAGCACCCTCATTCGCATTGCGGCAGGAATCCCCCAGGATCCGCGCAGACAGTTGACCCTTCGGGCACGACGCATGCGGAAGTCGGAGGCGCAGGGTTATCTCTTGCGTTCCAGCGCACATCACACCAGAGCAGTCACTCTTGCGCAACTAAGAGCGACCCGGACGCCGGTGCCTGCCTGGGCGCCGGTCAGGATGCAGCAGTATCGAAGTGAAAGCGCTAGCAGTAGCAATCAAGGTCGGCGGCAGCTCAATGCCGGCGACGGAGAGACCTGTTCGGTCTTAGCGCAGTGCGAGTGGCGCGAGCAGGTCGTCTCCAGCATGCGGTACCCAACGCTGTGTGCGCCTCACCACAACGGAGCCTTTATGTACCCCGAAACCATGACCCCGTTCTCCCCGCGTCGATATGAAACGGCAGTCGAAGCGGCTTTCGCCTGCACTAATGAGGTCTTTGCCGGAATTGAGAGGGTTGTCGAATTGAACGTCCAGACGGTTAAAACCTCACTGTCCGAGCAGCAGGCGTTGGGCGACGCGGCGCTTTCTGCCCAATCCGTCAGCGAAGTAATCGATCTTCAGTCACAGCAGTTCCCAGCCGCGCTCACGAAGACATTTGTATACTGGCGGCATGTGGAAGACATCGCTGTTCAAACGCGAAATGGGCTCTTCTCGGCAATGCAGGAGCACTTCGGAAGTTCGCTTCAGACGTTCGCGGAGATATTCGACGTCGCGTCGTCCGGTGGATTCGTCGCTCAGGAGCGGATCGCCAGATCGGGTCTGCTTGTTATGACGGAACCAGCCGTCGCCGCCGCTGAGGAGGTGGCGATCGTGGACCGTTCCGGCAAAGTGATTTGTTCGGACGATGTCCGGGGCGACTTGCACTAGGATTGCATCGACGCGGCCGCCGACGGACGTGCCGCGCACGATTCCGTCGGCGTTGGACGCGTGAGGCTTGGGGCGTGCTAAGGCGCCAGTTCTCAAGTCCCACGCTGTCCAATGAAGAACCGGCAGCTGCCATGCGCTCCAGCACGGCCTGCGGAGCAGTCAGGTCGCTCCGCAAACTGGTTATTCACTTAGGTCGAGTTGCGGGCGGATCGGGGTGTGGGAACGGTCGTTGCGGTCACCGTTGGCAGCAGTTCGATGTCAACGCTACACCAGCGAGAGAAAACCCATGACCCCGAATTTCGAAAGCCAGGAACACCCGGATGATTCGACCGGAAGTCAGTGCGGGCGCTATCAAAACGGAGCGCCTGTCCGCGTGCTTGTCGTCGACGATTCGCGACCGTCGGCAGACGCTCTGAGCGCATACCTGCAAGCAGGCGGCATGAGCGTGCGCACCGTCTACCATGGGTCGGACGCCCTGCGGGAAGCGAGGGCGTGGATACCTGATTGCATTGTTCTGGATGTCGCCATGCCCGGCCTATCCGGCATCGGTGTTGCAGCGGCGCTGCGGAGAATCGAGGCGACTGAAATGATTCCCCTTCTGGCATTCACCGCGTTCGATACCGCCGACTACATCCGTGAAATGAAGGAGGTTGGTTTTGACGCCGTGTGCCGCAAGCCTGCTGAACTAAGCCAGCTCGAAGGCATGATCCTCAAGCTGCTCGGCCAGAACGCAGTCGATGGTTTTCAGATCGTAGCATCCACCGCGGAGCTTGGGCCGCCCGATCCGGGCCCGGACACGGTTGATCGACATTAGCGTAGAGTCAAAACGGACGCGACGTTCTCAATTGCGGGGCCCGTTACGACCTTTTCGACAATCAGCGCCGTCGACCGGCAGTATGCCCCGACGGTCGACGGCAAGACGGCGCCTAATGCCAGAACAGCGCGATCAGAATAATGATGGGAATGGGTACTCCGAGCATATAAAGAAGAATTGAGCGCATAAACACCTCCTTCGGTAATGAATTGAAGTTTCAATCAGAGTTGGCGTACGCGGCCGCCATGAGTTGCCATCAGACTCGCAGAGAATGCGCCCATCAGAAGCGAGAGGAATAACCATAACGATGCGCCGATTGCGACTTTGCGCGCCTTGTCGGCGGCATCTTTAGCGGCAGCATCGAGGGCAGCGATTTTCTGCAGCAGGCGCGTGTAGGTGGTCACCGCACGAGTTCGTGCTGCTTCCGGCGTAAGGCCAGTATGCTGCGCGACAAGCTGGCTTAAATAGGCAGTATCTTCCGGCGACAATTGATCGCCGGTCGCTGCGCTGTTAAGGAATATCCGCGCCGTTTCCGCGCGGGCCGTCGTCTCGTTGCGGTTTTCTGGGGTGGCGGGTGCGGCGAGTGACGAACCGGCGGGCATCCGGAACAACGAATCGACGAAATAACCGAGCGGCCACGTGTTCGTAGCGGCCTGTGCATTGCCGCGTTGCATCGTCTCCATCGTCACGGAGCCGCCTGCCGCGGCAGTTGTCGCGGCGGTCTGCGCGCCGGCGCGCACAACGCCCGACGCGGCCGATGTCAGTATGGCAGCCGTGAAGAGCGTCGCCACGGCCCAACTGAGGAAACCATGAGCCGTGTCGCGGAAGTGGATTTCGTCGGTATCGACTGCCAGCCAGCGGCTGCGTAGTCGTCCCGTCAGATAGCCGCCTAATCCTGATGTGAGTATCGAGGTGACACATACCCACACCACGGCGGCAAAGCCGAATGCTTTTGCATTCGACGGCCCCGATGACCATGGCGAGATCGAGGTCAAGCCGAGGCCGGTGCCCAAGGTCAGCAGGATGAGTGCGAACGCGGCCGTGCCGATGCCGCCGGCGGACACGGCTCCCCATGAGACCGCGGCCTCGTGTTGCCGGATTAACAGCGCAGGATCTTTCGCGGCCGGCGGATAGTCCGCTGGATCTATCGTGTGGTTCATTGACAGCCTCCATGACCTTGTCGATACCGGCATCGTCCATATGCCGAAGCGTTCGGCATCGCTGCGATGCCGTTCGGGATAAATCGTTTGCGTGGGACGCATTTTTTGTGCCGCTCCGGTTCCGTTTTCCAACTCCGCGTCCTGGCCGTCCGCTGGTAGGCATAGGGTTTGCTCGATGAAGCGGGGAAGCCGCAGCTTTCACTGTGGTCCGACCGGAATTAAGAACATATGACGCTAGAGCAGCGGCTTCGCAGCATGCGCAAGACGATGCGTGAGATGTTCGGCATTGCCCGATTACGCGCCGGCCAGGAAGACATCATTCGCAGCGTGCTTGAAAGGCGCGACACGCTTGCAACGATGCCGACCGGCGCCGGCAAATCGCTCTGTTACCAGTTGCCGGCGTTACATCTCGACGGCACGACGCTCGTCGTATCGCCGCTCATCGCCTTGATGAAGGATCAGGCCGACAAGCTGCTGGCGGCGGGCGTCGACTGCACGGTAGTGAACAGCACGTTGCGCAGCCGCGACGAACGGGAGGCGTTGCAACGCATTCTGGATGGTGAGAGCGGCATCGTCTTCGTCACGCCGGAGCGGCTGGCGCAGCCCGCATTCATGAAGGTGTTGCGCGCGGGTGCCGGACATAGCGTGGGTCTGGTGGTGGTCGACGAAGCGCATTGCGTGTCGCAATGGGGCCATGACTTCCGGCCGGCGTTTCTCGAGATTGCCAGCGCCGTCAAGGCGCTCGGCCAACCGCCGGTGCTCGCGCTCACCGCTACCGCGACTCCACCTGTGCTGGACGACATCACGCGGTCATTGGGGCTGCGCGATCCGCGCGTGGTCCGTACCGGGACGTTGCGGGAAAACTTACGTTATCGCGTCGTGCAGGTGAGCGTTGGGGGTGGCAAAAATGACGCCGAGCGGGCCGCGCAGGCCAAGCGCGAACAGTTGCGCGAAGTGATCGCGTCGATCACGGGGACGGGCATCATCTACACAGCGACGGTACGCGATGCAGACGAGATTTACGCCTGGCTCGCAGAAGCGGGCGAGTCCGTGTCGCGTTATCACGGCAAGCTGGCGCCGGGCGCGCGCGAAGCCGCTCAGGAAGCATTCATGTCGGGAGCGACTAGGTTGATGGTGGCCACCAACGCTTTCGGCATGGGTATCGACAAATCCGATATCCGCTTCGTCGTCCATTACCAGATGCCGGGCAGCCTTGACGCCTACTACCAGGAAACTGGCCGCGCGGGCCGCGACGGGCAACCTGCCGATTGCGTGCCGCTATTCGATCTGAACGACCGGCGCATCCAGCAGTTCTTTCTCGCCGGCAGGTACCCGAGCGTCGAACTGGCGCGGCGTTTGTACGATGCGCTCGCGGCACGCTGTAAAGGAGCGCCGGAAGGTGTCACGCTCGCGGAGCTGAAGGACGCATTGCCCGAGGTGGGCGGCGGCAAGTTGGAGGTTGCGCTCGGCATGTTGGTCGATGCCCGTATCGCGGGCCGCGACCGTCACCGGCGTTATCGAGTGCGGGCACGTAACGGCGCGCAGGATGGCGTGCATGATGCAGTGGCGAAAGCCGCCGCTCAATTCGAAGCAATGAGCGTCCACGACAAGGAAACGCTGCAACAGATGATCGACTACGCGCAGACCGGCCAATGCCGTTGGCGCGCGATACTCGCGTACTACGGCGATACGCCGTCGATGCAGCGCTGCGGCGTATGCGACAACTGCGTGAGTCCACCGCGCATTGTGCCGGCGGAGCAGTCGACCGACGCGGACGACACCTTGCGCGACGCGGACGCATCGAACCCATCGTCGATGCCGCATCCATGGTCACCGGGCGACGCGGTACGCGTCCCGAGGTTTGGGGCAGGAGAGGTGGCTTTGGCGAACGGCGAGCAGGTCGCAATCGTGTTTCCCGACGGTAGAACGCGGACCTTCATGTCGAGCTATGTAAAGGCGGCCCGCCGTGCGGTCTAGCTCGCCTGTGTGGCGATTGCCATGAGGAAAAGTCCAGCGCCGACGTTGTTGGCAGTTTATTCTGCAGTCCTGTTCGCATTCGCCGGCTCCGCGTTCGCGCAAGGGGCAGGGGGAACGGGCGGACAGGGCGGTCCCACTATGGCTACGCCGCAACTGCTCATACAGCCTTGTGGATTGCTTTCCGCACGGTGCCGCCTAGCCACGCGGCGATCCCCGAACGGCTGGCGATTCCTATTGTCCGGCTAGGTCCGAGGACGATCGCGCTAACGCAAAGCGCCAGCAGCAGCGTAACGCGCGGTGCGTCTGCCAGCGAAGCGATGAGGCCGGCTGCGGGAGACCGCATCTGTCCATGTACAGCCGGGACCGATGGTGGAGTGCTGTTCGCTGCGAGCAGCGCTGCGCGTGATGCCGCCATCCGCAGCAGGATGGCGGTCTCGGTTTCATCGTCGCCAGGTGCGCGGTTCATTTAAGCGCCTCCTTTAAGGTGTCGAGATCGCTCCGGATCTCCCCCTGCAGAATATGAAACGATCGCGCTGGTTTCTGGGAGCGAACGATTAGCACGCAGACAACAGACACAACAAGCCACATCCCGGCGACACCCCAAACCACGGGAAGAAAATAAGGCGTCCCCCAAGCCGTTGCGATAATCGCGATGCACACAAACGAGAGCGTGAAAAGGCCAGCGACGGCCAGGGCAACTAGTGCACTTAACTCACGGACCAGACATTTCCTGGTTTCCTCGAGTTCGACACCGAGGAGCTCACCATAATCGGTGGCCCGCGCGATGCAGAATCTGCCCACGTTTCGCCACTTCGTGGCTTTTAAACGCATTGACATTGCGGAACTCCTCAGGGCTGGCGTGCCGCGGAAACGCCGTGGCGATCGTCCGCGTGCTTGTCGACTGCACCTCTTCGCTCTCGTGGAAGGCAAGACGCGAATCGCCTTATTCGCGATCTCTTCGATCGCCGCGGTCGTTATCGGCCCTGGAGCGATTTGCCGCGCGTAACGTGCCGAGGATGAAACCCACGCCGGCGGCAATCGCCAGCGCCGCGAACGGCCGCTCCACGGTGGACTCGCGTACCACCTCCGCAAAATCGGCATAGAGCTGCTGCGCTTTGCCACTCAGTTCCTTTGCCGTTCCGCTAACTTGCGCACCGGCATTGCCGAGCAGATCCCCTGCGGCTTGCTGCACGTCGCCGGCGATTTCTCGTAGTGTTCCTTCTCCTTTCGTCGATTCCATTGTGTGCTCCTCAATTGGGTGCGATCAGCCGCACGGGAAAAATGCGGCGCCGTAAAGTCGAGAACCACGCTTCTGTGCAAAGCGCGGACTCGGCCGGGTGGTGCTGTGCCAAACGTTGCGCAAAACCTGGGCCCAACCCGACAATCCATTGAGCCGCTTATAGGACGTGCAGGGCGCACGCAGTCGACTCCCGTTTCACACCTTGCCTCCTTCGGTGAACAGGCACAAGTCATGCGGGACTTCGGCTGGCACTGTCTGCCATGCGCGGCAATATCGCCGTGCACATGCCAGAGCTTCTGCTCTGAGAGCCGGGCGCCCAGGTATGGGTTGGACGCGATCCCGTGATTGCGTCGCTGTCCGGTTTGACCCACGGTCGCAAACGACCCTGTCTACGCAAACGGTGCCTCGGCCCGAACGTAGGAGGTCGCATCGCGCCATGCACCGGAGAGGCACCATGTTTATTCACAACAAGCGTTTGCAGTACACCGTCAGGGTCGCCGCACCCAATCCCGGTCTTGCCAATCTGTTGCTCGAACAGTTTGGCGGCCCCCAGGGCGAATTAGGCGCCGCCTGTCGCTACTTCACGCAGGCCGTGGGCGAAGATGATCCGGGGCGCAAGGATCTGCTTTTTGATATCGCGACGGAGGAGCTGAGTCACCTCGAAATTGTCGGTTCGATTGTCGCAATGCTTAACAAGAGTGCCAAGGGTCAACTGGCAGAGGCCGTGGAAGCAGAAGCAGAACTCTATCGGTCAATGACAGGCGGAGGCAACGACTCCCATACGACCGCGTTGCTCTACGGCGGCGGCCCGGCATTGACCAATTCAGCTGGCGTGCCCTGGTGTGCCGCCTACGTTGACACGATTGGCGACCCTACTGCGGACCTGCGGTCGAATATTGCCGCTGAGGCGCGCGCCAAGATTGTCTATGAGCGGTTGATCAACGTCACTGACGATCCGGGTATCAAGGAGACGCTCGGCTTTCTGATGACACGCGAAATCGCCCATCAGAAGTCGTTCGAGAAAGCGTTGCATTCGATCCAGCCGAACTTCCCACAAGGCAAACTTCCGGGCGTGCCGGAATACACGAGCGTGTATTACAACATGTCACAGGGCGACGATGCGCCGCGTGGTCCTTGGAACGAGGGACCGGAATGGGAGTTCGTGGAGTCTCCACAACCAGCCGTAGATGGCGGCGACGGCCTCGCCACCGTCAACGTGTCGCAACGGGATGTGAAGGTGCTGCAGGCGATGGCTGCGCGCACTGCATCGGACACGTCGTCCGATCCCACGACGGGCGCTGATCTCGGTTCGGGCCAGGTGGAGTAGGCCGACGCGTGGGCTGCGGACTGCGGGCTCAACATCGTCGACGCGCACATAACGTCAACCCGTGTCCGCGCCTGGACATGCGTCAGAAATAGATTGATCTGATCGAATAAGAACAGGAGAAGACCGTGCTCGGCGTCGTTATCCCGGCCCATAATGAGGCCGCTTACATAGGCTCCTGTGTGCGGTCGGTCATCCGGGCCGCGGAGCATCCGGGCCTCGCAGGCGAAGAGGTCAAAATCTTTGTGGTGCTCGATAGCTGTACAGACGGAACTGGCGATGTCGCTACAGCACTCGATGCCAACGTTCTGCTCGTCGGGACCCGAAACGTCGGTGTTGCGCGCGCGACGGGCGCCGGGGCCGCGTTGGCTCAGGGGGCACGTTGGCTGGCATTCACGGACGCTGACACGACGGTCGCACCTGACTGGCTGGTTCAGCAGCTACGGTGCCGCGCAGACGCAGTCTGTGGCGTGATCAGTGTGGACGACTGGAGCGGTCATAGCAACGCCGTCCGCGAGAACTTCGTGGCGACGTATCGTGATGTTGACGGACACCGTCATATCCACGGTGCAAACCTGGGTGTCTCGGCAAAAGCGTACTCGCTCGTGAGGGGCTTCCAGCCCCTCGCTTCGAACGAGGACGTCGCGCTAGTGGAGGCCTTGATTGCCGCCGGTGCGACGGTTGCCTGGAGCGCCGCTCCCCGTGTGATCACCAGTGCGCGTCTGGATTCGCGAGCACCCGAGGGCTTCGGCACCGCCTTGCGCGAAGTTAGCCGCCGACTGTCGACCGCTGAGCTGATAACGGAGGCGTTGACCGACGTTGGGAAGTGAAGCCCCGCGTTCTGAAAGTCGCCCATTAACAAGCCTTCAGAGCCGCGCGCAACAGCGGCTGGGCCCGGCCCAGCCCGATACAGCGGGAGGACTTTACGCCAACGCCGCCCTCGCCCACCCTTGCCGCCTCGACCACCTAGTACAGGTTCGCCACCCCTGGAAACGAAATTTAGATTGGAATTAGTTTCCCAATTTTTGGGGAGGGCCAATACACTTCCATCACCACCGTCGCCGCCATTAAAGCCGGGACCGCTATCATGCGTCCGCCGCTCGGTTCGAGGAAAAACAATCGACCGAAGCGCGTCGCGTCTGGGGAAAATTTTGTTCCGCTGATCTGGGGCAGGGTCATGGCGCATCCTTTCTTGTCACTGCCATTGGAAGAGAGACTGAATACCGGGAGCGACTGCGTACCGCCAGGTAATTGGTCTTGCCGATCATCGCGAAGGGATCGGAATACCAACGGTCGGCGCTAAAAGCTTCCGCCGCAATCACCAAGCCGTAGTGTCTGAATTGAACCGCTCATAGTGCAAAGTTTCTGATGATAGTTGGCGGGGCGAAGGACGGCGATTGTTGCCCTGCGCGCCGAGTGTAGATATGGTGTTCTCCTGAAACATGTGGTCCACTAATTCTCGCAACGAGTGTGCCCGGGGCCCTACACCTGTCGTGGTTGCAACGGAGCGAGAGCAGGGCGGTCGGATCGCGCCGGAGGAGCAATTGCAGGCTGTACCTCGCGGGTAATGTGAATGCGGCCGTTCGCGGAAAGCGATGGTGTCGATGCTGCCGGACCGTCCGGGTCGCACGGCACCGCGCGCCCGACGCATGCCGTTTCGCGCGAACGCGTAGATCGAACTGCGAGACGAGGCAGGATTGGGTCTTTACGCGCGCATCGCTCTGGCAACGTCGGACAGACGGTACGGCTTGTGAACAAAAACGAACTCGTCTATGTCGCCGTTATCGCGCCGCAATGCGGCCATCGGGTAGGCCGACGTCAGTACGATCCTTACACCGGGGTAGCGCGCCCGCACACGCCTGGCAAGTTCGACGCCGCTCACGCCATGCGGCATCACGATGTCGCTAAACAGGATATCAATGTCCGTTCGGCTCTCCAGGATTCCCGCAGCCTGTGCTGCATCCGTTGCGGCCACCACTTCATAGCCGATGCTACGAAACAGTTCGGTGGCTCCCGAGAGCAGATCCGGATCGTCCTCGACGAGAAGTACAGTCTCGGCCGCGAAGGGCGTCAGGCCGTCGCGGGAACCTGGGGCACTTGCGCCGGCGATCGGAAGGTAAAGGTCGATGGCGGTCCCTACGCCTTCTGTGCTGGTAATCCTGACGTCGCCGCCCGACTGCGTGATAAAGCCGTAGACCTGGCTCAGGCCGAGGCCGGTACCTTTGCCCGTCTCCTTCGTTGTGTAAAACGGCTCAAACGCACGCGACGCGACTTCGGGTGACATCCCTGTTCCCGAATCAGTCACGCAAACCCGCACGTATGACCCGCCGGGCAGATTACCGATGGTCCCGGATGCCACCTCGACACATTCTGTGCTGACGATGACCGATCCCCCGTCTGGCATGGCGTCGCAGGCATTGACTACCAGATTGAGCAAAGCCGCCTCAAATCGAGGAGCGTCCACTAGCGCCGTAGTCTCGGCCCGGCTCATCGCCAGCTCAATCCTGACGGAGGAACTGCCCGCGCGTCGCAGCATGGGTTCAAAATCACGGATTAGCGCGTTCAGGTCGTGCCGTTCCGGTTTCAGCGGTTGCTGACGGGCGAACGAAAGTAGCTGCTGCGTAAGCGACGCGCCCCGTTCTATCGCGCGCTGCATGCTCTGGATCATCTTCGCATCGAGGTGGGTTCGCGATTGCGTCGACAGTACCTGCAGTCCGTTGGAAAGGACCGCGAGCAGGTTATTGAAGTCATGCGCAACGCCACCCGTCAACTGACCGATTGCCTCCATCTTTTGCGACTGGAAAAGAGCGAGATTCGCGCGTTCGATCGCAGTAGCCGCCTCCTTTCGCTCGGTGATATCGCGGGTTATTTTCGCGAACCCGACGAGCGCGCCGTCCTCATTGCGTATGGCATCGACGACCACGTGAGCCCAGAAACGCGTGCCGTCCTTGCGCACCCTCCAACCTTCGCGCTCGACACGGCCTTCTTTCGAGGCAATCGCCAGCATCGTTGCTGGCACCCCGGCGACCTGATCCTCGCCGGTGTAGAAACATGAGAAATGTCTGCCAACGATTTCCGCGCGTTCGTATCCTTTGATCCGGGTGGCACCCGCATTCCAACTGGACACCTCGCCTTCCGGGGAAAGCATGTAGATGGCGTAGTCAGTGACGCCCTGGACCAGCAGCCGGAATTGCTCTTCGCTTTTGCGCAATGCCTCCTGCGCAGCTTTCCGCTCGGTGATGTCCCGCGTGACCTTCGCGTAGCCGATCAGTTGGCCGGCGTCATTAGTTATCGGGTCAATGACGACGTGAGCCCAGAAACGCGTGCCGTCCTTTCTGACGCGCCAACCTTCCGCCTCGAATTTGCCCGCCTCGGCGGCCATGCGCAAGACGCGGTCTGGAAGCCCCGCCTGCCGGTCCGCATCGGTGTAAAACAGCGAAAAATGCTGGCCGATTACCTCCTTGGCCAGATAGCCCTTGAAACGCTCGGCGCCCGTGTTCCAGCTTACGATGGTCCCGCGCGGATCGAGCATGTAGATCGCGTAGTCCCTGACACTTGTAACAAGAAGCTCAAGGCGCTGGGCGTCGCTCAATTTCGCGAGGTCCGATGCGTTGTCAGGTCTCATGGTGTCGAACTCCAGGTCGGAATCGCGAAATTGTATCGGTGTTAAGTCCCAGGCCGAGAATTAGCCGGCAATCGATCTGCTTCGCGGAGACCGCCCCTGCCGCTCAGCACCATCGCCTGACGGTCACTGGATTGGCGGTACAACGCCCAGTTTCTCGGCCAGCATGCGCTCATACACGCCGAAGTGCAGGTCAACTTCCTCCTGCCTTACCGTCGTCACGATGATGTTCACCTGCTCCGGCAGCAGGCCGAGCACCAGCGCGATCGCCGCTTCCAGTTGCGGCGCACAAACGCTGTCTTCCACCAAGGTCGTGCCAACGGCGATATCGTAGGTCGGTTCCTGCTGGAAGACGATTTCGACCAGCCGCGCGCGCGCACTCATGTTGTTGTCGATTGCCAGCCTCACGACCTCCGCCACGCTACGCATCGTTTCAGTCGGGAAGCCTCTGCTGGAGCGCAGCCGGACGCGGTGTCTGCCCAATGTGAGCCAGTCCGTATTGAATTCCATGGTGTCCTCCGCCTGGTCGTTGGAACGCATCGCGGTTATATAGGCTGGCAGGCGGTTTTCAAGACCGGAATTTCACCATTTCCCCTTGAAATTTTCGCTGTAACGTCTATCTTGGTTTTCGCTCAGGCAGACGCGCTGGTGGTATCAGGCGCGCTGCGTGTTTCGATTTGTTTGCCAGCAGCGTGGCAGGCGGACTGGAGCGCGTAGGCCCGTTCGCCTCCATGCTGCATTTACGGAGGATACGACCATGAGTGATCTCTATTCTGGAACCGACCTGTTCAGCGAACTCGACCGCCTGCAGCGCGAGATGGCGAGCCTGTTCGGCGGCTTCCCGTCCAGCATCCGCTCCGGCCGCTCCGGCGCATTCCCGCAGGTCAACATCGGTGCGACTGACGACTCAATCGAGATCGTCGCGTTCGCGCCGGGCGTCAACACCGCTGAACTTGACGTTTCGATCGACAGGGGCGTACTGACAATCAGCGGTGAGCGCAAGCCCGCTCAGCCCGGGAGCGGTGACAAATCCCGCGACGACACCCGTATCTATTCGCAGGAACGCTTCACCGGCACATTCCGGCGTGTGATCGAACTGCCGCAGAATGCGGACCCCGACAAGGTGCAGGCCCGGTACACCAACGGCTGCCTGTCGATCACCGTCGGCAAGCGCGAAGCGTCGAAGCCGTGGGCCATCACCGTCCAGTAACGCCAGTTATTCAAGGAGCAAGCCATGAACGACAGGACACAGGTTGCTGAACGCGAGCACGAAGCGGTAGCACCACGCGCGGGCCACCAGCCGGCACGGCGGATGACGCTTACACCAGCCATTGACGTATTCGAGGACAGCCAGGGCATCACGCTGTGGGCGGACCTGCCAGGCGTCACTAAGGACAATCTCGACGTGAAGGTGCACGATGGCAATCTCTATATCGAGGCCGAAGCGGTCGTGCCGACACCCGCTGGTCTGCGGCTGCAGCACGCCGAGATCCGTGAGCCCCGTTTCGCGCGCGCGTTCTCGCTGAGCCCGGACTTTGACACATCGAAGATCGATGCAAACCTGCAGGACGGCGTGCTGAAGCTGGCGATTCCGCGTCGCGCCGAAGCGCGGCCGCGACGGATCGAGGTGCACACGAACTGAGCCCGGAAGACCAGCAACGACGACAGGAGAAAAGCCGGCGGCGGCCGAGAGGTCGCCACCGCCCGGTTCGCGGGGGCGCGGATGCAGGACATGGAGGAATGGTGGCGTGGATACACGATCAGCACCTAGGCCGTGCCGGTTCGCCAGCGGCCTGGCCGTCCCTGATGGAAATATCGCGCTGGTCAGGATCAGGCGTGAGGCGGAGCGCGACGCCCCGCGGCACGCCGTCGGGCTGACTGGAAACGATGTAGTCGCGAGCGAAGGCGCCAGGCGACGGCGGTCAATTGGGGGCGCAGTCCACGGAAGTCAGCAGAAACGTTGCAGCGGGGGCCAATGACAGACATCCGGGTCTCCTGCCGGACCATCAATCATAAGATGAATACCGACCCGAAAAAATGGAACCCTTTCAAGTTTCTCCGCGGTTTCCACGATCCATTTGCAGCCCGCGGGGCGCTCGAACGATGGTTTGGTGACTTCAGCTCATCGCATTTTCTGCCGCGCATCGACGTGGTCGACTAGGGAAAGATACTGCGCGTGACTGTCGAGTTGCCAGGCATGGAGAGGGAGGATCTGAACGTCAGCGTGGAGGATGGGGCGCTGGTGTTGCGCGGCGAGAAAAAACGGGATGTGCACAGCGAGGAAGACGGCTGCTATCGGCTTGAGCGCGCATACGAGGCCTTCACGCGCACGATCCCGATGCCGGAAGACGCCGATCCGGACCACGCTCTCGCAAAATTTGACAAAGGCGTGCTTACGTTGACCGTGCCAAAACAGGAGCCGCCCCGAGCCGCACGATCGATATTGGCTAGCGTTGGGCGGCGACGCCGCGCTTGCGAGGTGAATGAATGGGAGTAGCTCGGGTCGTTAGCTCAGCGGGTAGGGCAGCGGTTATCTGCACGTGCCGCTTCTGTAGCGGTTGGCACCTGCCGACGCTCTTGGCGCCGCCATCCGCATGTGCAGTTTGATAGTCAACGAGGTATGGCGGCGAGAGTGCAAAAAAGGAGAGATGGTGCGAGCCAATTCAGGTACGGCGTATCAGACTGATGCGTTCTCGCTAGTGGACGTTCCCATGCCAGTGCCGTGTCCAGGAGAGGATGATGGTACAGGGCCGCTACCAGATTCGCCCGCCACTACCTTACGTATGCTGCCGGACCGGAGGCGGCGGGCAGCTTGATCGGCCGGAGAGAGGGTTTCAAAAGGCAACGCATCCGGGATGGGATCGGCCTCATTGGCCGGCACCACAATGTACTCCGAGACCGCCTGACAAGGCCTGTTGAATCCGTCGCCGTCCTCAGGATAGGCCGCCTCGCCGACTTCAATTCTACGGATCGCCGCGCGCGTTATCTATGCGATGGCACACAGGGACCCGAAGCCACCTGTCGCCTCATCGAACGACTGTCCGCTCAGCAACTGATGCTGTTGAAAAAGTCGCGGACCGTCGCTTGCGCAGGGTTTTCAGGGGTCCTCGTACCCTTAGCCGATGTTCGCGAGCGGTTTGTAGGCCGATCTGAGAGGTCGATTTTTTCGCCAGCGGATTGCATACGCCGTACAGCGACTTTTTCAAACAGCATCGCAGGGTTTGAGTCGGATGACCGCCCCCCTGCCAGCCGACGCAGAGTATGCTCGTTTCGTGCGCTGGATCCCGGCTGATCGTCACAGGTCGGCTGACAGGCTCTTAATCGCCAACATTCGGGCAGTGACATGTCGAAAAACCATGAGAGCATCGCCATGCAAAAACTCACCCCCGCCGGCCAGCAATTGATCGAAGAAGTAGCCCAGCGACATGGGTTCAGCACGGATGCCGTGATGAGCATGCTGGAGTCTGTGATTCGCGGTAACGGCAGCATGGCCCAGTTCAATCACCCCGAATTTGGTGGCTCTGGCCAGTGGATGCAGGGGGGAATGACCATGGTCTCCGACATGTTCAACCACTACCTGAAGGGCCGGGTCGATGGGCTCTGTTTCGAGCTTTCCCGCCTGATCGCAAACCAGCCCGATCTTATTCGCATCGGCAGCTTCCAGTCGCAGAGCCAAGTCACTCAGCAGCAGACTGCAGCCGGCCCGGTCGGCCCGGTGAGTCTGTTTGTTCCGGCCGCCCCCGGCACCTCTGGCGACTGGTGGCCCGCTGAGTTGGGGGCGCCCAACAGCACCGGCGCGCAGAACGACATCCGCTATGCGTTCTTCGCTCACCCCCGGCGCCTGGCGATCGAAGTGAACGGCAAGGTGACGGTCTACGATACGCGCGCTCACCAGATTAGCGGCTTCTCACAGCAGCAGTCCCGCGGCGCGTCCCTCACATTTGCGAGCCAGCACGGCTTGGTTGCTGTCGCCAGCCTGCCGGTTGTCTCGGTCAGTGGGGTTCCGCAGCCGGCATCGCCGCCGGTGCAGGAGGAGCCCGTCAGCACCCAGTCGGGCGCCAGCGATGCAGACGTATTCGCCACCATCGAGAAGCTCGCCCAACTGCACGCGAAGGGGATTCTCAGCGACGAGGAGTTCGCCGCCAAGAAGGCGGAGCTGCTGAGCCGTTTGTGAGCGCACGGTTATCGCGCAGCGCAATTGGGGCACGATTTCTATTTGGTTGAAACGGGTCGATCTCAGACTACAGGATGCTGTTACTGCGCAACCGGGCGGTCTGCCCGTCTATGCAACCCTATCGAAACGCGGCTCTCAGCCACTGGGCGCAGAGTGGACGGGACGCGGTTTGAACGACCCTTTGCTGTCGGTCGAGCCGTCGAGATCGCAAGGGCAGGTATCAGTGGATGCTGTTGAAAAAGTCGCGGTGACTATGCCAAACGCAACCAGCGCCGTGGTTTAGGGGGACGAACAAGGTACGCGTTTATCCTCTGCAGAGCATAAGCGCGTACCTTGTTCATCCCCGCTCAATGCGCGTTGGGCGCAACGAGATTGGCCGCGCGGGGCGGCATCCCCGATCTGCTGCGGAAAGTTTCGCTAACGAGGCTTCTGAACCAGCGATGACCTGAGTCGTTGTGATAGCGGGCGTGCCAGAATTGCTGCACGGTCAGGTCTGGCAGCTTGATAGGCAGTTGAAACACGTCCACATTCGCCAAGCGCGAGAATAATTCAGCAAGTTCGTCAGGAACAGCGGCGACGTAGTCTGAGGTTGCCACTAGCCCGGGGACGGCGAGCAGATACGGAACGTCGACAGCGACTTTGAGCCGTGCGCCAAGTCGTCGCATTTCCTTTTCCAATAGCTGGTTCGTGATTGCCAGCGTACCCGCGACCACATGCTTGCGTTCGATGAATTCGTCGAGCGTCATCCGCACTTTCTTGCGCGTTACTCCGCCCCCGATGATACCGACCAGCGATCGCCTGAAAAGCGGCAGCTGATGCAGGTTGTCGCCGATCTTGCCGAGGTAGCCGATCGCTATATCGATCGCGCCGTCCTGCAGCGCTCCGGCCAGTTCCGGCGATGGCAACTGGATTGGCTTGAGCGTCGCGAGCGGCGCGCGCTCGCGTAACGCTGCAAGCAGGCGCGGCAGCAGCACGATCACACCCATATCGCTCATGCAGACGGAGAAAATGCGAGTCGTGGTTGCGGCATCGAACGCACGCGCGCCCCAGATCTCCCGTTGCACGAGCGACAGCACATTGGCCGCGCCTTTGATCAACTGCGCCCCGACGGGTGTCGGCGCCATTACCGGACCCGCGCGGACGAACAGATCGTCCTGAAACTGTGTCCGTAGTTTCCCTAGTGCATGGCTGACAGCAGGTTGGGTGAGTCCGAGCCGGTCAGCGGCTCGAGACACGCTCTGCTCCTCGGCGAGCGCCTGTACGACATACAGGAAATTGAGGTCTGGCGGTTGCATTTATGCACCATATTCATGATCGGTATGAAATGCATTGTATAGATTTATACAGTCATGACGATTAACTTCCGTCCACGGTACGAAAAATATAGGAGATGGAAGTGGTGGACTGCGACGTAATCATCGTGGGCGGCGGCCCGGTTGGGCTTTTTCTTGCGGCGGAACTGGGACAGCGTGGCGTGAGCGTCGAAGTGTTCGATGCTAAGCCCGGCACCAGCACTCATCCCGCGGCGAACGCGAACAGCGCGCGCACCATGGAGCACTTCCGCCGCATCGGCATCGCGTCGACCGTGCGGTCACTTGGCCTGCCGCGCGACTACGCGCCCGACGTCGCATACTTCACGTCGATCGCGGGACACGAACTGGCGCGCCTCCATCAACCTGCATCAGGCGACGCGGTCGAATGGGCGAAGACGCATTCGTTTACATGGGCTACCCCGGAACCGCCGCATCGTTGCTCTCAGCTCTACGTCGAACCGGTGCTGCTTGACGCCGCGCGCAGTCAGGCTGCCTGCCGTGTGCATTTCGCTGCACGGGTCGTCGCGTTTTCGCAGAACGACGACTACGTGACAGCCACCGTTGAATACGATGCTACCGAAGATCGCCCCGCGATGACCCGCACAGTTACCGCGAGCTATCTGATCGGCTGCGATGGTCCGCGCAGCTTCGTGCGCAAGTCGCTCGGAATTCGCTACGAAGGCGTCGCCAACGAGAAGCGCGAGTTCATGGGCGGTCAGATGGACGCGGTGTACTTTTACGCGCCGGACATCTATCGCGTGAGCCGGCATGCGCCTGCATGGCAATACTGGACTTTCACGCCACGCCAACGCTCGCTGATCATCGCGGTCGACGGGCAAGGCCACTTCATCATGAATGTGCAGACGCGCGAAGGCGAATTGCCCGATAGCGAAAAGGTGAAACACCGTATCGCCGAAGCGATCGGCGCGGACATTCCGTTTGAGGTTAAAAGCAGCTCGACGTGGACGGCCGGCTTTACGCTCGTCGCCGAGCAGTTCGCGCGAGGCCGCGTGTATCTCGCTGGCGACGCCGCGCATCTATTCACACCGACGGGCGGCCTCGGCTACAACACTGGCATCGAAGACGCGGCGAATCTGGCCTGGAAGCTCGAGGCGATGGTCAAGGGCTTCGCAGGCGCTGCGCTGGGTGCGAGCTATGAGGCGGAGCGCCGTCCGGCTGCGTTGCGCAATACCGCGTTCGCGCGCGGTTTCGCAGACAGCATTGGCCACTTACGCACGCCTACCGAAGTGCTGGATGAGGGCGCCGAGGGCGATGCTGCGCGCGAAGCCGTGGGAGCCTATCTCGCGTTCCATGCGACGTCCGAGTTTGTCATTCCCGGCGTGCAGTTGGGTACGCGCTACGAAACCTCGCCGCTCATCGAAGCAGAAGACGGGCCGTCTCCACCCGATACAGCCAATCTCTATGTGCCGTGCGCGCGCGCGGGTCACCGCGCACCGCATGCATGGCTCACCGACGGTCGTTCGCTTTACGATCGTTTCGGACAAGGCTTCACCTTGCTGTGCACAGGCGATGCGCGCGTTGGCA
This sequence comes from Paraburkholderia fungorum, assembly GCF_046027215.1. Taxonomy (GTDB): domain Bacteria; phylum Pseudomonadota; class Gammaproteobacteria; order Burkholderiales; family Burkholderiaceae; genus Paraburkholderia; species Paraburkholderia fungorum_D. The sequence continues at coordinate 66,309 of NZ_JAQQEN010000003.1, read as the reverse complement.
ACGAACATGACGACGTCTTGCAACGCGCGGCGTCGGCGTTCGCACAGTTCGCGGTCGTCCACGTGAGTGACGTGAGTGTCGCGGAGTTATACAAGGCCGCGTTTGTGCTGATCCGCCCGGACCAGCACATCGCATGGCGAGGCGACGCACTCGACGCCGGGTTCGAAGCGGCAGCATTTCGCGCAACCGCTTGCGTGAGCCCGCGGCTTTCTTCGGCGCCCGCGACACGGCGAGCGGCGTTGCACACGATGTAAGCCGCTGCAATGGGCCCTTCAAACAAGGCCTCGAATCAACACCTGAACAGATTCGCACGACAGAGGCGAACGCGACACTGGAGGCACGACATGCATGCTCAGGCGATCACGCCCCACACACTCATGGATGGCAGAAAGACGTCGTCCCTGCAGATCCTCACACTGGTTCTATGCTTTTTCGTTGTTGCGGCCGACGGCTTTGACGTCGCCTCGGTCGGATATGTCGCGCCGTTGCTGAAGAAAGCGTGGGGGTTGAATCCCGCGCAGCTCGGACCGATTTTCGGCGCAGGTTTGTTCGGCCTGACCGTCGGCAGCTTCCTGTTCGGGCCGCTCGCCGATCGCATCGGTCGCAAGCGGGTCATCGCAATTTCACTGGTGCTGTTCGGCGTAGGCAGCTTTGCCTGCGCCTACGCGCCGTCGCCGCTGTGGTTGATCGCGTTGCGCTTTGCGACGGGCGCGGGCCTCGGTGGCGCGATGCCGAATGCGATCACGCTGTCGTCTGAGTTCAGCCCGGCCCGCAGCCGCGCCATGATGGTCACGCTGATGTTCTGCGGCTTCACGCTGGGCCTCGCGTTCGGCGGTGCTGTCGCGGCGTTGTTGATCCCGGGTTTCGGATGGCAGGGCGTGTTCATCTTCGGTGGGCTGTTTCCGCTCCTGCTCGCACCGATCATCTGGATCTGGTTGCCGGAGTCGCTTCGCTTCATGGCAGGCAAGCCGCGCTATGCGGGAGAGATACGACGAGTACTGACGCGGCTCACGGGCAACGCCGACGCCCACTACGAAGACGTCATTCCTGAGCAGACGCCGCCGGGCGCGGCTGCGGAGACGCCTGTCGGCACGCTGTTCAGCCGCCGCTATCGCGCGGGCACGCTGCTGCTGTGGGTCACATTCTTCTGCACCTTGTGGGTCTACTACCAGGTTAGCAGCTGGCTGCCGACCGTGATCACCGGTGCCGGTATCGATGCTGCGCATGCAGCGCGCGTCGGCGCGATGTTGCCGCTCGGCGGCACGATCGGTTCGTTGATCAACGCGCGCCTGATGGACCGGATGAATCCGTTCTTCGTACTGGCTGGGTCCTACGCGATCGCGGCGGTGTCGATTGCACTCATCGGATTCTCGATCGCCGAGCCGACGTGGGTGTACGTGACGGTCTTCATGGCGGGCCTCGGCCTCTCCGGCGCACAGACGGGGGCTAACGTGCTGGTCGCGGGCTTCTATACGACGGCAGCGCGGGCCACCGGCGTGAGCTGGGCGCTCGGCGTCGGTCGCGTTGGGTCGATCATCGGCTCGATGACGGGCGGTCTGGTGCTGGTCGCGTTCCAGTCGACAACGGTGGCTTTCGCGATGTTCGCGGCGCCAGTCGTGATCGCGGGCGCTGCGATGCTCGTGAATGGCTGGGCCTATCGCGGCGGGCACACGACAAACCTGTAAGCGGAATGCGGCGCCGTCGCGCCCTTTGTGATCGAAGCAGTCGGAACAATCGAAGTCAATTCTGGCCAATGTGAAGTAGCGGAGACGATAAGGAGAGGGACATGCGGTATGTGAGTTTTGAAAAGAACGGCAACGATGAAACGATTGTCAGAAGAACAAGGAAGATTATGTTGCCGAGTTTAAAAAAGGCCACGTATGCAGCTAAATGCATGTTCTTTGGATGTTTGGCCGTAGCAGCTGTGAACGCGTTTGCGACACCATCGGTGATTCCGACGGGTGTAACGGCATCCGTGCCTGGCAAGGCGTACGACTGTGACGTGTTGTTCACCGGGGCAGATCATAAAACCTATCTTATTGATATCAAGGGCAATGTCGTCAAGCAGTGGGACGTGGAGGGATTTCCTGCCCGCATTGTGGAGCCGGGTCTTGTCAACGGGAAGAAGGGCGTCCTAGGCGCGCAATTGAGCGCCGCGGAGGTGAAAGACGGGCCCGCCGGAACGGGCGTGGTGCCCGGCCAACCGGCCTTGTATCGAAACAAAAGCGTCGGGCTGGTCGATTGGGAAGGGAAGACGATCTGGCAGTGGGGAAATCAGGCTCCGGGCGGCGCTGCCCGCCAGCATCACGATTGGGCGGTCCTGCCAAATGGACATATGCTGATTCTCGCAAACTCCAGTTACGCTATTCCCGGATTCGGCAAACGCGTCATGCTCGACGATGTCATTTGTGAAGTCGATGCACAAGGCAATATCGTATGGACGTGGAAAGCGTCTGATCACCTGAACGAATTTGGTTTTACGCCTGCTCAACTGTCCGACATCAAGCAGAAGTCCGCGGTCGACTATCTGCACACCAACGATATGCAGGTGCTTGGGCCCAATCGTTGGGAGAAGGCGGGCGACAGCCGCTTTGCGCAGAACAACATCATGATCAGTTCGCGTGATTCGAACTTTACCGCCATCATTAGTAGGGAGACCGGCAAGGTCGTATGGCGGATCGGACCAGATTATCCGTCGCGAAATGATTTCCGACCCGAGATCACGCCTCGCCCGGTCGATCAAATCAGTGGTCAACATGATGCGCACATGATTCCGAAAGGCCTCCCGGGAGCCGGAAATATCCTTCTGTTCGATAATCAGGGCGAAGCCGGCTATCCGCCGGTTGAGCTTGAAGTGACCGGTGGTTCGCGGGTACTGGAAATCAATCCCGTAAGTAAGGAAATCGTTTGGGAATACACCGGAGCCAGTAGCGGCGACGCTAACTGGAGCTTCTTTAGCCCGTTCATCAGCAGTGCGCAGAGACTTCCAAACGGCAATACCTTGATAGACGAGGGCGTTAGCGGCCGTTTCTTCCAGGTTACTCCGCAAGGAGAGATTGTCTGGGAGTATGTGTCACCGTTCAAGGGAGAGGCTCCCGTGCCGCCGACCCCCGGTCATCCGAAAGCGATATCTAACTGGGTGTACAGAATTCAAGGTGTTCCCCTTGATTGGGTACCGTCTGATAAATTTTCAACGTCCATTTCGCAAAACTAACGTGAAAAGCACTATTAGCTAGATGCAGTAGCGTGCGTGGGCAAGCGCTGAAGCGGGCCGTGCGGTTCGGCGCGGCGCGGCGCGGCGCGGCGCTTCAATTCGACTCTGCCCACGCACCCGTGTCCACCTCAGCCAGTTGCCGCTTTACCAGATTTGACCGAGGAAAAAAGGCGCAACGCGCTGTTGCTACCGCGATGTCTTCGGATGAGGCATTGCTTTTAATACGAATTTCCGGCCCCAGTGCGATTAGCGTATCGGGCCAAACGGAGGAAAAAATGCGGTTTGTCAGTTTTGAACATGATGAAAACACAACGCTGGGCATTCGCGAAGGCGATTACGTACGGGTTGTGGGCCATGAAACGCTCGAGTCACTGCTCGCACGCGGCGTGGATCTTGACGAGTATGCGAAGACCAACGCGGGCGAGGAGAGGGTGGCCGCTGATGGACTGAAGTTATTGCCGCCTCTGCAACGGCCGCCAAAAATTATCTGCGTCGGTCTGAACTACGCGGACCACACCAAGGAAAGCAAATACGAGCAACCGGACTATCCGACGCTATTCCTTCGGGTTCATACAAGCCTGATCGCCCACGAGCAACCGATGGTGCGCCCACGCGTATCGGACTCGCTGGGGCTCGACTTCGAAGGCGAAGTCGCAGTCGTGCTGGGTAAGGGCGGCCGTCATATCAGCAAGGACGACGCGTTGTCTCATGTGGCCGGCTATTCAGTCTTCAACGATGGCTCTGTACGCGAGTATCAGTTCAAGACACCGCAATGGACCGTCGGAAAAAACTTTGACGGCACCGGCGCGTTCGGGCCGGACCTGGTGACGGCTGACGAGTTGCCGCCCGGCGCAAAGGGACTTCGGCTCGAGACCCGGCTGAACGGCGAAGTCGTGCAGTCGGCGAGCACGGACGACATGATTTTCGATGTTGCCAGTGTCATTAGTATTGTCAGCGAAGCCATCACACTCGAGCCGGGTGACGTAATCGTGTCGGGCACACCTTCGGGTATCGGCTGGGCGCGCGCCCCCCGGCTTCTGATGAAAGCGGGTGACGTGTGCGAGGTGACGGTCGAACAAATCGGTACATTGCGCAACGTCGTCACGGACGAAGCTGCAGCCTGATTGTGATCACAAACCGGAAGCCGGCCGCAGAGCCGGCGTACTGCAGCGAAACATGGAGATAGTCATGAGTGAATCCGCAGTCGGACGCGTGTACGCCAGCGTTCATTCGATTGACCACTTTGCGCTCAATGTACCGTCCATTGTCGAAGCGCAACAGTTCTTCCGGGCCTTCGGCCTCGACGTGACCGAGGCGAACGCGCAGACACGGGAACTGGAGATTCGGGCGGCCGACGGTCATCGCTGGGGGCGCATACTACCCGCAGATCGCAAGTCGCTTGCGTGGCTGAGCTTTAACTGTTTCGAGGACGACTTTGACGCTATCCGAAGCCAGGTGAGCGCAGCGGGAGCAGCGTTCACTACAGGTCGTATTAGCGGTGATGATACCGGCTTCTGGTTCCATGACCCAGATGGCAATCTCATTCAGGTGAAGATCGGTCCGAAGACGAGCCCTTCATCCAAGACGCCCTGCGTCACAAAAGGATGCCCGGCCGATGAGCGTGGTGCCCATACCCGCTCGGCATCGAGGACGGTGCGTCCGAGAAGGCTCTCCCACGTGCTCTTATTTACGTCTGACGTTCTGCGCGCAATCGACTTCTATAACCGGACTATCGGGCTGCGGCTCTCGGACAAGTCACTCGACATCATCGCATTCACTCATGCACCTCATGGCAGCGATCATCATCTCGTCGCATTCGCCAGGAGCACCGTGCGCGGGTGGCATCACGTAGCCTGGGATGTGCAGAACGTCAACGAGGTCGGCCAAGGCGCGTCGCAAATGGCCGCAGCCGGCTATCGCAAGGGATGGGGTACTGGCAGGCATGTGCTGGGCTCGAACTACTTCCATTATGTTCAAGACCCTTGGGGATCGTTCTGTGAATATTCGGCGGACATTGATTTCGTGTCTGTCGGACACGAATGGCCGGCGGGCGACTTTGCTCCTGAGGACGCTTTATACCTATGGGGACCAGACGTGCCGGATGACTTTACCTGCAACGGAGAGATCCTGGCGTAAGAAGTGCCTGACGCGATTTATTCCTGCTCCGATAGTCGATGTTCAGCCTATGAGAGATGTTGGACACAACGCCGATTTTCTTCGCGCGGGAGCGGCGTTTCAGTTGGCGGAATTTGTCCTTCGCTTGACGTGTTCGGTCGTAGCCGAGTGATGCTGTCGCAGCGAGCTGATGCCGGAACCCCTCTCGCACGGGTAGTCCACTGCTGGATGTCATAGAGTGCTGTTCGCCACGTATCAAGGTGAAGCGGCAGAATGTGTCTAAAAGCAGCATATTTAATAAGTCATACTAATTATATTTGGAGATCAGATGAAGTCCACTTTTCGTTCGAAGTCGAAATGGGTCGCAGGCAGCGTACTGCTCGCGTCAGCTGGATTGACACACGCGCAAAGCAGCGTAACGCTCTACGGGGTGCTCGACGCCGGCTTGCAGTACGCCAGCAAGACGGCCACCGCGGCGGGGAAGAACGCCGGCTCGACGTTCGCAGTCGTCAATGGCGCAAGCGGGCCTTCGCTTTTCGGAATGAGAGGAGCCGAGGATCTCGGCGGAGGCCTGAAAGCAACCTTCGCCCTTGAAAGTGGAATCAACATGGCTAACGGAGGGTTTGCCAGTTCAAACGGAAATTTATGGGGCCGGCAAGCATGGGTAGGGCTAGAGGGAAACTTCGGGAAAATCAGGTTGGGTACACAGTTTTCGCCGTTCTTTCTGACGTTGCTGGACTCGGATCCGCGGCACTTTTCTTCGACTGGTAGCGGCAATGTCATTTACGCTGATAACGTCATCTTTACGGGCGCAGTCAATTCGAATGCTGTGACATATGCCAGTCCAAAGTTCGGAGGGGTTGAAGGCAGCGTGATGTTCGCGCCGGGCGGCGTGGCGGGTAATTTTCAGGCAGGGCGCCAGTGGTCGGCCAGTCTCAAATACGACAACGGCTCCTTGATGGTCAACACGTCGATTTATGACGGTAACGCTGGTGGCGCGACGACACCGGTTCCCACCAACGTTGAATTTCTGGGCCGAACAGTAGGCATGGCTTATCGATTCGGGCCACTCGTCGCCAAGGCGTCGTTCGTCAACTATAAGGTGGCTGGATCGTTCAACAATAATGTTTATGGTGGTGGCCTCGATTACTTTGCCACTACGGCTCTCGATTTGAATGGGGGTGTCTGGGTGACGAGTGACCGCAATGACACGTCCAATCATTCTCTGCTGGCAGCCGTCGGCGCGACGTATCTTCTCTCGAAGGCGACCTCGCTGTATATGCAGTTGACCACAGTCGATAATCACGGTGCAATGCACACTGGCATGTCGTTGGATACAACGTCCCTCCTGAATGGAGTGGCGGGAACCTCGTACGGTGCGAATGTCGGGATTCGACATACCTTCTAGAGGCGCTTTTATCGGAGCATGCAACACGGCAAGGCGGTGTTATCTCGGGAGTTTGCATCAACGGCTTGTTTCAGGCTGCGAGGATCAAGGCACGCAAATACATAGGCTTCGAAGCCATACGCGCTGTTCTGTTCCTCATCGCTGGCAAGATCGATTTCTCCGGCTTCAACGTGCATGCCCCGTGAATGGTTACCCACTCTGCTTTCAAAAGAGCACACGGAGATGCTCCCAAATTTGCCTGTCCTCAGCCCTGCGAAGCGCTGTGACAGGTAGCCTTGAGCTGCGTGGCGCTGAGTCAAGCAAGCTATTCGATCGAGCTCCGCATGCGTGCCATATTAGCGAGGATAGGTGCGGTTAGCGAGTCTGTGCAGACGGGGGGAGAACGGAATGCGTGAGCCATGCAGGACATTCATTTTTAGTATGAATTCCATTGCATGGAATTATGAAATACCTGCGCTTACCATGTGGTCAGTTATCAAGGAAGCAGGGGTGCGATGCGCACTTTCGGGACAAGTCTCGTCAGTATGCGTAACTACTTATAACGAGGCTTATCTGTCGATGCCGAATGGCGATCTCTTCTAGCCTCGACGCAATCCGGAAAGGGGACGTTTATGAAAAATGTGCAATTTGTCGAGACGGAAGGCGCGAAGATCGTCTTCGAAAAAGTCGGAGCGGGTACGCCTCTGCTCATGATCACGGGGGCGGGGGGCGGAGCCGACGTGTATAGCCGGATCGCGGGTGTGCTCGGCGACAGTTATGAGGTCATCACCTACGATCGCCGCTGCGTTGCCCGCAGCTCTGGCGACGTCGACGCAGAGTTGGACATGGCGCAACAAGCCAGAGACGCCGTCGCCGTGCTGAGGGCGGCCGGTCATGAGAGGGCGATTGTGTTCGGCAACAGTGGCGGAGCCAACATCGCGCTCCAACTTGCAGCGGGGCATGCCGCGAATGTCTCGTTGCTGGTCGTTCACGAACCGCCCTTCGTCAGATTGTTGGAAGACGGCGGAAAAACCGTCGAATTCGTCCGCCAGGTCCACGACATTTTTTTGCGTGAGGGTGCAGGCGCTGCAATGAGGGTGTTTGCTGGCAGCCTCGTCGGCTTCGACATACCGTCAGAGCGACCGCGCGACTTGGGTCAGGACAAGGATCTGCCTTTTTTCTTTAGAAAGGAATATCTCAATCTGAGCTTGTGCGACATTGCGCTGGATCGAATCACGGCGTCCAACGTACCTGTCGTCGCGCTGGCCGGCGAAAAAAGCGGAGATGCCTACTACGTGCGCACCACCGAGATGGTCGCGCAACGTCTCGGCTGCCCGTTTGTCAAGGTACCGGGAAATCATCTTGCCATGAAGCTCGAGCCGGAACCATTTGCCCAGGCGTTGCGCAAGGTGCTTGCGGATCATCCGCCGGTCCGCAGGGAACCGTGAAGTCGGTAGCCGGACAAACGCGCGGCTTGCGAAGGATCGATTCCACAATGGCCGCCACATTGATCAGCCGCTACTGACAGAACGCCGAACTTATCTACGGCGACTTAGAAATCACCAATACCGGAAGGAGACGTTGTGAGCAATATAAAGTTGAATTGCGAGGATGGAGCGAATTTTATTACGGGCCAGTTTTCTCCTTTATCCGGCCAACCGGCTGCGCCCGACTATCCTCTTGTCGTCGCCATTCATGGTGGAACATACACCAGCGGATACTTTGACGTTGAGGGCTACTCGCTGCTTGCGCGAGCGACTGCCATCGGCATCCCAATCATGGCAGTGAACCGGCCGTGCTACGGCGATAGCTCAAACGGACATTCGGCCGACGGATCGATCATGTCGAGTGCGGCGATTGTCAACGACGCGTTGGGTGAACTGTGGAACCTTCACGGGCGCGAATCGGCCGGAATTTTCTTGATCGGTCACTCGATTGGAGGTGCCGTCTCCGTTTTGATTGCTGGTATGCGCAAAAACTGGCCTTTGCTCGGCATCGCCATTTCCGGAGTCGGGTTGAGGGCTCCTGGGCATGTCTCCGAACAATGGCGCTCTCTGCCGACGGCGCCGTCTGTCGCCATTCCGGCCGACGTAAAGGACCTGCTGATGTACGGACCGGAGGGTACCTGGGATCCGGCCGCGCGCAACGCGGCCCATCGCGCGGACTCTATTGCCCCTCGACAGGAGTTGCTGGACATCGTGTTTGAGTGGCCACGGTTACTCAATGACTCCGCGCCGCTCGTCAATGTTCCGGTCCACTATCGACAGCCCGAATTCGACAATCTTTGGGTAGTTGACGATAAGGAGGTGGATGGTTTCGGAGCCCGCTTCACGAGCGCGCCGGTGGTTGATGCGCAGATCCTTCGGGCAACTGGCCACAATGCAGACTTTCATCGAATCGGCGCGGCGTTGCAACTCCAGCAACTTGCTTTTGGACTGAACTGCGCGGCGCTGGCGCGCCGCGCAGACGGCTAAGCGTCCAATGAGAGGAAGGTAGTAACGTCGTGTCTAGCGAATATGTGGCACGTCGCCGTCTGGGATGCCGTCAAATTGTGAAGAGCTCGCGGGCGAGAACGCAGAGCGTGCGGATCGCTAAATTATGCAGCAAGCTGATCCAGCATCGGATTGACCGCTACGGTTTCTCAGGGCTCGAAGGCCTGCTGCGAGCCTGCCGCGTCTTTTGCGCGTTCGCGTTGTGGCGGCAGTGCGTGAACAGGTTTGCCACCTGGTCGTGGATCGATGTGAATCGTTGTAGATGGCGCGTCGACCCGCCTTCTCGCGTGCCCGGCTCGGTGGAAGCAACCATCGCGTCCCGAATTTCGTCCACGATGCCTGTCCGCCGTGATGAAACCGGAATTCCCTGGCGCTGCGTCAGATCGCCGGTGCCAAATCTCAGTTTTGGGATCGTGGCGCGAACCAAAAGCTGCAATGCAGTCAACATGCAGAACGTTCGGTTACCGCGGAAGCCTGCTGGTTCTTCAGATCGGGCTGGCTGTCGTCGGCAACCATCTCAAGGCGCCTGAACAGCGTCCCCTGTGGCGACGGGCATTCGGCGAGCGGTGCGTATGCCATTGTTCGTGCTTCGCTGGCGCCGATGCCAAACGCTCGCAGTAGCGCATACATGGCCTGCTCTGCATAGTCGACTGGCGATTCGTCAGACAGAAGGGTCGCAATGCCGTAAATGATTGAGCCCAGTGCAATGTCGCGTGCTACTACCACGTTGGGAACATCAAACCTGCCGGCGTCGATTGCCATCTGCAGGTCGCGCGTCAGATATTCATCAAGTAACCGGCCCCGCGAGCCTCGCTTGGTGCCGACACGGGTGATGAATGCCCCCCAACGGGGATAACGGCACGCCATCTGCATGTAAAGGCGCGAGCCGATGACGACCCGCTGCGCCGGATCCTGTACCTCCCGCACTAACGGGTCAATGACGCCGAGCACCTCGTCACTGCTTTCGCCTGCCACGGCGGAGAGTAGTTCAGCCGTGGTGCGAAAGTAGTTATAAAACGTGCCGCGTGCCACTCCCGCGGCGGCGATAAAGTCGTCGATGAGCGGCGCGTCCGGTCCCTTTTCAGCGAATACACGCAGTGCGCTCTCGATCAGTCGATTGCGCGTTTTCTCACGCCGCATGGCTCCGACGCGCGATTGATAGTTCTCGGTCGACGCTGATTCAAACATGATGTTTCCCCTTGATTCATAACAGTTTAACAGTGCAGGGCCATGCGGGTTTGTCCTATGTCCATTCTAGTTGACGGATTCGTCAAATCAACTAGAATTAGAAATGACAAATTCGTCAATTCTATGAGTTTATGTTCTCGGGAGATCCGCCCGGGAATCTACAGGAGGCAGACAATGCGATTCGTCAGTTTTGAGCGAGACGGCAAAGCGGTTCTCGGTGTGCGCGACGGCGAGCAGGTGCGGATCATCGGTGATGAGCCGCTGGAATCGCTGCTTGGCCGTGGTGTGGATCTTCAAGAGTACGCAAGGGCCAACGCAGGTAAAGAAACGGTCGCGGCAGAGGGTCTGAAATTTCTGCCTCCGCTGCAACGGCCGCCAAAGATCATCTGCGTGGGCCTGAACTTCGCGGACCACACGTCAGAGAGCAAGTACGAACAGCCGAACTATCCGACACTATTCTTCCGTGTGCACACGAGCCTCATTGCTCACGAGCAGCCCATGGTGCGCCCGCGTGTGACTGATTCCGAAGGACTCGATTTCGAAGGTGAAATTGCGGTCGTGCTGGGCAAGGGTGGCCGTCACATCACGAACGACGACGCGTTATCGCATGTTGCCGGCTACGCGCTCTTTAACGACGGATCGGTGCGCGAATACCAGTTCAAAACACCGCAGTGGACCGTCGGCAAGAACTTTGACGGCACGGGCGCCTTTGGTCCGGATCTCGTGACGGCAGACGAATTGCCGGCTGGAGCGAAGGGGCTGCTGCTCGAGACACTCCTGAACGGCCAGGTCGTCCAGTCTGCAAACACGGACGAGATGGTGTTCGACGTGGCGAGCCTCATCAGCATTATCAGCGAGGCCATCACCCTGGAAGCTGGCGACGTCATCGTGTCTGGCACACCGTCGGGCATCGGCTGGGCGCGCAATCCGAAACTTCTGATGAAGGCGGGCGATGTGTGTGAGGTGACCGTTGAAAAAATCGGCACACTTAGAAATGTAATTGTCAACGAAGCCGCCGGTTAAACAAGGGGAACAGCGCGCGATCAGCGGCGCCCCCCATGAGCCGGCCGACGAGCCGGCTCCAGCAGAACATTGATGGAGACAGTCATGGCTGACCCGGTAGTCGTTCGTCCCCGCGCAGGTGTGCATTCAATCGATCACTTCGCGCTGAATGTTCCTTCGATCCGTGACGCAGAGCGCTTCTTCCGTGCGTTCGGACTCGACGTCACGTTGGCCGGGAATGAAGCGCAGGAACTCGAGATTCGTGCGGCTGATAGGCATCGCTGGGCGCGCGTCCTGCCTGCTTCGAAAAAATCCCTCGCGTACCTGAGCTTCAACTGCTTTGAAGAAGACCTCACCGCCATCCGGGCGCAGGTGCAAGCGGCGGGTGGCGCCATCGAAAGCAATTCTGGCGTCGATCGCTCGGGGTTCTGGTTCCACGATCCGGACGGCAATCTGATTCAGGTGAAGGTTGGTCGGAAAACCAGCCCATCCTCCAAGACGCCTTGCGTACTAACCGGAAGCGCAGCGGACGAACGTGGGTCGCATACGCGCTCGGCAGCGAAAACGGTCCACCCGCGGCGTCTTTCGCATGTGCTGCTGTTCACCCCTGACGTGCTCGGCGCGCTCGACTTTTACAACAAGGCGCTGGGGCTTCGGCTCTCGGACAAGTCACTGGATCTGATCGCATTTACGCATGCGCCGCATGGCAGCGACCATCATCTGGTTGCGTTCGCAAAAAGCAGTGCGCGCGGATGGCATCACGCAGCCTGGGATGTCGACAACGTCAACCAGGTTGGCGAAGGGGCATCGCAAATGGCTGCTGCTGGCTTTGACAAAGGGTGGGGCACCGGCCGGCATGTCCTCGGCTCGAACTATTTTCATTACGTGCAGGATCCGTGGGGCTCGTTTTGCGAGTACTCCGCGGACATCGACTTCGTCTCGCCCGGAAAACCGTGGCCAGCAGGCGACTTTCCGCCGGAGGATTCCCTTTATCTTTGGGGGCCCGCCGTGCCGGAAAACTTCATCCACAACACCGAAGCACCAGCCGACCCGGCCGGTGTGACGCCGGAAGGCTAACAGCTTTCTTCCCTGAAACGTGTTTCGATGGCAGCCAGACCAGCTGGCGCCAGGGGAACACTCGCTTCCTTAGCAGGTGACTTCGAATGGCTAACCAGAACATTTTTGATGTCGTCATCGTAGGATACGGACCCGTTGGACAGTCGCTGTCTATCCTTCTTGGCGAACGCGGCTATAACGTGGCGGTATTCGATCGCTGGCCCACCTTGTATCCGCTGCCGCGCGCCGTGTTCCACGACCATGAGATCCGCCGCGTGTTCCACGCGATGGGAATCGGCGAGGAGGTGGAAAGCATCTCGCAGCCGTCTTCGAATTACCAGTGGTTCAACGCCGACTGGAAGACGCTCGTCGAAATCGACTGGTCGGCCGAATCGATCAGCGACGGTCCTGTCGGCTATCTCTTCAATCAGCCTTCACTTGAAGCGCTGCTGGACAGAAAGGCGAAGTCTTTGCCTGATGTCTCGGTCAATCAGGGCTGGGAAGCGACAGACCTGCGTCAATTTCCAGATTGCTGCGAGGTTACTCTGCGCAAGGGCGCAATGGTTGACGGTTCATGGGTTCCGACCGGCGAGACGCGGACCGTGCGCGCCCGCTATGTGGTTGGGGCTGATGGCGCAAACAGCTTCGTGCGCGAAGCGTCGAACATCGCGTTTGAAGACCTGGGCTTCCAGGAAGACTGGTTGGTCATAGACCTCAAACCGAACGAAGGGGTCGTGCTCGATGTGCCGGATATCGGCCAGTGGTGCAACCCCGCGCGTCCCACCACGATGGTGCCCGGCGGTCCGGGCTATCGTCGCTGGGAGTTCATGCGCCTGCCCCACGAGTCGATCGATGAGCTTCAGAAACCGGAAAAGGTCTGGGAACTCCTGTCGCCGTGGGTAACGCCCGAGAACGCGACGCTGGTGCGCTACGCAGTCTACAAATTCCGCTCGCTAATTGCCGAGAACTGGCGCAGCGGGCGCGTCGTGCTCGCCGGCGACGCAGCGCATCAGATGCCACCCTTCATGGGTCAAGGCATGTGCTCTGGCATCCGGGACGCGTGGAATCTTGCGTGGCGCTTCGATCTCATCCTGAAGGGTGTCGCGTCGCCGGAACTGCTCGAAGACTATACGCCGGAGCGTCGCCCGCAGGTGCGCGCCGTCATTGACGCATCTGTTGCCATGGGCCAGGTGGTCTGCATTTCGGACCCGGACGAAGCAGCGCGTCGCGACGAAGCTTACCTGTCCGGTCAGGTTCCGCCGCTGCCCCCATTTCCAGGCCTCACGGACGGCCTTATTTGCGGAGAGGAACGCTATGCAGCCCGCGGTGCCGCGGGGCTCCTGAGCGTACACGGGCAGGTTCGCAATGACGGCGAGCAGATGCGGTACGACGACGCGTTGCCGAACGGATTTCACATCATCGCGCTCGATGCCGACCCGGAACAGTTCGTCGACGCCGCGTCGCAGGCTGCGCTTGCCCGAATCGGTGGCCAGACGATCGGCATCACCGGCGACGCGAGCAGGGCAGTACCGGGCCGCATCCTGTTTGACGTGAGCGGCAAGTATCGGCAGTTCTTCGATGAACATGGTGTGAAGGCCATCATCGTTCGGCCGGATTATTACGTCTTCGGTACCGTCAGGGCGCTTACCGACCTCACGGCGCTTGTCGCGAACCTTGCGTCGCGGCTGTCACTCACCGGCTTGCCCGTTGGCGGTCAGCAAAGCACGGAGGCCGGCGCGGCATAGAGCACCAGCAACGGGAGCAGGAAGGTGCCTGACCAGGCGAGTTGAAACGGGAGCGGCATTGTCGCAACGAACCTGTCGGAATGACGGAATCCTTCCTCGAACGCATTCTGCGGCGCGACATCTTCGAGGCAAGCCTCGGACTTGGGATGCCGCTTCGCTTGAAGCGATCTCACGCTCGCTTACGGCGTCGTGGTGATCTCGCTACGCGAGGCGTTTAGCTGGCTAACGGCGGTTGGACTGGTGGTCGCATTGACAGAACCAGCCAATTGAGTTCCTCTACACATGCCTCGCGCATCGATACAATAGGTGAGCAGCTTGATGGGCTTGGCTTGGCTTGGCTTGGCGGAGATTATTTCAGCGATAGCCGCCTACCTGTCCGACTCTATCAGCTGAGAACGTGCGCGCCCCGGCGGGAGCGGCGTTGTGTAGGGAATTGCTGGACTGCCCCTTCGCCAGAATCAGGGCGCACGTGTCCGGCATTACTGTCGGGTCAATCAGGGGCCGGGCGGTCTAACGGTGGTCAGCGACGAACAGCAGCCATATGCCACGATCGGTCATCGCTTGCCCTCAAAAGGCGATGGCTCCCGGTGCCACTGTCCTGTTTGAGCGCATAGTCAGCTGTTTCCTCGATCTCCGTTCTGGATCAGGGCGGCCGATGAATCGCTCTGCTCCCCCGGCCGGGCTTACCCGGCCGGTACTGCCTGAACGCTGACCTATCAATGTACCGGCTCGATTGCGGCGAGCGCCACCGAACTGCTCAGTGCACTGGCATCGCGTGACGATGTTCCTGCCGTGAGTCCATAGGTTCCTGCATTCAGCTTCCACGTGTGATTCGTCACGTCCCACGTTGCGAACCGCTGCAAGGGCATCACGATGCTTACCTGTTGAGACTGCCCCGGCTGCAGTGTGACCTTCTGCCATCCAACCAGCCGCTTCGGTGGCTCGCCGAGCCCGGACGGCAACGCGGCATACACCTGCGCCGTTTCTGCACCCGCTCGCGCCCCGGTGTTCTTGACTGTGAATGTGACGATCACGTTACCCGATCCGTCGGTGCTCGCGGTCATGCCTGAATACGAGAACGTCGTATACGACAGGCCGAATCCGAACGGAAACAGTGGCTGAATCTTCTGCGCGTCATACCAGCGGTATCCCATCATCAGGCCTTCGCTGTAATTGACGTTGAGATTGGTCGCGGATATTGCCGACTGCGGCAGGTTGGCGTTCTGCACCGGAAACGTGACAGGCAGCTTGCCCGACGGATTGACGGTCCCGAACAGCAGGTCGCTAATGGCCTGACCGCCCTGCACGCCCGGATACCAAGTCTCCAGAACGGCATGCACATTATTGATCCACGGCATCAGCACCGGGCTGCCGTTTTCGAGTACGACAATCACGCGCTTCGCTTTCGCGGCCACCGTGGCGATCAGTGCGTTCTGGTCGTACTTCTGGTTGTACGGATCTGCATTGCTGTCGGGCAGGCTCAGACTTGGCAGATCAAGTCCTTCAGTCTCCCACTGCGTCGCGAACACGATCGCGACGTCCGCCTGCGCGGCTGCGCTGGCAGCCGCGTTCGCGTCGTTGCCGTCGAGGTAGCTGACGTTCGCGTTCGGTGCGGCCGCCTTGATCGCGGCGAGCGGTGCGGACTTGTACCACTTCGCGCAACCGCCGAAGAGCACGCCGGTCGGCTGCTGGCAACCGGACACCGCGTTGCCGTTGGCAGCTGGCGTCCCACCCGAGCCGCCGCCAGAGAGCACACCCACATCGGCATGCCCACCGATCACTACGATCGAAGACAGATTCGCCGCCGCGAGGGGCAACACGGCTTGCTGCGCACCCGCCGCCGTGGAATTTTTCAGTAGCACTGCTGATTGCTGCTCAACCTGAAGGGCAAGCGCGTTGCCCGCCGACTCGTCGACAGTGCCGCCTGATGCAGGGGGCGAGTCCATGATGCCGGTCAGGATCAGCGTGCGCAGCTTGCGCTGGACCATGTCGTTCAGGCGCGCCATCGGCACAGTGCCCGCCGTGACAGCAGCCTTGAGTTTCGTGTTGAAGTATGAAGCCACAGTGATGCCCGCTATCGGCTGCGGTATGTTGTTGTCGTCGGCAGCGCCCGGCTGTTCCTCGTCAAGTCCGGCCAGCGCGGCGGGTGCCGTACTGTGCGTCGCGGTCCAGTCCGACTGCACGATGCCCTTGAAGCCCCATTCCGTTTTCAACACGTCAGTCAGCAAATACGGATTCTCGCAAGCGTAGGTGCCGTTCACCTGGTTGTACGAGCACATTACGTTGCCCGGTTGACCTTGCTTGACGGCAATCTCGAACGCGAGTAGTTCGGTCTCCCGCATCGTGCGCTCTTCGACCTGCGAATTGCTCGTATAGCGGTTTGTCTCCTGATCATTCATTGCGTAGTGCTTGACAGTCGCAATCACTTTTTGCGATTGCGTGCCGGTCGTGCGCGCCGCACTCAGCGTACCTGCCAGTACGGGGTCTTCACCCATGAACTCGAATGTGCGGCCGTCGCGTGGCTCCCGAGCCAGATTGATGCCACCCCCGAGCCCCTCCGCATAGCCCAGTGTGCGGAGTTCCGTCGCAATACGCGCGCCATATTCATTTGCCAGTTGAGGGTCCCAGCTCGCCGCAAGCGCAATGGGAGCTGGCAGCGCCGTGGCGCCTACATTCGCGACGTTGACGCCACCCGCCGAATCGGCGCTGTAGATTGGCGGAATGCCGAGCCGCGGAATGCCGGGGATATAGCCTGCACCCACCGCCTGAAAGCCGGTGCCATGCACAAGCAGGATCTTTTCGTCCAAGGACATTTGAGCGACAAGCGCTGCTGCACGCTGGTCGGTTGCAGTGCCATGGTCCGTCAAATTATCGCCAGATCCACAAGCGGCACTCAGAATTGCGGCTGCGCAAGCAGAGACTATCGCGGCGTATCGATAGAAAGGATGGGCCATCTCTATTCCTTGATCGGTTAGATGTCTTATACGAAATGTATTGCGTAGGAAATTACATTCAGAACTCCCACGGCAGAGCCTACATGTGTAGTTTGCCGACAGACACTCGGGGAGTCCTTGTCGCGGTTAGCAGCAGGAAATAAGTGTTCGTGTTGATCCAGGCGCACTGCGTGGGGTGGCGCGCAAAACAATGCTCACGAATTATGGCAGGGCGCCGCTGCGCCCTCCGTCTGGAACGTTTCCTGTTCAATCGATAAGGTATCCGGATCTAAAAGGTACATTTCGACCGCGTCACCTATTTCCATCGGAGCCACTTTTTCTTTCCCGCCGTGACGTGTGTGGAAGAAGGATGACTATCCCGGGCCGACTTTCTTCGCAGGCGTCCTAGAACGAGTGCCGAATGCCAATATTGGCGCCGTACGTGGTCCCCGGTACTCCGTTGAAAAGGCTATGGTCCGTCAACGACAGACCGGTGTTCATCGCACCGTGGTTATCGACCGAGGCAAACTGCACGTAGAGTTGGGTTCGCTTCGAGAGGAAGTAGTTGGCGCCAATTGCAGCCATCAACGAGTTGTTGGAGGTTTTGTTGCGGTCGCTCGTGACCCACACACCTCCTGAGAAATCGAGCGCGGGAAGGGCAAGGTAGTCGATGCCACCCCCAATCACGTTGTTATTGAACGACCCCGCCACTTTATAGTTGACGAACGACACCTTGGCCGTGACCGGGCCGACCACGTAAGCCATCCCGAGCGTGCGACCGAGAAAGGCCACGGTGGTCGGTACCGGCGTCGGCGTGCCGCCGGCGTTGCCGTCATAGATTGACGCGTTGAGCATAAACGAGCCGTTTCCGTATTTAAGGCTCGCCGACCACTGCTTCCCGGCCTGAAAGTCACCGGCGATGCCGCCCGGCGCAAACATCGCGCTGCCTTCGAATCCGGCAAGCTTCGGTGAGTTATAGAGCACAGCGTTCGAATTCACCGCGCCGGTGAACGCGACGTTATTGCCGTATTGGACGATGCCGCTGCCGAACGTCGAGAAGTGACGCGGATCCGACTCCAGCAACGCGAGGAAAAATGGCGAAAACTGTGCGCCCACGCGGACTTTTCCGAAATTCCCGTCGAGTCCAACCCATGCCTGGCGGCCCCAGAGGTTGCCGTTGGAACTGGAAAAGCCACCGTTGACCATGCTGATACCGCTTTCAAGCGCAAAGGTGGCTTTCAGACCTCCACCCAGGTCCTCTTTCCCTTGCAGTCCGAAGAGGGATGGACCATTTCCGCCATCGGTCATTGCATAGGTTGCGCCCGCGTCGTGGCCGCTGGCATTGGGCGTCTTGCTCGCGTACTGGAAGCCGGCGTCGACCACGCCGTAGAGCGTGACGCTGCTTTGTGCCTGTGCGAGGCCGGCTGACAGCAGAAGTGCGCCGCCCGTTATCCACTTCGACGTTGAAAAGAAAATATCATTCATTTCAATATTCAATGTAATTAGTATGCGTATATAAAAACAGGTATGTTTTTTTCGGGTGTGTTTGGCGAGTGATCGATGTCGGGTAGGCACGCCTCGTGCGGCCGGTATCGGCCGTCTGGATCGGTTATGGTTAATTATTTAGGCATTCTAAGTTAACGGATTTTATGGAAAGCCTCGAGCAGCTCGTGAAGCTACGGTGAAAAGTTGGCGGGCCACCAGCGGCCTGACCTCGCCACGACTCGCAACTGCGCGGGCGTGTCTCCACATCGAAGGACGTATAGTGACGAACGTGTTCATTCTATAAGATGACGGCAGGCCGTCAATTTGGGGTATTTACGTCCATAACAGTGGACGAACTGTCATCCTGAGGCGAGGGCGTGGCGGCCCGAACGCGCGACGGTGGAAATGCCTGGCCCGCAGAAACGCGGAACCTAAGATAAAATATATACGTTTTATGCGCCCGCGATTCGTCGCACGCCTTGACGTGCCTCGAGAAGCTCAACCACGACCTTATGGAACAACCCAGCGCTCTTCCTGCTACGGCACACGCAGAACCCGGTCACACCGGCGAAACGACGGCCTCGACGCTCGAACGTATCCTGCGGCGCGACATCATCGAAGCCCGGCTCGCGCCGGGCATGCCGCTGCGCTTGAAGGATCTCGCGCTCGCCTATGGCGTCGGCGTGATTCCTCTACGAGAGGCGTTGAGTCGGCTAACGGCGGTTGGGCTGGTGGTCGCGTTGGACCAAAAGGGCTTTAGCGTAGCGCCGCTTTCGCGGCGGGATCTTCTGGACGCGACACGCGCGCGGCAACACATCGAAACGATCGCGCTTAAGGATGCCATGGCTTTCGGCGGCGTGGAGTGGGAGGCGCGCGTGCTGGCCGCCCATCATCAGTTATCGCACACACCGCTATATACACCTGCGCGCGACGGCATGAACCCGGAATGGGAGCGCGCTCATGCGTCATTTCATCAAGTACTGATATCGGGCTGCGCGTCGGACTATCTGATCCGCTTTAGCGAGATTCTGCGCGAGCAGACGGCGCGCTACCGGCATTTGTCATTGAAGGGGGCACATGGCGGCAAGCGTAACGTGGCGATGGAGCATCAGGCCATAGCCGAGGCGATCCTGTCTCATGACGCCGTGACGGCCTGCCGGCTGCTCGTCGACCATTACCAAAAGACGGCTGACCTGTTGCTGAAGAACCAGGTCGAGGCTTTTCTGTCGCCAATCCAGCTCAAGGCGCGCCCGCGCGGTCGCACCAAGACCGAGGCTCAACGCGCGGGCGACGAATAATCGACGGTGCCTGCGGTCTGCGCAATAAGATACGAGTGCGAGAAGGCGGCCGCCACTTCGGCGTTTTCTTTCGATACCCCGAGGCCACGCAGCGTGATTCGTATCACACTGCTGATATACGCGTGCGGATCCTTGCTACGTGCCAGCATGATGGTGCGCATGCCCTCGACTGTTGCACCCATCACGGAATCCGCGGCGGCGGTGACATCATCGAAGTCCAGCTTGGCTTCAGCCTGTCCCGCGCGAAGGTCATGATAAATGTAGTTGAGCAGGATCGATTCGTGTGGGATCAACTCCGCTCGCACCACGAAACCGGCCCATCTGCGGTCGGTCAACGCGCGCTCGAGAAACAGGCGCATGCCCGTGCTGACGCGTTGCAACGGATCGGTCAGCACGTCGTAGACGGGGAGGATGTCGAGCGTCATGCGGTCAGTCGCCTCGTGTCCCACAGCGGTCAACGCCTCTTCCAGTGACGCGAAATGCTTGTAGAACGTGCCGCGGGAAATATCGGCGGCCTTCACGACGTCTTCAATGGATGCCGACAGATTCTTGCGTTCGGCAAATACTTCCATCGTCGCATGCAGGATGCGTGCGCGCATTACGTCCCGCTTTTTGCGCGCGGCGATGGTTCGGTGATCTTCCTGTGCACCGCTTGTGGCTGCGGCTACACCGCGCTCCAGGATCGACTGTTGCATTGTTGGCTCCGTGAGTCGTTTGCTAGTGTGACAAAGGGCGTGTCCCGAGGCAAGTCACACCGTTTCCGCGTAATGCGCCTTACGCCTGACAGCAACGATCCGGGGGCGAAGCATCGAGATGCTGCAGGAGCCTGACCTTCTTGCGCTCGAGCAGCGGTTCTATCGCGCAGAGAAAACGCGCGACGTGCGCCGTGCTCAAGTGTTCATTGAGTGCGCTCTGGCTTTGCCATAGCTCATGGAACACGTAGACGTTGGGTTCATTGAGGTCTTGATATTGGGTGCAACTCACGAATCCCGGGTCTCCGGACGTGGAGGCCAGCAGCGCTTTGATCGCCGTTTCAAAGTCGGTCGAAGCGCCATCTTTCGTTTCGAAAACAACCAAAGCAGTCGTGGTCATGTATGCACTCCTTGCGCGGCGAAATGCTGCGAATGCAGCTACTTGTTTGCAGAGTATATATATTTTGTTAATCCGCCAAGCTCGAGCATGCCCGGGCTGTGTGCTACCGGCTCGGCGTGCTGATAGCCGATCCTCGTCTTCAAATTCGCTTGTGTTCCCCGTCAGACGGGAACATCGAGCTAGGCTACGCTAGCTTGTGCAGCGATATGAGCGATCGCAGAGTGACGAACCGTGCACTCTGACGGGGACGAAAACCCTCATTGGCAAGCTCAGCGCGATTAATATAATAGACAAAACGTTCATTCTTAACGGGCCAACAGGTAACAGCATGCACGTGTGCAAGTACCGCTCTGCCGGCAATCGACACATCCAAGTCAGATCGCGTCGATTAGCTCTCTGCGCAGGACGGCTTGCATGAGAATGATCTCCACCTGTGCCTGCTGTGCGCCTGCGTCGCTCGGCCGCCGCCACTTCCTTGCAGGCACCATCGCAGTCGCGGCGTCCACAGCCATCCCCTCGCTGGCAGTCTCGGCGCCGGACCAGTCACGGGTGATCGACGTGCACCATCACTTCGAGCCCAGCGGCAAGAACTACGACGGCATGCCGTGGAAGATCGAAAACGCAGTGGAGCAACTGGACCAGAACGCCGTATCGACGGCGATTGCCTTTGCGGGCGCCATCTTCACCGCGGATGTTCCGATGGGGCGGCCCAAGGCGTGCGAGATCAACGAGTGGGGCACGAAGCTTTGCCTCGATCATCCGGGCCGCTTCGGGCTGTTTGCGTCCATCCCGATGAACGACGTGGATGGCGCCCTGGTGGAGATCGCCTATGTCTTTGACGTGCGCAAGGCAGACGGCATCGAGCTCGTCACTAACTATCAGAGTGTCTGGCTGGGCGAACCGAAATTCGCCCCCATCTTTGCCGAGCTGAACCGTCGCAAAGCCGTTGTGTTCGTGCAGCCGTCGGAAGCGCCTTGCTGCACGGGCCGCGACACTAAGTTACGAAAAGCCGCCCGTGTCGGTTCCGTGGATCGAATTTCCGACCAATACCGCTCGCACTATCCTGAGCTTGTGGGCTGCGGGCACGACGCGGTGCATGCCGGACATCAGGTTTATTTTCTGCCATGGCAACGGGGTGATGCTGATTCTGCTCGGCCGTATCGCCGGCTTCTTGGACTATCCGGCAGTGGGGCAGCAACGCCTCGACGCGATGTTCCCGGACGGCATCCGTGCAGAGTTCTCAAAGCTCTATTTCGACTGTGCGCAGGCTTACGCGCCGGAGATCTTCGACATGCTGCGAAAGATCGTGCCGAAGTCCCAGCTGCTTTTCGGCTCCGATTACAGCTACATCCCGATCAGGCACGGCGTGGGCCAGTTCGGCAAACTAGCCCTGCCGGCCAGCACGCGAACGATGATTCTCGGCGGCAACGCGGCAGCACTTCTTCCGCGCTGGCAAGCGTAGAAGCCGTATGTTCAGGCATGCCAGCCGGCAATGCCAGTTTATATCCATCATCATTTAGGAAAACTAATCATGAAAGTAGGAATCGAATCGACCTTGCCGCAAACTGAAGTTACGGATGAGGAACTGGTGTCACGTGCGCGTGCACTCGGTCCACTGCTCGCGAGGAACGCCCAGAAGTCGGAACAGGATCGGCGAGCTCACGAGGAAAACATCAATGCGATCAGTGAGGCCGGGTTGTTCCGGTTGATGGTACCAAAGCGTTTCGGTGGTTATCAAAGCTCGATTAAATCGCATCTGGAAATCACTGCGGCGCTGGCAGAGGCGTGTGCAGGTACGGCGTGGGTGACCGCGCTGACCAATGTCTGCGCCTGGTTTGTCGGCCTTTACTCCCGTAAGGCGCAGGAGGATGTGTTTGGAGCGAACCCCGACGCGCGGGTTGCAGGCGTCTTCACACCGTCAACAGACTGCCGGCGTGTGGAAGGGGGCCTCGTCGTCTCCGGCAAGTGGTACTGGTCGTCCGGTAGCCTGCACGCCGACTGGGTCACTGTTGGTGTGATGGAGCACGACGCAAACGGTGCCTTCGTCGGGCAGTACCTGGCGCTGATTCCGAAATCGGACGTGACCATCGAAGACACGTGGTTCACGGTGGGCATGCGCGCCTCCGGTAGCAATTGTGTCGTCGCGAAAGAAGTCTTCATTCCCGACCACCGCCTGCTCGACGTGGGCGCCGCCGTGAGCAGCGACTACCCGACCGAGTTCAAGGACGAGGCCGAGTATCGGGGAGCCTTTGTGCCTGTTGCTGCCATCGTGCTGGTGGGCGCGCAACTGGGGATGGGGCGTGCCGCATTGAAATACGTGATCGACAAGGCGCCGCAACGCAGTATCGCGTACACGAGCTTCGAGAAGCAGACCTCGTCGGTGATGTTCCAGGCGCAGATCGCCGAAGCATCGCTGAAGATCGACACGGCCCACCTGCACGCGTTTCGCGCAGCCGAGGACATCGACAAGGCCGCCCGGCGCGGCGAAAAGCTCGACTATGCGACCCGGGCGCGGGTGCGCGCCGACGCAGGTGTGGTCGTGACGGCAATCACCGACGCGCTGAATATCCTGATCTCGGCACACGGCGCTGGAACCTTCGCCGAAGCGAGCCCGCTGCAGCGTATCTGGCGCGACTCGAACACGGCCGCGCGACATGCAGTGGTGTTGCCGGCGGTCGGCATCGAGGTCTATGGCAAGGCGCTGCTGGGCGTCGAAAACACGGTTACCCCGTTGGTCTGATTTGCGCATGTCTGGAGCAAGGTTATGGAAATAGACGCAAAGCTGTTCCGCTCGGTGATGGGCCTGTTTGCTACTGGCGTCACCGTGATCAGCTACGTCGCGGATGGGCAACCTGCTGGCATGACCGCGAACGCGTTCATGTCGATCTCGATGGATCCTCCACTGGTCCTCGTGTCGGTGCGAAAACAGTCGCGCTTTAACGACGCAGTCAAAGCGGGCGTGCTGTATGGCGTCAACTTCCTCGCTGAGGGCCAGCAGGCGCTCAGCGCGCACTTCGGCGGCAAGCGGGACGAGGCGTTGCGCGTTCCGTTCGTCGAAAAGAGCGGAATTCCCTTGCTGGAAGGCAGTCTGGCCCACATCGTCGCGCGCACGACTGCCGTTCACCAGGCCGGCGATCACCTGCTGTACATCGGCGAGATCGAATATCTGCAGTTGGGCGAACAGCGCAAACCGCTGGTCTTCTTTAGCGGCAAATACAAGCAGGTCGAGGCGCACGCGCCTGCAGTCGGCTGGACGGTAAACAACGACTGCTGGTGAATTGGGCTGAATGTGACCCCAGCGCCCGTCAACCATGGAAAAGACAATGAAGCAGAATCACGAAGGGGCCAGGAGCCTCGCCAACGCAGTGCGCGAGCCTGCAGTGCGGGTGGCTGCGGGTTCCCACGCATTTCCGGACGACATGTGGCCTGAGCAGCGCCGCACGACACGCGCCATGTCTGCGGCAGGCGCAAGGACGCCTGACACATCGGGGTCGAATGAGGCCACGGTCAAGGCTGATCCGGACACGCTGGCGGCAGGTCGTGCAGGCCCCGGGCGAATCGACGTACATGCGCATTTTCTGCCGGAGCAGTATCGCTCCGCGCTGGTCGCCGCAGGACACGCCAGGCCTTCGGGCATGCCCGGGATTCCGGCCTGGAGCATAGACGGAGCCATCAGGATGATGGACCGGTTGCACATCGATGCCGCACTGCTGTCGATTTCCGCGCCGGGCCTGCACTTTGGCGACGACGCCGCGGCGCGCAAGCTTGCCCGTTACACGAATGAAGAGGGCGCCAATGCGGTCGTTGCGCATCCGCGTCGCTTCGGCTTGTTTGCGGCTTTGCCGTTGCCGGACATCGACGGTTCGCTAACTGAAATCGAATATGCCTTCGACACGTTGCACAGCGATGGCGTGGTGGTGGAAAGTAACCATAACGGCGTGTACCTCGGTGACCGGAAACTGGACCCTGTGTTCGATGAACTGAATCGCCGTCACGCGAAGGTATTCATCCATCCGACCAACCCACATTGCACGTGTTGCCAGGATTCCACTGCGTTGCCGCCTATCGGCTACCCGTTTCCGATGCTCGAGTTCATGTTCGAGACGACCCGTGCGGTATTCAATCTGATTCTCTCCGGCACACTGGAGCGCTTTCCCAATCTGAAGATCATCGTGCCGCACGCCGGCGCGACGATACCCATCCTCGCTGATCGCGTCGCAGGCCTGTCGTCGGCGCTTGGTTTGCCTGAGCCGCTCGACGTCGCGCGTTTCTATGACATGTTGCGCGGGCTGCACTATGACCTTGCCGGGTTCCCATTACCGCGGCAAATTCTCCCGCTGCTGGAAATCGCTGACCCGAAGCGCATTTTGTACGGCAGCGACTGGCCCTACACGCCGGAACTGCTCGTGGCGGACCTGGCGGAGAAGCTCGATAACACGGCCTTGTTGTCGCCCGCGATGCGCAAGGATTTCATGCGGGACAACGCACTCACGCTTTTTCCGCGCTTCGCATGACGTGCGGGTTGTTCGCACGAGACGACTTTTATTCATAAGGACATCAAGGTGAGAATACTTCGATACGGCCTTCAGGGTGCCGAAAAGCCAGGCATGCTGGACGCCAGCGGAACGATCCGCGACCTGTCCCAGCAGATCGATGACTGGACCCCACAGCATCTGTCACCCGAGCGGCTACGCGAGATCGCCGCCATCGATCCGGACACGCTGCCTCGCGTTGAGGGTGATCCGCGCATGGGCGTCCCTGTTGAGGGTCCGCGCCAGTTCATCGCGATTGGCCTGAACTATCGCAAGCACGCTGAAGAAGCGGGTCTCGCGATACCGGAAGAACCGGTCGTGTTCCTCAAAGCGATCACCTCGCTGTGCGGACCGAACGACGATACGGTGCTTCCCGAAGGCGCCCTCGAAGGCGACTGGGAAGTCGAGTTGGGATTTGTGATCGGCACAACGGCCCGGCGCGTGGCAGTAGCCGAGGCGCTCGATTACGTCGCAGGCTATTGCCTCGCCAACGACGTGTCCGAGCGCCATTGGCAGATCAAACGCAACGGGCAGTGGAGCAAGGGAAAGAGCTTCGACACGTTTGGTCCGGTTGGTCCGTGGCTCGTGACGCGCGACGAGATTGCCGATCCGCAGGCCCTGGCGCTCGAGTTGAGCGTGAACGGCGAGATCAGGCAGAAGAGCAACACCGCCGACATGATTTTCCCGGTCGCGGAGATTGTGTCATACCTCAGTCAGTTCATGACGCTGCTGCCCGGCGACATCGTCATTACCGGTACGCCCGCCGGTGTCGGCCTCGGGATGAAGCCGCCGCAGTTCCTCAAGCGCGGCGATGTGGTCACGCTCAAGATCGATGGCCTGGGTGCGCAACGTCAACGCATCGTATAGCGTCGCTTCTTCGTCACGACGGAATATTCCGGCGCCCGACGTCTTGCCGGGCGTTGCTCACAGGAGACTGCTGTGTCAGTGGCAGATACGAGGTCAGATATGAGAGACCATACGGTAGCAGGCCCCGCGATCCATTCGATTCACGAGTTCGTGTTCAGCGTTCCCGATTTGCGCGAGGCTGAACGCTTCTATACATCGTTCGGCCTCGACGTGCGCGAGGAGCCTGGCGGGCTTGGTTTGTACACGTTTGACAACCCGCATCGGTGGGGGCGTGTCTTGCAGGGCGATAGCAAGCGTCTGAGATGGCTCGCGCTTGGTATCTTCGAGAAAGACCGCGCGGCCTTCGAGGAGCGGCTGCGTGTGCATGGCGTGAGGCGTATCGCTGCGCCCGCCGATGCTGATGCCGCGGGTGTCTGGTTCGAGGGACCGGATGGCCTGGCCATGCAATTGGTTGTCGCTGAGAAATGCTCGCCTGATCGCAAGTCGATGCGAGTCTATCCACCTGAGTTGTCTGGGTATGGCAGGGCACCATGCCGAAGCCAGGTGACGGCAGTCCGTCCGGCTCATCTGTCTCATGTTCTGCTGTTTACCCGTGATGTGGATGCGACCCGCCGCTTCTATGCGGACGCGCTCGGGTTGCGTCTTTCGGACCATTCGGGTTCGATCATCGCTTTTATGCACACCCCTCACGGCAGCGATCATCATCTGATTGCTTTTGCCAGCTCCGACGGGGTCGGGCTGCACCACACAAGCTGGGATGTGCCGTCCATCGACGATGTGGCACTCGGCAGCGAGCAGATGTCCCGCGCGGGTTTCGCAGAGGGCTGGGGTCTGGGGCGGCAAGTCTTGGGCTCAAATTACTTCCGCTACGTGCGTGACCCTTGGGGGAGTTACGCGGAATACTCGTTCGACATCGATTTCATCCCCGCAGGCACACAGTGGCGAGCCGGGGACCATCCGCCTGAAGACTCGTTGTACGTGTGGGGGCCGGACGTCCCCGAGGACTTTGTTCTGAATCACGAAACCCGGCCCGCATCAGGCACGTAGTCGGCCGATCAGTGAATGTGATCAATGGATCACATTCATCTATTTGGGTTGCATGATGCCAAGGGCGACACTGTTAATACTCTATCGGGCACTGTCACGTTGCTGAGATGGTCGAGTAAGATCGCGTGATGAAGAATGCAAAATCGCTTTACCACGGTCATCGCTTTCCGGCGGCAGTCATCAGTTGCGCGGTGCGCTGGTATTTCAGGTTTCAGCTCAGTCTGCGTGATATCGAAGAACTGTTGTTCGAGCGCGGGGTTATCGTCAGTTACGAAACGGTCCGACGCTGGTGCGATAAGTTCGGTGCGTGCTTCGCACACCGTGTGAAAGCGGCGCGGCGCCAGCCCGGCACCACGTGGCATCTTGACGAGGTATTTGTGACGTTGCGCGGCGAGCCTTACCTGTTGTGGCGCGCCGTCGATCAGCATGGTGCCGAGCTCGATATCCTGCTACAGAAGCGCCGCGACAAGGCAGCAGCGAGCGGTTTTTCAAGCGCGTGCTTGCCTCTTGTGCTGAGGACCGCGCAAGATCGTGACCGACCAGCTGCGCAGCTATCCGGCGGCGAAAGCCGAGATTCCCGCACTGGCTCACGTCAAGCACGTCTTCGTCAAAGCCAGCGCGCGGGTCAATAACCGGGCCGAAAACAGTCATCAGCCGACGCGCGAACGCGAGCGACGCATGCGTGGCTTCCGCGACCCTGAACGCACGCAGGCTTTCTTATCGAGCTTCGGTCCGATCCGGCAGCACTTCGCGCTCAAGCGACACCTGCTACGCGCCTCGCTCTATCGCAAACAACTCGCCGCACGCTTTGCCGCCTGGCATCGTTTCACTGAGATCACCCAAGATCCGTCCGCATTCTGAGCAAATCGGTTTCCTCTCCGCCAATGTGTCGCGAACGCTTTAACGTGACAGCGCCGTCCTGAACCATGGCCCCCCAAACCTAAGGCATGCTCCACGCTTAGCAGGATTGCCTCATGTAAGCGCTAGACAAGAACGCGGTGGCGCGTAAATGACGTGTTCTCTCACTTGTTAGCGCGTAGTTGCCCGGACGGAACGGCGAGGGATGGGTCGCCGTCTATACGGTATTGCCGTCTAAGACGGTTGGCCCATATCAAAAGCGAGATGAGTTATGAGGTCGGGACGAACGGTAGCAGGAATCGACATCGGTGGGAACCGGAAGGGGAATCATCTGGTTATCATGCGAGGCAGGGAGATTGTTTGGAATAACCCTCGCAGGGAGACGCCAGAGCAGATGCTCGAAAAATGTCTCGAATTTGAGGTAAAAGCAGTGGGTATTGATGCCCCGTGCCAATGGCGAGGCAACGAGGCGGGTAGGCTCGCCGAGAAAGAGCTGGCACGCCAACGAATCTTTTCGTTCGCTACGCCGACTCGCGAGACGGCCGTTGCCAGTAAAAGCGGATTCTACGAGTGGATGTTCAACGGCGAGCGCGTCTATCAGGCATTTGCTCCGCATTTCAGTCTCTTCAAAAATGGCGGCGAACGCGCTGACCGAGTCTGCTTTGAAACGTTTCCTCACGCCATAGCGACGGCCCTTCTCAAGACTGAAGTAGCCTCTGCCAAGCAAAAGCGAACTCAGCGCCGAAGAGTTCTTGAGGATGCAGGAATCGATGCGACGTCACTGAAGTCTATCGATGAAGTGGATGCAGGACTGTGCGCATTGACAGCAAATTTCTTAATTGACGAGAGATTCGTGGCATACGGCGATGAATTGGGGGGATTCATTGTTGTGCCCGCTCTTGATCTGAACCGAGTGGGGATAGTCAACGGGGATTCGGTTGCGTAAGGCTTCGATGGTGCGAGAGGTCGAGGCGCGACGAAGGACCGCAGCTCGGCCTTATGCGAAGCTTTCCATAAGGCAGAGGATTTTTAGCGAAGCGGAAGCGGCGCACGGGGATGCTCGCGGGCACGGCATGAAATCCGCGCCCGCTTCGCTAAAAATCCTCTGAGCGAAACCGCTCCGCTAGCGCGGGCAGCTATGGGTATTGAATCAGCGTGATGACCGCGATGTTGCAGATGGCGGTGTTGGATGGGTTGTGAAAGACGTCCCGCTGCTGCGTGTGAAGGTTGCGAGGACGCTGATGCGATCGTGTCGGAGCGGTGCGATGCGGGCGGTGGCGGCGCAATATCCGGGGCGCGGCCAAAGCGCTGCCGCAACCGGTCAGCCGGTTGTCTAGGCAGAAGCGTGAAGGCGCGGGCGTCACGGCACACCAGCAGGGGTTTTGTCGCGCTAAGGGGGCAGGAGTAAAATCGAACGCGATATTTGCCCGAAGTGAAGCGTGAGATGAAGAAGTCGACTGCGAGACAACCCCTGCCTGCCGGCGTAGCGAAGGTACTCAAGCGCCTGCATTATCCTCTGGACGTGATACTTCTGTGCGTGCGGTGGTATGTGGCCTACTCGCTGAGCTTGCGAAATCTCGAGGAAATGATGACCGAACGGGGTTTCGAGGTCGACCATTCGAGCGTGCATCGCTGGGTGATCAAACTCGTACCGTTATTCGAGAAGGCCTTTCGCAAGTACAAACGTCCGGTCGGCAAGAGCTGGAGGATGGATGAAACCTACGTCAAGGTGGGCGGCCAGTGGAAGTACTTGTATCGCGCGGTGGACAAGGCCGGCAATACGGTCGAATTCCTGTTGCGGGCGCATCGCGACAAGGCGGCAGCACGCCGTTACTTCGAGAAAGCCATTGATCGGAACGGGACGCCCGAGACCGTGACCATGGATAAAAGCGGGGCGAATCTGGCCGCCCTCCAAGCCATCAACGCCGAGCGGGAAACGCCCATCAAGGTCCGGCAGGTCAAGCATCTGAACAACATCGTAGAGCAGGATCATCGGGCGATCAAACGCCGAACCAGATCCATGATGGGCTTCAAGGATTTCCGGTGCGCCCGCATCATCCTGTCAGGCATTGAGACGATGCATATGATCAGGAAAGGCCAGATGAAGGACAGGGGCGTCACCCGAACCGCTGCCGATCAGTTCTATTCGTTGGTGGCGTAAGGACTCCTTGTCATCGCGGAATTTTCTTGTCTTGCCGCCGTTATCGCGACACAATCCTCCCGCTTGCCGGCACCTTGTCATACTTGGCTTGGAGGATTATTCAGGATCGACCCCGTAGTAGTATCGATTTTAGGCTTCGGAAAAAGAGAGGCCGGAAAATCTATAAGGTTCATGACATGGATAATGCCGCAAAAGACGCTGTTCGCGCCCGAATCCAGCCGCGCCAAGCAATTGCCGAGTTTGCCAGGGTCCTCTGGCACCTGCGCGCAATTTTGGCGATGCTGCTGATAGTTTTCCTCATTTTGTCGGTCGCCATGTATTACGTTGGGGGGGCCGTCGATGCAGCCACGCGCACACAATCATCGCTAGGTCAAACTTTCTACTTTTGCGCGGTCACGGCGCTGACCATCGGCTTCGGCGACGTGGTACCGACCACCACGCTTGGCCGGATCGTCGCGATCTTGCTTGGATTTCAGGGCGTGTTGATAGTAGGTGTGGTAACTGGTTCCGCTGTTTATGCTATCCAAGTGGCCGCGCAACGGGCCGGCCTACTACCCCGCTAGGCGCGGATGACCGCTGATCTCCAGTATGCAGCCGTTGATGTTAGTGACTCAAACGTCCGCAATGGGTCAAGGTCGATACCGGAGGGTCGTCATAGCGCGCTCCTCGCGGCCAGCAGCAGCCGTTGCACGCCGTCTTCTGGAATGCCAACAATTCGGCGGGCGCGCTATACCTCGCCGTTCAGCCTTGGAGCCCAGACGAGCGAGCCAGCACGGGGCTGTCTGCCATCCGCAATCAGGCGAGCCTGATGATCAGTGCTTCGCCGGCGGCGAGACGATTTGCGCCTTCCGTGATCGACGCGCCGTCGCGGCTGGGTAAAGTCGATAACAGCGCCGTGCCTGATGGCAACGGGGCGGTGACATCGGCGGCGCCCATGTTTAGCGCCATGAAAAGCCGCTGATCGCCAGAACGCCGCTCGTAAGTGAGCACGTCGCCGTGCGCGGTGAGGTTTTCAACCGCGCCTCCCCGGAGCGCCGCGTTGCTCCGCCGAATCGACAACAGCCGGCGATACAGCGACAACATGCTCGACGCCTCGCCGTCCTGGCCGCTAACGCTGGTTGCCGCGCTTACGGGCAACCACGGCTGGCCGCCTGTAAAACCGGCATGGGGCAAGGATGAGTCCCATTGCATCGGCGTGCGCTCAGGATCGCGGCCCTGACCGAAACCCGGCTGCCGAAGCTCGGCCGGGTCATGGACCTGGTCGGGCGGAATCTCGCCGTCGACCATGCCAATTTCATCGCCGTAGTAGAGCGTCGGTGTCCCGCGCAGCGTCAACAGCAGCACGGCGGCCACGCGCGCTTGCGCCGCCCCCAGGCGCGATGCCACGCGCGGGTTGTCGTGATTGGATAGCACCCAGTTTGGCCAGGCGTGTTCCGGCAATGCGCGATCGTAATCCGACACCATCCTTCCAATTTCGGCCGCATTCCACGCTGCGTTCAGGAGCTGGAAATTGAAAGGCATGTTGGCACCATCGCCGTTCGTGCCGTAGTACGTCATCAGTTGTGGCACAGGCAGATAGATTTCCCCGATCAACACACGCTCGCCGTATTCATCCAGCGTGGCACGCATCGACCGCACGATCGCATGCACCTCCGGCTGATCCGCAGTGTAAGTCTGCAATAGCCGGTGATGATCCGGCTCGCCCGGTCGGAACTCGGGGTTGGGCGGGTTATCACGGAACTGGGCGTCCTTGATCAGCAGCCACAGCACGTCCACGCGGAACCCGTCCACGCCGCGATCCAGCCAGAAGCGCAGGACATCGTCCATCGCGCGGCGCACGTCGGGATTGCGCCAGTTCAAGTCGGGCTGTTCGCGCAAGAACGCGTGATAGTAAAACTGGCCAGTGTGCGCATCCCATTGCCAGGCGGACCCTCCCATCCGGCTCAGCCAGTTGTTCGGCGGCCCACCACCGGGCACGGGATCACGCCACAAATACCAGTCGCGCTTCGGGTTGTCGCGCGAGGACCGGCTTTCTTCGAACCACGCATGCCGGTCCGACGAATGATTCGGCACGAAGTCGAGCAGCACTTTCAACCCGAGACCGTGGGCGCGGTCCACAAGTTGCTTGAAGTCGTCGAGCGTGCCGAACATCGGATCGATATTGCAGTAGTCGGCGACGTCGTAACCGAAATCCGCCATGGGTGACGGGTAGACTGGGGAGATCCAGACTGCATCGATGCCAAGCGCCGCGAGATACGCCAGACGCGCGCTAATGCCCGCCAGGTCGCCGATGCCGTCGCCATTGGTGTCCTGAAACGAGCGCGGATAGACCTGATAGATCACGCCGCGTTGCCACCACACCAGTTCAGGCATTGCTGTTCCTCTCACTGATCGACTGTTTTGGAGCCACGCGCGGACCGTATGCTAAATGACCTCTGGTACAAGAATGCAATCGTCTATTGCCTCTCCGTCGGCACTTTCATGGACGCGAATGGCGACGGCGTCGGCGATTTCCAAGGCCTGATCCGCCGGCTCGACTACCTTCAGGGGCTTGGCGCCACGACCATCTGGCTGATGCCTTTCCAGCCGTCGCCTGGCCGCGACAACGGCTACGACATCTCGGATTACTACAACGTCGACCCGAAATACGGCACCCTGGGGGACTTCGCCGAGTTCTCGCATGCGTGCCGCGAGCGAGGCTTGCGCGTGATGATCGACCTCGTGGTCAATCACACGTCCGATCAGCACGCGTGGTTCAAGGAAGCACGCAGCGATCCTGACTCGAAGTATCGCGACTGGTATGTATGGGCCGACAAGCAACCGCCGAACGCTAAAGACGGGGTGGTATTTCCCGGCGTCCAGAAATCAACCTGGACCTACGATAAGCAGGCCAAACGCTGGTTTTTCCATCGTTTCTATGACTTCCAGCCCGACCTGAACACCGCGAACCCACATGTGCAGGCCGAGTTACTCAAGGTGATGGGCTTCTGGATCCAGCTCGGCGTGTCGGGATTCCGGATGGACGCCGTGCCGTTTGTGATTGCCACGAAGGGCCCGAAAGTACGCAGGCCCGTCGAGCAATACGACATGTTGCGGACCTTCCGCGAGTTTCTGCAATGGCGCAAGGGCGACGCGATCATCCTCGCCGAAGCGAATGTATTGCCCGATACCGACCTCGATTATTTCGGCGACGACGGCGAGCGCCTGCAGATGATGTTCAATTTCCAGGTCAACCAGAACACGTTTTACACCCTCGCGACCGGCGATACGGGGCCTTTGAAGAAAGCGCTGACAGCGACGAAACCACGTCCCGCGACCGCTCAATGGGGTGTATTTCTGCGCAATCACGACGAACTGGATCTGGGCCGCCTGACGTCCGACCAGCGTGCCGCCGTGTTCGCCACGTTCGGCCCGGACCCCAACATGCAGCTATACGGGCGCGGTATTCGCCGCAGGCTTGCGCCGATGCTCTCTGGCGACAGGCGCCGCCTCGAGCTTGCTTACAGCCTGATGCTTACCTCGCCAGGTACGCCGGTATTTCGCTACGGCGACGAAATCGGCATGGGCGACGACCTGTGCCTACCGGAGCGCGAATGTACGCGCACCCCCATGCAATGGTCGACCGAACCCCATGGCGGCTTCACGAAGCACGCGAAGCCGTCGTGCCGGGTCATATCGGGCGGCGCGTACGGTTTCGAGCGAGTGAACGTCGCCAGCCAGCGGCGGGACCCGAATTCGTTCCTGAACTGGACGGAGCGTGTAATCCGCATGCGCCGAGAAGTGCCGGAAATAAGCTGGGGTGATTTCGCGATCCTGCGTACATCGCGCAACGAGGTCCTCGCGCTGCGGTACGACTGGCGAAACAACTCGGTGATCTGCGTGCATAACTTCGGACCCGAGGCCTGCACGGTGAAGTTTCGCTCGGGCTGCAGCGGGGAGGGCGAAACCCGCCTCATCAACCTTCTCTCCGACGACCACAGTGTGGAGGCCGATGACGGGCGGCATACCGTAGTGCTTGAGCCGTACGGGTATCGATGGTATCGGGTGGGCGGCCTTGATTACCTGCTGAAGCGAAGCGAGGTTTAGGTGTGTCACCGTCCGGCAGTCGGGCGAATGGCTGGCGGAGGTCGAGCTCTGCTTGTTGCCGGCGGGCGGGGGCCAGTTTCTGCCGTTCGCCGGCGTGCGCGCCGAGACATTCAAATGCCTGTTCCGCAGTAGTCAGCGGACGTTCACCTCACCAATCACTCTCGTTTTGTCCTCCCTGAAGACGCTCAGCGCCTTGACGCACAGCTCGCAACAAAACCAGTCACTTCACATCCAGACGGTCAATAGCTTCCACTCGCGCGTCAATGGTGGGCTGCAGATCGAACTGCGCGACGTCACACCCCAGGCACCTGCCCAATTATCTGGCATGCCAATGACTTCTGACATCGTTTAAGGGCAGAGTTCTGCCCGAGCAGTTCATCACGTCATCGCTCGGCGGACAACTCATCAACGTGTAACGTGAACAGAGTCAAACAAATAGTCATTTTTTTGCTAATTGGCCGCTTTCCTTTACTGATGCCGCCCGGCGTTATCTTCTCAAGGTGCTGTGTACTTTACGGCGTTTTACCTGAAATTGGCTGCCAGATTCCCTTCGTCCTTTTTTGCGTAAGAGAAGGAATGGGCTCTGCCATTGCAGGTGTTTCAGAAGGAAACCGAAAGCTGACAGTTGGATGTGGCGGATTAAGCCTGCCAGCCATTTTGGAGTCAGTAACCATCGTGAAATCCTGCGAATGAGTGGCCAACTTTTCCGTCACCCCGTTATCCGGGATAGTTTTATCGCAAGTGTGCGCCAGCGGACAGACCTCGAAAGGATTACAGCGACGGCAGTGCAAGTGAGGCCCTCGTTTACCTACCATCCCCTCTAGGCATTCGCATCGAAGATAAACGTTCAGGCTTTCTGAACAATTCAGTGTCGCGATAAAACCCTGCGAGGAGACATTTCATGAGCCGGTTTAGACAGCGGGCAAGACTTGCCCTCTTTGCGCCTACATTTGCTTTCTTAGCGCTGCTGGCGCTCGCAACCAACGCGGCCCATGCAACGGTTTTTTATGTGAGTTCGACAGCGTCTGCGAATATTTTTGTCGTCGACAGTACCTCAAACTCCGTCGTTGCACAGATTCCTACCACGGGTGCCACGCTCTATGTTGATGTGTCTGCGGAAGGTTCTCGCGCGGTCGTCCTTGAGCCCAATGCCTCCATCCTTCACATCATCAATACCGCGACGAATGCGGATAATCCTCTACAACTTGCCCCGTATGCCGAGACGCTTGTTCTGTCAGCCGACGGGACAACGGCCTATGTTGGCTTTCAGAATGTTTCGGGCGTGGCAGCTCACCTCAGCGCGATCAACCTGAACACGCGCATGGTCGTGAATGATGTGGCATTGGCAACGCAAAGCGCCTTAGGTACTTGGGCACTTGGGCTGACCGTCGATGGCACAAAGTTGTTCTCGGCGAACTACGGATCAGCCACCGTTGATGTCTATGACACAACGACGCTTGGTACCCTGGCTTCCGTCGCGGTGCCTGAGGCCGAAAGCTCCATTGCCATGTCTCCGACGCAGCCAATCGCTTACGTTTCGGGGGCCGATGGTGTGGTCACTTCTATAAACACCGCCACCTACGCGGTACAGTCTGTGGCGGCGCTTGGTGCGTACCCCCAATTCGTGGCAGTTTCTCCAGATGGGAAAAGTATTTACGTGGTTCAGAGCCAACAAGTCGTGGTTATCGACTCCGCGTCAAACACTGTTCGGGCAACGGTCCCCGTGACTAACGGCAACGACCCTCGGGGGTTGGCATTTACGCCGGACGGGAGGTTTGGCTATCTCGCACAGTATTTCAATGGTGTAGCCGTCATTGACACCTTAACGAACACGATATCGACCAGTGTGTCGGGTGTTCCGGGTGGAATCTTCATTGCCACCAACGGCATTCCAGTGCCACCCCCGCCGCCTCCGGTCACAACGCCATTTGCGAAGTACACGCCGGAGCTGCTTGTTGCGCCGAAGCTTTCGGCCTACTCGGTGGCCGCGAGTTTCACGCTAGCCAAAGGAGCGAAGGCACTTGCACCCATGACCGAAAACCTGACGCTGACAGTGGGCGCTTTCACCGTTACAGTCCCCGCAGGCTCCATCAAGCAGCCAAGCCCCAAGATTGGCCTGTACACGTACAGCGGCACCCTTAACGGTGCAAAGTTCGGTCTCATCCTGACAGGGCAGGCAACCGGGCCTTGGGGGATTGTGGCGGTTGGCGCTCACGCGTTCGGCTCATCGACGACTGCGGTACCGGTCACGCTAACCGTTGGGCCGAACTCCGGGTCAACCTCCATCAAACCTGTCGTCGTGCAACAGGTACAAAGCCTGAACTAGCCACTTCCCTTGCCGAGAGGAAACGACAGCCCGCGCAATGCGGGCTGTTCTACTCGTTTGCCTGGCATGCTCTCGGCTCGGATAGTCGCTTTTTCTTCCGCGGTGTACCCCTTACGTACGCGGGTGGTTTCGTGTTGCAGGCGCACGTCCGCGCATTGCCGCTTTCGATTTTGTAGTCGTGGCTGACTCCTCAAAACCGCCTCACTGAGGTCGTTACCTGACGATTGGCAATGCCCCGCAAGCAGTGGGCGTCCCGGCGCGATGGAACGGCGGTTAGACTTCGAGAGCGGACGCCGTCGTCGCGGAGACCCGAATGACGGCAACGGGTCGCTATGTAAACCTCTGCATAGCGACCCCTATGCTCAGGTCGCAACTATGCGCAGCTAATCGGTCGCTGATGGTGGCGACCCGTGCATGACGAGGCTTTGGCAAGGTGAGCAAGCAAGGATCTGGACATAGTTCCGACCTGTGATGCAGTGGTGGTCCCACTTCTGGAGATCACCATGGACATCGTTCGCCGCTCCCGCCGTACTGACATAAGCGGTTTCGCCGACGGGCGGATCGGGCCATACATTGCTGCGTTCAAGCAGTACCTGAGCCAACGCCGGTACGCTGTAAAGACGGTCGCTACTTACCTGCTGTGTATCACGCACTTCGCCCAATGGGCAGACTCCGGGCCTTGTCGGCGGCGCCGAATCGATGAAGGGTTGATCGCGGAGTTCCTCGACGAGCATCTCCTACCATGCAGGTGTGCCGGCACGTTACATCATGACCGGGGTGACCATAGGGCGGCGCTAGGGCACCTGCTCGTGGTCCTGCGCGCTCATGGTGTGATTGAAGTGCCAGCGGTCAGCACAACACCTGTAGACGAGGAACTGCGCCGCTACGGCGAGTATATGGAGCATGTGCGAGGCTTGGCGCCGAAGACGCGGAGCATCGCCCTGCGCATCGTCGCGCGGTTGCTGACAGCTCGTTTCGGCGAGGGCCTCGTCGACATCGCCGCGATCAAGCCCGTGCACGTTCGGCATTTCTTCGCCGTGCAAGCGAAGCTTTATAGCAAACCGGCGAATGCCGGGCAGGTCGTGGCATCGCTGCGCGGTTACTTCCGCTACCGCGCCTCGCTCGGCGATCTGGTCCACGGACTGATTGGCGCGGTGTCCTATCCTGCTAACTGGTCGCTGTCCTCGTTGCCCAAGTCACTGACGGCGGGAGAGGTCGAACTGTTGATCAGATCCCTCGGCCAACGGGGCCACTCGATGCGGCGAGCCGACGCTATCGTGCGCTGTGCGCTCGATCTCGGACTGCGCAGCGGCGAGATCGCCCGTCTCAGCCTGGACGATATCGACTGGCAAGCCGGTACGCTTATCCTGCGCCAAACCAAGGGGCGCCGGGAGGACGTGCTGCCGCTACCCGTCGCGACTGGCGAAGCCATCGCGGCCTACCTTGAACAGGAGCGTCCCAGGACTTCCAATCGAGCCGTCTTCGTCCGCCATGTCGCGCCGCGCGACCAGCCCGCCGGCGCTGATCTCGTCCGCAAGACCATCCGCCAGGCCTTTGCGCGCGCCGGCCTTCCCTATACGCGCTCACATCTGCTGCGCCACACGATGGCCAATCGCTTGCTAGCCGCCGGCTCCTCGCTGAAGGAGGTAGCCGACGTCCTGCGTCACCGCTCGCTGAACTCGACCCTGATCTACGCCAAGCTCGATAGCCGCAAGTTGGTCGAGGTTGCGCTGCCCTGGCCAGGGAGTGCAGCATGAGCGCGCCGACTTCTGTGC
The DNA here is from genome assembly GCF_046027215.1 of Paraburkholderia fungorum. Classification (GTDB taxonomy): domain Bacteria; phylum Pseudomonadota; class Gammaproteobacteria; order Burkholderiales; family Burkholderiaceae; genus Paraburkholderia; species Paraburkholderia fungorum_D. Next base: position 27,650 of record NZ_JAQQEN010000003.1, on the reverse strand, counting down.
AAGTACGCGTCGAACAGTTTCTGGTCGAGCGTCGCCAACTGGGGTTCTCCGATGATGGCTACGTCCTACGCAGCTTCGCGCGCCATGTCCACGCTGCCGGCCATCGCGGCGCCCTGACGGTGGAACTCATGGCTGCTTGGGCCCGAAGCGACCGCCACGAGAGCAATGACCCGCGGACCTGGGCGCGACGGCTGAAGAGGCTGCGCACGTTCCTGCGATGGCTGCAGCAGTTCGAGCCGCGTACTGAGATACCCGATGATTCGATCTTCGGACGGTTGCCCGAGCGGCAAGCGCCACACATCTTCCGCGAGGAAGAGATCGTCGACCTACTTGCTCACTCGCGCCGACTCGGGCCTTCACCGGGACTCCGCGGCGCCGTCTATGAAACGCTGTTCGGACTGATCGCCGCCACGGGGCTGCGGATCGGCGAGGCGCTATCGCTGCGCAACTGCGACGTTGATCTCAAGAACGGGATGCTGACCATCCGTCGAACCAAGTTCGGCAAGTCGCGCCAAGTTCCTGCGCACCCAAGCACCGTGGGTTCCTTGCGTCGGTATTGCTTGCAGCGCGACTTGACCGAGGGACCGCCAGCGGAAGATGGCCCATTCTTCGTCGGCACTCGCGGTCGACGACGAGGTCTGCCACTCGGCGAGCGTCAGGTGCATCGCGTCTTCCGCGACCTAAGCCAGCAGTTGGGCTGGCGCAACCGCGGAGCGCACCATGCACCACGCATTCATGACCTGCGCCACACCTTCGTGGTGCGCCGCATCGTGCAGTGGCAGGCCCAAGGCGTGGACATCGATCAGGCCATGCTGTCGCTGTCGACCTACGTCGGACATACGATGGTGACCAACACCTACTGGTACCTGTCGGCGGTGCCCGAGTTGATGGCGCTGGCCGCCGGACGTTTTAAGTCGTTTACGGCCAGGTTGGAGGTGCAAGATGCGTGAGACCCTAGCCCCGAAGCCGCCTTCGTTCGCTGCGCTGGTCCAGCAATTCTTTACCGAGTATCTGGTCGCGCAGCGAGCGCTCAGTCCCCGCACAGTAGCCTGTTACCGTGATGCCTTGCTGCTGTTTCTGCACTTCGCCTGTCGTCAGATCAACAAGGCGCCGACCACAATGCGGCTGGCTGACATCCAACCCGATCTGATTCTGGCCTTCCTTGACCATCTGGAGCAGGATCGGAAGAACTCGGTTCGCAGCCGCAACTTGCGGCTCACCGCGCTGCGCGCGTTCTTGAAGTTTGCCGGCCGCCGCGACGTGGCGTCGTTGCACGACGTCGAGCGCGCGCTGGCGGTGCCGATGAAGCGTTTCGAGCGGCCGATGCTGAATTACCTTACACGTGCGGAGATGGTGGCCGTACTCGGTCAGCCCGGCGAGAGCTGGTCCTCGCAACGCGATCACTTGCTACTGACAATGCTCTACAACACGGGGGCGCGTGTCTCCGAGATCATCGGAGTACGGGTCGTCGATGTAGTCCTCGACGGTGCAGCGTGCGTGCACCTGCGCGGCAAAGGGCGAAAGCTGCGATCGATTCCCCTTTGGGACGCCACCGTCGCCGAGATCCGCAGTTGGATGCGATCGAATCCAATGACGCGCGGCGAAGCCGCCTTGTTGCCCAACCGGGATGGGCAGGCGATGTCGCGCTCTAACGTTGCGCAACGCCTGGATCTTGCCGTGAGCCGCGCAAGTGTCGAGCAACCGAGCCTCCTCAAGAAGCGCATTTCACCGCACATCTTGAGACATACGACCGCGATGCACCTGTTGCAGGCGGGCGTTCCATTCAACGTAATCGCCTTGTGGCTGGGTCACGAGAGCCCGATGACAACCCATCGCTACGTCGAAGCTGACCTCGCGATGAAGGAGAAAGCGCTCGGTCGACTGGCAGCGCCTGACGCCAGGATTCGCCGGTATCAGGCACCGGACTCGTTGATTCGATTCCTGCAGACGCTATAACTATGCATAGGGCTTGCCAGCCCCCACCGCACCGCTCAAGGGGCTGGCCGCGCTGGGATGATCATCTGCGCATAGTTGCGACCTGAGCATAGGGGTCGATTACGGCCGATTACCCCTGGGGAGCGCGGGTGCGTGAGGCATGTCTCGACCTCGCAATGAGGAAATGCTTCAGCAGGCGAGTTGCCGACCGACTTCGATCGGAAAGATGTTAGCGCCGGCACGCCCGACGCCCATGCTGCAGGTCTCCCGTATTGGCTCACCTTCCAGAGTCGTAATCTGTCAAACCGGCAGACGCAACTAACGGTCTTGCGCCCGCCGGGCACCCAACAACCCCAAACCCCGGTCTTTAAAGAAGTGGCGGCCTCCCTGTTCGTCACGATCAGCTGACACATGATGTCGCGCCGGACCGACGCGAGATCCCATTTCGCCCGCCCGGCCAGGGCATTGATATCGCTTGTGCGATAACGCGGGAGGGGCTACCCGCTTCCAGCCACGGCCTATGGTCATGGTGGTGACCGGTTACAGTCAGTTGGTCCGTATGGTCGGGTGTGCCAGGGGCAGCGCGCGCGTCCCGGACTATCACGTTGCCAGGCTCCATCTGGATGGCCTGCAAACCGGGTTCTCGCGCCACGCCCTGATGGGCCTCGTCCGGGCTCATACGACGCGTGCCTGGCGTGGCGCCTCACGGCTCATGCGAGCTTAAAATTCCCGCGCGCAGTCCCGCTATAATCCGCTCGTGTTCAAAACGTTCCTTGCAATTTCGACTCCGTGTCCTCCAGACGAAATAAGTCCCGCAGTGCCCGCAGCCATAAACCGCTAACCAAAGCGCTGCTGTTGCCGATGGATCGGGCATCGGCTGGCGAACAGTCCCTGGCCAGTCATCTTGCACTGGTCGCGTGCCGGAGCGGTCACGGAAACGGACACCTCGTCAATGAGCTGATGCGCGTGGTGTATCTGGGCTGGTTTCTGCAGCGGGCCGGATACGGCAACTGTCCGGCCGGCCAATTCAGGATCGCCGAATACGCCGTCGAGGCGACGCTGGCCCATGCTCACGAGTGTGGCGAGTGGCGGCTTCCGGAAGAGGCGATCGCCGACTTCGAGGTGCTTCTTGCCCTCTACGACTCGCAACTCGCGAGTGCTCCGCTGCACGAAGTACTCGCCGCGGAGCAGAAGCTCAGGGCGTTCCTGGCCGGGACGTCCAGTTCCCCAATCATTGTGAGCACCTGACTCTGGCCTGGACCGTTCGCGGCCGTCGGGCGTCAGGCGACAGTCGGCCTGTGGCTCAACGCAATCGCCGGGGCCGGCCGTCCGGGTCTGGGTTCATGGGTCGTTGTCCGCAGAACCGGGTTCTGCGGCGGGCGGCGCCGCCCAGTTCATCCGGTGGTGTTTCACCGTTTCGCGATGGCGTTTGTCCTCTTCCTCGTGCAGGTAAAGGCTGGTGGTGTTCAGCGACACGTGACCGAGATTGTCTCGCACCGTGCGCAGGTCGACACCGCCGTCGGCCTGGTGCGAGCCCGATGTATGTCGCAGCCAGTGCGCCGACGCCCGGTCCAGTTCATCGGCGCGATCCGTGAACGCAGGTCCGCGGGCGCGCAGCCACGCGGCGGCGTTGCCGAATACGCTTCTGATCGCGTCGTGCACGGCTGAGCGCGACATGCAGCGGCTTTTTCCCCTGAACGGGATCAGCAGCGGCGTGTCGTCGGTGCGAGCCGGCAACGGCGGCAGGCCGTTCGCCTTCCGGTAACGCGCCAGCTCGGCGACCAGCTCGGGCGACGCGGGGACGATCCGCTCCTTGTCACCCTTGCCGATGATGTCGAGCCACCACTGCTCGCATCCGTCGGCGCCGAGCCGGCGTGAGAAGTCGCCCATCTTCCCGGCGGCGACCTCGGAGAGGCGCATGCCCTGCAGGTAGAAGAGGGTAGTGAGCCACCGGCAGCGGGCGGCGTACGCCTGCTGCAGCCCGGTGTCCTGCGGCAACTGCCCGACGAAGCCCTTGACCTCATCCCATAGTGAAATCGACAGGTAGCGCGTGACCCGCGGCGCCGCGTGTTTGCCACGCTGTCGCAGCAACGCCATCGGGTTGCCGCGCAGGTAACCGGCGTCCACCAGCCAGGTGAACATGCCGTTCAGGATGATCAGCGCCTGCCGCTGGCTGGCCGGTGACAGCGGTCCGTTGAACGGCCGCCAGCGTGTATCGCTGCGTGAGTACTTGCCGCCATTGGCCGATACCCAGCGGTCTGCGGGCTGCGGATTGACGAGGAATACCTTGAACCGCAGCAGATCCTCGTGCGTGAGCGACGAAAGCGGCTTGCCGGACTGCACGACGGCCCACAGCAGCAGGCGCTCGGCTTCCTTGCGGTAACTGTCGAAAGTCGCCTTCGTGTCCGCGTAGTTGGACAGCCACGCGCGCACCGCGTCAAGGTCATTGCGGGCCGAAAGCTGCGAATTGCCGGGGTCGGCCCGGTTGGTGCCGTCGCGGCCGTCCAGGCGTTCCGGAATGGCGAGCGACTCGACGGGCTGCACGGACGCAATCGGGGTATCTGGCACGGTTGGGGTGGCTCCGACGGGTGTGACGCGATGACGGCCGATGCTCGCGAGCGCTTACACGACATTATAGGCCTAATGTCGTGTAGGTAGCCATACACGTTGTATATTTTGCGTTTTACGTTGTATTATCAATGCTACTTATTCAGATTCCCGATCCATGTCTGACGCCCTGCCTGCGGTCCAGCCCGACGAAGCCCGCCTCGCCGCTGAAATCGACCGGCTGAAGGGGGAGTTCCCGAGGACGCGCGAGTTGTACCGCGAGGTCTGTGCGCTGCTGTTTTTCCGCTTCGGCCAGACGCCGACCGCGAACCGGCTGTACCAGCTGGTGAGGCGTGGCAGCATGGGCACGCCCGCGGCCGTGCTCGGCGAGTTCTGGGCCGAGCTGCGGGAAAAAAGCCGGGTGCGCATCGAGCATCCCGACCTGCCCGTCGATCTCGGTGCGGCCGCAGGCGAACTGGTGGCCACCCTCTGGGCCCGCGCCACCGCGTCAGCGGAGGCCGCGCTCGACGCGCTGCGCGACGAGGTCGAGACGCAGCGCGTCGAGGCGCAGCAGGCGGTCGTCGCCGCGCGGGACGAGCTGGGACGCGTGGAGACCGCGCTCGAGCAGCGCACCGCGGCGCTGCTGGCCGCGCAGGTCGAGATACGGGATCTCGACCGCGCACAGGCCGACGGCCACGCGCAGCGACAGGCGCTGGCGGCAGAACTGGCGCGGGTCCAGGCGGCACTGGCCGCGCGCGAGCGCGAACTGGCGGAGGCAAGGGAAGGGTTTTCGCGCGATCTGGCGAAGCAGAGGGAGGCGGCTGAGCGCGCCGAGGAGCGGCTCAGGGGGTCCGAAAAGCGCGCCCTGCTCGAGATCGACCGCGAGCGCAGTACCGCAACGAAGCTGCAGAAGGAGTTCGACGAGGCGACGAAGCGCGCAGAAAAACGCGAGGCGGACCATCGCCGCGTGGCCGAAGCGCTGCAGGCGCAGCTCGGTGACGCACGCCATCGGGCTGGCGTGTTGGAGGGGCGGCTGGATGCGGTGCAGGCCACGAACGTAACGCTGCAGGAGCAGCTCGCGGTATTGCGTCAGGCGGAAGCCCGGCCGGTCCGCGAGAAGGCCGCCCGTGCACGCCCAACTGCAGCACGCCCGGCGGCCAGCAAGACCGCGGAGCGCCGCAAGCGCGGGTAAGCCCGATGGAACGAAAAAAACGCCAGCGGAAAGGGCGCAAAGCCCCGACCTGTCCGCCGATCGGCGCACTGATGCACTATAACGAGCGGACCGTGCGGGTGCTCGCCGAAGCGAGCGGCCAGCGGGTGATCATCGAGTCGGTGGACGAGGACGGACGGACCTTCCGCAGCACGGTGAAATGGGCTAGTCTGATCGCTCTTCACGATCAGCTCTTCTGAATGAGTTGACCATGCAGCAGCTCGACATCTTCGCCGACAGCCGTGACCTGATGTTGCGCAACGACGTGCTGGAGCCGCTGCAGCGGCGCGATGCTGCGGCCGCGCAAACAGCACTGGAACTGCTGGCCGGCGAATACCCGGACGACGGTGCGCTGTCCGCAATGACCGTGCTGGTTTGCGAACTCGGGCGCGGATCGACAGCGCCCTTTGCTGATCACGCGGCGCTGGCCATCGCGCGCCGCTACCTCGAGGTCGAGGTCACGCCCGCCGCCAGGCGGGTGTTACCCGTGCATGCCATCCAGCCGTGGCTCGCACCGTGCTGGCGATCGCTCGCCCGGCGGGCCGGAACCCTCGCCTTTCGCGGCGCCGATGCCGACAGCCATGCCGCGCCCCTGTGGCTTCTAGCCCACGACTGGGCGGCCGCGCGCGAATCCGTCGAGGGCATTGAATCCTGGTGGCGCATCCCCGTGCCGCTCACGTGGATGGACGAGGCACGCTACCGGGCGGATGGGCTGGATGCCGCGTGGCCACTGCTCGCTGAACTGGCGTGGCTGGCACCCGCCCGATTCCTGGCGTTGCTGCCCGGACTGGGCGATGCGTCGCTTGACGCGCTACGCCAGCGCTTCGATGCGGAGTTTCCCGGCTCGGGTGAGGTCGACGATTACGCCTGGTTCCCGGCCAGGCTGCTGGTGGTCAAGCGGGCTCTCGCGGGCCGACTAGAGGAGGCGCGCGTGCAGCGTGACCACGCGGCCTCGCGGGCCATGGTCCTGCTGGGTGAGGTCCTGCGCCGGGAGCACGAAGGCGACCAGCACGCACTCATCGCGCTGCGCCAGGAACTCAGGCGCCTGCATGCGGGCCTGTTCGACGCGTATATGGCGACACGGAAAGTGCAGCACCGGTGAGGGGCACAAAGGCGGTGTCCTGTCGCACGTCGCTGTGCCACCGCCTTTGTGCCCCTGGCTACCGGATTGTCCGGGAAGGACCTGACACATTGCCCGGGGCTAACCGGTAGCCATGGAGCAGCGAGCGGGAGCGGGTCGTGCTTCCTGATGTGCGCAGGAAGAGGTTCCCTCTGTCGTTACCTTGGCGCGTATGTCCTGACAGGTCGATCCAGATGGGGTGCCTCCCGACACGAGCAGTCAGGGGCAGTAGGCGGTCGATTCGTCATGCGCGCGTAAGCGGGATCAGCGGGAGAGCCGTACTCTTCGTTTACTGCGGACTTGTCGTCGAAACCAGGAACCGCGACGGTCGGGCGTTTCCACGCGTGTCGTCGCAGAACCCGACAATGCCGGGGAAGACTGCCTGGACCAGATCGCCAGGTCGCGCCCGCGGGGTGGCCGGTAAAGTCGACGGTTGAAGACCGCACCTTTGTCATCGCGCCCAGTTTCGACATTACGGTCGTCGTTCTTCCTTCAGGTGTGGGAATGCAGGCAGCCGGGTACAGGAGCCCGTCCTCGAAATGGCGTTGCGAAGCGCGATTCACCATGGTAGAAGCACCGCACGAACGTGCCCGTTTGCGGCACGAAGAACACGACAGGAGTATGCGGTGAAACGGACCGCCGAAAACAAGCTGAAGGTGGTCGCGGTACGCGTCAACCCACAGATCGAGCACAGGTTGCGACTATTGGCAGAATTAACGGGAAGGAGGCAATCGTTTTTCCTGCAGCAGATGATCGAGGGCGGCATTGGCGCGATGGAGGATACCTGGCTGCCACCGGATGTTCTCTCGCGTGTCCGCAGCGGCACGATGCCATCGCGGCAACAGGCGAGCGACGCGATTGCAGACCTCTTTGGCAGCGCATTGCCCGACGAGGCGAGCTGATAGGGGGTAGCGTTTTGCGCAGAAAATGGCGGTAATAAGGCTGCCAGGACGCGCAACTGTTCTGAGCACACTGCGAGCGACGCTCCGGGCTCCATGCCGTCATGTGTATGAGGGGCTGGCCGACCGACATTCCGTGCGGGAAAGCGGATGCGCATCGGTCGACAGTAAAATAGTCGCCTCGCCGGACCGGGAACAGGATCCCGGCGGTACGTGCCAAAACACCACCGATAGTTGCCGCGGTCGCGTGGAGAATCCGGCGAACGGCGCGATGACGACCAAGGGAGCGAAACCAACGCATGAGCAACGATCCAACGCCGATGCCGCAGCAATTTTCGCTGTTTAACGATGAGCCGCAACATGACGCGGACGATGATGCCGGCGAGACGTCGGTGCCGGGCAAATACAGCAATTTCGTCGTCTACGTGGATGAGAGTGGTGATCACGGCATGCAGACACTAGATGCCAACTATCCGGTGTTCGTGCTGGCTTTTTGTGTGTTCTACAAGCGGCACTACAGCGAAAAGGTCGTGCCGGCGCTGCACAAGTTCAAGTTCAACCACTTCGGTCACGACCTGGTGGTGCTCCACGAACATGAGATCCGGAAGGAGAAAGGAGATTTTCGTTTCTTCGTCAATCGCGAGCACAAGCAGCAGTTCATCTGCGAGCTGACCGGCATCATTGAGCTCAGCAACTTCATCCTGATCAGTTGTGTCATTGACAAGATCCGGCTTCGTGAGCGCGGCGACGCGGACAACAACCCCTACCATCTTGCGCTCGGGTTCTGTCTCGAAACGCTCTACGAATTCCTTCAGGAAAAGAATCAGGATGGCGCGCTGACGCACGTGGTCGTCGAATGCCGCGGCAAGAAGGAAGATAACGAGCTCGAGCTTGAGTTTCGTCGCATCTGTGACGGCGCCAACCGACTGGGCATCTCCTTGCCGTTCGACGTCATCTTTGCCGACAAGAAGGTTGATTCGCCGGGGCTGCAGCTAGCCGACCTCGTGGCTCGGCCGGTCGGGATGAGCGTTATTCGCCCGGGGCAGGAGAACCGCGCATTCGAGGTACTGAAACGAAAATTCTATTGCAGCGGCGGGCGCGAACGTCTGGGGGAAGGCTACGAGGACTGGGGACTGAAGATTTTCCCGTCGCGAGAAAGCGAAAAGCCCCGGTGAGACTCACCGAGGCTTTGACGCCGACCGGGAACTCCCAGTCCACTTGGTCGCTATTATGGGGGCGACGGACACTGCTGACAAGGCTTTTGTACGCCAGCCGAAGCACGGCATTCCGCATTTTTAAGCGAATTCTTAATAGCCCGGCTGATTGATTGAGCACCAAGCCCTATGGTGAGGCGCCGCGTTCCCGTTAGGTCGCCAGACTTGAGCCTACGGTGCTGCTAATTTCACTTCTGAAACGAAGCTACTTTTACTTCGTCGCACGGTCTGCGACGCGGTCCCAGGCGTCGGTGCCATTGATCGACCACCCGGCGCGCCTTGTGTGGCGGGCCACAGCACGGGGTCGAATGGAAATGTACCCTCATTCCGGTCTAAAAGTGAAGGGTATGAAAGTTATGGCTATCATACCCTTCATTTGAGGACACTGGCCCCAATATGAACCGGATGACCGCTCACACAACTAAATCTGTTACCAGTTTTCAACTAATTTTGTGACTACCTGAGCACATTGCCATCGGGTGCACCGTTACGTGGCCGCGCCGCGTGAGCCGGTTCTCCACCTTGCACATGGCGACCGTGCTGCGGCGCGCCACCGCTCATTGAGGTACAACTTTTGTTGAAACCGCGCATCGGGATACACCTTTAGTTGCCGACGTCGACGCGAGAGTTACAACATTAGTTGAAATCGGATTCAACCTCTGTGCCTTGCTGGTCAAGGGTCTCCGGGGGATTTCGAGCCACACGTCGATAGTTACAACATTAGTTGTGTGAGCGGATGCTCGGGCCGGATTGACGGGAGTAACCGGAGCGGCGGGCGCGGGTACAGGCAACAGAGGGCGCGGAGCCGCCCGGGGCGTGGTCGACGGTTTCGGCCGGTCGATCCCCGGAGAATGCCGGGCCTCCGGCGCAGAGCCCTGGCCGCTGACCTTTCGCGGTCAGCGTCGCTGCCCTTGCTTGTGCCAATTTCGTCAGGCCGCTTCAACACGTGCGCGCCGAAACGACAGGAGAAGACGAGCCGGCATCGGTGTGGACCGGGCGCGTGAAACCCATGCAGTCACGTGCCGATTGCGCGGAGGCGTGCCGATCGGGTAGGGTGACGCCATCATCATTCACTCAACGAGGAAAAGACAATGAACAAGCAGGAACTGGTGGATGCGGTCGCCGCGGCGACCGGAGAAAGCAAGGCCGCAACCGGCGAGGCGATCGATGCATTCATTGGCGCGGTCACGGCCGCCGTCAAAAAAGGCGATACCGTGCAACTGATCGGCTTCGGGTCGTTTTCCACGGGCGCGCGCGCCGCGCGGGTGGGCCGCAATCCGGCGACCGGCGCCGAGATCCAGATCCCTGCCGCGAAGACGGTCAAGTTCACGGCGGGCAAGGCATTCAAGGATGCGGTGAACGGCGGCTGAGAGCGGGCAAACCGTCGGCGGGTTCCTGCCGGCGGTACCCAGCCGGCCACACCGTTCCCTACCGTTGGCCGGCGACAGGGAATAAAATAAACGATCGCGGAGCAGGCGGGAGCTGTGTCCACCGATCGGTGCGCTGCTGCGCTACCGGACGCGCATCGTGCGCGTGATCGCAGAAGCGCGTGGGCAGCGCGCGATGATCGAGTCACTTGATACTGCGGGCAGATCCTTTGTGAGTACCGTGAAGTGGAACAGCCTGCGCGAGCTCGGCGCCCAGCTGTTCTGAATCAGGACGCGATCTCGAGCGGTCTGACGACATGCTCACTGTTCAACTGGTCGGAACCCTCCAGCTCTTCAACTTCAATATGGCTACGTGGTGTTGCATCACGTCGCAGTGGATGCGGACATTTGCCGCTTTATACTGGCGCGGATATCAGTCAGGGAAAAAGTATGCGACGCGTGATCGTCCGGCAGTCTTCGGTCCACGGCAAGGGTGTATTCGCGATGCGACCGCTTGGAGCGGGCGAGCGCGTGCTCGAGTACAAGGGTGAAATCACCGCGTGGCGCGATGCCGTTCGCCGGCACCGGCGCGAAGGCGTCGAGGGACACACCTTCCTGTTTGGCCTGACCGACGGGCGCGTGATCGACGGCAGCCGCGGCGGCAATAGCGCACGTTGGCTCAACCATGCGTGCGCGCCGAACTGCGAGACGATCGAAGACGCTGGCCGCATTTTCATCCACACTCTCCGGCCGATCGAGCCCGGTGAAGAACTGTTTATTGAATATTTGCTGGCGACGGACGAACCGCTGGGTGAAGACGTTCGGGCGCAGTACGCGTGCCGGTGCTCTGCGGCGGACTGTCGTCGGTCAATGCTGGCAGACGCAGCGTGAACATCGCGGCGGCGGAGGTAGAGGGCGGTACGCTATCCCGAACGGCACCGAAGGCTCGAAGCAGGAGAATGATTGCATTGTCCTGATCGGCGTGGCTGTGGGTTTTTCATCTCAATGTGCTGAAGCGACCGTTGCCAAAGGGAGATGCCTCCGACGGTGCTCGTGGCACAAACCCGAAGAAGCAGATGGTGCTGGAGCTTGACGATTTGTGGTGACGTCGACGCCAGCGCGTGTCGTCGACAGATACAAGAATACTTGTCGCAATGGCACGGTCACGGCGCCCATTTGTAACCGGAGAAAGAGCGTCCCTAGCCCATCGTGGGCTTCGTGAATGGCCGCTGCCGGACAGGCGCGACCGCCTCTTGTCGACGGCGGATTCAACCGGTCGATGCAACGGTGTGGTGAAATCGCTCAGCCGGTGTGTCGAAGTTTAGTGTTTTCCTGGGACGTTCGTTGAGCCGTCTGGCTATGACATCAAGTCTCGCCTGTGAATAGACGGAGAGATCAGTGCCCTTAGGAAAGTATTGCCTGAGAAGCCCATTCGTGTTTTCGTTCGAGCCGCGTTGCCAGGGATGCTGTGGATCGCAGAAATAGACCTTGATGTCGGTAGCCACGGTAAAGCGGTTGTGTTCGGCCATTTCCGAGCCCCTGTCCCATGTCAGCGATTTATATAGTTCCCGAGGTAACTTGCTGGCGTGTCGTATCAGCGCGTTGACTACAGCCTCAGAATCCTTGCTGGGTACTTTCACCAGCATCACGAATCGACTGTGACGCTCGACGAGAGTCGCAATCTGGCTGGTAGCGTTGCCAAACAGCAGGTCGCCTTCCCAGTGCCCGGGTATTGCGCGATCCTCCGCCGTAGCGGGGCGTTCACTGATCGATACAGCATCGCGAATGTTCGTACGGTCTTCGGTTTTCAATGTGTGATGGCGAGACCGCCGCATGACTCGAGAGCGTCGCAAGTGTTCAAGCAATTCCTTATTCAGGGCGCCGCGAGCCTGAATATAAAGGCTCCGATAAATCGTCTCGTGTGACACCAGATGGTCCTTGTTGACGGCATATACATGCCTGAGCCAACCAGAAATCTGCTCAGGGGACCACTGCAGCTTCAGCTTTGCAGCCACAACTCGGGCCAGCGTCTGGTTTTTCACCAGTTTGCAAACCTTCGGGCGACGTGCCCTATCCCAGGCGAGCGCGTCCGCCTGACTTGCTCGATAACCTTGACCGCCGCCGTTGCGCTGCAGTTCGCGGCTGATCGTGGAAGGAGCGCGTCCCAACCTGGCCGCAATAGACCGAATCGACAATCGGGCCACCAGGCAACGAGAGATTTCCTCGCGTTCTGCAAGCCTCAACGCCTGCGGTGCGCGGTGTCTTTGCTGTGGCTCGATGCCGCCGGCCTCCGCGAGTATCCGCTGTATCGAAGAGTGGCCCCGATCGAACAATTTGGCAATCTGATGAATCGTTTCGCCTTTGCGCCAGCGGTCCCACATCAGTGCTTTCTGACTCTCAGAATAATAGATCCTCGGTCTCTGCTTCATTGCAACACCTCCACTGCTCACGCAGATTCTAGTGTGTTGCATCGACCGGTTGAATCCGCCACCCTCTGCCGTCATTCGATGATTGCGCGCGAACGTCTCAAATTCAGCCGGACGCCGCCATTTACGGGAATGTGACCGAACGTCGTCGTGAATGGCTGCTTTGTAGAACCTCGCTTGCCTCCACTCTACTCACAACTGAACTTCGACTCGCGGGATAGCAGGCGTTCGCGGATTGAGCTTTTCGGCTGCCGGCGTGCACTCGGTAGAATAGCGCCGGTGCCGATTGCAGTCATGGCGGCCCAGTCAAACCCGAACCGGCGTAGTCCCTCATGACCTTGTTTCAAACCGTGACCGTCCTGATCGCGCTGACTGCGTTGGGCGGCTATCTGAATCACCGCCTTCTGCACCTGCCGCCCACGATCGGCCTCATGGCAATTGCGCTGGCATCCTCTCTCATATTGGTCGTCCTGGGGGAGACCGGCATTGTCGAAGTCCACAGGTATGCCGGTTTCGTTCCCAGTATCGATTTCAGCGATCTGGTATTTCACGGCTTTCTCGCTTTTCTGCTGTTTGCCGGGGCGCTGCACGTGGACCTGGGTGATCTATACAAGGTCAAGTGGACCGTCACCATCCTTTCCACCCTCGGCACCATCATTTCGACGTTTGTCATAGGCGCCTTGTTCTGGTGCGCAGCCCATCTGCTGGGATATGAACTGCGCTTCATCTTCGCGTTACTGTTCGGCGCACTGATCTCTCCGACCGATCCCATTGCCGTGCTTGGCATCATCAAGAAAGCCGGGGCGCCGAAGGATCTGGAAACCCGGATCACTGGCGAGAGCCTGTTCAACGACGGTGTCGGCGCGGTAATCTTTCTGACGATCCTTGATATTGCTACCGGTCGGAGTGATCCGAGCGTTGCCGGCGTGTCGTGGTTTTTTATCCAGGAAACGCTTGGCGGTATCTTGCTTGGCTGGCTTCTTGGTTGGATTGTGTTTCGCCTGCTTCGCAAGATCGACGACTATCAGGTCGAGGTTCTGCTTTCCATCGCGCTATGCATGGGTTCGTACGCACTCGCCGACGCGGTTCATATGTCAGGGCCGATCGCCGTGGTCGTCGCCGGGCTGTTCCTGGGCAACAATGAACGGAACCTGGCGATGTCCGAGCAGACGCAAGCGTATCTAGAGACGTTCTGGCAACTGATCGACGAGATTCTAAACAGTTTGCTGTTCCTGCTGATCGGGCTGGAAATTCTCGCGATCAGGGAGACTGGAACCTATCTTGTCCTCGGACTGGTAGGCATTGCGTGCGTATTGGTCGGGCGCTGCATCAGCGTCCTGATTCCGATCAGGATCATGAGTTTCGTTGTATCGCTTCCGAAGGGCACCATCACCATGCTGACATGGGGTGGACTGAGGGGCGCGCTTTCCATCGCGATGGCTTTCCTGCTACCTCAAGGTCATGAGCGTGAGTTAATCCTCACGACCACGTATATCGTTGTGATCTTTTCGATCCTGGTTCAGGGCCTGACCTTCGGTCCGCTTCTAAGAAAAATCGTTCCTCCAGCACAGGACGGCTGACGGTCTGCCGTTGTCTGGGGCTGTATCGAAAAAACGCCTTGAGAGAACCGCCGATCGTCCGCGCCGCACGCAATCGTCTGAAACAGGCCAACTCCTGACGCGCTGCGCGAACCGATGAGTGGGTTATGGGAAGTGGATTTCAGCGGCCAGCGCAACGCGTTGAAGAAATGGAGGTGCCGGATGCAACATGAACGGATCCAGATTGGCGTGATCGGAAGCACAGGCGAGCGCCACAACTAGTGTGTTCCACGATCCCGTGACGTGCGGCGCAACTTGTCCACGCCCATCACATTGCTAACGAGATCGCTCCGAACGTAAGTATTGCGCCGATGTAAAGCAGGTCCATGGTGTGTCTCCTTTGTTGGCTTTTACTCCTTTCAGCTTGGCTACAAAGTCGCAAATAAAGGATTAAGATACGCTCGCATTGACCTTCGGATTTATCAAAGACGTTTTTGGACCTACCGCCGGCACGCTGCGTTGGGAATGGCTGTTGGAAGCCTCATGGGTCCTGCTCGGCGTTGCGATACTAGCGGCAATCCTCGTACTCGCTACGCTGATCAACACCCTCGACTCGGCGGGCGCGAATCCCGCGAAGGCGTTCAAGGCCGGCGACAACCGCATACGGCAATTGTCCACAATGGGCACGTTCATCATATTCGGGCTAGGCATGCTATGCCTCGGTGGGTTCGCCGCACGGAACTACGACAACGTGGTGCACAGAAAACCGGAAGACTTCGCAGTCAGCTCGGCGACGATGGCAATCGAGGCCGCAAAAAAGGCGACGGCAGACACGCAGACGGTTAAGCGTATCGCGTCGGTCGATCTCATTCCGGGAACCGGCGGCAGCGGATCATCCAGCGCGGTATGGCATGTCGTCCTCGAAACGCGCGGCGCCCCGCCGCCTGCCATTTCGTCTGCCAGCGCGCCTGGCGCCGCTAACCCGGTTCGACCGCGGCCCCGCGGCGCAAGGCCAGCAGACGCGCGAAAGCAGCCCATCAGCAGCAATACTCCGCGCGCCGAGGTCGTAGACACCTCGGCCGCCGCACAGCGCGTGGACTGCTATATCGATGCAAAGACCGGCGCCGTTACCGCGCAACCTTGACTGACAAGAGACCGAGCGCGTTTCTCGCGAGAAGTCGATTCCGGTCGGATTCATCCACGGAATGTGGGCGACTTTCGCCGGTAGCTAAGCTGCTTCGATTTTCTGTATGCCGACATTTCGACCTGCAAAGACCCGCCGGCAAAACAACGGGTAGCAACGGATGCCGTCCGTTGTCGGTACGGAGCGGCTTTTGAAGGTCCATCCGGTGGCGCCGTCGAACGGCGTTTTCTGGCCGGGTGCGGTCTCATGCAATTGGCATACACCGCTTCAACCTCGGCAGGCTGCGATCGGTAGCACGCGACCCTCTTCGGCCCTTCGGTTCAACGCGAAATCAAGGGCAGCTTCCGAGGTACAGCGGGCACTCGCTCAATCACGCAACACGGGTCAATCCCGTCATTCGAGTCCGGCCGGCTACCCGACATTTTAGGGCTACCCACAGGCAACAAAAAAACCCCGTCAGTGCGAGCACGCAGATCAGCCCGGCCGATGGCTGATCGTCAGGTGGCTCACAAAAGGAGCGCATCAGCCGGCCCCGTTGCGTCGGAATACTGATCGAAAAAACATGCAGAGAGCCCGGCCCAATGCTGGCGTGGGTCTAGAAGGCGCTCTTTATAACGCCTCCGTCGGCCCGCAACGCAGCTCCGGTCGTGGCCGACGAAAGCGGACTGGCGATATAGGCTACGAGCGACGCGATTTCCTGCGGCGAACCAAATCGCTTGATGAGCGATGTGGGACGGACTTTCTCGAAGAACTCCTTTTCGAACGCTTCAAACGATTTGCCGTCGGCCTTTGCAAGGGTCTCCACGAATTCACCCACTCCCCGCGATTTCGTCGGCCCCGGCAGCACGCTATTGACTGTGATGCCGGTGCCGGCGACTGCTTCGGCGAGCCCGCGCGAGACCGCCAGCTGCGCGGTTTTGGTCATCCCGTAATGGATCATTTCAGCTGGAATCTGCACCCCGCTTTCGCTCGAAATGAAAATGATGCGCCCCCAGTTGGCCTGCCTCATCGCCGGCAAAAACAGGCGGGCGAGGCGTACCCCGCTCAAGACATTGACGTCGAAGAACCGCTGCCAGTCCGCGTCGGGAATCTCTTCAAACGGCTTTGGCTCGAAGATGCCCAGGTTGTTGACCAGAATTTCCACGTCCGGGTAGCGTCGCGCGAGCTCTTCTGCTGAAGCCGCAGTACTTAGATCGCCCGCGAATCCCTGCACGTCGCTGCCTGTCTCCGCTTTCAGCTGCGCGACCACGTCATCCACGGATGACTGGGAGCGGCCATTCACGATCACACGAGCGCCCTCCTGTGCGAGCGTGCTGGCGATAGCGAGACCGATGCCAGCTGTGCTGCCGCTCACCAGTGCGAGTTTGCCTGTCAGATTCAGGTCCATGAGAGAGGTCCTTTCAATGGATGAAGTAGAAATCGCGGCATCGGGGCTTGAACGTCGGATGCCGCCACGAGGTTCACGTACGTGTAATCGATGCGCCGCCGTCGACCAGTGAGGCGGTGCCGGTCACGAAGGATGAATCATCCGACGCGAGATACAGCACCGAGCGCGCCAGTTCTTCTGGCTTTGCGACGCGCTTGAGCGCATGCAGCCCGGTGACGAACGTCTGCGATTCGTTGCTGTCGTTCATGTCCCGATACATCTCCGTGTCCACCGCGCCCGGCAACACCGCGTTGACGCGCACGCCTTGCGCACCGTACTCGGCGGCGAGTGCCTGCGTCAAGCCGATCAGTCCGGCCTTGCTCGCCGCGTAGGCCGCGGTTCCGGGGAACGCAAACGAGTAACCGACGAACGTCGACGTGAAGATGATCGATCCACCACCTTGCTTCAGTATTTCGGGAATCTGGTGCTTCGCTCCCAGGAAGGCACTGGTCAGGTTGGTCGCAAGCGCGGCGTTCCAGCCAGCTTCGGAAATGCCGGTGGTCGGGCCCATCTCGCCCAGCGTACCGGCGTTGTTGTAGGCGATGTCCAGACGGCCGAAGCGGCTCACTGCGAGTGCGACCAGCGCCTTCGCGAAGTCCTCCGACTGCACGTCGCCTGCCAGATACGCAGCTTCGCCGCCTTCGCTGACGATCTCCGCAGCGAGCGTTTCAAGTTCCGCCGCGCGGCGCGCCGCAATGACCACCTTGGCGCCTTCCTTCGCGAACAGCTTCGCAGTAGCGCGGCCAATTCCTGCGCTGGCACCCGTCACGATGGCGACTTTTCCTGTCAAGCGTTGCATGTTCTATCTCCGGCTGCATCTGATCGGCCAGTGCCCTATGCCTTGGCCCGTGAAAGCAATATAGGCTTCAGTCCTGATGGCAGAAAGGCCTAAAACATGGTCCTATCATTCAGTTTTTATGAATAATCGGGGGCTGTATGGATCGCCTGCGTGCCTTCGAGGTTTTCGTGACGGTGGTGAGTCGCGGTGGCTTTGCGCGTGCAGCGGATGCGCTTGACACGTCGCCCGCCAACGTGACCCGGTATGTGAATGAACTGGAAGCGCACCTCGGCACGCGCCTGCTGAATCGCACGTCTCGCACGCTGTCTCTGACCGAGGGCGGCGAGACGCTTTACGCCCGCTGCAAGTCCATCCTCGACGATGTCGCTGAGACAGAGGGGCTGGTGTCATCCGCGTCGGTCGAACCACGCGGACGCCTGCGCATCAATGCGCCCGTGAGCTTTGGCGTTCTGTATCTGGCGCCGCTATGGCCGGAGTTCATGCGGAAATATCCTGGCATCGAACTCGACGTTGGGCTGATTGACCGCGTCGTCGATATTGTCGATGAAGGCTACGATCTCGCCATTCGCATCTCGCGCGCCGGCTCGACTAGCCACGCAGCCCGCAAGCTGGCGACATCGCAAAACATTCTGTGCGCGTCGTCAGCCTATCTGGCTCGCGCCGGAGTTCCGGCAGCGCCGGCGGACCTGATCGGCCACCGCTGCATCGGGTACACCTATGCAGCCACCGGCGATGAGTGGCAACTGATCGACGATGGCGGCAAGACTCACATGGTGAAGGTCGACTGTCACATGCATACGAATAACGGCGATACGGCGCGCGCAGCAGCACTCGCCGGGCAAGGGGTGATCTGGCAACCCACATTCCTGATCGGCAACGATCTACGTGCCGGGACGCTCGTTCACGTGTTGCCTGAGTATCGCCTGCCTGAGATCGACATACTCGCCATGTACCCGAGCCGTCGACACCTGAGCGCCAGAGTGCGTGTAATGATCGATTTCCTGGTCGATGCGTTCGGCGGGACGCCGCCATGGGATCGGGACGACGGAAACCGGACAGGAGTCACGTCGGGGACGAGTTGACGGCGACGGCGACCTAACATGGGATAAACATTTGAAGAAGACCCATCATGAAACGCTACGAGGCTCTCGCCAACTCGATCGCTGATGGCATCCGGTCGGGGCAGATTCCCATCGGCTCCCGGCTGCCGTCGCTCCGGCAGATCATCGCGCAGCGCGGTGTCAGTCAGTCGACGGTTTTCCGCGCGTACTATCTGCTCGAAGAGTGGGGGCTGATCCGCGCCGAAGAGCGCGCGGGCTACTTCGTGACGCCCGGTGCGGCGGTCAAACAGGTGCCGTCGCATCACGACATGCCGCTTGCCGATTCAACGAAGGTCGACATCAGCGATCTGGTGTTTTCCGTGCTCGATGCCGCGAAGCATCCAGACATCGTGCCGCTCGGCTCGGCGTTCCCATCGCCACTGTTGTTCCCTTCAGCTCGCCTGCTCAAATCGCTGACCCAAGGCACGCGCGCGCTCAGCCCATGGAGCACGGTCGTGGATCTGCCGCCCGGCAACGACCATCTTCGCCACCAGATCGCGCTGCGCTATGTGGCCACCGGCGTGTCGATCCCCCCCGAGGAGATCGTCGTTACCAACGGCGCGCTGGAGGCGCTGAATCTGTGTCTGATGGCCGTCACGCGTCCGGGCGACGTCGTCGCGGTCGAGTCGCCGGGCTTCTACGCGGCCTTGCAGGCCATTGAGCGGCTCGATCTGCGCGCGGTCGAGATTCCGGTCCATCCGGTCACAGGCCTCGACCTCGACGCGCTCGCCGCTGCGCTCGACAAGCATCCGATTCGCGCATGCTGGTTCATGACCAATTTCCAGAATCCGACCGGCGTCACCCTTTCCGACGAAAAGAAGAAGTCGCTCGTTGACATGCTTGCAGCGCGTGACGTACCGCTGATCGAAGACGACGTTTATCAGGAGCTGCACTTCAGCCGTGATCGGCCACTACCTGCGAAAGCTTTCGATGGCAACGGACTGGTCATGCACTGCAGTTCGTTTTCGAAGACGCTTGCACCGGGTTATCGTATCGGATGGGCGTCCGCTGGACGCTTCGCGGATCGCGTGCAGCGGCTCAAACTGATGACGACGCTCTCGGCCAGCACCCCTGCGCAGGCGGGCATTGCGGACTACCTGGAGCATGGCGGGTTCGACCGGCATCTGCGCAAGCTGCGTGCTGCGATGCAGACACAACGTGCAGCCATGGAGGCGGCTTTGCGGCGTTACCTGCCGCGTGAGGTCCGATGGGTGACGCCCTCGGGCGGTTACTTCCTATGGCTGCAATTGCCGGACGCGGTCGATGCGATGGCGCTGCACCGGCTCGCGATCGGCCGTGGTATCAGCATCGCGCCTGGTCCGATCTTTTCCGCCAGGCACGCATTTCAGAATTGCGTCCGGATCAACTTTGGGCATCCCTGGAGCGTCAAGATTGATGGAGCCATCCGAGCCCTTGCCGAGATTCTCGAGGACCCGGCGGTGCACGCATCAATCTGATTCAAGTTCTGCGCGACCGTGATGAGCCCGTTGCTGTTAAGCCATGCACGCAAATAGCAGCCGGGTTGCGCGGCCAATGCAGCGAACCGCGAATCAGAAGCCCTGCATTGCGCTCGTCGAGTCCGCGACCAGGTGCACAAAGCCGAATATGATTGCGCCGATGACCACTGCAAGGAACACGGCCACGAACGGCAGCAGGACAAAGTTCACGTTGGCGAAGTCCGCCTCATGCGACGCACGCTTGCGCACGCCGAAGAAGCTGGAAAGAACGATGCGGACGAGTCGGAGGAATTCCATGACACTGCTCCTGTTGGTTTGGAATGCATCCATCATCCAGCCACCCAGGAATCGGAAACAGCAGCAGATTCGTTCAATGCGTGGTAAGCACGGGCCGCAATTCGTCGCGGTCGGTCCACTATGGAAGACAAACGTCCGCTATCGAGGGGCGGAGCAGCCGTTTGAGTGTCCGCGCGGGCGAGCGTGCTGAGGGCCGGTGATGGCCAAACCCTGTCCGATGTCCCGCACGCGCGATCTCCCGGACCGCGCATCGCGTCAGACCGTAGCCAACCCGCATGCGCCGGTCGAGTCGGTTGATGCTGGACATTTAGACGGATGAGGTGAGTATCAAGTGGCGGCGACGCGTTTGAAATCCCCGGCCTCCGGCGAAACGGAAGGTCGTCATCCAATCTACATATCGGCAAGCACCTGATGCACCATGTGGACGACGATCGAACCCTCTCCGACTGCAGATGCGACCCGTTTGACATTTCCGGCCCGCGCATCGCCTACCGCGAATACGCCGGGCAGGCTGGTTTCGAGCATGTAGGGCCGCCTCGCAAGCGGCCATGGCTGGGGTGGCAAGACGTCGTCCAGATCACTTCCTGTCAACACGAAGCCGCGCGGATCGAGTGACAGGCAGCCGGCAAGCCACTCGGTCTTCGGTGAGGCTCCCGTCATGACGAAGACGTGCCGCACGGGTTGCGTCGTCACTTCGCCCGTGGTCTTGTCGCACCACGCCACCTCTTCAAGATGGTCGTCACCGCTCAAGCTCACGAGCTCACTGTTGAAATGAACCTGAATGAGCGGATTTTCTTCGATGCGCCGGATCAAATAGCGCGACATCGTTGCCGCGAGTCTCGCTGACCTGACCAGCATCCGCACGCCCTTCGTGTTCTGGGCGAGAAACACGGCCGCCTGTCCCGCGGAGTTGCCGCCGCCGATAACGATCACCGGATCGCCGCTACACAGTTGGCCTTCCATGAACGTGGCGTTGTAGTAAATGCCACGGCCAGTAAAGCGGTCGATGTTGGGCAGCGCAGGCTGGTTATAGGCGGCGCCCGTCGCAAGTACGATCGAACGGGCCGCTATCTGTTGGCCGTCGTCGAGCGCAATCCGGTAAGGCCGCTCATCGCAGTTCAGGCCCTCGACCGTACGCGCCACCATGATCCTGGCGCCAAACTTTTCCGACTGCGCAATCGCGCTGTTCGCAAGCTCCTGACCAGAGAGGCCAGTTGGAAAACCGAGGTAGTTTTCGATGCGTGAACTGGAGCCGGCCTGTCCGCCGGGCGCTGCGCGTTCGATGACCAGCACATCGAGGCCTTCGGATGCCGCATACACTGCCGCGGCCAGTCCTGCGGGACCCGCGCCGACAATGACGATGTCGCGCACCTGTAACTCGTCGATATTCGAGTTGAAGCCCAACGTTTGTGCCACTTCCCGCGTCGATGGGTTTCTGAGTATCTGGTCCCCGTTGCAAATGACGATAGGGACGTCGTCGCTGCATACCCCGAAGCGGTCGAGCAATTCCTGGGCACTGCTGTCGGTGTCGAGATCCACATAAGCGAACGGGTGTCCGTCGCGCGTCAGAAATTCTCGTAGAGCAAGCGTTTGCGCCGAATAGCGCGAGCCGAGCATGAGCACATTGGTACGTCCATGACTAACCATGGAAAGGCGCCGCGCCAGGAACGTCCTCATGAAGATTTCGCTCAACTCCGCGTCCTTGCTGATCAGGGTTCGCAGGTTTTCCGCGCTCAACTCCAGCAGGTGCGATGCTTCGACGGCCTGACACCGGTAGATGGAGCGCCTGCCTGCAATCATCAGCAATTCGCCCGAAAACTGACCCGGGTCATAAGTCGTCACCGTATCTTCGACGCCGCCAGCCAGCGAGACAATCCTGATCTTGCCCTCGATCACCACGTATACCGGCGGGGTGTCGTCATTGGGGTTATAGAGGACAACGCCTGCCGCCACCTGTCGCGGCTTCGTGAAGACGCGCACACGTTCGAGTTGAGATTCGGTGAGGATTGGAGCGTAAGCCATGACGACCTCCGGTCCGCTAGGCGAACAACGCTTCGGCGATGGCGCTGTTGTCGGCTTCGGTCATGTTCTCCTCCATCGGCAAGGATGCCGGGTCTGCCTGACCACCTTGCAATGGTAGGTCGCACCCGAAGAACGTGCTAATAAAACGCTATAAATTGCTGCTAACACGGGTTGTCTTACGTTGGTTAGTTGCCGCTTTCCGCTGCGGCTCTCGCCTACCGTTCGCCTCGGATCAGGTGCCAGTGGATTTTCGGCTCCTGCAAAACAGCACCTGTTGCCCCTTTGGCAAAGCGTCACGAAATGACGCCACCCGTCACAGATTGATCCTTTTGAGCACGCCCTTGAGCCATTCAGGACTCGGCGAACGTCACGCCGCGAATTAAAGTCTGGGCTCCTACCCACACATCGAAGGAATCTCAAATGAGCAAGATCGAACAACTCCTCCACTCAGGCAACAGCCACGCCACGGTTAATCGCGACCCCAACGTCCCGCGCGGTGAGTACGGTGCCCTCGACCTCAAGCTGTCGGCGTCGGGCAGTGAAAACCGCGAGTTCATCGGCACCGGACTGCACCCGAGAGCCGAGCAGTTGTTCTCGGGCGCGTGGTCGGCCTGTTACATCAGCGCGTTCGAGATTGCGGCCTCGATGAAGAAGGTCACGCTGCCGTCCGACTATTCCGTGGACATCCAGGTCAGCATTGGGTCGGTCGGCGCCGGGCATTCCCTTGGCGCCCAGTTCACCATCCGCGCGCCGGGTCTGGCAACGGAAGTCGTCGAGGCACTCGCGCACCTGGCCCATCAGCTCTGCCCGTACTCGAAGGCCGTGCACGGCAACATCGAGGTCGGCCTGAACGTAGTCACGGTGTGAGGGCATCTTCGCCCACCATATGACGCATACGATTGAATCTCACGCGCTTTAAATGCATTTAACACCCTTATTTACGAAGGAATCCATCATGGAAAAGATCGAAAAAGTCCTCGCCTCAGGCAACACCCACGCCACGGTCAATCGTGACCCCAATCTCCAGCGCGGCGAGTTTGGTGTGTTCGACCTCAAGCTGACAGCGCCCGGCGTTGAAAGCCTGGAGTTCATCGCCACCGAGCCGCACCCGACAGCCGAGCAGTTGTTTGCGGGCGCGTGGTCAGCCTGTTACACCACCGTGTTCGGGATTGCGGCCTCGATGAAGAAGGTCACGCTGCCGCCCGACTATTCCGTGGACATCAAGGTCAACATTGGGCAGACCGGTACCGCGTGGTTGCTCGGCGCCGAGTTCACCGTTCGCGTGCCGGGTCTGGCTAAGGACGTCGTCGAGAAAATCGCGCACGCGGCTCATCAGATCTGCCCGTACTCGAAGTCTGTGCGCGGCAACATCGAGGTCACCACGAACATCGTCACGGTGTGATCGGATAATCGAGCGTAAGCCATCACTTCATGATGAAAAACTTAAAAAGCGTTTGAAGCGAACGGAAGGACTCGAAAGGTGAGGGCGAGGTGCGCAGGCAGCGGCGATGCCGCGATGCGCACACGTCTGATTCACGGCGCGGATGCGACGGTACGGTTCAGGACGAAAGCTGCTCTGCAAAATCGGGAGAAGCGATCTGATCAAGCAATTCCCGGAGTTCTTTGCTGACAGTCCGACCCAGCAGCGAAGCGAAACGACGTTGTGCCAGCTTCCAGAGCGCTTCAGCGTCGTGGAGCTTTGTCTCGCCCGCTTCAGTCAGGGCAATGCGGCGCTTGCGGGCATCTTCATCGTCCTTTCGGCTTTCAACGAAGCCATCGCGAATAAGTGGCTTCAGCGTATGGCCAAGCGCCGACAGATCGCTCTGGGTGGGAACATCAAGGCGCGATATCGCGCAAAGCAGGTTGTATTGGTCGGCATTGATAGCTGTGCTTTCCAGCGCTTCGTGGTGCCGCGCAGGTCGTGTCTGCGATCCGGCTGAGCGGTCAAGGAGGCGCCTTAACCAATCGATTTGGTCGAGCATTGCACCTGTCGTTTGATAATTCCAGGCATGTTATCGAGCCAGTTGAGAATCATAAGTATCAATTCGGGCTCATAAAATGAACTTACTAGCGAAAGCCAACTAATGAAAGGATTACTAGATGTTGCACATCGAAATTCCCGCACTTGAGGTCGCCACCGGAGCCGAAGTGCTCACAGCTCCGACACGGAGGAAATCATGAATTACTTCGTCGATATACTGGGTCGTTCAGGTCTTCTGAAGCGAGACTTCGACTACCACCTGCTCCGCGCCTCGATGGTGATTATCTTCGCTTGGTTCGGGTACGACAAATGGTTTCAGACCGAAATCATAGACCTAATTCCTTTAATCAAGCACGGGCCGCTTATCTTTTGGGTGCTTCCGTTGTTGGGCGTTAAAGGCACAAGCATTTTCTTGGGAGCGTCAGAATGGACGTATGGCTCGTTACTGCTCCTGGGATTCTGGAATAAGAAATTGGGAGCACTGGGCGCTTTCGGTTCTACCTTGACCTTCCTCGCTACCTTCACGATCATGCCATTTGCTCCTGGCGCGTGGGATGCTGCCGCCGGAGGGTTTCCAGCGATGACAATAGTTTCGGGCTTCCTTTTGAAGGATCTCGTTTTGCTGATGGTCTCTGTCTACCTACTCAAGCAAGATCTTGCCCGAGTGGTCGAGGCCCGGTGCTATGCTGATCAGCGGGACCCCGCTCGCTCTCGCAAACTGGCGGCGTAACGGTCTGAGGAACGCGCTCCTGGCCCACGTCTGGTGGGTTCAGGGGCGCCGGGTGTGTTGCACGGTGCAAGACCTACTCGGTATCGGCAAAACGCGCCGGCCTAGGCCTCTGCGGTCTTTTTCGATTGGCCATGGCGCCAGTCGCCACAGCATCAACCCGCTCCACAGCGCCCGGCGCGGTCGTAGGCCGATCCCCATCCGGCAGACCCCAATAATCGAAATTGCCGCTCATCACCGCTACGACGCGGCACATCTCAAATCGTAGCAACTCGACGGCCTCGCGCGCTGCCGCCCCTTAGTGCCGCGGATATTTGCCGGTCTGGAACGTGACATTCACGGCATGGGCGATCTGGTTGCCTCCCGCAATTCCAGCGGCATCGCCAAAATAGCAACAAGCCGATCCAGACGCTATCTTCCGCCAGACATGAACGATTCACGTCGGCACAGCCAACCATGTCGGCCCCGACGTAGTATCCGAATACTGATTTGTTGGCCTGCCGTAGAAGAAATCGCCGACATCTTCAGCGATCCAGGACGGCCGTCCTTCGACTATTTCAGTGTACGAAGGCGCCTCCATGTAGACGCACAATACGTTTAAACAATCGCTATGCGATTCGGCTGACAATGGACGGACCGTAAGCGCCGGACACCTTTCGAGGTAAGAGGCGTAGTTCTAAGGCTGCTCAATCAAAAAGAAACGTAGTCCAATGTCGGCGGGTGCGTCCGTTTCGGAGAAGTCCGAATGTCCCATTAGGGTCGTAGCAAGCATTCGCCGATAGTGAGGCTAGATACTCATCACCAACGATGTGCGAACGGCAGAGAAGCAACCTGGAGCTGCCTCACCGACTTCATCGCCTGAACGTCGGCAATGGCCGAAGACCGAGCGTTCGTCCTTTACGATTGGATGGCCGGTTACGGAGTGGAGCCGACGCTTGAACGTCCGAGCGACGACGCATGTGAACAGCTGTTCATGGCCGACTGCCGCCTGATAAGTTCGGCTGAACCCCCCTCGACAGCCGCGACATGCGCTTTTGGCAGAAGCGGGTGGCATTGGGTTATCAAGGCCCGGGCAGGAACTGGATGTCACCGTACCAAGCGCGTGTCGTGGTACCGGTGTTGTCGGTATCGGTGAGCAGCCCGTAGCCGGTGATTCGTCCTGGCGGTTCGCGAAAGACCCGCTCGTAGTCTTGCACGATATTGCGGCGCAGGCTTTGCCACTGATCCGCATCGCCGGGCAGACCTGAGACCACAATCATCTGTACGCGGTCCGTGTGAGGATTGGCAATGTCGGTGCCTGGCGCGGCGGTGGTCGACCAGATATACATCAGCGTGGCATAGGGCAACTCTTCGCCCCCCATGCGCTTAGCCAGGCCCATCTTGGCCCGGTCGAATAGCGACAGCTTGCTTTTGTCGCCGTCAAAGGAGAACACTAGTCGCGCTGGCGCGTCTTCCTTCGATCCGACGCGGTTGTCGGCCCCCTCGATCGGCATCTCTGCTTTCCAGCGCCATGCCACGACGGGTGTGCGGACGAGGTCGATATTACCCTCGTGCATCAGCGCAGAAGCAGAGCGGTTCGCGTCCGCCTGCAGGACGGTGATGTGGCCGTCGTGAACAAGCGTGTATTGCGTCATGGGCTTGCCGTGCACGACCGGCAGATTCTTCCAGCTCGCGGGCAGTGGTGTTTCGGGCTGGATCGTGGAAAAGACAATACCCGGCTTTTCGTCCTGGGCAAGGAGGGCTGGCGGCGACAGAAGGAGTGCGATGCACACAGCGATCCAGACTGGACGGACTGTTCGTTTCTGCATTCGGGGGATTGAGGGAAGATGCATGGCTGGTCGCATTCGTCTTTTGGCTAGCATTCATTGTAGCGGGCTCAATTGACGAAAGTCCGGCGGAGCCTTGACGCCCGCGGTTTAGGTTCTCTTGATTTGAATGCCACACGGTGAAACGGACGCGCAAACACCCAACCCTGCTTAAAGCAGCAAATCGCACAACTTGCGACGACGCAGATTGCCAGTTAGCGTGTCCCGCTGGCGGACGACAGCGGTGCTCTTCGGCCACCCCGGCCATTCGAGCTTCCCGCCATTTGACTGTTTCTGAACGCCTGGTTTCGGAGAAATCGAAATAGGCGCTATCGACCCGAAGCGAAATTACGAGGTCTCGAATTCAAAGGCCGAAAGCGGACGTTCGACGTTCGAAATGACCGGCATCGGCGAAGGGAAGCGAAGCCCACATGGGGATGTTCACGCGCTGAGGCGGGTAAACCGTTGCTCACGGGAAATTTGCGGGAGATGAAAACGGTTTGGTGGCGTCGAGCACAAATATCACCAAGGCGTGCAGATCCGTCGAGCCACTGGACGAGACTTGCATTGGGACACCAGCGCCGTGGCCCGGCTCGGGCTGGCCAGCCGTAACCACCATCATGCTGTCAGGAGTAG
>NZ_JAQQEN010000002.1:0-3440274 GCF_046027215.1 Paraburkholderia fungorum | reverse complement strand
GCGTCTGAACGCGCTGGCGAGCCGGGCATAATCGGATGAGAAGAAACGTCGTACCGGAAAAGCAAACGCGGGTGGTAGCGCAATGCGCTACCACCCGCGTTCTGCTTGCGGATGAGGGATATAGTCAGTGACTTCGATTCAGGCTTTGCACGAACGCCGCGACGCGTTGGCAGGCATCGTCGAGCCGTGCCTCATCGACGACAAATCCGAAGCGCACAAAGCCATTCGCCGTCTCGCCGAACGCACTTGCGTCCAGCAATGCGACGCCCTGGCTGCGAAACAGTTGCCACGTGAAATCGTACGCGTTCAGGCCGGTGCCCGTGACGTCGACCATCATGAACATGCCCGCTTCCGGCAACAGACAGCGCAAGCCCGGCACGCGCCGCAAGCCTTCGTAGACCACGTCGCGGCGGCGCCGGTAGATGGCGCGCATGTCGGCGACGATCTGCGGCTTGTTCTCAAGCGCGGTGAGCGCCGCCTCCTGGATGAACCCCGGCAGGCCGTAGAGCATACACAGCGCGAGGCGTTCCAGATGACCGATCAGTGCCGCAGGCCCGCAAGCCCAACCCGCGCGCCAGCCAGGCATCGCGTGCGACTTCGACAGACTACCCAATGTGAGCGTACGTTCCGCCATGCCGGGCAGCGCCGCGATGCTCACGTGCTCGTGGTCAAACGTGAGATCCGCGTAGACTTCGTCGGACAGCACCCACAGGTCGTGCTCGCAAGCCAGTTTCGCGATGCGTTCGAGATCCGCGCGCGGCATCACGACGCCGGTGGGGTTGCAGGGTGTGGCGAAGAAAATGGCTTTGGTGCGCGGCGTGATCGCGGCTTCGAGCGCATCGCAATCGAGGTGAAACTGGCGAGCGGGATCGACCGGCACAGGCACCAGCGTCGCGCCCGACGCACGCACGCTCGCCTCGTAGGTGAGATACATCGGCTCGGGCACGATGACTTCGTCGCCCGCTTCGCACAGGCACATCGAAGCGGCAAACAGACCGTTCTGCGCGCCGGCCACGACAATGACATTCTCCGCCGAGACGGATTGGCCAGTGGTTCGCGCGCACTCCCGCGCGATCGCCGCCCGCAGCGCGGGGCGGCCCGCCACTTCCGTGTAGTGCGTATCGCCGTCGCGCAACGCCTTCACCGCGCGTTCGACGATCACCGCCGGCGTGGCGAAATCCGGATCGCCAACGCTCAGCAGAATCACATCCTCGCCATTAGCCTGCGCTTTCTGCGCCGCGTAGTGAATCTCCCACGCCGACGTCCGCTTGCCTTGCAAGCGTTCCACCAGCTTCGAATACTCCATCCCCGCCTCCTTGGGTCGTAATACGTCTCGTGCAAATCAACGTGCGGAGCGAACCGGCACACGATGCTCCAGATAGCCGAACGCTCTTTCGATCACGATGGCAAGCACCACGTAAATCACGGCGATGGCGAGCAGCGGCTCGTAGGTGCGCAAGGTTTGACCGCGAATGTAGTTCGCCGCGCCCAGCACATCCATGACGGCGACCGTGGATGCGAGTGCGGTCGACTTCAGCAGCATGACCGTCTCGCCCGCCAGCGTCGGCAGCAGAATCTGAATGGCGCGCGGCAGCCAGACACGGCGCACAATCACGCGTGGACGCATGCCCATGGCGCGGGCCGCTTCGATCTCGCCTTTCGGCACGGCTCGCAGTCCTGCGCGCAGCACTTCACCGACATAGGCGCCCACGCTGATCACGAGAGCCAACGCGACATACCAGAAGCCGTCGCGCAGAAACGGCCAGAGGAAGGTCTCGCGCAGCCAGGGCCAGCCGGAAAACAGCGACCCGAGTCCGTAGTAGAAAACGTAGATCTGCACGAGCAGCGGCGTGCCGCGGATGACTTCAGTGAAGCCTTTGCTCAGGTACGCGAGCAGCCGGTTTTGCGAGATTCGCGCGAACGCGACAGCGATCGCCAGCAGAAATCCCAGCACGCCTGAAATGATGAGCAGCTTGAGTGTGGTGACCACACCCAGCAACAGCATCGACCCATACGACGACAACACACTCCATTCCATAGCAGGTACCCGGCAAAAGTTCGACCAGCGGCAATCAGGAATTCGGCAATCAGGAACTCGGCATCCAGCGACCAAAGCGGCGCTCGATCTCGCGAAACAGGATGTTGGATAGCGACGTAATGATGAAATACACGGCCGCCACCAACAGGTAATAGCGCAGATATTCCCGCGTCGAGCCCGCCGCCTGCTTGGCCGTGCTCAGCAGTTCGTTGTAGCCCACCACGCTGATGAGCGCGCTGTCCTTGACGAGAATGAGCCACAGGTTCGCGAAGCCGGCCAGCGCGTAGGGTGCCATCGCGGGCAGGATCACACGGCGCAGCACGAGGCCCGGCCGCGCGCCAAATACCCGGCCGGCCTCGATCTGTCCATAGGGAATGGCAAGAATCGCACCGCGAATGATTTCCGACGCGTACGCGCCCTGCACGATGCCGAGCACGATCACCGCTGCCGCGAAGCCGTTGACGCTGACAGGTCCGACACCGACCGCCGAGATCAGCAGATTGACGGCGTCGGTACCCGCGAAGTAGAGCAGGAGAATCAGCAGCAATTCCGGCACCGCCCGGCACAACGTGGTGTAAGCCTGCGCGATCCGCACGAGCGGCTGAATGCCGGAGAGCTTCGCAAACGCGCCGAGCAGGCCCAACACGATACCCACCAGAAATGCCCCGAACGAAATTTCCAGCGTGACGACCGCGCCTTGCAGCATCGCCACGCCCCAGCCGTCAGGGTCCATGCCCAGATACGCTACCCATGTGTCGAAGTTCAACGCATCCCCCTGCTTGTCTCTACTGTTTTGATATCAATGTGGCCAGAGATCGACCGGGAAGTACTTCTCCGAGATCTGGGTGTATTTGCCCGAATCGTGCAACTGCGTGAGCGCCTGGTCGATGCGCGTTCTCAGTGCCGTGTCATTTTTACGCAAGCCGGCGCCCACACCCAGGCCATACTTCAGCGGGTCCATTTTGATGCTGCCGGTCCCTTTCTCTTCGAGCGTCGCCCCGTCTTTCGACTTCAGAAAATCGATGTCGCCGACCTTGTCCATGAACATGACGTCGATGCGGCCGGCAAGCAGATCGGCATTGCAATCATCCTGCGTGTTGTAGACACGGATGGTGGACGTTTTGCCGTAAGCCGACTGGACGAATTCCGCATTGGTCGTGGAACCCTGCACGCCGATGGACTTGCCTGCCAGACCGGCGGGCGTCAGCGTCAGTTTCACATTCTTCGGCGCGACGAAAATCCCCGTCGTCTCATAGTACGGGCGCGAGAAGGCGATGACCTTCTGACGTTCCGGGCTGATCCCCATCGAGTTGAAGATCACGTCGAACTTGTTGTCCAGCAAGGCGGGGATGATGCCATCCCACGCCACTTCCTTGATCTCGCACTTGGCGTTCATCTGCGCGCAGAGCGCCCGGATCAGATCGGGCTCGAAGCCGGTGAACTGCCCGGAGGGCGTCTTGACCAGAAACGGCGGATAAGGCTCCGCGGCAACGCCGAAACGCAGCGTGTCCTGAGCTGCGGCGGCGGGCGCCGCAAAGGAACACAACGTCACGCCGAGGGAGGTCAGCAAAGCCAGATGGCGAAGCATTCGTTTCATGGTCGATCCTTTCCTGAGGAAGGGTGGTTGCAAAGAGGAAGTTTCAATCGCGGGCGTATAGCCAAAGACATCTTCGTTGCGCCCTCGGGTACGGCATTCAATGACGCTGTTTATGGGCCGTGACGAATTGACGGCAACGCTCGCTGCTCGGCGTGTCGAAAATCTCGCTGGGCGCGCCGCTCTCTTCCACGCGGCCTTGATGAAGAAACATGATTTTGCTGGACACGTCGCGCGCAAATTCCATTTCATGTGTGACGAGGATCATCGTGCGGCCTTCGCACGCGAGATCGCGGATCACCTTCAGGACTTCGCCCACGCGTTCGGGGTCGAGCGCGGAGGTGGGTTCGTCGAATAACATGACTTTCGGGCGCATGGCCAGCGCACGCGCAATCGCCACGCGCTGCTGTTGTCCACCGGAGAGAAACGCGGGATAAACGTCGCGCTTGTCGATGAGCCCCACGCGTTCGAGCAGTTGCTCGGCGCGGCCCACCACTTCCGCGCGCGCTTCGCCCAGTACATGGATGGGCATCTCGATCACGTTTTCGAGCACGGTGCGGTGCGCCCAGAGATTGAAATTCTGAAAGACCATGCCGAGTCGCGTACGAATCCGTTCGACCTGGCGCGGGTCCCTTGCGACCGGCCGGCCCTTGCGATCGACGCCGAGCTGGATCTGCTCGCCGTCAACCGTTATCGTTCCCTGCGAAGGCACTTCAAGAAGATTAATGCAGCGAAGCAAGGTACTTTTTCCAGAACCGCTCGCGCCGATCAGCGAAATCACTTCGCCTTCCCGCGCGGTGAGCGACACGCCTTTGAGAACTTCCAACTCCCCGAAACTCTTGTGGAGATTCTCGATACGCACCCGCTCCTGTGCCGCCACCGTTATTCGACTACTGCCATTTACCGAGGCCAGCATTCTGTCTCCTTCGCAAGCGTCTCGCGCCGACGGAACCGTGATGAGTTATCTGGCGGACAACTCCCCTTCATGTGAGGCTGAGTATATGGCTTGTTGAACAACGGTTCAACAGTTTTCATAAATAATCGAGATCAGTTTTTGCCCTGATGGGAGGGACCCTGGCGGAGATCGCGCAAGCCGTCACGAAAGCTTGCGCGTGCGGCTTCCAACGCCGCCTCGACGATACCCGTGCAGACAATAGTTTCTAATTGAACGATCGTTCTACGCTCACATATAATCGATCAATCGACGACCCTTGAAGGCAATCACGTGAAAAAGACCATCGGCAACGAATCCGTCCCCACACGCGGCCGTGGGATCCGTGAAAACCCGGCCGTCCGTCAGCAATCGATCATCGACGCCACCATGCGCTGCATCGCGCGTTATAGCTATTCGGAAACCACGATCGACCGTATCTGTTCCGAGGCGAAAGTATCGCGAGGACTCATCAACCATCACTTCCAGTCGAAAGACGAACTGATGGCGCAAACCTACAAGCGGCTCGCCGCCGATCTGCTGGACGTGTCGAGAGCGGCAGCAGCGAAAGCGTCCACGCCGGCGGACAAGCTCGATGCGATCATACGGGTCTGTTTTGCGGCGCCCGTCTTCGCGCCGAAAAACGTCAAGGTGTGGCTCGGATTCTGGAGCGTCGCGCACAGTGATCCGGTGATTCGCAAAGCGCACAAGGAGTTGTACGCGAGCTACCGTCTTGCGTTGACCCGATTGTTCGACCAGATTGGCGAGACGCAGAAGACGCCTATTGATAGTGAACTTGCCGCGCTGACATTGACGGCGGTCATCGACGGATTCTGGCTCGAACTGGCGCGCGACCCCGCGTCGTTCACGGCCGATGAAGCGCTAAGCGGATGCATGCAGGTCGTCAACAGCTTTCTGTCACCGTCCAAGGCGGATAAAAAGCGGGGCGCACCGGTTCACGCCTCCGCTTGACCCACTTCACGCCTTACCGAACCATTAATTCAATCAGGTGAGGTGTGCCGCGCTGCGCGGCGGCGGCCAATGTCTGCGCGAGCGGCGCACCAGCGTCGATACGCTCCGCTGACCAGCCATAAGCCTCAGCAATGGCAACAAAGTCCGGCGTGTGCAGATCGACGCCGATCGGCTCGACACCGCGACCCAGCATTGCGCTTTTGATTTCGCCGTAACCGCCGTTGTTCAGCAGCAGCACGATCAGGTTCGCGCCATGCTGGTACGCGGTACCCAGTTCACCCAGCGTGAACTGAAAGCCGCCGTCGCCGGCGAGACACACCACCTTTCGCGCGGGTTCCGCGAGGCTCGCGCCAATAGCCGCCGGCAACCCGTAGCCCAATGAGCCGAAACCGACCGACGCATTGAACCAGGCGCGCGGTCGCGGCGCTTCATACCCGAGGTTGCCCGAGTACACGAGGCGCGTGGAATCGCCCACGATCAGCGCTTGCGGCAGCACCTGGCTCACTTCCGCCAGCATGCGCAGATCGCTCGAGGTGATTGCATCCAGTTCGCTCATGCCCGCGGCGCGACATGCCGCCGCCCGGCTTGCGCCTGCATTGGCACGCAGGCCGGCGAGCCCGTCTCGCCGCAGCGCTCGCAGCGTTTCGCCGACATCGCCGGCTAACGGCAACGTCGGCATCGCGTTGCGAAACAGTTGTTGAGCGTCGATGTCGATTCGCAGCAGGTTGGCCGGCTTTTCGAAGCTGCCATCCGCGTAGAGATCGTAATCGGTCGGGCCGAGCTCCGTGCCGAGCGCGATCACCAGATCGCTCTCGCGCATCATTGCGCGTACCGCGGCGCTGGATGCGGACAGTGAGATCGCGAGCGGGTGGCCGGCGGGCAAGATGCCGCGTCCGTTGATCGTCATGACGACGGGCGCATCGAGCATTTCGGCGAGCCATTGCACTTCGGCAGCAGCACCCAGCGCGCCGCCACCCGCAAAAATCACCGGCAAGCGCGACTTTTCCAACGCGATGCGCGCGTCTTCGATTGCTTGCGACGCCGCCGGCCCCGCCTTCGCGCGAGGCGGCGCTGGCGGAATAGCCGGCAGATCGAGCGCGTCGGCATTGATCACGTCCAGCGGCAACTCGATATGCACCGGCCGCGGACGCCCACTCGAAAAAACCGCGAACGCGCGCGCGATAACTTGCGACAGCTCTTCCGCGCGCGTAATCGTGTGACTGAATTCGGCGACACCACTCGTGAACGTCCGCTGATCAGGCATCTCGTGCAAGTGGCCGTTGCCGGAACCGAGTTTGCCCAGTGCGTTGACGCTCGAGATCACCAGCATGGGAATCGAATCGGCATAAGCCTGCGCCATCGCCGTGGCGATATTGGTCATGCCCGGTCCCGTGATCACGAAGCACACACCTGGCCGCCCGCTCGCGCGCGCGTAGCCGTCGGCCATGAATCCCAGCCCCTGCTCATGGCGCGCCGTGATATGGCGTATCCGGCTTCCCGCCAACCCGCGATACAGGTCGATGGTGTGGACGCCGGGAATGCCGAAGACGGTGTCCACGCCGTAGGCCGCGAGGAGCTCGACGAGGTACATACCCACTGTTTTCATATCATTTCATCCGTCAGTGTGGAGATTCATTCAATGCGTCACGCCAGCCGGCGCGACCTGTAAGCATCGCTCGATCATCACGATGCGAGACCGGGGAGAAGCTCACGCACGCCTTGCGCGAGCATCTGAAACGCGATGGCTGTCAACACGATGCCCGACAGCCGCTCCACCAACACCTTGCTCGCCACACCGAGCCGGTTGCACCAGAGACCGGACAACGCATACGCGAGCCCGATAGCCGCCGCGTGCGCGACACACAGGGCACTGATGAGGAATCGGTCGCCAATCGTATCAAACCGCGCCGCGGTCGCGATTACAAGCGAGATGACCGCACTGCCGATCGATAGCGGAAAGATCAAAGGCACGGCGATGAAGTTGCGCCATTGCGCGTATTCGAGCTTGAGCCCGGTACCGTCCCCCCCGCCGCCGATTGCGCCATGCATCATCGGAATGGACCACAGGCAGAGGACGAGGCCGCCAGTCAGCGTCAAAGCGCCAGGCGTCAGGCCGAAGAGCCGCAAGACGAACTGCCCTCCCCATGCGGCGCCGACCATCAGCGCGCCGATCCACGCAAATAAGCGCAGCGCTATCTGGCGTTGGATCGACGCGGGAAAGTGGCCAGTCACGGCGGCATACATCGGCATGGCGACGGGCGGGCAAAACATCGTCAGCAGACTCATCACGAATACCATCACGTCACTGGACGACATGGTCATGGCGTCGGCTCTCCTTGCTCAAAGGCCGGCACGACGCAATGCTTCGCGCGCGATCGTGTTGCCGGGTTTCGTCGGCGGTTCGCTTTTCGGGGCGCCGCCAAAGGCGCCGATTGCTGGTCGCACTCCGATTACCACCACTCCTTCGCGTTTCATCGCGTCTCCTTGTTATGCGCCGGCCTTGATCAGTCCGATGCTGGCCGGTGGATCAGCCGATTTCCGCACCGAGCTGCGGGACGACGTCGAACAGATCGCCCACGAGGCCGTAATCGGCGACGCTGAAAATCGGCGCTTCTTCGTCTTTATTGATCGCCACGATCACTTTGCTGTCCTTCATGCCGGCCAGATGCTGGATCGCGCCCGAGATGCCGACCGCCACGTACAGTTGTGGTGCGACAATCTTGCCGGTTTGCCCGACCTGATAGTCGTTCGGTACGAAGCCCGCATCCACTGCTGCGCGTGAGGCGCCCAGCGCTGCGTTCAGCTTGTCGGCCAGCGGTTCCAGAACCTTGGTGTAGTTCTCGCCGTTGCCCAGACCACGGCCACCCGAAACGATGATCTTCGCCGAGGTCAGTTCCGGACGATCCAGCTTCGTCACTTCACGGCTCACGAACTGCGACAGGCCGGTGTCCGCCGCCGCTTCGATCTTCTCGACCGTTGCGCTGCCGCCTTCGGCTGACACTGGGTCGAAGCCGGTCGTGCGGACTGTGATGACCTTGATCGGGTCTTGAGATTGAACCGTCGCGATCGCGTTGCCAGCGTAGATCGGGCGCTCGAACGTGTCGGCGCTGTCCACCGCGGTGATGTCGCTGATCTGCGCGACATCCAGCTTCGCTGCGATACGCGGGGCGATGTTCTTGCCGTAGGCGGTGGCCGGCGCGAGGATATGCGAGTAGTCCCTCGCGATGTTCAGCACGGTCGCTTCGACGTTTTCTGCCAGGCCCGCTTCGAGTTGCGGCGCGTCGGCCAGCAATACTTTGCTAACGCCTGCAATCTTTGCTGCTGCATCCGCTGCGGCTTGCGCGTTGTGACCCGCGACCAGCACGTGAATGTCGCCACCAATCTTTTGCGCCGCTGCGATCGTGTTCAGCGTCGCGGCCTTGATCGACGCGTTGTCGTGTTCTGCTACTACAAGATTCACCAGATTCGTCATTTCGTCAGTCTCCTTACAGCACCTTGGCTTCGGTCTTCAGCTTCTCGACCAGCGTCTTCACATCCGGCACCTTCACACCGGCGGAGCGCTTGGGCGGCTCGACAACCTTCAGCGTCTTCAGGCGCGGCGTGACGTCAACACCCAGATCTTCAGGCTTGACGACTTCCAGCGGCTTTTTCTTCGCCTTCATGATGTTCGGCAGCGTCACGTAGCGCGGCTCGTTCAGGCGCAGGTCGGTGGTGATGACTGCGGGGAGCTTCAAAGACAGCGTTTCCGCGCCGCCGTCAACTTCGCGCGAAACGGTAGCCTTGCCGTCTGCCACGACAACCTTCGACGCGAACGTCGCTTGCGGCAGACCGGCCAAAGCAGCCAGCATCTGACCGGTCTGATTTGAATCGTCGTCGATCGCCTGCTTGCCGAGAATCACCAAAGACGGTTGCTCTTTATCAACCACCACCTTCAGCAGCTTAGCGACAGCCAGCGGCTGCAATTCTTCAGTCGACTCAATCAGAATCGCACGATCCGCGCCGATCGCCAGCGCCGTGCGCAGCGTTTCCTGCGCTTGCGCAACGCCGCAAGAAACGGCCACTACCTCGCTGACAACGCCCGCTTCCCTTAACCGCACCGCCTCCTCAACCGCGATCTCATCAAACGGATTCATCGACATCTTCACGTTCGCGAGGTCGACGCCCGTGCCGTCCGATTTGACCCGGACTTTCACGTTGTAGTCCGTCACCCGCTTCACCGCGACCAATACTTTGAAACTCATGTCACCACCCTTATCAAATTGACCCGTCGTGTTAGCCGGCCTGGAGAACGCGCGGCAGCGGATTCATTTCCGCGTCGAAATCGTCAAGCGACGGGAAAGAATGCGGTTCGAGCTCATCGAGCTTCGTCAGATAGTCGCGATAGGATTCCAGCAGTTTTTCGCGCTCACGCTGTGCGAGATACGGAACGTGATAAGCGACGAACGACGGCAACACGTCGAAGCCCGCGTATCCCAGCGTGCCGCGCAACACATGTCGCATCATCAGATCCATGTCGCCGTGAACACCGTTCGAGTCGAACATGAAATCGCGGCCTCCGCAGGTATAGGCCAGCAACGCGCGCTTGCCGCGCATTCCGCCGCGATCGTAGAAGCGCAATCCGCCATAGATCCTGCCGGAGACGAACACCCGGTCGATCCAGCCTTTCATGATGGCGGGCATGGAACACCAGAAAAGCGGAAAGCTGAAAATCACCAGATCGCAAGCGAGCAGCTTTTCAAGCTCATCGGCGATATCCGGCGCAATCGCCTCTGCCGCCACGTTCTGCCGCTGCTCCAGTGCGTAGACCAGATAGTCCTCGTTATTGCGCACGCCGAAATCCGCGGCACTTGCCACCGGGTTCCAGTTCATCGCATAGAGGTCGGACTCCATCACTTCATGTCCGAGCGCCCGCATGGTCTGCGCGGCGCATCGTTGCATCGAAGCCGTGAAAGATTGCGGTTCGGGATGCGCGTGTACGATCAATACTTTCATGTCGAGATTTCTCCAGGGCAACACAGAACAGATGGTTTCGCCCGACGAATGTGCCGGCGAATGAATGAGGGGACGCGCGCTGTATCCGCCTTCCTCCCCTGCTGCACCAACCAGTCAATCCGCATTCGACTCACCCGGCAAAGCCCCGCAGGCCGGGCGTCTTCAAATTTGGGTTGAACGTTCATTTAATAGAATTTATACTACGCCAGAACGCGGGCCACAAGTAGCGGCGACCCTGCCGGTTACCCGAGACGATCAAAGGAGAGAGGCAAGCACCATGATCAACGGCGACATTCGCATCGAACAGCGCGATGGCATCAGAACAATACGTCTGGACAGGCCGTCGCGACGCAACTCGCTGGCTCGTCCACATCTCGACTTCCTGACTGAAACGTTGCAGGCCGATTCGGCCGACCCTTCTATCCGGTGTCTGGTCATCACGGGTACCGGTCAGGCATTTTGCGCGGGCGCCGACGTCGACGAATGGGCGCAGGCCGAAGCCAACGGCGAGCTGGACACCTACGGATGGACTGATAAAGCCCATGCGTTTGTCAAGCAACTTGCCAGCTTCCCTCGTCCCACGATTGCCGCGCTGAACGGATCGGCTGTCGGCGCCGGCACCGACATCGCGTTCGCGTGTGATTTCCGCATCGCCAGTTCGGTGGCGTCGCTGCGTTGCGGCTATACGGGCATGGGCTATAGTCCCGACATGGGCGGCTCATGGTTTCTCCCCCGCATT
Source organism: Paraburkholderia fungorum (assembly GCF_046027215.1). Taxonomy (GTDB): domain Bacteria; phylum Pseudomonadota; class Gammaproteobacteria; order Burkholderiales; family Burkholderiaceae; genus Paraburkholderia; species Paraburkholderia fungorum_D. The sequence continues at coordinate 3,429,008 of NZ_JAQQEN010000002.1, read as the reverse complement.
GCACGGCCAGATGTCGTCAAGCGTTTCATCTTTCTCAACGAACGTTGGTCGGCACACGACGCGCAGGCAGCGGGCCTCGTCTCCGAGGTCGTCGATGAGGCTCACTTAACGCAGCATGTCGCCGCTTTCGCGGAACGGCTCGCAATCGGCCCCAGCGTCGCGTTTGGCCACACCAAGGCGCTTCTCGCGCGTTCGCTTGCCGCCACGCTTGAAGAGCAGCTAGAACGGGAACTGAGCGCAGGCGTCGCGTGCGGACACAGCGAAGACGGTCAGGAAGCATTGCGTGCGTCGGTCGAAGGGCGCGCTCCACGGTTTGCAGGGAGATAATTCATGGATTTTTCGCTTACGCATGAGCAGGAAATGTTGGTGTCGTCCGTGCGCACTTTCGTGGAAAAGGAAATGCAACCGCACGAATTCGCCGTGGACCGCGCGGATGAAGTCCCCACCGAGCTCGCCACGTCGATTCGCAAGAAAGCGATCGAACTCGGCCTGTACGCTTTCAACATGCCCGACAGTGTGGGCGGAGCCGGGCTCGACTATGTGACGCAGGCGCTTGTCGAACGTGAGCTGGGCCGCACGAGTTGGGCGCTGCACGTATTCGTCGGCCGCCCGAGCAAGATTCTGATGGCCTGCAAGGGAGAGCAGATCGAGCGGTATCTGAAGCCAACCGTGCGCGGTGAACTCGTCGACTGCTTCGCACTGACCGAGCCAGGCGCCGGTTCAGACGCCATGGGTATCCGCACTCGCGCGATACGCGACGGCGACGACTACGTGATCAACGGCAGCAAGCATTTCATCAGCCACGCGGAAACAGCGGACTACATCATTCTCTTTGCCGTCTCTGGCGAAGAGGAGGTCCGCGGCCGCAAACGCAAACAGGTGACCTGCTTTCTCATCGACAAAGGCACACCCGGCATGACGATACGGCGCGGGCCGCATTGCACGAGCTTGCGCGGCTACCACCAGTCGGAGATCTTTCTGTCCGACTGCCGGGTCAGCGCCAGGCAGATCCTCGGAGAAGAACATCGCGGCTTCGAACTCGCGAGCGAGTGGCTGACCGCGGGCCGGGTCATGGTGGCCGCCAATAACATCGGCCGCGCGCAGCGCGCCTTTGAAATGGCTGCGGAATGGGCCGCCACGCGGGAACAATTCGGCAAACGCATCGGCGAATTCCAGGGCACTTCGTTCAAGCTGGCCGACATGGCCACGGAGATCCGCGCCGCCGAACTGGTCACCCTGTTCACGGCGGACAAACTCGACAAAGGCACGATGACCAACGGCGACGCCGCGCTCGCCAAGGTGCTCTCCACCGAAACGCTGGGCCGCGTGACCGACCACGCGGTGCAGATTTACGGCGGCATGGGACTGATGGACGAACTGCCGATCGAGCGCTTCTGGCGCGATGCGCGTATCGAGCGGATCTGGGAAGGCACGTCCGAAATCCAGCGACACATTCTTTCGAAGGAAATCCTGCGCCGCTACAGCTGATAGTACGCAGCAGACGCCAGTCGACGCGGGGTGCCCGGCAACCGTTGGGTCGGCCCCGCGCGCATACGAACCACACACCGGATGCGATAGATACGCGTCCTGACTCAACAACGAGACAAGTCATGGCAACTCTTTCCGCCGCCGGTCGCGACGACCTGGTTTCCGCGAATCTGCGCCGTCTTCTCAATCCTTCCCATATTGCGTTTGTCGGCGGCCGCGGTATCGCCGGCGCCGTCAAGCGCTGCCGCGAGTTCGGCTTTGCGGGCGAGATCTATCTGGTCAACCCGACGCACAGCGCCATCGACGGCGTGCCCTGCTATCGAAGCATCGCGGACTTGCCGCATGCGCCGGATGCGGCGTTTATCGCCGTATCCGGCGCCGCGTCAGTCGATGTCGTGCGTGAGCTTGCCGCTCGTGACGCCGGTGGGTGCATCGTTTACGCTTCGGGATTTTCGGAGACCGGCTCCGACGGCGCAGCCTTGCAGGCGCGCCTGCTCGACGCGGCCGGCAACATGGCCGTTCTCGGCCCGAACTGTTATGGCTTGCTCGACTGCCTGAACGGCGCGTCGATGTGGCCTGTCGCGCACGGCGCAGCGCGCGTGGAGCAAGGTGTCGCGGTGATCACGCAAAGCGGCAACCTTGCGTACAACCTCTCGATGAGCACGCGTGCGGTTCCGTTCGCCTATCTGGTCAGCGTCGGCAATCAGGCGGCCATCGACGTCGCGCGACTCATCGATGCGTTCCTCGACAACCCCAGGATCAAGGCAATCGGCGTCCATCTGGAAGGGCTGAAGAATGTGCGCGCGTTCAGCGAAGCCGCGTCGCGAGCGCTTGCGAAGGGTGTGCCGATTGTTGCGCTCAAGACCGGCGTGTCGAAGCTCGGCGCCGCGCTCGCGTTGAGCCATACGAGTTCGCTCGCGGGTTCGGACGAACTCTATGGCGCGCTCTTCGAGCGGCTCGGCATCATTCGCGTCAAGGATCCGGTTGGACTGGTCGAGACACTGAAGCTGCTGGCGATCGGCGGTGTGCCGAAGAACCGCAAGCTCGCGGCGCTCGCCACTTCGGGTGGCGATGCAGGTCTGGTCGCCGATCTCGCCGAAGCCTACGACATCGAATTTCCGCCGGTGACGGCGCGCGCCCGCGAAACGCTGCAACGCGTCCTGCCGAGCTATGCGAACATCGCCAATCCACTCGATTTCACGACAACGCCCTGGGGCAATCCCGAGGCCATGCGAGTCTGCTGCGACGCGCTGCTCGGCGACGCGCCTGGTGCCACGCCCGGCGCCGCGGCCATGATCCTCGACTATCCGAAGGAAAACACCGGCGAGCGTCCACTGTGCGATATCGCCGCCGATGCATTCGCGGACTCGGCGCGTCGCCACGGCGTGACAGGCGCAATGATTTCGGTGTTTCCCGACCTCACGCCGCCGGAGCACGCAGCGCGCATGGTCGCTGCCGGCATCGCGCCGCTTCAGGGTCTTGCCGAAGGCATCGCGGCGCTCGGTGCGGCAATGTGGTACGGCACGACGCGTCAACGCGTACTCGATACGGACAGCCTGTCCGCGTTGCCGATTTTGCAGGTTGGCGGCGACGCGGGCAGTAGCCGCCTGCACGACGAATGGGACAGCAAGTGCATGCTGAGCCCGTACGGCCTCAGCGTGCCGGCGGGAGAACTCACGACACCCGCTCTGGCGCCGGAGGTCGCGCAGCGACTCGGCTTTCCTGTGTGTGTGAAAGTCGTGAGCGAACATCTGCCTCACAAAACCGAAGCGGGCGCGGTGGCGCTCAAGCTGAATTCGCCGCAGGCCGTGACGGACGCCGTCGAGCGAATGACGCGGAGTGTCGCCCGTTATGCGCCCGACGTGAAGGTCGAGCATATTCTGGTGGAGCGTATGGCGTCCGCGCCGTTGCTCGAACTGATTGTCGGCGTGAAACGCGAGGCGGATTTTGGTCTCGCGCTGGTGGTCGGCAGCGGTGGTGTGCTGGTCGAGTTGATCCGCGACACGGTGACGATGTTGCTGCCGGTCCGCGAAGAAGAGGTACGCTCCGCGCTGCTGCGTCTCAAGCTGGGTCCGCTGCTGACCGGCTATCGAGGCACGGAGCCCGCTGATCTGGATGCGGTCGTACGCAACATCATGGCCGTGGCCCGCTTTGCCGAAGCTCATGCGCAGACGCTGGTGGAACTGGACGTGAATCCGTTGCTCGTGCACGCGCAAGGCGCTACGGCGGTGGACGCACTCGTACGGCTAGAAGTTTAGGAGCGGTTTTCGAAGTCCGCTTCGGTCATACCGATCGAAGCGGACTTGTTCCCAGATCGTGTTGAAGGCGTGCGCCGTTGCTGTCGGCACACGCGGGCGCACATCAGAAATTGTGGCGCATACCGACGCGAACCGCGGTCTGATTGCGGCTCAACGAAGGCGTGAAGCTATAGCCGATCACCGCATCCACGCCACTCGAGGCGCGCATCCAGTCGACGCCCGCATACACGTCAGTCCGTTTGGACAGCGAGTAGTGCGAGCCCAATGCTACCTCGTGCCAGTGGTGCCCCTCGAACGTCGTGTATTGATAGCCGGCGATCAACGCCAGATCCACCATGGCCTGGTATTGCAAGCCGGTTTCGTAGACGCGCATGGTCGACGAATTGCCAAAGCCCTTGAACGTCGTATTGCTGAAGTCGCCGCTCACGGTCAGCTTGTCGAACACATACGACGCACCGATCCCAAAGATAGACTGGGAATCGATCTGGAATGGCGTGCCCGAATACAGGTCCGTCACAGCACCCGTTGCCGGATCGACGGTGGCGACCGTCTGGCCGAGCATGCTCGTCACGCCCATTTGTGCGTAGGGGTCGAGCGCGGCGAGACCCGTCGGCTTGTTCAGGCGAGTGTAGTTACCGCCCGCGGAGAAGTTACCGATCGAATACGTCGAGCCGACGCTCCATGAACTCCCATCGTGGAAATTGCCGGCAGTATTGCTGAACGAATACATGCCCCCGATCACGATGCCGTGAAAGTTATTGCTCACGAACTTGATGGAATTCTGCAGGCGGTCACCACTTTGCCGGTCGAGGTCACCCAGGTGTACGCCGTAGCCGTTGGCGAACGCGCTGACGTTGTAGTTCGCCGTGAAATCGTAGGCAAAGTCATACTGGTTGCCGAATGTCAGCGTCCCCCAGCTGTTGCCGAGCCCCACGTAAGCCTGCCGCCCGAACAACGCGCCGCCCTGATTGAGGCGCCCGGTCCCGAGCCGGAAACCGCTTTCGAGTTTGAACACGGCCGTGGCGCCCCCGCCCAGGTCCTCGGTGCCCATGAAGCCGATCCGGTTGCCGTAGGAGATCCCGTCATCGAAAAGGTACTGATGCGGGCCACCCGCGTTACTAACGTACGTCAGCCCTGCATCGATGATGCCGTACAACGTGACGCTGTTCTCCGCCAATGCGTGCGCGCTTGCCAGCAGGCCGGCCGCGCACGCAATCATGTATTTTTTATTCGTCTTCAAGGCTTCCGCTCCGTGAGTAGTGTCGTTGGATTTCGTCTTGTGCACGGCAAGCGCAGCGAAGGCGCAACGCATGCACTCGTTAGGGCGGCAAAACGAATGACCAACAGAGTCAACGACACATGCGGTCGCTCGAAGCCGTAGCCAAGTTTGACTGAACGAATGTTCAATAGCAAATAAAAATAAAAGGCTTGTTGCATGACGCGTATGTTGTCCACCACTTCGTATTGAAAATTCGTTCAATTAAATTTACTATCCGGAAGTCGGCACCGGACGACAACGTTTGACACGCATTGCCGGTTCGGGTGAACACCTATCAATTCCATTCTTCAGTGGGAGGCGTGACCAAGGTGAAGAACGATAGTCAGGAGACAGGACAGCGGCTTCGCTCGCCGTTGGAGGGACAGGCGTCGGTCCCCTTCGATCTTCGCGCCGCGGTTCCCGCACCGCTCGAACTGCATCGCTGCAACGTGAAGGTGGAGTGGGTGGACTACAACCAGCACATGAGCGAGTCGTGCTATCTGCTTGTATTCGGCGACAGCAGCGACGCCTTCTTCCGATATGCCGGCATCGACGAGGCGTATCGGGCGCAGGGCCTTTCGCTCTATACGGCTGAGACCTACATCCGCAATCTGCGCGAAGTCGGCCTGGGCGAACCACTGCGCCTGACGTTGCGTCTACTCGACTTTGACCACAAACGCCTGCATATCGCACACGCGATGTATCACGCGGATCGCAAGACGCTGCTTGCCACAGCGGAGCAGATACTTGTCCACGTGGACATGAACGCGGGCAAATCAACGCCGTTTCCGATGGACCTGCGGGCGCGATTCGAGGTGATTCATCGCGCCCATGCGCAGGCTCCCGGTGACGATACGGTCAACACCTTGCTGTCGATAGAACGGCGCGGTAGCGCGAGCACCGTCTGATCGCGCGCGAGTGCCGGCATGCGTTGCCTGCCGCACCGGTTCATTGAAACTCATCCTGCCACCATGGCGAGCATCGACCTGAGCGCTCGCCGCGCATCGACAACGAGGAACGTATGACCCTGACACTCGACGCCTGGACCTCGCGTGCTGCCCAGCTTCAGATAGAAGGTCGAGCGTGGATCGACGGCGCGTTTACGCACGCCGCCGACGCAAGCACCTTTCCTTGCACCAGCCCGATCGACGGCCGAACCCTCGCGCACGTGGCGCGCTGTCAGGCAGTGGATGTCGAACACGCTGTCAGTTCGGCACGGCAATGCTTCGAAAGCGGCGCATGGGCGAATCTCGAGCCGCGAGCGCGCAAGCATGTATTGCTGCGGTGGGCCGAACTCGTGCGTGAGCACAGCGAGGAACTGGCGCTGCTGGAAACGCTCGATACGGGAAAGCCCATAACAGACACGACAGGTGTCGACATTCCGTCAGCGGCGTATTGCATCAGCTGGTTCGCGGAGGCCATCGATAAAGTGCAGGGAGAAGTCGCGCCGACGAGCCGTCAACTTCTTGGACTGGTGACGCGAGAACCGCTGGGCGTGGTAGCAGCCGTCGTTCCGTGGAATTTCCCCGCGCTGATTGCAATCTGGAAATGCGCGCCGGCGCTGGCGTGCGGCAATAGCGTCGTGCTCAAGCCGTCGGAGAAATCGCCGTTGAGCGCGCTGCGGCTTGCGCAACTCGCGCACGAGGCAGGTCTGCCGCCCGGTGCGCTGAATGTAGTACCGGGATTCGGCGATACCGGCCAGGCGCTGGCGAGCCACGTCGACGTCGATTGCATTGCGTTTACAGGATCGACCGCAGTGGGACGAAAAATTGCGGGCTACGCCGCGCAATCCAACCTCAAACGTGTCTGGCTCGAACTGGGTGGCAAGTCCCCGCAGCTTGTTCTGCCGGATTGCCCCGACCTGGATTACGCCGCGCAGACCGTCGCGCGTGCCGTGTTCTACAACACGGGGCAAATGTGTACAGCGGGGTCGCGCCTGCTCGTACACCGGGACATCAAGCGGGATTTCATTGAACGTGTGCTGGTTGCGGCGCAGGCCTATTCGCCAGCCAACCCGCTTTCACCGGAGACGCGAATGGGTTGCCTGATCGACCAATCGCAGGTGGAGCGCGTCATAGGTTATGTCGATGAGGGCCGCAAGCACGCGCGGTTGCTAGCGGGCGGTCGGCGCATGCTCGCCGAGTCCGGCGGACAATACATTGAACCGACTGTGTTTGACTGTGCACACGACGATATGCCGCTGGTCCGCGAGGAAATTTTCGGGCCCGTGCTGTCGATACTTGAATTCCATGACCTGGATGACGCGATCGCCGTGGCCAATCGTTCTCCATACGGTCTCGCTGCCGCGGTCTGGAGCGCGGACTTGAGTACGGCGCACCAAACCGCGAGACGATTGCGCGCCGGCACGGTCTGGGTCAACTGTTACGAGGAAACGGACGACATGAACTTCCCATTCGGAGGGTTCAAGGAATCAGGCAACGGGCGCGATAATTCCTTGCATGCTCTCGAGAAGTACACGGAATTGAAGTCCACTATTGTGAAGCTGTGAGCGGGAAATCGGGCAGGAACGGACGTATTTGGCGCTCCTCCTCGATCGCCCGACTATCGCTCATCGCTTATGCCGCAAGTTGGTAAGCGTGCATCGCTGGCCTACGCGTATTTGCAGGAAACACATTCCACGAACCGTCATCGTGCCGGAAGAAAACGATGGTCAAACCGCCGTCCGTCCGCTGCCCGACGATACGCACATAGCGCCGTCGATCCGCCCGTGTGCGACTGAACTCGATTACGCGGATCTTCACCGCCGAAGAAGGGCCAAACCACTTGCCCACCAGCGTTCGCAAGCACTTCTCGCCCGAACCCATTTCGCTCTCCTCTGACGGCAACGCCACGGTGGCCCGCCTTCCCGGCCAGAACATCGCAACGCCCTGTTGAAAACCATATCAACAAATATAGGTTGGATAACCTATAAGTCAACGAGCAACTTAGAGTATTCAGGGTAAACCATATTCCCGTCATATCGCCGACACGTCTGACGTTTGCCGTGCGATGCCTAGGAAAAATAGGTTCTTCAACCTATAATGAAATACGGTTAGCTGACCCATTCCGTCATACAAGTGTCGGGTTAGCCACAGCGCAGACGCGAACGCGATGTTCCGCGGCTGCAGAAATACCACCTTGATTGGTGTCCTATAGGGCGACGGAACTTCGTCGCTACTGGCGGACGAACAACTGTGTGCTGAACAGGGAAATCGTCAGCGCCTCAGAACGGAGTGCACGTGAAAAAACTGTCCCTCAGTTCCACAGCGATATTTGATCCGCACACGGCAGCGCCAGTGAGGCGTCGCGGCAATCGGGATAGTCGGGTACCCGAGATCATCGAAGTTTCGATCAATGTGCTGATTGCCGCAGGTTACGCCGGGTACACAATCAACCGCGTGGCTAACGATGCGGGCATTCGACTGAGCACATTGCAACATTATTTTTCAAGCCGCGAGGCACTATTGCGCGCCACAATCGAGGAGATTGCAAAACGGTACTTCGAACGCTTTCGAAAATTTGTCGAAAACCGAAGCCGCTCCCCGCAGGCGAGGCTTGACTCAATCGTTGACGACGCATTCGCCGACTTTGTCGGGCCTGGATTATCAGCAGGTGTCGTCGAAACCTGGGGATTGGCGCTGCATGAATCGTTCGCGCGTGATGTCGTCGTGGATGTGCAGAAGCAGTTCAGCAGGCTTTTCGCGCAGCTTGTCGGCGAGATCAATCCGGAATTGTCGATAGAGGAGCGCGAATTGCGCGGCGCATTGATCATGTCAAGTTGCCAGGGCCTGGTTATTTTCCTGCGCTGGTGTGACGATGATGTTTCGCGATTGCACGCATTTCGCAGGGCTATCAAGGTCGTATGGAGTGGTTTGGGCAAAGCGGAGGAATGAGCACGTCCTGCCGTGGGGTTTCCAACTGCACACGAAGGTGGCTGGCCCGCACGGCGCAATCAAACGCAGTCTCTGCCCTCATGCACCTGCCGCCACGCGACATAACTACGCCGCGTCGGCGACCGCCGGTCGGAGATAGAGCTTTAGTGAAAAACGTCTGGAGTGTATTGGGTACCTGAGCAACGAGCCCTGCCCCGCCCTCGCCAGGAATTGGCTCGTGCATTTACAGACGGTGACGCCGCTGCGTCTTGCCACCGCTTTCCGAAGTAGCTTTAGCCGTTCTTCCAGACTGCCTTGCGCTTTTCCAAAAAGGCATTCACGCCTTCGCGCTGATCGTCCCAATCGAAGAGGTCAATGAAGCGCTCGCGCTCCAACGCCAGAGCGGCGCTTCGCGGGACACCCTGACGGGCACTGTGGATCAGTTGTTTGCTGAACGCAACCGCTTGAGGGCTCAGGCTTGCAACGCGTTCCGCCATCTTGAGAGCCGAATCCAGGGATTGACCTTTGCCCACGACCTCCTCGACCAGTCCCATGTGCAAAGCAGCATTGGCATTCACCCGCTCGTTGGTCAAGATCATGCGCTTGGCCCAGCCTTCCCCCACCAGCCAAGGCAGCGTCTGAGTACCACAACCGGAGGGAAGCAAGCCCACTGCAGGTTCGGGGAGCGCCATCTGCGACTGTTCCTCGGCAATGCGAATATCGCAAGCGAGCGCGCATTCCAGTCCGCCCCCCATTGCGTAGCCGTTGATTGCTGCGATAACAACCGGGCGTGCCTCCTGCAGCGCTTCGAACGCTTCACCGAATCTTTGCACCATCAACCGCGCCGCTACTTTGTCTCCCGCGGCAAAGCTCTTCAACTCCGCACCGGCGCTGAAGAACTTGTTGCCCTCCCCAGTGACCACAACGGCATAGATTTGCCGATCGTCATTCAACGCGCGTACCTGTTCCTTCAGCGATAGCAAACTTTCAGCGGTGAAGGTATTGGCGGGTGGATTGTTGATGGTCAGGACGGCAGTGTGGCCCTCCTTCCGATAGTCGATCATTTTTGCTCTCCAATGACTGAAAAAGCACGACACGCGGCATTGACGCAAGACGCCTACATAGATGAACGCCACCGTCAAGATTGGGCATCGCGCAAGGACTCATGCTTTGTCGCGTCTACATCACTGCACCCGCTCTTTGACATAGCGACCCGGTGCGGCCTCGATCTCTCCATACTTTCCGTTGCCAGGTTTCTTAGGCGCCGGGATCTCTTCCCCGGAATGGCCTCTAAGCCAGGCAGCGTAATGGGGCCACCAACTGCCCGGCATAGAGCGGGCGCTTGCAAGCCACTCGTCGGCACCTCCGCCAACGTCACCGCCGATCCAGTAGTTCCGTTTGTTCCTGAAAAATGGATTGACAGGACCCGTGATGTGGCCACCTCCACCTAATACAAATTCGACCTCTCCCCTTGAATGTCTCACGCTTTCGTATCCGGACTTCCAGGGAACCAGGTGATCCTCGCTAGCGTTAAAAATGTATGTTGGCAAATCGATCAAGCGCAAATCCACCGACTCACCGCACACCTTCATGGCACCGGGCTGTACCAATCTGTTTTCCGTATAGCACTCGCGCACGTAGGATGAGAACATCGGTCCGGGAAGGTTGCTGTCGTCGCTGTTCCAGTAAAAAAGGTCAAACGCGGACGGCATCTTGCCTTTCAAGTAGTTGTTGATCACGAAGGACCACACCAGATCGTTCGCGCGCAGGCTCGCAAAAGCCCGAGAAAGCTCTTTGCCGGAAACAATTCCACCTCGGGAGAGCGCTTTCATTCGGTGGTCGAGAAAAGCACGACCCAGATAAACGCCGATTTCACCCGGGTCAGCGTAATCCAGCATGGCGATCAGCTGGGTCATGCTGGCCGCCGGATATCTGCGTTTTGATGCAAGCACGGCGAGTGCACAAGCCAGCAGAGAGCCGCCAACGCAGTAGCCAAGCGTATTGACCTTCTCCTGCTTCGTAATTTCCGACGTCACTTCAATCGCCGCTATCACACCCTTCTCGACATAATCGTCCCAAGTGAGATGCTGCAATGCCGGCGATGTACTGCGCCACGACACCATGAAAACGGTATAGCCTTGTGAGACGTAGTAGCGAACGAATGAGCTCTCCGGTGCAAGGTCCAGTATGTAGAATTTGTTAACTACAGAAGGCACGATAACCAATGGGACTTCATGCACCCTGTCGGTCATCGGCTTATACTGGATCAACTGTATGAGTTCATTTTCGTACACCACCGCACCAGGCGTATTTGCAAGATTTCTGCCAACTTCGAAGGCCGCCTCGTCTGAAAGCGAGATATAGCCTTTTCTGACATCTTCATGCAGGCTCTTGAGACCGCTTACCAAACTTTGCCCCTTTGTTTCTATAGCCAGTTTGAGCACTTCAGGACTGGTGAGCGCATAGTTGGCTGGTGACATGGCGTCAACGAAATGGCGCACAAGAAATGCCATTTCCTCCTTGGTTTTCTCGTCCAGGTTCCCGGACTCAATCACTTGCAGCAGCGCGTTAGATGTCAGCAAATAAGACTGCTTGATGTAATCGAACAAAGGATAGTCCTTCCACTCCGGAGCATCGAACCGGCGATCACCTTTATCAGCTTCAACGACAGGATTGGCGGTGGTTTGTGCCAACATGTTCGACCATAAAGCCAACTGCTTTTCGAGGTACTGCCCCTCGATGTCGGCGACCTTACCAACGTTGAAGCTATATAGATTTATCAAAAACTGTCCAACTTCTTTTGCAGCATCACTGGACATAAAATCACCGATAACGTTAGACCGCTGCACGGCGTCGGCCAGGTACTCTTGCTGTGCCTGCCAAAGAGTCTGGAATAAATTGTCGAGATTAATGCTACCGATGATGGTCGACCGCATAAAATTTTCCCCGGAATAGAGCTTCAAGGATGATCGGCACCGCAGCCGGCAGTTCTTGCCTGTCAGTGCATATTCGCCACGTACTACCAACTTCCCCAACTCGAACCTGGTTTTTTTCTACTCCATACTCCTACGTATTTTTCCGGATTTGTCATTTGAATTTCAATATGACCCTCATCCTCAACGTACTCGTCCTGACGGTGGAACCAGGATCTTCATAGCCTAATCTCCATTCGAATACGTATTGACCTTCCGCCGCTACTCACCACGCTTCGTTACAAGTGCCTATACTGTTGAAAAGCACTCGCGCAGATCGAAACACTGGTTCACAGTGTATTCATGCACTGTCGAAATTGGGATGCTCGACGCGGTCACTTGACCTGAGCGTTAATGCCATACAAGACGTATGGGACACTTCAGACTCGCTGAACCTGCATGGAAAATGAAAAAGGAACCGTTTCGGTGATCCTCGTTGAGGAGACGTTGAGCCTCGCTCGATGTGGCGGCCTTGATGCGAGTCCACTACTAGATGCCGCGGGAATCTCTCCGGCTGCCCTCGAATCACCGCTAAGCCGAATTACCTCAGAACAGTACGGAGCTTTGTGGAACAGGATCGCCATCGCTCTAGATGATGAGTTCTTCGGACAAGATTCTCATCCGATGAGAAGCGGCAGCTTCGTCGCGATGACGCGCGCAGCGCTCACTGCTCAGACAGGCGGCCGCGCACTCGCAAGGTCGGTTGCATTCATGCGCCTTGTGCTAGACGATCTCTTCGTGCAAGTCAGCGCGAAAGGCAAAAGTGTGCGTTTGGAATTCGTGCACCCGGAGCAACGCCAATCGCCAACAATGTTTGCATACGCAACCTACTTTCTTCTCGTCTACGGACTCGTTTGCTGGCTCGTGGGTAAGCGTATATCTGTATTGCGAGCGTGCTTCCGGTATTCCGAGCCGGCTGCCGTTGACGAATACAAGCTGCTTTTTTGCGAAGAGCTCACGTTCGGACAAGAATCCACATATGTCGATTTGATGAATGACTTTATTGATCTATCTGTTATTCAAGCCAATAGATCGGTCAATGCCTTTCTAAGGGATGCTCCAGGCAACTTTATCGTCAGATACCGCAACCCCGGCTCATTAGCGGCGCAGGTGCGACACCTTCTACGAGGAAGTCCAACGATGAACTGGCCCACATCAAGCGCGCTAGCAAGGCATTTTCGCCTGTCGGAAGCAACGATGCGGCGGCGACTCCGGACAGAAGGACAGACATACCTCTCTATCAAGGACCATTTGCGACGCGATTTTGCAATAGAGGCGCTTCAGGGAAGTGACCGTCCCATCGGTTTGATCGCTCAAGAGCTTGGCTTCGCCGAACCCAGCGCGTTTTACCGGGCGTTCCAGAAGTGGACTGGACTGCGTCCCAGTGACTACCGGAGCGTGAAACATAGCTCGATCAAATGATCTATGTCTGCCTTTCCAAAATCCTCAATAATGGCCGACGTCTTTCCAGACGTCACCTGCTTGCGTCACGGCAAGGATGTGCTCAGGAAATGTTCGACCCGTCGATAAAGATCGAAGCGGTTGACTTCGAGACACATGGAATGCGTTCCTTCGCCCAATACCTCCAGGCGCTTGTAAGGCGCCCCAGCCAGACGCCCGAACAATTCGCGCGCCATGCGTGGCGGCGTATCAACATCCCATTCGCCCAGAATTGTCAGAACCGGAACTCTAATGTTGCCGGGTTCGTATGTGGGGATACCCGCTGCCCAGTATTCGGCTAGATCCGCCAGCACGCCGTTCGGAGCAAACAGTACAGGTGGCGTCCGGGACGCCCCTAGCGGATCGGCACCGAGTACGTGATTCCACCACGCCTCAAGTTCACCTTCCGGACAAAGCACTTCCGCAGTACTTGTGTCTACTCCGCGAAACCAGCGTCCACGGATTTCATCGAGGGTAACTTTCCGATATGAGGAAAAGGCCGATGCAAATAGTGGCCCCAGCGCCGCCATCCCCATTTTTGCAGCTAGAGATAGGGGTAGTAAAGTCTCAAGCGGCGGCTGCATCGTCCACACTGGCGCGTACATTACCAGTCGCCGCACCTTCGCGTTGTTCCTTGATGTGTAGCCAGCACAAATCGCCGTACCCCAAGACCACCCGACAAGATTAACGTATTCCACACCGGTTCGAGCGAGGACAAAATCGACTGCAGCGCTCAAATCAAGAATCGCTTCCGGCGTACGGGCGTAAGGCCTATTAGTCCATCCCGCTTCGACATCGATAGGCGAGCGTGACGATAGACCGTAACCACGAACATCAATGGCGTATACATCGTGACCATGTGTCGCCGCGAAGTCTAGCCACGAGCCGCCGCGAAGCGGAGCGTCGAATGCAGATACACCCGAAAACGTGGCGCCATGAACAAAGATCGTTACTTCGCGGATATCCTGGGTCACCCCCGGTGATAAGCATTTGTGTCGGAGATGAATCTGGACGCTGGGAGGCTCTGATGGCACGTAGAGGTCCTCGCAAATCAGGTTCGACGATGGGACTGTCTGTGTCACTTTTTTTCCTTTGACCCCGTGTCTTCCGGATCTCTATCCGACATCCCGCCGAGACGTCGCAAGATAAACGCTCTCCGTGCACACCACTAATATCGGCTTTCCGCTGCTGAACGAACCACCACACCGCGCCGAACTCAGACTTTGAGACTACGCGCGATCACCAAACGTTGAATTTCGCTCGTACCTTCGTAGATCTGCGTGATTCGTGCGTCTCGGTAGTGCCGCTCTACCGGATAGTCCTCGAGGTAACCGTAGCCGCCGTGAATCTGGATCGCCTTTGAGCATACCGACTCCGCGACCTCAGAGGCAAAGAGTTTTGCCTGGGATGCCTCCGAGAGACACGACTTTCCAACGGTGCGCAAACGCGCTGCATGATGGATCAACAGACGTGCGGCATTGATGCCGGTCGCCATGTCCGCGAGCATATTGCCAACGCTTTGGTGTTCGACGATTGCCACACCGAACTGCTTCCGATCTTTAGCGTAAGCCAACGCTTCCTCGAACGCGGCCCTCGCGATACCGACCGCCTGAGCCGCAATGCCAATTCGACCGCCCTCAAGATTAGAAAGCGCAATGGCCAATCCCTTGCCACGCTCTCCGAGAAGTTGATCCTCCGCCACCGTGCAATCCTCTAACGTTACTGCGCAGGTGTCAGAGGCACGAATGCCAAGCTTGTGCTCAGGTCGGTCGACGATAAAGCCCTGAGTCTCCGTGGGAACGATGAACGCTGAGATTCCCTTCTTGCCAAGCTCGGGGTCTGTCACGGCGAATACGATCGCAACCTTCGCCCGTTTGGCATTTGTCACGAAGAGCTTACTGCCATTTAGCGTCCACGTACCCTTCTTCAAAACAGCTCGGGTCCTAAGGTTATTTGCTTCGGAACCAGCCTGTGGTTCAGTCAGGCAGAAGCAGCCAATTTTCCGTCCACTTGCCATGTCTGGAAGATACGCCTGCTTCTGGGCTTCACTCCCGAACTTCAGAATTGGTCCACACCCTACGGAGCTATGCACGCTCATCATTGCCGCCGTTGCTGCGCATCCGGCTGCGACTTCTTCGACGGCAATCGCATACGCGACGTAATCCGTATACGAGCCTCCCCATTCTTCAGGGACCACCATTCCGAGCAACCCCAGCTCCCCCAACTGGGAGACGGCCGAATCCGCGATCCAGTGGTCCTTCTCCCATTTCGCCGCATGGGGTGCAAGTTGCTCTCGTGCAAACTCGCGCGCCGCGTCACGGATCATTCGTTGCTCTTCTGTGTAGAACTCTTCCATCGCTTGTCCCCTTCATCGGCAGTGCGCATGCACCTTGGGCAAGCCGCCGAACCACAGGCCTAAGGCGGTTGCGCTAACGTGGTTCTCAGTGTAGCTGCCAAGATTCGATACGAAGATGCTCGACTCAGTCATTCTGCTTGACCGATATTGCCACTCACCGAGCCGTTTTTGCCGAGGTATCGCATGCGCCTGTTTTGAATGTCCCGCGATGGACTTTCGCTGCATCATTGGGCGTCGAATACGCGACGGAGGACAGGCTCGCATCCAGGATCCACTATGTGCGCTTCGGCTCGTGAAACGACAGAGGCCATCAAGTTATTGCAGGCCAAACGCCCAAATATACCCGCACCTCTGTGAAGTCTCGCGCCGAAGCGCCGTGCCACCTTGAACTTACTTCGCTAACTGTTCGAGGCCGTTGATTGACCAGTGACTCTCTGTGATTCCAACCGGGTCAGCGCGACCGTTAATCGGCACGACGGTCGCGTGGCGCGCCTTAAAGTCGAACACGTCGAAGCCCGTGTAAAGCAATACTTTCTGACCACCGTCAGACACGCCGGAGCGCATTTCGGACATCACAAACTTCCAGAACTCGCCCTTCTTGTCATAATTTTCCGAGTAGTACGGTCGAAATGTGTCCGCATCCACGTACATGACACGCTTGCTATACGGATGCTCGTCCGGCGGCGTTGCTTCGATGACGTACACTTCGCGCGGCTGCCATTTGGC
Source organism: Paraburkholderia fungorum (assembly GCF_046027215.1). Classification (GTDB taxonomy): domain Bacteria; phylum Pseudomonadota; class Gammaproteobacteria; order Burkholderiales; family Burkholderiaceae; genus Paraburkholderia; species Paraburkholderia fungorum_D. Next base: position 3,412,638 of record NZ_JAQQEN010000002.1, on the reverse strand, counting down.
GATGGGATTCCAGTACGGCGCATTCTTCAGATCCACGGTGGGGAATTCGTCTGGTGTGCCCGACTTCGATGCAACGTGGTTATCCTTTTTCCCATCGGTAATAGCCAACACCCAACGTTTGCCAACCAGCTTAAAATTCTTGTACCAGCTCGGACGCGCGTTAAATACATTCGTGTCGTCTTCAAGCGAATCGGTGCCTCCGACCGGATCCATCCAGGCACCTCCAGACAGCCGGCGCACACGTCGCGCCGATTTCAGATAGGCCCAGGTCTCCTCGAACTTCGGAGAATCGAGACGAACCGCGAATGTACCGATACCCTTGATATCCTGCGGATCCTGCGCGAGGTCATAGGTTTTCGCGTCAATGTCGCCGTCACCGACAACCGGCTGAGCGTCAAGGAGCCGGCCCTTGAAATAGTAGCGCTGATAGATCCAGGATTGCTTGGTCTCCAGGCCGCTATTGCCGTTGATGCCAAGAACAAAAATATCGTTGTAGACGATGTCGCCTTCGCGTGGAGCATAGTAATAGTTCCACATAACCTTCACGGCAGCGTCCGGATCGCTACTCTGAATATCAGGGAACGGGACCCCCGCTACATAACCAGAAACCTCCTTGCTTTTTTGATCAAATTTCACCTGACTCGAGTATTTTTTTGTCGCCTCAACGAGGCGTGGCTCTGGTGGAATCGGTTTCGCGTGGTCGAGAGTAATCTTCAGATTATAGTTTCGCACCTGCCACTCGACCTTCTCGGTAAGCAGGCTCGCGATAGTATGCCCGTCGAACGTTTCGCTCTTTATTGTATCGATGTTCGATTTTTCAATAACAGTGCCTGCGGGAACTTCCGCCGCAATTGCACCTGTCGCCGCGGTTAGCAGCGAGAAAACCAGGATTCGACCAGCAGCCTTGTGAAGCGTATTCATCATGTGTCTCCGTTTCTAATCCAATCAAAACTGATATGTCACACGAACCAATAACTGGTCGTTGTTCGCAAATCCGCCAAGCGGGCCTGTCGATTGCTCGACCTGGCCAGGATACTTCTGATGCCGTGGAAAAAAGATGTCGGCCTCGGCGAGGAACCGCCAATGATTACCAACCTTATATTCGACGCTGGGAATGAGGAACGCGTCGCCATTGGTTATGTCCATGCCCGCCGCGAGTCCTGGGTTGAGCCGGCTATTCATGTAGTTCAAGGTGAAAAACCCGGTTAGAAGCGTAGTGTGTTGCTTCGCCTTCTTCCCAAATCCGGCCTGGTAAACCAGATCATCAGAATCGTGGAAATTCTGAATCCATGTATCGAACAACTGGAGCGATGCGAGGGTATCTTCGCTCGTTCCTAGCAGCTGCATCAGGCGAAGTTGTTTGTCGATCCGCAGAGACGAAACAACCACATCCTTTGTCATCACCCCTCCGAACCCCGGCAAAGCCCCATTCATAAAATTGCTTCCGATGTTGTAGGCGACATTGTTCTGATAGGCCACTTCAGCCGCAACAACCGAATCAATTGCGGGGATTTCATTGCTGATACTGGCGCCGAACACGTTCATCTTCGGAAAGATGAAGTCCCCCAGTGTGCCGTTGGGTTTCTGTCCCCACGGCGCAAACGCCGAGTTGACGACCGGATCCGGGTGATAAGTGTTCAGGTAGGAAATCGCATAATTGGTGGAACCCAGGATACCGGTCCATCGCACTCCTCCACTGACGTCATTTGCATTGGCGTACCGACTCCGATAGTTCGTCGTCAACGCACCTGGCGCAAGGAAGTCGACGCCTTTATTCGGTTGCTCCGCCCAACGACCACCGGACAGATCGTAGGTGTTGCCAATGTCTGTGAGTTGGTCAATGCCTGGTCGGATCAATACCTGCAGAGAGCCCTGGAGCGCGGGAATGTCGAAGTTCCCATTCGCCATGATGAGTGGCTTTCTCAGTTCGTCGTTGTCTCGTTCGAGGAACGAACGCCAGCGAAAGTCGTAGCCGTTAATCAGATCGGTCGGGTGAAAGAAATCCGTCTCGCCCCAAGCCACTTCCTGCTTCCCGAGGCGAAAATGCGCGTGCTCCCCAATGTCGAAGTCGACATAATATTCGCGAAGTTGAGTCTGGTCGTAAAACCCAAGCATGCTGCTACCGGGGCCACCCGGAGAAGTCGCGCGGACCTGATCCTGTAATTGCTTTTCGTAAGGCGTAAGTACTTCACGATCTGCTCGGCCGACAACTGTCCATTGAAACGGCCCCGTCTTCGCATTCGCGTCGAGTTCAACAGATCCCCGCAACATTGACAGCTCGCCCTGCCCCCCTCCAGTCTCCGGGTGATTCTGGAGATTCAGCGATGCCCATGTACGAACGAATCCACCCATCTTGAAAGAGTATTCATTCGATGCGATATCTGTAGTTGGGTCGGATGCCGAATCAGCCGAAAATGCGTAACCCGATAAACCTGATGCAGCAACCAGCACCGCGACCTTCGCCGAACTGCGTTTTCCTTTCCTCAATCTCCTCATCACTCCTCCAGTAGTCCTATTTATATTGATCAGATAGAAATGTATGTCGAACAAGCTACCGAAAACCCACCACAGCTTCTGCCTCCTACAGACCGTACGCCTTGCTCGACATCACAGATGTCTCATGGTGTGATGTACCGACCACGAATTTCGGGCGAAATACGTAGACCATAGCGGGCATGATGAACAACGCGCTGCCTGCCGAGATGGCCAGCCAGATTGCCATCAGCGTCGCCATTTCTGCCTGAAATCTGAGCGAAGAGAAGCTCCACAGCACGACGCTCACGATCAAGGTCGAAGCCGTGATGAGTACGCCGCGCCCCGCAGTGTTCAACGAGCGCGTGATGGCTCGCGTCAGATCGTTGTGGCCGTGATGATGGAGCTCTTCCTTGATTCCGTCGACGATATAGAACGCATAGTCCACCCCAAGGCCAATCCCTAGCGCTGCCACCGGAACGGTGTTGATGTTCATCCCGATGCCTTTCGCTGCCATGAAGCTGAATGTCAGGGTGTTGGCCAGGACAACCGGCACCATGAAAAATATCCCCGCTATCATCGATCGATACGCCACCGCGCAGCACATCACCAGCACGAGTAGCGCAAAGGCAATACTTTCGACCTGCCCCGACAGCAATACCTCATTGACGGCAGCAAGCACACCGACCATGCCACCTGCCAGTTCGTAATCCCCCTGCTCGATCTTGTGAGCATGGGCAAACTCCTTGATACGAGCAATCGCGGTCCGAATCGTCTGCCCTTGGTGGTCGCGGAAGAAAAGCGTCACCGAGCCGTTCTGGAACTGGGGATCCACGAAGCGGTCCATGTCTCCGGGTTCTGCGCCGCTTTGCAACATGTACGCCAGTTCTCCGTTTTCTTCCTTGTTTTTTCCAAACGTCAAATAGCGGGGATTTCCTTCGTGCAATGTCTTGTTGACGACTGGAATGACATCGGCGATGGATAGACTGGCGCCAACTTCGGGCTGCGCGCCCATATATTTCTGGAACGCATTGATGTTGCGTAACACGGCGGGATCCTTCAGCGTGCCGGTCTGCTTTCCCGCAAATACCACAAACATCCGGTCGGCGCCTGGGAACTCCCGATTGATAGCGTTGGCATCGGTATTGTAGGGAGACTGTTGCCACAGAATTGGCGAACCCGGATTCGCATCGCCCACTGTCAAATGAAACGCATAGACGGCAGAGCCAACAAACATTGCGGCCGCACCGCCAAGAACCGTATAGCGCCACTTCGAAGTCACAACGTGAATACACACATTGAGAATCTTCTGCAGGATACGGGACACGTCGAACGGATGTGCATACCGATTAGGGTGCTTGATCCACGACAACAAAACCGGCGTCAGGACAACAGCACTCAAAGCGATTGTCAAAACCCACACGGTTCCGATAATCGCCACCTTTTGCATCAACGCAATAGGCGTCAGCAATACCACGATCATGCATCCAGCGTCCGCAATAACGCCCAGCATGCCCGGCTTGAACAGCGCCAACATGCTTGCCTTCGCTGCTGCACGTGCATTTTCCGCCCCGGAGGCGATCTCGTCGTCGAAGCGGGTCACTAGTTGCACAGAGTGCGAAATTGAGCGCGCCGTAATCAGGAATGCCACGACAATGACGAGCGGATCGACGTTAAAGTGTGCGAGGCGCGCCGCGCCAAGTGCCCACGTTGCGCTAACTACGCCAGCCAGCAATGGCAGCACGGTACCGCGCCAAGTACGCGCAGTAACAAACAGCAGAACAATCAGAAAACCAACGGTCAGCAGGAAGATCAGCAGTGTTTCTGGCAGATAGTGATTTACCCATCCGAAAAGTATCGGCGCACCCGTGACCCTAACCTCTACGCCGTCTCCCCTGACACTGTTCGCGATCGCACCAATCTCGCGAAAGGCCGTTTCGTAATCAACCAGATGGTCGTAAAAGTCCACAGTAATCAGCGTTGCTTTCAGATCGCGCGAAACGTACGTACCATACACAAGAGGATTGTTCATCACGGCATTACGCAGAGCCGTCATGTCATGGTCTGTTTGTGGAATATCAGGCCACATCAGCGGTACAAACTCGATACCGTCAGTCGAACCGCGAATGTCTTTGATCTTCCGTGAAGCAAGAGACACGATCTGAAACTGATTGACCCCGTCTACATGCTGCAGATCACGCGTAATCTTCTGGATTTTGGCCAGCGTGGCCTTATTGAAAATGTCCCCTTCCTTTACCTCTAGCATGATGCTCACAATATTCGAACCGCCAAAACTCTGTTTGAAGCGCTCGTGCACGCCGATGTACGGATGCGTACGTGGCATCAGATCTTCCAGGTCCGTCTTCATTGATACCTGAAGCGCGAGCACGCTCATAAGCGCCGTTGCGCAACCTAGTGCGGTCACAACCCATATGCGCCGTCGGATGCAGAACTCGACGAAGCCCTCCAATGCACTGAAAATCGTGTCCTTCACCCTTGTCTCCTGTTCACCGTTAGGCGAATAAACTATCTCTGCCAGACTCTTATCGCGCGTCAACTACATCTAGTGACCCACCCGACGCGAGGTATTGCTGCCCGGAACGTATGATCTTGGTATGCCATTCACGATTTCCGACCGCAACTCTTGATACGCGCCAGGTATTTCCCGATGCATCGCCGATCAACAGCACACCCATCTCCCCAACCGCCAGCCAGCGCGTACCGTCCCATGTGAGATCGAAGAGATGATTTGAAGTCACGTGGTGTGCTTCTGACCAGGTAGCGCCTGCGTCGCTCGTTGTAATGACGACGCCGTCCACACCGACAGCAACCCCATGCTGCTCGTCGCGGAAAGCGACCGCCAGGAGGCTACTTTTCACCGGACTGGCAATGTTGGTCCAATTGCGTCCTCCATCAATCGACTCACTGATGCGCCCGAATTCGCCCACAAGCCAAACTTTGCCTGCGCCCCCAAAGACATCGTTCCACGCCTTATCTTCTTCTGGCGTCATACGCTCCCACGTAATGCCGCGATTGGTGGACCGGAGTGCAGCGCCCATTTCGCCAACGGCCCACGCACTACCGTCGCCAAAGATCCTCACTCGCACCAGCTTGTTGGCGACTGATGAAAGCGCTACCTTCATCGGCGTCCAGGACCGACCAGAGTCATGTGTAACCAGTACAACACCTGCGTCGCCCACTGCCACAGCGTCTGCATTGCTCCACGTCGCTATATCCTGAAGATTCTCCGAAGTCGGCGTTTGCGTGGCCGAGATTGAATGACCCATATCACTGACACGCCAAGCCTTTCCGCCACTACCCACGCCCCATATCAGCTGGGAATCTGGCGATGCAATGCCATACATGAATTCGCCGCGCCGAATGGCAGGTGGCTCGATGTTGTTTGCGCGGACTGTCGGTTTGACGAAAAACGCCGCGTACAACAAACTGCCGATAATTGCCAGCGGCAGAACCGAAAGCAGAATCCTAGTAAGTCGCTGCATAGCTACTCAACCCGTTTGAAATTGAAAGGCATGTTTACGTGACTGTTAATTCAAGGGCGAAACGTAAATCCCGCGTGTATTCACCACGCCGGACTACCCGCGTGCATTTCGCTGCGCAAACGGGGCCAGCTTGAGATGTATGCCGATCAATGTCGCCGTTAGCGCCAGGGCAAAAGTCGCCGCCGAACTCACAATCGTCGATGAATAACCCGCGCCAATGGTCGTGTAATTCGCCAAGGCCTGTCCCGCGGCAAGACCAAACGGCATCATCGCGCTGCTCAATACGGCCAGGCGTCCGGACGGGTCCAGGGCAGACTGAGATCCTAAATAATATGGAATGCTAAAGATCCAGAAAAACATAATAAGGGATGTACTTAGTACGAGCGATTGACCATCTGATGCGACCAACAGCGTCAACATCGCGCATGCCAGGCCGAGAGTGCCGACGATCAATGGCGCTAGCCGACCGAACCGGGAGCCGATCAGCGATACGAGAAGCCCAGCCGCGATGCCCGCCAATCCTGCGATAGCCAACGCCGAGCCGACCGCGGCCGATCCAATGCCGTGTGACTGTGCGATCGGTCCCACGATCGGCCATACCTCGCCCACTGCAACCAGGAAAAGGAACATGCCTGCCAGGCCCAATACTCCGGGCAAAGTTGACGATGATACCTGCATGCCCACATTCGATTCGGCGGCGGATCGTACAGGTGCCGCGCGCGGAAACCACACGATGCCGAGCCCCATCAGCAAGGTAAACACGAGAACTACGCCAATCACCACCCTGTACCCATGGTCCAAACCAAACCATGAGAGGAGCGCCAAAAGCAGAGTCACTGACAGTTGGTTGGAAGTGATCGCGAAACCGAAGTTGCGGTCAGGCGATCTGGTTGCCGATAACGCAGCGACCGCGACGGTGTAGGTGATACCAATGCCGATCCCTGCCACGGTACGGATGATGACCAGGAGCGGATAGGACGCCACGAGTATGCTTGCCAGATGCCCGACTGCTGCTACCAGCAGACCTACGCCCAGACATGCCCGGCGATCGACACGCGCAATCACCAGCGACGTCAGGATGACTGCGATCGTCATACCGGCCAGTTCGACCGAAGTCAGAGTGGAAGCCTGGGTACCGGTAAGCCAACCGCTACTGAGATACCCGGCGATAAACGCTGGGGTCATCAGCATGGTCAATGCGCCGAGATTGCTCATTGTGACCATCGCTGCGATCGCGGGGAGTCTGTTATACCGGCTGGATTCGTCCAGCCCGGTGTTTGGCTCGTGCGCCATGCGGAGTTGGTTCGACTTTTTCATTGCGCAAGATACCCACCGTCAATTACAAGTTCAGCTCCGGTCATGAAACTCGACTCGTTGCTGGCCAGGAACAGCATCCCCTTGGCAAGCTCAACTGGCTGCCCCATTCGGCCGAGCGGAGTGGCGGCGACCACTTTCGCGCTGGTTTCCTCTGCCTGGTCCTCAAGCACCATTGGCGTCGCGATGATGCCGGGATGGATAGAGTTCACGCGCACATTGTCAGTCGCGTAGGTGACTGCGGCGTGCTTGGTGAGATGCCGAACTGCCGCCTTGGTTGCGTGATATGCGGCTGCGCCGGCAACGGCAGAGATACCCCAGATCGACGAGACATTAACGATTGAGCCCGACTTGTTGGCCCGCATGCTCGGCAGCACCTCGCGCATTCCGAGAAAAACGCCAGTCAGGTTTGTGGCAATCGCCCGGTTCCAGTCGGCGACGTTCTCATCGGCCAGCGCTAACTGGGAGCCGCCAATTGCTGCGTTGTTGACCAATATGTCCACGCCACCGTGTTTCGTTTTAATGGCCTGAACAACCTCTCTCCAATCGGCCTCATTCGCCACATCCATGATGGAGAAGCTGATGTTTTGATCGAGGAATGGGGCGTCAGGTTGTTTGACATCCGTAGCAAAAACAAACGCGCCTTCGCTTGCGAAGAGCTCAGCAGCTGCCCGCCCAATGCCACGCGCCGCCCCCGTGATGAGAGCCACTTTGCCTACTAGTTGTCCAGTCATGATCTGTCCTTTCCAGGTTGCCATTCAGCCAATGCCACCGTCGACCGTTATTTCGGCGCCGGTAATGTAAGAGGAAGCGTTCGAAGCGAGAAACAGTACCAGGCTGGCAACTTCGTCGGGCGTCCCAAGCCGCCGCATCGGAATCATCTCCTCGTAGAATTTCAGCCGTTCAGGCGTGTTTTTGCCGAGCATCGGCGTGTCGATAACCCCCGGATGAACCGAGTTCACACGGATGCCGAGCGACGCAAGTTCTGACGCCGCCAGCTTTGTCATACCGCGCACCGCCCATTTGCTGCTCGCGTACGCGAAAATGCCGGGAACATTGTTCATACCAGCGTTGGACGAAACATTGACGATCGATCCACCGCCGGTCTTTGCCATTGCGTCGGCCGCTGCGCGCATACCCAGAAAGACGCTGAGCTGATTGATCCGATAGTGGAGGTCCCACAGCGCCATGTCGGTTTCCCGCAGGCTGGCAGGCTTATAGACGCCCGCATTGTTGACGAGGACATCGATCCGGCCGAAGCGCTCGAGCGTCTGGCGCATCACCTCGTCCCAGTCCGCCTGCTCACCAACGTCATGTCGGACAAAGTGCCCGGCGCTGCCCAATCGCGCTGCGATTTCCGCGCCACTCTCATTGATATCCGTGATGACGACTTTCGCTCCTTGCTGAGCGAATAGCACTGCTTCCGCGGCGCCTTGCCCGCTGGCCGCACCTGTGATGACCGCTACTTTGGCTTCCATGTCCATCATGCGCTCCTCCTTTGTTGACGTGAGTTCAGTCATCAATGACTGTTCCAAACTTTCCGCCACACCGCCCGCCAGGCTGATTCCCGCTCGACGCTGCCTGCCCGACGTCTGATGGATGCCTCAGAGGCCGACATTAGTTTCGCAGCCTCGCCGCCCTACCGGGTTTGTCTCCTGTCCGGTGTACTTGTACTTTTCTATGGACTTATCTTGACACACCTCGCGCGACCGAATCAACACAAATTTTGTCGATCGTGGAGTTTTTTTGTATCACGGTCTGATCTGGAAATCGAGAAGCGTGATACCGATTCCTATGACGCACCATTGAGTTGGATGTCGAGGGAATTCCCTGGCACGACGGGGAGTTCGTAGGTGTGCGCCAGGTTTCGCCTTAGCCAATTCCGTAGCGACGTGTTGCGCCGAAAGAATGGATTAATGAACTGTCATCGCCTCAAATCGCGTGGACGCATCGCGAGTCTCACAGCACGCGCATTGATGCGCGGCGCTCACGATCGCACGAGCTGATCGAGAGATAAACCGGTGGCGGATTCGCTTACCGGTATTCGTAATAGAACTCGGAGAAGAGCGCTGTCAGCGTTGGCAAACTCGGCGCTCTCCCCATCCAGAGTTCAGAGGGTCTGCGTTATATAAATCGAGGTAATCATGACCGGCACTGCCGCGCACATCGCTCCGTGAGTCACTGACTGGAAACGCCGCCCAGTCCTATCGATCTACTTTGCGGCCATTCGCAATGCACCGTCCAACCGGATGACCTCTCCGTTAAGCATCGAGTTCTCGCAGATCGACTTGACGAGAAGCGCGAACTCAGCAGGCCTTCCGAGTCGCGATGGAAACGGCACGGTGCGCCCGAGCGATTCCTGCACCTGGCTTGGAAGTCCAAGCAACATCGGTGTCTCGAAGAGACCGGGAGCTATCGTCATCACGCGTATCCCATAGCGCGCCAACTCACGCGCAATGGGCAACGTCATACCGACAACCGCCGCTTTCGATGCGGAGTAAGCGGCTTGGCCAATCTGCCCGTCATATGCGGCAACTGACGCCGTCATGATAATCGTGCCGCGTTCTCCGTCAGAGTTTGGCTCCGACTGACTCATTCTCACACTAGCCAGTCGTATCAGATTGAAGGTTCCGACGACGTTGATCTCGAACGCACGGGCGAACGACTGAATCCCATGCGGCCCCTCTTTCCCCAATACTTTCTCACCCGGGGCGACGCCGGCGCAGCAAACGAGACCATGCAATGCGCCAAAATGCGCGATCGTCGTGTCTATTGCCGACTGGCACGCGCTTTCGTCGGTCACGTCGGTGGCTACGAAGAGAGCACTGGGTCCAAACGCCGACGCAAGCGCGGTCCCGACGTCGCGATTCATATCGGCCAGCACAACCTTGCCACCATTTTCGACGATCATTTTCGCCGCAGCCGCGCCGAGCCCGCTCGCGCCACCAGAAATCAGGAAAACACTGTCTTTGATGTTCATGGGAATACGTCCTGCCTGAAGATGACTAAATGCGCTCGATGACGGTAGCGGTCGCCATCCCGTGCCCGATGCACATAAGTTGCAAACCAAACTTTCCGCCAACCGCTTCCAATCCACCCAGCATCTTGGCGAGCAAGCCGCCACCGCTGGCACCAAGCGGATGGCCGTGCGCAATAGCGCCACCCCATGGATTCACCTTCGCCGCGAGTTCGGGACTTGTTCCCGAAAACTCGCGCAACCATGCCAGCACAACGGACGCGAACGCCTCATTGATTTCGATCCAGTCAATGTCAGACAGGGAAAGCCCTGCTAACTTAAGCGCCTTGTGGGTGGCCGGTATGACGCCCGTCAATTGCATCACCGGGTCTGATCCGACAGCGACCCGTGCCCGAAATTTCGCGCGCACGGACAGCCCGTCGGCAACCGCGGCAGCGCGATCGCCAATCAACACTGCCGACGCGCCGTCAGACATCTGGCTGGCATTCGCCGCAGTTACCACTCCCGCTCCCGGAGCACGCATAGCCGGCAACATGGATGCCATCTTTGCATCGTCGATCGATGCCCGTATCCCTTCGTCGAGCATCACAGTGATGGGCTGTCCGCTCGCATCGACACCAGTTGTAGGTACGATTTCGCGATGACGTCCTTCCGTGGCTGCCGCATGCGCACGTCGATGGCTTTCCTTTGCAAACGCGTCACAATCACTGCGGGTAATGCGCCAGTGTTCGGCGATCCGCTCGGCACTCTCCAGTTGATGCACGAGCGGATAACGTTCCAGCAGTGCCGGGTTCAAGTCGTCGAAACCACGGAAATCATGCTGCCCGAGTGTCACATCCAGAAACATGGGTACGCGCGTCATGCTCTCGACGCCGCCTGCGATCACGTACCTTACGTCTCCCGACGCTACGGCCTGCGCGGCGAAATGAACCGCCTGCTGACTCGAGCCGCACATACGATTGAGCGAAACGCCCGGTACCGACGACGGCAAACCTGCAAGCAGCGCCGCGATGCGTCCGACGTTCGCGGCCTGCTCCCCAGCTTGACTCACACATCCCACGATGAGGTCCTCGATATATTCGGACTCGACACCGCTCTTCCTGATCACGGAATTTACTGTGTTAGCAAGCAAACTGTCCGGTCGGATGTCGCGATATGCACCACGTCGCTTGCCGTAGGCAGTGCGCACCGCGTCAATGATGACTGGTTCATTCATGATTCAGAGGTTCCTTTGGTTTCCCATTAGCAGCTACATAGTTCGCCCATCGCACCGTTGCGCGAAAGGCTCAAGACTCCTGTTTGCGCACGCTCCTGCGACAGCATGTACGCAAAATCAACGAGACCCTAATCGCAACAATCACTTCTCAATTTCTCACCCTGCTAGCTTGTTGAAGTGTTCTCTTAAAATCCGATTACCCCATAGGACCGCTGCCGTACCCGCACACGGACCGCTCATTTCGTCAGGCGTTTGCGCACCGCACCACAAACAGCGGCCACCCATCTCGACGGAAATCGCACACCGCTAGCGGCTCTTTCGCCATGCACCCTGCGCTGATCGCATTCCGTGCTGCGCGCTTGAACGGCGCTCACAAAACGCGGAGCAGAGGACCTACGCGCAGTGTAGGAATTGCGTCAGCAGTTGCGATGCCCAAGTTGATCAATTTCGTTGAGCAGATTTGCCATAGTGCTGCGACGTTCGTAACGACTACCCATAGCTTGTAGTGCTTAAAGCAGGCCGCGGAATCCACGCGAGCACGCATTCCTCACTCAGGCTCATTCCCTTTGGCGTGGATGCTTGCGCCCACTGCCAGTGGTAGCCACGCGCGGCCATCGAGCCGGCCGTACCGCTAAGCCTGATAAGGCATCCCTTGATACAGAGTAAACCTCGCGCGGCCGCGACGGTCATGTTGTTACAAAAAAACTTCCACGATCGTGGAATTTTCGTTTGGGCCGTGCTAGTGTGATGGAAACGATGAATCGAAGGTGGCGCTTCAGGCGCTCACAATACTTGGAAGGAGACATACCTTGGCGGATGTACCTGTACTTATAGTTGGTGCGGGCCCGGTGGGCCTCGCGACGGCCTTGGAGCTTCAGTTTCGCGGCATCCCTGCGCTAGTGATTGAACGCAACCCTGGAACGACGCGCCATCCCAAGATGGACGTCACCAATGGCCGCAGCATGGAGCATTTCCGGCGGCTTGGCGTCGCAGACCGCATTCGGGACGCCGCCGTACCCCGCGAAAACTGCATGGATGTGTCCTGGGTGACTCGACTCAACGAGTGGGAACTAGCTCGATTTCCGTACCCTGATGTGCACGCATGGCGTGATCGCATCCGCGCGAACAATGATGGCTCGCAGCCGTTAGAACCGAATATGCGCCTAAGCCAGGTCGTACTCGAACCGGCTCTGCGCGATATCTTGCTGGAATCGCCGCTGATTGAACTTCGCTTCGGCTGGCGCCTCGATAGTTTTGTTCAGGATGCCGAAGGCGTCACAGCCACATTGCGGGAAGTCGCAACCGACAAAATCGACCATGTGCGCTGTTCGCTGCTAGCGGGTTGCGATGGTGGTGGCAGCGTGGTCCGCGAATCGTTGGGTTTTTCGCTAGACGGTCGCTTTTCTATCGCCCCGTTCTATATGGTCCACTTTCGCTCGCCCGCAAAGGACCTGCTTCAGCGCTTTGGTATTGCGTGGCATTACCAATCACCTGTTGGCGGCACCTTGATTGCACAGGATGACGACCAGACATTCACTCTGCACAACATCCTTGCCGAGGGCGTAGATCCTGCCAGCGTTGTCCCCGAGCAGCTTGTCTTTGAATCACTAGGCGGGGAGTTCCCCATCGAAGTCCTGCAAGCCAATCCATGGTCTCCCCATCTCGCGCTCTCGGCTGGCTACGGACGCGACCGGGTCTGGATGGCCGGTGACGCAGTCCATCAGTACATCCCAACTGGTGGCTATGGAATGAATACCGGCATTGGCGATGCGGTGGATTTGGGTTGGAAGTTTGCTGCGGTAGTGCAAGGTTGGGGAGGCCCCAGACTCCTCCAAAGCATCGAAGCCGAACGTCGCCCCGTTGGTGCACGCAACCTCGAAGCGTCCGGTGCTCACATGGAAGTTCGCTTCCAGCTTGCTGACGCATATGATCCGAAAATCCACGAGAACAGCACCGATGGGGTTGCGGCACGCGAAGCTTATTCACGCCTTATCGAAGAACTCGGGAATGCCGAAAACGAGGCGCTCGGAATTGAGCTTGGATCCCGCTATCGCCAATCGCCGATTATATGGGGCGAGGTGAACGAGCCCGAATGGAAACTGCTCGAGTATGTACCAAGCACGTGGCCGGGTGTGCGCGCACCTCACGTCTTCCTTGAGGATGGTCGCGCGATATTTGACTTGTTCGGGCCGTGGTTCACGCTCGTGCGCTTTACTGACGCTAGCGCCGAACCGCTGATTCAAGCTGCCCGCGAGCGCGGCGTCCCGCTCACCGTATTGGACGTTCACGATAATCATGTTCACGCGGTCTATGAGCGCGACTTCGTGCTAGTTCGCCCGGATCAGCACGTTGCATGGCGTGGTAACGCAATGCCAACGAACGCCCTCGCGGTTATCGACCGCGTGCGAGGAGCGTGACCATGAGTGAAAGCACATCTTCACACAACAACTCCGACTTTCAGATCATTGAACGTCCGGAACCGATCGTACGAGCCGACGCAGTCGCTCACGTCGTATTCGCGCGACGCGATACCGATACCATGGCTCGCTTCCTTGAGGATTTTGGGTTTCGCCCTCTTGAGAATCCTGGCGGAGAAACACGCTATTTCCGAGGCTACGGCACCCTTCCCTTCTGCGTTGAGGTGATTCCCTCTACAGAAGACGGTTTCATTGGCTTCGCACTTGTAGCGAAGGACCCGAGCGACCTTGAGACGCTGGCAAAGCATGACGGACTGCAGGTTGAATCGTGCGATGGTCCGGGAGGGGGAATGCGGGTCCGCCTCACTGACCCCGATGGTCGACGGGTTGACCTGATTCATGGATTTTCGCCGGCTCCTGCGCTGGCTACGCGCGGTGAACTCCTACCCGTGAATAGCCCGTTCCAGGCGCACCGCGTAAACGCGACTGTCCGGACGCCAGTGGAACCGGCCCCGGTATTCCGCATCGGCCACGTTGTCCTCCAGTCACCCAATTTTGATGCGACAACCGACTGGTACATGCGTCGCTTCGGGTTTATTCCTACCGACGTTCAGGCAGTCGATGACGGCCGACCAGCTCTCGGTTTCTTCCGCCTCGATCGCGGCATCGAGCCTGCAGATCATCACAGCCTGGCGATCCTCGCTGGACCGTCCGCAACGATGCTCCATGTATCCACAGAGACGCTGGACATCGAGGCGGTCGGTCAAGGCCAGCGGTTTCTACGCGCTCGCGGATGGACCCATTTTTGGGGAATCGGCCGACACCAGCTAGGAAGTCAGGTCTTTGACTATTGGAAAGATCCGGTCGGTGACGAGTGGGAACACTACTCCGACGGCGATTTGATGACCGCCGAATATCCGACCGGTTATCACAAACTGAGGCGTGGTGGTTTATGGGAATGGGGTGACGACATACCTGATTCGATGCGTCCGCCCGAAGACATCCCCGAGCATGCACCGCCCGAAGTCAAGGCTCTGATTCAGGCATTGCTGGTCCCACCCCGACCGTGGCTGCGGTGATGTCGCGCAGTCCATTATCCAAGCACTAGTTCTAGAATGAGGTAAGTAATCATGGCTGTAATGATTCTTCGATACCGTGATGAAGCAGGCGTACTGCGTTGGGGAAGGCTCGCATCCCAGCCTCCCACAGCGCCTGATGACGTCATTGAAGTAGTTGATCTCGCAATCGACGGAAATCTCTCGACCGGCGAACTCATCACCGAATTCGATCGGAATCCGGAAGTCTTCGAACACGGACAGAGCAAACAGATCAAAGCAAAGTCGCTGCAAAGCCCTGTGACAAGTGATGCAACGCTCGTTTGCCAAGGGCTCAACTACGCCGACCACGCAGCCGAGGCCGGTCATCACGAGCGAAAGCAGAATCTCCTGTTCGTCAAAGCGAGTTCCTCGCTCTCGGGCCCGTACGACGATATCGTCCGCCCCGCGGGCGTCGAACTGCTCGACTACGAAGTCGAGGTCGGGATCGTGCTGCGGGCGAAATTGGGGACTAGCGCATCCGTCGACAACAGCAACATCGGATCCTATGTCGCCGGTGTCGTGCTTTGCAACGACGTTTCTGCTCGCGATGTGATGTTTAGCGCGTCTTTTCTGCAGTGGTTCCAAGGCAAGAGCTATCGGACTTTCTGCCCGGCAGGGCCGGTACTGTACCTGATGACCCCGTCTGAGGTGGGCGCAACGCTCGAGAATCTTGATATTTCGCTTACCTATCAAGGCGTGCAACGTCAACACGCGAACACGTCTCAACTCATTTACAAGCCAGCTGAAACGCTCACACAGATCGCTTCGATCATGGATCTTCGCGCCGGCGACATGATACTGACGGGGACGCCTGGCGGCGTCATCGCACAAGGCACACCAAAGCTGGTTGAGACACTCAAGACGCAACTTCTTGACGACGCACGCCGTCGAGACGAGATCCGGGTGGAAATGAAGAAGCTTGGTAATTTCCTGCAGCCTGGCGAAACCCTGTCTTTGACCATGCACGATCTGCATGCTGGCATTGACCTGGGCGGCCAATATTCTCTGATTGCTGAAGAGTAGAGAACAGACAATGTCTAACATGACGAATCGCCGCGTGACATTGAAGGCTCGGCCAACGGGCGTACCTCAGGCAGAGCATTTCGATCTCAACGCTGCGCCGTCGCCAGAGCTTGCCGAAGGCGAAATACTCGTCAGCAATAGCTACCTGTCCGTTGATCCGGCCATGCGTGGTTGGCTCAGCGATACAAAAGGTTATGGCACGCGAATCGAGGTTGGCGATGTCATGCGCGCATTCGCCGTTGGCAAGGTCATTCGCTCGCGTAATTCCAATTACGCGCCGGGAGACTGTGTCATGGGTCTGTTCGGATGGCAGGAGCTGGCGGCGGTACGTGCCGACGAAGTGCTCTTGCGCATCCGTGAACATAATTTCCCGCTTTCGCTGCATCTAGGTGTGCTCGGGATTAACGGTATCGCCGCCTATTTCGGATTGCGCGAGATTTGTGCGCCCAAGGCGGGAGAAACGGTCCTGGTTTCGACCGCAGCTGGCTCCGTCGGTTCTTGCGTCGGTCAGATTGCCAAAATTCTCGGTTGTAATGTTATCGGTATCGCAGGCGGCCCGGAAAAGCGCCAACAATGTATTGACGAATTCGGCTATGACGCCGCCATCGACTACAAGAACGAGTCCGATCTGGATACGGCAATCCGTCAGCTCTGTCCAAACGGCATTGACGTCTACTTTGACAATACCAGTGGTGCAATCAGCGATGCGGTGCTCCCAAACCTTGCAATTGGCGCGCGCGTTGCTGTGTGTGGAACCGCATCTATTGCAAGCTGGAATCCATGGCCGGTCGGCCCTCGCTGCGAACGCCATCTTCTGATAAAGCGCGCGATGATGCGGGGCTTCATTGCCCTCGACTATGCCGACCGTTACGACGAGGCGGTCAGCCAACTCGGCCAATGGGTAAGCGAAGGAAAGTTGCATTATCGGGAAGAGATTCTGGACGGGCTGGAACAGGCGCCGACAGCCATTGCGCGTCTCTATTCTGGCAAGAACCAGGGAAAACTGCTGATCCGGCTTCCGGCAGCGAAAGGATAAACATATGTCAAAGATCATTATTAGTTGCGCGATCACGGGGGCGGTGCATACCCCGACAATGAGCCCTCATTTGCCAGTGACGCCCGATCAGATCGCGGATCAGGCAATAGAGGCGGCGCAGGCCGGCGCATCAGTATTGCACTTGCATGCCCGCGATCCACAGACCGGGAAGCCAACCCCGGATCCTGAAGTGTTTATGCGCTTCTTGCCGCGCATCAAGGAGGCGACGGACGCGGTTGTGAATATCACGACCGGCGGAGGTCAAGGCATGTCTCTCGAAGACCGGCTGGGTGCCGCCGAGCTTGCGTCCCCGGAACTCTGCTCGCTTAACATGGGATCGATGAACTTCGGCATGTACCCAATGCTGGATCGATACCAGAAATTCAGATACGACTGGGAGCCTGCCTATCTCGAGGCTTCGCGTGACTGGATTTTCAAGAACACATTCAAGGATATTGAGACCATTGTCGAACGGCTCGGCAAAGGACACGGTACCAAGTTCGAATTTGAATGCTACGACGTCAGCCATCTTTATACACTGGCGCATTTCCTCGATCGTAAGCTCGTTACGCCGCCGCTATTTGTGCAGTCCATCTTCGGCATTCTCGGTGGCCAGGGAGCCGACACCGAAAACCTGCTTCACGCGAAACGGATCGCTGACAAGCTGTTCGGTGACGCATATCGCTGGTCGGTGATGGCAAGTGGTCGCCACCAGATGCCATTCATCACCATGGGTGCGATCAACGGTGCCAATGTTCGGGTTGGTCTCGAGGATTCGCTCTACGCCGGTAAAGGGAAGCTTGCCTCCTCCAACGCCGAACAGGTGCGTTTGATCCGTTCGATCCTGGAGCCACTTTCCATGGAAATCGCCACACCGGCCGAGGCTCGTGAAATTCTTGCGCTGAAAGGCAGCGATAACGTTAACTTCTGAAGGCGGACCAGATATGTCAATTTCAAAAGAGGTTTCGAGGAACGTCGCAACGGCAAAGGAATACTTCGCCCGTGGCGATGCTGGCAGACCGGACTTGTTCGAATTGTTTGCCGACGGCTTTCAGTTCTATTTCCCCAAGTTTGGCATTGGCCATGGCAAGGCAGAATTCACAGAGCTTGCCACCGGCCTGATAGGCTCGCTGAAGTCGATCTCGCACGACATTGAGGCAATGAAATTCCTCGAAGGAAGCAATTTCGTTGTCGTCGAAGGCACCACTGAGGGCATCTACGGCGATGGTACGGCCTGGTCAGGAGGTCGGACGGCCGGCGGACGATTCTGTAGTTTGTTTGAGTTCCGCGATGACGGTTTGATCAGTCGCATGCATATCTATCTCGACCCGGATTACAGCAGCAAAGACGCTGGCCGCTTCCTTTGGGGCGCCGAACGTCAGTGGTGATTGCCTCGTGGATATAGGCGGGTTTGAAATCTATCTTCATCCCGCCTCCACAACGTAGGAATACTATATATACGGCATGCGCCACCGCGCTGAAAAGCACGATACGCCATGACCACTGCCCTTTGGAAGATGTGATGCACACTGCAGAATCGGCTCTAGAGTTCAACCCAGACCGCCTGGATGCGTTTCTTCGAGAGGCAATCTCCGAGTTGGAGGGGCCCATGATCCTGGAACGCGTCAGCGGTGGTCAGTCGAATCCGACATTCTTTGTCTCGTTCACCAATCGGCGCCTGGTTCTTCGCAAGAAGCCGGCGGGAGACATTCTTCCCTCGGCACATGCGGTCGATCGTGAGTTCCGGATACTCAATTCTCTCGCTGCAACCGATGTACCGGTACCCAGGACTGTTCTGTTTCATTCCGAAAGCGACATTATCGGTACTCCGTTCTATCTCACGGAACGACTCGAAGGGCGTGTTCTTAGCGACTGCTCACTGCCAGGCATGTCGCCCGCTGAGCGCCGGGCCATTTATCTGGCCATGGCGGAAACCATGGCGCGTCTGCACAAGGTGGATTGGCAGGCAATTGGTCTATCTGACTATGGTCGGCCGGGCAATTACTTCCAACGGCAGATTGCTCGCTGGTCAAAGCAGTGGGCAATGTCGAAAACACGCGAGAACCCGGATATCGATCGGCTCCTTACGTGGCTGCCGGGGAATATTCCCGACGACGATAGCACGACGATCAGTCACGGGGATTTCCGCTTAGGCAACCTCATGTTCCACCCAACAGAGCCGAGCGTGATTGGCGTGCTCGACTGGGAGCTCTCTACCCTGGGACACCCGCTAGCGGACGTGGCTTTCAACTGCACCGCGTGGCGGACTTTGCCTGCCGAGTACGGCGGCATCCGCGAACTGGATCTCGATGGACTTGGGATCCCTTCCGAAAGGGAATACCTGGAGCATTACTACCGTCTGGCAGGGCGTGGCACCGGTGTCACTCCATTTCATTTTGCGTTCGCCTTTCTTCGCTGGGCGGTGATTTTCGAAGGCATTGCAGCGCGAGCAAAAAGCGGCATCGCTACCGCAGATAACGCGTACGAGGTCGGTCTTCTGGGTCGCGCGATGGCGCGTCGCGGTATCGAAGCGATCAATGGTCTAGTCGACAATTCTTGAACAGGGACCGTTTCATGGATTTCCAGTACCCGCAGAACGTGCGCATCATGCAGGACACCTTGCGCGACTTTATGCAACGCCATGTACTGCCGGCTAACGCTGAATGGCATCGGCAAGTCGAGCGCGGCACGTATCCGACCGAAGTGATCGCGCCGCTGAAGGTACTCGCCAAGCAGACCGGCCTGTGGAACCTGTTCTTGCCCGGGCTGCGCGAAGACGAACCGGGCACTCGCCTGACCAACCTGGAATATGCGCCACTCGCGGAAATCATGGGCCGCATTCCTTGGGCACCGGAAGTCTTCAACTGCAACGCACCCGACACCGGCAACATGGAGTTGCTGCATATGTTTGCGACGGCCGGGCAGGCTGATCGCTGGCTGAAACCGTTACTCGACGGTGACATCCGCTCCTGCTTTGCGATGACCGAGCCCGACGTCGCCTCATCCGATGCCACCAATATACGTACCACGATTCGGCGGGAAGGCGACGAGTACGTAATCAACGGTCGCAAGTGGTTCGTTACCGGTGCGGAACACCCCGATTGCAAGTTCATTATCGTCCTCGGAAAGTCCGATGAACGGCCGGAGGCGGACCCGCACAAGCGCCACTCGATGGTGATCGTCCCCTTCCCGACGCCTGGATTGGAGGTTGTGCGCAACGTGCCGATCATGCATCACGTCTCCCCCGAAGGTCATTGCGAGCTTTTGCTGAAAGATGTTCGGGTTCCCGTCACGAACCTGCTCGGAGAAGAAGGCGCAGGTTTCGCTCTCGCCCAGGCAAGGCTCGGACCCGGCCGTGTGCATCATTGCATGCGCACTCTTGGCCAGTGCGAACTCGCACTTGAAATGATGTGTGCACGCGCCATAGAGCGACGCGCGTTCGGCAAACACCTGAGCGAGTTTGCCAATGTGCAGGATTGGATCGCCTACTCGCGTGTGGAAATTGACCAGGCGCGTCTGCTCGTCCTCCGTGCAGCGTGGGTGCTCGACCAGCAGGGAAATCAGGCCGCGCGTGTCGATGTGTCGGCGATCAAACTTGTCGCCGCGCAGTTACAGACTCGTGTGCTCGATCGGGCCATCCAGGTATTCGGCGCGATGGGGCTTACGCCTGACACGCCGCTCTCGTTCCTGTGGACGTGGGGCCGCGCTCTACGCTTTCTCGACGGCCCTGACGAAGTTCACCTGCGCACAATTGCGCGCGAAGAGCTTGCGAAGGCCAAAGCAAGTCCAGGATCAACGGCCGCCTATTGCATGACAGCCTGATGGCCGACTGAACGTAGTGCGGTAACGCACGGCGCGGGCACCCCTGCGTGGTTGTAGTGCAGCGCTATCGTTCCAGGCGCTCGGCCTACGAAATAAGCCGCCACGAGGTGCTGCAGACGCATTTTTTTGTTGGGCATTACTCAAGAGCCCAAATCAACTCGATAGATGGAGAGGCAAGCATGAACAACGAATTGAGTGGCAAAGTCATTGCGGTCACCGGTGGGTTCGGCAGTCTCGGTATGGCGACAGCGCTGACCGCCGCCAGCTACGGAGCACAAGTCGTCTTGATCGACTCAGCCGCCGCCCCTGCCAGCAAGCTTCCCGAAGCACTGGCCAACGCCCTCGTACTTGGAGGAGTTGATCTTGCTTCCGACGAAGCGGCAAAGCAGGCAATGGCAGACATCGCAGCTAAATACGGAGCGCTCTCTGGCCTGGTCAACGTTGCAGGGGCGTTTCGCTGGGCAACCGTGCAGGAAGGTGAGCTTGACACCTGGGACTATCTGTTTCGAGTCAATGTGAAGACGGCCGTGACGGCGTCGAAGGCGGCGCTGCCACTTTTGACCGCCCAGGAAGGAGCGCGAATCATCAACATCGGCGCTGGCGCAGCAAACAAAGGAATGCCTGGAATGGGTCCGTACGCGGCGAGTAAATCCGCGGTTGCCCGTCTGACGGAAGCGCTTGCCGAGGAGTTCAAGGAAAGTGGGCTTACGGTCAACGCCGTGCTGCCCAGCATCATCGATACGCCCCGAAACCGTGCGGACATCCCAGGCGCCGACGTCAGCCGCTGGGTAAAACCGGAAGCGGTGGCAGAGGTCATTGCGTTCCTCCTGTCGCGCAGGGCAGATGCCGTTACTGGTGCGCTAATCCCGGTTTTCGGACGCGTTTGAGTAAAACGGCTATGCCACACATTCCATAAGCGAATTTGTGGAGACGCGATCTGGTCGGGGATCGGAGCGGCCGCCCCGTCCTCGGACGGGAACAGCAAGCGGGAATACGGCACCACGCCAGGACAAAAAGATACCGGAGACGAGCATGGACGAAAAAACTAAAGATAACCTGTCGCGTCGCGCTTTTTTGGGCCGCGCCGCGGCGGCGGGAATTGGAGCAGCGACGCTCTCTGTGCAGGCAAGAGCCGAAACGGCATCGACGAGCGCTCGCAGTTGGTCTCGTACCGTCGATGTCGTTGTGGTCGGCTCGGGCGCGGCTGCGTTGTCAGCAGCCGTCGCCGCGACGAAAGCCGGCGCGAGTGTGGTCGTGGTCGAAAAGGGCGCTGCAGCTGGCGGTACGACAAGCAAGTCGGATGGTGCCTACTGGATTCCAAACAACCATCACCTCGTTGCCAAGGGCATGGTTGACGCGAAAGCCGATGCGATACGCTACATGGTTCACGGCGCCTACCCCACTCTCTACCGGGATGATCAGCCGCGATATGGTGTCGGCGAACACGAGTACGGGTTGATCGAAGCCTATTACGACAACGCCGCGCCGATCGTAGAGGACCTTGAGAAGTCGGGTGTCATGCGCTCCCTTCTCGTAGAACTTCCAGACTACCAGGATCACGACGGGATCAACAAAACCCCTCAAGGGCGCGTTCTTGTTCCGCTAAAACCGGATGGCGAAATCGGTCAGGGGCGCGAGTTGGTTCGTCAATTACGCGCATGGCTCGATGCACGCAAAGTCCCCTTCCTTTTTCGTCATGCGGTCACCGGCGTTGAGCGAAACGCAGCAGGCCAGGTGACCGGCGTCGCCGTAACAACGCCAGACGGTCCGATTCATATTCGAGCCCTTAAAGCCGTAGTGTTTGGCAGCGGCGGGTTTACGCACAATCCCGACCTGATGTTGAACTTCCAGCCTGGGCCAAATTGGGGCGGCTGCGCGGTGCCCACCAATCAGGGGGATCTGGTCAAGATCGGCATGCGAAGTGGGACCAAACTCGGCAACATGGCCAACGCCTGGCGGGCGGAACTCATCCTTGAAAGCGCATTGGAATCGCCGAGCGTTCCCCGCGACATCTGGCAGCCCCCAGGCGACAGCATGATACTGATCAATAAATATGGCCGTCGGGTCGTGGACGAAAAGCGTAACTATCACGAGCGGGCTCGCGTTCATTTCGTTTGGGACGCGGTCGCGTCGGACTATCCCAACAAGCTCCTGTTCATGGTCTACGACAGGCGAACGGCAGAACTCTTCGCCGGCAATTATCCGTTGCCAGGACCGGGAGAAAGTGCGAGTTACGTTATTCAGGCACCGTCGCTCGATGCCTTGGGCGACGCCATTCAGGCTCGTCTTGATTCCCTGCAAGCCAGAATCGGTCGTGAAAAGTTGGCGGCCAATTTCGCTCAGAGTCTGCATGCACAGATCAAAAGGTACAACGTCGATGCCAAACAGGGAGTCGACACCGAGTTTGAGCGCGGCAAGTATCCCTACGACAGCGTTTGGCATACGCAGGTGAACTCAAAACCGCGCACCGATACGCAGTGGAAGCCGGCCAGCCCCAATCCCACTGTTCACCCGTTTGACGCCAACGGCCCGTTCTTCGCCATTATCGTTGGAGCCGGCACGCTTGACACAAATGGCGGCCCGGTCATTAACGCGCAGGCGCAGATAGTGGATGTCGACGGGCAACCCATACCTGGCCTCTACGGTGCCGGCAATTGTGTCGCGTCCCCGGCTAGCAGCGCCTATTGGGGAGCCGGCGGAACGCTCGGGCCGGCTATCACGTTTGGAACCCTGGCTGGCCGACACGCGGCCCTTGAAACAGAGAAGGAAGCTTAAAGTGAGACTTCAATACAGAACGGCCGCCGGAACGGCGCTCCTATGTGCGTTGATGTTTATTCGCACTGCGACTGCGACGCCTACTTTCAAAGACAACATCCAGCCTATCTTTGATGCCAACTGCGTCTCCTGTCACCAAGCTGGCGCCGCTCCACAAGGGCTCATTCTTGAAGGTGGAAAATCGTACACAGCGATCGTCGGGCGCCAAAGCACGGAATCTCGTCTTATGCTGGTTGTTCCCGGTGCACCGAACTCGAGTTATGTACTTGCGAAAGTCACGGGCTCTCAGGTCGCCTCGGGTGGCAAGGGCGAGCGCATGCCTCTGGGCAGCGCTCTACCAGCGGAGGACATAGAAACAATTCGCGCATGGATCACCGCAGGCGCAAAAAACGATTGAGCGTATGACGCCATCTGAAAACCAGCGGCAATTTTTGATACCTCGGTCCTGAACTTCTAAGTGAACACGGCTCGCTCGATCAGCTTCCAATAGCGATTCACCGCCCTGGAATCGTCGAGCGAAAAACCTGTCGTTTCACTCATCTCCCCTTTCAGGGAGGAGAGCACGGAAGTCATCCCGATGAGCATGTAATAAAGCAGGTTGGGGTCCGCCTTGATCAACCCGCCAGCTGCTTGAGCCGCACGAATCTGCGGCAGGATACGTTCCCTCGTCTTCACCAGGACGTTTTCCAGCAACCAGGCGAGCCGCGGGCTACTCACCTGATTCTCCCTCAGCATGAAATGATGGAAAGCCGTATGTTCGATCGTGAACTGAAGGAAAGCACGAAACTCAGCACGTACCCGGTCTGCAGCAGACATTTGCGAATCGGCTGGAATCGCCTTGTTCCATTTTTCCTCGATTTGCGTGAAAGCATCTTCAGCGACCGCACGCCAAAGGGCGTCCTTGTTGCGGAAGTGATAGGTGATGAGCGTATATTCCAGACCGGCCCGATCGCCGATATGACGCATGCTAGCCCCGTCAAAGCCGCGTTCAGCAAATTCGTTCAACGCGGCGTCCATGATTGCCCGGCGAGTCTCAATCGCGCGCGTCTGTTCGCGCCGATTCTCATTGCGCCTACGTCCGGCTGCTGGCGGCGCCGGCTCGTCCGCAGGCGGTTCTTTGGCTTTGGTTGCCTCGATCATGCGAGTTCCAATAACATCGTGCAGAAGTCTTTCAGGATACACGGGCGGCGTATCCATCGGCAAGCCGTTGACACCGGCACAGCGGAACCGGAGGCACAGCCCTGATGCTCGATGCACCCAACCTTGATATCCGAACGGCGAAGTCTTTCACAATCACTCTGATCCACTGATATTGAAATGGCAAACAACATTACCCGGAGTCAAACTGACGATATTGTCATCGTCACGATGTTTAACGACGAGCAGGCGAACACGATAGACCTATCGTTTTGCGAAGGGCTGCTTGGAGCCCTGAACGACATCAAAAGCTCACATCACTACCGAGCCGTGGTATTGCGGGCCACGGGCAGCGTATTCTCGGCGGGAGGCGATCTTGCTCAAATCCTCGAATGTCTGGATAAGGGCGATGGTTCCCTCGAAGCGCTGATCAGCGCATTGCACGCGGTGATTCTGGCGATACGCAGGCTACCGCTACCAGTGATTGCAAGCGTCCAGGGCGCCGCGGCCGGGGCAGGTTTCTCGTTGGCGTTAGCTTGCGACGCAGTCGTCGCGATGAATACGGCAAAATTTGTAGTCGGCTATCCGAGGCTTGGGACATCAAGCGACGGCGGACTCTCGTACCAGCTTACGCGCCGACTAGGACCGGCGCGCGCGCTCGACATTTTCTTGCGCAAGGAGCCATTGGGTGCAGAAGAAGCGCAATCATTGGGACTGGTTCAACGTGTCGCTGATCCGTTATCACTTGAGGATACTGCCGTCGAGCTAGCCAGAACGATGTCCAGCTACCCACCGGTTGCGGTCGCCGAGATCAAGTCGCTGATCGGCAGCCTGTCCGACGATGAACTCGAACAACACCTTGAGCGCGAAAAGCAGGCGTTCCTGAGATGCGCCTCTACGCCCGAATTTCGTACGAACGTTGCACAGTTCATACAACAGTCCAAGGCTCGTAAGCGTTAGACATTGCGGTTCAGCAATCGATTCTGCTTACTTATCCGATAGGCCGCCGCGTTGAGTGCAATACGCATCCCTACCCGCTTCACACGACGCTTTGGCGTCAGATATCCGTTTGCCGGCGCCGGCGTGGTATTCGCGCCGTCGACACCGGAATTCGCCATCGCCGTCTCCAATGCCGGCGGCATCGGTTCGCTGGTGGCCGGCAGTACCCCTCCGGAGCAATTGCGCAGATATATCCGCGCCATTCGCGGAGCGACTTTAGCGCCATTCAACATCGACATCATCACCTGCTTCGATAACGACGGGGCAATTCGCGTCTGCGCCGAGGAACGTGTACCCATTGTCTCGTTTCATTGGGGTCATCCGCGCGCGGAGCACATACGTGTCCTGCGCGACGCATGTGTTTCAGTATGGGAACAGGTCGGCAGCATCGGAGCGGCACGCACTGCGATCAACGACGGCGCCGAGCTCGTCATTACACGTGACTGCCACACCGGTAGCCACAGCAGAAGCGGGCAGCCAACTTTCGCGCTGCTTCAATCGATGGTCGACGCTGTCGGCAAAGACGCTTTGGTGCTCGCGTCAGGGAGTATCGTCGACGTCCGTGGGATAGCAGCCGCGCTCGCGCTTGGCGCCGATGCCGTCGGAGTCGGTACCAGGCTCATCACTGAGCCGTTAGTTTGAAGTCCGTGGACGATCTGAAATAGTCTCCCCCGCTTCGCTCCGAAGATCCTGCGCGATAAAGTCGACGAACGCGCGAATGCGGTTGGACATCTGATGCCGTGGCGAATACACCGCGAAGATATCGGCATTCGGCGTATCGTGGTCGGGCAGCACGAGGACCAGTGAACCGTCGACCAGATATTGCTTAATGTCCCACTCGGCCCGCATCAGAATGCCATGTCCGTCGAGCGCCCACTTCACCGCGATTTCACCATCGTTGGTTGTCAACGTGCCATTGATCCGCACCGCTTCCGTCTTGCGCGACGCGCCCCTGCCGGAGGTCAGACGCCACACGCCATAGGCTTCGTCGCCTTGACGGATGCCGATGCAGTTGTGTCGCGTCAGATCGTGCGCGGTCGTTGGCATCCCGTGTGACGCGATGTACGAAGGCGCGGCACACAGCAGCCTCCGGTTGCCCGCGAGGCGACGCGCGACGACCCGTGTATCGGGCGGCTCGCCAAACCGGATGCAGACGTCGAACGTGTCGTCCGTCAGCGGCGGCGGCGTGACCGATAGCTGAAGCTGAACCGATACCTGCGGATACTTCGCGACAAAGCGCGAGATCGCCGGTGCGACATGGCTACGCCCAAAGCCGAGCGTCGCGTTCACGCGCAGCAGGCCCTTCGGACTTTTCTTGGCGGTGCCCAGCAGTTCGGCCAGCTCGTCGATCTCGTCGAGGATCCGGCGCGCGTGCGCGAGGTACAACTCGCCCTCCGGCGTGAGCATCATCCGCCGTGTGGTCCGGTTGACGAGCGGAACACCCGCGCGACTCTCCATCTGCGTCAAATGCTTGCTGACGGCCGCCGCCGTCAGCCCCAGCTCGCGCGCGGCGGCGCTCAGGCTGCCGGACGCAGCGAGCGTCGAAAAAAAGCCTAAATCGGACGGTTCGACGGTGTCGCGCATGGCATTCACTTGTGAATTTAAGTTAAAGATGCTTTGAGTTTAGCACCGGTTTTTGCGTCCGGAGATGGCTAAAGTTCACTCACACCACAACATCTGAAGGACGGAGACATGAAAACCTATCGCATCGCAACCATCCCCGGCGACGGCATTGGCAAGGAAGTCGTACCCGCTGGCGCGCAGGTCCTCGAAGCACTCGCAAAGACCACGGAGTCGTTCGCATTCGAATTCGAAAACTTCGACTGGGGCGGCGACTACTACCGCGAACACGGCGTCATGATGCCGGCCAACGGGCTCGACGCCATTCGCGACAAGGACGCGATCCTGTTCGGCTCGGCAGGCGATCCGGACATTCCCGACCACATCACGCTGTGGGGCCTGCGCCTCAAGATCTGCCAGGGCTTCGACCAGTACGCTAACGTTCGTCCGACCCGGATCCTGCCGGGCATCGACGGACCGTTGAAACGCTGCAAGCCGGAAGACCTGAACTGGGTCATCGTCCGCGAAAACTCTGAGGGTGAATATTCCGGCGTGGGCGGCCGCGTCCACCAGGGGCATCCGATCGAAGCGGCGACGGACGTGTCGATCCTGACGCGCGCCGGTGTCGAGCGGATCATGCGGTTCGCGTTCCGACTCGCGCAATCCCGTCCGCGCAAATTGTTGACCGTCATTACGAAGAGCAACGCACAGCGTCACGCCATGGTGATGTGGGACGAAATCGCCCTCGAAATCTCGAAGGAATTCCCGGACGTCAAATGGGACAAGGAACTGGTGGACGCGTCAACCGCCCGCATGATCAACCGCCCGACCACGCTCGACACGATCGTTGCCACCAACCTCCACGCCGATATCCTCAGCGACCTCGCCGCCGCACTCGCCGGCAGCCTCGGCATCGCGCCGACGGGCAACATCGATCCGGAACGTCGGTATCCGTCGATGTTCGAGCCGATCCACGGTTCCGCGTTCGACATCATGGGCAAAGGCCTCGCCAATCCGGTCGGCACCTTCTGGTCGGTCGTCATGCTGCTCGAACACCTGGGCGAATTCGACGCGGCAAAACGCGTGATGCAAGCCGTCGAAGCGGTGACCGCCGACACCTCGCTGCACACCCGCGACCTGGGCGGCACGGCAACGACCGCGCAAGTGACGGCTGCCGTCTGCGCGTTCCTCGAGAAAGCGGCAGCGCCCGCAGCGAATGCTCCGAAGGAAGTCCCCCTGGGTGACGCGGCTTAAGCCTCCAAGGAGGAGACCATGATTTCAGAACTCGAAAGCCGGGTTTCCCGCAAGCTCATGCTGCGAATTATCCCGTTCGTGATGCTGCTGTATTTCGTGAGTTTTCTTGACCGCGTCAACGTGGGCTTTGCCGCGCTGTCGATGAACAAGGCCATCGGCCTTTCGCCGACAGCGTTCGGTCTCGGCGGCGGACTGTTCTTCATTGGCTACTTCCTGTTCGAAGTGCCGTCGAACCTGATTCTTCACAAGGTTGGCGCACGCCGGTGGATTGCCCGCGTGATGGTGTCATGGGGAATCGTGTCGTTCGCGTCGGCGTTCGTCGTCGGCCCAAACAGCTTCTACGCGCTACGCTTCATCCTGGGCGTCGCCGAAGCGGGCTTCTTCCCCGGCATCATCGTGTATCTGAGCCTGTGGTTCCCCGCGCGGCAACGCGCGGTCGCAGCGGCATGGTTCATGGCAGCCGCGCCGATCTCGACCGCGATCGGCTCGCCGCTCTCCGGCGCCATCATGAAGCTGCCACCGCTCGCCGGACTGGCCGACTGGCAGATGCTCTACATGCTCGAAGCGGTGCCGGCGATCATTCTCGGCTTCTTTGTACTGAAGTACCTGACGGACACGCCGGCGAAAGCGCAGTGGCTTCAACCGGAAGAGCGTGACTGGCTGATCGCGAAGATGAAGATGGAAGCAGAGGCGAAACAATCGCATGCCGGGCACACCGCCGGCGCGCTCAGCGCCTTGCGCGATCCGCGCGTGCTCGCAGTCGCACTCATCTACTTTGGCACGTCGGCAGGACTGTACACACTCGGCTTGTGGGCACCGCTGATCATTCGCCAGTATGGATTCGGGTCGTTCGAAACAGGATTGCTGGCAGGCATACCGAGCATCCTCGCCGTGGTCGCGATGATCGTGTGGGCGAAGCATTCGGACCGCACGGAGGAGCGCACCTGGCACGTTGTTATTCCTTGTGTGCTGGCGTGCCTCGGATTCGTTTTTGCCGGTAACGCGACTACCGCTTTGATGATCATCCTGGCGCTCGTGATCGTGAACATCGGGATTAGCGCGGCCAAGGCGCCGTTGTGGGCAATGCCGAGCATGTTCCTGTCAGGCGCCGGTGCCGCTGCTGGGATCGCGATGATCAACTCGGTCGGCAATCTGGGCGGCTTCGTCGGTCCATTCGCGATCGGCTGGCTCAAGAACGTGACGGGTGGTTACTCGGCAGGGTTGTATGTGGTGGGGGCGACGTTGGCCGTGTCGGCTGTGGTGACGTTGATGCTGAGCCGGCAGTCGAAGCAGGCACCGGTTGCGGTCAGCGAGCGGCACGGGCACTGAGCGGGGATTGGCGTCGCGTGACCCAGGACAGCGCGACTCAATACGTGGAATGGCTATCCTGCAAGGCAGCCGACGACTTGCCTCGCGCGGTGTCCGTGGCGCCTGTGCCCGGCTTTACGGTGCCATCGGACTGCGGAACTTCCACCGGTTTGACTTCGACGGGGGCGGTGCCATTTTCTTTCAGACCGAGCTTATCGGCGGTTTTTGGCGTCACGTCCACGATTCGATTCTTGACGTACGGGCCGCGATCCCTGATTTCGACCACCTCGCTGTTGCCGTTTTCCAGATTCGTGACCCGAGCCTTCGTGCCAAGCGGCAGCGTCTTACTCGCTGCGGCATTCGATTGCGGATCCATGGGTGTACCGTCGGCCATCTTCCTGGTGTAAAACTTCCGGCCGTAGTAAGAGGCCTTGCCCTTGCGCGTCTTGCCGGAGCGGTCAAGACCTGCGTGGTGAGCCGTCTGCGGACTCGCCTGTTTGTTGGCATCGGCGGGTGCCGGCTGCTGCGCCGGCAGCGCTGTACTCAGCCAGCACGGCAGGACCAGAAGCAGAAGGGTTCGAAGTGGGCGATTCATCATAGTCACCCGCTCAGTGACCCAGACCGGTTTTGGCAATCTGCTGTTCCACGTACTGCGCAAACAGTGCGTGCAGATGCGTCGTCGGATGGATATCGTCGGCGAACATGTACGTCTGGTCCGCGTTGGAGGTCACGTAGGTTTTCGGCGAGCACAGCAGCGCCGTGGCATCGGGCGTTTTCGCAGGGTCGCAGGCGACCCCGGTGTTCGACACCGTGAAGCCATTGGCCTGAAAGTTCGCAATGGTCTGGTTGATCCACGTATAGGAATCGACCTGTATGACCTTCGCTTGCAGGCCAGCCGTCTGCAAGGCGGTGTTCAGGCGTCCGTTGAACAGTTGCGATAGCTGCGTCAGGTTTGCCCCGCCATCCGGTGAGGTAATCCCCTTGGGCGATAGCCCAATGTTCGGAACATTGACCACCACGACATGCGTCGCACCGTTCTGGACGATCTCCCCGATCACCTGAACGAGGGCGGTCGCCGCCGTATCCACGGTTGGCGCGGCGGCCGGAAGCGTCCCGGCACGAAGCACATCGTTCGCGCCGGCCCACACCAGCACCAGTTGACTGGAATTAAAGCTGCCATGAGCGGACAGATAACTCGTTACCTGTTGATTGACGGGCATTTCGATGTTGCCGATCACGTCAGTGAGAAAATCGGACTGGTTTGCCGGCGTCGCCACCGTGGCCCCGCCTTCGGCATAGCCGAAGCCGCTCTGCGCGCTGAGTTTATGCGTGAGGTCGATCGTGTACGCGGCGCTCAGGCTGCCGCCGTAGTACTGCGCGACGTTCTGAGTCCACACTTGCCCGGGATTGGTCGTGAAACGCCCGCCGCCAACCACGCTGGCGATGGGTGCATAGGTCCCGACGTCTGAAAGGCTGTCGCCGAAAGAGACCACTTGCAGATTGATGCCGCCGGCCGGTGCGGCTGGATTGCCACTACTCGAATTCGAGCCGCCTCCGTCCCCGCCGCAGCCCGCAAGCAGGGCGATCGTGACGGCAAAAATTGCAGCGCGTACCGTGTCATTTATTCCTCGCATCGCCACTCCTCCCTGACCGACCGGCAGCTGCCGCCACATTGCGGCGTTATCGCGCGTTGCTGTCCCGATGAGTACTCCCCATCAAGCAATAAACATGCGCTATTGCCGTTGTGGCTACCGGTGTGTCGCAAAAGAGGCAAACCTGGTCGAGTACTCCTTCTCCTCTTGCGTCCTGGAAGGCGCTACCCGGCGCCGCCGGCAGCATGAGTGATTGCGTCAAGCCCGGCAAAAGGATCGAGCCACGCCGTATGTGTCGAACCGCACCTCAAACCGACTGCGAGGAGATTCGCGTAACGCGGCCACCCACCCGAACGTTGCCATTCGCCAGCGAGGTTCGGATCACGCACGGGTTGCCCAAAGCTTCGCCCTGATACACCGTCAGGTCCTGCCCCAGCGAGACACTCAATGCGCCTGCCGCCACCCCGGTCGCGGTGTCTTCGAGCCGTTCGTCGAGATGATTGAAGTTGCGTCCTTCATATTGGCTCGCTGCCAGACGGGTGTACACGTAGCACCCGTTGACTCCGTTTGTGCGTCCCCACGCAGCGATCGCCTCGAGATCGGGCCGCAGCGCGCGCAGCACCGTGCTATCCGGCACTTCGACCAGAAGCTTCGCGCTGCCGATCGACGCCACGACCGGCGAACCCAACGGCACACCTGCGTCGCACCGCAATAACCCGGCAAGCTGCTGCACGGTGATGTCCGGATCAACCATGGGCACGGGTTCGACCGAGACATACACGTCCTCGTTTTGCAGCTCGAATACGAGCGCCTGTTGCTGCATGGCCGTGACGAGCAACAGCGACTCGTCATGCTGTCGATCACCCCAAACATAGCGAGCCGCGGCAATCGACGCGTGCAGACAAAGCGGACTGCGCATATGCGGATAGTAGAAATCCAGCGATGCAACGCCGGCGCCAGGTGCGTCCCGATCGACAAAGACGCAGGCGTGAACCTTCTGAGCTACCGTAAACGCGTGCCGCTCAGCAGGCGACCAGTTCGCCACTTCCGGACCACAGACGAGTAGCGCATCGCTTCCGTTGTGCGGCGTCGCGCCAAAGCATTGATATCGGACCAGGTCCATTCGCTTATCCAGAGAAATCGTGGCTTGCATGATATCGCGAGCCAGGCCGGGTTGCCGGCCCCGGGCATGGCGAGTTCTTGTTGACAGTTGACGATGCGGCACGTTAGTCTCAAGTGTTACCCTGAGCCCGCATACCATGACCGACGCGCCATCCATCGGTGCCATCCAGCTGCTGAAAAAGCACTCGTTGACCACACTCGTGCAGGACGAACTCGAACGCCTGATTCTGAGCGGCGAACTCGCTCCCGGCGACAAGCTGAACGAGGCGCAACTGGCCACTCGTCTTGGTGTGTCGCGCGGCCCGGTGCGTGAGGCATTTCGCGCGCTCGAACAAGCCGGACTCCTGCGTACGGAGAAGAATCACGGCGTATCGGTACGCGTCGTGTCGCTGGAAGAAGCCGAAGAGATCTATCAGGTCCGCGCCATGCTCGACGAGCATATCGGCCGCCTGCTCGCCGAGCGCATCGCCCCCGAGCAACTGGCGGCGCTGCGGCAGATCGTCGAGGCCATGAAGCTCACCCAGACCAGCCACGACGGGCAGACCTACGGTCACCTGAACCTGCAGTTTCACGACACGATGGCGGCTGCCGTCGGCAACCGCAAGCTGCTGGATACCTACCGGCGCCTCGTGCGCGAACTCAGCCTGTTCCGCCAGGCCGCATTGACACTCAACGTCGACGCGATCGATCAGTCCGCCAGCGAACACGAAGCCATTGTCGACGCGATCGCGTCCGGCAATGCGAACCTGACTGAAAGCCTGATTCGCAACCACCTGGATCACGGCCGTGACCGGATGCGCCAGGCCCATCAGGTGTGGCACGCCAGCGCCGATAAAAAGCCCGTCTCGGTGTAAAGAGGAAGCTTCCTGCTCAAGGGAAGCCAGAGATCAGACACGCCATACTGTCATGCAAATAGCGACGGGCACGCCTCGCGTGCCCATCGCTTCACATCAGCTAATTCCCCTGCACCTCGAGTGCCGTGTCAGGCGCCGTCCAGCAGGCTGTCCGCAGGGACATAGTCATGGCTCAGCGCCCTCGCCACCGCGGCATAAGTCACGTGTCCTTCGCAGACATTCAGACCGGCTTTCAGATGGGGATCATCTTTTAGCGCGCGTCGCCAGCCTTTGTTCGCAAGCGCAACCGCGTGCCGGATCGTCGCGTTATTCAACGCAAAAGTCGATGTTCTCGCGACAGCGCCAGGCATATTCGCCACGCAATAATGGACGACCCCATCGACCACAAACGTGGGCTCTGCATGCGTGGTGGCGTGCGATGTCTCGAAGCAGCCGCCCTGATCGATGGCCACATCCACCACGACCGTGCCCGCCCTCATCCCGCCGATCATGCTGCGCGTGACGAGTTTGGGCGCCGCAGCACCCGGTATCAGCACGCCGCCGATTACAAGGTCGGCGTCGAGTACCGATTCCTCGATGCTCTGGCCATTGGAGTACAGCGTCGTAATGCGATTGCCGTACACGAGGTCGAGTTGACGCAAGCGATCCACATTAGTGTCGAGGACGGTCACCTTGGCGCCCATTCCCACGGCGATCTGCATGGCATTGGTGCCGACCACACCGGCGCCGATGATCGCCACGTGCGCGGGCGCGACGCCCGGCACGCCGCCGAGCAGAAGGCCTAAGCCACCCTTGGACTTCTCCAGATGCGCCGCACCGGCCTGAATCGACATACGGCCGGCGACCTCGCTCATCGGGGCGAGCAAGGGCAACCCGCCGCCGGGACCGGTAATCGTCTCGTAGGCGATGCAGACGGCGCCCGACTTCACCAGTGCGGCCGTCTGCTCAGGATCCGGCGCGAGATGCAGATAGGTATAGAGAATCTGCCCCGGCCGCAGCATCGCGCACTCGGCAGGCTGCGGCTCCTTGACCTTGACGATCATGTCAGCCTGCGCAAAGACTTCCGCCGCACTGCCGCACAACGTCGCGCCGGCCGCCGTGTACGCCTCGTCGGCAAGACCGATCGCGACGCCCGCCGAATTCTGCACCAGTACCTGATGGCCCCGGCTCGTCAATTCGCGAACACTCGCCGGTGTCAAACCGACGCGATACTCGTGATTCTTGATTTCTTTCGGAACGCCGATCAACATCTGTCGCCTCCATTTCGTTTGTTTTATCGCGCCGCGGGCGCGTTACTGCCTGGTTTCCGCCTTTGACGCATAGCGCTGGCTCCACTGCGCCAGAATCTGTGAACGATGATTGGCTGCCCATGAAAAATCGTTCTTGACCAGCATACTCTGATAATTGGCGGGCACATTCGGCAACGCTTTCGCGGTTCCGGGCACTGCTGTAATCGCGTAGCTCTGCGCGTAAAGCTGGTTCGCCTCGCGGCTCGACGCGAAGTCGGCCAGTTTCTTCGCGGCATCCGGTTTGGTGGTGTTTTTCATGATCGCGAATGCTTCCAGATCCCAACCGAGTCCTTCGGAAGGAAATACGAGGTCGATCGGCGCGCCCTGAGCTTTCAGCGTCGCGGCGCGATACTCGAACGAAATGCCGATCGGGTACTCGCCGGAAGCGGCCATCGTGCACGGCGCCGAGCCCGAATGGTTGTATTGGGCGACGTTCCTGTCGAGCGCGTCCATGTATTGCCACCCGCCCTGTTCGCCGAACAGTTGCAGCCATGCCGTCACGTCGAAATAGCCGGTCCCCGAGGAAGCCGGGTCGGCCATGATGATCTTGCCTTTGTAGACCGGTTTGGTCAGATCTTTCCAGCTTTGCGGCTTCGGCAGGTGCTGTTCGGCCGCTGCCGCCGTGTTGAAGCAGATTGTCGCGCCCCATACGTCCATGCCGAACCAGCTCGGTGGCGATTTCGGGTCGCGATAGGTCGCGCTGATGGTCGACAGGTTTTTCGGCGCATATGGCAACAGCATGTTGTCGCTTTCAAACTTCGCGATGCTCGTGGCGGCGAGCCCCCAGATCGCATCCGCTTGAGGATGGTTCTTTTCGGCGAGGATCCTGGCGGTGATCACACCCGTCGAGTCGCGCACCCATTTGATCTCGATGTCCGGATTGGCCTTCTCGAATGCGTCCTTATACGGCTGGAGCTGCTCGTCCTCGAGTGCCGTGTAGACCAGCAAGGTGGTTTTCGCGACCGCCGCGGCGGTACTGGCGAACAACACGGCAACCGCAGCGGTGCCAAGCAGCGCAACGGTGCGTGCGCGGTGCAAACAGGTGCTATTGAGTCTGAACATGTCTCTCTCCGGTAGAAGTTTTACGCCTTGACCCTATCCACTTTTCACATACCTCACTGCTTCGCCTTACTAATCAAATATTCCGTGCGCGGATATCTCATCAATATCCACTGTGTTTCATGCCTTGTCCGCTTTACCCGCCGCTTGCGCAAGACGGCTCAGTGCGACGTCGAAGAACCAGGGTTTGGCGCCGGCGTCTTCCGCCCGTTCCTTGCGGCGGATGGCATTGCGTACGACAAGCGAGCCAACGTAGCGAATCGGCTCCGGCGGGAACGTGCCGCGCGGCCCGCGCACGAGCGGCGAGCGCGTCCATGCGTTGTCGAGGCCGAGCACGAGCGACGACAGGATCTCGCCACCCATGTAGCTCGGCCCGACGCCGTTGCCCGAATAGCCGAAACCGTAGAACACGTCGTGCCGCTCGTCGAGGCGGCCGAAGAACGGCAAGCCGGTGGCCGAACGATCAGATGGCCCGTTCCAGCTCGCGGCGATCGGCACCGACGCGAACTCGGGAAAGAATCCGCTCAGATCGCGCGCGAGCGCTGTCCGATACGGCGACGGTTCGTCGAACACCGGCAGCACGCGGCCGCCGTAAGCGAAGGTATTGCCGCCCTTGCCGAGCATCAGCCTGCCATCGGGTGTAGTGCGGTAGTAGTAGACGAAGGTCCGTGAATCGAGTACCGAAAGACCGTTGGTGAATCCGGCACGCTCAAGCAATGCCGGCGCACGTTCGGTGATGACCATGTCGCTCGAAACAAGCGCAATGCTGCGTTCGAACTGCGGGAAGGTTTGCGCCATCCATGCGTTGATCGCCAGCACCACACGTTTCGCGCGTACCGCGCCGTAGGTCGTGTTGACGACAGGACCGGGTTCATACGACAGTGATTCGAAGGCGGTTTTCTCGTACAGACGCACGCCCATTTCGAGCGCCACGCGCCGCAGCCCGCGCACGAGCAGCGCAGGTTGCACCGTCGCGGCGGCCGGCGAGAAATCGCCGGCGAGGTGCCGCTCGGACCCGGCGCGCCGACGCACCTCGTCTACGCCGAGGCGGGTGAACGAACCCATGCCACGCGCGTCGAGCGCCTGCATCACCGCTTCCGAACTGCCGATCTGCGCGGCGCTCGTTGCCGTGTACAGGGTGCCGTCGACGCGCATCTGCGCATCGATCCGGTGCTCGCGGCAGAAAGCCGCGATCTGCTCGACTGCCTGACGCGAAGCGCGCACCAGTCGCAACGCTTCGGTCTCGCCGAATAAGCGCAGCAAGGTGAGAAAGCGCGTTTCCCACGTCAGCACGCAGCCACCGTTGCGACCGCTCGCGCCCGCGCCGCAGATGTCGGCTTCAATCAGCGCCACGTCCAGATGCGGATTGGCGCGCTTGAGTTGCAGCGCCGTCCATAAGCCGGTAAAGCCGCCGCCGACAATACATACGTCCGCGCTGACTACCCCCTGCAATGCGGGCGCGTCCGCGGCTTCGCCACGCAACGCCTGTTCGAGCCAGAAAGGTCTCATCGTTTTACCTTGAACTGTGAATATGAATCAACGGCCCGTTGCCGTACGGCGCCAGCGTTGCGTGCGCGCGATCAGCAGGCGGTTTGCCAATGCGTACAGCACGCATACGAGCGTCGACGTAATGACGATCAGGGTTGCCATTGCCGCGGCCGGTCCGATCTGCCCGGCCTCGTCGAGATTCAGGATCGCCACCGACGCTGGTTGCGTGCCAGGCGAATACAGAAAGGCGACCGCTGAAATGGTCGTCATGCCATTGATGAAAAAGTAGCGGCTGATCTCGAGAATGGACGGCAGACACACCGGCACCGTCACGCGAATGAAGGTCACGTAAAACGGCACTTTCAACGACGCGGATACCGCCTCGAACTCGCTGTCGATCTGTTTGAGCGCGGTGATAGCGGTCAGATGGCTCGACGAGTAGTAGTGAATGATCGTGACGATGGCGAGAAGCGGCAGCGAGCCGTAGAGGAAATTCAGCGGATTGGCCGGATGATTGAAGAAGAAGATGTAGCCGATGCCGAGTACGAGACCCGGCACGCCCATCGGCAACACCGCGCACAGGTTGATGACCGGCCGCAGCCAGTCCATGCCGCGCGTCTTCTCGATCAGATAGGCGCCGCCGAACACCAGCGCGGTGCCGCCGGTGGCAACCAGCGCCGCCATTTGCAGACTGTTTTTGTATGCGCCGATGATGCCCGCGCCGACCAGACCCATGCGGTAATGATTCAGCCCGAGCGACAGGTTGTACGGCCAGAAGCGCACGAACGAGCCATAGACCGCGATACCGACGATCGCCATCATCAACAGGCAAATCACGCTGCAGTAGGCCAGCATCGCCATGTCGAAGCCGCGTGAGCGCTTTGGCTCGTACGGCACCGAACGCGCGCCGAGCAGCGAACGCTGTTTGCGTCTGACGAAGAAATCGGTGGCGAAACTCAGAAGCGCCGGCACCAGCAACAGGATGCTCACCACCGCACTCGTGTTGAAATCCTGCAGCCCGATGATGAGCTTGTACACGTCAGTGGACAGCACGTTATACGAGCCGCCAATCACGATCGGCACGCCGAAGTCGTTCACGCAGATGGTGAACACCACCATCGTCGCGCTGATCAACCCATACTTCGCGCCGGGCAGCGTGATCGTGAAGAACTTGCGCAAACGGCTCGTGCCCATGGCGTCGGCGGCTTCATACAGGCGCGCGTCCGTCAGCGACAATGCGGTGATCAGAATCATCAATACGTGCGGCAGCGACGCATACACGAGACTCGCGATGATGCCCGGTGCGCCGTAAATGCTGTGACCGACCATCCAGCGCCGCAGCATGCCCGCGTTGCCGAACCAGTAGATGAACGACACCGCCGAGAGCAACGTGGGGGCGAGCAGCGGGATCAGGGCGATATTGCGCACGAGCCCCTTGAACGGCATGCAACTACGCGTCAACGCATACGCGAACGTGAAGGCGAGCGGAATCGTAATCGCCGTCACCGAGACGGCAACGAAGAGCGAATGCCCTACCGAGTTCCACAGCGCCGGGGTCTGGAAATACGCGCTGAAATTGGCGAGGCCGACGAACCGCCCGTCGCGATCCTCGACGCACTTCATCACCACCATCGTGAGCGGGGCAAGCAGGCTCAACACCAGAAAAGCGGCTATCAGCAGCATGCCGGCATGACCGATGCGGTCCTGCCAGTGCATGCGATGACGCAATTCGGGCAGCACGACGGTTTTCTTCGCTTCGACGAGGGTCGCGCTCATTGCACCCTCCGCTGGTCTTCGCTGAAGATCCGCACGCGCTCGCTCAACACGGCGAGATTGAGCGACGAGCCTTCCTGCAAGCCGAATTCGGTCATGTCGTGGTACGACAGGTCGGCGAGTAATTCGGTGCCGGTCATGCCGTCCACCTGAATGCTGACCCGGCAGAACGCGCCGAGAAATTCCAGCTTCTCAATGCGGCCGCGCAGCGTGTTGCCGGTTTTCGCGTCGACGCCGCGCACGACGAAATCTTCCGGGCGCAGGAACAGTGATACCCGCGAACCGCATTTGAGCGAATCGCGCACCCGCACGCAGTTCAGGCCAACATCACCCACCTGGATCGCACCGTCCTCACGCACGGTGGCCGGCAGCATATTGGCCTTGCCGACGAAATCGGCGACGAACGGCGTCGCGGGTTCGCGATAAATCTCACTGGGCGTGCCGATCTGTTCGATCACGCCGTGATTCATCACGACGATGCGATCCGCCATCGAGAGCGCTTCTTCCTGATCGTGCGTGACCATGATCGTCGTCACGCCCAGGCGCTGCTGCAACTGGCGGATTTCCTGACGCAGACGGACGCGCACTCGTGCGTCCAGCGCCGACAACGGTTCGTCGAGCAACAACAGACCCGGCGAGGTAGCCAGCGCCCGCGCCAGAGCAATGCGCTGCTGCTGGCCGCCCGACAGTTGCCCGGGATGTTTCGGTCCGCTATCCGGCAACCCGACGAGCGCGAGCAGTTCGGCCACGCGCTCGCGGATCATAGCCTTGCGCGCCTTCCGGTTAGTCAGCCCATACGCGACGTTCTCGGCGACCGTGAGATTCGGAAACAGCGCATACGACTGAAACACGATGCCGTAGTCGCGCAGCATGGGCGGCAGCATGGAAATGTCCTTGCCGGCCTGCGCGATGGTGCCCGCGCTTTGCGTCTCCAGCCCCGCGATGATCCGCAGCAGCGTGGTCTTGCCGCAACCAGAAGGGCCCAGAAAACAGACCATCTCACCCTTGAAGATCGTCAGATCGACGTTTTTCAGAACTGGGGTCGAACCGAACTGCTTGTGTATCCCTTCGATGCGCAGGTACTCCGACATCGTCGTCCTCCTGGAAGTGGGTATTTCGCTCCGTGCCCGGCGTCTCGTAAATTGTTTTTTGGTTTTTGCCTGTTGTTGACAATCTACGATTGACAAAGTTTAATGTCAAGCATGGAAAGAAACTTCCATGACCGCGGAAATCGCGAACGTTGAGAGAGCCGCCGCACCCCGACCAATCAAAGGGAAACCCTATGAACGCGAATACCCCAACCATCAATGTGAATGGACGTCACTACCGCTGGATGGACCGGCCGCTGGTGGTCGTCTGCGTGGACGGCTGCGAGTACGACTATCTGACCGAAGCCGCGCGGGCCGGCGTGGCGCCGTTCCTCGCGCAGATCCTCGCGCAGGGCGCGGCGCTGCAGGCGGATTGCGTGGTGCCGAGCTTCACCAACCCGAACAATCTGTCGATCGTGACGGGCGTTCCGCCTGC
Source organism: Paraburkholderia fungorum (assembly GCF_046027215.1). Classification (GTDB taxonomy): domain Bacteria; phylum Pseudomonadota; class Gammaproteobacteria; order Burkholderiales; family Burkholderiaceae; genus Paraburkholderia; species Paraburkholderia fungorum_D. Next base: position 3,372,027 of record NZ_JAQQEN010000002.1, on the reverse strand, counting down.
CGTGCACGGGATCAGCGGTAACTACTTCTTCGATCGCGACAGCGGTGCCGAAGTCCTGATGAATGATCCGAAGTACCTGCGCGCGCCGACCGTGCTGGCCGCGTTTGCCGACGCGGGCGCGAAGGTCGCCGTCGTCACCGCCAAGGACAAGCTGCGCCGCCTGCTCGGCAACAAGCTCGAGGGGATCTGTTTTTCGTCGGAGAAGGCCGACCAGGTCACCGAGGCGGAGAACGGAATCAGCGGCGTGCTCGAACTCGTCGGCAAGCCGGTCCCCGATGTGTACAGCGCGGAGCTGTCCGAGTTCGTATTCGCGGCCGGTGTGCGTCTGCTGGAAACGCGGCCGATCGATCTGATGTATCTGTCCACCACCGATTACGTTCAGCACAAGTGCGCACCGGGCAGCGTCGGCGCCAACGCGTTTTACGAAATGATGGATCCGTATCTGAAGCGCATGGCTGACCTGGGCGCAACGATTGCAATCACCGCCGATCACGGCATGAACGACAAGCACGACACGGCCGGCAAGCCGAATGTGATCTATCTGCAGGACGAACTCGACGCATGGCTGGGCGCCGGCGTCGCGCGCGTGATCCTGCCGATCACTGATCCGTACGTGGTTCACCACGGCGCCCTGGGTTCGTTCGCGACGATCTACCTGCCCGCCTCGGTCGATCCGGCGCGCGTGATGACGAAACTGAAGGCACGCGACGGCATCGAGCTGGCCTTGAGCGGCGCCGAGGGGTGCGAACGTTTCGAACTGCCGCGGGATCGGCTCGGCGACGTCATCGTCGTGTCCGGGCGGCATGTTGTGATGGGCACCAGCGAGTCGCGCCACGACCTGTCCGGGCTCGATGCACCGCTGCGCTCGCACGGCGGACTATCCGAGCAACGTGTGCCGCTGCTGTTCAGCCGTCCTGTCGATAGCGGCGTCGCCGCCCGGCCGCGCCTGCGCAATTTCGACATTCTCGATGTCGCGCTCAACCACCTTCAATAACCTGCCCTTGCCTCAGGAGACACCATGAACGCAATCGTCGAGTCGCGGCCTTCGCTGCCGGTCCGTCATGAAAAATTGCGCATCGGAGGAGAACAGATCCGGCGCGAGCAGGTTATCGAGGTATTCAATCCGTACAACGGCGAACTGGTCGGCACCGTGCCGAAGGCCACGCTCGCCGACGTGAAGCGCGCGTTCGCATATGCCCACGCCTATCGGGCACGGCTCACGCGTTACGAGCGCTCGCAGATTCTGCGGCGCGCCGCCGAGCTGGTTCGCGAGCGCATCGACGAGATTTCCGATCTGATTACTGCCGAAGCCGGGTTGTGCAAGAAGGATTCACTGTACGAAGCCGGCCGCGTCAGCGACGTGCTGATCTTCGGCGCGAATGAAGCGCTGAAAGACGATGGCCAGGTGTTTTCCTGCGATCTCACCCCACACGGCAAGAAGCGCCGCGTGTACACGCAGCGCGATCCGCTGCTGGGCGTGATTTCCGCGATTACGCCGTTCAATCATCCGATGAACCAGGTCGCGCACAAGATCGTGCCGTCGATCGCCACCAATAACCGGATCGTCGTCAAACCGTCGGAGAAGGTGCCGCTCTCCACGTATCTGCTGGCGGACATTCTCTACGCCGCTGGCCTGCCGCAGCCGATGCTTCAGGTCATCACCGGCGACCCGAAGGAAATCGCCGACGAACTGATCACCAATGAGCACGTGGATCTGATTACGTTTACGGGTGGTGTGCCGATCGGCAAATACATTGCCGGCAAGATGGGGTATCGACGCGCCGTGCTCGAACTCGGTGGCAACGATCCGATCATCGTGATGGAGGACGCCGATCTGGAGGAAGCGAGCACACTCGCCGTTTCCGGTTCATATAAAAACTCGGGACAGCGCTGCACGGCGATCAAGCGAATACTTGTGCACGAGGCGGTGGCCGACCGCTTTGTCGAATTGCTGGTGGAGAAGACCCGTGCAATACGTTATGGCGATCCGGCGGATCCGGACATGGACATGGGCACCGTCATCGACGAGCCCGCGGCGAAGTTTTTCGAAGCACAGGTCAACGACGCAATTGCGCGGGGGGCTGTTCTGCGTTGCGGGAATATCCGCGATGGTGCGTTGTATTCGCCGACTGTCGTCGATCACGTCACGCCGGACATGCCGCTCGTCAAATACGAAACGTTCGGGCCGGTGTCGCCGGTGATCCGCTTTCGCGATATCGATGATGCGATTCGTATTTCGAATTCGACCGATTATGGATTGTCGTCTTCGGTGTGTACGAATCGGGTTGATTACATCACACGGTTTATTGCCGAGTTGGAGGTCGGCAGTGTGAATGTGCGGGAGGTGCCTGGATATCGATTGGAATTGACGCCGTTCGGCGGGATTAAGGATTCCGGACTTGGGTATAAGGAAGGGGTCCAGGAAGCGATGAAGAGCTTCACGCATGTGAAGACGTATTCGTTACCATGGGGGTAGGGGTTTTTGTGTGCCTTTGGCGGCCGGCATTTCCTGCTTCTGGCTTCTTTGGCCTTTCCTTGTTTTCTTATTGGTCTATTAGCGTCGCCCCTGTGCGGGGCGGGCACCTACTTTTCTTTGCCGCCGCAAAGAAAAGTAGGCAAAAGAAAGCGGCTCACACCGCCAACATTTAAGTGGGTCCCCTGGCCTGGAGGGGATTGTGGTGCGATTAACGGATCACACCTCAGTCCATAAGCGTCAGTGACACAGCCGTCATCCGCTCCCACTCCGCACTGCGTGCGTCGCGGTTGGGTCTGCCAGGGAAACCGTCGGCTTCGTTTGCGCGTAGCGGGGGCCATCGGCTTCGCCTCGGCGAGGCGCTGAAGCGAACCGATGGTTTTGATGTGCCGGAATCAGGACGGAGCCCGCAACTCCCGCCAAGCCATGCACCCGCGAGCCACCGCGCCGGGCAAATCGCATGCGTAAAACCCGGCGGGTGGTTTAATGAAGTACCGCCTCGGCGCGCGCAGCGCCGCCGGAAGCATGACGGCCTGGTCACTCAGGCCAGAAGGTGCGCAGGCCCAATCTCTACGGAGCCACGACACCCTCCAAGCCAGGGGATCCACTTAAAAGTTTGCGGTGTGAGCCGCTTTCTTTTGCCTACTTTTCTTTGCGGCTGCAAAGAAAAGTAGGTTGTAGTGGTCAAGTAAACCTGGACACCCGGAAAGGGGATTTTTAAAAAAGTGAAGCTTCGCGTTGTACTGGCGTTTGTCCGTCTGCAGCCGAATGGGGGCGACGGTAGTTATAAAAGTCGTCGATGTAGTCCCCGATGTCGCGTTCGGCATGTGCGTGATCGGGATACCCTTTTTCATCGATCCATTCACTTTTCAGGCTTCTAAAGAAGCGCTCTACCACCGCGTTGTCCCAGCAGTTTCCCTTTCTGCTCATGCTCTGGACCATGCCGTTTGCCTTGAGTTCGCTCACAAAGTGCGCGCTGGTGTACTGGCAACCCTGGTCCGAATGGAACATCACTCCGGGCGGTGGACGCCGTCGCTCCCGGGCCCGCTGTAAAGCCCTGATCACCAGCGCCGTATCGGGTTGCAGGGAGAACGCCCAGCCGACGATACGGCGCGAATACAGGTCCATCACGATGGCCAGATAAGACCAGCCCTGAAGCGTTCTCACATACGTTATGTCGCCTGCCCATACCTGATTGATCGACTGCGGCTCGAAATTACGCTCCAGCAGATTCGGCGCCACCTGCGCCTCGCCACTGCTCTTCTGATAGCGGTGCGTGCGCTTTCGGGTGACCACCAGTTGTGCCTGCTGCATCAGCCTGCGGGCACGATAACGGCCTACCGCGTGACCACGTTTTCGCAACGCTGCCGACATCCTGCGGCTGCCATAGCTGCAGCGGGTTTCGCGATGAATTTCACGCGCGGCCGTCATCTGCTCGCAGGGCGTGGAACCCGCCGGCGGGCGGGCGGCGAACGCGTAATAGCTGCTGCGCGCGAGGCCCATCACACGGCACGTCACACTGACCGGCCAGTCCTTCTTCAGTGACTGGATCACTTCGCGAAGCGATCCATTTCCTTGACGAAGAAGGCGGTGGACTTTTTTAGGATGTCGCGCTCCCTCTCGAGATCGGCAACCCTGGCCTCAAGTTCGCGGATCCGCCGGGCGTCTGCCTCGAGCTCCAGCACCGTTCGCGGCGGTTTGGCCTGCTGCTCGCGCCACAAGGCCACCCAGCGACGCAACGCAGTGTCGCCAACACCCATCGCCTCAGCGGCCTGCGCGTACGAATAGCCCCGGCTGACCACTAGCTGGACCGCTTCGGCCTTCAATTCTTCGGGAAAGTTCCGTCTGCTCATTTCTCACCTCAGTTGGAGAATTATCCCCTTTAGAGGTGTCCAGGATCATTGAACCACTACAGGTGCCCCCCGCACAGGGGGAACACTAATAAACCAATAAGAACACAAGGAAAGGCCAACACCATAGGCACAAGGAAAAATGCCGCCGCCAAAGGCAAAAAGCCCTCACTTCACGTTAGTGACCAACTGTAACGGCGTTTCAATAACCCGCGATAGCGCCCTCTCCTTCTTCCCTTCAGTCACCGCCTTCAAAGCGACATCCACGCCAAACACCGCCTGCCGTTCGGCAAACTGATTCATCGTCGCCAGCACACGTCCATCCGCGATCAGCGGCTTAATCGCGTCAATATCGTTGTACCCGGTGACATACACGCCCCCCGTTCTCCCCGCGTCGCGAATCGCATCAACGGCTCCCATTGCCATGTTGTCGTTGCCACACAGCAACGCCCGAATCTGCGGAAAATCCACCAGCATTCTCGACGCAACATCTCTTCCTTTGCCATATTCCCAGTCACCCGGGCGGGTCGCAACTACGCTCATCCCCGCCGCGATCATCGCGTCCTTGCACCCCTCCGTGCGTTGCTGCGCATTACGATCCGCGGGCAGCCCTTCAATAATCCCCACCTGAGCACCCGCCGTGAGCTTCCCCGCCAGATAATTCCCCACCTGCGCCGCCCCCTTGCGGTTGTTCGGACCGACAAACGGCACAGCGATCCCCGCCGCATCCTGGGACGCATCATCGAGTGGATTGTCGATGGAGATCACGATGATTCCCGCCTTGATCGCGCGCGCCACGATAGACGTCAGCGCCTTCGAATCCGTCGGCGCAATCACGATCGCGTTCATCCTGGCCTTGATCAGCTCCTCCACGATGCGAATCTGCGCAACCGTATCGGACTCGGTCGCCGTGCCTCGCACCGTCAGACCAAACTGCGACGCATAGTGCTTCTGGTAATTCTGCGCAGCACTCGCCATGGCGACCGTAAACGGGTCGGTAAGCGACTTCAGCACGAGAGCAATCTTCAGCTTGCCACCCTGCATCGCCTCGATATCTGCCGCTCCCGTCAGACCAGCCGCGGCAAGCGTGCCCGCAATCAGCACGCGGCGGCGCATCCTCTGCGTCATCGACCTTCCCTCCCCAGGGCCCAGCAGACACATCGCCGCCCCGCACTCACGTTTACCTTCAGGCGCATCCATCCATGCGTGACGTCAACACGGCCCGATCGTCGGTATCTGTCAACGTCAGTAAGCTCGAAACGATTTCATCGAAGAGCGGCCTCGTGCCGACGTCCTCACTCAAACATCTCACCTTCAACGCCACCAGCTTTGCCGCGGCGCCCGGCTCGGCGTCGAGTCCGTCGCATCGTTCGATCAACTCCTCGAGCAGACACCCATATGCGCGGACTTCCAGCCGCTGAAGGGCCACCCCGAGTCCCCTGTCATCAGCCGCATAGAACGACGCCGCGCCGAAATCGCCGAGCAACGCGCGTCCCTGGCCGCAATGCAGAATATTGTGGGCATACAGATCTCCATGCATGACGCCTCGACGATGCAAATGACACGCCGCCGAAGCAATACCGTGCGCAATGCGGCATGCCGAAGCCCACTCGAAGCGCGTGCCGGCGTCATAGATATCACGCGTGCATGACGCGAGGCTCGGTGGCCCAGCCAGGTTTCTGAATTCCGGATCGATCAGTGCCATTACCAGACCGTGCACATCCTCCGGATGGTCCTTCACCTTGCCGATCACCGGAATCAGATTCGGATGATCGCCAGCGCTGATACACGCAGCCATCTCGCAGTCCGGCAAACCATCGCTGGTCACGGCCCCCTTGAACAATTTGACGGCCACGGGCTGCGTTGCATCGCTCCCCGCTTCGAGCAGCGTTGCACGATGAATCACACCCGACGCACCCTCGCCCAATTGCGCCTCGAGTTTCAATGCGTCCCATCGAATCCCGCCAATCGGCGTGTCAGTAAGCGCCGCCGTCTCCAATGCCTCGCTCAACGGATTGCCGGCGTATGCCAGCCAGGACAGCCGCGGCAGACGCCACAACCACGCAGGCAGCGCCGTGAGTTGATTGGCGGCCAGCCGTAGCAGTTCGAGCCGCGAGCAGGCGGCCAGTTCTTCAGGCAGTGTTTTCAACCGGTTGCCGGCGAGCATCAGCTTCTGCAATTGCGTGCAAGCGCCGATTTCCGCGGGGAGTGCCTCGAGCTCATTGTCCGTCAGAATCAGCCAACGCAATTGCGGTGGAAGCGCTCGGCCTGAAACCTTGCGAATACGGTTTGCCTTGAAGCCGACCATGCTCAATTGCAAACATTGTCCGAGCACTTCCGGCAACTCGGTAAACGGGTTGTCGGAGGCGAAGATGATGCGCAGCTTGCTCAGGCGCGGCAAATCGTCAGGCAGCGTGGACAGTGCATTGCCCGACAGGTCCAGAATTTCCAGCGTGTCGGCCAGATCGAATATCTCGCGCGGAAATTCAGTCAGTCCGCATGCCAGTTTGAGCCGGCGAGTACCCGCCAGTTGCCCGGCCCGCAGTTGATCAAGTGTGGTTGTCACAGTCGTAAAGAAGATTCCGGTTACCGGTGGCCGTCGGGCCGAGGGTATCAATTCTACTGAGATCGCGAATCGGCCGCGCCCGCCTTTCTCGCAACGCCCGGTCAGCCTCCCGGAACCAGCAGACCAGGTTACCGGACTCCGGGACTCGATGGCTTATCAAAGGTGCGCGAAAGGTCTAGCATGAGCCCTTTGCGCTGAATGCATCCGCTAATTGCATCCAGTCGGGAACGCGCCGTGGCGCGCCCCATGAAATTGAACAGCAAGATCCGGAGTGCGCTCAAAGAGGGCGAGGTTCAACCTGTCAGATATCGGCGCGATTCCGCCTTGGGCCCGTCAACCCGGCCCGGTGAGACGCCATCTCTGCCTGACACCTCCAATTAGCCAGGAGCAAGCGAAATGACATACGCATACAAGTTGATGGACTCTCCCGTCGGCGAACTGAAGCTGGTTGCCAACGGCAATTGCCTCGCCGCCATCTTGTGGGAAAACGACAAGCCGAACCGGGTGCGTCTGCCGAACATGGTCGAAGCGAATGACCGGCCGATTCTGATCGAAACCGAGTGTCAATTGCATGAGTATTTTGCAGGCGCGAGAAACCAGTTCGACCTGGCACTCGACTTCCACGGCACAGACTTTCAGAAGAAGGTATGGGCGGCCCTATTGACGATCCCGTTCGGCGAAACCCGCAGCTATTCGGACATTGCCGCACAAATCGGCAATATCAATGCAGTGCGGGCGGTCGGTGCGGCGAACGGCAGAAATCCGATTTCCATCGTGGCGCCCTGCCATCGCGTCATCGGGGCATCCGGCGATCTGACGGGTTTTGCCGGGGGCCTCGCGAACAAAATGTTTCTGCTGTCGCTCGAAGCGGGACAAACTTCGCTGGAAGCCGCCGCCGCTGAGCAGACGCACGGTATCGAGACGCCCACCAAACCCGCACGCCCGTTGCCGCGTAGCGGCACCCAGTCTTCGCTATTCGGCAACTGAGCGGGCTGCATGCAAGCATCGCAAGCGTCGCAATCGTCGGCATGAGCGCCGGCGATTCGGCGCGGTCTTTCAGCGGTGTCGCACAACAACGCCAAGACACCTATCCTTAAGAGGCCCTTTCGGGCATCAATCAGGAGGAAGACATGCGCATGCTTCTCAACATACGAATACCCCACGAACCGTTCAACACGATGGTGCGCGAAGGCTCGATCGGCGAAGTCATGGGGAAGATACTCGAAGAGATGAAACCGGAGGCCGCCTACTTCACCGAGCAGAATGGGGCACGCGGTGCGGTACTGGTCGTGAACCTCGACAATCCGTCGGATATCCCCGCATTCGCGGAGCCCTGGTTTCTGAAGTTCAACGCCGACTGCGAGTTCCGCATCGCCATGGTGGCGGAAGACCTCATGAAAGCCGATCTGGAGAATCTGGGAAAGAAGTGGAAATAGCCGGGCGGTGTCATGCTCCATGCGCCTGCCGCCGGCGATTCATGAAATGCACCGCTGGCGGCGGCAAAAGCGAAAACACGCTCCCGTCAGCCAAGTTCAAACGAAGTCACGCCAAACACACGTTCGATTGAGATCACGGGCAACGCCTGCGTGTACATCCGCGCGGTTTCAAAGACGCTCGACATGCCGTGCCGTTCGGCCAGCGCGACAGCAGCGGGATTCGTCTCCGGCACATCGAGAACGATAACCTCAGCGGGCATGCGCGCCGCCAGCGCTTCAAACAGCTCGCCCGCGATCAGTTCGCTATCGGCGAAAAGCGGACCGATCTTGCACCCGCGCCTGCAACGGCGCAGCACCCCGTAACCCTCCACGCGACCATCACGAACGGCGGCCAGCGCAACGGCGTCGGGCTGGCCAACCCATGTGGCGAGAAAATGCCCACGCGCAGCGGGAAAACACTGGCGATCGTATTGAACCAACTGCTCGAACGGCACCGCTAGAGCATCCATCACATTTGCGCTGATCGTGCGTTGAGCAACGCCGTGGACCACGCCCTCAAAGCGGATGTTGCGATAAGCAAGCTGAAAACCGGACTTCCCGTAATTCGCCTGCTGCGCGAGCACACCATCAAGACCCACATTGCGGTCTCGCAAATACGCCATGCCGTGCCGCCAGACACGCATGCCAAAGCCCTTGCCGCGAAACTCCGCCTTCACGATATACAGGCCGATGAAGCCGAAGTACCCCTCGTAGGCAATCGCGGCGATGCAGGCAACCGGCTCGCCGCCCCATTCGCCGATGAAAAAGCCGTCGGGGTCCGCGGCACGAAAACAGGCAGCATCATGCAGGCCGGGATTCCATCCCTCCTGCGCAGCCCATTCGACCGACAGTTCCACTTCGCCAGCCGACATGTTCCGCACGATAAATTCGCCGGCTTCGTCCATGGCTGTCATGCCCGCTTCGCCCACTGCTCCTGCAGCATGGCAGCCGCCGCCGTGGCCGCGACCTGGCAGCCGAGAACGATATGCTCCTCCGCCGTATCCTCGATGAAGTCATGGCTCACGCCACCGATGCTTGGCACGAACATCATGCAGGCCGGCAGGCAACGGGCGATCACCTGCGCATCGTGCGCGGCGCCGCTCGGCATCCGCAGCCATTGTCCGGGTGCCACGCCTTCGGCGGCACGCGCGAGATGTTCTGCGAGCGCTGCGTCCATGGTCACGGGTTCCATGGGTTCATCGATCGTCGTGAGCTCCGCGCTCACCGGCCCTTCTCCGCTGAAGTTTTGCACCAGTTCCGCGAGCGCCGTTTCCATTGCCTGCAGACGCGCGGCGTTCGCGTCACGGAATTGCAGATACATGTCGGCCCGACCCGGCACGACGCTGAGGGAGCCGGGGTCGAGATCGATGCGACCGACGGTCCAGACGGTGTCCGCATCCGCGAGCTGCGCGAACGCGTCGTTCATACGCGTGATAAAGGCGACCAGTGCCGCGCCTGCGTCCCGCCGGATTGCCATCGGCGTGGTGCCCGCGTGGTTGCGCTGCCCTATGAAGCGCACCCGCAACTCGCGCAGCCCGACGATCGTCGTGACGACACCAATGGACTTGCCCGCGGCTTCCAGCCGTCCACCCTGCTCGATATGCGGTTCGAGATAAGCGACATGCCGGTCCTTTTCGTACTGGACGCGTGGCTGTCCGGCCAGACCGGCGGCATCCAGCACGTCCTGAAGACGCTGCCCTTCCCGGTTTGCCGCGCAACGGATCGACTCGTCGACGGGATCGCCCACAAAGCTGCGGCTGCCAAGCAGGCCGGAAAAGGTCCCTTCTTCATCGATCCACGATGCCACATCGACTGCGAGGTGGTTCGTGTGATCGTTTTCGGCCAGGGCGCGAGCGATCTCCAGTCCATAGATGACGCCCATTGCGCCATCGAGCCAGCCGCCAGTTGGTTGCGTATCGGTATGGGAGCCGATGACGAGCGCCGGCCCGCTTTTGCGCGAACGGCCGAACACGGTCCCTACGCCATCGATGACGGCATCGAGTCCCGCGTCCGTCATGCGTTCGGCCAGCCAGCGGCGCGATTCCAGATCGACCGGCGAGAGCGCCAGCCGTACGACGCCTGGGCCCGTCGCGCCGAAGCCGCGCAGCCGCTTCAGATCGGTCAGCAACCGGTCTGGGTCAATCTTCACCACAGTCTTTCCTCCTGGGATACTTCAATTGCACGCGAAAAAACGACACGTCGAATGCTGCCGGCCGCGTTCAGAAGTTGGCAAAAAAAGCACGCGCGGCAACCATGCAGAACGACGCAACCAGGTTGCCGTGATAGGCCTGCAGCACCGCCGAAGCCCCGCCGTCGGTCGCGCCCGCAGCGACCGCCTGGCTTGCGAGCGTCGCTTTCGCAAGCGCAAAACCCTGCTTGATGGGCGCGTAGGGATCATTGGGCCCCGCGACCGGCGAGTCCACGTCCAGCACGGAAGTGAGCCCCGCCGGCACCTTGGCGTTTAGCCAGTATGCCTGCTCGATACGTGCATTGAAGAAGAACACCGTGGGATCCGATTCGCCTCCGCACAGCAGAACCGGCGCGTGCGGAAGCCAGTTGCGCAAGTCATTGCGCTTGAATGCCTGACGCAACGGTTGAGCAGGATTCGCCGCCGGCAACAGCGCTACCGTGGTGGCCGGGAACGCGCCGTCCGGATTGGCGGCGGCGTCTTCCAGCAAGCCCAGGCGATACGCGTTGCGCACGAGATTGGCGTCGCCGAATCCCGCGGCGAACAAGGGTGTCAGCGCGGCTGGCGCGAGCGGTGGCGAAGTCGGCGGCGTCATGGAGGCAAACTGCGGCGCGGGCGGCACGTTGCTAAAGAGCTGCGTCGACGGCAGTTTGCCCCTCGCAAATAGCGTATTGAGCGGGACCAGGCTCGGTAACAAGCTTTCGATACCCGGCGCATAAGCCGCTTCATAGAAATCACCGGGCCTGCGATAGATGTTCCCGTAGGCGCGCTGGTAGCCCGTCACCACCAGCGTCGTGAACAGCGTCGAGCCCAGGTTCACTTCGCCTTCGATGAGCGCGTCGGCAGTCGCGGCGAGCGCATACGGCCCCGAACCCGGCGCGGACGCGGTGACTTTGATGCCGGCCGCCTGCAGCGCACGATGCGTCGCCAGCGCGACAAAGCCGCCTTGCGAGTATCCGGTGACGAACAGCTTGCCGTTCTCGCGCGTTCTGCGTTCCGGCCTCGCTTCGCCCAGCACGGTGCGCGCGGCCCGCAGCGAGTCGATCACGTCGGCGGACTGTTGCGCGGCGTTCAGATAGGGATGATAGGAGAGATCGGAACCGGCGTAGCCCGCGTAGTTCGTCGCCACCACGATATAGCCCTGGGCCGCGTACATGGCGGCCACACTGATGCCTTCGCCCGCCCCATTGCCGTTGCCCGGATCGGTCTGCGTGATATCGGCGATGTTGTAGTTGCGGTACGCCGTGGTGCCGTGCGCGTAGAGCATCAGCGGACGTGGCCCGCTACAACCGGATCGTCCGCCCGGAATCATCAACGCGGCGCTGGCGGTAGTTGGCTCCCCCGCGCCGCCCGTGGTCCGGTAGCGCAAGTACACGATCTCCACGCCACACGCGGGAGCGCCGGTAATCTGCTCGAGTTGCCGGCCGCCGGCGCTCGACGAAAGCAGCTTGGTCAGCGCGGCTGCGCTCAGACGCAGCGTGGTGTGTTGATCGATAAGCTGGCCGCGGGCATTGCACCCACCACCACATCCGGAGCCGGCCTGCACATGGATACTCGCGCTCAACGTGAAACAGCTCAGCAGCACGAGGGCCGCATTTCGTATCGCCATATGCATGTGGCACTCCGTCTTGTCGGTATTGCGGCGGTTGGACGGCCTTACAGAGTCACATGAGTATAGGTAAACGGATCGGCGGTGCGGCGGCGTTTCCCATTCCGGACGCCGCCGCACCGTTCGCAGCTATGTTGCGACGGTCAGTTCGCGCCCGCCCGCTGCGGCCACAGCGTACGGCCGAAAAAAGTCAGCGTCCGATCCCAGGCCTGCTGCGCCCAGACCGGATCGAACTGCGTCCGCGAAATCCGGCCCGGCCCGACCGCCGTTTCGTTGGCGAACGCATGATGCGCCAGATAGCGGTGAAACTCGAAGTCGACCTTGGCGCCGGTCAGTTTGGTCTCCAGCGCATCGACCGTTTCAGCCGCGAAAAACGCATCTTGCGTAGCCCAGTGACCGAGCACTGGTGCGTTGATTTTCGCCGCGTCGATATAGTCGAGCGGCGGGAAACCGTACCACACCGCGCCGGCCGACACCTCCGGGATCTGGCAAAGCGCGAGCAGGGTCAGCGCGCCGCCCATGCAATAACCGGTCACGCCGACGCGCTCCGAATGCTGCTTCAGGTACTGCACGGCGCCGCGCACATCCTGGCTGCTCGCGTCGCCGAAATCGAGCCCATCCAGAAGATGGTGCGCCTCTTCCTCTTCCACCGTCGATTTGCCGCGGAACAGGTCCGGCACCAGCGCCAGATAGCCGCTCCGCGCGTACCGGTCGGCCACACCACGAATCTGGTCGTTTAAACCCCACCATTCCTGAATCACGACGATGGCGGGCGCGCCCTCGAGTTTCTGCGGCTTCGCCAGATAGCCCTGAACCTCCTGCCCGTCAGGGCGGGAAAACGTGATCATCGATCCTGCTTCCTGTTTCATCAGATGCTCCTCGGTTGGACTGAATTGCTAGCATAGTCTCAGTGGCGCAGCGATGCAGGCGGCTCGTTGGGGCTGACCGTGTCCGGGCGGTCACGATTTTCCGTCCGGTTCCGCGTAGCAAAGCCGCTCACAAACTGCTCAAAGCCCTGGACCGGAAGCGGTTTGCAAAAGAGGAAGCCTTGATACGCATGGCATCCTGCTACGGCAAGAAAATCTCTTTGTGCTTCGGTTTCGACGCCTTCGGCTATCACGCCGAGGTCAAAACTTCGCGCGAGCGCCACGATGGTTCTCGCGATGTCAGCGTCGTTGGGGTCTTCCAGGATATCGCGCACGAAGGACCGGTCAATCTTCAACTGGTCCAATGGCAGTCGCTTCAGGTAGGACAGCGAGGAGTATCCGATCCCGAAGTCGTCCAGCGAGAACGTCACGCCGCGCGCTCTGAGGGCGCTCATCTTTTCGATAATGTCCTGCACGTTCTCGACGAGCACGCTCTCGGTCAACTCCAGCTTCAGCCGGTCCGCCCTCGCCCCCGTTCGATGGATCACCGCCAGCACGCTTTCCACGAAGTCAGGTTCGCGAAATTGCCGGGCGCTGACGTTCACTGCAATCGACAGATGCGCCATCGACGGCCGCGTGGCCCACAGCGCGAGCTGGGCGCATGCGGACTGCAATACCATCCGTCCCATCTGGAGAATCAGCCCGGACTCCTCTGCCAGCGCAATAAACTCACCGGGCTGTATCAGGCCGCGCACGGGATGCTCCCAACGCACGAGCGCTTCGGCCCCTGTGATGTAATTGCCGTCAACCACCTGCGCCTGGTAATGCAGGACAAAGCGGTCTTCTTCAATGGCGTTACGCAGACCCACCTCGAGTTCGGCGCGTCTGAGCACGGCCGTCTGCATCGCGGGATCGAACAGGCACATTGCATTGCGGCCGCGCTCTTTCGACTTATACATGGCGAGATCGGCCTGCTTGAAAAGCTCGTCAGTGGAGGTCTGCTCTCCACTGAATACGGTGACGCCGATGCTGGCGGTGCTGCGGAACTGGATGCCATCGAGCTGGTAGGCACTCCCCAGTACGGCAAGAATTCTTTCCCCCACCAATTCGGTTTCCGCGGTCGCGGCCGCTTTGTCCAGACTCAGATTGCCCAGCACCACAACGAACTCGTCACCGCCGACCCGCGCGACCGTGTCGCCCGCCTTGACGCTGCTCGACAGGCGATACGCGACCTGCCGCAACAGCAGATCGCCTTTGTCATGTCCAAGCGTATCGTTGAGCGTCTTGAAGTGGTCGAGATCGATGAACATGAGCGCGCCGCAGACCCTGTTCTGCCGGCTGGCCGCCATGGACTCCTTCAGGCGGTCCAGAAGCAGCGCGCGATTGGGCAGACGCGTGAGCGTGTCGTAGAAGGCCAGCTCGCGAATTTTCTCTTCCGACTTCTTGCGCTCCGTAATATCGCGGCCGCTGGTGCGAAAACCAATGAAGTCGCCCCGCGGATTGCTGATTGGAACCCAGGAGACCGACAGCCAGACGATCGATCCATCCTTGCGCACGCAACGAAACTCAAGGTCTTCGCCGCGCAAGCCTTTCAGCCCCTTTTTAAATTCCGGTGCAACGTGCGCGACGTCCTCCGGATGGATCAGTGTGCTGGCGAAGTCAGGCATTGCCATGCATTCGTCGGCCGTGTAGCCCGCGTAGTGGTAGACCGCCTGATTGATCCAGCGCGGTTTCCCGTCCGGCCCCCACCAGATCTCCAGATTCACCGTGCAATCCGCAATCGCGCGAAATTTCTCTTCGTTTTCGCGCAGCTCCTGCGTCATTGTCGAGGCCAGTCGCATGGCGCGCTCCCGGCCCGTCATCATGAGCCAGGTGAGAAGGGCCAGCAGCAGACTGAGCCCCGTGCCGGCGCCTGCGATCAGTGCCTCGGCATTGCCGCCTAAGCGCGAGCGGAACTCATCGGAAGCGCTCATCGACAGCGTCCAGTCGTGGCCGTCCACCACCAGATACTCGTTTGCGGAGATGAGTGCCGGCGCATGCCGGCTGTTTGCATCTGACGTGCGATGCAGGAGCGCCGCCTCCGATGGTTCTACGCCATCGTAAATGGCCAGCGAGACGCCGGCTGGCTGTTCACCGTAGAGGCTGGCGATAACGTCGTGCATACGGAACGACGCATAGACCCAACCGGCAATGTGCGCCCGGCGCTGCGCGACATTGTCCTGTGTCGCGCCGGCCGTATAGATTGGCAGATACATGATGAAACCCGGCCGGCGGTCCTGCTCCATGTCCACCGAAAGGCGCACTTTTCCGGACAGCGCCGCCATGCCGGAATCACGGGCCCTCTCCATCGCGAGCCGCCGCACGGCATCGTCCCACGCGTCAAAGCCGGGCGAACTGCGTGCGAGGCCAACAAAGGGCTCGCGCTGAATGACGGGCGCATAGTCATCGCGCGCCCCGTCGGGGTGAATCGTGTAACCACGAATGCCGGCCCCGCGCATTTCCGCTATGTGGGCCGCTTTACGGTCCCCAGGCACCCATTCGATCACGCCGACAGCATGGACCCCGGAAAAGTTTGCGTCGAGATTGAGCGCGCCTACGTAGCGCCTGAACCGGTTACGGTCGATCGTTCCCGTTGCGGCGAACATGCTCTGCACGCCTCGCAACATGAGCTCGTAGGTCGCCATCCGCTGCTCGACGCGACTGACGGCGTCACCCATTGTGAATTCAAACTGGGTGCGCAGTTCTTTGCGGGTTGCCTGCTGCTCGTGATTCCACACGATCCACGTCACGCACAGCGAGGCCGAAAAGACCAGCAACGGCAGCAGGACAGAACGTACCCGGGTCACGGTGACGCCTTGAAGTTGACCATGGTGTCGGCCAGATCCGGCTTGAAGTATTTTTCGAAGATGCGGCGCACCGTTCCGTCAGCGCGCATTTCGTCTACGAGCGCGCGCCACTTCTCCCGTTCGGCGGCCGGCAATGCTTTCTTCGACATGATCAGGCCATGCGGCACGGACGGGTCGTTAAATTCAATGATCGTCGTCACGTCGCGGATCTTTTTCTCATCCAGCGCGGGGTAGTCGAAAGGCTCGATAATCATGCCCTGCACCCGGCGAAGAATGAGCGCCTGGTAAAGCGGTTCGAGGCCGCCTGCCTGACTCACGCGGTTTTCCGACATCAGTTTATCGACCAGTTCATTGGCCGAATTGCTGTAGCGGAAACTGCGGATCACGCCGAGTTGGGCGTGTTCGTCGTGCTCGAAGTCGGCGACATTACGAATGCCCGCGTCGTTGCGCACGAGCAGATAGTATTTGTTGCTGAAGTACCACGCGAACGAAGCGTATTGATTGCGTTCGTCGTTCGCGATGCCAGAAAGACTGAAGTCGAGTGCCCCCGATTCGATCAGCTTCCAGATACGTGCGCGTGACATCAGGCTGACCTTGATCTGGCAACCGCTACGCCGGATCAACTCGTCTGCGAAGTCTTTGTCGATACCGGTATCGGTGTCGAGCGAATAGAGCAAACCGTGATCGTGCAATCCCAGCGTAAACGGCCGGGAACAATCCGGTCCGCCCGCAAAGGCCTGACTGACCGAACACATCACAAACAGCATACCGCCAAGCCAGTTTCGAATCACAACGCCTCCGCAGCGGAACTTCGCATCATTGAATTCTCATCCGCAACCACGACCCGACGGCGTATTCAACCCGCCTTTCCTTACAAATACCTCGCATGGTCGCCGGTTTCAGGGTGCTTTGCTGACACGACACGTCTCTGATGTGTGACGCGTGCGCAAGATTTTCTTTCGCAAAACCTCCGCACGCATTATCGGCAATACTTCGTCTTTCTTGAGGGATAGCGGATCTTTTTCTTGACGTTCACGCGGGACACTTTCTTGGCGCATGGTTTTTTCGCCGTGGCGAACGATCGTGGCGGACAAGACACACACCGTTGCGCCCGATATTATGCCGAGCCATCCTTGCTGACTGCCGGCTAGTCTACCGGCATTCGGAATGAATTCATGACCAGGAAATGACATGTGCACGCCCCCACTCGCGACGGGCGCCCAGCCGGTCGCGGATGCCAGCGAGCGCCGCGAACTGCTCAGGATCGTTGTTGGGACATCGATCGTCAATGGCCTCGAAATCTTCGATTTCACCGTGTTCGGATTCTTCGCGGCGATAATCGGAGACCAGTTCTTCCCCACCGCCAATCCGATGACGTCGCTGCTGCTGGCCGTCGGTACGTTCGGCGTCGGCTTTTTCATGCGCCCGCTCGGCGCGACGCTGATCGGCGCGTACGCGGATCGCGTCGGGCGCCGCGCGGCAATGACAACGACCAGCTGGATGATGGCGCTGGGCACGGCGTCGATCGGCTTTTGCCCGCCGTTTGCCACGCTCGGCATCACCGCGCCGCTCATTCTGATCGCCGGTCGATTGCTGCAAGGTTTTGCAGCCGGCGGCGAAGTTGGCGCCTCCGCGGCCCTCATGCTGGAAGCGTCGCCGGTGTCGCGCCGTAGCTATCTGGTCAGCTGGCAGCTCACCGCCCAGGCCGCCGCCGCGTTGCTGGGCGCCGTGCTGGGCACGCTGCTCACCGCCGTAATGTCACCGGCCAGTCTTGCCGCCTGGGGCTGGCGCATTCCGTTCGCGATCGGCCTGCTGATCGCGCCAGCCGGTTTGTACGTCCGCCGCCGGCTTCGCGAGCCCCCGCTCGCCGGCAGTAACGGCAAAGCGGCCAGCACACCGCTTGCCGAACTCTATCGCGAGCACGGCACGACCATCATCCTGGCCACGCTGATGATCGGCGGACTCTCGGTACCGTTCTACGCCATCGTCTACTACATGCCGGCCTATCTGACCCGGGTCATGCATATGCCGCCCCTCACCGGGTTTTTATCGTCGGTGTTATCCGGGGTACTGCTGGTCGTCGTCTCTCCGCTGTCCGGACTTATCGCCGACCGTCAACCGCGCCGCAAGCCAATGGTTCTCGTCACAGCGGGATGCACCGCACTGGTCGCCTACCCGGTCTTTCTGATGATCGTGCACGCACACAGTACGTGGCCGGTTCTCTGCGGCGTCGGCATTGTGAGCGTGCTGCTGGCGCTCAACGCGAGCGTCGGGACGGTGCTGGTGCTCGAAGCATTTCCTGGGCGGATGCGCGCTTCCGGCCGCGCGCTCTCGTATGCGCTGGGCGTTGCGTTATTTGGCGGGACCGCTCAATTCATCATGACGGGACTCATCAAGTGGACAGGCGATCCGATGTCTGCGGGATGGTACGTCGCATGGTCATCCCTTGTGAGTTTCGTCGCGGCTGTTCTGTTCAGGGAACGGCCCGTCACGACAGCGACGCAAGCATGATCGACAGCTTTCGCATGTGCGCCTTGAACGCGTCGCTCGCGTCGCGATCGGTTGTCGGGTTCAGATGAGACGTCTCCGCGAGTTGAACCTGCTCATGGAAATCGTTGGCGACGGCGCGCCTCAGGTCCGGTGGTAACGCTCGCACGATCGAGACCAGCAATGCCTCTTCGGCGTGGATCATGCCCAGAATCGAATGCGTATCCATGGAAGACACTCCGTTGAAGGCGTCATGAATACAATCTAGCACGCGCCCGTCGAGCATTCCGGCTACTTCGGCAATCTCGCGCTTCAAACCGCTATTTGACGAGCCCCAACGCGCAGTTGGTTATCATGGTCCAATTGCATTGCTTGAATGAACGGTTGGTTAATTATGAGGAATATTGTAAAAGCCCTGATAGTGGGCGTGGTGCTGGCCGAGGTCGCATTCGCCGCGTATCTACTGTCCCCAAAAGGCGACGGGCCGACGAACGAGCCCGATAGCGCCGCGAACCGCTCCGCGACACAGGTGCCAGCTGATTTTCAATCCAGCGGCACCCATGTGACCGCAGGAAATGTGGCTGGCGGACCATCGCCCGGCGCAAGCACGGACGCTACTGTTCGAGCCCCCGCTCAGACTGCAGAGGGACGCATCGCGACTGAACCCGCTCCGTTGACGGCGCAAGCGCCGCAAGCACCGCCTCAAAAAGCGCAGTCGCACCCGAAACCCGTGCATACGCCCGCGCCGGTCCAGGCCCAGGTTGCCATCCATTCGAAACCCGCCGCCGTGCCGCAGGCCGCACGTGGGCACGACGGTTCGTATCGCCACGACTCGAAACAGGTCTCGACCGCCATGACGGACCAACTTGTCAAAGAATCCGCCAAGCTCGACCCGTCGTTGCCGCCACCTGACCCATCCATGCTATCGACCCATGGTGGTCAGTCGCGTCGTGGCTCCAATCCGGTTGCGGCCGCGATGACTGACCAACTCGTCAGGCAGTCTGCCAAACTCGATCCGTCATTGCCGCCCCCGCACTCCTCCGGTACGAAGTAGGGCGTGAGGATAAGGCATGACGAGGGCACGGCGCGCGCCAGAATCGCTACTTCAGGAACTCAAAATCACACCCCTCGTCGGCTTGCAGAATTTCGCGCTCATACAGTTGCGCGAATGTCGTCACGCTCCACTTTAACGCGCAGACAAATCATGGCAACAGGTTTTTCCGAACTGACTCTCTCGGTTTAACAGGTTTATCCGAATCCCCCGGCTGGCGCAGACTGAGGCTCATCAATGACGGACATTGTCCGCGAAAGGAACCCTGAACATGCGTACCTATGCTCTCAACAGCCCGCAAGCCGCAGCGCGCATCGTCGCGCTGGTGTTGACCTCCGACGGTCACGTCTGCAGCTCGGAAGAGCGCGCACTCGAAAAGCTCGATATTGCCGGCCAACTCGGTCTTGCACCGGAGCAATTCGCGCAGATCGTCCAGACGCTATGTGAGGACATTTCGGTCGGGCACATGCCCGTCGAGTCGACAGCTGGCCATGTCGACGCCAACAAGCTCGCCACCGTGATGAACGAGGTCGACGACCCGATATTGCGCCGCAAGGTCATTCGCCTGTGCCTCGCTGTCGCGGTCGCCGACGACCATCTGGCGGATGGTGAAATCGCCTTGCTCGCTGCCGTGTTGAACGCGTGGGGGCTTGCGCCAATCGCGCCCTCAAGCCGGCACCGCGCGACGCTTCATGCGCGCCCGGCGGCAACCACCTGAGAGGCCAGCGCATGATGCTGCCCGCGCCGCGAACGGATCGCGTGGATCTCCTCGACCACGCCTTCCGCGCGACCGAGCCAGCGCACGCCACGCAGCAGAGAAAGATCTTCCGCACCCAGTTCCGCGAGCGGAAACACGCCAAGGCCGCGCGCGGCAAACACCGCCATGAGTGCGCTGTCTTCGAATTCACCGACAATGCGGGGCCGGATTCCTTCAGTTTCGAACCACCGGTCGAGCCGCGCGCGCAACGCCCCGTGCCCGGTCGGCAGAAGCACCGGCACATCGGCGAGACACTGCGGAAAGCCCGCGCGTACAGACTTGCGAACGATCTCCGCCGGGCCATACCAGTCGACCGGCGAGCCGACGAGCCGCTGGCTCACGACACGCAAATCAGCATTGTGCGGCGCGGGCTGGCATGCCAGCACCAGATCGAGCCGATGGAGCGCGAGTTCCGACAATAGTTGCGCGTGCTCGCCCTCGTGACACAGGAGTCTGAGCGACGGCGTATTGAGAACTGGCGCCAGAAGCGCATGCGCGGCGAGCTTGGAGATGCCGTCGGATAGACCGACCGCAAGCCGCGCAACCCGTTCGCCACCCGCCTCGCGCATCTCGTCGAGCAGCGCCTCGCCGATCTGAAAAATCTGTTCCGCGCGACCGAATGCCGTCTCGCCGGCCTCGGTCATCGTGACGCCACGCCCGGCCGGTTTCAGCAACTGGCGGCCGATCGATTTTTCGAGTTCCCGCACCTGCGCGCTGATGGTCTGGACCGCCATGTCGAGGCGCTCGGCCGCGCGTGCGAAGCCGCCCTCCTTGACCACGATCCAGAAGTAGTAGAGATGGCGATAGTTGAGCATGGCGGAATTACTTCGAAAAAAACGATATGTCGTTCAGTTTATCACTCGTTTATCCGAACGACGGGAGAGGCGATGATGACGCTAATCCGACGGTATTCCGTTTAATTTCCCTGGCAAATCCCATGGACTCCCTGCTCGCACTGGCTGCCGATCCTGCCGCATGGGCCGCGCTCCTCACGCTGGTCGTGATGGAAATCGTGCTCGGCATCGACAACCTGATCTTCATCTCGATCCTCAGCAACAAGCTGCCCGAGGCCCAACGCGCGCGCACGCAGCGCATCGGCATCATGCTCGCGCTCGTGCTCCGGCTGGGTCTGCTTGGCACCGTCGCGTGGATCGCGCAACTGACACAACCTGCCGTGACGCTGTTCGGCCATGGATTTTCGTGGCGCGACCTCATCCTGATCGGCGGCGGCCTGTTCCTCGTATGGAAAGCCACCAGTGAAATTCACCACCATCTCGCCCGTCCGGACGAAGCGCGCAGCGCGACGCACCCCGTCGTTCAGTTGACCGCGTGGGCCGCGATTGGTCAGATCCTGGTGCTCGACATCGTGTTTTCGGTCGACAGCATCATCACCGCGGTTGGCATGACCGAGCACATGCCGATCATGTTCGTCGCGGTGATCGCCGCTGTCATGGCGATGCTGTTCGCGGCGCGCCCGCTCTCGAGTTTCATCGATCGCAACCCGACCGTTGTGATGCTCGCGCTCAGTTTCCTGCTCGTGATCGGCATGACGCTGCTCGCGGAAGGTTTCGGCACGCATGTGCCGAAGGGCTACATCTACGCGGCGATGGCGTTCTCCGCCTTTGTCGAGGCGATGAACATGCTCGCGCGCCGGGCGAAGACTAGCCGCCTTGAGCGTCCCATTTCTTTCCACTCGTGAGGAGTAGCCAGATGAAATGCCCCGTTTGCAAAACGACTGACCTGTTGATGAGCGAGCGCCGCTCGATCGAGATCGACTACTGCCCGGATTGCCGCGGCGTATGGCTCGATCGTGGCGAGCTCGACAAACTGATCGCTCAGGACGCCGGGCGCCCCGACGCGGCCGTTGCCGGACGCCCGCGCACGGATGAACACCGGGATCGGGATCTGTCGCATGAGCGTGACCGCGCGTACGACCCTCATCGAACAGACTATCGGGGACACAAAAAGAAGCGCTCGCTCTTTGACGTGTTCGATTTCGACTGAGCGTGTCACGTCAGGTCCCATCCAAAAGATTTTCTTTTGCCCTGGTCAACATATCCTCGATGGTGAACGAGCGGAAGCCGGTCCATACTCCTTGCGCGGTAACCGGGAGTGCCGCGGTGCGGACGCACCGCGGCGAGCGGGCACATTTCGAACACGATCAATAGAGATTGAAGGACCAGGCAAATGAATTTAAAAGCCATAGGCATGATGGCGATTACCGTCTTCGGGTGGGCGATCACACCCGCCAGCCACGCGGCCGACGATCCGCAAGCCAGAATCAGGAGCGCAGTGGACGAGGTCATGCAGCCGGTGATGGCGAAATACGGCATTCCCGGCGTCGCAGTCGGCATCATCGACGGGGACCGGCACTACATCATCAACTATGGCCTGGCATCGAAGGAAACCGGCAAGCCCGTCACGCGTGACACCTTGTTCGAACTCGGTTCCGTTAGCAAGACTTTGACGGCGACACTCACGTCCTACGCGCAGGTTCGTGGCGTTCTCTCGCTGTCGGATCCGGCGGGCAAGTACCTCCCATCGCTGGGCAATAGTCCGTTTGGCAAAGTCAGTCTCATCAATCTGGGCACACACACGCCCGGCGGACTCCCGTTGCAGGTGCCGGACAACATCCATGACAACGATCAGTTGATGCAGTATTTCAAGGATTGGCAGCCCACCTACACGCCGGGCACCTATCGGACTTACGCGAACCCCGGCATCGGTGCGCTTGGCCTGATAACGGCGAAGAGCATGGGTCAGGATTTCGACGGGCTGATGGAACATCAGCTGTTTCCCGCGCTCGGCATGAAGAACAGCTACATCATCGTTCCCGCCGCGAAATTGGCTGACTACGCTCAGGGCTATACGAAAGAAGGCAAACCAATCAGGGTGGCGCCCGGCGTGCTGTCCTCTGAAGCCTACGGCGTCAAGGCGACGGCGGCAGACATGGTCCGCTTCCTCGAAGCCAATATGAATCTGGTTCAGGTGGACCCGAAACTTCAGCGCGCAATCATCAATACGCACACCGGCTACTTCAAGGCAGGGCCGATGACCCAGGATCTGATCTGGGAACAATACGCGTACCCAGTCACGTTAAAAGCGCTGCTGGACGGCAACTCGCCGGCGATGATCCTCAACGCAACACCGGTCACGGCAATCGTACCGCCGCAGGATCCGCGCGAGGATGTCTGGATCAACAAGACCGGCTCGACCAACGGCTTCGGCACCTACGTCGCCTTCGTTCCGCAGAAACGGCTGGGGATCGTGATCCTCGCCAACAAGAACATCCCCAACGACGACCGGGTCAACGCGGCATACCGGATTCTCACGTCTTTGACTCACGGCAACCAGTGAACGGGCAGACTTCCATCCAGCCCCCTGCATCAACAGGGCAAACAGATCGTGCTATTGCCGATGAACGTTGGATGACTCGACTCAGTGAACCATCGTGACGGGTGTGGGCGTGCGTCTCGCGAGGACGGCGAGCATCGCCAGCCTGCGAAAGAATCCCATATGACTGGCGTCGATCACCATGACGTCAGGCTGGATGGTCGCCGCGTATGCAGCGATGGCTTTCGTGCGATGACCGAACACGCGTTTCCAGTGATACGGGACGCCGGCTTCTTCGAGAATGGTGCGGGCGTCGATCAGCGCCTTCAGCATGCCCTGCTTTTCCAGGCGCACCAGCGCACTTCGGCTGTGGAAGGCCGCGGCGCGTCCCTGATCGACGGGCTCGAGCACTTCCAGCAATTCGACTTCGGTGACGCAGCGCTCCAGAAACATGAATGCCGCAAAACGCGCGGCTTCTACCGCGCCGCCGTTGTCGAGCACAGGGATCAACATTCGAAACATCGAAAACTCCTATCCGGCACCTGGTACTTTCAGCTTAGTGAAAGCCGCGTTAACGTCGTGTAAAAGTATTGGACGTTTGAATTCGGTGCCGCCCATGAGGGCTGGCGCCATGTCCAGGCTATACCAGGACCGCCGCCGGATTCAGTTCAATATGCAGAATCACGAGCCACCGTTTCGGGCAGTCCGGCGCGATCTGCAATTCCTTTTTGCTCTCGCCGCCGGTCTTCACGAAGCCCTTCTCACGCGCAAACCCAAACGCGCGCCGTGCGTCTGACTGCAGCCATAACGTCAACAACCCGCATGTCACGCAACTGAACAGCCAGACTGCGTCATGTGGCGGCGATGCATCCAGCTGCTGCGCGACGTACGTAAAAATAGTCGTGAGAACCTGATTCGTGACAAAGGCGATAGCAAGGACCTTGCACAAGCCTCTGAGCATCATGGCTGGCCGGGTAGGTGTCATGGGAGTCAAAGCCCCAGGGTGCGGCGCGCTTCGGCTTCGGCCAATGCCAGCGCCTCATCGGCAGTGCGCATCGGACGACCACAGCCACGTCCGGTGATCCGCAGAAACTGCCTGTTGTTGCGGGTCGTAGTCACGCGCAACGCCCCTTTGAACATGTTGCCGGGCGCCGAAAACACACACGCCTCCACGGTCACCGAACCCTTCGTTTGTTTGAATGCCATACATCCTCCAGCCCATTCCAGATTGTTCTCGCGGCGAAACGCCAGCCATTGAATATACGAGCGCGGCCGTAAAGGCCGCGAATGGATTGCAGGAACCGTTATAAAAATTCCGTGAAAATCAGCGCACGCCGACCAGCCGGTAACCCACGCCCGACTCGGTGATGATGTGTTCGGGGTGCGCCGGATCGCGTTCGAGTTTGTGACGCAGATGCCCCATGTAAATCCGCAGATAGTGATGGTTGTCCGTTTGCAACGGGCCCCACACTTCGCCGAGCAGTTGTTGATGCGTCAACACTCGGCCTGGATAACGCACCAGCGCCGCAAGAAGGCGGTATTCAGTTGGGCTGAGATGAACGGTCAGGCTGTCGCGCAGCACCTTGCGCTCGCCGAGGTCGACCGTCACGAGGCCAAACCGGATCTGCGGCGCGCCGGGTCGGCCGCAGGAGGTCTGTCTGCGTAAATGCGCGCGAATCCGCGCGCTAAACTCGGGCAAGCCGAACGGCTTGGTCAGATAGTCATCGGCGCCGGCGTCGAGCGCGGCGACCTTGTCTTCCTCGCGGCTGCGCGCCGACAGCACCACCACCGGCATCGCGGACCAGCAGCGCAACGCCCGGATCACCTCGATGCCGTCCATGTCCGGCAAGCTCAGATCGACCACAACGAGATCCGCCAGCCGTGTTGCCGCGTGGGCCAGGCCTTGCGCCCCGGTCGGCGCTTCGAAGACCGTCATGCCGTCCGCTTCGAGATGCGTCCGGACGAAACGGCGTATGTATTTGTCATCGTCGATCACAACAATTTTGACGGTGGGATCGCTCATGAATGTGCCACGTTGACCGCCCCCTTCGGTATCAATGCATCGGTTTGAGATTGTCGAGCGCAAGGTTGAGCGTCAGCACGTTGACACGCGCTTCGCCGAAAATGCCGAACTGCCGCCCGGAGGTGTGGCGATCCACCAGATCGCGCACCTGATCGACCGGCAGGCCGCGGGCTTGCGCCACCCGTGCCGTCTGATACGCGGCAGCCGCCGGGCTGATCTCGGGGTCGAGTCCGCTGCCCGAAGACGTCACCAGATCCACGGGTATTGGTGCGGACATGTCGTTGCCGGCGGCCTTTAATGCATCGATACGGCCTTTGATTTCGTCGGCGAGTGCGGGATTGGTTGGGCCGAGATTCGAGCCACTCGAGTTCTGCGCGTTGTAGGGCATGGGCGTCGTGGCCGACAGCCGTCCCCAGAAATAGTACGGCGCGTCGAACTGCTGACCGATCAGCGCGGAGCCGGCCACCTTGCCGTTGCTCTCGACAAGACTGCCGTTCGCCTGCCTCGCGAAGGCCGCATGGCCGATTGCGGTCACGACGATCGGATAGACCACCCCGGTGATGACGGTCAGCAGAATGAACAGGACCAGCATCGGACGAATCAGCGTTTTCATGATGTCCACACTCCCGTGGTCAAACCCAGCCGAACACGTTCAGCACCATGTCGATCAGCTTGATGAACGGGAACGGCAGCAGAATCCCGCCCAGCCCATAGATCAGCAGGTTGCGGCGCAACAGCGACGCCGCGCCGAGCGGCCGGTACTTCACACCCTTGAGCGCAAGCGGAATCAGCGCCACGATAATCAGCGCATTGAAAATCACCGCCGACAGAATCGCCGACGACGGCGAACTCAGATGCATCACATCGAGCACACGCAGTTGCGGATAGGTCGTCGCGAACGCGGCTGGAATAATCGCAAAGTACTTGGCGACGTCATTGGCAATCGAGAACGTGGTGAGCGAGCCGCGCGTCATCAGCATCTGCTTGCCGATCTCGACAATTTCGATCAGCTTGGTCGGATTCGAATCGAGGTCGACCATGTTGCCGGCTTCCTTCGCGGCCTGCGTGCCGGTGTTCATCGCCACCGCCACGTCGGCCTGCGCGAGCGCCGGGGCGTCGTTGGTGCCGTCGCCGGTCATCGCCACGAGCCGGCCTTCGGCCTGGTGCGCGCGGATCGTGGTCAGCTTCGCCTCGGGCGTGACCTCGGCGAGGAAATCGTCGACGCCTGCCTCGGCGGCGATCGCTGCCGCCGTCAGACGGTTGTCGCCCGTCACCATGATCGTCTTGATGCCCATCTTGCGCAGTTCGGCAAAGCGCTCCTTGATCCCGCCCTTGACGATATCCTTCAGTTCGATCACGCCCATGACGCGTGCAGCGCCTGCGTCATGGCCCTGCTCCGCCACGACCAGCGGTGTGCTGCCGCGCCGGGCGATCTCGGTGACCGCAGCCGTCACCTCTGCTGGAAAGCGGCCGCCGTGTGCTTCCACGTAATGTTTGATCGCATCCGCTGCGCCTTTGCGAATCTGCCGCTCAGGCGATCCGGAGGACGTCCCCTTGGGAGAAAGATCGACGCCGCTCATGCGCGACTGCGCACTGAAGGCGAGGAAGGTCGCCTGCAACGCATGCATATCGCGTTCGCGAATATTGAAGCGCTGCTTGGCGAGCACGACGATGCTGCGGCCTTCCGGTGTTTCGTCCGCGAGCGAAGCCAGCTGCGCGGCGTCGGCAAGCATCTCTTCCGTGACGCCAGGCGCAGGCGTGAAAGCCGAAGCCTGGCGGTTGCCGAGCGTGATCGTGCCGGTCTTGTCGAGCAGCAGCACGTCCACATCGCCAGCCGCTTCCACCGCGCGGCCCGAAGTAGCAATCACATTGGCCTGCATCATCCGGCTCATGCCCGCCACGCCGATCGCCGACAACAGCCCGCCGATCGTTGTCGGAATCAGGCACACGAGCAGCGCGACGAGCGCGGTGATCGTCACCACGTGTCCCGCTTTCACGGCCTCGACTGCGAACATGGAGAACGGCAGCAACGTAGCGGTCGCGAACAGCAGCACGAGCGTCAGCGCGACGAGCAGGATCGTCAAGGCGATTTCATTCGGCGTTTTTTGCCGCTTCGCGCCTTCGACCATCGCGATCATCCGGTCGAGGAATGCCTCGCCCGGATTCACGCTGACCCGTACGACAATCCAGTCCGACAGCACGCGCGTGCCACCCGTCACGGACGAAAAATCGCCGCCCGACTCGCGAATCACCGGCGCGGATTCGCCGGTGATCGCCGACTCGTCGACCGAAGCGACGCCTTCGATCACCTCGCCGTCCGCCGGAATGACGTCGCCGGTTTCGACCAGCACGACGTCGCCTTTGCGCAGATCGGTTGCCGTCGTGATACGGATCGGCGACTTGGGATGCGCCTCCTGCAGCTTCTTGGCCATCACGTCGCGCTTCGCGCTGCGCAGCGACGCCGCCTGCGCTTTCGAGCGGCCCTCGGCCAGTGCTTCCGCGAAGTTGGCGAACAGCACCGTGAACCACAGCCAGAGCGCGATCGCGAGGATGAAGCCGGCGGGTGCCTCGGCCTGGCCGCCGAGCGCGGCGATCCACAGCACCGTCGTCAGAATGCTGCCGACATAGACGCAGAACATCACCGGATTGCGCAACTGATGGCGCGGCGCAAGCTTCTTGAACGAGTCAACCAGCGCCGGCCTCGCAATGGCCGGGTCGAACATCGAACGCGCGGCATTGCGTGCCTGGCCGATGTTGCCAGGCTGATGAACCGGCGGTTGAATACCGTTAGTCATGCTGTCCTCGCAGTCAATGTCCCGCAACCATCATCAGATGTTCCACGACCGGGCCGAGCGCCAATGCAGGCACATAGGTCAGCGCGCCGACCAGCACCACCGTGCCGAGCAGCAGGACGACGAACAAAGGGCCGTGCGTGGGCAACGTGCCGGCGGTGGCGGATATGCGCTTCTTCGCGGCAAGCGATCCCGCGATGGCCAGCACCGGCACAATCGATCCGAAGCGGCCAAACCACATGACGATGGCCAGCGTCGAGTTGTAGAACGGGGTGTTCACCGACAGGCCGGCGAAAGCGCTGCCGTTGTTGTTGGCGGCCGAACTGTAGGCGTACAGAATTTCCGAAAAGCCGTGCGGTCCGGGATTGGAGATCCCCGCCGTGCCGGACGCCGTCAGCACGCCGATCGAGGCGCCCACCAGAACCAGCAGCGGCGTCAGCAGCACAGCGATCGACACCATCTTCATCTCATACGACTCGATCTT
Organism: Paraburkholderia fungorum; assembly: GCF_046027215.1. Classification (GTDB taxonomy): domain Bacteria; phylum Pseudomonadota; class Gammaproteobacteria; order Burkholderiales; family Burkholderiaceae; genus Paraburkholderia; species Paraburkholderia fungorum_D. The sequence continues at coordinate 3,343,227 of NZ_JAQQEN010000002.1, read as the reverse complement.
CTTGCCGATGTATTCGGGCGTTCGCCCGATCATCAAGCCGGCTACGAAGACCGCGAGCAACGCGAACACGAGCATGCCGTAGAGCCCCGAACCGACGCCGCCAAAGATCACTTCGCCGAGTTCGATCAGCAAGAGCGGAACGAAGCCGCCCATCGGCGTGAGCGAATCGTGCGTATTGGCGACGGCGCCGCACGAGGCGGAGGTGGTCGCCACGGTGAAAATGCCCGACTGCGCGATGCCGAAGCGGGTTTCCTTGCCTTCCATGTTGCCGCCGGCCTGCAACGCCGATGCGGTTTGATCGACATGCAGCGTCGTAAATAGCGGATTGCCGCTCTGCTCCGACGAAATCTCGCCCCAGCAGCCGATCGCGAAAGCGATCGTCATCGCGGCGAGCACCGCATAGCCCTGACGCTGGTCGCCCACCATCCGCCCGAACACCAGACACAATGCCGCGGGAATGACCAGCATCGCGATCATCTGCACGAAGTTGGCGAACGGCGTCGGATTCTCGAACGGATGCGCGGAGTTGCCGTTGAAAAAGCCACCGCCGTTGGTGCCGAGCATCTTGATCGCTTCCTGCGACGCAGCCGGCCCCATCGCAATGGTCTGCTTGTCGGCCTTGTTGTCCACCATCACCGGATTACCCTTCGCGTCCTTCACGGGATTGCCCTGGGCATCGGTCTTCGGCGTCTGGTACGTTGTGACCTGCAGTGTCGGCACGTCCTGGTACGCTTCGAAGTTCTGAATCACACCCTGACTGACGAAGACGAGTGCGATGACAGTCGCAAGCGGCGCGAGAATATAGAGCGTGATACGCGTCAGATCGACCCAGAAATTGCCGATCGTCGCTGTCGTATGACGTGCAAAACCGCGAATCAATGCGACCACCACCGCAATACCCGTGGCGGCCGACAAGAAGTTTTGCACGGTCAGGGCAGCCATCTGCGTCAGGTAGCTGACGGTCGATTCCGGCGTGTAGTCCTGCCAGTTCGTGTTGGTCACGAAGCTGATCGCCGTGTTGAAGGCCGCGTCCGGCGTCATGGGGCCGAAGCCCTGTGGATTCGCCGGCAACCATTGCTGCAGGCGCAGGAATCCATACACCGCGACCACACCGAGGGTATTGAACAACAGCACGGCCAGCGCGTAGAGCTTCCACGACATTTCAGCGGCGGGGTCCACGCCCGCGAGCCGGTACAGCAAGGTCTCGACCGGCCGCCCGATGCGGCGAACCACGGCCGACGAACCGTCCAGCACAGCCGTCATATAGCGGCTGAGCGGAATGGCGAGCGCGATCAGCACGACCATATACAGGCCGGGCTGAAAGAGATTGTTGAGGTTCATTCGAGGGCCTCCGCGCGCAGCAATGCATACACGAGGTAGGCGAACAGAATCAGCGTCGAGGCCGCCGCGAGCCAGGTCATCCAGGTAGTCATGGACGGCCTCCGGGCGCGCGGTGAAGCTTGTCGCAGCCAATGACGAACGCCGCGACGAGACCGCTGAACACGGCGATTGAGATGAGGTAGAGCAGATCCATGGCTTGGTCTCCCATGACGGACCCCTGCACCCCCAACTCTAGAAAAATGCGTGTAAAAGCAGCGTTAAGACACGCCAGACTTCTGTAAAAAAACAGCTATCAATTCAGGGGGCGTCCACCTCCATAGCGATCAAAGCCGAATTCAGCGATTTGCCAATGCGCATCGCGAGCGTGCGGGCTGTCGTGGACAGTGCCTTCGCACATGCCCGTGTGAATGACGAATCGTCCGGCTTGCAGTCATTGGTTTCCGCCTAATAAATCCCCATCGCGCCTTCAATACTGCGCACCATGGAAACGAGGCGCGGCCCGATGTCCGCCTCCAGCTGGTTTTCCTTGAGCAGGTAAGAAGGCACGCCGCAATTGAACACGAGAATCTCGCCGTCGGCCGATGGCTTCATCGGCACGGCCACGGCGTGCACTTCGCGTCGCAGATCGCCGTACGACACGCAAAAACCGCGCTCGTAGAAGTAGTCGATCGAGCTCATCACGCGCTCGCGAAACGTGTTCCATTCGTTCGGCGCCTTCACCGCAATTTCATTGCACAGCGCCTCGCGCCGCTCGCCCGGCAACGCGGCGAGCAGCGCCCGGCCCATCGCCGTGCGCACGATCGGATAACTCAGCCCGATATCCGCCGGCAAGCCGAGCGGCGTCGAGCTGCGGCTGCTCTCCAGATACACGACATTGAGCCGGTCACGCATACCGAGCGAGACCGACCCGCGAATCTGATCGGCGAGGTCCTTCATGGAAGGCCGCGCAATCTGCCGCACGCTCAGGCTCGCGAGCAGCGGGTAGCCCAGCGACAGGACGGCCGAGCCGAGCTGAAACTTATTGTTCATACGATTGACGCGCAAATAGCCCAGGCGCGTGAGCGTATACGTGAAGCGCGAAATCGTGGCCTTGGTCATGCCGGCGCGCGCCGCCAGTTCGGCATTGCCGAGCTGCGAATCGCGCGGCGTGAAGCAATGCAGGATGTCGAGGCCGCGCGCCAGCGTGGTGGCGAACTGCCGGTCGCCGTCGAATTCGTCCGGCACGTAGCGCGCCTTCGAATCCAGATAGTCGCTCGCCAGCACCGCCGCCTCGGAAAGCTTGTTGGTTGCCATATTGGGTTCCCTCCCGGATGATCCATTTTGCGCTGGATGTTCTGCATATCCAAACTCCATTCTGCAGAGTCGAACAAATCGCGCCACGTCTTCGTAAATATTCGATAGTGAAGTCATAAATCGACTCACATGACGGAGACAAGGATGATCAGCAACACCTCGCATTTCGACTCGATGCTCGCCGGCGTCGCCCGGTTCGTCCGTGAAGAAGCCATGCCACGCGAAAACGAGATCGAGCAGGCCGACGCCGTGCCGGCGGATCTCGTCCAGCGCATGCGTGAACTGGGCTATTTCGGCTGGAGCATTCCGCGCGACTTCGGCGGCGCCGGCCTGTCCACCGAGCAACTCGTGCGCGGCGCATTCGAGCTTTCGCAGGCGTCGGTGGCGTTCCGGGCACGGGTCGGCACCAATACCGGCATCGGTTCGGAAGCGCTCGTCGCGGACGGCACCGACGAACAGAAGCAGCGCTATCTGCCGCGTCTTGCCTCTGGCGAACTGACCGGCGCCTTTGCGCTGACCGAGCCGGACGCAGGGTCGGATGCCACCGCGTTGCGCACCACCGCGCGGCGCGAGGGCGACCACTACGTGCTCGACGGCAGCAAATGCTTCATCACCAATGCGCCGATCGCCGATCTGTTCACGGTCATGGCCCGCACCGATCCCGCCACGCCCGGCGCGGGCGGCATTTCCGCCTTCCTCGTCGAGCGCGGCATGGCGGGTTTGTCCACCAGCGCGCCGTACGACAAGATGGGCCAGACCGGTTCGCCGGTCGGCGACGTGATCTTTGAAGGGTGCCGGGTGCCCGCGGCCAACCTGATTGGCGGCGTCGAAGGACAGGGCTTCCGGACCGCGATGAAAGTGCTGAACAAGCAGCGCATCCATCTGGCCGCGCTGTGCACGGGCCCGGCGATGCGGATGCTCGAAGAAGCCGTCGCTTACACCTCGAAGCGCGAGCAGTTCGGCAAGCCCATCGCGGAGTTTCAGCTCGTGCAGGCGTTGATCGCCGAATGCCAGACCGAAATCTTCGCGGCGCGCTCGATGATTCTCGAGACCGCGCGCAAACGCGATGCTGGCGAGGATGTCGCGCTGGAAGCGTCGATGTGCAAGATGTTCGCCTCCGAAATGTGCGGACGCGTCGCGGACCGCGCGGTCCAGATGCTCGGCGGCCGCGGCTACCTGGCGGGCAATGCGGTGGAGCGCTTTTACCGCGACGTGCGCGCCTTCCGCATTTACGAAGGCACCACGCAGATTCATCAGTTGAACATTGCGAAGATCACGCTGCGGCGCGCGGCCGAGCGGGATCAGGCGCAGCAGAAGGACAGCGTTCAAGCCGACGCTGCGCGTGCCGCATGAAGACCGCCATGAACCTCCCCACGACATCCGCCGGCGCGCTCGACATCGAACGGCTCGTCGAGCCACGCTCGATTGCCATCATCGGCGCCTCGAACGATCCGAAGTCGATCAGCGGCCAGCCCATGCGCTTTCTCATGCAACACGGCTATCAGGGCGTGCTATATCCGGTGAACCCGAAATACGCGGAGATTGCCGGCGTGACCTGCCACGCCAGCATCGCCGCGTTGCCGGACACGCCTGATCTCGCGCTCATCCTCGTGGCGGCGCGCCGCGTGCCGGACATGCTGCGTCAGTGCGGCGAAAAGGGCATCGGCTTCGCCATCGTCTATAGCTCCGGGTTTGCTGAAGCGGGCGCAGCGGGCGCCGCGTTGCAAGAAGAATGCGCGGTAATCGCGAAGGCTTTCGGCATCCGCGTGATCGGCCCGAACTGCCAGGGGTTTGTCAGCACCGGCGTCGGCGTCTACGCCGGCTTCGGCGCCCCGTTCGGCGTCGATTACCGGCGCGGCGGCCTGTCGCTGATTTCGCAAAGCGGCGGCTTCGGCTGCGCCCTGTTGCTGATGGCCGACGAACTCGGCATCGGCTTGCGCCACTTCATCACCACGGGCAACGAGGCCGATGTCAGCCTGCTCGACCTCGTCGATGCCTGTATCGCAGACCCGCAGACATCGCTGATCGCCGCGTATATCGAAGGCCTGAAGGATGCGCGGCGGCTCGTCGACGTCGCCAACCGCGCGCTCGACGCCGGCAAGCCGCTGCTCGCCTGGAAAGTCGGCAACACCGCCGACGGCGCCAAGGCCGCCGCATCGCACACGGCGAATCTGGGCGGCGCCTCGGCGCTCTATCGCACCGCCTTTCGTCAGAGCGGCGTGGTCGAGGTGACCGATGTCGCGGACCTCGGCGATTACGCCAAAGCCTTCGAAGCCAAACGTCTGCCGCGCGGCAACCGGATCGCGGTCGTCACGCTCTCGGGCGGCGCCGGCATTCTGATTACGGATGCATGCGCTGAGCGCGGCATGTCGGTGCCCGCGTTGTCGGCGGCGACCCTCGCGCGCCTCAAACCGATCGTGCCCGCGTTCGCTTCGCTGAACAATCCGGTCGATCTGACCGCCGGCATTCTTGCCGAGCCGAAGATTTTCGCCGACGCGCTGCAGATCATCGCCGACGATCCGAACATCGACGCCATCGCGATCATGGCGGCGGCGGCAAGCGGCGACGTGGCCCTCGCCATGGCCACGGCGATCGTGCGCGTCTATGCGGCCTCCGACAAGCCGATGATGCTCGCCTGGAACGCGCGCCGCGAGATGGCCCGCGAGGCGTACGAGATGATCGAGGCGCACGAGGTGCCGCTATATGCGACACCGGTGCGTTGCGGGCGTGCGTTCGCGGTGCTGTCGGACTATGCGCAGGCGCAGCGCACGCGTGCCGCCGCGCGCGGTACGAAAGCGCATGCATTCGCTGCATACGACGTGAAAGGTGCGCACGCGCTGCTGGCGTCCAGTCAGGGTGATCTGACCGAGCACGCAGCGCAGGCGCTGCTGGGCGCGTACGGAATCGACACGCCTGAAAGCGGGCTTGCAAATACCCGTGACGACGCGTGCGCCATCGCGCGATCGATTGGTTTTCCGGTCGTTATCAAGGTGCAGTCGCCCGATATTCCGCACAAGACGGAAGCTGGCGCGGTGCGCGTAGGCATCAACAATGCAGCGACACTGGCCGGCGCCTTCGACGAAATCATTGCGAATGCGCGCCGCCACCTCCCTCACGCACGAATCGAAGGCGTGCTGGTGCAGGAAGAGATTCGCGACGCGATCGAGCTGATCGTCGGCGTCGAGAACGACGCATCGTTCGGCCCGGCGGTGATGTGCGGCCTCGGCGGCATCTATGCCGAGGTGCTGAAAGACGTGACGTTCCGGCTCGCGCCGGTCTCACATGCCGACGCCCACGCGATGATCCGCGAACTGCGCGCCTTCGCGATGCTCGACGGTGCGCGCGGCAAGCCGCCCGCCGATATCGAGGCGCTGGTAGAGACGATCGTCGCGCTGTCCGCCATGGCGCTCGACCAGCAGGCGAGCCTGAAGGAACTGGATATCAATCCGCTGTTCGTGCTGCCCGCGGGCAGAGGCGTGCGCGCCGGCGACGCGTTGGCGCGTTGCCAGCCGTGCGCCGCCACGCCCATCGACGATAGGCACGATAGGCACGAAAGGCACGAAAGGCAGCATTGCGCTCCCGCCGTGGTAGACGGATAGTGATGCGGTGCCAGACCGCTTTGAGAGCGGGCGTCGCTGCTCGAACGCAATGCGCGTACCTAAACATGTACAGCAACCTGCGCAGCGACGCTCACCGCAGTTGGCATTCTTCGTGAGACCATCATGCATCGCTATCCGCAATCCGGCACCTCGACACCGGGCGAGCTCTCGCCCGTCGAAGTCGAACGCACGTATCGCAAGATCTTTTTCCGGCTGATTCCGTTGCTGTTTCTTTGCTACGTCATCAGCTACATCGACCGCGTCAACATCAGCTTCGCCAAGTTGCAGTTCATGCACGACCTCGGCTTCTCCGAGGCCACTTACGGCCTGGGCGCGGGGCTGTTCTTCATCGGCTACGTACTTTTCGAAGTCCCAAGCAATCTGTGGATGCAGCGTGTCGGCGCACGCCGTACGCTGCTGCGCATCATGTTCGCATGGGGAGTCGTGTCGAGCCTGATGATGTTCGTGCGCACGCCGACGCAGTTCTATGCGATGCGCTTCCTGCTCGGCGTGACCGAAGCCGGCTTCTTTCCCGGCATCATCTTTTACCTGAGCTGCTGGTTTCCGGGCGCGCGGCGCGCCCGCGTCACCGCATTCCTGATGATGGCGACGGCCGTGGCGGGCATCATCGGCGGCCCGATGTCGGGCTTCATCATGACGCGGCTCGCGGGTGTCGGCGGCTTGCCCGGCTGGCAATGGCTGTTCCTTCTGGAAGGCGTGCCCGCCGTGACGCTCGGTCTGGTTGCGTTCCTCACGCTCGGCGACACGCCGGACGACGTGAGCTGGCTCGACGCGCGCGAAAAAGCGCTGGTCTCCCGCGAACTCGCCGCCGACGAAAAGGCCAAGGAAACCGGTCATCTCGACGGACTGCGTGGCGCGCTTGCCAATCCGCGCGTGTATTTCGCGGCGCTCGTCTACTTCGCGGTGATGATGCCGTTCAACGCAATCGGCTTCTGGGCGCCCACCGTGATCCGCGACCTGGGCGTCGCCAACGTGCTGGACGTGGGGCTGCTGTCCGCGCTGGTCTTCATCGCGGCGGCGCTCGGAACCTATATTGTGGGCGCGAGTTCCGACCGGACCATGGAGCGGCGCTGGCACATCGCGGCGAGTGCCTGCGTGACTGCGCTGGCGTTTGCGCTGCTGCCGGCTGCCGGCCACAACGTCGCGCTCGGCGTCGGCCTGCTAGCGTTGGCCGCGGCGGCCTCGTACGGGTCCTTCGTCGTGTTCTGGACGATTCCTCAGACCTTCCTGCCGCGTTCCTCGGCGGCGGGCGGCATCGCGATGATCACGAGCTTGGGCGGCACCGGCGGCTTCGTGAGTCCGGCGTTCGTCGGCTGGGTGAAGACGCAGACCGGCAGCGCGCAATACGGCCTGATCGGACTGGCGGTGGTGTTGCTGGCGGGTGTCGTGTTGATGCTGCTCGTGTTTCCGGCGCCGGGGAAACGAGCCGCGAGCTCGGTGACCAGCGGCAACACGCGGGCGCAGCATGGGCTCGGTCAGACGCCTCATTGAGCAACTCCGGGCGCGACAATCCGTAGGTGGGTTGATTTCCTGGTGGCGGCGCTGGCAATCTAGCGGATCGTGAGGCAGTCGAGCTCACCACGATCGAGGCCACCATGGAATTCCACGACGACACCCTCGAGCATTTCGAAGCGCACGGCGCGGCCCCTCTGCCCGCCGCGACCCACCAGGGCCATGTCGAGCATGAGGGCGCCCGGATCTGGTACGCAACTTACGGGGCCGGCTCGCCGGTGATTCTGCTGCACGGCGGTCTCGGCCATAGCGGCAACTGGGGTTATCAGGTGCCCGCACTGGTCGGCGCGGGGCATTACGTGGTGGTGATCGACAGCCGTGGCCACGGCCGCAGCACCCGCGATGCGCGCCCCTATATGTACGAGTTGATGGCCTCCGACGTCCTGGCCGTGATGGATACGTTGCAACTCGAGCGCGCGGCGCTGGTGGGCTGGAGCGACGGCGCCTGCGTCGCATTGGTGCTGGCGAGCCAAACCCCCAAGCGCGTGGCGGGCGTGTTTTTCTTCGGCTGCAACATGGACCCGAGCGGCACGAAGCCATTTGTGCCGACGCCGGTGATCGATCGCTGCTTTGCAAGGCATGCGCGGGACTACGCGCAACTGTCCGCTACGCCCAAGGAGTTTGACGAGTTCGTCGGCGCGGTCAGCCAGATGATGCGAACCCAGCCCCACTATTCCATTCACGATCTAGCCGGCGTTCGCGTGCCGGTGGCGATCGTGCAAAGCGAGCACGACGAATTCATCAAGCCGGAACACGCCGACTATCTTGCCCGCAGCATTCCTCGCGCGCGGTTGATCCTGCTACCGGGCGTAAGCCATTTCGCCCCGCTGCAACGGCCCGAGCGATTCAACACTGTCATGCTCGCTTTTCTGCGCAGCGTTCTTTCCTGATCCTACCTGCACGCCAGGCGTAGCCGCGCTTCGCTTTGAACGTGGAGCGGCCCCTTCTCGCCCAATCGCCGATATTTCACGATGTGGCATGAACCGTTGCCCTGTAAAAAATCGTGGTGCGTGGCACAAATTCGTCATTTCGCAATGTCGCCCCACGTTGCATATCGTGAAATTAAACTCGTATCTGTTTGTTTTATATGAATATTTTTTAATGAGAAGAACCATCCAACGAGCGCTTGCGCCGCGGTTCGCTGACGTAGACTCTTTTACATGAGTCGGCGCTTCATGCAGTCGGGCTGAGTTGGACGGGATGAAACGCGGTTTGAGACTGTCCCACGCCCACGCGGGAAGCCGTCACGGCACTGCGGTTTTTAAATGGCAATTGGGAGACTAAAAATGAAAGGCTTTCGCTTTGGCTCGACCCAGGGAGCGTTCTACATTTTGCCGGGACAGGATGGTTGGGAAGCAACCTATGGCAACGAAACGCTCGGTGAGTTTTCCAGCCCGCAACAGGCGGCTGACGACCTCGCGCGCGGCCTGACCTGCCCGCAGCTGTCCGAAGTCGACACCTCGACGCTCGAAATTCCCGAAAAACTCAGCGACTGGGAAATCGTTCACGTTTGAGGGCAAGTATGGCCGCCCACGTGCAGGTACAAGCGACGATGGCGCTCCTGAAGAGCGCCATCGTCATGTTTACCGCTTACTGCTTCAGTGCTTTACGCGACAGCGTCCACGATCTTGTTCAACGTCGCGCTCGGGCGCATGGCCTTGCTCGTCAGCTCGACGCTCGGACGATAGTAGCCGCCGATCTCGACCGGCTTGCCTTGCGCCGCAGCCAGTTCTTCGAGAATCTTCGCTTCGTTGTCGATCATCGCCTTTGCCACGCCCGCGAACTGCGTCTGCAGCGCCGCGTCTTCGGTTTGCGCGGCCAGTGCTTCCGCCCAGTACATCGCCAGGTAGAAATGGCTGCCGCGGTTGTCGATACCGCCAACCTTGCGCGCCGGTGACTTGTCGTTGTCGAGGAATTTGCCGGTTGCCTGATCCAGCGTTTTCGCCAGAACCTGCGCCTTCGGGTTGTGATACGCATTGCTCAGATGTTCGAGCGACGCGGCCAGCGCCAGGAATTCACCCAGCGAATCCCAACGCAGGAAGCCTTCTTCAACGAGTTGCTGAACGTGCTTCGGTGCCGAACCGCCGGCGCCGGTTTCGAACATGCCGCCACCTGCCATCAGCGGGACGATCGACAGCATCTTCGCGCTGGTGCCCAGTTCCATGATCGGGAACAGGTCGGTGAGGTAGTCGCGCAGCACGTTGCCGGTGACCGAGATTGTGTCCTTGCCGGCGCGGATGCGTTCGATCGAGAACTTCGTTGCATCGACCGGCGTCATGACGCGGATATCCAGACCGCTGGTGTCGTGGTCCTTCAGGTATTGCCCGACCTTCTTGATGATCTGCGCGTCGTGCGCGCGTGCCGCGTCCAGCCAGAAAATCGCCGGCGTGCTGGTGGCGCGTGCGCGGTTGACCGCGAGCTTGACCCAATCCTGAACCGGCGCGTCCTTGGTCTGGCACATGCGCCAGATGTCGCCGGCTTCAACCGCCTGCTCGATCAGCACCGTACCGGCTGCGTCGGTCACGCGAACTACGCCGTTTGCCGGGATCTGGAACGTCTTGTCGTGTGAACCGTATTCTTCAGCGGCTTGCGCCATCAGACCGACGTTGGGCACCGTGCCCATCGTGACCGGGTCGAACGCGCCGTGTTTCTTGCAGTCTTCAATCACGGCCTGGTAGACATCGGCGTAGCAGCGGTCCGGAATCACGGCCTTGGCGTCGTGCAGCGCGCCGTCCGCGCCCCACATCTTGCCCGACTCGCGAATCATGGCCGGCATCGAGGCATCGACGATCACGTCGCTCGGCACGTGCAGGCTGGTGATGCCCTTGTCCGAGTTGACCATGGCCAGTTGCGGGCGTTGCTCGTATTGCGCCTTGATGTCCGCTTCGATTGCTTCACGCGTTTGCTCAGGCAGGTCCTTCAGACGCGCGTACAGATCGCCGATGCCGTTGTTCGGGTTGAAGCCCACTTGCGCCAGCGCGTCAGCGTGCTTCGTCAGCACGTCTTTGTAGAACACCGACACCACGTGACCGAAGATGATCGGATCCGACACCTTCATCATGGTGGCTTTCAGGTGCACCGAGAACAGCACGCCCTTGCTTTTCGCGTCGGCGATTTCGGCTTCAATGAAGCTGCGCAGCGCATTCTTGGAGAGCACCGAAGCGTCGATGATCTCGCCCGCCTGCACGGCCGTCTTTTCCTTCAGGACCGTCTTCGAGCCGTCAGCGGCCGTCAGTTCGATCTTCACGCTGCCCGCCGCGGCGATCCGCGCGGATTTTTCGCTGCCGTAGAAATCGCCGCCGCTCATGTGCGCCACGTGCGACTTCGAGTCCGCACTCCATGCGCCCATCTTGTGCGGGTGCTTGCGAGCGTAGTTCTTCACCGACAACGGCGCGCGGCGGTCCGAATTACCTTCGCGCAGCACCGGGTTCACCGCGCTGCCCTTGATCTTGTCGTAGCGAGCCTTGACATCTTTTTCCGTGTCGGTTGTGGCGACGTCCGGATAGGCCGGCAGCTTGTAGCCCTGGTCGCGCAGTTCCGTGATCGCGGCCTTCAGTTGCGGCACCGAAGCGCTGATGTTCGGCAGCTTGACGATGTTCGCTTCCGGACGCGTTGTGAGTCCACCCAGTTCCGCCAGATCGTCGGAACCCTTCTGTTCCGCGGTCAGATAATCCGGAAATGCAGCGATGATCCGGCCAGCAAGCGAGATATCGCGCGTTTCAACCAGCACGTTGGACGAGCGCGTGAAAGCCTTGACGATCGGGAGCAGCGAGTACGTCGCCAGAGCAGGCGCTTCGTCGGTCAGGGTGTAGATGATCTTGGGCGATGTGGACATGTTTAAGGCTTTGCTTGGTGAATGAGGGACAGAGCGTTGGTAGCGCTGAGCCGACGAGTTGCAATGTAGCAACGTAAATGCAGCGCGATACGCGGCACCACTTTTTACGGCCCGACCGAGAGTATAGGCGCGTTTTCGCCTACTCGCTGCCGAACAAACATATGCCAGCGCCGTCCCGAACAGGGTCGAGCCCCGCCAGATAAGGCTTACAGGCGATTCACCTATGTCTTTGGATAGATGTCTTATAGATGACTCACCCAACTAAAATAGATTTGTTAATGCGAATCAGATGCATTATCATCTGTAAGCTTTGATTTTCACCGTCCGTTTAACAACCATTCGCTCGAACGACGCTGGCCTGCGCACATCTGGTGCGTGGCGGTGCCATCGCGCCCAATTCAAACAACATGCAGACTTTATTTGTCGCCGGCCGACCGGCGCTTGTGCGCGGCCAACGCCGTCATCGCCCGCTCCTTAACGCGGGGCTTTTCGCCAGCGTCGGTCTGACGCTTTCCACTCTGTCAACCACCGGATGGGCGCAGGCCGCGGCAAGCGAGGCTGCCGCCACCTTGCCGGCCGTGAGCGTCTCGGCGTCGAAAGACACCACCGTGGCGCAGGCCGACACCGTCAGCGCAGGCGCGCTGGGTTCGCGCAAGCAGGTGGACACGCCGTTCTCGACCCATGTCGTGACGAGCGAAGAAGGTAAGGATCTGTTCGCGACGACCTCCAACGATCTGTTCAAGTACGATCCGGCCGTGTCGGTCACCAGCAACAACGCGATCAGCGAAAACTCCATGTTCACCGTGCGCGGCATGCCGATCGACACGCTGAACAGCATCAAGGTGGACGGCCAGACCTTCCCGTCGTGGGATACCGACCTCCCGCTCGAACCGTTCGAGCAGGTCGAATTGCTCAAGGGCCTGTCCGGCTTCATGTACGGCTTCGGCGCGCCGGGCGGCATCGTCAACTACGTGTTGAAAAGACCCACCGACACGCCGTACCGCAGCGTCACGGTCGGCTACCAGTCGGCCGGCGTGTTCACCGAGGCCGTCGATCTGGGCGGCCGTTTTGGCAATGACAATCGTTTCGGCTATCGCCTGAATCTCGTCAACGAAGACGGCAACACCGCCGAGGATCACGGTCATGTGCGCCGCCAGGTGGCGTCGCTCGCGTTCGACTTCCGCATTACGCCGGACCTGACGTGGAGCGCCGACGCGTTCTACCAGAAGCGCAAAACCAACGGCACGCTATTTGGCCTGATGTTCGGCGGCGGCCTCGGCATTCCCGACGCGAGCACCGTCACCCACGCGTTGACGCAACCGCAGAATTACTACCAGACCGAAATGGCCTCGTTCGGCACGGGCCTCGATTACCGCCTCTCCGAAAACTGGCATGCGAGCCTGAAGTACCGCTTCGCCAAGGAGAACCGCACCAACTCGGACAGCTTCCTGTTCGTGTCCGATGACGCCGGCAACTACTCGAACACCCTCTATGCGGCGATGACGCGTTACTTCTATCAGAACGTCGACGCGATGGTGCAGGGCAAGTTCAACACGGGCAGCATCACGCACGACGTGGTGGTGGGCGCGGGCTTCCAGTCGCAAACGAGTGAATACAGCAACAGCCAGGGTTGGAACGAGGGCTTCTTCCTCGGCAATGGCAACCTGTACGCCACCACCTTGCTGACCAACGACGAAGTCAGCATCGGCTCCGACCTGTACCGTCAGCAGCGCACCACGCAGGCCGCCGTGTACGCAAGCGACACGGTGCAGTTCACGTCGCGCCTGTCCGCGCTGGTTGGCGTGCGTTATACGCAGTATCGCCAGAACGTTTATGACACGACGGGTGCGGTGTCGACGCAATACAGCGCGGATCCGGTGACGCCGACGTTCGCGCTGATGTACAAGACCGACCCTTACTCGACGGTGTACGCAAGCTATGTCCAATCGCTGGAACAGGGCGGCGCGGCGTCGAACACCAACCTGAACTATCCGGCTACGTTTGGCCCGCTGAGGAGCAAGCAGTATGAAATCGGCTTCAAGTCGGACCATAGCAAGTGGGGCGCCAATCTTGCGTTGTTCCGCGTCGACCAGGGTTACAACTATACGAACACCGCCAACATATTCGTGCAGGACGGCACCAAGCGTTTTACCGGTATCGATGCAAGTGGCTGGCTCGCGTTGACCAGCGAATGGCGCGTGATGGGTGGCGTGATGTGGCTCGACACAAAGGCGGTCGATATCGATGATCCGTCGATTGAAGGCAAGCGTGTGTTTGGGGCGCCGCGGTTTACCTTCACGGGGCGTGTCGAATACAACCCGTCGTATTTGCGCCCGCTGACACTGGCGTTTGGTGGGAAGTATGTGGGTAATCAGGCGGTGGATGCGGCTAACTCGCAGTTCGTGCCTGCTTATACCACCTTCGATTTGAGCGGGCGGTATGAGGCGAAGATTGCCGGGAAGGATGTGACCCTTCGGGCTGGGGTTAATAATCTGTTCAACCGAAGGTACTGGACCACTGCATGGGGTTCGTTTGTGTCGCCTTCGCCGACGCGGACTGCTGTGGCTAGCGCTACTATGCTGTTTTGATGCGCTGATGCGCGGGGGGTTTTTGCCGTTGGCTGTGATGGGTGTTGGTTTACCTGCGGTGGTGGCCCTTTCTTGATCTGTTTTTGCCTTTGGCGGCGGCATTTTCTTGTGCCTGCGGCGTTGGCCTTTCCTTGCATTCTTATTGGTTTATTAGCGTTCCCCCTGTGCGGGGGGGCACCTACTTTTCTTTGCCCACCAAGTGGACTTCCTTCGGGGCGCGGCCGCAAAGAAAAGTAGGCAAAAGAAAGCGGCTCACACCGCCAATTCTTAAGCGGCTCCCCTGGCTTGGAGGGGCTCGTGGCCCCGTAGAGACTGGGCCCGCGCACCCTCCCGCCTGAGTGACCAGGCCGTCATGCTTCCGGCGGCGCTGCGCGCGCCGATGCGGTACTTCACAAAACCACCAGTGTTTTTCGGCGCCTCGCCGAGGCGAAGCCGATGGCCCCCACCGCGCACAAACGAAGCGCCTGGTTTCCGTGGTGGACCCAACCGCGACGCACGTAGTGCGGAGTGGGAGCGGATGACGGCTGTGTCACAGGCGGTTGCGGACCGAGGTGTGATCCGTTAATCGGACCACCAGCCCCTCCAAGCCAGGAGACCCACTTAAATGTTGGCGGTGTGAGCCGCTTTCTTTTGCCTACTTTTCTTTGCGGCCGGCAAAGAAAAGTAGGTGCCTGCCCCGCACAGGGGCGACGCTAATAGACCAATAAGAATGCAAGGAAAGGCCAACGCCGCAGGCACAAGGACATGCCGCCGCCAAAGGCAAAAAAAAATCAAACTTCAACCTTCACATTGTGCCCCGCCATCATGGCAAGTCCTTCTTGCATTGCAGGGAACAAGCTACGATTAAAATTATTCCACCGCAATTCAAGAATCGTATCGTCCTTATCGATCTCGGTGTTCAACACGTCATGAATCACTTCCCCCGAATCGATGCCGTTATCAACATAATGAAACGACGCCCCGGTTAGAAAAACCGGCTCAACCCCGATAGTCTCCATCGTCTTCCAGTTCACCACCTTCTGCCCGCGCGCGCCATACAGCGCATCAAGCGTCGCATAAGCACCACGCCGCTCATACGGCGACTCACTCCGCGTTACACCCGGATGAATGTTGACGATCTTGCTATCGAACATCGCCCCCGGCCGGACCAGCTCGTCAAGAATAATCAGCAGTCCATCCAGCACAACAAGATCAGCCTTCAGCTCAATCAGCGTATCGAGCAAGTGCTTCTCAAAGCGGCTCTTGCCCGCCACACGCTCCACCGCGCCAAGCGGCTCACGCCGATAGGTCGACGGAATCGCCAGTAACAGATCGTTGACGGCCTTGCCCTGCACGCGCAGATTCGGCAGATAGAACCAGCGTTTGCCCGGCTCGTACGAGAATCCATATTCCTTCAGCTTCTCGCGGTCTATCGCGGAACCCGCGTCGTCGTCGTAGATCACTTTTTCCAGCGAATACAGATCGCCAAGCCCGGTTTCGTTGAGCGCTTCGACCAGTGATTCAAGCACCGACTTCATATAACGCGTGCCACCCTTGTACGCGATATCCTGCCCGGCGTTGTCGGCGGCCGCGTTTCTCAAGGACCAGATGTAGACGAGTTTTTTCTTCGGCATAGTCAGTTCGATTCAGTGTTGATAGAGGGAGGCCGGAACAGCAGGAGCAGTATTCAGGCGGCGGCCTCGATGCAAACCTGGCCACCCGAACCGGTGCTTACCAATCGTATTTCGCCGTCGCGATCACCGTGCGCGGATTACCGTAGAAGCAGATGTTCACCGACTGGCAACCGCTCACGAAGCGGCGATTGAAAATGTTTTGCGCATTGACGGCGAAGCGCCAGTTGCGCATCTCGTAGTGGACCGCAGCGTCGTACACGGTGTAACTCGGCACGTAGAGCGAATTGTCCGCAGCACCCGCCGAGCCGCTTTGATAACGGATGCCCGCGGCAAGGCCCAGACCCGCGAGCGGCCCAGCGTGCCACGTCCAGTCGCCCCACAGCGAAGCCATCTGGCGCGGCCGTGGAATATCCACAGGCCATTTGTCGAGCGTAACGTCGCCAGCCTTGATGTTCTTCACGTCCTGATACACGTACGCGGCGATCACCGAGAAATTGCGCGTGACATTGCCGACCCCGCTCAACTCGATGCCGCGCGAGCGCACTTCACCGGTCTGCGCGGAGATGCTGCCGGTTGGGTTCAGCGCGAGATCAGGCGTGACGACGTTGGTCTGGTTAATTTGATAAACCGCTGCGTTCAGCATGAGATTCTTGCCGGCCGGTTGCCAGCGCAAACCCGCTTCGATCTGACGGCCCTTGGTCGGCTGGGCAATGCCGCCGCCCGCGATCTTCACGCCCACGAGCGGATTGAACGAGGTCGAATAGCTGATATACGGCGAAAGGCCGTAGTCGCCGAGATAAACGAGCCCGACACGACCCGAGAAAGCATGATCGTCCTGCTGCAGATTGGTGCCGCCTGCAATGTCGTTCTGGCTGGTGTTGCTCCAGTCCTCGCGGCCGCCGAGTGTCAACACCCAGCGCTGCCATTTGACCTGGTCCTGCGCGTACACGCCGAACGAGTTGAGCGTCGACTTGATATTGGTGCGCGGGAACGCCGTGGGACCGTCGAAAATTGCGTTGGTGATCGGCGTATACACCGGGTTGTACATGTTCAGACTCGGACCGGTCGCCATCGCCTCGCTATCGGTGGTCGATTGCCGGTTATATTCGAAGCCAAGCAGCACGGTGTGGTCGAGCGGACCGGTGCGGAAGCTGGCCAGCGCCTGGTTGTCCACATCGAAGCGGCTGTAATTCATCTGATAGAGACCGACGTACCGCAGTAGCGACGCCTGGGTTGGATCAGCCGGATCGAGGCCGCCGCCGAACACCTGCCCCTGATCGAGGGACAAATGCATCAAGCGCGTGTTCTGCCGGAAGGTCCAGACCGGATCGAACTTGTATTCGAACTGATAACCCGCCGACCATTGCTTCTTGCGGTAGTGCGAAAACCCGGGATCGCCCGTGTAGAGATCCGGCGAAATCTTGCCGTTCGGATTGGGCAGGATCGTGCCCTGCGCGGGCAGGAAGTTGTTCGACGCGTCGCCCCAATCCTGCAGGTAAGTCGCCGCGACAGTCAGCGAGGTTTTGGCGTTCGGCTGCCACCTGACCGAAGGCGCAAGCGCCACGCGCTGCTCCGGATTCGGCCCGGTCTGCGAGTTGCCGTCCCGTCCCACGCCCTGGAAGCGATATGACAGCGTACCGTCCTTGTCGATCTTGTCGCCCACATCGAAAGCCAGTTGCTTGCGCGCGTAATCGCCCAGTTGCATTTCGACCTCGCGGATCCGCTCGCCATTCGCGAGCTTGCTCTGGATGTCGATGATCGCGCCCGGATCGCCCTGCCCGTACAGCACCGAGGTCGGACCGCGCAGCACGGTGATGCTGTCGATCATGTACGGATCGACACGCCAGCTCGCGAGATTGAGTGTGTTGGGCACCTGCAGGCCATCCACGAATACGGTGGGCGTGAAGCCGCGCAGCACCGAATACCAGTCGGAACGCACATCCGCGCCGTACGTCGAAAAGCCGGGGACGTAACGCAATGCCTCGTTGACGCTGGTCGCACCAGTCTCTTCGATCTGCGCCGCCGTGACGACGTTGATCGTCTGCGGGATTTCGTCGAGCGGAGTATCGGTCTTGGTGCCGGTGCTGCTGCGACGCGCTACGAGGCCCACCGTCGCTTCGCTTTCCGCTGCCGCCTTGACGCTGATCGATGGCAGCGTACTGGCCGGCGTTGCGTCCTGCTGCGGGGCGGTTGTTTGCTGCTGTGCGCCGCCTGCCTGCTGTGCCGCAGGTTGCACTACCTGCTGTGCCTCCGCATAACCCGCCGCCGCGTAAAACGCCACGCTTGCCGCGGCTGAGATCGCACGCCGACGCGTGCCTATTGCCCACTCCATCTCTCGATTCTCCAGGTTGTCATACCGCCAGATGGCCGCGTCTTGATTAAAGAGCGAAGGCCATGCGTCCCCTACCCCCGCCGTTTTCTTGTGTGTGGTTTGGCCGGCTGGTCGACCAGTCTGGCGAGGTGTGTTGAGCGAGCGACCTGACGATTTCGTCGGAGCGCAGCGCGAGAACCGACAGCAAGGTGTCGGACAGGCCGTGGCTGTCTTCACAGCAGCCTTGCAGGTAGATGCGCGGTTTGAAGTTCGCCGGCGTGTTGAGCCGGTAATCGCGTTCGACATTGCCTTGTGCCAGCGCGTCGCCCAGATGCGGTGCGAGCCCTTCAAGCAACTCGAAATGCGTGTCGCGGCGATAACCCGTCGCGAGTACCAGCGCATCGAACGGTTCGGCGCGGGCGTGGCCGCTCAGACGGTCGCGCAGCGTCAGCTCGATCTGGCCACTCGCCGTACGGACCGCCGTCTCGATCGCGGTGTTCGCCAGCAGGCGATGCCGTGGGTCTGCCGAGACGTCCTGCAAATAGAGCATCTCGTAGATCTGCTCGATCAGCGGACGATCGACCACCGCATAGTTGGTGTCGCGAAAGCGCTCGATCAGCGAACGGCGGCTGTCTTTCGGCTGTGCATAGACCACGTCGGTAAAAGCCGGGCTGAAGATCTCGTTGACGAACGGGCTGTCGTCGGCCGGTTTGAGGGCGCTCGAACGGATCACGAGACTCGCGTCCACATGCGGATAGCGGCGCGTCAGATCGATAAACACTTCGGCGGCGCTCTGCCCCGCGCCGATCACCGCCACGCGTTTGCGCGGACCGTTCTGCGACGGGCCGACCACCCGGTCGATCGACGTCAGATACTTCGACGAATGCACGATGTTGTGCGTGCCGAGCGCGGCGAAGGCCTCCGGCACCTGCGCACCGCCGCCGATTCCCACGGAGAGCGCGCGGGTCACGCGCTGCCATTCGCGGCCGTCGGCGTCGCGCGAGAACACCCGCAGCGCCTCGATTGCGTTCGCGTTGCCCGGCGCCTTGACCGGTTCGATGCCGGTCACCGTCTGCCCGTAATGCACGCGCTCGTCGAATGACGCAGCGACCCAGCTGAGGTAATCGTGGAACTCGACCCGGGTCGGATAGAAGCTCTTCAGATTCACGAATTCCGCCAGACGTCCGCGTTCGAACAGATAGTTGATGAACGTGAAGCGGCTTTTCGGATCGCGCAGCGTGACCAGATCCTTGAGGAAGGAAATCTGCATCCGGCAGTCGTCGAGCAGCATGCCGCGATGCCAGCCGAATTCCGGCTGACGTTCGATGAAGCAATGCGCGAGGTCGGCAACGCCGGTCTCTTCCGCAAGGCGCACGGCAAGCGCCAGATTCGACGGCCCAAAGCCGACGCCGATCAGATTAAATACGGTATCTCTGTGCATGTCTCAGGTCCTTAGCGGTGTGAACCGGCGCGCCGGATGCGCTGGCCGGAGAAAAAAGTGTCGTGAACTGCCGGGACTTCAACCGGCATGGCGGACCTCGGCTACCGTCGATGCATGCGGCGCAACGAGCCGTGCGGCCAGGTCCGCGAAGTTCGGCGCGGCGAATACGTCGGCAATCGAGAGCGCATAACCGGCGGCCTGCGCCGCGTCGACGAAGCGAACGACGTCGAACGACGTCGCGCCGGCCTCGAACAGGTCGTCGTGATGCGCGGGCGTGTTGCCTTCGAAGAGCTCGCCCCAAACGCGTTCGAGCGACTGAGCGAGGCGCCTGGACTCGCCCTCGGGTGCGGCGGGAGCCGGCTGGACGGCAATGCCTTGCTTCCCTGACGCAAAGCGCGCGGGCGATGCGCCAAGCGGCTCATGCGGCGCATCGACCATCTGTTGCACCAGGTCCAGATAGTCGGCCGTCAGCGCCTGAACGAATCCGCCATCGACCAGTTCCTCCGCGTAAGAAAATGCGCCGGTGACACGTCCGTCCGGATGCTCGACCACGTCGAGTTCCAGTTCGAACACGACCCGATGGCGCACGTCGTTGAAATCGTCGAGCGTGAGACCGGCCCAGTCGCGCGCGGCGGTCCCGGCCGGGCGGAGGTAGTTGAACATCACCGAGAAGAGCGGATTGCCAGGCGGGTTGCGTGGCGCGCGCAATGCCGCCACCACCTCAGCGAACGGTGTGTCAGCGTGGGCGTAGGCGGCCAGCGCCGCATCACGCACATGGGCCAGCACCGTGGCGGGCGAGTCCGTGGTCGCGAGCCGCGTGCGCACGACAACGGCATTGATAAAGAGGCCGAGCGCGCGGCGCGCGGTCTCTCCAGTCAGCTCGCGTGTCGAAGCCAGAACTCCTACCGGTTGATCCGTCGCGCCAGTCGCGCCATAAAACGCGATGTTCAACGCGGCGTGCAGCAACATCGGCAGCGTGGCGTGGACTTCGAGCGCCATCGCGCGCGCCCGCTGCACCAGCGCCGGTTCGAATTCGAACGCGAGACGCCCGGCGCTCCAGAGCGGCGTGGCGCAGCGTCCCGACGGCGGTGGCGGCAGGATTTGCGCGGAAGCGTCGGCGAGTGCCTCGCGCCAGAACGACAGCCGGGCGCGCGGTGCGGCAACCGGCAGAACCGGTGTGCCATGCAGAGGCGACGCGGCTGAGCCCACGGGCGCCGCGCCTCGAACGATCGCCACATACATCGCGCGAACGTCCTCCAGCCACAGATCGATCGATTGTCCATCCGACACGATGTGATGCACGACCAGCGACAACACGTGATCCTGCTCGTCGAGCCGCGCAAGCCGCACTCGCCAGAGCGGCGCATCGTCCAGTAGATGGAATGGCCTCAAAGCGTCTTCATCGGTGAGCGCCACGGCGGCGGCCTCGCGTACCGCGGCATCGGAGCCGAGCGTTAAATCGACCACCGGCAGTTCGAAACACTCGCTCGCCGCGACGCGCTGGCCCGGCAACTGGCCGTGCCGCTCGACCAGCCGCGTGCGCAATGCCGGATGGCGCGCCGCGGCCTGAGCAAACGCTTCGCCGAGTGCATCGACATCGAGCGGACCGCGCAAGCGCAACGCGACAGGAATGTTGTAGGCCGCGCTATCCGGTTGCGCGCGCCACAGAAACCACAAACTCAATTGCGCGGACGACAGCGGCCACACACCTTGCGCATCGGCGTGCATGTCTGGACTCGCTGCATTGCCCGCTGCGTCATGACCGCTCCCGGCCACCATCTCGCTGCGCGCTGAAGTCATCACGCGCTGCGCGTACTGCGCGAGCGTCGGCGCCTCGAAGAGCGTACGCACCGGCACGTCGCGTGCGAGCCGCTCGGCTACGCGCGTCGCCACGCGGACCGCCGCGAGCGAATGGCCGCCGAGTTCGAAGAAATGATCGCCGCGGCCGACGCGCTCCACGCCCAGCACTTCCCGAAAGATCTGTGCGAGCGCCGTTTCCAGGCCGGCTGCGGGCGCCTGATAGGCTCGTGCGACACGCTGCGGCTCCGGCAACGCCGCGCGGTCCACCTTGCTGTTCGCATTGCGCGGCAAGGCATCGAGCACGACGATATGCGCGGGCACCATGTAATCGGGCAGCGTGTGACGCAGATGCGCGTCGAGTTCGGCGGCGTCCGCGCGCACAGTGCGCTCGCGCGCTTCGGCACTCAACTCGACATACGCCACCAGCGCCGCTTGTGCGCCCTTGCCATGCACGACCGCCACGGCTTCGCGCA
This sequence comes from Paraburkholderia fungorum, assembly GCF_046027215.1. Classification (GTDB taxonomy): domain Bacteria; phylum Pseudomonadota; class Gammaproteobacteria; order Burkholderiales; family Burkholderiaceae; genus Paraburkholderia; species Paraburkholderia fungorum_D. The sequence goes on along the minus strand of NZ_JAQQEN010000002.1, from coordinate 3,321,400 downwards.
CGTCGTCATGCGCGGCGAGCTGCGCCTCGATCTCCCCGAGCTCGATCCGCAAGCCGCGCAGCTTCACCTGATGATCGACGCGACCGATGAAGTCGAACACGCCATCCGCGCGCCGCTTGACGAGGTCGCCCGTGCGATAGAGCCGCGCGCCCGGCGCGCCGAACGGATCGGGCACGAAGCGCTCGGCCGTCAGCGCGGGCCGGTCGAGATAGCCGCGCGCGACGCCCACGCCCTCGCCGCCCAGATACAGCTCGCCAATCACGCCGACCGGCAGCGGATTCAGACGCGTGTCGAGCACATGCGCGCTGCGCGCGCCCACCAGCGTGCCGATCGGCAGATAAGCGCTGTCCGCGAGCCTGGCGGGATCGTCGCCCGGATAGAACATCCACAGCATCGGCGTGATGACGGTCTCGGTCGGGCCGTAACCGTTGACGATGCGCGCGTTCGGAAACGCCCGGCGCATCAGCGCGAAGGCTTCCCGCGAGGTGGCTTCGCCACCCACCGTCAGGGATCGCAGGCTCGGCGGTGCACCATGTGCCAGCGCCCATTCGGCGAGCTGGGTCGCGCAACCGGGCGGCACGTAGGTCATCGTCACGCCTTCGCGGACCATCATCCGGCAGGTTTGCGCGGGCGGCCAGAGGGTGTCCGCGGTGATCGCCACCGCGGCGCCGGACATGTATTGCGAGAACCAGCCTTCATGCGCGCCGTCGAAATTGACCGACTGGAACAGCAGGAACACGTCTTTTTCGCCCGCGCCGTAGCGCTCGGCAATCGCCGCGCAATGCAGCGCGAACGAGCCGTGATCGACCACGACGCCCTTCGGTTTGCCGGTTGAGCCGGAGGTGTAGATCACATAGGCCGCCTGATGCGGCGACACAGCGGGCAGCGCGACCTGAGCCGTCGGCGGATCGTCACGCTCGATTTGTTCGTCGATCAGCCACAGGCGCAAGCGATCCGACACCGGCAGCGCGACGAGGCTCGCACGTTCGGTGATGACGTGGGTAATCTGCGCGTCGTCGAGAATCTGCGCGAGACGCTCGCGTGGATGGCTCGGATCGAGCGGCACGAACGCGCCGCCCGATTTGAGCGCGGCAATCAATCCGACCAGCAGATCAACCGAGCGACTCAACGCCACCCCCACACGCATTTCAGCGTTCACCCCTGCTGCGACGAGCCGTTGCGCGAGCCGCGTCGCGCGTGCGTCCAGTTCGCCACGCGAGAGCGAACGTTCGGCATCGGCGACGCCACGGGCATCGGGCCGCGCTCGGGCATGGTCGGCCACGCGCTGATGAACGGGCCTGAACGCTGCGGCATGGTTGAGCGGCGTGCTGTTCCATGCGTCGAGTTGAGCGCGTTCGGCCTCGGGCAGCCATTGCAGATCGCCAAGCGCCGTGGCGGGGGCAGCAGTTGCGTTGGCCAGCAATTCGATGAACCGCGCGGCGAGACGCTCCACCGCATCGCGGTCGAAGAGATCGAGCGCGTAGATAAAGTAGGCGTCGATCGAACCGTCGTCGCGTTCCTCGAAACTGAGCGTCAGATCGAATTTGGCAAACGGCGCGCCCGACGGCAACTCCGTCATGCGCACTTCAGCGAGCGACGGCAAGCGGCGCCGCGCGCCGTAGGCGGCCATTACCTGAAACAGCGGATGGTGGCTCGCGCTGCGCACCACGCCGAGCGCCTCGACGACCTGCTCGAACGGCACATCCTGATGCGATTGAGCGTCGATGAGGGTTTGCTGGGTCGCGCCGATCAGCGCCGCAAACGACTGCGTCGCCGGTACCGGTGTGGCCAACGTGAGCGTGTTCACGAAGAAGCCGACGAGGCCGGCCACCTCACTGCGCTCGCGATTCGCGGCGGGCACGCCGATCTGAATCTGCGTTTCACCCGACGCGCGCGCCAGCAGCGCATTGAGTACGGCAAGCAGCACGGCAAACGGCGTCGCGCGCTGTGCATTGGCGAGCGCCTTGAGTTGCTGAACCTGCGACGGCTCGATTACAAAGCGATGCCGCGCACCACGCGCGCTGCGTTGCGCCGGCCGCGGCGCGGCGCCTGGGAACATCAGTACGTCGCGGCTCGCATCCAGCCGGGCCCGCCAGAATTCGAGCTGACGCTCACGCTCGCCGGCATCGAGCCAGCGGCGCTGCCACAGCGCGTAATCCGCGTACTGGATCGGCAGCGGCGCCAGCGACACCGCGTCGCTCTTTGCGTACGCGTGATAGAACGACGCCAGTTCCGCGAGCATCACGTCCGCCGACCAGCCGTCCGAGACGATGTGATGCGTCGTCAGCGCGAGCCAGTGCGTCGTCGCGTCGATCTGGATCAGATGCGCGCGCATCAACGGCCCCTGCGACAGATCGAAGCGTTGTGCTTCATCGGCCTGCGCGATCGCGGCCGCGCGGGCTTCGCGCTCGCTCGCCGGCAGCGTGCTCACGTCGCTGGCATGCCACGGGCAGCGCGACGGCGCGTGCACGGCCTGCAATACGCCGTCAGCGCTTTCAGCAAAGGTCGTGCGCAATGCCTCGTGACGCGCGATCAGCGCATCGCACGACAGGCGCAACGCATTCGCATTGAGCGCGCCATCGAGACGCAAACGTTCGGTGACGTGATACGCCGCCGGCTCGTCGATCATGCGGGCGTGCAGCCACAACCGCGTTTGCGCGAACGACGCGGGCACGCTTGCGGTGCGCTCGGCGCGCGGCGGAATCGGCAGCACACGAAAATCGATGCCGGCCGTGTCGAGTTTCGCGAGGAAGGCCTTGCGTTGCGCGTCGGGCAATAGCGCGAAACGTGCGGCGAGAGAAAGCAGGTCCGGTTTGGCGATGCTCATACTGGGTTGTCTCTGGTCGGGTCGGCTGGAGCGTTATTGGAGTTCGAACTCACCGAGGAGCGCGTCGATCGCGCTGGCGGTGTCCGGTCCGGTGTCGGCGTCGCGTTCGGCCCGCGCGCGATCGATCGCCGCAGCACAACGTTGCAACGTGCGTTCGTCGAACAAGGTGCGCAGCGGCAGGATCAACGTCCAATGAAGATTGGCCTGCGCGTTCGCCTGCGTGGCGAGTAGCGAGTGACCGCCGAGCGCGAAGAAGTCGTCGTCGCGGCCAATCGCGTCCAGACGCAGCACGCGTTTCCAGATGGCGGCCAGTTCGCGCTCGGTGTCCGTCTCCAACAACGTGGCGGCGGGTTCGTTTGCGAGCCCGCGAACGGGCGCCGGCAACGCATGACGGTCGCACTTGCCGTTCGGCGTGACGGGCAACGCGTCCATCCCGATCAGTTGCGCGGGCACCATGTACGACGGCAATTGCGCACGCAAGCCGTCAAGCAGCGCGGACGTGTCGATCGCGCCGCCGCTACCGCGCGCGACGTAGCCGATCAACTGCTCGTCGCGCACGATCACCACCGCGTCGTGCACACCTGGCGCGGCACGCAACAAGGCTTCGATCTCGCCGGGCTCGATGCGCTGGCCGCGCAGCTTCACCTGCGTGTCCATACGGCCGAGATACTCGAGTGCGCCGTCAGGGCGACGACGCGCCAGGTCACCGGTTCGATACAGCCGTGCACCTTCCACGAACGGATTGGGAACGAAGCGCTCCGCGGTCAACGCCGCGCGGCCGAGATAGCCGCGCGCCAGACCCACGCCGCCCAGATACAGTTCGCCGACAGCGCCTTGCGGCAGCGGCTGCAACGCCGCATCGAGTACATGCAGTTGCAGGTTTGCAATCGGCTGGCCAATCGGCACGGACGCAGCACCCGCATCGCGGGCGTCGCAGGTCCAATGCGACACGTCGATGGCGGCTTCGGTCGGGCCGTACAGGTTGTAAAGCCGTGCCTGGGGCAGATGCTGCGCGACGCGCGCCACCAGTTCAGGTGCGAGCGCCTCCCCGCTTGCGACGATGCGCTCGATGCTCGTGCAGCGAGCGGCGGCCTTGAAATCCTCCAGATGCGCGACGAAGGCCGCGAGCATCGACGGCACGAAATGCAGCGTCGTGACGCGGTGCGTTTCGATGGCGGCCACCAGACGCGCCGGATCGCGATGATCGCCAGGCGCCGCGATCGCGAGCTTCGCTCCGATGGCGAGCGGCCAGACGAATTCCCACACCGACACGTCGAAGCCAAACGGCGTCTTGTGCAACACGACGTCGTCGACGCTCAGGCGATACGCGTCCTGCATCCACGCAATCCGGTTCGCGAGCGCGCGATGCGAGTTGCCCGCGCCCTTCGGCTTGCCGGTCGAACCGGAGGTGTAGATCAGATAGGCCAGTTGATCGGGCGCGACCGGCACGGGCGCGGCGAGCGTGGCGTCCGTGACGAGCAGTTCGTCGACCGTCAGAATCCTGACGTTGCTGTTCTCCACTGCCGCCACCACGCGGTCGCGCAGATGCGCTTGCGTCAGCACGACCGCCGGCCTGGCGTCGTTGAGCAGATAGCCGATGCGCTCGGCCGGATAGTCGGGATCGATCGGCAGATACGCCGCGCCCGCTTTCAGGATGCCGATCAGCGCCACCACCATGTCGAACGACCGCTCGACACACAACGCCACCGCCGTATCGGCCTGCACGCCCGCTGCGTTGAGCGCGGCGGCGACGCGCTCGGCGTTCGCGTCGAGCGCGCGGTAGGTCATCTGCTGCGTGCGTCCCTGCGGATCGGTGAACTCCAGCGCGATCGCATCCGGCGACGCGAGCGCCGCCTGTTCGAACTGACGATGCAGCGGCTGTTGCTGTGCTGACGGCCACACTTGCGCGGTCGCGTTGGCGCGCGCCAGCGTGACGAGGTCGTCGACGCTCGCGATCGAGATCGTCCCGAGCGGCGCATGTGGATCGGCGATCAAACCATCGAGGCACGCGGCAAACGCACGATGCAACGCCACGACGCGTGCTTCATCCACCCGCGCGGTGTCGTAGCCATAGTCGATCGTGAGCGTCGCGCCGGCTTCGATCACCAGCGTAAGCGCGAAGTCAGTCGCTTCGATATTGCGCAGGTCGCGCAGTTTCAACGCGCGCGCGTCACGTCCTTGCCACGCTTCGTCGACGGGATAGTTTTCGAACACCACCAGCGAGTCGAACAGCGCGCCGCCACCTTGCCCCGCCCACTGCTGGATTTCATAGAGCGGCGTATGCGCGTGTTCCGCCGCGGCGGCATTGTCGCGCTGCAATTCCTGAAGCCACGCCGACGCCGAACGTTGCGGCAACGGCGCCGTGATGACCGGCAGCGTGTTGATGAAAAGGCCCAGCACGGTGTCAGCATCAGGCAACGCATCGGGCCGGCCCGCCACAGTCGCACCGAATGCGACGGACGTGTGATTCGTCATGCGTTGCAGTGCCAGCGCCCATGCGCCCTGCACCATCGTGTTGACGGTCACCTTCAGACGGCGCGCCGTTTCGCCCAGGCGCGCGGTCGTTGCGGCGTCAAGGCTTTCACGACGCGTGAGATGGCCGGCCACGAGCGGGGCTTGCGTGTCGCGCCCGGCAACGAGCGTCGGTTCGTCGAGACGCGCAAGACGTTGCATCCAGAAGGCTTGCTCTGCTTCTGCGTCGCGTGCGCCGAGCCATGCGATGAAATCGCGGTAACGGGTTTTCGCGGGCGCCGCGAACGGTTGCGGACGCGGTGGCTCGATATAGTCGCGCAACATATCGGCGAAGAAACGCGCCGTGCTCCAGCCGTCGAGCAGCAGATGGTGGCGCGTCCAGACAAGACGCCATGCGTCATCCGTGACGCGAATCAGCGCCACGCGCATCAATGGCGGCGCGGTCAGATCGAAACCGCGCGCGCGGTCGGCGCTAAGCCAGGTCTCGAAGGTATTCAGCACGCCCTCGCCCTGATCGCGCCAATCGAGCACCTCGACCGGCATACGCGCCTGACGATGCACGATCTGCATCGGCGTCGCTTCGTCCGGTGTGAAACTCGTGCGCAAGATATCGTGACGCGGCACGGCTGCTTCAAACGCGGCACGCAAACGCTCGACGTCGGGTTCGATCAACGTCGCGACCAGTTGATTCACATAGGTCGACTGCTCGGGCGCGAACAGCGAGTGAAACAGAATGCCGTGCTGCATCGGCGACAACGGGTAGATATCGTCGACGGTACGCAGATCGAGCGGCACGCGCTCCAGCGCGGCAAGCGTCAGGCCGCCCGCGCGCGCGAGCGGATAGTCGCCGGGTGTGGCGCCAGCGCCGCGTTGCGCGAGGCGCGCGGTGCATGCAGCCGTCAATTCGGCGAGTGCGGTTTCGAAACGCTGCGCGAGCGCTTCGATCGTCGCGCGCCCGAATTGCGTCGCGCCGTATACCCAATGGACTTTGAGCGTTCGCGTGGCGTCGCCGTCGATATAGGCGTGAATGGCGAGTGCGTTGCCGATCGGACCTGCCGGATCGCGCTCGCGGCCCGCGCCGCCGAAACGCGGCCTGAGCGCGGCGTCGCGCGGCGCATCGAACTGACCCAGGTAATTGAAAGTGACACGCGGACGCGGCACGGCGGCCAGTGCCGCGCGCGTCGCCGGGTCGCCGTAATGGCGCAGCACGCCGAAGCCGAGCCCTTTGTTCGGCACCGCACGCAAGCTGTCCTTGACCGTAGCGAGTGTGGCCGCCGACGTGCTGCCGACGACGAATTCCACCGGATAGTGGCTCGTCAGCCAGCCAGGCGTACGGCTCACGTCGGCATCCTCGAACAATGCCTCGCGGCCATGACCTTCGAGTTCGATGCGGCAAGTCTGCTTATCCAGCGACAGCGCCAGCGCCGCGACCAGCAGTTCGATCATCTGCGTGCGGTAGGCAGCGTTCGCTTCCGTCAACGCGGCGCGCGTCAGGTCGGCGTCGATGGTCTGGATGACCGTGTGCGCGTCGGCATTGGTTGCGTGAGCCTTGGGGCGGTCGAGCGGAAGATCGTCGTATGGCGTGGCGAGCGCGGCCCAATAGGGCACTTCGGCGGCGAACGGCGAGTTGGCTGTATCGGTTGCAGCACGAGCGAGCCGCGCCGCCCAGTCCTGCGCAGTGATTCCCGTCGACGTAAGACGCACGCTGCGACGCTCGCACGCGGCACGGTACGCGGCGTCGAGATCGTCCAGCAGCACACGCCACGATACGCCATCGACGACGATGTGATGGATCGCCAGATAGAGCCGCGTCGTGCCGTCGGGCAGCATCGCGGCCAGCGCGCAGACGAGCGGGCCGTGTGTCAGATCGAGCGTGCTTTGCAGGGCGTCGAATTGCGCCAGCGCGTCGGCTTCGTCGCGTGCGGAAGCGGCCGCGAGCGGCAGCGTCTCGAACGCGCGCGCGGCGAGCGTCAACTGCCATTCACCCTGGGGGCCGCTTTGCGCGAAGCGGTGGCGAAAAATTTCGTGATGCGTGAGCAGTGTGTCGAACGCCCGGGCAAACGCATCGAAGTCGAACGGCGCCGGCGTCTCGAGTTCGATCGACTGATTCCAGTGACCACGCTGTGGAATATCCAGCGCGAAAAAGCGCAGCTGGGCAGGCGTGAGAATCGCGGCATGCTCAGCACTCCTCGCCATTGGCGGCAGTTTCGACGTGGCCGGCGCCGCTGCCTCCACCGCGGTTGCCACGCGCGCAAGTTGCGCGAGGGTCGGCGCGTCGAACAACTGCTTCGGCGTGAAGCGCACGCCGCGCTTGCGTGAACGCGCGATCACCTGCAGCACGAGAATCGAGTCGCCGCCGAGTTCGAAGAAGTTGTCGTCGCGGCCCACGTGCTCCGCTTTGAGCACCTCTTTCCAGACCGCCGCGAGCGCCTCTTCGGTCGCGCCTTGCGGCGCATCCCCTTGCGTGACCGACGGCGACGGCGCGGCAGCCAGCGCGCGCAACGCGGCACGATCGACCTTGCCGTTTGCAGTGACCGGCAATGCAGCCACCAGCAACAATACGGCCGGCACCATGTACTCCGGCAAACGCGCGGTCAACGCGGCGCGCAACGCGGGTTCGTCAAGACGCGATCCGCCGGACAGCGCCACGAACGACGCCAGACGCAAGCGCCCTTCATGTTCCACCGCGAGCGTTTCAGCCTGCGTCACGCCATCCAGCGCGCGCAATGCCGTGCTCACCTCGCCCGGTTCGACGCGATAGCCGCGGATTTTGACCTGATCGTCCAGACGTCCAAGGAAATCCAGCCGGCGATCGGCCCGCAGACGCACGCGGTCGCCCGTGCGGTAGAGACGCTCACCCGCTGCGAACGGATGCGGTACGAAGCGTTCGGCGGTCGCGGCCGCGCGGTTCAGGTAGCCACGCGCGACGCCTGGACCACCGAGATACAGTTCGCCGATCCCGCCACGCGGCACGCTCGCGCCGTGCTTGTCGAGTACGCATGCATAGGCGTTCGGCAACGGCAGGCCGAGCGGCACGGCTTGCGCACTGTCAGTGCGGCATGCCGCCTGCGCCGCTGCGGACGTGTCGCAAGTCAGCGCGCCGACCGTCGCTTCAGTCGGGCCGTAGTGATTGATGACGCGGCACGCGGGCTTGAGCGCCGCGATCCGTTCGACCAGCGACCACGGCAGCGTTTCACCGCCCGTCACCAACGCATGCGCGGGCAGCACGTCGGCTGGCTGTTGGGCGTCGAGCAGCGCATGCAGATGGCTCGGGACGATCTTCAGCACGCCGACACGGCGCGTGCGCATCTCGTGGGCGAAGCGATCGGGATCGAATGCACATTGCGCGGGCAGCAGATGCAAGGTGCGGCCCGAGCAGAGCGCGCCGAACAGCGTCGTATGCCCGAGGTCGGCGGCGACGGTGGACACCATCGCCATCGAGGCGTCGGCAGCGAAGGCGAGTTCGTCCAGCATGCCTTCGACGTAGTCCGCCAATGCACGATGCGAGATCGCGACACCCTTCGGTGTGCCAGTCGAGCCGGATGTGAAGATCAGATACGCGGCCTGGTCGGGCGAAACCGACGGCGTGGTGCGTGGCCCGCTTATACCCGCTATAGATACGGACTGCGTGAGCGTGTCGAGATCGAGCGTTTGCGCATTGCCGATGGCGCCCGTTGCGGATCCATCAAAAGCCGTCAGCACCCATTGCGCGTTGCAGGCGCCGACCGCAGCGGCCAGCCGTTCCTGCGGCGCCGCCGGATCGAGCGGCACCACGTAGGCGCCCGACTTCATCACGCCGAGCAGCGCCACGGCAAAGCGCGCCGAACGTTCGATACACACCGCAACAGGCTGCTCCGCGCCCACATTCCGTTGCTGCAAGGCGAGCGCGATGCGGTCCGAGGCGTGATCGAGTTCAGCAAAGGTGATCTGCGTATCGGCGTCCGCGAGCGCGATGCGATGCGGTGCTTCGCTCGCCTGTCGGGCGAACAGCGCAAGCACGTTCCCAGCTGCGGAGTGAAGCGCGCGACCTTGCCGCGCCGAGCGATAGTCCACGCTATCCGCGCAGTCCAGTTCGGCGATCGCGCGTTGTGGATCGCGCACCGCGTCCGCCACCAGCGTCGCGTAACTATGAAGCCATGCTTGCGCGGTCGCTTCATCGATGCCGTCGAGTGCATAGGCGGCAACCAGTTCGATGCCGCGCGGGTCATCGGTGAAATCGAGTGCGAAATCGAAACGCGCCGCGAGATCGAGACCGGGTGACATCCGCACCGAAGCGCCCGGTAGTTCCGCCGTCAACTCCAGATCGAACTGCTGCGCGAACTTGACCTTGAGCCATTCCTCACCGCGCCGCACCGGCGGCTTCGCGGCGTCGAGCACCTGATCGAACGGCACGTCCTGATGCGCGAAGGCATCGAATGCCGAGCGGCGCACGCCGTCGAGCAACGCGGCGAACGACTGGTCCGGCGCGACGTGGGCGCGCAACGCGAGCGTGTTGAGAAACAGACCGACCAGCGGCGCGGTGTCCGCGCGCTGCCGATGCGCGATTGGCGCTGCCACCACGATGTCAGTCGCGCCGGTCAGGCGATGGAGCCAGGCGTCGAAGGCTGCCAGCAGCACAGTGAAAGTGGACGCCTGCGCACGCCGCGCCGTGTCGCGCACGGCTTCGGAAAGCGCTGCGGGAAGGCGCAACGCAAGACGGCCGCCGCGATGGTCGCGCTGTGGCGAGCGCGGCCGGTCGAGCGGCAATGCGAGCGGTTCCGGCGCATCGCGCAATGCGGCGCGCCAATAGGTCAGTTGCCGCTCGCCCTCGCCGGCCGCGAGCCAGTCGCGTTGCCATTGCGCATAGTCGGCGTATTGGACCGGCAATGCGGGCAATTGCGGCGCACGTCCGGTAGCGAATGCGGCGTAGGCCGTTTTCAGTTCGTCGAAGGCGCAGCGCGAGCTCCAGCCGTCGCTGATCGAATGATGTGCCGTCAGCAGGAAGCGCTGCGTGTTGTTGGTGAGCGTGATGAGCGTGGCGCGCAACAGCGGGCCAGTCGATAGCTCGAATGCCTCACTGACATGATGCCCGGTCAGCTCGGCGAGCTGCGCGGCGCGCACGGCCTCGCTGCTGGTGTGCAGGCTGATGTCGGCGATCCGCACCGGCAATGCGGCGTGGACGCGTTGCATCACGATGCCGTCGTCGGTTTCGACAAGCGTGGTGCGCCAGGCCTCCTGACGCTCGATCAGGCAATCGAGCGCGCGTTGCAGCGTGCCGACGTCGAGTGCGCCCTGCACGTCCCATTGCACGGCGACGTGATACGCGGACCCTGCATCCTGCGTTTGCGCGAGCACCCAGAAGCGCTGCTGGGCGAACGAGGCCGCACGGTCAACGAACGGGGCATCGACGGGCCGCACCACTGTAATCCGGTGCCCATCAATCAACGTTTCAGTCTCGCTGCGATCGATCAATGCGGCGAGCGTCTCGAGCGGCTGGTCGTCGAACAACGCATCGAGCCTGAGATTCACGCGCCATTCGACGCGGATCGCCGCCTGCAATTGCATCGCCGCGAGCGAATCGCCACCGCGTGCAAAGAAGCGCTCAGCGCGGCCGATCGGCGCCGGATCGTTCAGCAGTTTTTGCCAGAGGCCCGCGAGACGTTCTTCCGTAGCGGTTTGCGGCGCCGCATAACCAGCGCTTGCCACGACCGGCAGCGCCGCTACGGCGTCACGCAATGCAGCGCGATCGAGCTTGCCGTTCAGCGTATAAGGCAGACGCTCGAAGCGCGCGAAGCGATGCGGCTGCCACGCCTGCGGCAAATGTGCGGCGAGGTGCGCCTGCAGCGCCGCGTCGTCGAGTGCTTCTTTCAGCACGATACAGGCGATCAGTTGCGTCCTGCCGTCAGCCGTTTCGGCCAGCACGCCTGCATCGGCGATTGCGGCATGCGTCAACAGACAAGCCGCGATCTCGCCCGGCTCCACCCGCACGCCACGCACCTGCACCTGATCGTCGATACGGCCCAGATAGTCGAACGAGCCGTCCACACGTTCGCGCGCGAGGTCGCCCGTGCGATAGATCCGCTCGCCTGGCTCGCCGCCCGGGTCCGGCAGGAAACGTTCGGCGGTGAGCGCCGCGCGGCCATGATAGCCACGCGCGAGACACACGCCGCCGAGCAACAGTTCGCCGGCCTCGCCTCGCTGCGCGATGCCTTCGATATGCGCGACGCGGCGTCCGATCGGCCAGCCGATGGGTAGCGACGCGTAGCCATTGCCCTCTTCAAGCGCCGGTGTCGTGCCCGGATTGACCGGCCACAGCATCGGAGAAATCACCGCCTCGGTCGGGCCATAACCATTGACGAGGCGGATCGACGGGAACACGCGGCGAATCTCGTCGAAGCTGTCCTGCGACATCGCCTCGCCCCCGAACAGCAGCGTGCGAAGCGTTGACGGCACGCCAAGGCGCTCGCAAACGTTCGCGAACTCGCGCAAATAAGCGGGCGGCAGCGTGGTATTGGTCACGCCTTCGCGCAACATGAATGCGTGTGTGGCTTCCGGTGGGAATGGCGGCGGGTCGCTGATCACCACACTGCCGCCGACCGCGAGCGGCACCAGCCACGCTTCAATCGAGACATCGAAATTCACTGAGGCAAAATGCAGCACGCGATCGGTAGCGTCGATCGGCAAGGATTCGGCGAGCGCGTCGCCATGCGCGGCGAGCGGGCCGTGCTCGACTGCCACCGCCTTCGGCGTACCGGTCGAACCGGACGTGTAGATCATGTAGGCGGCCGCGCGCGGATGCACGGGTTCATCGTCATCGTCGAAACGCGTTGCGACGTCATCCGTCAACGCAGCGCTTTCGACGTCGACACATTGAGCGAAACGCTTACGCATCGCCGCATCTGCTGAACTATCGACAATGCCGTGCGCAAGCCCCGCATCCTGCGCGATCCAATCGAGGCGTGCGGCCGGATGACGCGGATCGAGCGCGACGAACACGCCACCCGCCTTCAGGACTGCGAGCAATGCGACAAACAGATCGCACGAACGCGCGACGCATACGCCGACGCGCACTTCCGTCGTGACACCCGCACGCCTTAGCTGGGCCGCCAGACGCGCCGCGCGGCGATCCAGTTCGCCACGCGTGAGCCGCACCGTGTGCGGCGTGAACGACGCAAGCGCGGGCGCATCGGGATCGATGCGCGCCAAAGCGTGGATTCGGTGGTGCAACGCAATCGGGAAGCTCGTCATGGGCATGAAATCCGTTAGAACTGGCCGCATGGGCCAAGTCGCAGGCCGCAATGGGCCGCTTCATTGGTGTGACGAACCGCGAGCGCAAATCTTTACCGTCAACCTTGTTTTGTTCGGACTGCATCTTTTCTTGCAGAGGGTCGTGGTTGACCGTTATTCCAACGGCAAATCCATTGGTAAAGCCGGTGGTAAATGTTTGCCACGCCCATTCGTCTATCAGGCGAGGAGTACGTTTTTGCTCCGCCGACTTGCCGCACTCATTCGCTGCATTTCACCGATCCATTTGCGACCCACTGCGACCCATTGCCGATGACCGCTTCCAACGAGCGCTACGACGCGCCCCCTTCGCCCACACCCTCATCCACCTCGCCCACGCCGAACGGCCCTGGTGGCCCGGGCAAACCGGCCATGCGCCTGATCGTGGCACTGCTCAGGCGCTCACGCGGCGCCTTCGCGATCGCGCTCACCGCCTGCGTGCTGAACGGCATCGCGAGCGTGCTGCTCGTCGCGACACTTAGCCGCGCGTTGTCGCAACCGGGTGCCGCCGACATGTCGCTCGCCATGCGTTTCGCGTTATGCGCGGTGATCGCGCTTGTCACTCGCGTCATCACCGGCGTGCTGTTCGCACGCCTTTCGCAGGACACGATGGCGCAACTACGCGAACACGTCGCACGCCGGGTGGCCGAGGCCGAGTTGCGCGACGTCGAACGGATCGGCGCGGCGCCGGTACAGTCGGTGCTCACCGACGACGCCACCAACGTCTCGATGCTGTTCTTCGCCTTGCCGAATCTGGTGATGCACGGCTCGATCGTGTTCGGCTGCCTGGGCTATCTGGCGTGGCTATCGTGGCCGGTGTGCCTGCTCGCGGTGGCCGCGATTCTGGTTGGCTCGTTCGGCTATCACGCGGGCGACAAGCGGGCCATTGCCTCGCTCGAAGCCGCCGGCCGTTCGCAGGACAAACTGTTCGGCTATCTCGGCGCGCTGTTCACCGGCGCGAAGGAACTGAAGCTGCATCAGGCGCGCTCGCGTCAGTTCGTCGACGGCCAGCTCGGCTCGGCCATCGACGAAGTGCGCGACCACCGGCGTCAGGCATTCAGCGCCTACGCGGTCGGCGTGGGCTGGATCGTGTTCCTGTTCTATGTCTTCCTGGGCGTGGCGGCGTTCTGGCCCGCGCTTGGGGTGCATGCCGACGCGCCGTCGGCATCGGGCTATGTGGTGGTGTTCCTGTTCATGCTGCTGCCGCTGGACGGTTTGCTCAACAACGTGCCGACGCTGAACGCGGCCCGCGTCTCGCTCGACCGCATCGAGAAAGTCATGAGCGAATTCGGCGCGCTGCGCACCGCGCCGCCGCCGGATGAAAATGCCTCGCACGCGCCGTACAGGACGCTCACGCTGCGCGACGTCACGCACTCGTATTTCCATGAACGCGACGAACGGATGTTCCGCGTCGGGCCGGTCAATCTCAGCTTCAGGCCGGGCGAGCTGGTGTTTATCGTCGGCGGCAACGGCAGCGGCAAGACCACGCTCGCGAAAGTGCTGACCGGTCTGTACGAACCGGAAGACGGCACGATCGAACTGGACGGCAAGCCGATCGGCTTCGCGGAGCGCGCGGCGTACCGTCAACGCTTTACCGCCGTGTTCAACGATTTCCATCTGTTCGACGCGCTGCTCGGGATCGTCGATCCGAATGCCCAGTCGCGCGCGCAAGCCGATGCCCGCGCCAATGCGCTGGTCGCGAAGCTCGCGCTGGATCACAAGGTACAGGTGGTGAACGGCGCATTCTCGACGCGCGCCCTCTCCACTGGCCAGCGCAAGCGTCTCGCGCTGGTCGTCGCGTATCTGGAAGACCGACCGTTTTATCTGTTCGACGAATGGGCCGCGGATCAGGACCCGCAGTTCAAGGCCGTGTTCTACGAGCAACTGTTGCCGGAGTTGCGTTCGCGCGGCAAGACGGTGCTGGTGATCAGCCACGACGACCGCTACTTCCATCTCGCGGACCGGGTGTTGAAGCTGGATAACGGCAGTATCGTCAGCGAGACCTATGGCGTCGCGCAGGCTGTGGACAATCCGGTGGTAGCCAACGGCATAGCGGGATAAAGTGAGTGAAGCGCACGCGGCGCGTTGTCTGAACGCTCCGCGTGCGCTGCCAGTGCTCCAGCTTTACTTTCTGACGACGGCCGGAGCCGGCAGCGAAAGCAGCGTCTGAGTCATCGTATCGGCCATCCGCAGCGCGGACATCGGCCCGCCAAAACCCCAGATGTTTCGCTCCACGAGGCCCACCCGTCCCGCTGTGCGCGCCGGCACGAAACGCCAGATCGGCGAATCGAGTTTGGTGGCGAGCGGCACGCCGGGTTCCGTCGCGCTGACGAACAGCACGGTGAGAGCCGGCTTCTTCAACAGATCTTCTGAACTCACGTAAGCCGTGCCTTCGCGTGTCGGCTCGCCGGGCCACAGATCGAGTCCAAGCGCGCGCGCGACACCCGCAGCCGTGCTATTGCCGGTAAAGGACCAGTAACGGTCGGGCAATCCCAACTCCTGCAGCCACGCAATCTGCTCGCCTGTGCGGCCCGCTTGCGCGAGGCGTTGCGCATCGCGTGCAAAACCCGCGTCGACCCTGGCCTCGACCTCGCGCGCCTCATTCTCGCGCCCCGTCAGGCAGCCAATGGTGCGCAGAATCTTACGGCCCCAGTCGAGTTGCGTGACGCGGGCGCCATCCTCGGCGAAATTCGGACCGTATTTGAACAGCACCGTTGGCCCGATCCGTTCAAGCGCGGCAAAGATCGGCGCGTGGCGCAGACCGACGCCGAGGATCAGATCGGGCTTTGCCGCTGCAATGGCTTCGAGACTCGGCTCCTGGCGCGTGCCGATATCCGGCACCGAGCCGAGACGCGCATTGTCGTAACCGATCCACACGGGGTAGTACTCGGGATCGGCCATGCCGACCGGCGTCACGCCCAGCGCCGCCAGGTCTTCGGCGAACATGAATTCGAGCACGACGATGCGCATGGGACGCGCGGGCAGCGCGGGACTCGCCTGCGAAACGATGGGATTGCTGGCGAGCGACGTGCAGCTCGAGCCGGTTTGCGGCGACGCTTGCGATGCTGCAGCGTTACCCTGCGCATATGCCTGAGTGCCGCAGAGCAATGCGCTCGCCACAGCGGCGGCCATGCAAAGCCGATTCAGGCGCATGGGTGTCTTCGCGCGGCCCGTCAACCTGCGTCCTGCAACGCGATTTCCGCGTCGCTCATCGTCAATAGCAAGGGGCAGCGTCCACACAGTTGCGTCTCTCCAGGAATTTCATAACGTACACAGCAGACGCGCCGTGCGCGGAAGGGGTTCGACAGGCTTGCGGAACGCGGCTGCGAATCGCGCAGCGGCATGCGCAGCGGATTGGCTTCGCCATCCGCGCCGAGCGGCCCGAACAGCCACGCGGCGTCTGCGGTGGCATCGAATCGCGGCGCGCATTGTTCGAACACATGGTCGAGCAGATTGCCCGCATTGCTCCACAGCACACGCGGAGCGATTTTCGTCATCGCGCAGAGCGATTCGATCACCGCGTTCAGATGATCGACGAGCGGTGCATAGCGCCGTGCCGGATCGGTTTCGGCGGGCTGCAACGCGTCTTCGGGGAAATAGAGGGCGACCGGTAAGCCATCGCGCAAGACGACATGGGTCGTTTCCGGCGACATCGCGAGCGGGCGTCGCAACAGTGCCGCTGCCACAAAACCAGCGGCGGCCGCGAAGCCGAAGTAGTACTTGCTCCATTGCGACAACAGCGCCCTCGCGTGCGTTTCGCGTTCGCCGCCGTATAGCGCGAACATCGCATCGATCAATTCGCTGCGATGGCGGCTCAGTTCCGCCACGGGGATCACGGTTGGCAGGCCGGTCCCGTCATCGGCTAGCGCCGGCTCGTCGCGCACCTTCGGCGTGCCGAGCCACACATGCTCCAGATAGTGCGCGATCGCCTCCGGCGCGAAAGCCGCGAAGCACGGTGCGTGCGTGTCGCGGCCGGTTGCTGGCGCCGCTGCGTGCGCCTGTTGCGCCGTCACCGCTTGCCCCGCTTCTCGCGCCGAGCCTCCACGATCAGCAGCGCAAGCAGATACGGCGCGCCGATCAGCGCGGTCAGCACGCCCGCGGGAATTTCACGCGGCGCGAGCAGCGTGCGTGCCGCAATATCAGCGACCACCAGCACCAGCGCGCCGCATGCAGCGGCCAACCAGAGGCGCGTCCGATGGGCACGCGCGCCGAGCATCGACGCCAGATGCGGCGCCATCAAGCCGATGAAACCCACCGGCCCGACAGCGGCCACCGCCGCGCACGCGGCAAGCGTCGCCACGGTCAGCACCAGCGGACGCAACACGCCGATCGGCAAACCGAGCGCGGCGGCCTGGTCGTCGCCCAAGGCGAGCAGATCGAGCGGCCGCGCGAGCAGCGCACACACCGGCAGCGCCACCGCGCACCATGGCACGAGCGTCATCACTTCGCCCCAACTGCGCCCATACGTGCCACCGACCAGCCACACCACGAAGCGCGCGGGCTGCACGCTTTGCTGCGTGATGAGCCATTGGGACAGCGTGGTCCAGAGCGTGCCGATCACGATGCCTGTCAGCGCCACCGCGAGCGGCGCATAACGGTGGCGGCGATTGAGCAACAACGTCAGCGCCAGGGTCACGCCGCCACCCGCGAGCGATGCCACGGCCAGCGTCGAATGGGCCGCGAGCGGCCAGATGACGAGCGCGGCGAGCGTAGCCAGCCCCGCGCCTTGCGTCACGCCTAGGACTTCGGGGCCGGCAAGCGGATTGCGCACGATGCTCTGCATCAGCACCCCGCTGGCGGCGAGCAACGCGCCCGCCAGCAATGCGCAAAACAGACGCGGCAGACGCAAGTCGAGCAGTATGCGCGCGAGGTCGTCGCGTTGCTCGAACGCTGCGAGCCAGCGATGCACACCGATCGTAGTCGGGCCAAACGACGCACCGGCACCCACGATAACGATGCCCAGCATCAGCAATACCGCCGCGGTCGGCGGCCACGGCCAGCCATCGAGTAGCCGCACGAAACGCGAGCCCGCCCGCACGGCCGGACGGTCCTGACCGGTGTGCAATGCGCCCGACCACGCCGCGCCGCCGCGGATCATCGCCAGCATCAGCGGTGTCCCGACAAACGCGATCGCGACACCTGTCGAGAGCGTCGCGTCGAGATCGAGCGCCTGCACGGCGCTATCGGTGACGAGCACCAATGCGCCGCCCACCAACGCAGACAGCGGCACGAGCACGGCGAGCCGCGAGGCCTTCGCGCTACGCGCCTGACGCAACAGATTCGGCGCAATCAGGCCGACATACGAGAGCGGCCCCGCCACGCTGACCGCAACGCTCGCGAAGCCCACCGCCACCACCATCGCGGCAAGACGTGTCGCGTCGACACGCACACCAGCAGCGGCCGCAGCGTCGTCGCCGAGTGCGAGCGGGTCGAGTGGACGGATCACGAACGGCAACGCGGCGAGCGGCAACACGAGCCAGCCGGCGGCGATTTTCAGACCCGCCGCGCCCGGTTGATAGAGGCTGCCGCTCGCCCACAACGACACGCCAACAATGCTCTGCTCGAAGAACGCGAGAATCAGTGTGGTCAGCGCGGAGAACAGCAGCATGCAGACGCTGCCGGCCAGCACGAGCCGCAACGGCGTCGCGCGCCAGCCGCCTGCCGCGGCGGCCACGCACGCGGCAGCAGCAAGACCGCACACGAACAGCAGCGGCACCGAAGCGACGCCCGCCAGCGACGGCACCAGCATCGCGGCGAGCAAGCCGAGTTGCGCGCCGCCGGTAATGCCGAGCAGATCCGGCGACGCCAGCGGGTTGCGCGTGAGCGACTGGAACAACGTGCCGGCTACAGCAAGGCAGCCGCCCACGACCAGCGCCGCCAGAATCCGCGGCGCGCTCAGATCGAACAGCAGAATGCCGGCAAGCTGCGCGGCGTCGCTGCCGGCGGGCGCGCTGAGCCACGCGCGCAGACCGGGCGCGAGGCGCAGCGCGGTCACGATCAGGATCAACGCCACCAGTGCGGCGCCAATCGTTGCCGCCCGGCTTTTCACGGGCGCGCGCCAGCTCTCGATGACAGGGTCGCGACGACGCAGGCGTTTGCGCGCGGCAAGCGTCGTCATGCTGCGATGTCCTTGCGGACGGGCTCATCGAAAGCGCTGCCGGTGAGGTGCATGGCGTCGCCTTCGTAGGCCGGTACGCACATCGGTGCGCCGGTCTGCGGATGGGTGATCTTGATCATCGGCACGCTGAAGGTGTCGTTCAGGTGACGCGGGTCGAGCATGGCATCGGGCGAACCGTGCGCGACGATCCGGCCCGCGCGCATCAGCACGATTTCGTCGCTATACGCGGCGGCCTGGTTCAGCTCGTGCAGCACCCAGACGATCGTCAGGCCGCGTTCGCGATTCAGCCGCCGCAGCTCACGCAGAATGTCCAGTTGATGGTGAATGTCGAGATACGTGGTCGGCTCGTCGAGCAACACGATCGGCGCCTGCTGTGCGAGCGCCATGGCGATCCATGCCCGCTGGCGTTCCCCGCCCGAGAGCGCGGCGACATCGCGCGCGGCGTCGTCGGCGAGGCCGCTGGTGGCGAGGGCTTCGTCGATGGCCGCGTGGTCGGCGCGCGAAAGCCCGCGCAGCCAGCCGCCATAGGCATAGCGGCCATACGCAACCAGTTCGCGCACCGTCAGGCCAGAGGGAATCTGGTTGAATTGCGCGAGCATCGTCAGCGTGCGCGCCAAAGCGCGGCGACGATATGAAGCGAGCGGTGCGCCGTTCACTTCCACGCTGCCGTAAAGCACCGGCTGCAAACCGGCGAGCGCGCGCAACAGCGTGCTTTTTCCGCAACCGTTCGGTCCGCACAAAGCCGTAACGCGCCCCGCTGCGATCGTGAGATTGAGACCGTGAAGCACAACATGATCGCGGTAGCCGACCGTCAGCGAATGCGCCGCGAGTGCCGCGCCCTGCGTTTTCGTCATTGCCCGGCCGTCCGCTGTTCACCTTCGCGGTAGCTCTGCGCCATGGCGACGACCACCTTGCGCGTTCCTTCGAATGGATCGCGTGCATGCGCCGTCAGCATGTTGTCGAGCATCAGCACGTCGCCCGTCAACCAGGGAAACACAATGCGCTGCTGCTCGAGCACGGCGCGGATTTCGGCGAGCGCATCGGCTTCGAGCGGCTCGCCGTCGCCGTAATACACGTTGCGCGGCACGTTTTCGAGGCCGACCGAATCGATCAGCGCGTCCTGCATGTCTTCGTCGAGTGAGGACAGGTGGAACAGATTCGCCTGATTGAACCAGACCAGCGCGCCCGTGCGCGGATGGCGCGCGGTCGCCTGGCAGCGCTCGCGGGTGCGCAGGAGCAACTCGCCGTCTTCACTATCGCGCCATTCGCATTCGATGCCACGTGTGCGGCAAATGCGCTCGACCACCCGCGGATCGTCCGCACCGAAGGCCTGTTCCCACGGCAGATCGAGGCCTTGTCCGAAGTTGCGCACGTAGAGCAATTCACGCTTCGTAAAGCGCGCGACCAGTGACGGGTCGAGCGCACGGTAGATCGCGCGGCTGTCGGCGATCGGCGTCGCGCCACCCGAACGCGCGGCGAGCGCGCAGTGAAACCAGATGCGTAGCGGCCACTCGCGCGTGTACGACTGCTCGTTGTGCAGCGGAATCGAGCGATGCGGCGGATATTCGGTCGACGTGTAAACCGCGCCTTCCACCTGGCTGCGCGGTGTCGAAGCGAACTCGTAACCGATCAGCGGATGGCCGAACGATCCGGCAAAGCTCTGGAACATATCAATCGAGGCGACGCGAAAGCCGGTGAGCAACACGCCGCCGGCGCGCTCGAGCGTATCGTCGGCGATCGCGTGCAGCAGCGGCGCGGCCTCTTCCAGTGAAATCGCCGCGCCCGCCCGCGGCGAGACGACAGTGGGCAACCCCGGCTCGATGGATAAATCGGCGAGCGTGGGGAGCGGCATCGTAAGCATGGTCATGCGAAATCCTTTTACAGAAGCGGCGTCGCCAGGCGCCTGTTCGGCGGCTATGCGGGCCTGTCCGATTACGATGCGCGCGCCTTCGCGGCGGCGTCGTCCATATGACGGCGCAGGCTCGCCGGACGCATGTCGGTCCATACCGTGTCGATATGCGCGAGGCACGCGGCCTTCGGACCGCTCACGCCCACTTCACGCCAGCCGGCAGGCACGGCGCGAAACGTCGGCCAGATCGAGTACTGCTCTTCGTCGTTGATGACGACCGTGTACACCAGGTCGTCGGCTTCGGTTGCTGCGGCGCTGGAGGCATGCTGGGCGTGCGTCATGATGATTGGCTCGGTCGATGAATGATCAGGATGCCTCAGGAAATGCATGTTTGCAGGGTTCCCAGGCGGCGGCGATAGCAGCATTGGACTGCTATCGCGCTTCTATTCGCTTCAACTCAATTGACGTTTGGCGCGCGGCTTTTTTTACCGCCGACGCGCCCGGCCGCTGCAGAATGCCGGGCCGGCTTCGCCACGATGGCAGGCATCGAGGCAATCGACGCAATGCTTTTCGGCATCGCGCACCATGAAATGCACCAGCGTTTGCGAAACGTCGAGCGCGCGTGCCGTGCTTTGCAGCGTTTCCTCGCGCAGGCGCACCATTTCGAACGCCGCACGGCTGCGCGGCGGCAATTGTTCGAGCGCGTTGTAGACATGGCGCAGCGTGTCGCGCACGAGCAGCGCTGCTTCGGGCGACGGCTCCGGCGAGGGCACATGCAGGCCGTCGTCCTCGTCAGCGTGATAGGTGCTTTCCAGACTCTGGCGGCGGAATGCGTCGATCGACGCATTGCGGACCATGCGGGTCACATAGGCGACCGGTTGCCGCACGGCATCCTGATCCGGGAAGTCGACCAGCTTGATGAAGACGTCATGCACCACGTCTTCCGCGAGGCCCGCGCAGCCGACAAAGCCGCGCGCCAGGTTGACCAGCATGGGCCGGTTGGCGATCAGCACGTCGAGCAACGTGCCGTTCTCCCAGTCGACCGGACCGGCATCGCCGCGCGCTCGCTGCGGAGCCGGAGGGCACTCGACGCCGGCGCTGAGAACTGACATTGGTATCGCAGTTGAAGGCTCCCGCCGGATGAGCACCTCGGCCATAGATTCGCTCCGTTTTTCTCAAGGACAGAGCGCCAATCTAACGTAAACGCGAATCATTCTCAATTAAGAATTGATATAACCTTACTATCTCGATAGATTTGTATGATCATTATTCCGCTTGGTATATCCATGGTCGCAGGCATGACCGGCATCCATGTTGGGTCGGCCATGCTGGACCTTAGGTATCCAGATCATTTTCGGTTCGTGAGAAGCACGGGGGACGTCACGATCATTGTGACTGCCGAGCGGCGCAAACTGCACGCGGTGGTGATGACCCGGCAGTCGCGCCAGGCCTTCGCGGAACAAGGGCTGTGCCGAATGGCGGGTGGGTTCCCGAATCTGGTACAAATGATGCCGGCGCTGATGCTCTCGCAGTTTCCATCAGCGAAAGCCCATTGTGGAATCCGAACCCCGAACGTTGAAGTCACCATCTTGTTGGAGTAATTGATGGCCAAAGCTTACCTGCAGGTGATCGCGCATTATTTCGCCAAACCCGGCAACGGCGATGCAATTGTGAAGTCGCTCACCGAACTCGCTGCGGCGACCCGCACGGAGCCCAAGAATCTCTACTACGAGTTCTTCCGCTCGCCTGTCAATGCCGACCACTTCGTGATTCTGGAAAAGTACAGCCATGCTGACGGGCTCGCCGAGCATCGCGAAACCGAACACTTCCGGCGCCTCGGTTTCGGCACGATCATTCCCCTGCTCGATAAACGCGAAGTCACCACCTATATGGTTCCGGAGGACGCAGCATGATGAACGCGTTCCGCTTTCAAACCGTGCCGACGATGATCGTCGAGTTCGGCGCCGCGCGCCGGCTGGGCGCATTGTTGCGTGCACAGTTTGCGTCGCTCACGCGCATGTGCGTGGTGACCGATGGCTTCCTGAAAAAGAGTGGGCTGCTCGATCCGGCGTTGGCCGATCTCGCGGCACATGGCTGGGACATCACCCTCATCGACGACGTCATCGCCGATCCGCCCGAACACATCGTGCTCGAGGCTACCTCGCGTGCGCGGATTGCCGGTGCGGAGATCGTGGTGGGACTCGGCGGTGGCTCGTCGATGGACGTGGCGAAGCTGATCGCCGTGCTGGCTCCGCAACAGCAGCAGGCGCTCAGCGAGATGTACGGCGTGAACAAGGTCACGGTATCGCGCCTGCCGCTCGTGCAGATGCCGACCACGGCGGGAACCGGCTCCGAGGTCACGGCCGTGTCGATCGTGACGGTGGGCGAGGCGAAGAAAATGGGTGTGGTCGCGCCGCAATTGATCGCCGACCTGGCGATTCTCGATGCGGAACTCACGCTTGGGCTGCCGGTTGCCGCAACCGCGGCGACCGGCGTCGACGCCATGGTTCATGCCATCGAGGCGTACACGTCCGCGCATCTGAAGAACCCGGTGTCCGACATGCTGGCCGTGAAAGCGCTCGAACTGCTTGCGCGCAATCTGCTGCCCGCGTGCGAAAACGGTCAGAACCGTGCTGCGCGTGAAGCGATGTTGCTCGGCGCGACATTCGCCGGTCAGGCATTTGCCAATTCGCCGGTGGCCGCCGTGCATGCGCTCGCGTATCCGATCGGTGGCATTTATCACGTCCCGCACGGGCTTTCGAATGCGCTGGTGTTGCCACATGTGCTGCGATTCAACGCTGAGGCAGCGGCGAATCTCTATGCGGAACTCGCTGATGTGATCGTGCCGGGTCTTACGGGCAGCGCCGAAAGCAGGACCCAGGCGCTAATCGAAAGGCTGGAGCAAATGATTGCGGCAACAGCGATTCCCGCCCGGCTGCGCGATGTCGGTATCGAGCGCAGTGGCCTGGAACGTATGGCGAGCGACGCCATGCTGCAAACGCGGTTGCTGGTGAATAATCCGCGGCCGGTGACTGAGGTGGATGCGCTGGCTATTTATACGGCGGCGTTTTAATCGCGCGGTCGAGCGGGTTCGGGCCATTGTGGCGATCTTTTCGCGCACGCTCGGTTTGACTGGATCGGCTGAATAGCCGCCTTCCATCGCACACCCGCTTCTCGTGCGGACCAGCAGCCCGCCAGCGTGACCATCGCAGGAAGAGAAAGGGCGCCACGTGTGCCCTTTTTTGTTTATCCAGCCTGAAGCGCTGACCTGATATTTTAATTTCCCGCTGCCATCACCGTCTCCTTCTCAGACTGATGGCGAGCGCGGCTCACAGTACGAAGCGAATGCCGCGTCTACTCGCCAGACCTCCCGCTTTGCACGGCATGGCGCCATCCGCGAGCGCTTCCCCCCTTTCTGTCGCCTTACGCCAAACATCTGATCGATATCCGTTGGCCGTCGCACGACACTTCTGCCCTTCCGCTATCGCCGCATAGGACCGACACGCCCGCCGGATAAGGCACAGCGCCCCATGGCACAGACGATGCATAACTGCCGGCACCCAGTCGTGCAGTTACCAACGTCCGTCGAATTGAGGTGCGTCATGTCGAGTCTCCAGGGTCAGCGTCGAAACATGAGTTGGCGAAGCCGGCCATTCTCCCCGCGCAGCGGCCCAAGCCAGCACAGTCATGGCCGCGGCCATACCCAAGGATTCGTCCCGGCAGGACTGCGCACTGCAGGATGGATCGGGCGCGGTCCGAAGCAATTGTGGCCCTATGTGCTGCCCTGGGTATTCGCGGTCCTTACCATCGGGTTCTTCTGTCTCGTCGTACGTGGGGTTCTCACGCGCCAGCTTCTGGTGCCGCCGGTCGAAACCCCGCAATCGCTAGTAGAGCGCGGCTATACCTCCAACTTCCTCGCGCAGCGGATCATGTCCTCGATGCGGGAAATCGGCCAGGACGCCGAGTCGATCCCACACGACACGATGACGGACAATGACGCGCAACCGGACATTCAGATCCCCGGCCAGGAGATGTCCTATGCGTCGACGGTGCGTTTTCTCAAAGGCGTCGTCAACCGCACGGACATCGCCGTTCACGTGGGCATTACGAAGGTGAACGACAGCGCGGATTCCTATATCGCCCACGTGCAGATCGAAGGCGGTCCGTTCAACTCCCGCGAAAACACCGTGCCGTTCGAGGGCCGCGATCTGGAGCGGTTCGTGCACGATATCGCTGTCATGGCGATGCGCCTCGCCGAGCCGAACATACTCGCGAGCCATCTCTACTCGCAAGTCCAGAAGACCAAATGTTCACTGGCGCAATGTAACTACAGCGAGATTGTCGCGATCTACGACGAGGTACTCGCACTGCCGGCCTCCGAGCAAGGGGAATGGGCGCTCGCCGGCAAGGCGTGGTTGCTCGCCAGTCAGGGGCTTTCCAAAGAAGCCGAGCAGCAAACCCGCGAGGCGCTCACCGTGTACAAACATTCGGCGGTGCTGCGCGCCAGCCTCGGAATTGCACTCGAACAGCAGCACCGGATCGACGACGCGCTCGAAGCACTGCGCGCCGGCGCAAACGAGAAATCGAAGACGGCCGAGAACCTGCGTCTTCTTGGCGACGTGCTGCTGCATGCGCACCGCTACCCCGAAGCACTCGATGCCTTCAGCAAGGCCGACAGGATGAAGCCGGACAGCGTCGACAATCTGCACGACTGGGGCGAAGCGCTCGTCACGGTTGGCCGCTACGACGAAGCGATCGACAAGCTTTCACGCGCCGTGGCTCTGCGCCCCGACCTGGCACCCTCATACGCCGAGTTGGGCCGCGCGCTGGATCACAAGGGCGATCTGCTCGGCGCCTCGCGCAAATATGCACAGGCATCGCAACTCGACGCCGGCACCTTGTCAGCACGGGAAAGCCACATCGCCCGTCTCGCCAGAACGTTTCAGGACGCGAATGGCCCTGACACAACGGGTGCCGATGCAAAAGTCAAACCCGTTTCGAATCCGCCCGCAGCACTTCAGTTTCATGCATCACAACGCAATGCCGGATGGACCGTGATGTCGATGGGCTAGCCCGGACACATCTAATGTTGCAGTAGTCGTACTCACAGTTGAAGAGGAGATGGTCGATGGACAACTTCGAAGACGCGTTCAAGGCTCTGATCGGAAATGAAGGCGGGTATTCCTTCAATCCGAACGATCCTGGTGGCGAGACGATGTGGGGCGTGACGGCACGCGTGGCGCACAGTCATGGATATACGGGCGCCATGAAGGACCTGCCGCTGGAAACCGCCAGGCAGATCGCCAAGCAAAGATACTGGGACCCCTTGCGCCTCGACGAACTCGATCCGCGTGTGGCCTTTCAGATATTCGACGCGAACTATAACGGCGGCCTGGTGGTGTTGTGGATGCAAAAAGCCGCCGGTGCGAAAGAAGACGGCAAATTCGGATCGGACACACTGGACGCCGTCCGCAGCGCGGATCCCATGAAGTTTGTGATGCGCTTCGCCGCCTATCGTCTGCGCTATCTGCGCAACCTGCATACGTGGTCCACATTCAGCCGTGGATGGACCGAAAGAATGGCCGCAAACCTTCTCCTGGGAGCAGCATGATGGACTGGTCAAAAGTAGCGTCAAACATTGGCAGCACCGCCCCGCTTCTCGCCGGTCTCATAGGTGGACCCGTGGGACTCGGCGTGACGGCCGCCGCAGCGATCATTTCGCATGCACTCGGAACACCGAGCGATCCGTCCGTGGTCGAGACCGCGCTGAACGATCCTGCTGCCCTCGATAAAATCAGGCAGGCCGAGAGCGCCAACTCCCTGCAACTGCAACAACTGGTGGTTACTGCCGCTCAGGCCAGTCTGGCGCACGAAACCGACATGGCCCGCATCGCGGCAGACGACCGGGCCGGCGCGCGGGCAATGGGTGTGGCCAATAAGGACTGGGTCCCCAAAGTGCTGGCCATGGCGGTCACGGCGGGATTCTTCGGGATTCTGCTGCTGATGGCGTTCCAGCCCTTGCCCGGTACTAACAAGGACCTGGTGAACGTGATCGTGGGCGCGCTCGGTACGGCGTGGATCAGCATCATCGGCTACTACTTCGGCACTTCGGTGGGATCGATGAGAAAGACCGAGTTGCTTGCCAAGCCCAGCGTGCCCATCACGGCGGATAGCGCGGTCACGCTGCGGGAACCGGCCGGGTCCTCCACACCTCGCGCTGCGGCC
This sequence comes from Paraburkholderia fungorum, assembly GCF_046027215.1. Taxonomy (GTDB): domain Bacteria; phylum Pseudomonadota; class Gammaproteobacteria; order Burkholderiales; family Burkholderiaceae; genus Paraburkholderia; species Paraburkholderia fungorum_D. The sequence goes on along the minus strand of NZ_JAQQEN010000002.1, from coordinate 3,294,646 downwards.
GCGCCAGTCGCGTCGCCGACCGAGGTATTCCAGCCGTTCGTTCCTGGCGCACAGGGCCCGATCTTTTCGGGTAGCTGATCGAGCGTCAGCGGGCCGGACGATGCACGCCACGAGATACCCGCTCGTGGCGTGCATTGTCCGTTGTCAGGTGGGCTGGGGCTGGGTGGGTCTGCTTGAGTCGGCCTTAGTCGGCCGCCCATCTCGATGGTACTAAGGCCCGCTGGGCACCGCTCTCAGAGCACGCCGCGCATTTGTCTCAAATTTCGCAACAAAGCTTACCTGAAACTACGGTTACTCCGGCTCGATCGCAAAACTACAATGGAATCACTGGCTACGAACAAGAACGCTCGTAGCAACGCTAAAGACAGAACTGGAGGTAGTTCATCATGAAATCGCTCATTCAAGCTGTTGTTGTTGCCGCGGTATTGGCCGCTCCTGTTGCTTCATTTGCGCAGTCCAACCAGCCCGTGACCCGCGCACAGGTGCGCGCCGAACTGGTGCAACTCGAAAAGGCCGGCTACCAGCCGAACCGCGCGGACCCGTATTACCCGGCTGACATTCAGGCCGCACAAGCCCGCGTCAACGCACAGAACGGCACTACGCAATCGGCAGCCAGCGCTTACGGCGGTGTGGGCAGCGGCTCGTCGCAATCGGGCTACGTCGCTCCGGCCAAGGGTACGAAGTCGATTTATTTCGGCAACTAAGCTGTTCAGCGCAGCGGACCGCCGGCGCTATACCGGTTGCGTTGACCGGTGGCCGGGAGCGCAAAACAGTCGCACGCTTTGATTCAAACGAACTGGCCCGCGATCGAGCAGCTCCGATCGCGGGCCAGTTGTGTATTCGATACCTCCGTCATCGGCTTCGATGACTTCGCCCGGACCCTCGCGGTCTGGGCGCTTTTTTGGTCGCGTACGTGGGCGACTTGGCCCGAGTCAGCTCACGGGTGTTAGTCGCGAGCAATCAGATCGCCGACCTGGCCGTGCCCTGTGACGAGACAACTCGACAGGAAGTTTTCCCCCTGGCTGCTGGATCCGGCTTCTCCAAAGCCTTTTTTCAAGGCCTCCAGTTTGACCAGTTCCGCGCCTTTCTGGCACGTTATTGTCCCCAACTCTCCTGCTTGTGCGCGCATCATCGCCCTATCCGCCATCAGATAGCCAAGCAGCAACACCACGGCAATATAGAACGCCTGTCTCACGGTTCGTCTCCTCTTTTGAAGAGCCTAACGCGAACCATGGCCGCAGGATGCTAGGGGTTTCCCGATTAATGGCAATCAGACGATGCAATACAAATCTGCATGGCGCGACCCGCCGCGCCGTGTTTCAGCTTCTTTGACGCAGCCGCTTGCGCGTCGGATCGGATGCGCAGAAGCCGCGCAAACCGGAGAAGCGATTCAATCGCCGGCTCACCATTCCATCGGAATCCTGATCAAATCGCCATGTGACTACACACCGAGCCGGATTTCGATCTGCCGAATGCGTTTTTCAACCGCATGACGCACGAGCCCATTCGAAGGCACCAGCAGTAACGACGACGCGATGATCCGGTACACCTCGTTGCGCCGTACTTTGGAGACCTTGTCGGGGTCGAGCCAGGCGTCGTTATCCGCCAGCAGCAGCAACGTTTCCAGGCCAATGAGAATCGGCCACAAACAGGCCAGCCGCAGGCGCACCGACAACGACGGGATCGCCAGCGTGTAATCCAGCGCCTCGTGGAAATGGTCGAGTGTCTTGTGCAGCAGTTCAACCATCAGCGGTCGCGCACGCACGGAATTGGCCGGCACCAGAAGGTCCTGCGCGCTTAAGCCGTATCGATCCAGCATGGTCTGCGGGAGGTAACAGCGGCCGATCCGCAAATCCTTGCCGCAATCGCGCAGCACGTTGGTCATCTGCAGCGCCTTGCCAAAGCGCACGCCGCGCCGTTGCATCACGCCGGGCAACTCCTTCAGCGTGCCGGGCATGTGCGCGTACGTCATCGTGGTCCAGAATTCGCCGACACAGCCCGCCACCAGGTAGGTATAGCGGTCCAGTTCTTCGTATTCGCGCAAGGCGGCGAGTTGGCCCGAACGTTCATCGGGGAAGGTTCGAAGGTCGAATTCCATGCCCTCGGTCAGCGTCGACACGATCTCGCGCACGGCCTTGCGGTCGAACTCGCTCAGTTGCGACAGCACCTCGAGTGCCGGCCCGAGCGATTCGAGCAGGCGCTTTTCATCCGACTGCATCTGCTGCCCGGCCACTTCAGCGGCCAGACGCCGGACCAGCGCGCCGTCGTCCGTGGCGCCGTTGACCTGCTCGCGCAGCGACAGCAGCATCGCCAGGCGTTGCTCCGGCGAGATCAGCGACGTGTCGGCGATCGTATCGGCCGCGCGCGCCAACAGGTAGGCAAGTCCAATGGGGTCGCGCATCCCGACGGGCAGCACGCGCAGGGTGAGATAAAAGGAGCGTGAAACGCCTTTCAGGAGCGGGCCGAGAAGAAAGGCCCGGGTCGGATTCGGCATGGATGGGATCTGGTCAGTATTGGGCAGAAATCAGGCGCAGCCGAATTGTATACGGCGGAACGCCACTAGCAGGCGCCGGATTGTCGCTTCCGAATCGCCAAAGCGTCTCCTGAACGCGGGTTTATCTGAAACGTCAGCGCGTCCACACTGGCGTCGAACTCGGGAGTATGGCGCGCGGGGTTGACAAATGCCGCCGCGCACGCCCGAACGACACCGTGCGTGCCAGGGCGGTCAACATGGCCGACACAGCGAAGACCGCAGTAAAGGACAACAGAGAAGCTCATCATGAACATCTCAAAGTATTTCATCGACAGACCCATCTTTGCGGGCGTGCTGTCGGTGGTGATTTTGCTAGCCGGCTTCATCGCGCTGACAAAGTTGCCCACCGCTGAGTATCCGGAGGTCGTGCCGCCTTCGGTAGTCGTGCGCGCGCAGTATCCGGGGGCGAACCCGAAGGTGATCGCCGAGACGGTTGCTTCGCCTATCGAGGAGCAGATTAACGGCGTGGAAAGCATGTTGTACATGCAGTCGCAGGCAAACAGCGACGGCGCCATGACAACCACGGTCACGTTCAAGCTCGGCACTGACCCGGACAAGGCTCAGCAGCTCGTGCAGAACCGTGTGTCCCAGGCCATGCCGCGTTTGCCGGAAGACGTGCAACGTCTGGGGGTCACCACGGTCAAGTCCTCGCCGACGCTGACCATGGGCGTGAACCTCGGCTCGCCAAACGGTCGCTACGACCTGACCTACCTGCGCAACTACGCGCTCATCAATATCAAGGATCGCCTCGCGCAGGTGCCAGGCGTCGGTGAAGTCGTGATGTGGGGCGGCGGCGACTACTCGATGCGTGTCTGGCTCGACCCGACCAAGGTGGCCAGTCAGAACATGACGGCGACCGACGTCATCAAGGCGATTCGCGAGCAGAACGTTCAGGTGGCAGCCGGTATCGTCGGTGGTTCGCCGATGACGACCAATGTGCCGCTGCAACTCAGCGTCAATGCACAGGGTCGTCTGAAGACCGAGGAAGAGTTCCGCAGGATCATTCTGAAGACGTCGCCGGATGGTGCGGTCACGCACCTCAGTGATGTCGCGCGCGTCGAAATGGGCGCGGCGGAATATGCGCTGCGCGCCGCTCTCGATGGCAAGCCGGCAGTCCAGCTCATCATCTTCCAGCAGCCGAACGCAAACTCGCTGCAGATTTCGACGGATGTGCGCCGCATTACGGCTGAACTGCAAAAGGACATGCCGGATGGCGTCGAAGCGAAAATCGTCTATGACCCCACACAGTTCGTGCGAGAAAGTATCGACGCGGTGGTCCACACGCTCTTCGAGGCGATTGCTCTCGTCGTTATCGTGGTCATCATCTTCCTGCAAACGTGGCGTGCGTCTCTGATTCCGTTGCTGGCCGTGCCGGTATCGATTGTCGGCACGTTCTCGCTGATGCTGGCGTTTGGCTTCTCGATCAACGCGCTGTCGCTCTTCGGCATGGTGCTCGCTATCGGGATTGTGGTCGACGATGCGATTGTGGTGGTCGAGAACGTGGAGCGGAATATCGCTGCGGGATTGTCTCCGCTCGAAGCATCGTATGAAGCCATGCGCGAAGTGAGCGGGCCGATTGTCGCGATTGCGCTGACGCTCGTCGCCGTGTTCGTGCCGCTCGCGTTCATGTCGGGTTTGACGGGCCAGTTCTATAAGCAGTTCGCCATGACCATCGCCATTTCGACGGTCATCTCCGCTTTCAACTCATTGACGCTCTCGCCCGCGCTGGCAGCGCTCCTGCTCAAGGACCACCACGCGCCGAAGGACTGGCTCACGCGCATCATGGACCGCATCCTCGGGCCGTTCTTCAACCTCTTCAACAAGGTGTTCAATCGCAGCTCCGAGGCTTATGGCCGCGGTGTCAGCGGCGTGATCAACCGCAAGTTCGCGATGATGGCCGTGTACGGCGTCCTGCTCGCGGGCACGATGCTGCTGGGCAAGATCGTGCCAGGCGGCTTTGTTCCTGCGCAGGACAAGGACTATCTCGTCAGCATTCTGCAGTTGCCGGCAGGCGCATCGCTCGACCGCACGGCCAAAGTCGTCCACGAGATGGGCATCATTGCCCGCAACCAGCCTGGCGTCGAGCACACGCCGGAGTTTCCGGGTCTGAACGTGACCGGCCTGATGAACTCGTCGAGCAGCGGCCTGGTGTTCCCGGTGATGAGCCCGTCGAAGCATCGCAGCAAGGATGAGTCCGCCGCGGCCATCGTCGGCAACCTGAACAAGGAATACGGCGGCATCAAGGACGCGATGATTGCCACGTTCCCGCCGCCTCCGGTTTCGGGTCTGGGCACGATTGGCGGCTTCAAGCTGCAGATCGAGGACCGTGGTGCACTGGGTTACGAGGCGCTGAACAAGGCCGTTCAGGCATTCCTCACCGCGGCAGCCAAGGCACCGGAACTCGGGCCATCGTTCTCCAGCTACCAGATCAACGTCCCGCAACTGAATGTCGAACTGGACCGGGAGAAGGCGAAGCAACTCGGCGTCTCCGTGACCGATGTGTTCGACACGATGCAGATTTACCTCGGCTCGCTGTATGTGAACGACTTCAACAAGTTCGGCCGGGTGTATCAGGTTCGTGCCCAGGCCGACGCTCCGTTCCGCACCTCGGCGGAGAGCATTCTGGCGTTGAAGACGCGCAATGCCGCGGGCGAAATGGTTCCGCTGTCGTCGCTCGTCAAGGTTACGCCCACGTTCGGTCCGGAAACCGTGATTCGCTACAACGGCTTCCTTGCTGCTGACATCAATGGTGGTCCGGCACCCGGCTATTCGTCCGGTCAGGCGATGGCGGCAGTCGAGCGTATTGCTGCGGCAACACTGCCGCGCGGCATCAAGTTTGAATGGACCGATCTCACGTACCAGCAGATTTTGACTGGCAACGCGGCGATGTGGGTATTCCCGATCAGCGTGCTGCTCGTGTTCCTCGTGCTGGCTGCCATGTATGAAAGCCTGACACTGCCGCTCGCCATTCTGCTGATCGTGCCAATGAGCATTCTGTCCGCGCTCTTTGGCGTGTGGCTCACGCAGGGCGACAACAACATCTTCACGCAGATCGGCCTGATGGTGCTGGTGGGGCTATCCGCGAAGAACGCGATTCTGATCGTCGAATTCGCTCGGGAACTGGAAATGCAGGGTCGCACGATTGTTCAGGCTGCTATCGAAGCGTGCCGGCTGCGGTTGCGCCCAATTCTGATGACGTCGATTGCTTTCATCATGGGTGTGATTCCTCTGGTAATTTCCACGGGCGCAGGTTCGGAAATGCGTCGTGCAATGGGTATCGCAGTGTTCTTCGGCATGCTCGGTGTGACGCTTTTCGGGCTGCTGCTGACCCCGGTGTTCTACGTGCTGTTGCGCAAGCTGGCCGGCGGCAAGCAGTTGAAAAACAGGCACGGCAAGCATCCACATGTTCATGGCCCTGACGACCCTGGCCTCGACGATGGCTCGAGCGGTTCGCACGGCACAACCGTGAAGCCCTCGCCCAAGGTCGCCGAACCGGCGTTGCAGGATTGAGGAGATCGCCATGTAAGGAATTTTTGCCATGAAGCGACCGGAGCGTTTCCGCGCCAGGCCATGCTCCCATCCAGCGCATCGGATGGGCGCGTGTCATTCGGAGTCGCAAGACTTCACGGTCGCATTCGATAAGAACCGCGACGAGCCTGATGGATTCAGCGGACGGTCTGCTGAAGCACCTCGGCGAGGTGATTGACGACCGCGCGAGTTTTGGCCGCCATCTTCTGCCCGAGCGAAATGATGGCGTGCACCGGAGGGCCGTCCACATCCGCATCCGGAACGAGATGGACGAGTCTTCCGGCGCACACATACGGCAAGGCAACCCGGTCGAGAACCTGGGTGACGCCAAATCCAGCCACTGCCGCTTCGACGAGCGCCTGACCATCGGCAAGTACCAATACCGGCGAAGGCGCGATTTCGCGCACCGCGGCGCCGTCGCGCACGGTCCAGGACCGAAGCCGGCCGCCGGGACCGCGGAACACAATGGCGTCATGAAGCGCGAGGTCTGCAAGCGTTTTTATTTCTCCTTTGCGCTCGAGGTAATCGGGGGAAGCGTAGAGGCCGAGCCGCAAGTCACATAGCTTGCGAACGGTAAGTTCGCTGTCTTCGGGCAATGCGCCAATGCGCACGACAACATCCCAACCCTCGCCGATCGGGTCGGACATCCGGTCAGTTAGCGCCATCTCGAGTGTGAGCCTGGGGTACTTCTCGCGCAGATGAACGAAGCTCGGAAGCAGGAGGCGGCCAAACCCCGCAGGCAAATCGATCCTGACTCGCCCGACGGGCTCCGAGCGTCTGGAAGCCAGTTGCTGCTCGGCCTCCTGCAAGCCCTCCAGCGCCTTCTGCGCGGCCAGCAGATAGGTCTCGCCATCTTCGGTGAGCCGGACGGCGCGCGTCGTGCGCTGGAAGAGCCGCGTGCCGAGCCGCGTCTCAAGACGCTGAACGGCCTTGCCGACGTTCGATTTGCTGCTACCGATGTCCTCTGCCGCGCGGGTGAAACTGCCGCTCTGTGCGACAGCGACAAAAACCGCAATTTCACTCATCGGTGCGTCCGCGCGCTCATTCATCGCTGTGTCCGTTCTGCAAAGTTGGAACCCGGCAAACTGTACCAGTTGCCCGTGATCGGCATACCGCCCTTGCGCATTCGGCACACGGACGGTACGGCGACTGGACGTGCGGCCGGTACACGCTGAGGCGGCAGCCATTATCGTCCGTTCAACCGGCCCCGTTGTGGAGCCGGCGCCTTGACTCACACGATGCTGGACGCTTTACGCGCTCACCGTCGCGTCGATAACGCTTTTCCCATCTGCTTGCGCACCCGGTTCATCATCTTGCGCCGGCGTCTTGCTGAGGAAAGCGAACGTCGCCAGTGCTGCCAGCAGCGTGATGACAATCAGCACATGCAGCAGACTGGTGAACGCACTTGCGTAGCTCATGGATATGGCGTGGCGGCTGACCTCTGGCAGCGCGGCCGCCGCGTGCACCATGTCGCCAGCCGTCACCCGTTGTGCGGCTTCAGCCACCCGTGCACTCACCTGCGCGGTGGCTTCCGGCACGATGCGCTCAAGGCTGGTATGCGCAAGGGCGGCGAGGATGGCGGTGGCGATAGCCAGCGCAATGCCTTCACCCGCAACGCGCGTCGTACTGAAGATACCCGAGGCCATCCCGGCGCGCTCTTTCGGCATCACGCTGACCGAGAGGCCATCCATCAGGCCCCAGGGCATGCCGGCGCCAATCCCGATCACCAGCATCGGCATGACAGGCGCTGCCCGCGACGCGCTGAAGTCCACCAGACTCAACCAGTACAGGCCCGCAGCCGCAATCAGGAAGCCGATACCCGAGAGCACACCTGGCGATACCACGCGCGTGAACGATGCGACCACCATCGGCACGACCAGCATCGGCGCGGACAGTGCAATCATCAGTAGACCTGCGTCCATTTCGCTCAAGCCCTCCGCACCGATAAATCGCAGCGGCAGCATCACGATGAGCACGATGTAGCAGTAGCAGGTGCCGATCGGCAGAATCTGCACGCCAACAAATCGCGGGTAGCGGAACAGGCTCAGTTCGAGCATCGGACGCTTCACGCGCGTCTCGACCGTCACGAACGCGACCAGCATCACGGCCGACAGGACAAGCAGCGTCACGACCAGCGGGCTTCCCCAACCGCTCTCCGGCGCCTGAATCACACCGAACGTGAAAAGCCCGAGCGTGGAGGTGAAAGTGATGGTGCCCGGATAGTCGAGACCTGTAGCGCCCGGGTCACGTGTTTCTCGCATGCGCGGAACACCGAAGATGAAGGCAATGACGCCGATCAACGCGATGACGAGGAAAATCGAGCGCCAGCCAAAATTCTCGATGAGCGCACCGGCCATCAGCGGACCAAACGCGAGACCAATGCCGAAGCTCGTGCCCAGCATGCTGAATGCACGGGTACGCGCATGACCGTCGAATTCCTGGGCAAGCGAAGCGCCGCCGCTCGCGAGCGAGGCCGCCGCGGCGATGCCTTGTACCCCGCGCAGGATATCCAGCCATAGTGTCGATGGGGCGAAGCTCATCACAAACGACGTGATGATGAAGCCGCCGAGACCGAGGACAAACAGGCGCTTGCGGCCAAACTGGTCGGCGAGCGCCCCGGCGGCCATCAACAGGCTGCCGAAGCTCAGCATGAAGGCGTTAGTGACCCACGTGAGCATCGCGGGAGTTCCGCCCAGGTCACGGCCGATTGCGGGAGTGGCGACAGCGCCGCCCGAAAAAGCGAGAGGAAGCACAAGCGCGGACAGGCAAACGGCTGCAAGAATCAGCAGCTTGTTACGGTCCGTACCGTGTGATGTTGCAGTATTCATGGGTGACCCTATCGGGGATAGTTAGACAGCGAAGCGCGTCATTCTCGATAGTGTTCAACTCCAGATAAACAACGCTGTAGTGGTCAGAGCGTCGCCACGCAAGCGACAATTCGTTTCGAAACATCCATTCGCGCCTCTGCGCAGTTCAGGACTGAAATCGCCGCTCCTGGTATTCGCTGTGTGCCAGTTCTCTGCAGGCACGAGCCCGGATATTCACGACTCCAACTGTCGCTTTGAAATCGACAGAGTGACGCCCGAGCCGCGGTTTATCGCGATCGGCATTCTCGCCATACTTCATCTCAACGGTGCACCGAAACGCACCCGATCCCATCCGGTTTCACCGCTTACTCCTCTCATCGGAAAGACTCGTCAAATGAAGCTCTATATCGCTCAGGCAACCTGCTCCCTGGCCGTTCAGGCCATCGCCAACGAACTGGGTTTGTCTCCGGAACTCGTTCACTTCGACGTTTTTGGAAAGTCCACGTCGGACGGTTCCCGCTTCACTGACGTCAACTCGCTTCTCTACGTACCGGTGCTCGAACTCGATAATGAGCAGAAGGACCGTTTGACGGAAACCACCGTCATCACGTCGTATCTCGCCGACCAGCATCCCGGGTCAGGCCTGATTCCCTCGCACGGCACGCTTGAACGTGTCCGGATGGACCAGTTGTTGACCTTCATCGCAACTGAAATTGCGCAGAAGCATATTCCGCTGATGCGCAAGCTGATGACCGCGGAAGGCATCGCGTTCACGACCAACAAGCTGCTGACGGCCTACGGTGTTCTCGACGCGCGCCTGGCTGACGGCCGCGCCTATCTCACGGGGGAACAGTTCACAGTTGCCGACGCCTACGTGTGGGCAACGCTCTGGCACGAGCGCTCGGGCGTCAAGATCGATCATCTGAAGAACCTGCTGGCCTATATCGGGCGCATCGAGGCACGGCCAGCGGTGAGGAAAGCGCTGAAGGATGAGGCCGATGTGGTCGCTCTCCACAAGGAGCAGCTGGCAGCGTAAATCGCCACGACGCTTGCCCGCAATACAGCCGCTCCTCCAACCAGAAGGTGAATCCCAATGCCGGAGGAGCAAACCACGCCATCGCCTATGCACGCGTTGTTAGCCAAGTGCACCAGGGCCAGCTAGAATCCCCAGCATTCAAAGCCAACGCGCGCCACGCCCACAATCGAGCGGGAACACGGATTGCTGATACGGTAAGTTTGAGTAGTCGACAAACCATACGCGAGCATCGCTTCTCCGCACTCTGAATGACACGTGAACAATGACCATCCACGATTCCCAGACACCCCATCGGTCCAACGTGGAAACCGGTGTCCCCGGCCTCGACGAGATCCTGGGGGGCGGTCTGGTCCGCGGCGGGGTCTATCTGCTGGAAGGCATGGCCGGTGCGGGCAAGACGATTCTTTCCAGCCAGATTGGATTTCATCGTGTAAGTCAGGGCGAAAAGGTGTTGTACATGACCTTGATCGCCGAATCGCACGACAAGCTGCTGGGCCACCTCAGGGGTCTGGACTTCTTCGACGAAACCGCCGTCTCGCAGCAGATGCTGTTCGTATCGGGCTATCACGAGTTGATGCAGGGCGGGCTCGATGGATTCCTCAAGCTGATTGCGTCGAGCATTTACGACTACCGGCCGAGCCTGATGATCATCGACGGGTTTCGCAGCGCGCGCGAATTCAGCGAAACCGAACTGTCGTTATCGAAGTTCATCCACGAACTGAACGCGCTGGTCGCGGCCATGCATTGCACCACCTTGCTGCTCGCGCCGCTCTCCGGCAACGAACCGCACCCCGAGCACACGCTGGTCGATGGCCTGATCGAGCTGAACCGTTACAGCGACGGCATGCGCCGCGCACGCGAAATTGAAGTCCACAAGATGCGCGCGCGCAATCATCTGATGGGTAGGCACTTCTTCCGTATCGCTGAAAGCGGTCTCCTGATGTTCCCGCGCCTCGAAGCGCAGTGCGTGCCGCAACCGGGCCCGGTCGATCTGAAAACGCGCCTCGGCTTCGGCCTGCCGCATCTTGACGGCCTGCTCGGCGGCGGCTTTGCGCAAGGCTCCACGACCACGCTGATCGGACCATCGGGTGTCGGAAAAACCCTGCTCGGCTTGCAGTTCCTCGCAGCCGGCGTGGCGCGCGGCGAACGCTGTGTGTACCTGGGCTTCTACGAAGGGCCGCAGCGGCTGATCGGCAAGGCCGAAGGCGTTTCGATCGCGCTCACCGAAGCCTACGAGGACGGCCGCCTCACGATCCAGTGGCAGCCGGCCATCGAACTGGCGATCGACGAACTCGCGGCCGTTGCGCTCGCCACGGTGAAAAAGACCGGCGCGACGCGGATCGTGATCGACGGGCTGGAGGGTTTCCGCGACTCGGCATTGCGGCCTGAGCGCTTCGGTTTGTTCCTGAATGCGATGCTGCATCAGCTTCGCGAAGCGTGCGTCACCACGCTGATCACCGAGGAACTGCCGCTTTACGCCGTCCCCGATCAGGCCCGGAGCGTACGCGTCTCCGCGCTGACCGAAAACCTCGTACTGCTGCGCTACGCTGAAACGGCAGCCGGTCTGAAACGCATGATCTCCGTCGTCAAGCAGCGCGAAAGCGCGCACGACACGTCGCTGCGCGAACTTGTCATTTCCGCCCAGGGCCTCGACGCGATCGAGAGCCCGGATAGCCCGAGCGTGCATTCGGAGCAGGGCCTGTCGGCCACGCTGGCTCCGCGACGCAGCACGTAGCCACATGAAAACCATCCTGGTCGTGGACGACGAGTTCGACATTCTCACGGTCTGGCGGCTGTTGCTGGAGCGGCACGGCTATACCGTGCTGACGGCGTCGAACGGAGCGGCTGCGCTCGAACAGATTCGCAAGACCCGGCCCGACATCATTGTCTCCGACTGCATGATGCCGATCATGTCCGGGCTGCAACTGTGCGCCGCGCTGTTCGCCGATCCGGATCTGCGGGCGATTCCGATCATCCTGTGCAGCGCGGCTGCTGATATCCCGGTACAGCCGAATCCCAGGATCGAGTACGCACGTAAGCCGCTTTCCTTCGACACCCTGCTCGAGATGTTGCAGCGCATGGCGGCCTGACGGAGCGCCGCATCGCTGAGAGGCGATCCGCCACGATTCGGCTGTGCTGCAGCCGCCGCGTCCTTCCCCCGTCTTTCTAGGTAAAAGCCCTGATTTCTCACGTTAGCCATCCGGACTACTCTCGGCACACTCATTAAACAGAACGTCATTCTGTTAGACAGAACGATACAGACGAGACACTCGAAGGAGGATTCCATGGCAAGCCTGCCGATCGATGCGCGAGGCGCACCGTCCGATTCAAGCACCGGTGCGCAAGAGCTCACGCCCGGCATCAATGCGCGCATCGACCGTTTGCCGCCAACCCGCGCCGTGTGGATGTTGGTATTCCTGCTGTCGATCGGCGGCTGGTTCGAGTTCTACGATCTGTTTTTCACCGCCTATGTGGGTCCCGGCCTCGTCAAAAGCGGGCTCTATGCGACGACCACCGCGTCGTTCTTCGGTGTATCCGGCCTCGGCGCATTCGTGGCGGCGTCGTTTGCCGGGCTCTTCATCGGCACCTTCTTTCTGGCGGGCATGGCGGACCGGTATGGCCGCAAGACCGTGTTTACCGTGTCGCTGCTGTGGTACTCGGCCGCCACGCTGGTAATGGCGCTGCAAAGCACCGCACCCGCGATCAACCTGTGGCGGCTGATTGCGGGCATTGGCGTGGGCGTCGAACTGGTGACGATCGATACCTATGTCAGCGAGCTCGTGCCCAAACATCTGCGTGGCCGTGCGTTCGCCTTTGTCCATCTGGTGCAGTACACCGCTGTGCCGACGGTTGCGCTGTTCGCGTGGTGGCTCGTGCCGCGTACGCCGTTCGGCCTGGATGGCTGGCGGTGGGTCGTGATCATCGGCGCGCTCGGCGCGCTGGTGGTGTGGGCCATTCGCCGGCGCGTGCCGGAAAGCCCACGCTGGCTTGCCCAGCAAGGCCGCGCCGCGGAAGCGGAACAGGTGATGCAGGCCCTCGAAGCCAAAGTCGCCGCGCAATACGGCAAGCCCTTGCCCGAGCCCGTGCCGGCCGTCGAACCGGCGACCACCAAGGCTGCCTTCCGCGAAATCTGGCAACCGCCGTACCGCAAACGCGCCATCACGATGCTCGTGTTCAATTTTTTTCAGGCGATCGGCTTTTATGGTTTCGCATCATGGGTGCCGACGCTGCTGGTCTCCAAAGGCATCACGATCACGCATAGCCTGCTGTATTCGTTCGTCATTGCAGTCTCGAATCCGTTCGGACCGCTGATCGGTATGGCGATCGCCGACCGCATCGAACGTAAGACGCTGATCGTACTGTCGGCACTCGGCATTGCCGTGTTCGGCAGTCTGTTCGCAACACAAACCTCGCCCGCGATGCTGATGACGCTCGGCGTGCTGATCACGCTGTGCGGCACGCTGCTCTCGGTCGGCTATCACGCCTACCAGACCGAACTGTTTCCCACGCGCTTGCGGGCTCGCGCAGTCGGCTTCGTCTATTCGATGTCGCGTCTGTCCGCCATGTTTTCCGGCTTCATGATCGCGTTCGCGCTGCGCCACTTCGAAGTGACGGGGGTGTTCGCGTTGATCACCGCGTCGATGGTCATGGTGATGGGCGCGATCGGTATCTTCGGGCCGCGCACCAACAATCGCAATCTCGACGAAATTTCGCATTGAAAGAGGCTTCAAAGATGACACTGCCCCTGGCTGGAGTGCGCGTACTGGACTTATCGAATGTGTTGGCGGGGCCGTTCTGCGCGTATCAACTCGCGTTGCTCGGCGCGGAAGTGATCAAGGTCGAGCACCCTGAAGGCGGCGATCTGGCGCGACGCCTGGGCGCCGACAAGGAAGCGTCCGCGCGCAACATGGGGGCTTCGTTCGTCGCGGTGAATGCGGGCAAGCAATCCATCACGCTCAATCTGAAAGACCCGCGCGGCAAGGCCATTTTGCGCGACCTCGTGAAAACGGCCGACGTGCTGGTCGAAAATTTCCGGCCCGGCGTGATGACGCGGCTCGGCCTCGATTTCGACGCGTTACGCGAGGTCAATCCGACGCTCGTGTACTGCGCGATCTCGGGCTTCGGCATGGACGGCGAGTTCTCGAAGCGCCCTGCCTACGACCAGATCATTCAGGGCATCTCGGGCGTGATGAGCGTGACCGGCGACGCCGATAGCGCGCCGTTGCGAGTCGGCTATCCGGTGTCGGACACGGTAGGCGGTCTGACGGCCGCATTCGGGATTTGCGCCGCCCTGCTCGACGCGCGCGCAAGTGGACACGGCCGCATGCTCGACGTCTCGATGCTCGAAGCCACCCTCTCGACCATGGGCTGGGTGGTGTCGAACTACCTGAACGCCGGTGTCACGCCTGTGCCGATGGGCAACGAGAACTTCACCGCCGCGCCTTCCGGCACCTTCAGAACCGGCGACGGGCCATTGAACATCGCAGCGAACGAGAGCAAGCAGTTCGTGAGTCTGTGCCGCCTGATCGGCCGGCCCGATCTGCTCGACGACCCGCGTTTTGCCGAGCGCAACGCGCGCAAAGTGAATCGCGCGGCGCTGAAAGCGGAAATCGAAGCCGCGCTGGCCAGCGATAGCGCCGCGAACTGGGAAGCGAAGTTCTTCGAAGCGGGTGTACCAGCCGGGCGCGTGATGTCGGTGCCGGAGATTCTCGCGCATCCGCATCTGGCATCGCGCGAATTCATCCGCGAATTTGCCGGCAATAGCGGCGCGGAGCGGCAACGCGTGACGCGTGCGGGATTTCGTCTGTCCGATGGCGACACCGCACCCGCGACGCCCGCGCCTGAATTGTCGGCACATACACACGAACAACTGGCGTCGCTCGGTTACGACGATGCGCAAATCGGCCAACTACGCGCCGAAGGAGTGATTTGAACATGACGCAAGCATTCGATGCCGCCAGGCTCGCCGCCGACTACTGGAGCACCTCGATCATCGACATCCATCCGGGGTCGATCAAGGTGCGCGGTTTCCCGATTCAGGAACTGATCGGCAACGTGAGTTTTCCGCAGATGATCTGGCTGATGCTGCGCGGCGAACTGCCTGATGCCGCACAAGCACGCCTATTCGAGGCGGCGCTCGTGGCGTCGGTGGATCATGGGCCGCATGCGCCATCGATTGCGATTTCGCGGATGGCGACCAGCTGCGGCCTGCCGCTGAATGGCGCGATGGCGTCCGCGATCAACGCGCTGGATGACGTGCATGGCGGCGCTGGTCAGCAGGCCGTCGAACTGTACGATTCGATCGCCGAACGCATGCAGGCGGGTGCTGCGCTGGATGATGCCGTCGAGCAAGGCGTGGATGCGTTTACCGCGGCACACGGCAAGTATCTGCCCGGCTTCGGGCATCGCTTTCATCCGGTCGACCCGCGCGCCGTCCGGTTGCTTGCGCTTGTAGACGACAGCGTCCGGCAAGAGAACATTAGCGGACGCTACGCCGCGATCGCACGCGGCATTGAAGCGCTGCTCATGCAGCGCAAGAACAAACCGGTGCCGATGAATATCGACGGCGCGACTGCCGTGATCTACGCCGAACTCGGCTTTGCGCCGGAACTGGCGCGCGGCGTGTTCTGCCTGTCACGCGCGGTCGGCATTCTGTCGCATGCATGGGAGCAACGTGGGCGCAAGGAGCGCAACAAAGGCCCGCTGCCGCGCCAGATGAACTACACCTACACGGGCAAGCCTGAGCGTCACCTGTCCTGAACTTCGGCCGCACGCCGCTGCGCGTTGCGCATGGCGCGCGAGTCGCCGCCTAGTGCGTCGGTCGCGCGTGCGGCGCAGTCGAATAGCGCATCGAGATTGCGTTCGAGAAAGGCCTGATCGATGCGCGAACTGGGGCCCGCGAGCGTCAACACGCCGCGCAACGCCTGGCGCACGCCGAATACCGGCATTGAAATGCCAGCCGTCTCCCGATCGCGCTCGCCGATCGACACACAGTAGAAGTCTTCACGAATCCGCTCATACGGCACGCCCGGCATGCCGCCGAACGCCAGCAGCGCGTGACCGCCCGAACCGCTTTCGAGCGGCAGCACGTCGCCTTCGCGCACGTGAAAACGCACCGCATGCTTCGAGTCCACCCGATGCAGGCACACGCGTACCGCCTCATCCCGCACGTAGAACGACACGCTTTCGCCGCTCGTTTCCGCGAGTTCGCTCATCAGCGGCACCAGAATGTCGCCGAGATTCAGGCTGCGCTGATACAGCGCGCCGAGCATGAAGGTGGCCGAGCCCAGTTGATAGCGGCCGTCGTCCAGACGCAGCAGCAGGCGGTGCTGGATCAGCGAGCCGGCGAGCCGCAGCAGCGTGCTTTTATAGAGCCCCGTGCGTGCCGCGAGTTCGGCGAGCGTGAGCGCGACATCGTCCGGGCGGAAGGCGAACAGGATCGCGCAGGCACGGTCGATGACGGCGACGCCTTCGGTTTCCTTCGAGTTTGATTTGTCCGCGGGCGTTGGCATGAATGTGCGCAGCAAGGTGTCTGTCGAAACGGGAATTTTACGCCATGCGAAGGGCTGTCATGCCAACCGATCACCGCATCACCCCGCCGTCATCACAATCACCACCGCGCCGACAATCGCCACCACATCTTCGATCAACGCGGCCGGCAAATCCCGACCAAATGCATTAGCCAGCGCGGCTCTCGCCTTCGCCCCGCCAAGCGTACCGATCACTGCGCCGACCACGCCGGCAATCAGGCCGCCAGTCAGTCCACCATGCGCCGCGCCGATTGCCGCGCCGCACAAACCGCCCACCACGACACGCGTGCCGAACTGCACCGGCACGGTACGGCTAGGCGTTTTCGGCAGTTGATCGGTGATCAGTTCGACAATCGCCAGCACGGTGAAAATGTACGGCGTGACGGCATAACCGAGAAACGCCAGCGGCGTGCTCTGCAGCGGCAACCATCCCAGACGCGCCGCCCAACTCACAACTGCGGGCGCGGTCATCGCGCGTAGGCCGGCCACCACACCAATCAGCAATGCGAAGACATACACGCTCATGAAAGACTCCGGATCAGGGCACAGGACGCGCGGTTGGACAAGCCGACGGCCTACCTGGACGAACGTCGGCGGAAGGTGTCGAGCATTTCAACTGGACAGTCAACTTCTCACCGCGTACGTCGAGGCGGACGCTCGCTTGCCGCATGCATGGCCTCATTCGGTGTGACCCGAGTGTCGCACAGTTCGATTTCCGCCGACCCATGGCAAACGATGATAATTTAGCCGTGTCACAAGAAAATCTTATACCTTCGTCATGCGACCGTATCTTCCGCTAAACGCGCTGCGCGCCTTCGAATCGTCCGCGCGGCATCTGAGTTTCACGCGCGCCGCGCTCGAACTGAACGTCACCCAGGCGGCTGTCAGCCAGCAGGTCAGAACGCTGGAGGAACGGCTCGGCACCCCGCTCTTCAAGCGCCTGCCGCGCGGTCTCGCGATGACTGACGAAGGCCTCGCGCTGCGCCCGGTCCTCTCCGAGGCATTCGATCGCATCGAAGCCGTGCTCAAGCAGTTCGAAGGTGGGCACTTTCACGAGGTGCTGACGGTCGGCGTGGTGGGCACATTCGCAGTTGGCTGGCTGATGCCGCGCCTGAAGTCGTTTCGCGACGCGCATCCGTTCGTCGAATTGCGGCTGCTCACGAATAACAACCTGGTCGATCTCGCCACCGAAGGTCTCGACTTCGCCATTCGTTTCGGCGACGGCACGTGGCCCGGCTCCCTCGCGACCCGGCTGCTCGACACACCGCTCGCAATCCTGTGCACAGCGGAAATCGCGGCACGTCTATCCGAACCCGCTGATCTGGCAAACGAGACCTTGCTGCGTTCCTATCGCGCTGACGACTGGATGAACTGGTTCACGGCCGCCGGCATCCCGCCGCGCCCGATTCGCGGGCCAGTGTTCGATTCGTCGCGGCTAATGGTGGAAGCGGCGATGCAAGGCGCGGGGATCGCGCTGGCGCCGGCGCTGATGTTCGATCACGAGTTGAACACAGGCCGTCTGGTGCGCCCGTTCGAGGTGGAAGTGCACGCCGGCAGCTATTGGCTGACCTCATTGAAGACCCGGCCGATGACGCCGGCGATGCTGCTGTTCAGTCAATGGATCGCAAAGGAAGCGGCCGCGCACGCGCAAAGCTAGGAAACCGCGACGCGGCGATGACCGTTCATGGCAGGCCGCTCGGCTTGCGGCGGAAACACATTCCACGAGCCGTCGTCGTGGCGGAAGAAGAAGATCGACAGCAAGCCGCTCGGCCGCAGCGCTTCCACGCAGACGTAGCGCTGCTGTTGCGAGGCGCGATGGCAAAAGCGCACCACGCGTGCGGGCATCGACGGTGTGGGGGCGAGCCATTTGTCCACGGCCCAGTGCAAAGTCTTTTCTGCGGCAACCATGATGCTCTCCTTGAATTCGTTATCACCCGCTCACGCGATCTGCGCGGCGATCCGACCACTCGTCTTGCCGCTCTCGACAAAAGCCTTCACGAGGCACACCAGCGCGTGCATGCCGGTGCGCGGATGGCGCAGGCAGCAATGCACCTGTTCGCTGCGGCTTTCGCCGAGCAGGCACCATGCGCAGAAGTGTTCGCAGTTGTTCGTCAGCAAGCGGTAACGGTTTTCGCCGAGGCGTGAGCGTGCGCGGCGCACGGCTTCGTCGCCGACATAACGGGCGCTCGGCGTGGGCCGAACCGACAGCGGA
This sequence comes from Paraburkholderia fungorum, assembly GCF_046027215.1. GTDB lineage: Bacteria > Pseudomonadota > Gammaproteobacteria > Burkholderiales > Burkholderiaceae > Paraburkholderia > Paraburkholderia fungorum_D. The sequence continues at coordinate 3,276,000 of NZ_JAQQEN010000002.1, read as the reverse complement.
TGACCGGCGGCGAAGCGCGCCAGTTCCACTTCTTCAACCGGGCCACGGTGCGCCGAGGTCGCAAAGCCGGCGTAGTGCACCACCCGGCCGTTGCCGACATAGATCCCGTGATGTTCGTAACCGTTGCGTTGCGTGACCAGATGCGCGCCGATTGGCAGATCGATGGTCGACGATTCGCCGCGGCGTTCATTCCGCGGTTCGATGTTCGTCTGAAGAGGGTTGGTGTTCATGGCTGGCCTCGTTTCGCTTTCCAACACTGTTGCGAGGTCTTTTGCATCATCCGGGCCAGGCGCGCGAAAGCCTTGATGGGCGGGACTAAGCGGAAATTCTGGAGCGTGTGAGTTCGTCAGGTGTCCGTTGAAGGCCGACAGAATTCACCTCGATGTGTTGGCGCGCCACAATCATTTTCGGCTGCAAAGCGGAGGTCTACTGAAGGTACGCGGGTCGCTTCGATGTGTTGGGCGCCACACCGCTTTGTGCGTGGAGCTGTTGGCCGTGCGCCGACCTCTGTGGCACCGTTCGCACGGCGCCCTGCGAGCAGATGCGGGGAATCGCCGCGCAGTCAATGCGTCACGGAAAATCGCGCCGACGCGCTACAAATTGGCATGGCACTTGCAGCATGACGCTCACTGCTTCATTTAACGCGCGCGTCGCCTTCGGGCGGCCAACCGGAGAACGACATGGCCTCGATCACAGTAAATGACCTCTCGCTGAACCTCGCACTCGACCGCAAAGCAATGGCGTCGATTCGCGGCGGCGGCGGTGCACCGTGGGTATACGGCTGGATTCAGCCCTATGTGCGGGAAACACCTAGCATCGGGCCGGTCGTCAACCTGTACGACATCTCGAACAACTTCTATGCTAACCAGATGATCAACACGTTCCAGTCGGTCGATGTGCGCAATACCGGCGCGAACTCGAACATCAATGTGTCCCCCGACGCACGCAGCAGAAACGATACGGTGTAGACGTTGTGACCTGTGCGAGCCAATTTCGATGGACGTCGTCCGCGCGTTCCGACGCCGGACGGGTCCGTGAAATCAACGAAGATGCCTGCCTCGACCAGCCCGACCTCGGGCGCTGGGCCGTTGCCGATGGCATGGGTGGGCACGCGGTCGGCGATCTGGCGAGTCGTCTGGTGATCGACACGCTGAGCCGGCTCGCGCCGCCGGCCGGCATGAAGGCCTTCGTCGCCGACGCGCGGACGCGGTTGCAAAAAGCCAATCGTCAACTGCGGGACGAAGCCGCGCGCCGCCAGGTGCAGCGGATCGGCAGCACCGTGATCGTCCTGCTCGCCTGCGACCGTTTCTGCGGCTATCTATGGGCCGGCGACAGCCGCCTCTATCTTTACCGCGACGGTCAACTGCGGCAGCTGACGCGCGACCATAGCCAGGTCGAGGTGCTCAAGTCGCTGGGCGCGATTACGGACGAAGAGGCGCGGCACCATCCCGCGCAGCACATGATCACGCGCGCGGTCGGTGCCACCGATCTGCTGGAACTCGACGACGATGCGATCGAAGTCGCGGACGGCGACGTCTTCCTGCTTTGCAGCGATGGCCTGAGCAATGAAGTTAGCGACCAGGAAATGCTGACCGTGCTGACCACGGTGGCCTGCGACCGTGCGTCGGAAGAACTGGTGGAGCTCGCGCTCGCACGCGGCGGGCGCGACAACATCACGGCGGTGGTGGTGCAGGCCGAAGACCCCAACGCGTCCGACAAAACCTTGCTGAACCCCTCGCCTTAGCCCTTAGCCAGCGTTGCCGCAAGTGCGCTGCCGGCGGACGCGCTCAACTATCGCTGTCGTCCTCATCGCTGTCCTCGGCGCCGTTTTTGCCCACGGACGGCGCATTCCGGTTGCGAAAATCCTTCGAATGCAGACCGTGCTTTTTCAGCAGCATCTGCAGATGTGAACGGTTCATGTCGATGCGGCGTGCCAGTTCTGCGACCGTACCGCTCACTTCGCGCAAGCCCCGCTCGAGGAAGGCCTTTTCCGCGTCGTCGCTGGCCGCACGCTTGGCGTCGCTGAGCGACATCAGATTTGCCACGCTAATGGGTTCCTTGCCCGCCTCGCTCTTCCCGCTCGCCGCCGCGGCGGCTGAGCCCGTTGCTGCCGGCCGCATGTCCACCGGCAGATGATCGAGATCGGCCATATCGCCTGCCAGACACGACACGCGATACATCACGTTGCGCAGCTCGCGGATATTACCTGGATACGCATAGTTCAGAAGAAAGTCGCGCAGCCGCGGCGTCAGTCGCACCGGCCTGCGTTTCAAGGTGCCCGCGGCCTCGTCGCCGAACCATGCAATCAGTAGCGGTATCTCATCGCGGCGTTCGCGCAGCGGCGGCAGCGTGACATGAATCACGCTCAGCCGATAAAACAGGTCCTCGCGGAACTTGCCCTCTTCGCTCAGTTGCCGCAGATTGCGATTGGTCGCCGCCACGATGCGTGTGTCGACCGCTATCGTTTCATCGGAACCCACCCGCTGAATCTCATGCGCTTCCAGCACGCGCAGCAGCTTCACCTGGCCCGCCAGCGGCAACTCGCCGATTTCGTCGAGAAAGATCGTACCCGTATGCGCGCTTTCGAATTTGCCCTTGCGGTCGGCTGACGCGCCTGTGAATGCGCCCTTGCGATGCCCGAACAATTCCGATTCCAGCAGATTGTCCGGAATCGCGCCGCAGTTAACGGAGATGAACGGCTTGTCCGCGCGCGACCCGTTCGCGTGAACCACCTTCGCCATCAGTTCCTTGCCTGTGCCGCTCTCGCCGTCGATCAAGACCGGCAGATCGGTTGGCGCGGCTTTCTCGGCGATTTCCAGCGATTCGAGCAGGCGCGGATTGTCGCCGAAGGTCCCCTCAAAAATGAAGCTGCGTTCGAGCAAGGCCTTTCTGCGCGCACCGCGCGACAGATCAGCACGCGTGGGCTCGGCCACAGCCGCCTGAACGAAGCGCTCCTTGTGCGAGAGTTGCATCACCTCGTCGCGCAACGACGTGGCTTGCCTGAGCAGCTTGTCGATGTCCGCGCGTTCGAGCCGCGACGACCAGCGCAGTGTCGAGCGCAATATCTCGATACGCTCGATCAACCCCGCATATGAAATCGCCGGGCTGGGCTCTTCAATCTGGTCGAGTATCTTCATCAGGCGCTCAGCTGTTTCTGGACCAGCTGGTAGTACATACCGCCGCGCTGGATCAGTTCATCATGACGACCCTGTTCGACGATCGCGCCTTCATACAGCACGAGAATCTTGTCAGCGCGCATGATCGTGCTGAGCCGGTGTGCAATGATTACCGCCGTTCGTCCCTTCAGAATGTCGTGCATATTGCCCAGAATATTGCTTTCCGATTGCGAGTCCAGCGCAGAGGTCGCCTCGTCGAAAACCAGTAAGCGCGGATCGTGATACAGCGCCCGCGCAATACAGAGCCGCTGGATCTGCCCACCGGATAATCCAATTCCGCGTTCGCCGACAATCTGCTCGTAACCCAGCGGCATCTTGCTGATGAACGCATGCGCGTCAGCCATCTTGGCGACTTCCTCGATACGGCGCCGGTCGGGCGCGTCGTCGCCACTGGCGATGTTCTCCGAAATCGTGCCGGAGAACAGCAGATTGCTCTGCATCACATAGCCGATTTGCGCGCGGAAATAGGCCTTGTCGACGACGCCGAGATCGTAGCCGTCGATTGTCATCTTGCCTTCGGTCGGCGCATAAAAGCCGACCAGCAGCTTGGCGAGCGTGGTTTTGCCGGAACCGCTGCGCCCCACGATCGCCACCAGTTCGCCGGGCTTGATCTCGAAGCTGATGTTTTCGAGCACATACGCCGAATCGTTCTCGCCATAGCGGAAGTACACGCCGTTCAGACTGATGTCGCCCTGCAATTCGGGCAACATCACGCGTGAGGGCAGATCCTGCGGTTTCTGCTCCGGTTCGATATCGAGCACGTCGCCAAGCCGCTCCATCGCCACACCAGCGTCGTTCAACATGCTCCACAAGCCGACCAGCCCCATCAGCGGCCCCAGTACGCTACCCATGAACGCGTTGAACGCAATCAGCTGACCAATCGTCATCTCGCGCGCCAGCACCAGATTCGCGCCGACCCAAAGAATCGCGATCGTGGTCGCGGCATTGAGCAACTGGCTGCCGAGCCCGACAAGAATGCTGAACGCGTGAGCGCGATACTGCACTTCGAGCGCCTTCGCGTACTTCTTCTCCCAGCGCAACCGCACCGGCCGCTCGATGCCCATGCCCTTGACGGTTTCGACGCCGGCGAGCGCTTCCATCAGGAACGCTTTCGAATCGGTGGATGCGGTGAACACCTCGCGCGCGTAGCCCTTGATCTTTGGCGTAGCGAGCGCGGTCAGCAACAGGATCGGAATCACGAAGGCGATCAGCACCAGCGTCATCTTCACGTTGTAGACGAACATGATCGTGAAGTAGATGAACACCATCAGCAGATTCAGCGCGGTGGTCACGGTGGATTCGGTGAGAAACGCGCGGATCGTCTGGTTCTCCTGGAAGCGCGCGAAGATGTCACCTGTCTTGCGTTTGGCGAAGAACGAGAACGGCAGCGACATGGTGTGCCTGAAGAACTGCGACATCATCGCGAAGTCCATATTGCGCACCATGAAATTCGCCAGATACGCACGAATCGACGACATCAACTGGGAAAACACATTGGCGATAATCAGTCCGCCGATCAGCAGATGCAGCAGGCTCACGTTCTGATGCACGATCACGCCGTCGAGAATGTTCTGGATGATCAGGGGCGGAATCACGCCCAGCACCTGAATCACGAATGTGGCGAGAAACAGGTGGCCGAGAATCTTCTTGTACGGCCTGAGGTACCCCACAAAGCGGATCCACGGCGAACGCGAAGCGGACATCTGCAGCAGATTCGGACCGGCGGTAAACAGCAGACACGTGCCGCTCCAGCCGCGCTCGAAATCTTCCACCGTCATTTTTTTGAAGCCGATCGCCGGGTCGGCAACCCACACATAGTCTTTCGAGAGCCCGTACACCACCACGTAGTGGTAGCCCTCCCAATGCACGATAAACGGCAAATCAAAGCCACGTAACGAATCGAACGTGCATTGCACGCCGCGTGCGGTGAAGCCGAGCGACTCGCCGGCTCGGGCCAGACTGTCGAGCGTGGCGCCCTGGGTGGTGACGTTGGCGAGTTCGCGCAGCTTGCCGAGCGTCATCGGGATGTTGTAGTGGCGGCACACCATGGCAAGGCAGGCTGCGCCGCAATCCATTTCCTCCGCCTGTTCGACCAGCGCAAAGCGCTTGATGACTTTCTCGCCGAACTCGGGTTTGGTGTGCAGATCGAGCATGAGCGGCAACTTGCGCCGCTGTTCGAGCCGCTTCTGACGTTGCAATTCACGGTCGCCATAGCGAATCCGTTCGTCCAGCACTTCACGCAGTTTCGGATTGCGTTCGAGGATGAAATGGACCGTGCGCTCGGGAATCACCAGCAGCCGGGTATCGGTGGTCGCCACCACCGAGGCCATCTGTTCCTGGCGCATCAGGCAGGATTTTTCGCCGAAGATTTCGCCTTCGCCCAAGGTGGCGAGCGTGTAGTCGTGCCCCTCCTCCTGACGCACGATACGCACGCCGCCTTGCCGCACAACGTATAGACGCCGATCGTCACGCCCGTCCTGCTTGAGAATCTCCTTGCCCGCGGCCACGCGTTTCACACCGACGCTGCGCACGTATTCCTCGAGCTCGGCCTTGTTCAGTTTGCCGCGCAGATCGAACAGTTGCGCAACGAACCCGCCGGCCGAATTGATCGCCACATAGCTCGCGACAAACGCGAGCGCCGCCTGGTTGCCGGCGATCACCGGTTCGATCGCCGCGCGCGGAATGAACAGCAACTCGGTTTTCGCCGAGGCCCGCACCGACGCTTCGTGCACATAGGCGCGCAACATCGCAATGTCGGCGAAAATCTCGCCGCTTTTGCGCACGCCCATACTGGTTTCCTTGCCGTGCTCCTCGGTGAAGATCCGCACCGAGCCCGAGCGCACCACGTACAGACCGTCGGCAGTTTCGCCCGCGGAGCACACCGTTTCGCCGAACGAATAGAAGCGCGCTTGCGCGAATTCGGCAAGGCGTTCGATCTCGTCGCGCGAAAACGGCGAGAGGATTTCCACCGAGGTCAGAAACTCGGCGGCGGAGGGCGCGGTTTGGGGTGCATCCATGGGCGTGCGGACCTTTACTCTTTACTCAACTGCATATCGTCGCGGCGTGACGCGGCAAATCGTGTCGGTATGACAGCGTCTTGGCTATCTAGCGGGCTTCGATCACATGCTCCTGGGAACGGGCAATCAACCAGCTCTCTCGTAGCAGTCGCCTGACTTCGGCCGCGACGTCGGCATCCAGCGTTGCCGGATACTTGGCCGTGACCGCAAAGATCTCGAAGCAGGACCGATCCGCCGACGGGAACGGTCCGAGCAGATCGCCCACCGCCGCGTTGAAGATCTTCGCCTCGATGTCCGGTTTCAGCGAGCCGCGCAGCACCTTGCCGATCACGCCGCCGGCTTCGCGTGTATCCGCGATCGAATGTTCGCGTGCCATATCCGCGAAACTGTCGGGATCGTCGTGCAGATACGAAATCATCTCTTTCGCCTTGCCGTCGCTGTCGAGCACGATATGGCTTACTTCGATCGCGTCGAACTTCGGCGAATTCAGCGCGAAATAGTCTTTGATCGCCGCCTCGTTGCCGACCACGTCGAGCAGCTTTTCCTGGTACAACCCGTCGGTGATGAATGCCTCGAACTCGTCGAGGCTTACGCCGAGCGCATCCAGATAACCGTTCATATCCGTCGCGCGATGCAGCCCGCGCACGCGGCGGAACTGATCGGCGCGCTCCTGGATTTCGTCCGCTGTCACGGCGATGCCCTGTTTCTTCGCGGCATGCACGGTGAGCTTGTCGCGCACGATCTGCTCGATCAGGCTTTCGAACTGGCCGGTCAATTTCAGAAGACGAATGAACTCGCCCACGTCCACGACTTCGTCATCGATTCGCACTATCGCGGTCATGTCATCCGCTCCTTTTTCATTGACGTGTAATCTGCGCCGTTAGCCCGCAACCTGCCTGAATGGGTCCAGACCGAGGTCGATCAGTCGGCGCTCGCGCACCACGATCTCCGCGCTCGCGGTCATGCCGTAGCGCAATGGATAACGGGTATCGGCGATCTGGTAGTAATTCTTGTCGAGCGTCACGCGGCCTTCGTACACGGGCTGTTTGTCCGTCAAGGACGGCTTGGTGGCGGGCGAAATGTAGGCGAGCGTGCCGCTGATCAGGCCGTAGCGCTGATACGGGAACGCATTGAATTTCAGCTTCACCGGCAAGCCTTCGTGTAGAAACGCGCGATCGTGTTCGGCGATTTCGATCTTCAGTACGGGCCGTGCGTCTTTTGGCGCGATGCCGCCGAGCGGCGCGTTCGCCTGTATCTTGTCGCCCCGTTGTGTCGAGGTCACGTCAGTGATGACGCCGGAGACCGGTGCGAGGATCAGCAGGAAATTGTCTTTGTCGATGTTCTCGAAGCGAATCCGCGCGGCGGCTTCGGACACGAGGCGGGCGGTCTGCAGTTGCAGACGTACCTTGTCTTCCGCGTCGGTGATGTCGCGTACTGCCTGGTCGTACTGCAATTGCAGGTCGGTGGTCTGCTGGCCGCTGGTTTCGAGTTGCGCATTGGCCTGCGCGTATTCGTGGCTCAGACGGAAATCCAGTTCGGCGAGTTTCGACTGCGCGACCCGGTACGCGTTGTCCGCTTCCATCGCGGCGGTGCGCTTCTGTTCGACCTGCAGTTCGGCAATCCCGCCGCCGCCTGGCTGCGCGAACAGGCGCGAGTAGCGGTCCAGTTCCTGGCGCGCGGCCTCGCGGGTACGGCGGGCGTTATCGAGCACGCTGCGGGCTTCGTCGAGTTCGGCCTTCTGGCCTTCGGCGAGCTTGGTGGTGCCTTCGGAGACGCGGTTTTCGTGCTGGCGCGCTTCCACTTCCATCTGTGCCTTGAGCGCGGAGGCCTTGCGCTCCATGAGCGCTTTCTTCTCGGGAAACTGTTTCCAGTCGCGCTCGGCGTCCTCGAGTTTGAGTTGCGCCTGCAGCGCGTTGCTGGCCGCCTCGATCGCACCGCGCGCGTTCAGGCGCGCCAGCACGTCGCCCTTCGAAACCGGCTGCCCTTCCGCGATATACAGATCGGCCAGTTCGCCGTCGATCGGCGCATAGATGCGACGCACCTCCGATTCCGGCGAGAGGGTCCCCTGCGCGCTGACGATCACATCCGCGCGGCCGACAAACGACCACAGCAAGCCGGCCACCACCAGCGCGACCATCGCCCAGATCAGCGCGCGCGCTATCCGCACCGGTTCGGCGGTGAGAATCGCGATGCCTTCGACGCTGTGGTCCTCCAGCGCCTCCGACAACGGTTTAGGGTGACCGTCGCGCTTCACTCTGCTCGCCTCCAATCAATGCCAGCTTCGCCTTCAACAGGCCCGGGTCCAGCACCATGCGTAAATCGGTGAGCGAACGGCGCTGCAAATTCGCTTCTGCGTCGATGTCCGCGAGCAGGCGGTCGAAGTCGGCAGGATGGTCTGCCTTCAGTTGGGTGTAAATGCGCATACCCTGCTGCGCCGCGCTTTGCGCGTCCGTCAACAACCGCGCCTCGCTGCGAAAGCCGGCCGAGATCCCTGCTTCGAGCCGTTGCGTGCCGCCAATCGAGCCGTTCGCACGGTATTGCTTCCAGAGGCTTTGAGCGCGCAGCAGTAAATCCTGCGCACGCGCCAGCGCCTTGTCGTGCAGCGCCGACACGTCTTTCTGGATCGATTGCACGAACCACGCGTCGGCGGTCGGATCGAGGCTCGCGTAGAACGACAGCAAACGTTCGTCGTAATCCTTGCCGCCGCGCGTCTTCTGCAGATCGGCGAACTGATCGAGCAGCGCCTTCTTGTGCGCCTGCTCCGCCGCGAGTACATCCGACCACGGGCCGGCGGGCATGGCCTGCAAACCGGCCAGCGCCTGTTGACCGTCGCCGCGCAGCCACGCCGCCGTCACCGCGTCATGGCGCTGGATGACGTCCGTCGAAGGTAGACGGCTTGCGGCCAGCTGCCCGAATTGCGCCTGAAACGGCGGAGTGCTGAAATGCACCGATTTCAGCAACGCCAGCAGCGGCGTGAGTTGACGCGCCAGCGCGGCGTTCAGCACGTCGCTGTACTCGCGCAAATCTTCGCGCACCCGGTCGAGACCCGCGAGACGCGGATAGCGCTGCGCATAGTCGTCCAGCATGGGGGGCAGCGCGTCGGGTTTGTCGCGGGCCAGTTCGGTGCGAATCGTCGTGTTCAGGCGGTCGATGGCGGCGACATACACCGAGTCGTCGCTTTCCAGTTTGCGCAGCTGGCTCAAGGCCTGCGCGTAGGGGTCCGTGAAGGCGGGCACGTACGACGCGATGCGATCGAGCGCACGCTGGTGACTTTTAGCGTCGTCGTCCCAGCGTTGCAGCAGGCCGTTGATGGTAGTCTCGTCCGCGTACATCCGGATCGGCGCATCCACGCCACCCCGTCCCACCACAAAACGCTCCAGATCGCCGACCCATTGCAATTCGCCGACCAGCGACGCGGCATCCGCATTATTCGCACTCAACGATTTCATCTCCTTGAGCAGCGCATCGGCCCGATCGAACTGCGCCTTTTGCAACGCATTCAACCAGTCGGGGAGGTTCGCCTTCAACAGCGCTTCGCTCGCCAGCGCGCTGACTTTGGTGTCGGCCGGATGGGTCGCCAGATAGCCGTTTGCCGCCGTGACCGCGCTGGAATAGTCGCCGCTCGCCAGCAGATTCCTCAATTCACGCTCCGACGAGCCTCGCAGATAGAGCGTCAGCGCAAGCGCCACCAGTACGACGACGCCCGCGGCGCCCCACCACGCGATGCGCCGCACGTTCGTGCGATCGCCGCCCGAGAAGGCCTGGCTGAGTTCGCTAATCAGTAAACGCCAACGCTGCGGCCGGCCTCTCGCAACACTGGCGCCGTTCGCACCGCTCGCGCCATTCGTTGCGTGCGCGCCGTTGCCGGTCGCGTCGCGTTTTGCCTGCGCCGGTGCCGCCAGCGCTGCGTCGTTGACTTCGTCTTCGCGTTGTAGCCCCGGGTCGACGCAAAAGATATCGAGGAACGAATGCGCGGCGGCAACGAACGTGGTCTTGTCGGTATCGGCAGCCTCGTCGATGGCGGGATTCAGGAATAGCTGGGTCACGGTCGGCTCGACTTCAGGGGGTTTGTGCAATGACACCCTGTAGACGAAGTGGTCGCCGCCAAATGCAACGAGGTCGCCCTCAACCAGCGGCAGCGCCGATTCGTCGAGCCGCTTTCCGCCGACGAATGTGCCATTGGTGCTGCCGAGATCCTCGACGTATAACTCGCCGCCCTTCTGGAAGATGTGCGCGTGACGCCGTGAGATGTAATTGACCTGATGCGGATAGCGCTCTTTGTAGCGCGCGAAGACGTCGTCCGCTTTGCTGACGAGAAACGGAAACGCCAGCACCTCGATCGGCTGAAGACCGAGATCGTCGCGTTGCGGTACCAGCAGCAGGCCGGCTGCAGGCGGTGCACCGGCAGCGGCCACGATACGGGCGCGCGGTTCGATGCTCACGCGATAGCAGAGCTCGCCGCCGAAGCACAGTTCGTCGCCGGCACGCACGCGCGCAGGGGTTTGCCGCACCGGCACGCCGTTCACCGTCGTGCCGTTCTTGCTGCCGAGATCGGCGACATAAACCGCGCCGTGCTCCGTGAAAATCCGCGCATGCCGGCGCGACAGGCGGGTAATCCGCTCGGCGGGGTAATCAGTAAACGGAACCTCGCTGCGGCCGATCGCGAACAGGTCGTCGACGATCCGGATGGCGTCGAGCGCGGGACGCTGCGCGGAGGCAACCGGCGACAGCACCACGTCGAACACGGGGTCCAGGGTCGTGCGCATCTCGGCAATCTGGGCTTCGCCGGCGGTCATTTTATCTGGATCACTAAGCGTTTACCCGTTGCACCGGGAACGCAATGAAAACGGGGGAAGAAGACGACGGCGAACAGGTGTTGTTGGAATGAGCCAGACAGGTGACGGCTCTGTAACGATTTTAAGTCACACATGGCGAGTGTCAATTTTTCGGATCATCGGTTGAGAAGCAATCAATACGTGACATCCAGCCTAAATACCCCACGCTGCACGCCACGCTGCGGATTAGCGCAGTGTTCCTTTACTTGCATTTCATTTAGCCGTTCATTTGTCCTTCATTTGTCCTTCATTTGTCCTTTACTTGCGCCTGCACGTCGACGCTCGGCCAGCCGCCGCCGAGCGCCTTATAGAGCAACACCGTATCGGACAGAATCTGCTGGTGATTGGAGAGCAGTTCCTGCTGTGCTTCCAGCAGCGTCCGTTCGGTTTCGAAAACCTCCAGTTGCGACACCACACCGAGGCGCAATTGCGCCTCGATCTGATCCGCCACAATCTGTAAACGCGCGACCTGTTGCTCTAATTCCACACGCTGGGCCTTGTGTGAATTCAGATTGACCAACGCGTTTTCCACTTCTTCGAACGCGCCCATCACGGCCACGCGGTACTGCTGCTCGGCAACCGTCGATTGCGCCTGCGTCACCTTCACGTGCGCGCGCACGCCCGGGTCGAGCAGCGGAATATTGATGCTGGGCATGAAACCGTAGGTGAACGATTTCAGCAGGTCGGTCAGCGCGAAACTCGCCGTGCCGCCGTGGCCGGTGAGGCTGATGGTCGGCAGTTGCGCGAGCTTGGCCTGGCCGACGAGGTCGTAGGATTCCAGCACTCTGAACTCGGCGGCGACCACGTCGGGGCGCCGTGCGAGCAGTTGCGCGGGCAGGCCGTCCGGCACGGCGGGCAATTGCACGCGTTGCTGCAAATGCCCCTTGGGCATCTGGAATTCGCCGGCCGGCACGCCGATGAGCGTACACAGTGCGTTGTTCGCGAGATCGCGCGAGCGGCGCAATTCCAGCAACTGATTAGTGAGGCGGTTGATTTCCGCCTGCTGGCGTAACACCTGCGTTTTCGGCACGAGGCCATTGCGACTCTGGCCGTCGTAAATCGTGAGAATCTGCCGGTTGGTCACGAGTGTTTTTTGCTGCTGTTCGATCTGGTCGTCGAACTGGAGAATCTGAAAATAAGTGCTCGACACGTTGGAAACCAGTTCCAGATAACCGGCGCGCCAGTCGGCCTCGCTGGCATGAAACTCGGCTTTCTGCGCCTGTACGCCCTTCTCCACCTTGCCCCAGATATCGATGTCCCAGTTCACCTGGGTCGCCACGTTGTACTGTTTGGCGAAGGTCTGCCTGGTAGTCTTTTCGAAGTCGGCGCCGGCGCCAAGATCCATGGTCGGCAAAGCACCTGCTTTCGCCTCGCCGATCTGCGTGCCGGCCACGTCGATGCGTGCGGCAAGCACCTTGATATCGAAGTTGCCTGCAATCGCTTTGGCAATCAGCGTATCCAGATACGGATCGTGGAAGCCCTTCCACCAATCGGGTTCAATGGTCGCGGCGGCGGATACCGGTGAGCCTTTCTGATCGGACCACGACGTTTTAGCTGGAGTGTCGGGCCGTTTGTAGTCAGGCATGCTGACATCGACACACGCGCACAGCAGCAAAGCGCATGCGGTGGCGGCACCGAGTCCGCGCATCGACGCACCCGCACGGCGTACCACAGGTCGCGCCATTGTGCTGATGCTGCGCTGGTAGACCGATGAATCAGGCAACGCTGACACGATTTTCTCCGATGACGCCGGCTGCGCTGCACGAGAAGAACGCGCCCTTCAAGTAAAGCATGTCCTGCCCGGCTTCACCATCGAAGCGGTACGGGAAGATCGGCGCGGGGATCGTACGGTGACGCGGGGTCGTGTGGAAAGAACGATTGGACGCGAACGCTTTTTGACGCGCTGCTGCTGCGCGGCCCGCGGAGGCGGAAGGGCCTCCGCGGCGGCGTGCGCCGTTCAGTGCACGTTGATGTTGTTGCTCGAGGTCACGTGCGGGTCGATCGTCGTGGTGACGCCGGCCACGAAGGCTGCGTTGTTGCCGTTCGCGTTCTCGATGTTCATCGTCGTGCTGATCAGTTGGGTGGCGTCGACCACCTTGCTGTTGTTCGGCGCATACACCGGCGTGAAGTTGAAGAACGACGAAGAAGGGTAGCCGTAGCCGCCGCGCACGGCGCTCATGGCCTTGCTGTCGAGTTGAGCGGTGATGGACAGGTCTTTGATCGTCAGCGTGTTCATGGTAAATCTCCTTGGAAGGGAAACAGCACAGTCCTGCGGTTTGGGGTCGAGCAACTTGTCTGCTCGAGTGTCACTAACGCATGGGCTGTGCCAGGTTTGCTTTCCGATCCTAAGAAATCTTCCCGATGGCTTATGGCAAAGGACTTCGGGCGTGCCGTACTGCGCGGCCCATCGCGATGGCAGCCAGGCAGCAGGTGAGAGGTGGTGGATTAAAGCCAACTAGGTGCGCCGCGCTGTTGGTCAGATCACGACACGGCGCGCGGCGGGCATCAACGCGCGATGACCGTGATCTTCTTCGAGTACACCGGCGGATTGTGCGGGACGTGCATGTCGTCGCCCATCAGCAGCTGCAAGGTGTGCTTGCCGGGCGGCAGCTGAATCATCGTTTCCGTTTCGCCGGCGCCGAAATGCAGGTGGTTGCGATCGGAGGGAATCTCCTGATCCATGGGTGGCAGATCGGTATCGATCAGCAGATGGTGGTGCCCTGTGTTGGGGTACTTGACGCCCTTCGGCGCGACGCCCATGTAGCGCAAGCCGAACCACACGCGAAACGGCTTGTTGGCGGCCACCACCTGACCGTCGTTCGGATAGCCGATATACGCATGCGCACCGGCGGGCGATGGTGTCGTGCCGGCCACGACGAGATTCGGCGAGGCCAGTGCCGCCACAGTCAGCGCCGCGACCGCGATGATCTTGTACATGTTGGTCCCTCCGTCATGGCGGACCCGTTCTGAACGAACGGGTCGCACTAGTCTTTTTGCACGTTGATGGTGATCTTCTTCGAATACACGGGCGGGTTGTGCGGCACGTGATTATGGTCGCCGAGCAGGAGTTGCAGCGTGTGCTTACCCGGCGGCAGTTCGATGCGCGCGTCCGTTTCGCCCGCGCCGAAGTGCAGGTGATTGCGGTCCGACGGAATCTCCTGATCGAGCGGCGGCAGATCGGTGTCGATCAGCAGGTGGTGATGACCCGTGTTCGGAAACACCACGCCCTTCGGACACACGCCCATGTTGCGCAAGCCCATGCGCACCCACAGCTTGCCGCCGTGAATCACCGCGCCATCCGGCGGCCAGATGATGTACTCCTCGGCGCCCGGCGGCGAGGTGGTTGGCGCGGCGAGCGCGGAACGCGACAGCGGCACGATGCCGAGCAGGATGAGAAGCGTGGCGCCAAGGGTTGTGCGGCGCATTGCAAACTGCGCCTTCACGCTATGACGTACGTCGAGAACGCCGGTTGGGATAGTTCTTTGCATTGCGCACTCTCCCGAAGAGTGATCGTGGCCGCCACCGCGCGGCGCGCAGGCCGCGCGCTCCGGCTGGATTTCGCGCGCACGCCTGATCGGACGCCGCTCTATGAAAACGGCCGTACTGCGTTACTTTGTGAATTAGCTTAGGACGTAACTTGCTAAAAAGATACGGCACATTCGTTAACCGTATAACGCATTCGCGACACCTGGACCGTGGTGACGCGCTAACTGCGTGCTATCGTTATTAACAGGTTGTCGATGCATGGAGCGGCATCGATGCGCCGCCCGTTGCATTCCAACCACCGCCGCGGGCGTCGTGGTCGTCGAATACCTATGTTCTGTCCGGGACAAACAGGATTTGAATATGTGGCGAAAATTCCTGCTGGTGTGCATGGTCGGGGCAATGCAGGCGCTTGGGGGCGGTGCTCATGCCGCGGCGCAGCGTGACGCCGCGCATGGCGGCAGAAGCGCGTCGAGCACGACGATCGCGCCATTCACCTCATCGAGGGAAGATGGGCAGTCTCACCGTATTGCACTCGTGATCGGCAACGGCGCGTACGGCGCTCACGCGGGGCAGATTGCCGGTAATGCGCCGCGCGATGCGCTGGCGATGCGCGACCAGTTGCACGCGCTCGGCTTCGACGTCATCCTGCGCACCAATGCAACATCGCAGCAAATGCGTCAGGCTGTCGGCGAATTCGGTGAGCGTCTGCGAGCGGGCGGCGTGGGCCTCTTCTATTTCGCGGGGCACGGCCTACAGCTCGGCGGGCAGACCTTGCTGATTCCTGCCGGTCTCGACGCGCGCGCGCCGGCGCGAATGGTCAACGAGGGTCTCGATTTACAGGCCGTGTTGCAGGCAATGCGCGCGCCGCGTGCCGGCCAGCTCAATCTGGTGCTCCTCGACACCTGCCTGAACAATCCGTTTGCGGCCGACACGACGCTCGATTCTTACGCGCTGCCAGCCAATACGCTGGTCGCCTACGCAACCGCCCCCGGGGGCTTTGCAGCGGATGGCACGCGTCACGGCGTGTACACGGACGCATTGCTGCGTGCGCTCGCCGGCGCACCGTCGCAGGATCTCAGCGGTTTGTTTCAGCGCGTCGCCACGCAGGTCCGTGAGGCGACCGGCGGTCAGCAAACGCCGTGGGTCGCGTCGTCACTTCGTGAGACCGTCCGCTTCAGCGCGCCGCCGTTCAGCACCGCTGCGCTCGACGATCAACCCGTTGTCGTGCTGCATAGCAGAGGCATCCTGCCGAAAGACAGTAGCGAGCAATACGAAATCACCTTCTGGGATTCGATCAAGGACAGCAACTATCCGAGCGACTATGAGGCCTATCTGAAGGCCTATCCGAATGGCCGCTTCGCCACGCTTGCTCATGCGCGCATCGACCGGTTGCGCGCCGCTGCATCGTCGAGCGCGCCATCGAATGCGCCGCCTGCGCAAACCGCGCGGCCTGCCGCGCCCGCGAGCGCGGCACCGCAAGACCATCCGCGCGCAGCCGTGACGCCAGCACCGGGCCCGCCGGCCGCCGCGCCACCATCAGCACCAGCGCCCGCGCCCGCGCCCGCAGCCGCAGCGGCGCAAAAGTCCGCAACGCGCCCACTCGCCACCGGTGAAAGCCGCGACTGCGCGAATTGCCCGATCATGATCGCCTTGCCGGCAGGTTCATTCTCGATGGGAAGCAGCACCGACGATCCCTCTGAAAAACCGGTGCATCGCGTGAGCATCGGTGCGCCCTTCGCGATTGGCAAATACGAGGTGACCGTCGAACAGTGGAATGCGTGCGCCAGCGCCAACGCCTGCCAGAAATTGACGCCCGAAAACAATGCCAATAAAGCCGCACCGGCGCGCGACCTCAGTTGGGACGACGCGCAGCAGTACGTGAAATGGCTCAGCAAGGTCACCGGCAAACCGTACCGCCTGCCTACCGAGGCGGAATGGGAATACGCGGACCGGGGCGGCACCACCACGCAGTACTGGTGGGGCGAGCAGATGCGCAAGGGCAATGCCAATTGCAAGGACTGCGGCGATCCGTGGCACAAGGAAGGCCCGGAAGCCGTCGGTTCGTTCGCGCCGAATCCGCTCGGCCTGCACGACATGAACGGCAGCGTCTGGGAATGGGTGGCCGATTGCTGGCACAACTCGTACCAGGGCGCACCCGCCGACGGCCACGCGTGGGACAGCCCAGGTTGCGACATGCGCGTGATCCGCGGCGGTTCATGGCGCGAAGGCGCCGGCTACATGCTCAGCGCAACGCGCTTCAAGTACAGCGCGGGTGTGCGCCAGTCGCAGGACGGCTTCAGGGTCGCCAAGGACCTCAAGTAACGCGCCGTTGACCCCACCATGATGGAGATGACACCGCGTGCCGCTCAGGGCGTACGCGGCTTTGTCGTGATCGGCGCGAAATCGGCGACGATACGATCCTGGCCATATTTTCCGCCGAGTTGCGCAAGCCGCGCGTCGAGTGCGCGCAGATAATCGGCGCGCGATTCGCTTTCGGGCCGCGGCTTGTCGAACAGCGGCGCCGGCGTAATCAGCAACACCACCATCTCCGCGCCGAACGGCTTCGAAATGATCCAGTCGCCCGCGCTGCCGACCGTGGCCGCATAGTGCGGCGGCGCCTGATTGTCCTTCAGCCGCGGGCTGGGCAGCATATGCACGACGCTGCCGTCGAGCTGGTAGTAGTCCAGGTTCACATAGGAGTCGTAACCCGGCGTCGTCACGTTGACGACCAGCGGATCGCCTTCGCTCAGCAGGCCGCCTTGCGGCCGCACATGCAGCGCCGCGACGCGACCGGCCTGCCAGTTGTGGATCCAGTAGGGGGCGAGCGCCTTGACGGTGTCGCATTTGTCGTCGGCAAGCGGCTCGACTTTGAGCGTGAGCGTATCGACGCCCGGCAACGCAGCGAGCGTGTCCTTCAGATGCGCCACGCCGTATTGCCGCGAAACGTAGCCCTGCACCGTCAACGTGTGGTCCTGCGCCGAAGCGCTCAGCGCCGAACAGGGCACCTGCGCCAGCACGGGCGTGACGGCGGCCAGCGTCAGTGCGGGTTTGGGCGGCGGGGACGCCGGTGCTTGCACCGCGGCCGGTGGCACGGCTGCCACTGGCCCGGCAACTGGCGGCGCGGGCGTGCTCGCCACGCTTGCTGCGGAGGCCAGCGGTTGCGCCGAGGCCGCTTGATCCACACTGTCCTGTGACGCCGCCTCGACCGTCTGCGTGCCGCTCTGCCGATTCGGCGCGGAGCGGAACGCAAACACGCCGACCGCCGCGGCGCACACCACGGCGAGACCCGCGAGCCCCGCCTTCGCCAACGTGCCCGATTTTTCCGCGCGTGCTTCGTTGTCGAACTCCGCGATGAAGCGCACCACGCTCGGCATGCGTGCATTGCGATCGAACGAAAGCGCCGCCCGCAACGCGCGCCACTGTCTGGCATCGAGACTGGCCGGCCGCTGCGGCTTGAAGTCGGCGTTACGCGCCTGGGTCGCCGACAGTCGATCGAACGGATGGTGCCCCGTCAACAGTTCATAAGTGATGCAGCCGAGTGCATAGATATCGTCGCGCGGGTCCGGCTCGCGATGCTCGATCATCTCCGGGCTCGCGTAGGCAGGCGTCAACGCGCCGAGGCTGCCGGGATCGAAGACAGTCGCGTCGCTCTCCTCTTCCGGCCGCTGGAACACACGCGCGATGCCGAAGTCGATCACCTTCACTTCGGCGTTGGTGGTGAGAAACACGTTGGCGGGTTTGAAATCGCAGTGCACGAAGCCGCGTTCGTGCGCGTAGGCGAGCGCGCTGCACATGCCGCGCACGATCGGCAGCGCGGCGCGAACCGGCATGCCCTTATAGCCCGGTGTGCGCAATAGCTGACTCAGCGGCTTGCCGGTCAGATACTCCATCGTCAGGTAGACGATCGGCCCGTCGCGGTCGAAGTCGTACACCGTGATGATGTTGCGATGCGCGAGCACCTGCGCCTTGCGCGCCTCACGTTGCAGCGCGACGAGTGAATTCGGATTGCCGCGGAACTGGACGTTGAGCACCTTGATCGCAAGATACGGTTTGCGGTCCGATGCTTCGAGCTTGCGCAGATCGAGCGCCTTGTACACCGTGCCCATTCCGCCCACGCCCAAACATTCCTCCAGGACGAAGCGGTTGTTCAGTGTGTCACCGGTGCCTTTGATCTGGTCGGGTCCCGGCGTTCCCGCGCCGGCCGCTGCGTTCGATACGCTCGACACGCTTGCCGCGCTCGACGAGCGTACCGACGGAATCTCGATGGTGGTCTGAACGCCGGTTTCCTCGCCGCCCGCCGCCACATTGGACACGCGCAGCTGTTCGATGCGCCGCCGCACTTCGGCATAGAGATCGTCGGGCAAGGGGGCTTTGCGATGCGCGGTGCCGAGCATCTCCAGCAGCTGCGCCGGACCGAGTCCCTCGGTCGTCAACGTGCTGTCGAGCTGAGCGACGAACTCGTCGCGTGACAGCTCGCCGCTCTGAAAGTCGCGAATCACATGCGCAAGGCTAGCCATTTGTGCGAAGCGCCGCCGCTGTCCTTAGGCCGGATCGCGTGCGACCGGAGCCTGTCGGGCCGATAGAAAACCTGTCGTAATCAGTTACATGTGCCGCTTCGATACTAGCGCCGGACCCGCCCTTTCGCAAACCAGGATTGCCCCGCTGCGCACGCGGCGCAACGGTGTCGTGCGCTACCCAACAGCGCGCGGCGAATGGTTGGCTACGCGCCACCAGCCCCACAACGCAACCGTCACGCTGTACACCCGTCCGAACCTGTTCACCCACCGCGAAAGCCTCGCCCATCATGCCTTCGTTAAATTTCTTAGGACGCACGAATAAAGCTGGCACAGCCCATGCATTAGTGACACTCGAGCAGACAAGTTGCTCGAACCCAATCGCAAGACTCTGATGTTTTCCTCCAGGAGATTTACCATGAACACGCTGATGATCAAAGACCTGTCCATCACCGAACAACTCGACAGCAAGGCCATGCGCGGTGTGCGCGGCGGCTACGGCTACCCCACCTCGTCGTTCTTCAACTTCAGCCCGGTAGTCGCACCGGACAACAGCAAGAAGGTCGACGCCACGCAATTGATCAGCAACGAACTGAACCTCCAGAACGCCAACGGCAACAACGTCGCGTTCGCCACGGGCATCACCTCGACGATCAATCCTTGCATCACGTCGAGCAACAACATCCACGTGTAAAGCATGGGGAGGCGAAGCAGCCACGCCCCCGGGCCGGCTCGCTTCGCCCCGATCACGCCCGTCTTCCGCGCACCTTAGGAGAATCACCATGTCATCCCTCATGATTCGCGATCTGTCCCGCACTCGCGAGCTCGACCGCCACGCAATGTTGGCGGTGTCCGGCGGCACCGGCAGCAGCGTGCCCGGCCTGCCGTCGGTATCGGGCCTGGGCGGCCCGGGCGGCTTCGCCAACGTCAACGTCTCGATCAATCAGAGCGTCAGCCAGCTGCAATACGTGAACGTTGCCGCCCTCAATAACGTCGGCATGATCGGCGCAGGCGTCGTGCCGCTGAAGCTGAATGTCAGCCCGTCGCTGTGGGCCGCGAACTATGCCGACGTTTAACGCGGCGCAGTAGCGAAGCACCGGGGGCTTCTCTACTGCCGCCTGTTCGAACAGAACAGGCGCGCTGCAGGCAGATTTCCTATACTGATAGTGCGACGAGACCTCAGCACACTTAAAGACACACCCGAGCGGCGGCCGGACCATCGAATCCGCCGCCGTCTCGCTTTCTTCTCTGGAGCCGCCATGGCCAAGCTCGTCATCAAGGACCTCAGCGACAGCGTTGAACTCGACCGTCAGGCGATGGCGGCTATTGTGGGTGGCGCACGAATCGGCGCGCGCGCGAGCGTTACCGCTCAACCGGCACCGGGTTCGCCACGCGTGGTCGAATATCCCCCGGGCTTTCCCGGCGCGCACCAGGCCATTGCCGATGCCGCCGCGCGCCGTGGTTCGCCGCGCAGCTAGACTCTGCCTCACGCTCTCGTAGCGACGGCACACGCCTCTGGCGCGTGCCGTCTGCGTTTGCGTTTGCGTTTGCCTTTGCCTTTGCGTTTTTACTTCCCACGCACGCAAGCCGTCCGCGCACACCGCCTGGAGCGCCGCGAACCAATCCGTCGAGCCTGCGCGCAACAACGCCATCTTGGAAGACCGTATTAAAGGGACTTTCCTATAGGACGCACGAGACGTCCTTAATTGGAAACAAACGGCTCCTCCATGCCTCGCCCCTGGAAGGGGCGGTGCCATACGCCTGGTGAATGTCCGCAGGCGGCGACGCCGACTGCCGCGCGGTCACCTATGATGCTTAGGACGCCACGTGGTTTTTTTCTCCTGGCGTAGAAGTGCCTGCGGCGAAAGACAGACAAAACCTCACACGGCACTTGCGACGATGGCAGCGCGCCACGAGCCGGCATCGCCAATATCAGATTGGAGATCCGCCATGAAATTCATCGTGCAATGGAACGGCCTGCCGACCGCTGAAGGTGCCGTGATCGAACGCTTCATGAAAACCGGCGGCCAGCCACCGGACGGCGTCAAATTGCTCGGGCGCTGGCACGCCGTCGGCGGCTTGCATGGGGTTGCGATCGTCGAGGCGGAGGATACGCGCGCGCTCGCGGCACTGTCGCTCGAATGGGGCGATCTGTTGACGATGGGCGTCTTCCCGGCCTTGACCGACGAGGAACTAGGCGCCGCGTTGGGCGCGTATCAGGCCGCGCGGAAATAGGCCAACAAGCGGCGCACACCGACTCCACACTCGTTGCATCACGCCATGACGCCCAATGCGGCCGCTCCACTGCCCAGCGGACAATTGCTGCCGTTTCGCGAATCGCTGCTGGCCATGCTCGGGATCGCGTTCGTTGCGATGCTGGTGGCGCTCGATCAGACCATTGTCGGCACGGCGCTGCCGCGTATCGTTGCGGAACTGAAGGGCTTCGATCTGTACGCGTGGGTCGCGACGGCCTACATGCTCGCCTCGGTCATCACCATTCCGATCTTCGGGCGACTCGGTGATCTGTTCGGCCGCAAGCGGTTTCTGGTCGCCGCGATTGTATTGTTCACCGGCGCGTCGGTGCTCTGCGGCCTCGCCACCAACATGCTGCTTCTGGTGATTTGGCGCGGCGTGCAGGGCATCGGCGGCGGCATTCTGATCGGCACGGTGTTCGCCACCGTCGCCGATCTGTTCCCCAGTGCGAAGTTGCGGCTGCGCTGGCTTGTTTTCGTCACGTCAGCGTTCGGGGTCGCCAACATGGTCGGCCCGACGCTCGGCGGCCTTCTGACCCAATATGGTGGCTGGCGGCTGGTGTTCTTCGTCAACGTGCCCGTCGGCCTCGTGTCGCTGCTGTTCGTGCAGCGCTTTCTACCACCGCTGCGCCCGCAGCGCCGCGACGGGCCGGTGCGGCTCGACTGGCTCGGCGCGTTCGTGCTCGCCGTCACGTTCAGCGCATTGCAACTGCTGATCGAGTTGTTCCCGCGGCAGGGCGTCGGCACGGTCACGATCGTCCTCGCCGTCATCACGACGATTTGTGGGCTGACACTCTGGCTGTGGGAGCGGCGCATCGGTTATCCGATCGTGCCGGTGGATATGCTGATGGACCGCAAGCTCTCCGCGCTCTTCGCCATGTCGGTGCTCGGCGGCTTCGCGCTGTTTTCGCTGGTGTTTTATGTGCCCTTGTTGTTTCAGGGTGGCTACGCGATGTCCGCGCGCTCCTCAGGCATGCTGATCACGCCGCTGCTACTCGGCACAACCGTGGGCAGCGTGCTCAATAATCGTATCGTCACACGAATCCGCCGCGCCAACGCCATCATGTATGTCGGTTTCGCGCTCTCCGCGCTGGCCTGTCTCAGCGTGGTGGCGCTCAGGGGCAATGAACCGCATCTGGTGTGGATGTCGTGCATGGGGATCAGCGGGCTCGGGCTTGGCCTGGTCGCCACCAGCCTGACCGTGTGTTCGCAGCAGATCGTTGCGCGCGATCATCTCGGTGCAGCGACGGCGTTGCTGCAGTCGTTGCGGACTTTCGGCGGGATGCTCGGCACCGTGATGACCGGCGCGTTACTCGGGCATCTCTATACCAGTGGCGTGCATCGCTCGCTCGATTCGTATCAGGCGACACAGTGGTTCAAATCGTTCGCGAGCCCGGAGTTGCTGGTGGACCGCGCCGAGCAGGCAGCGTTGATCAATCGTCTGGTGAGCGCCGGCCATGCAGGCGACGCAATGATGAATTCCGCACGCGAGGCGCTCGTGGAATCGATTCATATCGGCATTCTGGTGGCGGCCGCTGCCGCACTTATTGGTCTATGCCTCGCGTGGTTCGTGCCGCCTGTGCGGATCAGCTATCCGGATAACGAACCCATATCAGGTACGTAAGCGGAAGCGGACACCGACCGCTTAAGGCACGAGGCAGCACGCTTCAAGCGGCGTCAGCTTTACGTATGGGCTGCGCTACGGAGACGTTGAACGACGACTCCTCGGCCACCGCCTCATCGAGACCGACAAAGCGGTTGAACTCCTCGAACGAGGTCAGGCGGTCCGCGACCGCGTCGGTCGAACCCTCGCGCATGAAGATTTCCATCATCTCCTTGACCGCCTTGTGCATCGCGAACATCGGTTCGATCGGGCACAGCGCGTAGTCGAAGCCGAGCTTGTAGACCTGGTCGAGCGTCAGATACGGACTCTTGCCGGAACGCGCCATGTTGAAGAGGATCGGCTTGCCGAGCGGCTTCAGGCGCCGCACGATCTCCTGCATGTGCTCCACGCTTTCCGGTGCATCCGCATACAAGCCGTCGGCGCCCGCTTCGGCGTAGGCCTGAAGCCGTTCGATCGCATCGTTCAGGCCGGTCACGGCGATCGCGTCGGTACGCGCCACGACGAAAAAATCCGGATCGGTTCGCGCGGCCAGCATCGCCCGCAATTTCGCCTGCATCTCTTCGATGGGGATCACCTGTTTGCCGGCGAAGTGACCGCACTTCTTGGGTACGGCCTGATCCTCCAGATGCAGCACGGAGGCGCCCGCTTCTTCCCACAGACGGATGGTGCGCTGCACGTCGAGAATGCCGCCATAACCCGTATCGGCGTCGGCGAATACCGGCAACGTGGTCACCCGGCAGATGCGGCGGATATGCTCGAACATCTCCGTCTGCGTCAACAAGCCGACGTCCGGCTGACCGGCCACGATCGCGGATGCCGCGAAGCCGCTAACGTAGAGCGCCTTGGCGCCCGCCTGTTCGGCGAGCTTGGCGGTGACGGCGTCGTGCGCGCCAAGACAGACGAAAGGCGGTGACTTCAACAGTTCCCTGAAACGTGCTGAGCGGCTCACGGTACTTCTCCCGGTAAGGTCGGATCGGGCGATGTTCATCAGCTACGCGAGGCGCAACTGGCTTTTGAACTATCGCGTCATATAGGCCCAGCTGCGTTTCACGCGGTCCGCGCGGCGAAACGCGTCGATCTCGTCCGAGAAGCGCAGCGTCTGATCGACCTCGTCCAATCCTTCGAGCAGAAGCGCCTGGCGCGCGGCGTCGAACTCGAATGGCATCGGTTTGATTCCGCTCGCGCGGATTTCCCGTGCACGCAGATCGATTTCGAGCGGTGTGCCGGTCGCCGCCACTGCCGCGAGCTTTTCAAGCGATGCGGCATCCAGACAGATCGGCAGTAATCCGTTCTGCAGGCAGTTGTTGTAGAAGATGTCGCCGAACGAAGGCGCAATCACGCAGCGGATGCCGAATTCTTCGAGTGCCCATACCGCCATTTCACGCGAACTGCCGCAGCCGAAGTTCACGCCGCCGAGCAGAATGCACGCGTGGCGGAACGGCGGTTGATTGAGCACGAACTCCTCGCGCTCTTCCTGGCTGGCCGCCCCCTCGCGATAGCGCAGCGTTTCGAACAGCCACGGGCCGAGTTGGCCGCGCACCAGTTGCGAGATGCGCTCAATGCGAATGATCAGATCGGTGTCGACGTTATTGCGCAGGAGCGGCGCGGCCGGCCCTTTGACTACCGTGAATGCTTTCATCGTACGGCCTCCATGCGCAATGCCGCGGGCGACGCAATATGACCCGCCAGCGCGCTGGCCGCCGCCACTGCGGGACTCGCCAGATGCGTGCGCGCGCCCGGCCCCTGACGGCCGACAAAGTTGCGATTCGAGGTGGATACGCACCGCTCGCCGCGCCCTACTACATCGCCGTTTGCGCCGACACACATCGAGCAGCCCGGCTCCCGCCAGTCGAACCCCGCCGCGCGGAAAATCTGCGCAAGCCCCTGCTCTTCAGCCTGTCGCGCGACGCTCAACGAGCCCGGCACGACCCACGCCTTGACGCCGTCGGCGACATGCTGACTCGCGACGACCCGCGCCGCCGCCTGCAAATCTTCGATGCGGCTGTTGGTGCATGAACCGATGAACACGCGATCCACCGGCAGTTCGTCGAGATGCTGGCCGGCATGGACACCCATGTAGTCGAGCGCGCGTTGCAGCGCCTCGCGGCGCGCGGGATCGGACTCGTTGAGCGGATCGGGCACTGCTGCGTCGATCGCGATGACATGCTCGGGGCTCGTGCCCCATGTGACCTGTACCGCAATCGCCGTCGCGTCGATTTCGACTTCGCGGTCGAACTGTGCGCCGGCGTCGGTCGCGAGTGCGCGCCAATCTTCCTGCGCCGCATCGAAGCTCGCGCCCTGCGGCGCATAGGGGCGTCCGCGCAGATAGGCGAAGGTGGTGTCGTCCGGTGCAATGAGGCCGAACTTGGCGCCGAGTTCGATCGTCAGGTTGCAGAGCGTCAGGCGCGCTTCGATCGACAGCGCCTCGACCGCTTCGCCGGTGAATTCGATCGCATAGCCCGTACCCGCACCCGCGCCGAGCGCACCGATCACGTACAGGATCATGTCCTTGGCGGTGACGCCCTCGGCGACGCGACCCTTGAAGTGTATGCGCATGGTGTGCGGTTTCTTCTGACGCACCGTCTGCGTGGCGAGCACATGAACGAGTTCCGTCGAGCCGATACCGAACGCCAGCGCGCCCATCGCGCCATGCGTGCAAGTGTGGCTATCGGCGCAGACGATCAGCGTGCCCGGCAACGACAAGCCGAGTTCCGGCCCGATCACGTGGACGATACCCTGGTTACCAGTAGCGCCAATGTCGAATAGTGGAATCGCGTGCTTCACCATCTGCTCGCGCATCGCGTCGACCATGGTCGTGCTCCAGTCGGCGTCGCCCGCGCGCCGGCCAGATTGCGTGGAGATCACGTGATCGAGGGTGGCGAAGGTCAACTCCGGCTGGCTCACAGGTAGATTGCGTGCTTCGAGTACCCGCACTGCTTCGACGCCTGTCAGCTCATGCATCAGATTGCGATCCACCTGCAAAAGATCGATACCGCCTGGCAGATTCGCAATCGTGTGGCTGGCCCACAGCTTGTCGAATAGCGTGCGCGGCGCGCTCATGATGCAGCCTCGCTGCTTTGCGCGTGACGCTTCTCGAAGTCCCATACCTCCGGAAAACCGACGAGTTCGTGCAACTGATCCATTGTGAACGACGGCACTTGCAGATCGAGCGAGTCGCCGTGATCGAGCAGATGCCGGTACGCGCTATGCAGCGCGGACGTTGCCGCCGCCATGCCGATCGACGGATAGATCGCGATACTGAAGCCCCACTCCTTGAGCGTGGTGCTAGGTACCACCGGCGAGCGCCCGCTAGGCACCATGTTGGCGAACACCCATGCGCCCGAATCGGCCAGCTCGCCGCCAATCCGCTTGAACTCCTCCGCGCTTTCCGGCGATTCGACGAACACGATGTCCGCACCGGCGCGCGCAAACGCCTTGCCGCGTTTGATCGCTTCATCGAGGCCAAGCGTTGTGCGTGAATCGGTACGGGCGATGATCAGCATGTCGTCGCTGCG
Source organism: Paraburkholderia fungorum (assembly GCF_046027215.1). GTDB lineage: Bacteria > Pseudomonadota > Gammaproteobacteria > Burkholderiales > Burkholderiaceae > Paraburkholderia > Paraburkholderia fungorum_D. Next base: position 3,249,581 of record NZ_JAQQEN010000002.1, on the reverse strand, counting down.
GCGCGCTTCCAGCGCCACTTCGATTTTCTTCAGCATGTCGTTCAGCGGCACGACCTGACGGCCCTCGGTATGGCCGCATTTCTTCGGCATCACCTGGTCCTCCATCTGGATCGCCTGCACGCCGGCGGCCTCGTAGCCTCGCACCGTATGACGCACGTTGATCAGGCCGCCAAAGCCCGTGTCGGCGTCAGCGATCAGCGGTTTGCTGATGCCTTCCGCGATCTGCCGCGCGCGGCCCACCATGTCCGCGTAACTGACGAGACCCGCGTCGGCGACACCCAGATACGAGCCCGACACGCCGTAGCCGGTCATGTACAGCGCAGCGAACGGCAAGCGGTCGGCGACGCGGGCGGAAAACATATCGAACACGCCGGGCGCCACGACAAACCGTCCGCTCTTGAGAATATCTTTCAGCTTCTCTGAAGTGCTCATCGACAACTCCTGCTCAGGTGCTATGGGTGAGGCGCCGCTGCCATGCCAGCAACAGCAGATTGACGAGGGTCGCGAAGACGAACAGCATCAGCGCGAGCGCCATGATCGTGCTGGTCTCGCTGCGGTTCATGGCGATCATCAGCATGTGGCCGATGCCGCTTTGCGACGCGAACATCTCGCCGATCAGCGTGCCGAGCAGCGTCAGCGAAAAGCCGATACGCAAACCCGCGACCACCTCCGGCATACAGGCGGGCAGCAAAACATGGCGCGCGAATGCGACGGGACTCAGACGGTAGGTACGCGCGGCACGCGTATAGATTGGCGGCATGTTGCGCACGGCGTTCATCGTGAAGATCGTAATTGGGACGATGCCGTGCATCACGCCGAACACGATCTTGGCCCACAGGCCCAAACCAAATGCGAGCAGCACGACGGGGTACAGCGTGACCTTCGGAATCGAATAGAAGCCCATCATCAGCGGTTCCATCACGTCACCCGCGAGCTTGCGCGCGCCGAGCAGCATGCCGAGCACCACGCCGCCGACGGCGGAAATGAGGAACGCCGTGCCGAATGCAACGCCCGTCACATAGAGACTCGCGGGAAAATCCGGGTCGCTGACAATATGAAACGCGCGTTCGATCGTGCGCCACGGCGTGGTGACCGCATCGGGGCCGAGTAATTCACTCAGCACTTGCCACAGCACTGCCAGCACCACAACCAGGACGACGCCATCGAGCCAGCGCCTTGCATGCCTCGGCTTCGCGGTATGCGCAACGACGATCGTGCTCATGCGGCCTCCCTGCGGGTCCGCCGGTACAGGCGCGCCTCGGCGGTACGCAGCAGCGCGTTGAGCGTGCCGACGAACAGCAGCATCAACACCATCAAGCCGTACATGGTCGGGTTATCGAAGTTGTTGTACGCGAACGCAATCTGATAACCAAAGCCGGAGCCCGACAACACGAATTCACCGGCCACCACCGCAATGAATGCATAGACCACGGTCAGCTTGATGCCTGTGAACACGAACGGCAAACTCGACGGCAACGTGATCAGACGGATCTCATCGAAGGTATTCAGGCGGCACACGCGCGCGGTTCGCAGCAGTACGCGTGGTACACGCTCAAGACCGTTCAGCGTGTTCACCGCCATCGCCACGACCGCGAACAGGAAGCCGATCCCCACCAGCGGCCAGCGGTTCAGACCGAACACGACGATCAGAATCGGATAGAGCACGAACACCGGCACAGCGTAATACGACAGCAGCAACGGATCGAGCACACGCCGCATACGCGGGAGGCGAAACAGCAACACGCCCCCGGCAAAGCCGGCGACAACCGCCAGCGCCACCGCGAGCAACGCGCTACCGAGCGTTTGCAGAATGTCGGTGGTGTACTGTCCGGAGATCAGCAACTGCACCGCGCTGACGATCATCTGCGACGGTGGTATGAACGAAATCGGATTGATCCATGCGGCGCGGCTGGCAATTTCCAGCAGGGCGATCAGCGCAAGGACCAGACCGAACCGCCAACGTGCGGCCGCTGTCATTGCTGGCTCCCGAGCGCCTTCAACGCTTCTTCGCGCAGCAGACCCCACACTTGCGCGGTGAGTTCGCCAAAGCGCGTATCAAGCGCGGTCGTGCTGTCACGCATGCGCGGCCAGCCGGTTTCGATCGTCGCGATGAAGCGGCCGGGGCATGCCGACATCACGCCGATACGGTCCGACAGCAGCACGGCTTCGTCGATGGAATGGGTGATCAGCAGCACGGTCGCGCCGGTGTCGCGCCAAAGCTTCAGGGTTTCGTCGCCCATCAGGAGACGCGTTTGCTGGTCGAGTGCGCCGAACGGTTCGTCGAGCAGCATCAGGCGTGGCCGCACCGCCATCGCACGCGCGATGCAAACGCGTTGCCGCATACCGCCCGACAGTTGCGCCGGATAGGCACGCGCAAAGGCCTTGAGGCCCATGAACGAGAGCGCATGCTCGACCCGCTCGCGCACTTCCGTTTCAGTGACGCCAGCCTGACGTGCCGCGAACGCGGCGTTGTCGAACACGTTGAGCCACGGAAAACTCGCGTCTTCCTGAAACACGACCGCTACGCCGTCCGGCACTTGCGCGCCGACCGGCTTGCCTTCGAACGTCACCGTGCCGCCGCTCGCCGGATTCAGACCCGCGAGCACGTCGAGCAGCGTGGATTTGCCGCAACCCGATGGGCCGACCACCGAAAAGAACTCGCCCGCGCGCAATTCCAGGCTCACTGGACCGAGCGCGTGAAACGGCGGCTTGCCGTCGTTGCCCTGATAGATGCGGGTGACGTCGGTGAGGGTCGCCTGAATGCGCTGGCCGTCCGGCGACAGCGCACTCGGAGCGACCACCGAGATGTTGGCTTTATGACGTGTCAGAGCGCTCATCGATCCCTCACTTCTTGCTGCGCAGATCGGCCGGCAACATCGACTCGTCGACGATCTTCGGCCAGTCGAATGGACCTTCGGGAATGGCCTTGACCAACACGAGACCCTTCAGGACTTCATCCATGCTCTTGTAGTCGAAGCTGCCTTCGCTCCAGTACTTTGGATCGGAGTCGAGCACGTTGTTGATCGCCGAGGCCGCCACCGCGGGGTCCATCTTGTACTGCTTCGCGAGGATCTGTGCGGCCTCCGCGCGGTGCGTCGCCATATACACCACCGCCTTGCGGCGCGCCGCGATGATGCCGCGAATCACCTCGGGATGGGACTTCAGGTAATCGGTGCGGACAATGCCGACCGTTTGCGTTTCGTTCGGCACCACCTCCGTCGAACGGAACGCGATACGCAGACCCTCTTTCTTCGCGCTATAGGACGGTTCGGTCATATAGCCGACATCCACGGCGCCCTGTTGCAGCGAAGTCAGCATCCCGCTCGAACTGCCCACCGGTTTGCGCTGCACCTGGCCGAGCAGGCCGACGCGATCGAGCGCGATGGTGGAGACCATGTCGGTGGTCGATTTGGGACTGCTGTAGCCGATAGTCTTGCCCTTCATCTGTTTGATGTTGGTAATCGAGCCGTTCTTCATTTCCACCCAGACCAGGTCGCCGAGACTTTGCACGCCGCCGTGCACGATCGTCACATCGACACCCTGCTTCACTGCCGCGATCGCAGCGGGCAGCGCGACTTCGCCGTAGGGAATCTCGGAGGCCATGGCGTTACGGATACTGGTGCCGCCACCTTCCGATGTGATGAAACCGGTGACGTCGACTTTTTCGTCCTTGAAGTAGCCTTTATCGAGCGCAACCGCGAACGGCACGCCGTACATGCCATCGCCCCAATGCGTGACCGTCAGCGAACTGGCATGCGCGCTCACGCCCGCAATCGCCAGACACGCGCTCAAACACGCGCTCAAACAGGTCCTCCGCGCGACATCGCGAATCGCATTCATGTGGTTTGTCTCCATCCACGATTGACGGTCGACTGGCCGTCATTCTCGTTATGCCGCCGCGCGTTTTTCACGCCGGCGACGGGTCAGCAAACGGGCTCGCGCAAGCGCTCGAAACCCGATCACCGTGTAAGTTAATGTATGCATTAAATCGTTGAAAGTACAGGACTAGATCGCGATGTGCCGGTTGGGTTTACCCGGCGCAGCGCGAGCGAATCGTCTGTTTTCAAGCCTGATTGATCCCGTATTGCTGCAGCACCGCAGTCTGTTCGCGCCAGCCGCGCTCACGGTGCGCGCGATATAAACGGCTCGCGCGCGCTGCATCGCCGCGACGCATTGCTTCGATGATTTCGTAGTGCTCGGCGATCGATTTTTTTGGCTGCGGATGCGGCCGGAGCTGCTGCGTGAAACGGCGCACGCGATGCACCTGGTCGCGGCAGTTCATCACCACCTGGGCAAGCCGCGCATTGCCGCCGAGTTGCACGAGCGCTTCGTGGAAGGCTTCGTCGGCGGCGGCCCACGCGTGCATGTCTTGCGCTTCGAGCGCTTCGGTCATTTGCTGGCAGGCTTTGTCGAGCGGAGTTAGATCGACGCCTGCGCGTGCCGCCACCAGACCCGCGGCCGTCGACTCGAGACTGATCAGCACCTGATAGATGTGACTGATATCCGTGACCGAAGTCGGCACGATGCGGATGCCATGCCGCGGCACGATTTCGACAAGGCCCTCGCCTTGCAAACGGATCGCCGCTTCCCGGATTGGCGTGCGGCTCACGCCCAGCATCAAGGCGAGTTCCTGTTCGAGCAGATAGGAACCCGGCGTGAGTTCGCTTTCGATGATCTTCTGGCGGAGGCGCTCGTAAGCTTGCTGGGATGAGTTGCCGTTGCGCGGTTCCGGCTGGGGAGGCAGTTGTATTTGCTCCTGCGCGTCCGGCAGCGTTTCGGGCTCTGCTGTCTTTGTGCCACGTGTTGCAGGCGGTTTGTCGTTCGCTGCGGCGGTTGCATGTTTTGGCGCGGCGCGCGTGATTGCGCGCCGCGGCGTGACCGATTTGCGTTCTGGCACGACGGTTCTCCTCGCGACGCCCGATGGACGCGGCAAACCAGCATGACAACGCGGACACCGCACTTCAGAGACCGCGCACGAAACATCGACGCTTTGATCCTAGCACCGCGAACCTCACGGCGACAGGCAGGGAAACGCTTAATTCAGCGCGCCGTGCGTTTGCTCGCCTACACGCCACGCAAATGGGCGACCAGCATGCGGCACGCGACCGGCAATGCATCCAGCGAGCGCACGGCAATGAGCAGATCGCGCTCGGCCCATGCATCGGTGAGGGCGATGAGCGAAAGCCCGAGCGCTGCCGCCTGTTGTTGCGCGACGGCCTGGGGCATCACGCCGAGCCCGAGGCCGGCTGCAATCATCAGACATTGCGCGTCGTAGCTCGTCACCTGAATGCGCAGATTCACGGGCCGCGCGTGCTCATGCGCAGCGCGCGTGAGTTGCTGACTGATCGCCGTATCGGGTGGCAGGCCGACGAATTCGAAGTCGAGCGTATCGGCGAAAGCGAGGGCTTCACGCTGTGCAAGCGCGTGGCCGGCCGGCGCGACGAGTGTCAGGCGATCGTGGTGATAGGGGAAGGTCTGCACGTCATAGCCGTGCGGCACAGACGTGAAGATACCGATATCGACGGCGTTCTCGGCGACCGCTTTCACCACACCCGTGCTGGGCTTTTCTTCGAGCTGAATCTGGATACGCGGATGTTGCGCCGCGAACGACTGGATCTCGCGGGGCAGAAACTGCACGACTGACGAGACATTGGCGGCCACTCTTATCAGACCGCTGACGCCGCTTGCGTAGTCGCGCATCTGCACGGTGATGTCGTCCAGTTGATGCAGCGCGCGATGGGCCAGCGCGACCAGCCGCTCGCCCGCGACGGTCGGCACGACGCCCTTGTTGGTGCGCCGCAGGAGTGCGACGCCGAGTGTGGCTTCGATCTCGCTGATGCGCTTGCTGACTGCGGCCGCCGCGATGTGTTCCCGCTCCGCCGCCGCGGCGATGGTGCCGGCTTCGGCGACGCTGACAAAAAGTCTGAGCGAAAGCGGATCGAGGGTCGGCATGACGTCCCGCAGCGAAATGAAAGATTGCGCCGATGCCGCCCGGCCCGCGTTGTGCGCATGATCCGTTGCAACTGCATCGACTTTGGCCAGTGTACCTAAACGATCGAGGGCGTGTGTCTGGCCATCGTGGTTCGCGATGACGGCATGATCAAGCACTGCTTTGCGCTGGCGCGTTACCCGGCAACAATGCAATGAATTGAACCATCGACAGGGAGCGAGCGATGCAAACCGCGACGCATGCAAAGATCAAGGTGTTCTGGCAACCCGGCTGTTCGTCGTGTCTGCGGACCAAGGAGTTTCTGACGAAGCAGGGCATTGACTATGAATCCATCGACGTGCACAACGATCCTGACGGCCGCGAGCAACTGGCCGCGTTGGGCGCGCGCAGTGTGCCGGTGGTATCGCTTGGGAGCAAATACACGTTGTGCCAGTCGATCAATGACGTGATCAAGTTTCTGGATCTGAAAACGAAGGTGATGGAACCGTTGCCGCCGGCAGAATTGGTGAGCCGTCTTGAGTGGGTGCTTGAGTCGAATGCGCGGTATACGCGGCAATTTAGCGGCGCGGCGTTCCGGGAGCCGTTCCGCAATCGCAACAGGACACCAGCGGGGCTAACGTTTCATGTTTTCCGCGTAGCGGAGATGGGGATCGAGGCGGCGCAGCAGGTCGAATTGCTATTTGAAGGGTTTGATGATCTGCCGCCGGCGCAGTGGGGGCCGGAGGAGATCGCCACCTGGGGTGAGAGTGTGCGCGCTCGATTGCGCGCGTGGTGGGATGCGGAGGGGGATCGGTCTCTTGGTTATGATGTGCCGACTTATTATGGGCGGCGCCCTATGCATGAAGTGTTGGAGCGCACTGCGTGGCATAGCGCGCAGCATACCAGGCAGGTTATGTTGATGCTTGAGAGTCAAGGGGTTTTGGTTGAGAGGCCGCTCATGGCGGCTGATTTGCAGGGGTTGCCGTTGCCGGATGAGGTATGGGATAGATAGTTTTTTTGCCTTTTGGCAGGCGGCATTTTTTTTGTGCCTGCGGCGGTGGGCTTTCCTTGTTCTGGCTTCCTGGGCCTTTCCTTGTTTTCATTTTGGTTTATTAGCGTTCCCCCTGTGCGGGGGGCACCTACTTTTCTTTGCCTGCCGCAAAGAAAAGTAGGCAAAAGAAAGCGGCTCAAACCGCCAATTTTTAAGCGGGTCCCCTGGCTTGGAGGGGATCGTGGCTCCGTAGAGATTGAGCCTGCGCACCTGCTCTCGTGAGTGACCAGGCCGTCATGCTTCCGGCGGCGCTGCGCGCGCCGACGCGGTACTTCACAAAACCATCGGTGTATTTCGGCGCTTCGCCGAGGGGAAGCCGATGGTCCCCCACCACGCGCAAACGACGCCCCCGGTTTCCCTGGTTGACCCAACCGCGACGCACGCAGTGCGGAGTGGGAGCGGATGACGGCTGTGTCACGGGCGGTGATTGACCGAGGTGTGATCCGTTAATCGCACCACCAGCCCCTCCAAGCCAGGAGACCCACTTAAATGTTGGCGGTTGGAGCCGCTTTCTTTTGCCTACTTTTCTTTGCGGCAGGCAAAGAAAAGTAGGTGCCCCCCCGCACAGGGGGAACACTAATAGACCAATAAGAACACAAGGAAAGGCCCAAGAAGCCAGAACCAGGAAATGCCACCGCCGTGGGCAATCAAAAAAACCATATCGCCAAAGGCAAAAAAGCCACCCCCTTCCCCGGTCTATAATAAAACCCCACTTCCCGTCGGCAAGACAAAAAAAATCCAAACCTCATGATTACGCTGCGCGAAAAATCCACCGACGCCGTGTATCAGAAGCTCCGCGCCAAAATCCTCAGTAATGAATTCCGCCCAGGCATGCAGCTACTCGAACGGGATCTGGTCACACTCTTCGGCGTCAGCCGAACCCCAGTCCGTGAGGCAATCGTCCGTCTGCAAAAAGAAAACCTCCTGCAAATCGTCCCGCGTCACGGGATCCGCGTGCGCCAGGTCTCGCTCGCGGATATCGAAGAAATCTACCAGGTCCAAACCAGTCTCGAAGCCACCGCCGCCGGCGACGTCGCCACCGCGACACTGCGTGTCAAAGACATCACCCCCTTCGATCAAGCCTGCAACGCCATGGACCGCGCACTCGCCAAAAATGACGCCGATGCCTGGGCCGCCGCCGACGAAGCCTTCCATGCGCATCTGCTCAAACTCGGCGGCAACCCGAAACTCACGCAAATCGTCAACGAATGCTGGGACCAGATTCGGCGTGTCCGCGATCTCACTCTGCGCCTCACCTCGCTAGCCGATCTGCCAGCACCCCAACATCGCGCCATCGTCGAAGCCATCCGCGCCCACGATAGCGCCACCGCAGAACGCCTGTGCCGCGACTATCGCGCGCGCTGTCTGCAGTTTCAGATCGACACCCTGCAGCGGTTTCGCATCCTCGAAGTCTGAACCTCCCGGCGCGACTTCTTGCCTCCCTCCCCGGGCAGCAAGCGGCCGCCCGAAAAACGCCTCATCCCCCGCCAGAGTGCTTAGCGCCGTTCGAACCGTCAGCTTCAAATTCTTTGTTGCGTTTTGTATCGACCGATATATAATCCGGTTTTATATCGACTGATACAGAATGCGTCGCGGCCTGCGCGCGAAGGAAACTCACCATGGCACGACCCCGCGGTTTCGATGAACACGAAGTGCTCGAGGCAGCGGCCGCCGCCTTCTGGAGCAAGGGCTACGAGGCTACGTCCACGCGCGACCTGGTGAAGTCGACCGGTCTGACGCAGCCGAGCCTGTACAACGCATTCGGCGACAAGCGCGGGCTCTACCTGCGCGCGCTCGAACACTACCTGGATCACACACTGCGCGAACGGATCGGCCGGCTCGAGGCAACCGTCTCCCCCGCGCAGGGCATTACGACGTTCATGCACGAGATCATCGAACGGTCAATTGCCGATCCAGACAGGCGCGGTTGCATGCTGGTCAACTCGGCGCTGGAAACTTCGTCAGATGACGAAGAGTTCCGCGACACCGTTGCCACGGAACTCGCCGACATCCGGGCGTTTTTCTATCGTTGCCTGGTTGCGGCTCGCAATAGCGGCGACATTCCCGCAGTGATCTCCGCGGATGATGCCGCCACGCACCTGCTCGCCATCCTGATCGGCGTGCGCGTGCTGGCACGCGTCGATCCGCAACGCGCGGTGCTGACGAGCGCCGTCGCCCCGGCTCTGCTGCTGCTCGGCTTGCCCGCTCTACCGGTGATAGACGACCACCTCTGATCCGCGCGCCTGACCAGGCGCACTCCTTCGCATTCCTCCGTTTCTCACCGACATCCGGCGACGCCGCCACCAGCACGCGCGCCGGTAAAGGAACCGTCATGTCCGCAACACCCTCCGTCATACCGTCGGCCGATGCCACGTCCCTCGATGCCCGCGCGCTCTTCGCGGCGCTTGCCGGCATGTGCGGCAGCCTCGTCGCGATCGGCCTCGCACGTTTCGCGTATACGCCACTGATCCCTTCGCTGATCCAGGCGCACTGGTTCACTTCGTCGCAAACAGTAACGCTCGGCGCGGCGAATTTTGCAGGCTATCTGGTTGGCGCGCTGATCGGCCGTCCGCTCGTGTCGGTACTGTCGAATCGCAGCGCGTTGCGCATGCTGATGGTGATCGTGACGGCAGCTTTTTTTGCCTGCGCATATCCGCTCTCGGTGAGCTGGTTCTTTGTCTGGCGCTTGCTGTCAGGCATTTCCGGCGGCGCAATCATGGTGCTGGTCGCAACCTCGATCCTGCCGCACATTCCCGCGCCGCGCCGTGGCTTTGTCAGCGGCATGATCTTTCTGGGTCTGGGACTCGGCATCGCGGCCTCGGGCACGCTGATTCCGAAACTGCTCCATTTCGGTTTGCAAAACACCTGGATCGGGCTCGGTGCATTGGCGCTGCTGTTGACCGCAGTGAGCTGGTTCGGCTGGCCGCGAGTCAATCCGCCTGCGCCGGTTGTCACCGCCAGTCACCATCATGCGACGCGCCACGAAGGCCTGAGGTTGCGCGTGCTGTATGCGCAGTACGCGGCGAACGCCCTCGGCCTCGTGCCCGCGATGGTGTTGCTGGTCGACTATGTGGCGCGCGGTTTGGGACGAGGCGCGGCGATCGGCGCCAACTACTGGGTGCTGTACGGACTCGCTGCGATCGTCGGTCCGGTGATCTGCGGCAATGTCGCCGATCGCATCGGCTTCGGCAAAGCCTATCGCATCGGCTTGCTCCTGCAGGCGACGGCGGTGGCAATGCTCGCGCTGTCCGGCAGCACGCTCGCGCTGATTGTGGCAACCGTCGTTCTCGGCATCTTCACACCGGGCATCGTGCCGCTCACGCTCGGCCGCATTCATGAACTCGTGCCGCACGACCACACCGAACAGCGCGCCGCGTGGAGTCGCGCGACCACCGCCTTCGCACTCTTTCAGGCACTGGGTGGATATGGCTACTCGTATCTGTTCTCGCACACGCATAACAACTACGCGCTGATCTTTATGTGCGGAGCCATCGCGCTCGGTGTTGCCTTCATCGCCGATCTGGGGACCTCGCGCATCGCGACCTCACGCGCCGCGGCACAGTAATCGCGGTTGCACCTGTTTTAAACGTTTCCGGCTCGAATCTCCGCCCTGGGCATGCGGTTTGCTGACGTATGACATCGATACTGTCTTTAGCAATGCGCGCGTGGTACGCATTGCGCGAACGACTGTCATCGCGTTCGCAACAGGCAGGTCCTGATAACCAAGCGGAGGTTATACATGTTGGGAACTATTCTTCTGATTGTGCTGATCCTTCTCCTCATCGGAGCTTTCCCGACGTGGCCGCACAGCCGGGCATGGGGCTATGGGCCGACCGGCGGTCTCGGCGTCGTCTTGATCGTCGTGATCGTGCTGCTGGTCGTCGGCGTCATATAGCCGGGTCGCAGCGCTCGCAAGCCGCCGGATATCGAGGCAGTTCGCTGCCTCGATATCCGGCGGCTTCGTTATGCCAATTGCCAATGCGGATTCGCGTCGCCAGCCTCGCCAGCGTTGTTACCTCCGTTACCACGGAGCACGCGGTCGCTAGCCATTTTCCACTGCATCCCCTAGTGCGCCGGTGAGCAGTTGCTCGAACAGATCAGCGTCGCCCATTTGCCCGCCTTTGAGCATGATTTCCATCCCGTCGAGTTCGCTGCGATCGGCATGCAGGCGGCACACCGTCACACCCGCCGACAATGGCGCGAGGTATGACAAACCCCAGGCGCCAAGTGCGCGAACGGCAAAGCTCGAGGTGTCGCCGCCGGCGATGCCAACGCGTTGCAATTTCACCGCGCCGAGCACCTGGCGCAGCAGTTCCGCACAGACCTGCGCGAGTTGCGGCAGTGCGCCAGCCGTACCACTCATTTGCGCCGCACGGCGCGTCGTGAACGCGAGCACATTGCGACCGTCACGCAGTGGCCCGGCAATCGCGGCGACCCGCGCCGCCAGATAGTCGGACGCGCCATCGTCCGTCATTTGCAGCGGGTCCAGTTCCACGCGCAAATACGAATGCGCGGCGGCAATCTGCACTTCGGTCAGCGGCGACAGACTGCCGGCCAGCACGAACACCGGGCCGCGTGCGCGCGGCAACGTGGGCGATGGTGACGATGGTGGCGTCACCCTTTGCGGATCTTCGTTGCGGGCGGCAAGCGCCGACACATAGGCCTGCGCCACGCTGCTTGCACCCACCGCGAGCAATGGCGCGCGTGCCGCGGCATGACGCGCGAGCACGCGGCCAATCGCCTGCAAATGCGTGTCGTCGAGCACGTCGAAGAGGACGGCGCCGGGTTTCGAATCGAGTTGACGTGCCACCTCTGCTTGCAATGCCGTGTCGCCGCGCGTGTACCAGCGCCAGTCGATCGATTGCACATTCTCCAGCCCCTGGCTGTGCAAATGGATGCGCAAGTCCGCTTCGTTCATCGGCGTGACGGGATGACGGCTCATCGTCGGATGACGGTCGATCCGGTAGATCGACTGCGGATGATCGTCGGCGCCGGCGGCCGCGAACAGCTCGCCGAATACGCAGTAGCGCCGCAAATTCGGCTGACCGCCGACCACCGCCACGAGCGGACTCGCGCAGTACTCCCGCAAGGTCCGGATCGCCACGCCGATGCTGCCGGTCTGCGGTGCGCTATCGAAGGTCGAACACACCTTGTAATGCATCAGCCGCACGCCAAGCGCGGCGAACGCGGCGCCTACCTGCGAGAGCTCCTCGCGTTGTGCGTGCGGCGGCATGGTCCGCGCAGCTCCCGCGACGCCAATTGCATCGAGCCGTCCTACCATTGCAAGGCGCGCGGCGTCGGGCGGCGCAAAGAACAGCATCGCGCGCAGACCGGCGCGGGCGAGATGGGCAAGCGTGTCGGTTGCGCCGGTGAAATCGTCGCCGTAGAAGCCGTATGCCGGCGCGTCAGTGCGGCTGATGGGGTCCGCGTCGCTCATTCTGTTGATGACCTCTGCACCGCTCACGCGCGGCCGCCGAAAAATTGCAGCGCGCGGCGCAATTCGGGCATGTGTTCGGCGTAGACCGGCAACGGCGTGCGTTCCTGTACCGCCTCCCACGCCTGGCGCACGCTCGTGACACCCGCCGCTGGGCCGTCCGGATGCGCGAGAATGCCGCCGCCGGACATGAACAGCAAGTCGGTGGATTGCACTGCGTCGAAGGTCGCTTGCGCGGTGCCGGCCCATTGTCCCGACGAAAACGCCGGCAGCACGGCATCGTTGCAACCGGCCGCGAGCGGCGTGGCGCAATCGCGGGCGGACTCGATCACTTCGGCGTCGCTCTGCGCGAATTTACCGGCGAGACCATGCACGTGCATGTGATCGACGCCGGTCAAACGCCAGAGCGTCTGATACGCCTGGAACGACATACCGAGCGCGGGATCGCGTGACATCATGCCGTAGCCGTTGCGGTGCGCATGCAAGACGAGCGGCGTCGCGCGCCGCAGCGTCTGGATCGCGGAGAAGCCGCACCAGTTGATGCTGGCCATCACGCAACTGCCCCCCTCCTGCTCGACCAGTTCCGCGTGACGGCGCATCGCGTCGAGGTCGTCGGTGATGTTGAACGCGACCATGACGAGGCGGCCGCTGCGTTCGCGGTAGCGCCGCACCTCCGACATCACGGCCCGCACACGTTCGGCGAGCGGTGCATGCGCGGGGTTCGCGCATACTTCGTCATCCTTGATGAAATCGACTCCGGCTTCGCAGAGCTCGCGTACCAGCGCCGCCGTTTCCGCCGCGCTCAGGCCGACGTTCGGCTTCACGATGGTGCCGATCATCGGCCCGCACACGACGTCCGTCAGCACACGCGTCCCCGTTACGCCATGACGCGGCAACTCGAAGCGCGCGCGATACGAGGCCGGCAAGCGCAGCGACAACAAGCGCATGCCGGTCACTTCGCCGAGGTCGTAGAGATTGCCGGCGACAGTCGCGGCGAGTGTCGGCAGATTCGCGCCAATGTTGGCCAGCGGAAACGACAGCGTGATGCGTGCACGCCGCCATGGCCCGCGGGTGCCCTGACGCGTGAGCCATGCGCTCGGCAAACTGGGCTGCGCAGCGGACTCGAGTTCCCGGATCCGCAGCACGCTCGCGCGGCTGCGGGCGCGCAGTGCGTCGGTTTCGTTGGCGACGCGCACGAAGGTGCCACTCGACTGCTCGCCGGCCATCACCTCCGCCACGCGGGCGGGGTCGAGCGGCGTCTCGATCAGATAGTCGGCTTCGAGGCAATCGTCGTTGACACCTTGCGGTGCCCACGCGGCGCTCATAGCGTCCTCAGATCGGGAAACGCGCGAACCGGCTCACGGCCGTCCCAGTCACGCGAGGCCGTGTAGATCATGTCGAACAGTTTGCCCTTCGGGCCGGCGATTTCCGATAGTTCGATCACGGTGCCGGGATGGTCTTCCGTGTCGAAATAGACGAAGCGGCCGTTGCGCCCCACTTCACCGCTCATCGCCACGTTGAACCCCTGCTCCTGCAGACGGGCGAGATCCGCATCGAACGAGGTCGTCCAATACGCGTTGTGCTGCAAGCCCGTATGGCCGGCCTTGAGAAAGTCGCGGTACATCGAGGGCGCGTCGTTGCGGGTCTGGATCAGTTCGACTTGCAACGGTCCCGAGTTCGCCAGCGCCACCGAGTTGTGTACCTCATACGATTGGCCGCGATAGGTATAGTTTTCGATTGGCACCCGTTCGTTGTAGAACCACGGGCCGACGCCTAGCACGCGGCTCCAGTAGTCCATCGCGGCCTCGATATCGCGCACCACGTACCCTGCCTGACGTATCTCGCCAAAGAAGCGACTCATGAAACTCTCCCGATGCTGCCAGTTTTAAAAGACGAGCGACGCCCCGGCGCGGCGGGACCGCCGCGCCCGAATGTTCAACCCGGAAAGAAGCCTTAAAGAAAACCGATAGAAATCCAGGGGATCGCCGCGACCAGAATCAGGCCGACGATCAGCGCGCCCATATAGCCGACGATCGGACGAATGCCCGCATCGGGATTGACCTTGCTGATCGCGCAGGCCGAGTAGTAGCCGACGCCGAAGGGCGGCGAGAACAGACCGACGCCCATCGAAAGGATCACGACGATCGCGTAGTGCACCTCGTTGACGCCCGCGAGCCGCGCAATCGGAAACAGCAGCGGCCCGAACAGCACGATCGCGGGAATGCCTTCGAGCACGCTGCCGAGCATCACGAACACGACAATCGACACCGCCAGAAAACCGTACGCGCCACCGGGCATCGCACCCATCCATTGCGCGAGGTCCTGCGAGAAGCCGGATTGCGTCAGCGCCCACGCCATCGAGGTCGCGCAACCGATGATGAACAGGATCGCGCCCGACAAGGTCGCGGCATCCACCAGCATGCGACCGAGGCGCCGCCATTCGAAGCGGCGGTACACCAGCAGTCCGATCGCCATCGAATATGTAATGCCGATGGTCGACACCTCCGTCGCGGTCGCTACACCTTCGACCACCGCCATACGAATCACGAATGGCAACGCCAGCGCCGGCAGCGACACGATGAATAACCGGCCGATCTGCCGCTTGCTGAAGCGCTGCGCGCCGCTCAGGTCTTCCTTGCGATAGCGCCACCACACCACCACACAGAGAATCAACGCGAGCACGGCACCCGGCAACATTCCGGCGGTAAAGAGCGCTGAGATCGATAATCCGGTGACCGAACCAATCGTGATCAACACAATGCTCGGCGGAATGGTTTCGCTTTGCGCACCCGTGGTGGCCAGCAATGCAACCAGATCGCCCTCTGACGCGCCACGCTTCTTCATTTCCGGGAACAGCACCGGTGCGATCGCGGCCATGTCCGCGACTTTCGAACCGGAGATGCCCGACACCAGATACATCGCGCCGATCAGCACGAACGACAAACCACCGTGCACGTGACCGACGAGGCTCGCGAGAAATTCAATCATCGCGCGCGCCATACCGGTCATTTCGATCAGCAAGCCGAGAAATACGAAGAGCGGCACCGCCAGCAGCACGAGATGCGACATGCCCTCGTCCATGCGGCCCACTACGACTTCTAGCGGCGTGAAGGTCGAGAGGCCGAGATAACCGAAGGTGGCGAGCGCGAAAGAAAAGCCGATCGGCACACCCGAAAAGATGCCGCTCGCCACCACGCCGACAAAGAAAATCACGAGGTTGGTTTTGCCGAGTGTCTGGAACCACGGCCCAGCGAACACGGCCACCGCACCCAACAGCGCGGCGATCATCAACACAATCAGGACGTCACGCACGCGGCTGATCTGGGCGAGACGGATCAGGCCGACCAGCAGCATGAGCGCGGCACCGATCGGTAGCGCGAGCGCGCGCCATGCGTTGCTGATTTGCAGCGCGGGCGTGACGATCGCGGCCTCGCCGGATGCGTAGTCATACGCCGGTGCGACCAGCAATGCGAGCAACGCAATCGAGGCGGCAATCGCGAGCGTATCGACAAAGGGCCGCCGTTGCGGCGAAAGACGGCTGACGAAGGCTGTCATCCGCATATGTTCACCGCGCCGCAAGGCGAGCACCGCGCCGAGCATGGCGAGCCACAGGAACAGGATCCCGGCCAGTTCGTCCGACCACACCAGCGGCTGATGCAGCACATAACGGGACACTACGCCCGCCAGCATCACGACAATCTCGACCGCGAGCAGCGCCGCCGCGCACAATTCGACCAACGCAATGAGGCCACGGTCGAAGGCTCTGAGCCAGCGGCGCGGCAGGCTGGCCGCGTGCAACGTCACCGCGGCCTCCGCCGGATTCAATGCGTGATTCGACATGCCGTTGCCTCCTTGCGGCCGGTAGCCGCGCTTCGTCTCATGCTCAGCGGTGTACCGCACGCTCAGGCCAGTTTGCCGACCGACTGTTCGAGCAGATCCCAGGCCTGCGTGCCGAACTTGCTTTTCCAGTCGGCGTAGAAGCCCGCTTGACGCAGCGCTGTGCGGAATGTGTCCGGCGCCGGACGATTGATCGCCAGCCCTTTGCTTTGCAGGTCCGCGACGGCCGCGTCGTTGAGCTTGCGGACATCATCGCGTTGCTTTAGCGCGCATTGATTGAAGGCGTCGCTGGCGATGCCTTGCAGGTCTTTCGGCAGACGTTGCCACGCACGCGGGTTCAGCACGAACCAGTAGCCGTCCCACATGTGATTGGTCAATGAACAGAACTTCTGCACTTCATAGAGTTTCGCGACCTGGACGATAGGCAACGGATTTTCCTGCGCATCGACAATATGCGTTTGCAGCGATGAATAGACTTCGCTGAATTGCAGACTGGTCGGCGCCGCGCCGAGACCTTTGAACATGTCGATACTGAGCGGACTCACCGGCACGCGAATCTTCAGGCCACGCATGTTCTGCGCGCTCGTGATCGGGCCGTTGCTGGTGGTGGTCTGCCGGAAGCCGTTGTCCCACATCTTTTCGAACGATTCCAGGCCGGCCTTCTGCATCGCCGCGCGCACGTAGGCGCCGAGCTTGCCGTCCATGGCGCTCCACACCTGGTTGTAGTCGCTGAAGGCAAAGCCCACTGCGTTGATGGCGACCGATGGCGCGAGCGTCGACACCACCAGCGCCGACGGCGTGAACATTTCGATGCCGCCGCTGCGCACCTGCGCGAGCATGTCGGTGTCGCCGCCCAACTGGTTGTTAGGGAATATCCGGATCTCCATGCGCCCTTTGGACGCCTCTTTGATCTGATTGGCCGCTTCCTGCGAGCGCACATTCAGCGGATGCGTGAGCGGCAGATTGTTGCCGTACTTGAACACGAACTCCGGGCCGGAGGCCGCGCGCACGATCGCCGGAAAGCCCAGCGCGCTGGCTACCGGGAGCGCAGCCGCGGCACGCAGCACTGTGCGCCTTGCAAGATTGGTCATTTGAGTGTCTCCTTGCTTATAATTGATGTGACTGTTGAATCCATCAAAAACCATCACCACTCGCTGACAATACCTTGATTTCCGGTCACTGGTCGTCGGTCGCCGTGTGATAGCTGCAAGACTAGGCGTGCGCGGTGATGGCTGTCAAACCGCGAACTTGATGGTTTTTGATGGACTTCCAATCTGCGAAGGACTGCCATGTCCGAACCGCTTTCCCTTGCTGTCACTGCGCGGGCGCGCATTCCTGACATTGCGCGTGCTGCCGGCGTTTCGACCGCCACGGTCGATCGCGTGCTCAATGGCCGCGAAGGCGTGCGCGCCATTACCGCGCAGCGCGTGCTGCAGGTGGCCGCGCAACTCGGCTATCTGCCCGCGCCGGATGTGCCTGCCGCGCCGGTTTCAAAACCGATGCGCATCGCGTTTCTGCTGCCTGCCGGCACCAATCGTTATTTGCACATGCTTGGCGACTACATCGATTTCGCGCACGAGCAATGGAGCGCGCTGGATATGAAGTGCCGCGTGCACTACGTCGAGAGTTTCAATCCCAAGGAACTGGCTGACCGTCTGTTGCATTACGGACAGCGCGCGGACGGCGTGGTGTTTATGGCGCTCGAGCATCCTGTGGTGCGCGACGCGGTGAATGCGCTGGCTGACCAGGGTGTGCCGGCGATCACGTTGATTTCGGATTTATCGAATGCGCGGCGACTCGCTTATGTGGGTATCGACAACCGGTCCGCTGGACGCACGGCGGCGTTGTTGCTGGGGCGATTCATGGGACCACGGCCGAGTGGGAAGATTGCGATGCTTGCCGGCAGCCTCAATTATCGCGGGCATGAGGAACGCGAGATTGGCTTCCTGCACCTGATCGAATCGACGTTTCCACAGGTGCGGGTGATCGGTTTGAGGGAGGGGCACGATGATAGCGAGCGCAATTATGCGCAGACACGCAAGTTACTGGAGCAGCATCCGGATCTAGCGGGGATTTATAACAGTGGTGGTGGATCGGATGGCGTCGCTCGCGCGATTGTTGAAGCTCGTTCCGAGCAGAAGATTTTATTCGTCGGACATGGGTTGACGCCGGATACCCGGGCGCTGTTGATCGATGGGACGATGGACGCGTTGATTACGCAGACGCCGCAGGCGATGGTGGGGAATTGTTTGCGGATTTTCCGCAATGTGAAGGATGGGAGGGATGTGATGAGTGATGTTCGGCCTGTGGTGTTTAGTATTGTGCTTCGGGAGAATTTGCCCTGAGCGGGGTGCGGCTTTTTTTTTGCCTTTGGCGGCGGCATTTCCTTGTGCCTGCGGCGTTGGCCTTTTCTTGTTTTGTTTCTGGTTTTATTGGCGTTCCCCCTGCTGTTTTGCCTACGGCGTTGGCTGTTTCTTTTGCTATTGGTTTATTAGCGTTCCCCCTGTGCGGGGGGGGCACCTACTTTTCTTTGCCGCCGCAAAGAAAAGTAGGCAAAAGAAAGCGGCTCCAACCGCCAATTCTTAAGCGGGTCCCCTGGCTTGGAGGGGATCGTGGCTCCGTAGAGATTGGGCTCCCGCAGCCGTCCGCGTGAGTGACAAGGCCGTCATTCCTCCGGCGGCGCTGCGCGCGCCGGGGCGGTACTTCTCAAAACCATCCGGTTGGTGTTTTCGGCGCCTCGCCGAGGCGAAGCCGATGGTCCCCCACCACGCGCAAACGAAGCCCCCGGTTTCCCTGGTTGACCCAACCGCGACGCACGTAGTGCGGAGTGGGAGCGGATGACGGCTGTGTCACAGGCACTTATGGACCGAGCTGTGATCCGTTAATCGCACCACCAGTCCCTCCAAGCCAGGGGACCCACTTAAGAGTTGGCGGTTTGAGCCGCTTTCTTTTGCCTACTTTTCTTTGCGGCGGCAAAGAAAAGTAGGTGCCCCCCGCACAGGGGGAACGCTAATAAACCAATAAGCAAACAAGAAAAGGCCAAAGAAGCAAGAACCAGGAAAATGCCGCCGCCAAAGGCAAAAAAAGAAACCACCGCCGGGCACACCAAATGCTGAAACAACACTGTCACAGACATTTTCAACATCGAAAGGAGATCACATCATGCCTTACCTTCTCGGTTGGCTTCTTGGCGTCCCGTTGATCGTGCTTGTCATCCTGTACCTCATTTTCCATTGAGGAAACTCGGCAGTTCACCTGAAGATAACCTCTTCGCGCTGCGAGCCGCCACACGACGGCCACAGCGGCATGACAGGACCAGGACGCCCGCAACATGGGCGTCCCTCTTTGCGCTTAGCGCGCCAACCCGAACTTACGGGTCAGTGACAAAACAATCACGGACCATTTTCACTTGCAGTGCGGAAAAAGGCGCGTAAAACTAACCTCACTACTCCACCAGAATCGCCAGTCACGCATGCGGACGCGCGCAACGCGCACACAGCACGCACACACCGCGTGTGAGCAAGGAGGGACCGATGGCAAGCAATGAATTCACGCTGTCGCATCAAGACATAGTAAAAGCCGTAATCATTCATCAGAATATTCATGAAGGCTTCTGGACGCTAAACGTCAACTTCAATGTCGCGGCCACGCACGGGCCGCAAGTGGTGGATCCCTGTCTCGCAGTCACCATCAAAGGCATCGGCATCATGCGGGCATCCCCCACCGATCCGTTCGCCATCGACGCGGCCGAGGTCAATCCTTCAACACCCAAACGCGTCGAAGGCAGCGTGGAAATTGCAGCAGCCCTCAACGGTACGCACGACAGCGGCATGCAATTCTGTCGCGACGTCTATCGCAATGTCGCCGTACAAAGCGCCGTCAAAGTCCCCACCAAACCAAGCTGAGCCTTCACTCGTGCGTACCGGTTCTAGCCGCGCCGATCAGTTGACGCAGTCAGCAAACGGCCACAAGAGAAAACAAATGTGCGCATGCCCGGCGAATGCGTCCTCCAGCGCGGGTAGCGCCGGAATTCGCCCGCGTGCCGCCTTCTTCCTGTGAAGGCGGCGAGACACCGGATGGCAGCTCGTGGCCGCGTAAGACCACCCGCTCGAGGCGGGCAGCCCGGACGGTTGTCCCGGGCATCAATGCACCTTGAAAATATACCCAGGCATAGGCTGGATAGGCTTCTTAAAGCATGGTGCCGGACCGCCCGCATCAGAATGATCTTCCTTTAGAATGACGCTCGACAGAACAATCTTCCGAGCAAGCCATGAGCACCCGAAATCGCCCACTGGACAACCAGGACCGGAAAATCCTGCGTGAGTTGCAAAAGAACGCGCGCCTGAGCAATGCCGAGCTATCTGAACTGGTCGGCATGTCGACCACCGCGTGCTGGAATCGCACGCGGCAACTGGAAACAGAGGGGTATATCCGGGGCTACGTCGCGTTGCTCGATCAGCAGAAGCTTGGCTTCGCGGACGTGGTACTGCTCGAAGTCACCCTCGATCGTCACGACGACGACGCCCTTGCCCGCTTCGGCGCGGAGCTGGCAACCCTGACCGAAGTGCTGGAAGCCTATCTGGTGTCAGGCGATTACGACTATCTGGTCAAGGTGGCGGTAGATGGCACGGCGGGTTACGAGCGCTTCCTGCGCGAGAAGCTCTACAAGATTGCGGGCATCCGTCACAGCCGCTCGATGTTCGCGCTGCGCTGTATGAAAAGCATCCCGTCCGTGCAGATCTGACGGGTATCGTCCGCACCCGATCACGCTCGGCTCAACGGCTTCTGACACGCCGCGAGTAGCGCGCCGGCAGCGAGCAGCAGCGCGGAATACACGAGCCCGCGCGCGAGGCCGGCGCCGTCCGAGACCCAGCCGATCACCATCGGCCCAACGATCTGTCCGAACGCGAACACGATCGTGAAGGCGCTGATGCCCTTCGCCCAGTGACTGACAGGCAGGTTGTGGCGCACGAACGCCGTGGTCGAAGCAACGGCGGAGAGAAACGTCGCGCCGAACAGCGCACCGGATACGAACGCCACCCACGGTTGCGTGAATAGCGCGGGCATGAGCGTCGCGACGGCAAGCAGCGCGTTGAGCACCGCAAGCGCCTGGCCGCCACGCATGCGATCGAGCAGACCGGACCACAGCCGCGCGGACACGACCGTCGCCACGCCAAGCAACATGTAGAAGCCGGTCACCACCGCCGCGCTCATCCCCGCGTTACGCAGCAACGCGACGATGAACGTCATGTAGCCGATATAGCCGACGCCAAACAGCGCATAGCCTGCCAGCGCGGCACTGAAACTCGGCCAGCCCGGCGCAGCGGTGGCGCCAGAAGCGTGCGCGGTCGCAGACCCCGTCGCGTGAACGCTGTCGATTTTTCGGGCGGTGCCGATGGCAATGGCCGCGAACGCAGCGCACGCGGCCGCCAGCGCAAACCATGCGTACTGCCAACCGTGCACGACATTGAAAATCGTCAACGGCACCAGCACCGACGACGCCACAATGCCCCACCCCGTGCCGCCGTAATAGAGACCGAGTACGAGCCCCGCATCGCGGGGTCTCGCCGACGCCAGGCGCGCCGCCAGTACGCCGCCACTGATGAAAATCGCCGCGCTGCTCACGCCGGTCATCACGCGTATCGCCAGCAGCGAATGCGTATCGGCGAGCAGGCCGCTCGCTGCCATCAGAAGTACCGTGGCCGCACAACCGGCGCTGAACAAGGTCCCCGCCGGCCAGCGTCGCGCGACACGTGGAAAAGCCAATGCACCCAATAGATAACCCAGCGCGTTCGCCGTGTTCATCGCGCCAGCCTCGGCAAAGCTCCAGCCGAGGTCGAGTTTCATCGAGGGCAGCAACAACGCGTAGGCGAAGCGGGCCAGACCCAGCGCGATCGCGCTGCCGAGCGACAGGGCGACGGCCAGCAACAAGGTGGGCCGGCGTTGCGCCGCTTCGGGGGCCGTCACGGTCGATGCCGTGTGGAGAGATTTTGTTGACATGGGCTGACGTCGGTAGGCACGGATGCCGGCAGAGTTGCTGCGGCGCTTCGCCATCATATCTGGGGTCGCATTTGGCGGCTGACAGTTAGTTGCGCGTTTGCATGCGTGTGGGCGCTCACCGGCTGCCGACGCCTGGTACAGCACGCATCACAGCGCGTCAAATCATCCGATAATTCGCTTTGTAAATGCGAATGATTTGCATTTACGTGGAAATTAGCGCATCATGGAGCTCGTGCTATCAGCCGAACACCACCGTGTCCATTCCGGAGCCATTGATGAACTTTCGCTCTCAATACAGCAGCCGTCCCGAACTGATCGACGATCATGTGACCGACGTCAGTGACGCGACCGATCGCACGGTGCTCACCGCCGTGCGTACATGGTTGCGGCCGGCGTGTGAAACGGCGCGCGGTGGTGTGAACTGGCGCGACATTCTGAGCGGCGTCGGTTTGCGGCAGGACGGCATCGAACATTTCGACCTGCTGATGCGTTCGCTGATGCACGTCTCGTATCGGCCGCTCGACACGCGATGCCGCTGCGCCGCCGATCTCGGCAAGGATGAAGCCGTGATTCTGCAAACCATCGCGCTACTGCAAAAAACCCATAGTGGCGCCGCGCTGCGCATGCTGACCGAGTGGCTGCCCGCGCCGGCCGTTAGCGGCGTCTTGAAGCTGATCCGCTGGTTCGCCATCGACCTGCTCGACGCCGGTCTCGAACTCAACGTGCAAGCGCGGCGCGTCACGTATATGCATTGAGGACCCGAGCGTATGCCGTTGGAACTGGCTTATCCCGCGCCGCCACGTGTGCGCGACAGTGTCGACTCGCACGCTGCGCCCGTCGCTCAGTCTGCCCGAGTGGCCCCCGCCATCGTCAAGACGGCGCAGCCCACCTTTGTCTCACACCCGCTCACGCGCAACTATCCACGCACGATCACCGTGCCACGCGCGGGCGAGCTGCATCTATGGCGCTTCCGCTGCGAGTGGTTGCCGGTGCCCGTGCAGGAAGCCGATAGCTGGCTATCGAAGTCCGAACGCGAGCGCGCGCGATTGCATCCGAACGCGGCGCTGCGCAAACGCTTTATCAGCGCGCGCGCGGTGGTGCGCTGGATCGTCGGGCATCTGTTCGGCTGCGAACCGCGCGCCGTCGATCTGCAGGACGACGGCCAGGAGAAGTTGCGCGCGCGGCATCCGCATGACGGCCGCGGCATTGTCATCGATATCGCGTATGGCGGCATCTGGATCGTGATTGGCATCGCGCCGGCCATGCTCGGTCTCGGCGTCAGCGTGCCCTCGCCTGGCGCGCCGCCCGACCCGGCGCCGGACAGCGAACGTCGACGCGCACGCTACAGCAGTCTGTGCAATGCGTTGCGTTATGCACCGGAGGACCTCGACCTGGATCTGCTGGGCGGCGACGCTGTGTCGTGCGCGTTCGATCTCGCCCGGCATGGTCGCTGGCATGTGCTCGACCTGCCGATGGCTGGAAAAATTCGCGCCGCCGTTGCACTCGCGCAGCCGGTCACCCAGGTCCATGCGTTCGGCTGGCCGAAGGCGCTGGCATTCGGCGCCAGCGACTGAACGTCGGCGGGTCGCGTCCGTTCTATCTGGCGCTTACCTGGCGCTTACCTGGCGCTTACCTCGCGATCCCTGAAACCGACCACGCGAGGCAGGCGGCATAAGCGTCCGGCGCCGCGAGCCAGCGGCCCGCCAGATCGCGCATATCGTCCGGGACGTGATCGCGTAATCTCACCTGCGCGCCATCGCGCGGCAGAACGGTCAGCTTCTGCAATCCACGCGTGATCCCCACGCCCGTGGTTTTAACCAGCGCCTCCTTGGCGACCCACACCTCGTAGAACGCGGTGAACTGTTCCGCGCGACCGAGTCCCTCGAGCCACGCTGCTTCGCTCTCGGCGAGTGTCAACGACGCAATCGAGCGCCAATCGAACTTGTCGCTGTGCTGCTCGATATCGACCCCGACACGCCGCACCGACGACATCGCGATGAGTCCATGCGCGCCTGCGTGCGACACGTTGAAATCCGGCGCATCGCCGTCTGCATCGACGAGATGCGGGCGACGGTTCGCATCGAGCGCAAAGCGCACAGCGTGTGCCGCAATGCCGAGCGCCTGCGCTAGTTGCTCGCGCAGCGCCGCGCGCACGGACACAAAGCGAAGCGCATCCGCGTGATGGCGAAAGCCTCGGGCTCTGGCGCGCTCGTCCTCGCTGAGCGACGCGAAAGCGGCATCGTCCAGCGCGGCGCCGGCGGCGAAGTCGATTCGCCACAACGCGATGTCGGACGGAACGTCTTGCGGTAGTGGAACAGGTTCGACGAAATGCATCGCAGGGTTCGGGCCTCACACGCGAGGTCGCAAGGAAATACTCGCGACTCTACCCGATATGACGTCCAATCCCCTGCGATCTTTAGATACGCTTCGTTTCCTTCGGCACGCCGAGCAGCAAAGCGACGCCGCTCACGAACAGCAGCGCGGTCAGTAGATAGAGCGCATTGTCCATGCTGCCCGTGCGCGTCTTGATCAGACCGATCACCCACGGACTGACGATCCCGCTCGTGATACCAATACTGCTGATCAGCGCAATGCCGGCCGCCGCCGCGGCGCCCGACAGATAGCCCGACGGCACGGTCCAGAAGATCGGCAACGCGGCGAAGATCAGCACGGCGGCCAGCGAGAGAATCGCGAGCATCGCCGGGAAGCTGCTCAAATGCAGCGTCAATAGCGAGAGCGCCATGCCGCCGCCGATCGTGCACACCGCAAAATGCCGACGGCGTTCACCACGACGATCCGAGTGGCGCGCAATCAGTATCAATCCCACCGCGCCGATCGCGTTCGGGATCACCGTATAGAGACTGATCGCCAGCACATCGTGAACGCCGAAGTCGCGAATCATCAGCGGCATCCAGAAGTTCAGCGTCAACGATGCACAGGTCAGCGAGAAATAGATGAACGCGAACAGATAGACCCGCGGATTGCGTAGCGCCTGCATGAAAGAGCGCGACGAATGCGCTTCCGACGCCGGACGGCGGTCCTCGTCGCGTTGCGCGATCAACTGCGCCTTCTCGTCGGCGTTCAGCCACGTTGCGTGCTGCGGTCCATCCACCAGATAGAACGCCGCGAGCAGGCCGAGCACGATGGCCGGTGCGCCTTCGATCACGAACATCCACTGCCAGCCGAACAGGCCCATCACGCCGCCCATGTCGCGCATGATCCAGCCGGACACGAGACCGCCGAGTACGCCTGCCACCGCGACGCCGGCAAAGAAAATCGACAGCACCGCCGCGCGCCGCCGCGCCGGATACCAGTAGGTCAGATACAGCACGATGCCGGGGAAGAAACCCGCTTCGAACACGCCGAGCATGAAGCGCAACACGTAGAAATGCGTGGGTTTCGACACCAGCATCATGCCAACCGATGCAATGCCCCACAGCAGCATGATTCGCGTGAAGGTGCGCCGCGCGCCGAAGCGTGCCAGCAGCATATTGCTGGGTACTTCGCACAGGACGTAGCCGATATAAAAGACCGCGGCGCCAAGACCGTACATGGCATCGCTGAAACCGAGGTCGTGCTTCATCTGCAATTGCGCGAAGCCGATATTGATGCGGTCGAGAAACGACACCACGTAACACAGGAACAGAAATGGAATGATCCGCAGTGAGACCTTGCGATACAACAGATCGTCGTGCGCGGCAGCGGACGCGTCCGGCGCGAGCGCGCGGGCGAGGGATTGGTTCATCAGTTATCTCCAAACGTGAGGGTCCAACGGACCCGCTGGGTCCGGCGTCTTGATGCGCCGCGTTTCCGGTGTGCTACAGGGACGGCATGCGGCGGTGTTAAGGCGCCGCGCGCCGGGGTGAATGGCGCGTGGCTCGAATGGCCCCACGCGTGCAGTGTTTAATCGTCTTGTCCGTTCAGGCGGCCAGCGAATGCGTCGCGGCGCCTTTAGCCTCGGCGTCGACCGCGCCTTCACGCGCGTGCTGCATGGCCTCGAGCAGCGTCGCGTGATCGCCGATATGGTTGGCGAGCAGCAGAATCAGTTGCGCATTGGCCGACTGACTCTGCGCATCGTCGAGATCGCGATGCATGTCGATCAACGCCTCGTAGAAATCGTCGGGGCGGGCGAGATTGGGTTGCGTGTTCAATGCCATGTCTGTCTCCTGCTATTTTCTTGCGCCGGTACGCGTTTATCGATGCGCTCTGTTCGATGCGCGATTCAGGCGGTGCCTTCCACGCACAACGCGCGCTTCAATGCCGCTTGCACGGCGTGCACATCGAGTTGCCGCCAACGCGCGCAGACATGCTGATCCGGGCGAATCAGATAGAACGTGCCGGGCATAGCGTCATAGCGTGCCGCTGCGAGCCCTTCGGCGTCGTGTACGACGTTCGCGCTGGAAGTCACCGCGGCCGCCGAAGCCGCCACCTGCGCAGCATCGCTCGACACGATCACCAGGTTCAGTGGAATCGGACCGGCACGCAATGCGTCCAGCGCGGTCTGGGTTGTCGGATCGATGCCTTGCGGGCCGCAGAACACCACGCCCGTGAACTGCTGACCGAGTTGCTGCAACAGCCATGCCGGTTGTCCGGCTGCCCGCACCGGCGCATCGACGCACGATGCGCCCGGCACCATCAAACCCGTAAAACGATCGACGTCCGCTGTATTCAGCGGAGAATCGCGCAGCACCGCCGGTACCGACAAGCGGCCGCTATTCGCCAATTGCCGTGCGAATGCGTGTTTGCGCGAGAGCTTCAGCACGGCGTCGCGGAATACGCGGCTCACGGGGCTCTTCGGCGTGATGAAATCAGTGGAGCGCGTGGAATGGCGGATGTTTTCGTCGGCGGCGAATTCGCGTTCGCTGGCATAGGTGTCGAGTAGCGCGTCGGATGCCTTGCCTTCGAGCACCATCGCCAGTTTCCATGCGAGGTTTTCCGCGTCCTGCACGCCGCTGTTGGCGCCACGCGCGCCGAACGGCGAGACGCCATGCGCCGAATCGCCCGCGAACAGCACGTTACCGTGGCGGAAACGGTCCATGCGCAAACACGAAAACGTATAGACGCTGACCCATTCCAGCTCAAATTTCGCATCCGGCCCGAGCAACGCCCGCACGCGCGGGATCACGCGTTCCGGGGTTTTTTCCAGCACCGGATCGGCGTCCCAGCCCAGCTGAAAGTCGATCCGCCACACGTTATCCGGCTGCCGATGCAACAGCACCGATTGATTCGGGTGGAACGGCGGATCGAACCAGAACCAGCGCTCGGTCGGGAAGTCTGCTTCCATCTTGACGTCCGCGATCAGGAAGCGGTCCTTGAACGTGACGCCCTTGCTGTCGAGTCCCATCAGGTTACGGATCGGACTGCGCGAACCATCCGCGGCGACCACATAGCGGCCACGCAACGGGTACTGGCCATCGGGTGTATCGACGGTCAGCGTCACGCTAGCGTCCTGCGCACCCGGTGTGCCGCTCTGCTGCACGCCGACCACCTTGCTCTTCCAGCGGATCTCGAGATTGGACAGCGCCTGCGCGCGTTCGAGCAGAAAGCCTTCCACGTAGTACTGCTGCAAGTTGATGAACGCAGGCCGGTTGTGGCCCGCTTCCGGCTGCAGATTGAACGTGTACACCAGTTCATCTTTCAGGAACACCTTGCCGACATTCCAGCTGATGCCCTTGTCCACCATCCGCTGACCGCAGCCGAGCCGGTCGAAGATATCCAGCGAGCGCTTCGAAAAACAGATCGCCCGCGAACCGGTGGATAACGAACAGTCGTCGTCCACCAGGACGGCCGGCACGCCCTGCTGCGCGATGTCGATCGCGGTGGCGAGGCCCACCGGACCGGCGCCGACCACGATCACGGGATAGACCGCCTGGTCCGTGCCGTCTTGTGCACCTTGTTCGCGGCACGGCCGGTATTCGAACGACAGCGTCTGGTAGTTGATGCTCATCTTGTGTCTCCGTCCGTCTCTGCTCTGCTCTGCTCTGCTCTGCGGTACTTTTTATCAGGCTTGCAGCGCGTCCCACATGTCCTTGTCGCGCTGCGCCGTCCAGATGCGCGGATGCGTGATGCCGCTCGCTTCGTCGAACGCGCGGGAGACGTCGAACGGCAGGCAGTGTTCGTAGATGAATACGTGGCCGAATTTCGGGTCCATCGCCTTGCGCGTGTGCGCCATCGCGGCCTTCAGATCGAGCTTCTGTTCGACCGCTTCGCGGCCCTGTTGCAGTAGCGTGGTGACGAAGTCTTTGGTGTAATCGAGGCCTTTGTCGACATCGTCGGGCGTAGTCAGCGCGGGGCCGCGGCCCGGCACGAGCTTCTCGGCTTTCAGTGCGCGCAGCGCTTCGAGCGTGGTCGGCCATTGTTCGAGCTGCGCGTCGCCGCAATAGCAGGCAGCGTCGTACTCGACCAGGTCGCCGGAGAACAGCACCTTCTGCGACGGCAGCCACACTACCGTGTCGCCCTTCGTGTGACCAGCGCCCAGATGCGCGATGCGCACTTCGAGCTTGCCGAGAAACAGCGTCATTTCTTTTTCGAACACCAGCGTGGGCCACGTCAGGCCCGGCACGGTTTCGACGCCGGCGAACAGGCGCGGGAAGCGTTCGATTTCCGACTTCATGTCGGCTTCGCCGCGCTCGACGATCATCTCGTAGGTGCCGCGGCTCGCGATCACCTCTTGCGCGCCTTCTTCGAAATACGCCGATGCGCCGAGCACGCGCACCGCGTGGTAGTGCGACAGCACGACGTATTTGATCGGCTTGTCGGTCACGCTGCGAATCTTCGCGATGAGGTCTTGCGCCATGGCCGGCGTGGCGGTGGTGTCGACGATCAGCACGCCGTCATCGCCGATGATCACGCCCGAGTTCGGATCGCCTTCAGCGGTGTACGCGTAGGCGTTCTCGGACAGTTGCGTCCACGTGACTTTCTTGACTTCCAGGTCGGCCTGGGATGCGAATGCCTTTGCCATGCTTGTCTCCCTCAAAAGTGGGTGTGAGGCGAGACCGCCGGCCGCGCGTTCCGCGCAGGCCGACTGGATTGGAGGATTGTCTCGCCCCGTTTTTTGACTCTGTCAATGCGCCGGTGTGTCGGGGTGAATGCATCTTATGGCTGGGCTGGATTATTTGTCAATAGCGAAATGTATTGCTATACGCAAATTTCAAAGCGCCTAAGATGAAGGCTGGTTGGCGCCGGTTTCGCGCGGGCCTTCGGTTAACATAGACCCTTTTTACAGACGGGCGCAGTGTGAGCAAAGCAGCGAAATCGGGCGCGGGCAAAGGCGCGGGCGTCAGCGAGACGGCGGACGGCGGCAAGACCCAGCGCGGAATCCAGAGCGTCGAAGTGGGCGGCCGCGTGCTGCTGGCGCTCGCGCAGGCGCGCAGTCCGCTCGCGCTGTCCGACCTCGCCAACGCTGCACAAATCGCGCCGGGGCAAGCTCATGCTTATCTGGTGAGTTTGAGCCGGCTGGGCCTGATCAAACGCGACGAATTATCGGGCCGCTACGAACCCGGCCCTTTATCGCTGCGGCTTGGCTTGCTGCATCTGGAAAACCAGCCGGCGTTTCGCGCCGCCGTGCCGCGCGTAGCCGCGTTGGCCGAAGCGATCGGCTTTAGCGTCGCGATCTGTATTGCGGGGCCGCAAGGGCCGACCATCGTCCGCTACGAGCATGCGGGGTTTCCGCTGCATGTGAATCTGCATGTGGGCACGGTGATGTCGCTGCCGGCCACGTCGACGGGACGCGTGTTTTGCGCGCATCTGCCGGGCGAGGCGCTGGCCGGCATGTGGGCCAATCAGTCCGGCGCCGCAGGCAAGGCGATGACGCCGCCCGATGAACGCGCCGCCTTCGAGGCGGTGCTCGAACAGATCCGCGCACGCGGACTGGAATGCAGCGTGGACGCGCCGAGTCCGGGCATCAGCAGCCTGAGCGCGCCGGTGCTCGATGCGGCTGGCCACTTGTGCCTCGCGCTGACGGTGATCGGCTCGACCGGCACGATCGATGTCGCCGCCGACGGCCCGACCGCTCGCGCGCTGCTTGCGGCCACACATGACATCGGCGCCGAACTGGCGGCCGCCCCCTCCCTGCAAGCGTCTTCCGCACCGTGACCGACACTCCCGACACCTCTGCCGACAACGCCGCCGATGCGAAACCGCAGCGCGGCATCCAGTCGCTCGACAGCACCGGCGAATTGCTTGCCGCGCTGGTTGCTGCGGCCCGGCCGTTGACCTTGCGCGATCTGGCCGCCGCTGCGGGCATGCCGCCGGCCAAAGCGTTTCCACACCTCGTGAGTCTGCAGAAAATCGGTCTGCTGAACCGCGATGCCGCGGGCTGTTTCGAAGCCGGTCCGCTCGCGCTGGAGCTTGGGTTGATCGGCTTGCAGCGTTTATCGCCGACGCGCGAGGCCGAGCCGGAAGTGGTCGAACTGGCCGCGTCGACCGGCATGAGCGTCGCGATGGCGGTGCTCGGGCCGCTCGGGCCGACTGTCGTGCGCCTGGAGGAGTCGGCGCGGCCGCTGCACGTGAGCTTGCGGGTGGGCACGGTGATGTCGCTGGTGAATACGGCGATCGGCCGCGTGTTCGCCGCTTATGTCGCGGACGACGTGCGCAATGGTCTGCTGGCGCAGGATTATTTGCGGCTGGCGGGGGCGCAAGCGAAGGAGATTTTTGCGGCTGCAGCGGCAACGGCGGGTGTCAAAGACGCCCAGCCGTCACAGTTGGCCAAACATTACGCACAGCGCCTCGCGCAAATCCGCGCGGACGGTATCGATACCGCGCTGAGCCGGCCTGTGCCGGGCATCAATACCCTGGCCGCACCGGTGCTGGACCATACCGGCAGCATCTGCCTGGTTCTGGCCTTGATGGGGCCGAGCGGCAGCTTCGACAGCGAACTGAAGGGCGGGCCGGCGCAGACTTTGGGCGCGGCAACGTTGAGGTTGTCGCGGCGGTTTGGATGGATGGCGGCCACACCCTGATCCGCCGACGCACCGCCCGCGCAATCAATCTCCCCTCGCTTCCGGCTCATGCGATGCCAGCCGCGCCTTCGCATGCCGCATCTTCTCCAGCGTCTTCGGCCCTGCCTTTAGCGCCACCCCAATAGCCAGCGCATCCATGATGCACAGATGCACGAGCCGCGACACGCCCGGCGTATTCGGATCGATCGGGCTCGGCACTCGCAGCAGCAGCGGAATATCCACCAGCCACGCGAGCCGCGAACCGACGTTGGTCAGCGCAATCGTGGTCGCGCCGCGTTCCTTGGCGATCTGAATGCTTTCATTCACTTCGACGCTACGGCCCGAATGCGAGATCGCGAAGGCCACATCGCCCGGTTCCATCAGCCCTGCATACAACCGTTGCAGATGACCGTCCGTAAACGCGGTCGACGCAATATCGAGCCGCAAAAACCGCAGCGCCGCATCCTGCGCGACCAACCCCGAGCCCGAGCCGACACCAAAGAAAAACACCCGCCCCGCGCTCGACAAGGCCGCAATCGCGCTTTCCACCACAGCGGGATCCAACGCCCCACGCGCATGCATGATGCCCTCGACGGCTGCTTCGCCGACCTTGTCCATCAGCGTCTGCACGTCGTCATCACGCGCCACCGCCGTGGACGCATACGGCACACCGCCCGCCACGCTCTGCGCCAGTTGCATCTTGAAGTCGCGCAGACCATGCGCACCGATCGCGCGGCAAAAACGCGTGACGGAAGGCTCGGAGACCTCCGCGCGCTGCGCAAGCTCGGTGATGCTCGCGCGCATCGCAAAGTCGACGTCGCTCAGCACCATGTCGGCGACCTTGCGCTCGGCGGGCCGCAGACTAGCCAGCGCGCTGCGGATGTGAGGAATCAAGTTCGGTGCGGACACCCAGTGTTCCTTAAGGGGTAAATGAATCCGCGTCGCGTCGCAGCTTCAGTGGGCAACACGCGGTTCAGACCAGCCTGCGTCCACTCTCCGTATCGAACAGATGAATATGTTCAGCGGGCAGACGCAGCGTGACGCGCTGACCAGGCTCGATTTTTGAGCGCTGGCGCGTCGTCACACACCACGTGCCGCCACCGATTTTTCCGTACAAATGCGTCTCGGCGCCAGTCGGCTCGACGACTTCGACTTCCATCGTCGCGTCCGGCGTTGGCGGCATGGTTTCGATATGCTCCGGGCGCACACCGAGCGTGACCTTCGCGCCCAAGGCCGCCGACGAAGGTACACCCTCCAGCGCAATCTCGCCCCCGTCCGTGAGTTTCAAGGCGAGGCCTTGCCCCTGCGTGCGATTCACCAGCACGCCTTCAGCGAAATTCATCGACGGTGAACCGAGGAAACTCGCGACGAACAGATTCGCCGGATGGTCGTACAGTTCCAGCGGACGGCCAATCTGCTCGATCCGCCCGGCGTTCATCACGACGATGCGGTCGGCCATGGTCATCGCTTCGATCTGATCATGCGTGACGTAAATCACCGTGTTCTTCAGACGCTGATGCAGCGCCTTGATTTCCGTGCGCATCTGCACGCGCAGTTTGGCGTCGAGATTCGACAGGGGTTCATCGAACAGAAACAGCGACGGCTCGCGCACCACCGCGCGGCCCATCGCAACACGTTGCCGTTGCCCACCGGAGAGCGCGCGCGGCAACCGGTCCAGATAGCCGCTCAGGTTCAGCATTTTCGCGGCCGCCTCGATCCGCGGCTTGAAACTCTCCGACGCTTCCTTGCGAATCCGCGGCCCGAACGCGATGTTTTCGTAGACCGACAGATGCGGATAGAGCGCGTAGCTCTGGAACACCATGGAGATATTGCGCTGCTGCGGCGCAAGGCTGTTCGCGCGCGTGCCGCCGATCATCAGATCGCCGCCGCTGATTTCTTCAAGACCCGCCACCATGCGCATCAGCGTGCTCTTGCCGCAGCCCGACGGGCCGACCAGCACGACGAACTCGCCGTCGTCGATGTCGAGGTCGATGCCATGCACCACCTGCGTGTCGCCATAGCGTTTGAAGATGCCGCTCAGTTGCACTGCTGCCATGCTGTCCTCATTGTCGTGCGGTGCGCTTGCGTGAAGCGCGCGCCGCGGTCACCAGTCAAAGCGATTCGAGCGTCAGTTCTTCGGCCATCAGACGGTTGCCGGCCATCAGGCCACCGTCGACCGGCAACGCGACACCGGTAATCACCCGCGCCATCGGCGAGGCGAGGAACAGCACCGCGTCGGCGATGTCATCGGGCGTCGCGAAGTCGCGCAAGGGGTACCACTTCTTCAGGTCCTCGAACACCTGCGGATTCTTGTCGACGCGTGCCTGCCATGCCTGCGTCTTCACCGTGCCCGGACAGACGATGTTCGCGCGGATGCCGTAACGGCCGAGCTCGATCGCCAGCGCCCTGGTGTAGCTGATGAGCCCGGCCTTCGCCGCGCTGTACGCCGGGTGGCCGAGCGCGGCCATGCCGTTCACCGAACCGATCAGCACGAGCGCGCCCTGCTGCCGTTCGATCATCGACGCGCGCACCGCTTCCACCGTGTGATACGTGCCGTTCAGGTTCAGATGGATATCGCGCTGCCAGCTGGCGGCGTCCGTAGTGGCGAGCGTCAAACCCTCGGCGGCGCCCGCGTTGGCGACCAGCACGTCTACCGGGCCGCGCGTCCTGACCGCTTCGGCCACCGCCTGCTGCACTGCGGCGGCGTCGCCGAGATCGACCGCGATCGGCGTGACGTGCGCGGCGCCCAATTGCGCGGTCAACGCGCCGAGCGCGGCGGCGTCGATATCGAGCGCCAGCACCGTGTCGCCCTGCTCCACGAAGCGCCTGCACAACACGCTGCCGATCCCGCCGCACGCGCCGGTTACCAACACCACACGATTCATCTGCGTCCTCGCTCCTGAAACTGCTTGCTGCCCGAGCCGTGGCGTGTAAATTTCCTACAAATCTGACGCTACACAGTTGGCCAGCCATCCCGAAGATTGGGTATCCAGTACATTGCGCTGCACAGAATAACCCTGCTTTACAGCATCTTAGGCACAAAACTGGCCGAGAAAAAATATGGCAGACCCTACGTGACAAGCTATTTTGCGTCCTGTAGGATTTTTTCAAACAATTCAACCCAAGCGGCCGGCGACGGCAGCAGACCACCCCCCACCTTCGTTGGATGGGACCGGGGTAAGCGCTAAAACGCTAACTCCGTTCGACACAGGAGAGAGAAATGTCGTTGCATGCCCGTGCTTCCCTCGCGCTAGGCAAAGTTGCCGTGGCGCTCGCGTTTGCAGGTATCGCCGTCGCGGCCCACGCCGACACGGTCCGCGTGACCGTCGCGCATTACAGCGATGCGACCGCGCCGTACTTCGAAAAAATGGCGCGTAACTTCGAGAAGGCCAATCCCGGCACGACGATCAAGATCGAAGACGTGAACTGGGACACGCTGCAACAAAAGCTGCAAACGGACATTTCCGGCGGCGCCAACGCCGACCTCGCGATCGTCGGCACGCGCTGGCTGCTCGACTTCGTGAAAGACGATGTGGCCGAGCCGCTCGACGGCTACATGGACGCGAGCTTCAAGAGCCGCTTCATCGGTCCGTTCCTGGCTCCGGGTGAAATCAACGGCAAGGTGTACGGCCTGCCGATCGCCGCTTCCGCACGCGGGCTGTACTACAACAAGGACCTGCTGGCGAAGGTCGGCTATCCGGACGGCCCGAAAACGTGGAATGACGTGATCGAGGCGTCGAAGAAACTGAAGGCACAGGGCATTGCCGGCTTCGGTCTGCAAGGCAAGGAAATCGAAACCGACGTCTACTATTACTACGCCCTGTGGACCAATGGCGGCGATGTGGTCGGCAAGGACGGCAAGGCGGCGTTCAATTCGCCGGCCGGCATCAAGGCGGCCACGCTGTACAAGACGATGATCGACCAGGGTCTGACGCAACCGGGCGTGACCGGCTACAGCCGTGAAGACGTGCAGAACCTGTTCAAGCAGGGCCGCGTCGCGATGATGATCTCCGCGCCGTTCCTCGCCAAGCAGATCAAGAAGGAAGCGCCGAACCTGAAGTACGGCATCGATCCGATCCCGATGGGCACGACGCACGCCACGTATGCCGTGACGGACTCGATCGTGATGTTCAAGAACTCGAAGGTGAAGAAGTCGGCATGGAAGTTCCTCGACTATCTGTTCACGAAGGAACCGCGTGTCGAGTTCACGACCACGGAAGGTTTCCTGCCGACCACCAAGGCTGAGGCAACCGATCCGGCGTTCAACGATCCGGACACGAAGGCGTTTGTCGCGTTGCTGCCGACAGCCCACTTCGCTCCGACCGTGACCGGCTGGGAAGACACCGCGAAGGCCGTGACCGATGCAATGCAATCGATCTACCTGGGCAAGGCGAAGCCGGCCGATGCGCTGAACGCAGCGGCTACGCAAGCGAACAAGTCGCTCGGTAAGTGATCGCGCAGTCTCGCGGTCTCGTAGTGATTTGCTGAACACGGAACGCGTGCCGCCGTTTTGAAGGCGGCGCGCGTTCCGGTTGTACTGCACCATCCGCACTATCCGGCCCATCCCGTCGCGCCCGTTCCTGCATGAAGGCGCGTCTTACGATCGAGCACGCATGAGCCGTTCCACCTCTTCGCGCCTGCAAGCGCCCTGGTTGCTGATTGCGCCGAGCCTGGTGTTGGCGCTTTTTATCATCAGCTATCCGATTTTCAACATCGTGTGGCAATCGCTGCACGAGGTCTCGCGCTTCGGCGCGATCCGCGATTTCACTGGTCTGCAGAACTTCGCGACGATCTTCAGCGACCCCGCCTTTCTCGCCGCCGCCAAACGGACGATTGTCTGGACCGTGTGCGTGGTGGGCGGCACTGTGCTGATTTCGGTGCCGGTTGCGCTGGTGCTGAATCAGGACTTCTATGGCCGCGGCGTGGCGCGCACGATTGTGATGCTGCCATGGTCCGTCTCGCTGACGATGACCGCCGTGGTGTGGCGCTGGGCCTTCAACGATGACTACGGCATGGTCAATGTTACGTTGCAGCGGCTCGGGTTGATCAGCGGTCCGATTCATTGGCTCGCGACGCCGGAGCTTGCATTCCCCGTGGAGATCGCGGTCGGCATTCTGGTGTCGATTCCCTTTACGGTGACGATTCTGCTGGGCGGTTTGTCTTCCGTGCCGGGCGATATTTATGAAGCGGCGCGTATGGATGGCGCAAGCGCCTGGCAGCAGTTTCGCAAGCTGACAATGCCGCTTTTGCGGCCTTTCATTAACATGACGATTCTGTTGAACGTGATCTACGTGTTCAATTCGTTTCCGATTATCTGGGTGATGACGCAAGGCGGCCCGGACAACGGGACGCATATCCTGGTGACGTATCTCTACGAGCTCGGTTTCCGGCTGGGACGTCCTGGCCAGGCGGCGGCGGTGTCGCTCATCATGCTAGTCATGCTGTTCGTTTTCTCAATCGCCTATCTGCGCCTGCAGCCCGCGAAAGAAGGAGAGACGTCATGAGTCTTAGCGTCAAGATGAAGCGCTCGTTGTGGTGCTGGTTGGCACTTTCGCCTCTCATAGTGGCCGTGCTGTTTCCGTTCGCTGTGATGCTGTTTACTGCTTTGAAGCCAGCTACTGAGATCTTTGTTTATCCGGCGAGGTGGTTGCCAGTGCATTGGCAATGGAGCAATTTTTCGGATATGTGGGTTGCGGCTAATTTTGGCGTGGCGCTCAGGAATAGCTGCGTGGTTAGCTTTTTGTCGACTGCGCTGGCTTTGGCGGTCAGCTTGCCGGCGGCTTATGCGTTGGCGAGGTTTCCATTTCGTGGGAAGGGCTTGTATTCGCAGTTTTTGCTGGTGACGCAGATGCTGTCGCCGATCCTGCTGGTGGTGGGTCTGTTCCGGCTCGCCGCGATGATTCCTTATGGGGACGGGAATCTGGTTGACTCGAAGATTGGGGTGATCGTTTCTTATGCGGCGTTCAATATCGCGTTTGCGGTGTGGATGCTGTCTTCTTACTTTCAGACGGTGCCGAGGGATCTGGAGGAGTCGGCGTGGCTGGAGGGGTGTGGGAGAACCAGGGCGGTTTTTAAGGTGTTTTTGCCGCTTGCCGTGCCTGCGATTGTTGTGACGGCGATCTTCACGTTTATTAATGCGTGGAATGAGTTTGCCGTTGTTTATACGTTGATTCGGTCGCCGGAGAATAAGACGCTAACTGTGCAGGTGACCGATATGGTGGCTGGGAAGTATGTTGTTGAGTGGCATCTGGT
Source organism: Paraburkholderia fungorum (assembly GCF_046027215.1). Classification (GTDB taxonomy): domain Bacteria; phylum Pseudomonadota; class Gammaproteobacteria; order Burkholderiales; family Burkholderiaceae; genus Paraburkholderia; species Paraburkholderia fungorum_D. The sequence goes on along the minus strand of NZ_JAQQEN010000002.1, from coordinate 3,212,139 downwards.
GATGGCCGCTACCCTCTGTGCGACCTTGCCGGTTTCGATTGTATTTGCGTGGTTGCAGCGGTATCTGGTGAAGGGGTTGGCGTTGGGAGCAGTGAAGTAGTCCGTCGGGGCGGATCGCCCCCTGTTCAAGCGGGCACTGTCCAACGCGTATCGAACGCAATCAGGAATACGCCCGTGGCGAGGCGATGGACTTTGAGGGCAGTCCGCGCACCAGCCACGCGCGCGTTTCGAACTCTCTCCTGATCAATCCTGGCGCCGACGCGTCGGTGATCTGATCTGATCGGTCGACTGCCGACCGTCCGATACATTTAACGAAGCCGGTCCGTACCCACCACGTTGCTGATACATTTGTACCTGATGGCAGGAATGGCGACCTGCTATTCTGTTTTAATCGGGCCGTGGCGTGCCGATGAAGCCTCTCGATGTCGCGCGCTATCCGCCCTCGGCAGCTTACCTGATCAAGCGGCCTTATGAGATCGTCAGGCTTCGTAGTAGGCAATTTCAGGTCGGCGGCCATGGAGCATGCGTTCCGTGTGGACCATGCGCGTCGCTACGCGGGCCAACGCAGGCTGGCTGTTGCCAGCCTCATCGTGATATGGGTCGCGGTTACTGTCCGTGACTGGTTGCTGCTGAACACGCTTGATCCCAGCATCCTCTTCCACGTCGGCTATGTGCGACTTGCAGGTGCCGTGGGTATGGCCCTGCCGTTATGGTTGATGTGGGGACCACGCGCCTTTGACGAGCGCTGGGCCGTCAGATTACTTTGTATAGTGACGCTGAGTTGCTGGTTCGCCCTATTGGGGCTAGTGAACGTTTACCCGCCGGCCCGGATCGGATCGGAGATTTTCCCCGGCTTTTTTGTTGTCCTTTTCCTGATATTCACGCTGTTCCGACTTCGCGCAATCACGGCAGCCTGGTTAGTTGGCCTGTGCGTCGTAACCTACCATCTCATAGCGTTGCTGCAATACGTTCTGGGCACTTCCATGGCGTGGACTCACTGGGTCACCCGTGGAGCCATGGTGTCTATGATGTATCTCGCCGGACTCGCCGTCTGCATTCAGTTTGAACGCACTGCCCGGCGCGAATTCATGTTCCGGCGAACATTGCGCGCAGCCAAGGCACGCGTTGAAGCTGCTTCCCGCGTGGTCAATCAACAAAATGAGCGCATGAGAGAAGTTGTCAGGGAGAAGGAGCGCTTCTTTTCATCGGCCTACCACGACATCCAGCAGCCCCTCGCCGCGATCAACCTCTTTATCCGTAGCGCGCGGATAAAACTCGAAGGCGAATATGCCGCAAGTCACGATCTCGACGTCATCGAGGAAACGGCGCGCGACATCCTCGATATGTTCAAGGATATCCAGGACTATAGCGAATTAGGCTCATACGTCCCGCACCTGGTGCCAGTCGATACGCAGGCCGTGCTGGCCGAAGTCTTCGAGCAATACCTCGAACCGGCGAGATCGCGCGGCATCGAATTCAGGATCAGCGTGCGTCGGCGCCATCCACCGCCCGTTGAAAGTGACCGCGCCCTGTTCAAGCGGACATTGTCCAATCTGGTATCGAATGCGATCAAGAACACCGCCGTGGGAGGCGTAGTAGTCGGCTGGGTGCGGATTGGGGAACGGCTTCGCATCGATGTATGGGACACCGGCGTCGGTATCCCGCCCGAGCATCGGGATGCGATATTCGCCGAGTACTATCAGATTGGCAACCCCGGTCGCGACCGGTCGAAAGGCTTGGGACTCGGACTGTCTATCGTCCATCGGATTGTCGGAATTCTGCCGAAGCACAACATGAGTTTCTGGTCGGTTGAAGGGCGTGGGTCGCGTTTTTCTCTTTACGCTCCGATATCGCAAATGGCGCCCGTCAACGCGACGGACGATCGAAAGGACGGCGCGCGCACGTCTATCCTTAAAGGCAAATACGTCATGCTGTGCGACGACGAACCGACCGTTCTCGAAGGCCTGCGCCGGTTGTTCCTCAGTGCTGGCGCACTGGTGGATACTGCCGGGTCAATGAAGGGATTCGAAGCGATTTTCGCCGATGACGTCCGCGTACCCGACATCATTGTCACCGATATTCGCCTACGCGACGGACCAACCGGCATCGAGGTCGCCGACAGGATCAGGCAGCATTTCGCCTGGGCCGGCCTGCTTCCCGTCGCGTTCATCACGGGCGAACTGGTGTCTCCTCACGCACTTCGCAATTTTGCCGAGCCGTTCGTGCTGTTACGGAAGTCTTCCACGCCAGAAAGCACGCTAGCTGAAGTCAGTCGGCTCGTCGCCGCCCATCCGCTAACAGGCTTCGATCATGTGCGGAATTCGTGACTGGCGGCACCGCCCTTAGATAAGAGCATGTCCCTAAGCAGCCTTATGAAATCGTCAGGCTTCGTAGTACGCAAGTTCAGGTCCGCGGCGATGGAGCGTGCGTTCCGTATCGACTATGCGCGTCGCTACGCGGGCCAACGCAGGCTGGCGATCGCCAGCCTCATACTTGTATGGGTCGTGTTTGTTGTCCGTGACTGGTGGCTGCTGAACACCCTTGATCCCAGCATCCTCTTCCACGTTGGCTATGTGCGACTCGCAGGTGCCGTGGGTATGGCCCTGCCGTTATGGCTGATGAGGGGACCACGCACCTTTGACGAACGCTGGGCCGTCAGATTACTTTGTGTAGCAATACTGAGTTGCTGGTTCGCCCAATTAGTGTTGATAAATGTTTACCCGGCGAGCCGGGTCTTCGAGGAAATTTTCCCCGAGTTTTTTCTTATCATTTTCCTGATTTTCACATCGTTCCGACTCCGTGCAATCACGGCAACGTGGTTGGTCGGACTATGCGTAGTAATCTTCCGTCTTACCATCTACCTCTGGCTACGGGGCAACGTTTCCACGCCGGGACTTCACGGGGTTTCCTGGGTTTCCCGTGGGAATACGGTGTCTATCATGTATCTCGCTGGCATTGTCGTCTGCATTCAGTTTGAACTCGCTGCCCGGCGCGAATTCATGTTCCGGCGGACGTTGCGCGCAGCCAAGGCACGCGTGGAAGCTGCTTCCCGCGTGATCAAGCAACAAAATGAGCGCATGAGAGAACTTGTCAGAGAGAAGGAGCGCTTCTTTTCATCGGCCTATCACGACATCCAGCAGCCTCTCGCGGCGATCAACCTCTTTATCCGTAGCGCGCAGATAAAACTCGGAGGTGAACACGCCGCAAGTCACGATCTCGACGTCATCGAGGAAACAGCGCGCGACATCCTCGATATGTTCAAGGATATTCAGGACTATAGCGAACTAGGCTCATACGTCCCGCACCTGGTGCCAGTCGATACGCAGGCCGTGCTGGCGGAGATCTTCGAGCAATACCTTGAACCGGCGAGATCGCGCGGCATCGAATTCAGACTCAGCGTGCGTCGGCGCAGCCCACCGCCCGTTGAAAGTGACCGCTCCCTGTTCAAGCGGACATTGTCCAATCTGGTATCGAACGCGATCAAGAACACCGCCGCGGGAGGCGTAGTAGTCGGCTGGGTGCTGATTGGGGAACGGCTTCGCATCGATGTATGGGACACCGGCGTCGGTATCCCGCCCGAGCATCGCGATGCGATATTCGCCGAGTACTATCAGATTGACAACCCCGGTCGCGATCGGTCGAAAGGCCTGGGACTCGGACTGTCCATCGTCCATCGGATTGTCGGAATTCTGCCGAAGCACACCATGAGTTTCTGGTCGGTTGACGGGCGCGGGTCGCGTTTTTCTCTTTACGCTCCGATATCGCAAATGGCGCCCGTCATCGAGATAAACGATCGAAAGAGTGGTGCATGCGCGTCCATGCTTGAGGGTCGATATGTCCTGCTGTGCGACGACGAACCGACCGTCCTCGAGGGCTTGCGGCGCTTGTTCTTGAGTGCCGGCGCACTGGTGGATAGTGCCGGGTCGATGGCGGGTATTGAAGCAATACTGGCCGACGACGGTCGCGTGCCGAATGTCATCGTCACTGATATTCGCCTGCGCGACGGGCCAACCGGCATCGAGGTCGCCGCCAGGGTCAGGCAGCATTTCGCCTGGGCGGGCACGCTTCCCGTCGCGTTCATCACGGGCGAACTGGTGTCTCCCCGCGAACTTCGCGATTTCCCCGAACCGTTCGTGCTGTTGCGCAAGTCATCCGCGCCGGAAAGTACGCTCGCTGAGGTCAGTCGGTTCGTTGTCGCCCATCCGCCAACAGGCTTCGATCATGTGCGGGATCCGTGACGGGCGGGACGCCGAGTTTGATCCCTCTATCCGCCAGCATGACGATGAGTTCCGTACGGCGCCGCAGATTGAAATGCGCGAGCAGATGACTGACGTATTTCCGTACCGTAGTGTCCTCTAGCCCCATTCTCAGGGCAATGGACTTGGACGGAAGTCCGCGCACCAGCCAAGCCAATGTTTCGAACTCTCTCGGCGTGAGTCCCAGCTCGGATGCGTTGCTCATGTCCGAATTAACGCGCGACTGTGCATCCCCTGGCCCATTTGCCAGAGCCTCAGCCTCGCCCGTCCCCATGTCATGCCTGAGCCTCGCGATGCTGGAGGCGGGCAGGAACACGCCGCCAGCAAGCACCGCGCTTATCGCTGCATGAAGCGCTTCAGGCGGCGACGATTTGGGCACGTATCCCATGGCGCGAAGCTGGATGCATCGACTGATGGTTTCCACGCTCTCATCGGCCGATATCACGATCACCGGTAACGACGGTCGCGACTCCCTCAATTCGGCAAGGGCGTCGCAACCGTGGCCATCGGGCAGGTCGAGATCGAGAAAAACGATGTTCAGGAGTTCGCAAAGTGCATGATTCAACCCCTGCGACAACGTACTCGCGTGCAGCAACTCGATGTTCGGAAAGAGCTCTTTCAGTAGAAACGCCAATCCGGCTCTGAACAGCTCGTGGTCATCGACGATCAGTACGCGCATTCCATCGTCTCCCAGGACCGCTTTCGAGTCGAGTTGCAATGACACATCTGACGATGGCTACATGTGTAGCAATCGTCAGATGTGTTCAGATCAGATAGTACACAGTGGCAGCTGAGCTATATGGCGTTGCGTCGAAAGTGGCGGTTTTCGCCCATCATTAGACGAATCAAGCGTACCGAAATGACCACCGGGTCTTTCGTTGGCTGCGTGAAAGGGGCGCGTAATGACCAGCGGAAATCGCCGTTTGCAGCGAAAGCACCCGACGTAGTCACGACGCCCATCACAAACGCTAACGGGGCCAGAAAAATGGAAATGAGTTTGCGCACGACAGGGGGTGCTGGAAGCCGCTAACCTGGACGAGGCGCTGGGGCGTGGGGCCGCAAGGCCGCCGTCGCCTGTCGGGCATCGGTCGAGGTGCGCCCGTTTCACTGACGGCGGGGCGAACGTTTCCGCGGATGGTCGTCCGGGATGGAGACATTCAGCCGATTTTTTCGAATGCGACCTCGTACAGGGTTCGCTTTGGCTCGGCAAACACTCGCCACACTATCGGTTCGAAGAACTCTAGCGGCAGCGTTTCCGCATCCGGATCGAAGGCCGCTGCGTCATATTTCTCGCAGAAATGGGCGGTACGTTTGAACAACTCCGGCACATCGCGGTATTTATCGCGCAGATTGCGGTCCATGCCCATGTGGTGGAAGAAGTAATACCCCTGGAAGATCCCGTGGTGCTTGATCATCCAGTGATTTTCCGCGCTGACGAATGGCTCCAGCAGCACGGCTGCAACGTCAGCGTGGTTGTAACTTCCCAGCGTATCGCCAATGTCGTGCAGCAGCGCGCAGACCACGTATTCCTCGTCCTGGCCGTCGCGATGCGCCAGCGTAGCAGTCTGCAGGCTATGCGTCAGACGATCGACAGGTAAGCCGCCGAAGTCGCCATTCAGCAAGCGCAGGTGGTCCAGCAGGCGGCCAGGCAACCCTTTGGCGAACGGTCCAACCTCATTGCCGATGATCGTCCAATCCTGCTCTGTACCTTCGCACATATGGCGGAACGCGGCGCACTGTTCATTGTGTTCCATGGAACTACTCCTTCTCTGTGATTGGAGCTTCATTATTTGAGCGAGCGCGATATAAAATCCAATAACTGGAAAGTCGAAATCCATAACTCCCAGGAATAGCATGATTGATGACGACCTTGCATACTTCCTGACCATCGCGGGTACAGGTACGCTGGCACGCGCCGCCGAACAGCTGGGGATTTCTCAGCCGGCCGTGACCAAGGCCATACAGCGCCTGGAGCGAAAGGTAGGGGTAGGGTTGGTTGAGCGCACCGCACGCGGCTCGGTATTGACCGAGGCGGGCAAGATATTCCATACACGGGTATTGGGCGTGTCCATGCAGCTCGATAGCGCGGTGCAGGAAGCACGCGACATTGGTGGAGGGCACGCAGGCCTGCTGCGCATCGGTGCGACACCGGCCACCACGAGATTCGCGCTGCGCTCGCTGTTCCCAACGCTGCTGGCGGAGCGGCCCGCCGCACGCGTTAATGTAACGACAGCGTTTAGCGACACGCTATTGGACGCCATCGACAAGCGTGAAGTGGAACTGGCTGTATGCCCCTTGCCCGACACATTGGACGCATCCATGGCCAAGGAGGTACTGTATGACGATCACTACAGCTTGATGGTTAGCACTGCGCACCCTCTGGCTGAGCGGGAATCGGTCACGCTCGCGGATCTGGTGAACTGCGCATGGGCTGCGTCCGGTCAGCAGGAATTTGCCCGCGTGCAAATCGAGCAAGCCTTTGCAAGACACGGCTACCCGCGTATGCGCATCGTAGCCGAGGCCAATAGTTTGGCCGCGTTGATTCTTATCGTATCCACTACACAACTGGTCAGCTTGATCAACACGCGCAGCTTCGACCCTGACTCCCTACCGCTTGACATTGCTGTGCGCCCGATCCAGCTCGACGGTCTGCTGCGACAGGTCGGACTGATACGAAGGGCCGGCTACCTATCCCCGATCGCGCAACGCGCTCAGGAGATTTTGCGCAGCGCAGCCCGGGAGTTGTAAGCCTATAACTTCTGCCCAGAAAGCGGGCGGAACAAAGTCGAACAATGAAGTCAGATCCGCGTTGCCGTTCCAAGGCCGCAACTGCACAGCAGAATCAAATGAAGTCAGTCAGATAAATGCGGGACAGCGCCCTTGAGCGCGCGCTGTCGCCAATCTCCCGGTGTCATCCCCATCCGCTCAGCAAACACGCGCCGGAACGCAGACACCGACTGATATCCGACCAGATCGGCAACCGCCTCGGTGGACGATGTGGAATTTCGCAGCGCGTTCGCGGCAGCGCTCATTCGGATATCGGTCAGCAGATCCATCGCGGAGCGGCCGAGACTGGCCTGGAAATGCCGCATGAACGTGGCGCGCGACATGCTGCATATTTCGGCCAGTTCCGGAAGCGTCCAGGCTCGGGCGGGGTCGTTGAACATTGCAGCGGCCGCAGGCGCGAGCCTCGGGTGGGCGGCGAGCGCCAGCACCCCGGTACGTGCCTGACCGGCCTCACCGGCCGCCCGCAGCGTCAACGCGAACAACGCAGACGAAAGCGCGTTCAGGATTGCGCCGCTGCCTACTTCGTTGTCCATCGTTTCGGCCCGCATCAGCGCAACGAGCCGGCTCAGACGTTCAGTCTGCGGCAAGCTCTGTGCAGCGATGCCGATGTCTTCGGTGCGAACCACGAGTTCCGACGGTAGATAGCTCCGGATTAACCGGTCGTGGGGCGGCGCGACGACAAATCGGCCGCACAACATATCCAGCGCTTCGCCAGCGCCGCCATTTTCGCTAATAAGGATGCTGCCCGAAGGGCGTTCCCTGGCCGGCACCGGTGCCGCGCCGCTGCCGTCGTGCAACACGTGCGCCGAACCATGCGGCAGTAAAGCGATGTCGCCCGCCCGTAATTCATAAGTTGCTCCATCATCCGAATTCTCGAGTAAGGCCCTGCCGGTCAATATGATGTGGTACGGTATTTCCTGAGCTTCGGCCCGGGTGAACTTCTTTACCCACGGCGCCCCCAACGCGCAACGGGCATCCACTTTCCCGGTGACGGTCACGAGTTCCATGAAACGGGTGAGCCAGTCAGTCTGGTATTGCATATCGGGCATTCCTGTTGATAGCGGCAATACGATCTTTAAGCGCTCGTTCGCCGTTTTGGACTGACTTGATAAGACTGTTCCGCAGCGCCGCGATCGCCTTCTGCACTTTCCCGAACCTGTCCGACGCGAGGCCAGCTGCCTCGGAGCGATCCTTAGTCAGCGCTTTTTCGCGCAACCATCGATCGTTCGTTGTACGGATCGACCAGTAACAGCCAGTTGCGCTGCGCGTCATATACAGGATTGTGCATTTCAGTATTCCAGTCAAAAAATGAGTGCGGACATGTTCGCATCGCGCGGTCGGCGCCGGACTGTTCTTGTAGGACGATTTGTGACGTCTCACGCATCCCGCACGGTGAGCGAAGAATATAACTATGATATTCATATCGTCAAGTGCGGCGTGGGTTTATCGTCAATTTCCGGGAGTGTGACTGTTCACGACACCGCGGTCCACCGGACTGCGGAGCGTGCTGGTAGACCGGTCGACCGACCCCTGCTAGCCCACAGCAGCAGTTGCTCCTTTGGTAAAGCGTCGCGAACTGACGCCACCTGTCACTGATTGATCCTTTCGAGCACGCCTTTGACCCGTTCAAGACTCGGCGAGCGTCACGCCTCGCTTTAAAGTTGCGGCTCCTACCCACACATCGAAGGAACCCATCATGGAAAAGATCGAAAAAGTACTCGCCTCAGGCAACAGCCACGCCACGGTCAATCGCGACCGCAGTGTCCAGCGCGGTGAGCACGGCGCCCTCGACCTCAAGCTGTCAGCGCCCGGCCTTGAAAACCTCGAGTTCATCGCCACCGAGTTGCACCCGCGAGCCGAGCAGTTGTTTGCAGGGGCATGGTCGGCCTGTTACACCACCGTGTTCGGGATCGCGGCGTCGCTGAAGAAGGTCACACTGCCGTCCGACTATTCCGTAGACATCCAGGTAAGCATTGGGTCGGTCGGCAAGGGGCATTGCCTCGGCGCTCAGTTCACCGTCCGCGTGCCGGGTCTGGCAACGGAAGTCGTCGAGGAAATCGCGCACCTGGCCCATCAGATCTGCCCCTACTCGAAATCTGTGCGCGGCAACATCGAGGTCGTCACGAACATCGTTACGGTGTGATCGGATAAGGCACGCGCGTCTCACTCAGCGCGCGCGAACCGTCGACGCCGAACGCGACGACTTAGCTAGCTCTGAAGAGACGTATAGCAGTGCAGTCTCCGGACTGTCCCAAGCGGGGTGCCATGTCGCAGTGACGTCGCCTGATAGCCTCTTCGCACACCACCAGACGGTGAATCGCTCCGCCGCTGTTTCGTCGCGCAGGGTCGCTCATCATGCGGGCCGGCCACGGCATCGGATGGGTCGTGGTTTATTTATTTAGGAGTATGGAAGCAATGTTCAGTCATGTAGTGGTCGGTACCAACGACCTGGAAAAATCAAAGCGATTCTACGATGCCGTGCTAGGCGTGCTCGGCTATGGTGAAGGTCTCAGCGATGACAACGATAAGCGTCGGCGCTATGTCTATCGCGCCCACACGGCGCTTTTCATCATCACCCAGCCGCTCAATGGTCAGCCGGCCACTCCTGCCAATGGTGGAACGATTGGTTTTACCTGCGAGTCGAGCGAACACGTCGATCGCTGCCATGCCGCGGGGGTCGCCAACGGTGGAACATCGGCTGAGGCGCCGCCCGGCGTGCGTGAGGCCGCGTCTGGCAGCCTCTATCTCGCCTATCTGCGCGACCCGGACGGCAACAAGCTCGGCGCCCTGTATCGCGTGCCGGGCTGAAGCGAGCGACGGGGCCAATGACGCTCCCGACCGGCGGTGACGGCGCGACGCGAACTATGACAAGGGATTTCCAGCACGGGATCTTCCCCAAGTACTGTCATTGCGGGCTGTGCGGAACCCAATAAAGCGAGGTCAGCCCTGCAAGCCGCGGCGGGCCATTGAGCGCCCCGGATTCAGCCGCGTTTTTTGGATGGTTGCGATGCGAGAGTGTCTGTGAGCACCGCTTCGATCGTCGTGGCGGCAAGCGTCTTTCGAACGCCATCGTCGATCGAATCATATACATGGCTCAGCGTCGACCCGATGCCTCGACCCACGGGGCAAGCCTGACTGGGTTTCGAAGAATGCAGCGCGAAACGTGCACCCTCTTCGAGTGCATCAAAGACGTCGAGCAAACTGATTGCGTCCGCATTCCTGGCCAGACGCCATCCCGCATTGACACCGCGATAGCTCTCGACAAGGCCGCCTTGCGCAAGCAGCCCAAGCGTACGACGAATCACCACCGGATTGGTGTTGACGCTCGCAGCGATCCGATCGGACGTGACGGGGTCAGAACTGCGCCGTGCGACGAGCGCCATCCACGCCAGGATGTGGGTCGCCACGGTCAAGCGGCTGTTGGCGCTCATAGCAAGCCTGTGTTAGTCAGTTTAGTTGTAACTATATTCGTTACAGCATGAGTAGTCAATCCTGACATGCTTGAAGAATCCGGCGACATAACGTGCTTCCCGCCTTAAAAGACGGACGTTTTCGGGCTACACGCGCCGTCGTGTTGGCGTGCCGGAGCCACCTCGCGCGCGTCATCCTTCTCACAGCGACGCCAACCGTTCACGACAAGAAACTTGTGCCGATGGCCTGGATCGTTTATGTTGTAACTACTATTGTTACATCAAGTCTGTTGTGACGATAAACGTATGGCCCGCAACATTCCATAGCCGATGGAAAAGCAGCAGCCGTTCTTACCTTCAACACCGAAATGAGAAGCCCGCAGATGTCCACCCTCTTCGATCCCATCCAGATTGGCGCGCTGAAGTTGTCGAACCGGATTGTCATGGCACCACTCACGCGCATGCGCGCGTTTGCCGAGCGCAGTCCGGGTATGCTCAACGCGCACCACTATGCGCTGCGTGCGAGCGCAGGACTCGTCATTACCGAGGCCACTTCCGTCACGCCTCAGGGCGTTGGCTATCCCAACACGCCGGGCATCTGGACCGAGAAGCAGATTGCCGGCTGGAAAGAGGTGACTTCAGCGGTACACGATGCAGGTGGCCTGATCGTCTCCCAGTTGTGGCACGTCGGGCGTGTCTCGGACCCGCTTTACCACGACGGCCAGCTTCCGGTCGCCCCCAGTGCCATTGCGCCGGAAGGCCATGTCACCCGCGTGCGGCCTCAGCGCCCGTACACCGTACCACGCGCGCTGGAAACCGAAGAAATTCCCGGCATCGTCGAGGATTTCCGGGTCGGCGCCGCAAATGCACAACGCGCTGGATTTGATGGCGTCGAGCTTCACGCGGCAAATGGTTACCTGTTCGATCAGTTCCTGCACGACGGATCGAACCTGCGGACCGACCGTTATGGCGGCTCGATCGAGAACCGCGCGCGCTTCCTGCTGGAGGCGCTCGATGCGTTGCTCACGGTTTGGCCCGCGGACCGTATCGGCGTGCATTTGAATCTGATGTCGAGTTCCTACTCGATGCGCGACTCGGATCCGCGCGCGCTATTCACCTATGTCGCCGAGCAACTCAACGCGCGCAACATCGCTTTCATTTTCGCGCGCGAGTCGCTGGATCGCGGCGACGATCGCATCGGCCGTGACGTGCGGCGTATCTTCAAAGGGGCCTACATCCTTAATGAGGGACTGACGAGGGAGAGTGCAGAACTCGCCATCGAACGTGGCGATGCAGACGCGGCAGCGTTTGGGCGTCCTTTTATCGCCAACCCTGATCTGGTGGAGCGCTTTCGACGTGGTGCGCCACTCAATGCGATCAATCCGGAAACCATCTACGCAGACGACGAAACTGGCTACAACGACTACCCGCTGCTGGATGAGACAGTGTGAAAGACACGCGCGATGGATGACATCTTCGCAGTTCTTTATGGATGCGACGGAGGATGCCACGTTGAGCGGCTGGTCAACGTTGGTCTAGAAGCGCCTGGTTATCACTCGTCGAGTTCGCCCAGCAGCCGGCCCAGGTCCAGTTCCGCTTCGCGCGTCTGGAACCCGCGTGCCATGGCGGTTTGCATTCGGCGTTGCGCTGGCAGAGACTGCACGTTTGTCCCGAAGAGATTCGAATCGTGGCGAAACTCATCGGCGGGAGCCAGCGCAATGGCATTGACGCGCTCCTTGACCATCGCGTGTCCGGCGGCCGGAAAACGCGAGATGCGCCGCGCAAGCGATGCGACGAAGTCACCGAGCGACTCGGCGGCCAACGCCCGGTTGATCCATCCATACCGTTCCGCGATATCCGCGTCATAGTCCAACGCGCTCAGCATCACTTCGAGCGCACGGCCGCGGCCCATCAGACGGGTGAGGAACTGGGCTGCGCCACCGCCAGGAATCAATCCGAAAGCCGGTTCCATCTGGCTAAACACCGCCGATTCCCGTGCGGCAAAGCGCATATCGCACGCCAGCACGAATTCGCTGCCCGCGCCGCGCACGCGGCCTTCGATCTGCGCGATCGAGACAAGCCGACTGGCGCTCAGATGGCGGAACAGCAGCGCGATCGATGGTTCGCCGGTCAGCTTTGCGGCTTCGTCGCGATATTCCTTTACCTTTGTCACATCCACGTGGGAGATGAAATAGTCGGGGTCGGCACTACTGAATACGAGCACCTTTGTGCCTTCGTCGGCTTCGGCGTCCCGGATCAGCGTGACCAGGTCGCGCACAAGCTCGGGGCCTAGCAGGTTCATGGGTGGGGCGGAAATTTTCACGAACAGAACTGCTCCGTCGCGATTCACTTTGAGCGTATCGAATGTTATGGCTGGCTCCCGATGGGCAAGGCTGGTATGAGGCAAAGGAACATAAAGCCGTGCGCCTGACGTTGGCGCACAGAAGGCGCGGGCGCGGCCGGATGAACAGAAATCTAGGCCTTTCCCCGGTCATTGAGTAGCCGGTAGAATTGAGAACTACCCTTTCATTGGTGGAAGGCCATGGATCGACTCGAAGCAATGGTCATTTTGTTGGCGGCGATAGACAACGGGAGCCTGTCCGCCGCGAGTCGAAAGCTTCGCATTCCTTTGGCGACCGTGAGCCGACGCGTATCCGAACTGGAGGCCCATCTGAATGTGCGATTGCTTGTGCGTGGTACCCGCAAGCTGACACTGACGGAAGCCGGGCGCGGCTACGTGGCGTCATGCCGGCAGGTTCTGGACGAGATCGCGGAAATCGAACGCACGACTTCCGGCGAATATCATGCGCCGCAGGGAGAACTGGTCATCAGCGTGCCGCCGGTCATGGGGCGCATCCACGTCATGCCGGTGATAGTCGAATTTCTAAGCGCGTTTCCGCAAATCCGCATGCGCGTGCAATTGACAGACCGGCTCGTTAATTTGCTGGAAGAGCGCGTAGACCTGGTGCTGCGGCTTGGGGAACAACCGAGCAGCAGCCTGGTTACAACGCGTGTCGGCCTGCATCGGCAGGTGCTGTGCGCAAGCCCCGCTTATTTGAAGAAGCATGGGACACCGCGCAAGCCCGAAGACCTTCTGTCGCACGACTGCGTCACATACGAAGGATATGCGGTGGGGAGCAACTGGGAATTTCAATCAAAAGGCCGGACACTGAAGATCGAGGTGCCGTCCCGGCTAGTAGTGAACTCAGTGGAGGCTGCCGTGGTTGCCGCGACGGAAGCGGCCGGCATTGCACGGGTAGTGTCGTACCAGATTGAAGAACCCGTAAAATCGGGCAGTCTCGTGAAGCTTCTGGAAGCCTTCGAACCGCTGCCGGCGCCGGTCAACCTCATGTACGCGGCCCAACGGCAGATACCGCTCAAGCTGCGGGCATTCATTGACTTTGCCATTCCAAGACTGAGGGAAAGGCTCGGCCTCCCGAGTGCTGCAGATCCGCGCACGCCACGCCCGCCCCGCAGGCGGTCGGCATCGTCTTAATGAGCCGGAGAATTCTTCCCGGCCGCGGCACGTTCTGCGACTTGCATGGTGATGCAGATCGCCTTTCGCTACATCGGAACACTTTCTGCAATCATCGCGCGCCTGAATGCATCCCTTTCGCGCAGCCGTTCGAGATAGGCGGATACTTCCGGTGGAAAATCGTCCTGTAGCCCGTTCATTGCAGCAAATATGAGCGCATATCCGACCGAGATATCCGCTGCCGTAAAACGGTCACCGCACACGTAATCGTCTTTGGAAAGAATTGCGCTGATGGCCCGAAGGCGCCCGAAAAAGAAGCGACGGTAATCGTTGGCCACCCGCGGTGCTCGAGTTTCCTCGGGTTCGAGGCGCGTGTATCGCATGTAAATGGCGATTGGAAACGTTAGTGTCGCTTCACCGAAACTCAAAAAATTAAGGTAACGCGCGTACGTTGAATCCGACGGCAAAACGGAGAATCTATGGGCTTCGTCCCGATCTGCCAGATACTGGCAGATCGCGCTGGACTCCGTCATGATCACGTCCCCGTCGATGAAACACGGGACGGTTCCTAGCGGATTCAATCCCAGGTACTCGCGCGCCTTTACCCGCGGAGGAAATGGCAGGACGTGCAAGCGATAAGGCAGTTGCAGTTCCTCGAGCATCCACAGAGGGCGAAACGATCGCGACCGGGCGCAATGATAGAGGTCGATCATGGTCAGCGGTTATGGGTTGCCAGGCGTGGGTCCAGGCACGTCCGCTCGAGTCGTGCCGGTGCGTATCGAGGGGTCCGCTGCGGCCCGTTCGCGCAAGACAGCCTTTGCAATCTTGCCGATTCCGATGCGCGGCAGGCTCTCGATAAGCAGAACCTCGCTCGGCCCCTTGAATCTTGCCAGGTTCTGCGCACAATGCTCACGCACCACTTGGGGCAACAGTCGGATCTGCTCCGGATCAAGGTCCGGGCTTGCGACGACGTATGCGACAACCACCTCGTTATACATGGCACAAGGCTTACCGACGACCGCGACTTCTTTCACGGAAGGCAGCGTTGCGATGGTCGCCTCGACTTCCGCTGCTGAAACGTTCTCGCCGCCAACTTTAATGATGTCCTTCTGTCTGTCGGCAAACTCAATCCAGCCATCTTTGTCGAGCCTGACCCGGTCTCCTGTTATGAAGTAGCCAGCCGAATCGAACGACTCTTCCGTCGTGCGCTCGTCGCCATCGTACTCGCTGAAAATCGAGAGTCCGCGACGGCCGCCAACGAGGAGTCCTCCTGTTTCACCCGCTTTAACGTGGCGCCCCTCGTCGTCCACCACTCGCACCTGATATGCGTGGCTCGGTCGACCGATTCCCCCTGTCAATTTTCCGTGACTGGGCGTCGATACGATGACTTGGGTCAGCACCTCAGTCATGCCCCATCCGGCTACCATCGGAACACGGTAAAAGGATGACAAGGCGTGGTCATGTCGGGAAGTGACCCAGACGCGGAAGTTGTGGTCGGGCACTGGCTCGGCCTTCAACGCTGCCATGGTGAAGTGCACCTGAGAGCCCACGTTCGCCCTGTGTCGCAGCGCGCTGTCCCAATAGCGGCTTCTGGAGAATTTTGGCTGAAGGACGACCGTGCCACCCGCCCACATTGTCGAAAAAAAGCACCAGGACAGGCCAACGACATGAAAGAGCGGAAGAAAGAGCAAGTGAATATCGCCGTCCTGCAAGCGCTGTTGCCGGGCGTTCACTTCCGCTGCCCAAAGGACATTGGCATGCGTCCAAACCACACCCTTTGGTCGAGACGTAGAACCTGTTGTGTACATCACCGATGCCTGGGCCAAAGGATCGGCCGGCCTGCGAGGCAGAGGTTCGGCGTACAGACTTGAGAAGTCAAATACACTCTGTGTCCCTGCACGCTCACCGCCTTCGGCCTCAGTATTCACTACAGCAACCCAGGCAAGTTGGGGGCAATGCTCGGCGAGAAGTGGCGCGAGATGAGCCTGGGTCACGGCGCAGACAGCGCGCGCAGCGGCAACCAGATAGGCGAGTTCGGGTCCGGCTGCTAGCGCATTCGTTGCGACGCACACCGCGCCAAGCCAGGCGCACGCAAAGCGAACCAACACTGCTTCGGGACAGTTCTCCATGTGGACGACGACCCGGTCACCCGCCCGCACTCCACGAGCAGCCATACCGCCCGCGAGACGCTGCACATGGTCGAGAAGATCCGTATAGCTATACGTACGACCGTGGCCATCGAATGGATCCCATATAAGGAAGGGATGATCTCCTCGACGTGCAGCAAGTTCGACCAGCCATGTGGCGATGTCATAACCGGCATAAGGGTTCGTCACAACGTCTTCAGTATCGGAAATGCGGGATGGGACCATGCTGCTTTCTCTCTGTCAGCGGGTGTTTGTGACGGTAAGTTCGCAGGTTGTCAGACGCTGCGCAGGCTCGATTCCGAAACGGCCACTCGTGCTTGCGCCCGCTCATACTCCTGCCTGAGCCGTTCTATCAGTTTTGCTGCAGGTACGATCTGCTTGACAGAGCCGATTCCCTGGCCTGCGCCCCACACGTCCCGCCAGACTTTGGCCTTTGCATTGCTTCCCGATCCAAAATTCATTTTTGACGGGTCTGACTCAGGCAGGCCATCTGGATCAAGTCCTGCTGCAACAATGCTTTTGCGCAGATAGTTGCCATGCACACCCGTAAACAGATTCGTATAAACAATGTCCGACGCCTCGCCTTCGACAATGGCATCCTTGTAACCGTCGACGGCGTTGGCCTCCTCCGTGGCGATGAAAGCACTGCCGACATAGGCGAGGTCGGCACCAATCGCCTGCGCTGCCAGGATCGAGTTGCCGTTGGCAATTGCTCCTGACAACAATAGCGGGCCATCAAACCATTCCCGAATTTCCTGCACAAGAGCAAACGGCGAAAGCACGCCGGCGTGACCACCCGCGCCGGTCGCAACGGCTATCAGTCCGTCTGCGCCCTTCTCGATTGCCTTGCGTGCAAACACGTTGTTGATGACATCGTGAAACACAATCCCTCCCCACTCATGGACTGCGTCATTGATCTCTTTCCTCGCTCCGAGTGAAGTGATGACAATCGGGACGCGATATTTCCTGCACACTTCCATATCCGTGTCGAGACGATTGTTTGATCGATGGACAATCTGATTGACCGCGAACGGTGCCGATGGCCGCTCCGGATGATTCCTGTCATGCTCCGCCAATTCGGTTGTGATGCGATCGAGCCATTGCTCAAGCATCCCTTCAGGTCGGGCATTCAGCGCAGGAAAGGAACCGACAATCCCGGCCTTGCACTGTGCAATGACGAGGTCAGGGTTCGAAATGATGAACAAAGGCGATCCAACGACTGGAACAGAAAGCCTGTTATGCAGAATGCTGGGAATAGCCATACACATACTCCATCGTGAAACGATTTGGGAAAGGTACCGCTGTAAGCGAGACCTGCAGGGCGCTGCTTCTACCCGTTGGCCCCTTCTTTCAGGCCTGAGGTGCTGTCAACCGGATGATTTCTTCTTCGACATCGCGCAGCTGGTCTTTGCCGAAGTACATTTCGTCATTAACAAAGAAAGTCGGCGAGCCAAATGCGCCTCGTTCAAAAGCTTTCTGGGTATTGTCGATCAGCCGCTGCTTGACCTCGGGAACGTCGATCCGCTGTGCAAATCCTTTGCCGTCCAGACCGGCCTTATCGAGTGCCGCGGAAAGCACGACTGGGTCGCCCATGTCGAGCTCGTCTTCCCACATGAACCGGTACACTGAAGTGACGTACAAGTCGAACGTTCCGTTCAGCTGGGCCGCAACGGCTCCACGCATCAGCTTTAGCGTATTGATCGGAAAATGTGGATTGAATCTGTACTCCGTGATCCCATGCCGGGCGATAAACCTGGCAGTTTCGAGTTTGCCGAACTGTGGTTTGTTCTTGATGTGGGAAAAGGCGTCTGCGGGCGATTGATTCCCGCTCAGCTTGAATAGTCCTCCGAGCAGAATCGGCACGTACCGGAACACCACATCCTGGCGCGCCTCGATATGCGGGATCACCTTGTGACTGAGGTACGCATTCGGACTGCCGAAGTCAAAAAGAAAATCAACCTGGACCTTACTCATGTTGTCTCCCGTCATGTCGTTCAACATGCACTATATTGTGCATATACACTCGCAAACAGTCATTGCGACCAGAATTCGCAATGAACAATCGACTACTCAACGACAGCCACCGATGCTGAAAATGATCGCGCTGGCACCGTCATCGTGCCGACAAGGCACCCATGCCACCGCGCACATTTTTCCGCTACGGCATCTTGCCGAGATTTTCCTCAATGCTTTTGACCGTATCGATCAACTTCGAAGAGAAGTGCATCAGCTGATCTTTAGGGAACGCTTGTGCAGGACCTGAAACACTCATGACCATAACCGGCAGCCCTCTCCCCGGATTGAACGGAACAGCAATACCGTGCACCCCCTTCACCCAGTCTCCGAGAGAAGAGCAACATCCGGTCGCTTCATACTCGTCGACCGCCCGCACAATACCCGCGCTTATCGCAGGCCAGGCAGCATCGTCCAGCGCGCGGATTCGTTCCATCAGATCTGAACGTTCGGGTGCGGGCAATCCGGCCAGCAACGCCCGACCTGCCGCCGTGGTGCCCAAGGGGATGCGCGACCCTACGTCCAGGCTAAGGGTGACGATAGAACTCCCCCGGAGACATTCCAGGTACAGCATCGAAAGCCGGTCGCGCGTTGACAGCGCAATAACGGCCTCAGTTTCCGCGGCAAGCAACTGCATGAACGGACGAGCGATCTGGCGCACGTCGAGTTTGGCCAGCATGGCGCTGCCCAATGCAACCGTTGCTGTCCCGAGGCGATATTTACCGCTGTTCGGCACCAGATGAAGGTAGCCGAGCTTTGTCAGCGTGTACGTCAGCCTGGTAACGGTTGAACGCGGCAGCCCGCATTTTTGCGCAATCTCGTGATTTGCCAGAAAGTTATTGCCCGCCTCAAAGCAGCTCAATACCTCAAGGCCACGAGCGAGGGCCGTAACAAAATGACGATCAGACGCGCCATCAGATCCTGATTCCTCGTCCGCTGCGTCATCATCCACGCGATCGCCTTCTGCTGTGTTCATATTCACTTTTTCATCTCCGGCCGATCGCCGTTCGTAGAGGATTGTCAAGATTACTGCATCGCACAACACACTCTGCAGCAGCCTGGCACCCTGGTCGGCTTCGCGAGCCGCGACACGATACCATGCGTCCTGTACGAAAAAGCGCGCTTGCCAGCTTCACTGTCAGCCACCAGGATGCGCCGCGCGGTGCTCCGTGCTTTGTTGCACGTCAAGCGCGCGGAGATTGCTTTTTAGCACTTTCCCCGTCGGCGCGGCCGGGAGCTTCTCTATCACGTGAATTTCTGCCGGGACCTTGTACGGCGCAAGTTGCTGCCGAACCCATCTGTTCAGATCGTCGGTGTCAATATAGACATTGGCTTCGGGCTCTACATAAGCAATAACCTGTTCGTTTCCTGCGGCGGGGCGGCCGATCACTGCGGATTGAACCACCCCCGGATAGGAATTTATCGCCTGCTCGACTTCGACCGGAAAAACGTTAAATCCTGAGCGGATGATCAACTCGCGGGTACGGCCCATGATGAAGACACCGCCGTCCTCGCTCTGTCTAGCGAGATCACAGGTATTGAACCAACCATCCTGAATCGACTCTGCCGTCAGGTCCGAGGCGCGGTAGTAGCCTTTCATTACATTGGGTCCACGCACCCACAGTTCGCCAACTTCGCCGCGTGCAACCTCGCGGCCGTCACTTCCCATCAGACGAAGCTCGACGCCCGGTACAGGTGGTCCAACGGAACAGTCATTCCGCGGGTTAGACAGCAATAATGTCTGACAAATGGTCGGCGAGGTCTCTGTGAGCCCGTAGCTGTTTTGCAGGGTTGTTTGCATGGCCGCCTCGACCTGCGCCTTGAGTTCCGGCGTCAGAGGCGACCCTGCCGCACCGACTGAACGTAGCTGATGGCGACTGATATCCACGCCATTCGCACGAGACCATTCAAGCAACTTCGAAAACATCGCCGGCACACCGACGAAAACTGTCGCGCCGCGCTTCAGTATCGCGTCGGCCAGCGCCTCCGCCGAATAGCGCGACTCAATGAACAACTTGCTACCGCAAGCAAGCGCCCCCAGCAGTTGCGACGAGAGTCCCACTACATGCGCCATGGGCAAGACGCCATACACCGTGTCTCGCGGCGACAGGAGCCTGACCGAGCGCGCGACTTCCGATATGTATAAGAGATTTGAGTGCGTCAACATAACGCCCTTCGGCATGCCTGAGGTGCCGGACGTGTAAATCATCACCGCGACCTGTTCCGCGGGATCAGTGTGCGTTTGCTCCGCCACAGCCGACTCGTTCTGCGGCCCGATACATAGACGGCCCGTCAGCGGCCAAAACTCCTCCTTTGCACCGCCCCGACGCGCATGCGCCTCAGCTTCAAGAGAAACGTCAGGTGTATAGATGACACGCCGCGCACCCGAATGCTCGGCGAATGTATCGATCTCCCGCGGTGACAGACGCGCATTGACCACGACAGCCCACGCATCAAGCCGACTCAGCGCCAGCAGGAGCACGCCTACCGCGACGCAGTTCTCGCAAACAATGAGTACGCGATCACCCGATCGCACGCCGAGTTCGCCCAGGCGTTCCGCAGCCTCCTCAACGGCCTCATGCAACTGCCTGTAAGTCAGACCGGCAACCCGGTCGAGCAAGGCCGGCGCGTCTGGACTTGCACTGACCCATGGGTCGATCACGTTGTGAATGCGCCGCAGCGGACGCCCGTTCAGCAGGACAGTCATTCAGTGTCTCCGAGTCGCTTTTGTAGCGCTGTGCGGTTCATCATACTGCAATGCGGTTCACGGATGCAAATTTTATCAGGCCTGACAGCGCAAAGATTCTTTGACTTTTCCAGAATGCGTTCCGATAATGGATTGCAGTGCAGTTCGTCATTCTGCGCTGCGGTTCAATATCGGAGACATGATGGCAACATCCAAAAAGGCTGTAGTGGTGATCGGGGCCGGCGACGCGACCGGCGGAGCAATCGCGCGTCGCTTTGCGCGCGAGGGTTACGTCGCGTGCGTGACCCGCAGACATGCGGAGAAGCTCACGCCCCTTGTCGAACAGATTCGCTCGGAAGGTGGTGAGGCGTACGCGTTCGGTTCAGACGCGCGAAAAGAAGAGGCGATGATTTCCCTGTTTCAGGAAATCGAAGCGAACATTGCGCCCGTCGAAGCCGCAATTTTCAACATTGGCGCGAACGTCAAATTCGACATTACGGACACCACCGCTCGCGTGTATCAGAAAGTTTGGGAGATGGCGTGTTTTGCCGGCTTCCTGATGGGCCGGGAAGCAGCAAAGGTGATGTTGCCCCGTGAAAGAGGCTCCATTTTCTTCACTGGCGCCACGGCGAGTTTGCGCGGCCGAGCCGGTTACGCAGCGTTTTCCGGCGCGAAGCACGCGTTGCGCGCGTTGGCCCAGTCGATGGCCAAGGAATTGGCGCCTAAAGGATTACATGTTGCACAGCTGATTGTCGACGGCGCCATCGACACGGAATTTATCCGTGAGAACTTCCCCGATCGTTACAAACTCAAGGAAGTCGACGGCATTGTCAATCCCGAACATATTGCGGACACCTACTGGATGCTGCATCAGCAACCACGCGATGCGTGGACGCATGAGCTCGACATTCGCCCCTGGATGGAAGGGTGGTGAGCGTATCGGAAGAGACACCACTCCTCCTGTTTGAACGACTGAAGAACTACTTCTTTCCTGAAAAAATCTATGCGTGAAGCCGTTATTGTTTCCACCGCCCGCACTCCGCTTGCAAAATCTCACCGCGGAGAGTTCAACCGGACACATGGCCCGACCCTCGCGGCATGGGCCGTTCGGGCTGCCGTTGACCGCTCGGGTGTAGACCCGTCCCTGATCGAAGACACCATTCTCGGCTGCGGGTATCCAGAGGGCATCACCGGACGCAATGTAGCCCGCCAGACTGTCGTGCGGGCAGGCCTCCCGCTGTCCATTGCAGGGACAACCATCAACCGCTTTTGCGCCTCGGGACTTCAGGCAATCGGCACGGCGGCCGCGCGTATTGTCGTCGATGGTGCACAGGCTGTTATCGCCGGAGGCGTTGAAAGCATCACCGGAATCCAGACTCGCGAAGACGCCGACAAACACCTCGATCCGTGGATTGCGGAGCATAAGCCAGATCTCTACATGGCCATGATCGATACGGGTGACATCGTCGCAAATCGCTACGGCATCAGCCGCGAAGCGCAAGACCGATTCTCCCTCGCAAGCCAGCAGAAAACTATGCGGGCGCAGGCTGAAGGCCGATACAAGGAAGAGATAATTGCTGTTACCACCACGATGGCGGTCAAGGATAAAAACACCGGCGCCGTCACGCTGAAAGAAGTCACGATCGATAAAGACACATGTAATCGGCCCGACACCACGTTCGAAGGCCTTTCTCGGCTTGAGCCAGTAAAAGGCACAGACCGATTCGTGACAGCCGGAAACTCTTCGCAATTGTCTGACGGCGCGTCGGCGTGTGTCCTGATGAACGCCAAGGATGCCGAACGGGCGAACATCGATCCTCTCGGTGCGTTCAGAGGTATGGTTGTCGCTGGCTGCGAGCCTGATGAGATGGGCATCGGACCTACGCTGGCCGTGCCGAAGCTACTTGATCGACACAATCTCAAGGTCGATGACATAGGACTTTGGGAATTGAATGAAGCATTTGCGTCACAAGCGATTTATTGCCAGGAAAAACTCGGCATCCCATCTGAACGCCTCAATGTCGACGGAGGTGCCATTGCGCTCGGCCATCCGTTCGGAATGACAGGTGCACGCCTCGCCGGCCATGTTCTCCTTGAAGGACGCAGACGCGGCGTGAAGTATGCCGTAGTCACAATGTGTATTGCTGGCGGCATGGGTGCGGCGGCGCTCTTTGAGATCTTTTGAGGAGGCCGGGCAGATGGACCTCGAATTTAGCGCAGAGGAGAGCCGCTTCCGCTCTGAGGTGCAAGCTTTCCTGCAAAGCAGTTTGCCTGCGCATATATCAAACAAGGTACGCAACGGAATTCGACTGACTCGTGCCGACCTCCATGATTGGCATTGCATCCTGAACGCCAAACGCTGGCTGGCCGCTCACTGGCCCATCGAATATGGGGGCACCGGATGGACGCCCACCGAGAAATACATCTTCGAGACCGAATGCGCGCTTGCCGGTGCGCCGCGCGTCGTCCCATTTGGGGTGAACATGCTGGCACCGGTTGTTATCAAGTACGGGACGGAACAGCAAAAACGCCACTGGCTGCCCAGAATACTCGACGGATCCGATTGGTGGTGCCAAGGCTATTCTGAGCCGGGGTCCGGCTCCGATCTGGCGTCGGTCCGGACAAGCGCAATACGCCAGATCGACTCTCAGGGCGAACACTATATTGTCAACGGGCAAAAGACATGGACTACGCTTGGGCACTACGCCAACAAGATTTTTTGCCTCGTTCGAACTTCATCGGAAGGCCGTAAGCAGGAGGGAATCAGCTTCCTTCTGATCGATATGGAATCGGAAGGTGTAGAGGTTCGCCCCATTCTCACGCTTGATGGTGAGCACGAGGTGAATGAGGTGTTCTTCAGTGATGTAAGAGTTCCTGCCGAAAACCTCATTGGAGAAGAAGGCAGTGGCTGGACATACGCCAAGTATCTGCTTACCTACGAGCGAACCAATATCGCTGGTGTCGGACTGTCCGTCGCCCTGCTCGATCGGCTCAAACGCATCGCCAAAAGCCAGACTCTCCGGGGACGTCCCCTCATCGACGATCCGCATTTCGCTGCTCGTGTCGCGCGCGTTGAGATTGAACTTGAAAACATGAAGACCACCAACCTTCGTGTCATTGCCTCAGCGACGTCCGGCGGCGCCCCAGGTGCGGAAAGCTCGATGCTCAAAATCAAAAGCACCGAGATACGACAGGAAATCTCCTCGCTGATGCGCAGGGCGTTGGGACCGTATGCGCTCCCCTATGTCGAGGCGGCACTGCACGGTGAGGACGTTTCAGGTGTCGGTCCTGCCGGAACCTCCTCCGTCACAGCGCTCTACCTGAATAATCGGAAGCTCTCGATCTATGGCGGCTCGAATGAGATTCAAAAGAACATCATTTCCAAATCCATTCTTGGGCTCTGAGGAAGATCAGGATGAAATTTGAGCATACCGAAGATCGCCGGATGCTGGCCGACAGCTTGAATCGACTCTTGTCGACCCGCCGGCCACCCGGTACACACGCGCCAAACGATCATGGAATCGATGAACACAATCGGCAGATATGGGAGAGCCTGAACAGCCTCGGCGTGGTTTCAGCGCTGTTTGACGAGCAGTACGGGGGCTATGGCGGCCACGGTTTCGACATTGCTGTTGTCTTTGAGTGCCTCGGTCGGGGGCTGGTATCTGGCCCGTTGCTTGGCACGCTGCTATTCGGCAAGGCTATCGAGTTCGCAGCATCAGAGGCGCAGAAACACAAACACCTACCTGGACTAATCGAGGGCACCACGATCGCTGCTGCTGCGCTCGATGAAGCTGGAGCCCACTATGACCTGGCGACTGTACGCACAACGGCGACTGCGGTACCGGCTGGTTGGATACTGAACGGCCACAAGGCAGTTGTACCGTACGCGGAGTTCGCCGACGTCCTGCTTGTTTCCGCGCGCACTTCTGGGTCGGATCACGACACTGACGGCATTTCACTCTTCATTGTCCCGGCAGACGTCGCAAACCTGCACAGGATCTCGTACTCGAATATTGATGCCAGCCGGGCTTCCGACATTCGCTTCTCCAATGTTGCTCTTGGCCCAGAGTCGCTCATCGGTCAACCTGGCGAAGGCATTGGGATACTGGAACATGCCGTCGGCTACGGCATCCTCGCATTGAGTGCGGAAGCCGTGGGAGCCATGGAGTTCGTGAAGGAACAAACGCTCGACTATTTGCGCACACGTAAGCAGTTTGGCGTGCCGATCGGAAGTTTTCAGGCTCTACAGCACAGAATGGCCGACGTGCTCCTCGAGATTGAACAGGCTCGTTCCGCAGTAATCAATGCCGCAGCAGCCGTCAAAGACGAAGGACCCAGACGTGAACGAGCGCTGTCAGCCGCGAAGCTAACGGTTGGGCGCACGGGGACATTCGTCGCTGAAGAGTCAATCCAGTTACACGGCGGCATCGGAATGACCTGGGAACTAGCCATGTCTCACTACGCAAAGCGTCTCGTGATGATCGATCATCAACTCGGCGACGAGGACCATCATCTCCGAAGATACATCGCGTTTGAGGGACGTGTATGAGTTCGACGCCAGTCATCGATCAAATAGCCGCGGCGCGCATCGCACAAGACGGTTGATCAGCAGAAATCAAGCCGACATACGCCAAAGGGCGATTACCAGAGGCAGAAAGGAGACATCCATGCAGCAGATCGTAATAGACGCAATACGGAAAAGTGGAGACTATCGGGCGCTTGTGAGAGCTAAACGCCGCTTTAGCTTCACCTTTGCTGGACTGATGACACTGACGTATTACGGATTCATTGTTCTCGTAGCGGCGGCGCCTCGCTTTCTGGCACGGCCGCTCTACCACGGCGCTTCCACCAGCATCGGGATCCTTGCCGGTGTAATCGTCATTGTGACTGCTGTCAGTCTGACCGGATGGTACGCGCTTGTGGTGACCCGCGTATTCGACCCCAGCATGAAGCGCGTCTTACAGAAAGCCAGCGGAGCTCACGCAGAATGAAACCGACAGTACACATTCCGCTTCTCGCTCTCTGTGCTCCAGTTTGCGTTCAGGCCGCCGAGGGTACCCGTTCCGCTGCACTCGGAACGGCGCTGAACCCTATCGCCATTTCGATGTTCTTCCTGTTCGTATGTGTGACTCTCGCCATTACACGTTGGGCTGCCAGTCGAAATACGTCGACGCGTGCTTTCTATACTGGCGCTGGCAACATCACGGGGTTTCAGAATGGGCTGGCGATGGCGGGCGACTTCATGTCTGCTGCGTCCTTTCTGGGCCTTTCCGGCATGGTTTTCGTGTTTGGCCTCGATGGCCTTATATTCGCGATCAGCTTTCTCGTGGGATGGCCATTCCTCATGTTTCTGCTCGCCGAACCGCTGAGAAACCTGGGTAAGTTCACATTTGTAGACGTGGTTGCACACCGGTTGCGACAGGTGCCAATACGGTTGCTTACCTCGTGTACCTCGCTCGTAGTTGTCGTCTTCTTTCTGGTCGTGCAGATGGTGGGCGCGGGAAAGCTCATCGAGTTGCTTTTTCACCTTCCTTACTGGATTGCAGAGGTGATCGTCGGCATATTAATGGTCACCTACGTTTCATTTGGAGGGATGACCGCAACTACCTGGGTGCAGATAATCAAGGCTGGGCTTCTGCTTTTTGGCGTCACGTTCATGGCGGTAGCCTCTCTTGCCCAATTTGGCTTCAGTCCAGAGGCGATGTTCACTGCGGCCGTTCGCGCCCATCCGCACTCGGATGCGATCATGGGACCCGGGCACCTCATGCACGAGCCACTGAACGCGCTGTCACTCGGCATAGCCGGCATACTCGGCCCAGCGGGATTTCCTCATATCCTGATGCGCTTTTTCACCGTTCGTGATGCGGCCGAAGCGAGAAAGTCGGTATTCTTCGCGACGGGCTTTATTGGTTATTTCTACCTGCTCACATTCGTCATTGGCTTTTCCGCGATCGCCCTTCTCTCGCAGCATCCGGAATTTTTCAAAATTGATTCGGCCGGTCAGTTTCTGCTCACCCGAGACCTTATCGGGGGAACAAACATGGTCGCGGTTAATCTCGCCAAGGCGGTCGGTGGAAGTGTCTTTTACGGCTTCATTGCCGCTGTGACTTTCGCGACCATACTCGCCGTGGTGGCTGGTCTGACGTTGGCCGGTGCGGCAACCGTCTCGCATGATCTGTATTCTTCGTGTATAGCTCGCGGGAAACAGTCTGATCGCCGGGAAATGCAGATATCGCGCATCTCAACTGTCGCACTCACAGCGGTCGCAGTCGGCCTGGGCATTCCTTTTGAGCATGTGAATGTCGCGTTCATCCTCAGCATGGGAGCAGCGATCGCTGCCAGCGCCAACTGCCCCGTTCTTCTTTGTTCAATATTCTGGCGGGGTACCACCACGATAGGCGCTGTGCTTGGCGGCCTGCTCGGCCTTGCCTCGGCCGTGGCTTTGACAATACTGTCCAAACCGGTATGGGTTGATGTCATGCATCACGCCACTGCGCCCATCAGTCTCGACAATCCTTCCCTTCTTTCCGTGCCGCTCGCCTTCGCAGGCATATTTGTCTTCTCGAAGCTTGACCGCACTGCTCGCGCAAAAAAGGAAATTGCCGCCTTCGACGCGCAGGAGTTTATCTCCCAGACAGGCATATCACCTATGGAAGCAGCCAGTCACTAAAGCACCGCAAGACGCTGTACAGGCTAGCGCATGTACAGCGCGCGAACATTTAAACACGATGGCGTTCCAGAGAATGTACCTCGCGACGCCACGCATTTTAGGAAGCAAGCTAATGACCGCAGAAATCAAAGTTGAACTATCAGACAGTGGTGTACTCACCGTCACGATTGCGCGAACGGATAAGAAAAACGCGCTCACCAACGATATGTATGGCGCACTTGCAGATGCCATCGCGAGAGCGAATGACGACGACGAGATCCGCGTGTTGTTGATTCAGGCTGATGGAGACACATTCACGGCCGGCAACGACGTTTCAGAATTCGCAGCGCAAGCGGAGGGCAACGGCCCGAAAGAACGCAACGTCACCCGCTTTCTGCAAGGACTGGCGAATGCCAGGAAGCCGATCGTTGCCGCAGTCCAGGGCAAGGCTGTCGGAGTCGGAACGACCATGTTGCTCCATTGTGACTACGTGCTTCTCTCCGAAGAGGCGCAATTGATTACCCCCTTCGTGAATCTGGCTCTCGTGCCCGAAGCCGCCTCAAGTTACCTGCTTCCCTTGCGAATTGGGCATGCCAAGGCATTCGAAATGTTCGCCCTCGGGGAAGCCGTTCCTGCAAATTCTGCCGTTGCATGGGGTATTGCAAACAAAACGATCCCCAACGCGGAACTCCGTGCAGAAGCATGCCGTGTCGCCGAGAGGATCGCTTCCAAGCCCATCGGATCGCTGACCGCTACGAAGCGACTGATGCGGGACGCCGAGAAACTGGTCGCTCAGATGGATTCCGAAAGCGCCATCTTTATGGAGCGACTTGCAAGCGCCGAAGCGAAAGAAGCCTTCACGGCTTTTGCGCAAAAGCGCCAGCCGGATTTCACGAAAATCGTTCGGCAATAGGACGGTATGGATTGCGAGCGCGCGGACGAGCATCGTGTCGATGTTCGTTTGAACATCGCGCGCCGCTACCTCCGCCCGAACTCCCTACGGGAGCCGTTCAAGTGGGCGAACCCCGCCCACTTGCCGAGCTGGTGCCAGTCCTGACCTGGAGAAATCGCGCAATCGCGAGCCGGATTGCCTGATCGAAGCTGGATTCGGTGGCCAGATGACGATTGTCGATCGATACAAGCCAACCTCGCGCCGAATCGCACCAGCGGATGCGACGCTCTTCGTAGAGACTTGAGAACGTCCGCCACAGGTCAGCATCTTCCTGATTCGCGGACGCCGCCGCCATGACCCGACGCAACTCGAAGTTTGTCATCGCGTTCACGATCACCTCGCTCGTGCGCGTGGTCACGCTTACAGGCGCTCGATGGCGACCGCAATTCCCTGCCCGACCCCGATGCACATGGTGCAAAGTGCGAAGCGTCCCCGCGTGCGCTGCAACTGATACATCGCCGTCATGACCAGTCGCGCACCGCTCATGCCGAGCGGATGGCCCAACGCAATGGCGCCGCCGTTCGGATTGACGCGTGCATCGTCATCCACGACACCCAGCGCGCGCAACACCGCGAGGCCTTGCGACGCGAACGCTTCGTTCAGTTCGATCACATCGAACTGGTTGATGTTCATGTTCAGACGCGCGAGCAATTTTTGCGTCGCGGGCGCCGGTCCGATGCCCATTACGCGCGGGTCGACGCCAGCCGTCGCGATGCCCAGCACACGCGCGCGCGGCGTCAGGCCATAACGCTTCGCGGTCTCTTCGTTGGCCAGCAGCAAGGCCGCCGCGCCATCGTTGACGCCCGACGCGTTGCCCGCCGTCACCGTGCCGTCAGGACGCACGACGCCCTTCAGCTTTGCCAGCGCCTCGAGACTCGTTTCGCGCGGATGCTCGTCCTTTGAGACGACGATTGCATCGCCCTTCTTTTGCGGAATCGTCACCGCAACGATTTCCTGCGCGAGCGTGCCGTCCTGCTGCGCACGCGCGGCCTTCTGCTGACTGCGCAGCGCGAATGCATCCTGATCCGCACGGCTGACGGTGTAGTCGGTTGCGACGTTTTCGCCCGTCTCCGGCATCGCGTCAACGCCGTAGATCTGCTTCATCAGCGGATTAATGAAACGCCAGCCGATCGTCGTGTCGTAGATGTCGGCCTGACGCGAAAACGCGCTCGTCGCCTTGCCCATCACGAAAGGTGCGCGGCTCATGCTTTCCACGCCGCCCGCCACCATCAGGCCGGCCTCGCCCGACTTGATCGCGCGCGCCGCAATGCCGACAGCGTCCATGCCCGAGCCGCACAGACGGTTCACCGTGGAGCCCGGCACGTCCTTGGGCAAGCCCGCCAGCACCAGCGACATGCGCGCGACGTTGCGGTTATCTTCGCCCGCCTGGTTCGCGCAGCCGTAGATGACGTCGTCGATCGCGCTCCAGTCGACTTCCTTGTTGCGCTCCATTAGTGCTTTGAGTGGCACCGCGCCCAGATCGTCGGCGCGCACCGACGACAGCGAACCCGCATAGCGGCCGATCGGCGTGCGAATCGCATCGCACAGAAAAGCCTCGCTCATCCTGTCTTCTCCAATTTGAGGTTGCAGGAGCTCCGTGGCTCCTTCAGTTTCAATCTTTAGCGAACGAAAGATTCGAATTGTTTCCGCGTTTTTCCCGCTATTCGCGGGTTTGAAGCGAGCTTGCTTCAGGTAGCCGCTACGAGATCTGGCACTACTGCAAACAGGTCTCCGACCAAGCCATAGTCCGCGACGCTGAAGATCGGTGCTTCTTCGTCTTTATTGATCGCCACGATCACTTTGCTGTCCTTCATGCCGGCCAGATGCTGGATCGCGCCCGAGATGCCGACTGCCACGTACAGTTGTGGTGCGACAATCTTGCCGGTTTGCCCGACCTGATAGTCGTTCGGTACGAAGCCCGCATCCACTGCTGCGCGCGAGGCGCCGAGCGCTGCGTTCAGCTTGTCGGCCAGCGGCTCGAGAACCTTGGTGTAGTTCTCGCCATTGCCCAGACCACGGCCACCCGAAACGATGATCTTCGCCGACGTCAGTTCCGGACGATCCAGCTTCGTCACTTCGCGGCTCACGAATTGCGACAGGCCGGTGTCAGCTGCCGCTTCGATCTTCTCGACCGTTGCGCTGCCGCCTTCGGCCGACACTGGGTCGAAACCGGTCGAACGGACCGTGATGACCTTGATCGGGTCTTGAGATTGAACTGTAGCGATCGCGTTGCCTGCGTAGATTGGGCGCTCAAACGTATCGGGCGCGTCCACTGCGGTGATGTCGCTGATCTGTGCGACGTCGAGCTTCGCGGCGATACGCGGTGCAATGTTCTTGCCGTAGGCGGTAGCCGGCGCGAGGATGTGCGTGTAGTCCTTCGCGATGTTCAGCACGGTCGCTTCGACGTTTTCTGCCAGGCCCGCTTCGAGTTGCGGTGCGTCGGCCAGCAATACTTTGCTAACGCCTGCAATCTTTGCTGCTGCATCCGCTGCGGCTTGCGCGTTGTGGCCGGCCACCAGCACGTGAATGTCGCCACCAATCTTTTGCGCCGCTGCGATCGTGTTCAGCGTCGCGGCCTTGATCGACGCGTTGTCGTGTTCTGCTATTACAAGATTCACCAGATTCGTCATTTCGTCCGTCTCCTTACAGCACCTTGGCTTCGGTCTTCAGCTTCTCGACCAGCGTCTTCACATCCGGCACCTTCACACCGGCGGAGCGCTTCGGCGGCTCCACAACCTTCAGCGTTTTCAGGCGCGGCGTGACGTCAACACCCAGATCTTCCGGCTTGACGACTTCCAGCGGCTTTTTCTTCGCCTTCATGATGTTCGGCAGCGTCACGTAGCGCGGCTCGTTCAGGCGCAGGTCGGTGGTGATGACTGCGGGGAGCTTCAAAGCTAGTGTTTCAGCACCGCCGTCCACTTCGCGCGACACCGTTGCCTTACCGTCAGCGACGACAACCTTCGATGCAAACGTCGCCTGCGGCAGATTCGCCAAAGCAGCCAGCATCTGGCCGGTCTGGTTCGAATCGTCGTCGATCGCCTGCTTGCCGAGAATCACCAAAGACGGTTGCTCTTTGTCGACCAGCGCCTTCAGCAGCTTCGCGACCGCCAGCGGCTGCAGTTCTTCGGACGATTCAATCAGAATCGCACGATCCGCGCCGATCGCCAGCGCCGTGCGCAGCGTTTCCTGCGCTTGCGCAACGCCGCAAGAAACGGCAACTACCTCGCTGACAACGCCCGCTTCCCTTAACCGCACCGCCTCCTCAACCGCGATCTCATCAAACGGATTCATCGACATCTTCACGTTCGCGATGTCGACGCCCGTGCCGTCCGATTTCACTCGAACTTTCACGTTGTAGTCGACTACGCGCTTTACTGGCACCAGAATCTTCATAACATCCTCAATCAACAAAAATGCCGCCGCCCCGCAAGCTGAGCAGGTTCGGCAGCGATCAATCGTTCCGGGTCACGCATTCTGCGGATCGTAGAGCTTCTCCTTAATGAAGAGCGCGGGCACAAGACCGCAAAGAAAGTAAGCCCCGCCCATGACCAGAAAACCAAGGCCGATCGTTCCGTTCGTTGCAAGAAATCCAATCGCGGCAGGGGCGATCGCTGCACCGGCACGTCCCAGGTTGTATGCGCCGCCGACCGCCGAGCCACGAATGCGGGCCTCGAAACTTTCCGTCATGTAAGTCGCGTTCACGCCATAAGGCATTCCGTAAAGGAGGCCAAAAAAGGTCATCAGATAGACAATGTTCCCGGGCGTGTGCCATAGCACGATAGCCGGCAAGAACACTGCCGCTCCGAATGCACCGAATGCAAAAACCGCTCGCCGGCCAAACTTGTCTGCGAGCCAGCCTGCCATGATCTTTCCGAGAATCATGGCGACATAGGTGCCGACCATATAGCTCGTCATCGACGAAAAGTTCAGATGCAGTTCCTTCTCCAGGTAGGTCGGCATCCAGGTGCTGACACCGTAGTAGCCGAACTGCAGCAGGCCCGCTGTCAGCGCCCACAACATGAACATGCGCCGCTGAGCCTGATCGCCAAAGACAAGCTTCATCGTCCCCGTGTTCTTTTCTTTTCCCACAGCCTCGCCGCGACGACGCGCGTCCCGCGAAACAACGTAACTCTCTGGTTCGGGAACAATACGCTGCATGATCAACGCAAGGACAACAGGAACAATCGAGATGAAGAAGAGATAGCGCCAGCCGAACTCCGGCAGAATCCAGGCGGCTAGAACGGTGGCCACGACATAGCCCACCGACCATCCTGCCTGTAGCGTGCCGAGGATCGTCGAACGAAATCGGGTAGGCGAATATTCGGACATCAGCGTATTGCAGGCAACATACTGTGCGCCGAGTCCAAGCGCTGCAATGAAACGAAATACGGCGAACTGCGAGAAGGTGTGCGTGAAGCCGAGTGCTGCTGTACCAATCGAAAACACCGCGATAGTCCAGACCACCGTGCGCACGCGGCCGAAGCGATCACAGGCCCATCCGCCGTAGATACCGCCGATCGCCATGCCCGCGAGCGTGATGCTACCGAGGGCCCCCGCTTCCACATTCGAGAGCCCGAATTCGCGCTTGAGACTTGACAGGCTATAGGACAGGAACATCAGGTCTGCACCGTCGACCATCAGTCCGAGAAAAGCAAACACAAACGCCGCGATCCATACACGATCGTGCGCGATCAAGCCTTGCCGGCTAAACGAATTGACTTCCATCTACACTCCTCCTGACGACAAACATGCCGGCAAGCGCTCTGCGGCGCTCTTATGGCAAACAATTTCCGGTGACCGCTCACCGCTCCCTTCACTATTTCAACGTAGCGGCCGCGATCAGATACTCGCGTTGCGCATCATGTTTCGCGCAATGACAAGTTGCTGGATCTGGCTCGTGCCTTCGTAGATGCGGAACAGGCGCACGTCGCGGTAAAAGCGTTCGATCGCATACTCGGACACGTATCCCGCGCCGCCGTGGATCTGCACAGCGCGATCGGCTACACGGCCACACATCTCCGAAGCAAACAGCTTGCAGCACGATGCCTCCGTGGATACGTCTTCCTTGTCGTCACGGCGACGGGCCGCATCGAGCACCATCGAACGGGCGGCGTAGATCTCCGCCTTGCTATCGGCGAGCATGGCCTGGACAAGCTGGAATTCACCGATCGGCTTGCCGAACTGCTGCCGCTCCATCGCGTAGTGAAGCGCATCGTCGAGCATGCGTTCAGCCGCGCCAACGCAAATCGCAGCAATGTGCAGGCGCCCTTTGTCCAGCACTCTCATGGCGGTCTTGAATCCAATTCCCTCGACACCACCGATAAGGTTTTGCGCGGGCACGCGGCAGTTTTCGAAGATGACGTCACATGTGTGTGCGCCCTTCTGGCCCATCTTTTTGTCGATTTTCCCTAGCGATACACCGGGGCTGCCTCTTTCAACGATAAATGCGGAGATGCCGCCCGCGCCTCTGACATCGGGATTGGTGCGAGCCATGACGGTAAAGATGCCGGCCTCGGGTGCGTTCGTAATGAAGCGCTTGGTGCCGTCGATGACGTAGTGCTCACCGTCGCGCACGGCCCGCGTAGACAGTGAAGCGGCATCCGAACCCGAGCCCGGCTCGGTCAGCGCGAACGAGGCGATGAGTTCGCCCGATGCGAGCCGCGGCAGATAGTGTTGCTTCTGCTCTGCCGTTCCATCGATGATGATCCCCTGCGACCCAATGCCGACATTGGTGCCGAACAACGAGCGAAAGCATGGCGACGTTTTCCCGATTTCAAACGCCACCAGCACTTCCTCTTCCATCGTGAGCCCAAGACCGCCGTATTCCTCAGGGATGGAAAGACCGAAAAGCCCTAGCTCGCGCATCTCGGCAACGATGGCAGCGGGAATCTGGTCGGTTTCCGCCACTTCATCCTCAGCGGGGACGAGCCGCTCGCGCACGAAGCGCGACACTGCGCCGAGAAGGAGGATTAGCGTTTCATGGTCACGGATCATCTGTATTCCTGATTCCAGAAGGACGCGTATTTCGAGCGTCCCATGTGTCGGTCATCGCCGCCCTATGGCGGCACCTAAACGTTGCACAAGGTCCACGAGGCGTGGACCAATGTCGTTTTCCAGCGTATCCCGGCTCATCACGAATGCCGGCCCACCGCAGTTGAAGGCCATACGCGTGCCATCGGGCGCCGTGAACGGGGCGCCAACGCTTGCGATATCTTTGTCCCATTCGCCGACTGAGAGGCAAAAACCGCGCTCCTCATAGTCTTTCACTGCCTGATCGATGCCGCGTTTAATGCGCGGCCAGTCCAATTCATCCTGAAGACGCACTTGCTCGAGCACCTCGTTGCGCTCGTCCTCGGACGCCGCCGCCAGGTATGCCCGTCCAATCGACGTCGTCGCGAGCGGCAAGCGGACGCCAACGGCACGCATTACCGTAATCGGCGCGCTGCTGCGCACCCACTCGATGTAGACGATCGAGAGGCGGTCACGAACCCCGACCGCCACCGATGCGCGCGCATACTCGGCAAGTTCCTGCATGAACGGACGCGCGACATCGCGGATGTCCAGATTCGACAGCATCGAATAGCCAAGCGAAAGCACACCGGTCCCAAGGCTATATTTCCCGAGCGACTCCGAGTAGCGCAGATAACCCAGCTTCGCGAGCGTGCCCGCCAATCGCGCCACGGTCGCTTTCGGCAGGCTCGTGCGGCGAGCCAGCTCCGACAACCCGAGGTAGCGCTCCCCGGGGCCGAAGCACCGCAGCACCTCGAGCCCCCTCGCTAGCGCGGTCACGAACTGCCGATCCGTGGCGGCCTCTTCGTCGAAACGCGCAATGTCACGTTGCTCATACGGAGGGACTGATGATCCCGCCGCGTTCTTCGTCTTCGACATGGCTGCACTCTGCTCCTGCTCTACCGAACCTTTCCTTTTGCCGAATCCTGTCATGGTGAAAATCTCCGTGTCAAATATTTTCTGAAAACGGTCCGCACAGCGGACCATTTTGGAACGATCGTGCAATATTGCATAGAGGCGAGCGATTGCGGGCATCACACTGAAAATTTAGCGGTGTTTACATTCCTCACCAGCTCCGTTAAGGTGCGTATCGATTCGGATTCTATCCTATCGGTCCGCACAGCGAACCACCAGAAAGAAATCCCCCGAATCATCTTTGATTTGAGGATGACTTCCATGTCCAGAGCACTTTCACACCTTCGCGTTCTCGATCTCTCTCGCGTCCTGGCCGGCCCCTGGGCGAGCCAAACGCTGGCGGATCTGGGCGCCGAAGTGATCAAGATAGAACGTCCCGGCACAGGCGACGACACGCGCGGCTGGGGCCCGCCCTACCTGCACGACCAGGACGGCAATGCCACTGGCGAGTCAGCCTATTTTCTGTCGGCAAATCGCGGCAAAAAATCGGTGACGCTGGACATTGCGACGGATGAAGGACAGGCCATCATCCGCAAGCTGGCGCAACAGAGCGACGTGTTCATCGAGAACTACAAGGTTGGCGACATGGCACGCTACGGGCTTGCGTATAGCGATCTGCGCGCCATCAATCCTCAGCTCATTTATTGCTCGATAACGGGCTTCGGGCAAGACGGTCCGCTCTCGAAGATGGCCGGTTACGATTTCATCGTTCAGGCGATGGGCGGATTGATGAGCATCACCGGAGAGCGGGACGAGCTACCGGGTGGTGGCCCACAAAAGGTCGGCGTAGCGTTTGCCGACCTGATGACAGGCATGTATGCAACCGTCGGCATCCTGGCCGCCCTGGCGCATCGCACCGAGACGGGCGAAGGCCAATACATCGACATGGCATTACTCGATGTACAAGTCGCGGCAATGGCAAACATGAACCTCAACTACCTGGTATCGGGAAAGACGCCGAAGCGCGAAGGCAATGCGCACGCGAACATCGTGCCTTATCAGGTGTTCAAGGCCAAAGATGGACAGATGGTGCTGGCAGTCGGCAACGACGGACAGTTCCGCAAATTCTGCGAGATTGCGGATTGCACACATCTGGCAACCGACCCGCGTTTCGCCAAGAATGCGGCACGCGTGACGAACCGCGAAACGCTCGTCCCGATGATTCAGGAAATCCTGGTCACGCGCACGATCGAGCAGTGGGTGACGCCGCTCGCGGCCGCGGGCATACCTTGCGGACCGATCAACGACATCGCACAGACGTTCGCGCACCCGCAGGTTCAACACCGCGGCATGCGAGTAGATTTGCCTCATCCGCTCTCGGGCAGCGCGCCCAGCGTGGCGAATCCGATCCGGATGTCAGCGTCGCCGATCCAATATCGGAGTGCGCCGCCCACGCTCGGGCAACATACCGATGATGTGCTGGTATCGCTGTGCGGGATCGATGGGGATGAACTCGGTGAACTGAGGAAAAGAGGCGTTGTTTGACCCACGCCCGCTGCAGGAAGCTCACCAGCCAATCCACGTTGGCCGCCGCGTTGACACGTGAGGGCTACGGGATGCGCGGATCGCCTCGAGCGTTGCGACGCAATGCCTGCGGCGATTGGCCGAAAGTGCGCAAGAATGCCTCGCGCATTCTTCGAGGATCGGAGAACCCTGTCGCAACAGATATCTGATCAATGGTGTGTCGGCTGTCCTCAAGCATCAGACGCGCTGTTTCAAGCCGCAACCGCTCGACCGCCTTTGCCGGCGTTTGTCCCGTCTCGGCGCGAAACGCGCGGCTAAACTGACGCGCACTCAAACGGGCGACCTCGGCCAGTTGCTCGACTGAAAGCGGTTCGGCGAGATTTTTCTTCGCGTATGTCAGCACGGACTGAATGCGATCCGATTTGGGCTCGAGTTCGAGCAGCGCCGAATGCTGCGATTGCCCGCCCGTGCGCCAATGATAGACAACCAGATTTCGGCGGTAGCGCATTGAGTTGCGCCTCGGCCTTGCGCCAGTCGGGGTACCCCAATACCGAACGAGTTCCTGCACGCTCGACAACTGGACGCCTTGCAAATCATCGTTGACGGTTTCCTTGTCGGGCCAACGCGTGGCCGCGATGCGTCGGCGCAGATCGTCAAGCTGCGCCTGTGGCACATGAACTCTGAACGGACGAATGCTCTCATCGATGCCGATGTGCTGCGCGATAGCAACCTTCGCCGGGCGGATCAACGTTTGATCAGTCGTTGCGACGACATGGATATCGGCAGCGAAAGCGGATGGCACAAACCCGGGCCCTTCAACTTCAGGGTTTCAGGCATGCTAAAGTGGCTTGCGCGCGATCCATATCGCCTGCTTCCTTTTCGTTGTCACAACTCGCGGCGCGTTTGCAAGAACCATCACCGATTCTGGAGAAGGTAATGAGCGAAATGCATGACTTGAAGCGGGT
This sequence comes from Paraburkholderia fungorum, assembly GCF_046027215.1. Taxonomy (GTDB): domain Bacteria; phylum Pseudomonadota; class Gammaproteobacteria; order Burkholderiales; family Burkholderiaceae; genus Paraburkholderia; species Paraburkholderia fungorum_D. Next base: position 3,174,408 of record NZ_JAQQEN010000002.1, on the reverse strand, counting down.
GCTGTTCGTCGGCCAGGAGCCTGAAACGGTCGACTTCGCGGACCCCGCGTTACCGCCGGGGTTCGACGCCGCGAAAATTCATGCCGGGATTTCAGTTGGCATGCAGCAAATGGAGGCGCATGGATGGCGTGCCGATCTTTGCTTGGTGAGACCAGATGAAACCGCGCCCATTGCGCTTGAGCGCCAATTGACAACCTCAAATTACGATTGCGTTGTGATCGGCGGCGGGATACGTATTCCCCCAAAAAGCTTGCTGCTATTTGAGGCACTCGTGAATACCGTGCACAAATGCGCTCCCGATGCATCCATCGCCTTCAATACTCGCCCCGAAGACACTGCAAACGCCGCAGCTCGCTGGCTTAACGGTAAGTAACCGCAGCCGAGCGGTCAGTTGGGTAGGTTCGGCTGAAAATCGGTGGAGCGGTGGGTTTGGGGCTGCTTCTCCGCTTCCCCAAATTTGGCTGGCACTATGCCGACGGTACCGACGCCGACTATGCCGAGGTGAACGCAGCGCAGAAGGAATTCAGGCTCGTGCCGCTGAGTGCCTACGGCACGGTCTATATGCCGCCCCCGAGGGCACGTTGAATCCGAACGCGCCAAGCGTCAAGGAAAAGGTCCGCAACATCATTTCCGCCGTGGATCTGCAAACCTACTTCAGCGCGATGACGAAGTCGATGGTTCAGAATCCACCGATGCTGCCGCAGGATAGTCCGATCCTCAAGGACATGGCCAGGATCGGCATCGTACCGGGCAAGCCTTTTGACATGAGCAAGCTGTCCGCAGCAGACCAGGCGGCTCTGGCGGATGTGGTCAAGGTCGCGAATGAGAAGATCGCGGATGTACTGGCCGAGGCAGACCCCACCGCCGTCGATTCTCGACGGCACATGGTCGCCGCCGCCTGTGAAGATGGTCCGCTGACCCGGGGTCGTGAAAACGGTGAATGTCGATGGGATGGATGCTGGCGAAGCTGTCGGGCCGTCATAAGTTGCCGCTCCATCCCTACCCGACAGTCCGTTTGCGGACACGGCCGCGTCATTCCTTGTGACGACGCATCATTCCCCACCGCGTGGGGACACCTGTTTCGCAGGCAGCTTGATCATCAGCGGCCGCTTGTACGCTTCCATGATGGTCTGCGCAGGCAGGCCCTGGCTTAGCAACTGTGCCATCGCGTTCATCGCCGGGGTGATGTGGGAGAAGTAACGCTTGTAGCCCGGGCAGAGATAGTTAAGTCCAGCCTCGCCATCCGGCGAGATGACGAAGCGATTCTTGGGACACTCGCCGTGGCACGCAAACCGGTACGGGCAGCGCACGCAATAGTCCGGCAGGGATGTCTCCTTTGCCGCGCCGAATGCGATCTGCGCGTCGGACGCGATGAGTGAGGACGGATCATCCTCGCGTACGTTACCAAGTCGATATTCCGGGTACATAAAGTGATCGCACGAGTAGACATTCCCATCATGCTCGACGATTGCAGCCTTGCCGCAGCGAGCCGAGAACAGGCATACCGTGGCGGGCATCTGGCACCAGGCCGCAAGTGCCCATTCGAAGTTCATCACGTGCACGCGGCCCACGTCGTTACGAACCCATTGATCGAATATCGCGTTCAGGAAATCGCCGTAGGCGCCCGGTTCGACGCTATGGGGTGTCACCGCGCTAACGTCGTCGGCCTTGCGTGCACCCGGCGATAGTTTGGCCGGTCGCGCGAAATGCAGACCGATCCGGCTCTCGCCTTGCGGCGCGGCGCGCTCGACCACGGGGTTGAACTGGATGTACCGCACGCCTTGCGCAACCAGAAAGCGATAGATCTCAAGCGGGTGCTTTGCGGTATCTCGTGCGACGGTCACCAGGATGTTGACCGGGATGTCGAAGCGCTGCAGCAGGTGCAGCCCGCGCATGACATCGTCAAAGCTGGAGCGCCCCTGCTTGTCGGGTCGATAGAGATCGTGCACTTCACGAGGGCCGTCAAGGCTCAGTCCGACCGAAAAACGTTCGCGGCGCAGGAATTCGCACCACGTTTCGTCGAGGAGCGTTCCGTTTGTCTGCAACGTGTTGCGTATCACCTTGTCGCCGGCGTATTCGCGCTGCAATGTCACGGCGCGCTCGAAGAATTCAAGCCCCATCAGCAGCGGCTCACCGCCTTGCCACGTGAATTCGACTTCCGGCGTCGCCTGTGCCGCGATATAGCCCTTGACGTAGGCGCGTAGCACCTCGTCGGACATGCGAAAGCGGTGACGGTCCGGGTAGAACGCCTCTTTCTCCAGATAGAAGCAGTAGGAGCAATCGAGATTGCACAGCGGTCCAATGGGCTTCGCCATCAGGTGTATGCCTTGCGATGATGCGGACGTGTCTGACATCGAAATTCTCCATGGTGCCATCGCAAGCGATGACGCCACTATACGGGCCGGCGGTGCGCCACCGGCCCGTCAGGTTCAGGGCAGATAGCGCACGTGCACATCGCTGATCCGGCCGTCGAACGCGAATGGCGCGCGGTCGAAATACTCGGTCGACACCGGCGATCCGAGGTCCCGGCCGACATCGAACGTTTCGTCGGAAGTGAACGCAAGTGGCACTGTGAACGGTACGGTTCCGCGCGCCGCCTCCGTGCCATCGACCCGGATGGTGACCGTTGCCGGCGAAGCCGGCTTGCGCGCGGTCGGATTCAGTTCGACCTCGATGACATGATGGCCAGCCTGGAGCGGCTCGCTCAGGCGGACTCGGGTCCGTTGAATCGCCAGCCCGTTGTATTCATAGACCAGATAACCATCCTGCATGTACAGCGTAATGCCGCCGGACATGCCGCCGAGTGCAAACAGCACCCCGTTGGCATGAGCGGGAAGCTCGGCGTCGACGGTGACCGCGTTGTGTCGCGACCGGATATTCGGCGCCGCGAACTCGGGCAGCCGGCTGATTGACCCGGCGAAGTGCCAGTCGGCGCGCGTTCCGCCATGCTGCTCGCCGAGGTGCAGTATTGCGTAGAGTCCTCCGCCCACCGGATAAACCTTGTTGGCTGTTGCGTCCTTGTCGAACTGCCGCTTGAGCGCTTCGAGTTTCTCCGGGTATTGCGCGGACAGATCGGTTGATTGCGAGTAGTCGGCGTTCACGTTATAGAGCGCCCACTGATCCTTGTTCGGATCCCAGTTCTGCAAGCCTGCCAGTCCAGCCTGCCACGGCTTGCGAGGACCGAACACCGATGCGACCCAGCCGTCCGAATACTCGGCGCGGCTACCCATCATCTCGAAGTACTGCGCGCCCTTTCTGCCCGGCGCGTGGGCGTCGGCAAAGGTGTACGCCATGCTGATGCCGTCTATCGGGTCTTGCCTGACGCCGTTGACCTCGCTCGGCGGCTCGATGCCCGCCGCGTCGTAAATGGTCGGCGCGATGTCGTTGACATGCTCGAACTGGGTACGTACGATGCCGTCCGGTTTGATCTTGCGCGGCCATGAGACCGCGAGCGGTACGCGCGTGCCGCCAAAATAACCGGCCACCAGTTTCGTACCGACAAACGGGCTCGACCCCGCCCAGGCCCAGGCAGCGTTGTACATGTTGTGCACCTTCGGGCCGCCAAGCGCATCGAGGCCGCCGTACATCGTATTGAGCGCCTTCATCTGCTGCTGCGGCGGAACGGGGATGCCGTTCTGCGCCAGCAGTTCGCTGATCGTGCCCTGCATGCCCTCGGACGACGCGCCGTTATCCGAGAACACATAGAAGATCAGCGTATTGTCGCGGATGCCCTGGCGCTCGAGTTCGTCCACGAGTCTGCCCGCCTGGGTGTCCGCCTGTTCGAGGAACCCCGCGTAGACTTCCATCAGGCGCGCCTGGAATTTCTTTTCCTCCGGACTCAGGCTGTCCCACGCGGCCATCTCGGCCGGGCGCGGGGTGAGTTTTGTGTCCTTCGGAATCCAGCCCATCGCCTTCTGACGCTCAAAAACACGTTCGCGATAGGCGTCCCAACCGCTGTCGAATTTACCCTTGTACTTGTCCGCCCATTCCTTCGCGACCTGATGCGGCCCATGAACCGCGCCCGGAGCCCAGTACATCATGAACGGTTTGTTGGGCGCATAAGCCTGACGTTCGCGCAGCCAGTTGACGCCCTGATTTGCCAGGTCCTCGGTCAGGTTGTATTTCGGGTCGTTCGGCGGCTCGACCGGTGTGGTGTCGCTGAAGAGGCGCGGCTTGTACTGATCCGATTCGCCGCTGATAAAGCCGTAGAAATGCTGAAAGCCATAGGCTGTCGGCCAATGATCGAACGGCCCCATTGCGGTAGTTTCCGAAGGCGGCGTGTTGTGCCACTTCCCCAACGCAACGGTGCTGTATCCGTAGTCCTTCAGCACTTCGGCGACGGTCGCGGAGGTTTTCGGCAGGACGCCGACATAACCGTCGAAATCGGCGGACAGTTCGGCGATCTGACCGAAGCCGACGCGATGATGATTGCGACCGGTGAGCAGCGACGCACGCGTCGCCGAGCTGATCGCCGTGGTGTGGAAGGCGTTGTAGGTGATGCCGGTCTGCGCGATGCGCGTGAGCGTGGGCGTATGGATCTCCCCGCCAACGGTATCGGACTGCGCGAACCCTGCATCGTCAAGCATGATGATCAGGACGTTCGGGGCGTCAGGCGACAGATGTGATTGCGGCTGGCGCCACACGTTTTTCGAGTCGGCCAGTGTCTTGCCCACCGTGCTGGCAGACGGCGTGGGTGGGAACGGCAGCACTTCCGGTGTACTGGTCGCAGAACAGGCTGTCAGCATTCCGACTGACAGCAAACCGCTCGTATAAATCGTCGAGCTTTTCATTCGTCTCCTCCAATTAAATTCCTGTGCGCTCGCGGCGTCGCTCACCAGTCTGGATGGGCGTCATGCGAGCTCTCATGCATCTCGGGCGGTCGCTCTCCTCCCTTGCGCTCGCTCCGGGCGTAACCACGAAGCGTCGAATCGAGTCCCTGTCCCTATAAAGGTTGCAGCGATACAGCGTGCATGGCCGTCGCCAGTAATGCATGCAATGCTGGATCGTCTGCCCTGGCTGCCACTTCTTCGCAATACTTGCAATGCTCGACGGTTACTTCTGCACCAATCGAGACCGCCATCGCGAAGCGAATCACTGCGACGTGCCGATGTCCGTAATCGATGCTTCGCTCCAGCAACGCGAGCGCGGATCGACGATCCGGCAGCGTGCCTTGTGCGGTGACGTGGTGCTCGATCCTGGTCGGCGTGATAGGTGACATCCTCTGACTCCTCTCCCTGGACATTCCCATACGGGCGGCCTGCCTGCGTCGCCGTATTGGGACATTCAATCGGTTCGCGACCGTACGCCGACCCATGTTTGCGAGTGCAAGAAAGGGGCGATGGCCACTGCATAGGAGGATGATGCGGCTGCATCCCGGATGCCGTCTCGGTCAGATTCGGACATCGATTTATCATTTCCGGACAGGCCGGAATTCTGGTCGAGTTCGCATGCCCGTCCTCAGCGCAGTTTCGCGGACGTTTTTCATGATCGCCTTGAGTCCTGCGACGGCGACTGTCCCGGCAATACCGTTGCCCATCGTGCCCGCACGTTTCAAACGGTGCGACTGGGAGCGTCGACGAAGTGACGGCTGAAACGCTCCCGCAGCATCAGCTTTTGCACCTTCCCCGTGCCCGTGAGCGGCAGGTCGGCAACGAAAACGACATCGTCGGGGATGCTCCACTTCGCCGCCTTGCCCGCATAAAAGTCCAACACCTGCTGCGCACTCACCGCGCTGCCCTCGCGGACCACCGCAACCAGAAGCGGTCGTTCATCCCACTTCGGGTGTGTGCAGGCAATGCATGCCGCCTTCTCGATCGCGGGGTGCGACATTGCAATGTTCTCGAGTTCGATCGACGAAATCCATTCGCCGCCGGACTTGATCATGTCCTTGCTTCGATCGGTGATGTGCATGTAGCCGTCGGCATCGATTGTCGCGACATCGCCGGTCGGAAACCAGCCGCCGTCGAGCGCCGGGTTTTCAGTGCCGAAATAGCGGTCCACCACCCAGTGACCACGCACCATCAGTTCGCCCGCTGACTTGCCGTCCCACGGCAGTTCGGCCCCGGCCGGGCCGACGATCTTCAGATCCACACCCGGCACCGCACGGCCCTGCTTGATATCGATGCGTCTCTGCTCGTCGGCACACTTGCCTGAATAGCCATGCGATGCCGACCACACCGTGCCGAGCGGCGACAGCTCGGTCATGCCCCACGCATGCACCGCCTTCACGCCAATCTCCTGCAGCGACGCTGCGAGATGCGGCGGACACGCCGCACCGCCCACGATCGCACGGCGGAATGTCTTGCTGCTCCTGCCGGTACGCCGCATGTAGTCGACCAGGCCCAGCCACACGGTGGGCACGCCGGCGGACATCGTCACGCCTTCCTGCTCGAACAACGTGCAGAGCGACTCGCCGTCGAGCTTCGCACCCGGCAGCACGAGCTTGGCGCCGACGAGCGTTGCCGAGAATGGCAGGCCCCACGCGTTCACATGGAACATCGGCACGATCGGGGCAACGGTTTCCGAAGCGGACAGCGCGAGTGTGTCGGGCAGCGCCGACGCATACGCCATCAACGTACTCGATCGATGCGAATACAGAACGCCCTTCGGATCGCCGGTCGTGCCGGATGTATAGCAAAGCAGCGCAGCCCGCTGTTCATCGAACTGGGGCCAGGCGAAGCGCCCGGTGTGCCCGGCGATCAGCGTCTCGTAGCTTTCGAGCGGCGCGGAGAACGCGGACGGCAGTGCGCCTTCATCGCACAGCATGAACCACGTCTCGACATGCGGACACTGGGGGGCGATCTGTTCGACGAGAGCAGTGAACGACGAGTCGAAAAAGACAAAGCGGTCGCGCGCATGATTGATGATGTAGGCAATCTGCTCGGGGAAAAGCCGCGGATTGATCGTATGGCATACCGCGCCGATACCGCTCACACCGTAATACAGCTCCATGTGCCGATAGCCATTCCAGGCCAGCGTGCCGATACGTTCACCCATTTCGATGCCGCGCGATGTGAGCGCCTTCGCAAGCTGCATGGAGCGTGCGTGACAGTCGCGATAGGTATAGCGGTGGACGTCTCCCTCAACCCGCCGCGACACGATTTCCACATTGGCGGAATGGCGTGCGGCCTGTTCGAGGATCGATGACAAAAGCATCGGCGCGTACATCATTTGGCCCAACAGTTCCATAAACTTATCTCCTTACCGTGTATCTTTGTGTGTGCCTATAGATCGCTTCGCCGGGTATAGCTTGTGGCCGGCGTGGAGGATCAACACGCCTCCACTGCATCGCGAACCCGAAACGCCGCGACCGCTTCTTCGAGTCGAGCCGCCTGTTCCTCGAGAGACGCGGCGGCCGCCGCGGCCTGCTCGACAAGCGCTGCGTTCTGCTGCGTCACCACATCCATTTGCGCAATCGCGAGATTGGCTTCCTCGATGCCTGCCGATTGTTGATCCGACGCCACGCGGATTTCGTTCATGATGTCTGTCACATGCTTCACGGCGAGGACGACGTCATTCATCGTGCTACCCGCCTGGGCGACTAGTTCGCTGCCGCTCTCCACCTTGGCCACCGCACCGCCGATCAGATCCTTGATTTCCCGCGCGGCTGCCGCGGAGCGCTGTGCAAGATTTCTCACTTCGCCCGCCACCACCGCGAAGCCGCGTCCTTCCTCGCCGGCCCGGGCGGCTTCGACGGAGGCGTTCAAAGCGAGAATGTTGGTCTGGAAAGCGATGCTCTCGATCATCACTATGATCTCGGCAATCTGGCGGGAGCTCGCCGATATACCACCCATCATCTCGACGACCTGATCCACTACCTGTCCGCCTCTTGCGGCAACCTCGGATGCATTGCCCGCGAGCACGCTTGCTGTTCTTGCACTCTCGGTGTTCTGCCGGACTGTCGCTGTCAATTGCTGCATGCTCGCGGCAGTCTCTTCGAGTGAAGCGGCCTGCTGCTCCGTGCGCGCCGACAAGTCATTATTGCCAGCCGCGATCTCCCGGACTCCGTGACCGATCGCGCCGGCGCTGCTGTTCACCTGTCCTATCGTGTCGACCAGGCCGTCCTGCATGCGGCGAAGCGCGGCGGCGAGCCTTCCCATCTCGTTGCGGCTCCCGTTCACAATCCGACTGGTAAGGTCTCCGGCCGCGATCCTTTCGAAGTGCTGGATGGTGGTGTCGACCGGCCGCACGATTGCGGCAGCGAGTGCGAAACGGGCGAAGAGGCCCAGCAGGACAACCCCCACGTCGACGAGGACAAGTATCGATAGCCCCAACTGGAATCGTTTAGTGGACATTTCGTAACGGCCGCGCTCGCGTTCGAGATGGTATGACTCAAGCACCTCACTCGCGGATCGATAGTCTGCGTACAGGGCGTCCACCGCCTGCTCCTGAATCGCATGAAATGCCTCAAGATCATGATGCTCGAGCGCAGCAGCCTTCTTCGCAAGGGCGTCGGTCACGAGCGACTCATGTTTGTGCCGCAGTGCATCCGACAGGGCCTGCTCGGCGTCTGCCATCGGTTGTCGCGCCAGAACCGTCGTCAACAGTGCCTGGCTTTGAGCGAGCAACTTGCGAGCCTCCGCCAGTGCAGCCGAGGCATCGTCGCCGAGACGCTCACGCGTTTCCGCCTCGCTGAGCGCGAGCCGTGCCTGCAACAGATCCACGGCGCTGCTTTTAAGATCGATCAGCACGACCGTATCCTTGCTATACATCTCTTCAAGCTCGACGTCGCGGCGATGAATGCCAAAGGCCGCGATCAGCGTTAAGGCAACCAGAACCAGTGTGTAACTGACAATCGTGACGCTCAGCCAGGTGCGGATAGTAAGGTTCTTGACCATGGTATCGAGTGGTGCGGGGCATTGTCGTCCACTAATGGACCGGCTCACATGTGGCGCTGCGCGAGCCGGTCCATGGACCGCTTAGAAGTTATGACGAATGCCGATGTTGACAGCGGTTGTGCCCATGCCCGGCGCCACGGGCGCGCCATAGCTGATGGCCGTAGTCGCATTGCCTCTGTTGTTCACGTAGCCCACCTGCGTAAAGACCAGTGTGGTTTTGGAAAGGCTGTACTCGGCTCCGGCGGCGACCTCAGTGGACTTGTTGGCGGAATTGTTCCGGTCATGCAAGTAGTAGACTCCGCTGGTGACCTGGAAGTCCGGCGCGAAGCGATACCCGAGGCCGAACGAATACAGGTCGAGGTCGACCAGATTCGAGTGCGCGGGATTCTTGCCGTTACTGTAGGACGCTGAAACGGAGAAGCCCTTGATCGTGTAGAGCGCTCCCAGATACCAGAAACGGTTGTTGTTCAAGCCGCTCGGGACGGTCGTCGGACCGGGATTCGTGTCGTGACCGTTGTAATACACCGCTGACAGCTTCAGGCCGTAGTTCGAGTACTTCAGGACCGCCGATTCGCGCGTGCCGCCCTGGAAGCTGCCGGCCACGCCGCCTGGCGCATATTCGAGCGCGCCACTTACGCCGCCGAAGGTCGGTGACTGGTAGACGATCGCGTTGCTGTCGTACAGTGCGCCGATCGGACCGTTGGTGCTGGTGCCGGGCCAGCCCGCTGCCGTGTTCATGCCGATCCAGGCGGTCAGGATGCTGCCGAAGTAGCGGGCTCCGCGCACGTCGGTGTCCACCATCGCATAGGCCATGGGTGCGTACTGGCGGCCGACATTGACCGAACCGAACGGACCGGATAATCCGACTGTCGCGACCTGATTGAAGATTGCCACGGCGCCCGCCGTATCCGACAGACCAAACTTGCCGGTGCCGCTGTCGAACGATCCCTGCACCTTGAAATTGACGGCGTAACCGCCGCCGATGTCCTCAATGCCCTTCAACCCCCAGAAGCTTGCATAGATGCCACCGTCCTTGTACCGATACACTTTCCCGAGGTTCTTTGCAGTCGGACTGAACGATGCGGCGGAAGTGCTCTGATATAACAGACCCGAATCGAGCACACCATATAGCGTCACCGAAGACTGCGCATAGACCGAACTGCCGAATGCAGCCAGCGCGGCCGCGGTGCACCACTTCAACTTCAACTTCATTTTTATCTCCACTTTTTATATTACTTAAGTCGATCCACAACTACCCCGATCCATCTTTACGACGTGAGAAGTGAGACGTGAGCGCAGGCGGCAGCTCGCGACAGACGGTCGCAAGCAACCTGCTTCCAGGTTCTTGTCCCAACCGGCTCGACGACGCTTTGCGGTATCCGGTTCGTGTGAGCAACGAACGATGGCCGTTACGAGTAACCCAGCTTCTTTGCCTCTGCGAGCATCAGTTTCTCTACCAGGCGCCGCGACAGGCGCTTCGTGTGGTACATCAGGCGCGCGAACGGCCCCACAAGAACGATTGCCTTCCCATTCAGGACTGCGTCGACGATCGCCTCCGCGACGAGATCCGCAGTTGCCCCGTTCTTACGGTAGTAGGACTGGAGCTTCGCGAACTGCGCGTCGCTGACGGCGGCTGAAACGTTGGCGCGCGAGTGCGCGATATCGGTATTGATAACGCCCGGACATATCGTGGTTACGCCAACCGAGGTTCCGGCAAGCTTCAGTTCCATCGAGAGCACATCCGAAAATCCCAGCACGGCGGATTTCGTCGCGGCGTAGGCGCTCATGTTGGGCGCCGGCGCAATCGCAGCCAGCGATGCAACGTTGACGACGCGCCGGCAACCGCCAGCCTCGATCATCCCGGGTAAGAAGTAATGGCAGCCGTGCACCACGCCCATCACGTTAACGGCGAGAGTGCGATGCCACGATTCGATCGGGCTACCGATGAACGGCCCCAGATATCCGATGCCCGCGTTGTTGACGAGGATGTCGATGGCGCCGCCCTCGTCATGGACATGATCGGCGAAGGCCTGCATGCTCGGCTGCTTCGAAACGTCGGCCACCTGGGCAAAACACGGAACACCAAGTTCATCGATCTTCTTACGCGCCTCGACCAGTCGTTGCTCGTCGATGTCCGTTATGAACAGATGCGCGCCTCGTCGTGCGAATGCCAGCGCTGTTGCATAGCCGATACCCGATGCGGCACCTGTGACAAGCACGCGCTTGTTCCTAAGGCTACTAATCTTCACGTGCACTCCATGTGTGCTATTGAGCGACGCCGATCGCCGCGCTATGACTCCCGGTCATAGCGCACCGATCGGTGCGTAGTCAGCCACCGAATGCCGTCAGATCCTTAGGCACCAGATCATTCGCCTCGCAATACGCCAGGTATCGATCGAACGCGGTTTTCCAGTTCTCCATTGCGATCACCTGATTGTCGTCGTTCAGATAGATCAGGTCGCCCTGGACAATGTTGAACGTGATGATCTCCTCACCTGGGAGCGACACCGGCGTGTGACTGGAACCAGCGGTTTCAAACACGACGCTGCCCTGGCCCGCGACCCAGTCATGTTCGGCATATTTCCAGCGCCCCTTCAACGTGTAGACGATCACCGTGCCCGTGTGATGGTGCTTCGGCATTTCCGTGCCAGCAGGCGCTTTGAGCAGTGTGATGGTTTCGCCGCGTGTAGGATCGAGCTTGAAGTACTTCAGCAGCACGTCAGCCGAGTAAGGCGCGAACGGCACCCACGGAATCGACGCGTCATCGATGCACTCAGTCGCAACTTTTTCATAGAACATTTGGTGTCTCCAGATCAGGGTTATCAGCGCTACCATGCGGGGCACCATTACTCGTACGATGCCCGCAGTGCTCGCGTGACCCTATGATCACGTGTGAGTAGTCGAGACAGCACTATCAGAATCGGACACTCGATTGTCATTTCCAGACAGGCAGGGTTTTCGATATAAGGATAGGGAGACAGATTGTGGGCAAGCTCGTGCAACGTGTTCCCAGCCGCTACTACGCGGTGCTCGGACAACTATTGCGGGCGCATACACCCGACTACAGGAGCCTGCTGACGAACGCCAAAATTGACGTCGCGGCGCTCGAAGATCCCGATGGTTCCTTGCCGATCGCCCAACTTGAATCACTCGTCGATGTGGTGTCCAGAATGACAGGGCGAGGAGATCTGGGGTTCGAAGTAGGCCGACAGGTTCGGCTCAATTCCCACGGCCCGCTCGGGTACGCGCTTGTCAGCAGCCAGACCCTCGACCAGGTGCTGCGCCTCTGTGTGCGGTACTACCACCTCATCGTTCCGATCTTCAAGATGCGCTATGAACGGCGTAGCAAGTCTGCGGAAGTCACCTTCACCCCGTGCGCGATGATGCATCAGCGAACGCTGCAATTTTTTCTCGAAGCGATTGCCGTGTCCTTCCACGTCCAGGCTCAGATGACGTTGGGAGCCGACAACGAGGGGTACGACATCTATCTTTCGATGGAATCGCCTCCGCATGTGCCCCGTTATCTCGGTAGCGCGCCGGCACGCTTTCATTTCGGTGAGCGCCGGGTGCCGGGTGTGACCGTCAAGATCGCACTCAGCCTGGTGGACAAGCCCTTGTCTATGGCGGATGAGTCGGTGGTGCGGCGCACGGAAGCCCAGTGCCAGGCATTGGGTGCCAAGCGGAACCAGATCAACGAGTGGGCCAATTTCATTACGATGATGTTGCGTGAGAGCGAAAATCTGCAACTCACGCTAGAAGACATAGCGCGCTCCTTGAATGTGACGACGCGAACGATCAACCGATATCTGGCCAAAGAGGGTTCGAGCTTTCGCGATATCTCCCAACGCGTGCGCTTCGAGCGCGCATGCGATCTACTGGAAGCAGGCGAATTGAATGTTTCGCAGATTGCTTCCCGGTTGGGTTTCAATGACGTGGCTAACTTTAGCCGGGGGTTTCGCCGTTACAAGGGCATCAGCCCGACTGGCTATCTGGCTACGCGAGGGTGATTGGGTGGTGTGTGGCAGACGCCCGCTTCGCAGGGCCCGAGGCCGTACTTTCGTACCCGTCGCGCGATATGCACTGGATGACGTCTCCAAACTGAGGTCGGTCGGAGAACGTCAGCGTCAACATTCCATATCCTGTAACGGCCGCGATCTGCAACCGCGGCCGAGCTTGTCGACGTCGACCCTGACGGGTTTCATCCTTGCTGGGCGCGCAGCATTTGTTCGGCCCCCGAGTTGAACAGCGCCGACCCGAGCAGATTCTGTCCACCATCGCAAACCACCACGCAGCCCGTAATGTATGAGGCCAATGGCGAAGCGAGAAACGCTGCGGCCTGACCGATGTCGTCCACCGTTCCCGTGCGGCGCAACGGTACGGCGTCAATCAGCTTTGCCTTTTGCGCTGGATCGGACAAGCGCTTCAACCCCTCCGTGCCCTCGATGGGCCCTGGCACAATGCTGTTGGCACGGATGCCAAATCGCCCCCATTCCAGAGCGATGTTCTTCATCATCATGTCGATGCCAGCCTTGGCAGCGCCCACGTGCACCTGGAAAGCATGCGGCATGTACGCCATGCCGGCCGAGATGTAGAGGATCGTCCCTTTGGTTTCCTTGAGTTGTTCGAACGCACTGCGAGTGGCGTTGAAAGATCCAAGCAGGTCGATGTCGACCACTGTCTTGAATCCATTGGCAGAGAGCTTTTCGGCAGGCGCGAGAAAGTTGCCGGCCGCACCGCAAACCAGAACGTCCATTGGGCCAAGCTCTGCGCTGGCCTTTTCGAACGCCGCTTCGAGTGCGGCACTGTCGCGCACGTCTGCACGGACCGCGCAGACCTGGGTGCCGAGCGCCCGCAAATCCGCAGCCGACGCATCGAGCTTCTCCTGAGTACGCCCGCAGATGGCAATGTTGGCCCCGAGCGCGGCGAAGTTCTTTGCTACACCGAGATTTATCCCACTGCCGCCACCGGTGATAAAAGCGGTTTTGCCTTTGAACAGGTCTCTAGAGAAATACTGGGTAATGAGCATGGTGTCTCCAAAAAGGCTCGAATTTAATCTTGCTTCGTTGATAAGGAAGGCGTTGTCGCAAGCGTTACCACGCGCGTTGCACGCAGGCGTCCGCGCGCCGCATGGTGGATTCAAAAGTGAACTTCTTGCACGGCGTCGAACTTTTACATGATGGTGTCAAACATCGTGACGACAACTTCGAGGCCGCATTTCCCCCGTTCCTTCGCTCGATTTCGATCAGAGGACCGGGTGCGATTGGCGCCAACGTTGCCCAAGAAGTCGGTGCGTTGCATCGATACACAGCGGAGGTTTATGGACCTTCTCTGAAGCGGTCAGCGGCAAAGCGTCGACGATGTGCACCCCGCTTTGGTCATGCAGCGGTTGCCGCGCTTTCCGTGCGAATTCGGGGCGGTTGCCGCGGCTCGGTTATCTCGGGCACGTCGACGTGCGCTCAGCGCATCCGCGTGAGTTCGCATAGAGCATGATGACGCTGTAATCGCGAGGTTGTCTTGTTCACGTTCAGACAACTGCCTGTCATTTTCGGACAGTACCGTTGGTCGCCGGTAGCACGGCGTTAGTTGGCTGCGGTGTTCTTGAAACGCATTAGCAAAATCAATGGACATCCAGCCGTTGCACTTTGCTGAGACGCAACGGCGGCAAAACCGGATATTTATCCTTCAAGCCCGATCGGCAGCGGGCTGCGGGATTTCGTTCGCTAGCACAAGCTCTGGACATGCGGAATTAACGAACATCAACAGCTTCGAAGGCCGATCAGGCGACCGCAGAACGCGGCACTCGAGTGTCCGTTGATAAGCATCAATGATGCCTTCAGGCGGACGAATTGTCGCGCTGGCCAACGGCCGTAGATGGCCGGCTGCTGCCCTAAGCAAACGGCATGCTTCGCCCGATTCGCGCAAGATAGCGATCGGCAGTATGCGCCACGTTCAGTCCAGCCGAGAAGGTCACGCGAACCTCGCGTGTCGGTCCCAGAACGGAATGCCGACGAACTTCAATCGGGTGGCGAATATCTCTGAGCCGGCTAACGTTCCGGGTCCACATTCATGCGAGTGCGCCGCTTTTCAATTGCCGCCGTAGGCGCGTCACCGCGCGCAGATTAACTCCGCCGGCGCACCAATCCGTAAATGATCAGCAGGACGATCGCGCCAATTACCGACGCGATCCAGCCCGCCGCCTGGCCTGGTTGATACCAGCCCAGCGCACGCCCGGCATAGCCCGCAATCAGCGAGCCGGCAATGCCGAGGATGATGGTCATCACGAGGCCCATGCTGTCGTCTCCGGGCTTCAGCGCCCGCGCAATCAATCCGACGACGAGCCCAACAATCACCGTACCAATGAAAGAAAGCATGCCGACCTCCCAGGAGCGTGAGTGTTACGGTTTTCTTTAATTGCAGGCTACTGTTTCACTGCGATGCTTGTCGGAGCATACGCGCTAGATGCGGCGGTCGGCCGCCATATGCTCGTCGTTTCGCACATCGAATGCACCGCTGCAACACGCCTCTGTCCGATAGGAATTTTTCCGCCAGTCGTGGCCGCCGAGCGGCGTATGCCGCTTGCGACGGTGACACAGGCGATGCTCAGCGCTCCGCGAACGCCAGCAGCGGTTTGGCGTCGTGTGCGGCGCGCTCCGCGGCCGCGAAGGCTTCGAGTGCGCGATCGACGTGGTAACGCCGCGCTGCCGGCGGCTTCAGGCTGCCCGCGGCCATGCGATCGAGCAGACCGCACAGCGCCGCGCTGCCTTCACTGACCCCCTTGCGTGCGAGCCACGAGAAGATGAGCCAGCCGCGCACCTCGGCACTCGAGTAGATAAGCGCCGGGGCGAAAATCGGCATCTCGAAGGCCGCCGGGTCGGTCTGACGGTGCGACGACAAGGCTCCGTAGACGAGCAGGCGTCCGTTCGGGGCCAGCTGACGCGCCAGCGTGGCGCCGGTGCGGCCCGCGACGCAATCGATCGCGCTCACGATGCCATTGCCGCCGGTGGCCTCGTTCAGCCGCTCGGGCCAGCTTTCGTCCGCGGTGCATAGCACGACGTCACCGCCCAGATCCTGGATCTCGGCGACCTGCTCCTCACGGCGTACGAGATTGATGGTGCGGAACCCCTCCGCTTTCGCGATCTGCAGCACGAGGCGACCAACCGTTGAGCCGGCCGCGCTCTGGACAAGCCAGTCGCCGCGTCCAAGCTGGTGCTCCGACATCGTCATTGCCCACGCGGTCATCGGATTGATCAGGGCCTGTGCGGCGTCCTCGTCGGAGATCGCCGCCGGTACAGGTATGGCGCGGGCAGCCGGACTGATGACTTGCTCTCTCCAGGTTCCGGGCACATCCAGCAACACGACGCGCTCCCCGACCCGCGCGCGCGGCACGTCGCTGCCCACGGCATCGATGATTCCGACGCCGTCCTGTCCGGGCGAGGCAGGCAGTTCAGGCTGACGCTGACGGGCGAATCGCCCACGGATGACGTGCAAGTCGGACGGGTGCACGGGCGCCAGCAGCATCCTCACACGGACTTCGCCTGGCCCGGGCGTGGGCTCGGGCAAATCACGCCAGTGGACTACCTCTGACGGCTCGCCATTGCGTTCGATGATCAGGGCCTTCATGTAGTTCTCCTTCGAG
Source organism: Paraburkholderia fungorum (assembly GCF_046027215.1). Lineage (GTDB taxonomy): Bacteria > Pseudomonadota > Gammaproteobacteria > Burkholderiales > Burkholderiaceae > Paraburkholderia > Paraburkholderia fungorum_D. Next base: position 3,157,935 of record NZ_JAQQEN010000002.1, on the reverse strand, counting down.
ATACGGTGTCAATCGTGCCACCGCGCGCGCGACGCCCGCCCGCCCGACACAGCTTCAAACCAAACTGACCTATTCAGCCTTCACTCGGATCATATGGCGACGCCCGGTCTTCAAGCTTCCATTTCTTCTCAGCTTCCGTATCAGGCCGAGGTGGTCGAATGCCGTCGATCAACCACAGTTCTCGCGGCGTTTCGCCGACATGCAACTCGTAGTGGTAGCCTCGATCCTGGACAAATGGTGCAATCGCAGCGTTCGCCTTGCGCAGCCAGGACGCTGTCCACTCCACGTCCTTCGAAATGTGTCTGGCGAACTGGTCTAATCTGATTCTGACAAAGTCGTCTCGCGACACACCTCCCATGAAGAAGGAATCTTTCGGCTGTTCGTGGAACAGCACGCCTACGTAGAAGCGAGGAATGATGTAAATGTCGGCGATCCGGCTCGCCATCTCCTGCTTGTCCTCTGCCGTATAGGCGCCGACCGGATGATAAATATTCCACAAAGGCATTTTTGTCTCCATGCATCAATAGATGCCGCGTTTCTCATGTCAGAACATCTAAGTCTCCTGCGAGAAAGGGATGAACTCGACATGAGTGAGGCGGCGGTATCGGTAGCCCAGGGACAGACTACCGGTTAGAACCATTAATCTTCCTGTAACACGCTCTCAACCCGTTCTATCGGCGACGGGGAAGGCCGAGTATGCTGCGAGCCTCGTCAGGCGTTGCCACATCCGCGCCGATGCTTCTGACGATACTGACCGCACGTTTAACCAGTGCTGCATTGCCTGGCGCCAGTTCGCCTTTGGCAAGATAAAGGTTGTCTTCGAGGCCGACGCGCACATGGCCGCCAAGAATCACACTTTGCGCCACGATCGGAAATTGCGCGCGAGAGATACCGAACGCCGACCAACTGGCGTTCTCGGGCAGATAGCGCTTCATCTGAAGAAGGCTCTCGGTGTCGGCGGCCGCGCCCCATGGCACACCGAGACACAACTGGAACATGGGAGCCTGCAGAATCCCCTGCGTTTCGATCAGGTGGCGCGCGAGGCGCACGTGCCCGAGATCGAATACCTCGATTTCCGGCTTCACACCTGCCTGCTCGATCAAGGTTGCCATTTTGATGAGATGGTCGGGCACGTTGACGAATGCGCGATTGCCGAAGTTCATGGTCGCGATGTCCAGAGTGCAGATTTCCGGACGCAACTCGAGCACATGCTGGACACGTGCCTTAGGCGTCGTCATCGTACTCAGCTCACTTCCCCGGTTCGGGTCTTCGTCGCTGGGAACGAAACGCGCACCCGGGCCCGTCGTCAGATTGATCAGGATCGGGCACCCGCTATCGCGGATACGAGAAACGACTTCTCCGTAGAGCGACAGCTCAGTGCTTGGAGCGCCAGTCCTGGGGTCGCGAACATGAATGTGAGCGATGCTCGCGCCGGCTTCACATGCTGCAATGGCCTCATTGGCAATTTGCTCGGGAGTCACGGGCACTGCAGGGTTCAGCCGCGGGGTATCGTCGCTTCCAGTGAGCGCGCAACTGATAATCGTCTTGTTCATCATAGTGTTCGATCAAAGGGAAAGAAGAACGAGGCGCCACGATCGCGCGCTTCGCCAGGGGAGCACACCAGGCGCCCGTTCAGGCGGCCCGTGCAGGGCCGAACGGCGGCGCCCCGACTGGGGCAACCCGGATCAGCTTCTTGTTGACGAATTCGTCGAAGCCCAGTTGAGAAAGCTCCCGGCCAAAACCTGAACGTTTGACGCCACCGAACGGCAGTTCCGCCGCCGTGGCGAACGGCTGATTAACAATCACCATACCGCTGTCGATCTGTGCGGCGACCCGCTCGCCGCGTTCGGTATCGGCGGTGAACACCGACGCGCCGAGACCGTAGGGCGTGCCATTGGCGAGCACAATGGCGGCGGCTTCGTCCTCGACGACGTGGAAAGCGGCGACCGGGCCGAACAGTTCTTCGGTGAAGACCGGGTTTTGCGGGGTGATGTCGGTAAGAACAGTTGGTTCCAGGTAAAAGCCCGGGCGCTCGACGCGCTTGCCGCCACACACGATGCGCGCGCCGTGTGAAGTCGCGCGATCGATCTGCTCAAGCAGCAGATTCAGCGCGCGCTCGGACGCGACTGGCGCGACGGCGGTCGCCGGATCGGCCGGATCGCCGGTTTCAAGCGCTGCCATCCGCTGCGCGAAGCCTTCGAGGAATGCGTCGCCGCGTGCCTTGCCGACCACGATGATGCGCTTGGAAGCGACGCATAGCTGACCTGCATTGGTCATGCGGCCCGCGATCGCGCTCTGGATTGCCCAGTCGAGCGGAGCATCCTCGAGTACGACGAACGGATCGCTGCCGCCCAACTCCAGCACGACTTTCTTCAGATTGCGGCCGGCCCGCTCGGCGACGGCGGAGCCCGCGCGCTCGCTGCCCGTTAGCGTCACACCCTGCACGCGCGGGTCGTCGATGACGCGCCCGGCCTGCTCGATCGAGATGAACAGATTCGTATAGACGCCTTGGGGCGCACCCGCTTCCTCGAACAGTCGCGCGAAGGCCAATGCCGATTGCGGCACGTTATCTGCGTGCTTGAGCAGGAGGACGTTACCCACCATGAGTTGGGGCCCGGCCACTCGCGCAATCTGGTAGTACGGCAAATTCCACGGCTCGATGCCGAGCAGCACGCCAATCGGCTCGATGTGCACCGCCGCGCCGGGCGCTTGCGCGAGCGGGCGGGGCTGGAGATAGGTGTTTGCGTGCTTCGCGTAGTAGTCGAGGATGCTGGCCGCCGATTCGACTTCCCTGAGCGCCTCACCGCTGCGTTTGCCCATTTCCAGCGTCAGGTAGCCGGCGTATTCGACAGCCTTTTCCCGCAACAGCGCCGCGGCGCGCGACACAATGCGTGCCCGATCGCTGACCGGACGCCGGCGCCAGTCGGTTTCAAACGCGTGATGCGCTGCAGCGAGCTTCGCTTCGAGCAACTGGTCAGATATATCGTCATATGTGGCGAGCAGTTCGCCGGTAGCAGGATTGATAGTCGCGTACGGCATGAGGTTCTCCGCGAAAAAGTTGGCATTGAGTCATCGCATGGCCTCATGTTAACACCGTTATCTAATTCCTTGCATCCACTTTTGAGGTCAGGAATAACCCTCATTGATATTGATGTTAACGGCGTTACTATAGACAGGTATTTTTCAACGGAGGAAGCGAAATGGCAAAGGGATATTGGGTGGCAGCGTATCGGGCGGTCCACGACACAAGCAAGCTCGCGGCGTACGGCGTCCTCGCGACAGAGGTGGTGAAAGCGGCCGGCGGAAAATTTCTGGTGCGAGGCGGCGAGGTCGTTGCGTTCCAGGCGGGTCTCAAGGAACGGACCGTCGTAGTCGAATTCCCGAGCTTCGAACTGGCGCTTGCCACGTTTCAGAGTGAGGCTTATCAGGAAGCGTTAGCCGTACTGGCAGATGGAGCCGAAAGGGACGCGCGCGTCGTCGCAGGTGTCGACGACTGAGATGTTCACCAAAGGCTACCGAGGCCGGGCAGGCCACGTGCCTCCTGTCGCGCCGCATGGTTCGGTATGCTACCGATAATGCGTCGCAGACTGCATTACGACGTTCGAATACCCGTACCCCGCCTCGCGTCTCGCCGTAGTCTGATTGTCCCGGCTACGGCTGAGAAACGAACCTCCCCAGTCCTTACTTTTTTCGGCCAGGGAAAACGCTGGTATCAATACGTCATTCCGATGTTATGCTTGTTAACATATAAATCGGAAAACACTTGAACCTGACGAAATGGAGCAAGCATGGACGAAGCAATTGTTCTGAAAGAACTCAAGGGCCACGTAACGGTTCTCACGATGAACCGTCGCCCGCATAACCTGATGGGCCCGACGCTGTATCGCGCCCTGCTCCGCGAATTCGACGAGGCGGTAAAACACGGCTCGCGGGCGATCCTGCTGCGCAGCGGTCTGCGGCACTTCTCGGCCGGCGCTGAAGTGGCGCTTTTTCCGGACCGCATCGCCAAGCAAGGCAAGGCGCTGATGGATCCGCTTGAAGTGCTTCGCGGCTTCGAGACCCTACCGATCCCGATCGTCGTCGCGGTGAACGGCACATGTCTCGGCGGTGGTTTCGAAGTGGCGCTGGCCTGCGACTTCAGCGTGGTCGCCGAATCGGCCAAGATTGGCTCAGTCGAGGTTGCGCTCGGCTTGCATCCGCTGCTCGGTGGTATCCAGCGTCAGGTGATGCGGGCAGGCCCCGCACGTGCGAAAGAGCTCGCGATGCTCGGCCGCCGTTACGACGCAGCGACGCTCGAACGCTGGGGCCTGATCAATCTCGTTGTGCCCGACGACAAACTCGATGAAGTCTCGCTGTCGGTTGCGCAGGAACTGGCGGCCGGGCCGACCGTCGCGCACGCCGCGACCAAGCAGCTCGTCCGGGTCGCGGTCAACGAGGGGATCGCTGCGGCTGACGAAGCGATGTTCGAACTGCAAAAGCCGATCTGGGGGTCGCAGGATCTCAAGCGTGGACTGGAGGCCTTCGATACCGCCGGCCCAGGTACCGCAATTTTCGAAGGAAATTGACATGACCGGACCACTCGAAGGACTCAAGGTCGTCGATTTTTCGCGGGTGCTGGCGGGTCCGCTGTGCGCCCGGACGCTGGCCGATCTTGGCGCAGACGTCATCAAGATCGAGCCGCCGCGACCCGATGTGTCGCGTGCCGCGTTCCCGAACCGCGACGGCATGTCCGGCTATTACGCGCAGCAGAATAGCGGCAAGCGCAACGTCAGCATCGATCTGAACGCGCCGCACGCACGCGGGCTCGTGCTACGCCTGTGCGACGAGGCGGACATCGTCGTCGAGAATTTTCGGGCCGGCACGCTCAAGGGGTTCGGACTCGACTATGAGACGCTCGCGAAGCGCAATCCAAAGCTGGTCTACGTATCGATCACCGGCTACGGCCAGCGTGGCCCCTGGGCCTCGCGCATGGCTTACGCACCGACCGTGCAGGCTGAAGCGGGATTCACGCACAACACATTGCGCCATTTCGAAAGCGCGGGCGACGGCCGCAGGTGGACCGATCCCCTCTCGCACGCGGACGTCTATGCGGGCCTGCAAGCGACAATCGCCGTGCTCGCGGCGGTGCGCAAACGTGAAGTCACCGGACACGGCCAATACATCGACGTCGCGATGGCCGCCGTGATGCTGTCGATCAACGAACGCGCTCACCTAGATCTCGCAGGCGTCGATACAGGCGCCGAGCCGGGCATCCTCGGCGCCGCCGACGGCCCACATTTCGTTGGCCCTGGCGGCGAAGAGTTTGTCGCGGCGCAAAGCATCGTCGGCAGCAACACGTTTCCGAATTATTTGCGGGCCATGCGCAGGATGGACCTCGTGAAGGATCCGCGCTTCAGCACCGCTGAGCGCCGCCTGCAAAACTACAAGGTACTGCATGCAGTGATCCAGACGTGGATGCTGTCATTTCGCGATCTCAAGACGCTCGACGCGCAACTCGACGAGGCCAAGATCGCGATAGGCCAAATCCGTACGCTGAAAGAATTGGCCGATACCGATTGGGCGAAGCAGTGGGGTGCGGTGCACGAGGTCCCGGATCGCCGCGGCGGCTCGTATCTCATTCACGGCTATCCGTGGCGCTTTTCCGATGACGAGCTTGGAATGCGCAGCGCGCCGGCGTTTCGCGGCGAACACAACGAGCAGGTGTTCCGCGAAGCGGGCCTCGCCGATGTCGAAATCCGCAATGCGGTCGACACCGGCATTCTCGTTGGCGGGCCGCCACTGTCCGCGAAGGAAATCGACGCCGCTGTTCTTGCGGAAGCACCGTCCGACTAAACGCAACCACGTGTCGCGGCCCGCTAGCGGGCTGCGTTCCGCCTCGTATTACCAGTATCAACACAACACGTCGGAGGACCGAATGGAAGTGGTGAAGCAAGCCTGTGCAGACGGGTCATCATCAGATGACGACACCCTCCTTCGGAAGGCCTACGCTTCGGCGCAATGGAGGATACTGCCGATACTGTTTGGCTTATGGATGCTGGCGTGGGTCGGTCGTTCGAACGTTGCCTTTGCGAAGTTGCAGATGGTCGTGGATCTGCGATTTAGCGAAACGGTATATGGATTGGGCGCGGGGCTTTTCTTCGTCGGCTATGTGCTGTTCGGCGTGCCCACCACCACGTTGCAAAAGAAATTCGGTGCACGCGCCGTGCTTGCCGGTGTCGCCGGCGGCTGGGGCTTGACGAGTGTTGCAATGACGTTCGTCAATAGCGCACCGACGTTCTACGCGTTGAGGTTCCTGCTCGGCGTGTTCGAGGCCGGTTTCTACCCAGGTGTTGTGTTGTACTTCAATGCGTGGTTCCCGGGGAAAAGGCGTACCCGCAATTTCAGCATCTTCCACTCAGGATCACTCTTCTCGCCGGTCGCGATCGGCTTGACGGGGGGATTCGTGCTCGAGCACCTAAACGGACTGGTCGGCTTTCAGGGCTGGCGATGGATGTTCTTCACTCAGGCTGTCCCGACGGTTCTGTTGGCCTGCGTCGCGTTTGCGATACTTCCGGACCTGCCCGCTGGCGCGAAGTGGCTTTCGGCGCGACAGCGTCAACTCGTCGAGGACGATCTCAGGAAGAATGCCGAAACGATGGACGACGTCGGCACAGACGAGCGTCCGCTGTTACTCGATCCGGCTATCTGGATCCTGAGCGCTGCCTACTTCAGCCTCCTTGCGGCCACGGCAGCACTGTTTTTCTTCTCCCCGACGATACTTCGCGAGGCGGGATTCGGCGGGTACAAAGAGATCGGCCGTGCGGTTGCCGGTGCCTGCATTCTGGGTGCGCTGGGCAATGTGCTCATCTGCAGCATCGGGGGCGCCCCGCATCGCCGCCGGCTCTTCTGTGCGCTGGCGTCGGTCTTCACTGCGGCGAGCCTCTCAGCACTCGTCTTTGTCTGGCACAGCAGTACCACCGCGACTTTCTTCCTGCTTGTCCTTGGCTTCGCGGGAACGGGGGCTGGTATCACGCTCTTCTGGCAGATGACTGTCGGCCTGATCAGCGGCAAGTCGCTGGTGGTTGCCGTGCCGTTGATCAGTTCCGTCGCTAATGTGGCTGGCTTCGTTACGCCCTTTCTGATCGGGTATGTTCGCGACGCAACGGGAACGTATGCGAGCGGATTCGTCATGGTGGCCTGCGTCCAGGCACTTGGCGTCGTTGTTCTTCTGTTCGGCGTACAGCGCATTGTCCGGAAGGGATCACGCGTTGGCGACAGCTCGGTTCAAGGCCCTGTCGCGCAACGGAGCCGCTAGAATACGTGTAGCGACACACGCTTGTTTCGCGCGTGACCCGCAATATTGCGTGCCTCTCTGCGCAGAATTTATAATCATTTCCTTGTTTTGCTCCTCGAACGAAGGTCACGTGAGCCCCAGGTCATCTATTCCGAAGAATGCGGATTACCACCATGGCAATCTGCGCAACGCGCTCGTCGAAGCGGGGCGCAGCGCACTCATGGAGGTATCGGCACAAGACTTGAGCCTGCGTTACCTCGCGCGCATGGTGGGCGTTTCAGAAGCCGCGCCCTCGCGGCATTTTGCGGGTATCGACGAACTGCTGGCGACGATCGCGGCGAGCGGTTATCGTGACCTCGCTGCGTTGCGCGTTGCGATCCGTGACAGCGAGGATGCGGCGCTTGCCAAGGCGTATCGGATGATGCGGGCGTATATCGAGTTCGCGCAGCGCCACAATGGACTGTTCAGTCTGATGATCGGGCCTCGCATCGTGGCGCATCAAGCGTATCCAGAACTCATCGAGGAAAGTAACAGGTCTTTTGGGTTATTTTCCGAAGCGATCGAGGCGCTGGCTATCGAGAGTGGTTGGGCCCCCTCCGATCTCAAGCTTGTGACCCATACGGCGTGGAGTCTGGAGCATGGTCTCGCCACGCTGATCCTGGCGTACCGCGCGCCGCGCGCGGACACGAAAGTGGCGATACCAAAGTTGATCGACTTCGTCGTGATGACGCTACTTGGCGCCATCACAGCGGGTCCGGATCATCTCCAGAGCGTGATTCAGCAATGCGCGCTCTCTCAGAAGCCAGAGGTTACGCGCACAGCTCGAAAGCGCGCCAAAGCGTAGTCGTCGTCGCTAAATTTTCGTTGCCCCAGCCGAATTCAAAGCAATTCCGGCATGCCCTCAAGTCGGCGGCTATTTTGCCGTTATCACGCTTGACGGTGCGCACGGAATCCATCGCGTCGATATTGCCGGCCGGTTTGCCGGTTCAGAGTAACGAAAATCGATCGCAGCTGAGCGATTTATGGACAACCATAATCTGGCTTTGACGCTTTGCCATCACGGTATCGAGACGCCCAACGCGATCGCCATTTGCTGTGATGGCCGCTCCCTGACCTATGCCGACCTCGCACAACGTGCCGCGCAGTTGGCTCGCTTCCTGCGCGAAAGCCCTGAGTGGAACGTCAACAGGGGACATCCGCCGCGCATTGGCGTCCTCGCACAGCAGAGCATCGAGGCGTATGTCGCACTGCTCGGCACGTGTTGGGCGGGAGGCACCTATGTGCCGATCAGCACAAGCGCGCCGCCCGAGCGGATTGCCGAAATCCTGGCGCGCTGCAGCCTCGCCGCGATCGTGGTGGACACGCACGGCGCGTCGTTGCTCGCCCAGGGGCTGCTTGATGTCTGCCCGCCGCTTGTCGTCGCTCCTGATCGACAGGCGTTGAGTGAATGGAGGGGTGGTGTCATCAACGTGGTTTCCACCGATGCGCTACCGCCCGACCGGGTGCCGGAGCCGATGCATGTCGGCGCGGGACACCCCGCCTACATCATCTTCACGTCTGGCACGACCGGCACACCGAAGGGCGTCGTCATTCCGGCGGGCGCCGCACGCCACTATATTGACTCAGCCTCCGGGATACTCGGATTGACCTCCGATGATCGGGTGCTCGAAACCTCTGAACCGTCTTTCGACGCATCGGTGCATAACATGTTTTCGACATGGGAAGCCGGAGCATCGCTATATGTCCTTCCAAAGCACCGGGCAATGAACGCGGTCAAATTCGCAGTCGAAGCGCGGCTCACGGTGTGGAACTCCGTGCCGTCGCTGGTGGGAATGCTGCGTCAGCTGAAATCGTTGCGTCCTGGCGTGCTGCCGGATATTCGCATTGCTGCTTTTGGCGGTGAACAGTTGTCCGCTGGGATCGTCGACGCGTGGCGAGTGGCAGCACCCAACAGCATGATCCACAACCTCTACGGCCCCACTGAGACGACTGTCTATTGTCTGAATGAGGTTGTCGGCAAGCCGACGCCGCTAACGCCAGGGCGCGACGTGGTGGCGATCGGGCGGCCATTGCCCGGAAATCTCGCCGCTGTGTTCAGCGACACGGGGGAGATGCTCGCCGATGGCGAACCCGGCGAGCTGGGAATTGGCGGTCCGCAACTCGCCATCGGCTATCTGGATGCGCCGGAACTCACTGCGCAGCGCTTCCCGACCCGCGCGGGCACACGCTGGTATCTAACCGGCGACCGCGTGGTGCGCGACACGTCCGGAACATTGCATTACTTAGGCCGTGTGGACAACCAGGTGAAAGTGCTCGGTCATCGCGTTGAACTCGAAGAAGTCGAGGCGCATTTGAGGATCGTCGCCGGCGCTGATCTGGTGGGTGCCGTAGGCTGGCCACACGATGGCGAAGGCACGCGCGGCATCGTAGCGTTCGTCGCCGGCGATGCGATCGACACTGCCCAGGCGCGCCACGAGATGGCGCGGCGTCTACCCGCTTACATGGTGCCGTCACGGATCGTCGCGTTGTCCGGCATGCCGCTCAATCGAAACGGAAAAGTAGATCGCCATGCGTTGCTGCATCTGCTCGAACGCGAGATCTGCCAATGAGCCAGCGGAGCGACCTGACAATCAACCCGGCTATCGAGGATCCGCAGACCGTTGCAAAGGCGCCCAGACGGACGTTTCGTGAAATCATATCGATCGACAGACGCGAACCGATCGTCGCGTTTGCGCAGACTGGGCGCGGCCGGCTGCTGATCGTCACGCTGTTTACCCTCGTGCTGATGCGGATGAGTGGCTGGTCGATGCTGATCGCCGGCGGCGCCGCTGCCTTGTCGGCATATGCGCCGCGCTTTCGAGGTATCGGCACGTTTGTTGCCACCTTATCGTTGCTGCCGGCATCGGGCCTCTGGTTTTCGTTTGACATTATCGCTGCGGCGATGGTGCAGGAACGGGTCGCGGGCGTGTCGGCGGTTGTGCTGGCGTATATGGCGCTGATCGCCTTCATGCTGGTCGCGTGGCTCACGCTGAGCGCGGTTCGGCGCAACGACGCGCTGTTCGTAGCACGCCGGCCGGTATCGACGCTGCTCGCTATCGAAGCGGTGCTGTGCGGGCTCACGTGCATGCCGTTCGTCCACGGATGGCTAAGAGTTGGCGTCTGGGCGTTTCTGGCGATCGCGACGCCGAACCTCTGGTTTTTCGCCTATGCGCTCGTCGATCAGCGTTCGCGAGCACGGGGACCGATGCTGTATCAGCTAGGCCTGTTTCACCCGTTCTGGGGTTCGACCTCGACGCCGTGGGGTAAAGGCGCCGCATTCCTGCGCAAGGTCCAGTCGACGACCCGGCGCGACACCGCTGTGACGCAGCTCAAAGCGATGAAGCTGCTCCTCTGGTCGTGCGTTCTGCTGGACATCAATGCGGCGGCGCACTGGATCGGCGCGTCGGTCCTGCGGCTTCCCACTCTCGAAGGGGTGCAGGCCGCGTATTTTCAGCATCGGCCGTATCCGATTGCAATCGGCTGGACAGCGCTCGTGCTGGACGTCGTGTTCTCCGCGTTGTCGCTCGCTGTTGCGGGACATCAGGCGATCGCGGTGGCACGCCTTGCCGGTTATCGTCTGCCGCGCAACATGTGGCGCCCGCTCGAGTCGCGCTCGCTGGCGGATTTCTGGAACCGGTATTACTACTATTTCAAAGAACTACTGGTTGACTTCTTTTTCCTGCCGACCTTTCTTCGGGTCTTCCGCCAGCATCCGCGCTTGCGGATTTTCTTCGCGACCTTCATGGCGGCAGGTGTCGGCAATGCGTTGTATCACTTCGTTCGAGATATCGGACTTGTCGCATTGATCGGATTAAAGGCCACGTGCGAGACGTTTGCGAGCTATGTGTTTTATTCCGTCGTCCTGGCGCTGGGCATCGGCATTTCGCAAGTCCGCTCACTTGCCGCTCCACGCGTGCCGCGCACACGGACGGCCCGCGTGGCCACGTTCGTTGGGATCTGGTTGTTCGTCATCTGCCTTCACCCGTTTGGCAACGAAACACGTTTCTATACCCTTGAACAGCGCATCACCTTCATGGCTAGTCTTATCGGAGTCGATTGATGGACAATCAGCATAAAGTACGGATTCGTGCATTCGTTGCGGACGCACTGCGCAATCGCGGTGACAACGGCGAACTTGCCGACCATGAATCGCTTTTTATCAGCGGCCGACTTGATTCGCTCTCGATGCTGATGCTCGTCGCTCATCTGGAGGCGGAATTCGATATTGATTTCGCCACCGTTGACTTTGACGTCAACCTTATAGACTCGATCGATGAAATTGAAGCGCTGGTTCGTGAAAAGGCGGCCCTATAACCAGCAAGGAGCGCAGCCGAACCATGCCCGAACCGCGCGCGATCCGTCGACTCCTCGCGATCCTGCGTCCCTCGTAATCGGGGCGATCGCCGCGCAGGTGGCCGGCGGGCTGGTCACGCAGATGTCGCCCTTTACGATTGCTGGTTTGATGGACGGTCTCTCGCTTTCAGAACGGGACGCCGGCTTCGTCGTCTCCCTCGAGCTCCTCATCCTTGCCGTCACGGCGATCGCGATCACTCCGGTCCTGTCACGGTTTTCCGATCGGCGTGTCGCCCTCCTCGCCGTCGCGCTGGCGCTGTCCGCCCAGGGCGCATCCATCTTCAGCGCATCGCTGCCATGGCTCACCCTGCTGCGCGGGCTCGCGGGTATCGGCGAAGGCGTGCTTTACGCCGTGTCGCTCACCGTCGTCGCGTCCCGCGCCAATAATCCGGACAAAGTCTATGGCTACTTTCAGGTCGCCTGGGCCCTGGGCAGCGTCGCGCTCTTCGGCATTGGTGGTCAGCTCACGGCCGCCTTTGCGCAGCGTGGCATCTTCGCGCTCATGACGGGCGTGACCCTCGCGCTCGCGCCGCTCCTGCTGCTCATTCCGGACGCCCGCGCGAAAGGCGGAAAAGACGTCGCGACGGTAGCGGCGCGGATCTCCCCGGCGCTTGGCGTCATGACGCTCGCGGCGACCGTGCTCTACCTGAGCGTCTCCTCCGCGATCTACGCCTTCAGCGCGCCCCTCGGCGAGCGTGCAGGCCTCGATACGCGCGCGGTCAGCTATGCGCTGACCGTCGCAACGCTGGTCGGTCTCGCAGGCGCAGGTGCCGCCACTGCGATCAACGTGCGATGGGGACGGATGATCCCCATTTCAGGATTCTTCGCCGGCTTCGCGCTTGTTGTGCTCGTGCTCTGCCTCTCACACAATCCGAGCGCCTTCATCATCGCCCTCGTTGCTTCGGTGGTCATCTACTACTTCTCGGTGCCCTACCTGTTCGGTCTCGCCGCTGCACTCGATCACAGTGGACGTTGGGCTGCGGCGGCGGGGTCGGCCTATTTGCTCGGCTTCGCCGCCGGCCCCTTGCTCGCGGGGGTCGTGATCACCGGGACCGGCTACGCCGGCCTCGCCGTGGCTTGCGTCGCAATCACGGCCGCCGCATGGGGTCTCACCATGGTCGTCAGTCGCCGCCTCGGCGGGACGGCCCGTACGGCGCTCCCTGCCGAACCCCCAGCGTGAAGCAGCGACCCGACCCGTGCCCCCTGCCGAGGCCAGAGGCGCGGTACGAGTTCACACTCCTCGCGGGTCATTCTTTCCGGTCAGAGCGTCGCCAATCGCCGCGAGCAATGCTCGCCCGTCGAACGGTTTGCGGAAAAGCCGGTTGTACTTTGCCTGCGGCAGCTCGGCGAGCTCGTGACGACCGGTGATCAGGATCACCGGCAGGTCGGGGCGCCTCTCCCGCATCAACCGTTGCAACTCAAAGCCGTCCATGCCTGGCATGCCGATGTCCGTGATCAGACAAACGATCTCCGGAAGGGCGTTGCTGTCGAGCAGGGTCTGGGCCGACGAAAATGTCTGCACAGCGTGGCCTGCCGACTCGAGAAGTTCCTCGAGCGATTCGAGCAGGCGCTGATCATCGTCGACGATCGCCACCACGGGCTTCGGGTTCGACATCCTCAAGCTTCCTGAACGTCTGGAATGAGTGACTGGGATCTGCAGCTTTTCGGCGATCCGCACCAGGTCGGCGAGCGATGCCGCGGCCATTTTCTGCATGACGTTTCGTCTATGGATCTGCAGCGTGACCTCGCTGATTCCCAGTTCAGCCGCTGCCTGTTTGTTAAGAAGACCGCTCACTACGAGCGGCAGCACGTCACGCTCGCGCTGTGTCAGGTCGAGATAGCGTTGTCTCAACACACCGAGTTCGGCTCGCTCCGTTCTCTTTTCCCGGTCCTGAGCGATCGCTATGCGGATTGCAGCCATGAGGTCCACATCACTGAACGGCTTGGTCAGGAAATCGACGGCGCCGTGCTTGATCGCACGCACAGAGGACGGGATGTCCCCATGTCCCGTGATGAACACGATCGGCGGATCATCGCCCTCCGCAATCTGCCTCTGCAGATCGAGACCGTTGATATCGGGCAGCTCGACATCGAGGATCAGGCACGCAGGGAGGTCGGGCTTCGCATACGCGATATAGTCCGCGGCGGCGGCGAACGTCTCGGCTCGCCACCCCATGGACTCCAGCAGCTCCCCGATCGCCTCGCGCACTCTGACGTCGTCATCCACCACGAAGACGATCTCGTCGTGAGGGCTCATGGCGCCCCGCTCGCCACCAACGGGAGCGTGAAGGCGACGGTTGCCCCGCGCGTCTCGTTGTTGGCCATCCAGAGGCGGCCTCCATGCGATTCTATGATCGAGCGGCAGATGGCGAGCCCCATGCCCATCCCGCACTGCCTGGTCGTGAAAAAGGGCTCGAAGACGCGCTCGGCATCCGTGAAACCCGTTCCGTCGTCGCGAACCTCGACGCGAATCGTGTCGAGGCCGTCCCGGCAAGAACGTATCCGGATCGCACGCGTGCCGCCCGTCAAACCGTCCATCGCCTCGATTCCATTCCGGATCAGATTCACCAACACCTGCTGCACCTGGACGCGATCGAGCACGACCTCCGGCAGTTCCGGGTCGAGATTCGTCTTGATGCGGATATTCTTCGACGCGATCGCGTCGGCCATGAGTCGGCAGACTTCACCAATCAGGCGGTTGACGTCTTCAAAGGATCTGGCTTGCGGCGCGCGGCGGAACAGGGCCCGGATGTGGCTAATGACATCCGCAGCCGAGTTGGCATCGCGGGAGATGCGCTCGGCGGTGATCTTGGCGCGCTCGATATTCGGAGGCTCTGCGGACAGCCAACGATGACATGCGTGGGAACTAGTCACGATCGCTGCCAGCGGCTGATTCAGCTCATGTGCGATCGAGGCGGAAAGCTCCGCGAGGCTCGCTACCTGCGTCGCCCGCGCGAGCTTGTCGGAGGCACGCCGCAACGCCTCTTCGGCTTGCATCTGATCGTCTATGTCGTGACAAAGGCCGAACCACTGGACAATGTTTCCGCTCGAATCCCGCATCGGCTCGGCGCGGCCCGACATCCAGCGATACACGCCGTCTGCGCGGCGCAGGCGATACTTCATGGAGAAGCGCTCGCCCGTGATGAGACAGCGGCCGAGAACGTCGCTAACCTCCTCCGCATCGTCCGGGTGGAAGATCGTGTCAAACACCACTTCCAACCGGCTCTTGTCCCCGAGGTCCATGCCGAGAAAGTCCGACATATGCTTGTTAGCCAGGGTGGTCTCGCCGTCCGGGGTCAGGCGCCAGAGGTTACTTGGAACCATGTCCACGAGCAACGAGAGCTCCCGCTCACGACCACGCAACGCCTCTTCGGCGTGCAGCTGATCCTCTACGTCGTGACAAAGGCCGTACCACTGGACGATGCGCCCGCGCTGGTCACGCATCGGCTCCGCGCTGCCCTCCATCCAGCGATACACGCCGTCTGTACGACGCAGACGATACTTCATCGAGAAGCGCTCGCCGGTGACGAAGCAGCGATTGAGCGCCTGGCCTAAGCTGGTGGCATCACCGGGATGGACGGCGGTCTCTATGAAGGCCGCCAGCCGGCTCGTGCCGGGCTTGTCCACATCCGCTACATCCAGACCGAGAAAATCTATCAGGCGCTGGTTGAAGAAGTTCGGCTCGCCATCCGGAGTCAACCGCCAGAGGTAGACCGGGACCATGTCGACGAGCTGTGAGAGTTCCCGCTCCCGGTCACGCAACGTCTCCTGTGCACGCACCTCATCGTCGATATCGAGAGAAACGCCGTACCATTGCACGATTGCGCCGCCTTGATCGCGCCGAGGCTCTAACCTGCACTCAACCCAGCGATAGGCGCCATCTTTTTCACGCCAACGAAACCGCATCACGCCGGCGCCGCCGGTTTCGGAACAATTTCGTAACGCGCGCTGCACCTCTGGAGCGTCTTCGGGATGCACGAGCGCTTGCAGCAATGTGTCGATACGCGGCTCCTCGAGATCTTCAAGGTCCGCGACAACCGAGCGGAGGTGGTCCCGGTATCGCTTGTTGAAATAAACCGGGCCGCCCGTAGACGTTGCGCGCCAGATGCGGATCGGCACGGCGTCGATCGTCTGCTGAAGCTGTCTCTCGCTCTGCCGAAGCGCCTCCTCTGCTCGCATCAGGTCGTCTATGTCATGACAGAGGCCGTACCACTGGACGATGCGTCCATCCTGATCCAGCATCGGTTCCGCGCGGCTCGACATCCAGCGATACACACCGTCGGCACGCCGCAGACGATACCTCATGAAAAAGCGCTCGCCGGTGGAGAGACAGCGGCTGAGCGCGTCCCCAAACGCGGCCGCGTCGTCAGGATGAACCGTGGCCTCGATCATCGCCGCCAGCCGGGTCATTCCCGGTCTGTTCGTATCCGCCACGTCCAGGCCTAGAAAATCGACCATGCGCTTGTTGAAGAAAATCGGTTCGCCGTCCGGGGTCAGCCGCCAGAGATGGCTCGGGACCATGTCCACGAGCTGCGAGAGCTCCCGCTCCCGGTCGCGCAACACCGCCACGGTTTTCCTGTGAACGTCGGTTTCAACCGACGAACCGAACCATCCAGTAATACGACCCTCGCTGTCGCGTAACGGTCGTGCCCCACTTCGCGCCCGGACGTAGAAGCCGGTCGCGCGCCGAACGGATGTCATGATCGAGGCCTAAGCGTTGTCGGAGAAGCATTGTTGTCACCGTCGGCTAAGCCTGCCGGGCAAGGGGAACCGTGGGGACTATCAGTCCATAGTCTAGTCCCGCCACGCCTGAGCCGCACCTCATGGAAATCCATGTATTGCATGCCAGCGTTGCCATTGCGGCCGGCCCGCGTACTCATATTGCAAACTAGTGGGGACTATTTCGTGCAGTGCGGCTCGATGCCGAGGGCTTCCGCTTTTCGAACGAGGTCCGCGACGGAGCGCGTCGACATTTTCTTCATCGCCTGTCCACGGTGGATCTTCACGGTGATTTCGCTCAAATGCATTTCTGAGGCGATCTGCTTGTTCATCAGGCCCTTGACGACAAAGGCCATCACCTCTTTTTCCCTCGGCGTGAGCGACTTGTAGGCGGCGCGCAGTGCCGCAGTCGACTGCTCGGCATCAAGCCGTTCGCTGTCGCGCTTGAGCGCCTGATCGACGGCATCGAGCATGTCCTGATCGCGAAACGGCTTCGGGAAAAAATCCATGGCGCCGGCTTTCATGGCCTTGACCGTCATTTCGATATCGCCATGGCCGGTCATGAACAGGATCGGCATGTGCAGGCTGCTCCTCGCGAGTTCCTGCTGGAACGCCAGGCCGCTCTCGCCACGCAGCCTGACGTCGAGGATCAGGCAGCTGGGCCCGTCGTGCTTTGGAAAAGCGAGAAACTCTTGCGACGACGCGAAAGTCTCGACCCGCAGGCCGACCGAGAACAGCAACTCGTTCAAGGCAAGCCGCATCGATTCGTCATCGTCGATGACATAGACAACAGACGCTTTGCCTTCGCTTTTCGCTGAAGTCGAACGCAGCTCGGAAGTCATTTCGGCTCCTCGGGACCCGGGAAGTCTGCACCGGCAATCGGGATGGCGGGATTTGAAACGGGAGCAAACCTCTGGCGCAACAAATTCATCAAAATTATAGTGCGTTACGCCCTCCGCGAGTCTCGGGAGACTCGGTCTAACCGAAGTAGCCCGGCCTTCATGCGGGACGTCCTTCATAGTGATGTCGCGACGAATGGGGCCCCTCGGACCGAGGGCGAACCATCCCACCAACCCGCCCCCCCTTCGTGTGTTTGCGTTCAGACTAGACTGCCGGCACAGGCCAATTTACCGCTCGATTAGAGGGGCGTGCTCTCCAGCGAGTCATCGTTTGTGAATCAGCCCGTTCACCTGAGCGCAATTCGCTCATATCCCATGGCCGACGCACGCGTCGGCACCCTACGCACGATCCTTGCTAGAGAATGTGGTGAAGATGGCATGCCGCCCGGATATCGACGCCAGACAGTAGCTGAGTGAGGCCGCCAAATCGTGCTTCGCCACTAATGGACCGAAGTCGGCGTGGCCAGTTGTCTTCGGCCTCGCCCACTCCGTGCCTGACTACGGCTGATTACATGCCGCCAAATGGCTTCTTCACCGTCAGCTTGTTGATCACTGACGTCACGCCGGGAACGCCCCGAGCGATCGCCTCGGCCTTGCCGATCTGGGCCGCTTCCGTGACTGTGCCATTCAGTGTTACCGCACCGTCTTTCGCGATGACACTGATGTCTCCGGCGCTGATTTCCTTGTATTTCCCGATGGCAGCATAAACCTTCCGGCGCAGGGCGCGATCCGCTTTCCTGCCCGTGGGTGCCGCTGCGTCCGATCCCGCTATCGCGGACGCACCTTGCGCACTGGACGGGGTACTGGCTGTTTCAGCGGCCTGGCACCACGTGGTCATGGACATTGCAACGAACAATGTGGCGACAGCCAGCCCGAGTATCTTGATTGTTTTCATGGATTGCTCCGCTTGATGAGGGTGACGGAATCAGAAGTTATGGCGCAGACCGATCATGGCCGCAGTGGTGGAGGTGCCCGGCGCAACCGGTGCCCCATAGATGATCGTCTGGTTCATCGTCCCCTTGTTGTCGACGTAGCCGACTTGCGCGTACACCTTGGTCCTTTGGGACAGGCTGTATTCGGCACCCACTGCGATTTCGCTCGAGTGATTCGCTGAATGATTCCGGTCCTTCAGGTAGTAGTAGCCGGACGTGATCTTGAATTGCGGATTGAACTGGTAGCCGAGGCCACCCGACACCATTTCGAAGTCAGCAGTGTTGCTCTTCGCCGGGTTTTTGCCGATGCCGTACGAGGCGGACATGGAAAACCCGCTGATCGTATACATCGCACCGAAATAGTAGAAGCGATTGTTGCTCTGGCCTGTCGCCGGCACAGCCGGCGCCGCCGGATAGGTCAGCGGGAACGGATTGGTGTCATGTCCGTTGTAGTACACAGCGGACAGGTTCAGTCCGTAGTTCGAATACTTGAGCACAGCCGACTCACGCGTGCCGCCCTGAAACTGTCCCGCGACGCCGCCCGGCGCGTACTCAAGCGCAAGCGATGCACCATAGAATTTCGGCGAATTGTAGACCAGCGCGTTGCTGTCATAGAGGGCGCCGATTGGAGCGTTCGTGCTGGTACCGGGCCAGCCGGCCGCCTGATTGATGCCGAGCCACGCAGTCAGGATGCTGCCGAAATACTGTGCCCCGCGTACGTCTGTTTCCGCCATCGCGTAGATCATCGGGATGATCTGCCGGCCGGCGTCGAACGTGCCAAACGGCCCGGTTGCCCCGATTGTCGCGAACTGGTTGAAGATTGCGGTCGTGCCCGGCGTATCGGACAGCCCGACCTTGCCGTTCGTGGTGTTAAACGTGCCTTGCAGCTTGAAGGTGATCTTGTAGCCACCGCCGATGTCCTCGCTTCCCTTCAGACCCCAGTAGCTGGAATAGATGCCGCCGTCCTTAAGTTGGTAGAAATGCCCCTGGTTTTGCGCGTTCGGCAGGAAAGTTGCCGCCGAGGTGCTTTGATACAGGAGCCCACTGTCGAGTACGCCATAGAGCGTGACCGAAGACTGGGCATGGGCTGCGCTGGAACAGATTATCAGCACTGCCAGGCTGCATGATTTCAATTTCATTGTGTCTCCTCCAGATTTGAGGCCCGCCGGGTGGACCCGGCAGTTTATGGTTTGTTACTCGAATGAAACTGTGTTCCTGCCGCGCCGATGTCTTAGGCCGACAGGTAATTCCCCTGAATATCTGTATGTTCCCGCGCGGGCTGGATCAAGGTGTCGCACTGCACGCCGGTGCGTGCGCGCAACGTGTGGCCGGATCTTCAAGATTCACGACCAGCTTGCCGTCGATCGCCCGAACCGGGAAAGTGGTCAGGCTTAACCCGCCTGCGCCTGGCATGCGGCCAGTGCGCAGGTCGAAGCGTAGACCGTGCGCCGGACAACGCAGCATGCACCCCTCGAGCTGACCGCTTGCGACCGAGGCCCCGTTGTGGGGACACGAGTCGTCGATTGCGTGGATCGTGCCGTCGATGTTGAACAGGACAATGCTGCGGCCATCGACGAAGGCCAGTTTTCGCTGACCGGGCGCGAGTTCATCGACCGCGCCAACCGGTATCTGACGTGACATTCTCAGCTCCTTTAAGGCGGGACACGGTCGTGTCCAGATTGCGCTTGCCGATAGACAGTTCAAATCGAAGAAGGCCTCGATCACCAGGCAGGGCCGCTCGCCCGCTTCCCGACCTGCCTGTGCGGCCCAGTTCTGATCAGACAAGCTCATGGATCAGTGTCTCCGCCATCGGCCATTCACCAAACCCTGCAGCAGGATTCAGGTGTCCGACTTCGCCGAGGTCGATAAGACGACTGCCCCAGTGCTTCGCCATCGCCGCCGCACGCTCGAACTGCGCGAGCGGATCGTTGCGGCTCGCGCCGACGATGCTCGGGAACGGCAGCGGCTTTCGTGGAACCGGATGCCATCCGTTCCGGGCCAGCGCGTCAATAGCCGGATAGCCCGCCGGCAGCGGCGTCTCGAGGTCGGCAGGAGTGGCGAGCAGCGCACCGTGAATCTTGCGGCTGTGCTGCTCGGCCCAGTGCACCGTAATCATCACGCCCGCACTGTGCGCGACCAGGATCACCGGGCCATCGATTTTCGCGAGGGCGGCATCGAGCGCCGCAACGCGCGCAGCGCAACTGAGTTTGTCGTGCTCGAGCGGTGGCACCGAGGCCACCTTGGGCAACTTCCGCTCCAGCAGAGTTTGCCAGTGCTCCGCGACGTGGTCGCGCAAGCCGGGCACCATCAGAATGGTCGGCGTCGTATCGAGAGTCATGAAGCGGTCTCCTGTCGATCGGAGTTTGCGTGTCGGCTGGAGTTAGCGCTTCAGCGCTTACTCCAGTCCCATAGCGCGCTACTCCGATCCCATGCAGATGGTTGCGGTCCGATCAGTACGGCTTGTCGCCGATAATTCCGGCGCGCTCCATCTTGCGGTGACACGGCGGGTAGTCCATCACTGCATAGTGCTGCGTGCTGCGGTTGTCCCAGATGGCGATGCTGTTGGGTTTCCAGCGCCAGCGGACCTGGTACTCGGGGATGCAGGCCTGGCTGATGAGATAGCGCAGCAGGTCGCCCGCGCCCGGACTGGCGTCCTGCCCGAAGCGCACGCGCGCCGGTGTGTGGTAATTGGTGAAATGGGTGGTGAAGGCGCTCACAAACAACACCTTCTCTCCGGTCTCCGGGTGCGTGCGCACGACCGGATGCTCAGCGTCCGGGAATTGCGTTTTAAGAGCGAGACGTTTTTCGATCGGCATCGCGGCTCCGAAGCTCGCCTCGATGCTGTGGCGGGCGCGCAGGTCAGCGATCTGGGTCTTGATGTGATCAGGCAGGTTCTCGTAGGCGAGGACCATGTTTGCCCACATCGTGTCGCCGCCGACTGGCGGGCACTCCACGCAGCGCAGGACAGCACCGAACTGCGGTGCCTCGCGCCAGGTGGCATCCGCGTGCCACGCGTTTTCATACCGGTCGTTGGGCTGGTCCGGGTTCTTGTAGATGCGCACGAGGCCCGGATGTTCCGGGTCGCTGCCGGCGACGGGATGGTCTTCCAGTGCGCCGAAACGGCCAGCGAATGCGACATGCTCGCCGCGCGAAATGTCCTGATCGCGCAGGAACAGCACCCTGTGTTCAAGCAGCGCCGCCCGGATGCCGGCAAACAGGCTGTCATCGTGAATGGCATCGGCGAGATTTACGCCGACCAGTTCCGCACCGATGGCACACGTCAATTGTTCGACTCGCATAATCTGCTCCTCAGATAACGAAGACCGACGAGCCGGTCGTCTTGCGCGATTCGAGGTCGCGGTGGGCCTGCGTCGCGTCCTCCAGTGCGTAGCGCTGGTTGAGTTCGATCTTGATGCGGCCTGCAGCGACATGCCCGAAGAGTTCGCCAGCCAGTTCGTTCTTCTCGACGGGGTCGGCGATGTAGTCCGCCAGCGCGGGCCGCGTCAGGTAGAGCGAGCCCTTCATCGCCAGCATCTGCGGATTGAACGGCGGGATTGGCCCGGACGCCGTGCCGACGCATACCATCAGGCCACGGCGCCTGAGCGAATCGAGCGACGCCTCGAAGGTATCCTTGCCGACGCTGTCGAACACGACGTCCACGCCCATGCCATGGGTCAGTTCGCGCACACGCTTCGCAACATCCTCCCGGCTGTAGTAGATGATGTGATCGCAGCCATGCGCGCGGGCCACCTCGCCCTTGGCCTCGTTCGATACCGTGCCGATCACGGTGAGACCCAACAGTTTGGCCCATTGCGACACGATCAGACCCACTCCACCGGCGGCGGCATGCATCAGGATGGTGTCGCCCGCCTTGAAGTCATGAATGCGGCGCATCAGGTACGAGGAGGTCAGCCCTCGCATCGTCATGCCGGCAGCTGTTTCGCAGGAGATCGCATCAGGCAGCTTGATGAGCGGCGCGGCCGGGATCAGGCGTTCTGTACTGTAAGCGCCGAGTGTGTTGAGAAAGCCGGTATAGGTCACGCGATTGCCGACCGCAACGTTGGTCACGTCGGGGCCGATGGCCTCGACTACACCTGCAGCCTCGACGCCCATGCCCGCAGGCAGCGGCACGGGGTACAGGCCGGTGCGGAAGTAGGTGTCGGCGAAATTCAGGCCCACTGCCTCATGGCGCAAGCGAACCTCTCCGGGGCCGGGGTCGCCCACTTCAACGTTTTCATAGCGCAATACTTCGGGACCGCCGGTTTCATGGAAGCGCACTGCTTTCGCCATGTCAAATCTCCTTTTCATTACTCAAACTGCGAATTTGTTTCGCCTGTGATGGGCTGCCCAATTTGCTCTCAGACGCACTTGCCAGGTCTAAAGCGCGCGGTTGACCGTCGGGTCAGCTCCCGGCCTGCTCACGCAGCGCACTCAAGCGATCGAGGTCGACGCCATAGTTCCGCTTGCCGATGAAGAAGGCGATTGCCGCGACCATGGGGGCGAACGGCACGAGTTGCAGCGCGCCGAGCAGTCCGATCCGGTCGGCCACGATGCCCGTCAGGACGGCAGCGGGTGCCAACCCCAGCAGGTTGTTCGCCAATGTCAGGGTGGCAAACGCCGATGCATGGATCGATGGTGGGGTAAGGTTCGCCACCATCGCACCCGAGGGGCCGGTCGCGCCGGCGCAGAAGAACATGCCGGCGCCGATCACGACGAGCTGTGCCGGACCCGCCGGCATGCGGAAGCCGATTGTGAGCAGCACGAAGCAGATCAGGCAGAAGGCGACGGCGGTGCTCCACTTCTTTTCCCGCGCATGCTTGCTAAGCCGGTCGGCCAGATTTCCGCACACCACCATGCCGACAGCGGTGACCAGCACGAACACGGCCGCGCCCATGGCCGCCTTGCCGGCAGGCATGCCGTAGTAGCGGTTCAGGAAGCTGGGCATCCACGCCCATACAGCGGCCGGAACCAGCAGATGGATGCCGCTGCCGACGTAAGCGCACACGACCGACTTTGTTGAAAAGAGTCCTTCGATCAACGTGCGCAAGCTCTTGCACACACCGGCGCCGTGCGTCTGACGGCCCACGTTAGCCGGTTGCAGCGGCGCGAGTCGCTTTTCGGTGATGGCAAACCGGTAGAAAACGACCAGCACGATTCCAAGCGCCGCCATTGCGCCGAACGCCGCGCGCCAGCCGAAGCGAGCCGCGACGGCACCGCCTAGCGCCATGCCCAACACTGAACCAAACGCCCCGCCAGCCATGAACGCGGCGGTGAGCGTGGCGCGCAGCCGCGCCGGAAAGATGCTGAGGACGACTGCGATGCCGACGCTGCCATAGGCGGCTTCACCGATGCCGACGAAGGCGCGCGCGAGTAGCATCTCACCATAGTTCGTCGCGACCGCGCAGCCGAGTGTCGCGAGACTCCAGATCGCCGCCATCAGCACAATGCTCTTCACGCGGCCCCAGCGGTCGGCGAGTATCGACAGCGGAAGGGTGAGCACGCCGACCATCAGCGCGACCACGCTGCTCAGCGAACCAAGCCGGGTGTCGGAAAGGTTCCATGCCGCCTTGAGCATCGGAAACACCGCATTCAACACCTGCCGCGACATGTAGTCGGATAGCAGCAACCCCACCGTCAGGACAAATACCACCCACGCATACGCGTGCACGCCTTTTTGCGTCGTCGAAATATCGCCCGTCATGGGCTCGGCATGCGTGAGCATGAGTTGTCTCCTTCGTGTCCAGCTCATTGGCGACCGCCTTTGCCCCGCAGGACAAAGGCAGCCTTTATGGATACTGCGAAACTCTCCCCGGCCTGGCCGGCGAGCCCTACCTCTGAAGCCCGGCGTCCGCGAAACGTCAGCCGCGCTTCAATCCCTTACGCCGCGCGCAGCGGCAGGTTCTTCACACCGGCCTTGCGATTCGGCGCCATGCCATTGGCCGTGAGTGTCTCGTCGACCGTCCTGTACTGCACGCCAATCCTGTAGATCGCGCGCGCTTCCTTGCCGCTCGCGATTTCACGGCCCAGTTCGCGCGCCACGCGCACACACTGCTCGATCTGCTGCACCGAGCTCATGCGATTGCCGTGCTGGTCAATGATCGTGTCCTCGATGCCGCAGCGTGGATGCAGGCCCATGGCCATCGCCATCATGTTGAACGGTAGGACGTTCTTCAGCAGCGACTCGGCCGTGATCGTGCCACCGTCCGGCGCGCGGTGGACGAAGTTGAAGAAGTTGTGCGGGTTCGGACCGTCGAAGCCGCCGCCGATGCCGATCCACGTCAGGTTCAGCGGCCCCTTGTAGACGCCCTTGCGCACCAGGCGGTCGAGCGTTTCGAGCGCATGGATACCGGTAAGCTGGAAGTGCGGCTGGATGCCCGAGGCCTGCAGGCGGCGCAAATGCTCCTCAACCCAGGCCGGACCCGCGGGCACCGTCATTTCGCTGTAGGCGGCCATTAGCGCAGGATTGGACAGCGACGTGCCTTCCAGGTACTCCGGATAGAGCAGCTCCATGATGTTCATCTGCGTGGTGTTGATCGCGACCGTCACCTGATCGGGCTTCGGGTCGAGATCGGCCAGCATGTGACGCGTGTCGTCGGACAACCACTTCGCGGCCTGGCCGTCGTCTTCCGGTGCAAACGAGATCGAGCCACCCACCTGAATGATCATGTCCGGCACGGCTGCACGCACGCCGGCGATCAGTTCGTTGAACTTCGACAGGCGCTTGGAGCCCTTGCCATCCAGTTCGCGCACATGCAGGTGCAGCACCGTCGCGCCGGCCTCGTAGCAGTCGACGGCCTTCTGGATCTGCTCCTCCATCGTTACCGGAATGTCTTCCGGAAAGTCTTCGGGCATCCATTCCGGGCCGTACGGAGCGGTCGTGATAACAACCTTGTCCTGGTTCTCAGGGTGCAGCGAATCGTCGAGGAATTGCATCGTGTTCTCCAATATGAGTACGGTGTTCCGACGCTCGCGACACGGCTGGCCGCATGAAAACTGGTCGGAACATGATGAACCGTTGAGATCCCACGATACGGCAATCCTGCGTTACACTTTTATGATACGGCGCCATTCTTTTAGCTTTTCATGCCACTACGCGTTAACACCGGTGCGTGCGGCAGACCTTTCAATACCAGCCGCAGGAAGGCCGCCTGCGAGGCGTACGCGGAGACAAAGCGATGGAGACGATGTTGCGCTCGATAGCCATGAGCGGCTATTTTGATGTGACGCGGCGGGTCGGACTGAACCCGGTCGAGCTTGCGCAGCAGGTCGGGGTCGATACCGCGGCGCTCGCGAATCCGGACGATCGCATTCCGGCAGCCGCCGCGTGCCGGCTGCTGGAACTGACGGCCGAAAAGGCGTCATGCCCGACGTTCGCGCTGCAGATGGCCGAGACCCGGCAGAAGTTCGGTACCGGTGTGGTCAATGTCCTGCTCGCGCACAAGCGCACGCTGCGCGAGGTATTGCTGGCCGCGGCTGAATACCGGCATCTGTTGAACGAAGCTCTCGCTGTGTATGTCGAGGACATGGGCGAAACGGTTACCATCCGCGAAGAACTGGTCGTCGAACCGGGGACCCCAACGAATCAGGCGATCGAACTCGCGGTCGGTGTCCTCTGGCGCCACTCCAGCGCTCTGCTTGGCGATCATTGGAAACCACGCTCGGTCCATTTTGTTCATCAGGGATCGAAAGACCTGACGTTTCATCGACGGTTCTTCGGCTGTCCGTTGGAGTTCGGCAGCGATTTCAACGGCTTCGTGTGTGCGGCCGCTGATCTGGACTACCCGAATCCCTCCGCTGACCCGGAACTGGTGCGCTATGCCGAGAGCCTCGCGGATTCACTCAATGTGACCGGTGTCGATTCGACCGCGCTGGAAGTGCGCAAGGCGATCTACTTGTTGCTGCCTGTCGAGCAGGCCACCGTCGAACGGGTTGCCCGCCATTTACGTCTGAGCGTTCGCACCATGCAGCGCCAACTTGAACTTGCGCATACCAGCTTCTCGCGCCTGGTCGAGGAAGTCAGGGGTGAACTTGCCGTGCGGTACATGAGCAACCCACGCTATCCCATCGGGAGGGTGTCTGCACTGCTTGGCTATTCGCAGCAGGGTTCCTTCACAAACTGGTTTAATTCACGCTTTGGTGTGACACCTCGTGACTGGCGCAACAGCCATTTGAAATGAGCGCGCTGTGCCTTGGCGCCTTCGCGTGCGCTAGCTGGAAATTAGGATTCCGGATGTAAATTGCGCACCCATCTGGCACTAGCATGTAGAAATACCGGCCACCACTGTGGCCCCAAAACTTATATTCAGTTATACAAATCGTTTTTAATTACATCGAAAGCGGCATTGCGTCAGACTCGCATATTTGCGACATAAAAAGGCGCAAAGTGTTGTGGTTCATTTGGTTCGCTTTCTGATGACATCTGTTACGATAAATTTGCGCGTATTGGACATTTTGAAGCGATTTGTTCGCCATGTATTGGCATCCGAATCCGGGCGATTTGCACACGTCGTGCAATCGCGGAACTGGCGACTGTGTGTTGTCTCGGTCTATTGATGCGTCTCTGACGAGGCGCTTGGTCCGAACGTGATCTGGTGCACCCAATTCCTCTTTTGACTGCCAGAGCGGAGAGAGACATGTTGATGGGATTGAGGTCACGGTTGGTCGCTATTGGGGTCTTCCTGATATTGACCGGTTGCGGCGGAGGCGGAGGCGGCGCGGGCACCGTCGGCGCGCCGGGTGCCGCCGGATCTATCGGCTCGGAAGGGGCAACGGGAGCGGCGACCCCGGCATCAGGCGCATCAACTCCGGCGTCCGGTGCATCAACTCCCAGTGCTGCGACTCCCCCGTCAGGCGCATCGACTCCCAGTGCTACGACGCCGACACTGGCCTCCGCAACACCGGTGATCGACGGTACGACGCTCGGTGATGCTTTCTGGCCTGCAGGCTCCACGTCGTCGGGTGGCCTGGGTCAAACTGTGAGCGGGCTCAACTGCGCCCTGCGTAGCAGTGCCTATACGTACACGCATCTGTCCATTTATCAGAACGGCCGCCTGCTTGCGCTGCCGGGCAACGTTGGTGTGGTCGAGCCGACCATGGCTGCCCCGACGGGCTGCGCGTATCCGCTGCACACGGTGGATTCAACCGGCAAAATTCACATGGACGCGAGCACTCACGCGTCATACACCCTCGGTGAGTTCTTCTCGATCTGGGGCGAAACACTTGACACGACCAACGTCGCCGGAGTTGCCGGCGGGTCCCTCACAATCTATGTGAACGACGGCGGCACTGTCACGCAATACTCTGGCGATCCTGCAACTCTTGTTTTGCCGCCGCATGGCGAGGTGACGATCGAAATCGGCACGCCGTTGACCCAGATTCCCACGTACATATGGACAGATCCACCACCATTCGATCCAAACGTGATCCCGCTCGTGTATGGCGGTGTGGTGGGCAACACTTTTTGGCCGAACGGCAACACGCCGACGGGTGGCGCCGGTCCGGCAGTTGACGGGCTGATCTGCGCGCCCAATATGAGCGTGCTGTATCACGTCCATGCACACCTCGCCATTTTCAAAGATGGCCAGTGGCTCGCGATGCCCGCAAATATTGGCATTCTGCCGCAGTGCGACTATGAAATGCACACACACGATCAGACCGGCATCATCCATATTGAAACGCCAACTTTCAAAACCTTCACGCTTGGTCAGTTCTTCGATATTTGGGGCCAGCAGCTTACCAGCACGAATGTGGCCGGCGTAACTGGGACCGTGGTCGCATACATCAACGATAATGGCGACTCGCGCCGCTACATGGGTGATTTGCGCGACATCGAGTTGACGTCGCTGCGCGACATCACCTTGCAGATTGGCACACCGGTTAGCACGCTGGGCACCTATTCGTGGTACGAACCGCAGTGATTGGAACGGACGAAATGCGAGTTTGACCCGCCGCCAGAAATTTGCACGACGCGGGGGCACGATGCGTTGCTGGGTTAGATGGAAGCGTCCGCTTGGAGTATTGACAGTTGATGTGCGATTGATCGGGGTGAACTACTGGGATGGGTTGTGCGCGGGCAACTCCCGGGATGGGTTGTGCGCGGGCAACTCCCGTGATGATGATGACGATAGGGAGGACGTCTCCTATGTCAGTCAGAAGTTTTATACCCCCCTTCAGGCGACCACGATCCAAGTGATAGGACAGTACGGCGTTGGAGTGGTTTCGCGGGAAGGGCAAGCAAGATTCGTCACATTTCGTCTAGAAGCCTGTGACACGAGTGGTCTTTCCCTCAATCCCCGCGCATCGTTGCAGGCGCGTATAGAGGACTATTTCGAGCGTTTCGCGGACCATGTGCATAGGCTGTTCCACATGCACTTCAAGGTTCGGCCCGCTTTGTATGTCCAGTTTGATGGGACATCGGGCCGGCTACCATGGCACGCCCCGCTCAACCTGGAACAGCCAGAGACAATGCGGGACTTTCTGATTTCGTCCAAGCAGCCTATGAACGGCGTACCCGCTCCGGCTCTGCGATTGACCTATTGTGTAACCGCCTCCGTGAACCAAGCGAGGATTGGGGTACTTTCAAGGCCCTCGATCGAAACACATCGGATCTGACATTCATCTACGAACAGCGCTGTAGCACTGAGATTCAACGAAACTCCATGGAGATGAAATGACGTGGGTTGTCGGCTTCAATGTGTTCGACGGTGACTACGCCTCATGTGGCCCAGGATCTCGTCCGGACGCTGATGATCGTTGGTCCCTTCCTGCATGCCGTTTTGAATAGCCGTTCCCGGCAAGTTTGAACGTCCCTTGCGGGTCGACATCAAACTTTTCGCTTCGCCAGGTCGGCCAAAGAGTGGCAGGTGAATTGAGCCCAAATGGGTTTAACGTCAAGCCGGCGGCGCCTGCTGGCATTCCGCCTGGAACCAGCCGTCGACCCGGCGCTGTGCCGCCTGTAAATCCTCCGGGTAATACGGGTCAAACCACCTGGATGGGTCGTAGCCAGCTTCCCTTAGAGCCGCCAACTCGCTGCGGTTTCGCTCCGGAGTTGGAGGCGCGTTGTTCCTGAGCGCGGCCAGGTCGCGGCATTGCAATTTGCTCAAGTGCGCCGCGTTTTGCGGGCTGCCGCCTGCCGCGCAGCCAGCGAGCCATAAAACCAACGCGCAAAGCATCGGCCCCTTTTTCGGTTGGTACTCCATGTCGCGTCTCCTTCCATTCAATCGACACTGTACAGCGGCGTCAAACGGCGGATAAGCGGAAGCCGACCCGGCGGGGAATAGTCGAAAAAAAGCCGACCGGGGTACGGTCGGCTAAAAGATTCTGGCTATTCCGAGGGCCGTGCCAGAACCTGAGAGAGCCACATTATGCCGCACTATGCCGCGAACCGGCACAGCAAAGACAATTCGCTCCCAGGACGGGATGTGCACCGGCGCGTCGGCGCCAATCACTCATGCCAACCAGCCGTTGGTGGACATTGCGCGGCCACCAGGCGACATTCAGTCAATCGCTCCAAAGCGGACATAGGGACGATCTGCAGACCATTCTCCGATATGCTGCTTTATGCATTTCATTTATTGGAGTTAGGCCGACATCCGAACATGTGAGAGGAGAATCATGAGTAAAGTATTCGTCAACATTGGACTTAGCCTCGATGGCTACATGGCACCGGAAGGAATGACCATGGAGAACTGGGATACGCCTGAGTACAAGAACTGGGGCGCCAAGTGGGGCGCGCTGATGGCCTGGATCCTCAATCAACAGTACTTCCGCGAGAACCTCAAGCTCGGACCAGGGGGAGAGACCGGCCCGGTCAATGATCTGCTTCGCAGCACCACGGAGCGCATCGGTGCCAACATTATGGGCAAGCGAATGTTCGACCAAGGCGAGCGCGCCTGGCCAGAGGAGGCTCCGTTTCACACACCGGTATACGTTCTTACCCATGAGAAACGCGAACCGTGGGTACGCCCGGGTGGGACGACCTTCTACTTCATCAATGAAGGGCCGGAGCGTGCCCTTGAGCTGGCTCGGGAATCCGCAGGCAGCCGTGATATTCGTATCGCGGGCGGAGCCGATGTGATCCAGCAGTACCTGACCATGGGTGTCGTTGAAGAGCTGGAAATCGCCTTGTCACCCGTGTTGTTCGGCGGTGGGCGGCGTCTCTTCGAGAACCTGGGCGAGCCCGGGCCGCAGTTTCGCATTGACAAGGTTCTTGATGGTCCAGCTGCCACGCACTTGCGCTATGTGCGTCAGTAAGGGCGGCCTAACAATCGGTTGCAGCGGACGGGCCGCGGCGCGGCCCGCGAGCTCAGGTCTTGGGCACCATCGGGCACGGTTCGACTATGAACGGCCGGTCGACATCGATGCCTGGATCGTTTCAATCGTTTTCCTTGCGTAGCACGCAGGCCCGCCTCGAGTATCCATCCCCCGTGGCGCTCACGCAGCGCTACTATCAGAATCATCTCGCTGCTTAGCGCGCTGGCGTCCACGACTTCCGACTGACCTCACTAACCCGATCACGTGGCGGACAGCCCCCGCAGTCCTGGTAGGCGCCAGACGTGTTGCATGGCCCGTCACGGTCGCCTTGAGCCGTTGAAAGCCGGGCTTGCCCATCACCGCTGCACAGGTAATAAGCAGAACCTTGTTCGCGACGAGAATGACGCCCGTCAGTGCAGCCATGGTTTTTACGGGCGTGCCCAGAGAAGCGGCGATCGGCACGACCGGCAACAACGCGAAAGCAGCCACGAAGATGCCTATCCCAAGTTTGAAACGCCATCCGTTCGTGGGTGGTAAGCCGGCTTTGATGTCTGACGAAGTCATGATCCTAGCTCCGCTTCTGATGCAAATAGGCTGTCTGGATGAGAAGATTGGGATAAAAAGGATACCTTAACGATTGAGATAGACTCCCGGTAAGAGTGAGGCGCTGAATATTACAGACTGGCTTCGTGAAACAGTGGGCCCGCCAAATTAATCCATCTACGGGTGCGGCGGCATAGACACTATTCCATAGCGTGATGAAGCCGATCTTCACCTGCGCTCGATTCCCGTGTTGGACTTCCTCCAGGCCGAGCGCGACGGCTATGCTGCCTCGCACCGGCCTGTGCGATACTTGGCTCTCGAAGACCGCGAAAAAGCGGCTGTCTACATCGCCTTCCGGGCTACGCAATCAGACAGCCGCGTACACGCCACCAAGCATCTCTAGCGAGGTCGGCCAGCGTTTCCCCCGACATATGTCGGACCTTCTGCGAACGTTCGCGCATCCACGCGCATGTTCGTAGTCATCGGAACGCGCCATGAACAGCGACCTGGACCACTCCTCTCCATTGAGAAATCCCCGCATCGCCATCGTCGGTGCCGGCCTTGGCGGACTGACGCTCGCACGTGTCCTGCACGTCAACGGCATCCCCGCGACGATTTATGAAGCCGAAGCCTCGCCCGATGCGCGAGCGCAGGGCGGCTTGCTCGACATCCACGAATACAACGGCCAGCTCGGGCTGAAAGCCGCAGGCCTCCACGACGCGTTTCGTGGCCTCACGCTTCCGGGCGAGGATGCCAAGCGCGTGGTCGACAGGCACGGTAACGTCCTGCTCGAAAAGCCCGGCTCGGGCAGCACGGCCAGGCCTGAAGTCGACCGAGGCGCGCTGCGTCGTCTCCTGATCGAGTCACTGCCGGCCGACGCCATCCGATGGGGCCGCAAGCTCGTACAGGCAAACCGCCGCGCCGCCGGGCAGCACCATCTGGTCTTTGCTGACGGCTCGACGACCAGCACAGATCTGCTGGTCGGGGCCGACGGGGCCTGGTCGAGAGTTCGTCCGCTTCTGTCTGCCGCAATGCCGGCGTACGTCGGCACGACCTTCGTCGAGACCCGTCTCTTTGACGGCGACACCCGACACAAAGGCAGCGCGAAGGCAATCGGCAGCGGCACGCTGATGGCGGTCGAACCGGGCAAAGGCATCCTGGCGCACCGTTACGCAAACGGCACCCTCCATACCTACGTCGCGTTGAACAAGTCGGAAGCGTGGCTCGGCACGATCGACTTTAGCCAGCCGGCCGCCGCACTCCGTCACCTTGCAAACGAATTCGAAGGCTGGGCCCCACAGTTACGGGCGTTAATTACCGACAGCGATACTGTGCCCGTCGTGAGGCACATTCATGCCCTGCCGGTCGACCACCGGTGGGATCGCGTTCCTGGCGTTACGCTTGTGGGCGATGCCGCCCATCTGATGTCGCCGTTTGCTGGCGAAGGGGCCAACCTCGCCATTTATGACGGTGCCGAACTGGGCCACGCGCTGCGCGACCATCCCGGCGACATAGAGGCCGCATTGGCAGCATATGAAAGGGCGCTCTATCCTCGCAGCGCCTCCTTCGCTGACCAGACAGCCCAGAATCATCAGCGCTTCTTCGGCGACGATGCTCCTCTGAGCGTGGTGGAGCTGTTCTCTGCACGCTAGTCGCCTTCGATCACGAATACTCGAGAAGCTGACACGGGGTTTATCAAAACAATAGTCGTAGCGCGCGTCGACCAGTGCGAGCATTCGAGAATGAAACTGTTTGCGATTAAGGTGGAACTCGACATCCCGTCGGGCACCCAAAAGGGTTAACGTACCCGACAGCGGCACCCGACAGCGCAATTGGTTTCGACGAAAATATCAGGGATTCCATGCTCGACGATTCGCTCCCAATCCGAAAGGAGTTCATGACAGCGCGCCAACGGTGGACCATTCTGGTCGCCAGTACCGGTGGAGCGCTGGAGGTATTCGATTTCGTCATTTTCGGATTTTTCGCACGAGCCATCGGCAATGAGTTCTTTCCATCACGAACTGGCATGGCGGCGGAGACCTTGTCGTATGCGGTGCTGGCCATCGGCTACCTTTCAAGGCCGGTGGGAGGCATCTTTCTTGGCCGGTTAGGCGACACGCATGGCCGGCGCCTAGTCTTCGTGTCGTCAGCGATGATCGCCTCCGTTTCGACACTCCTCATTGGAATACTCCCTTCATACGCCGTGTGGGGCGCGTCCGCCCCGGCGCTTCTTCTCGTGCTGCGGCTCATCCAGGGTCTCTGCCTCGGCGGTGAGCTGCCA
This sequence comes from Paraburkholderia fungorum, assembly GCF_046027215.1. Taxonomy (GTDB): domain Bacteria; phylum Pseudomonadota; class Gammaproteobacteria; order Burkholderiales; family Burkholderiaceae; genus Paraburkholderia; species Paraburkholderia fungorum_D. The sequence goes on along the minus strand of NZ_JAQQEN010000002.1, from coordinate 3,124,644 downwards.
GGAGCAGTCGTCTATGCCGTTGAAACCGTGCGCGGAAGGCCTGGTGTCCTGTGCGGCATCGTGTTCGTCGCGGTTAACCTTGCGTTGCTTCTGGCGACGAGCATTAATCTTGCAGTGCAATGGGCGTTCACACCCGAGCAAGTCAACGCGTTCGGATGGCGGATTGGCTTCCTGCTTGGTGGGATGGTCGGGCTGTTGAGCTTTGCCCTGCGCCGGACCCTTGCTGAGACCGACGAATACGCGCGTGCCATTGGTGCCCGCCATCGCGAGCCTCTCGTCGTCCTGTTTCGCAACCATTTCTCCCGCCTGACGACAGGCGCTGCCGCGTGTCTGCTGGTGGGTGCGTCGGGTGGCATCTTTATCGGATTCACGCCAGGTTATCTGCAAGGCCTTCAATACGACGCGCAGCAGATCGCGAGTGCCCAGACGCGGTACCTGATCGTCGTGGCAGTCTGTATTCTCGTGACGTCGTACGTTGGCGACCTGTTACCGCGCCGTTATATTTTCAGGTCGGGAGCCGTCCTGTCCGCGCTGTTCGCGCCCTTGTTCTTCATTGCGGCCGCCCGTCACTACACCAGCCTGTCTGTGCTGTTTCTGATGGCCGGCGTCGTCGCCTCGCTCGCCAATGGAACCTTCGCGTGCGCGATTGCCGAATTGTTTCCAGTCGAAGTCCGATTCAGCGGCGTTGCCACGGCCATGAATCTCGGTCTGGCCACCTCGCTGGGACTAACACCGCTCGCGGCGAATATCCTCGTTTCCAGTCTGCACTGGACGGCCGCGCCCGCTCTCGTCATCGTGATGTGCTCAGCGCTTGCATTCGCGGCTTCATTCGGGATGAAGCGCGAGCAACAGCGCGCTGACGTCGTCGATGCGAACAGGAATTCGCGACGGCAGGAGTGCCGATGAACACGCCAGAATCCATCAGGATTGCGGATGTCGAACTCAACATTCAGCGCTACGAATTGCGCCGTGCAGGCGAGAAGATCAGGCTCGAGCGTCTGCCGATGGAGTTGCTGATCCTGATGGCATCACGTAACGGGCAACTCGTCACGCGTGCGGATATCGTGCGAGCGTTGTGGGGCACAAATGCGTATCGAGAAACGGACAACAGCATCAATACGGCGATCCGGAAAATTCGCGTCGCGCTTCATGATGATCCAGTCAACCCGCAGCACGTCGTCACGGTGAAGGGCAAAGGCTATCGCCTGAATAACGTGCGGCCCGTGTCGGAAGAATCGGTACCCGCCCCGCAGGAAGCCGCGCGGATACTGGTCCTTCCATTCGAAAACCAGACCGGCGATTCCGGCCAGGACAGTTTCTGCGACGCGCTGGCCGACGAAACCTCCGCCAACATCGGCATGCTGGATCCAGAGCGCATCCTTGTCATTTCGCGGACGACCGCCGCCCGCTACCGGCGGGCCAGCAAGAGTATCGCGGAGATCGCGCGAGAGCTGTCGCTCGACTATGTGCTGGAGGGTTCGCTAAAGCGCGACGGCGCGAAGATTCGCATTCTGGCGCAACTGATACGTTGCGTCGATCAGGTGCAGATCTGGAGTCGCGCGCATGAGCCGACGGTGAGCGGAGCGCTGGAAATCCAGAAAGAGGTTGGAATGGCGCTCGCCCAGGAGGTATCGCCAGCGCTCGCGGAGCAGCAGCGGCACATGCTGGTGAGACGTTTGCCGGTCGATCCGGCGGCGCATGATGCATATCTGCGTGGCCGTTACTACTGGACCCGTCGGGTGCACTTCGACGCAGGATTTGCCGCGCATCACGCGCTGGGCGACGAGGACTTCGTTCGCGCGCGGGGCTACTTCGAGCGCGCGCTTGAACGGGACCCGACTTACGCGCTCGGGTATGTGCGGATGTCGAACGTCCTCGGTGCCGCATCGACACACGGGGTCTGTCCACCGTCGGAGGGCCATCCGAGAGCGCGGCAGGCGGTGCTGCGAGCACTGGAACTAGATGCGGATCTTCCTGAGGCTCACCAGGCGCTAGCCGGCGTGCACTACTTCTATGACTGGGACTGGCACCGGGCAGAGGAGGAGTTTCTCGAGGCGTTACGGCTCAACCCGAGCCACGCCGAAACGAGCCGCCTGTATGCAAGACTCCTGTTGGTGCTCGGGCGAGAAGCAGAAGGCAGAGCCCAGTTTGAACTTGCCGAAAGGGTCGACCCGCTCGGCTGCGAAGGGTCACGCATATTTGGGCTCGTACAGGCGGGCAAATACGGCGAGGTGATTCGGGAGTGCGTGAGTAGTGGACATGGCAACCGCTCCCCGCTGACCTATCAGCTGCTGGCTACCGCCTATGAACAGGAGGGCCAATATGAGGAGGCTGTCGAAGCGACGATCGATGCGCTAACGCGGTGCAACGAATTCGCCCGCGCAGAGACCATTCGCACGATCTGGGACGCCGGGGGCTACAAAAAGATCCTGGAATGGTATTTGCGGGACTTGATGGCGAGGCAGCAAAGGCGCTATACATCGCCGTTTCTGTTCGCGGAAATTTACGCACGGCTCGACCAGCAGGACGAGATGTTTCATTGGCTCGACGTTGCGCTTGCCGAACATTCGCCGCGCCTGTGTGAACTTCGCACCAATGCATGGTTCCATCGCTATCGGTCCACGGGGCGGTTCCGAAACATCGAAAAGCGCATTGGCTACTGAGCCTGCGAGCGAAGCCGCATGACCCGACGAACGAGTCCTGCATGCCAGCCACCGTTACGCACCATGAGTGTTTTCGCGTGCACTCATCGTGCGGGACGGCGGTCGCGCAACACCGTCGCGCGGCAGTCAATGGTGGGCGAACGTCGTGCTCAAGCCAAGGCTTTGCTCTGCGGACTGGTGGAATTTGCTGAGGTCCGGGTAAGCCTGTTGCCGTGCTGGACTCATTGCCATTCCTGTTTCACCTCTTGACGCATCGGTAACGCCTCCGACATCCTGGGCGGACGTTGCAGTGCCCGACGGCACGGGCTTGTCTTGCGCCTGCGCATATCCCAGCAACATGCCGATTGCACAGATTGCCACAATTCGGATCGTCTTCATGTCAATTTCCTCCTATCCACTCGTGCGGAAACGGTCAGCGCATGGCTGGCCGTAAGGCGATCCCAGACGGTTCCCGCGAGAATGCGGCGTCGCGTTGCTATCGCTGCGTCAATACTGCGATCTAGCCGCCTTCTGCACCATCGACTTAACCTGAAGAAATCGTTAACACGCCTCCGACGATCGGCGACGGTTTCAACGCGGCGCCGTCGTCGAGTCGCAGTTCGCATGCGCCATTGCCATCTCGCACCACCCGGCCGGTTGTCGGGTTAAATGCGTACAGCGTTGCCTGATGACCGGCAGAAGCACTTCGCCTTAGATCACGCCGCGTTGATGAGTCCAAGTTGCTGCAGCGCGGTCACGCCGTCGTCCAGTCCGATCTCTTCAACTATCTTGCCGTCTTTGAGCCGCAGCACGGTCGTGCCCGTGAAACGCATTTTCCGGCCGGTTGCAGCAGGCAATGATCCAATGAGGAAATCGTCGAATGCCGGACCCGTATGTGTGCCACCACCCTCCCAGCGGCCAACTACATAGTCCCCTTCGGCGATGAGATCAGCAGCGCCCCAGAAGTTAAGGTCCGGAAACGCCTCGCGGAAACCGGTCATGAATGCCTTGATATCGTCGCGGCCACGGCGCGGTTCGTGCAGTGAATATTGAAGAAGCATGTCGGGAGCGGCAAGTTCATCGACGATATCGAGGTTGCATGTCTTGCCCCAGAAATCGGTAAACCAGCGGCCCACGACGGCCTTGTTGTCATCTTCCCTGGACATGGTGAATTCCTCATTGACGGTGGTTGAGAGAGGGAAGCGAAATCGCTGCCCTCAATCCGAACGATAGGGTTTCGATCAGTCAGCCGCCCCCCGTTTCTTGCGGCAATACTCGAGAAGCCGACACGGGGTTTATCAAAACATTAGACAGCAAGAATCGGAGTGCCCACGTCGCCCCCCTGCCCTACCTTGTTCATTCGATCGCACAGTAGACGAGGTCGACGGACGAAGAATGGTGCGCTCGAATCACATCAATCTTGCGGGCGCCCGGTTGCCAATTCGGTCATAGGCATAGGGTTCGCCTGTCCTTCATTGACTGGAGTTCAACCATGCTGCCATTTCTCTCGCTTCATGCCCTTGCGGCCCAACGCGGCGATGGACTGCGCCCTGAACTTAAAGCCTTGTTCGAACGCCATGCCGGGCTGGCGACGGGTCTCACCGCTACCATCGAGCCTGTCGAGACAGAGTCTCCTGCCGAGGCGGTAGACGTCATTGCCGACGTTCCTGTGAAGGTGCAGACAGGCTAGTATGGCGTGGATAACATCAACTACGAATTCCGCCATTCGAAGCGATCGTCGTAGCCACTTGAGGCGCTGAAAGCGACGTCGACGAAGCCCGTCGCACAGGGATGGTTGTGCGCGGTAGCGATCGCGCAAACGGCGGCATCGAGGGACTCCGAATTGGCGCGGCATCGGTGCTGCGCGCGATGCTACGCTGCTGGCTAACATCATGAGTGGCGTCCAGACTCGATGCGTGTCTGGACTGGATCATCCATCGACATGGAGCGGGCCATGATTTGCCGCAAGCTGAGGGTTCACGCACGCGTATTCTGCGTCATGGGCGCATTGTTGGGCAACGTCGCGGCCTCGGCAGATGAAGTTAAGGTGATGATTTCGGGCGGATTTTCGTCAGCCTATCGCGCACTGGGTCCACAATTCGAGCAGGCGGCCGGCGAAACGCTGGTCACCGTCTGGGGGCCTGCGGTGGGCACGGCCGCGAATGCCATCCCTGTGCGACTCGCGCGGGGCGAATGGGCAGACGTGCTGATCGTGGTCGGCTATGCACTCGACGATCAGGTCAACGCTGGCAAGGTCGTGTCTGGCAGCAAGGTGGACTTCGCACGCTCGGCAATCGGCATCGCGGCTCGCGAGGGGGCGCCGAAGCCGGATGTCAGCTCGGTCGACGCATTGCGGCGCACGCTGCTCGCCGCGAAGTCGATCGTCTATCCGGGCGACGCGAATGGAGTCTATATCGGCAGCGAACTATTCCGGCGTGTCGGTATCGAGGAGCGGGCGAAGAGCAAGAGCCGCATGATCCCGTCCGAGCGGGTTGCCAATGTCGTCGCGAACGGCGAAGCGGAGATCGGATTTCAGCAGATCGTCGAGCTGTTGCCGGTGGACGGGGTGACGGTGGTTGGCAATTTGCCCGCGGAGGTCCAAAGGTACACGGTGTTTTCCGGGGGCATCTCCACCAATGCCAGAAATCCAGCGGGCGCAGCGGCCCTGATCCGTTTTCTGTCATCGCCGGACGCGGCCCCCGCGATTGAGGGAACCGGGCTCGAGCCGCTAACGCCGAACACGGCGAACTGAGCGAAGCTGTGAGCCCGGCGAGCCGCCGAGCCAGGTGACGGCCGGATCTTGCGAGAGAGGCCATGAAGGGACGTTCGTCCAGCGCATTGCCCGGACATTCAGGCGTCGGCTGTGCCCAGGTTACGGACCTTCGTGCGCTAACCGGGCGAGCCGCAATCTATGCCGCGTTGCCCCTATGTTCCGCGAATGGCGTCTTCGGAATGCTTGATAATGAGGAGTCCAGTTACGGATTTTAACAGCGCCGGTTCGAAGTACTCTGTCTTAGCGTGTACAGCCCTGAGAATTTCAAGACAACGTTGCAGTTTCTGCGGCTCACACTTGAACAGGTCTCGCGCCCTGCCAACTTCTACATCCATTTCATACAGTTTCTGTGCGAAGGGCGATAGGACCTCGAACTTATCCGGCGCCACAGCTGCAACTGATGCCTGGAGGCCGACCAAGTCACTCAGCACAGCGACCATGTCCTTGTCATATAAATTGAAATCCTCCGCAGATAGCGAGTTCTCTGGCTGGGTTGCACTCCACGACAGCCAGGAAACGAGATGATTTCCAGAGGCTAGCTTCTTTGCGAGGTCCACGACAGCGACGTTAACTGTCTTAACGAAATCTTGTTCGCGAGATAGTCTGCTTTTGATTCCTTCGAGCGCACGGTTCAAATAAAACCCTGCGAGCAGAACTATTAACGCCAATAGACCTTTGTCAAGTACCGTGAGCATCACCTGCTTCGAAAATTCGCAATTGTTCATTTTCTGATCCTTGATTTTCTCGAAATCTGGGAATGCCAAGGGAGACAAGGCGCGCTGCGTCGACTTGATGGTGGGTGCAGACAGCGTGCCCGGCGTCTTCACGCTACGCGGCTGGGTTGGTCGCGTCGGTGCGCTGGCACACGCCCAAGGCGGACGAACAGGCGCGTGTTTCAATACCGATAACTGCTGTTAGCGGCATTGCGTCTAATTGCACGAAAATGACCAATAGCGGCTTGTCGTTAGTACTTGCGCCCTAGTTAGAAGTTCTCTCCATGGCAAGGCTATTCCGCACCCTGCGCAACATAACTACTCGTGTGACCGATGCTCCCCAGAAAGCTGCCGCCGGAGCCTTGCTTGGTCCAGTGGCGGAAGTGGGTCGATCAAGGCATGTCAGCGTCGAGCCGGATTCGGCCGATTTCGGACCTTCGGCAAGCGCGCGTGAATGGTTGACAATCCACACCGGGCGGTCAAACGTCAGTTTGAACCGTGGCGGACGCAACGCCACAGAATCTCGTGGATCGTGCATTGGCCAGATGGCCCGCGTTCGTCATGGACAGGCAGGCAGAGACCGCAATCCCAGTATTGAACGGTCAGCTCTTTCTTCACGGAGACCTGACTCGCCTGCTGCTGGTGGATGCCACCGGCACTGATTTTCGGCTGCATACAGAAGCTGGCATTGGTCATCGCCCCGGTCGACCCATTCGTCCTTTACCTTTGGCGGGAAGGCGTCGAAGAAGCAATTAGAACGGTCTCTATAGAACGGGGCCCCGAATGGTGGGCAAGGTAGCGCGCGTCGGTCTCGTCGCGACTGTGCTAGAGCCCACCATCCTTCTTGATCGCGGTGGTATTGGCCAGATGGACCACGACGCCGGCCAACTCGAGTATCGAACGGTGTTTTTCGAGCGGGACGAACGGCATCATCGCATCCAGCCGTTGCTGTGACCCTAGCTCGCTGTAGCCGCCACACTGGCCCGCGCCATATGCAATTTTTTGTAGCTGTCGATCAGGCGGTGGTGCCTATCGAGACCCTCCAGTTTCATACTTGTTGGCGTTAAGCCATAGAAGCGCACGCTGCCGTCCACTGATCCCATTACCGCGTCCATCCGGGCCTTGCCAAACATCCGACAGAAGTTGACCGCATAATCGTCCAGTTCCAGGTCGTCATCGAGCAGCACCTCCAACACCACATTCAGGGCCTGGTAAAACAATCCGCGCTCGACCGTGTTGTCGTTGTATTGCAGGAACGCTCCAACCAGTTCTTGCGCCGCCTCAAATTGCTGCAAAGCGAGATGAATCAGCAGCTTCAACTCGAGAACTGTTAGCTGCCCCCAGTCCGTATTCTCGTCAAATTCGATGCCGATCAAAGTAGCAATATCGGAGTGCTCGTCTAGTTCACTGTTATCCAGCCGTTCAAGCATTGCGGCAAGGCCGGCATCGTCCAGGCGATGCAAGTTCAAAATATCGGCGCGGAACAACAGCGCCTTGTTTGTGTTATCCCAGATCAAATCCTCTACCGGGTAAACTTCCGAATAACCGGGCACTAAAATCCGGCAGGCTACGGCGCCCAGTTGGTCATACACCGCCGTGTAAACCTCTTTGCCCATATCTTCGAGAATTCCGAACAACGTTGCGGCTTCATCGGCATTCGAGTTTTCGCCCTGGCCAGAAAAATCCCACGCAACAAACTCGAAATTCGCTTTGGCGCTGAAAAAGCGCCACGACACCACACCGCTGGAATCAATGAAGTGCTCAACGAAATTATTCGGTTCAGTCACCGCGTTACTGACAAAGGTAGGCTGAGGTAAATCGTTCAGGCCTTCAAAACTGCGCCCCTGTAGCAATTCCGTCAGGCTCCGTTCCAGCGCCACCTCGAAGCTCGGGTGCGCGCCGAACGATGCAAAGACACCGCCTGTCCGCGGGTTCATCAACGTGACGCACATCACCGGGTACGTCCCACCCAGCGACGCATCCTTTACCAGCACCGGAAAGCCCTGCTCTTCCAACCCCTGAATTCCGGCCAGAATGCCAGGGTATTTCGCCAGCACTTCGTGCGGCACATCGGGCAATGCGATTTCACCTTCCAGAATTTCACGCTTTACCGCCCGTTCGAAAATTTCGGACAGACATTGCACCTGCGCTTCGGCCAGCGTATTGCCGGCACTCATGCCATTGCTGACGAACAGGTTTTCGATCAGGTTGGACGGAAAATACACCACTTCGCCGTCCGACTGCCGCACAAATGGCAGCGAACAGATACCGCGTTGCACATTGCCGGAGTTGGTGTCGTACAGATGCGAGCCACACAACTCGCCATCGGGATTATAAATTCGCAGGCAGTACTCATCCAGAATGTCAGCCGGCAGCGCATCCTTAGGGCCAGGCTTGAACCAGCGCTCGTTCGGGTAATGAACAAACGCCGCATTGGCGATGTCTTCGCCCCAAAACGCCCCGCCATAGAAATGGTTGCAATTCAGGCGCTCGATAAACTCTCCCAACGCCGACGCCAACGCGCTTTCTTTGGTCGCTCCCTTGCCATTGGTAAAACACATCGGCGAGTGCGCATCGCGGATATGAAGCGACCACACATTTGGAACGATATTGCGCCACGAAGCGATCTCAATCTTCATGCCCAAGTCCGCCAGAACGCCCGACATATTGGAGATGGTTTGCTCCAGCGGCAAATCTTTACCCGCAATATAGGTGCTGGCATCAGAAGCCGGCTTCAACGTCAACAACGACTGAGCATCGGCATCCAGGTTTTCTACCTCTTCAATGACGAACTCGGGTCCGGCTTGCACCACTTTTTTCACTGTACAACGGTCGATGAAGCGCAAAATACCTCGGCGGTCTACTTCCGCGATATCCGGCGGTAACTCAACCTGAATCTTAAAAATCTGCTGGTACCGGTTTTCCGGATCAACAATATTATTCTGCGACAGGCGGATATTTTCGGTAGGAATATTGCGATTTACGCAGTACAACTTCACAAAGTAGGCTGCGCACAAAGCCGATGAGGCCAGAAAATAATCGAAGGGACCAGGCGCCGAGCCATCGCCCTTATAACGGATAGGCTGGTCGGCCACTACCGTGAAGTCATCGAACTTGGCTTCAAGGCGTAGCTTATCGAGAAAGTTGACTTTGATTTCCATGTTAAATCCTAAAAATGGTGCTTAAAATCATATGCACACTATTATCCGTCGCCCGTGCAGTTCCTGTAGCAGATCGTTAGTGTTGCTAGCGGTGACCATTGGAGCGCTAATACTGTCCGTTTATTGTACTAGCGTCGCTTTGCCCCCGGAGCACGAACTCATTGCCCGGAACGACTGACAAAGCGCAGTACGATAACGCTCTCACCGCCCTCAATACGAACAGTGGTGAAGACCGCCGAAGAAGCACCCGAAGTGCCAAACTGCTTGGCGTTTTGGTCTGCGCGCTGAGATGTCCGGCGTCCGAGATCAAAAAATAACCTCCGGTATTTGCGCTTGCTGCCGCTTCAGACCAATGCGCTAATCAAATTCGAAGACACACCGAACGCGCTAGCAAAATCAGCGGACACTCTGCCGCTCATCCGTTGATGAAACGCAACGGATGACAGAATTGGCAATCCGGACTCCTGGCCTTACCTGGCGGGGGCTAAGCCAGTTCTCGCCAAAAACAGTGAACATGATTTGCAGACACTGTAAACAGCAACACCTTGCTGCGATGATACGCGACGCTCGGGTTCGCTAGCAATTACAGCAGGACTCGCGGATCGGGACCGATCCAGATCGTTGGTCCCGATTCGAACGGCTGCTATGGAGAAATCCGGCCGGCCGCTGCGGGTCGACCTGAGCCTGTCGTCATCCGTTTAGGGTTGTTCGATGCCTGCCATCGCCCGCAGGAATGTGAATGCGTCACCGCGCTTCGCTGGCAGGCGTCGAACGACGCCTAAACGCATGCAGCCCCAAGCGACCGGGGCAACACGAACCGATCGCGACGTCTTGCGTCCCCGTAGTCGGGGGAGATTTCCCGTTGAGTCTCACGGGTTCGGTTCGGGCTGCGCAACCGTTCGATGGAAACCACGAAATCGGTTTCCCTCCAGTAAAGTCAGGAGGGTGAAACAATCGAGAGAAAAGACGGTAGTGGCGTCGATAAGGTCACGGAGCAACGCCTTCGAGCTTTATCCATGCACCGAACCCGAAAATAAGACAGACAGTACGGCGTCAAGTGTTGTGCGACGCATGTGTTCTAATCAAGGTGAGACGATCTCCGAGCACGTTCCATTTGATGCGTACATAGCGCCGCACTGTAATCCCCGCCAGTGTAACCAAGGCTCCGGCGGCCACATCGACAAAGTAGTGCCCGCCGACGAACGGCGTCGCGAAGAGCATCGCCGAATTCACTACTACCAAAAAAGGGAAGAGTCTCGAGCCCCATACCGACCAGCAAAGCAAGATCCCCATGATCGTATGGTACGAGGGGATTGAGATCAGGCCTTGGATCACGCCCAGATCGATCGTCTTCATCGATCCCGACCGTAGCAATTCGAAGTGAAACATTCCGGAAACGTCGGCGTGATAGCGCGAACCGTAAAACTTGGAGGCTCCCTCGGCCGGGAAAAACAGAGAGACCACGATCGTCAGGATAAGCAGTAAGGCCGAAAGATCGAGGAATTCAGACAATTTCAAAAATCTCTGGGTAAAGCTTAGATAGATCAATACGATTAAAATCTGTAGGCCCATGCTTTGATAAGCAGCGCGGACAGCATGCGAAAAAAGCAGGTGTCTCGTGGACCAGAGATAGTAACTGCCCCAATCAAAACTAAGAGCGTTGTCCGCCGCCGCCAGAGATGCGTCCACCAGCCGTCCATCGGTGCTGACCACTAAGTAGCTGAAGATCTCGGCGGCCGTCGCAAAAATCAACGAAAACGCTATCGCTTCCCCCAAACTCCTCAGTTTGTCGTCACAGCGATATCGCTTGATTAGGAGCGGAGTACAGAAAACTATGCCCATCATCGCCCTGGGAAGGAGGCTCCTTGGTTCTACCGTCCACTGGTCCCAAAAAAGCCAAACGGAATCGGCAAAGATAATAATTCCAAGCATCGACCATCGGAAGATGACCGGACGAACGAGCGACGCCAAGTAGCGGTACTTGGAATGACATTCGGCTTTCATGTGTGGAGTTACCTCATTGTCAACTGCTCCAGCGGCGCCGGAGCATTCGCTCAATATCGGCAGCTCAAGCAAAAACTTGAGCGGGGCGACGGTCATAAAACTTATCGAAGCGTCATAGTGATGCACTACGACTCTTCTGTTTTGATTAGTCTTTCTGGTTCTTGAAAGCGGCCCACGAGCGCTTGTCGCCGGTTCACTCCGATAAGACTTGCAATAGACCGCTTGCCGAAAGCTTGCCGACTACCGCGAATTTACGGGGCAGCCAACGGACCTTGAAAGCTGCGATTCAAATCCTGCCGGGTTAGAGTATTGTTGTGGGCCGATCTTTGGCATTCAATCTCCTGGATCATGGTCCTTGGCTAAAGCGTGCGCTCAGCGTCTCTTGAAAGACGTTTTTGGCCGTGCGCTTGCCGGCCGACACGAGTACACGAATGGCCGTTGCACCCTTGACTCTCGGGGGAAGTCCTTGCAAACAGAATCGACCGCCTACGGTCTTCTACTTGATGTGGGCTTGGGGAGTCCGGACGTGCCGGGCATCGGGCAAAGATCGTCCGAGGGTGTGTGAAAACCCAAAAGTACTCGGTTTTTGGGTGTCGCTTTACCCTTCCCAAGTTGCTGCCGAGCCAGTCTGGCGGCCCGCTCCCGCCATCCCGTACAATGAGCCGTTTCCTATTCGTCGACAAATCGCGTTTTGTGCCGGACTACATCGCAATGAATCACGATATTGCACACGCTCTCGCTACCGCACAAAAGAACCTCATGGGCGGTCGATTCGACGATGCCGCACATCTGCTGCGCAGTGTCCTCGTGAGCGTTCCCGACCACGGCGAAGCGCTTGAAGGTCTCGGCTACATCGCCGCCAAACAGGGCGATCATGCGCTCGCAGCGGAGTACCTGGTGCGGGCATCGGCGCACATGTCCATGTCGGTGGACCAACTGAATTTCGCTGCGCGCGTGTGTCAGTTGGCGGGACGTCACGATGAAGCGATAGTGCTGTTCGAGCGCTGCCTGGCCCAGTTTCTGAACCATGCCGACTCGTTGCATGGCATCGCGATGTCGCTGATACAGCGTGGCGAACTGCAGCGCGCACTCGAGATGCTAGTGCATCTGTGCAAAATCCAGCCACAATCAGCCGAAGCACATTACAACCGGGGAGCGCTGCTCGGTGACATGGAGCGCTATGAGGACGAACTGGATGCCTACCGGCAGGCGATAGCACTCAAGCCGCGTTTCGTGCGCGCATACGTCAATCTTGGTGTCGCGTTGCGAGATTTGCAGCGCTTCGATGAGGCGTTGCTTCAATTCAAGAAGGCGCTTTCCCTCGATCCGAATGACGCTGGCGCGCGTACCAATCGCGCTCAGACGAATTTGCTGCTCGGCGAATTCGAACACGGCTGGCGCGAATACGAATGGCGTTGGCGCGATGGCACCTGCAGCCACGGTTTTCCGGAGAGCACTCTATGGACGGGTACCCGACCGATAGGTGGCAGGACAGTGCTCGTTCATCATGAGCAGGGGTTTGGTGACACGCTGCAATTCGTGCGCTTCGTGGATCGGCTCAGTGCAGCGGGCGCTCGTGTCGTGTTGCGCGTTCAGGATGCGCTGTTGCCGCTCCTCCAGAATTATCGAGGTGCGGCCGAAGTAATCGGTGAGACGGAACAAGTGCCGCGTTTCGACTATCACATTCCCATGCTCAGTCTGCCGTTTGCGCTCAAGGTTCGCGCAACCGATCTCGCGGTGGCCGGTCCGTATGTGCACGCGGACGACGCGCTCGTCGCTCAATGGGACGATTTGTTCGCACACTCCGTTCGGCGGCCAAGGGTTGGGATCGTGTGGTCGGGGAGCCGGACGCATGTGGACGATCGCAATCGGTCTATCTCGCTCGAGCAACTCAAGCCGTTGTTAGATGCCGACGCAGATTTCTTCGCGCTGCAACAGGATATCCGCGACAGTGATCGTGCGTGCCTCGCGCAGCTTGAGCAGCGTGCGGTGCTGCGCGATGTTTCCGCCCGGCTCACTACGTTCGCTGAAACGGCTGCGCTGATTGCTCGCCTGGACCTCGTCATCAGCGTCGACACGGCTGTGGCGCATCTGGCAGGGGCGCTCGGGAAGCCCGTGTGGATCGCTTTGCCCTTCATGCCGGACTGGCGATGGCAACTCGACAGAAGCGATAGCCCCTGGTACGCAGGGGCTCGGTTGTTTCGACAAACGACGCGAGGTGATTGGACTGGCGTAGTAGCTGCACTTCGTGCACAGATCGACGCTTTGCGGGGCGCCTGAACGGGGCCCGACGACAGCAAGCACCCCATCGATGTGCTCGCTGCAGGTTCTAGCCGCAAATGTGGTGTCGGGTGAAAGACAGAGGGGACAATTACCCATCGTCTGGAGTGTCCAATTGCCGCTCTCTTACGGACATTCGACACGGTGACTCGCCAGGCGGTTCAGGGTCGAGCTGAGCCGACCGCGTCAGGCAGAGGTCGGCCATGAAGAGACAATCGTCCGGTGCCACCGAATGGCCGGTCATGGCGCCATGGCAGCCATTTAGAGCGCGATAGCCGGTGCCTCTATCGCCGTGTTCGCCCCGCTGCGTCGTGGCGAATCCCGATAAGTCGAGGTCAGGCATCTAAACCGGTGTTTTCGAGGCTGGTGCGAGCAGCCGCCAGCACTGCCTCAGTCAGCGTCGACAGCAGGGGTGAGTCGACCTTCCACACTTGCCAATAGAGTGGAATGTCCAGTACGGTGGAAGAAAGGCGTATCAGATTTCCTGCAGAGACGTGCTCTTTCACAACACCGGTGGGCAACATGCACCAGCCCAACCCAAGCAACGCCGCTCGTACCTGATCATGTGTGCCACTAGGAATGAAGTGCACGGGGCACGATAACGGCTTACGGCTTGCGCGTCGCACCAGCTTACTTTCAATGAAATCGTTTCTGTCGGCACGAAGCATCGGTGCGACGTCAATCGATCGCGGGTTGAATCCTGAGCCAAACCATTCCTTCGCGAAGGAACGACTCGCTACCGCTATATAGTTCAATGCACCAATGTGCTGAACTGTGCAGCCAGGCACTGCGGCGCTTTCCGACGTGACTGCAGCAACGACAGTACCGTCACGTAACGAGCGCTGCGTGTGATCTCTATCCATTGCGCGCAGATCGAGTTGTGCCGTCGACTTCTTTGCGAATTCCGCCATGGCGCCGAGAAACCAGGTTGCGAGTGAATCGTAATTCACCGCCACGGACACTACGCGCGCCTCGCGGCGAGCCTCGTCGATCAATAGTTCGGCCGCCTCGTCCTGTAGCAACTGGATTTGCTGGGCCAATCGCAATACGACTTCTCCGGGCTCGGTTAGCCGAACCGGCGAAGAACGAACGACAACCGGGCGCCCCACACGATCCTCAAGCGCCCGGATGCGCTGCGATACCGCGCCCGGCGTAACGTTTAGCTGCCTGGCAGCAGCGTCGAAACTTCCCTCTGTTACCACTGCGCGTAGCGCAGCGAGCTCTCGCAGTTCGATCATGGGCGGTGACAATAGTTTGGCTAAAGTCAGATTATAAACTTTAGCTTCACAAGTGTTTGTGACGCTTGTACCTTTGAGTCGTCCCCCGCAAACGACCATGAGAAATCAAGTGCAAGCCGAAACCTCGCGATCCAGCCGCCCCGCAGCCACGCCGCTTAGAAGTACATCCGAGCCACTGCGCCCGTTCCTCGACTGGCCGGTCGTAACGACCCCATCCGAATGGACGGGAAACGTCGCGCTGCTAGGCGTTCAGCGTAGCGAGCCTTACACCAGAGATGGAGTTCCCAACGATCAGGCGCGTGCGCCCGACGAAATTCGCCGGCTGTCCTTCCAGTTCTGCGATGGACCCGATCACTGGGACTTCGATCTCGATCGCCCTTTCTGCGAGTTGGCCGGAATGCGTCCAATGGACTGCGGAAACATGACGTTCAGCGATGGCGACTACGAGGCGTTTAGCGCCTGGCAGACCTCGGCGTTGCGACAGATGTGGCGGAGCGGCACGCAGGTCGTTCTCTTGGGTGGGGACCACGGCATCACTATTCCCGCAATCGAAGCGCTGGACGTCTTGAACGAGCCCGTACACATCGTGCACATTGACGCGCATCTGGACTGGCGAGACTCTGTTGGAGATGTTCGTAACGGTTATAGCAGCCCACTGCGCCGTGCCAGCGAAAAGCCGTGGGTAAGTGGGATGACGCAAATTGGATTGCGGGGCACAGGAAGCGCGCGTCGCAGTGAAATTGAAGCTGCGCGAGCGTACGGATCGCGGCTTTTCACGGCAAATGAAATCCATCGCAACGGAATGCAACAGGTTGTCGACACCCTCCCCGAAGGAGGTCTTGTCTACGTCACCATTGACGCCGATGGACTTGATCCGTCGCAAACGCCGGGCGTGCTTGGCCCGTCACCGGGCGGCCTGAGAGTGGAGCAGGTGATCCCTTTGCTGCATGCGATTGGGCGGAAGAGCACGATCGTGGGACTTGATGTCGTGGAAATCGCACCTTCGTTCGACTACGAAAACTCCATTACCTGCATCACAGCCGGTCGACTCGTAATAAATGCCTTGGGAGCGAGTTGGCGCGATGGTCCTCCCACTATTCCGAACGCACGGTAAACACAGTCCCCGAACTGACTTTACGGGCCTGTCATCGATGTCTGCCCGGTCCAAAGAGACAATCGAAAACACCACATATTGGAGATGATCAAAATGAAAAGATTTCTAGCAACCCTGACTATCGCATTGCTGGCCGTATCAGGATTTGAAGCCGCTTATGCGAAGGACAGTGACAGCATTCACTTTGGCGTCGATCCGAGTTACGCGCCATTCGAATCCAAAAGCGCCGATGGCAAACTCGTCGGCTTCGACATCGATCTGGGCGACGAGATTTGCAAGCACCTGCACGCGAAATGCGTGTGGGTGGAAAACGATTTCGACGGGATGATTCCCGCTCTCAAGGCGCGCAAGTTCGACGGCATCCTGTCGTCCATGATGGTCACGCCGAAACGCGCGCAAGAAGTCTCGTTCTCCGACAAGCTCTACGCCGCACAGTCCCGGTTGATTGTGAAGAGGGGCTCACCGTTGCAACCGACCGCGGAGTCGCTTGCGCATAAAAAGGTGGGGGTTCAGCAAGGCACGGTTGAGGAAACCTATGCCAAGACGTACTGGGGTCCAAAGGGCGTCGAGGTGATTCCGTACCAGAACCAGGACCTCGTGTATGCGGACCTGAAGCTTGGACGGCTGGACGCCTCGTTGCAGGACGGCGTACAGGCTTCGCTCGGTTTTCTCAAGACGCCTAATGGCGCCGACTATACATTCTCCGGAGCCTCCCTAAAGGGCGCAGACATTCTCGGGGCGGGCACGGCGATTGGTCTGAGAAAGGGCGACGATGAGCTTCGCGGCCGAATCGATGATGCGATCTCCGCCATCCGTAAAGACGGCACTTACGACCGATTGCAAAAGAAATACTTTGATTTCGACATCTATAACTGAGTAGATTGCCCGTGCGCGCGGCAGCAGCCGTTGACCTTGTCTCCTTGAGCCAAGCGAGCTGGCCGAGTCCGCTACCGCCGCAATGCCGGAGCAAAGGTCCGCAGCGGCGCGAAACGTACCCCTCGACATTCTCACAAGCTGAGGTTCCCCTCGCTCGAAGATCGGTCACTTACAGACATCTGAATTGACTGAAATGACCAGCGACGCCCGTCATTTCGCGTGAAAATAATCCATCGCAATGCAACGCTGTGCCATTGATTAACTGAGTCTTAACTCGAAGGAAGTCTTGCCCATTCCTGAAATCCTCAAAGAAGGTCTGCAACTGCCATGAATACCAACATTGAATCAACCCTGGCGCAGGGCGTGCTAAATCCGATTTTCACGTCAGAGGATGGCCTCAATGCCATGGATGACCACTGGTGGATTGCGCTTGAATCGGCATTGCAGCGTGCCACAGACGACCCGGCCGTGCGCGCCGTGTTGCTCTCCGCGCGTGGACGGGCATTTTGTGCCGGCGCGAATCTTATTGGGATGCGCACCAGCGCCCTGCAGCAAGGCTTTGAGAAATCGCCGCTGGCGAGCCTGATCAAGTGCCTGGTGAGCTTTCCAAAGCCATTGCTGGCGGCAGTGCACGGTAAAGCCATCGGCGGTGGTGCAACCTTGCTGCTGCATTGCGATCTTGTGGTTGCTGCTGTCGACACGCAATTTCGGCTTCCCTTCACAAGCCTGGGCGCGGTCCCAGAACTGGCGTCAAGTTTCCTGCTGCCGCGCGCGGCGGGATCGAGACTGGCGAGTGAGTTGCTACTCCTTGGCAACACCTTCGATGCCAACAAGGCGCTGCGTGCCGGCTTTGTGAATGAGTTAGTGCCGGCCGGCGAGGAACTGGCACTGGCGCTGCAATGGGCACAGCAATTGGCATCTCTAGCACCGAATTCGGTGCAAACGACCAAGCGGCTGTTGCGAGAAGCGCAGCAACCGGGTCTATCCGCGGTTGTCGCGCGCGAAGGCGAAGCGTTGGTGGCGGCGCTTTCCAGCGGCGAAGTTCGTGAGGCCTTGACAGCCTTTCTGGAAAAACGTCGCCCTGATTTTTCCCCGTTTCACTAATCTACGCAGGCGTAACGATTGAAAGCAAGGCGCGTCGAAGTGTAGGCGTCGTAGGCATCTAGTGCGTGGCGATATACGATGGTTCTTGCCATCACGCAAATTGATTCTGAAGGGCCGCTTTCCAGCACATCGCGGACTTTCAAGTCAGCCTTGACCAAAGTCCGCAACGGGTCGCGTGCTGCCGGTCTTACACCCGTTGCCTCATCCAGCACGCGATGCTCATGCGATCGCGCGTCGCGGGCAGTACCTCGTGTTCAAATTGTGCCGAGAGAAACAACAGCAGCGTTCCGGCGCGCGGAAAGACGTCGTGATATGTCTGATCGGTAAGGTAGAGCCGCAGTGCGCCACCCTCGGCGTCCTGCCACGCTTCGTTGAGGTAGAACACGGCGGAAATCACGCGGCTGTCGTCATTACGCAGGCAGTCGAGGTGGCGTGCGTATCCGGTACCTGGCCGATATACCGCGTAGTGTGATTCGCTATCGACCAGACCTAAAAACAGGTCGCGGTTGAGCGCGTTCTGTAGCGCTTCGATACGATCGGCGAACGCCTGCTGCCGCCGACTCAGCGCGTCGGGTTGGAACCAGCGCGTACTATCGCCGCGCAAAAGCGTGGCAGCGCGGTTGGCCCCCACACGGGCTGGTGTCAGCAGCTGGGCTGCGTACATAGCCATGCATTCGGTCGCTAATGCCTGTGTCTGGGTCTGTGACAAAAAGTTCGACACGACACACCAGCCATTGACGGCGAGCGCGCTTGTCGCGATGTCGAATTCGCCGGATCGGGAATTCGTCGAGACATCGATTGCCTCGTCCGGAGCGGCGTCGCCGATTCGGCAATCATCCAGCAATTCGATTTCCACTTCAATCAGGGGGTGTTCCAGAAATGCATCCCTTTTTATTTGTTCTTCCGCTGGCGGCTCGATCGAGTACTCGCTCCGGCCTGCTACCAGCTGGTCAAAACCATCAACCGTTGGTGGGGTCGCGTCGAACGCGGGCGATGACACACGCCGGACCCAGGGGGAAGAGCGGGTCGAGGTAGCCGATCTGTTGGGACAACGGCGCAGTCTACACGAGTGGGACAAACCGACCGTTGATGCTCGAGCGAAGGCTTTGGCCGACGCTCATTACGTGACAGCGGCCATAGGGGCGACTTCGGACCTAACGGAGCAATCGGATCGCGTTCTGTCGATCCGTGGCCCTTACGAGGTTCAGCCTGGGTATGCAGATCGCATGAGGCAGTGACCGGCCAGCAAGATGCGTTCGACACAGAGACGTAGATCGTCGACAATCCGACGACACTGGCAGGTAAACAGGGGAAAAATGCCATTACGCTCGGATGAAATCCACATTGAATCAGAACGGCTTTCGATTCGGCCATTCTCGGCTGACGATGCTGACGCCGCGTTTCGCTGCATTACCCCTTCACTTACCCGTTTCATGTCATGGGAACCACCCGCAAACAGAGAGGTTTTCGATCGGATCTGGCAGGGTTGGTTGGCGACAATAGCCGAAGGAACGAACTTCACTTTTGCAATCCGCCAAAGGGCGGATGAGAGCTTCCTTGGATTGACCGGACTCCATAATGTTCGGGACGCTTGCGCGGAATTAGGAATCTGGATTCGAGAAGACTTCCACGCGCAAGGCTTTGGCCGTGAAGCTGCAGGCCTTGTCGCGATGTGGGCAAGCTTGGTACTTGGCACCGAGAGCTTCACATACCCCGTAGCCGAGGAAAATTACCCGAGCCGCCGTATCGCCGAATCTCTCGGCGGTGTCGTCGTAGCGCGGCGCGAGACATCGAAATATATGTCCGTCATCTACCGAATACCCAAACAATCGACGTACAACGAGTAGCAAAGGATATCTGGGGTTACGAGATCATGTTTTTCATGCATTTAGCCTGAATCAGCATGCAGGAGACCTTTCAGCGCGCGACGTTGAACGTCTCCTTTCGGGAAACGTGGAGGGCTGCATCGGGTCGAGCCGAGCCGGTCGTCATCGGACTCAGTGCGGCCATCAAGCGACGGTCGGTCGCTGCGCATGAATGGCCGGTTCATCGGTCATTTCGGACGATCGCGGCCTACATCAGTGGCAATCCGGCAGCCAATGATAAAGCGCTGAAACGCCTGGCCTCCGACGGGGCGCCGGAGGCTTAGCGCAACAGATCATTGCGCAGTGCCGGCACTTTTCATAGGGATGCCGCTCGGGTGCGGATTTGCGTCGCTCGTGTCCTCGGGCAGCAAGTTACCGTCAGCAAGACTTTCGTCTGCCTGCGCGGTGGCCGGGTAGCGCTCCGGATAAAAATGACGCTGAGCAACCTGCGCGTCGAACGTATGCGACCACTTTGCAATCACGACCGTGGCGAGGCTGTTGCCGATCGTGTTGCAGGTGGCGATCGCCATCGACATGAAGCGGTACACACCGAAGATCACCGCGACCCCTTCAACGGGCAGGATGCCGGTCGACGTCACCGTCGCAGCAAACACCCCAAATGATCCGCCTGACACCGTGGCCGCACCCTTGGAGGTCAACAGCATCAACAGGAGTAGGCCGACCTGATGCTGCAGCGTAATTGCCACGCCATACGCGTGAGCAATGAACAGCACGCCCATCGACATGAACAGGGACGTCCCGTCAAGGTTGAACGCATATCCGGTAGGCAGCACGAGCCCGACCGTCTGCTTCGCGCAGCCAAGCCGCTCGAGTTTGATCAGAAGGCGCGGCAGCGCGCTTTCTGACGACGCGGTACCCAGCACGATGAAGATCTCGTCCTTGATATAGCGCAGGAAGCGCCACAGACTAAAACCTGCCAGCTTCGCGATGATCCCCATGACGACGGCGATGAACAGGATCACGACCGCATAGAAACTGAAAACGAGCTGGGCAAGCGCAATCAGCACAGCAGTACCATTGCTACCCACCGAATAAGCGACGGCGCCGAAGGTGCCGAGCGGCGCAAGCTTCATCACCAGGTTGATGAACGAGAACAGGACTTCGGAAACCAGATCGAGTCCCTCGTTGATCCTGACGCGGCGGCGTTCAGGAATCGCAAGTATGCCGATTCCGACCATCACAGCCAGCACCACCACCTGCAGCAGTTCTCCCTTCACGAAGGCGCCGATAAAGTTGTCCGGCACGAGGTGCATGACAAACGCAACGAAGCCTTGTGACTCCATCTTCGCAATCACCGGCGGTGCCGCTCCGACGGCGGCGGCCGTCATGCCTTTGCCGGTTTGCAGCAGGTTGCCCGCCAGCAGGCCGACCATCAAGGCAATCGTCGATACCACTTCGAAATAGACAATCGAGCGCCATCCCACCCGGCCTGCGCTCTTGACGTCACCAGCCGACGCGATGCCATGCACGATGGTGAGAAACACCAGCGGCGCTACACCGGCCTTGATAAGCGACAGAAAGATGTCGCCCAGTACCTTTAGCTGTCCACCAACTTTCGGGAAAATCAGACCGACGGCGATTCCTAGAATCAGCCCGACCAGAACCTGCATGCCCAGCTTGCGGTACCACGGCAGCTTTCTTGGCGGTGGAACGTCCGGCGTTTCGTTTGATGCGATATCGCTGTTCATGATGTGTGCTCCTCCACGTCTTTCACTCAGATGCCGCTGGACAATTCGACGGCGCGATCAACCATTTGCGGCGCGAGGCCGAGATAGTTGGCTGGATCGGTCATCCGGTCGATCGCCGCGCGGTCGAAATGCGTGGTGACTTCGGGCAGCGCCGCTAGCGCTTCGGCGAGCGTGCCGCCTTTCTCGTTCACGGTGCGGCAGGCGTCGTAGACGATATCGTGAGCCTGCTGGCGCCCGGTGAACGGCGCCATACCCATCATGACCGCCTCCGCGACGATTAGCCCCCTGGTGATACCCAGGTTGTGTTTCATGCGTTCGGTGTCGACGATCAATCCCCCGAGCGCGAACTTCGCCTGATGCAGCGCGCCGGCCGAAAGGATGAAGCTCTCGGGAATCGCGATCCATTCCGCGTGCCATGGGCCGGTGGCGCGCTCGAAATCCTGGATCATCGCGTCGACCATCAGACCCGCGTGCTGACGCACCGCTTTCGCCGCGGCAAGCATCAGTTCGCTGGAAATCGGATTGCGCTTTTGCGGCATCGTGCTGCTCGCGCCGCGGCCTTTGACGAACGGCTCGTACACTTCAGCGAACTCCGTCGACGCCATGATCATGATGTCGAGCGCGATCTTGCCGAGTGAGCCGGTCACGAGTGCGAGCAGGTTGACCGCTTCGGCGAAACCATCGCGTGCTACGTGCCACGTGGTTGCGGGTACGCCGAGCTTCAGTTCATCGGCGAGCGCCCTCTGAACTTCGAAACCCTTGTCGCCGAGCGAGGCCAGCGTGCCCGCGGCCCCTGCGAATTCGACGACGGCCACTCTCGGACGCAGTTCTGCGAGGCGTTGCTGATGCCGGTCGAACATCGCCAGCCAGATCGCGACCTTGTACCCAAACGTGACGGGCAGCGCCTGCTGCAAGTGTGTGCGGCCCGCCATCGGCGTATCGCGGTGTTTCTTTGCAAGATCGACCAGAATCGTACGCAGTTCGCGTATGTCGCTGTCGATCACATCGAGCGCATCGCGCACCTGCAGCGAGACCGCCGTATCCATGATGTCTTGTGTCGTCGCGCCCCAATGCACATAGCGGCCCGCTTCGCCGCACATGCCGACGAGCTGGTGAACGAGCGGCAGAATCGGATAACCCACAATGTCTGTCTCCTCGCGCATGTGATCGAAATCGATCCGCTCGATCGTCGATTCGCGGGCGATCACTTCCGCCGCGTCGGACGGAATCACGCCGACGTGCGCTTCAGCCTTGGCCAGCGCCACTTCCACGTCGATATAGCGCTGCACGAGCGCGTAATCGGAGAACAGCGCACGCATCTTCGCCGTGCCGAAGGCGTCGCGAAACAGGATTGAATCAACCACAGTGCTGGCCATAGGGATAGTGCGACTCGTCATGACGACCTCTTGGAAGTGCAGGAAACCGGTTAAAAAAGGGCCGGGATGATTCGCGAAAATCAACGATATGTCCGGACATAATTAAATTAATATGTTCGGACATGTTGGGCAAGCTATGATTTACCCTAGCCCCTGATAAATTGACTACATCGGCACCCAAAAATGAACAGACCGCACTTCGCCGACATCGCTCGCGACTTGACTGAGGGCATTGCGTCCGGTCGCTATCCGGTCGGCTCGTATCTGCCCACCGAACTTGAACTGCGCGACCACTATCAGACGAGCCGGCATACGGTTCGCGCAGCGCTGCATGAATTGCAGCAGTTGGGGTTCGTGTCGCGGCGCAAGAACGCCGGAACGCGCGTCGAATCGGCGCAGCCGAAGAACGAGTTCCGGCCGTCGCTCGCATCGGTGGACGATCTCGTGCAGTTCGGCTCCGAGCACTTGCGTCTGGTGCAATCGACGGAGGAGATCCTCGCAAGCGGCAAGCTCGCCAAAACGCTGAAATGTGCAGACGGTGCGCGATGGCTGCGCGTTTCGAGCCTGCGCATCGACGGCGACAGAGAGAGTCCGCCGGTCGGTTGGACCGACGTATATATCGACCCGGCTTATATGGAAGTCGCAGAGGCTGCGCGAGCTCAACCGGATGCGCTTATCAGTTCGTTAATCGAAGCGCGTTATGGTCGCTGCATCGCGGAGATCCAGCAGGACGTGCACGCCGCGCTGATTTCGCAGGAGATGGCTGAAAGGCTGAAAGTCGAAAAGGGGACTGCGGCGCTTGAGATTGTGCGGCGCTACCTCGACTCCGCGGGGGAAACCTTTGAGGTGTCGATCAGCGTCCATCCGGCAGAACGCTTCTCGGTTTCGATGCGACTGACGCGCTCCGACGCTTAGCGGTTGCCGGGGTTGTAAGTGGACCAATCGACCGCAGTTTGCGGCCAATTGGCTGTACCGTTTCAAACCCGATCGACAGCAACGCTTAAGGCAATCGCCGCTCGGTGACCGCTATGAATGTCATTGCTGACCGTGGAAACGTCTCATGAAGGGCAGTTCGGGGTCGATCTGAGGCAATCAACATCGGGCCGACTCCGTCAAGGCTTGTCCAAAGTTCAACGAACCGAGTCACTCATCACCCGTCTCAGCCCAAACCTGCATGTTCTCGCACGATCGACTCACGACCGTCCAGTAGCCAGTTGCCGACTGTCTGGTGATTGCGCAAGATCCAGTCGCGTAAGGTAAAGGCTGACGAGATCAATTCGGACCGTTTCGTGGCGCGTCGACGTGGTCCTGTTTGAACGCCGTGCTGAAGAACTGGACGAGGTCATCACGGGCCTGTTCTCGTGCCTGCGGATCAGGCCGGACACGAATGGTGCCTCCATGACGGCGGTTGGCACCCGGATCGCTGAATTCGCGAGGACCGTCGAACACATCGAACTCGTGTGTGGCGCCCGGAAAGGCACGTATCGACAAATGCGTCGCGTCCGCGGGAGGCAAGCTGTGCAGCAGTTCCTCACAAGCTGCATCTCCGCCGTCGTAGTCGTCCGCCGTTCCAACGAAAATCCTGATCGGGGCGTCGACGAGATTTCCAAAATCGGCTCCCGGTATCGCCCCCGATGGTTGGCGCAGATTGGCACTCTCTTCACTTGAAAGGAGATCGTCATGAAAGCACCTACCGTTGTCAGCGCGGCACTTTCCGGTCGTGCGAGGCTGATTGTTCTGGTGAACGATTGCGGGTACTGTTGACAGAATCTGAGGACGCAAAGACGGATAAGAAAATACTGGAATGAGCGTCATCCAGGAGCTTGACCCAGCTTCGGGCCACACGACCTACTTGTTCTGGAAAGGAGGAAGCTATGGCGCAAGAACGGCGGGACTGCATCGGTCCACACCTCGGAATGTGGAAGCTACAGTCCTTCACGACTGAAGACCTGGCCACCGGTCAGAAGACCGATTTATTCGGCCGTCACCCAAGTGGTTATCTTAGCTACGGTCCCGACGGCCGGATGTACGCAATTGTGGTCAAGGAAGGGCGAACGGCGCCAACCGATCTGGTTCCAACCGCCTCGGAACGCATCGATCTCTACAGCGGGCTTTGCTCATACGCGGGTACCTACAGCATAGAAGGCGACCGGGTTAGTCATCATATTGATGTGTCGTGGAATCAGTCGTGGACAGGAACGACCCAGGTGCGTCAGTTCAGAATCGACGGCAAGTACTTGTACCTCAAGACCCTGCCCGACAAAAATCCAGTGACTGGCAAGGAAAGCACTTCCGAGTTGGTCTGGGTTAAGGTCGAGTAGAGTGGACTCGCTCGCACGAGGTGTGCGAACACATCGTGGAAGTCAGAGAGCACGACTACCCCTGTCGGGTTCTGGATGGCGGTGTGTCGCCGCATAGCTCACCGCATGTCGGATAGCCTTGTCCAAATGGCCAAACTCGGCCATTTAGCCCGCCTGGTTGAAATCCACCGCTCCTCTCTGATTTGTAATCATCGAGCCATCGGGAAACACCCGGCGGCCAGGTTTAGCAGCCTGAAGTCGGAAACCGCACACCCGCCCAGGCGGGTCGTGCGTCTACCTCTGCACGTCTATATTTCAATGGGCGGGCCGTGGTGGGGGAGCCGCAAGGCTCGCCGGTTTGTTTCCGACCCGGTCTGCTAACCCCGCTACGTGCCCGCTCACCCCTTCAAAAAGCGAGTGTCGGGCGATCCAGGAAGTACTAGGGAGGTCGCACCATGAGCAAGTCCACAAAACAATCTCTACCCGCTTCACGCCCGCCGGTCGACGCACTGCAGTACGAAAAGCTCGCGCTATCCGCATTCGATCTATGCGAACGGCAGTTGAGCCAAATCAACACCCTGATCACAGTTTCGTCCTCGATGTGTAGGAATCCTGCCATCACGAGCGACGAAAGAAAGCGTCAACGGACGCAGCTTGAACTGCTTGTCGACACGACGGAGCAATATCAGCAGTCGCTCGAATGTGATCGCGAACTGTACCAGGTCATCGCGCTCGACGCGAAGGGGATCCCGCAAAGCCGCATCACGGCCAGCCGCGCAGCGAGCCTTCTTGAAGAGTCCAGACGGGCATTAAACGAAACACCGGCAGCCACAAACCCCAGCCAGCGCAAACAGGCATCAACGCCAGCCACGACGAGCACAGGCACAGGCACAGACAAAGCACAGCAGCCGGCCCTCGCGCAACACTAACAATCACAACCGGCCACCGTCTCACGCCTACAGCGTGATCCAACAAAGCAGAGACTAAGAGCTAAGCACCTTCGGAGGCGGACAACGCACCGCCTCCACTCAGCACATTGATATCACCGGGCTCTGAACCCGACAGCTGTCAATCAACGCTCCACCTTCGACATAACCGCCGTCGCCGGATCGTACCGATAACCCTTCTGCGCCAGCTTATCGGCCATCGTCGCCCCAATCAGTTTTTGCTGCACTTCCCGCGACACCAACTCATGATCCGGCTTCAGTCGCTCAATCTCCGACGAAAGCTTCCGAATAAGCGCCACCTCTCCCGTGCTACGCGAATCGATGAGCAATAGCTTCTCGTTTGCCGAGCCGAGTCGGTCTTTCAGATCCTTCGCATGCGCCACCCACTGTTCAGCAATCGTGCGAAGCTCATTAAAGGCCTTCTCATGGGACTTGGCCTGCGCCGCAATCTGGCGTTGCAACGAACTGATTTCTTCCGCCTTCGCAGATTCGCCCGCCTGAACCCCAAGTTGATGGCCGCGCTGCACATCTTCGACGCGGGCCTTCTCGACCACCGCAAGACGCTCCTCCAACCTCGTCGCCCGCTGTTCGGCGGACCCTGCCCGCTCCCTTGCGGCAGATGCGTCCTGCGACACCCGAGCCAGTTCGCCAGTCGCGGCCGTTTTCGCCTCAGTCATCGTACTGACCTGTTCCCGCGCCGCCTCCAGCTCCGCGGCAACGCGCTGCAGTTCGTTGAGATGGGTCGACGCTTCGTCGCTGCGCGCAGTGCTTGTCTCGCGCTCTGCCGCGAGTGCAGAGCGTACCTCGCCCAGTTCAGCCTCCAGCGCGGCGACCCGGGCAAGGCCCTGGTTCAACTGCACCGTGGCGGCGTCTGCACGCGACGAAGCCGCATGGGACTCCTGCGACCATCGTTCGGCTTCCGCCGACTTGGCCTGCTCGACTTCCGCGAGACGCTGCTCCAACGTCGTCGCACGCAGTTCGGCGGTTTCTGCCCGCTCTCTCACGGCAGACGCGTCCTGCGAAACCCGAGCCAGTTCAGTCTCCTGAGCGGCGAGCCGCGCGAGGCTCTCGTTCGCCTGCGTCGTAGCGGCTTCCGCGCGCGAAGCAGCCGCGCTGGATTCCTGCGACCATCGTGCCGCTTCCGCCGACTTCGCCTGCTCCACTTCTGCGAGCTGCCGCTCCAACGCTTCTGCACGCTGTTCGGCGGCCTCCGCCCGGTCTCTTGCGGCGAACGCGTCCTGCGAGACCTGCTCCAGCTCGGCGTCTCGCGCGGCCAGCCGCGCAAGACTCTCGTTGACCTGCGCCGTGGCAGCTTCCGCACGCGATGCAGCCGCGCTGGACTCCTGCAACCATCGTTCCGCTTCGGCCGACTTCGCCTGCTCGGCTTCCGCAAGACGCTGCTCCAACGTCGTCGCACGCTGTTCGGCGGCCTCTGCCCGCTCGCTCGCGGCAGCGACGTCCTGCGTAAGCTGGGTCAGCTCAGCGGTCGCGGCCGTGTTCGCCTCAGTCATGGCGCTGATCTGCTCCCGCGCCGCCCGCAGTTCCTGCGTGACGTGCTGCAGTTCGTCGAGCTGAATCAATGCTTCCTCGATCCGCGCCGCGCCTGTCTGCCGCTCGGCTGCGAGCGCGGTGTGCGCCTCGTCCCGCTCAGCCTGCAGCGCGGCGACCCGGGCGACGCTCTCGTTCGCCTGCGCCGTAGCGGCTTCCGCGCGCGATGAAGCCGCGCTCGCTTCCTGCATCCATTTGTCCGCTTCGGCCGACTTCTCCTGACAGGCGTAGCCCAGGCTGGCAATCTCCTGCTGCGCCTCGTGGAGCGCCTGCGCCATCCGCGCGATCTCGTCGTCTTTGCCTGAAACGACGGCGGCTAGCTCTTCGTGCGCCTTACGCGCCTCGTCGAGCGTCTGGGTCGCTCGCGCTATCTCGTCGTTCTTGCCTGAAACAACGGCGGCCAGTTCTTCGTGCGCCTTACGCGCCTCGTCGAGCGTCTGGGCCGCTCGCGCTAGCTCGTCGTTCTTGCCGGAGACAACGGCGGCCAGTTCTTCGCGCGCCTTGCGCTCCTCATCCAGCTCCGCCTTCGTGTGCTCCAGCGCGACCGCCTCCACCGACGCGCGCTGCACGAGCTCCTCCACCCGTGTCTCGGCCGCTTCAGCGCGGCCGGTCGCCGTAGCGAGTTCCGCCGTGAGCCGCGTGGACGCCGCCTCCGAGGTGCTCAGCGCGCTCGTCAGCGCACTTTGCCGCTCATGGCCGGCAGCGACCTCGTCTGCTGTCTTTTGATACTCGGCCAGCACCTCGTCCCGTTCCGCGCGGGCCGTGTCGAGGTGCTGGTTCAACGCGCTCAGGTGCTGACTGATCGCCCGGTCGGCTTGGCCCTGGGCCGCCATCCAGAGCCGGTCGGCGGCGCTCATCATGGTGTCGGCGATGTCCTGCGGCAAGGCGGCCTGAATCTGCACGTGGGGCATGACGGGCTCCCGCGCCTCGCGCCAGCGTTGCAAGGCCGCCGCAATGGCGACAACCGAAGCGCCTGGGATCTCTGGCCAGATTGTCACCGGGGACACTTTCCGGCCTTCTTCGACCATGCGATCCGCGATTGCAGCGACCTGTTCATCGGTGATTGTGTCTGCGTCCATGGACATAAGCGCCTCAAAGCTCAATGTGACCGGATGGAAAATAACGTGACCGATACGTTACCCCATCCGGCAGCATCCCCCGATGGAAGGATCGCGGGCATGCTCAGGATCTCGATTCAGGCACCGACCACAGTCGGCGCCATTAACGACAGACATTATGACGGGTGATGCCTGTTACGTGCCTTGCAAGTCTGCAAGCGCCCAGGATCACACCAGGAAGAGGAGATAAATTGCGCAGGGCCGAACGAACCCGGAGTTCCCGTGAACCTGAAGCACACAGCGACTTCGGAGCGGGCTGGACCGATACGCCAGACTGCCGCTCGTCGACGAAACCCATTATTCCACGAGGATAGTCACACGGCGATTCGCGGCCCGCGCCGCCGGACTGTCACCGATAATCAGCGGGAAATTGTCCGCTCTGCCGATCGCGGCCATTCTGTGCGGCTCGATGCCTTTGTCGGCAAAGAATCGCACCACCGCCCCGGCCCGTGCCGACGACAACTCCCAGTTGGATTCGTATTTGGCCGTCGAGATCGGCACGTTGTCCGTGTGTCCCTCGACAAGGATGGTGTTTTTTGCACGGTCGCGCAGCACCACGGCGATCTGGTTCAAGACACCGGACGATTCCGGCAGCAAACGCGCATCGCCCGAGTTGAACAGAATTTTCGCGTCGATGGCGATTTCCACGCCCTGCGAGACATTCGAAATCGTAATCTGCCGGTTGTCCCGCAGCGGTTCGAATGCGGAAAGAATCTGCTGTCTCGCTGCGTCGGGCGCGACGGCTGCGGTCTTTGCGCTGCCGGCACTCGTCACCTGCTTTTCCGCATGGCGTTCGAGCATCCTGACTTCAAGCTCTCTATTTTTTGCGAGCTGCAATGCATAGAGCGCAAGGAACAACACCATCAGCGTAGTGATCAGATCCGCATAGGAAATCAACCAGCGCCCGGACTGCTCCTCTGCATCGTCTTCCTGCTGATAGCCGGTTTTATCCGCAACCAGCCGCTTGTTACCCGAGGACGTGTTCATACCCGAAAAGTCTGCTTCCGAATGACATGTGAATGGCGCCGCGCACAACAACGCTTCGCCACCTGATCGAGACCGGTTACCCCAGCAACTCAGCCGATCTTCCCCGAACCTCACCCGTCAGCCGGGTTTCGATCATGTGGGGCGACTCCTTGCGCGAAATCGCGAGCAGGCCATCGAGGTATAAACGCCTGAACCGCACCTCGCTATCTACTTGCGCCCGCAACTTTCCGTACAAAGGCAGAAAGACCAGATTCGCCAGCGCGAGGCCGTACAGCGTCGCCACGAAGGCGATGGCAATGCCTTGCCCGAGTTGCGCCGGTTCGAGCATATGGCCCGTGACCTGAATCAGGCCGAGCACGGCCCCAAGAATGCCGAACGTGGGCGCATAGCCGCCCGCCTGCTGCCATATCCGCGCAGCCGCCATGTGATTGCGCTCATACGCATCCAGTTCTCTTTGCAGGGCGTCTTCCAGCACGGCCGTGGATACGCCGTTTGCCAGAAGCTCCAGGCCTCGTTTGGCAAACGGATTGATGCCGCCGGCGTCGATCGATTCGAATACCAGCATGCCGTTCAGCTTCGCCTGATCGCCCCACTCGAGCAGGACCGACAGACTTTCCCGGTCAACCTGCCGCGCCCGCACAAAAGCCAGACGCAGTTGCTTGATGCCGTCATGGAAGCGCGCCCAGGTGTTCTGGATCATCACCGCGCCGAAGGTGCCGCCCAGCACGATGACGAACGCCTCCAACTGAAACAGGGAGGCGAAGTGCCCTCCCTCGAGCGAGAATCCGGCAACGATCGCCGTCACGCCGAACAATGCGCCAAATAGCGTCAAAAGATCCATACATCCTCGCGAACTGCTGCCCGAGCCGTTAATCTCGAAGCGTCAACAACCTGTCGTGCGTGCACCAGGGATCAGGCGTCCAGGCTGGTAAGCGGGCCAGCGCTAACCGCCGGAGATTTGATCGTTCGCACGGTCTCGAGGAAGCGTTCCTCGATCTCGGCAATCTCGAGCGGATCGATCCTGATGTCACGCCGCATGACCCATGACACTTCCTTTTTTCTCGCCTCGGTCATCACCGAATACAGGCGATCGGCGGCAGGCTGGTCCGCCAGCGCGGAGAGCAGTTTCGCGAGGTCGTAGGTGTCGAAAGCGCTCACGGCTTCGAACAAGGTGCGCTGATCGACAAACTCCAGATCGTCCAGCGATTTCAGTTCGACTGGGCCACGGACGCTGCGCCGCGAAAAATACGTAACGCCCTTTTCCTCGACGTAATTCAAAACCCTGGTCTTGCGAAACGCGAAAATATCCTCGGCGATTTCTGCATGCGACAGTTTGTTGAGAATCAGCTTCTTCTCGACACCGATCAGCGCCTCCAGATCAGCCAGTTCGATCAGTTCCAGCTCGCTGCTAATGGAGATGTCGAGGTCATGGTCTGCCACCTGTTGCGCCCGCTCGGTGATCCGCACCGGATCGAACGTCACGATTTGCCGGCTCGTGGCGCCGTCTTGCGCGGAATAGCGAGTCGACGTGGCCGGACGATCGGACCGGCCGGGTTCGAGCGTGACGAGGTTCAGTTTCTCCATCCGCTTGAGCATGGCCATCACATGCGGACGCGAATGGCCGGCGATCGCATGGCATTTCTTGATGACGTCGGGCAGCGGCACGGAGACCTCTTCCCCTTGCGAGCGACGCGTGCGTCCATCCAGTCGGTCCGCGTTGTCGGTACCCGCCATCAGCGACAGCACGTGAGCATACGAAAGCACACCCGGCAGAAAATCAGCATGCGTATAGGTGGCGAGGACGTCGTCCTTCTTCTTCACACGTCGAATCATCGTGCGCACGATATGGCGAAGCAGCGGCGACACGCGCTCAAGCTCCGCTTCCACCACGTTGGCGGAAATAACGGTGAATTGGCAGAAGCTAAGTGCTTTAGCCGTGTGCGCCCGCGGCTCAGCGGGTAACAGCGCCGCTTCGCCAAAAAACTCGCCCTTGCCTAGCGTGGCGAGGATGACTTTCTTTTCGTCGCACTGAGTGGAGATTTCGACTTTGCCATCTGTGATCACGTAGATGACGGCGTCGCCCGCGAAGCCTTCGGAATAGATGACTTCGCCCGGAGCCGCGGTACGCGACCATGGCGATCGTTGGTGATTCAAGATGCTTTCCCCAGTAGAGCTATTGCCTCGTTCAGTTCGCGCCCGTTCGAGGCAACGAGCAAAGCACGAACTGAATGATGGTCCCGATTTGTTTCATGGGATAACGACATGCAATACACAAATCTTTAACGGGTCGATTTGTCAGGGAAAAGCGCAAACGTTTGGCATGACATGGGGACAGGCGCAGGATTCGAAAGAATTCTGCGCCACGGGTGTCGCGGATCAGTGAAGCGTTTTCAATTGCGACCACAGGCGGTTTTCGAGGCGCACGATTTCGACGGGCGTCGGCTTCATCAGCGTCATCTTTTTGAGTACATCGTCAGACGGGTACACCGTCGGATCCTGGGCGACTGCGGGCACGACGTATTGGCGCGCGGCGTGGTTGGCGGTCGGGTAGAAAACTTCGTTGGTGATCGCCGCGTTGACCTTCGGGTCCTCGATATAGTTGATCCACCTGAGCGCCGCTTGCGGATGCGGCGCGTCTTTCGGAATCACCATCACGTCGAACGCGAGCAGGCCGCCTTCCTTTGCATTCGAGAACCTGATGTCGTATGGACGCCTGGCCTCGGCGCTGCGGCGGTGCGCTATGCCAACGTCGCCGGCAAAACCGATTGCCACGCAGATGTCGTTATTCGCCAGGTCGTTAATGTAGCCCGACG
Source organism: Paraburkholderia fungorum (assembly GCF_046027215.1). Classification (GTDB taxonomy): domain Bacteria; phylum Pseudomonadota; class Gammaproteobacteria; order Burkholderiales; family Burkholderiaceae; genus Paraburkholderia; species Paraburkholderia fungorum_D. Next base: position 3,092,076 of record NZ_JAQQEN010000002.1, on the reverse strand, counting down.
AGTTGAACTCGGTGATATACGGGCGGACCTTCTTGAGCATCTCGAATGCGGCCTGGTAATCGGCAGGATTGGTGCTGTTGGGATCCTTGTGCATGTACTGCAGCGCCGCGGCAAATACGTCGACCGACTCATCGAGGAACGACACACCGCAACCCTTGAGCTTCGCGAGGTTAGCGGGATCGAACACCAACGCCCAGCTATCGACGGGCGCGTTCGCCCCGAGCGCCTTCTGCACCGCCTGCACGTTGTAGCCGATGCCGGTCACGGCGAATGCCCAGGGCACGCCATACTGATTGCCCGGGTCGGCGCCCGCGACCATTTCCATCAGCACTGGGCTGAGATTCTTCAGATTCGGCAGTTGCGCTTTGTCGAGCTTCTGGTACGCACCCGCCTGAATCTGCCTCGCCATGTAGTTCGACGTGGGCACCACGATGTCGTAGCCCGAATTGCCCGCAAGCAGCTTGGCCTGCAGTGTGTCGTTGCTGTCGTAGTTGTCGTAGCGCACGTGAATGCCGGTCTGTTTCTCGAAGGTCGGGACCGTGTCCTTCGCGATGTAGTCCGACCAGTTGTACACGTTCAGCTCGGCGTCCGCGGCGCGGGCGACAGGCGCCGTCCATGCCGACAGGGCCGCCGCAATAAAAGCGCTGGCGACGGCCGCGGAGCGCAGACTGGTTCGAGGATGACAAACTCGCATGGTGTTTTCCTTGCGGGGTGATGTTGCAAAAGTCTCGATAGCGGGATGCTTCATTTCGCTTCAGTACTCGGTTCTCGCCTGATGCGCTTCATATCGCAGACGTATCGAGGCGCCGATATCGAAGAACGGCCTGGGAGGCAGCCAGCCGGGTCTCGCGTTGTTCAGCACGGAAGTCAGCAACACTGACTGGCCTCCCGATGCCATTTCCGCCAACAGTCGCCCCCACAGCGTGCCGCGCGCCACACCGGAGCCGTTGCATCCGGCTGCGGAGTAAATGCCTGGCGCCAGCTTTCCGAAGCGTGGCTCGCCTGATCGCGTGGCGCTCAGGTGGCCGGTCCATGTGAATTGCAGATGCTCATCGGTGATCCACGGAAAGCGTCGCTCTAGCCCGGTTAGGTGCCTCGCGCGCCGCACCGCGAGCGAATGGCCGGCAAGGTCGCGATGACGATATTCCACCGTGTTGCGGATCAGCAGCCGCCGGTCCGGTGTCAGTCGTAACGTGGCGCCCGCGGGACGCGTCGAGAGTACGCCCCAGGGCGCCGCGCCGCCGATGCGGGCATACTCGTCGTCGCTTAAAGGCCGGCTGAGAGACGCACTGAGTTCGAGCGGGAAGACCGTACGGTCCACCAGACCCACCCGTGGCAAAAATGCACCGACACATGCCAGCACCTGCCCCGCCTCGATGTCGCCGTTGCTGCACCGTGCGCGAACACCGCCGCCGCGCAAATGCTCGAGGCCCGTGATTTCGGTGTTCTCGTAGAGCGAAACATTCTCGGGCAACGCATCCAGCAATCCCCTCACGTACTTCGCCGGTTGCAATAGCCCGTTCCCACCACGGCACGCTATGCCCGCCTGGTAGAAAGCCGAGCCGAGTCTTTGCGACAACGCTTCGCCTTCGATTAGCTCGGCGGTCGCACCCGCTTCGCGCAGTGTTTGCACCTGGAGGTCCGCGTCTTCGAGTTTGGCCGGGTCGTGCACGGCGAAGAAGTAGCCGGCATCGCTCAATTCACATTCGATGCCCAGGCTCGCTACGCGCCGCTTGACCTCAGCGCAGGCGGCTTTGCCAATCGCGGTAGCAACGTGATATTGCGCATTGAGCGGTCGACCCGTGAGTTCATCAGGCGCGGGACGCTCGTGAGCGACCACAAACCCGGAATTCCGCGCCGAAGCGCCTTGAGCGGCGCGCTGCCGATCCACCACGACGATGCGCGCTTGCGGATGCAGTTCAGCGAGCGTATGCGCCGCCGATAGTCCCGTAAAACCGCCACCGATCACCAGCCAATCAGCCTTCTGCCGCCCCTTCAGGATCGCACCCGGAGGCGAGACAGCGGCTTGAGCGATCCAGCCACAAGTATTGTTGAGCAAAATAATTTCCCCCTCGGCACAACGAACGACGTAGGCTGTCGAAGCATGAACAATTGGCATGCTTGCCTGGCAACGCCTTCGCTTGAAGGTCAATATATTGGGAGCTGGGTGCGTTATCCAGCGTTATAAATTCATTGAAGAATTCCAAAAACGCATGGATAAACTCTATCGGCCGCCCTCAATCGGAGCCCTTCAGGCGCTGTCGGTCGTGGCGGAATCGGACAACTTCACCGAGGCGGCGGAAAAGCTGCATCTGACCCAGAGCGCGGTGAGCCGGAAAATCCAGCAGCTGGAAAGCCACTATGGCGTGCCGCTGTTCGCCCGCAATAGTCGCAGCGTGCAATTGACCGGGCATGGGGAAGCGGTGCTGGAGGTCGCGCGAAAGGTACTTCGCGACCTCGAGACGCTCGATGAACGGATATCGCCGCGTGACAGGCCCTTTCGCATCCGCATCTTCGTGTCGCTTGCGGTTCGCTGGCTATTGCCGCGGCTGACCGACTTTTATGCAAAGTATCCCGATCTATCCCTTTCAATCGAAACCGTGGCAACGGAAGTGGTGGACCCGTCCGGTAACTGCGACGCCTACATCCTCTACCTGCCCGAAGCGCGAGAGGAACCGACATTCCTCACGCTGTTCGAGGAGATTCTGGTGCCGGTGTGCGCGCCTTTCGCGGTCAACGACAAGCCGCTTCCGAAGTCTCTGGAAGAGTTAGCGGATCACACGCTCATTCACGGTTCCACGGGTCAGCACGAGTGGACGACCTGGTTGAAAGCGCAAGGGGGACCGGTTGCCAGGAATTACAAGCACATCACCTTCAATCTCGATGAACTCGCAATGAATGCCGCCGCTCGCGGACTCGGCGTCGCAATGACGGACTTGACGCTAGCGCAGGAGTTGATCGATCGTGGCGATCTGGTTGTCCCGTTCGGCACGCCTCTGAAAACCACGGGGGTCTATGTGCTTTGGCTGCAGACCGCCGGTGCCCTCCATCCGGGCCGCCAACGCATCTTGCAGTGGTTTGCTGAGCAGGAGGCTGGGACAATGGGCTGATTGCATGCGGCGAATGCCTCATGAACCAGCGCGCCATCCATCCAAGGTGAGACTCATGCTCAGGAATCTTTCGCAAACTGCCCTCGCGGTCGCCGCCCTTTCCATGCTGGGCGCGTGCGCAACGCCGCCCGCCGCACCAGCCAGTGCATCCATCGATCCGCCTCAAGCCGAGCGCGTGATGACACTGGCTGCATCCGGCGTACAAACTTATTCCTGCGAATACGATGCGCAGCATCATCTCGGATGGGTGTTCAAGAGCCCACAAGCCACCTTGTTCGACTCGAGCGGCCACGCTGCGGTCCGGCACGGTGCGGGGCCATCATGGGAAGCGGAAGACGGAAGCCGGATCGTCGGCCGCGTGGTCGCACAGCAACCCAGCGAAACCAGGGCGAGCATCCCGCAGTTGTTGCTCGAAACGCACAGCACGGCGGGTAGCGGCACACTTTCATCCATGCGGTACGTGCAGCGCCTGCATACCGTCGCCGGACTGATGCCGGCGACGCCGTGCACAACGGAACATCAGCTCGGCAGTTCGCCTTATCTTGCGGACTACGTTTTCTATCGGTAGTCAAAAGGCTCGGGGTCATGGGCCTCCTTCGCGTCTGAGACGATTGACGCGAACGAACTCATCCGCACAACTATTAATACTGGTTCAACGAGACCTTATTCCGGCCGGTTGCTTTCGCGTTGTAAAGCGCTTCGTCGGCGGCTTTGATCATGGCGGTCACTTCGTCGTCGCTCATCGGCGCACGGCTGACCGCGCCAATGCTGGCCGTCACGCGGCCGTGCTCGCTGCCCGCGTGTTCGATACCGCAATCGCTGATAGCGCGGCGAATCCTTTCCGCGATCTCGGACGCGCCGTCAGCAGGCGTGTCCGGCAGGACGACGACGAACTCCTCGCCACCGTAGCGTGCCGCGGTATCCGCCGGCCGCCGGATGCTCTCGGTGATGCAGCGCGCGACCGCCGCCAGCGCGTCGTCGCCCGCCTGGTGGCCGTACGTGTCGTTGTACGCCTTGAACCGGTCAATATCGACGAACAGCAATGACATCACGCTGCGCGTGCGCTTGGCGCGACGCCATTCCGCATCCAGGATCTCGCCGAGACTGCGGCGGTTGTTCAGCCCAGTGAGGCCATCGGTGCGTGCCAGCAGGCGTAACGCCGACTCCGCGCGCATCCGTTGACGCAACTGGACCCCCAGCAAGGCCGCCAAGCCGATAAACGTCGAACCAAATACGACCATCAGCGAACCGATCGTGAGGGCACGGCGGCGCCATGCCGCGTAGATGTCCTGTTCAGCGGAGGCCGCCATGATGATCAAGGGCGTGTTGGGGAAATTCCTGAACCAGTAGAGGCGGCGCACGCCGTCGATCGACGCGGTGTCGCCGAAGCTGCCTTCCGTATCCTCCATGAAGTGCCGGAAGGTGCTGGCGTTTTTGATGTTACGGCCGATGATGCGCGGATCGTAAGGCTGACGCATCAGCATCACACCGTCCTTGCCGATCAGCGACAGCGAGCCACTCGGGCCAAGCGAGAGTCCCGCGAACAGGTTGTGGAAGTACTCGAGGTTCACCGTCAGCAGCACGATACCGGCAAACGAGCCGTCGGGATTCGAGATGCGCCGGCTCAGGGCGATGCTCGGCGTTCCCCCTCTCAGTCGCGATGTATAGGGGTCGCTGAGATACATGCCGACCGCCGGGTTGTCGCGCTGGACCGTGAAATATTCTCTATCGGCGAAATTGGCCTGGCGCGGCTTGTCGCTGCCGGAGTCGAGGATGATATTGCCCTTTGCGTCGAGCACGAGCATCGAGCCCAGGTATTTGGCGCTCGCCGCACGATCGAACAGCACTTCGCGGCGCAGTCTGGGTGACAGGGACATGACCTCGGGGTCTTTGAGGCCATCCACCACCGCCTGTAACGACAACTCATAGAGCTCGAAATTGCGTTCGATGTCGCGCTCGGCGATCAGCGCAATATCGCGCAAGGACTCGCGAGTGTGATTCAGCGCGTCCTCCCGGCTCTGATACAGAACCATCCCGCACAGGCCCACCATCACGATCGCAATGAAGGCCCCTGACCCGGCGATGAGGAGCGAAGACGCAACGAGCTTTCGTTTGATAAGGCCGATCAGATCCGCGATCAGACCGCTTCCCGTTTTTATCATCTCTATCGGACGAGCCAGCTCTGACTGGCGATATGCCAGCTTTATATTGAAAGGGAGCGCATAGCGCGGAACCGGGATTTTCTACCGACTGTTTATGGCACTGCGTGTGCGCCGGTTGTGCTGACAGGCAGTAAGCCTACCTGAATTTCGGCCGCCGGGGGATCAGTTCTGGCGTGCCGCCTTCCCCATAAGAAAAGAAGTCCCCGCACGCAATGTGCGGGGACTTCCTGAACCGCAATAACCTGGAGGTACGAAGCCCGCTTTTATTGCCGGCGACGCATGACGTCCCAACACTGAATCGGGTCCATCTGCCGGAGCATCCTGCGCCGCATCAATTCGCGGCGATAGTGACCGGCAATCAGCAGTGCGGCGGCGGCCAGACCGAATAGCCCCACGGCAATCCCTGCCCACAAGTCGCTCATGCAAAAACTCCGTGACTGAAGAACTGGATCAACCCATTAGTGTCATTCGTCGTTGAGGATACGGGCGGCAGCATTGAGGAAAAGCTGTCCGTCGTTGGTAATGAAAGGGCGTCGTTGGCCAGATTCGAGTTGCTCCAGTGTGACAAGCTGACGTTCTAGAAGCGCTTCCAGATCAGCACGGTCCAGATTCATTGGGTCCGGTGCATCCTTGAGCAGCATGAGGGTTGCGAATTCATGTGGACTAAGCATTTCGTCTCCTGGCTTCACCTGCGTTTCGCTGGGAACCTGATCCGTTGCACCCGCTTCGCGGGCAGGACCATCGGGGATGGCGGCTGCGGCGTCCACTTCAGTGTGGACTGTCTCGCACGCCAATGTACTCATCTTAACTTTGAGACAAACGAAAGATCAATATGTGGGAAGCATCTTTTTTCCAGGTGCCTCGGACATCGAATCGTCATAAGAAATAGACTCTTGATAAAGGCACGATCGTGCGAATGCCCAACACGTTGCCTGCATTGTCCACGCGCGCGCTGCCGTCGCCACTAATGAAAGCGTTACCGTTTCCCGCTTAGGCCATGCACAACCCTGTGCGCGTTTTTATATCACAATGAAATATAATTATGACGAGACATTCGTTTGTTTCGCGAGGGTTTGACCGTAAGGTGCGAGTCCATTACACGCGATCTCCTCCACTCTCTCTCCACTCCTTTACTGGTCCAATTTTGTCCCGTTACGCTGTCATCCACTGGCTTTCCAGCTTCATCCCCAGTCCAATCGCCGTCCGGTGGCAGGAGCGGCTGAGGTCGTCGCTCGGTGCGCTGGTGGGCATTGCGTTTACCGGCGGGGCGATGCACGTTCTGCTCGGACCGGCCGCGAACATCCCCATGCTGGTCGCGCCCATGGGCGCTTCCGCGGTATTGCTGTTCGCGGTTCCCGCCAGTCCGCTGGCGCAACCGTGGTCCATCATCGGCGGCAATCTCGTCTCCGCCACGGTCGGCGTCGCTTGCGCGAACTGGATTGGCGACCCGGTGGGTGCCGCCGCGCTGGCGGTGGCGCTAGCGATATGTTTCATGTTCGCGCTGCGTTGTGTTCACCCGCCGTCTGGCGCGGTCGCGCTGACTGCGGTTCTCGGCGGGCCGGCCGTTCACGCCCTGGGCTTCCGCTTTGTGGCGGAACCCATTGCGATCCAGTCTGTGCTGCTCCTGTGCGCTGCGATCGCGTACCACGCCGTTACCGGGCATCGTTATCCGCACGCTGCACACCATAGCCCGGGTAAAAGCGCGGCAGGGTCGCCGGACACGTCGAAGGAAGGCTTTACGCGCGCGGATCTCGAAACCGTACTGAAGCGCCGTAGTGAATTGCTGGACATCGACGTTGACGATCTGGAATCCTTGCTACGCGAAATCCAGCTGCATGCCTATGGCCGCACGCTCAACGAATTGACCTGCGCCGATATCATGTCGCGCCCCGCGGTCGCCGTTTCGGCCGCGGCACGGGCGTCGACGGCATGGCGCCTGCTGAAGCTGCACGGTTTCAAGGCGCTTCCAGTCACGGATGAGAACCAGCACGTCATCGGCATCGTGACTCGCGCTGACCTGGTCGACAAGAGATCGTTTGGTAGAGCATCGATTCTGCCGCCCTCGATGCAACGCTGGTTCAAACGCGAGACCGCTCCAGCGCCGCTCGTTGGGGCATTGATGAACCTGGAGGCGCGTACCGTCGACGTAACGACCCCCGTCGGCGAACTGCTGCCGCTATTCGCCAACAGCGGGCACCACCATTTCCCGGTGCTGGATAGCAAGAAGCGGCTCGCCGGGATGATTACGCAGGCGGACCTCATTGCCGGCCTCTATCGCGAGACGTATGCGCAACAACGTCGCGCGGCCTGATCACCATTCCACGGCTGCCGACCCGCAAAAACTTCATATCACACCGTGATATAATTGCTCTCCTTACTGTTTCGACGGAGCTCCGATGAAAACACTCGCTCGCGGCTTGACCAAGACGGACTTTGAGCAGCTATCCGAGTTTCGTTATCAGATGCGGCGCTTCGAGCGCTTCTCCGAACAGGCCGCCCAGGGCGAGGGCATTACGCCGCTGCAATATCTGTTGCTGCTGCATATCAAGGGTTATCCGGAGCGCGACTGGGCCACGATCGGCGAACTCGCCGAACGGCTTCAGGCGCAGCACCACGGCGTGGTCGCGCTCGTGTCGCGCTGTGAGGCCCTCGATCTCGTTCGCCGCAAGATCAGTGACACGGACCGGCGCCAGGTCGAAGTGCATTTGCTGAAAGCAGGTGAGCAGGTATTAGCCCGTCTCGCCCAGATGCACCGCGCCGAATTGAAGTCGCTCGAAGGCGCCTTTAACGTTCCCCGAATCGATCTCGAGTAACCCTGAATAACCATGAATCACAACACGCATAAGCGCGACTTTTCATCCAATGCACGGCTGCCTGGCATCTCCCTGCTTGCCGCGGGCATCGGCGCGCTCAGCACACTCGCGGCGTTCGTCCTGCTCAGTCTGATTCATTTGTTCACGAACCTGTTTTTCTTCGGCGCGTTTTCTTTCGCGGACCGATCGCCGGCACAGAATACGCTTGGCGCCTGGGTGATTCTGATCCCTGTCGTCGGCGGGCTGATCGTGGGTCTGATGGCGCGTTACGGTTCGGAAAAAATCCGCGGACATGGCATTCCGGAAGCGATCGAAGCCATCCTGTTCGGCAAGAGCCGCATGTCGCCGAAAGTGGCCGTTCTCAAACCGCTGTCGTCCGGCATTGTGATCGGCAGCGGCGGCCCGTTCGGCGCGGAAGGTCCGATCATCATGACAGGCGGCGCGCTGGGTTCGTTGATTGCGCAGTGCGTGAAGGTCACCGCCGCGGAGCGCAAAACCCTGCTGGTGGCGGGCGCGGCCGCCGGTATGACCGCCGTGTTCGGCACCCCGGTGGCCGCCGTGCTGCTTGCCGTGGAGTTGCTGCTGTTCGAATGGCGGCCGCGTAGCTTTCTGCCGGTTGCGTTGGCTTGTGCGGTCGCGGGTTTTGCACGCGCGGCATTCTTTGGCACCGGTCCGCTATTTCCGCTCGAAACGGCGCCGCCCGGTGCGCTGTCGCTGGTGTCCTGCGTCATTGCCGGTCTGTTGAGCGGCGCACTCGCCTCGGGGCTCTCGGCCGCGCTGTACAAAACGGAAGATCTGTTCGGCAAGCTGCCCATCCATTGGATGTGGTGGCCGGCCCTTGGCGGCCTCGCGGTGGGGATCGGCGGATTCATCGAACCGCGCGCGCTCGGCGTCGGCTACGACGTCATCGGTGATCTGCTTCATCAGCACATCATTTTGCAAGTCGCAATCGCCATTCTGGGCGTGAAGGCGGTGATCTGGGTGGTCGCCTTGGGCTCCGGCACGTCGGGCGGGGTGCTCGCGCCGCTGCTCATGCTGGGGGCGGGGCTTGGAACGGTACTTGGCCACGTACTGCCTGGCGGCGAGCCGGCGCTGTGGCCGCTCGTCTGCATGGCCGCAACGCTCGGCGCGACCCTTGGCGCGCCGCTCACGGCCATCGTTTTTGCCTTTGGACTCACGCACGACAGCAACGCGTTGTTGCCGCTTCTGGCCGCCACCCTGGTGGCGCACGGCTTCGCAACCGTCGTGATGCGGCGCTCCATCATGACGGAGAAAATCGCCCGTCGCGGCTATCACATTTACCGCGAATATGGCGTCGATCCGCTCGAGCGTCACTACGTCGATGAAGTCATGTCGCATTCTGTCGAGACCATCGACGCGAACCTCTCCGTGCGTGAAGCGCTGGCGACCTTCTTTGGCGCCACGCAAACGCACCGTGCCTATCCGGCGGTCAAGGACGGCGTCGTGGCCGGCATGCTCGACCGTGCCACACTCGAGCGTTTTCGTGCGGGCAGCCCGGCCCAGTCCGACAACGCGCGCGTCGCCGACGTATTGCGCGGCAGCGCACCGGTGGTGGCATTGTCCGACGAGACCTGCCGGCTGGTCGCGACCCGGCTCGCGGTTCATGGTCTTGAGCGTCTGCCCGTGGTCGCCGACCGGGACAGCCTGTGTCTGATCGGCATCGTCTCGCGTAGCGATCTGGTCAAACCTTCCCTCGCCCACTTCGACGAAGAACACAAACGGGAACGCTTCCGGCGCGTGACGCTCAGCCGTGGCTCGAAGCGCTTCCCTCCGGTACGGCGAGCAGGATAAATCGCGGCGCGCCGCCGGTCGCGGTGTGTGGACCGCGGCGCCTGCCGAAAGCGCCTGTATCCACTGCAGGCTTGCGCCGTGACCGCTGCCCGATAGTCCAATAGAGCGCACCGCGAAAAATCGGGAACGCGGGCGGCGGACGTGACATCTATCCCCACATCGAAAGTCGAATCGAACCGGCCCGCTGGGCTGTAGCTGACTTGCGAATACCTTTTGGGGAGAAGTCTCATGAAATTGATCCATGCCGCCTCGGCCGGCGCGCTGGTGTTTGCCAGCGTGGTTGCCTCTGCGCAGACCGCCGGTCCGACCGACCCGCAGATTGCAGCCATCGTGGTGACCGCTAACCAGGTCGACATCGACGCAGGCAAACTCGCGGAGTCGAAAACCCAATCCAGGGAAGTCAAAGCGTTCGCGCAACGCATGGTGACCGATCACAGTGCCGTCAACCAGGCGGCGACTGACCTGGTGCACCGACTGAATGTCACGCCGCAGGACAACGCAACGAGCCAGAGCCTGGCGCAAGGCGGCCACGCCAACGTTGCAACGCTGAAGCCCCTCAATGGCACGCCGTTCGACCGGGCGTATATTGATCATGAAGTGGCGTATCACGAGGCAGTTCTCGATGCGCTCGACAAGACCTTGATCCCGAATGCCCAAAACGCCGACTTGAAAGCACTGCTGGTCAAAGTTCGGCCGGCCTTCGTGGCGCATCTCGAGCATGCGCGGATGATCCAGGCGTCGCTGGAAAAAAGCGGTGGCTGACCGTTGCGTGACCGGACAGGCCACGTACCGGAGCGTGCCGCGCACAGGTGCTGTGTTCTATGGCGCGGTCGTGGCCTTGACCGCAACCGCCAGCCTGCCCGTTACGGCGCACGATGCGGCCGCGGCGCCGAAGACCTATGTCGTCACCATCGAGGGAATGCAATTCAACCCGCCAACCTTGACGGTGCAACGCGGGGATCGCGTGGTGTGGGCCAACAAGGATCTGATTCCGCACACGGCAAGCGCAAATGCCAGGTTATTCGATTCGCACAGCATCGCAGCGAATGCATCATGGACCTATCTGCCGGACAAGTCAGGCAGTTATCCATACGGATGCAGTTTCCATCCAACGATGCGGGCGGTACTGATTGTTCGTTAAAGCGGTAGGGTGAGGCACTTATGACAAACGTAGTCGCGGCAATTGCGACGCCTTGTGCGGACGACGAGCAGACACTCGTGCGCCGCATCGTCGCTGGCGATCAAACCGCCTTCGAATTGCTCATGCGCCTGCACAACCGGCGCTTGTACCGGCTGGCGCGTGCAACGCTACGCAATGACGCCGAAGCCGAGGACGCGCTACAGGAGGCGTATCTGTCCGCCTACCGGTCGATTGGACAGTTTCGTGGCGACGCCACGCTGTTCACCTGGCTATCGCGTCTCCTGCTCAACGAATGCTTCGCGCGACAGCGCCGGTATGCGCGTCGTCAGAATGTGATTCCAATGGTCGAACTGGACAACTTTGCGGATGCAGATGTGATGAGCACGCCCGAGGTGAACACGCCGGAGAAGGAGTTTGCACGCGCGGAAATGCGCGCTTTACTCGAGCGTAAGCTGGACCACATGCCAGACGCCTTCCGCACGGTTTTCGTGCTCCGTTCCGTTGAAGAAATGAGCGTTGAGGAAACCGCCCAGTGCCTGGGCATTACGGAAGCGACCGTGCGCAGCAGACACTTCCGCGCGAGAAGCCTGCTGCGCGAATCGCTCGCGCGTGAGATCGATCTCGCGGAGCGCGATCTGTTTGAGTTCGGCGGTGCGCATTGCGACCGGGTCGTCGCCGCGGTGTTGTCCCGGCTCGCGCGCTCCAGGTAACGCGATCTATGTGATCAAGGCCGGTTCGTAAGCGTAATCACCCGCGTATTACAGCCAAAATATCCTATCCGCATACACCGGCCCGAAACGCGACGCAAGTTGCACAGTTAAGCAAAGACCTAGGTACTATACGGTTCACGGGAATCGGTTCGGCAGTCCACTTTAGAAAACCCAATATGTGAGCAGGTGCGAATGGCGCCGTGACATGTCGCACGGTGAGGCGTTTTCGTGTGGTGGCTGCCCTGCCGCAGTTGTCGCCAGCGGCGTCATGACAGACCACGTGAAAATATGAACAACTTTATTCGACCCCCTGTTTTCTATCCGGCATCCGTCGTTTTCGTGGACGACAACGACAGCTACCTCGATGCACTGCGCCGATTCTTTCCGGATATTTCCACCAATCTTTTTTTCACGCGGCCTCAAACCGCCCTCGCCTTCATCCGCAAACATGCCCGCCAGAACTCATTGGAGTTTGCGCCAGCGTCGGCGTGCCTGAGCGAAACGGGTCTTGAGCGGTTGGTCGAAAGCTCGGCCGAACGCGACATCCTGACCCGCGATTCCCGGTTTTCGGAAGTGGCCGCGGTTGTCGTCGATTACGACATGCCCGGGCTGAGCGGTGTCGAATTCCTTTCGTCCATCTCCAACCTGCGTTGCGCAAAGGTGCTCCTCACCGGCGTCGCGGACGAAACCGTCGCGGTCAAGGCGTTCAATGCCGGAATCGTCGATTTGTATCTGCGAAAGACCGATCCGGATTCACCCAGCAGACTGGTCAATTTCCTGAAGGACGCCCGCAGCAGGCATTGCTCGGAAGGAGGCTGGCTGGCATTGGGTGAGAACGGCATGACGTATTGCGACCCGAGAACCAGGAAGGTCATTGACGACGTGGTCGCCGCGGAAGGGATCGTCGAGTACTACTGGCGTCCCGAGCAGAATGCCATTCTGATGTTCGACCGCGCAGGCAACCCCAGCGTTTTTCTTGCCTGGGCTGAGAACGACTGGATTTCCCAGGGCGAAATCGTCGCGGACGAGAGTGGGCCGGCGGACCTGTTGAGGCGGATGGCAATCCGCGAGGCCATGCCGCTTTTCTGGCCACATCTCGCTTTTCGTCCCGGCATGGACTTCAGAACGCTGGCACCGCATCAGATTCCGGGCTGGGAAGACGCGTTCTATGGCTGGACCAGAGTAGAGGCGAATGAATTGGGCTTAGATGTCGTGACCTTTTCGCAATGGCGGCGCGATCGGAGTCAGCGGGCGCCCGCATAGCCGCCAGGCCGGGATAGAACACTCGCCCATTCAAGGGCGCCGCGGTAGACAGCCGGAACAGACCAACGCTTGCCGACACATTGAGCCACATGTACGCCATTCCGACTGCCTTCGTGTCTGCGATGTTCGTGGTGTTCGGCCTTTACGTACTCATCAGCCAGGGTGTCACGCGCCTCTCCGCGCCGTTCCTGTTAATGTGCGCAGCCACCTTTGCCTGGCAGGGCGTGTGGACGCTGCTGTTCCAGACAGACAATCCCCAGATCGCGGGCCTGCTGGTCAGGGTCGGCTATCTGTTCATTCTCTTTCTGCCGACCACCTTCTATCACTTCGTGACGGAGGTGACATCGCAGCGCCGCGAGCGGCCATTCCTGCTCACCTCCTACGGCATCTGCCTGGTCCTCGCCGCACTGCTTCCCGGCAACGAAGTGATCGCCGGATACCGGCATTACTTCTTTGGCTACTATCCGATCGCTGGCCCGCTGCATCCTTTGCACGTTTTGCAGACCGTATTGCTCGCGGCACGCAGCGGGCAGCTTCTGCTTGCGGCCCGCAAGACAGCCGGCGGTAAAGCGCGCAGGCGTCTCGACCTCTGCTTTGCGAGCCTGTGCCTCTATGCGTTCGCGGCGATCGACTATGCGGTCAACTACGGCTACCCGTTCTACCCGCCGGGCGTGCTGTTCATCGCCCTCAGCCTGGGGCTTCTCGCGATCACGATCGTCCGCTATCACCTGATTCACCCTTATGCGCTCGCGGCAACGATCGCGCATGAGATCGCGACGCCGCTGGCAACCATTGCCATGCACGCAGACGAAATCGCCAGCGTCTGGACTCACGTGTTCAAAGGTTACCGGTTGGCCGTCGCGCATGGGATCTATGACGATCAGGAACACTCCGGCCAGTCCGAGCGCATCAGCCAGCTCGCCACGGCGATCAGGCGGGAAGTATCGGGCACCAGCGCGATGGTCGAAATGGCACTCGCCTCGTTCACGCTCGATCGCCTGGACCGCAGCGGCTTCAGCGCGCATTCCGTGCAGCAATGCGTGGTGTCGGCGCTCGATCGCTATCCATTCCGTGGCGACGAACGCGCAAGTGTTACGGTCCTGCCCATCGACGAAAGCCTGTGCTTTTCGGGCTCGGACACCCTGATGATCTTCGTCCTGTTCAACCTGCTGAAGAACGCCTTGCACGCCATTCGCGTGAGCGGCGATGGCGAGATTGTGATCAGCGCGATTCGGGAGCAGGACTTCTGCGTGCTGCGGTTCCGCGACACAGGGCCGGGCATTGCGCCCGACGTGTTGCCGCATATCTTCGACGCCTTCTTCTCGACCAAGCGGCACGGCAGCGGCGCGGGCATGGGACTCGCGTTCTGTCGTCGCGCAACGGAGCTTCTGGGCGGCAGTATCGAATGCAGCTCGCGACGCGGCGCGCACACCACCTTCACCGTGCGCTTGCCGGCACCAGGTTCACCAGCGGATCGCGCATTGCACTGAGCGCCGGCGTGGTCCTGCCGCCGGCGTGAAGAGTTACAGTTGAACGCTACTTGTTATTCCGTCAGCGCCGACAGCGGCAGTTCATACTCCTTGACTCGCTCGACGATTCCGTCCGGGAACCGCCTGATCTTCCGGTCCCGACCTGCGTACAGGATCTGCTGATAGCCCTGGGAAACCTTGCGCCCATCCACGCAGAAGCGAAACAGCAGGTATGCCGAGCATTGCCTGACCTGCACCGTGTTCAGATAGCAATCGACCCGTTGGAACGGGAAGGTTTCATGCACATATTCCTGGTGCGCGCGTTTGGTGACGAACATGCCGTCCGATCCCAGCAAGTCGTTATGGATGCACTCGTGAAACCACCGCTCGCGGCACACCCCCTGCCACTCGAAATAGCGCGAGAAATACGTGTTCATGAACGCATTCGAGTCCTTTAGATAAATGTCGAAACCATGATGGAAGGTTTTCAGCGAAATCTCGGCCATCGGGTTCTCTGAAAGGTGAGCGAAACCTCGGTTCAGGGCGGTCGGGACTACTTCACGCATCAACATATGACGTCCTTATTCAGGAACGCTGCAGGTGGCAGCTACACATGTCTTCCAATAGGGAAGACACGCCTCATTCTGTTGGCGATGCTGGTCATTTGGCTATCGAAGAACAAACATGCGCCGCGGAGATGATGCGTGCGCGACGACAAGCAGTGCGGTGCGGTAGCGCACTTAAGACGTTGCCCAATGATCGCAGCATCACGATGAGTCTTCATCACTGCCGACATGTCGATGCTCATATTGCTGGCTTCACTTTGGTATCTGTCCGAGCGAAGCATAGGTAGCAATCGGGACAACTCGCGTTGCCGTGCGCGAGTGGCTATGAAGTCTCTATCGCCTTGGCCGCGTCATTGAAGGCCACGCCCCTTCGAACTGCCTCACGCGGCAATCTACGCGTAAACCCTGTTAGGGAATTTGCATGAGATTAAAATATTGACGTTAAATTAACGAACGACTACCTTTACCTCTAATGCGACGGAATATCCGGGGCGCAGCAATCGCGACGAGAGAGTTGCCATGTCACACACCCTGTTTCGACGTCTTCGAGGATTGGCCACTTGCGCCCTGGCGGCAGCAGCATTGGCCACGTCGGCCCCCGCCTTGTCGGCCGGCGACACGCTGAGGGTCGCCACCGAGGGCACTTATCCTCCGTGGAGCTTTAAAGATGCCTCCGGCCAGCTACAGGGCTTCGATGTGGACATTGCGAACGCCCTCTGCGCACAGATGAAAGTGAAATGCCAGATCGTTGCGCAGGCATGGGACGGCATCATTCCCGGTCTCCAGGCCAACCGGTACGACGCAATTGTTGCCTCGATGTCGACCACGCCCGCGCGGCGCAAACAGGTTCTGTTCACTAACAAGTACAAGGACACGACGTCCAGTTTTATCGCAGCAAAAGACAGCGGCATCAAGGACGTCTCGCCTGCGGGACTGAAAGGCAAGCGCATCGGGGTTCAACGCGGCGCCTCGCAGCACCAGTGGCTGGTCGCGAACGGTTATGACAAGACGGCGTCGCTCGTGCTGTATGACGACACCCGTCAGCCGGAACTGGACCTCGTCGCAGGTCGTGTCGACCTCATCATCGGCAACAAAGCGACGTTCTATTCCGACTTCTTCAAAAGGCCTGACTCGAAGGACTTCGCCTTCGTCGGACCTGAGTTCAAAGGTGGCGTACTCGGGGATGGCAACGCAATTGCAGTTCGTCTCGACGACGCCGAACTGTGCAATCGTATTAACGCAGCGTTGGCCGCCATCATGACAAACGGCACCTACGATCAGATCAGAAAAAAGTACTTCCCTTTCTCTCTGATGTAATGCGGGAGCCAGCATGATCAGTTTCACTCTGAATGGTTATGGCGGACTCATTCTGCTTGGCGCCTTGACGACTCTGCTGGTGGCGCTCGCGGCCACCGCTATCGGCTCGCTGATCGGGATTCTGATGGCGGCTGCCAAGCTGTCTCCCATGCGGATTCTCAGGCAGTTTGCGGGCGCGTACACGACCACGATACGAGGTGTTCCGGACCTGCTGGTCATCTTCCTGGTGTACTACGGCGGCAGCGCAACCCTTTCTCATCTCCTCGGCCGACCCATCGAGATCAATGCGTTCGGCGCGGGTGCGGTGTCGCTGGGACTGGTGTTTGGCGCCTATGCGACGGAAATTTTCCGGGGTGCAATTCTGGAAGTGCCGCGCGGCCAATTCGAAGCCTCCGCAGCGCTCGGGCTGACGGGCATTAGCAGCTTCGTCCACGTCATTGCACCACAGGCGTGGCGCCTCGCCGTACCTGCTTTCGGGAACCAGCTGACCGTACTACTCAAAGAAACTGCGCTTGTCTCGCTGGTCGGTCTGGAAGACCTGATGCGACGAACGGGCTTCGCCGTTGAGGCGACCAATCGCCCCTTTTTCTTTTACCTTATCGCCGGCGTGCTGTACTTTGTCCTCAGCTTCGCCATGACAAACGTTTTTAGCACGGTTCGCCGCAAGACGTCGACCGCATTGGCGAGGTGAGGCATGTTTGACTTCTCGTTGCTCATGTCGAGTTTTCCGCGTCTGCTTGCCGCGTTGCCCCTCACGCTTGAGCTTTTTGTCGCCATTGTGGTTGTTGGTCTCATTGTGGGCGTGCCCGCAGCGCTATTAGGACTGAGCTCGTCAAAGGTTGTACGCGGTAGCGTCAAGTTTTACATCGGCGCATTCCGCGGTACGCCGGCTCTCGTGCAACTGTTCTTTCTCTACTACGGATTCGGACAGTTCTCTTTTATCCGCCACTCCATGGTCTGGCCGCTCTTGCGTGACCCATTCACCTGCGCGGTCATTGCCCTGGGCCTGAATTCGGGCGCTTACACGGCGCGCATTCTGATGGGGGCACTGTCTGCCGTACCCAAAGGCATCGTGGAAGCGGCCGAGGCACTGGGGTTGAGCCGGGTCACCATCCTCAGTCGCGTTAAAGCACCGATTGCGATTCGGATTGCCCTCCCCGCGTACGCGAACGAAACCATTCTGAACCTGAAAGCGACGTCGCTGGCATCGACGGTGACCATTATGGAATTGACGGGAACGTCGAAACTGCTGGTTAGCGAGACCTATGCGCCCTATGAGATTTTTGTCGCCGCTGGAATGGTTTATCTCGCGATGACATTCTTCATATCGCATGCGTTCCGGATTCTGGAACTGAACATTGCACGCAGAACAGGAAAGGACGTCAACCTCGTCAACCCTCGAAAGCCCAAGCAAACCGCGATGCTGAAGTCTTCGGATTCTGGGGATGCTCACACAGTCTAGTCCGCTTATAGCGCACTTTTACAGGTCGGCTCATGCTTCCGAGTCCCTGACGCAAAGTTAATGGAGAAACACCAATTGCTTCGATTTCTGACACTTGGACCGAGCGGTAGCAATCACGAGTTCGTGACTGCCCGGTACATTCGACATCACGGCCTGGAAGGACAAGCGTCGATGGCTCTGGTATTGAGCTTTGACGACGCAGCACGACAGGTGATCGACGGCGAGGCCGACTATATCGTTCAGGTTGCGGTGCATCCTTCGACGGCAGACATTGTGGCGAAGTACCGCAAACAGCTTTTCGTCATTGATGCATTCGTGTCTTCCAGCAAAGACATGGCGGTAGTGACCCGCGTTGACGTGAACACACCCCGAACGCTCGCGCTTCAGCCCGCCACACGAGACTATGTCAATACAGACGGACTCACCCTCATCCCGGAGACATCGACAGCGTCAGTTGCGAATGGACTTCTTTCGGGCAAATACGAGAGCGGCCTGACGTACTCGTCCCTTGCTACCGAGAACCCCACCCGGTTCAGAATCGACGAGCAGATCGGTACCGTCGACGACCCATGGATCGTCTATGGCCGTGAGCGGCTGTCTGACGGCCAGGTGGTAGCCTGGAAGGAGAGCCCGGCGGCGCAAGCATTCCGCGCCCAGACGCTCACGCGGCTCGACACCTGAGCCGCACGAAAAAGCACAGGATTTTCGCTATGAATACGATACCGGACACCGAACTCGCGATATCTATCAAGGGACTCTCAAAGAGCTTCGGCGAGTTCAATGTACTCAACTCTATTTCGCTGCAGGTCCGCCGAGGCGAAAAGATTGTGCTGTGTGGGCCGTCCGGCTCCGGAAAATCGACCCTGATTCGCTGCGTGAACCGACTCGAGCGGCATGATTCGGGGGATGTCCACGTCGACGGAATCGAGCTCACCGACGATGTGAAACACGTGCGCATGGTACGTGCAGATGTCGGCATGGTGTTTCAGCATTTCAATCTGTTCCCCCACATGACGGTGCTGGACAACTGCACCTTGGCGCCAATGCGTGTTCGTGGTCTGAAGCGCAAGGATGCAGAAGCACGCGCCCTTGAAATGCTTGAACGCGTTCGCGTTGCGAGTCATGCGACGAAATACCCGTCCCAGCTTTCCGGTGGTCAACAGCAGCGGGTTGCCATCGCCAGAGCGCTTTGTATGTCGCCAACCATCATGCTTCTCGACGAACCGACGTCGGCGCTTGACCCGGAAATGGTCAGGGAGGTTCTCGACACGCTTACGCTACTCGCGCAAGACGGCATGACCATGCTTTGCGTCACCCACGAAATGGGATTTGCAAGGGCGGTGGCTGACCGCATCCTATTCATGGACCAAGGCGAAATTGTGGAAGACAACGAGCCTGCCAATTTCTTTGATGCACCGAGGACTGAGCGAGCCAAACGATTCCTCAGTCAGATGATTCACAAATGAATGCGCCATGATGAACATGCGTGCGAATTTTCAGGATTTCAGGAGTAAGGCATGGCCACAATCAGATTTGGCACGCTCGGTCCATCCGGGACCAACCACGAGTACGTGACGCGTCGTTACATTGAATTCCACGGGCTTGAGGCTGAGATCAAGCTCTTTGATAATTTCGACGATGCTCTCGCTGCGTTTGACGCCCACGACATTGATTATCTCGTTCAGTGCGCAGTCCATCCAGATACCCCGCGAGTGATGGGCAGCAACTTCCGCGAACGGTTCGTTGTCGACACCTTCATCTCACCGAGTCACACACTGGCGATTCTCACGCGTAAGGAGGTGGGCAAACCGGAATCCATCTCGCTTGTCTCCCCGGCGACCGATGACTACGCAGACCTCGGTTCGTATTCCAGGCTGATTCCCGCGGTCTCCATTCCGGTGGCCTTCGAACGACTGATGCGGGGAGAATGCGATTCCGCGCTTGTCTATCGATACTATTTCGATTCGCAACCGGAGAAGCTGCGAGTGGACGAAACGATCGGCTCGCCCGATGACGCCTGGATTGTGTACGGCCGGGAGCGCGTGGGGACGGGAGAGATTGTCGCGAGTCGAGAAAGCGTTGTGGCAAAGCAGTTCGCAGAATTACAGCGGTCGCAACGATAAGCCGATACGCGCGAAAGCTGCTGGTGGAGGCCGCTGCCAGAAGTATGGCCTCTATTTTCTAGCTGTATTCCCGGATGTTGAAGAATACCGCGAGAAACCTCACGGGCACGCTTTCGATTTCTTCCGGACCATGCGCCGCATTCGGGTCGAACAGCAAGCTATCGCCGGGTTTCAGGTCGTAGAGTCGATTGGCGTAGCGGTATTTCATCCTGCCTTCGAGTACGTGAAGAAACTGAATTCCCGTTGTTTGGTGGGTCGACCACGGCTGGGACTTTTCGTCGAGCGTAACGACATACGGCTCCACGGACAGGTTCCCTGATAGTACGTGGCCAATGAGCCGATAGATGTGACCATACGACGAACCTTCCCTATCGACAGTCACGCCTTCCCCAGCGGGTACGAACGAGCAGTCGTGGCGTTCACTCTGGTCGACGAAAAAGCGCGACACGGGTTTGCCCAGTGCATTGGCAAGCCGCGTAAGCGTTTCTATTGATGGGGTAGCGGTTCCCTTTTCGATTCTTGAGAGCATCGAATGAGAAATGCCGGCCATTTTCGCGAGGGTGCCTGACGCGATTCCTGCTGAGGTCCGGAAGGCGTGAATCTGTGCAGCCAAAGCACGGGACACTTTCTCTACCGCAGGGTCGGGCTGCTTCTCAGCTACTTCAATGTCCGGAGATTCTTCAACGGCTGGCTGATTCTGAGATTTTGGCATGGTGCCTTCAGTGAAGGAGCAGTTCAAAGATGACTACTTGTTGCCATTATATGAGGCATTGCTGCGAATGAGTGTCAAGCCAACAGATTCGGCAGCACTGCGCGGGACAGTAAAGGAGATTATCTTGACGCGTATTCGCCCTGTTGCACCGACCGATGCGCGTTCTGTTGCGCGCCTTGTGGATGCGCTTCTGGTTGAGCTCCACAATGGCGAACTCGAACCCGCAGACCGGGTGTGTATCGCTGAAGCCGTTCTGGCCCAGACCAGTCGCAACTACGGCTATCTGGCATTCGAAGGGGATAGCCCGGTGGGCGTACTCCTCATGACAGAAGGAATGGCAATATACGCGGGCGGAGCCTTCGGGCAGATTACGGAGCTATACGTCCAACCGCAATTCCGGTCTGGCGGGGTCGCCGCTGCGCTGGTGCGCGAAGCCGTAAAGTTCGGCAAGGAACGGGGATGGAAACGACTCGATGTAGGCGCGCCTGATCAGCACCGCTGGGCCCGCACGCTTGCATTCTATCTGTCAGCAGGATTTGTCGAGGTTGGACCACGGTTGCGTCTTGACCTGTGATGTTGTTCTTCAGGTACACGAACTGCTTTGAGGCTAAAAATGAGCAAGATTGAACGCCTGCGATTGCCCGAGAACGATGAAACGTTCGGCGGCAACAAAATTTTTGATCTCTTCCAATATTCGCCCGCTGTGTCGGCGAACGGTCTGGTCTTCATTGCGGGGCAAGTCGGGCTGCGAGCGGACGGGACCATTCCGGAGTCGGCCGAAGAGCAAATCGATTTAGCATTCAAGCGTGCCCAAGTCATTCTTCGAGAGCTCGGTCTCGACTTCACCGACCTCGTTGAACTGGTTTCATATCATGTGGACATTGCGTCACAACTCGGTGACTTCAGGGCCATCAAGGAGCGTTACATCCGTTCTGACTTCCCTGCATGGACGATTCTCGGTGTGGCATCACTGGCGCGTCCGGAGTTGCTAGTCGAAGTCAAGATGGTCGCGGCACTGCGGAAATAAGCCAGGATATCCTCACTTTCCGAACCGAGCCTATCTCACGGGGAGCGCCACAGGTTGGTGAATACTCCGAGTGGCACCGACTTTTGGATCGGCTACAGTTGCCCTACCAAATTGGTATTGATAGGGCCGCTGCCGCATGGACACTATTCCACAAAGAAATGAAGGTGAAGTCGAACTCGATCTCCATCATCTGCAAGTATTCGACGTATTGTTGACCGAACATAGCTTGACCAAGGCCGCGCGCGTGCTTAATCTTTCTCAACCCGCGCTGAGCAAGACGCTGGCGCGACTAAGACTGTATTTTGGCGACCCGCTTTTTGTGCGCGTAGCGCTGCGCATGGAGCCCACACCGAAGGCACTCGAACTCGCAGAACCCGTGCGGGCGATATTAAAAAAACTTCGCACGCTGCGCTCGGAGCACGCGTCGTTCGATCCAAAAACATCAACGCGTAAGTTCAGCTTCTTTCTTGTTGATGCGGGCGTGGTAAAGATCTTCCCAGCGCTGTTGAACTACCTCGCCGCTGAAGCGCCGGGAATATGTGTACAGTCGATTCCGTGCGACGCGCAACACCTCGATCTGTGGCTTGAGTCAGGGCTCGTTGACCTGGCAATTGGCTCCTTCCCTTCGCTCACAATGGGTATTCGTCGCCTGCCGCTATGGAGCGAGACCTACGTCAGCGTTACGCGCAAAGACCATCCGCGCATCGGCACGCATCCAAGCAAAGCGGAGTTTATCGCGGAGAAGCACGCCCTCGTGTCCGCACTTGGTACCGGGCATGAGCACCTGGCAATTGAGCGGCTCATCGAGGCCGAAGTGCCGCGCAGGAACATCGTGTGTCGCGTCCCCGTCTTTACTTCTGCTGCGTTGATCGCTAAACATTCCGACGTGATCGCCACGGTGCCAAAGAATCTTGCGGTTGCGATGAGTCACGATCTCGACTTGCAATTGGTTGAGCCGCCGATTGCATTGCCAAAACTCCAGATCGCTCAATACTGGCATGATCGCTGCCACCTCGAACCCGGCAACCAGTGGCTTCGAAATGTGTTTCGCACGCTGTTTTCAACGCCCGGGTAAAGCGAGAGCCCATCAGGTCTGCATTGAATCGAAATTCAACGCAGACCTGACGCCTGCAAAAGCCATCGATCAATACGGCACGACTACGAACCGCCTTAGCCCACGGGGTTCAGGACGAAATCGTAACTCAACGTGTGGCTACCGTCAGGCTGCTTGATCCAGTCGGCTACCAATGTTTGCCGTACGCCAAAAACAGCATCGGAATCCAGATATTGGTCGCCATTGCGAAATACGTGCGTGACCAAGGTCTGGTAATTTTCCGCCTTGATCATGAAGTGAAGGTGGGCGGGGCGCCAAGGGTGGCGCCCGGTAGCACGTAGCAGATCGCCCACGGGGCCATCGACGGGAATCGGGTATGCGACAGCAACAACGGTACGAAATTCAAAGCTACCGTCTGCCTGAGACCTGAGTACGCCTCTACCCTGATGAGTCGCGAGGTCCGGATACTGAACGTCATAGTACCCTTCAGCGTCGGCCTGCCAAACCTCCAGCACCGCCCCGGCGATCGGTGCGCCGTTGCGATCCTTCACCGTGCCTCGTACGAGGCAAGGTTCACCCACCGCGCCATTGGCAATATCGGCACCGTTCTCATACTCAGGTGCACCTTCTACGTGGAACGGCCCAAAAACGGTCGATTCCGTGCAACCTTCCGGCTTCTGGTTGTTCATCGCAACGGTCAACATCGACAACCCGAGGACGTCACTCAACAAAATGAATTCCTGCCGCTTGTCGTCGCATTTGTGCCCGGTCGCGGTCAGGAATTGAATCCCTGCCAGCCATTCTTCTTCCGTTAGCTCGACGTCCCGCGCGAAATCGTGCAGATGAGTGATGAGGCTAGTGAGTACGAATTTCAGGCGAGCATCCGGCGTGCCGGATAAGAGATTGAGCACTGCTTGCGTGACAGTTCTTTCATTGAGGTTGCGCATGTTCGTCTCCAGATGTTTTGGTGTTTGGATGAACCCCAGACAGATCAGATCCGCGGTCGCACACCCTCGTATGCGTCCTGCAGCAACTGTCTTATAGCCGCCTTCTCCAGTGGCCGTGGATTGGGATATTGATTCTGCAGCGCGATCTCGCACGCCTTATCGAGGTCTGACGCTTTCATTCCGATGTCTTTCAGTGCCAACCGTGCACCGTTCGTTTTCGCCAGATCGAAAATGGCCTGCGGTGCGCTAGTGCCGTTGAGCGCGCGCGCGATGTGCTTCATCGCGCGCGGGGCGGCCGAGGCGTTGTAGGCCAATGCATGCGGCAAGACGATCGTGTGGGTTTCCGCGTGCGGCAGGTTGAAGCTGCCGCCTAACGTATGACACAGCTTATGATGCAGCGACATCGCCACCGCTCCTAGCACCGATCCACACAGCCACGCGCCATAGAGCGCATCCGCGCGTGCATGCTGAACCTGTGCAGCTTCAGCGTCGCGCGTCAGTAGGGGCAGCGCTCGACCAATGGCAGCGATACCTTCGGCAGCCATCAGGTCGGTGATCGGATTAGCGTCCGATGCGTATAAACCTTCCGCAGCATGAGCAATCGCGTTGATCCCGCTGCTAACACTCAAAGATACTGGCAGCGAGTACGTGAGTTCGGGATCGTAGATCACCGTCTTTGGCATGACACGAATGTCCCGACCGGTCTTTTTCAATCCCGCTTCGGTTATGCCGTAGATCGGTGTCATTTCAGAACCGGCATAAGTAGTCGGAATAGCAAGAATCGGCAGGTCTGACTCCAGCGCTATGGCTTTTCCGAGTCCTACCGTCGACCCACCGCCGATAGCTATAGCACAGTCAGCGTCAAGACGGCGTGCCAGTTCGCGCGCCTCACGGGCAACTTCAACGGGTACATGCATGACCGCCCTATCGAACACGCCGGCAACACGAGCCCCGAGAATTGCTGCTATACGTTCTGCGTCGCGGCGCTGATCCGGCGTCGCGAGTATCAGAGCGCGACGCGCGCCAAGCAGATCGACTTCCGCTTCGAGCCGGCTTAGCGTACCGGCACCGAAAACAACCCGCTGCGGATGGCTTACAAAAGTGAATTCGTTCATGATAGTTTCGCCTGGGTCACGTCAGATCATGGCCATCGTACCGAATGCGACGCGACTTGTGGCCGACCTTGCCCTATCAAGGAATCGGACGGTCATTGCGTCACCGGGAGCGATTTCCGTGTCCTTCTCAACAAGCAACCGCACCGTGCGCGCGCCAATCTGCGGATGTTGCTCCCGAACTTGCAGGATAGCGCCGATCCAGGGCGCCGCAACATCCTGTTTTTTTACAGTTCCTGCGTAATCCCCGACCGGCGGTGAACACATATCGCGAGGCACCGCAACGTCGATCACGCGGCACGCGGATTCACTCGGTCCGAACACCGTCCCGGACAGCTCGTGGGGGCGATCCAGCATGGCATTTGCACTGGCAATGTCGCCTTGCTGGATGAGCCGCCTTGTTTCGCTCGACGAACAATGCGCACTGTTCCCGACGTACGTATCCGGCCGCAACGGCACAGGACGTACGTCGAACCCCAGGGAATCGCCAAGATGGCCCAGGTACTCAATATTCCCCTGGCGCCCACTGCCGCAGGCGAAATTCTCGCCGACGATCAATGAGCGCATGCCCAGCATATCAACCAGAGTCCGCCGCACAAACTCGTCCGCCGATTCCGCACTTCGCACCCGATCAAATGTCAGAACGAGACAATAGTCGACATGACCGGTGGACGCTAACAACTCCATACGACCTTCAAGGGTCGTCAGGAGCGCCGGGCAAAAGGCGGGACGCAACGTGGCAAGCGGATGAGGATCAAATGTGACCAGGACGGTAGGAAGCTGCAAGGCCAATCCCTGATCTCGCAACTTCCGCAGGACACGCCGGTGCCCACGATGAACGCCATCGAACATCCCGATCGACACGGCCGACCCGGATAAATTGAATTCACTTGGATCGGAGATGACTATCATGGATGACTCCCGTAAGCACCGTCAATCGCGGATCAGATCAGCTTGCAGGCTTCTTCGAAAGACAGCCGTGGGCTGCGCGGAAACAGCCTGGAAGGATCGCCGCGACCCAGCCCGCAAATGAAGTTCGATTTAATCGACGTGCCAGCGAACAGTGCGGCGTCAACCTTCGCATTGTCGAAGCCCGACATTGGCCCGCAGTCCAGACCGACCGCGCGTGCTGCCGCGATCAGATATCCACCCTGCAGGGTGCCGTTGCGAAAGGCCGTTGTTTCAGCAAACCCGACCTTCGCTTCGCCTTCGAACCAAGTCTTCACAGCAGGATTATGCGGAAAGAGCCGCGGCAGATCGTCGTAGAAGCGAGTCTCGTAGCCGACAACGGCGAGCACAGGCGCCGTCATACTCTTATCGACATTCCCCGGGCTGAGAGCGTCCTTCAATTTTGCTTTGCCCGCCTCACTGCGCACGAAAACGATCCGGGCGGGCGAACAATTTACTGAAGTGGGACCCCACTTCATCAGATCGTAAACTTGCTCCAGCTGTTCGTCAGACACCGGCTCAGCAAGCCACCCGTTCTGGCTGCGACCATGACGAAACACACGGTCCAAAAAATTTTCATCGGCCATATTCTGTCACCTTCCTGGAGAGAAACTGTACCGTGCGAGCGCACGGTACCTACACCCTATGCAGCTCACGCAACTGCCCCGCCCTTAGGCGGGAATTGCGTTAAATGGACATTGTGCCGCTGAGCGCCAGCGATTCCTGATGCCGTGCCGAATCAAGCGCTTTGGCGTAGTCGGCGGTCGCCTTGTAATCGGAGTTGTCGTCTACTCCTGCCTCGATGCCGCAAACCCGGCGAGCGAGCCTTGCATACGGACCCGAACCGGAGAACTCCGCCCGTTGCATGGTCAGTGTGCGAATGGCTTGCAGCGGCGTACCGTTGAAGTTTTCGAAAACGAACAGGCGGCTACCCCAGTCCGTCAGGAACAGATCACGGATCACCCGGCCGATCTTGACGCGGTCGTGTGGCTTGCCGACAGGTCCACTGTTCAGGCGTTCAAACCACGGATTGAGTGTCGCATCGTTCCATTGATCCTCGCTGGCGAAGATCAGAGCACTACGCCCTGAAAGATCGACCAGTTCGTAGATCATTTGCGAGAAGTTCTCGAGATACAGCGCGCGGCCAAAATCGTAGACCAGAATATTCGGCTTGTAGTGGCCGCCGGGCGTGTGAAAGCCTAATTCCTCCGCCGCGATCACGTGGGCCAGCATGGCCTGATGAAAACCAATTAGCTTCGCCACGCGAGTCATGACAGCGGGAATCTTGTTGGTTCCAATATGCTCGGTGATCAGGACGGCCAGCCCCGCCATCAGCTCAGCGCGCACCATCTGGCGAACCAGCGCATGGTAATGCAGCCAGTCGAATACCCGTTGCGGGTAGAGCTTGGCATGCTCAGGATTGCCAATATGGAAGACATGCGACCACGGAATGAAAACATTCTCGAACAGAGTCATCCCATCGAGCTCATCGCCCTGCGAGGCCAGCGGGTGTTCGATTGGATCTTCCTTCACCACGCCTTCACGACAAACGATCGTCACCCCTTTGGCATTGACCGGACAGGCAGCGAAAATAACCTGCTCGCCTGGAATGCCGGGCCGGAAAAATACGCCGATGTGGATCCAGTCGGCAAAAGCAACGCCAGTGCCGATCGCTTTGATCCCATTGACAACAATGCCTTTCTCGTTCTTCTCGACGATACGCAAACCCGGTGAGCGCTGCTGTGCCTCCGGGCCGGATCGGTCCATTTGCGGATCAACAAACTGCGGCGCGCAGTTAAAATCGTTATCCTTAGCAAAGTTGACAAAGCTAACGATATTTTTCCCTTTGATATGACCTTCCGCACCAATGGATTGCGTTTCCCACGGCGTCGGGTCATCCAGGTAAGTCATCAATACGTAGTTGTTCACATCGGGAGTGCGGGGGAAAGATGCGCCGGCCATTTCACGCATCACGGTCTCATGGTACTTGCGCTTACGCCGGAGTTGATCCTTATTGTGATGGCTGAACCATTGCATTGAACGTCGCTCACCATCCTCGTCAACATAGGTCAGAACATCCTGCAGATCGGCCCGATGATGCAGGTCGTAGAAATCCGCGTGGCGCCGCGCATAGTCACGTGTTTTCGGGTGCGTGGCAATGTTGTCGATCTTGTCATTTCCCACCCAGACTTGACGCCCGTCATTCAGGGATTCAAGGTATTGACGGCCGGTTCGGATCATAATTTTTCCTTCAAGAATTGAATTGAAAACGACGGGTTAAAACGTTGCGGGTTGAGTCGTTGCGTAGGCGCGCTGATAGTAGGCCAGCGGGTGTCGCTCATCGGCTTTAGTCGTTGCAATCACGCGTGCGAAAATAAGGCTGTGTGTCCCGACCTCAATCGCATCTGCAACACGACAGTCGAGCGTCATCATCGCTTCTTTACAGTAAGGCGCTCCGCTTGCCAGGGTTCCCCACTGACTCCTGGAAAACCGTTCTGGCATTGGCAATCCACCAACGCCAGCGAAAAGCTGGGACAATTCACTTTGATCTGCACTCAGCCAGTTCACGGTGAGTATTCCGTTCGCCTTGATCACGCCATTCGCAAAGCTATTGCGGTTGACGCAAACCAGAACTGTCGGAGGCGTGTCGCATACTGAACAGACTGCGGAGCAGGTCACTCCGGCTCTGCCATTCGGTCCATCAGTGGCCAGAATAGTCACGGGAGTGATGGCTTTGGAGAGCGCCTCCCTGAACTCCGTCGCGCTCACTTCGGTGGATATTGTCTCCGGCAGATTTCCTGCCAGCTTGGCAATTGCCGAATCGGCTGCTGGTTCTCGTATTTTCTGCGTGTCGGGCATAACACGTCTCCAGATGAAAGGTTACTCGGGCTTCCTATTTCCTCTCCGTTTATGGAATTGATTGTTATCCTTTTCCTTGGGCGAATCTACGGATTGGCGGCATAAACACTATTCCCTCAAGGCATCGGTATAGATACGCAAAAGCCACCTTTCACCGCGTTAAGGCGGAGGTGCTCCGAGAGACACAGACATCGTGCCTAGAAGTTATGTTGTATTCCTATACCTACGCCGGTTGTTGTACCGCTGGCCCCATGCAACGCACTGAAAGGGGCTACCGACAAGCCCGTGTTCATCGCACCGTCGTTGTTCACCACGCCAACCTGCGCATAGAGTGAGGTAGCCTTTGACAGAAAATATTGCGTACCCACGGCAACCACTAGTGAGTGATTCGCCGTATGGTCACGGTCGCTCGTTACCCACACGCCGCCATTAATATTGAGCTGGGGCAGCACGAAGCTGTCGACACCTACCGCGAAAACATCACTATTGAACGACCCGGCGACCTTATAGTTGACGAACGAGGCCCGGGCGGTGACCGGGCCAAAGTTGTACGCCACGCCAAGGGTTCGGCCTTCGAAGGCCACGGTAGTCGGAACCGGTGTCTGAACGGTGCCGCCACTGTTGCCGTCAAAAATGGAAGCGTCCACCATCAAGGCACCCGCCTGGTATGTCAGGCTGGCGGAATACTGCCGGCCCGCCTGAAAATTGCCCGCCGCGCCACCCAAAGCGATCAGCGCTTTACCCACAAAACCTGCGATGTTAGGACTGGTGTAAGAGACGGCATTCGAGGTAAACACAGAGGTACCGCCGACGCTGCCGATAAGATTTACAAGGCCGCTCCCGAACTGCGTAAAGCCGCGCGGATCCGACTCGACCATAGCAATAAAGAACGGTGAGAACTGCAAACCTGCCGTGAACGTCCCGAATTTGCTATCTAATGCCACCCACGCTTGTCGACCGAAAAAGTTTCCGTTCGAATCCTCGAAGCCGCCATTGGCGATATCGATTCCGCTTTCGAGATTGAAGTTGACTTTCAGGCCGCCGCCGAGGTCTTCAGTGCCCTTGATACCGAATCGTGAAGACGTGAGTCCACTGTCGTTCATCGCGAATGTCTTGCCGCCGTTCTGTCCGGTCGCTGTATTGAGCGTCTTGCTGGTGTAGAGCAATCCACCGTCGACCACCCCGTATAGCGTGACATTGCTCTGCGCCTGCGCCAAACCACAAGACATGAGCGATATCGCACCCAAAGCGGACTTTAATGTCCAACCTTTCACCATCTTCATTTTTTGTCTCCGAGTTTTGTTATGCGAATTTTTATTGGTCTTATAACGTCCACTTCAAAATCTTTTGAACCGCCCACGGAATCGGGGAAGCTAATTGGTTCGAGTTAATGCAGGCATGAAAACGGTATTGTTGAGTTGCCGGTAGTAGCCTGCCTCTGCTTCAGGGGGTGCCAGATAGCCGAGGGACTCCATCAGCCGATGGTGATGGAATCAAACCATCCATTCGAGCGTGGCCAGTTCGATGGATTCACGCGCTTTTCACGGAATCTCGGCCCACAAGCGTTCATGACGTATCGCGCGAGCGTAACGGCCACTCTGCAGCGCCAGGCGCGGCGCCTTGTGGCTCTAGTTCTGTCTCAGGTTCAGGTCGGGCGGCACTGCAGACATTTGCGCGGCTTCGTTCATTGGCGCGTTTCGGACGCTGGTCAATCACCGCACCGTTCGTTTCATCAACGCCGGCGTCCGAAAACCTATACAAGAGATATGACGCCGTACTGCGCGTCAATTCTTCATTCTCGCCCTGATTAAAGTCGCGGCGCGATCACAAGGCCGGCAGGTACATCTGATCAGCGGTCCCCGCGGAGACGCCGAGTTCGGTGGCGACCGCCGCAATCCCCTGCTGGGCAGCTTTGAGATCCACCCGACCATCGGAAGTGAAATACGGGCGGACGTAGCGCTCGTAATGTTGCTCCGCTTCCGCGCTGGTCAATCGCCCCAACATCGAGTGGATGTGTTTGACTGCCAGACTGGGTTGTTCGGCGATCGTCTTGAGGGCCCGCTTGTTGGCCCGCACCAGCGCCTGCAGGGCTGGATCGTCGAGCGGGATGCGTTCGGGGTCTACGGCGAGACCCACGGTGGGAATCTGGAAGTGATCGCCCACAAAGGACAACACCGAAAAACCCTCCTCGCGGGCGACCTGTTCGGCCGAAAGCGTGCTGCCCACGTAGGCCGCGTCAATCGAACCCTCGCGAAGGCGTCGCAGGTCCATCTGGTAGTCACCCGGGATGCGCTCTACGCATTGCAGGTCGCGATCGGGGTCCAACCCGTGCTTACGCAGCACGATCCGTGCGAAACAACCGGGTGCCGTGCGAGCGCCGTGGACCGCCAGTCGGCGCCCTCGAAGATCATCCATGGATTTCACCTCGCTACCGCCGAGGAACCAGAAGAGCGGACGATGGGTATTGGCCGTGAGCACCGTCCATTGGATGCCGTCGGTCAGCCTCGACAATAGCGCCCGGCCCAGACCAATGGTTGCGCCGCCGCGCACGCGTTCAGTCTTCCACACGGCTCCGTCGCGCAGGGCGACGTGAACACCTTCCTCTTCGAAATATCCCTCCTGATCAGCCACATGGGCGATCAGTTCTTCGTGAATACCGCTGCCCACATAAGTCAGGTCAATCGAGTGCATTAGCAATTACCTCCTCTGTCAGTTCAAACGAGCACGCTGGCAAAATGACGCCTCACCCAGTGTCGGGCGATTTGCGTGCTCGTTGCATTCACTAGATTCCGAAGCCGCCGCTTACTGGAACATAGTGGCCGGTGGTGAAACCCGAAGCGTCGCTTGCCAGGAACGACACGGTCTGGGCCACTTCAGCGGGACGGGCGAGCCGTCCCATGGGGTTCGCCGCGGCAATTGCTTTCAGTCGTTCGGCCGACACCAGCGTGCTCGAAGTCGCGCCTTCCACTGTGGTCGGCGCAACGAGATTGGCGGTGATTCCATGCGGGGCCAATTCCACAGCGATGTAGCGTACGAACTGGTCCAGAGCCGCCTTGGCGGTGCCTAGCGTAATCATCCCGTCACGCGGACGCTGCGACAGCAGGGTGCTCAGATAGATCAGCCGCCCGCGGCCGCGAGCCATCATGCCTGGCACAACCGCCTTCGTTGCCAGAAAGGCGGCACGCAACTCTGTGTCCAGCTTGCCGCCGAGTTGTTCCCAACTGAGGTTGGCGAACGAGGTAACGTCATACGGCGTCAACGCGTTGTGCACGAGAACGTCGACCCCACCCCATCGCTGATTGATTTCATCGACCATCGCAGTGACGTCGTCAGGCTCGGTGACGTCGGCCTTAATCGCAACGGCCTCTCCACCCGCCGCGACGATAGTCGCGACTACGTCGTCGGCCTGGGGCGCGCTGGCGCGATGGTTCACGACCACCTTATACCCCTGCTTCGCCAGCTCCATCGCAATAGCCGCACCAATGCCACGGCTGGCTCCAGTAATTAATGCGACTGCCATGATGTCGCCTCCATTTCAAGGCTGGCCTGGTAGTCTTTCCCTGAGCGCATACGCCGCCCCACATAGGTCAAATCAATTGTATGCATTAGCAAAATAACTCCTCTGTCAGGTCAATCGTGTGCATGGAAAAATCAGTCTCAATCCCGGACGATGTGCGTGCCCGCTGTATTCACTCCCTGTTGCAAGATGCCCCGTTTGTTTTGTTCGATCTACAGTACACCGATCAAATCTTTAACTCTACGGATGCAGCCTCATAGACACTATTCCCGCGTGGAATGAAGCGGATTTCGATCGACGAGCAGCCACCAGACTGCACAGCCAGACGGTGCAGTACATGCTGGATAAAGGCAGTGCTTATGCCTGCGTGATGTTCGTCACGCAGAAAGACGTCTTCAGAACGGCAAACTGACCTGCGCCCACACGCGTGTTCCCTGCGGCCTATTGCGCGCATCGAATTCCTGCTGCAGCTTGACTGACATGGCGATCTTTGCTGTCAGGCTGTATCGGATATACGGGCCCAGTGCGTCGACACGGCCACGATTGCCGTTGCCGTTGACTACCACGCCGTTCTGCCTGTCGTCAGTGGTCTGCCGATAGATGTAACCATTTAGACCCGCCGCGAGAGCCGGCGTGATGCGATAGCCGGCGCTGAATTCGATCGTCGCCTCGTCGCCGGAGTCGTAGTTCGTGGTCCGATTGTTGGTGTTAAAGGCATAACGGAACTTCGCGCTTATATCGATCCTGTCGGTCGGCAACCACGTCAGTGCATAGGTAGGTGCAATCTGGTAGTAGTTCCGGCCAATATTCACGGCCGACGTCACGTCGTACGCGCCCGTTGGCACTTGAGTCTCCACGCTCACGGTCTGATGATAGGTCTGGCTGTGCCAGCCAAGAATGATCGGAACCAGCAGCGTGTCCGTAAAGCCCGATTTATGCCCGCCTTTGTCGAGCGGACGCAAAGGCGCAGGACGCGCCAGATCGAGCGTGAGGTCCGTCATGGAATAGGCCTGGATCAGCCGTGTCTCGATGTTGGCGCCGAAAACCTTCACGCCTGGCCAGACGAAAGATAAGCGCACTGCAACTGCATCAGCCCGAATCTTGAAGGTCGATGCCCGGCTGTAGTCGTTGCCGTTGTTGTCTTTCAGTTGTGGGGCCGTGTAGTGCTGATAGAAGAGAAACGTGTGCAATCCTTCAGGCAACATCATGCCGGCGTTAGCCGTATCATTGCCGATCGGATACGAATTACCCCAGCCTTCGGTGGCGTACCCGTCAATGCTTACCATGGCAAACGTTGCGACGAGCGCCAGTTTGAGGCTTGTTGGCGGCAGCAATGCATGAACAGCTCTTCTCGACAATTTCGGCACGACAAGTTGTTTCATCACTATCGGTCTCCTTGAGGGTTGCCCGCGGACAAACGGAGTTGACCTTTGTCAGTGGTGTTCATGCCGGGCATGCACGCCAGTCCGTCTGATCAAACCTTTTACGTGCTTCACGTGGCTCCATAACGCGCGGGCTATGCTCGCACCGGCTTTCTGGACCACTCGTGATTCGTCGAGAAAACACTTCCCCACCGCACGTCCAATCGGTCGTGCGTCAAGGGTCGGAAAAAGTATTGCCCGTCGTGCCGCTCTACTTGCCTGGATCAGGTACGAAGTCGAAGTCCAGCGTATTGCTGCCATCAGTTGCAGCGGGCAGTTGTCTCCCGCCGCGTTTCCCCCGTGGGGAGTAACGTCGAGGGTTGACATTAGGCTAGCCACAATTCCTTTACCATCCACGCGCGTTGCATAGACACTATTCCGCGACGGAATGATGACTAGCGTCCGGTTATCCTGGTCGGAGTCCTATACTCGCAGCTCACTTGCTTTTAGTGCGATAAGTGACGGTACGCTTAGCCCGTCAGGGCGCGGGGCCGGTAGAAAACCATCGATCCGGTTGACGTTGCCAGAATGGCAAGAATCAGAAAGTTCGTTGCCAAAGAAACGATCAATTGCGCTGAAGAAGAACCCGACGTGCGCCGATATTCTTAAACAGCTCTCGCAATAGAAGAGAGTCTCCCATTGACCCAGCGAGGATGCACAGCTGTGCAAAACTGGTTCAATGGACTTGAACACAAGCTCAGGCCATGACAAAAATACTTTCACAAATTAGCCTTGCCTCCAAGTTCGCTGTTCTTGGCGCGATGACACTTATCCTCGTCGCCATACCCAGCACCTTTTACTTCTACGGTACGAATGCCCAGATCCGCCTGAAGCAGCGCGAAAGCTCAGGTATCCAAACTGAACGAACGGTTCTACAGGCTTTGCAGTTGACGCAGAAGCACCGCGCCGAAGCCGCCATCTGGCTGGCGACTGACAGCGCCGGCCGCAACTCTCCACAGCAGACGGCGGCAGACGCGGACGCGGCGTACGAGACCGTCGCAGCGGAAGTTGGACGATTCGATAGAGATGATCCCGCCATCCAGCAATGGGCACGAACGGTGGAAGCATGGCGATCATTGCGCCAGAAAGTCGCGAACAAATCGATCGATCAACGAGAGAGTCTTTCGGCGCATGCAACTCTTATCGGTAATCTGTTGAAGACGAACGCTTTGCTTCTTGACCACTACGGATTGTCTATCGACGGAGATCTCGACAGTTCACGCCTCGCGAGCAGTTCGCTGAGCGACCTTCCGGCCGTTACCGAAGAGCTTGGAAAGGCGCGAGCCAAAGGCGCCAATATCCTGTCCAGAGGGAGCGCCACGCCGGCCGACACGGTCGAACTGACGAATCTCCTCGAACGTGGCAGGGAGCGATCCGCATTGTTCAAAAGCTCGATGGACAAAGCCACGGGGCAGAATCCACAACTGGCCAGTTTGTTGAATCGTCCAATCGAGGATGCGCAGTCCGCGGCGTCAGCAGCATTGGACCTTGCAGACAAGCGCATCATCAATTCGACGGCGCCCGATCTCTCGCCCGTCGACTACATCAAGCAGTACACCAATGCGATCGACCAGTTTTTTACTGTCGACGCAATTGCGATTGATGGACTCGATGCGCTGCTCCAGCAACAGAGCTCTCATTTGCGCGCGATACAACTCGCTGTGCTCGCGGCTTTGCTGTTTATCGTGCTGCTGTCCGCGGCGTTCGCGGTGGCTGTAATTCGCTCGGTGGTCAAACCCATTGATCTCGCCGTCCAATTCGCGCGCAGAGTGGCTAAAGGCGACCTGACGGGTCATATCGAAACAACCGGCAACAACGAGAGCGCTCAGCTTCTACTCGCGTTGCAGGACATGAACATTCAGCTCTTGCAACTGGTCGGCAACGTTCGACGCAGCGCTCATGCCATTTCAGTGTCCGCGAATGAAATTGCACTCGGGAACACCGACCTCTCGCAACGCACGGAGGAGCAGGCCGCATCGCTCGAAGAGACGGCATCGAGCATGGAGCAACTCACGGCGACCGTGAAGCAGAATGCGCAGAACGCCGACGCCGCGTTCAATCTTGCGCTCGCCGCATCGGCAACATCTCGCGATGGCGGCAGTGCTGTCGAGTCCGTGGCTGTCGTCATGGACAGGATCTCGAGCCGCACCGCGAAAATCAGCGAGATTGTCAGCCTCATTGACGGGATTGCTTTCCAGACCAATATTCTGGCGCTCAATGCGGCCGTCGAGGCCGCTCGCGCGGGTGAGGAGGGTCGTGGATTCGCGGTGGTTGCCGGCGAGGTGCGTGCACTTGCACAGCGAAGCGCCACGGCAGCCAAGGAGATCAAATCGTTGATAGAAGAATCGGTCTCGGCGATCCAGGAAGGCGCCGACACGGCGACGACGGCCCGCAATACGGTTTCACGAACGGTCGATGCGATCGGACAGGTGAATACGATCATGAACGAAATAGCGACGGCATCCGCGGAGCAGGGCAACGGCATCGACCAGGTGAATATCGCGATCTCGCAGATGGATCAGGTGACCCAGCAAAACGCGGCGCTTGTCGAGCAAGCGTCAGCTTCCACTACGGCCATGGCGGAGCAGGCCGCCAGGCTGACGAGAGAAGTGGAAGTGTTCGTCATCACCTGAACACGGTCCGCGGCCCGGTCGAGGCGGCAGAGCCCCGACGGCTATATCAACTCTTTCAGCAAATCGCCAAGGTCGATACCGTTCTTCGCTTCGGTCATCAAATCATCCGGAGTCGGACCCTCGCGAGTGAGGTCCACAAGTGCCTGGTTGAGGTTCACATAGGGCCGCATGCGGTGTTCGTATGCGGCAAAGGCCTGCGCCGGATGATCCCAGTGCCGAACCAACTCGCGAACCAGCACAAAAGCGCCGACGAGCGCGAGGCTCGTCCCTTGACCCGAGAAAGGGGATGCACAATGTGCTGCGTCACCGGCAAGCACGACACGGCCTTTTGACCACGACGGCATGCGGATCTGTGCGAGCTCGTTGTAGTAAAACTGATCGGTGACTTTCATTGCTTCGATGAAGCGCGGAAATTCGCCCTTCAGACGAGCGCACTGGGCGGCCACAAGTTGCTTTTGCGCTGCCATATCGCTTCGGGGCATGGCAGGCTCTGGCGCCGCGAAGCCAACGCCAATCCGGAGTTCGCTCTTGTCGCGGCTCGGGTAGATCACGTAGCCGACGCCGTCTTCGCGATGCCCGAGTTGCCAATCGGTCAGAGCGATCAGGTTGGGTGTCGAGAAAAGGACAAGCACGATGCCCAACGGAGAAACAAACGTGGATTCAGCGTCGAAACACTGCTTGCGGACGTTCGAGTAGATTCCGTCGGCGCCAATCAACAGATCGAATTCCCTGTCCTGGCCGGTTGCGAAGCTTACCGCCGCGCTATCGCCCTGATCATCGATCGCGCGAATGCTATTGTCGTAGATGAATTCGACGCGGTCGCTCATCGCGCCCATCAGAAGCTCGCAAAGATCGTCGCGAAAGATTTCGATATCCTCGCTGTCGAGCCGGCCTGCACTGAAGGTACGCTCTTCGGTACGTTGCGTCTCGTTGCCGTCAGCATCGAGCATCGACATACCCTTGAGCCGCGTACGCAATGCGCGGGTGTCATCGAGTAAGCCCATCGCGTTGACGACATCGAGCGCGACACCACGGATATCGACAGCTTGGCCGCCACGGCGAAACTCCGGGGAGCGCTCGACCAGCGTCGTAGCGAATCCCGCCCGATCCAGCCAGTAAGCCAGTGCCAGACCGGCGACACCTGCGCCGGAGATCAATATTCTTCCATTCATCATGAGCCTCGTCGTCATCCTGTGTGCAGCGATAGTATGAGCTACTCTCATGTTTTGAAACAGCGGTCGCCCAGGTTCAACCGCTTACGCCGCGCGTTATCCCTGATTTCGTCCGCGAACTTCTTCCGTGAATACCCTGATATCCGGCACCGGCGTACACATCGGCTTCTTCGCCATGCAGCAACGCCATGGTTGCTGACGCGAATCAGCTTTAGTCGGCAAGTTGAACCGAATACAAATCAATCAACCAGTCGATAAAAATGTCGACCCGCCGTGGCCTGGTTCGATTAGGCATATACACCACGGACACAGGGCGAGGATTTGACGGATAGTCCTTCAGGACCTTGGTCAAACGGCCGGATCGCACATGAGGGTCGAGCACAAAGGTGCCGCCCTGGATCAGTCCGAGGCCCGCGAGCCCGCACGCCACGTAGGTGTCTGCGTCGTTCACCAGGATCGCGCTCTTCAGCACAACGGAGCGGACCTCGTTTGCCTCGAGAAACTCCCAGCTTCTGATACGACCTGACTTCATGGCGTAGTTCACGCCGAGGTGATGGCTGAGGTCATCCAGAGTCAACGGTTCGCCATGGGCCCGGATATAGTCGGGCGACGCGTAGGTCAGCGTTTTGTAGAAGCCCACAGTCTTGGCAACCACGCCCAGTTCGCTCACCGGTCCAACGCGCACGGCGCAGTCCAACCCTTCCTCGATCAGGTCGGGGTATTGATCAGCAATGCTGATGTCCAGTTGAATATCCGGATTATCAGCGAGAAAATTCGGTAGTGCGGGGATAACAACTGACTTGGCGACCAACGAGGGCATGCTGACACGGACTATTCCGCTTCTGCTTCCCCTGGAAGCCTGCACGTCGGCGTCCATTTCTTCTACATCCCGAAGAAGCGCAACGCAACGTTCGTAGTAGCGCATGCCGGCATCTGTCGGCTTGCTTCGACGGGTTGTTCGGATAAGAAGTTTCACGCCCAGATCCGACTCGAGAGCCTGAATCATGCGCGTGACATAGACCGGCGATGTGTGCAGAACTTCGGCCGCTCCCGCGAAGGTTGTCGATTCAACCACCTTCACATACGCCTTCATTGCTGAAATCTTATCCATCGTTTTTGCTATTGCGTCTTTCTTTGTATGTCGAAGTTCGTTAATTGTGCCCCCATCAGGGCGAATCAGTGACGTTGTCTCCGACTCGCCCTTGCTGCCTCCTTACTCTTCAATCGCTGCGTGCAGGTACTTCTCCTGACGTGCAAGGTGCATCGACCGGTAACCCGGTGCAGTCGATGCGGTTGCTTCAGGTCCGATATAGCGCAGCGCTGCAGGTGCCTTCACAATGTCCAGCAGCTGTTCCAGGACAAAACTCCAGGAACCCTGGTTCTTTGACTCTTCCTGACACCAGACGACACTCTTCAGATTCGAATAGCGCTCCAGCTCAGCACTGATCTGCTTCGCCGGGAACGGATATAACTGTTCAACGCGAATCAACGCGATGTTGTCCTTCTCGGCCTTACGCCGGCGCTCCAGAAGCTCGTAGTAGATCTTGCCCGAACACAGAATGACCCGGTCCACCTTGGACGCTGCTTCCTTCGTAGGCGATTCGGCAAGAATTTCTTTGAATCGGCCGGTGGCAAGGTCCTCGAGACTGCTGACAGCTTCGGGATGGCGCAGAAGAGACTTGGGCGTCATTACGATAAGCGGAACGCGATCGTGCAGGACGGCCTGCATCCGCAACAGGTGGAAAATCTGCGCCGGTGTCGTGGGCTGAACCACCCGCATATTTTCCTGTGCACACAGTTGCAGATAGCGCTCAAGGCGGGCGGACGCGTGTTCCGGACCTTCCCCTTCCTGACCGTGCGGAAGCAGCATCGTTACACCACTGTGTTGCCCCCACTTGGCAGCGCCTGCCGACAGAAAGTTGTCGATAACCACCTGCGCCCCGTTCGCGAAGTCGCCGAATTGCGCTTCCCACAATACGAGCGCGTTTTGTCGAACCACCGAATATCCGTACTCGAAGCCCAGAACCGCGGCCTCCGACAGAACCGAGTTGGTGACCGAAAATCGTCCCTGGGTATCCGACACATGGTGCAGCGGGACGTACGTGCCCTCTCCCCGAATCGACCGTTTCTGATCGTGGAGTACCGCGTGACGATGGCTGAATGTACCGCGTTCGCTATCCTGCCCGCTCAGACGCACGTCGATACCCGCGGAGAGAAGCGAGGCGAAAGCCAGATGCTCAGCCAAACCCCAGTCCAGCGGACGCTTGCCTTCCGCCATCTCGCGACGGGCAGACATCACTTTTCCGACGAGCGGATGCAACGAGTATTGCTCAGGAACGCTTGTGATCTTGAGTGCAAGCTTTTGAACCAGATCCGGCAACGGTGGCGCGTAGTAGATGCGGCCGACGTTTCCATCGAGCAGTTGCGGCCAGCTCACTTCTTCGCTCTTTTGATCGACCGGTTTCCTCTCTTCAGCGGTTTGGGCGGCGTCAAGACGTTCACGGTAGTCGTGGACATACTTCTCCACGTCTTCCGCAGTCAGAATCCGCTCTTCGACGAGCTTCCTTGCATAGAGCGTACGGACACCCGGGTGGCCTGCAATCGAGCGATACATCAGCGGTTGCGTGATCATCGGCGTGTCCTGTTCCTGGTGGCCATGGCGGCGGAAGCAGACCAGGTCGATAACCACGCTCTTCTTGAAGGTCGCACGGAAATCGATTGCCAGACGCGTGGCGGCAATCACCGCCTCAGGATCGTCGCCGTTCACGTGCAGGACCGGCGCCTCGATCATCTTGGCAATGTCGGTGCAATAGAACGACGACCGGGTATCTTCCGGGTGGGACGTGGTGAAGCCAACCTGGTTATTCACCACCACATGGATCGTGCCGCCCGTGCCGTAGCCTCTGGTATTCGCAAGGTTCATCGTCTCCATGACGATACCTTGCCCCGAGATCGCGGCGTCCCCGTGGATCTCCACGGGCAGGACTGCGCCCGCACCTTGCCCCAGGACTTCGGCGCGCGCGCGAGCGATACCTTGAACAACCGGATTGACGATTTCCAGATGCGATGGGTTAAACGCAAGCGTCACCTCTGCCGGCCCGGTTGCCGTCGGCAGCAAGCCGGTAAAGCCCTTGTGATATTTGACGTCGCCCGCCGGAAGAAGATTCGCGGTTTTTCCCTCGAACTCGTCGAACAGCGCTGCCGGCGGCTTCCCGACAATATTCACGAGAACGTTCAAACGTCCACGATGGGCCATGCCGAGAATCGAGCTCTTGATTCCCTTCAGGGCGCCGTATGCAACCAGTTCATCCAGCAGGACGATGAGCGACTCACCCCCCTCGAGCGAAAAGCGCTTCTGGCCGACATAGCGGGCATGCAGGTATTTCTCGAGGCCCTCGGCGGCCGTCAGCCGTTCGAGGATGTGCAGTTTGTCACCGGTATCCAGGGTCGCTTTTGAACGCGAAGACTCGAGGCGCATGGCCCACCAGTTACGCTGATCCGGATCAGCCAGGTACATGAACTCGGCGCCCATCGTCCCGCAATAGGTCTCTGTCAGCGCCTGCACCAGATCACCGAGCGTCGTATCTTCGTCCGAAAAATACGCGCCCGACATGCTGAACTTCGTGTTCGTGTCCGCCTGGGACAGATCGTAATAGCTCGGGTTTAATTCAGGCACCGGCACCGGCGCGGTCCAGCGCAGCGGATCCAGATGAGCATGGCGGGTGCCGACCATGCGATACGCCGAAATCAAGGCCTGCACGGCGACTTGCTTGCGCGCGAAACTCAGTACTTCGTTCTCTGAGCGTCCTCCAGTTCGCGTCTGCTTGGCCAGCTCGACAAAGCGGGACACGACCGGTGCGTGCGCGACGTCGCCGGCGTCCGATCCATCAACGGCCGGCGTGCCCTGCAACGCATCAAAATACCCGCGCCACTCTTGCGACACCGTGTTCGGGTCGGCAAGGTATGCCTCGTATTGCTCCTCGACATAAGGAGCATTGCCTCCAAACAGGAAGGAGGTATTCCGATTCCGCATCATCATGATGACTCTGTCCTCAGTCGGGCTCACGCCCGGTATCTGCAACGAATTTACCCACGGCAACATCCGTTGCCGTTTTGGTCAACCCAAAGCGTCCACAGGTACACGAAGACAAAGATCCGAATGCGAAAGAAGGCAACATTCAGCGCCATCCAGTCCGCGTCAATTTGTGCAAAACCCCGTGACTCCTGTCACCAGATCCCTGTGCCCGCCAGGACCAGCAGTCTCCTGACCACCGATGAGAACAGTTTAGGTATTGCGGGTTTTCACTGACGCGCTAGCTACGATGGTTTCGGGACATTTCCTGTCTATTTTTGGCCACCATGCCAAAATTTCCGGAGTGTCGTGTATTTGCAGGGTGTTGTGTTGGAACGCTGTGAAAAGGCGACCGGCGTGGCTTCCATGCCTTCACCGGAGCCCGTCAAACTACCTGTCTACGCTTCAACAATGGTCACCTCATAGTCTTCATCTTCGAACGCGACCAGAAACTCTTCGGGCATCAGCCACGAGTCAACGCTCACCGTCTTCGCATCGATGTCGACGTTGACCTTCGCATCGGTGTCGACAGTCTTCATCGCATGTTCAATCGTTGAAATATCGTCCGAGCGGATTTCATCTTTCACTGAGAATTTCACTTTTCATTTCTCCAGTAGATAGTGCTTGATCCCGTTTTCCAGGGATGAAAAGGCACCGGCTTGCGCCCAAAACATGGGGTGTTCGGCTTCAACGCCGATCGGGCCGATGGCTTCGGTAAAGGCAAATGTAAGCGCATTGACCCAGATTTCGAATACCCACACTGGACAAACAGTGTTGCGCGGCGAGAACAAATCGAAATCAGGCTGGAAGGCTTGCTGGGCCGCCTTGTGCGGCGGCCGGCGGAGTGGCGGAGTGGCGGAGTGGCGGGGAGAACTCCCCTTCAGATGGATTCATCGGGCGAACCGCGCCCGGCGGCATCGCTCGGCCGCCCACGCAGATGACCCGGTCTGTTCAATCGGACGTGTGTGCCGGACCTACGCCGACCGTAGCGAGGCCGCCATCGGTGACATAGGGGACGAGGCCCGTTTCGCTAATGCGTGCCGCGGTGGCGGGACCGCATGCGTGGTCGGCGGGATCGCAATAGTCGATAGCCAGCACCGGCAGCCGGTATGTATCGCGAATGGTAGTGGCTTGCATCATCAGCCAGTCGCGATCCGCCTGCGGCACTTCTGTATAGCGCTGCTTGCCGGCATCCCAGCCGCGATACAAGGATTCGAACGCGACCATATAGGCCAGATCGTGGACCTGCGGCAACACCTCGAAGCCGCGATTGAAGATCAGCCTGGCCTCCGGATAACGCTGTTTGATCGCGCGAATCACATTGACCAGACCCGCTTCCTGCGCGGCGCGCGCCGCGTCCGTCTTAGCGATGAATTGATACGAGTCGAGCGTATCGAGAAAGAAGCCGCGATAGCCCTTGTTCCACAGTGGCGTAATCACCTTATCGACAAAAAATGCCGGCCAGCCCGCCGCGGTCTGATCGACGACTTTCGACGCCCACGCCGCGTTCACACCGGACAGCCACGCGCGCGGCATCGCTTTGAAATAGGCGCGATGCGCGTTCACTTCGCCGACGCTCACGTAGGCAAACCACGCGGAGTGTGTATTTGCATGAGCGCCTGGGTCGAAGT
This sequence comes from Paraburkholderia fungorum, assembly GCF_046027215.1. Taxonomy (GTDB): domain Bacteria; phylum Pseudomonadota; class Gammaproteobacteria; order Burkholderiales; family Burkholderiaceae; genus Paraburkholderia; species Paraburkholderia fungorum_D. The sequence continues at coordinate 3,049,023 of NZ_JAQQEN010000002.1, read as the reverse complement.
GCGCGTCGGGTTCGATGACTACCACATCGAACGCGGAGAGCTGCTCGACCGGCGGATTCGCGCCGTAGAACAGCGCGACAGACGGCCCCGTCGCCGCGCCGGCCACGCCCTGCGCGTGGGCTACCGACGCCAGCGCGCCGACCGCGACTACCCGCGCGAGTCGGCTAAAGAAGCGCAGCATTGCGCGCAATGAAAATTGCCTGTGATGATCTTGCTCAGCCAAACCCGGTTCCTTTTTATGCGTTGTTCGAGCGAGCCGAATGGTCACCTGCGCAACATATACGTTTCGTATTCCAGAGACATGAATTTCCGGTCGAGCACTTTCACGGATGCCACCACCGCAACGAGCAGCGCCAACGCAAAACCATACCCGTAGAAATCCGGACCGAGCTTGAGCGTGATGCCGGTGAACAACCCGTTCAACACCACGAACGCGCCGGTGAGCCGCAGCACGACGCGCCGCCCGTCCAGATAGAAGAACACATTCAGCAGCCCGAGCAACAGCACCTGCAGACTCGCCGACACCACGTCCACGACGAGCAGCGGCAAATACAGCGGGGAAATGCCGAGCGAACCCAGTACCCGCTCGCCAAAGGCGATGATCAGCAACAATACGATCGTCTGCACCTTGATGATTTCGTACAGCCCGGCACGCACGCTGCCCACCATCATGTCGCGCATTTCATTGATGTGGCGCAGCGTCGCGCCACTTCGCACGGCGTCATAGAACGCATCGTAGTATTCGACGAAATCCGCCTCGATACGCACGAGGAAGGTCGCCATGCCCGGCATCACGCAGACATACGCGATAAAAATCGGGATGTCGTAAATGACCGATGCACGCAGCGGCCCGATGATCCCGGTACCCGTGCCCGGCGCGTACCAGAACATGAACTTGTCGAGCCACACGCCGATATTGAACAGCAGGCCGACGAGCGCGAGACTCGGATAAGCGAAGCGCCGCTCGAACACCTCAAACGAAATAAAACGCTCGCTGCGGTAGTTGCGATAGATCAGCCCGGACAACCCCGTGAGCAGCACGATGTGTCCCGCCACGAAGCCGCCAAGCAGCCCCACGAGGCCATAACCATTCAAGCCGACTGCAAAACACACCACGCACGTATAGCCGACGAAGAACACCAGCAGGATCTGCCAGTACTGCTTGACGCTCGACAGGAAGATCACGGCGATCCAGATATTGCTGACCACCACGAAGCCCGTGATCATCAACAGCCGATACATCAACGGCTCGCCGCGAAAGGCCAACAGCATCGCGACCACCGCCACCACGCTCGCCAGCACCGACGACACCAGCACCACGGCGTTATAGTTCGACAGGACGAGATGGTCGCGCTTTTCGAACAGCCGGTCCGAAATGAAACGCGTGAACGAAAGTTGCAGCGGGCCCGTCAGGATCAGGCTCAGCGCGATCAGATAGGTGACTGACACCTGGAATTGCACGATCGCAAAGCTCGGTGTCACCGAGGTGAGACTGATCAGCCCAATGATCAGAATGCCGAAGATCGACAGGATCAGCGGCCCCGAGCTGATCAAGCCCGCATAGGCATAAGCACGCGCGACGCCCGCGAGCGTATCGCGGCGCATGATCTTCCGTAATTCGAAGCCGATACCCGCCATCAGCGTGTCTCCTGCGACTGAACGTGCGCCGCGCGCGCCTGCGGCGTCGTGCCGTCCGGTTGAGTGCCATGGTGCATCGGGCAGCGGGCCGCCTCGGCGCCCTGCCCATTGCGTTCGCGATCCGGCAGCGCGGCCAGCCGCTCATACAGCGTGCGATAACGGTCGATCATCTGCGCCTTCGTGTAGTAACGGCGTACGCGCGCAAGACCGGCCTGTTGCGCGGCCTGCCAGCGCGCGTCGTCGGCAAGCAGGCTCAGCACGGCCTGGGCAAATGCCGCCGGATCCGCAAGCTGAACCACCATGCCGGCCGCCCCCAGCGCACGATCTTCCGCGTCGACACCTTCGATCAGCTGACGGCACGAGCCGACGTCCGTCGTGATAGCGGGCACGCCGGCCGCGAAACCCTCCAGCACCACGAGCGGCAACGCCTCGCTGATCGACGTCAGCGCGATTACGTCAACCAGCGGCAGCATCTCGTCGATGCGCTGGAAGCCGAGGAACTTCACGTTCCTGCTCAGCCCGAGACTCTCCACGAGTGCGCGGCATTCGAGCGCGTAGGCCGGATCTTCTTCTTCCGGCCCGATGATCCAGCCTTCGAGATCCTGCATCGTGCGCGACGCAATGAAGATCGAGCGGATGAAGGTCTTGATGTCCTTGATCGGCACCACCCGGCCGATCAGCGCCACCACCCGGTTCTCGCGCGGCTTGCGTAGCGCGACCAGCGGCGCGAGCCCGTCGACGTCGATGCCGTTCGGAATGCACTGCGTGCGCTCGGCGCGCGCGCCGTCCGCCACCTGGCGCAGACGGTTCGTTTCGTACAGCGCGACAATGTCATCCGCGGCGTCGTAGGCGAGCTTGCCGATCGCTTCGAAGAAACGCACCCACAATTCGCGGAAATAGCTGACGCGCGAAATATCGCGCTCGAAAACGCCGCGGTTGTCGCGAATCCACTGGCTTTGCAGCAAGTCGATCTTGCGTTCCTTCGTATAGATGCCGTGCTCGGAGATGAGCAGCGGACGGCCAGTGCGGTAGTGCATCAGCGCGCCAAGAAAGCCGCCATACCCCGTCGACACCGTGTGATAGACCCGCGCCGGCAGCACCGTCTCGGAGACGCGCGCCAGGTGCCACAACGGCTTGTGCATGATCCGCACCGTCCAGAAGTAGTCGGTGAACGATGGATCGGTGCAGTACTTCTGATATTGATCGACGATGGTGTCCCACGACGCGCGGCTCGACAGGAACTGCTCTTCGTTGAGCGCGCCGTGTTCGCCGAGCATCGGAATCATGCCGGCCATCAATCCGCCGGCGTCCAGTCCATTGCGCGGATCGCGCAACGCGTCGTGCAGCTGCTTCGAGCGCGCGAATGCGGTGGCGTCGCCGGCGATGGCGCGCGGCTGCGGAAAATCGGCCGGGCCTTGCTCGTACAGGTAGTGCGTTTCGACGTGCACGACGTTGTCGGGCAACGCGTAGGCAGCGCCGTTGTAGTCCTCTTTACGGCTGCCGATAAACACGACCGCGAAACGCGTCGACGGATACGAGCGGATCATTTCATTGACCCAGCTCGACACGCCGCCACGCACGAACGGGAACGTGCCTTCGAGTAGCAGGCAGACATCGGCATCGGCCGCGCGGCGAATCGGGAGTTCTTTGATCATGACCAGTACTTCACAACCGGTTTGAGTGTGGGCAGCGCGGCAGCATTGCCCAGCGATGCGAGAAGCTGCGATACGCGCGAATAATCGCCTCGCAGGAAGTCGGCTTCCGCCAGCCACGGCACCAGCCGCTCGCGCGGAAAGCCGAGCTCCAGTGCGCGCCCAATGTGTGCGTGAGCCGCATCGGGCAGGCCGTTGGCCAGCGCGAGACGGCCGCGAATCAGCCACAATGCAGCGTCGTTCTGATCGATCTCGAGCGCCGCCTGCGCGTAGCGATCGGCCTGCTGCAGCGTGTGGCGGTACACCGCGCCCTGTACCAGGTTCTGATACACCAGTTCGAAATAGAGTTCGGCCTGCAGACGATTGAGCGCGTGACGCTCGGCGTCGCTGTCGGTCGCTTCCAGTGCTTTGCTGGTCTGGAAGATCTTCTGCATGATTTCGTTTTCGGCGTGATCCAGCGTGCCGTAGGCGATCAGGCGAATGTCCTCCAGCGGATCGGCGAGCAGTTCGCGCAGCAACGTGCCGGTGGTGCGGGTCGGCATGTTCTGAATCGCCACCAGCGCGGACAGACGGTCGGTGGCCGACACCTGGGTGTTCGCCAGACGCGCCTGCAGACGCGCGCCGCCGCCGTGCGACACGCGCGACACGAGATAGGTGACGAATTGCGGTCGCGGTACGTCGGCGAGCTGATCGCTATCCTTGTTGCCCGGAAACAGCGCCGCCCAGATGCAACTCACCAGCACGACGATGCCGCCGAACAGCGGCACGAACGTACAACTGATCCACAGGAGCAGCAGCGACCATGCGCGCGGCTCGCGATAACGCGCCGGCAAACAGGCGTGCAATACGATCGCTTCGGCGAGCCCCGCGAGTGCCTGCAGCGAGAGAAAGCGCAGCAACGGATCGATCGCGCCGGCCGGTTGCCGCAGGCTAACGATCGCCAGGTATTGCACGACCACGGCCACCAGCGCCGCCAGCGTGCTCACGATGAGGGAAAGGGTCTTAGACATCGAGGCCGCTTCGTTTGAGAAGACGCAGCAGTGCCGCACCCGGCTCGTCGCTCTCGAGGTGGAGCGTATGAACGCCGACGCGCGCGTGTTCCAGATCGGTGTTGAACTGAGCCGTCAGGCTCGCTTCGATACGGGCCAGATAGCCGTCGATACCGGTCGTATCGGTGGCCGGCATCAGATTCAGCAGAACGGACTGTTTCGCCGTTTGTACCGGCCACATCACGTCGAGCGAACGGCGCCGACGAATCACGTGTTCGAACAGCGAGTCGCCCTCTTCGTCGCGCGGGAAGGCCAGCGCGACCATCGACGACGCCACCCCCGCTTTTTGCTGCAGACGCGTGAGGCGGCTCAGGTCGAGTGCGAATTCGTACGGGCAGTTCGGCACCTGGTCGAGAATGCGCTGCACGAATGCCGAGTGTTCGACGCCATCGGCGTAATAACCCAGCAGCACAAGCAACAGTTGCAGGTTGTCGAAATTGAGCGACAGGAACGGCATGCGCTTGACGATCAGCAGTGCGCGCAATTCGCCGTCCGCCGACACCAGCGGGGCGCAGACCAGATACTGGCTGACGGCCGCGACCGTGTCTTCGTTCTTCAGATGCGCGACGCTGAGCGTGCTCATGGCGTGCGTGACGAGTTCGTCGGCCGGGTCGAGTGCGAACGCGTCGCCGATCTGCGCAATCGTTGCGGTGCCGAGCTTGCCGTCACGCACCGGGTACAGTGCCGCGACTTCGATCTGGCAAGCCTGGGCGACGAATTCGAGCAGGCTGCTTGCGCCGCTCAACGGCTCCCCTTCCGTGCCCGGTGCCGGCACGGTAAGCGCCGTATCGGTGGCGACCGACAGGCGGCGCAATTCGGTGATCGAATCGCGCAGCGTCGTCGGGCGGGACAGCAAATCTTTTTCGAGCCGTTCGTGAGACAGCCGCATCAGATAGTGGCTGTTGGTCAACGCGACAAGACGGTCGTTCAGGTAGTCGTTCAACGAGGACGCGCGCTGCGCCCGGCCGCCCCACGTATCGCCGAAGTGCCCGGCGATAATTGTCTCGATCAGGCCGCCCGCGAAATACATCGCCGGAAACGGCGCACCGGCCGGATAGAACAGCGCCCAGGCGCCCAGCATGAAGCCACCGGCCAGCAGGCCGAGCAGACTGCCATAGCGCAGGCCCACCAGCAACGGCGCGAGCCACAGCCATGGGAAACCGGCGTGCAGCAACAGCGGATCTTCCGGATGGAGCCAGCGGCTCACGCCCAGGACGATCAGCACGAACACGACCGACTCCGCGATCGAGAACGGCCGCACCACCGCGGGCGCCAGATAACGGCGCACGCGTCCGAGATTGCCGAACGGATGCGCATGGCGCGGCTTCGATGCGCTTGAGGTGGTTTCCACGGCAGCGGTATTCACGGCCATTTCCTTTTTACATGTCGGGTTTTCGGCTTGCGGCCCAGACGTCGGGCACAAGCCGGCAACCCTGAGAATATGCTTACTGACGCGCTTGCAACGGCGACAGAACCTTGGCGATCAACGAGGTCGCCACGCTCGACAGACCCGAGCGGCTCCAGCCGGTACGCGTACCCGTCGCGCTCCACACCACGGCGCCGTTCGCGACGTCGATCAGTTCGAAGGTCACGCCGACCACCGGCTCGCCGTCCACGCCCGTCTTGTAGCGCCATTCTTCGACCGCGCCCGACAGCACGTAACGGGCGTTCTGCGAACGCGCCCATTCCAGCGCCTTGTCGCCGTCGGCGCGCTGCGTGGTGTCGAACATCGCATTGCGGCTCGAATCGGCCGGGGCGATGCGCACATCGGCGATGCCGCCCGCGCGCAGCGCGTTGGCCGCGATCGATTCGGCGCTATGGCCGGCGTCCGGCGTTTCAGTGTAGTTGGCGATCGACACCACGGCCACCTTGTCGCCACTCGAGAGCGCGGGGCCCGAGGTCTGGCGTACCGTGCCGCATGCGCTCATCAGCAGAACCAGCGCGGTTGCCGCGACACACCAGGCGCTCGTACGAGCCAATCGTTTGATACCGACCATGAAACATTCTCCTTTGGATATATATTCGAAATCCGGTTCAATAAAACCAGCTATACCGTGCGCCGATCTGGGTCACCGGCGTGCCGAGATGCGACACCCGCTGATGCGAGAAGTAGATTGCCGCGTGATCGCCGCCGAATATCGTGCCCGCGGCACCCAGGCTGATCTCCGGCCCCCAGCCCTGGGCCGTGTCGTGCTGCAGGCCCACGTCGAAGAACGGCCGCCACGCACGCGTGTACTGCTCGATCAGATCGTTGCCGAAGCCGAAGAAAAAGCCGTATTGCGAGTACGTCTGCGGCACGAACGTCGCGGCGCTGACCGGTCCGGCTGCCACCGGGATCAGGCGTGAAATCAGGGCGTCGGCGTTGCCGCTCGCGCCGTAGTCGCCATGCGCGCCGGCCAGTCGCAGCGTGTAATCCGGATAGTTCGTGCTGATCCGGTAGCCGATCTCGCCCGACGACAGCACGCCGCTGCCCAGGTAGTTGCGCGCCTGGCTGTAAAAACGATCGGCCTCGACGCTACCCGACACATAGAGGTGTTGCGTCACGCGGTACGTGAAGTTACCGATCACGTTGTCCTTCATGCCGCCCACCTGCAGCGCCTGCGCTTCTTGCGCGAGCTGATTGCGGCCCGCCTTGAGCCCGACCGTCAACGGCGAATTCCTGCCCCACTCCGCGCTGACCGACACGTTGTAGAAACTGTCGAGCGCTTCGCGGCGGCCCGCCGTGACCATGAAGGCCGTGTCATACGTTTGACGCCGTGCGAAAAATTCCACCGAACGATCCACCGAGGGCACATTGGTGAGTTGCGACTCATCCGTCGAGTGCTGGAAGCGCTGGATACCGTTCACGCCGACCATGTAGAAATCGGCGACCTTGATGCTGCCGGCCAGCGTCTGTTCGATGTAGTCGAGCGGACGTTCGACGTAGCTCGTCACCGTCGCATCGAGCGATTGTGGCCAGTTCAATGCGGTCTGCTGCAGGCGGCCGTGCATGTCCGAATCCAGCGGCGCGCCTTCGAGCCCGCCAAAGGCGAGATTTTCCGCCGCGCCCGGGCGATCCACCGCGATCGACGCGTCGATACGGTTATTGAGCGAGAGACTCGCGCCCTGCTGATCCAGCAGACGCTCCATCGCCGGCTTGTCGTTTTCGGCGAGCGCGATCGCAATCAACTGGTCCGCGGGCTGGGCGAGGACGTTGGCGTACTGACGCGCCAGCCAGCGCTTTGCCAACGGGTTCGCTTCGTGCGACATCGCCCAGGCGAGCGCGATATCGCGCGCTACCGACGAGGTCAGGCGCGCCTGATCCGGCGACGCCACGGCGCCGTGCGGCTTCGCGGATTGCACGGGCGGCAGGCCGGCTGTGTCGCCGAGCAGCGTGCGGCGTGTTTGGGCGGTGTCGAGACGGCCGCCATCGGAGTCGAGCAGATCGATCAGGAAAGCCTTCGACACGTCCGCGTTTTCGAAGATCGACGCGAGCGTGACGCGACGCCCAAGCGCCTGCTCACGCTCTTCACTGCCCTGCGAAGCGCGCCGGCGCAGCACGATCTGACCTTGCGCCGTGTCGGCGCGAACCGCGGCCTCTTCCTGCTGCATCTGACGCCAGACATTGCGGCGGATCGACCAGGCGCGATCGCTGTGCCCCGCCATCTCCTGTGCTTCCGCGTAGGTGAGTTGCCAGAGCGGATCGCGCGACATGGCCGCCGACTGCAAGCGCAAATATTTCAACGCGGCTTCCGGCCGGTTCAGACGCATCAGCGCGGCGGCCAGCGGATCCCACAGTGCCGCCGACTGCGCGGGCGCATCGCGCCATTCAGCCACGGCTTCACGCAGTTGTGCATCGGTGCCGTAGTCCACCAGCGTCCAGAGCAGCGCGACGCGCAATTCGAGCGTCGCGCCAGGCATCGCTACCGCGCGCTGCAGGTCGTGCAGCGCGTCGAGCGGACGATCGATCTGGCGATAGTATTCGGCGCGCACGCGCAGGAAGCCAGGATCGCGATCGCTAGCCGCCTGCTCCTCGGGAGTCAGGCCCTTCAGCAACGCGGCGACGTGATCGTACTCCCGCGCAATCGTGTAATAGTGAATGGCGCTCTGCAACGCGAGCGACGAGTGGTCGCGGCGGTTGCGCAACTCCGCCGTACGGGCCGCGTCGATCGGATACGCGTCGTAGAAGTACGTCATCACGCTCAGGTCTTCGGGCTCCGCGTGGCCGCTGGCCAGCAGATGCTTGTAGGCGTCGTTCGCGATGTCGTCGAGTTGCAGCAGACGCGCGAGCTGTGCGGTATTGCGCCAGAACAGCACGTCGTCGTCTTTCGCGCCCTTGCGTGCGGCGAGCAGCGCGTCGAGCGCGCCCTTGTAGTCGCCGCGGCGATACAGCACGCTCGCCGTGCGCAGCGCGTACTGCGTGTTGCCCGGATAGAGCTGGTTCAGCTTGCGGTAGTAGCCCAGCGCTTCGTCGTCGTGACCGGAGCGCTCGGCGAGCTGGCCGAGGCGCGAGTCGACTGCTTCAGACGGCGACGCGCGCTGGCGGCTGCGCAGGAAAGCGAGCGCGTCGTCCGGGCGGCCGAGGCGCTCATACGCGGCGATCACCGCGTCGAGCAGCTTGAGATCGGCCGGCGCCGCATTCGATGCCTGGATCAACGCGGCCAGATAGGCGTTGTCGTCGTTGAGCATCGGCGCCAGACGCATGACGTTCTTCCAGCCATCCGGATCGTGCGTGGCCTGAGCGTACGCGAGCCACATCTGCAACGCGAGCGGCGACGCGTGGTTCCATTCGGCGACTTGCGCGAGACGCCTGGTCCAGACCGGCGAGCCTGGGTTCTTCGCGACCTGCTCGGTGGCGACCCGCTGCGCGTTGGACAGATCCTTCGATTCGAGGAAGGACTGATACAGCAGACCCGGCACGTCGTTGGCCGCGGCGGCGGGACTCGATGCCGCAGCGGCGGGAGCCGGGGTCGATGCCGATAGCGCCGCGGGGCTCGAAGTCGCCGTGGGGTTCGCGCTCGCAGTTGAGGATGCAGCAACGCGCAGAAGGCGCACGTGCCGCGTGGCATACGGGCGTGCGAGGCCGGGCTCGGCTTGCGGGCCGTCCATATAGGCAAATTGCGCTTGCGCTGCGTTGTGATGCGCGCGCTCGCGAAAATAAGCGACGAGGCGCAGCGCGCCGTCTTCGTCCGGCTGTGCCTGCGCGTAACCCGCCAGTGCCTTCGCGTAACGATCCACCCGATCCGGACGATGCGCCGCACGCGCGAGGTTCAGCAGCACGACGAGCGCCTCGTGATCGTGCGCGAACTCGGCGCCGTGCTGATCGGCCGCCGCCAGTGCTTCGTCGAGCAGGTTGCCCGCCTGCAACGCTTTGATGCCTTCGATAAAACAATGGCGCCGTGCATCGACGCTCGCCGAGTTGGCTTGCTGGTGGAACCAGCCAGCGGCCGCGCCGCGATAGTCGCCGCCATACATGGCGAAACGCACCACTTCGCGGTTCCAGCGGTCCTGCTGCGCCGGATCCTGCTCGGCGAGGCGCGCGTAGAGTTGACCCGCGAGTTGCTGCGCGTTCACCGAGGCCGCCGCTTCAGCAAGCATCTGCAAATCGGCATTCGACCAGGGCAGGGCCGCTGCCTTCGTGAGCTGCGTGCGCAGATTCGCGAGCGCCGCTTCACGGCCCGGATCGTTGGCGGGCAGCGCGAATGCCTCGCGCGTATCGACCGTCAGACGCAGCAGTTGCGCCGCGCGGTGCATCTGCTCGCTGGGGATGGCTTCCATGCGCGTGGCGATCCGGCGCGCGTCCTCATCGCGGCCGAGGCGCAGGTACTGCGTGCCGAGCACCGAGAGGATTTCCGTGTTGTCCGGCTGCACCCGCAGCCATGCTTCCAGATAGGCAATGCTGAGATCGCTCGGCGCGTTGGTCGACGTCATGCGGCTGCGCAGTCCACCGCGCGGATGCACGACATAAAGCGCGATCAGCACGACGCCGGCAAGCAGCAGGACGAGCCACGTAGGCGCGATGCGAGGGCGGTTATCGGCCACAGGCGACCTCGACCGACTTGTAGTTCAGATTCTGTCCGATGTCGGCCGGCGTATCGAAACGCAGGAAATCCCCGTCACGACGCGTGGCGACACTCTGATTGTTGACGCTGACCTTGCACTGCTGCGCGTTCGCGAGCTTGACGAACGGCTGGTAATGGCCGGCGAACTGGAAACGCATGCCTTGCGGCGTACGCTCGAAATTTCGCACGAACCCGTTGGCTTCGCCGATATACGGCGCGGCCGACGTCCCGCTCGCGCCGCCAATCGCAAAGCGCGCGCTGCCGCCGTCGATATGAATATAGGTGCCGTCAGGGCCGCTCGAATAGCCGGTCACACCCGAGGCCTGAGCCAGCCACGGCTTGCCTGCTTGCGGCCAGTGCAGTTCGCGCACTTCGCCGTTGCCGCGCACGAGCCAGTCGTGCGCCTGCGGGCCCACCTCTTTCGCCACGGCGAAGCTGCGCCAGTCGAGCACCTTGCGGATGTACTCGCTCACGTAGACTGGCATGACCGGCTGCTTGAGCACCGCTGCAAAGATCTGGTCGAGCGCGCGCAGCGAGGCGACTTTGGTGCCGCTATACATGTGGTAGTAAATATCGATCGGCTTGAAGCGCAGCGGACGATCTGTCATGTCAAAGGTTTCGAGCACGCGCGTGAAGCCATAGAACGGACCTTGCCAGTCGTTCGTGTAGACGTTCTCGTCCTGATTCGGCGCGTACACCTGATAGGCGCCGGGTCCCTTGTCCACGCCGACCGCTGCGATATTGGTCCAGCTATTGGCTGACTTCGTGATGACCGTGTCGCCACCGTTGAAGTTGTAGACGCCCGCCTCATTCACTCTACGCACGACGAAACCCGGCGGCTGGCAGTCGCCCGACCATTGCAGCAGCACGGTCTTCTTGCCCGGCGGCGCAAGACGCGTGTCGATGTAGTTGATCGAACCCGTGATCTCACGATCGATGTCGAAGTGATAGCCGGGAATATTCAGCGAGAACGCCGCGTCGCCGCCTCCGCGATCCGCCTGAACACCGTTCGCGCTATCCACCTTCTCCCATTGGAACGGATGCGAATACGTATGCGTGCCGATCTCGACGTTCGGCAGCAGGAACATCTTGCGGGCGATTGCTTCGAGACGCGGCGAGATGTCCGGATGCAGCCCCTTCGGACCCACTTCGCCTTCGATGACCGACAACGTCATGGGGATCTGATAGCGGCTGAAAATCTGCTCGTACAGCGCTTCGCCGGAATAGTCGGGACCGGGGAATTCGGCGCGCGACGCGAACCCATCGCCGTCGACATGTGACATGAGAAGACGCCGGCCGTTTTCGGTCGTGACGCTCGGCGAGGGCAGGTCCTGCAGATGCAGTGCCGCCTTCATGAAAGTCATCGGCTGGATTGCCCAGCGTTCCTGCTGGATACCGTTGAGCGATACGACCGTGTACGGGCTCAGCGCATAGCCGCCCCACGGCGTCAGCGCGACCGGGTCAACCGGAACGCCGTTGGCCGACACGCGCAGCAGCGACTGGCCGCCCGGTCCGACACGCACGCCGAGCAGATCGCGCGGTTGCGGCTTCGGATTGATTTCGAAGCCGACCATCGGATCGCGCGTGACCTCGCTAACCGGCGAAGCCAGTGTGCCGGCGACAGCCTGAAGGTCGAGCGCCGCGCCCGCCGAGCCGGTCGTGTCGAAACCGAACTGACCCATGAACGCGACCGGCACATGATCGGCAATCCGCGCCATGATCCAGCGCTGCCATGCCTCGGGGTTCGGCGTGTCGCCGTCCTGGATCCACGCGACGACACCCGCGTAGCGATCCGGGCCGATAGCGTCCGGCAGGCGCGTCGAGAAATCGGCGTACTCGACGTCGTAGCCCATATAGTTGAGGGGTGCCGCGAGATTGCGCACACCGGGGCTCATGTCCAGCGGCTCCTTCATGTCGCGATCCTGCACGATGAGAACTTTGCGCGGCAGCACTTCAATCTTGCCGATCCCGACCACATCGCGCGCCTTGCTCGTGACGTACGGCACCATGCCGGCCGCCACGACTTGCGCGGCCGTGTCGCGGGCACATTGCCGGTCGCCGCGCGCACAGAACTCCATGGACACCACGGCCACGCCGGTCTGCTGCGTGAACGCCCGCGCAGCGGCGATACGTTCGGTCCGCTGCGCCTCGGTTACATCGAATGGGCGACCGCTGTCGTCGAGGCCACGAACCAGCGAATCTCCTGCCAGCGCGTATAAGGTCTTCGCAAACGGCAGGGCGAGCCGCAACGCGTCCGCGCCGCCGGCGACAAGCCGCGCATCTGGATGCGCCTCGTGAATACGGCCCGCCGCCGCGATGGCCGCGGGCGTGTCGAGCAGGAAGCCACGATAGCCCCGTTGCCACAACGGTTCGATCTGGCTGGCGACGAAGGCCTCGGCCGATTGCGCGGACTCGGCTCCGGTAGTGCGCGCGATCCACGTGGTGTGGCGCAACGGATGCGCGAGCGGATCAAAGCCCGTGGCCGGGTCGATCACAACGGCGTCGAATGCCTGCAACTCGTCGACCGGCGGGTTGGCCGCGTAGAAGAACGCGAGATTCGGTTGGGTGGCCACGGCGCTGGCAGCCACGGTTGCGGACGGCGACGGTGCAAGCTCGGCATGCGTGACCAGCGGTATCACGCTCGTCGCGCCGAGCACGATTGCGATAAGCGTGCGTGTGAGATAGCGCTCACCTGCCCGGTTAGCAACCGCGCAAGAGTTCCCGCCGGCGCGTGTCCCGGTCCGCTTCTTCATGGCCAAAATCTTTCCCCGTTGTGTTCCGAAGGCGAGCGGCGTTGTCTTCAGAATGGGAAGAGAGTCCGCTAGCTGATTTTCGAGTCGGCCCGATGGCATTATTTGCGCACCGCGGATCTGCTGTTGCAGCAGTCCCGGCGCGAAGCCGACTTTTGTATGTCCTACATTCAAGGCCGTGGAAGATAGCACACGAAAAGTGCCCTCTCAAGAAATCTTCGGCCATTGTCAAAACACGAAAATTTAAATAGCGCTGAAACATCCGGCATTAAGCCGCGCTGCAAACGATTGCGTGCCAACGGGCAAACGATCTCTCACGACCGGGGTCCTGCTCGCTCCGCCACAATGTGTTGGAAAATCGCCATAAATAGCGGGCGAACTTGCGCAGCGGGCTGGCATCGGTGTCGACGGCGCACCGGAAAAGTCAGGCGATTTATCGGGTGAATTTACCGTTTTTACAATGAATGGCGCCTGCGGCCCTGAACCGCAAATGTAAAATCGTCTGACCAATTAACGCATCAGAAATGTATCGCCGTGCGTTTATTTCAATTCCCTTTCCATCGCTCTTCATAAATGGGGCGAAAGCGTATTCGTCTCGATTGGCATGAAGCGAACGCGTTGCAGCGAATATCTGAAAACCCTATTGCAGCTTTACCGCTCTCGCGCAGCGCACCAGGCAATGGTGTACGTAGCAGCATCGACATCGTCGCTTTGCAAACTAATTGCCTGGCTTCACTCAAGGAATGTCCGGCACTGCCGTTAGAACAGTTGGGCAAAACCGGAGCGATCCGGCGACGCAAAGCTATAGGGACTCCCTTCGGGAGTTTGCCAGTTGCCCGCCACACCGATGGCGGGCCAATCGACAGCGGCTATCGAGCCGCGTCAGGAGGCTAGATGAAGATGGTTCGGGCAATGTGCGCGACACACGCTGCCGCTTTGGCATCGGCAGACCGGGTTCAGTTCTCTGCCCGGGCTGGCAGGCTTCTGAAGAAAGCCGGATGGCTGGCATGTACGTTGACCGTGTGCGTACATGGCACGGCATTCGCCGGCAGCAGCACCGCAGTCGGTCTGGTTGTGCCGTCCTACTTCAACGCAACCAGCAGCGTTGCGAACTGGAACACCCTCACGACTACCGCCCGCAAGGTACCGACCACGGCGATTCTGAATCCGAACAGCGGGCCCGGCACCAAAGCCGATCCGAACTACGTGGCCGCCGTGGCTAAACTGCGCGCGGCCGGCGGCAAAGTGCTCGGCTACGTGTCCACTTCGTATGGCAAACGCTCGCTCTCCGCGGTCGTGACCGATATCAACGCCTATGTATCGCTCTACAAGGTGGACGGCTTCTTCATCGATGAGATGACGGACGACAGTACGCTCTCTCACATCCAGTTCTATCAATCAATCTACAACTACATCAAAGGACTGAACGCCGCGTATTCGGTGACCGCCAATCCGGGCACCAATATTCCCGAACTCTACGCAAGCTTGCCGACGGCTGACCAGTTCGTCGTATTCGAAAGCACCGCCAAAAGTTACGCGAGCTACAAGCCGATGAGCTGGCAAGCGGGCTATCCGAAGAAACGCTTCGTGCACATGGTGTATAACGCGACCGCCACGCAATTGCCAGGTATCGTGCAATATGCGACGAAGCACGGCGCGGGCGCGGTGTACGTCACATCATTGGCGGGGTCCAATCCGTATAAGGCGCTGCCGACTTACTGGAACGATGAGGTGGCGGACGCACTGGCGCCCTGACGTAGACCGCTCGCGATGTCGATCTCGTGAGCATGACGAACTATCCGGAATAGCGGGCGAAGCAGATTCACAGCGCCGGGTGCGCGCCGCGCGGCGCGCACTCTACTCACGGCGCTCGTCGGACCGGAGCGGGAAAATCAGCATCGCCGCCGCAAGGCCGAGCGCGCCGCCGAGCAGCGTCTCCCAGGCACGCGCGGCAAGCAGCGGGATTGAATGCACCCCGCTCACCGCGAGCGTGACGATCAGCGTAAAGGCAAACGCACCGCAGGCAATGTCGTAGCGTTCCGGCAAGGCCATCGCATAGACGATCATTGCGAGCGCCGCCGTTGCCCAGATCAGCAACGGCACGTGCTCCGCAATCGGCAAACAGACAAGACCCAACGGCACGCCGATCAACGTGCCGATGATCCGGCGCCGCACCCTCTGGATGGTGCCCGTCGCCGAACCGGCGACCACGTATGTGCACGCGGTGATCGCCCAGGCCGATTCCTCCAGCCCAATCCACGCGTTCAGCATGACGATGACCAACGCGCCAAAAGCGGCCTGCAATCCCATGCAAAACTCCGGCGACCAGCGTCTCGTGCCTGGCGGCGGACCCGCCGCGAGCGCCGGCAAAGAAGCCGGATGCTCGGCCGGCCCGCTCAGTACGCGCGGCACGACCGCCGCTACCACGGCAATCAGCGCGGCAATGCCAATGGCCGGCAGGTCGGCGGCTTGCAGATTGGCGCTATAGGCGAGCAACTGGCCGATATAGATTTGCGATCCCAGTCCGGCGCCGAGCACGCCGAAGCGTTTCAGGTATCCGACCAGGAACGCGCCAGTCACGAGCACCAGTTCCGGACCGGCACGACCGGCATGGTGCAAGGGTTGGGCGAATGCGATGAAGAGAACGGCGCCGAGCGCGGCGGCGAAACTCAGCAATGCCAGATCACGGCTCGACTCCGCGCGCGTCGTCTTTGCCTCCGATACGCTTGCCCAGAGCGCGAAGCTTCCTGCCAGCGCACCCAACGATACGCCGCTCGGCACGCTATGGGCAATGTCCTGCAGCGTCCCGAGTGCGGCCGCGATGCCATACGCCGTGACGAGTCGCAGCCCCTTGATTCGACGATGTGTGCCGGGATCGACGCGCTCCAGCCAGCGGACCATGGTTTCGCCGGCGCGCGAGCTGTCCCGGCGAAGCACGCCGGCGCGATCTGTTGAGCGTGGCCGATCGGTGGCAACCTTGGGGTCGTCATCCATGAGTCTCACCGTTTGATGTGTCAGGCACCGACGATGCGCGTGCGGTTCAATCGCTGCCCGAACCTGCTAACGCCCGGAACGAAGCGCTTGCCCGCCAGTTTCTCACATTCGACAGCGCTGCTAGCGCTCACGTGACGGCGGCTGCGGACTGTTCGCCGGATTGGTGTCGAACTTCGCCACGCTGCGAATTTCGCCGTCGCGCACCAGCGCCAATAGTTCGTTCTCCATGGCATCGGCAACGGTCTTGCCATAGACTTCGTTGCCATCCACGTAGACGGTGAAAGATTGCAGATACCGGGTCTTTTTCTCCGGATTCTCGATGGTGTCTTTGGTCCATTGATACAGCGGATACTTTTCCGTGCCGAGTTTCTCCGCCTCGCTCACGTAGCCGGCGAATGCATCGAACTGGCATTTCAACGATGCGTTGTGCCGGCGCAGTACATCGCTGAGCGCGGCGTGTGACGAGCACGCCGGATCAGCGCGCAGCGCTTCAGCAAGCGCGGCTGAAACCGCGATTCTCAACTGGAATTGCCAGGTGTCTTCCATATTTCCCTCGGGTCGGGCTCGATGGGGCGAACTCGATTATAGGTTCGCGCCCCGGGTACGACTGCACCCTGGCCCATCGATGCCCGGTCCTCGCCGTCACTGAAGCGTGAATTCAGCCCTGGCGGAAGATGGGTGCACCCCACGGCGCGCCGATCGTGCCGCCGTCCACCACGATCTCCGCGCCCGTCATCCCGGAAGCATCGCCGGAGGCGAGGAACAGCACAGCGGCCGCCACTTCTTCTGGCGCGGCGAGCCGACCAAACGGAACGCGTGGCGCGAGGGCCTGTTCGGTGCCGTCGAGCGTAGCGCCCTCGCGCGCGCCGCGGGTCCAGATCGGCGTGCGCGTGCCGCCTGGGATTACGGTGTTCACCCGAATGCCACGCTGCACCAGTTCGGACGCGAACACCTTCGCCATCCCCGTGATGCCGGCCTTGGTGGCCGAATACGCAGCGGAGCCCGGCGAGCCGAGTTCGCGCATCACCGAGCCGTTCAACACGATCGCGCCGCCCGTGCCCATGAGCGGAAGCGCGGCCTGAACCGTCAGAAACACTGCGGTCAGATTGGTGCGAAGAATCGCCTCAAAAGCAGCCGCTGTGGTGCCGCCAAGCGGCGTCGGCCCTGAAATTCCGGCATTGGCGAACACGATGTCCAGCGAGCCATACGCCTCGCTGATCTGTTTGAATAGCGCCCCGATTTCTGCTTCGTCGTCCAGATTGGCCTGCACGCCCAGCGCATTTGCGCCAAGTTCGGCCACGGCCTGGTCCAGCTTGGCGCGGTCGCGGCCGGTAATCACCACGCGCGCGCCTTCAGCAATGAGGAGCCTCGCCGTGACGAAGCCGATACCGCTATTTCCACCCGTGACGAGGGCTGTTTTTCCCGTGAAACGCATCATCCTTCTCCTTAATGGCGCCGCCAGTGCGCCGAAAGCCTCGGCTGCGGGACGCCTGAAACGGTTAAGCGGCGCAACGCCGCCGGCAAAATCTGCATGTTGCTTGTCATGCACAAATTCAGTATTATGCTCATCATGCAGATTGTCAAGGGCGACGAAACGAAATGGGCTACTCGCAAGCGCAAAAAGCTGAAAGCCGGCAACGTGTTCTGGAAACGGCATCGCGACAAATTCGGGAACACGGCATCGAGGCACTCGGTGTGGCGGACTGCATGCGCAGCGCCGGTTTGACGCACGGTGCGTTTTACGGCCACTTCACGTCGCGCGAGGCATTGATTGTCGAGGCGCTGGAATACGCGGTTGCTCATAGCGAAAAGCGTATCGCGGCATTGAGCACCGGGGCGGGAGGGAAACACTCGAAGGCGGATGGATCGCTGCAGGCCATCGCCGAAAGTTTCCTGAGCGAGCGCCATAGGGACAATCCGGGCAGCGGATGCGCGCTGTGCGCGCTCGCCGGTGAAGCGCGGTACGCGGGGCCGGAGGTCAAGGAACGCCTGACACACTACGTGCGCAAGTTCGCGTCGCAAATCGCGGGGACGTTGTCTGGTCATAGCGAAAGCGTGGCGCTTGGCATCGTTGCGACCATTGTCGGTGCGGTGACGATTGCTCGCGCGGTCGACGACGACGAACTCGCGAAATCGATTCTCTCGGCTTCGCTCGCGCTTGTCATGGCACAGAACAGTGTAGATCAATAGCCAAGCCGCTGCGCACGCGCGGCTGGAAACTCAATCCACGTGGCTTGGATGACGAGTGGGGTCGCACGCGCCGCTATCCGCGAGGCTGGCTAGTGCCTGCCTCCCGTCGGCGCGGGCCGCTTCCTCAGCTGGGAAGACCTGCTCGCTGAAGGCAATCAGTTTGAATCCACCACCCGCCGCGCGCGGGATGGTGATACCCCAATGCCAGCCTCCGTCTTGCTCGAAAACATGCAATACGGGGACAGTTGAGGCGTTTGAAGCGTGTGAAGCCTGAGAAGTGGTCATGGCGCATTCTCCCGTCGTAGCACGACCGTGGGCGCGCAATGGCAGGCGCAACAACACCCAGTCTACACCTTTTGCTGCACTGCAATATAACGACCGTGGTAAATACGTCAAATGCTCAAGCGTCACTATTTTGAAAAATATTGGCGTCCCCCTGAGGTATGCGACGATGAATCCGTGCAGTTTCTGATCCGCAGATTGCGATTACGGGGGGCTCCATGAGTAGCCATTCGCTCATCTGGGCAGCGGTGTCTCATAACAGTGACGGCGTCGTCTTCCAGGTTCGTATTGTCCACGGGCTTCAACGTTTCTACGTGCCGCGCGGCGTGCTCGAGGAGGTGTTCGATCTCGAGCGCAGGGCTTCGGACGCGCGACAACTCGAACATTTTTATCTATGTCTCAATCGCATCCTGGCTCAAGCCAGCGCGAAGCGTTCGATCGCGAGTTCGGACACGGTCCCGCTTCGGATAAGCGATTTCAATCCACAGGAAAGAGAGCAACGCAGCTTGCGTTCGCACGAAATGGCGCGCAGTGCGATGTAAACACAAAAAGCGGCGAGCGTCAGGTTTGGCGCGCCGGCATCGCAACGCGGTCAGAGCGCGCAAACCATTGCCATCGCACAACCGGTTGTCGCGGGCTCAGATCTCGATCAGGATGCGGCCGTCTTCCACCTTCGCCGGATAAGTTCTGAGCTTCTCGCAGACCGGCGCGCACAGCGGGCGGCCATCGCGGATGTCAAAGCGGCCGTTGTGCTTCGGGCATTCAATCACGTGATCCATCACGAAGCCATCGCTCAGATGAACCTGTTCGTGCGTGCACAGGCCATCAGTTGCGTAGACGTTGCCGTCGACGCGATAGATCGCGAAGGTACGTTCGGCATGGTCGAAACGCATGACGTCTTCATCTTCGATGTCATCCAGCGCGGCAGCATCAATCCACTGTGACATGTTGCGCGTCTCCGATTGTTATATTGAGGTCGCTCAGGCCTGCTTCGCGCCCGGCACCGGTCGCACGACGTGGTACGAGGGGTCGCGCGTCTGGCGTACCAGCGCCGGAATGATTTCGGCATACGCAGCGAGGCTGCTGCGATACGGCGGCGGCATGTCGGCCTTGACCGTCTCATGCAGTTGCGGCAACGCATGGAACGGCACCATCGGAAACATGTGGTGTTCGACGTGATAGTTCATGTTCCAGTACAGGAAGCGGAAAAGCGGATTCATCATCACCGTGCGGCAGTTTTTGCGGTGATCGAGCACATTCTCGGGCATGCCCGCGTGCTGCGTGAGTCCGAAGTACAAGTAGAGCCATCCGCCGTACAGGCTTGGCAAGCCGATATAAAGCAGCGGCAAGATGCTGCGGAAGTAAACGCTCGCGGCAATCACAGCGGCGTAGATAGCCAGCGAGAGACGGGCTTCGCGAAATACTTTCGGCCATGCGGAGGACGGCACGAAGGTCCGCTCGTCTTCGTTCAGCCGGCCGAACGCGGCTGAAACCATCTTCGGCAACTCAATCGACACGTGTTTCAGCGCGAACACGCTCAACGCGAGCGCCACCCAGTCGGTCGGCCGTGGCGCGGCGATCTCCGGATCACGCCCAACCACGAGGGTATCGGTGTGATGACGGGCATGACTCCAGCGCCATACCGTTGCGCGACGGAATATCTGAAACGACGCGACCTGGTACAATGCGTCGTTCATCCAGCGCGTTCTGAATGCCGTGCCATGGCCGGCTTCGTGCCAGCGGGAATCGGCCGGGCTGCAATAAAGCGTGCCGTAGACAAAGAACGCGGGAATCGCCCACAGCGAATGCGCAGTCCAGGCAAACCACGCAAGCACGCCGCTGCCGACGATCGCTCCGTACCAGATCAGCGTATCGCGAATCGCACGGGCGTCGCTGCGCTGCATCAGTCGCTTCATCACTGGGCGCGGTACAGCGCACCGGTACCAGTCCGCATTGACGAGGCCGGCAGCCTGCGCGCGCTCGCCCGCTCCGCCGACAAGCCGATAATCGTGATGCCGCCTGGACGCGAGTCCCTCCGGCGAGTGATCATTCATGGTCGGCACCTTCGTCTCCTGGATCTCATTGGCGTGCCCTGCGCAAAACAGATGGTGCGTCAGATCTCCACGCGTGCACCCAGTTCGATCACCCGATTGGCCGGCAGCTTCAGATACGCGGCAACGTTGCCCACGTTGTGCAGCATCACCGCGAACAGCCGCTCGCGCCACATGGCCATGCCGCTGTCAGGCGTCGGCACCACAGTGGCGCGGCTGAGGAAATAGGAGGTTTCGGTAGGCTCGAAAATGAGGCCCGACGCCCTGCATATTTCCAATGCGCGCGGCAGATCGACTTCGTCCATAAAGCCATACGTGATCGTGATCTGGTAGCACTCGGAGTCGAGCGGATGCACGGTGACCCGCTGGCTCGCCGGAACCCACGGTATCTCCTCGTTATTGACGGTCAGGAAAACGACACGATCATGCAGCACGCGGTTGTGCATCAGATTGTTGATCAGCGAGTGCGGCACGCCATCGGGATCAGGCGTCAGAAAGATCGCCGTCCCGCCAACGCGCATCGGCGAGCGGGCCAGCAGCGTCGCGAGGAATGGCTTGAGCGGTGTCGTGCCGGCTCTCACGCGCGCTTCGGCGCGCATCATCTCCCAGCCGCGTCCCCATGTCGCCATGATCGTGTAGATGATCAGGCCAACCAGCAGCGGGAACCAGCCGCCCTCCACCAGCTTCAGTAGATTCGCGGAGAAGAACGTCGCGTCGATGATGAAAAAGAACACCGTCGCGAAGATACACAGCCACCAGTTGTAATGCCAAGCATAGCGCACGACGAAGAACGTCAGGATCGTCGTGATCAGCATCGTGCCGGTCACGGCAATACCGTACGCGGAACCGAGCGCCGTCGAAGAGCCAAACCCGAGTACCGCGGCCACGACGGCAACCAGCAACGTCCAGTTGATACCCGGCACGTAGATCTGCCCCATTTCCCTTTCCGACGTATAGATGACATTCATCCGCGGCAGGAAACCGAGTTGCATCGCCTGCTTGGTCATCGAGTACGTGCCCGAGATGACCGCCTGGGAGGCGATGACGGTGGCGACGGTCGAGAGCGCGATCATCGGATAGAGCGACCATTGCGGGAACATCCGGTAGAACGGATTCTGCAACGCACCTGGCTCGGCAAGCAGCAATGCGCCCTGCCCCAGGTAGTTCAACGCCAGCGCCGGGAATACCAGGCCGAACCACGTGAGGCGGATCGGCTTCGCGCCGAAGTGCCCCATGTCGGCATAGAGCGCTTCGGCGCCCGTCAGCGATAGCACGACTGCCCCCAACGCGACGAAGGCCAGCCAGCGATGATGCAGGCAGAAGGCGAGCCCGGCAAACGGATTGAGCGCCGCGAGGATGGCGGGCGCCTTCGTCATGTTGACGACGCCCACCAGCGCAAGCACGAGAAACCAGAGCACCATCACCGGTCCGAAAATCTTGCCGATGCCCGCTGTCCCACGCTTTTGCATCAGGAACAGCGTGACGAGCGCAACCAGCGTCACCGGTATCACGCACGTCTTCAGAAACGGCGCAGCGACCTCCAGACCTTCGACCGCGCTCAACACCGAGATTGCCGGCGTGATCACGCTATCGCCGTAAAAGAGCGCAGCCCCCATGATGCCGACGCCCAGCAGCGCACCGCGCAGCCGTGGCCGACTCGAGACCGACGAGGCGGCGAGCGCCAGCAGCGCCATGATGCCGCCCTCACCGTGATTGTTCGCGCGCAGAATCAGCGCGACATATTTGAGCGAGACGACCACGGTCAGCGACCAGAAGATCAGCGACACGATGCCGACCACGTTTAGCGCGTTCAGCGCGAGCCCGTTGAGCGGATCGAACACCGTCTGCAATGTGTAGAGCGGGCTGGTGCCGATGTCGCCATATACGACACCCAGAGCCGCCAGCGCAAGCGCGGGTAACGCGGGCCGGCGGTGCACGGGTTCGCCCGGTGGGCTGCCCTCGGACGTGGCAGGTGCTGTCAGGCTCATGTCTCGCTCCAGATTGGCGCTCCTGCGCCGCGACGCATTCCGTATGCCACTGCGTCGCGCGGAACAGATCGGCGCCTGTTCGCTCCTGATCGATCTTCAAGCCGAACCAATGATCAGTTGATTGGCTTGCTGCCTTCGTTGTTCAAAGTATAGGGAAGCAACCCCGGAAAAGCAGGTTCCATCTGACAGCCAACAAAAGCGCCGTGCTACCTCAAGGTCCGCGCGCGTTGCCGGTGCGGTCGCGCTCGGCTTCAAGCGCCTGCGCGTGCGTGGCGTCTATTCGGGCTTGTTCGTCGGCGCGCAGCAACGCGGGTGAAAGGA
The DNA here is from genome assembly GCF_046027215.1 of Paraburkholderia fungorum. Classification (GTDB taxonomy): domain Bacteria; phylum Pseudomonadota; class Gammaproteobacteria; order Burkholderiales; family Burkholderiaceae; genus Paraburkholderia; species Paraburkholderia fungorum_D. The sequence continues at coordinate 3,026,067 of NZ_JAQQEN010000002.1, read as the reverse complement.
AGCAGCCCATCACCGCTGACAGGATAATGAAAATCGAGGCTGCATCGACCAGCAGTCCGAAGCGCATGAAGATAAAGAAGCAGCAGAGCAGATTCAGCAGATGCAGCGACACGCCCAGCGCGGCGACTCCCTTGGGGACGGCTCTGATGAAGAGCGAAAACCGCGATCGGGGCCGAGGCACATACCAGATGATCAGCAGCCCGAACGTCATGATAAAGGCGCACTCTGCCCATTTCAGCCACGTGGGGCGGCGCAGGAAACGTCCCTCGAAAATCGTCTCGATGACCTGCGCCTGAATTTCGATGCCCGGCACCAGTTCTCCCAACGGGGTCGTACGCATGTCGGTCACGCCGGCTCCCGTCAAGCCGACGAGTACCAGCTTATTGCGGATCCGTTCCGGATCGACGGTTCCCTGCAGGACGTCGCGCGCCGACACATAGCGGCTCAGCGTCGACCGAATGGACGCGAAATGCAACCAGATATCACCGCCGGGCTGGGTGGGCACCTGCGCATCGGCGACACCTACCGCCTGCACGCCCGATGAATCGGCAAAGACGTCGATCGCCGTTGAACCGGTGGCGAGGCGCAGCATTTCCATCGGCAGACTGGGGACCAGCTTCTCCCTCAAGCCCATGATGAGGGGAATATGCCGGACCACACCCTGTTCGAGCGCGACGCTCAGCATCGCCTGCCCGTGGGCCGCCGCCTGCAATTCCGGCAAGCTGGCGAGCACAAAGTCGAACCGTTGCACGCTGTCCAGCGGTTCGCTGCCATGCACGAGGATCGGCGCGCTTCGCAGATCGGTGCTCGCGGCGAAGATGTCGTGATCGAGCGGCGCGGCACCCAGGATGGTCGGCGCGGCGCGCAACGACTGGGCGAGAATGGCTTCGTGACTGGGCAGGGCCCGCAAGCCGGCGGCCAGCGCCGCAGCCGTCGGCGGGAGATTGGCGGCCACCTTGTCGGGAGAGGTCTGATCCGGCTCCGGCATGTAAATGTCGAGACCGATCGCCAATGGTTTCAGTGCCGCAAGCGCATCGACCAGGTTCGCAAGTCGATTTCGCGGCCACGGCCATTGCCCAACGGTGGCCAGCGTCTCCTCGTCAATCTCGACAATGGTCACGGGCTGCGCTGTCGGAATCCGCGGGTAGTGACGTTGATACTGGTCGAACAGAATCTGCCGGGCCGTTTTGAAGGAGTCAGGAAGCGACTCTTCAAGCATGTTCACGAAAGCCGGACGCGGTATGTCGCTCGGCCATTCGCTGGTCAGGTTGAGCAGGCTCAGGCCGAACAACACCACCAACGCCACCGGACGCCCCTGGGCCACCGTCAGCAGACGCTTGACGCGCGCAATCCATGGGTCGTAAAAGCGTTTCATCGACGGTAAGGCCCTTCAGCGCCGATGACCGGCGCGGGTCATTGAATTGTGATGACTGCGCGTCGGTTCATGCGATTGGGAACACCGTCTGCCGTGGGGACCAGTGGCTCGCGTTTGCCCCGGCCGGCGGTCTCTATCTCCCGTGCGGGAATGCCTTGCTTGATGAGGAACGCAGCAACAGTCTGCGCCCGCTGCATGGACAGTTTGTCATTGAAGTCCTGGGCGCCCGCCAGATCCGTGTGACCGACCACCACGAGTTGAGGCGCGGGCCACGTCGCCAGCACGGCTTTTAACTTTTTGACCGTATCGGCAGACTCGGGAGCCAATTCGGTGGCGGAGTCGAACAGAAAGAAAATCGTAAACGTCATGGGGCGCGGCGGCCGGGCTGCGAGTAACTGGCCATATCGTGCTTCCACCGTGGCCTGGCTATCCATCGTTTTTTCGATGCCGCCGCTCCTGGCGACATCCACCCCGGCGTACGCCTTGTCTATGGTTTGCTCTCCGGTCGCGCTATGGACCACGACCGCTCCGACTTTGCCCTCCGGATCCGGCAATAGAATAATTTTGTCCGGCGTGCTACAGCCGGCGAGGAAAGCCAGCATGACGCATGTCGCTGCACACGCCAGCCTGTGACTTCGGATCGCAGCCTTCAACGTGCACCCTCCCCTTTATCGCCGACCTCGATGATGAATTCGGTGCCACGCACGCCCAGCGTGGTGGTCGGCGTGCTGAAACGGACGGCATCCGGATTCGCCTTCGCCAGCTTTCCGGAAATCACGGCCAGCGAACCGCGTTTGACAGTGGCGTCGAGCACCCCGTCATGGGTCGTGGTATTGAACGCGAATTTGTTGAGTTCGAGGATCGTATTGGCACCAGCCGAGAGCTGGGTGGTGTCGCGCAGCGTGATGCCGACGGAGGATTCCGCGCCGGTCACGATGCGATCGCTGCCGTACACCTGGCTGCCGATGGCCGCGCCCGAACTCGCTCCAGCCCGCTCGATCTGCACCGTGCCCTTCACGGTCTTGACGACGCCTGCGGCATCGACCGCATCGGCTGCACGTGCATCGGCGACAGCCGCGCACCCGCAGGCAAGAATCAACGCAAATTTGACCGCTTGGAGACGCATCGGTGGCACCTGGTGGCGTAGACGCTGCTGGCCGCGGACAGCGCGGCTCCCCGATGTCGACCTCGTATTGTGAGCGACCCGTCCCGGCTGTACGCAGAACCGGAGCGTGTGAAGGATGTGCAGGACATACCGCGCCTCTACGTCAGGCGGCGATGTTTCCGCAGTACCCGACAGACTATGCTCCTCGACCGGGACGACTATGTGCGCTTCCGCGCATAACGTCACCAGATAGTTCGCCGGCGGACGGTCCGGGGCCACGGGGGAACACCTCAATCTTAGGTTATAGACTGCGCACCGCGAATTATTACCCGGTCCCCGACACTCCTGCGCAAAGTGTTGGGCGCCGGCTAACAAACGCTCGGTGATCCGCGAGTTAAAACGCCGGCTGACGTGAAGCGAATGGTCCGAAGTGCCAATCGACAAAGGGCCGCGCCGCCCCCTCAACCACACGCCCAAACTGGCACAGTCATTGCGTAATCCGGGGTGTGAACCCGAACGTTCACACCACGCCGACCGGGAACCCCCCAGTCAATACACGTTGCTCAATCTGAAGGAGAAGTGCGATGACTACCCTCACCATCAAAGACCTGGCGAACACTGAAGACCTCGACCACCAAGCCATGGCCGCCGTGTGTGGAGGTGCCAAGACCCTCAACGAAGTAGTCAACGACACCGTCACGATGCTGCATCAGATTGGCTCGGGGCAGTGCGAGTTCTCCGGCACCGGCAAGTCGTACGTCTGCTATTGATTGGCCTCAGCAGATGGCTTCCGCCTCAGGCGGACGCCATCGCTGGATCGTCCGCCGGCGCGAGCACGCCCCAATTCACTTTGCCTTCCATTCGGAATACACTCAATTCGACATTTCGCCTCACCCTATCCCCGCCAGTTTTCGGTAACAGTGCTTTTGTCGTGCTCCGCGAGCCGAAGCAAGCCGAGTCGGTTCGTGTCCAAACATCATTTGAACGGGACGACTCATCATGGCTGATACGAGCTACATGGCACGAAAATCTGTCGCCGATATCGTGGGTAGTGCTGATGCGGAAGGAAGTCACGCGTTATCGAAATCGCTCGGCGCGACCAGCATCACGGCGATGGGGATCGGCGCCATTATCGGTGCCGGCATCTTTGTTCTGACCGGCACCGCCGCGGCGCAATTCGCCGGACCCAGCATCATCCTGTCCTTCGTACTCGGCGGCATTGCCTGCGCGTTCGTCGGCCTCTGCTACTCGGAGCTGGCCGCCATGCTGCCCGTATGCGGCAGCAGCTACACCTATACGTATGCCACGCTGGGTGAAATATTCGCGTGGATCATCGGCTGGGACCTGATACTCGAATACGCGATGGGCGCCGCGACCGTCGCGGTCGGCTGGTCAGGGTATATCGTGAGCCTGCTGCGTAACGTGGGCATCGATATCCCGCCCGTTCTGGCCGCCGCGCCGGGCACCGTCATCAAGCTCGCCGACGGCACGACAGCGACGGGCATCGTCAATCTTCCAGCTGTGCTGATCATTGCGATTCTCACCACCATGCTCGTGCTCGGCACGAAGGAATCCGCGCGCCTGAACAACATCATGGTGGCGGTCAAGCTAGTCGTGGTGGTCGCCTTCATCGCGCTCGGCGCATTCTTCATCAAGCCGGCTAACTGGCATCCGTTCATTCCGGCCAATACCGGCGAGTTCGGCAACTTCGGCATGAGCGGCATTCTGCGCGGCTCGGCCGTGGTGTTCTTCGCATTCATCGGCTTCGATGCGGTGTCCACTGCCGCTCAGGAAGCGAAAAAACCACAGCGGGACATGCCGATCGGCATTCTGGGCTCGCTCATCATCTGTACCGTGCTGTACATCCTCGTCGCAGGCGTACTCACAGGGCTCGTGCCGTACGCGGATCTGAATGTCCCGGATCCCATTGCCAAGGGCGTCGACGCCATCGGTTTCAACTGGTTCTCCATCCTGATCAAGATCGGTGCGCTGACGGGACTGACCACCGTGATTCTCGTGCTGCTATACGGCCAGAGCCGCATCTTCTTCACGATGTCGCAGGACGGCTTGCTGCCGCCTCTTTTCTCACGGGTTCATCCGCGTCTCCAGACGCCTCATCTGAGCCAGATCATGATCGGCACGATCGTCGCGATCGTGGCGGCGCTTACACCCATCAGCGTGCTGGGAGAGATGGTCAGCATCGGCACGCTGTTCGCGTTCATCCTTGTGTGCGGCGCCGTGATCTATCTGCGGCGCAGCGACTCCGATGCATCACGCCCGTTCCGGGTTCCTGCCGTGCCGATCGTGCCGGTGCTTGGGATCCTGTTCTGCCTGCTGCTGATGGCGGGGCTGCCGCTCGTTACGTGGGTACGGCTCGTCGTGTGGCTGGTGATCGGGATGATCATTTACCTTTCGTACGGCCGCAATCATTCGAAGCTGCGCTATCCCGATCGTAAGTGAGAGAGAGATGGCGCCGGTTTGGCGCCATCGCAATCTTTCTCACATAGCGATGAAAAATGCTCCTTAGGCGCGTCAGTCGCGCTTGCCTACACTGGTTAAGGTGAGCTGTCGCCATGACGGAGTACTGTTTTCAATACGTTTAGTCGTGGCGACTCCCCAGACCGTGAGGAGTTTTCTCGTGAACATGACTTTGTTTGAGATTCTGGCTGTCGTGATTATTTTGAGTGTTGTTGGTATCGTGGTGATCAGAGCGTTTGCCTCGTCGCGCGCGGATAACATCGGCCTTTTTATTCGGCGAGGCATCGCGGACGAACGAAAAAGAAACTAGGAAAGAGACGGGTTTCGCTGGCGCCGAACGCCTCCATCTTTTGCGTCACTCCGCGCCAGATATCGCGTGCTATGCTTGAACGAGCAACGGATTTCCACCAAACAGTCCTATATCCGTATCGACAGCGAAGCAAGTGCCGTCCAGAAAACGCGGCGCCGGTCGGCACAGGACTGAGCCGGACACGACCGCGATCGCTGACCATGGACTACCGTCATCTGCAACAGCGCAAGAGCCTGCACGGCCGCATCGTGCGGGAACTCGGCATGGAGATCGTGAGCGGCAAGGTGCAGCCGGGTCAGCGGTTGCCCGCTGAGGCCGTTTTGTGCGAGCGCTATGGCGTCAGCCGCCCCGTCCTGCGCGAGGCCACTCGTGTACTCGTGGCAAAAGGGCTGGTCGTGTCGAAACCGCGTGTCGGCAGTGTCGTAAAGGCTCGCGCGGACTGGCATATGCTCGATCCGGATGTCCTCTACTGGACGATCAACAGCGTTCCGGAAGGCGAGTTCTTCAGTTCGCTGCTTACCGTGCGCCGCATCATCGAACCCGCGGCGGCGGCGCTCGCCGCCACTGCGGCGACAAGCGACGATCTTGTGCGCATTGCTTCGGCATATGACCAGATGGAGCGCGCGGAAACCGCGAGTGCGCTACTCGACCCCGACCTTGAGTTTCACCGCGCAATCATGGCGGCGACACACAACGACCTGCTGGCCTATATCGGCAACATGCTGACGCTTGCGCTATCGGAATCGATCAAGCTGACGAGTCGTCATCCCGACACGCATGCGCTCTCGTTGCCGCGCCATAAGGCCATTCTCACGGCGATCCAGAGCCGCGACCCGCTGGGCGCGCGACATGCAAGTCTGGTCCAGCTCGACAACGCCCGCGCGGACGCCGAGAGCGTGTTGGAAACGGTTAGCCAGTATCCGGCGTAGCGTTAGCGTTGCTGTCATCCAAACGCGACGGCAACGCCTGCGCCGCTCAATGCGAATGACGCGGCACTTCCGCGCCCCGGCAGCCCACCAGAAAATCGAAGTCGCATCCCTGGTCCGCCTGCAATACGTGTTCAACGTACAAATGCCGGTAGCCGCTCGCGTCGGCGGGATCGTCTTGCCGTGCTTTACTCCACGCTGCGAGCCGCGCGGCGAGTTCGCCGTCGCTGACGTCGAGATGCAGGCGCCCGGCATCGCAGTCCACTTCGATCCAGTCGCCATTCTGGACCACCGCGAGCGGGCCGCCCGCGCGAGCCTCGGGCGCGACGTGCAGCACCACGGTGCCGTACGCCGTGCCGCTCATCCGCGCGTCGGATATCCGCACCATGTCGGTCACGCCTTGGGCCAGCAGTTTGGGCGGCAGACCCATGTTGCCGACTTCGGCCATGCCGGGATAGCCCTTCGGCCCACAGTTCTTCAATACCAGCACCGAATCGGCGGTGACATCCAGGTCCGGCGCACCGATACGCGCCTTGTAGTCTTCGAAGCTTTCGAACACCACTGCCCGTCCACGATGCGTGAGCAGCGCAGGCGTGGAAGCGGAAGGTTTGAGTACCGCCCCATTGGGCGCCAGGTTGCCGCGCAGCACGTATAAGCCGCCGTCGGGGAAAATCGGCTGGTCGAGCGCACGGATGACCTCGTCGTTGTAGAGCGGGGCGTCCTTGCAGTTGTCCCACAGAGACTGACCGTTGGCTGTCAACGCAGCTGGATGCGGGAGCAGACCGCCTTCGCCAAGCCTGCGCAATACCGCGGGTAGGCCACCGGCGTAATAGAACTCTTCCATCAGGTAGCGGCCCGAGGGCTGCAGGTCGACCAGCGTCGGCGTACCGCGCCCAATGCGTGTCCAGTCATCGAGTTCAAGGCTCACGCCAATGCGCCCCGCAATTGCCTTGAGATGAATCGCCGCATTCGTCGACCCGCCGATCGCCGCATTGACGCGGATCGCATTTTCGAATGCCTCGCGCGTGAGCAATCTGGACAGACGCAGATCCTCCAGCGCCATCTCCACGATGCGCATGCCCGACATGTGCGCCAGCACGTAGCGGCGTGCGTCTACTGCGGGAATTGCCGCATTGTGAGGGAGCGTGACGCCCAGCGCTTCCGCCATGCAGGCCATTGTCGAAGCGGTCCCCATCGTATTGCAGGTGCCCGCCGAGCGCGACATGCCGGCTTCCGCCGACATGAAGTCGTGCAGCGAAATTTTGCCCGCCTTCACCTGCTCGCTCAATTGCCAGACAATTGTGCCGGAACCAATATCGCGGCCTTGATGCTTGCCGTTGAGCATGGGGCCGCCAGTGACGAGGATCGCCGGCACATCGCAACTTGCCGCGCCCATCAGAAGCGCCGGAGTCGTCTTGTCGCAACCGGCCAGCAGTACGACGGCGTCGATTGGATTGCCGCGAATCGATTCCTCGACGTCCATGCTCGCCAGATTGCGTGTCAGCATCGCGGTGGGACGCAGGTTCGACTCGCCATTCGAAAACACCGGGAATTCAACTGGAAAGCCGCCTGCTTCGAACACCCCGCGTTTCACGTGTTCGGCAAGCTTACGAAAATGCGCATTGCACGGAGTCAACTCCGACCACGTGTTGCAGATCCCAATTATTGGCTTGCCGTGAAATTCGTGATCGGGAATGCCCTGGTTTTTCATCCAGCTGCGGTACATGAAACCGTTCTTGTCAGCTGAGCCGAACCATTCTGCAGAACGTAGCGGGCGCTTTCCGTTGGTCATGTCCCCTCTCCTTTCAGACGCTAACTCGATAGTAATACTATTAAAGCGGTACATCGTGCAGATCAATTCGACAACGTGCGACGCACGGGCAACGAGCGAGGCCAGCCCCATCGCCGCGTTGTGCCGCATGGCTGGAGGTGGATGCGCAACGCTGCGCTGCAGCGCAAAAATTAATTAGTCGGACTAGTTAAGGGTATACATCGATTAATAGGCAATAGGGCGTGATATAGCATTTTCTGCAGGTTAGTCATGCGTACGCGCGTGCACGCGGGCTTCATGAAAGGAGTGATGCCCGGCTCCGGTGGTGTTCTTGCCGGGGCTTTTCCTGCCTGCGCCGTCATGCACAGTAAAGTGTTTAACAACTGAGAGACGGAGATCGAGATGGCGCAAGCAAAGGAAGACAAAGACGAAGTGCAGGGTATGCGTCGGGGATTGCTGCAAGGCGCTGGCCTGTCAGCAGCACTGGCGCTACTGGGCGGTGGCATGATCACGCCGGCCCAGGCGGCGGAAGGCGGTTCGTTCCCGGCGCACAAGCGATGGAAGATCGTATTCGTCAACCATGTCACAACGAATCCGTTCTTCGTGCCAACGCAATACGGCATTCAGGACGCGACCGCGTTGCTGGGAATGGACTATCAATGGACCGGCTCGGCGAATGCCGACATTGGCGAAATGGTGAACGCGGTCAACGCGGCAATTGCCGCGAAAGCCGACGCAATCGCCGTACCGATCGTCGACCCCAAGGCGTTCGACAAACCCATCCAGGCCGCGCTCGACGCCGGCATTCCCGTATTCGCCTACAACGCCGATGCGCCCTCGGGTTCCACGAACCCGCGCCTCGCCTATATCGGCCAGGATCTTTATCTGTCCGGCTATCAGATGGGCGAGCGAATCGTAAGCCTCATCGACAGTGGCCTCGTCGCGCTCTTTATCGCCACGCCAGGCCAGCTCAACATTCAGCCCCGGCTTGATGGTGCCGCGGCTGCAATCAAGAAATCGGGCAAGAAGATCGACGTGCAGACTATCGCAACCGGCGCGACCGTCAACGAAGAACTCTCGAAGATCAAGTCCTTCTTTCTCGGCCACCAGGATCTCAAGGGCATGTTCGCGGTGGACGCGGGCAGCACCCAGGGCGTCGCCGAAGTCATGAAAGAATCCAACCTGCCGTCCAAAGGTGTTCATGGCGGTGGCTTTGATCTGTTGCCGCGCACGGTCGATCTGATTCACGACGGCTTCCTCGACTTCACGATTGATCAGCAGCCGTACGTGCAGGGCTTTTATACGGTGGTCGAGGCGTTCACCTTTCTCGCCTCCGGTGGGCTCGTTGGGCCGGCCAATGTCAACACGGGTCTGAAGTTCGTCACCAAGGGCACGGTCGATCCGTACCTGAACACTTCAACGCGCTATGAAGGCAAGAGCACGAAAGCCCAGATCGTGCCACGCACAGGTGCGATCAAAGGGTGACGTCTTCCGTGACGGACGCCCAGAAACCCGCCAAACGTCCGAGGCGCTGGTCAGGCGCGCTCGGACGTTCCAGTGAAATTCGCATCTTTGCGGTTGCGCTGATCCTCTGCATCTACTTCGAGACAGTCAACCATGACTTCCTGCTGACCAGCGCGAGTCTGCAGAATCTGTCGCAATTCATCGCGCCAGTGGCGATCATTGCCTTCGGCGAAATCATGCTGATGATCGGCGGGGAGATCGATCTCTCCGCTGGGATGGTCTTTGCGTTCGCGCCGTTCATCATGCATTTCGCCATCGAGGCGGGCTTGCCGCCATGGCTTGGCATGCTCACCGGCGTCGTTGCCGCGGGTCTCGTCGGGCTGATCAACGGCGCGGTGACGGTGTACCTGCGCATCCCATCATTTGTGACAACGCTCGGCACCTTGTTCTTCGTCAACGGCCTCACGCTGACGATTTCACGAGGCACACCCGTTTCGCCGCCGGAAAATTCAGCGTTTGCGGCGTTCATGGGGGAATGGGGTTACAGCGAAATCATCTGGACGCTGGTGATTGCCGCATTCATGCACGTGTTGCTGCGACACACACGCTGGGGTTTGCATACGATCGCGTCGGGAGCGAATCCGCTGGGCGCGAGCGAGGCGGGCATCCAGGTCAGACGCCTGAAGCTCGGCAACTTCATTCTTGCCGCGGTGCTCGCCGGCTTGACCGGCATCCTGGAGGGTTTCCGCATCACGTCGATCGATCCGCAAGCGGGCGGTAACCAGATCATGTTTCTCGCGGTTGCCGCGGCCGTGATTGGCGGCACGCCTCTCGCGGGTGGGTCCGGCACGATCATAGGCGGGCTGATCGGTGCCGCGGTGCTTGGCATTCTCAACGACGGCTTCACGCTGATCGGTATCAACGCCTTCACCTTCAACATGATCCTCGGCGCGGCGATCCTCGGCGCCATGATTTTCAACATCCACGTGGTTCGTCTCGCGCGCAAGGGGGAGTTGTAATGTCCGAGGTGCTGGAGGCGCTGCGCGGCGAGGATATCGTCAAGCGTTTCGGCGCGGTCACCGCGCTCGATGGCGTGACGCTGACGCTAAGACAGGGCGAGATTCTTGGCGTGCTCGGCGACAATGGCGCAGGCAAATCGACGCTGATCAAGATTCTGACGGGCTTTCATCAACAGACCAGCGGCAAGCTTTTCGTTGGCGGCGAAGAGACGATGCTTCGCTCCGTTGACCACGCCCGTTCGCTCGGCATTGAATGTGTGTATCAGGATCTGGCGCTTGCCAACTCGCTGAGCATCTATCACAACATGTTCCTGAATCGCGAGATCATCCGGCGAGGGCCGTTTCGCCTGCTGAACAATCGCGCCATGCGTGAGCGCGCCGCCGAGTGCCTTGAGGAAATCGGCGTGCATGTGCCCTCGGTTGATCTGCCAGTCGAGCAGCTTTCCGGCGGACAGCGACAGGCTATCGCGGTCGCTCGCGCGGTCAATTCGAATGCCAGGATACTGCTGCTCGACGAACCGCTCGCCGCGATGGGCGCACGCGAGGCTGGACTCATTATCGACCTGATCCTGCGGCTCAAGGAAAAAGGCGGTCTGTCGATCATCATGATCATGCACAACTACGCGCAGACGCTCGACATCGCGGATCGTGTGATGCTGATGCAACGCGGACGGGTAACTTACCAGCGCGAGGCCGCCAGCACGTCGGTCGAGGAACTGATGGATATCGTGCGACGCGAATACCGGGCAATGCGCGCAACGACGCACTGAAACCCGATGGTCTTTATTTTTTCAGACCACAATTCCCTCACAATGCCGGGGAGGCATCGCTAGCGATGATACCTGTCGGCGCGTACGGGTTTTTCCGGATCTCAACCCATGTCGATAGCGGCGTCGCCGAGTCGTCGTAGGAGTGTGTCCAACTTCTCCAGTGAAAGGGGAGCCCATCATGACTACCGGAACAATCCATCTCCAGCGCGTCTTGCGCGCGACTCCCGAACGCATCTATCGTGCCTTCCTCGAACCCGATGCGATAGCGAAGTGGCTTCCGCCCTATGGATTCACCTGTCAGGTCCATCACATGGATGCGCGCGTGGGTGGCACTCACAAAATGTCCTTCCGTAACTTCAGCAGCGGCAACAGCCACTCGTTCGGCGGCGAGTACATCGAACTGGTGCCGTTCGAGAAGATTCGCTACACGGATCGATTCGATGATCCGAACCTGCCCGGCCAGATGATCGCCACCATTTCATTGCGGCCGGTGTCCTGTGGAACGGAGTTCACGATTGTGCAGGAGGGCGTGCCCGAGGTGATTCCCGTGGAGATGTGCTACCTCGGCTGGCAGGAGTCGCTGGTTCAGTTGGCAAAGCTGGTCGAGCCCGAGATCCCTGACTGACGGCGCCAGCACAGGCGTATACGCCGGGGCGCGGTTCGAAAATCAGGGTTAACCCATTCGAACCGCGGCAGTAAAGCACATACAGTTCTAGCTATCAGTTGGCTTCAGACGCGGGGGCATCTCCACCCAGAGAGTGTCCGGCGGTGTTTCCTTAGTTCCACGAACTCAAAGGAGATGACAGATGGAAATCCGCAATCCTTCCCCCGGCCTCTACAACGAAGATCTCGCGCCCGCCCGGGTGCGTAACTGGGGTGCCTTCAGCATCTTCAATGTCTGGACCTCGGACGTGCACAGCCTCTGGGGCTACTACCTCGCCGCCAGTCTGTTCCTGCTATGCGGCAGCTTTGTCAATTTCGTGCTGGCGATCGGGCTCGGCTCGCTGGTGATCTTCGCGCTGATGAACCTGATCGGCTACGCCGGCGAGAAAACCGGCGTGCCTTACCCCGTGCTGGCGCGCGCCTCGTTCGGCGTGTGGGGCGCCAACCTCGCGGCGCTGGTGCGCGCCGTGGTGGCCTGCTTCTGGTACGGCGCGCAAACAGCAGCCGCGTCAAGCGCGGTGGTCGCGCTGCTGATCCGCAGCGACAGTCTGATGGCTTTCCACAAGGGCACGCCGTTGCTCGGCCACTCGGCGCTGGAAGTGATCTGCTACGTGATCATCTGGGCGCTGCAGTTGCTCATCATCCAGAAGGGTATGGAGACGGTGCGCAAATTCCAGGACTGGGCCGGTCCGGCGGTGTGGGTCGCGATGCTGATCCTGGCGATCGGTCTATGCGTCAAGGCCGGCGGCTTCTCGTTCAGCCATGGCATTCCGATGAACGTGTTGCTCGACAAGACCCGGGACGCGGGCGTCAGCGGCGAGCCAGGTTCGTTCTGGGCGCTGATGGCCGTGGGCGCAACCTGGATCACCTACTTCGCGGCGCTATACCTGAACTTTTGCGACTTCTCGCGCTACGCAAAGAACCGCGACGCAGTGAAGAAAGGCAATCTGTGGGGCCTGCCGGTCAACCTGATCGCTTTCTCGCTGGTGGCCGGCGTCACCACCATCGCCGCCTTCAAGGTGTACGGCGAAGTGCTGCTCCACCCCGAACAGATCTCGGCCAAGTTCGACAGCTGGCTGCTGGCACTCATCGCGGCGCTGACTTTCGCAGTCGCCACGTTGGGCATTAACGTGGTGGCCAATTTCGTCTCGGCGGCGTTCGATATCTCCAACACGTTCCCCAAGCAGATCAGCTTCAAGAAAGGCGGCTACATCGCCGCGGCGATCGCGCTGGTGCTCTATCCGTTCGCGCCGTGGGAAGGCAACGCCGCGCACTTCGTCAACGCCATCGGCGCCACGATGGGGCCGTTGCTGGGGATCATTCTGGTGGACTATTACCTGGTGGCCAAAGGCAACATCAACGTCGCGGCGCTCTATCAGGAGCACGGCGAGTACCGCTACGAAGGCGGCTGGAACATCAACGCGCTGGTCTCGGCGGCGGTCGGCAGCGTATTCTCGACTTTTCTGCCCAATTTCACCAACCTGCTGCCGGTCTGGTGGAATACCTACGGGTGGTTCTTCGGCGTGGTGATCGGCGGCGGCATGTATCTGATCATGGCGACGCTGCGGCCGCGTGCTGCGATCGCGCCGACCCACGGTTAGGGGTTTTCCTGGGGAGCCGCCAGGACCGGCTCCCGGTCTCCGATGCGTAGAGCAGGCACGGCAACAATGCTGATGGCTAGCCGCCGGTGACCATGCTAGGATTTCTCGCAACCAACTCCGGAGACTGCTATGCCGTTCATCTGCGAAAACGTTGAATGTCGCGCCGTGCTGGCCCGCGGGCAAGTCGGATCGACTCGCGAGAACGACGGGTGGTGTTTCTACTGCCCAGACTGCAAAGTGCGCAACAGGTTAGTCGATATCGGCGTTCCAGGGGGTACTGTCCAGTTGATTCAGCCGGAGAGATCCGATCTTCCGCACAAGGTGATCGCAACTGCCCGACCATTGGAGGACGGCAGGTACGCGGCGCAATTGCGCGTACAAAGGGCGCTCGGCATGAAGGGGACTTACGCGGTTGAAGAACATTGGGAGCAACTCGGTGTGTTCCTTGACGCGCAAGAAGCCGTCGCGCATGCGAAGTCCATTGCGGCAGATCTGCTGGACCGAAAGGTACAGCACTGATTGGAACGCCCGATTCAGCCGTGCGCGTTGTGCACGCTGGGCGCGGATTCTTACGGTCCGCCCGTGACCGTAGATCCGCACGAAGAGTGGACGCCGCGCGGCGCCGGTGCCATGAAGGTCGCCATCACTCACGTACCTTCACCGGCAGCGAGCATTACAAATAGTTTGGCTGCTTCATTGCCCTGGGACAAAGCGCGCAGTGCAAGGGAGAGGGCTAGCTGCGCGTCGTGAGCGGCTGCACCACGGTCCTGATCGAAGAGCTTGACGGCGTGGCGCATATGTTGCGCCGCCTGATCGTGAAGCTCGGCTGCCGTTGCGTGATGTTTTGCCGCGTTTGCGCTGTGCGCGGCGTTTGTGCCAGAGCCGGGCGATGCAGGCGTTGGCGGCGTAGCGGCGCTATGCGCGCCAGCGTCATGTGCCTGATCGATAGCGTTCAACGTGTGGCCATGGGCCATCATTGCCTCGTGCGCGGCGTGCGCATAGTCCTGGCCGCCCTCGAAATGCCGCGACGCCGCACGGTGATATCGCGCTGCCTGTTCGTGGTGTGACGCGGCGGCTTCAAGATGCCCTTTTTTACTGTGCTTTGTATTCATACCGGCTCCTGCGCGACTGTGCGCGTCGCGATTCGCTGATGATAGACCTGCTTGCCTGAAGGCGCGAGAGATGCATCTGGTCTGATCACCCGAAAAAAATAACGGGCGGACAAATGGGGCTACCGGTTCCGCTTCCGGTTCCGATAAGTCCGCCCATCTATTGGCCGGGGCAACAAGCAAACAGAAGCCTTATAGGCTGGCCTCAGGTTCAAGGATATCCTGCAGCAGATGAAACGCCGAATTTGCCGCGGGTACTCCGCAATAGATAGCGGTTTGCATTAACACTTCTTTAATCTCTTCGGGCGACACACCGTTGCTACCAGCCTGCCGAAGATGAAGCGCGAGTTCCTCCTGACGGTTCAGCGCAACCATCATCGCTATCGTAAGCAGACTACGGGTATGCCGTGGCAACCCTTCTCTAGTCCATATCTCGCCCCACGCGTACCGGGTGATAAATTTCTGAAAATCCTCGGTCAACGCGGTACGGTTTGAAATAGAACGGTCGACGTGTTCGTTTCCAAGAACAGCACGTCGAACTCGAAGTCCATCGTTGTAATGTTGCTCGTCGTTCATAATTTCTTGAAGGTATGGATCCACCGCCCATTGATCAGATATGGACGGCTTGGCGAATCCTGAATAAGGAAGGTTCGGAAACAATGCCCTGATGCCCACACTGCGCCTACCGGGCCGTGCGACATTGAGGCATTCACTGAATCTCGCCGGCCTCTCTACGAACTTCGTATTCTTCCGGGGTCATCACCGTGTTCCAGCAACTGGTTTCCAACGCGTGGTTGATGGATTCGTCACGGATGATGTTGTAGGGTTCTTTGCCATTACGTATGTCCCGAAGAACCTGGCGATAGGTTCGCCTTAACATCGCAACGCCCATATCGGACTGTCCAAGATTCTCACGGGCGTGGATCGAAATCGGACCAATTGACTCAGTGGCTTCCAGGTCATCAGGCAAGCGCTGTGCATCTTCGTACGGACGCTCCCGCTGACCCGGTCGAAACGGCGTCTTCGTCCATGTTCCAGGGAGCCAACCGTCAAGAGCCTTGCCATCTGCATCCTTCGGCCAGGCCACGATGCTCATTCCGCGTATATGTTCGTCGTCAATCGGAACACACCAACTCATCTCCGTTGCCTTCTCCCTCTGGACTGGTTTCTCACCAGTCTGATGAATATTTGCCACCAGATGGATATTGGGCAAAATGACTTCGGTGTGCCTCTCGAGCCATAGCCCGTTGGGCAGGCGCTTCACCATGTTGTACCGTTGACCTAAGACCGTCTTCTCCCAGGATATCTTGGGCGCCGCATAGCCCACCTTTTCGCTCAAGACGCTATTAAACTGGTCTCCACTGATAAGGTTGTGCAGTTGCGTGAGATGCCACGGATCCTGCTGGTTCTCAAAATGCTGAAGCCAGTTGCAATCGCGTACAAATCCAATGGCGCGATCATCCCAAAGCCTCATTCCCTTCAACACGACGTCGTCCCGGTGGCGGACGTCGATAATGTCCAACATAGGCAACAACGGCGGAGCAATATCAGGCGGCCCCATATAAATGAAAACAAGACCGCCATATTCCATGAGCGGATATGCCGGATGCTGGACATTCATCTTCTCGCAAAACGTTGCATCCTCGCAGGGCATTTCAATGCAATGCCCCTGGGTGTCATAGAGCCATCCGTGGTAGCAGCACCGTAGACCGCGTTCCTCGATACGCCCAAACTCCAACGATGTACCACGGTGCGAACAATGAGGCTCTAACGCTCCGACATTGCCACGCTTATCACGAAACGCAACGACTTCCTCACCAAGAATCTTGATCTTTACAGGCAGATCCGACAAATCGTCGGAGAGACAGAGCGGCTGCCAATACCGGCGCATGAGTTCACCCATGGGAGAGCCCGGCTTGACCGATGTAAGTTCAAGATCCGGCCCGGGTACGACCTTTCCATATGCTGACTTCATTCTAGTTCCTCTCGAGTGGGGACCGCACCATGATCTTGCTGCCTTCGACCTTCACTTCGAAACGAATCAGGTCGCGCGTTGCGGGTCCCTTTTTACATTTCCCTGTCGGGATGTGGAACAGTGCCCCATGCAGAGGACATTCCACATGGTCGCCGTCAATAAATCCCTGTGACAGAAGCGCATCCGCATGCGGGCAAATGTCCTCCAATGCATGCAGGCTCCCGTTCGCTGCGTAGACGCCAACCGGTACATCCCTGATCTTTACAGACAGTGGAGTGTCCTCCGTCAGGGCCGACACTTCGCCGGCGCATATCCATTCGGATTCCTTCATTTCTATCTCCTTGTTAAGTGTTTTTCGACGTGCGTGGAATATCCCTGCGTATTTCGCTGAACACACAGGGGCTAAGGCGAAACCTACAGCGTTGAGAGATTTAAATTCAGGTTGATGAGATCAGCATCGCGCACTGGCTTTCCCGCTTCGATAAGCTTTCGCGCGGCTCGCACTTCTTTGGGCGTGTTCACGCCAACTGCCGCTACTACGACGTCCGCTTCAAGCATGAAGGTCAAACGTGAGCTGTCTCCCGTATGTCGCGTAACGCTTCGCTGGGCCTCGCGAGGCATGCCGTATATTTGAATGTTCGTCCCGTGCTGCTCGGACCAGAACCAGGGTAAGGGATCGTAGCAAGCGTGAGATCCGATCGCGACCTTTGCCGCCACCACCGCCTGCTCCATTGCGTTCTGCCACGACTCCAGCCGGATGAGACCGCCAGCCCACGAATTGTGGGAGACCGCCACGTCTCCGGCCGCCAAGATGTCGGGATCCAAAGTCACACAGCTTGGATTGACAACAATCCCTCTTGCGCAGGGCAGCCCGGCCTGTGCGGCAAGTTCGTCGTTGGCGACAAGGCCCGCACCTACAATTACGAGGTCGGTCTCGACCACCACGCCCGACTGATCCTTGACAAGAAGCCGATTGGCGATGCGCTCGATCTGCTTCACCGCGACAGAAGCGCGAATATCAACGCCCCGGGCAGCGTGAATGTCCCGGAGATGGCCCGCAATGTCAGAAGGCAATGTTCGTTGACAGATGCGGGAATTGCTCTCGAGGACGACGACTCGCTTGCCCATCGCAGTTGCCGTCGACGCCACTTCCAGTCCCACCCATCCACCTCCCACGATGCAAACGTGTTCAGCACTTGCCATTTCGCGTGCGATCCGATCGCAATCCTCCAAGGTTCTCAGCGTATGGACGCCCGGAAGGTCTATGCCATCTATGGCCGGCCTCAAGGGTCTTCCGCCGGTGCAAAAAAGCAGTTTGTCGTAGTGCAACTGAGTGCTGTCGCGCAGCATCACGCGTTTTTCTTGCCGATTGACTGAAGAGGCGGGCACGCCTCTGTACCATCGAATTCCCAGATCGGCGAACGCCTGGGAACTGAACACCTGCAGGCTCTGAGCGTTGACCGTCCCGGCGAGTGCGCCTTTCGACAACTCGGGACGCTCATAGGGGACATGTAGTTCATCCGTTGCCATTGAGATATCGCCCGAATATCCCTGATCACGAAGGGTGTGTGCAGCCCAAGCCGCAGCCTGCCCCCCGCCGAGTATGACAATTGATCGAAGTGCCGCACTCATAGCTGCCTCAATATAGGTAGTACACTACATAAAAGTATGTCGTGTACTACCTATATCTGTCAACGCGTATTCATGGGCAAAAAAGTCGGAGTCGAGCGGTTTCTGGCAAGATGAGCTTTAGCTGCCGGATTTGTGTGTACAAGAGCGAGATGCCCCGCCCGACATTCATTTGCTCGGGGCCGCACGTGTATCTACTGGTGGCGGGTCTATAATTTTTATCTTATGAAGAAGCCAACTGTCTCGAGCCCCTCGTCGTCACGCTCCCGGGAAGCCGGTAAGCAGCGTTCATCCATCGATTCTCGGCACGCGCGCAAGATCGCCGATCAATTTGATCTTCGCGAAGCACCCGGCCATTTGCTTCGGCGGTGCCACTCGCGTGCTCGAGCCATATTCGACGATCTGATCGGACGGCAAACCGGCCTATCGAAGCAGCAAATGGCACTGATGGTCGCCATTGCACGCATCCCTAACGCCACGCATGCCCAGTTATCGGAAGAAACAGGATTTGACCGGAACACGCTTGCCGACACGCTGGATCGTCTCATTTCGAAAGGCCTCGCTCGCCGGGAAAGATCAGAAATTGACGCTCGCGCTTATCAAATTCAGTTGACCTCAGACGGCATCAACCAGCTTGAGAGCTTGATCCCTTTGGCGCACGAAGTGCAACAAAAGATCATCGAGCCTTTGCCCGAAGAGCTAAGGCCCATATTTATTCAATGCCTGCGCATTCTCGCCGGGATCGATGAGGCCGACCTGCGGGATGCGCCCGGGTTAATAGCAGATGACGTTCGGTGAGACCGACGCCAACAGATCGGCTCGGTTTGACTCGCACCACGATCTCATGCCAGAAATGCGTACATTCGAGCAACGACAAGCAATCGAACTGTGCGCATTTTCGGCTTCTTGCTTCGACTGTGTATAAAACGGAGCGCGTCGTCTGCACTTACAGACGTGCTTCCTTCACGTCCATCCGCCCCACTATGATCACCATGACGACAGCAAGCGTAAGGATGATCGCGCCGACCCACATCGAACTATGAAGATTGATGTGGTTCACGACTACGCCGCCGACAAGCGACCCAAGTCCGATTGAAAGCTGAAACACGCTTGTGTTCATCGCCTGAGCCGCTTCCGGCGCATGAAGCGTCGCGTTATAGAGCCAAAGCTGTGTCCCGACGGGTGCCATACCCCACGACAACGCCCAGACCATAAGTCCGATGATTGCAATAACGGGATGCTGTGGAAATGCGGACAGGACAAGCAGCGACAGCAAAAAGAGCGCGACGTTTGTATAGACCGTCTTGTGGAGATCACGCCCAGCCAGTGCGCCTGCGACGAAGTTTCCAATCACTGCCACAACGCCATATGCGAAAAGCAACACACTGATAGCGTTGTTATCAAACTTCACCAGTTGCTCCAGATAAGGGGTGACGAAGGTGTAGCCGGAGTACTGCCCCGCGACGATAAAAATGACCGTCAGAAAGATTGCACGTACCTTTCCTGAACGCAACAGACCGAAAAAATCGCCGACAGAAACACCATGCTTCATGGCGATTTTCGGCAGAAAGAAAATCTGCAGCAGGAACACAATCACCGCCAGAACGCTCGCTGCCATAAACGCAATACGCCAATCGTAGTGAGCGCCAATATAGGAACCCATTGGGACACTAACGACGGAGCCCACGGAAATCCCGGCGAACACGAACGACGAGGCCTTATGGACCTTGTCCGCAGGAACCAGCCGCGCGGCCGCAGTGATGGAAATCGCCCAGAAGCCGCCGACGCCGATCCCCAGGACGACACGAGCCATGAGCAGGACTGGGAAGCTCGCCGCCATCGAAGACATCACGCTCGAGAGAATGAGCAGCGCTGTCAGCCCAAGCAAAACCAGCCGACGGTCAAGGCGTCGAATCGAGAGCGCTGTCACCGGCGCCGCAATGAATCCGAGAATCGCCGTTGCAGTGACCGCCAGACCCGCAGTACCCTCGGGCACCCCAAGGTCACTGGCGATGCCCGGCAAGAGGCCAACCGGAAGAAATTCGGTGACCACGAGGGCGAAGGCACCAAGCGCGATGGCGATGACGCCCAGCCAGGATGGGTTGAGCACCGTCTCGGCGCCCCGATGCGTCGTTGTAGACATACAATTTCCTCAAAGTTCTGCTGGGCATTCGCACAAATTGCCGCCCAAGGATGGTCCAATCCGCAGACGTGCGGGCCTTCCAGATAGCGACATCCCGTCGCCATGCAACAACTGAGTTGCATAACGCAACTATTTCAGACGAAGCAACCCAATCTGATCTGCGCAGGCACGGATGCGCTGAGTTCAAGTTGACCTTTTCTTCTGCTACTGAGCGAAGAAAGGAAGGCCGCAGCCGGTAAGCACGTCACACGGTCGTAGTATTGTAGTTCTATTATGCAACCAACGTTGCTTATCCCACGCTGGGCGCGCGGGTTTGAATTGCTCCACATGCAGATCGGTAGAAGCCGGGAATTCATGCGTCAGCCGATCCGTCAGCCGACGCACGCCGTCGTCCCATGAGGCCGTGGAACAGACAACGGTTCCCTAATGTATTGGGCTCTGCGCAGCAGCCGTCAGTACCCCAGGTTGGTTCGCATTGACGAAGACCACGACAGCCAGACAGCCGAATGCGGCAACACCCGCGGTAACGTAGAACGCGTTCTCGAAGTTGCCCGACCACTTCACCAGGAAGCCGGTAATCGCGGGGGCCAAAACGCCGGCGAGATTACCAACCAGATGCACGAAGCCGCTTACCGCGCCAACTCGTTCGCCGGGAACCGTATCAAAGACGATTGCGAAATAGCTCGATCCAGACACGTACATCGAAAAGACGGCAAACGTCATTAAGGCGACGGCCCCGTACAGATTGGTCACTGCTCCCGCGAAAGCCGTACAGACTGCCGCACATGCGAGACTGCAGGTAATAATCAGTTTCCGCGCAAAGATCGCCCGGCCCGTGAGCTTGAAAATGGTGTCGCAGATGAACCCGCCAGATGCAAGTCCGAGGAACCCTCCGATCCAGGGCACCACGTTAAATAGTGCCATCCGCTGGACCGTCAGATGCTGGCTCATCGTGAGATAGCTCGGGAACCATGAAAGGAAGAAATACAGCACATAAAAGTAGCCGAAAAACGCGAATGCCGTCGCCAGTGTCATCGGGCGCGCCATGAAGGAACCCAGTTCAGCGAGACTTGCTCCTTTTTCACGGCTCGGTGCTCGCCGGTCCAGTTCCTTCTGGCTGCCGTAAGGACTATCTTTCGCCACAATCATCCAGATCAGGACCCATACAATGCCCACCGACGCGATGGCCACGAAGCTTACGCGCCATCCGAACGTCAGGGCAAGGTAACCCACAAGCGGGCCCGCGAGCGCCGCTCCAAGAGGCTGCCCTGCATTTGCGATGCCGACAGCACTGGCCTGTTCATGCCGCGGGAACCAGTTTGCGACGAGTTTATTGGCCGTCGAACAAAAAGGACCTTCGCCCGCGCCAAAGATCACCCGGACGATAATGAGGCTCGTCAAGCTGTAACAGATGGCCGTCAGACCGCAAAAGACCGACCACCCGGTCATTGCCCATGTGAACACCGTCTTCGGGCCAAATCGATCTGCAGAATATCCACCTACGAAACAGAAAACCGTATAGCCGATGAAAAAACTGCTGAAGACCAGACCGAGGCTGGCTGGATCGAGATTCAGTTCGCGCACAATGAACGGCGCGGCGACGGAAAGTGCTGCTCGGTCAAGGTAACTTATCGCTCCTCCAAAAAATAGCAGCGATATAAGCATCCAGCGGACGCGCGAATTCATAATCTGTCTCCAATTTTTGTATTGCTGACTTGCAAGGCACTTCCTGCGACGTCCGCGTGGATGAATCAGGATTCCTGAAACAACCAGCAATTTGCCGTTGTAAGTAGCGTATTGCCATGCGAGCTATATTTCGTTCAAAAAAAGGCCTAAGTTGTCAAAAGCCGACGCGCAGCCTGTATGGCGATGGCCGCCTTCTGACCGTGAAGTCCACTCCTGCGGTATTAGAAGAGGAATCGCACGCCCGCCTGCAGACCGACGACATCGTGCCCGGCCACTGGCATGTTGATCGGGACTGGCGCAGCCCCTTTGAGATAAAACGCTGATGCACCACGGTTCCAGATTTTCGTGGCAACACCGTATATCTCCGTGCGCTTCGAGATGTCATGCGCCCACATCAACGACACCTCATGCGCAGATGCGGAAACATCGCCACTCACATCTGCGAACGTATACCCAAGCGAAACGCGGTCGAAAGTGGTCAAGGAATAGTAGGCCGACACACCGTAAAGGGAGACGTAGTTGCCGTTGCGCGATGAGGACGCGTTGAACGTGTTTCCACGGAAATAGCCAACGTAAATCCGCGCCTTCGCAATATCGTACGAACCACCGGCGAAGGTCGTCTTTACGCTACCCGTCGGGCCGATGCTTCGTGTTTCAACGTGCGTGATGCCCAGATACAGAGGCCCTTTCTGATATTCGGCAGCACCGATGTATGAGCTTCCGCTGACAACTGACCCCGGTTGATTTCCTGAAGCAAAAGCAAGTTCACCCGAGAATCCACCAAAAGAAGACGTTCGGTAATCTATAACGTTATCGAATCTCGGCGCGTAGCCGCTCATATTGTTGAGCCCGGATCCGTATGTGGCGCCCGCGAAGCTATCCAGCTTGCCGAGAATGTAGAACTGTGGAGAATTCTGCCGCCCAAAGCGCACTTCGCCCGGCTTGCCGGAGAATCCGACCCACGCCTGCCGGTTGAACAGACGCGTCTGATCCGCAAGCGCACCCGATTCAACGAAGAAGCCGCTCTCGATGGTGAAGTTAGCGCGGTATCCACCACCGAGGTCCTCGTGTCCGAGAAGACCAAATCGATTAGCCATCAAGCCGCCCCCGTTCAACCCAATACTCGTCCCCTTTCCGCCGGCCTGGTTGTATCCGATGTAGGAATCCATCACGCCGTACAGCGTCACCGATGAATCGGCGTGTGCTGTACAACCAAGTGCGAATATCAATCCTCCTGCTGCGAGTTGCTTCTTCACTGACGTCTCCACTCACTTATGTTGTATTAGTTTCTCAATAGCGATTCGACATGCAGCGTAGTGAATCCAGTCATCAGCATTGAGAAGATCTGTCCAATACTTCGGCCTACCCAACGGTCAGCGCATTATTCCGTCGAGTTGAACACGTAACGATGCGACCTGAATCTAGCGCGGATAGGGAATTCTGAATTCCAAAAAATCGCCACCTTCGCCGCAATCTGGTCGAATATGTTGCGGGCCGCCCCGGCTCGGCAACACAGAAGTGAAAAGCGTTTGGAGTGCTTCCCATTGCATGGGAGATGGAGTACAACCGAAACGGCTGTGTCAGCGCGATGCGCTTTTTATTTGAGAAAACCGTATGGGTATCAGCGCGTCTCAAGCTTCATTTTTATACTGATTGCACGCGCCGAACCATGTCCCTTGAAGTGCCCGCCCGGGTGGCAGGTGGGCGACGTCCAAATCCGAAGGGTCCATTCACCCAATGCAACTTCCCAGCCAGTCGAAAGCGACTAGCGCGGCAGTTGCATTGCGGAATGAAAGCCATAATCTCATCAATGCCGATGAGCCGGCGCGCCCAAAGGGGCTCCCGTTGCACCTCCATCCGCAACCAGTTCGGTGCCAGTGATGTTCGAAGAATCGCTAGAAGCCAGGAACAGTACTGCCTTCGCAATCTCTTCAGGCTCAGCTATGCGTCCAAGCGGGATGGTCGTCACGAGAGTGGCTTCGAGCGCCGCCATCTCTTCGTCATTTGACGCAATGGGCGACCAAACGGGTGTACGTGCGGCACCAGGTGTAATCTGGTTCACCCGGATGCCCCGCGGCGCGAACTCTGATGCCATCACACGTGTCATTGAGCGCACTGCCCCCTTCGACGCCGCATAGGCAGACCAACCCGGCTTGCCCAAAACCGCGTGAACGGAACCGTTCAACACGATCGATGCGCCATCGTTCAGATGGGGCGCGGCCGACTGAACCGTGAAGAAGACGGAAGTGAGATTGGTTCTCACAATGTCCTCAAACGCCTCGAACGTAGTTTTTCCAACAGGAGTCAAGCCGCTGATGCCAGCATTGGCGAAGATGATGTCGAGCTTGCCGAATGCCGCCGCTGCGCTGTCCACGGCCCACTGAATCGAGTCGGCATCGGTCACGTCGGCGTTGATCGGAAGAAGATGGGGGCCCAGTTCTTTCGCAGCTGCGTCGAGCGTTTTCTGGTTACGGCCGGTGATAGCCACTCTTGCGCCCTCCGCGATGAACAGACGGGCCGTCGCCAAACCGATACCGCTGTTCCCACCCGTGATAAACGCAGTTTTTCCGTTAAGTTTCATTTCATTCTCCAGCAATGTAACCATTCGTTTTCAGTCTTTCCCGACCAGGCGGCTGGATACGGTCCCACGCCATTTGCTCCCGGCCCTCAGCGAAAGAGTTAAAATTGTGGTTTAGTTATAAAACCGGGTGACGCATCCCTGCGAATCGGGGTCGAGTCATCGTTTATGATATTTTTTCAAAATCGAGTAACAGTTCTTGAAAGAAAAGGCGGGCCAAAGTGAGGAGAAAGAGCTTTGAAAACAGCGTTTGCACAATCGCGCGCGCGCTTGACGTAATCGGAGACTGGTGGTCTTTGCTTATCGTCCGCGACGCCATGGGTGGCGTTCGTCGGTTCAACGAGTTCCAGCGGAGTCTCGACATCCCGAAGAACATCCTCACCAATCGACTAAGAGCGCTGGTCGAGCATGGAATACTTGAACTGATACCCGCGGCGGACGGCGGCGCATATCAGGAGTACGTGCTCACCGAACGAGGCCGCGCGCTGATGCCCGTGATAGTTGCACTTAGCCAATGGGGTTCCCAGTATCTTTTTGAAACCGGGGAACTGGAGTCCGCGCCTGTCGACATCAAGGCACAACGGCCGCTGCGCAAAATTGAACTGCGTTCGCACGACGGTCGCGCCCTTAAAACCAAGGACATCTTTGTCCCAAGAGCTCCCATTACGCCGGTGTGAGGTTCCTCTTTCGCTCATGTCCACTACTTAATACGGCTCGCCGTACGGACGCAGGTCAAGTTCCTGCGTCCACGCCGTGCGCTCCTGACGGTGCAGATGCCAGTACGTATCAGCAATCGCATGTATGTCCAGTAGCCCATCCGGACCCGTGCGCTCGAAGCGCTGCGGTTGCGCATTCTTCAATCTCTCACCGTTGATACCACCATCAATAATGACGTGAGCAACGTGGATTCCCTGCGGGCCAAACTCCCGCGCCATGCTCTGCGAGACCATTCTCAGGCCGGCCTTGGCTGCTGCAAACTGCGCGAACCCCGCATTCCCGCGCAAGCTTCCCGACGCACCGGTGAAAATCACTGTTCCGCGCCCCAGCGGCACAAGGTGTCGCACTGCCTCGCGCCCAACGAGAAAACCTGCAAAACAGCCGACACGCCAAAAATCTTCGAACAGTTCCGCCGAGACGTCACGAAAGTCAATTCGCTTGTTATTTCCTGCGTTGAAAACA
This sequence comes from Paraburkholderia fungorum, assembly GCF_046027215.1. Classification (GTDB taxonomy): domain Bacteria; phylum Pseudomonadota; class Gammaproteobacteria; order Burkholderiales; family Burkholderiaceae; genus Paraburkholderia; species Paraburkholderia fungorum_D. The sequence goes on along the minus strand of NZ_JAQQEN010000002.1, from coordinate 3,000,286 downwards.
ATCAGGTCGGGTACCGCCCGGCCCGATGTGGCAACGAACGCGTTTTGAAAAAGGCTAACCACCTTGGTCTCTGATGTCGCGTCGGTTACGATTGCCTCAGCGCTACCGCCCTCTTCCACAATCAGAGAAGCAACGCGACGTATCTTCGTTGCGGTCCGCCCTGCCACGACGACGTGATATCCCTCAGCAGCAAACTTTCGGCATAAGGCGGCGCCTAGCCCTTGCTCGGCCCCAACCCCAACTACGACTGCGCTCGGACGTTCCATACACACCTCACTGATCGCTTAAGAGTCAAACGGTATCATAACGCAACCAGTTCATGCGCGCTTCTGCCTTTCACCGGCCGGCGATAGCCGTTACCTGTGCGTTGCCGCCTATCCGCACGTTATCCATACCCTTGAGTGCGAGAATCCGCCTGGCTTCGTCCGGCGTCGCCACCTCATATCCGTGGTCCTCAATCAGACCGCGCGCGATTCTCACCTGCTGAGCGTTTGAATGCGCCAATTGCCCCTTGCCCGCCCACAGTGAGTCTTCGAGACCGACACGTACGTGTCCACCCATTGCTATCGCCATGTTTGCAATCGGCATTTGATTGCGACCGGCGCCCAGTACCGACCAGACGTACCCGTCTCCGCCAAAAAGTCGGTCGGCGGTTCGACGCATATACACGACATCATCAGGGTTTGCGCCGATGCCACCAAGGATGCCGAACACTGACTGGATGAGGAAAGGCGCCTTGATGAGGCCACGGTCCACGAAATGCGCTAGCGTGTAAAGGTGGCCGATGTCATAGCACTCCACTTCGAATCGCGTGCCGTTATTCGCGCACGTGCGAAGGATGTACTCGATGTCGGCGAACGTGTTTCTGAACACACGTTCGCGGGAGCCTTCGAGATAAGGCTTTTCCCAGTCTTGCTTGAATTCCTTGAAGCGCTCGAGCATCGGATAGGTGCCGAAGTTCATTGAGCCCATGTTTAGCGACGCCACTTCGGGTGCAAAAACGGCCGCCGGCTGAATACGCTCCTCGATCGACATCGTCGGGCCGCCACCCGTCGTCAGGTTGATGACTGCGTTGGACCTACTGTGAATGACGTCCAGAAAAGGCTTGAACAGCGCAGGCGATTGGTCAGGTCGACCTTCTGCATCTCGCGCATGGAGATGCACGATGGCTGCGCCGGCTTCGGCGGCTTCGATTGCCGATTCCGCAATTTCTTCGGCAGAAACCGGAAGATAGGGCGACATACTGGGCGTATGAATCGAGCCGGTAATCGCGCAGGTGATAATGACTTTACGGTCCTTCACAACGTTATCTCCTCGTCTTGCAACTGATCTGGCTACGCTCGCACAGCCTCAACATCTTTCACATGCTCGGTGCGAGACAGCACACCGGCAGTGAGCTTGATGGAACGATACCGTCCAGATCCCGGCACAGCGTTCGAAAAAGCGTGTGTTTTACGAAAAAGTGCCGTGCGAGTTGCGTCAATCAGTGCGAGGAACGCATAGAACGTTCGAGGCAACGTTTCTTCGAAGATAGGTTCGTCACGCCTTCTTCTGCTTAAGCCAGCTGAGCGTAAGGGAGGTAAGCTCCTTGGCCAACGCGTCATCGTTCACCGCTCGGGCGAGCATGACGGCCCCAATCATGGCGGCCCAACTTCCTACAGCTGTTCTACGGCGCTCGGAAGCATTGCGGCCAGAGGCAGTCTCGCTGAATTTCGCGACCTGGTCACGCACACTTTGTGTAATGACGTCACGCGTCCCCTCGGACGATCGTGAGGCCTCGGGACCCAATGCGGCAAACAGGCAACCACCGCCGCGGTCATTCCTGTGCGTATCGGACAGATAGTATTTCGCGAAATCTGCGAGGTCTTCCCAGACAACTTGTGAACCACCTTCGCCAAACAGCACGTGTTCGCAAGCGTGCGTGATCAGCTCTTCCTTTGACGAGAAATAGCTATAAAAAGCACCATGTGTCAGACCGGCTGCCGACATAATCTCGGCGACGGTCACGTCCTCAAATCCTCGCTCCCGAAAGAGCTGCGACGCGACCGCAAGAATCTTTCCTCGATTCTCAACAACCTGTTCACGACTAATCTTCATCACCGCCCCCGTCTGTCAAGGTGACATTATATCTGACGATGATCATAATTAGATCAAGGGGCGGCGTACGGCAGGGCGCCGGTGCGGGCGTTACCTGGTCCCAGCGGAGGCGCCAGGAGAAGAACGTCGAATCAGGCGACTGGCGCCTCAGGGAGACGGTCGCCGTGGCGGAAGGTGTATTTCGCGTCGAAGAGTTGGATGGCGATTTCAATTTCGTCTTCCGACTGCCCCGTTATCCGGCTCCACGTAGAACTGATACGCAGGCCGAGCTTGTGCACGGTCTCGTCGCGCCTGCCTTTACGGATGTTGCCAAGAATAAGCGTCTCACTGGTCGCTTTTCCGGCTCGGAAGCTGCTCTCAGGCGGCAGATCGTGGAAGATGACGGCGATGTTCTCCAAAGGAGAAAGAATCGTCTCATGAATGACTTCGGTGAGCGCCGTAGCAAGTTCGCTCTTTTTTGTCAGATCTAGTCCAGCGCGGCATTCACAGATAAAAGATGGCATATCACAGCTCCGGGTTAAGTGCCGATGCACATTCGGAGTCTAGATGGCAAAGACGCATGGGGCTTCCAACAAATTGCCGGGACTTATCAAATAGCGACGCAGACCTGTGTGTGCCACATAGCCTCTGATCGCATCTGGTTTCAAGCCGACGCCTCTGGTGTCGTCACGTCGCCGACGAGCGCCGGAAGTCAGACGGCGACACGCCCGCAATCTTGCGGAAGCTGGCCGAGAAATGTTGCGCGTGACTGAACCCGCAGGCCAGACCGATTTCGGTCACGCTCTCACCAGTCTCTTCCAGGCGGCGCTTTGCCTCGCTCACTCGTTGCTTAAGAAGATACTGGTGCGGAGAACTGCCCATACTCTCCTGGAATGCACGAAGGAAATGACGTGAACTCAGCCCGGTTGCCTCCGCCAGCGACGCGATACTTATCGGATCGCCAAGATGCTCACGGATATATTCCTCGACGAGCCGCAGGGAACGACTTGAGAGCCCTCCGCGTCTTAGCGCGCGCATCTGCGATGTACTCGACGCCCTGACGATGTACGCGAGCGCCAGCAATGCCCATCCTTCAAACATCAGATCGAAAACGGGGTCGGGAGACGCCGCTTCACGACACAGTATTTCCAGACCGCGCATGAGTTCGCCGTGTCCCGCAACAACGGCCGGCCGACATACGCGTGCCCCAAGATGCCTTTCCGCGAATGGACCATCGAGAAAGACGATGGCGTAATCGCATGCGTCCGTCGTGTCTAACGACGCGCGCACCTCCACGTTGGGAGGAACAACTATCAAGTTTGACGTCTTGGAAATGCCCGATGTGACGGCGTCATCATCGAAGGTGCCCTTGAATCGCAGTATTCCGCGGCGGTACCACACGAGAGAAAAGCTTGGTTGCTTGAAGTGCCAGTCGATTCGCCCCGTGCAACTCCGTTTGAGCAACTCGATACGGGAACAGCTGGTATCGGCAATCGTCGACGACGTGAGGTCCGCACCGACCACGGACCTTATCGATTCACTACAGCCTGCAACTAGATTCATTTCGTCACCCACGTGTCAAAGCTGGCTCATCAGGCTCGCTATCGGTCTGCCACTGCAACCAGTCACGTCAGTATTCGCGTGCATGCCCCTGAGTCGCAAGTGCGGAAAACGCTGATGAAGATTCCGACCACATTCGCCAGACCTTGCCTTCGTGACTGGAGCCCGGTTGCGCCATGTAACCGTTCATGTCCATTTTTACGCGGCGCGACGCACGCGTTGACTTTAATCAGGATGTTCATCATAATTAAAAGCACGAGCACTACGATCGCTATGTCTGCAACATCGGGCCACCAAATCGGTGAATTCAGTATGGCGAACTTCTCTTGACAATGCAGGGTTCGTCGTTCGTGGCGGCGCACATCCTTGCCCATCAACAAACCTGGTGAAATGCTATGAGCTATAACGCAGCAAACAAAGGTACCGCGGTAGTTACCGGTGCGTCTGCCGGCATCGGCATGGTCTATGCGGACCGACTTGCGAAGCAGGGATACGATCTGCTGCTGGTCGCCAGACGTACCGATCGCCTGCAAGAGCTGACCAAAAGTCTGTCTGCGAAATATGGTGTGACGGTGAAGTTCCTTGCCGAAGACCTGACGAAAAAATCGGGTGTCGACGCAGTCGTGGCCGCGATTACGGCCGACCCAACGGTCACGATGCTCGTCAACAACGCGGGTGCTGCCACGCTATCTGGCTTCAATGACGCCGATATCAGCAAGCACGAAACCATGAACGGGCTCAATGTAGACGCGCTTGTCCGTCTGAGCTACGCAGTTCTCCCGTTGTTCAGGCAGCGAGACAATGGCGTGCTCGTCAACATCGGCTCCGTCCTCTCATTCCATACGATTCCTGTCAGCGCGGTGTATAGCGGCACGAAGGGCTACGTGATGAACTTCACCCGCGGCCTCCAGCAGGAAGTCGTTGGTACGAACGTGAAGGTGCAACTCGTTATGCCTGCATCGACGGAAACGGAACTGTGGGATATCGCCGGCATCCCCGTCGCAAACCTCCAGAAAGACAGCGTGATGAACGCCGACAATCTCGTCGACGCTGCATTGGCTGGCCTCGCGCAGGGCGAACTGATTACGCTGCCCTCCGTGGAAGACTCGACACTCTGGGAAGAATACGACGCCGCTCGCAGCAAACTGTTTGCAGCTACGCAAACAGGCAAGCCGGCTTCGCGCTATAACATCGCTTAAGCACGCGGCATCGCGGGGAGCCCATCAAGGGCCCCTGCGTGATCATTAATGCGATTCACGCGGTCCGTAATGCTCGCCTGCTTTCCTCATAAGTCCACAATCTTCGAAGACGTCTCTCGACGTCATCGCCGTCCAGCAGTCCCCGTCTCGTCCAACGCCCCAGCAACGCTGCAACGCGATCGCTGAACGCTTCGTCTCTGCGTCGTAGATGCTGGTAAGCGTCCCCAAACGACGTGGCTGGCACGTCCCTCCTAAGCAACCGCATTTCGGCCATCCGCCATCGAACCTTCACATCACGCCATCAATAAAGTTGCATAATGCAACTCAATGTATTACTATCATTTCAGTCTCATTATGAGACCACTTACCAACCTGGTTGCGACGGACGACAACGCTCGTTCCTCGCCATGCTTATCAAGGACATTCGAAATGACTATTCACAAACGTCTTACCACCAAGGAAATCTCGCCGTCGTACTGGCGTGTCGTGATTGAGAATCCCCCAATCAACCTCTACGACCCGGAAATGTTCGCTGAACTGCGTGTTCTGATGGACCGCATCGAGGCCGACCAGGAACTGAAGGTCATCGTCTTCGAAAGCGCGAACCCGGACTATTTCGTTGCCCATTACGACCTCGTGCGCGGCGAGGTTATTCCGGAAGTCAACGGCGCTGCGGAATTTAGCGCCTGGCCGAACTTCGTTACCCGGCTGGCGCAATCGCCCGTCGTCAGCATCGCGATGGTCCGTGGTCGTGCGCGCGGTCACGGTAGTGAACTCGCACTGGCTTGCGACATGCGCTTTGCGAGCCGCGAGAAGGCCGTGTTCGCGCAGGTGGAAGTCGGTGTCGCCGTTGTTCCGGGCGGCGGTGCGACTGAATGGCTGGCGGCGCTTGCAGGCCGCTCGCGCGCGCTGGAAATCATCATGGGCGCCGACGATTTCGACGCAGATACGGCTGAAAAATACGGTTGGGTCAACCGTTCGATTCCTGACGCAGAGCTCGACACATTCGTCGACAACTACGCTCGCCGCGTCGCGAGCTTCGATAAGCGCGCACTCGAGCTCGCCAAGAAACTGGTTAATGCGCGCGCCGGCGTTCCGTCGGACGCAGACCGTTGGTCATCCAACCAGGCCTTCGTCGGCACGACGGGCTGGCCGAACACGCAGAGGCTGGTAACGAAGATGCTGGATGCCGGCCTCCAACAGGCGGGGGACGTCGAATATCGCCTGGGTCATCACGTCGCACGCTTGAACCAGGAGTAACCGGGTATGGAGAGTCCGGCTGCCGTAATTAGCAAGCCGCCGGACTCCGCTGTGGGTAACGCCGTGACTGCGCTTCGGACCTAACAAGAAAATCCGGGCTCAATTTACATAGCTGCTTCTATCGTCGAATCTCACGCACGCGGATCGACAATTGTCGCCCGCAAGCTTCGCTGCCTCCTACTAACCGATGTCGCGACAAGCAATGCCATGGCTGCGATAAACGCGGGCGCGGCCATCGACGTCAAAATGGCGATCATGCTATAGCCGGCAGCCGAAAGAGCTCCGCCACCGAGTGCGCCGAGAATTCCGCCCAGGCGACCGACGCCCAACATCCACGCAACGCCTGATGCACGCCCGTGCGTGGGATAGAACAGTGCCGCAAGAGCTAGCATCGACATTTGCGCACCCGTCATGCAGACACCCGCGGCAAAAGTCGCGATTCCGAGCGACTGAACATCAGTAGCACCTTGCCCCATCGCGCAAACAGCGCCACCCAGCAAAAGAAACGCGAGGGCGACCACCCGCCACGGATCAAAGCGGTCCATCAACCAGCCACAACCCAGTGCGCCGATCACGCCTCCCGCCGGAAACAGTGCCGACACCAGCGATGCTTGACGCAGTGTGAACCCAGCATCATGGATCATCGTCGGCATCCAACTCGTCAGCATGTAATAGACGAGCAAGCCCATAAAGTAAGCTAGCCACAGCATCAGTGTGCCGAACCTATAACGAGCGGAAAGGATGAGAGCAAGCGGCGCGCTTTCCTTTTCGCCCACCCGGTCGAACACAGCGAAGCTTGAAGCAGTCACCGGCTCCCCATTTGCAATTCTTCGCAGCACCCGGCGAATCTGTTCATCGGGCCAGCCCTTGATCACCATGAATCGCACCGACTCTGGCAGCGCAACAAGAGCACACGCAAGCAGCACAGGCGCAATGCCGCCCGCGAGGAAGATCGAGCGCCAGCCGAAGTCCGGTATTAATGCGGCCGACACCACGCCACCTGCCGATGCACCCAAGGTGAACCCGCAGAACATGATGTTCAGCAGCAAAGATCGGCATCTGGCAGGCACGTATTCCGACAACAAAGTTGTCGAGTTGGGGAGTGCCGCGCCAAGCCCAATTCCGGTAAGAAATCGGAACGCCGACAATTGCCAAACACCCGAGGCAAATACACACGCGATCGTCCATGCGCCAAAAAAGCAGACCGATCCGACCAGAACTTTGCGGCGCCCGACCCTGTCGGCGAGCGGTCCAGCAAGCAGCGCACCAATCGCGAGACCTACGAGCGCTGCACTCAGTACGGGTCCCAGCTCGATTTTTGTTATTCCCCACTCTTTCGCGATTGCCGGCGCAACGAACCCGATGGCGCTAGTATCAAATCCATCCAGCGCCACGATCAGAAAGCAGAAAAACAGAATCAGCCACTGATAGGGTGAGAATCTACGTTCGTCGATAAACTGTTCGACGTTGAGTACATCCTGCTCGCCGATATCCTTTGTGCTCATGCAAGCTCCGTGATGAAGCACGTGGAGTGTTCGTCAGAACACTATCCACCTGCCTGGGTTAATCATTACCTTTGCGGATCAAGGAGCGCGATGCGCGGCGCCCCACTCCAGAAACACGCGCCGCGTCCATGTGCCCAACTAGAACGAATGCCGAATCCCTACCATTGCGGCGAACTGGCCGATACCCGCCGCCGGCGTTGTACCCCCGCCCCCAGCGCTTGCAGAAAAGCGTGCTTTATCGCTGTTCCACAAATACGTGCCGTTGACATAAACCGCTGTCGCTTTCGACAAGAAGTAAGTGGCGCGCACCGTTGTCATCGTCGCCCGCGCGTCCTGCTCCCGCACCACAATTCGAAACCCTTCGCCATCGATAACAAAGCTCGGTGTAACGAAATATTGCGCACCTATGTAGTAAAGATTCGACCGCACGTCTGGCGCCGCCACCGAGTTTGTCTCGACGAGTCTCCCCAGCCATCCCGCTCCGAGCTTCAACCCGGCAAGCCACACGTAGCCGTTCGCTTCAATACGCGTGTCCTTGTCCGCGCCTGAAGCGATGGGAAAAGTCCCGAGGCCGTCAAAGAAATTCGCTGCGGCGTTTGTACCGCCTCGCTGCTCGTCGTACGCTGTTGCAACACCAAAGCTTGCAGCGTCATATTTGAGCATTGCACTCCACTCCCGGCATTGGTTGAATTGGCCCGGGACCTGACCAGCGCATGTACCCTGCCCGGGTGAATTGCCGGTGCCAGCAGAGTCGCGCCCGAACGAATACAAGGCCCCGACTGTCACCCCTTTAAAGGTTCCCTTGTAGACGACACTGTTATCGCTACGCGCATTGGGTAGATAGTTGTCCAGGGCGCCAATCCCGTGGACATCTGGGCCAAGCATGTCTGCGTCAGACAAAGCCCAAAAAACCATGTTGTACTGGCGTCCGAAGGTTAGCGCCCCCCACGGTCCGTTAAGACCGACCCAAGCCTGGCGTCCAAAAAGCCGCCCGCCTTGCCCAATATCTCCCGCTCTCGTATTGAAGCCATTCTCAAGCGTAAAAATTGCCTTCCACCCGCCCCCGAGATCCTCGGTCCCGCGAATTCCCCACCGAGACGGCAATTCCCCGCTGATGGCCGGCATCCGAACGACGCGATCGCCAGCGGAATTTGCATGAGACACATACTCGATGCCGGTATCGATCAAACCATACAGCGTGACGCTGCTTTGTGCGAAAGCCGATGCACTCAACATTCCCAGACCAAGCGCCGCAATTGCTCCAAGCCTCATATCTCCCCCAATGATTGTCTAGTCACTTCGTTATCCAAAGTACTTTATGTGCTGCAAATCATTGGCTCTGAGCTTATTGTTGCAAAACAAAACCAACAACACGGTGAAACGCGGAGCGACAGGAATCCGAGCTGCCTCTCCTGCGTTCCTGAAGAATTTAAATTCTACCGTCGGCACACAAACGCACGTGCTTTCCTTTCCGTAGCGCGATTGATGGTAATTTTCATTCGCTAACGGCCTTAAGAGAGAACCCCCGGACGCCGCAGATATCGAAATGAATTGTGTTCATAGGCCTATTGAACGAAGTCACTCATCGCATCATCCATGGCGTCTCGATGGGCTTCTATTCGAGGTGCGGTACTTGCACACTATTCAATGTGATATTGAAAACTCTCCCCTTCATCCTCGAGCGGCGATGTGGCATCGTGACCGCAGTGAGGAGTGCCGTTTTGCCATGGGTCTACGGCCACAATCGATCATCTACGATGCAGCGTTGACAATCCGGGCCGCATTGGTGGCCCTTAAGACGAGTGAGGACCAATTTGTCACAATCTACTATTCCGAGCAGTAAAGCCGAACTGATAGCGAAATGCCTGCCCTTTCTCGAAGAGGTCAAGGACCTGACTACCGGTAACGATGTCGAACGGTGGCTCAACGACAAATACAGCACGTCAAGCGAGCTCTACAAAGATCTGAAACGCCTGATCACGATCGGCGTAGTGGAGGAAGGCTGGGCCGCCAACGTCGAGATATCCGGACGCAAGTATCGGCGCGCACGTCTTGTCGATCCCTCTGAAGAGACTTTTGGATTCAGCATTACGGCTGTCTATATGGATAGCACTGGCAATAACCAGAACAACCCGGAGGGAAGCTTCCGAGGCGATTACCACTCTCATCCGTATGGTGAATTCAACATGGTGGTGTCGCTAAACGAAGGCGCGGCCCTCGCCGGCCCGAACGGCTGGTGTTATGGCGGTTGGACTGCGCCGGCGCCGGGCAGTCATCACTATCCGGAAACAAAGGGCGGTGCAATTATCGCCTTGTTTTTTCTGCCTGCAGGGCGCATCGCGTATAACGTTAAGGCGCCTGACGCCAACTGATTCACACGCGCGATGCCACGCAATGGCCCCGCTTAGGAGTGTGGGATTTGCTTTGCCCGCGGGTTTAAATTGTCGGTCTACTGATTCATGATGTGATGAACTGCATGCACCGGGCGCACAACGTTGCGCCCGGGCCCCAACTGACGGTCAGCTTGTGATCAGTTGCTTCGTCACGCCGACGAGGCCAAGACCAACCCGTCGCACTTCGGCGTCCGCTTTCTCGTCGGCGAGGCCGCCACTCTCGGCAAATGCCTGGTGGGCAGAACCCAGCGAGAACCCCTGAGGGATTACGATCGCTCCCAACTTCTCAAGAACCCCACGCATTCCAAGCATTGCTCGAATACCGCCCATCGGCCCCGGTGACGCCGAAATAACTGCAGCTACCTTACCCGAGAAGAGTGTCAGGCCGGGGCTTCCCGTTGCGGTTGGCCTGCTTACCCAGTCAATTGTGTTCTTAAGCAGAGCGGTGTAGCCACCGTTATGCTCTGGCGAAGCGACTAATAGTGCGTCATGGCTGGCGAACAGTTTCTGGAGTGCGCGAGCTTGCTCAGGGACACCGTTAGTACTTTCGACATCCGCGTCGTAAATCGGTAGGGGATAATCCGCAAGTGCAATGAATGTTATCTCCGCACCTTCCTTTCTCGCCCCAGCTGCGGCGATTTCCAACAGTTTTCCATTAAGAGATGCACGGCGCGCGCTTCCACAAAAGGCAAGGATTTTTACGGTCATAGTCTGAAAGTAGTCGAGTCAAAAGGTTGAGGAAAACTGAATGAATAATCGCCAGTTCATCCGCACCGACTGTTCGGATGAGCCACGATATCGTCGCTTAAGCACGTAGGGGCGCCTGTCCCGTGTTTATGTCACACGGGTTCTGTGGCAACGCGAATGTACGTCGGCAAACTGCGACGTACATGCACGCTAAAAATGGAGAGCGACTAGTTAGGTATTCGGAAAAACAGCCGTGGGCGCTACGACTCTTCGTCGAAGCCGACAAATGTTGTAAATCTCTCGACAGACTCGCGCGGAATAGCGAGTCTGTTGACCACTGAATCTGGGTCTGCGTAACCCAGCGACATACCGCACACCACGTCAAAGCCCGGTTCGAGCAGGAGATGCTCTGCGATGATTGTCTGATAGCGTGCGAAAGAAACTTGCGGGCATGTATCAAGGCCCCGTGCGCGGGCAGCGAGCATGACCGTCTGCAGAAACAGTCCGTAGTCGAGCCAGCTATGCTTCTTCAGTCTCGCGTCAATCGAGAAGATCAGGCCGACCGGTGCCCCGAAAAAACCAAAGTTTCGGCCGGTGGCCAGGGCGCGGCCCGCGAGGTCCGCCTTGTCGACCCCAAGCGCACCATAATATCGGGCCCCAAAATCTTCCTGCATGGGGCGATACTCCTCCGGCATGGGGTCGGGGATATGCTGTAGCGGTGGATGCAAATCCGCCACATGCGCTCGCAGAAGCGCTTCACTAAGCGATTCCTTACTACGCCCGCTCAAGACGTGCGCTCGCCACGGTTGCATGTTCGAGTTGCTCGGTGCTGTGCGAGCAACATCGAGGATGTCAACGATGTCTTTCTGGGAGACTGCATCTGGACGAAAAACGCGAACGGCTTTCCGAGACCGAATAACCGAATCAACGACATGAGCGTCCGAATGCATTTGATAACCGGTCTCCGCGGCTTCAAGAATATCTATGTGCATAGTGTCCCCATGATGGCACAGCCGGAACGCCACACGCAGTGAAAAGACTGCAAGATGATCTTGAAGAAAACGGGATTGCCTAGCCTCGAACCTGTCTGCCGACGTCAAGGATCTGGGCGCGCAGCCACTGCAATGCCGGATCGTGCGCATTTCGCGCATGCCAGACCGCTCTGACGGAAGACTCGGTAGACGGGTACGGCGTCGCGCGCGTCTTCAGTTCACCGTAGCGCTCGAACTCCCGCCCCAATGGGGACGGTACGATGGCGAACATTTCGCTGTGACGCAGCAATGCAGGAATTGTCAGCGAATGAGCCACCGCTACCCGTAGCCGCGGTCGCGCCGACCCCTCCGGAAAAGCATCCTCCAACGCCTGCCGATCGAACATTTCCGACTGTCGCGCCAAACCGCGCTCGACGATGAAGCCGCTAACGGCTCCCTCTTCCGTTCCACCAAGCGAGACGGCGACAAATGGATAATTCAACAGATCATCGTGAGTTATGCTTCGGTCGCCGATGGGATGATCCTGACGCATGACGATCACGTCTTTCTGTTGCCACACCATCATCGACTGAAAACGCGAGGGCACCTCCGCAAAAATCCCAACGGCAATGTCAATTCGACCGATGTCGATCTGCCCGGCAAGATCCAGCCGCGTGGAAGGTCGTATGACAAGGTTCACCATCGGGGCTTCGGCGGCAAGTCTCTGACTGAGGCGGCCGAGAAGAAGCATGGTGATGTAGTCGTTCGCAGCAACGACAAACTCGCGTTCAGCAACCTCCGGCCGGAAAGGCTCGTCGCCTAGCGCCACCTGAATCTGTTGGAGTGCGTTGCGCACCGGGGGTGCCATCGCGACTGCACGTGCCGTCGGCTCCATCCCTTTCGACGTCCGCACGAACAGGTCATCTTCAAGTGCGTCTCGCAACCGTCCCAGCGCATGACTGATGGCGGACTGGCTAAGATTCAGCCGTTTTCCGGCAAGGATCAAATTGCGGTCCTCGAACACTGCGTCGAATACTCGCAAAAGATTAAGGTCAATCCGCCCGAGGTTCATATAGTTAACGTTAGCGTTGCAGTCGGCTCATTTTACTCGCGCTAACGCATGCTTCGCCGGCGGCGCTTGAGGGCGCGACGGCTTCCGGCTGCACCGCTGCATCCATTGCGCGCATTCCCCGACGATGCCACGTCTGAACAGCAAAACACAGGCAACGAACATCACGCCGGTCAGCAGGCTAACCGACTCCCCCAGCCCCTGAAACCACCCAATGTGTGTCACATCGGCTAGCCATCCGCCGAACGACGCCAACCTGGATTCCAGCACGACAACGATCACCGCGCCTACCATCGGGCCCCATCGCGTTCCGAGGCCGCCGATCAGTGTCATTAGAATGACGGTGCCTGAGAGCGTCCAATGTACGTCCGAGAGCGTTGCGAAACCCAGCACCAGGGTCTTCATCGCACCAGCAAGCCCTGCGATTGCCGACGACAGGACGAATGCTATGAGCTTGAAACGGTCCACATCGTAATCAAGAGAAATCGTCCGCGCTTCGTTCTCTCTCAGCGCCGTCAGAATTTTTCCAAATGGAGAATGGATGACCCGGCCAAGAAACAGAAACACCATCGTCGTGATCGACAGGATGACGAAATACAGCGTGAGATCGTTCTCTAGCGGAACCAGGCCAAACAGGTGCCCGCGCGGCACACCCTGTAAGCCGTCTTCCCCCCCGTGAATGGCGCCTGGACGCAAAAAGAGAACAGCATCTGGGCAAAAGCCAACGTCACCATTGCAAAATAGGTTCCCTTCCGCCGAATGGCAAAGAGTCCGAATATCAGCCCAAGTGCTGCGCCAACGCCGGTTCCGGGAAACAGTGCCACTTCGGGAGAATAGCTACACATCCATATCGAGCGTATGGACGCCGTGCCCGATACGCATGCGCTCAAGCTGAGCGCGTTGCAGGAATCCTTGCTTTATCCGTGGCTTCCACCCGCCAACCTACGAGACAGAATGGCAAACTTTATCGCAACGTCGCCGGATGCGGCATTTGCCCTGCCGTTCAAACGGCCCGCCGCGTTCGCGTGAGTATCACGAGAAATCCAACGGCCCTAGTGGCGCTCCAGGTAGGTTCATGATTCTCTCGAATTGCCTGAAAGTCTATCAAGACTGAGGGGAGTTATCCCGTTAGGAAAGAGGCATATATTGCAGTCAATGCAGACGGGGTGCCACTTCAAGCAACGACGAGCGCGTTCTCTGATTCACTCTTGGTAAGTGGGACAGCTACGCTGTCCCTATCAGACGGCAAACGCTTGTGCCCTGTTGCCGCGTCCGACGGCCGGCATTGATGCCTTGCCGTGCATAAGCGGTTTGTCAAATCGGCGGCAGGTATATCGGCCGAACGAGTGTCAGATATGTGGATCGAATCGGCAGATCTGAAAAAATCACGTGAAATCAGATGGAACAAAGGAGCGAGGCATGTCTAAAGGTCAGGATGTTTGTAGTGTCGCGGAAGTAAAGCCAGGCGACATGAAATGTGTGTCACTGGGAGCCGCGCGGATTTTGCTCTCTAACGTGGACGGCAAGGTGTATGCGACCAGTGATATCTGTTCGCACGCTTTGGCTTATCTCTCGGATGGCTTCCTCGAGGGCTGCGTGGTCGAATGTCCGCTCCATGGTGCGCGATTCGATGTCACCACAGGCAAGGCGATGTCCGCGCCGGCAAACGGGGACATTGAAACCTACGAGGTCACGGTGGCGGAGGGCAGGATCTTTGTAGCATCTGCGGAGTTGGCGCCCGAGAAAGGCTGAGGCGGATCCATGAACCCGATAGTCGCCCGATCTGACCGTGGGAAATAACTGATATGAACCGGTGGGCTGTCCCGCCACCGGTCAACGAACTGGAGACGGCGAGGCGATCTCGCGTTTTCCCAATGGCAAGCCGCTCAACCGCCATGACGTCGCGGCTCCCTGGGACGGCATAGAAGGGGATTGGGAGGCCGGCCCGCTCTATGTCGGCGCAACGGTTGAACTCGTTCATGACGTCAAGTCCGTCGCCCAGATCGTCAGCGAAGTGGAAGTGGAAGTGGAAGCGGAAGCGGCGCTAGATAAAATCGCGGATTCGCGGACCGCCCGCTAAACGAGCCGAGCCGATCAAAGCGAAATTAGCGGATCTCGCGACCTATCCGTGGATCCAACGGCAATGCGACTATCATGTTCGTCATCCTTAACGTCGCGAAAGGCTGGTGGCGTACGCCCGCAGATCGAAATCGGAGTCGGCGGCCTGTTCCGGCGATAGGCGCGGGTCGGCAAGCAGCAGCCGGCGCGCGACCACGTGGTCGGTCGGCCGGTTGATCGACTCAACGCCGATCAGGGTGCCATTGCGGAAGAAGAACGACGAAAAGCTGCGGCTCTCAGAATCGCCGCGCAACACCGCACGGTCATGGCCGGCGGTGATGCCGGCGATCTGTAGTTTCAGATCGGCCTGATCGGTCCAGAACCATGGCACCTTGTCGTAGGGTATCGACTCGCCAACAATCGCCGCGGCGACGGCCTGTCCCTGGTCAACGGCATTCTGCACCGATTCCAGGCGGCAGCGGCCGAAGCGGCTGGGGTAGTTGGCGCAATCGCCGATCGCGAAGATCGTTGGGTCGGTGGTCGCCAGGTTCTGGTCGACGACGATGCCGTTGTCGATCGCCAGCCCCGCTGCCGCAGCGATCTCAGTATTGGGCAGGACGCCAATGCCGATCAATACGAGGTCGGCCGGCAGTCTGCGGCCGTCGCTAGTCTCGACCGCGCTGACCCGCCCGTTACCGAGAATACGGACGACGCCAGTGCCGAGCAGAACTTTCGAGCCCCAGTCGCGGTGCGCCCTGGTGTAGAAGCGCGAGGTCTCCTCGGAAACGACGCGCCCCATCGGCCGCTGGGTGACTTCGACAATGTGTACGCCAACTCCGGCTTGACGAGCGACGGCGGCAAATTCCAGGCCAATGAAGCCGGCGCCGATGACGACTGCTTCGCGCGCCTCTGCGAGCCGCGGTCGCAAAGCGTCGGCGTCAGCGAGTGTGCGCAGCGGCAAAACGCCGTCAAGTTCGGCACCCGCGACCGACAACGGGCGAAAGCGGGCACCGGTCGCCAATATCAGGCGGTCGTAGGCAATCTTGCGGCCAGAGGCGAGTTCGACATGCCGCGTCTGCCGGTCAATTGCCGTCACGGTCTCGCCCAGTTCCAGTTCGATTCGTTCCTTTTGGTAGAACGTCTCCGGCCGCAACCAAAGACCGTCGAGCCCAGTCTCGCCTGCAAGGTAGGATTTCGACAGGGGTGGGCGGTCGTAGGGGATGCAGGGCTCGTCGCCGACGAGCAGAATCCTGCCGTCGAACCCCGCCTGGCGCAGCGAGCTGGCCGCCTGGAAACCGGCCTGGCCAGCGCCGACGATGACGACAGTCGAGTTCGGCTTCATATCAGGGTGTCCATCAGGTGCCCGACAAGGCCGCCGACTTCCGGCGACGTCAGCAATTGGCAGGAGAGTCGGCCGTTCGGACGGCGCTCACACGCGGTGAATTCGAGCATTTCGTTTTCGCTCCATTTTGGGTGCAACCGGGATCACCTTCCGCGGTATAGACGCGGAAGGTGTCGCACATCACCGCACCGCGGCCTTCGCCTGCGGTGCGGACGTCGCCGTTGACGACCGCGGCATGCACGCCCCGGGCGTCGAGCGCTAAGGACGTGGCTCCGGCAAATCAGGCGAGGCGCCCCAGGTTATCGCCGAGGGCCGCGGCTTCGCTAGCGGTCAGGACCGCGTTCCAGGTCGAGGTCGGAATGCCGCGCGCGGCGTCCTTGTCGCGCACGACATTGAGCGGGTCGAGCCCTTGTTCCAGCCGCTTCAACTGCTCGCGCAGCATACGTCGCAACATGACGACGCCTTTGTCGGAGGTGCCGAGGTTTTCGAGCGCATGCACGGCAATCGTGCGCTGGCCTTCCTGCGCTTCGCGGTCGTCGGGCTTACGCTGGCGCTCCTCGTAACTCCGCTCCAAAGCCGCGCCCGGCCGGATCGCGTCGCTGATATCGGTCCCGGGGCGCCAGCCTGCCTTAGGCACGCCCCCCTCCAACGGCCAGGCGACGATGCTGAGGCCGCGAACATGCTCGTTGTCTACCGGCACCGCCCAGGACAATTCGGTAGCGCGCGATTTGCGAGCGCCGCTATCGTTGACCGCGGGGACCAGGAAGGCGTTCGGCACGATGCATTCGGCGTGGCGAATGAAGTAGTCGCCGTTCGGCAACTCGCGCGCCATGTTGAAACGCACTCCCAATGGCGTCTTTTCGAAGTCGATCTTGGCCATGTCCCGCGCCATGGTTTCGTGCGTCAGGCCGTCGAGCATGTTATGCCCCTGGTTGCCGCTGATCACCTGGTGCAACATGATGAGGTGCCAGGGATCGACGATGTTCTCGTAATGCTGCAGCCAGTTACAGTCCTTGACGTAGCCGATCCCGTAGTCGCCCCACAGCCGCATGCCGCGCAGTTCGACCTCGCCCACCACGTCCGGGTCGATGATGTCGTACACCGGGAATTCCGGCTCGGTGCCGGCCGGGCCCAGATAGACGAAAATGAGTCCGCCAAATTCGTGGGTCGGATAGGCCGGCTGCCAGACATTCATTCGCGTGCAAAACTCATCGGTCTCGCACGGCATTTCGACGCAGCGGCCCTGGGTGTCGTAGAGCCAGCCGTGAAGGCAGCAACGCAACCCCTTTTCCTCGACCCGCCCCCATTCGAGCGAGGCGCCGCGATGCGCGCAATGCGGCTTCAAGGCGCCGACCTGCCCTGACCCGTCGCGGAACAGGACGATCTCCTCGCAGAGGAGCTTTTCCTTGCGCGGCAGATCCGTCACTTCATCCGAGGTGCAGACAGGCTGCCAGTAGCGCCGCAGCAACTCGCCCATCGGGCTGCCCGGCTCGACGCTGGTGAGTTCAGAAGCGGCTGGCGGGGTCTGGTATCCATAGGCAGACTGCATGATGTTCCTCCAAGTCTTGTTGTGGGGTTGTCAAACTGGAGATGAAGTTACGCTCGACGGTCGCCGGGATAAACATGTCGCGGCCGGATAGACTCTCAGGCGCAGGTGGATAATCACGCCCGTTTCGTATGCGATGCATCAAAGGGCAAGTTCCTGATTCTTTAGAACTGCCTGAAAGTCTATCCAGATTGAGGGGGGTAATCCCGCCGGGAAAGAGGTTTATATTGCTATCGGGTCTCGGCCCTTGTACCCGAAATCGCGCAAGAAAAAACACTGGTTACGCTTGCTGAACTGAGCCAGTCGACATTAATCATCGCAGAGACAACTCGAGGCATCGAACGGGAGGCATGAAGTATGGCAGGAGAAACGGAACATTTCGGACTGCGTAACTGGCCGCCAGCGCCGGCGACCCGACCATTCGAGCTGACGCCGCGCCAGCAGTCGATGCTTGATCAGGCACGGGCTGGTCTGGCCGAACCATTTCGCGGGATAAGCTGCACCGGCTCCGTCGCCCAGGAGGTATTCCCAGGCGCTTCCGCAGGCGCCCCGCTCGCCCCGCTTCTTAATGCGGCGCGTGCCTTTCTCGCAAGCCTCGACGCCAACCAGCGGCGCGCCGCCTGTCTGGCAATCGACGACGAGGCGTGGCGGCAGTGGTCCAACATTCATCCCTGGCTGGTACCCCGCAGTGGGATCTGCCTTGCCGACCTCGGCCACGGCCAGCGCGAGGCAGCGCTAGCACTACTGCGCGAGACGATGAGCGGGACGGGTTATCAGACCGCGCGCGACGTCATGCGGCTCAACGAGCACGCCCTCGAAATATCGGGCAAGCCCGACGAATACAACGAATGGTATTACTGGGTCAGCATCTTCGGGACGCCATCGCCGAACGACCCTTGGGGCTGGCAGATCGATGGCCACCACCTTAACGTCAATTGCTTCGTGCTCGGGGATCAACTCGTCATGACGCCGACCTTCATGGGATCGGAGCCGGTGCTCGCGCGGTTCGGCAAATATAGCGGTACTCGCGTGTTTGCCGCCGAGGAGGAGCAAGGCCATGCGCTGATGAGCGCACTGTCGGCCGAGGCACGGCAACAGGCGACGATCGGCACTGACCTGCCACGGGAAGTGTTCGCTGGTGCGTACAGCGATAACCGGCACATCGAGCCGGGCGGCATCCATTACGCGGACCTGCCGCAGGAAGGCCGCGAGCGGCTGGAGGCGCTGCTGGCAACCTATATCGGGCACATCCGCGCTGGTCACGCCGAACTGCGCTGGGCCGAGGTCAAGCACCATCTCGGCGATACGCATTTCGCCTGGATCGGGCCGTTCGACGACACCAACCCGTTCTATTACCGCATCCTGAGTCCGGCGATCCTGGTCGAGTTCGACCACCAACCCGGCATCGTGTTCGACAACGACATGCCGTCCCGCGATCACATCCACACGCTCGTGCGCACGCCGAATGGCAAGGATTATGGCAAGGACCTGCTGCGCCAACATTACCTCCAATGGCACACACATGACGACGCGGCCCACACTCACTCGCACACCCACGGGTCACCCGCGCGCAGCGCGGCCGAGTCCGCTGACCGGAGTGAAACTGAATCGCCTGAGTGACTGCGTGGCCGACGTGTCGGCACTACCCGATCTGCAATTCCTGGCCAGCTGAAGGAGACGACTGATGTCCCATGCCATCCGCATTCACGAGATCGGCGGACCTGAACAGCTTGTCTGGAATGAGATTTCCGTCGGCAACCCCGGACCAGGACAAGCGCGCCTTCGGCAAACGGCCGTCGGCGTCAACTTCATCGATATCTACCACCGCACCGGCCTCTACAAGCTGCCGCTGCCCTTGATCCCGGGGCGCGAAGGTGCTGGCGTGGTCGAGGCAGTCGGACCTGACGTCACTTCGCTGAAGCCGGGCGACCGCGTCGCTTATGGCGGCACGCAAGGCAGCTATGCCGAAGTCCGGCTCGTGCCAGCCGGTCGCCTCGTCAAGCTCCCCGATGGCATCAGCGACGAGCTCGGTGCGGCGATGATGCACAAGGGCATGACCGCCCAGTTCCTGTGCCGCCAGACCTACCGGGTTGGCAAGGGCGACACGATCCTCGTGCATACCGCCGCGGGCGGCGTTGGCCTCGTACTCTGCCAGTGGGCCAGGCATCTCGGCGCGACTGTCATCGGCACGGTGTCGACCGAGGAAAAGGCGAAGCTCGTGAAGGCCCACGGCTGCGACTATCCGCTGATCCACGGCAGGGACGACTTCGTCAAAGCGGTGAAGGAGATCACGGGCGGCGTCGGCGTCCCGGTCGTCTATGACTCGATCGGTCAGAACACCTTTATGAACTCGCTCGACTGCCTCAAGCCGCGCGGCCTGATGGTGCTCTACGGCCAGTCCTCCGGCGCGGTGCCACCGTTCGACATCGGCATCCTCGACAAAAAGGGCTCCCTGTCCCTGACCCGCCCTAACCTCAATGACTACATGGCGACCCGCGCCCATGTCGAGGAGATGGCCCAGGATGTGTTCGACGTCGTGCGGTCGGGCGTAGTGAAGGTCAACATCAACCACCGCTTCCCGCTCAAGGACGCAGCTGAAGCGCATCGCACCCTGGAGTCCCGCAAGACGACCGGCTCCCTGGTGCTGCTGCCCTGAAGCGAAGTGCCGCCGACTACCCTGGCTGGACGGCTTGATAACGAATACAGAAATTCGGCGCTTGTACAGGCCGCACAGAGACAACCCACTGAAGACGGATGGTGCGCGGAAGACCTCGAACAGGAGGTCACGTCACCTGGCGTGGGGTGATAGGTCGTGGCGCTAGCCACCAGAGTAATTCTAACGATTCATATACGGAGATTAAGATGGGGGAATCCTTCGATGTCGTGGTCCTTGGTGGCGGACCGGTCGGCCTTTGGCTGTCCTGCGAACTACGGCTGGCCGGCCTGAACGTGGCGGTAGTCGAACGTCGCCAGGAAAGAATCTATCAATCGCGTGCGGGGACGATGCACAGCCGCACGCTCGAGATGTTCGGTCTGCGAGGTCTGGCCGATAGATTTCTCGCGAACGGAAAGCCGATCCCCGCCTGGCACTACGGGATGCTCAACACGCGGCTCGACTTCTCGCCGCTCGACAGCCGGTTCCCTCATGCGCTCAGGATTCCCCAGGCGACGACCGAGAAGCTGGTCAAGGAGCGCGCAGCAGAGCTTGGCGTCGTATACCTCGGCGGGCATCGCGCCGAAACGATCCGCCAGGATCATGCCGGCGTCACGGTCGAAGGCGCAACGGATAAGGGGCCGTTCCGGCTCGAGGGACGCTACCTCGTCGGTTGCGACGGCGCACGCAGTCTCACGCGACAACAGGCGGGCATCGGGTTCTCGGGCCACGAGGCGACCCACACGTGGCTTTTGGGCGATGTCATGCTCGACATGCCGGAAGGCAAGCCGATGATCACGGAGTACAACGAGCACGGCGGCATCATGATTGCACCGCCCGGCGACGACGGCCGGCGTCGCATCGTTGTGACGACGCCTGACGAAAGCGATCTCGCCCTGCTCAGACAGGAGCCGACCCTGGACGACCTGGCCCGCATGGTGAACAAGGTCCTCGGCACTGACTTCAATATGCACGACCCGCTCTGGCTTTCGCGCTTCTCCAACGAAACCCGGCTCGCCGACCACTATCGGAACGGCCGGATATTCCTGGCCGGCGACGCCACGCACGTCCACCTTCCGGCCGGTGGCCAGGGCATGAATGTCGGCCTGCAGGATGCGTTCAATCTCGGGTGGAAGCTCGCCGCAGTCGTCAAGGGCGAGGCCGATGAATCCCTGCTCGACAGCTACGAGGCGGAGCGCCGGCCGATCGGCCAGCAGCTTCATGACAACACGCTGACGCAAAACGTGCTCATGACGGCGTTCACCCCCGGCGGTCTTGGCCTGCGCAAAATGGTCTCTGATTGCATGGCCTTTCCGGAGGTCAACGAGAAGATCGCCGCACAGATTTCTGGCTTCAGTCTCGGCTACGAGGATGAGGGCGCGATGCGTGCCTACTCCGATGCACCCTGCTCCACGGGCTTCGGCATTCGCGCTCCCGATCGCAAAGTCCGTCGGGCGGACGGGTCGGAAGTCTTCGTGCACGAACTGCTTTCTTCCGGCCACTGGGTCCATCTGTCTTTCGGACCGGGTGCGACCGTTCCGCTCGCCGATGCACTGCGGGAAGAGGCGGTCATCCGGGTCAGCAGTTCCGAGCGTCCCCGGGGATTCTTCGAGGGCGCGGCGGCCGTGCTGATCCGCCCAGACGGCTATTCCGCGGGGATGGTTTGATGTCCTTCATTAGCAAGTCCGATGAAGCCCTGCTCGGCAGCTAAGAGGTGGAGCGCCGGCCGATCGGCAAGGCGCTCCATGACACCTGAAGCAGGCCCGGGTAACGCCGCTGCCCGCGGTCTGGCGGGCGGCAAGCGACGACTCCGGTCTTAATGATCGGGCATGGCATCAAG
The DNA here is from genome assembly GCF_046027215.1 of Paraburkholderia fungorum. Classification (GTDB taxonomy): domain Bacteria; phylum Pseudomonadota; class Gammaproteobacteria; order Burkholderiales; family Burkholderiaceae; genus Paraburkholderia; species Paraburkholderia fungorum_D. The sequence continues at coordinate 2,978,127 of NZ_JAQQEN010000002.1, read as the reverse complement.
CCAGCTCTGTTCGTCGGCGAACCGGTCGACCAGCATATCGAGGAGCAGCCGAACCTTGGTGCTTAAGTGCCGCCGATGGGGGTAGAGCGCGACGATCTCCAACTCCTGTGTTCGGTAGTCGGGCAGCAGCGGCACTAGCGTGCCGGAGGCGAGAAGACCAGACACGAGAAACTCGGGACACAGCCACAATCCGAGGCCGGCGGTGGCCGCTGCGCGCACGACGCTAATGCTGGCGGTGACCAGGTTGCCCGACACGCGAATGTTCGTTGGATTGCCAGCAGAATCGACAAAATGAAACTCGTTGCGGAAGATCGCGTAGGCGTAAAGCAGGCAGTTATGGTTGACCAGGTCGGCGGGGCTGTGGGGCGTGGAATGCGTTTCGAGGTAAGCCGGCGCACAGCACAATACGTAGCGCCATTTCGCCAGGGTCCGTCTGACCAGAGTCGAATCCGGAGGTGATGCCGGCATGATCGATATGTCGAACCCTTCCCGCACGGGGTCGATCTCGTCGTCGATCTGGAAATCCAGTGAGACTTCCGGGTAATCGCCCGAGAAGCGGGCGGCAACCGGCGCGATAAACCGGTCCAGCGCCTGGTGGCAACGGAGGCGAAGCCGGCCGCGCGGAGTCACCTGCAACGCGCTGGTAATCTCGTCCGCTTCCGCCAGATCCTGCAGGATCTGTGAGCAGCGCTCGTAATACTCGCGGCCGATCTCCGTTAGATTCACACGGCGTGTGGTGCGGTTCAACAGACGCACGCCGAGGCTGTCTTCGAGCGCCTGGACGTGGTTGCTGACTGTCGCTATAGAGAGGTCGAGACGCCGCGCCGCCGCGGTAAAACCGCCGCTCTCTACGACGCGGACAAAGGCGGTGAGACTGGCCATCCGATCCATGCGTTCCACCAAATATCAAATCACAGTTAAGAGTCACGCTAATGCTGGAGCGCCAAGCCGGTGTTTGTCACCGTAGTTGTCGCGTCACATCAAACGAATAGCTTCAATTTTTTCGGCTGCGCCCGCTCGGGATTCCGCCAGACTTCATCCTCCAGTTCCCAATGACGCGCCGCTTGCAACTGGCCCGTTGATCAGTCCTCCTCTTTGTCTCCGCAGACCGGCTGTGCTTTTTTCCCAGCATCATCAGCAGCGTCGACTCCAGCGTGTTCGCTGGCGGCATCGTGCGACGCGCCAGCGCTTCCTTCCTTTCCAACGAGCAGGTCTTCATTCACCCCGATCTTACCGTCCCCGGACCTTGTCTACGTGAATCAGACAACACGACAACAGGTCTGACGCCCCGGGATACACCCGTTGCCAGACAGCTTCGCGCCTTTTCCAGGCACGGCGAGATAAGTGACGTTTTAAAGCTTTGACCATGGCGCCGAGACAACCAGTTGATTTTCCTGACGCTGAATATATTGCCCGGTTGCCGTCTTTTTCTTGTAATCGACCCAGTCCGGATCTTTTTCCATTGCAGCGCGACGGCGCTGCCGATCGGCAGCATCCTCGTATCGCCAAAGATGGACTACCTGATTGAGCTCGCCGACCTCGGAAATGAAGTATCCCAGCGGGTCACCCACGTGGCGGCGTTGCACGGGCAAACCATATTGTTCGTATACCTCCAGATAGGCCTTCAGCATTCCCGGGACGACGGTGTAACGGCGGATATCAACAAGCATTGGCTTTCCTATGGGTGAGTTCAGCCAGCCATTCTGTGCCACAGAAATTCTGAGTACAATCGATTAATTTAGCTGAATTCACGAGTAAAAACGATGAATGAGAGCAACCAGGCTCGGCGCTTGTCTATTCGACACCTTCGAGCTTTCGTGGCCGTTGCCGAGTGTCGAAGCCTTACTCGGGCCGCAGAAACGTTATCTGTTACCCAGTCGGCACTGAGTCTGACCATCCAGCATCTGGAGCAGCATCTGGGCCTGGCGATGTTCGACCGCTCGACACGGCGACTCGACCTGACGAGTGCTGCTGACGAATTCTTACCCACCGCTCGGCGTCTGCTTCAGGACTTCGATGCTTCGATCAACGAGATGCGCGCCCTCGGGAAGCGCGAGCGGGGGCGTGTCGGTGTCGCGGCGGTGCCGTCAGTGTTGGCCTTGCTCTTATCCGAGGCGTCTGCCGCATTCATAGACAAATTCCCCGGCATTGACCTCTATCTGCGTGAAGACAACTCAGAATCGGTGCAGCAGCGCATCCTGAGCGGCGACGTGGATTTCGGCATATGTAGTCCGTGGGGGTCGGATGCCCAGCTCACCTTTGAACCGCTATTCGAGGATACATACGGCGTAGTCACTGCTCGCGACCACCCGCTAGCCGACCGCACGGGAAGTGTGCCGTGGAGCGCGCTTGGGAGTTATCGCATCATCGGCTTCAGCGCTGACCTTGGCATGCAACATCAATTGACCGAGACGAGCGTCTTGAGCCAGGAAGTCAGGGAACCGCGATATCGGGTATCGAACACCTCGACAATTGCCACTTTATTGACTCGCGGTGCCGGCGTATCCGTCATGTCTGCGCTAGCTGCACAGCGAGCGCCACTCGACAGCCTCAGCTTTCGTCTATTGAAGGAGCCTACCTTGTCGAGGACAGTGGGCGTGCTCACGCGCGTTGGACGTTCGCTATCCCCCGCGGCCACCGCCATGATGGTTGAGTTGCGTGAGGCTCTACCGACGCTAGCGCGATTTTCAGGCGTTCGCCTGGTGGACGACACTTCAACAGACTAGGTGAAACCGCTTCCAAGGCGCACCTCAGGCTCTTTTTCGATAGGCGACCGATAATCGACGTCAAAAAATAAAATCGATATTATTCAAATTCAACGATATTTACACGCTAGATCGATCATGCTAACCTCAAGTCTCTGGTTTGGCTAAACCGACACATGAAGGAAAGCAAGATGCCTTTCGAAACAGCATTGACCCAAGCACTTGATATGCGCGTCCCGGTCGTGGCAGCTCCTCTCGGGCGAGGCTCAAGTGCGGAATTTCTCGGAGCGATGGCCAATAGCGGCAGCTTCGGGTTTACTGCGCTACCGCATATGCCGGAGGAGACCGTAGGCGACGAGCTTGCAAAAATGAAACGGGCCACGAATGGTCGGTTTGGCGCGAATATTTCGTTGATCGCTGACCAACGAAACAGGCTTGCCGCTGCATTAGACGCGGGGGTGCGCGTATTTTCGTTGTGGCAGGGCGATCTCGAACCCTATGTTCGTCGAATCAAGGATGCGGGCGGCCTTGTGTTCTGGACAGTGGGTAGCGCCGAAGATGCGGCGCGCGCAAAGGATAGTGGCGTCGACTTCATCGTTTCCCAGGGAAACGAGTCCGGCGGTCATTTCGTAGGCACCGCGCCTACGATGTCGCTGCTGCCTTCTATCGTCGACGCCGCCAAAGGAGTCCCTGTGGTGGCCGCGGGCGGTATTGCCGACGGGCGTGGCCTGGCCGCCGCACTGGCTCTTGGGGCGTGCGGAGTCTGGATGGGAACGCGCTTTGTGGCGAGCACGGAGTCGGCCAATCATCGCGGTTACAAGGAACGGGTTGTGGCAGCTCGCGCGACGGACCTTGTAGAGACCGAGCTTTTCGATCCGGCTGGGCACGAATTTCCCCATTCGGTGATACGCAACTCCACGTTCTCCAAATGGGAAGCTGCCGGTCGTCCACCTATCGGTCAACGACCAGGGGAAGGCGAGCCTATATCGCGTTTTCCGAATGGAAAACCGCTCAATCGTTATAATGCCGCGGCTCCGTGGGACGCCATGGGGGGAGATTGGGAGGCAAGTCCGCTCTATGCCGGCGCAACGGTCGAACTCGTCCATGACGTCAAGCCCGTTGCCCAGATCATCAGCGAAATCGAAGTGGAAGCGGAAGCGGCACTTGATAGAATCGTGTCTTTGCGGACCGGTCGCTAGCATTGTGTATTTGCGGCCCGGTCGCTAACGGAACCGAGACGATCCATGGGAAAGCACAACGAGAACGCCAATGTCGCTGATGACCGGCCCGTAGGGGCCGGGCCGAGCGTCACTCGGGCCACCACGATCGGGCAGCAGCTCAGGCTCGATATTATGAGTGGGCGTCTCACGCCGGGCAGCAAATTGCATCTCGAAGACCTCCGCGCAGAGATGGGCGTTAGTTTGAGCCCCCTGCGAGAGGGGCTTTCCAGGCTGGTTGCAGAGGGCTTTGTAACGTCCCAGGACCAGCGAGGCTACAGCGTGGCTCCGGTGTCGAAAGCCAATCTGCTGGAGATCCTGGAGTTACGGACGACTCTCGAGGTTCGCGCCCTTAGGGTCGCCATTGAGCAGGGCGATGATGCCTGGGAAACCGACATACTTTCAGCGCATCATCTCCTGAGCAAGATTGGCGACCAGGAGCGTTGGACAGAGCGGTTCTATGAGGAGTGGGAGGATCGGCACCGGGCGTTTCACAGCGCGCTGATCAAAGGTAGTAACGCTCCCTTGCTACTCCATTTCTGTCAAATGCTTTGGGATATGGGGCATCGTTACCGCCGTATCTTCGTTCGAACCGACCCGCCTAAGCGAAATATTGGTCGCGAACACAAAGACCTACTCGAAGCGACCCTCAGGCGCGATGCCGACGCCGCATGCAAGATTCTCGAGGACCACATACAGCGCACTGGCCAAAACATCCTGCGCAACATGCCTTGATTGATCAGGAACGTGGGACTGAATCCCTTCTATCACACTCGCGTCATAACCGACGCCTAATCGGTTGCCGGCCCAGTGGCATGCTCCACCAGAGGCTGGCGGCTTGATCTCGCACTGATTGCTTACCGATGTGCTCTTCGCAATCGTCCTAGCCTGTCACGAATGATGTCGCGAGCTGGCCCAAGCAGGAGGTCTTACCCATCTAAGGCCTACCGAGCTCCTGTGTCGGCCGCAAAGCACCCGCCTGATCGAATTCCTGGTTAAGCGTTCCGGTGGAATTGATCTGACACTTGTTGCCATTGCGCCGAAGCGGCGGGCGGCCCTGCGAGTACTTAATCCGTTGGTCAAGGAGCAAGAGCCCTGCGGCACGCGTGAGGATGTTACTTACGCATACCGCAGGGCTCCTCCTCGCCGAGCAACTTCCCGAAGTTCTCCGGGCAACAAACATCGTGACTTTTGAGTCGAAAGCAATGGTTTGAAACCAACTACGATTCGATAGCCTTTACGATATCTTCTACGGTCTTCTTGGCGTCGCCAAAAACCATCATCGTTTTATCCATGTAAAACAGTTCGTTGTCGAGTCCCGCATAGCCTGCTGCCATTGAGCGCTTATTAACAATCACTGTTTTCGCCTTGTGTGCCTCAAGAATCGGCATGCCATAGATCGGACTACCCTTCTGCAGCGCTGCTGGGTTAACGACGTCGTTTGCGCCGAGCACGATCGCGATGTCTGCCTGCGAAAACTCGCCATTTATATCTTCCATCTCGTGTACCTGCTCATAGGGCACCTCTGCCTCGGCAAGAAGAACATTCATGTGGCCGGGCATTCGACCCGCTACGGGATGGATAGCGTATTTGACGGTGACTCCCTTCTCGGTAAGCTTCTTCGCCAGTTCGTTGACTGCATGCTGAGCCCGAGCCACCGCCAGGCCGTATCCCGGAACGATAATCACACTGTCCGCATTGATTAGCATGTAACCAACATCATCTGCACTTCCGCTCTTAACAGATCGCTGCTCACCGGGACCACCCGCCGACGCTGCGGCGTCGCCACCAAAGCCTCCCAGAATAACGCTCACAAAAGACCGATTCATCGCGCGGCACATGATGTACGAAAGGATCGCGCCCGATGACCCGACTAGCGAACCAGCGATAATTAGCATCGCATTGTTGAGCGAAAATCCAATACCCGCTGCGGCCCAACCCGAGTAGGAATTCAGCATCGAAACGACCACCGGCATATCCGCACCGCCAATCGGGATGATAATCAGCACGCCGAGCGCAAACGCAGCGATCGTCATCGCAATGAAAGGAAGCCACGACTGGGTGAGAAAGAAGCTCACACCGAGGCCGATCATGGTGAGCGCGAGTGCCAGATTGAGCAGATGCTGGCCAGGATAGACAACGGGCGCCCCCTTGAAAACGCGGAGCTTGTACTTCCCCGAGAGTTTTCCAAATGCGATCACGGAGCCGGAGAATGTTATTGCCCCAACACACGTGCCGATGAAAAGCTCAATGCGATTTCCGTAGGGAAGAAATGCCGCGTAAGGTGCATTGACTGGAACAAGCCCGAACGCGTTCGGCTCATACACGACAGCATAGGCGATCGACACCGCGGCGAGCCCAATCAGAGAATGCATTGCCGCAACGAGTTCTGGCATTTTCGTCATTTCGACGCGTGAAGCCACAAACCAGCCTATCGCACCGCCGACAACGAGCGCAGCGACCAGCAGTCCAAGGCCGATCCGGAGATCCGCGCCGAGGGAATCCGCTTTTCCTGCGACGAGCGCAATGGTCGTCAGAATTGCGATCACCATTCCCGACATGCCAAATATATTCCCGGCTCTCGCGCTTTTCGGATTCGATAGACCCTTTAGCGCCTGGATAAAGAAAGCCGACGCAAGAAGATACAGCAGCGTAACCAGATTCATGCTCATTCCTGTGTCTCCTTCATTGATTGCTTTTTCGGTTCCTTCCTTTTGAACATCTCAAGCATCCGCCGTGTGACGAGAAAACCTCCGAAGACGTTCACAGCCGCCACAAGCACCGCGAAAGTGCCAAAAAACTTTCCCGGTCCACCAACCGTTAGGCCAGTAGCGAGCATTGCCCCGACGATGACGATGGCGGAAACCGCGTTCGTCACCGCCATCAGAGGCGTATGGAGCGCCGGCGTCACATTCCATACGACGTGGTAACCAACGTAAATCGCGAGTACCAGAATAATCAGATTGATAGTTGTGTGATCAATGACTTCCATCGTTGCTCTCCGCTTTCCCTAGGTTCGTCATGCCGTCTTTCGCGTCACTACCCCATCGCGGGTAAGCAAGGTCGCGGCGACAATATCGTCATCAAGATCGATATTGACCGCACCTTCTTTTGTGATGATGAGTTTGAGGAAGTCGAGAATGTTGCGGGCGTATAGCGACGACGCGTCAGCGCCAACCATCGCCGCCAGGTTCGTATATCCGGCAATGGTTATCCCATGTTTAGTCACTACGCTATCAGGCTCCGAGAGTGGGCAGTTTCCGCCACGCGCCCCAGGCTGCCCCATGAGCTCGGCCCCTCTACCCGCGGCGAGGTCGACAATGACGGAGCCAGGGCGCATCCCTTGTACCGTTTCGACGTCGATAAGCGTCGGCGCGTCACGACCCGGGATCAGTGCGGTAGTGATGACAATGTCGGCCGCCTTTGCCCGTTCGCTCACGGTCGATGCCTGGCGCGCGAGCCAGCTTGCCGGCATCGGCCGGGCATACCCGCCCACGCCCTCGGCTGCGTCGCGCTCTTCCTGCGTCTCGAACGGCACATGTATGAACCTGGCCCCGAGTGACTCAACCTGCTCCTTCGCTGCGGGGCGGACGTCCGATGCTTCAATGACGGCCCCCAGCCGCTTCGCTGTCGCGATCGCCTGCAAACCGGCAACCCCTGTACCCAGCACCAGCACGCGTGCAGCTTTAACGGTCCCGGCTGCTGTCATCAACATCGGAAAAAAGCGCGGATACAGAGCAGCGGCCACCAGCACAGCCTTGTATCCGGCAATGTTCGCCTGAGAGGAAAGGACATCCAGACTTTGTGCACGTGTAGTGCGCGGGGCGGCCTCGAGAGCAAAGCTGGTCACACCGGCATCCGCAAGTCGTTGTGCACCGACCAGATCGAACGGCTCGAGCATTCCAACCAGAATGGCGCCCCGCATCAATTTTGCGAGCTCGGTCTCCTGCGGAGCACGGACCTTCAGCACAATTTCGCAGCCAAGGGCTACGCCTTGATCCGCTATCTCCGCCCCCGCTGCAACATATGCATCATCTATTGCGTTTGCAGACGCACCCGCACCCGATGCAACAAACACCGTATGCCCCTGGCTCCTGAGCTTTTTCACCGTCTCTGGTGTAACGGCAACACGCGTTTCACCCGCAGTGATCTCCACAGGTACACCGATTTGCATGATTTCTACTCCTTCGCAAGAGTGATTATTTTTACCGCCGCTTCGGCGGGCAAGGTCCATGAATCTCCGCGCCGATCGAGGGAGATTTGATGTGGTGTCCACATCACCGTCGATGTCTGGCGAGACGTGGTGAGGGTCGACTCGACGGGCACGCTTCGCTTCGCAGAAACATCAGTTGTACTAATATGAATAGACCGCGTTGCGATGCATTGTGCTGCCAGGAACTGGCTGAGATAAGTGCGCTGGCTTTGGTCGTCTCCCGCGCTAGCGAATTGCCGGGACCCAATGCGGTCAGTAGGGCCGACTGCGGTCGACGGGGTTAGATCACTGGCACTCCGTCTGCATTGAGTGCAATATAAACCTCTTTCCTGACGGGATTACTCCCTTCAATCTTGATAGACTTTTAGGCGATTCGAAAAAATCATAAACTTGCCTGGAGCGCCTGACGCTCCAGCATTAGCATGACTCTTAACTGTGATCTGATAATTGGTGGAACGCATGGATCGGATGGCCAGTCTCACCGCCTTTGTGCGCGTCGTAGAGTGCGGCGGCTTTACCGCGGCGGCGCGCCGCCTCGACTTGTCGACAACGACGGTCAGCAATCAGGTCCAGGCGCTCGAAGACAGCCTCGGCGTGCGTCTATTGAACCGCACCACACGCCGTGTGAGTCTAACGGAGATCGGCCGCGAGTATTACGAGCGCTGCTCACAAATCCTGCAGGAGCTGGCGGAAGCGGACGAGATTACCAGCGCGTTGCAGTTGACTCCGCGTGGCCGGCTTCACCTCCGCTGCCACCAATCGTTGGACCGGTTCATTGCGCCGGTTGCTGCCCGCTTCTCGGGCGAGTACCCGGAAGTCTCGCTGGATTTCAAGACCGACGACGTGATTGACCCCGTGCGGGAGGGATTCGACCTATCGATCATGCCGGCATCATCACTTCCCGATTCGACCCTGGTCAGAAGGACCCTGGCGAAATGGCACTACCTGTTGTGCTGTGCGCCGGCTTACCTCGAAACGCATCCCACGCCCCACAGCCCGGCCGACCTGGTCAACCATAACTGCCTGCTCTACGCCTATGCGATCTTCCGCAACGAGTTTCATTTCGTCGACTCTGCCGGCAATCCAATACACACTCGCGTGTCGGGTAACCTGATCACCGCCAGCATTCCCGTCATGCGCGCGGCGGCCACTGCCGGCCTTGGATTGTGGCTGTGCCCCCAGTTTCTCGTGTCTGATCTTCTCGCCTCTGGCGCGCTGGTGCCGCTGCTGCCCGACTACCGAACGCCGGAGTTGGAGATCGTCGCGCTCTACCCGCATCGGCGGCACTTAAGCACCAAGGTCCGGCTGCTTCTCGATATGCTGGTCGACCGGTTCGCCGACGAACAGAGCTGGCTTGATACCATGCCCGATCAGTAAGACCGGAGCGATCGCTTCACAATGTCGTCTACCACCTGGGTATGACGGAATCCATTTCTTCAGCTAACCTAACATTTTTTAATTGTATTGCCAGATTTGCTCTGCTCGCCAGCGATACGACCTGTTACCAGACGGTGGGTGACGTGACCTCCCGCTCGAGGTCTTCCGCGCCCCATCCATCATCAGTAAGTTGTCTTCGTGCTGCCTGTACAAGCGCAGCATTTCGACATTCGCAATCAAGCCATCGTGTAGGCCGTCTTGACCGTAGTGTAATGCTCCTTGGCGTACGTCCCTTGCTCACGGGAGCCATAGCTCGAGCCCTTCCGACCACCGAACGGCACGTGATAGTCGACACCCGCTGTCGGCAGGTTGACCATCACCATACCGGCCTCGCTGTTGCGTTTGAAGTGCGTCGCATACTTCAGCGAGCTCGTGCAGATACCCGAGGAGAGGCCGAACTCGGTGTCGTTGGCCATTGCGAGCGCTTCGTCGTAATCCCTGACGCGCACAATGTTGGCGACCGGGCCGAAGACTTCCTCGCGTGAGATCCGCATGGTATTGGTCGTTTCGGTGAAGAGCGCCGGCTGGAGATAGAAGCCAGGCGTCCCACGCTTCAGGAGCTCACCACCGAAGACCAGCTTCCCGCCCTCGTCCTTGGCGATCTGGATGTATCTAAGGTCCTGGTCGAGCTGGCTCTGGTCAACCACCGGGCCTATCTGCGTGCCTTGCTTCAGCGCGTTGTCGACGACAATGCCCTTCAGCCGCTCAATGCAGGCCTCGACGAAGCGGTCATGGATGCCGGCCTGGACGATCAGGCGCGAAGACGCCGTGCAGCGCTGACCGGTGGAGAAGAAGGCGCCGTTGACTGCAACTTCGACCGCCGTGTTGAGGTCAGCGTCGTCAAGCACGACAAGCGGGTTCTTGCCCCCCATCTCGAGCTGGACCTTTTTCATCGGGTTCGAGGCGATACACGCGGCCGCGACCTTGCGACCGGTCGAGACCGAGCCGGTGAAGGAGATACCGTGCACGTCCTTGTGTTCGAGCAGCGCCTGGCCAACAACCGAACCGCGGCCCATGACAAGGTTGAGCACGCCCTTAGGCAGGCCGGCGCGCTGGATGATGTCCACCAGCGCCCAGGTCGAGCCCGGCACAAGGTCGGCCGGCTTGATGACGACGCAGTTGCCCCAAGCGAGAGCCGGCGCCATCTTCCACGCCGGGATCGCAATCGGGAAGTTCCAGGGCGTGATCATCCCGATGATCCCTACCGCCTCTCGGGTGATCTCGACACCGACACCTGGGCGTACGGAAGGAATTACCTCACCACCGGTACGCAGGCATTCGCCGGCGACGAAGGCAAAGATCTGCCCGGCACGGGTCACCTCGCCGATGCCTTCGGCGAGCGTCTTGCCTTCCTCGCGCGAGAGAAGCCGGCCGAGCTCGTCCTTACGGGCGAGGATTTCATCGGAGGCCTTGTTCAGGATATCGAAGCGCTGCTGTGGCGTTGTACGGCTCCAGGCCGTGAAAGCGGCCTTAGCCGCGGCCACCGCATTGTTCACATCCGCCACGGAACCCTGGGCATACTCGCCGACAACGTCATTTGTATCGGACGGGTTGATGTTGCGAGTGACGTTCGTCCCTTCAAAGGATTCACCGGCGATAAGATTGGAATAAAGTCTCGACATAGCTTCCTCGATTGTCTTTTGTTGAGCCAATGCGTCAGTAGATTGGATCTAGAACGTGATGACGGTCGATCCCCTGGTCTTTCTACTTTCGACATCTTTATGGGCTCGAACGACTTCGTCGATCGTATAGGTTTGCCCAATCGGCACTTTTAAGCCGTTGCGTATCCTTTCGAAGAAGGCCATGGAATAGCGCAGCAGGTCCGGCCGGGTCCGCGTATAGTGAATGAATCGTGGGCGTGTCAGGTAAAGCGAGCCCAACTTGGCGAGTTCGCCGATGTCAAAGGGCGACGGGTCTCCAGACGAAGAACCGAAACTGACGAGCATGCCTCGAAATGCGAGGCTATGAAGGGAAGATTCAAACGTATCCGCGCCCACAGAATCGTACGACACGTCGACACCGCGCCCGGCCGTTAATGCACGTACACGCTCCGCGATATTCTCGACTGTAGAGACGATAACGTGGTCGCAACCGTGTGCGAGAGCGTGGGAGACTTTTTCCTGGTTCCCTACCGTACCAATGACGGTGGCGCCGATCGACTTGGCCCACTGACAGAGAATTGTTCCAACGCCGCCAGCAGCAGCATGAACCAATACGACATGCCCCGGCGCTACCGGAAAAGCATCTCCGATCAGGAATGCGGCTGTAATGCCATGTTGGAGAGCCGCGGCAGCGATCGTTGGTTCGATGTCGGCGGGAAGTTTCACCAACCGGTCAGCTGGGACAATCCGTTGTTCTGCATAGCTGCCGGGTGGAATGCCTGCATAGGCGACAAGGTCGCCCACGGCCAATTCCGAGCTTTCTGATCTAAGTTCTCGAATTACGCCGGAACCCGCAACGCCAAGGCCAGTCGGCAGGGGTAATGGGTAGTGCCCCTGTCGCTGCATGATGTCGAGATAGTTTAGACCGACCGCAATGTGCTCGATGCGTGCCTCGCCGGCCTCGATCTGGGCGCATTCTTCTTCGCGGATCTGCATGACTTCGGCATCGCCGAAGCTCTCAATCTTGACGACTTTTGGCATGATCTATGTCCCTAGAATCCCTTGACCGCACCACCGTCGACACGGATCATGCTCCCGGTCACGAAACTGGCGCGCGTCGATGCGAGGAAGCTGACCACGTCGGCAAACTCGTCGGGTCGGCCGTACCGGCCAGCGGGGATCGACGCCAGCATCGCTTCCGTGATTTCGTCAAGTGAACGGCCGTTCTGTGATGCATTTGCGCGATCAAGCTCACCCGTTCGATCCGTCTGAATACGTCCGGGCAGGACCATGTTCACCGTCACCCCATCCTTCGCGACTTCAGTTGCCAAGGTCTTGGCCCAGCCCGCTAACGACGATCTCAACATCGTCGACATAGCGAGATTGGGAATCGGCTGCACGACCGAAGTCGATGCGACGGCAATGATGCGACCAAATTTACGCTCCCGCATTCCAGGCAGCGCCAGCCGCGCGATTTCGACCACGGGTAGGACCATTGCGTTGAATTGGGCCGTCAGTGCATCGGATTCGACATCTGCGGCCAGGCGTGCCGGTGGACCACCCGTGTTGGTAACCAGGATATCGATGCCTCCGAGGGCCTCGTGAGCTTCGGCAAATATTTTCCCAGCGCCTACGTTTAAATCGCCACTTATTGCCGTAGCGCTTCCTTTACCCCGAGCATTAATAGAATCGGCCAAGGCCTGGAGCTGCTCACGATTTCTAGCCGTCAGCGCTACATTCGCTCCTTCTGCCGCAAGGCCTTCAGCGATTGCACGCCCTAGACCTCGACTCGATGATAGGACGAGTGCACGTTTGTCTTTTAGACCGAGATCCATCGCATCACTCCGTTGTCTTTGATATTTGCGAATCGCCAGATGCCGATGAGGCATCGCGGGCATTAGCCTCCGCCTCTGCAAGCTGAGCGATGATCTCCGCGCCGCGATTTGCAACCGGCATTCCGCCAAACAGATAGGCAAGACTGACGACGGCCTGCATTTCCTCCCAGGAGGCGCCGGCTCGTCGCGCTGCGCGCCCGTGTAATGAGGCAGCATCGAGGAGGCCCATTGACAACATGCCGAACAGCATCAGCTGCGACGTCTTCACGTCGAAGCAGGCTGGATACATTGCGTGCTGCCGAATCTCTTCCTGCAACTGGAGTAATTTTGAATCGAGTGCGCCGGTAACATTCAGCCGCGCAGCAATGCGCGGCGGAACGAATCCAATCAACTCTGCGTATCGCGCTCCGCGATCGTCGAGCGTTGTCTGCGGATCGCAGTAGGGCCCGATCTCATTCCGAACGACCGAGAAATCCAGGTTTCGCATGGTGCATTCCTTCAGGTTAGAAGCTACCCTTGCATCCTAGTCGGTCGAATCGACGAGGTCAATTAAAATCGATTTTATTGATTCAATCGATATTTTACGAAAAGTGTTCCAGGTAGACGATCTTTGAAGTGGGCGCGAGATTCCTCCCCCGTACTCGCAAGCACGGGGGCCGAGCGCGTCGCTCAAACTGAGCCTCTCTCGATCTCCTCGAGACTCAGCCCCGCTGTCTCGCGCAACACAAAAGCCGCAAAACAGCTTGCGAGGACACATATGCACGCAAACATGACGAACACGAAGCCAGCGCCTGCGCGCAACAGTGTTGGAAAACAGGAAGCCACGACGAAGTTCGTGAGAAACGTGCACATCGCGGCTGCTCCCATGACTTTGGCGCGCACCTTCATCGGCAGCAACTCCGGCATCAATACCCACACGAGCGGTCCCCAGCTAAATGAGAATGCAGCCTTGAACAAGGCCAGGGCGCCGACAGCGACGACACGCCCCGTTACACTCGTCAGACTTCCTGCACCAAAGACCCATGCAAGCGCGCCCATGCTGATGCCCATCACGAGCGCACCGCAGATCAGCAATGGCCGGCGCCCCACCGTGTCGACCACACGCGCCGCGAAGATTGTCATGAATATCGAAAGCAAGCCCAGCCCCACACTATTGAGAAGCGCAGCTGAATTGTCGAAACCTGCCGCTCGCAGGATAGTGGGCGCGTAGTAGACGACCGTATTGATACCCAATGCCTGCTGCAACACCGCAAGTCCGAATACGCTCACCAGTGTCCGGCGCAGCGCTTTCGATTTGAGCACGGTGCTGAATTTCGCTGAAGCGTGCGCGCTCGTCTGCTGGATCTGCTTTAACGCTTCCGCCGCTTGAACCGGCGTATTGGTCATAAGCAGAACGCTCAACGCTTCGTTGACCCTGCCCTTGCGTACCAACCAACGCGGCGACTCGGGCTGGACAAGCATGCCGAGTGTGAGCAGTATCGACGGCACCGCTGCAAGCCCCAGCATCCAGCGCCACTGGCCATCAGCGGCAAGCAGATAGCAGACCAGGTAAGACAGAAAGATGCCCGAAGCAATGGACAATTGATTGAGAGAGGCAAGCCCGCCGCGCAAATGCTTCGGCGCGATCTCTACAAGATAAAGGGGAACCTGAACGGACGCCGTTCCTGCCGCCATGCCGATCAGCACACGCACGCCAATCAATACGTAGGCGTTCGGAGCAGCAGACGCAGCCAGCGAAGTGACGAAAAACGCGAGCCCAGCGTACATGAGCAGCTTGCGCTGCCCGAGCCGGTCGGCGAGTTGACCAGTCGTGAAAGCACCGATCATTGCGCCAAACAGAAGCGAGCCCACCATCAATCCCTGAAGGTGTGGGCTCAACATCATGTCCTTGCGAATGAAGAGGAGCGCGCCGGCAATGACGCCGTTGTCATAGCCAAACAGAATGCCGCCGAGTGCACCGAATGCATAAATCATATACGCACGGTAGCGGGACGGTGTCGATAGATAGGTCAGTGATTGATTTTGCATTGATTTGCTCAGAGTCGGGATTTCGTTCGGACTGGAAACTCGATTGGTTCAGACGATCGCATCGGTCAAGCGGCCGACAGGATGTCCGGGAACAGGTGTCTGACAGGCGAATACCGCTCCGGCGAGTGGTTCTTGTTCGAGGCGCGACCGGTCCAATCCTTGACGAGCACTCGTGATGTACAGCGTCGTGAGATCTCGCCCACCAAAGGCGCAGGAGGTTGGCTGCGAAACCGGCACCGGTACAAGTGAATCGAGCTGCCCGGAAGGATGGAAGCGCGCGACGCATGAGCCCCCGAAGCGCGCGTTCCATAAGAAGCCGTCAGCATCGATAGCAAGGCCGTCCGGACGGCCCGGGGCCGCATCTGCCAATATGAACGGCAACCATGCGCCCGTGATACCGGTGCGCGGATCGAAGCGTGCTCGCTCGATTGTTCCCACGCGTGTATCCGCGAAATATGCCCACTGCTCATCCGGCGAAAAGCCGAGAGCATTCGGTACCGTGACATCCCGGCGCAACGTCTGCAGAACTCCGTTTGAATCAATGTGCAACAGCGAGCCAGTTGGCGTCAGCCCGAAATCTCGCATCGTTCCAAACCAGAGAGCGCCACTTCGATCGCACTTCACCTCATTGAGCCGGTGATTTTGATCCGGCAACTCAAAATGCCACGACATAGGTTCAGGCAAGCCGCCAGACGCTACGCGTACCAGCCTGTTCCGACCCATGACGCACACGGCGCCCCGCCTATCAAGGATGGCCCCCATAGCGCCTGACTCGAGAAATACTGAGTTCGTCTCCAACGTTGCCGGGTTGTGACACCGCAATAACCCCCGGCGTACATCCACCCAAAGCAGTTGATGATCCTCGGCACGCCAAACGGGCGATTCGCCGAGGATGTCCTCTGGCGTAGTGATTGTGGTGATGGCGCTTATCTGCCGCATTCTCATGCCCATCCATTGGTGATCATATTGTGAGTTGCGATAACGTCGGCCTGCCTCACACGAGGGTGACGTTGCATTTCTCAGGTTCGCGATTGAATTTCAGTCGGCGGATCGTCAATGAATCGAGTACCGCGCGATTGAGGCCGATACCGATGCCTGGCGCGGACGGGACGCGCATTCCCCCGTTTTTCGGGGCTGGCATCTTCGCGTCGGCGAGTGCGTCGAAATGCGGCGTCTCGTCGAACTGCATTTCCAGACGGCGGAAGTTCGGCACGAGCGCACAGATCTGGAGGCTGACTGCGTGCGCGACCGGTCCGCTGGGATTGTGTGGCGAGAATTCGACGTCGTGCGAATCGAGGAGTCGCGCAACCTCGAGCATCTCCGCCAGGCCGCCGACATATTTGATGTCGGGCATCATGACGTCGTAGGCGTCCGCCTTGAGAAATGGCAGGAAGCCGTCGACGCGAATGGCCTGTTCGCAGCCGGCAAGACGAATACTACGGCGGTTGGCAAATGAGCGAAGGGCGCGCAGATCCTGCAGGTTGTCCGGCGTTTCCGGGATCGGACATTCAAACCAGTAAAGCCCGTCACAAACGTCACTTGCAAGCACTTCACGCGCGACCGCGACGTTGAGTCGCCAATGACAATCCACCATGACCTCGACCGACCGGCCGACGGCATCACGCACGGCGGCGATACGTTCGAACGCGAGGTCGATCAGCTTGTGGTCCCCGTTCTGGTGACCGCCATAGAGCGACACGCCATCGAAAGGCGCGATCTTGAGCGCGGTGAAACCTGCGGCAGTGGCCGCCAGCGCACTCTCGGCAAAGCTGGCCGGCGCGCGCGAGCGCGTGCGCCGATTGATGTTGGCATACGTGGGGATGAACTCACGCACGGTCTGGCCAAGCAGTGCGGCGACGCTGCAACTGCGCGCCTGTGCTAACAGATCGGTGGTGGCGTGGCTGAGCGCGGAGACAACCGCTGCGCGCGGGAGGGTATCGAGGTTTAACGTCGACAGGAAAGGGCCGACCTCCTCGAGCCGCATATTCACGACGACCACGAACAGTTCGTTGGCCACGCGCAGCAACTCGCTGTCGTATCCCGTGAGGGTCGCTTCCCCGAATCCAGTCCTGTTCTGATCGTCGACCATTTCGACAAAGGCCCAGTGCGTCGACGGCGTGACCCGGGCGATGGACAGGGTGATGGAGTCAATACTGGCTGCTCTATTCATCTTCTGTAGAAGGACTGTAGTTTGCGTAATGTTGGGTGACCGTGTCGCCGGCAGCGATGAACGTTCAAGCGAGTGACGGTTGCGTGAATGGTGCCTGCGCCGTCAAAGTAGATTCCACGGTTTTGATCATATCTGATCATATACTCGGTCGTAAACCCGCTTTATCTCCTCGTTAACTCTCGTTTATGATCATATGCTAGGGATTGCCCCGATAGCGAAGATCGCAGCCGACGGCTTCAATAGCGCTAACCAACGGAGCAGATTCGCCATGTCACAGTCCACCCAGTTGCAGACCCATCGCTTGACGCCCCATGCAGGCCGCCGCGTTCTGATTACCGGCGCGAGCCTTGGCATCGGGCGGGAAGTGGCACGCCTCTTTGTGGCGGAAGGCGCCACCGTCGCCATCCACTACTCGCGCCAGATCGACGAGATGACGGGTTACGCAGGGGCCGCCGCGGTGCTCGTCAGCGACCTGCAAGCGCTCTCGCCACGCTCGGTCGGGCTCGATGTCGACCTCGGTGCGCCGGCAAGCGGCGCTCAGCTGGTCGAACGTGCGAGCGAGGCGCTTGGCGGCGTAGATGTACTGGTGGTTTGCGCGTCAACACAGATGCGCGAACGATTCGAAGCGATTACCGCGGAGTCGATTGCCAGACATGCGCGAGTCAACTTCGAAGCATCGGTCGAGATGCTGCAGGCAGCGCTACCGCCAATGGCCGCGGCCGGCTGGGGACGCGTCATTTCGATTGGCAGCCTGAACCAGACCCGGCCTGACCCCGAACTTGCCGTCTATGCCGCCATGAAAGCCGCGCATCACAACCTGATCCGCAACCTGGCGCGGGTACATGCGGCGGACGGCGTCACGCTCAACACGGTCTCGCCCGGGCTGATCTCTACGCCGCGTAACGCGTGGCGACGCGAGAACCTTGACGAATGGCACGACATCGAGCGCAAGGCGAATCCCATGCATCGGGCGGGTTGCCCCGAAGAAGTCGCCTCCATGGTGCTCCTGCTCGCTTCCGACGCAGGGGCATTCATTACCGGCGCCGATATCCCGGTTGACGGCGGCGCACACTTGTAGGCCCGAATCAAAGGCCTGAATCGCGGCTAGCCCGTGGCACGCAAAAAATTGAAACGGGCTCGCTGTTCATTTGCTTAGCACTACGAATAGGAAAACAAAATGAAGGCAGGAAGGCTGGCCGTGTACGGCTGTCTATTTGGTGTCGCCGGGGTGGCACATGCGCAATCTTCGGTGACGTTGAGCGGCATCATCGATGGAGGATTTGAAATCGCGCAGGTCGGCTCACTCAAGAGCAATCCGTCGAATCATCCGACGTTATATCGTTTCCAGAACGGCGACCTGCAGGCCAACCGCTTCATGCTGACGGGGAACGAAGACATGGGCGGAGGAATGAGCGCCCAATTCCACCTCGAGAATCAGTTCAACGTCAGCGACGGTTCGATCGCGGGCACCGGGCTGTTCACGCGGGAAGCGTGGGTCGCCTTGACGAGCAACCAGGGGACGGTCACCCTCGGGCGCTACCGCGCGCCGACCTTCTGGGTCTACCTGTTCGAGGACGCGAACACCTATCGTCTCGACAGTTATACGGCGCCGAACATCCAGCATCAGGCCATTCTTTCGCAAATTTTCGGCGCGCAGAAAACCAGCACGACACTCGGCGGAGCCTTTTCGGGACTCGGCGGATTCAGCAACAACTCCATCAGCTACCGGACGCCCGTGCTGTTCGGCGGCCTGACCTCCGAAGTCACCTACTCGAACGGTGCGAACGGCGTTCAGGACGATACTCAGGACGGCAAGAACCTCGGCGCCAACCTGATCTATGCACGCGACGGTCTCAAGGTCGGCTACGGCTTCAATAATTCCCACTACTACATCGACGGCGGGCTCACCAGCCTGAAGACGCACATCGTCGGCGCGACATACAACTTCAACTTTGCGACGCTGGGTGCCGACTACGTTTATGCAAGTGACAGCCTCGGTCGATTCGCCTCGTCCTGGACCGCCACTGGCGTCGCACCGGTCGGACCTGGACAGGTCAATCTGGGCGTCGGCCATATCAACAGCTCGCAAACCGGCGGCGTGGGCAGTGCCACGAGCTTCGATCTCGGATATGTTTACTTCATTTCGAAACGAACCCAGCTCTATACGCTCTACACGAGGCTCTTCAACAGTTCGAACAGCACCATCGGTCTTGCCAATCTGAATGCTGCGCCTAGCAACGTGTCGTCCTTTGCAAAGGTGACACCGGGCTTCGATCCTTGGGCGTTCGCGGTAGGACTGCGGACCGCGTTCTAACAGTCCGGCAGACAACAACGGTAATTGGCCGGACGCGGGCGGGCGGCATGTGCCTTTTGTCCGCGTCGAGTCGACAGACCGCCCGGATCGGCGGTCCTGAATCTGGTTTTGGAGAAGAGCATGACAACGATATCGGCACTTTCGCCGCAAGCCGCGGATCGCATCCGCGTCTGGACGCCACGGCTCGTGGCATTTGGAGAGTTCATCGACGGCTATGACCTGCTCGTGATGGGGGCCGCGCTGCTTTTTATCGGACCGCAACTGCATCTGACAGGCGGCGAAAAGGGCTGGCTGGCAGCCACGGCTTTCATCGGCACCGCGCTGGGCCTTGTCGTGTTCGGCGATCTGTCCGACCGGCTCGGACGCAAGGTCATCTTTATGTTGAACCTCGTTTTCTTCGTCATCGCGTCGCTGGCATCGGCCTTCGTGACCGACGTCTGGCAACTCATGATCGCGCGCTTTGTGATCGGGATCGCGGTCGGCATGGATATTCCCACGTCGCACAGTTTTCTTGCCGAGATTGCGCCGAGCGCGCGGCGCGGGCGCGTGGCGGGCTCGCTACCGAATCTGATGTGGCTCGGCGGTGCGATCGCGAGCGTCCTGCTGGCCTTGGCGCTGCAGCCCATTACGGGCGAAAACACGTGGCGCTGGCTGTTCGGTCTCGCGGCGATTCCTGCTCTAGCGGTGCTGATCGCCCGACAGTTCCTGCCGGAATCACCGCGCTGGTTGCGAGCGCACGGACGCACAGCTGAAGCGCGGGAGATCTTCCTGGCGCTGGGCATTCCTGAGCCGAAGGCGACGGTTGCACCAAAACGTGAGTACCGTAACCTTCTGACGGGCCAGGCACTGCGCCGCCTGTTGGCGGTCACCGGATTCTTCGCGCTCAATGGCTTCGCCGGTGCGGTCGCGACAATTGCGGGGCCGCTCGTCCTGGCGAGCAGCGGGCTGGGCACGAGCCGCTCCCTCCAGTTTGCTCTGGCCGGATTCTCGATCGGACTGATCGCCGTGTTCATCGGCTCGCTGATCATCGACAACGTGGACCGGCGCCGCATGGGCATCTGGACATGCCTTGCCGTCTTCGTGGCCGGTATGGGCATTGCATTTCTCGGCCCCTTGAACCAGGCCGCCCTGCTCGTTTGCTTCGTGTTGTACTCCATGCTGACCTGGTTCGGCCCAGGTGTGCTTTCGTGGGTATGGAGCTCCGAGGCGTTCCCGACCGAACTGCGCGCACTCGGCTCTGGCATTGCGCAGTGCGTGACCCGTCTCGCGATTGCGCTCAATCTGGTGCTGGCGCCCGTGCTCCTCAATGCCTATGGCCTGCGAGCGATCGCAATCTATTCCTGCGGCTACCTCGGATGCGCGTTGATCGCATTCGCCTCCCCCTTCCTGAATACGACCCGGCGCGAACTCGAGGACGTTTGACGCACGCACCTCGCACGAATAACGAGGAGTACCGGAACCCCATCTCCGCTCCGGTAGTTTGCCCCGACCATCGTCGGGGCATTTTTTTGGGCGGCTCGAACTCACCACTATCCCGAGCTTGTGGAGTGCGGCCGCGTGTGAGCCATCTTTGAGCCGCCTATGAACTGTACAGGGCGCCGAATGCGCGATACGGCGGCAATGCTGCATCGAACCCCTTTCCTCGCTTCGGCTAAACTACCACCAACAGCATCGTTCCGCGCAGGCTGGGTGAGCGGGGACAATGAGCGGGGACAATGAGCGGGGACAATGAGCGGGGACAATTTGAGGACGTCATGGTTCAGATACAGGATATTGAGCACCGGATCCGTGAGGACATCGTCGCGGGCGAACTCCAGTTTGGATCGCGCATCACCATTGCCGAACTGGCCAACCGGTACGGCGTCAGTCAAATGCCGATCCGCGAGGCGCTGCGCGGCTTGCACGGCGAAGGTCTTCTGGTTATCGAGCCCAATCGGGGAGCACGTGTTCGCTCGCTGGACAGGCATTTTGTGAGCAATATCTTCGATCTGCGCTGTTCACTTGAGATGCTGATCGTCCGCCAGATGGTGACCCGCTGCACCCCTGAGCATCTGCTCGAGATGGAACATATCGAAGCGCGCATCGAAGCGAATATCGAAGCAGCCGATTTTCCGGCCGTATTGAGTGCGAACCGCGAACTCCATCGACTGATCGGCGAGATCGCGCAGAATCCCGATGCCGTGACTCTGTTGAACAGACACTGGCTGCTGATCGCCGCTCTGTGGCGGCGCTATGAGTATGGTCCGGAGAGATTCTCCGGCGTAGTCGACGATCATCGCCATTTGCTTGCGGCCATCCGCGCCCAAGACGTCGAGGCGGCCGTGATGCTAGCTGGCGCGCACGTCGTGAAAGCGAAACAGGTACTGCTGGCGAAAATGCCGAAAGATCCAGAGCCCGAGGCAGGTCTTCGCAGACGTCGCAGATCGACGGTTGCCGCTGAAGAAGTATCGCAGTAGCCGGCCTTGACTTCGCCACTGGACTGCATGCCATTTCGGCGGTAGTGCGGGGCGTCGTCAAGTGAGCTGGGCCACAACCCACTTATCAAACATGATCGCGTCATTGCAAACAGATCAAATATAAATTCGCAATCTGCAATCGCGTCATCAATCCCACGCTTCGTTTGCTCGGCTCGGCTCGGCACGCCTGTCTGGAGCCGCATTGCCACTATTTGGTCGCGTCGCCCACATCGTAATCAAAGCCGTCACAGCCCGCAGTTTCGTCGTATGGTTGACGAATCAAGAATCGACTACTATGAAACTGGCCCTGTGGGAAGAGTAGTCCCACTACAGCGTCGTCACTCATCCGCACAGGATTTTTTACCCATGCTCGGAGATGGATCATGAACGCCAGAATGCTCGTTTTCTTTCTTGGAATAGTGACGGCGGCCGCCATACAGCCTGCTTCCGCTCAACCCCAGGCACAGTCGCCGATGACGACGACCGCGCAATGCGACTCTGTGAGCTTCGCCACTGGCACACCGGAGAATCGTGCTGCCTGTCGCCGCGTGTACTCGCATCAAATGCGCAGAAACGGGGACCGGGTGCCGCAGTGGGCCGTCGACTATGAGTGGTGAGCAGCGGACGTTCGCGAAGCCAGATCGGACGCACGCCTGCCCATGGGCAGTGCGGCGTCCACACATCAGTGAAATCGATCCAACGGGATCGGGACCTGGCTGCTTGATCTGAAGGTTATAGAGACTGTCGCAAACCGCTGCTCCTCCCGCAATCGCGACAGCAGCCTCCATGACTTCTAATTCAAACCCACCCGTTGGAACATCGTTGCGGGTACAACCTTCGCGTTACCTGTCACTGCGGCGAGAAGTGAATTGCCGTGATCGAATGCGCAGGGAAAGTCCACTGGAAACTCGAGCTGCCGACGTTGGCCGTCTGATCGACCAACTGTACCGTGTTCGGCGCCAACGGCGAGTTTTCATCGGTGATCGACGGGGACGCGAGTGTCTCCACCACCGCCGTCGTGCTATGCGCGAGGTTGGTCGGCTGAACCGTCGCTGTTACCGGATTCTCCGGATCCTGGTTGATGACGATCAGATAACCGTTGCCGGCTGCGTCGCGTGATGCGATAGGCACGATCGAACTGAGGACGTGGCCGCTCGTAAGCGTGCGCGTGGGATTGCTCGTCACCTGGCTCGCCATGAGGGTGGGGCCGCTATAGTGCTTGAAGAGCTTCATTGCCAGAGCGGCAGGGGTGGCGATTGTCGTTGGGCCGGGACCGCCGAACAGGACGTTATCGGGGTAACTCACGCCAGTGTTGACCGGCGCCGCGCTGAACGTGTAGTCGGTGAGGGCATGACGTTCGGCGCCCGGAACGCTGTTGTTCATCCACGCCGTTAGTGCAAGGCCCTGGAAGACGGCTTCGCCCATCGAGCGCAGAAAGTGGGGGGCGTAGCCCGGGCTCGCGCCGTTCATCCCGTACTCGCTGATCAGGATGTCAATGTGGGACGCATTGCTTCCGGCCGTATTGTTGATGTTCGTCCTCATCTGTTTGACGTTATAGGCGAGCTGCCCCATCCCGAGCATGCTCTCGCCGAAGTAGTCGTCGATGTTGGTGGGCGTGGTCGGACTGTTGGCGTACTCGTGCATGACTGCACAGTCGTACGGGTTGGTCGAGCCGAGCACGTTCGGTACGCCGGTCGATGCGCACACCTTGACCGACGGATTGATTGCCTTGATCGCCGTGTAATACGCATTGAAGCCGTCATGCACGCCGGACTGGTACGTCTCTGTGATCTTGTTTCCGCTGTGAGGGACGGCGCCATGCACGCCGTCGCCGAAGGTGATCGTGCCGGATACAGGATTGAAGGCGTAGACCTGATCGCTCGGTCCCGCAGTGGACAGACTTGCAACGGGGGTCCATGCCGTTCCAGCTACGAAGATAGTCTGCGAGTTCGGCACGACTGGCGGGTACATCGTGTAAAAGGTCTGGTTTTGCGCACCCGTGCTGAGGGCGGCGGAGGACTGCCAGCTATCGAGTCCGACAACCTGTTGATTGGAAAAGCTCGTTGCGCCCCCGTACGAGTATAGACACGGCACCTTGTTTGACGAACACGACGCATTAATGGTGACGGGCGTGCCACCCATCCAGTAGTACTCGCCCCCAACATCCATTTCGTTGCCTATTTCGACGTACGCGATGTTGTACGGCGCCGTGTGTCCGTTCGCGGCACGCAGCGCGGCCCAGTCGACGCCGTCGACGACGCCGGAGCCCTGCGGTGCAGTCATGTACGCGACAAAGTGCGCGGCATCGGCGGCCGTTGAGGTCGCGAAGTTGACCATGAGGTTGCCGACCGTGCCGGTCTGGTCAAGCAGATTGCCGAACTCGTCCGGACCGAAGGTACTTTGAAGTGGAATCGGGTAGGCCTGATTGCCGTTCACCTGATTCTTGCGCTGCGCCTGCGGGCCGATGGCATTACTCCAGCGGTACGTATTGGCCATGGTGCCGCCCGGGAAGCGCAGCATGGTGATACCCGTGTCCTGGATCTGCGAGACGAACGTCGGATAAGTGATGCCGGTAGTGGGGTCCGCGCTGCCGCTGGCGTTGACGCCATAGCGGTGATTTGCACCAAAGAGATTCGGGTAAACGGTACCCGGCGATGGTGCATTGGCGTCAAAACTGATGACAGGCTGCGTTTGCGCGAATGCGCTCGTTGCCGTCGCGAGGCACCCGCAAAGTGCCAACTTTCGAATCTTCATCAGGCATCACCTTTATGGATGACGATACTTTCTGTTCGGAACCGCATGATCTGCGTGCGGCGGGGGAAATAAATAAGGATTACTTAGCTGCTACGTGAGACCGGGTCCCCTCCGGCAAAGTGCTGTTGCGGATTGGGCGGGCAAATGTCCGGCGCAAGCAGGTCGACAACTCAGCAGACCACGCGCGAAACCGACGATCTGCCGCGAACATGCCTCGCGCCGCACCTTTCCGTCAGGTTAGTTCATATATGATCAAATACTGCCGTACAGCGGCGTTCTAACTGTATAAAAAAGGCCGTATATGATCAATATAGGGCAAATACCGAGGGGTGGTCTGAGTGAATAAGTCTGACACGCCGGAGTTGGCGGGGCTGAAGCGGGGACCGGAGGGGGCAGACAAAGCGAGAAAAGCTGAATCGTCTCGCGCGGAAAGTCGACGAACGTCCGTCTAAGCGACGAAAAGCCGCTCAACATCAAAGCGATCCATGGAGGGGATGCGAAACGTGTTGATACGCCTAATACACGGCGTCTGCTCCTAAGCGTAAGGAGAGACTGCGCGTCGAAAACGAGCGATTTCTGGCGTTGTCGACGCACGCTGCTGGATTCAATTCGGTAACACGTTGGCGGGCGGGCGTGAAATCAGTTTAGCGTTAGTCGAAGGGGGCAAATGCGTGGCGTGCGTCTGCACCACCTCTGTTTTTGCAAACGGAAGCGTAGTGCTCGCCAGAAGCTGGCGTCCAGCTGGAATGATTTGAACCCCGATAACTATCCCCAGCAATCCCACGAGAGCCACCATTGGCGGCGCCGGCGAGCGTACACGAATCAGGCTGTATATCGCGCCGGCCAGAATGCCACCAAGGAGTGAGAGAATGTATGGCTTCATCAGCTGCTCAGCATGCGCTGTTACGTCAGGTCTTCGCCGGGACTGGAGCGAGAGACTCATGCTTTGTTTCGGTACGCTGGGGGGCGTTATGAACCCTCGTGTAGGCGTAGTCGACGCCCATTCCGTATGCGCCCGAATGCTCCTTCACGATTTCCATCACTGCGTCATAGGTTTCTTTGCGCGCCCAGTCGCGCTGCCATTCGAGCAGGACCTGTTGCCACGTGACAGGGACGGCGCCGGCCTGGACCATTCGCTGCATTGCAAAGTCGTGCGCGTCTTTCGACGTGCCGCCGGATGCATCGGCGACCATGTAGATTTCGTAGCCGCCTTCGAGCATCGCGCAAAGCGCGAACGTCGTGTTGCAGACCTCCGTCCACAGGCCGGACACGACGACTTTGTTCCGGCCGTTCTTCTTGAGCGCGTCGCGGACCTTCTGGTCGTCCCACGAGTTCATCGAGGTTCGCTCCAGAGTGGGCTGGTCCGGGAACACGTCGAGCAACTCCGGGTACGTGAAGCCGGAGAAGCTTTCGCTTTCGACCGTCGTGATAGTCGTCGGGATATTGAAAGCCTTCGCCGCCTTTGCCAGTCCGACCACGTTGTTCTTCAGTACTTGCCGGTCGATTGACTGGACGCCAAAAGCCATCTGAGGCTGCTGGTCGATGAAGATGATCTGGCTATTGGCGGGAGTAAGTACCTCCAGTTTCTCTTGGCTCATGATGTCCTCTCGTCGTATGAGGTTTCAACAAAACGTCGCGCCAGACCTGAGCGTCAGGCAAGCCCTCGCGTTATCTAAAGACTCCAGGGACTACGTGTTTCTCGCTGGAAAAGCAGGACATGAGCAATGGCGTCTCGTGGTCCAGAATTAGCATAGTTCACATTGCCCGGATGTGAAGTTGTCGATAGCGATACTAGGGTTTTTTGTATGGGATCGATGCTAACAAGACGCTTTTCTTTGGAGATTGAAAGTCCTAAGCTGCTATGGCATCGAAAGAAATGCAGCCCGCAGGTCGCTGGGTTCTGCTTATATTTTCGGTCGGTGAGTGTACTTCTCGGAGGATTCCATACGCTGTCCGGACGGGCGTCCTCTAACGCCCGGGCATCAGTCGTCGTATCGGTGCAGGTGCTTTTTCCGGCTTGGTCATCATCGTCGCGAGTCGTGCTTGCGGTGTACCAGAGGAGGGTTGGTCGATGAAGGCGTATGTGCTTTCGCTGCTGGCTGGAATCCTGGTAGGCGTGGTCTATAGCTTGATCGGCGTGCCGTCACCGGCGCCTCCTATCGTCGCCCTGGTGGGCCTTCTAGGCATACTCGCGGGCGAGCAAATTTTCCCGGTTGCAAAGAAGATGCTTTCCGGAGCCAACTTTCGTGTGGCCTGGAAGGAAGAGCATTGCAACCAACATCTGTTTGGGTCTTTGCCTGGCCGGAACTCGGGAAGACCTGGACCCATGGCGGGAGTATCGTCTGAGGAGAAACGTTCATGACGTCTCATCAAGATGCGCCGGACTTGATTCTTCTTAATGGCCGGTTCACCACGTTAGATCAATCGAAGCCGACTGCCACTGCGGTTGCTATCAAGAACGGTAAGTTCATTGCTGTCGGCGCCGACAGCGAGGTCAGTCAGCTCAAATCCGATAGCACGCGCACGGTCGACCTGAAGGGACGCTCAGCGCTTCCGGGATTAATCGACAACCATCTCCACATCATCCGAGGCGGCCTGAATTTCAACATGGAGCTACGGTGGGATGGTGTGCGTTCACTGGCGACTGCCATGGAGATGCTCAAGGCGCAAGTTGCTATCACGCCGCCGCCTCAATGGGTACGTGTCGTCGGCGGATTCACGGAACACCAGTTCGACGAGCGTCGCTTGCCGACCATTGAGGAACTGAACTCCGCAGCACCGGACACGCCGGTTTTCATGCTGCACCTCTACGACCGCGCGCTGCTGAACGCCGCGGCGCTGCGAGTAGTGGGCTATACGAAGGACACACCTGAGCCCCCAGGAGGCGAGATTGTGCGCGATAGCGCGGGCAATCCGACGGGGTTGCTGCTGGCGAAGCCCAACGCGGCTATCCTCTACGCGACGTTGGCGAAGGGCCCCAGGCTTCCTCCCGAATATCAGCTGAACTCGACGCGGCATTTCATGCGCGAGCTGAACAGACTGGGTGTCACCGGGGCCATTGATGCCGGCGGCGGTTTCCAGAACTTCCCGGAAGACTACGAAGTCGTCAGGAAGCTCGACGCTGAGGGACTGCTGACCATCAGACTGGCCTACAACCTGTTCACTCAAAAGCCCAAGGGGGAGAAGGAAGACTTCCTCAACTGGACGAAGACGTCGAAGTATAAGGACGGGAGCGACTATTTCCGGCACAACGGCGCAGGCGAGATGCTCACGTTCTCGGCGGCGGACTTCGAGGACTTCAGAGTGCCGCGTCCGGACATGCCTCCGGAAATGGAGGGCGACCTCGAAGGCGTCGTCCGCGTGCTCGTGGAGAATCGCTGGCCGTGGCGTATGCATGCGACGTACGACGAGACCATCACTCGTGCGCTCGACGTGTTCGAGAAGGTAAACCGCGACACGCCCCTCGCCGGCCTGAACTGGTTCTTCGACCACGCGGAAACGATTACAGAGAAGTCGATGGACCGCATCGCAGCGCTCGGCGGGGGCATTGCAGTCCAGCATCGGATGGCGTACCAGGGCGAGTATTTCGTCGAGCGATACGGTGAGAAGGCGGCTGAGGGCACGCCGCCTGTTGCGCGAATGCTCGAGAAAGGCATTCATACGTCGGCGGGGACCGACGCAACGCGAGTGGCGTCCTATAACCCATGGGTCTCCCTTTCCTGGTTGGTGACCGGCAAGACGGTCGGCGGCATGCGCATTTATCCTCAGCGCAACTGTCTGGACCGTGAGACGGCCCTGCGCATGTGGACCGAAAAGGTCACCTGGTTCTCGAATGAAGTCGGCAAGAAAGGGCAGATTGCAGTTGGCCAGCTCGCGGACCTTATCGTCCCTGACCGCGACTTCTTTGCCTGCGCCGAGGACGATATCGCTGGCACATCCTCTTTGCTTACGGTCGTGGGAGGCAAGGTAGTGTATGCGACTGGCGAATTCGCCTCGCTGGACGATAGTCCACCGCCTCCCGCGATGCCTGACTGGTCACCGGTGCGAAAGTATGGCGGGTTTGCCGCCTGGAAGCAGGGCGGCGACTCCGGCGCGCCGCTTCAGCAGGTGGCGTCCACAGCATGTGATTGCGCGCGCGCTTGCGGCGTGCACGGTCACGACCATCGGCGCGCCTGGCTCGGCAATGCGCCGACATCGGACTACAAGGGTTTCTGGGGAGCGCTGGGATGCGCGTGCTGGGCGGTCTAGGTGGCTCGGAGGGCTGATTGCCTACTTCGTGATGGCCACCTATCTGGCCAGCGGTGAGCGGCGCTCTCGCGTCTAAAAAAACAGGACAGGAAACTCACTATCATGCGTAACGTTCACTCTCTCGGTGTCGCCGTTGCCGTTGCTTTCGGCCTCGTTGCGACTGCCCCGTCGATTTCTTTCGCAAAGGCAAACCTCGGCACGCCGCAGTCGGCGTCCTTCTCTGTTGGGACGCAATACGACACCACTCACGTGTATGTGGCACCGGAGGATTTCGACAAGTTCACGGACAGCTTCGTCGCCACGTTCGGCGGTCACAAGTCGCAACAGGGCGTCTTTCAGGTGACGCCGACGCCTAGCCAGACGATGTCTCAACTGGTCTTCACGCCGGTAGGCACTATTTCGGTATTCGGCTTCAAGACGCCGATTCCGTATCCTTTTGGTGACGAGCGTACCGGCTACCTCGTCACGGACATGGACGGCGCGATGAAATCGGCGAAGGCTCACGGTGCCGATGTTGTGGTCGATACGTTCCCGGACCCGATTGGGCGCGATGCAGTGATCTCGTGGCCGGGCGGCGTGCACATGCAGCTCTACTGGCACACGCAGGCTCCAAACTACCAGCCGCTGGAAACCGTTCCGGAGAACAGGGTGTACGTCTCGCCGGCACGCGCTAACGCACTTATCAAGAACTGGGTCGCGTTCTCGAACGGGAAGGTCCTCTCCGATAACCGTAGCGCGCCGGGCGTTGAAATCGGGCGGCCTAATGATACCTTCCGGCGCGTTCGGCTGACGTCGGGTTTCGGGAACATGACCGTCTTCGTGACCGACGGCCATCTGCCGTACCCATATGGGCACGAGATGACCGGGTATGAAGTAAAGGATTTCGATGACACCATGAAAAAGGCGCAGGCCGCCGGTGTTTCGGTTCTCGTGCAGCCTTTCACGGCGGATCAGCGAGAATCTGCAATCGTCCAGTTCCCGGGAGGATACATCGCGGAAATTCACGCCACCGCGAAGTAGGACAGCGTCACGACGAAGACAGAGCGCCGATAATTGAGAGGCCAATCCTCGCTAACGCTTCTCTACAGGGTGCTCAATGAATCACGACAATTTGCTCTCCGCGACCGCTGGTTATGTCGACACGCTCAGCTTTGTCTCGCTGTTCGGGCTGTTCACCGCGCACGTGACGGGGAACTTCGTGCTCATTGGTGGTGGCGTCGCCGGGTATGGGCAAGGCATCTTCCTTAAATTGATGGCGTTTCCTGCTTTTATCCTTGGCGTTGCACTGAGCAGCTTCATCATCCGGGGCCGCAATCCCGAGACCCCGATGCGCGGCGCGTGCATGCTCTACGCCGTGCAGGCGCTTCTGCTTCTGGCGTTCTGCTTTGCAGGTGTCAATCTCGGACCCAGGTTCAGCCCGGAAAGTTGGGCAGTGGTCGTGTGTGGGATGATTGGCGCGGCCGCGATGGGTGTCCAGAACGCCCACAGCCGTCTTGTTGCCCGGCCGGGTGTGCCGAATACCGTCATGACCGGAAACGTGACGCAGGTCATTCTCGATGTGCTTGACCTGTGTTCGCCACAGGTTGCAGCAGACACCAAGGGGGCTGTGCGAACGCGCGTTGCCAAAATGCTTCCAGCGATCGCAGCGTTCGGGCTCGGCGCCGTCGCCGGTGCTCTCGCTTACAGAAACTTTGGCTTCTGGGCCCTTCTGTTGCCGGTAGTCGGGCTCGCCTGGCTGGCAATGCACGCGTGGATGCGCCGGAACGCGGTAGGTGAGCTTGCCTCTTGATACCTTCTCCTGCGCGCGCACTCGCTGCGCGTGCTACAGGGGGCAGCATCGACGGTGCCTTGATGGCATCTGAAGAGTGTGAGGGATATGCGGTGGCGGAGGACTCCGCTCCATAGAGGCCGGAAGAACAATGTTTGACAGGGCGGGAGGCCCGGTGAGATGCAACTCGCGGCGTATATAGGGATTGCCGTTGCAGGGCTTACGCTCGGGTTCTGTGACGACACCCGCGCGGATAACGAAGGGCCGACATCTGAGCAGACCAGCACGCCGACACAGACGTGTGACGCGAAGCGGCCGGTCGTGATGTTCAATCGCTGGCAGGAGGATTGGTCCGTTCTCAAGAATCCCTGTGTCCCGCGCGAGCCACTCGACGGCCTGAAATACATCCCGCTCGGAGGTGACCCATATTCGTATCTGTCGCTGGGTGCCAATTTACGCGAGCGCTTCGAGTTCAGCGGGACACCGCTTTTCGGGCTCGGCTCGGCAGGCTCCGATAGCTACGTGATTCAGCGAGCACAGGTTCATGCTGACGCCCGCATCGGCCAATATCTGCAATTTTTTGTCCAACTCGAGGACGCAAGAGCCTTCGATAAGGACCTGGTGAAGACGACAGACAAGAATCCGCTCGATCTGGAGCAGGGGTTTGTTGCCTGGGTGAGTCCGCTCGGCCCGGGAACAATAAAGTTGCGCATTGGGAGGCAGGAAATGGCCTTCGACTTGCAGAGATTTATCTCTGTGCGTGACGGTCCAAACGTGCGCCAGGCATACGATGCACTATGGGCGGACTACGAGTACGAGAAGTGGCGGTTCATCGGCTACGCGACGCGGCCGGTTCAGTACCGCGACATTTCGGCATTCGACGACACGTCTAATCGCCATTTGACCTTTAGCGGTGTACGTTTCGAACGTCAGGGCGTTGGACCCGGCGACCTGTCTGGATACTATTCGCTTTACACCCGTGCCGGTGCGCAGTTCATTGATGCGCAAGGCGATGAGCATCGCAATGTATTTGACCTGCGATATACGGGGAAAATCGCTGCCACGGATTGGGACGTGGAGTCGATGTACCAAACGGGCCACGTCGGCGACAAGACGATTGCCGCATGGGCGGTTGGCTCGCTGTTCGGCTACACGCTCAATTCTCCGTGGAAGCCGCGGTTCGGTTTGCAGGTTGATGCGGCATCCGGTGACCGCCATTTGAACGACGGCCGCGTTGAGACCTTCAATCCGCTTTTTCCGAACGGTTATTACTTCACGTTGGCGGGCTACACGGGGTATGCCAACCTCATCCATGTGAAGCCCTCGATTACGCTCAAACCATCCAGCAAGCTAGCCTTGCTGTTTGCCGTTGGATTCCAATGGCGGATGACTACGAACGACGCCGTTTATCAGCAGGGAAGTGCTGTCGTCCCGGGTACTGCTGGCCATGGGACGCGATGGACTGGCGCCTATGCACAAATACGTGCCGACTGGACGGTGGCGACCAACCTGATTGCCTCCGTTGAGGCCGTTCATTTCCGGGTTGGAGATTCCATCCGCGAGCTGGGCGGGAGCAACTCCGACTATGTTGGGCTCGAAATGAAGTATGGGTGGTAGTGTCGCGCGGGGCGAGGATCGGGTGCCGTGTCATGCGGAAGGAAAGCGTGCTCCTACCCCAAGCGCCCAAACATTTACTTGACATCTAAACTATCGAGGCCTAAATTACCCTCCAGACCCACATCCACCTGAGGAACCAGCATGCGCATCGTCTGTATAGGGGGCGGCCCGGCAGGGTTGTACTTCGGGTTGTTGATGAAGGGCCGGAACCCATCGTATGAAGTCACGGTCGTCGAGCGCAACCGTCCCTATGACACGTTTGGCTGGGGCGTCGTCTTCTCCGACCAAACCCTCGGGAATCTGCGCTCCGCAGACGCGCCCAGCGCCGACGCGATCCTCGACGCCTTCAATCACTGGGACGACATCGAGATCAATTTCCGCGGCCGGCAGATCCGCTCGTCAGGCCACGGTTTTTGCGGCATCGGCCGCAAACGTCTGTTGAATATCCTGCAGGCACGCTGCGAAGAACTGGGCGTGAAGCTGGTTTTCGAAACCCAGGTAACGGACGACACCGTCTACGAAGCCGATCTGATCGTCGCCTGCGACGGCCTCAATAGCGTCGTCCGCCAGAAGTACGCGGCAACCTACAAGCCCAGTATCGACGTGCGCGATTGCCGCTTCGTCTGGCTCGGCACCAAAAAATTATTCGACGCCTTTACCTTCGCCTTCGAGGAAACCGAGTTCGGCTGGTTCCAGGCGCACGCCTATCGCTTTGACGATCAGACCTCGACCTTCATCGTCGAAACGCCGGAACACGTGTGGCGCGCCGCCGGTCTCGACGAAATGAGCAAGGAAGACAGCATCGCCTTCTGCGAAAAACTGTTCGCGAAGTACCTGGACGGCCATCCGTTGCTCTCGAATGCCGCGCATCTGCGCGGTTCGTCGCAATGGATCCGCTTCCCGCGCGTGGTCAACGAGGAGTGGGTGCACTGGCGCAGCAACGCCGATGGCACGCACACCCCGATCGTATTGATGGGCGACGCGGCGCACACCGCGCACTTCTCGATCGGCTCCGGCACCAAGCTCGCGCTTGAAGATTCGATCGAACTCGCGAACAGCATGGGCGCGCATCCCGGTGATCTGCCGGCCGCGTTGAAGCACTACACCGACGTGCGCAGCATCGACGTACTGCGCATCCAGAACGCCGCGCGCAATTCGACCGAGTGGTTCGAGCACGTCGACCGCTACACATCGTTCGAACCGGAACAGTTCGCGTATTCGTTGCTCACACGCTCGCAGCGCATCTCGCACGAAAACCTGCGCGAACGTGACGCAACTTATCTGTCCACCTTCGAAGACTGGCTGGCCCACCGCTCCGGCATCGACCGCGCACCGGAAAGGCATTCTGTCCCGCCGATGTTCACGCCGTTCAGGCTTCGCGGCGTCACGCTGAAAAATCGCGTGGTCGTCTCGCCGATGGCGCAGTACTCCGCGGAAAACGGCATTGCCGGCGACTATCACCTCATGCACCTCGGCGCCCGCGCCATGGGCGGCGCGGCGCTGGTGATGACGGAAATGACCTGCGTGTCGCCCGAAGCACGCATCACGCCGGCCTGCCCCGGCATGTACGCGCCGGAACATCTCACCGCATGGAAGCGCATTGTCGATCTCGTGCACCATCAGTCAGACGCGAAGATCGGCATGCAGCTCGGCCACTCCGGCGCCAAAGGATCGACGCGTGTTGCATGGGAAGGCATCGATCAGCCGCTAGCCGAAGGCAACTGGCCCCTCGTTTCCGCCTCGCCGCAACAATATCTGCGCGGCGTCAGCCAGCATTCGCATGAAGCCACGCATGAAGAACTGCGCGAGATCGAAGCGCAATTCGTGCGCGCCACGCAAATGGCCGAGGAAGCCGGCTTCGACTGGCTCGAACTGCACTGTGCGCACGGCTATTTCCTCTCGAGCTTTCTGTCGCCATTGACCAACCAGCGCACGGACGAATACGGCGGTTCGCTGGAGAACCGTCTGCAATATCCGTTGCAGGTCTTCCACGCAATCCGCGCGGTCTGGCCGCAAGACAAGCCCATTTCCGTGCGCATTTCCGCGCATGACTGGGTCGAAGGCGGCACCACGCCCGACGACGCCGTGCAGATCGCCCGCGCGTTCAAAGCGGCGGGCGCGGACATGATCGACGTATCGTCAGGCCAGGTCAGCAAGGAAGAAAAGCCCGTGTTCGGCCGCATGTTCCAGACCCCGTTCGCCGATCGCGTGCGCAACGAAGCCGGCATCGCCACGATCGCGGTTGGTGCGATCTCGGAAGCGGATCACGTCAACAGCATCATTGCGGCGGGCCGCGCCGACCTGTGCGCGATCGCGCGTCCGCATCTGGCGAATCCGTCGTGGACGCTGAATGAAGCCGCGAAGATCGGCTATTTCGACGTGATGTGGCCGAAGCCGTACACGGCCGCCAAATCGCAACTGGAACGCAATCTCGAACGCGAACGCGCTCAGGCCGCGGCGAATGCGGGCCTGTCGCCGCAGGAACGCGCCCAACGCGCGGAGGGAACCACGTGAATACGTCCACCTCGACACTAGCCGGACAGCACGCGGTCGTCACCGGCGGCGGCAGCGGCATCGGCGCGGCGGTGGCCGAAGCGCTGCTGCGGGCCGGCGCGCGCGTCACCTTGATGGGCCGCAGTCCACAACGTCTCGACGCGCAACGGGAGAAGTTGAACACGCTCGGCGACGTCGCCTGCATCAGTGCGGATGTCACGAATGAAGACGCTGTCACGGCTGCATTCGCTCAAGCCGGTGCAATCGACATCCTCGTCAACAACGCGGGGCAGGCGCAAGCCGCGCCGTTTACACATACCGACATGACGCTCTGGCAGCGCATGCTCGACGTGAACCTCACCGGTGTATTCCTTGGCACGCGCGCTGTCTTGCCGGGCATGCTCGAACGCGGTCATGGCCGCATCGTCAACGTGGCGAGCACGGCGGGACAGATTGGCTATGCCTACGTCGCCGCTTATTGCGCCGCGAAACACGGTGTGATCGGTCTGACACGCTCGCTCGCGCTGGAAGTGGCCACGAAAGGCATCACCGTCAACGCGGTGTGTCCCGGTTACACCGAGACGGAACTGCTGCACGCGTCGCTCGAACAGATCACCAGCAAAACCTCGCGCACCGAACAACAGGCGCGCGAAACGTTGCTGCGCTCGAATCCCCAACATCGCTTTGTCAGTCCCGAACAGGTTGCGAATACCGTGCTCTGGCTCTGCCAATCCGGCTCGGACGCCATTACGGGCCAATCGATTTCCATCTCCGGGGGAGAGGTAATGTGACCAAGTCACCGAACATCAAGAAGCCTGCCGCAGCAGACCTCAAACCGCAGCGCAAAGGTGTGGCCAAACCCGCGGAGAACGTCGTGGACCTGGAAATGAGCACCGGCGCCGACAGTCACATGGGACTGCGCTTGTGGCTGCGCATGCTGACCACCACCAACCTCGTGCAAGCGGAGCTGCGCAGGCGTCTGCGCAACGAATTCGATACCACGCTGCCGCGTTTCGATCTGATGGCGCAACTCGAACGTCACCCGGAAGGACTGAAGATGACCGAGCTGTCGCGCCGTCTGATGGTAACGGGCGGCAACGTCACCGGCATTACCGATCAGCTCGAAAAAGAAGGCCTGGTGTCGCGCGATACCGATCCAAACGATCGCCGGTCTATCAGCGTGTGTCTCACACCGTCAGGGCGAAAAGCGTTCGACAAGATGGCGGTGGCGCACGAGCAATGGGTCGTCGAGATGTTCGGCGGCCTGAGCCTCGACGAAAAATCGCGCACGCATCAGCGCCTGGGCAAACTCAAGAAACATCTGCTCGACAGTCTGAAAGACTGATCCGCACCGAAACCGGGCAACCATCTTGCATGGGAGACACTCAATGACACGATCCAACGCCGACGCATTGCTGGCAGGCAACCGCGTGACGCTCGCGGGATACGAGGCGCGGCACTTCGGCTGGGCCGTCGCCGGCAAAGTGGCGACAATCACGCTGAACCGCCCGGAACGCAAGAACCCGTTGACCTTCGAATCGTATGCGGAGTTACGCGACCTGTTCCGGCAGCTCGCGTACGCAACCGACGTGAAGGCCGTGGTAATTCACGGCGCGGGCGAGAACTTCTGTTCCGGCGGCGACGTGCACGACATCATCGCGCCGCTGATCGATCTGCCGATGCCGGAACTGCTGCTCTTCACGCGCATGACCGGCGATCTCGTCAAAGCCATGCGGCACTGCCCGCAGCCGGTGATTGCCGCGGTCGACGGCGTATGCGCCGGTGCGGGCGCAATCCTCGCAATGTCGTCCGACATGCGGCTCGGCACGGCACGCAGCAAGCTCGCCTTCCTGTTCTCACGCGTGGGGCTCGCGGGCTGCGACATGGGCGCGTGCGCGATCCTGCCGCGCATCATCGGTCAGGGGCGTGCCGCCGAGTTGCTGTTCACCGGCCGTTCGGCGAGCGGCGACGAAGGCCACGCCTGGGGTTTTTACAATCGTCTGTGCGAGCCGGCGGCGCTCCTCGAAGAAGCTCACAAGCTCGCCGCCGATCTGGTCGCGGGCCCGACCTTCGCGCACGGCATCACCAAGAAGATGCTGCACCAGGAATGGAGCATGAGCATCGATGAAGCGATCGAGTCCGAAGCGCAAGCGCAGGCGATCTGCATGAGCACGCGTGATTTTGAACGGGCCTATAGCGCGTTTGCCGCGAAATCGCGGCCGGTGTTCGAGGGAGACTGAGTTGAGCGCTAATAACACGAACGATCTGCATAGCGCATTGGCGTGGCCCTTCTTCGAGCCGCGTCATCGCGAACTGGCCGCGGGTATCGAGGCATGGGCTCGCGCGAACCTCGCACACGTGGAACACGGTGATGTCGATGCAAGCTGCCGTCATCTGGTGCGCGAACTCGGTGCGGCGGGCTGGCTGAAATACGGCGTCGGCGGCGCGGCGTATGGCGGCCATGGCGACACCATCGACACGCGCGCCGTGTGTCTCCTGCGTGAAACGCTGGCGAAACATTCCGGTCTCGCGGATTTTGCTTTGGCCATGCAAGGGCTCGGTTCGGGTGCGATCTCGCTCGGCGGCACGCACGAGCAGAAGACCCGCTACCTGCCGCGCGTCGCTAACGGCACGGCGATCGCCGCGTTTGCACTGTCGGAACCAGAGGCCGGATCGGATGTGGCCGCCATGGCGCTCTCCGCTCGCGAAGACGGCGACGCCTATGTGCTCGACGGCGACAAGACCTGGATCTCCAACGGCGGCATCGCCGATTTCTATGTGGTGTTTGCCCGCACCGGCGAAGCACCAGGCGCACGCGGCATCACCGCGTTTATCGTCGATGCCGATACACCCGGGCTGGAAATCGCCGAACGTATCGACGTCATCGCGCCGCATCCGCTCGCGCGCCTGCATTTTGCGGGCGCACGCGTGCCGCGCAGCCAGATGCTTGGCGCACCCGGCGAAGGTTTCAAACTCGCCATGCGCACGCTGGATATTTTCCGCACCTCGGTGGCTGCGGCTTCACTGGGCTTTGCCCGTCATGCGATGGCCGAGGGTCTCGCGCGGGCGTCGTCGCGCAAGATGTTCGGACAGACACTCGGCGATTTTCAGCTGACGCAAGCCAAACTTGCGCAGATGGCCCTGACGATCGACAGCAGCGCGTTGCTGGTCTATCGCGCCGCCTGGTTGCGCGACCAGGGCGAAAACGTCACGCGTGAAGCCGCCATGGCGAAATGGCACGCGAGCGAAGGCGCGCAGCAGGTGATCGACGCCGCCGTGCAACTGTTCGGCGGCATGGGCGTGCAAAGCGGCACCGCCGTCGAGATGCTGTACCGCGAGATTCGCGCACTACGCATCTACGAAGGCGCGACCGAAGTGCAGCAGTTGATCATCGGCCGCGATGTGTTGAAGGCGCACGCGGCCGCTCTCCAGGACAACGCGACATGAGCACGACATTCGAACGGCCCGTGCGTATTCGCTTCTCGCACTGCGACCCGGCGGGCATCGTGTTCTTCCCGCAATATCTGGTGATGACCAACGCGCTCGTCGAAGACTGGTTCAACGACGGCCTGCAAGTCGACTACGCGCAGATGATCGCGCAGCGCCGCATCGGCTTGCCGATCGTCAAGCTCGACTGCGAGTTTTCGCGGCCGAGCCAGATGGGCGAAACAATCACGCTGTCGCTGAACGTCGCTGCTATCGGGCGGCGCTCCATCAGCATCGAGATCGTCGGCCATTGCAACGGCGAAACGCGCTTTCGCGCAAAACAGGTACTGGTCACCACCTCGCTGCAAAGCGGTCAATCCATCGACATCCCCGCCGACATCGCGAGCGCACTCGCCATGTTTGCTCCACAGTCCGACTCCATCGAGGCGCAACGCTCATGAAAAAAGCTCTTCTCCCCGAAGGTTGGCTCAAGCCACGCGGCTACGCGAACGGCGTCGCGGCAACCGGCACGCAAGTGTTTATCGCCGGCCAGATCGGCTGGGACGAACAGGCGCGGTTCCAGACTACCGACTTCGCCGCCCAGGCCGTGCAGGCGCTCAAAAATGTCGTGGCCGTCCTGCACGAGGCGGGGGGCACACCCGCGCACCTGGTGCGCATGACCTGGTACGTCACCGACAAACGTGAATACCTCGCCGCGCTGAAAGATATCGGCCGCGCATTTCGCGATCTGATCGGCGATTACGACATTGCGATGAGCGCGGTGCAGGTGGTCGCGTTGATCGAAGACGAGGCCAAGGTCGAGATCGAAGCCACCGCCGTGATCCCCAATTAGGCAGATCAAGCACAGCAGGCAAGTTAGACCCACCACGCCAACCGAAGCGCATTCAGCCGGCTCAACGCCCGGGAGACCATGATGGAACCGTCAGCACACGTCGATACCTTCGCGCGCGACCACCTTCCGCCGCAGGATCAATGGCCCGTCTTACTGCTCGATAACCCGGACGTGGCCTACCCGGCCCGCTTCAATTGCGCGACCGAACTGCTCGACAGGACCATCGAAGCAGGCCATCGCGATCATCCCGCCATCTGGTCCGAAGTGGACGGCCAACCGCAGGCAACGACATACGGCGAGCTGCTGGCGCTGGTCAACCGCAGCGCGAATGTGCTGGTCGACGAAATGGGTTTGCAGCCCGGCAATCGCGTGCTGCTGCGTGGGCCGAACAGCCTGCACATGGCGGTGACGGCGCTTGCCGCGCTCAAGGCCGGCCTTGTCGTCGTGCCGACCATGCCGCTGCTGCGCGCCAAGGAACTCAAGCAGATCATCGACAAGGCGCAGGTCAGCGCGGCATTGTGCGATGCCCGTCTAACCGATGAACTCGCGCGCTGCAGCGATCCTCATGACGCGTTCTATTGCGCTGGCCTGAAGCAGACGCGCCTGTTCCACGACGACGCTGCCGATTCGCTCGATACCCTCGCGATCAACAAGCCGGACCACTTCACTGCATGCGACACCGCCGCCGATGATGTCTGCCTGATCGCCTTCACCAGCGGCACAACAGGTGCGCCGAAAGGCTGCATGCACTTTCATCGCGACGTGCTGGCGATGTGCGATCTGTTTCCGCGCCACGTGCTGAAACCATCGTCGAGCGATATTTTTTGCGGCACGCCGCCGCTCGCGTTTACCTTCGGCCTCGGTGGCCTGCTGTGTTTTCCGCTGCGCGTGGGCGCATCGACGGTGCTGATCGAACGGCTCACACCGGAAACCTTGCTGCAGACCGTCGAGCGTTTTCATGCGACCGTGATGTTCACCGCACCGACCTTCTATCGGCAGATGGCGCCGCTGGCCGTGCGCCACGACATTTCCAGCTTGCAAAAAACCGTGTCGGCGGGCGAAGCGCTGCCCGATTCGACGCGGCGCCTATGGCACGACGCAACCGGCATCGAAATGATCGACGGGATCGGCGGCACCGAGCTGATCCACATTTTTATCTCGGCACAGGGCGACGAGATTCGCCCACATGCCATCGGCCGCGCTGTGCCGGGTTACATCGTGCAAGCCGTGGACGACGCCATGCAACCGGTGCCGCCCGGCACAATCGGCAAACTCGCGGTGCGCGGGCCGACCGGCTGCCGCTATCTCGCCGACGAGCGGCAAACAACATTTGTTCGCGACGGCTGGAATCTGCCAGGTGATTCGGTCTATCTGGACGAAGACGGCTACGTGTTTTATCAGGCGCGCGCCGACGACATGATCGTCTCCGCTGGCTACAACATCTCCGGCCCGGAAGTGGAAGGCGTGCTGATGCAGCATGACGCGGTGGCCGAATGTGGCGTGATCGGCGTGCCGGACGAAACACGCGGGCAGATCGTCAAGGCATTCATCGTGCTGAACCCGGGTTACACGGCCGACGACAAACTGGTCGCGCAACTGCAGGATTTCGTGAAAAATAGCGTGGCGCCCTATAAATACCCGCGCGTCATCGCTTTTCTCGACGCGCTGCCACGCACCGAAACCGGCAAGCTCAAACGCTTCGCGTTGCGTACGCTCATGTAGCCCCTCGTGTAGCCCCTTTTCCTGCAGGAGACACACCGCATGGCCGCCTCATTCATTGAAGTCGGCGGGCGACTAGAGTCCCGCCTCTCGTGAACATCCCTATGATGTGACACTCCACAGGCCAACGTCCCTCGACCCATGCTGACTGTCCATCATCTGAACAACTCCCGCTCACAGCGCATTTTGTGGTTACTCGAAGAGCTCGGCGTGCCCTACGAAATCAAGCTTTATCAACGGGACCCCAAAACGATGCTGGCGCCGCCCGAGTTGCGCGCGGTGCATCCGCTCGGCAAGTCGCCCGTGATTACCGACAACGGCCAGACCATCGCCGAATCGGGCGCCATCATCGAGTATCTGGTGGACAAGTACGGCGAGGGCCGTTTCGCGCCGGCACCGGGCACGCCCGCGCGGCTGCGCTATACGTACTGGCTCCACTATGCGGAAGGCTCGGCGATGCCGCCGCTGCTGCTGAAGCTGGTGGCATTGCGCATCGCCAGCGCGCCGATGCCCTTCTTCGCCAGGCCGATCGCGCGCAAGATCGCCGCGACGCTGCAATCGAGCTTCATCGACCCGCAATTGAAGCTGCACCTCGGCTATATCAACAAGGAACTGAGCGCGAGCGGCTGGTTCGTCGGTAACGACTTCACGGCGGCAGACATTCAGATGAGCTTTCCGCTCGAAGCCGCCACCGCGCGCGGCGGCATGGAAGGCCAGATTCCGGCAGTGGTCGACTTCCTGAAGCGCATCCACGCGCGGCCCGCTTATCAGCGGGCGCTCGAGCGCGGCGGCAAGTACGAGCTTCTGGGCGGCGATTGACCGACGCGCCGCCCAGGAATTCGTAGTTGTGGCTTAAAACTGGCGGGTGTTAGACTGAAAAACCCCATTGCCGTCAACGAGTTGCCGATCGCGTTGCCAACGTCGCGCCGAGCGGCGGCACGTTCGGTATCCGATCGAGCGCGGCGAAGGAGCACCCCTGCATGACCCATTCCATCCACGGCAACCAACGCTGGCTGGCACTGATCGTTCTGTGCCTCGGCGTGCTCATGATCGTGCTCGATACAACGATTGTGAACGTCGCGCTGCCGTCAATCGCGGCAGACCTCGGCTTCAACGAGACCTCGCTGGTGTGGGTGGTCAACGCCTACATGCTCACCTTCGGCGGCTGCCTGCTGCTGGGCGGCCGGCTCGGCGATCTGTACGGCCATCGCAAACTGTTCCTCGGCGGCATCACACTGTTCACGCTGGCGTCGCTCGCATGCGGCCTCGCGAACTCGCAGGCGCTGCTGGTATGCGCGCGCGCCGTGCAGGGGTTAGGCGGTGCAATCGTCTCAGCGGTTTCGCTGTCGCTGATCATGAACCTGTTCACCGAGCCCGGCGAGCGCGCCAAAGCCATGGGCGTGTATGGCTTCGTCTGCGCGGGTGGCGGCAGCATCGGTGTGTTGCTCGGTGGACTGCTGACGAACCTGCTGAGCTGGCACTGGATCTTTCTCGTCAACCTGCCGATCGGCATCGCCGTGTACGCGCTGTGCGTCGCGCTGTTGCCATCGGCGCGCGGGCATGCGCATGGCGAGCGGCTCGATGTCGCCGGCGCGGTGACGATCACCGTTTCGCTGATGCTGGCCGTGTACGCCGTCGTCAACGGCAATGAAGCCGGCTGGGGTTCGGCACAGACGCTCGGCATGCTGTTCGCCGCGCTGGCGCTGCTGGCTGTGTTTCTCGTCATCGAGGCGCGCGTACAGCATCCGTTGATGCCGCTCGGCCTGTTTCGCTTGCGCAATGTCGCGACGGCAAACGTGGTCGGCGTGTTGTGGGCGGCGGCCATGTTCGCGTGGTTCTTTATCTCGGCGCTGTATCTGCAGCGCGTGCTCGGCTACCGGCCATTGCAGGTGGGGCTCGCATTTCTGCCGGCCAATCTGATCATGGCGTTTTTCTCGTTGGGCCTATCGGCGCGTGTGGTGATGCGTTTCGGGGTGCGTCTTCCGCTTGCCGTGGGCCTGCTGGTCGCGGCGGGCGGACTCGCTCTGTTCGCTCGCGCGCCGGTCGGCGGCAGCTTCGTGCTCGACGTCATGCCGGGCATGATTCTGCTCGGCTTCGGCGCGGGCATTGCCTTCAACCCGATGCTGCTGGCCGCCATGAGCGATGTCGATCCGAGCGATTCGGGGCTCGCTTCGGGTATCGTCAATACGTCGTTCATGATGGGCGGCGCACTCGGTCTGGCGGTGCTGGCAAGTCTCGCTGCCGCACGCAGCGAGGCATTGCAAGCATCCACAAGCGCGGTGGCCGCACTCAATGCCGGTTATCACGTGGCGTTTCTGTTCGGCGCGATCTTCGCGGCAGCGGCGGGCATTCTTGGCGGTTTGCTGTTGCGCCCCGGACAACCGCGCGGCGCTGGCGCATCAGCCGACGCGCACGGTCACGGCATGCCGGCCGCTCAGGCGCATCCAGGCGCCACCGGCACCAAGCCCGCCACGGAAAACTACTGACCGGTTCTGCAAAACCGCAAGCGCGATCAAATGCGCCGGTTCATGGCTAG
This sequence comes from Paraburkholderia fungorum, assembly GCF_046027215.1. Classification (GTDB taxonomy): domain Bacteria; phylum Pseudomonadota; class Gammaproteobacteria; order Burkholderiales; family Burkholderiaceae; genus Paraburkholderia; species Paraburkholderia fungorum_D. The sequence continues at coordinate 2,934,737 of NZ_JAQQEN010000002.1, read as the reverse complement.
CTATGCTGGCTTCATGCTGACATGAGAGCCGATATGAATCCCGTTGGAAAAGCGCTCTGGTTTATCGAAAGCCATTTCGCCCGCGAGCTCACGCTCGACGACATCGCCGACTGTGGATGCGTGTCGCGCTTCCACCTGGCGCGCGCGTTCGAAGCGGCGACCGGGTTTTCGGTGATGCGCTATGTACGTGCGCGCCGTTTGAGCGAAGCCGCACGTCGGCTGGCCGACGGCGCGCCGGACATCCTGACAGTCGCCATCGACGCCGGATACGGTTCTCATGAGGCATTCACCCGCGCGTTTCGCGAGCAGTTCGGGCTCACGCCTGAGGCGCTGCGCGCACGTGGCCAGCTCGACAATCTCGCCCTCATGGAGCCGATCAAAATGGACGAAACGCTTCTCACGCATCTCGAACCGCCGCGCTTTGAAGAAGGCACAGCATTTCTCGTCGCGGGCCTGAGCGAACGCTATACCAGCGAAACGTGCGCCGCGATTCCTTCGCAGTGGCAGCGCTTTGGCGACTACTTCGGCAAAGTGCCGGGCCAGCTGGGCAACGTGGCGTATGGCGTCTGCTACAACGCCGACGACGCCGGCAATATCGACTATTTGTGCGGCGTGGAAGTCAGCGATTTCTCGGCATTGCCCGCCGAACTGAGCCGCTTGCGCATTGCCCCGCAACGTTATGCGGTATTTAGCCACCGCGAGCACATCTCGACCATTCGGCGCACCTGGAACACGATCTGGAATCGGTGGCTGCCGGCGTCGGGCCATCTTCCCGCGGATGCGCCGAACTTCGAACGCTATGACGAGAAATTCGATCCTGTCAGCGGCATGGGTGGCCTGGAGATCTGGTTGCCGTTGAGGGCATGAATAGCCCACTCGGCTGTCACGGCGATGCACGCGCCCGGTGCGCTGCCGGTAGTCCCACATCATTATCTGCACCAGCTCAGGAAGCGCCAAACGTTTGCTGCGTGCATGCCTGAACACCGCATGCCGGCGCATCAACCCGGCCCGATGTTTGCTCTTATGTAGTCACAGCATTGCAAACAACCGGGACCAGGCCATGTCGAATCCGCTTGAAATCGTCGAGCTGACGCATCACGTCAAAAAGCTCGCAACGGGCAAAATTTCCGATATCAACGACATTAATCGCGAAACCACTTTCCTCGCGCTGAACGCCTTGATCGAAGCGGCGCGCGCCGGCAACGCGGGGCGCGGCTTTGCGGTCGTGGCGAATCAGGTCAAGCAGGTGTCGGCACGAATCGGCGAAATCACTACGGTGCTCAATCGCGAACTCGCGGGTTCACTGAACAAACTGACCGACCTCGGCGACAGCATGATCGAACGGCTGCGCTCGCACGAAGGCCAGCGTTGCGCCGATCTCGCGTTGAATATGATCGACGTGATCGACCGCAATCTGTACGAGCGCTCGTGCGATGTGCGCTGGTGGGCCACGGATTCCGCCGTGGTCGATTGCCTCGCTCATACGAATGCCGAAACACGGGCGTATGCATCGCGCCGTCTGTCGGTGATTCTCGACAGCTATACGGTCTACCGCGATTTATGGATTATCGATGCGTCGGGCAACGTAGTCGCGAACGGGCGACCGGATCGGTACACGGTGCATGACCGCAATGTTGCTGACGCGAGCTGGTTCCGCGAGGCGATGAAGACGTCTTCGGGCGCGGACTTTGTTGCGGGCGATATCGAGGCGCTACCGCTTCTCAAGCATGCGCATGTCGCGACCTATGCGACGGCGATTCGCGAAGACGGTGCGGTCGACGGCAAACCGCTCGGTGCGCTGGTGATCTTTTTCGACTGGGCGCCGCAAGCGTCGGCCATCGTCAAAGGCGTGCGGCTCACAGAGGAAGAATGGCGGCACACGCGCTGCATGATCGTCAATGCAGCGCATCGCGTGATCGCGAGCTCGGACGATAAAGGCGTGCTTGACGAACTGTTTCGTCTGAATACCGATGGCCGGCAGGCGGGCTTTTATCAGTTGACGGATGGGCGCACTGTGTCGTTCGCTGCTACTCCGGGTTACGAGAGCTATCGCGGCCTGGGGTGGTATGGGGTGATTGTGCAATCGGCGGTGGGATGAGGCTTCCTTTGAGCGCATGGTGTGGTGCGACCACGCCTACGTCTGCGAGCAGCCGCTATACCGCAACGGCCACGCGCGCCTGTTTGTCATTGCGGCAGACGCGCCCGAACGACATCGCATCGAGACGCTCACCTTTATGTGGCTCTCGCGCGCTAAAGATAGGTAACTCAAAACCAAGCAGGTCAACGCCTGCTTTTCATGTCGAATATATATGCAAAACTAAACTTATGCGGCTTCCCCCGTTGGAGGCGACAATGCCCCAGCGGCTTCCTGAACCGCCCAGGGCATCTACTCCACCAGGCTCTAGGGTCGTGGCCCGGCGGAACCGTCGCAGTTCAGACCGTTCTGTCCCGCTTCGATCGGCGACGCGACCTCGCGTGCGCGCTTCTCATCCGCCGAGAACACGTCTGCGCGGCTCAATCAGACGGTAACCGCTAGAATTGCGGCTTTAGCCCGGAATACGCCAATGTCTTTTGCCTCGCTTGGCCTGATCGATCCCTTGCTGCGTAATGTGCAGGACCTCAATTACCAGACACCTACGCCGGTGCAGGCCAAGGCGATTCCTGCTGTGCTCAGTGGCAAGGACGTCATGGCTGCGGCGCAGACCGGCACTGGCAAAACGGCGGGTTTTGCGCTGCCCCTGTTGCAACGACTGGTGCAACACGGTCCGGCGGTGTCCAGCAACCGCGCGCGTGTTCTGGTGCTGGTGCCCACGCGTGAACTGGCCGAACAGGTGCTGCAAAGCTTTATCGTTTACGGCAAAGGCCTCGACTTACGATTTCTGGCCGCCTACGGCGGTGTGAGTATCAACCCGCAGATGATGACGTTGCGCAAAGGCGTGGATGTGCTCGTTGCCACGCCGGGCCGTTTGCTAGATCTCCATCGCCAGAACGCAGTGCAGTTTGATCAAGTACAAACGCTGGTGCTGGATGAAGCCGACCGCATGCTGGATCTGGGCTTTGCGCGCGAACTCAACGCCGTCTTTGCTGCGTTGCCCGCTCAGCGCCAGACCCTGCTGTTCTCTGCCACGTTTACCGATGATATCCGCGCCATGGCGGCGGGCATTCTGCGCGGCCCGGTCAATATCAGCGTCAGCCCACCCAATGCCACGGCCAGCAGGATCAAGCAGTGGGTGGTGACGGTGGATAAAAAGAACAAGCCTGACCTCTTCATGCACCTTGTGGCTGAGAACAACTGGAAGCACGCGCTGGTGTTCGTCAAAACCCGCAATGGCGTGGATTACCTGGCGGCCATGCTGGATGAAGCGGGCTATGCGGTCGACACCATCCACGGCGACAAACCGCAACCCGCGCGCCTGCGTGCGCTGGAGCGCTTCAAGACAGGCGAAGTCCATATGCTGGTGGCCACCGATGTAGCTGCGCGCGGGCTGGATATCGACGACCTGCCGCTGGTGATCAACGTTGATCTGCCGATCGTGGCGCAAGACTATGTGCACCGTATTGGCCGTACCGGCCGCGCGGGCGCCAGCGGCGTGGCGGTGTCCCTTGTATGTGCCGATGAGGCGCCGCAACTGGCCGCGATTGAAGCGCTGATCCGGCAGACGCTGCGCCGTGAAGAAGAGCCGGGTTTTGAAGCCGAACACCGCGTGCCGCAAACTAGCGCGACGGGCGAGATCATCAAGAAACCCAAAAAGCCGAAGAAGCCCAAAGTGCCGCAAGCTGCGCCGGGCGCCATGCAGGTGCTCAGCAATAAACCGCGCCCGCAAAGTGGCGAAAACAAACGCAAGCCCGCGGCGCAGCGCGCTGTGGCCGCGGGTAAAGGCACAAGCTTGTCCAGCGGTAGCCCATTCAGCGTGCAAAAGCCACGCAGCAAACCCGCCAGCAAGCCAGTTGCGGATTCACGTAAGCCGGCTGGCAAACCCGCTGGTGGCCGCGGCAAACGCTAAACCTGATCAGTGGGGATGGGTAACGCCAGCCCTGGAACAGGCTGGCGGTTTGCGGCCCGCTGGCAGGCAGCGGCGCGGCTTCGGCGTGCATCAGGTCGGCGGGTAACGGCGCACTGCATCCAGGATCGATAACAACTTCGGTGCCGAACGGACGTTGAAATCGTGCGTAGCGAGCGTTCGATCGAGGTCGTCTCAGGTGAATGTGTCCGCTGCTCATGGTCGTATGCGAGACGTCTTGGCATCCGCAATTGCGAAACGAAGACCGGATTGGACGAATCCGTTCACAAGTGCAAATGGTAGCGGCGCTGGAAACTTCCAGGCTCGACTGCATGCTCCATCCGTTCCGATTTCTCGCTTGACAAAGTTACAGACCTGTCCGTAATATTAAAATTAGTTACAGGTTAGTCACTTTACTGTGAGCGGTCGTGCGGGAGATAGAACCAGACACTTTCTCAGGCTGTCCCAAGACATCGTCAATGTCGAAGGCAGTGCCATCGCCCGTGGCCACCCGATCGGGGCAACAGAGACCGTACTTACCACCGGCCTTATTCGATGCGTCGTAATGGTTTCGAACGGAGCATCGTCACCTCGTGCATCGGCGGCGAGGAAGGGGCGAGGAAGATATTCGGCTCGCGCTCGAAACCATTGCATAAGGCTGGGACGGGATCATGGATCAGTTGAACGAGCAGCGTTATCTGGAAGATTTTGCAGTGGGACAGACGTTCGGCTCAGGCCGGCTGCGCATCGACAAGGAGCGGGTCCTCGCGTTCGCTGCCGAGTTCGATCCGCAGCCCTTCCATCTCGATGAGGCGGCGGCGCGTCACACGATTTTCGGTGGCCTGGCCGCCAGCGGCTGGCACACCGCTGCCGTGACGATGCGGTTGATGATTGAGACCGAACTCAAGCCGGCTGGCGGCTTTGTCGGCGCTGGCCTTGACGAGTGCCGCTGGCCCCGGCCAGTGCGACCCGGTGACGAGTTGCGCGTCGAGTGCGAGGTGATCGAGGTGAGGCCGTCAAAGTCACGTCCAGAGCAGGGTCTGATCAAGCTCCGAACCACCACCCTGAACCAGGACGACCAGGCCGTGCTCGTGCATGTCGTGAACATGGTTGTGCCGCGCCGGAAGCAACATTCGTCTTGATCCCGGAAGGGGGATATTCATGGACATCGGTTTCATCGGCTTAGGCGTCATGGGACAGCCCATGGCGCTCAATCTGGCCCGCGCTGGCACACAACTCGTTGTCTGGAACCGCTCGCCTGACAGATGCGAGCCGTTGCGAGCGGCCGGCGCAAGCGTCGCGGCCCATCCTGCCGAGGTATTTAAGCGGACCCGAGTGGTATTCCTGATGCTGGTCGACGGCGACGCAATCGACGCCGTCCTCGGCCGTGGCTCCTCGCAGTTCACCGCGAACGTTGCGCACCACACGATCGTCCACATGGGGACGACTTCGCCTGACTACTCGCGCGCACTCGAAGCCGACATTCGCAACGCCGGTGGCAGCTACGTGGAAGCACCCGTCTCGGGCTCGCGCAAGCCCGCGGAGGCGGGCCAGCTCGTGGCTATGCTGGCGGGCGAAAACGCGGCCATCGAAAGCGTCCGCCCTCTGCTCGAGCCAATGTGCCATCAGACGATCGTGTGCGGCGCGGTTCCAAACGGCCTTCTCATGAAGCTCGCGGTGAATCTGTTTCTGATGACCACGGTAACCGGCCTTGCGGAAGCGGCTCATTTTGCCGAACGGCATGGTCTGGACATGCAGCAGTTCCGCGCCATTATCGACGCCGGTCAAATGGCGAGCGACATCTCACGCGTGAAAATTCTCAAGCTGGTGACGCGTGACTTCGATGTCCAGGGTTCGGTCACCAATGTGCTGGAGGTTAATCGGTTGATTGCGGAAGCGGCCCGGGAAGCCGGGATCGCGTCGCCACTACTGGATGTCTGCTTCGCGCTATTCGGTGAGACGCAGGCGTTGGGGCACGGGCGGGCCGACATCGTGGCCGTCGTTCAAGCACTCGAAGCAAGAACCAATTCCGGCAAATGATCGCGTTCGACTAGGCCAGCAATTTCGTGGCAGCGTCGATGAGGTCGCCCCTCAGATCGCCCGGCGCCGCTATCAAACCGGTGACGTAGGCGCCGTTGATGATCAGCGTGATCTGAGACGCGGTGCGTTTGGGATTACTCACGCCCAGTCTGGCAACGATCGCTGCGAGCCTCGCCCGCATTTCCTCCTTGTTATCCCGGGCGATAACCCGGCCTGGGTAGTCGTCGTCGGGAAACTCCGTCACCAGGTTAAGAAAGGGGCAGCCGCGATAGGCGGGGTGCGCAATCCGTTTCGCGACTCCAGATAGCAGCGCGTTTAACAAGGCCCGCGGGTCTTCAGCGTGCTTCTCTTCGACGTCATCCCACCACGCCCAGAACGACCGGTCTTTCTCGGCGGCGAAGGCGGAGATCAACGCGTCCTTCGATTCAAATACGCGATAGAGGCTTGTCTTCGATACCCCGGATTGCTCAACGACCCTGTCGACGCCGATGGCACGGATGCCCTCTCGGTAGAACAGGTCGCTTGCCGTCGCGAGGATACGCTCACGTGCGCTGACTTCGCCCTTGGGTGGGGCTCCCCGCCGGGGTCGGGCTCCTGTCTTCATATCCGCCAACTCCTTTCATTCGGATTCTCCGGTTGACAAAGTAACAGATCTGTACCTACTATGAAAGTTACGTACAGGTCTGTTACTTTAAAGGACGATAGCCATGCGCGTGATCGAAGCGGAAACCTTTTCGGGCTATGGCGGATTGCGGCAGATCGAACTACCCGCGCCGCAACCGGTGAAGGGCCGGGTGCTGGTTCGCGTGACGGCCGCCGGCGTCACGCCGCTCGATCACACGATCCTGTCGGGTGGGCACCCTCGAGCCAAAGCGCCGCTGGTGCTCGGCAATGAGGGCGTCGGTGTCATCGAGAACGCAGGCGACTCCGGGCTCGAGGTGGGGAGCCGCGTGATGTTCACGGGACCCTATGGCGTTGGTGAGAATGGCACATGGCAGGAATGGCTGCTTGTGAGGCCAGAACATCTGGCGTCGGCTGACGCGATCGGGGACGTCGTCGCGGCCAGCCTTCCGGTGGCTTATCTGACGGCACAGATCGCCCTCACCGACGCCGGGTTCAAGCCGGGCATGACGGTGCTGGCTCCGGGAATCGGCGGGTCGGTTGGCAACGCGACCTATCAACTCGCGCGGGCGCAGGGCGCTGGCAAGGTGATCTCTACGGCTGGCAGCGCGACGAAAGCCGCGAGGGCGCGCGAACTTGGTTTCGAGGACGTGATTGACCTCACCGCGGAAGGTCTTGCCGACGGCGTTCGCCGGATAACGGCCGGCAAGGGCGTCGATATCGTCATCGAGAGCATCGGCGGCAATGTGACGAGTGAGGCATTGAGCAGCCTGGGGCGAGACGGTGTCCTGATCACGCTGGGCTACTCCGCTGGCCGCAGAACTACGATCGACGTCACGGACCTCATCTGGAAGGGCGCGCGGATGGCCGGCTTCTCCCTGTTCGCCCAGTCACCGGCCACGATCGCCACTGCGTGGCGGCACATCATCCCGTTAATCGTAAGCGGATCAGTCAAACCGGTCGTCGAGCGGGTCTACCCCCTCGCTGAAGCAGGCGAGGCCCTGCGTCACCTGATAGAGGATCGGCCGTTTGGAAAAGTCATTTTGACGATGTGACCGGCATCGCTAGCGGATATTCACAGCTCCCGCGCGCGCGCCTGTTCCATTGGTGCGGTCCCCGTGCCTTGGCCGAAGCAGGTCAGGCGATGAGTGGACGAGGTTCGCTCGACTCGATGCAATCATGAGGAGGTCGTCATGTTGAATTGGCAGGTAGGCGCGGTGAAGATCACCTGCGTGGTCGAAACTTTGATGTCCGTTTCCTTCGATCCGGAGGGCTTCTTCCTTCGTGACGCGACGCCGGAGGCGCTGAAGGCCAGCCCATGGCTGTATCCGCATTTCGTCAACGAGGATGGCTCGCTCAACGTGGCCGTCCAGGCCGTGCTAGTGGAGGCGCCGGGGCTGAGGCTGATGGTTGACACCTGCATCGGCAACGACAAGCCGCGCCGTCTGGTGGGCGGAAACCCGCTCGCGACGCCGTTCCTGCAACGTCTGGCGGATGCGGGCTGGAGCCGCGACAGTGTCGACGCCGTGATCTGCACCCACCTGCACGTAGACCACGTGGGCTGGAACACCATGCTGGTGGACGGCAAGTGGGTTCCTACCTTCCCCAAGGCCCGCTACCTGATCGGCAAGCGCGAATTTGAACATTGGAGCAACGAGGGCGACGAGGAGCAGCAGGCGATCATGGGAGATAGCGTGCAGCCGATCTTCGACGCAGGCCTGGTCGAACTGGTGGAGATGGACCACCGCGTCTCGCCTGAGGTCCGCCTGAGGCCAACCCCTGGTCACACGCCGGGCCATGTCAGCGTCGTGATCAAATCGGAAGGGCAAAGCGCGGTGATTACCGGCGACATTGCCCATCATCCCTGCCAAATGGCGCACCCCGATTGGGCAACGAGCCTCGACAGCGACACCCAGGCCGCGACGACCACCCGCGCGAAGCTGTTCGCAGAGTGGGCCGACCAGCCGATCCTGGTCATCGGCACCCATTATGCCGCGCCGACAGCAGGACATGTGAAGCGCGACGGGGCAGCGTTCCGGTTCGAGGTCTAGCCGTCACACGGCCAACAAGATGATCGACTGCCTGGCCGGCGTTGGTTGGTACGCGCAAACCACCTTCGAATGCAGCCGTGCATGGGCGCTCGGCTATTTTTTGGCAGTTGCCAGCCCGGAGGCGTTGCCATCGGGATTTGCAATCAATGGAGTAATCGCTATGGGTAAGTTGCAGGGAAAGGTGGCCGTCATCACTGGCGGCTCGTCGGGGATAGGCTTCGCCGCCGCGAAGCTCTTCGTCGCCGAGGGCGCATATGTTTTCATCACCGGCCGTCGCCAGAAGGAGCTCGACGAAGCCGTGAGGGCCATCGGGGACAATGTGACCGGCATCCAGGGAGACGTCGCCAAGTTGGCCGATCTTGATCGTTTCTATGAAAACGTCAAAGCGACAGGACGAAGAATCGACATCGTCTTCGCCAACGCTGGCATCGCTGAGTTCGCCGCCTTGGGCAATATCACCGAAGTGCATTTCGACAAACTGTTCAGTACCAACGTGAAGGGAGTGCTCTTCACGGTCCAAAAGGCTCTGCCGCTCTTGAATGACGGCGGATCGATCATTCTCACGGGTTCCGTCGCGAGCGCCAAAGGGACACCTGCCTTCTGGGTATACGGCGCGACCAAGGCCGCCATCCGCAATTTCGTACGAGGATGGACTGTGGAGCTGAAGGACCGTCGTATCCGTTCAAACGTCCTTAGCCCGGGGCCAATTGATACCCCGGTCATTGGTCACCAGCCTCCGGACGCCATCGCGAGGATTTTATCCACCATCCCGATGGGACGCATGGGGGAAGCCGACGAAGTTGCCAAAGCTGCTCTGTTTCTTGCTTCGGATGACTCGAGTTTCGTCACGGGCATCGAACTCTTCGTGGACGGGGGCAGAGCGCAGATCTGACCGTCAATTGCTTCGCTCCGAAACAAAGCATGGCGCCTTCTGGCTAACTCTCCGTAAAGCCAATCATCCTCCATGCAAATAGGATCACATAGCAGCGCTCATGCCGTCTTTGCATCTGTTACCACGTCGGCTCGGTGCACTGGAACTACGTCGCTACGATCGGGCGCCGGGATCGTTCGAGCGACACGATTCGCACCGTTGATGTCACCACATGGTCGAAAAAAAACATCGGTGGCACCTACACATTCGAACACGGGCACATGCTTCTTTGGACGCGCCTCCCTAATCCGGAAGTTCGGCCCGTGTTTGCCAGACGCGAAGAGTTGAAGGCACGTGTTGGCGAAGAGGTGGCCGACGCAATCGTCAACCAGACGCGCAACCTGTGTATCTATCCGAATTTGTACGTGATGGATCAGATCTCCACTCGAATTCGGGTCGTCCGTCCGATCTCTGTCGACAAGACCGAAGTTACCATCTACTGCTTCGCACCACGCGACGAGAGTGACGAGGTCCGCAATGCACGAATCCGTCAATACGAAGATTTCTTTAACGTCAGCGGCATGGGAACGCCTGACGATCTCGAAGAGTTCCGCGCATGTCAAAGCGGCTACAGGGGTAGCGCAGCTCAGTGGAATGACCTGAGCAGGGGCGCACCACGCTGGATTAGCGGACCCGACGATAACGCGCGTCGCCTCGGTCTTGCACCACTCATGAGCGGGGTGCGAATGGAAGATGAAGGATTGTTCGTGCAACAGCACACGTATTGGGCCGAAACGATGCTCCGCGGCATTGAGGCCGAGCCGAAGGTGTTTAATGTTCAGCCGGTTGAGGTCGCACAATGACTTCGTTAGAAAGCCCATACCTGGACATTTGTGCGTTCATCTTTCGCGAAGCTCGTCTTCTCGACGACCGCAGCTGGGACGAATGGCTCGAGTGCTATGACCCGAAGGCGGTGTTCTGGATGCCGTGCTGGGATGATGCCGAGACGCTCGTCGACAACCCGCGCAAGCATGTGTCACTGATCTACTACTCCGATCGCATGGGGCTCGAAGATCGTGTTTTCCGGCTCAGATCAGAGCGCTCAGGTGCCAGCACGCCTGAACCTCGCACTACTCACAACATCGCCAACGTCGAAATCCTTAAACGAACTGAAGGACAGATCGAGGCGCGCTTTAACTGGCACACGATGAATTACCGCTACAAGTTGCTCGATCACTACTTCGGAACCTCGTTCTACACCTTGAGGGTCAGCAGCTCCGGGCTGTCAATCCTGAACAAGAAGGTGGTGCTGAAAAATGACCTGATTCACCAGGTCATCGACGTGTATCACGTGTGATTTTCGAAGGTGGGTGCTTATCATGCTTCACTCAATTGCTTTGCGGTTCGAGGACGATGTTACACATTTCATCACGTCGTCTGAACACGAAACTGTAGCCGACGCCGCGTACCAGCACGGCATCAAAATCCCCCTCGATTGCAGAAACGGAGTGTGTGGGACCTGCAAGGGTTTCTGTGAGCACGGGGAGTATGACGGCGGCGACTATATCGAGGACGCCCTCAGTTCCGATGAGGCGCGCGAGGGTTTTGTGATCCCTTGTCAGATGCGGGCGCGCACTGACTGCGTGGTAAGGATCCTCGCGTCGTCTTCGGCCTGCCAGGTCAAGAAATCGACCATGACGGCCCAAATGACGGAGATTGACCGTGGCAGCTCGTCCACGTTGCAGTTCACGCTGGCGGTTGATCCTTCCTCAAAGGTGGATTTTCCACCGGGGCAGTACGCGCAGCTGAGATAAATTCTTCCGAAACGGACAGTCGCGCGATCGGCGACGAGCGAACTAAGGCGACTGAGGATAGTGAGGAGTTGCCTGACTAAGGCAAACCCATGGTTGTGCACTAGATGTCCAGATATCCAGCATCGGCTGAAACTCCGACGGATTGTCCAGCGTAGGGAAACGGATGGACATAACTTCTGGAGCAGTCTCGCCACGCGTGAACAGGGGAGAGCCGCAATCGGAACAAAAGCTGCGAGTCGCGAGCCTGCCACTGCCAGCACGAACCGAGTACGTCTTTGGCGTGCCGGTGATCGTCATGTCCGACACCCGCACGATGAAGCCGGAAGCAAAAGGAGCACCACTTGAGCGCTGGCAGTCTAGGCAGTGGCAGTTTAGCGTCGCTACCGGCGCGCGCGAGCATACATAGCGGATCGATCCGCATGCACACCCGCCGGAAAATGGGGCAGTCATATCGCTGTTTCCTCCTGCCGCCTAACTTGTTTTCACTGGCATCTGACAGATGCCCCGCTCGAAGCTTGCTACTTGGCACTCCCTCATCGCGCGCAGTGTAGCGCCGCCGACATCACAAGGCAAATGGCCGGTTTCACACTCGCGAAAGTCCGGTTAAGCTAATCTTGACTGCCCGCTACGGGTCGTAGAACACTCATTCGCCAACAACGAAAGCTGACACTCGCCGACACCCAGTCGCGAATGTCGGCAAAGCGGCCTGGGACGGCCGCACGTTCCTGATCGGCCACCGTCAGCTTTGTCCAAATAGTGCGCATACCCTGGCCGCTACGTTTCGGATTCCTCCTACCGACGCAGTTGCGATAACGAGCAATACGCACACCCTCCACAAAAAAGAGAACCCGCCCTAAACAATCCCATCCACCGCCTTCGCAAGCCTGCCCACCGCACCGTCAACATCATGCAGTTTGTCCAACCCAAACAATCCAATGCGGAAGGTCTTGAAATCTTCAGGCTCGTCGCATTGAAGGGGAACGCCGGGCGCGATCTGCAAGCCGGCATCAGCGAACTTCTTGCCGGATCGTATTCCGTCATCGTCCGTGTAGCTGACGACGACGCCCGGAGCCTCGAAACCTTCGGCCGCCACGCTTTTGAAACCGTTGTCCACCAGGAGCGAGCGAACGCGCTTGCCGAGTTCAAGCTGCTCCGTTCTCACTTTATCGAAGCCGTATGCCTCGGTCTCCTTCATGACGTCACGCAATGTCGCGAGACCGTCCGTGGGCATCGTTGCGTGGTACGCGAATCCACCGTTCTCGTAGGCTTCCATAATCTGCAGCCATTTGCGAAGATCACAAGCGAAACTGGTGCTGGTAGTTGCGTCGATTCTTTCGCGCGCAAGCTGGCTAAGCATGACCAGCCCGCAGCACGGTGACGCGCTCCATCCCTTTTGCGGCGCGCTGATCAGGACGTCAACGCCGCTCGCCTTCATGTCGACCCAGACCGTGCCGGAGGCAATGCAGTCCAGCACAAACATGCCGTCGACAGCATGCACAGCGTCGGCCACCGCGCGCAAATAAGCGTCCGGCAGCATGATCCCGGATGCGGTTTCGACATGCGGCGCAAAGACCAGATCCGGCTTGTTTTCCCTGATCGCAGCGACCACCTCTTCGATCGGTGGCGGTGCATAGGCAGCCTGTCTCCCTTGTTCGGCCGGCCGCGCCTTCAGCACGATCGATTCAGACGGAATGCCGCCCATGTCGAAAATCTGCGACCAGCGAAAACTGAACCAGCCATTCCGGATGACAAGACACTTCCTGTTTGTTGCGAACTGCCGGGCAACGGCTTCCATGCCGAAAGTCCCGCTGCCCGGCACGACAACGGCCGACTTCGCGTTGTAGACCTTCTTCAGGGAATCGGAAATATCGCGCATGACTCCTTGAAAGAGCTGCGACATATGATTGATTGATCGGTCGGTGTAAACGACTGAATATTCGAGGAGTCCGTCGCGGTCGACATCGGGAAGTAAGCCTGGCATGTTTGTCTCCGGTTATAGACGAATATAAGCATCGAAAGCTGATTCTAACGAAAGCCACCTGTGGCTGAGGCAAAAGGCATTTTGGCATTGTTGCAGTTGTACCAGAGTGCGCATAACTCGCGGCGCACTTTGTTCACGCTTCGTGTTCAATGTCTCCACGCTGGCAGGGCTAATTTTTACGACCATTTGAGGCATGCTTTCGTTCATCGGTCGCGCCAATCAGGGCGCGCGCCAGGTAACGGAGAACGAGACATGAGCAAGACATACAGAATTGCAGCCATTGCCGGTGACGGCATCGGTCAGGAAGTGATGCCCGAGGGCGTGCGTGTGGTGGAAGCGGCGGCCGCGAAGTTCGGCCTTTCGATCGAGTTCACGCACTTCGACTGGGCGAGCTGCGACTATTACCTGCAGCACGGCAAGATGATGCCCGACGACTGGTTCTCCACACTCAAGGGCTTCGATGCCATTTATTTCGGCGCCGTGGGTTGGCCCGACAAGGTGCCCGACCATATCTCGCTGTGGGGGTCGCTGCTGAAGTTCCGCCGCGAATTCGACCAGTACGTGAATCTGCGTCCGGTGCGCCTGCTGCCCGGCGTGCCGTGTCCGCTCGCGAACCGCAAGCCCGGCGACATCGACTTCTTCGTGGTGCGCGAGAACACCGAAGGCGAATACAGCTCGGTGGGCGGCAAGATGTTCGAAGGCACGGATCGGGAATTCGTGCTGCAGGAATCGGTATTCACGCGGCACGGCGTGGACCGCATCCTCAAGTACGCGTTCGAACTCGCGAACCAGCGTGGCCGCAAGAAGCTCACGGCCGCCACCAAATCGAACGGCATCTCGATCAGCATGCCGTATTGGGACGAGCGCGTGGCCGCGATGGCCGAGTCCTATCCGGACGTGACATGGGACAAGCAGCACGTCGACATTCTGTGCGCGCGATTCGTGCTCCAACCGGATCGCTTCGACGTGGTGGTGGCGTCAAACCTGTTCGGCGACATTCTGTCCGATCTCGGTCCGGCCTGCACCGGCACGATCGGCCTTGCCGCGTCGGCGAATCTGAATCCGGAGCGCACCTTCCCGTCGCTGTTCGAACCCGTTCACGGTTCCGCGCCGGATATTTTCGGCAAACAGATCGCGAACCCGGTTGCCATGATCTGGTCGGGCGCGATGATGCTCGATTTCCTCGGCAATGGCGATGACCAGTTCAAGGCTGCACACGACGCGATCATGCAAGCGATCGAGACAGTGCTGGTGGACGGTCCGCGCACGCCGGATATGGGCGGCACGGCGAACACGACGGCGGTGGGCAAGGCGGTTGCCGCCGCGCTCTGAGCTGCGTCCAGGTCACGCGAGCGAGGCGGCAGCGCCGTGCTAAGCGATCGCCGCGCCCGTGCTGCTGTCCGCAGCGTGCGGCGCAGCCGCGGCCATATCGGCGGGCTGCGCCGCGCGGCACAACGCCGTGAGCCACACGTCGTCGCCGTGCGGCGACACGCGGGCATGGCCTTGCTCGACCACCAGCCGGCAGGTATCGTCTGGCAGCGACGCGCGATAGAGCACGCGGTAATCCGTGCGACGCGCGAGCGCGTCGTTCACGGCCGCCTCGCGCGCCGCCCGGTCTTCCGGATGAATGTGATCCGACAGTTCCACGTAATGACGGGGTGCCTCGGCAGGGTCGACGCCGAACAGGCGGCACCATTCGTCGGACACGATCAGCGCATCCTGACCGCGCAGCCAGCGCCATGCGCCGAATCCCGCAATGCGCGCGGCGTCGTTGAGCAGTTGCAGGCGCTCCTGCTGCGCGCGCTCGGCTTCCTTGCGCGTGGTGATGTCCATGGTGGTACCCACCACGCGCACGGGCCGCCCCGCATCGTCGAGCAAGGTGGCCACGCGCGATTCGATCCAGCGGATCGATCCATCGGGCATGATGATCCGAAAATCCCACACACGGGGCACCTGGCTCGCGACCAGGTCTTTCATGGCGTCCGCATTCAGCCAGATCGAATCTTCGGGATGCAGGATCTCCCAGAACTCTTCGTTGCTGTGAATTTCGCGGCCATAGAGCTTCGCGCAATTGCTCGAATAGATGAGCTCGTCGGCGACCAGATTCCATTCCCACGTCACGATGCCCGCCAGTTCCTGTGCGTGCTTCATGCGTGCTTCGTTCGACATGATCTCGGCCGTGTAGCGGCGGCGCAGGTCGGTCATGGGCAGCTCGGTGGCGCCCACAATGCCCAGGTCTTTCACGGCTTCGTCGCCGTAGCGCAGCCAGACCCAGTTCACCTCGAGAAACGCGGCGAGGCGGCGCAGGTTCGAATAGTCGATCTCGCCGCCACGTGTCCACTTGTGCACGGCGGGGCGTGAAATGCCGACTGCGTCGGCAATTTGCTGCAGACTCAGCTTCTTGTGCTCAAGCAGCACTTTCAGACGAAACGCGAACGTATCCTCGGACATCCATTCCCCTCTGTGACGGTCGCGCGGTCAAACGAAAAGGCGGCATACGCGCGGGGCCGATGCCGCCAATCATGCCGCCGGTGCTGGACAGGGCGCGCGGCCCGGAGCGTCGTCCGCCCGCGGTTCTTTTGCTAGTTTAACGGATCGTCGCTGGGCGCAGTACGCCGGGTGCCCTTCCCCACCGAGCCACCTAGAGGTTGATGACGAGGCGCGGCGTGCGCGAGCGTGACACGCACAGCAGGATGGTCTTTTGCGCGGCCTTTTCGTCGTCGTCGAGGTACTGGTCGCGATGGTCCGCTTCACCTTCCAGAATCGGCACTTCACACGTACCGCATACGCCCTCGCGGCACAGTGATTCCACTGTCACACCGGCGCGTTCAATCGCTTTAAGAATGGTTTCGTCTTCGGCCACTTCGAGCTCGATGCCCGACTTCGCCAGAACCACAGTGAATGCCTTGCCGCCGATATCGGTCGCGGCGAACTGCTCCGAGTGCAGTTGCGTCTTCGGCCAGCCGAGCAGTGCGGCGTTCGCATGGACTGCATCGTTGAGCCCTTGCGGGCCGCAGACATAGACGTGCGCATCGGCGGGCAGGTTCTTGAAGAGCTTGAGCAGGTCGAGGCGCTGGCCTTCGCTCTCGACATAGCAATGCACGTTGGCAGCGTGCGGACCGGACTTCAGTTCGTCGACGAACGCGCCGTGCTCGGGACTGCGGTACGCATAGTGCAATTCGAATTCGGGCGCGCCGCCAGCATCGGGACCGTGTTCGGCCAGTTGCGCGAGAAACGGCGTAATGCCGATGCCGCCCGCGATAAACACATGTTGCTTCGCTTCGCGCGCGAGTTCGAAAAGATTCGCGGGCGAGCCGATCGCGAGCCGCGTGGCCACGCCGACCTTGTCGTGCATGAACGCCGAGCCGCCGCGCGACGCCTCTTCACGGCGCACGGCGATCTGATACTGGCGCGTGTCGTGTGGCGAACTGAGCAGTGAATAAGCGTTGTGATGCCATTGCGCGCCGTCCTGCATCGAGACAAGCACGTGGGCGCCGCCGCTGAACGGCGGCAGCGGCGCGCCATCGGGCAGCGCGAGCGTGAAGCGCTTGATGAGCGGAGTGAGTTGCTCGACGGCGACGACGTCGACAGTAATCGATTCGCGGGCGTTCATGGTGCCTTCCTTGTCCGCAAACCGCGCGGCGCGCGGTGCGTATTTGCTTCGTGATTGCCCGGCGTTCTCGCGGGCAGGATGATCTTCGATTCGAAAGAGCGGATGCGGCGCGAGCCGCATCCGTGTGCAGGTCCGCATGCGGGTTAGCGCGTGACGCCGCCCATGCAGAGGTACTTGATCGACAGATAGTCTTCGATGCCGTATTTCGAGCCTTCGCGGCCGATGCCCGACTGCTTCACGCCGCCGAACGGCGCGACTTCGTTGGAGATCAAACCCGTGTTGATGCCAACGATGCCGTATTCGAGCTGCTCGGCCACGCGCCAGATGCGGCCGATGTCACGGCTGTAGAAATACGCCGCGAGCCCATAGATCGAATCGTTGGCGAGCTGCACGACCTCGGCGTCGCTCGAAAAACGCACGATCGGCGCAACCGGTCCGAAGATTTCTTCGCTCAGCACAGCCATGCCCGGCTTTGCGTCGGCGAGCACGGTGGGCGCGTAGAAGTTGCCGCCACGCGCGTGCACCGCGCCGCCCGTGACGACACGCGCACCTTGCGCGACGGCGTCGCGCACGAGACTGTCGACCTTGTCGCGCGCCGCTTCGTTAATGAGCGGCCCGATGTTCACGCCCGCGGCGAAACCGTCGTCCACGTTGAATTCGGCCACGCGCGCCGCAAAGCGTCGGCAGAAATCGTCGTAGACCGAGTCGTGCACGTAGAAGCGGTTCGCGCAGACGCATGTCTGCCCCGCGTTGCGGTACTTCGAGAGCAAGGCGCCTTCAATCGCGGCATCGAGATCGGCATCGTCGAATACGATGAAGGGTGCGTTGCCGCCAAGTTCCAGCGAAACCTTCTTCACGGTGTCCGAACACTGGCGCATCAAAAGACGGCCCACTTCCGTCGAACCCGTGAAGGTGAGCTTTTTGACAAGCGGGTTCGACGTCATTTCGAGGCCGATCTCGCGCGACTTGCCTGTGACGATATTGATCACGCCCGCCGGAATGCCCGCCTGCTCGGCGAGCACCGCCAGCGCGAATGCGGAAAGCGGCGTCTCGTTGGCGGGCTTGATGACGATCGTGCAGCCTGCCGCCAGCGCGGGCGCGGCCTTGCGCGTGATCATCGCGGCCGGGAAGTTCCACGGCGTGATGGCGGCGCATACGCCCACCGGTTCGCGCGTCACCACGAGGCGCTGGTCCGGGTTCGGGCTCGGGATCACGTCCCCGTCAATGCGCTTGGCCTGTTCGCCGAACCACTCGATGAACGAAGCCGCATAGGCAATCTCGCCGCGCGCTTCGGCGAGCGGCTTGCCCTGCTCGCGCGTCATCAGTTCAGCGAGCGCGTCCTGGTTCGCCATGATCAGCTCGAACCAGTTGCGCAGCAGGCGCGCGCGTTCCTTCGCGGTGCTCGCGCGCCACGCGGGAAACGCGCGGTGCGCGGCTTCGATGGCCGTGCGCGCTTCACTCGCGCCCATGTTCGGCACGCGCGCGAGCCACTCGCCCGTGGAAGGATTGGTGACGTCGAGCGTGGCGCCGTCCTGCGCGTCGTGCCACTGGCCGTCGATATAGGCCTGCTGGCGCAGCAGCCCGGATTGTTCTAGCAAAGTCATGCGTAAGTTCTCCTTGCCGTGCGCGGCATCAGTCCTGATAGTGCTGTGCGAGCAGATTGTGGAAATGCGCGATGCCGTGCTCGCTAATGCCACTGCGCTGCTCATCGACCATAATGCGGCCCTGGCCGCGATAGCCGCGCGATTTCAGGCCCTTTTGCACGCTCTCCACGAGACGCAGATCTTCGGGGCGGAACACCGTGCGATACCACTCGATCAGCTTCTGCTGCTCTTCGGTCGGTTCGTCGTTGAGGAAGTAGATGTCGTAGTGCTGGAGCGTGACTTCCGCGCTCATCGGGAATTCATAGATCACCGTCATGAAGTCGCTGCCCGGCGGCACGTTGAACATGGTGCACGGCCACGCCCAGTAACCATGGAAGCTCGGGTCCTTCACGGAAGGATCCAGTTTGAACGAGCGCTCCGACGATTGCGCATGGCCAAACTGAACCGTCCAGTTGCCTTGCAGCGTGTGCGTGTACTTATCGATTTTCACCGAGTCGGAAAACCCAGGATGAGCCGGGCCGCAGTGGTAGCACTCCAGGTAGTTGTCGACGATCGACTTCCAGTTGGCCGGCGTTTCGGTGACGAAGCGCGCGGCGAGCTTCAGGTCGTCGATCACGGGGCAGGCACGGCGCAGGCTCGCTTCGAGGCCGGGCAATTGCGCCTCGACGTTGCCAGCCTGCGGGTTGAGGTTGATGAACACGAAGCCCGCGTATTGCTCGACGCGCACCGGCACGAGCGTGGAATTATCCTTGTCGAACGACTGCACGTGATCGCAATTGTTGGCGTGCGCGAGCGCGCCATCGAGCTTGAACGCCCACGCGTGATACGGGCAGGTGATGACATTTTTCGCCTTGCCACTCCCTTCGAGCAACTGGTGGCCGCGGTGCGGGCAAACGTTATAGAAGGCGCGCAGCACTTTGTCCTTGCCGCGCACGAGCAGGATGCTTTCGCCCACCACTTCTCGCGTCACGTAGGCGTTCGCCTCCGCCAGCTCGCTGCCGTGCGCCACGCAGATCCAGGTGTTCTCGAAGATTTTCTTTTCTTCTGCCTTGAATACGGTTTCCGAGGTGTAGTAGTTGGCTGGAATGGTCCAGGCCAGTTCCGGGTTGGCGCAGAAATCGGCCGGCAGCCTGGGCAGTTCGGGTTTCTTATGGAATTCGATCGGGAGATAGGTCATGGGGTCCGCCGCACTGAGTAAGAAAAATTAACTATCAGTTACAACAAAACTATTGGTTAACGGCAATATAAAAGAATTCGTGGCGAGAGTGGATCAGGGTTATCCCTCGACACCGATGTTCTTTGCGCGTGGGATCGATGCGCAACAGCTATTCTGTCTGCCAGATGCGCGGCGGCGCCAAGCACAAGCGTGGCATATTGATTTTTGAGACATAGTCAATAGGAGAATGCGATAGTGGGCCGGAATCCCTCGCGTTGCGTAATATCGTTAACCGTTGGTTCACTGTTAACCAAAGGCTAATCGCACTGTGTCCAGAAACTGGCGTTTCCGGTTTTGGGCGCGGCGCGCAAAGCGGGCTCGCACGGTGACGAGCCCCTTAGGCCACCCCGCAACTGGAGGAGACATGTCACAAGAGGCAATCGCTGACGCGCTGGCTGGCGAGCCGTCGCGCACCAAATCGCGGATCGAGTCCCGCTCGATCGACTACGTGCCGCTCGCCGAACGCAAAGGCAAGGCCTGGCATCTGTGGCCCGTGTGGTTTACGGGCGACGCCAACCTCGCGACCATCGCGGCCGGTGCAATCGGTATCGGCATGGGCGGCAATCTGCTGTGGAGCGCGATTGCCATCGTGCTCGGTAACGTGCTCGGCACGTTCTTCATGGCGTTCCATTCGAGCCAGGGGCCGCAGCTCGGGCTGCCGCAAATGATCCAGTCGCGCCCGCAATTCGGCTACATGGGCGCGTTGCTCGTCTGGGTCGTCGCGCTCGTCACCTATATTGGCTACAACTCGTTCAACCAGCTCATGGCGGGGCAGACCGCGCATCATCTGCTCGGCACTGAACCGCACGTGAGCTATATCGTCTTCACAGTCATTGCGGTCGTGCTCGCGGTGTTCGGTTACGACCTGATCCACAAGGCACAACGGTGGCTGGCGTTCACGCTGCTCGTAGCGCTCACCATTTTCAGCGTGGGCATGTGCGTGAAGGTGCAATTCCCGGCGGGCCAGTTGAGCCTTGCGGGCTTCAAGGCGACGCCGTTTCTCGTGCAGCTCTTTGCGGCGGCGGCGTATCAGCTTTCGTGGTCGATCTATGTGTCCGACTACTCACGCTATCTGCCGCCCAATACCGGCGTGCGTGCGACGTTCTGGTGGACCTTTCTTGGCGCGCTCATCGGCGGCGTGTGGATGATGCTGGTCGGCACCGCAGCGGCGGCGCTCAATGCGCAAATCGAGATCTCAGACGCGGTGCAACGCGCCGGCGACCTGATCTATCCCGGCTTCGGCACGGTCACGCTGTTGCTCGCGTTGCTGGGCCTGCTCGCGATCACGGGCCTGAACTTCTATGGCGCCTCGCTCACGCTGCTCAGCATCACTGATTCGTTCAGGCCGCTCAAGTCGAACGCGACCAAACGCATCATCAGCCTGCTTGTCGTGGCGCTGATGGCGACGTCGCTCGCGTTCGCGGCCTCAGACAACTTCATGGGCAAGTTCGGCGACTTCCTCGGCATTCTCGGCTATCTGTTCACGCCCTGGACCGCCATCAATCTCATCGACTTTTTCGTCGTGCGCCACTCGCACTACTCGGTGCGCGAAATCTTCAATCCGCGCGGCATCTATGGACGCTGGAACTGGCGCGGCCTGACTGCCTACGCCGTGGGCTTCGTCGCAATGGTCCCGTTCTTCAAGACGGAGCTCTATACCGGGCCGGTCGCCCAGTGGCTGGGCGGCACCGACGTCGCGATGCTCGTCGGCTTGCCTGTTTCCGCGCTCGTCTACCTGTGGACCTGCCGCTCGCTCGACATCGAAAAAGAACGTCAGCTCGTTCGCGAAGCCGACCGTGGTCTGAACTGATTGCCCTCTGCGACAACACCATGAGATTGAAGATGACAATGCGTACCGCCGCTTCGCGTGCGGCGGTACTGATGCTGGCTGCCCTGCCGTTCGCGGCGCGCGCACAAAGCAGCGTGACGCTGTATGGCGTGATCGACGCAGGCGTGACTTACGTGAGCAATGCGGGCGGCGCGCATCAGGTGAAATTCGACGACGGCGTGTCGTATGCGAATCGCTGGGGCCTCAAGGGCACCGAGGATCTCGGCGGCGGACTGAAGGCGGTGTTCGCGTTGGAGAGCGGATTCCACCTTGGCAACGGGCAGATTTCGAACGGCGGTTCGTTGTTCGGCCGCTTGGCGTACGTCGGTCTGCAAAACGACTGGGGAACGCTGACGTTCGGCAACCAGATCGACATGACGAAGGAAATGGTCTACCTGTACAACGTATCGGCATGGGCAAGCGGTTACGCGATCAACCAGGGCGACTTCGACCGCATGAACGGCGACCATTTGCCGAACGCCGTCAAATTCATGTCGAACACGTTCGGTGGATTCCAGTTCGGCGGCATGTACTCGTTCAGCAATACGCCCGGCGCTTTTCATACCGGCAGCGCGTGGAGCGTGGGCGCGCAGTACCAGCGCGGCGCGCTTTCGATGGGCACGGCGTACACCCAGCTGAACAACCCGTCGGGCATCTACGCGTTCGATCCGTACGCGATGATCGGTGTGCACTCGTTCTTCGGGCGGCCCACGGTGAGCGTCAATCCCGGTACGGGCGCCATCACCGATCTCTATGCGAACACGGCGTTCCCGGTGGACAAGCAAGGTGCGTTCGCTGTCGGCGCCAGTTACGCGGTTGGACCTGTCACCGTGATGGGCGATTTCACCTACACGCAAATCAAGGCGTTCGGCGAAAGCGAGCACATGCTGGTCGGCGAAGGCGGCGCGAATTGGCAAATAACGCCGGCGACGAGTCTTGTCGGCGGATATCAGTACACGAACTTCGACGGGCATCACTGGAACCAGCTTTCGGCGGGGTTGCATTACCTGCTCTCGAAACGCACGGACATCTATGTCTCGGGTGACTGGCTGAAGGCCTCGCAAGGCGTCGACGCCGTGATCGGTTATAGCTTTACGCCGTCGACCACGACCACGCAGGCCGACGTACGTCTTGGCATGCGCCACTCATTCTGATGGAACGGGTGTTGCCGAAGCGTCCCGGCTGCGACCCCGCCGCTCCTCTTCGGTTCTGCACAGCACCATGAAATTGCCCGCATCTCCGGAACTCGACGACCTGCGCGTCTTTTGCGAGGTCGCTCGCAAGTCCAGCTTCTGCGCCGCGGCCGAAGCGCTTTCGGCTTCGGCCGCCTATGTGAGCAAGCGCGTCGGCGTGCTCGAAGCGAATCTCGGTACACGTTTGCTGCATCGCTCGACGCGCCGTGTGGCGACCACGGCGGCGGGCGAGCGCGTGCTTGCATGGGCCGAAAAGATTCTCGACGACGTCGATCAGCTGGTCGAAGACGTTTCCAGCACGCGGTGCGCGCCGCGCGGCACGTTGCGCGTATCGAGCAGCTTCGGCTTCGGCCGCAAGTTCGTGGCGCCGGCGCTGGCCGCGTTGTCGGATCGGCACGCGCAACTGAACGTGCGGCTCGATCTGTTCGATCGCGTCGTCGATGTCGTGAGCGAAGGTTTCGACCTCGATGTGCGGATCGGCGATGAGATTGCCGGTCACCTGATCGCGAAAAAACTGGCGTCGAACTATCGCGTGTTGTGCGCGGCGCCCGCATATCTCGCGCGGCACGGCACACCGCACCGCATCACGGACCTCGAATCGCACGCGTGCCTCGCGATCAAGGAGCGCGACCATCCGTTCGGCGTCTGGCGTCTCGACGCGGGAGGCAGGACGGAAAGCGTCAAGGTAACGGGCCCGCTTTCGACGAACCACGGCGAAGCGGCGGTGCAATGGGCGCTGGCGGGACGCGGGATCGTGCTGCGCTCTATCTGGGACGTGCAGCCGCTGCTCGATGCAGGACAGCTTCAACGCGTGCTGCCTGAGCTCACACAGCCGGCCAACGTATGGGCCGTATTTCCGGAGCGGCTCGCGCAGTCGGCGCGCGTGAAAGTGTGCGTGGAGTTTCTTGCCGAGTCGTTCGCGCTGGCGGGCATCGGCGGTAGCGTGAGCGAGGCTCCGGCCACCGTGAGCGCCTGAATAAAGGGAGATTCTGGAATGGTTGAGGTTGCTCGCGTTCGTTCATTGCTCGAGGCGCGTCGTCCAGGCTACAGCCTGGAAGGCGCGTTCTACACGGACCCCGCCATGCACGAACTCGACGTCGACGCGGTATTTTCGAACGAATGGCTGTTCGCCTGCAACGTGGCCGAAATCCCGCATGCGGGGGACTACATCACGCTCGACATCGGCAAGACGCCGGTTGTGGTGGTGCGTGGCAAAGACGGCGAAGTGTCGGCGTTCTTCAATACCTGCCGCCATCGTGGTTCGGTCATCTGCACCGAGCCCGCGGGGCACGTGAAACGCCTGGTTTGTCCGTACCATCAGTGGGTCTATGACCTGGACGGCACACTGGTGAACGCACGCCAGATGCCCGCGGATTTCGACCGTCATGCGCATAACCTGCGCACGGTGTCCGTCGAAGTGATCTGCGGGATGGTCTATGTCTGTATCGCCGATAATCCGCCCGATATTGCCCGCTTTAAGGCCGCCGTCACGCCGTATATCGCGCCGCATCGGCCGGAGCGCACCAAGGTCGCGCATTCGGAGACGATCATCGAGGAGGCGAACTGGAAACTCGTGATTGAGAACAACCGCGAGTGTTATCACTGCGTGGGCAATCACCCGGAGTTGCTGGCGACGCTGATCGAATTCGCATTACCCGACGATCCGCGCGCAAGCCAGGATTTTCAAGCGTTGATGCAGGAGAAGTCCGCGTTGTGGGAGAGTCTTTCGTTGCCGCATCTGCCGGCGGACGGTGGCACCGAATTCCGTTGCATCCGTTTGCCATTCCATCGCGGCGCGGTTTCGTTCACTGCCGATGGAGGGCCTGCGTGCGCGCGGCTGCTCGGTGATTTCAAGGAACGCGATCTGGGTTCGGTGCGCATGTTCAGGGTGCCCAATAACTGGAATCACTTCCTCGCAGACCACATCATCCATTTCCGCGTTTTGCCGTTGTCGGAGAGCCGGACGGCGCTCAAGACGACCTGGCTCGTGCACGAAGACGCGGTAGAGGGCGTGGATTATGACGTTGAAACCCTCACGCAGGTATGGCGCGCCACGAACGCGCAGGACGCGACGCTTGTAGCGAACAATCAACGCGGCGTGAGTTCGAAGGGGTATCGGCCGGGGCCGTACGCGCCTTCGGAGTTCATGCTGAGCAACTTCACCAACTGGTATGCGCAGAAGCTGTCGGGCTTCGTGCCTCTGAGCGATACCGACCGGGGCTCTGACCAAACACTCTTTTGAAAGTCGAACTAAAGGTGGTTTCCGACGCGTAGCCGACGGCGGCGGCGATGCTCGAGAGATTGTCGTTGCCCGTCTTCAAGGCGTCCCTCGCGATCGTCATGCGCCAGCGGATCAGATATTCCAGCGGCGGCAAGCCTACGAGATCTTTGAAGCGCTCAATAAACGCGGTGCGCGACATACCGACCTTCGACGCCAGTTCCTCTACTTTCCAACGACGTGCTATTTCTTCATGCACCATCCTTAGCGCGGAGCCGATCCGTGGATCCGACAACGCACCTAGCCAGCCCGCTGATTTCGGATTGGCGGCAAGATGAGCCCGCAGGATATTCACCAGCACGATATTCGCGATGCTGCCCGCCATTGCTGCCGCTCCGGGTCGAACGGACTCCGTCTCCGCCCTGATCAATTCGAGGGCTGCACTCAACGATCTGGCATCCGGAGAATCCGCGGAGACGAGAACGAGCGGGGGCAGCAAATTGAGCAGCAACCCGCTCATGTCATCGTCGAACTCGAACCGTCCTCCGACGCTCATCGCGTGCATTTCTCCCCGTCCATACCGAACAATTCCGTCCGGCTCCAGGTTGTTAGCAAGCACCCTCTCTCCGTCGTGCGGTTTCACGCCGGGATCGCTGGCGAAACAGTACGGTGATCCGTCAGTGAGGAGACAAAAGTCTCCTGCCTTCATTTTCGCGGGCTCGGTGATGCCTTCAATCCACACCCATCTGTTGCCCTTGATGACGCCGACGAATTTGATATGACGATAGGCAGCAAATCTCAACGCCCAAGGTTCAGCAGCCTCAAAGCGTGCCGAAAGCACACTCCTGACCTTCAGCAGGGAGAACACGTCGGAAAGCGGATCCATGGGAAATATGTACGATGCGATAGAAAATTTGATCGATTGATTATGGATCGAACACAAGCCGTGAGCAAGAATGGTTGCATGGCGTAGTCCAAAGCCATCAATCCGCTTCCATCCGTCGGCGATCCAGAGGAACGCTTTACGCGTCACACCATCGGGTTTCGTCGGCGCTCATAGGCACTAGTCAAAAATGTCTCAGATCCAATTCACAGGTAGCAAAGACGAACTTGTCGCCCGTCTTATCCCCTTACTGCAAGAGGTCAAGGACATGACCGCGGGCACCGAGGTCGAGCAATGGCTGAACGAGAAATACGGCGTTGAAAGCGAGTTGTACAAGGACCTGGCGCGACTGGTTACGCTCGGCGTGCAGGTGGGCTGGGCGGCCGATGTCGAGGTCGCGGGCCCGCGTTATCGTCGGTCGCTAGTCGGTATGCCCAGCGCGGAGACGTTCTTCTTTAGCATCACCGCGGTGCTGCTGGACAGCACAGACAACGTCCAGAACAACCCCGAGGGCAGCTTCCGCGCCGGCTATCACTTGCACCCGTATGGCGAGATCAATCTGGTGGTCCCGCTCAACGACGGCGCTGCGCTCGCAGGTCCGAACGGCTGGTGTTATGGCGGCTGGACGGTGCCCGCGCCGGGCAGCCACCACTTTCCCGAAGTCAAGGGCGGTGCCGTCATCTCGCTCACTTTCCTGCCCGCGGGGCGGATTGCGTTCGACGTCAAACCGCCGCATTAGTCGCGTGTGGTGCCGCGTCTGTAACTTGTGCCTTCTGCGTGGACATGCACGCGACCGATGCGCGCAACGGTGGCGAAACCGATCGCCGACTGGCGGCCGTGGTCGCCTGGCGCGAAACGCCATTTTTCACGGACCGCGAGTCTCAGACAGACATCTGCACGAAAATGGCACTGGATCCCGAGGCCGATTCCTGCGCGACGTTGCGATCAACTGTGCAATGTCTTCCTTCTGCTCGCCGAGCCCGGGCACTTGTCCTGACTCCAACAACGCTGGGATACCGACAGGGCTCTCGGCAGTGACTACTGTGGTTGGGAGTAAGGTTTTGGAAATCACGGAAGGTTTCTGTTATCCGGTCGGTGATGAGCGCACCATGTGCAGTAGGGACTGTCCACCCGGCACCGCCGCCCCCTGCCGATTTTTTGCTGTCCCCGTCTTTTCGGAGCCCGGAGCCGCATTCACAACTCTTGCTCACCGCACCGGTTCAATCCATGTTCAATCGTTCAAATTTCCTATTGCATTGGACATATTTCGCCGGAGTTCACTCCCGGCTCGATCGTTGACGATCCTCGCTCAGTAAGCGTATGGCCAGAAAATGGCCGCGAACCGAAGACCGCGGGCAACATGCGTGCGGTAGCAGGCGTTATTCCTCCACGCTGTTAGCGAACTGCAGCGCAATAGGCCTATTTATTCCCGAAGGAATCAACTGTTTTTCAACCTCGGCCATTTACCCAGAGGGCTTGTCTGCAGACAATCATCTCTACTCCTGGGTGATGGCGACATGTGCCGACACTTGTCCGCGGAACGCAAAATTACCGTTTGAAGAGATGCCTTTCGGAGCGCCCGTCGCACGCCGTATGCATCCAGAAGACCTGGCGTGTCGTCCCAGCCGCGGACAGCAAGCGCAGATTCGCGACGCGGGCCTGTGTCGTGGCGCGCTGGGGATTGTCACCCACGAATGGATTAGAGAGAGCGTATTGTGAGCAAAGTGTCTGATAACCGCGCTTCGCGTGACAGTCCCCAAGGCTTGCGGACGCCGTGGGGCTACATTGTGTGCAGCCTCGCGTTGATTCTGCTGGCCGTTAGTCCGGCGATCATATGCGCCTACCTTGCGCAGACCTCAGCAAATTGGCATCTATTTGAACGGTCCGGGTCGATAATAACGATTACCGGCCTTCTGTTCGCATCGGGCCGCTATTTCGAGCACACCGTGACGGATCTGGTTGTCTCCCGCACAAAGGAGAACGCCGGCTCCAAGTCTGAAAAAATTCTGGGCGACATCCTGGCTACCAGACGCGGACTGACGCTTTCGGCGTTTGGGACGCTCATTTGGGGATACGGAATATTTCTGCAATGGTGGAGTTTCGGCGTGCTGGCGCTGTGGATGGCATTTGTAATCTACCGGGCATTTCATGACCCGGTTTTGCAACGCCGCCGCGGCGACGTGTTGGCACTCGGCTCGCAGCGTACGCCAAAGAGACGGTTTCGAAGAAATCTCAAAGGCTGGACTGCGCGACCTGTTCGATGAAGGATCGCCGCTGTCCGAATGCACCATCCATTCCGCAACATCGCCCGGCGCATCCATGAGCCGCGTCCACTAGGCGCGTACAGATCGAATCCATACTTTTTCAACTGGGCCTCGCGCTGCCCGGCGATTACATTCGATGTAATTGGCGCACCGCGCAGCCGCTTCTACTCTTTGACTGTCGCGCCACCGATCCGGTGGCGCTCACCGTCAAGGAGTTACCATGTCCAGCTATCCCGTTCACACGATCGAGTCTGCCCCTGCGCAATCGAAGTCCGTGCTCCAGCAACTGCAGCAGGCGTTCGGACTGATCCCGAATATCGCGGCCAAGATGGCCGCTTCACCGGTGCTGATCAATGGATTCATTGGCCTGTTCGAGCGCGTGCATGCGAGCAGTCTGACGGAGCCGCAGATCCAGACGTTGTTGCTGACCAACGCGGTCACGAACGCCAGTGAGTGGCCGGTCGCGTTTCACACCGCGCTCGCGTTGAAAGAGGGCATACATCCCGCGGATGTAGATGCAATCCGGCGCGGCGGCCTGCCTGGTGACACCAGACTGGCCGCGCTATCAATGCTGGCGCGTACGTTGATCGACAAGCGCGGCCGCCTGACTGTTTCGGATCAGAGCCGCTTCCTCGAAGCAGGGTTCAGTTCCGAGCAGATACTCGAGGTCATCGCGGTGGTTGCAGCATCGACTATTACGAACTACACCGGAAGCGTTACGCAGCCCCCACTCGAAGCGCCGTTCGAGGAATTTGCCTGGCACGCGCGCGTACCCTGAGTCCGCCATAGTCGACCATCTCGAATAGGGAAATCCAATGAACGTCACCAGTCCCGACCCGAAAGTGCCGCCGAGTGAACTTGGTAGTTTGTTGCGCTATTGGCGGGACGTGCGTGGCGTGAGTCAACTCGATCTGTCGTTCGAGGCCGGCGTCTCGCAGCGCCAGATCAGCTTCATTGAAAGTGGACGCAGCGTGCCGGGTCGGGACACACTACTGACCCTTGCACAGACGCTCGATGTGCCGCTGCGCGAGCGCAACGCACTGCTGCTCGCCGCTGGATACGCTCCCGTCTATTCGGAGGCGCCGTGGAACGCACAGGAAATGCACAGTGTCATCCGCGCGCTTGAGCGGGTCATTGCCCAGCACGAACCGTTTCCGGCGATCGTGATGGACCGTCACTGGAACGTGCTGATGACCAACGATGCAGCGCCTCGCTTCTTTAGCCACTTTATTGACATGGCTTCGCGAGGGGGCAAGCGCAACATGCTGCACCTAATGTTCGATCCTCAGGGGATGCGTCCATTCCTGGCGGACTGGGACAATGTCTCGCGAAGCTTGCTGCAGCGCGTGTATCGCGAATCGGTCGGTCGCGTGATCGACGAAGGCACAAGGCGTCTTCTCGACGAATTACTTGCGTACCCTGATGTGCCACGCGACTGGAAGGCACATCCTGCGTCAACTGCTACGCCCACGATGCCAGTCATCCCGCTTGGTTTCATTAGCGAGGGCGTGGTTCTTCGCTATTTTTCGATGGTAACCAGCGTTGGCGCACCGCAGAATGTCGCCGCGCAGGAGCTGCGCCTCGAATGCATGTTCCCCGCCGATGATGCAACCGAAGCACGCCACCGGCAACTGCTTGCAGCGCATTCAAGGGATTGGTAGCCTGGAAACTCGCGACTGGCAGCCACGGATTCTCTGATGTGAGGCCGGCATGCCCGCTCACCACAGCACAGAGGTCGTTCGACAGCGGCAATCGCGAACGGCCGCTGTGACGTCGACGAATACTACTTTCGGGCTTTTTCGGTTAGCCCTACGTCGCGCTTGCGCTGAATGTCGGCACATTTGTCTCCCAACCTGCTGTCAGGAGAACTTCGCATGGATGAGATCAGCGGTATCGTTCGCGGATTTATTGAGGAAGTTTTGAACCAGGGGCGTATTGACGCCACCGGTATGTTCTTCTGGGAGGACATGGTAGAACAGGCCCCGTTCCCCGGACAGGGCCCCGGACTCGAAGGCCTCAAGGACGTTCTGCGGGGCATGCGCGCGGCGTTTCCGGACATGCACTGGCGTATTGAGGAGCAACTTTCTGACTCAGACCGAGTGCTGACCCGTTTCGAATGGACGGGCACGCACAGTGGAGAGTTTCTCGGCGTGCCCGCCACCGGGCGTCCAGTACGCGTCTGGGGCATGGTCATCGATCGCGTTCAAGAAGGCAGGATCAAGGAGAGCCGCATTATCATGGACACGCTCGGATTGATGGTGCAACTTGGTGTGGCCGGGACACCGGGCCATTAAAGCGGGGACGCGCTTGACCATACTTCGCAGTGGTTTACGTCCAGGAGCGTATTGCGCCGCGCCACAATGCGACACTGTCCAACAGGATGATGACGCATTGACGCGGTCCGTCCGTTCTCCGTGCGCAGACGCCGATCGAATGTTCGTGTGAATGCGTGTCCATCGTTCGTAGTTCGTAGTTCGCCGCGAGCCGCTCGATTCGGTTGACCCACGCAACCACACTACCTCTCTTGCAGTGATCGGCTGCACCCGACCCTAAGCGACCCTCTCCGACTCGATGCGAGCGCTATGGCAGCTTCCAAACTGGAACTGCCAGGGGGTTAGTTCAGGCGATGACCTTCTGCTCCCCGGCAGCCTGCTCGCGCATGCGACGGGCTTCGTCGCGCAGGAACTGCTGGTAATCGTCCAGATCGCCGTCGAAGGGCTCGACGCCACCCTTGGTAACGAGCCAGAACTCGTCACATACCGCGCGCAGCAGCGACCGGTCGTGACTGACCAGCATCACTGTGCCTTCGAATTCGTTAAGTGCCATGCCTAGCGCTTCGCGTGTGGCCAGGTCGAGGTGGTTGGTAGGCTCGTCGAGCAGCAGCAGGTTGGGGCGCTGCCACACGATCATGCACAACACGAGCCGCGCCTTTTCGCCGCCGCTCATCGTGCTGACCGCCTGATGGACCATGTCGCCACTGAAGTTGAAGGTGCCGAGGAAGGTGCGAAGTGATTGTTCGGTGCCACTCTGGCCGGGGGCACGCAGGTTCGCCGGCGTGTCCTTGGCAAGGCGGATCATGTGTTCCATCGGCGTGTCGAGAGGACGCAGCACGTCGAGTTCCTGCTGTGCGAAGTAGCCGATGTTCAGGCCTTTGCCTTCGCTGATTTCGCCGGCGATCGGCGCCAGCTCGTGCGCCACCGTCTTCACCAGAGTGGACTTGCCTTGGCCGTTGGCACCGAGAATGCCGATGCGCTGCCCGGCCAGCACGGATCGGTTGATGCCCCGCACGATGACCGTCGGCGGTGTGCCCGGCGGTGCGCCGGTGGGCGCCGCGTAGCCGAAGCTCGCGTCCAGCATCGACAACAGCGGGTTCGGGACGTTGAGCGGCTCCTTGAACTCGAAGGTGAACTCTGCGTCGGCAAGCACGGGTGCGATTTTTTCCATGCGTTCGAGCGCCTTGACCCGGCTCTGCGCCTGCTTCGCCTTCGAGGCCTTGGCCTTGAAACGGTCGATGAATTTCTGCAGGTGGGCGATCTTGTCCGCCTGCCTGGCCATCGCGGCCTGCTGCAACACCAGTTGCTCGGCGCGCATGTCTTCGAACTTGCTGTAGTTGCCGCCATAACGCACAAGCTTGGCGTTGTCGACGTGCACCGTCACCTGCGTCACCGCGTCGAGGAATTCGCGATCGTGGCTGATCACTACCAGGGTTCCCTGATAGCGCTTGAGCCACGCTTCCAGCCAGACCAGCGCGTCGAGGTCGAGGTGATTGGTCGGCTCGTCGAGCAACAGCAAGTCGGACGGGCACATGAGCGCGCGCGCCAGTTGCAGGCGCATGCGCCAGCCGCCGGAGAAACTGTTGACCGGCTGGCCAAGCTGCGCAGCACTGAAGCCAAGACCCTGGATCAGCGCTTGAGCACGCGCGGGGGCATCATGTGCACCGGCGTCGTGCAGGGCCATGTAGGCGTGCGCCATGCGCATGCCATCGTCGCTGGCCTCAGCGGCGGCTACTTCGGCCTGCGCGGCCAGCAGTACGGTGTCACCCTCGATGACGAAGTCGGTCGCACTCTGCTCGGTCTCCGGCATTTCCTGCGCGACCTGGCCCATCTTCCATGCAGCGGGAATCGAGAACTCGCCGCCGTCTTCGTGCAGCGTGCCGTTGAGAAGGCCGAAGAAGGACGACTTGCCGGCACCATTGCGGCCGACAAGGCCAATCTTTTCGCCGGGGGTGAAGGTGACGGACGCGCGGTCGAGTACGACATTGACGCCACGGCGCAGCGTGACATTACGGACGGAAATCATAAGGAGCTACTTCGGAGAGGATAGGCATGATAGCCCACCGGACGTACGGGGCTGTCTCTTTTCTGGCCGCACGAGTGAAGAGCCGCTTGCGCTTTGCGGCGCCCACCGGCCGCAAAGCGAGGCAGGCACTGGCGCACCGGGCGTTCCGGCTGCGGGGCCAGCCAACAGACGGCGAGTGACGGTTGCTGGCCTGTAGCACGCATCCGACGTGCGCACAGGGGGAGGCGGTCCTCCCCGGCCAGAACAAAAATTAGACTCCGATCAATCAATTGGAGTCCGCCATGGAAACCAAGCAAACTCGGGAGCCTTGGAACAAAGGCAAGTTAATCGGGCAAAAGCCACCGCTGAAGCCGAAAGAAATCTGGCCAATACGGATTCATCTCCAGAATGCCCATTCGGTTCGCGATCTGGCGCTGTTCAACGTCGCAATCGATAGCAAGCTGCGCGGCTGTGATCTCGTCAATCTCCGTGTGCGCGATGTCATGCACGGTAGTCAGATGTTGCCGCGAGCGATGATCGTGCAACGTAAAACGCAGCGGCCCGTGCAGTTCGAGCTAACCGAGCCAACCCGGACGGCCGTGTTGGCATGGATTGACAAGGCTCACTTGAAGGCGGAGCAGTATCTATTTCCCAGCCGCCTTCGAACCGGCCATTGCAAACTCTAGCGCTCGGGCAACTGCATTGAGCCGTATTGCCGACTGCACGTCACCGAAGCCGGCAATATTGGAATTGCCCAAACCACTTGGGGAGAAACGCGACCATGGCATCGCCAATCCCTGCAATAAAAGCCAGCAAACAGAAGGATTGCAGCGGAAATGCGCCACTTCGGGTGACACTGCATCCGCTGCTTGCACTCGAACAGCAGTGGTTACCAAACGGCCGGCTCAATCGTGATGATGTCCGGGGTCGTTGCAGACACATGCGTAGTGTGAGTCGTTCCACGCATTCCCGAGAATGATGCTGCAGAAGTTCATGCGACGAAAACCTGGATCCTTGAGTGCCAGCACGTCGTCGTTAACGGTGCCAAACGTGGAGTCCGGCCGGTGCTTCATGCCCTCATTGAAGGCGTTGATGATCTGTTCCTTGAAGTTCTCGCCGCGCGGGTGCGCAGCCACCACGACTTTGCGCTGTTCCTCGGTGAACTCGTCGTATGCCAGGCCGAGCACGTCCATCTCGACACCCGCCGTCACCAGTTGGACCACGGGTTTCTTGAACGGCGGAATGCCCGGCGTGGTATGCAGGGCGATGGCATCCCACACGAGGTCGATGTCGTCTTCGGGGATGCCGTGCTGTTGAAGGAAGCTGCGTGCCGCATTCGCGCTATCCACCTCAAAGCGGTTCTGCGATGTAAGGAATTGCCCGGTAAGCCCCATGTCGTGGAACATCGCACCGATGTACAGAAGCTCCGGGTCGTACTTCAACTGCTTGCGCTCTCCGGCAAGGGCGCCAAAAAGAAAGACGCGAGTGGAGTGATGAAACAGCAGATCCGACTCTGTGTCACGAACGAGTTCGGTGGCTGCACGTGCCATCGTGCTGTCGGGAATCCTGATTCCTGCGATCGTCGTCATGTTTCGTTGCTCCAATAAGTGCCTCGTCTCCCCATCCGTCGTTCGGCGGTTTGAGGAGGCAACGTTGAGAATTGGGTCTTTTCGAAGGTCCGGATCGTCACTCGTCTGGTTGACCGCGCTGCCTCCGCCTGTCTTAACCGCCGAATTCCTTGCCTAACGAAAGCCCGCACCCAAAGTATTGGACTCCGGCTGCTGATTATCAAACTAATCGATGCACGGAACACAGCCAACAAAACGCCGTTTGCTGCCAAATCCGGCCTCCGCCCACTTGCCTGCTACAGGCGAAGCCGGGCGGATGGAAACGCTCTGACCTGATGTAGCACCTCTCGAACAAGCAAGGTTTCCTTGCTGGTTTATCTTTTGGTTAGCCCGCGTGTGCGAGGGCGCGTGTCGTGCAAACCTTGGGGCGGCCGGTCGCGCAGCAGCAGGGGCATCAAACGCCGGTTGGCTGTCTGCGCCGCCCACTCGCAATACGCGGCGCTGCCGAGCACCCAGCCTTCGAGCGTCGACTGCATCAGGTTATTGACCTCGCGTTCGTCAAGAGGCTGTACGCCCAGATCGCGGTAAGCCTGGTGGCGCTCGAACGGCGTATTGCCGAGCGCCCGGTAGAGTGGATGGTCCTTCATGAAGTTATCGACACGCAGCCCGATGTGGTGCGTGTAGCTAGACCACTGGTAGTTTCCCGGCTCGGCTACAAGGCCGTTGCGCACCGGCGCATGATCGATGACCTGGCTCGCGAGCAGGAAATACCGATCGGGCTCAATCACTGTTGCCCGGTACCCGCCACGCCACACCGTACCGCGGCATCCATGGCGGCGGTTAAAAGTCTCGATATAGCGACGCCCGATCGCCTGCATCGCCACGGCCACGCTCCACTCGTATGAAGGCGTGACGAGGAACTGTATCGCGTCAGGCATAAGTACCCATGCGTGGACTGCCAGATCGGCGACGCGCGCTGCGTCTGCCAGGCAGGCGAGGAAGTATCGGTAGTCTCCTTCGTCCAGGAATGCGGGACCCGTGAGTCCCTGCAAGATAACGCGCTGCGGTTGTTCTGGGACGTAGTGCCGTGCAAGCCGTGTCATGCTGAATTAACCGGAAATCCGATGTGGGAAAGCGATCCGACAGATATCGAACGCGCGACAGAGCGTCACGTATGTATAGGACAAAATTCTATCCGTCTTATGCGTGCGTCCGAATCACGAACAGGCCTTTTTTCTGGCCTCTTTTCGTTGATTTGCCGACCGCTACACGCATCTTTTCGATGTCTCCACTGAATAGCGGCGCCGTGCTATCAGGACGGACTCGGCTGCTGTTGTGAGGGGCAATCTACAGACGAATGGCCGAGACCCGGAAATTGGCGCCACATGGAGCGGTGGTTTAACCGTACTGGATAAGTCGCAAGAGGTGTCTTCGGTGGCTGGAAGTTAAGGCGCGGAACGCGCACCTTGAGCGCTTGGCCAGTGGCTGCAAGATTTTGCCAATTCCTCACGCGAAAAATCCGGATTGTTGCACGGAGCCGCGTGGCGAGGTTTCTCGATGCGTTGGGCAGTCGAAGGTCGGCTTCCGAGAATAACAACTAACGGCTCAGGGTCGTACTGAGCCAACCGCGTCAGGCAACGTCCGGCCAGTTTCTGTCACTCGATGCGAATGGCCGGGTCGTTGAGAATCAGACCATGCCTGGTTGAGACGCGAGTTGAGATCGTGACGGTTTTCGGGGCAGGACAGCACTAACGGTTGCGTGCCGTAACGTCGAGGTGCATAAGGGTTTGTACGTAATTCGACAACATTCTTTTGTTCTGCGAGAGCTTAATTTCAAGCAGCCTCCGGCCTAGACTGCAAGCACTGAAACGCAAACGGGTGTTTGCGGAGAAACAGGATCTGGAGGTAAGCATCATGAAACTCGTTCAATCGCTCATCGTCGCAGCCGCCCTTGCAGTTCCGGCTGTCTCAGCTTTCGCTCAATCGAACCAAGCGGTCACCCCCACCAATGCTCAGGTCGCACAAACTAGCGTGACCCCTGCAAACGGGGCTGCTACCGATTTTGGCGGCGTCGCTGATGGCACGTCAGCCTCGGGCACCCAGCATCAACTGCATTCCTTCCGCGGCGCTGTCTCTCGCGTGGGCCACAAGATCCAGGGCTCAATCCGTCCAGATGCAAATGATGGAATGAAGCCGGTGTATTTCGGTTCGTAAATTAACCGGATTGATTGCAGTGGGGTACTGCTGATGCACTTGGCGACTGGCAGTCGCTAGTTTGCTGAGGTATTAGCTTCGAGACGCGCAGACCTGTCTGCGCGTCTTCGCTTTCAGCCCCCGCCGTTTCAATTGCAATCAGAGAAGGCGGAGACGGAGTAGCGTCCTTTGCTTGCAGGAAGCTGACCAACATCAACGGTAATGCCGTCGCGCCCCTCTGATTTCGCAGAAGTGCAGGTCGGGTACCTTCACCGCGTCAGCCATTCGGGCTTGCTCGAACCCCGTGGCGCGAGCACTGTCCTGAAGGCCCCGGGAGTCTTCGACAGGATCACCTGGTCGGTCATGCCCTGATAGGTGCCCAGCGGGGTCTCTGCCGTGAACAGATCGGGGGCGACGTAGGCGTGTTCGTCGGAAGATCCGGCGGTCGCTCGGGCATAGTCCCGATCGAAGATGCCGAGCGAGAACAGCCACAGCACGGTTCGCGTCAGAGAAACGGTGACTCGATAGCTGCCCCCCTCGATCGCACGTCGGCGCAGCGCCGCGAGTACGCCGACCGTGCCGAGCCAGCCCACCACGTTGTCGACAATGGGGATGATTGGCGGCGATTTCGGACGCGCGAGCGTACCTTCGACGGCGAACAGCCCCGAGACGGCCGCGCCGATTTCATCGAATCCCGGACGATACTTCCAGGGGCCCTTGGCGCCGTGAAGCAGGACACTGGTATGGATCAACCCAGGCTTCCTCCCGCAGAGCTCCTCGGCCTCGAGACCATGGCGTTCCAGATAGCCCGGACGCTTGTTCGCGAAGAAGACATCGGCATCCTTCAGTAGCAGATCGAATTTCGCGCGATCCTCCTCCGAGTAGTCCAGGATCGTCGAGCGCATCCCGACCTGCGTGTCCCACGCGAACGCCTCAATCTCGTTGTCGTCGAACGGCCGCCATATGTTGAGGACATCGGCCCCGTGCAAAGCGAGGTCTCTCCCGATGGCCGCTCCGGCAATCACGTGACCCATCCCAAGTGCGCGAATGCCGTCCAGCGGACTGGTGCCCTCTTTCCGGAAAGGGATCGGCTCGCTCTCGCCGATCTTTTCCACGTTGATCAGCGACATTCTCGAGAGGACCTCGGTGTACTGAAGCTCCTTGCTGAATTCCTCGAAAGTACGCACCTTCGCGATGACGATCCCGGCTTCCGCCGCCGCATTCTCCAGGTCGTCCGCGCGCCACTGCAGAATGGCGTTGCGCACGGCTTCCGGGCTGGCGTCGCACCGGAGCAGGCTGAGCTCGCGGGCGGCCAGCCTGGGATAGATGTTCAGGGGCACGACGTGCCGTCCGTCGCGGGTTTCGCGAAAGAGATTCGTATCGACTTTGAGAGCCGGAGGACGTCCATTGATCGTCTCCCATTTCAGATCGAAGAACCCGGCGAAGCGCCGCAACGCTTTACGGACGTCCACTTCGATGTCCTGTTCCTCGCCGCTGCGCAGTCGCCATAGCGCAGCGACACCGACGGCCTTGGCGGCGAGAGCGATCGCGGACAACGAGCCGAACCGGAAGAGTGCGGGAATGATCGGATCCCGGCCGTGGAAAGTGATCTTGCCACCGCTGTCCGCCGCCGATAATCCGACGTCTTTCAGTACGTTATTGAGCGCGCCGTGCAGATCGATATCGGAGCTCCGCGCCGGATTCGCGAGGTTCGATTGAATGATTCCGGTAAGCCGGTCCGGTTCGCTTTCGATCGCAAGATGGGTCGAGTCTGTCATTTGAGGATTTGTTTTCGATAAGGGAGTGTCAACTGCCCGCGATCAGTTCGCGCGAGCCGCGGCCACGCGTGGCGTGGCCGCATCCATACCTTTAACGCGCCTTTCCTTTGGTGCGCAGTTCGATGAGACCGAGCAGCAGCTCGTCGCGCTCTGCCTCCAGCTCCTCGATGGAGCGCGATCCGACTTCGGCATGAACGCCGTCGATGAGCTTCTTCTGCACTTGCGGCGTCAGCTCGGGCGAGCCGAGATCTTTCCACCCAGCCGTCATCGGACCGGCGAACTGATGGAAGAAGTGCTCGATGCCGCCCGGGCCGCCGCCGAGGTGATTGAGCATCATGTTGCCCATCACGCCCCAGCGCAGACCCGGCCCCCACGAGAGGGCGGTGTCGACGTCGGCCGCGCTCAGCACACCCTCTGCCACCAGGTAGTAGACCTCGCGCGCCACCGCGAACTGCAGACGGTTGGCGACGTGGCCCTGCAATTCCTTGTGCAGGCGCACCGCCTGTTT
The DNA here is from genome assembly GCF_046027215.1 of Paraburkholderia fungorum. Lineage (GTDB taxonomy): Bacteria > Pseudomonadota > Gammaproteobacteria > Burkholderiales > Burkholderiaceae > Paraburkholderia > Paraburkholderia fungorum_D. The sequence goes on along the minus strand of NZ_JAQQEN010000002.1, from coordinate 2,896,214 downwards.
CCCGATCGACGTATAGAACTCCGTGGCGCGCCGGATCGTCTCTTCCGAGGTCTTTGTCCCGCCGACGATCTCGACCAGCGGCATGAGGTGCGGCGGATTGAACGGATGGCCGACGACGCAGCGCTCGGGATGCCGCACGGCGCCCACCTGAATGGCGCTCATCGGCAGGGTCGACGTGCTCGACGCGATGATCACGTGGGGAAGCAGCAGCTCATCGAGTTGCCGATAGAGATCCTGCTTGAATTCGAGCCGCTCGGGGCCGTTTTCCTGGACGAGGTCCACATCCGTGAGCGCTTGTGCGAGCACGGGCGTAAACGTCAGGTTCGCTTGCGACGCTCCGGGCGCAAGGCCCAACCTCGTGAGCGCGGGCCAGGCGGACTCCACGAACGCCTTGAGTTGGGCTTCGGCATTCGGTGCGATGTCCGTCGCAACGACCTTCAGCCCCTTGGCGAGAAACAGTGCGGTCCAGCTGGCACCGATCACGCCGGTGCCGATAACGGCGATGCGGCGAATGGGCCTGGTATCAGTCATGTCATGTCTCCAATGCGTGGGTCAGACTTCGGCATAGGCGATGCCAGTGAGGTTGCCTTGCGCGAAGAGGAAGTTGCGCTGGTGCTTGCCATCGAGATCGGCGGAATAGACGGAGCCGCTCAGGTCCGTGACGAACATCCGATTACCGGGAATGTCGAGTGCGATGCCGATCCCCTCCATCAGGTGCGTCACGAGGATTTCAGCCGCGGCCGTTCCATCGATCGGCGCACGATTGACGGTGTTGCCGCGCGGAGGATCGCCGCGGTCGGTCCAGTAGAGGACACGCTTCGCGAGGTCGAGCTCAAGGTCGATGGGCTCCGGCAACCGGTCGAACAGCACTTCGATGTCGGAGCGGTTTGTCGGACCCTCGCCCTGTGGGATGTCGATATTGGCGCGGAAGATGCGGCCCAGGCCGGCGTTATCCGGACCTTTCTGCGTCCAGTAGAGCTTCCCGTGCTTCGGATCGATCGTGATTCCGACGCACCACCGGGTCTGATCGAGCCGGTCCTCGTCGCCATGTCCGGTCGCGACCAGCGTTTCGACTTGAGAGCCGTCGAGGTTGGCGCGCATCACGCGCATGCCTTCCCGATCGCACCAATAGAGCTTGCCACCTGCCTTGTCGAGATGAATCTGCTTCGGTGTGTGCGTGACGCCTTGCGGGACGATGACCACGCGGTTCTTGCCGTCCAGGTCGGCGCGTTCGATCGAGCCGTCGTGGAGGCCAATCGAACCCATGTTGGTCCAATAGATTTGACCGGCATCCACGTCCACGACGATGCCGTCGGGGAGGCGGCAATCGGCGACGATTGTCTTGAGGTCGGATCCGTCGGGATTGATCGAGTGAATGCGGCCGCCGCTCAATTCGAGGAAAAACAACCGGCCGGAGCGGGTCGTGTCCGCGGAAAGATTCGTTCCGCTGATTCGAGGCAGGGTCATCGTGTGTCCTTTCGGGTCGTTGCCATTGGAAGAGAGACTGGATGTCGGGCGCGACCGGGTACCGCCGGGTAGCCGGGAACGTGCGACAGTTTCGCAACTTGCGTTGGCGTGGGGGCCGACCTCTGATACCGAAGCCAGGAGAGGTTTATAGAGCCAACTTTCTGATGGTAGTTGGCGGGGCGAAGGGCGGCTATTACATAAAGCTGGAATACGCCTGGTGTCCCGTACCCATTAGAGGCATGTTGTTGCGTGATGACCGTTTGACATTTGAAACAGGCCATCGCTGACACGAAGTGTCGTAGGTCCGATTCGGGTCATGCTGCCGATCGCCGCTTTGCGCGCCACGGCAAACGATGCCCCATGCGTGAGGCATGCACACGACCCCAGCCGCTCTGAGTTTGTGAAGGGACCTACGGACTCGCTGTCCCGTCAACAGTCACGCGGATAGCATTCGCTTTCCACACGACAATCGTTACCTCAAGGCACCAAGCTGCACGGCAAAGCGCCGCGCACATTCCAGCCCAAACGCCGTCGGCGCGACGCCACGATCGTGCTGTACATCGAAGCCCATGCGCCACGCGGCGATCCGTTTGCCGTAGCACGTGAGCGCGTCGAGCGACTGCATCACAAAGACGATAGCCGGCAAAGTCTGGGCATAGAGTGCTTCGGCTTCCTGCTCGAGTCCGTTAGCGAACGCCCGGTGTATCGCGACCTGCCGGTCGAATGTGTCCGGCGCAACGATCAGTCCCGCACATCCGGCCCGCAGGTTGTCGACAAGTTCTTGCCCACCTCTGCCATTGAAAACCGGTAACGTATGACCGAGCACGCGCAGCCGGTCGACGGTACGCTGAATCGTTGTCGCCGGTCCCTCGCCTTTAAGCAGGCGGAAATTTGGGCATTGACTCGCAAGCGTCACAATCGATTCTGCTGACAGGCCGACGCCGAGATAGTCTGGTGCGTTCTGAATGCCTGCCGGGGCGCGTGTGCGCTGCATCACCGCAGCAAAGAAGTCGAAATAGAACGATTCCGGCTTGTCTCGCATCGACGGAGGCTGAAGGATCAGCCAAGAGGCACCGCGCTCAACAGCGTAGTTAGCCAGTGCGACTTGCGCATCCACGGTGTCACCCGTGATCGTGACGACGAGCGGTACGCGTGCCGCAATGTCTTCGCTGGCCCAGTCGATCAGGCGATGTTTCTCATCAAGCGACAGCCGGTTTACCTCTGTCGCGAGACCGAGTATGACGATGCTCCGCGCGCCGGCCGCGATCGTCGCATTGATCTGAATTCTTTGTGCTTCGCGGTCCAACTGGTTGCGGGAGTCGAAGAAGGCATAGAGAACGGGCCAGATTCCGCTCGGTGAAGAATGGGTGTCGGGTGTCGTTGATATCATCTGCAGCCGTCTCCGGGTCAATGCGAGTCGCGCGGCGTCAGGGCCCGCGAACCCTATACAAGCACAAAAAGGCTAAATAGACAATTTTGGCGACGCTTCGTCCCGGTGTAGCTGACGTGGCGCCGGTCACCGCCGGTGAACCAGCCCGCGTGCGCTACAACGTGGTGAACGGCCGCGTGGTAGTGGACAACGGCGTGATCCCCGGCCTCGACCTCGACGAGCTTCGCTACGAAGCGGCCGAGGGCGTGAAGCTGCTGCTCGCGGATTGAGGGGCGCCGACGCAAGCGAGCGCTGTCAGCACACCACAGGCGGCAGCGCCGCTCGCCTCAAATACTCGACGCCCTCCGCAAGCACGAGCGTCGATTGCTGCCCGTCGCGCAGGCGAATGCTGATCGTCCGGTCCCGTTCATCGCGCGAACCCACGGCGACCAGAATCGGCACCTGCTTTTCGCGTGCGTCGACAATCTTCTTCTCCAGCCGTTCTGGCCGGTTGTCGAGTATCACCCGGATGCCGGCGTCATCGAGTGCCTGCATCACCTCCTGCGCGTAAGCCGTGTTCGCATCGCTGATCGTCGCGATCACCACCTGATCTGGCGCGAGCCACACCGGCAGCCAGCCTTCGTGATGCTCGAGCAGCATCGCAATGAAACGCTCCATGCTACCCAGCACCGCGTGATGAATCATGACGGGCCGCTCGCGTTCGTTGCGCTCGTTGACGAACTCTGCGTCGAGACGATCCGGCAGCACGAAGTCGAGTTGGATCGTGCCGCACTGCCAGCTACGCGCGCGGTTGTCCGTCAGATGAAACTCCAGCTTCGGCCCGTAAAAAGCGCCCTCGCCATCGCGCACATCGAATTCGAGGCCCGCAGCCCGCGCTGCTTTCGCCAATGCGGCTTCGGCGCGGTCCCATACTGCGTCGCTGCCCGCGCGCTGCACCGGGCGCGTGGCGAGTGCCACCTTGAAGGAAGGAAAGCCCAGATCCGCGTAGACCCCACGCAACAACGCGCAGAAGCGGGCGACTTCAGCTTCGATATGCACGTCGGCGCAGAATACGTGCGCATCGTCCTGCACGAAAGCGCGCGTGCGCTTCAGGCCTTCGAGCGAGCCTGACGGCTCATCGCGATGACACGCGCCGAACTCGCTGTAGCGCACCGGCAACTCACGATACGAACGCACATGATGATTGAACACCTGCACATGGCACGGACAGCTCATGGGTTTCAGACATAGCGCGCGCTCTTCTTGCGCGTCGGCCAGCGAATACATCGCCGCGCCGAACTTCTCCCAATGACCGCTTTTCTGCCACAACGAGCGCGCCAGCAATTGCGGCGTGCGGATCTCGCGAAAGCCCGCGCGCCGCATGCGGGCGCGAATGTAGTCTTCCAGCACGCGATATAACGCCCAGCCACGTGGATGCCAGAACACCATGCCGGCGCCCTCTTCCTGTTGATGGAAAAGGTCGAGCTTATTGCCCAGTACGCGATGATCGATGTCGTTCACAGTGATGCTCCGTTTAATTTGGTGCCGCAGAGGAATGCCGCAAACGGAGGTCCAGAAACGCCAAAGGCCCCGTCCGTTCCCGGCGGGGCCTTTGGTGGTCTGCCACAGCTTCGTGCTTCTAGCGTGCGCAACCTCCAGACGACCCGCCTGTGAAGGTGGTCGTGGTGGTGGTGACGGCAGCGAAGGGAATCGAGTAGGAGTCCATGGATCGACAGTAATGGATTTTGTGAGGACACGTCAAGCATATTTGCGACTCGCGGTAGATCACCAGCTCATTGCTGTCCGCAGCCGATGTCCCCTTCCTGGCAATGCAGTTGCTCGTCGAGCAGCTTGGTTTGCGCCTGCGTGAGACGGCTCAGGCAGTCCGCATGAATCATTGGCTGCGCACTGTATGGCGACGGCGATGAAGTCAGAAAATCGCATTGCGTGTCACGATACGCAACCCACGCGCGCTCAGCTTTCTGCAAACGCGGTTTTCCTTGCGGACTGACTTTTTTCAGCAGCTTGCCGTAGATGTCGTTCAGTTTTTTATCGGCCAGCTGGTACTCGAGGGCGGCGCAATGGTTCAGCGAATACTGGTCAGAGGCATGCTTGCAATCGATGTTCTCTGCCTGGGCATTGGCGCACAACCCCAGATACGTCGCGGCCAGAATCGACACTCGCTTCATTGGAAAGCCTCATATCTGATTGTTGACGATCACCGGAATGGGTGACTGCCAGCCAGAACGACACAATAAACGATACGATACATGTCTCATTCGAAGCCAGCGCGCACTCGCTATACTTCAATCGATTTCGCAGACCAACCGAGCACCTCACCTTGACCATCCACATTCGCCCCGCCCGCGCCGCCGATTCCTCCTTGATTCTGCGCTTCATCACCGAACTCGCCGTATATGAAAAAGCGGAGCATGACGTCGTCGCCAGCGTCAAAGACATTGAAGCGAGCCTGTTCTCCGCCACCTCCACCGCGAAGGCTTTGATCTGCGAGATGCATGGCGAACCGATCGGCTTCTGCGTCTACTTTTTTTCGTATTCCACGTGGCTCGGCAAACAAGGGCTGTATCTGGAAGACCTGTACGTCTCGCCTGCGTCGCGCGGCAGCGGCGCGGGCAAACAGATGCTGCGCCACCTCGCACGCGTTGCCGGTGAAACTGGCTGCGGCCGCTTCGAATGGAGCGTGCTCGACTGGAACGAACCGGCCATCGGCTTCTATGAATCGATCGGCGCGAGCGCGCAAAGCGAATGGGTCCGCTACCGGCTGGCGGGCGATGCGCTCAAGGCGTTTGCCGAAGGCAATGCGTGAGTGTTCGGCAAACGCGCGAACACACCGCGCCACGATCGTGACTGCGATATCACCGAAACGATTGGAGAAACGCGTGCGCCAAGCTTGCCTGCATGCCGCTGCCAGCAATATCGCCGCGCTCATCATCTGAATCGCAATGTTCGCCGAATACATCGTCAAATGGGATCTGGTGCCGGACGGCGAGCCGATCCGCACGCACAGCAGCCGTCTGCTACCGGTGCGCCAGCGCGGCGTCGCTGCGATGCTGAAAGTTGCGCAGGAACCCGAAGAGAAATTCGGCGCGCAACTGATGGTGTGGTGGGACGGCGAAGGCGCGGCCCGCGTGTTAGCACATGATGCCGATGCCCTGCTCCTTGAGCGCGCATCCAACTCTCACGCGCTCGCGGACATGGCACGCCTGAACGCTCGCTACGCGGACGACCACGCCACCGATATTCTCTGCGCCGCCGCCGCGCGACTTCACCCCCCCCGCAACACGCCGCCACCCGAACTGATCGGTTTGCCGCGCTGGTTCCAGAGCCTCTGGCCGGCGGCTCAGCAATACGGCGGCTGGCTCGCTGGGAGCGCCGCGGCGGCGCAAGCCCTGCTTGCTGCACCGCACGATCTGGCGGTATTGCACGGCGATATTCATCACGGTAACGTGCTCGATTTTGGCCCGCGCGGCTGGCTCGCCATCGACCCAAAAGGACTCTACGGCGAGCGCGGTTTCGACTACGCGAATGTCTTCTGCAACCCCGATCGGGATTGCGCGCTAGCGCCGGGGCGCTTCGAGCGACGTGTGGAACGCGTGGCGCAGGCGGCTGGCCTGGAGCGGCGGCGCCTGCTGCAATGGATTCTCGCGTGGTCGGGTTTATCGGCGGCGTGGATTCTTGAAACAGGGGAGGTGCCGGAGATCGACAGGGAGATTGGCGCACTGGCGGCCGCAGCGCTCGAACAGACGTAGCGCCGGCGTAAAACGAGGAACCGCACGAGGAACCGGACGAGGAAGCCGGGCGGCAACCATCAAGCCGCCGCCCAGCCAGACATCAATGCGGCGCTTTACCGTTAGGCACGGCGTCCAGCGGCTTGTGCTGTTCCTCGCCGAGTCCCGGGAAGAAAGCGTTCCACGCGGCGCGCACACCTTGGGCCGCGGTGGCTTCCGCGCCGATCGATTCGGCTTCGCCTGCGGGCACGGTCGCTGGATCGGCGGACAGGCCGCGCCAGTGCGTGAACACCAGCAGCGGTTTCTCGGTCCATACGCCGTCGCCATATTTCGCAAATGCCGTGTCCCCGCTCGCCAACTGCACCTCGTACCAGCCTTCACGGACGGGCGTGTGGGCGGCAAGTTCAAACCACGGGGTCGGTTCGATTTCCTTCATGTCGTCTCCGGTCGAATAAATCGTCATAGATGAGCACAACAAAGGCATTCTTCATGCCCGCGCCGGGCAGCGGCGCGGCAAGCGCGCGCCGCCTTTCACGCGATCATGCATTGCGGGCGGCGAGCATGAGCTGCGGGTATTTCGTCGACATCGCGCACGCCGAAATCGCCACGCATAAGCGACACGATAGCGCGACATGGGCCGCGCGGACAAACGTAAAAAGTTACACGGCGTGCGTACGTTTGAACTCGTCGGCCATCTCGCCCGCCAGGCCGGCCAGTACGCGGATCGCGGGCGCGAGTTGTTCGGCAGGCGTGCTGCCGTAGCCGATCACCAGCCCGTTCGCCGCCTCGCGCGGCTGCAATGCGAAGCCCGACAAGGCGCGCGGGTTAAGCCGCGCAGCGAGTGCGCGTTCCACCAGGGTCCGATCCGAGATCCGCGCCGGCAGGCAAAGCGTCAGATGCATGCCGCAGTTGCCGCCCAGAATCTGCGACGGCGCGAAATGCGCGGCGAGCGCATCGCGCAGCGCCTGCTGACGCTCCCGGTACAGACGCCGCATGCGGCCCAGATGCCGCCCAAATTCGCCGCTTTCGATGAAATACGCCAACGCCAGTTGCTCCTGCCGGTGGCCGCCGCGCAGCATCTCCTGCAATGCAACATCCGCGTGCGCGGCGATTGCCGGCGGCAGCACGACAAAGCCGATGCGCAGCGCCGGAAACATCGTCTTGCTGAATGAACCGACGTACAACACCGGCGCATCGTCGACCAGCCCCTGCATGCTGGCGATCGGCTCACCGGTGTGACGGAATTCGCCGTCGTAGTCGTCTTCGATCAGCCACGCGCCGCAACGGCGAGCCTGCGCGATCAACTCCAGCCGGCGCGCCACCGACAACACCGAACCGGTCGGATACTGGTGCGCCGGCGAGGTGTAGATCAGCTTTGGCGGATGCGTGCGCCACGCCTGCGGTGGCACCGCGATACCTTCGGAATCGACCGGCATCGGCACCGTGGTGAGATCGCCGAGATTGAAGGCGGCCTTCGCTCCGCGATAGCCCGGATCTTCAACCCAGGCGGTTTCGCCCGGATTGGTGAAGAGCCGCACGCACAGGTTCAGCGCCTCCTGCGCGCCTTCGGTGATCACCACCTGCGAACCGTGACAGCGCACGCCGCGGGACATGCGCAGATGCGCGGCGATCGCGTCGCGCAATGCCGGTTCGCCCGCCGGCGTGCCGTAGCCTAGTGCGAGCGGCAACGCATGCTCCATCGACCGTTCGAGCGCGCGCCGCCACGCTGAGAGCGGAAAGCGATCCAGCGCGGGCGTGCCCGGCGTGAGCGGCAGGGTGTTGTCGGTATGAGTGTGCGCGGCAGTGAATTGCCCGACACGCCCTGCGTAGGCCACCTCGGGCGCGGCCGATGGCGTCTGCGGCTCGCCGCGCGCCGCCGGGCTGGAGAGCGGGCTCACGCGCGTGCCCTTTTTGTCGGCCACCACGTAGCCAACCGCAGCGAGATGTTCGTACGCAATCACCACCGTATTGCGCGACACGCCCATCTCCGCCGCCAGCAAACGCGACGACGGCAGCAGCGATCCGGCCGGCAAACGCCCGGCCAGAATGGCCTGCTGCAGCCGCTCGATCAGTTGCTTTTGCAGCGGCGCGGGTTTTTTGTCGGCGGGCGTAACGTCAGCGGGACTCGCAAGCGGGCCAATGATCTCGATCATCGATGCTGGACCTATCGAATAGGCTTGGACTGGATCTTTTTAACATACCACGTTTGACGTATCGTGCTCCACAAGCCATGACCCACAGGAGAGCAGAGATGGAACCCAGACGTAACGCGTTCGAGCAGCCAATCGGCGTCCCCGTGCCGGGCTGGCGCGGCGCCCAGGCGCCTCGCCGCGAGCCGCTGGTAGGCGACTACTGCCGGCTCGAACCGGTGGACGTCGAACGCCATGCCGCGGACCTCTTCGAGGCCTACAGTTCGGCAGCCGATGGCCGCGACTGGACCTATCTGAACGTCGGGCCGTTCGAGAGCCTCGCCGCGTATCGTGACCACCTGACACGCGCCGCCGCATCCGCCGATCCGCTGCACTTTGCCGTGATCGATCTGGCGACGGGCAAGGCGGTCGGCACATTGGCGCTGATGCGGATCGACCCCGCGAACGGCGTGATCGAAGTCGGGCACGTCACCTATTCGCCACGGCTGAAGCGCACGCGCATCGCCACCGACGCGATGTTCCTGCTGATGCAGCACGTGTTCGATGAGCTTGCCTATCGCCGCTTCGAATGGAAGTGCGACTCGTTGAATGTCCCTTCGCGGACGGCGGCGTTGCGCTACGGTTTCACGTTCGAAGGCATCTTCCGGCAAGCGATCGTGTACCACGAACGCAATCGCGATACCGCGTGGTTTTCGGTGCTGGACAGCGAATGGCCCGCGTTGCGCCCGAGCTATACGCGCTGGCTCGATTCGGGCAACTTCGATGCGCAGGGCAAACAGATCGAACGGCTCGTGGATCTGATCACGCAGCAGCGGGCAGCAGCAAACGAGGGCGAGGCCGAGAAGTGACCCAGTGGCTTGACTGGCTGCGCACGACGCATCAGGCGAAGCCCGCCGGCCGCCTCAATACGATGGTCGGCTTGCCTTTGTACGTCGTGCGAAGCCGCTCGCGATAGCCGCACTTGTGCGCGACGCGCAGCGACGGCAGGTTTTCCGGCGCGACGATGCAGGCGGTTTCGCCAGCGGGCCACTGGGCGTCGGCCCAGTCCAGCGCCGCACGCACGGCTTCAGTGGCATAGCCACGGCCGTGCACGGCGGGGTCTAGCGCCCAGCCGATTTCCGGCGTGCCCATCAACGAAGGCTCGATATCCCGGTGATAGTCGGCAAAGCCGACTTCGCCGAGAAAGCGGCCACTCGCTTTTTCCCGCACCACCCAGTAGCCGTATCCCAGCATGGCCCAATGACCGGCATAGCGCAGCAGGCGCGCCCAGACTTCTTCACGCGTAAATGGCTTGCCGCCGATGTAGCGGATCACCTCGGAATCGGACCACATGGCGTAGCTCTCGAGGAAGTCGTTGCGTGTGTGCGGACGCAGGGTCAGGCGGTCGGTGGTGAGGACGGCGGGCTGGCTGGACATTGCGAATCGGGCGAGTGAATGGGGCGTGGAAGCCTTGGGTTGAGAAGCGTAAAGAAGTGCGAGGGATGATCGCAGATTTTGTGCGCGTGAGGTTCACCGCCAGAATCTTTGCGGCGCTCGCACTGCATAGCCGACGTTGGCAGGCGACGGGCTTCGCCCTACACTCCTCGAATACGCCCGTGCGGACGCGCGACTCACGCGTCGCAAGCACGCTCAGCCACGCTGAATCACGCTCACCGCCGCTCCCTCCATGAAGCTCCGCCTGCGCCACCTCTCAGCGCTGATCGTGAACGTCGCCCTGCCATGGCTCGCCTACCGGCTTGCGTTCCCGCACTGGGGCCAGCTCGGCGCGCTGATGGCGTCGGCGCTGCCGCTGATCGCGTGGATGACGTGGGACCTCGCGCGCTATCGCCATTTCGACGCGCTTAGCGCGCTCGTGCTGGTCGGCATCGTGCTCTCATTGATCGTCATCGCCGCGAGCGGCGACTCACGCATCCGCGCGTTCGAAGATCCGATGGTGTCGGGCATGGTCGGCGCATCGTTCCTGGTCTCGCTCGCGCTGCCCAAGCCGCTGGTGTTCTACCTCGCCCGCTCGACCATGGCGCGCGAAGATCATCGCAGCGCCGAGAGCTTCGAAAAGCATTGGCGCGAACGTCCCTACCTCGCCGGCTATATCCGGCTGATGACGCTCGTATGGGGCGTCGGCATGACCGGCGAAAACATCCTGCGCAGCCTGCTCGTGTGGCAGTGGCCGGATGCTCCGCACACGGCGCTCGCTTCCGGATTGCTGCGTTACGGCGCCTACGGCGGTCTGACGGTGTGGACCTTCTGGTGCCGGCGGCGCATCAAGCAGGATTCCCTGCGCTACCCCGACGATTCAGTGGAACCCGCGGACCTGCAGACCCCGCTCGCCAGGTCGTAACGCATACTCTCAGACGTTCCGCCCTACCCTTGTTATCGATGCTATCCACCCTCGAGATTCTGCTTCCCGTGTTCGGCCTGATTTTCGCGGGCTTTGCATGCCGCCGGCGCGGCGTGCTCGGGCCGAACGCGGCGTCGGAACTCAATCGCTTTGTCGTCTGGCTGGCGCTGCCCGCGCTGCTGTTCGACACCATGGCGCACGCCACCTGGCAGCAGTTGTATCAACCGGCCTTCGTCGCCACATTCTCGATTGCCTGCGCCAGCGTGTTCGCGCTGATCCTTGCGATGCGTCTCATGAGCGGCCGGCATCTGGCCGATGCAAGCGTGGATGCAATCGCCGCGTCGTATCCGAACACCGGCTACATCGGGTTTCCGCTCGGCATGATTGCGTTCGGCTCGGCCAGCCTGACACCGACCACCATCGCCACGATCCTCGTCGCGTGTGTGCTGTTCGCGCTGGCGATCGTGCTGATCGAAATCGGCTTGCAGACTGAGCGCACGCCGCACAAGCTGGGGCTGAAAGTGCTGCGTTCACTGGCCCGCAACCCGCTGATCGCGTCGCCGATTGCGGGCGTGCTGTTCGCGAGCATCCATGTGCCGCTGCCGGCCAGCGCGGAAACGTTTCTGAAGTTGTTGGGCGGCGCAGCGAGTCCTTGTGCCCTGGTGAGCCTGGGTTTGTTTCTCGCTGAAAAGCGCCCGGCCGGCACTCACACCGACACCGACGTGCCCCGCATCTCGCTGCTGCTGACCGGCGTCAAACTGCTGGTGCAACCGGCGCTCACGTGGTGGCTCGCGGCGCGCGTATTCGCGCTCACGCCCGCGCTGATCGAGATGGCGGTGGTGCTGGCCGCACTGCCTACCGGCACCGGCCCGTTCATGCTGGCCGAGTACTATCGCCGTGAGGCGCACATCACCTCGCGCACGATTCTGCTTTCCACCGTGGGCTCGGTGGCGACCCTGTCGCTCCTGCTGCTGGTGATGGGACATCGCACCTGAGCCTCGCCGGACGCCGGGCGCCGCGCGTGAACACCCGCCCGGCAGCACCTCGCGCTATGCTTCGCCAACGGACCCTCACGGTCCGCAACCTTCATGCGCGAACCGAACCGCCGTGCCCAAAGCCCGCCCTCCCGAACTCCACGACGACGCCGACGCCCGTTCGCTCGCGCGGCGCTATCCGCGCGGGCTGCGCATCGATCCGCACTCGCATACGTGGGCGCAGGTGCTGTACGCCGTGTCAGGCGTGATGTGGGTGGAGGTTGGCCGCGAAGCGCTGGTGGTGCCGCCGCAGCGCGCGGTCTGGCTGCCGGCCGGCACGGTTCACTCCATCCACATGATGAGCGAGGTGGAGATGCGCAATCTCTACCTGCATGAGCGCACTGTCCGCCACCTCAGCCGTCAGAGCGATGTGTTCGAGATCAACGGCCTGCTGCGCGAACTCATCACGTCGATTGCGGAGCACGAGCGCACCCAGGCGCGCGACGCAACCTATCTCGACGCCGCGTATCGTCTCGCCATGCTGGAGCTGGGGCATGCGCCGCGCTCGTCACTGCGCATCGCGCTGCCCGACGCGTCTGACAGGCGGCTCGACGCGTTGTGCCGCGCGGTGATCGACAATCCGTCGATTGCGATCAGCTTCGAACAGCATGCCGCCTCGGTCGGCGCGAGTGTGCGCACCCTCGCGCGGCTCTTCACGCGTGAACTGGGCGTCGGCTTTGCGGAATGGCGGCGCCAGGTGCAACTGGCGGTGGCCGTGTCAGGCCTGGCCGAGGGACGCCCGGTGAGCAGCATCGCGCGCTCGCTCGGCTTTCAACCGAGCAGCTTCAGCGACATGTTCCGGCGTGAATTGGGCGCGCCGCCCACCGAGTTCGGACCGAGCGGCACGCTCAGCGAAACGGCTTCCGCTGCCTCGCCTGAACAGCCGAAAGACAAGCTGCCCACTGCCGGTTGAACGAGGCACGCCGCGCATGCGCCGCCTCCTGCGCGCCTTGTCCGATATTCGAAAATCTTTGTCCTGACGCCCCTGTGTCGGCCATCTAGACTAACCCTCATCTGCTGCACACCGCAGTGCAAGACTCAACAGGAGCCGCGCACCATGAAAGCGATTCAATTCAAGTCTTTTGGCAGCCCCGAAGTACTCGAACACGTCGACGCACCGACGCCCCAGGCCGACGCGGACAACGTCGTCGTGCAGGTCAAGGCGGCCTCGGTGAACCCGAGCGACGTCAAGAACGTGTCCGGGCACTTCGCCCACACCGCCCTGCCGCGCACGCCCGGGCGCGACTTCAGCGGCGTCGTGGTGGACGGGCCGCAGGCATGGCTCGGCGCTGAAGTGTGGGGCACAGGCGGCGACATCGGTTTCACGCGCGAGGGCACGCACGCCGAGTTCATCAGGATTCCGCCCGGCGCGTTGTCGCGCAAGCCCGCCACGCTGAGCCACGCGGAAGCCTCCGCGATCGGTGTGAACTTTGTGGTCGCGTGGCTCGGCACGGTCGAGTACGCACATCTGCAAGCCGGTGAAACGATCGCGGTGATTGGCGCGGGCGGCGGCGTTGGCGGCGCGGTGGTGCAGATCGCCAAAGCGCGTGGCGCGCGCGTAATCGCCGTCGACCGTCAGCCGTTGTCCGCCGATTCACCCGCAGGCCGTCTTATCGACGACTACGTGCCGTTCGACGAAAACGTGACCGAACGGGTCAGGACGTTGAGTGGCGGCGGCGTGGACGTGGTGTACGACACAGTAGGCGGCGTGGCCTTCGAAACCGCGCTGAGCCTCGTCAAACGACGCGGCCGGGTGCTTGAAATCAGTGGCACCGGCAAGCGCCGCGTCGAGTTTGACCTGATCGACTTCTACCATAACGAAACGCAACTGCTCGGTGTGGACAGCGCCAAGCTGGGCGTCGCCGAATCGGCCCCGCTGATGACGGCATTGGTGGAAGGCTTCGAAAGCGGCAAGCTGCAAGCCCCCGCCATTGCGCAGACGTTCACGCTCGAACGCGCGCGCGACGCATATGACGCGGTCGCTGCGGGCACGCGTGGGCGTGTCGTCATCGAGATGCCGTGAGCAAAACGACCGGCGGGCACCGCTGCCCGCCTTTCAAATGGGTGCAACAATCATGAAAGCGTATTGGGTCTCGCTGGCCGCCGGTGTAGTGGTCGGCCTCTTCTACAGCATGATGCAGGTGAAATCGCCCGCGCCGCCGACCATCGCGCTGGTCGGACTTCTCGGCATGCTCGCCGGCGAGCATGCGATCCCGTTCGTGCGGACCTGGCTGGTTTCGGGCATCCACTGAATTCCTCTCCCCACGCCCCAAGTCGTTCGTCGAGCGAATGGCCTGAGTCGTCGCCACGCACGCTTACGCCTTGATTCCGCTTAGCAGCCGGTCGATCGCCGCAGCGATCTCGTCCACATGCGTCTCCAGCGCGAAATGTCCGGTGTCGAGCAATTCGACCACTGCGTTCGGATTGTCACGCTGATAGGCCAGCGCACCCGGCGGAATGAAAAACGGATCGTGCTTGCCCCAGATCGCCAGCGTGGGCGGCTGAAACTCGCGAAAGAACGCCTGAAACGCCGGATAGAGCTTCAGATTCGACGCGTAGTCGAGGAACAGATCGAGCTGAATGTCCTTGCCTCCCGGCCGTTCGAACAGGAAGGTATCGAGCGTGTACGACTCCGGCGCGACCTCGTCCGGATTCGGCACACCATGGGTGTATTGCCAGCGCGTGCCTTCGAGGTTCAGCACCGCGTCGTGGATCACCTGACGATTGGCCGCACTCGGCTCCGCCCAATACGCGCGGATCGGGTCCCACGCGTCGCCCAAACCCTCTTCATAGGCATTGCCGTTCTGCGACACGAGCGCCGTGACCCGCTTCGGGTACTTGAGCGCCAGACGCAAGCCCACCGGCGCGCCGTAGTCGAACACATACAACGCGTAACGCTCCAGCTTCAACGCATTGACGAACGCGACCGCGGTCTGCGCGAGGCCGTCGAATGTGTAGGTGAAATTGCGCTCCGCCGGGACGTTCGTGAAGCCGAAGCCGGGCAGATCCGGCGCGATCACGCGATAGCGCGTGGCAAGGCGCGGCATCAACTCACGAAACATATGCGACGACGCCGGGTAGCCGTGCATCAGCAGTAGCACCGGCGCATCGGCAGGGCCGGCTTCGCGATAGAACACGCTGACGCCATCGGCTTCGACGCGCTTGTAAGAGATGCGCGGAATGACAGGCAAAGCGGCTTGGGACGGGGGTGAGGTAGACATGGAGCACTCCGGGAAGGGGGTGGGGCGCGACACAAGAAACCATTAAAAATTCGTCATTGCGGTTACATCATAATCCGTCTAAGTAACTTGTCAAGTTAACTTTTAGTGGTTACAAACAGTCAGAGTCGCATTGAGCGCTCGCGAGGCGATACCTTTTCCATCGCTGGGCGCCTCACGCTAAGATTGAGGCCGCCGGGCGCGGGCACGTGTCGCCGTCACGCGTGCCGCCCGGACATCACAGGAAAAAGCTTTGCCTCGGAGAGTCAGATGTCTGAAGAATATGAAGTGCACGGCCCGCACGATCACGCGGTCGAACATGCCGGCCACCACGACGCGGATCCCTTCGCGAGCCGTATGGCCGTGATGACGGCGATCCTCGCGACCATCGGCGCACTGTGCGCATACCAGAGCGGCAACAGCGAAAATCTGGCGCTGTACTACAAGAACGAAGCCGCGATCAAAAAGACCGAAGCGTCGAATCAATGGAATTACTACCAGGCCAAGGGTGAAAAGGAGAATCTCGCGGAACTCGGCGCCGCGCTCTCGCTTGGCAACGCGGATGCTCATACCAAGTTTGTCACCGACATCGACAAATACAAGCAGCAGAAAGAGCCGATCCGCGCGAAGGCCGAAGCGATCGAAAAGGAAGTGGTGGAAAACGACGCCAAAAGCGAGGCGCTTCTGCACGGCCATCATCGATGGGCGCAGGCCACCACCCTGATCCAGGTCGCGATCGCCCTGTGCGCGATCACGTTGCTGACGCGCAAGAAATGGCTGCGCAATCTGTCTTTTGTGGTTGCGGCGGCGGGCGTGGTGACGGGCGCGGTGGCGTTTTTTTCGGCTTGAAGCTTGACGCATGACCCGGCCAGCGAGCGTACTGGCTGGCCGTCTCGTAAGAATAAAGGAGTGGCGTGTGATCGATGGGTCCGCAGTTCTAGGCGTTTTCTCCGTGTATGTGGCCGGTGTGGTCATCCCCGGCCCGAACTTCGTCGCGGTCGCGCACAAGGCAGCGTCGGCGACACGCATCGAGGCGCTGGCGATGGTCGGCGGCATCGTGCTGGTCAATCTGTTCTGGGCGAGTTGCGCGATTCTCGGTGTCGGTATCGTGTTCGCGGCGTTTCCGTGGCTGGCGCTCGCGGTCAAGGTGGCGGGCGCCGGTTATCTGATCTGGTTCGGCGGCCGCCTGATTGCGAACGCATCCAGGGGGAAGCCGACGCCAGGCGTGAATCCTTCGGCGGGCGGATTCAGGCAGGCATTCGCGCAAGGCTTCGCAACCAACATCGCGAATCCGAAATCGATGGCGTTCTTTGCCGCAGTGTTTTCGTCCGCTGCGCCGGCCCATGTGAGCGTGGGGACTTTTGCCGCGATGCTCGGCATGGTGTTTGTCGTGGCCGGCAGCTGGTATGGATTCGTCGCGCTGACGCTGTCGCACGCGCGAATTGCAATGGCGTACCGGCGCTGCAAGGCATGGATCGATCGCGTGTGCGGCGGCCTGATCCTTGCGTTAGGCCTGCGTCAGTTGATCCGGTAGGTTCGGTCCTTGTTGACGCCGTCAGCCATGCCTTAGCGCTTTCACCGCTCCTTTTTGCCGTAGATCAAACGTCCGTTCATTGGACGATCTGCAGTCCAATTTTCATGACATAAGTTGAGGACGCTGCGGCCCCGCGCCGCGCATCCGCGCTGCTGTTGCAAGGCGCGACAACCTGTCATGGAGGACTCGCCGTGAAAACATCGCCTGATGCGTCAAGCGACCTGGTGACCCATCTCGACGAAAGCATGCTGCTCCCGCAACTGGGGTGTCCGTCGGGCACGATCGGCGTGGCAGTCGGCGACATGCTGGAACAATCGAACGTCGCAATTGTCGAGGCATCGTACGATTTGCTCGACCTGCATGCCAATGAACGCGTTGTTGAAATCGGGCTGGGCAACGGCTGGCATATCGCCGCTGTGCTCGATCAGGCGGCGGGGCTCCACTACACCGGCATCGACCTGTCGCCGACCATGATCGCGGAGGCGCGCAGCCGAAATGCAGCCTTCATCTGCGAAGGCCAGGTCCGGCTCGAAACCGCTGACGTCGCGGCCCTGCCGTTCGCGAATGGATCGTTCGACAAAGCCATCGCAATCAACGCCACGTATTTCTGGCCCGACCTGATTGCCGGCCTGAGGCAGGCGCACCGCGTGTTGCGCGCGGATGGCGTGCTGGTGATTGCCGCCATCACGCCAGAGGCAGCGATCGACATGCCGTTCGTGACGTACGGCTTCGCCGTTCACGATGCGGCAGCGCTGGAAGCCGCATGTAGCGCTGCAGGCTTCCATCAGATCGGCATCACGCGCTATCTCGAGCCTTTACTCGACCCGCCTCAAGAGACAGGACAGCGCGAGTTTTATCTGCTGCGCGCCTGCGCCGCCTGACGCGATCCCGAGATCGCCCGCGCTCGACCCTGGACCCTCGATGCGCCGCGCCGCTCAATGCGCGGTCCCGTGTGCCCGTTCCAGCATCAACTCGCGCTCGCGTGCGTTGCGCGTCATCGCCGCGGCGCGTTCGAATTCGGCACGGGCTTCTTCCACGCGGCCCAGTTTTGCCAGCAGATCCCCTCGCACGCTCGGCAACCAGTGATAGTTCGCGAGCGCCGGATCGGCCGCGAGCGTCTCGACAATCTCGAGACCGGCGGCGGCCCCGAACGCCATGCCCACCGCTACCGCGCGGTTCAACTCCACCACCGGTGACGGCGCCACCTGCGCCAGCGCGTCGTACAACGCGACGATCTGCGCCCAATCGGTCTCCTCGGCACGACGCGCGCGCGCATGACACGCGGCCAGCGCCGCTTGCAACGCATAGGGACCGCTCGCGCCGCCCAGCGCATGCGCATTGCCGAGCGCGGCGAGGCCACGGCGGATCAGCAGCGGATCCCAGCGGCTGCGGTCCTGATCGAGCAGCAGCACCGGCCGGCCCTGCGCATCGACGCGGGCATGGGTGCGCGAGGCCTGAATCTCCATCAACGCGACAAGGCCGTGCACTTCGCTTTCGCCAGGCACGAGCCCGCTCAACACACGTCCGAGTCGCAGCGCCTCTTCGCACAATGCCGGACGCATCCAGTCGTCGCCGGCAGTGGCCGAGTAACCTTCATTGAAAATCAGGTAGATCACCTGAAGCACCGACGCCAGCCGTGGCGCACGCGCGTCCGCTTGCGGCACTTCGAATGGCACTTTGGCCGCCGACAACGTGCGCTTGGCTCGCACGATGCGCTGTGCGATGGTCGGCTCCGGCACGAGAAACGCGCGCGCGATTTCGTCCGTGGTGAGGCCGCCGAGCAGGCGCAGCGTCAACGCCACGCGTGCATCCGTGGACAGCACCGGGTGGCACGCGGTGAACACCAGGCGCAGCAGATCGTCGCCGATATCGTCGGCGCGCGCGGCATCGAGTGTGTCGACGAAATCCGGCACGAGGTGCGCCTCCAGTGCATCGAGGTCGTGACCCAGCTCTTCCCGTTTGCGGGCATGCAGCGCTTCCTGCCGCAAGCGGTCGAGCGCGCGGTTCTTTGCGGTCGCCATTAGCCACGCCCCCGGATTGTCGGGCACGCCCGCGTCAGGCCAATGCTCGAGCGCGGCCACCAGCGCGTCCTGCGCGAGCTCTTCGGCGAGCCCCACGTCGCGTACGATGCGCGCGACGTGAGCGATGACCTTGGCGGATTCGATCCGCCAGACTGCCTCGATGGCACGGTGGGTGGCCGGTTTCGTCACGGCCTCAACCTGCCGCGCTGAAAAATGCCTTCGAACGTTCGAGATTGTCGACGGCGAGATTGACGTAGATCTGCTTGTGCATGGTGAAGTCCATTGATCAGGTGGTATGCCGGCCGGGAGTGTCGCTATCCGGCGTATTCAGCTTGAAGCAGGATCGGCGATTGAAATCAGCGCCTGGCTGCGGCGTTCAGATCGCGCAAGCGGTCCACTTCGGGGCCCGGCTCGCAGTCTTCGAGTTCATACAATTGCCGCACTTCGATTTCGCCGTCGGCCTGCTCGCCGAACGGCGCGGGAAAACGCCGCGCCCATTCCATGGCTTCTTCGCGTGAGCGCACCTGGATCAGCGTGTAGCCGGCAATCAGTTCCTTGGTTTCGGCGAACGGGCCGTCGAACACGCTGCGCTTGCCGCCGCTGTAGCGGATGCGCCAGCCTTTCGCGCTTGGCTGCAAGCCGGTTGCGTCGAGCAGCACGCCGGCCTTGGCCAGCTCTTCGTGGTAGGTGTCCATCTCGGCCATCAGGGCCTCGTCCAGTGGGCCGCCGGCTTCGCTGACGGCAGTCGCCTTCACTATGATCATGAATCGCATCGCCGCTGCTCCTGTTGTTGTGAGGGGCGGAGCCGTGTTGGTGTGGCGGTTCCTTACTCACACGACGAGCAATGCGCGACCGAATCGACACAACTATTCGATTGCCAGGGAAAACCCCGGCCTAAGCGCACCCGACAGGCGGGTGGTCTACTCGAAGCAGGGGCCGAGCTTGCGGACCTCGACCGTGCACCACGTGGCCGCCGGGCACTCCTGTGCAATGGCAACCGCTTCTTCACGGGTTTCGCAATCGAGCAGGAAGAAGCCACCGATCATTTCCTTGGCTTCGGCGAACGGGCCGTCGAGCAGCTTGGGCTGGCCATCGCGCACCTGCACGCGCACGGCCTCGCTGGTCGAAGCCAGCGATTCGACCGCGAGCAGTTTGCCGCGCTCTTTCAGATCGGCGGCGAAACGCACCATCTGGTCGTAGACTTCGCGCCCCGCTTGCTCGCCGCGCTCAATGCGCTGGTTCGGGGGTTCGACGATGAGCAGCATATAAGACATGGGGTCTCCAATTGATCGTGCGGCAGACGTGAACGCCCGGTTGGCGTATGGCGGCAAGAGCATGCTTGCGAATAGCTTGCGAGAGGCAGTCTAGCAAGCGCAGATGACTCCAGCAAACCCGTTTCAACGCTCGAACCGGCAGTCCATCACGCGCTCTACGGACACTCGTAATACCGATGAGGCATGCGGATTGCTTGGGTGCCTGTATCAACGAATATTCGAGGTGAACAATGCGGAATCGATCTAATTTGAGCATCATCGCAATCGCCTTGGCGTTATTGGCACTGACGACCGGTTGCACGGTTGGCGGCGCGGCCGCAGGGGGTGTGATCGGTAACGAGGCGACCGATCACAGCACGGTTGGGACAGTAGGCGGCGCAGTGGCCGGCGGGATTATCGGTCACGAACTGGGCAAGTGATTTGCGTACTGAACTGAAATGAACTGAACCACAAGCTGATTCGCTCAGGGAACATGACGGGAGTTCGCATTCGCGGCTACCCGTCATATTTTTTTAGCTTCTAACCGTTGCACGTCTTATTCATCGGCATAATCTGCCGGCATCCCAAAAAATTCACGTCAACGAAGTAGCGGGGAAATTCATGTATCGATCGTCAGCGCGCACCGGGGTCGCGGCTGCCGTGGCCTTTGCCTTTTTGCAGCTCGGTGGATGCGGTGGAGGCGGCGATTCCGGCTCGGCTTCTTCGGGTACGCAGACGGTCACAGCAAGCTCGGTGAGCGGCACGGTCGCTGCCGGCAGCGCGCTTGCCGGCGCAACTGTCACGCTGATCGATGCGACCGGCGCGCAGGCCACCGCAACCACCAGCCCGCAGGGCGCGTACACGATCTCGGTGAAGGGCATGACCGCCCCGTTCCTGATCGTCGCCACGGATGCGGCCGGCATCTCCGCGCCGCTCGTCTCCGTGCTCGCGAAGCTGCCCACCGGCACCGCGCCGGCGGTCGCCAACGTCACCACGCTGACCACCGCGATTGCCGCGATGCTAACGGGCTCCGGTAACCCGACCGATCTCGCCACGACCTCGGCGCTCGCCAAAGTGACCTTGCCGTCCGTGCAGATCGCCACCATCACGCTCGATACGATGCTGGCGGCGATCCTCGCGCAGAACGGCATCCAGATGTCCGGCTTCGATCCTATCGGCATGGCGTTCACGCCGAACCACACCGGTGCCGACGCGGTGATCGATACGGTGTCGCTCGTCGCGGCGGCCAACGGTGGTGTGTCGCTGGTGTCGAACGCGGCGCCGGGCACGGTCGTCGCGTTGAACAACAAAACCGCGCAATCGATCACGCTGGCGGCGTCCCCGGTGGCGGCGAATTATCTCGAACCCCTCGCGCCACTGCTGACTGCCTGCGCCGTGAACGGCGCGCTGAATACGTCCTGCTCGCCGGCAATCGATTCCGCGTATCTGGAAAACGGCTCGAACGATCTGGCCGCGGGACATGGGGTGACGGACGCGGTCTTCACCGGCGCCGTGTTCGGTTCGCCGAAGACGCTTGAGTTCTTCACGCGCAACGGCAAGCAGCTGGCGCTCGTGCAGTTGCCGTTCACGCTGGCGAGCGGCACAACAGGTGTGCTCTACAGCATCGCGCAACCCCTCGCGACACCGATCACGCTGGCCGGCGGTACGCAACTCGGCTGGGACCTGATTGGCAATCAGTCGTCGTTCGCGGTGGCGATCAGTTCGCAAATCCAGCGCCGCACGTTCCTCGATTCGAAGCCGAACGACGTGAACCGCTACGAGTCGGGTCTCTCGATTTCGATTCCGACCGCGTCGAATCCGTCGGTGTACTCGGCTTCCGTGACCGGGCCCGGTCTCGCCGCCCCGGTTTGGCTGATGCAGCGCAATGCGCTCGGCAGCAGCACGTTGGCGCTGTCCGATTCCACCTTGGGCGCCGCGCCGGTAGCGCCGGCGACAACCAGCAGCAACACCTCGCTCTATCGCTGGTCATGGCAATCGCTGTCGTCGACGGCGAACTTCACGCCGCCCGCCTCCAGCGGCTACTACTCGCCACAGTCGCTCGATGCGAGCACGGTGCCGCTCTATGCCACCTACACGGTCACGTTCTACGACAAGAACGGTGCGCACCTCGGGCAGTCGTCGATTATCAATCCAGGGAGCCCGTTAAGCGCTGCGGCGGGCGGCGCGGTCGCGTGGCCAACGCTGCTGCCGGACTTCGCCACCCAGTTCCTCACGCCCACGGGTTCGCTGGCCGACGTGCAATACGCGATGAGCGTGACATGGTCGAGTCTCGTGAACGGACAGAACTTCGCCTATCCGGTGACGTCCGTGCAGATCCAGGCGTACCCGGGCACGGCCACCGGTTCGGCAACCGAAATCGACGGTTTCTCGTTCGGAGCGCCGAACAACACTACGGTCGGGCAATATCAAACGACGGTGAGCGCCGGCGTGAATTCGCTGGGCGTGCAGACCTGCACGAACTGCCCGTTCCCGGCTTTGACGACCGGTGGTTCGCGGCTTGTGCAGTTGAGCGGTGGGCGCAATGGGATCGGGTACTACGATATAACGAAGTACAACGATTAGAGCTGACGGCGACGCGGGAGAGCCGCGGGCCGCGGGCCGCTTTTTTTGACGCGCGCTTAAACAGTCGCTTCGACAAGCGCCTGGGTTTGCGCGGACCTCATCAGTCCTTCAATCATTTTTGCTTCGGCGTTAGCGATCTCGCTCAACGACGCGACGGCGAGTTGTGCGTCCAGAATCGCCAGCGCGGTGCAAAGGCGGGCATATTCGCTGTCTTCGAGTGTCCAGGCGCCCGTCTGATGCTCGCGGATATCGAGCTGAACCATCGCGGCATGTGCGCCTTCGATATCTGCAATGAGATTCTCGCCGAGGCCGAGGCGCGCCAGTTCCTGCGATACCAGCAAGTGACGGCTCAATGTCATATGCAAATTCCGCGAGCCATGGCCGTGCCGGAATGCGTCTAGGGCGGTATAGCACTGCAGGAGCATCGCCGCGGTAACCGGGTCGTGCGCGGTGCGGCTATAAGTCAGCGCGCGCAACAACGGAGACATTGCCGGCTGGGTATGCTTGCGGGTTCGCGATTTACTGGACATATCGATTCAATCTCCTTCGCTTATTCTCGGCTTTGCCGCCGGATTCTATGCGCTCCGGTGGCACATGCCGCCGATCCGCTGGCGGCTTGACAGGCCCTTGATGCGAGTCTGTGTAGCCATCATGGCAGGCCACAATTAAGACAGACTTAAACAATCACACGTCTCGCCTGTGCAGGCATCTCGCGGCGCGACAGCTTTCCTGCATCCGGACCGCCAGCGAAATACGGCTCTGGCATATAGGTTCGATCCCGCTAGATGCAAGTCTCAAACGACCATACAAACGAAAAAAACCCTGTTCCCGCGAGGGAACAGGGCCAGACAGGATGGAAGAGTCGTGCCGGCGCGTGGATGCCTGCCGACCTGTCACCATCTCAAACTTATAACGCTGTTGCTACTTGAACGGCTACTGCATTACAGCGCGGTCCCTCGTCTTCAACATCGCCTCGCTGCAATCCCCTGCTGTTTCCCGCGCAAGTTGATGCGACTGCGCGTTGTTGCCATTGCTTCGACTGCCTGCTGCTTTACTGCCCTGCCGCGTTCTACCACCGCGGCAAACTGCCATCAACGGTACGGTTCAAAACAACGCGGGGGAAGTCCGCGTCGATGGGGCTCGGTGACTTGTCGCTCCATGGAAAACAGTTTATGCCGCGAGGCGCGAGCGCAATTGGGCGAAGCGAGGGGATTTGGCAGCCCAGTTTGGCGAATCGGCCCGAGGGCACGATTTCCTCATATGAACGCAGCCCGTGCCAAGGCACCGGCTCCATCGGATATTCGCGCTACCTGGTCGATTGGTGGCCATTTCGTGGCCGACGACTTCAGCCACGCGCGATGAAATCGCTGATCGTCAGCAACACCTTCTCACCGGGCCGCGCGAGCATTTTTCGTTCGGCTACCGCGGTGATGCGTTTGCGTCCGTCGGCGAATGTCTTCAGGACGCGTTCTTCGCCGGCGCCCTGTTGCAACCAGAAGTGCTGTTCGAGTGCCTCGCGCGTGACGGCGCATTCAAGGTCCCGCCCTCGCGCCGACAGCTGGAAAATCACCGAGCGTCCATCCGCCGAGATGCTGGGTTCAAGCTCGATCATCTCCATAGCGCACCTCGTAAAATTTGTTTAACCGCCCGCCGGACTCTGAACGAACGACATCGGCGAAAACTGAAGCGAAGCCCAGCCACCGCGCCGGCTTCTTTCAACTGATGAAAACACGCGTGACACCGGGTGAATTCGTGTTCAGCATTTTTGTTTTTATAGCAGATTGGCGCTATTTTTCGGCGGATTGGCGACTCGTGTTCACAACGCCGATCATCGCGCGCGACGATCTGTGGATGAGGCAAAAGCAAAGCACATGCCAACGAATATAGCGGTCGAAACATAATCGCGTGGTAAAAATGCGCGGCTAACCCGACAATTCACGACAATTTTTACTGGCCTTCCGCGCGCCGCGCGTGGTGCCGGAAACTCAAGCAGAATGAATGTCTGATAAAGACTGACACGCAACCGAATCCAACGGACCCCGTTATGACTCTTCGCGACACCGCCGCCATCGAAAATTGGCACGCTCACATCTATTTCGATTCAGCCAGCCGCGACGCCGCATGGGCCTTTCGCGAGCAGATCGATGCGCACTGGAACGGCAGGCTGCAACTGGGCCGCTTTCACGAGCGCCCGGTCGGGCCGCATCCGATGTGGTCATATCAGCTCGCGTTCGAACCAGCGCAGTTCGCCGAGTTGGTGGGCTGGCTCACGCTCAATCACGGCGCGCTCGATGTCTTCCTGCACCCGAACACCGGCGACGCGCTGCGAGACCATCGCGACGCTGCCGTATGGATCGGTCGTTCACATGAACTGGTGCTCGACGCGTTGAAATAACGTTGTACCGCGCCGCCGGCCGATGGCTCAGATGTTCGAATACGAACTGCACCAGCCGCGCCCGGCGACCTGCTTGTCGCCAAATAGCGTGCAGCCACCGTACGCGTCCGTGGCTTTGCCCTGGAACAGCGAACAGTTGCCACACGTTTGTCCTGCGGCGTAGTCAGGAAATTTTGCCTTGTCGACCTTGGAAGCGTCCTCTGTATAGCCAACGGCTTGCGCTTTAGGATCGGCTTCACTGAGCCGGTTCGCCGTATCGGCGAACGCGACACGGGACAGCACCAGCGTCGAGCTCACGCCCACGCCTAGCATCAAAAAATTTCGGCGCGATGTTTTCATGGTGTGTGGATGCCCGAGGGTGCGCGGCCGACCGTTTCGAGAATCGCCTCGATCTCGGCGCGTGCTAACGGTGTGGGCAGAAAGGCGTGAATCGGACGCCGCGATATCAAAGCGGCGTCGATTGTGTTGGAAGGCGTGATCATCGGCGGAATTCCGGCAGAGCCAATTGTCTTGGCGGGCTGCGACGATTCTAGCGCGAAGCGCCTGTTTTCCGCTTACGGCGGACGCAAGCGTGACGATCGATCTGCGAGCGTCACGCCGCGTCGCTACATCTCTACAGTACGGCGGTGTCGCTTACATCAAGCCGACGCACACAGCCGCCACAATCGAGCCGATCACCAGCACCGCGCCGACGGTTTTGCGTTTGTTCAATTCCGTCCACAGCAGCACACCGGTCAACGACAGCAAGATGATGCTGCCCGCCAACGTATCGATCAGCAGCACCCAGCCGACGCTCAGCCCGACACCCTTGTGCAGATTGGTGAGCGTCGCAAGAAACGAGTTCTCGCTGCGTTTGACCGTCACATAGCCGCTGCCCACCCAGTATTCGGCGGACGTATTTTCGTGCGGCGAAGCGAAGTTGAGCTGCCAGTGTTCCGGCTGGACGATGCTGCGCTCGCCCCACGCGACCGGATGCGCAGGCTCTTTCTGCGCGCGCCCCGGCGTGCCAGTGAGTTTGAGTTCCTGCTTGAGCCACTTGCCCAGCTCGCGCGGCGTCTCCGGCGCCGGTTGCGGCAACGGGACCTGCACGACCGACACTTGCGGCTCGCCGGTCGACACCTTCAGCGGGCCGCCGCGATGATTCAGCAGAAAACCGGTGGTGCCGAACAGCAGACCCAGCGCCGCGCCCCACAGGCCGATCCAGCCATGCACCTTGCGCAGCCATTTGACGAAGGTGGCACGGCGAGAGCGCTGTTGTCGAGTCTTCAGATCGCCGCTGTCCAGCCGTTGCGGCTCGCGCGCCGCCGTGTCGAGGGCCGCGGCCGATGGAAGATCAATGGTCTCGGGTACGCTCACGTTTCGCTCCAGGTGCGCAACAGGTTGTGATAGCAACCAACCAGGCTGCGGCGCGCAGCTTCGTCGGCATGGGTGGTGTTCAGGCGTTGGATCGCCGTATCCATATCGAACAGCAGCGCGCGTTGCGAGTCGCTGCGTACGAGGCTTTGCACCCAGAAGAAACTGGCAAGGCGCGCGCCGCGCGTGACCGGTGTGACCTGATGCAGGCTGGTTGCCGGATAGACGATCATGTCGCCCGCCGGCAGCTTCACCTGCTGCACGCCATAGGTGTCCTCGATGACGAGTTCGCCGCCGTCGTATTCGTCGGGCCCGGAAATGAACAGCGTGATCGACACGTCCGTGCGCACCTTCACGCCGTTGGGCAGCACGCGCACCGCACCGTCGACGTGACTGCCGAACTGCATGCCGCCTTCGTACCGATTGAAGAGCGGCGGGTACACCTGGTTCGGCAACACTGCACTGATGAATAACGGGTTGCGCTCGATCGACGCGAGAATCACGTCGCCGAGTTCGCGGGCCACCGGCGAATGCTCGGCAATCTGCTGATTGCGTTTGACCGGCGCACCCTGATAACCCGCGGTTGCGCGGCCGTCGACCCACGCGTCGCCGGCCCCGTCGAGCCGTTCGCGCACAAGGCGCAATTGCTCGGCGTTCAGTACATTCGGAATATGCAGCAACATGGCGTGTTTCCTTTGCGTGGCGACCCGGTCGAGTGCGACCCGGTCGAGCGCGAAATCAGAACCGGTAGTCGAACGTCGCCAGCAGCGTGCGTCCGATGCCCGGCACGGACCGGCCGCCGTCCGACGGAATCAGGGCGTCATAGTAGTACTTGTTCGTCAGATTCAGCAGATTGAGACGAACGTCATACTTCTTCGCATGATAAGCGGCGGTCACGTCCCAGCGCGTGTAGCCCGGCACCTGTACGTAGTTCGTGTTCGACGCGTAGCGCGGCGACATGTAGGTCGGGCCACCGCCCACTTCCCATTGCGGCGTGATCGCGTACGTGGTCCAGAACATCAGCGTGTTGCGTGGCGTATTGGCCGGTACGTGTCCCTGCGTGCCGTCGAGCGCCTTCAGGATGACGGCGTCCATGTAGGTATAGCCGGCGAACACTTGCCATTTGTCGGTAATGTGCCCGGTCGCGCTGGCCTGGAAGCCGTCGACGCGAATATCGCCTTCG
Organism: Paraburkholderia fungorum; assembly: GCF_046027215.1. Taxonomy (GTDB): domain Bacteria; phylum Pseudomonadota; class Gammaproteobacteria; order Burkholderiales; family Burkholderiaceae; genus Paraburkholderia; species Paraburkholderia fungorum_D. Next base: position 2,868,567 of record NZ_JAQQEN010000002.1, on the reverse strand, counting down.
AGTTCGTATTCGGTCGGCGAGACCTGGGTGCGGGCATTGTTCTTTTCCTCGCGGAAGATCGACGAGGTCACCGACAGATTGCCGCCGAGCAGATCCCACTTGCCGCCGACTTCATAGGATTTGGTCGACTCCGGCGCGAGGTTCTGGGTCAGGTTGGTCACCGTCAACGATTCGAGCGACGGATTGAACGACGTACCGTACGACGCGTAGTACGACTGCCAGTCGGTCGGCTGATAGATGACGCCAGCGCGCACACTGGTGAAGAAGTTGGTTTGGCTGGCATAGGCCGGCAAGCTGATCGTATTGTGAATCTGCGCCTGGAAGCGATCCCAACGCAGGCCGCCGATGACTTTCCAGTGCTGGCCGATCGAGACGGTATCGTTAAGATAACCGGCAATTTCATTCGAGCCCGAGTTCGCGTAATTGCCCACCGTGGTCGTCACGCCTGCGGGCGACGACAGGTACGCCGGGTCGATCATGGTCACGACCGGCAAATTGTTGCGCGTGGAGGCCTGGTTCGAATAGCTGTCGTGACCCAGTTCCGCGCCGACGATCAGATCGTGCTTGAGCGGTCCGGTGTCGAATTTATATTCGAGCGTGGTGTCGTTGTAGATCGAATGGTTTTCGATCACGCGGTCGTGGCTCTGCAACTTGATGAACAGTTGCGACGGCGAGAGCGTCGTGAAGTTGCCGTTGGTCAGCGCCGGGCTGTTCGCGAGCGGGCCGGTCAATACGGCTTGCGGCGCGGTTTCGCGCGCGTCGGTCATCGAGTGCGAGAACTGCGTCTGGTTGCGCAGGATGAGGTCATCCGAGAACTTGTGTTTGATGCCGGCGGTGACAATCTGCACGTCCTGAATCGTGCGGTCGGTGGTCAGGCCATAGAAGGTGTTTTTCGGCACCGGTGACGGACGGCCGTTCAACGCCTGCACGCCGTAGTCGGGCATGTCGTAATTGTGCTGGATCAGCGCGGAGATCGTGACCTCGGTCGGTGTGCCAATACCGAAGCGCACTTCCGGCGCGATGCCGTAGTCCTTGTTCCTCATCTCGTCGCGTGTCGAACCGAGGCTCTGGCCGAATGCGTTCAGGCGAATGGCGGACGTGTCGGTGAGCTTGTGATTGACGTCGACTGTGGAGCGGTAACGATCGTCGGTGCCGATCATGCCGCTGACTTCCGCTGAATCCTTCAGGTTGGCTTTCTTGCTGACCTGGTTGATCACGCCGCCGGTCGAACCGCGGCCGAACAGCATTGACGAAGGACCGTACAGCACTTCGATTTCTTCGAGGTCGAAGGTATCGCGATAGTACTGGTTGCGATCGCGGAAGCCATCCAGATAGATGTCGTTTTGGGCGGTGAAGCCGCGCAGGTTGATGTTGTTGCCGATCTGACCGCCTTCGGCCGCGCCGATTGTCACGCCCGGTGCATTACGCAGCGCGTCCTGGAACGAGGTCGCGCCTTGCGATTGCAGCACCGATTTGTTGATGACCGTGACCGTCTGCGGGATGTCGCGCAATGCCGTGGGGGTTTTTGCACCTACAGTCGAGCGCTCTGCCTGGAAGTCCTGTTGTTCAGCTTGCGCCGCTACGCCTATGGTCGGCAAGGTCGCGTTGTCAGCGGTCGTGCCCGTCGGCGCGGCTTGGGCCGACGACGGCGCGGCGGTCTGCGCGACAGCCGGGGTTGCAAACGGAACGGCAAAGGCTAGCGCTAACGCAGTCGCGAGCGGCGTGTGGTTGAACATTGGAAATCCCGTCAGAGGTGCGCTTGCTAATACCGCATGGCTGGCATGGGTATTGATGACAAAAACGCAAGTGGCTGGCTTGCCGCTCTTCAGAAAAGATCGAAGACGACGGGATGGCTGGCTAATCGTTAATGAGAATCGCTATCATTCCACATGCATAAAAGTGGAGCAACGAACCGTAAGAAATCGCGTGAAACTGAAATGTTTCTGATTTTTACAGATGTAGGCGTGTTGTAATTTTTTGCGAACTTTCGGTCGGATTAGTTTACTTATTTGTAAGGAATTGATTTGCCGCTGGCGGTGTTCTTCGCTATTGATCTGATGAAAATATTTGGGCATTGATTTGCTGCGTCAGTCAGAGATCTTCTTGTAATTTGCGCGAAATGAGGTAGTCAGGAGCTGCTCGGGGTTTTTGATCGTGTGCTTGGCAGGGCGCGCCGGCGAGCTTTGGTGTGATCCATAAGCTTTCAAAAGCACAACAGATCATCTGACGCTTCTAGATAGATCGCTGGCGCGAAATTGCGATGTCGTTTCTTTTTTGCAACAGCTAGCCGAGATGGTAGGCGGTTTTTTTTGCACTTACCGTGCGGGGGTTTTGGTCTGATTGCTTATGGCGTGGGCTTTTTCTGGATGCCTACGGTGTTGGCCTTTCCTTGTTTTCTTATTGGTTTATTAGCGTCGCCCCTGTGCGGGGCGGCACCTACTTTTCTTTGCCGCCGCAAAGAAAAGTAGGCAAAAGAAAGCGGCTCACACCGCCAACATTTAAGTGGGTCCCCTGGCTTGGAGGGGCTGGTGGTCCGATAAACGGATCACGCCTCGGTCCATTAAGATCTGTGACACAGCCGTCATCCGCTCCCACTCCGCACTACGTGCGTCGCGGTTGGGTCCACCTGGGAAACCGGGGGCTTCGTTTGCGCGTAGCGGGTCCATCGGCTTCGCCTCGGCGAGGCGCCGAAAACACCAATTGGTTTTGTGAAGTACCGCCCCGGCGCGCGCAGCGCCGCCGGAGGAATGACGGCCTTGTCACTCACGCGGACGGGTGCAGGAGCCCAATCTCTACGGAGCCACGATCCCCTCCAAGCCAGGGGACCCGCTTAAGAATTGGCGGTGTGAAGCCGCTTTCTTTTGCCTAGGAATGTCTGCAAAAGTCCTGGCGTTGACGTGAGCGTGGACTATCCTGGGAGCAGGGGAATTCAAGGAGTGACGTGATGACGCAACTTGGTCTTGGTCTGGATCTGTCAACGAAGCGCACCCGCAAGCGTGAATTTCTCGACGAGATGACACGCGTGGTGCCGTGGCAGAAACTGATTGCGCTCATCGAGCCGCACTACCCTAAAGGCAAGACTGGCCGCCCGCCGTTTCCGATTGCGACGATGCTGCGCATTCACTTCATGCAACAGTGGTTCAGTCTCTCGGACCCGGCGATGGAGGAGGCGCTGCACGACATTCCGCTGTATCGGGAGTTCGCGCTGCTGGACGTTGGCATGACGCGGCTGCCCGACGAGAGCACGATCCTGCGGTTCCGGCACCTGCTCGAGGCTCATGAACTGTCGGTCAGCATGCTGGCGACGGTCAATGAGATCCTGCAGGCGAAGGGCTTGATGCTCAAGGTGGGCTCGGCGGTCGACGCGACGCTGATTGCCGCGCCCAATTCGACGAAGAAGCCCGGCACGCGGGACCCCGAGATGAGCCAGACGCAAAAGGGAGGCAGCTGGTACTTCGGCATGAAGGCGCATATCGGAGTCGATGCCGAATCGGGTCTGGTGCACACGGTGAAGTGCACGCCGGCGAACGTTCACGACATCACCGTGGCGCACGCGCTGCTGCACGGCAAGGAGAAGGTTGTATTTGCCGACGCGGGCTATGTGGGCATCGAGAAGCGAGGCGAAACGGGTGCGGTTCAGTGGCACGTCGCGATGAGGCCGAGCAAGCGGCGAAAGCTGGACAGGAGCAAACGAATCGATAAGATTTACGACGAGATCGAGCGGCTCAAAGCGGCCGTGAGAGCGAAGGTGGAGCACCCGTTTCGGGTGCTGAAATGTCAGTTTGGATATCTGAAGGCACGGTATCGGGGATTGGCGAAAAACACGGCGCAGATCGAAACGCAGTTCGCGCTGGCCAATCTCTGGATGGCGCGCAAGACGCTGTGAAGCGCAATGAAGGACGAAAACGAACCGCACGGGCGCAGCGCCAATGACAAGACGCGACAGGTATTGGCTCAACTCAGTGCGAATGACGGCGCGATCTTCACTCTGAGTGTGCCAGTTAAAAATCCCAAGCAGAAAACGGGTTGTTCAGACCTTCCCCTACTTTTCTTTGCGGCCGGCAAAGAAAAGTAGGTGCCCCCCCGCACAGGGGGAACGCTAATAAACCAATAAGCAAACAAGAAAAGGCCAAAGAGGCGAGAACCAGGAAATGCCGCCGCGAAAGGCAAACAACAAACCCCTATCTCATAGACCGCGGATGCCACAACCGCGCTCCCCCCTCAATCCCCGCATCATTCGAAACAACCGCCACATTCGCTGGCAACGCGAAATTCAACCTGGCAGCATTCCCTCCCCCAATCCACAACTTGTCAAAGTTCACCAGCGAAGCAAGAACCCCAATCACCTTCTCAACCCGCCGGTTCCACCGCTTATTTCCGGCCGCTTCCCGCGCCGCCTCGCCAATGTACTCGTCATACGCCACACCCTTCTTACTCACCGGATGATGCGCCAACTCCAGATGAGGCATCAGCTCGCCCTCGCGAAACAGCGCCGTTCCGGCCCCCGTCCCGAGCGTCAGCACAAATTCAATACCGTGCCCCTCGATCGCGGCAAGACCCTGCATCTCGGCGTCGTTGATCATTCGCACCGGCAGACCACCGAGCCGCTGCGCCAGCGAATCAGCAAGCGGAATATCGTGCCAGCCCTCCACACCGAAATGCGGCGCCGTCAAAATCCGGTTGTTCCGCACCACGCCCGGAAAGCCGATCGACATCAGCGTGGCCGGCTCCTTCGCGACGAGCGGCTCAACCAGCTTCGCCAACGCATCCACCAGCTGATCCGGCGTGCACGGATGCGGCGTCGCCACCCGCAAGCGCTCGGTTTTCATCTGTCCGTCCGCGTCGATGATCGCCGCTTTCAAGCCCGTGCCGCCCACATCGATCGCCAGAATCCGCTCGGAACTGCCGGTCACCTTCTTCTTACCTTTTGTGCGTGTCGCCATAGCGTCCCCCGATAGTGTTGGTGAATTTGAAGGAGTTACTTCTTCTCGACAGCAGCCTGTTGCAACGGCCGCCATGCATGGCCGTTGCGCGCGAGTAACGCGTCCGCTTCCGCGGGACCTTCGCTACCGGCGGGATAGCCGCACACCGGAACCGCGCCGCCGGCTTTCGGATGCAAGACGTCGTCCACTGCGCACCAGCTCGTTTCGATGCTGTCGGCGCGCTGAAAAAGCGTCTCGTCGCCGAGCATGCAGTCGTACAGCAAGGTTTCATAACCGACGTTGGCACGCTCCGCGAAAAAATCGCCGTAATTGAACGACGACTGCACCGCGCCCACCTGCATCAGCGGCCCCGGCGTCTTCACATTGAAGTCGAAGCTCGTGCCGTGCGCGGGATCGATGCGCAAGGTCAGCACATTCGGCGTCAACGCATCGACAGGCGTATCGCGGAACAGCCGGAACGGCACCGGTTTCAGTTGCACGGCGATCTCGGTACGGCGAGCGGCAAGACGTTTGCCGGTGCGCAGATAAAACGGCACGCCGGCCCAGCGCCAGTTCTCGACGAACACGCGGGCGGCGGCATAGGTTTCGGTCATGCTGTCCGACGCAACGTCGGGTTCTTCACGGTAGCCCACGCCCGCAGGACCTTTTTCGTATTGCCCGAAAACTACGTCGTCGGGCTTTAGCGGCTGGATCGCGTCGAAAATTTCGGCCTTCTTGTCGCGCACGGCTTCAGCATCGAACGAATTGGGTGGCTCCATCGCGACCATGCCGAGCAACTGGAAAAGGTGGTTCGGCAGCATGTCGCGAAACGCGCCGGTCTGCTCATAGAACTTGCCGCGCCCTTCCACGCCGATCGTTTCCGCCGCGGTAATCTGCACACAGTCGATATATTCGCGCCGCCACACTGGTTCGAACAGCGCGTTCGCAAAGCGCACCGCGAGAATGCTCTGCACGGTGTCCTTGCCGAGAAAGTGATCGATGCGATACACCTGCGACTCTTTCGCGTACGACAGAATGTGTTCGTTCAGATCGCTCGCCGAGGCAAGATCGGTGCCGAACGGTTTCTCGATCACGATGCGGCGGAATCCGCCGCTCGCGCCATCGCCCTCTTTCAGCAAATCCGCTTTGCCAAGATGTTCGACGATCGGCTTGAAAAAGCGCGAGCTGACCGCCAGGTAAAAAATCACGTTGCCGCCCGGCGATTGAGCGAGCTTCTGCTTGAGCTTCGCGAACGTGTCGTCGGTTTCGAATTCGCCGGCCATGTATTCGAGCCGTTGCGCAACCCAATTCCAAGCGTCGTCGTCAAGCTTGCCGGCGTGGAAGGTGCTGGCCTTGTCGGCCGCGAACTGCTGCAGCGAGGTGTGCAGATCCTCGCGCCATTCACCCGTCTCACGCTCGCCGTGATTCACGCCGATGATCTTCATCGCGTCGTCGAGCAGGCCGTCGACGGCGAGGTTGTAGAGCGCCGGCATCAGCAACCGTTTGGTCAGGTCGCCGCCGGCACCGAAGATGATGAGCGTGCAAGGCGGTGCGGGCCGTTTGCCCGCCGGTGACGGTGGCGCATCATGCGGGCTCGCGCTGACTTTGCAACTGGCTCTCTGGCTGGCGGAAGCGGAGGTATTCGAAGGAGTAGACATGGGATTCGCTTTAGGAAGTCAATGAAACGGACGTGGCGATATCTGAAAGACCACGCTTGAGCCCGCACAGTTCAAAAACAACCACTCATCCCGCCCGGCACGTGCGCTGTGTGCCGTATGTAACCTCGTGCGCCGCCTGGCGTGTAGAGTTACTTCGCCGTCGTCGCCAGCGCAGGCTCGGCTGTATGCGTCGGCACCGGCGCGGGCGCCTGTCCCGGATCGCCCGTCAGCGGCAGATTGCCGGAGGCACCCATCGCCCGCGGCTGCAGCAGCAAGGCCACCAGCCCACTCCAGCCGGTTTGATGCGATGCGCCCACGCCGCGCCCGTTATCGCCGTGAAAATACTCATGGAAGAGCACCAGATCCTGCGAGCGCGGGTCGGCTTGCAATAGCGGATACGCACCCATCACCGGCCGCTCGCCACGCTTGTCCTTGAGAAACAGCGTGGTTGCGCGGCGCGCCAGTTCGTCGGCGATTTCGCTAAGCGAGAACTTTTGCCCTGAGCCGGTCGGATACTCGACACGGAAACCGTCGCCGTAATAGCGATGAAATTCGTACAACGATTCAATCAGCAGATAGTTCACGGGCATCCACACCGGCCCGCGCCAGTTCGAATTGCCGCCGAACACGCGAGAGTCGGATTCGGCCGGCAGATACTTGACGCTGAAACTGTCACCGTTGTGCCTGAACACAAACGGTTCATCGCGATGCACGCGCGATAGCGCCCGCACGCCGTGATCGGAAAGGAATTCACTTTCGTCGAGCGCGCGGCGCAGCAAGGCTTTCATCCGATGCCCGCGCAACAGCGAAAGCAGGAGGCTATTGCCCCTGCCGGGCTCGTTCCAGCGTGACACCAGCTTCGCCAGATCGGGGCGATGTTCGAGGAACCAGACGAGCCGTTGACGCAGGCCCGGCAAGCTGCCATGCAGACGTTCCTCAAGTACATGCACGGCGAACAACGGTATCAGGCCAACAATCGAGCGAACGCGCATCGGCACGTCGATGCCGTCGGGCAGACGCAGTTTGTCGTAGAAGAACTCGTCCTGACTGTCCCATAAGCCGGTTTCGCAATCGTCGTCGCAACTGACGGCCTCGGCGATATACAGGAAGTGCTCGAAGAATTTCACGCCGATGTCGACGAACACATGGTTCGCGTAAGCGAGTTCGAGCGCGATGCGCATCAGGTCGAGCGCGTACGCGGCCATCCACGCCGTGCCGTCGGCCTGATCGATGTGACCGCCGGTGGGCAGTGGCGACGAGCGGTCGAAGATGCCGACGTTATCCAGGCCAAGGAATCCCCCCTGAAAAATGTTCCGGCCGTCGGCGTCCTTACGGTTCACCCACCACGAGAAATTCAGCAGCAGCTTGTGGAACACCAGTTCGAGAAAATCGCGATCCGCCTTGCCGGTCATCGCGCGATCGATCTCATAGACGCGCCACGTGGCCCATGCATGCACCGGCGGGTTGGCGTCGCCGAATGCCCATTCGTAAGCGGGTAGCTGACCGTTCGGATGCTGGTAGCGGTCTTTCACGAGCAGCAGCAATTGACGCTTGGCGAACGCCGGGTCGATCAGCGCGAACGCGGCCGCATGAAACGCCAGGTCCCACGACGCGTACCACGGGTATTCCCACTTATCGGGCATCGACACAATGTCCGCATTGCACAGATGCCGCCAATCCGTATTACGGCCATGCTTGCGGCGCTCAGGCGGCTTGGGTTGCAGCGGATCGCCTTCGAGCCAGCGATGCACGTCGAACTGGTAATACTGCTTGGACCACAGCATGCCGGCCAGCGCCTGGCGCTGTACGAGGCGCGCATCCGGATCGTCGATCTCGTGCTGCAGCGCGCCATAAAACTCGTCGGCTTCGGCGAGACGGTGAGCGAATACCGCATCGGCGTCGAGCTGCACGTCATCGGGGCACGACTGCGGACGCCAGCGCATGTACACCACGGCACGGCCATGCGCCGGCAGTTCGAGCGGTGCATGGGCGCCCGCCTTGGTGCCGGCGTCGTGACGCACCGCTTGGGCGTCGCCGTGCACCAGATAGTCGTTGAAGCCGTCTTTGAACGGGCCCGCGCCGTCCATGTTGTACAGGCGCTTGACGTTGGTGTCGTTCTCGCAGAACAACCACGTGAGCTGCGGCGCATCTTTGGACCATGCCGTGACGACAATCGGCTCGTGGCCATGCTGCCGGCCAACCACATGCACTTCACCGCCGTGCTCCACACCGGCGACAAGCGTCGGCTTATCCGTGTTTTCCTTCCACGACCACGAATTGCGCGCCCAGATTTGCGGCAGCACATCGAGCGATGCCGGCTGGTCCGCGCGATTCTCGATCGTCACACGCATCAGGATGTCGTCGGGTGCGTGTTTCGCATATTCCACCTGGACGTCGAAATAGCGCGAATCGTCGAATACGCCGGTATCGAGGATTTCGTACTCCGGCATATCCGCGCCGCGCTGCGCGTTTTCCTGAACCAGGTCGTCGTACGGATAAGCTGCCTGCGGGTACTTGTAGAGCATCCGCATGTACGAATGCGTGGGCGTGCCGTCGAGGTAGAAGTACAGTTCCTTCACATCCTCGCCGTGGTTGCCCTGCGCATTGGTCAGGCCGAACAGACGTTCCTTCAGAATCGGATCGTTGCGGTTCCACAGCGCGAGCGACACGCACCAGCTCAGCTTGTCGTCGCCGAAGCCGGCGATGCCGTCTTCACCCCAGCGGTACGCGCGGCTGCGCGCATGGTCATGCGGGAAGTGGTCCCAGGCGGTGCCGTTTTCGCTGTAATCCTCGCGCACCGTCCCCCATTGACGCTCGCTGAGATACGGGCCCCAGCGCTGCCAATGGGCACAATCGGCCGAGTGCAGGCGTGCACCTTCAATGGTGGCGAGCAGATTGGCAGCGCGCAGCGGAGGCATGAATACGTCCTTGCGTGGGCTTGGCGGCGGGACTCACATCGTAGCGCGGTTTAGCCGGCGATGGGCTTCCATTCCGCCAGCAGGTGTTCGACGCGTAGCAACTCCCCGAGCGACCACGCCTGGAACGGCGTGCCGGCAGGCGCATGCGGCGCGGCGCCGTCGGCGATTTCGGGGAGATGATCGAGGCCCGTGTGATCGAGATGCGCGTACAGCGGGTCCAGAAAGCGTGCTTTGGCCTGGGTACGGGCGTCGGCGCTGGCGCCGTTAAGCCGCAGCCACGCTTCGACAAACGGGCCCAGCAACCACGGCCAGACTGTTCCCTGATGATAGGCGCTATCGCGAGCCAATGGGCCGCCTTCGTAGCGGCCATGGTAGGCCGGATCGGACGGCGCAAGCGTTCTTAAGCCAACCGGCGTCAGCAACTGCGCTTCAACCTGATCGACCACCGCGCGCGCCGCCGCGCCTTCGAGCAAGGGAAACGGCAAACCGCCCACCGCGAAAATCTGGTTTGGCCGAATTGAACGATCAACCGTGCCTTCCACGTGATCGACGTCGACGTTGTCGAAAAGCGCCTGCGTGGACGGATCGATGAAGCGTTCATGAAACGTTTGCAACGCTCGCGCGGCCGCCGGCTGCCATTGCGGATTCCACATTGCTGCAATGCGCAACGCGTTGATCCACAGCGCCTGAACCTCCACCGGTTTGCCGATGCGGGGCGTGACGACCCAGTCACCGACTTTCGCATCCATCCACGTGAGTTGCACACCGGGCACGCCCGCGCTCAGGAGCCCATCCGCCGAGGCCTTGATGCCGAAGCGCGTGCCTTGCGTGTAGCCCGTGAGGATCGCGTCCACGGCCTGCTGCAAGTGCGTGCGTGTCGTGGTGCATGTGTGATTCGTGGCCAGATAGTCGTGTACGGCGATGACGAACCAGAGCGACGCATCGACGGAATTGTATTCCGGCGTGTCGCCGTAATCGGGAAAGCGGTTCGGCAGCATGCCCTCCGACAAGGTCGCGGCCCATTCAAGCAGGATCGCTTCGGCGTCGTTCAGGCGTCTCGACGCGATCAGCAAGCCGCGCATCGCGATGAACGTGTCACGGCCCCAGTCCGTGAACCACGGAAAACCCGCGAGGATCGTGCGGCCTTCGTTGCGCTCGACGACGTATGCATCGGCGGAACGTTGCAGACGCGAGCCCAGCAAGTTGCGGCGTTGCTGCTCGATGTTGGCGAGTTCCGCGGCGTGGTCCGGAACGGGCGTGTTGATCGCAGGCGTGGGTGCCGGGGTTGCCGGCTTTGCTATCGAAGCGCTGAAGATCATCGCCGCTTCGCCATCGGCGAGATTGAAACTGAACTCGCCAGGTGTCGCGAGGTCTTCGCTGAAATCAAGGCCGCGCTCACGCTCGCGCACGTAGCAGAAGTTTCGATACCAGTCGGGCGCGTGGGTGTAAGTCCCGTTCGTTACGGCCTGGATGAGCGGCACGTCGCCATAGGGCTGCCAACTCACGCACGACTGCCCGTCGCCGATCCGCGCATTGAAGTTGAAGGCGGGATTTTCATGGTGCAGTGCATGGTAGTCGCGCCCGGAAAGCAACGGCCTGACCTTCAGCATGCATGCGCCCATTTGCGCGCCTTCCAGCCGCCAGCGCAAAACCGTTTCACGCGTCGCCTTGCTCACGAACACTTCTGCCGTCACCGCCCTCTGCCCGTCGAGTTGGAAGCGCCACGTCGGCCACGGTTCGGTGCAAAACGTGAGAAGGCTTGCGCTCAGGTCCGGATAGAGCACATCCGGCACATAGCGTTGCATGCTCAATGGAAAGCGCTTGCCGTCCGCTTCGAGCCACGCTTCGACTCCATTGACGAGCACCGTGCGCCCGCCCGGCGCGCGCGTGGCGGTGAGCAGCAACGCGTGATACCGCCTCGTACGCAGCGTGCCGACGGTGCCCGATGCGAATCCGCCGAAGCCGTCTGCTTCGAGCCATTCGTCTTCGAGACGTGTGATGTCGAAAGGTCTTTCGATGCGTGTCATGTCCGTACCGGGTATGCAGAACCGCGAATCTTTCGATGGGCCTGACCTTCAGGCGTGTGGCGCTAACGTGACCATTCACCTGCTGCCTGCTTTCCACTTTCTTTCGAATAACCGACGCTTATTCACTAGTTTTACTCACTCGCAAACGTTTCACAATTATTTCTTGAAAGATCTGGAGACTGCATCCGCCACCACGAAACTGGATGCAGACATGAGAAAAAACATGCACCTCGCGACTGCCATTTTTGTTGCAGTCGCAACTTTTGCGCTGAGCGGCTGTGGCGCGGACGACTCCGCGCCGGCGTCTTCGTCGCCCACTGTGACGAATAACAACGCCATGCAAAACGCCGCGACGAGCCCTCCGACCGGCGGCCTGAATACGTCCGTGCCCCTGGCTGCCGACCCCGCTGCCGCGTCCGACAGCATTACCCAGAACATGCAAGCCAGTCTCGCCGCCGACAACCAGCAAGTCGCGCCCGTGATGCATTACGCACCGGGCGACAGCGGCTCCAGCAACTGACCCGATTCCACCGGCGTGCTTTGCGCGCTATTGTTCCCCCCGCAGAAGGTGATATTCGATGACATCAACTAGCCGTCGCCGTTTCCTGCAGACCGTGGCTTCATCCGCTGGCGCTGCTGCCGCATTGACCGCGCTGCCCGAGTCGATTCGCAATGCACTTGCCGTGCCCGCATTTTCGCGCACCGGCACGATCCGCGATGTCGAGCACATCGTCGTGTTCATGCAGGAGAATCGTTCGTTCGACCACTACTTCGGCCACATACGCGGCGTGCGTGGCTACAACGACCGCTTCCCGATTCCGCTGCCGAACGGCAAGCCGGTGTGGTATCAACCGTCGAAGGAAGACCCGACCAAGCCGGTGCTGCCGTTCCATCTGAACACGGCCACCACCAGTGCGCAATGCGTCGGCGATCTCGACCATAGCTGGTACAAGACCCATGCTGCGATCGACGGCGGCCGCTACGATCAGTGGCCCGCCAACAAGACCGACATGACGATGGGTTACCACCTGCGCAGCGACATCCCGTTCCACTATGCGCTGGCCGATGCATTCACGATTTGCGACGCCTACTTCTGCTCGCTGCCGGGCCCGACGCACCCGAACCGTTCGTATCTGATGACCGGCATGGTCGACCCGAGCGGCACGCTGGGTGGTCCGCTGCTCGACAACAACGATTTCGTCGACGGCGACGGTCCGCCGAACTATCAGTTGCTATCGTGGACCACGTACCCGGAGCGCCTGCAAGCCGCCGGTATTTCGTGGCAGGTGTATCAGCAGGGTTTGACCGGCTCCGATCCGCTGAACGGCAATTACGGCACCAACATCCTGCAGAACTTCACGAACTTCATCAACGCGCAGCCTGGCTCGCCGTTGTACGAGCGCGCGCAAACCGTACGCACGATCGACGACCTGAAGGCCGACGTGCTCGCGAACAAGTTGCCGCAGGTGTCGTGGTTGTGCCCGCCTGCTGCGTACTCCGAGCACCCGAGCTATACACCCGCGTACGGCGCGGAATACACCTCGCAGATTCTCGATGCGCTGACGTCGAATCCCGAAGTGTGGAGCAAGACCGTGCTGTTCATCATGTACGACGAGAACGACGGCTTCTTCGACCACCTCGTGCCGCCGCAACCCGCAACGACGGCTGCACAAGGCCAGTCGACGGTCAGCACCGACGGCGAGATCCACAACGTGGTGAATCCGGCGCGCGGCGGCAACTATACGGCTGACGGCCTGCCATACGGGCTCGGCCCGCGCGTACCGATGACGATCGTATCGCCGTGGAGCAAGGGCGGCTTTGTATGTTCGCAGGTGTTCGACCACACGTCGGTGATCCGCTTCATCGAAGCGCGTTTTGGCGTGTACGAGCCGAACATCACGGCATGGCGCCGCGCGGTGTGCGGCGACCTGACGACTGCCTTCGACTTCCGCACGCCGGACTCGAAAGTGCCGCCGTTGCCTGACACGAGCAACTACAAGAGCATCGCCGACAACCAGTGCGCGACGCAGCCCAAACCGACCGTGCCGGCGACGCCCGGTGCGATCGATGCGCAGGAGAGCGGCATCCGCTTCGCGCGCGCGTTGCCGTATGAATTGCATGTGAACGGGCATGTCGATGAGAAGAAGAACACGTTTGAGCTCTCGCTGGCCAACACGGGCGACCAAGGTGCGCATTTCTATGTGTATTCGACGAATCGCACCGATGGTCCGTGGCGCTATACCGTCGAGGCGGGCAAGTCACTTCGCGAGACGTTCGATCTGACGGCGACGAACGGCGTGTATGCGTTTGAAGTGTTCGGGCCGAATGGTTTCGTGCGCAAGTTTGCGGGCAATGCGCAGCAAGCTACGGCGCAGGCTGCGCTGGCCGCGGGTCGGCATGGCAACGACAAGCCGGCGCTGCCCGAAATCAAGGTGCAATACGATGTTGCGAACGGGAATGTGTTCCTGAAGTTCAGCAACAAGGGTGGTGCTTTGGCGCGGTTGTCGGTGACGGACAATGCGTACGGCGCGCGCACGCGTCCGGTGTGGGTGCCGGCGGGGGCGCAGATCGAAGAGGCTTGGGTGCTGGCGTCAAGCCATCACTGGTATGACTTGACCGTGACGAGCAATGATGACGCTAGCTTCTCGCGTCGTCTGGCGGGGCACGTGGAAAATGGCCGGCCGAGTATTAGTGATCCGGCGGCGGTGGCGCCGGTGTTGGCGGTGAATTAAAGGCGGGTGATGTGAACTGGGCTTCGGTTGAGTGGCTGCTTTTTTCGGGTGCTTGATCGAAGCTCAGAAGCTTGATGTCTTGCAGTGAGCGACTGTTGATTGCGTCCTGGGTCGATGGGCCACTTAAGCTCTATTCATGAAGCCGCGCCTTCAGTGAAGCTTGCCGAATATAAGCGTCTTGTTGGAGAGATACTGGAAGGCATGACAGACGGCTGCGCTCTGTTCGAATTGACGGATAGCGTTACAGTGAATCTCCGCGACTGCTTGCCGATGGAGACACCATGGACCGCGAAACATTCACTGAAAGCCTGACGAAAGACGGTTTCGCAGAGGCCGTCGTTGTGACGCGGGAGGCGAACACTTCGATGGATATTCACCAGCATCCGTTCGAAGCGAAGGCGTTGATTCTGGAAGGCGAGTTACACATCCGCGTGGGTGCAGCAGAGCAGGTGTACAAAGCGGGCGACGTCTTCCATTTGCCGGCCAACAAACCGCACGCAGAGCGCTGTGGTCCGAATGGTGTGACGTATCTGGTGGGAAGGAAGTAGGCGGGTGCCAGTCTGCGGCCAATTCCGAACCAATCCGGCACTGGCAAGGTAACGACGGATTGCGCTCAGAAAGGTGGCGTTCTCAGACCCAGATTTCGAATGACAGGGCCTGCTCACCTCGGCCTCTTTATCTATGGCCTTTGCATAGAAAGCCACGCACAACCGAAGCGCCCGGTTTCCCTGGCAGACCCATCCGCGATGCACGCAGTGCGGAGTGGGAGCGAATGACGGCTGTGTCACAGACCCTAACGGACCGAGGTGTGGTCCGTTTATCGCACCACAATCCCCTCCAAGCCAGGGGACCCACTTAAGAATTAGCGGTGTGGGCCGCTTTCTTTGCTTACTTTCTTTGCGGCGGCAAAGAAAGTAAGTGCCTGCCCCGCACAGGGGCGACACTAATAGACCGACAAGCAAACAAGGAAAGGCCAACACCGGAGGCAAACCGGACAACACCGCCAAAGGCAAAAAAACTCACGCCCCCAACAAAACCCCAGTCCTAAAAGCCCGCGTCCCAGTCACCCGCCCCAACGGCGCCCCAGCCGTCACAAACCGAATCGCGCGCCGCATATAAAGCACACCTTCAGTGTTACTAGACAAAGTTGTGGTCTCATCCGTCAACGGATCGACGATATCGAACAAAGCCTGCCCGACACGAATCGTGTCGCCAATCTTCGCGCGATGAATGAGAATCCCGCTAACCGGCGCATAAAACTGTTCACTGCCAGCGAGCGGCGTAGCGGGCGACAAAAGCTCGGGCAACGGTTTAACAGCATCAACCCGAATCGCCTTGCGCCAAGCCAGATAATCAACCAACGCATCCGCATCTTCCTGCGCAACTTCATAAGACACATCCCGCTGCCCGCGGCACTCCACCGTCACAGCAATCGTCCCGGTAGGCACCGGCTTATCACGGGGCATTTCCTGCTGCAACGTCCACCACAACAAGCTATGCGTCTCATCAAACGCCGCCCCACCTGAATCGGTCGCCAGCAACGAAGCCTGCGCACCCAGATACCGCGACAAAGGCTCAAATTCAGGCCACGCTGCCTCACTGGTATACAGATGCATCGCCGCTTCCAAAGAACAATGCAAATCAATCACCACGTCCGCATCGAATGAAAGCTTCAGCAACGCTAATTGCAGCGATTCAAACTCAGTCAACGGCTTCTGTTCAGCTAACTCGGCAGCAATCAACTCACGAACAATCCGCCTATTCTCCGCAGCATCCGAACCCACAGCCTCCTTCGCCCGCGCCACCAACTTCGGGAACTGCAAGAAATGTCGGTTGAAGTTCTTGCCGCTGCCCAGATCGAAACGCCCCAGAAACTGCCCGAGCACGTACTGCCCGAGTCCAACCGGATTCGCCACCGGCACCAGCACGATTTCCGCATTCAGCGCGCCCTGCTTTTCGAGTTCGAGCAACCGACGCTTGAGTAAAACCGTCGTCAACATCGCCGGCGTTTCATCGGCATGCAGCGACGCCTGAATGTAGATCTTCTGCCCGCTATCCGCAGGGCCAAAGTGAAACGACACCAGTTCGCGGTGCGTGCCGATAGCCGGTGATAGAAGCGGAATCGATTGCTTATTCATGAGCGGATGGTCTGGAGAAGAATAGAAAACGAAAAATCAATTGCCGTACGGATCGAAGTCGAAGTACTTCTTCGCGATCTGCGCGTACGTACCGTCCTTGCGCATCGAAGCAATCGCCTCGTTAATGGACGCCTGCACCGCAGTCTCATCCTTGCGCAAGCCGATGCCCACGCCACGATCGCCCATCGAAAGCGGTTCGCCGACAAACGCAAAGCCCTTCCCCGCCGGCGTGCGCAAAAAGCCATAGTCGGCTTCAACGGATCCGAGCAACGCGCCGTCGAGGCGGCCGTTCTGCAAGTCGGCGAACACCTCATCCTGACTCTTGTATGCGACCACATGCACGCCAAGCGGCGCCCAGTTCTTCAACGCATACCCCTCGAACTGCGTGCCGGACTGCACACCGATCTGTTTGCCGGCCAACGCATTCGTACCGCCCGCGAGCGGCGAACCTTGACGCGCGATCAGCCGCGATTTGAACTGGAACAGCTTCGACGAAAACAGGATCTGTTGCTCGCGCTTTTCAGTAATCGCCATCGACGAAAGAATCGCGTCGATCTTGCGCGCCTGCAACGCGGGAATCATCCCCGAGAACTCAAGTTCGACCCACTGGCAGCGTGCGTGAATTCGCCGGCAGATTTCGTTGCCGAGATCGACGTCGAAGCCTTTGAAGCTGCCATCGGGCGCCTTGGCGTCCATCGGCGGATAGCTCGGGTCGATACCGAGGCGCAGCGTGCCGGAGTCGGCGGCAAACGCACCACTGCTGAAAGCCAGCGCGGCGCTCAAAATCATCAGCGGGATTTTCATGGGAGACGGGTGTGAGTTGGGCGGATTGCTACAGAGCAATCCTATGCCGCCGCCGCGCCTCAAAGAAGGCCCGAAAGTAATATCATGATCACTTTTACCGATCACCGGGATTCTTCATGGCATTGACGATCTCCCAGTTGCGTGCGTTCACCGCCGTGGCCGAGCACGGCAGCATCCGCGCGGCGTCGCGGGCGCTCGGCATTGCCCAGAGCGGTATCACGCAGCAGTTGCAGAATCTCGAATCGATGCTGGGCGCGACCCTGTTCACCCGCACGAATCGCGGTATTGCGCTGACCGCGCTCGGCCAGCGTCTGTTGCAGCGCGCGGGTGCGATCCTCGGCGAATGCGAGCGCGCCGAACAGGAAGTGCAGCAGTTGCGCGGCGACTACGCCGGCGAAGTGACGTTCGGCATGACCACCGAGCCGCTCATCGATGCGCTGGCGCCGGTGCTGATGGAGTTCCGCGCGCGCTTCGAACGGGTCGCGGTGCATTTGCGCACCGGTACGTCGCGGATGATGATTTCGTGGATTCGCGAGGGCACGCTGGATTTCGCTGTCGCGCTGGTGTCGAAACACACTGATACAGCCGATCTGTCCGTCACGCCGCTCTACCCGTCCGATCCGGTGATCGTCTGCCGTCGTGGTCATCCGAAAGCGGGGGCGACGTCGCTTGCCGAACTCGTCGATTGCACGTGGGTGGCTACGCGTTCGCCGAATCTCACTGACGATCCGCAAATCAACCGCCTGAGCCATCTGTTGGAGAGCCACGGCTTGCCGCCGCCGAAAATTATCGCGACGGTCGAAGGTTTGTACGAGACGCTGCATCTGGTTGGCGCGACGGACTGTCTGTCGCTGGAGTCGTCGATCGTGGCGAAGCGCGGGCCGTTTGCAAGCACACTCACGTCGATCAATGTGCGCGAGCGCGCGGTCGAACAGAATGTGTGTCTGCTGCAACGCGCGGCGATTCCCGTCACGCCCGCCGCGCAGGAACTCGCGACGATGATTGCGTCGTACACGCGCACGGTGCGGGCGCGGTAGAGCCGCGCTGACGTCACGGTGCGAGCGCGCTGCAACTCAGCACGTTTGCATCACGCCAGCGTTTCGAGCGCGATCAATTCGTCGATGGTTTGCCGACGCCGGATCAGTCGCGGCCTGCCATTTTCGAGCAACACTTCCGCAGCCAACGGCCGGCTATTGTAATTCGATGACATCGACGCGCCATACGCCCCTACATCGTGAAACACGATGAAGTCCCCTACTTCCGGCGTCCGCATCGAGCGGCTCGTGACGACACCGCCTGCCTCCTGCGTGAACACGTCGCCTGCTTCGCACAACGGCCCGGCGACCGCGAACGATCCCTGCGGGGCATCGCGCAGCGTGCCGTCGCCTTTCACCACCGTCATCTCATGATGGCTGCCGTAAAACGACGGCCTCACCAGATCATTGAAGCCCGCATCGACCAGCGCGAAATGTCGGTTCGGCCGCCGGTTGAGCGCGTGCACCTCGGCAACCAGCACACCCGCTTGCGCGACAAGAAAGCGCCCCGGTTCGATCTCCAGTCTCACGCGATGCCCGAGATGTGCTTCGATCTGCCGCCGCGCTGCGTCCCAAAGGCGGAAATAGTGCTCGACATCGATCCGCGGCTCGCCTTCGCGATACGGCAAGGATAGGCCACCGCCGGCGGAAATGGCTTCGATATCGTGGCCCAAACCTGTCACCGCTTCGACCATCGCATCGCACACACGCGACAGATGTCCATAGTCGACGCCGGAGCCGATATGCATGTGCAATCCGACCAGCTTCAGCCGATATCGCCGCACCATGGCTATCGCCAGTGGCAGATCGTCGAGCCAGATGCCGTGCTTGCTATGCTCTCCGCCCGTGTTGGTCTTGTTGCTGTGCCCATGCCCGAATCCAGGATTGATCCGCAGCCACACGCGATGACCTTCAGGCGCATGCTGCCCAATGCGCTCGAGCATATCGAGCGATCCGGCATTGACGGTGATGCGATGTTTAATCACCGCCGCCAGGGTGGCGTGATCGATGAGATCCGCCGTGAAAACCACACCCTCGGGATCGCC
Source organism: Paraburkholderia fungorum (assembly GCF_046027215.1). Taxonomy (GTDB): domain Bacteria; phylum Pseudomonadota; class Gammaproteobacteria; order Burkholderiales; family Burkholderiaceae; genus Paraburkholderia; species Paraburkholderia fungorum_D. The sequence continues at coordinate 2,849,288 of NZ_JAQQEN010000002.1, read as the reverse complement.
GTCAGCCGTGAAACCCGCCGCGAGACTGCGCGAGATTTCACCCAGCGACACCGCGTCGACCATCGCCCCTGCGTCGCGCATCAGCTTCAGAATGTGCACGTTGGAGCACGCCTTCTGCGCATAGCGGATCACGTCGAAGCTGCGCAGTTCAGCGACGCGCCGCCGGATCACGTCCGCGTCGTAGACCCAAAGGGGCGTGCCGTGCTGTTGGGCCAGCTCAACGAGTTGTTGCGGATCGAAAGTGGTCACGGTGTCGGCGCCCTGTGGCGCAACGTATGTCATGACCGACATGATGCTGAATACGGCATATTCAGTAAAATACCAATTTTTCGCTTATCCATTCATTCCTGATATAGGCAATATGGCACTCACGCATCGGCATATCGAGGTCTTCCGCGCGTTGATGACGGCAGGCAGCGTCACCAAAGCGGCCGAGATGCTCTTCACCTCGCAGCCCACGGTGAGCCGCGAACTCGCACGCATGGAGCAGAGCATCGGCTTTGCCCTGTTCGAGCGCGTGCATGGGCGGCTGCGTCCCACCCTGTCCGCGTTGACGCTGTTCGACGAGATCAAGCGCGCTTATGTCGGGCTTGAACGGGTTGCGTCCACGGCAGCGAGCTTGCGCGAGTTTCAGGGCGGCCAGCTCTCCATCATCGCGTTGCCCGCGTTTTCGCATTCGATTTTGCCGGGTGCATCGAAACGCTTTCACGACGCACAGCCCGGCGTGAGTCTGTCCATCGCGACGCAGGAGTCGCCGTTTCTCGAAGAGTGGCTGACCGCGCAGCGCTACGACCTCGGGTTGACCGAGCACGGCGCGCCGCCGGCCGGAACGCGCCTGACGCCCTTGCTTGAAGTCGACGAAGTCTGTGTGCTGCCCGATGCGCATCCACTGCTTGCAAAGCGCGTGATCGAGCTGAAGGATTTGGCGAATCAGCCTTTTGTGAGCCTGTCGTCGAACGATCCGTACCGGATTCAGATCGACGACGCCTTCGCCCAGGCGGGCATCGCGCGCCGCCAGATGATCGAGACACCCACTGCCGTTTCCGTATGCGGCTTCGTCCGGCAAGGGCTCGGCGTCGCGATCGTCAATCCGCTGACCGCGCTCGATTTTGCGGGCCGCAATCTGCATATACGGCCGCTCGCCGTGTCGTTTCCATTTCGTGTGAGCGTGGTTCATCCGGAGCATCGTCCGAGCCATCCGCTGGCCGGCGCGTTTGTCGAAGCACTGCAAAGCGAGGCAAGCGCGCTGCGACTACAATTGAAACGCCACACGAAGCGCAAGCCATAACGGCGCGGCTCAACGAGCGATCCACACGAGCAACGCAAGACACGCTAACCGTCCCTGACGGCGACCATCGCGCGTTAAATCGAATCCCATCTGTAAGCCAGGGCCCTGGCAGCCGCCGTCATCAACCCGTGGAACATGGACGCGCTTCAATCGAGTACCTGCAGTGCGCTGGACTGCGAACATGCGTGACGTTATGCGCTTTTGCCCAGCATGCAATTTCGACATGCCGTTGAACTATCAACAGGAGTTTCCCAAATGATGAACCGAGACAATCCCGTCTGGTTGATTACAGGTTGTTCTACCGGATTCGGCCGCGAGCTGGCCAAGCTGGTGCTGGAGCGCGGCTGGCGCGCAGTGGTGACGGCGCGCGACCCGTCGAAGGTCGCGGATATCGCCGAAGCCTACGGCGAGCGCGCGCTGGTCCTGCCGCTCGACGTGACGAACCGCGCGCAAATCAAGGACGTGGTGGCGCAAGCGACGCAACGCTTCGGCCGCATCGACGCGCTCGTCAATAACGCCGGCTACGGCTACCTGGCCGCGATAGAAGAAGGCGAGGACGACGAAGTCCGCGCGATGTTCGAGACCAACGTGTTCGGTCTGATCGATCTGACGAAGGCTGTGCTGCCCATCATGCGCGAGCAGCGCAGCGGTTTGATCGTGAATGTGTCGTCGATTGGCGGCCTGTCGAGTTTCGCGGCAACCGGCTATTACCACGCCACCAAATACGCGGTGGAGGGACTCTCCGAGTCGCTGGCGACGGAGGTGAAGCCGCTTGGCATCGGCGTGCTGATTGTCGAGCCCGGTCCGTTCCGCACCAACTGGGCGGGGCCGTCGATCAAAGCGTCGGCCACGGTAATCGACGCCTACGCCGACACTGCCGGCGAACGCCGCAAGCAGACCGCGGCGCGCAGCGGCAAGCAGACCGGCGATCCCGTGCGCGCCGCCCAGGCGATTATCGACGCCGCGCTATCTGACACGCCGCCGCTACGTTTGCTGCTCGGCAAGATCGCGCTTGAACTGGCGCACAAGAAACTGGACTTCATGCGCGGCGACTTTGATGCGTGGGAAGCCACGACCGTGGGCGCGGATTTTCCTGAGGGCGAGCGTTAATCGCGTCGCCTTCTGACGTGCGGTTTATCCGGTGTCTGGACGGCGGGTGGTCGGGCTTAGAACTCGACCAGCGCGAAGTCTTCCTTGCCCACGTCGCAGAGTGGGCAGCGCCAGTCGGCTGGCACATCTGCCCAACGTGTGCCGGGGGCGATGCCTTCTTCCGGCAAACCGGCGGCTTCGTCATAGATCCAGCCGCAGATCACGCAGACCCACTGTTTGAAGTCGTCTGCTGAAGCGGTCGTTTCTACCGCTGCAAGGGGCGTGTCTGTGTGATGGGATGCAGGCGTCTCATCGAGACTCATCACCAGAGGTGCGGCGGTGATTGCGACGTCTTCCGCAAGGCGTGCCTGCAGGCTTTCCAGCAGCCGTTGCGCTTCGGCCTGCGTCAGGTCGATCCAGTACGGATCGCCGGCGCCGTCGTTGAGTCGCTCGGGGGAAAACTGGATTTCTACGGCTACGCCCTTCTTGTACATGGCAAATCGGAATATCGATGGGGCCGGTGGCTAGCGGCGGATTGGGGGCCAGATAGCTGGCATGGGGCCTTGCGGTGGGTTACGCGAAGTGGTTCAGAACGATCGCGGCGATCAGGCCGGCCACGCCGATGAGGCCCAGCAGTTGCAGCAGAGTGAGGGATTTACGCGATGCGGTGGGGATTTGTTGAGTAGGCACAGGGTGTTCTTGAATGCGGAAAAAAGGGAGATTTTACACAAGGTCGGGGTTGGGGTTGGCACATGCCGGTTGGGGGCAAACCCGTGCGCAGTTGGTGTGCGCATTATCGCTGTTTCAGTAGCGCTGATTCCCTACTCGGGGGAGATGGTGTGATTCCCTGCGGGGCGGAATTTGGTTTCGGGTTTTTCTGCTTGCCTACGGCGTTGGTGTTTCTCTATGCCTACGGCGTTTGGTGTTTCATTTCTTATTGGTTTATTAGCGTTCCCCCTGTGCGGGGGGGCACCTACTTTTCTTTGCCAGCCGCAAAGAAAAGTAGGCAAAAGAAAGCGGCTTCAAACCGCTAATTTTTAAGCGGGTCCCCTGGCTTGGAGGGGATCGTGGTGCGATAAACGGATCACACCGTGGTCCATAAGCGGCTGTGACACAGCCGTCATTCGCTCCCACTCCGCACTGCGTGCGTCGCGGACGGGTCTGCCAGGGAAACCAAGCGCTTCGTTTGAGCGCGGTGGGGGCCATCGGCTTCGCCTCGGCGAGGCGCCGAAGAGAACCGCGTGCGTAAAACGTGGCGGAGGTTTGATGAAGTACCGCATCGGCGCGCGCAGCGCCGCCGGAAGCATGACAGCCTGGTCACTCACGAGAGCAGGTGCGCCGGCCCAATCTCTACGGAGCCACGATCCCCTCCAAGCCAGGGGACCCACTTAAGAATTAGCGGTTTGAAGCCGCTTTCTTTTGCCTACTTTTCTTTGCGGCGGCAAAGAAAAGTAGGTGCCCCCCCGCACAGGGGGAACGCTAATAAACCAATAAGCAAACAAGGAAAGGCCAAAGAAGCGAGAACCAGGAAAATGCCGCCGCCAAAGGCAAAAAAACCTCAACTCCTGGCCAACGGCCCCCCCTCCCTAGAATCCCAAAACCGAATCACGGCGGTATCCCCCGTGCCAGCGCCGACAACCTGATCCGGCGCCCCCCCCTCTCGTAGCAAAGCCCGTAGTTCATTGATGACCGGAAACACCTCGTGATTCCAATCCGCGCCTTGGCTATCGTGCGCGCGCTGTTCAGCCTCAACAATCTCGCGATCTTCCTTGAAAATACGTTCCGTGAACCACACCAACAGCGGCCACGCGAGATTCAACACGCCAGGAATACTCGGTTTGCGAATCGACAACAACCCGAACGTGCGGTTCGTGCGCTGCTCGCGATCGAGCGGCACATACACAATCCACAAGTCCATCACCAGCGTCTGCTCGGACGTCCGAATCTGCAACGTCTGATACGGATACTCGGTGCGGATCGTCATCACGTCCTTATCATTGTCGCCGCCAGTTTTACGGCTCTGGCCGAACACAATCGCCTCGCCAATCGGCTGCTGACCCGCCATGCGCGCAAACGTATAGTCGACTTCCACCCAGCCCTCGCCGCGCCGACGCCCCAGCGAACGCGCACGCATCTGCCCCATCTGCCGGCGATGCAGGAACTGATGGTTCATGTCCATCAGATTCTCGTGCATGAACGAGTAGTGACAATTCACCGGGCGGCCAAAACGGCGGGTCTTGTACTTCTTGTCCGAAACGGAACCAAACGCGGGCAGCGGCCGTACTTCAGCCAGAGCAGGGTCGCCCGGGAACACAAAAATCAACCCCTCGACTTCGCGGCACGGGTAAGAGCGCACACCGTTCGGCAGACGCTCGCGGCCCAGATAGGGCACGTCGATGCACTTGCCCGAGCAGTCGTAAGTCCAGCCGTGATAACTGCAACGGATCGATTCGCCATCCACCACACCCTGATGCAACGGCACCTGACGATGCGCGCAGCGGTCCTCAAGCGCGAACGCCTTGCCAGACTCGGTGCGCGCCAGCACGATCGGCTCACCCGCGAACGTCACACCGTGCGTCTTGCCCCGTTTCACCTCATGCGACCACGCAAGCGGATACCAGTAGTCAGGGTGAATGCCGACGCGGCGCAGATCGCGCACAGGCGCGCCATTGATGGCATGCCCCGGCGCGTGCGCCTTCACGGATTCATGGGTGGATGTCTGCGTGGCGCTCTGAGCAGCCGACGCATCGACGAGCGCATCGACGATGTCTTGTTCGAGCGGGGGGACAGCATGCATAGGTCGAGCCTCCGAGCACGAGCGAATAGAAGGTCGCCGCCCCACGTTTGAGGGCAGCATCGTCGCACAGTCTACTCGAACCAGAAACGACTTGGGTTTGGCGGCGGCACTCGAAAACCCTCAATGCCACCCGTCGACGCCACCACCCGCATGCGTCAGGCGCCGCGATCCGCCGCTAGCCTTCGTCGCGCGCCACCAGCCCGGAACGGCGTTGCACACCCCACGAGCGTCCGCCGCGCAGGAATTGCAGCCAGCCCAGCAGCGCGCCGACATGGCGGACCAGCTGAAACGTGAACGGCTCGGCAATCGCCGCGAGGACCGCCATCCACAAGCTGGTGCCGCTGCGCTCGCCAGTCCAGCGGCGGTACAGATGGATGCTCCACAGATAAAACGCGAGATCGATCGCGGTTTTCAGGCCGATCACGCTGAAGATCGATATGACGATTGCCCCGTGGCCGCCGAACAGGAATCCGAGCAGCAGCGCAAACGCGGTCAGCCCGTAGATCGGCTGCATGGTGTCGATCGCCTTGACCGGCAGCATCAGCATGCCCAGCGTGCCGTAGCGCGGGTTGCCGGTCATGTCGCGGTTCCAGTACTGCGTTTGCAGGAAGCCCGCGAACCAGCGGCGGCGCTGCCGCAGGAAACTGCTGAGATTGCCCGGCGCGTCGGTGTGCGCGTGGGCGTCGCCGACCACCCGTACGTCCCAGCCCAGGCCGTGATCGACGGAATAGCGGCGCAGCCGGTGAATCAGCTCGTAGTCTTCGACCAGGCATTGCGGATCGAAACCGCCCACGTCGACCAGCGCGTCGCGCTTGAACGACGCGAACGCGCCCGAAATCAGCAGCAGACTGTCGGCGCGCATCCACGCAAAGCGGGCGATGAAGTTGCGCATGTACTCGTAAGTCTGGAACCACTGGAACACGCGGCCCGACACCGACTTGCCGCAGACCGGCACCAGAATGCCGGCCGCCGCAACCAGCTTCGGCTCGCTGGCGAAAGCGGCACGCATCGCGTAAGTGGCGTCGTCGTCGAGCAGCGTGTCGGCGTCGACGGTCATGACCGTCTCCGTGGTCATCTGCGTAATAGCGGCGTTCAGCGCGCGCGCCTTGCCGGCGTGCGGCACGCGCAACCAGTAGAGATTCGGGTAAAGCGCGCTTGGCGCGCTCAGTACGCCCTCGGCCGCCGCGGTCAGCCCGAAGCGTTCGGTGAGCAGCGCGTGGGTGTGATCGGTGGAACCGTCGTCGGCGATCACGATCTGTGCCGGACCATGCGTCTGGCGCAGCAATGCGGCAAGCGTTACCGGCAACACGGCCGCCTCGTTATGCGACGCGACGATCACGCCCATGCTTGGCAGGCTGCGTTGGTCGTAATCCGGTTCGAGCGGCACCGCGGCCCGCATCAGCGGTAATGTTTTCCACGTGACGAACGCCAGCAGCAAGGTGTCATACACCACGTACGCAATACCCGTGGACCACGCCACCACGCCTTGCAGAAAGAACGCGCGGGCGAATAGCAGCAGCCACAACGCGACGACGCTCAGATGTATCAGCGAGCTCAGCGCCGTAGCGGGACGCGGCAGGATGCGCGGCGATGCCAGGGCCAGCGCCTGTTCCAGAGTTTTCTTCAAGATGACTGCGAAGTCCGTCGATAGTACGGTTGATAAATGAAATGCGACCTGCCGATGCTCACGGCACCATGCGCTTGAGCACGGACTTGCGATCGATCCACTGATGCTTCAGCGCGCCGCCGATATGCATCGCCAGCAACGCATAGAGCGCGTAGCCGAGCCACGTATGCAAGGCGCCGAAGCGGTCATGCAGCGTTTCCTTGAGCGTCGGATCGAGATGCATCACATAGCCGATACGCGGCCATGGGAACAGGTTGAACAGGCGCATCGGATGCGTGGCCGCGTCTTTCCACGCGGAATCGTGCAGCCAGCCCGATAGCGGCAGCGCGATCATCAGGAGGTACAAAAGGAAGTGCGCGACGTGTGCAGCGATCTTCTCCCACGACGGAAACTCGCGCGGCAGCGGCGGCGGCTTGTGCGACATGCGCCACAGAATGCGCATCAGCGCGAGGCCCAGCACCGTAATGCCGATCGACTTGTGGGTATTGACCACCGGGCGCACCCAGTCATCAGGCAAGGAATCCGCGCTCAGGCCGAGCACCACATTGCCGATCATCAACAGCGCAATCAGCCAGTGCAGGACCATTGCGGTGCGGGTATAGCGCGACGGCGGTGACGTGCCGGTCGAGTCGGTGAGGGAGTCGGCGTGAGTATTCATCGGTTGTTCCGTCCACAAATGCGTTTCTGCGAAAGCTGTTTGAAATTCGGCCGTGCCGCTGCACGCCTGATTGCATCGCAGGTTCAAGGCAAACGCCCCAGTTTGCCGTTTTATTCCATCAGGCGCTTAATTGTGTATTTCAGTTTATTTCGTCGACGCCTGGCGTGCAGCGGCCATTACCGCGCCGGGGCCTGTGCCGCCTCGCGCCGCGCGATCAGCGCGGTCGATTCGATCCGCTCATCAAGCCAGCCATTGGTTGCGTGCGCATCCAGTAGCGCCGTGATGCGCGCGACCAGCTCGTCCAGACGCACGCCCAGTCTTTCGCGCGACAGGCTCGACATCGACAGCGGCCGCGCCGTCAGCGATTCGACGGACACCCGCCGCGTTTCGACGATCGATATGCGCTCGAGCGCAGCGAACAGCGATTTCGCCAGGACGACGTCGTGACTCTCCCATTCGTCCGACTTCCGCTGCAGGCGTGCCGGATCGCTTTGTGAGTATTCTTCGAGCAGCGCGCGATAAGGCGCGAGCCAGGGAATGGCCGCATCGGTAACGCTCGCCGTCGAAAACAGGGCAACCGCGCCTTCCGGTTCGATCAGCTCGTTCAGACGCGCCAGCGTATCGGGCCGGTCCATCCAGTGAAACGCACGGCCGATCACCGCCAGCCGGAAGCGCCCCAGCGCCGGCGACAGATCGTACGAACCGCCCTTGCGGTACTCGATATTCGGCGCGATGCCCGAGCCGAGGCGGGCCGCGACGCGCAGCATTTCCGTTTCCGGGTCAAGCGCGAGCCCGGCGCCGATCCACGACGAAAACGCCAGCGACAGTTGCCCAGGCCCACAACCGAGGTCGAGCAACCGATGCGCGTCGCCCAACTGGCATGACTGCGCGACACGACGGATCAGTCGCGGTGAATAGGCGGGGCGACCCGCCAGGTAATGCGCGGCGGTTGTCTTGAAGCGGTCCGGGACAAAGGGGATCGGAGCGGTCATCGGCAGTTCCTGGCAGGCGTGCGGCGGCGGCAGTTGCCATACGGCATACGGCATACCGGAAAGGACGCTATTGTCCCTGTTTGGACGCCGCTCTGTCGCTCACGTCTTTGCCCCCGCCATTCGATCGGATACGGCGAGGGCGCCCACGCTTCGGGGATGCATCAAGGTTTGATGCCCGTATGGCCGCGCAGTTTCCCGCAATTCGACAAATGTCTCCGCCTAGACCGACAACGCCTCGGCCACCCGGACCCGCAGCGTAGGCAACACGTCAGCTTCGAACCACGGATTGCGTTTGAACCACGCGATATTGCGAGGTGAAGGATGCGGCAGCGGGATCACGCCAGGGCCGTACTCGCGCCAGCGCAGCAGCGTATCGGTCAAACTCGGCCCGTAGCCGTCGCCTAAAGCGAAACGTTGCGCGTATTGACCAATCACTACCGTCAGCCGTACCGCTTTCAATTGCGCGAGCAATGCGCGATGCCAATGTGCGGCGCATTCGGGCCGCGGCGGCAGATCGCCACTCGTGCCTCTACCCGGAAAGCAGAAACCCATCGGCACGAGGGCGAATTTCGACGCGTCATAGAACGTTTCGTCGGACACGCCGAGCCAGTTGCGCAAGCGCGCGCCGCTGGCGTCGCTCCATGGAATCCCCGACGCATGCACGCGCGCGCCGGGCGCCTGGCCGATGATCAGCACCCGCGACTCCGCGGATGCAACGACGATCGGCCGTGGTGAATGTGGCAATACCCCGGCGCAGATCGTGCACGCGCGGATCTCGCGAAGCAGCTTATCGAGCGGGATAGTTTGGGTAGCAGTCATGCTATGTGGCATGGGCGCCCACCATCCCTGTCTGCACCGGTTGGCGCGGGTTGTTGGCGCTCATCGAGCGGTTGCGGCAATCCACTACCTTAACTGCTTGAGCAAGCGCCGGTCAATCTTCACTCGCGCCAGGTAGACGAGCGTTCCGACCGCAAGCAAACCTGCGGCGCTCACCGCTTCACGAACCGGTAATGCCCTACACCCCACTCATTCCCATTGGCATAGCCGAACAGTTCGGCGACCGCCATATAAAACATCCGCCACCGCTGAAACCAGATAGCGGCATCGCGCGCGCCATACGTATCCGTCAGCATCGGCATCACACGGTCACGCGCGGCGTCGAGCGCGTCGAGCCAATGATTGGCGGTCCGCTCATAGTGCGTGCCGCTTACCCACCATTGCCGCTCCATCCGCAGATCGTCCTGGAAGTTCAGCAACAGCCCTTCTGACGGCATCGTGCCGCCGGTGAAGAAGTACTTTGACATCCAGTCGCCGCCGTCCCGCACCTGGAAGTGATACGCGAGCGTGCGATGCACGAAAATATGGACGAACAGCTTGGCATCGTCGCGCATCCAGCGCGCGATCTTCGCGAGCAGCAGCCCGTAATTCTTCATATGCTCGAACATCTCGATCGACACCACACGGTCGAAGCCGCCACCCAGCTGCGCATCGTCGAATTCGAAATCGACCACGTTGCCCGTCACCACCGAGACGTTATGCAATCCGCGCTCAGCGGCACACGCTTCGATAAACGCGCGCTGCCCATGCGAATTCGAAAGCGCGACGATCTGTGCCTGCGGATAGCGCGCCGCCAGCCATAACGACAACGAACCCCAACCGCAGCCGAGATCGAGAATCCGCTGACCGTCGGCCAGTTTCGCACGTTCGGCATACTGTTCGAGCATCGCCGCCTCGGCCTGGGCGAGCGTCTCCGTGCCGCTCGGATACAGGCAGCACGAGTACTTCAGATGCGGCCCGAGATGCGCATGGAAAAACGCTGCGGGCACTTCGTAATGCTGCGAATTGGCCGCCTGGGTTTCGATGGCAATTGGACTGGCGCGCAGTTCGTCCAGCAGGCGATTGAGCCGCTGTGCGCGCAGTTCGCCATCATCCACGGCTTCGTCGCGCAAGCGCTGACGGATCAACTGACGCATGCCGAAGCGGATCACGCTATCAGGTAGCCAACCGCGTTCGCAGCGCTGGATCAACCAGCCGTCGCCGGGTTCGGCGGGCGACGTCGGCGGCATGGTGTGGTCGGTCGTGGAAAGGCTCATCACGCAGGCTCCTCTAGACGCTTAGTTTTTCTAACTGTTCGGATTTGACCTCAATGCTTAATCCCGTGGCGGCCACGGAATCAGCGCGCTGGTGGTACGCATGTAATCGGCGTAACCGGCGCGCCGTTTCGCCATGCTCTCTTCGAGCAGCGGGATGCCGGAGAGCTTCAGCAACAACCACGCCATCAGCACTGGTGGCAATAACGTGAACCAACCCCACGGCGTGCCGATCGACAGCGCGAGATACGCAAGCCAATGCACGCATTCGAAGAAGTAATTCGGATGCCGCGAATAGCGCCACAGTCCCACCCGGCAGACGGTGTCGTGATTGGCCGGATCGCCCCTGAAATCGCGTAGTTGCCGGTCAGCGGCGCCTTCACCCGTCACCGAGACGATCCACAGCACCACGGCCAGCACACTAGAGGCCGCCGCCGGTGCACTTGTCCGGTACGACGGCACCAGAAACGCAATCGACAGCAGCATCGAAATCACGACTTGCAACTGAAAAAACCAGAACATCCTGCTCGCCGCCTTGTCGCCCCATTCTTCGCGAAAGCGGCGATAGCGCGCGTCTTCCACTTTGCCGTAATTGCGATTCCACAGATGCGTGCCGAGGCGCATGCCCCACAGCAAACCGCCCAGCCCACTCAACGCACGGCTCAGCGGATGGCCGGTGCCGAGCACCGCATACAGCACCGCTACCGCACCGAGCGAATAAGCCCAGACAGGGTCGACCATGCCGGCGTTCCCGGTCTTCAGTTGCCATGCCCAGACCGCGCTGAAGATGACGACGAGCGCGATCAGGGCGACTACGGTGGCCATGAGTGGCGACAGCGACATGGCGTCCTCATTCAATGACGATCAGGTTTATACGCGGCGCCGACGGCATCGGATGCGCATCCCACACGGAACAGGGTTTTCGGCGCGCTGGCCCGTCGAAACGCCGCTCGTCGCGCGAACGCGAACGCGAACCGAAGACGTTTTCCCGTTTGAAGGCTTTTTCAGCAGAACATAAGCCGCGATATATGCACGAGCAGCGGTGCCGGCCGGATAGCGCTATCGTGTCGGCAACACCGTTCGAATCGGATATCACTCATGCCGACCCGCTTTAACGCGGCTTTCACCGCCTTACTCGCCGCCGCGCTGTTCGGCGCGACCACGCCGCTCGCCAAGGCGCTGCTCGGCTCGCTGTCGCCGTTTCTGCTCGCCGGATTGTTCTACCTCGGCAGCGGCGCCGGTCTTGCCGCTGTGATCCTCGCGCGGCGTCTGCGCGGCCATGCCGGCCGCCAGCAGGCCGGTCACAACCATTTCCCGTTGGGCGAAGTCCCGTGGCTCGCCGGCGCGATTGCCGCTGGCGGTGTTGCCGGCCCCGCGCTTCTGATGCTGGGTCTGAAAACGACGCCGGCCGCCACCGGCTCGCTGCTGCTGAATCTGGAAGGCGTCTTCACCGCGTTGATTGCGTGGATCGTGTTTCGCGAAAACGTCGACGTGCAGGTGTTTCTGGGCATGGCGGCAATCGTGGCGGGCGGCGCGGCGTTATCGTGGCAGCCCGGCGCGGCCGGCCTGCCACCGGGCACGCTGCTGCTGGCCGCGGCATGCGCGTGTTGGGCCGTCGACAACAATCTGACCCGCAAAGTGTCCACGCACGACGCCATGTTCATCGCTTGCATAAAAGGGCTGGTGGCCGGTTCGGTCAACGTGGCGCTCGCGCTCACCCTCGGCGCCGCGTGGCCGAAGGCCGTCACCGTCGCGTTGGCCATGTTGACGGGCTTTGCCGGCTACGGCGTGAGTCTCGCGCTGTTCGTCGTCGCGCTGCGCAATCTCGGCACCGCGCGTACTGGCGCCTATTTCTCGGTGGCGCCGCTGTTTGGCGTCACGCTGTCCTGGTTGCTCTGGCCCGAAATGCCGCCGCCCCTGTTCTGGGTCGCGGCCGCCTTGATGACGCTGGGCGTCTGGCTGCACATCCGTGAACGTCATGAGCACCCGCATACGCACGATCCGCTGGACCACACGCACCGTCATCGGCATGACGCGCATCATCAGCACGAGCACGATTTCGCGTGGGACGGCAACGAGCCGCACACCCATGCGCACCACCACGCGCCGGTGACCCACGCGCACGCGCATTTCCCCGACATTCATCATCGACATTCGCATTGATTTCCTGCGCCATCGCGCGGCGCGGGTATTTGCGGCACTGCAAGACAAAAATCTCTGTGAAACAAATCGTGCGATAGACCGATTCAATTGGCATCGCCGCGGATCGCATCCTGTAATGAAACTCCTGCTGGTCCGCGATTCATCCTGGCTGTCCGCCGGCGCCTCCTGGAGAAATTCATGTCCCAACCCGAGCCTAACGTTGACGAAGTCGTGAAAAGCATTGCAGAGGAAACCGACACGCCCGCTGAAACGGTCTCGAAGATGTATGCAGACACCCTCGCCGACTATCGGCACGACGCGCGCGTGTTCGACTACGTGCCACTTTTCGCGGCGAAGAAAGTACGCGATCAACTGCGGCACACGTCGAAGCACGAACACTGATACGGCCGCGCGCGGAGACCACCGCCTGCTCATTACCACATTGCATGAATCCGCGTGGCGCGCACATTGATTTGCGCGACGCGCGCCGAATTATTTTTCCCGCTGCTAGACTCTGACCCGGATACTTCGACTCGGGGGAGTTGGCATGCGGGTGACAATCGTAGGTGCGGGTATTGCAGGCTTGAGTACGGCGTGGTCTCTCACGAAGCTGGGCCACGACATCACACTGATCGAGCAGGGCGCGATTCCGAATCCGCTTGCCGCATCAGGCGACCGGCATCGGATGATCCGTCGCGCATACGGCGATGCCGATGGCTACGCGCGCACGATTGCGGAAGCGCACGATAGCTGGGACCTGTTGTGGAATGATCTCGGCGTGTCCCACTATGCCAATTGCGGGGTGCTCGGCATTTCGCAATACCCGGGCGACGGCGCCGAACTGTTCCGCGCCGGCCTCGACCGGATGGAATTCGCCTACGAACGGCTCGACCCGCGCGAAGCGGCCGAGCGTTATCCGTTTCTCGATCCAGCCACCTTTCGCTACGCTTACCTCGATCATGACGGCGGGGCGCTATTCAGCGAGCACATTGCACGCGACGTCAAGGCGTGGCTCAAGATGCGCGGCGCCGAAGTCCGCATGCATGCCAAAGCGGTCCACGTCGATCCACAAACGGCCTCGGTGCGCCTCGAAGACGACACCGTTGTACGCGGCGACAAGCTTGTGGTCACCGCCGGCGCCTGGACTTCGCGGCTATTCCCCGCGCTAGCCGAAAGCCTGATGACGTATCGCAACGTGGTCGCCTATATGGAGCCGCCCGCGGATCTGGAAGAGGCGTGGTCGAATGCGCCGGCGATCGTCGATATCGGCGGTGAAAGCGGCGCGTATGTGTTGCCGCCCATCGACGGCGTCGGCCTCAAATTCGGCGCGAGCATACTGAAGACGCGCGCGGACGATCCCGATGCGGATCGCGTCGCCGCGCCCGCCGAAGGCGAGCGGTTGCGCAGCCTGTTCTCGCCGCCTTTCAGCCGTATCGCTGAGTACACGGTGAGCGAGATAAAAACCTGCGCCTACACGTTCACGGCGGATCAACGTTTCTTTTCGAAGCAGATCGGCAATACGCTGGTGGTATCGGCGTGCTCAGGCCACGGCTATAAATTCGGCGCCGCTGTCGGGCAGCGGATTGCGCAGGCGCTGGATACGAACGACGACGCCATGCTCGCAAGCTGGCTGAGAGCCGAAACGGTTTAGCAAAGCGTCGTATGTGCAGGGTGGTGGATTCGGGCAGGAAGGCGGTAGTCCACGCTCGTGGCTCCATATTCTGATCGCATGGTGGATCTAACAATGGCGCCACAATTTTCTTATGCTGACGGTTGCTGAATCGCCGCCACCCTGAATAAACATGGAACCGCACTCATGCCCGAATCGCTTCAGATCCGCCCCGTCACGCCTGACGACTTCGACGCATGGCTGCCGCTATGGGATGCCTACAACGCGTTCTACGGCCGTTCGGGTGAAACCGCATTGCCACGGGACATCACGAAGATCACGTGGGGCCGCTTCTTCGACGGCTACGAGCCGATGCATGCCATGGTGGCCGAGCGCAATGGCCAATTGGTCGGCATCGTGCACTTCCTGTATCACCGTCACACGACCATGGCGGGACCGACCTGCTATCTGCAAGACCTCTATACGCTCGACAGCGAACGCGGCAAGGGTGTCGGCCGCGCATTGATCGAAGCGGTGTATGAGCGCGCCAAGGCGGACGGTGCGCAACGCGTCTACTGGCAGACGCATGAAACGAATCAGACCGCCATGAAGCTTTACGACAAGGTCGCTAGCCACTCGGGCTTCGTGGTGTATCGCAAGGAACTCTGAGTTGGAGGGTGCGCGGCCGGCGCGCCCTTCGTCTTCCTGCTATTGCGGTACGGCTACATCACCACCCACCAGACGCATCACACTCTCAAGCCTCAAGCTGTTCCAGCACTTTGCAATTGGTCTCGATGCCGAGAAAATGCACCGCGATCGCCGCGAGGAGCGGCACCGCTGCAAGAATGTAGAACGCGACTTCCGGGTTGCCGCCGATCATCGTCTTCGACACGACTCTTTGATCAACGAACCGCCATCCTGCCTGCGGAGCCAATTCCAATAAGAATTTGACAAACCGAACTTCTGATCTCATGGTCCAGGCCCAAACGGGTCGGTCTTTGGCACTGGGTTCCCACCCACGTAAGCATACGCATTCGTCTGCCATGCAGATCAATCACCAGGCGCAGATGCCCGCCCTTGCCGTTCTCGTTCTCGCCCTCGTCCGTCAGATGCCGCTCACGATACCCAAAGCGCACCAGCAGTTCGTGGCGCAAATGCTCATAGCCGTGCTCGAACAGGAACAGCAGCAGAAAAGAAGGTGATGTAACGCCGTAAACGAAGCGCGGGCGATGAATGCGTCAACACACACCGCCCGCTGACCACCACCAACTCATATGAGGAGTTGATCAGGGCTGGATGCCAATCATAAAGCACACCCACCCGTCACCGAACGGTTCGTCACCATCCAGGAGCCCTGGCGCTACCAAAAGGAGGCTCGCATGCCCCTCCGTATGCGTAAGACGTCACCCCTTTTTCCGTGGATGAAGCTCTCCGGACGCTGGATCGAGACCGCCGACTTCGAGCCCGGACAGCGCGTGCGTATCACCGTCGAGCACCAGCGGCTTATTATTACGCCGCTTTAAAGCAGAAGGGCCGCAAGCGGCCCTTCTGCAATTCACAATCCCGCTACAGCTACTCTTCTTCCGGCGGGTCAAACCACAAATCAAAGTGCAACTCCATATCCAGCGATGCCAGTGCCGCCATCTGCTTCGGCTGAAGCGCAGGGCCACCGTTCCCCGACACTGACGACCAGAAGCAACTCACCCTATAAGAGCAACCTATTTCTTTGATTCGATTCATATCAACGTTTTGTCCTCTAAGAGCACCCAACAAAAAGTCGAGATGCTCCCCAAGGTCTACCGAATCAATGTCCCTTGTATTCAAAAACCATCCGAGAATTCCGTCTTTATCGCTCGTCCAAGTAGGCGATATTTTGATCTCATTCGCCATAGCATCCAGAGCCGCCACGTCCGGTGCATAGATACAGAGGGTCACGTAGGTCCGCGCGCAAGCTGTCATTTCTCATCCAATAAGTTAACGTGATCGCCCGCCTTTTCCGCTCTTGCCCCCCTTCCCCGCCGGACAACCTTCCGCCGTCCATTGGTCATACATATCTTCAAGCATGGGCTTGGTGAAATTCATCGCTCCAGGACGCTTCATCTTTTGCTTTTCATCATGCACCCAATCCTGGAAATTCCTATCGTCGTAGCCATACCATTGGTCGCCCTTATGTAGACCGTAGGGATCATTGAACTGCACCGGGTTCCCACCCACATAAGCATACGCATTCGTCTGCCCACTCGCCAAGCCTATGGGGTCTTCACTGATGAACCGTCCGGTCGCCGGACTGTAATACCGACTCCGATAGTAATACAGCCCCGTCCCATCGTTCTCCCGCCCGGTGTACTGTTGCGGATTCGGGTCTGCTGCTCCAGTTTGCGTCGTGGCACCATAGGATTCGAACCGGTACTGCGTCCGATTCTGCTGATTCGCATCCGTCAGCGCAATCACATTGTTGTTCGCATCGCGCAGGACATACCGGTCCTGACTCGCGTCATCCCCGATGCGCCGGAACGTCAGTTCATCCAGCCCGCTTTCCGGATACGGCGAGAACACGCGGATGCGCTGCGACCAGTCCCCGTCCGGCACCATGAAGTTCAATTCATCCCCGATCCAGACCGTCTGCATGCGGTGGCCGTTGACCGTGCGATCCCTGCGCCGGTTGAACATGTCGTAATTGAAACTTGCCGTCACGCCGCCGTTTATCTGGCTCAGCAGACCCTGTTCGTTCCAGCCGTACTGGTTCACGCCATCACTGGCCAGATTGCCGTTCAGGTCATACGACAACGTCTTGCCCGCCCAGCGGGTGAGCTGGTTCGCCGCGTTGTACTGCGCGTCGTTCACCGCCTGCGGCAGGTCCACTTTCGCAAGACTCCCGCCCGCCTTCGTGCGCCGCCCTGCCTGGTCGTAACCATACGTCAGGTCGCCCAGCACGCTGCCGTCAGCTCGTTTGTACGTGATGCTCGTCAACTGGCTAGCCGCATCCCACGTGTAGGTCGCCGTGATCCCGTTGGCGAGCGTCGCCTGGCTGCGCCGGCCTAATGCGTCGTACGCATAGCCGAACGTGCGCGGTGCCTCGTCGTTCACCTTGTACTGGATCTGTGTAACCCGGTGCTCCGCATCGCGGCTGTAGTTCACCGTCGCCCGGTCCATCTCGATGCCGGCTAGGTCGCGGGTGTCGGAGGCATAACGGTACGACCAAATGCCCTGCAGTATCGGCCAGTCAAGCGTGCGCGTGAGCTTGCCGGTGACGCTGTCGTAATAAAGGGTTGTGCTGGCGACGTGCTGATCCACATCAGCGCTGCCGCGTTGACTCGGACCGTTGTCGTCGATACCGGTCAGTTTGTCGAGCGTGTTGTTCCAGCCGTAGTGCCAGCTCCGGGTGGCCGGCGCGCCGGCAGCGGGCTGAAAATCGGTCTGCTGCGCGCGACCCGCCGCGTCGTAGGAATAGGTCGTCACCTGCCCCTTTCGGTCAGTCGCTGTCGCCAGTTGACCCGCGCCGTTCCACGTGTAGGTTTCGCTGCGGCCGAGTGGATCGGTCCTGCTCACGGGTCGGCCGATCGCGTTGTAAGCGTAACGGGTCGTCACGCCCTTCGGATCGGCTTGGCTGAGCAGGCGACCATTGCGGTCCCACGTGAAGCGGGTCACACCTCCCAGCGCATCCGTGACGTCAGCCGTACGGTCCAGCGCGTCGAGCGTGCGCTTCGTCTTATTACCCAACGGATCCTGCACTACCGTTACACGGCCAGCCGCGTCCGTTGTGTACTGGGTGATGCGATTCAGCGGATCGGTGACGCTGGTCAGATCCGCGCCGGCATAGCTGAACTTCGTCACGCCCTTGAGCGCGTCGGTCACCGTCAGCGGGCGGCCCTGGCCGTCGTTCGTGAACGTCGTGCGGTTGCCTACGCGGTCAGTGACCGTCAGCAGGTTGCCCTTCGGGTCGTATGTGTAGACGGTGCTGACGCCGCGCTGCGGGTCACCGGCCTGCGCTTCCGTCAGCAACTGGCTGTAGCTGTCGAAGGTGCGCGTGACCAGCGTGCCCGCCTGGTCCGCCTCGCTCGTGCGATTGCCGTTCGTGTCATAGCCGTAGGTGTACTGGCGATCGCCCGTCGTGAAGTTTGTCACGCGTCCGTTGCCGTCGTACGTGTAGGTCTGTACCTGCTGGATCGATTGGCCGGCCGGATACGTGTTGCGCACCACCCGCCCGTTCGCGTCGAACTCCACGCGCCGGATGCTGCCGCGCCGGTCCGTCACCTCGGTCTGCGTGACCTTGCCGTTGACGACCGTGTACGCGAATCCGAACGTGCTGCCATCCGCGAGCTTCTGGGCAACCATGCGGTCGTTGTCGTCGTAGGCATTGGCGACCTGAACGTTACCTTCCGGGTCCGTGACCGTCACCAGCCGTGATTTGCTATCCCAGCCGTATTTCCATACGCCTCCGCCGGCGTCCGAGACCTGCGTGAGCCGGTCCTGGCTGTCGTAGGTATAGCTGACCTGCCGGTTCAGCGAATCGCTCACGCGCGCGATGAGCGGCGTACCGCTCGCGCCCACAACCGACGTGAACGTCAGTGCACGGCCGTTCGGGCCGCTTACGCTGGTGATCGCTCCGGTTTTGCTGTCGCGCGCGATGACGAGCGCATTGCCGTTACGGTCCTCCACGCGAGTCAGCCGGTACACGCCACCGAACGACGTGAAGCGCTGCACCCGCCCATCGCGCAGGCTCAGCGTCATGCCGGTGCTGCCTGCGGCGTCGATTCGCGCGCGATAGTACTCACCGGGGCTCGTCAGATCGTCCCACCCCTTGCCGTTGGTGTTCGCGCGCGCCGTGAACGGCACGCGGATGCCGATTGCCTGACGCAGTTCGAAACGTTGCCGGTCGGAGCTCATGGCGAGGATCGTGTCGAACGTCAGTCCGCCGCCGACCCCGAATGCACCGACGAGAGGTTTCCCGATACGGTCATACGCGCCGCTCCGGTAGACCCGCGCCAGATTGAGCGGCGTCGTGTCGACGACCGCCAGATCGTGGGCGAAGAAATAGAACTGGCCGGTGTAAAGGTTCACCGGATCGGCTCCTGAGGTGCTATTGCCGCATCCAGCAGTCGCATCGGGCGAACAGTTCTCGCCGGGGTCGGGCATGCTCTCTTCGGGTGACGCGGGTTCGGTCGTGTCAGTGGTCCCCGGTCCACTGCAGTAGGCGAAAACCAAATTCAGGTCCTGGCACTGGTAGCCGCCTAAACCACCGAAATCGGCCCCGCTAGCGATGAACGGGCACATCGGATTAGTCGGGTAAGCGCCTGCGGCGGCGTAGCGGCTGTCGCAGTCGATGGCACGAGCGTGCGGCGCGACAAACCAGGACATCAGCAGGAAGAAAGACAGCACGAACGGGCGAAGCAGCGCGCGACGCGCCGCAAAGGCATCGATAAATCGCATAAAGGTCCGAAAGAAACTGGGAGAGGAATCGACCGCTTCGGGTCTAGCGCGCGCTGACCGGAGTCGCCACTGGCGAAGCAGACGGTTGGCTGGCAGCCAATGCCTGCAAGGAACCCGCGCCACTCACCGGCGCGGCCGAAGACAAGGCCCCCTGCCGACGGATTGCAGTGATATTGCCGGCCGCGTCGTAGTCGTAATAAGCGCTCGCACCCGCCACCGTCACTGAGGTGAGGCGGCCCAGCGCGTCGTATCCGTAGGCGACATCATCGGCATGGGCAGACGTCACAGGCATGAATAGGCAAACCACAGCGCAACAACTCGCTACGCGCCAGGCTAGCACCCGGTGACTCTCTCGGCAGGTCTCCGCACGGGAACGCAAGCCCCTAGATGGATCAAACATCGACATCCTCCAATCACATTTATAGGTTTACTAATTGATTGGACGATATTCAAAAGCGAATCGAATTTATAGAGGATCGTTCTCTAATTGAGTAGTAAATCTCTTACGCGGCGGCCGAACTTTGAGAGAACTATGCGCCAGCGCAAAATGAGCCCATCAAATACGCCGATCGCGCTGGTCAATGAACTCGTCGATGCGTTCATACCGTTCGCCCAAAAAAGCAAAGGGCGCACCACCCAGTGCGCCCTTCGCCTTCCTGCCATTGCGGTACTACATCAACCGCCCACCAAACCCATCACACGCCAAAACGCATCACGCCTCGAGCTGCTCCAGCACCTTGCCCTTGGTCTCGATGCCGAGAAAGTGCACCGCGATCGCGGCAAGGAATGGCACTGCCGCAAGAATGTAGAACGCCACTTCCAGGTTGCCGCCGATCATCGTCTTCGACACGATGGCCGGCGCGAAGATCGCCGCCACCTTCAGCCACGCGCCGCCCACACCGCAGCCCATCGCGCGGATACTCGTCGGATACAGTTCCGGCGTGTACACGTAAGCGGTGATGAAGCCGCAGGCGAGGAAGCCGAGCGAGAACGCGCAGCATGTCGCGACCACATAGACCGACGAGTTATGGAACACGCCGGCCAGCAGCAAGGACAGCGCGCACGCCACGAACGACAGGTTGATGATCGGCTTGCGTCCCACCTTGTCGACCAGCAGCGCGCAGGTCAACGACCCCACCACGCCGAGCACCGATGCCGCTACCGCGAGATTCAGCGCCAGTTGCAGCGGCGCGTGATAAACCGTGCGATAGATGGTCGGCAGCCACGTCGACAGACCGTATTGAATGAAGCCGCAGGTGATCCACAGCATGGCCACGGCCATCGTGCGCTTCAGATACGCCGGGCCGAACAGGTCGCCCATGCGGCGCTTCGGGTGACGATTGGCCATCGCTTCGAACTCGGCCGAATTCACCACCGGCGGAAGCGGACCCTTCGCGGCACGTTCGAATGCATGCACGGCGGCGTCGGCATCGGCCATCCGTTCACGCTCGGCGAGCCAGCGCGGCGATTCCGGCACCAGCTTGCGCAGTACGAAGAACAGGATCAACGGCATGCCGCCGATGAAGTACATGGTTTGCCAGCCGAAGCGCGGCACGATCCACGCGCCCAGTGCGTTCGATGCCAGCAGGCCGACCGGGAAAACGATTTCATACAGAAGCACGAAACGGCCACGGCCATGCGCGCGGCTGATCTCGTTGATATACGTTGCCGCCACCGGCAGTTCACCGCCGAGCCCCAGTCCCTGAATCACCCGCAAGACGACGAACGCGGCGAACGTCGGCGCGAAGCCGCAGGCAATACTGGTGATGCCGATGATGCCCGAGCTCAAGGCAATCGCTCTCACGCGGCCCTTGCGTTCCGCGTACCACGGAAACACGAAGGCGCCGATCAACTGGCCGACCGAGCCGGAACCGATCAGGAAGCCGATTTCCCACGGCGTCAGATGCCACTTCGCAATCAGGATCGGCAGCGTAGCCGCGATGGCGATCACGTCGAAGCCGTCGAAGAACGTCGCGAGACCGATCAGGATACGCGCGCGCACCTGCAGCGCGTTCTTCGGCAGGCGCTCGAGACGCGCGATGATCGAGCCCCGGGTCACAGGGCCTGAGACACCGGCGCTGCTGCGGTCCCCCATGGTGTTGTCGATGGTTCTCATGCCGTTGAGCCGTCCGTAATGTAGTTAGGCAAGCGCCGTGCTGGCGTCGGTCAGGGTGGCAAGGTCAATGGTCCGGCCTTGGTTCATCCATTTGCGGGACATTTTCAGTTCGCGTGGCGTGTTAATCGCGATCACGCCGCGAATCGTGCTGTCTTCCAGATAGAAGAGCGTCGCGCGTTTGCCCGGCAGGTCGCCGCGTACGGCGAGCCGCGCGTCGCCCGGAATGTCGCCGAGGATTTGCAGATTGACGTCGTACTGATCGGACCAGAACCACGGAATATCCGCGTACGGTTCAAAGGTTCCGAGCAGCGCTTTCCCCACGGAGATCGCCTGGTTCTGCGCATTGGCCCACGATTCGAGCCGCACGCGCCGCTTCAACCACGCGCTCGGATGATTCGCCACGTCGCCGCACGCGAAAATGCGCGGGTCGTCGGTTGCGCCGAAATGATCGACCACGATGCCGTCGTCGATCCTGATGCCCGCCGCTTCAGCCAACCCCGTATGCGGTGTCAGGCCAATGCCGGCGACGGCGAAGTCGGCGTCCAGCGTCGAGCCGTCTGCGAAAGTGGCACGGATGCGGTCGGCGTCGTGCGGATGATCGTCGAGCGAGACGAGCGCCGCTTTCAGCCGCACATCCACGCCGTTCGCGCGATGCAGTTGCAGCAGGAAGTCCGATACCATCGGCGGCAGCGAACGGGCGCACAAACGCGGCGCGCCTTCCACCACCGTTGCGCCGATGCCGAGCTTGCGCGCGGTCGCCGCGACTTCCAGACCGATCCAGCCACCGCCGACCACCAGCACGCGCTTGCTGGCGCGCAGCCGTTCACCGAGCGCGACCGCTTCGTCGAGCGTGCGTAGATAGGTCACGTGCGAGGTCTTCACCAGCGCATCCGGCAAACGGCGCGCCGCGCCGCCCGTCGCGATCACGAGACGGTCGTAGTGCACTTCGCGCCCCGACTGCGTGCGCACGATGCGTTGCTCACGGTCGATCGAGGTCGCGCAATCCGGTTGCCATGCCTCGACGTTCAGCGCGGCGAAATCGTCCGGCTTGACCAGCCGCACGGTTTCGATATCCGCTTCGCCGGCCAGCACGGCCTTCGACAGCGGCGGACGCTCGTACGGCAGATGGATTTCGTCGGCGATCATCACGAGGCGGCCGTCAAAGCCTTCCTTGCGCAATGTCTTCACGACCCAACCGGCTGCCTGGCCGCCACCGATCACAACGATCGTGCGCGGCGCTTCGAGTCCGGCATGGGCAGCCTCAGCCTTTGCAGCAGCAGCGTCAGTCATTTTTCCGCTCCGTCATGAATTTGCCTTCCGGCGCCTTCGCGTTTTTCTGCCGACGCGTATTGCCGTCGATGCCGCCGTCGATTGCCCATTCGGCGAATACGGTCAGACCCGGTTCGAAATCGCGCGGCTGCCATTCGGGCGTGAGCTGGTCTTCGTCGGCGTAGTACTCGATCAGGCCGCCGGCGGGATTCTGGAAGTACCAGAAGTACGCCGATGAAACCGGATGACGCCCTGGGCCGAGTTGCGTATCCCAGCCGCAGCGGCTGATGTGCATGCCGCCGCCGAATACTTCGTGGATATCGCGCACGGTGAATGCCACGTGATTCAGGCCGCGCTTGCCGCCCGGCAAGGCCAGCAAAAAGATGTCGTGGTGGCCGCCGTGCGGCGCGCAACGCATGAACGCGCCACGCCCCGGATAGCGGTCCGACATTTCGAAGCCGAGCAGTTCCTGGTAGAACTTTTCCTGTTCCGCGAGGCAGTTCGTAAAGAACACCACGTGGCCCACCTCAACCGGCTCGGCGCGTTCGTAAATCGGCGACGGCTGGTCGACGCGCAGCGTCTGGCCCCATACGTTCGAAGGCGAACCGTGCACATCGAGCTGGCGCTTGCGGGTCACTTCCACGCGAATCGCCATGCCGTTCGGGTCGATGCAGCCGACCGCGTCAGCGGTTTCGAAATGGCCCGGCTGACCGGCGAAGCGGCCGCGCAGTTCATCGAGTTCGGCTTTCGTTGCCACGCCCCAGGTCACTTCGCGCAGCGTCGGGCCTTCTTCGAAAGCCGGCGGCAACGACGGATCGTTTGCATCGACCGCGAGAATCGTGCAGCCGTTCAGCGTTTCAAAGCGTGCGTGCGTTTCGTCGTGCGCGGTCTCTTTCAAGCCCCAGTCCGCGAAAAAGCGGCGACAGGTGGCGAGATCCGTCACGCCGTAAATAATCTGTTCAATGCCGAGAATCGTCATACGTGCCTCTTGCGTATCTTGCGTATTAATTCGCCCACGCCAGCGGCGCGTCGTTCAAGCCCCAGTAGAGGCTCTTCTGCTGCATGTATTCGCGGATGCCGAGACGGCCCTTCTCGCGTCCCATGCCGCTCTCTTTCCAGCCGCTGAACGGCGTCGAGATCGAGAACAGCTTGTAGGTGTTGATCCAGACAGTGCCGGCTTCGAGTGCGCGGGCGATCCGGTAGGCGCGTTTGTAGTCGCGCGTCCAGATGCCGGCGGCAAGGCCGAACACGCTATGGTTGGCTTCTTTCAGCAGCGCGGCTTCGTCGTCGAATGGCATCGCGACCAGCACCGGGCCGAAGATTTCTTCCTGGCAGATGCGTGCGTCGTTCGTCAAGCCTTCGAGAATCGTCGGCTGGAAATAGGTGCCTTGTTCGCGGCCGTCGCCGACCGGGCGTTCACCGCCACACAGCAAACGGCCACCCTCTTCGAGACCCAACGCGACATAGCGCTCGACGGTTTCGCGATGCGCCGCGGTAATCAGCGGACCCATCTGCGTTTGCTCGCGCGAGGGATCGCCGACGCGCAGCTTGCGCGCGCCTTCAGCGAGACGCTTCATGAACGTGTCGTAAATCGAGCGCTGCACGAACAGACGCGAACCGGCGATGCACGCTTCGCCCGACGAGCTGAAGATGCCGTACAGCACGCCGTTCACCGCGTGATCGAGGTCGGCGTCGTCGAATACGATGGTTGGCGACTTGCCGCCCAGTTCCAGCGACACCGGCATCAGCTTGTCCGCGGCGATGCGCGCAATGCCGCGGCCCACTTCGGTGCCGCCCGTGAACGACACTTTCTTCACCAGCGGATGACGCACCAGCACGTCGCCGATCACTGAGCCTTTGCCCGGCACTACGCTAATGATGCCCTTCGGCACACCGGCTTCTTCGCAGATGCGGGCCAGTGCAAGCGAAATCAAAGGCGTCACCTCGGCGGGTTTCAACACCACCGCGTTACCGCCTGCCAGTGCCGGAGCGAGCTTTTGTGCGTCCGATGCGATCGGCGAATTCCACGGCACGATCGCCGCGACCACGCCGATCGGCTCGTAGATGCTCATCGTCAGATAGTCGCCACGCGAGGGCGTGACTTCTTCGTCGAGCGTTTCCAGGCAGGCGGCAAAATAGCGGAACGTGTTGGCGGCGCTCGCCACCAGCACACGCGTTTCGCCGATCGGCTTGCCGTTGTCACGGCGTTGCAATTGCGCGAGCGCTTCGTGACGCGCCATGATCAGATCGGCGATGCGGTACAGGACCAGCGCGCGTTGATGCGGCTTGAGACCCGACCAATCGGCCTTGCGCCATGCGATATCCGCGGCTTCCACCGCTTCTCGGGCGTCGTCGGCGTTGGCCGTCGAGATTTCCATGTTGACCGACTGATCCGCCGGATACAGGCTTTTGTACGGGTTGCCACGCCCTTGCCGCCATTCGCCGCCGATGAAAATATCGCCGGTGGGCACGAGGCTGGTATCGAAGTGAGTCATGTCGGTCATTCCGGTTTGCTTCAGCTTAGGTCTTAAATCACGCAACGGGCCGCGCGATTACGCAGCGCACGCATCGCGCTATACGCGGTCAAGGCGGACGTCTTGGGGTTGTCCGGCAGCGGTTTGCCGCACATTTCCAGCGACATCTCGCCGAACGCGCCGCGCGCCACGATGCGGTGCACATTGCGCGTCACGTTTGGATCGGCGATCAGGCGCACCGTGGTCTGGTCGAGACCGAGACCGGCGAGCGCGATCGTCGCGGCAACATTGGCGTTCTTCGGATAGAGCCGCGCGGCTTCCCGTGCGCTACCTTCGAAGATCACCCGCTCTTCGCTCAGCGCGTGCAGATCGCAGACCTGCTCGGCTGGCGTACCGAGCCAGCCCGTGGGCGGCTTGCGGCCGGTGTACAGCACTTCATCGAGACCGCCGAGCTTGGCCGCCGCCAGCGCATCCACGCCGCCGATCGCGCCGGAGAGCAGCGTCAACGTCGCGTCGCCTTCATCGGCGGCGGCGGACAGCGCATCCAGCAGCAGCACGTCGGACAGCGCGCCAATCGAAGCAACGGCGCAATCCGTGCCCGCTTTCAGCAACGGCACCACGTGGTCGACCAGCGCGCTGTGCCCCGCGCATTCGAGCGCGAAGTGCGGCTTGCTGCTCAACGCCGACACCGAAGACACCACGTCGACCGAGCTGCCCACCACGTCACGCACCGAAGCCGCATAACGTTCCGGCACGATCACGTGCGACACGCGCACCGTCGGATCGGCGGCGACCGAGCGGTACACCGCCTGGCCGATCGCGCCGAAGCCGATCATGGCGACGTCGACGGGCGCGTGATGCCCCGCGTAGCCGGCTTCATACATGTTCCGGCTCCTTTTCCTTGACCGGCGGGCCCGCGAATGCGGTGGCGAACGAGCCGACCGACAGCATGTCCACCTCGACCAGCACCGGGCCGGTCTTCGCCATACCTTCGCGGATGATGTCTTCGGCCTGATCGAGCGACTTGATGCGGTAGTGCGTGAGCTTCAGGCTCTCGCAGAACTGCGCGAAGTCCGGCTGATGCAGATCGACGTAGCAACGGCGGCCGCCGTATTGCGCGTCCTGAATGTTGCGGATCACGCCGTAGCACTGGTCGTTCATCAGCACGATCATCACGTTGGCGTTTTCCTGCACAGCCGTCGCGAGTTCGCCGACGTTGACCATCAGCCCGCCGTCACCGACGAGGCACACGGTCTTCGCCGCGTTGCCGGCGAGTGCCGCGCCGATGCCCATCTGCATGCCCTGGCCGATGCCGCCGCCCAATGCGTGAACGCCTGCGCGCGGCGAGAAGATCTTCAGCAGGCGGTTGCCCCATGTGCTGTTCGAGATCGTCACGTCACGCACCCAGTTGTAATCGCGGCCCACGGCTTGTTGCAGGGCGTCGACGAGACGCTTGTACGGACCGAGGCCCTTGCCCACATCGGCGACGGCGCTTTCGCGTGCGGCGGCCAGATCCTGGGTGAACGTCGGATCCACCTTGAGGCGGCCTTCGAGCAGCGTCGCGAGTTCTTCCAGTACAGCCGATGCATCGCCGTGAATGAACATCTCGTTGCGGTAGCCGCGGTTATCGGCGAGCGCGTCGGCGTCGATGCGATACAGCGGTTGCGGCAGGCCGAGCTTGTACTTCAGCGTTTCATTGCCACGCAGACGCGAACCGACCACCAGCAACGCATCGCACGTCTTGTAGAAGCTTTCGACTGCGCTGTGCACGTTGAACGCGCCGAGCGTTGCCGGATGATCTTCCGGCAGCACGCCGCGACCCTGCACGCTGGTCACGACACCAAAGCCCAACGCCACCAGACGCTCGACCGCGGCACGCGCATGACGCGTGCCGCCGCCCAGCCACAGCAACGGGCGCTTTGCGTTCGCGAGTTGTTCGGCGAGTTGCGCGACGCGCTTGCTGCAATGCGTCAGCGTGGTGACGTGCGGCGCGGCCAGATCGGCTGGCCATTCCACTTCGGCAGCCTGAATGTCGATCGGAATTTCGACGCTAACCGGCCCGCTCGGCGCGGTTTGCGCGACGCGCACGGCTTCGCGGATCGTCGGCAGTGCGGTTTCGACCGAACGCACGCGGAACGCGGCCTTCGAGATCGACGACAGCATCGACAATTGATCCGGCGCTTCGTGGATATACGCGAGGTCCTGATCGAGGTATTCGGTTTCGATCTGGCCGGTCACGTGCAGCAGCGCGGTGCCTGCCGTCAGCGCTTCGACCATCGCGCCCGCCGCGTTACCCGCCGCGGTGCCCGTGCTCGTGAACGCCACGCCCAGGCCGCCCGACACGCGCGCCAGACCGTCGGCCATGTTGACGGCGCCGGCTTCGCCGCGCGCGCCGACGTAGCGGATCGTGCCGCGCTTGTGGATCGCGTCGAGGATCGGCATGTTGTGGATCGAGATCACGCCGAATGCGGTTTGTACGCCGCATTGCTCGAGGAAAGCGGCGATCAGTTCGCCAACGGTGGTTTTATCAGACATGTCGTGCAACGCCTCCAGAAACATCGATGTGACTGCCCGTCGTATAGGACGACAGCGTCGTAGCCAGGTAAAAGAGCGCTTGAGCGGCCTCTTCGGGGCGACCGAAGCGGCCTAGCGGAATGTGTTTCTTGCGCGCCAGTTCGGCGGTCCAGTCTTCCCAGCTCTGGCCCGGCTCGGCTTCTTTCTCGTAACGGCGGCGCCATTGACCCGATTCGACGATGCCGATCAGAATCGAATTCACGCGGATGCGCTGCGGCGCGAGTTCGACCGCAAGCGACTTGATCAGACTCAGCACGCCGGCACGCGCCGAAGAAGTCGCAACCATGTGCGGTTCCGGTTGCAGCGCCAGCAGCGAGTTCACGCAGACCACGGACGCAGTCTTGTCCGACCCGGCGGCATCGCGCAGCATCGGCAGGAATGCGCGGGTCGGACGGATGACGCTGAAATACTTCAGGTCGAGTTCTTCGCGCCAGGCGTCGTCGGTGGTGTCGGCGAAGGTCGACACGCGGCCCTGGCCGGCGTTGTTCACCAGCATGTCGGTGCGGCCGAAGCGCGTTTGCACCGCTTGCGCGAAGGCGTTCACATCGTCGGCATCGAGCACATCGCAGCGTCGCACCAGCAATGGCGCTTGCGGAAACTGCGCCTTCAGCGAGGCTTCGGCCTGTGCGAGACGCTCGGTATCGCGACCGCAGATCGCCACCGAGGCGCCCGCGCGCAGAAACAGGTCGGCAGTGGCGAGGCCGATGCCGGACGAACCGCCCGTCACCACCGCTACCTGCCCGGTCAAGTCGATTTGAATCATTTGAGCCCCAGTGCCTTCATGTACTTCGTGCCCGCGTTCGGGCTACCCTTCGGCCGATAGTTGAGCCGCTGCGAGAGTTCGTCGGCGGCACGTCGAACCTTATCGATCAGGCCGCTATCGAGCAGCGAGGCGTCGATCTCGTGACGCGGGATCGTTGTCGTGATCACGGCGACGATGCGTCCCGTGTCGTTACGCACCGGCGCGCTGACCACCGAGATGCCGCGCTCGAACGACGATTCGCTGACCGCGAAACCGCGCTTCGCGTCGTCGACAATCCGTTGGTACAGGTCTTCGAGCGTGGCTGGCGTCTGTTTGGTGAAGCGCTCCAGTTCCGGCTCGGGATAGAGCTTGCGCAAGTCGTCGAGCGTCATGTCGCCCATCAGCACCTGGCCGTGCGTGGTCGCGTAGGCCGGCAAACGCGTGCCGACATTCACCTTCACTGAACTGAAAATCGGCGCGTGGCTTTGCGCCTTGGCGACGAACACGACATCGCGTCCATCGCGAATCACGATGTGGCTGGTGAGGCCGGTTTCATCGCGCAGCGCTTCGATGATCGGCAAGCCGAGGTCGGTCAGCTCGAGCGAACTCAGGTATTCGAAACCGAGGCGCAAGACCGCGACGCCGAGGCGATAGTTGCGGTCCTTGTCGGCACGCTCGAGAAAGCCGAGCGATTCGAGCGTTTGCAGCAGACGGAATACCGTCGTGCGCGGAATCTTCAGGCGCCTGGACAATTCCGGTGCGCCGAGAACCGGCTCGCGTGGCGAGAACTCGGTGAGAATCCGCAGACCGCGTTCGAGACCCGGCACGCGATAGCTGGTATCGCTGCTGGTGTCGTCGCGGTCGTCGTCGCGGTCGTCGTCCGCGTCGCGCTCGGCGTTAATCGTGTCGGGCGTCATTCATTGGCTCCGTTGTCCGTCGCTGATGCGACAGAACGTGTCGATGATCGCGGTATACGCGCTGGGTGCTTCGATATAGCCGGCATGCCCTGCGCGCGGCACGACCTGCAATTGGGTGGCTGCAATCTGAGCGAGTCGCTCGCAGGCAGCCGGCAAGGTAATGGTGTCGTACGCACCGACGGCTACGTTGATACGGCCTTTGTAGCGCGCCAGATCCGCTGCGAGGTCGGCGTTGGCGAGCAGGTGCGTCGCTTGCGCATAGCCTTGCGGGATCACACGCGCCATGTTCCAGCGCACCCAGGCGCGGGCTTCTTCGCTCGCGTGCGCGGACAACATATTGGCACTGCGTGTTTCGGCGAGACCTTGCGGGCCGAGTTCGGCAAGCATCGCAAGGCGCTGGTCGCGTCTGGTTTCGCGCACGTCAGCCGACGCCGTGCCGTAGCCACCCGCTGGCGACAACAGCAGCAGACCCGCCACGCGCTGCGGATGCGCCGCTGCGAACGCGCCGGCGATGATCGCGCCGAGCGAATGCCCGAGCAGCACGCAGCGTTCGATGCCGAGCGCGTCGAGCCAATCTTTCAGCACGGCGGCGTAATCGCTCGCGACGGGCGAATCGGCTGCTACCGGCGTGGATGCGCCATACCCCGGCGCATCCCACGCCAGCACGCGGCGCGTCGTGCCAAGCACTTCGAGTTGCTGGACCCACGAAGCCGCGCCCGAACCGATGCCGTGCAACAGCACGAGCGGCAGCGCAGTGCCCTCAGCGCGATCCACCTCGCGGTAACTCACCGCGCGTTGCGATGTGAGCCAGATCTGCTGCGCCGGAAAGCGCGCAAGACGCGCTTCGAGCGTGGCATTCTGATCGGCGGCGGCGGACGGGACTGCGGACATGATTTCCTTCGCGAGTGTTTTCAAAGCAATGCCAGTGTTGAAAGCCTTAGCGCTTGAGCTTCGCCAGCGGCGAATCCGGCGGATACGTCGGCGTGATTGGCTTCGACGAACCGAGCATTACGCACATCAACGCGTCTTCTTCGCCGATGTTCACTTCCGTGCGATACACGCCCGGCGGCACCGAAATCAGATCGCGCTCGCCGAGCACGGCCTCCCACGTTTCGCCGTCTTTCTCGCAGATCACTTTCATCTTGCCGCGCAGCACGAAGAAGATTTCTTCGACGTCCATATGAATATGGCTCGGTCCGATGTTGCCGGCCGGAATCACCATCGTCGAAAACGTGAAGCCGCCAGCGGGCACCGTGTTCATATCTTTCGCCACACCCGTGCCGCCAGTGCCGACATAGCGCATTTGCGCGCGGCGATATTTCGGGTCGTGGTCGGCCTGAAACTTCAGCGCGTCCCAGTCGTAACGACGCGTTTCCAGACGCGCGACGCGGCTGTCCAACCATTGTGCAAAGCTCGCGTCCGTGGGCTGTTCCCAGGATTTGCGTTCGATATCGGCGTCCGCCATCTCTTTCTCCTTACGATTCGACAAGATCAATTCATCACAAAGCCGCCGTTGACCGGCAGCAACTGGCCAGTCACGAAGCGCGCGGCATCGGACAACAGAAACAGCACCGGCCCGGTCACGTCGTCGGGCACTTGTGCGCGCGTCAGCGCGCGGCCTTGCAGGTAGTACTCGTGACGCTCGGCGGGCACGTAGGCGGTTGCTTCGACTTCCGTGAGACCGGGAGCTATCGCGTTGACGGTCACGTTGTGCGCACCGAATTCGCGCGCCAGCGAGCGTGTCATCGAGATCACCGCGCCCTTGCTCGCGACATACGCAAGCAGTTTCGGCGCGCCCCACATCGCCGTGTCCGATGCGATGTTGACGATGCTGCCGCGGCCCGAGTCGCGCAGATAAGGCAGCGCCGCCGCGCTCATCAGCCAGGTGCCGCGCACATTGACGTTCATCACGGCGTCCCACGTATCGACAGACAACTCATCGGCAAACTTGCCGCCGGAGTTGGTGATCGCCGCGTTGTTGATCAGCGCGTCGAGGCCGCCGAGCTGCGTTGCGGCCTGCCCGGTGAACTGCTGGATGCTGGCGGGGTCGACGAGATCGAGCGGCAGATACGTGACCGCATGACCCTGCTCGACGAGAGACGCAGCAAGCGTGCGCCCTTCGTTGTGCAATACGTCGCCGAACACCACTTGCGCGCCTGCCTGCACCAATGAGCGGACGAAGGCCGCGCCGAGCCCACGCGCGCCGCCCGTTACGAGGACACGCCGGCCTTGAAGAGCCGCGAGCGCTTCGTTATGCATGGCTGTGACCTGCAGCGGCCGTTGCCGGCGTGGCGTTATCAGCCTGAGCGCGATACGCGTCCAGATCGGCGAAGTGCTGTTGCGCGCGCTGACGGAACATGCGGCGCACACGCGTCATGCCGACGTCGTGCTGATAGAGGAATTCGTGATCCCGCGCATTCGGCGCCATGCTTTCCAGCACGTAGCGGTCTTGCTCGAGCACCGCCCAATGCAGCGCTTCCAGGCGGTTGCGGTACAGGAAGCGCCATGCGTCGCGCTGCCAGCCCGACACCTTGCGAGTGCGCCAGAAGTAAACCTGGCAGTTGTCGCCGTCCACCGGCGTAGCAAAGCCAATGATCCCGAAGTTGCCGCCCGGACCGAACTTCTTCTTGTACGGAATCGCGAGCCGCATCCACAAGGTGCCGGTTTCGCCGAGCTCGACCCAGTCGAAGTTCACATCGCGCTGGCCGACCTTTTCGAACATCAGACCGGTTTCGGTCTTGCGTACGCGCATATCGGCCTGCTTGTCGCCTTCCGCCATCGAGTGGGACGTGGCGTGCAGGTACGCGCCGTGCATCGGGTCCATCACGTTGTCGATCGCGTACTGGTAGTTGCACTTCCAGTGCGACATGCACAGGAAGCTCGCGTATTCCTCGCCGACCAGTTCTTCCGGCAGCACGAGCGGAGTCGGTTCCTTGTGCGCTTCGTCGCCGAACCACAGGAAGATCGCGCCGGCGTGCTCTTCGACCGGATACGACTTCACGCACTTCTGCCCTTCGAGCGGACAGTTCGACACAGCCGGCACCTTGGTGACCGTGCCGCCGCCGTCGATCTCGATGCCGTGATACCAGCAGGCGACGCTACCGCCGAGATTCCAGCCGAGCGACAGACGCGCGCCGCGGTGCGGGCAGCGGTCTTCGAGCGCGCGGACTTTGCCTTCCTTGTCGCGCCACAGGACGATCTGGTCGCCCAGGCGCGTGATGCCGACCGGCGCGTCGCCGACTTGCCAGCTCGGTGCGACGGGATACCAGTAGTTGCGCAGGCCACGGTTCAGATAGGACTGGATCGGGTCGGCCGCGCCTTGAGTCGTTGTATTGGGGGACGTCATGGAGAGACTCCGGATACGAAAGCGATGAAACGTGTTCGGGAATGCGCGCTTATTCGGCGAGCAGGCGGAATTCGGCGGCGAGACGCCCGGCGTCCCACGCATTGCCTTCCGGGGTCCGGAAGCCCACGCGGTTCAAACCGTCGACGACTTCCTGCAACTCCACGGCGCCCGCTTCGAAGACCTGTTCGAGCGCATCGCCAAAGTCGTTTTCGTATTGGGTCGGCTCGGCCTTGCGGTTTTGCCAGATGAAGTTTTCGGTCTCACCCGGCTTCTCGATCACGCCCTTGCCGGCGACGTTATTCGGCTGCGGCGCGAGCCACGGCTTCAGGAAGGGATTGAAGTTCACGGATTGCTCTCGCATGTCATTCCACCTTGATCTGGATTTCTTCACCGGCGAGACGTACCGAGTACCTCTTCAGGTCGCGGCCGCCGGGTTCTTTCAGGCATTTGCCAGTCGGGATATGGAACACGGCTTCGTGCAGCGGGCATTCGACGGTGTCGCCGTCGACAAAGCCCTGCGTCAGCAACGCGTACGCATGGGGGCAGACGTTTTCCAGCGCGTACAGCGCATCGCCCACCTTGTAGATGCCGATTTCGGTGCCGTCGAGCTTGAACTCGATCGGCGCGTCTTCGGACAGATCGCCGGCATGGCCGGCGCAGCGCCATTGTTCAGTCATTTCTCGCCTTCTCCTGAAGCCTTATGTTCCATACAAGGAACAGTGGTTCGTATATGGATAATTATAGGAGTGGCTTCGAGCAGAGAAAATAAAAATCTGAGTCGGTAGGGGAAAACACCGACCGTGGTGTTCAGAAGACAGCTTTGCGGGAACCGGCGTGAATCGCTGCGGTCGCCCGTGAGCCTTATCCCGCTTGAGTTTTAGCGAAATTCTCAGACAAATACCGTCATCCTCATGCGGGTTTGTACGGGGTCCGAAAAGTTATTTTGATCACGCCCGGAATCACTATACTTTTCCATAGGCGATACAAACGCCCATAGGTGGAACATAAAGCGTAGCAGTTTTGGCGCATAAACCCAAAGCTGCATCAACCCAAAGTACGGATCAGGGATGACGGAGTCGGCGTGAGCTTTCCGTCGTGTGATCAGGAGAACCAACGGTGAAGCACATCATTGCAGCCGGCTTGACGGCAATCTGCGCAACAACTGGCGCATGGGCGCAGAGCAGTGTGACGCTATACGGCAGCCTGGATGCCGGTATCGCGTATATCAGCAATGCGGGAGGCCATGCGAAGTGGATCGAGGAACAGGGCAACACGCAGCCGGACCGCTGGGGCCTGAGAGGCGTTGAGGATCTGGGTGGTGGTTTGAAGACTGTCTTCCAGTTGGAAAACGGCTTCTATACGACTACCGGTGCCTTCGCCAAGGCCGGCACGCTGTTCAATCGCCAGGCATATGTCGGGCTGAGCTCGGACCAGATCGGTACGGTGACGCTTGGCCATCAAACGCCGTTCAGCTTCGACGTGCTGGGTCCGTTGAGCACGGCTTATCTGGCCGCGAGTTGGTACGCGTTCCACCCGGGCAATATCGACGAACTCGCCGATACGGGCGTGGTGCCGTTCGACAACTCGGTGAAGTTCCGTTCAGCGAGCTTCGCCGGCTTCTCGTTCGGCGCGATGATGGGGCTTGGCAATACGACCAACTTCTCGACCGGCAAGACCTTGAGCTTTGCGCTTACCTATGCGAACGGTCCGTTCAAGGCCGGCGCGACCTATGCGAACGAGCACGACCGTACGCCGTCGATCGTCACCACGGGCATCACGAACTTCCAGGGTGTGGCAGCGGCAAACTACACCGCCGACAAGGTCGAAAATATGGGCGCGGGCGCGTCATACCAGTTCGGCAAGCTGCTGGTGCATGGCCTGTACACGCGTGTGAAACTGGAATCGGCTGGTCATTCGAATACGTATCAAAGCTACGACGCTGGCGCGAACTATCAGTTCACGCCGTTCAACAGCGTCGCCGGCGGCGCCGCGACGACGACGTTGGCGGGTCATCGCTGGACCCAGTTCGAGATCGGCGATATCTATGCGCTGTCGAAGTCGACGCAGTTGTACGTCAATGCGCTCTACGAGCGCGCGGGTTCCAATACGGATGCCGCGTTCTTTACGGCGGGTGTGTCGAGTGGCCGGAACCAGACGATTGTCCTGACCGGTATTCATCACTCGTTCTGATGCGAAGGGTGGCGGCGATATAAGGCGAACGGCCCGACTGTGCAGACAGCCGGGCCGTTGAACGTTGACTCACGCGAAATCAGTTCGCCGCGACGGATTTGCGACGTGCCTGCGCCGCGGTCGGATCATCCGGCCGCGGACGGTAGCTGAGGCGTTCCGACAATTCGAGCGCCGCCTGGCAAACCGCAATGATGAGCGGCTCGCGTTCTTCGGCCTCGCCGATATCCGAGCGCGGAATGGTGACGGTCAGCGCGGCCGCGATCTTGCCGCTCTGGTCGCGCACCGGCGCGCTTACGACGGAAATGCCCCGCTCGAACGACGCTTCGCTCAGCGCGTAACCGAGCGCCGCGCTTTCGCGGACTCGTCCATACAGTTCTTCGACAGTAGCCGGCGTGCGTTCGGTGAAACGCTCGAGTTGCGGCTCCGGATACAGCTGACGCAATTCCTCGAAACTCAGATCGCCCATCAACACCTGGCCATGCACGGTGGCGTGCGCGGGCAAGCGTGTGCCCACATGCACTTTCACCGAACTGAACATCGGCTCATGCGTCTGCGCCTTGGCCACGAACACCACGTCGCGCTGATCGCGGATCAGCAGATGCGTGCTCAGCCCGGTGGTGTCGCGCAGGCGCTCGAGAATCGGCGTGCCGACATCCGTGAGTTCAAGCGAGCTGAGGTACTCGAAACCGAGTCGCAGCACCGCCACGCTCAGGCGGAAATAGCGGTCACCGTTGACGCGTTCGAGAAAACCGAGCGCTTCCAGCGTCTGCAATAAACGGAATGTGGTAGTGCGCGGGATGCCAATGCGCTTGGACAATTCCGGCGCGCCCAGAATCGGCTCGCGCGCGCTGAATTCGGCGAGGATGCGCAGGCCGCGCTCCAGCCCCGGCACGAGGTAGGTCGATCCGCCGGCGCTCTCTTCATCGGTGGAATCAGCGGAATCAGCGCCTTCCGCATGGGACAACGCCGCATCGTCCTGCGAAGCCGGGACCGCCGCACCGCGTGGCCTCGCCTGCTTGCGTCCCGCTCCTGTCTGATCTTCTTTTGCCATCTTGGCTGCCGTTTCTGCTGTTCATCGGGTACAGATCAGCATGATAGCGCGAAGCATGCGGCCATCTGCGCCACCGCCATCGATTCACGCGGTGCTATCCTTTGGTGCGGTCCATCGCGCGCGGTCTCACCGCCGTGCGTTGGCTCCCGCCAGGCGTCCGGAGGCCACGCTCATGTCCGAATCCGTCCAGATCCAGGTTGCCGATTCACATCTTTATCCGGGCTGCGCAGTGCATATCGCGCACCTGCCCGAGCCGGCCCTCGTGGCCGCGGCTATCGTCGAATTCGCGGACGGCTCCGGCGCGCATGCCACCTGCCATCGGCGGACGTTCGACGAACTCGAATTGACCGTTGACGGTTACGCGACGCAGAGGCGACATCCCGTCGATGCGAGACATTGGCTTCTATTCGCCATCGACTCGACGCACAATAGTTGGCGCGTGAAACGACGATTACCTTAGTTGTGCCGGAACCGTCCGGCCCCCTCGACTCTGAACCCGGTGCCGCGCGCATGCCGCCCCGAGCGGCAGTTTGAGCCTGTGAAGCGCCCGTCACGCTGACTTGGAAGCTAACTTAGAAGCCGACCGATGACAGACAACGACTCCACCCTGCCGCCGAACCCCAACGATGCCCCCGACGATCCCGAGCGCCGCCGTGTCCTGACCGGGCTCGCCGCCGTCGGTTTCGGACTCGCGCTAACCGGTTGCTCGACCGAGCAAAGCACCGCGAGCGGTGCGGCACCGCGCAGCGCCGCCGATCTACGGCTCGATGCGGCCTTGCGCGATCAGGTCAAACATATCGTGGTGATCTACGCCGAGAACCGCAGCTTTGCGAACCTGTACGGCAATTTCCCGGGCGTCCAGCATCCACTCGATGCGGTGAGCGCTGAGCGCTACCTCCAGCTCGACCGCGACGGCAAGACGGCGCTGCCGCAGCTGCCGAAAATCTGGGGCGGCCTCGTGCCGCAGGCGCAGGAAGTGGACGGCAAGCGCTACATGATTGCCGAGAAGGAGATTGCCGGCCTGCGCAACCAGCCGTTCCACCTTACCGACGCGCACGGCGCGCCGTTGCCCAACGGCGTGATTACGCGCGATCTGGTGCATCGCTTCTATCAGAACCAGATGCAGATCAACGCCGGGCGCAACAACCAGTTTGCCGCGTGGGGCGACTCCGGCGGCCTGGTGATGGGTCACTATCGCAACTCGGCCGACAGTTTGCGTCTATGGAATCTCGCCCAGCAGTACACGCTGTGCGACAACTTTTTCATGGCCGCGTTTGGCGGCTCGTGGCTGAACCACATCTTCCTGATTTCGGCGCAGGCGCCGTTCTATCCCGACGTGCACAACAGTCCGGCGAAGAAGATGGTGTCGGTGATCGAAGGGGACGACCCGACTGGCACGCGGCTCAAACAGGCCGCGGACTCGCCTGCCTCCGCGCTCGATGGCCCGCCGAAGTTCGTCAACGATGGCGCATTTACCGCCGATGGTTACGCCGTCAACACGATGGCGCCGCCTTATCAGCCGAGCAATGTTCGTCCGGCCGAAGGCGGCAATCCGGCGTTTGCCGACCTGTCGAATCCGCGCGTGTTGCCGCCGCAAAACTTCGCGACGATCGGTGACCGCCTGACGGACAAGGGCGTGGATTGGGCGTGGTACAGCGGCGCATGGCAATACGCGTTGGAGCATCAGGACACCGGCGCCGTGCCCGATTTC
This sequence comes from Paraburkholderia fungorum, assembly GCF_046027215.1. Classification (GTDB taxonomy): domain Bacteria; phylum Pseudomonadota; class Gammaproteobacteria; order Burkholderiales; family Burkholderiaceae; genus Paraburkholderia; species Paraburkholderia fungorum_D. The sequence goes on along the minus strand of NZ_JAQQEN010000002.1, from coordinate 2,811,176 downwards.
CAGTATCACCATCAGCCGTTCAACTATTTCATCAATTACGCGCCTGGTACTGCGGCGCGGAGCAGGTATCTACGCGATGCGGGACTGGGGGACGACGCGTCCACCAACCGGTTGATCGCCGATATCGATGCGGGGCGCCTGCCGGCCGTCACCTTCTACAAGCCGCAGGGCGACCTCAACATGCATGCCGGGTATGCGGATGTTGCGTCGGGGGATCGTCACATTGCCAATGTGGTGGAGCATATTCAACGTGGTCCGCAGTGGAGCAATACGGTCGTGATTGTTACCGTCGACGAGAACGGCGGCTGGTGGGATCCGGTTGCACCGCCCAAAGGCGACCGTTGGGGGCCGGGGTCGCGGATTCCCGCACTGGTGATTTCGCCGCTGGCGAAGAAGGGGTTTGTTGATCATACGGTGTATGACACTAATTCGATTTTGCGGTTGATTAGTCGGGTTTATGGGCTGGCGCCGCTTGATGGGGTTGTGGCTAGAGATCGGGCTTTTGCTTTGAATGGGCTAGCGCCGATTGGGGATTTGAGTGGGGCTCTTGAGTTGGTTTAGGTCTTTTTTCCGCGTAGCGGTGGTTGGGGGTTTTTGCCTTTGGCGGCGGCATTTCCTTTTGCCGGCGGCGTTGGCCTTTCCTTGTTTTCTTATTGGTTTATTAGCGTTCCCCCTGTGCGGGGGGCACCTACTTTTCTTTGCCCACCAAGTGGACTTCCTTCGGGGCGCCGCCGCAAAGAAAAGTAGGCAAAAGAAAGCGGCTCACACCGCCACTTCTTAAGTGGGTCCCCTGGCTTGGAGGGGATTGTGGTGCGATAAACGGATCACACCTCGGTCCATGAGGGTCTGTGACACAGCCGTCATCCGCTCCCACTCCGCACTGCGTGCGTCGCGGACGGGTCTGCCAGGGAAACCGGGTGCTTCGGTTGCGCGCAGCGGGGGCCATCGGCTTCGCCTCGGCGAGGCGCCAGGACAAACGGGTGGTTTTGGATGTGCTGGCGCCAGGACTGAACGCAGCAAGTCGCGCTCGCCCCTCCGGCTGCGAGCCGCCGCGTCGAGGAAACCGCGTGCGCAAAATCCTGCGGGTGGTTTGATGAAGTACCGCATCGGCGCGCGCAGCGCCGCCGGAAGCATGACAGCCTGGTCACTCACGCGGGGAGGTGCGCAGGCTCAATCTCTACGGGGCCACGATCCCCTCCAAGCCAAGGGAGCCGCTTAAGAGTTGGCGGTTTGAGCCGCTTTCTTTTGCCAATAAACCAATAAGAAAACAAGAAAAGGCCAACGCAGCAGGCACAGGAAAATGCCGCCGCCAAAAGCAAAAAAAACCAACCACCGCTACGCGAAAAAAAACCCATGTTCACTTCGCCAAGCCCTTAAGCTTGGCCACAACAGCATCTGCAATTTGCTGAGCGGTTTTCTGGATCGTCTTCTTCTCATCCCCACTCGCCATCACGAACTTCGCTGCGATCACATAAGGATTCAACTTGATCACCGCCCCGGGCTTCCCCTTACTCTCGCCCTCCTCGACACTCTGATAAAGCGGCGCCAAATCAGGCGCCGCAAGACTATCGCATGACACCGCCACCTGGATGTCATTCTGCCCGGCACCCATCCCCACCATCGCGCGCCTGAGTCGATTGCCGTCATCGACACTCAGAAACACCCCCCGCACTTGCCAGCCCGTATTCGGCAACACCTCCCCAGCCACACTGCGCCGCGCATCAACGCCACTCTTGCGCAGATCCGCCGTCACCGCTTCAGCCATCTCGTTCACAATGTCCCGCGCGTGATCCTGCGGATTCGCATCGTGCCCCATCGGCCCCGGACCGCTCGGCAGCAACCCACGCAGACGCCGCACGCGCTGGCCCGGACCGCTATCGGGCGTCACGTTGGCCACGTCGAGATCGAAGTCGGCAACATACACAACCGGCGCCGGCGGCGCAAACGGCGCACTGTCCGCAGCGACACCCGGCGCCGCTATCGCGCCCAGCCCTCCCGTCATCACCGCAAACAGCGCAAATCGACGCAGCATGAGACACCCCCGCGAACGCCATCAGGACGCGCTTATCGTACAACCGAATACATCGTACGCAGGTCTTTTTCGTGCCGGATCGTCGTACCTTTGGGCTTGCATAACACGCACCGCCACCTAGACTGATGTAACGACACTTCGCATTTTGTACGGGACTCCCATGCGCCTGACTATCCTCATCAACGGTTCCGATCCGACCGTTAGCCATGATTACGCCGTGCTCTGGCTCGACACCGAAGAACACCGGTGGTCGAGAGAAGCGCATCAAGGGATCGATTTGCCCCCATGGGGCGAACTACGCGACGAGAACGGTGTGACCACGCTCTGTGCACCCAGCACGGACGCGCCAGTCTGCACGTTGCGCGGCTTGCATGTCGACCGCAAACAGCGCGTCAGTTCGGCACAAGGCGACGCCGCCTGGACCGCCATGCCAACACGCGCGCCCACAAGCGGCTTCTGGCGCTTGCAAGCCGTCGACCGGCAAACAGTCCGCGCCGAACACAGCGTGTTCGGGAATTAGCCCGCCGCGACCGAATGACCTGTTACCCGAGCCGCCCTCTACGCGCGGCGGGTTCGCTGCGCGCGTCCGTTCGCCACATCAAATCGGCATCGCCCTTCTGGCACGCTTAAGTTGTTCTTAAGTTTGCGTACGTAGAGTACACATTCCACGCATTAGGGTCGCCGCAAGGCGGCCCCTTTTTTTTGCCGGCCGTATCTTGCACCATCCTCGCGGATAAGTCATTTTTACCGCCAAGCAGAGTCAACTCGCCATCCATTTTTCCGGTCTTTCATGTCGCTCGTTCCGGGCGTGCAACGTTATACTTGCGCGCCCCCAATTCCTTGACTGACTGACTCATGAAGAAGTGGTTTGCCTGTCTGCTGTTCACCGTCGCGGCCCACGCGAGCGCAGCGCCTTCCTGTACGCAGTTCGCACCGAATGCGCAATGGCCGGTGCTGACCAATCAGAAGATGGCGCCGAAAACGCGCCTGCTTTGCTATAACGATTTCGCGGTACTGCATTCCGGTATCACGCACGGTCCGCTGTGGTCCGCCGAGTATCTGACGCGCGATCACATCGAAGCCGCCAAAGACATGGTGCGCACCAACAAATTCTTCGAGGACGCGCGTTTGCCCGACGGCGAAGGCGCCACGCTGGCAGACTACAAACGCAGCGGCTTCGATCGCGGCCATATGAGTCCGGCAGGCAATCGCTGGAATCAGGAAGCAATGGCACAATCGTTTTCGCTCGCCAACGTGGTGCCGCAAAATCGTGAAAACAACCAGCGTTTGTGGGCGCACATCGAAACTTCGGTACGCAAAATCGCGGTGTCGTACGGCGATACCTATGTGATCACCGGACCGGTTTTCAGCGGCCAGCAGTTGCAGACCATCGGGCCGACGCGCGTCTTCGTGCCGACGCAATTGTTTAAAGTCGTCTATGTGCCGTCGAGGCAGATGGCGTTTGCAGTGATGGTGGACAACGTCTCGACCAATCGTTACGACATCAGGACGATTCACGAACTCGAAGCAGTATCGGGCTTCCGTTTTCCGGGTATTCCGGAGAACCTCAAAGACCAGCGACCGGGAGGACTGAAAGGTGTTTAAACCCTATTCGAACGACGACGACGTACTCAACATTCAGGGCGATGCCCTCACGGTGAGCAACGGCACGACACGCGTGGTGGTGTCCGGCACGCTGGAGCTGACGCAAGACCAGCGCGGGCTGAAAGCGGCGCTCGCGCTGAAGGAAGCCATCGACGCGGTCGTGAGCGCATTGCAGGCACAAGCGAATCTGCCCGCGAAGGTGAAAGACGAACCGAACGCGAAGCCCGGCGTCGTACAGAACCCGTTTCAATAACGCATTCAGGCAAGGCGGTGACTTTTCACCGCTTTCACCGCTTTCACCGCTGTCACCGCTGTCACCGCGCATTCCCCATGCGCTTCATTTCCAGACACGTAACGCCCGGCCTCTCCATAACCGCCACGGTCTTGAAACAAGACAAACCGCTCAGGACCCCGACTTGTTTCAGCCGTTACGTTTTGTCACCAGAGCATCGTCAACTCCTGTCATCCGGCCAACGTTAAACCAGCAGCGCTGAAACATTTCAGCCGCGACACAAGAATCAACCGGTTAAACCAGGAGTTAAACCATGAAGACGCTTTTCGCCGCTCTCGCTTCCGCTCTGCTCGTGTCGACCGCTTTCGCACAAACGGCCGCACCCTCGAGCGCGCAACCCGCGCAAACGCAGCCTGCCGGCCAGGCGAATCTGAAGGCGAGCACGGCCGTGCAAACCGGCACCGATAGCGGCACGGCCACGACGAAGGCGCCGACGAAAGCCACGACGAAAGCGCACGTGAAGAAGACTTCTACCAAGCACACGGTAAAGCCCCATCAGGCCAGCAAGAAGAAGAGCGCTGTCGAAGCAGGCGCTGAGAAGACCAACACGGGGAGCGCGAAAGAGGCCAGCAATGCCCCGGTAAAAACCGACGGCGCAAAAACCGACACGACCAAAACGCAATAACACGTGTCTGGTTTCGGCACGCACCGGCCAGGCATGTGGTGTTAATCGAAGCCGAACCGTGCCGTTCAGGGAGGGCGAGTCTGATGACTCGCCTTTTTTTATGCGCGCCTTTTTATGCACACCTTTTTGTACGCCGCTCATTGCAATCTTGTGAAGCGCACTATTTTTTCACCTGACACCTTAATTTTTGCACTTCGTTTACCTGCGGAAGTCTACTCTCGTACTGTCTCGACCAACCATGGCGTCAATGAACGCCGCGTCACATGGCACTCACGCAAACAATAGACAACTTCGCAGCACAGGCGCCCAGCGCGCCGGTCCAACGCAACAATGTCATCCCCTTCCCTGCGGCGCGTGCCCGCTTGATGGTCACGTTGCCTCACCTGTCGAAAGAAGACTCTGGCGCCCAACTCCGTACGCTGTTCCACTCGCCGCTTGGCGTGTACGTTGTCGGTACAGAGACGGTTCGCGACGAGGTTCGCGTGCAACTCGACATCGCACCAGACGACCTCGACTTCACGCTGCACACCCTGATCTCGACACTTCCACAGGCGCTGATTGGACCGCTTACGCGACGCAATGCCGTCGCAAAGGCGCGCTAATCATGTTCTCCGGTATCTGGTTGCCCATCGTTACACCGCTGCGCAATGGCGAAGTCGATATCGACGCCTTGCAACGCCTCGCCGAATATTATCTGCACACCGATATCAGCGGTTTTGTCGCCTTGAGTACAACGGGCGAAGCCGCTTTATTACAGGAATCCGAACGTCTCGCCGTATTGCAGGCGCTCACGGATGTGATCGGCTCACGTCTGCCGATGCTGATCGGCGTCGGCGGCTCAGATACGCGCGACGTACTGCGCGATATTCAACGGTACGAGCGCTGGGACTGCGCCGGCTATCTGGTATCCGCGCCGTCGTATGTGTGCCCGGATCAGGCCGGCGTGCAATGGCACTTCGAACAGGTCGCGCATGCGACCGAACGGCCGATCGTTCTGTACGACGTGCCGCATCGCACCGGCGTGGCGATTGCGCCCGACACGGTCGCGCGTCTGCTCGAATGCAGCAACATCGTCGCAATCAAGGAGTGCGTGAAAGAACATTTCACCAAGCTGCGTGGACTGCCGATCAACGTACTGTGCGGCACTGACGAAGTATTGGACGACTGCCTGAACCACGGTGGAGCGGGTGGCATTCTGGCAAGCGCTCACGTCTGCGCGGATCTCCTCGTCGCCGTGCAGGAAATGATCCGGACCCACCGCGATATGGAGGCGCGCAATCTGTTCGCCAGCCTGCTGCCGGTGTTGCGTCTGCTCTTCGCCGCGCCCAATCCCGCCGCGATCAAAGCGCTGCTGGCCTTCGACCATGTACTCACCGACGAGACACGCATGCCGATCACGCGTGCATCAGCACAACTCGTCGAACGCCTGAGTACCGCACGCGACAGGTTGCAGGATCTGCGCGCGGAGTTCGCCGGGGCAATGAGCTAACGTTGAAGTTGGCGTCGACGCTTGCGCTGCGAGTGAGTGATCATTCGCCGCGCAAGCTCGCATCGAATCGTTGCATGCGCAACACTACACGCCGCGCGTAGCCGCGACCTCCGCCGCTGTAACGCAGCAATGCGGCTTGAAGATCGCCACCGCTCGCATCAAGGTAGCTGCGCAGAATCGTCGAGCCTATCCGCACGTTGATCGCGGGATCGGACAAGTCGGTGACGCCCGCGATCAATTGCGGATGGGCGGCAGGCAAAATCTGCATGAGGCCGCGCGCGCCTGCAATGCTGACCGCGTAGCGATCGAAGCTCGATTCGACCGACATGACGGCCAGCAGCAGGACCGGCGAGATCGCATGACGGTCGGCTTCAATCAGTACCGCGCGTGCGATCCGGGTGGAGTCCGATGGCGCCACGCGAAATTGCGCGCGCAACACGGCGGTGATATCGCTGAGAGCCGGCAAGCCCGTTTCTGATTGGGCACTACTCGCTTCAATGGATGCGGCCGGTGCCGGCATTGCGTCGTCCGCATGCGCTACGCCGGCAAGCGAGAAGGCCGTTGCAGCAAGCAGCATCCTCATGCCAGCCGCAGCGCGAAGTCTTGTTTTTCGTTGTACCTGCACACCATCCAAAGCGCTATTTCGATGCATATTTCTCGCTTCCTGACCGGGTACATCGACCTTACCGGGCTTGGTGTAGCGAATCGCCAAAGAAATAGGGGTGCGCCGTAAAATGCTTATAAAGATTCGAAGCGATCAGTCCGAAGCCGGATTCAAACCGGCTAGCGCGCTGAGCCTGTGCGCATCGGCAATTTCAATCTCCGCGTAGCCGAGTTTCAACGCGCCCTGCGTCTCGAACTGCTTGAGTACCTGATTGATTGTTTGCCTCGACAAAGCCAGCATCATCGCGAGATCTTCCTGCGGCACCCTGAGTACGCGCCGCAACGCGCCGGCTTCGCCGTAGCCGCCCGCCATCAGCAACAGCCTGCGCGCCACGCGCTGCGCAGCGGGCAGCAACGCGGCCTCTTCGATCGCATCGAAAGCAAGACGCAGCTTTTGCGTCAGCAGCAAACCGAATACATGCCAATACTCAGGCATCCGTTCGAGTAGCGCGGCGAGTGCGGCGCGCGGCACATGAAACAGTTCGGAATCGCGTTCGGCATACGCGTCGTGGGTTCGCGGCCGGTTGTCGAACAGCGCGATCTCGCCGAACCAGTTAACCGGTTCGATCACCGCGAGCAGCGCTTCCTTGCCGGCCGCACTGGCTGCGCCGATTCTCACAAGGCCGTCGAGCACGCAGTAGAGGCCGTCGTCGGAATCGCCACGCGTGAAGAGCCGTTGCCCTGCGGCGAGGCGCTCGACGCGCCCGGTTTCGAGCAACTGCGCCCGCATGGCGGCAGGCGCCGAGCGAAACCACGCGCTGCGCTCAAGCAGCACGGCAAGCTCATTCGATGAAAAACGCGCACTCATAGGACGGCATCCGTGCCCGATTGTCGGCTACCCGATGGTTTCAAAATCCGCTGCCCGCGATTATGCTGACTTTGACGGAGGAGCGGCATCCATGAGAACGCTGACGGAACAACTAACGCAATACGCGGCCTACCATCGCGACCGGCGCAATATCGCCACGCATTTCATCGGGATTCCGATGATCGTGCTCGCGCTGGCGGTGCTGTTGAGCCGTCCGGCTTTCGCTTACGGTGCGCTGCCGTTTGCGCTATCGCCCGCGTGGGTGTTGTTCGCCGTCGCTACCGTCTATTACCTTATTCTCGATGTGCCGCTCGGCGCGATGATGGCGCTAGTGTCGGTGTTGTGCGTCGCGTGCGGACAGTGGCTAGCGGCTCAGTCCACACTGGCCTGGCTGGCCACCGGCATCGGCCTCTTTCTGGTCGGCTGGGTGTTCCAGTTCATTGGCCACGTCGCGTACGAGCATCGCAAACCCGCCTTTGTCGATGACGTGATGGGCCTGGTGATCGGCCCGCTCTTCGTGCTCGCCGAGGCGCTGTTCGGGTTCGGCTTGCGGCCTGCGTTGCGCGAAGCGATCGAAGCGCGCGTCGGCCCAACGCGTATCAACGCCGACCGCGCGGCCGCGCATCGCTGAAACCATTTGCCTGATTGACCGGCCAATGCTCAACGCGGCTTAATGCGGCCTAAAAAGCGGCTCAGCGCGGCGCAAGCCGAACAAGACGCACGCCATGTAGCGCGGTCAACGCCACCGCGATCCAGATCGGAATATAGGTGGCCAGTTGCGAGGCGCGCAACGTTTCGCCGAGCAGCGTGACCGAGACCAGCACCAGCAACACCGGCTCGACATAGCCGAGTATGCCGAACAATGCGATCGGCAATAAGCGGCTCGACTTCAGATACGACGCCAGCGAGACAGTGCTGAGCGCACCGAGTCCTGGCAACAGCAGGAACCACATGTCGGCACGTCCCGCGATCATCGGCAACGATGCGCTGCTGAGTACGCACACGATCGCCACCGGCAGCAGCAGCGACATTTCCACTGTGAACATCGCCAGTGAATCCTGGTTGATACGGCGACGCAACACGAAATACGGCGGATAGCAAAGTGCCACGAGCAAGGTCGGCCACGAGAATGCGCCGGTCATCCAGAGCTCATGCCCAACCCCGAGCGCCGCGCAAACGACAGCGACCCATTGCAAACCGTCGAGTCGCTCGTGGTAGTAGAAGCGGCCCACCAGCACCATCACCAGTGGCAGCAGGAAATAGCCGAGCGACACCTCGAGCATGCGGCCATGCAGCGGTGCCCATAGAAACAGCCACAGTTGTACGCCTAGCAGTGTCGCGCTCACGATCATCGCCGCGCCCAGCTTCGGCTCCGTCACCATACGGTAAACGAGCTGCCGGAGAATCGGCAGGCGTTTGCGCAGGCCAATCAGCAGCAGCGCGCCGGGCACGGTCCAGATGACGCGCCACGCGAAAATGTCGAGGCCGCTCAACGGCGTCAGCAGTTTCGCGTAAGCGGACAGTAAAGCAAACATCGCGGACGCGCCCACCGACAGCGCAATACCGCGCTTTGGGTCATACTGGTTCATTGCGCGGCCCGTTGCGCAAGCATGTCAGCTTGTGATGCAGGTGTGTGCGGCGCAGCATCCTGCCGCGCGGCTTGAATCGTTGTCATGGGAAGTGGTATCTCGCAAGCGGGCAGTGCGGATCAAGCGCTGCATGTCGTCCTGGTTTCGACGCAAGCCGGCATTCTAGACGGTTGCTCGCCGAAGGGCCGCGAGGGTTTCACTCGCCAGGCAGCATTTATTCCGTGCGCATCGCGCGCCAATGCACTAGAACATAAGCTTCACGCGCGGCTGGCAACAGTGCCGCGACCTCGCGCGCGGCAGGCAACAATGCCTCAACTTCGCGCTGAACTGCCCAAGCGCGAATCTTGCTGCGAAGTCTTCTGGCATCGTTTGCAACCGTCGTCTGCAACCGTCGTCTGCAGCATCCGTGCGCCAGGCCGGCAACACGGCGGTCCAACCGGACCGCGCGCCCCTTCTTTCTTGCGGCATACGTCTGTTTTTTGCCGCGCATACCGCCGTCCGGCCTGCAACCCCGTTCAACGAATGTGACTACTGGAGCCAGCATGACCCAGCCAGCCCTATCGCACGACGCATCGCCCGATCAGTTCCGTTCCGCCTTTGCCGCCGACGTACGCGCCGGACTCACCCACACCCCGCAGAAAGAGCTGCCGTCGAAGTATCTGTATGACGAAGTCGGCTCGGCGTTGTTCGAAGTGATCACTGTGCTGCCCGAATACGGCGTGACCCGCGCTGAAGAGCGCCTGCTCACGAAACACGCCGCGGACATCGTCGCGCACCTGCCGCACGACGTGACCGTCGCCGAACTCGGCAGCGGCAGCGGCCGTAAAACGCGACGTATTCTGGAAGCGCTGTGTAAAAAGCGCCCCACTTCTTACTGCCCGATTGAAATTTCGCGCAGCGCATTGCAGTTGTGCAGACGCGAACTCGGCGACATCGAGCGGATTTCGATTGTCGGTTATGAACGCGATTACCTTGCGGGTCTTGCCGAGGTGAGCAAGAACCGCGCGTCGGACGAACGGTTACTTGTGCTGTTTCTGGGCAGTACGATCGGTAACTTCGGCAGACTGGCGGCCACGCGTTTTCTGCGCGAGATCCGCAACATGCTCACGCCCGGCGACGCGCTGCTGCTCGGCACGGATCTGATCAAGCCGACACCGGTGCTGGTGGCCGCGTACGACGATGCGGTCGGCGTGACCGCGTCGTTCAATCTGAACCTGCTCGCGCGCATCAATCGCGAACTCGATGGCGACTTTCCGCTCGACGCGTTCCAGCACGTTGCGCGCTTCAATCCGGACGCGCGCAGCATCGAAATGCATCTGCGCGCGAAGCGGAACATTACGGCGCATGTGGGCGCCGCGCAACTGACGATCACGCTCGAGGAAGGCGAAACGATCTGGACGGAAAGCAGCCACAAATATCGCGCCGAAGAGATGCCCGCGATCGCCGACGACGCCGGCTTCGTGTGCAGCCATCAATGGATCGAAAACGAATGGGGTTTCGCGGAGAGCCTGCTGGTGGCGCGATAAGTCCCCTCAATGCTGCTCGAAGCGCTCGTAACGCTTTTCGGTTGCGCGCTCTTCGCCGGCCACCTCGGTCACCCGCGCCGCCGGCGGCCCGTGGCGCAGCCACGACAGCATCCGGTCGACCTGGTTGGCCGAGCCCTGCAGGATGGCTTCGACCGAACCGTCTTCGAGGTTCGCAACCCATCCCTTGATACCGAGCGCGTGCGCCTGCCGCACCGTGGCGTGCCGAAAGCCGACGCCTTGCACGGTGCCGCGCACCCGCACGTAATACGTTTCGATCCGCTGATCCAGATCCGGGGCCATGCCGTCCTCTCCACGCAATCTTTCAAGCCGGCATTCTAGTCGCCTCGCGCCGAGATTGCTCGGCCGCGCCTGACTTCCTGCCGCGTTCGGGACGCGCGGCAGGACACGCGGCACGCGCGCCACGTACAATCCGTCGACTGTCACGCGGGGAATGGAAACAGAGAATGACCGAACAGAATCGCGATCTCGTGCTCGTGACCGGCGCATCCGGCTTTGTCGGCTCGTCGGTGGCGCGCATCGCGCAGCAGAAGGGGTTCAGGGTACGGGTGCTGGTACGCGCCACCAGTTCGCGGCAAAACGTCGAGGCGCTCGACGCGGAAATCGTGGTCGGCGATATGCGCGACGAAGCGTCGATGCGCAACGCGCTGCGCGGCGTGCGCTATCTGTTGCACGTCGCCGCTGACTATCGGTTGTGGGCGCCGGACCCCAGCGAAATCGAACGCTCGAACCTCGAAGGCACCGAGGCGACCATGCGCGCGGCCTTGAAGGAAGGCGTCGAACGCATTGTCTACACGAGCAGCGTGGCGACGCTGAAAGTGACCAGTTCCGGCCAGTCCGCCGACGAAACCTCGCCACTCAAGGCCGACCAGGCGATCGGCGTGTACAAACGCAGCAAGGTGCTGGCCGAGCGCGCGGTGGAGCGCATGATCGCCCAGGACGGCCTGCCCGCCGTGATCGTCAATCCGTCGACACCGATCGGCCCGCGCGACGTCAAGCCGACGCCGACCGGGCGCATCATCGTCGAAGCGGCGCTCGGCAAGATTCCCGCATTCGTCGACACGGGGTTGAACCTCGTGCACGTGGACGACGTGGCGGCCGGCCATTTTCTCGCGCTGGAGCGCGGCAAAATCGGCGAGCGCTATATTCTCGGCGGCGAAAATCTGCCGCTGCAACAGATGCTCGCGGACATCGCCGCGCTGACCGGCCGCAAGGCACCGACGCTAAGTTTGCCGCGCTGGCCGCTGTATCCACTCGCCATGGGCGCGGAAGCGGTCGCCAAGATCACGAAACGCGAACCGTTCGTGACCGTCGACGGCCTGAAAATGTCGAAGAACAAGATGTATTTCACTTCGGCGAAGGCGGAGCGCGAGCTCGGCTATCGCGCGCGGCCGTATCGCGAAGGTTTGAGCGACGCGCTCGACTGGTTTCGCCAGGCGGGGTATCTGAAGTCCTGATGCGGATGCCGCAGTCGGGCCGTGCAAGCCGTAGCCGGAGGTTCGAGCACCGCTTGCACGCACTTTGTTACAACGTCACTGTGTTTGCGACAGGTAAAAGCCTACCCGCAGCAGGTAAAATCGTGGGTCTTACCAGAGAAACCTCGCATGAATCTTCACGAACAGCTCGGCGCGCTGGAAATGGGCGTCGATCAGCTCATTCAGGCTGTCGTGGCCCCGCAGGCCGAAAACATCCCCGAGACACCCGCAGCAACCGCCACGCAGCACGCGTTGGCGGAGCAGGTTGCGTCCGCATCCGGCGCGCAAGAAGCGCCTGAGGCGGCGGCAATTGCGGAACACGCGCCGGCACCCGTCGAAGAACCAGCCGCTCCCGTTGCGCCAACGCTCGAAATCAATCGCCCGGCGCAAAACGAGATCACGATGACGATCGGTGGCCAGACGGTCGCTCTGCGTCCGGACCAGATTGGCAGGCTGATCGAAGAACTGTCGAATGCGCGCGCCTCGATGACGCCGGAACCGCCTCCGGGCATCCCGCCAGGCTGGCGCTTCGTGTCGACCAAGAATCCGGTCATGGCGGTGCAGAAACAGTCGAATGGCGACCGTCTGCTGGTCATGCGCCACACGGGTCATGGCTGGGTGCCGTTCACCTTCTCGCCCGACATGGTGATTCAGCTATACATGTTGCTTACCAAGGGCTGATGTAAAAAAACGGCGCCTGGGAGCGCCGTTTTTTTATCCTACGATTTCCCGGGGCTGCAGGATCAGCGTTCCTGAACCGGCGCCTGGACGCGCGCTTTCCACTGGCCGCCCTTGCCGCGCCAATAGCGCACCGCGGAGGCAAACGTCGCGCCGACATAAAACAACGCGATTAGCGGCAAAAACGGCGCCCATAGCGGCGAGCGGCGGTAATAACTGAGCATTGGCGCATAGGCGCAACACATGGCGGCCCAGGCGAGCCATGCGGGCCAGCCCATCGGACCGAGCACCAGCGCGGCAACCGGCGGCATCAGGTAGATGATCGTCATGCCGGCAAGCGTGCCCGCCAGCAGCAGCGGCGAATAATGAAGCTGCGTAAAGGCGGTGCGCGCGATCATGTTCCAGATTTCGCGCCAGTTGTCGTACGGACGCAGCGACACGCTGCGCGCCGCCACATCCAGACGGATCGCGTGACGCCCCGTGCCGCGATGCTTGATACGCGCGGCGAGACTGCAATCGTCGATCAGTTCGGCGCGAATCGACTCGATACCGCCTGCTTCCTCGAGCGCGCTCCGGCGAACCAGCATGCAGCCGCCTGCCGCCGCCGCCGTGCGGTTGCGCGGGTTGTTGACCCACGTGAACGGATACAGCTTGGCGAAGAAGAACACAAAAGCCGGAATCAGCGCCTTTTCCCAGAACGAATCGCAGCGCAGACGGACCATCAGCGAGACCAGGTCGCGTTTTTCAGCGTCCGCGCGGGCGACGAGCTGCGCGACGGCGTCGGCGGGATGGCCGATGTCGGCATCGGTCAGCAGCAGGAAATCGGCAGGCAAGCCGAGTGTGCGCACGGCCTCGATGCCCTGCGACTGCGCCCACACCTTGCCGGACCAACCCGCAGGCAGCGGCTTGGCGGTGAGGACCGTCAGACGGTCGGGACATTGCAGCTGTAGCGCCGCGGCGCGGGCGGCGTCGGCGGTGCCGTCGGTGCTGTGGTCGTCGACGACGATCACGTGGAACTCGCCCGGATAGTCCTGCTGAAGCAGGGTGGTGACCGCCTCGGCAATCACGTCCACTTCATTGCGGGCCGGCACAACGGCGGCGACGGCCGGCCATGTTTCACGCGACGCCAGCGTGAGCGGCGTGGCGGGACGCGCCCGCCAGAAGCCGCCGCGCGCGAACAGCAACACACACCAGATCAGCAGGGAGAGACACGAAAGAAGAAACAGAACCACCGCCATTAAGCATTACCCTCGATTGAACGCGTTTGCGCGCCGACGCGCCGCGACAGACACATAGCCAGAGTGCGCAACGCCACCACGCACCAGTCATAACTGTTGAGCACCGGCCGCTCGCGAAATACGTCGTAGCCGGCCTTCTCGATCCGCTCGAGAATGCGCAGGCCGCCTTGTACGGCGCCGCATAGCTCGATTCCCAGTCGTCCCTGAATGCGCAGCGCGAGCGGCGCGCCGCGTACCAGCAGCTCGCGCACGAACGACACTTCGTGGGCCATCAGCGCCCGCCAGCCCGTGTTGACGACGCCCTTGGCGATCTGCGCTTCGGTCACGTTAAATCGCTGCAGATCCGCAAGCGGCAGGTACACGCGGTCCTTTTTTCCATCTGCGGCGACGTCCTGCCAGAAGCTGATCAACTGCGAGGCCGTGCAGATCGCGTCGGCGTCCGCCAGATTCACCGGCGTGGCGGCGCCCAGCAGATGCAGCATCAGATGCCCGACCGGATTTGCCGAATGGCGGCAATAGTCGAGCAGCGCGCTTCGGTCCGCGAAACGCCGCGATTCGATGTCCTGATCGCACGCGACGAGCAGATCGTAGAATGGCGCGAGCGGCAGCTTGTACTGCGCGATCACACCCGCGAGCTTGCCGAACAGCAGCGGGTGGACCGGCGCCGCGCGCTGCTGCGCCACCGCGTCGAGGCCAGCGCGGAAGTCGGCGAGGCGCGCGTGCCGCTCCGCCCGGCTCCAGTCGCCTTCATCGGCGATGTCGCTGGCGGTTCGGACAACCTGATAGATAATGCCGATAGGCGCGCGCAGCGCCTTTGGCAGCAACACGCTCGCGACCGGAAAATTTTCGTATTGATCGACGTCCATCCAGCGAGCCTCGAAACCATTCTGTAATGCGGCCGCAAACGTATGCCGCAGGACCACGTAGTTTAAGGGTTCCGCTAAAGCGGTGCAGCGTGTAATCATTGCCGGGTGCGGCCGTACGCGGCACGCACGGTAAGCCGGCGGTTGAGGCGCCGGTCCAACACCTCAGCGGCGCGCCCGAAGCAAAGCAGGCGTGATAGCGTTAGAATGCGCGTTTGGTTTTGCTGTACCGGCTTGACGCCGGGGCTCAAGACGTCAACTAAATAGATGGTCGCGGCGATAAAGTCATATTTACCGACTTCTTCGAAACCCGCGTCAGTCGGAGTTCGCCAACTTATGCGAGTCATCCTTGCTCAACCCCGCGGCTTTTGTGCGGGCGTTGTACGTGCGATCGAGATTGTCGATCGCGCGTTACAGCAACACGGCGCGCCCGTGTATGTGCGCCATGAAATCGTCCACAATCGCCACGTGGTCGATAATTTGCGCCAAAAAGGCGCGCGCTTTGTCGAGGAGCTCGACGAAGTCCCGCAAGGCGCCGTGGCGATTTTCAGCGCACATGGTGTGGCGCAAACCGTCGAACGCGACGCGGAGCAGCGTGGTCTCGACGTGCTCGACGCGACCTGCCCGCTCGTCACCAAGGTTCACGTGCAAGGGCGTCAGTACGTGGGCGCGGGCCGCACGCTGATCCTGATCGGCCACGCCGGGCATCCGGAGGTGGAAGGCACGATCGGCCAGATTCCGGGTCCGGTCCTGCTGGTCCAGAGCGAAGCGGAAGTCGCGCATCTTGATCTGCCCCTCGATACGCCGCTTGCGTACGTCACGCAGACCACGCTGTCGGTCGACGACACGCGGGGCATCATCGACGCCCTGCTGCGCCGTTTTAGCGACATTGTCGGTCCCGATACGCGCGACATCTGCTATGCGACGCAAAACCGCCAGGCGGCGGTGCGCGAACTGAGCAAAGAGGTCGAGGTGCTGCTGGTGGTGGGCGCAACCAACAGTTCGAACTCGAACCGGCTGCGCGAGATCGGCAGCGAAAGCGGCGTGGCGAGTTATCTCGTCGCCGACGGTTCGGAAGTGAAGCCGGAGTGGTTTGCGGGTGTGCAGACCGTCGGCATCACGGCGGGTGCTTCGGCGCCTGAAGAGATGGTGAAGAACGTAATCGATGCGCTGCGCGCATTGGGGCCTGTCGATGTCACGACGATGGCGGGCCGTGAAGAGAAAGTCGAATTCAAGTTGCCATCGAAACTGATGCAACCACTCGCTGCACGCGAAGTTTAAGGAGGACGTCTTGTCTATTCCGCTGCTACAGAAAGTCCGGGTTGGCGCATACATCATGCGTCAGCACCTTTCGCGCAACAAGCGCTATCCGCTCGCCTTGATGCTGGAGCCGCTGTTCCGCTGCAATCTTGCCTGCAATGGCTGCGGCAAGATCGATTATCCGGATCCCATCCTGAATCAGCGTCTGTCGCTCGCGGAATGCCTGGGCGCAGTCGACGAATGCGGCGCACCGGTCGTTTCGATTGCAGGCGGCGAGCCGCTGTTGCACAAGGAAATGCCGCAGATCGTGAAGGGCATCATCGCGCGCAAGAAGTTCGTGTATTTGTGCACGAATGCGTTGCTGATGGAAAAGAAGATGGACGACTACGAGCCGAATCCGTATTTCGTCTGGTCGGTTCACCTGGACGGCGATCAGCAGGCGCACGATCACTCGGTGTCGCAGGAAGGCGTGTACGACAAGGCTGTCGCCGCCATCAAGGAAGCGAAGCGCCGTGGTTTCCGCGTGAACATCAACTGCACGTTGTTCAACGACGCGGTGCCGGAACGCGTTGCTGCGTTCTTCGACACGCTGGGCCCGATGGGTGTGGACGGTATTACTGTTTCGCCGGGTTATGCGTATGAGCGCGCGCCGGATCAGCAGCACTTCCTGAACCGCGACAAGACCAAGCATTTGTTCCGTGAGATTTTCAAGCGCGGCAACAATGGCAAGAACTGGTCGTTCAGCCAGTCGGCGATGTTCCTCGACTTCCTGGCCGGCAATCAGACGTACGAGTGCACGCCTTGGGGCAATCCGGCGCGTACTGTGTTCGGCTGGCAGAAGCCGTGCTATCTGGTCGGCGAAGGGTATGTGAAGACCTTCAAGGAACTGATGGAAACCACGAACTGGGATAACTACGGTACGGGTAACTATGAGAAGTGCGCTGACTGCATGGTGCACTGCGGGTTTGAAGCGACCGCGGTGATGGATACCGTCGCGCATCCGTTGAAGGCGCTGAAGGTCAGCCTTCGTGGGCCTAAGACTTCGGGTGCTTTTACCAAGGATATTCCTCTGGATAAGCAGCGTCCCGCTGAGTACGTTTTTTCTCGACATGTCGAGATCAAGCTTGAAGAGATTGGGCGTGCTGGAAAGGGTAAGAAAGTGCAGACTGCTTCTGCGCATTAAGGTTTGTTTTTAAAGGGGCTTTTGCTTGCCCCTTTACCCTGCAGGTTTTTGGAAAGCGCGGTGGCCTTTTGGGCTAGCGCGCCTTTTTTTTGCCTTTGGCGGCGGGCATTTTCCTGGTTCTGGCTTTTTTGGCCTTTCCTTGCATTCTTATTGGTTTATTAGCGTCGCCCCTGTGCGGGGCGGCACCTACTTTTCTTTGCCGCCGCAAAGAAAAGTAGGCAAAAGAAAGCGGCTCAAACCGCCAACTCTTAAGTGGGTCCCCTGGCTTGGAGGGGTCGGTGGTCCGATTAACGGATCACACCTCGGTCCATAACGGTCTGTGACACAGCCGTCATCCGCTCCCACTCCGCACTGCGTGCGTCGCGGACGGGTCTGCCTGGGAAACCGGGCGCTCCGTTTGTGCGCGGTGGGAGCCATCGGCTTCGCCTCGGCGAGGCGCCGAAAACACAGGTGGTTTTGTGAAGTACCGCCCCGGCGCGCGCAGCGCCGCCGGAAGCATGACGGCCTGGTCACTCAGGCGGGAAGGTGCGCAGGCCCAATCTCTACGGAGCCACTACACCCTCCAAGCCAGGAGACCCGCTTAAGAATTAGCGGTTTGAGCCGCTTTCTTTTGCCTACTTTTCTTTGCGGCGGCAAAGAAAAGTAGGTGCCTGCCCCGCACAGGGGCGACACTAATAGACCAATAAGAAAACAAGGAAAGGCCAACGCCGCAGGCACAAGGAAATGCCGCCGCCAAAGGCAAAACCAAAACCCTACCCTGCGCCTCTAGCATTATGCGCAGTCAAAAACTTAATCAATCCATCAACTCCACCTTTGGAAAGCTGATCAGCAAACTGCGTCTGATAAACCTGAATCAACCAGGCCCCCATCATATTGATGTCATACACCTTCCAGCCGGAGGCTCCTTTCGTGAGCCGATAATCAATAGCGTCATCGCCGCCATTGCTAATAACGTGCGACTGCACAACCACATCCTTGGCGCCGGCAGGCACATTCACCGGTAGGAAGTTGAACTTCACGTCCTGATCCCGCAACTGCGACAACGAAGACGCGTAAGTCCGCACCAGCAGAAGCGTAAACTGCTCGTACAACTGCTTCTGCTGCTCCGGCGTGGCGGTACTCCACGCCTTGCCAACCGCAATTCGCGTAGTTCGCTGAAAATCCGTTGCGGGCACGAAGCGCGTTTCGACGAGTTGGGTAATTTTGCCCATATCGCCACCACGCGCCTGCGGATCCGCCTTCATCGCGGCAACCGTGCCTTCAACGGCACTCTTCACAACCGCATCAGGCGCGCTTTGCGCATAAGCAGCAGTGGACACCACCGCCGCAGCCAGAAAAGCAGACAAATAACGTTTCATACGCTCGCCGAGACCTGTGAGTAGTAAGCGCCAGCAGGCCCGAAAACCCGTGGCGAAAGCAGGATAGACCAGTATACCGATATTGTGTTCCCATTCCGGCCCCGAGCGGGAGCCGTGCTTGCTACCAAACACGAGCCAGATCGCTCTGGCTCTGTATACTTGTGCACTTTCGTCAAAAACACCATCCGTGATAAGGCTCCCTCCGCCTACATGCTGAAGTCATCTATCGTCCGTCTCGTCGCCTTTTCGGTGCGGCGTCCGCTACAGGTCGTCGCCGTCTCGCTCATCCTCGCGATCCTGAGCGGCTTTTATGTTGCCCATCACTTCAAGATCAACACGGATATCAGCCGTCTCGTCGAAGCCGACAAGGAATGGTCGTCGCTCGATCATGCACTAGACGAGGCCTTTCCGCAGCGCGGCGATACCGTGCTGGTCGTGGTCGAGGCACGCGCCCCGGAATTCGCCGACGCGGCCGCCAATGCCCTGACCGCCACCCTGAGCGCCGACCATCCAGAGTTCGTCGCGGTCACGCAACCCGCCGGCGGCCCGTTCTTCGAACACAACGGCCTATTGTTCCCGTCAACGGACGAAGTCCTCTCCACGACCTCGCAACTCGTCCAGTCCCGCCCGCTCGTCAACGCCCTCGCCCACGATCCGAGCCTGACCGGCCTCGCCGGCACGCTCACCACCAGCCTGCTGCTGCCGCTGCAACTCGGTCAGGTCAAGCTCGCCGACATGAGCCGCCTTTTGTCGCGAAGCGCAACCACGCTCGATCGCGTGCTGGCCGGGCAGCCGGCAGCGTTTTCGTGGCGCGCGCTGGTCGACAAGAGCGCCAGTACCGAGCCGGCACGCGCGTTCATCACCGTGCAACCGGTTGTGAACTACGGCGCGCTGCAGCCCGGCGCCAACGGTTCACGAGCGATCCGCGCCGCGGCAGCCGCGCTGCATCTGGATACGCGCTACGGCGCCACGATCCGTCTGACCGGCCAACAGCCGCTCGCCGACGAAGAATTCGCCTCCGTCAGGGACGGCGCGGCGCTCAACGGCATCGGCACCGTCATCGTCGTGCTGGCGATCCTGTGGCTCGCGCTGCGTTCGGGCCGCATGATCGTCGCGGTGTTCATCACGCTGTTCGTCGGCCTCGCGATCACTGCCGCGCTCGGGCTGATGATGGTGGGCGCGCTCAACATGATTTCGGTTGCCTTCATGGTGCTGTTCGTCGGGCTCGGGGTCGATTTCGGCGTGCAGTTCGGCGTCAAATATCGCGAGGAGCGCAATCGCGACGACCGCCTCTCCGCTGCGCTCGTGCACACGGCGCATAGCATCGGCGTGCCGCTAACGCTTGCCGCGGTCGCGGTCGCGGAGAGCTTCTTCTCGTTCCTGCCGACGGCGTATCGCGGCGTGTCGGAGTTGGGCAAGATCGCCGGCGTCGGCATGTTCGTCGCGTATTTCACCAACATGACGCTGCTGCCGGCGCTGCTGAAAATCTTCAACCCGCCGGGCGAAGCCGCCTCGCCGGGTTTCAAGCAACTCGCCCCCGTCGACGATTTCCTCGATCAGCATCGCAAGCCGGTTCTGATCGGCACGCTCATCGTCGTGATCGGCGCCACGCCTTTGCTCACGCATTTGCGCTTCGATTTCAACCCGCTGCACCTGAAGGATCCGCATACGGAATCCATGGCGACGCTGCTGTCGCTGAAGGATTCGCCGGAAGCAGCGGTCAACAACGTGCATGTGCTGGCGCCCTCGCTGGCCGCCGCGGACAAGATGGCCGCCCATCTGCGCACGCTGCCGGAAGTGGGCCGCGTCACGACGCTCAATACGTTCATTCCAGCTGAGCAACAGCAAAAGCTGATGCTGATCGCGAGTGCGGCGCAGCAACTGTTGCCGGCGCTGACCCAACAACCTTCGCCGCCAGTCACGGACGCCGTGCGGGTCGCCGCGCTCAAGCGCGCGTCGAACCAGCTCGCCCTTGCCGCCGAGGATCATCCGGGCCCGGGCGCCGCCGAAGCAACCCATCTTTCGGCCACGCTGCAAAAACTGGCCGCTGCTGACGCCGCCACGCGCGACCGTGCCGAAACCGCGATGTCCGAGACGTTGCGCATTGCGCTGAAGCAACTGGCGGATCTGTTGCAGCCGACCGAGATCACGCGCGACAACCTGCCGAAGGATATCTCCGAAAGTTGGCTTTCCAAGGATGGCCGCGCGCTGGTCGACATCGCGCCGAAGATCAAGCCCGGCGCCGATCCGAACGACGACGCCGCGCTCGCCCGCTTCGCCCATGCCGTGAAAAAGGCGGAGCCGGGGGCGATTGGCGGGCCGATTTCGATCCTGCATTCCGCCGACACGATCATCAAGGCGTTCCTGCAGGCCGCCTGCTGGTCGCTGCTGACCATCGCGATCCTGCTGTGGCTTGCGCTGCGCCGCATCGGCGACGTGCTGCGGACACTGGTTCCGCTGCTGGTGTCGGCGCTGGTGACGCTTGAGTTGTGTGTTGTGTTCGGCATGCCACTGAACTTCGCGAATATCATCGCGTTACCGCTTATGCTTGGGGTCGGCGTGGCGTTCAAGATTTACTTCGTGATGGCGTGGCGCAACGGCCAGACCGGCCTGTTGCAGTCGAGTCTCACGCACGCCGTGCTATTTAGTGCGGCGACCACGGCAACGGCATTCGGCAGCCTGTGGTTGTCGCATCATCCGGGGACGTCGAGCATGGGACGCCTGTTGGCGCTGTCGCTGTTTTGCACGCTGGTCGGCGCAGTGGTATTTCAACCGGTGTTGATGGGCAAGCCGCGCCCACGTCGCGCGAAGAAAGAAGGAATTTAAGATGAAGCTGCGAACCACCGCGCTGGCGCTCGTCGCCACTGGGTTGATGGCTGGCTGCGCGACCGGTCCCGACCGCAAACCGGGCGACCCGTTCGAACCGGCGAACCGGGTGATCTTCAACTTCAACGACGGCCTTGACCGCTACGTCGCGATCCCGGTCGCCAAGGGTTATCAGAAGGTGACGCCGCAGCCGTTGCGTACGGCGGTGAGCAACTTCTTTTCGAATCTCGGCGATGTGAGCAACTTCGCCAATGACCTGCTGCAACTGAAGATCACTGATGCAACCGAAGACCTGGTGCGCTTCGCGTTCAACTCGACCTTCGGTCTGGGCGGCCTGATCGACTGGGCCACGCCGGCTGGCCTGCCGAAGCACCACCAGGACTTCGGCCTGACGCTCGGCCATTGGGGCGTGCCGTCGGGGCCATATCTGGTGTTGCCGCTATTCGGCCCGAGCACGGTGCGTGACAGCATGGGTCTGATTGTGGACGTGCGCGTCAACCCGCTGAATTACTTCGAGCCGGCGGTTCGCAATCCGCTGTGGTTGCTGCAGTTCATCAGCGTGCGCTCCGACCTGCTGGGGGCGACGGACCTGCTGCAACAAGCCGCGCTGGACAAATACTCCTTCGTACGCGACGCCTACACCCAGCAGCGCCGTGCACGTTTGCGCGGTGCCGACAAGGCCGCACCGTTGCCGAACTACGACGACGAGGACAGCTCCGGCGCGTCCACGACGCCTCCCGCGGGGGCCGCCGCGGGTGCACCTGCGGCCTTACCGAACTACGCCGTCCCTGGCGACGCAGCAGAAGCCCCGAACGCCGCCTCCGGAAGCGCCACCGGCGCGCCGGCGGGCGTCCCGAATTATGCCGACCCTGGCGACGCGCCGGCGAGCGGCGCAACCGGGTCCCCGGCGGCGTCACCGTCCGCCGCGCCGGGCACGCCAGCACCAACGCCGCCGCAACCCGCCCCAACAGGCACCAAGCAGCCGGAACCCGCCCCAGCGGCCCAATAAGCGCGACCGAGCCCGGCGCGCGCAGCGCCGCCGGAGCGGCCACGACCGCGCCGAGCCATGTGATCTGCGAGTTAGCTCAGCGACAGAAGTCTAGAAGTCAGCAAGGCATGCGAGCGCAGACGAAGTACGACCACGAGCAACGCCAACCAAGAAGTACCGCCTCGGCGCGCGCAGCGCCGCCGGAAGCATGACGGTGGTCACTCAGGCCAGAAGGTGCGCAGGCTCAATCTCTACGGAGCCACGATCCCCTCCAAGCCAGGGGACCCGCTTAAGAACTAGCGGTGTGAGCCGCTTTCTTTTGCCTACTTTTCTTTGCGGCGGGCAAAGAAAAGTAGGTGCCGCCCCGCACAGGGGCAACACTAATAAACCACTAAGCAAAGAAAAACCCACTAAGAACAAAAAAAACCGTCCCCAATAGCACGCCGCGCCAGCACCAACGCCCCCCGCGCCGCCCGCGCATCGAAAGCGACCTGAACCAGCGCTCCAAGCTGCGAAGGCTCCCGCAACAACTCGCGCAAAATCGGCACGAGCGCCGTCGTGCCATCATCCCGCAGGCCCGCCGTAGCCGCGGGAGGCAGCGTCCGCCAGGCCGGATCGACAATCGCCCGGCACACGGCGAACGGCACGCCACACGCGGCGGCGGTGGCCCCGGCGATATGCGATTCCATATCCACAGCCAGCGCACCGGTCGCACGGTGCAGCGCGCGCTTGTCTTCCGCGGTGACCAAAGGTGCCTTAACGCCAGCCACAACACCGCGCCGCAGACGTGCCCCCAACGGCCCACTGGCAAGCGCCCCCACCAGCCTGTCAGCCCACGGCCGATCGGTCTGGAACCGCCCTATCCCTAACGGCCCCTCCACCGCATCCGCCACGATCACCGTGCCCGGCGCCAGATCCGGCGCCAAACCCCCCGCGGTCCCAAAGCTCACGATTCCCGAGCAGCCGTGCGCGACCGCAGCGCTCAACGCGCGCTCCAGCAAATCGGCCCGCGCGGCATAGACCACCTCGACGCCCTCGCCGCGCGCGATGCGCGCTTCGAACGCCATACCCGTCACCACGATCACCGGCAAGGCGCTACGGCCGGCTCCCGCGAGCGGCCTCGTCGAAAGCGGCATCGATTACATCCCGACCGCGACGCGCGTCAGCCCGTTGCGTTTCAGATGACGGAAGCGCGCCAGCGCCCACAGCGGGAAGAACTTGCGATAGCCGTGATAGCGCAGATAGAACACCCGCGGGAAGCCAGTCGCCGTAAAGCGCGTTTCGTCCCACAGGCCATGCTCGCGCTGTTCGTGCTGCAGGTACGCCACACCACGCGCGACCGCCTCGTGATTCACCTCGCCCGCCGCCATCAGCCCCATCAACGCCCATGCGGTCTGCGACGCCGTGCTCGGCGCACGTTCGTAGCCACGGTAGTCGAGCTTGTAGCTCTCGCCGCCCTCGCCCCAGCCGCCGTCGTCGTTCTGGATCGACAGCAGCCATTGCGCAGCACGCTTGATGCGCGGATCGTCGTGCGGCATGCCCGCGGCGTTCAGCGAACACAGCGCGGTCCACGTGCCGTAGATGTAGTTCAGGCCCCAGCGGCCGTACCAGCTGCCATCCGGTTCCTGCTCCTTCAGCATGTAGTCGAAGGCACGCTGCGCCGGCTCGCTGCCCCGCGGCAGTTCGCCGAGCTGCGCGAGCATCGACAGACAACGGCCCGACACGTCCGCGGTCGGCGGATCGAGCAACGCGCCGTGATCGGAGAACGGAATGTTGTTCAGGTAGTACTGGGTGTTTTCCGGCTCGAACGCGCCCCAGCCGCCGTCGCTGCTCTGCATGCCGACCACCCATTCGCGCGCGCGCGCAATGGCTTCACGATCGACATCCGATTGCGTGAGCGCCGCCGATCGATGCATGGCCATCACCACCACCGCCGTATCGTCGACGTCCGGATAGTGCGCGTTGTTGTACTGGAACGCCCAGCCGCCAGGCCGTACATTCGCGCGACGCGAGATCCAGTCACCGCGCACGTCGAGAATCTGCAGCGGACGCAGCCACGCCAGTCCGCGCTCGGCGGCCTGCTCGGCATGCGCCTCGCCGGTCTCGAGCAACGCGTGCGCCACCAGCGACGTATCCCACACCGGCGACAGGCACGGTTGGCAATATGCTTCGTCATCCTTGATGACGAGGAGCTTTTCGATCGACTGCCGGGCAATCGCGCGATTCGGATGATCGGCGGGATAGCCCAGCACGTCATACATCATGACCGAGTTGGCCATCGCCGGGAAAATCGCGCCGAGGCCGTCTTCGCCGTTCAGCCGTTCATCGACAAACCGCACCGCTTCGCGCACCGAACGTTCGCGCGTCGCCTTCGGCAACAGGCCGTCGATCGCGCGCAGGACCACGTCCACGCCACGGAAGAAGCGGAACCAGCCGAGATGCTGATGCGGTGCCCGCTCACGCATGCCGGTATTGACAGGTGCGCCACGGAACAGCTCGTCGATGCGCACGCGGCGCGGATTGCGCGCGACCGGCCGCTTCGCGTTCAGCACCAGCAGCGGCACGATCACGGTACGCGCCCAGTACGACACCTTCGAGAGGTGGAACGGGAACCACATCGGCAGCAGCATGATTTCGACCGGCATCATCGGCACCGCGCGCCACGACACCACGCCGAACAGCGCGAGCAGAATCCGCGTGAACACATTCACCGTTTCCGCGCCGCCGTTGGCGAGGATCGCCTCGCGCGCGCGGACCATGTGCTCGGCATCTTCCGGGTCGCCGATCATCTTTAGCGCGAAGTACGCCTTCACGCTGGCGCTGATGTCGATGGCGCCGTCGGTGAAGAGCGGCCAGCCGCCGTCATCCAGCTGGATACGGCGCAGGTAGCGCGCGATTTTCTGCTCCAGTTCCACGTTCGGCGTTTCGCCGAGATAGTGGACCAGCAGCACGTATTCGGCGGGAATCGTCGCGTCGGCTTCGAGTTCGTAGACCCAGTGACCGTCCGGTTTCTGCGCGGCGAGAATCGCATCGGTCGCGCGCGTGATCGCGGCGTCGAGCGGCTCGGCGGACGCTTGCGGCGCCACCGCCGGCGCGTTCAGCGCGGGGTCGGCGACTTCAGGCAGGACGGCATCCAGTTGCCGGGCTTGAGATAAATCGTTCATCGGCGTTCCATCGGTTGATTCAGCAACGTATCCGCGGCCTTCTGGCCGGAGCGGATCGCGCCTTCAATCGTCGCGGGCAGACCGGTGGCCGTCCAGTCGCCCGCGAGCATCAGGTTGTTCCAGCGAGTACGCGTGCCGGGGCGCAGCGTCTCCTGATCCGGCAACGCGGCAAACGTTGCGCGTTTTTCCATTGTGACTTGCCAGGTCGGCATCGGCTCGAGCGGCAAACTGGCGGCTTGAGCCACCTCGGCCCAGACGGTTTTCGCCAGTTCCGCGTGCGGCTGGTCGAGCAGGCGCTCCGCACCGCTGATTGTCACCGACAGACGCCCTTCGAACGCGAACAGCCACTGCGCCGTCGCATTGAGCAGTCCCGTGACGGGCGGCAAACCAAACGGCGGCTCGACCGCGAAATGCACATTTACCGTTGTCGCGAAGCGATTCGGCGCCCGCAAGCCAGGCACGAGCGTCTGGGCGATCTCCGGCGGCACCGCGAGGATCACGGCCTGGTTCGCTTCAATGGTGACGTGTTCGTCGGCGAAATTCAGTGCCGAGATGCGGCTGGGGCCCGTACCCGGCGCGGCAAACATCATGTCCTGCAAACGCGAGCCCAGCCGGATCGCCGCGCCACCATGCTGCAACAGGCGCAGCGCAGGGTCGACAAAGGCGCTGCCCACACCATGGCGCGCCACCAGCGGCCGGCACGCGAGGCCGCCGGCGAACAGGGTCTCCCTGACCATCGCGCCCGTCAGTTCCGCGGACGCTTCGCGCGGCTCGACGTTCAGCATCGCGAGAAACAGCGGCCGCAGCAGGCGGTCCCACAACGCGCCGTTGCAGCGCATGGTCTGCGCAACGCTACGCCCGGGTTTGGCGAACAGTAGCGGCGCCAGCGCCAGATAGTCGGCCGGGCCGGTGTTGGGTACGCGCGCGTTCTGGTCGAAAATCCACCACGGCAGGCGGCCCGGCGACATCCGCACGGTCCAGCGGGCGCGCGTCGCCAGATCGACGAACGGATAGTCGGGCTGGGCCGGGCCGACGAGTTCGTCGGAGGCGCCGATCGCGCGCACGTAATTGAGCGCCGCGACGTTGCCCGACAGCAGCATATGGTTGCCGCTGTCGATAGTCGCGCCCAGCGTGGCGTCGTAGTACGAGCGGCAACGGCCGCCCGCCTGGGGCAACGCTTCATGCAGCACGACTTGCGCGCCGCGCCGCTGCAACTGCACAGCAGCGGCGAGACCGGCGAGGCCTGCGCCGATCACATGTACGAGCTTTTGCATCAGCTCAGAAGAGCGCGTAACGCGCGACGATCCACAGCATGCGCAGTTTCGGCTTGCTGACCTTCGTGCGCGGAATATCGAAGCCGCGCTCGAGCGTGCGCTC
Source organism: Paraburkholderia fungorum (assembly GCF_046027215.1). GTDB lineage: Bacteria > Pseudomonadota > Gammaproteobacteria > Burkholderiales > Burkholderiaceae > Paraburkholderia > Paraburkholderia fungorum_D. Next base: position 2,784,119 of record NZ_JAQQEN010000002.1, on the reverse strand, counting down.
GAGCAGCACGCGATACACGCCTGACATGATGCGCGGCGCACGCACATGATTGCGCGGCTCGCGGTCCATGATCGCGTCGGAAGCGGCGAAGTGCTCCTTGGCACGTGCGGCGAGCGTCGCGCACACGCGCGGCAGCGACGGATCGTCGGCGATCTGCGTCGGGCTCGTCACCGCGATGCCTTCGCGCGCCAGCAATTCGTGCGGGAGATAGCAACGGTTGATACCGGCGTCTTCGTCGATATCGCGCAGGATGTTGGTCAGTTGCAGCGCGCGGCCGAGATGGTGCGCAAGCAACCGGCCAGGCTCCTCCTGCATCCCGAATATCCTCACCGATAGACGGCCCGCCGCACTCGCGACACGGTCGCAGTACAGGTCGAGCGTGGCTTCGTCGGGCGCGCAGATGTCCTCGGCGGCGTCCATCGCCATGCCGTCGATCATCGCGTGAAAATCTTCGCGCTGCAGATGAAACGTGTGGATGTGCCGCGTCAGCGCGCGCAACGAAGCGCGCGGCGCGCCGGCATAGCACGCGTCAATGTCGGCACGCCAGCGCTCGAGCGCGGCGGCGCGTTCGGCGCGCGGCAGGTCGCTGTCGGCGATATCGTCGACGGCGCGGCAGAAGGCGTAGACCTGATACATCGCGTCGCGCTGCGCGGCCGGCAGGATGCGCATCGCGAGATAAAACGAGCTGCCCGAGGTGGCGGCAGCGGCGTCGATTTCAGTATCGTCCACGACAAGATTGGAAACAGCCAAGACGATCTCCGCTGGAGGCGCCTGCTGAAAGGCGTTCAAGAAGTTTTATGCCTGCCTGCAAGGCAGGCGGCCGCGCGCCCGGACGCGCGCGAAATACCCGGCTGGGATGCCGGAAACGGCGAAAAGTATAACAACGTTTGTGAGATGACGCAGTTTCGCAGGCGAATAAGGGGCCGGAAGGACGTCGGGAACGTGACTGCGGACGGGGCATACGACACAGCGCAAGCCCCGCGCCGCCGCCGGAACAGGCCGCGTCTGGCTAGATAAACGCCACCGAGCGGTTGCGTCCCTGCCGCTTTGCGCTGTAGAGCGCCGCATCGGCTTCGTTGATGAGCACGTCATACGCCGGCACGCCCACGCGCGCGGCTGCGCCGCCGACGCTCGCCGTCACCGGCACGCTCGTGCCCTGCACTTCGACCGGCGTATCGGCGATCGTGCAGCGGATTTTTTCCGCGACGCGCATCGCGTCGTCGATCGGCGTACAGGGCAGCAGCAAGGCGAATTCCTCGCCGCCAAACCGCCCGAAGGTATCCTGCGCCCGCAGCACCGCCGAGACCCGCTGCGCCATCACGCGCAATACGGTATCGCCGACGCCGTGGCCGAACTGGTCGTTGATCTTCTTGAAGTGATCGAGATCGAACAGCAGCAAGGACATTTCGCCGCCGTAGCGCTGCCAGCGCGTGTACTCGTCGCGCAGACGCACCTCGAAGAAACGGCGGTTGGCGATGCCCGTCAGACCGTCGCGGTCCGCGTATTCCTGCAGTTTGGCGACCGCATCTTCGCGCTCGCGCTGCACGATGCTGACATGCGTGACGTCCGAAATGGTTACGCACACGGCCACCACTTCGCGATCGCGCGTCAGCGGCATGAACGTGCAGTCCTGCTGCATGAAATCGACGCCGCCGGTAATCGGCCGGTCGTGATCGAATTTGAACAGATAGGGGCGCTGTTCCCACGAACTGAACGCGAAACTGCCGAGCTGGAACACGCTTTCGATCTTGCGCGCGAGCCACACGCGCGGCAGTTCCGGAAAGTGCGCAAACAAGGATTTGCCGACCACCTGTTCCGGCGACAAACCGCTATGGTCCTGCATGAATCGGTTCCACATCAGCACGTTCATCTCGCGATCGAGCACGAAAATGCCGAAACCGACACGTTCGATCACCAGATCGCTCAACGAACTCGCGGACACGTTCATAGGCTGGACAACAGCGCGTCGAGCGCTTCGCTCATGTGACGGATCGACTCCTCGGCCATCAGCATCACGAGATGCGCGCGGAAGCTCTGGTCCTCGAGCGTGAAATTCACTTCGACCAGCAGCGCGACTTCCCACTGCAGCACGCCGGGCTGGAATACCTCGTCGAGCGTCATCGCTTCGCCCAGCAGGCCAGGCGGCGAGAAAATCGGCGTGCGGCCGAGCTGGTCGAGAACGCATGAAACGCACGCACCTGTCAGCACGTTGGCCACGTCGAATACGAGTTCCCTCTGGCTCACCGCTTCGTAGCTCGATCGCGCATAGGGATCGCTGACCAGCGAACACAGTTGCTTGATGCTGTCGCTGCGGCAGATGACCAGCGCCTCGCCCTTGATATCGGAGCGAAACCCCTGCCGGACCGCGCTCACCGTGTCTTCGATCCCCGTCATCTCGCGCAGCGTCCGCGCCGCGTCGCTAACGGCCACCACCTTGACGCGCGGCACCGAAAGTTCGATGAACGCATCGAGCAGGCGCGCGAGGCGGGTCGCGGCTTGGCCCATCGCCAGATTGGCGACCTCCTGCAGCGCGTCGCGCTGGTCTTCATTCAGGACTGGCTCAGACATACAACCCGTACTCCTTGAGGATGGGAAGTACCGCCTCTGGCGTGACGGGCTTGGCGATGAACGCGACGGCGCCAAGCGCGCGCACGCGCGTCTGGGCCATCGGCTGAACATCGGCGGAGACGACAATGACGAAGGTGTTCAGGTCCTCGTGCTGCAATGCTTCCAGCACCTGATAGCCGGTCATGTCCGGCATGGTCAGGTCGAGGAACATCACCGACGCTTTACCTGCGCGATACAGATCGAGCGCTTCACGCCCGTTCGAAGCGTAGGTCACGTCGACATCCCAGTCCGGCGGCAATGCCCTGGTGAGCACCTTGCGGGCAAGCAACGAATCATCGGCGATCACAATGGGCAAAGACATGGGCGGGTCGGAAAACGGAATGAGTTCTAACGCGTTAACGGCGGTGAGAGGCGATTCTTTAGCGCGGTTTTAGCGCGAGGTCTGTCGACCGACGGCAAAATGGGCGGAAGCTTGCGGAAGTGCGGAGTGCACACGAGCGAGGAGCGCGCGCGGCGAGGCGCTTTTGGCGGAACCGGTGGGCAGGCATGGATGCGTGCGCGCACGGTGGACGACGGCTATGACCGGCATGTTCGAAGCCTACCCCGTAGATGAAGCCGCGCGGTGTCCTGGATCGGGCTTGGTCCCCTTGCCGCGCATGTTCCCGCGAACGCCTTCCATCACGCGTTGTGCGCGTTATCTGGCGGCCCTCGCGGCAGATGCGTCCGAACATGGCGGACGCATTATTTGTCATGAGGTTGATTTTCGAAGTAAACCGGCGGAAAGGCAACTCGCCAAGGTCACTTCCCTTAAAGAGATTTTCCTGTCGAATGGCAATTTTGAACATATTCGCATAGCTACTGGCGAGCTTGTTTTGTATTTATACTTTTGTGTACGTTTGCGCTTCTCGATTCGTCACTGATTCAAACAGCAGACAATTCACTCGCCGGCGAATCGCCGGGGCAACGACTCATGCCGGTACGACCCTATGCTCTCGTATCATGCCACCTTCAGTTTTTTCATCCTGACCACCGTAGCGTTGATTGACCATGACACCAGACCGGTTCGACCCGCCTCGAACGAGCCGCCTTTCCGCTAGCCGGCAGGAGGAGGCTTCGTTTCCTGCCGTGCCGGAACAGAATTTCCACGTTCGGCGCATGACGCTGATCGCGCTGCTGATCGCGGCCATCGTTTTGCCGTGCGTCTATGTGGCGGCAATGGCCGTCAGCGATTTGCGCGCACGCGAAGCCGACGCCACGGATATCACGCTGCGCACGGTGCGGGTCGCGGAAGAACACGCACTAAAAGTGTTCGACATGAACGAGACGCTCGACGCGCGTATCGTCGAATTGACGCAGGGCCTGGACGACAACGGCATTCGCGCGGGCGAAGCCACGATTCACGAGAAGCTGCGCACCATGGGCGGTGGCTACCCGCAAGTGGCCGCCGTCTCGATCTTCGGCAGCGACGGGGTCCTGCTGGCCAGCAGCCGCTTCTATCCGGCGCCGGTGGTGTCGATTGCCGGGCGCGACGATTTCAACGGCATTCGCGACGGCAAAAGCCTCGAACACGTGTCGAAGGTCATGACCGGGCATGTGGTCGGAGAACAGGTGTTCAACACGGGCGTCGAGCGGCGCGCCGCCGACGGCTCGTTCGCCGGGGTCGTCTCGGTCGCGCTGCGGCCCAGCTATTTCAGCGCGTTTTACCGCGAGTTGCTCGGCGGCAATGACAACACGCCGATGACCATGAGCCTGATCCGCACGGATGGCGCGATCCTCGCGCACTATCCGCGCACCCCGCGCGAGCCGGTGACCATCGCGCCGCACACGCCATTCGCCGAGGCCATTGCGCAAGGCCGGCGCGCAGGCGTCCTGAAGATGCGCTCGGATATCGACGGCGACAACCTGATCCTCGCATTCCGGCGCGTCGGCTCCTATCCGGTGTACGTGTCGTGCGGCTACCGCACGGAGGCGATCTGGGCCGGCTGGTACCGCCGCCTCAGCGTGCTGATCCTGTCGATGTTCACGCCGTCGATCGTGTTGTGGGGGGTGATCTGGCTGTCGCTGCGGCGCCTGGGCGCCGAAGAGGAAGCGTGGGAGCGCTGGCAATCCGAAGCATCAATGCGCCGCTCGATCGAATCCGCCTACCGTCAGTCGCGCAAGATGGAAGCGCTCGGCAATCTGGTCGGCAGCGTCGCGCACGATTTCAACAACCTGCTGATGATCGTCTCGGCCAATGTGCAGATCGCGCGGCGGCGGGGCACGCCGGGGCTCGACCGCGAACTGGCGGCGATCGAGCGGGCGCTCAAGAGCGGCCAGTCGCTCACGCGGCAATTGCTCGGCGTCGCACGCAAGCAGCCGCTGCGCAACGAAACGCTGGCGCTGGAGCGCTGGCTGCCGGCCTGCCGCGAACTGCTGCGGGCGTCGCTTGGCGCGAAGATTTCGCTGGTGATGGATATCGGCGTCGAGATCTGGCCGATGCGTGTCGATGTGGCGGAGTTCGAACTGGCGCTGATCAACCTCGCCGTGAATGCGCGCGATGCGATGCCCAACGGCGGCCGCTTCACCGTGCGCGCTGCGAATATCCATTTCCGTCACGAGGACGGCTTTCCGCTCACGGGCGACTTCGTGCAGTTATCGCTCGAAGACACCGGCGGCGGCATGCCGCCTGAAGTGCTTGCCCGGGCCTTCGAGCCGCTGTTCACCACCAAGCCCAAGGGTATGGGCACCGGGCTCGGGCTGCCGCAGGTGTTCGCCTTCTGCGAGCGCTCGGGCGGACTGGCCGCGATCGACAGCGCAATCGGCGCGGGTACTTCGGTGCGTCTCTATTTGCCGCGCGCGACGACCCCCGCCGAGGCCGAACGGCCAGCCGAACCGGGTGTCGAGGAAACCGTCACGCCGCACGGCTTGCGGATTCTGCTGGTTGAAGACAACGACGAAGTCGCCGCCGGTACCGAAGCCCTGCTACAGATGATGGGCCACCAGGTCACCTGCGTCTTCAATGCCGATACCGCACTGCGTCTGTTCGACGACGCCCATGCCAACCAGGCTCGCACGGGCGAGCCGCTGCCGTTCGATCTGGTCATCTCGGACATCCACATGCCTGGCACGACGAACGGCATCGATCTCGCCGAAGCGGTACAGGCCTTCGACACGAGGCTGCCGGTCATCCTGGTCACTGGCTACGCAGAAGAGCTAGACCGCGCGCGTCACGTGGATGTGCGCGTGCTGTCCAAACCCTTCGATATCGACGTGCTGGAGAAGCTCCTGCAGACGATCCAGCGCGATCTGGCGCAGGCGGCCGCCCATCCGGCGGAGTGAGGCACGGTCTCGCCGATGCCCCTCGATTTACCATCCGTTGTAAAAGCGCGGCGGCCGCGGTGCCGGCACGCCGCGCCTTTCGCGTGGCCAACCCACCCGCACCCGCATAACGAGGCGCACACAGACGTGGATGCGTTCGGGCTCACCCCGGCATGATCGTTGCGGCTCGGACGGGAGGGGGCGGCGCGTTCCCGCGCCGTCCAATCCGCCAAAATACGTCGGGAGGCAGCCATGCGACACACCGTGATTGGTTTATTCGACACCTATTCTCAAGCAGAAGCCGCTCGCGACACGCTTGTGCAGACCGGTTTCGCGCGCGAAACGATTGAGTTGCAGGCGAATCCGGAACCGTCCGTGGGTTCGGCGACCGAAGAAGTAGCCGGTTCAGGTGTGCTGGCGAATATCGAACGCTTTCTTTCGAGTCTGTTCGCCACCGGTCCACGCGCGCCGGAAACGGCTCGCTATACCGAAGCCGTGCGCCGGGGCGCGATACTGATGTGTGTCAACGCAGCCAGCGAATCGCACGCGGAACTCGCGCGCAATACCTTAACCAGACTGGGCGCAACCGACATCGGCGAGCGCTCGCCTGACTGGGACATGCAACCTGAGAGCCGCGACCATTCAGTGCTCGATGAACTGGGGATCGGCGCAATGACGACCGGGTCGCCCCGCACGTCGAGCACAACGACGCGGCCTGCCACAACCGCAGCGGCCAACCTGGCTGATCCGGTCGATCCGCTCTATACCTCTCCAATGCGAGGCACCGACGCGGAGCCGTTCGTCCCGCCGCCGCTGTCCGAACGCCCAATCAGCGACCCGCTCAACGACCCGGTGAGCGACCCGCTGGTCGGCGACGCGGGCCGCAGCGCGATTGCGGCCGGTGCGGTGCCGGGCTCAGGCGCCATCATGCAGCCTTCGGAAGTCGTCTCCGAAACCGGTCAACCGACCGCAGGCCTCGGCGGACAGATGCCGAACGAGTATCTGGAATATGAGGAAGATTTCCGCAGCCATTACGACGGCGAGTACGCGGCCGGAGATGCGCGCTATGAAGACTATGTGCCGGCTTACCGTTACGGCGCCGAGATCGCACATGACGAGCGTTACCGCGACCGCCCGTGGGACGAAGTCGAGCCGGAAGCGCGCCGCCATTGGGAAAGCACCTCGCCGGACAGCACCTGGGAGCGTTTCAAGCTGGCTGTACGTCACGGCTGGGAACGGGTGACAGGGCATCACCACGTGTAAAAAGGGTGACCGCGCCGGCGTCTGGTCCAAACGACACCGGCGTGGCGTCCAGCTTGAGCGCTGGCGGGAAACTGGCGGCGTCGCCACCGGTGGATAACCCGGTAGCACCCAAAGTTATCCACAGATTTCCTGAATAACCTTGTGGATAACTGGTACTTTTGCCTTGTCAATCAAGCATGCTTTCGGTCTAGGACGATTTGAGGCAAACGGCTGCTTTAGATATCGGGTCGGATCCGAATCCAGCTGCCCGGCACCCGATTGCCTGAAGCAAGTGGGGCTAAAACACGCAGGCGCTTCAGTGGCGGAAATTCACTCTTAGGAGGATTCAGCCACGCGTCTGAGTGACGCGGTGGCCACCTGAGCTCCCGTTATTCCGGCACGGCAATGTCGCCGTCCACCAGTTGCCAGCCGTACGTCTCGGCGAACGCCTGGGCGGCATCCGCACTCTCAAAGAAGGGCATGTCCGCATGCCCCTGGAACGGGTAAATCACCCGCTCGTCGTTCAAACGCACCACCTTCAACGTCGGCACCACCGTACCGCCCGACGTACGGCGCGACGACACTGCCACCTGATAGTTCGCCCGCCCGGTAGCGGTTTGGGGATTCGCGCCCTGCGGGCGCCTGGAAACTGAGCCTGCCATCGATGTGCGCATCAGAGACCAGCGATGGACTGGCCGGCCACCATGCCATCGATGACTTGCTCAGCATAACTGGCCGACGCAATACGCGCGTCGCCCGCCGCGCCGAATGGCGAACGGCTCGGCACGCGAAATACGCGACTGCTGGTCAAGGTGTCGTCGGTGCCGCGCCGGCAGATCCGCACGGCGGCATCGAATCCCGCATCGTAATGACGCGCGCCGTCGATACCGCGCGGTTCGTGTGGATACACCAGCGGATAAATTTCAAGGCCCCGGTAGCTTCTGATGGTCATGCTCATGATGGTCGTCTCCGGTGAAGGCTTTCGCCTGCAGCGTGTTGCCGTGGCTTCAACAGAGCGCCGGGCGAATCGCGCAGCTTTTGCGAAAGCAGTGTGTCAATCGTCAATCGACAATGCGCGCGAACGGCGGCCGCTATAGAAGCGCCGAGCCGATGACACCGCAAAGCTAAGTAGAAGGAAGGGACCCCGTGTGAGCCAGGGTGCTGTGAAGAGCGGCTGTTTGCGCGTCAGGGACTGCGCGGGGCGCGCAGGAGAACTGCAAGCTATTGACTCACTGTAACACGTTAGTACCGTGAGGATCAGGCGGATTTGTGCGCCGCACGCGTGGCAGTTATTTCGTACTCCCGCTTATGATGTGCCGCGCTCTGGGCTGTGGACGTTGCGATTACCCTTGGCATTGCTGTGAAGGGCCCACGCCTGTTTGCGGCAAGCGCGGCATGGTTGAGTCTGAATGTAAAAAGGGCGCCGCGATGGGCGCCCTTTTTACGTCGAGAAACTCTTTCGGCGGCGGACATGCGCCGGACACTGTCCGGCCGCGCGCGCCAGCTAATCAGTTTCCGAAAAACACGTTGCAGTACGACGCCGGGCCGTTGCATTGTGCCGGAGCAGCAGCATGGGCTGCGCCCGAGGCGGCGGCAAACAGGGCGACAGAAGCGATCAGGGCGGAAAGAATGCGTTTCATGGTGCTACTCCTCTTCAGCGTTCGGTTCGCGATCAGGGGTGATCGATGGACTGGAGAATAGCGATTCAGTGCCCGGCTAAAAATGCCGAAGACGGGAAGATATTTTTTCAAATACTGAAAGAATCGCGCGATGTGATCCGTGCGGGCTAGAAGCTTTACTGGCGCGGGGTCTGGCGCATATGCCTGGTCTCACGGTTAACCCGAGGCGTCGCTTTCAATTTGCGCAATAATGTATTTCGCTGTCATAAATCCCGTTACGGCGCGACTAAGTTCATCAGGTCAGCGCTTACTGGCGGGCACATGTTCAATACCGATTCGTTTGCACAGGGACGTGCGGGAAAATGGCGCACGCGTCCCTACGTGGCGCGAGGAAAAATACCCGCTCATGAACCACAACGATTCAACAGACAACCGGCGACAGCCGCGGGCGCGACGACGGAGCGTGCCATGGTGCAAGTAGGCAGGCCGGCGCTCGACGACCCGGTCTATCTGACCCAACTGCGGCGCGACCTGGTGCGCTTCGCGCGCCTGCAACTGCGCGATGCCGCAGCCGCCGAAGACGCAGTCCAGGAAGCGCTCGCCGCCGCATGGACGCAGGCAGACCGGTTCGCCGCGCAATCGGAGCACAAGACGTGGGTGTTCGGCATCCTGCGGCACAAGCTCGTCGATACCTTGCGTGCCCGTCAGCGCACTGTGAACCTGTCGGCACTCGAATCGGAACTCGACGGCGAGGCGCTGCTCGATCGCGAGTTGTTCAAGGACAACGGCCACTGGTCGCGCGAGACCAAGCCGCAACCCTGGCCAACGCCGGAAACCGCGCTGCGTCAGCAGCAGTTCTGGACCTTGTTCGAAATGTGCCTGGAACATCTGCCGGAACATATCGGGCGCGTGTTCATGATGCGCGAATTCCTCGATCTCGATACCGAGGCAATCTGCGCGGAACTACAGATGACCGCCAATCATTGCAGCGTGCTGATCTATCGCGCGCGGCTGCGCCTGCGCACTTGCCTGAGCGAGAAGGGCTTATCGAGAGAGGATGCGAATGGGGAAGTGTAAAAACATCACGCGTCTGTTGTCCGACGCACTCGACCGCTCGTTGACGACCGGCGAATGGGTCGCGATCCGGCTGCATTTGCCGATCTGCAGCGGCTGCCGCAACTACCGCAAGCAGATCCGATTGCTCCGCGTCGCCGCGCATACGGTGAGCGGGATAGCGACGCCGGGCGCGGCCGGCGGAGACGACTGACCGGCAATCGCCTAGCGCTCGCCGGGCGGGGTGTTCCGATACCGCTCGAAGAAGCCCGCGTGCGACGCTTCATCGATGGCGACGGGGTGCGGTTCGGTACGCGCCGGGTGCTTTACCAACTGCGCGCGCGTTCGGATCGGCCGATGCTGGAAATTGCCGCCGCAATTCGGGCACACATTGCGCAGCGTGCTGAGCGCACACACTTCACAGAAGGTGCATTCGTATGTGCAGATCATTGCGTCAGCCGCATTCGGCGGCAGTGATTTGCCGCACCCTTCGCAGGACGGTCTGAGTTCAAGCATAAGTAGCTCCGAAGCGGCTCCGCGTTGACAGGGGCAGCAAGGTGCGGACTCGCACCTTGCATGTGCCGAGGCAGTGTAAGTCGTATGGGTCAGGCGGAATGGACAGCCATGCATCAATTCCTGCCACGAACGACGCTCGCTTCACGCGTCGCCATCACGTCAGCACGGTCCACAAAACGAACGTCAACGCGAGGCCGACGACGGAGACAATCGTTTGCAGCACCGACCACACCCACACCGTCTGTTTCAACTGCAACCCGAAGTACTCGCGCACCATCCAGAAGCCCGCATCGTTCACGTGGCAGAAGAACACCGAGCCGGCCCCGATCGCGAGCGCCATCAGCGAATTGTGCGTGGTGCTGAGGCCCGCCACGACCGGCGCGACGATGCCGGCGGTCGTGGTGGTGGCGACCGTCGCCGAGCCGGTGGCCTGCCGCAGCGCGACGGCGATCAGCCAGGCCAGCAAGATCAACGGCATATGCGCACCTACGGCAATCTTGCCGATCGTCGTGCTGATGCCGGCGACCACGAGCGCCTGCTTGAGACCGCCACCGGCGCCGATGGTCAGCAGGAGCGCGGCGATCGGCGGCAGGCTTTTGCGCAGAATGCCGCCGACCCGATCGCGTGCCATGCCGCGCGACCATCCCAGCGCCACCACGGCGAACAGGACGGTGAGGCCGAGCGCGATCAGTGGCTCGCCCAGAAAATCCAGCGCGTCGAACAGGAAAGTCTCTGGCTTAAGCAAAAGCTTGGCGATGGTTCGACCCAGCATCAGCACAACCGGCAACAGAATCGTGATCAGCGAAATCGCGAAGCCCGGCGGCTCCGCGGTGTCTGGCTGCGCGCTGAAAAGCTTGCCCATTTCTTCCGGTTCGACCACGTGCATCCGCCTGGACAGCCAGATGCCGTACAGCGGGCCCGCGAGAATCACCGCCGGAATCGCGACGATCAGGCCGAGGCCGAGCGTGAGACCAAGATCGGCGTGCAGCGCGCTCACTGCGATCAACGGACCCGGATGCGGCGGCAGCAGCGCGTGCAGGGTGGTCATGCCGGCCAGCGCGGGAATCGCGATACGCAGAATCGGTTGCTGCGAGCGGCGCGCCATCACAAAGATGATCGGCACCATCATCACGAGACCGACTTCGAAGAAGAGCGGCAAGCCGATGATGATCGCCACCAGCGCCATCATCCACGGGAGCGTGCGGGGCGTGGAGTGTCTGAGGATCGTGGAGACGAGCCGGTCGGCCGCGCCCGACTCGGCCATCAGCGCGCCCAGCATGGCCCCCAGCGCGATGATGATGCCGACGTCGCCGAGCAGCGCGCCAGCGCCTTTGCTGAACGCGCTGGCCACGGCCTCGAGCGGCAGACCGGCTGCAAAACCAGCGGCGAACGTGCCGACCAGAATCGACAGGAACGGTGCGAGCTTCAGCACGCTGATGAAAACGATGATCAATGCGAGCCCGAGCACGCACGACAGGATCAATTGGGTGTCGTGGGATGACCACGGCGTGAGTGTTGTCGTCAGATGCACGATGTCCCTTTTGTCGATTGACGCAGCCGCTGCGGCGCGCGGATGACGCCGATTGTAGCGGCGGCTGCGGATGTGGCGCGCCGGTTGCGTAAATCGGGGCCATGGTGGACCGTGAAGCGAAGGATGACGCGTCGAGCCTTGTTTGGGTCGGTTTCTTTCGGCGTGATTTGCTTATGCGAATTTATCGGTTCGTCCAGGCTAGCAGACGAATTATTGTCGGAGGCAATCGGTCCGTTTTGCGGCCGTCTTTTTATTGAGCACTTTTATGTCCCATCATTCGCTGCTCTCGCGTCGTGCGTTTATCGCCGGCATGGGCGCCTCGCTGGCCACCGCCGCTTTGCCTCTCGTCTCGTCGTCTGTTTTCGCCGCGGGCGCTCGCGCCAAAGAATTCCGGATCGGCTACCAGAAAGCGGCCAGTACGTTGGTGCTGCTAAAGGCTCACGGCACGCTCGAAAAGCGGCTCGCGCCGCTCGGCATCACAGTCAAGTGGACCGAGTTTCCGGCTGGACCGCAGTTGCTCGAAGGCCTGAATGTCGGCGCGATCGACTTCGGCTATGTCGGCGAAGCGCCGCCGGTGTTCGCGCAGGCAGCCGGCGCAAACTTCGTCTACGCCGCGTATGAAATTCCGACGCCGCACGCAGAGGGCATTCTCGTCCATCAGGATGCGCCGATCAAAACGCTTGCCGATCTAAAGGGTAAGAAAATTGCCTTTAATAAAGGCTCCGACGTTCACTGGTTCCTGGTCGCGGCGTTACAGAAGGGCGGCGTGAAATACAGCGACATCCAGCCGGTCTTTCTGGCGCCCGCCGATGCGCGCGCGGCGTTCGAACGCGGTGCGATCGACGCGTGGGCCATCTGGGATCCGTTCCTCGAAGCGGCGAAACGGCAGTCGAATGCGCGCCTGCTCGCTGACGCCAGCGGCATCGTGAGCCACCACCAGTTTTTCCTGAGCGCGCGGCCGTTCGCGCAGCAAAATGGCGACGTGATCGCGATCGTGATGGACGAAGTGGGCAAGGAAGGCGCCTGGATACGCGGCCACTACAGCGAGGCAGCCGCGCAGCTTGCACCGATTCAGGGGCTGGATGCAGGCGTGATCGAGGCAGGCTTGCGGCATTACGAGCACATCTACAAACCGGTCGATGCGAATGTGCTGGCGGAACAACAACGTATCGCCGACACGTTCAACGAGCTGCGCATCATTCCGACGAAGATTGTGACGAAAGACGCGGTGCTGACGGCCAAGGCGTAAAGCGGCCACACCGCACTGTTTCGACGCCTAGACAAACAGCGCCCCGACATTTTCCGGCGGGCGGCCGATCACCGCTCGGCCGTTGCGCACGACGATGGGGCGTTGCAAAAGAATGGGGTGCGCCGCTAACGCTTCGTATAACTGAGCGTCGCTCAAAGCAGGGTCCGCGAGTTGGAGATCCTTGTACTCGGCTTCCGTGTCGCGGATCATCTCGCGCACCGTGCAGCCTAATTGCGCATTGAGCTGTTTCAGTTGCGCGACGGTGGGAGGCTGCTGCAGGTAGTCGACAATTTCCGTAGGTTCGTTGGCGCTGTTATAGGTGTTGGCGATGAGCTCGCATGCAGCGCGCGATTTTGAACAACGGGCGTTGTGGTAGATGGTGATCATGGTGGGTTATATCTGGCTTGGCTGGGTCGGTTGCTGGATGGGTGTTCGTGGTGGATTTTAGCGGGTGTCAGAGGGACGGGGTTGATAGGGTGGTGCTCCTGGCGTGCGCCCCTTGTAATGTGGCGACCTGGCTTGTAGTGGTGGAGCGCAACGTTACACATACTCACCGGTCACGGCCGGCTTGTTGGTTATGTTTTCCACCCTTGTTTGCCGACGCTGCTTCAGCGCGCATGCGTGTCTCCTGACTCTTGTACAGGCGGCAACTGGTCGGTGACATCAGTAGCCACGTACGCTGCATCGGCGAATTAGGATCGGGCACGGCAGGCGCCGTCAGAAGGCGGTATTTGGCGCTGCGAGCTGCGCTGGTTTATGCGCATAAAGTGCGTCTCGATCGCCGCGACAGCAAGGGCTTAGATTCGAGCGGCGCCATGGTCCCACCAATATCGAGCACACCCAAGAGACTTGCGCAGTGACGGCTGCGGGTATCGCTTGCAACCGTCATCGCAAACTCACCTCCTCTCTGCCACAGTGGCGTCTCACCTCGCCACTTCAAATTTCCCTTCATCCGACAATCTGCAGCGGGAGCCGGAAGGACTTTATGCGCATAAAGGTCCGCGCACTGTCCGCGCATTCGACTAGCAGGCTCTTCCACGCCGCTTCTGTTGATGAAGGCTCAAAGCCCTCCACTTCACCCGTCCTCCGTGGTCATCCGTTGCGCGCGCACCCTTTATGCGCATAAACCTATCCCGAATGGCGATTTCTTCTCGCGTTTACACAAAAACATTGAAATGCGAATTCATCCAGGTAAAATCCATTTGCGTCTAAAAAGAGGAGGTGAAGATTGGCAGCAGAAATCATCGCGGTAACTCAGCAGAAGGGCGGGGTCGGGAAGAGCACCATCGCGATGCACCTCGGCGCTGCATTCCATGAGAAAGGCAAACGCGTCCTCGTCGTAGACGCAGATGGTCAAAACACACTGATCCACTGGGCCAGTGCATCATCGGACAGCGAATCCGGCATCCCGTTTCCAGTCGTTAATCTCTCTGAGGCCGGCAGCCAGATCCATCGCGAGATCAAGAAGTTTGTCGCGGACTACGACATCATCGTCGTAGACTGCCCGCCCTCCATCACCGAGAAAGTATCCGGCGTCGTGCTGCTCGCAGCGAGCGTCGCCGTCATTCCGACGTCGTCATCGCCTGCCGACTATTGGTCAAGCGTGGGATTGGTGAAGCTCGTCCAGCAAGCCCAGGTCATGAACGAAGACCTGCGCTCAGTCTTTCTGCTCAATAAGACAGAAGAGAAGCGGATGCTGACGCGCGAGTTGAAGCGCGCATTGGAAGAACTCGGCTTCCCGTTGCTCAAAACCCAGATTCCGACGCGCGAAGCATATAAGCAGGCGATGGCGTTGGGACAGACAGTGCTTCAGATGAACGATCGCGGCGCCAAACTTGCCGCCATCGAAATACGGGCGTGCGCCAACGAGATCGCCGCCCTGCTTCCGTGAATTTATGCGCATAAAGGACCCTGAATGAAACCCTCCCAATTCGCCAAAGGCTTTCAAGCACGTCCTGATACGACCAGCAGCGAAAAACGGACCGCTCTCGATCGCCTGAATGCGATCGACGGTTTGGTTAAGAACGGCGCGAAAAATAGCGATGCGCCGCCCCAGACAATCCACTCGGTCGCGTCACTCGCTCTGGCAGAAGCGGACCCGGTTGACGCAGCTAACGAATCGAGCGCCTATCGCACATGGCGTATCGAGCAAGGTTATCGGCCGGGCCAGGTGATCGAGCTCGCCCTGAAGACGATCAAGCCGAGCCCCTTCAACCCCAGGCATTTCTATCTGAAATCGTCGATCGCCGAACTGGCCGTCAACCTTGCCAAGCAGGGACAGCAGCAGGCGATTCACGTCATTCCCGATTACGACAATCCCGGCACCTACTTCGTCAGCGACGGTGGCCGTCGCGTCCGGGCGCTCAAGGAAGCGAACAAGGAGTCGGTGAAGGCGATCGTTATCGATCTGCCGATCGGCATTCAGAGCTACAAGCTCGGCTACGACCTCAACGTCCAGCGCGACTCGCAGACGGTATTCGACAATGCGGTCGTCTGGAAACGCTTTCTCGAGGACCGGCACTTTCAGAGCCAGAAAGAGCTCGCCGAGCATCTCGGACTGGACGAGTCGACCGTCGCTGTAGCCTTGTCGATCGCCAAGTTGCCTGAAGCCGTCATGCATGAGATGGTCGCGCGACCCGATCGCTTCGGTTCGAACATGGCGTATCAGGTAGGTCGTTATCACACGGCCCGCGGCGCCGACGCAACGCTGCGTCTGATCAACAAGATTCTGTCGGACGATCTGAGTACGCGGCAAGTCGCGGACATCGTGAAGGGCAGGGCAAGCGCACAGGAAAGCACCAAACCGGCCGGGCGGCAACGCTATGCACAGCGTCTGGAAATCAAGCTTGGGGGTGTCTCGGTTGGCGATCTGAAATCATATGGCGACGACCGGATCGAACTGCGCCTGAAGGGCCTCACGCGCGAAAAGCGTGACGATATTCTTCGCCAGATTGAAAAGATGCTGAAGTAAGCGCAGTGCAGGGGACGGCGGCTGGGGGCCGCCGCCGTCTCACGTAGCATCACGCCGCGCGCGATTGGCTCAGCGTGAAGGCGAGCAGGTCGCCATCAGTGGGTTCGCCCCAGGTCTTGCGAGCCAGCCAGTCGAAAAACGCCGTTTCGACAATTTTCGAATCCAGCCCACGACGACGCCAGTCGTCCCGCATGTGCGTGCCGAGATCCGGCAGTTCGTCTTCTTCAAACGACTGCCGCGCAATCTCCCGCTCTGACTCACCTTGCTCGTCGTAGAGTTCGCGCGCTTCCTTGCGGCGATATGCCGAATACTCGCCGAGCAGGCGCGCCTTCAGGTCGTCGGCCGGCGCAGCCACCGCCGCCTTGCCACCACCCGCAGACGGCAATGTCTCGACCGGCGGCGCATAACCTTTCTTCAGCGCGTCCTTGAACAGCGCCGGCGCACTGCGCACCGGCGGCAACGACGTGCTGCGCATGCGTTGCTCGGTCATTTGCAACGCAGCGCGAATCCGATTTTCTTCGCTATCGGCATACAGCGTTTGTGCTTCCTTCAGCGGAATGCCGATCTTCACCATGCGGTCGACCAGCGTGCTGTCAAACACATTCGGATGCTCATCCAGCGCAAGCATCGGTTGCTTGCGCTCGGTCACGCGGAACTGGATTTCGGCGACACGCCGTCCTTCCCGGTGTTCGATCAATTCGACGAAGATGTTGGTGACAGCATTCACCTCGGCGATGGCCGGGCGCAGGTAATCACGCTTGAAGTATTTGTACTCGCGCTTCGCTTCGTCGCCCGCTTCCGTATCCGGCGTGCCGGAGAGGATAGGCCGCCACCATTCCCACGACTCGCGCATGGTCAGATGACTCGGGTTGGTCAGGTAGCGCACGCAAATCTCGTAAAGCGCGAGACCCGCACTACTGCGCAACTGGCTCTGGAACTGCAGACTCAGGCGTGCGTACTGAACCGGATCGAGCAGCTTCTTCTTGATCTTTGGCGCGAACGAAAATTCGACCCAGACACGACGGGTGGTAGGGTCTTCGAGAATTTCCGCATCGGCGATCAGCGTGGAAATACCCCATTTCCGGCCCGGCTTCTGGCTGGACGTGCCGGTACTCCATTCGACCTGCACCGAGACCATGCGCCGCAAGTGCTCTTTCACGAGCGCGGTGTCGTTCGAATCGAACGCCGAATTGGCGACGATGTCCGATAGCAACGCCCGGTAAGTGTCGCCGGACTCGTCCGCTTGCTGGGCGACGGCGAGGAGCACGTTGAACAGCTTGCGGGTGAGGAGCGTGATCTTGCCACTCTTGGGCTGGATGGCGATCGCCTCGACGGCCTTGCGCAATTCGGCCGAGCTCGGGCTCACTACATCGGTCTTCTTCGCGCGCTTCGTGGCCATGCGTCTGGTCGAGGAGGGATTTGGCGAGAGCATACCGACTGCGGTGATGCACGTCTATAGCGTGGGTCTCACCGTTCCCGGTGAAGTGAGTTTACGAGGAGCGACTCACCTCGAGCGACTCCCGAAAAGCCTCACCTCACCGATTTCGCGCCAGGTTCGGGCCATCCTTGCAGGTCGCGGCATCCCGAAACCCCGGTCCATTCCGGACCGGCCGTGAACCGAAGCGATTCGATCCCGAATCATCTCACCTCAAAAAATTCTGATGGATTTCGACCGCGTGAATGTGACGGGGGGCGCTCACTCCTTCCAACCCGGGACGGAAGCACCCAGTCTGTTCCCGGACGATAGGGGAGGGGACTAACGAAGTCGGCAATCCGGCGCCGCCCCGCCGAAATGCATCCCGGCTCGATTGTTACGGATGCCATCCCCTGCTCACCTAGCGGTTCGGCTTGCCCACCAAGCCCCAACGCCGGCATGGGGGGCGGCCGCTCACGGGCCGGCGCCACCTGACCCCCTACGGGACGGCGCAGACAGCGCAGCACAAACGGGGGCCGGCGTGCTATCCATTGAGCGGAACGTGACCCAAACCATAGCGATACATCCGCCCTCGAACGTAGCGACAGCTGCCGCAGCATCGTATCCACCAGGTGACAGGATTCGAATTAAGGCATCCCCTTTTCGCTCTTAGCCGGTACGCCAGCGCCGAGTTGCCGCAGACTCCCCCGAAAAAGCTCACCTTAGTGCGCGCCGAGCACTTGGAACGACGCGGCATTCCGACCCGGGGACCGAAAAAAGCACCTCTAACTAGTCCCGTAAAACCTCACCTTTACGCCTAAACGCCGCTGCGGCCATGTCCGGAACAGAACTCCCGAAAAGCCTCACCTTTGCGCAGCGCATCAAAATTATTCAATGATTTCATCGGCTTATAACCGATTCCCAGCAGGCCTCCCAGGCGTCAGTCTCCCGCATTTCCTCACCTTAAGCAGCGTCTTCATGAAACATGGCATTTCCAGGTGTCGTGGCAAAGGTCCCGAAAAACCTCACCCTTCGAATCCAGGAGCAGAGAAATCGGAACGCGTCCGACAAGGTCTGTAGGGCCTTTCCCGCCCGTTCCGGCGATTTTGGTCCTGCATTTCCTCACCTTTGCGATCGTCAGCGCTCAAAAACGCTCCCGAAAAACCTCACCTCTGGCCAAAACTGCACGATTGACGGCACGATGTTCCGTCCCAAACCATACCTCCCGAATTAGCTCACCTTTGATCACGGTCATCGCCAGGTCCGTGCACGTCATTGAGAAGAATCCCGGTCAAAACACGTCGCGGCTCCCGCAAAACCTCACCTTAGGCACCTGAATGCCCAGATTTAAGGCAAAAATCACATCACTTCCCCGAAAAGTCTCACCTTCGGTTCGCGTTTTCTCCCGTCTTGACTCACCAATGGGGTTTGAGAGGCCAAAATAAGGCCAAAAATAGGGGGCCACGACAGTCCCGAAAGCGCTCACCTCAGACGCAGCCGCGCTCCGGCCCCGTCTTCGAGCGCTACCGGGCGATCCCGGGCGGCCAGGTCCCGCAAAACCTCACCTTTCGCAAAACTGCATTTTGGGGGTGTCTCCTGAACCCGCTCACGTTCGGTCCCGGACCCGCTCACCGACGTCCCCGAACCTCATCACTTAACCCTCCCGCAAGCCCTCACCACTTCTCCCGTAAAGCTTCACCTTACCGGGCTGGGAACCCCTTCTGGTAAGGGTTTGCCGTGGCGTTAACGTTTTTAACATGGGTTCAAAGGTGTTTACTTTTATTACTCTCTAGACTTTGCCCCGCGTGTCCTTCGGACAAAGACCTCCACCCCCTCAGCCCACAGTAAGCAGAGCGTGAAACAGTGCTCGATCTGCAAAAAACAGCTGGAATCTGTTTCATTACAATGACTTATTGGCTATTCTTCGTTTTGTTTCACGGAAAAACCCGGGCGGCCACGGTATACCGGGCTAGCGGGAGCCTCAGAACTTACTCATTCGCTCCAACGGACTGGTAACACACAAATACGTAATGATTGGTACGTAAATTGTTATGATCAATCCAATTCGAGCGACATCGAGGTATTTATGAATCTGGATCAGGAACGGCAAGCCATCCGCGACGAGCTTGAATCGCTGCGGGCAAACGGAGCACGGCGTCAGGAACTCTCCCTGCATGCATGCAAGCGACTTTTTTTCGATCTGGGAATTCGTCCGTCAATGGCTACCGTTCGCGACCTGACTCAAACAGGTAGCGCGAGCGATATACCAAAGGACATCGACAACTTCTGGGAACGCATCCGGAGTGTGTCGCGCGTCAAGGTCGGCGCAGGCGCCATTCCGAAAGCGCTGGAGGACAGAGCCGGCGAGCTTCTTGGCGCACTATTCGAGGAAGCCGTTGCGCAGGCCCGTTCAACGCTCGACGATGAGCGCGAAGAAGTCCGCGCGCAAATTGCTGAAGCCAACCAATGTGCGCGAGAAGCTGACATTCGTCGGGATGCGTCGGAAGAAGCCGTACGGCGCAGCGAACTGCGGGCGGAAGTCGCGTGGGAACGTGTTCGTGCGCTCGAAACTCAGTTATCCAGTACCACCACGCATGGGACTGCTCACCAGGAAGGCTTGCAGGCAACGGTCCGGCGGCTCGAGCACGAAAATGAAGCCATTCGCCAACGCCTCGATACCGAGCAAGCAACCAACGCAACGCTTCGCGACCGGATCGACAGCTTGCATGTCGAATTACGCCAGAGCACCGAGCACTATGCGCAACAGATCAAAGACGCGGTCGCCGAAGCAGAGCGGCGCGTCAAGCCGATGCTGGTCGAGCTCGACTCACTGCGTAGCATGGCCGCCACCTATCAGTCGGGTGTGCGCGACGCAAGTCGCAAGGAATTCGAGTTTATTCAGCAGATCGCTACGGCCAAGGCTCGCGGTGACCGGCTCGACGCGCAACTGCGCGATCAATCGGACGAACTCGACGCGTTGACGAAAGAAATCGCCGTCCTGCGCGGACAACAAGGGATCGACCCGGCGGTCGCGAGCCTTTTATGTTCGCTAGTCGAAGCAGGTCGCCTTACCAACCACGAGTTGAGGACGCTCGGCACGACTGTGGATGGCCATGTCACGCTGCCACTGCGCTGCCCAAAATGTGAGGAAGGTGAGCCGGAGTTATCTCAGGTCGATCACCGCTTTGAGTTGCAGTGTCCGGAATGCGACCATTCGTCGGGGCCCGGCGAATCACGGCTGGAAGCGGTTAGCCGGTTTTTATCGAACGGATCGATAACGGCGTCGGCGTGACGGGCCGACGCGGGTGCAATAGAGGAAAAATTGCTAAAGGTGAGGAAATTCGGGACCGCGAGCGTGAGCGTTTTCAGGACTCATCCGCTCCCGCTTTTCTCGTCGAACGCCCGTCCCGTCTGGGTGCCGGCAGCGGCGGAGCGGCAGGATCGGGCTCGTCGACGATGGGCATTTCCTGCTGATCCATCCATGTTTGCCATGCGCGATGCAGACGGTTAGCGGACACTGCCTGTACAAATCCCAGCCACTGCCCGACCAGTTCCGCCTCAACCCCGCTTTCAAATAGATCTGCCGCAAAAGTGTTGCGCAGCGTTTGCGGACTTGCGCGCGATGTTCTCGACGCGGCTATCCCCGCGGCGTCGACCAGCGAGTCGACCGCGCGCAACATGGTCGCCTTGTGCATCGGCCGTCCCGAGGGTGATGCGGGGAACACCAGATTGCCGGCCAGTTCGGACAGGCGCCGTTCGGCAAGCCATGCATCGAGAATGGCGACGGCGAATGGCGTGAGTCGGGTGCGACGAGTCAGCATTGGATTCGCCGACTCGATCGTGACCCACGGCGAGCCGGCAGTCACGCAACTAACCGTAAGTCCTGCCGCTTCGCCCGTCTTTAATCCGCCGCCAAGAAATACCGCGATCAACGCGCGATCGCGTCGCTCCCTCCAGCGCTGCGCCGCGGATAAATTCGTCAATGGCGAAAACAGATGAGCGATCAGCGCGGCGCGTTCAGCGTGGTTGAGAAAACCTGTTGGCTCGTTATCGCGGGCGTTTCGCCATGCGGCTTCCCCATCCTGAGCAATGAAGCGCGCCGGATTGGTGGATGCCGATTCGATCTCGCGCACGTGGTCCAGTACGCGTTCAATCAGGCGCAAATACCTGACACGTTGAGGTTTTCGTATGGCCAGACCGGCGACGAATTCAGCGATCGCCCGCGTATCGACCGTGACCAGACTTTTATGGCGTAGAGCGAGCCAGTCGAGGAAAAGCCCCCACTGAGCTTGATAAACCGACGCCGACGAATGCCTGAAATGCTGCTTGGCCAGCCAGGCGTCGAAAGCGATTTGCGGGTCGCGACGCCAGTCTTCGCGTTCCTGGTCGAAGAGATCGGTAGATGGCGCAGGGCGTGGGACGGGGTCGAGCAGGTGAGGAGGCGACATAGACTATCCTTCCGTTAGTTGCGCACATTGTAGGTCGCAACCAAATGAAAACAGCTCCTTCAGCCGCCCCACGCCCTCGCGCGTTTTAGCGGAGCAGCGTCAGAAGCCGGTTGCGCGGCGCGGCGTGCCGCTTCCTCGTAAGCGGAAACTGCAAACGCGAATACTGCCGGTAGCGCCGTGGATGTGCCGAAATCCACCGCTTCGTCTGTTTCGGGATAAGGCAAATCAGACGGCCGTTGAAACAGACCGAGCATCAGCGCGTCGTGACGGCTGGCAAAGCCGAGATCCGCCAAGGCCTCGGCTTCGATGGCGTGTAGCAATCGCCAGCTGAGCGGAACCTGCTGCACGATGTAGCGCGCTGCAATATTGCGCACGATGTGTTCGAGATCGCGCGCGGCGGTTTGGAAGCGCAGCGCGGCCAGATCATGGTCGGCATGGCGGGTCGTCAGGTCGTTCATTATCGGCTCCAGTCGATGCCCTATACTGTACAAATATACAGTGTCGAGTGCAACCTCGGCCGAACGGCCGACCGTGCCCAAAAGAGCGCCAAACTTCGCTGACGGTGCGCCCGGAACTCAGCCGTGTATCACCACAAGCAGCGCTTTTGCCTCGCTTTTGCCGGCGTTGCGGATCGCGTGCGGCTCATCGGCCACATACCGCGCCGTGTCCGCGGCCTTGAGCCGCCGGGTCGTGCCCGCCGCTTCGATTTCGATTGATCCCTGCAACACGGTCAGATGCTCACGCGTGCCGGGTTCGTGCGCATTCGACACCAGCGCCCCACCCGCTTGCAGCGTCAACTCATACCACTCGAACTTGCCGGCCAGCTCGATTGGCCCCCACACACGCAACTGATATTTTGCGTCGTGCCCGCTCAACGTCGGAATGTCGTGCGGACCGGACACCGCGATCGCCTCGGGCGCCTTCTGAGGTGCGAACAGCGAATCGAGGCTCACGCCGAGCGCGTTAGTCAGCCGCCAGGCGACCGCGATGGTGGGATTCGCCTTGTCGCGTTCGATTTCCGAGAGCATCGATTTCGACACGCCAGCTGCGCGCGACAGATCGTCGAGCGTCATGCGCCGCTCTGCGCGCAGACGCTGAATCTGCTCGCCCACGCGCGGTGGCGCAGCGATTGCCGGGACGGAAGTGGGTGTCGCGCTGGCGGCCGCGCGGCGGGTCCCCGAACTTGCCATTTACTGACCTATCGTTTAGAGTTGTTCGACATACCGGATTTTAGTTCGGAAAAACGAAAATATCCGATAAAACTGACAGTCGACTATAACAGGCCGCCCCGTCGCCGCAAATGCCGCAGCGCGCTGGCCGCGGGCGCTACTACCCATTCAGGAGTCTGGTTCATGCGTGACCTTTACCTTGCCCATCTGCGCGGCACACTCGAGCAGATCCGCGCCGACGGTTTCTACAAGAACGAGCGCGTGATCGCCAGCCCGCAGTCGGCTGACGTGCGTCTCGCGAACGGCGCGGACGTGCTGAACTTCTGCGCGAATAACTATCTGGGCCTTGCCAATGACGAACGTCTGATCGATGCGGCGAAGCAGGGACTGGATAACGACGGTTTCGGCATGGCGTCGGTGCGCTTTATTTGCGGCACGCAGACGGTGCACAAAGAGCTCGAAAAAGCGCTCGCTGCGTTTCTGCAAACCGACGATTGCATTCTCTACTCCAGTTGTTTCGACGCGAACGGCGGCCTGTTCGAAACGCTGCTCGACGAAAACGACGCGATCATCAGCGACGAACTGAATCACGCGAGCATCATCGACGGCGTGCGGCTGTCGAAAGCGAAGCGCTTTCGCTACAAGAACAACGACCTCGCCGACCTGGAAGCAAAACTGAAAGAAGCCGAGGCGGCCGGCGCACGCTTCAAACTGATCGCAACGGATGGCGTGTTCTCGATGGACGGCATCATCGCCAACCTTGCAGGCATCTGCGATCTCGCCGACCGCTACGGCGCGCTGGTGATGGTCGACGACTCGCACGCGGTCGGCTTTGTCGGCGAACATGGGCGCGGCACGCCGGAGCATTGCGGCGTGCTGTCGCGTGTCGACATCATTACCGGTACGCTGGGCAAAGCGCTGGGTGGCGCATCGGGCGGCTATGTCGCTGCGCGCCAGGAGGTCGTCGATCTGCTGCGCCAACGCTCGCGCCCCTATCTGTTCTCAAACACGCTGACACCCAGCATCGCCGCCGCTTCGCTGAAAGTACTCGAATTGCTGGCGAGCGACGAAGGCGCGCAACTGCGCTCGCGCGTGCGTGAAAACGGCGCGCATTTCCGCCGTGCAATGAGCGCGCTCGGCTTTACGCTGGTGCCCGGCGAACATCCCATCATCCCGGTCATGCTCGGCGACGCGCAACTGGCATCGAACATGGCCGACGCGCTCCTGAAAGAAGGCGTCTACGTGATCGGCTTTTCGTTCCCGGTGGTGCCCAAAGGCCGCGCGCGCATCCGCACGCAGATGAGTGCCGCGCACACGTCCGAACAGATCGACCGCGCGGTGGATGCATTCGCACGCGTGGGCCGTCAACTTGGCATTATCTGAACCGGAGGCGCACATGAAAGCACTGGCAAAACTCGAACGCGCACCGGGCCTCACGCTCACCGATGTGAAGAAGCCCGAAGTCGGCCATAACGACGTGATGATCCGCATCACGCGCACCGCGATTTGCGGCACCGATATTCACATCTGGAAATGGGACGATTGGGCGCAAAAGACGATTCCCGTGCCGATGCATGTCGGCCACGAGTACGTGGGCGAGATCGTCGAAATGGGGCAGGAAGTCCGCGGCTTTGCGATCGGCGATCGCGTGTCGGGCGAGGGGCACATCACGTGCGGTTTCTGTCGCAACTGTCGCGCGGGGCGCCGGCATCTGTGCCGCAATACGGTCGGAGTGGGCGTGAATCGCGAAGGGGCGTTCGCCGAGTATCTGGTGATTCCCGCCTTTAACGCATTCAAGATTCCGCCTGAAATTTCCGACGATCTCGCCGCGATCTTTGACCCGTTCGGCAATGCTACGCATACCGCGCTGTCGTTCAATCTGGTCGGCGAGGACGTGCTGATTACCGGCGCCGGGCCGATCGGCATCATGGCGGTGGCGATTGCGAAACACGTTGGCGCGCGCAACGTCGTAATTACCGATGTGAACGACTATCGTCTCGCACTCGCGCGCAAGATGGGCGCAACGCGTGCGGTCAACGTCTCACGTGAATCATTGCGCGATGTGATGGCCGATCTGCACATGACGGAAGGTTTTGACGTCGGCCTGGAAATGTCCGGCGTGCCGAGCGCTTTCACCAGCATGCTTGAAGCGATGAACCATGGCGGCAAGATCGCCCTGCTTGGCATTCCGCCGGCTCAAACTGCGATCGACTGGACCCAGGTGATCTTTAAAGGCCTTGAAATCAAGGGTATTTATGGCCGCGAGATGTTCGAGACCTGGTACAAGATGGTCGCGATGCTGCAAAGCGGCCTAGATCTGTCGCCGATCCTCACGCACCATTTCAAGGTCGACGATTATCAGCAGGCCTTTGCCACGATGTTATCGGGCGAAAGCGGCAAGGTGATTCTCGACTGGACCGCCGCGTAAGCAACGCAAACAGGTTGTGCAAACACGCTCAACCTTCGCATTCCAAACGAAACGCCCGCATCGTGCTCACGCGCCTGCGGGCGTTTTATCGAACTCGGCCTGAATGCGGACATGAATATCGTCGCCGACGGCCGGATACCACGTCGATAGGCCGAACTTCGAGCGGCTGAAATGGCCCTCCGCGGAAAAGCCAAGCGTATCTTTTTTCGTGAGCGGATCGGGACCGAAACCGTTGAAGGTCACGTCCAGCGTGACCGGTTGCGTGACGCCGTGAATCGTCAGATCGCCGGTCAAGGTGCCGCGCGATTCGCCGGTGCGCTCAAAGCGCGTGCTGACGAAACGCAACTCCGGATAACGCTCGACATCGAGCATGCTCGAGCTTTTCACCATTTTGTCGAGCAACGGCACGTTCGTATCAATGCTCGCGGCGTCGATCGTGATCGACACCGAACTCGTGTCCATCCCGCCCTCGCGCCAGTCGAGCTGTCCCTGCCTGCGGTCAAAGCGCATCGTGAAGCGCGAATACTTGAAGTGATCGATATCGAACGTGATGCTGCAATGGTCATGGTCGAGGTCATAGCGCCCGGGCGGCACGCGCGCTTCGTTCTGGGTGACCGTATGCGTAAGTACTTGCACAGGCGTGCAGGCAGCGGATATCAGCAGCAGCGCGCCAAGCAATGTGCGCGCCAACGTTGTGCGGACAGTAGAGGTACCCATGAAATTCGTCCCGGTTGACCGATCTTCGTCACGATAGCAGTTCGCGTGCCCCGCTCGCAAAAGCGCATCAAACTTGACGATGGAGAATGATCGTTCTACCATCCGTTCATGTCTACGCAAACTGAAACTGAATCCGTTGCGCCGATCAGCGCGCGCGACCGGCTGCTGGACGCCGCCGAGGCGTTGATCTATGCCGGCGGCATCCACGCGACTGGCGTCGACGCGATCGTTAAACAGTCCGGTACGGCGCGCAAAAGCTTTTACACGCATTTCGAATCGAAGGACGCACTGGTTGTCGCCGCACTCGAGCGGCGGGACGAGCGCTGGATGAAGTGGTTTATCGCGGGCACGTTGCGGCAGGGCAAGACCGCGGACAAGCGCCTGGTTGGCATGTTCGACGTGTTGCGTGAATGGTTCGCGTCAGACGATTTTCACGGTTGTGCGTTTCTGAACGCGGCGGGTGAGATTGCCTCTGCGGAAGACCCGATCCGGATTGTCGCGCGTGAGCACAAGGAACGCCTGCTCGCCTTCGTGCGGATGCAATGTGACGAATTCGCCGCGGAGTCCGGCATGGAGGTTCGCGGCGTCGCGCGCCTGGCGCGTCAATGGCTGATTCTGCTGGACGGCGCAATCGCGGTGGCGCTGGTGAGCGGCGAGGCCGATGCCGCACTCGACGCGCGCGCCGCTGCCGAAGCTTTGCTCGGCACCGAGTTCGGCGGCGAATCAGACGAAGCAGGCGAATCGAACCAACCAGCAAGCAAACCCCGAAGCATGCGACCGTCATCCCGGCGCGCCGCACCCTGACAGAGGAGCCATCATGGCCGACCCGATCGAAACCCGCCCTCCGCTTCCGCCGTTCACACGTGAAACTGCCATCCAGAAAGTGCGTGGCGCGGAAGACGGCTGGAATACGCGCGACCCAGAACGCGTGTCGCTCGCTTATACGCTGGACAGCGTATGGCGCAACCGCGCTGAATTCGTGCGTGGCCGCGCGGAGGTGGTTGGACTGTTGCGCCGCAAATGGACGCGGGAACTCGATTACCGATTGATCAAGGAGCTTTGGGCATTCACGGACAATCGCATCGCTGTGCGCTTTGCGTATGAATGGCATGACGATTCGAACAACTGGTTCCGCTCTTACGGCAACGAAAACTGGGAATTCAACGAGCACGGCTTGATGGCCTACCGTCACGCCAGCATCAATGACCTGCCGATTCGCGAAGCCGATCGTCTGTATCACTGGCCACTTGGCCGCCGCCCCGACGATCATCCGGGACTCTCCGACCTCGGGCTCTAAGGTTCAGGGTGAACGCCGCGCCGCGCGTTCACCGCTCTGCCATCGGTTCTCCGTTATTGTCGTGTTTTGCGCCGCCGGGCACGTGCTGTACCCGGGCTTCCGAGCGTGTCCTCCACATCGTGTGTGCGGGTTGAGGTACAGTGCGCGACGGACGGCCAGCAGGCCTACCCAGAACATTGATGACACCGCCGCTCGACCGGTGACGGAGAACCCATGCATTTTCGGCAGATAAAAAAGACTATTCGGCACAGCGCGCTGGCGCTCGTCGCGAGCCTCGCCGCGGCGGCGTCGGCGCATGCTGCCGATTGGTGTCAGGGCGGTATATGGGTCGATGCCATGCTCGGTTCGTATCACATCGACCCCGAACCAGACACGCATTTCGAACAGTTCAATCCGGGGCTCGGCGTCGAATGCTGGCTCAACAACCAATGGGCACTAACCGCCGGCGGCTTTCGCAACTCGTTGCGGCGCCCTTCGTACTATGGCGGCGGGGTCTGGGCGCCGGAGTTCGCGCACTGGGGCATCGTGCGGATCGCGGCGATTGGCGGAATTATCTCGGGCTACAACTACGGCAACTGGGGTTTGGGCCGCAATCATACGATCGGGCCGGTGGTCGCGCCGATCGTGATGGTCGAATATAAGCGTGTGGGCGCGAACATCATTGTGATCCCGCCGATTCCTTCGGACAATCTGCCTTTCACGATCGGGTTTCAGGTGAAGGTTAAGTTCTAGAAGCTTCGCGGATAGGTGAGCGCTTCCAGGATGGTGAGGACTTCCAGGAGACAATCGCGGTGTCGAGCAGTCGGACGGCAACTTCCTCGATCGGTTCCCTCATACTCTCGACCCCATTCAGCATCTGTTTTATCGAACGTATCGGTCGTTTCAGATAGCGAGTTGGCTTATCGCGACACAGCCACCCAGGTTAACTACCCTGATAGATATCGCACGACAGGCCCACCACGCATGGTTGGCCGTCTCGGGTTTTGCCGTAACCATTGCGTCCGCCCGGTTGAGCTCCATAGTCCCATGCACTGTCGCCGTCCATTGGCATCGCCCGCTGCGATGAATTTATTGGCTGCTGACTGGATGAGTGGCTAGCGACGTCTGACGGTTGCATTTCCTGAGCGTCGGCAGCGCCGGCCGCGGTGAGCAGGAACAGCACGACGGTTACAGCCGAGGGTTGCACTTTCATTTCTTCACCTTTTCGTCATCAACGGGTTGCGTTAGCGACGCCGAACTCCCGAATGCTCGTTATGACGCCCATTCCGCTTGCTCTTGAAGACGTCGCGCCTCTCGCGTGTCGAGGCACCTCCCCTATCAGGAGGCGCCACCTGAAAGAGTGACAGCGAACTCGGTAAGCCGGACCAGTGATTTCGTCCACTTCGCGATACGGGCATCGGGCGCTTTCCAGTTATGGCTCGCGCGCCGTCAGGTCTTTGTTAGCTCCCTCCGAAAAAAACGTTGCATTGAGGATCCATCCGGCACGGTCTGGCATGTTTCGCACCGCCTTGTACCCTTGTGTCGGGCGTGCCGCCGTATGCTTCCATCCCTGCACTCGGGTCAGAGGCTTGTGTTGCGGCGTTTTCTTGCGGGGCGGGTTGAGAGGCTTGCGGTGTATCTTGCGAATGCGCAACACCAGCCATGACAAACAGCACGACAGCGGATGCGACTATCAGTGGTGATTTCATGTTGGTTCCTTTATCTACGTTGAGTTTTCCATTCATGCGATTCGTTATTCGCGTTTCGCACGAGCCAAGGCCGGTTCAGCTCATCACGACGACCAACCGCTCTGGGTACATTCGACGAATGCCCCTCAGCGTTGCTGTCCTATTCATTCTTGGTCAGGCGAAGCGCCGTTGCAACGCACATGCGTAGGCGGTGGGCAGCAATCGTCGGCGAAAGATGTATGCACTGTCACCGTCTGGTTCCGGTGACATGCCGGATACTCGCCTCCCGCCGGCGCTCCTTCCTGAACTGTCCAGGCGCGGGGCGAGCGTACGTCACGTCGCTGATACATTTGTGGCTGATGGTAGGGATGGCGACCTGTTGTTCTGTTTTTATCGCGCTGTGGAAAGCCCGCTGGCTGAAGTCAGTCGGCTGCTTGTTCCCCAGCAGCCGGCAGGCTTCGGTCGAGCGCCGGATCCGTGACCGGCGGGACGCCGAGCCTGATCCCTCTATTCGCCAGCATGACGATGAGTTCCGTACGGCGCCGCAGATTGAAATGCGCGAGCAGATGACTGACGTATTTCCGTACCGTAATGTCCTCGAGCCCCATTCTCAGGGCAATAGCCTTGGAC
Organism: Paraburkholderia fungorum; assembly: GCF_046027215.1. Classification (GTDB taxonomy): domain Bacteria; phylum Pseudomonadota; class Gammaproteobacteria; order Burkholderiales; family Burkholderiaceae; genus Paraburkholderia; species Paraburkholderia fungorum_D. The sequence continues at coordinate 2,754,303 of NZ_JAQQEN010000002.1, read as the reverse complement.
GGAAGTCCGCGCACCAGCCACGCCAACGTTTCGAACTCTCTCGGTGTGAGTCCCAGCTCGGATGCATTGCTCGTTTCCGATTCAACGCGCGGCTGTCTATCCTCAGGTCCATGTGCCGGAGCCTTGTCAGTGTCCATATCACGACTGAGGCTGGCGATGCTGGAGGCGGGCAGGAACACGCCCCCGGCGAGCACCGCGCTTATCGCCGCACGAAGCGCTTCAGGCGGCGACGATTTGGGCACGTATCCCATGGCGCGAAGCTGGATGCATCGACTGATGGTTTCCACTCGCTCATCGGCCGATATCACGATCACCGGTAACGACGGTCGCGACTCCTTCAATTCGGCAAGGGCGTCGCAACCGTGGCCATCGGGCAGGTCGAGATCGAGAAAAACGATGTTCAGGAGCTCGCAAAGCGCATGATTCAACCCCTGCAACAATGTGCTCGCGTGCAGCAACTCGATGTTCGGAAAGAGCTCCGTCAGCAGAAGCGCCAATCCGGCTCTGAACAGTTCATGGTCGTCGACGATCAGTACGCGCATTCCATCGTCTCCCAGAACCGCTTTCGAGGCGCGCTGCAATTACGCATCGGACGATGGCTAAATCGGTAGTGATCGTCCGGTGTCTTCAGGTCAGATAGTACACAGTGGCGGCTGAGCTATCTGGTATCGCGTGAAAAGTGGCGGTTTTCGCCCATCATTAGACGAATCAGGCGTACCAGAAGGACCACCGCGCTCGGGACGCTTTCAGTCACTGACCGTTCGCGAGATCGAGATTCATCTTCCGCTGAGCGGTCACGTACCGGCTGATCTCCGCCAGCAGGTCCTTCGGGGCGGAGGACTTGCGCAATAGCACGAACGGCTCGGGGAAGTCGCGAAGGACGTGATCGGACAGCAGCTCGCCGGTGATAAATGCGACGGGAATAACGCCCGCCCACGCGAAATGACACCTGATCTGATTCGCAACCTCCTTGCCGGTGGCTCCTTCGCGCAGACGGATGTCGGCGACGATGAGATCGGGAATGCGGCCGTCATCGGCAAGGATGGCTTCGAATCCAGCCATCGACTCGGCGGCGTACACGAGCGCGCCCGCGCTTGAGAAAAGACGCCTCAGGCCTTCGAGGACGGTAGGTTCATCGTCGCACAGGAGCATGAACGTGCCAGTGAGATCGGGCATGTAGACGTCGCCATCCTGAGCATTTGCCCCCACGGCCGGGGTTGATGCCGAAACCGTCGCGTAAAGGGAAAAGCGCGATCCGCGGCCTTCCACGGAGGCGAAACTCATGCCGTGTCCCGGCAGAATATGGATCGCACGATGCACAATCGACAGCCCCAGTCCCAGCCCTTTCGAACGGTCGCGCCCCGGATTGTTGATCTGATAGTACTCGGAGAAGATCGCGTCCCGATGGGCGGGCGCAATGCCGATGCCGGTATCCCATACGTCGACGCGCAGCCGTTCATTCAGTTGCACCCAGCCAAGCACAACGCCACCCGATGACGTGTTCTTGATCGCGTTCGATACGAGATTCGATACGGACCGCTTGAAGAGAGATCGATCGGTCTCGATGGACGGCGGGTACCCTCGACGCCCCGCGATTCTTAGATCGATGCCGCGCAATCGGGCTGTCTCCCGGTATTGCTCGAAGACCTCGGTCAATAGAGCGTGGGTATCGACCGGTACGACATGGGGAACGTATGAGCCCAGCTCGCTGTAGTCCTGAATGTCCTTGAACATGTCGAGGATGTCGGACGCGGTCTCCTCGATGACATCGAGCTCGCGATCCACGGCGTATCCGTCCCTGATCCTCGTCCGGGCGCTTCGGATGAAAAGGTTGATTGCGGCGAGAGGTTGCTGGATGTCGTGATACGCCGATGAAAAGAATCGCTCTTTCTCCCTGACGAGCTCCTGCATGCGTCTGTTCTGCTCGTTGACCGCGCGCGACGCCGCTTCGACGCGTGCTTTGGCCGCGCGCAAGGTGCGCCGGTATATGAATTCGCGCCTCGCGGCACGTTCCAGGGGAATGCTGAGCAGCACGCCGACGACAGACATCAACGGCAGCATCGTGGCGTGCGCAGCCACCGACTCCACGCGCAGTTCGACACTCCCGCTGACGGGTTTGAAATAAAGCATGATCAGATAGCTGACGATGCATATCCCGATTAGCGAGGCCGCCGTGATCACCCGAAGCCGAAAGGCCATGAATATCACGAAAAGGGAAAACATCAGCACCGGATAAACTTCCCGCCAGCCAAGGTCGCCCGGATAGAACTGCAGCATTCTCAGGGTGGTGAACCAGCAACTGATCGTCCAGACACTGAGCAGCCCGACGGCCCAACGTTCATCGAGTGCGCGCGGGGTCCAGAACAGCACGGGAAGCGTCATTCCGATTGCTCCGGCGACTCTCAGGAGAATGAGCTCGTTGTGGTGCAGATGGGCGGGATCGAGTACGTTTAACCGGGAGAAGTCGCGGATCGAAAACACGACCCACAACGCGGTGAAGATTGTGATGGCGAGCCTGCGCTGTCCGAAGAAGCGCCGCGCGTAGTCCATCCGGAACGCGCGCTCCTGAGCCGCCGAGCTGAACCTGCGCACCCTGAGGCCTGACGATCTCATGACGACGCTCGATCAGGAAATTCGCCGTCCGCGGATAGGGCAGCGTGCAATTAAAACAGAATAGCAGGGCGCCATCCGAAGTTATACATACAAATGTAGCGTTCTGGATATGACAGTCAGGTGGTCGCGACGGCTTTCAAAAATTCGTCGATCGTCAGGACCTCGTGACCATAGGTCGGATAGTCGATGTAACGGACATGTGTGCCTCCCCAGAAAGTCGAGCGATCGTATTGGGTCAGGGGGAGCTTATGTTGCAGCCGGCGTGGCAGGTCGGGATTCGATGTGAAGTACCGGCCAAATGCGACCAGGTCGGCATCTCCCTTGTGCAGGATTTCTTCCGCGCTGTCGCCGTTGAAGCCGCCGGCGGCAATGATCGGGCCGTCGAAAGCCTTGCGCAGGAGCGCGGACGCCACGGGCATCTGATGCTCGTCCAGCGTTTCAACGCCTTTGACGCGTGGCTCGATAACGTGCAGATAGGCGAGGCCAAACCGGTTCAATTGCTCGGCTGCATAGGTAAAGGTCGCTTCGGGATTCGAGTCGGATATTGAACCCCACTGTCCGCTTGGCGATAAGCGCACGCCCACACGGTTTGCCCCCCACACTGATACAAGGGCGCTGACCACTTCGATCAGGAAGCGTGTGCGTTTTTCGATGGTGCCGCCGTAGGCATCCGTCCGCTTGTTGGTGCCGTCCTGCAGGAATGTGTCAGCCAGATAGCCATTGGCCGAGTGCAGTTCAACCCCATCGAGGCCGGCGGCCAGCGCGCGTTCCGCGCTCCTGCGGTAGTACCCGATTACGGTCTGGATTTCGGCGATATCGATCGCGCGGTGCATCGAGACCGGCACCCAGCCCTTGTGCGTCAACGCCTCACCTTCGAACGGCACCTCTGATGGTGCGATCGGTGCCGCTCCGCCTGTCAGGTCGACGTGCGACTGGCGTCCATCGTGCCCCAACTGCATGAAGATGCGCCCGCCCTTCGCGTGAACGGCGTCCGCGATCTTCCTCCAGCCCGGGATATGGGAGTCTTCGTAGATCCCAGGCGCACCGAGGTAGCCACGGCTGTCGTAAGACACGTGTGTCGATTCCGTGATGATCAGGCCGCCGGCGGAAGCGCGTTGCGTGTAGTACTCGAGCATCATGTCGCTCGGACTGTCGTCGCGGTTGGCACGAAGGCGCGTAGTCGGCGCGTGCACCACGCGGTGATTCAATGTGTAAGGGCCGAGTTGAAGCGGCGAGAAGAGTTGGGTCATCGTGAAACCTTGGTGAGTGTCGAATGGGTTTGGCGCAGCGGTGACTAGCGCTGATGCCGTTGGGAGGTGGCGCGATCCAGCTCGCAGAATTCACGGTCGGACAAGATGATTGCGCTAGCCGCCACGTTCTCTTCCAGGTGCGTGACCCTGGAGGTCCCCGGTATCGGCAGGATCACCGGGCTGCGCTGCAATAGCCACGCGAGGGCGATCTGCCCGACGCTCGCCTGATGGTTGCGCGCGATGGTGTCGAGAAGCGAACCGGGACGGGTCAGCTCCCCGGCAGCCAATGGAAACCACGGGATGAAGCCAATCCCGTGGACGGTGCAGTAGTCGAGTACGTCTTCGCTGCCGCGGTCACCCAGGTTGAAGCGGTTTTGCACTGTTGCCACCTTGAAATATTTCAATGCAGCCTTGATGTCGCACACCGACACCTCACTCAGGCCGGCGTGGCGCACCACGCCGCTATCGATCAGGTGCCGCACGGCGCCGAACTGCTCATCCCGCGGCACCGAGGGGTCGATGCGATGCAACTGCCACAGACCGATCTGTTCGATGCCAAGCCGCTCCAGGCTGCCGTGGGCCTGCTGAATCAGGTACTCCGGCCGGCCCCGCGGTATCCACTGGTTGGGACCTGTGCGTGCCAGTCCCGCCTTGGTCGCTACCAGCACGTCGGCGCCATAGGGATGCAGCGCTTCGCGGATCAATTCTTCTGAAACGTTCGGCCCATACGAGTCTGCCGTGTCGATGAAAGTCACATCGAGTTCGGGTAGGCGACGCAGGACGCGAATGGCTTCCGCCCGGTCGGTGGGCGCGCCCCAGATGCCCGGGCCAGTGATTCGCATCGCGCCAAATCCGAGCCGCCGGATTTCCGTGTCTCCGCCAATTTTGAAAGTACGGTGTGCGATGTTCATGTTCACCCTTCCTGCTTATGTGAGGCCGGCCAAGGTTGCTGGGCACTCCCCGCCGGGCCGGAGGGAGTGCAGGTGAGACCTTATGCGGCAGTGACTGCGCCTTTTTGCACCCGTACCAGATGCTTGCCGATGCTTGCGCTCAGGATCAGCGCCGCGACTTCGCACGCAGCGGCGGTCCAGCCAAGGTTGGTCACCGAGCTGGCACTCAAGGTCAGGGAACCGAGCGCGGCACCTAAAGAAAAGCCGAGATACATGAACGAAGCGTTCAGCGACAGGGCAATGGGCGTTCCGCGCAGGCCAGCGAGGTCGATGAGTCCTGCTTGCTGCGCAGGGTAGAAAGACCAGTGAGCAATGCCCCACGCCACCACGCCGATCAGGACGGGGACCAGTGCCACGGTTTTCGGCAGCCAGTGCGCGCTTGCCGACAGCAGCGAGAACGCGAGGATCGACACGCTCAGGCAGGGGATGATCACGCGCCGGGGCCCGAGGCGATCTACTGCCTTGCCGCCGATGAACACGCCGACGGCTGCCGCAACACCCCAGGTGAACAGCACGTAGCCAATTTGCGCGCCGTGCAACAGCGTGGTCCTGGCAACGAACAGCGCGAGGTACGTGTAGATCGTATAGGCGCCTGTCGCCCACAGCGTGGTGACGAGCAAGGTCATCAGGATGACCGGTTGTCGAGCGACCTGAATGCGCTCGCGCAGCGTGGCAACCGGCAAGCCTGCGCCGATGTTGCGCGGCAGACCGAGCAGCAGGCCGACCGTAGCCGCAGCGGACAGCGCGGCGACGCCCGCAAAGGTCATGCGCCAGCCGAGCCGGTCACCCACCAACGCACCCAACGGCACGCCGAAGGCAACCGCAATCGTGATGCCGCCGTTGACGATGGCGAGCGCCGTGCCGCGCCGTGCCGCGCCGTTCCGGACCGGCGATCGCACCGGCCAGCGCATTGGCCCCAGGAACATACAGACCGGCGGCCGCGGCGAGCAGGATGCGGGCCGCCATCAACTCCCAATAATTCTGGGCGCCCCACGCGATGAGGTTCGCTACCGTGAACGCGCAGAGCGACAGGATCATCAGCGTGCGCCGGTGGAACGCACCGGTTAGCGCCGTCAGGACCGGCGAACTGAGTGCGTAGGCCAACGCAAACACCGTGACCAGCTGGCCCGTCGCGACAATGCTGGTATGCAGGTCCGTGGCAATGTCGGGCAACAGGCCGGCAATCATGAAGCTCTCGGTGCCGACTGCGAATGTCCCTAGCGCCAGCCAGTAAAGCGGCGCGAGGGAACCGGGCTGGTTTGTGGAGTTCATCGTGTGCTCCGCTTACGCAGCGACCGTTTCGGTGCTATGGAACGGATAGTCGGTATAGCCGACGTCGGTGCCGCCGAAGAACGTGGGGCGGTCGTAGGGATTCAGCGGCAGCTGCAAGCGCAGGCGTTCGGGCAGATCGGGGTTGGCGATGAAGTCGCGCCCGAATGCAACGAGGTCGGCGTCGCCTGCCTGCAGGATGGCTTCGGCTGTGTGGCCCTTGAAGCCGCCAGCGGCAATCAGCGTGCCCTTGTAGTGCTTGCGGATCAGTTGCGCTGCGACCGGGTTCGGGTCCTTGCTGTCGTCGTCGACGTTACCCAAAACGCGCGGCTCGATCAGATGCAGGTAGGCCAGATTCAGTTTGGCCAGCTCCTGCGCGACGTAGCTGAAGAGACCTTCCGGATTGCTGTCCGACATGTCGCCCCAGGTGCCGCTAGGGCCAAGACGCACGGCGACGCGGTCGCTGCCCCACACCGAGATGACGGCCTGCGTGGCTTCCATCAGGAAACGGGCGCGGTTTTCGAACGAGCCGCCGTAGATATCGGTGCGCTTGTTGCTGCCGTCCTGCAGGAACTGATCGAACAGGTAGCCATTGGCGGCGTGCAGTTCCACGCCGTCGAAGCCGGCTTCCTTGCCGCGAAGGGCGGCCGTGCGGAAACTTTCCACCAGACCGGTGATCTCGTCGATGGTCAGCGCGCGGCTCGGCGTGTTCGGAATCCAGCCGGCTTCGGTGTAGGCGACGCCGCCATGCGGCACTGCCGACGGTGCGACCGGCTCGGCGTCGCCCGGCTGCAACTGGCTGTTGGACTGGCGCCCGGCATGATAAAGCTGCAGGAAGATGCGGCCGCCCTTCGCGTGCACGGCGTCCGTCACCTGCTTCCAGCCGGCGATCTGGCCGTCGTCGTAGAGGCCGGGTGCACCGAGGTAACCGTTGCCGTTCGGCGCGGCGATGGTGGCTTCGCCGATCAGGAAACCGCCTTCCGACGTGCGCTGGGCATAGTACTCGGCCATCAACGGACCGGGCCTGGCGCCTTCTTCGGCGCGCATACGGGTGAGCGGCGCCAGCACTACGCGATGGCTAAATTCGTAAGGACCGACTTTGACTACGGAATGAAGTTTGGACATGATTTTCCCGAGATTGAGTGGCCGGTGATCTCTGATCAACAGCGGGCTTTCGACCTTGAGAAGCAGTGTATGGACGTACCGACATAAGAAAAATGGGCTAAGGTTCCGAATATCCAGGACAAAAAAGTCCGCAATGTCGGCACGGGCAACTCGGGATCGCCAATCTAAGCACGTGGAGGTCGTACATGGAGAACCGGAACGCCGCGTCCCAACAGGCGCAGGGAAAGATCACGGTGGGCGCGATTGGGGGCGGTTGGTGGCCGCAATACGCGCATCTGCCATCGCTGAAGCTGTTGCACGCGTACGATCCGGCCGCCGTATCCAGCCGCAACAGTGGCATGCGGGTCGATCCACGCCTCGGGGCCCGGTAATGGACAGCCTCAGCGGCATTGCGGTGTTTGTGCAGGTGGCGGAAACGCGCAGCTTTACCGAAGCGGGACGCCTGCTCGGCGTATCTTCTTCAGCTGTCGGAAAAAGCATTGCGCGCACCGAGGAGCGGCTGGGCGTGCGGCTCTTTCACCGCAGCACGCGCAGCATCACGTTGACGGCCGAAGGCGCGTTGTTCCTCGAGCGGTGCCGGCGCATTCTCGGCGAAGTCGAAGCGGCGGAAGCCGAATTGTCCGATGCCGCTGGAACGCCGCGCGGCAGGCTGCGGATCAGCACGCCGCAACTATCGGGGCTGATCATGCCGGCGCTCGACGGCTTCATGTTGCAGTACCCGGACATCGAACTCGACGTCGATTTCTCCGATCGCATGGTGGACATCATCGAAGAAGGCTTCGATGCGGTCATACGCACCGGCGAGCAGCACGATTCGAGGCTGGTGTCGCGGCGCCTCGGATCATGCGGACAGGTGCTGGTCGCTTCGCCCGGTTATCTCGAGCAGCATGGCGTACCCGCGCATCCTTCCGAACTCGTTCGATACGCCTGTCTGCTGCATAAATTTCCCGTCAGCGGCAAGCTGGAGCGATGGCCGTTTCAGCTCGGCGCGTCGGAAGCGGAGCCGGAGTTGCCGCAATCGTTCGTTGCCAACACCATTGAAGTGCTGGGCTTTCTGGCGCTTCAGAACAGGGGCATTGCCTTCCTGCCGACCTTCCTCGTGCGCGACGCACTGGCGAGCGGCGCGTTACAGATCGTACTCGACGATTTCATCGATCAGACCGTCACCTTCTGGATCCTGTGGCCGACAAGCCGGTACGCGTCGCCGAAACTGCGTGTTTTCATCGACTACGTCAGCCAGCATTTGCAAATCTAGCGCGGGCAGGTTGCCGCTCTGCGCACATAGGACTGAAGTGTCCGAAATGATCGGAATCTCAGCCTGTTTATCTCCAGTCTCCTGAACTCTAGTATTGCCCTGTCGCTGCGCAGATACGCTGCACAGCGTCAAACTGAAGAGTTCTTGTGAACAGTATCGTCAGGCACCCTAAAGGCTCCGGCAAAATCAGAGTGGGCATCGTCGGGCTGGGCCATTGGTCGGAATATGGGCACCTGCCTTCGCTAAAACTGCTGCCGGAATATGAGTTGACGGCGGTGTATAGCCGCAGCGCTGAAAAGGCGGCATCGCTGGTCGCGCGTCATGGATTCAAATACGCGGCCAACTCGCTGCAGGAACTGGTATCGCATCCGGAAGTGGATCTCGTGCTCGTATTGACGCCTGCGTTCCAGCACGAGGAGGGCATCCGCGCGGCCATCCAGGCAGGTAAGGACGTCTACTGCGAATGGCCCCTGACGCCCAGCACAGCATTGTCCCGGGAGTTGCTTGACCTGGCCGGCAAGGCGGGCGTGCGCACCATCGTCGGTCTGCAACGGCGCCTCAATCCGGGCTACCGTTATGTGCGTGATCTGCTGGAGCAAGGCGAGATTGGCGAAATACGCTCGGTGCGTCTGCACGTGAGTGTGGAGTACTTCCAGCGGGAACGACCTGCTTCGCTTTACTACACGATTCCCGAAGAGAACTTCTCCAGCCTGCTTTCGATCTACGGTGGCCATTTCCTCGACGCCTTGTTTACGACGATGGTTGGCTATCCGCAGAGCTTGTCGGCACTGACGGTCAATCAGTTCAAGGAAGTCACGCTGGTAGAAACCGGTGAAACGCTGCCGCACACCAACGCCGACCAGGTCGTGCTGGCAGGGACTTTCGCCAACGGTGCTGTGCTGACGGTTCATCTTGAAGCGGGAAAGCGCAATAACTTCGGCGTGCAGTTGGACATCACAGGCAGCAAGGGCGACCTGAAAATCTCGAACTCCACCAGTTTCGGCGACGCGTTCAACCGCATCGAAATCGCTCGGGGTGACGGCCAGCCGCTGACCGCACTGGCCATTCCGGCGGAATATGAATGGCTGCCGCCAAATGAACTCGGGGCGAGCGTTCTCGAACTGGCGAACCTGTACTCCGCCCATGCGCGTGATGTCGAGACGGGTTCGACGCTCGCGCCCACTTTCGCCGACGCGGTTCGCATGCATGAGCTGATGGATCAGATCGCCGAATCGGATCGCACGGGGCAGCGTGTTTCGCTCTCGCTTGGTACGCCTGATTCACGCGGGTAATCACGGCACTATGTCTAGTCCACGCCCTTCTGGTTCGGCGTTTCGTGAGTACGAAAATAAAAAATTATAGCCATCCTAACGAATGGTTCGGAATGTTCTTCGTACACCAGATTTCGCGGCCGTTGTTTGTCACGTTGGCGGTTCTGTCGCCACCCCGGCTAGGTGAGACTTTTCGGGAACGCTTCGGCTGACGGCACGGGTGGCCACGATCGACGCTGACCGCCCGGACCGCCGGCACAGCGACCGGCCGAAGCGGCTACACTAGCCAGTACAACCGGCTTCGGATCAGGAGACCCCAGGAAAAGCCATGGATATTTTCACGTCGATGGAAGCCTTCGTGCGGGCCGCGGAAGCGCAGAGCTTTGCTGGCGCCGCGCGCCAGTTGGGCGTCGCCAAATCGGTGGTGACTTCGCGCGTCAAGCAGCTCGAAGACCATTTCGGCGTGCCGTTGTTTCATCGTTCAACGCGGGCGGTGCGCCTGTCGGAGCTCGGCGAAACGTACTACCGCGAGTGCGCCGAACTGGTCAACAAGGTTCACGACCTGTCGGGCCGTTCGCGCGGCGATCCCCAGGCCCTCGCGGGCACGCTCAATATCCATGTTTTGCCGGGCTTCGCGCTTGGCCATTTTTCGCAGACGCTGATCGAATTCCGCGCCGCATATCCGCGCGTGGAGTTCGTCGTGACCGTCAACGACCGGGTCATCGATCCGGTCCAGGAAGGCTTCGATCTGGCCTTGCAGATCTATCCGCCGGCGTCGAACCTGCTGGTCGAGCGGCGTCTTTTTCCGGTGCGCGGCGTGCTGTGTGCGGCGCCCGGTTATCTGAAGGAAGAACCCCTGATCGAGACGCCGCTCGATTTGCTGCGGCACGATTTTGCCCGTTATTCGTACTACCCGTGGGGCGACAAGTGGCCGTTGATGCGCGGCAACGAGTGCTTCGAAATCGCGCTGAATCCGGTGCTCAAAACCAATAGCGTGCATCTGTTGCTGGAATTCGCGCGAGCCGGCGCGGGCGTCGTCTATCTGCCGACAATGGTCGCCGCCGCCGATCTGCTCGAACGGCGTCTCGAACGCGTACTGCCGGAGTACGCGGCCCCGCCGTTGTGGCTGTCGGCGGTCTATCCTGCCTCGCACCGCTCCACCACCAAGGTCAAGGCCTTCGTCGACTTCCTGCGCTCGCGCTATCTGCGCGAGCCCCAGTGGGACAGGGCGCTCGGCATTGCGCCGCCGGACGACGAGACGAAGAGCGTCGGCGAGGAACTGTCCGAAGACTGAGGTCCACCCGCCCGAGCCCGCGAGGGTTCGCCACCAGGTAGTTTCCCTGGCGGGAATTCGAAGCACCGAGTGTTCGCGTTTTCCGACCCTCAGAACATTGCTGTAGCGCCTGCTGCCACTTAATCTTCGATGCAAGCAACGCATTCGTCGATCAACTGGAGGCAGACATGCAACAAACCTGGTTCGGCAGCCTGGACAACTTTCGGAAAGGCTCCATCGAAATCATCAAGGGCAAACCGGAGCATTACGCGATGTCGAACGTGTTCGACGTAGCGAGCCGCGCCGAGCCTTACGAGAAAGTCGTGGTCGGCAAGAACCTCAAGTACGTGATCGAGACGCTGCGCGCGGAAGGTTCGTCGCCGTGGTTTGCTGCGTCGCACGATGAATTCGCGGTTGCGTTGGACGGCGAGATCGACATCTATTTCATCAAGCCGTCGGACGGCCCGCTGGTCGACGCGCAGACCGAAGGCAGCGTGCGGCTCGAAGGCCAGCCCTCGGGCCAGTCGATGGGCTATGTGCGGCTGCGCCGCGGCCATCAGGCACTGCTGCCCGCAGGCGCCGCGTATCGCTTTGAAGCAAGGACGAAGGGCGTGCTGCTCGTGCAGACGATCCTCGGACGCAATTCGGTCGAGAAGTGGGCCGACATCTGCATCCACTGAATCCCTCTACACGATCGATCCTTCTGGAGCCCATCATGGACAAAGCCAGCACCCTGCAAAACATCACCGCGAGCGAAGCCGACGCGGTGACCGGTTATCGCACCTTCAGCCTCGGTGATTTCGAATTCAGCCGCGACGCTTATTTCGCCACCGTCAGGTGGCCGGCCAAAGGCCAGACCCGCTCGCACCAGATGCATGCCGACGACTTCCTGCGCGCAATGATGCGCGACGTGGCGTGGGGCTTCTTCTACGGCTGGGTCAACTTCGACGAAGTGATCGGCACGCGCAATCACTACGGCAAGGTCGACATGTACGCCGGCGCGTACAACGCCAGCTTCAGGGAAGCGGGCATCGACCATACACAGCAGTTCGACACGCCGCTCATCATGGCGACCTTCAAGGCGATCCTGAAAGACTGGGTCAACGAAGGCTTCGACCCGTTCGCAGCGCCGGAAGAAACCGGCTCCGCGTTCGGCACCAAGCACGGCGACAACATTGCCGCGATCGAGCGCACGCGGATCGCCACCAGGCGCATGCCGGGCCTCGAAGGCGACTCGCCGTTGCGCGACGATTTGCCGGTCAATCGCCAGTTTGCCGACGTCGGCCAGGACGAACCGGAGATTCACGCGGAGCCCGGCTTTGAAGGCGCGCTGCACGCGTTCAGCCTCTTCAAGTACCTGTCGCGCTCGGACGTGACGTGGAATCCGTCGGTCACGTCAGTGTGTCAGCAAAGCCTGTTCTGCCCGACCACTGAGGAATTCGTGCTGCCGGTGTTCCATGGCAATGACCGCGTCGAGTGGTTCCTGCAATTGTCCGACCAGATCATCTGGGACGTCGCCGACAAAGACAGCGGCGAGCCGCGCGCACGCATCACGATGAACGCGGGCGATATCGCCGCCATGCCGGCTGACATCCGCCACAAGGGCTACTCGCAGAAGCGTTCGATGCTGCTGGTGTGGGAGAACACCACTCCCGATCTGCCGAAGCGCTACGAAAGCGGTGAACTGCCGCCGTATCCGATCCAGATGTAATTTTCCGGCCTTCCCTCCGATCGTCGATCGAACGGCGCCAGACCGCTGGCGCCGCGGGGGATGTCGCGTCCAGGTTTTACTTGCACAGGACTGACATGCAAACGCAACTCTTCATCGGCGGCCGCTTTGTACCGGCTGCAAACGGCGAAACACTCGCCTCCCTCAATCCGCACGACAACTCGGTGATCGCCGATGTCGCGATGGCGGGCCCCGCCGATGTCGATCGCGCCGTCGCGGCGGCGAAGGCGGCCTTTCCGAAGTGGAGCAATCTCGCCGCGATGGAGCGGGGGCGCCTGCTGCTCAAACTCGCCGACGCAATCGAAGCGAATGCCGACCGCCTCGCGCGCCTCGAATCGCTGGATACGGGCCACCCGATTCGCGATACGCGCAACCTCGACGTGCCGCGCACCGCGGCCACGTTCCGCTATTTCGGCGGCATGGCCGACAAGTTCGAAGGCTCGGTGATTCCAGTCGAGCAGGGCTTCCTGAACTACCTCACGCGCGAGCCGGTTGGCATCGTCGGCCAGGTGGTGCCGTGGAATTTCCCGCTGATGTTCACGAGCTGGAAGATGGCGCCCGCGCTCGCCGCAGGTAACTGCGTGATCATGAAGCCCGCCGAACTCACACCGCTGTCGAGTCTCGCGATTGCCGAGCTGATGGCGGAAGTGGGTTTTCCGGACGGTGTCGTCAATATTCTGCCGGGGTTGGGACATGTGGCCGGTCAGTACATCGCCGAGCATCCGGAGATCAGCAAGGTCGCCTTCACCGGTTCGACCGCGGTGGGCCGCAAGATCGTGCAGGCGTCGAGCGGCAACCTGAAGAAGGTGCAACTCGAACTCGGCGGCAAGGGCGCGAACATCGTATTCGGCGACGCGAATATCGATGCCGTCGTGCAAGGGTCCGCGTTCGCGATCTTTCATAACCAGGGGCAGGCGTGCATCGCCGGCTCGCGGATGATCGTGCATGAGTCGATCGCCGACGAAGTGCTCGAGAAGTTCGTTGCGCTGAGCCGCACGATCAAGATCGGTGATCCGCTCGATCCGTCGACCGAGATGGGGCCGCTCACCTCGCGTCAGCATCGCGACCGCGTGCTCTCGTTCGTCGATGTCGCGCGCGAACAGGGCGGCCGCGTGCTGGCAGGCGGCAAGGCGCCGGACAATGCCGCGCTGGCAAACGGCTGCTATGTCGAGCCGACCATCGTCGAAGCATTGCCGGAACATCGGGTGTCGCAGGAAGAGGTGTTCGGTCCGTTCATGACCGTCACGAAGTTCCGCACCGACGAGGAAGCGCTCGCGATCGCGAACGGCACCGAGTACGGTCTCGGCGCAGGTCTCTGGACGCGCGATCTGCAACGCGCGCATCTCGTGGCGCGCGAGATTCGCGCCGGCATGGTGTGGATCAACTGCTACAAGCGCGTGAGCCCCGCGTCCCCATTTGGCGGCGTTGGAGCGAGCGGCTACGGCCGCGAAATGGGATTCGAAGCGATGCGCGAATACACGCAGCCCAAGTCGGTCTGGGTCAACGTCGATGCGCAGATCCCGCCTTACTACCCGCGCTGAACCGCCATGGAACCGTTCATCTACAACGGCCTGCCGTCGCGCGTGATTTTCGGCGCGGGCAGTCTCGACCAGCTCGATCGTGAGATCGATTTGCTCGGCGCGACACGGGCGATCGTGCTGTCCACGCCGCAACAGCGCACCCAGGCCGAGGCGCTGGCTGCAAGCCTGGGCTCGCGAGCGGCTGGCGTCTATGCAGAAGCCGTGATGCATGTGCCGGTCGAAACCGCTCGTGCGGCGCGTGACTTTGCCAAACAGCTTGGCGCCGATTGCGCGATCGCGCTAGGCGGCGGTTCCACGACCGGACTCGGCAAGGCGATTGCGCTCGAAACCTCGCTGCCGATCATCGCGATTCCGACCACTTACGCGGGCTCGGAGATGACGCCGATTTACGGCCTCACCGAGGGCGGTGTCAAAAAGACCGGCCGCGATCTGCGCGTGCTGCCGAAGACGGTGATCTACGACCCGGCGTTGACCACGTCGCTGCCGCCCGCCTTGTCATTGACGAGCGGGATCAACGCAATCGCCCACGCAGCGGAAGGACTCTACGCACAGGACACGAATCCGATCATCACGTTGATGGCGGAGGAGGGTATCCGCGCGCTCGGTCAAGGCTTGCCTCACGTGATGCGGCAACCGGACGATCTTGCAGCCCGTGGCGACTGCCTGTATGGCGCATGGCTGTGCGGCGGGGTGCTCGGGAGCGTTGGCATGGCGCTGCATCACAAGCTATGCCATACGCTCGGCGGTACCTTCAATCTGCCGCACGCGCAGACGCACACGATCGTACTGCCGCATGTGCTCGCCTATAACCGCGAGGCTGCGCCCGATGCGATGAAACGCATCGCTCGCGCATTGCACGCCGACGATGCCGCGCAAGCCGTCTTCGATCTCGCTCGCGATCACGGTGCGCCGACTGCGCTGAAAGACATCGGCCTGACCGAAGCGGATCTCGATGTCGCACTCGATCTCGCATTGAAGAACCCTTACTGGAATCCGCGGCCAGTCGAACGAATACCGCTACGCGCGCTGCTCGAAGCCGCCTTCGACGGGCGACGACCTGATTAGCGCGGCACCTCACACCTATAAATACATTCCGGAGACAACCATGGACTCACATTCTTTCGATGCGAGGCGCCGCCGCTTCGTCAGCCTCGCGGCAGGCGGTGCGCTCGCCGCATCGACTTCGGCGTTTTCGCCGTTCGTCTTCGCTGCCGGCTCGCGCACGCTGAAAATCGGCTACGTATCGCCGCAAACCGGACCGCTCGCGCCGTTCGGCGAAGCGGATCGCTTCACGATCCAGCAGATGCAGGCGGCGCTGAAAAACGGCATCGTGATCGGCGGCAAAACGTATCCCGTGTCGATTGTCGTCAAGGACAGCCAATCGAATCCGAATCGCGCCGGTGAAGTCGCCAATGATCTGATCCTGAAGGACAAGGTCGACATCATGCTGGTGTCCGGTACGCCGGAGACTGCTAATCCCGTCAGCGATGCATGTGAGCTGAACGAGATGCCGTGCGTGTCCACGGTGGTGCCGTGGCAGCCGTGGTTCTTCGGCAGAAAGGGCGATCCGAAGAAGGGATTCCGCTTCACCTATCACTTCTTCTGGGGACTGGAGGATGTGATCGCCGTCTACACCGGGATGTGGCAGTCGGTGCAGACCAATCACAGCGTCGGCGGCCTGTTCCCTAACGATGGCGACGGCAACGCATGGGGCGACGCGAAGCTCGGCTTTCCGCCGGTGCTCGCCCAAAAGGGCTTCACGCTGAAGGACCCGGGCCGCTTCCAGAGCATGACGCAGGACTTCTCCGCGCAGATTTCGTCGTTCAAGCAGTCGAACGCGCAGATCGTCACCGGCGTCGTGATCCCGCCCGATGCAAAGAACTTCCTCGTTCAGGCGCGTCAGCAAGGTCTGAAACCCAAAGTCATTTCGATCGGCAAGGCGCTGCTGTTTCCGACCTCGATCGAAGCACTCGGCGATCTCGGCGATGGACTGTCCACCGAAGTGTGGTGGTCGCCGTCGCATCCGTTCAAGTCGTCGTTGACGGGGCAAAGCGCGCGGCAAGTCGCCGACGACTACGAGCGCGTCACCTCGAAGCAATGGACCCAACCGATCGGCTTTGCCCACGCGCTGTTCGAAATCGCCGTCGATTCCCTCAAGCGCGCGAAAGACGTCGACTCGAACGAGGCCATCCGTGACGCGGTGGCGTCGACGAAGCTCGATACGCTGGTCGGTCACGTCGCCTGGGGCGGCGGTCCGGTGAAGAACGTCGCGAAGACACCGCTGGTGGGCGGGCAATGGCGCCGTGCACAAGGATCGGGGCAGAAGCATCCCTTCGACCTCGCCATCGTCAACAACCAGCTCGCGCCGGGCGTGCCGCTGTCCGGCCCGCTCAAGCTGATCGCCTGAATTCAACGCGGAGAGCAGTGATGAACCCAGTGCTCAGACTAACCGGCGTATCGAAGCGCTATGGCGCGCTGCAGGTGACCGACGACATCAGCTTTGCGGTCGAACGCGGCGAAACGTACGGCATCCTCGGCCCGAACGGCGCGGGCAAGACCACGTTGTTCAACCTCGTCAGCGGCGACGTGCGGCCCGATCAGGGCAGCGTCGAATTCGACGGCGCGGACGTGAATCACCTGCCGCCCCATCGCCGGTGCGTGGCGGGGATCGGCCGCTCGTATCAGGTGCCGCGGCCGTTTGGCGGAATGACGGTGTTCGAAAACCTGCTGGTCGGCGCGACCTTCGGCGGTGAACTGAACGAGCACGCTGCGTACGACGTTTGCATCGACGTGCTCGAACGCACCGGCCTCAAAGCCCGCGCCAATCAGTTGGCCGGCACGCTGGGATTGCTCGACCGCAAGCGCCTCGAACTGGCCCGCGCGCTCGCGACGCAGCCGCAACTGCTGCTGCTCGATGAGATCGCCGGCGGCCTTACCGAGCCCGAAACGCACGCACTCGTCGACGAGATTCGCCGCGTCAAGGAGCGTGGCGTGACGATCGTGTGGATCGAACATGTCGTGCATGCGCTGCTCGCGGTGGCCGATCGTCTGCTGGTCATCAACTTCGGCAAGCGGCTCGCGGAGGGCTTGCCCGCCGCTGTGATGGACGACCCCGAAGTGCGGCGCGTGTATCTCGGACTGGAGGCTTGACCATGTCGGCATTGTTGGAGACACGCGCGCTGAGCGCGTTTTACGGTGACTTTCAGGCGCTATTCGGCATCGACGTGACCGTGGCGCCGGGCGAGGTGATCGCGCTGATCGGGTCGAACGGCGCGGGGAAGTCGACCTTTCTGAAATCGGTGGCGGGCCTGTTGCGCCCCCGCACCGCCGAGCAAATTCTTTATCGCAACGAGCCGATCGGCGGTGCGGCGGCTGCGAGCATCGTCGGCAAGGGCATTGCACTGGTGCCGGAAGGGCGGCGTCTGTTCGCGAGTTTGACCGTCGAAGAAAACCTGCTGCTCGGCGCCTTCAGCAAGCGGCCAGGACGCTGGAATCTGCAAAGCGTCTATGCGCTGTTTCCGGCGTTACAGACGCGCCGTCATCACGCGGCCACGGCATTGTCGGGCGGTCAGCAGCAGATGGTGGCGATCGGCCGCGCGCTGATGAGCAACCCCGATCTGCTGATGTGCGACGAACTCTCGCTCGGCCTCGCGCCAGTGATCGTCCGCGAGATTTACGCGGCCTTGCCCGCGATCGTCGCGCATGGCATGAGCGCGATCGTCGTCGAACAGGACGTGCAACTGGCACGCCGCGTGTCGTCGCGTTTCTATTGCTTGCAGGAAGGGCGCGTGTCGCTGACGGGCGTGTCGGCCGAGGTGTCGGACGAGGCGATCACGCAGGCCTATTTTGGAGCAGTCGCATGAACACGTTCATCAATCTCATCGTGCAGGGCGTGCTGTTGGGCGCGCTTTATGGGCTCTTCGCGATGGGCCAGTCACTGGTGTTCGGCGTGATGCGGCTCACCAATACCGCGCATGGCGACTTCATCGTGCTGCTGGTCTTCGTGTTGTTCGCATTGACGAGCTTCGCTCATCTGCCGCTCGCTGTCGCGCTCGTGCTGTTGCTCGTGATTGCGTTCGGAGCCGGTTACGCCGTGCAGTTCGTGCTGCTCAATCGCGTCAGTAGCCGTGATCCGTTGCCGTCGCTGATCGTCACGTTCGGCCTGTCGATCGTGATCCAGAACGTGCTGCAGCAGGTGTTTTCCGCGGACCCGCGTTCGATCGCCACCGGCAGTTTCGAATCGCGGAGCATCACGCTCGCGGACGGCATCACGCTCGGCTATCTGCCGCTCGTCACACTGGTGGCGACGGTGGCACTCGCCTTCGCGATGCAGTGGCTGTTCGGTCGCACGCCGCTCGGCCGCGCGTTTCGCGCCACCTCGGACGATCGCGAGATCGTGCAACTGATGGGCGTCTCGTATCGCCGCACCTATGCGCTGGCGATGGGCATCGCCTTCGTGCTGATCGCGGTAGCCGCGGCACTCTATTCGATGCGCACGGC
The DNA here is from genome assembly GCF_046027215.1 of Paraburkholderia fungorum. Taxonomy (GTDB): domain Bacteria; phylum Pseudomonadota; class Gammaproteobacteria; order Burkholderiales; family Burkholderiaceae; genus Paraburkholderia; species Paraburkholderia fungorum_D. The sequence continues at coordinate 2,735,527 of NZ_JAQQEN010000002.1, read as the reverse complement.
AGTGTCGCCGAGCGATGGCCCCGCACTGCTTCTGTATGCGTTCGAGGCGGTGATCATCGGCGGAATGGGGTCTTTCTGGGGCACCTTCGTTGGCGGCATGGCGCTCGGCATTGCGCAGCAGGTGGGCTTTTACTTCGACCCCGGCTGGGGCATCTGGCTCGGCCACGTGGTGTTTCTCGGCGTGCTGGTGGCGCGGCCGCAGGGCCTGCTGCCGAAAACCGCATAGAGGCTTCGACATGACAACGCTTTTGAATCAGCCCGCAGCGGGCTTCGAGGTGCGGCGCGCGACCCGTGCGAGCCGCGTGGCGGTGATCGTGCTGTTGATTGTTGCGCTGGCGGTGGCGAGCGCGCCATGGTGGGCCGGACGCGATGCCATGCGCGACTTCGTGCAACTGGCGTCCTACCTGGTATTCGCGTTGATGTGGAACCTGCTGGCGGGCTATGGCGGGATGGTGTCGATCGGCCAGCAGGCATTTTTCGGCATCGGCGGCTACGGCATGCTGATTCTCGCGAACTATTGCGGGATCTCGCCCTTCATCGCGGTGCCGATTGCGGCAGTGATTGCGACCGCGGTGGCGATTCCGGTCTCGATGGTGGCGTTCCGGCTCGAAGGCGGCTACTTCGCGATCGGCACCTGGGTGATCGCGGAGGTGTTCCGGCTGACGGTGGCGAACGTGTCGGTACTCGGCGGCGGTTCGGGCACCAGCCTGACCGCATTGCAGGACGTGCCGCGTGCGCTGCGCGAATCGCTGACGCTGTGGCTTGCGCTCGCCATCGTCGCGGCGGCGATCGGACTGTTGTATCTGTTTCTGCGCTCGAAAGCCGGTCTCGCGCTGACCGCGATGCGCGACAACGCGGTGGCGGCGAGCAGCCAGGGCGTCGATGTGAAGCGTGCGCGCCTGATCGTCTATCTGGTGTCGGCGTGCGGTACCGCGTTGGCGGGCGGCCTGTACTTCGTCGGCAATCTGCGCATTTCGCCCGACGCCGCGTTCTCGGTGAACTGGAGCGCGTTCGGCATTTTTATCGTGATGATCGGCGGTCTGGGCACGCTCGAAGGACCGATCGTCGGCGCGTTGATTTTCTTCCTGCTGAACCGCTTTCTGTCCGATTTCGGCACCTGGTATCTGATCGGCCTCGGCGCGCTGGCGATCGTCGTGACGATGTTCTTTCCGCAAGGCCTGTGGGGCTTCGTATCGCACCGCTACGGCTTGCAATTATTCCCAGTGGGCCGGCGCGTCGTGTTTCGCGACGCCGGCCCGTCTCAACAACATTCGCCAGACGGCGCGACCGATTCGCTCGACGCGCCCTCGGCGGCACACCGCGCATGAGGCCGGCCATGAACAACTCAACCATTCATCCACTAACGCAAAACGTGCTCAACACGTTTGCCGATTGCACCGATCCGCGCCTGAAGCAGATCATGACCGCGCTGGTCAAACACCTGCATGCATTCGCCAACGAAGTCGAATTGACCGGCGACGAATGGCTTCGCGGCATCGAGTTCCTGACCGCCACCGGCAAGATGTGCCAGGGCATTCGCCAGGAGTTCATTCTCCTATCGGACACACTCGGCCTGTCGATCATGGTTGATGCGATCAATCAGGGACGCGGTGGTGTCACCACCGAGAGCAGCCTGCTCGGCCCGTTCTATCGCGAAGGCGCCAAGGATGAAGAATTCGGCGCCAACATCGCGCGTACCGAAGGCGAGCCGACGCTAATTCATGGCCGCCTCGTCGACGAGCGCGGCACGCCGGTGGCAGGCGCATTGATCGAGGTGTGGGAGACGGCGAATAACGGCATGTACGAAGGCCAGGACCCCGATCAGCCCGAGAGCAACCTGCGCGGTAAATTCCGCTCGGGGCCGAACGGCGAATACGCGTTCAGGACCATCAAACCGACCAGCTATCCGATTCCGACCGACGGCCCGGTCGGACGGATGCTGACCGCGACCGGTCGCCATCCGATGCGGCCTGCCCACATCCATTTCCTGATCGTGGCACCCGGCTACGAGACGTTGACCACCGCGCTTTACTCCGAGGGCGATCCCTATGTGCACTCCGACGCGGTGTTCGGCTCGAAGCCGTCGCTCGTGATCGACTACGTGCCGAACCATGACGCGGCCGCGGCCAAAGAGTGGCATTTGCCGAGTCCGTTCTACGAAGTGCAGCGCGACTTCGTGCTGTCCACTCGGCAGGCATGAGGAGGCGAGGCAATGAACGCGGCCAGTCCCGAACCCCGCCAGGGCTTTCTCTGCACGCTCGACGACATTCCCGACGGCGGCGCGCTTGAAATCCCCGCCGACCAGGCCGGCGCACCAGGCATCGTGGTTCTGCGCCGTGGCGAAGACGCGTGGGCGTACCGCAACGTGTGCCCGCATTTCTCGATTCCCCTGAACTATGAGCCGAACACGTTCTGGGCCTACGACGCCGAATTGCTGATGTGCGCGCACCACAGCGCGATGTTTCGCTTCGAGGACGGCGTGTGCATCGACGGGCCGTGCGAGGGCGCGGCGCTCACGCCGGTCGATATCCGCATCGAGCAACGACAGATATTCAGTAACGATTAAAGCAGACAGGTATGAAGGTGAGACGCCAAAACGGTTGGCGTCTCACCTTCTCGCCTCACACTCGACGACTAGTGCGCGGCTAGCCCCAACAGCGCACGAGCCTGCGCCGGCGTTGCGACGGTACGCCCATGTTCCTGGCAAAGTTCAGCGACCTGTTGCACGAGCGCGGCGTTGGACGGTGCGAGCGTGTTTTTGTCGAGTCGCACATTGTCCTCGAGACCCGTTCGACAGTGACCGCCGAGTTCGAGCGACCAGCGCACCAGCGTGAGCTGATCGCGTCCGATGCCCGCGCCGGTCCAGGTGGCGTCGGGCGCGAGCCGGTGCAGTGTGCGCACATAGAACTCGAACACTTCGCGGTCCACCGGCATGGCGTTTTTGATGCCCATGACAAATTGGATGTGTAGCGGACCGACGATCTTGCCGGCTTGCTGCATTGCAACGGCCTGGAAAATCATCGACAGATCGAATGCCTCGATCTCGGGCTTGATGCCGTAGGTTTTCATTTCTGCCGCGAGCCACTCGATCAGATCCGGCGAGTTCTCGTAGACGCGGGTGGGAAAATTGACCGAACCGGATGCGAGCGACGCCATGTCCGGTCGCAACGACAGCATGCCGCCGCGTTCACGGCCCGCGCCCGAGCGACCGCCGGTGGACACCTGCGTGATGATTCCCGGTGCGTGTTTGCGGATCCCTTCCAGGACGCGTGCAAACCGCTCCGGATCCGAGGTTGGCGTCTCGTCGTCGTTGCGCACGTGCAGATGCACGAGCGTCGCGCCGGCTTCGAACGCCGCCTGGGTGGATTCGATCTGTTCGTCCGCGCTGATCGGCACCGCCTGATTGTCTTTCTTGCGCGGCAGCGAACCGGTGATAGCGACGGAAATAATGCACGGTGTGGTCATGGTTGATACCTCGCGAGACGGGAAAACATCATGTACCGGCCGGTGACTGGATTGATTTAGTGTAGGCGATCGGCGCGTTTTCACACACCCAACGCGAGCAACGGTCATTCCCAGACCTATCCTCGACAGCGGCCCCGGGATTAACCCGCCAACGGCGATTGGGCGGTTGTCGATCGATTCAGTCGTTTTAGGTCTGAGGGCAAAGCGCACCTGTCAAAGGTGAGCCATTCCAGGATGGTGAGGAATTCCAGGAGATGGTGCTCTGCAGGAGAGTGGTGAGCTGTTCCAGGAGCTGAACCGCGCCGTTGACGAGAGAAAAGCACGCAAAGGTGAGGCGTTCCAGGAGTTCGACCCATGAAAGGTGAGGCATTCCAGGAGGTGAGTAATGGTCACGGAGAATGCGCACCGACAATAAGGTGAGGATTTCCAGGCAGTCTGCCATCGCTGTTGATGGTGACGCGTTGATCGATCGGGGCCTCACCGTGTTGTGTACCGATGTGAGATGAGGTCGTTACTCGATGTACAGCTGTACGGTGCGTTCGGCGCGGTCGGCGCGTCGACAGACCGGTTTTGTGAGTTGATATGGATGTTGGGCCGTGGGCAAAAAATCAGTTGAATAGTCGTTAGGTGAGAATATTCGGGAGCGGGTGTGGTGAAAATAGTGCTACCTGTCGACGCACTGCAGATTTAATGGTGAGGAGATTCGGGAGATCAGGAGGGCCTCCCGTTTTTCCTGCTGTTTTGCCTGCGGCGGTGGTTTTTTTCTTAGCGGCCTATTGGCGTTCCTCCTGCTGATTGCCTACGGCGTTTGGTGTCTCTTTTCTTATTGGTTTATTAGCGTTCCCCCTGTGCGGGGGGGCACCTACTTTTCTTTGCCCACCAAGTGGACTTCCTTCGGGGCGCCTGCCGCAAAGAAAAGTAGGCAAAAGAAAGCGGCTCCAACCGCCAACATTTAAGCGGCTCCCCTGGCTTGGAGGGGATCGTGGCCCCGTAGAGATTGACCCTGCGCACATCCCCGCGTGAGTGACCAGGCCGTCATGCTTCCGGCGGCGCTGCGCGCGCCGACGCGGTACTTCATCAAACCGTCCGCCGGGTTCCAAAATTCTCGGTGTGTTTCGACGCCTCGCCGAGGCGAAGCCGATGGCCCCCACCGAGCGCAACCGAAGCGCTCGGTTTCCCTGGCAGACCCATCCGCGACGCACGTAGTGCGGAGTGGGAGCGGATGACGGCTGTGTCACAGACCGTTATGGACCGAGGTGTGATCCGTTAATCGGACCACCAGCCCCTCCAAGCCAGGGGACCCACTTAAATGTTGGCGGTTTTGAACTGCACCCCAAAAGTTGGACACCGATCCAACCTTTGGGGTGTTTTTCATGGCCAAGTACAGTGAGCAGTTAAAGCTGAAACTGGTGAAGCAGTACGTGACCGGTTCGGCTGGTGTCGAGGTACTTGCAAAGCGGTACGGAGTGAGCCGCTCGGTTTTGCAGCTCTGGATTGCGGCCTACGAGCAACATGGACGGGACGGACTGCGCAAGAAATTCAGTCACTATGACGCGCAGTTCAGGATGTCGGTACTCATGCACATGTGGCAGAAGAATTTGCCATACCGGCAGGTGGCTGCGGTGTTCGACATCCGCAGTCCGGGCTGCATAGCGCAATGGGAACGCCGGTATCATGATGGCGGTATCGACGCACTGGCGCCTCGTCCACGAGGGCGCCGCAAAACAATGACCCAGCCAGTTCCTGAAAAGCCAACCGAAGTCAGTGCGCCAGATAAGCGCACGCGTGAGCAGTTGCTCAAGGAAAACGAGTACCTGCGCGCGGAGGTGGCCTATCTAAAAAAGCTCGATGCCCTGCTTCAGGCGAAGAAGCAGGGCGCGCAAAAGAAAAAGCGCAAATAGTGCAGGAGCTCCGGCAGCACCATCCGATGCCCGCTTTGCTCAAGGCAGCGGGTCTGGCGCGCAGCACGTTCTACTACCAGTTGAGCGTGCCGGATGCCGGTGAGCGGCACAAGGACCTCAAAACCCGCATCAAGACTGTGTATGAACGCCACAAGGGCCGTTATGGCTACCGGCGCATCACGGCGGCGATCCGGCAGGCGGGCCAGAGCGTGAACCACAAGACGGTGCAACGTCTGATGGGACAACTGAAACTGAAATCGCTGGTGCGCGCAAAGAAATACCGCTCATGGCGCGGCGAAGTCGGGCGTATTGCGCCGAACCTGTTAAACCGCGAGTTCAGCGCACAGCAGCCCAATCAGAAGTGGGTGACGGACGTGACGGAGTTCAACGTGCTGGGGCAGAAGCTGTATCTGTCACCGGTCATGGATCTGTATAACGGCGAGATCGTGGCTTATCAGATGAACACGCGACCGGTCTTCGATCTGGTCAGCGGCATGCTGAAAAAAGCGCTGGCAAAGCTTGGTCCTCAGGAGACCCCGCTGCTGCATTCGGACCAAGGCTGGCAGTACCAGATGCCTGCTTATCGACGGCTGCTGGATCAACACGGCCTGACGCAGAGCATGTCGCGCAAGGCAAACTGCTACGACAATGCGGCAATGGAAAGCTTCTTTGGCACGCTCAAGGCGGAGTTCTTCCGGCTGAGCAGGTTTGAAAGTATCGACGAGTTGAAGGCTGGCATCAGACAATACATTCACTACTACAACCACACACGCATCAAGCTGAAACTAAACGGGCTGAGTCCTGTGATGTACAGAACCCAGCCCTCTCAAACCTGAACGCAAACTGTCCAACTTTGCGGGGTCAGTTCATTTGAGCCGCTTTCTTTTGCCTACTTTTCTTTGCGGCGGCAAAGAAAAGTAGGTGCCCCCCCGCACAGGGGGAACGCTAATAAACCAATAAGAAAACAAGGAAAGGCCAACGCCGTAGGCAAAACAGCCCAAGCAAACCCCAACGCCGTAGGCAAAACATCCCAACACCCCCAAAACCAAAAAACCCAAACCGTCATCCGTCAGTAACATGCGTGAGCAACAATCCCGACCACTGCGGGCACGACCAGCCACAAAACGCAGCACAACAGAACAGACCACCGCACCGCGGTAAAAAAAACAGCGACCCCACCACGAGGGCCGCCAGGCCACACCCTCGGGGGTAACAAATGACCATCCGTCATCGCATTACGCTATTGGTTGTCTTGATGTTCGTCGCCTTATCGGCAATCGGCGGCTACGCCGTCTACCAAACGCGTGGTAGCGCGGCCGAAGTCCGAAAGGTAACCGAAGGCGTCGTCCCCAGCGCGCTCGCTTCCGCCGACCTCGTGTCACAGGTCAAAGACGTACAACTAGCCACCATGACGCTGGTCTACGCGCCGGACGACAACATGGTCGCCCAGGCACAAGACGAGCTGAAGAAGAAAAAGCTCTCCCTGCAGCAGGCCCTCGCGCTGCAAGCCAAAGACGCCGCAAGCCATGCCCAGAAGGGCCTCGTCTCCCAGGCCAACGACAGCCTCGAAAACTACTTCTCCGCCATCGCCGAGACGGCGAAAATGAAAGCCGCCGGCAAGAATGAACTCGCCCAGGCCTATCTGTTCGCCAACGTCGCACAGTATCGCGACGAACTCGAAGGCATCGTCGAAACCCTGCGCGTCGAGAAGAACCGCGAGAAAGACGAGGCGATCAGCACGCTGAACGCCACACTCGCCACCACTACAACAGCCATCGCCGCCGTCACCGGTATCGCCATCATTCTGCTGACCTCGATCGGCGCGCTCCTCTATCGCCAGATCACCCGGCCGCTCAGCCGCATGCAGGCGATGATGAGCGAGATCGCGTCGAGCCAGGACTTCACGCGCCGCGTACCCGTGGGCCGGCTCGATGAGATCGGCCATTCGATCGTCGCCTTCAACGGCATGATCGAAAAGATTCAGGAAAGCTCGGCGCAGCTCAAACAGAAAACCGCCGACATCCAGGCAATGCTGCAGAACATGCAGCAAGGCATTCTGACCGTCATCGACGGCGCGGTGATTCACGCGGAATACTCGGCCTATCTGGAAGATATCTTCGAAACGAAGGACATCGCCGGGCGCGGTCTGATGGATCTGGTGTTCTCGGAGACCGATCTCGGCTCGGATGTCCTCTCGCAAATCGATGCGGCAGCCCACGCATGTCTGGGCGAAGACTGCATCAACTTCGCCTTCAATCAGCATCTGCTGGTGGGCGAGATTTCAAAGCGCATGCCCGATGGCCGCGTGAAAATTCTCGACCTGAGCTGGTCGGCGATCACCGACGAAAGCGACACCGTCGTGCGCCTGATGCTGTGCGTGCGCGACGTCACGGAACTGCGCAAGCTCGCAGCCGAAGCCAGCGAACAGCGCCGCCGCCTCGATATGATCGGCGAAATTCTTGCGGTCAGCGAAGAGAAGTTCCATCACTTCATCGAAAGCTCGGCAGGCTTTGTCAGCGAGAACGAGCGGATCATTCGCAAGCATTCGGAAGCCGATCACGCGGCGATCGCTGAATTGTTCCGCAACATGCACACGATCAAGGGCAACGCGCGAACCTATAACCTGCAGCATCTGACCAACGTGGTCCACGAAACTGAACAGAGCTATCACGAGCTGCGCCAACCCGACGCCGATCGCTCGTGGGATCAGGACCATCTGATGCAGGAGTTGACGCGCGTGCGCGAGGCGATCGAGAGCTACGCGAAGATCAACGAACAGAGCCTCGGCCGCAAGACGAAACACCGCGCAAACCAGACGGGCGAGACCGGCCGCTACGTGACGGTCGAAAAGGAGCACATTCAGCAGACCCTGAGCATGCTGGATAGGACCAACGCGGGCGAACTGGGCGAATTGCAGTCCATGCGCCATGCGCTGCGCAAGTCCTTGCTGGCGTTGGGTAGCGAAAGCGTGCGCGACGCACTGTCAGGCGTGCTCGATTCGCTGCCGTCGCTCGCGCAAGAACTTGGCAAGGAAGCGCCCCACGTTCGTATCGACGACAACGGCTACCGGTTGCGCGGGCAGGCGGGAGTCGCCTTGAGCAATGTGTTCGTGCATCTGCTGCGCAATTCGATCGACCACGGCATCGAGACCGCACAGGCACGCAGCGTGCACGGCAAGACCGGGGCCGGCACGATCGATATCGAAGTAGGCGTGGACAGCGGTGCGCTGCAGATCACGCTGAGCGACGATGGCCGCGGCCTCGCGCTGGAACGGATTCGCGATATCGCCGCGGAGCGTGGCTGGATCGGCAGCGACGAATCTCTCAGCGACGAAGCCATTGCCGAGTTTATCTTCCGGCCGGGTTTTTCGACCGCGGAAACGGTCACGGAAGTGTCGGGTCGCGGCGTCGGCATGGACGCAGTGCGCGATTTTCTCAGGCGCGAACACGGCAGCATCGAACTGCGCTTTACCGACGATCACAAGGGCGCGCCATTCCGCCAGTTTCAGACCATCGTCTGCCTGCCGGATAGCGTCGCGGTCGATACGCTCGGTGTCGAGGCGCGCGGCGATGCGGGCGAATTGCAACTCGACACAATGGCAAATTAAGCGCGGACTGACAGGCCTCGCGGTGGACTTCGGAAGGATGGGTTGTGATTCAACAGTATGGATTGGCAGTGGTGGCAGGCAGCGCGGTGACCGCGCTGTTGGCTTTTGTTGCGCACAAACTGCAGAGCGCGAAGATGACGGCACGGCTACGCGCCGAAGCCGATGCCCGGATCGAGGCATTGGCCGCGCAGCAGGCGGCTCACAGCGAAGCGATGAGCGAACACGCGCAAGTGGCGCAGGAACGGGACGCATCGCTCGCGCAACTGCGTGAGCAGCTCGCGCAGCAGGAAGCCGCCGCGGACGAACTTCGCGCCGCACTGAAAGCGGCGACCGAGGACAAGGATCAGTGGGCGCATCAGGCGCAACAGCTCGCCGGCGAAGCCGCGCGCCTGAAGAGCCTCGGTGCGACCTTCGAGCGTTGGCACGAGCAGATGATCTCGCTCATGACGCAGAACCACGACATGCATGCGAAGAACCAGGAGCTGTCGTCGATTGTTCGGCATGTGGTGATCGTCTCGCTGAACGCCTCGATTGAAGCAGCGCGCGCGGGTCCGGCCGGACGCGGTTTCGCGGTGGTGGCGAGCGAGGTGCGCGCGCTGGCCGCGCGCTCCGAAGAGTTGTCGAAGAGCTATCGCGACAGCCTGCACCGCAACGATCTAACCACGACCTCGACCTTCCAGGACATCCAGGCTGGCGGCAAGATGATCGCGGCGTCGCTGAGCAGCGTGGAGTCGCTAGCCAATCAGTTTCACTCGAAACTGCACTAGGGGCCGCACGTGATCACGGTCCACGCGAAGGAAAGCTTCGAGCGCATTTTCCGCAAGGCGGCACAGGCGCGTTTGCCATTGGATTCAGGCGACTCGTGCGAGATCGTGCCGCTCGCCGATGCCAACGCCGGCGCGGGCGCAACCAGAGACACTCAGGTCGTCGTGCTGACCATCTCGTCGATTCTGTTCAGGCTGCTGCTGATCCTTCACTTCGACGAAAACGACAGCACGCGTGCCTACTATCTGAAAGACGACGATGAGCGGCCGTTCCAGGAAGCCTTTCTGGAAATCTGCAATCTGTGTTGCGGCGCGATGAACCAGGAACTGCTGCGCTATTTTCCGGACCTGGGCATGTCGACGCCTTACGTGCTGAGCGCTCGCTGTCTGCCGCATCTGAAAGAGTTGAAGCCGGCGCTGCTGTCGTCGTATTCGATCACGCTCGGCACGTCGGTGCAGCTGGCCGCGACCGTTTGCGTCTGCGCCCACGCACCGATCGATTTCGTGGCGGACACGAGTGTCATCGAAGAAACCAGCGGCGAGCTGGAGTTGTTCTGAATGGTGTCATAGGAAAAAACATGTCAAAAATTCTGGTGGTGGATGATTCGAGCACGGTACGCGACGAAGTCGCCGGCTTTCTGAAGAAGAACGGTCTGGACGTCGACACGGCTGTGGATGGCAAGGACGGTCTCGCGAAACTGAAGGCGAGCCCTGGCATCAAGCTGGTGATCAGCGACGTCAACATGCCGAATATGGACGGCCTGACGATGGTCGAGAAGATCCGCGGCGAACTCGCGAACAAGACCGTCAACGTCATCATGCTGACCACCGAAAGCAGCCCGGCGATGAAAGAGCGCGGCAAGGCGGCCGGTGTCAAAGGCTGGATCGTCAAGCCGTTCAAGGGCGACGCGGTACTGGAAACGTTCCGCAAGCTGGCGAGCTAAGCGCCGGCCGCAAGCGGTTTCCGGCAAAGGTGAGGTTTTTCGGGAGCCGGCCGCAAGGGCTCGTTTCCGCCGCTGCTTTTGCGGTTTTGATGCATACGTACCGGGCTATTTGATTTCCCGGTACGAGCGATATCCTGCGATCATCCTCGTAAAGGTGAGCATTTTCGGGAGCCCGCGTGCGAACGAATACGTGCGTCGGCCCGATCATTTCGCTTCACCTTGCCGTCATTCCGACGCCAATTCCCGCACCGTCTCTTACCTGGGTATGCAGATTACCCGAGCCCATCGAAAGGTGAGGGTTTGCGGGAGTAGCCCGTTCTGAACCATCGGCACCCCGCCCAGCATGCCTTTGCGGCCTGCCCCCAGACGTGAAAGGTGAGACTTTTCGGGAGCTATCGGATACTCAATGCCCGCCGGACCTCGACGGCATCGGGCCAAAGGTGAGGTTTTGCGGGAGCCGGTCTGTGTATTGTGCGACCGTGCCGCGCACGCTGTTTCATCTCACGTTTAAGCGATGTGTTCGCGCCGCACGGCGAGATTGAAGCCGCCGGGCGCGGCTCAATGGCGGCACCCGGCGTGTGAATTCCCGGCACGTCAGCCGAAAGGTGAGGTTTTACGGGAGCATAGAGCGCGCAGTTCAGGCCTGTTTCGCGACCTCGCGAATGTCGGCCACGGGCGTTTGGCCAAACGCATCGCTAAAGGCGTAGTCGAGCAACTGGGTGGCGCATTGCGCTGGCGTCGCAAGCTGACCATTGCGTTTGAGGTCTTCGAATTTCTCGCGCAGCGGGAACTGTTCTTCACCACTGCCGCGAATCTCCGCCTGCATATTCGTATCGATGACACCCGGCGCGAGACTGCAGATTCGCAGTGCGCGATTCGTATCGAGCGCCACGGCGCGCGCGTGATGATCGAGCGCAGCTTTGGTCGCGCAGTAGATGCTCCAGCCAGGGTATGCATTGCGGGCCGCGCCGCTCGAAATATGGACGATGCGCCGATCGCTCGCATCGGCGCTCGCTGCAGCGAGCGCGCTCGCGAGCATGAGGGGCGTGGCCACATTCAAACTCACGGCGGCCGCGATGTCAGCGGCGCTCTGTCCTTCGATCGGACCGATGGGCTGCACCATGCCCGCGTTATTGATCAGCAGGACGCTCTGTGCGCCACTGACAAAGCTGCGCAGTGCATCGCTCGCCACCCATTGCGCGACGCTTGCCGGGTCGGCGAGCTCCAGTTCGATTTCTTCGAGCAACGCCGGAAAGCGCTGCTTGAGCGTGGCGTGACGCGAACGGGACAAGCCCAGCACTGCAACGTTGCGCGCAAGCAGTTGCTCGGCGAGCGCCTCGCCGAGGCCGCGGTTATGGCCGGTGACGATCGCGCGGATCGGGGAAGAGGAGGTCATGTCGTGGTGATCCGTGGCTGGGGAAAGAGCGCCATTTTCTCACGCAATGTTTCATGCCCGCAGCGGTACCCGCTCGCGCGCCCTTTTCACGTCGAGCGAAAACGTTCGCGATACTGCGTCGGTGTCGCGCCGATGCGTCTCGTGAACACGATACGCATCTGGTCCGCGGAACCGAAGCCGCAGTCGTAAGCAATCGCCTTGAGCACCGCATCGCTGCTTTCGAGCCACTTGCGCGCGGCGTCGACCCGTGCGCGTTCGATGAACTCGTGTGGCGTGACGGAGGTCTCCTGCACGAAGACGCGCGCGAAGTTGCGCGCGCTCATTCCCGCCACATCCGCCAGCTGCTTGACGGTGAAGCGTTCGCGGATCCGCTCCATGACGTGCGCCTGGACTTTGGCGACCGGCGAGGTGTCGTCGGCGGGCGCGGTCAGGTAGGGACTGAACTGCGACTGGCCGCCTTGCCGCTGTGCGAACACGACCAGCCGTTTGGCGACGGCAAGCGCCGTATGCGGTCCGTGGTCTTCCGCCACCAGCGCAAGCGAGAGGTCGATGCCTGCAGTAACGCCCGCGGACGTGACGAGCTTGCCGTCACGCAGATAGATCCGGTCGAAATCGACGCGCGCTTGCGGGAATTGCGTGGCCAGTTGCGCCGCGTGTTGCCAGTGAGTCGTGACGTTGCGCCCATCGAGCAGGCCGGCGTGGCCGAGCGCGAAGGCGCCGGTGCAGATCGAGCCATAGCGCCCGCACTGCGCGGCGACGTTCGTGAGCCATTCCACCAATCGCGCGTCGGGCGCAGCCTCGGGCAATGCCGGACCGCCCGCGATCAGCGCCAGATCGAAAGGGCCGCGCGCCTGTTCGAAGGTGTCGTCCGCGATCAGCGCCATGCCATTGGAAGCGCGCAGCGGACCGTGCTCCGCGCTGAGCAGCGTGACACCGTAGCGCTCTGGCGGCGCAATGAAGCGGTTTGCTTCGGCAAACACATCGACCGGACCGGCCACATCGAGCGCCTGCACGCCCGGAAAGATCGCGATTGCGACGGTAGGCATTAAATGAATTTCCTCTGACGATGAGGTGAATCGGCCGCTAGAAATGCATGGCGAACCAGCATACCAAAACACGCTATCAGTCGACCCTGACTGACCCAGGACGCGCGCCATTGGCCGGGCGCCGCAGCTATTTTTCGCGTCACGCGTCAGAATAGGCACATCGCACAACCACGCGGCGCCCGGCCATGGTAATCAAAAACCTCCTGCGAAGACTCGACCTCACCACGCTCCAGCTCTTCCTCGCCGTCTACGAAGAGGGCACGCTCACGCGTGCCGCCGAGCGCGAGGCGATCGCCGTATCGGCGGCGAGCAAGCGTTTGCTTGAACTCGAACAGGCCGTCGGCGCCACGCTGTTCCAGCGCAACGCGCGCGGCATGACGTTGACGCCCGCCGGCGAAACGTTGCTGCATCACGCGCGCCGGGTGATGCGGGACATCGAAAACATCGGCATCGAACTGGCCGGCCATGCGAGCGGCGTGCGCGGTTATGTGCGGATGATGGCCAACCTGTCGGCGATCGTCGAATTTCTTCCTGAAGACCTGCGCGCGTTTCAATTGCAGAACGAGCGCGTGAAACTCGATCTTGAGGAGCGGCCAAGCGGCGGCGTGGTGGAAGCGGTCGACGACAGTCTTGCCGATCTCGGCATCTGTTCCGGCGACGCCGACACCCGCGACCTGCACGTTGCGCACTATCGGCACGATTCGCTCGTGCTCGTCACGCGCGACGATCATCCGCTGGCCGGGCGCGCCAGCGTCGCCTTCGCGGAAACGCTCGACGGCGACCACGTCGGCCTCCATTCCGCCAGCTCGATCAACGCGCGCACGCATATGGCCGCGCGCCAGGCTGGCAAGCCCTTGCGCCTGCGCATCCATGTGCCGGGATTCGACGCCGTTTGCCGGATGGTGCAGGCCGGCATGGGCGTCGGTGTCCTGCCACGCAAGGTGTATGAGTTGATGGGCCGCCCGCTCGGCCTCGCCGGTGTTGCACTGGAAGACGACTGGTCTGAGCGCAGTCTGCTGCTGGTGGTGCGCGATATCGACGCATTGTCGCCGGTGAGCCGTCTGCTGTTCGATCACCTTCGCTCGATCGAGGCGTCGGAAAGCGTGCCGGCTGCGGCCGGCGCCTGAGCGTTCGCCGTTCGCGAACGGTCGTTGCCGGATTGCGGTTGGACGCCACCGCAGTGCCGCTTCTAAGCTGTCTCTCAACACGAAACCAGCTTCGGAGACAGCATCATGAGTGGACCCCTTCAGGGTATTCGCGTCGTCGAGATCGGAACCCTTATCGCCGCGCCGTTCGCCGCGCGCCTCATGGCCGAATTCGGGGCGGAGGTCATCAAGATCGAAGCCCCCGAGACCGGCGATCCCCTTCGTAAATGGCGCAAGCTGCACGAGGGCACGTCACTCTGGTGGTATCTCCAGTCGCGTAACAAGAAATCCATCTGCGTGAATCTGAAGTCGGCCGATGGGGTGGACATCGTTAAACGGCTCGCGGCCGACGCCGATGTCGTGATCGAAAATCTCCGCCCCGGCGCGCTCGAAAAGCTCGGCCTCGGCTGGGAGACGTTGCATGCGATCAACCCGAAACTGACGATGGTCCGCATCTCCGGCTACGGTCAGTCAGGTCCGTATCGCGATCGTCCGGGCTTCGGCGCGATCGGCGAGGCGATGGGCGGCATCCGCTATACGACCGGGGAGGTGGACGGCGCACCGGCGCGCGTCGGTGTGAGCCTTGGCGATTCGCTTGCGTCGTTGCACGGTGTGATCGGCGCCTTGATGTCGCTGTTGCGCGTGAAAACGGGACAGGGCGAAGGGCAGGTGGTCGATGTCTCGCTGGTCGAGAGCGTTTTCAATCTGATGGAGAGCCTCGTACCCGAATACGATCTGCTCGGCCATGTGCGCGAGCGTAGCGGCGGCGCGCTGCCGGGCATCGCGCCATCGAACACCTATCCGACGGAAGACGACGGCTACGTCGTGATTGCCGGCAATAGCGATCCGATTTTCAAGCGCCTCATGCAATTGATCGGCCGCGCGGATCTCGCCGACGACCCCGCCCTCGCTCGCAACGACGGTCGCGTGAAGCACTGCGCGATGCTCGATCAGGCGATTGCCGCATGGACCTCGCACCATTCCACCGAAGACGTGCTGGCCGCGCTCGAACGCGCCGAGGTGCCCGCGGGGCGCATCTATTCCGTTGCCGATATCGTCACCGATCCGCACTACCAGGCGCGCGAGATGTTGTTGCAGGCGGAACTGCCGGGCGGTGCGTCGGTGAAGATGCCTGGCATCGTCCCGAAGCTGTCCGATACACCCGGCGAAGTACGCTGGCAAGGACCCGCGCTGGGCGAGCATACCGGCAGCGTGCTGAGCGAACTGGGTTTCGCCAGTGAAGATATCGAGCGGCTGCGCCGCGAAGGAGCCGTGCAATGAACCTGAGCCAGACGAACTTCGACAGGCTGATCGTGCAGGAAGTCGCGCCGCGCGACGGCCTGCAGATCGAACCCACGTGGGTGGACACCGCCGACAAGATCGCGCTGATCAACGCGCTCTCGACTGCGGGCTTTACACGCATCGAGGCGGGCTCGTTCGTTTCGCCGAAAGCGATTCCGGCGTTGCGCGACGGCGAAGCGGTGTTCCAGCAGATCGAGCGTCATCCGGGCGTGATTTACGTTGCGCTGGTGCCGAACCTGAAGGGCGCTGAGCGCGCGCTGGCCTCGCGGGCCGATGAACTGAACCTGGTGATGTCGGCGAGCCAGACGCACAACCGCGCCAACATGCGGATGAGTTGCGAATCTTCGTTGATTGCATTCGGCGACATCGTGCGGCATGTGAAGGATTCGGGCGTCCTGCTCAACGCCTCTGTGGCGACGGCGTTCGGCTGCCCGTTCGAAGGGACGATCGACGAAGACCGCGTGATTGGGATTGTCGATACGTATCGCGAGATGGGCATTGAGGGTATTACGCTGGCCGATACGACCGGCATGGCGAATCCGCGCCAGGTCGCGCGGCTCGTCACGCGGGTGCTCGAACGCCTGCCCGCAGCCGCGCTGACGCTTCACTTTCACAACACGCGCGGCCTCGGCCTCGCCAATGTGCTGGCCGCTTATGAAGCCGGCGCACGCCGCTTCGATGCCGCGCTCGGAGGCCTTGGCGGCTGCCCGTTCGCACCGGGGGCGTCCGGCAACATCTGCACGGAAGACCTCGTCAATATGTGCGACGAGATGGGCATTCCGACAGCGGTCGAGCTGGAAAAGCTGCTTGCGTTGTCGCGCACGTTGCCTGCGTTACTTGGCCACGACGTGCCGGGACAACTGGCGAAGTCGGGCCGCAATTGCGACCTGCATCCCGTGCCTGAATACGTTCTGCAGATCTGACTTTTCCTTAATCGATTAAACGACCGGACGGCATGGCCGAAGCCGGCATTGGAGACAAGCATGAGTGACCTGGGCGCAGTCGCAACCGGCAGCCGTGAGTTTGGCGGACACGACGCCGCGGCAATCATCCGCAAAGTCGCGTGGCGGTTGATGCCGCTGATCATGATCTGCTATCTGTTCGCATTTTTTGATCGCATCAACATCAGCTTCGCGAAGTTCCAGTTGCAGAGCGATCTTGGGCTGTCCGATACCGCCTATGGTCTCGGAGCGAGCCTGTTCGTGATCGGCTACGTATTGTTCGAAGTACCGAGCAATCTGTTTCTGTACAAGGTCGGCGCGCGTCGCTGGATTGCACGGATCATGATTTCCTGGGGGCTGGCGACGGCGGCCATGGTGTTCGTCAACAACGAATGGCAGTTTTACGGCTTGCGCTTTCTGATCGGCGCGATGGAAGCCGGCTTTGCGCCGGGCGTGCTGTATTACCTGACGTTGTGGTTTCCACCGAGCTATCGCGGACGCATTACGTCGATGCTGTTTCTGGCGTCTGCGTTTTCGGGTCTGGTCGGTGCGCCGCTTGCCGGTCTGGTGATTGGGCATATGAACGGTGTGCTTGGCATGCCTGGATGGCACTGGCTGTTTTTGCTCGGTGGGTTACCGTGCATCGTGCTGGGACTTCTCGTGCTGAAGGTGTTGAAGGACCGCATTGAAGATGCTGACTGGTTGTCGTCGTCGGAGAAGACGTACCTGTCGGCACAGATAGCGCAGCAAAGCCGTCATCCGGGCACGGGGCATTCGTTGCTGGGCGCGATCAGGACACCGGGATTTTTGACGCTGGGGCTCGTGTACTTTCTGATTCAGGTGGCGTCGTACGGGTTGAATTTCTGGGCGCCGCATTTGATTCGCGTGGCGGGGACGCACAATCCAACGGTGATTGGATTGCTGACGGCGGTGCCTTATGTGTGCGGCGCGATTTGCATGGTGGTGGTGGGGCGGTTGTCGGACGCGACTGGCGAGCGGCGCAAGTTTGTATTCGGGTTGCTGATGATGGCGTCGGTTGGATTTTTTGCTGCTGGGTTCTTCGACAAGCAGACGACGTTGTTGGTCGTCGCGCTGGCTGTGATGGGCGCGGGCGTGGTAGCTTCGATTCCGGCGTTCTGGGCGTTGCCGCCGAAGCTTGTCACGGGCGCCGGCGCGGCTGGTGGGATTGCCTTGATCAATACGCTCGGGCAACTTGGGGGGATTGTTAGCCCCGTTATGGTGGGGCGAATCAGGGATTTGACCGGCAGCACGACGCCGGCTTTGTATGCGATTGGGGTAATGACTCTGGTTTGTGGCGTCATCGTGATTTGGGGCCTGCCGGCGGGGTTGAGGGAGAGGGATGTGGTGAAAGGGTGATCGTTTTTTTGCCTTTGGCGGTGGCACTATTTGCTGTGTGCCTACGGCGTTGGCCTTTCCTTGTTTTCTTACTGGTTTATTAGTGTTCCCCCTGTGCGGGGGGGCACCTACTTTTCTTTGCCGCCGCAAAGAAAAGTAGGCAAAAGAAAGCGGCTCAAACCGCCAACATTTAAGCGGGTCTCCTGGCTTGGAGGGGATTGTGGTGCGATAAACGGATCACGCCGCAGCCGGTAACCGCCTGTGACACAGCCGTCATCCGCTCCCACTCCACACTACGTGCGTCGCGGATGGGTCTGCCAGGGAAACCGGGGGCTTCGTTTGTGCGCGGTGGGGGCCATCGGCTTCGCCTCGGCGAGGCGTCGAAACACACCGAGAATTTTGGAACCCGGCGGACGGTTTGATGAAGTACCGCCGCGGCGCGCGCAGCGCCGCCGGAAGCATGACGGCCTGGTCACTCACGCGGGGATGTGCGCAGGCTCAATCTCTACGGGGCCACGATCCCCTCCAAGCCAGGGGAGTCGCTTAAATTGTAGTGAACTAGACTAAATCTGACAGTGGTCGGTTTCTCGTGCTGTTGCGCGTGGTCGCGAAGGGCGTAGCCCGAAGCGTCAACGCGCGCGGCGAACCGCAAGGAGTCCACCATGACTCAGGAACAGAAAGTCATCCGCGTCAAGGTCGGGATGCTGGAGTTGGCCCGGCAACTGGGCAACGTCAGTCAGGCCTGCCGTGTAATGGGTTATTCGCGCGACAGCTTCTACCGATTCAAGGAACTGTACGATAAGGGCGGTGAAGCGGCCCTGCAGGAAATCTCCCGCCATCGCCCGGTGCCAAAGAACCGCGTGGATCCGCAGGTCGAGGCCGCCGTGCTCGAACTGTCGCTGGAACTGCCCGCCTACGGCCAGATCCGTATCGCTAATGAAGTGCTCAAACGCCATGCCCTGAGCGTGTCGCCACAGGGTGTACGCGGCGTCTGGTTGCGTCATGACCTCCAGACCATGAACAAGCGTCTCAAGGCGCTGGAGGCCAAATCCGCCCAGGAAGGACTGGTGCTGACTGAATCGCAGCTGGCAGCGCTCGAGCGCGCCAAGCTGGAAAAGGAAACACATGGGGAATTCGAATCCGAATGCCCCGGCTACTGTGGCGCCCAGGACACGTTCTACGTCGGCACGCTCAAGGGCGTGGGCCGCGTCTATCAGCAGACCTTTGTCGATACCTACTCGAAGGTGGCATTTGCAAAGCTCTATGACCGTAAGACGCCGCTGCCAGCCGCCGACCTGCTCAACGATCGCGTCGTACCGTTCTTCGACAGCTACGGCATCCCGCTCGCACGGGTGCTAACAGACCGCGGCACCGAGTATTGTGGCAACCCGGAACACCATGAATACGAGCTTTATCTGGCTGTGGAGAACATCGACCATACCCGTACCAAAGCCCGTTCTCCACAAACCAATGGTATCGTCGAGCGGCTTCACAAGACCATGCTCAACGAGTTCTACCGCATCGCCTTCCGCAGGAAGATCTATGACACGATCGCTGCCCTGCAGACCGATCTGGACGCATGGCTTGACCAGTACAACAATGAGCGCGAACATCAGGGGCGATGGTGCTATGGCAAGACGCCCATGCGCACCTTCCTCGATTCACTCGAACTAGCCAGGGAGAAACTGATCCCTCACTAACTCAGTTTTTGCTTCGCTTCCCCGACTACCTGTCAGATCAAGTCCAGGCTAATACACTTAAATGTTGGCGGTTGGAGCCGCTTTCTTTTGCCTACTTTTCTTTGCGGCAGGCAAAGAAAAGTAGGTGCCCCCCGCACAGGGGGAACGCTAATAAACCAATAAGAAAAGAGACACCAAACGCCGTAGGCAATCAGCAGGAGGAACGCCAATAGGCCGCTAAGAAAAAAACCAACACCGAAGGCAAACCAAATAATGCCGCCGCCAAAGGCAAAACCATCACCCTCTCCCATGTAAAGCCGTGATCTCCTGCAAATCCAGATCACGCTCGAGAAGTGTCAGCAATTCATCATGAATCAACCCCGCCCGATGCATCCGCAACAACTCCGCACGTCCCGCAGAGACGGCGCCCAACACGACGTCATAATGCGCGTTGCGGGCATCGGGAGGAAAAGCGGCTTCGCTTTGATACTCCTCGGTAATGCGTGCACGATAGCTATATTGCTCGAGCAATCGTGGATGAATCACGCTCCCGTCCGGGCCATGCACCAATGGCTGAATCGCGACAAACTGCGCCGCCTCGAGCCGTGCCCAGGCCTGCGGCTCCGTCAGATGCTCGGCGTTGTGCTCCGAGGTGTCATCCGGCTTCACCCAGCGAATCAACGGACCAATCGTGATCCCCTGTCCCAGCACGGTCACGAGAATGACCGCGAACGACGCGACCAGAATCAGATCGCGCCCGGGCATCGCCTCGGGTAACGAAAGCGCAATGGCAAGCGTCACCACGCCGCGCATTCCGGCCCAACTCGTCACCGTGGCCGAGCGCCAGTCAGGCGCACCACCCGCGCGTCGTGTCAGCTTGCACAGCAATCCGTTCAACGATTCGACGGCAAACACCCACGCGAAGCGCGACAGCACAACGGCTGCGATCACGGCGCCGATAGCAGGCGCCAATGCGCTCAAAGTATCGCCGACACCGCCTAGCCGCACGATCACGCCGCGCAGCGACAATCCAATCAGAATGAAGACCAGCGCTTCCATCAGAAAGATGATGACCTGCCAGAAGGCCATGCCGCGCATGCGTACCGAGGCCGAAAAGATTTCGTGCTGATGCCAGCCGAGCACCATCCCGCAACTGACGGTAGCGATGACGCCGGACATGTCGAGCGCGTCGCCGACGATATAGCTGACCCAGGCGGAGAGCGTGGCCGCGGTGATGATCAGGTAAGCGTCATCGAGAAAGCGCAGCAGTTTCACGACTGCGAAGCCGACCGCGACGCCAATCGCGACGCCGCCCAGTCCAAGCACCGCAAAGCGTCCGATCGCGTGTTGCGCGCTGAAGGTGCCGGTCAATGCCGCCGCGACCGCGAAGCGGAACAGCACGATGCCGGCGGCGTCGTTGAGCAGGCTCTCGCCTTCGAGGAGCACCATCAGCCGGCGCGGCAGCGCGACGCGCTCCAGCACCGCCTTGGCGGCGACCGCGTCAGGTGGCGAGACGATCGCGCCGAGCGCGAAGCATGCGCCCCACGGCAAGGCGGGGACAACCCAATGTGCGACGAGGCCGACCGCCAGCGTCGTGAAGGCGACTGCGCCGATCGCGAGCAGGAGGATGCCGCCGAGATTGCGTTTGAATTCGTCCCACACGGAGAAGTACGCGCCATCCATGAGCAGGGGCGGCAGGAACTCATCGAACAACGCCTTCAGATCGGGCAGTTCACCGAGTTCGAGCAATGCATCGAGCCTCAGCGCCAGTTGCGCCTCGACGCCGTGGTTTCCTGCCAGCTCAAGCAGGCCCACCATGGTCTTGCATGCGCGGCGCGGCGTCAGCGCCTCCTCCAGGCGCTCCCAAGTGCGGCGGTAGGCTTCACGCGGAAACAGATCGTCACGGAACGCGAGGCCCCTGAAGGCCTGCGGCTTGCGTTTGAGCGAATCGATGAAGTGCCGGTAGTCGATGCCGCGACCGCGCCGTTTGCTCGTGCGCGTGGCTCTTGCCGTGCTGTGCACGAGCGCGCCGGACAGATAGCAATCGAGCCGGTCACTGTAGAGGCGTACCTTCAGGCGATGACCGATCAGCCGCGACGGGGCGCTGTACAGGACACAACGTACGGTGAACGTGCCGCAGCGTGTCACGCGTGCCTCTTCCTCGGCGAAGTCGGTGGTGCGGTGCTCAGGCAGATCCAGCAGGTGTTCGCGCTCGATCTGGAACGCTGCAGCATTGCGCCGGTTGCGGCGCATCACCACTCCGCGCACGAACTCGTCGTACGCGGCCCGGTCCGCGAAATCGCGGTGACCGCGCAACTCCAGTGCCTGATCGACCTGATCCTTCAGATAGCGATGCGAGGATTCGACGCTGCCATTCTCGTGATTATGGGCTCGAGCCCATAAAAACGAGTATGGTGTGGTAAAAAAAATGTGCTGGTCGATAACCAACGAGGCCAAGGCAGCGTCTTTGCGGAAATCGAACAGCACATATTATTCGGCTACAGGGTGCGGAGGAAGGCCATCAGGTCGGGCTGATCACGCCATTGTTTTTGTACTTCGGCATTGCCTTGCACTTCGCATGTCGCCAGCGCCCGCGCCTTTGTTTCCAGGTTGATCTCGGCATAGATGTTGGTCGTCTCCAACGACACGTGCCCAAGCCAGCCGCGTATCGTATTGATGTCGACACCGGCCTGCAGTAGTAGCGAAGCGGTTGTATGCCGAATCACATGTGGGTGCACATTCTTGCCGGCGAGTGACGGCGCGCTGGCTGCAGCACGAATAGCGCAGCGCTTCACCAGAGCATGAATGCCGGAGCGCGTCATCGTCTGGTGGAACCGGTTGAGGAACACAGGTTCGGCGGCGGCCCTGCCTTCAGTCTGTGAGCGCAACGCCTCGATTGTGGATTTCCAGAGCGGGCAGCGGCGATGTTTGTTCCCCTTGCCGACGATGCTGGCCGAACGCGTGTGCCAGTCAATGTCGCCAATCCTGAGCTGCGCGGCTTCGCTTGCACGCGCTCCTGAATTAAACATGAAGAGCAGTAACGCATGTTCGCGCTGCCCCTGTGCTGTATTCATGTCAGAGGCTGCGAGCAGGGCGTCCATTTCCTGCCTGCTAAGGTAGCTGATCTCCGGCCGACTGGTTCTCTTGACGGGAATCAGATGAATCTGTGCCCACCATTCGACGTATTCCGGTGCATGTTCGCCGATGAAACGAGCCAGCGCATGGATGCCGCCGAGCCGCTGATTTCGTGTGCTGACCATACAGTGGCGCTGTTCTTCCATGTGCGTCAGGAACAGGCGGACCATTTGCGCGGAGAGATCATCAACGCTCAGGCGGTCGATCCGTTTGTCGACCTTGGCGGCCAGATACGGAAGCAACAGCATGAGCATGTCGCGGTAACTTTTTTGCGTATTGATGGCAAGGTTACGTTCGCCCACCAGATACTCGATCAGGAACCGCCGGATCCACGGACCCAGCAGAGATGAGTTATTCATGATGCACCTCAAGGAAGTAAGTTTCAAAGCGCGTGCCCGCTTCATTCAGCAACTCGGGCGTCAGAGTGAGGTAGCGCTGGGTGCTCGCGAGATCGATGTGGCCGAGATAGGTGGCCAGTTGCGGTAACAACAGTTGCAACTCCACGCCACCGCGATACCAGGCGATTAGCCGGTGCACTGCGCCTGAGTGCCGCAAATCATGCAGCCTCGGCTGGCAGGACGCACAGCCTTCGCGTTGGATGTTTGCCAGGGCGCGCTGTCGCTGAAAGGCCTTGCACACAGCTTTCTGGGTCACAGGGCGACCATCGCGGAAACAGAAGAACGGCGCAGCCGGTGCCTGCCCAAATCTCTGGTTGCGTTGCCGGGCATAGGTTCGCATCGCACTATTCAGATCTGCGCCTAGCGGAACCAGCCTCGATTTATAGAATTTGCTCTCGTGCACATGCAGGACGGCTTCGTCGAGATTGACGTCCTGCATGGTTAGCCGCAAGGCTTCGCCATGGCGCAGGCAAGCGCCATACAGAATCAGAATGAGTGCACGCAAAACATATGCATCCAGCAGACCGTATGGACTGCATGCCGCCGGAGCCACGTCGAGCAGGTGCTTTAATTCCTGCTGCGAATAGATATAGGGTATCAGCGGTGGCGGCAATTCCGGACTGTAGGGAGAAAGTGGAGAAGCCGAGACATGCCCACGCGAGAGGGCAAAACGAAACAGGCAGTCAAGTACCGACCTTCTCTTGCGCCAATGGTTAGTCAGCGGCCTGTTGCCAGTCAGGAAGTCATGTACATGCCTGAGCGTGACCGACGTCACATCAATGTTGCCATCAACCCGGCGGCAGAATGAGGCAAGCGTGGCCGCTTCGGAATCAAAGCGCATGCCCAACGCCCGTTTGTGGCTCACGTATTGGGCGACAACTTCGGAGAGCGTCATAGCAAACTCCCCAGATCGATTTCGGCCACACGCCTCAGTCCGCTCAGGTCAACCTTCGCATAGGTTCTCGTCGACGAAGCGCTGCGATGGCCGAGATGATCGCCGATCTCCTTCAGGGCAAAACCAGCATCGAGTAAGTGCCGGGCATTGGCATGCCTCAGGCAATGTGCGCCACGCCGCGGGATGTCGATGCCAAGCACTGCGAGACGCGATCGGACAATGTCGCTTACGCGCGCAGGTGACAACGGTCGGATCGGCGCCTCAACCGACAGGAACAGCTCACGATGAGCGCTTCGTGGACGCGCCTCCTTCAAGTAACGCAGAATGGCATTCCCAACTGTTGCCACCAGCGGATATTGCTGTGTGCAACGCTGCTTGGGACGATGGACATGAAGGATCTCGCCGCACCAGTCTATATCCTCCAGACGGAGCAGTACCACCTCGCCGCGCCTCAGTCCGTAGACAACCAGCAGCATGATCATCGCACGGTTGCGTAGATCGATCGCACTGTCGCCGACAAAACTGGCGACGAATCTTTGCACGTCATCCCAATCTGGCCCGAGCGGCAAACCCTCCTCCCTATACACCACGGGTGCTTCAATGCCGCACGCAACGTTGGTGGCCCAGCCTTGTCCTTCTGCATACCGGAAGAAATTGCGCAGCGTGCTCGCAAGCGCGTGCAATGACACTCTGGACCAGCCATGGTTGCCCTGGTACGCGAGGTAGGTGTCGACGTCGTGGATAGTGAGAGCATCAATTGCCCTGTCAGGGCGGCAGACCATCGCCAGAAAAATGACCGATCTCATCACGACAGTTTGAAATCGTAGCAGGAGAGAGTCCTCGCTGGTCGCGCATGAAATCGACGTAGTGTTCGACATAGCAAACAAATGGTTCTCTCGTGGGATGCCGTTCCTCCAGACGCCCCAGAAAACACAGCCAGGCCGTGGCGGTATGGATGAACAGAAGCCGCGAGCTGCGGGACTCGTTCGTGCGCTCACTTCGAACGAGACGAATCCGGTGGTCAACCGCAAACGCGATTTCCTCGTGCGTTATTAACCGCGGGCGGGACAGATCCATGCTCTGCGAAAAAACCAGCAGGACCCACGCGATCTTGCGGATCGACTTAGGCGGATAACCCAGTTCCTGACAATGTACGAGGAAGCGTTTCCTGGATTCCACGCAGGGTGCGAGCGTGTGGGCAGCAAGAACATGCGGACGCGTAAAGAGAGTCTCAAACATGATATTCCCCCAATGTTGATCAGTGGAATATCAGTATCAGCCTGAAATTATGTCGCCATAGACGCGTCAACCTGACAGGCAATACAGGGTCATTAAGAGGCACCGCGACATTTTTTTTACCACACCATACTCATGACCCATGCCACGGTTGTTGCGCGTGCCTTCCATCCCGTAATGCTCGAGCAGCGCTGCATAGCGAACCGTGAAGTCTTGCTCTTCCTGCAGGTTTCTGAAGGCCGCCGACAGGCTGTCGGAGCGATGTTCCCGGGGGCAACCGCCGGCCTGCCACAGCGCGTTCTGCAAGCCGGTCGCGAGGGCCAGGAAGCTCTCCCCGCCATCGACCACGCTGGCGTACTCCCAGCGCGAGAACGCCAGCACAAAGTGATACAGCAGATGGTCAAACGGGACGCCGCCAATCGTTACGCACAACTTGTCCATGTGCGTGAAGTCCGACAGGCCTCGCGCGCCTGGCTGATACGTTTGAGGGAAGAACACTTCCTGGTTCGGGCCTTCGAGCGCGCGCCACTGGCTGACATGTCGCTCAAACGTGCGCCGCATGCTGTCCGGAAAGCGCTCGGGATGGTCCTCCTGCAATTTGCGCAACAGGGTGATCGCCTTCAGCTTTGGCGCAGCGCGTAGCAATGGGACCACTTCGCTCTCCCAGACACCGGCGAACGGATCAGGGCGCGAGCGCCAGTAGCGCCGGGGCTGCTGTGACGGTAGTCCGGCTTCGTGTTCGACACGCCGCGCCGTGCGCTCGCTCATGCCTGACTTCGCCGCAGCGAGCTTCTGTGGATGGTGTTTGCGATGGTTCATGTAGAGGCGGACCTGCTGGTCGGTGATGCGGCTTCCAGACATGGGCTGACCGCCTCTTTTTAGGTTCAGTCAGCCATCCTAAGCCTCGCCGATCCGGCGCCGCCGGCAGTTCGTCGTCTCCGGCGGCTACGCCGCCTCCGACTCCTCACTACCGGCCAAGATGAATGTCGCAACACCGGACGTAGTCATTGTCGCCCCCCACTCGACCGCGATTTCGATTGCGTGCCGGTCATTTCGGGTGTGCTGACTGAGGACTACTGGCAGGGCTTTGCCGCGCGCTCAACATCGGCGGCCATGGCGCGCGTGACGGGCGAACCCGTAAAACGCGAACGCCCCTATCACCACAAAAACGCCGCGATGGGAGCGTAACGCATGGCCGATGAAATTCACCGAGACGTATGAAATCGTCACGGATGAAAGCGCCGAGCTGGGCGACGCGGCGGAACGCGGTATCGACCTGGACGCCGAGCCGTTCGGCTTCCGTGAGCTGGTCCGGTGGCTGAAGGACAACTATTGCGGGGCCGAGCCGAGCGAGAGTCGTGGTGTGCCCCGCTGGATTACGAGCTATGCCGAGCGCAATTTCCGCACGGGTGAGTTCCGTAACTGTTCGCTGCATCCCGCCAACGAACGCGCACGGCGCTGGTGGCCGCATGCGTTGCTGGCTGCGGGCATTCTGAAAAATCACAGGGTGTGATTTTCTCTGGAGAACGTCATGAACGCAGGGTTTGAAACGAAGGTACGTGAGATTGCATCGGGACTGGAAGGCGAACTGGAGTTCGGCAGTACCGCCTCACCGTCGAAGCCGGTGTTCCTTCTCTCGCTGCGGAAGGTTGATATGGACGCACATCTGGAATTACAGCAGTTCGAGGAACAGGGGCTGGTCGTCGTTGCGGTGTATGGCGTCTTTCCGTTCCATGCCCGCAACGGCGAATGGCCCATGCCGTATGACGAGGTGGCCGAACTGGCGGGTGTGCATCGCTTCTATGCACTCATGGCCGGGTGTGAGGCATCGGCGGATGACATCGTGCAGCAGATACGCGAACGGCTGCTCCCGCCTTACCTGCAATCGCTCAAGCTGGTGCGCGTGGCGCTGCGCGCGCCAAAGCAGGATGACACGCTGGAGCGCCTGGTGACAGCGTGCGGGAGCGAGCCGATGGTGCGCGGCCCGAAGCGTTTTATCAGCCTGCTCATGGGTGAGCGGCGCGTGGCGCTGATGGTGGATGTGCAGTCTGAGGATCGTGTCGCGCTTCATCTGTCCGGGTTGTCCGTGGCACAGGCCGAAGGCGTCGTGCGGCAGCTTGCAGGTAACAAGTCACTTTAAAAAATCATGGGGTGTGATTTATGGAAGCCATACAGATCAGGATCGACTGGAAGCACGCCATGCGTGCGCTCATGGCTGTGCTGGTCGATGGAACCGACGAAGGCCGCAGACAGGCAGAGAAGGAATTGCTGGCGCTGGCAGAGAAGCTCGATCGGCTGGACGAGAAACAGCGCGGGCAGCGTGTCCTGATTTCGGATCTGTCAGGCGCGCTTGGGGACATGCTCGCCCTGGACGACTGGCATGACGACGCCATCGCGAATCCGCAGACCATCGCAAATGCACGGGCGGTTCACGAGCGGGCTACACAGTCGTTGGACGACGCACAAGGACCCGTCATCACCCGACGCTTTGACGAGGCAGACCTCACAGCCGAATGGCGCAGGACCGCGAAGTGGCAGGTGGTGTTCAAGCTCAAGGGCCTGGACTATTGCCGCGAGCCGCAACCACGCGACTGGACGATTGAGCAGGTTGAAGCGTGGGTTACGGAGCAGTGCCGTATCCACAAGCTGGACGGCGCGGAAATTCAATTCTGGTAAGGGGCAGCACATGAGCGCGGAGGAATTTAATGCAGATTTTCAGGAATCCTTCATGAAGCCGCAGATTTATCACGGTGGTTACTTCGAGATTGAGACGACGTGCGGCATGGAGGTTGTGCCGGTATCCGTCTGTGGCGAGGTGCGAAGCGTGGCGGAACTCACGGATTTTCTCGAAGGTTCGCCCCTGTATGGCGGCGTCACGATTGACCGCTGCGACGGCTGGCTGGCCCGCATGAGCGCGCCGAGCTACATGGACTGTACGGGCTGGACGCACCACAGGACGGAGGATGCGGCGCAGCAGTATCTGGTGAACAACTACGGAGGCGAGTGATGAGCAAGCGAAAGACCATCATCCAGTTGCCGTTCGGCGGCTTCTATGAGTCGTGGTACGACGATGCACTGGACGGCGTGGAGAAGCTTGAGGCCGAAAACCTGACCGAGCGCGAAGCGGAAGAATGCGTGCCGCTCGAACTGCGGCTCGATCAGACTGCGTTCTGCGTTCTGCGAACTGCTGAACGAGTGTGCCGACTACGGCAAGGCACACGCTGCCATTGCCCATGCGTATGTCGATGCGTTCGACAACTGGTTCACCGAGGAAGCGGACTTCACGCTGCGCGGTCTCGCATTCGAGAAGATGGTCAGCCCGCGCGAGTACAACTTCGAAACCGACCGCATCTTTGCATACATCAACCGGTCAAGCGTGCGCGAGCTGTATCACCGCGTGGACGGTGCCGTACTGGCGGACATGATCCGCGTGCGCCATACGTCGTGCTCGGGATTCATTTCGTTCTACCCGAACGACCTGGACGACTGGAAGGCCAAGCCCCTGAAGGATTGGGACCACAACGAGCTGGGAACGCTGCTGCTGGCGGTGATGAAGCAGCAGGGCATGGAGGATTGGGACGCGGTGTTGTGCACACGGATGGACGAGGACATTGCGCGGGCGTACTCGGACTGTGTGGACTGGAAGCGTCTGGAGTGGCGCGCGGATGAGTTGCGCGAGGAAAAACGTGTGGCGCTTGAGCCGGGTTTTGTGCCGACGACGCCACGCTGCCGCTACACCATCGACATGTTCGATGGAAATCACAGGGTGTGATTTTTTCGATCTTTGTAATTTTGAGTGCGAACAATGTTGTTAGAGAAAACAGATTGCTATATCACGGGTGAAGACGTCAGGGCACAGTTAGTCAAGCTTGACGCGGCGCTCAGGGCGCTTGATGCCGCCAACTGCGACGAGCAGAAAAAAGTGCTGCTGTCGGAGTTCATGCTTTTCAAGCAACTGGATTGTGACGTGTGCAAGGTACTGGCGCGGGCATGGACAACCGAAGTCCTTGTACAGGACAGCGTGTTCGTGGGTCATATCAGGACGCTTGCCGAGGAGAACTGTAATACGCCTTGGGTTCTCTCCGGCGTTAACTGGGTTCGCGCAGCAGAGGTGGCACGTCTGGACTGGTGTGCCGTGGAACTTGGCGGCATGACGTATTGGGTGAGGTGAAACATGTATGCAGGCGAAACATTTGAGATCGAGGCCGGTGGCTACCCGTTCCGTGTACGCATCGAGGCGGATCAGTGCATGGGTGCACCGTGGGAAGAGCATGACGGCCACGGCGTGGTGAGCGACTGGACGACCCGCGACAAGCGCCCCGGCGAGATCGTGCTGAACACCGACCGCAGCTCGCGTCGCTACTACGACGTTGAGGCGTCGATGAAGATCGCACGCCGGGATGGCTGGGGGCTGCGTGATGAGCACCGCTTAACCCTGCTGGCAGAGCTTCGTCGCGTCACTTTTGCGGTGCGAGGCGATGACGGCAGATTCCGCTTGCAGGAGCAGTGCGGGCCATGGAAGCCCCTCACGAAGGGCGAGATCACGGCGGGGGCCGTGCGCCGCGACTTCGAGTTCCTGCATGGCTGGTGCAACGACGACTGGCAGTGGGTCGGTGTCGTGGTCGAGCTGCTGGACGAGGACGGCGAGGTGGTCGATGGCGTGGGCGATTCGCTCTGGGGCATCGAGTCCGAGGCCGATGACTACCTGCGCCAGACGGCGCGGGACATGGCCGAAGGGCTGGCGCTCGGGCTGCAAAAGGAGGCGTGTGAGCGCATGTACTGGAACGCACGGGACATGGTGACCGTATGAGCGAACGACTTGAAGGGCGCAAGGTCCGCACGGAAAAACTGATCGAGTATTTCAAGGGTAACGCGGACGAGTTCGCGATGCTCAAGGGCGTGCTCTGCGTGTCGCACGTGATGGAAGGACAGGACACGACGCGCTGGAAATACTTCTTCGATACGCTGCGCATCGCGGAGCGCATGGATGAGATAAGGGGCGCACGGTGAGCAACCGCCACCCATGGCGTCGCGCCGTGCATGCGCACGGTCGTGGCAGGGATTCACGCTTGAAGGAGGCAGTCATGTACCGTATGACGCTGCGCGAGCAGGCCGATGTGCTCGCACGTATCACACTTACCGCACCACCCGACACCACGCGCAGCGCAGCGATTGCCGCCGTGCGTGAGGGTCATGCCACGGCCATGCAGATCATGGAGATTCGCCACAGCCTGCAACGCTGGGCCGAGTGTGGCAAGGGGATCGCCCGTACCGAGGCGCAGCGCGCGCTTGCCGAGGACGACGATGACACGGGTGTGCGCTGGTACGACACGGGAGGAAAGCAATGAGAGCGATCCTGATTGACCCGGAAAAATGCACCGTTGAAGAGGTCGAGTATAGTGGCGAGTTCGCAGGGCCGAACGGCGCTTATGAACTGATCGGCTGTGAGAACATCAGAAACCATACTGACCGAGCAGAGTGACTATCTGTATGTGGACGAGGAAGGCAAACGGCAGCGCCCCATGCAGCGCGTTCTTCACGCCGCTGTTCCCCTACGAGCCGCTGCTGGGGCGTGCGCTGGTCGTCGGCGGTTCTGGACCCGATGGCGAGGAAACGCCTGCGACGCTCACCGTTGACGCCGTGCGGTCAGGCATCCAGTGGGAGCAGGAGGAAAAATCATAGGGTGTGATTTTCTGGACGCCGCGCAGCGGTGGTATTTTTCGGCGGCCCCTATCAT
The DNA here is from genome assembly GCF_046027215.1 of Paraburkholderia fungorum. Taxonomy (GTDB): domain Bacteria; phylum Pseudomonadota; class Gammaproteobacteria; order Burkholderiales; family Burkholderiaceae; genus Paraburkholderia; species Paraburkholderia fungorum_D. The sequence continues at coordinate 2,704,580 of NZ_JAQQEN010000002.1, read as the reverse complement.
CATCATCATCGACGTGCCACAGGCGGCCCCACTCCCGTGCGGCCGCCTTCTTTTCAAGTCACTTGTTGCTCCGATTCAGCACGCGTGCTTAGTTGTTACCCTTGCTCCGGCGTCTGGATCGAAGGATGGTATATCCGCAAACGGGAAAGGCGATTGCACCCGCTACTGCGCTCCAGAGTGCTGTAACCAGGGCACGCCCGCCACATTCATCCCCGCACGGGATGGCGCTATCGGGCAGGACAATGCACAGGCTCACGAAAGCGGCCAGAATGGCACCGGCAACAATCAGGCCGCCGTACACGAGCGCAATTCTCACTTTATTTCCCAGAACAGGATGGTCTTCGCTTCGGACAGGTCAGAGTAAAAATTTTCGGGGCCTATCCCTAGAGCCGAAAGAGGGTTCCATATTTTCGACACTCCGAGGCTGAACCGCAATGTTGTCTCTGCACTCGGCGTGAGGCGGTCGCCGTCCCACAAGTCTATATGATCTCCGCTGGGCTGCTTCTCCTTGAGACTGCGACGCCAGTAGCTTCCAAAGAACGCAATACCTGTACGTCCTTTGATTCTGCTTTTCCAGTCACTGCCTGTCACCGTTTCCGGCTTTGGACATCCGGCGAATGGCTGTAACTGCAACCACTGTGCAACTTCCTTGGCACGAAGCATATGGCTCCTTGGATGTCCGTGGAACCAGCATGTCTCTCCCTTGAACGAATTGTTCGTGATACCGACGCCCGCGAGACAGGTGCCAAAACGAATTGCGCACTCGTCTTCGAACGCGGGCTTCCCCGTTGCCGGATCGATGCACGGTGCGGAATGAGGATAGGCTGCCCACAATTCAGAAAACGAGACGGCCTTCAACTGTATTTCTTTTATTGAGCCGGGCCTGTCGTTTGTATGTACAACAGTTTTCCTGTTTGGCATTAGTTCCACCCTTCATGTGCCAGAGCGTCATCGCCCCAATGGACCGTGTAACTATCAGCCATGTCTGTATCGATGCGTGGCATTAATGCAGTACCGTCGAGCCTTCCTGATCTCGTTCTACCGTCTGAAGTTTCGATAAAGTACGGATAACCCGGAGTAGCGCCGTTACCCATGGCGCGTATCTGTTCGTCGTATGCGCCGCGATATTCGCTGGTCATCGAAGTGCCGGAAGCGCCACCATCCGTCGTCGCCCATTCTTCAGGGGTGAACACATGCCAGGCGCTATCCTGTGAAGCGATCATGACGGGTGGCGGTGTACACCTACAGATGCAGATATCGCCGTCCAGCGCTTCCTGCTTGCCCATCATGGTTGCGTCCCGGTGTGGTCCCTTCCAGCCGATCACACCTTCGGACTTGCAGCCGTTGCACCAGACCTTGGCACCGATGAATGTGATTGGCGTTCCATGGTGTGTGCAACTGTCGATGCCTTCCGTGACCACACCGCCGTTTGTGGACTTGTCGCCCAGCTTCAGGATGGCTCGCCTCATGCAAAGCCTTCCGTGTTGTAGTGTTGCTTTCTAGGCATTCCGATACCTCCATGAAGTAAGCGAAAACAACCGGCCCGGTAATGCAACCGGCGACGCAGCGGCGAATTCATTTCCCGTTCAGGCGATGCTGACGCTGCTTTCGCGAAGGGGATATCGGACAAATCTGATTTGGGGCGCGAACGATTCATGGCGCATTGGCGCGCATTCACAGGTTGACCTTCGACAGGTCGTGTCAGGTATCGTGGAACTGTCTGGAGGCTTGCGGAGCCAGCCTGCCGAGGCCGGTCTTCTTACCATCGAAAAATCATGGGGGTGTGATTTATGACATTGAGTTTCCGGCCAGGCATGAGCGCCTGCGCCTTTATCACAGATGGGCTTTACCGGTATCTGAAGGAACATCGCGGGGAGCAACCTGTCGAGCTGGTTCTTCATCCCGACCACAAGCGCATGCTGTGTGATGAACTGCACATGCGACGCTCGGGCGTCCATTACGACGAGTGCGAATTCAATGGCATCCCGGTGCTTGAAGACCCGTGCTGCCGTACGCCCTAGCTGGTAACGGAAGACGGGCAGCGCTGGGAGCTGTAGCCCTATCATCGCGCGTTGTGGGGAATGTTCCTGGCGTTCCCCATCGTGTGTGCGCCGCAGCGTACACAACCAACCCGTCAGCTTTCTGCTTTAACAAGTGACTTGTAGAAACGGCACCTGAATCGCCGTTAGGTTGAGTGTTTTACAAAACACATGTCTAATATGTCGGCCCTTTCCCATTGAGGGGAAAGGCGGTTTCCCCGCGCCGCAGCGTGCGGGGAAACGTGGGGGAACGATGTTTGGCGGCCAGCGGGGAATGCTCAATTTCCCCTCACATGGCCCGCAAAGCCTTATGGCGTGGGGTTGAGCGCTGTGGGGGAAGACTTATCCACGGACTTCTGAACAAATTGTGTGGACAACTAGAGGTTGGGGGCCGCGTGTGGGGCGGCTGGTTATTTTTGCCTGCCCGCTGGGCCGAGACGAGGGCAGGTGCTCATGCTTGAACCGCAGGGGGTTTTTTCTGCTGGGTCAAATAGTTGGCGCGAATGCGAGGGGGTTGTCCACAGGCTTGCCAACAATTTACGTGGACAAGTTTTTTGCCTTCCCAGGCAGGGGTTTGGTTTTCTCTTTTGCCTTTGGCGGCGGCATTTCCTTGTGCCTACGGCGTTGGCCTTTCCTTGTTTTCTTACTGGTTTATTAGCGTTCCCCCTGTGCGGGGGGGCACCTACTTTTCTTTGCCCACCAAGTGGACTTCCTTCGGGGCGCCGCCGCAAAGAAAAGTAGGCAAAAGAAAGCGGCTCAAACCGCCAACATTTAAGTGGGTCCCCTGGCTTGGAGGGGCTGGTGGTCCGATTAACGGATCACACCTCGGTCCATAACGGTCTGTGACACAGCCGTCATCCGCTCCCACTCCGCACTACGTGCGTCGCGGATGGGTCTGCCAGGGAAACCGAGCGCTTCGGTTGCGCTCGGTGGGGGCCATCGGCTTCGCCTCGGCGAGGCGTCGAAACACACCGAGAATTTTGGAACCCGGCGGACGGTTTGATGAAGTACCGCGTCGGCGCGCGCAGCGCCGCCGGAAGCATGACGGCCTGGTCACTCACGCGGGGATGTGCGCAGGGTCAATCTCTACGGGGCCACGATCCCCTCCAAGCCAGGGGAGCCGCTTAAATGTTGGCGGTTGGAGCCGCTTTCTTTTGCCTACTTTTCTTTGCGGCGGCGTAACTATTCAGCTGTTGTAAACCTGAGGCAGGCCGTGCATAGTGAAGGACATGACGAAGATGCCCGACATCAAGGACCTGACACCGGAGCAGAAGGACGCGCTCATCGTTGATCTGGTGAGACGTCTGAACGAGCTTGAGGCGAAGCTTGAGAAGGACAGTCATAACTCCAGCAAACCACCGTCAGGCGATGGGCCCAGGCGCAAGCCGAAGTCATTGCGCGGCACGAGCGGCGCAAAGCCCGGCGCGCAGCCCGGGCACCCGGGGAAGACGCTCAAACGCGTGGCGCAGCCCGATCACATCGAGATTCATCCGGTGGCGCCGGTGTGCGACGCCTGTGGACAGCGGATCGACTGCGCTCACATCACCGTGCTGCCTGAAGGTCGTCAGGTGATCGATCTGCCGCCCACGCGCCTTGAGGTGACCGAGCATCGCGTGCAGATCGCGCAGTGCCGCTGCGGCAAGCACCATTCAGGCGCGTTTCCCGAGGGCGTGAGCCAGGCGGTTCAGTATGGTCCTCAGGTGCGCGCCGCTGCGGTCTATCTGACGCAATACCAGCAGTTGCCGGTTGCGCGTACCGCCCAGGCGCTGGCGGATCTGTTTGGCCTGCATGTGAGTACGGGTACCGTGCAGCACAGCATTGATCAGGCGGCCCGGTTGCTGGCGCCAGCGGTTGAACAGATCAGGCAGACGCTGCGCGAGCAGCCCGTGGTGCATTTCGATGAGAGCAGCATGCGCGTAGGACGCACGCCTTACTGGCTGCACGTCGCCTCGACCGGCGCGTTGAGCTGGTATGGCTCACACCGCAAGCGTGGTAGTGAGGCGCTGGACAGCTTCGGCATTCTGCCTGGCTTTCCGGGAATCGCGGTACATGACGGCTGGGGGCCCTACGCGCGCTACGAGTGTGAACATGCACTATGCAATGCACACCATCTGCGCGAACTGGTCTTTGTGCTGGAGTCCACGGAGCAACCGTGGGCCCAGCAGATGATCGACCTGCTTTGCCAGGCAAAGCGGGAAGTTCAGCTCAGTCAGGCCGCGGGCGCCACAGCGCTGGATGAGCCGCGTCAACGCTATTACAGGCGACGCAACGGGGCACTGCTTGCCCAGGCGCGAAGGCTCAATCCGCGGCAGGCGCGCGAGCCGACCCGCAAGGAACGCCGCGGCAGGGTCAGGCAAAGCTTCACCTACAACCTGCTCGCGCGCCTGCGCACGCACGTGCGCGAGGTGTGGCGCTTCATTACGGAGTACCGCGTACCATTCGACAACAACCAGGCCGAACGCGATATCCGCATGCCCAAACTCAAACAGAAAATCTCCGGATGCTTCCGCGCAGAGTCGGGCATGCAGGCGTTCTGCACGATCCGCTCCTACCTCGCTACCCTACGCAAACAGGGCCGTTCGCTCATCAATGCGCTGGCCCTGAGCTTCGCGGGGTTCGTCGTTTCGCCTCTGGCTGCTGCTGAATAGTTACGCGGCGGCAAAGAAAAGTAGGTGCCCCCGCGCACAGGGGGAACGCTAATAGACCAATAAGAACACAAGGAAAGGCCACCGCCGCAGGCACAAGGAAAATGCCGCCGCCAAAGGCAAAAAACCTAAACCAAATCTATAGATTGCACTTGCAAAACCGCATCCCTCTTATCAAGCAAATGCTGCCGAAGAATAGCGCTCAGCTTCTTCCCATCTCGCGCTTCAAGCGCTTTCAACATCTCATCATGATCATGAATAGCACTATCCCATTTAGGGATCTGAAAATTCGACCGAAACCGCAACGCCTGCAGCCGGCGGTTAACAGCAACATAAGTCTGCCGCAGTGCTGAATTCCTCGCCGCCTCGTTGATCTTGTCGTGAATCGCCTGGTTGCGGCTGTAGTACCCCGGCAGATCATTCTGCGTGCGACACGCAAGCATCGCGTAATGCAGCGCCTTGATCTCGGCAAGCTCCGCTGCCGTCATCCGCTCCGCCGCCAGCTCGCCGGAAAAAGCCTCAAGACCACTCATCAATTCAAAGGTCTCGCGCAACTCCGCTTCCGACATCTTCGAGACCGACGCGCCCCGGTTCGGCGAAATCTCAATCAACCCCTCCGCCGCCAGGACCTTCAGCGCCTCGCGCAACGGCGTACGCGAAATCCCAAGCGTCTCGCACAACTCGCGCTCGTTCAGTTTCTTGCCAGGCTCAAGCACACCCTCGACGATAAAGCGACGAATGTGCTCCACCACCGTGTCGTGCAAACGCTGCCGCTCAACCTTCGGCATCAGTGGCGAAGCAGCCACGCCGGCATCAAAATCCGAATTTTGCATACAAAAGCCCTCTACATCGTGTAAGCCGGATTTTAGCGGAAGCCCGCGGATTAGTTAATAGCGCGGGTAAACACCGGTCCAGGCACCCAATTTTAGCCTTGGGAACGGCGTAAATCCTCTGCTATAGTTTTTTGAATGCAAAATTCAATCGGAGGAACCCAATGCTCAAGCTAGACTTTCATCCCGCTGGCCGTCACTTTCTGCAGATTCCGGGTCCGAGCCCGGTGCCCGATCGCATCCTCCGGGCCATGAGCTATCCAACCATCGACCACCGTGGCCCGGAGTTCGGCGAACTCGGCCTGAAGGTGCTCGAAGGCATCAAGAAAATCTTCAAGACGCAACAACCGGTCGTGATCTACCCGGCGTCCGGTACCGGCGCATGGGAAGCGGCGCTGTCGAACACGCTGAGCCCGGGCGATAACGTGCTGATGTTTGAAACGGGTCACTTCGCAACGCTGTGGAAAAAGATGGCGGAAAGCCTCGGATTGAAGCCCGAGTTTCTCGGCTTGCCCGGCATCCAAGGCTGGCGCCGCGGCGTCCAGCCCGAGATGATCGAGGCGCGTCTGCGTGCCGACACGCAGCACGCGCTCAAGGCGGTGTGCGTGGTGCACAACGAAACGTCCACGGGCGTCACGTCCGACATCGCCGCCGTGCGCCGCGCCATCGACGCAGCGGGTCATCCGGCACTGCTGCTGGTCGACACGATTTCGGGTCTCGCATGCGCCGACTATCGCCACGACGAATGGGGCGTCGACGTGACCGTGTCGGGCTCGCAAAAGGGTTTGATGTTGCCGCCGGGCATCAGCTTCAACGCGATTTCGCCGAAAGCATTGGCTGCCAGCAAACAGGCAAAGTTGCCGCGCAGCTTCTGGGACTGGACCGATATCGTCGAGATGAACAAGACCGGCTACTGGCCGTACACGCCGAACACGAATCTGTTGTACGGGCTCTCGGAAGCACTCGACATGATCCTTGGTGAGGGACTCGACAACGTCTTCGCCCGTCACGAGCGTCTCGCCGAGGCGACGCGCCGTGCGGTGCGCGCATGGGGGCTGGAGATCCAGTGCGCCGATCCGGCGGTATACAGCCCGGTGCTCACCGGCGTGATGATGCCTGACGGCATCGATGCCGATGCGGTGCGCAAGGTCATCTACGAACGCTTCGACATGTCGCTCGGCACCGGCCTCGGGAAGATGAAAGGCCGCATGTTCCGCATCGGTCATCTGGGTGACTGCAATGACCTGATGCTGCTGGCCACACTGGCCGGTTGCGAAATGGGACTGCGGATCGCCGGTGTGCCGCTCAAGGAAAGTGGCTTGCCTGCCGCTATGGAGTGGCTGAGCAAGCTGACGCCTGCGTCGGGTCTGAAAGCGGCGGCCTGACCACGGTCATCCGCGCAAAACACACCGCAACGGAAAGCCGGCAAGCACCTCGCAGCAAGGGAAGACGGGGAGTCCTTCCCTCACGAAGCCGCGCGTAGACCGCGGCCCATGAACAACATGCGATGTTCCCGCAGCGTGCGCCGCTGACGGGCGACGACGCGGCGTGTCATTCGAGGCGCGCCGTCGACACACTGCAATGGAGAGAGACGATGAAGCGGTTTCGTGTGACCAGTGCGACCAGTATCGTTCTAGTGATGCTATGCATCATGTACTTCATCACCTACCTTGACCGCGTCAACGTCAGCACAGCGGCGGCCGGTTTCGGTAAGGAATTCGGCCTGTCGCACACGGAAGTAGGCCTGGTGTTTTCGGCATTTGCGTATCCGTATCTGATCTTTCAGATCATCGGCGGCTGGGTGAGCGATCGCTTCGGCGCGAAACGCACGCTGATTTTCTGCGGCGCGATCTGGGGCGTGGCGACATTGCTGACGGGACTCGCCGGCGGCCTGATCTCCCTGCTTGCAGCCCGCGTGCTGCTCGGTTTCGGCGAAGGCGCCACCTTTCCGGCAGCAACTTCCGCGATGGCGCGCTGGGTCGCGAAAGAAAAGCGCGGTTTTGCGCAAGGCATCACGCATGCTGCATCGCGTATCGGCAATGCGGTGGCGCCCGGCCTGATCGTGCTGGTAATGGCGACCTGGGGTTGGCGCGAATCGTTCTATATCTGTGGCGTATTCAGTCTGCTGTGGGTGGCGGTGTGGTCGTTCACCTTCACCGAACATCCGAAAGATCATCCGCGTATCACGAGCGACGAACTCGAAGTTCTGCCGGCACCCAAGCCGAAGGTCGCCGGCGTGCCGTGGAAAGCATTGTTTCGCCGCATGGCGCCGGTCACCATCGTCTACTTCTGCTACGGCTGGACCTTGTGGCTGTTTCTCAGCTGGATTCCGCAGTACTTCCTGCATAGCTATCACCTGCAACTGCAAAAGTCGGCGATCTTCGCTTCCGTGGTGTTCTTTGCCGGTGTGATCGGCGACACGCTCGGCGGCATCGTGACCGACTGGATTTTCACCCGCACGCGCAGCCTCAAGCGTGCGCGCAGCTGGATGGTGTCCGTCTGCATGATGTTCTGTCTGATCTCGCTCGTGCCGCTGATGTTCACGCACAGCCTGTATCTGTCGATGGCGAGTCTTGCGTCCGGCTTCTTCTTCGCCGAAATGACGATCGGTCCGATGTGGGCGATCCCGATGGACATCGCACCGGAATACTCGGGCACCGCGAGCGGCATGATGAACACCGGTTCGGCATTGGCCGCGATCATCTCGCCGGTGGTCGGCGGCTTTCTGATCGACTACTTCGGTAGCTGGGAGTTGCCGTTTGTCGGCAGCATGGTGTTGATGGCGATCGGCGTGGTGCTCGCGTTCCGCATGCAACCGGAAAGCAAGTTTTCGCTTAACGAACCAACTAAAGCGCATCCCGTAACCGGTGTTGGCGTTTGAGCGTCGCGCCGATCACTGTGACGCGGTAGTAATCCGTCCTCCCATAGAGCGCCGATATGACGAACGCCACTTCTGCTTTACTCGTCAAGCCGATTCATCTGGTGCCGTCCGCCGCGCGCCTGACGACCCCGCTCGCGCAACATCTGCGCAAGTCATTGCGCGGCGACGTGCTGTTCGACGCAGCCAGCCGCGGCCGTTACGCGACAGATGCGTCGATCTATCAGATCACGCCGATCGGCGTGGTGGTGCCGCGCGACCAGGACGATCTGCGAATCGCGCTCGAAATCGCGCGCAGCGAGAAGGTGCCGCTGCTCGCGCGCGGCGCGGGTACCAGCCAGTGCGGCCAGACGGTCGGCGAAGCACTGGTGATCGACACCAGCAAATGGCTGAACAATGTCGTTTCATTCGATGCCGACGCGCGCACCGTGACGGTCGAACCAGGCGTCGTGCTGGATCATCTGAACGCATGGTTGAAACCACACGGCCTCTGGTTTCCGGTCGATGTTTCGACGGCAGCGCAGTGCACGATCGGCGGCATGGCAGGCAACAATTCGTGCGGCTCGCGTTCGATCGAATACGGCAACATGGTCCACAACGTCGATGCGATCGATGCGATCCTCGCCGACGGCAGCGAAGCGCGTTTCGCTTCGCTGCGCGAGGCGCCGCAAGGCGCGCGTTTGCAGCAGATACTCGAAGGCGTGAAGCAGATCGCCGAACGCGAGCGCGAGGAAATCGTGGCGCGCGTGCCGAAGGTTCTGCGTCGCGTGGCGGGCTACAACATCGACGTGTTCGACTGCCAGAATCCGCGCGCCTACACCGACGACGGCGTCGCCAATCTCGCGCATCTGCTGGTCGGCTCCGAAGGGACGCTTGCGTTCAGCCGTCAATTGACGCTGAAGCTCGCGCCGTTGCCCGCGCATAAAACGCTGGGCGTGGTCAACTTTCCGACCTTCTGGCAGGCGATGGATCTGACGCAACACATCGTCAAACTGAAGCCGGTGGCAGTGGAGCTGGTCGATCGCACGATGATCGATCTGGCGATGAGCAATCCCGCTTTCCGGCCGGTGATCGAGAAAGCGCTGGTCGGCCAGCCGCAGGCGATCCTGCTAGTGGAGTTCGCGGGCGAGGATCGCGATGCGCAACTCGCGTCGCTCAAGCAGTTGACCGAACTGATGGCCGACCTCGGTTTGCCCGATTCGGTCGTCGAAATGCCGGCCGCGGATGAGCAGAAGGCGCTGTGGGAAGTCCGCAAGGCTGGCCTGAACATCATGATGAGCATGAAGGGAGACGGTAAGCCCGTCTCCTTCATCGAAGACTGCGCGGTGCCGCTCGAACATCTGGCCGAGTACACGAGCCGCCTGACGGAGGTGTTCCACCGGCACGGCACGGAAGGCACCTGGTACGCGCATGCGAGCGTCGGCACGCTGCACGTGCGGCCGATTCTCGATATGCGGCGTGACGGTGCAGGGAAAATGCGCGCGATCGCAGAGGAAGCGGCGGCATTGGTGCGCGAATACAAAGGCGCCTATTCGGGCGAACACGGCGACGGTTTGTGCCGTGGCGAATGGGTCGCGTGGCAATACGGACCGCGCCTGAATCAGGCGTTCAGCGAGATCAAGACACTATTCGATCCGGGCAACCGCTTTAATCCCGACAAGATCGTGCGTCCGCCGAAAATGGACGACGCGCGTCATTTCCGTTTCGCACCGGGTTATCAGGCGCAGCGGATCGAGACAGCGCTTGACTGGTCCGCGTGGAACGTCGAACGCGATCCGCTGACGGGTCAGAAGACATTGCCTGGCAGTGGCAACGATCTCTCCGGCGGTCTCGCGAAGGCCGTCGAGATGTGCAACAACAATGGCCACTGCCGCAAGTTCGACGCGGGCACCATGTGCCCGAGTTATCGCGTGACAAAGGACGAACAGCACGTCACGCGCGGGCGGGCCAATACCCTGCGTCTGGCGATCTCGGGCCAGCTTGGCGAAGCGGGTCTCGCCAGCGACGACGTCAAGGACACGCTCGATCTGTGTGTGTCGTGCAAGGGCTGTAAGCGCGATTGCCCGACGGGCGTCGATATGGCGAAGTTCAAGATCGAGGCGCGGGCGGCGCGCGTCAAGCGGCACGGTCTGCGTCTGCGTGACAGGCTGGTGGCGTTCATGCCGCGCTATGCGGGTGCGGCGAGCCGCATGCCTGGCCTGATGGCGCTCGCCGACAATGTGCCGGTGTTGTCGGCATGGTTCAAGCGAACGGTGGGCTTGGCGCCTGAACGGACGCTGCCGCGCTTCAGGAAATCGTTTCTGTCGACGGCAGTGCCTGCTCGACCGGCAACGGGCGGCGCGCTGAAGGAAGTGTTGCTGTTCGTCGATACATTCAACAACAACATGGAGCCGGAAAACGCGCGCGCCGCGCAGCAGGTGCTGGAGGCAGCGGGTTATAGCGTGCACTTCAACACGCGCCAGGGCGTGCGGCCGGTGTGCTGCGGCCGCACCTTCCTCGCGGCGGGACTGGTCGACGAAGCGAAGCAGGAAGCGCGGCAAATGCTCGACCTGTTCAAGCCGTTCGTGGAGCGGGGTGTGCCGATTATCGGTCTGGAGCCGTCGTGTTTGCTCTCGTTGCGCGACGAGTTCCTGCACTACGGCTTCGGCGACGAAGCACAGCGGCTCTCGAAACAGGCGTTTCTCTTCGAAGAGTTTCTGGTGCGCGAGGAAAAAGCCGGACGCTTGCAACTTGCGTTGAAGCCGCTGGCAAAGGAGCAGGCGCTGGTGCATGGCCATTGCCATCAAAAGGCCTTCGACGCATTCACCCCCGTGCAAACCGTGTTGAAGTGGATTCCGAACCTGAAGGTATCGACCGTCGAATCGTCGTGCTGTGGGATGGCGGGTAGCTTCGGCTACGAGGCCGAGCATTACGCCACGTCGCAGGCGATGGCCGAACTGTCACTGCTGCCCGCGGTGCGCAAGATCGACGCCAAGACGCTGATGGTGGCCGATGGCACGAGCTGCCGTCATCAGATCCACGACGGCGCGGGCGTCGACGCGATTCACGTGGCGCGCGTGCTGGCGATGGCGCTGGCGTGATTGAGGATTGTGAATCGAGGACGGCGCCCGCTGCCGCTATCGGGCGCCGACGGCCTGCCGGAATGCAGCCGGCGCAACGCCGACGTTCTCGCGAAAACGGTGGCTGAAATGGCTGACGTCCGCATAACCGCATTGTTCGGCTACCTGCGCAAGCGGCAGCGCGGTGGTGCGCAGCAGCGTACGCGCGCGATCGAGCCGCTGCTGCGCGATCCACGCGGCGGGCGGCAGTCCGAACGACGTGCGGAACATACGCGCGAGGTGAAACTCCGATAACGCCGCGACACCGGCCAGTTCGCGGAGTGTGAGCTTTTGCCCGAGATGGCTTTCGATGTAGTCCCGCAGGCGCCGCCGGGTTGCCACCGACAAGCCGCCCTTCAGTGCTGCATCGGTTCGGCGTATGCCTTGTGCGCGCAGCAGCAGGCTTAACACCTGATGCGCGGTTTCATTGGTGCGCAGCAGGCCGTCGGGGTCCAGCCAGTTTTCGTTGGCGAGCGTCTGACAGAGGCACGCGATATGGGCGTCTTCGAAATAGGTGCGATCGGCGAGCGTCAGTTCACGCGGCTCACGATCGAGTTCCTGCACCGCGCGTTGCGTGAAGTGTTCGGGCAGAAAGTACAGATGCATGAAATGCATATGGCCGCGGACCCACCAGCGCGATTCGTGATCGCCGGGCAGCGCGCAGAGCCGCGTCGGCGCGCCGTAGCCGGGTATCTTCTGACGTTCGGTGCGATAGCCGCCGTCCAGATAGCACGAGAGCGTATGGTGGCCGGGCTGGTCATAGATGGTCTCGGCTTCCTCGGTGTCGCGCGTCCACACCGCGATCGCCAGTTGATCGCCGAGCCACGCGAACCGTTCGAGATTCGCATTGGCGCTGCGCAGCGTGTGACACACCGAATGAAGGCCGAACGGCGTTTCGGTGGAGTCGATCACAGAGGCGGGCGGGCTGGCGTTCACGGGACGAGCGAAAGGCGTCTGAGACTGGGTAACCGTCAGTATAGGGCGAGCCGTTGACGATCGCCGTGCGCCACCTAAAAGTGCGCAATCCTGGACAACTCCGGCCAGGTCTGCTGCAGGATAGTTGAGCTTCCGTTTTATATTCTGCAGGCCGCGCCATGAATATGTTGCTCTATGCCGTCACCGTTCTGATCTGGGGCACCACCTGGATCGCGATTAAATGGCAGCTCGGGTCGGTGCCGCCGCCGGTGTCGATCGCGTGGCGTTTCTGGATCGCCGCGCTGGTGCTGTTCGCGCTGCTACGCCTGATGCGCCGTCCGATCTGGCCGCCGCGCGACGCATGGCGCTACCTGGCCGCGCAGGGTCTGGCGCTGTTTTGCGTCAACTTTCTGTGCTTTTACTACGCCGAACAGGTCGTGCCGAGCGGACTCGTGGCGGTGGTGTTTTCGACCGCGCCGCTTCTGAACTCGATCAACGGACGCCTGTTCATGGGCCGCCCTTTGCAGCCCACCGCGATTGCCGGCGCGGCGCTCGGCCTGGTCGGCATTGTCTGCCTGTTCGTTCAGCAGATGGCCGGACATCTCGGCGACCACGCAGCGTGGTTCGGCCTCGCGATCGCATTTCTCGGAACCTTGTGCTTCTCCGCCGGCAATCTGTTGTCGAGCCGGATGCAATCAATGGGTTTGCACCCGTTCGCCACCAATAGCTGGGCGATGCTGATCGGCGCCAGCGTTTTGACGATTGGCAGCGCGCTGGCTGGCTTTTCCTTCGCTATCGAGCCGGACGCGCGTTATCTGGGTGCGCTCGCCTATCTGGCGGTGTTCGGCTCGGTGATCGGCTTCACCGCGTATCTGATGCTGGTCGGGCGCATCGGACCGGAACGGGCGGCTTACTGCACCGTGCTGTTTCCGATCGTGGCGCTGGCGGCGTCGACCGTGTTCGAAGGTTATCAATGGTCCGGATTGGCGGTGGTTGGGCTCGTGCTGGTGGTGGCCGGCAATCTGGTGGCGTTCGATTTGACGCGGCGAATCTTTGCGCGCCGCGTGCAGCCTTCCTGATCGTGCCGGCGCGCGGCGGCGTCCTAGTCCGCCGCCGCCCACTCCACTCGCCTGCCGAGGCGCTCGAATAGTTCGAGCGTCGTTTCCTTCACCTTCTGCACGGCGTTGCTGAGCAGCGCCGTGTCGTGCCAGCAGAGCGACAGGTCACGCGAGAACAGCCGGTGATCGACCTTTGCAAGTTTGAGCTTGTGCTCGTCCAGTTCGACGTGTGCGGCGGTCCACGGCAGGATCGTGACACCCAATTGCGCCATGACCGCCGCAAATAGCAGCGCGGTGGAACTGGCCTCGAACAGAATCTCGCACGACAGGCCGGCTTCGCGCAGCGCCCATTCGACGCGGCTGCGAATCGTATTCGGCGCGCTCGGCAGGATCAGCGGCATGCGCGCCAGTTCGGCGATCGCCACAGGCTCGCCCGGCATGGAAAACTCCGGCCACGCAATCAGGTACAACGCCTCGGTGAGCAGCCGCTGTGCGGCCACGCCACGCGTTTCGACCGCGTCGACCACGACGGCCAGGTCCACCCGCCCGCCGCCGATCAGACCGGCGAGGTCCGCGCTTGGCGCTTCGATCAACTCGAGTGCGATGCCCGGATAACGGTCGCGAATCGTGCGCGCAAGCGGAATGGCAACCATGCGCGCCGTACTCGACGGCATGGCGACCGACACTTTGCCCTGTGGCAGCTCCGCGTCCTGGCGCAGCAACTCGCGCGTGTTGTCGGCTTGCCGCAGCAGTTCGACCGCGTGCCGGTACAGGGTTTGCCCCGCCGCGGTCGGCGCCACGCCATGCACGCTGCGCTCGAACAGCAGCATGCCCAGGTCACGCTCCAGATTGCGCATCTGCTGGCTGATCGCGGGCTGAGCGATATGCAGCGCCTCGCTGGCGCGCGTGACGTTGCCGCACTCCACCACTTTGACGAAATACCGCAATTGCCGCAGATCCATGCGTGTGTCCTCGCCGTGCCTGAGCCATAAGAAAATCAGATTGTATTAGAGGAATATCATATTTTTCGACTATCGATCGCATTCTTATACTGAGTCCACAAAAACCGAAGTGCGCATGGCCTGACCGGCTGGCGCCGCATCAGAACTGCCGGCGCAGGCTGGCTAGGAGACAAGGATGTCCAAAGCGATCGCTGTATCTGCGCAGGGGACCAAGCCCCGGCGCACGCCCCTCACCCGCGAGCAGATAGGCGGCTTCTGGGCGGTTTATTCGGGATGGGTTCTGGATGGCGTGGATTCGGTGATTTACGCGCTGGTGCTGATCCCGGCGCTGACCGAGTTGCTGCCCGCCTCGGGCATTGCCGCCACGCCAGGCAATCTCGGCATGTATGGCTCGATCCTGTTCGCGCTGTTTCTGATCGGCTGGGGCCTCTCGTTTATCTGGGGACCGCTGGCCGACCGCTTCGGGCGGGTCAGGACGCTGGCCGCGAGCATCCTGATCTATTCCGTGTTTACCGGCGCCGCGGCGTTCGCGCACAACGTCTGGGAGTTGGCGGCGTTCCGGTTGATCGCGGGCATCGGGGTGGGCGGCGAATGGGCTCTGGCCGGTACCTATGTGGCCGAGAGCTGGCCGGAGGATCGTCGCAAGATGGGCGCGGGCTATCTGCAGACTGGCTACTACGTCGGCTTTTTTCTCGCCGCCTTGCTGAACTACACGGTCGGCGCGACATACGGCTGGCGCGTGATGTTCCTCTGTGGCCTCGCGCCCGCGTTGCTGGCGATCTTTACGGTGCTCAAGGTAAAAGAGCCGGGTCAGTGGCGCAAGGCCGCGCATGGCGTGGGTCATACGAATGCGCCGGCTGCACCCGCCCGCCGGCCATTGCTGGAGATATTCGCTCCGGCGTATCGGCGCCGGACGCTCACCAGCGCGAGCCTCGTGGGTGTCGCGATCATCGGCTTGTGGGCCGGTTCAGTCTACGAAGCGAGCGCGGTCGTGACACTGGCGACGCGCGCCGGCATCGACAAAGTCGGCGCCGTGCATCTCGCGTCGATCGGGGCGGCGGTGTTGTCGGTCGGGACGATTCTCGGCTGTCTGGTGGCGCCGTGGCTGGCCGAACGGCTTGGGCGCCGGCTCGCGCTTGGCGCGTACTTTGCCGGCATGGCGATGTCGATCGTATTCGCGTTCGGCTGGGTCTTCTACCTGCCAAATGGACTCAATCTGTTCATGGTGTCGCTGCTGTTCCTCGGGTTCTTCGGCGGCAATTTCGCGATTTTCTCGTTGTGGCTGCCCGAGCAGTACCCGACCCGGATACGCGCTACCGCTTTCGCCTTTAATGCTTCGGTGGGCCGGCTACTCGGCGCGGGCGTCAACTTCCTGCTGGCTGCCGCGATTCACTGGCAAGGCTCACTCGGTCTGCCGGTTGCGTGGACGGCCGCGGCCTTCGTGATCGGTCTGCTGATTCTGCCGTTTGCCGTCGAGACGCGTCATCAGACGCTGCCGGAATAGCGCGCTCACTTACCTGTCATCAATTCGCTGGAGAACCGGATGCACGCGTTACAAGGAATCAAGGTTGTCGAACTGAGCCGCGCGCTGTCGGGGCCGTTCTGCTCGATGGTGCTGGCCGACCTCGGCGCGGACGTCATCAAGGTCGAGCCAGGCCCGGGCGGCGACATGAGCCGAACCTGGGGGCCGTTCGACCGGGGCGTGAGTACCTACTATCTGTCCTGCAACCGCAACAAGCGTGGCGTGTGCATCGACTTTCGCCACCCCGAGGGACTGGCCGCCATCCACCGGCTGATCGACGACGCCGACGTGGTGATCGAGAACTTCAAGCCCGGCACTATCGACAGCATGGGCTTGGGTTATGACGTGCTCAGCGCGCGCAATCCGCGGCTCGTGATGGGCAGCATCAACGCGTTCGGCGCGGACGGTCCGATGAGCGGCTGGCCGGGTTTCGACCAGATTGCGCAAGGCTATTCGGGCTTGATGAGCCTGACCGGTTTCGCCGATGGCGACCCCACGCGCACCGGTACCGCGATCGGCGACCTGAGCTCCGGCATGTGGCTCGCGATGGCGGTTCTCGCCGCGCTTCTGGAGCGTGAGCGAACCGGGCGTGGCCAGCACGTGAGTACATCCTTGCTCGCCAGTCTGGTTGGGCTGCTGAGCGTGCATGGCCAGCGTTATCTGAGCCTTGGCGATGTGCCGCGCCGCACTGGCAACGCGCATGCGGTGATTGCACCGTATGGCGTGTTCGAGACCGCGGACGGCCCGCTTAACCTGGCGCCGATCACGTCCGACATGTGGCTGCGCCTGTGTCATCTGCTCGATCTGCCCGCGCTGCCGGACGACCCGCGATTCGCGACCAACGAAGCACGCGTCGCGCATCGTGATGAATTGAAGGCGGTGCTTGAAACCCGCTTGAAGATGCGCAGCAAACGTGAGTGGACCGAGCTGTTCATCGGCGCGGGTTTGCCGGCGGGGCCGATCAATACGCTAAACGAAGTATTCGACGACCCGCAGGTGCAGCATTGCCGGCTGGTAGAAACGCTCGAGCATCCGACACTCGGTGCGCTGCGCCAGGTGGTGACGCCGGTGTCCAATCCGGCGGCGCAGGGGACGACTGCAGCGCACATCAGCCGCCATGCGCCGCCGGGCCTCGGTGAACACACCGTGGACGTATTGCGCGAGGCCGGATTCGATGCTGCGTCGATCGAGGCGCTGCTTGCCGCGAAGGCCGTGCATCAACAGGGCGAATACCGTACGCTGGCAACAGCCTCGGAACCCGCTGCGGGAGTGACGCAATGAACATGACGCCAACCTCGTCGTTCACGGTGACGGTCGATATCGTGGATGAACGGATCGCACGCTTGACCTTCAGTCATCCTGCGCGCAGAAATGCGCTCAGCGCCGAGCTGCTGCACGCGCTCGACGCGCGCCTCGTCGAACTCGCGGCGCAGCGCATGCCGGTCGTGATACTCGGCAGTGGCGTAGGCCAGGACGTCTGGAGCGCGGGCCACGACCTGGGCGAGCTGGCGCACGACCGCGATCCGATCGCTTACGACAAGCCGCTGGAACGGGTGCTGCGCCGCGTGCGTGCCTATCCCGGCGTGGTGATCGCCATGGTGTCGGGGTCGGCATGGGGCGGCGCGGTCGATCTCGCCATGAGTTGCGACCTCGTGGTTGCCGACGGCAGCGCGCAGTTTGCGATGACGCCGGCAAACATCGGCTTGCCGTATACGACGAGCGGCCTGCTGCGCTTCTTCAACAATTTGCCGATTCATGTGCTGAAGGAAATGTTCTTCAGCGCTCGTCCGCTAGATGCGCAGCGTGCTGAGCGGTTTGGCGTGATCAATCGTCTGGTCGATAGCGACAGGCTGGAAGCGACCGCGCTTGAACTTGCGCGCGGGATAGCAGGCAAGGCGCCGCTAGCGATCCAGGCGGTGAAAGAGCAACTGCGCATCCTTGAAGACTTGCAACCGATGCCAGTTCAGGCGATGGAGCAGATTGCCGAATTGCGCCGGAGGGCGTGTGAGAGCACTGATTTCACGGAAGGACTGACGGCGTTTTCCGAGCGGCGGCCGCCGGTGTTTGGCGGCGAGTGAATGTTGGGACCGCCGGGCGGCGCAATGCCGCGCGGCTTTCGCCATTCAGGCAATGGTGATGTTTCGAATCGTTCTGCACGCACCGGCGGGCGTTTAAGGTGAGCGTTTTCGGGAGCGAAAAAGGCACCGGAATGAGCCACGGGTGAGCTTTTCCAGGAGCCACGCATCCGCCATTGGCGGTGCGAATTATTTAATCGATCTATCACTCACCGGGAATTATTTACGAATAAATTTCCGCTTTTTCTATGCGAGGATGAAGCGCCAACGTTCACGTATGCGCGACAGCTCACGATCCGCATGCCTGCGCAAGCGCGCCAGACACGCGGCTGTGCGCGCGTCGCACCTCGCAAGGAAACATCGTCGTGAAATTCTTTTCTCGCCTTGGCGTGGCTGTATTTTTCTTCCACGGTCTTGTTCCGCTCAGTGCATCCGCTCAGTCGCAACTGACCTACACCACGTCCTGGATCGGCAATAGCTTCGGCTTTGGCGACGGCAAGTGGATGCAGCAGGACATTCAGGCGATCAGCGTCGGCGCGGATGGCACCGTTTACACCAATGCGCCATGGGACGAGAGCGGCAGCGAGATCGGCGCCTATCGCGCGGGCGACAAGATTGCCGTGGCCGGTTCGACGCACGGCTGGGGCAACACCGGTGGCGATGCCGTCGCGACGAACCATACCTACCTGTACGCCGCGATGTCGATCGGCAACGAGAACAACGGCCTGGTCGGAGCGGACTATCCGCCGGCCGATCAGACGTGGTACGGCGTTACGCGTCGCACACTCGCCAATCTGGCGAATGGCGCACCGTTTGGCGGCGGCATCGGCAACAGTGCCAACGCGACGAAGAACAGTTTTTTGCTGCTCAATACCGTGCCGACCGGCACCGATGCGAGCGTTCGTGGCATGGCCGCCACCGATACCGAACTGTATGTCGCGGATACGGCAAATAGTCGGATTCTCGTCTACGACGCGAACACGATGCAGCGCTTGCGCTCGTGGAACCTGCCGTCGCCGGGGCGCATCGCGGTGGATACGGATTCGACGTTGTGGGTGATGAGCGGCGTCTCATCGGGAAACCTAAGTATTTTGCATTACGCCGCAAATGGCACTGCGCTCGCCGGCACGTTGGCGTTGCCCGCAGGCACGGTGCCGACTGATATCGCCGTCACGCCGTCGGGACAGATTCTGGTCGCGGATAACGGAGCGTCGCAACAGATTCTCGTCTTCAACAAGGACGCCAACGGCCAGCCGCAACCCACTGCGCCGATCGGCACGCGCAACGGCATCTTCCACACGACCAAAGGCGTGCCGGGCAATTGGCGCTTCAATGGCATTACGGGTATCGGTGTCGATCCGGCCGGCAATCTGTATGTCGCGCAGAACGGCGAAGGGCCGCGACCGCTCGGTTCGGCATCGGTCGGTCAAGGCGCGGTGCTGGAAAGTTACGTGTTCAGCACGCACGCGTTCAACTGGCGGTTGTACGGGCTGACCTTTGTCGACAGCGCCGCGTTCGATCCGGCCACGCCCAATTCCGTCTATACCGGCTCGAAACGCTTTACGCTCGATTACCGTCAGCCGGTTGGGCACGAATGGTCGTACGCGGCGTTTACGCTCGACCGTTTCGATTATCCCGACGACCCGGCATTCCACGAGCCGCGCGGCGTGCGCGGCGAGCCGATGGTGCGGCGAATCAACGGTCAACGGTTTCTCTACACGCTCGATCCGGGCGCGCATTATCTGAACGTATATCGCTTCGACGCGGCGCATGGCGAAATGGCGATTCCGTCCGGCCTGCTGGCGCAAAATCCGCTGCCGGGCACATGGCCCGCCGGCCAGCCCGCGTATGGTGAATGGCTGTGGCGCGACAGCGATGGCAACGGCACGGTGGATGCCAGCGAGATCAGCAGCAATCCGTCGACGGGCAGCACGGTCGGCAACGGCTTCTTTTGGGTCGATATGCAGGGCAACGTATGGCTTGCCACGCCGGCCAGCGGCATCCGCGAGATGCCTTTGCAAGGACTCGACACCGCCGGCAACCCGATCTACACCTACGCGAGTTCGACGATGTTCGCGATGCCGCCGCCGTTCACGCGGATTGCGCGCATCGTCTACCTTGCCGCCACCGACACCATGTACATCTCCGGCTTCACGAGCGCCATTCCATGGGATCCGACCCACTGGAAGGAGGCTGGCCCGGTGCTCGCGCGCTATGACAACTGGCGTTCCGGCACACCGACGCAGCAATACGCGATCTCGTTACCGTGGAACACGCAAAGCAATCCGCAGACGACGACCGTAGGCGTCGCGGTGGCGGGCAATTACCTCTTCGTGGCCGAGTTGTACACCGCGAAAGTGGACGTGTACGATGCGCGCACCGGTCAGGCGGTGGGTTATATGACGCCGGGCGCGAGTGTCGGCAACACCACCGGCTGGGTGGACGTGTATCTCGGCATCAGCGCGGTGCGGCGCGATAACGGCGAATACGTCGTGCTGCTCGAAGACGATGCGCGCGCGAAAATCCTCATGTATCGATGGACGCCCTGATCCTTAACGCACCTCATACTGCGTCGATCGCCCAATGGACGGCGACGCACGATCGGTATATAACAACGTGAAAGGATGGCTTGTTCACCGACGCTTTAACAGGAGAGATGTTCCATCATGACGCAAGACGTTTCGCCAAAGCCACCCACGGGCGATCGGCCCGACCTCGAACATCTCGATGCAGCGCTGAGTCACGTCGACCAGCAGGTATCGTCAGGCAGCATTGCTTCGGGGGCCGCAAAGGGCATTCTGTATAGCCTGATCGAAACGCTCGGCGCATTCGTCGGCGATCCCGATCTGCCGGAGCACGCGCGTTCGGGTTACGAAGGCCTGCTGGAAGCCGCGCGCGAGTTGCGCGCGAAGATCGATCGCTGAAGGCGGTGGCACGCCGCCTGTGAATGGCGTGATTCGCATCGGCGTAAGGTCGATGTGGCGCGGGCGTTTGGCGTTGCCATTCTTCGCGTCATTCCGGCGGCCCGCTCCTCTGTGATAAAAAGGTGCACTGTTCTCAAACATTGCACCTTTTTTCATGCTCTCTGCGTCCGCTATCGTGCTACTGGCTGTCGGCATTATCGTCGTGCTGATTACGCCGGGTCCCACCAACACGCTGCTTGCGGCAGCCGGTTTGCGCCAGGGCGTGCAGCGATCGTTGCCGCTGATCGCTGCCGAACTCGTCGGTTATCTGGTGTCGATTTCCGTATGGGGGCGTTTTCTTGCGCAAGCCGCACATGCGCTGCCATGGTTGCCGTCGTTGCTGCGCGTGGTGAGTGGGCTGTACATCGCCTATCTGGCCGTCGATATGTGGCGTGCGGCGGTGGCGCTGCCTGTATCGACGCAGCGGGCGAGCGGTATGCGCACCTTGTTCGTGGCCACGCTGCTCAATCCCAAAGGCCTGTTGTTCGCCGGCACGATCTTTCCGGCTGTCGCATTCGTAGAGATGCCGGCCTATGCCTTCGCGATGCTGACGTTTGCCTGTCTGCTGGTGCCGATCGCGCTCGCGTGGATTGCGTTCGGCGCGGCGCTCGGTAGCGGCAACCTCACATGGCTGAATCCGGTGAAGATGCAGCGCGGTGCGTCGATCGTGCTCGGCGTATTTTCGTTGTCGCTCGCGTGGGCGGCGCTACATTGAGCATGCGTGCGGTGCGGCGAGGTTATGCCTGCACGCCGTTCTCCGCGCTCAACGCTTCGAGCCATTCCGGCGTCCCCGACGTGAGTTCAAGTTGAGGCGTGCCGTGCCAATCGGCGCAACGCTGCAATGCACGGCGCAGGTCGCCCGCCAGACGCGCACTCAGGCGCACGCCATCTTCCATGTGCAGCGACTTCAGTTCGAACACGCCTTGGGTGCGATGCGCTTTCGCATCCACGCGGCCGACCAGACGCCCCCGGCTCAGAAGCGGCAGTACGAAATAGCCGTATTTGCGCTTTGCCGCTGGTGTATAGCACTCGATCGCATAGTCGAAGTCGAAGAGCGCGGCGGCGCGCTTGCGATCCCACACGACCGGATCGAATGGCGAGAGCACCGTGGTGACCGTTGACGCGAGCTTGCCGCTGGCGGCGTCGTCGATCATCGACGTGAAGTCGCGATGCACGAACGTGTCCTGTTTCCAGCCTTCCACCTGAACCGGGATCAGTTCGCCCTGATCGGCCAGCGCATGCAATTCGACGCGATACGGACGGCGCGGCAAGCGGTAGTAATCGGCAACCCAGTCGGCCCGCGCGACGCCGAGCGCGCGGCACGTCCGGCGCAAGACTTCGTCAGTGACGGTGTGGGCCGGCGGCAGATCGCGGGCATCGTCCCAGTGCGGCAGCACGCGCTCGGTCAGGTCGTAGACGCGCTGAAAATTGCGCCGCTCCGCCACCATCAACTGCCCGATGGCGAACAGCACCTCGAGGTGGCGCTTCTCCGGCTTCCAGTCCCACCAGCCGTTGCCCTTGCCCGCCTCGCGGGCGAAATCCGCTGAGCGCACCGGGCCGGTCGCACGGATATGCGCGAGCAGTTTTTCGATCGCCTTGCGATGCAGCTTGTGCCAGTCCGCCGCGTACTTCCAGCCCATGCCGCTCGGATCGAGCATGCGGTGACGCAGCAGGCCGTAGTCTTCGATCGGCACGAAGCAGGCTTCGTGTGACCAGTACTCGAATAGTTTGCCTTCGGCGAGATGCTCGTCGAGCCATTGCTGCGGATAGGCACCGAGCCGGCTGAACAGAACGAGATAGGGGCTGCGCGCGACGACGTGAATCGTGTCGATCTGCAATTGCGCCATGCGGTGGATGGTGTCGAGCACGTCGGCTTTGACGGCTTTGCGGCGCGGCGGTGTCAGCAAACCTTGTGCGGCCAGATGCAAGGTGCGGGCTGCGGATAGCGGGAGAGTCTTCACGCGGGTGATCGGTCAGGGAGTGACTGCTTGGGAAGCGGACGCGAGGTCCGGCCAGGATCAGCAGCCGCTACTGTAGCGTGAATACGCCAGACGAATCGGCGCCCGGCGCGCCGCAGGCGCCGCCGGATGCTGAGTTCGGCCGCGGCAGGTCAGGCGCCCAGCGCGACTGCTTCGCCGGCCGATACCGCCAGCAGCTGATGGATTTGCGCCACCACGGCGGCGCCTTCGCCGACTGCCGCCGCAACCCGCTTCGTCGATCCGGCGCGCGCGTCGCCGATCGCATACACGCCTTCGACGGTGGTGGCGAGATCGCAAGCCGATGCGCCATCCACGCTGGCGCCCGTAAGCACGAAGCCCTTGCCATCGAGTTCCACGCCGCAGGTGCGCAGCCAGTCGGTATTCGGGTCGGCGCCGGTGAAGAGGAATAGATGCCGCGTGTCGAAGTGATTGGTGCCGTCCGGCAGCGGCTTCTTCAGGCGTACCGCGGCCAGACCGCTTTCGTCCGCTTCGAGTTGGCCGATCTCCGAATTCGGGTGGACAAACACATTCGGCAGCGAACGGATACGGTCGATCAGGTAGCGCGACATGGTGGCTTCAAAGCCGCTCCGGCGAATCAGCACATGGACTTTGGCCGCATGCGTTGCCAGATAGACGATCGCCTGGCCCGCCGAGTTACCGCCGCCCACGAGGACGATTTCCGAGCGCTTGCACAACTTGGCTTCAACCGGCGAAGCCCAGTAGTACACGCCGCGTCCGTCGAAACGGTCGAGGCCTTCGAGTGCTGGGCGCCGATAAACGGCACCGCTGGCGATGACAATTGCGCGGGCCGAAATATGGCCGCCGCACTTGAGCTCCAGCTGATGCGGCGACGCCTCGCAATGCAGCGCTTTCACGTTGACCGGAATCGCGACGTGCGCGCCGAACTTCTGCGCCTGCACGAATGCGCGGCCCGCCAGCGCCTGTCCGGAGATGCCGGTCGGAAAGCCGAGATAGTTTTCGATCCGCGAGCTGGCGCCTGCCTGGCCGCCCGGCGCGCGGCTGTCGAGCACGATCACCGAGAGCCCCTCCGAGGCCGCATACACCGCGGTGGCGAGACCCGCCGGCCCGGCGCCGACGATCGCGACGTCGTACACATGGCTATCGTCAAGATCGGGCAGCAAGCCAAGACAGGTGGCCAGTTCCGGCATGCTCGGATGGCGCAGCACGGTGCCGTCCGGGCAGATCACCAGCGGCATGTCTTCCTGCTGTGCGGCGAATTGCTCAATCAGACGCAGCGCGTCTTCGTCGCGTTCGTCGATGACCGAATGCGGATGGCCGTTGCGCGACAGGAAGCCTTGCAACATGACGAGTCGCGCGTCGCTGCTGGTGCCGATCAGGATCGGGCCGCCCGCGCCTTTCTCGATCAGCGACACGCGCCGCAGGATCAGCGCCCGCATGATGCGCTCGCCGAGTTCGGCCTCAGCGACGATCAGCGCGCGCAACTGGTCAGGTGGAATCAGCAGCGCATCGACTGGCGTCAGCGCTCTGCCGTTCACTAGCGCGGGCCGCCCGGATAGTTGACCGACTTCAGCGAGGAAATTGCCGGGTCCATGCTCGCCGATCATGAGTTCCCGCCCGATGCCGTCGCGCTGATAGACCTTGACGCGCCCCTCCAGCAGCACAAACATGCCCGGGCCGGTGTGGCCGGTCTCGAACAGCAGATCACCGGCCTGCCAATTCTGCTGTTCGCCGAACCGGCGCAGACGCTTGATTTCTTCACATGTGAGTGTGGGGAACATCTGGTGCATACGTGTCGCAAGCGACGAAAACGGCGCGTCGGCGACGACGGTTTGTTGCCCTTCAACTTCTTGAATCGCAAGCATTGAACCGCTCCTTCGGTGTTCATCCGGTTTGATCGACACGGGCGAAGCGGCGCGGGCGCGCGAGGGCGCCAATCCAGATGCGCTGCTGCGCTACACGGCCTTCGGCGCGATATCGTCGTCCACCGCCACGACCGGCGGCGGCGTGTTGGGCAGCGCTTCCACCGTCTTGCCCGAATCGCGCCAGGCTTCCATGCCGCCGCGTAACGGCAGCACATCGGAGAAGCCGGCCTCGTTTAACTGCTTGGCCATCCATGCCGCGGAAATCTCATTCGGGCACGAACAGTAAATCACCAGCTTCTGATCGTGCGGAAATCTCGCGACGATCTCATCGAGTTGCCGCTCGTCGGCGAATTCCGAACCCGGAATCACGAACGGATCGAGCTTGCGTTTTTCCTGCGAACGGATGTCGAACAGCACCGGCGTTTTGCCGGCCGCGACCAGCGCCGCCAGTTCGTCGACTTCAATACGGGCGGACGCGAGCTTCGAAATCAGCTGACGCCGGCGGATCCAGCGATAAGCTGCGTACAACAACAGCAAGGCGACGGCCACCAGTCCGGCGGTGCGGCCGAGGCGCCCCGCGGCGGCGAACAGCATGTCGATCTGCTGCGCGAACAACGCGCCGACAATCAGACCGGTGCCGGACCACAACGCTGCGCCGATGCTGTCGTACGTGAGGAACGTACGGTAGCGCGTACCCATGGCGCCGGCCATCGGAATCGAGACGATCGACAGGCCCGGGACGAACTTTGCCACCGCCAGCACACGTACGCCCCAGCGGCCGAAAAAGCGTTCGGTCTTTTTTACACAGGTGTCACGCGACAACGAGAGACGGCAAATCGTTTTCAGCGTGTTACCGCCGTACAGGCGCCCGGCGAGATACCACGCACTGTCGCCGATTAGCGTGGCGAAGATGGACAACACAAGAACCGGCACCAGTTGGGTGCCCACAGAGCCGGGGTGCATGGCAGCCATCGCGCCAAACAGCACGAGCGACGGCATCGCCGGCACCGGCAGCCCAAGCGAGGCGGCCAGCACGTTGGCGAAAACGAGCGCCGGCCCATATTGCTCGACGAGATCATGTAGCATCGGCTTACATCCGCAGCCCTTTCGGGAGCGGGGCAGGTAGGAAATCGAAGGAGAATGCAAGAATTATGGACGCATTTTCAATACGTGCAACCGGCCGCCCAGGATGGCTGTGGTTCCAGCGCAAAAAGGGCTAGCGCGGGCGCACGTCGGCGTGCTGACCGGCTGGCCGTCCGACCAGCCTTTCGCAATAAAAAGGTATGAAAAAAAGCCAGGCGCCAGGGTTGCGTGGAAGCCACGCACCGAATGTCAAAGCTCAGGCAATTTATAGCGCGGATGGAAAAGCAACGGCTTGAGGCGCGGCGGCGCGTGGCCGCCCGGTATTGCAGAGCCGACACACGGCATCCGTCTCCGACGCTCGCGAATCAAAACGCGACGCGGCGTGCCCGCGCTTATTGACGATGATTATGCTGTTCGCCGGGCAACTCGGCGCCATGCGCGCGAATCGCCGCAATCAGTTCAGCCGGCGTGATTTCGTAGCGCACTTCGCGGTGAATGCCTGGCTTGCGCTCATCGACTTCGACCAGAAGAATGCCTTTGCCGTCTTCGGTCGATTCGAGGCGCAGCGAGCGGAGTTCGCGCGCCGTTGCGTCGTCGTATTCGGTGAGCAGGGCCATTGACCCGGAGGACCCGGTAGTGCGCATCGAGGTTGTCCTTGTTCCGTTGTTGATCGAACCATTGTACGGGCGTCCGGGCAGGATGGCGCGCTGTCTGTCGCGCTGCATTCACGCCTTGGGTGTTTGCCCGTTCATCCGTCTGCTTGCCCCGCGCGCCGCTGCGAGCGTTGGCTGACGCGGCCCGCCGCACGGCGTGTGCCATGACGCCCGGCACTGATAACCAGTTTAACGCGACTCACCGGCGCGACGAATGCATTTTTCGTGCCCCGTGGCGGTGCAACACTTCTCCCCGGCTGTCACGGGGGCGACGCGCGCTTCGGTTATGTGGTGAAGGAGAGGGGCGGACCGGCGAGATGGATCGCGACCGGCAAAAAAATAGCCCGTCCCTGAAGAGGACGGGCTGCTAAACGCCGTTGTTACTCGGGTCAGCCGGCCCTTACAAACCCACTGGGCGCTGACGGCTCCATCCTGATGCGTCAATACCAGGCTGTCGAGGTGGGGCTAACGCCGATCTATCAGACCAATGAAGTTCGTCCTTGCATTAACCCCGTTGTCTTGAGGCTTTCCTCAGTAAATCAATCGGGTTTATCTAGCGCTGAGTTGCTCATGCAGAGTTGATTCACGCGTGGTGGGTAGCCGTTGAAAACCGGTGCCAGATGCGTCGCGCGGCTTGCAAAAGCGCTACACTGCGCCGATATCAGGGCAGCAGACACAATTCGTCCCTTCGAAACAGCAGCGGTCTGCCTGCGCGAATAACGCTACCTCGGCAAGCTGATGCAGAAGATCCTCGACAGTACCGAAGAGTCCCTGGCGCAGGCGTTCGCGTCGCTCGCGCAGAACGCCAGGCATCAGCGGCGGGTGTATCTGGCGACGATTGCTTCGCTCATGCTGATCGTCGTGGTCTTTACGTTACTGCTGGCCGTTCTTGCAGCAAGCAACCAGCTCGACTATTGGCGCACGCGCGTGACCCAGAGCGCCGCCGACCTCTCTTCGCTCCAGCACCGCGAAGAATCGTTCTTGCGGCGAGCCGAGTTCACGCTTGACTATTATCGCGACACCGACAACGTGTTGCGCGTGCCGGCAAGCGTCGAGGAATCCGTGCGCACAAGCGGTACGGCGCGCGGCACCGTGGATAGAGTCGACGCGCAATTCGACCTGTTGGTGGGCGAAGCAACGCGCACCGCGTGGGGCCCGCAACTCAACACCAAGCTGTGGCGCCTTTTCGAAGCGGCGCAGTCCATGCTGGTGACGCAACAGTCGTTCGAGTTGCCGCAACGCGCGATAGTGCTCGGGCTGAACGAGGACTATGCCGCTATCATGCCCTCGCTCACCCAACCGGTCGCGGGCGCGGGCGCGGGCCGTGCGCCTGCGCCGCCGCCGCCACCATTGATAGCGAGCACGCTGCGCCAAACGCTGGAGCGGGAACTACAGGCGCAAACCGGCAAGCGCGTGCCAGCCAGGGGCGAACGGATCTGGCTCCGACCGTACCGCGATCCGGTGCAGGGCATTCCGGTGATTTCAGTGGTGAGCGCCTCCTATGCGGGCGATACACCGGCCACGCTGATCGTGACCAGCATCCCGTTAAGCGTGCTTGCTGCGGGGCTTTCCGGCGCCACCCGCGAACAAACGCTGCTGCTGATGACCACGGACCGTCGCGTGCTGGTGTCGTTACCGTCAACCGACACGGCGACCGTGGACATGCTGCTGGGCGTGGCTGCTCAGGCGTCGTCCGACGCGTATCGCTACACCCGCGCCGGTGCGGTTTTGAGCGAGCCGTTGATGCCCGGCTTTGGCTCGTTGATCAGCTACATGCCGTGGAGCGGCCTGGCTGCGGCGCTGAAATGGCAACTGGCTACGCTCGCCGGCCTTGCGCTGCTTGTCCTGCTGGCGATCGCGCTGATAGCGCGTTTCTGGGGGCTGCGTCTGCTGCGTACCACCTTCGCGGAGACCTCACGCGCGCTGGAGAGCGAGACGATCAATCAAATTCTGGTCAGCGCAACACCGGTCGGCTTGTGCATCGTCCGGCATAGCGACTATTCGATCATGACCGCCAACGCTTTAGCCAATGAATTGCTGCGCATCGAAGCCGGCGCTAGTTGCTTGCCCGCGCATATCGTCGACGAGTTCCGTGCGCACGCAACGAATAAGCCTTCCGTGACCACGTTCGCGAGGATCGCCGATTTTGTTGCGCCCGCGCAGCCGCAAGCGCACGCATCGCTGGATGGAAACGACGCAACGCCCGCGCAGTTTCTGCAATTCACCTACGCTTCGGCTCGATACGCTCGCGAGGACGTGCTGTTCTGCGCGATTCTCGACGTGACCACGCGGCATGCGCTCGAACAGCAATTGCGGAATGCGCAAGAAACCTCCGAAACCATGATGCGGGCACGCTCGAATTTCTTTGCGTCGATGAGCCACGAGATTCGTACCCCGTTGAACGCGTTGCTCGGCAACCTCGAATTGTTCGCGCGCACGCCGGGCCTGGAAGCGCATGCGCAACGGCTCACGACGTTGGGTGTCGCAGCGCAGGCGCTGCGCGGCATCGTGAACGACATCCTCGATTTTTCGAAGATCGATGCCGGCGAGATGCGACTCGTCACCGAAGCGTTCCGCCCGCTCGACGACTTCGAGAACATTGCACTGTCTTATGCGCCGATGACCGCGGACCGGGCGATTCGATATTACGCGCATCTTTCGCCGACGCTCGACCAGGTGCTACGTGGCGACCGCACGCGAATTGCGCAGATCGTCAATAACCTGTTGAGCAATGCGTTCAAGTTCACGTTGTGCGGCAAGATCACGCTGAACGCCGAGGTGAAGGACGATCCGCAGGGCCAGCCGGTTTTGATTTGCCGGGTTTGCGATTCGGGCATCGGCATGGACCAGGCGACAGTGGCGCGTATTTTCAGTCCGTTTGCGCAGGGCGAGGTGAGTACCTCCAGCCGTTATGGCGGCACGGGCCTCGGCCTGTCGATCTGTGCGCGATTGTGCGAATTGATGGGCGGGCACATTTCAGTAGAGAGTGTGCTCGGTGTCGGCAGCGCATTCACCGCGTCGATCCCGCTCGCACCGCCTCCCGAGGAACTGCGCGTGCCGTTCGTCGAGCCGGCACGCCGTGGCAACGTGCTGGTGCTCTCGCAGGAGCGCGAGTCAGGGCAACTCCTCGACATCAGCTTGCATCTGGCGGGCTGGACCGTTCAAACGGTGGTGTCGATGCGTAGTGCGCAAGCGTGGTTGCACGTGAACCGGCCGGACGCGTTCGTGGTTACCGGCGAATACGACCTCGAAGCGATCGCTGCGCTGCGCGAGATTTACCCGGTGGGCGTCGTATGGATCACGCGTACTGGCCCGCATCGCCCTGCTCCTTGTGGCGAAGGTGTGCTCGAAGTGACCGAATTCAGCCGCAGGTCGATTCTGGCCGCGGTCGATCTTGCGGCGACGGGCGCCAGTGATAGTGCGGCGCAGCCGCCGAACCCCACGGTCATGCCGCCCCCGGTGGCCAACCCCGCGCTGCAGGGATTGACGGTTCTGGTTGCCGAAGACAATCCGCTGATTCAGACCTTGATCGCCGAACAGCTCAGCGCGTTGGGCTGTGTGCCGACCATCGCCGGCGACGGGCGCCAGGCACTGGCGATGTTCGGTCAGACGCGCTTCGAGGTGGTGCTGACCGATATCCATATGCCGGTCATGGATGGCTATGAATTGCTGGCGGCGTTGCGCAAGTCCGATGCGAACGTGCCCGTGTTCGCCTTCAGCGCAGTCACTGACAATCAGCAACGGGACGGATGGCATGAGCGCGGCTTTACTGGCTATATCGCCAAACCCGCATCGTTAGGCGAACTGGAGGCCGCGTTGCTGGGGGCCGCGGCCGCGCTGACGCAAGCAGCGCCGCAGGAGCCAGCGACGCCGGCGACCCCCGCGCTCGCCGCTGAACCTGCGAACACGCTGGACGCCGAGGACAAGGCGCGCTACACCGCCATGCTTAAAGAGCATTTGCGAAATGACCTGCCGAGGCTGATGGCGATCGTCGAGAAGGAGAACCAGCAGGCGTTAGGCGGTTGGGCGCATAGCGCGAGCGGTGCGTTCGTGATCGTGCAGGAGTGGACGTTCGCAGAGCAATGCCGTGAGTTGCAGCGGCTGTGTGAGAACAGCGAGCGTTGGACGACGGAGATGGACGAGCGGGCGATCTCGCTGCACGACGCGCTGTCCGATCAGTATGGGCTGGATGAAACGCCGATGCACTGACGTGGGGCGGCGGCGCCCGTCCCAGATTTTGGGCGCGTAAAAAAACCCCGAAGTTTAGTGCCGGTCTCCTTGAAAGACCAAGTTCCGGCGAGGCGCGCCACAGACTGAAACTGTGGGCGTAGTGTAAACACCTACCTGTTAAAAATTTCAGAGCTGCCTTCCCAGTGGCACTCGATCGGGGCCTTTCAAGCAGGCTGGACCTCGCAAACGTAAAACTATTCAAATAAATATTCCTGAACGATTTTCACAGGGTCCCGAAATATCGTCGTTCTAAAAAAATTATCGATAGGGATCACTAAAGTTTATCCACGCCTCGCCGTTAGAGGAGTTACCGGCCATCCCGGCTCGAAGTTCGAAGTAAAGGTTTGTCTGTCGTCCGTTCGCTCGGTTTGAGCGGCAAGGGCATGGGATGCGGCTGGCTACACCCGGTTCCTGGCATTCCCGGGCGAGTCCTTCTATCCGTTTTCGGGGAAACAAATGAGCAAATTTCTTAAAGTATTCGTTCGCGACGAGCGTGGCGTCAGCGCCATGGAATACGCCATCCTGGCAGGCATCATTGTCGTCGCTCTGACGGCGGTCAGCGCGGCGTTCACCAGCGGCGTGGGCACCATGTTCTCTAACTTGTTCACCAAGATCACACAAGCAGCTGGCTAACAGCTGATCGATCGTGCCGGAGATCTGGACCCGCCTGGTCCGGCTCTCCGTTTGGCCGATCCCGTTTTCCAGTACGGCCTCTATCGTGCACCTACTATCTCTCGCCATCCGTCTTGTCGTGCTGTGCGCGCTGCTCTGGCTCGCGGTCACCGACATTCGTTCGCGTCGCTTGCCGACCCGGGTCGTGCTGGCGGTCGGTGCGCTGTTTTTCGTGGACGCGGCAACCCTTCGCCTGAGCCTCGACCAGGTGATCGTCCACTTGGGGTTGGCGCTGGGTGTCTTCCTCGTTTGCGCTGCG
Organism: Paraburkholderia fungorum; assembly: GCF_046027215.1. Taxonomy (GTDB): domain Bacteria; phylum Pseudomonadota; class Gammaproteobacteria; order Burkholderiales; family Burkholderiaceae; genus Paraburkholderia; species Paraburkholderia fungorum_D. Next base: position 2,672,875 of record NZ_JAQQEN010000002.1, on the reverse strand, counting down.
CTGTTCGCGGCAAAGATGCTTGGCGGAGGCGATGCGAAGCTTGCCTCGGTCATTTTCCTGTGGGCCGGCCTGAGTCTCGCGCTGCCGGCCCTGACGTTGATTTCAGTGATCGGGACGGTGGTCTCCCTGATCAGCCTTGCGACGCGAAACATGAATCCGGACCAGCCTTCGCGGCCGTTGCGGGCGTTGGCGATGTTTTCTGGAGCGCGCGGCGTCCCTTACGGCGTAGCGCTTGCATTCGGCGGTGGGGTGGCGATTGTGCTGCCCGCCGTGTTGCCCCTGATTCTGAAGCGATAGGACGTCGTCCCCATGTCAAACGTCATTAAATTCGCCGTGCTCATCGTCGGGGCACTCATGATCGCCCTGATCGTGCGTGTGGTCATCGTAAGCGGCTCGCATCCGGCGAAGCGGGTCGTCGATACCCAGAAGGTGCTGGTCAGCGCCGCCGATCTGCCACAAGGGCTTCTGCTGCGCGACGAAGATCTTGGCTGGAAGGCTGTACCCGTCGCGGACGTGCCGGCGGGCGCCATCGTCTCCGGCGCGCCGGACGCGCTGGAATTGAAGGGCGCGCTGCTGCGCCATGCGGCGGCAAGCGGCACCGTTCTGGTGGCGGAAGACGTGATCCTGCCGAGCGCGCCTGGTTTCCTCGCGGCGACGCTCAAACCTGAAATGCGCGCGGTGTCGGTAGCGGTCGACGATGTGTCCGGCAACGCCGGTCTGATCCAGCCGGGCGACTACGTCGACCTGCTGCTGACCCAGCAGATGGACCGCCGCACCGATTTACCCGACCTCGCGGTGTCGAGCGAAACCGTCGTCGAGCACGTCCGGGTGCTGGCTGTCGGCTCGGAAATCAAGCGGCCGAAGAACAGCGACGCGCCGGAGGTAGCCGGCAACCGGGCCCGCACCGTCACGCTGGAAGTCACGCCGCGCATGGGTGAGGTCGTGTCTGTCGCCGCGCGCCTTGGCAGCCTGTCGCTCGCGTTGCGCAGTTTCGCGACGGCGTCGCGCGACCCTGCGGTTGCGATGCCGGCTTCCGCCGCGCAGCCCGCGCCGGTTTGGGCCGGCGACATCTCCCGCGCCGTGCGTGACCTGCCGCGATCGCGTGGGGTCCAGGTCGCCGCCGCGGCACCGATCCCCGTCGCGCCGCGGGCGGTCACGATCTATCGAGGCTCCGAGAAATCCGACACGACGTCGGGCGTGGTCCCAGCCGGCGATAGTACGCCGCCGCTGCCGTCGCTCCCCGCGTCGCGCTGAGGCTGTTCAAACCGCAAGACCCAGGTCCCATTCGCCAGGATAGAGAGACGTCAAATGCCGTTCAGTCCGATTCGCAACGCAATATGGGTGATGGCTTGCGCAGTAGCGTGCGCAGCACCGGCGCTCGCGGCTCCTCCGCATACAGCCAAGGCGCACGCCGCCTCCGCCCACGCGGCGTCCGCTGCTTCGGCACATGCCGTAGTCGTCCGCACTGCTGCCGTGGCACCGGCCGCTATGCCGTACAACGCTTTGGAGCCCCTTAATCTCAGCGCGGGCAAAGGGACGCTGGTCCGTTTGAGCGAGAACGCCAGCTCGGTTTTCGTCGCCGACCCGACGGTCGCGGACGTTCACGTCCCGTCGCCGATGGCCGTGTTCGTGCTGGGCAAGAAGACCGGGACGACGACGCTCTACGTGCTGGGCGCGAACAACAAGACACTGGTGCAGCGCACGGTCGTCGTCGGGCGCGACATGGACGGCCTGCGCAGCATGATCGCCGCGCGCTTTCCCGGCATGAACGTGCAGATGACCACGGGTCAGGGCTCATTGCAGCTGTCCGGCAAGGCGGCCAATTCCGCCGATGCGGATGCCGTCGTCCAGGCCGTCACGCCCTATCTGGGGGACAAGGAAGTCCTGATCAACCGCATGACGATCGATCGCCCGCTGCAGGTGCAGTTGCGCGTACGTATCACCGAGGTGGACCGGAACGTCACGCAGCAACTCGGGATCAACTGGCAGGCGATGGGCAGCGCGGTCGGCAATTTCTATGGCGGCATCTTTAGCGGGCGGCCGATTTACAACCTGACCCAGCCGATCGTCGGGCCCAACGGCCAGACGACCTTTCCGGTGAACCTGCCATCCAACGGCGCGTTTTCGCTATTCGGCGCGTTCAAGACCAATAACGTCAATATCCAGGCGCTCGTCGACGCATTGAACCAGGAAGGCCTCCTGACCGTTCTCGCCGAGCCGAATCTCGTGGCCTTGTCCGGGCAGACGGCGAGCTTTCTTGCCGGTGGCGAGTTCCCGATTCCGGTGTCGCAGACCAATGGTGCGATCTCCGTCGAGTTCAAGCAGTTCGGCGTGAAGCTCGATTTCACGCCGACCGTGCTGAACGATCGCCGCATCAGTCTGAAGGTGCGTCCGGAGGTGAGCCAGATCGACACCTCAGTGAGCGTGACGACCGGCGGCATCACCGTGCCGGGCCTGAGCGTGCGCCGCGCGGATACCACCGTGGAGCTGGGCAGCGGCCAGAGCTTTGCGATCGGCGGCCTGTTGCAAAGCAATACCCAGGACATCATTTCGCAGATTCCGGGTATGGGTTCCATTCCGATCCTGGGCAAGCTGTTTTCGTCGACGAACTACCAGAACAACAAGACTGAGCTCGTGATCATGGTGACGCCGTATCTGGTCGAGCCGACCGATTCGGCGAAACTTCGCACGCCGCTCGAATCGCTGGTCTCGCCGAGCAGCGACATCGAATACAGCTACAGGCGTCAGGCTGGCGAGGCAACTTCTGCGTCTGACCAACCGCGTCTCGTCGGCGCGGCCGGATACGTCTATTGAGCCGCTTATCGAGCCCGACATCATGAAAACCGCCCGTCTTCTCACGCTCTTTCTCGCTTGCGCTGTCGCGGCCAGTGTCAGCGGTTGCTTCAAGCCGCCGCGCAGTATGCCGGATCCGTCGGCGATAGGCTTTGACGGCCACTCCGCCTTGCCGCCCGATTGCGCGAGCCTGGCGCGCCCTTCGGTATTGACGGACGCGGGCTCGCATCGCCCGAGCATGGAATGGGGGTGTGCAACCTACACCAATCTCGCGGCGCAAGTGGCGCATCCGCAGGACCTCGTCAAGCCGCAGCCGCTCGGTCCGGCCGACGCCGCCGTCGCGGCGAGCGCGGTGCGCCGCTACGAAACCGGCCATGTGATTCCGCTCGATACCGCCACATCGCGCGATTCCAAGTGACGCGAGCAACACCCACGGAAGAACACCATGAGCACGACTGAGTTCAACCTCACGAAGGGCAGCACCGCCACCCGGGTCGCGGATTTCATTGCGTTCGTCAACGATCGCAAGACCGAGCAGGTGCTCAAGAGCTTCGTGCTCGACCAGGCCATGCCGCATACGCACATCGCGATCGGCGGGGTCACCGACGCGATTGCGTATCTGTCGAAGATCGAGCGCTCGCCGCAATTCCTGCTGGTCGACCTGCACGACTCGGTGATGCCGCTCTCGGACCTCGGCCGGTTGGCGGAAGTGTGCGAGCCGTCGGTTCAGGTCGTGGCACTGGGCGAGCGTAACGACGTCGGCCTCTTTCGCAGCTTGCTGAAAATCGGCGTACGCGACTATCTGGTCAAGCCGCTCACGGTGGAACTGCTCAAGCGGACCGTCAACGTCGCCGAGGGCAAGGTCAGCCCCGTGATGCTGGCGCGTGCCGGCAAGACGATCGCGTTTGCGGGAACGCGCGGCGGCGTCGGCACGACCACGATCGCGCTCAACGTGGCCCGACATCTCGCTGAGGACACGCACCGCCGGGTGGCCTATGTCGATCTGAACCTGTACGGCGGGGCGGCGAACAGCATGCTCGGCATCCAGAGCAACAACGGCCTGACCGACGTGCTGCAGAACGTGCACCGGCTGGATCCGCAGTACGTGGAGCGCACGCTCGTGGCCAAAGGCGCGCGGCTCTTCGTGCTGTCCGCCGAACTCGACTACGGGAGCGTCCAGCCTTTCGCGAGCGGCGCGCTGGAACGCGTGCTCGAACTGCTGTGCGACAGCTTCCACTATGTGATTCTCGACGTCGGCAAGACGACCGATCCGCTTGCGGGCGACGCGTTCGATTTTGCGTCGCGCGTCTATCTGATTGCCGACCGTTCCGTGCATTCGACCCGCGAGACAATCCGCCTGCTGCGCTTTATCGAGGACCGCGACAACAATCCGCCCACCTCGCTGCTGCTGAACAACCCGAACGCTGCGAGCGCCGGCAAGGTCCAGGCGGCGGACTTTACCTCGGCGGTCGGACGCGCTGCGTTGTATGAGATTCCGTTCGAAGCCAAGGCGATCACGATTGCGGAGAACCTCGGCGAGGCGCCGCAAGAAAAGAGTCCGCACGGCTTCAATCAGACCATTACGCGCATCGGCCACGACCTCACCGGTCAGCCTGCAACGGCTGAGCGCACCTTCTTCCAGAAGCTCGGACTCAGGAGAGGCTGATGTTCGGGCAAAAACAGGTACGCACGTCCGACCCGGCAGACGATTCCGCAGCCGCGGAAACCGTTGCCGTGCTCGAAGCGGCGGCGGCACCCGTCGCGGCTCCCGTCCCTGCGCCGGGGGGCAACGAGACGTTGGTCCGCTCGGAACTGTTCAAGACCATCCGGACCGGCGTATTCAGCTTGATGAACGCCTCCGCCGCGGTGGGCAGGACGCGTGAGCAGATGAAGCTCGGCGTCGAACAACTCGTGCTGGAAATTGCCGAACGCGAGCATTTGAACATCACGATTGCAGAGCAGGGGCAAATCGTCGGCGAACTGCTGAACGACATGTTCGGGCTGGGGCCGATCGAGCCGTTGCTCGCCGATGAGACCATCACCGACGTGCTCGTCAACGGGCCGGACCAGGTCTACGTCGAGCGGCATGGCCGGCTCGAACTGACGCCCTTCAAGTTCCGCGATAACACGCACGTCATCAATGTGGCGCAACGGATTGCTGCAGGGGTCGGGCGGCGCGTCGACGAAAGCAGCCCGATGGTCGATGCGCGTCTCGCCGACGGCAGCCGGGTCAACGTCGTGCTGCCGCCGCTCGCGATCCATGGCGCCACCATCTCGATACGGAAGTTTTCGAAGCGCAACATCACGCTGCACCGCATGGCGCAGCAGGGCAACATGTCGCAGCAAATGGCGAATCTGCTCAAGCTCGCGAGCACCTGCCGCCTCAACATCATCGTGTCCGGCGGCACCGGCTCCGGCAAGACGACGTTGCTCAACGCGCTCTCGCATTTCATCGGACTCGGCGAACGGACCATCACCATCGAGGATGCCGCTGAACTGCAACTCGTGCAGCCGCATGTCGTCAGTCTGGAGACGCGGCCCGAGAATGCCGAAGGGCTTGGCGGCGTGGCGCAGCGCGATCTGGTGCGTAACGCGCTGCGGATGCGGCCTGACCGGATCATCCTCGGCGAAACACGTGGCGCTGAAGCCTTCGACGTCCTGCAGGCGATGAACACCGGCCACGATGGCTCGATGACCACGATCCACGCGAACACGCCGCGCGACGGCATCACCCGGCTCGAGAGCATGGTGATGATGGCGAACGGGAACCTGCCGCTTCTCTCCATTCGCCGGCAGATCGCGAGTGCCGTGCACCTGATCGTGCAGATCGAACGGATGCGCGACGGCATGCGCCGCGTGACGCGGATCACTGAGCTGGTCGGCATGGAAGGCGATGTCATCATTACTCAGGACCTGTTCACGTTCCGCTACGACGCGACGGCCTATAGCGAAGAGGTCAAGGGCGTGTACGAATCCGCGCTGGTGCGGCCGGCGTTCTCCGCGCGCGCGGCGTACTACGGGCTCGAAGACGCGTTACTGGAGGCGATGAGGCCATGACCCGCGTCGACCTCCTCACTGCGTGCGCATTCGTCCTCGTGCTGATGCTCGGCGGGATGTGGCTGACTGTGCAGGACATGCGAAAAAAGCAGCCTCATGCAAGGATCAAGTCGCGCATGGAGGAGGCATTCGGTGCACATAGCGTCCGCCCCAAGGACGTCAAGGCACACCACACGGACCTGTTCACGATCGATAAAAGGGACAACGTATTCAGCCGCTGGTATGGCCCGAAGGCGGCTCGCCTTCGTACCGTCGCGGGGAAGAACGGCACTCGGATCGTGTTCGCGGCCGCTGTGGCGGGGGAAGTGGTCGCGCTGCTGATGACACGCTTCATGCCGCTGCCCGACTTCGCGAGGCCACTGCTTGTTGTCGGGCTGCCCGCGTTCGCGACGGTCCGTGCCTACGGCTTTCTGATCCAACGCTTTCGCCGACGGTTTCTGGACGGCTTTCCGGACGTGATCGATCTGATCGTACGTGCGGTGCGCGCGGGTGTGCCGGTGACACAGGTCATTGGCACCGTGTCGAGCGAGTGCGCCGAGCCGATACGTCAGGAGTTCAGGTTGATGAGCGATTCGCTCCAGGTGGGTCTCGATCTGGAAGAAGTGCTGTCGGTCGCGGTCGAGCGCATCGAAATCGCGGACTTCTCGTTCTTCTGCGTCTGTTTGCTGCTGCAGCGTGAAACGGGCGGTCAACTCGGCGAAACGCTCGAGGGTCTGGCCACGATCGTCCGGACCCGGCGCGAGATCCGTCAGAAAACCAAGGCGCTAACGGGCGAAGCCCGCATCACGACCAAGATCATGGCTTGCATCCCGCTCGTCATCATGCTGTCCATGTATGTGTTGAATCGAAATTACCTCTTTATTCTGTTCGAGACGCATCCAGGACAAAAACTGATGACATTCGGCGCGATCTCCATGGTGTTCGGCTTGCTGGTGATCGGCAAGATGTCAAAACTGGATACATCACGATGAGCCCCGCCAGCGTCGAGACCCTGATCAACCTGTTGATGCTGCTGGCGCTGCTGGCCGCGCTCACGATCTGGTGGGCAACGAAGCATGGTGGCCGGCGCGGCCGGATCGCCGAACGGGCGCGGCAGGCGGCGCTCACCCAGCGCGCCGACAGCATGGCCATTGAGGAGGTCGAGACGGGCAGCGGGTTTGCTCAGCGCCTCCTACGCCGCCTTGCGATCATCGGCGACCGCCTTCCGCTTTTCGATACGAAATACCGCCTGAAGCTGCAGAAGGAAATGTTGCGGGCCGGGTATCGCAGTCGGGCCGCCGTATCGGTCCTGCTCGCAATCAAATTCGCGGTCGGACTGATCTGCGCTGCGCTGACGGTCATGCTGGGCTCGCACATTCCGGTGCTTGGCGCGCAGCCGGTCGGCCGGGGCGTGATGATGATCTTCGTGTTCATTACCGGGATGATCATTCCTGAATACATCATGGCATTTCGTGCCTCGCGACGTCGCAAGGCGATGGCGGGGTGCCTGCCCGACGCGCTCGACCTGCTCGTGATCTGCACCAACGCCGGCAACAGTCTCGGCGTGAGCATCCGGCGGGTTGGCGACGAACTCGCGACGATCTGCCCGCCGCTTGCCGGCGAATTCGCGCTGACGGCCGACGAACTGAAGCTCTCCGGCGACAGCACGCGCGCGCTCCACGGCCTGGCCGAACGCATCAACCTGCCGTCGATTCGTGCGCTGATTTCCACACTGACCCAATCCATGCGTTACGGCACGCCGATCACCCAGGCACTGCGTACGCTGTCGCGCACGGAACGTCTCGCGCACATTGTGTCGCTGGAAGAGAAGGCCGCCAAGCTCGCGCCGAAGATGGTCGTACCGATGATGCTGTTCATTCTTCCCGCAGTCGTCGCGATCGCGGCTGGCCCGGCCGTTATTCAACTGATGGACGCTATCGCCAAACAATGAAAAACGCTCACTTCACCATCGCCCCATGCACACTCTCCGCGCGAGGAGCAAAGCTCCTGCGCGTCGTCCGGCACGCCGCGCTGGTGGTGGGTGGCGCAGCGCTGCTGGCGGGAACCGCGGCCTGTACCACGACGACCCAACGCGTTTCGGAGACGCGGCCCGTCTCGCGGAACTCGACGCCGAGCAGCATGAGCGAACTGCGTATCGCGGATACGGCGCTCGACTCGGGCAACCTCGAACTGGCGACGACGCTCTACGAGAAGGTCGTGAAGGCCGATCCGCAGTCAGTCGACGGCTTGACCGGGCTCGGCAATACGCTCTACGCGGTTGGCGACTTCACGCGTGCGGGGGTCTACTACGACCACGCGAGCAAAATCGATCCGAATGCGACCACGCCATTGATCGGCCTTGCGCGTGTCGCCATTCACCAGCGCCGCTTCGACGCCGCCATTGCCACCTATCAGCGCGTGCTGGTGGTGACACCCAACGATCCGATGGCCTTGGCTGGCCTCGGCGCGGCGTTCGACCTCACGGGCGATCACCTGGGCGCGCAGGCCGTGCTGCGGGACGCATTGAACAAGAACCCCGGCGATCCGATGCTGAGCGTGAACCTGGGATTGTCGCTGATCCTCAGCGGTAATCCGCGCGAGGGCGCGAACGTGCTGCTCGACGTCACGCGCTATCCGGCCGCGCCCCCGCAGGCCCGTCAGGATCTCGCGCTGGCGTACGGCCTGCTCGGAAATACGGACGCGGCAGCGGAAATCCTGGGACGCGATCTGCCTAAGGCCTCGGTGCAGGACAACTTGCGCTTCTACGAGATCCAGCGCGAGCGTCTCGAGTCGCGGCCGGGGACGGCAAAAGTCGTGGCCGTGCCGAGCGTTGCCGTGCAGGCAGCGAGCCTCCGATGAAGACGGCGGCCTGGCAGCGGCGTCACGGGCTGGCTGGCCCGCTTGCTGACGACAGTGGGGTGTCGGCCATTGAATTCGCGATTCTGTCGCCGGTCGTGTTCTTCCTCGTTTTTGGCACGCTTGAACTTGCACTCGACATGATCGTGGACGCATCGGTGCAGATCGCGGCGGAGTCCGCGTCGCGCACGGGACTCACCACCACCGCTCCGGCCACCGGCACGCGTGCGGATCAGGCAAAAAGCATTGTGATGAGTACACTCGGCGGCTGGCAGAACATCGGCGGGACGGTGACGATCAACACGCTGAACTATGGCACTTACAGCAATATCGGCACACCGAACTATCAGAACAACATGGGCGGCTTTGGCGATGTCGTCTCGTATCAGATCACCGTCACCTTGCCGACGGGCTTTACGGGTTTACCTAAACTTTTCGGCGTGCCATTGCCGCTGACGTTCCAACGCAATTTCCTTGTGCAGAACGAAAAATGAAAAGCACACCACAAAAAGTGCCCCTGGCTGAGGGCTGCGGGTTGCGACGGGTCGTTCGCCGCCTGCTGCGATCGGATCGTGGCAGCGTGACCATTGAGTTCGTCGTCATTGTTCCGCTGATGCTGCTGACGATGCTCGGCTTCAGCGAAATCTATATGTACATGCGGGCAGTGAGTCTCGTCGAGCATACGGCGTTCACACTGGCTGATTCGTTGGGGCAGATGACGTCGGTTATCAACGACCCGACCACGAGTTCCTCGAACAGCCTCGGTTCGATCTGGAGCGCGGCGACGCTGATCGCTGCGCCCAACAGCCTGCAGGGGAAGGGCGGCGTGTATATCACGTCGATCTGCGATCAGACGATACCGGGCTGCACCTCGGCCAACGCGGCCAACCCACCGTCTCCGCCCAACCCGCCGACGATGGTAGCGGGCACGCCGCTCAAGCTCTGGCAGCAGAACGCACCCTGGACCCTCCCGGCCATGAAGTCGCTGGAAACCAGCGGTCACCTCCTGCCCACAACATGGCCGTTTCGTAACGGCGATTCGGCGATCGTGGTCGAAGTGTTTTATTCCTACACGCCCTTCTCGATGACCATGCCCTTCTGGACCAGCGCGCCGGGCACACAGGTCATTTATGAGCGTGTTTATGTGCGTCCGCGTATGGGCAAGCCGCTTCCACTGGTGGCCTCATGATCCCGAATCCCCTCGCGGCAAGAGCCGCTGGCAGGGCCGCCCGCCGTGTGGTTCCGTCACAGCCTCGATCCCTTACGACATTGCTTAAGGGCGATGAGGGCGCCGTTACCATCATGTTCGCGATGTGCGCGACCCTGATGATCGGCGCGATGTGCACGGCCATCGACGCCATTCATTACGAGATGACGCAGACTCGCGTTCAGATGGCGCTCGATGTGGCCACGCTATCCTCAGGCGTCAACCTCTCGCACTACAACTCGACCACCGGAAACGATCTCACGCAGTGGCAGGCGGACGCGCGCGCTTACTACAACGCGAACATGCCATCGGGCTACATGGACTTCGCCATGCCCGACTCCCAGTTTTCGGCAACAATCAGCGGCGTGCCGTCCACCGGTCAGACCATCCAGCTCTCGGCAAAAGGCACGGCGCCGCTACTGGCGCCGATCATCTTTGGTGCCGGCAAGCTGGGTGACGGCTCCGGTTCCGGCTCCGGCTCCGGTTCGGGCGGACAATTGCCCGATACCGTGACGATTACCGCCAGCAACACCGGACTGCGCCTGCCGCAGAGTCTGCTCGAACTGGTGCTGGTGCTCGACAACACGGGCTCGATGTCTGACTACGCGAGCAGCGACAAGACGCAGGGTACGAAGATTCAGGGGCTGCGGACTGCGGCCACCAATCTGGTGAACGACATTCTCGGTATTCAGAACAACCAGTCCTACATCGGGCTCGTGCCCTTCACCACGATGGTGAACCTCAACGGATCGCTGCTGCCCAGCGGCAGCTGGATGACACCGAGCTTCACTTACAACGCCACCAACGTCTCAATGGCGGTCAATCCGAACGTGACCGGGTCGGGCTGGGGCGGCTGCGCCGTCGAGCCGCGCGATGATAAGAACAATATGTATCCGAAAGCCTATGCGCCGAAGGATGTACCTGGTTTCACGCCGTTCTACTACAACGTGCCGAACAACACAGCGCCGAACAATGGTTTTCAGGTCACGACTTTCAAGAGTACGAGTGGCGGCAGCAACAATTGCGTCGTGTCGAGTACCACCAATGTAACCGGCGTCCCGCTGACTCTGCAGACCAACGGTTCTGCTACGGCCTGCAACGTCGGAAACGGAGTGGGGATCACAGCGGCCTGGGGCCAGGCCACCAAGACCAACGCCAAAACGAACACCTACGATCAGAACGGCAACATCAACGGCACGGGCAGCCCCTGCTCGATTGCACCGGTGAAATTCCTCACCCAGGACGCGACCTCGTTGACTACCGCTATCGGCAACATGCAGGCGGCGGGCTCGACGATCATTCCGACGGGTTTGCTGTGGGGCTGGCGCATGTTGTCATCGAGCTGGTCGAACAATGTGTCGAATGGAAATGGCTGGGTATCGGCCGACAGTACCTTGCCCCGCCCGGAGATCACCCAGGGTTTGCAGCGGGTGGCGATTGTCCTGACCGACGGCGAAAACGACCCGGGCAGTGCGAACGGCATCATGCCGCCACCGTCGTTCAATGGCTTGTCCGGTGTCGGGACCAGCGCGTTGCAGGCACCGACCGTGACACGCCCGGCGGACGGCTCGTCACTCTCGAATGGTTCGACGACCTCGGTCTCCGACATCAATGCGTTCCAGCTCGGTGTCTGTACCGCCATGAAGAATGACGGGATCATCGTCTACGCGATCACGTTTGGCACGTACGGGACCGATCAAACGAGCGTGGCGGCCCAGCAGATGATGCAGAGTTGCGCGTCGCCGGGGAACTACTACCACGCGCCAACCAATGCGACGCTCAACGCTATCTTTCAGCAGATCGCCGGCAACCTCGGTGTGCTTCGATTGACGCAGTGAGAGAGGAAATTGTTAGCCGGCTTGCGACGCGCGGCCAGATCGATCAAGGGACGCAATGGGCAAGGAACTTCACGCCGCGGATGTGCATTGCTCCGCTAAGTTAATAGCGCCGCATGCGGTGCTATTAGTGATTACGTTGCTACTCGCTGTGGTTGATATGGCCTGGTGCTGGGGAGGGCATTGGTCGGTAACTATACGTGGAATAGCGCCTGTCTTTTTTGTTGTTCCTGCCATTCTCGCCCCTCTTCTTTTCGCGCGGTACCGGCATGACGAGAGAACGAGGGTTGGCCTGGTTTGCTCGTCACTTTTTATTTCGTTTTCCGTAGTCGCCTCGATTTTTAGTTATCTAGTTGTCAGCACGAATGCACCATTGGTGGATAGTTCGCTGGCCAGCTGGGATCATATGATCGGCTTCGATTGGCCGACAATTTTTCTATGGACGAAAGAACGGCCGCGCCTCGACTTCGTTCTGGACCTGGCATACTCAAGCGTCTTTGCGCAGATTGGCGTGGCCATCCTCTATCTGGCGTATACCAGACGACACGAGCAGCTTGCAGAGTTTAATGGCGTATTGGCTATCTGTTTTCTGATAACCAGCATCATTTCATGTTTTTTTCCTGCCGCCGGACCTGCCAAGTACTACCACGCCGTCGTATATGCCGACGTCTCGATGCTCAGTCACTTCGAGCCTTTGCGAGAAGGGACGCTGAGAGTAATCGATTTGCGAAAAATGCAGGGACTCGTTTCGATTCCCTCCTTTCACACGATCATGGCCATACTGCTGGCCTATGTGATGCGGAAAACGCCCCCATATCCAGTTTTCTTAATACTAAATATTGTCGTTATCGCTTCAACGCCGACGCGTGGGGAGCACTATCTCGTTGACTTGATCGCAGGCGCAATGACTGTGGCGACGGTAATCGCGCTGTGGAATAGGCATAAGTTCGTGTTTGTCAAAAGAGAGCGGCGCGATGCTGATGTTATTCAGGCGGAACCGTGGAGTAAGGTGTGAATCACCTGGAGGGCGCGGCTTCAAGTTAAGCGGTCGTGCGTCGACAGGCTCGGGAAACACGGTCAATCTTGGTGTGCAGGGGTAATGGGCGGGAACACCGAAGTTTGATTTCAAACTCAATCTTCGGTGTTCTCAGCAAATCAATCCGCTTTAGTTACCGCCATTAAACCAGCCCCGTCGCGTAGTACACGCCGATAACAAAAAACACCGCCAGCGTCTTGATCACCGTCACCGCGAAAATGTCGCGATACGACTGACGGTGCGTCAAACCGGTCACTGCCAGCAGCGTAATCACCGCGCCGTTGTGCGGCAGCGTGTCCATGCCGCCGCTCGCCATGGCGACGACCCGGTGCAACACTTCCATCGGAATATGCGCGGCTTCCGCACCCTTGATGAACGTGTCGGACATGGCCGCCAGAGCGATGCTCATGCCGCCCGATGCCGAACCGGTGATGCCTGCCAGCGAGCTCACCGACACCGCCGCGTTGACGAGCGGATTCGGAATGCTCTTGAGCGCGTCGCTGACCACGAGGAAACCAGGCAAGGCTGCGATCACGCCGCCGAAACCATATTCCGACGCTGTATTCAACGAAGCGAGCAGCGCACCGGCCACCGCTGCCTTGGTGCCGACCGCAAAGCGCTCGCGCACACGGCCAAATGCGGTGATCACGACCATGACGATGCCGAGCAGCAGCGCGCCTTCCACGGCCCAGATCGCGACCACGCTCTTGATCGTCGTGGTGACGGGTGTATGGACGCCGGGCAGGATGTCCGGTGCGACCGTGTACGACGTACCGTACCAATCGGGAATCCAGCGGGTCAGCAGGAAGTTCGCCACGCCAACCAGTACCAGCGGCGCAACGGCGAGCAGCGGATGCGGCAGATGCTTCGATTCGACGCGTTCCGGCTCGTTGAGGAGTTCCGTGCCGTAACCTTCGCCGGTGGCCATGGCCGCGCGGCGGCGCCATTCCAGATACGTGAGCCCAACCACGATGATGAACAGTGAACCGATCACGCCGAGCGCGGGCGCGGCCCACGACGTCGTTTTGAAGAAAGTGGTCGGGATGATGTTCTGGATCTGCGGCGTGCCCGGCAGCGAATCCATCGTGAACGAGAACGCGCCGAGGGCGATTGCGCCCGGCATCAGGCGCTTCGGAATATTGCTCTGGCGGTACAGCTCGGCGGCGAACGGATACACCGCGAATACCACCACGAACAGCGACACGCCGCCATAGGTGAGCAGCGCGCATACCGCGACGATCACCGCATTGGCGCGCGAGCGTCCGATATAGCGGATGGCCGCGGCCACGATCGATTCCGAGAAGCCCGACAGTTCGATCACCTTGCCGAACACCGCCCCCAACAGAAACACGGGGAAGTAAAGCTTCACGAAGCCGACCATTTTCTCCATGAAGATGCCAGAGAACACCGGTGCGACGGCGGACGGGTCGGTGAGCAGCACCGCGCCGAGCGCTGCGATTGGCGCGAACAGAATGACGCTGTAGCCGCGATAGGCTGCAAACATCAGAAACGCCAGCGCGGCGAGGACGATAACAAAGGACATTGAGTCTCCAAAGCTTGGTTGTTCTACGTGTACGCCGTTCCGATGAGGCGACGGCCCGGCGCCGTCAGACGCAGGTTCCGTGCCACACCCGCCACGACAGGCTGCCGGTCGATTTCGCAGGCCGGCGTTCGGAACGTGATGCGGCCGATTGTACCCAAACGTCTCAAAAACGGGACGTAAACTGGCTGAAGATTCGGTGAATTCGGGTAAAACCCTTATGCAGCAAGCTTGTCGATCATCTCGTCGTTGAGATAAGCTTGTCTACGAAATGAGACAAACACAATTAAAACGATACCCGGAGACAGCGACACCATGATGAACGACTGGGCTGGCCTTCCCGCCGCCTACGACGACGTGCTGCGCCGCGCGATGGACTCGCTTTTCCGCACCTTCGAAAACTTCAGCGAAGGCACGTTCATCGTCGATGCGGATGCGCGCGTCGTGTGGATCAACAAGCGTTATGCCGCGCGCTTCGGTTTCTCGGATCCGCAGCAGGCGATCGGTCGCGATTGCGAAGCCGTAATTCCAAATAGCCTGATGCGTGAGGTCGTGCAGACCGGCAAACCGATTCTGCTCGATATTCTCGAAACCGACCGCGAGCCGCTCGTCGTCACGCGGCTACCGCTGAAAGACGATGCGGGTGAAACGGTCGGCGCAGTCGGCTTTGCACTATTCGACGAGCTGAAAGCGCTGACCCCGCTGTTTTCGCACTATTCGCGCGTGCAGCAGGAGTTGATCGCGACGCGTCATTCGCTCGCGCAGGCGCGCCGGGCCAAATACACGTTCGGCAGTTTCGTCGGCACGAGCGCGCCCAGTCTCGAGGTGAAGCGCCAGGCGCGTCGTGCGGCGCTGGTCGAATCACCCGTGTTGCTGCTCGGCGAAACCGGCACCGGCAAGGAATTGCTGGCGCATGCGATCCACGGCGGATCGGCGCGGGCGAATCAGCCGCTCGTCACGGTCAACGTCGCTGCGATGCCGGACACCTTGCTCGAAGTCGAATTCTTCGGCGCCGCGCCCGGTGCTTACACTGGCGCCGATCGCAAGGGCCGCGTCGGCAAGTTCGAACTGGCGAACGGCGGCACGCTGTTTCTCGACGAAATCGGCGACATGCCATTGCCGTTGCAGGGCAAGCTGCTGCGGGTGTTGCAGGACAAGGAGTTCGAACCGCTCGGCTCGAACCGGATCGTGCGCGCGGACGTGCGGATCATTGCCGCGACCTCCGCCGATCTGCCCGCGCTGGTCGCCGCAGGGCGTTTTCGCGCCGATCTGTTCTATCGCCTGAACGTGCTGACGATCCAGGCACCACCGTTACGCGAACGCCTGGCCGATATCGAAGCTTTGGCCTACGCGATGCTCGAGGATCTGTCGACGCAGGCGCGCGGCGGCAGCCACTTCGAATTGCAGGGCGATGCGTTGCGACTGCTGTGTGCCTGTGAATGGCCCGGCAACGTACGCGAGTTGCGCAATACGCTGGAGCGTGCCGTGATGATGTCCGACAGCGAGCGGATCGATGCCCGCGCGCTGGCGCCATTCATTGGGCCGGCACATGACGGTGCCGCGCGCCAGCCGCGCTCGGTGGCGACGGCAGCGGCCGGTAATGCATCCGCTGCGCTGTCGCAAACTGTGGCTGCGACCGACAGATCCGCCCCGCCATCGGCACCTGGCTCGTGGAGCGACGCCATGGCGGCCTTCGAAAAGCGCTTTCTCACCGACGCTTTGCACGCCAACGAGGGTCGCGTGATTGAAACCGCAGCGCAGATCGGCATGGGCCGCGCAACCCTCTATAAGAAGATCGCGGCGCACGGCATCGAACTTTGACAAAGTGGCGCACCGCCGACTGACGCAGTGCCATTGCCGCATGGCACAATCGCAAGATCGAAAAACAAGACGTAATCGGGGTTTCAAATGAAACGCAGTCTTTCTTCTTTCGCGCGTCAGGCCTGCGCCGCGTTGGGCGTCGGCGGAATAGTCCTGGTGAGTGGTTGCAGCAGTAGCCCGCCGCTATTTCTGTCGGACGGCCGTGCGACTACGCTGGTTCAATGCCCATCCGGCTCCGACTCCTGTACCCAGCAGGCCCGCGCGGCTTGCGGCGGCGATTACGACGTGGTGCGTCAGTCTAACGACAACGGCACGCTCAGCCTGTTATACGCCTGCAAGGCGAAATGACAGCGCGCCGGCTGGCAGCCGGCGCAGTCAGCTTCTCATTGGCCCTCCTGTAGTCCGCCGCCCGGTTACGACGGCGTGCATTCCCATCCCGCAGCAGTTTTTCAGTCGATCCGCTTCAAGGTGGTGATAGCGCAGCGCCGATCTCTCGCGATTGGCACATCACCGTCATAAAGATCTGCGCTTAATATCCATTTGCCCGATGGAGCGATCATGCGGAATAAATATGCCGGCAGACCGGTATAGATTATGTCGCTTGCTGTCGGCGCCAATAACTACCCGCGCGGTATTTGCGAATAGGCGAAGTCCGTGCGGAGGCTAACGGAACGGCGGCGTTAGTCGCAGTAGGCTTGGTTCACGCGGTCGGTAGCAAACCGATGCGCATATTTTGCCGGTACCTGCCGGCTTGAATGATGTGAATAAGAAATAATTTCCGTTTCGAAAATGCAATGACCCATTGCGGCACGTTTCATGCTGTTATCTCAGTTCAAATTAGTCGTTCCGGGGAAAGCAATGAATCACCATCAACTCGAAAAAGATATTGAACATCTTGAACACGTCATCTCCCATATTTCCGCTGAAGACCGCATCCCGCTGTCCTATTGGCGCACGCGCATCGACTCGGTGTCCGGCGCGGCGCTGGTGCCCGCGCAAGCAAGTCGGGTGAAAAGGCTCAACGCTGCCCTCTGCGCGCTGGAGGAGAGGCAAAAGGCATGATGCGCCATGCATCATCCTGTTTTTCCGTGTGCACCGTCCCATCGGGTAACGTCCTCTGTCAACCACGTAGCGCGTGAGGCCGGCTGCCTCGCGCCGCGTTTGCTTTGACGGTCGATTTGCGGCGTCGCGTGTACGATGCCATTGAAGACTGAGTGCGTGAGCGGGCAAAGCGACCGCCTTGAATCGCGGGCAGCCATAGCCCTCTCCCTATCCGGCACTTTTTTCGTCTGATAGTGTCCCCAAAGGGACTTCCTCCGGGCGTCCGAACTTCAGCTCGTCCATCCGATCGGAGCATCCGTCATGGCCTCGTACAAGCAATTGACCGCCCAACTCGAAAAACTCCATAAGGAAGTCGCGTTGGCGCGTGAGAAGGAAGTCGCGCAGGCAATCGCTGACATCAAGCAGAAGGTCGCTGAATACGACTTGACCGCGGAAGAGCTCGGCTTTACGAGTAAGCCCACCACGGCGCGCAAAACGGCCTCCGTCGCCAAATATCGCAACCCGAAAACCGGCGAGACCTGGAGCGGTCGTGGCCGTTCCCCTAGCTGGTTGGCAGGCAAGAATCGCGATCGCTTTCTGATCGACGCCTGATTGTGCATCGCCTCGCGCGTTCGCCCGCAACGCGCGCTGTTTTCTGAAGTGAAGCCGCGACCGCCGGTTTTCGCACCGCTGGCAGGGTCCCGAAAACGCTCACCTTTCGCGTGTGCCGTCCTTGCAAACCATCCGTACGTTAGGGTGGTCCGCACTGTCCTTTGATTGTTCGGTGAGCCAGGCTTTGGCGGGTTACGCACCTTATGCGGAGCTTCGCGTGGCTTGGCCGCGGCGGCTGGCCAACTCCCGCAAAAGCCGCGTCAGCCTTTGGCGACGGGGTTCCCAGGCTCTGCGAAGAATCTTTCAGGCCGTCTGCTTACTCTTCCCACTCGCATTTCCCATCCCCGTATTCGTGATGGCGCCGCGCACGCCCGGTGCGTGACCGTTGTGCGCTCTCATCACCTTTGCGCTGCGCTTCGATCGCCTGCTCCAGTAGTCCCGAAAACCCTCACCTTTGCGTGCGTTCAATCCCCGGATGCGAACGGCTCGGGGCAAACCCGGACTTGAGTTCACCTCATACCCCGCATCAAAACTCATCGATACAGGGTTGCGGATGCCGAACCGCACAATCGGTCATCCACTCAACCTCGACGGAAAGACCATGAGCGTATCGACGGACAAACAACTCTTTATCGGCGAAGGATTCGAAGGCCCAGGCGTCAACCTCGCGCACATCAACGTGCTGGTTGGGCCGCGCAACGGTCCGGCGGGACAGGCCTTCGCCACTGCCCTGGCGACGCCCTCCGCGGGCCACGCGCCGTTCGTCGTGATCGCGCGCCCAGGCGTGCCGACCAAACCGCTCACGCTGTACGTGAACAAGGCGCAGATCGGCAGCGACTTCCACGGCAACGCGACGTGGGGCGCTTCGCAGGCGGGCATCGCGAAGGCGGTCGCCGAGTCGCTGGAAAACGGCACGCTGCCGCCCGAAGCGGAAAACGATTGGGTGGTGGTGTCGGCGAACTGGGTCAATCCGGCCACGGACGATCTCGACGCTGTCTTCGAGAACAACTATCGCGCGTGCAAAAACGCGATCCTCGCGGCGATGAAAGGCCTGCCGCATCGCGATGAAGTATTCGCCGCCGCGCGCGACGTTTCGAACCCGTTCTATACCCCCAAACAACGCTAAGGCACGGCGCAGCGCTCGCGCACCATCAGGAAGGAGACAAGCACTATGGAATACATTCGCCTCGGCCAAGCGGGTCTGAAGGTATCGCGTCTGTGCCTCGGCACGATGAACATGGGCACGCCGCAATGGAAGCCGTGGATCTTCGACGAAGCGCAAAGCGAGCCGATCGTGCGCCACGCGCTCGAAGCCGGCGTCAACTTTATCGACCTCGCCGACTTCTATTCGACGGGCGTCGGCGAAGAAGTGGTGGGCCGCATTCTGAAGCGCCTCGCGCGCCGCGAGGAAATCGTCGTGACGACCAAGGTGGGTTACGACATGGGCACGTATCAGAATGCCGGCGGCCATTCGCGCAAGCACATCATGGACGGTATCGATGGGTCGCTCTCGCGCCTCGGCATGGATTACGTCGATATCTACATGCTGCATTACTTCGACGTGAATACGCCGGTCGAAGAAACGATGGGCGCGCTCAACGATATCGTGTGCGCCGGCAAGGCGCGCTATATCGGCGTGTCGACCATGTACACGTGGCAGTTCGCGAAGATCATGCAGGTCTGCGAGCGCCACGGCTGGCACAAGCCGATCAACATGCAACTGCAACTCAACCTTGCCTATCGCGAGGAAGAACGCGAAATGATTCCGTACTGCCAGGATCAGGGCGTCGGCGTGTCCGTGTTCAGTCCGCTTGCGCGCGGTCTGTTGACCTGCGACGCGAATTCCACGCGCAACCAGACCGACTTTTTCACCGCGCAAATGTACGGCGATGTCGCGTCGCGCGAGATCGCTGCCTCGGTGGCGCGGGTGGCGGCGCGCCGTGGTGTCTCGGCGGCGCAGATCGCGCAGGCGTGGGTGCTGAATCATGGCGGCGTGGCGAGCATGCTGGTCGGCGCCGATACACCCGCGCAATTCGATAGCGCGCTGGCCGCGCTGGACACGACGCTTTCCGCCGACGAACTGTTCGAACTCGAACGCAACTACACGCCGTGCGATCTGATCAACGACTACACCGCCGGCAAGCGCATTGCTCGCGAAGCGCGGCTCGCCCAGGGCGCGTTCGTCGAAACCTTGGAGAAGGCAGCATGAACGCGTTTCTACGAACTGGACATTACATTGGCGGCGAATGGCACGACAGCGTCAATACCTACCCGGTGCTGAATCCCGCGACCGGCGAGGTGATTGCACAGGTGGCGAGAAGCGGCGCGGCCGAAACGACGCAGGCCGTCGCCGCCGCCGAGCGGGCCTTTCCTGCATGGCGCGCGATGACCGCGAAGGAGCGCGGTATACGTGTGAGGCGTTGGGGCGAGCTGATGCTGGAAAACCGCGACGCGCTGGCCGAGTTGCTGAGCCTCGAGCAAGGCAAGCCGCTGGCTGAGGCGCGCGGCGAAGTCGGCTACGCCGCGAGCTTTTTCGAATGGTTCGCGGAAGAAGCGAAGCGCGGCTATGGCGACGTGATTCCGAGTCCGAACCCGAACGCGAAGATCATTGTGACGCGCGAGCCGGTCGGCGTGGTCGCGGCGATCACGCCATGGAATTTTCCGCTCGCGATGATCACGCGCAAGGCGGGCCCCGCGCTCGCGGCAGGCTGCACGATGGTGCTGAAGCCCTCGGAGGAGACACCGCTTTCCGCGTTCGCACTCGCGGTGCTGGCAGAGAAGGCGGGCATTCCGCCCGGCGTATTCAATATTGTCTCCGGCGATGCCGTGGCGATTGGCGGCGTGCTGACTGAGTCGAAAGTCGTGCGCAAGCTGTCGTTCACCGGCTCGACGCGGGTGGGCAAGCTGCTCGCGAAGCAGTCGGCGGATACGTTGAAGAAGCTGTCGCTCGAACTGGGCGGCAACGCACCGTTCATCGTTTTCGACGACGCCGATATCGACGCAGCCGTCCAGGGCGCGATGGCCTCGAAATTCCGCAACACCGGGCAGACCTGCGTGTGCGTGAATCGCTTCTACGTGCAGGACGGCGTGTACGACGCCTTCACGCAGGCGTTGACCGCGGCGGTGCGAAACATGCGCGTGGGCAATCCGTTGCAAGGCGAGGTCGAACAAGGTCCGCTGATCAACGCGGCGGCACTGAAGAAAGTGGAAACGCATGTCGCCGACGCGTTGCAAAAGGGCGCGAAGGTGCTGGCCGGCGGCAAGCCGCATGCGCTCGGCGGCACCTTTTACGAGCCGACGGTGCTGATCGATGCATCGAAGTCGATGCTGATTGCCGCGGAAGAAACCTTTGGCCCGGTGGCCGCGTGCTTCCGCTTCAATACCGAAGACGAAGCCATCGCTGCGGCCAACGACACGCCGTTCGGCCTCTCCGCCTATTTCTACACGCGCGATCTCGCACGCGCCTGGCGCGTTGCCGAAGCGCTGGAAAGCGGCATGGTCGGCATCAACGAAGGGATTCTGTCCACCGAAGTCGCGCCGTTCGGTGGCGTCAAGCAGTCCGGACTCGGCCGTGAAGGCTCGAAATACGGCCTCGATGAATACACCGAACTGAAATACATGTTGATGGGCGGCCTCGGCCTCGCCCGCTAGCCGTCGCATCGAGCATTTACGCGTCCACCTCGCGCTGCACGTAGGCGAGGTGGACGATGCAGCCCCGCGCACAAAAAGCCGGCCATACGCCGGCCACGCAAGGGTTGTCCACACAACGAAGGAGACAGCGTGAGCAATCAGGATTTCCGGGCCGCCACTCTCGGCCTCGCCCCCACTTTGCCGGCCGCCGCCGCGGCATCCGCCCACGGCCCCATTCCTCTCGACGACGTTCCGCTGAACGCATTCCACGTCAAGATCGCTGGTTTGACATTCGGCGCGCACTTTACTGAAGGCTTCGCGCTCGGCACGATCGGTTACGCGCTGGCATCGCTGAATCGCCAGATGCCGCTCGACGCGTTCTGGATGGGCATGATCGGCAGCTCCGCGCTGATGGGCATCTTTCTCGGCAGCCTCGTGTTCGGCTGGCTGTCGGATCGCCTCGGACGACAGAAGATCTTTCTGCTGAGTTTCCTGATCATCACGGCTGCGGCATTTGCGCAGTTCTACGTGAGTTCGCCCTTCGAGTTGTGTTTGCTGCGGGTGTTGATCGGCGTCGGCATGGGCGGCGATTTCGCGGTCGGACATGCGATCCTCGCCGAATTCTCGCCGCGCAAACATCGTGGGACTTTGCTCGGATCGTTCAGCGTGGTGTGGACCATCGGCTATGTCGTGGCGAATGTGCTCGGTATGCACTATGCCGACGCGTCGCCCGATGCGTGGCGGTGGCTGCTTGCGTCGGCGGGCGTTCCGGCACTGATTGTGCTGGTGTTGCGCATGGGCACACCGGAGTCGCCGCGCTGGTTGCACGGCAAGGGACGCGTTGCCGAAGCCAAGGCGATCGTGCTCAAGCATTTCGGTCCCAACGTGACGCTCGATGGCGGCGACGATGAACACGCGCAGTCGCGTGGCGGCTTCATGCGCCTGTTCAGGAAGGATCTGATCCGCAGGACGATCTTCAATTGCGCATTTTTTGTGTGTCTCGTGATTCCGTACTTCGCGGTCTACACGTTCCTGCCCACCATTCTTAAAGCGATCCATTTGAACGACGGCTCGGGCGCGGATTTGCTCCTGAATGGCTTCCTGGTACTCGGCGCGCTGATCGGCATCTGGCTCACGATCAAATTGTCGCGCCGCGCGTTTCTGATCGGTTCGTTTGCTGTGACGTGCGCGTCGCTGGTTGCGCTGAGTGTGCTGCCGGAGTCGGCGACGCTCGCGATGATCGTCGCATTCGCGATCTTCACCCTGACAATGTCGGCGTTTTCGAATCTGGTCGGCGTGTTTCCGCCGGAGTGTTTTCCAACCGAAGTGCGCGCGTGCGGTGTCGGGCTCGCCATCGCTTGCAGCCGGCTCGGTTCGGCCGTGGGCACATTTCTGCTGCCGCTCGGCATTCTCCACCTAGGTTTCCACGCGACGATGATGGTGCTCGCCGCCGTGTTGCTGGTCGGGATGGTGGTGTCGATCGCCTGGGCGCCCGAGACAAAATACCTGACGTTGAACGAAGCTAGCGGCGCCTAAAGCGCCCACGCGTCTCAATCAAACCCGCCGCACTGGCAACAGTGCGGCGGGTTTTTCCATTTGTGCCGCTCAACCTGAATTCTCTCGTTCCATCCAAGAATTTTTCAGAATAGTCCTATTTATTGACGTTACCAAAAGTCCGTCCGTCAGAAACATCTCATGCGATGTGTGGAAAGTCCTATCCAAATCAGAGTTGTCTTAGGTACACGCGCGATCGCGAGTCTTAATATTGTTTTACGCCTGAACGAGAGGCCAATAGTTCAAAGCAAAGACCGCCATTTTCCCGGCGTAGAACATTGGAGCACCCAAGGGCAAATGGCGGATTTCAACCCATATCAATTCGCCGTTGATCCAATTCATTTCCTAACTCACTGGAACAGCAAATATGAAGTCGACTCTTTCCGCAATCGCGATCACCGCCGGCGGTCTGTTGGGCCTCGCATCCTTTGGCGCCAACGCAGCGGACGGCACGATCACTTTCACCGGCACCGTGTCGAATACCACGTGTTCGATCAATGGCACGGCGTCCGGTACCTCTGCCGACAAGTCGATCACGCTCGCACCGGTGTCGACGGGTACGTTGTCGACAATGGGTAACGTTGCCGGCACGTCGAGTCCGACCGACCTCGCGCTGGCCCTGACTGGTTGCACCGGCGCTACCAAGGCGATCGCCCGCTTCGAAAACGGCCCCACTGTCGACCAGAACAGCGGCAACCTGATCAATGCCGGTACGGCAACGAACGTGCAAGTCCGTCTGCTGAACGCACAAATGCAGCCGATCAATATCACGACGAACTCGAACAACCAGATCGCAACCAACGCGTCGACGATTACCACCGGTGCCGCAAACCTGAAGTATTTCGCGCAGTACTACGCGACGGGTACGGCAGGGCCCGGTACCGTGAATACGTCGATTCAATACACGATGCAGTATCAGTAAAGCTATGGCCGGAGGCGTTCGCTTGGGCGAACGCCTTTTTAACGGTTAATTTTCAAGATTATTTTCTAAAGGTGATGTGATGAAGTTGCTCGGAAAAATGACGATGGGATTCGGTTTTGCATGTGTGCTTCTCGCAAGCAGCGCACATGCAAGCGTGACGATCGGCGGTACACGAGTGGTGTATCCGCTCGAGCAACGCGAAGTCACCGTCAAGCTGGATAACGACAGCCGCAACCCGTCGCTCGTGCAAGTGTGGATGGACGACGGCAACCCGGATGCGAAACCCGGCGAGATCAAGGTGCCGTTTGTGATTACGCCGCCGATCTTCCGGATGGACCCGAAGAAAGCACAGACGCTGCGCGTGATGTATAGCGGCGAAGCGTTGCCGCAGGATCGTGAATCGGTGTACTGGCTCAACGTGCTGGACATTCCGCCGAAGGCAAACGGCGCGGCCGACGTCAATTCGTTGCAGCTTGCGTACCGCACCCGCATCAAGGTTTTTGTGCGTCCGGCGAAGCTGCCGGGCAAGGCAGAAGATGCGCCGGCGCAATTGAGCTGGAAGATTGCCGCGTCAGCGGATGGCAAGGGCCAGGCGGTGAGCGTCACGAATCCGACGCCGTACTACGTGTCGTTTAGCGAAGTCGATGTCGCAAGCGGTGGCCATACCTTCAAAAACGAACAGGGCGGCATGGTGGCGCCCCGCGCATCGGTGGTCTTGCCGGTCGCAAAGATGAATGGCGTACCGGCAGGCGCGAAGGTTCACTACAGCGCAATCAGCGATTACGGCGGCGCCCTCGATGGCGACGTGACGCTCGACCAATAACCCGCAGTAGCTTGCCGGTCGGGGCAGCCTCCCGCCCCTGCTTACCCTTTTTCGACGATGGCGTGCATTGCCCAAGCAACGCACAAGGACGACGCACGCCTGTAGTAAGACATTGGAAGTCAGTTGAATGATGAAACTCTCACCTCGCCATCGGTCGCACGCGCGCACCAGTGAATGTTCTGGTACGTTCGGCCTGAGCCCCGTCGCCGTAGTTGTCCTGTCGGTGTTCGCGGTGCTGGGCGGCGTCCAGTCGGCGAGCGTGAAGGCTGCCGAAACCGGCAAGGACGACTCCTCCGTCCAGTTCGACACGACGTTTCTGCGCACGGACCCGAAGCAAACCGTCGACGTAGCGCGTTTCTCGCGCGGCAACATGGTTTCGCCGGGCGTGTATTCGGTCGATCTCTGGGTCAACGACATTCGTGTGGCGCGCCAGGACGTGCGCTTTTTGGCGACTGGCGAAGGACAAACCGCGCGTGCTTGTTTCAGCCGTCAGATGCTGGAAACGCTCGGCGTTGATTTTGCCAAAGTGGGTGTGGATGCGGGCGCAAAGGCGCCGGGTCAGACGATTGCGGCGAATAAAGACGAATGCATCGACCTGGCGGCCATGGTGCCGGATGCAAGCGTCGATTTCGACTTCTCCGAACAGAAGCTCACGTTGAGCGTGCCGCAGAAGTACATGCGCAACGCTGCGCGCGGCTACGTGCCGCCGGATATGTGGCAAACGGGCGTGAACGCGGGCTTCATCAGCTACAACGCGAACACCTATCACAGCGCCAGTTCCGGCATGGACTCCACGCAGAGCTACCTCGGCCTGAATGCCGGCGTGAACATCGGTGCATGGCATTTCCGGCACCAGTCGTCGGTATCGCAAGCAACGGGTCAAGGCACGCACTTCGACAACATCGCGACCTACGTGCAGCACGACGTTGCCGCGTTGAAATCGCAGGTGACGGTGGGTGATGGCAACACCACGGGCGATGTGTTCGACAGCGTCCAGTTCCGCGGCGCCCAGATCGCAACCGACGACCGGATGCTGCCGGAATCGCTGCGCGGCTATGCGCCGGTGGTGCGCGGCACGGCCGAGACCAACGCGCGCGTATCGGTACGCCAGAACGGCCAGGTGATCTATGAGACGAGCGTCTCGCCGGGCCCGTTTGAAATCAACGACCTGTATGCGACCGGTTACGGCGGCAATCTCGACGTGACCGTTACCGAAGCCGATGGACGGACGAAGACGTTCACCGTGCCTTATGCGTCGGTTGCTCAATCTTTGCGGCCGGGTACGACCCGCTTCTCGGTCACTGCCGGTGAATTGCGCAACTCGACGCTGGAAACGAAGCCGAATTTCGCGCAGTTCACATTGCAGCGCGGCCTGACGAATACGGTCACGGCATACGGCGGCGGTATCGCGGCGAACGGCTATGTGGCGGCAGACATTGGCGCGGCACTGAACACGAAGTTGGGTGCTTTTTCCGCCGACGTGACGGGTGCGCAGACCCAGGTTCCGAACCAGAGCACGATTCGTGGCACCAGCTTGCGCGTTGGCTACAGCAAATTCATCGACCCGACTAACACCAATATTGCGGTGGCGGCCTACCGTTATTCGACGGCGGGTTTCATGAGTCTCTCGGATGCGGCCTCTGTGCGCGATCTCGCGATGCGCGGCGGCGATATGAATTCGGTGTATCGCCAGCGCAACCGCTTTCAGGTCACCGTCAATCAGAACTTCAAGGACCACGGCAGCGTGTTTCTGAACGCGTCGGCGCAACAGTACTGGAATCACAGCGGCAGCGATACGTTCTATCAAGCCGGTTACACGAACAGCTACAAGTACGGCACCTACAGTCTCACCGCCGGACGTACGCGCAACTCGGACGGTGCCATGTCGAACCAGTACATGGTCAGCACGACGATTCCGCTCGGCCACAGCCAGCATTCACCGCTTATGTCGACGAATCTGTCGAGCTCGGGCGGCAATACGAACCTGCAAGCCAACGTGAGCGGCTCGCTCGGCGACAGCAACCAGTACTCGTACAACGCGTATGGCTCGTATGGCGCGGGCAATGGCAACAGCACGGCGAACACGGGTGTGAGCGGTACGTATCGCGCGCCGTATGCGCAGATGACGGCATCGGCGAGCGCGGGTTCGAATTCGCGCCAGGCGTCGGCTGGCATCAGCGGATCCGTTGTCGCGCATCCGGGCGGCGTGACTTTCTCGCAAACGGTTGGCGACACCTTTGGCATTGTCGAAGCGCCGGGCGCCGCGGGTGCGAATGTGACCAGCGCGCCGGGCGTCAAGCTCAATAGCCGCGGTTATGCGGTGGTGCCTTACCTGACGCCGTACGGCATCAACACCGTCGACATCGATCCGAAGGGCTCGTCGACCGATGTCGAATTCGAGTCGACGTCCGAGCAGACGGTGCCGCGTCTCGGTTCGGTGGTGATGATCAAGTACAAGACGGTGAGCGGGCGTGCAGCGCTGATTCGTGCGCCGCGGCTGGGCGATAACGCTCTGCCGTTCGGCGTGGATGTGGTGGATGGAAACGGTAAGACCGTTGGCGTGGTTGCACAGGACAGCCGGATTTTCGCGCGCGGGCTGGAGGACAAGGGCTCGTTGTTCGTGAAGTGGGGCGCGGCGGCGGCTGAGCAGTGCCAGATTGATTATGTGTTGCCGAAGCAGAGTGGCAAAGCGGGTGCGGCTTATATGTCAGTGGAAGGGCATTGCCTGGGTGGAGTTGAAGCGGTACGTGCGGATATCGTTTCAGTGGGTAGTCAGATTAGTGAATCGAAAAGGTGAGCACGATGTTTAAATTGAAGTTGGTAAAGCAGTGCTTCCTGCACGCGCTTGTTCTCGTTACGCTGGCACTTGGCTGGGCTGCCAGCGCCCGAGCGGATTGTCCGGTGGCGAATCTGCCGATGTCGTTTACGTATGGCACCATAGCCGTATCGAACTCGCTCGCAGTTGGCAATGTGATTCCGGGAACCGCCCAGAACTTCACGCTCTCGGGCAAATGCTCCGCTTCCAATCTTTTTAATCAACCCATCGTTGCGTGTCCCTCGACGCAAACCGCAGTGGCCGGCATGACGGGTGTGTACACGACCGGCATGGCCGGTGTCGGGATGCGGATGCGCAACAGCAGTGGGACGCCGCTGGTTGGCACTGGCCTATGTTCCTCGACAACATCGCTACTCGGAACGACAGCGGCAGACGGAAGTTTCAGCGTTTCCGGCACCTTCGAACTGGTCAAGACTGGGTCGATTGTTGCTGGTACGATTTCGAGCGCCGCGAGCTACAACACAGGTATTTATACCCGGGCCGCACTCAATAACAGCAGCGCCGCCAGCGCGTTGTCCGTTGCCAACGGCACTTCGGTTCGACCGGTTACCTGCTCGGTTACATCCGCCACGGCAAACCAGACCATCCCCATGGTGCCCATCAGCCCTTCGGCACTGAACGCTGCCGGAGCCGTCGCCGCAAGGACCCCCTTCTCCATCAGCCTCAGCTGCGAATCGGGTGTCAAGGTTGCCGTGACATTTACTTCCGCATCGGGTAATTCGGGGATCGGGTCTGTTCTGGCTTCGACCGGCTCGGCGACGGGTGTCGGTGTGCAACTGCTCGATGCATCGTGGGCGCCGATAACTCTTGATGCCGCGCGTCAGCTGAGCTCTGGCACAACGGGAAACGATTCGTTCCAGTTCTACGGTCAGTACTACCAGCTGGGTGCGGCGCAAGTGACACCGGGCGCCGTCAATGCGTCAGCTATTTTCACAATGAGCTATCAATAAGGGGGCATCGGCTGATGTGTCAGATGTCGCCGTCCTGTCTGTTGCGTCATAGTCCCAGTTGACTTGTTCGACGGACGGCGACGTGACTTGTCCGTGTTTCAGTTAGCGTGCAATAACGTCCCCGCACCGCCGGGTCGCATATGACCCCAAGCCCGTTTTAGATACGTCTGCCCCCATGACGTGTATCATTCGTTCCCTGCGCTGTTCTGTGCCGGCAATTCCCGTATTTCCAAACGCCCGTTCGTAACCTGGTTGCGACGCGGCGGAGTTGCCGCGTGACGCGGGGCTTAAGACCCGGCTCCCGCAGCAGCTCGACGCCGCCGCGCAAGGCGCGGCAGACCGGAAGCCACAAGCTTCCGGAGACCGCCCGAACCCCTATCCGTGACCGCCAGACCCGATGTCAGTCTCCGAACTCAAACGCCGCCGCACGTTCGCGGTCATTTCCCACCCGGACGCGGGCAAGACCACGCTGACGGAAAAGCTCCTGCTATTCTCGGGCGCGATCCAGATCGCCGGTACCGTGAAGGGCCGCAAGAGCAATCGCTACGCGACCTCCGACTGGATGGAGATCGAAAAGCAGCGGGGCATTTCGGTGGCCAGCTCGGTGATGCAGTTCGAGTACGGCGACGCCGTGATCAACCTGCTCGACACCCCGGGCCACGAAGACTTCTCCGAAGACACGTACCGTGTGCTGACCGCGGTTGACGCCGCCGTGATGGTGATCGACGGCGCCAACGGCGTCGAAGCGCAAACGCTCAAGCTGCTCGAAGTCTGCCGCAGCCGCAAGACGCCGATCGTTACCTTCATCAACAAGCTCGACCGTGAAGTGCGCGAGCCGCTCGAACTGCTCGACGAAATCGAACAGCATCTGGGCGTGGCCGCTGTGCCGTTCACATGGCCGATAGGCATGGGCAAGGACTTCCAGGGCGTCTACGACATCCAGCGCGACCAGGTGCGCCTGTTCCGCGCCGGGCAGGATAAGGCGGGCGGCGAGGTCGAAACCCTGCAGGCGCTGGGCGACGAAGAAGGCGAACGGCGCTTCGGCCATGCCTGGGTCAAGGCGAAGGAAGAAATCGACCTGATCACCGGCGCGTCGCCCGATTTCGATCGCGAGCAGTTCCTCGCGGGTCAGCAATCGCCGGTGCTGTTCGGCTCGGCGATCAATAACTTCGGCGTGAAGGAAATTCTCGACGCGCTGGTCGATCTGGCGCCGCCGCCGTCCATGCGCATGACCGTTCAGCGTCCGGTGATGCCGGACGAGCCGAAGTTCACGGGCGTCGTGTTCAAGGTGCAGGCGAACATGGATCTGGCGCACCGCGACCGCGTGGCGTTCATCCGTGTGTGCTCGGGGCATTTCGAACGCGGCATGGCGGTGAAGGTGACGCGCACGAACAAGACGTTCCGTGCGAATAACGTGGTGACATTCCTGTCGCAGCGTCGTGAGACGGTCAGCGAGGCGTATCCGGGCGACATCATCGGTATTCCGAATCACGGCACGCTGAGCCTCGGCGATACGTTGACTGAAGGCGAGCAGCTGCAATTCGTCGGTTTGCCGTTCTTCGCGCCCGAAATTTTCCAGACCGTGGAAGTGGTTGATCCGATGCGCGCAAAGCAGCTCGGCGAAGCGCTGAAGCAACTCGGCGAAGAAGGCGCGATTCAGGTGTTCCGTCCGGAAGTCGGCGGCTTGATGATTCTTGGCGCGGTCGGCCAACTGCAGTTCGAAGTGGTGTCGCACCGTTTGTCGACGGAATACAAGGTCGACGTGCGGATGGCGCCCGCGCGCTACCGGATGTCGCGCTGGGTGACCAGCGACGACGCAGCCGAACTGCGCCGTTTCACCGACTCATACGCGGCCCGGATCGCGCTCGACGCATCGGATGCGCCGACGTATCTGGCATCGCACGTGTCGGAGATTGAAGTCGCGCAGAAGGCGTGGCCGAAGATTGTCTTCAATGAATTGCGCGAGCACTCGGGCGCGCCGTTCAAGAAGTCGATGTAAGCGGGTATCCGCGTCAGTACGCCAACACTGACCGATCATTAAAAAGGCCCCGTCGAGTGACGGGGCTTTTTTTGTGCAGGGTTCGTGTGGTTGTCGGTATTGATCTGTGGAGGCTTGTTCGCACTCCGTGGTCTGTGCGGTAGACGAAGCTTTCTCAGTCACTTTTGATGCCTCTTCAAGAAGGCGCGCTGCACGACTCGCCGTGATGCGGCTTTGCGGGATGCCCTTCGCATGTAATGGCGGTCGCTTGTTCAGGCTAAATGGTCAATGTTGGCCGTTTGGATGAGGCTTGCCAAAGTTCAGCCCTTGCGCTTGTGGGTCATTAAATATTGGTATGCAAGGTTTGGCGTGTGAAGGACGGGCGCGAGCCCGGCGCAGCGAATCCATAAGCGAGGACGCCTGGCTCCACGAACCTCACCCCATCTTCAAAACTTCTTTGCGCATCCAGCCGGCAAACGCCTGCACATGCCAGGCGCGGCATGGCGTTGGACCACGTCGAGTCAGTAACCGAAAACCCCGGCTACTTCGATCTCGGCATCGACCGTGCCTCCACTACTGATACGAAATCGTATAGGTGAGCGTACCTTTCAATATGCCGGTCCCAAGCGTCCCGGTCCGGTAATACTGCACGGCAAGGCGAATCGGATATGTGCCACCTGTAGACGAGCTATAGGCGGTCAGTTGTAGAGGCGTGCTGAGGCCCACCGCAGCGTTGGAAGAATCCTTAAGCACAAAACCAACGCCTGTCGCCGTCGAATCGGACCCAGCGAGAAACGTTCCTGCGGTTGCATTGATCGCGCCGGCCGGCGGATCGAGTTGGTAGGTGATCTTGTTCATGCCGGCCGGGCAGTTGGTGAGCGAAATGGTGAATGGCGAGTTGCCAGCCATCGAACCTACGGTCGGCAGTTCCTTAGACCCGACGAGCGGCATATTGACGTTCTGATCAGCAACAATCTGGCAGGTGGACGCCGTGATGACGGCGGCGGTGACATTCATCGTCACGATCGCCAGCGAACCTTGTGTAAATTTTCCGACCAGCGCTCCATTTATCGTTCCGCTTGCGATCGGCCCTGTTACGACCACCTCGACGCCGAACGTCGCTCCACCATAGCCCCATTGACCGCCGTAATTGCCCGAAACTCCTTGTCCGAAATACGACCTTGCTCCATTGAATCTATAGAACCGCATGCCGATGCCCGGTACATTCGTCGCAAATGTGTTGGGATTGGTGATGATCTGAGTGCCGCCGCTTACGGCGTATGAATAGGCTGTGCCCCCCTCACAGTTGGCGTAATAGCCTCCTGCGGGGGACGCCGCCTGCGCGGGTGCATCGTAGATAACGGTTCCGACCGTAGCATTACGCGGGATAGTAATTTGCGGAATACTGTATGTGAAGTTTTGAGGCCCCGCACCGTTAATCCAATAGCACTCGGCCCGAGCTGCCGTTCCAAAAAGCAAAAAGATCAGTAACGCCTGGCACGTGAAGCGAACAATGCGCAACAGACTCGCCGTGCGCGGTTGATGATTTAGCGAGCCTGACGCGTACCGGACGCCGGCGCTGCGGGTTTTCAAGCGGTTCATGTCGCACCTTGACTTGGAAAATAGTTGGCGGCGAGGTCACATCGTTGGCGGCGAAGGTCTCGTCGCCATGCAAAAAAGGCCGGTGCCGTGGAAACGGGATTGGTGACATCGCCTGAAGAAGGCTTGGTGATCGAGCGTGAAGCGCCGCGCAGCTGAATCGGCTATAGCTTCATGCCACGATCACGAAGACGTGATAGGGTCACACCGGCGTAGCTAATTCTCGGTGTCCGATGTCTCGATAAAAATAGGAAAATTCTTAATAAAATAGGAAAAATCTGAATTGAGCGCCGGGAAACCGACGCCACAGGAGGACCAACCGAATGGCTGCGCGCACCCTCGCGAACCTCACCCCATCTTCAAAACCTCTTCCCGCATCCACCCGGCAAACGCCTGCACATGTTCAAGCGCCGCGTGGCGTTGCGCCACGTCGAGCCAATAACCGAACGGACCTGCCACTTCGATATCGGAAAACTGCGCGAGACTGCCGTCCGCCAGTTCTTCGACGATCATGTTCCGGTCGACGATCGCCAGCCCCGCGCCCTTGCGCGCCGCATGAATCGCCTGCTCCAGCGTGGAGAACTCGATGCCGTTTTCCGCGTAACGCGCGGGCATGCCCGCCTTTGCCAGCCAGTTCGGCCACAGGTCCAGCCTGGCGTCGTTATGCAGCACATGCAGCGCGGGCATATGTTCGAGCAGCATGTCGAGCGGTTGCCCGAGCAGACGCGCCGCGCCGACCAGCACATGGCGTTCGATCATCAGCAATTCGGAATGCGCACCCGCCAGCGCGTCACGACCGAAGCGGACATCGCAGTGACAGTCTTCGGTAGGTGAGGTGCGCACAGACAGTTCGACATCGGGCAACTCGTCCGCTAACGAACCAAGCCGCGGCGAAAACCATTGGGTCGCGAAAGTGGGCGGCACGGCGAGTACGAGGCGGCGACGGCCTTTGGCCGCGGTGATGTGACGGAAGCCGCGTTCGATCGTGTCGAAGGCTTCGGAGAGGCAGGGCAGAAATTGCAGCCCGGCGGGCGTCAGGCGGATACCCTTGTGATCGCGCTCGAACAGCTTTGCGCCGAGCGATTCCTCGAGCAGCTTGATCTGCCGGCTCACCGCGCCTTGCGTCACGCACAGCGCCGTGGCCGCGCGATTGAAGCTCATATGGCGGGCTGTCTCTTCGAAGAAGCGCAACGCGATCAGCGATGGCAAGCGCCGCATAAATCACCTTCTGTCTCTTGGTCATCCGTTGCGGCCCGGCTCGTGTCGTGCCGCGACCGCGGAATCCATGTGTGTGCCGCGCTCACTGCCGCGCGTTGTCTCCGACGCGTCATGCGGGCGGTCATCGGCCTGCGGTTTCTCAGGCCAATGTGCCGCGAGGCGTCTCCAGGATTGTCGCATTTCAGCTCGATATTTTGCCTGAGTACGCTAAAAAAATTCCGATGCGCGTTGGCGCGGATCAAGCGGAAATTCGTGCACGCCATGCCGTCCATTCGCAAGCCCCGCGCAAGGCCTCGACTTCGCCTATCCTGACGAAGACGCGCGCCGGCCACCGGGCGCGCCTTCTCCACTTTGCGGAGCGCCCGTGACCGTTCGCAATCTCGACGCCTTGTTCCGACCCAAATCCGTCGCCGTGATCGGCGCTTCCGAGCGCCCGGGCAGCACCGGCGCGATGGTATGGAAGCGCGTGCTCGAAGGCGGCTTCAATGGCCCCGTCTGGCCGGTCAATCCGAAATACGACACGCTCGACGGTCGCGCGGTGATCGGCGACGTCGGCGATCTGCCGCAAGCGCCCACCGTCGCGCTGATCTGTACGCCGCCGGACAGCTGGCCTGGCATCATCCACAAGCTGGGCGGATTGGGCACCCGCGCGGCAATCATCGTCGGTGAGGTGCGCTGCGATGCGGACCGGCTCGCGCTGCGGCATGCATTGTCGGCGGCGCGTCCGAATCTGCTGCGCATCGTCGGGCCGGGCAGTCTCGGCGTGGTGTCGCCGGCGCTGGGCGCGCATCTGGGCGCGCCGTCGTGCACGGTGAAGGCGGGCGGCGTGGCGTGGGTGTCGCAGTCCAATGCGCTGACCAACGCCGTGCTCGGTTGGGCGCACGCGCGCGGACTGGGGTTTTCGCACGCTGTGGCGCTGGGCGGCGAGGCCGACGTGGATGCCGGTGACGTGCTCGACTATCTGGCGAGCGATCCCGGCACCCGCGCGATCCTGCTCGAACTGGATACGGTGCGGGCCGCGCGCAAGTTCATGTCGGCGGCCCGCGCGGCGGCGCGCAACAAGCCGGTGCTGGCGTTGCGCTCGGGCCGCGCCGATCCCGTCGACGCGCTGTACACGGCAGCCTTCCGTCGCGCGGGCATGGTGCGCGTGGACGCGCTCGACGATCTGCTCGACGAAATCGAGACCCTGGGCGTGGGCCGTGTCGCGGCGGGCGCCACGGCCACGCTGATCACGAGCGACAGCGGCCTCGCCACGCTTGCCCGCGACGCCTTCGTCGCCGCCGGCGACACGCTCGCGCCGTGGCCCGCCGAAGTCAATCCGGCGCTGGCCGAAGCGCTGCCCTACGCGGTGCCGGGCAACCCGCTGCAACTCGGCGACGACGCCCGCCCCGAGCACTTCGGCACCGCGCTCAAGCTGCTCGCCGACCATCGCAGCACCGGCACGGCCTTCGTGGTCCACGCGTCGACCCACGGCGCGCCGGTCGGCGAGGTCGCTCAGGCGTTGATCGCGAATCAGCGTTTCGCCTACCGCGGCCTGCTGGCGTGTTTCTTCGGGGGCGTGGATGCGGCGACGCGGGACGCGCTGCACGCACAAGGCATCCCGGTTCATACGACGCCGCAGCGGCTCGCGCGCGCGTTCGCCCGGCTGGTCGATTACCGTATGGGGCGCGAGTTGCTGATGCAGACTCCGGAAGGTCTGCCGGCGCAGGTTCCAGACGCGATCGATGCCGCCCAGGCACAGGCCCGCGCGGCACTCGCCGCAGGTGAGCACCAACTAACCGGACAAGCAGCGGCAGCGTTTCTCGAGCGTTTTGGATTAAGCGTTGAACCGGACGTGCAAGCACAACCGGAAGCAGCGGCCGACGAACGCGCGGCACAGGAACCTGATCCTTGCGCAGAACTGGTCGCCCTGCAGACCAGGAAGCCCGTCGTCGACCTTGTCGTCGAGCTTCACGACGACGACAACTTCGGCCCCGTGTTCCGCTTCACCGCGCCGTCGGCAGATGGCGTGTCCGAGCCGCTGCGCGTCTATGGCCTGCCCCCGCTCAATCCGATCCTGGCGCGCGACATCGTCTCGCGCTCGCGTTACGCGCGGCTCATTGCACCGGAGCCCGCGTTGGCCGCGTTGACGGCGCTCTCGCAGGCGGTCTGCGACGTCAAGGAGATCGTTGGCCTCGCGCTGACGCTGCGGGTGTTCAGCGACCATGCGGTGGTGGTCGAACCGACCCTGAGCATCGCGTCGACGCGCAGCCGGCTCGCGATCGTGCCGTATCCGCGCCGCTTCGAAGAGACGCTCGACTGGCAAGGTCTGCGGATCACGGTGCGGCCGATCCGTCCGGAAGACGAGGCGGCGCACCACGATTTCGTCGAGGCGATGACGCCCGAGGATTTGCGTTTGCGATTTTTCGGCGCGGTCGGCAGCTTCGATCACTCGCAACTGGCGCGGATGACGCAGATCGACTACGACCGTGAGATGGCGCTGATCGCCACCGTGCAAAGCGAGGAAGGATTCGCGCGGACGTTGGGCGTGGTGCGCGCCGTCGCCGATCCCGATAACGAAACCGCGGAGTTCGCGGCCGCCGTGCGCTCGGACCAGAAGGGCCGAAAGCTCGGCAAGTTGCTGATGGACCGGATCATCAAGTACGCGCGGGCGCGCGGCATCCATTGGCTGGTGGGCGAGGCGTTGCGGGAAAACGCGCCGATGATCGCGCTCGCCCGGTCCCGCGGTTTCACCATCACGCCGACCGAGGATCCGAGCGTGGTCGGCTTCAGGATGGCGTTGGATGAAGCGGTGCAGGAGAGCGCGTAGGCGTCAGGCCGGCAGCTTGGCCGACGCTTCGTCGACCTGCGTGCGCGACACGGCCAGTTCTTCCAGCCACGCGTCGGCGTACACCGCGCCGGTTTCGCGTTCCAGGCGCGCGATGGTCGCCGCGCAACGGCTCGCGTCCTTCGGCGTGGCGATGAACGACTTCACCGACTCGCCGGCCGTGAAGGCGTCGAACAGCGGCACGCGGATATCGTCCGGCAGCGGACGCGCCGTCCATTGATACGGCTTGCCGTTGAACGTGAATTGCGGCGGCAGCACACGTTCTTTCTTGGCGGCCGGAATCAGACCGAAGGTGCGCGCGGCGTCGCCAATCTGCTCGGCCGAAAACAGCTCGTCAGGGCTGATGTCGAATTGCTGAATAAAAGTCTCGATGCTTTGCATCGCTGCGGCGCGGTCGTCACGGCGCTTTTGCGCATGAGCGACGATGTCGCGCAGTTCGTCGGCTTCTTCGGGCGTGATCGTGAAGCTCGACTGCTTCTGCTGAAGTTCGGAAAAACGCTGGAATTCGGAATCGGTCAGAAGTTTCGCCATTGCTTGATCGTTGGGCGCGCATGAGGGGGCCCCATGCGGCGTGAATTTTGAGAGGGTCGCCATTCTAAACCATGTGCGGGGGAGGGAGACTTTGTGCAGCCACCTGCCGCACCAATCCGCTTACCGCAGCGTCAGGCTAGGCGGCGTGCTCCCGAAACATCGACAACGCCTGCACCGTCTCGCGCAGGAGGCTCGTGGCCTCCTCCAGCGGTGGCGCCACGTATTCGTCGATGCGTCGCATGTACGGGCATGTCAGCACCGCAATCGCCTGGCCCGACGGCCCGAGAATCGGGAAGGTCAGGTCGGTCACGCCGAACGTCTGCTGGCTGTCCTTCTGCGAAAAACCGTCCGCGCGAATCCGCTCGCATGCCTGTTCCAGCGCGTCGCGATCGATCGTGACTTCGCCTTTGACCTTGGTGTGCTCGTGCAGCATGTTCTCGCGCTGCTCCGCGCTTTGGAACGCCAGCATCACACGTCCCGATCCCGTGTCGATCAGACCGACGCGCGAGCCGAGCCGCACCGAAATGCCCCACGTGCCCGGGCCGTCCACCTGCGCGATCACCAGCAGATTGCCGCGGTCGTACACCACCAGATGACACGACTGCTCGGCAGAATCGGCAAAGCGCTGCATGAGCGGCAACGCTTCGGAGATCAAACGGTTCATCGGCGGATGGCGATGCGCGAGCGCATATAGCTTCAGACTCAGCGAATAACGATCGCCGGCCGCCGAGCGCACCACGTACTGCCGCGCGACCAGCCGCTCGAGCATCCGGTACATCTCGCTGGCATTGCGTCCCAGCCGCTTGGTGATTTCAGCGCGCGTAAGCCCTTCCTTCTGCTCGGCAAGCAGTTCGAGGATATCGAGGCCCTTGTCGAGCGCCGGGGCGCGGTAACGGTCGTCGTCTTTATCTTCCGCATCCATGGCGAGTGAGCTTTCGTGTGCAGTTCTCATTATCTGGCGCGTGAGTGTAGTGCGTAGGGATTTCCGTGCGACGCCCGGCGTGGCCAGGGAAAACACGGACGATTGGTGCAGTGCACATTCCTTGACTTAAAAAAGTCCGTATATGAATAATACGTTCATTGGTGAATAAACGCACACCAATACATCAGACGATAAAAAAGCGCAGGACGAAGTGCCCGTCAGCCATCTGCGGGTTCACGCAGTTCAACAACGCATTACTTTGCATGGGGCCGGACTAAGAGCTTTGCATGGGACCGGAATAAGCGCTGAGGCGCTAACTCCGGTCGACAGCTAAAGCGCTAACTCCGGACCGACAGGAGACAACCATGTCGATCGTACAAGGGCCGCACGCGGCTCGTGGTTTGAGTCGGAAAGTCGTAATTGCGGCGGCTGTGGCTGCCTGCGTCGCCAGCCTGGGTTTCCACGGCGCCGCGCAAGCCGCGGACAGCGGCAAGGTCGGCCTCGGTCTGCCGCTTCTCACGTCGCCATTCTGGCAGTCGTACAACAACTATCTGCCCAAGTACGCGAAGGACATGGGCATCGACATTCTCGCCCCGGTCAATTCGAATGGCGACCCCGCGCAGCAGATCACCGACATGAACAATCTGCTGAATCTCGGCGCCAAGGGCATCGTGATCGGCCCGCTCGATTCGGCGGCGATCAGCCGCGCGCTCGACGCCGCCGCAGCGAAGAACGTCCCGGTCGTCGCGGTGGACGTCGCGCCGACGCAAGGCAAAGTCGCGATGGTCGTGCGCGCGGACAATCGCGCCTATGGCGAGAAAGCGTGCAAGTACATCGGCGAGCACGTGAAGTCGGGCAAGGTCGTGCAGATCATGGGCGACCTGGCATCGGTGAATGGACGTGACCGTTCCGAAGCGTTCCGCTCGTGTCTGAAGGGTTATCCGGGCTTGTCGCTGCTGGAGATTCCGGCGAGCTGGAAGGGCGACGTTGCTGCCACCGCGCTCGATAGCCTGCTCACCGCGAACCCTGACGTGAAGGGCATCTACATGCAGGCGGGCGGCGTTTATCTGTCGCCGACGCTGCAAACGCTGCGCCGCAAACAGATGCTATTCCCCACCGGCGACGCGAAGCATGTGGTGATCGTAAGCAACGACGGTATTCCTCAGGAGTTCGACGCAATCCGTCGCGGCGACATCGACGCCACCGTGTCGCAGCCCGCCGATTCGTACGCGAAATACGGCCTGTTCTATATCAAGGCGGCGCTTGCCGGACAAACCTTCAAGCCGGGCCCGACCGATCACGGCAGCAACATCATCCAGTTGGCGCCCGGCGTTCTCGAAGACCAGTTGCCCGCACCGCTCGTGACGAAGTCGAATGTCGACGACAAGGCGTTGTGGGGAAACACGGTCAAATGAGCGAGCCGACGCCCTCCGTGCCCGTCGTCGAAGCGTTTGAGATCACCAAACGCTTCGGCTCCACGGCCGCGCTGAAAGACGTGAGCATCCGCGTGATGCCCGGCGAGTCGCATGCGCTCGTCGGGCGTAACGGGGCTGGAAAATCGACGCTGGTGTCGATCCTCACCGGACTGCGCAAGCCGGATACGGGTGAGGTGCGTTTCGGCGGCGCGGCCGCGCCATCCATTGCGGATCGCGATGCGTGGCGCGAGCGCGTGGCCTGTGTCTATCAGCATTCGACGATCATCCGCGATCTGAGTGTCGCGGAAAATCTGTTCATCAACCGGCAGCCGTCAAGACATGGCGTGATCGACTGGCACGCCATGCGCCGCGATGCGCGCGCGTTGCTCGACCACTGGAAGATCGACGTGCGCGAAGATGCGCGCGCCGGCGATCTGACGGTGGAAGCGCGGCAGCTGGTGGAAATCGCGCGCGCGCTTTCGTACGGCGCGCGTTTCATCATCCTCGATGAACCGACTGCACAACTCGATGGCGACGAAATCAAGCGTCTGTTCCGGCGCATCGGCGAGTTGCAGCGCGAGGGGGTGACGTTTCTGTTTATTTCGCACCATCTGCAGGAGGTGTACGAGATTTGCCAGGCGGTGACCGTGTTGCGCGACGCGCGGCATATCGTCAGCGCCCCGGTATCCGCATTGCCGCGCGAGCAACTGATCGAAGCGATGACCGGCGAGCGCGGCGGACTCGCCGTCGCCGATGCGGCGGCGCGCGATGCCTTGCCCGTGGATACCGCCGTCGCGCTCGAAGTCAAGGATCTGGCCGGCTCCGACTATCAAGGCGTCTCGTTCACCGTCAAACGCGGCGAGGTCGTAGGCTTGACCGGCGCGACCAGCAGCGGGCGCACGAGTGTCGCAGAAGCAATCGCCGGGCTGCGCGCCGCGACACGCGGCTCGATCAGCGTGGACGGCGCCACGCTGCCGCCGGGCGATGTGCCCGCGGCGTTGGCGCATGGCATCGGCTGCGTGCCGAAGGACCGTCATCACGAAGGACTGGTGCTGACGCAATCGGTTGCCGAAAACGCCTCGATGACGATCGCGCGCCTGCTCGGCAAATTCGGCATTGCGCCACCGGCGAAGAAAAACGCCTTCGGCCAGAAGATGATCGACGCGCTCGGTATCGTCGCTCAAGGTCCCGAGCATGTCGTGTCCGGTTTATCTGGCGGCAATCAGCAGAAGGTGGTGATGGCGCGCGCGCTGGCCACCGATCCCAACGTGCTGGTCCTGATCGACCCGACCGCCGGCGTCGATGTGAAATCCAAAGAAGCTTTGCTGTCAGTCGTGGACCGCGTGCGTGAAGACGGCAAAGCCGTGCTCGTCGTGTCCGGTGAACTCGACGACCTGCGTACCTGTGACCGTGTGCTGGTCATGTTCCGTGGCCGTGTCGCGGCCGAATTTCCCGCCGGTTGGCAGGACCACGATCTGATCGCATCCGTTGAAGGAGTCAGTCTTCATGAAGAATAGTGTGCCCAGCCCCGCATTTGGCACGGCTCAAGGCCAGGCCCAGACGCAGTCGGGCGCCGAGGCGTTGCGAGGCAAACGCGCGCGCTCCGAATTCGCACGTCTGCGTGAGTTGGCTCTGGTGCCCGCGCTCGTCTTGCTGATCGTGATCGGCGCGTTTGTGAGCCCGAGCTTTCTGACGCGCGCGAATCTGATCAGCGTGTTGGGCGCTTCTGCCGCGTTGGCGCTCGTTGTGCTCGCCGAATCTTTAATCGTGCTGACCGGCAAGTTCGATTTGTCGCTCGAATCGACGGTGGGCATCGCGCCCGCCATCGGTGCGATGCTGGTGATGCCGGCGGCGTCAGCGGGCTTCGGCATGCAATGGCCGGCTGCGGCAGGCCTCCTTGCCATTGTCGTGGTCGGCGCGGTGATCGGTTTCATCAACGGATTTCTGGTGGTGCGTTTGCGGCTGAACGCCTTCATCGTCACGCTGGCGATGCTGATCGTGCTGCGCGGCATGCTGGTCGGCGCGACCAAAGGCGGCACGCTGTTCGATATGCCGCCGTCGTTCTTCTCGCTGGCTACTACGATCGTGCTGGGATTGCCGCTGTCCGTCTGGCTCGCGGCAGTAGCGTTCGCGATCGCCGCATTCGTGTTGCGCTATCACCGTCTGGGCCGTGCGCTGTACGCGATTGGCGGCAATCCGGAAGCGGCGCGCGCAGCGGGCATTCGCGTCGAGCGCATCACGTGGGGCGTATTCGTGCTCGGCAGCATGCTCGCGTCGGTTGGCGGCTTGATCGTGACCGGCTATGTCGGCGCGATCAACGCGAACCAGGGAAACGGCATGATTTTCACGGTGTTCGCGGCGGCGGTGATCGGCGGCATTTCGCTCGACGGTGGCAAGGGCACGATGTTCGGCGCGCTCACCGGCGTGCTGCTGCTCGGCGTCGTGCAGAACCTGCTGACGCTGGCCCAGGTGCCGTCGTTCTGGATTCAGGCAATTTACGGCGCCATCATCCTCGGCTCGCTGATGGTCGCGCGCCTCGCCAGTGGCGAAGGGCAGAACTAATGCGCACGCATCACGGAGACTTATCATGAGCCATCCATTGGACACCGACATTCGCCTGATCCTGCTGAGCCCGAGCGACAACTGCCTGATTGCGGCGGCGCGCCTCGAAGCGGGCACGCAGGTCGAGATCGAAGGCGAGCGCGTGACGCTGACCAAAACCATCGAGCTCGGACACAAGGTGGCGCGTCATGAACTGGCGAAAGACAACAAGGTGCTGCGCTACGGCGCGGTGATCGGCCACGTGACCGAAGCGGTGGCGCGCGGCGCGCATCTGCATACGCACAACCTCGAAAGCGATTACCTGCCCACCTATACGCACGACGCGGGCCACGAGTTCGTCCATCACTGATTTGTGCACAATGCCGTGGCCGAGCGCCGCGCTGGAACCATCATGACTGACACATCCCTGGCATCTGCCACCGCGCAGCAGCCGACGCTGCAAGGCTACTTGCGCAGCGATGGCCGCAAAGGCATCCGCAATGTGGTCGCGGTGGCGTATCTGGTCGAGTGCGCGCATCACGTCGCGCGTGAGATCGTCACGCAGTTTCGCGAACCGCTCGACGCGTTCGACGATCCTCAGGCGGAGCGCGAACCGCCGGTGCATCTGATCGGCTTTCCGGGCTGCTACCCGAACGGTTACGCGGAGACGATGCTGGAGCGTCTCACCACGCATCCGAATGTGGGCGCGGTGCTGTTCGTGTCGCTCGGCTGCGAGAGCATGAACAAGCACTATCTGGTCGACGTGGTGCGTGCAAGCGGCCGCCCCGTCGAAGTGCTGACGATCCAGGAAAAAGGCGGCACGCGCAGCACGATTCAGTATGGCGTGGACTGGATTCGAGGCGCGCGCGAGCAACTCGCCTTGCAACAGAAAGTGCCGATGGCGCTGAGCGAACTGGTGATCGGCACGATTTGCGGCGGCTCGGACGGCACCAGCGGCATCACGGCGAACCCGGCCGTGGGCCGCGCGTTCGACCATCTGATCGACGCGGGCGCCACCTGCATCTTCGAGGAAACCGGCGAACTGGTGGGCTGCGAATTCCACATGAAAACGCGCGCGGCGCGGCCGGAACTCGGCGATGAAATCATCGCCTGCGTAGCCAAGGCAGCGCGCTATTACTCGATTCTCGGGCACGGCAGCTTCGCCGTCGGCAACGCGGATGGCGGCCTCACCACGCAGGAGGAAAAGTCGCTGGGCGCCTATGCGAAGAGCGGCGCGTCGCCGATTGTCGGCATCATCAAACCCGGCGATATTCCGCCGACCGGCGGCCTCTATCTGCTCGACGTCGTGCCGGACGGCGAACCGCGCTTCGGCTTCCCGAATATCAGCGACAACGCGGAAATCGGCGAGCTGATCGCTTGCGGTGCGCACGTGATCCTGTTCACCACGGGACGCGGCTCGGTGGTCGGCTCGGCGATTTCGCCGGTCATCAAGGTGTGCGCGAACCCGACGACCTATCGCAATCTGGCTGGCGACATGGACGTGGATGCGGGGCGCATTCTCGAAGGCCGCGGCACGCTCGACGAAGTAGGCCGCGAAGTGTTCGATCAAACCGTCGCGGTGTCGTGCGGGGCGGCGTCGAAATCGGAAACGCTCGGTCATCAGGAATTTATCCTCACGTACAAGACGTTCGAACCCGTGGGGCCGGCCTGCTTGCCGTCGAGCGCCGCTCCGACGCGCCGGGTCGTCGCGATCGAGCCGAACTGAACG
Source organism: Paraburkholderia fungorum (assembly GCF_046027215.1). GTDB lineage: Bacteria > Pseudomonadota > Gammaproteobacteria > Burkholderiales > Burkholderiaceae > Paraburkholderia > Paraburkholderia fungorum_D. The sequence continues at coordinate 2,629,623 of NZ_JAQQEN010000002.1, read as the reverse complement.
ATCGTTAGCGATCCTTGCGTGCGCTGGGCAAACAGGGTCCGCGCGTGCTAAAACACAAATAGGAGGTGCGGCTCATGACGGCAACGGGCGGTTCGAAGATCGGGCAGCGGCGCGGCATCGGCCGTCGCGCGTTGCAGGTGACGGGTTTGAGTCTTGGTACTGCGCCGTTGGGCGGCCTCTATCGCGACCTGTCCGAGGAAGACGCCCAGGCCACCGTGGCGGCCGCGTGGGACGCGGGCGTGCGTTATTTCGATACCGCGCCGCATTACGGCCACACCAAAGCTGAGCATCGCCTGGGCGACGCATTGCGCCGCTATCCGCGTAGTGAATACGTGCTGTCCACCAAAGTGGGCCGTCGTTTTGTGCCGCGCACCACGCCCTACGACGGCAGCGAAGGCTGGCAAAGCCCGTTGCCCTTCCAGGCGATCTACGACTACACGCACGACGGCATTCTGCGGTCGTTCGAAGACAGCCAGCAGCGGCTTGGCATTGTCGATATCGACATTCTGCTGGTGCACGATATCGGCCGCGTGACGCATGGCGATAAAAATGCCCACTATTGGCGGCAACTGACCGAAGGCGGCGGTTTTCGCGCGCTGGATGCGTTGCGCGCGTCGGGCGCCGTCAAGGCGGTCGGCCTGGGTGTCAATGAAGGCGCGGCGATCCTCGACGTGATGGCGGAGTTCGACATCGATTGTGCGTTGCTTGCGGGCCGTTACACGCTGCTCGAACAGACCACGCTCGATGACCTGCTCCCGGAATGCGAAAAACGCGGCGTCAGCATCCTGTTAGGCGGCGCGTTCAACTCGGGCATTCTGGCGCGCGGTGTCGAAGGCGATCTGAAATTCAATTATGGCGATGCGCCCCGCGAAGTGATCGAGCGCGTCGCGCGGCTGGAAGCGGTCTGCCGCGTGCATGGCGTGCCGCTGGCAGCCGCGGCTCTGCAGTTTCCGTATGCGCATCCGGCGGTTGCCAGCGTCTTGACCGGCGCGCGCAGTGCCGACGAATTGCGTGAGAACGCGGCGTCATTCGAGTTGCCGATCCCCGCGGAGCTGTGGTCCGCGTTGCGCGACAAGGGCTTGCTCGACAGCCGCGCGCCCGTTCCGGAAGCTTGACCGACAATGCATATCGACGCTCACCAGCACTACTGGGACCCCGCGCGCGGCGACTATGGGTGGCTCACGCCGGAACTGAAGCTTTTGTACCGGGCGTTTGGCCCGGCGGATCTCAAACCACTGCGCGAACGAGCGGGCGTCGAGCGCACGGTGGTGGTGCAGGCGGCGCCGACTGTCGACGAAACACGGTATTTGCTGGACATCGCGGGTCATGAGCCGTCGATCGCCGGTGTGGTCGGCTGGGTGCCGTTGCTGTCGCCTGAGGCGGCAGAGGTGATCGACGCTTTCGCGCGTGAGCCGAAGTTCAAGGGCGTGCGGCCGATGTTGCAGGACCTGCCCGACGACGCATGGATCGCGAATCCTGATCTTGCGCCCGCGATCGAAGCGCTGATCGCCCACGATCTCGCGTTCGACGCGCTGATCTACGCGCGCCACGTCGAACACGTCGAAACCTTCGCGAGGCGTTTTCCGACACTGCGTATCGTCGTCGATCACGGCGCGAAACCGCCGATCCGCGCTGGCCATGCGGGCTGGCAAAGTTGGGCCGACGCGATCACCCGGCTTGCCAGGTTTCCGCATCTGCATTGCAAGCTGTCGGGGCTCGCAACCGAAGCCGCGCCTGGCTGGACCGAGGAAACGCTGCAACCGTATGTCGAACATCTGCTGGCCTCGTTCGGTCCCGCGCGTTTGATGTGGGGCAGCGACTGGCCGGTGCTGGATCTGAACGGCAACTATCTGCTGTGGCATTCGGTGGCGAACACCTTGCTCACATCGTTGAGCGACGACGAGCGTGAAGCGGTTTTCGGCGGCAACGCCGCTGCGTTCTATCGGCTTTGACGTGACCAGCACAAGTCCATACAAGCCCATTCAACTGGAGTCGTAGATGACACAAAGACTGGCCGGCAAGACGGCCCTGATCACCGCCGCAGGACAAGGCATCGGCCTCGCTACCGCGGAACTGTTCGCGCGCGAAGGCGCACGCGTGATCGCCACCGATATCCGTATCGACGGACTCGCCGGCAAGCCGGTCGAGGCGCGCAAGCTCGACGTGCTCGACGGCGCGGCGATCAAGGCGCTGGCCGCCGAACTCGGCGCGATCGACGTGCTGTTCAACTGCGCGGGCTTCGTGCATGCCGGCAACATCCTCGAATGCAGCGAAGAAGATTGGGACTTTGCCTTCGACCTGAACGCGAAGGCGATGTACCGCATGATCCGCGCGTTTCTGCCCGCCATGCTGGACAGGGGCGGCGGCTCGATCATCAATATGTCGTCGGCGGCGTCGAGCGTGAAGGGCGTGCCGAACCGATTTGCGTATAGCGCCTCGAAAGCCGCGGTGATCGGGCTGACCAAGTCGGTTGCTGCGGACTTCATCACGCGTGGTGTACGCTGTAACGCGATCTGCCCGGGCACGGTGGCTTCGCCGTCGCTCGAACAACGGATCGTCGCGCAGGCAGCGGCGCAGGGTGCGACGCTCGAGGCGGTGCAGGCGGCTTTTGTCGCACGCCAGCCAATGGGCCGCATCGGCAAGCCGGAAGAAATCGCCGCGCTCGCGTTGTACCTCGCGTCAGACGAATCGTCGTTTACCACCGGTCATGCGCATGTGATCGATGGTGGCTGGTCGAATTGACCTGCATACCGAATATCACTGAAAAGGAAGTGTCAGGATGAAACTGCTTCGTTATGGGCCGAAAGGCCAGGAAAAGCCGGGTTTGCTCGACGCACAAGGCAAGATTCGCGATCTGTCGAAAGTGGTTGGCGATATCGACGGCACTGCGCTGACCGATGAGGGCCTGGCCAAACTGCGCGCGCTCGATCCGGCTTCGCTGCCGGTGGTGGAAGGCAATCCGCGCATGGGCCCGTGCGTCGGCAAGATCGGCAAGTTCATCTGTATCGGCCTGAACTACGCGGATCACGCGGCCGAATCGAATCTGCCGGTGCCGGCCGAGCCGGTTATCTTCAACAAGTGGACGAGCGCGATCTGCGGCCCGAACGACGACGTCGAAATTCCGCGCGGCTCGAAAAAGACCGACTGGGAAGTCGAACTGGGCGTGGTGATCGGCAAGCCCGCCAAATATATCGACGAAGCGAACGCGCTCGATTACGTCGCCGGCTACTGCGTGATCAACGACGTGTCGGAACGCGAATGGCAGATCGAACGCGGCGGCACGTGGGACAAGGGCAAAGGCTTCGATACCTTCGGCCCGATCGGCCCGTGGGTCGTGACGCGCGACGAAGTGGCCGATCCGCAGAACCTGAACCTGTGGCTCGAGGTGGACGGCCATCGCTATCAGAACGGCAACACGAAGACGATGGTGTTCGGCGTGGCGAAGCTGGTCTCGTACGTGTCGCAGTGCATGAGCCTGCAACCGGGCGACGTGATCTCCACTGGCACGCCGCCGGGCGTCGGCATGGGCGTGAAGCCGAATCCGGTGTACCTGAAGCCGGGTCAGACGATCCGTCTGGGGATCGAAGGTCTGGGCGAGCAGACGCAGAAGACGTATGCGGCGGAGTGAGCTGCGGATCTAGATAGAAGAAACTGCTGCTGAAAAAAGACCGTTCTCGATTAACACGGGAACGGTCTTTCCACATCTGGACGTCAATCACGCATGGCGCTCATTCAGCCGCGCTGCTCGGCGAGCAAGCGCCGGCCGTTAACCGGCTCCTTCGTGTTCGCCAGTATCGCTGATCCGATTGACCGTGCCTTGCGCCACGGCGACCAGCTTCTCGCGATTGCCGTCCATCACATACACGTTGCACTGGCAGGTGGCCTGATGCTGGCCCGCATAGACCACCTTCGCGCGCGCGATCAGCGTGCCGTTGATGACGGGCCGCAGATAGTTGATCTTGTACTCGCCGGTCACGACCTTCGGCCCGAGCGACAACGCGCCGGCGAACGTCAGCGCATTGTCGGCGAGATAACTGATGACGCCGCCGTGCACAAAGCCATGTTGCTGCCGCAACTCGTCACGGATCGGCAGGCACAAGGTCAGTTCGCTGGTGCCCGTATGCATCAACTCAGCGCCTAGCAGCATGCTGAACGGCTGGGCATGCAGTGCGCCGCGCGCCCGGTCGAGGAGGTCGGTCATCGTGATTCCTTCGGGCGAAGCCCGCAGTGGCATCTGCACTGGCGTGCGTTGTGCAGTCCCTACCCACTCTAGGAAGCGCGCGCGTGCCACGTCAAGGTGATTCGGAAAAATCCCCGAATCATTATTGTGCAAAACGAGGGCAATTTCGGAGTTGTGCGATGAAAAGGGGGTGTAAGACGATCTTTGGCGGAATTGGCCTCAAGCAAAGCGCGGAATTGCCGTTAACCCTGGCGTAGATCCCGTCATTCTTTTTGCAATTCAGGTGTTCACGATGTTCAGCAAGATCAAGGTCGCATCCGGCCTGTTGTGTGTCCTGGCCGCGTTCTGCGTGTTTCAGCTGGTGACGGTGGGCCTCGGATTCTGGTCGCTCACGCGCACGCATGACGACGTCGACGACCTGTCGAACATTGCGTTGAAGCAGGTCGATGCAGTCAACGAAACGACCCAGCGTCTGATGGACGCGCGTATCAACCTGTCGCGTGCCGGTACGCGGATGGGGCGCGGCGGCGGCGAGCCCACTGACATCGTGCAGCACGCCCGCGAGCAGTTGAGCGCCGCCGACCAGTCGTTCGCCGCTTTCATGAGCGCGCCGAAGACCAGCGACGAAAACAGCGCCCGCGCCACGGCGCTGGCCGAACGCTATCAGAAGCTGCACGGTGCGCTCGCGGAACTGGTGCAGTTTCTCGATTCAAATAACATCCAGGCGTTTCTCGACCAGCCGACCCAGTCGTTCCAGGACGCCTACCTCGGCGAGTCGCACAACTTCGTGCAGTTCGGCACGGCCGCGAGCCGTGCATCGCTCGATTCGATCGACGCGCGGATGGCGACATTCCGTGCCGTCAGCCTCGTGATCCTGCTGGCGCTGGTGGCCGGCACATGCGCGGTGTACGCGGCGCTGCGCCGGGGCGTGGTGGCGCCGCTCGAAGAGGCGGGCCGTCACTTCGAGCGCATTGCGCAAGGACGCCTCGACCAGCCGATCGCCTCACGCGGCACCAACGAGATCGGCCGGCTGTTCTCGGGCCTCGCGAAAATGCAGGCGAGCGTGGCGCGTACCGTGAAGACCGTGCGCGAATCCGCCGATTCGATCCACCTGGGCGCGGACGAAATCGCGACCGGCAACGCCGACCTGTCGGCGCGTACCGAAAGCCAGGCGGCATCGCTCGAAGAAACCGCGTCGAGCATGGAGGAACTGACCGCCACCGTGCGTCAGAACGCCGAACACGCCCGCGAAGCCAACGCGCTCGCCGAGACCGCGCTCCACGCGACCTCGCGCGGCAGCGAAGTGGTCAACGAGGTGGTCGACAAGATGCGCGGCATTGCGCAAAGCTCGGACAAGATCGCCGAGATCATTTCCGTGATCGACGGCATTGCGTTCCAGACCAATATCCTCGCGTTGAACGCCGCCGTCGAAGCCGCCCGCGCGGGCGAGCAGGGCCGCGGCTTTGCCGTGGTGGCAGGCGAGGTGCGCGGACTGGCCCAGCGCAGCGCGCAGTCCGCCAAGGAAATCAAGACCTTGATCAGCGAATCGGTCGCCGAAATCCAGGGCGGCTCGGTGCTGGTGGAGCATGCCGGCGAAGCGATGAGCAACGTGTCGGCGTCGATTTCACGCGTCACGCAGATGATGGCGGAGATCAGCGCGTCGTCGCTCGAGCAGAGCACGGGGATCGAGCAGGTCAATCAGGCGGTGGTGCAGATGGACGAGATGACCCAGCAGAACGCGGCGCTCGTCGAAGAAGCTGCGGCAGCGGCCGCTTCGCTGCACCAACAGACGCAGCAACTCAAAGACGCGGTGTCCGTGTTCGAAATTTCGGAATCTGTGTTGCGCGCGCAACATATCGATGAGGTTCGCGGGCAGTCGGCCGACTTTGCCGTCGCCGGAATGCGGGCGATCTGAGCCGCGAGGGTGCTCAAAAAGAAGGCATTTCAATAGAAAATGGCCCGCAGGAGCGGGCCATTTTGCATTAGACGCAAGCGCCTAAGAAGGGTGCTTAAGCGTACTTAAGCGTACCTGGCGGTACTTACGCCGGCTGGATGTTTGCAGCCTGCTTGCCCTTCGGGCCTTGCTTAACTTCGAACGTCACTTTCTGGTTTTCTTGCAGCGACTTGAAGCCGCTACCTTGAACTTCCGAAAAGTGCGCGAACAGGTCTTCGCCGCCGTCGTCCGGCGTGATGAAGCCAAAGCCCTTTGCATCGTTAAACCACTTCACAGTACCTGTTGCCATTTTTAATCCAGTAAATGTTGTGTGTTGCATTCGCGACCGCTATTTCTCAACACGAGATCGAGCGCGAAGTACGAGTTGTATCACGTCTTAATGATGGACGCCAATCAACAAGTATTCGGGTATTCCCCCGTTAGGGCCCTTTTGAGGCGTTCGAGGCATTTTGGAGGGGTCACCCAGCCGGTAGGGTAAACTGGCTGTATTACTCTTTCGGGAAAGACATTGACACATTATTTGCAAGATGAACTCACCTCGTTCTGGAGTCGTTTGACCCCCTATCTCGCGATATTGGAGTCTAAATCACCTCAAGAAGGCACCCTGGACCCTGTTGGCCGGATCACGATCGACACCGAAGACCGCCAGGCTTTCGCCCTTCACACCACCGATCAGAAGCCCCACGGCGACACATCGGACACCCCCACCGGACAAAGCGCGACCTACACGCGATTTAAAACTGCCGACGCCGATTGGGGACCCTGGCAACGCGAAGCATACTGATCGACCGATCGGTCGGTCGGTTTAAGCGCCGGGCAACGCCTGATAGGCCGTCGCGAGGTGGTAGGGCGTGGTCGAGGGCATCTCGGCGCGTGCCACCTCACCGGCTGGCGTTTTGCATTCGAACCAGCCTTGCGGGCGCAAAAAGCGTTGCTGGAACCGTTCGGCCTGCTTCGGCAGAGCGGCCCGCACAGCCGGGTCGTCATGGTTCGCCAGGGCGCGCAGATACTCGGTCTGAGCCCAGATCCGCTGGGTAGCGTCCTTGATCCTGCCGGTTTCGTCGAGTGATGCGCAAACGCCACCCGTGTGCTCGTCCACGCCGTGTTGCTGCGCGAAACTGAACGCGCGAATTAGTGCGTCCTCGAGGCCCGAGGTTTCGAACAGCGTGCCCCCCTGCTTGACCAGCCAGAACCACTCGAACTGGTGACCCGGCTCCAGCCGGTTGTCGTCGGCGCCAATCGGCAATTCGGCGATGCAGCCAGTCGGCGCATGCACAAAGTGACGCGCAATGGCGTCGGCGAGGCGGCTCAAGGCGGCATCGAAGGCGTGATCGCCGGTTGCCTCGCGGGCGGCCAGCCATGCTTCCGTCAAATGCATCAGCGGATTCTGGATCGGCGTGCCCGTCACCGTGGCGAAGTCGGCGGCGTATGCGGCGTTGAAGAGATCGTCCGCAGCGGCGAAATGCGACTGAATCAGTGACGACGTGCGATGCACGACTTCCAGCGCATCGCGACTACCCGAGCGGCGCGCGTATTCCGCGCACGCGAACACGACGAACGCATGCGTGTACAGGTCTTTGGTGGTGTCGAGCGGCGCGCCTTGCGCGTCCACGCTATAGAACCATCCGCCGTGACGCGTGTCCTGAAAGGTGTGCGTCAGCGAGTCGAACAACACGCGAGCATGTGCCGCATCGCCTGCCTGGGCGAACACGAACAATTGCCGCGCGCACGCCATCGCACGATAGCGCTCGGCCGGCAGCGGCTGATGATCCTCGGCGCGCACAGCTTCGTACGGCAGTTTCAGCGCGGTGTTGAAGCCCGGCCCGCGCCACAGCGGCAGCACCACGCGATTGAAGTGATCGCGCAGTGTGGCGGCGAGAGCGATGGTCGAAGTGGCGGAAGGGTTCATGCTCGGCATAGTTCAATGGGCAAATGCGGTCAGTCAAAGCCTGGGGACTTCGGTGGCGGCGCGGCGCGGTTATCGGCACAGGGGTGCCGGGCACGGATGCTACACGGGCCGCCAGCGCGCGGCTCGCAACCGTTGCTGCAAGTCGCCCGGCGGCATGCAGCCAAGCATAAAGCAAACAGCTGCAGCTGCCACTGCGGCGCGGGCATGCAATGCGCTACAGATAATTTCAGAGAGGAAAAACAATGTTGGGGAACCTCGAACTCGTTGCGCGGCTGGTGCTGGCCGCGGCGCTCGGCAGCGTCATCGGCTTTGAGCGCGAACGTCTTTCCTGGGCCGCGGGCTTACGCACGCATATGCTGGTCTGCGTCGGCTCGACGCTCATCATGATCGTGTCCGCGTATGGCTTCGCCGAAGTGTTGAACGGCGAGCACGTGGCGCTCGACCCGTCGCGGATGGCCGCGCAGGTGGTATCCGGCATCGGCTTTCTCGGCGCCGGCTCGATTCTGCTGCGCGGCGAAATCGTGCGCGGACTGACGACGGCAGCCAGCCTCTGGTCGGTTGCGGCGATCGGGCTGGCGGTCGGTGGCGGGCTGTACACGGCGTCGATCGCGGCCACCATCATCATTCTGATCATCCTCGCGGGCATCAAGCCGCTGGAGCGCCGCTTCATCACGGTCAAGCAACGGCGTCAGCTGACGATGATCGTCGAGCGCGGCGCGCTGACGTTCCACTCGCTGCACGAAGAACTTGGCGCCGCAAGCCCGCGTGTGAAGCAATTCGTCATGCAGCAAAGCGACGACGCCCCGGAGTGCGACGAAGTGATGATCACCTTGCACCGTGTGTCGAACATCGAATACGAAGCCATTTGCGCACGCTTGCGCCAACTGCCTGGCGTCAAGCAGTTCCGGCAGGACGCGTCGTCGTCTTAAAAAGCGGAAAATCGTCGGCGAAGGGCTTCGGCAGGGGCGGGCGGCCATGCGACAATGCGGTCTCGAAAAATTCCAATGGCTTTGACGAGCGGTGCTCGGCGCCCGCTTTCCGGCGACGACCGCTTATTTCTCTATGGCAGATTCCGTAGCATCCCCGCAGTCCCGGCCTTCGCGCGCCGCTTCGAAAAAGCGGCGTCAGGCCACTGTCTCGACCGAAACCGAAAACAAGCTGGCGCGCGCCGCGCGCTCGGCACAACGTCTCGCGCAGCTGAGCGATGCCTCGCGCGACGACAGCACGCTAGACCTGTTCCCCGACGATCCTACCCGCGCCACGCTCGAGGCGATGAACATCGACGTGCGGCAAGGCACGCTGCACGGCTTCGAATTACCCGATGTGGTGCTGGCAGCAGTCGGCGCGATCGACGCCATCGACGGGGCTTCTGTGGACGCGAAGGCGGCGCGCCGCGCGCCGCGCGCTGCCAAGTCCGATGAACCGGTGCCGGTCAATGCGCAATTGAGCGGGCTGGAGATGGCGACGGAGGGGGCAACGCTGTCGCCGATGCGCGAGCTGGCGTTTGAAGAAGCGAAATCCGCTGCAGAGACAGCCGTAGCCGTCGAAGAGAAATCGGCGGCGCCGCTCACGTCCACGATGGCGGCGGCGACCGTCGCGCGCAGCGTGACGGCGCTGCGTCAGGCCGCTGAGCCGGAAACGCCCGCGCCGGCATCGACGGGTGGTAAGCCGCCGATGCCGCCGCAACGCTTTGCTGCGACCTTTGCCAAAGCGACCACGGCGTCGCGGGAAGCGGCTGCGGCCGAGGTGGCCACGCCGGCCGCCGAGCGCACGTCCGCCGAAACTGAAGCTGCAGGCACTGCTGCCGCCGAGCCCAAGCCGGCCAGCGAGCGGCCCGCCGCGGCATCCGTCTCGGCGAACGCTGCGTTTAGCGCGTCTTTCAGGGAAGCTCAACGCGCCGAAGCGGCCGCCGCAGCGCTGCGCGCGGCGCCGGAGCTCGACCGCGCGCGGGCCACCGCATTTGCCGACACCGTCGACGCCCTATATGGCGTGATCGCCGACCAACGCCGCGCCGCGACCGACCATTCGCGCCGCATGAAATGGATGCTGTCGATCGTGGTGGGCGCGTTGCTGGTCACGGTCGCAATCGGCATCACGCAGACGGTGCTCCTGATGCGCCTGACGCGCGAGACCACGGCCCAGCAGCACCGTATCGAGCAGATGATGCAGAACCAGCAGGCTGCGATGGCCAGCTTGCTCGACACGCACCTGGCGATGGCCAACGCGGTGGCGGTCGATGCAGTGCCTGCGGCAGCCACGGCGGCAGCGCCTGCCGTGCCTGAGCAAGCCCCTGCCGCTCCCGTCCATAGCAAGCGCGGCACGCGCGCCCAACATGCACACCGAGCCAAAGCAGTCGCCGCTCCACACTGATCCGCTGTGAACGCCGCGCCGGCGTCTGCCGGCTGCGGTGGCTTTGCCCCTGAAATTGGAAAAACGGGGTCGTTGTCATGACGCGACGCACCAAAGCCCCGAATCCCTGTGACAAACCAACACACCCGAAAAATTGTTGCATTGCACTAGCTTTTGCCTAGGGAAAACCCTATAATTCTTTTTAAGGGAAAACCCTAGCTAATGCAGTAACCAACCGGGAGTCGCCATGAGCTTCATTTTTGCATTGTTCCAAAAGGTCAGCGACCTCTTTGCGTCGCCCCATCTGCCGCTGGATTCGGACTACTCGTACGCAGCGCGTAGCCGCGAAGCACAGCGCGTGCGCGAGGCGCAAGGCACGTTGTTCGGCGTCAAGCTGAGCGACTAAAAGTATCGCTGTAAAGCCCGAGCGCGGACCACCACGCATGGGTGCGCACCTCGAGTGCGCGTCGCATCATTGAAGCCACTGCCCGCGAAACGCGTGCAGTGGCTTTTCTTCTTGGCGGTTCACCGCCAAATATCTGACCGCACCCGATTATTTCTCCCTCGAAATGAATGTAACCGAGGCTGACATGGTTATCAGACTTCATGCCCCTGATCCATCGCGCATGACGTTGTAGACGGGCGGTGAACGCAAAAAATCGCCCCGGCACTGACCGTGCCTCACTGAAATGTGTGCTTACAAGTGCTCACGTCTTCACGCGGTTTGCATTGCTAAAGTTGGTCTCAAGCGGACGGCGTCTGGTCCGAACCGAAAATCGCGGTTCGATGACGACTGAACACGGACGCTGGCTTGATACAAAACTTTGACGGGAGGTCACCATGAAAACCTTTAACAAGAAATCGCGTCCGGTTCTTGCAACCTTGCTGGCTGGCGGCGCGCTGCTCGCAGCCGGTAGCGCCTTCGCGCAGGGCGCCTTTGCGCAGGACCGGGTCATCGTCGAGAACGGTCCTGCTGTTTATGGGCAGCCGCACATGATGCCGGTGGGTGTGTCGATCAATATCGGCTGGCATGGCGATCGTTATTACGACGGCCATCGCTACTGGGCGCATGACGACTGGATGCGCCATCATCCGCACGACAACGATCCGCATCACCACGACGACCACCGCCCGCCGCAGCGTTACTAAGCTAAGGCGCGCATGACGCTGCCGCATGAGGCAGCGTGAAGTCCACAAAGCCGGTGCTTCCACATGGAAGACCGGCTTTGTGGCGTGCGGACCTGGAATTGGGCGCTATGCGGTATAACCCCCTTTCACCCCATCCGCCAATCCGCCCCATGTCTCACTACTTCTACGACCCTGCCACCGGCCATGGCCTTCCGCACGACCCAATCAAGGCCATTGTCGCGCCGCGGCTGATCGGCTGGATTTCCTCACGCGACACCGACGGCACGCTCAACCTCGCGCCGTACAGCTTCTTCGGCGCGTTCGCCACCTTCCCGGCGATCATCGGCTTCTGCAGCGAGGGCCGGAAAGACAGCGTCTCCAACATCGAGGCCACCGGCGAATTCGTCTGGAATCTCGCAACGAAGCCGCTGGCCGAACAGATGAACCGCTCATCGGCCCCCGTCGCGGCGCACGTGGACGAATTCGAGCTTGCCGGCCTCACGCCAGCGCCGGGGCGCAACGTCGGCGTGCCGCACGTAGCCGAATCGCCCGCCGCGCTCGAATGCAAACTGCTGCAGGTGATCCGTCTGCATTCGCTCGACGGCACGCCGATGGATAACTACCTGTCCCTCGGCCAGGTGGTCGGGGTGCACATCAACGAGGCCTATCTGAAAGACGGCCTGTTCGACACCCATGCCGCGCAGCCGATCATGCGCGCGGGCTATCGCGCCGACTACGCGGAAATCGGCGAGATGTTCCAGATGTTCCGGCCGAAAGCGTAACGAGCCAGAGCGTTTGCAGCGCCTGGCAAGGCCGCTCGGTATCCCCTGATTGCCGCCGCAAACGCAAAGCCAAAGGCCGCGCATGACTGGCTCGCTTGATGCTTGCAACCGACGCCTCAACGCGTCGTTTTCAACTGCCGGCTCACTCTCCAGGAGCGCGATCATGTCCACCGAATTCGCCACGCAATTCAGCCACGTCCGCCCGCAAGACACTTCCTACGAGGATCAGGGCCTGCGCGACTTTTTCCTCTATCGTGATTTGGGCATCGCGCAGGCGACCGGCGGCAAGGTACTCGCGCAACTCGTCAAGGCGAATCACGCACCAGAGCAAGGCACCGGCTGGCACCGTCATGAGGCCGATTTCCACATTGTGATCATGCTGAAGGGCTGGGCGCGCTTCATGTACGGCGACAAGGAAACGCTCGTCGCCGCGGGTGATTGCGTGCATCAGGCGCCGGGCATCGTTCACTATCTGTTCGATTACTCGGAAGACATGGAGTACATCGAGATCGTGTCGCCGGCCGATTTCAAATCGATCGACGTCGAAGGCCCGTGCGAAGTGCCGGCGGTGCAGCCATGGAAGAGCGTCGCGGCTTGAAAAAGACCTTCGCGGCGCTCGCATAGCGGCGCCGCGAAGGAAAAAAAGCAAAAAACTCATTGCGTCGCCGGCGGCCGGCGGCGCGGTGAGCGTGCCGCCCGGGGCTTGATGGTGGACGAATCCGTGCCGGTGTCGCCGGTGTCATTAGGCGCGGCGCTCACGGCAACACCGACTTCGACACCCACGACGGCCGAAGCAGCAGGCGCCGCCGCCGTCACCTCCGCGGCAGCCGCCACCGACACCGGCTGGATCGTCCGCGCTTGCGAACTGACCAGCACCGCCCGCGGCTCGTTGTCGTAAATCACGGCCCGCACGCGCGGATAAATCTGCCGCTCCCAACGGTGTCCGTTGAACACGCCGTAGTGCCCCACACCGGTTTGCACGTGATGCGTCTTCAGATACGGCCTCAACCGGTCACACATATCCTGCGCGGCAAGGGTCTGCCCGACAGCGCAGATGTCGTCCTTTTCGCCTTCTACGGTGAGCAATGCGGTCCGGCGAATTTTTGATGGGTCCACGAGGCGTCCCTCCACCTCGAGCGCGTGCAGCGGCAGCGCGTGCCGCTGAAAAACCGTGTCGACCGTTTCCAGATAGAAGTCGGCGGTCAGGTCCATCGTCGCAAAATATTCTTCGTAGAACGTGCGAATCGTCTCGGCCTTGGCCGGATCGCCTTTGGCGCATTCGTAATACATGGTCTCGAACGAGTCGAGATGACGGCCAAGGTTCATCGCCATAAACGCGGTCAGTTGCATGAAGCCCGGGTAGACACGCCGGTGCGCACCCGCAAAACCGAACGGCACGGCGCTGATCAGCTTCTGTTCGAACCATTCGATCGGCTTGCTCTTCGCCAGTTCGTTGACGCGCGTGGGATTGATACGCGTGTCGATCGGGCCGGCCATCAGCGTCATGCTGGCGGGCTGCGCGGGATGATCGTCGGCGGCCATCAGCGCGACCGCGGCGAGCGCCGCAACGGTCGGTTGACATACAGCCAAGAGATGCGCGCCGGGCCCGATCGTTTCAGTGAAGTCGATCACGTGTTGCACGAATTCGGTGAAGCCGAAGCGGCCCTGGCTGAGCGGCACGTCGCGCGGATTGTGCCAATCGGTGATGTAGACATCGTGCTCGGCCAGCATGGTGCGCACGGTGCCGCGCAGCAGCGTCGCGAAGTGGCCGGACATCGGGGCGATCACCAGCACGCGCGGCTGCGGATGCGAAAGCGCGGTGTCCTTACGGAAATGCACCAGCGAACAGAACGGCGTATGCGCGGCGATTTCCTCGACGATCGCCACCTGTTTGCCTTCCGTCACCACACTGTCGATGTCGAAGGGCGGCCGCACCGGCGTAAGTCCGGCGAGGGTCAGAAGATCGCAGGACGCGCGTATCGAACGGCCGTGCGCTGTTTCGCCGAACGCAGGCCATGCGTCGAGCGAATGATTGACCAGTGCCGCGCCGTGCCGCATGGGCAACATCATGTCGGCGAAAGCCTGGTATGTGGGATATGCGAACAGGTTCATAACCTTCGCACGAATGCTGAAAAGGAAGGAGCCCGTATAGAGGCAAGTCATGTGCCAATCGTGCCTATGCAATGGCGCGACCGCCGCTCGACGTTGGCATAGCATTTGCGCGAGTCCTCCGGGCGGGCCGAAATTGCCGCGCTTTGGTGCGCCGGTGCACGGCAGCGTGCACGGGCATCGTCGGGCGTCGGCTGAACGCCTCATCTGGAGGAGAAACGTATGGCGAATACCACGCTCACCATTAGCAGCAAGAACTATTCGTCGTGGTCGTTGCGCGGCTGGCTGCTGACAAAGTTCAGCGGTCTGCCGTTCGAAGAGATCGTGATGCCGATCGACGATCCCGCCGCGCGCGCCGAATTGCTGCTGCTGTCGCCGTCTATCCTGGTGCCGTGCCTCGTTCACGATGGCATCGAGATCTGGAACACGCTGGCGATTGCCGAATATCTGAACGAACTGAAACCGGAAGCGGCGCTGTTGCCCAAAGACATTCGCGCGCGAGCGCATTGCCGTTCGATCTGCGGCGAAATGCATTCGGGCTTTGGTTCGCTGCGTTCGGCCTTGCCGATGAACCTCAAAGCGCACTTTCCGGGCTTCAAGGTGTGGGCACGGGCTCAGTCGGATATCGATCGGATTGTGACGATTTGGGGCGAGTGCCTGAAACAGTACGGTGGACCGTATCTGTTCGGCGAGCGCAGCGCCGCGGATGCGATGTATGCGCCGGTGGTGACGCGTTTCGTCACCTACGACGTCAAGCTCGATCCGGAGATCGTCGACTATGGGCAGCGCATCATGGCGCTGCCCGAGATGCAGCAATGGATTGCCGACGCACAGCAGGAGGTGGAGGAAATCGACGAGCTGGACGTCGAATTCTGATCACGGCGCGTCTTCACGGCAAGACAGGATACGTGCCGACGAGACTGACCGGTCACCGTGCCTGCGCACCGCGCCAGGTACGCAGCAGCAACGCATTGGTAACGACGCTCACGCTCGAGAACGCCATCGCCGCGCCGGCCAGCATCGGGTTCAGCAAACCGAAGGCGGCGAGCGGAATGCCGATCAGGTTATAGACGAAGGCCCAGAACAGGTTCTGCTGAATCTTGCGCCACGTCTTGCGCGAGATGTCGATGGCATCGGCCACCAGCGCCGGGTCGCCACGCATCAGCGTGATGCCGGCCGCGTGCATCGCCACGTCGGTGCCGGTCGCCATCGCAATGCCGATGTCGGCGGCGGCGAGTGCGGGGGCGTCGTTGATGCCGTCGCCCGCCATTGCGACAATCCCCGCGCTGCGGAACTTCAGGTCGCGGATCACGCGAGCTTTGTCGTCGGGCAGCACTTCGGCGTGGAATTCTTCGATGCCGAGCGCTTTGGCGACGCTCGCCGCGCTGCCGTGGTTGTCGCCGGTCACGAGCACGCTTTTGATGCCCATCTGCGCGAGCCTGTCGACGGCGGCGCGTGCGGTCGGCTTGACGGTGTCGCCGAAAGCGATCAGGGCGAGCGCGGTGTTCGCCGGTGAACCGCGCTGCATCAGCCAGGACACCGTGTTGCCGGCCGCTTCCAGCTCCTTTGCGCGCGCGATGAACGCCGGCGACAGGTCAATGCCCAGTTCGGTGAGCCAACGTGTGCTGCCGAGTGCGAGGGTGCGGCCATCGACGTCGGCTTCCACGCCGCGGCCCGGCACCGCGCGCGCGGCGCTGACGTTAATCGCCTCATTGCCGGAACGCGTGGCTTCGTGCGCTTTCACCACGGCGCGCGCCAGCGGGTGGTCGCTATGCCGCTGCACGGCGGCGGCGAGCGCCAGCGCCTCGTCGCGAGCGATGCCGCCGATCGGCTCGAACGCCGTCACCGAAGGTTGCCCGACCGTGAGCGTGCCGGTCTTGTCGAACGCGACAATCGTGACCCGATGCGCGGTTTCCAATGCCTCGGCGTCCTTGATCAGCACGCCGTGCCGCGCGGCGACGCCGGTGCCGGCCATGATCGCCGCGGGCGTCGCCAGTCCGAGCGCGCACGGGCAGGCGATCACCAACACCGCGACCGCGTTCAGGATCGCGGTTTCGCCGCCCGCACCGGCAAGCAGCCAGCCCGCCATCGTCAGCACTGCAATCGCCAGAATCGCCGGCACGAAGATCTCGCTGACCCGGTCGACCAGTCGTTGAATCGGTGCCTTCTCGGCCTGCGCGCTTTCCACGAGGCGGATGATCCGGGCGAGCGTCGTTTCGGCGCCGATCGCGGTGGTCGTCACCGCAATTGCGCCTTCGCCGTTGATCGAGCCGGCGGTGACCGGATCGTCCACCTGTTTCGGCACGGGCAGGCTCTCGCCGGTAATCAGCGATTCGTCGATATGCGTGCGGCCTTCGAGCACCGCGCCGTCGACCGGCACGCGTTCGCCGGGACGCACGATCACCAGCGTGCCGACCCGCACTTGCGCGAGCGGCACCTCGCGTTCTTCCGCGCCGACGCGGATGCGGGCGCGGTCGGGGCGCAGCGCGTTGAGCGCGCGGATCGCGTCGGTGGTCTGGCGCTTGGCGCGGGCTTCGAGCCATTTGCCGAAGCGCACCAGCGTAATCACCACCGCCGACGCCTCGAAATACAGATGCGCCATGTCGCCCGGGTGAGTCGCCATCTCATAGACGCTGATGCCGTAAGCCGCCGAGGTGCCGAGCGCCACCAACAAATCCATATTGCCCGCGCCTGCGCGAACGGCACGGTAGGCCGCCCGGTAGAAACGCGCGCCGAACACGAACTGCACGACCGACGCGAGGCCGAGTTGCAACCACGGCGAGAGCATCGCGTGCAGACCAAACCATTCGCCGACCATCGGTACGAGGAGCGGCAGCGTCAGCGCGGCGGCGGCAAGCACGGCGAAGAGTTCGCGGCGCGTCTTGTCCGGCTTGCTGGCGGCGGGCGCATTGGCGATCTCCGGCGGCGAAAGCGCGTCTTGCGGCGTAACCAGCGCCGCGTCGTAGCCCGCTTTCGTGACGGCTTCGATCAGCGCGTTTGGATCCAGCGCCGCGTCACTGAGATTGACGGTGGCCGTTTCGGTCGCCAGATTCACCGATGCGCCCGCGACGCCCGGCACCTTCGCCAGCGCCTTCTCGACGCGCAGCGCGCAGGAGGCGCAGGTCATCCCGCCGATCGCCAGTTCCGCGGCCTGAGACAACTGTGACAGCTGCGCCGGCGCGGCAACAGCGGCGCTTGCCGCGAGCGTGGCGTCGTAGCCCGCCTTGCGCACGGCCTGGGCGAGCGTTTCAGGGTCGAGCGTCGCGTCGCCGTCGACACGGGCTTTTTCGGTCGCGAGATTCACCGAGGCGCGCGTGACGCCGGGCACTTTGGCCAGCGCCTTTTCGACGCGCAACGCGCAGGACGCGCAGGTCATCCCGCCGATCTCGATTTCGGCGGTACTGGTGGGGGCGGCGGTAGCGTCGGCAGAACGCTGCGGAGTGGCAAGTTCGGTCATGGCAGGCAAGGCTCCGGGCGGCATCGGGCCGCATCATGAACCCAGTATTGACCTTCCAATGATGGGAAGGTCAAGTCCGTTTTTCGTTTTTTTTCCGGCAGGCCGCGAGAAGCGCAGATCAGAACGCCGGCGGCGCATCCAGCATGGCCTGGCCGACCGCCTGCTGTTCGTCGCTCGCACGCGCCAGCAGGGTTTCGGCGGCGCCGCGCCGATCGGCGGCTGTCTTGTTCTGACCGAGCTTCCATTTGCCGACCAGCCGCGTCACTTCGATCTCGATACCGACGATCGCGCCCAGCATCTGCGAAATGTAGTCGGCCGGGGCATCGCCCATTTTCCACGGCGTCGGTTCGCCCGCTTCCATCTTGCGCGTGAGCCGAGCGACCAGGCCACGCACGAACGCCTCGTCGTCGCGCACCGTGATGCGGCCGTGCGCGTGCACCACCATATAGTTATAGGTAGGCACCTGACGATGGGCTTCGTGCTTGCTCGGATACCAGTTCGGCGAGATGTAGGCGGTCGGCCCCTGGAAGATCACGAGCGTTTCCGGGTTGGCCGCGACTTCCTGCCACACCGGATTGGCCCGCGCCACATGAGCGCGAAGGATGCCAGGGGAACGCGGTTCACCGGCAACTGCGTCCCCCGCGGGGACGGCGTCAAATTCGAACGGCAGATGGTTCGCATCGAGTCCATTCGGCCCGGTCGTAATCAGCGCGCCGAACGGCTGCTCGGCGATCAGGCGGTGGAGAACCTCTGGGCGATTCTCTTCAAAATGGGCGGGCATGTACATGAAACGCTCCGGATACAAAAGGGCGGGAAGGCGTTGAAAAAAGGTGGCTTGCGTGGGCGAAAACCTGGACGGGAATCGCAAAAATCATCAACCGTACCGTAAATAGATGCCGGATGCTTACGAACAGGCTCTATTCCTGCCTTTACGCTTGCCTGGTGAGCAAGGATACGATACAACCCGGTGGTGTCGGCATCGCGAACCGCGGATTTCCTGTGCTGGGCTTCGGGAGGCCACGTAAGCAGGTTCCCTTGCGCACCGACGCATCCCCTGGACCGCACGTTCCGCCACCTGAACGAATGATAAAAAATCGCCGAGAATTGTTTTCGCTTCATCTGACCTGCGCATCGTTCGCAGGCCTCGCATTTCTGGCCGGTTGCGCGTCGACGCCGTCCACCACACAGAAAACCACCGGCTGGATCAAGGACGAAGTCGCCGATTCATACGTGTTCGGCTATCCGCTGGTGTTGATGGGTGTCGCGCGCGATGCCGCGGTCGGCACCGATCCCGGCCGGGCGCCGATCAATACGTTGCGTCATGCGCAGGCCTTGCCGCCGGTCGGCGCCGCCAACCCGCCGCAACCCAGCCTCGACACGCTCGATTCGACCGGTTGGCTCGACGTCGGCAGCGAGCCGGTGATCGTGTCGCTGCCCGACTCGCACGGTCGCTACGTGGACGCCCGCGTGCTCGACATGTGGACCAACGTGGTGTGGTCGACCAGCGCGCAGTTCGCCACCCGCGCCGCGGGCATCAAGGCACAAACGATCGCCTTCGTTGGCCCGGGCTGGCAGGGCAATCTGCCGAATGGCGTCAAGCGTGTCGACGTGCCGACCCGCAACGCATGGGTGAGCGTGCGCATCCAGTCGAACGGGACGCGCGACCTGACGGCGGTGCGCAAGCTGCAACGCGCGATTCGCGTGGCGCCGCTGAGCGTCTATACGGGCGATACGCGCTCGGCGTCGATCACGCCGCCACGCAGCGACGCCGCAGCCGCGTCCGGCACGCCGGCCGCGCAGGTCGCCGCACTCGACGCGAACGGCTTCTTCAGCCGGCTTGCCCAAGCCTTGCCGGACAATCCGCCGACCCCGGCCGATCCGCATGCGCTGAAATTCCTTGCCGACCTCGGCGTGACCCCGGGCGAGCCGGTGACGCTGCCGAATGCCAGCGATGCGATCACCGCAGGCCTCGCCGATGGCCGCGACCGCGTCGTTACGCCGCCGTCCAATGTGCTGACGGGCAACGGCTGGAGCTGGTTCGGCGACGGCGTGGGCAACTATGGTCCCGACTACGCGATGCGTGCTTACGCGGCTTCCGCGCAACTGGGCATCGGCACCAAGGACGACGAGGTGCGTGCGGTCGTCACCCAGGACAACGACGGTCGTGCGCTGAACGGCGCGAACCGTTACGTGATCCACTTCGCGCCGAACCAGTTGCCGCCCGCGCGCGGCTTCTGGTCGATCACCGCCTATACGAAGGACGGCGCGTTGGGTGAAAGCGCCCCGGCGCGTCTGGCGGTTGGCGATCGTAATGGCGTGCGGCGCAATCGTGACGGCTCGCTCGACGTGACGGTGTCGTCCACCCGCAGCAAGAGCGGCAACTGGCTGCCGGCGCCGCGTACCGATCTGCAACTCGTGCTGCGGCTATACGCACCCAAGCCGCAAGCCACCGACGGCAGTTGGCAGCCGCCGGCCGTCGTGCGGCAATGATGTGACAGCGCGATGTGACATGCATCAAGCGTTGCGTGTCCGCTGCCCAATCGGTACGGACACGCGACGTTCTCACGTGGATGATTTGTAAGCCGCAGCTTACATTTCTGTCCCGCGTAAGATTCACCACTTATACTGCCGCTTGCGGGATTTTCGTTTCGCGGCGGGCTTGCCGCCGCATTACCCAAGACCGAGCATGGCAAGCCTCAATAAAGCATCACTCGCCTCTTCCATACAGACCGTGCGCGATGTTGCGCAGTCACGCCGCACCCGGCGCGTCATCACAGGTCTGCTGATCTTCATCGTATTGTTCGGTCTGCTGGGCTTTTTCGCGGCGCCGCCGCTGATTCGCCACATTGCAGAGCAGCAGCTCAGCAAGCAACTCGACCGGCCCGCCACGATCGGGCGTATCGCGCTTAATCCCTACACGCTCAAACTCGAAGCCGACCGCGTGCATATCGGCGAGCGCGGGGGCGCGGGCGATTTCATCGATATTTCGCGGCTCATCGTGCAGGCGTCGTGGAGCTCGCTGTTTCGCGCGGCGCCCATCGTCGACGAAGTGCAGCTCGATTCGCCGCGCTTTCATATCGTTCGCTACGATGCGCAGCGCTTCAATTTCACCGACCTGATCGAGAAGTTCGCCAAACAGCCAGCCGAACCGAATAGCAAACCGACGCTCTTCTCGGTGTCGAATATCCGGCTCGAAAACGGCCAGATCACATTCGACGACAAACTGCTCGGCGCGACACACGTGATCGATCAATGGAAGCTCGGGATTCCGTTTATCGCCACGCTGCCCTCGAAGACCGATATCTTCGTCGAGCCGTTGCTGCGTGCGCGGATCGACGGCAGTCCGCTTGCTATCGACGGCAAGACCAAGCCGTTTGCCGCTTCGCGCGAGTCGGAAGTGTCGTTGCGTTTCGACGGGCTCGATGTGCCGCGCCTGATATCTTATGTGCCTGCCAAATTGCCGGTGATTGTGCAGACCGGCAAGTTGTCCACCGACCTCAAGCTCAACTTCGTGATGTCCAACGACGCGCCTTCGCTGCGCGTGGCGGGTACGGTCGATCTGAACGATGTGGATCTGCGCGATCAGAGCAAGGCGCCGTTCTTCGCGGCGCGCGCGTTGCATGTGTCGGCGGCGACGCTCGAGCCGCTCAGGAGCCTGTATCACTTCGACGATATCCGTATCGACGCGCCCGTCGCCAGTCTCGCGCGCGACAAGGACGGCGTGTTGAGCGTGGAGCGGATGTTCGCGCCCGCTCCGGCGGCGTCGGGAACCGCCGCTGCTTCGGCGCCTGGCTCGGCCGCCGCGACGGCGAAGAGTCCGGCGAGCGCGCCGGTCGCTGCATCCGGTGCGGCCACTGCTGACAAAACCGCACCGCCGTTGGACCTGACGATCAAACGCTTCGCGCTCAATGAGGGAACCGTCAACGTCCACGACGAAGCCGCCTCGCGGCCGATCGACGTCGGCCTGCAGAAGCTGGCTGTCACGCTGACCGATTTTTCGACGCTGGCCAGCGCGCCCGCGCACTACACCGTGAACACGGATTTCAAGGACGGCGGTGGTTCGCTCGGCGTGGCCGGCGCAGTGGGCCTCGTGGCGAAGACCGCTAGCGCGAAGCTCGATCTGAAGTCGTTGAAGCTGCCGCTCCTGCAACCGTATATCGACACCGCGACCGCCGCGCAAATCGTCGACGGCACGCTTTCAGCGACGTCGAATGTCGGCGCCAGCTGGTCGAAGTCGCCGGCGGCTGTGATGGTTGCCGACACGCAACTGGATCTGCAATCGCTGAAGCTTGCCGCGCCCGACAGCAAAGCGCCGGTGGTCTCGCTGGCGCAGGGCCGTGTGAGGGTCAAGCAGGTGGATCTGGCGGCACGCACGGCCGACATCACGAGCGTCGACACGACCGGCCTCACGATCGAGGCGCAGCGTCTGAAAGATGGCAGCATCGACCTTGCCGCGCTCGCCGGACCGCATCAGGTCGCGGAGCAGCGCACGGCGATTCACGCGGTGAAGCAGGCGCAGGCGCAAGGGCCCGCATGGCACTACAAGATTGGCGAACTCAGCCTGAAAGACGCCACCGCCAATTTCACCGACAACACCACGCCGCGCCCGGTCAAGCTGAGCGTCACGCCGCTGCAACTCAAGGTGCAGCAGATCAGCGACGACCTGAGCCGTCCGCTGCCCATCGATCTGCAGGCCACGCTCAACAAGAAGGGCACGCTCGGCGTGACCGGCGACGTCACCGCGACACCGCTCAAGGTGGCCGTGAAAGTGAATGCGAACCGGCTCGACGCAGCGGCCTTCGAGCCGTATTTCGGCAGCAAGCTGAATGCGACGATCGCGAGCGCGTTGCTCAACGCGAACGGCGATCTGACGCTCAGTCAGGCCAAGGCGCTGAAGGCGGCGTACCGTGGCGACATGGCGATTGTCGAAGTGCGGATGCTCGACAAGGCGACTTCGGATCCATTCGCCGGCTGGGGTTCGCTTGCGCTGACCAACCTGAAGGCGGACTACGACGAGCATGGCACGATGGTCGATGCCGGCCGCGTCACGTTCACGAAGTTCTATGGGCGCGTGCTGCTCGACGCACAAGGCAAGCTCAATCTCAAGGACGTGGTCGCGCACGAAAGCGGCGCCGCGCAATCTCTGACGCGCGACAAGAGCGGCCACGAGCCGGTGCCGTTGACGCCGCAAGCCGCGTCGGCGCCCGAATTGGCAGCCGCGCCGGCGCCGGCCTCCTCGGCTGCGCCCGCGACGGTGACCGCGGCAACGCCGCCGCAAAGTCCGGTCAAACTGCATTTCGGTCAACTGGTGCTGCAACAGGGACGCGTGACCTACACCGACAACTTCATCAGGCCGAACTTCACCGCGAACCTGGTGGGCATCCAGGGCACGGTCGGCGCATTCGGCACGCAATCGACCACGTCCGCGCCGGTGGATATCGCCGCGAAGCTGGCGGCCAACGGACCGCTGTCGATTCGCGGCACGGTCAATCCGTTGATTGCGAAGCCGGCGCTCGATCTGACCGCGAGCGCGCACGATATCGAACTCACCAACCTCA
Organism: Paraburkholderia fungorum; assembly: GCF_046027215.1. Lineage (GTDB taxonomy): Bacteria > Pseudomonadota > Gammaproteobacteria > Burkholderiales > Burkholderiaceae > Paraburkholderia > Paraburkholderia fungorum_D. Next base: position 2,606,197 of record NZ_JAQQEN010000002.1, on the reverse strand, counting down.
CGCCGTATTCGGCGAAATACGCCGGCTATCCGATCACCAAAGGCAAGCTGAATGTCGATCTACACTACAAGCTCGACAACGATCAGTTGAACGCCAACAACCATATTTTCATCGATCAACTCACGTTCGGCGATCACGTCGAAAACAATACGGCGACCAAGCTGCCGGTGCGTCTCGCGATTTCGCTGCTGAAGAATTCGCGCGGTGAAATCGATGTGAATCTGCCGGTGTCGGGCTCCTTGTCCAATCCGGAGTTCAGCATTGGCGGCCTGATCTGGCATGCGGTGCTGAATCTGTTGGAGAAGGCCGTCACCGCGCCGTTCTCGCTGATCGCCAATGCGTTCGGTGGTAATGGCGAGGAGTTGGGCTATGTCGAGTTCGAACCGGGTTCCGCGAAGCTTTCGGATGCTGCGGACAAGAAACTCGACACGATCGTGAAGGTGCTGACCGACAAGTCGTCGATCCGTATCGATCTGATTGGCCGCGTCGATCCCGCTGTCGATGAAGCGGGGTTGCGCACGCAATACGTGGAACGGCTCGTCAAACAGCAGAAGATCAAGGACGTGGTGGGCAACGGCGAAAGCGTCGATCTGTCGACGGTTACCGTTGATCCGAAGGATTACGATAAGTACCTGACCAAGGCCTACAAGGCGGCGGACTTCAAGAAGCCGCGCAATTTTGTCGGCCTGACCAAGAGCGTGCCGGACGACGAGATGAAGAGCGCGCTGGCCGCCAACGCACCGATCGACGACGCCAGCCTGCGGCAACTCGCGCAGCAGAGGGCGCAAGCTGTGCAACAGTATTTCGATAGCAAGATCGACAGTAGCCGCGTATTTATCGTCGCGCCGAAATTGAACGCGGACGGCATCAAGGACAAGGGCGCGACCTCGCGGGTCGACTTTGGCCTGAAGTGACCACATGGTGGTATGTATAGCCATACATGCAAGACTCGTCGAACCTCACAATGGTTACAGCGCTGGCAATTCGCCGGCGATGCCAGGAGGTTCATATGCATGGCGTAACAGGATGGCTTAGGAGCGACACCTTCAGTGACTACGCACTTCGACCGTCGGTTGATGCAGCCGCCGCCGCGAGCGGATTCACTGTAGACGGTGGCATCCGCGGTGCTCAGCCACGCACCCGGCGGGCACAGAAGGAACCGGAATGGCAATCCAACAAGGAGAGCTGGGGTCAGTTTCAAAAAAAACACTGCGATTGGCGTACGGGCGGCACATGCACTAACCCGCCCGCAGACGAAGGCAAAAGCCCATCGCAAACGCCTGGCCAGATTGCGACCTCCGTAGTCATATCGGTACTCGGCGGCGGCCCTGAGCAACCGCGTCCCTCTACGCCGGAAGGCATGCCTGGTGCTCCGTCGCCGTCACGTCCCGCTACACCGATGGATACGACTTCGCCGCCGGCATCGCGTCCCGCTACACCGATGGATACGACTTCGCCGCCGGCATCACGTCCCGCTACACCGATGGATACGACTTCGCCGCCGGCATCGCGTCCCGCTACACCGATGGATACGTCTGCGCCGCCGTCGCCCCCCGCTACGCCGACGGACAGCACTTCTTCGAGTTCACCAGTACAAAAGCAAAGCGAATTACCGTCTTCGTCTGCCGTGGGAGCGCGTTCGCCCAATCTCGATCTCAGTCCGGAGGCTGTTCCGGCAGGCATGCGTGTCAACGAGAACGGCATGCTGGAGAAGACGACGTTCACCAAGGTGTATCGAGTCGATTCTGGTCTCCATCGCGATGCGATTCTCGAACATGGTTTCGAGCCTTCCGCTCATTTCGGCGGCATCGGCAAGATGATTTCGGGGGACGCGATTATCGTCTCCGAGACACTACAAGGCGCGCAGGCGTTCGGCGACAGCGAGTTTGGCGCGGGTCACTACGATATCTACGAAATCGATGCGAGTGGGTTCAAGGGCGCGTCACTGAAGGACAACGTCGACCACAACACCGCATTTACCGCGAGGCAGCTTGGCCGTACGCCCGAAGCGCTGAAGGTGATGCCGCCGCGCGAGGTAGCGGAGGGCGCGCTGGAGTTCAAGGAAGCGCACGTCGATGCGGCCGCTGGTCGTCCCGCCAGGATTCATATCATCGAACGTGGCGTACCGCGTCCACAGACGCCTTCGGACAGTGACAGTTCGAGCCACCCGGCGTGACAGCCGTGCCATGAAACGCGCCGCCCAGGCCATGCGCCTGGGCGGCGACGGGCGAAGCTGTCACGCCGCGCGTGTCGGCGCTTTCAACGCCGTTTGCTCGATGACGCGCGCGAGCGTGTCGAACGCCGGGCCGATCTTGTCATTCGCGACACACGCGTAGCCCAGCAGCAAGCCGCGCCGCGCAGGCGTTTCGCTGCTGTAGTACGCAGCGAGTGGCCGCACGATCACGCCGGCGTCGTAAGCGGCTGCCGTCACCGCGCGATCGTTTGCGTGATCCGGCAGGCCGAGCACCAGATGCAGGCCAGCCTCGTCGCCCATGACCGGTAGTTCGTCGCCGAAGCGCGCGGTGATCGCGTCGATCAGAATCTGCCGGCGCTCGCCGTAGAGCGCCCGCATGCGCCGCACGTGCGAGGTGAGATGGCCGTCCATGATGAACTCGGTCATCACGGCCTGCTGCATCAGCTGTCCCTCGCGGTACAACTCCGCCACGCCCGTGCGGAATGTGTCCACCAGATGCTCCGGCGCGATCATGTAGCCGATCCGCAAGCCCGGAAACAGCATTTTTCCCAGACTGCCCACGTAAATCACCTGGCCGGCCTCGTCGAGTCCTTGCAGCGATGCAAGCGGACGGCTGCCATAGCGGAATTCGCTGTCGTAGTCGTCCTCGATGATCCAGACGTTGTGCTGGCGCGCGTATTCGAGCAGCGTGCGGCGGCGCGCGAGGCTCATCACCATGCCGAGCGGGTATTGATGCGACGGCGTGACCAACGCGAGGCGCGGCGGCTGTTGCAGATCCTGCTCGCGCGGGTTGAGTCCTTCGTCATCCACCGGCACCGGTACCAGCGTGATGCCGGACGATTGCAGCACGCTGCGCGCGCCCCAATAGCAGGGCTCCTCGACCCACGCGCGATCGCCGACGTCCGTCAATAAGCGCACCGCCAGATCGATGGATTGGTGAATACCCGTGGTGATGATGATCTGATCCGGCGTGCAGTTCACCGAGCGCGCCACGCGCAGGTAGTCGGACAGTGCGCGCCGCAGCGGCCGATAGCCGCCGCCCGGTGCATAGGTCAGCAGGTCGGGATTGGCCTCCTTCCACAATCTCGCCTGCAAGCGGCTCCATGTGCGCGCCGGAAATTCGGCGACATCCGGCACGCCCGGCATGAACGCGCCCCATTGTTTGGCGGACACACCGGCCTGATCGATCAGCCTGCGTCCGCGCGTGGAGAGGTCGCTGAGATCGCGTTTAGGGGTCTCCGTGGGCGCGGCGGCCGTCTCTCCTTTCTGGTCGACGCTCGCCACCGCCGGTTTCTTGCGCGTGTTCACTGCCGCTGTATCCGGCCGCGTGTCGGCGACATAGGTGCCGCTGCCGGTGGTCGAGATCACATAGCCTTCGGCGGTCAGCTGGTCGTAGACGTGTAGTACCGTATTGCGTGCGATGCCGAGGTCCTCGGCGAGCGAGCGCGAACTGGGCAGCTTGGTGCCGGGCGGCAACTGGCCGGTCAGGATGGCCTGCTGCATCAGCCGCAACGTCTGCCTGTAGACCGGTTCGGTGGCCGTGCGGTCGAGCCGCGCCGCGAGCCAATCCGACAAGATGACGGTGTCCAAGTGGTTCTATCCGGAATAATGAAATGGTTCCATATTGTAGAACCGTAAGAGACTATAGTGAGCCACGCAATTGACACTATCCCTCCGTCTCGCGGAGGGAGCCAGCCGGAACGCAGAGGAGACAAGGGCGATGAAAACCGATGACGTGATCGTCAGCTTTCGGGGTGTGCGCAAGACGTACGACGGCGAAACGCTGGTCGTCAAACAGCTCGATCTGGATATTTACCAGGGCGAGTTCCTGACGCTGCTCGGACCGTCCGGTTCCGGCAAAACCACGTGTCTGATGATGCTGGCGGGCTTCGAATTTCCCACCGGCGGCGAGATCTGGCTCGACGGCACGCTGCTCAATACCGTGCCGCCGCATAAGCGCAATATCGGCATGGTGTTTCAGAACTACGCGCTATTTCCCCATCTGACGGTCGAACAGAACGTCGCGTATCCGCTGACGGTGCGCAAACTTTCCGCGGATGAACGCGCGCATCGCGTGGATAACGCGCTGAAGATGGTGCGCATGGAGAGCTTCGCAAAGCGCTATCCGGCGCAGCTTTCCGGCGGTCAGCAGCAACGTATCGCACTCGCGCGGGCACTGGTGTTCGAACCCAAGCTCGTGCTGATGGACGAGCCGCTGGGCGCGCTCGACAAGCAGTTGCGCGAACACATGCAGTACGAACTTAAATCATTGCACGAAAAGCTGGGCGTGACCTTCGTGTATGTCACGCACGATCAGGGCGAGGCGCTGACCATGTCGGATCGCGTCGCCGTGTTCGATAAGGGCATCGTGCAGCAACTCGATACCGTGGACCGTCTGTATGAATCGCCGTGCAACGAGTTCGTCGCGAACTTCATCGGCGACAGCAACAAGCTGCGCGGCACGATCGCGAATGTCGACGGCGAGTACTGCGAGTTTCATCTGATTGACGGCACCCGGCTCACCGGTCGCAATATTGGCGGCGCGCGGGCTGGCACGCCAGCGGTTGCGTGCATCCGGCCCGAGCGTATGAAGCTCGCAAATGGCGTGTCCCGTCCGGGCGCCAATGCGCTCGCCGGTGAAGCGCGCGGTCTGATCTATTTCGGCGACCACGTGCGCATGCGCTGTGGCCTGCCGGAGCAGGACGAGTGCTTCGTCAAGGTGCCGCTCGGTACCGCACTGCTCGATACCTTTGCGCCCGGCGCGCCGGTCGCGCTGGAGTTCGCGCCCGAGCATCTGCGGGTATTCGCAGGGGCGTGAATACGCTGATTGATCGCGCAAACCGTTCGACGTAGTTTGTTCGATGCAAGTAGTTCAAGTAAGCAGCACATAACAAGCCGTACTGGACTTCGCTTGAAGCACACCACCAAAGGAGAGCAACACACCATGAGCAAGATCGGGAAATCGCGCTGCGCCATCGCTGTCGGTGCTGTGGCGCTGGCGCTGGGCGCCGCGCAAGTCAATGCAGCCGAACTGACGGTCGTCAATTTTGGCGGTGCGAATGGCGACGCGCAGAAGGTCGCATTCAACCAGCCGTTCGAAACGCAGACGAGCAACAAGGTGACCGCCGTCGAATACAACGGTGAGCAGGCCAAAGTGAAGGCCATGGTCGAAGCGAAGCATGTGAACTGGGACGTGGTGGAAGTCGAATCCGGCGATATCGGCCGCGGCTGTGACGAAGGACTGTACGAGAAGCTCGACTGGTCGAAGATCGGCAAGAAGTCGGATCTGATTCCGGAAGCCCCGCAAGCCTGCGGTGTCGGCTTCTTCGTGTGGTCGACCGCGTTGGCCTATAACGCCGACAAGCTGAAAACCGCGCCAACCGGCTGGGCCGATTTCTGGGACGTAAAGAAATTCCCGGGCAAGCGCGCGATGCGCAAGGGCGCGCGCTACAACCTCGAATTCGCGCTGATGGCCGACGGCGTGCCGCCGAAGGACGTCTACAAGGTGCTCGCCACCAAGGAAGGCCAGGACCGCGCGTTCAAGAAGCTCGACGAGCTGAAGCCGAATATCCAGTGGTGGGAAGCGGGCGCACAGCCGCCGCAATTCCTCGTGGCGGGTGACGTGGTGATGTCCACCGCGTACAACGGCCGCATCGACGCCGCGCAGAAGGAAGGCAAGAACCTGAAGGTGGTGTGGAACGGCAGCATTTACGACCTCGACTATTGGGCGATTCCGAAGGGCACGCCGAACAAGGCGCTGGCGGAGAAGTACATCGCTTATTCGATCTCGTCGAAGCCGCAGCAGGACTACGCGCATAACATCGCGTACGGTCCGGTGAATGTGGCCGCGATCAAGTCGCTCGATGCGAAGACGCTCGCCAATCTGCCTAACTCGCCGGCCAATGGCAAGAACGCGGTGCTGCAGAATCTTGCGTTCTGGACTGATCACGGCGATGAGCTGGAGCAACGTTTTTCGTCGTGGGCTTCGAAGTAACCAGAGCGCTGGGAGAAGGCGTGGTCTCGTCTGGAGGCCGCGCTTTAATGATGTAACGCCACGCGCACGCATGTCGGTCCGACAGGCGTGCGCGGCCTGATGCGTGGGATTGGAGACGGGTGTGACTACGATGACGATTGCCGCTGATTCGACGCCCGAGTCGAGCATTCGGCTCAAACGCGAGTTGAAGGCCGCGGAAGCGAAGAAGCGCGCAATGGCGCTCCTGCTCATTGCGCCGCTCGCCATTTTTCTGCTGCTGATTTTTGTCGTGCCGATTGGCGCACTATTGACGCGCGCCGCGCAAAATCCCGAAGTGGTCAACGCGCTGCCGCATACGCTGAAGGCATTGAGCGGATGGGACCGCAAGACGCTGCCTGCTGACACCGCTTACGTCGCACTAGCCACCGATCTCACCGCAATCGCCGATAGCGACGGTATGGGTGCGCTGGCGCGGCGGTTGAACGTCGAGATTCCGGGTTATCGCTCGCTGGTGGCCAAGTCCGCACGCGCGATGCCGTTCGTCGACGAGAACAGCAAGCCATTGACGCTGACCCCCGCGCAAATGCACGCCAAGTTCGTCGAACTCGACGAGCGCTGGAATGATGTCGCCTACTGGCAGGCGATCGCGAAGAATTCCAGCGCGTATTCGCCGTTCTATCTGCTGGCTTCTTTAGACCATAAGCAGGACGCGTTCGGTCACATCAAGGAGACCGACCCCGAGCAACAGATTTATATCGCCGTGTTCAGCCGCACCTTCGTGATCGGCGCCGCCGTGACGATTTTTGCGCTGCTGCTCGGCTACCCGCTTGCTTACTGGATTTCGACGCTGTCCGACCGTCGCGCGAATCTGGTGATGATTCTGGTGCTGATCCCGTTCTGGACTTCGATCCTCGTGCGCGTGGCCGCGTGGATCGTGATTCTGCAAAGCGAGGGGCTGGTGAACAAGGCGCTGATCGCGAGCGGCCTGCTGCACGATCCATTGGCGCTGCTGTTCAACCGCACCGGCGTGTATATCTCGATGACACACATCCTGCTGCCGTTCATGATCCTGCCGCTGTATAGCGTGATGAAGTCGATCCCGCCGACGTATCAACGCGCCGCGATCTCGCTCGGCAGTCATCCGTTCGCCGCATTCTGGCGCGTGTATGTGCCGCAGACGTATCCGGGCATCGGCGCGGGCGCATTGCTGGTGTTCATTCTGGCAATCGGCTACTACATCACGCCGGCGCTGCTCGGCGGACCGAACGATCAGATGGTCAGCTACTACGTCGCGTACTTCACCAACGTGACGATCAACTGGGGCATGGCGTGTGCGCTCGGCGGCTTGCTGCTCGCTGCGACGCTCGTGCTGTACGTGATCTATGGGCGCTTCACGCGTTCTTCCCTGAGCCTCGGCTGAACGCCTGATCGGAGCCTACTCGCGATGAAACTTGCCAAGCCCCTGTTTGCGCCGCACACGTCCTGGGTCGAGCGCGTGTGGTATTTCGCGCTGCGCGCGCTTGCCGTGCTCACGCTGCTGTATCTGATCCTGCCGGTGCTGGCGATTGTGCCGCTGTCGTTTTCATCGAGCACGTTTCTGGTGTATCCGATTCCGGGCTGGTCGCTGCGCTGGTATCAGAATCTGATCGCGTCCGATGAATGGCGTATGGCGGCGAAGAACAGCTTCATTGTGGCGCCGTCCGCGACGGTGGTTGCAACGGTGCTCGGCACCCTGGCTGCAATCGGCCTGACCAAAGCGAATTTCCGCGGCAAAGCGTTGCTAATGGCGGTCCTGATTTCGCCGATGATCGTGCCGGTGGTGGTGGTGGGCGTCGGCATGTATCTGTTCTTTGCGCCGCTTGGACTGGCCAATACCTATATCGGGCTGATCCTCGCGCATGCGTCGCTCGGCGTGCCGTTCGTCGTGACGACGGTGGTGGCGACGCTGCAAGGCTTCAACTACAACCTCGTGCGCGCAAGCCTGTCGCTTGGTGCTAATCCGCTGAAGACGTTTTTCCGCATCACGTTGCCGGTGATCGCGCCGGGCGTGATCTCGGGTGCGTTATTCGCGTTCGCCACGTCGTTCGATGAAGTGGTGGTGACGCTGTTCCTCGCTGGCGCCGACCAGACAACGCTGCCGCGGCAGATGTTCACCGGGATTCGCGAGAATATCAGCCCGACAATTGCAGCGCTGGCGACGATTCTGATTGTGTTCTCCACAGGTCTGTTATTGGCGCTGGAGTGGCTGCGCGGGCGCAATGCGGCGCGGGCGGTGAAGGCCTGAGTGTCATGCAACCCGCGAAACGATCGGGCAGCCTGAGAGGCTTGCCCATCGCTGCCGCAAGGTGCGCCACTCAAACGTCGACGACAATCGGCTGATCCAGAATCTCGTTTGACGCGGAGGTGTCCGCGCGTGAGCAGATTCATGCCGATGCGACCCAGGATCGCGAAGTTTCGTTCGTGGTCCTTGATGCAACTGTTCTGAGGAGCGTCGCCTCCCCGACGTCATATCTAAGAATCTTCCCATTCCCCGCCCGTCTGCGTCTCTTCATACTCAGTACCTTCTTAAAAGAAGATGCGCTCGACGCAGAAAACCAATGAAACTCCAGCTAACGATCCTCGCGTGCGCGTTGGCCCTGTCAGGGTGCGCGGATCATGCCGCGCGTGAACGGCTCGGCATAGAAGATATCACCGTGCTGAAATCGGGCGTTGGCGCCTCGCAAGACGAGGCCGCCGGCGCGGTCAACGGGCAATGGGTCGGGGCCTACGCGCCGATCGTCAGCAGCCGCACTGCGCTGGCATCGTTGCAACAGCGTCTGGATCAGGTGCCAGGCGACAAGAACAGCTATTTTCACGCGAAGGCGCAATGCTGGTTGGATGCCGGCGAACAGGTACGGCAGGGTAGCGATCAGTGGGGCTTCGTCGAAGAAGCCATTGGTCAGGCGGCGATGATCACCATGAGCCTCGAAAACGGCACGCCGTTATCCGCCGCTAACCCGGCCTTGCGTACTGTGTCGACGGTGCGCCCCGATCTGTGGAAGATCGTCAATACCATCAAGGCTGATCCTGCCACCGCGCAATGTCCGGAGGCGCAACGGCCGCTTGCCTGTGCCGAAGTCGAACTGATGCAAGCCGGGCATGACGCATGGGCGCGCAGGTTCTCCAGCGCCGAAAAGCGCTTGCCGGAAGTGCAGGACAACTTGCGCAAGTCAGCGGAAACGGCGTTGCAATGCAAACAGGCAAAGCAGACGGCGACACCCGCACCCGCAGCGCAGGCCCCGCAAAAAATTACGTTGCGCGCCGATTCCATGTTCCGTTTCAACGGCAGCGACGAGGCGGCAATCTTGCCGGCTGGTCGGCAACGTCTTGATGATGTCGCAACGAGCCTGAAGCAGGTTTCCGCTATACGCGAGCTCAGGATCACGGGGTTCACCGACCGTCTCGGCAGCGATACGTACAACCAGAGTCTGTCGTTGCAGCGCGCACAGACGGTCCAGCAATATCTGCGCGGCCACGGCGTGACATTGCCGATGACCGCTCAAGGCCAGGGCCGCGCAAATCAGGTGGTTACCTGCAAGCAAACGGCCCGCGACAAACTGGTGAAATGCCTTGCGCCGAACCGGCGTGTCGAAATCGATTTCATACGCGCCGCTTCATAGCGTGCCTACGCGTCAGGAATGACCGTCGGCATTAGCGGATGCCGACGTCGTGCAGCCGGTCGATATTGCGACTAGCCGGCGTTGTATCCCGGCTCAGCGACGAGCCACTTAACAATCATTCCCTGCAGTTTCCTGCCGCGAGGCTGGAGCGCACCTGCTCGCACATCCGGTCGAATGCGGCTGGGTGTCGGGAGACGGAGCCACAAGGGGAAGCTTTCATGAGGAATGCAATATATGTCTACCATTCTCGTTATCGATGACCACCCCGCATTTCGACTGGTCATCAAGATGCAGCTCATGCAACTGCTTGGCGTTGAGGAAGTGATCGAGGCCGACAATGGGCAAACTGCTGTCGAAATGGCACGGCAGCACAGGCCGAAGCTTGCAATACTCGATCTCGACATTCCGCGTATCAGCGGGCTCGATGTCATTCCGCGTCTTAAACTCGCCCATCCGTCGATCCGCCTGCTCGTGTTATCTGGTCAGGACCCGGCTACGTTCGCGCCGCGGGTGATGCGCTCCGGTGTGCACGGCTTCGTTGGAAAGTCGCAGGAGATGAAGGAAATCCTGCGTGGCGTCGAGGCGGTGCTGGCGGGCTATACGGTGTTTCCGGTCACGGCCAACGGCGTCGGCATGTCGCCTTCCGCGAATGTGACGGGTGAAGAAGACAGGCTGACGCTGTTATCGGATAAGGAACTCGTGATTTTGCAGATGCTCTCGAAAGGTATGTCAAACAAGGCGATCGGCGATGCACTGTTTATTAGCAACAAGACCGTCAGTAGCCACAAGACCCGCATTATGCAAAAGCTTGGCGTCAAGTCACTCGTTGAACTAATCGATATGGCGCGCCGCTGCCGGATTGCGTCGTCGCAATGATATGAGTGAGGTTGACACAATGAACTATGCAATTCTGACCGGCGATGATGCTGGGTGGGGACAGGCGAAGGTCCTGGGTGCAATGCTGGAACGTCTCGGTTTTACGTCTTGCGCGGATGCTGCTGTGACGCCGGCTTCGGCGAGGCTGCTGTTGGTGCAATGGACGTCCTGCGGTCGAGAGATGACGGCTATGCCCCACCATTCTGCTCTGCCCGCCGACAGCCTGCGATTTGCGGTGGTACCGTCCGACGTTTCTGATTCGGCACGCGCTGTGCTGACCGAGCACTTTGACGATGTCCTGACAGCACCTGTCGATGAAATTGCTTTGTGCAATGCGTTGGCTGCGCAACACTACGATGCGCTTGCACCCAGTGAACGCCAATCGTTCTGTGCGAAAGTCCTTGAACTTGCTTGCGACGACGCCGGTACTGCCAGACACCTGCTTCAGCTAATTCTCGACACCAATCGACCCACCTTCACGCTATTGCTCGACAGTTTCGATGCTGAGTCGTGGGACATGGTGGGCAGTGCTGCGCACCGGATCGCAGGGTCCGCACGCCTGCTCGACTGCAAGGCGCTAATTGCATTGCTGATACGACTGGAAACAGCCACGCGAGAGCGTGAAGTCGCACTTGCAAAAGCGCTTCTGCCACTCGTAGTCAATGCGCTCGAGAGTCTCGATGTGTCTGTGCAGGAAGCGCTCGGCTCGGTCGAGCAGCACTGATCTCCTGCTTCATCTTCAATCGTCGGCGCCTGAACGGACCAGCAAGAAGCGTCCGCGAACGCTGTCCGATACGTCTTGCGCCGATATGATGCCCGTAGAAGACGTGGCATCCTGATACCGTTTATATTGGGCAATTACCTTCGGCACATAACTCATCGTCTCCGCATACGGCGGTATCTGTCCACCATACTTTTGCACAGCGCCTTCGCCGGCGTTATAAGCCGCTAGCGCGAGTTGCAGATCGCCGAACTGGCGCATCAGCTGCTTCAGATAACGTGCGCCCGCAGCGATGTTCTGGCGCGGATCGAACAGATCGGACGCGCCGTGCCGCGCGCCCGTGCCGGGCATTAGCTGCATGAGCCCCGTTGCACCCTTGGGCGAGACCGCTTGCGGATTGCCGCCTGATTCCACGTCGATCACCGCCATTAGCAGCGCGCTGTCCAGGTTGGCGGCGCGTGCGGCTTCCGCGATCATCGGCGAAAGCGCCATGACCCGGGAGGTGACGGAGGTGGAAGACGGCGGGATCGCTGCTGCGGCCGATAGCGGAACGCCAGGCTGCATCACAACCGATAGCCGGCTGGTGTCGTCAAGCAATGCACCTGATTGTGCTAAGGCAGCAGGCACTGGCGGAGCGACGATCGCGTCAGCGTTCGACGTTCCGCCGATCATCATGACAACCCCGGACGCATGACGGACGCGCACGGTCTTGCTATCAGCGGCCTGCGCGGCTACTAGCAAGTACGCCACCCCTGCGAACAGGTAGACAAGCATTGACCGATATAGTCGTGCGCCCGGCAATGTTCCATTCGGTACGGCGCGACACCGCTTGGTCGCGGTGTCAGAAGAAGCGCGCAGCCAGTCGTTCAGGCGGTGCGTCATCAATAACCCGTGGGATTCGGGGAGTCGTTCATCGCGGCGTTTCTAAGCGGCGACTGCATGCGCACCGTCGCTTCCGAATCCAATGACAGTGGCCAGCGGCCCGTCGCGATGCCATCCTCAAGTTTGACTTTGCACAAATAGTCACCTTTCTGAGGTGAGCCGTACGGGTCTTGGTTCTTGTTTGCCGGCTCGCGCGTCAAAATGCCCATCGTGCCGATGCTGCCGATAACATTCACAGCGTAGTAAAGCACCTTGCTCACCAGCGGCACATACATGTCATAGCAGTAATGCACGTGAATTTTCAACAGGTTGGCATCCTGAATGTTCATTCCAGAAGTCGCGCCTGCCGGTATGGACGAATCGCGATACATCAGCGAATCGTTGGGGATTTCTGAATATGTGGCGCCTTGATCAGGGTAGGAACGTGGCCGCGAGTAATCCTGCACGGCCTTCGGCGTAGGGTTGAGGATCGTGATGGTGCTGAAGCTGGTCGCGTCAGCCTGCGCGCGGGCGAGTGCGGCGCTTACGCCGTCGGCATCCGCGAAGCGCGCATAGATTGGTGCGAGACCGCGCGCCAGACCGCCGCGCATCGCTTTCATGGAGCCGTTATTGACCGAGCCTTCACGCGCGGCTTCAAGAACCGCGACATCTAGTGTCGATTTGGCCTGATAGATCAGGACGAACTGCACAATGCCAAAACACATGAACAACAGCAATGGCGCAATGATGATGAATTCCACCATCGACTGACCTGTCTGACCGCTCGGCCGAGTGCGACGAATCGATCGCGACCGGCGCGACGGAGACTGTTGCGATACAAAATTTGGGTGATTCACCAGAAGGCCTCAAATTCAAGAGGGGCGCCGAGCACAAAACCGAGCTGCTGAGCGGCGCCAGCCGGCATTTCCAGGGTTTGCGTGGCGCGCAGGTTGAACAACATGCGTCGTCTAGGCACCTCGTGACGGATCGCGACGATGCGCTGGTGTCGATCGAGAAAGATCACGTCGATGGCAAACCGCATGCCGAACGTATGCACCGACCCGCAGCGCTTGAGAAGCAACGCCTCGTCAACCGGGAGATGATCGTGGTCAAGCAGACCCCGCATGCGCTCACGTGTGGTTTCGGTGATCGACACCTTGACGCCGGTGTCATGTCCGTGGACGTGCAGGCGGGTCAATTTCACAGCAGACCTTCCTGCACGAATTTCATCGCGATCGGGAATCCCAGAACGATGAAGGTAATCGGGAAAATGAACATCAGCAGCGGGAACACCAGTTTCACCGGCGCTTCCATCGCCTGCTTCTCCGCTCGCTGAAATCGCTCCGAGCGGCGCTGTTCCGATTGGAAGCGTAATGATTTCGCCAGCCCCGAACCCATTCGTTCGGCCTGAACAACGGCACCCACGAGATTCGTCACTTCCTTGATACGCAAGCGGTCCTCGAGTCGGCGCAGTGATTCCGTGCGGTTCAGGCCAGATTTCAGGTCGCGCAATACGTGCTCCAGCTCCCAGCGCAATGGTCCCGCCGGCCCCTTTTCGACGGCTTTCTGGATAGCGCCATTGATGTTTAGGCCAGCCTCGACAGCGAGTGTCAGGAAGTCGAGGTAGATCGGCAGGTGCTTCAATATTTGTGCCACACGTCGGCGCCGGACGTCACGTGTCCAGATGCGGGGGTAGAAGTAGCCGAGCAAGGCCACGCCGACCAGTATCCACACCGAAAACATGCCGAGTACCAGCATCAGGAGAAGCGCGACGAGCGAGACCAGTACCGAAGCAATGATCGATAGGGAGAGGAACTGCCGCGCGTTCATCAGGAACGTAAGCGAGGTCAGCCGCAGTTGCAGATCGGTTTTCTCGACGAGTTTTTTGCTGAATATATTGCCGAAATGGAAATCGACAAAATTGACGAGTGGCCACAACATCCGCAGCGACTTGGGCAACGGGTCGAGGAAAACGCGATCCTCGTCTGGAATGACGCCGGTCAAACCGTTGATCGATTTGAAAGCGATAACACCGACGATAATTACGCCGATACTGATGGCAAAAGCAATGAATAGCAGCATAGGTTATACGTCGATGTTAGTGATCTTGGAAATCGACATGTAGCCGAGAAATTCCATCACGCCGATGACAGCCAACGTGCCCCAGCCGACCGGTTCATTGAAAAGTGGCGCCATCGCCTTCGGTTCCATGAAACGCAGAACCAGCATAAGGAACAGCGGCAGACACGTCATCACGATGCCCTGCATGCGTCCCTGTGAGGTGAGCGCCTTGATCTTGCCTTCCATCTGCAATTTTTCGCGCAGCGTGCGTGCGACGGACTCCAACGCTTCGGCGAGATTGCCGCCGACCTCTCGCGCAATGGTGACGGCGGCCGTCACCATCATGAAGTCAGGAATCGGGATACGCTTTTCGACGTTGCGCATGGCAATGTCGAGATCGATGCCGAGGCGAATTTCCCGCATCAGCAGGTCGAACTCTTGTGAGATCGGCGCGGCGCTTTCATGCACGACCGCTTCGAGCGCAGTCGGAAAGCTCGCACCGGCACGCAATGCGCCGGACATCATCAGCAACGCATCGGGCAATTGCTTTTCGAGCATTTCGATGCGCTTTTTACGCATGCGCGCCAGATACTTCTTTGGCAACCACATGGCGATCGGCACGGCTGCCAGCGCGATCAAAATGCTGTGACTCAACAGGAAAACAATGATCGGCAGTCCGACGATGGCGAGCATGCTCCACGCGGCCATCTTTTGCCGGTTCACGAACACAAAAGCATCAGCGAGGGACGATTCGATCTCACCGGCCATCTGGCTGGAGCCAGCCTTGAGCGACGATGAACCCATCCGGGCGACTAGCCAGATCAGGAATATGCTGCCGATGAATGCCAGCGCGAGAATAATGGGAAGACTCATGACGGGCCTCTCATCCCACTCGCGTGAAAATTTCCGTATTCACCGGGATGCGTCTGCGGATCAGTTCCTGGTAGAAATCCGGAATATAAGCGGTTGGCACGAACTTGCCCTGAATCTTGCCCTCTTCGCTGAAACCCTCCTCCTTGAAGATAAACACGTCTTGCAGCGTAATGACGCCTGACTCCATCCCACTCACTTCCGTGACGTGTGTGACGCGGCGTGAGCCGCAGGAAAAGCGGGATTGCTGCACGATGATGTCGACTGCGGAGCAGATCTGCTCGCGTATCGCCTGGACCGGCAGGTCGAGGCCGGCCATCAGTGTCATCACTTCCAGACGTGCGATACAGTCGCGAGGCGTGTTGGCGTGCGCAGTGGTGAGAGAGCCATCGTGGCCGGTGTTCATTGCCTGCAGCATGTCCAGCGCTTCGCCGCCACGGCATTCGCCGATCACGATCCGGTCTGGGCGCATCCGCAGGCAGTTCTTCACAAGATCGCGGATGTGTACGGCGCCTTTGCCTTCCATGTTTGCGGGGCGCGCTTCGAGCGAGACGAGGTTTGGCTGCGACAGTTGCAATTCGGCCGCGTCTTCGACAGTGACGATACGCTCATGATCGGGAATGTAGCTTGACAGGACATTGAGCAACGTCGTCTTGCCTGAGCCGGTGCCGCCAGAAATAATGATGTTGGCGCCCTGTTCGACTGCGGTGTGCAGAAACTCGAGCATCTCCGGTGACATTGAGCCGAACTTGATCAGGTCTTCGCCGACCAGCTTGCGCCTGGAGAACTTCCGGATGGTGATGCTTGGACCTTTCAATGCCAGAGGCGGGATCACGGCATTCACACGTGAGCCGTCGGCAAGTCGTGCATCGACCATTGGTGAGCTTTCGTCGATGCGGCGGCCGATCGGAGCGACGATCCGTTCGATCGCACCAAGCACCGCGCGATCGTCGGTGAAGATGACGGGCGAGCGGGACAGTTGACCGAATTGCTCGATGAACACTTCATCGTGGCAATTGACCATGATTTCCGACACCGTCGGATCGGCGATCAACTCCTCAAGTGGTCCAAGTCCGATGACTTCATCGAATACGCTCTTCTTCAGCGTTTCAAGCGGAATGTCGGTGGCGCGGAACTTAGGGTCGTGAGTCAGGATTTCGTCGAGCGCCGAGCTGACAGTCTTGCGCAGTTCGTCGTCCTCCATGCGCGCGACGTTCAGACGGCGCAAGTCGAGCGCCGCGATCACCTTCATGTGCGCGAGCTTGCGTAGTTCGATCCCGGCGGGACTGTTGATCGGCGCAACGGGAAGCAACGGTGCTGCCGATTTCTTTGTGCGTGCGGGTTGAATGCGCAGTGGCGCCTCCGGAGCAGGCGCACTTTGATGAGCGCCGCTTTCGTGTGGCACGGGCGCCGGGGCAGCGGGTGAAGCGGCGTGGGCCATGGAGGCCGGGTCGGACATACCAGGTTGGGCTGCCACATGCGATTGTGCTGTGGCGGCCGCCGGATTGGGCCAGCCTTCAGGCGCGGCCGCAGCAGGTGCGCGCTGAGCGTCGGCATACATGGTTTCTGACGCTTGCGTGGACGGGGCCGCAGTGGATGTCGCCTGGGGGGACATCAACGGCACGGGCTGCGCCGTCGCGAGCGCACGAGCGATCTTCA
Organism: Paraburkholderia fungorum; assembly: GCF_046027215.1. Taxonomy (GTDB): domain Bacteria; phylum Pseudomonadota; class Gammaproteobacteria; order Burkholderiales; family Burkholderiaceae; genus Paraburkholderia; species Paraburkholderia fungorum_D. The sequence goes on along the minus strand of NZ_JAQQEN010000002.1, from coordinate 2,589,323 downwards.
AGGTCGTTGTGCCGATCTCGATCTGATCTGCCTCCGTCAACGGGCCGTAGCGTGTGATCGGTGAGCCGTTGACGAGCGTAGCCGCGATTCCGCCTTGATCTTCGATGTAGTACGCGTTGTTTTCCCTCACAATGCGTGCCTGCAGCTTGCCGACCAACATGCCCTTGACCGTGATGTCGCAGCTGGCATCCTTGCCAATCGTGCAGCCCTGATCGATCTGGAATACGCGCACGGGTGCGTTACGCGTGTGTACTTGCAAATTGAGCATCTTACTTCTCCGTGAGGTCCGATCAGTTGCCCGAGTTGCCCGAGTTGCCGAGCACGCCGACCTGCGGCGGCACCTTGCCGTTGCCGGTAGGCGGCACGACATTGGCCGGGGTGTTCGGCGCAGCTGGCGGGCGTTGCGCGGCGTTCAGCATGAGTAGCGCATCCGCGACACCGGCCGGCGGCGTACTGGCCGGTGGCCTCGTTTGCATGAGTTGAGTCGGCGTGTCGCTGTTCGTTTGCAGTGGCGCTTGAACCGGAGCGGACGCGGGCGTTTGCTCTACAACCGGCTCTTGCGGCGGCGTGCTGCGGATCGGCGTAGGAAGGACTGCTGGCGTTGTCCCAATTGGTTGCCGGGGCACTGGCGTGGCCGTCGCTACCTCTTCATCCGCAATGACCGGACTCGGATTGCCGTATTCTTTGCGGTACTTTCGATCCAGTTTGTCGGCGCGCGCCAGCAGTTCCGTGTTGGGTGCCAGCTCCGGATCGGAAATCACCGGCGTCACGAAAATCACAAGATCGCTTTTCTTCGCTCGGAAGCTGTCAGAGCGGAACAGTTGGCCAATGATCGGGATCTGGCCGAGGAACGGCATACCGTTGCTGTCAGTGAGGATGTCCGCGCTGACGAGGCCGGAGATGGCGAGCGTTTCCCCCGCGCGCATCGAAATATCAGAACTCGTGTTGCGGGTGAGGAAGCCCGGCATGCCGCCATACGTTACCGACGGGTCAATTTGGCTGATCTCAGTCGTAAGATGCGCGGAGATGATGTTGTTTGCATCGACGACGGGAATAATGCTCAGCTTGATGCCGTACGGTTTGTACTCGACGTTGGTCGTACCGAGTGCGCCGGCCTGTGGGATCGGAACTTCGCCGCCCGCAAGGAAACTCGCGGTGCCACCACTCTTCGTATTCAGTTCAGGTGCGGCCAGAATGAATGCGTCGCCGTTCTCGATGGCGAAGTTGATCTGCGACGTGATGTTGGAGGCTATGCCCGCGAGGAAGTAACTCGTCCCTGCCGTGACAGCCTTCGCGGCACCCGTCGCGACGCTTGCGGCGCCACCGATCTGCGGTCCTTTGAAGCTGCTGTCCCACGCAATGCCAAGGTTTTTCTGCCCATTACGTGTGACTTCCATGATCTGCACCTTGAAGTGGACGGTCTTCTTGAGTGCGTCGCCTTCGTCGACGGTGGTGGTGTCGATCACATTCTTCATGTCTTGCGTGGCAGATTTGACGATCGCCACCATGTCGCGATGCACGACTCCCGACAGGACAATATTCGACCCGATCGCATCGATGCGCAGCCCCGTCACCGACTTCAGCACGGCACGCAGCTGTTCCAACGAAGCATTCACTTCGGCCTTCGCAATGCGCACCGTGGTTTGGAGCGCAATGCCCTTTTCGTTCCACACCACGAGCGAAGTCATGCCGTCCTGCTCGCCAAGCAGCATCAGGCTGCCGTCGACCACGTTCGCGGTAATCAGCTTGCCATTGCCGATTGCAATGCGTTTGATGCTGCCGGGCAGATGCAGAATCCGGACCTCGCCACGGAACATTTCGAGTACGCGGGCGCTGGCCGAAGCGTCATCATTGACGGACGAGGCCGCGACTTGTGCGAATGCGGCGGGCGCGGCATTGCACGACAGAATGCCGATGAGAACGGACGGCAGGACCCGGCGACGCAACGGCGTCGCATTGTGATTGACTTTCATTGTGTGAAACCTGTGCTCTGTACTTTAGTTCTGCTTGGACGCGCTGGGTGCAACGGCTTTCTGCAGTTGTTGGGCGATCGCGTTGGCCTGCTCGTAGACACTCGGCCGACGGACAGCCGTGTCCGAAGGTGCGCTCGACGTGGGCCGCACCGCGTTGGCAGGGGCGGGTGCGGCAGCGGGCGGCGTGTCTTGTCCACCGGACGATGCGCCTTGTGGAGTCAGCACGGTGCTGTTCGCGCCACCGCCGGCGATCACTTCGACCGTGGCAGCTGACGCTGAAGCCGTAGTCTTTTTACGACCCACGTCCATAAACACGTCGCTCTCTTTGACAAGCACGGGGACATCCACACCGTGGTCATCGGCGTTGCGCAGAATAATGCGCAGTCCGCCGATCTTCTGTGCAAGGGCGATGCGCGGAGCGTCGTCGGCCGGCACCTGCAGCGTCACTGTCGTGTAACCCATGCCATCCTGCCTGCTCATCGCGCTACTGTTGGCGTTCGCCTGATCATGTTCCATGGCCTCTCCGGCGTCACGCGGGCGCATGTCCTGCCCAGTGGCAAGAACCAGCACGTTCTGCATGATGAGTTGTGCCATCTTCGTTTCGTCGGAGGAGTGATCCAGGCTAAAGGTCTTGCCAACCCAATACACGTCGACGCGATTACCTGGACGGACCATCAATGCGGTCGAGTTGACCGTGTCGATTTCAACCGTCACCGCACGCTGCCCGGCCGGCAGAATGTCGGAAAAGTCGCGTCCGCGTAGCGCATCGATATCGCCTGCGCGCAGCGGCAAGCCGCGACGCACCGCTTTGACCAGACGCGAAGAGCGGTACTGCGGGAAACTGTCGGCGCGGATCATGTCGTCGTAGACGAGATCGGGAGCGATTTCGCGCGAGACGAAATCGCTGCTCGACAGAGGCGTGCCGACCGGCACATCCTGCGCGGGCACGACGACCTCGATGCCCGAGCTCACGCGGCGGGCAGCCATGTCGGCCTTGAGCTTGTTCTCACGGTCGGTTAGATATTTGTAGAGAAGGAAAGTCAGGCCACCTGCGATCAAAACGGCAAGGATAAGCAGTACCCAGGAATTTCCAAGAAGCGAGCGAAGATTGATTTTTTTAAGCATGACATATTGATCCTTGCGGATCAGGGCAGCGAGAGAGTAAAGCTGTAAGCACTAAAAAGCGATTTGAAGGCGAGAACCAATGAGACGCCGGACATTCTGGGGTCGAACGAAATTGCCCACACCATCGCGGCGATGACACCGGTGATCACCAGATATTCGGCATAAGCCTGACCGTGTTGCCCGTTACGACGGGCCGCAGAAGATCCGCAGTGCCGCAAACGTTTCATTTGACCGGCTTGTTTCATCTCAACGACTCCTTGTTGCATTAACCACCGCTACGGTTTTTCCGCCGCGATCCGAAAAACTCGCATCTACGCTATCCCTGCCGCGCTGCATGACGAATGCTGTCCCTTGGGATGATTGCGCAGCGCCAGACTGATAGTCAGGTTGACGACCGATGCTTGACCATCCCTGCGCGGCAAGCCGGTTTCGGTATCGCAGCGCGTTCCAGCGCGCTTCACCGGGCATTTCGATTAACCAGGTGCGCCCGGCTTGACCAGGGTCGCGGCTTTCGACATCCGAGACCGTCTTACCGCCTTCTGGCAACGGCACGGCGGAGTCCGGCACCTGACGGCGTACCTCGTCGCTGCCGAGTTTGATTACGCTCAAGAGTCCACGGGTACGGTCGCTTTCCGGTTGAACCGGGATGCTGAGTACGTAGAGGCATTGATCGTCCAAGGCACTGAGCAGCAGTCCAGACGGTTCGCGTTGGCTTTTGGTCCGTACGCCTTCGCCAGTCCAGAATTCGCGGAATTGCTGGGAGACGTCGCTCGGCGTTCCATTGAACTGCACGCCGACCACCGAGGTGGGCACACCGTTCACGATCATGTCGCGCCCGATCGCCTGAACACTTTGCGGCTGCACGGGCTGTTTGTTGCAGACGGTGCCTGCGAACGCCGCGCCAGAGAGCAGTGCACTGGCGAGCCAGCCGCCGCGCGCAAGAAAATGAGCGAATCTCATGGACTTAAACGGTTTGGAGGTACGACATCTTGTCGAATCCGGCCAAACTGAAGCGACGAGATCTCGGGCGCGTACTTTTGCAAGCCCAAATATCCGTAGGGCTGGACCAGCACAACATTGGCAGCCGGCACCGCTGCGCTAAACACGGCCTTGGCGCTGTTCGTGCCGTCCGGCACCCAGGTGTTAGTCATCAGCACGTTCGTGTCCGTAAATGTCAGGCCGCTAAAGGCAGGTAAATCGCCGTCTCTAGGCCACAACCGCTTGAGCACACCACTGTCCTGGGCGATCGAGATGCTGAGGGTGCCGGATTGCAGCGTTCGCGTCGGCAAGCTTAGTTGTGCCGTGTACTGACCACCGGTACCCGTCTGCACCGACCCAAATGGCGTAACGGCGGCAGTCGTCCGACTGCTCGAAGGGTCGTTGCTCGCGCTAGTGGTGACAAGGATGTCGCTTGCTGAGCGGAGCAGTGGTTTGCCGCCGTAGTCGGCCCACATCGCCGGCTGGGCAGCGGGCAACTGGCTTTGCGTCCGATCGTTACCGGAAAGCGGCGCGTTGTTGCCAACCATGAATCGCTGTAGGACTTCGTGGCGGATGTCGGCGTCGGGTTTGCTGACGGCTAGCGCAGCGCTGCCGTAAGTGCCGGACCAGCCTTCAGTGGTAGCGGGATTGCTGCCAAAATTCTTCGTGGGATCGTTGTCCGTCCATACGGTACGTTCCCAGGCGACGTAACGCGAACCCATTAGTGTCCGGTTGCGGACGTCGTTGAACTTGCCAAGCATCACGATGCCGAGCAGCAACACGCTCATCACCAGCGTCATGGAAACCAGGAATTCCACCATCGCCTGACCGGACTGCGCGGACTTTCTTGTGTCGGTTAGTTTCATTGCTTTTTGGCCTGAAGTGCTGCCGACATCTGGCTTGCCTGAGCGGCGGCGCGTTCGCTGTCGCTGACCGGTGCGAGCGCGGCTTGCCAGTACGGGCTGAACAGGCTCGGGTATTCGGTTTTGTGATCGGCGCGTGCCCACTCGTTGGCGTGCAGCAAGCGGCCAGCGATTGAGTTGCCAAGGGACGTCTCATCAGGACGCACGAAGTAGGCGTTGGCACTCGACAGCGCGCGCATTGCGCCGCTGGCAGTGTTGTCGTTGACCGCCATCCGTCCACCGCCTCGCAGCCCCAAGGTTTTCACCAAGGTGTCGCTGTTGCGCGTCACTTCGATTGTGATGCGCGGCGCCCGGCTGGCACGTGGAGCACCACTCGTTTCCTGATAGGGCAGCAAGCCGCCGTTAGCCGCGTCTAGCGACGGGCCGGGACCGATTCTGAACTGCTCCGCCATGGCGTCTGGCACCTGCCATCCCGGGGTCGAGCTTCCCTGATAGCCGAAATTGAAGTAGCCGCCGTAGCCGGCCCAGTCTTGCCAGGCAGCGAATGGCGGGTTTGTCATGTAGTTGTTGATATTGCCGTTGGCACTTCCGCCGAAGCCTGCTTCGGCCTCGAGCGGTCCAATACAGGAGATATTGACGTGTGCTGTACTTGCATCGATGGACTCCCAGCCCTTTTTGTCGTTGCGTAGCTGGGTGCCGCCGTCGTGCGTGACATTGATCGTGAAGGTGCTGTTTGCACCGCATATTTTGTCGGCTGAGTCGTTCAATTGCTGGAAGCTCGGCGCGACACTGCGAACGGAGTCGCGATTCTTGACGAAGCCGTCAAGGGTGTTGCCGTCGGTAGCCACGTCGGCAAAATCATCGGGGCCAAGGCGGCCGGCAGGCGTGACGGTGGCCGTATAGGAGGACCACGCCGCCAGTTGCACTGCGTTGCGTTGACTTGTGAAGTATCCGGCCGTGACGCGCGTATCGGGCTGGTTCTGCTGCGCGATCGCGTCTGCTGTGTCCGGTACGGCGCTGAAGGTCGCTGCGTGATAGTTGGCCTGCGCAACGCTCAGCGCCCGGTTAAGAGAACCAATGCCGGCGGCTACAGTCGGCAACAATGCGTCCAGCGCGGCGCGCACGGGTGCGATGTCATTTTTGCCGACACGTTTCGGAGCATTCCATCTATCCGGATGATCCGCGATCCCATTGACGATGTCATCGAGTTGTGACGTGCTGTAGGTCGAATCAAGTTCGTCAATCCAGGATTTCAGTGCGACTATCTGTGCCGCAGTGACCTGATTGGCGACCATCGCCCGGTTCGTATAGGCGGAGAAATTGTAGTCGCGCGCCTGCAGCACGGCAGCGCTATACGCAGCTGCGTCGGCGGTGTTCTGGAGTTTGATCTTGGCGCTCGTCATCTGGAACGAGTTGAACGCCACGTAGAGGCCGATACTGCCGACCAGAAGGAACATAAGTGCAGGGACCAGCGCCTGCCCGCTAGCGCCGGCGACCCTGGCCCTGCCCTTGCGGGCAGAGCGTTTCATGATGGATATCGCTAATCTGAGAAGATTAGTTGGCGTTGTTGCTGTCGTTATACTTACCCATGTTCTTCGTCTTGTTGGCGTTCGTAGTTGCCGTGTTCGCGTTGGTTTGCGCAGTTGTGATGTTGCTCTGGGCGTTCTGACCGGACATTTCCACTGCAAGACCGGCCGTCTGGTTACGCAGGGTCTGGCCGAACAACGAGTACACACCGATTGCCGAGACGGCGATCAAGGCGACGATGATGATGTACTCCGTCATGCCTTGACCGAGTTGCTTGTTCTTGCGGCGAATTTGAGAAAGTTTCATGATCTCTATTTCAAAAAGTTAATGCAAAAGATTGAATGTTGCCTAGACACGGCTTTGCAAGCTTAGTTGTCTTGAACAGAAACAGAAATAAACAATTCACTGCCCAAAACGCACGAGCAACAGTGCCGGGACGAAGTATAGGAGTGGGCGTGGTTTTGCAGGGGTGAGAAATTTCTGAACCTTTGCGTTGTAGTTCGCTATATCGCGCTGTCCATCAAGTGACAGGGATTCGTACCATAAGCCGTGAGGGAAAGCGCTTTGGTTCGCTGATCGACTGGACGATCTGTGCGCGACGGAGCGTGCTGTCTGGCTATGCCTATGTGCGTGGGAGGGGGCGAGTTGGGGCTATGCCGCGGGACTCAGGCCAAGACAGATCATCCTTATTTAGTTAGTTTTCCTACGCAATGTATCTGACAAATCGATTCTGTTGCAACTGTGCCGAGGCAATGACGTATAACCGGAAACTGGAATTTTCAGTCGCAGATGACTCAATGCGGATTCAGACAGGGCGCGGCGATTCAGTTCGCTGTGAATTATCTCGCGATCATTCGGAAAATTCCTGTGCGCTTTTCGCACTTCCTGATTTTTAGGGATAGAGCCGGCGGTTAGATTTACGACGCGTGAAAATTATTTGGCTCGAGCCATTAAGGTGCCCGGCCAGTTTTTTGCGGGGAGCGTGTGCGCACGACTTCTCAAATCGAACTGCAAACGGGGCTTGCCCTCTATTTAGGTGCTTTATGAATAAGTCGTATATCAGCGTCTGGAATGACGCATCCCGAACGTGGGTGGCTGCGCCCGAAACTGCCCGGGCGCACTGCGGTACAGGAACTGGGTCTTCCCGTACGATCTCATCCGGCAGGGTTGGGGCAGACCGTCCGGCAAGCCCGTTGAAGGCTGCGTTTATGCCAATCGCCATGGCGATTGGCGCGGCCATGTTACCGGGTATGGCAGTTGCAGCGGACTCAGACTTGAACGAAGGCTTCGGCAGTCTTCAGCTGTGCCAAGGGTCGATTGACACAACAGCGACTTCCTATGGGGTATTGGGTCAGGCACCAGTGCTTTGCAACGTGCAGAATATGTCGTTCTCGTTGAATAATGCGGGAGACGCGCACGGCGGACTGGGCTTCGGCAGCGATGTCCACGTAAGTGGCTTCAGCGATGGCCGCCTTGAACTGGCTGGCGCCGCCGGCATCTCGATGGTCAATACCGTCAGCATGACAGGCAATAAAATCACCAGCTTGGCCGATGGTGCTTTGTCTACGACGAGCGCGGACGCGGTGAACGGCTCGCAGCTCTATAACCGTACGCGATATTTCACTGCAAGCTCTGCATCGAGCGACCCGTCGAGCGATGCGCGAGCAACCGGATCCAACTCGGTCGCTTCCGGCCCATACTCGCTGGCTACGGGAGGCAATTCTAGTGCGTACGGCGCCCACTCGTCCGCGTTGGTATCCAACTCAGTGGCACTTGGTGCGAACTCGGTTGCAAGCCGTAACGATAGCGTGTCGGTTGGCTATCTGACGTCGGATGGCAAGGGGCAGTACACCAGGCAGATTACCAATGTAACGGCAGGGGCGGCGGGTACCGATGCTGTCAACGTCAACCAGCTGAATGCGGCAATTGCAAGCGTCGGCGGCGGCGGCGGTGGCGGCAATGTGCCCAATGCCGTGACGTACAACGATTCCGGAATGGGGCTGATCACGCTGAAGGGCTCGGCTGGCACGAAGATCACCAATCTCATCGCTGGTGACATCTCTTCGGCTTGGAGCACAGATGCGGTAAACGGCTCGCAGCTGTATCAGACGAACCAGAACGTAACGAACGTGACCGGCAATGTGACTAACCTCACGAACGTCGTCAACAATATCGTCAACAACGGTGTCGCGGCCTCACCACTCGTGGTCACGTACGACTCATCGGCTCGCAATGTCCTGACGCTCGGCGGTGCGGGCAACCCAGCGGTCAAGCTGAAAAACGTAGCACCTGGCGATATCTCGGGACTCTCGAGTACTGACGCGGTCAATGGTGGCCAGTTGTACGCGACGAATTTGGCGTTGGCCGGCCAGGCCAGTTCTGTGACGAACATATTCAACAACGGCATCAAGTATTTCCGAACCAATTCGTCACTGACCACTGCGTTGGCAGACGGTAAGGAGTCTGTTGCGATCGGCGGCGCTGCCAGCGCGACCGCAGACAACGCGGTGGCGCTGGGTTCGAACTCGCTGGCCGACCGTGACAATTCGGTCTCAGTGGGAGCATTAGGTTCGGAGCGTCAGATCGTCAACCTGGCTGCGGGTACGAAAGACACTGACGCGGTAAACCTGCGTCAGATGAATACGGCGCTTGCCAACATCTCGGGCGGCGGTTCGCCTGACGCGGTCATCTATGACTCGTCGCTGCACAACAAGCTGACGCTTGGCGGTGCTGGCACTGGCACGGGTACGCCTCCGGCGGTGACGTTGACGAACCTTGCTAACGGCGCGGTCACCTCGACCAGCACGGACGCGGTGAACGGTTCGCAGCTGTACAAGACGGCAAACAGTGTCGCGGCAGCACTGGGTGGCGGTACCAGCGTGAGCCCGACGGGTACTGTCACGGCGCCTACCTACGCGCTCGGCAATACTGGCACGTTCAACGATGTCGGCTCCGCGCTCAGTGGAATCAATAGCGCCATCGACGGGATCAGCGGCAACGTCACCAATACCACCAAGTACATTAAGGTGGTCTCGGCATCGAATGCGGCGATCGCGTCTGGCAGCGAGGCCGTGGCGATTGGCGGCGGGTCGTATGCAAGCAAGGCGAGCGCGTTGGCATTCGGTTCGGGCGCACGTGCTATCAATGCTGGTTCTGTCGCGCTTGGCGCAAACTCGGTGACCACCGAAGACAACACGATTTCGGTCGGCTCGGAAGACGGTGAGCGTCGCATCATGAACGTGGCCGATGGTAAGCTTGCTACCGACGCCGCAACGGTCGGTCAACTGGACAAGGTGCAGGCGCAACTTGCGCAGCAGTCGAGTGGCGTGAGATCGATGCTGCTGGGCTCCACACCGGTGACCAGCTTTATCGCTGTGAGCACGAACACCACGCCAGGTGCGACGACAACTACGGATAACGCCCTCGATGCCATGGCGATTGGTCCTGGCGCGACGGGCATGGGCATCGGCTCGGTAGCTATCGGTGCTAGTGCGGGCACCTCTCTCGATGGCTCGACGGCTGTCGGCTCGGGTGCGGCTGCTCTGGCCTTGAACACCACAGTGATTGGCGCAAGTGCAACGACCACCAACAATGCCAACAATGCGGTAGCAATTGGTTATAAGGCGAAAGCCCAGAATACCGACACATTGGCGATCGGATCGTCGGCGCTAGCGAATGGCGTAAGCTCCATTGCGCTCGGCAGCAAAGCCGGCGTGGCACCTTTGGCGACAAATTCGATGGCTCTGGGTGCGGGCGCGAGTGCTACCCATGCTAGTTCAGTTGCACTTGGTGCAGGTTCGGCAACAGATCGCCCCAATTCGATTTCGGTGGGCAACAGCTCCGCGCAACGTCAGATCACCAGCGTTGCAGCTGGTACGGGAGCCACCGACGCTGTGAACGTCAGCCAGTTGACTGGCTTGACGTCTGCACTTGGCGGCGGCGCAGGCGTGAACGGCGCTGATGGCTCGATCACGAAGCCGTCCTATGCGATCGGTGGCAAGACATACAACGACGTAGGCTCGGCTATCGCAGCGGCTGCAACTGGAGCCGGCGGTTCGGCCAATTCGGTCCAGTACGACGCAACCGACCACAAAAAGGTGACGCTGGGCGGCACGGGTACTTCGGCACCAGCGGTGACGCTGTCAAACGTGGCAGGAGGCGTGGCCAACAACGATGCAGTGAACGTGGCGCAGCTGAAGGCGATGGGTGGGAACGTCGACAGCAGCGGTAACGTGACGAACGCATTCGTTGCATATGACGACACGTCGAAGAACACGATCGCGCTGAAGGGCGTGAGCGGCTCGACGAAGATCTCGAAGCTTACGGCTGGCGAGCTGTCGTTGACCAGCACGGAAGCGGTCAACGGTACGCAGCTGTACCAGACGAACCAGAACGTGGCGAACGTCGCCGGTGGCGTGTCGAATATCACGAACATCGTGAACAACATCACCAATGGTAACGCCGGTGTCAAGTACTTCCACGTGAACTCAACGGGGGCCGATTCGTCGGCGACGGGTTCGGATTCGATAGCAATCGGTACCGAGGCAGCGGCCACGAATGGGCAAGGCATTGCGGTGGGTTACAAAGCCAATGCGACCGGACAGTACTCCGTTGCTCTCGGCGCGAGTTCGGTTGCCGATCGTGACGGCACGGTGTCTGTCGGTTCAAGCGCTTACCAACGCAAGGTCGTCAACATGGCGGCCGGTACGGCGGCCACTGATGCGGTGAACGTCACCCAATTGAAGGGCGTGACGAATATTATCGGTGGCGGCGCAGGCGTGAACGCCGACGGCACGATCAAGAATCCGGCCTTCACGGTGGGCGGTCAGACTTATACGGATGTTGGCTCGGCTATCGCAGCGGCTGCAACTGGAGCCGGCGGTTCGGCCAATTCGGTCCAGTACGACGCAACCGACCACAAAAAGGTGACGCTGGGCGGCACAGGTACTTCGGCACCGGCGGTGACGCTGTCAAACGTGGCAGGAGGCGTTGCCAACAACGATGCAGTGAACGTGGCGCAGCTGAAGGCGATGGGTGGGAACGTCGACAGCAGCGGTAACGTGACGAACGCATTCGTTGCATATGACGACACGTCGAAGAACACGATCGCGCTGAAGGGTGCGAGCGGCTCGACGAAGATCTCGAAGCTTACGGCTGGCGAGTTGTCGTTGACCAGCACGGAAGCGGTCAACGGTACGCAGCTGTACCAGACGAACCAGAACGTGGCGAACGTCGCCGGTGGCGTGTCGAATATCACGAACATCGTGAACAACATCACCAATGGTAACGCCGGCGTCAAGTACTTCCACGTCAATTCGACGCTCGCCGATTCGTCGGCAACGGGTACGGACGCAGTGGCTATCGGCGGCAACGCCAAGGCGACGGGTACTAACTCGGTAGCGCTGGGTGCGAACTCGATGGCCACCCGCCCCAACTCGGTCGATGTGGGTTCGCGCCTGATCACTGACCTGGCGGCAGGCACGCAATCCACGGACGCGGTGAACTTGGGCCAGCTGCAGGCAATGGGCGCAAACGTCGACAGCAGCGGCAGCATGACGAACGCTTTTGTCGCGTATGACGACACGACGAAGAACACGATCAAGCTGAAGGGTGCAAGCGGCTCGACGAAAATCTTGGGCCTGACGGCTGGCGAGTTGTCGTTGACCAGCACGGAAGCGGTCAATGGTACGCAGCTGTTCCAGACGAACCAGAACGTGGCGAACGTCAGCAATACGGTGAACAACATCACCAATGGCGGCGGCATCAAGTATTTCCACGCCAATTCGACGCTGGCTGATTCTTCGGCAACGGGTACGAATGCTGTGGCTATTGGCGGCAACGCTAACGCGAGCGCGAACAACTCGGTGGCGCTGGGTGCTAAGTCGACGACGACGGCTAATCTGAACGGTGCGGCTTACCTGTCGGCAAGCGGTACGCTGTCTGGTACGACGCCGGTAGGCGAAGTGTCGGTGGGTTCGGTTGGCAACGAGCGCCGCTTGACGAACGTGGCGGCTGGTTCTGCAGCAACTGACGCAGTGAACGTGAGCCAGTTGCAAGCGGCCGTGACCTCGGCTTCCAGCACGGCCTCGGCTAACTCGGTGCAGTATGACTCGTCGTCCCACCTCAAGATAACGCTGGGCGGCACCGGCACGGGTACGCCTCCAGCGGTGACGTTGACGAACCTTGCTAACGGCGCGGTCGCCTCGACTAGCAGTGACGCCGTGAATGGTTCGCAACTGTACAGCACGGCAAACAGCGTGGCGGCCGCACTGGGCGGCGGTTCAAGCGTGAGCCCGACTGGCACGGTCACGAATCCGAGCTACAAGCTTAGCAACGGGACGTACGCCGATGTAGGCGCAGCCCTTGTGGGCATTGATGGTGCCGTCAGCTCGATCAATAACAACATCACCCAAACCACGAAGTACATCAAGGTGGTGTCGGCATCGAATGCGGCGATCGCGTCTGGCAGCGAGGCCGTGGCGATCGGTGGCGGGTCGTACGCAAGCAAGGCGGGTGCGTTGGCATTCGGTTCGGGCGCACGTGCCATCAACGCGGGCTCAGTGGCGCTCGGTGTGAATTCGGTGACCACCGAAGACAACACGATTTCGGTCGGCTGGGAAGACGGTGAACGTCGCATCATGAACGTGGCCGATGGTAAGCTTGCTACCGACGCCGCAACGGTCGGTCAACTGGATAAGTTGCAGGCGCAGCTTGCGCAGCAGTCGAGCGGCGTGAGATCGATGCTGCTGGGCTCCACACCGGTGACCAGCTTTATCGCTGTGAGCCCGAATACCACGGCTGGTGCATCGACAACTACGGATGAATCCGTGGATGCCATGGCGATTGGTCCTGGCGCGACGGGCATGGGCATCGGCTCGGTAGCTATCGGTGCTAGTGCGGGCACCTCTCTCGATGGTTCGACGGCTGTCGGCTCGGGTGCGGCTGCTCTGGCCTTGAACACCACAGTGATTGGCGCAGATGCGACGACCAATAACACAGCCACCAATGCGGTAGCAATCGGTTATTCGGCTAAAGCCCAGAATGCCGACACATTGGCAATCGGGTCGTCGACGAAGGCGAATGCCGCAAGCTCTATTGCGCTCGGTAGCAAAGCCACCGTGACGAGTGCGGCGACAAATTCGATGGCGCTGGGTGCAGGTGCCACCGCTACCAACATTGGTTCCGTGGCGCTTGGTGCGGGTTCCGTTACCGATCGCGACAACTCGATCTCGGTGGGCAGCAGTTCCGCCCAACGTCAGATCGTCAACGTTGCAGCGGGTACAGCAGCCACCGATGCAGTGAACGTCAAGCAGCTGAATGACGCTATCGCTTCGTCGGGTGGTTCGGGTGGTGGTACGCCTAACGCGGTTGCCTACGACACGTCTTTGCGCACCAAGGTGACGCTCGGCGGTTCGAGCGCATCTCCGGCGGTCGCGCTGACGAACGTGGCGGCAGGCCAGATCACGTCGAGCAGCACGGACGCGGTCAACGGCACGCAGCTTTACAACACGGTGAACAGCGTTGCAGCTGCGCTGGGCGGTGGTTCCAGCGTGAGTTCGACTGGCACGGTCACGAAGCCGGCCTACGTGCTGGACAGCAATACGTACAGCGACGTGGGCGCAGCACTCGCGGCAGTTGATGCAAAGGCTGGCAGCGGTTCGACACTCGGCGTGACGTATGACGACTCGCTGAAGAGCAAGATCACGCTGGGCGGCACTACCGCGACGCCGCCGGTGACGGTGGCGAACGTTGCGGACGGCAAGGCGAACAACGATGCGGTGAACGTGCAGCAGTTGAAGGCGATGGGCGCGAACATCGACAGCAGCGGCAATGTGACGGGTGCATTCGTTGCTTATGACGATGCATTGAAGGCCAAAGTCACGTTTGGCGGCACGGGCCATGATCCGGTCACGCTGACCAACATAGCGGCAGGCCAGGTCACGACGAACAGCAAGGACGCGATCAACGGTTCGCAGCTGTACGGTACGGCGAACAGCGTGGCAACAGCACTTGGTGGCAACGCGAAGGTGGGTTCGGACGGCAAGGTGTCGACGCCGACCTACTCGGTGAGCGGCAACACGTACAACGGCGTTGGCGCAGCATTGGCCGCGTTGGACGCGAAGTCGACGACCGGTTCGCCGGACGGTGTGGTGTACGACACGTCGGTGCACGACAAGCTGACGCTTGGCAACAATGGCACGCCGGTGACGGTGGCAAACGTGGCCGACGCCAAGGCTGACGACCAGGCAGTGAACCTCAAGCAATTGAAGGACGCTGGTTTGAACGTCGACACTTCGGGCAACGTGACGAACGCGTTCGTCGCCTACGACAACGCCAGCAAGAACACGGTTACCTTCGGCAACGTCGGTACGCCGGTTCAGTTGAAGAACGTTGCTGACGCTACGGATGCGCTGGACGCTGTCAACTTCGGCCAAATGAAGTCGTATGTTGCTGACCATGCCGGTAGCGGTGGCGGCACGGCGAACGGCGTGGCCTACGATGACGCAACCAGGAGCAAGGTAACGCTCGGCGGTGTGGATTCAACGACGCCGGTGGTGCTGACGAACATTGCAGCGGGTGCGAATGCGACCGATGCGGTCAACTACTCGCAGTTCTCGAGCCTCCAAAGCCAGGTAAATAACCTTGCTGGCGGCGGTGCGGGTGACACGACCTACATCAACATCAATACCCCGGCCTCCGGTGGTACGGCTGCGGTGTCGTCGGGTACAGATGCGATCGCGATCGGTAACGGTGCGGTTGCATCGGGCGAGGCAGCAATTGCAATCGGCAAGGACACGAAGACCCCGGGTAACCACTCGGTCGCGCTCGGCGACAATTCGTCGGCTACGGCAAACAATGCTGTCGCACTGGGTTCGAACTCGGTGGCTGATCGTGACAACACGGTGTCGGTGGGTACTGCCGGTAACGAGCGCACGATTACCAACGTCGCAGCCGGTACGCAGGCGACCGACGCGGTCAACCTTGGTCAGTTGAATAACGCGATGGGTGGCATGCAGCAGTCGATCAACAACGTTGATCGTAGTGCAGCCAAGGGTATTGCATCGGCATCGGCGCTGAACATCGTCACGCCGTACCTGCCAGGCCGTACCACGCTGAACGCGGGTGTTGCCAACTACCGTGGTTACCAGGCTATTGGTCTGGGCGTGTCCCGCTGGAACGAGAAGGGCACGATCAACTACAACCTTGGCGTGTCCACTTCGGGCGGCAATAGCACCATCGTTCGCGCTGGTATCGGCATCGTCCTCGGCAACTAAGCAATGGCCGCAAGGCCTTGAGTAGAAGCTCAAGACGTTAGCTGTCTGGGTCGCACGGGAAGCTTCCGTGCGACCCTCTTTCCATGAGAACAGACATGAAGTATTCGTTAATTGCCATCGCGCTTGCCGCGATGCTCGCAGGATGTTCGTCATCCGCGACGCGCGATCGGCTGCAAATTCAGGACCCTACGGTTCTGCAAACAGGGTTCAGCGCAACTCAGAACCAGCCATCCGGCGCGGTTACGCCGCAGTGGATCGGAACCTATAGCAGTACCAAGAACGGTCCCATGCTGAATGCGGTGCAGACACGCCTGAACGCCCTAGGTGAGCGTAAGAACAACTATTTTGGTGATAAGGCGCAATGCTGGCTAAATGCCGCACGCGATGAACGCTCCCTCCACGACGGCTGGGGCTTTATCGAGGAGGCACTGCATCAGGCGAACGGATTGACCACGGCGCTTGAAACCGGTCAGGGTCTGTCCGTCGATAATCCGGAATTGCGAACTGCCTCGGTAGTCCGGCCTGATCTGTGGAAACAGATTCTCGCTGCGAAGACTTCGCCGCTTTTCCCACAGTGCCAGGAGGCGCAGCGCCTGACCGCCTGCTCCGAGGTCGAATTGATTCGCGCCGGCCATGAAGCGTGGACACGCGATTTCGACGCGAGCCAGCGCATCGTTGATGGCGTGGAGAAGCGTGTGCCGGGCATTGGTGCGGCACTCGAGGCCTGCACGCCGCCGCCGGTCGCAGCGCCGATCGATTCGCCGATTCCGGAAAAGATGACGCTGTCGGGTGACGCGACGTTCAAATTCGACCGCAGCGATCTGGCGGGCATGCTGCCGGCCGACAGGACCAAGCTCGATAAACTGATTCGTGACCTGGGACAGGCCAACGACGTGACGGACATTCGAATTGAAGGCTATACGGATCGTCTCGGCAGCGACAGTTACAACCGTCAGTTGTCCGCGAAGCGTGCGGACACAGTCAAGCGTTACCTGCAGAATGGTGGCGTGCGTGTGCCAATGACGGCGCGCGGTCTCGGCAAGGACGACCCGGTGGTGCAGTGTAACAATCGTAACCAGCAGGCGTTGATTGACTGCCTTGCGCCGAATCGCCGCGTGGAGTTGGATTTCATGCGCAGTAACGCGCAGGCGCGAGCTATGCCGCATGCACAGCAGATGCAACAGCAGGACCCGCAGGGCCAGTAAGGCGGGTGTGACCGCTGGACCTCGCCAGTCCGGCGATCCTATTTAGCCGGTAGTACTGCAATACGTATCACGAGCGCGGACGGTGTTCGCGCTCGCTTTTCATCCGGCTCTCTGCATCCCGCCCACTTCGAGCGAATTCCAGTTCCGCAACACCGCCATCGCCTGATCCGCATCCATTACAGTGCGCATGGCCGTCGCACACTCCCCCGACCTTCGTATCAACCCGGATACGCAAACATGCCGTTCGACAAGTAAGCACTTCGCGCTGCAATTCGAGGTTAGTTGATTCGAGGTGCTCGCAATCACGATTTTCGCGTAGGGAATTTCAAATCAATCGGGTGGGAAAATTCTCGCAAATATTGCAGAAGTATCACTTCGCCGAGACGAAAAAATGTTTCAGCATTGTTGTTAATATTTTTCTTATTTTATTTTTGGGCTATTTCGATTCGGTTTTACGCCCATTGATTAATGATCAAGAAATGGAGCGGTAAATGAAAAGAATCGTGATTATTGACGATCACCCCATGATTCGTGGCACGATAGCTGGCGTATTGCGTGCCGATCCTGAACTGGAGTTGATCGGAGAATGCGGCGACGGTGAAGACGGCCTGAAAATGGTCCTGGAGGAAAATCCCGATCTCGTCATTCTTGATCTCGATTTGCCGCGCCTCGATGGTCTATCCATGATTCGCCGTATTCGGGCACACAATACCAAAATCTGTATTCTCGTTCTTTCAGCCAAGCCGGAACATGTCATGGCCGGCTATACGCGTGTTGCTGGCGCAAACGGTTATGTCGGCAAAGGGCGCGAAATCAGCGAACTGATTACTGCGCTAAAAACGGTGCTATTCGGCTATGACTGCTTCCCGGCCGATACCGCCAATTCGGCGACTGAAAACGGACTGAGCGCCCTGTCGGCGCGTGAAGTAGAAGTGCTGCAATATCTCGCCCGGGGCGTGAGCAACCGGGATATTGCTAGCCGCCTGTTTCTAAGCGACAAGACGGTGAGCACATACAAGAGCCGCATCCAGGAAAAACTGGGTTTGTCATCGTTAGCCGCGCTGATCGAGTTTGCGTCGCTGCACAGGCTGATCGACTGAGTTTGGCGGGCTATGAATAAAATGAACCTGGCTGGTTCTTCAGCGCGTGCGCGCCGTCGCACGCCGCGCCTCTCTCACACATTCCCTCGCAATGCGGCGGGACTCACTTCGATCCGTTTCGCGACGGTATTGGGTTGTCTCTTTGCATTTGCACTGCTGAGCCTGCTCTCGGTCCGCGCCAACGCGGCGCCGTTAGTCGACGGCACGCCGCGGACGCTGCAACTCGACGATTCGCGTGCGGCCGCGGCGCTGGCCGCACGCGACGCAGTCGGGCGACTCGAGCAACCGGCCCGCAACCTTGATTCGCGCGAAGGGACCGCTGGCAGTGGGTCCTTTAAGCGTGGTTCGCCTGGTAGCCGCGATGCTGCGAGCCAACTGGCGACGGCCGCGACTGATGCCGCTATCGAGCAGCAAACGTGGCTAGTGGCGCTCGCGGCGCCGGCGGTCGTTGCACTGGCCGGCGCGTGCCTATCTCGTGCTGCGCTGAGGCGCGCTGCGGAAAAACTGCACCGTGCAGAAGACAAATGGGCACGCCGGTGCGATGCTGCTGAGGAGCGCGAGCAGGCTGCGCGCGCCGCAACCTCCGTCCAGGCGAGCGCCGCCGCAAAGCAGGAGCGGCTCTGGCTGCTCGGCGCGATGCGCCTCTATGCAGAAGCTCCGCTGACTGCAGTGGCAGGTCTGCTTGAATCTCTCGAAACGGCAGCGATGCCGTCCGCTCAACGCGCACAGATGCCTGTGATCCAATCGGCAGTGCGTACTTGGGGCCAAACGCTCCACGACTTGCTGGATGCTTCGCCACTGGAGTCGCGTGCCTTTGTTCTCGACGAAACCGCGACGAACCTGCGTGACCTCGTCGACGGCGTTATCGCGCTGTTGTCTCCGTCTGCGGCTCTGCGCGGCTTGCGCTTGAACTCGACCATCGATCAAACGGTGGCCGAGCGCATTCTCGCGGATAGCGCTCGGCTCGGGCAGATATTTTTCCACCTGCTTGACCGCACAATCCAACTCAGCACGCGTGGCGAGATTTCGCTTGTCGTGCGGGCGGAGCCGCTGAATGCAGGTTCGCAGCGCATTTTTATCAGCGTGACGGAGACCGGTAAGCACACCGCTCACGCCGCTCAGTTGCAACTGTTCGGGCCGAGCGCAGATGAATCGTCCGTAGTCGAGCGGTTTGGCAGCGCTGATGCCTGCTTACCGCTCTGCCAGATACTCGCACAGCGTATGCGAGGCGAGCTCTCCATCGCAGCTGGCTCGGATTCCAGCACTCGCGCGAGCTTTAGTGCGCCGTTTACCGTTGAGCAATGGGAGTTGTCCGCGGAAACGGCCCGCCAGGTGCAGGCTCCCCTATCAGGCATTGCCGTGCAGTCACAGGAAGTATTCGCAGATGCCCTATCTGAACCTTTCGAACTTCGCTATCTCGACGCATTGTCTGAAGAGGGCATCAATCTCCACACGTTTCTGAGCGCCTGGCGCCATTCCATGGACGACGATCTGGAGCACCTGAGCAGTCTGATTCGCCAGGGCGACATCGCCGGGCAGCGCACCTTGCTGCATAGATTGAGCGGAGCCGTAGGGTTGGTCGGTGCGCGCAGTTTGATGGAAGCGCTGCGGCGCGCCAGTGTCGCACCGCTGGAACACGATGTCGTTGTCATCCACGCGCTCATGACTCGCGCCAGGACTTTGGTCACGCAACTTGACGCAGCGATCGACCCACACCGGAGCACCCTATGATGAACCGACCGCTGGCCTTGATCGAAGGCAATCTGGCGATCCCGAAGCCGCGGCCGTTCGATGGCTTGCCGCCCCCTTTCGGCTCGCGGCGGCATAAGGCGCGGACCGCAGCGCAACAGGCGATCCAGGATGCCGTGCAGCGCAAGCCCCAACAGGCTCGTCCGAGTCCGTTTCCCCCGGGCGTAAAGCATATTTTGTTCTACAAGACGCCGCCGCAACGCCCGGATTCCCATCGTTTTGATGCGGCGATGGCGGAAGCGAAGCGCTATCTGGAGGCAGGCAAGGTTTCTGCGCGTTCGTCGCGCTCGGACCACCTGCTGGCGGCAGGTATTTTTGCCGGTTGCACGATTGCGCTGACTTGGCTGCTCGTCACCTGCTCGATGAAGGACGCGGAACATACGAAAGCGGCGGCGGTTACGCCGGCCGTTGCCACCAGGCAAGCTGAGATTGCCGCAGAGAGGAAGCCGGCCTTGCCGGTCGAGGTGGTCGCGAGTGCGGCGCCAGTGGCTCAGGCAAGTGCCGACTCGCCGGAGGCGCAACGCGATGAGCAAGCCGGGCCGACGCGCCATCCCGCACCGTCGGTCCCGTCGTCTGCTGTCGCGTCCAAGCGAACGGATCAGGTCGTAGCCCGCACCGACATTACCGCGACGCCGGCGAAGAAAACCGTCAAGCCGGTCGAGGCCATGCGCCTGTCCAAAACGCATGTGGACGAACGCGTGGCGCTGAACCGCGCTACTCATCCCGCTAGCCAGCCCGCGGTGTCGAAGCAGCCCGAATGGGCCGCCAACGCCAGCGCACCACGTGACGATGCTTCGACAGAGGACGCGTCGTGGATGAACTGGGCTGCCCAGCAACATCGTCCGGCCCCGACCATCCGTGCAAGCGTGCGGTCCGACACCAGCTGGAATGCCCGCATGACCCAACGCAGGATCACCGACAACCCGGACGCATTCAAGTAACAGCAGAAGCGCGCGGAGTCATAAAAAAAGCCCGGCCAAAGCCGGGCTTCCAAAGTCGGCTGCGTCCTCCACAGGACGCAGCCCCTGCAAAACAGATCGCAGTGACTGCTTGCGTAAGCGAATACCTTACGCAGCCAACAACGAACGCAGCACGAACGGCAGAATCCCGCCGTGCTTGTAGTAGTCCACTTCGATCGGCGTATCGATACGCAGCAGCACGGCAACACGCTTCTCTTTGCCATCCTTGCCGCGAATCACCAGCGTCACTTCCTGTTGCGGCTTGAAGTCCGCGCCCAGGCCTTCGATGTCGTACGTTTCTTCGCCGGTGATGCCGAGCGATTGCACGCTGTCCGTGCCCTTGAACTGCAGCGGCAGCACGCCCATGCCGACGAGGTTCGAACGGTGGATCCGCTCGAAGCTGCGTGCGACCACAGCCTTCACGCCCAGCAGTTGCGTACCCTTCGCAGCCCAGTCACGCGACGAGCCCGTGCCGTACTCTTCGCCCGCGAACACGACGGTCGGCGTGCCGGCGTCGATGTACTTCATCGCTGCGTCATAGATCGATTCCTGCTCGCCGCTCGGCTGGTGAATCGTCAGGCCGCCTTCCACGCGCGAGCCATCCGCCTTCGCCGGGATCATCAGGTTCTTGATCCGGACGTTGGCGAACGTGCCGCGCATCATCACGTCGTGGTTGCCGCGGCGCGAGCCGTAGCTGTTGAAGTCGGCCTTCTGCACGCCGTTTGCCTTCAGCCACTTGCCTGCTGGCGAGTCTTCCTTGATCGAGCCAGCCGGGCTGATGTGGTCGGTTGTGACCGAGTCACCGAAGATGCCCAGTGCACGTGCGTTCTTGACCGGAGCGATGCTGTCGGCCGGCGTCATCGAGAAGTCCTTGCCGAAGAACGGCGGCTCAGCGATGTAAGTCGACTTCGGCCAGTCGTAGACTTGACCTTCTTCGCCTTCGATCTTGCTCCACAGGTCGCCCTTCTTGGTCAGCGCCGAGTAGTTCTTGCGGAACGCGTCTGCGTCCAGCGCGAACTTGAGCAGTTCGTTGACTTCTTCGCTGGTCGGCCAAATGTCGCCCAGGTAGATGTCCTTGCCGCCCTTGCCCTTGCCGACCGGCTCGGTCATCAGGTCGCGCGTGATGTTGCCGGCGATCGCGTAAGCGACGACCAGCGGCGGCGAAGCCAGGAAGTTCGCGCGGATGTTCGGGTGAATACGCGCTTCGAAGTTGCGGTTGCCCGACAGCACCGCTGCCGCGACGATGTCGTTCTTCGTGATCGCTTCGTTCAGTTCCGGCGTCAGATCGCCCGCGTTACCGATACAGGTCGTGCAACCGTAGGCGGCCAGCGTGAAACCGAGCTTGTCGAGGTACTGCATCAAGTCGGTCTTCGTCAGGTATTCCGTGACGATGCGCGATCCCGGCGCCAGCGAGGTCTTGATGTGCGGAGCCACCGTCAGGCCGGCTTCCACAGCCTTCTTCGCCAGCAGACCAGCGGCCAGCAGCACGCTCGGGTTCGACGTGTTCGTGCACGACGTGATGGCCGCGATCAGGATGTCGCCGTTCTTCACGTCGACGCCGTTGCTCGTCGTGTATTGCGCGTCGAGGTCTTCTGACTTCTTCGCAAAGCCGTTTTCCGCCACCGGCTTCGAGAACAGGTCGCTGAAGGTCGACTTCACGTGACCGATTTCGATACGGTCTTGCGGGCGCTTCGGACCTGCCAGCGACGGCGTTACCGTGCCGAGATCCAGCGTGACGACCTTGGTGTAGTCGATCTGGCCAGCCTTCGGAATACCGAACAGACCCTGCGCCTTGAAGTAGTTTTCGAAGGCGGAGATTTCTGCGTCGGTGCGGCCCGTGCCCTTGAAGTAGTCGATGGTTTTTTCGTCGACTGGGAAGAAGCCCATGGTTGCGCCGTATTCCGGCGCCATGTTGCCGATCGTCGCCCGATCCGGCAGCGACAGCGACTTCGTGCCTTCGCCGAAGAATTCGACGAACTTGCCGACAACCTTTTCCTTACGCAGCAGTTCGGTCACGGTCAGAACCAGGTCGGTCGCCGTCAGGCCTTCACGCAGCTTGCCCTTCAGTTCGACGCCCACCACGTCCGGCGTGAGGAAGTACACCGGCTGGCCGAGCATGCCGGCTTCCGCTTCGATACCGCCCACGCCCCAGCCCACCACGCCGATACCGTTGATCATGGTGGTGTGGCTGTCGGTGCCGACCAGCGAATCCGGGTAGTACACCGTGTCCGCGCCTTCGGCCTTCTTGTGCACGCCGCGTGCGAGGTATTCCAGGTTCACCTGGTGAACAATACCGACGCCCGGCGGCACGACCTTGAACGTGTCGAATGCCTGCATGCCCCACTTCATGAACTGGTAGCGCTCGTTGTTGCGCTGGAATTCCAGTTTCATGTTCAGGTCGAGCGCATTCTTTTCGCGGAAGTGATCGATCTGCACCGAGTGATCGACTACGAGATCGACCGGGACCAGCGGTTCGATCGACTTCGGATCCTTGCCCATGTGTTTCGCGACACCGCGCATGGCAGCGATGTCGGCGAGCAGCGGCACACCGGTAAAGTCTTGCAGCACGACGCGCGACACGACGAACGGAATTTCGTCGACGCGCGCTGCGGTCGGCTTCCAGTTCGCGAGTTGCTCGATGTGTTCTTCGGCGATTTTCTTGCCGTCGTAGTTACGCAGCACCGATTCCAGCACGATTCGGATCGAAACCGGCAGGCGGTCGATCTTGATGTTCAGTGCCTTGCCGAGTTGCGGCAGGGAGTAGAACTTGCCTTTGCCGGAACCGCTGTCGAATTCCTTGAGCGTTTTGTGGAGGTTGTGGGCCATGGTGTTTTCCTTGGTTTGATCGCGGAACTACAGTACTTAACTAGATGACGTACAGATCGACGTATTCATTGACCGACATGGCTTCGAGCCTTGCCTGATCCAGCGACACGTCGAGAATCGCCAGTTGTTGCTTGACCGGAAAGCGGCGCGCGAGATTGGTCCTGAACTTCTCGACCAATAACGGAATCCCGTCTTCGCGCCGACGCTTGTGACCGATCGGGTATTCGACTACGACTTCGTCGAACGTCGACCCGTCGTTGAATTCGATCGTCAGTGCATTGGCGATCGAACGCTTCTCGGGGTCGTGGTAATCCTTCGTGAACTGCGCGTCTTCGACGCATTCCATCTTCGCGCGCAGTACATCGAGTCGCGCGTCCTGCGCGATCGAATCTTCATAGTCCGCAGCCGTGAGGCGGCCGTGGATCAGCGGCACGGCGATCATGTACTGAATGCAATGATCGCGGTCGGCCGGATTGTTCAGGGGGCCTTTCTTATCGATGATGCGAATCGCGGCTTCGTGCGTGCGGATCGTGATCCTGCTGATGTCTTCCACGCGTTTGCCTTGAGCCGCAAGTTGCGCGTGCAGCTTCATCGCCGCTTCCACGGCCGTTTGCGCATGGAATTCTGCCGGAAAAGAAATCTTGAAGAGCACGTTTTCCATCACGTACGAGCCGTACGGACGCTGGAATCTGAACGCGTTGCCCTTGAAGAGCACGTCGTAAAAGCCCCACGTCTTCGCGCTCAGCACCGACGGATAGCCCATCTCGCCGGTCTTCGCGATCAGCGCGAGACGCACGGCGCGCGAAGTCGCGTCGCCCGCGGCCCACGACTTGCGTGAGCCGGTATTCGGCGCATGGCGGTACGTGCGCAGCGCATGTCCATCGACAAACGCCTGCGACACCGCGTTGATCAACTCATCGCGGGTCAAACCGATCAACTGGCCGACCACCGCGGTGGAAGCCAGTTTCACCAGCAATACATGATCGAGCCCGACCTTGTTGAAGGAGTTTTCGAGCGCGATACAGCCTTGAATTTCGTGCGCCTTGATCATGCCGATCAACACGTCTTTCATCGTCAGCGGCTCTTTGCCCGCTGCGATGGCACTGCGCGAGAGCCAGTCGGCTGTCGCCAGAATGCCGCCGAGGTTATCCGACGGATGCCCCCATTCTGCGGCAAGCCAGGTGTCGTTGAAGTCCAGCCAGCGGATCATTGCGCCGATGTTGAAGGCGGCCTGAACCGGGTCCAGCTGGAACGACGTGCCAGGCACCTTCGCGCCATTGGGGACGATCGTGCCCGGCACGATCGGTCCCATCAGCTTGGTGCAGGCAGGGTAGGTGAGCGCCTCGAGTCCGCAACCGAGCGTATCGATCAGGCAGTGACGCGCGGTTTCCAGCGCGAGCGTGCTGTCGATCTGAAAATCCAGCACGTAGTCGACGATATCGACCAGGACTGGGTCCGGGGCGGGTCGCACGTTGGAAATCGGAGCGGACATCGGGGAGCCTTCCTGATGTAACTGATTAGTTGGTGGTCTTGTCGATCGCGTTCGATTGCGTCGGAGCCGGTGCGCCTTGCTGCATCGCTGCCGTCTTGCACTCGTCGGCCAGACGCGAGCTGTCCTTGTCCGAGAACAGCATGGCCTTCGTCGGGATCACGACGAGATCCATACCCGTTGAAGCGTCGTGGAAGCGGTCTGCCCCCGTGGTGGTCGCTTCACGCGGCAGATTGTAATTTTTGTTAGCCCAGTGGACGGTGACGATCTGGTCACGCTTCATGTCGCCCTTCAGTTCGAAGGCCAGACCTTCGTTGCACGACCACTTTTCCGCGCCTTCCGGCACCGGATCGACCTTCGCTTCCTTGGCTGGGTTCGGTTTGCGCTTGATCAGACGTTTCGGTTGCGGCTTCTTCGGCACAGCCTTGGTGGCCGGCGTGGTGGTTTGCGCAACGGCATCGGTCGCAACGGTCAGCATCGTCGTGGACAGAGCGCCGACTACGGCAGCGATCAACAGCTTATTCATGGAGAAAACCTTTCTATCTAGTTTCAGTTGAACAGTACGCGGGCTACCGGTCCTGGCAACCGCGGGGTTGAACTGCACGCGCTTCGAAAGCGCACAGCGACCGCTATTTTCTCCTATTTAGCGGCACAAACTTCAAATTCTCGGGGCCGGTGTAATTCGCGCTCGGGCGGATGATCTTGTTGTCGACGCGCTGCTCGATGATGTGCGCGCTCCAGCCAGCCGTGCGGGCGATCACGAACAGCGGCGTGAACATCGCCGTCGGCACGCCCATCATGTGATACGACACCGCGCTGAACCAGTCGAGATTTGGAAACATCTTTTTCACATCTGCCATCACTGTTTCAAGTCGCTCGGCGATATTGAACAGCTTGGTGTTGCCCGCTTCCTTCGAAAGCTTTTTCGCGATTTCCTTGATGACCTTGTTGCGCGGGTCGGAGATCGTGTACACCGGGTGGCCGAAGCCGATCACCACTTCCTTGTTCTCGACGCGCTTGCGGATGTCCGCTTCGGCTTCGTCAGGCGTTTGATAGCGCGACTGGATCTCGAACGCCACTTCGTTGGCGCCGCCGTGCTTCGGCCCGCGCAGCGCGCCGATCGCGCCGGTGATCGCCGAATAGATGTCCGAGCCCGTGCCCGCGATCACGCGGCCGGTAAATGTCGAGGCGTTGAATTCATGCTCGGCGTACAGGTTCAGCGACACGTGCATCGCGTCGACCCATGCCTTCGACGGCTCCGTGCCGTGCAGCAGATGCAGGAAGTGGCCGCCGATCGAATCGTCGTCGGTTTCGACCTCGATGCGCTTGCCGTTGTGCGAGTAGTGATACCAGTACAGCAGCATCGAACCGAGTGAGGCCATCAGCTTGTCGGCGATATCGCGCGCGCCCGGCAGGTTGTGGTCGTCCTTCTCGGGCAGCACGGTGCCGAGCACCGACACGCCGGTGCGCATCACGTCCATCGGGTGAGCGGCGGCCGGAATCCATTCCAGCGCGGCTTTCACGTTGGCGGGCAGGCCGCGCAGCGCTTTCAGCTTCGTCTTGTACGCGGTCAGCTCGGCTTGCGTCGGCAGTTTTTCGTGGACCAGCAGGTAGGCGATCTCTTCGAACTCGCACGCGCCGGCGATATCGAGAATGTCATAGCCGCGGTAGTGCAGATCGTTGCCCGTCTTGCCGACCGTGCACAGCGCGGTGTTGCCCGCGGTCACGCCGGACAGCGCGACGGATTTCTTCGGTTTGAAGCCGCTCTGGGCTCCGTTCTCGCCTTGTGCGCCGGCGGTTTGCGTTGTCTCGCTCATCTCCCGCAATCTCCTTTGTGCTTGCTCATGGCTTCTGCCACGCGGATTGTCGTACTCATGATGCGGATTGCCCGTTAGCGCCCACTTCCGTGAAGAGCGGCGCGGCGTCTTGTGGGACGACCCGGCCCGTGGCCTGCGCGCGACGCAGCACCGACCAGTAGTAGCGATAGCTGGCCCGGTCGTGCAGCGTGTCGTGATGACGTGTCGGTCCCCATTGCGCGGCTTGAGCGGCCAGCAGGATTTCGGTGGCCGTGGTGATTTCTTCGTCGCGCGGTGCAAACGCTGCAACTATCGCCTCGATCTGTGACGGATGGATGCTCCACATCCGCGTGTAACCGAATTCGTTGCGGGCGCGGGTGGCGTCGCTCGCCACCACGCTCATGTCGCGCACTTCCGTACTGACGTTATGCGACGGCACTTTGCCGTGCGCGTGACAGGCCGCTGAAATCTCGAGCTTGGCGCGCCGCACCAACGGATGATCGAACTGGCCGGGCGAACGCATCGCGGTATCGGGAATCGCGCCGTTGTGCGCGGAGACGAAGTCCATCAGGCCGAAGCTCAGGGCCTCGACGGCCGGCAGCGCGGCCAGATCGAACACGCGCGTCAGTGCGCCATGGGTTTCGACCAGCAGTTGCACGGGTACGGGCTGAGCAATGCCGAGTTCGCGCCGCGTTGCCTCGATGAACGCGCACATTTCGGCGGCGTCCGGCACATTGCGGATTTTCGGCAGGGTGATGTAAGCAGGCGCTCGCTTGGCGGCGCGGAGAATGAGACGCACGTCGTCACGCCAGTGCGGGTGATCGAAGTCGTGAATCCGCACGCCGACGCGGCCGAAGTGATCATGCGCGCTGCCCAGCAGCGAGGCGACCAGTTCCGCGTGTTCCACTTCATGGCCAACCCGTGCGCCGTCTTCGCAATCGAGTGTGATGTCGAACACCGGGCCGAGTTGCTGCTGCAACGCGAGCGATTTCAGCATCAGCTTTTCGCTGCCGGCGTAGTGATCGCAGGCAGGCAGCACAGCGGGCGGCACTTCGCCGTCAAACAGCACTTCGGCGGGTGTGAGGGCGCGCATCGTCGGCGTCAGGGGTTCTGATAGTGTTTGAAGAAGTCTGATTCGAACGCGCTCTGCTGGACTCTGTCAGGCAGCCACGCAAAACGCGTTCGGATCAGGTGCGAATGCCGGTGGAGCAAAACGCCATACCTGCATTCGCACGTAAAAAACCGGAACCCGCCGCGATCAATGCTTTGGAGTTCCGGTTCGTCTGCATCAGCCGCTTAGCCGAGCAGATGTTGAACGCCGTCGCGCTCTTCAAGCAACTCGTTCAGCGTGCCGTCCATCTTTTCGCGCGAGAACGCGTCGATGGCGAGGCCTTCAACACGCTTGTACTCGCCGTTTTCGCACGTGACTGGCACACCGTAGATGATGTCTTCCGGAATGCCATACGAACCGTCCGACGGGATACCCATGGTGACCCACTTGCCGTTCGTGCCGAGCACCCAGTCACGCACGTGGTCGATCGCCGCGTTCGCTGCCGACGCTGCCGACGACAGGCCGCGCGCTTCGATGATCGCTGCACCGCGCTTGCCGACGGTCGGGATGAACGTGTTGCGGTTCCATTCTTCGTCGTTGATCAGCTTGGTCAGGTCCTGCCCTTCTGCTGTTGCAACGCGGAAATCCGGGTACATGGTCGGCGAGTGGTTGCCCCACACCGCCAGCTTTTCGATCGAAGCGACCGGCTTGCCCGACTTGGCGGCCAGTTGCGACAGCGCGCGGTTGTGGTCCAGACGCAGCATGGCGGTGAAGTTCTTCTTCGGCAGATCCGGTGCCGACTTCATGGCGATGTACGCGTTGGTGTTGGCCGGGTTGCCGACCACCAGCACCTTCACGTCGCGGCTCGCGACTTCGTTCAGCGCCTTGCCCTGAACCGTGAAGATTTCGGCGTTGGCCGACAGCAGATCCTTGCGTTCCATGCCTTTTGAACGCGGACGGGCGCCGACCAGCAGGGCCACGTCGGCATCTTTGAATGCAACCTTCGGATCGTCAGTGATCACGACACCCGACAGCAGCGGGAATGCGCAATCATCCAGTTCCATCACGACGCCTTTGACGGCGGCTTGCGCTTGCGGCAGGTCGAGCAGTTGCAGGACCACCGGCTGATCCTTGCCGAGCAGATCGCCATTGGCGATGCGGAACAGCAGGGAGTAAGCGATTTGACCTGCGGCGCCGGTGACGGCAACGCGCTTTGCGGGCTTAGCCATTGAGAAATCTCCAGGACGATGCGTTAGACGCTAGGGAAAACGCCATTCTATATGCGCGTTCAGCGAAGCGTTGTGAAACACGGCGGAATGCACTGTTCGCGTACGGCTCGGAATCTTTGCCGAGGCCGTGCGGCGCCTTGCGGCACGACCGCCATGCCGGAAATCTGTACTGCTGCACGAGGAGCGGGACATCGGACGCCGGGTAGCCGCTGCACGGTGCGGGCTCCTGCAAACAGCGCGTTTCGGCGGGCGTCTGACCAATGGATGGCGGCGGCGAAACCTGAACTGCGAGGGAACGGCGTGGTGCAGAGTGGCTGCTGGCGCATCGCGATGCTGCATGAAAACATGCCGCCGAAAAACCCGCAAACCCTTGCTCGACAAGGAGTGTAGGAGTCAGGAGGCACAAAGTCAACATTATCTTATGTCTTATATAAGACATATCTGTTGCAGGGAAATCCCTAGACGCGGCCGGGCCCTTTATGATGAAATGCGCGGATGACTTCGAACCCGGCGAACACCACGAATCCGAGCGGCCATGGCGCCGCGGGCGAGGGTGTATCCGCTGCCACACCCGCCACGTCGCCTACTTTCAGCCCCTTGTATCAGCAGATCAAGGGCTTGATTACGCAGAGCCTCGAAACCGGTGAATGGAAGCCCGGCGAGATCATTCCTAGTGAAGTCGAATTGGCGGCGAGATACAAGGTCAGTCAGGGAACAGTGCGCAAGGCGATCGACGAACTTGCGGCCGACAACCTGCTGGTACGCCGCCAGGGCAAGGGTACTTTTGTTGCAACGCACAACGAAGACCGCGCCCAGTTTCGCTTCCTCAGATTACTGGCCGACGACGGCGCGGAGCATCCGCACGTCAGCCGTTTGCTCGAGTGCCGGCGTTTGCGCGCTTCGGCGGACATCGCTCGGCAGCTCGACCTGAAACCCGCCGATCCGGTGGTGCTGATCAAGCGCTTGCTGCAGTTCGACGGCGAGGTCACCGTACTCGACGAAATCTGGCTACCCGGCGCGGTGTTCCGCGGGCTGACGCTCGAACGCCTATCGGAGTATAAAGGTCCCCTCTACGCGATGTTCGAGACGGAATTCGGCACCCGCATGATTCGCGCAACCGAGAAGATCCGCGCGGTGGCAGCCGAGCCTTCAGTGGCCGATCTGCTGCATGTGCCCACTGGTTTTCCATTGCTTTCGGTTGAGCGCGTGTCCTATACCTATGGAGACCGGCCGGTTGAAGTCAGGCGAGGTTGGTATGTCACAACCGGGTATTACTATCAGAACGATCTGAGCTGAATCGGGCTGAATGAAGGCGTTGCGTCTCACGCATGCGCCTGTTTGAAGGCGTCTTTATCGCGCATGCTGTAACGGTCCTGTGGTGGTTTCCGCTGCAGCGCGATATAAAAAGGCGCTAAAATTGCGGATTAGTGTGACTACATAGTAGGGGTCTAGCATGGCTGAAGCCGTAAAAAAACCGAGGCCGGAATTCCGGAACATCGGTATCGGGCAAATATTGACGGCATACCGTCTTCCTCTAGCGGGGCGAGTATCGATCTTGCACCGCCTGAGCGGTGGTCTGCTTTTTGTTTTTCTTCCGTTCCTGCTGTACCTCTTCGATCAAAGCCTCACTTCCGAACTTAGCTTCGAAGTGTTCAAAGGCTTCCTGTCCAACATCATCGTCAAGCTGATCACGCTCGTTCTGGCGTGGGCCTTCCTGTTTCACTTCTGCGCCGGTGTCCGTCACCTGTTCATGGACACAAGCCACGGCCTCACGACCAAAGAGAAGGGCAAGCAAACTTCCATCGTCGTTCTGGTCGTTTCGTCGCTTCTGACGATTGCTTTTGCGCTCAAACTCTTCGGAGCATTCTAAAAAAATGTCAGCTAATAACCGAATCGGTCCGAAGCGTCTCGTCGTCGGCGCACATTACGGTCTGCGCGACTGGCTCGCCCAGCGCATTACCGCCTGCATCATGGCCGTCTACACGGTGATCCTGCTCGCATGGTTCTTCGGCGCGCGCGATTTCTCGTATGACGGCTGGGCGTCGATCTTCGCGACGCAATGGATGAAGCTCGCCACGTTTGTCACGCTGCTGTCGCTGTTCTATCACGCGTGGGTTGGTATCCGCGACATCTGGATGGACTATGTGAAGCCCGTTGGCATCCGCCTGTTGCTTCAAGCGCTGACGATCGTCTGGCTGCTCGCGTGTGCGGGCTACGCTGCGCAGATTCTCTGGAGAGTGTAAAAGAATGGCTGCAATCAAGAATTCTCTGCCGCGTCGCAAGTTTGACGTGGTTATCGTCGGTGCGGGCGGCTCGGGGATGCGCGCTTCGCTGCAACTCGCGCGCGCCGGTCTGTCGGTCTGCGTGCTGTCCAAGGTGTTCCCAACGCGTTCGCACACGGTGGCGGCTCAAGGCGGCATCGGCGCATCGCTCGGCAACATGAGCGAAGACAATTGGCACTATCACTTCTACGACACGATCAAAGGTTCCGACTGGCTCGGCGACCAGGACGCGATCGAGTTCATGTGCCGCGAAGCGCCGAACGCTGTCTACGAACTGGAACACATGGGCATGCCGTTCGACCGCAATGCGGACGGCACGATCTATCAGCGCCCGTTCGGCGGCCACACCGCCAACTACGGCGAAAAGCCGGTGCAACGCGCTTGCGCGGCCGCTGACCGTACCGGTCACGCGCTGCTGCATACGCTGTATCAGCAGAACGTTGCCGCCAAGACGCAGTTCTTCGTCGAATGGATGGCGCTGGATCTGATCCGCGACGCCGACGGCGACGTGCTTGGCGTGACCGCGCTGGAAATGGAAACCGGCGACGTCTACATTCTCGAAGGCAAGACCACGCTGTTCGCTACGGGCGGCGCAGGCCGGATCTTCGCGGCATCCACGAATGCGTTCATCAACACCGGTGACGGCCTGGGCATGGCCGCGCGTTCGGGCATCGCACTGCAGGACATGGAATTCTGGCAATTCCACCCCACCGGCGTGGCCGGCGCGGGCGTGCTGATTACCGAAGGCGTGCGTGGTGAAGGCGGCATTCTGCGTAACTCGAATGGCGAGCGTTTCATGGAACGCTACGCGCCCACGCTGAAGGATCTGGCGCCGCGCGACTTCGTTTCGCGTTCGATGGACCAGGAAATCAAGGAAGGCCGCGGCGTGGGTCCGAACAAGGATCACGTGCTGCTCGACCTGTCGCACATCGGCGCCGAGACGATCATGAAGCGTCTGCCGTCGATCCGCGAAATCGCCATGAAGTTCGCGAACGTCGACTGTATTAAAGAGCCGATTCCGGTCGTACCGACCATCCACTATCAGATGGGCGGTATCCCGACGAACATTCACGGCCAGGTCGTGGGTACGTCGCGCGGTCACGAAGAGCCGGTCAACGGTTTCTACGCAGTGGGCGAATGCTCGTGCGTGTCGGTGCACGGTGCGAACCGTCTCGGCACGAACTCGCTGCTCGACCTGGTGGTGTTCGGCCGCGCGGCCGGCAACCACATCGTCAAGCACGTGAGGGAAATCAAGGATCACAAGCCTCTGCCGGCTGACGCCGCTGATTTCGCGCTGTCGCGTCTGGATAAGCTGGACAAGTCGTCGTCGGGCGAATACGCGCAAAGCGTCGCGAACGACATCCGCTCGACGATGCAGGCTCACGCCGGCGTGTTCCGCACCTCGGCGCTGCTGGCCGAAGGCGTCCAGAAGATTCGCGACGTGGCTGAACGCGTCGACAACATCCATCTGAAGGACAAGTCGAAGGTGTTCAACACGGCCCGCATCGAGGCGCTGGAAGTGGCGAACCTGATCGAAGTGGCACGCGCCACGATGGTCTCCGCCGAAGCCCGCAAGGAAAGCCGCGGCGCCCACGCACAAAACGATTTCGAACATCGCGACGACGAAAACTGGATGCGCCATACGCTGTGGTTCAGCGAAGCCGATCGCCTCGACTACAAGCCGGTTCACATGCAACCGCTGACGGTCGAATCGGTTCCGCCGAAAGCGCGGACGTTCTAAGGCACAAGTCAAAGGAATTCAGAAATGGCCAAGCGTACATTTGAAATCTACCGCTACGATCCGGACAAGGACGCAGCACCGCGCATGCAAACGTACGAGATCGAAATCGACTCGCACGAGCGCATGCTGCTCGACGCGCTGCTCAAGCTGAAAGCGATGGACGAAACCTTGTCGTTCCGTCGTTCGTGCCGCGAAGGCGTGTGCGGTTCGGACGCAATGAACATCAACGGCAAGAATGGTCTCGCCTGCTTGCAGAACATGAACGACCTGCCGCAGAAGATCGTGCTGCGTCCGCTGCCGGGCCTGCCCGTCGTGCGCGATCTGATCTGCGACTTCACGCAGTTCTTCAATCAGTATCACTCGATCAAGCCGTACCTGATCAACGATACGCCGCCGCCGGAAAAGGAACGTCTGCAGTCGCCGGAAGAACGCGACGAGCTGGACGGCCTGTACGAATGTATTCTGTGCGCAAGCTGCTCGACCTCGTGCCCGAGCTTCTGGTGGAATCCGGACAAGTTCGTCGGTCCGGCAGGCCTGTTGCAAGCCTATCGTTTCATCGCGGACAGCCGCGACGAAGCGACCGGTGAACGCCTCGACAACCTGGAAGATCCGTACCGTCTGTTCCGTTGCCATACGATCATGAATTGCGTCGATGTTTGCCCGAAGGGCCTGAACCCGACCAAGGCGATTGGCAAGATCAAGGAATTGATGGTTCGCCGCGCTGTTTGAGATGGACCAGACATCGCATCAGTCCGACCCTCTTCGCCGCGCGCGCCTTCGCTGGCGCGCGCGGCGCGGCTTGCTGGAAAACGATCTGATCTTTGAACGTTTTTTCAGCCGATATGAGCATGACCTCAGCGACGCCGACGTAGGCGCACTCACCCGCCTGCTCGAGCTGAGCGATAACGACCTGATGGACTTGCTGCTCGTACGCAAGGAACCGGAAGGCGACCTTGCCGACGACCCGGATCTGATCCGGGTGCTGGAGCTGCTGCGCAACGCTTGAGCGCCTTGGGCTGGGCGCCGCTGGTTCGTTGTTCCAGGCGTGCAATTATCGAAACCCTGTTTCCATACTTCGATTGAGGATGTGCTATGACCCCGTCAGATGTTAAAGCCACGCTATCGTTCAGCGACAATTCGCCGAGCGTTGAAATGCCGATTTACAAGGGCACTCTCGGCCCGGACGTGATCGACATCCGCAAACTGTACGGCCAGACCGGCAAGTTCACGTACGACCCGGGCTTCATGTCGACGGCGGCTTGCAATTCGGCGATCACGTACATCGACGGCGACAAGGGTGAGCTGCTGTACCGCGGCTACCCGATCGACAACCTCGCGGAAAACGCTGACTTCCTCGAAACCTGCTATCTGCTGCTGAAGGGCGAGCTGCCGAACGTGCAGCAAAAAGAAGAGTTCGTGAAGACCGTCACGAATCACACAATGGTGCATGAGCAAATGCACTTCTTCTTCCGCGGTTTCCGCCGTGACGCGCACCCGATGGCGATTCTGGTTGCTGCAGTTGGCGCGCTGTCGGCGTTCTATCACGACTCGCTCGACATCAATAACCCGCGTCACCGTGAAGTGTCGGCCATTCGCATGATCGCGAAGCTGCCCACGCTGGTCGCGATGGCGTACAAGTACAGCATCGGCCAGCCGTTTGCGTACCCGAAGAACGACCTCTCGTACAGCGCGAACTTCATGCACATGATGTTCTCGAACCCGTGCGAAGAGTACAAGGTCAACGACGTGCTGGTGCGCGCGCTGGACCGCATCCTGATCCTGCACGCAGACCACGAACAGAATGCATCGACCTCGACTGTGCGTCTCGCGGGTTCGTCGGGCGCTAACCCGTTCGCGTGTATCGCTGCCGGTATCGCCTGCCTGTGGGGCCCGGCGCACGGTGGTGCGAACGAAGCCGCACTGAACATGCTGGAAGAAATCGGCTCGGTCGACAACATTCCTGAGTTCATCAAGCAGGTGAAGGACAAGAACTCGGGCGTGAAGCTGATGGGCTTCGGTCACCGCGTCTACAAGAACTACGATCCGCGTGCGAAGCTGATGCGCGAAACCTGCCACGAAGTGCTGGAAGAACTGGGCCTGCACGATGACCCGCTGTTCAAGCTGGCCATGGCGCTGGAAAAGATCGCGCTGGAAGACGAATACTTCGTGTCGCGCAAGCTGTACCCGAACGTCGACTTCTACTCGGGCATCGTTCAGCGCGCGCTGGGTATTCCGACGTCGATGTTCACGTGTATCTTCGCGATGGCACGTACGGTCGGCTGGATTGCACAGTGGAACGAAATGATCGCCGATCCGGAACAGAAGATTGGCCGTCCGCGTCAGCTGTTCATCGGCGACACGCAACGTGAAGCGAAGGCGATTACGCAACGCTAAGCGTTAGTCTGTCACGCGTTGCATGGCCCGCAAGGTTATGGAACGTGTGAGCCAGGATTGATTGAAAAACGCCCCAACGGGTTGAC
Source organism: Paraburkholderia fungorum (assembly GCF_046027215.1). Classification (GTDB taxonomy): domain Bacteria; phylum Pseudomonadota; class Gammaproteobacteria; order Burkholderiales; family Burkholderiaceae; genus Paraburkholderia; species Paraburkholderia fungorum_D. The sequence goes on along the minus strand of NZ_JAQQEN010000002.1, from coordinate 2,553,675 downwards.
CGTTGGGGCGTTTTGTTTTGGGACGCGAAGTTGGGGTCCGATCTAGATCGTTAACCGGACGCGGGCCGGACGCGGGCGTGGCGGCACATGGAGCGCACGCTGTGTCAACCCATGCCGGGTAACACCCATACAGGTATCGCCACTACCACCCAACTCCCTGTTTTTTATCGGTTTTCTCGGTAATTCAGGGGCCCAAAGCGTGGTTCTGCGTGGCATAATCGACCGACACAGTCAGCCCGCAGTCAATACTACCCCGAATACCATGGCACAGACTCTCTACGACAAATTGTGGAACACACACGTGGTCCACACGGAAGAAGACGGTACGACGATTCTCTATATCGACCGTCACCTGCTGCACGAAGTCACCAGCCCGCAGGCGTTTGAAGGCCTGAAGCTGGCTGAGCGTCCGGTGTGGCGTATCAGCGCGAATCTGGCGGTGTCGGACCATAACGTCCCCACCACGGATCGCAGCCACGGCATCGCCGACCCGATCTCCAAGCTCCAGGTGGATACGCTCGACACGAACTGCGACGCCTACGGCATCACGCAGTTCAAGATGAACGACCTGCGCCAGGGCATCGTGCACATCATCGGGCCGGAGCAGGGCGCCACGCTGCCGGGCATGACGATCGTCTGCGGTGACTCGCACACGTCCACGCACGGCGCGTTCGGCGCGCTGGCGCACGGCATCGGCACGTCGGAAGTCGAGCACGTGCTGGCCACGCAAACACTCTTGCAGAAGAAGAGCAAGAACATGCTGGTGAAGGTCGAAGGCCCGTTGCCGCGCGGCTGTACCGCGAAAGACATCGTGCTCGCGATCATCGGCAAGATCGGCACGGCAGGCGGCACCGGCTACGCAATCGAATTCGGCGGGTCGACGATTCGTGCGTTGTCCATGGAAGGCCGCATGACGGTCTGCAACATGGCGATCGAAGCAGGCGCGCGCGCCGGCATGGTCGCCGTGGACGACATCACGGTCGATTACCTGAAGGGCCGTCCGTTCTCGCCGGAAGGCGTCGAGTGGGATCACGCGGTCGAGTACTGGAAGCAGTTCACGTCAGATGACGGCGCGCAATTCGATCGCGTAGTCGAGTTGAACGCCGCGGAAATCGTGCCGCAAGTCACGTGGGGCACGTCGCCGGAAATGGTGACAGCCGTGGACGGCCGCGTGCCGGATCCGGAGCGCGAAAAAGACCCGGTCAAGCGCGACGCCATGGAGCGCGCGTTGAAATACATGGCGCTCGAACCGAATGCGCCGATCGAATCCATCAAGCCGGATAAAATCTTCATCGGGTCGTGCACCAACGCGCGCATTGAAGACATTCGCGCCGCGGCCTACGTCGTGAAGAAGCTCGGCCGCCGCGTCGCACCGAACATCCGCCTGGCCATGGTCGTGCCGGGCTCGGGTCTGGTGAAGGCGCAAGCGGAACGCGAAGGCCTGGACAAGGTCTTTACCGATGCCGGTTTCGAATGGCGTGAGCCCGGTTGCTCGATGTGTCTCGCCATGAACGCCGACCGGTTGGATCCGGGCGAGCGTTGCGCGTCCACGTCGAATCGTAATTTCGAAGGTCGTCAGGGCGCCGGTGGCCGTACCCACCTCGTGAGCCCCGCGATGGCTGCCGCTGCGGCTATCGAAGGGCATTTCGTCGATATTCGCAAGCTTGGATAAATCGCATGATGAAGAACATGAATCGCAGCACTCTATTGCGCCGTTTCGCACTCGGCACCTTGGCCGGGCTATTGCTCGGTCTGGCCGGCTGCAACACGGTGCACGGATTCGGCGAGGACATGTCCCACCTCGGTAATTCGATCAGCAACCACGCTGATAAATGAGCGGTTTTTGATTTTTGCCGGCAGTGCGGCGAGCGGCTTTCCAGCCGTCACGCGCATTGCCCGGTCTTGAAACAGGCGCAAGCGTCATGGATAAATTCATCGTACACACCGGCGTCGTGGCGCCGCTCGATCGCGAGAACGTCGACACGGACGCGATCATTCCGAAGCAGTTCCTGAAGTCGATCAAGCGCACGGGCTTCGGTCCGAACGCGTTCGACGAGTGGCGTTATCTCGACCACGGCGAGCCGGGTCAGGACAACTCGAAGCGTCCGCTGAATCCGGATTTCGTGCTGAACCAGCCGCGCTATCAGGGCGCGTCGGTGCTGTTGGCGCGCAAGAACTTCGGCTGCGGCAGCTCGCGTGAGCATGCGCCGTGGGCACTGCAGCAATACGGCTTCCGCGCGATCATCGCGCCGAGCTTCGCCGATATTTTCTACAACAACTGCTTCAAGAACGGCGTGCTGCCAATCGTGCTGACCGAACAGCAAGTCGATCACCTGTTCAACGAAACGTACGCGTTCAACGGCTTCCAGCTGACGATCGACCTCGAAGCGCAGGTCGTCCGCACGTCTGACGGCAGCGCTGAATATCCGTTCGAAGTGGCGGCCTTCCGCAAGTATTGCCTGCTGAACGGCTTCGACGATATTGGTCTCACGCTGCGTCACGCGGACAAGATCCGCCAGTTTGAAGCAGAGCGGATCGCAAAGCAGCCGTGGCTGGCGCATCGGATCGTCGGCTAAAGGCCCCAGGTCGAGTTCGCTGATTCAGGCTCACAAAGTCTCGAAGAAAATCATCAAGGAAATCGCATGAAGATCGCAGTCTTGCCGGGCGACGGCATCGGTCCCGAAATCGTCAAGGAGGCCGTCAAGGTCCTGAACGTGCTCGGCGAAAAGTTCGAACTCGAAGAAGCACCGGTTGGCGGCGCGGGCTACGAAGCAAAGGGCCACCCGTTGCCCGATTCGACGCTGGCGCTGGCAAAAGAAGCCGACGCGATCCTGTTCGGCGCCGTCGGCGACTGGAAGTACGACTCGCTCGAACGCGCGCTGCGCCCGGAACAGGCGATTCTCGGTCTGCGCAAGCACCTGCAATTGTTTGCGAACTTCCGTCCGGCCATCTGCTATCCGCAGCTCACGGGCGCTTCGTCGCTGAAGGAAGAAATCGTCTCGGGTCTGGACATCCTGATCGTCCGCGAACTGAACGGCGACATTTATTTCGGCGCGCCGCGCGGCGTGCGTTCATCGCCGGATGGGCTGTTCGAAGGCGCGAAGGAGGGCTTCGACACGATGCGTTATTCGGAACCCGAAGTGCGCCGCATTGCGCACGTCGCGTTTCAGGCCGCGCAAAAGCGTCAGAAGAAGCTGACGAGCGTGGACAAGGCCAATGTGCTCGAAACGTCGCAGTTCTGGCGCGACGTGATGATCGACGTGTCGAAGGAATATGCGGACGTCGAGCTATCGCATATGTATGTCGACAACGCGGCGATGCAACTGGTCAAGGCGCCGAAGGCGTTCGACGTGGTTGTCACCGGCAACATGTTCGGCGACATTCTGTCGGATGAAGCCGCCATGCTGACGGGTTCGATCGGCATGCTGCCGTCGGCCTCGCTCGACAAGAGCAACAAGGGCTTGTACGAGCCGTCGCACGGTTCCGCGCCGGATATCGCAGGTAAGGGTGTCGCGAATCCGCTGGCAACGATTCTGTCGGCCGCGATGATGCTGCGCTATTCGCTGAACAAGGCGGAACAGGCGGATCGTATCGAAAACGCGGTGAAGAAGGTGCTGGAACAAGGCTTCCGTACCGGCGACATCCTGACCCCGGGTTGCAAGCAGGTCGGCACCGTGGCAATGGGCGACGCCGTGGTCGCAGCGCTATAAAGCGGATCGCAGGGTCAGAGTAGTTGGGTCGCTAAATAGTCTGAAAGCGGCCTTTAAAACGCGAATTGGCCTCGAAACAGGCCGATTCGCGCGTAATACGGGCGACAGTGGCGTTCGATGACGCCGCCGGATTCCGGTTTTCGTGTATATTGTAGCGATGGCACACACAGCTCAAATCTCCTCGATTTCGAAACTGCACGGCACAACGGCCCGTGTGGTTGAGCTCGCCATTACCGCCAAAGCTTCCATTAAAACGATTACCCCGAAAACGATCACGAAACGCTGATCGTCCGTCGTGCCCGCTCATCTTCCCCGCGCGGTCACTGCGGGCAAAGATGCGGGGAAGTTTCCACTCGAAGGGTATGAAGTCATGAACGTAGGTCTCGTAGGTTGGCGCGGCATGGTCGGCAGCGTCCTGATGCAACGTATGCAGCAGGAAGGCGATTTCGATCTTATCGAACCGGTGTTTTTCAGCACCAGCAATGCGGGCGGCAACGCGCCGTCGTTCGCCAAAAACGAGACCAAGCTCAAAGATGCCACAAGCATCGAAGACCTGAAGAAGTGCGAAGCGATCATCTCCTGCCAGGGCGGCGATTACACCAATGAAGTGTTCCCGAAGCTGCGCGCAGCGGGCTGGAACGGCTACTGGATCGACGCGGCTTCGTCGCTGCGTATGAAAGATGACGCGGTCATCATTCTCGATCCGGTCAACCTCGACGTGATCAAGAACGCGCTGGTCAAGGGTCAGAAGAATTTCATCGGCGGCAACTGCACGGTCAGCCTGATGCTGATGGCGCTGGGCGGCCTCTTCCGCGAAAACCTCGTCGACTGGATGACGGCCATGACGTATCAGGCCGCTTCGGGCGCGGGCGCGCAGAACATGCGTGAACTGCTGCAGCAAATGGGCACGCTGTACGGTGCGGCCAAGGAAGATCTGGCGGATCCGTCGTCGGCGATTCTCGACATCGACCGCCGCGTGCTGTCCGCCATGAACAGCGACCGCATGCCGACCGACAACTTCGGCGTGCCGCTCGCCGGCTCGCTGATTCCGTGGATCGACAAGGACCTCGGCAACGGCATGTCGAAGGAAGAGTGGAAGGGCGGCGCGGAAACCAACAAGATCCTCGGCAAGCCTGCCATGGGCACACCGGGTTCGATTCCTGTGGATGGTCTCTGCGTGCGGATCGGCGCGATGCGCTGCCACTCGCAGGCGCTGACCATCAAGTTGAACAAGGATGTGCCGCTGGACGAAGTAAACAGCATCCTCGCGTCGGGCAACGACTGGGTCAAGGTGGTGCCGAACGAACGCGAAGCCTCGATGCGCGATCTGTCCCCGGCGGTGGTGACGGGCACACTCACAGTGCCGGTTGGCCGCGTGCGCAAGCTGGCGATGGGCGGCGAATATCTGTCGGCTTTCACGGTCGGCGATCAGCTGTTGTGGGGCGCAGCCGAACCGTTGCGTCGCATGCTTCGCATTGTGCTCGACAAGTAAAGTAAACTACGCGCTCACGACGCGTAGAAAACTCAAGAAGCGTCGCGCTTGCGCGGCGCTTTTTTCATTGTGTGCTCCGATTATCTTGTCATTTTCCAACCGCAAACAAGGGCTGCGCGCTGACGCGCCAGGGGTCCCGATGAACCTTCGATTGTCACCCCTTCGGGCTATGCTCACTCATGAAGATACCGGCCGATTCGCGGCCTCGGCTGTCCTGGCTCTCGCGCTGGCCGGCGTAGGCATTGGCAACGCGTCGGCGGCGCCTGACGATGCCGCTAGCGCGCCAGATGCTGCCTTCGTTTCCTACGCCGCTGGCGGTCAATATACGGTGCGGCCTGGTCAATCGCTGAACGACGTGGCGATCGCCGTTACCCAGTCGCACGACCGGGCGACGCTCGTGCGCGCTTCACGCGCGTTGTTCGATGCAAATCCCAATGCCTTCATGAGCCACGACCCGAGCCGGATGCGCGTGGGTGCGGTGTTGACGGTACCGGTGCTGGATGCGACCGGAGCGCTGGCGGCGTCGGCGGCGGTTGCGGGGTCTGCGCCGGTCGCTGCGCCTGCGTCTGCGTCTGTATCTGGAGCGAATGCGGCGGTGGCGAGTGGCGTGGCGCAGGTCAATGCCGCCGCAGCCAGTGCCGCGAGTGCCGCGGCTCGGGCTGCGGAGCCCGCCACACCCGCGGCGACAGGGACGGCCAGCGCAGCGGCCGAGGCCAATCCGGCTGCGCCGAGTAGTGCGGCAGTCGCGGGCGCGGGTTCGTCGGCACCGGTGGCGGGTTCGCAGGCGGCCGCGTCGCCGGCCAGCGGCGCGCATGTGTGGGCAGGATCCGTTCAGCCTTCCGCTAGCGAGGCGGCTGAGGCCGCGGCGCCTGGCGCGCAACCCGCGTCGCAGGCGCGTACCCAGGTTTCGAGCTTGCAGCAGTTGCTGGCGCTGAAAAATCGCGTGTTGATGGAATTGCAGAAGCATGGCATCGGCGGCTCGCCGGCCGCGACGAGCGCCGTTTCGAGCGGCGCGCAGCCGGCGGCCGGTGTGTCGTCTGCGGCGGTTGTGCCGGCCCACGGCGGCACGGCGGTGGCGCCGTCGAACGAAGGCGGCCTGTCGCAAACGAATTTGAGCGTGGCGGCGGCGGTTGGCGCGGCGCTGGTCGTGTTGCTGGGGGCTTTGCGTCTGCGTCGAAAGAAGCGCGCGATGGCATTGGACGAAGCGGCGTCGACGGAGAATAAAGCGACGGTCCCTCCGGAAATCGTTTCGACACGGGAACCGATGCCGGCGCGCGAAGCATCGGCTGCGACTGACGACGCCGCGGCAGTGCAACCCGCGGTGGCGCTCGGGAGCGCTGAACGCGAGGCGGCGGCGCGTGAAACGGCTGAACGTGTAGCGGCGGAACGTGAAGCGGAAATCCGTAGTGCGGCTGAACGGGAGGCCGCAGAACGCGAGGCGGCGGCACGTGAAACGGCCGAACGTGTCGCAGCGGAACGCGAAGCGGAGATCCGTAGCGCAGCCGCGCAGGAGGCCACCGAGCGTGATGTAGCGGAGCGGGAGGCAGCGGAGCGGGAGGCAGCAGAACGTGAAGCAGCGGAGCGCGCGGCAGCAGAACATAAGGCAGCAGAACAAGCCACCGCGGCCCTCCCAACGCAAGAGACCAGCGCGCCCCGCGACCCATGGCAAGACCGCCCGGCAGCGCCAGCGGCCTTTGCACCCTTGCAGATGAACACCGACGTCGCGCCAGCCGCCCGGAGCGACTTCGCGCCGGAACCGGTTGCCCCGGCTCATCACGAAGACTTCAGCGGTGCCACGACAGCCGCGAGCCTTGCGGCCGCCGCGGAACTCGGTGCCGAAGCATTGCCGCTGACGCCGCTCGAACCGGTCAGCGAGGCCGTGCAGGCGGAGCAGCAGCATCACGGCCTGCAATGGGACGACGCTCCGGCATCAAACGCGCCGATCGCCCCGCCGCCCGTCATCGATTTCACGGAGCCGCACCTCGAGTCACACACGACATCGCGACTCGGGCAACCGGACAGCGAAACGCCGCCGCACTCGGCTCCCGTCGCGCACGCTCAGTCCACGCCGGCCGTGCCGAGCGAGTTTCCGCGCGACGCCGTCGATGCCTTCGGCAGTCTCGACATGCCGCTGCCGCCGCGCATCGAATCGGCCGATGATCCCCTGGACGTACTCGCCTCGCTGGCGACGCAACCGGTGGTGTCCCCGGAAACCACGGCACAGCAAGCCCTTGCGCAGCACGATCCCGATGACGCCCCGCACATCGCCGATGAAATCGCCGCCGGCACCGCGGGTCACGCGGCAGTCGCGGGCCTGGGCGCGGTCGGCTTCGGCGCACTGAAGCTCGACTTCGATCTCGAGTTGCCGCCCAGCCCAGCCCAGCCGCTGCCGGCCTTTACGCAAATCGATCTCTCGCGAATCGCCCGCAACAAGCTCGATCTGGCCGCCGAGTACATCGACCTCGGCGATCTGTCCGGCGCGCGCACGCTGATCAACGAAGTGATCGAAGTGAACGATCCGGGAACGCGCACTGAGGCTCGCGCGTTGCTCTCGACCCTCGCACCGTTGTCGTGAAGCGGATTGCGCTAGGGATCCAGTACGACGGCTCGGCATTCTGCGGCTGGCAGTCGCAGCCGCACGGCAACACCGTGCAGGACGAACTCGAGCGGGCATTGCGCGAGTTCGCGCGAGTGCCCGTGCACACGGTTGTCGCCGGCCGTACGGATACGGGTGTGCATGGCCTCGGTCAGGTTGTGCACTTCGATACCGAACTCGATCGCACCGATTTCTCGTGGGTGCGCGGCACCAACGCGTTCCTGCCGAAGTCGATCGCCGTGCAATGGGCCAAGCCGATGCCCGATGAGTTTCACGCGCGCTTCTCGGCTTTCGAGCGAACCTATCATTACGTGCTGTACGTGAGCCCGGTGCGCTCGCCGATGCTTGCCACGCGGGCCGGCTGGGTCCACACGCCGCTCGATGTGGACGCGATGCGCACCGCCGCTGCCTGTCTGATTGGCGAGCACGACTTTTCCGCGTTCCGGTCGTCGCAATGTCAGGCGAAAACGCCGGTCAAGCATCTGTATGCGATCGATCTACGGCCCCAAGGCGACTTCATTCATTTCCGCTTCCGGGCGAACGCGTTCCTGCACCATATGGTGCGCAACCTGATGGGCTGCCTCGTCGACATCGGCCGCGGGCGGCATCCCGCCGCATGGATGGCCGAGATTCTCGCCAGCGGCAATCGTGAGCGCGCCGCACCGACCTTCATGCCGGACGGCCTGTACCTCGCGCAGGTGGGCTATCCTGAGCAATTCGCCGTGCCCGCACCGCAGACCGGCAGCGTGCCCTGGAGTACCGTATGGACCGACCAAGCGCAAACATGAATGCAACTGAAAACCTGACCGCCGAAGCCCAAGAGGGCGCACAGCAGCACGCAGCGCCGCGCCGTACCCGCATCAAACTGTGTGGTCTGTCGAAGCCGGAAGACGTGACGCAGGCAATCGATCTTGGCGCCGACGCGATCGGCCTCGTGTTCTATCCGCCGAGCCCGCGCTCGGTGAGCGTCGCGCAGGCGGTCGAACTGGTGCACGACGTGCCGCCGTTCGTGTCGGTGGTGGGCTTGTTCGTCAACGCGACGCCGGACTGGATCCGCGAAGTCGTCAGTAACGTCGGCTTGACACTACTGCAATTCCACGGCGACGAGACCGCGGCGCAGTGCGAAGCGCTTGCCGGCGTTGCGGGTTTGCCTTGGTTGCGCGCGTTGCGCGTCGGGGCGGATACTCAGCCGGCTGATTTGGTAAAATCGGCGCTTAACTATTCAGCAGCCAGCGGTCTTCTTTTCGACACCCATGTCGAAGGCTATGGCGGCGGCGGAAAGGTTTTCGATTGGTCACTTATTCCAGCAGAGCTCGCGCATCGGGCCGTTTTGAGTGGTGGGTTGAACGCGCAAAACGTCAATGATGCGATCCATCGCGTGCGCCCGTACGCGGTCGATGTCTCGAGCGGCATCGAAGTGCCGGGTGCCAAGGGCGTGAAAGATCACGCCCGGATGGCGGCGTTCGTACGCGCGGTGCGCGCAGCGGATGCCGAATGATTCTGGCGGCGCGGTTTTCTCATACGAAAGCCGCGCGCCACACTGAGAAGAGTGGTCAATATGTACAACTTGCCTGACGAAAGAGGCCATTTCGGCCAATATGGCGGCGTGTTCGTTGCCGAAACGCTGGTTCACGCACTTGACGAGCTGCGCGCCGCGTATGAGAAATATCAGAAAGATCCGGAGTTCGTCGCCGAATACGAGCGCGAACTGAAGTATTTCGTCGGCCGTCCGTCGCCGATTTATCACGCTCAACGCTGGAGCGACATGCTCGGCGGCGCGCAGGTTTTCCTAAAACGGGAAGATCTGAATCACACCGGCGCGCACAAAATCAATAACGTCATTGGTCAGGCCTTGCTCGCGAGGCGCATGGGCAAGCCGCGCGTGATCGCCGAAACAGGCGCCGGCCAGCATGGCGTGGCCACGGCCACGATCGCGGCGCGTTTCGGCATGGAATGCGTGGTTTATATGGGCGAGGAAGACGTGCGCCGTCAGGCTGCCAACGTCTACCGGATGAAACTGCTTGGCGCCACCGTTGTGCCCGTCTCGTCCGGTTCGCGCACGCTGAAGGACGCGCTCAACGAAGCGATGCGCGACTGGGTGACGAACGTCGAAAACACGTTTTATATCATCGGCACAGTGGCGGGACCGCATCCGTATCCGATGATGGTGCGCGACTTCCAGCGCGTAATCGGCGACGAGTGCAAGGTGCAGATGCCCGAGCTCGTCGGTCGCCAGCCGGACGCTGTGATTGCATGCGTTGGCGGTGGTTCGAACGCGATGGGCATCTTTTATCCCTACATTGACGACGCTTCGGTGCAGCTGATCGGTGTGGAAGCGACCGGCGACGGGATCGAGTCCGGCCGTCACGCGGCCTCGCTCATCGCCGGCAGTCCCGGCGTGTTGCACGGTAACCGCACCTATCTCCTGCAAGACGAGAACGGTCAGATCATTGAGACGCATTCGGTCTCGGCCGGCCTGGACTATCCCGGCGTCGGTCCCGAGCATGCGTGGCTAAAAGACAGCAATCGTGCGCAATATGTCGGCATCACCGACGAAGAAGCGCTCAAGGCGTTTCACGATTGCTGCCGTATCGAGGGCATTATCCCGGCACTGGAATCCAGCCACGCGCTGGCCTATGCCGCGAAGCTCGCGCCGACGCTGCCGAAGGACAAATACCTTCTGGTCAATCTGTCGGGCCGCGGCGACAAGGACATGCACACGGTCGCCGAGCGATCGGGTATCCAGTTCTGAGCGCCGCGACGATGCGCGACGAGTTCGACGAGCCGCGCCCGGCGATTGAAACCCACCCGGCCGCTGAAATTGCGGCGGCCGAGGCGCCTGCACCTTCATTGCCGCAGGTGCCTGCCGGCATCCAGCTGTTGAACCGCGATTTTCTGACCGATGTGGCGAACATTCCCGACGGGTCGATCGACCTGATCCTGTGCGATCCGCCTTATGGGCTCGGCAAGGATTATGGCAACGATTCCGACATGCGTTCGGGCGACGATTTTCTCGCCTGGACGCGCAGTTGGCTCGAGCTGGCCATTCCCAAGCTCAAGCCGTCAGGTTCGCTGTATATCTTTTGCACCTGGCAGTACGCGCCGGAAATCTTCAGTTTTCTGAAGACCAAACTCACGATGATTAACGAAATCATCTGGGACCGGCGCGTGCCGAGCATGGGCGGAACCGTGCGCCGTTTCACCTCGGTGCACGACAACATCGGCTTTTTCGCGGTATCGAAAGATTATTTTTTCGATCTCGATCCCGTCCGCATCCCGTACGATGCCGTCACGAAGAAGGCGCGTTCGCGTAAATTGTTCGAGGGCAGTAAGTGGCTGGAGCTTGGCTATAATCCAAAGGATGTCTGGTCGGTATCGCGGCTGCATCGGCAACACGCCGAACGCGTCGATCATCCGACCCAGAAGCCTCTGGAAATTGTCGAGCGGATGGTGCTGGCAAGTTGTCCCAAGGGCGGGCGCGTGCTCGACCCGTTCATGGGCAGCGGCACCACCGCGGTCGCTTGCGCTCGTCAGAAGCGCGAATTCGTCGGCTATGAGATCAATGAAAGTTACTGCGCGATAGCGCGCGAACGCGTCAGCGCCGCCGCAGCGCCTCCCGCTGCTGCCCGCAAAACGCGAAAGGCTGCGGCCAGAGCCGAGCAGCCAACCGAGGCGCAATGAGCGCGCAGTAACCCAAAAACCCGAGAATATTTCCATGTCCCGTATCAAGAACACGTTTGCCGCGCTGTCCGCGCAGGGTAAGAAAGGGCTGATTCCGTTCATGACGGCCGGCGACCCGGACCCCGCGCGCACGGTCGAATTCATGCATGCGCTCGCCGCCGGCGGCGCGGATGTGATCGAGCTTGGCGTGCCATTTTCCGACCCGATGGCCGACGGCCCGGTGATTCAGCAATCCTCTGAGCGCGCGTTGGCGCAGGGCGTGTCGTTGCGTAGCGTGATTGCCGACGTGAAGCGCTTCCGCGAGACGAACGACAAAACCCCAGTCGTGCTCATGGGCTATGCCAATCCGATCGAGCGCATGGGCACCGAAGCGTTCGCCAAAGCAGCGAAGGACGCAGGCGTAGACGGTGTGCTAGTGGTCGATTATCCGCCGGAAGAGTGCGCTAACTTCGCCGAACAGATGCGATCTGCCGGCATTGATCCGATTTTTCTGCTTGCGCCCACGTCGACCGACGAGCGCATCGCCGAAGTCGGCAAAATCGCCAGTGGTTACGTCTATTATGTGTCTCTGAAAGGCGTGACCGGCGCCGCAAATCTGGACGTTTCCAGCATCGCGAGTAAAATCCCGGCCATCAAGTCGCGCGTACCCCTGCCGGTGGGCGTCGGTTTCGGCATTCGTGACGCGCAAACGGCGCGCGCGGTGGCGGAAGTGTCCGACGCCGTCGTGATCGGTAGTCGTATCGTGCAATTGCTCGAACAAGCCGCGCCTGACACCGCCGCCGAGATGCTCACCCGCTTCGTGGCGGAAGTGCGCGAGGCGCTCGATAGCGTCGCGACTGCCCGATAACAATTATTTTTGTCGTCTGTAGCCTGAACGGCGGGTTCGTCCCGCCGTTTGCGCGACCGCTGACCCCAGAAGGATTCGATATGAGCTGGCTCGATAAGCTGCTGCCGCCGAAGATCAAACAAACTGACCCGAAGAGCCGCAAGGGGATTCCGGAAGGACTGTGGATCAAGTGCCCGTCGTGCGAAGCGGTGCTGTACCGCAACGACGTCGAGGCCAATCTGCACGTTTGCCCGAAGTGCGACCATCACATGCGCATCGGCGCGCGTGAGCGGCTAGACGGCCTGCTAGATCCGGAAGGCCGCTACGAAATCGGCCAGGAAATCGTCCCGGTCGACGCGCTCAAGTTCAAAGACAGCCGCAAGTACCCGGATCGCCTGAAAGAGGCGATGGATGATACCGACGAAACCGACGCCATGGTCGTGATGGGCGGCGCGATCCACACGCTGCCCGTGGTGGTGGCGTGCTTCGAGTTCTCGTTCATGGGCGGCTCGATGGGTTCGGTGGTCGGCGAGCGTTTCGCGCGCGGCGCGCAGAATGCGCTCGAACAGAAAGTACCGTTCATCTGCTTTACCGCTTCGGGCGGCGCGCGGATGCAGGAAAGCCTGTTGTCGCTGATGCAAATGGCGAAAACCACGGCCATGCTGACCAAACTCGCTGAAGCCAAGCTGCCGTTCATCTCCGTGCTGACCGATCCGACCATGGGTGGCGTGTCGGCGAGCTTTGCGTTCCTCGGCGACGTGGTGATCGCGGAGCCGAAGGCGCTGATCGGCTTTGCTGGCCCGCGTGTGATCGAACAAACCGTGCGCGAAAAACTGCCGGAAGGCTTCCAGCGCGCCGAGTTCCTGTTGACCAAAGGCGCGGTGGACATGATCGTCGACCGCCGCAAGCTGCGCGAAGAAATCGCGCAATTGATGGCGCTGTTGAGCCACCAACCGGCTGACGCCGTCGCGTAAGCCTTCGCACCGATCCGGCGCCGTGCCCGTCCAGGCGTAGCCGCCGTGAGTTAGACAGTCAAAAAATAGCGCGCCGCGAGAGTGATCAAGCGGCGCGCTGTCATTTCCGGGATAATCACGGTCTCGCAACGCAGCACCGATTCGCTCGATGACCACATTCCCCACCCTCGACGCGTGGCTCACGCACCTTGAATCAGCGCATCCGGTCGGCATCGACATGGGTTTGGCTCGCATCTCCAGGGTACGTGACGCGATGCAGTTATCGTTTGCGTGCCCGATCATCACGGTCGGCGGCACCAACGGCAAGGGCTCGACCTGCGCGATCCTCGAATCGATCTTGCTGCGCGCCGGCTTCACGGTCGGTTGCCACACCTCGCCGCATCTGCTGTCGTTCAACGAGCGGGCGCGCGTGAACGGCGAAATGGCGAGCGACGCGGACCTTCTGCCGCATTTCCAGGCCGTCGAAGCCGCACGCCTGAGCCTCGCTGAACCGGTCACACTGACCTATTTCGAATTCACGACGCTGGCGATCATGAGCCTGTTTGCGTCGCTCGTACTGGACGCGGTGATCTTTGAAGTCGGCCTGGGTGGCCGCCTCGACGCAGTCAACATCCTCGACACCGACTGCGCGATCATCACCAGTATCGATATCGACCACACCGATTATCTCGGCGATACGCGCGAGAAGATCGCCTTTGAAAAGGCCGGAATTTTCCGCCCGGGCAAGCCGGCGATCTGCGCCGATCCGATGGCGCCGCAAACCCTGATCGACCATGCCGACCAGATCGGCGCCGAACTGTGGCTATTCGGCCGCGATTTTCGCTACGAAGGGCAGGCGGGCAGCGAGCGCCAGCAATGGAGCTACGTGGGCCCGACGATGCGCCGTTCGGCGCTCGCCTATCCGGCGTTGCGCGGTGCGAATCAGTTGATCAACACGTCGGCGGCGCTCGCCGGTCTCGAAGCGCTGCGCGACCGGCTGCCGGTTTCGGCGCAGGACATCCGCCTTGGTCTGGCCAACGTGGAATTGCCGGGACGTTTCCAGGTGCTGCCCGGCAAGCCGGCCATCGTGCTCGATGTCGGCCATAATCCGCACGCGGCCGCCGTGTTGACGCAAAATCTCGGCAACATGGGCTTTTTCCCATACACGTACGCGGTGTTCGGCGCGATGCGCGACAAGGACATTGCCGGCGTGCTGGCGCACCTGGAGGGTGAAATCGACCATTGGTGCGTGACCGATTTGCCCACTCCGCGCGCGGCTTCTGCGGAAGAACTCGAAGCGGCTCTGCGTGAGCAGGGCGTGAGCGACGGCAACGATAGCAGCGTGACGCGCTACGCCACGCCGGCAGAGGCTTTCCAAGACGCGCTAAAACGAGCGTCAGAGAATGATAGAATCGTGGTTTTCGGCAGTTTCTATACGGTAGCAGGTGTCATGGCCTACCGTAAATCGCAGCAACACTGAACGGGCGCCAGGCTCGAACCAAGCGATTCATGGGAATTTTCTCGTTCGGCAAGAAAGACGACGCGCCCAGCCGGCGCGGCGCAAACACCAGTTCCACTCGTGGCGAGCGCGTGGAGCGGCGAACCCGCCGCACGGAGCGCACCGTGGACGCCGATGCGATGCTGCTCGACCCCACGTTGCCCGAAAAGCAGCGTGCGCGTCGCCGGCTCGTCGGCGCGGTCGCGCTAGTCGTGGCGGCGGTGGTCATCCTGCCCATGGTGCTGGATTCGCATCCAAGGCCGGTCACGGACGACATCTCCATCGATATTCCAAGCCGCCCCGCGCCGAAGGTCGCCAAGACCGACGAAGACACGCAGGCTGGCGTAGCGCCTGACAACCCGGCACCCGACTCGGCGCTCGCCGCTTCCGGCCTCGCGCCGGCCGCACCGGCCGCACCGGCAATAGGGACAAAGCAGCAGAGTGCGGATACGAGCGCAGCGCCCGCGGCCAAACCGGCCGTGAAGTCGCAAGCGCCGGCTGTCACCGCCAATACGACTCCCGCGACTCCTGCGTCGGCGCCAGTCAAACCGGCCAAACCGGCGGCCGCCACGCATAGTGCCGCCATTACGCCGGCCCCGAGCACCGATAGCACCAGCACGAACACCACGAGCACGACGAACGCGACGAACACGAACACCAGCGCGGACGCCGATTCCGCTACGCCGGCGTCGCCGCCAGGCAGCCGTTTCGCGGTTCAGCTCGGCGCATTTGCGAACGACGCCAATGCGCGTAATTGGCTGACCAAGTTGAAAGCGGCCGGTGTGCCCGCATATACCGAACATCGGAAGCAGGCTGACGGCACGACGCTCACACTGTTGCGCGCCGGCCCGTTCGCTGACCGTGCCGCGGCCAGCGCCGCGATTGCCAAGGTGCGCGAGGCCGGCCTGACGTCGGGCGCGAACAGCGGCACCGCACAGTAAGCGAGCGATGTTCACTGCCTTCGACTACGCTGTAATGGCGGTGATCGGTTTATCGGCTCTGCGCGGTACGTGGCGCGGTTTTTTGTCTGAGATTTTCGGGCTGATCGGCTGGATCGCGGCATTTTTCATCGCCTGCCGCTTTGTTGGGTATGTCGTGCCGTACATTCCGTCCACATGGCCGGGCGGCGCGTTGACCCAGTGGCTGCTGGCGTTTGCGCTGGTCGTGATCGGCGTGGTGCTGGTAGCGAGCGTATTGAACGCGCTCCTGAGCCGCCTCGTGCAGGCAACCGGCTTGAGCGGCGTGGACCGCTCGCTCGGATTGATGTTCGGCCTCGTACGCGGGGTCATTCTGGTGCTGATTCTGGTCGCCCTTGCCGGCTTGACCGAACTGCCCCAACAGGAATTCTGGCGCAACGCCTTGCTTCGGCCCTATGCGGTCGAGGGCGTGCACGCAATGAAACCGCTGCTTCCCGAGACACTCGCTGCCTACGTCCGTGTGTGACGATCAGGCGGGTGATCAGAGGAAGCCCGCAGTACTCCGGCGCAATCCGGCTGCTTCCATGCTCCATCGCAGGCACCGGCCGCCGTTACGAATTTCGTACCTTTGAAGGACATGCCATGTGCGGCATCGTAGGCGTAGTTTCCCAATCCCCGGTCAATCAGCTGATCTATGACAGCCTGCTGCTCCTGCAGCACCGCGGTCAGGACGCCGCCGGCATCGCAACCGCGAACGGCAGCAATTTCCACATGCACAAGGCCAACGGCATGGTGCGCGACGTGTTCCGCACGCGCAACATGCGCAGCCTGCCCGGCACCACCGGCATCGGCCAGGTCCGTTATCCGACCGCCGGCTCGGCGTCGAGCGAAGAGGAAGCCCAGCCGTTCTACGTGAACGCGCCATTCGGCATCATCCTCGCGCATAACGGCAACCTGACCAACTGGCAGCAACTGAAAGATGAGATGTTCCGCATCGATCGCCGCCACATCAACACCAATTCCGACACCGAAGTGATGCTCAACGTGCTCGCGCACGAATTGCAGCTGTCCAGCTCGGGTCTGCAACTCGATCCGGCCGCGCTGTTCAAGGCGGTGTCGGGTGTGCATCGCCGGGTGCGGGGTTCGTACGCGATCGTGTCGCTGATCGCCGGTTACGGCCTGCTCGGTTTCCGCGACCCGTTCGGCATCCGCCCGCTGTGCCTCGGCAAGCAGGAAACACCGGAAGGCGTCGAATGGATCCTGGCGTCGGAATCGGTGGCGATTGAAGGTATCGGCTTCGAATTCGTGCGCGACGTGGCGCCGGGCGAAGCGATTTTCATCGACATCGAAGGCAATCTGCATTCGCAGCAATGCGCGACGAATCCGAGCCTGAACCCGTGTATTTTCGAACTCGTGTATCTCGCGCGTCCGGACTCGGTGCTCGACGGCGTGCCGGTCTACAACGTGCGTCTGCGCATGGGCGACTACCTCGCCGAGAAGATCAAGCGCGAGTTGCCCGATGTCGCGATCGACGTCGTGATGCCGATCCCCGATTCGTCGCGGCCGGCTGCAATGCAGGTGGCCAAGAAACTCGGCGTCGAATACCGCGAAGGCTTCTTCAAGAACCGTTACGTGGGCCGCACCTTCATCATGCCGGGCCAGGCGGTGCGCAAGAAGTCGGTGCGCCAGAAGCTGAACGCGATGGGCATCGAGTTCAAAGGCAAGAACGTGCTGATCGTCGACGATTCGATCGTGCGCGGCACCACCTCACACGAAATCGTGCAGATGGCGCGCGATGCGGGCGCGAACAAGGTGATTTTCGCCTCGGCTGCGCCGCCGGTGAAATTCCCGAACGTCTACGGTATCGACATGCCGACGCGCGGCGAACTGGTCGCGCATGGCCGTTCTGACGAAGAAGTCGCGCGGATGATCGGCGCCGACCATCTCGTTTATCAGGACGTTGACGCGCTCAAGCAGGCGGTGCGCGACATCAACCCGGCGCTGAAGGAATTCGAGGCTTCGTGCTTCGACGGCAACTACGTGACCGGCGATGTGACCACCGAGTACCTCGACCGCATCGAAACCGCGCGTCTCGCGCCGTCTTCGCAATCAGATCGCGACGCCGCAAGCGAAGCGATCGACGGCGGCGGTCCGGCGCGCTCGCAACTGCATCTGCAATTGTCGGTTGGTTGAGCGATCTCGCTCGCGGCGTGGCCTGCAGCACGCCACGCCGCGAGCGTGTTAGCATAACGGCTTGCGTCGATTTGATCTCAGCTTGCGGACGCGGGGCAACCCAAAACAGCTAAAGCGAATGGTGGGCAAGCCGCAATCGTCCGCCTCCGCTCCAGCTTTCCCCCGCACATGAAGCCCGCTTATGCCGACGCAAAAGCGGGCTTTTTTGTTGCTGCCGTTTGGCGTCTCGCAGACTCATCGCAGGTGAGTCCTGTGCGCCGAACCCAGCCATGGAACATTGGAAAATAGAACCAATATGGACGACTCCCTGAACTTCGATACGCTGGCAGTCCGCTCGGGCACAGTACGCAGCGACTTCAACGAACATTCGGAAGCGATTTTCCTGACGTCGAGCTTTGTGTTCGCGAGTGCCGCGGACGCCGCCGAGCGCTTCAAGAATTCCGAAGAGTATTACACCTACTCGCGCTTCACGAACCCGACGGTCTCGATGTTCCAGGACCGTCTGGCCGCCCTCGAAGGCGGCGAAGCGTGCATGGCCACCGCCTCCGGAATGGCCGCGATCATGTCGGTGGTGATGTCCGTGCTGCAGGCCGGCGACCACCTGGTCAGTTCGCAGGCATTGTTCGGCTCGACACTCGGCATGTTCTCGCAGATTTTCAGCAAGTTCGGCATCACGACCACCTTCGTCGATCCGACCGATCTCGATGCATGGAAAAACGCCGTGCGCCCCGAAACGAAGATGTTCTTCCTCGAAACGCCGTCGAATCCGCTGACCGAAGTTGCCGATATCGAAGCGATCAGCAAGATCGCCAAGGCCGCGAATGCGCTGTTCGTGGTCGACAACTGTTTCTGCAGCCCGGCCTTGCAACAGCCGTTGAAGCTCGGTGCGGACGTGGTGATGCACTCGGCCACCAAGTTCCTCGACGGCCAGGGGCGTGTGCTCGGCGGCGCGCTGGTCGGCTCGAAGAAATTCATCATGGAAAAGGTGTTTCCGTTTGTGCGCAGCGCCGGGCCGACGCTGTCCGCGTTCAACGCATGGGTGCTGCTCAAGGGTATGGAAACGCTGTCGCTGCGCGTCGAAAAGCAGTCTGCGAATGCGCTCGAAATCGCGCGCTGGCTCGACACGCATCCGGCCGTGAATCGCGTGTTTTACCCGGGGCTCGAATCGCATCCGCAGCACGCGCTGGCGATGCGTCAGCAGAAGGCGGGCGGCGCGATTCTGTCGTTCGAGTTGAAGGGCGATACGCCCGAAGCGATGCGCGCGAACGCATGGCGTGTGATCGACAGCACGAAGATCTGCTCGATTACCGGCAATCTCGGCGACACGCGCACGACCATCACGCATCCGGCGACCACCACGCATGGTCGCGTGACGCCGGAAGCACGCGCGGCCGCCGGCATTAGCGAAGGCCTGATCCGTCTGGCCGTGGGTCTGGAAAACGCCGGCGATATCCGCGGCGATCTGGAGCGCGGTCTGGCGGGCTGAAGGGTTCCTGGCGATGTGACTGCGGGCCGTCTGCCCGGGTGGCTCGTGGATTGAAAGGCTAGTGGCGCAATGCGCGCCACTGACCGGGCGCCAACCCGAAGCGTCGCGTGAAAGCGTGCGTGTAGGCGCTCTGGTCGCCAAAACCGATTTCCAGAGCGATGTCGATCAGCGAAAGACGCGGATCGGCGAGTAGCGTAATCGAGGTATCGAGCCGCAGACGTTGTAAATAGCGGTGCGGCGTTTCGCCGAAGGCCTCGATAAATAGCTGATGAAACCGCCGCATGCCGAAGCCGCAATGCGCGGCGAGGTCGCCGATCCGCAACGGCTCCGACAAATGCGCGCGCAGCCAGCGGTCGATGCGCGCAAAATCGAGGCCGGCGCCGGGCGCCAGAGCCCCAGCCGCCGCGCCCGTATCGGCCACCAACGCAGCGCCTAACCGCGCGGCTGCGTCCCAATGAAAACGGCGGGTATCCAGATCATTGCCCTGTGCGCCGCCGGTGGCGTGCGCCGCAATCCGATGCACGAGCTGCGTGAGCGATGCATCCACCGTCACCGCCCGGGCGCGCTCGAACAGACGTTCCGGCACGGCGAGCGAAGCGGCCGGCAAATCCAGCACCAACTGCCGGTTTTCGCCGACGCCCGCATAATCGTGCCGCGCGCCCGCCGGAATGAGCCAGGCGGTGCCGGCGTCGATCTGTCGCGCGACGCCATCCACCGCCATTACCATGGCGCCGTCGAGCCCGAGTACGACCTGATGAAAGTCGTGCACATCCGACGCTTCAATCTCGCCGTAACAGCGCAACGAGACGCTAGGTGCGGGAATGGCGACGTGGCGCACGGCAATGCCTTATTACAAAGCAGTGAACTTTAGACGTCGAGCAATTCGACTTCAAACACGAGCGTCGCATTCGGCGGAATGACGCCGCCCGCGCCGCGCACGCCGTAGCCGAGTTGCGGCGGAATCGTCAGCTTGCGCGTGCCGCCAACCTTCATGCCCTGCACGCCTTCGTCCCAACCCTTGATGACCATGCCGCCGCCCAGCACGAAGGCGAAGGGGTCATTGCGGTCCTTGCTCGAATCGAACTTCTGGCCATCGGTCAGCCAGCCGGTGTAGTGCACGCTGACGGTCTTGCCGGCGACGGCTTCGGCGCCCGTGCCTTCAACGATGTCTTCATATTTCAGGCCGGATTCGGTAGTCACAGTCGACATGTGTCGCTCCTTAGGTCAAATCGAAAAAACGACATTGTAGGCGCGTTGGCGCCGCATCGCCGAGGATTGGCGAGGATTGCGGTCAGGCACGCGGATTGCAGCTGTCCTGCATTGGCCGTCCGGCCAGGCTGGTCGTGCCCGGCGGCATGCCTATAATGGGGCTTCTTTCAAGAACTTACGCACTGCCTGAGAGGGCTCGATCGTGACAACGTCTTCCACCGGGACCGGCGGCGAACAGCCGGTTCGTCCCGGCTTCGCCGTATCCGAGCGCACCGCGCATCTGCGCGCGGAGACCGCGCTGTTCATGCGTGATCATGTGCTGTCGCTCGTATCGCACGACTTGCGCGGTCCGCTGAACGCCATCCACAGCTGGGCGTATGTGCTCGAGCGCAAGCTCGATGCGAACGACCCTAACTCGCAGCGGGCCGTCGCCGGCATCCGTAACGGCGTGGACCAGCAGGTGAAGCTGCTTGAAACGATTGTCGACGCCACGCGCGCCGAGACCAGAACGCTTGCGCTCGCTTATGCGCCGTTCCCGCTGCATCCGCTGCTCGATGAAACGGTTGAGGAAGTCCGCACAGGGCTGGCGCGTTCACGTGGCGTCGAGCTTGCCATCGACTCCCGACTCGCAACCGAGCAACTCAACGGCGACCGGGAGCGTCTTGCCGCCGCGCTGTGGGTGATGCTCACGTTCGCTGTCGAGGCGGCCGCGGAGGGCGCCAAGGTCGAACTCGCCACACGGGCCGACGCATCGGCATGGCTCGTGACCGTTACCTTCAACGTGAGCACCGCCGCGCTGGACGATCCCTCGTTGCCGCACGTGCTTGAAGCATTTGCCCGTAAACAGGCGTGTGAACCGCGCGAAGCCAAGCGGATCGCGTGGGTGTTCGCGTTGTGCAAGCGTGTAGCGGAGGCGCATGGCGGCAGTTTTGAGCAGAGTGATACGCAGGAGGCCGAAGCGGCCACGCTCGTGCTGCGCGTGCCCCTTAGCGCGACGGTAAAGACTTGAGCGCCGGCCATTGGCACGGTCGCTTGTGCTCGGTTAACTTTCACCGAACTTTCGCACTTTATACTGACAACTTTTGTTGCCGGAGCCATTCGCTTTGATCCAGGTTGTCGCCCTTATTGGTGCGTTGTTTCTCGTTGCCCTCAACGGTTTTTTCGTCGCCGCGGAATTCGGTCTGGTGAAGCTGCGGCAAACGCGTGTGCAAAGCCTTGCTGCCCGGCACGGCATGCGCGGGCGTTTGCTGGCGAAGGTGCATGGCCGGCTCGACGCGTATCTGTCCGCGTGTCAGCTTGGCATTACGCTGGCTTCGCTTGGTCTGGGCTGGATTGGCGAGCCTGCCTTCGCCGAGTTGCTCACACCGCTGTTTACTCTGCTAGGTGTCGAATCCGAGAAGCTGATTCACGGCATCTCGCTGTTTTTCGCGTTCTCGTGCATTTCGTTCCTGCACATCGTGGTGGGCGAACTGGCGCCCAAGTCGCTGGCGATTCGTGAAGCGGAGAAAGTTTCGCTGTGGGCCGCCACGCCGCTATACGGTTTCTACTGGGCCATGTATCCGGCGATCTGGGTGCTCAATTCGAGCGCTAACGCGGTACTCAAGCTTGCGGGTCTCGACGCGGACCACGGCCACGATTCCCACTATTCGACTGACGAACTCAAGCTGATTTTGCGAGGCCGCCGCGCTAACGTCGCGACGGAACTGGGTTCGCCGGATGGCGCGTACAGCCAGGACGAATGGAACACGATTGCGCACTCGCTGGACTTTTCGCGCATGACCGTGTCCGACCTGATGCGTCCGGCTTATGAAATGGTGGGTTTGCGGCGCGATCTGCCGATGCGTGAAAACATGCAGGTGGTGGCGCGGCATCGCTTCAGCCGTTATCCGCTGTTCGAAGATGCTGCTGGCGAGCGTGTGGCCGGCATGATCCATTTGAAGGATTTGCTGCTGGCGCGGCATGCGGGCAGTACGCTTGACGATCTTTCGAAGTACGCGCGGCCGGTGCAATACGTGAAACCCGATATGCCTGCGCTTGAACTGTTTCGCCGCTTCCGGAAGGGCGCGCCGCATTTTGCGCTGGTGGGCCACAAGAACTCGAAGCCGATTGGTTTTCTGACGCTTGATAATCTGCTCGGCGCATTGGTTGGGCAGATTCATGATGAATTCCGCCAGGGCGATGCGGATTGGTCGCGGATGGATGACGGCACGTTGATGGGCAAGGGGAGCTTGCCCGTGGTGTCGTTGGAACGTGCGTTGGGGATCGATATCGATGAGGGGCAGGCTGAATCGGTAGGCGGGTTGGTGATTCAGGCTTTGAATGATCTGCCCACTGAGGGGCAGCGGGTTGAGTTTGATCGGTTTGATGTGGTGGTCAAGAAGATGAAGGGTCCCAGGATTGTGTTGGTGCGGGTTTATCCGAAGAGTTTTGATGATGAAGGTGGATAAAGGTTTTTTTTGCCTTTGGCGGCGGCATTTTCCTGGTTCTCGCTTCTTTGGCCTTTCCTTGTTTGCTTATTGGTTTATTAGCGTTCCCCCTGTGCGGGGGGGGCACCTACTTTTCTTTGCCGCCGCAAAGAAAAGTAGGCAAAAGAAAGCGGCTCCAACCGCCAACATTTAAGCGGGTCCCCTGGCTTGGAGGGGCCGGTGGTCCGATTAACGGATCACATCTCGGTCCATTAGCGTCAGTGACACAGCCGTCATCCGCTCCCACTTCGCACTGCGTGCGTCGCGGTTGGGTCTGCCAGGGAAACCGGGTGCTTCGGTTGCGTAGCGGGGGCCATCGGCTTCGCCTCGGCGAGGTGCTGAAAACACCGAGTGTTTTGGAAGTGTCGGTGCGCCGGCATCCAGGTTGGCAGGTCAGCTAGCGTTTTAATTGAGAGACCAAGAGCCGGCTTGCCAGGATCGAAGGCAGCAAGTCACGCCATGCCATGCAACCGCGAGCCACCGCGCCGGATAACCCGGATGCGCAAACCCGGCGGGCGGTTGGATGAAGTATCGCTTCGGCGCGCGCAGCGCCGCCGGAGGTATGACGGCTTGGTCACTCACGAGAGCAGGTGCGCAGGCTCAATCTCTACGGAGCCACTGCACCCTCCAAGCCAGGGGATCCACTTAAGAATTGGCGGTGTGAGCCGCTTTCTTTTGCCTACTTTTCTTTGCGGCGGCGCCCCGAAGGAAGTCCACTTGGTGGGCAAAGAAAAGTAGGTGCCCCCCGCACAGGGGGAACGCTAATAAACCAATAAGAATAGAAACAACCAACGCCGTAGGCACAAGGAAATGCCGCCGCCAAAGGCAAAAAAAACATTCAACTCCTAGGCACCCCATCCTCCACCAACACAGCAATCGGCATAGCCGCCACCGCATCCCGCAGATACAGCAATCCATTCTCATCAACCTTAGGCGCCGCCGGCGAAAGCCAATCAAACAACGCCCGCGCAGCCAGATCGGCGGGCATCTCGATTGCCGTATCGCCCCACTTACCCGGATCAACGATCGGCAAATCGCCACCCTCACCGAGCAACCCGGCAGCGAGTCGGCTCGCCACGACGACCGCCCACGCATTACCATGCCGCCGCGCAAACGCAATCACATTCGATGCATGCGCACCGCGCACCACCAACGGCAGATACGTACTCTGACTCAGCAATTCCGGCAGATGCGCGCGCAATGCCAGCACCCGCTGCACCACCGCGAGCTTCACGCGTCCATCGCGCCAGTCAGACAAAAATTCCGATGGCGGTGTCTGTGCAAGCCACGCCTCGCGCTGCGCAAAATCCACCGGCCGGCGATTGTCCGGATCGACCAGACTGAAGTCCCACAACTCGGTGCCCTGGTAAAGATCGGGAATCCCAGGCGAGGCCAGCCGCAACACGGTCTGCTGCAAACTATTGAGCACACCCGCACGCCCAATCCGCGCGACAAACGCAGACAATTCGCGCAAAAAGCCGTCGCGCCGCTGCGGCGCCAGGATGTCGAACAGGAAGTCGCGACAGGCGGCTTCATACGCTTCGTCGGGCGCGAGCCAGTTGGTCTGCAGTTTCGCTTCACGCAGCGCCTTCAACTGCCATTGCGCGACACGCTCAGCCAGCGTCCTGACGCCGTCTTCGTCGTCCGGCGACAAATCCAGCGGCCAGCAACCCACCAGCGTCTGATACAGCATCGCTTCCGCCGCTGGGCCAGGTGCCCAGTCGTAGCGTGTGTCCTTGCTGACGCTGCTGATCGGCTTGCCGTCGAGCGAACGGCGATGCGGCGCATTCAGCGTGGACCACGCGCGCAAAATTGAACTCCACTCGGGTGCGATCTCGCTCAACACCGCAAGCCGCGCGCGCACGTCTTCGCCGCGCTTGTGGTCGTGTGTGGCGGTGGCGAGCATTGCGTGAGGAAAGCGCTGCGAGCGTTCCAGATTCGCGGCGTGAAACTGCTCGACTGACAACGCGAATTCGCCCGGATCAGCGCCGACTTCGTTGCGCGACAATAAACGCCCATAGCGGTAGCACGCGGTATCTTCAACCGCCTTCGCGGCAACCGGTGCGGTCAGTTGCGAAAACAGCGTCTGCGCGGTGCGCCGCGCGGAGCCCGCGTGAGTCGGCGGTGTACCGTTCTGCCCTTGCTGTGGCGGCGTGCTGGGGCGGCCATTCGGCGTATCCTCGGCGCTGCCGCCAAGCCACGCATTCACGCGATCGAGCACGACATGGTCAGCACGCGAGAGCGTCTCCCGGGCGCCGGCCAGTGCCTGGTCGAAATAAACGTTATCGGCAACGCTGCGCAAGCCGTTCTGCGGATAGATGCGATACACCGGAAAATGCACGACCAGTTCAGTCAGCACGCGCCGCAGCGCGGTGTAGGTGAAGTCGCGCGTCGCTAGCGAGTCGCGAGCAATACGATGCAATGCGCGCGCCGCGCGGTCCAGTTCCGCTGGGAGGTTTTCGGCGAGAATCTTGCGTCGTGCGATCAATGCTTCGTCGGCGAATCGTGCGCTGCGGCCGGTGATTTCACGCCACGATTGCGCGAGCGGCTCGGCGCCGGCGGGATCGTGCAATAACGCGCCCACATCGTTCATGAAATCGTAACCGGTCGTGCCGTCCACGGGCCAATCGTCGCGCAACGGTTCACCACGGCCGAGAATTTTTTCGATGACCACATACGGCGCGGTATCGCGCAGTTCAGTGAGGCGCTGGCGCAACCGCTGACAATACTCGCGCGGCTCGGCGAGCCCGTCGACGTGGTCGATCCGCAAACCGTCCACCACGCCCTCCTGATACAGACGGAAAATCAGCGCGTGCACGGCGTCGAACACTTCGGGCCGCTCCACGCGCACGCCGGCTAGCGTCGAGATATCGAAGAAACGCCGCCAGTTCACTTCGTCCGAGGCGGTGCGCCACCATGCGAGACGGACATGCTGCCGCTCGATCAAGCGATGCAAACGGTCGCGCGAAACCGGGTCGCCCGGCGCGTACGTTGCCAGAGCGGTTTCAATCGCGGACACACCGTGCTGTGCGGCGAATTCGCGCAGCAACTCGCGCCCCTCGGCGGCGCGCGGCTGGTCGGCCGGTTGGGTCGTCATGCCCTGAAAGCGCTCGGCCAGCGCGCTGAGATCGGGGCGCTCAGCGCTTTGCAGAATCGACGCGTAGTCGGTCGGACACACTGGAAACACATGCGGACCGTAGCCGATGTAGAAGTGCCCGGTGCCCGCCGAAAATCGCAGCGCAATGTTGCCTGCCGCGAGTTCTTCGCCGTAGGGCGCGCCGAGCATCGGCATCAGCACCTTGCCGCGCAAGGCCGGATCGGGTGAGTGCCAGTCGACGTCGAAATGCCGCGCATACGCACTGTGCCGCCCCCATTCGAGAATATCGAGCCACCACGCGTTGCTGGCGCCGCCAACACCCATATGGTTCGGCACCATGTCGACGATCAGACCCATGTTGTGCGCGCGCAGCTTATCGACAAGACGCTTGAGCGCCGCCTCGCCACCGCACTCGGTGCTGACCTGGGTGTAGTCGACGGTGTCGTAGCCATGCATCGAGCCCGGCTCGGCCGTTGTGATGGGCGACGCGTAGAGATGGCTGATGCCGAGGGCGGCGAAGTACTCGACGTGCTTCGCGGCATCGTCGAAGGTGAAGCCCCGATGAAACTGGAGCCGAAGCGTGGAGCGTGGAACAGTCATGGCGTATCAGGCTCCACGGAGGCGTTAGGAGAAGAGCGTATCGCCGCGCTGCGTGCGCGGTCGACCGCCAGCAGCCGATCGCGGAACGTCGCGTCTTCGAACAGTTCTTCGATCGACAGGGCTACGCGGCGGCGCCAGTTCGGATGCTCGTCGATCGAGCCGGGCAGATTCGGCTGTTCGACGTGCGCTAGCAGATCCTCGAGCGGATAGGTGACGAGCGGACCCGGCGTGGCCGCGACGAAGGCCAGCGCTTCATCCACAGGCGGGTTCTCCAGCGTCGGCGCGGGGACCTCGGGCGCGGCCACGCCGGCTTGCTGAAATGCCGCCCATAGTTTCGCGCGGTCGGCGGCGCGCTCCTCCTGCGCAAGCGCGACCGGATCGCGGCCATCGGCGCGCGCCATCGTCTGACCGACGCGGTTGCGCCACGTGATATCGCTGCCGTTCCACCAACCGGCGACAGTCGGCAGATCATGCGTGGTCGTGGTGCCGACGGCGTTGCGGTCCCATGCGTGGGGTGGCTTGAAACCGTCGCCGTGCGCAGCATGCTCGAACCACAGCACACGAATGCCGGCCACGCCATGCTCGTCGAGCCGCTCGCGAAAGCCGGGCGGCACGGTCCCGAGGTCCTCACCGATCACGATCGCGCGATGCCGCCACGATTCGAGCGCAATGAGCCGCAACAGATCTTCGAGCGGATAACGCAGATAGGCGCCGTTGCGCGCGCTTTCTCCCTCGGGCACGAGCCACAGGCGTCGCAAGCCGAGAATGTGATCGATACGGATGCCGCCCGCATGCACGAACGCGGCGCGCAGCATGTCGATGAACGCGGAGAAGCCTTGCGTGCGCATCGCGCGCGGCGAGAAAGTGGTGAGTCCCCATGTCTGGCCAGCCTGATTGAACAGATCCGGCGGCGCGCCGACTGACACGCCTTGCAACATGTCGTCACGATAAGACCACGCATGACTGCCGGCGCTATCGCAACCGACGGCGAGGTCGGCGATCAGGCCGACCGCCATGCCGGCGTCGCGCGCCGCGTGCTGGGCGTGCGACAACCCCTTGGCGGCGAGCCATTGCAGGAAGAGATAAAACTCCACTTCGTGGCGATTGGCCTCGGCGAAAGCGTCGACTTCCGGGCTGCGTGGATCGCGCAGCGCCTCGGACCAATTGCGCCAGTGGCCGTCGCCGCCTGGCTCTGCAAGCTGCGCCGCCTGCAGCGCCTCGAAGCGCGCATGGTCTTCGAGCGCGCGTCCGGCACGCTCGCAAAAGCCGTGAAACTCCAGCGCGCGCGGCGTGCCGTGCTTGCGCTCTCCGGTACAGAAGTTCTCGTATAAGGCGCGCAAGACTTTCAGCTTCAACACGACCGCGTTCGGCCAATCGATCAGCTGCAGGTCTTCGAGCTTCGACCACGCAGCGCTCGCTTCTGCCGCTTCAAGCGCGGCGTGCGCTGCATCGGCGCCGAACACCGCGGCGGGATCGATATGCGCGACATTCAGCCATAAGCGCGACGACGGCGAATACGGGCTGAAGCGGTGCGGCTGGGCGCTGAACATGGCATGCGTCGGACTCACGGCGAGCGCATGCGCGCCACGCTTCGCGCTTTCGATCGCCAGTTGCGCGAGCGCCGAATAGTCGCCGATGCCGCCGTCGCCGGTACGGCGCAATCCATACAGCTGCGCGGCAATGCCCCACAGCGGCGGCGCGTGGGCGGTGTCGTCGTGCAGCGTGCGCCATGCGTCGGCGACGGTGTAGCAGCGCGACGGCGCGACGGCCAGCGTCATGTGTTGGTCGTTGATCACGAGCCTGTGGTAGCCGGGCTCGTCGATCGGTGTGAGCAACGCTTCCTCGCCTTTGGGCGCGGTGAAACGGCCGTCGATGATCGAGCCGCTTTCCAGTTCGATCCGGTAATGGCTGCCGGATTTGATCGCGGCCGCAGGCAAGGCGATGCCGCGCTCGACTTCCGCGGTCATCAGCGGAGGCAGTTTGCGGCCAGACAGTTCGGCATCCAGCGCGGCGGCGCTATGGCGGATTTGCGTTGCGTTGCCGCACGGCAGGCCCATCCGTTCGAGCAGCACGGCGAGCGTGCTTTCGGGCACATGCTGTGTCGTATGGTGCGCGTCCTGCCACTCGACTTCAAAGCCGGCGCGCATGGCAAGGTTCACGATCGAATTGTTCGGGCGGCGGGTCGGACTCACGCGTGGCGCTCCTGTTGGCCCGCAATGCGGGCATCGTGGCCGATTGCGTAGTCGCTGACGTCGCCGGTCAGCCACGCGGCAAACGTATTGGACGGCAACACCTTCGCGTCGATCTGTTCACGCACGCGCGGCGGTGTTTCGAAAATGAGCTTGCCGGCGGGAATGTCAGCGAACGATACGCTTGCCGGCGACAGATTCAGGGCGATTGACAGCGTCTCGCCGTCGCCCAGTTTCCACCGTGCCACCAACGCGTTGGCGTCGCCGCCATCAGCGGCGGTGAGCACCGTCGCGCCGAGCGCTTTGGCGTGCTTCAGCCGCGGGGTGATCAGCTTCGCGCGCACGGCGAGCGCGGATTTGTAGAAGTGCATCCAGTCGAGCCGGTCTTTCGGATCGTCGTCGTGCGCCGGGGCTTCCGTGAGCTCGGGTGGCGCCGATGCCGCGAAGGTGTTCACGTCGTTGGGATCGGGAATTTGCGCGCGGCGCTGTTCGTCGCTGAAGACGGAAAAGCGCGCGAATTCGCGGCGCCGCCCTTCGCGAACGGCGTCGGCGAGCTCACCGGTGTAGTCGGTAAAGAACAGGAACGGTCGGGTCGAACCGTATTCCTCGTCCATGAACAGCAGCGGGATTTGCGGCGACAGTAGCAACAGGCCGGTGGCGGCGCGCAAAGCGTCATCAGACGTCAGCTTGCGCAGGCGTTCGCCAAATGCGCGATTGCCGATCTGATCGTGATTTTGCAGAAACATCACGAACGAAGTGGGCGGCAGGTGCTTGCTCGATTCGCCACGCGGCGCGCCGTCGTGAATCGGCGAGGCTTCGCCCTGATAGGTGAAGCCTTCCGACAGGACGCGCGCGAGCCGCCGGATCGGCTGGTCTTCATACGCGTGGTAATAGCCTTCCGTTTCACCGGTCAGGAGAACGTGCAGCGTGTTGTGCGCATCGTCGTTCCATTGCGCGTCGAAATGCGTTTCGAGCAGGCTCGCACTGTTGTGTTCGTTCTCCAGTACGAGATGCACGTGCCGGCCATGCTGCACTTTCGCGCGGATATGGTCGGACAATTCGCGCAGCCAGGCATGATTGTCGATGGCATGCACCGCGTCGAAACGCAGGCCATCGATGCGATATTCGTTGATCCAGTAGACCGCGTTGTCAGTGAAAAAATCGCTGACTTCCGGGCGCTCGAAGTCAATGGCCGGGCCCCACGGCGTGTGCGTGCCTTCGCGGAAAAACGGGCGGGCATACGCGTGCAGATAGTTGCCGTCCGGGCCGAAATGGTTGTAGACCACGTCGAGGAACACCATCAGGCCGAGACCGTGGGCGGCATCGATCAGTGCTTTCAGTTCCTCCGGGCGGCCATATGCCGAGTCCGGCGCATAGGGAAGCACGCCGTCATAGCCCCAATTGTGCTTGCCGGGAAAATCGTGCAGCGGCATCAACTCGATGGCGGTGACACCGAGCGCGGCGAGCGCCGTGAGGCGTTTTTGCACGCCCGCATAACCGCCGAGCGCGCCAACGTGCACCTCGTACAGCACGGTTTCTTCCCACGGCCGGCCATGCCAGTTCGTATGTTCCCAGCGATACGCGCGCGGGTCGATCACTTCGCTCGGACCATGCACGTCTTGCGGCTGGAAGCGCGATGCGGGATCGGGTACGGCGTGCTCGCCATCGAGCCGGAAACGGTAGAGCGTGCCCGCGCCACAATCGGCGGTGGCCTCGAACCAGCCGTTGCCGGTCGGCTCCATCTCGACCGCGCCTTGGGCAGGTCCGTTTTCGATATCCACGTGCACCGTCTTGCATGACGGCGCCCAGAAGCGAAACCGCGTGCGCGGCTTCGCCCCCGCCGCGCCGATCAGCTGTGCGCTGAACGGCAGGCAATGCGCGTGGTGATGCGCGTGAGGATCAATCGGACTATCGGACATGATTCGTCACCATTCGGTTTTGCTCGGGAGCCGTGCCGGATACCTGACGACGCGGCCGCCCTACCATGCTGCATGTGCTGCGAAGCGGGCAGCGCTCAACTGGTCGGCGAGGTATCCACGCTCGCCGGATGCGCGCCGGGATCGGGCGGCAACGCAGTCAGGAGCCGCGGCCCGTGCTCTGCACCGGCTATCCAGCCTGCCTGCCAATCCGCCTCGCCGACAGGTTGCGCAGCCAGCATGACAAGGCTATGCGCGGCCACTTCAACCTCCGGCACCGCCAGCCGATGCGGCGCACTTTCCGGCTCAGCTGTATCTAGCAGCACTTGCCATTCCAGATGCGGCGCGGGCGGTGTGAAACGCCGCGTTTCCGCCGACGCGTTGAGCATCATCAACAATACTTCGGTTTCGTGATTCAGGCCCGGGCCGGCGCGCCGCAGCGTAAACGCGCGGCCCTCCGGATCTTGCCAGGCTTCGATGGTGAGCGGATCGCCGTGTTCGTCGAACCAGCCGACATCGAACAGACCGGGCAACACCTCGCGGTCGCCGAACAGAAACCGCGTTTCGCGTAACAACGGGTGCTGTTTGCGCAATGCGACGACCCGCGCGACGAATTCGGTCATCTTGCGCCCGTCCGGCGATTGCGCGCGCTCCCAGTCGAGCCATGATAGTTCGTTATCCTGGCAGTACGCATTGTTGTTGCCATTCTGCGTGCGCAGCGATTCGTCGCCCGCCAGCAGCATGGGCGTGCCGAGCGCCATCAGCAGCGTCGCGTTCAGCGAGCGGGCCACGCGCTTGCGGGTCTCGAGAATCGCCGGATCGTCGGTATGGCCTTCGGCACCCCAGTTGCGGCTGCAATTTTCGTTGTGACCGTCGTTGTTGCCTTCGCGATTCGCCTCGTTGTGCTTCTGCTCGTAGGCGGTGATGTCGGCGAGCGTAAAGCCGTCGTGCGACGCGACAAAATTAACCGATGCCCACGGTTTTCTGAAGCGGCGGTTGAACAGATCGGCCGAGCCGGTCAGGCGCGCGGCGAGATCGGGCCGCAAGCCGGCGTCGCCGCGCCAGAAGCGGCGCACGGTGTCGCGAAAACGATCGTTCCATTCGGCAAAGCCCGGCGGATGGTTGCCGAGCTGATAGCCGCCGGGACCGATGTCCCACGGTTCGGAGATCAGCTTGCGTTGCGACAGGATCGGGTCTTGACGCAGCGCATCGAAAAAGCCGGAGCCTGGATCGAAGCCGTGTTGCTCGCGGCCGAGCGTCACGCCAAGGTCGAAACGGAAGCCGTCGATATTGAAAGCAGTCGACCAGTAGCGCAGCGAATCCATCACCATCTGCAGCACGCGCGGATGCGGCAGATTCAGCGTATTGCCGCAGCCGGTGTCGTTGATATGGTGGCGTTCGTCGCCGGGGATCAGCCGGTAGTAGCTGGCGTTGTCCAGCCCGCGCCACGACACCGTGGGCCCCATTTCATTGCCTTCGCAGGTGTGGTTGTAGACCACGTCGAGAAATACTTCGATGCCGGCCGCGTGTAACTGCCGTACGGCGATACGCATTTCGTCGAGCCGGTGCGTGCTCAGATACGAGGGCTCGGGCGCAAAAAACGCCGCGGTGTTGTAACCCCAGTAATTGCGCAGACCGCGCTCAACCAGAAACCGGTCGTTCAGAAACGCATGCACGGGCAGCAGTTCGACAGCGGTCACGCCGAGCTTGAGCAAATGCTCGATGAACTCCGGCGAAGCCAGCGCGGCGAACGTGCCACGTTCGTGCTGGCGCAGATCGGCGCGCAACATCGAGGCCCCGCGCACATGCACCTCGTAAATGACGGTTTCGCCCCACGGCAGGTTCGGGCGCTTGTCGTGCGACCAGTCGAACGCTTCGTCGATCACGACGCATTTCGGCATGGCCGGCGCCGAATCGCGCCGGTCGATCGACAGGTCGGCGCGATTCGAATGCACGCGATAGCTGAAGAGCGCATCCGACCAGCGAAACTGCCCGACCAGCTTGCGCGCATACGGATCGAGCAACAGCTTGTGCGGATTGAAGCGATGCCCGTGCTGCGGCTGATACGGCCCATGCGCGCGAAAGCCGTACGCCGTGCCGGGGTGCGCGTTCGGCAGATAGCCGTGCCAGATTTCGTCGGTGCATTCGGGCAGCGTGAAACGCCGGAGTTCCTTACGGCCGGTGGGGTCGAACAGGCAAAGCTCGATTTTCTGCGCGTTCGCCGAGAACACCGCAAAGTTGACGCCCAGGCCGTCCCAGCTGGCGCCGAGCGGATAGGGCGAGCCCGGCAACAGCCGGTCGGGCATTGCATGCGACATGATTCCCCTTCCTTGTTCTGTTTTTTGCGAACGCTATCGTGGGTCTTCATGCAACGGGCGCGCGACCACTACGCCGCGCGCCCGCATGACCGCGCGCCAGTCAATCGGCGCGTAAAACGATCGTCGCCAACGGCGGCAGAATCAATGAAGCCGAAAACGGCCTGCCGTGACTCGCGATCTCATCGGTGTGAATCATCCCGCCGTTACCCATGTTCGAGCCGCCATATACGCCGGCGTCCGTATTCAGTACTTCGGACCAGCGGCCTCTGCAGGGCATGCCCATCCGGTATCCGACCCGCGGCACCGGCGTCATATTGCAGACCACCACGACCTCGCGACCTTCGCCGTCGGTGCGGCGCCAGGCGAATACGCTGTTGCCCTGGTCGTCGCCGATCAGCCATTCGAAGCCGCCTGGCTCGCTGTCGAGCCGGTATAGCGCGGGTTCCTGGCTGTACAGATGATTCAGATCGCGCACCAGCTTCTGCAGACCGTGATGATCCGGATCGTCGAGCAGATGCCAATGCGGCGACGTGTCGTGGTCGAACTCCGCCATCTGCCCGAATTCGCCGCCCATGAACAGCAGTTTCTTGCCCGGATGCATCCACATGAAGCCGAAATACGCGCGCAGATTGGCGAAGCGTTGCCATTTGTCACCCGGCATCTTGCCGAGCAGCGAGCCTTTGCCGTGCACCACTTCGTCGTGCGAGAGCGGCAGGACGAAGCGCTCCGAATACGCGTACACCATGCCGAACGTCATCATGTGGTGATGATATTGGCGGTAGACCGGGTTTTCTTCCATGTAGTGCAGCGTGTCGTGCATCCAGCCCATGTTCCACTTGAACTGGAAGCCGAGGCCGCCGTCTTCCACGCGTGCCGTGACGCCCGGCCACGCGGTGGATTCCTCGGCGATCGTGATCGCGCCCGGCACGCCCGGCACATAGCCGACCTCATGATTGAGCCGCTTCAGGAACGCAATCGATTCGAGGTTTTCCCGGCCGCCGTAGATATTCGGCACCCATTCACCGGCGGCGCGCGAATAGTCGCGGTACAGCATCGAGGCCACCGCATCCACGCGCAATCCGTCGACGTGATAACGCTTGAGCCACGCGAGGCCCGAGGCGATCAGGAACGCGCTCACCTCGTGGCGGCCGAGGTTGTAGATCATCGTGTTCCAGTCCTGGTGATAGCCTTCGCGCGGATCGGCGTGCTCGTATAGCGGCGTGCCGTCGAAATCGACGAGGCCGTGCGCGTCGTTTGGAAAGTGCGCGGGCACCCAGTCGAGAATCACGCCGAGACCAGCCTCATGCGCCTTGTTGACGAACGCGGCGAACTGCTCGGGCTTGCCGAATCGCGCGGACGGCGCGAACTGTCCAAGCGGCTGGTAGCCCCACGAGCCGCCGAACGGATGCTCGGCGACCGGCATGAACTCGACGTGCGTAAAACCCATGCTCTTGACGTAGGGAATCAGCCGCTCGGCGAGCTCTTCCCAGACAAGGCCGCGCTGACCTTCTTCGGCCACGCGCAGCCAGGATTCCGCATGCACCTCGTAGATCGAGATTGGCGAGCGCGCGGTCTGCTTGCCCCCGCGCGACTGAATCCATTCGTGATCGGTCCATTCAAACTGTTCGATCTCGTCGACGTGCGCGACGACTGAAGCGGTACCTGGCGGCTTCTCAGTCTGCATCGCGCAGGGGTCGGCCTTGAGCGGCAACGGATGGCCGTCGCGCGATAGCAACTCGTATTTGTAGCGTGTGCCGGGACCTACGCGCGGCACGAACAGCTCCCACACGCCTGCCTGATGACGCAGCCGCATCGGATGGCGACGGCCGTCCCACGCGTTGAAGTCGCCCACCACCGACGCGCGCCGCGCATTCGGCGCCCACACGGCAAAGCGCACGCCGGGTACGCCGTCCACCTGCATGGGATGCGCGCCGAGGCATTCGAGCACCGCATACGGATCGCCGCCGGCGAGACGCCCGAGCGGTTCGTCGCCGAGCACGGGGCCGAATGAATACGTGTCCTCGATTTCCTGCGTCACACCGTGCCAGTCGATCCGCAAACGATACGGCGCCGCCGACGTGATGCGGCCGGCAAAGAGCCCAGGCCGCAGTTGCTCGAGTTCGCCCAGCAGCGCGCCGTCCGTGCGCGCCACGACGCTGACGTGCGCGGCATTCGGCAACAACGCGCGCACGACAGGACCGGCGTCCGTCTGATGCATCCCGAGCTGCGAAAAAGGATCGGGGTGACGCGCCTCGACGAGCGCGTCGATATCGAGCGGTTGGAGGCCCGCGGCCGGATCATGCTCACTCATAGTCGCCCTCGGCCGGGTTAGGCGGTGTGTCGGCGCCAGGCGCCTGGGTTGATGGATCGTGGTGCGGCGGCGTGCCGGTGTCGCCCAGCAGACGGCTGGCGAGCGCGGCCAGTCCGCGCACCGGCAAGCTGAGCCAGGTCGGCCGGTTGGCGGCTTCGTAACGGATCTCGTAAGCGGCTTTCTCGATCAGGAACAGATCCAGCAAGGCCTGCTCCGAATGCTGCGCGACCAGCGATTGCTCCGCCGTTGCGACGGCCGCGCGATACTCCCGCAGGAAGACTTCCGTGGCATGTGCGCGGAACCGCTCGAACAGCACGCGCTTGCGATCGGCGGTTTGTGGCGGCGCGCTTTCCATGGTGGACTGCGCCGCAGCACTCGCATAGGAGAGCGAGCGCATCAGACCGGCCACATCGCGCAACGGGCTCGACTTCTGGCGCCGCTCTTCAAGGGTCCGCGCGGGCTCGCCTTCAAAATCGATCAGATACGCGTCGCCCTGCGCGACCAGCACCTGGCCCAGATGGAAGTCGCCGTGGATGCGGATGCGCAGCGCGCCTGCATCGCCCGATACGAGTGTGTTGACCGCTTCCACGAGCGCGGCGCGGCGGTCGATCAGGCTTTGCGCCAACGCTTTGGTTTCCGGCTCGGTCATCTGCTCGATGCGCGGTGCCAGCAGATCGAGCGCGCTTGCGAGCATCGCCTGCGTGCCGTCGACCCATGCCTGCACCTGTTCGCCGCTGGCAGGTTCTGGCGCGAAGGACGGGTCGTCCGTCGGCGAAGCAAGCGCCACATGCAACTCGCCCAGCCTCTTGCCGATGATGCCGGCGAGCGCACTGTAGCCGTCCATGAGGATGGCTTCGTTGGTACGGTCCAGCGATTGCGCGTCCGCATCGACCGCGATGGCGAGTTCATCCACCGAGCGGCGCAGGAAGTCCAGCGACCAGTTCCACGCGTCGCCCTGATTGTCGATAAAGCCTTGTACGATGGCGAGCGTATGCGGCACGCCCGCGGGATCGACGCGCACCACTTCACCGTACAGCGGCGCGGTGTTCGCGTAGCCGAGCTGGGTCAGGTAGCGGCTGATTTCCGCTTCCGGATGAATGCCGCTCACCAGACGGCGCACCAGCTTCAGCACGGCGGTGTCCGCGATGATCAGCGAACTGTTGCTTTGCTCGGCTGCGAGCCAGCGGATGTCGGGTCGTTCGCCAAGATCGAGTTCGTCGAAACGGTCCGTCGGGATGAACCTGATTTCGCTTTTCTGCACGGTGGGAACGACCGCGCGTTCACGCAGCTTGCGCATCACGCCATGCGCGAAGATCGGCAACGCGAAGGCGTCTGTCAGATGGCCGACATTGCGGCCGCGCCGCACCCGTGCCAGCGCCAGTTGCCTGAAGAGCGGCGTGGTGGTTTCTCCGCCCCAGGTGATCGCGATCGGTACCACGTAGCGCTCGGTGTGATTGCCGACGTCCGCTTCGATTTCGGTGAAGGCGAAGCCGCCATTGGGGATCGTCGTCAGCGCGGCGAGACGCACGGCGTGCATCTTCTGATCCTTCGAGGCAAACCAGCGGCGCCGGCTGAGCCATGACGGCAACACTTCCGATTCGAGCAGGCGGACGTTTTCCGGTGTCGGGCCGGCCTGTCCTTCGCGGATCACGATCGTGACGAATTCCGGCAACGGTTCCGAATGCGCCTGCGCCCACGTTGGACGCTGGCCGCCCGGGCACAGCATGAACCACAGAAAACCGTACGGCGGGAACGTCAGCAGATAAGTCAGTTGGCCGATGGCGGGGAACACGGAATCGGCGGTCATTTCGATCGGCACCGAGCCGTCGAACTCGGACAGATCGAGTTCGACCGCTTGCGGCGCGCGCGACAGATTCGCCACGCACAGAATGGGCGGCTGGTCCGGCATTTCGCGCAGATACGCGAGAATCTTGCGGTTTTCCGGCTTCAGGAAGCGGATCGTGCCGCGTCCGAACGTCTGCTTCGCACGGCGCGTGGAGAGCATGCGGCGGGTCCAGTTCAGCAGCGAATGCGGGTCGCGGCTTTGCGCTTCGACGTTGACCGCGTCGAAGCCATACAGCGCGCCCATCACCGGCGGCAGCACCAGCTGTTCAGGATCGGCACGCGAGAAACCGCCGTTACGATCCGACGACCATTGCATCGGCGTGCGCACGCCGTCGCGATCGCCCAGGTGGATGTTGTCGCCCATGCCGAGTTCATCGCCGTAATAAATCACGGGCGTGCCCGGCATGGACAGCAGCAGCGAATTGATCAGTTCGATACGGCGACGGTCGCGCTCCATCAGCGGCGCGAGGCGGCGGCGAATGCCGAGATTCAGCCGCGCGCGGCGATCGCTCGCATACGTGTTCCACAAATAATCGCGCTCCGAATCCGTGACCATTTCGAGCGTCAGTTCATCGTGATTGCGCAGGAAAATCGCCCACTGGTTCGTTTCGGCGAGGTCCGGCGTCTGCCGCATGATATCGGTGATCGGAAAGCGGTCCTCGCTCGCGATCGACATGTAGATGCGCGGCATCAGCGGGAAGTGGAAGGCCATATGGCATTCGTCTTCGTCGCCGAAGTATTCCTTTACGTCTTCCGGCCACTGGTTGGCTTCGGCAAGCAACATCCGGTTCGGATATTCGGCGTCGATCGTCGCGCGGATCTTTTTCAGCACCGCGTGCGTTTCCGGCAGGTTTTCGTTGTTGGTGCCCTCGCGTTCGACCAGATACGGCACGGCATCCAGACGCAACCCGTCGATACCCATGTCGAGCCAGAAGCGCATCACCTGCAACACCTCGCGCAGCACGGCCGGATTGTCGAAGTTCAGGTCGGGCTGGTGCGAATAGAAGCGGTGCCAGTAGTAAGCGCCCGCGACCGGATCATGCGTCCAGTTCGACGGCTCCGAATCGATAAAGATGATGCGCGTTTCCTGGTACTTCTGATCGGTATCGGACCACACGTAGTAATTGCGATGATTCGAGCCGGGCTTGGCACGGCGGGCGCGCTGAAACCACGGATGCTGATCGGACGTGTGGTTGATCACCAGCTCGGTAATCACGCGGATGCCGCGTGCATGCGCTTCCTGAATGAAGCGCCTCACGTCGGAAAGCTGACCGTAATCGGGGTGGACGTTGCGGTAATCGGCGATGTCGTAACCGTCGTCGCGGCGCGGCGAAGGATAGAACGGCAGCAGCCAGATCGCGGTGACACCGAGTTCCGCGATGTAATCGAGCTTCGCGATCAGGCCGGGAAAATCGCCGACACCGTCGTTGTTCGCGTCGAAAAACGACTTGATGTGCACCTGATAAATGATCGCGTCTTTGTACCAGAGCGGGTCGTCGCTGAGCGCGACCGGTTTGCCGCGCCGTGAGGCCCGCGTTTTCGCCGCGCTGCCGGTGGCTGCGCTCGTGTGGGCCTGCGACGTGGTTTGGGCTGGATCGTCACGCTTCATGTCGCACCTTCCGTTGGGGTTGGGTTGCCAGCGTCTGCGTGATAGTCGCTGTCGGCTTCATCGGGGCGTTCGGCGGGCAGGCCGCCGAGCGGCGCGATGCGCCAGATCGAGAATGGCTGACCCGAGCCGAGCTGCACATGCTGCCTGCGGCCGTGCCATTCGAAGCGCGCGCCGGTCATCTGATCGGTCACTTCCAGCGCGCCGTGGTCGTGCAGATTCCAATGCTGGAAAGTGTCCCACGACAATTCGATATCCGCGCCCTGTTCGTTGAACGGGTCGAGATTGATGGCGACCACGATCACATTGTCGCGAGCTTCAGTCGCCTTCTCGAAGAACAGGATGTGGTCGTTGTACGCGGGCAGGAAGGTCAGGCCGAGATGCGTCTGCAGCGCCGGGTTGGCGCGCCGGATCCGGTTTAACGCCGTGATCTCGCCGACGATATTCCCGGGCCGGTGCCAGTCCCATGCGCGCAGTTGATACTTTTCGGAGTCGAGATATTCCTCGCTGTTCGGCAGCGCGGCGGCCTCGCACAGTTCGAATCCGCTGTACACGCCCCACAGGCCGGCGAGCGTGGAGGCCAGCGCCGCACGAATCAGGAAGCCCGAACGTCCGGACGATTGCAGATGACGCGGGTTGATGTCCGGCGTATTGACGAAGAAATTCGGCCGATAGGAATCACGCGCGCTGGTTTGCGTGAGTTCGTTCATGTACTCGATGAAGTCGCGCTTCGATTCCCGCCACGTGAAATACGTGTACGACTGCGAGAAGCCGATCTTGCCGAGGCGGTTCATCATTCTCGGCCGCGTAAATGCTTCGGCAAGGAAGATCGTGTCCGGATAACGCGCGCGCACGTCGCCGATCACCCATTCCCAGAATGGCAGCGGCTTGGTGTGCGGATTGTCGACGCGGAAAATGTGCACGCCGGCTTCGATCCAGAACAGGAATACGTCGCGCAACGCGAGCCACAAATCGGGCTTGGCGTCGTGCGCATAGAAGTCGGGATTGACGATGTCCTGATACTTCTTCGGCGGATTTTCGGCGTAACGCAACGTGCCGTCGGGCCGCCAGGCGAACCACGTTGGATGCTCCTTCAACCAGGGGTGATCGGGCGAACACTGGATCGCGAAGTCGAGCGCGATTTCGAGGCCGTGAGCGTGCGCCGCGGCCAGCATCTTTTTGAAGTCGTCGAGTGTGCCGAGTTCCGGGTGCACGGCGGTATGGCCGCCTTCAGCCGCGCCGATCGCGTACGGACTGCCGACATCGCCGGGCTGCGCATTCAACGTATTGTTGCGACCTTTGCGATTGGCGAGACCGATTGGATGGATCGGCGGGAAGTACAGCACGTCGAAACCCATGTCGCGAATGCGCGGCAGTTTCGTTGTGACGTCGGCGAAAGTGCCGTGGCGCGATTCATCGTCGCTCATCGAGCGCGGGAAGATTTCGTACCAGCTCGCAAAGCGCGCGGCGGTGCGATCGGCGTCGATCTTGTAGACCACCGGATCGCGGCTCAGGAACGGCCGATGACGCGCGGCGGTCATCGACTTCGCCGTGGTCGGCGCGAGGATCAGCGCGAGCTTCGTTTCCGGGTCGGCTTTGGTGAAGACTTTGACGATATGCTCGAGCGGCTCGGTTACCGCGCCTTCCGCCGTTTCCACCTCGGCCAGCACGAGTGCGAACAGATGCGTGGCTTCGTCGAGTTCGAGTTCGACGGTTTGGCCCGCCTTCAGCTTTTTCTGGATGTGCTCGACCAGCGAGGCAAAGTCGTCGCGCCAGGCGATCACGGTGAATTCGTGGCGGCCGAGCCGCTCCAGCGGGATGCGCGCCTTCCAGATGTCAAGGCCGGCGGGCTGCGCCGGGGACATCGGCACCTCATGCCACGCGGTTTCGTCGGCGGCGCGCCAGATCACGGCGGCGGCGATCTTGTCGTGACCTTCGGCGAAGATCGCGGCGGTGATTTCGGCGCGCTCGCCCACGCTGCGCTTGACCGGAAAGCGTCCGCCGTCGACCGAGGGCGTCACGCTTTCGATCGCCACACGCGGCGCGGCAATCGCTTCCAGCACGGTCTTGCGACCGCTGCGCTTGCTGTTTGCCTTGTCGATCGGCGGTGCGAGGCGGATCGGCTTCTCCGCCACCGCGCGAAACAGCCGGCATGCGCCGGGCGCGAGCGTGAACGGCGTCAAGGCGGCGGGCGCGACATGGCCGGG
This sequence comes from Paraburkholderia fungorum, assembly GCF_046027215.1. Lineage (GTDB taxonomy): Bacteria > Pseudomonadota > Gammaproteobacteria > Burkholderiales > Burkholderiaceae > Paraburkholderia > Paraburkholderia fungorum_D. Next base: position 2,512,560 of record NZ_JAQQEN010000002.1, on the reverse strand, counting down.
TGCATCCAGCGGCACGAAGCGCGTGAAGTTGCCCGGCACGCCCGCGAGGAAGCGGCCTGGATCGACGCGCACCGGTGCGCCGAGGTCGGGGTTGATCGCGATCAGGGCCGCTTCGCCGGCTTCGCGTAGGTCGGGATGGTCGGCGCGCAACAAAACGGCTGCGGGGGCGCCGGGGCCGCTGAGCGGCCGCAATTCGCCGTTGGCGTGCAGCGCTTTCGAATTGCGCACTACCTCGTTCGCATGCGTGATCCGTTCCGAGAGATCGAATTGCCGAGACTGGCAGGCGAGGGCGTATTGCGCTGCGTCGCCGCGAGTCTGGGACATCGGCTCGGTGATGCCGTATTCGAAGCCCATCGGCATCATCCAGCCCGTGCCGGTCGAGGCGGCGGTGAACAGCGCGCGCCGATAAGCCCGCTCGACGAGCGTGGCGTCATGCGCTTCGCCGCTCAGATCGGCGGCAAGGCGGGTGCCGTAAGGCGCCTCGGGGAACGCAATCGGGGCGCCAATGCGCGCGAGCGCGGCGTGCTCCTCGGTCATCCAGGCCGCGCGGAAGTCCCACCAGCGCATCGACGAGAACACGCTGTCGAAGCCCGCGCCGTCAAGGTTGAGCAGATCGCCACGCGCGAGGCCCGGCGTTGCGGCGAGGAAACGCACGTCCGGATGCTTTGCGCGGACCGCGTCGCCGAGTTGCCGCCAGACGGCCGCCGGCACACGATGCGGCGAATCGAAACGGAACCCGCCAACACCCGCGTCGGCCAGCGCCAGCAACTGATGGGTCCACCAGTCGACCAGTGCCGCGCCACTGCCCGCCTCGTTGAAGTGGGCATACGCGACGTTGTCCTCGCGATGCACGTGACGCGGATCGAGCCGCGCCTCTTCGGACTCGAGTGGGTGGAACCAGTCGGGATGTTCGGCGTACAGCGCGCCATCGGCGGCCATCCGGTCGATCACCAGATCGACCAGCAAGGTCAGGCCGTTCTGCCGGGCAGCGTCCGCGAGGGTGCGGAGCGCCTCGGTGGCCGGCTGCTGGGTCTCGAACACGGGATGCAACCTGCCATGATGGCCGACCACCTGTCCGTGGCGCGCCTGCCCAGGCTCAAAGACGCTGCCCAGGAGCGCGTGATCGAAGCCCAGCGCGGCTGCGTGAGCAAACTGCGCAGGCCAGGCATCGAGCGGCCCAACGAGGAGTGAATGGAGAAAGTAAATCCGCGGCGCGTACCCGTTTGGGGATTCCATCGGTGGTTTCCAGATTCGTCCTGCTGCGGTGTGGATGCAATTAGCATGCGATCACAGCGCTCATTGGGCTTCCAGAGCCGGCTACCGCCCGATGCGAGAAGCGAGGGCGCGTACTGGTCAATGTAGTGCAAAGATCGTCACGCCGCTGGCCAGTAACAGGTGCTTTGACGCCAGACATCGGTTGCACGGGGCCGGCCAGATCGATTGGGAACACGCAGCAAACGTTATGCCAGCGGGTTGTGGGGCTGGAGCGAAAGGGCGGGAGGCGTGCGCGGAACAGGGTGCGCGCGCTTCGGACGGCGCGCTGAAGGAGACGGTGCCCGTGTAAATCGGGCGGATGTCGTCCGGTTTTACACGGGGCGAGGGGTGAGCCGTACTTTTACGGCAAAAAGTGAAGTTGCGGTTGGCGTTACGAGCCGAGCAGGCCGGCCGCGATGTTCACGCACAAGCCGAGCACCGCCACGTTGAAGTAGAACGACAGGATCGATTGCGCCAGGGTTGCGCGGCGAATCGAGCGTGAGCGCAGCACCACGTCGGACGTTTGTGACGCCACCGCGATCGTGAACGAGAAGTACATGAAGTCCCAGTAGTCGGGCTGCAGTGCGTGGTCGGGGAACAGCAGCGCGGTCTCCTTGGCATCCGGGTCGTAATAGAGTCGCGCGTAGTGCATCGTGAAAATGGTCGGGATCATGAACCATGCGCCGATCAGCGTGAGGCCGGTCAACAGGTAGTGCCACGCAGTCGAAGCGCCAGCCGTGCCCTTCGCCGACGCCAGTTCCAGCACGATCGCGGCAATACTGGCAATGGTCGCCACGCAGATCACGAATAGCACGACGCCGGCGTTTTCGTCGTCGCGCCGGGCGAATTCCTGGACGCGCCCTTCGTCGGCGAAGGCCATGTGTATCCAGATCAGGATCAGGTAGCTCCATACGGCGGCGTCCCAGCCGATCAGGACGCGCACCATGACACGCGTGTGCTCAGGTACCACCAGCGCAGCCACCACACCAATAGCGAGGCCGACCAGCATGCGTGGGCGATTACGGAAAACCTGCGGATAGTATTTTATGAGCATGGGGTAGAGAGTGATGAGCCGTCTGTGTCGCGTGTCGCGGATTCTACTCGCGCTTCGGGCACCATTTGTCGAATGGGTAGCTCACAGGCTATAGTCTTTCGCATCGGCCTTGCGCGTCGCTTTCAGTTGAAAGGCGATTGGCAGGCAGCGAGTTTTTCACAGTACGTGCCGCTTTTCATCATGCTGTCATCAGCACAACGTAATGCGGCGTTCATCGGCGACATGAAGCCAGACAAGACCGCTCAAGCGGCGTCAGACCAGGTTTTGGGGTAGAGAAATCGACGCAACGCGCGAGCAGCATCGCGCCATCGCCACGTTGCCCGTTTGAAACGACTCACCATCTGGAGCCCCCATGACAGATGTTCCTGAGCACAATGATGCGCACCACGACGTGACGCATTCAGCCGGGTTGTCGTCGTCAGCTTCGTCTTTGCGCTCAGCTTCGCGCTCATCTTCGCGCTTACCTCCATTCTTATCGTCGGATTCGTTTTCGTCCTCGCGCAGGGCGTGGGTGCTGGGTGCGTGTGCTAGCGCCGCAGCGCTCGCGTTTGCCGGCGCGGGCCGTTCCCTGTCGTGGATCGCGCCGGCATTCGCCGATGCGCCACCTGCCGGCGGCGGCCTCGACGCTTTCCTTGTTCTCTCGCAGCGTCTCACCGGCCGCACCGGCTTCGATACCGTGCTCGGCAAACGCGTCTATGACGCCCTCGCCAGATCCGACAACCAGTTCACCCAGAACGTCGCCGCGCTCAACACGTGGCTGCAAGGTCATGGCGGCGTGCCATCCGATACCGTCACCCAGGCTTTGCAGGCCGATCAGCCGCCACTGGCCAAATCGGTCGGCGCGATCATGCGCGCCTGGTATCTCGGGCTCGTGGGCGACATGCCGCATGTGGAAGTAGTCGCGTATGAACAGGCGCTGATGTTCGAGCCGGTCAAGGACGTGCTGACGATTCCATCGTATTGCCGCGACGTGCCGTTCTACTGGACGCGCAAGCCAGTAGGCGCCTGAACGAAATGCCTCTCACGCGTGCCACGCTTTACCGCCTCACTGCTTTGATTGGGTTTGACTCAGCGGCGGCACGCCGGCACAGCAAGCAACGCTAAGCCAGCACAACGTGCATGGGACCCGAGTAGGCGCTAAAGCGCCAACTCTGGTCGACACAGAAGAGGGCAACAATGGCAAACTCAAATTCCGCCGACATCGTCGTGGTCGGCTCTGGTGTGGCGGGCGGGCTGGTCGCGCATCAGATGGCGCTGGCCGGTGCGTCGGTGATTCTGCTCGAAGCGGGACCGCGCATTCCGCGCTGGCAGATTGTCGAGAACTTCCGCAACTCGCCGGCCAAATCCGACTTCGCGACGCCGTATCCGTCAACGCCGTATGCGCCGCATCCGGAATACGCGCCGGCCAACAATTATCTGATCCAGAAGGGCGACTATCCGTACAACTCGCAGTACGTGCGGCTGGTGGGCGGCACGACCTGGCACTGGGCCGCGGCCGCGTGGCGGCTGTTGCCGTCGGACTTCCAGTTGCACAAGCTGTATGGCGTGGGGCGTGACTGGCCGTATCCGTACGAAACCCTGGAGCCCTGGTATTCGGCGGCAGAAGTGCAGCTCGGTGTGTCCGGACCCGACAACACAATCGACCTTGGCTCGCCACGCTCGAAGCCCTATCCGATGAGCCAATTGCCGCTCTCGTACATGGATCAGCGCTTTAGCGACGTGCTCAATGCGCAGGGCTTCAAGGTGGTGCCCGAACCGGTGGCGCGTAACAGCCGTCCTTACGATGCGCGGCCTACCTGCTGCGGCAACAATAATTGCATGCCGATCTGCCCGATCGCCGCGATGTACAACGGCGTGGTGCACGCCGAAAAGGCCGAGCAGGCCGGCGCCAGGCTGATTCCCGAAGCGGTGGTGTACCGCGTCGAAGCGGACAATAAAGGCTTGATCACCGCAGTCCATTACAAGGATCCGAACGGCAACAGTACGCGCGTGACCGGCAAGCTGTTCGTGCTCGCCGCGAACGGTATCGAAACGCCGAAGCTGATGCTGATGTCGACCTCCGACAAATTCCCGCATGGCGTCGGCAACAGTTCGGACCAGGTGGGCCGCAACCTGATGGACCATCCGGGCACCGGTGTCACGTTTCTCGCCAATGAACCGCTGTGGCCGGGGCGCGGGCCGATGGAAATGACCTCGATCGTCAACTTTCGCGACGGCGCGTTCCGCTCCGATTACTCGGCGAAAAAGCTGCATCTGTCGAACGGCGTGCCGACCATGGGCGTGACCGCCGATCTGCTGAAAAAAGGCCTCACGGGCGCGGAGTTCGACCGGCAGATTCGCGATCGCGCGGCGCGCACGCTGAATATCAACAGCTTTCACGAGCATCTGGCGGAGCCACAGAATCGCGTGGTGCCGTCGGCGGATCACAAGGACTCGCTCGGCATTCCGCAACCCGAGATCTACTACTCGATCAACGACTACGTGAAGAAGAGCGCGGCGAACACGCACGAACTGTATGCGCAGATCGCGACACTGTTCGGCGGCGCCGAAGTGTCGTTCGACGATACCTTCGCGCCGAACAATCACATCATGGGCACCACGATCATGGGCAACGATCCAGCCGATTCGGTCGTGGATGCGGATTGCCGTACGCACGATCATTCCAATCTGTTCATTGCGAGCAGCGGTGTGATGCCGACCGCTGCATCGGTCAATTGCACGCTGACGATCGCGGCTTTGTCGCTGAAACTGTCCGACAAACTCAAGCGTGAAATCTGAGCCCTGAACGGAGAGCCCCCATGATGAAGCACACTTCTCGCGTGCGGCCGGCCGATGCGCTTGCACGGCTCGCGCAGAATGGACGCCGCCGCGGCTTCCGGATGGCCACGCTAGCCGCGTTCTTTTCCGTGTTCGCGCTGTATGTTGCCTGGCACGAAGCGCACGGACCGGGTGCGCCGCGAGACGACGAACTGCCGATCATGCAGGCCCATGCCGACGACACCTCGCAAGCCGGCGCGGCGGGTACGCCCGCCGGGGCCGCCAGCGATCTGGTCACGCGAGGCGAATACCTCGCGCGCGCCGGCGATTGCGTCGCCTGCCACACCACCGACAAGGCACGGCCCTTCGCTGGCGGTCTGCCGATCAACACGCCATTCGGCACGATCGTGACGCCGAACATTACGCCCGATCCCGACACCGGCATCGGCCAATGGACCGACGCCGATTTCCTGCGCGCGATGCATGAGGGTGTCGGCAAAAGCGGCGAGCGGCTTTATCCGGCGTTCCCATACGCCGAGTACACCAAGGTCACGGACCGGGACGTGCTGGCGATTCGCGCGTATCTGAACACGCTCACGCCGATTCACTACGCCCCGCCGAGCAACAGCCTGAAGTTTCCGTTCAACCAGCGCTGGCTGATGGTGTTCTGGAACATGTTCAATTTCACCGAAGGCCGCTTCGTCCCGGATCCGAAACAAAGCGCCGAATTGAATCGGGGCGCGTATCTCGTGCAAGGACTGGCGCATTGCGAGGAGTGCCATACGCCGCGCAATTTCACGCAAGGCCTGAAGACGAGTTCGCGTTTCGCCGGCGCGGTGCAGGCCGGCTGGCATGCATACAACCTCACGCCGGACAAGAACAGCGGGATCGGCAGCTGGAGCGATGACGAACTGATTGCGTATCTCTCCACCGGCGCGGCGCCGGGCCGTGCCAATGCGGCGGGTCCGATGGCCGAAGTGGTGACTGACAGCACGCAGTATCTGACCCGCGAGGACCTCGGCTCGATTGTCACGTATCTACGCTCGGTGCCGCCGATCAACGGTGGCGAAGCGCGTCCGCGTGACCAGTGGGGCAGTCCCGCCAACGACGTGACCGCGCTGCGCGGCACCACGATTCACGGAGTGAACGGCGCGCAACTGTTCATCGCCAATTGCGCGACATGCCACAACTGGACCGGGCAGGGCGCAGGCGCGAGTGCGCCTGGTGCGTATCCGTCGCTGATCCACAACACGGCGGTTGGCGCGAGCGACGCCAATAATCTGGCGATGGTGATCCTGCACGGCGTCACTCGTACGACGAAACAGGCCGACGTGCTGATGCCCGCATTTGCCAGCCAGCTCACCGATGACCAGGTGGCCGCGATCACCAACTACGTGACCAAACAGTTCGGCAATCCGCAGTCGACCCTGACGGTCGATCAGGTGGCCAAGCTCCGCTCGCAGCAATAATGACCACGCAAACGGCGTGTTTCCGGCAAGCTCTACCGGAAACACGCCGTTTTTGCGTCGATCGAGCCATTCCGGACGCTCCGAAAAGAGAGGCAGCGCGCATACGCACTTGTGCGTGCCGCACTATCATGAGCGAATGGCTTCCGTCCTTGCGAACTCTGTCCAGCATCATCCAGCCAATCCGGGCGGCCGCGATTTTATCGTCGGCGATCTGCATGGCTGCGTCGATGCATTGCGCTATCTGTTGCGCGAGATTGCGTTCGACCCGGCGCGCGACCGGCTGTTTTCGGTCGGCGATCTGGTGGATCGCGGCGAACATTCCGAACAGGCCCTGGCGCTGCTCGACAAGCCGTGGTTCCACGCCGTGCTCGGCAATCACGAGGACACGCTATGCGCGGTTGCCGATGGCCGTTTGCGCCGCCAGTGGTGGTACGGGATCGGCGGCATCTGGGCCGCGGGTTTATCCGACGAACAATTGCAGCACTACGCGGAACATCTGCGGATGCTGCCGCTCGTGCGCGTGGTGGGCAGCGGCAAGGATCGCTTCAATATTCTGCATGCCGAATTCTTCGGCACGGACGCCGACCTCGATGCCGGCAATTTTTCCGCCGAAGTGCGGCAGCAATTGCTGTGGGGCCGCGAGCTTGCGGTGGGCAATGGTGATCCGCTGCGGCAACGCGGTCTTTCGCTGACCTATTGCGGCCATACGCCGATGCGCGACATCCAGCAGATCGGCTCGCAGGTGTTTATCGACACCGGCGCATTCGGGCCGGGCGGCAAGCTGACGATCGTCGAGCCTCATGCATTGCGGCGCTGGTCGATCTCAGTCGAAGTCGCGCGCGCGGAAGGCGCGGCGGAACTGGCGTTGCCTTGAGCCGCCTCGCTGCCGATGGGCCTTTTCAGCCGACCTGATTGAGTTCGAACACCATATCCACGCTGCTGCCGTTCCAGTTGTATTCCAGATACGCCGCGTGATGACAGTCGCGCAGCAGCGTCGTTCTGAACGCGGCGAGGCACTCGCCGCCCTGATCCCGCACCGATGGATACGCGATGCCCGGCGCCCCGGCCTCGCGCACGGCGCGGCCGAGCGACTGGCCGGCGAGGTAGGCGTCGGGCGAGAGCACCGCGGGATCGAGTTGCGCGTCGCCGCGAATGTCGACCACCTTGCCCTGCGCCACCACCGTGTAGAGACGCATCTGTTGGCGCAGCGGCGCCTCGGCGGTGGCCGCGAGGAATTTGCCCGTGTGATAGCGCGTTTCCGCGATCGCCGTGGCGCGCGAGCGGGCGCAATAGAACACGCCATAGCTGCCGTCCGAGAAGCGGCTGCCGAGCGGATTCAGATGCGTCAACGCGGCCATGATCGGCCCATAACCCGGCCCGAAGCGGCGCTCCTCGCGCGGCACCAGATCGAGTTCGCCGACCTCCGTGCGCAGACGGTCGTTGGTCATGGCCTCGAGCGCGTAGAGGGCGTCGAAGTCTTCCGGCGACGCCACCCGGTCGAACAGGTTGACGGCGGGAAAGCGTGTGGGAATCACGCGATACGCGGGCGACCAGTCGAGCGGCGCGGTGCGCCAGCGGTCCTGCCAATGCTGTTCTGTCACGCCCAGCCGCCTCGCATTGCGTCGAGATACTGGCGCACGGCCACGAGATCGCTGATGTTGCCGGCCAGCATGCGGTCCAGCGCGCGGCGGCCACCGAACGGCGGCGCGCTGTTGGGACGCTTGATCCACGTGTCGGCGGCGCTGGGCTGCGGCAGCAGAATCTGCAGTGCCTTATAGATGCCGAGCAGCAGCGACAGACGTTCGAGCGTGTCGCGTCCCAGCCGCGCGGTTTGCGGCGTGGCTTTCCATTTGAAGTAGGTGGAGCGCGCCGGCGAGCCGAGCAGCACAATCTGCTCTTCGGCGCTCAAGTCCCAGTCCCGGGCGACGTTGAAGAACGCGCGCAGGCCCGCGGCGGACATTTCCGTCAGCGTGGGTTCCGGTACGGGCCGGCGTATCGGCGATTCGGGATGGCTGGCTCGGGCTGCGTGGGACATGAGCGGGTAAGTCCTTATGTGTACTTTTAATTGATATTAGTCTAAATACGGACTTTTGCAAGGGAATATAATTCCGGCTCATTATGAAGTCGAGATCAGGAGAAGCAGGAGATGTGGGTTCGAGGAGTAGCAACGGCAGCAATGGCGGCGGCGGTGTGGAGTGTGTCTGGCGCGGCAATCGCTGCGGGCTATGCGGAAGTGTGGAATCCGCCGGAGGCCGCCGGGCATGCCACTGGGCATGTAAAGAACACGGCGGGTGGCGCGGCGCCTAAACATGGCGGCGACGCGAAGGCGACGCCCAAGCACGCGGCTAGCAGTCAGCACGGGACGCAACGGGTCGCGTCGGAGCCGAAGAGTGGGGCGAAGCCGTCTCAGGCTAGCGAGAAGAAGGTTGCGGTGAAAGCGAAGCCGGCCGTCGCGACACAGGGTAAAAAGCCGCACGCGCAAATGGTTCAGGTGAAGCCGGATCAGACTAAGCCAACGCATGCCGATCCGGTCCAGGCCCATACGGCTCATCCCCCTGCGGCCACGGTCACGGCGAAAACCGGTCCCGTCAAACCGCCGGCACCCCAGGCGACCGCCATGACGAGTCCCGCGGACCCGGCAGCCAATCCCGCTACCGCCAACAGTGGCTCGCTACCGCCGATCCTCCACTGAGCTCGCGGTCAGGCCGTGCACTGACACCACGACATCGAGAGCCGGAAAGACACGAGCGCCCAGTCCAGGTAAGCGCCGCGCGCGCCAACCGTCAAACGCTCGCCAAGCCCGTCGCCACCAGCCGCAAGGTCTCGGCTGAACGCCGGTCTTTCACCCGAGAATGCAGCGTCACTCGCGATTCGGGTAGCGGCGGCAACCCCAGCTTCGTGCCAACATCGATCAAGCCGCGCGGCGCCACCCGGCGCGCCAGCGGCGACACCGCCAGGCCTGCCGCCACCGCCGCACCGACGGCTGCCACACCCCCGCCGACGAACACTTCCTGCCAGGCAATCCCCGCCTCATTCAAGGTTTGCAGCGCGATAGCACGCACATTGCACGGCGCCGTTAACAGCGCGAGCGGCAATGGCTCGCCGACGCGCGGCAACCATTCCGGCGTGGCGAGCCAGCCGAGCGGCTCGCTAAAGAGCGGTTGCGCGTCGTCGCGCGGTGGCTCGTCGGCGCCATATCGAACGATGACGGCATCCAGCCGACGCTCGTCGAGTTGCGCGAGCAGGGCATTGGACATCCCCAGATGCAATTCGACCACCAACCCGGGATCATGCGCATTGAGCCGCGCGAGCAACTGCGGCAGATCCGCACCCGCCACGTGCTCGCTGAGGCCCAAAGTCAGCCGCCGACGCTCCACGGATAGCGAACCCAGCGCCCGCTCATGCGCGTTCAACAGATCGCGCGCTGCGCCGAGGAACGCGTTGCCGTCCGCGGAAAGACGCACGAGACGCGGCGTACGCTCCAGCAGTTGCTTGCCCAGATGCGCTTCCAGCCTTTTCAGCTTCAGGCTGACGGCCGACTGCGTGGTATCGAGCGCGTCCGCCGCCCGCGTGAAGCTGTGTAGATCGGCGACCAGCACGAAGGCGCGCACGGCGTCGAGATCGAGCACTTTCATTTCAGTTGGATATAGATGAAATAGTCAATGATGTCTGTTTATTATGACTGGATGCGCCTAAGCTGTGTTGACACATCCACTTCAACCGAAGGAGTTTCATCATGCCGCTCACACGAATCGCTTTGCGCGCCGGCAAGCCGGCTGAATACCGGAAGGCGCTGACGGCCAGCATCCAGCGTTCGCTGGTGGACACGTTCAATGTGCCGAAGGACGACATCTTCATGCTGATTACCGAGCATGAGGCTGGCAATTTTGTCTACGACAACCAGTACCTGAACATCGACCGCAGCGACGATCTCGTGGTGATTCAGATCACCTTGAACAACACGCGCACGCTCGAGCAGAAAAAGGCGCTCTACAAACGCATGGCGGATGAACTGGCGGAATCGCCTGGGCTGCGACGGGAGGATGTGTTCATTAATCTCGTCGAGGTACTGAAGGAGAACTGGTCGTTTGGTAACGGGATCGCGCAGTACGCAGTGTGATGGCCCGCTGGGCACGCGTTCAATGCGAAACGGGCGGCACGGTCGGTTGACCGTGCCGCCTGTCCGTTTCAGTGCCTGGAGGAGGTCGTGCGCGTCGGCGTGGCTATAATGATTCGCTGTCCTTCCCTCATCCGTTGACCACTTTTCCCGCCATGACAACTGACCATACCGGCTCGTCTCACGAGCCTCTCGAAATTGGCGGCTCGGTCTGGTTTCAGGCGGGCGCGCAAACGCTCGGCGGCGCGGCGCGCATCGCGCTGCTCGCGGCAATCGGTCAGACCGGCTCGATTACGAGCGCGGCGAAAGCGGTGGGCATCAGCTACAAAGGCGCGTGGGATGCCGTCGACACCATGAACAATCTCGCCGGCGAGCCGCTCGTGGTCCGTTCTACCGGCGGTAAAGGCGGGGGAGGCACGACGCTTACGCCGCGCGCCGTGAAGCTGATTGAGACGTTTCGCGCTGTCGAACGCGAGCATCGGCGTTTTCTCGAACGCGCGGGTGCAGCCATTGAAGGTTTCGCGACCGATTGGGATCTGATCGGGCGCATCGGCGTGAAAACGAGCGCGCGCAATCAGCTCTACGGGACGGTGTCGGCAATCACGCGCGGCACGGTTAACGACGAGGTGTCGCTCGCGCTGCCTGGCGGCCATGCGATTGTGTCGGTGCTCACGCATGAAAGCACGGAGACGCTGGGACTCGCGACAGGTTCGGCGGCGTTTGCGCTGATCAAGGCTTCGTGGGTGGTGCTGCTTGTCGAAGACACGGATGGCACCCCGCTCAAGCTGTCCGCGCGCAATCAGCTGCGCGGCACAGTGCAGAGCGTCAAGCGCGGTGCGGTAAGCGCGGAGGTCTCGCTCGTGCTCGAAGGCGGCGCCGTGATCACCGCCGTCGTCACGAATGAAAGCGTTGACACGCTAGGGCTTGTGGAAAGCGGGACGGCGATTGCGGCATTCAAGGCGTCGAGCGTGATTCTCGGCGTGAAAGACTAGGCGCGAACGCGCGCCGCTAAGGCACGCTGCGCTCGTAGCCGGCGAACGGGTGGTTCTCGCGCACGCAGCCATCGCTGACCTGCACGACCTGATCGCCGAACGCGGCGACGTCGTCGGGATCATGCGTGATCAACACCATCGGAATATCGAGCCGCGTTTGCAGTTCCGATAGTTCGTGCCGCATCCGCTGACGCAACGCGCTATCGAGCGCCGAGAAGGGCTCGTCGAGCAACAGCAGGCGAGGTTGCGCCACCAGCGCCCGAGCCAGTGCCACTCGCTGCTTCTGTCCACCGGAAAGCTGGGCCGGATGATTGCCGGCAACGCTTTGCAGTTCGAGCGCCTCGAGCCAGTAATCAACTTGCGGATGAGCGCTCCGCGCGCGCGGATTGAACCAGCCCGGCTGCAAGCCGAAGCCGATGTTCTGCCGCACGTTCAGATGCGGAAACAGCGCGTAGTCCTGAAACAGATACGCGATCTTGCGCGCCTGCGGCTTCAGATCGACGCCTTGCGTGCTATCGAACAGCGCATTGCCATGCAGCGCGATGCTGCCCTCGTCAGGGCGAAGCAGGCCGGCGATGGCCTGCAAGGTCAGACTCTTTCCCGCGCCGGACGGCCCGAACAACACGACGCGCTGCGTGATCGCCTTGAACGAGACGTCGAGCGTGAAACGGCGCTCGGCACTCTGGAAGGTCTTGCGGATGTCGACGGCGAGCGGCATGTCAGCGGGACGACAAAAGCGTGTGCTGCGGCACCAGACGGCCTGCGAGCAACAGGATCACGACGCACGTCACCGAGGTCACGAGCACGAGGAAATTGGCGGTGCTGTCGTCACCGGCTTGCACCGCGGAGTAGACCGCCACTGAAAGCGTCTGCGTGCGCCCCGGCAAGTTGCCCGCGATCATCAGCGTCGCGCCGAATTCGCCGAGCGCGCGCGCGAACGCCAGCAGACCGCCGGCGAGGATGCCGCGCGCCGCGAGCGGTAGCGTCACGCGAAAAAACACCGCCGTTTCGCTGACGCCCAGCGTACGAGCGGCACGTTCGAGCTGCGGGTCGACCGCTTCAAAGGCGGCGCGTGCCGACTTCAGCACGAGCGGAAACGCCACCACCGTCGACGCGATCACCGCGCCCTGCCACGTGAACACCAGCTGGATATCAAGGCGGTCGAGCCAGGCGCCGATCACGCCGCGCCGCCCAAGCAGCACCAGCAGGTAGTAGCCGAGCACGGTAGGCGGCAAGACGAGCGGCAGCATCAGCAGGGAATCGATCACATCGCGCGCGCCCGAGCGCCAGCGCGACAAGCCGAAGCCGGCCGCGACGCCGAACACCAGGTTGAGCGCAGTGGCCCAGCCCGCTACCTTCAGCGACAGCATGAGCGGAATCCAGGCCTGTTGCATGAGCGTGCGAAGTGTCGAGTGGACGAGGGGACGTGCCTGCGGGAAGTTAGTGCGCGGGCTTGAAGCCGTACTTCGCGAGCACCGCCTGGCCGGCCGGCGACAGCACGAAGTTCATGAACGCCTGCGCGTCGGCCGCGTGACGGCTGCCTTCGACCTGCGCGATCGGGTAGGTGATCGGCGTTTGCGTCGGCACGTTCATCGCCACCTTGACCTTGTCGGGCATGATCGCGGCATCGGTACTGAACACGAAGCCGGCGTCGACTTCGCCACGCGACACGTAGTCAAGACTCTGGCGTACGTTCGATGCCAGCACGGCCTTCGCACTGACGGCGTCCCAGACGCCCGCGGCCTGCAGCGCGCCCTGCGTATAGCGGCCGACCGGCACGGAAGCCGGATCACCATAAGCGACCCGCTTTACGTTCGCGGATGTCAGATCGCCAAGCGAGGCGGGTGCGAAGTGGCTGTCGGTCGGTACGATCAGCACCAGCGAATTGGCAGCGAAGTCGCGGCGCGTGGCCGGCACGATCACTTTTTCGGCAGCGGCCTTGTCCATGGCTTTCTGATCCGCGGAAGCGAAGACGTCAGCGGGTGCGCCCTTGGCAATCTGCTGCATCAGCACGTCGGAGGCGCCGAAGTTCAGCAGGACCTTAGTGCCGGGATGCTGCTGCTCGAAGACCTCGCTGACCGCCTTGAACGCGTTGGTCAGGCTCGCGGCGGCCGAGACCACCAGTTCGTCGGCGCGCGCATTGGCGCTAACGGCAACGGAGACGGCGCTGACAATGAACAGCGCATGTTTCACAAGGCGGCGGGAGAGTGTCATGGAGACTCGGATGTCCGGTGCAGGCCGGAGCAGCAGGTTAAAACGCTATCGTAATATATGAAAGGTTATAACGATGCCCATGACGATTATTCAACTATGCGCATGGCGCCGCGCGTGAAATTGCAGGGGCGCGGGTCAAATGTCGGATGAGCGCGGCGCCGCAAGCGTATTGAGCGTTTGCGACAGCGGCGCCGTGGCGGGGCGGACGGCGCGCGTGGCTTTCCACTTCGCGCGAATAAACGGCCGTTCGTGACCGGACACCTTGAGCGCGATACGCGTGACCCAGCGCTGGGTGGGAACATGCACACCGTGCATCAGTACCGCGAGGATCATCAGACTCGCGGCGACGGGCAGCGCCGACAACCGGCCCGGCTCGGCATGCCAGGCCATGCGCACGAAGAACAGCGCAGCCAGCGCGCCAACAATGCAGCCGGTGATGGCCTCAGACGGTGAGTGAGCGCTCAGTACGACGCGCGACAGGCCGACCACGATGCCCACGGCAAGCCCAAGCGCCACACCGAGCAGACGGATGGCCGGGCGGGCCGGCAATAGCATCAGGAACAGCGCGACCGGATAGACCGCCGTGGAGAACATGGCATGACCGCTGACGCCGGTGAAATCCAGTTCGCGTATGCCGACGCCCCAGCCGAGAAAGGCGAGTTTCGTAACGGTCACAACGCCGATCGCCGCGCCCAGCAGCAGCAACCAGCCCGCGGCCATGCGCCACGTATAGCCGACCGCCAGCCACAGCGCGATGGCGAACGCGAGCGGCAGCGTCATGCCGGAGGCGCCGAGGCTGGTAATCGCAATCCACAGGTGGAGAGGTAAGTCGGGCATGGCAAAAAGCGCGACCAAGGCCGCGTAGAATCGGGTTGGTATTGAATGAACGCATGAAAGGCGCGAATCGCCGACGCGGCAAAGGCCCGCAAGGCAATTATCTCACCGCCAGTATAGACGGGCGGCGGGTTGCGGATTCGACCCATACCGTCCCTTTTGTCATGGCATGGTGGGCTTGCCATCACGCGTTGCAGCGGTTTGACGGGGGTGGTGCTGCAAGGTTCGCCGGGCGGAAATTTCGTCCGCGAACGGAGGTTTGTACCGCCAGCATCGCATGAGGATTGGTGTTATTGTGCATTGCACAACGAAGCGTCGTTCGATCGAACGACACCTGCCCCTTTTTGCGAGGTTATCCGCCGATGGCAAAAAGTCTATCGAATATCTGGCTGCGAGGCCTCAAGCGGCTGCTGGCGATCCAGACCGAGCACGCCCATAAAACCACCAAGCGCAACGCCAAGCGGCCGGCGCGGCCTGCCGCGCCCAAGCCGTCCGCCAAGGTTCGTCCGATCAAGCCAGCCGTCACACTGCGTGCGCCCGCCAAACGCGAGGCGCCGCGCGCTGCGGTCAGGGAATCGCGGGTTCGTCCGCGTGCGTCGGCATGGGCGAGCGGCTCGTGGACGCGCTCGTTCCATTCGGCGCCCGCTTCGCCTGGGCGGCTCGTCAATCATCTTCAGTATGGGTTGTACATCCCGGCTGGCCATGCGCTGGAGCAAATGCCGCTGGTCGTGATGCTGCACGGCTGCACACAGTCGATTGACGAATTCGCCGAAGGCACGCGCATGAATGTGCTTGCCGACCGCTTCGGCTTTGCCGTGGTGTATCCCGAGCAATCCAAGCACGTGCATTCACACCGCTGCTGGCATTGGTACGACGCTGGCGACAGCGCCGGCGGGGCCGAAACGCGCGCGGTGGTTTCGCTGGTGGATGCGCTCGTCGCGCAGCATGGTTTCGACAGCGAGCGCGTGTATGTCGCCGGCATTTCCGCGGGCGCTGGACTGACCGCGCTACTGGCCGTCACCTATCCGGACCACTTTGCGGCGGTTGCGCTGCATTCTGGCCCCGCTTTCGGCGAAGCCCGTTCAGGCATCACCGCGATGGACGTCATGCGGCGTGGCGCGCGCCGGGAACCGGCAGAACTGGTCGACGAAGTCGCCAATGTCGCGCACTACCCCGGTATGCCGGCGATCATCGTTCACGGCGACGCAGACCACGTGGTCGCGCCGGTGAATGCGGATCAACTGGCCGTGCAGTTTCTGCGGCTGAACCGGATCGTCGACGAGAAAGGCGCACGTAAATCCGGCGAAGTGCGGGAAGATCGCAAGGGCGGCGTAGTCACGCGCGACTACCTGCGCGGCGGGCGGCGGGTGGTGCGCCTCTGCCGCGTGCAAGGGCTGGCGCATGCCTGGGCCGGCGGTGACGACGCCGTCCCGTTCCATTCCGCTAAAGGGCCGGATGCAAGCGCGCTGATCTGGGAATTTTTCAGACATCAGCGCCGGACGGGCACTGGCCGAATCGCGGAAGGCGCGCCCGCAACGGCTTGGGTCGGCGCTAGTTGACGCAGGAACAACACCTCAAAATGAGAGGTGGCGCGTCCCTAGGGTTTTCCCTATAATGCGGGTTATCCCTTAGACGTTACCGCCTAACTTTATTGCCGAGGTTGACCATGTATCTGCTTAGCCGCCTGTTCCTGCTTCTGACCAAATCGCCCGACCAGCTTGCAAAAGAACGTGCTGACGCGTTCCTCGCTGAAGCGACTGATCTGTACGATCTCGAATTCCGCATGCGCAAGCTCGACCGTGAGGCGTCCCCCCGCCAACCGTCGTGGATGAGCCAGCACTAAATTGCGGGTAGTGAAAGCATCGGCGGGTATCGAATTACGCCGGTGTTCAGGGTGAGGCGCCCAAGCTGTCATGAACGCTCAGACAGCCGGATTCAATTGCCATAACGCGTGATTCAACACCGCGGCGAACGCCACCCAGGCCACATAGGGCACGAGTAAGCCGCCTGCCCAGCGGTCCCGTCGCCAGAAGGCGAATGTCAACGCCACAATCAATGCCAGTAGCATCACAATATCGGCCAGCGCCACGCCGGGTCGATGCAGGCCGAAAAATAGCCACATCCAGGCCGCGTTGAACAGCAACTGCACCACCCACAAGACAATCGCCGCGCTCAGGCCATCGCGTTTCCACACGCGCCACGCGGCAATCGCCATCAGCACATAGAGCACCGACCACGCAGGCGGGAACACCCAGTTCGGCGGGTTGAACGCGGGCTTTTGCAGCGCTGCATACCACGCGTCGGGCAAAAACCGGCTCGCGACGAACGCCGCAGCGAGCGTCAGGACAAGAAAAACCACCAACGACGGCAAACGGCGCATCTTTAAATCTCCCTCGGGCTTTTACTTGCCGAAACGGGCCAGTGTGCGTTGTCGTGCTTCGGCATGATCGACGATCGGCTCGGGATAGTCTCTACCCAGCACGACGCCAAATTCCGCGAGCCGTTCCGCGCCTGCAAGCCACGGCGCATGAATCCATTTGGCCGGCACTTGCGCTAGTTGAGGCAAGTAGCGCTTGATGAAGCGCCCCTCAGCATCGAATTTTTCCGATTGCGTGATCGGGTTGAAAATCCGGAAATACGGCTGCGCATCGCATCCTGTCGACGCCGCCCATTGCCAGCCGCCGTTATTCGCCGAGAAATCAAAGTCGTTCAACAAGTCGGCGAAATAGCGCTCGCCGAGCCGCCAGTCGACGCCCAGATCCTTCACCAGAAAGCTTGCGGTCACCATCCGCAGTCGGTTGTGCATATAGCCGGTGCGGTTTAGCTGCAGCATGGCGGCGTCGACGAGCGGATAGCCGGTGCGACCCTCGCACCAGGCGGCGAAGGCCTCGTCCGCTTCCGGGCCGTGCTCCCAGCGCAGCCGGTCGTATTCTTCCTTGAACGACGCGCCGGCCGCCAGTTTAGGGTGATGCGCGAGGATCATGAAATAGAAGTCTCGCCAGATGAGCTCCGAAAGCCACGTCGCTGAGCCTTGCCCGCCGGGCTGCAGTGAGAGTTCGTATGCAAGACGCGCCAGCGTGCGGATCGACACTGTGCCGAAGCGCAGATGTATCGACAGGTAGCTCGGACCCTTGGCGGCAGGAAAGTCGCGCCGGTCCGCATAGCTATCGATGCGGGTCATAAAGTCGTCGAGCAGACGTTGTGCGCCGCTCATGCCGGTGGGCAACGGCAGGTCGGTGAGATTGCCCGGTGCGAAACCAAGTTGATCGAGCGTCGGTAGCTGGCGGTTCAGCTTCGGCGGCAACGCCGCCAGATGCTTCGCGTAAGTCTCCACCGGATACGGTTTCAGATCGAAGGCCGTGAGCTGCTTGAGCCACGCATTCCTGTACGGCGTGAACACCGTGAAGGGCTTGCGCTGTCCGGTCAGCAGTTCCTCACGCTCGAAAATCACCTGATCCTTGAACGTCAACAACTGGCGTTTGGCGCCGGCGAGCCGCTCGCGTACCGCCTCATCGCGCTCGAGCGCGACCGGTTCGTAATCGTGATTGGTGAACACCGCATCGACGCCGAGTTCGTCGGCCAGTTTGAGCACGAGATCGGCCGGATCACCGTACAGCACGATCAGGCCGCCGCCGTTCGCGCGCAATGCCTGGTCCAGTTCGCCGAGTGCGGCAAGAATGAACTCGATGCGGCGGTCCTGCGGCGGCTCATCCGCATGACGTGCCTGCCAGGTATCGATGAGCGGTTGCAGGATCGTCGTGTCGAATACGAACACGCACCAGACGCGTTCGCAATGCTTGAGCGCGTAGTAGAGCGCCGCGTTGTCGCTGCTGCGCAGGTCGCGGCGAAACCAGACCAGACCGGTGTCGAAGGTGTCGTGCAGACGTCGGACGCGTGTCATTGGAATCGTGAGTCGAAGTGTGTGGTTGCGCGACGACGCGTGGCCGGCGCAAGAACTGTCAGGCGACAATATGGCTGAGCCGCTCGGCGAGGCACGGCTTGACTCGCTGAACGGCATGAACGCGCCCGCACGTAACATGCCCGCGTCCGCAAAACGGCACAGCGCCCGCACCTGTTTTGCAAGGTACGGGCGCTGTTCGCAGCGGCGCGGATTTGCTGTGCCGCGTGCGATTGACCGATCGTCGGAGCTTAAGCGACTTGCAAGCGCACCGCGACGTTGTTGCGCGTGGCATTCGAGTACGGGCAAACCTGATGCGCGGCGTCGACCAGTTCCTTGGCTGCGTCCGCAGCGAGGCCCGGCAGCGAAATGCGCAGATCGATATCGAGTGCGAAGCCGCCGTTGTCGTTCGGGCCGATGCCCACCTCTGCGGTAACTTGCGTGTCCGCCGGCAAAGCTTGCTTGCGCTGGCCGGCGACGAATTTCATGGCGCTCAGGAAACAGGCCGAGTAGCCGGCTGCAAAGAGTTGTTCCGGGTTCGTGCCCACGGTGCCGTTGCCGCCCAGTTCGCGCGGTGCGGCCAGTTTCACGTCCAGCACGTTATCCGACGACACAGCACGGCCGTCACGACCACCGGTGCTAGTTGCGCTTGCTTTGTAAAGTACGTTCATTTTGTTGCTCCTCAATCTGGGTTGTCAGGGTTTGACTGTTTGCCACTGCGGGTTCGCCGTTCCGGCCGGCTGCTATCGAAGCGGCATGCGATAAAGATATCGCACAAATCATTTGTGTGCAAATGAATTTTTGGATAGAGCCGATAGCGCGCTTTTTTGAAGCAGGCCGGTTAGTGGTCCATGTAGTCGTTGAGCGTGGCGCGCAGACGGGTCAGGTCGTCACGCAGCCGTAGCAGGAATTCTGGCGTCTGCTGGGTTGCGCAAAAGATTTCCGCGGGCACTTCGCGCGCCTGGCGCTTCAGGGCCGTACCGGCTTTGGTCAGGCGGATGTAGACGAGCCGCTCGTCTTCAACGCCCCGCACCCGCTCGAGGTAGCCTTGTGTCTCCAGGCGCTTGAGCAGCGGCGTGACCGTGGCCGAGTCGAGATTCAGCCGCGCGGCCATGTCCTTGACCGTGACGTCGTCGGCTTCCCAGAGCACGAGCATGGCCAGATATTGCGGGTACGTCAGGCCGAGCTTGTCGAGCAGTGGTTTGTACGCCTTCGTCATCGCAAGCGACGTCGAATAGAGGGCGAAGCATAGTTGCTCGTCGAGGGTGAAGGGCAAAGCGGGGCGCTGGGTCATGATGACATCTCGTCTAAAAAGAGCGTGCAAATCGATTGCGCGCAAATCATTGTGCCGCAAATCGAGGCAGGTTGACGAGTGTGCATGAGGGTTCGACGAAGCAGCCGAAGCGGCGGGGCCGGCAGCAGACGTGAGCGCGGGCGCCGGTAGGGCGCCCGCGTCAGGGGACATTGATCCAGAGCGTCAGGCTGCCGGCGTGGTCGGCAGGTCGGGTGCTTCCGGTGATTGCACGCCGAAGCAGCCGCGATATGTCGCGTAAAAGGAGCAATACAGCATGGTCGTGACGATCATCGTGGCGGGCATCAGGATCGCAAACGCGAAGTCGCCGGCGCCCAACGCCTGCATCAACGCGGACAGACCGAGCGAGACGGTTATCGCCACCGCGAACCACAGCGCGCCGAACACGATGAACGCGCCGCGATTGCGCCAGCAACTGACAACGCTGAAGAACATCGCCTTGACGGGCGGCACGTCGTGCCAGGCGGCGAGAACCGGCGAGAACCAGAAAATCATTGCCACTGGAATGTAGAACGCGAGTGCGGTGATCACCGCCAACGGGATATTGCTGTTGGCGATTGCTTCCTGATCCATGGTGGCGCCGCCGAGCATGACCTTCAGCAGCATGCCGCCGTCGGCGAGCGCGGAGCCTGCCAGGACCAGCGCCATGGCGACGACATACAGCACGCCGAGCACCAGCAGCCGTTTGGCGACCGCCGGGCCATACGAGTGGAAGCCGTCCACCAGGATGGTCGGGAATACCGGCTTGCCCGCGATGGTATTGCGGCAGGCCGCCATGAAGCCGACCGCGACGCCCGGAATGAACAGGAGCGGCAGCACGCCGCCAATCACCGGAATCTGCGACACCAGCGTCATCACCAGCAGATAGGTGAAGAACAGCGTCAGAAACGCGAGGGGATTCTTGCGGAACAGCCAGATACCCTGCCGGAACCACACATAGCCGGTTTTCGCGGGGACTTCGATCAGTTGCATGAGGTATGAATGCCTGGAAGTGCAACGCCGGTCAGGCGTTCGCGCAGAATGCGCTCGAAATGGCCGGGGTCGTGCGGTTTGAGTAACTCGGCCGCGCGCGGCAAATGAAAATCATACAGGCGCGAGACCCAGAAACGGTACGCGCCCGCACGCAGCATGTCGCCCCAATGGCGGTTTTCTTCGGCGGTGAAGGGACGCACGCTCTGGTAGGCGCGCAGCAGGGCTGCCGTGCGCGTCTGGTCGAGCTTGCCGGTGGCGAGGTCGACACACCAGTCGTTGACCGTCACGGCGACGTCGAACAGCCATTTGTCGCAGCCGGCGAAATAGAAGTCGAAGAAACCGCCGAGGCGCACTTCGTGGCCGGTCTCCGGCGCGGCGTGGGCGAACAGCGCGTTGTCGCGGAACAGGTCGGCGTGGCAAGGACCCTCGGGTAGCGCGGCGTAATCGGCCGAGGCGAAGAACGCCTCCTGATGCGCCAGTTCGGACGACAGCAGGTCACGTTGCGCGCCTTCCAGAAATGGCAGGATGGTCGGCACGGTTTCCTTCCACCACGGCAGACTGCGCAGATTCGGCTGATGGCGCGGGTAATCGCGACCCGCCAGATGCAGGCGCGCGAGCATATGCCCGACCTCGGCGCAGTGTTCGACCCGAGGCGCCATTTCCGGCGCGCCTTCGAGCTTGGTCACGATCGCCGCGGGCTTGCCGTGCAGCGTGCCGAACAGCGCGCCGTCTTCGCGCGGCATGGGGTCCGGCACCGGCACGCGGTGCGCGGCCAGATGCCGCATCAGATCGAGATAGAACGGCAGTTGTTCGGCCGTCAGCTTTTCGAAAATCGTGAGGACGTACTCGCCGCGCGTCGTCGTCAGAAAGAAGTTGCTGTTCTCAATACCGGACGGGATGCCGCGAAACTCGACGACATCGCCGAGATCGTAGTGACGCATCCATTCTGCTAGTTGGGGTTCGGTGACAGCGGTGAAGACAGCCATGCGGGAAACGTCGGATCAGGTTGGTCGGGCTGGCGCAGTGCGGCCAGTGCGAGGTGGTACAAAAGCGGTCTTGAAGGCGGTGCCGGGTGCGGGATCAGTAGTGCGGTCATGCAGGACTGCAACCACCATCGCTCATCAACCAGCAGGCCGATGGCCAACACAACACCTCTCGTTTGCGCGGAATCCGGGGGCATGCCGGGGCAGCCCCCCGCCACACTGCTACCCCTGCCTCCGTCAATAGATCAGATTCACCGAGGGCAGACGCGTGCTTGGGTGGCCGTTGTCACGCACGGTGGGCGACGTGTCGAGCGGCGCGCTCATCTGATAGCGTGTGCCGAAATTCGAACGCACGTTGATTTCAACGGGCTTGCCTTTGTCGCGATATTCAGTGATTTCGGTGCCGTTCGCGCTGCGTTCGTGGAAGCTCGGCGTACGCGGCACATTGATTTCGACCTTGGAGCTGACTTCCGCGGCCGGCCGGTTGATCGCCGCCAGGTCCGGCAGGCCGGCCCGTTCGTTAGCGGACTGCGGCTGGTCCGGGGGCGGCGTGGCGTCGACAGGCTGGGCAGCCATCGCGGCGTTGCCAAAGGCGAGGGCCAGTGCAACGGCGACGGGAAGGAGCGGCTTCATGGTGATTCTCCAATATGGTGCCCCGATTCTAGCAAATCCAGCCTTGCCCACGGGCGCGACCGCCTTATTTTGCGCCGCTTTCGCGCGGCGTGCCGGCAATCTTGCGAGTGCTGTTGCAGCGTGTGTTGTACGCACCGCAAGGTCATTTGGCGATCACGGGTTCCGTGGTAATGTCGCCTCATCAATCGAGGCGAATGAAGATGAACAACGATACCAATCAACGCGCGGTGCAGACTCCCGCCAACAGCTTCCCCACCGAATCCTTTGACGACGCCGCCGAGGCCGTCACCCGCCTGTCCGCCATCTACGAGGCGAACACCTCGTTCCTGCGCGACGCCTTTGCGCGTTATCGCCGCAACGAATTGTTCGAACGCCGGGTGCGCGCCTGCTACCCCTTCGTCAGAGTGTGCACCGAGGTCAACACGCATATCGACTCGCGCCGTTCATACGGTTTCGTCGCGGGCCCTGGCGTGTTCGAGACGACAGTGACGCGGCCCGATCTGTTCGGCAACTACTATCGTGAACAATTGCGGTTGCTGGCAAAGAACCATCACGTGAAGATCGAAGTCGGCGTCTCGGACCAGCCGATTCCCATTCACTTTGCATTTGCCGAGGGCATCCATCTGGAAGGCGATCTGGACCGCGAGCGCCTGTTCCTGATGCGCGACGTATTCGATACGCCGGATCTCGCACTGCTCGACGACCGTATCGTCAACGGCACGTATGAGCCGCTGGCGGGCGAGCCGCATCCGTTGGCGCTGTTCACGGCGGCGCGAGTGGACTTCTCGCTGCATCGGCTGAAGCACTACACGGCAACCTCGCCCACCCATTGCCAGAACTACGTGCTGTACACGAACTACCAGTTCTATATCGACGAGTTCGTCAAACTCGGCCGCACAATGATGGCCCACACCGACGACGAAGAACTGCGCACATACCGCAGCGAATACACCTCGTTCGTCGAACCGGGCGACGTGGTCATCTATAACGAGAACCTCGGCGAACAGGAGCAGGAAGGCACGGCGCCGCCGCGTCTGCCGCAGATGCCCGCCTATCACCTGAAGCGCGCGGACGGTAGCGGCATCACGATGATCAACATCGGCGTCGGGCCGTCGAACGCGAAGACGATCACCGATCACATCGCTGTGCTGCGTCCGCATGCCTGGATCATGCTCGGCCATTGCGCGGGGCTGCGCAACACGCAGCGCCTGGGCGACTATGTGCTGGCCCACGGCTATGTGCGCGAGGATCACGTGCTCGACGCGGATCTGCCGCTGTGGGTGCCGATTCCGGCGCTGGCGGAAGTGCAGGTGGCGTTGGAGCGCGCGGTCGCGCAGATCACGCAGCTCGATGGCGTCGAGTTGAAGCGCGTAATGCGCACGGGTACGGTAGCCAGTGTCGATAACCGCAACTGGGAGTTGCGCGATCATCGCGAACCGGTGCAGCGGCTGTCGCAAAGCCGCGCGGTTGCGCTCGATATGGAAAGCGCGACGATCGCCGCGAACGGTTTTCGCTTCCGCGTGCCTTACGGCACCTTACTCTGCGTGTCCGATAAGCCGTTGCACGGCGAGTTGAAGCTGCCTGGCATGGCTGATCAGTTCTATCGCGCGCAGGTCGATCAGCATCTGCAGATCGGCGTCAAGGCGATGGAGTTGCTGCGGATGAACGGGCTGCATCGTCTGCATAGCCGCAAGCTGCGCAGTTTTGCGGAGGTGGCGTTCCAGTGAACGGTGTCCGGTGCGGACGGTCGAGCGATGATGTCGCTCGCCTTGATCTTGCCGTTTAAAACTGCCCGAAGCCCGTCAGCCCGATCAGGCTGCCAGCCGCCAGCAGCCACAGCGGATGGATGCGCGTTTTCAGCGCCAGCACGGCGGTGAAGGCGGTAATCGCCCACGCAATCGCCGTCGGGTTCGACGCTTCGGCAATCAAGGCCGCGCTCGCCGCCACGATACCGGCCGTCACGGGCACCAGCCCGGCCTGCGCGTAACGGCGCCACGGGCGGTCCTTGAAGCGGTCCCATGCATGCAGCGCGAGAATCGTCACGATCGAGGACGGCCCGAACTTCGCCACCGACGTGACCAGCATCCCGGCCCAGCCGGCCACGTGCCAGCCAACCAGCGTGACGATCATCAGGTTTGGCCCCGGCGCGGCTTGCGCGAGCGCGAACAGCGCGCTGAATTCGCTGGCCGGCATCCAGTGATGCACGTCCACTACCTGACGCTGCATCTCGGGAAGAATCGTATTGCCGCCGCCGAACGCGAGCAGCGAAAGCTGGCTGAAAATAACGGCTAGTGAAATGAGCGTGTCGTTCATCGCGTGGCCCTCGACGCGATATAGATACTGAGCGGCGTGAGCACCAGCATGGTGGGCAGCAACGGCAGGCGCATGACCGCAATCGCGATGAAGCCGAGCGCCGCGATCAGGGCGGCCATCGGTTTTCGCCGGAGCGGCAGCAGGATTTTCACGGCCATCGAGATCAGCAGGCCGGACGCCGCCGCAGCGAGACCGGCAAACAGGTGCCTGACATGCGGATCGTTTTGCGTGTGTTCGTACAGCACGCCAAGGCCGATCACCACCAGCGAGGGCCCCGCGATCAGACCGAGCAGGCCGGCGAGCGCGCCCGGCACGCCGCGAAAGCGCATCCCGATTGCCACGGAAAGATTGATCACATTGCCACCCGGCAGGAATTGGCACAGGCCCAGCAAGTCGGTGAATTCCGCGCCGGTCAGCCAGCGCCGTTGCTCGACCAGGGCGCGCCGCGCCAGCGGCAGTGCGCCGCCAAACGAGATCAGCCCGAGGCCGAGAAAGCCGCCAAAAATTTCCCGCAATGTGGGTGTGGGCGCCTGTGCGGCCTCGGTTGAGGTGAGATCGTGATCCATATCGCTAAGCTTCCAGTTCAAGCTCTGGAGGTTAGCGCTGAACTGGATCTGCGCAAAACGATTTTTTGAGCGCACCTTTGTGATCTAGAATCACAAGCATGGCTCGTAATCTTCCTCCTTTTCCGGCGCTGCGTGCCTTCGAGGCTGCCGCACGGCATGAAAGCTTCACTGCCGCGGCGAACGAATTGCATGTGACGCACGGTGCAATCAGCAGGCAAGTCGCGGCTTTTGAAACGTGGCTCGGTGTGCAGGTGTTCCATCGCCGCGGCAAGCGCGTGCGCCTGACCGACGACGGCCGCCGCTATCTGGCCACCGTGCAGGCCGCGTTCGACAGCATCGCGCTGGCCACGGATCAACTGCGCGATACGGGCGTCGTTCACGTTTTAAAGGTGAATGCACTGCCGACCTTCGCCATGAAATGGCTGCTGCCGCGGCTCCATCAATTCCAGCGCAAGGTGCCAAATGTAGAACTGCGCTTATCTACTTCAAACGCACCGGTCGAAACGCTGGACAGTTTCGATGTCGCCGTACGGCGTGGACCGGCTCACTGGCCGAACTGTGTGAGTGGCCATTTCCTTGGCGAAAGCGAGCTCCCCGTATGCAGTCCAACGCTTCTGCAGCGCTCGCCGATCAACGTGGCTGGCGATCTCGCGCGCCATGTCCTGCTGCATTCGGACACCCGGCCCGATGCGTGGCGCAACTGGTTATCGGCGGCTGGGGTCACAGCCAAATGCCGCAAGAAGCAATCGTTCGATCATTTTTATCTGGCCTTGCAGGCAGCAGTGGATGGGCTCGGCGTGGCGCTGGGCCCGTTGCCGTTACTGGCGGATGAGTTGGCTTCGGGGCGGCTTGTCGTGCCGCTGGCCGGCCCGCGTATCGATGCACGCGGCTATTGGTGGGTGGCGAGGCGCGAGGTCGCGCAAGCGCCTTTGGTGGCGCAGTTCTGCGCATGGCTGCAAGCGCAGGGCGACCAGACAGATGAAATGCAAGCGGGCGGCATGGAGGCCGCCCGCTAAAGTCCGCTAGCTCCGCATTCAGTTCACGCCGAAGCGTGAAGCAGCAGCGTTACAGATAGAACATCCGGTCTTCATCCGATTTTGTAGGATGCGGCTCGGTCTCTTCGCGGTCTTCATAGAACTTCAGAACCGCTTCGAGCACCTGATCGGGGTCGTCGATCACCTGCATCAAGTCCATATCGGTCGGATTGATCAGGCCCATGGGCGTGAGCGAGTTCTTGAACCACGCGAGCAGGCCTTCCCAGAACTCCGCGCCCACCAGAATGATCGGCACGTGGCGCGACTTCTTGGTTTGAATCAGCGTGAGCACTTCCGCGAGTTCGTCCAGCGTGCCGAAGCCGCCTGGCATCACGATCACCGCGTCCGAGTTCTTCACGAACGTGACCTTGCGCGTGAAGAAATGGCGGAAGCGCAGCGAGATGTCCTGCCACTGGTTGCCCGATTGCTCGTGCGGCAGTTCGATGTTCAGGCCGACCGACGGTGCCTTACCCGCGTGAGCGCCTTTATTGGCCGCTTCCATGATGCCGGGGCCGCCGCCGGAGATCACCGCGAAGCCGGCGTCCGACAGCTTGCGCGCGATCTGCGTGGCGAGTTTGTAGTAGGGCGAGTTCGGTTTCAGGCGCGCTGAACCATAGATGCTGACAGCCGGACGAATCTCCGAGAGGTACTCGGTCGCCTCGATAAACTCTGCCATAATCGTGAACATCTGCCACGATGCGCGGGCCTTCTTGGCCGTTGCGCGCTCTTGATCTGCGAGTGATCGCAGACTCGGAATCACTTTTCTCTTAGTCATAATGCCTGAAGAACGAAGCCTTGAAGGTAAGACCCTGCTATTGGTCGACGGTTCGAGTTACCTGTACCGGGCCTATCATGCGATGCCTGATCTGCGTGGACCCGAAGGTGGCCCGACGGGTGCGCTCTATGGAATGATCAACATGCTGCGGCGCATGCGCAAGGAAGTCACAGCAGAGTATAGCGCGTGCGTGTTCGACGCCAAGGGCAAAACGTTCCGCGACGACTGGTATCCCGACTATAAGGCGAATCGCCCGTCGATGCCGGACGATCTCTCGCGCCAGATCGAGCCGATTCACGTCGCGGTGCGCGCGCTCGGCTGGCCGTTGCTGATGATCGAAGGCGTCGAGGCTGACGACGTGATTGGCACGCTCAGCACCGCGGCGGAAAAGCGCGGTATGAACGTGATCGTGTCGACTGGGGACAAGGATCTGGCTCAGCTCGTGACGGATCATGTCACCCTCATCAATACGATGACTAACGAAACACTGGATCGCGAGGGCGTGATCGCCAAATTCGGCGTGCCGCCGGAGCGCATCATCGATTACCTGTCGTTGATCGGCGATACCGTCGACAACGTGCCGGGGGTCGAAAAATGCGGTCCGAAAACCGCCATCAAATGGCTCACGCAATATGACTCGCTTGACGGCATCGTCGCACATGCGGACGAGATCAAAGGTGCGGTAGGAGACAATCTGCGTCGTGCGCTCGATTTTCTGCCAATGGCGAGGAAGCTCGTCACCGTCGACCGGAATTGCGATCTGACCGCGCATATCGAGTCGATTGAAGAAAGTCTGGAAAGCCGTCCGGAATCGCGCGAGGAACTGCGCGACGTGTTTACGCGCAATGGTTTCAAGACCTGGCTGCGCGAAGTGGAAATCGCGGACGCGGTGGAAGGGCCGGAAACCGATGTGCCGCCAGCGCTCAGCGTGGACCACGAACGCCACTACGAAACCGTGCAGACGTGGGAACAGTTCGACGCATGGCTCGAGAAGATCAACGCGGCCGAACTGACCGCGTTCGATACGGAAACCACCTCGCTCGATCCGATGACCGCGCAAATCGTGGGCCTGTCGCTGTCGGTCGAGCCGGGTCGTGCCGCTTATGTGCCGCTCGCGCATCGCGGCCCGGACGCACCCGAGCAGCTTCCGCGCGAAGAAGCGCTCGCGAAACTCAAGCCGTGGCTGGAGAGCGCCGAACATAAGAAGGTCGGTCAGCATCTGAAGTACGACGAACAGGTGCTGGCAAATTACGGCATCGAAATGCGCGGTATCGAACACGATACGCTGCTGCAATCGTACGTGCTCGAATCGCATCGTACGCACGACATGGACAGCCTCGCGCTGCGTCATCTCGGCATCAAAACCATCAAGTACGAAGAGGTGGCGGGCAAGGGCGCGTCGCAAATCGGCTTTGACGAAGTTGCGCTGGACAAGGCCGCCGAATACGCCGCGGAAGACGCCGACGTCACCTTGCGTCTGCATCAGGCGCTGTATCCGCAAGTGGCCGCGGAGAAGACGCTCGAACATGTCTATCGTGGCATCGAAGTGCCCACGTCGCGCGTTTTGCGCAAGATGGAGCGCACCGGTGTGCTGATCGATGCAGACAAACTGCGTGCACAAAGCAGCGAGATTGCCGCGCGTCTGATCCAGCTGGAAAGCGAAGCGTACGTGCTGGCCGGCGGCGAATTCAATCTGGGTTCGCCCAAGCAGATCGGCCAGATCTTCTTCGAGAAGCTGGAATTGCCGGTGGTCAAAAAAACCCCGAGCGGCGCGCCCTCCACGGACGAAGAGGTGCTGCAAAAGCTCGCCGAAGACTATCCGCTGCCGAAGATCCTGCTCGAACACCGTGGTTTGTCGAAACTGAAGTCGACCTACACCGACAAGTTGCCGCGCATGATCAACGCTCAAACGGGCCGTGTGCATACGAATTACGCGCAGGCCGTGGCGGTCACCGGGCGTCTGGCGTCGAACGATCCGAACCTGCAGAACATCCCTGTGCGCACCGGCGAGGGCCGCCGCATCCGCGAGGCGTTCATTGCCCCGCCGGGTCATAAGCTGGTTTCCGCCGACTATTCGCAGATCGAATTGCGCATCATGGCGCACATTTCCGGCGACGAATCCCTGCTGCGCGCATTCTCGCAAGGCGAGGACATCCACCGCGCCACCGCGGCGGAAATTTTCAGCGTGACGCCGCTCGAAGTCTCGAACGATCAGCGCCGGGTGGCAAAGGTCATCAATTTTGGCCTGATTTACGGCATGAGCGCGTTCGGCCTTGCGGCAAATCTCGGCATCACGCGCGATGCGGCCAAGCTCTATATCGACCGCTACTTCGCGCGTTATCCGGGCGTCGCGCGGTATATGGACGAGACGCGTCTGAGCGCCAAAGCCAGGGGCTATGTCGAAACGGCGTTCGGCCGCCGCCTGTGGCTGCCGGAGATCAACGGCGGCAATGGTCCGCGCCGCCAGGCCGCCGAGCGCGCCGCGATCAATGCGCCGATGCAAGGCACGGCGGCGGATCTGATCAAGCTCTCGATGATCGCCGTGCAGAAGTGGATCGAAGAGTCGAACATCGGCACGCGCATGATCATGCAGGTACACGACGAACTGATTCTCGAAGTACCGGATAGCGAGCTGTCCGAGGTACGTAAGCGCTTGCCGGAATTGATGTGCGGTGTGGCCGCGCTGAAAGTGCCGCTGGTCGCCGAAGTGGGCGCCGGCCTGAACTGGGAAGAAGCGCATTGACATACATGTGACGGCGCGCACGATCGGCAATAACGTCGTGCGCATGTCACACATGTGTTTTGATGGCTTGTGACAACCCGTGCTGCTCGCGGACAATCGCTGACAGACGGTGCGAGTGTGCATCACATCCGTGCCGTCCCGACGCACAACCCATCGGCAAACACGGAGAGTTCAATGCATCGTTTTATCGTCGTTGGCGGAGGTGCGGGGGGATTGGAGCTGGCGACACGGCTGGGTGATCGCTACGCGCCACACAAGAACAAGGGCGGCGTACGAGCGCAGGTGACGCTGGTCGACCGCAATCCAACCCACATCTGGAAGCCGCTGCTGCATGAAGTGGCCGCCGGAAGCATGGACCCCTTCACGCAGGAACTCGAATATGCGGCGCAAGCGCGCTGGCATGGCTTCGAGTTTCAGCAGGGCGAACTGGCCGGTCTTGACCGCGCGAACAAACGTCTGACGCTTGGCACCGTGCTCGACGATGACGGCGCCGAGTTGCTGCCCCAACGTGAACTCGAATACGACACGCTGGTCATCGCGATCGGCAGCACCACGGCGTTCTTCGGCGTGAAGGGTGCGCCTGAGTTTTCCCTTGCGCTCGATACGGTGAGCCAGGCGGAGCGCTTTCGCAAACGGCTGATCGCGGCGTGTATGCGCGCGGAGCATCAGGTGCATGAGCCGGTCGAATGCGGGCCGGGTACGTCGCCATCGGGCGAGCCGCGCATCCAGGTGGCAATCGTCGGTGGCGGCGCGACGGGTGTGGAGTTGTCTGCTGAATTACGCAATACGGCACAGGTGTTGTCCGCGTACGGCTTGCACAAGCTCGATCCGCGGCACGACGTCGGCATCGTGCTGATCGAGGCGGGGCCGCGTATTTTGCCGGCCTTGCAGGAGCGCGTGTCGACAGCCACCGCCGAGTTGCTCACCAAGCTCGGCGTGAAGCTGATGATCGGCGAGACGGTGGCCGAGGTCGCGCCGGGCATTATCCGCACGGCAAGCGGCAAAACCGTGCGCGCCGATCTGACCGTGTGGGCGGCCGGGATCAAGGCGCCCGCCGTCCTGAGTCAGCTCGATGGCCTGCCGGTCAATCGTCTGGGGCAACTCAACGTGCGCCGCACGCTGCAAACCGAAATCGACGACAACATCTTCGCACTCGGCGATTGCGCGGCGTGCCCGTGGCCGGGTAACGAACGCAACGTGCCGCCGCGCGCGCAGGCGGCTCACCAGCAGGCGAGCTTTCTGCTGAAGACGCTCGCGGCCCGGCTCGAGAACAAGCCGTTGCCGGAATTCACCTACCGTGACTTCGGCTCGCTGGTGTCTCTTGGGCACTTCAGCGCGGTCGGCAATCTGATGGGCGGGGTGATCGGCGGCAATATGCTGATCGAAGGGCTGTTCGCGCGGTTCATGTACATGTCGCTGTACCGCCTGCATATCGCTGCGCTGCACGGCTATGCGCGTATGGTGCTGGATACCTTCGCGCACTGGTTGCGTCGCACGACGCTGCCGCGGGTCAAGCTGCACTAACGGTGCTGGAATTGGGTGTATCTGCAACAGGATGCGTGTGAAGCGTATCCTGTCGCCTTGATTCACCTGAGCCATTTACCGGAGGAGTGCCGCATGCTGAAACCCGAAATTGACAGTCTGGTCCCGCACGTTCCCTTCAACCGACGCACCTTCATCAAAGCCGCACTCGGCACCGGTTTCGCCGCGGCCGTGATGCCGGTGTCCGCGCAAACCATCCATACCGATAGCGACGGCCTCGAGGCCGGCGAGATTGCCGTGCGTTCGGGCGACACGCTGGTGCCGGCGTATCGGGCGCAGCCCAAGGGCAAGACGCACTTGCCGGTGATCATCGTCGTGCACGAGGCCTTTGGCGTGCACGAGCATATCGCCGATGTGTGCCGGCGCTTTGCGAAGCTGGGCTATCTGGCGATCGCGCCGAATCTGTTCGAGCGGGAGGGCGATCCGGCGGTGCTGCCGACCGTCCAGCAGATCGACGATCAGATCATCAGCAAGGTGCCTGACGAGCAGGCCATGGCCGATCTCGATGCAACCGTCGCGTGGGCCGGCGAACATGGCGGCGATCTGAACCGGCTTGGTGTGAATGGTTTTTGCTGGGGCGGGCGTATTGCATGGCTGTATGCCGAGCACAATCCGCGGCTGAAAGCGGGCGCGGCCTGGTATGGGCGCGTGGTGGGCGCGAAGAATGCCTTAATGCCGCCCAATCCATTCGACCTGGTCGCGGATCTGCATGCGCCGGTGCTGGGTCTGTACGGACTTCAGGACAAAAGCATCCCGCAAGACACACTCGAACAGATGAAACAGGCCATCGCGCAAGGTCCGCAGGCGGGGCGCGGTTCGCAATTCGTCGTTTATGACGATGCGGGCCACGCATTTTTTGCCGACTATCGCCCAAGTTATAAAAAGGCCGATGCCGAGGATGGCTGGCGCCGGGTGCTGGTGTGGTTCAAGCAGCACGGGGTGGCTTGAGCCGGCCTAGGTTCCGCCGTTCGGTTTGAGGAAAGAAAAAGGCCGTTGCCGCTTGTGAGCGGCAACGGCCTTTTTCCAGATCCTGTGCGTTAAGGTGTCGGGCCCGTGGCAACCGGCCGTGCCGGATTCGACGTCCATTCGCTCCACGACCCTGCGTACAGCGCCGCGCCGTGCATGCCGGCGACCTCCATCGCCAGCGCGTTGACGCATGCCGTCACGCCGGAGCCGCATTGCAGCACGACATGCTCCGGCGTCGTGTCGGACAGCAGCGCATGAAACTCCTCGCGCAGCGTATGAGCCGACTTGAAGCGGCCGTCGGCGGTGAGGTTGTCCTTGAAGAAGCGGTTGAGCGCACCCGGAATATGGCCGCCGACGCGATCCAGCGTCTCGTTCTCGCCGCGATAGCGGTCCGCCGCGCGCGCGTCGACCACAACGCGCTCCCTGGTGCCGAGATTGCGCTCGACCGTCTGGGCGTCCACCGTGACAGACAGCGGCGCTGTTGCCTTGAAGTCGCCGGTGTTTTGCGCGGGAGCATCCTGCGTCAGCGGCAGTCCGGCGGCCTGCCAGGCCTGCAATCCGCCGTCGAGCAGCGCGACCGCGTCGTGGCCGAGCCAGCGCAGCAGCCACCAGGCGCGGGCGGCGTACATGCCGCCTTGCGCGTCATAAGCGACCACTTGTTGACCTTGCTTCAGGCCGCGCGATTCCAGCGTTTCGACGAGACGCGCACGATCCGGCAGCGGATGCCGGCCGTTGGTGCCCGTCTTCGGCCCTGACAGGTCGCGGTCGAGATGCAGATAGTGCGCACCCGGCAGATGCCCAGCCAGATAGGCTTTTTCGCCCGCCTCGGTATCGGCCAGATCGAACCGGCAATCAATGACGAACACGCTTCCCGGCGCCGCGGTGAGCCGCTCGGCGAGATTCGACGCGGAGATCAGAGTGGTGTAGTGAGTGTGGGGCATGACGTCTCCTCGAAACAGGCGGTTGCGGCTCCCCTCCGGCGGCGTGGCGCCGCTGGCGAGAAGCCGAACGATCTCGTTAGTCTAAACAAAAAAAGACGGGCCGAAGCCCGTCTTTCGATGCTTTGATGCTGGCCCTGCGCCAGCCCGACCGACGCCCGATCAGATCGCGCCGAGTTCGCGCCGCAAAAACTCGTGGAAGTGCTGCATGCCGTCTTCCATCGGGCTCTGGTAAGGCCCGACCTGCGATTCGCCACGCTCCATCAGCGCGCGGCGGCCGGCGTCCATGCGCTCGGCGATTTCGTCGTCTTCGCGCGCCGTTTCCATGTAGGCGGCGCGCTCGGCTTCGACAAACTCGCGTTCGAACAGCGCGATTTCCTCAGGGTAATAGAACTCCACCACGTTGGTGGTTTTCTGCGGACCGCGCGGAATCAGCCACGACACCACCAGCACGTGCGGATACCATTCGATCATGATGCCCGGGTAGTACACCATCCAGATCGCGCCGAATTCCGGCGGCTGGCCGCCGCGAAAGCGCAGCACTTCGTCGTGCCATTTGCGATAGGTGGGGCTACCCGGTTGCTCCAGATCCTTGTGCACGCCGACTGTCTGCACGCTGTACCACTCGCCGAATTCCCACGTCAGGTCGTCGCAAGAGACAAAGCTGCCGAGGCCCGGATGGAACGGCGCAACGTGGTAGTCCTCCAGATAGACCTCGATAAAGGTCTTCCAGTTGTAGTTGCACTCGTGCACTTCGACGTGATCGAACATGAAGCCCGAAAAATCGAAGTGCTGCTTGGTGCCGAGCCGCGCCAGATCGCGTGCGACATCGCGCCCCTGTGCTTCGAACAGCAGGCCTTGCCAGTTTTGTAACGGCGTGGCGCCGAGATTCAGGCAGGGATTGTCCGCAAAATGCGGTGCGCCGAGGAGCTGACCGTTCAGGTCGTAGGTCCAGCGATGCAGCGGGCAGACGATGTTCTCCGTCTGCCCGCTGCCGTTGAGCATGATGGCTTGCCGGTGGCGGCACACGTTCGACAGCAGTTCGACTTGCGACTGCTGGTTACGGACGAGCACACGCCCCTCGCTCTCGCTGGGCAAGGCAAAATAATCCCCCGCTTCGGGCACCATGAGATCGTGACCGATGTAACGAGGACCTTTCTTGAAAAGGGTGTCGATTTCGCGCGTTAGAAGCGCTTCGTCAAAGTAAGCCGTGACTGGCAGCTGGCTGTGAACAGACCGCAACTGCAATGCATTGCTCAGATTGGACATTCCCACTCCCGATGAAGACGTGAAAGCAGTGAACAACCCAACCATCGAAGATTCGATTTAGGGAGCCCAAGATTATACCCGTTTCCCCCTTCCTGGGGCCATTAAGTGACTGATTTGGGTCAAAAATGTCAAGAAAGTTCGCTGTTTTCGCCACGGACCAATCGATATTTTTCTGCGAGACTGTGCAGGGCGGCGCGGAGGCCACAGGCGGGGCGTGGAGGGCCAGCGGATCGGAAATGTCTCTTTTGCCGTAGAATGTCCGACTTGTTTTAATTTTGCGACTATTCATGGCGAAGACCGCATCGAAGGATACTGCTGCCGCGCCTGCCGAAGGCGTCGACACCGCGCCGCTGCCCGAGAACTACGAAGCGGCCCAGGCGGAGCTGGAAGGGCTGGTCGCGCGCATGGAAGGCGGCAGTCTGAGTCTCGAGGAGTCGCTCGCTGCTTACCGGCGCGGCGCAGCTCTCGTGGCGTTTTGCCAGCAGCAGCTCGAGAAGGTCGAGCAGCAGGTGCGCGTGCTCGATGGCGAGACGCTCAAGCCGCTGCCCATGAATAGCGCAGGCACAGCCGCTACTGAAAGCGGGGACGACCTATGACATTCGAACAATGGACACGCTCGGTACTTGAACGAGTGGAAACGGCACTAGACCATTACCTGCCGACTGAAGCAACCGCGCCGGCCACACTGCACGAAGCCATGCGCTATGCAGTAATGGGCGGCGGCAAGCGGGTTCGCCCGCTGCTGTGTCACGCGGCCGGCGAACTGACCGGCGCGCGCGCAGAATGCCTTGATGCGGCAGCGGCGGCGCTGGAAATGATTCACGTGTACTCGCTCGTGCACGACGACATGCCCTGTATGGACGACGACGCGTTGCGCCGCGGCAAACCCACGGTACACGTCAAATATGACGAAGCCACGGCACTGCTGGTGGGCGACGCGCTGCAGTCGCAGGCGTTCGTCGCGCTGACGTCCGAGGTTCTGGCTCCTGCGCAGCAGGCCTCGCTGGTGCGGGAGCTGGCACTGGCGAGCGGCTCGATCGGCATGTGCGGTGGTCAGGCGATTGATCTCGCGAGCGTCGGCCACACGCTGACGCGCACGCAACTGGAAACCATGCACCGGATGAAAACCGGCGCCTTGCTGCGTGCTGCGGTACGCATGGGCGCGCTGGCGGGCGAAACGCCGGATGCGGACGCCATGCGTTCGCTTGACGCGTATGCGGCCGCTGTCGGCCTCGCGTTTCAGGTCGTCGACGATATTCTCGACGTCACGACCGATTCCGCGACGCTTGGCAAGACGGCAGGTAAAGATGCGAAGGACGGCAAGCCGACCTACGTGTCGATTATTGGGCTCGATGCGTCGCGCGCTCTCGCAGCGCAACTGCGCGCCGACGCCCACGCTGCAATCGCGCCGTTTGGCGCGCGTGCGCAGCGTCTTGCCGAATTGGCCGACCTGGTGGTGAACCGGGTTAGCTGAACGCGAAAGCCCGCCGCCGCGCACCTTTGCTAGAAGGTGCATGTATGAAGTGCGGGCGCGTAAGTTTTCCTACAATGGAACGACGATGTACGACTTGCTGAAAACCATTGACGACCCGGCAGCCCTGCGCCGCCTCGATCGCCGCCAGTTGCAACCGCTTGCCGACGAGTTGCGTGCCTTCGTGCTCGACAGCGTATCGCAGACGGGCGGCCATCTTTCGTCCAACCTCGGCACGGTCGAGTTGACCATTGCGCTGCACTATGTGTTCGACACGCCGCGTGACCGGATTGTCTGGGACGTCGGCCATCAAACCTATCCGCACAAGATCCTGACCGGCCGCCGCGACCAGATGCACACGCTGCGTCAGTTGGGCGGCATCTCGGGCTTCCCGAAGCGCGACGAGTCGGCATACGACACCTTCGGTACCGCGCACTCCAGCACCTCGATCTCCGCCGCGCTCGGCATGGCGGTCGCCGGTAAGCTGCAGGGCGACAACCGCATGGGTATCGCCGTAATTGGCGACGGCGCGATGACGGCCGGCATGGCCTTCGAGGCGATGAACAATGCCGGCGTTGAAGACGACGTGCCGCTGCTGGTCATCCTGAACGACAACGACATGTCGATTTCGCCGCCGGTCGGTGCGCTGAATCGCCATCTGGCGCGTCTGATGTCGGGCCGCTTCTACGCTGCGGCACGTGCCGGCGTCGAACGCGTGCTGCGCGTCGCGCCGCCTATGCTCGATCTCGCCCGCAAGCTCGAAGAGCACGCGAAGGGCATGATCGTGCCGGCTACGCTGTTCGAAGAGTTCGGCTTCAACTACATCGGCCCGATCGACGGTCACGACCTCGACTCGCTGATCCCGACGCTGCAGAACATCAAGGAACTGCGCGGTCCGCAATTCCTGCACGTCGTGACGAAGAAAGGCCAGGGCTATAAGCTGGCCGAAGCCGATCCGGTGCTGTACCACGGCCCGGGCAAGTTCAATCCGGCTGAAGGCATCAAGCCGGCCACCACGCCGTCGAAGAAGACCTACACGCAGGTGTTCGGCGAATGGCTGTGCGACGCGGCCGAGCTGGACGCGCGCGTGATCGGCATTACGCCCGCCATGCGCGAAGGCTCGGGCATGGTCGAGTTCGAGAAGCGCTTCCCGGACCGTTACTTCGACGTCGGCATCGCCGAGCAGCACGCAGTGACATTCGCCGGCGGCCTGGCCGCTGACGGCATGAAGCCGGTCGTCGCGATCTACTCGACTTTCCTGCAGCGCGCATATGATCAGCTGATTCATGACGTCGCGCTGCAAAACCTGCCGGTGGTGTTCGCGATCGACCGCGCCGGTCTGGTGGGCGCGGACGGCGCCACGCACGCGGGCGCTTACGATCTGGCGTTCCTGCGCTGTATCCCGAACATGACGGTGATGGCCGCGTCGGATGAAAACGAATGCCGCCAGATGCTGTACACCGCATTGCAGCAGCCGAATCCGACGGCGGTGCGCTATCCGCGCGGCGCGGGCACCGGCGTGGCAACGGTCAAGCAGATGACGGCGCTGCCGCTCGGCAAGGGCGAGGTCCGTCGCGAAACGTCGCAGCCGGCGGGCAAGCGCATCGCGATTCTGGCGTTCGGCACAATGGTTGCGCCGTCGCTGGCGGCGGCCGAACAGCTGGACGCCACGGTAGCGAACATGCGCTTCGTGAAGCCGCTGGACGCGGAACTGGTTCGCCAGCTGGCCGAAACGCACGATGCCATCGTCACGGTCGAAGAAGGCTGTGTGATGGGCGGTGCAGGCTCGGCATGCGTCGAAGCGCTGCTTGAAAGCGGGGTGATGCGCCCCGTACTACAATTGGGCCTTCCGGATCGGTTCATCGATCATGGCGACCCGGCCAAACTGCTCTCCCAGTGTGGTCTGGACGGTGCAGGCATCGCCAAGTCGATCCGCGAGCGCTTTCTCGCGAGCGGTGCGGTTGCCGGTCAGCCGTCGGTGAAGCGCGTCGCGTAACTGCGCGGCCGTTTGCTGTGCCGCCGCGATGCTATGCGGCCATAGCGATCTCCAACTTGAATCGATGGACTTTCGGGTCCATCATCCAACGCCGGCAAGGGCCGGCGTTTGCCGTTGCGCGCCCTGATCCGCACGGCCTGTGAGGACGATAAGAATATGAACCAGATGAATCCCGCCTTTGTGATGCCCGACGTGCAAAGCACGCCCGATACGCGTCAGATTCCTATCCAGCGCGTGGGGGTCAAGGCTGTGCGCCATCCGTTGAGTGTGCGCACGCCAGACGGCGAGGCGCAGCCGACGGTCGGTACGTGGAACCTCGACGTACATCTGCCGGCGGACCAGAAGGGCACGCACATGTCGCGCTTCGTCGCGCTGCTCGAAGAAAACAAGGCCCCCCTCGAGCCGGCCACGTTCCGCACCATGCTGGCCGCGATGCTTGAAAAGCTGGAGGCCGAGGCGGGCCGAATCGAAGTGTCGTTTCCCTACTTCGTGAACAAAACCGCACCGGTCTCGGGCGTGCAAAGCCTGCTCGACTACGAAGTGACGTTGACCGGCGAGACTCGTCACGGCGCAACGCGTCTGTTCCTGCAGGTGCTGGTGCCGGTCACGAGCCTGTGCCCGTGCTCGAAGAAGATCTCGCAGTACGGCGCGCACAATCAGCGCTCGCACGTAACGATCAAGGCCGAACTGGCAGGCGACGTTGCCGTGGAAGAGCTGATCCGTATTGCGGAAGAAGAGGCGTCGTGCGAACTGTGGGGCTTGCTGAAGCGCCCGGACGAGAAGTTCGTCACCGAGCGCGCATATGAAAACCCCAAGTTCGTCGAAGACCTGGTGCGCGATGTCGCGCAGCGTCTGAACGCGGACGAGCGGATCGTCGCGTATGTCCTCGAAGCCGAGAACTTCGAGTCGATTCACAATCACAGCGCATACGCGGTGATCGAGCGGGACAAGCGAGTCGCCTGATAGCGCTTTAGCTGACCGCATTAAAAAAAGCCGCTTCCTGAGTTGTACCTCGAAGCGGCTTTTTTGCGGCAATGCGCTGGAACGCTCAGCGCGCGAGGGAGGTCAGGTCCCAGCGCGGCTTCACCGTGAACGCGTAGTCTTTGCCTGACTGATCAGGCCAGCGTTGCAGTCGCAATGCACCGGCCAGCGCGATCATCGCGCCGTTGTCCGTACACAGCGACAAATCCGGGTAGTGGACATAGAAATTGCGCTTCTTCGCGGCCGCGGAAAGCGCTTCGCGCAGTTGGCGGTTCGCGCCGACGCCGCCTGCCACGACCAGCCGGTTGAGCTTGGTCCGTTTGAGCGCGGCTAGCGATTTGGCCACCAGCACCTCCACCGCCGCATCGACGAAGCCGCGCGCGAGATCCGCCTTGGCCTGCTCGCAGATGTTCGCGCCGCCCAGCTTTTTGGCGTGCGTGAGCACGGCGGTCTTCAGGCCGCTGAAGCTGAAGTCGAGGTCGCCGGAGTGCAGCATCGGGCGCGGCAGCACGACCGCGCCGGGCGTGCCGAACTCCGCCATTCGCGAGACTTCCGGGCCGCCCGGATAGCCGAGGCCAAGGAGCTTGGCGGTTTTGTCGAAGGCTTCGCCTGCCGCGTCGTCCAGCGTTTCGCCGAGCGTCTCGTAGACGCCGACGTCAGTCACGCGCATGAGTTGCGTATGACCCCCCGACACCAGTAACGCAACGAACGGAAACGGCGGTGGCTCGTCCACCAGCAACGGCGACAGCAAGTGCCCTTCCAGGTGATGAATGCCGATGGTCGGCTTGTCCCACGCCATCGCCAGCGCATTGGCGACGCTGGCGCCGACCAGCAACGCGCCTGCGAGCCCCGGGCCTTGCGTGTAGGCAATCGCGTCGATGTCGCCGCGCGCCGCGCCGGCGCGCTCCAGCACTTCTTCGAGCAACGGCAGGGCGCGCCGGATATGGTCGCGCGACGCCAGTTCCGGCACCACGCCGCCGTATTCCCGATGCATCGCAATTTGCGAATGCAGCGCGTGCGCGAGCAGCCCGCGCTCCGTGTCGTAGAGCGCGAGACCGGTTTCGTCGCAGGAGCTTTCGATGCCGAGAACGAGCATGATTTGTGGACTCGATGGGCGCGCGAGTGAGGCCACTCCGGCGCCCAAAAGTGAAAAGGCAAGTCTCAAAGTATAGCAGTGCGGCCAAGGGGCCGCCGACGCGCGGGTACAATGCGGCCCCATGGAATCCTTCGATATCGCGGTGATCGGCGCAGGCGCGGCCGGCATGATGTGCGCGGCGGTGGCCGGGCAACTCGGCCGTCGCGTGGTGCTGATCGACCATTCGCAACGTCTCGCGGAAAAGATCCGCATTTCCGGCGGCGGCCGCTGCAACTTTACGAATCTGTACGCCGGCCCGGCCAATTACCTGTCGGCCAACCCCCATTTCTGCCGCTCGGCGCTGGCGCGCTATACGCCGCGCGATTTCATGGCGCTGCTCAAAAGCCATCACGTGACATGGCATGAGAAGCACAAGGGGCAACTGTTCTGCGATCAGTCGAGCGATGCGGTCATCAATGTGCTGAAGAACGAGTGCGATGCCGGCCGCGTTGCGTGGCGCACGCCGCTGGCGGTCGAGCAGGTGCGGCAAGACGCTGAAGGGCGGTTTACGCTCGACACCCAATCCGGGCCGATTACCGTCGGTGCCCTGGTGGTGGCGACCGGCGGCCTGTCGATTCCCAAAATCGGCGCCACGGATTTTGCCTACCGGCTCGCCAGGCAATTCGGCCACAAGTTGATCGACACGCGTCCGGCGCTGGTCCCCCTGACCTTCGCCGCTGCCGACTGGGAGCCGTTCGCGGCGCTCTCGGGCGTCTCGCTCGACGTACAGCTGGCGACCGGCAACAAGAAGACCGGCGCGGAGTTCAACGAAGACCTGCTGCTTACACATCGCGGCCTGTCCGGCCCGGGCGTGCTGCAGATTTCCAGCTACTGGCAGCCGGGCGAACCGATTCACATCAATCTGTTGCCTGAGCGGGACGCGACCGAGGCGCTAATCGAAGCGAAAGCCGGCACGAAGCGCCAGATCGCGAATCTGCTCGCGGAATGGGTTCCGCAACGGCTCGCCCATGTCTGGCTGGAAACTCACCAGATTCTCGCTGAAGCCCGCGTCGCCGATTTGCCGGACAAAACCTTGCGGCGCATCGGTGAAGCCTTGTCGCGCTGGACGCTCATCCCGAACGGCACCGAAGGCTACCGCAAAGCCGAAGTGACACGCGGCGGGATCGATACCCGCGACCTGTCTTCATCGACGATGATGAGCGCCCGCGCGCCGGGCCTGTACTTTATCGGCGAAGCGGTCGACGTGACCGGCTGGCTCGGTGGCTACAATTTCCAATGGGCGTGGGCCTCCGGCGTGGCGGCCGGCCAGGCGGCTGCGGAGTATGTCAGGGGGCTTGACGGCGCCCTAGCTTTGTGACAAAGCTCTGCTATACTCCTGAACCTTTACGAAGTTCCGTTATTGAAAAATGACGACCATCCGCGTAAAAGACAACGGGCAGATAACAAGCCGTTTGAAGCCGCCACGCGCCGCTTCAGGCGCACGGCGGAGAGGAACGGGCTGCTAACAGCACTGCGTGCCAACGAGTTTTACGAAAAGCCCACAGCGTGAAACTAAACGCAAGAAGGCAGCCGCCGTTATTCCAAGTGTCTGCGTGGGCAGATGCTGCCCGAGAAGTTCTACTGATTCTGGCGTCGCCGCGGTCCCGTCGAAACGGAGCGGCGATATCCAACCGGTGGCGGCACGGCAGGTGCCATCACGGAAAATACGGCCCCTTCGGGCCAGCCGGCAGGGTCGCATCCACTACGCGAATTTGCACCAACCCGCTTGAGGAAGCAGTCCCAAGCGGGTATTTGTGTTGATGCAGATGACCTGGCCGGTTTTTCAATTTTCAACGCATTCAGGTGAGTGATGAGTCTCAAGGACCGGATCAACGACGATATGAAAGCAGCCATGCGGGCGCGTGAGACCGAGCGTCTCGGCACGATCCGCCTGTTGCTCGCCGCGATCAAGCAACGTGAAGTCGACGAACGCATCACGCTCGACGACAGCGCGATCACCGCCGTCGTCGACAAGATGATCAAGCAGCGCAAAGACTCGATCAGCCAGTTCGAAGCCGCGGGCCGCACGGATCTGGCCGACAAGGAAAAGGCTGAACTCGCGATTCTCACGGCTTACATGCCGGAGCAGATGTCCGAGGCGGAGATCATCGCTGAAGTGCAGGCCGCGGTTGCGCAAAGCGGCGCTGCGGGCCCGCAGGACATGGGCAAGGTAATGGGCGTGCTCAAGCCGAAGCTGGCCGGCCGCGCCGACTTGACCGCTGTTTCGGCGCAAGTCAAAGCCGCGCTCGCGAAGTAACTCCCGTATTTCCGGTCTGCGCGCGCCGTCGGTTGGCGGGGTGCGCAGCCTTGAGCTTCTAAGGTAGCGTCATTTACTGTGATTCCACCGTCATTCCTGCAGGATCTGCTTAACCGCGTTGATATCGTCGACGTGGTCGGTCGGTATGTGCAGTTGAAAAAAGGCGGCGCGAACTTCATGGGGCTGTGCCCGTTTCACAACGAGAAAAGCCCCTCATTTACGGTTAGTCCGACTAAGCAGTTTTATCACTGCTTCGGTTGTGGCGCGCACGGTACGGCCATCGGGTTTCTGATGGAGCACGTCGGCTCCTCGTTTCCCGAGGCGGTCAACGATCTCGCGCAGTCGGTCGGGTTGACGGTGCCGAACGAACCCTCGCCGGGATATGGCGGGGGCGGTGGCTCGGGTGGCTACACGCCGGCGGCGTCCAAAGCGGTCACCACGGCGCTGTCCGATGTCATGCAGACCGCGTGCGATTTCTACCGCAAACAGTTGCGCAGCGCGCCGGACGCAATCCAGTATCTGAAAAAGCGCGGTCTCACTGGCGAGATCGCGGCCCGCTTCGGTCTCGGCTACGCGCCGGACGGCTGGCAGAACCTTGAACCCGCATTTCCTAACTATCGGGACGATGCGCTGGTCGAATCGGGTTTGGTCATCGTCAGCGAAAAGTCGGATGCGCAGGGTCAGAACCGTCGCTACGACCGCTTTCGCGAGCGGATCATGTTCCCGATACGCAATGTGAAGGGACAGGTAATTGGCTTTGGTGGCCGCGTGCTGGACAGTGGCGAACCAAAATATTTGAATTCGCCGGAAACGCCTCTATTTAACAAAGGCAGCGAGTTGTATGGGCTGTTCGAGGCCCGCCTGGCGATCCGCGAACAGCACTACGTGCTGGTGGTCGAAGGGTATATGGACGTGGTCGCGCTGGCCCAATTGGGGTTTCAGAATGCGGTTGCCACGCTCGGCACGGCCTGCACGCCGATTCATGTGCAGAAACTGATGCGTCAGACCGATACGGTCATTTTCAGTTTCGACGGCGACTCGGCGGGGCGGCGCGCCGCGCGCCGTGCGCTCGACGCCTGCCTGCCGCACGCGGCCGATAACCGGACCATCCGTTTCCTGTTTTTGCCGTCCGAACACGATCCGGATAGCTATGTGCGCGAATTCGGCACCGAGGCGTTCGCCGAGCAGGTCGAGCGGGCCATGCCGCTCTCGCAGTTCATGCTGAACGAGGTGCTGACCGGCAAGGAACTGGATCAGCCGGAAGGCCGCGCCCGGGCGCTGTTCGACGCCAAGCCGCTGCTGCAGGCGCTGCCGGCCAATGCGCTGCGCGCACAGATCATGCATATGTTCGCCGACCGGCTCGACGTGCCGTTCGACGAAGTGGCCGGGTTGTGCGAGGTCGATGCCCGCATTGCGGCGGCCGCCCGCGCGGCGCCGGCCCGCAAAGACCGGCGCCGCGTGACGGGTATTGAGGAGAAAACGCTGCGTAATCTGGTGATGCATCCGCGAACCGTGGCGGTGCTCGACGAAGAAGCCGAGCAGGCGCTTCTGAGCGTCACGCGGCACGGCGAACTGTTCGAAGAAGTGACGACGCATGCGCGCGCTCTGGGCGATTCGGCGGAGTTTCAACTACTGTCCGACCTA
Organism: Paraburkholderia fungorum; assembly: GCF_046027215.1. GTDB lineage: Bacteria > Pseudomonadota > Gammaproteobacteria > Burkholderiales > Burkholderiaceae > Paraburkholderia > Paraburkholderia fungorum_D. The sequence goes on along the minus strand of NZ_JAQQEN010000002.1, from coordinate 2,468,441 downwards.
TTGCGAAACGGCGCAAACGCCCCAACTTTCGAGGAAATCTTTCGCAAAATTCTAGACTATGATGAAAATGTCCGGGATTTACTGCTGAAGGACCCGGCGGATGCGACCGTCATCGAGGAACGGCGCGAGCAGGAACGGATCGTTGGAGAGGAATTGAAAGCGGCGATCCTGAAGATGCGGTATGACGCTTACTGCGATCGTCTCGAGCAGCTTTCGCGGCAATCCCGGCACACGCCGGAGGAGTTTGCGGAGCTCTCGGAGCTGAATCGGAAGCGGGCCGACATGAAGCGCCAGCTTGGGCTGTAGGCGGGAAGGGCGAAACCTGGGTGCTATAATAAAAGGTTTCTAGCGGGTTTGTTTTCCAAAGGTTTTCCTAGCAAAGGCGATGCGATGGCAAAGACTACAGGCGGAAATACGGGCGGAAAGAAAACGACGGGCACGAGCTCCGGGGAGCCGACCAGAAAGGTCACCGAGGCCAAGTTAGTATCTTCTACCCGAAAAGCGTCTGCGGTCAGCGTCACACCTGCTGCCGGGAAGAAACCCTCGACCACTTCGGCTGCGCGAGCGGAGCCGGTCAGGGCGGCGACAGCTGTACCACTACCGGTCACAACACGGCCGGGTGTCAGTAGCGCAAGGGAAGCGGCTGCCGCGCAGGACGATGCGGCAGTTCGCGAGACTTCAGTATCCACGGTTCTACCGGCTGTTGTCCACCAGCCGCGAGTCGAGACTACAGCCGGTACGGCGAACTCCATGACGAAAAAGCTGAATGAAGTACCCGTCGATGACGACGCAACCCAGAGCGAAGAAACCCCTGCGGCCGTTCCGGGCAAGGTGGAAAAGGTCAAGGCTCGCGATCGTCGTGCAAAGGAAAAAGCGCTGTTGAAAGACGCGTTTGCGTCATCGCAGCCGGGCACTGTCGAGGAGCTTGAAGAGCGCCGTTCCAAACTGCGCGCGCTGATCAAGCTCGGCAAGGAGCGCGGCTTCCTCACGTATGCTGAAATCAACGACCACCTCCCGGACAACTTCACTGAAACCGAGGCGATCGAAGGCATCATCAGCACGTTCAACGACATGGGCGTGGCGGTGTACGAGCAGGCACCGGATGCTGAAACGCTGCTGCTGAACGACAACGCGCCGGCGGCTTCTTCGGACGACGAAGTGGAAGAAGAAGCGGAAGTCGCGCTCTCTACCGTCGACTCCGAATTCGGCCGCACCACCGACCCGGTCCGCATGTACATGCGTGAAATGGGTACGGTCGAACTGCTCACGCGCGAAGGCGAAATTGAAATCGCCAAGCGTATCGAAGACGGCCTCAAGCACATGGTGATGGCCATCTCCGCGTGCCCGACCACGATCGCCGACATCCTGGCGATGGCCGAGCGCGTCGCGAACGAGGAAATCCGTATCGACGAACTGGTCGACGGCCTGATCGACGCCAACGCGGAAGACGCGGATGGCTTCTCCGCGCAGGAGGCGGAAGCGATCGAGAGCGAAGACGAGGAAGTCGAGGAAGAAGACGAAGCGGACGAGGAAGAAGACGACGGCACGGCTCAGGCCACGGCCAACGCGGCGCAGATGGAAGCGCTCAAGCGTGCGTCGCTCGAGAAGTTCGCCATGATCAGCGAATGGTTCGACAAGATGCGTCGCGCGTTCGAGAAGGAAGGCTACAAGTCCAAGTCGTACCTGAAAGCGCAGGAAACGATCCAGAACGAACTGATGACGATCCGCTTCACCGCGCGTACGGTTGAGCGTCTGTGCGACACGCTGCGCGCGCAGGTAGACGAAGTGCGCCAGGTCGAGCGTCAGATTCTGCATACGGTGGTCGACAAATGCGGCATGCCGCGTGCGGAGTTCATCGCGCGTTTCCCGGGCAGTGAGACGGATCTCGAGTGGGCCGACAGGATCGTCGGTGAAGGCCACGCGTATAGCGCGATCCTCACGCGTAACATTCCGGCGATCCGCGAACAGCAGCAACGTCTGCTGGATTTGCAGGCGCGTGTGGTGCTGCCGTTGAAGGACCTGAAGGAAACCAACCGTCAGATGGCGGCCGGCGAACTGAAGGCGCGTCAGGCGAAGCGCGAAATGACTGAGGCGAACTTGCGTCTCGTGATCTCGATTGCGAAGAAATACACGAACCGTGGTCTGCAATTCCTCGACCTGATTCAGGAAGGCAACATTGGCCTGATGAAGGCGGTGGACAAGTTCGAATATCGTCGCGGCTACAAGTTCTCCACGTATGCCACGTGGTGGATTCGTCAGGCCATCACGCGTTCGATCGCTGACCAGGCGCGTACGATCCGGATTCCGGTTCACATGATCGAAACGATCAACAAGATGAACCGCATCTCGCGTCAGATTCTGCAGGAAACCGGTCTCGAGCCGGATCCGGCAACGCTGGCGGAGAAGATGGAAATGCCGGAAGACAAGATCCGCAAGATCATGAAGATCGCGAAGGAGCCGATCTCGATGGAAACACCAATCGGTGACGACGACGATTCGCATCTGGGTGACTTCATCGAAGATACGAACACGGTCGCGCCGGCGGACGCGGCGTTGCACGCCAGCATGCGCGATGTCGTGAAAGACGTGCTCGACTCGCTGACCCCGCGCGAAGCAAAGGTGCTGCGCATGCGGTTCGGTATCGAGATGAGCACCGATCACACGCTGGAAGAAGTCGGCAAGCAGTTCGACGTGACGCGTGAGCGGATTCGTCAGATCGAGGCGAAGGCGCTGCGCAAGCTGCGCCATCCGAGCCGCTCAGACAAGCTGAAGTCGTTCCTCGAAGGAAATTGATCGAAGCAGGCGGGTCGTTGCAGTGGATGTAGCAGTTTGAAGGGGCCTCCCGGTTGTTTCGCGTAAGCGAAGCGGTTGCGGAGGCCCCTTTTTCGTGTAGTATGTCGGCCAATCAGCGAATAGACCCGGTCGTCCAGACCGGGTTTCTTCCTTGGGCCGGACGCCGTGCTGGTTGCAGGCAGCGGACTCATAATCCGCCTCCGAAAGGACATCGTCGGTTCGACTCCGACCCGGCCCACCATCCGTTGTTCCAGCAAGATCCCGGGCATTCCGCCCAAACCTCCTAAACCCTTAATGCACGGGCGTTTCAGGACGTCGCTGCTTCCCGCAAACTCCTCTGTCATCCGTTGACATCTTCGGGTCGCTGGGGGCAGTTTTGGGGGTATCCCGTCCTCGGAATGAGGAGATACCCCCAATGGCTCTTCCCGACGCAGCAGTCCGCAAGGTCAAGGCTGGCGCTAAGTCCACGAAGCTATCCGACGACGGTGGCCTTTTTTTGTTGCTGAACCCGAACGGTTCCCGTCTTTGGCGCCTAACGTACCGCTTTGCGGGTACGGAAAAACTTCTTGCCTTTGGCTCTTATCCAGAGGTGTCGTTGAAGGATGGTCTGATGACACCACCAGAGGCGCTGTGTGCGGCTGCTGGCGCTAGCCTATGCGGGAGGGTTGCCTACCGATCCGGCAGCGTCTCGATGCAGACGCTATCTGCAGCGGGAAGGAAAGAGGAGGGTGCGGGCGGGAAAACGCAGCGCCTACTCAGCCGGCTTCGAAACCACAACTGAGTAGCACACCGGCAAAGACCAGGTAAAGGCTATTCACGGTGCATGGCTTTCGCTCCACATATCAGGACTGGGTCGAGGACTATGATTGGTATGCCGAAGTGTTTTCTGACAATGCGATTGCCCGCGAGAGCGACAATAAGATGCGGTGCGCGTATCAGCGAGGCGGCATGTTTGAGAAGCGTCAAAAAGACGATGGAGCATTGATCGCAGTACTGCGCGAGGTTGGCTGAAGGAACCGGCAAGCTGATCGATCCAATCCTGGCAATGTGGTCCGCGGTGGTGCGGAAAGCGGAATCCGGGTGGCTGGCCTGAAAAATGACCAATAGCCCAATACACGATCGACCCTGCCCTGGTCGACTTCGTAACTTGCGAGAGATGCCGCCGAACGGCCGATCATCGTCACCTGCCTCTTACTTCGCCTGAGCACCGTCCTCGTAGAAGACGTTCTCGATTGATCCGCGTTGGTCCACTCGCAACACCGCCGAGATTCGAATTTGTTCGATGGATTCTCGATGGCAAGGTTCGTATCGTTGGAAGCTATCCAGGGGAAACGATATGAGCATGGAATTTAGGGCAGTGCTAACGGATGAGCAATGGATCCGTATCAGCCGGATCTTTGAACGGGCCCCGGGAGCGGAGACGCGTGGGCGTCCGGCCTATCGCAACCGGGACGTCTTCGAGTGCGTGATTTGGGTTATCGCCAACGGCGCGCCGTGGTCCACTCCGCCCGCGCGCACGCCTGACTTCCACATCTGCCATCTCCGCTTCAAGATGTGGTCGCAGATGGGATTGCTGGCGAAAGCGCTTCAGGAGCTGTTCGGCGACGCCGCCGAAACGATGCGCAAATCAATTGCAGCGCGTTCGCGTCTGCTTCGCCGGCGGACGACCGCGCCGCGAAGCCAGCAACCGGCTGAAGCAGCACGGGGCGCATGATGAGCGCGCAATCTGAACTACTGCGCTGTCCGCATCGGGATGGGCGGCGCGCGCATGCCAAAGGGTGGCTGCCTGAAACGAAGCTGCCGCCCGTGACTGCGTGGTACCAACCGAAGACCGAACTTGCGACGGGCAAGATCGTAGGCGTTGAAGCGCTTGCGCGAATAATGGACCCTGTTCACGGCGTATCGTCGCCGGCAGCCTTTCTGGAGACCGCGTCGCCTGTCGCGATCGAGGAACTGACGTATTCGATCCTGTCGCAGGCGCTTGCCGCGCAACGCGACTGGACGGCGGCGGGTTATCCGCTATCGGTTGCGGTCAACGTGCCGGCAAGTCTGATCGGGCGCGCCGCAGCGCGGGACCGCCTGCTGCGAATGGTGGACGAGTGTGCTGCTACGCCGCAACGCATCGTGCTGGAAATCGTCGAAACGGGTACGGCTGACGACGACGCTACGCTCCCCGCTGCAACGGCAGAATTGCGTGCGGCCGGATTTGGACTCGCGATTGACGACTTCGGTATTGGCCATAGCTCTTTGCTTCGGCTGATGCAGTGCCCCTTTACCGAACTGAAAATCGACCGCGCCTTTGTGCAGCGCGCGTCGATCGACCCTAAAGTTCACGCGGCACTGGACGCCTGCGTTCTGCTCGGTAAGCGTCTCGGCATGCAGATCACCGCTGAAGGTGTTGAAAAGTTTGCGGACCTCGAGGAAGTCACGGCGGCAGGTTGTGATTTCGTGCAGGGCTATCTGATTTCGCGGGCGCTTCCTGGTGAACTGCTGCCCACTCTTCTGTCTCGCACTCAACCCGCGCGCGGATTGCTCATCTGATGCACTGTATTGAAAATACGTAAATCGGCGGGCGTCGAGGCTGAATACGCCTTCCGTGTGCGCCGTTTTAAGAAATCAAATACGCACGAAGCACAATCCATTTTCGATGTCTTTCTATATGTATAGAAAAATTCATTGGATATCGTTGAAGACAGGTCGCTAAAAGGAAGGGTGCAAAATTCACTCCTGCCCGATGTCATGAAAAACGACATCGCGACGGTCGATGAATCGAATGGGTGAGGAGCGTCAGTCGCCCGTTAAGGAGAGGATTGTGAAGGGAAAATCCATCAGGGTTGCGATCGCCGACGATTATCCGCTCGTGCGAGCCTGGCTTGGTAAAGCGATAGAGGAGACCGGCGCTATCGTAGTCGGAGCAGAAAGTAATGCGTCGAAGTTGATGGCGTTGCTGAATGACTCATTCTGTGACGTGTTGATCACCGACTACTCGATGCCCGACGGAAACGCGCTGGATGGATGGTGTTTTCTCTCTTCCGTTTCGAGCGAGTATCCGGACTTGCCGGTGCTGGTCTACAGCGAATTTGACGATCCCTTCCTGGTTGGGAGCGTCCGGACTGACCGACGCGTCGTTCGACTTCGTGCATGCAAGCCATTGCCTGGCTGATCAGGAAAACACAGCCAAGGCGCTGTCACGCTGGCTCGAACTGTTGAAGCCGGGTGGTTACGCAATCCTGACGTTGCCCGACGAGGACCTGTACGGAAAAGGGGAGTGGCCGAACCGATTCAACCGCAGTCACAAGGCGAGCTTCACGATCCACAAGCCGGCCCGTGCATTGCCGAAATCGGTCAACGTGCTGGACCTCGTGCGCGAGGTGTCCCACGTGGCGGCATGCGAGCGCGTGACGCTGGTGCGCGAGCACTACGACGATGGCCGCCGCGAAGAAGATCAAACGGCGAGAGGTGTCGCGGAGTGCGCGATCGAGATCGTGCTGCGCAAACGCGCGGTTCCGACTGCGCGCGAGCTGCTCGACGCAGCGACGCATGCGCGCAGCGCTCAGCAGAGCATTGCCGCATGCAGGCAAGCTATTCAGACATACCCATACCGGTTCGAAATGTACCATCGCTCGCTGATGGAGATGCTGCGCTGGAACGTGCCGGAAGAAGCAGACGCGTTCTGGGCGCAGTGTGTTGAGCGCCTTCCCGGCGAGCACCCGCCGCGCCTGTATCAGGCACTGCACGCCATTTCGCGAGGCAAGCTGCAGGAAGGTTTCGCCTTGCGCGAGGCAATGATGGGTCCGCTTGGCTGGAAGCGCCGCACGACCGCGCAACCGCCATCGACAGTTCCTGAATGGACCGGACAGCCGCTCGCCGGAAAGAGCATTGCGATCTGGAGTGAGTTCGGTCTGGGAGACGAAATCTTCTTCCTGCGCTTTGCGAGAATTTTCCGTGAACGATGCGGCGCGCGGCACGTGACAGTGGTGTGCCAGGCGCCACTCGTCGATCTCTACAGAGCTTCTGGCGAAATGGACGAGGTGATCAGCATCGAGCAGGCATCCGTGTTGCCGCCACTCGATTACTGGGTGTTCCCGCACGCGATTCCCGCTTGTTTGCCGCTCGATCTGGAGGCGCTGCCTGCAACGGTTCCATACCTGCGCGCGCCGCGAGGAACGCCTGCGAAGCTTCCTCAGGTCGGTGCGGAGAAGCTGAAGGTGGGCCTCGTGTTCAAGGGCAATCCGACGCACGAAAACGACCGGCAACGCTCGTTGCCGTCACTGGCCGTACTCGACGACCTGATGAATCTGGAAGGCATCGAGTTCTTCAGTCTGCAGAAGGGCGCGGGCGCCGATGAGGCTGCCGCCTACGCAGCAAAGCTTGCGAACTTCCATGATGTCGGCGAGAGCCTGAACACGATGGCGGAAACAGCCAGCGCGGTTGCCGCGCTCGATCTGGTGCTGACCGTGGACACGTCGGTTGCGCACGTTGCGGGCGCGATGGGCAAGCCGGTGTGGTTAATGTTGCCCGCCTATGGCGACTGGCGCTGGCATTACACGCGTGAAGACAGCCCCTGGTATCCGACGATGAAGCTGTTCCGTCGGCGCTTCGGGTGCGACTGGTCGGAAGTCGTCGCGCGTATCAATGGACACTTGCTGCAGCTTCTTGCCAGCAAGGGTGAACACAAGGAGTAAGGCAATGGGACACCCAGTGGACAAGATGTTTGGCGGTCTGTTTCTGACCTCGCTCATCACCCTCGCGATATTGATGGTACTGCCGGCGTTGCCGGTGCCGGCACTCAATGGCACCTTGGGCATCAGACAGCTTCTGATCGGCATGAGCATCGCCGTAGGCATCGTCTTTCCGCGTCCGGTTCTGCTGCGCACGTTGCTGCGCGCGCGCCGCAGCCCATTCCTGCTGGATCAGGATATCGACAGCATGCTGATTGGCCGCGTGATGGGCCTGGTGTTCGGCGTGATCGCGAGCCTCTGGTTATTCAATCTGCTCCAGTAGTCTCGCGGCCCGAGCGCGACTGAGCGATTCGAGTTTCCTCTATATCTGAATGGAGGCGCCTTATCTAAAGTTCCGATACCGAAAGTGCGAAAGGCGCGTTACCTCTTCCGCACGCCCGGTATCGACGTCAAGCGGATTGTGCGTTTTCCACCGGCAACGATCTATATCGTTGCCGGCTATCTTTTCATGAAGGTCCTGGCATGTTTGTCTGTAAGCCGATTAACCGAACGCTGCAACGCTGGTGCGAGAGGATGGACAGCGTTTCGATGTTCCTATTGCCGGTATGTTTCCTGCGTTCGTTCATCTTTCCCGGCGTTCTCAGCCTGCGCGGGGCGGCGTCGCGCCAGATAGTTTTAAGCGCATTCGAACGGATGAAGATCACGCTTGAGCGTCATCCGCGGATTCTCCCACGCGACTAGCCATGTCCTACAATGATTTAGCGGGCCACATGCCCGAATCGGAAAGTCGTGATGAACCGTGCTGTTCGTTTGTTTCGTTTTTCGAAGCAAACGTCAAAGACTCTCTGCTAGGTGGGCTCATGAGTGGGCAGACCCGCAATGTCCGCGTGGTGTTGGCCGATGACCATCCAATCGTTCTGATGGCCATTTCCGATACATTCTCCAGGATGCCGGGCTATACCATCACTGCGACCGCGAATTCCGGTGCGGCACTGATCGGGCTGCTCGAAAAGGACCCCGCTGATCTCGTCATTACCGATCTGGTGATGCAAGCCGACGAACAGGGGGTCGAGCTCGATGGTTTGCGCCTCGTCAGCTTGCTGCGGCGCTCGCACCCGGACATTCCACTTGTCGTCTTCACGATGGTCGCAAGCGGCGCGATGTTCCATGAGTTGTGCAAGCTAGGTGTTGCCGCGATCGTCAGCAAGGAAGAACCCACCAGCGAACTGGCCCAGATTTGCGTGCGAGCTCTCGCCAGCAAGGAAACGCTCATTTCGCCGCGCATCCAGCAGCGGCTCGCGCGGGAAGGCTCGACGACCAAAGACCTTCGGCGTGAACAACCGTTGTCGCCGCGCGAGCTGGAGGTAGTGCGTCTTTTCGCGCAAGGTCGTTCCGTAACGGAGATCGCCAGGACCCTGAGCCGCTCGGTGCCGACCGTCGCGACGCAGAAGCGGTCGGCGATGCGTAAGCTGCATGTCGAGAATCACGTCGATCTCGTCAAGTGCGCCATTGAGATGGGATTGGCCTGATGGAACGCTTTTTTGCCGGATCGCAGGATGCACCTCGACCGGAACCGGCAGGGGACGCTGCGCCAGTGCGAAAAGACCGGTGCGCGAATGCGGCGGCGATGGAACTCATTGAGACAATTCCTCCAGACGAATGCCGTTGGTTTTCGGCTTTGGTAGCCCGACAATCACGACGATCACAAACATGGCTAACGTCGCGTTTCGCGATGAAGAACTGCGGGTGAGCCGCAATAACATCTTCAAGGAAGTGCTCGATTCGATGCGGATGCGCACCAACCGGCTGCGACCCCTGAGCACGTCGCTGCCAGGCCGGATGCAGCGCTCGTGCGCCGATCATCAACGGCTGTGCGAAGCGTACGCGGAGCGTGACGGTACGCTCGCGGCGGCGCTGAACCGGTCGATCGTATAGACCGCGCTGCAGGCGATCGAGGAAGTGTGGGAGACGGAGTTCGGCGAGGGCTGACGCCGCCCAAAATGCCTTGATACAAACGGGGTGGATATCCGCCGGATCGGCATTGCCGCCCGAATCTGATCTGGCCCACCGAAAATGTAAAAAAGGGCTCCGGGATTTCGGAACCCTTTTTATTTTGTCGAGTGACTTCAATATCGAACACGGCAATTTGCCACTTTCGCGACGTCATTAATTTCGACCTGAGTGGAATCGCGCCAGGCCGCGGACGCGTTTATTTTCGGGACATCAGTCGGTTTCAACGTCGTGCTTCTGACGTTCACCTGGCCAGCGGAAGAGCGTCAAGCGTGCCGAGCCCCTTGCGGCAATATCGCGATTGGGCTATTGCCTTGCTGCGGCAAAATCACGGCGATTTAATTCCATTGATTTAGCGCTTCCAGTTATTCGTACCGGCAGCTTCCAGCTATGTCAATAATGAGAACCACCATGCGTCCCGACCACACCGCTACCGATTTCGTCCCGCACCAGTCGCTGCTCGCCTCGCCACTGAAAGTTGTCGACGACGAGAGTGAGCCAACGCGGCAGATGAGCGTATTCACGCGCGTCACTTTCTGTTTCGCACGGCTCTTCGGGCTGGAGCCGTGTCTAACCGGGGCGGTCAACGAGCAACGTGCTCCGTCGGCTGTCGCCGCTGACGTGCGCTACCGCACCGACCGGCGTTGAAATTTCCGCGGCGCTGCTGCGCAATTTCTACAGGCTGATGTAGCGTAGAACGTGCCGTCAGATGAGTTTCGCGTGCGTCATAAGGGAGTCTGCCCGGGAAGTAGGGAAACTCCGTGTAAAAAAGGGGACGGCAAGGTCGTTAATTGGATACGGAAGGCTGTTCGATGTTTGCCGTCCGCTTTCAGTACGGGTTTGTTGCCACGCGGCGGCCGGCGCCGCAACTCACCTCCGGGCAACACCCGTGCTGGAGGCTTCACGTGGATGCGGGCCGAGGGGCCGCCGGCCCATCATGCGGCCAGAAGGTTGCGCACTCTGCTGGTTCAGGCGTTCCTCGCCGATAGCGCCGATAGCCATTGATAAGCTATCAGGATCGCCGCGTTATCAGTGCCGCTTTTCTCCACCGGGTTCTCCCCCTGTTTTTCTCCTCCAGTAATGGGATGCATTTGCGCCGCCAAATAATCGGCGTTAAATCGCCAGACCACGCTAACCTAATTAAGTTCCCACTTTTCGAAAATAAATTTGTACCGCGCTTGAATCTCGCAATGTAATGGCATGATTTTCCGCCATTCGTACCCACACAAACGGCAATCGTTCCGACCCGATTACGTCGGGCATATTAAAAGGCTGTTGCATGCGTACAACTTTAATATTGAGATGTTGCTAATTTTTTCTGTCCAGAGCAGGTACGAAAATGCCTGATTCTGCGATAAAAGCCGGAAAAACAAAGACTTAATGCCTGCGACAATTGGATTATTGCGGATTCTGAAAAATCCTCTTGCGGAAATCGCGAGCTTCGATACCAGGGTGTCCCCCTACACTCACGCTTCGTTTCAAGGGTTGCCCGGCTGGCCTGAAACGGTTCGGCCAACAGGGCGGCAGTGCGATGCAAGCGCTGCAGAGGCAGGTCCCGCTCCCCCTGTAAATTTATCGAACAGGAGTCCCACATGAAAAAGAGTCTCATCGTCGTTGCGGTTGCCGCATCGTTCGCTTCCGTCGCTCACGCACAAAGCAGCGTGACCCTGTATGGTCTGCTGGACGCGGGCCTGACGTACACCAGCAACGTCGGCCACAACTCCAAGTGGGCAGCGGGCAGTGGTGGCATCAACCAAAGCATGTTCGGTCTGCGCGGTTCGGAAGACCTGGGCGGCGGCCTGAAGGCAATCTTCACGTTGGAAAGCGGCTTCAACATCAACAACGGCAAGTTCGCTAACAACAACGGCATGTTCAACCGTCAAGCGTTTGTTGGTCTGTCGAGCGCGCAATACGGTACGATCACGTTGGGTCGTCAATACGACGCAGCTCAAGACTATCTGGCACCGCTGACGGCAACGGGCAGCTGGGGCGGTACGAACTTCGCGCATCCGTTCAACAACGACAACCTGAACACGAACGGCGGCTTGTCAGTCAACAACTCGGTCAAGTACTCGAGCGCTAACTACGCTGGCTTCTCGTTCGGCGGCACGTACGGCTTCTCGAACCAGGCTGGCGCATTCGCAAACAACCGCGAATACAGCGTCGGTGCCGCATACCAGTGGCAAGGCCTGCGTTTGGGCGCTGCTTACGCACAGCAGAATAACCCGGGCGCAACAAACGCAGCAGGCACGGCAAGCAACGGCGGTGCTTCGGACGGCGGCTTCCTGGGCGCGACGGGCAACTTCCGTCAACGTCAATTCGGTGCAGCAGGTTCGTACTCGTTCGGCCCGGCTACCGTCGGTCTGGCATGGACGCAATCGCGTATCGACAACGTCGCTGGCGCACAACAATCGCTGCGCGCCAACAACTACGAAGTCAACGGCAAGTACAACCTGACGCCGGCTCTGGGTCTGGGCGTTGCTTACACGTTCACGGACGGCAAGGGCTACGGCGTCGGCGCGAACGGTGCTTCGGAGTCGGTGCGTTACCACCAGATCGGCGTGCAGGCTGACTACTCGCTGTCGCGTCGTACGGACGTCTACGCTCAAGCCGTGTACCAGCACGCAATGGGCGACGGCGGTGTCGCTTCGATCTACAGCGGCGACAACACGCAACTGCCGTCGTCGTCGAAGAACCAGACGGCTGCTACGGTCGGTCTGCGTCACCGCTTCTAAGCTTTAGCAGAAGCGAGTGGTGGTAAAAAAGGTGCCGTTCGCGGCACCTTTTTTTATGGCTGCTGCAATTCGATGGCCGGCATCGAGGGTACTTGAATGCGGGATGCCGCGCGCCTTATCAGACTGCGCATCGTTACCATCTGCGTTGGAAAAAGTCAGGTGTGCTCGCGAGCATCGTACGCGCGCCATTCCACACCGATTCAATGCCGAGCCGGACCCTATCGCGTCAGCGTGACTCAATCACGCATGCTGTTCCACCTTGAACACGGCAACGGCATGCCGCAACTGTTCGGTCTGTTCATCGAGTGAACCGGCGGCGGCCGCGGCCTGCTCGACGAGCGCAGCATTGCGCTGGGTCACGTCGTCCATCTGGCGGATCGCGAGGTTGACCTCGCCGATGCCCGTACTCTGCGCTTTCGAGGCCGCCGAGATTTCGTTCATGATGGCCGTCACGCGACGCACCGCGTCGACCACCTCGCCGATCGTGCTGCCAGCCTTGCCTGCCAGCGTCGCGCCTTCGCCGACCTGCGCCACCGACTGGTCGATCAGCACCTTGATCTCCTTGGCCGCGCTCGCGCTGCGTTGCGCGAGATTGCGCACCTCACCGGCGACCACCGCAAAGCCACGCCCTTCTTCGCCGGCGCGCGCCGCTTCCACCGCGGCGTTCAGCGCAAGGATATTGGTCTGGAACGCGATGCCTTCGATCACGCTGATGATCTCGCCGATCTTGTGCGAACTATGCGTGATGCCGGCCATTTTCTCGACCACGTCGTTGACGACCTGGCCGCCGCGCTCGGCGATGGTCGACGCATCCGTCGCCAGTTCCGAGGCGGTCGCTGCATTGTCGGCGTTCTGCGTGACGGTCTTGGTGAGTTCGTCCATGCTGGCGGCGGTTTGCTGCAGCGAAGCGGCCTGGTCTTCCGTACGGCTCGACAGATCCAGGTTGCCCGCGGCGATCTCTTTCGAGGCGACCGTGATCGTCTCCGCTGATGTCTTGATTCGCGCGACAGTAGCGGCGAGTTGATTGCGCATCTCGCGCAGCGAGAACAACAGGCTCGACGTGTCGTCGCGTTGTAAATCGATGGAGGTGGAGAGATCGCCGCGCGCAATCTGCATCGCGATAGCCGCTGCGGCGGACGGCTCCCCGCCGATCGAACGTGAGACGCTGCGCACCACACGCGAAGCGACGAACGACACCACCACGCCGAGCACTACCAACATGCCGGCCGCGCGCGCCAGGGTGGCGTAGAACTGCGCCTGAATGTCATCCATATAGGCGCCGGCGATGAAGTCCCAGCTCCATGGGCCGAAGCGCTTCACGTAGCTCATCTTTTCGCTTGGCGCGGTTTCGCCGGGTTTCGGCCACCAGTAGCGCAGATAACCGGCGCCGCTCGCCGAGCCGCCTGCCTGGGCGATGTTGTTATAGAGCGCGTTGCCCTTGGCATCGCGAAAGCCGCTCATGTCCTTGCCGTTGAGCGACGGGCTCATCGGGTGGGTGATCATCACCGAATCGCTGCGCACGATCGTCACGTAGCCGGATTTGCCGTAACGCAGCGTATTGATACGGGCGATGGCCTGCTGCTTAGCGTCGTCGGCGGAGAGTTTGCCGGCGTCCGCCTGCTTCGCGTAGTCCGCGACGATCGATACCGCCATGTCGGTCACATCGGCGAGATCGGCGCGCCGCGCGTCCATCTGTTCGTTACGTGCGCTGAACGCGTTCACAACGGTGACGATCAGGAGCGCCGCCCAGCACAGCAGCAACGGCACCCACAACTTCTGTTTCAGTGTCAGACGGTTCATTTTTCGGATTCGACGATACGTTGGGCTCGGAATGCGGAGGGGCTGCAATCTGCGCTGCATAGACCGCATAACGGCCGTTGTGACGGATTCTTTATTCCAAGGATGGCGCGCGGGGGCTCAGATGCGAAACGGCCGCCCTGAGGCGGCCGTGAGAGAGTGGGGCAGACAGCGGGGCAGGCAGCAGACGGGTCGCCTCGCCTAGATCTGCTCCCGGCCGAATGCGCTCAGACGTTCGAGGTCGAGCACCTCGATCTGGTTGTACGAGAGGCGCAGCATCTGCAACTTTTCAAGGTTTTGCAGTGCCTGGTTGATCCGTTGCCGCGAGACGCCCGCCAGCAGGCCCACTTCTTCCTGCGAGATGGCCAGCGTGTGGCCGGTGTCCGGGTAGAGATCGGGATTGAACAGTTGCGCAAGCGACTGCGCGACCCGCGCGTCGACGTCCAGCAACCGGCTATTCTGGATCGACGCGATGAATTCGCCCATCCGGTTGTTCAACTGCCGGATCACAAAGCCGGTGAACGGCAGGCTCGATTCGAGAAGCGTATGAAACGTTCCGGCGGGCACGAATAACACGAGGGACGCCTGAATCGCGGCCACATCGTATTTGCGCAACTCGCGCTTGATGACGCTGCCTTCGCCGAACCAGCCGCCCGGTGGCACGCCGGAGAGCGTGCAACTGCGGCCCGAAGCGTTGTAGATCGCCAGCTTGATGAGCCCGGAGTGCACGCCGATCCAGTAGTCCGAAGGCGCCTGACGGCGCGCGATCCACGCTCCGCCTTCCAGACGCTCCGCGTGCGCGCTCGCGAGGACCAAGGCCTGATGCTCTACGGCGAGCGCCCGGAACCAGGCGCAGGAGGCAAACAACTGCGGCAGATCGGCGCGCGCGACCCGCTGCGGTCGGGGCGGGCAGGCGTCGGTGAAAGGGGTGAACGGGGCATCATCCATAAGCGATTCGGGGCGGATATCTGGGTTAAGACTCGGTTTCACGCGTGAGTTAAGGCTCGTTGAGGTGTTCGGGCGCGCTACTCTGTCATTTGAATGACAGACAGTTCACCATGACCATTGTTACGCTCGTTCATCAATCGGAATAATTGACGGCGCCGCCCGCGCCTCAGGAGACGACGCAATGAAGCACATGTTCGAAGAAGGTCTGGCGCGCCGCGAGGCCAATTATGTCCCGCTAACGCCGATTGATTTCATCGTACGCGCCGCGGAAGTTTACGGTGAGCGGCTTGCGGTCGTCCATGGCGAAATTCGCCGCAACTGGCGCGAAACATATGAGCGCGCGCGCCGTCTGGGCAGTGCGTTGCAGCGCGCCGGGATTGAACGCGGCGACACGGTTGCCGCCTTGCTGCCGAATATTCCTCCGATGATAGAAGCGCACTTCGGCGTGCCGATGGCCGGCGCCGTGCTCAATACGCTGAATACGCGGCTCGATGTCTCGTCGCTGCTGTTCATGCTGCGCCATGGCGAGGCCAAGGCGCTGATCGTCGATACGGAATACAGCGAATTGGCGCATCGCGCAGCGCTCGAATTCCCCGAGTTGCGGGTGATCAGCGTGGCCGACGCGATGCCCGCGGACGCGGACACATTCCTCCGCGCGACCGATTACGAAGCATTCCTGGCTTCCGGCGACTCTGAATTCGCCTGGACGTTGCCCGTCGACGAATGGGATGCGATCGCGCTGAACTATACGTCCGGCACCACCGGCGATCCGAAGGGCGTGGTCTATCATCATCGCGGCGCCTATCTGAATGCACTCAGCAATATCCTTGAATGGGATATGCCTAAACATGCGGTCTACTTGTGGACTTTGCCGCTATTTCACTGCAACGGCTGGTGTTTTCCGTGGACCGTCGCCGCGCGTGCCGGCGTCAACGTGTGTCTGCGCAAATTCGACGCGAAGACGGTGTTCGAACTGATTCGCCGCGAAGGCATCACGCACTATTGCGGCGCCCCGATCGTGCAAAGCGCGCTGGCGAATGCGCCGACTGAGTGGCGCGAGGGCATCACGCAACGCGTGTCGACGATGGTGGCCGGCGCGGCGCCCGCACCGGCAGTGATCGCGAAGATGAAGGAGATCGGTTTCGACCTCACGCACGTGTACGGGCTCACCGAAACCTACGGACCGGCCGCGGTGTGCGCGAAACAGGAGGAATGGGACGCGCTCGACGATAGCGCGCGTGCCGAACTGAATGCGCGGCAAGGCGTGCGCTACCACCTGCAGGCAGCGGTGACGGTGCTCGATCCGGATACGCTCGCGCCGGTTCCCGCCGACGGCGAAACGCTCGGCGAAATCATGTTCCGCGGCAACATCTGCATGAAGGGCTATTTGAAGAACGAGCGCGCGACGGAAGCGGCCTTCGGCGGCGGATGGTTCCATACCGGCGATCTGGGCGTGCGGATGCCTGACGGCTACATTCGTATCCGCGATCGCAGCAAGGACATCATCATTTCGGGTGGCGAGAACATCTCGAGCATCGAGGTCGAAGACACGCTGTACCGGCACCCCGCGGTGTCTGTAGCCGCCGTGGTGGCGATGGCCGATCCGAAGTGGGGCGAAGTACCTTGCGCGTTCGTTGAGCTCAAGGAAGGCGCTCAGGTGAGCGCGGAGGAGATCATCGCGCACTGCCGGCTGTTTCTTGCGGGATTCAAGCTGCCGAAGGCGGTGCGCTTCGGCGAGTTGCCGAAGACGTCGACGGGAAAAATCCAGAAGTTTGAACTGCGCGCGCGGATCAAGGCGGAAAGCGCCGAATAGACCGCGCGCGATGCACAGCGCGCCTTACGGCGCGCGACGTCGTGCTGGAAGTGGGCGATGACGCTTAGCCGCGCGTATCGACCCAGCGGCGTGCCCAGCGTGCCGAGTGCTGCAAGGCCTGTTCTTCGCTGGTGAAGTAATCGAGCGAATAGAACTGGTAGCGCCCTTCGGCACGCGCGCTGTCGGCGCGTTCGAGCAGTAGGTTGGATGAAAAACTACCGTCGGGCAAGCGATGCGCCGAGGGTTGGACGGCGTAGCCGTTGTAGTAATGAATTTGTTTAGTTTGCATTTTATTTTAATGATGTTCGAGTGCGCGCATGCCGTGCGAATCGTTGTACGAATCACGCGGACGAGCTGATTCAAGCCATTGCGAGCCGAATCTTGACGCAGTCGGAAAGCGAAAAAAGGGCGTTGAAGCCGGAGGGGAGAATGAGGTGCAACGAGGCGTTTGGCGCTTGAGCTAGCCGCTGAGATGCGGCTAAAAGCGATCGCGCCAACTGTGGGAGACGAAGCTCCGCGAGGATGTCGCTGCAGCCCGATGTCCGTTGCCGGACACCGAGCCCTTCAAACTTACAGCGGCTTGATGTTAGCCGCTTGCAGACCCTTCGGGCCTTGCTTCGTTTCGAAGCTCACCTTCTGATTTTCAGCCAGCGTCTTGAAGCCGTCGCCGCTGATTTCGGAGAAGTGCGCGAACAGGTCGTCGCCGCCCTTGTCCGGGGTGATGAAGCCAAAGCCTTTGCTGTCGTTGAACCACTTAACGGTACCGGTATCCATGAAGAATCCTTGAGTAAAAAAATAGAAAATTTGCTCTGTTCAGAGCGCGTGAAGCGTCAAGGAGGGAGAGGACAACGAATACCGCTGAGGAGCGAGACATTGATGAACAGCAATCGAACTTCTTGAACTTCGGATGCCACAGTAACCGTTGGGGTGGGTTAGCGTCAACTCTTATCTTGTAACTGTTTCACTGCGCGCTCTTTTTAGAGCGCAGCGTTTGGCTCGCAGGACGATGCGGCCCTGGTTCCCGCGCGCGGGGTGTCGGGCCGCACGCCGGATTGGAGGGCTAACGTTTCAGATGCCCACTTTATGTGCGGTGAGGATCAGGCGCAATCCGAGCGCTGCAACTGCGCTTGCGGCGACGCGATCGATCCAGGCTTTCCACTTCAGATAGATTTCGCGGGGCCGTTTGCTTGAGAAGCATAGCGCGACGACGGTGTACCAGCCGGCCTCGATGGCGAAGATCGCGGGCGGCAGTGCGAAGTAGCACCACAGTGGTGGATGTTGCGGCAGCAGTGCCGCGAAGATGCTGCCGTAGTAGACGGCGGTTTTCGGATTGCTGAGTTGAGTGCTCAAACCGATCCAGAAGGATTTGCGCACGTTGGTGGCGGCGGCTTGCGCGGCATCGAACGCGAGTGGTTTGGCTGCGCCGCGCCAGATTTTCGACGCAAGGTAGATCAGGTATAGGCCGCCGGCTACTTTCAGGCCGATGTATAGCCACTCGACGGTGGCTAGCAATGTGTAGAGGCCTAGCAGCGCAATGCCACTGAAAAATACACCGCCGATGCCCATGCCAGCCGCGGTTGCGAGGCCGTCGCCACGGGATAGGCCGATCGCATTGCGGGCGACGATCACGAAGCTGGGACCCGGGCTCATCGCGCCTAGAAGTAGCGCGGCCAGGATGGTGATGATGGCTGTTGAGGCTGACATATTGGGGCTCCTGCGGAGGCTTGAGGTTTGGAACATAGTATAAGAGGGATGGGTTTGGTTTTTGCTTTTTGCCTTTTGCGGCGGCATTTCCTTGTGCCTGCGGCGTTGGCCTTTCCTTGTTTTCTTATTGGTTTATTAGCGTTCCCCCTGTGCGGGGGCACCTACTTTTCTTTGCCGGCCGCAAAGAAAAGTAGGCAAAAGAAAGCGGCTTCAAACCGCCAATTCTTAAGCGGGTCCCCTGGCTTGGAGGGGCCGGTGGTGCGATTAACGGATCACGCCTCGCTCAATCAGGGTCTGTGACACAGCCGTCATCCGCTCCCACTCCGCACTGCGTGCGTCGCGGATGGGTCTGCCAGGGAAACCGGGTGCTTCGTTTGTGCGTGGCGGGGGCCATCGGCTTCGCCTCGGCGAGGCGCCGAAACACACCAGTGGTTTGATGAAGTACCGCATCGGCGCGCGCAGCGCCGCTGGAAGCATGACGGCCTGGTCACTCGGGCGGGAAGGTGCGCAGGCTCACTCTCTACGGAGCCACGATCCCCTCCAAGCCAGGGGACCCACTTAAGAATTGGCGGTTTGAGCCGCTTTCTTTTGCCTAGGAAGGTCTGAACAACCCGTTTTCTGCTTGGGATTTTTAACTGGCACACTCAGAGTGAAGATCGCGCCGTCATTCGCACTGAGTTGAGCCAATACCTGTCGCGTCTTGTCATTGGCGCTGCGCCCGTGCGGTTCGTTTTCGTCCTTCATTGCGCTTCACAGCGTCTTGCGCGCCATCCAGAGATTGGCCAGCGCGAACTGCGTTTCGATCTGCGCCGTGTTTTTCGCCAATCCCCGATACCGTGCCTTCAGATATCCAAACTGACATTTCAGCACCCGAAACGGGTGCTCCACCTTCGCTCTCACGGCCGCTTTGAGCCGCTCGATCTCGTCGTAAATCTTATCGATTCGTTTGCTCCTGTCCAGCTTTCGCCGCTTGCTCGGCCTCATCGCGACGTGCCACTGAACCGCACCCGTTTCGCCTCGCTTCTCGATGCCCACATAGCCCGCGTCGGCAAATACAACCTTCTCCTTGCCGTGCAGCAGCGCGTGCGCCACGGTGATGTCGTGAACGTTCGCCGGCGTGCACTTCACCGTGTGCACCAGACCCGATTCGGCATCGACTCCGATATGCGCCTTCATGCCGAAGTACCAGCTGCCTCCCTTTTGCGTCTGGCTCATCTCGGGGTCCCGCGTGCCGGGCTTCTTCGTCGAATTGGGCGCGGCAATCAGCGTCGCGTCGACCGCCGAGCCCACCTTGAGCATCAAGCCCTTCGCCTGCAGGATCTCATTGACCGTCGCCAGCATGCTGACCGACAGTTCATGAGCCTCGAGCAGGTGCCGGAACCGCAGGATCGTGCTCTCGTCGGGCAGCCGCGTCATGCCAACGTCCAGCAGCGCGAACTCCCGATACAGCGGAATGTCGTGCAGCGCCTCCTCCATCGCCGGGTCCGAGAGACTGAACCACTGTTGCATGAAGTGAATGCGCAGCATCGTCGCAATCGGAAACGGCGGGCGGCCAGTCTTGCCTTTAGGGTAGTGCGGCTCGATGAGCGCAATCAGTTTCTGCCACGGCACCACGCGTGTCATCTCGTCGAGAAATTCACGCTTGCGGGTGCGCTTCGTTGACAGATCCAGACCAAGACCAAGTTGCGTCATCACGTCACTCCTTGAATTCCCCTGCTCCCAGGATAGTCCACGCTCACGTCAACGCCAGGACTTTTGCAGACATTCCCCTACTTTTCTTTGCGGCCGGCAAAGAAAAGTAGGTGCCCCCCCGCACAGGGGGAACGCTAACAAACCAATAAGAATGCAAGGAAAGGCCAACGCCGTAGGCAAAAAGAAGACCCCCATCGCCAAGAGGCAAAACCCCAAAATCACCAAACAAGAAATACAAACAACAAAAACATAGTTCCCCGCAGGGGCCTCCCCCTTCTATGCTGTGCTTCATCTTGTCATAACAAGTGAAGAAGGCAACACCATGCCGACCCCCATCACGGTACTGCACGCATCCAAACCCCCGCTCTACGAGCAGATAAAATCCGACCTTCGCGCCCGGATCCTCAATGGAACCTACGCCCCCCACTCGCAGATGCCGTCTGAAAACGATCTCTGCGCGATGTTCAGCGTCAGCCGCATCACCGTGCGGCAAGCCCTCGGCGATCTGCAAAAAGAAGGCCTCGTCTTCAAACTGCACGGCAAGGGCACCTTCGTCTCCAAACCGAAAGCCTTCCAGAACGTCAGCGCCCTGCAGGGCTTCAGCGAAGCCATGTCGTCAATGGGCTATGAGATCGTCAACGAACTCAAACACGTGCGCTTCATTCCGGCCACCGCGCAGATCGCCAGCCGTCTGAAGCTGCCGGAAGACGCGAAAGTCGCCGAAATCCACCGCGTGCGTTTGCTCAATCGTGAACCGGTCTCGCTAGAAATTACCTGGGTACCCGAATCATTGGGCAAACGGCTGGCAGGCGCGGATCTCGTCACGCGAGATATTTTCCTCATCCTCGAAAACGATTGCGGCGTGGCGCTCGGGCACGCGGATGTGTCTATCGACGCCATCCTCGCCGACGATGAAATCGTCGAGGCATTGCATGTCGAAGAGGGCAGCCCGGTGTTGCGCATCGAACGTCTCACGCATGGCGCGGACGGCACACCGATCGACTACGAATACCTGTATTTCCGCGGCGACGCGTTCCAGTACCGCTTTCGCATCGACCGTCAGAAAGAAAAGAACTCCGCGAGGAAGAGCAAATGAATACGCATGTAATCGAGTACGACCTGGTCGTGGTCGGCGGCGGAACAGCAGGGCCCATGGCCGCCGTCAAAGCGAAAGAACAGAACCCCAATCTGAAGGTCTTGCTGCTGGAAAAGGCCAACGTCAAACGCAGCGGCGCCATTTCAATGGGTATGGACGGCCTGAATAACGCCGTCATTCCGGGCCACGCAACGCCCGAGCAGTACACCAAAGAAATCACCATCGCCAACGATGGCATCGTCGATCAGGCCGCCGTCTACGCATACGCACAGCACAGCTTCAAAACCATCGAGGAACTCGATCGCTGGGGCGTGAAGTTCGAAAAAGACGGCACCGGCGACTACGCGGTCAAGAAAGTGCATCACATGGGTTCGTATGTTCTGCCGATGCCGGAAGGTCACGACATCAAGAAAGTGCTGTACCGCCAGCTCAAACGCGCCCGCATCGCCATCACCAATCGCATCGTCGTCACGCGCGTGCTCACGGATGCTCAAGGGCGTGCCTGCGGCGTGCTGGGATTCGACTGCCGCACAGCGGATTTCTATGTGGTGCGCGCCAAGGCCGTGATTCTCTGCTGCGGCGCGGCAGGCCGGCTCGGGTTGCCGTCGTCCGGATATCTGATGGGCACCTACGAAAATCCGACCAATGCCGGCGACGGCTACGCCATGGCCTATCACGCCGGCGCTGCACTCGCGAATCTCGAGTGTTTCCAGATCAACCCGCTCATCAAGGACTACAACGGCCCCGCGTGCGCTTATGTGACGGGTCCGCTTGGCGGCTTCACGGCGAACGGCAAGGGCGAACGCTTCATCGAATGCGATTACTGGAGCGGGCAGATGATGTGGGAGTTCTATCAGGAACTGCAAAGCGGCAACGGTCCCGTGTTTCTGAAGCTCAATCATCTCGCTGAAGAAACCATCCAGACCATCGAGCAGATTCTGCATACGAATGAACGTCCGAGCCGGGGACGCTTTCACGAGGGACGCGGCACCGATTACCGTCAGCAGATGATCGAGATGCATATCTCGGAGATCGGTTTTTGCAGCGGCCATAGCGCTTCCGGCGTCTATGTGAACGAGCGCGCGGAGACGACGGTGAACGGCCTTTACGCCGCCGGCGACATGGCCGCGGTGCCGCACAACTACATGCTCGGCGCATTCACCTACGGCTGGTTCGCCGGTCAGAACGCCGCGCAGTACGTCGACGGACGCGAACACGCGCCGCTCGACAATGCTCAGATCGAGGCCGAACGAAACCGCATCTACGCGCCGCTCGAACGCGAATCCGGTCTGGCCCCGGCGGAGGTCGAGTACAAACTGCGCCGCATGGTCAACGACTATCTGCAACCGCCGAAGGTCACGCGCAAGATGGAAATCGGCCTGCAACGTTTCGCCGAAATCGCTGACGACATCGACCAGCTCCAAGCCGATAACCCGCACGAACTGATGCGCGCGGCCGAAGTGCGGGCGATTCGCGACTGCGCGGAAATGGCGGCGCATGCGTCGCTTTATCGGACCGAGAGCCGTTGGGGCCTGTATCACCATCGCGTCGATTATCCGCAGCGCAACGACGCCGAGTGGTTCTGCCACACGCATCTGCGAAAAGACGGAAGTGGCCGCATGGTCAGCGAAAAACGCGCGGTGCAGCCGTACGTCGTGCCGCTCGACGATCACGAAAGTCACGCCTATCAGAACCTGCGCATTGGCGAGCCCGCGCTCGCCGACGCTTGAGGAGCCGTCATGTCCACGACACCGCACAACATTTTCCAGCGCAGCGCCGCGCCCGTCACGATCGATGAAGACAAATGTATCGCCGACAAGGGCTGCACGGTCTGCGTGGACGTCTGTCCGCTCGATCTGCTCGCGATCGACCTGACCAAAGGCAAGGCCTATATGAAGTTCGACGAATGCTGGTACTGCATGCCGTGCGAAAAGGATTGCCCGACCGACGCGGTCAGAGTCGACATCCCCTACCTGCTGCGCTGATCCTTGCCCATGACCGACACTTCACTACCGTTGACGTTCGACCCCGAGTCCCTCGATCCAGAGGCGGCGCAACTGCTGTCACGCCTCGCGTCCGCGGACGCTGCCGTGCGGCGTATCGCACTGCTTGGCCTCGCCGATCTCGAAGACGAAGCGGTGCTCGCACCGATTGTCGCCGCGTTGCAGGATGACGTATCCGCCGATGTGCGCGCCGAGGCCGCACAAGTACTCGGTGCATGGGAGCGCGCCGACGTGGTTCAGGCGCTGTGCGCCGCCTTGGCCGATCCCGCCCACGAGGTGCGGGACGCTGCCGCGCAGAGTCTGTCGCAACTGAAAGATCCGCAGTCGGGGCCGCTGCTTGCCCCTTGGGCGGCCCACGCCGATGCGTTCGTGCGTCGTGCCGCGCTCCGTGGTTTGCGCGAGTTGCGCTACGCCGGGGCGCTTGAACCTGCGCTAAACGCATTGCAGGCAAGCGAGGCTGCGGTGCGCCTGGAGGCGGTCAGCGTGCTCGGCTGGCTGAAGGACGCGAGCGCGCTTGCCCCGTTGACCACGCTTGCCGCACACGACCCCGATGCCGAAGTGCGGCGCGCGGCGATTGGCGCGTTGGGCGGCGCGACAGCGGCGAGCGAGCCGACCGTGCTGGCTTTGCTGAGCGCATTGCGCGACGCCGCATGGCAGGTTCGTGAAGAAGCGGCGACAACCCTCGGCAAACTTAAAGCGCGCGCTGCACGCGAAGCCCTCACCACCGCCCTCGACGACGAGTACTGGCAAGTCCGTCTGCAAGCCGTCCGCGCGCTCGGCAAACTGCGCGAGCGCGAGGCATGGGCAGCGGTCGCGGCATTGCTGACGCACACGATCAGCAACTTGCGCAAGGAGGCCGCCCTGGCGCTTGGCGAACTCGGCGACGTCGCGGCGCTGCCGTCCCTGCAGTCGGCCAGCACGGACGCCGATCCGGAAGTGCGCAAAGCGGTGCGCATCGCGCTCACGCAGATCGGGCAGGCCAACTCATGAACGTTCCCGAGCGCGTCGAGATCGACATGACGAGGCGGCGACTCTCACTGAGGTGGAACGACGCCGACGTGCAACTCATCGACAACACTACGTTGAGAGAACGCTGCCCCTGCTCGACGTGCCGCCGGCTGTCGCTGGCAGGAACGGTTGTGACTGCTGACAAAGACATTGCGATCGTCGATGTGCAATCAATGGGCTACGGCGTGCAGCTCGTATTCAGCGATGGCCATGATCGGGGTGTTTACCCTTGGGCCTATCTGAGCGCGCTGCGCTGACCGAGCTGACCGACCGGCCGGACGAAGAATCCGGCACGCGCAAAAAAAGCCCGCACAAGGCGGGCCTTAACTAAAACTCGGAGTTTCGCGATCCAGTCGCTAGACGGATCGCTTTCAGTGTATGTGAAAGCGATATGAAAGTGTAGGAAATCCGCGTTACAGGTCGAAAAATACGGTTTCCTTATCGCCTTGCATATGGATGTCGAAGCGATACACGTTGGCCGTATTCGGCTCGCGGCGCGCGATCAGCGTGTCGCGGCGGTCCGCGGGCACGGCCGCCAGCACCGCATCGCCTTCGTTGGCTTGCGCTTCGTCTTCGAAATAGACGCGGGTAAACGTGTGCAGCAGCATGCCGCGCATCGTCACGATCACGTTCAGATGCGGCGCTTCCTGCGGGCTCGCGCGGCCGGGTTTCACCGTTTCCACGACGAAGCGTTTGTGCGGATCGGTCCCTGTGCCGACGCGGGCGAAGCCGCGAAAACCGCTGGCTTCGACTTCCGCGCGCGATGCCGGATAGTGCCCTTGCGCGTCGACTTGCGACACTTCGAGCATGGCGTCGCCGATCACCTTGCCGTCGCCGTCGAACACCTGGCCAACGATCGTGATGTGCTCGCCGGCCGCTTCACGATCTGCGAGAACGGGCGTGAACAGGCTCTTGAAGTCGAAATCATATTGCTGCGGGCACAGGCCGTAGGCGAAGTACGGTCCAACCGTTTGCGAGGGCGTTTGCTTGAGAGTGGTCATGGCTTAGCGCTCCATCGGGGTTTCGTTGCGGCCGCGCAGCACGATGTCGAAATCGTAGCCGAGCGCGTAGGCTTCTTTCGTGGTGTCCAGCGAGAAGCCCGCAATCAGGCGCTCACGGGCATGCTCCGGCGTGCCCTGGAAAATTGGGTCGAACGCCAGCAGCGGGTCGCCGGGGAAGTACATCTGCGTGACCAGGCGCGAGCCGAAATGGTCGCCGAAGAGCGAGAAATGGATATGGTTCGGACGCCATGCATTCGGGTGATTGCCCCACGGATAGGCGCCCGGTTTGATCGTCAGGAAGCGATAGCGGCCGTCGTTGTCAGTGATGCAGCGGCCCGCGCCCAGGAAGTTCGGGTCGAGCGGCGCGTCGTGCTGATCGGCTTTGTGCACATAGCGGCCGGCCGCATTGGCTTGCCAGATCTCGACCAGCGTATTGCGCACCGGGCGGCCACCTTCGTCGAGCACGCGGCCCGTCACGATGATGCGCTCGCCGAGCGGTTCGCCATTGCGTACCGCGTTGCGTGTCAGATCGTGATCGAGTGCGCCGAGGTCGTCGGTGCCGTAGACCGGCACGCGCTGGTCGCGCAGCTTTTCCTTCAGCGGAATCAGCGGACGCGTCGGGCCGCGCTTGACCGATGAACCGTAGCCCGGATAGACATATTCGGGGTGGGACGCGAAGTCGCGCGCGGTGAGAAAGGAATCGTCCATCTGTGTCTCCTTCGAGGAATTGTGGGATAGAGCGTATGGAGCGACTTTATCCAACCTGAGAAGTTATGCAAAATGACGTTTTCGCCCGATTCGTATAACCTCCCGTTATGCAACGCAGCCTCGCGGACAGCCGCGTCAAATTCCGTCATCTCCAGTGCTTTCTGGCCGTCGCGCAGTTTGGCGGCGTGCAGCGGGCGGCCGAGAGTCTGTCCATCACGCAGCCCGCGGTATCCAAGACGGTCGCCGAACTCGAGGCGATTCTCGGCGTGAAGCTGTTCGAGCGGGGCCGCCACGGCGCCGTGCCGACTCGCGAGGGGCAGCTCTTCATGCCGCATGCGAGCGCCTGCGTGAGCGCGTTGCGCCAGGGCGTCGACCTGCTGGCGCGCGCGGAAGGCGAGGCCGCCGCTACACTGGACCTCGGCATCCTGCCAACGGTTGCCGCTGCGCTGATGCCGCCGGTGCTGAAACTGTTCGCCGCGCATTGGCCACGCGTGATCGTGCGGCTCGCAACCGGCGCCAACCCCGAATTGCTCGAACGTCTCAAAGCGGGCACGATCGAATTCGCGATCGGGCGTCTGGCGGACCCGGAACGGATGGTCGGGTTGAGCTTCGAACAGCTTTTCAGCGAACCGCTGGTTGCCGTGGTGCGCGCCGGCCATCCGTTGGCGCTAGGGCCGGGTTTGCCGGCGACGTCGCTGGAAGATTTTCCGGTGGTGCTGCCGCCGTTCGGCACGCTGATCCGGCAGTCGGCGGAGAGCCTGTTGACCGCGTGGGGCGTGCCGCCTTTGTCGGGGTTTGTCGAAGTGCTGTCGGTGTCCACGGGGCGGGCCCTGACGCTCGGCAACGACGCAGTGTGGTTCGTGCCGCTGAGCGCCGTCGAATATGAGCTGGCGCACGGCATGCTGGTGCGGTTACCACTGCCCTTCGCGGGTACGGACGAACCGGTTGGACTGATCCGGCGCTCGGATACGCAGCCTTCGCCAGTGGGCCGGGCGCTGATCGACGCAGTACGCGAGGTGGCCCGGCAGCGCATGGAGGCGGCTGCCGGCAAGC
This sequence comes from Paraburkholderia fungorum, assembly GCF_046027215.1. Lineage (GTDB taxonomy): Bacteria > Pseudomonadota > Gammaproteobacteria > Burkholderiales > Burkholderiaceae > Paraburkholderia > Paraburkholderia fungorum_D. The sequence continues at coordinate 2,441,398 of NZ_JAQQEN010000002.1, read as the reverse complement.
CCGCGGTCAAGCGCGCGTCAAAACGTGGGCAACGTGGCCAACGTGGCCAACGTGGGGTGCTGAAGCCGTGAGGTCCACGGCTTCAGCATGCGTGAACCATTCAGTACAAAATGTAGGTTGCGAATGCCCCGCGACCCGGTGTACAAACACGGTGCAAAAGCTATCGCGAGCCATGTTGCTGCGGCACACCACGCGCGCGGTGTCACACTGTCCACCTATGACAGCTTGCGTCGAACACTAGGATCAGCGTCGAAAGACTGTACAAGGAGATTGCCATGCCCAGCGACTTGCCCACTCCAGACACCGCGCTACGCGCCGTGTCGGTTCCTGAGCACAATCCGCTCGGCACCGCCGGCCTCGAATTCGTGGAGTTCGCCGCGCGCGAGCCACAGGTGCTGAGCGAGATCTTCACGAAACTCGGCTTCAAGGCGATCGCGCGCCACATCAGCAAGGACGTCACGCTGTATCGCCAGGGCGAGATGCAATTTCTGCTTAACGCCGAGCCGGATTCTTTCGCGGCGCGCTACGCCGAAGAATACGGCACCGGCATCTGCGCGATCGGAATTCGCGTGGCCGACGCACAGCGCGCCTTCGATCGCGCGATCGAACTCGGCGCGTGGGCGTTCGAAGGCGAGCGGCTCGGGACTGGCGAGCTGCTGATTCCAGCGATCCAGGGCATTGGCGACTCCCACATCTATTTCGTCGACCGTTGGCGCGGCCGTGGCGGCCAGCGCGGCGGCCTGGGCGACATCTCGATCTTCGATATCGACTTCCGGCCCATCCAGATCGATACCGCGCACGCCGATCTGAGCCATGCGGGCACGGGCCTCGTCGCGGTTGATCATCTGACGCAAACGGTCGGCGAGGGGCGGATGCAGGAGTGGCTCGATTTCTATCGCGACCTGCTCAATTTCCGCGAAATCCACGAGTTACACGCGAACTGGCATGTGTCGGCGGAATCGCGCGTGATGGTGTCGCCGTGCGGCGCGATCCGTATTCCGTTGTATGAGGAAGGCACGCGCCGCACGGCGCTGATGCACGAATATCTGCCGGATCATCCGGGCGAAGGCGTGCAGCATATCGCGCTCGCCACCGACGATATCTTTGCGTGCGTCGAGCAATTGCTGGCGAACGGCGTCGAATTCGTCGAGCCGCCGCCGCGCTACTACGAGCAGCTCGGTGCCCGTTTGCCCGGCCATGGGCTCGACGTCGAACGGCTCAAGCGCACGCACGTTCTGGTGGACGGCGAGATCGGCGCCGACGGCGTGCCGCTCCTGTTCTTCCAGACCTTTGTGCGCCGTCGCGCAGGTGAGATTTTCTTCGAGATCGTGCAGCGGCAAGGTCACCACGGCTTCGGCGAAGGCAATCTGAGCGCGTTGGCGCAGGCCCGCCAGCCGGCCGGCGCCTAGTCGGAATCGCGTTTGGCGGCGAGTTCGGGATTCACCGCGCCAAACGCGGCGGCTTCCCGCAACAGCCAGTCGCGGAAGCTGGCGAGCGGTTTGCCGTGGCTCAACTCGGTCGGATAGACGAGGTAGTACGCCGAATCGGCAACCGCGGGCGCGTCGAGCGGCATCACGAGTCCGAGCTGCTCGAGTTGTGCGTCGACAAAAAAGCGCGGCACCAGCGCAATGCCGAGGCCGGCCGCGGCGGCGCTAATCAGCATTGTGTGGAGTTCATAGCGCACGCCTTGCATGGTGCGGTTGTCGTCCACGCCGAGGTTGGCGAACCATGCCGCCCAGCCGTCGGGCCGCGTGGTGGAGTGCAGCAGCGGATAGTCCAGAAGATCGGCGGCGGATGACACCGGCTGCTTCAGAAGACTCGCCGCGCACACCGGCACGACCTCTTCGCGGAACAGAAAATCCGCTGACGTACCCGGCCAGGTCGGCTTGCCGTAGTGAATCGCCGCTTCGAAATGCGTATCCGCGAACGGGAAAGTGCCGGTCCGCACGCCCATATTGACCCGCACATCCGGATGCTGCGCGTTAAACGCCGCCAGCCGCGGAATCAGCCATTGCGACGCGAAAGTCGGCAGCACCGCCAACTCCAGATAACCGCCGCCGCTGCCGTGCGCGATGATCGACAGCGTGTCGCGGTCCAGTTGCTCCAGCGAGCGCCGCACCTGCGCGCTATAAACCTTGCCCGCCTTGGTCAGCACCACGCGCTGTTTGACGCGCACGAATAGCCGTACACCGAGATTCGTCTCCAGCGTATTGATCTGCCGGGACACCGCGCTTTCGGTGAGAAACAGCTCGCGTGCCGCATGCGTGAAGCTTTCGTGCCGCGCGGCGGCCTCGAAAGCAAGCAGGGCGCCCATGTTGGGGATCTTGAACTTTCGCACGATGATTCCAAAAACGCATCAAGTGGCGATTTTATCTCGCTTTACGGCGACCTCGGGGATTTGAATAATCTCGTCTTCAACGATGCCGCGCTTGTGCCTTGCAGCCGCGCCCATTAATCCGCTGCAAGCACCCGAACGCGTACTGACCGCGCCACGCCGAGAACCGATATGCGAAACCTCAAGAATGCGAATGTCGAACAACTGTTGCTGAAACTGCTGGGTCCCGACAAGACCGCGGTGCTATTTGCCACGTTGAACCATCCGCAGATTCTTAACGAATGGGAAGACGGCGTGGTAACGCGCGCCGAACTCGCCCAGGCGATGAATATGGCGTTGTTCGAAGACCTGCTGGCGCGTTCGGCGAACGGCCGCGTGTACACGCAGGAGACGATTGCCGCCGGTGGCAGCGTGTACTTCGACCACGGCGCGTTGCGCACCGTGCGCTGGGCGCACAGCGGCGCGCTGCCGCCGGGTGAAGCCGCCTTCGCGCGCATCCTGCGGCCGCTCGGCTTCAGCATTAACGGCCGCTATCCGCTCGACCGCCTCGGCATGACCGGCCGCGCGTGGGCGCACGACGACGCGCCCGACGAGATTGCGCAGTTCTTCGTCAGCGAATTGCATCCGGAGCGCTTTTCAGCGGGGTTCCAGCAGGCCGTGACGAATGTCATCGGCGCTTCGCGCGATCCGTTGACGCCGCAAGCCGTGGCTCAGTTGTGGGAGCTCGAACGCGAAGGCGTGCTGCCGCTCGACGCGGCACACGCGTTGCTGCCGGTGATCGTCGGCGCATTTGCGCGGCAGCACGAGACGCCACGCGAGGCCGATTACGAAGTATTGTTGAAGGAATCGGCGGAAATGGCGTGGATCGCGACGGAAGGCAACGCCTTCAATCACGCCACCGATCGCGTCGCGGACGTATTCAAACTCTCCGACGACGAAAAGGCCAAGGGCCGTCCGATGAAGCCGGAAGTCGAGCGCTCGCGCTCGGGCCGCGTGTTTCAGACCGCGTATCGTGCGGACATCGTGCGGCGCGAATTCCGTGCGGCCGACGGCAGTCTCGTGACGCGCGAGGTGCCGGGTTCGTTCTACGAATTCATCACGCGCAAACGCACGTTCGATCAGGACGCGCGCCGCTGGGAAACCGACCTGCGTTTCGACGCGGGCAACGCCCAGGGCATCTTCAGGATGACCGCCAGTCAGGCGGCGTGAGCGTGGGGCTGCGGCACAAGACGGTGGGCCCGAACACATGAGAGGCGCAGTGGGAACGTCAATCGATGAAGAGCAGAGCGCGAACATCCACGCGTCAGACGATGCGGCGCACCGCGGCTTGCAGAAGCCGAGCGTCGCCACGCCTTTTGCCGGCACCACCGCGTTGATGCAGGCGCTCGAAGCCGACTTGCGCCGCAGCGTGCGTGGCGAAGTGCGCTTCGATCAGGGCTCGAAAGCGGTGTATGCGTCGGATGCATCGAACTATCGGCAGGTCCCGCTTGCTGTCGTCGTGCCAGCGGACGTCGACGATCTGCTTCAGACGCTCGCCACCTGCCGTCGCAACGACGTGCCGTTCCTCGCGCGCGGCGGCGGCACATCGCAGAACGGCCAATGCGTGAACGTCGCGGTGATCGCCGACGCGAGCAAGTATGTGAACCGCGTCGTCTCGATCGATCGCGCCGCGCGTGTGGGCATCGTGGAGCCCGGCGTGGTGTGCGACACCTTGCGCGACGCCGCCGAGCAATACGGCCTCACGTTCGCGCCCGATCCCGCCACGCACAGCCGCTGCACGCTCGGCGGCATGATCGCCAACAACTCGTGCGGCGCGCATTCGGTGATGGCCGGCAAGACCGTCGAGAACATTGAGGCGCTGGAAATCGCGACCTACGACGGCGCGCGTTTCTGGGTCGGCCCGACTTCGGACGACGAACTTCAACGCATCATCGCGGCAGGCGGCCGTCAGGGAGAAATCTACGCGGCGCTCAAACAACTGCGCGACACTTACGCCGATCTGATCCGCGCGAAATTCCCGCAGATCAAGCGGCGCGTGTCGGGCTTCAATCTCGATCAACTGTTGCCCGAGAACGGCTTTAACGTCGCGCGTGCGCTGGTCGGCACCGAGGGCACGTGCGCGCTGACCTTGCAGGCGAAAGTGCGGCTCGTGAAGAGTCCGGCGAAGCGCGTGATCGTGGTGGTGGGCTTCACCGATATCTACACCGCGGCGGACGCCGTGCCGCATTTCATGCGCTTTTCGCCGATCGCGATCGAGGGACTCGACCGCGCGATCATCCGCGGCTTGCAGGCGCGCGGTTTGAAGAAGGACGAGATTGCGTTGCTGCCGGCGGGCGACGCATGGGTCGTGCTCGAATTCGGCGCGGATACGCAAGACGATGCCGTGCGCCAGGCGCAAACCGCCGCGGCATTTTTTGCTTCGGGCGAAGCCGGGCCGAACGTGTCGGCGATGCTCGTCGAAGACCGCGCGTTGCAGGCGAAGGTGTGGTCGATCCGCGAGACGGGGGCGTCGGCGGTGGCGTTGTCCGTCGATGCCGGCACGCCTGATCCGATGGTCGGTTGGGAAGACGCGGCGGTCGATCCACTGCGTCTCGGCGATTATCTGCGCGCGTTTCAGGCGCTGGTGGATCGCTACGGTTACGAAACCAGTCTGTACGGTCATTTCGGCGATGGTTGCGTGCACGCGCGCATTACCTTCGATCTACGCAGCGCCGCAGGTGTTGCGACATGGCGAAAGTTTCTGCGTGAGGCGGCGGAACTGGTGGTCGAATTCGGCGGCTCGCTATCGGGCGAACATGGCGACGGCCAGGCCAAGGCCGAGTTTCTGCCGATCATGTACGGCCCAGAACTGATGCAGGCGATGGAGCAGTTCAAGGCAATCTGGGACCCGGCCAACCGGCTGAATCCCGGCAAAGTCGTCCATGCCTATCGTGTCGACGAAAACCTGCGGATGGGGCCAACGTACAAGCCGGTCACTTTGCAAACGAAGCTGACTTTCGCCAGCCAGGAAGGCGACGGTTTCCAGCGCGAGATCGAGCGATGCATCGGCATGGGCAAGTGCCGTTCGCTCGACGGCGGCACGATGTGCCCGAGCTATCGCGCGACGCGTGAAGAGAAATATTCGACGCGTGGCCGTGCGCATCTGTTCTGGGAAATGCTCCAAGGCGATGTGATCGCGGACGGCTGGAACAGCCGCGAAGTGAAAGAGGCACTCGATACCTGTCTCGCGTGCAAGGGCTGCAAATCCGACTGCCCGACGCATACGGATATGGCTTCGTACAAAGCGGAATTTCTTTCGCATTACTACGAGACGAATCGTCGTCCGCGCGAGGCGTGGTTCATGGGACGTATCGGCGAATGGGCGCCGTGGGCGGCGCGCTTTCCGCGTCTGACGAACTTCATGACGTCGGCGCCGGGGTTGTCTTCGGTGGGCAAGTGGATCGCGGGTGTTGCGCAAGCGCGTGAATTACCGAAGTTCGCGACGCACACCTACCGGCAGATCGCGCGGCGCTCGCCGCAGGCAGAGCGTGACGCTCGTAGTCGTGGCGAGGTCAAGAAAGTCATCCTGTGGGTGGATACCTTTAACGATCACTTCACGCCCGAGATCGCGCAAGCTGCTGCCGATGTGTTGACGCAATTGGGCTGGCACGTCGTGTTGCCCAAGAACCGTTTGTGCTGCGGGCGTCCGCTGTATGACTTCGGCTTGCTCGACCGTGCGCGTGAATTGCTCACGCATATTCTCGACGATCTCGCGGACGATATTGCCGCTGGCGTGCCACTGGTCGGTCTCGAACCCGGATGCTTATCCGTGTTCAAGGATGAACTGCTGAAGCAACTCCCCGGTCACACGCTGGCCAAAAAGCTGTCGGCGCAGACTTTCCTGTTTTCCGATTTTGTCGCACGCCAGCCGTTCGATTGGCCGACGCTCGCCGCCGATGTGATCGTGCATGGGCATTGTCACCAGAAGGCGCTGTTCGGCATGCAAGGCGATACCGCGCTGCTGAACAAACTCGGCGTGAAGTGGAAATTGCTCGACACAGGATGCTGCGGCATGGCGGGATCGTTCGGTTTCAACGACGAGCATCACGCGCTTTCAGAAAAGATCGGCGAAGACACACTATTTCCAGCCGTGCGCGACGCCACGGCGGCGAATGCCGCAACGATCGTGCTGACCAACGGCTTTAGTTGCCGTGAGCAGATCGAGCAGGGGACCGGGCAACACGCGCTGCATATCGCGCAACTGGCGCAGCGGGCGCTGGCGGCGCGATAAAGCGCCGCGCGTTCACGGACATGGACGCTATTTTTTAGGCGTATCGGCTGGCGCGACTGCCGCGACCGGCGGGATGTCGGCGCTGGTCGCCATCCACAAGACTTCCGCGTCTTCGTCGCTGGTGGAGACCGCGGCGTGGCCGGTGCGGCTGTCGAAATACAGGCTGTCGCCGGCGTTCAGATGCGTTGGCGCGTACAACTCCGAATAGAGGCACACGCTGCCGCTGATCACGTACAGGAATTCTTCGCCTTCGTGGCGTCCCCAGTCGTCGAACGCGTCGAGCGTGTGCGCGGAGATGCGGATGCGGAACGGCAGCATCGCCTTGTGCGCCAGATCGGTGGCGAGCAATTCCATCTGGTAGCCGCGATAGGCGTGGCGCTGGCCCGCGTCTTTGCGCGTCAGGGCACGCCGGCCGCTGGCGCTGACTTTCGGCGTGGAGCCGAACAGCTCACCAATTTCGATCTTCAGACCAAGGACGATTTTTTGCAGAACGTCGAAAGTCGGCGACATCAGGCCGTTTTCCACTTTCGAGAGCGTCGAGCGCGACACGCCGCACAGGCGGCTCGCGGTTTCCAGGGTCAAATCCTGCGCCTGGCGGGCGGCGCGAACCCGGCGGCCGAGGTCGGTGGTGGATTGATCGACGGGTTTCGTGAGGTGGGTGTCCATGGGGTCCAGCGTCTTGATTGCGCGCCTTGAAAGGCGGGTCGTGTTTCCGATAATAACATTTGAGTGGGCGGGCGGCGGTTGGCCGCCTTAAGGCGGGCATGCCGGTCGTTCAATGGACGCCTCGCTGGCGACGAGTGGATCGAACGGCGTTTCTGGTGGAATAGTGACCAACTTTTCCCATCGGAAACGACGGGAAGTCTCGATCGCTCGAGTTGCTCGAGCATCTGTGGCCGGATGGTCGGCTCGTGTAAACTAAGCCGATTTCCCAAGAAACTATGGCGATGTCCCAAGAAATCGACTATCTCAACCCCGCCCTTCCTGCCGGCCTTCGGCGCGTGTCAATGCCCGTGGTCGACGCCACCCCTGCAACGCTTGATGGATTTGGCCGGCTCGTGACAGATCCGAGCGAGTGCCCGATCGAGATTGTGCGGTGGCCGGCGCTCGGATCAAGGCCCGTAGACCCCGGAACCGGTGATGAAGCAGGCACCACCGAAGGCACGTTTGTCAGCGAATGGCGCGGGGACATTCTCTACGGTCGCAATGAAGCCGTGGGCGGCAACTACATTCTCGCGTACGCGAAAGAGCCTGAAGCGGCTCGCGACGACCACGCCAATGCGCCAGACCGTATGTTGCTGTGGCACGCGAACTACCACCCCGACGGCGGACAACTGTTGTTTCCGCTCGACCACCGCCCGTTCTACGTTCCACTGGCCTTGCCGGGGGACGACGTTACGCCGGAGAAGTTCGTGTGCTTTCGCTTCGATGGAAAGCAGGGTCTCTACATTCATCCAAACATCTGGCATGAAGGTGTGTTCACGCTTGAAGGGACGCAGCGGTTCTTTGACAAGCAGGGCGCCGTCCACGCGCGCGTCTCTGTCGATTTTGCGCGGGAGTTCGATTGTCTTCTTGAGGCACCGATCGCGAGCGGCGCGTAAGCGCGCACACGTCCATTAAGTACGCTTGCGAGCGCATGTAAAACCATGCGCTCGCATTAGACAACGCAAAGACAGCAGCGCGACCGCCATTCTCGGACCATCGTTCACTGACGCTTACTGATTGTTGTTCGTCGGATCGGCACTGTGACCCGATTGCGACGAACCGCTTACAGCGGGCCCATAGCTGGTCGCGTTTTGCGCGGCAACGCGTGCTTCGGCGGCCTGAATATCCGCGGGGTAGGTTGCGTCGGTTGCGACAGCAGGCTTGTAACCCGCTTTTTCGAGCTGGACCAACTGGGCTTTCACTTCCGCGCGCGTCAGCGGCTGTTCGGATTGCGCGAACGACACCACCGGGGCTGCAAGAACGATTGCCAGTGCGACTGCTTTAATGAGCGATTTCATGACGCTTCCCTCCAAGGATTGTTTTATGTAGCGCCACAACATGTGTGCGGCGACCTATGGAGAGATTCTAGGAAGCGGATGCCCCAGGGGAAACCCCTAATCACGGAATTCAGTGTTGCAGCAAACGATAAGTCGGCGTTATGTAATGGCACGCATAGGGATATGAAGGATTACTTCAGATTCCAGAACGTACGCCGACCCTGTACGTCGTCACCTGACGGTACGCATTACCGGCCCGTACGATGACCGTTTCCTGATCAGCCATATTGAGCTGATTGGGGTAGCCACCCGCTTCGAGACATAAGCCGGCGTGCGGTTGATACGCGACGCCGCCGCGACCCGCGTCGCCATTCAACCAGTTGCCGGTATAGAACTGCAGGCCGCGCTGGTCGGTCGAGACGGTCAATTCGCGTCCGCTGCCCGGGTCGTAGGCCCAGGCCACCTCGCGCACGGTTGGCGTGCTTGCTGACAACGCGCCAGACGTGTCGCGCAACACGTAGCAATGATCGAAGCCCTTAGCCGTCGCCAGTTGCGCATGCGGCCAGTCCAGACGCGCGCCGATCGGTGCGCTTTGCCGGAAGTCGAACGCATTGCCGGCGACTTCGGCGAGCTTGCACGGAATCATCGCTGAGTCGACCTCGAAGAACTGGTCCGCGTCGATCGACAATACGTGACCGCGAATGTCGATGCCTGGACGTCCTGTCAGGTTGAAGTAGGGATGACTCGTCAGATTGAGCGGCGTCGGCGCATCGGTCACGGCCTCATAGGCGATGGTCAGCGTGCCGTCGTCGTCGAGCGTGTAGCGCACCTGCACCGTCACGTTGCCGGGAAAGCCGGCGTCGCCTTCGGGCGAGTCGAGACGCATGACCAGTGCACCGTTGTCTTCGCTCACGTCCCACAGCGCACGATGAAAACCCAGTGTGCCGCCGTGCAGCAGGTTCGAGCCTTCATTGCGATCGAGCGTGTACTCGATGCCGTCGAGCGTGAAGCGTGCGTCGGCGATACGGTTGGCCCACCGGCCGATCAGGCCGCCCATATAGGTGGTCGCCGCGACGTATTCGGCGGGGGTGTCGTGGCCGAGCAGGATATCGCCCAGACGTCCCGCGCGGTCCGGCGCGAGCCACGAGACCAGTGTCGCGCCGAGATCGCTGATGGCGACCTTCATGCCATGCGCGTTGCGCAGCGTGAAGAGCCGCACGGGATCGCCGCCGGGCAACGCGCCCCAGGGCTCAGAAGAAAGTGGTGCGATGCTGATCATGTCGTCGGTCGGGATAAAGGAGAAAAGGCACGCTCAGCCCGGCGCTACCGTCGAATTCGCTCGTTCCTGATATTCGCGCGGCGTACAACCGAGTTCGCGGCGAAACACCGCGTACATGTACTGCAACGACGTGAAGCCGCAACGGATGGCCACTTCGGCGCTCGACGCGTCGCGTCTGGCAAGCAGTGCTTTGGCGACATCGAGTTTGTGGCGCAGGATTTCCTGATGCACCGTGCACTGCAGTTCGCGCCGGAAGTACTCTTCAAGCGACGATCGCGACACGCCGACATAATCGGCAACCTGTTCGGTGCGAATCCCCTGGCAGGCGTATTGCCGGATAAAGTGCCGGGCACGCATCACATACGGGCTTGCGAGCGGCTGGTGCCTGGTCGATTCGAGCACGTTGATGCCGACCGGCGGCACCAGAATGCGTCGCCCCGGAAAACGCGCGCCACGCAGCATCTGATGCAATAGGTGGGCGGCCGTACGACCCATTTCGTCGGTACCCTGAATCACCGACGAAAGCGGTATACGGGTCAGCGTCCGCGTGAGCGGATCGTTGTCGATACCGATGATCGCCACTTCTTCCGGCACGGGAATACCCGCGATCAGACAGGCCTGCAACAGATGCCGGGCGCGGGCGTCAGTCACGGCGATGATGCCGACCGGCTTGGGCAACTGCCGCAGCCACGCGGTGAGTTGCTCGGTCGCCTGATTCCACGACGGCGCGCTGGTGGACAGACCGCGATAGATCTCGGTGTCGATCTGCTCGGCGCTGTGGCCGTCCGCTTTGCGCAGATGCGCGAACGCAAGTTCGCGTTGCTGGGCCCAGCGATTCTCCTGCGCTTGCGGCAGGCTATACAAAGCGAAGTGCTCGAGCCCTGCGCCGATCAGATGCGTGTAAGCGAGCGAGATGAGTTTCGCGTTATCGGTAGCGATATAGGGTAAGTCCGGAGGGTAGTGCGCCGGATCTTCAAACGACGAGCCCACTGCTACCACCGGTAACGGACAATCGCGCAACGCTTCGCCCACTGCGGGGTCGTCGAAATCCGCGATGATACCGTCGCCGTCGAAGCGCTCGATGCCCGTGAGCCGGCACCGGAAATCCTCTTCCAGGAAGAGGTCCCACGCCACGCGTGTGGACAGCAGATAGTTGCCGATGCCGGTGATGATCTCGCGGTCGTACACCTTGTTCGCGTTGAACAGCAGGGCGATCCGATGGGTCGTCTGTGGTGTTTGCGGGCGGGTCATGGTGGTGGGCGGCGCGCGGATCGGCAGACCCGTCACGCCATCGTCTCCTGTTGAGTGCGCCCGGAAGGCTGCACCGTTTTTTAAGCGTCTGGTTATTCTAGGCCCCGAATCTCTCGCCGGTGCGAAACAAACGCGCGGGCGGTAAGAAACATCAAGCACGCTGCGCAATTTCGCAATTGCCGAGGCATCGTGCAAGCGTCAGCATGGCGTCACCTTGTCGGCCGATGCGGCAATGTCGCGTGGGTTGCAATGCAGCATAAACAGGAGACGCTGATGTCCTATTTCGAACACATTCCCGAGATCCGCTACGAAGGCCCGCAATCGGATAATCCGCTTGCGTATCGCCACTACGACAAAACCCGGCATGTACTCGGCAAGACGCTAGAAGAACACCTTCGCATTGCGGTGTGTTACTGGCATACCTTCGTTTGGCCCGGCGTGGATATTTTCGGGCAAGGAACATTTCGGCGTCCCTGGCAGCAAGCCGGCGATGCGATGGAGCGGGCGCATCAAAAAGCCGATTCGGCATTCGAACTGTTTTCTAAGCTCGGCACACCGTACTACACGTTTCACGATACCGACGTCGCACCGGAAGGCGCGAGTCTGAAGGAATACAGCGAGAATTTTTCCCGCATTACGGACTATCTGGCGCGCAAGCAGCAGGATAGCGGCATCAAGCTTCTGTGGGGCACGGCCAACCTGTTCTCGCACCCGCGTTACGCGGCGGGCGCCGCGACCAGTCCGGATCCGGAGATCTTTGCTTTTGCCGCCACTCAGGTGCGCCACGCGCTCGACGCGACGCAACGGCTTGGTGGCGAGAATTACGTATTGTGGGGTGGCCGCGAAGGCTACGACACGTTGCTCAATACCGACCTGCCGCGCGAACGCGACCAGTTCGCCCGTTTTCTCCATATGGTGGTCGACCACAAGCACAAGATCGGCTTCAAAGGTGCCTTGCTGATCGAACCGAAGCCGCAGGAGCCGACCAAGCATCAATACGACTACGACGTCGCGACCGTACACGGCTTCCTGCTGCAACACGGCCTGGAGAAAGAGATTCGCGTGAATATCGAGGCCAATCACGCCACGCTGGCTGGCCACTCGTTTCATCACGAAATCGCCACGGCGTTTGCGCTCGGTATTTTCGGTAGCGTCGATGCGAATCGCGGCGATCCGCAGAACGGCTGGGATACCGATCAGTTCCCGAACAGCGTCGAGGAACTCACGCTCGCTTTCTACGAAATTCTCAAGCATGGCGGCTTTACGACCGGCGGCATGAACTTCGACGCGAAGGTGCGGCGGCAGAGCGTGGACGCGGAAGATCTGTTCTACGGTCACATCGGCGCAATCGATAACCTCGCGCTCGCCGTCGAGCGCGCAGCGGTGCTGATCGGGAACGATCGTCTCGAAGCGTTCAAACGCCAGCGCTACGCGGGCTGGGATACGGAATTCGGCCGCAAGATCCTGTCGGGTGATTTTTCGCTGTCGACGCTGGCCGCGGACGCGTTGACGCGCGGCCTGAATCCACAGCACGCGAGCGGTCATCAGGAGCAGCTGGAAAACGTCGTGAACCAGGCCATCTACAGCGGACGCTGACGCGCGTCGCAGTGCCCGCCGCGAACGGTGGGCAGTCACACATTAGAAGAATCGCGCGGCCACGTTGACCGCGCGACAAACAGGAGCTTTGGGTTGTCGCTTGTCCGGCTATGCGGCTCGCAGCGCAGGCCGTCCAATCCGGTATTCCGGCTATTACAAGAAGGAGACAGATATGAAATTCGCAACGCGCCGTACCGTTCTGAGTTCGCTCGTATGTGGAGCGGTGCTCGCCAGCCTGTCGCTTGTTGCGCCGCTCGCGCACGCAAGCAAGGATCATCCGGAAATCGGTTTCTGTATCGACGATCTGCGCGTCGAGCGCTGGTCGCGCGATCGCGATTATTTCGTTGCAGCAGCGGAAAAGCTCGGCGCGAAAGTGTCGGTGCAATCGGCCGATGCGAGCGAGGAGCGGCAGATCTCGCAGATCGAGAACCTGATCTCGCGCGGCGTCGATGTGATTGTGATCGTGCCTTTCAACTCGAAGACGCTGGGCAACGTGGTTGCCGAAGCGAAAAAAGCGGGCATCAAGGTGGTCTCATATGACCGGCTGATTCTCGATGCCGATGTGGATGCGTATATTTCGTTCGATAACGAAAAGGTGGGCGAGTTGCAGGCGCAGGGGGTCTTCAACGCGCAGCCGAAGGGCAACTACTTCCTGCTGGGCGGCGCGCCGACCGACAACAACGCGAAAATGCTGCGCGAAGGCCAGTTAAAGATATTGAAGCCCGCGATGGATAAGGGCGATATCAAGGTCGTCGGTCAGCAATGGGTGCCTGAGTGGAGTGCTTCGACCGCTTTGCGTATCGTTGAAGACGCACTGACGGCGAATAACAACAAGATCGATGCCATCGTCGCGTCGAACGACGGCACGGCGGGCGGCGCGATCCAGGCGCTCGCCGCGCAACATATGGCCGGCAAGGTGCCGGTATCGGGTCAGGACGCCGACCTCGCCGCAGTGAAGCGCGTCATCGCCGGCACGCAGACCATGACCGTGTACAAGCCGCTCAAGCTGATTGCGGGCGAAGCCGCCAAACTCTCTGTCGCGCTTGCGAAGGGCGAGAAACCGGCTTTTAACTCGCAATATGACAACGGCAAGAAGAAAGTTGACACGGTGTTGCTGCAACCCACCTTGCTTACCAGGAGCAATGTCGATGTAGTCGTCAAGGACGGCTTTTATACCCAGGCCCAGCTCGCGAGCCAATGAGCGTAACGAGTGTGCGGCGGGGGTCGGTGCGTGTTACGCGCATCGGTTTCGCCGCGCGCCTTGCAGCGAGGCATAGCGAATGACGCAACCATTGCTGACGATGCGCGGCATCGTCAAGGCGTTTTCAGGCGTGAAGGCGCTCGATGGCATCGACCTGACGGTGGCGCCGGGCGAATGCGTCGGCTTGTGTGGTGAGAACGGCGCAGGCAAATCGACGCTGATGAAAGTGCTGTCCGGCGTTTATCCGCACGGTACCTGGGAAGGCGAAATAATCTGGGAAGGCCAGCCGTTGAAGGCCGCCAGCGTGCGCGATACCGAACGCGCCGGCATCATCATCATTCATCAGGAATTAATGCTGGTGCCGGAGTTGTCGGTGGCGGAGAACATTTTCCTCGGCAATGAGATCACGTTGCCCGGCGGCCGGATGAATTACGCCGCGATGTATCAGCGTGCCGACGAACTGCTGCGCGAGCTCGGCATAAACGGCATCAACGCCGCGCAGCCGGTGATGAACTACGGGGGCGGCCATCAGCAACTGATCGAGATTGCGAAGGCGTTGAACAAGCGTGCGAAGCTGCTGATTCTGGATGAACCGTCGTCGTCACTGACCGCGTCTGAAATACGCATTTTGCTGGACATCGTGCGCGATCTGAAGCGGCGCGGCGTGGCCTGTGTGTATATTTCGCACAAACTCGATGAAGTGGAAGCCGTGTGCGACACGATCAGCGTGATTCGCGATGGCCGCCATGTCGCAACAGAGCCGATGCGCGCGTTGACCACTGACCGCATCATCTCGCTGATGGTAGGCCGCGAGATCAGGAATCTGTTTCCGCGCGAGCCGCATCCGATAGGCGACGTGATTTTCGAAGCGCGCCACGTAACCTGCTTCGACGTCACCAATCCGCGCCGTAAGCGGGTGAACGACGTGTCGTTCGCGCTGCGGCGTGGCGAGATACTTGGCGTGGCCGGGCTAGTCGGCGCGGGGCGCACGGAGTTGATGCAGGCGGTCTTCGGCGCCTATCCGGGCGTGAGCGAGGCGACAGTGGTGATGGAGGGCAAGCCGCTGAAGATTCGCGCGCCCATCGATGCGATTCGCGCGGGCATCGGCATGGTGCCTGAGGATCGCAAGCGCCATGGCATCGTGCCGGGTCTGAGCGTGGGCCACAACATTACGCTTGCGGTATTGCAGCGCTTTGCTACTGGCGGCCGGATCGATTCCGCTGCCGAGCTCGATACGATCCACACGGAGATGAAGCGGCTGTCGGTGCGCGCGGCGCATCCGATGCTGTCGATCGCGAGCCTGTCTGGTGGCAATCAGCAGAAAGCCGTGTTGACGCGCATGCTGCTGACCGACCCGAAAGTGCTGATTCTCGACGAACCGACGCGGGGCGTCGATGTCGGCGCGAAATACGAAATCTACAAGCTGATTTTCCAACTGGCGCTGCGCGGCATGTCGATCGTGATGGTGTCGTCCGAATTGCCTGAAGTGCTTGGCATCAGCGATCGCGTGCTGGTGATCGGCGAAGGCGAACTGCGTGGCGATTTCGTCAACCACGGTCTCACGCAGGAGGACATTCTCAGCGCCGCGATTCTTCCCGTGCAGCGATCCCCGAACCCAACCGCAGCGAGTGCCGCATGACTCCCGACGTCACTTCCCAACGCGCCGACGAGGCCGTGCCGCGAGGCGCATTCGGCGGTCCGCAGCGCATTCAGCAACTGTTCGCGCGCTACAAGATTCTGGCGCTGCTGATCGCCGTGGCCGTCATCTGGATTTTCTTTTCGGCTCTGACGCATGGCGCGTTTGTCACGCCACGCAATCTGTCGAATCTGTTGCGGCAGATGTCGATCACCGGCATGCTCGCGTGCGGCATGGTGTTCGTGATCATCGCCGGTGAGATCGATCTGTCGGTCGGATCATTGCTCGGTCTGCTCGGCGGCGTTGCGGCGATTCTCGACGTCAACCGGCACTGGCCGATCGGTGTCACGCTGCCTGTCGTGATGCTGCTCGGTGTGCTGGTTGGGATGTTCAACGGCTGGTGGTCGACTTACCGGCGCGTGCCGTCATTTATTGTCGGCCTCGGCGGCATGCTGGCGTATCGCGGCATTCTGCTTGGCGTCACGGGCGGCTCGACAATCGCGCCCGTCTCGGACGGTTTCGTGTTTGTCGGTCAGGGGTATTTGCCGCGCCTCGCGGGCGACACGCTCGCCGTCGTGCTGTTCCTGTTGCTGGCCTTTCTGACGGTGCGGCAGCGGCGCAACCGCGAGCGCTATCAGTTGACCGTCGTGCCGGTGTGGCAGGACGTCGTGAAGGTGGTTGGCGCGGGCGTGATTCTCGCCGCGTTCGTCGCCACGCTCGACCGTTACGGCGGCATTCCGGTGCCGGTTCTCTTGCTGCTCGCGCTGCTGGGCATTTTCACGTGGATTGCCACGCAGACCGTGTTTGGCCGCCGCATCTATGCGGTTGGGTCGAATCTCGAAGCGACCCGGCTGTCCGGGGTGAATACGAATCGCGTAAAGCTGGCCATTTTCGCGCTGATGGGGCTGATGTGCGCGTTCGGCGGAATCGTGAATACGGCGCGGCTAGCGGCAGGCTCGCCGTCTGCGGGCTCGATGGGCGAACTCGACGCGATTGCGGCGTGCTTTATTGGCGGCACGTCGATGCGCGGCGGTTCCGGCACGGTCTATGGCGCGTTGATCGGCGCGCTGGTGATGGCGAGCCTCGACAACGGCATGTCGATGCTCGATGTCGACGCGTACTGGCAGATGATCGTGAAGGGCAGCATTCTGGTGCTGGCCGTGTGGATCGATGTGGTGTCGGGGTCGAACCGGCGCTAAGGAACGGAGCGTCATCATCTGATGGCTCATGTCTCTACTAACCCTGGGCACGGTCACGTGCCCGCGTAGTCCAGTTTGCATTGCAGCGTGCCGTTGTGTCTCCAATGAC
The DNA here is from genome assembly GCF_046027215.1 of Paraburkholderia fungorum. Lineage (GTDB taxonomy): Bacteria > Pseudomonadota > Gammaproteobacteria > Burkholderiales > Burkholderiaceae > Paraburkholderia > Paraburkholderia fungorum_D. The sequence continues at coordinate 2,424,540 of NZ_JAQQEN010000002.1, read as the reverse complement.
ATTTAATGAAATGACACACGGGTTGCGCCTTCCGTCCATGGCGACCTTCCGCCCACTCACCGCTCCAAGTGCTTAAAGCGCGCGAGCTTTCAGTCGAGCCCGCACTCGCGCGTCTTATTACTGTTCCGAAGAAGTGGCCTCCGGCGCCAAGCGGCGCTTTCGCAGCTTTTCTGCCTTCGTGCACGCGGAGCGAGTCATGTCATGGTAAAGCGCAGAACCTTTCTGCTCGGCGGCGTCGGCGCTGTCGGGGTGCTGCTGGTCGGCTGGTCGGTGCTGCCGCCCGGGCAGCGCCTGACCACCTCCACGCCCTTGCCGGTGGACGGGACCCAGGTGGCGCTCAACGGCTGGGTCAAGATCGCCACGGATAACAGCGTGACGATCATGATGTCCAAGGCGGAAATGGGGCAGGGTATTCACACCGGCCTTGCCATGCTGCTGGCCGAAGAACTGGACGCCGACTGGTCGCAGGTGCGGGTGGAGAATGCGCCGATCGACAAGATTTATAACAGCGTGCAGAACATCATCGACGATCTGCCGTTTCGCCCGGACGACGACAGCGAGATCAAACGCGTCGCTGTGTGGATGACCCGCAAGCTGGTGCGCGAAGGCGGCACGATGATGACTGGCGGCTCGTCGAGCATTAACGATCTATGGACGCCGATGCGTGAAGCCGGCGCTTCGGCACGGATGATGCTGATCGGCGCGGCGGCGGCGCGATGGAAGGTGCCGCCCGGCGAGTGCCGCACGCAAGGCGGCTACGTGCGGCATGCGTCCAGCCATCAGGCGAGCTTCGGCGAACTGTCGGTGGAGGCCGCGCAACAGTCGCTGCCGCGCAAGGTCACGCTAAAGGATCCCGCCAACTTCAAGTTGATCGGCAAACCGGTGCGGCGTATCGAGGCTGCGTCAAAAATCAACGGCTCGGCGCGCTTCGGCATCGACGTCTTACCCGACGGCCTGCTGTACGCCAGCGTCGTGATGTGCCCGACGCTGGGCGGCACGGTAGCGAATTTCGATGCTTCGGCGGCCAAAACAATGCCCGGCTTTATCAAGGCATTTGCGGTGGCACCCTACAACGGCGGGACCGGCGGTGTCGCGGTAATCGCCGACAATGCGTTTCGCGCGATGAACGCGGTCAGCGCGATCAAGGTGAACTGGCACGAGGGTCCGGCGGCGAATCTGTCGAGCGCGCAAGTGGACTCCCGTCTCATGGCGGCACTGGACGACAGCGACGGCCACGCCTACTACCATCTCGGCAACGTCGATGCGGCCTTGAGCGGTGCGGCGCACACCGTCAGCGCTGAATACCATGCGCCGTATCTCGCGCATGGCGCGGTCGAGCCGGTCAATTGCACGGTGCAGGTGGCGGACGGCGCGGCCACCGTCTGGGTCTCGACGCAAATGCCCGGCCTCGCGCAACATCACGTCGCGAAAGTGCTGGATATCGATGTCGATAAGGTCGACATGCAGACCCAATTGATCGGCGGCGCGTTCGGCCGGCGGCTGGAGCTCGATTTCATCTCGCAGGCGGCGGCGATTGCGCGCGAAGGCGGCGGACATCCGGTGCAAACGATCTGGTCGCGCGCGCAAGACTTTACGCACGACTTCTATCGTCCGGCGTGCGTGTCCCGGCTGAAAGGCGGTTTCGACAAGGACGGCAGGCTGGTGGCGTGGCATGCCACGTCGGCGGGTCAGGCCATCGTGCCGGAGTCGCTTGTGCGTTACTACGGTGTGCCACGTATTCCGATCGACAAGACCACTTGCGAAGGCGCCTTCGATCAACCCTATGAATGGCCCACCGCGCGCGTCGCGCACAAAATCGTCGAGTTGCCGGTGCCGGTCGGCTTCTGGCGCTCGGTTGGCCATTCGCATCAGGCGTTTTTCACCGAGAGTTTTACCGACGAACTGGCCGCGGCCGTGGGCCAGGACCCGATTGCGTTTCGTACCGCGCTGCTCGCGCGGCATCCGCGCCATCTGGCCGTGTTGCGGCGCGTGGCGGTCTTGTCGGCATGGGGGCATCCATTGACCCATGCGGCCGATGGCGCACCGCGAGCGCGTGGCGTGGCGCTGCACGAGGCGTTCGGCAGCGTCGTCGCGCAAGTGGCGGAGGTGTCGCTCGCACCGGACAAACGGATTCGCGTGCACCGGGTGATCTGCGTGATTGACTGCGGCTTGCCGGTGAATCCCAACCTGATCCGCCAGCAGATGGAAAGCGGGATCGTGTTCGGCCTTTCCACCGCGCTGCAGGACGCGATTGTGATCGACGGTGGCCAGGTGCAGCAGAAGAACTTTGTCGACTACCCGGTGGTGCGGATGAACGACTGTCCGGTCATCGAGACCGACATCATGCCGAGCCAGATGCATCCGCAAGGCGTCGGCGAGCCGGGGGTGCCGCCGGTCGCGCCGGCCGTGGCGAACGCGGTGTTCGCGCTGACCGGCCAGCGCTTGCGCAGGTTGCCTTTAAAGCTTGCCTGAGACGGCAGACGCACAGCACACGCACACGCACACGGAGAACGGAATGGGATCGCTGAATATCAATGGCCGCGCAGTGGCCGTGCAGGCCGAACCGGATATGCCGCTGTTGTGGGTGCTGCGCTGCGAACTCGGCATGACCGGCACCAAGTTCGGCTGCGGCGTGGGTATTTGTGGCGCATGCACGATTCATCTCGAGGACAAGGCGGCCCTTGCATGTCAGACGCCGATATCGAGTCTGAATGCGCAGAAGGTGACGACGATCGAAGGCGTGCAGGGCGCGGAAGCGCAGGCGCTAAAGGCGGCGTGGATCGATCTCGACGTGGTGCAGTGCGGCTATTGCCAGAGCGCACAGCTCATGGCGGCGTGTGCGCTGCTCAAGCGGAAGCCCAATCCTACGGATGCCGACATCGACGCGGCGATGTCCAATATTGTTTGCCGTTGCGGCACGTATCCGCGGGTGCGGGCCGCGATTCACCAGGCGGCGGCGAAGCGGCGGACGGGTTAGGGCCGCCGCCGCTCATGCTGTATGCCGCCTAATTCGCCAGCATCTCCACCATCGCGACCACTACCGTGAAAACGCCGATGCAGCCGCCCAGCGTTGCTGCGCCTTGCATGAACTGCGACATACGTGCCCCCGAAACGTGATGTGAATGCACGTATTTAACCTGAACTGAAAGCTAAAAGAAAGCTTGTCAAAAATAATTCTGTAAGGTTTTGAAGGCCGCGAGCTGCTGCGTCGAGCGGCTTTCTTCAGGGGAAATCAGATGGCTGTCAGGGGGCGTGGGTCGCCGTCGCGGCAGTCGGCACGGCGACAGCACGCTTCGTCGTTGCCGTCGCAGGCGCCGCCGGCGGCGGATCGGTTTGCCACCCGCCGCCGAGCGCGAGGAACAGGTTGACCTGATCGATCGCCACCTGGCCTTCCGCCGCCGCCACCTGGGACTTGGTCGAGGTCAGTGTGCGCGTTGCATCGAGGTCCGAAATAAACGACTCGCGTCCGGCCTGATACAGCCGATGCGTTTCGTCCGCGGACTGGCTGGCCGACTTCAGCGCAGCCTGCAAAGCGTCGGCGCGGGCGTAGTCCGATGCGTAGGTGGCGAGGCTGGTTTCGGTTTCGCGCAACGCGGTCAGCACCACGCCGTCGAACTTCGCCAGCGCCACCTGGCTCGACGCCTGCGCTTCGCGCACCCGGCCGCGCGCGCCGTTCGTCGGAAAGGTCCAGCTGATCAGCGGGCCGAAGGACCAGCGAGCGGTTGGCTGCGTGCCAATGTCTTCGAGCACGCCGGTCAGACCGGCCGATGCGCCGATGCTCACCGTCGGATACAACGCGCCGGTGGCGACGCCGATACGTGCGGTCGACGCCGCGAGTTGACGCTCGGCCTCGCGCACATCGGGACGGCGCTTGAGTAGCGCGGCGCCGTCGCCGATTGGAATCGGCTGACGAATCCGCGGCAGCGTGTTGCAGGCCAGCACGGCCGGCGGCAGGTCGGACGGCGCGCGGGCGAGCAGCGCCGCGAGCCGGTATTGCGCGATCTTGCGGCGCGCCGTAAAGCGCGGAATATCCGCCGACAAAGTATCGACCTGGGTCTGGCCACGCGTCACGTCGGTCTGATTGCCGCGTCCCGCGTCGCGCAAACGGCGCGACACGTCCACGCGCTCCTTCTGCAAGGCGAGCGACTGCTGCGCGATGTGGAGCTCCTCGGCTGCCGAGCATTGCTCGACGTAGGAGCGCACCACGTCCGCCACCACCGTGACCCGGGCGAGATCGGCGGCGGCCTGCACGGACTCGGTGTCGGCCTGCGCGGCTTCCACGCCGCGCCGCAACTTGCCGAACAGATCGATCTCGTAGGAGATGCTGATGCCGAAATCGCCTTCGTTGGCGACCGGTATTTTGTTGAACATCAGATACTGCTCGGCCGACTCCTGCGCGCGTGAGACCAGGGCCGAGGACTTGCCGGAGAAGCCGCCTTGCGCCTCGGCGACGCCCAGCGCCTCGCGCGAGCGGGCAAGATTGGCCGCCGCGACGCGCAGGTCGGTATTCGATTGCAGCGCTTCATCGACGAGGCCGTTGAGCAGGGAATCGTCATACAGTTTCCACCATACCGCGGGCACGTTCTGCTGCGAGGTGAGCTTCGCATCCGCGCCTTCAATCGGCGTATTGGCGAGCGGCGCGTTGACAAGCGCCTCTTTCGGCAGCGCGTAATCGGGCCCGACGTTGATGCAGCCGTTCAGCGCTACAGCCAGCGGCAGCAGCGGCAGTAAGGGCAGGGTACGCGACAGCTTCATTGCGATGCGCCCGAGGTAGCGGCGGCGGAGGCCGATTGTGCAGCGGAAGCAGCGGACGCAGCCGGCCCAGCCGAAGCCGCCGATGCATCCACCGCGCCCGACGTGGCCGCGGCCGGCCGGCGCTTGCCGCCCGGCGACAGATCGCGCACCGACACCGTTGCGGTACGTCCGGCGATCATGCGGAAATCGGCGGGAATATCGTCGAGCACCACGCGCACCGGAATCCGTTGCGCGAGCCGCACCCAGCTGAACGCTGGGTTGACATTCGGCAGCAGATTCGAGCCTTGCGTACGGTCGCGGTCTTCGATCGCGGCGACGATGCTTTGCACGTGACCGCGCAGCACGTTCGGCTCGCCCATTACCTTGATATCCACCGGTTGGCCGATGTCGATACCGCGCAGCTTGGTCTCCTCGAAATAACCGTCGACGCGGAACGAATGCAGGTCGACCACCGCCAGCACCGCGCGCCCCGCCGTGACGTATTCGCCGGCCCGCGGCGCGCGGTCGTTCAGATAGCCGTCCACCGGGCTCAGGATCGTGGCGCGTTGCAGATTCAGTTTGGCCGTATCGATCGCCACGTTCGCATCGGCCAGCGCTGCCTCGGCCTGCTCGACGCGCGAGCGGCTTTCCTCGGAGACTTCCGCCGCGACCAGGTTGCCGAGCTTGCGGTTACGCACATCCTCGCGGCGCGCCTGATCGAGCGTGGCGCGGCGCTGTTGCGCGGTGGCTTGCGCCTGACGCAGCGCGAGCGTATAGCGCGCCTGGTCGATCACGAACAGCACCTGGCCTTGCTTGACCTGCTGGTTATCCACCACTTCCACCGACGAAATGAGCCCCGAGATATCCGGCGCGACCTGGATCACGTCGGCGCGCACGTGGCCGTCGCGGGTCCACGGTGCAAACATGTAGTAGGCGACCAGTTTCCACAGCACAGCGGCCGCGATCACGACGACGATCAGGGTCAGCAGAATCTGACCGACGGAGAACCAGGTTTTTTTCACGTTATTAGTCTGTGCGAAACGACAACGACAAGGCCCAGCACCAGCACGTAGATGCCGAGATCGAAGATGGAGCGGTGCCAGACGAAGCGGTAAAAGCCGACGCGTGCGAGCACCGTGCGGATGACCAGGTTGATGAGATACGCGATCAACATCAGCACGAGCACGGCGGGCACGAACACGCCGAAGATATCGATTTCACCGATCATCGCGCGGAATGGAGAGGGGTGTGAAACAGCTTGCGGGATGGGCGCATCAGGCGGCGGCCTCCGGTTCGGGCGGCGTGGGCGTGATCAAAGTGGCCGGAAACAGCGAAAGACGCAAGCCAACCAGCGCGTGCAACGCGTCGCGCAACTGGCGCGCCGAGGTCTGCGAGGTCGCCGTGGGCGCGCCGGCATTGGCGAGGCCTTGTGCGGTGACGCGCGCCACCGCTGCATCGATCGACGACATCAGGCTTTCGGGCACCGGCTGGCGCGTACGCCGGTCGACGCAGTGGTCGAAATACGCGCGCACGTCTTCGAGTACGCGTTCGATCGCGACCGGCGCCTCGCCGCCGAGCTTGCGCATCAGGCGGCGCAGATCGAGCGCGTTGAAGGCGATTCGCAGATCGCGAAAGCTTTCGATCGACGGATGCCGGTGGTCGTCCGTCGCGGCAAGGCGCGGGATCAGTTGCATGAGGCGGTCGAGCATGCGTGCGGCAAGGTTGCGCGGATCTTCGATCGGCTGCGTGGATGCTGTCAGCGCGACGTCGGCCCAGCTCGAGCGCAGCAACCGTGAGGCGGCGAATTCGGCGCCGAACGGGCGCGTTGCCCGGGTCCACAGATAAGCGTACAGCAAGCCGGCGAGGCCCGCGAGATTGCTGTTCAGGAAGATCAGAAAGTTGGCGTCGTAAGCGTCCTGAATACTGATGAAGGTGGCCGTATTGACCGCGACCAGCACCGTCGCCATGTTGAATTGGGGGCGCGGGATCAGCGTGCCGACCAGGATGAACGGTGCGGCGAACAGGATGACCAGCATGGGGAAGTCGTGGACATGCGGCAGCACGGCAAACAGATAGACGCCCGCCGCTGCCACGCTGATCGCGGTTGCCACGAAGAACCGGAACACCATCGGCGCCGGTTCGTCGAGCGCGGCGAAGAAGCAGCAGGCCACCGCCGCGAGCGTCACCGCGCTGGCGCCGTCCGCCCAGCCTGAGCTGATCCACAGGCCGCACGCGAGAACGACCGCGGTGCCTGCCGAGACCGTCGAGAACAGCATGAGGCCACGGTCGAAGAAGCGCTCCGTGCCGCCCAGCCGCCAATGCCGAAAACGCGGCCGCCACGAACCTTCTTCGCGCATGATGATGATGCGCAGCGAGCGGCAGTCCTGCCACACGTCGATCACCTGTTTCATACGCCACAGCGCGTTCGAGAGCAACGCGCCGTCCCAGCTCGCCAGCGCGGCCGGTGAGGGTTGCATGGCGGCGATGCGCTCACGCAAGCCGTTCGCTACCGCGTCGGGGTGATGGCCCTCACTCGCGGCGGGAAGCGCTTCGTTGAACCAGTTGATGACGTCGTTGAGCAATGCTTCGAGGCCCTCGGGCCAGGTCTGGCGGCCGCTGTTGTAGAGCGCGACCAGCGGATCGGCCAGCGACGACATGATCGGCAGCAGCAACTGCATGCGCCCGCGCAGTTCACGCGTGCGCGCCAGAATGTCCGGCCGTGTGTCGTCGTAGGCAAGCTGGCTTAGCAGTAATTCCAGCCCGTTGATGGTCGCCGCCAGCCGTTGGCGCGCCGCTGAGATTGCCGAGCCGGCAATGCGCCCGGACAGGGTTTCGGTTGAGTAGAAGGCGGCGTCGCGAAACCAGGCATCGGTCCGCTCGATGATGGTGGGGGCGAGCTGGCTCGGAAACAGCGCCCCGCCGACAATGCTCGCGCACACAATGCCGAGCGTGATTTCTTCCGTCCGGCTGACCGCCAGGTCGAATACACCGCCAGGATCGTTCACCGAAGGCAGGGCAATGATCGGCATGGTGTAGGCCGCCAGCATGAAGACGTAGCTGCGCGCGGTGCGGTCAGCCACCGCCAGATAGAGCAGCGTACCGGTCCACAAGGCGACGACCACGCTGAACAGATAGGGCGACTCGACGAACGGCGGCACCAGCAGCACCGCGCCCGACGCGCCGAGGGCAGTGCCGAGCGCGCGATAGAGCGCCTTGGAGCGAGTCGCGCCGACAAACGGATTCGACACGATATAGACCGTGGCCATTGCCCAGTACGGCCGTGGCAATTCGAGCGCGAGACCGATATAGAGCGCAATCATTGCCGCGGCAAACGTCTTGACCGAGAACAGCCAGTCGCGAATTGAGGGGTAGACCATAAACCGTTACGCCGTGTCCCTGACGTTTGGCCCTGCGGCTGGGCCGGCTTTGCCTTTGCGGGATTTGTTCGCTTTTCCGCCAGGGTTGGCCGGCTCGTGGGCGGCGCGCGGCGAATGCGGTGTGTGCGGTGTGTGCGGCGCGCGTGGTTCCGCGCGCTCGGGCGCGGTGGTGGTAGCGGTGGCGGCGTCGGCGGTGAATGCGGCCAGCACACGCAAGGTCGCTTCGAGATCGCTGCGCGAGACGCCCTTGAGCGCCTGCGCGCGCAGCGTGACAAGTTCTTCTTCCATTTTTGCGGTGGCGGCGCGGCCTTCTTCGGTGAGTACGACCGTTTTCGCGCGCCGGTCTTCCGGATCTTCGTCGCGGCGCATCAGGCCGGCTGCGCACAACTGGTCGAGCAGCCGAACCAGCGACGGTCCTTCAATACCAATGTGATCGGCCAGCGTGACCTGGCGCACCGCTTCGCCAAGCCGGCTGGCGGTCAGCAGCGGCGTGGCGCACGCTTCGGAGACGTTGAAGGCCGCGAGCACGCCATGGCTCGTGCGCCGCCATTTTCTGGCAGCGACGACCAAGGTGCTGCTGACGGTGCGGCGCAAGGTATCGAGATTCGACATGGCCGACATTGTATTTCTTAAAAATTCGTTAGCAAACTATTGAATTGAATTTTTTGTCGGGAGGTTTCATAGGCGAAAGTGGACAGCCATGAGCAGCGGGGGACGCAAGCACGTACGGCAAGGGCGTTTCCTCAGCCCCGCCCCGTGCCGCTGGCGGCAGCATCGCTGCGCGCCTCGCCGAGGCCGAGCCGGACCGTACGCGCCAGGTCGTCGAGCTGGAACGGTTTGCGCAAGATGGTGCAGCGCTTCACGGCGAGGCCGGATATATCCACGTCTGCGTAACCGGTGGCGAGAATCACCGGCAGATCCTCGCGCATCTTGCGCGCCTCGGCGATCACGTCGATGCCGTTCATGCCCGGCATCGCGAAGTCGACCATCAGCAAGTCGGGGTTGTCGTCTTTCAGACGATTCAGCCCGGTGGGTCCGTCCGCCGCTTCGGTCACGGTATAGCCGAGCATTCTCAGGCATTCCACCAGCATCGCGCGCACTTCGCTGTCGTCCTCCACCACCAGTACGCGCTTCACGCCGACGGCGTTCTGCTCGACGTCGGACGCCGCCTCGGTCTGCGTGGCGACGGGCTCGCGCAGCGGCAGCCAGATCTCCACCGTGGTGCCGACGCCTTCCTCGCTAAAGAGGCGCGCCGTGCCGCCGGCCTGTCGCGCGATGCCGTAAACCTGGCTCAAGCCGAGCCCGGTGCCCTTGCCGACCGGCTTGGTCGTGAAGAAAGGGTCGAACACGCGCGACACCACGTCGGGAGGAACGCCCGAGCCGGTGTCGGCGACTTCGACGACTACATAGCGTCCGTCGGCGAGTGTCTGATCAGGTGCGCTGCATTCCTTCACGTGAATGCCGAGCTGGCCGCCGCCCGTCATTGCATCGCGCGCGTTGATCGCCAGGTTGAGAATCGCCAGTTCGAGCTGATTGGCGTCGGCCTCGGTCCACATTTCCTCGGCGGCAAACTCGTTGGTGTAGCCGATGCTGGAGCCAAGCGACACGGTGATGATGTCGTGCATGCCTTGCAGCAGGGCCACCACGTCCACCGCTTTCAGATCGAGGTTGCTGTTGCGCGAGAAGGTGAGCAACTGGCCGGTCAGCTTCGCGCCGCGCTCGGTCGCGCGTTTGACGGTTGCGGCCATGGCGCGGATGCGCTCGTCGCTGCCGACCCGTGAGATCAGTTCCGCATTGACCATGATGACATTCAGCAGATTGTTGAAGTCGTGCGCGATGCCGCCGGTGAGTTGCCCGAGCGCCTCCATCTTTTGCGACTGGACCAGCACGGCCTGCACCTTGGCGCGCTCATGGATTTCCATCATCAGCCGGTTGTTCGCGGACGCGAGTTCGTGGGTGCGTTCGGCGATGCGGCTCTCCAGCGAATCGTTCAACTGCACCAGGGCGTTTTGCGCTTCGATCCGTTCGGCCAGATGGCGGCGCGATTCGTATTGCCGCGCGCGCGCCCGCAGCGACGACACCACCGCGCGGCGCAAGGTTTCAGAGTTCAGCGGACGTTCGAGCACTACCACGTTGCCGAGCCGTTCGAGCACTTCGAGGCCGCGCGCGGAACGGCGGCCGACACGATTGGCGGCAAGCAGAATGAAAGGGAAGTCCGACCACGCCGGCTGTTGTTCGAGCCATGCGAAGAGCGGCGCCGCACGGCTGTCGGCGAGGGCTTCTTCGGCGATCAGGGCGCTGCCCGCGCCGGCATTCAGATTATGGGTGAGCGTGTCGACGTCGCGGCACGCGACACATTCGCGCTCGTCTTTGTGCAGGACCTCGGCTATGACATCGGCGTCGCGGCCAAACGGCGCCAGGATAAGGACGCGTTGCTCCATGACGTTACGACCTGGCCGTGTCGATGAGATGGTCGGTCGCGCCGAGCAGGGCCGTACTCCCTCGATAAGCGGGCAGGCCGGACAGTACGCCTTCGAAATCGCGCAACGCTTCGCCGACTTCCACGCCGCCGCTGCCGAGGCGGAACTGCCGGATCGAACGCTCGTGCGCGTTCGCGCGGCTCTTGACCGCGGTGACGGCGGTGAGCACTTCGCCATGATGTTCGAAATAGCGGAACAGCACGACGACGTCGCTGAGATAGCTGATGTCGATGTCGTTCTGAATTTCGCCGATGATGCCGTGTTGACCCAGCACCAGCATCGTGATGACGCCCTGCTGATTCAGATAGCCGAGCAGTTCGTGCATCTGCAGGAGCAGATAGCGCTCGCCGGGCATCGCCTGAAGATAGGCGTTCAGACTGTCGATGGCGACGTACCTGACGCCTTTGTTCTCGACCGAGTTGCGCACGTCGCTGGCGAATTCGCCGGGCGAGATCTCCGCGGGGTCGATCTGACGCAGCGTCAGCAAGCCGCTCTGAACGTGTGGCGCCAGGTACATGCCGAGTGTGGCCGAGCGGATCATCAGCGTGGTGAGAGTTTCGTCGAACACGTAGTAGACGCAGCGCTCGCCACGCTCCAGCGCCGCGATCAGGCACGACACCACGGTGGTGGTTTTGCCGACGCCTGACGGGCCGATCATCAGTGCGTTGGTGCCGGGAATCAGGCCACCGCCGAGCAGCGCATCGAGACCCTGCGTGCCGGTGCTGACCACTTCGGCGCGGAATTCCGCATGGTGCTCGTTGGCGACCAGACGTGGGTAGACATGAATGCCGCCGGTGTCGAGCGTGAAGTCGTGATAGCCCTCGCGAAACTTGATGCCGCGCATCTTGGTGACGCGCATGCGCCGGCGGTTGCCGCCGTAGTCGTGTACGAGGTTATCGAGGCTGATCACGCCGTGCGCGATGCTGTGCAACTGCACGTCGCCGGGGTCCGATGAGTTGTCGTCGAGCAGCAGGACTGTGCATTCGCGCGTGGCGAAATAGCGCTTGAGCGCGAGAATCTGGCGGCGATAGCGCAGCGCGTTCTGCGACAGCAGCCGCAATTCGGAGAGGCTATCGAGGACGATCCGCGCTGGTTTGAGTTCGTCCACCAGCTTGATGACATTGCGCACGGTTTCGCCGAGTTCGACTTCGGCGGGGTGCAGGACGGTTTGCTCGAACTGCGGGTCCAGGCCCTCATCGGATAGCAGTTCGAGGATAGTGAACGGACTGATATCCCAGCCGTGGCTGTCGGCCACGGAGAGTAGTTCCGAGCGGGTTTCGGAGAGGGTGATGTACAGGCCGATCTGGTTTTCGGCGGCGCCCTGGAGTAAAAATTGCAAGGCCAGGGTAGTTTTGCCCGTGCCGGGCGCGCCTTCGACGAGGTACATGCGGTGAGGGGTGAGCCCACCTCCGAGGATGTCGTTGATTCCTGCGATACCGCAGGAAAGGCGGGTGAGGCGGGCCGACGGGGCGGCGGGGGTCGGGTTAGGCATGGCTTAGCTGGTATTGAGGGCCTGGTTTGTTCAGGCCGGTATGGCGAGGGCGCAAGTTTTGGGCCAGCTTTGGGGCTGGCGGTTTTTGGTGTTTTTGTTTGCCTACGGCGTTGGCCTTTCCTTGCATTCTTATTGGTTTATTAGCGTCGCCCCTGTGCGGGGCGGCACCTACTTTTCTTTGCCAGCCGCAAAGAAAAGTAGGCAAAAGAAAGCGGCTCAAACCGCCAACATCTAAGCGGGTCCCCTGGCTTGGAGGGGATCGTGGCCCCGTAGAGATTGGGCCTGCGCACCTGCTCTCGTGAGTGACCAGGCCGTCATTCTTCCGGCGGCGCTGCGCGCGCCGGGGCGGTGCTTCATCAAACCAGTTCCTGCTTTTTGCGCTCGCGATTGCCGTTGCGCGGCGACTCACGGTGGCACACCCCGCCGACTTGCTGGCTTCACTGCTAGCACCAGTACTTCTAAAACCATGGGTCTTCAGGTAGTTCGCAGCGGCATACCGTGGCGTACCTAGCCGGCTTCAGCGCCGGCACTTCCAAAACGTTGGTGTGTTTCGGCGCCGCGCCGAGGCGAAGCCGATGGCCCCCGCCGCGCACAAACGGAGCGCCCGGTTTCCGTGCTGTACCCATCTGCGACGCACGCAGTGCGGAGTGGGAGCGGATGACGGCTGTGTCACGGGCGCTTATGGACCGAGGTGTGATCCGTTAATCGGGCCACCAGCCCCTCCAAGCCAGGGGACCCGCTTAGATGTTGGCGGTTTGAGCCGCTTTCTTTTGCCTACTTTTCTTTGCGGCCGGCAAAGAAAAGTAGGTGCCTGCCCCGCACAGGGGCGAAGCTAATAGACCAATAAGAATGCAAGGAAAGGCCAAAGAAGCCAGAACAAGAAAAGGCCAACGCCACAGGCATACACGCCGCAAATAGACCACGCGAGACCACGCGCGCGAGCGCTCATAGGCACGAACCGTGCTCCCGCCCGAAGGGCCCCGCTCTCAAGGACCGCGCCCAGATGAACAACCCCAGGCTACTCGCAATCACGATTGCCGCCCTATCACTAGGCACTCTGCTGCCCCGCATCACAAACGCCGACGACGCGCCGAGTCCATGCGCGTCCCTCAAACGTATCATCGCGGCTGCGCCGGGTGGTCTAGCCGCGCTCACGCCAGACGACGGCAAGGGCATCGCGCAACCCTACGGCGACGACGCGGCCTGTTCAGCAAGCCACGGCAGCTATCAATGCATGTGGACGCCACATCACGACGCCGGCTCGAATGCGGATGCGCTGCAAGCCGTCGCAGCGGACATCGCGTCGTGTTTGCCAGACGCGACGCACGATCAGAATTCGCCGGGACGTCAGCATTTCTATATCGGCTCACCCGGCAAGCGGACCGAAATCACGGCGACGCCCGCGGGTTCGAACAAGCTGCGGCTGGTCGTGTCGGGGAAATGAACTTCGCCTTCGCAATGGCGTTCCCGGTATAGAAGCGGTATGCCTCCTGAAGACGCCCCGCGGCGCGCGGCCGAGGCACATCGTTTGTCACGGTGACGCCGGCCACCATGTCCATCCACGTGGCGAACGTCGCAGTTCAATCACCGAGAGCGGCGCGATTTCGATGCGCGGGAACACCGCTGGGGACACCCCGAGCACATGAATGATCGCGGCCCGGATCACCAACGCATGCGTGACTCCAACGATATTGCGCGTCTCGTCTGGTGCGCCGCTTTGCGCGTCGAGCCACAGGCCCACCCGTTTCACGAGTTGACTGAACGACTCCCCGCCGTGTGGGGCGGCCTCCGGATCGCGCGTCCATGTGGCGAGGTCTTGCGGCGCTTCGGTGGCGAGATCGGCGAGACGCCTGCCATGCCATTGGCCGTAGTCGAGATCCGCCAGACCGGCAGCGACCGTTGCCATGAGCCCTAAAGCCGACGCCGTTTCGCGCGCGCAGATGGCCGGGCTGACGAAGGCGGTCGCGTCGTCCGGAAGGGATAGCCGCGTTTGGGCGGCGAGGATGTCGACGCGGCCGCGATCGTCGAGTGGATCGTCCGCGGGGAAGCGGCCCGCGCGCATTGCGGCGGTCGGCGCGTGGCTGACCAGCAACAGCCGTGTGTCCATTGAATTCCTTTCCGAAGAGGCTGCGCCAGAACCGCCTGCGGCAAGCATGTTTGCGTTACCGATGCGCAAAGTTTAGCGCGTAGAATAGCGGGACTGCGAAGCACGGAAGCCGGTGAGAGCCCGGCGCGGTCGCGCCACTGTAATCGGCACATTGACAAGCCGAAAGCCAGACCTGAGCTTCGCACCATTCCTCTTCAATCGACTATCGGGGCGCGTTACCCCCAGGAGATGTCCAATATGAACGATGCTGTTTTCCATTCCGCGGCTCAGCCTGTCGCGCAACCCACGCCGATTCCGCTACGTGAATTGCTGCCCTGGGTCGTGTTCGGCGGTTTGTTGATGCTGCTGGCGCTGTATTTCGTTGGTGCGGAAGAGGGTGCCACGTCGCTGGTGCCCGGCATGTACGTGCATGAGTTCGTGCACGACGGCCGCCATCTGCTCGGCTTTCCCTGCCACTAACGGAGTCGAACATGGTTGGTAAATTGTTGGTACGCGGGATGCTTGCGGGCATCGCCGCGGGATTGCTCACGTTCGGCTTCGCCAGAGTCGTCGGCGAACCGCAGGTCGATCAGGCGATTTCCTTCGAGGAAAAGGCCGATGCGGCCAAGGGTGAAGCGCCTGAACCCGAACTGGTCAGCCGCGGCACGCAAGCCGGCCTCGGGCTGTTGACCGGCGTGGTGACATATGGCGCCGCATTCGGCGGATTGTTTTCGCTGGTGTTTGCCTATGCCTATGGGCGGGTCGGTAGTTTGAGCGTGCGGGCCTTGTCCGCATGGCTTGCGCTTGGCGCGTTCATTGCGGTGGTGATTGTTCCGAACATCAAGTATCCGGCGAATCCACCATCGGTGGGGGATCCCGAGACGATCGGGATGCGGACGGGTTTATTTTTCCTGATGATTGCGATATCGCTCGCGACGATGGTGTTTTCGCTGAAGGTCCGTCGCCGTGTCGCGATGAAGTTTGGTGCCTGGAATGGGTCGATTGTGGCAGTGGTCGTGTTTATCGTGATTATTGGCGCAGTGCAATTGTCGATGCCGACCATTAACGAAGTGCCGGCTGCTTTTCCTGCTGTATTGCTATGGAAATTCCGCACTGCGGCGATCGGCATGCAGGTGATTATGTGGGCGACGATTGGACTGTTGTTTGGCGCTCTGGTCGAGCGGGGGCAGTTTTCGCATGGTGTTGCTGTGACGTCTCGGTGATGGTTTTTTTTGCCTTTGGCGGCGGCGTTTTCTGGTTCTTGCCTCTTTGGCCTTTTCTTGTTTTGTTTCTGGTTTATTAGCGTCGCCCCTGTGCGGGGCGACGCTAATAAACCAATAAGAACACAAGGAAAGGCCAAAAAACCCAGAGCAAGGAAACCCCAAAAAACCAAACCAAGGAAAGGCCACCGCCGTAGGCACAACCACGACCACAAAACGCCGCCGCCAAAGGCAAAAAAATCTACCCCTCACCCGGCATCATGAAAAATCACCCCAACAGTATGCCGTCGGCCAGACCTAACCCGACTAACACCATGCCGCAAATTCACGCGATACACCCCACGCGTGCCCTGCACGGGCCGATGATGAACCGCAAACACCACGGCGTCGCCCTTGCCGAGCGGCACAACTTCCGCGCGTGATTGCATCCGTGGCCGCTGCTCGGTCATAACGAACTCCCCGCCCGTGAAATCCTTGCCGGGCTCGGACAGCAGAATCGCCGTCTGCAACGGGAACACGTGTTCGCCGTACAGATCCTGATGCAGGCAGTTGTAATCGTCCGTGGCATATTGAAGAATCAACGGAGTGGGACGCACTTGCCCATCGGCGTGACAACGTTCAACAAACTCTGCGTGCACGGCCGGATAACGGACGTCAATATCCATCGCCGCATTCCAGCGATTCGCGACCGGCGCAAGATGCGGATAAAGCCGCGTGCGTAAATCGGCGACCAACGGTGGCAGCGGATACGCGAAATACTTATATTCGCCACGTCCGAATCCATGTCGCGCCATCACGACGCGGCTGCGGTACAACTCGTTGCGCGGATAGAGCGCGGTCAGTACGTCGCACTCGTCATCCGTGAGCAGGTCGTGCAACATCGCGCAGCCATAGCGGTTCAACTGATCTTCGACTTCGAACCAGTCGATAGCGTCGACGCGTTGTACGATCGAACACGTGCCAACATCCTTCTGCGTCGTCCGCCGCGGTTGCAATTCCAGTTCCAGTGTAGCCGTGTGCTTTGCCACAGTATCCATGAGCATTCTCCATCAAGCGATCATCGAGCGATGCTTGAGTGTAAGCATGCAAGCCGCGCGACGCACTCCGACTCTTGCTCTTCAATTCACATCGCCCCGCGCATCCGCACGCCGGCCTCTCGGCAAAATCACCACGGTAAGCCACGCTGAAGCGATGGCACTTCAGGTCCGGCAACGCGCCGAAGATGAAGCCATGGCACACTCGCGCGAAGGAGCCTGACCGAAGCGTCCGCCAAGTGGACGTATCAGGGGCTTAAGCAAAGGCAAAGACCCGCTTCGAAAATTCAAACTTCGCGAAACACACTAACTGGTTCATAGTAGGCCCCTATTTAGCTCAACATGCGTATCCGGAGACTCTGCTCATGTCTGCCTCCCCAGAGAAACTCGACGACTGGCTCAACAAAGAGGCGGTGACCGAAGACGACATCACCGCTTTTCCTCTCACGGCGATGGCCGCCACGCTCGATCGCGCCGAAAACGGCGACACGGTGCCACCGTTGTGGCACTGGCTATACTTTCTGCCAATTGCACCGCTGTCCGACGTGGGGCCGGATGGCCACCCGAAGCGCGGCGATTTCCTGCCGCCGGTGCCGCTGCCGCGCCGCATGTGGGCCGGTGGCCGGCTGACCTTCCACGCACCGCTGAAAGTCGGTGAGCACGCCAAACGGACCTCGACCATCGCCAACATCGAAGACAAGACCGGCCGTTCGGGCCGTCTCGTGTTCGTCACGGTGCAGCACGCGATCGAGGCAGACGGGGAACTGAAGCTCGAAGAAGAACACGACATCGTCTATCGTGACGCGCCTCAGGAAGGCGCGCGGCCACCGCAACCGGCGCTTGCGCCCGAAGGCGAAACGTGGCGGCGCTCCATCGACGCGAACGCCGTGATGCTGTTCCGTTACTCCGCGCTGACATTCAACGGCCATCGCATCCATTACGACTATCCGTACGTCACGCAGGTCGAGGGCTATCCGGGATTGATCGTCCACGGCCCGCTAATCGCGACCTTGCTGGTCGATCTGGTGCGCCGCGAACAACCCGATGCGAGCTTCCAAAGCTTCGCGTTCAAGGCGCTGCGTCCGACCTTCGCCGGTCAGCCCTTCACTGTGTGCGGCAGGCCCTCCGCCGATGGCAAGACTGTCGATTTATGGGCCAAAGACCACGAAGGTTATCTGACGATGCGCGCCACTGCCGCGCTTGCTTGAAGGACGGAAGATTTCGACAATGCAATCCACCCAACTGAATCCGCTTCGGGATATTCGCGAAGCGGTTCGCGATCTTTGCTAGTCGCTTTACGGCGAGTACTTCCGCAATAACTCGTTGCGCTATTGGCGCATGATACGAGGTGCCTGGTATTGGGCCGCTGCAGCAAACGGCACGAAATGTCATTGGCCTAACTCTGGATCGAACATCACGAACTGCTCAGAGCCCGTATCTGGACGCTCAACGGTAGGCATGGTCCGTAGAGCGCGCTGCACGGCACCTTGCAGCCGCGCGTTGGTCCAGCGAGCAAGATCCTGAACCGTTTCCAGCCATGCAAACAGTCCGGCCAGTTGGCGGACCTCGTCAAGAGCTTCCAACGTATCGGCATCGAGTTCGAACCTTAGCAACTCGCCCGGCGGCGGCCGTCGTATCAGGCGGCAATCTGCAACAGGTAAGCCGTTAGTGCGCAACAAAATGCGACCCTGACGACCGATCCATGCCTGGTGGAAACAGGCGAATAGACGCTGACCCCGATCGTCGCAGATAGCACTGCGGTCGATCGCCGAGGCCGTGACGACCTCGTAGTCTCGGCCGGAATTCGCAAGGCAACTCGCTTCTATTAACGCATCGAGTGGCGAAAGAAAGCATCTGACAGCGCGAGCGCCGTGGGGCAAGTCGTTGATCACGAGTTGATAAGTCCCTGACCCGCCTCGCGAAACGATGACGAAGGTGTGAGGTGTTTCGCCTTTTTGCGATTCTTCACCCCTGAGATGAAATCCAATCCGTCTGGTCATGTTCGCAGGCTCGAAATCAGGCGGCAACCGCATGCCGCATGGTGCCCGTGGCGCGCGACCGCCACGCCGTTGTCCATTATCGAGTCGTCGCCTTCCACGATCAGATTGGGGCTGCGGTCAGGATGAGTCGGGCACGACACTGTATCGCCCTTGCGGGCGACGAGCCTTCCATCGAAGAACATCGCCGATGAAGCGCTCGTGACTTTGCCGCCATCGTCAGTAGCGTCGCCCAAACGGATGAAATCCATGTTGTTTGCCACTCCACTTAAATCGCATGATTTCTACCGCCGACGGGGTGGCCGGCTGTAGAAGTCGTAGCTGACTTCATTGATATTGAAGCAGGCACCATTGACAGCGGGTGAGTGATTAATGAGTACGCCGGCATACTGCGGCCGAGCAGACTCGATGTCCATGGTAATGTCAATTTCACCGTTCTTGCCGTAGTCTTTGAAGATGCTGGTTTTTACAACTTTTCCGTTCGGCAGGAATGTCGAGTCAACCTGCATGCCATCAGTCATGGCATAGAATTTTGCGTTTCCGGCGATAACCAGTTCTTCGCACTTGGCAGACGCCAAATTGATCCGGTAAGAAATCAATCTTCGTCCATCTGTATCGCGGCCGGCGTCCCGAAGAGAAATTGTGGCGGAATAGGGCACGTCGGTTGATTTCAGCATAGTATCCTGGTCAGCAGCCTTACACGCCGACGCGAGCGCGACAATCGAAAGCATGGACATTGCTATTCGTGGAAGAGATATTTTCATTGGGTCTGTGTCTGAAGCCTTAAATTGGGAACATGATTAATGAGTCGACGCCGCACTCATCTGGGCGCTATCGACGCTCGCCTCGTCAAGATCGTAGTCTTCTGCGTGGTCGATATAGTCGACAGGAAACCGGTAGTGCGTGATCCATGACGCAGGAACCGCACTGTGACTGACTTCATGCGCGTGGCCCTGATTACCGCCAAGCGTCGCTATTCTCGGCGCATTTGAGCGGCCAGGCTCCTTCCCGTTGACAAACGTCACGTGAAATCCGCCTGTGGGGAAATGTACGATCGCAATTGCGCCATACGCGGGTTTATTGTCGTGCGTTGCCCGGCCCCACGTTGAAAGGCTTCTTGCGCCAGCGCTGTTATTGCCGCGAAATCCTGCGCGAGTCAAACACCAGTTCACAAAGGCAGCGCAATAAGCGAGGTTATCGGAGCGTTGCCGACCCAACGACGTGGCACTGAAATACTCCTGAATGTGCCGGTCGGGATGAGCACCCCCTCTGCGTCGCACTCCGGCCTGGAACTCATGTTCAGCGATTGCCATCCACGGAGCGCGGCGCGCGCTGAGTACATCCGTTTGCGGATGATCGGTTGTGCCTCTATGACGCAGCGCATGTACTGCATTGTTCGGGCTCAGGGGCAGAGTGTCGGCACCGTGAAATACCCCTGCTTTTTGGGAGGCCTGGCGTGGCTTGGGCACTTTGACTATCTGCCCAGGATAAATGTGATAAGGCGATACGATTCCGTTCAGGCGGGCCAAAGTCAGATAGCTAGTTGAATGTGCTTTGGCGATTTGAATGAGAGAGTCCCCTCTTTTGATCGTGTAGTTTCCCAGGTCGGTATCGGCGGCGTTTTTTTCACCCGTCGCGTGAGTCGACTTCGAGCGACGCGGCGATGCGCTTGCGGCCGGAGTATGCGTTGACCTGGTGTGAGCCGGCGTGCTGGCAGTATCCGATGCGATCGGTTGCTCATGACGTTCGGTTACCGAGTCGATGACCAAGGTCGGGGCGATCAACGTAATTGCGGTGGGAGGAGAGGTCGGTCGTACCTTTTCTTCAATGGCTATCCATGCGCGGTCATGTTCTGACCATACCTCGATTGCAACCGGTCCGCCGGATATGGCGGCCTGGATTTGCACATGTCCGTTGTTATCCGCGAGCAGTTCACACGTATTGTTTCCTTGCGAGACTTTGACTTTCGAGTTCGCAAGCTCCACACGAGCTGCATCCCGGATGTACACATTGATTGTCGGCAAGCATCCTTTGCATCCATCTTTCTTCGCGGCTGCAATGGCGCGCTGCATCGTCGGTCCGTCGAAAACCTGTTTGAGTTTGACCGCATATGCTTCATCAGTAGCATATCCGCCACGTTTTAGTGCCTGAGCTTCCTCAACGAAATTCCCTTTGATGTCGTCGCTATAGAGTCCCGCGTGCCTATAACGCGGATTGTCCTGAAGGAACTTCTGTCGGTCACGCAGGCTGTCGAGGATCGAGGCGTACACGCGGAAGGGTGCATTGATCCATATCTTTTGACCGTTGACCTTTTCCCAGACGTTGAACGCTCTGGATTCTCCCTGCCAGTCCGATGTTGCCTTGATGTTGAAAACATTGTTCGTCCCAGGCAGTATTTTTTCACCCCACCCCGTTTCCTGGGCAGCTTGGGCGAGAATCAATTCCCAGGAACATCCCGTCTCATCCGCGCACTGGCGCGCCGGGCAATAAAGGCTCTTGATAAACGCGACTCTTTTTTCGGCGGTATACATGTCCGTCATGATGGCCTCCCTATACAGCGCCGCGCCTAAACACCTGGCCATGGGTTTTGGTTGTCACGATACCAACCCAGGATTGACCGTCGAATTGCGACGCAGAGACATTCGCGTCCAGTTTGCGCAGGACAACCACTGTCTTGTCGATCATGTCGACCACGGCGATTACTGAAGAAGACTCTTTCTCGCAGGATGAGCCGAGCACCTTCAATGTACGACCATCTACCGTCAATGCGTTGATGCCGCAAAGTGGCTTTTTTACGGAAAAGCTGCTTACTGTCTTACCTGTATGGTCGAGCATCAATACTGAAAGACGGGTTGCGGTCAGAGCAACGGTGTACGTAGTGTCTTCCTCGGCGAAAATCGTATGTGCCTGTTGCGTGTCGGGCGGAGAAGCGTAGCTGGACCAGACATATTTTCTGTTGGCGAGGTCGATCTTCGAGGCCGGAAATACCGTGCGACCTGGCAACGAGGCAGTATTCGGAAGAAATTGGCCCGCAACGAGCAGAGATTCACCGTTGAGTCTGGCGTTCGACGCGGTCCAGAACGCACCGCTGTCCAGTCTTATCGTTTTCGTCCGCACGAGATTGGTATCGAACTGTTCAACGAAAGTGCCGAATTGTCCGCCACGATTGAGCGTGGCGCTTGTGCCGCCGCCGACTGAGATCGCGTCGGGCTGGACGTCGAGCAGAAACGCCCATTCATCGAACCCTGCCTCAATCGGCTTCTGCCGCAGCAGATTTCCATTGTCGGAAATCTTGTTGATGACCACGCGTGTCTGATTGAGCGATTCCGAACTGTTCGTATTTTCCTGAGTGATGACGTAATACGCGTGGTCATCACTCAGACAGCGGGTCGCCGAACTACTCACTGATCCGCGGTCGTGTGGAACGAGCGTGCGCCAAATGACTTGACGACTATTGGCGTCTAACAGAAGGACGTAAGCCGATTCGCTCGGACCGGCATCATCGTAAACAAATCCGCTTACGCAGTAGCGACCGCTTCCAATCGAATCGATCGCGATTGCGGAGAAGCCGTCAGGCACACCCAGTGGCGTGTCTACCGGCGCCCTTGGCTCAGCCGCGCTCAATACGGCGAGGCTGGAGAGAAACAGCATGAGCGCTGCGAGTACGAGTCTGTGCATCAATTTCCTTACCTTGTATCACTGATTAATCGTCAAGCCGAATTCGTGTCTGTGACTGTATGTGCACGCCAGACTCCCGGGCCGCTATAGATCAGCCTTGATCGAAATTTCAATCTTATTTGTAGCGTTTCAGGAAAAACTGTCGCCGTCCGCAGCGGAGTCGTCGCCGTTCTGGTGATCCGCATAGTCGAAGACACCGGCGTCAGTCTTATCGGTTTCGTTGCTTACTATACGGACCGAATCCCGGTAACTCAGTGTCGTCCACTTGCCATGATTCAAATCGAAAACAGTCTTGATAGGCTGCGGAGACGCAGTGAATGCACGCAACGTATTGCCGCTGTCATCGATCATGCCGATGCCGAGAGTTTCACCCGTTTCATCAATGAACCGGTACTTCACAGGCTCAGAAATGCCTGCGGGATTGTTGAAAACCGTGTCGAGGAATATACGCTGGCTGTACGACAGTGGCTGCTGGCTCTCGAAGAACGCCTGTTTCTGCCGATGAGCGCCCGTAGGGCCTTGTTTTTCCCACGCAGTGCTTCTTTCGAGAATCTGGCCATGCGTGCAATTTTCAATCAGATTTCCATTGATACGGAGGTATGAGCCACCTGCGCCGATCCAGACTTCCTTCGCTGCGTTCAGGATGATTCTTCCGTCCGAGCTCGTGATTGTGATGTCTTTCAACGCGCTCAATGCCATCTCGTCGCTTTGCGCCTGGAGTTCGACCTTGCCCTTTGCCGCCACCAGCTTCATGCCGAGCCGGTAGGCGAAGATCGAAACCGCGCCTCGAACTGTCGCAAATAGCGATCGGCCTGATGAAATGCTTACGTCACGCCCCGTGGTGGCAGCGAGGTCCAGATTGCTGGCGATATGCGTGCTCTGAGCTGCTGTTATTCCGATGCCGGCGGCACTGGCAAGCACCATGTGTGGCTCAGCGAGCTGCGGAAATGGATTGCCGGTCCCAGTTGCATTGCCACGTATCGCGTTGTTCTGGTCCTGAATGGCCTTTGTGGCGTCGTTCTGACTCGCTTCGTTCTGCTGGGCCTTGTGCTGCAGCGCGAGTTGCGCCAGGTTCTTGTGAAGATATTGCGCCTCGGTGAGACGCTCTAGTGTCTCGCCCATGTCCTTGGCCGCTACTGTTGCGCCTTCACGCTTCTCGGTCGTAATCAGCATGCCGCGGCCAGCACGTGCAACGCCCCATGAGTCAGTGGCCAGTTCCCAGCCCACGCCGCGCGCTTCCTGCCTCCCTTTGTTACCCTCGATCCGCGTGTTGTAGCCCAGCACCAGTCGAGACTGTGCGTGGTCACTGGCAGCCTGAACCTGAAGCTGACCCGGAGTGTCGTCCGCTACGAAGTGGTTGGACTGTTTCCCTTCGAGGTCGCGGGTGCGTGTACCCGTCAACGCCTGGTTCTTCGGCAGTTCCCATGGTGGCTGATTAAACTGGTTCACCATTCGCGCCGACACGTACGGCTTGTCTGGGTCGCCCTCGTGGTAGTTGACGGTTACCTCCTGACCGATCCTCGGTAAGTAGAGCGCGCCGAATCCGTCACCTTGCCAGGGGGAGGAAACTCGTACCCAGCAACTGGAGTTCTGATCCTTGTTGCCCAACCGGTCCCAGACGAACTGGATTTTTATGCGCGCGTAGCCATCGACCCACATCGGCTGGTTCTCGGGCCCTACAACGACGGCCGTCTCTCCGCCGCAACGGGGCTTCTTTTTTAGACGATTCCTGAAGAATGTGTCTGCGGGTTGAAGCACGAAGTCCGTCACGCACTGGTATTGCGGTTTGTGAACGGAAGTCGATCTTATTTTCCCGGCGTTGCGGATGTCGAGCGTGGTCGCTATGACCAGATATTCGGCGTTAATCTTCTTCTGCGGATGATCCGTCAGCCACAACGTTTTGCCCGTTGTTAAGCCGCGCAGGTTGCCGCGTCCGCGTAGGCGTAGACTGCGGCAGCGTATCGCATCCATGCGAACACGTGCGAGGTATCCCGCCTCAGTTTCACAGTCATTAGGTTCGCCCGTCAACCCCATCGTACCTGCCTGCGGTTGCGAATAGTCCCCACTGGCGTAGTGCTCGGCATTTTCAAACGCAGTCTCGCTGTATTCTTTCTTGCTGGCAGTGAGTTGCGCACGCGACCGGGTGTAGTCGTAGTCGATCAGGCTTACGTTGCCGGCAGTTAATTTGCGCGACACGTTGATCTTGTGAATGTGTTCCTCTTCAATGCGCGTGCCGTCCGGCGCGTGATAGCGGATCGTGTCGTAGGCATTTCCGTGTTTGCGTTGGGAGCCGGGTGAATCGCACAGGATCAAGGTCAATTCGTCGAAGAAGTAATACAGGCCCCATTCGCGCCAGAGCATGGTCAGAAACTCGAAATCGCTCTGCCAGAACTGCCGCACAAAGTCACGGACTGGGTACCCGGACTTCAAACCGATTGATCCCAAACGCAGTTCGATCGGAAATGGGTACGCGGCCTTGAGCAATTGTTGCGTGATATCAATGACGCTGATGTTCTGGAATATGCGGCTTTCGCGGTTTCGCGTTGCCAGCCAAAGCCACGGCCGCACGATGAACCGGTAGTACGCGTGGCGATCATCCGCGCCCGCAGACTGCACTGCGGTCAGGAGACCTGAAATCCTGCGAATGCCGGCGCCCGTATTGGCCGTGCCGGTGTTGTCGAGCAAGCCGGGAAGGAAGGTACCGTTGCCACTGAACTCGATGGAGATGGTGACGACCTTGCCGATCAGGGTATCGGGTACGATCAGCTCTTGCGCCTCCCATACGCGTAGTGTCGGATCGTCCACTGTCGCCACGTCGAGCGCATACTCGTACAGTTTGCCCAGTGCTTCAGTGCCGGTTAGGCGCACCGGCACCAGTACCGGTGCACCGCCCCAAACAGGCAAGGCTTCGCCGGAAACCTGGAGAGTGCGAGTGTGAAGCGGATTGAACATGATAGGGATCCTCGGTGAGGCGACGGCTGCGCAGAACGATGCAGAAGATATACGTGCGCGAAGTATTAGAGCGCTCCGCATACCGCGCCATTCCGTTTAATTATTGAAAAAATCGCAGTGGTCGTCCATCGTCGAGAGGTAAAGATTTGTCAAATGTTAAGTTCGGATTACAAAGTAATTTAACGAGTGAGAGAAAATTCCCCTGTAACCATGCTTCCCTACGGCGCACGATCGATGCAGTAGACCAAAAATCTCTCCGCGGATGGAAGGAAGCCTATTCCTTATCCCACTCTGCCAACAGTTCTGCGGGAATGGCGTTCACAGTTTCAGAATAGCGTTTGCCAACAAGCGTCTCGGCGCGCTTGAGCAAGACGGGTATGGGGCTGCTCGGCTCATGGGTTTCGAACCACTGGCGTGCGGTCCGAACCAATTCAAGAGCAGCGTTTCGGTTGGCCAGGCCTTTGTCAACGCGACTCTCACACGACTGGTGTGCGATGCTCCCAGCGCAATCATCGGCGGGTTTCAACTCGGGTTCGACACGCGCGGTATCGACAGGCTCCGACGTGACAACGCTACGCTGGGTGCCATCGGGCGCGGGTGTGTACGTAAGATCAGATTCCGGAGCGGCTCTGTTAGAGGACGCCGTCACAGGAAAAAGCCTCAGCAACCGAATCAACATCGATAGATCCGGTGCATACTCGCCAAGCAGTTCCTGAGCCCACGCATCGATAGCGGCAACGCTCGCTAGCGCCGCGGCGATAGCGTCCATCACCGTGGGCTGCTGCACCCGCAGATCCTCCAGTTGCCGAGCCGCCGATTCAGGCGCGAGCGCGTCACTGGCACGCGGTTGCGCAAACGCACGTTCCACGTCGCGCACCTGGAGCCGCGTCGCGCTGGTTCGCGTCAGCGGGAACTCGCGCAGGTCGGCGAGCAAGCCCTCGGCGTCCGTCAGCGTCTGCAATGCGTTCATGCGGATTTCAAGCGCGGCGTCGCGATCGGCGTCCACCGCGAGTTGCGGGTGGATCGAGTCTGGAAACGCAGCCAGCCATGCCGCGAGCAAACCCAACCCCTCGGCCAGTCCTATGGGACCCGCCAGGCGTGTACGGCAGCGGCAAAACAGAACGGCCAGCCGCATATCCTTGCTGCGCATCATGAGTCGTCGACAATCTCGCTCGACCTCGCCCCAGTTCACCGGCTCCGGCATGCCGACGAAGTCGCCATACTGTGCCTCCGGTCTGGTGACCACGCTGGCGGATAACACCACGAATTCCGGATCGTATTCCAGATCGGGACCGCACGGCGCCTCCGTATCCACCGGCGTCATCCAATCGTATGGCGAGGGCTTGTTCGTCGACATTGTTTTGGGAACAGAGGATTGTCTGCTGTTCATGGCTGGAACCTCATGCTTGACCACGGGACCGCTATGCATCGCTTCGCGAAAATTGATGGACATACTGCTCGGGCTCGAAACGCATGCCAGTAATCGCCTCGCCGGTCGGCGAGCGTCCAAGCCAGCTGGACCAGCCGAGTTGCTGCGGCCCGCCGACAATCGCGGGCGGCGCGCTATGCGCCTTGATGCGCAACTCGAGCTCCCACGCGAACTCGTAGCCGACAAATGCCCGCACCCATTCGACGAGTTTCGGCAAATCCGCCCCCTGTGGAGTGAAGCGCAGATATTCGACCATGTCGAGCGGGCCAATCACGATGCGAAACCTGTGCTGCCGATCGAGCACCTGCTCGCCGAGCATCGCGCCTTGCGCCATCGTGGCGGGCGTACCTGGCTTGCCAAGGTGGCTGTGCTCGGCAGGGTCTACGTCGATCCAGTGAAACACGTATTCTTCGATTGCAACCGGCACGCCGAAATAGCGCTCGAGCGTCGCACGCAATCCGTCCGGGTTGCGTGCTTCGCGTACCAGATGAGCCGATGCCGACAGACGCGCGTGGGAGGGCAGCTGCTGCCCGCCGATCTCGGCCATGTCGAGACCCGCGAGACTCGCGATGTAGAACGAGAACCGTTCGTCGCCGGGGCGGTCCAGACCGGCTGCGGCTTGTGCCGATTCCCAGGCGCGATACAGCAGCGTCAGATAACGATGGTGAAAGACGTCGAGAAAATTGACGAGGGTGGCGTCGTGCCGGCTCTCCTCGCGATCGCGTGCGGTCTCGGTCACGTGAATCGGCAACGGTCCGTTCGGACCTAGCATGCCCAGGCCGAAGAGACGCACCTTCAGGCGGCCGTTTGCTGCGCCGACGCTAGCAATCTCGCGCGGCGCAAATGCGAGGCTCGGTTGCTGGCCGAGGCGAAACGGCTCTGCCTGCGGTCGGCGTGCCGTGCCCACCGGGTCGATGCGTGGATCGGCGCCAATGCGACGCATCAGCGCCAGAAAGCCATGACGCCAGGGCTCGGCCCGCAGATGTTCGACCCATTGTGGCGACAGGGCCGTGTCGCGGGCGACGGCAACCAGCGCGGCTCGCTGCATCACGCCGCACCTCGCGCGCCGTGGCGCACCGGCCAACGCGCAAGGCGGCCGCGCTGCATGGAATGGAGTTCAGTTTGCGTGAACGCGTTGATCGACACATGCCGAGCCAGATAACGTTCGAGTATTAGCCCGAACAGATAAGGACTGACACCCGAAAAGCCGGATTCATCCACCGTCAAGATGCATTCGATACCCCGCCCGAACACGAGCGGCCCGCTGCCTGGCAGCTTGCGTGTGACGGCTTTGGTCTTCACGCCCACCAGACTTTCGATTTGCCGCCGATGCGCGGCGTCCTCTCCGCTGAGGAAAAGACGCAGCAGATCGCGCAGACCCTGGCCGCCCGCGCGGTGATCGAGATTGTCCAGTGGCAGATAGTTGAAGTTCAGTTGACGGATCAGTCGCCAGGCCATTTCGCGCTCGGCATAGGGCGCTTTGGGCGCGCTCGGCGCACGGATCAGTCCGGCGCTTTCCAGCGGTGCCGATTCGGCTACTGTCAGATCGCGAATGCCGTCGCGCGGCACGAGGCTCGGCAGGTCGCGGTTGGTCACATACGCATCCACCGACAGGTAGCGGATATCTTCGGCATACGGCGCTTCATGCTGGTCGACTAGCGAGACGAACGTTTCCGTGCCGATGTACTGTGTGCGCGTGCCGTAACGACGCACGGAGTCAGAGGTGAGCCGGCGCTCGCGGCGCATCGAAAAGTATCGTCCGTGGTTGCCTTCGTCATTATTGAGTGTCTGGTACAGAGGACGAAACTCAAATTCGGTCGAAGTCGCGGCAGCCTGGCCGTATATGGTTTCGACAGAAAATACTTCGTAGTCCAACGGTGTCAATCGTGCCGGGATCAAGCGAAATTCGGTTTCGACGGCGGACAGTTCAATGCGGTCCGTGTGCTTCGGGAAAAGATTGATGACCGGTGTGCAGAACAGCGCGAAACGCGAGACGTCGACGAGATTCGCCAGACGGTCGGGCGGCTGTTCGAGCAATACCACGATTTCCGCCTCGTGCCCGCTGATGCGCCGCAAGCCCGCTTCGAGTCCTGTCAGTGTAAAGAAATAGAAGCGGCTCGGACACGCGAAGTACTCGTGCAGAAGATTGTGGCCGTGAAACTTCGACCACGTCAGCGGCAGCAGGCCTTGATCGGGATCGAGGCCTTCATGCACGAGCGCCTCTGACGTGACAGCGTGCAACGCTTCCTCGGGCGCACCGAACCGATCGGGCGCGCCGGTAATCGTCGCGACACCCGCTGTGTGCAGTAATTCGAAGAGCTGGGAGGCCACCTGTTCGTCGCCGGCCAGATAGACGGGGAGCCGGTCGAGGCCTTTGAGATCGGCAATTCGCATGTCGCCAGTTGTGCGCAGCCGCAGGCGCAACGCGCCGCGAATCTGCGCGTGGGGCGGTATATAACGATCGAGCGCCGGAATATCCGGCGGGATGCCGGTCAGACGTGCCGCGATGATCGTCAACGGATAAAGCGTGACATCCTGCCCGCTGCGAAACTGACAGGCTGTTTTTTCGCCCTCCGGTATGCGAGCGGTGAATGCCGTGCCACGCGGGACTCGAAACCCCTCGGCCAGATTGCCTTCCTTGCTGCTCGGATACAAACGGGCGACCGCCATCGACGGCGTGGGCGCGACGTAGTTCGGATACAGCACCTCGAGCAGCCGCCCGGTGAAGCGCGGAAATTCCGCGTCGAGTTTGATCTGCATGCGCGCGGACATGAAACAGAACGACTCGATCAGGCGTTCGACGTACGGGTCGGCTACGTCGCCGGCATGCATACCCAGACGCCGCGCGATCTTTGGATGCGCGTGTGCGAACTCGCCGGCCAGCTCGCGCATATAGATCAGTTCCTGGTTGTAGTAGTCGAGCAGCCGTGGGTCCATGCCGTGGTTTCCGTTTGATGTGCCGTGCGTCAGCTCACGCGCATGTCGGTCACGTTGACCTGGCTCGTCTCCAGATCGAGCGAGCTTTGTACGATGAACTGGAGTGGGTAGGGGTCCATCTGAATCATGCCGCGCACTTCGAAGGACAGGACGTTGTAGTGACTGTCCGCATCCATTGCGCTAAGGGGCACGACGCTCAGCGTTCGCGGGACGAGGCGTGGCTCGAATTCGCGGATGGCACGGCGAATGATCTGTTCGATTTCGGACCATTTGCGCGATGCCATGAACGCGCCGGCAAGCGGCGGCACGCCGAAATTGACTGTCGAGGCTGCCGCGTAAGGGTAACGCTCGCGGTCGATCTGATCTTCGATGCTGGTAGTGTTGAGCAGGAACGCCAAATCGCGTTGCAGTATGTCGCGCATTTGCGCGCGCGTGACGGTGTACTCGGCCGGCGCCTCGTTTTGACGTAGGGGTGCATCGTCGCGCAGGCGATCGAGCAAGGTCGGCAACAGGCGCATATTTGCACGACGCGGCGCCGTAATAGCCCCGGTATTCGCGCGCGCTTCGGACATTTCGCGCGTGCCGGGGATGGATGGACGAGGTGACGTGATGGCCTTCATTGCGCACCGCGGGTGCTCGTTCGAGGTATGGACAGCGGACTGTCGATACCGGGCGCGTGGTGTTCACGCAGCGCTAGCCCGGGTGGGATTGGAGGCGCGCGCCGGACTGCTGCTGACTGATATTCGGCAGGGGCGAACAGATGGAGAATTTCGGGGACGGGATCCGTGTCTGCCATGTCGGCCAGCGCACCTCTCTGGAGTGGCCCGAACTCATCTTCCAGGTGGCGCACTCCAGACAGCAAGGCCTCTATGGACAGATCGCCGGGCGTGACGGACAAGGCTTCGTCCCGTCCGCTGGATACCGGGTCCGTGAAGGGCTTTGCCTGCATTGCCCAGTCGCCGCCCAATGATATCTGTGGGTCGTCGAGCATGCGCCGGTACTGCTGATACAGCGCCTCGATGAGGTCGTGAGCGGCTTCCTCTCCCGCGCGGATCGATGTGCTCCCGACCGCTGCCGGCATACCGATCACGGCGAACACTGTGCTGTGCTCCTGTTGCTCCGATTCGTCATTCCTGAAAAATGCGGTCATGCCCATTTTCGTTTGCCTGCTATTCCGATTGCGCGAAATTGGATTTTAAACACGAATGGTTTGTTTTTGCCTATCGATAATGCGAATTGGGTAAAAATTTATATTAAGACGACAATCTCGTGTCTTTGGATTATTTGTTTTGTGGGAATGGGAGGATTCCAATTTATTCTTAATTTTATGAATCACTGGTTAAGCCCGATTGGGAACAATCCTAGTCGCCAAATTATTGGCGCATGGGTGTGTGCCTGTGCAGTGGTGTTCTTTTTAATTCAATTTCTCGTTATTCGGAAGAAGTGTCGATTTGACAAAAAATTACCAAAGCAACGAATTTATCAATTGACGATGCGCGGGCCGGACGGGTTTAATAAAAATGCAATCAAAGAAACCACGTTTATTCCGGAAGATCATGTCCATTGGAAATGGCATGACTGTGGCCACTGCATTAATCAACTCAAACCAAGAACCTGAGAGAGTCCCTATGTCCGCTTCCAGCAGCTCGCAGAAATTTATCGCGCGCAATCGCGCTCCCCGCGTGCAGATCGAATACGACGTCGAGGTATACGGCTCGGAGAAAAAGGTGGAGTTGCCGTTCGTGATGGGCGTGCTTGCGGATCTGTCTGGCAAACCGGCCGAGCCGCTCGCGCCAATGGCCGATCGCCGCTTCCTCGATATCGATGTCGATAACTTCGATGAACGGATGAAAGCAGTGCGCCCCCGCGTCGAACTCGCCGTGCCGAACACCCTCACGGGGAGTGGTCAGTTGATGGTGGATATGACCTTTGAAAGTATCGAGGACTTTTCGCCGGCCGCGGTCGCTCGCAAGGTGGATGCTCTGCGCCTGCTGCTGGAGGCGCGCACGCAACTCGCCAACCTGCAAACCTACATGGACGGCAAGTCGGGCGCCGAGTCGCTCGTCAACCAGTTATTGCAGGACCCGGCGCTGCTCAAGACGCTAGCGGTGCCAAAGCGCCTGGGGGGGCCTGCAGGTACCTCGGAAGGTCCGGAAGCCGCAATGTGACCGGCTCCATAGCTCAACCTCAGGATTATTGGATCGATCAATCATGGCAAAGCTGCAAACCCAGGTGAGCGCACCCATTGCGGTCACCCACTCCGATTTTACAAATCGCCTCGCGCAGGAGTTCAAGCCGAAAACCGAGCAGGCACGCGAGGCAGTCGAATTCGCGGTTCAGACACTGGCTGAACAGGCCTTGCAGCAGTCGAGCACAATCAGCGACGACGCTTACAAGAGCATCGAGGCGATCATCGCGCGGATCGACCACAAGCTCTCCGAGCAGATCAATCTGATCCTCCATCACGAGGCGTTCCAGAATCTGGAGTCGGCATGGCGGGGATTGCATCACCTTGTTTCGAACACCGAGACCGACGAGCGCCTCAAGATCCGTTTCATGGATGTCTCGAAGGAGGAGTTGCGCCGCTCGATGAAGCGTTACAAGGGGCTCGCGTGGGACCAGAGCCCGGTCTTCAAGCAGATCTATGAAGAGGAGTATGGCCAGCTCGGCGGCGAGCCATATGGCTGCCTCGTGGCGGACTACTACTTCGACCATACGCCGCCGGATGTCGATCTGCTCGGCTCGTTGGCGAAAGTGTCGGCGGCCGCGCATACGCCGTTTATTTCCGGCGCGTCGCCGTCGGTGCTGCAAATGGAGTCGTGGCAGGAACTGGCGAATCCGCGCGATCTGACGAAGATTTTCGCGCAGAACCTCGAATACGCACCGTGGAATTCGCTCCGTAATACCGACGACGCGCGCTACGTCGGCCTCGCCATGCCGCGTTTTCTCGCGCGTTTGCCGTACGGAGCCCGGACCAATCCGGTCGACGAATTCGATTTCGAGGAAGACACCCATGGCTCCGACCACCGTCGCTATGCGTGGGCCAATGCCGCCTATGCAATGGGCGTGAACATCAACCGCTCGTTCAAGCTGTACGGCTGGTGTTCGCTGATTCGCGGCGTGGAGTCGGGCGGTACGGTCGAGAACCTGCCGTGCCACACGTTCCCAACCGACGACGGTGGCGTGGACATGAAGTGCCCGACCGAGATTGCCATCTCCGACCGGCGCGAAGCGGAGTTGTCGAAGAATGGTTTCATCCCGCTGATTCATCGCAAGAACACCGATCACGCCACTTTCATCGGCGCGCAGTCGTTGCAAAAGCCGCTTGAGTATCACGATGCCGATGCCACCGCGAACGCGAACCTGTCGTCGCGTTTGCCGTATCTGTTCGCCTGCTCGCGTTTCGCGCACTACCTGAAGTGCATCGTGCGCGACAAGATCGGTGCCTTCAGGGAGCGCGAAGACATGCAGCGCTGGCTGAACGAATGGATCATGAACTACGTCGACGCGGATCCCGCCAATTCGTCGCAGGAGACGAAGGCGAGCCGGCCGCTTGCTGCCGCTGAAGTGCTGGTGGAAGACATTGAAGGCAATCCCGGCTATTACCAGGCGAAGTTTTTCCTGCGGCCGCATTTCCAGCTCGAAGGCCTGACGGTGTCGCTGCGCCTCGTTGCCAGGTTGCCGTCCGTCAAGGAAGCTGCCTGACACACCACGCTGGTGAATCTGCTATCCGCCGGAAACACGCGGGCGGGATTCCGCGCACATTCTTCAACCACACACAAGGAGTGAACTCATGGCACAGGACATTTTCCTGAAGATCGACGGCATCAATGGCGAGTCGCTGGACGACAGGCACAAGGATGAAATAGAAGTGCTCACATGGGATTGGGAAATCCTGCAGGACTCGACCATGCACGCGGGCAGCGGCGGTGGCGCCGGCAAGGCCACGGTGAAGGATCTGACGTTCGAACATTCGATCGACCGGGCGAGCCCGAACCTCATGAAGTACGCGCTGACCGGCAAGCATATCGATCAGGCCGTGCTGGTCATGCGCAAGGCAGGCGGCAATCCGCTTGAATACCTGAAGCTCACGATGAGCGACGTGATCGTCACCCGCGTGAGACCGTCGGGCACCAGAAACGACGCGGAACGCAGCCGCGAGGTCGTATCGCTGTCGTTCTCGAAGATCAAGCAGGAGTACGTCGTGCAGAACGCGCAGGGCGGTAGCGGCGGCGCTGTCACGGCCAGCTTCGACATCAAGGGCAACAAGGAAGCCTGATCGTTGCCGTTATGCGCGGCCCGGTGGTTTGTTCCCGCCGGGCCTGTTCCGGCCTTACTCATGATGTGTCATCACCATGCGCCTGATTCATACCGTCATTGTTCCCGTTGTCGCGCTTGCGCTTGCCGCGTGCTCGGGCGGCGGCGCCAAGGTGTCCAGGGAGCCGATCCGACTAGACCTGGCGATGGTTGCGTCCGCTGGTGTCAATCCCGATGACCAGAAACGCGCCGCGCCGATTGTCGTGCGCGTCTATGAACTGAAGACTGATGCCGCGTTCAGTTCCGCCGATTACTTTTCACTGCAGGACAAGGACAAGACGGTACTGACCGACGACCTCGTCGCGCGCGATCAATTCCAGCTACGTCCGGGCGAGCGTGCGTCGATCCGAAGAATGATCGATCCGGCCACAACCACGCTCGGAATACTCGCGGCCTATCGTGATCTGCCGAACTCGGTGTGGCGCGTGGCGTATCGGCTGCCCGTAGCGCCCGAAGCGGCATGGTACTGGCGCACACCGAAACTGAAGCTGACCGTCTATCTCGACGCGAATGCAATCAGAGTCACCGAAAGCAAATAGATGACACAAGGCGGGGAGACTGCATGAGTTGGCATAACAAGGTCGTCTGGAGCGAGGGGTTGTTTTTGCGCCCGCAGCTGTTTCAGCAACAGGAGCGCTACCTGGAGCACTACGCGCATAAGCGTGCGGCGTCGCTCTCGCCGTTCTTCTTCGGCCTCAGTCACTACAGTATCGACGCCGAGGCTTTGGCGCTCGGCAAGGTGATCGTCAAATCGGCGAGCGGGATTTTTGCGGACGGCACGCCCTTCGACGCACCGGGTAGCACGCCGCCGCCCGCGCCGCTCACGGTCCGCGCGGAACATCTCGAGCAGGCGATTTGCCTGGCCGTGCCGATTCGTGTCCCGAATGGCGAGGAGACGACCTTCGAGAACGCCGTCGATTCGCTCGCGCGGTATGCCGTTTTCGACACTGAGTTGCGCGATACGAACTCGGTCGCGCAGGGGCCTAAGACGGTGCAGTTGTCGAATCTGCGCCTACGCCTTGTCCCCGAGAAAGAAATGACCGACGCGTGGATCGGCCTGCCGCTCACCCGCGTAAAGACGATTCGCGCGGACGGCAGCATCGAGTTGGACGACACGCTGGTTCCACCGGTGACGGGTTTCGGGACGAGCGAGCTGCTTTCCAGTTGGCTTGCAAAGATTCACGAACTGACTCGCCTGCGTGCGGATGCGCTCGCAGAACGCCTGACAGGCGGCGACGGTAAAGCGGGCACGGTCGCTGAAGTCTCCGACTACCTGCTGCTGCAAACGTTGAATCGGTATGAGCCTTTGCTGCAACACTTGCGTCGCGTGCCGAGCACGTCACCGGCTGAATTGTATGCGCTGCTGATAAGCATGGCGGGTGAACTGTCGACCTACCTGCGCACCGATACGCGCAGGCCGCTCGATTCGCATCCCGCCTATCAGCATCTGACACCGCATCGGTGTCTGAAGCCGGTGGTGGACGACACGCATCGACTGCTCAATGCCGTGCTTGTGCGGAGCGCGCAAAGCATTGTGCTTGCTGAACAGGGCTACGGCATGCGCAACGCAGTGGTCGATCCGGTCGATCTGCGCGGCTTCAGCGCAGTCGTGCTCGCCGTGCATGCGCAGATGCCTTCGGACGTGCTGCAACAGCAATTCACTGCGCAGGCGAAAGTGGGTCCTGTCGAACGCTTGCCGGATCTCGTACGCGGCCACTTGCCAGGCCTCGTGCTACAGGCGTTGCCGGTGCCGCCTCGGCAGATCCCCTTCAATGCTGGCTACGTCTATTACGAGCTCGCGCGCGGCGGCCCATTGTGGGACGAGATCGCGCGTCACGGCGGAATCGCATTGCACGTTGCGGGTGATTTTCCTTCGTTGAAGCTCGAGTTGTGGGGCGTGCGTGGATAGCCGCGAGCCGCGGCAACTGGTGTGACTCGCTGCAAACAGGAGTGCGTGATGAAAGACGAACAAGGCAGAGCGATGGTGCGGCTTGGCGACTGGACCGATCACGGCGGCATGGTGATCGAGGCGGCACGGGACCTCAGTCACATGGGAATTGCCGTGGCGTTAAACGGTCACCTGGCCGCCTGTCCGAAGTGCGGCGGGAAGTTTCCGATTCTCGCGACCGGTCGAATGACCCATCGCGGCGTCGCGGCGGCATACGACGGCGACAAGACCGGTTGCGGGGCGGTCTTGATCGCCTCGGCCTGAGCTTGCCGTCGCGGCTACTTCGTCAACTTCTATCGTCTACTTATGTTCATTTCAGATCAAGCGCGCACGCTGGCCGTTTCGGGCGCGGCGTTGCCCACCTACGGTGACGTATCGGTCCTCACGCCAACGCGGCTCTCTGGCACGGAGGCGCTCGGCGAGCTGTTCGAATACGCGCTCGAGCTAAAGACGCCGGATGCGTTGTCGTTTTCTCCAGGCATCGCGGCAAATATCAAACTCGACAAGTTGATCGGCACAGAAGTGACCGTGTCGATCGAGATCGAGGGCAACGGTCAATTCGTGTCCGGCATGACGGGCGACGTCGGCGGTGCAAACATCGGAGCGGGAACACGCGAGATCACCGGAGTCGTAACCAGTGCAAAGATCGTGCGCGAGGAGGGCCGTTCGATTGTCTATGCGATGACGCTGCGGCCATGGTTGTGGCTCGCCACAAAGAATCAGGACTGCCGGCTCTTCCAGGACATGACTGTCGTGGAGATCACAGACGCCGTGTTGGCAGCGTATGCGTTCCCGGTCGATAAGCGCCTGACCGCACCCCGTCCTCACGAGACCTATCCGAAGCGTGACATCCAGAGCCAGCATTGGGAAAGCGATTTCAGATTCCTGTGTCGACTATGGCAGGAGTGGGGTCTTTACTTCTGGTTCGAGCATAGCGATGGCAAGCATCGGCTTGTACTGTGCGACTCGATGGGCGCTCACCAGCCGCATGGCAGTGCGTATCGCACTATTCGCTTTGAGGCGCCTACCGGGCGCCGCATCGACGCGGAGCATATTCATGCGCTGACGGTGGAGAATTCGGTTAGCACCGGTACCGTATCGACAGTCGACTACGACTACACATGGCCCCGCGCGGACCTCGGCGCGAAGCGCGAAGATCCTCGCAACACCGCGTTTGCGCATCAGGAGCACTACGCGTGGGGCGACTATGCACAGCCACAGTCGGGCGCCGGCGGTCTGACGGGCGAGCACAACCAGCCGTTGAGCGAAGCGGACTTTCTCGCGCTGGTACGCGTGCAGGCGAAACGCAGCCTCGGTCTGCGCGCGACCGGTCAGGGCAACCTGCGCGGACTGGTCGCAGGCCAAACCTTCACGCTGACGCACTACCCGCAGCGGGCTGCCAATCGCGAATACCTCGTCGTGTCGTCTAGACTCGATATCGAGGATGTCGGCGAGGAGGCGGCTGCGGGGCAGCGTTATCGCTGTCAGACTGACTTCGAATTGCAGCCGACCAGCGAGACCTTCCGCCTTCCACGCACGATAGAGAAGCCGCGTACCCACGGTCCCGAGAACGCCGTGGTAACGGGACCGGAGGATCAGGAGATCTGGACCGATGCCTATGGCCGGATCAAGGTGCAGTTCATGTGGGACCGGCAAGGTCGTCAAGACGAACGCTCGAGTTGCTGGGTGCGTGTGTCTTCTCCGTGGCAAGGGAATCACTTTGGGGCGGTTCATCTTCCGCGCGTCGGGCAGGAGGTACTGGTCGATCACTTGAGGGGCGATCCCGATCTGCCGGTCGTGACCGGGCGGGTGGTCAACGCGTTCCAGCAGCCGGCGTGGAAGTTGCCGGACAACCAGGCGTTATCCGGATTTCGCAGTCGCGAGCTGGGTCACGCTGGTGCAGGCGGCCGGGCCAATCATCTGGTAATGGACGACACCCAAGGCAGGATTCAGACGCAGTTGTCGAGTGATCACGCGTTGTCGCAAATGAACCTCGGCAGCATCACGCGCATTCCGGGCAATGAGGGGCGGCAGGATCCGCGCGGCGAAGGTTTCGAATTGCGAACCGACGCACACGGCGTGCTGCGGGCAGCGCAAGGCATGCTCCTGACGACCGAAGCGCGCGCAAACGCCCAGGCACACGTGAAGGATCTTGGCGAGACGGTGCAGCGGCTCACGCATGCGCGTGACCTGCAAGAGAGCCTAAGCGCGCTCGCGCAACAGCATGCAGCGCAAGACGAGGGTGCGGATCAGAGCGATGTCGCGAAAGCGGTCAGGACGCAGAACGACGCGATACGAGGCGGTGCGAAAACTGACAAGAACGCGTTCCCTGAATTCACGACACCGCATTTGACCTTGGCGAGCCCTGTCGGGATTCAGTCGACCACCGCGGGTAGTACACATCTGGCGAGCGATGAACACCTAGCACTCACCACGGGAGGTCACGTTGGCATTGCCACCGGCAAATCGCTTTTCGCTTCTGTGGCGAGAAGCTTCAGGGTGTTTGCGCACAAGCTCGGGATACGGCTCGTCGCCGCGTCGGGCTCGGTACGGATCGAAGCGCAGGACGACAACGTCGAGATGATTGCAAAGCGTGTTGTCGAGATCATCAGTTCGAGCGATTGGATCAACTTGAAGGCGAAACAGGGGATTCGTATCAATGGGGGCGGCAGCGAGTTGGTGATTAGCGCGGATGGGATTGTCGGCTTTACCAACGGGAAGTTTTTGATTCACTCGGCGAGTGCGCAGCTGATGGGACCGCGAGGGAGGCCGCTTGAGCTTCCGGCTTTCGGGGCCGGAGAGCTGGATGCAAAGTTTCCGTTTTCGCTGTGAGTGCGGGGAATTGGACGATGATTATTAGCCCACCGTTTTTGCCGAGCCTTACGGGACACGAAATGGATTCAGCCGAGGCTGGAGACACGGTCGTGCCGGACCACGACGTGTGTGCGGCTGGGATGCAGGAGTGCGCGCCTGGCAATGGTGCATATCCGATTAGTTTCAACCTGGGTTGGCATGGAGGAGTGCATCTCATTGCACCGCGAGATGCGCAAGCGATCATCGAGCCCGTCCGCGCAATTGCGGATGGCACCGTTGTCTATGTTCGCCAGAACTCGCCGCAGACAACCGCACTCAACTATCGCAATGTCAGGACTGACGACGGCTGCGTTGTTGTCAGGCACGAAACTGAGATTGGCGAGGCTACTAGTGCGACTGACACTAGTACCGCAACCGTTGTCTTCTTTTCGATCTACATGCACCTTCACAAGGTGTTCGACGCGATCGTTGCCGGTAGAAAATTGTATCGCAAGGACAAGATCGGCAATGCGGGAGAGATATACGGTCAGCAAGGGCAGATACATTTCGAAATCGTGTGCGACAAGGCAAACCTGAGAAAGCTCGTTGGGCGTGAGACAGGGCTGTTGTCTGGCTCGGAGGGCCGCAGGGAGGCTGTTTATGGAGATATCTGGTTTGTCGTGCCGAAAGGCAATCCGGCTGAGCCCGGCCGGATGGTCGGCAAACTTTTTATGAATGAACCTCATCCCTATCGACGCGATGATAGCGATTCGTCTCCAGTCAGTTCCATACGAACGCAGACCGCACAGTTCACTGAACGTGACTATGTCATCCGGATGAGGTACGAGAGAGGCGATTGTACGCTGACCACTTTTCAGCGCCGGAGTGACGGGCTCTATGAGGAATTCGGGTCGCACCAGGCCGCGGCTGGATACGAATACAACCTGTACAAGGAGGCAGTGCGGCTTAGCGGGAAGTATGCCGATCTGAACTTGAATGCAGCATTAGTCCCATCCGCGAGCGCAATTTATGAAGTGCTGCGGCTAGGGCGCGCGTTGGGCCCCGATCGGCTCCCTGAGAATTCGAAGTTTGGGCACTGGCGACAGATTGCCGTGCCAGAGGGGGGGCGGTGGATCAATCTCAATCTTCCTGAAATCAGTGTTTTCAGCGACGCGGATTTTCCGCACTGGGCCGGCTGGAATCTCATCGACGACGATAGTTCTATCGATAGCCTTTGCGATTCGCCGACCGTCAAGAAGTGGCTGGACTTCAATCAGGACAATAACGTCACGCATGCCGAAGCGATCGCGGCACTCAATGTGCCGGCCATTCGTGAGCGGATGGCAAAGGCGATCTGCAAGTTTCCGAGTGAATGGGCAAAGGCGGGTATCGAGGCGCGCTGGGGTTGGCTCAGGCGTCCGCATGAGGCGTTGCCTGTGCCGCTTTCAGATGCGGATTTCAGCAAACTGAAAGAGCATATAGAGGCACTGGCGTTTTGGGAGCAAGCCAGGGCGGTCGACTCGTCGCTGCCGGCGTGGGATGAATGCTGGCACTGGCCGCCGAAGGCTTTTGTTGAACATCTTAGGAAGTGTGGGTGGCTGAGTGAGAACGAGTTCAGGCAGCTCGTTCCTAGGTACGCGATGCGCAAGCATAACGGGCATGTGCTTTGGGAGCCGGTGAGGGATCCCTATTCATTATCACAAGGACTCGGTCCTGAAAATCAGCGTCCCTTCGTCAATCTCACGTTGCGAAAATTTGGCATCAGCACACCGCTTCGTATGGCGAGCTTCTTTGGGAACGCAATTCAGGAAACACAGTGGCTCGGAAAATTAGCAGAAAACAATCCGAGAGCGAGATATGCACCATGGGATGGGCGTGGCTTCTTGCAATTGACGTGGGCAAGCAACTACATAAAGTATTGGGACTTCCGAGGGCGAGCCTCCAAGATTTCAACCTCCATACGCTCGGCTCTACAAAGCGCAGAGCAGCAAGCGATGGTCTTAGGGACCAATACAGTGTGGCAGGTGACGGAATCGCAATTGCCTGTCGAGATACGGAATTGGCCCATAGACGTCGCAGAATCCGAGAAGAGCGACGCGTGTGAGAGTGCTGGCTTCTATTGGTCGAGTCTCCGAATGGCAAGTCATGCAGATCAACCCCACGTATTGACCAAAGTTGCTCTGGCCACAAGTGGCGGACAGAAGTGCTATTACCGCAGCCCCAGTTTCTGGAAGGCTTCAGCGTCAGTGAATCTGCCTTCCTGCATCAATGTTCTGTACTCCACTCGCCTCAACGGCTTTGAGGCTCGCTGTGTGGCTTATGCGGTTGCACTTTCCGTATTGACGGAATGCCGGTTTCCCGTGATCGGAGATCAGGCAGTGGAAGTGCCCGAAGGTCAAATTCTAAGGAGGAGTTGATGTTGTTGCACAGATTCTGGATGAGTGACCGTTCCGGTATGAAGGATCTCGTCTGTACGGGCATAGCCGCACTGCTCGCATTGGTCCTCTCCGCGTCGGCGTTTGGGAACGATCGCCAGCGAGGGGTTAAGAAAATAATCGTGAGCACTAAGGGCAACAACTGCCCAATCCGGCTAACCGATCCGTATGGAGGTGATCTTACCGCAACTCGCTATGTTGTACGTGATCCTCTTTATCGAGAATCCGGTCTCGGAGAGATGTTCATACAGTTCGTTTGCTTACGTTCCGATGACGCCGAAACCGTTCGGAGAATCGTTTTCGCCAAATACGACAAACAGCTGGAGCGCTGGGAGCCTGACTTTTCTGCACTCTCTTCGCGCGATCTCGCGTTGGTTAAACCTGTTACCAGACGGTTCGCCTTGCGGGCGACTAACAGTTCTGGCGTGGGCGTAACGCAAGACGCCATCAATGGAGATCCCGAAACACGCGACCGTTCTCTTGGATTTTGCCTTCGGCACCCACCGGTCGTGCTGTGCGGTAGCGTGGCTGCGGTTGCGCGTCCGTATTACAGCAAGGTCGGATTGATGCCGTACGTGTTGACTTTGCTTCGGTCAATTGAATTTGTTGGTGAGGGGAACAGTGAGACGCTTCCGGATCGCTCACCACCTACACAACGCGATTGATGCCAGTGAATAGAAAATAGCGTGACGGTAGCCGCGTATCCGGGCAATGGAGTGCACACATTGATTCAAACCATGGCAGCCTGTATCAAAGGAAGAAGAAAGAAAAATGATTATCAGCCCACCGTTCTTGCCATCCGTCGCAGGACACGAAATGGATTCAGCCGATGCCGGAGACACAGTCGCGCCTGCTCACGACGTATGCGCAGCAGGGATGCAGGAGTGTGCGCCTGGAAATGGTGCCTATCCCGTTAGCTTCAATCTGGGGTGGCATGGGGGCGTGCATCTGATTGCGCCACGTGATGCGCAGGGGAACGCCGAGCGAGTGCGTGCGATCGCTGACGGCACAGTCGTCTATGTACGCAAAACGGACCTCACCGAGAAGGCAGCCTTGTCTTATCGCGGCGTGCGCACGGACGACGGGTGTGTGGTCATCAGGCACACGACTGAAATAGGCGAAGGCAATAGCGCGAAGGTCACGTTCTTTTCGATCTACATGCACCTGCAAACGGTCACTGCGCCGGCGGTTGGCAAGCATGTCTATCGTAAGGACGTGCTCGGCGTTGCTGGCTTGATCTATGGACAGCGTGGCCAGATTCACTTCGAGATCGTGTGCGACGAGGCGAACCTGATGAGGCTCGTGGGGCGCGCGACTGGACTTTTGACTGCTCCTGCCGGCCGCACGGACGCGATCTATGGCGACGTGTGGTTCAAGGTGCCGCGAGGTGCGCTGATATTCACGCGCGAGCCGCATCCGAACCGCGAAGACGATCAGGGGCCGGCACCTTGTCCTTACTCAGGTATTCAACCTCAGCCGGGGACGTCGACTACGGTCGAATACGTAATCCGTATGCGCTATGCGCGGGGCAACTGCGCATCGACCACATTCCAGCAGCAGGACGATGGAAGCTACGTCGACGTCGGATCCTCTCCTGTTAGTGAGGGCTATGAGTATGGCCTGTACAAGGAAGCCACGCGTCTGTATGGGAAGTACCTGGAACTCAATCAGGCGGCTGGCTGCGCATATGCATCGGCGCCGTCGCCAAGCGTCATTTACGAGATTTTGCGTTTTGGACGTGTTGTCGGTCCCGACGCTATGCCAGTCAATGCGAAGTTTGGGCATTGGCGCAAGATAAAAACACCTGAGGTCACCGGCTGGGTGAACTTGCGTGCGCCTGATGTCGGCCTTTATAGCGATGCGGACTTTCCGCATTGGGCGGGGTGGAGTCTGATCGATGACAACGCAACGTCAGATAGCCGGTGCGACTCGCCCTCTATCAAGCGTTGGCTCGATCTGGATGACGACGGAGATGTTTCGCATGCAGAGGCGGTAAGCGCATTGCACTCACAGATGGCTCAGCGGCGGCTATCGAAGGCGATCTGTCGTTTTCCAGCCGAGTGGTCGAGAGACGAACAGGCGATTAGTCACCATTGGGGTTGGCTGATGAGCCGCAATGACGCGCTGTCGACGCCGCTTTCGGAGTCGGATTTCGGGCTACTACAGGAGCATATTCAAGCGCTCGCGTTCTGGGAGGATGTTCACGAGGATGAGTTTCCTAAGGCGCATGCGTGTTGGCATTTTCCGCCGAAGGCGTATGTGGAGCACTTTAGCAAGTGCGGATGGTTGAGCGGGGAAGAAATGGCTCAGTGCTTTCCTCGTCGGCTTATGCATTTGCAGGGAGCGCAGTTCCATCGCGCAAGCACTTCTTGGGAAACGGCTTTGGTTCGGGCCAGGGCGTGGGTCGCGGCATTTAATATTGGAGCGAGGCGTTATGGGCTATCCGGGCATCGAATCAGGTTATTGCATCTGTTTTCCCATGTTATCCCCGAGACGGGTAATTTGAAATATGTGAAAGAAATTGGCGGGGAGCGTATGGCTTATAGCCCGTACTACGGGCGGGGTCTGATTCAACTGACGCACATTAGCAATTACAAGTCATACGGACTGTTTAGAGGATTTCGTGAGCAAAATCCGCCCGCTGAATTTCAGGAGCTGGGGTGGAATCCCGACATTCTTATCGCAAAGAATAATAATGGAAACCACGACGCTTACAATTGCGTAGATAGTGCGTGTTTTTATGTGGTAAGTCGGGGTGGAATGCTTGGGCATATGGATGCCGGCATCGATATCCACAGCGCAGTTACCGTAAGCAAGGATGTAAACGGATACGTGGCGATTGAAAATCTCAATGGACTCGAAGTTCGTCTTCAATCCGTGGCCTATTTGAAGGTCATTCTCTTGGACGATTCGGACGACACAGATTCGGTTGCGATCATATTCGAATGGCGTAGGAATAGTCAGAAGGAGGCGGTTCTTGACGCGCAAGGCCATGCTGTCATGGTCGGGCAGCCCCCTCATCCGAAGAAGAAATTTTACAGAGCGCAACACACGATTCAAGCGGCACTCGAACGGCAGCGACCCTTTTAGGATTTTCTATGAAAAATTTGCTGATATGCGCGCTCTTGCTTATATCTCTACCAGTGCATTGCGAAGTAACGGTAGATGATTTTTGCTTCAATTCGGGGGGTGCAAAACCTGTTCGCCTCGAAATGAGAAAGTACTACGACAATGTCTTGAAGTGGTCCGGTGCTTATGTCAGGTACGAAAAATCGGGAGCGCCAATTTCCTTGGTGTACGCGGGAGGTCAGGCGGAAATGGTCGAGA
Source organism: Paraburkholderia fungorum (assembly GCF_046027215.1). GTDB lineage: Bacteria > Pseudomonadota > Gammaproteobacteria > Burkholderiales > Burkholderiaceae > Paraburkholderia > Paraburkholderia fungorum_D. The sequence continues at coordinate 2,380,304 of NZ_JAQQEN010000002.1, read as the reverse complement.
GTGGCCGGCCATATCAGTTGACGGAAAAATGGATTGAGGTATCCGGAAATAAAATTTCAGGTGAATATGAAATATTCAGTCAAGGCGCGAATGTTTATTCAATGGAATATAAAAATTATGCCAGTCGAAAGAAATTCTATTTTATTCAGGACCCAGATGTCACTCCTTCCCCGCAGGCTGGCTGCGATTGGTAGGTCGGGTCGATCGAAGTGCGCGATTTGTTTAATAGTGGGCGACGGGGTGGTGAGTGAGAAATAGCATGACGATAGCCGCGCATCTGGGCAAGGGAGCGCGCATATTGATTCGTGCTCTTTGCCCGCGCTCCGGCAACCTGCATCAAAGGAAGAAGAAAGAAAAATGATTATCAGCCCACCGTTCTTGCCACTCGTCGCAGGACACGAAATGGATTCAGCCGATGCCGGAGACACATTCGCGCCGGATCACGACGTATGCGCGGCCGGGATGCTGGAATGTGCGCCTGGAAATGGTGCCTATCCCGTTAGCTTCAATCTGGGCTGGCATGGAGGAGTACATCTGATTGCGCCGCGTGATGCACAGGGGAACGCCGAACGAGTGCGTGCGATCGCTGACGGCACAGTCGTCTACGTACGTAAAACGGATCTCACCGAGAAGGCGGCCTTGTCTTATCGCGGCGTGCGCACCGATGACGGGTGCGTGGTCATCAGGCACACGACTGAAATAGGCGAAGGCAATAGCGCAAAGGTCACGTTCTTTTCGATCTACATGCACCTGCAAACGGTCACCGCGCCAGCAGTTGGCAATCGTGTCTATCGCAAGGACGTGCTCGGCGTTGCTGGTTTGATCTATGGGCAGCGTGGCCAGCTTCACTTCGAGATTGTGTGCGACGAGGCGAACCTGATGAGGCTCGTGGGGCGCACGACTGGACATTTGACTGCTCCTGCCGGTCGCACGGACGCGATCTATGGCGACGTGTGGTTCAAGGTGCCGAAGGGTGAAAACATCTTTCCCAACCGACCTCATCCTTATCGAATCGACGACAGTGATTCGCCACCCTGCCAGATCATTACGCGGCAGACGGCGAGACGTACCAGCCAGGAGTACGTGATACGAATGCGCTACGACAAAGGAAACTGCACGCTCACAACGTTTCTGGATCAAGGTGACAATCGCTATGTCCAAGTCGGTGAACGGACCCAGGAAGGTGCCGAATACGAATATAAGATGTACCAGGAGGCCAACCGATTAAGAGCGGAATACATTGCTTTAAATAGCGCCGCCGGTTGCGCCTATGCTGTGATTCCGCCGTCGAGCGCGATCTACGGCATATTGCGTTTTGGACGGGAGGTCAGGTCAGACAAGTTCCCCGTCAATGCCAGGTTCGGTCACTGGAGAAAAATCGATACATCCGATGCTACGGGCTGGATAAATCTGTATTCGACGGCGATCAAGATCTACAGCGACGCGGACTTTCCGCACTGGGCGGGCTGGAGTTTGATCAACGATGACGCGACGTTGGACAGTCAGTGCAATTCACCCACCGTGCGTCGCTGGCTTGACGTGAGCGCGAGCGGTCAATTGACGCATCAGGCCATGTGCCATGCGTTGCACAGTCAGGAAATGCGCGAGCGTCTTTCAAAAGCAATCTGCAGGTTTCCGACAGAATGGTCGAAATCCGGGGGCACTATCGATGCGCGTTGGGGATGGCTGAGGCAATCGAGCGTGGCATTGCCGGTACCTCTCTCGAACGATGATTTCCTTGCCCTCAAAGCCCATATCGAGGCGCTGGCGTTTTGGGAGGATATTCACGATCCGGACCTCCCGCCAGCCGGGAAGTGCTGGCATTTTCCGCCGAAAGCATTTGTGGAGAATTTCCGGAAATGTGCCTGGCGAAACCTGCGGGAGTTGGTGCAGACGCTTCCGCGTAGTTCGTCGGGCGACGCGGGTGGAAGTATCTCCTGGTCGGAGTCGGAACGACGATGGAAACGTGGCAACAGTGATGACCGTGGAGTGATGCCCGCAAACATGTTCTTAACAATTAATCGAATGTGGGCCAAGTATGGATTCACGAGCGGGCAGCGGCAGGCCCACTTTTTAGCGCAAATTTATAAGGAGACCGGTGCCCTTTTCACGACCATGGAAGCCGGCGAAGAACGTTATTTCAGAACGATGTACGAGGTCCTGACACCACAAGAGGCCGCTGACGATTTCGATCACAAGCATTCCTGGTTGCAGAGAATGAATTTCCTGCGCGGACGAGACCGTCAAACTTATATGGCTCAACGGCCGGGAGAAATTCTCCACAAGGCAAATGGTCTTGGAAACACACAACTCGGAGACGGCTCCAGATTTCGCGGTCGCGGACTTATTCACCTGACTGGAAGGAATAGCTACGATCAATACGGACGCTACCGCGCAACTGACTTCACCAGCGGCCCAAACTCTCAAAAGCTGTCTACGGATGAAACGGCAGTGGCGGATTCCGCAGGGTATTTCTGGGTCAGCAAGGTGATGCAATCGCCTGATTCAGGGGCGCTGCGAAGCGGTATGAACATCAATCGTCGTGCCGATGTCGGTATCGGCAATGCGAACGTCGCGGCCATCACGACTCCCGTCAATGGTGGCAGCACGGGACTAGCCGAGCGACAGGAACTCTTTCGGTACGTGTACTTCATCCTCGGCGACACCCCGGACATGCCGAGTGCCCCGACGTTCGTAAGACAACAGGAAAATTGATCATGAGATTGCGTTCTATTCTGCGTTTCTGCTCACTGGTTACCGCCGCCATTGCTTCGCTCTCGTTTGCGTACGCCGAAATACCAGGAATCGAGTCCTTCTCGGTGCTTCAGAAGCGTACCGCCACCATAATGAAAGCGCCGCCCGAGGAGGCGCACATGGAAAGGTGTGGACTCTCACTTCGAGTGCCCGTGCTGATAGATTTTTTCGACCGGGCGATCTGGCCGGGTTGCGTGGGAGACGCTAAAACCGAGGGTGCAACTTTGAGTATGGGGTACGCGTTTTATCCTGACGACCCCGCATGGGCAAGCAAATACATAAGCATGGAAATTCAACCCATCGGAATCGACGAATGGGTCACGCCGGACCACGGACATCACACGACGTTCGCTAAAAGCGGCGACAGCGTCGAACTCCTTCCGAGGTACAGCTTCGGCAATGAATGTAAAAATCTTAGGAAAACAGAGATCACGCCCATATACGGAACCAACTGGCACGGTTGGGTCGCTGAGGAAATCTACGGCAAGTCAAAAATGCAGGCTAAAGAAAAAAAGCGTTGTGCGAACTATACAGTCAAAAATCGCTGCGTCCATCTGGTATTGGGTAATGACAGGATGTCGGCGGAAATGCCTTGGGCATGTCTGCTGAGAAAGAAAACGACGAATCTTAAGGAAGGTTTGAGCTACGACCTTTTCATGGAGATGATCAGGTCTATCCAGTTCAATGAGCAGTGACTTAAGGTTGCACTGCTCTCGATTTGGCTGGCGGCGCCCGTGAAGTGCAACGATCATCAATCGTACTCAGCCAATTTGTGTCGCGTGTCAAGGTGGCGTCGGGAAGTTACGCCAACGTCGCCCTGTGCCGCTTACCTCGAACAATAGCCATGCGATTTCCCGCGTTCAATAGCCACAAACTTAAGAGAAGCCTCAACGCATCAGGATGACGCCCGCGATCCAATGAACAACTCAACGAACGACCCCGTCGCGACCGCCGACGCCAGAATTCCGCCAACTCAACGTCGCGCGATTCCCTCGCCCCCGGCAAATTCGGCGACCCGCCTAACCACCATCACCACCGCAAAGAACCCACTCCTCGAAGCCGCCCGCCCACTACTCCGCGCCTTAACCGACCTACCTGACTACCTCGAGTCAGACGCCATCGCCCAACTGCGCCTGCTGCTGGAGCAGGAGCTACGCGTCTTCCAGAAACTCTGCGAGCAAACCAACATTCGCCGCGACCACGTCATCGGTGCGCGCTATTGTCTCTGCACCGCGCTCGACGAAGCCGCCACGCAGACGACATGGGGAAAAGGCGGCGCGAGCGGTGTCGAGTGGATCACCAATGGTCTCGCGTCCGCATTCCATGAAGACCGGCAGGGAGGCGACAAAGTCTATCTGCTGATCGGCCGACTGATGACCGAACCGCACGAACATATCGAATTGCTTGAAGTCATCTATCGCATTCTGAGCTTGGGCTTCGAGGGACGTTACCGATTCGAAGCGGACGGCCGCCGCAAGCACGAAACCGTGCGCCAGCGTCTCTACGCAGAAATCACGGCCCAACGCGGTCCCGTCGCGGTAGCGCTGTCGCCGCATTGGCAAACCAGCGCGCAGCGCAGGCGACACTCGTTTCATGAATTCCCGGTCTGGATCACTATCGCGACGTTATCGATCATCCTGCTCGGCCTCTTCGGCTACTTCAAGTATGGACTGGTGAAGCAAAGCGCCGAAGTGCAGAGCACGATTGGGAACATCGGTCGCATGACGCCTCCCGCAGCGCCGCCATCCATGCATCTTAGGGAATTGCTCAAGGACGAGATCACTTCCGGCACGGTCACCGTCGACGAAACCGCGCATCACAGTTCAGTGATTTTCCGTGGCGACGATATGTTTCCCGCCGGCAAAGTTGCCATCAATCCGGCCATGACCTCGCTCGTCGAGAAAATTGCCACTGCTATTGCCCGGGTGCCAGGCAAGGTCACGATCGCTGGCTATACCGACAACGCACCGATCAAAAGCCGCCAGTTCGCATCGAACCAGGCCCTGTCCGAAGAGCGCGCCGCACAGGTGATGCAGTTGCTGCAGACAGCCGGCGTCCCCGCTCACCGTCTCGAAGCGATCGGTAAAGGCCAGGCGGATCCGCTCGGCGACAACAACACGCTGCGAGGACGCGCGAAAAACCGTCGCGTCGAAATTACGGTCGTGCAGTAGACGCACCGCCAGTCAAATCAGGATTGAAGAATGAAAAAGTTCCTGTCGTTTCTGGTCACGCGCCAGTTTCTCGCTGTCGTCCTACTCGTGGTCGTCTCTTTGGCGGTCTGGTTCGTTGGGCCGTTGGTGGCGTTCGGTGGACTGAAGCCGCTAGCAGGCACCAGCATGCGCGTGCTGGTCATCGCGCTTCTGCTTGCCGGCATGCTGTTGTGGCTCGCGGGTTTGTCGACGCTCGCTGTGTTCGTGGCGCTCCTTTGTCTCCTGATCTGGTACGCCGCGCCGCTACTGAGTTTTGGGCATGCTGCGCCGTTTGAGACCGTATCGGCGCGAGCAATGACGATCGCCGTCGTGCTCGTCGTGTTTATAGCGTACGGGCTATTGCGGCTCTGGCAGAAGATGCGCTGCGACGAACAGTTCCTGAGAAGCGTGCTCGATTTTGGCGGTAAAAAAGAGGCGTCGCCGGCAGCGGCCCCGTTGAAGGAAGTCAATGCGAACGTCACCAGAGCGCTCGCGCACCTCAAGGCAATGCGTACCGGCGCGCGCGGACTCGGCCGACTGTTCCAGGGCAAGCGCTATCTGTATGAGTTGCCGTGGTACATCACGCTCGGTTCGACATCATCGGGCAAGACGAGCGCGTTGTTGCGCGCGGGACTCGCGTTGCCCATGGCTGACCAGATGCAGCGTGCGGCACAGGGTTTGACGGACAGCACCCGGCATGTCGACTGGTGGCTGACGAACGACGCGGTGCTGATCGACACGGCAGGACATTACACGCGCCACGGCACGTCGTCGCATGATCTTTTGCCGGACAAGCCGGTTGCGTCTGCGAGTAAAGACAAAGACAGCAGAGCCGCAGAGAATCAGGCCGACGCCACCGCCGTCGAAACGGCCATCCATACCGACCCCGCAAAGCAGCGCATCGCCAGCGACGAAGCCGAATGGCTCGGTTTTCTGGGTCTGTTGCGCGCCCATCGTCCCCGCGCACCGGTCAACGGCGCGTTGCTGACGGTCGATCTGACCGCACTGGCAAGCACGGACGCCAACGCTCGCCTCGCGGAGGCTGCAGCTTTGCGCGCGAGGCTCGCGGATCTGCGGCAGGCATTGGGTATTCGCTTCCCAGTTTATCTGCTCATTACGAAGACGGATCGACTAAGCGGCTTTGCGGAGTACTTCGGCTCACTGACCGCCGAGGGCCGTGCTCAAGTCTGGGGCTTCACATTGCCCTGTGGCCGCGAGACGGCCGTTAAAGAGAGTATTCGCGCGCGCAGCAAGGCCGAAATGGAACTGCTCGTCGCGCGTCTCGCAGACGGCGTCAACACCCGTCTGCAGGACGAATACGATGCGGAGCGGCGTCGGAAACTCGCGGCGCTCAGCGAAGAGTTCGGCGCGCTGACACAACCACTTGGCGAGCTGATCGACAATGTGTTCGCGGATTCCCGCTACGACGGAACGCAGTCGTACGCGACGCTACGTGGTGTGTATTTCACGAGCGCGACGCAATCGGGTGAGGAAGTGGTGGCCGAACGGAACACAGTCGCTCAGCGGCTAGCTGCGTCGCTTGGACATCCGCTAAGGAAACGTGCGTTGCAGCCAGGCAGCAACCAGAGCTACTTCCTGCATGATCTCCTCACCAGACTCGTGTTCGCGGAAGCGGATCTGGTCCGCCCGAATCTGCGCTGGGAATTCCGCTTCCGGCTGCTGCGCGTTGTCGGGCATGCACTGGCCCTGCTGATTTTTGCATGGCTCGCGAGTGGCATCTGGATCAGCTTCGGCCACAATCGTGCCTACCTCGACGCGATCGGACACAAAGCCGAGGCGCTCTCAGCGAAGGTGGTACAGCTATACAGGGCGCCGAATCCAGTGGCCGTGCCCGACACGTTGACCGACGCGCATTATCTGGCGAGTTATCCGGGCCTTGACCTGGCCAAGCCGGATAGCGGCTACCGTTTCGGTCTGTATGCTGCGCCAGACGTCTCCGCCGAAAGCCGCCGCACCTACGACGCCCTAGGAGACAATCTTCTTGTGCCGCAGATCGTGAGGCGCATGGAAGCCGTGTTATCGCAAGCTATCGCGGACAGAGACACGAAGACGGCCTACGACGCATTGCGCGTCTATCTGATGCTCCATGACAAGGCGAAGTACAACGCCGCCGACGTGAAAGCATGGGTACTCGACGATTGGGCCCGCACGGACAGCGCGGCGGTGTTTGGCGGACGAGCTTCGATGATCGAGCACGTGCAGCAACTCTTTTCCGGCGCGCGGGCGGTGCAGTCGCCGTTCGTACGCAACGACACATTGATTCAGCAGGGCCGCGCGTTCCTCGATTCGAGCGACGCGACACAGCGTCTTTATGAGCGAGCGAAGGCGGCTATGCAGAACGAGGCGCCGGACGAATTCACGCTGCTTCGCGCGGTCGGGCCGCAGGCTGGCACTGTATTTACACGAGCAAGCGGAGCGCCGCTCTCGCGTGGCGTCCCCGGCATCTTTACCTTCGACGGCTATCGGAGTCTGTTCGATAAGCGCTTGCTGGAATTCGTCGAGGCCGCGCGTCATGACGACACCTGGGTGATGGGCCGTTCGGTGTTGGGCGACAGGCAGAACGAGGTTCAAAAAAAAACGGCTGAAATCGTGAGCGCCACGGTGACGGCGGATGACCCGCTAACGGAAGCCATCCGTCGGCAGTATCTGAACGAGTACGCGCAGCAGTGGGATGCGTTTCTCGGCGATATTCGCACGATCGCGGGCACGAGCCTCGCATTCAACCTGCAGGTACTGCGCAGTTTCGCGGCACCTGATTCGCCGCTCTCGCGCCTTGCACGCGCGGCCGTTCATGAGACAACGCTGACCCAGAGGGCCGCCGCGCCGGACGCGTCGTTCCTGCAGAAAGCTGCCGGTCAACTGAACAAGCCGGACAGCGCGCTCGGCATACGCGCGGAGGAGCGCATCGAGCGTGAGCTTGTTGATCATCACTTTGCACCGTTGCGCGAGGTCGTGACCGGCAGCGCCGATGGACCCATGGTCTCGCAGCCGGCGCAAACACAAGCTGGCAGAACCGGCCTCGACGGCGTCGCCAGTTTGCTGAACGATTACTACACTGCGTTGACCGTTGCGGACAACGCTCTGGCCAACAATAGCTTGCCGCCGACGAGCGACACGGCTGCGAAACTGAAGATGACGGCGAACACTATGCCCGCGCCGTTTCGCGAAGTGCTGCAAAACCTTGCGGTGCAGGGTTCGCGCGAGGTGAATCGGGGCATCGGCCAGTTGTTGTCGCGTCAGATTCAGGTGGTGGTTGGCGATGCGTGCCGGTTGACGGTGGAAGGCCGCTATCCGTTTGCGCCGGACAGCGAGCGGGATGTCAGCATCGACGACTTTACGCGTGTCTTCGCGCAGGGCGGGGTACTCGACGACTTCTTCGCGAAGACGCTTGCGCCGTTTGTCGATACGTCTGCCAAGCCGTGGCGCTACCGGACGTTGGCGGGCGCAACCGAGCCAGTGCAGGGACCCGACCTCGCGCCGTTCGAGCAGGGGAAGGCGATCCGCGAAGTGTTCTTTGGCGAGCCCGGCCAGAAGCAACTGGCGTGGAAGGCGGAGATCCGGATCGCCGAACTGGACCCGATGATCACCAGCCTGATGCTCGATATCGACGGGCAGAGCATTTTGTATCAGCACGGACCGGTGGCGCCGTTTCAGGTGAGTTGGCCCGGTCCGCGTGGCGGCGTGCATGCAGAGATCACGGCGGCGCCGCGTATCCGGCCTGACACGTCGACAATCGCGGCGGATGGTCCATGGGCGTTGCTACGGCTGCTACAAAAGAGTCGCGTACTGGAAACAGCGATCCGCGGGCGCACGCACGCCGAGTTTGAACTGGACGGACGCAAAGCCGTGCTGGACATCGCGAGTACGGGCAGCGTCGCCAATCCGCTGACGAGCAGTGTGCTGAAATCGTTCCGGTGCCCGAGTTCCATGGCCACGCTGACACTGCCCGACACCGGGCCGCCGCCAGGGCTGCCACCGGGGTTGCCGCCGGTGAGCGCCAGAAACTAGTGGCGCCGGCCAGCGCGCCCGGCGCGTGGCGGGGAGCCTGAACGCGAGGGTTTCCAATAAGAAACGAATGTGTTGGCGATCGCGCTCGCCTCAGGCGCCAGCATGAGCGCGCACGCTGGTGCGGCGCGCGTCAGTCTCTGCGTGTGTACGTCAAGCACAGCAAGCCTACCCGCGCCGTTTCGTACCCGACTCCGGGCAAATCCGCTTGCCGTCGCAAAAACCCGCGTGTATAGTTTCCGAACTTACTCTTGTTTCGTATTGGAAATTAAAGGGATTCTCATGGACGCTTCGACCATCCTCGCCGACCTCGGCATCGCCCAAGCGGCGCAAGCCGGTGACATCGCGGTTCATTCGCCCATTACCGGCGAACTCATCGGCCGCGTGGCCAGCAATACGGTGGCGGAAGTCGACGCGGCCCTCGCCAGGGCGCAAGAGGCTTACACGGCATGGCGCAACGTTCCGGCGCCGCGCCGCGGCGAGCTGGTCCGCCTGCTCGGCAACCGTCTGCGTGAAAAGAAGCAGGCGCTTGGCAGCATCATCACGCTCGAAACCGGCAAGATCCTCCAGGAAGGCATGGGCGAGGTGCAGGAAATGATCGACATCTGCGACTTCGCGGTCGGTCTGTCGCGCCAGCTGTACGGTCTGACGATCGCTTCCGAGCGCCCGGGACACCGGATGGCGGAAACCTGGCATCCCATGGGCACCTGCCTTGTGATCTCGGCGTTTAACTTCCCGGCGGCTGTGTGGTCGTGGAATGCGGCGCTCGCGCTGGTGTGCGGCAACGCGGTGATCTGGAAGCCGTCGGAAAAGACGCCGTTGACCGCACTTGCCGTCAATCAGATTCTCAAGGAGGCACTGCAGGAATTCGGCGACGCACCGGCTGGCCTGACCGCGTTGATCAACGGCGGCCGCGAGGTGGGCGCGAAGCTGGTGGCCGACCCACGCGCGTCGATCGTCAGCGCGACGGGCAGCACCGAAATGGGGCGCACGGTCGGCGTGGAAGTGGCGAAGCGCTTCGGCCGCTCGCTGCTCGAGCTCGGCGGCAATAACGCCGGAATCGTCACGCAAACCGCGGATCATGAACTCGCGATGCGCGGCATCCTGTTCTCGGCGGTGGGCACGGCAGGCCAGCGTTGCACGTCGCTGCGGCGTCTGTTCGTGCACGAAAGCGTCTACGACAAAACCATCGAGCGTCTGAAGCAACTGTACAGCAAGGTGCCGATCGGCAACCCGCTTGAAAAGGGCACGCTGATGGGGCCGCTGATCGACAAGCAATCGTATGGCCGCATGCAGGAAGCGCTGCAACAGGCTACGGCTGAAGGCGGCAAGGTGTTCGGCGGCGAACGCGTCGAGGTGAAGGGCTATGAAGGCGGCCATTACGTGCGTCCGGCGCTCGTCGAAATGCCGTCGCAAACCTCGATCGTGCTGAAGGAAACCTTCGCGCCGATTCTGTACGTGTTGCGCTACTCGGATTTCGCGGATGCGGTCGCGGCGAACAATGCCGCGGTTCACGGTCTGTCGTCATGCGTATTCACAACCGACCTGCGCGAAGCGGAACGCTTCCTGTCCGATTCGGGCAGCGATTGCGGTATTGCCAACGTGAACATTGGACCGAGCGGCGCCGAAATCGGCGGCGCGTTCGGCGGCGAGAAGGAAACCGGTGGTGGCCGCGAGTCGGGCTCGGATGCCTGGAAGGCGTACATGCGCCGCGCAACCAACACGGTCAACTATTCGTCGGCGTTGCCGCTCGCACAGGGTATCGACTTCAATATCGGCTGATCGCGTTCGGACATCGAGCATCGAGCAGCAACGCAGCGGCGCATTCGCGCGCCGCTGCTCGTACACAATTTCTTCAGCAATCCATTTGCGCCGCCCGCCGTTTCAAGGCGGCCACGCTACTCGTGGAGTAAGACGTGAGTTCCAAAGTCGTGATCGTCGGCGGTGGGGTGATCGGCAGCTCGATTGCGTATTTTCTGCGGGCCTCGGACCCGACGGTCAGCGTCACCGTGATCGAGCGTGATCCGACTTATGCGCGCTCGTCGTCGGCGTTATCGGCGGCCTCTATTCGCCAGCAATTCTCCACCCCGCTTTCCATTCAGATGTCGCTGTTCGGCATTGAGTTTCTGCGCTCGATTGGCGAGCGGCTCAATATCGACGGCGCCAAACCGTCGATCGATCTGCACGAAGGCGGCTATCTCTTTCTCGCGACGCCCGCCGGCGAGGCGACGCTGCGCGAGAATCACGCGCTGCAAAGAAGTCTCGGCGCGGATATCAGTTTGCTCGACAAAGCTGCTTTGCAAGCGCGCTTTCCCTGGCTCAATACGGATGACCTCGTCGCCGGCGCCTATGGCGAAAGCGGTGAGGGCTGGTTCGACGGCTATGGGCTCGTGCAGGCGCTGCGCAAGAAGGCGCAGGCGCTCGGCGCGCGTTATGTGGCCGACGACGTCACGGCCCTGCAGCGCGACGGCAAGCGCATCACGCAAGTGCAGACCGCGAACGGCGAGACCTACGCCTGCGACGTGGTCGTGAACGCCGCGGGCGCGTGGTCACGCAAGGTCGCGCAAATGATCGGCATCGACATTCCGGTGTTTGCGCGTCGCCGCAGTATTTTCAATGTCACGTCGCCAGCACGGCTTGAGCACTGTCCATTACTGATCGACCCGAGCGGCGTGTATTTCCGCCCGGAAGGCCAATCGTTTATCTGCGGCACGTCGCCGTCAGCGGACAACGATCCCGACGATTTACCGCTCGACGAGGTCGATCACGCGCTATTCGACGACGTGATCTGGCCGACGCTCGCGCATCGGGTACCGCAATTCGAAGCGCTGCGCGTGCAGAACTGCTGGTCCGGCTACTACGAGTACAACGTGCTCGACCAGAACGCGATCATCGGTTATCACCCGGATGTCGATAACTGCATTTTCGCCAACGGGTTTAGCGGGCATGGTTTGCAGCAAGGCCCGGCAACCGGCCGCGGCGTCAGCGAACTGATCCTGCAAGGGCGCTATGCGACGCTCGATCTCAGCTCGCTGGACTTTACCCGTGTGCTCGAAAACCGGCCGATCGTGGAGAAGAACGTGGTGTAGGCCGGTCGCGCCGCGCAATGCGCGTGATAGGGGGGATACAGGTGATGCGGAAAACGCAATACGTAGTGCGGAGATATCGTTTGCCGCTCGCCCGGACGATGGCCACAATCGACGCCGATCCTCTCTCGTCAGCCATCGACACATAAGCGGCCCGTCACCATGTTCACGTTCAATCCCGCATTCGAAGCGCCAACCGGTTCGCCGATCCGCGAACTGTTCAAGTATCTGGCGCAGCCCGGCATGATTTCGTTCGCTGGCGGTTATCCGGCCAGCGATCTGTTCGACCTCGAAGGGCTCGACGCCGCTGCGTCGCGTGCGTCGCAGCAGCCCGCGTTGTGCCTCCAATATGGCCCGACCGACGGTCTCGCCATCCTCAAAGACCAACTCGCGCAAATGATGACACGCCGCGGCACGTCGTGCACGGCGCAGGAATTACTGGTGACGACCGGTTCGCAGCAAGGCTTCGATCTGCTGCTGCGCGTGATGGTCGCTCCGGGCGACGTCGTGCTGGTCGAACAACCCGCTTATCCGGCAACCTTGCAGGCGCTCAAGCTGCAACAGGCCGAGGTGGTGACGGTGCCGGTCGATCGGGACGGACTCGACGTCGCCGCGCTCGCCACTTTGCTCGAAACGGGCACGCTAAAAAAGCCGCCCAGAATGCTGTACACCGTGCCGACGTTCGCCAATCCAACCGGCGCGACTTTGTCGCTCGAACGGCGCACGGCATTGTTGAAACTCGCGGCACGTCACCACTTTCTGATCGTCGAAGACGACCCCTACGGCGACCTGCGCTTCAGCGGCGCGGCGCTGCCGTCGTTGCTCGCATTGAGCGAGCAGGTGCCGGGTTCGCGCGACTGGGTCGTGCATTTTTCGAGTCTCTCGAAGATCGTCGCGCCCGGTTTGCGGGTCGGCTGGATGGTCGCGCACGCGGAGATCCTGCGCCGCTGCGTGGTGGCAAAGCAGACCGTCGATCTGTGCAGTTCGCCGTGGACGCACGCGATTGCCGCCGAATACCTCGCGAGCGGCGCGCTGGAGCGTCATCTGCCGCGGATTATCGAAGCCTACGCGCTAAAGTGCGGCACGCTGTGTGACGCGCTCGATACACATTTGCGCGACGCTATCGAATTTCATCGGCCCGCCGGCGGCATGTTCGTATGGGCGCGACTGACAGGCGGGCAGGATGCCTCGGATTATCTGCGCGCCTGTATCGAACGCAATGTTATGTTCGTGCCGGGTGTCGCATTCTATAAAGACAATATCGATCGGGCGGCACTGCGCCTGTCATTCGCGGCGCCCGGCGTGGCCGATATCGAAAGCGGCGTGCGGAGAATGAAGCAGGCGCTCGAACTTTTCTGACGCGGACTCACGCATCATTAGTCACAAAGTAGTAATCGCAATACTTCAAATAACCCGGCGAGCGACGCAGCTCAGCCGGGTTTTTTATGCGCCTGATTAACCGTGACGGCTTTTATGCGACTCACGCGCAACGCATACCGATTAACTCAATTCACGATTTCAGGCAGAAGCGGTTACTCCTTCAGCATCGCAATACGCGCGGTGGTTGCGCTGTCAAATACCTGAACATGGCTAACTGTTAAATACGGCCAGACTCCGGCGTTAGGTTAAAAATCTCATGTATCATCGCTGCTGCCTTTGGAGAGCGATTCCGGCGAGTTAATTCCGCGGACATCAACGTTAATACCGTTGCATCGAACCAGAACAAATCAGATGAAGATGTCGCGTAAAAAGATTGCAATCCTGGTAGTCGGTCTTCTGGTCGTGGCCGGCGTGGTCATTCAGGCGGTATGGCGTCCGTTTGCGCATCGCAAGGCGGCCGACACCGGCGAAATCGTGCTCGATATTCATCACCCGGATGCGGTGATCGACAGCGAAGCGCTCTCGCGTTTGCCACGCGACATATTGCGCGTGCCGCTGTTGCACGACGTGTTGACGCAAGACTTCGTCGACTATTACGAATCGGATAACACGCGGCTCTCCACCGAGGGCGCGCTGCGGCGTCTCGCGTTTGAACATCAACTCGATTGGCGCGACGAACTGATCCGCCGAGTATTCGACGAACCCGCCCACGTGCTGTTGTGGCACTCGCCGGACGGGCGCCTTGGCTACTGGGTGATGTCCATGCGCCGCAATGGCCTCGCGAAACTGCTGCAAGGCTTCGGTAACGTCGCCGCGAGCGACGCGCAGTTGAGCCAGGTCGCAAAGCTCTCCGGCGACGTGCCGGTCTACGCGTTGAAGCTGGCGGTCGGCCGCACGCTCCTGTTCGCCACTAAAGATGACCGGCTGGTCGTGCTGTCCGCACCCGGCGTGCTACTCGACGCGAAGGGCGGTTTGCTGAGCGAGCGGGCCGATGCGATCGCCGGCATGCTCTCATCGGGACGTGACGATGCCGCCCATGCCTATCGGTTGGACGCGCCGGGCGGTGCGCCGAAGGGACACCGCCTCGTGGTGTCGGCCAATTATTTGTCGTTTGGCTATCAGGCGTTTTTCTCCGGCATCGACGCATTGCGATTCGATTTTTCGCCGAACGCAAATGGCGCGGCAAGCTGGCAAACCTCGGCGCTGATCCAGCCGGGCAAGTTGCCGCAGCAGTGGAATAGCGCGGACTTATGGCGCGCGTTGCCGGCCAATCCGGCCGCGTGCGCGAGCTTGCCCGCGGACTGGCAGGAAGCGTCGAGGCTGCTGGGGAAGGTGGCGGATGCCGGCGCGGACAGCGCCACTGCCATCGGCGATCAACTCGCCGGTCCCGCGGCCGTTTGCTGGTATGCGAAATCCACGCTGATTGCGCCGGTATTCGTCGCGCGCGTGAAGGCGCAGGACGCGGCGAGCATCGCCGCGCTGAAGACCGCGCTCGGCAAGACCTTCGGTAATGTGATCGGTGCCTATGAGGCGAAGGCCGCCCAAACCGGCGACGCCGACGCAAGTTATCGCCGTCTGCCCGTCACCACCCAGCAAAGGAGTGCGGACGTCACCGTGTGGCAACGTCCGGTCAGCGCGCGGGCAGGTACCGCGTTGTCGAGCAAGGCGTCGTTTGCGTCGCAACTCTCGGCGGAGCGCTATTTCCCGGTGACGCTCGCACTGGCGCACGGCTATCTGATCTTCTCGCCCGATGCACGTCTGGTCGACGACACGCTTGCGGTGCTCGACAAGCGCTATCCGGCACTGGCCGACACGCTCGCACCGCAACGTCTGCCGCGCACGATTCTGACACTGACGCCTTCGTCGGCGGCTGCGCTCATCGAGCGTGAGGCTGGCGCCGCGCTGCCGGCCGATCAGGAATCCGTGTTCCGTAATGCATCGCGCACTCACCTCGTGCCGAAGCTGCATGCGCTCGCCCATTACCCGCCAGTTTCGTTGACGTTGCCGCAGAACTTGCCGGGGTCGACGGGCTGGGTGCCGGTCGAGTGGTGGTTCGACCGCGCCAGGACGGGGGCGGGTTCAGATACCGGTGGCGTCGCACCACCCGCGGATCAGCCTGGCACCGAGGGCAACTAGGTGCGCCGCCTTCGCGCCCCAAGCGTGACGCACGCGATCGGTCCGCACGTGCAGGCGCACGCGCGTGAGCGTGTACCTGTCGTCCGTGCAGCCATCAGCGCGCATGTCGCGCCCACCGCGCGCGTGGTCGCCCGTTCGTGTGACATGCCAGTCGCCGCACGCCGCACCTGGCTCGCGCGCACAGCCTCAGCGTTCGTCATAGCCAGTCTCCTACCGTATGCAAAGTACGCATGCGCATTGACCAGCACCACCGCATCGCCCGATCCCGATGCGCTCTCGCCCCAGCAATCGGCGGCGTTTCGCGCATGGTTCGTACGGATCGTCGACCAGCAGATGCGGCGCGGCCCGACGCCGCGCTGGACGCAACGCGATTGCGCGGGCCTCGTGCGCTTTGCCGTCGGCGAAACGCTCAAGCCGCACGACAGCAAATGGCTGCGCGCCAATGGCATGACAAGCCTCACGGACACCAGCAGCATGCCGCCCGAATTGCAACTGTCCGCTTCGCAGCGCACGCTATCGAATCGCTGGACTCAGCTCGACGGCTCCACTGGCGCCTATGCCTCCGCGATCGCGCTGATCCAGCGCAACAGCCGTTTCGTCTCGAAGGACGTCAATCAGGCGCTGCCCGGCGACCTGCTGTTCTTCGACCAGGGCGACGACCAGCATCTGATGATCTGGCTGGATCGCTACATCGCTTATCACACCGGCACCGTTACGCCGACCGACACCGGTCTGCGTGCTGTGGCCGTCTCCGACCTGATGCAATGGAAAGACTCCCGCTGGCAACCGCTCGACGGCAATCCGAATTTCGTTGGCGTGTTTCGTTTGGACTTTTTGACACCATGACCCGAATGAACTCTGTCACCACGTCGAACGGCTGGTTGGGCAACATGCGTCGGCGCGCGGCGCTCACGGTGGCGACGCTGTTCGCGGCGATGACGCTGGCGATCGCGCCTGCCCATGCCGACGACGAGGCATCGAGTACCGCAGCGGATAGCAGCATCGCCGCGAATCCGACGCTGCAAACCGCGCCCGCGAGCAACTTCGATTCGCAGAAGGTCGATGGCCAGCCGTTCTTCCTGCTTTCGGATGCGAGTTTCAGCAGCGATCAACTGGCGCAAGTGCGGCTCGAAGCGCCCGGCCGTGAATTCAAGGATGCATTGCAGGCTTATGGCGGTGCGGACATCGTCGTGTATCGCGTGCCGAAACCGCTCGATTTCCTGAAGGCGCAGAAGAATCTGCATCGGTTGAATGTCGCGCCGAACTATCAGGGCGAAGGGCTGGCGAATACGCTGGCCTATCTATGGGACCGCTGGTTCACCGAAGCGCGCCGCGCGTGGCAGCGCGTGCTGTCGTTCGCCACGCGCAGCAGGGCGACCGAAGCCGCGCCGCAATTCAGACTCGGCGAGCAGACCGGCAAGCAGACGCAGTTTCAACCGAACTCGCAGTTCGCGCCGCTCAAGGGTTACGACATGGTCGCGCGCTTTCGCTATCCGATCTGGGACGCGAAGGTGATCGAGCCGCCCAAGGGTGTGAAACTCGAAGGCAGCAGCAGTAATTTCATCGAGGCGAGTTCCGGCAACGTGATGATTCCGGTCGGCAAGCTGCCGCCGGGCCTGTATATCGTCGAGGCGGTAATCGGCAACTATCGCGCGCATACGCTGCTGTTCGTGTCGGACACGGTGGCGGTCGTGAAGGCGGCGTCGAGCGGCATGCTGGTATGGACCACGCGGCGCGACAACGGCAAACCGGTCGGCAATAGCGACGTGAACTGGACCGACGGCGTTGGCGTGCTGCAAAGCGGCACGACCGGCAGCGACGGCACGCTCGTGCTGCAACACGTGAGCCCGGAACGCAGCTATGTGCTGGGTACCGATCCGCAAGGCGGCGTGTTCGTTTCGGAGAATTTCTATTACGACAGCGAGATCTACAACACCAAGATTTATGCGGTCACGGATCGCCCGATGTACCGTCCAGGGGACGCGGTGCATGTGAAATTTATCGGCCGCACCTTTCAGAACGCGACGCAATCGTCCGCGCCGGCCGATGCCGATATCAAGCTCGACGTGCTTGATCCGAACGGCGCACCGGTCGCAACCAGCAAGGTGCATTTCGCATCCGACACGGGCGCGGACACGGCGTTTACGCTGCCTGCCGGCGCCACCGCCGGCGGCTACACGCTGCGCTTCGGCTACAACGGCGATGTGTACGGCAGTGCATTTCGCGTCGCCGAATATGTGAAACCGCATTTCGACGTGAACCTGTCGATGGATAAGGCCGACTACGCAACCGGCGAACCGCTGAAGGGCAAGATCCAGTTGCGCTATCCGGACGGCAAGCCGGTGCGCGACAGCAAAATATCCGTCACGCTGCGCGCGCAAAAAGTGACGATCGTCGATGGCGAGTTGCGTTATGCAGGGCTGTTCCCGGTCAAGCTGGAGCAGCAGGAACTCAAGACCGATAGCGACGGCAACGCGAACCTCACGCTGCCTGCCGCGAAAGAACCGAGCCGTTATGCGCTGACCCTGTTCGC
Source organism: Paraburkholderia fungorum (assembly GCF_046027215.1). Classification (GTDB taxonomy): domain Bacteria; phylum Pseudomonadota; class Gammaproteobacteria; order Burkholderiales; family Burkholderiaceae; genus Paraburkholderia; species Paraburkholderia fungorum_D. Next base: position 2,362,200 of record NZ_JAQQEN010000002.1, on the reverse strand, counting down.
GCAGGACGGCGCGGCGTATAAGGTGCGGGTCACGCGTGAAGTGCTGATCGCGCGCGGCGCGACGCCATACCGCCTGGCGGCGGTCAGGTCTTTCTCGCAACCGAAGGAGTCGGTCAATTTCGATCTGCAGGCGCTCGGCACGCTCGACCCTGCCGCGCGCGCACCGGCCAGGTGGGAATGGACGCGCCTCGAATCGCGGACGCACGGCGAAGGCGCTTTGAAGGCGGCGGCTGGCGGCAAACTGTCGTTCCCGGTGCAGTTCGACGAACCGGGTTCGTACATGCTGTCGGTCAAGGACGACACGGGCAATCTGCTCGCTGCCACGAGCCATTGGGTCGCGGGCGATGGCGTGAAGGCGATTCCTGGCAGCGTCGAAATCGTGTTCGATCGCGACAAGTACCGGATCGGCGATACCGCCGAAGCGCTGATCACTTTCCCCCTGCCGGTCGACGACGCGCTGCTGACGCTCGAGCGTGACAAACTCGAGCGCCGCACCTTGCTGAGCGCGGGCGGCGACTGGCTGCAACTGCAACGCGTGGCGCCGTCGCAATGGAAGGCGCGCATCAAGGTCGGCGAAGACTTCGCGCCGAATATGACGTTCTCGGTGCTGTACGTGCATGCCGGCGAATACGTGTTCCAGAACGCGGGCATCGTGGTCGCGCAGCCGCAGATCGAGCTGAACGTGAAAAGCGACAAGCCGGTCTACGGCCCGGGCGATACCGTCACGCTGAATTTCGACAGCACGCTCAACGGCAAGCCGGAGGCAGCGAATCTGACGGTGAGCGTGGTCGATGAAATGGTGTACGTGTTGCAGCCGGAAATTGCGCCGAACATCGTCGACTTTTTCTATCACCCGCGGCGTAACAACGTGCGCACGTCGTCGAGTCTCTCGTTCATCACGTACGATCTCGCGCGCTCGCCGTTGAAGGGCGCGCCGGGTGGCCCACAACGCGCGAACTACAACGAGCGTGGTGTGAAGGTGCTCGAACGGCCGCGCCGCGACGATCAGGACACCGCCGCATGGGAAGGCAACCTCAAGACTGACGCCAACGGCCACGCGACCATGACGTTCAGGATGCCGGATTCGCTGGCACGCTGGCGCATCACCGTGCGCGCGGCAGCGGCAGACGGCATGGTGGGTCAGCGCACCGCGTACGTGCGCTCAGACAAGGCCTTGTATCTGAAGTGGAGTGGACCGTCGCATTTCCGCGTCAACGATCAGCCGGCCGTCGACATGATTGCTTTCAATCAGACCGACGCGGACATGGACGCGCAATGGGTGGTCGATGGCGGTGGTGTGTCGTTGAATCAGAAGGTCACGCTCAAGCGCGGCGCCAATTATCTGCGTTTGCCGACCGGCGCGCTGAAGGCCGGTGTGATCAACGCCACGCTGCGTCGCGCGGGGCAGGATGTGGATCGTTTGCAGACCACCATCAGGCTCGACGCAAGCGGCTGGCTCGATCTGCATCAGACCACCGTCGCGCTCGACGGCTCGAACAAACCGCTCAATCTGCCGCAAGACGCGCAGGACGTGAGCGTGCGCTTCGTCGGCAGTGCGGCGAGCGAATTCGCCCGCGTCGCCGATGATCTGATCAACTATCCGTACGGTTGCGCCGAACAGACTTCGAGCCGCCTGATTCCGCTTGCGCTCGCGCACGACGCAATCGGCCAGGGCGGCAACGCCAGTTCGGCGCAAGGGCTCGAGGCCTTGCTGCGCAATCAGCGGCAGCGGCTGGCGATGCTGGCGGGCGTCGGCGGCACCTTCGGCTGGTGGGGCGATACGACGGGCGGCAGTTCGCTGATGACCGCTTACGCGTACTACGCGGATTGGCTCGCGAGCCGCAGTCTCGGCATTTCGCTGCCGGCGGACAACTGGCAACACGCCATGGACGTGTATCGCGACGCGGGAGCGAAAGAGCCGTTGCTGCATCGCGCGCTGGCGCTGTGGCTCATGCAGCAGATGGGCTTGCCGGTCGCGACGCCGGTGTCGGGTGTCGCGGCGGACCTGCTGAGCGATGCGGCGGCGTCGGGCAAGACGGCGGCGCACAGTGCCACGTACGGGGCGTCGGACAGCATCGTGTTCGCGCAAGCCGATACGCCGCGCGGCAAACAGATGACGACGCTGCTGATCGCGGCGATGGCGCGTGGTGTCAACGCGCAGTTGCCGGATGGCTTCGACGCAGCGGCCAGCGCCGCGCGCACCGCCTTGGCCAACGATCCGGCGCCGCTCGTGCAAAGCCTGTTGTACATGACGGGTTCGGATGGCGGCGCGGCTGTCGACGCATCGGCGTTGCTCGCCAAAAGCAGCGCGGACTATCCAACGCTCGACCGCGCACTGACGTTGTTGTGGCTGCGCAAGGCGCTCGGTGGCGACGTGGCGGCGACCGCGCTGCCGTCGCTGCAGGGGCCGGGTTGGACACAAGCCGCGACACTGACCGGCACGCCGCTCTGGAAGTGGACCGGCGCTGCTCGCCCCGGAGCAAGTCCCCTTGAGGGATTGCCCATCACGCTCGATGCAGGCGCGGCGCGCACGGACGTGAACGCGCTGGTGTCGTTCCGCAGTCATACGAGCGAGGACAGCCGCCTGAACATCACGGTCGAGCGCCGTTTCTACAAGCTCGAGCTGCTCGAAGTGAAGGCCGATCCGAAGAAGGGCGACGCTGAAAGCCAGTTGGGACGTTCGGCGTTCACCGCGCGCCTCGTCAAGCAGGGCGACGCGATCGACAGCAACGCGCTTTACGTCGACGAAGTCACGCTTACGCCGCGCTCGGGCAATGCCTACCACTACGGTCTGCTCGATGTGCCGCTGCCGCCGGGCGGCGATGTCGAGGCGACCAGCTGGGGCGTGGCGATCGACGGTTTGCCGGGGGCGAAGGATGGTGCAAGCGGTCCGCAGCCATTCCAGCGCGTAGCGTCGTATGAGATGGGCGAGTTGGCTTATCACCAGCCGGTGCCTTTGCTCGACCGGCCGGTGGCGTTGCGGCAACTGGTGCGCTTCGCGTTGCCAGGTACGTTTGCGCTGCCGCCCGCCCGCTACTTCCGCATGTATCAGCCGGACGCGAAGGCGTTCGAAGGCGGCAAGAGCGATCGCATGACGACCTTGCGTATCGAGTAAGCGAGACCGCCATGTATGCCGCTCTTCTTCGGCCCGTGCGCGATCGTCTGGCAGCTGCGCTGCGGATCGCGCTCGCCGTGGGGGCGGCGTGTGCGTTCAACGGTGCTGCCGTGCAGGCGGCGGTGCCGTTTTCAGCGGCCGGATTGCCGAGCGCGAAGTCGGCGCAGCCGCTGCGCTTTGCATGGTTGCGAGATGGACAGGCGCAGCTCTGGCAAGTCGATGCCGGCGGTACTGTGGACGCGTTTTCCGCAGCCGCCGCGCGGCCGTTGCCGGCGACGCTGGATACGCCGCTTGGCAGCGTGTGGAAGCTGTTCGTCTACGGATATCTGGTGGATCGCAATATCGCCACGCCGGATTACACATGCAGCGGCGGCGATCCCGAGGAAGTGTATTGCTGCATGACGGGCGGCCATGTCGACCGCGAACACGCGCTGGTGCAATCGTGTGGCCGCTTTTTCGAACCCGCGCGTCTGCAACTCGATCCCGCTGACTGGCGCAAATATTGGACCGCGGCGCACGCGCCCGGCTGGCTGCGCGACCTCCACGCGATGACCCCGGCGCGGCGCGTGCCGGTGACCGAGTTGCTCGTGGCCTTGCAGACGATGCCTACGCGGCCGCGCGAAGCCGCAGCGAACACTTTGGTGTCGGTGCTGACGAGCGGACGCGGCGAGGGCACGGTGTCGCTCTATGGCAGCGTGCTGCGCGCCAAGACGTGGACGATGCCGGACCCGGCGCGGCCCGGTGCGTCGATCGGCGGCGCGGCTGGCTGGCTGGCCGACGGCACGCCGGTCTGGCTGGGCGGACCCGGCGGTAGCGCCCGTGTGCTGGCAGCCGCCGCGCCGCGCGTCGCGCCGTTGCTTACGCAGGTCGCCGTGCCGGACGACGGCGCATGCGTGCTGGTCGACTTTTTCGCCCGCTATCCGATTCGTCAGGTGCTGGGCGACACAGGCTCGGCGGCGGTGCCGGACGGTCCGTTGCGTGGCAAATTCCGTATCGGGTTCATCAATGGCAACTGGGCGCGCGTGGAAAGCCGCGGCGAACTGCGGCTCGATCGCGACGCCGCCGGCGCGCCGCAACTGATCGGCCGCTTTGGCATGAATGATTACGTCGCACGGGTGGTCGAGCGTGAAGGCGACACAAGTCAACCGGAAGCGGCGAAGGCGTTGGCCGTGGCGGCGCGTACGTATGTCACGCAGCACGGCAATCACGATCACGGCTGCCTGCGTATCGACGACAGCAGCAGCACGCAGCGCGTCCTGCCGCGCGCGCCTACCGCAGCGGCACGCCGGGCGGCCGATCTGACCGACTCGCTGGTGCTGACGGGCGTGCCCGTGCAGTATCACCACGACAAGGCCAAGCCGGGCCAGATGAGCTGGCTCGCCGCGAAGGCCTTTGCGCAAAACGGTCTCACTTTCGACGCCATCCTCGCGCGCACCTGGCCGCAAGCCACGCTGACGTCGTTCGCAAGTCCATTGTCCGGCGACTGCATCGCGGTGGCGGGCGCCCAGGAATGGCTGCAACGCAACGTGCCGTTGTGGGCGCGGCGCATGGACGGCGCTGCGGGTTACGAGACGCCGGACGTGCCGGCCGTCTGCGCGGTGCGCGAAGGGCGTCCGTATGCTGATGCACAGCGCAATCGCGTGTATGTGTATCGCCTGCAAACTGAAGAGGACCGCATTGCGCTGGCGCATGAATATGTTCACCTCGCGTTCCAGCATCATCCGCGTGGTGTCGATGAGGCGTTTGTCGAACGCACGGCGCGTACGTTGATTCGTACCGACAACCCGATCCAATGAAATACGCGCCGCGTTCGCGATCTGCCCTGTTGCGCCTGCCGCTTGCCGTGCGGCGCGATCGTGCTCGCGCGGCGCCCGAGGTAGCGTTGGCCGTGGTTGCGCGTGATGACACGCACGGCGATGGGCATGCAAGGCGCCGCCGTGCACGAGCGCGACGTTGCTGCGAGTGGCCGACGAGACGACGCCGAACGAGCGGCGTGAAGAACCGATGATCGTGCGCGTTGCGCAAGATTGGCGACCTGATGCTTGTGAAGAGCGAGCGACTTTGAAAGCGGGATGGGAGCAGTGACGATGAAGGTCAAGACGACGCGTTGGATGAAGGCTGGCTGGGTGATGCTTGTCGCCGCTGGTTTGCAGGCCACGCCGGGGGCGTACGCCAGCGATATCGACTTCGCCGCGCCATTGAACGGCTGGCGCAATACCGGCGGTGACAGCGAGCGTTATACGCAGGACGTGCATTACCCGGCGGTGTCGGTTTCGACGCCGGAAGGCCAGTCGAAATTTGCGTTGATCGAAGGACAGATTCGCAATGCGCCGAAGAAGAAGGGCACTTCGGTTGGCACGCTGGTGGTGGATGGCACGCCGTTGCCGCAGCGCGTGGAGGAGGACGGCAAGTTCTCGCGGCCATATGCGTTTCCGTCCGGCAGCAACAGTGTCGAATTGCGCGTGCAGGATGGCAGCCGCAAGCGCGTGCAGTTTTATGATGCCTACAGCGGCAAGACAGAGCCGAAACTGCGGGTGGTGCTGGCATGGGATACAGATGGCACTGATCTGGACTTACACGTTGTGTCGCCCGATGGCGTGCATACCTGGTATGGGGACCGTGTTGCGGCGAACGGCGGCGCGCTGGATGTTGACGTGACGACGGGGTACGGGCCGGAGATTTATTCGTCGGCTGCGCCGTTGAAGGGCACGTATCTGGTTTATGTGAACTACTACGGCAGTGGGAGTGGTGGTAGCGATATGACTGTCGCGCAGATCACGATTATTACCAACGAGAACACGCCGAATGAGAAGAGCGAGACGATTCGGGTTCCAATGAGGAAGGCTGGCGAGCTGACACTCGTGAAGTCTTTTGTTATGCCTTGAGCGGCATGGGCGATGAGCTTTTGACTTGCTGCCGGCAGGGGGTGGAATTTCAACCTGGTCAATGACTTGCACGAGTCTTGCGCAGGATATCCACAGGCTTGTGAACTTTTTCTGTGGACAAGTCCACGGGGTGTGGTGCTTTTTTTGCCTTTGGCGGCGGCATGTCCTTGTGCCTGCGGCGTTGGCCTTTCCTTGTTTTCTTATTGGTCTATTAGCGTCGCCCCTGTGCGGGGCAGGCACCTACTTTTCTTTGCCGGCCGCAAAGAAAAGTAGGCAAAAGAAAGCGGCTCACACCGCTAGCTTTTAAGCGGGTCCCCTGGCTTGGAGGGGATCGTGGCCCCGTAGAGATTGAGCCTGCGCACCTTCTGGCCTGAGTGACCAGGCCGTCATGCTTCCGGCGGCGCTGCGCGCGCCGAGGCGGTACTTCATCAAACCACCGGTGTGTTTCGGCGCCTCGCCGAGGCGAAGCCGATGGCTCCCACCGCGCACAAACGAAGCGCCCGGTTTCCCTGGCAGACCCATCCGCGACGCACACAGTGCGGAGTGGGAGCGGATGACGGCTGTGTCACAGACACTAATGGACCGAGGCGTGATCCGTTGATCGGACCACTAGCCCTTCCAAGCCAGGGGACCCACTTAAGAGTTGGCGGTTTGAGCCGCTTTCTTTTGCCTACTTTTCTTTACGGCGGCAAAGAAAAGTAGGTGCCCCCCGCACAGGGGGAACACTAATAAACCAATAAGAAGACAAGGAAAGGCCAACACCGTAGGCAACCAAAACAAGGAAAGGTAACCGCCGCAGGCACAACGAAATGCCGCCGCCAAAGGCAAAAAAAGCACCAACCCTTATCCCATTTTCAAAAACTGCAAAACCAAACCCCCATGCACACCGTGCATCCAAACAAACCACGCGGCGACCCAAGCCGCCCCAACCACGATGAGATCGCAGTGCCCGCTATTCCACAGATTCAACGAATGCCGTCCAGCAATCCACGGCACGCCGAGCGGATTCGGCCAATCAGCAAGCAAATGCATCACCCCACCACAGGCAAACCCAAACGCCGGCGCAGCATAGACCGAATGCCCAAGCCAGTGATACGAGAACACCAGCAACGCGAGCCACCCCAGTCCCCAATGCGTCAACGTGCGATGCGTAATCCACAACCGGCGCTTGCGTGACCACCACGCCACCTCGAGCCAATCAGGCGCCGTGCTACCGGCAACCCCCGTGATGAAACTCAATAGCACGCCAAGGTGAAATGACCCGCCGCTGCCAATGCGTGCGACGATAGCCGCCGCGATGACGCCGGCCGCAAAACCCGTCGCGTGATGTGCTTTGTTGGATGCCATCGAAGCTCGCGGCACTGCGCGCCGCATAAAAGACAAAGGGCGGCTATGTTCGCAGATGAACAGATAAAAAAATAGCCGACAGGCGACTTAAAAAAATCGCCTATCGGCATGCCTGTCAACAACTCACCCGCGCGACAAAAAACTCAGGTCGCGCAACGTGCAATGTCAAAGCGCATTTCCGGTTCCGGTGGATCCTCCGGTGCATTCGCCGGGCGCATCACCTTGATGACCGAGCCCGCGTTATACGGCGTCAATGTGACGAAATACGAGTTGTTCGAATCCGAGCCGACCGCAAGTTCCGTCGCGCTGCCCACATTCGACATGCGCACACGCGATAACCGACCCTCGAGGCAATCGGCAATATAAGCAGGGGCGCGCTGCGACGAAAAATACATCAACGGCAGGGAAGCATCGCGTGCCGGGCCGCCGGATGAACCGCAGGCAGCGAGGAGGACAGCGGGAGCAAGCAGAAGAAGTCTTTTCATGGTCCGATCGTCGGCGTCCCCGGTCGTACACGGGAACTTGGGGCGCGGGCGAAGCGCAACGATCGAACGTGGTCACGTCGTGCTTCGCGACGAAGCCGCCGTTCAGCCGCAACGACGTGCCGGCAAGGAAGACAGCTGGACTCAGTATACCGCGCGCATACGTGGCTGCGACCACTACGTTAAAGCGTAAGCGCCATGAAAAACCCGCGCGTGATCGTGTCACGCGCGGGTTCGGCTGCGGACCGGAACGGTACGCCCGGTCTGCTCACATCAGCTGAAAAAGCCTAGAAGCGATGGCGCAGGCCAACCGCCGCGGCAACCTGGTTGCCGGTCGACGACGGCGCCAGCGTGTTGATCGCCGCTACGTTCGCGCCGAAGTTGCCGAGCTCCCCCGATGCGTGCTGGTACACGCCTTCCAGGTACACATCGGTACGCTTGCTCAGCGCGTAGTCGCCTTGCAGCGACACCGTGTGCCACTTCGGATCGCCCGAACCGTTCGAGCCCGACATCTTGCCGTCGGTGAACGTGTACGAAGCCGCGAGGCTCAGCGCCGGCGTCAACGCATACTTGCCGTTCAACTCATAGTTGTCCAGATGCAGGTTCGTGCCGGCGACGCCGGGCAGCGTCGCGCCGCCCACATCGACGCCGGTGATGCCGTCCAGTTGCGTATGCGTGTACACGAAGCCGGCCGTTGCCGGGCCGTACGTGTAGTTGATGCCCGCGCCGAACGTGCGCTGCAGGTTGGCCGCGACAGCAGCAGTCCCGTCGCCTTGCGACACGGCACCGCCCAGATTGGAGCTGCCCGAATTGTTCAGTTGCAGGTAAGCCGCCGCGACACTCAACGGACCGTTGTCATACGAAGCGCCAACGCTCCATGCACGGTTGTTCGAGAACTGCCCGGCCGAGTTGCTGAAGCCGTACAGTCCGCCGAATTTGAAGCCGGCGTAGTTCGCGCTCGTGTACTTCACGGCGTTCTTGATCGAGAACGAGTTGTCGAGATTGTCATTGTCGAACGGGTGAGCGGCCAGGTTGTTGCCGTAACCCCCACCCGCTTCGGACAGCGGGGCGAGGTAGTCGACCACGGAGTCGTATTGACGGCCGAGCGTCAGGGCACCGTATTGATCGCTCTTCAGACCGACGAAAGCCTGACGATTGAACATCGTGTTGCTTTCGGAAAACTGGCCGTTGTTCAGGTTGAAGCCGTTTTCCAACGTGAAGATCGCGTGCAGACCGCCGCCGAGGTCTTCACTGCCGCGCAGGCCGAAGTAGGTGTTCGACACCGAACCGCTGCCTTGTTGCCAGTTGCTGTGGCCGCCCTGGTTGTTCGAGTAGACGAGGCCGGCGTCCAGCGTGCCATACAGGGTGACGCTGCTTTGCGCGTGAGCGGTAACGGCGAACGCGCCCATGATGCCCGCGATGATGAGGGTTTTTTTCATGTTTGGATAACTCCGAGACAGTGCGTAGAGAATCGCATTCCAGTGCTCGCCGCCGATACCGCCGGCTGCCGGACGATTCGCCGCGAAGTGTATTCCTGCTATTCGTATCTTTAAGCGCATATGGCACAACAATACATTTGAAAATTCGTAATAGAAGATTGAAGTCGCGTAAGTATGGATAAATAAAGGGAAAACAGGTCGAGCTGGAGATTCGGTAATGAGCTGTCAATGTTTGTGGTGTTGCTCGCTCGCGACGGCCGCGCTTGCCTTTGTCCAGCAAGGATTTGCGCAAATGGTTTCGGTAGGACGTTCTGTTGGATTTTCTGCAAGGCACTCTTGCAGTTTATGGGGTCTTTCTCCGGGCATTACGGTTCTACAATCGGCTCCGCCCTCGACCAAGGGCGTCTTTTTCATTTGTTTATACGCGGCTTTCGGGCCGCGTTTTTTTTCGTCATTTTTATATTGGATTTATAAGTTCCAACGAATAGGGAAATAGATTATTTCAGTTAACGACAGCCTGACGGGACTTGTCCGATCGGCCAGGGCCGCGTCCGGCGCGGGCGGGGCGGGTAGAATCACATGTTCGAGATGTGATTTCCGCCCCCGCGAACGTGAGTGAACCTGTAATGACCGATACACCCCTTCCATCGTCCGACCCCGCTGCAGACTCCACGACGGAAGGCTCGTCCGAAATGGGCGAAACTCAGCCCGAAACCCAGCACGAAGCGCGTCTGTGGCGCGACGACGGCTGGACCGCACGCGTCATCAAGAACCAAGACGACGAAGGCTGGGCCGTCGAAATGATCAAGGACGGCGAGGCCGAACCGGCGCTCGTCGGCCCGTGGACAATGGGCCGTAACAAGAAAGACCCGAAACCGCTCGACACGTCGGCGTTCAACACGCTGGTGAAGACTGCCTCTGAAGTGCTGCGCCGCCATGAGCAGCAACTGCGCGCGCAGTTGCATAAAGAGGTCCGGGTGGCCAGCGCGGACGGCGATGATGAACTCGACATCACCCTCGACATCGTGCCGGATGAAGACGAGCCGTACGCGCTGCTGACCGCGCTCGACCTGTTCGGCGAACAGCTTGCGCAAGTGCAGGTCGCGCCGAATTTCAAACTCAGCAAGGCGAGCGCCGCCGCTTGGGTCGAAAACGAGTTTCGCCGGCCGGGCTGATCAATTGGCAGTGCAGCCAAGCTAACGAACGGCCGAAATTAACATTACCAATTACTGTCAATATACTTTCACATCCACTTCATAGAATCCTCGCGTCATAGCGGCGCGAGCGTGAACCATGCGGTTTTGGGGCTGAGTGCGTGCCGGCTGTGCATTCACCTACCGTACCCAAACCCTGGATCACAACAACATGGCAGAGCCGCTCGACCTTTCCCGCCGCAAGGCCCTGAAACTCATCGTCGGTGCGCCGATGCTGCCGCTAGGCGGCCTCGCAACTGCGTCGATGCTGACCGCATGCGGCGGCAGCGACGATCTGGCCGCTGCATCGCCCACGCCGGTCGCGAATTTCAGCTCGGCTTCTTTCACCAGCATGGCGGCGCCGTCGCTCGCCAATCCGGCGTTGATGGCGACCACCACGGTCGGCTCGAGCCTGACGGTCTCTTACTCCGATGGCTCGAAAAAGGCCTTTAAGCTCGCGTACCAGCCGTTCTTCATGACCGGTGACCTGGTGCCGGACGGCAAGGGCGGCACGGTGCTGGCCGGCGGCTACTTCGACATCAACAACCAGCCGATCTACGACGACTCGGTGCCGGCCAAACGGCGTCAGTTCTTCTCGGACTCGCCGGACGGCACGTCGCTGCTGAAGATCGACGGAGCGAAGGTGGCCGGCGTGAAGGGCAACACGGTGTTCGCCGTGGTCCAGTTCGAATACACGACGTCGGCACAGTCCGGCGACGGCATGTATGGCCGTCTCCCGTCGCCGATCGCGGTGCTGACACTGGATCAGGATCCGGCCACGGGCAAGCTGACGCTCGTCAAGTATCACAACGTCGATACATCGCCCGCGAATGGGCTGTGGATTACGTGCGGCGCGAGCCTGTCGCCGTGGAACACGCATCTGTCCAGCGAGGAATACGAGCCGGACCCGTTCACGACCAGCGCCAGCAATCTCGCGCAGTACAAGGCGTTCAACGACAACCTGCACGGCAACGCGAATACACCCTTCAACCCGTACCTCTATGGTCATCTGCCGGAAATCACGGTCAAGGCGGATGGCACCGGCACGGTCAGGAAGCACTACTGCCTCGGGCGCATTTCGCACGAACTGGTGCAGGTCATGCCGGACAACCGCACGGTGCTGATGGGCGACGACGCGACCAACAGCGGCCTCTTCATGTTCGTGGCGGACAACGAGAAGGATTTGTCGGCGGGCACGTTATACGTGGCGAAAGTCGGCGCCGGCTTCTCGGTCGACCCGGCCGCGGCGGGCGCGGACCTGAAGTGGATCAAGCTCGGTCACGCGACGAGCGCGGAAGTCGAGGCAATGGCGAAATCGAATCGGCCGCAGGATGTGATCGACGTCAAATGGACGGATCCTGCCGACGCTAACTATAAGAAGGTCTTCGCAGGCGGCGTTGCGCAGTGGGTCAGGATCATGCCGGGCAAGGAAAAGGCCGCGGCGTTCCTCGAAACCCACCGCTACGCTTACCTCGCGGGCGGCAGCATGGGCTTCACGAAGATGGAAGGCACGACGCTCAACATCAAGGACAAGATCGCCTACTCCGCGCTGCAGAACATCGTCGACTCGATGGTGAAGGGCAACACCGCGAAGGGCTGGAATGCGGAAAGCAACATTTCCGTCGATGCCGCGATCAACGCCGGCGGCGTGCTTCAGCACAAGCTCGCGGGCGGCCAGAAGGATAACGAAGGCGTCGCGATCAACAGCGAGTGGGTGCCGGTGCACACCAGCGCGCTGCTGGTCGGCAGGGACATCGCCGCCGATGCGCTCGGCAACAAGGCCGATCCGGATCGGGTTGCGAACCCCGACAACCTGAAGTTCTCGGAGAAGCTGCGTACGCTCTTTATCGGCGAGGACAGCGGCTACCACGTGAACAATTTCCTGTGGGCCTATAACGTCGACACGAAGCAGCTCACACGCCTGCTGTCGACACCGGCGGGCGCCGAATCGACCGGTCTGCATGCGGTCGACGAACTCAATGGCTGGACCTACATCATGAGCAATTTCCAGCACGCGGGCGATTGGGGCAGCCAGCATACGCAGGCGCTGAAGGACGTGCTCGAGCCGCTGGTTCGCGCGAACTACAAGGACCGGTTCGGGGCGTCGGTGGGTTATCTGACGGCGGACCCTGCGGCGCTCAAGCTGTAAGGGGAGCGGCTGCGCGAAAGGCGCCGCATAGGCCATCTGGCCGAGGCGCCAGCAGGGGGGATCCTCGCGACAATGTGCGGTTTCCCCCTGCGACCGGCGTCTGAAGCGGATTTCGATTTTGCGGCGAGGTCATATCGAAGTGCCGAGCATTCGGTATCGGCTTTTCTCGCAACTGCTTTCCAGCGCCTCTACACTTGTAATTCCCGCCGTCAACTCCGCTTGCAGAAAATCGCCGTCACGAGCGGCGCCACCCGGTGCACGATGGCCGTACTGCCCGAGCCTGCGAGCGCGTTCTGCACTTTGGATTCGCCGCCGAACACCACCACGCCGTAAGCCGAACTGGCGAGCGGTTCGCCGTCGCCGACGCGAAACATCGGGTCGTCCTTCTCATATCCCACCACTGCGAACACGCGAAAACCGAATGCGGTCAGTTCGGCGCCCTTCACGGGCGAAAACGCATTGATCGAATTGCTCTCCACGCGCGTCGGCTTGGGGTCGATCATCTGTTGTTGCGCAAGGTCGGCGATAAATTGATGGCCGCTTTCATTGCACGTCAGCGGTGCGTCGAGCGCGGCGGCGTGAGTAGCAAGCGGCAGCGTCAAGACGTACAGCGCAAGGAGTACAGATGAAAATGCAGATGGAAAAGAGCGTTTCATAAACGTGAACGGCGACGGGTCCGATGTGGTGTGTTCGCAACGGGCGATGGCTTGGGGTCGTGCCCCGAAAGACGCGGCGCGTCGGGGAGTTCGGCGAAAAGGCACAATTGGGTCCGCACTTTATCTCGATTCGGCAAATCTTGCTGTACCCCTCACACACGCAGGTAACGATTGGACCGTAAAGAAACGTGCGCGAAGAAAGCAATCTTTTACGATCCCGTATATATTTCCGGGTTATGAATTCGCAACCGCACACTCCAACCAACGTTCCGCCGCCCAGGACATGGGACGCGCGGCTCGCCCGCCGCCTCGTGACTCCGCTCGTGAACACGTGGGTCACCCCGAATCACCTGACCACGCTGCGCCTGCTGATCGGGCTGGCAGGCGCTCTGTGCCTCGCTCACGGCGGATTTGAATGGGCCAATGCAGGCGCATTCCTGATCGTGCTGTCGAACTTCGTCGATCACACGGACGGCGAACTCGCGCGTATCGGTGGCAAGTCGAGCCGGATCGGTCATTTTTACGACCTCGCTTGCGACGCCCTCGTGACAATCATGTTGTTCGTCGGCATGGGCATCGGAGTGGGCACGACGCATGTCGGCGAATTCAAAGTCGCGTCTGGCTGGCTCGGCGCCGCGGCCGGCATTGCGGTCGCGCTGATTTTTTTCCTGCGCATGCGCATCGAGGAAATGGCGGGCAAGGCGGGTACTAGACAGGCATCGGTCGGTGGTTTCGAAACCGAAGACGTGTTGTACCTGCTCCCCATCGTCACACTCACGAGCGTTGTGACGCCATTTGTCGTGGCAGCATCGATCGGCGCGCCGCTCTTTGCCGCCTGGGTGGTGATCGATTACTGGCGCGTCTCGCGCCGCGTCGCTCCCCCGGCCGTCGCCGCCAGCGCTTCTGAAACCAGTCAAATGTGGGCCAGCGAATGAGTGCGCACGCCGAAGACGACGTGATCTCGACAATTGCCGTAGAACGCTCGCCGGGCTCGCCGTCGGTCACGCCCGCACCCGATGCCGACCGCGCCGTGGCGAGCCGTACGCACACGTTCGACACGCCGCGTCTGCGCAAAGATTTTGCCGCTCAGGGCGCGTTCCTGTATCTGGAAGACTTCCTCGCGCCGGAAGTTACCGCGCAGCTCGTGCAGAGCGCGCGGGGGCTGCTCGACGAAGTGAACCGCAACTATCTGCCGGGCCACAAACAGGGCGGCAGCGTGAGCCGCCATACGATCGACCGTCTCGCGCCGTTCATCGCCGAGCTGTATCGCTCGAAAGAGCTGATCGGCTGGCTCGAGCAGCTGAGCGGCGACAAGCTGCAGGTGTCGCCCGCGGACGATCCGCATGCTTACGCGCTGTATTACTACACGCGTGCCGGGGACCACATCGGCTGGCACTACGATACTTCGTACTATGACGGCCGCCGTTACACGCTGCTGCTCGGCGTGATAGACGAATCGTCGTGCCGGCTCGATTACGAATTGCATACGCGCAACCCGGACGTGCCGGACCAGCCGGGCTCGGTGCAGATTGTGCCCGGCGGTCTGGTGTTTTTCGACGGCGACAAGCTGCGTCATCGGATCACGCCGGCCGGTGCGAACGAAATGCGCGTGTCGCTCACTTTTGAATACGTTACGGACCCGAACATGCGTCCGTGGCGCCGTCTCATCTCGAACATGAAGGACGCGATCGCGTACTTCGGTTTTCGCCAGGTTTTCCGTCAGATGACAGCGCGCGGCAAGGACCACGCATGACACGCGCGGCCTTCATTCTGCTGTCGATCGGGACGGCGCTTTTTGTCGGCCTGCTTGCGTGGCAGGGTTTCGGCTCGGTTGCCTCGACGCTGCTCGCGGCCGGTTGGGGGCTCGCGCTCGTTGCGGCGTTCCACCTCGTGCCGCTTGCGCTCGACGCGGGCGCGATCTCGGTGCTGTTCCAACGCCGCCGCGATGGCGTGCATCATGAACTGACGTTGCGCGAAGCGCTGTTCGCGCGCTGGATCGGCGAATCGGTGAATAGTCTGTTGCCGGCGGGACAGATTGGCGGTCCGGTGGTGATGGTCCGGCAACTGTCGCAGCGCGGCATGCGCATGCGCGATGCGGCCGCGGCGATCACCGTCAGCACGACCGCCCAGGCGCTCGCGCAAATCGTTTTCGCGCTGCTTGGGTTGCTGCTGTTCGGCGCGTATGCCGCACACGGCGCGCTGCACGACCTGCAAACCGCAACGCTGATCGCCACCGGCGTGCTGGGTGCGATGATCGTCGGTTTCTACTACGCTCAACGGCGTGGCCTGTTCGGCCGTCTGCTGGGCGTGGTGTCGAAGATGTTCGGCAAGCGTGACTGGTCCACGCTCATGACGCGCGCCGAAGCCGTCGATGCGGCCGTGCAGGCGATGTACCGTGAACGCGGCCGGGTGGCGGCGAGCTTCGCATTGAGTCTGGTGGGCTGGGTGGTCGGTACGGTCGAGGTGTGGCTCGCGCTGCGCTTTCTGGGTCATCCGGTCGACTGGGTCGATGCGCTTCTGCTCGAAAGCCTCGGGCAGGCCATCCGCGGCGCAGCGTTTATGATTCCGGGCTCGCTCGGCGTGCAGGAAGGCGGTTATCTGCTGCTTGCGCCGCTTGTCGGTTTGCCGCCGGATGCGGCGCTGGCATTGTCGCTCGCCAAGCGCGCCCGTGAAATCCTGCTAGGCTTGCCGGGTCTGCTGGTTTTGCACTTCAGCGAACGAAGCTGGCAACGGCGCCGCGCCACGACGGGCGTGCCGGTTGTCGATTAATCCGTATTTTTTCAAAGGACCGCGCATGCGTGCCATCATCCTCGCAGCGGGCCTCGGCCTGCGTCTCCAGCAACCGCCGGAAGCACAGTTCCCGAAGTGTCTGTTGCAATTCGACGGCATGAGCCTGCTCGAACGGCATCTGCAAATGCTCGAAACCGCCGGCGTGACGGACGTCGTGCTGGCGCTCGGCTTTCAGCCGGAATCGGTCCAGGCTGAACTGGCGCGCATCAACTGGCCGCATAAAGTGGAAACGGTGCTGAACACGCGTTACGACCTGGGCAGCGTGTTGACGGTGCATACGGTGGCCGAGGCGCTCACGCGCGGCGGCGACGTGCTGCTGATGGACGCCGACGTGCTCTACGACGAGCGCATCCTGAGCGCGCTGGTGGCGGGCGAAACGGTCAACCGCCTGTTGATCGACCGTGATTTCGAAGCCGGCGACGAACCCGTCAAGCTGTGCCTGAAAGAAGGCGTGCCGGTCGAATTGCGCAAGCAGCTCGCCGTCAATCTCGAGTACGACACCATCGGCGAATCGGTGGGATTCTTCCGCTTCCGCCAGGAAACCGCGCAACGCTTTGCGCAGATCGTGGCCGGCTATGTCGACAGCGGCCGGGCCAACCTGCCGCACGAAGAGGCGGTACGCGACCTCCTGCTGGAGCGCAGCCAGGTGTTCGATACGGCTGACGTGACCGGCGCGCCGTGGATCGAAATCGACTTCCCGAACGACGTGACGCGTGCAAGCACCGAGATCCTGCCGCAACTGCAACCGCTGGTCAGCGCGTCGCGTTAAAGTTTCTATCTGCATTATCGAGCGAGGCGGTGGTGAGGCGGCTGAAGGCTGCCCCGCCATCGCCTCGCTTACTTTCTCCCTGCTGTTTTTCGTAACCCGTTTCGCTTCGTTGCGTCCGCAACGATCGGCGGCGAGCCGTCGCGTGTCATGCGTGCGGCGACGAAATGCCGTCGCTCAACAACATCTGTTGTGAATGCGATGCGATAATCCAAGCTTTGCGCCGACGGCTTTGCAGTCCGTCGTCATGCCAATGCCTCTCGCTTTAGGCACTTTCATTGTTCCGCTGATCGTCGCGTGTGCGATGTTCATGGAAAACATAGACGGCACGGTCATCGTGACGTCGCTGCCGGTTCTGGCGCGCGATCTCGGTCAGGATCCCATTACCCTCAAGCTCGCCGTGACGGCCTATGTCATCGGCCTCGGCGTCTTCATTCCAATCTGCGGCTGGGTTGCCGACCGCTTCGGCTCGCGCACCGTGTTTCGCACGGCAATTGGCATCTTCATGGCCGGCTCGCTGATGTGCGCGGCCTCCACGTCGCTCGACACCTTCGTGGTTGCGCGCTTCGTGCAAGGCATCGGCGGCGCGATGATGGTGCCGGTGGGGCGCATCATCATTTTCCGTTCGGTGCCGAAGTCGGACTTCATCCGCGCGGTCAACTATCTGACGGTGCCGGCCCTGCTCGGCCCGGTGCTCGGACCGCCGCTCGGCGGTTTCATTACGACGTATCTGCACTGGCGTCTGATTTTCTTCATCAACATTCCGATCGGCCTGCTCGGTATCTGGCTTGCAAACAAGCACATCGCGAACGTGCGCGAAGCGCATCCAGGGCGGCTCGACTGGACCGGTTTCGCTTTGTCCGCGAGCGGGGCGTCGCTATTCATGCTGGGGCTTTCATTGGTGGGCGGCGAACTGGTGTCGAACACGGTGTCGGTCAGCATGTGCGTGATCGGCGTCGTGCTGTTGGTGATTTACGTACTCTACGCGAGCCGTGTCGAGTTGCCTGTGCTCGATCTGCGACTGCTGCGGATTCCGAGTTTTCATGCGAGTGTGATCGGCGGTTCGCTATTTCGCATCGGCCTCGGAGCGGTACCGTTTCTGTTGCCGCTCGCGTTGCAGGAAGGCCTGGGCATGACCGCCTTCAAGTCAGGCTCGATTACCTGCGCGTCCGCATTTGGCTCGATCTTCATGAAGGCGGCGGCCTCGCGCATTCTCGGCCGTTTCGGTTTCCGCAAGGTGTTGATGTTCAATGCAGGCTGTGCGGGTGTCGCCATTGCGGTCTACGGTCTGTTCTTTCCCGGCACGCCGCATTGGCTGATCTGGTGTGTCGTGCTGTTTGGCGGCTTCTTCCCCTCGTTGCAGTTCACCTCGTTGAACACGCTGGCCTACGCGGATATTCCAAGCCGCGACGTCGGCCGCGCGACGAGTGTCGCGAGTGTGATCCAGCAGATTTCGCTGGGTCTCGGCGTGACGATCGCGGGCATCGTGCTGCAGATCTCGCATAACGTGCAGGGTCATTCGGCCATCGTCTTCTCCGACTTCTGGCCCGCGTTTATCGTGGTCGGCCTGTTCTCGTTCCTGTCGATTCCGATCACCGCGCGCTTGCCGAGCGGCGCGGGCGACGAAATCGCGCGCGGCAGCCGGGGTCCCGCCTGAGCCTGTGACGGGCGGCGCGCGCATCCCCCGCGCGCGCTGCAGGCATGTCTGCTGCTACCGAATTCGTCACTTACAAGGGCGGCCTTTAACCGTTCGATGCCGCGTCGGCATGATGTTTTGTGCCGTCGTGCATGCGTGCCGCGGCATCCGTCCTGCGGAATATTGAACTTCGCAAAGAACCGGTTCGCTTGCTACAAGGCGAAGGCAACTCTTCTCGTCAGATGAATTGTAGTGATGGGGGATACGCAATGAAGTTGTTACACAACGCAAGATCGGCTGCCAGTGGACTCGCCCTGGTCACACTCGTTTCTGTCTCAGCAGGCTTCCTCGAAACCGCCCCGGCACTCGCCAAAGCACCCGCGAAAACGCAGCCGGCAGTACTCACTGCTTCGGCTATTGCCGTCGCGGACAAATACAGCGCCGACGCCGCCGAACAGATCTTCAAGGAAGGCGGCAATGCCGTTGACGCGGCTGTTGCGATTGCCTTCACGCTGGCCGTGACGTATCCGGAAGCAGGCAACATCGGCGGGGCGGTTTCATGACGCTCTACGCGAATTCGATCGAACCGAAGAAGCGCCCGTTGTCGTCGATGAGCCCGACGATTCTGACCAAAGACGGCAAGGTATCGCTCGTGATCGGCACGCCGGGCGGCTCGCGTATCTTCACGTCGATCTTCCAGGTCATCAACAACATTTACGACTTCAATATGCCGTTGCCGGAAGCGGTCGGCGCAATGCGCTTCCATCACCAGTTGTTGACGCCGAATACGATCTTCTGGGAGCCGTACAAGCCGATCGACGGCGAACTCGCCAAGCAGATCGAAGCGAAGGGTTACGCGCTGAAGGGGCAGGATTTCAGCGGCGACATCCAGGCGATCAAGGTCAACGGCGATACGCCGGAAGCCGCGGCCGATCCGCGTGGCCGGGGTGTGACGCGGGTGATCCAGTAAGCGGTTGGAGGTGGCTGGTCGGCGCCTCGTGGCAGAAGCGCCGCCTGTCGGTCCCAAAAGCCTCGCGCCCGATCGATCGGGCGCGAGGCTTTTTTCATGCGGACGGCGAGCGTGACAAACGTGTCAGATCAAGTGGTCTGCTCGACCGGGGTCAACGTCAGTTCCAGCCGTTGTGCGCCGCGCACCACGGTGACATTGACCGGTTTCTCGATACGCGACGCATCGAGCGTGCGCTGCAGACTATCCACATCCTGTACCGGCAGCGTGTCGATCGCGACAATCGTATCGTCGGTGCGCAGGCCGGCAAGCGCGGCCGGGCTGCCTTTGACGATTTCCATAACGTGCACGCCGCTTTCGGCGCTCAAGCCGAAATAGCGCTGCACGCGGCGCGACAGCGGCCTTGTGGTCCCGGCCACGCCAATGTACGCGCGCCGCACGCGGCCATGCGCGAAGATCTGCATGATGACCCATTTGGCGGTGTCGATCGCGGTGGCGAAGCAGATCGCCTGCGCGCCGGGAATGATCGCGGTATTCACGCCAATCACCTGACCCGCCGAATTGATCAATGGACCACCCGAATTGCCCGGATTGAGCGCGGCGTCGGTCTGGATCACGTCGTAGATCATGCGACCCGAATTCGAACGCAGCGAGCGGCCGAGTGCCGACACTACCCCGGTCGTCACGGTTTGCGCGAGGCCGAGCGGATTGCCCACCGCGATCGCGATCTGCCCGACCCTGAGCCGCGACGACTCGCCGAGTTCGACGTGCGGCAACGGCTCGGGCGAGCCGATGCGCAGCACGGCCAGATCGCTGCCGGGATCGTCGCCGACCAGATCGGCGTCGAATTTCGCGCCGTCGGCGAGCGTCACGCGTATGTGCGTGGCGCCGTGCACGACGTGGCTATTGGTGAGCAGGTAGCCGTCGGGCGTGAACAGAAAGCCGGAGCCGGTGCCGCCGCGTGGGGGTCGGCCGTCGCGGCCTGCTTCGCCGGGTAGCCGGCGTTCGACGGAAATGAAGGCGACCGCCTGCTGGACGCGCTCCAGCGCGCCGATCACGGTGCGGGAATAGGCGTCGAGCAGGACGTCGTCGGCTAATGGCGTGAGGGTGTGTGGCCCGGGGGCGTCGGACGCGGCGCGCGACAGGTCATCGATGAAGCGTGGACGGCTTCCCATGGCGATGCTCCGGATAAACGGAATTCGAGATGCGGGGCGCCGCGAGAGTTTTCAAGAGCATGCGCGGGGATGCGTGCGACGGCGCGGCCTGTGAGACACTTTCCTGAGCGGGGCCGAGCCGATGGCCGGGCCCGCACCCGTGCGGCCGCGCATGAGCCGCCTGTCATGCCAGGGAGACTGCCACCATGAATTCGCCCGCCTCGCCAGCCTCATCGAGTCCGCAGACGGAACCGCGTATCGAATCGATTAGTGCCATCACGCTCGCCACCCGCGATATGCCACGCGCGGTGCTGTTTTACCAGGCGCTCGGTTTTCCCATCAAATTTGGCGGTCCGCAGGAGGCGTTTACCTCGTTTGCGTTCGGTGGTTCGTACCTGAATCTGATTGTCGACACGCGCGCGCCGGTCAACTGGTGGGGGCGCGTGATCATCTATGTATCGGATGTGGATGCGCTTTACCGGAAGGCGCTGGCCGCGGGTCTGAAGCCTTCGCTCGAGCCTTCTGACGCGCCGTGGGGCGAGCGCTATTTCCACATCACCGATCCGGACGGCCACGAAATCAGCTTTGCCCGGCCACTGCGTTAGCGCCGGAGCGGCACGCAAAACTCGCTATTATGGGTATCGAAAAGGCACGGCCATGCGTATGCGCCGGTGACGTCCACGTGCGGTTGCCGCGCCGGTAACATGGCTGACACCTCGCGCTTCGATAATCGAACCCGTTCGCGTCGAGCTTGCGCCGCGTGCTTACCCATTTCCGTTGCCAGGAGAACCGCAATGAAAGAGCTGGATCTGAGACCTGAAGTCGAATTGCTGGCAGAGCGGCAACGCCGTTTCGAGGAAGACCTCATCGATGCATACGACGAGGAACTCGAAATGGAGGTCGACGACCGCATCATCGACGGTGCGGAAGGCTTTACGCCCGAGCATCGCGAGGCGCGCAAGATGTACTTTCGCGAGCTGTTCCGTCTGCAAGGCGAGCTCGTCAAGCTGCAGGACTGGATCGTGCAGACCGGCCATCGCCTCGTGGTGATTTTCGAAGGGCGCGATGCGGCCGGCAAGGGCGGGGCGATCAAACGCATCACGCAGCGGCTCAATCCGCGCGTGTGTCGCGTGGCGGCACTGCCGGCGCCGAATAACCGCGAACGCACGCAGTGGTACTTCCAGCGTTACGTGTCGCATCTGCCGGCCGGCGGCGAAATGGTGCTGTTCGATCGCAGCTGGTATAACCGCGCGGGCGTCGAGCGTGTGATGAATTTTTGCAGCGACGAAGAGTACGAAGAGTTTTTCCGCTCGGTGCCGGAATTCGAAAAGATGCTGGCGCGAAGCGGCGTGCAGATTCTCAAGTACTGGTTTTCGATTACCGACGAAGAGCAGGAAATCCGCTTTCAGAACCGCATCCACGATCCGCTGAAGCAGTGGAAACTGAGTCCGATGGATCTGGAAAGCCGGCGCCGCTGGGAAGCCTATACGCAGGCCAAGGAAGTCATGCTGCAGCGCTCGCATATTCCCGAGGCGCCGTGGTGGGTCGTGCAGGCGGTCGACAAGAAACGTGCGCGTCTGAACTGCATTCATCATCTGCTGAGCCAGCTGCCGTATCACGAGATCGAACACTCGAGCGTCGAGTTGCCGGCGCGGGTCTACAACAATGAATACAGTCGCCAGCCGGTGCCCGAATCGATGATCGTGCCGGAAATTTATTGAGCAGCTTCTGAACGGTGAAATAAAAAAAGCGCGGCATGGCCGCGCTTTTTTGCATCAATCGGGGGCGCGATCGGCTGATCGGCTCCTGTTGCGTTCAGAACACCATACGGAACAGCCAGTACAAGCCCCCGGCCAGCGCGATCGATATCGGCAGCGTCAGCACCCACGCCATCACCAGACTGCGTACGGTGTTCCACTGCAGACCGGAGCCGTTCGCCGCCATGGTGCCCGCCACACCCGACGACAGCACGTGTGTCGTGGATACCGGCAGGCCGTACATGTCGGCCGCGCCGATCGTCAGCATCGCCACCAGTTCGGCGGATGCGCCCTGGCCGTAAGTCAGATGCTGCTTGCCGATCTTTTCGCCCACCGTCACCACAATGCGCTTCCAGCCCACCATCGTGCCGAGGCCCAGGGCGATGGCCACGGCGACCTTGACCCAGGTGGGAATGAACTTGGTGGCGTGATCGGTTTGCGCCTTGAAATTGTCGATGATCTTGGCGTCCTCCGCGGAGAAGGCGGGTTGCTTGGCCTTGTCCATCAGGCGAATCGCTTCGGAGGCGACATACATGTTGTTGCGCACGTTATCGATGATGCCTTGCGGTACGCCTGCCATCGATCCCGACGCACCGACCTGATGACCGATCTGGTCGGTCAGTTGCTGCAGGGCGGGCAGCGTGGCGGGTGTCAACTGGCGCGTGCGGACATAGGCTTCGACATCGGCGCGCGGGTTAGCGGAAGGCGCGGTGCCTTGCGTGTACTTGGCGAGCGTCGCCGAAGCCTGTTGCGCGACGGCGACGAAGGTCTGCGTTTCCGCCGGCGTGACCGCCTTGTTCAGCGCGTAGGCCGTCGGCACCGTGCCGATCAGGATCAGCATGATGAG
The DNA here is from genome assembly GCF_046027215.1 of Paraburkholderia fungorum. Taxonomy (GTDB): domain Bacteria; phylum Pseudomonadota; class Gammaproteobacteria; order Burkholderiales; family Burkholderiaceae; genus Paraburkholderia; species Paraburkholderia fungorum_D. The sequence goes on along the minus strand of NZ_JAQQEN010000002.1, from coordinate 2,339,017 downwards.
GCCCATGCCTTTCTGACCGTCGTTCGAACCGTGCGCGAACGAAACGCCGGTGCAGGTGAGAATCAGCAGGCTGCGGATCCAGAACGGCGGCGGTTCCTTGCCCTTGGGTTCGGCATACAGCGCCGGAACGCGCACCACGGCCTTCAGGATCAGCAGCAGCAAACCTGCCGCCAGAAAGCCGACCAGCGGCGAAAACAGCAACGACTTGCCGACACCGAGCGCCTGGTTCCAGTCGACGCCGCTCGTGCCGTTGGACCCATGCATCAGCTGATTCATGAGGCCAACCCCGATGATCGAGCCAATCAGCGTATGCGAGCTCGACGAGGGCAAACCGAAATACCAGGTACCGAGATTCCAGATGATCGCGGCAATCAGCAGCGCAAAAACCATCGCAAAGCCGGCGCTACTGCCTACCTGCAAGATCAGTTCGACGGGCAGCAATTGCAGGACGCCGAACGCTACCGCGCCGCTCGACGTCAGCACGCCAAGGAAATTCCAGGTGCCGGACCACACTACCGCGATGTTCGGCGCCAGAGAATGGGTGTAGATCACCGTGGCGACGGCGTTGGCGGTGTCGTGAAAGCCGTTGACGAACTCGAAGCCGAGCGCGATCAATAGCGCGACACCTAGCAGCAGATAGGGCAGAGCCGAGCCTTCGCGAACCGGTTGTAAATCGTCAACCAGATGAGTGGCGCAATAGATGGCGCCGATGGCGATCACGACCAGAAAAACAATGAGGCCAATACTGCGCCCCTTTCCACTTGCAGCGCCTGGCTGCGGGTACGAAAGTTCCGGCATGACGTGAGCCCCAAAGTTTGTCGCGGAACCACCGATCCTGCTGGGGCTGCATGTCGTATTGATGACAGTAACGTGACGTCTATGCAGGACGAGGGTTTGCGGACCTAGGGGCGACCATTTTTCGCGCGCTACCGCGGTCCGCTACTTTGATCGCGGCGGATCCTTACGATCAGCTGTCCGAAAAATGCTATGACTTTACGCGGGCCACGCAGCTGGTCCTGCAACGGGTCCTTTTCTTACGAAGCGGAAAGAAACGTGAACCGCATTCCTCGCGACGGTTTGCCGTCCAGTGCTGTGAGCGAGCGCGATACACGTTGGACCTTTATTTGTTACGCTGCTTACAAAGGGCTTTGGAGGAGGGTCGATGAAACGGGAGAGCCGCAAGAGCGACACACGCGCTGAGCACGGCAAGGCGACCGGCGACGAGCCCTCGGCGGAGGCGGCCTTCGCTTCATACGCGGCGCCTCTTGTCGATCATGCGATCGAATATGCCGCTGCGGTGCGCGACGATGCGTCGCCCGAAGCCTTGCACCAACTGCGCGTGTCCTTACGGCGTCTACGTTCGTTATGGTGGGCGTTCGAACCCTTGCTCGACAAAGGCGAGAATACCCGCCAACGGGCGCTCTACAAATATCTGGCGACGGCGGCGGGCAAGACCCGCGATTGGGACATTCTGATCGAACTGATCGCGCAGGATGATAGCGGCGCACGCGCGATTAGGCCCAAGCTCGAAGAGGTTCGTGGTGACGCGCTGGCGACGAGCCGCGAAACGCTATCGAACGCGGACGTCAAACATCTGTTGCGCGATGCGCTGACGAGCGCCACCAAAGAACTGAACACCGCACATGAGCGCGTGCCGCTGGCCAAATTCGTCGACAAACGCGTGGCGGTGTCAGAACGGTCGCTAAGAAAACGGATGAAACGCGCGTCTCACGCGAAACGCGCCAACTACGCGTCGTTTCATGACGTCAGAAAGGCCGGAAAGAAACTGCGCTACCTGCTCGAATTTTTCGAGCCGATTCTGCGCGGCAGTCATAAACGTATCCTCAAGCGGCTGAAACAGATTCAGAAACGTTTTGGCGCCCTGAACGATATTGTCGCGAGCGAAATGTTGCTGCGCGACAACGCGGCGCTGCTGGCCGGATCCGGCGATACCGATGCAGCGCTCCATTGGCTGAAGAAAGAACGCAAGCGCAGGATGCGCTCGGCCGCGGGACTGCTGCGCAAGCTGTGACGCGACTGGTTGGCGCCGCGCATGTCCGGGAAAACGGATATGCATGACTGCCGATCGGCAGCTTTATGCTTTGCCGCCAAAGCGGCGGGTTGCGATCTCGTCAGTTCGTCTCGGTGGCGCAGGATTGGAGGCGGTGAGTGCGGCGGTGCTCAAAAAAGCCGCTTAGGCCGACTTTTGGCGTGTGCGGCATGTGCAGTCAGATACTCTCGCTGCGCCGCGGGGCGAGACCGCGTAGCGTGACTGCGCCGCGCATGTCGCCGTAGAGTTCCGACGCCCGCTTACGGGGGCGCAGTTCGTCTGTTGGCGATAGAGGCTCCACGGGAAAGCCGCGTCGTTGCCAGGCATCCAGACCGCCTCTCAGCGCGCGGATCCGGGTGTAGCCCTTGCGGCGCATTCTTTGCGTGATGTCGACGGCGATCGAGCTGTCCGGGCAAATGCAATAAATCACCATATCGTACGCGAGCAGGGCGCAATCGACCTGTTCTGGCGAGTGCGGATCGAGCGTCCGCGCGCCGGGGATGCGGCGCGGCGCTTCATGCGTCGTTGCTGCGGGCCTGGCATCGAGTACCAAGGGCGGCGCGATATGGCGCCATCCACGGCCGGGCGCGACTTCCGAGGTGGTGGAGGGGGGCGCGAGCGCGAACCGGCGGCGGTCGCGACGCCGCTGGTACAGGCGAAACGCCAGGTACACCAAGGCCGCTGCGAGCAGGATATCGATCACGGTGCCGCCGCGCGCGCGGACGAATGCCAGCAGCATGTGCAACTCCCGTTCTGCCGCGGCGCCGCCAAGCAGCCAGAAGGTGGCCCACGCCAGCACGCCGACGAGATCCCAGATGGCGTAGATGCGGGTATCGACGGCCGTCGTGCCCATCAGCGGCGGGGTGATGAGTGCGAGCCCGGGAACGAACTTCGAGATTGACACGAGTGGCACGCCGAAGCGCTCGAACAGCGAGCGTGCTTTGGCGACTTTGGAATCGATGGCGGGCGAGAGCCGGCCGAGAGCGCTGATCAGCTTGCGGCCGTAGACGCGGCCCGCGGTGAACCACGCGCCGTCGCCGATGAGCGCGCCGAGCACGGCGGCGAAGAGGACCGGCCAGAAAGATAGCGTGCCGGCGGCGATCGCCGAGCCCGCGAAGAGGAGCACCGGCACCGCGGGGATCGGTACGCCGAGGCGCGTCAACAGGACGTTGACGAATACGACTGAGCCGCCCCAGGTTGAAACCGCCGAAGACGGAAATTCTACCAATTGCGGGACTCCTGATAGCTATGGTTTTGCCGGCTGGGCGCCGGGGTTTTTGCGCTTTGGTTGGCGCGCAAGGTTTGTTCCTGCTGGGGTTGGAGGGTATGTTGGGGAGGATACTTGATTGTTGGTGTGGGGTTTTGGTTGATCTGTTTTGCCTTTGGCGGCAAACATCGCAAGCACCGCAACCCCATAGCAAAAACATCCGCCTGAAAGGCACAAACCCCAAAACCACATTCAGCTTCCCACAATCAGGCCGTAAACACATTGAAGGACAACCAATCCAAACGCTAGCACCGCGCAGCAAACAAGCCACTTCTGTATTCGATGATCACAATTGACCTCCGTACAGTCATCCTGATGTCATCCGTCATGCCCGGATTGATGTCGATGGTGTTGTTCTCGCTAAACCGTAGCTTCCCCGCCAACATCCGGGGGCTGGCTTACTGGGCGGCCGGTGCTCTGGTCATTTCAATCACCGCAGTCCTCCTGGCGTTGCGCGGCGCCATCCCCGATTGGGCATCCATCGTCCTCGCCAATTCCACGATGCTGATCGGCGCCGCCCTATGGCTGATCGGCACAGAAATATTCTTCGGACGAAAACCGTCATGGCGCCTCGCCATCGGTGCGGTCGCATTCGGCAGCGTCTGCTTCTCCTGGATGCTGTGGGGACATCCCGACTTTTTTGGTCGCATGGCCTGTGTGACGGCGCTGCTCACCGTGTTGTACGCCGCGCAGGCGCGGCTCCTGTTCTTCTGTGGCGGACGCAACTACAACTCGGCATTTCTCGGGTTCATGTTTCTCGTCCAGGCGGTTTCGACCGCTGTCCGTTGCGCCTCCAGCATCGCGCCGGGCGACACCGCCGCCGATTTGTTCGCCCACAATCCATTCCAGATATCGTATCTGGCAATCAGCAACTTCATGACGCTGACGGTGACAGTCGGCTTCGTCATGGTCGCGACCAACCGGCTACACGCGCAACTCGAAAGGCAGTCGGCGATCGATCCGCTTACCGGTCTGCTGAATCGTCGCGCGTTCGCAATCCTGCACGCCAAGGCGCAGGGCCGCGCGCAACGCCTTGGCCGGACCGTCACCATGCTGATCGTCGATCTGGATCATTTCAAGGCAATTAACGATCGCTTCGGCCATGACACCGGCGATCGTGTGCTCGTCGACTTCGCCGAGCGCGTGGCTGCAATCCTGGAGCCCCACGATCATCTGGCACGTATCGGTGGCGAAGAGTTCGCTATCCTGCTCGCGGACGCCAGCGCAAACGAAGCCTACGCGCGAGCCAGCGCGATTCGCCAATTGGTGCAACAGCGCGCGGACCGCGATCTGCCTGCTTATACGTGCAGCATCGGCATCGCCTGTCTCGATGCCGCGGACGCCAGCCTCGCGCGCCTGAATAGCGTCGCCGACCGCGCGCTGTATCGCGCAAAAGCGAGCGGCCGCAATCGCGTCGAACTCACCGATGAAGCGCTTGCGACCGGCTGAGCCTCATTCGCCAGCCTGAGGTGCATGGGGTCCGATCCGGCCGATCGTGACTCGCCGCGTCGATGCGCGACCGCGATGCCCATTGCCCGGCCGACCGAGGTGACCATTTCGCTGTTCGTTTGAGCGCACCGCGGTCTGACGAACGAGTCGCGTAGAGTAGTGAGGTACTGAATCGCGCGGCGAGACAGCGTCAGTCGAACAGGGAGGGCCTTGATTGATGTCGGCTCAGATCAGCGGGACGGAAGGCTACGCGGACGAAGCAGCGGCGCTCTTGCGGAATTGGCGGGAGATTCCGTTCGCCGAGTTGCACCGGTCGATCCTGCACCTGATCCCGCGCGGTCCCGCTCGCATTCTCGACATCGGTTCTGGTGCAGGTGGCGATGCGGCCGCGCTGGCTGAATCGGGCCACACCGTCGTCGCGGTCGAACCAACCGATGCACTGCGCGTTCCGGCAATGGCCATGCACACGTCGTCAAGAATCGAATGGCTCGACGATAGTCTTCCGGATCTGACGGTTCTGTGTGCAAGGAAGGGAACGTACGACGTGGTCATGCTCACCGCCGTGTGGATGCATCTTGATGCTCACCAGCGTGCGCGATCGATGCCGAGGGTGGCTTCGTTAATGTGCGAAGGGGGTGTGCTGATCATGTCGTTACGACATGGGCCGGTGCCGCCGGGGCGCCGTATGTTTGAGGTGTCTGCGCAGGAGACGATAGATCTTGCAGCGCTGTATGAGTTGCGGCCTGTGTTGAATCTCGGCACGCCATCCATTCAGGAGGGTAACCGCCGCAGCGGCGTGAACTGGACACGCCTTGCTTTTGAAAAGCCTGGCGCGGACCAGTCGATCGGCGCGGCTCGTGATTGAAGCGCGCTTGCCGTGCAAACTGCACGACAAGCGCAACCGCTAGCTTAACGGTCGAGGAACGACTTCAGACGATCGGCGCGGCTCGGATGCATCAGCTTGCGCATGGCCTTGCTCTCGATCTGACGAATCCGCTCACGCGTGACGTCGAACTGCTTGCCGACTTCCTCGAGCGTATGGTCGGACTTCGTGTTGATACCGTAGCGCATGCGCAGCACCTTCGCTTCGCGCGGCGACAGCGAGTCGAGCGCGTCGTCGATCGCGGCGCGCAAGTCGGCCTGCATGGCTGCGTCGGCCGGCGAGGAGGCTGCCGAATCTTCGATCATGTCGCCGAGCGTGGCGTCGCCGTCGTCGCCCACCGGCGTTTCCATCGACACCGGCTGCTTGGCAATCTTCAGAATGCCGCGCACTTTCTCTTCCGACAGTTCCATGCGTTCTGCCAGCACCGACGGATGCGCTTCCTGACCGGTCTGCTGCAGGATTTCGCGCGAAATGCGGTTGAGCTTGTTGATCGTTTCGATCATGTGCACCGGCACGCGGATCGTGCGAGCCTGGTCGGCGAGCGAACGCGTCACCGCCTGGCGAACCCACCACGTGGCGTACGTGGAAAACTTCCAGCCGCGGCGGTATTCGAACTTGTCCACGGCCTTCATCAAACCGATGTTGCCCTCCTGAATCAGATCGAGGAACAGCATGCCGCGGTTCACGTACTTCTTCGCGATCGAGATCACGAGACGCAGATTTGCCTCGATCATCTCGCTCTTGGCCTTGCGCATCTTCGACTCGGCCGCGACCATCTGACGATTGATCTCTTTCAGATGCTTGAGCGGCAGCGAAACGGTCGCTTCGATGTCGATCAGTTTTTGCTGTTCCGACTGAATCGCCGGCAGATGGCGCTCGAGCGCTGCACCGAACGACGACGCCCCGCGCGCTGCGCGCTCCGTCCAGCCGAGGTCGGCTTCGTGGCCCTTGAACGATTCGATGAACTGCTCGCGTGGCATGCCGCTCTTCGTCACGACGATTTGCAGGATGCGGCGCTCGATTTCGCGGACCTGTGCGACCTGGCTTTGCACGTCGCCGCAAAGACGATCGATCGTGCGAGCCGTGAAGCGAATTTTCGCGAGATGTTGCTGAATCTCTTCGCGGGCGCGCTGATAGGCTTTCGACGTGACGTCGCCGCGCGTGTGCGAGGCGTTCAGCTGGTCGGACAGAATGCCGACCTGCGCGAAGATTTCGAGGCAATCGCTCGTCAGTTGCTTCAGGCGCGCTTCGTCAGCGGCTGAGGAGTCGGCCGGACCGGCGTCGTCCTCGTCGTCGCTATCGCTGTCGTCCTCGTCGGTCGCGTCGGCGTCGAGGTCGGCTGCCGCGTCAGTGCCTGCGTTGGCTTCTTCCGCTGCCGCCGTGTCTTCGTTCAGGCCGTCGACCAGTTCGTCGATGCGCAGATCACCGTCCGCCACCTGCTGGGCGCTCGCCAGAATCGCGGTGATTGCGAGGGGGCAAGCGGCGATCGCCTGCACCATTTCGTGCAGACCGTCTTCGATGCGCTTGGCAATCGCGATTTCGCCCGCGCGCGTCAGCAGCTCGGTCGCGCCCATCTCGCGCATATACATACGCACGGGGTCCGTCGTGCGGCCAAATTCCGAATCGACCGTCGACAATGCGACTTCGGTTTCCTCGTCTGCCTGATCGTCCGACACCACAGCAGGTGCGTTCGAGTTCAGCAGCAGGGTTTCCGCATCCGGGGCCTGCTCGTAGACCTGCACGCCCATGTCGTTGAACGCGCTGACGATGCTGTCGATCGCTGCGGTTTGCGCGAAGTTGTCGGGCAGATGGTCGTTGATCTGAGCGTGGGTCAGGTAGCCTTGCTCCTTGCCCAGCTGGATCAGCGCACGCATCTGGCGCTGACGCTCTTCAGCTTGTTGCGGCGGCAGTTCGGCCGCTACGGGAATCGCTTTGCCCGCGCCCTTGCCTTTGGCAGTGCGACCGGGGGCCTTGGCGGTGAAGCCGGCGGTTTCGTGTTGCGAATCTTCGCGATCAAAAGGGTTCACGTATTCTCCTCTAGAGACTTCGCTATGAGACGCAGGACGCGACCGTCAGGCGTTTCGAGCATGGCTCAACATCACCTGAGTGACTCAACGCGGTTGTTTGGCTGTTGCTCTGGGGAGCAAAAAAGATGAGCCCGCTCGAAGCGGGCCGATAGAAAAGTGCGAAATTCGCGCGGCTCGCATTATATACGAGCTTGTGCCTTTGCGCGCATTTTGAGCACACACAATTCTTCATGCGCTCTTTTCGCGGGTTCTTGCTTCCCTGTCAGCCGTACCTTCAGGTGGGGGCTGATAGCGGTATTTCAACTGCTCGCCGCGTGCGCGGACATGCTCCTCACTATAGACGATGTCGCCCGTTCTCACACGATGGGATGGCATGCGTCGATCCGGCTCCATATAGTGAGGTGCACATTCGGGCGCCGATTCTCGTTAACCCAAAGAAAAATTCACAAAAGGGGGGTTGACGACATGCCGGTCGTTCTTCATAATCTCGTTTCTCTGCTGCTGATGCAGCGACGCAGAACGAAGCGGTGCCGGGTGGTTGAAGCTGAGGTGTCCGGTGCGGGTTTGGTAGTGAATGCGGACTCGATCTTTAAAAATTAACAGCCGATAAGTGTGGGCGCTTGATGCGCGACGCGCGGTGGGATCTCCGGATTCTGCCGACAAGCGAAAGTATCAAGTCTCACACTAGTATTAAAGGAAGGTTTTCCCATCTTCGGATGGGATGATCATTCGTCAGTACGTTGAGTGAGCGACCGGTTTCGAAAGAGACCGAAAACAGTAACAGGTTTGAACTGAAGAGTTTGATCCTGGCTCAGATTGAACGCTGGCGGCATGCCTTACACATGCAAGTCGAACGGCAGCACGGGAGCAATCCTGGTGGCGAGTGGCGAACGGGTGAGTAATACATCGGAACGTGTCCTGTAGTGGGGGATAGCCCGGCGAAAGCCGGATTAATACCGCATACGCTCTACGGAGGAAAGGGGGGGATCTTAGGACCTCCCGCTACAGGGGCGGCCGATGGCAGATTAGCTAGTTGGTGGGGTAAAGGCCTACCAAGGCGACGATCTGTAGCTGGTCTGAGAGGACGACCAGCCACACTGGGACTGAGACACGGCCCAGACTCCTACGGGAGGCAGCAGTGGGGAATTTTGGACAATGGGGGAAACCCTGATCCAGCAATGCCGCGTGTGTGAAGAAGGCCTTCGGGTTGTAAAGCACTTTTGTCCGGAAAGAAAACCTCTGGGTTAATACCCTGGGGGGATGACGGTACCGGAAGAATAAGCACCGGCTAACTACGTGCCAGCAGCCGCGGTAATACGTAGGGTGCAAGCGTTAATCGGAATTACTGGGCGTAAAGCGTGCGCAGGCGGTCCGCTAAGACAGATGTGAAATCCCCGGGCTTAACCTGGGAACTGCATTTGTGACTGGCGGGCTAGAGTATGGCAGAGGGGGGTAGAATTCCACGTGTAGCAGTGAAATGCGTAGAGATGTGGAGGAATACCGATGGCGAAGGCAGCCCCCTGGGCCAATACTGACGCTCATGCACGAAAGCGTGGGGAGCAAACAGGATTAGATACCCTGGTAGTCCACGCCCTAAACGATGTCAACTAGTTGTCGGGTCTTCATTGACTTGGTAACGTAGCTAACGCGTGAAGTTGACCGCCTGGGGAGTACGGTCGCAAGATTAAAACTCAAAGGAATTGACGGGGACCCGCACAAGCGGTGGATGATGTGGATTAATTCGATGCAACGCGAAAAACCTTACCTACCCTTGACATGTATGGAACCCTGCTGAGAGGTGGGGGTGCCCGAAAGGGAGCCATAACACAGGTGCTGCATGGCTGTCGTCAGCTCGTGTCGTGAGATGTTGGGTTAAGTCCCGCAACGAGCGCAACCCTTGTCCCTAGTTGCTACGCAAGAGCACTCTAGGGAGACTGCCGGTGACAAACCGGAGGAAGGTGGGGATGACGTCAAGTCCTCATGGCCCTTATGGGTAGGGCTTCACACGTCATACAATGGTCGGAACAGAGGGTCGCCAACCCGCGAGGGGGAGCCAATCCCAGAAAACCGATCGTAGTCCGGATCGCACTCTGCAACTCGAGTGCGTGAAGCTGGAATCGCTAGTAATCGCGGATCAGCATGCCGCGGTGAATACGTTCCCGGGTCTTGTACACACCGCCCGTCACACCATGGGAGTGGGTTTTACCAGAAGTGGCTAGTCTAACCGCAAGGAGGACGGTCACCACGGTAGGATTCATGACTGGGGTGAAGTCGTAACAAGGTAGCCGTATCGGAAGGTGCGGCTGGATCACCTCCTTTCTCGAGCTAACGTGTCAAACGTTGAGCGCTCACGCTTATCGGCTGTGAAATTAAGACAGATACGCAGACAGACTCAGGGGTCTGTAGCTCAGTTGGTTAGAGCACCGTCTTGATAAGGCGGGGGTCGATGGTTCGAATCCATCCAGACCCACCACTGTTTCTGCGGTGGCTGCAGCTAACCGGTGAAGACTCCGGGACTATCAGATTGCGTTATCTGCATGACTGGGGGATTAGCTCAGCTGGGAGAGCACCTGCTTTGCAAGCAGGGGGTCGTCGGTTCGATCCCGTCATCCTCCACCAATCTTCAATGCGCAGGGTTCTGTGTTTAAAGGCACAGAGCGTTTCGCATTGGCGATTGAGCCAGTCAGAGTGATACGCGGTTATAGCAACTGCGATATCGGCTGTCGTTCTTTAACAATCAGGAAGAAGTAGTAAAGAGATTCACGAAAGCATACTTAGAGATGGGTGTGCGAGTAGGTGAATCAGGGTTGTGATTGTATCAATGTATGAAAAGGTGATCGAAAGATTGCTTTGGAATACGGCGCAACACGAATACTCAACCTGTAACGATGTGAGGAGCGCTGCATCCCCAGTGGATGCGGCATGAGACACACCCGTTATAGGGTCAAGCGAACAAGTGCATGTGGTGGATGCCTTGGCGATCACAGGCGATGAAGGACGCGGTAGCCTGCGAAAAGCGGTGGGGAGCTGGCAAACGAGCTTTGATCCACCGATATCCGAATGGGGAAACCCACTCCTTATGGAGTATCCATGACTGAATACATAGGTCATGCGAAGCGAACGCGGTGAACTGAAACATCTAAGTAACCGCAGGAAAAGAAATCAACCGAGATTCCCAGAGTAGTGGCGAGCGAAATGGGACCAGCCTGTACTCTTTATCTTCATTGTTAGTCGAACGCTCTGGAAAGTGCGGCCATAGCAGGTGATAGCCCTGTAGACGAAAACAGCGAGGAAGAACTGGGTGTACGAGAAGTAGGGCGGGACACGTGAAATCCTGTCTGAAGATGGGGGGACCATCCTCCAAGGCTAAATACTCGTGATCGACCGATAGTGAACCAGTACCGTGAGGGAAAGGCGAAAAGAACCCCGGGAGGGGAGTGAAATAGATCCTGAAACCGCATGCATACAAACAGTCGGAGCCTCGCAAGGGGTGACGGCGTACCTTTTGTATAATGGGTCAGCGACTTACATTCAGTGGCAAGCTTAACCGATTAGGGCAGGCGTAGCGAAAGCGAGTCCGAACAGGGCGTTCAGTCGCTGGGTGTAGACCCGAAACCAGGTGATCTATCCATGGCCAGGATGAAGGTGCGGTAACACGTACTGGAGGTCCGAACCCACTAACGTTGAAAAGTTAGGGGATGAGCTGTGGATAGGGGTGAAAGGCTAAACAAACCTGGAAATAGCTGGTTCTCTCCGAAAACTATTTAGGTAGTGCCTCGTGTATCACCTTCGGGGGTAGAGCACTGTCATGGTTGTGGGGTCCATTGCGGATTACTACGCCATAGCAAACTCCGAATACCGAAGAGTGCAATCACGGGAGACAGACATCGGGTGCTAACGTCCGGTGTCAAGAGGGAAACAACCCAGACCGCCAGCTAAGGTCCCCAAATATTGCTAAGTGGGAAACGAAGTGGGAAGGCTAAAACAGTCAGGAGGTTGGCTTAGAAGCAGCCATCCTTTAAAGAAAGCGTAATAGCTCACTGATCGAGTCGTCCTGCGCGGAAGATGTAACGGGGCTAAGCAATATACCGAAGCTGCGGATGCACATTTATGTGCATGGTAGGAGAGCGTTCCGTAAGCCTGCGAAGGTGCATTGAAAAGTGCGCTGGAGGTATCGGAAGTGCGAATGCTGACATGAGTAGCGATAAAGGGGGTGAAAGGCCCCCTCGCCGTAAGCCCAAGGTTTCCTACGCAACGTTCATCGGCGTAGGGTGAGTCGGCCCCTAAGGCGAGGCAGAAATGCGTAGCTGATGGGAAGCAGGTTAATATTCCTGCACCATTGTTAAATGCGATGGGGGGACGGATCGCGGAAGGTTGTCCGGGTGTTGGAAGTCCCGGTCGCTGCGTTGGAGAAGGCACTCAGGCAAATCCGGGTGCGCAATTCAAGGGCGTGGCGCCATTCACTTCGGTGAAGAAGCAACTGGAAGTGGTTCCAAGAAAAGCCTCTAAGCTTCAGTTTAACAAGACCGTACCGCAAACCGACACAGGTGGGCGAGATGAGTATTCTAAGGCGCTTGAGAGAACTCGGGAGAAGGAACTCGGCAAATTGGTACCGTAACTTCGGGATAAGGTACGCCCCTGTAGCTTGACTGGCCTGCGCCAGAAGGGTGAAGGGGTTGCAATAAACTGGTGGCTGCGACTGTTTAATAAAAACACAGCACTCTGCAAACACGAAAGTGGACGTATAGGGTGTGACGCCTGCCCGGTGCCGGAAGATTAAATGATGGGGTGCAAGCTCTTGATTGAAGTCCCGGTAAACGGCGGCCGTAACTATAACGGTCCTAAGGTAGCGAAATTCCTTGTCGGGTAAGTTCCGACCTGCACGAATGGCGTAACGATGGCCACACTGTCTCCTCCCGAGACTCAGCGAAGTTGAAGTGTTTGTGATGATGCAATCTCCCCGCGGCTAGACGGAAAGACCCCATGAACCTTTACTGTAGCTTTGCATTGGACTTTGAACCGATCTGTGTAGGATAGGTGGGAGGCTATGAAGCGTGAACGCCAGTTTGCGTGGAGCCGTCCTTGAAATACCACCCTGGTTTGTTTGAGGTTCTAACCTTGGCCCGTGATCCGGGTCGGGGACAGTGCATGGTAGGCAGTTTGACTGGGGCGGTCTCCTCCCAAAGTGTAACGGAGGAGTACGAAGGTACGCTAGGTACGGTCGGAAATCGTGCTGATAGTGCAATGGCATAAGCGTGCTTAACTGCGAGACCGACAAGTCGAGCAGGTGCGAAAGCAGGTCATAGTGATCCGGTGGTTCTGTATGGAAGGGCCATCGCTCAACGGATAAAAGGTACTCTGGGGATAACAGGCTGATACCGCCCAAGAGTTCATATCGACGGCGGTGTTTGGCACCTCGATGTCGGCTCATCTCATCCTGGGGCTGTAGCCGGTCCCAAGGGTATGGCTGTTCGCCATTTAAAGAGGTACGTGAGCTGGGTTTAAAACGTCGTGAGACAGTTTGGTCCCTATCTGCCGTGGGCGCTGGATATTTGAAGGGGGCTGCTCCTAGTACGAGAGGACCGGAGTGGACGAACCTCTGGTGTACCGGTTGTCACGCCAGTGGCATCGCCGGGTAGCTATGTTCGGAAGAGATAACCGCTGAAAGCATCTAAGCGGGAAACTCGCCTTAAGATGAGATATCCCCGGGGCTTCGAGCCCCTTGAAGGGTCGTTCAAGACCAGGACGTTGATAGGTCAGGTGTGGAAGCGCAGTAATGCGTTAAGCTAACTGATACTAATTGCCCGTAAGGCTTGATCCTATAACAGGTGTGTTTCGTGTCCGGTTAGCGCTAGTGCTTCAGCACTTACGCGGACCCCACCCCCGAAGGGGGGGCGGACACCACACACGGTTGAGTGATCGTTGTTGTGCCAGAAACAACACAACCCGCACGTATTGAACGTGTTGCGAGAGGCATCCTCTCAGCTACTTCTTCCCGATTGGTTGTGCCGCCCTCAAGGGCGACACGACAACAAGTCATGCCTGATGACCATAGCGTGTCGGTACCACCCCTTCCCATCCCGAACAGGACCGTGAAACGACTCCACGCCGATGATAGTGCGGATTCCCGTGTGAAAGTAGGTAATCGTCAGGCTCCCTAGCAGCAACAGAAACCCCACCAGAACGGTGGGGTTTCTGCGTTTACGGCGCGTGAAAACAGGACAATCCGGGAATCTCAAGCGAACAGTTTCGCCGCACTATCGCAGCCCCAACCCATACAGCAACCTTCAGCGACAGACCAACTTGGCCGACGGGCTTCCCTCGCTGGCCTATGTCACTCGATTCCATTAAGCCCGTCTCCGCACCGGCTGATATGACATGCCTGCGGTAAACCGGTCGAGGCGCTCGCTGGCATCGGTGACGGCCCAAAGGGGCGCGCCATGCAGTTGCCGGTCGTAATTCGTCGCGATTTCAGCAAAAAGCGCAAATGCTTCGCTATCCAACCGCCATTCGCCGGTCTCGCGACCGATATCGAAGACCGCGGCTACCGCTCGCTCGGCCGCACCGAGTTGCTCGCCGGTCGCCGAGCCGAAGCCAGATTCAGCCAGAAAGCCGGTCAACAGCATGACTTGCGTAAGCGTTTGCGCATCGGACATGCCGCCGACGCCGCGACGCAACGCGTCGAGCGCGAGATGAACTCGCAGTGCGAGTTCATCGGCGGTCCGCCGGGCGATCGGTAACAGCATGGCTTTGGCATGTCGCGCACGCGCAGCGCCAGTGTTACGGGAAAATGGAATAGCTTGTGCCATGAAGGTCCAATATTTATGCCTGTGCAGACGCAATAACGGCGCGGGCGATAAAAGGTTGAGACCTTCCCGTGGTTTCCGTACGCAAACTGGCTCATTTTTTTGACAAGCAATCGTTTGCTTGCCAATTTTTCATGCAAACGGCATGCGTTAGATGCGAATTGTCAGGTTGCGGAGTGAATTGCGTAAGGTACTGCGACGTCGGAATCGAAATCGCTCTACTACGGGCATCGCCGGCCTGTCGCCATCAATCACTGCGCAGCGCGCCGGTACTTCCGCTTCCAGTCGAGCTTGCGTGACATTGAACTGCGGCTGCTCGAGCGACCGTGTCCACCTGATTAAACGAGTTGAGAACAGCCAGCACCTCACGCTTCACGCGCGAACACGGGCGTCGCGTGCTCGGCTTTCGCGACGGCACATGTACCAGCCCGGAACCCGGATCCAAACGCCGAAAGCTGGCTGTCATGGAATTGGGCGCTGGCGTTGCGATCGCCAATTGTCAGGCGGTTCCACGAGGACCCGCGCAGACGCGCTGATCCGCGTCGACTCACATGGGTGCACGTCTCTTACGGATAAGAATACCGACTACCCGTTTCGAACCGGCTATTTGAAAAGCGGCCACTACAACGAAGCGCGAATGACAGCAACGGTCGTAGCGTTCTTGCATGCCGCACGCAGACGCCGCGTGTGCGGGACGCGCAACGATGGCCGGTTGGAATATCCTTCCGCTCAATAAGTTAGTCATGCTACTTACCATTTATGCCTGAGTCCGATCACGGCGGAGACTTGCGACTTGGTGGTGGACGGGGAAAGCGAATAGATCTGCGCGTATTGCGCGTCGCCGGCCGCTTTCTGATAGATGCCCACGAAGAAGAGATCGGTGCGCTTACTCAGAAAGTAGTCCACGCCGGCATTTACCTGATGCCATTTTGGACTGTTGTCCTGCGGGCGGTATTGCCCTGTCGTGAAGATATACGCGGCGCCAAGCATGAGTTGTGGCGTCACATAGTCGGTCAGCGAAACCTCAAAATTCTGAAGTGTCAGGCGCGACGTGTCGACATAGTCGAATCGCGCGTTGGTATAAAGCAGCGACACGCTAGCCGCCCCGAACCCATAGGCGCCCCCCGCTCCATACATTCTCTGCTTGCTGACGCCGGCGTTGGTTGCCGGATTCGTGATGAACGGTGACGTGAAGCCATAGTCGTTGACCACAGCGCCGTTCGTGTTATTGGGGTCGTTCGGTGTATTGACCTGAAGGTACGCCAGACCGGCTGACAGCGGCCCGTTGCGATATTGCACCCCCGCGCTATAGGCATTGTTGTCGGAGAAGCCGCCTGCCTTGTTCGAGAACCCGTAGAGGCCTTCAAACTGAAGACCTTTATAGTCGACGCTCTTGTACTGGACTGCGTTATTGATGCGGAACGTGTCGAACACGTTATCACTGTCGCCAATGTGCGCGCCGTATGCCGCAAACTGACAGGCCGACGAGAACACACACAGGGTGACTGCCTCATCGTATTGACGGCCTAAGGTCACCGTGCCGAGGGTATTCGACGACAAGCCGACAAAAGCCTGCCGGCCAAATTCACGGCCGCCTTGCGACAGGGCGCCAGTAGCGACGCTGTAGCCGTTTTCCAGCGTGAAGATGGCTTTCATTCCTCCGCCCAGATCCTCTTCACCCTTCATCCCCCAGCGAGGCGTCTGCATCGGGCCGCTCGCGAATTGCCACGTCGAGTGGCCTTGCTTGTCGGCCCCTTTCTGGTTATTCGCGTAGACGATGCCGGTCGAAATCAGGCCGTACAGGGTCACGCTGCTTTGGGCAGATGCCGTCTGGCAGAACAGAGCCATGGTGGCGAGAACAAGGATGCGTCGATTCATGGTTTCCTTTGAACGCTTGTTTTGGGAAAGTAAAAGCGAAAGCCTGAAGCTGACTGGAAATTAGGATCACGAAACAAACGTATTGCACAGCGATGTCTTTGTGCTTCCGATGACGGTCTCAGCTTTCTCCGGGTAACAGCCAGCTCAGCGCTGTGCTCCCACAGTGAGATTGCGTGTCATTACAAACGCCTTTCGATGATCGCTCTGCGCGCCGATACGAATCTGATGCGATTGCTGCCGATTCTTGCGGAACAAAATTCGCGACAGCTAGCACCGAATTTGACTACCAGTGATCGAATTTTTAGCGCGTCGAGGTCAAAGAGGTGCACGAATCGCGCACGCTTTTGGGTGCTTTGTCGGAAATCGCGCACAGATGGGGTGCTCTAATTTCGGCATCACTCATCTTCAAAATTGATGCTTGCGGGGACACTTTTGACTCTTAATAATCGATTTGACCGGCAGCACTGAGCGTTAGAGGCCCAGTCCCTTGTATCAGGAAGGACCAACGGAGGAGATGATGTCAGTAATCGAAAATGCCGGACGTCGGCGTTTGCTGCGAATGACACTCGCGGCGGGCGGCATGGCTGCAACGGGCGCACTGCTGTCGGTGCGTGCCTTTGCGGGCGACAGGGCAACCGTCAATATGCAACTGGGCTGGATCCCGGGCGGCAACCAGGTCGGAGAGGTGACGGCGAAGCGGCTCGGATATTACGAGCAGGAAGGAATCGATTTTCACATCCAGCCGGGTGGCCCGAACATTGATGGCGTTGCGATTGTCGCCTCGGGCCGATCCGAGGCCGGCGAGATTTCGTCCAGCCCGTCGATCATGCTCGCAGTCTCGGAAGGCTTGCCGATCAAGTGCATCGCCGTCGGATTGCAACAGCATCCTTACAGTTTCTTTTCGCTCAAGAAAAATCCTGTGCGCACGCCGCACGACATGATCGGCAAGAAGATCGGTATCCAGTCGACGGGCATGGTGCTGCTCAAGGCGCTGCTCGCGAAGAACAAAATCCCGGAAAGCCAGGTCAACATTGTGCCGATCGGCGCGGACATGATGCCGCTTCTGAGCGGTCAGGTCGATGCGGTAACCGGTTGGCAAACCAACACCACGGCACTTAAGCCGCTCGGGGCAGATCGCGTCGATTTGCGCCTGTGGGATACCGGCGTGCGCCTCTACGCGCTGCCGTACTACGCGAACACCGCAACGCTCAAGGACCATCCCGACACCGTTGCGCGTTTCCTGCGCGCCACCGCGCGTGGCTGGACCTACGCGAATGCGCATCGCGATCAGGCTGTCGATCTGCTCATCAAGGAATATCCGAACCTGAACCGTGCCGATGAGCGCGTCGCAATCGATTCGCTGATGGGCTACGCGTTCGATCAGACCACGCAGACCCAGGGCTGGGGCACGATGGACGCGAAGGTCTGGGAAGAGCAGATCGCGATGTACGGTCAACTGGGCCAGTTCCAAAGAGGTCAGCCAAAAGTCGATGACGTGATGACGATGGACGTTCTCAACGCCACCCGTTCCTCTCGCCTCAAGGGGTAATCCATGCATGCTGCCACTATCAATCCGCCGCGCGCGGACGGGGCCGGCTCGTCCGTCGCCGGCCTGCAAGACAGCAATCTGTCGATTAGCTGCCGCAATATCAACGTACGCTTCTTCACCGATCGGCGCAGCGTCACCGCGATCGAGGGGTTGAGCCTTGACGTCGCGGCCGGCGAATTCCTCACCCTTCTGGGTCCGTCGGGCTGCGGGAAGTCGACGTTCCTGCGCGTCGTCGCGGACCTCATCAAGCCGAGTCGCGGCGAGATCAGTGTGCTTGGCGCGGCGCCACGTGTCGCGCGTGAGCATCGGGACATCGGCTTCGTGTTTCAGGACGCGGCGTTGCTGCCGTGGCGCACGGCCATCCAGAACGTGCAGTTGCCGCTTGAAGTAGCGGGCGGCAAGGCACGTGCTGGCCGGGCGACGCCCCGTGAACTGCTCGAACTCGTCGGCCTCAAGGGTCGCGAGGATGCCTACCCGCACGAGATGTCCGGCGGGATGCGCCAGCGTGTCGCGATTGCGCGCGCGCTCGTCAGCGACCCCAAAGTCCTGCTGATGGACGAGCCGTTTGGCGCGCTCGATGAAATCACGCGTGATCGTCTGAACGAAGAATTGCGCCGCGTCTGGAAAGAGATGGGCCTCACGACCCTCTTCGTCACACACAGCATCTATGAGGCGGCGTTTCTCGGCCAGCGGGTGCTGATGCTGGCCGCCAACCCCGGGCGTGTGAAGGAGATCGTCCCGGTCGGGCTGCCGGAAGATCGAACGCTCGATATCCGCGAGACCCGTGAATTCGTCGAACTCGCCGCCTATCTGCGACGCGTACTGGAGACCTGCTGATGACCACGTCCGAAATGCAATTGAATCTGTCTTCGCCAGCGGCGGACCCTGAAGCGCAGGCCTGGCTTGCGAGTCGCCGTCAGCGGCTGTGGCGGGCGCGCCTTCTGCCGGTACTCGGTGTCGCGGGCCTGCTCTTCGCGTGGTGGGCGGTCGTGGCGGGCTTTCATGTGAAGCCGTTTATCGCGCCGTCGCCGTTACTCGTTCTGGAGACGCTTCTCAGCAAGAGCGATGTACTGTTGCAGAACCTGGTGCCGACCGCGATCGAGGCGACGGGCGGCTTCCTGCTCGGCAACCTGGCGGCGATTCTGATCGCCACCGTCTTCGTGCACAACAAGACGCTGCAGGACATCTTCTATCCGGTCGCGGTGATGATCAACTCAATTCCGGTAGTCGCGAAGGCGCCGATTCTGGTTCTCATCATGGGTAACGGCCTTGAGCCGAAGATCACGATCGCGGCGATCGTCTGTTTCTTTCCGACGCTGGTGAACATGGTCCGCGGACTGCAGGCGGTGAATCCGCAGGCGATGGAACTGATGCAGATCCTGTCGGCAAGCAAGCGCGAAATCTTCTTCAAGCTGCGCCTCTACGCTTCGCTGCCGTATCTCTTCTCCGCATTGCGCATTGCCGCGTCGATGTCGGTGATTGGCGCGGTGGTCGGCGAGTGGATCGGCGCCACGCAAGGTATCGGCGCAATGATCATCCAGGCGACTTACAGCTTCGATTCGGCCTTGCTGTATACGGCGATCATCATGAGCGCCGTGCTGTCCGGCCTGTTTTTCCTGGCGATCGCGATCGTCGAGCGGCTGGTGGTCAGATGGCAACCCGAAAGCGCGCACTGAACCGAACACGAAACACCCGAATTCTCAGAGGAGATAAATCAATATGATCAGCGATCTGATTCAGGAAAGCGCACGCGATGTGCGCGTCGCGGCCAAGGCAAATGTCGTGGTGGTTGGTGGCGGTCCCGCTGGCCTGTCGGCAGCGATTGGCGCGGCGCGCAACGGCGCCGAGGTGATTTTGCTGGAGCGTTACAACCATCTGGGCGGCCTTGCATCCGGCGGCATGGTGCTGGTACTCGACGACATGTGGGACAACCACCTGCAGGAAATTTCGGTGCGCGGTGTCTGCATGACCTTCATCGAACGAATGGCCGCGCGCAAGCTGGCGGTGTTTCCGCGCTCGGACGAGTGGGGCGAGGATCCGGCCGCCTATCGCCAGTGGGGCCGCTGGGGCACGTTCGACTTTCACAGCCAGAAGACGCCTCATCCGGTGTGCTTCGCCGCGGCGTTCGACCCGGACGCGATGAAGCGCGTCGCGCTGGAGATGGTGGAATCGCTCGGCATCAAGTTGCGTCTGCATTCATGGTTCTCGCGCACGTTGGTCGAGGACGGTCAGGTGAAGGGCGTGATCTGCGAAACGAAGAGCGGCCGTGAAGCGATCCTTGCCGACGTCGTGATCGACGCAACGGGCGACCTGGATGTCGCGGCGTCGGCGGGCGTGCCGCATGTCGGCGGCACCTATATTACGACCACGGTATTCCGGCTCGGCGGCGTCGATACGGAGGCGGCCGAGCGTTTCGAAGCCGAAGAACCCGAGGCATTCGCGGCACTGGATCGCCAGATCAAGCGCATTCTCGGTGGCTCGTGGGGCTGCTGGTGGCTGAAGACACCGTTGCCCGGGGTGGTGTGGTGCAACTGCCCGCACATGGCGGGGCTCGACGGCCTCAAACCCGAGGACCTGACACGCGCTGAAGTGCAGGGGCGTCAACACATTCACGCGGTGGTCGATTTCGTGCGCGAGAAGCTGCCAGGCTTTGAGCAGTGTTACGTGATCGACGTCGCGCCGCAAACCGGCGTGCGTCAGACGCGCCTGCTCGAAGGCGAGTATGTGATGACGAAGGATGATCTCGCGCAGCGCACGCGTTTTAACGACAGCATCGCGCGTGGCCGTGACTACTACATGCCGTATCGCGTGCTCCTGCCGAAGCAGATCGACAACCTGCTGGTTGCCGGCCGCCACTATTCGGCAACCTCGCAGGCGCAGAAGATGTCGCGTGAAATCCCGCCTTGCATGGCGATGGGCGAAGCCGCTGGGGTAGCTGCCGCGCTCGCGCTCAGCGCGGGCGTGCGGGTGCGTGACGTCGACGTGCACACGCTGCAGAAGACCTTGCGCGCGCAAGGCGCCGATCCGGGCGACCAGACCGGCCGCAACGCCGACGTCCCGTCGCTTGCCGTGCACATCAACAAGCGGGAGGCCGCATGAGCGTCGCCGACCACGTTGCAAAGACGCCTGACCTGCCGCTTGCAGGGGTACGTATAGTCGATTTGACGCAGGTGATGATGGGCCCGGTCTGCACGCAGATGCTCGCTGATTACGGCGCCGACGTGATCAAGGTCGAGAGAAAGGGCACGGGCGATCTCAGCCGCTCGACGTTCGAGCCGGTGGCCGGCGCGGACAATCCGATCTTCTGCAGTTTGAACCGCAACAAGCGCAGCGTGGCACTCGACCTGCGCGACGCGCAACAGATGGCTGATCTGAAGGCGCTGATCGCGGAAGCGGATGTGGTCGTCAGCAATTTCCGCGCGGGCGTGATGGACCGCATGGGTGTCGGCTATGAAGACTGCCGTCGCTTGAATCCGCGGATCATTTACGCGGTGGGCACGGGCTTCGGTGAAACCGGACCGTATGCGCATAAGGGCGGCCAGGACGTGCTTGCCCAGGCGATGAGCGGCGTGATGGCGCGTCGCGCGGATGAGTCGCTGCCGATTTCCGTGTACCCGACCGCGCTCGCCGACTATTCGGCGGGCATGCACATGGTGCAGGGCATCCTGCTCGCGTTGCTGCATCGTGAGCGCACGGGCGAGGGGCAGAAGGTCAACGTGTCGCTGTACAACTCGATGCTGGCGATGCAGATGCAGGAAGCCGCCATGATCATGATGGCTGACTCGGAAGTGAACTGGGCCGCGATGCCGCTTTCGGGTGTCTTCGATACCGAGGACGGCGCGCTGGTGCTCGTCGGTGCATTCAAGGCGAATCCGCTGCGCGACATCTGCGCCGCGCTGCAGATCGACGATCTCTCGCTGGACGCGCGCTTTTGCGATCTCAACCAGCAGTTCGCTCACAAGGCCGAATTGCAGCGGACCTTCCGGGAGCGCTTTGCGAGCAACACGCGCGACTACTGGCTCGCCCGGCTCGAGGAACAGGACCTGTTGTGTGCGCCGGTGCGTGACCTGCGCGAAGCGCTGGTCGATCCTCAGACCCTGCATAACCAGTTGATTCTGGAAGGCGAGGGCGAGGGCCAGCCGGTGCGCTTCATCGGCAGCCCGATCGAGCTTTCACTCGCACCGGTTGGCCTGTGGCGCGCGCCGCCGCGGCTCGGCCAGCATACCGAAGAGGTGCTGCAGCAAGTACGCAGCAAGCTCGCCACGGAGGCTGTATGAGCGTGCGTCTTGTGATCGATCAGCACGTCGCCACGGTGACGCTGGCGCGGCCCGAAGCGCTCAATGCCGTGGACCTCGCCACCGAAGCCGAACTGCAACGCGTGTGGACCGAGCTCGAGCACAGCCGCGACGTGCGCGTCGTGGTCCTGACCGGCGAGGGCGAGCGCGCGTTCTGCGTCGGCGCGGACCTGAAGAATCCGTCTGTGAGCGGTCTTGAATATTGGGCGGCGCCGCGTCCGGGAGGTTTCGGCGGCATTGCACTGCGCGAGACGCTGAATGTGCCGGTGATCGCGCGGGTCAACGGCTATGCGCTGGGTGGCGGCTTCGAAATGGTGCTGGGGTGTGATCTGGTGGTCGCCTGCGACGAGGCAAGCTTCGGGCTGCCCGAGGCGCTCGTCGGGCGCATGCCGCTCGACGGCGGCATGACCCTGCTGCAACGCCAGATTCCCTACCGTCAGGCGATGGCGATGCTGATGACCGGCCGCCGGATTTCGGCACGCGAGGGGCTCGATATGGGCCTCGTCAACGAAGTCGTGCCGCGTGCCGAACTGGATGCGGCCGTCGGGCGCTGGGTTCAGGCGCTGCTCGCGTGCGCGCCGCTGTCGGTGCAGGCGATCAAGCAGGTGGTCAGGCGCACCTCCACGCTCTCGCCGGCGGACGCCCAGGCGTTGCGCCTGCCTGCTCTCGTGGCCGCGCTGCAATCCGAGGACGCAAATGAAGGTGTACGCGCGTTCCAGGAGAAGCGCAAACCGGTCTGGAGCGGACGCTGATGGCCTACGTCATCACTTCGCCTTGCATCGACGTCAAAGACGGCGCGTGCGTGAAATGCTGCCCTGTCGACTGCATCTACGAGGGCGGGCGCACGCTCTACATCCACCCGGAGGAGTGCATCAACTGCGGGGTGTGTGTGTCAGTGTGCCCGACCGATGCGATCTTTCACGATGAAGAACTCCCGCAATCGGAGGCCATGTTCGCCGCCGTGAACCGGGATTTTTTCGGCGCGGACGCCAGTGCGCTCGGTTCCCCGGGTGGCGCATGCGACGTGGGCAAGGTAGCCTGCGATCATCCCGTGGTCGCCGCCTGGACGGTGCGGCCGATGAACTGACACCGATGAACTGAGGCAGCACGATGCACGCGAATGTCCTGAAATATTTTGTCGAAGTGGCGCGCTGCAGTTCGATCCGCAAGGCCGCGCAGAATCTCTATGTCGCGTCGAGCGCGGTCAACCGCCAGATCCTCAAGCTCGAAGCGGAGATGGGGACCGAACTGTTCGACCGGCTGCCCAATGGCATCCGCTTGAATGCGGCCGGCGAGCGCATGTTGCAACACATTCGCGCGACGCTGAACGACTTCCACCTGATGCGCAGCGAACTTGACGACCTCAAAGGCGAACGCAAGGGACATGTGTCGGTGGCGGCAATGGATTCGCTCTTCGTCGATTTCCTGCCGGCGACCGTCGAGGAGTTTTCAGACGCCTATCCGGCCGTCACCTATTCGATCGCCGCGGTGCCGCCGCACGATGTACCCACGCGGCTTGTCAGTGGTGAGTACGACGTCGGCATTTCGTACATTACGAAGTTGCCAACCGGTCTCGATGTGGTAACCGAGGTTTCATTGCCGCCGGGTGTCGTCATGGCTTCGTCGCATCCGTTAGCAAAGACCGAGCGCATCAGCTTCGACGAATGCCGCAATCATGCTTTTCTGCGCCTGGAGGGACGGTCCCCGATCCAGGGCGTCGTCACAACTGATTTTCCCGAGTACTGGGAGTCGCTGCAGCCGAGCGTCACCTGCAATTCGACCACGCTGCTCAAGCGGCTGATTGCGTCGGGGCGGGGCATTTCATTTTTCTCCAAACTGGCTTTCCTCGACGAACTGGCGCGTGGCGAGGTGGTGTGGAGGCCGCTCGACGACGTGAATGTCAATGAGCTCACTGTCGGCGTCATCGCACCCAACCAGCGAGTGCTGCCTCACGTGACGCTGGAGTTCGTCGAACGTATCGTGCGGCGCCTGAAGCATGTCGAGCTGGCGTTGCGCGACGCCTGATCTCAGCATTGCTGCCGATTGGACTTTGCCGGGAGGGCACGGCGAGGCCGCATTCGGTAGCCTCCACGCAGCCTTCGCTGCGAGCGGCCATATTCCAGCAATCCTAAATGATTGACCGCCCGTCCCTCTGGATCGCGGTCGATCGTTCTCCAACCACCAGGAACACAACATGGTCACATCAGGCTATACCGATACCCGACTTCTGATCAACGGCGAATGGTGCGACGCCGCCAGCGGCAAAACCCTCGACGTCATCAATCCCGCCACTGGCCAGGCCATCGGCAAGGTCGCCCACGCCGGCATCGCCGATCTGGACCGCGCGCTGGCCGCCGCGCAGCGCGGCTTCGAAGCCTGGCGCAAGGTGCCGGCCAACGAACGCGCCACCACCATGCGCAAAGCCGCGGCACTGGTGCGTGAGCGCGCCTCCGACATCGCCCGCCTGATGACGCAGGAACAGGGCAAGCCGTTCGCCGAAGCGCGTGTCGAAGTGCTGGCCGCCGCGGACATCATCGAGTGGTTCGCCGACGAAGGCCGTCGCGTCTACGGCCGGATCGTGCCGTCGCGCAACCTCGCGGCGCAGCAAACGGTGCTGAAGGAACCGATCGGCCCGGTCGCTGCCTTCACGCCGTGGAATTTCCCGGTCAATCAGGTCGTGCGCAAGCTGAGCGCGGCGCTCGCCTGCGGCTGCTCGTTCCTCGTCAAGGCGCCGGAAGAAACCCCGGCGTCGCCGGCAGCGCTGCTGCAGGCGTTCGTTGAAGCCGGCGTGCCGGCCGGCACGGTGGGCCTCGTGTTCGGCGATCCGGCCGAGATTTCCGCCTACCTGATCCCGCATCCGGTGATCCGCAAAGTCACGTTCACGGGTTCGACGCCAGTCGGCAAGCAACTGGCGGCGCTCGCCGGTGCCCATATGAAGCGCGCGACGATGGAACTGGGCGGTCACGCGCCGGTGATCGTGGCCGAAGACGCGGACGTGGCGCTGGCCGTGAAAGCAGCAGGCGGCGCGAAATTCCGCAACGCGGGCCAGGTGTGCATCTCGCCCACGCGCTTTCTGGTGCACAACAGCATCCGCGAAGAGTTCGCGGCGGCACTCGTCAAGCACGCTGAGAGCCTCAAGCTCGGCGACGGTCTGGCTGAAGGCACGACGCTCGGGCCGCTCGCCAACGCACGCCGTCTGACGGCGATGAGCAAGGTGCTCGACGACGCGCGCAAGACCGGCGCCAAGGTCGAAACGGGTGGCGAACGCGTAGGCTCGGAAGGCAACTTCTTCGCGCCGACCGTGCTGACCAACGTGTCGCTCGAAGCCGACGTGTTCAACAACGAGCCGTTCGGCCCGATCGCCGCGATCCGCGGTTTCGACACGCTCGAAGACGCGATCGCCGAAGCAAACCGTCTGCCGTACGGCCTCGCGGGCTATGCATTCACGAAATCGTTCCGCAACGTGCATCTGCTCTCGCAGCAGATGGAAGTCGGCATGCTGTGGATCAACCAGCCGGCCACGCCGTCGCCGGAAATGCCGTTCGGCGGCGTGAAAGATTCCGGCTACGGTTCGGAAGGCGGCCCGGAAGCCATGGAAGGCTATCTGGTCACGAAGGCGGTTTCGGTGATGGCGGCATAGTCGAAGCCAGCCGACAATCAATGTCAGTTCGGGTCTTGTGCTGCGCGCGCGGAGTCTCTATAATTCGCGCCTCTAAAGGCTCGTAGCTCAGTTGGTTAGAGCACCACCTTGACATGGTGGGGGTCGTTGGTTCGAATCCAATCGAGCCTACCAACGCATATGTGACGTAGGCGAAAGCAGCCTTGCTTTCGTCTACTGTCATGTTCTCGCAGCACCTCTTTCGACGCATATTTTCACTGTGCGGCCGTCTTTTCAGTTTCCCTCATTGCTTGCAGTTACTGGCAGCACTTGCTGTCGAAATACGCCTTACGTCAGCGCGTGGCGCCGCTAAGGACGAAGCAGATCGAAGCCTGCGAGCGCGACGACGCCGCTCACGACGATCATCGACACCGAGTGCTGTCCAAAGTACAGAATGGCCGCGGCCGACCAGGTCGCGACGGAGAATGCTGCGATGTGTTTCATCTGGAACCTCAAAGCAATTACCAATAAGTTACTCACTACTCTGCATACCACCTCAGCTCACTTCGACACGCCTTTCTCCTCCGACCATTTCGCCGATGACCCGGGCGTCGCCGAAACCGTCGGCGCGGAAGATGGCGAGGACGTTGTCGACCGCTCCCGGCGCGCACGAGACCAGCAGGCCGCCCGAGGTTTGCGGGTCGGTGAGCAGGGTGCGCGCAGTCGGCGGCAGTGAAGCAGGCAGCCCGACGTCGTGTCCATATGCCGCCCAGTTACGACTGGACGCACCGGTAAAGATGCCCGCTTCGGCGAATTCGACCACTCCCGGTAGCCACGGCAGGTCCGCGTAGCGCACGCGGGCGGTCAGGTTCGAACCGCGAGCCAATTCCAGCGTGTGGCCCAGCAGGCCAAAGCCGGTGATATCCGTGAGTCCATGCACGCCGTCCAGCATGGCCAGCGCGGCGCCGGGCCGGTTGAGCTGGGTCGTGGCCGCGATCATGGCGGCGTAGCCCGCGGAATCGAGCCGGTCTTTCTTCAGTGCAGCAGACAGGATGCCGACGCCCAGCGGTTTGCCGAGAATCAGCACGTCGCCCGCCTGCGCGCCCGCATTGCGCTTGACGCGCCGCGGATCGACCACGCCGATCGCGACAAGCCCGTAGATGGGCTCCGCCGAATCGATCGAATGGCCGCCCGCGAGCGGAATGCCCGCTTCGGCGCACACGGCTTCGCCGCCTTTGAGCACGGCCGCGATCACGTCGTGCGGCAGCACATTGATCGGCATGCCGACGATCGCCAGCGCCATGATCGGCGTGCCGCCCATCGCATAGACGTCGGAGAGCGCATTGGTCGCGGCGATGCGGCCGAAGTCGAACGGGTCGTCGACGATCGGCATGAAGAAGTCCGTGGTCGCGACGATCGCCTGCTGCTCGTTGAGTTTGTAGACGGCGGCGTCGTCGGCGGTATCGTTGCCGACCAGCAGGTCGGGAAAGAACGGCAGCGGCGCGCTGCGCCTGAGCAGGTCGGCGAGCAGACCGGGGGCGATTTTGCAGCCGCAGCCGCCGCCATGTGACAGGCTGGTCAGACGCGGCGTAGTCTGGCTCCCGGTAGCAAGGGTATCGGTCATGAGCGCGGAGTTTCGGCGTTGAATGACCGCAATTATGAAGGTTGTTCGCGCATCTTGCAGTGATGGCGGCCACGCGCCGGCGTACCGCAAACAAGGCATGGTTCGATCTCCTTCACGTATCCAGCAGGACTTCATGCCAAACCCTATAATCGGAATCGGTATCCCACAGAGAGCCGAGGCCATTAATGTCCAATATGTCCCGGCGACAGTTTCTGAAGGTCTCCGCAACCACGCTCGCCGGATCGAGTTTGGCCCTGTTGGGCTTCTCGCCGGCACCCGCGTTAGCGGAAGTCCGCCAGTACAAGCTGTCGCGTACCACTGAAACCCGCAATACCTGTCCGTATTGTTCGGTCGGTTGCGGCATCCTGATGTACGGACTCGGCGACAACGCCAAGAATGCAAAGTCCAGCATCATCCATATCGAGGGCGATCCCGACCATCCGGTCAATCGCGGCACGCTGTGCCCGAAGGGTGCGAGCCTGATCGATTTCATTCACAGCTCAAGCCGTCTGAAGTATCCGGAGTACCGCGCGGCTGGGTCGAATGAGTGGAAACGGATTTCGTGGGAAGACGCGCTCGACCGCATTGCGAAACTGATGAAGGAAGACCGCGACGCCAATTTCGTCGAAACGACGGAAGACGGCAGGAAGGTCAACCGCTGGCTGACCACCGGCATGCTCGCCGCATCCGCCGGTAGCAATGAAGTCGGTTATCTGACGCACAAGACTGTCCGCAGTCTCGGCATGCTCGCATTCGATAATCAGGCACGTGTCTGACATGGCCCGACGGTGGCAGGTCTTGCCCCGACGTTTGGCCGTGGAGCGATGACGAATCATTGGGTCGACATCAAGAACGCGGACGTGATTCTGGTGATGGGCGGCAATGCGGCCGAGGCGCACCCGTGCGGTTTCAAGTGGGTCACGGAGGCGAAGGCGCATCGCAAGGCAAGGCTGATCGTGGTCGATCCGCGCTTTACGCGTACGGCATCGGTCGCCGACTATTACGCGCAGATCCGCACCGGGTCGGACGTCGTGTTCCTCGGCGGCGTGATCAACTATTTACTCACCAACGACAAGATCCAGCACGAGTACGTCAGGAATTACACGGACATGCCGTTCATCGTGCGCGAGGACTTCTCGTTCACGGACGGCCTGTATTCCGGCTACGACGCGGAAAGCCGCAAGTACGACCAGACCTCATGGAACTACGAGATTGGCGACGACGGCTACGCGAAAATCGATCCGACGCTGCAAAACCCGCGTTGCGTCTATCAGCTGATGAAGCAGCACTACTCGCGCTACACGCCCGAGCAGGTCGAGAAAATTTGTGGCACACCGAAGGAAAAATTCCTGAAGGTATGCGAAATGCTGGCGTCGACTTCAGTTCCCGGGCGCGCCGGCACGATCCTGTATGCGCTCGGCTGGACCCATCACTCGATTGGCGCGCAGATCATCCGCACCGGCGCGATGGTGCAATTGCTGCTGGGCAACATCGGCATCGCGGGCGGCGGCATGAATGCACTGCGCGGCCACTCGAACATTCAGGGCTTGACCGACCTCGGATTGATGTCGGATCTGCTGCCGGGCTATATGACTTTGCCGATGGAAGCGGAGCAGGACTTCGAGGCGTACATCAAGAAGCGCGCGGCCCAGCCGCTACGGCCTAATCAGCTGAGCTACTTGCGCAACTATCGTGCGTTCCATGTCAGCTTCATGAAGTCGTGGTGGGGCGACAACGCGAACGCTGGCAACAACTTCGGCTTTGACTATCTGCCGAAGCTCGATAAACCATACGACATGCTGCAGGTCTTCGAGCTGATGAATCAAGGCAAGATGACCGGCTACATCTGCCAGGGCTTCAACCCGCTTGCCGCGGCGCCGAACAAGGCGAAGATCGGCGCAAGTCTCGCCAGGCTGAAGTGGCTTGTCATCATGGATCCGCTCGCCACTGAAACCTCCGAGTTCTGGAAGAATTTCGGCGAATTCAACGACGTCAATCCAGCGGCGGTCCAAACGGAAGTGTTCCGTTTGCCAACCACGTGTTTCGCGGAAGAACGCGGCTCGCTGGTCAGTTCGAGCCGCGTGCTGCAGTGGCATTGGCAGGGCGCGACTGGGCCAGGCGAATCGAGGAGCGACCTGGAGATCATGTCGGGACTGTGGCTGCGTATTCGTCAGGCTTATAAGGAGAACGGCGGCAAATATCCCGATCCGATTCTCAACATGAGTTGGCCGTATGCCGATCCGGAAAGCCCGACGCCTGAAGAAATCGCCATGGAGTTCAGCGGCAAGGCGCTCGCCGACGTGACCGATCCTGCCGACAAAACCAGGGTGCTTGCCAAAGCCGGCGAGCAGTTGGCGGGCTTCGCGCAGTTACGCGACGACGGCAGCACCGCGAGCGGTTGCTGGATCTTCTGCGGAGCGTGGACGGAGGCGGGCAACCAGATGGGCCGCCGCGACAACGCCGACCCGACCGGCATCGGCAATACGCCGAACTGGGCGTGGGCATGGCCGGCGAACCGGCGGATTCTGTACAACCGGGCTTCCTGTGACGTTAGCGGCAAACCGTTCGATCCCACCCGTAAGCTGATCGCGTGGAACGGCAAGATGTGGACGGGTGTGGACGTGCCGGACTTCAAAGCCGATGAACCGCCGGAAAACGGCATGAATCCGTTCATCATGAATCCGGAAGGCGTCGCGCGTTTCTTCTCGCGTGCCGGGCTGGTTGAAGGGCCGTTCCCCGAGCACTACGAACCGTTTGAAACGCCGCTTGGCTACAACCCGCTGCATCCGGATAACAAGGCCGTCGTCAGCAGTCCTGCGGCGCGCGTGTTCCCGGACGATCGCGCTGCGTTCGGCACCCATGAGAATTTCCCGCATACCGCCACCACCTATCGTCTGACCGAACATTTCCACTACTGGACCAAGCACGCGCGCCTGAACGCGATCGTGCAGCCGCAACAGTTCGTGGAAATCAGCGAGGATCTGGCAAAGGAAGTGGGCGTGGTGGCGGGAGATCGTGTCAAGGTGTCGTCCAATCGCGGGCATATCATTGCCGTGGCGCTTGTCACCAAACGCATCAAACCGCTGATGATCGAGGGGAAAAAAGTCCAGACAGTGGGGTTGCCGTTGCATTGGGGCTTCAAGGGACTCACGAAGCCGGGCTATCTCGTCAATACGCTGACGCCTTCCGTGGGCGATGGGAATTCACAGACACCGGAATTCAAGTCGTTCCTCGTCAAGGTCGAAAAGGCATAAGGAGCAGAGATGGCACTGCAATCACTGGATATCAAACGCCTCTCCGCCACCACCTTGCCGGAGCCGCAGATTCGCGAGCCGGTTACGGGGACGGTTGCCAAGCTCATCGACGTGTCGAAGTGCATCGGCTGCAAGGCGTGTCAGACGGCCTGTATGGAATGGAACGACTTGCGCGACGAAGTGGGCACGACCACCGGTATTTACGACAACCCGCGCGATTTGTCAGAGCATTCGTGGACCGTCATGCGCTTCTCGGAGTACGAGAACGCGCAAGGCGATCTCGAGTGGCTGATCCGCAAGGACGGCTGCATGCACTGTGAAGATCCGGGCTGTCTGAAGGCCTGCCCGTCGCCGGGCGCGATCGTGCAGTACACGAACGGCATCGTGGATTTTCACGAGGAAAACTGCATCGGCTGCGGCTATTGCATCACCGGGTGCCCGTTCAACATCCCGCGTATTTCGAAGAAAGACCATCGCGCATACAAATGCACGCTATGCTCGGATCGCGTGGCGGTCGGTCAGGAGCCGGCTTGCGTGAAGACCTGCCCAACCGGCGCGATCATGTTCGGCACCAAGGAGGACATGAAACAGCAGGCGGCGGACCGGATTGAAGATCTGAAGGAGCGCGGCTTCCAGAACGCCGGTTTATACGACCCTGCCGGCGTGGGCGGCACGCACGTGATGTATGTATTGCATCACGCCGATAAAGCCAACCTGTATCACGGATTGGCGCAGAATCCGAAGATCAGCGCGATGGTGTACCTGTGGAAGGGGCTGGCCAAACCCCTGGCACTGGCAGGCATCGCGCTCACGGCCTTGGCCGGTTTCTTCCACTACACGCGCGTCGGCCCGAACGAGGTGACCGAGGCGGACGAAGCCGAAGCGCAGCGCGAAGCCGACGAAGCACGCCGTTCGCAGGAGGCATCCGATGAAGCACGCTGAACAGCATGAACTGAAGGACGTGAGAGGCAACCGCCTGATCGTGCGTTACACGTCGAATGAGCGTACGAATCACTGGATCACCGCGATCACGTTTATCCTGCTGGCGTTGTCGGGGCTCGCCATGTTTCATCCGGCCATGTCGTGGCTATACGCGATCTTTGGCGGCGGCCAATGGACGCGCATCCTGCATCCGTTTGTCGGCTGCGTGATGTTCCTGTCGTTCCTGATTCTGGCGCTGCGGTTCTGGCATCACAACTATCTCGACAAGGCCGATTTGCAGTGGATGCGGCAGATCGACGACGTACTCAACAACCGCGAGGAGAAGCTCCCCGCGATCGGCAAGTACAACGCCGGACAAAAGCTGCTATTTTTCACGATGGTAATCTGCATGCTGCTGTTGCTGGGCAGCGGCATTGTGATCTGGCGGCGCTATTTTTCGATGTATTTTCCGATCGAAATTATTCGCCTCGCCGCGCTCGTGCATGCTGCCGCGGCGTTCGTGCTGATCGTGGGCATCGTCGTGCATATTTATGCGGCCTTGTGGATCAAAGGCTCGGTCGGCGCGATGACGCGCGGCACGGTGACTTACGGCTGGGCGAGAAAGCACCACCCAAACTGGTTCAAGGAAATGATCGGCAAGTAGCGCGGCGTGATTTTAAGCGCGCGGCTTCCCGAGGTTTCCCGCGACTTCCCGCGCCGCCGCCCTTGTTCGATGAAGCGCGGCGGCTTGTCAGCTTTCCGAGGTCGATACTTTGGTTCAACGCATTCTTGACGCCGGCGAGATCGAGTCGCTCGATCCCTCGGCGATTCCACGTATCCGCACGCCTGAACGTCTGGCGGTTTTTTCGGTGCGTGCCGCGCGTCTGCGGCAACTTGCGGCGCTCGGCAATCCGATCGCCGGCTATCTGCGTCTGATGGCCGTGCTGGCGGACGCGCAGCAAGCCGTCATCACGGGCTTCAAGGCGAAGCCGCCCAGCGCTGAATTAATCGCCAGCGCGCAACAGCATTCCATGCCGCTGATTCCGGCGCTCTCCGGCATGCGCGATCCGGCGTGGCATGACGTACTGCGGCAACTGCTCGACAAAGTCGCTGTTGCCGGCCCGCTCACACCACCGCTGGAAGCGCTCTTCGAAAAGCTGCGCACGCTCGACACCGCCGCGCTCGAGTCCCAGGCCGACGCGATCTTCGCGCAGCGCTTCGGGGAGGTCGACCCGGCAAGCGCGCCGTTCATCATGGCCGCGCTGCAAGTGGTGTGGACCGACCTCGCCGCGGATATCGACAAGCGTGAGGTGCCGTACCTCGAAACGCTCGGCTTGTGCCCCGTGTGCGGATCGCATCCCGTGGCGAGTACCGTGCGTGTGGGCGGCCAGTATGACAATTACCGCTATCTGCAATGCGGCTTATGCGCAACCGAGTGGCACATGGTCCGCTCCAAGTGTTCGAATTGCGATTCGACCAAAGGCATTGCTTACCACGCGGTCGGATCGCAGGACGCCGATGAGACCGCGAGAGAGGCCGAAACGAAGAACGCAGCGCTGAAAGCGGAATCGTGCGACGAATGCCATACTTACCGGAAGATCGGCGTTCAGTCGAAAGACTACGACTTCGATCCGTTCGCGGACGATCTCGCCAGTCTGACGCTTGATCTGCTGATGGGAGCGGAGGGTTACCGGCGTGCGTCGCCGCATCCGTGGCTGTGGCCGGAGCAGGCCGACAATTCAGCCGACCCTGCCGGCGAGTCTGACTGATAAAGAGGATTGCCTCGTGAGCGATGTGACCGGCGCTGAACTGCGAGCGCTCATGGCACGCGTGCCATCGGTGGAAAAGGTGATCGCGTCGGCGGAATTTGCGGCGCTGGTTACCGAGTTTGGCCGCACCCAGGTGCTGAGCGCGTTACGCCACGCACTCGATAGCTGGCGCGCCACCGCACAGTTGGGCAATGCATCCGTGAGCGCGCTCGATATCGCGCAACTGCAGGTATGCGTCGGCGCCACGCTCCGCACGCGTAATGAGTCACGTCTACGTAGTGTCTTCAATCTGACCGGCACTGTACTTCATACCAATCTCGGCCGCGCGCTGTTGCCCGACGAAGCGGTGCAAGCCGTCGTGAAGGCGCTGACGCAACCCGCCAACCTCGAATTCGATCTCGCCACCGGCAAACGCGGCGATCGCGACGATCTGATCGACGCACTCATCTGCGAGCTGACCGGCGCCGAAGCGGCAACCGTGGTCAACAACAATGCCGCTGCTGTGTTGCTGACGCTGTCTGCGTTGGCGTCGAAGAAAGAAGTCATCGTGTCGCGCGGCGAGCTGGTTGAAATCGGCGGCGCGTTTCGCATTCCCGACATCATGAGCCGCGCGGGTGCAAGGCTCCGCGAAGTCGGCACCACCAATCGCACCCATCTGAAGGACTACGACGAAGCCATTGGCCCGGGCACCGCGCTGCTGATGAAAGTCCATGCGAGTAACTATGCGATCAATGGCTTTACGAAAGCGGTCAGTGTTGGCGAAATCGCGCCGCTCGCGCATGCGCGAGGTCTCGCCGTTGCGGTAGACCTCGGCAGCGGTACGCTAGTCGATCTGACGCAATGGGGCTTGCCGCGCGAAACGACGGTGCGCGAAACCATCGAGGCCGGCGCCGACCTTGTCACCTTCAGCGGCGACAAATTGCTCGGTGGTCCGCAAGCGGGGCTGATCGTCGGCAGGCGCGATCTGATCGCGAAGATCAAGAAGCATCCACTCAAGCGCGCGCTGCGGGTCGGCAAGCTGACGCTCGCGGCACTCGAGCCTGTGCTGCAACTGTATCGTGCGCCGGAGAGGCTCACTGAACGGTTGACCACACTGCGTTTGCTTACGCGTCCCGCCGGCGAAATCCGGCTTGCCGCAGAGCGCGTGCAACCTGCATTGCAATGCGCAATTGGCGACCGGTACGCCGTGATGGCCGAGCCCATGTTCAGCCAGATCGGCAGCGGTGCATTGCCCGTAGACGTGCTGGCGAGCTACGGTCTTGTCATCAGGACAGCCGACGGCAAGCGCGGCGGACGTCAACTGCTCGCGCTCGAAAAGGTGCTGCGTGAAATGGCGCGCCCTGTCATCGGCCGAATTGCGGACGATGCCTTGCGTCTCGATCTACGTTGCCTCGAAGCCGCCGATGAAGCGCAACTGATCGAGCAGTTGAAGGGTACGCACGCATGATCGTCGGCACGGCGGGGCATATCGATCATGGCAAAACGAGTCTGGTGAGAGCGCTGTCGGGCGTCGATACCGACCGTCTGAAGGAAGAAAAGGCGCGCGGCATTTCAATTGAATTGGGCTACGCATACGTGCCGCTTGAAAACGGCGACGTGCTCGGCCTGATCGACGTGCCAGGTCACGAAAAGCTCGTTCACACCATGACCGCGGGCGCGAGCGGGATCGATTTCGCGCTGCTCGTTATCGCCGCGGATGACGGTGTGATGCCGCAAACACGCGAGCATCTGTCGATTGTGCAACTGCTCGGCATCCGGCGCGGCGCGATCGCGTTGACGAAAATCGACCGCGTGGACGCGCAGCGATTGCAGGAGGTGCATCGGGAAATCGCGTTGTTTCTGAACGGTAGCGCGCTGGAGGATGCACCTGTATTCGATACCCACGCCATCCTTGCCGGTGACCCCGGCGTCGCCGCATTGAAAGCGCATCTGCATGCGGCAGCGGCAGCGTGGCACATGAAGCGCGACGATGGCCTGTTCCGCCTCGCCGTCGACCGGGTCTTCACGCTCGCGGGCCAGGGGACCATCGTGACGGGGACGGTCGTGTCGGGCAGGGTCGGCGTCGGCGACACGATGCTGCTCGCGCCGAAGAATCTGCCGGTGCGAATACGCAGCATCCATTCGCAGAACCGGCCGGCCGAGATCGGACGCGCTGGCGAGCGCTGCGCGTTGAATCTCGCAGGCATCGAAAAGAGCGTGATCGATCGCGGCGACTGGGTTGTCGATCCGCGTTTGTCGCAAGCGTCGGAACGGATCGATGTCAAGCTGACGCTGCTTGCCGATGTGCCTTTCACCCTCGAGCATTGGGCGCCGCTGCATGTGCATCTGGGTACGCAGCATCAGGTCGCGCGTGTCGCGTTGCTCGACGCGCAGACACTGCGCGCAGGCGAGCAGGCGCGCGTGCAACTCGTGTTCGAGCGACCCGTCTGCGCGGTTCCCGGCGATTGCTTTGTCGTGCGCAATGCGCAGGCGGATCGCACCGTTGGCGGCGGTCATGTGCTCGATCCGTTTGCGCCGTCGCGCAAGCGTCGCTCCGGCGAGCGGCTGGCCTGGCTCGACGCGCTGCAGATCATGCTCGACACCGGCACGGTGGATGCACTGCTCGAACGCGCGGGGAATGGCTTGTCGCGCGCTTTGCTGGAAAGGTTGAAGGGCATGCCGGCCGCGGCACTAGAATTGCCACCCGGCACGCACGTCGTGGAGTTGCCCGGCGGCGATGCGTTGCTGGTTGCGGATGTGTCATGGCGGGCGTTGCGCATACGGCTCGCTACGACGTTGAAGCAGTTTCACGAGCGCTCGCCGCATGAGCTCGGTCCGGACGCTTCACGCTTGCGGCGAATGGCAGCGCCTTTGGTGCAGGATGCGTTGTGGCGTGCGCTTGCCGGCGATGCCGAAGCGCGTGGCGAGATCGTGCGGCACGGGCCCTGGTTGCATCTGCCGGACCATACGGTCGCATTCGACGACGCGGATCGGGCGCTCGCACAGAGCTTGGTGCCGGCCGTGAAAGCAGGGCATTTCGATCCGCCGTGGGTTCGCGATCTGGCGGCGGCGCACGGTGCATCGGAAGAGCGCGTGCGCCAGTTGCTGCGCAAGCTCGCGCGCCAAGGCGAGCTGTTTCAGGTGGTGCAGGACCTCTTTTACGATCCCGAGGCAATTCGTGAACTGGCTGCGCTTGCGGCGTCCGAAGCGCAGAAGAATGCAGGTACGGTAGCTGCGGCGCCTTTCCGTGATGCCACGGGTTTAGGACGAAAGCGCGCCATCCAGCTTTTGGAATTCTTCGACCGGGTTGGATACACGCGCTTTCACCGGGGCCTGCATCTGATGCGAACGGATAGCCGGTTGTTCGAATCCATTTAATTTCTGTCAGCCCCTGGACGTAAGCCTTCGCGCCCTACGCCCGTCCAGGCACGTTTTCGCGTAGGACACTGCGAATTCGCACGCGGCCTTCTCGGTAGAGAAATAGCCCATCGGCCCAAAGGCCCTTTGTTTGCCGACCGGACTAGTGACGATAGCCATTGCGGCATATCCACGTGACGACAGCGAAGCGACGGGGATTATCGTCGCCCCCTTATAGTGAGCGGGTTGT
Organism: Paraburkholderia fungorum; assembly: GCF_046027215.1. Classification (GTDB taxonomy): domain Bacteria; phylum Pseudomonadota; class Gammaproteobacteria; order Burkholderiales; family Burkholderiaceae; genus Paraburkholderia; species Paraburkholderia fungorum_D. Next base: position 2,302,061 of record NZ_JAQQEN010000002.1, on the reverse strand, counting down.
GCGTGCATGGCCGTCCCCTCCGTTTATATCTGAAGTCTAGCAGGGGAAGAGTCCAGTCGCGCGTGCGTTATCTCACCATCTGCGTGTGGAATACATCGCGCAAGTTGGTGTCTTTTTGCGCTACCGCGAGCTGTTACGCCTACAGCCGCTAGAAAACGTGAAGCCAGGCGAGCAGCGTGACGACTGAGAACAGAGTGGTCATCGAGATCACGCCGCTCACGACTGTTTTCTCGACATCGTATTCCACTGCGAGCACGTAAGCGCTCTTCGCGGTCGGCACGGCGGCGCACACGACAGCGGCGACGCTAGCCGTGCGATCGAGCTGCGCCGCGAGGCACAGTACGTACACGACGAGCGGCACGATCGCGAGCTTGAGCACGGTCAGTAGCGCATAGAGCTTCAGGCGCTGACGCAGTTCGCCCAGCGTCAGATCAAGGCCGATCGAGAAAAGCGCACACGGCGTCAACGCTTCGCCCAGAATCCTGAGAAACGACGCGACCGGTCCCGGCAACGTCACGCCAACGATCGACCAGGTAACGCCGCAGATTGTCGCCAGGATAACGGGGTTGGTCGCGATCTGCCGGATCAGCGCCGCCCCGCGTAAGCCGCGCGAAGCGTCGGGTCGATCGATTTCGAGGAGCACCACCAGCACTGGAAAGATGACTGCGCCGACGAATATTGTCGCGATGGCCGCCGCGAGCACACCAGGCTGGCCGAACAAGGTCTTCAGTATCGGCAGTGCGACGAAACCGGTGTTGGTCATCGAAACAGCGGCGGCAAGCATCGCGCTTTTCCGCACGCTGGCTCCGCGCGCGATGCGCTCGAACATCATCACGGCCGCAAAGCAGATCATCGAGCCGCCGCCGAACGCGGCAACGAAGCGCCAGTCGAGAAGCGAGTGAAGCGTCTCGTCCGCGATCGTCAGGAACACTAACGCCGGCATCGCGACGTAATACGCGAAGCGCATCAGCGGCGCGGCCAGGTCCCGCGCTATGTATCCGGAGACGCCGGCAAGCCATCCCAGCAGAATGATCGCGAAGATCGGAAGTATGGTGCCGGCGAGATGCATGACGACCTCTCGTGACGATCGAATGCCCAGGCACGCGGACGCCTGCCCGTGAATGAACGCCATTATCCGTGAAAGCCTCGCGCGATGTTAGGTGAGGTCAGTGGGCTCAGGCAGGGGCGGCCCAAAACGATCCTCTCAGGCGTTGCCCGCGCGGAGCCCTTGCTCACACCTGAGGATGGCGAACCGAATTCAGTTCTATACAATCTATTCGAGGATGTCTGCCTGCGATTTAATTGGCGCATATTCATACACCGTTTTGCGAACTCGAAGCGCCTCGAGCCATACGCCTCCATAACAGCTGGGCAAATAACCTGTCAGGAGAAAAACATGGAAGACGTGGATGTACTCGTCGTCGGCGCCGGCCCAGTCGGCTTGCTGCTTGGCACTGAATTGCGACGCGACCACGTCGCGGTGAAGGTGGTCGACAGGATGGCGGGAAGAGGGTTTTTCTGCAAGGCGCTCGGTGTGACGCCTCGCACGCTCGAGATTTTCGACGATCTAGGCATCGTCGATCGTGTGATCGAGGCGGGCGTTTGGCTCACCGGCGTCGAAACGTGGGTCGACGGTGCGATGGTGCCCGCGCGCAGTATGCACGTTCCAGAGGAGGGTTTGCCCTACGGGTCCCTGTCAATTGCGCAGTACGAGACGGAACGGTTGCTTGAAGCGGCGTACGCAGAACACGCCGGTCAGGTGAATTACGGATGCACGTTGGACAGCTTCACCGACAACGGCGACGCAGTCGAGGCCCATTTGACTGGACCGCGGGGCGAAACGCTCACCGTTCGTTGCAAATGGCTGGTCGGGTGCGACGGCGCGCACAGCAAGGTCCGCTCAGGGTTGGGACTGACCTTCGAAGGCGAGCGATATCCCCAAACCTTCGCACTCGCCGATGTCGACGTGGACTGGCCGTATCCGCGCGGGCCCATGTATCGATTCGAGTGGACGGATGCGGCGCGCGCGAAAGCGAGCCTCGTGGCTGTGCCCATTCGAGGCTCCGCAGAGCGCTATCGGCTCTCGATGATCGTGCCCGACGAACGTGTCTCTTCGCTCGCGAGCACTGACTCTCCAGACTTTGAAACGATGTGCAGCCTGATGCTGCCGTCTCTTCCCGAAGGCACGCGGCTAACGTCGATGCGTTGGTCGTCGGTCTACCGGGTAAGCCATCGTATCGCGTCCGCTTACGGGCGAGGCCGGGTGTTCATTGCCGGCGACGCTGCGCACATTCATCCGCCCGTCGGCGGACAGGGAATGAACACGGGCCTGCAGGACGCGCACAACCTCGCGTGGAAGCTGGCACATGTTGCGAAGGGGCTGGCCGGTCCTGCATTGCTCGATAGCTATCAGGCTGAGCGTTACCCTGTTGGCGTCGATGTCGTCAAGTCGACGAGTGCGGCACTCAATGCTGTCCTCACGCGCCAGGCCGCAAATCCGGCGATGCGCGAGACCCAGCTGCTGATCACCTATCGTGGGAGCCCAATCGTTGCTGACCTATGTCCCGACGCGGATCGTGAATCGCCTGCACCCGGTGACCGGCTGCCTGACGCGCAGGGTCTGGCACAACGTTTCGTTGGTCATCCGAAGCGATTGTATGACTATGTCGGCGCGGGACGATATACGCTCATCGGCTATGTTGACGCGGCTGGGAAGCAATATGACGCCTTCATCGACGGTTGTCGCGCACTTGCAGCTTCGCTACCCGGCGGCGCATCGGCTGTGCTGGTCACGTCTCCGGATTGCGAAGTGTCTGTGTCTGAACTCATGACGATAGTGACGGACGCCGCAGGTGACTTTGCCACGACGTACCGTGCGAAGGGCGGTGATGTCTGGATCGTCAGACCAGACAGTCATATTGGCTGGAGAAGTAGCGAGTGTTCGGGTGCTGCGATCAGTCGTTGGCTGGAAAGCCTGAACTCGGAATGAAGTCGTTCGCTGACCTATCGCTTCTGACGATTATTCAGCGAGTCTTGCGCGGCATTTGCGCAGCGGTCATCAGCCCCTTGAGGGCGATCCTGACAAGGTCGCCTCCGGTTGGTCCCGCATGAAACTGGACGGCGGTGCCGTAAGTCAGCTCCATCACTAGCGCACCGAGTTCGAGCGCCGTTGCAGGCGCTCTGCCTTTCGGAAAAGCGCGGAGAAGCAGCTTGCCGACAATCGTCCATTGCTTGCTAAAAAGCTCGGTATGCCGCTTTGTCAGCGCTGCGTCCTGCTTTGCATGACGGACCAGATCGAGGACTAACGGTCGCATGTCTGGTTCGTGAGTGTGGGCATTCGCCCATGCGCAAACCGCTTCGATGATTTCGTCTGGATCCGACACGCCTGCAAGTGCGGTCTCAATCCTTTCGATGTTTTGTCGGGCCGTAGCCTCAATCAACTGCAGGAAGATATCTTCTTTCGAATCGAAGTTGGAATAAAACGCGCCTTTCGTATAGCCGGCTTCCTCTGCAATCCGGTCGATGGATGCGCCACCCAGTCCTTCACGCGCAAACATCTTTGCGGCAGCAAGCATCAATTTCTCTCGCGTCTGCAAGCGACTCTCTTCTCTTGTCATCCTGGGCATTCCGGCGATCCCTCCTGGAAGTTTGATGTGTCAGCCTGGCGCCGTCCTTGTCGAATCTATGTGCACTGTAGGGACGACGGACATTCCAACACGAAGCCGATCGGTGGCTGGCTGGTTCGGATCAATGATGATCTTCACCGGAAGCCGCTGAACTACTTTCGTAAAATTGCCTGTTGCATTGTCGGGTGCGATGGGTGAGAACACGATCCCGCTGGCAGGGGCGAGACTGTCGACGTGACCATGGATGATGGCGCCAGACAACATGTCGACCCTGATTGTAACCGGTTGCCCGGGGCGAACATGCTGCAATTGGGTTTCGCGGAAATTGGCCTCGACATACGCCTGCTGCAATGGAACCACTGCGAGCAGCGGCGCGCCGACGTGAACGTAAGCGCCGGTACGAAGGGTGCGCTGACCTACCGTGCCGTCAATTGGCGCGACTATTCTCGTATAGGACAGGTTCAGTTCCGCGGCCTGAAGCACTGTCCTGGCCTTTGCAACTGTCGCAGTTGCCTGCCTTTCCTGGGCAAGAAGCACATCGAGTTGATGTTGCGCGGCGTCGCGTGAGGCGGTGTCTTGCGCGTGGCGGGCATTCGCAATCTGTAGTGTCGATTCGGCCTGCTGCTGCTCCTGAATCGTGCCTGAGCCGTCTTTCGCGAGATTCAAATAGCGTTTCGAATTCGCTGCGGCGAAATTTACCGAGGCCGCATCACCAAGAATCGCTGCGTTGGCCTGCTGGATCAGGCTGTGCTGCTGAACGGCACTGGCTTCGAGCCGTGCTACGTCCGCCTGTGCATTTTCGACGTCCGCCTTCGCGCTCGCGACAGCGACGACAAAGTCCCGGTCGTCGATCACGGCAAGTAATTGCCCCTTGCGAACAGTTTCATTGTCTTCCACCAGAACATTCAGGATGTTTCCTGCGACCTTCGGCGCGACAAAAGTCGAATCAGTCGTGATATACGCGTCAGTCGTGGTCTGCTCTGAAGCTCTTCCTTCGTCCCGGTTGTAGAGGTATAAGCTGGCCGCGCAGGCGGACATGAGCGCGATGGCAACGGCTATTTTCGCTGGTCGTGGGAGGGGCATGACAATCACCTGGAAGTCGAATTGAGTATGGGCGGTCGGATGTAATTCAGGTTCAGCACGAGCGGAATCAACAGAACGGCGAGTGCGCCGAGAATCAGATATGCGTCAGCTACCGTGAGAACAAAGGCCTGCCGTGAGATGCGCTCAGCGAGGTCGCCAAGCGTGTCGAGAGCGCCGCTATGTTGCGACGGCGTCATCATTCCGGCGCCTGCGGCGGAATCCAGAATGACGTTGGCGTGCATCTTTTCCCGGAGCGTGAAGACGCGCTCGAGCATGGCATCGCCCAACAGTGTTCCAAAGGCGCGAAACATGTTGATGATTCCCGATACGACCGGTCCCTCCATAGGTTGTACGACGCTGGTCGCCAGAAACAGCAAGGAAATCACGGCCATCGGCTGTCCGAGGGCCTGGAGCATCTGGCCTGCCAGGAACTCATGTGTGATCCACGCCGATGTCACATGGGCGTTCACCAGACACGACGCCGCGAGACAGGCCAGACCCGTAGCGAACACGTGTCGCGCGTCGATCCATTGCTTGTAGAGAAGAAAGGAGACGGCAGGGCCACACAGGATTTGAGGAACGCCAACCAGAAGCCCAATCCCTGCGATGTACGGTGTGCGGAATCCGTGTACTTCGATCAGATACTGCGCAGGTAGAAGCGAACCGGATAGCAACACGACCACTAGCGCGATAAAGATCGTAAAACCAAGCCCGAGATTTCGCCGGTGGAGCAATTGAAGCTTGATGAACGGTAGAGGATGAAACCACTCGGCAAGCAGAAATACAAACAGCAAGATTGCGCCGAGGCAGAATAGCCAGGTGATGAGCGCGTCGTTAAACCAGTCATAGCGCTCGCCCTGAGTCAATCCAACGCCTATACACACCAGACCGCAGACGCCGCTGACCAACCCCAGCCAGTCGAGGTTCTTGAGGCGCTCCAGGCGGACGGGATCCTGCGGGATGCCCCAGGCGACGGCCCAGATGGAGAAAATCGCGAGTGGAACGATTTGCCAGAACACGAGATGCCAATTGGACAACGTATCGGTGTAAGTCGCAGAAAGCCACGTAGCTATATTGGGCGAAAAGGTCGCCGTCATCGCATACAGGGCCAGTCCGTATAGCCTGAGTGGAAGAGGGAAGAAGCGCAGCGCCGCCGCCATCAGAACGGGAATAAGCAATCCACCGAAGAACCCTTGCAGGCATCTAAGCGTCAACAGCACGCCGAAGCCAGGTGCAAGCGGGGTTAGCAACCCCAGCACAGTGAAGACGATGACCACGCCGACGTGAAAGCGTCTGAACGAGAATGTGACGGCGAACCAGGTTGCAAACGGCATCGCAGCAAGCTCGAAAGCAGAGTACAGGCTCCCAATCCAGCTACCTTCGTCGGCACCGACGCCGAATGCCGTCTTGATGTCGATGAGCGACAGACCACCGATTCGACTGTTCAGGCCTGACATCATCGCGGCCGCAAAGACCCCAAATACGCCAATCAATATGCGGCTATTGAATGGATGCGGCGCGGCTGGCGGTGACTGCGGCGGCGTGGTGTGCGGCATCAATGTGTTTGCTTGTGATTTTTGCATGCGACAAAGTATCGGAATACTAAGCAGGGCTCGCGTGGCTGCGGTCGATTGGGGCATCCCATCCACCGCCGAGAGACTTGTAGAGCTTCACCAGTGCGAGCGAAACATTCGTCCGGCTCTGCGATAGAGCGGTTTCACTAGCGAGCAGGTCGCGCTGAGCGATGAGTACGGTCAGAAATGTCGAAGCACCCTGTCCATAGCGATTCTTTGCCGTCTCAAATGCAAGGCGATTTTCATCGACGGCGGTGCCAAGCTGCACATACCGAAGTTGCTCGCTCCGATACGCCGTGATGGTGTCGTCTACTTCATGCCAGGCGCCGAGAACCGTGCGTTGATACTGGATTGCGGCTTCCTGCTGCCGTGCTTTGGTCAAGGCGAGCGTGCCCGTGAGGCGGCCACCTTCGAAAATCGGTAGATGCAGCACAGGGCCGAACGCAAATTGTCGCGCGCTCCAATCACCCGCTTCGCTGAATTTCAGTGCCTGAATGCCGAAACTGCCTGTCAGACTAACGGTCGGGTAGAAGTTGGCTTTTGCCGCGCCGATGTCCGCGGTCGCGGCGTGCAACTCTGCCTCTGCACGCAGGATGTCCGGACGACGATGCGCAAGCTCTGAAGGAAGCCCCACCGGCACATTGTCGGGCGGGACCGGAACGGTCGCTGCCGTGGCCAGTTCGTCATCGAGCGCATGCGGCGCTTCATCGACGAGAAGCGCTAATGCATTCATGAGCGCGGACACCTGACGTTCGAGTTCGGGAATCGATGCGCTGACCGTTGCGAGTTGCGCTGCGGCGCTTGCACTGTCGTATCGGGTCGCGACACCTTCATTCTGCCGGTGGTTCGCAAGCCGCAGACTGGCGCGCGCGATGTCCTGGTTTTTTCGCGCTATGTCCAGCGTGTTCTGGACGCCGCGAAGCTCCAGATACGTCCGCGCGACTTCGGCAGAAACGGACACTTTTACGCCTGCGGCTTCGAGTGTCGCTGCTTCGGCGTTGGCCTGCGCGGATTCCCGGGTTCGGCGCACACGCCCCCAGAGATCCAGTTCCCAGCTCGCGTCGAATCCGTATTGCCAAAGATTGTATGGCGCGGAGCCGCTGCTTCCATTCAATGCGCTCGTTCCATAAGGGTCGGCACCGTTGGCTGCAGTTGCGCTGACCGGACTGGACGGCCCGGTCAGTTTGAGTATTCCGTTTGGACTGGCCCGCTCGCGTAACTCGGACGCATTCGCGCCGATTGTTGGATATAGATCGGCGCCTGCAATACGCAGCTTTGCTCTGCTTTGACCTATCCGCGTCTGTGCGGATTGCAGATCCAGGTTTTGACTTGTCGCGCGAACTTCCAGCGATGTCAGCAGAGGATCGTTTAGCAGCGTCCACCATTCCGGATTCAGGTACTGATCCGTTAGATGACTTGGTACATCGTTCGTGCGGCTGGTGAGCGAACTAAGCGGCGGGGTCGCGTCCGGCGACCGGAAATCGGGACCGACGCTGCAAGCAGCGACGCCTAAAAGCGCGATCGCGGACAGTGAAGCGCGCATTGAAGCTGTCAGAGGCATCTCGATTCCCGGCACGGTGAAGGTTTGCCATTAATATACCATACAGTATGCGTATACTATTAAGTATATTAAAGGTGACCTTGGCGCTCAACGCATAAGCGTCGGCGCGCGCCCGCTGATTCATTCAGCCCGTGACGGCTGGAGATGAGCCGGTCGATTGTCACGACTTTGCTCGTTCGCAGCCGGCGCAGAACGCGTTTGCGCGACGCGCAGACTCTGCGGATAGTGAGCCCAATCGCCAGGGTTATACCCACGTTGCTCCAGATCGGCTAGTTCTTCACGCACCTGAGCGCGAGTGAGATATTCAGTGTCTTGCGCAAATGCTCTCATCGGAACAATTGAAGCGATGACCAGGAGGTAAAGCGGAACGGGATATTTCATGGCTGACATGTCCATGGGCTGGTGAGTTGGATGGCGATCGATCTTAGACATACTCAAAAGTATCGTAATACTATAGAGGATGTAAGAGTGATTTTCGATCCTTTCCGCCAGCGGCGTAGAGCCCTGATCGCAAACGCACTGATCGCGTTTTAGTGCCTGTTCCCTTACCCAGCGATGAGCATCTGCGATGTCCGTCGCCCGCATTTCCCGCGTTGGCTTTGCACGAACACGACGTTCGCGAAAACCGAACGTTCGCTATCGCCGCTCGTGTCTGGCTACGAGATGGAACGGCTCGTCACACATTCGTCCGCCTGTGGTCGAGCCTGGCAATCATTTCAATAGCCATCAAGAAAGGGCTTCTACGACGCTCGATGCGATGCGCGTGACGGGAATTCCACCATAGTGACTTACTAATCGACGTGGTATCGTTTTCAGACCCATCTCGCACCTTATGTTCGCGCTGGCCGATCAGACAGCGTTGAAACGCTGGGCGGCCAGGGCGTTCGCGGCAAGCGCCCCAGAGGCCGGAGACGTTTCATGGATATCTATTTAAGTATTGAAGCATTCGTGCGTGTCGCCGAGTCCGGCAATTTCGCGGCAGCGGCGAGGCAAATCGGCGTGGCCAAATCTGTCATCAGTACGCGGGTACAACAACTTGAAGAGCATCTGGGCGTTTCGCTTTTTCACCGCTCGAGTAGAGCGGTGAAACTGTCGGAGTTCGGCATCTCCTACTACTCCGACTGCCATGATCTGATCGGTCGCATGCAAGCGCTTTCCCAGCGGTCTCGAGATACGACCACTGCTCTATCTGGAACCATACGTGTCGCCGCGCTGAACGGTTTCGCGCTCGAGCATCTTCCGGGCATCATCGAGACGTTCAGAAAGAGTAATCCGCGCATCGAGTTCGATGTCTTTGCAAACGATCAGGTAGTGGACCCTGTACAGGAGGGTTATGACGTCGTGCTTCAGATATTTCCGCCGGCGTCGGAATCTCTGATCGAGCGTCGACTATTTCGGATGCGAGGAGTGTTTGTTGCCACGCCAGGATACCTTGAAGGCCTGGCACCCATTTCGACCCCAGACGATCTCTGCGCGCACGATTTCGCGTGCTACCGTTATTATCCCTGGCGCAACCGATGGTCTCTAAACAATGGATCGCAGCACAGCGAGGTGACACTGGTGCCCGCGCTTCGCTCCAATAGCGTACATCTGGTGCAGGAGTTTGCACGCAGGGCGATGGGAATCGCGTATCTGCCCACCATGGTTGCCTACCACGATCTTTTGCAAGGACGGCTCGTTCGTGTGCTGCCGGAGTTTGCGACAGATGTTCCCTATTTTTCCGCGGTATATCCAACCTCACACCGCGCGACGGCAAAAGTGAAACTGTTCCTTGACCTGCTCTCGTCTACATTTTCGATGGAACCGGAATGGGATCGGTTGCTCGGCCTTACGCACGGAAACAGCACCTGATGTTTGCCGCGGTCAAACTGACCCGCGTTTTTTCGGAAGGGCAGGCGCATCTAGAATCGCGTTTGAATTCCCACGCGACCTATACATTGGGAACGGCTGCTCGACGGCCCAAATGTTCCGTTGATGGAAGCCGAGGCACCTGAATTGGCGATCTGGTAGACAACGTTGACATAGGTCGTCGTCCGCTTGGACAGAATGTATTGTGCAACTGCCGTCACCTGATGAGCGTGGTTCCGATTCACGACGTCATTGCCCCACATGTACATATAGTCCGCGCCGAATGCCACAGCTGGCGTAAAGCGATACAAGCCGCCGCTCTGGATCAAGTTGACCGTCGCTCCGTTCGCGGTGTTGTGTGTGTTCGTGTATAGCGCGGAGATCTGGCTTGTTCCGATCGAATATCGCACGCCGGCGCCGATATTCTGGATGGCCCCGCCTCCCAGCTGCGCGTAGCGCACGGATGTATAGGCCGCACCGATGGCGAGTGGACCAGCAGCGAGACTTCCACCCGCACTGGATGCACTATTCTGTCGAAAATTCCCGGCTGCATTCCCAAATGCAAAAAGATAACCTACTGTCAAGCCGGCGAATGTGGGCGATTTATATTTTATTGAATCGGACAGCGGTTCGCTTCCGTTCATATGATCGAAATCATATGCTTCGTTCGGGGGTGAATCGGGGAGCGCGAGCCCGCTGAACGGGCCGTCCCGGAAGTTATAAAAGCCACCCATGTATGCCGCGGCGTCCGCGTCGACGTCGCCGAGAAGTGTGTCGACCATGAAGTCTTGCTGACGTCCTAATGTCAACGTGCCTAGACGATCGTCGGATAGTCCGACGAAAGCTTCTCGAGAAAATAAAAGCCCGCTCGATTGATCGGCATTGCTCCTGAATCCCACTATCGATCCCGTACCAAGCAGGAATTGCGAGACGAGCCGAAAGACAACTTTCGTGCTTGTATCGATCTGCTCGCTACCTTGTAGCCCGAAAAGATTAGGAACGCCGATTCCGTCGTCCATTTTCCACGACGATGAACCTCCGCGGTTGCTAATGTATGAGATGCCCGCGTCGATGAGACCAAACATCACGACGCTGTTTTCAGCGTGGACAAGTGGCGCGAAAGTGAACAAGGTTGCTGCGATGACACCGGTTTTTCTCATCTTTCCCTTCCGTTCAATACTGAAAAGCGGGGGCGCGGAGGAATTGCAATGCCGCGAGAAGACCCGTTGCTGGCCTCGCCTAGGGTGGCCAGAATGGATTAGTGCATCGTGTATGGACGTCTGCGTGGGAGGCCAGCAGGCGGTCTGACAGCGCGCTTTGCTGTCAGACCATCAGACGTCTGTGTGTCATGCAGCGAGGCGTTGTGGTTCGATAAACCGCTTGCCATTCAGCTTCTCGAACTCGAGCAAAAATTGCCGCATGACGGAGCGATCGGTGCCGGCACGTTCGAACATGGCGGTGTCGCGGGCACGTTGGGCCGGGTCGCTTTCCTTCATCCAGGTGAAATTGGCAGTGGCGGTCGGAGAGGTGAATTCAAGGAAGACCTTGCGGCGATCCACAGCGTATTCGTCCAGCAGCCTGAGCGGCGCTGCGTCCTTGATCACGGCGATCAATGCTTCGGCAAGATGCTCCGCGTCGAGCACACCACCCGACAGTCCGAGACCGCCCATGGGATTGGTTGCATGCGCGGCGTCACCGGCGAGAATCACGCGTCCACGGCGGAACTCGGGTGCGCATCGCTGATGAACCCGGTACGGATTGAGGTGATCGACTCGATACTGTTCAGGTGCGGGAGCGCCGGGGAGCAGGCGCTTGAAGCGCTCCGGCAGGCGCCGGCGAACCTCGGCGTCCGATATCGACGGATCTTCGCCGTAACAGACGCGCCACAGGCCGGTCTGTTCGAGCTGAACAACCACAGCCCAATCGACAGGGTCGTGAACGAAATTGGCGCGTGAGTAGCCGTGCAGCGAGAAGTCGTAAAAGACGTTGGTCGCGACGAGGCGCTCAGCCCAGGTGATCCCGTCGAAGGTCATGCCGATTTTTTCGCGCACGGTGCTGCGTGCGCCATCGGTGGCCGCAACCCAGCGCGCGCGCAAGCGTGTCGTGCCACCCGGACCCGTGGTCTGGATCGTTGCCCATGAAGTGTCCTGGTCGATGCTCTCCACACGATGATTCCAGCGGATCTCGACATTGGGCAACGTGCGCAGATGCTGCAAGATGACACCGGACACGTGATTCTGTCCGAGCAGCAACATGTACGGGTAGTCTGTGTCGTTGGCGAGAACGCTCCAGTCCATTGTGGCGATGAGTGAGCCGTCGCCGTGACGATAGGCGAAGTTCGGGCACCACACCGCACGCTTGCGGATGTCGTCGAGCAGACCGAAGCGGTCGAGGGCTGCGGCGGTGGGCGGCATATAGGCCACGGCGCGTGGCGACGGAGAGATACCGGATTCTGATTCGAGCACGACAACGCGAATGCCGGCTCTGCCAAGTTTGAGAGCGGTAAGGAGTCCGACGGGACCTCCACCGACGACGACCACCCCATCCAATGTTTCCATGTTCTGTCTCCTATCGATGTCCATCTGCAGGGAAAATTCCGCCACCTGAAAGTCGAGCTGCGCGTGGTCGGAAAATCTGAACCAAGCGTAACCAACCGGATTAACGGAGGCAATGCGATCCGGTTTGCCATTCGCAAACGGACTGATCGGTTTTTAGCGGCGCCTGGTGCGCGTATCGGAAGGGTAAATCCGGTTGACATGCGTTTAATGACCGAAACATTGCGATGTTTGCAGCAGGAGCTGCGGACCTGATCGTTTGCTTTTTGCAATCGGATAGTTCGTCAAACCGGACCGACGGCGCCGTTGTCTTGTTTGATTGGCCTGCTTATGCTGAAACGAGCAGATGACCGGTCCTTGATCCGGTTCGATTGCAATCTGCGTTCAGACAGAGAACCCAACCTAGGGAATAGACATGGCAACCAAAATTCAGATCGTTTTCTACAGTTCGTACGGCCACATCTACAAGATGGCCGAAGCGATTGCCGCCGGTGCGCGAGCAATGGGTGATACGGAAGTCACCCTCTTGCAGGTTCCCGAACTCGTACCCGAGGACGTGCTGGTCAAGAGCGGCGTCAAAGGCTATCGCGCCGCTTTCGGAAGTATTCCTTACGCAACACCCGAAATTCTGGCGGAAGCGGACGCGATCATCTTCGGTACGCCGACGCGCTTCGGCAACATGTGCGCACAGATGCGCAATTTCCTGGATCAGACCGGCGGACTCTGGATGTCTGGTGGCTTGATCGGCAAGGTGGGCAGCGTATTCACGAGCACCGCGTCCCAGCATGGCGGCCAGGAGACAACGATCACCAGTTTCCACACCACGCTGCTGCATCACGGCATGGTCATCGTTGGCGTTCCTTATTCCGAGCAGCGTCTCGTCAACATGAGCGAAATCTCCGGCGGCTCGCCGTACGGTGCCTCCACATTGGCCGGCGCCGACGGTTCGCGCCAGCCCAGCGAGAATGAACTGCAAATCGCCCGGTTTCAGGGCGAGCACGTCGCGACAATCGCCAAGCGTTTGGTCAGCAGGGCGAATTGATCGCCGTGGTCCGATCAATGGGCCACCTTTGACGACCCCGTCATGCGTGAGCGGGGTTTCTGCATGGCGCGCCAACTTGCTTGAAACAGCCGTACGCGTTGGCCACTAAGTAGATCTCCTGGCGGCATCTTCGAATACGCAAGGTTCGCGAATCCAGAACGACACAGGCGTTGATGTGAGAGCCGTCGCGACTTAACCTTTCGCTCACGCAGCACATTCACGGATTTTTTGGAGGCAGACATGGAACAGACATTATTCGGCAGCTTGAATAGTTTCAGGAAAGGGTCAATCGAGATCATCAGCGGAAAGCCCGAGCATTACGCGATGTCGAATGTGTTCGAGGTCGCGGGAACCGCCGGGCCATACGAAAAGATTGTCGTCGGGAAAAATCTTAAGTACGTGATCGAGACGCTTCGGGCGGAAGGAATTTCGCCGTGGTTCAGCGCATCGCACGATGAATTTGTCGTGGCACTCGATGGTGAAATCGACGTGCATTTTGTCAAACCTTGCGATGCCCCGCTCGTCGATGCAAGTATTGAAGGCAGTGTGCGTCTCGATTCGAACCCGGCGGGCCAAACGATGGGACGCGTGCGTTTGCGCCGAGGCCACCAGGCGCTATTGCCCGCCCACTCTGCTTATCGCTTTGATGCGGTGACGACGGGAGTGCTACTCGTGCAGACCATTCTCGGCCGCCATTCGGTCGAGAAGTGGGCCGATATCTGCGTGCGCTGAATCACTCTTAAGACAAGCCAATTACGGAGTTCATTGTGGAAAACAAAAGCAACCTGCAAACTGTCGCGGCGAGTGAACCGGACGCGGTAAGCGGTTATCGCGCATTCCAGCTTGGTGACTTCGAGTTCAGCCGGGACTCGTATTTCGCCACCGTGAAGTGGCCCGTCAATGGGCAAACGCGCACACACCAGATTCCCGCCGACGACTTCCTGCGCGCGATGATGCGCGACGTCGCCTGGGGTTTCTTCTACGGCTGGGTCAACTTCGATCACGTCATCGGCACGCGCAACCATTACGGCAAGGTCGACCTGTATGCCGGCTCTTACAACGCGAGCTTCAAGGAGGCGGGCATCGATTTCACGCAGCAGTTCGAGACGCCGTTGATCATGGCGACCTTCAAGGCGATCCTGAAGGACTGGGTGAATGAAGGCTTCGACCCATTCGCGGCACCGGGAGAAACCGGTTCGGCCTACGGCAGCAAACATGGCGATAACATCGAGGCCATCGAGCGGTTTCGCATCGCGACCAAGCGTATGCCGGGCATGGAGGGCGATTCGCCGCTGCGAGACGAACTGCCGGTCAATCGTCACTTCGCCGACGTCGTCCAGGACGAGCCGGAGATCCACGCTGAGCCGGGTTTCGAGAAGACGCTGCACGCGTTCAGCCTGTTCAAGTATCTGTCGCGTTCGGATGTGACGTGGAACCCATCCGTTACTTCGGTGTGCCAGCAAAGTCTGTTTTGCCCGACTACGGAGGAATTCATGTTGCCCGTGTTCCACGGCAATGACCGCGTCGAATGGTTCCTGCAGCTTTCGGACAAGATCATCTGGGACATCGCGGACAAAGATAGCGGCGAGCCGCGTGCGCGCATTACGATGAATGCAGGTGATATTGCTGCAATGCCCGCCGATATTCGCCACAAAGGGTACTCTCAGAAACGCTCGATGCTGCTGGTGTGGGAGAACGCTACGCCCGATCTGCCCAAGCGCTACGAAAGCGGCGAACTGGCACCGTATCCGATCCAGATGTAGTTCTTCGCGTTCTTGCTCGACGTTTCGATTGCGTCGGAGGTGCCGGCGTCGGGCTTGCCTACAGCCGCGACGCCGCACCCGTCGCGATTTCTGATCGAAGCGTCTGGTTACAACATGCTCACAACGGTGCTCTATCCGGCCCGCGATGAAGTCGTCAACGTTTTAGACCGATCGCTATCATCCTGCCACCACGGTGCGGCTACTATCGATTGCCGCGACACAGTCGATCTCGATGTCGAAGCGTCCAGGCCACGCCGGCACATTGACAAAAATCCGCGCGGGCGGGTTCGGCCCGAAGAAGCTCGCATAGATCGCGTTGACGACGGGAAACATCTCGACCGACGTGCAGTACACGTTGCATTTGAGCACCTGATCGAGCGATGAACCGGCGGTCTGGACACACAGTTTCAGCTGTTCCAGTACACGTTCCGTCTGACGCTCAATCGGCGCATCCATCACTTCGCCCGTTTCTGGATCGAACGGCGGGAAGCCGGACACGTAGATTGTGTCGCCATGGCGGGTGACGGCGGAAGTCGGCGCCTTCCAGCGTTCAAGCCAGCTCGAAAGCGGTTCGACGCGAATGATTTCACGGCTCATCTTTGACCTCATCTAAAAAGCGGTTAGTTATTGAAGAGGGCGCTACGCTACGTCGCGAAACATGCCGTTCAGCCACGCGCCTGACGGTTCCTTCGGCAAGCTATCGAAGCGGCCGTTCGCAAGTGCCTGAACACTAGTCACGAGGCCGCCCCATGCCGCGCGAGCCAGTGCGCCTCCGACGCTCACGCGCCGCACACCAAGCTTTGCCAGTTCGTCGAGCGTGAATGCGGAAGGGCCGCCGATCAGCAGATTGACCGGCTTCGGGCTGACCGCGGCTACTACCGCTTCGATCTGCTCGCGCGTCTGAATGCCAGGCGCGTACAGACAATCGGCGCCTGCCTGCGCATAGGCTCGCAGGCGCGCGATCGTGTCCTCAAGATCGGGCACGCCGGCAAAGAAATTCTCCGCGCGCCCGACGAGCAGCGTGTCGCCGCCGGTCTCGTCGATCGCGCGTCTCGCCGCGGTGAGTCGCTCGACGGCGACATTGAGCGGAAACAGCGGTGCGTTCGGATCGCCCGTCGAGTCTTCGATCGATAATCCGGCGATGCCGGTCTCGATCGCCATCCGCACGCTTTGGGCCACCTCCGCGGGGTTGTCGCCGAAGCCGCTTTCGAAGTCGGCATTGACCGGCAGATCGGTCGCGCTGACCATCTCGCGCAGGTGGTCAAGCATCACATCGCGTGACACGCCGTTGTCCGGCCGCCCGTTCGACCACGCGAAGCCAGAACTGGTAGTAGCAATCGCTTTGAAGCCGACAGACGCGAGGTAACGCGCGCTGCCAACGTCCCACGGATTCGGCAGGACGAAACATCCGCCTTCGTGCAATGCGCGAAACATGTGGCGTTTTTCGGCAATGGTGGAAGTCATGAACAATCTCCTTGTCTGAGGACGTGTCGGCGCAGTGTCGTTACGCCACTTCTGTTTCGACGACCGGAAAGTCGATCTCGGTATCGAAGACGTTATTGACGAAGTTCGTCAACATGAACTGCGCAGCGAGCGCGATGATTTCAACGATGTTCGCATCGCTGAAGCCGGCTTCGCGCACGGCGCGCAGATCGCTTTCGGCGACTTTGCCGCGCGTTTCCATCAACGTCTTGGCGAACGCCACGGCGGCAGCCGTTTTGGGCATATGCGATTTGCCAAGCCGGTTCAGGCGAATCTCGTCGTCGTCGATATGCGCCATGTTGCTGGCAACGTAAGTATGCGCCGACAGACAGTACTGGCAGCCGTTGACCTGCGAAACGGCAAGCGCAATGCCGTCGCGCAGTTTTGCATCGAGTGTCTTTGCGAGCGCACCTTGCAGGCCTGCCCAACCGTTCAACGCGTTCGGGCTCATCGCCATGAGGCGAAACAGATTGGGCGTCATCTTCAGTTGCTTCGTCACCGCATCCACTACGGGCTGCGATGCGGCAGGGATAGCTTCGTTGACGGGGAGTGCGATGCGGGTCATGGTCCTGCTCCTGTGTCTGGCGATCGAGAGAAGTGATGTGTATGTGTCTGCCTCGGAATATCGCGGTGCGTTCCCGGCTGCATTGATGGAAATTCTAGGCGTGCGGGCCGAACGAAAAATCCTCGGAAAGGACGCAAAAGTCCGCGTCTGCAGCTGCAGGCGTGAGCCACTCTGGAAACGAAACCGGCGCCTTGCACCGGCGTTGATATGCCGATGCAAGGCGCCGGTCAGGGCACAAGCGCGTTCGCGCGTGGACTAGTTCGAATCGGCCGACTTCGCGCGGTATTCGGCGGGGCCGGTATCGAATACTTCGCGAAACGCGCGCACGAACGCGCTGCGGCTTTCATAACCGGCGTGGCGCGCGACCTGGTCCAGTGGCAAGTCACCGGCTCGCAACTGGGCGGCCGCCTGCCGCATGCGGATGTCGCGCAATGCCTGCATCGGCGACTGGCCGAGCGTGGCGGCAAAGCGCGCCATGAATGCCGAGCGGCTGAGGATCGCCACCTCCGCGAGACTGGCGACCGTATGCGGCGCGCCGGGGCGAGCCACCATGTCGGCGAAGGCCCGGGCGATCTGCGGATCGCCGAGTAACGCGAATCGCTCCATCCAGAGCGCGTTTGACTTCAGAGACCGGCGCACCAACGCGACAATTACCTGCTTGAGCAATGCGCCCGACATCGCACCGGCGCCGATCTCCTGCGCCACGAGTTCATTGAACGCCGAGCGCAGATAGACATCGAGCCGGTCGGAAGCATCGAACTGCTCGACGATCGGCGTCGACAGGGTATCGAACAGATTGATTGACGCGCCGAAGCACGCCTTGAAATAGCCGCAAATCATCACGGTCATCGGCTCGGCATCGCCGGCGCGGAAACGGCTGATCGAATCGACGACCTGTCTGTGCTCGCGCCCGGGTACGACGGTCGGCGCGATTCCCGCCTGGCCGGCCGGTACCTCGAGCTTCAGCGGATGACGGGGCGGAACGATCAGCAGCGTGTGGGGCTTGAGCGGCACGGACTCGGCGCCTGAGATATGCAGACGCCCAACGCCCGACAGGATGTAGTGGATGCCCGGCGCGTCATGCCCGTCCAGTTCCAGCATGAATCCCTGGCTGACCAGACACTCGGAAAGCCCCACCACCTGGATGTCGAGCAACGTGATCAGTTCGTTCAGACCGCCAGGTGACAGACGCGGCGGCGAAATTGGCTGGGAAGCAGGCATCTGTCATCCGATGGAAAGTGAGGCAATCAACCCATGTTTGAGCTTGGAGAAAGATTGCCGCAGGTTTCTGGTGAATGCAATGCTTACCCATCCACAGGCTTTGCGTCCTTGCGATAGTCGCTTGGCGAAACGCCTTCCCAGCGTTTGAATGCGCGGGTGAAGTTGCTCGAATCGCTAAACCCCAGCAAGAACGTGATTTCAGTAATCGACAACGCCGATTGCTGTACGTAGCTGGATGCCAATTCCCTGCGTGTCGCGTCGAGCAGCTCGTTGAAATTCGTATCGTATTGCGAGAGCTTGAACTGCAAGGTGGTCGGGCTGATACACATGGCGCCGGCGACTTTATCTCGTGAGCAGTCGCCGTTGGGCAGATACTCAATGATTTTCTGCCGCACTGTGCTCACCACATCGTGTTTGTCGAGGCGGGCGATATAGCTGACGGCGAGGTTGTCGTGCAGTTGGGCTATTTCAGCACACGCGCCGGCGAGTGGACGTTGCAGATCCGGTTTCGAAAACACGAGTTCCGGCGCAGTCTGGTCAAAGGCGACGGGTGAGCGAAACAGCTTCTCATAAGGGGCACTGCCTTCGCGCGGCATGGCGTGAGAGAACGCTACGCGAACCGGGTTGAAATCGGCATGGTAAAGCTGACGCATGGACAGCACGACAAATCCCAGCAGCGCATCTTCCGTTTCGGCGCATACGGACACCAGCAGTTTCATGCGCAGCGAGACCTCGTCGCCGTTCTCAACGATATTGATTTCGCAGGCTTGGGAAGCGAGTCTGAAGAAACGTTCCAGCCGTTGGCAGAATGCCATCAGGTTCGAACTGGCGGCGAGTGCATAGCCAAGTGCATGCAAATTCGAAACGTGAATGAATCTGGCAACCGTCAATCCGAAATAGGGGTTGTGCGTCACGTCCACACATACCTTGTAGAGCCGCGCCATTGTGGCGACCGGCAACCGCGTCATGGGGTCGTTTTTCATCAGCGACGGCTCGATGCCGGCCGCCTGAAAAATCCGGGCGCTATCCACCCCGTTGTGCTCCAGGGCGCGCGAAATTGCCAGCGCGTAGCCACCGATCGTCGTGAGAGCGGCGTCACTGTCGAAGCGGGAGGCGGGTGGTCTCTGCATGTTGGACCGCAATCATTGCTGGGCCGGCTTGCTGTCTATCACCGGCGGGCGGGGTGTGAAAGAAATACGCTTGAGTGACGATGCGACCGCGTAGAGGTGTTCGTGTGGGTGCGGTGCGTCAATATCGCAATAGCGTATCCGCGATTGCACGACAAACTCCATCGGCGTAAATGCCAGGGTATCCGTTGTCGCGCGCGTTCCCTGCCATTTTGCACGAAGATCAAAGCGCCTGATGGGCGCTTTGCGTTGATCTTGCGTGCGTCTTACTTTCCCTCAGTGTTTACCCGCCTCTCAAGTCAGGTTGCACCCCACGTGACGCGCAAGACCACTGGATTGTCTTCAAAGACCAGCGTCTCGCGGGGAGCCGTTCATAAAATGCCTCCGATTTGTCTATGACCCACAGACCCGCGATCCGGCGGCTGGCGTCACGTTTGAGCAAGGACAGGAGACCATCATGACCCGCGAAATCAACCCGGCGGCACCCGCTTCCGATCCGACGGAACCGTCTTCGCAAGAGACGGGCTCAGTCGAGCAGCCCTGTCTCGCCAGCATGGCCGCAGCAGGACCGCAGGATCTGCCGTTTCCCAGGACACCGACAGCCAGTGCTGCCGGGCGCACGCTGGCCGAGTCGAAACATCAGTGGCGCACCAAAGCCAACCATTTGCGCACCGATGCGCCGAACGTACTGATCATCATGCTGGATGATGTCGGCTTTGCGCATGCCGATACAGTCGGCGGTGCGATTCATACGCCGACGCTCAGCCGCATTGCCGACTCCGGCGTGCGCTACAACGCCTTTCACACCACCGCCATCTGCTCGGCGACCCGCGCGTCGCTGCTGACGGGGCGCAACCACCATCGCGTGGAATCCGGGACGATCACCGAACTGGCGAGTGATTTTGACGGCTACACCGGAGAGATTCCGAAGACTTCGGCAACCATTCCCGAAGTGCTGCAGCACTATGGCTACAGCACCGCGGCGTTCGGGAAGTGGCATAACACGCCGGCCCAGGACGTCTCCGCAGCAGGACCATTCGACCGCTGGCCGACCGGCTGCGGATTCGATCACTTCTACGGTTTCATGGGCGCGGAGTCCTCGCAGTACGAGCCGAGTCTGTACCGCAACACCACGCCGATCGAGCGGCCTGACGATCCCCGCTATCACCTGAGCGAGGACCTCGCAGCCCAGGCCACAGGCTGGTTGCGCCAGCAACATGCTCTCGCGCCGGACAAGCCGTTTTTGATGTACTGGGCACCGGGAGCGGTGCACGGTCCGCACCAGGTCTTCGGCGAATGGTCGGACAAGTACAAGGGACAGTTCGACGACGGCTGGGACGTTTATCGCGCGCAGGCGTTCAAGCGTCAGAAGGCGCTCGGCTGGATTCCGGCCGATAGCGTGCTGACGCCGCGCCCGGATACGATGCCCGCGTGGGACAGCCTCGGCGCCGATGAGAAAAGATTCCAGGCACGCCTGATGGAGGTGTACGCCGGTTTCCTCGAGCATGCTGACACACAGGCCGGCAAGGTAGTGGATGAACTGGAGCGGCTCGGCCTGCGTGACAACACGCTGATCTTTTATGTGCTGTCGGACAACGGCGCGTCGTCGGAGGGCTGGAGCGGCACCATCAACGAAATGCTGACACTCAACGGTGTGCCGATGCCTTTCGCGCAGCAGATGAAAATCCTCGAAGAGGAATACGGCGGCCTGCCCGCACTGGGCGGCCCGAAGATAGCGAACATGTATCACGCCGGTTGGGCCTGGGCTGGAGAAAGTCCATTTCAGGGCACCAAGCTGGTGGCGGGATATTTTGGCGGGACCCGCGTGCCCATGGCGGTTTCCTGGCCCAAGGGGATCAAGGCCGATACCAACGTGCGTGGACAGTTCCATCATGTCAACGATATCGCGCCTACCCTCTACGACATCATCGGCATTACGCCGCCGGAATCGGTCAATGGCCAGAAGCAGGACCCGCTGGACGGCGTGAGCCTCGCCTATACCTTCGCCGACAGCGAGGCGGCCACGCAAAAAACCCATCAGTATTTCGAAGTTTTCGGCAGTCGCGGGATCTACTCGGAAGGCTGGA
Source organism: Paraburkholderia fungorum (assembly GCF_046027215.1). Classification (GTDB taxonomy): domain Bacteria; phylum Pseudomonadota; class Gammaproteobacteria; order Burkholderiales; family Burkholderiaceae; genus Paraburkholderia; species Paraburkholderia fungorum_D. The sequence goes on along the minus strand of NZ_JAQQEN010000002.1, from coordinate 2,280,527 downwards.
TGGCGTCGGTGTTCGGGCCGCGCGTGCCATGGTTGCCGGGCGCTTATGCTGCCTATGCGAACTGGAATCCGGATGAAGATGTGTGGGCCTTATACAAGCTCGACGGCGACTACTCCCAGTCGAACGATATTTCGCGCGACTACCCGCAGAAGCTCGCGGAGTTGAAACAGAAATTCGATGACGAGGCGCGCGCCAATCACGTTTATCCGATCGGCGCGGGTTTGGGGCCGCTTCTGAATCCCGATGCGCGCGTGGGTACCAGTCAGACCGAATGGCACTTCAATACGGAGATCACGCGGTTGCCTGAATTCTGTGCGCCCAATCTACGCGCGCGCAACAACCGGGTAACGGTCGCCGTCGAGGTGGCCGCCGAGGGCAGCGGTGTGCTCTATTCGCTCGGCGCGGTTGCCGGTGGTCTGGTGCTCTACATGGACGACGGCTACCTCCACTACGAATACAACTTCCTGGGTGTGGTGAGGACCCGGTTACGTTCAGCGGACAGGATCGCGCCGGGTCCGCACCAGCTCGGGCTCGAGACTGTGATGAGCGGACCCGCTCCGGGCGCGGCTGCGACTCTGGTGATGAGTGTCGACGGTGTGGAAGTGGCGCGGGGCACGACGCCGTTCACCGTGCCGCTTGCGTTCAGCGCAAGTGAAACCTTTAACGTCGGCGTCGATCTCGGTTGCCCGGTTGCGCTGGACTATCGTGATCGTGCGCCGTTCAGATTCAATGGCCGGATCAACGATGTTCATATCGTCTACCTGCCATGACCGATTACATCATCATTGGCGGTGGATCGGCGGGCTGTGTACTGGCAGGCCGCCTGAGCGAGGACCCGCGGATTCAGGTTTGCCTGCTCGAAGCGGGTGCTTCCGATAACAGCGCGTTGATTCAATGCCCGGCTGGTCTTGCCGCGTTGATCCCCTATCGCATCTTCAACTGGGCGTTCAAGACGATTCCCAATCGCGGGTTGAACGGTCGCATCGGCTACCAGCCGCGCGGTAAGGCGTTGGGCGGAAGCAGTTCGATCAACGGAATGATGTATATCCGCGGCGACCGCACCGACTATGACGGCTGGGCAGAAGAGGGCAACGTCGGCTGGAGTTATGCCGATGTGTTGCCGTACTTCAGGAAGTCGGAGAACAACGCGTTCTGGGGCAGCAATGCGTTTCACGGCGCAGGCGGCCCGCTCGACGTGGCGGACGTGCTCGAACCGAGCGTCTATGCAAGAGCGTTTGTCGACGCGGGTGTGCAGGCGGGTCTTCCGCCGAATCCCGACTTCAATGGCGATCATCAACTGGGTATTGGGCTGACCCAGGTCACGCAAAGGAACGGCGAGCGCTGCAGCACCGCCAAGGCATTCCTCACGCCAAACCTCGGCCGGAAGAACCTGCAGGTCGTTACCGGTGCGCATGTCACGCGAATCCTGATGGAAGGCACGCGAGCGGTCGGCGTCGAATATCGGCAAGGTGGCGCAATCAAGGTCCTGAAAGCCACGCAGGAAGTTTTGTTGTCGGCCGGTGCATTGCAATCGCCGCAGATTCTCATGTTATCGGGCATCGGACCCGCGAGCCATTTGCAGCAGCACGGCATTACCGTCGTGCACGATTCGCCGGGCGTCGGCAAAAACCTGCAGGACCATATCGATATCGTTCACAGCTACGAAGCCGGGGCGTCGCGTGGACTATTTGGCCTGTCGCTGTCGGGTGTGTGGTCCGTGGCGAAGGGTATTCGCACCTGGGGCAAATATCGACGCGGTGTGCTGACGTCGAACTTCGCGGAGGGCACCGGCTTTGTGAAGACGCTGCCCGAAGAATCGCGCCCGGATATCCAGCTCGTATTTATCGTCGCCAAGCTGATCGATCATGGGCGCAAGATATTGATCGGCAATGGCTACTCGGTTCACTGCGGGCTGTTGCGTCCGAAATCCCGTGGCAGCGTTTCACTGGCGAGCGCCGACCCGCTGGCACCACCGCTGATCGACACGAATTTCCTCTCCGATCAGGATGATGTGAATCGTCTGATTCGCGCTTTCAACCTGGTACGGGCAATCATGCGTCAGCCGGCGTTGTCGCGATTTGGCGGCAAGGAATCCAGAAACTCGGCCGGCGCGCAGACGAATGCGCAGATCGAAGCATTCATTCGCAATCACGCTGACTGCGCCTATCACCCGGTCGGGACTTGTCGCATGGGTCAGGGCGCGTTCGATGTGGTCGACGATCAATTGCGTGTGAAAGGCGTGCAGGGCTTGCGTGTCGTCGACGCGTCGATCATGCCGAACATCGTGTCCGGCAACACCAACGCGCCGACCATCATGATCGCCGAGAAAGCCGCTGACATGATCAAGGCAGCGTTGGCCGAGGTTAAAGAGGGATCATGCTGCGCGTCCTGAAGGCGGCCTGCCTCGCGATCTATGGATTTGCGCTTGCAAGCCTCGCTGCGCCCGGCCTATCGAGCGGACTCGCTCGTGGCGCGGAGATCGTGGCGATGGCGTTTCTGGTCATCCACGCACTCGAGGTCGTCTTTGCCTTCGGGAAGGTGCGGCTATATCGGGGGCCCTTGATGCTCAGCGTGCTGCTGACACTCCTGTTCGGTGTGCTGCATTGGATGCCCCTCATCAACGCGCGGCGCTCGCGCGGCACAGAAAGCTAGAGACGCGGTGGCATCGGGTAAGCGGCGAACGCAAAGTGCTTTCTACTTCGCGTCGACGCTTATCGAGCACCGCCACGGCTCGTCATATTTATCTCCAAAGGAGCAGAACCATGGGTGTTCTCGACGGCATTCGCGTCGTGGAAATCGCCGGCATTGGCCCAGGGCCTTTTTGCGGCATGTTGCTGGCCGACATGGGCGCCGAAGTCATTCTGATCGAACGCGCGGACGCCAACGATGGCGGTATGCTCGATCTCGGCAAGAGCGCGATTGTCAATCGCGGCAAACAGTCCATTGCGCTGAACCTGAAGGACGCGCGCGCGATCGACGCCGTCCTGCGGCTCATCGAGGGCTCAGACGCTTTGCTCGAAGGCATGCGCCCAGGCGTGATGGAACGCCTCGGGCTCGGTCCGCAAATATGCCTCGCGCGCAATCCGCGCCTCGTTTACGGCCGCATGACCGGATGGGGACAGACAGGTCCGTTGGCGCAAGCCGCCGGACACGACCTGAACTACATCGCGCTCTCCGGCGCGCTCTGGTTCGCAGGCGAGCCAGGCAGGCCACCTCTCGCTCCACCCACCCTATTGGGCGATCTGGGCGGCGGAGCACTGTATCTGGCGATGGGCGTCCTTGCCGGCATCCTGGGCGCGCGCCGAAGCGGTCAAGGCCAGGTCGTGGATGCGGCGATTGTCGATGGCAGCGCCAACCTGATGAACCTGCTGCTGTCGGTGCACGCCGCAGGGCACCAACCCCTCGAACGTGGCTGCGGTCTTCTGGATGGCCCGCACTGGAGCGGCACCTACGCGTGTGCCGACGGGCATTTTGTCAGCGTGCAGGCGCTGGAGCCGCAATTCAATGCGCTGCTCTTCAGCAAACTCGGGCTCGGTGACGATCCGGATTTCCGGCAACCTTATCACCCACATCGATGGCCTGCCCTGCGTGAACGGTTGGCGGCGGTGTTCGCCACGCAAGCCCGGCAGCATTGGGTCGATTTGCTTGAAGGCAGCGATGCCTGCTTCGCGCCGGTGCTGACACCTGTCGGAGCCATGACGCATCCGCATATGGCCGCTCGCGGCGTCTATGCCGAGCGCGACGGAGTCTTGCAGGCCGCGCCTGCGCCGCGCTTCTCTGTGACCCCGTCTGGCGTTCCTAACGCCATACCGCGCCGTGGCGAACATGGCCTTGCAATCCTGCGAAGCGTCGGGCTTGGCGAAGACGAAATCGCGCAATTGCTCTCTGCTCATTGAGGCCACGTCACACGCGACGTCACACGCGACATATCGCCGGGACCTGCAACTTCATTGCAATGACCTGTTGCCAACCGCCGTTCCCCATACGATCAGCACACTCGCCAATTTCTTGAGGCCGGCGCATTCGTCGAGCATCCGGATCACTAAAAAAGTATGGAGATGTGATGAACGAAGACGTTTTGTTGTACGACGTCGATGGGCCGGTTGCCCGTTTGACGCTGAATCGCCCGAAGGCGATGAATTCGCTGAATCTGGCCATGCTTTCCGAGCTGGAGCGCCGCCTGACGCAGATCGAGGCCGACGATGAAATGCGCGTGCTGGTGCTCACCGGCGCCGGCGCGGCCTTCTGTGCTGGCGCCGATCTGAAGGAAGTCCTGGCAGGCCAAAGCCTCGGTCCCGGTGAAGCGGATTTTCTCGATCGTGCGAATCAGGTGTTCGGCCGGCTGCGCAATTTCCCGAAGCCGGTGATCGCCGCGCTGAACGGCGTGACGATGGCGGGCGGCCTCGAACTCGCGATGTGCGCGGATCTGGTGGTCGCCGCCGAGAGCGCCACGCTTGCCGATGCGCATGCCAACTTCGGCGTGTATCCGGGGGCAGGTGGCGCGGCCGTCCTGCCACGACTCATTCCGCTCAACATGGCGATGTATCTGCTGCTGACCGGCAGGTCCCTGTCGGCCACCGAGATGAAGGCATGTGGTCTTGTCTGCGAAGTGCATCCGGATGCAGCGCTTGGCGAAACCGTACAGAAGCTGGCTGCACACATCGCGCGAAAGAGCCCGATTGCGCTGCGCCGCATAAAAGAAGTGGCGCGCCATTGCGCCGACAAAACGCGCGACGACGCCCTGCTTCACGAGCAGGTGATGCTGCGTCAGCACATGCGCACCTTCGACTTCCACGAAGGCTTGCAGGCTTTTGCCGAAAAGCGCGCGCCTCGCTTCCAGGGCCGCTGAATCACATCGAAACGGGAATAGAAACATGAGCGATATCTACGTGGTCGGCGTCGGCATGACTGCCTTTGGGCGCCACCTTGAGAAGTCCGTATATGACATGGTCGGCGAAGCGGTAGGGCTCGCGTTGAAGGATGCTGGTTGCGGCGCGGCCGACATCGGCTCCGCGTTTTACGGGACCATGACCAACGGCCAGTTTCAAGGCCAAACCGCGATCCCGGGGCCGATTGCGATGCGCCGCCTCGGTATTGAAGGTGTGCCGGTATTTACGGTCGAAAACGCCTGCGCCACCGGTTCATCGGCTTTCAACCTGGCGACGCTGGCGCTGCGTTCCGGCAGTTGCGATATCGCGCTCGCCGTCGGTGCTGAGAAGATGAATATTCCGGACAAGGCCAGAATGTTCGCGGCGTTCGACGGCGGTTGGGACGTATCGACGGTGGAGCACAACAAAGCAACGTTGCTTGCCATGGGCGAAGGTGTGACGCCACCGCCGGGCAGCATGTCGGAGCGCCCCTATAGCGTCTTTATGGATGTGTACGCCGCCATCTGTCGCAACCACATGCTGCGTTACGGCACCACGCAGCGGCAGATCGCTGCGGTCGCGGCAAAAAACCATCAGCACTCCGTGCATAACCCGCTGGCGCAGTTTCAGCAGGCCTTCAGCATCGATGAGGTATTGGCGTCGCCGCCGATCGCCTATCCGTTGACTACCTTGATGTGTTCGCCTATCAGCGACGGCGCGGCCGCCGTCGTGCTGTGCAATCAGGCGGGATTGAAACGCCTCAATGGTGCGGCCGGGCGCGCGGTGCGCGTGCTCGCCAGCGTCGTTCAAACCGGCTCTACACGTGGTCTGGATGAACCGCACAAGATCGTTGCACACCTCGCAGCCAAACGGGCCTACGAACAGGCCGGCGTGGCACCTGCCGATGTCGACGTCGCCGAGGTTCACGACGCATCCGCTATCGGTGAAATTCTCAATGCCGAGTCGTTGATGCTGGTGCCGTTCGGCGAAGGCGGCCCGGCAGCCGAGCGAGGCGATTTTACGGTTGGCGGCTGCATCCCAATCAACCCGTCCGGCGGCCTTGAATCGAAAGGGCATCCCATCGGCGCAACCGGTCTCGGTCAGATACACGAACTGGTGACCCAGTTGCGCGGTGAAGCGGACCAGCGCCAGGTGGACAACGCACGCATTGCGATCCAGGAGAACGGCGGCGGTCTTTACGGTATCGAAGAAGCCGTTGTGGCCATCACGATCCTCGCCAAACAGTAAGTCATTCAGGAAAGCCGAAAGATGGGACACGTATTTAGAACGGAAGAGCAACAAGGCGCGGTAGATGGATTGCGGCGCTATCTGGCGGACAAAGCCGATCCGCTGTTTAACAAGGCGTATCGCGACAGGTTCGTGCCGAAGGAGCAGATGGGCGAGTTCATGCGTGAGCTGAGCCAGTTCGGCCTGATCTCGGGTGTCGTCGGCGAGGAGCATGGCGGCCTGGGTCTCGACTGGCTCACGATGATCATGCTGTTCGAAGAAGTGGCGGCCACGTCGGTCGATCTGTCGGTGCCGGTGCTGATCAACAGCTTCTGCGCGCAGATGATTGCGAAACTGGCCCCTGCGCATCTGCGTGAACGCTATCTGCCGGGGTTGCTGAAAGGGGAATCGTTCTGCAGCGCGGCGATCTCCGAGCCTGACGTCGGCTCCAACGTGCTCGAAATCAAGACCCGCGCCCGGCGCGATGGTGATCACTTCATCATCAACGGCGAGAAGACCTGGATCAGCAACGGCGCGTATTCGGATTTTCTGATTTGCACCTGCCGAACAGGTGACGATCCACGCCGTGGCTTGACGCACTTCCTGCTGGACCGCAAAGAGCATCCGTACGAGGTCCGGGATATTCACAAGATCGCCTGGAACAGCCAGTCGACCACACAGATTTTCCTCACCGACGTTCGCGTGCCCGCCAGCAACATGCTCGGCAATGAAGGGGAGGCGTTGAAGAACACGCTGACGATGTTCGAACGCTCGCGCGTTTTCGTCGCGGCTCAAGGGCTCGGGATTGCCCGGCGCGCACTTGAAGAAGCGACGCGCTACGCCACGGAGCGCAAACAGCACGGCAAGGTGATTGCCGGGCATCAGTTGATCTCCGCGATGCTGGCCGAAATGGCCACGCATGTCGACGCCAGCCGTTTGCTGACCCAGCGTGCCGCATCGATGATCGAAGCAGGCGTGCCCGCTGAGATGGAAGCGGCGATGGCCAAATACTTCGCTTGCGAAGCAGCCGTGAAGATCGCCCGACAGGCGGTGCAGATTCACGGCGGCAATGGGGTCACCAAAGAGTTCCTGGTCGAGAAGCTGGCACGCGAAGCGATTGTCGCGCCGATTCCGGAAGGCACGACTCAAATCCAGCAACTGATCATCGGGCGAGCGCTGACCGGCGTCAACGCATTCTGATGCAGAGCGGTGCTCATCGCACCGCCCGCAAAAATCACGTTCAATTTCTCATCTTATACGGGGATCTCCCATGCGTATTCAGGACAAAGTCGTCGTTATCACGGGTGGCGCTTCAGGCCTTGGGCTGGCCACCGCGCTCTACCTCACGCAGGAAAAGGGCGCACGTGTCGCCATTTTCGACCTGAACGTCGAAGCCGGCCAAAAGGCGGTAGCCGATATCGGCGCTGATCGTGCGATGTTCGTGCAGACGGACGTTAGCAGCGAAGAGTCGGTACAGAAGTCGGTCGGCGAGGTCATGGCCCGCTTCGGTGCCATTCACGTCTGTATCAACGGCGCAGCAGTGCCGTCCGCATTCAAGGTGCTAGGCAAGGAAGGCAAGGCCGCGCCGCTGGCTAAATTCGCTCAGACCACGGCCGTCAATCTCAACGGCGTGTTCAACATGATGTCCAAATGCGCTGAGCAGATGGCGAGCAATGATCCCGAGGCCGGCGAAGAACGCGGCGTGGTGATCAACGTTTCGTCGGGCGCGGCGTACGAAGGTCAGATCGGTCAGAGCGCCTACGCGGCGACCAAGGCCGGCATTATCGGCATGAACATGCCGGCCGCGCGTGAGCTCGGCGCGATCGGGGTGCGCGTCAACGCGATCGCCCCGGGCCTGTTCCTGACGAGCATGGTGGCGGCGCTCGACGAGAAAGTACTGATGATGCTCAAGGAGCAGATGGAAGCGCCGAAGCGGTTGGGCGATATGCGCGAGTTTGCACACTGCTGCGCGTTCATCATCGAAAACGCTTACCTGAATGGCGAAACGATTCGTCTCGATGCGGCGTCACGTATGCGCGCGAAATAGGATTGAGTCGGAGGATCGATTCGATCCCTGAACGGTTGGTTCAAAGCTGGTGTTGGAGGAGATCAATAAGATGAGATTGGCAGACTATTTCGACGCGGTAGCGGCACTTCACCCGGACAATCTGGCTTTTATCGACGGCGCCACGCGCATGACGTATGGGGAGGCTCAGAAATACGTTCACGCGGTGGCCCACGGTTTGACGCGTGCGCGCGAGGGCGGCATGGGCACGCACGCGGCAATCTATGCGCCGAACGATTACCGGGTCAGTCTGCTGCACCTGGGTATCAACCTGGCCGACGCCGCGTGGCTGTCCGTCCACATTCGCAATTCGGTCGAGACCAATGCCGAGGTGCTCGATTACTTCGACACCGACATCGTGTTCTTTCACAGCTATTTTGAAAGCAGCGTTCCGGTGCTGAAGGCAGCGCTGTCTAAAGCGCGGGTCTACGTTTGCATTGACCGCGCGTCGGAATATGGGATGTCGATGGACGAGTGGCTGAAGGATTGCTGGAAGCCGTTTCGCAATCAGCCGGAAGACCCTGCTACGCGGGCTTTCCTGCAACCCACCGGTGGCACGACCGGGCCGTCCAAGGGCGCGGTGCACACGCATCGGAGCCTCGAGTTCATGGGGCTGGGACTGGCTTCGGCCTTTGGCATTACATCCGGCTCGCGGCATCTGTGCGTAGCACCGCTGACGCATGCCGCCGGACTGCTGGCGCTTGGCTTTACGATCAAGGGCGGTGTCAACATCATCTTGCCGGGTTTCGATCCTGAGGTGTTGCTGAGCGTGATCGAAACGGAAAAGGTCACTCACCTGTACCTGCCGCCCACCGCGGTCTACGGTCTGCTGGCGCATCCGAAGACGAGGCAAACGGATTTCTCGTCGCTGCAGGCGTTTATTGTCGGCGCTGCACCGATTGCGCCGGACAAGTTCAAGGAAGCGGTGCGCATGTTTGGTCCCATCATGTATGAAAGCTTTGGACAAACAGAAACGCTGGTGCCGATCCTGGTCAAAGGTCCCGCCGATTATCTGAAGGATGACGGCAGCTTCGACGAGGACGTGGTCAAAGCCGCGGGCAAAGCAGTCGACGTGGCGTGCCTTGCCATCATGGACGCAGCCGGCAATCTGTTGCCTGCCGGCGAACGCGGGGAAATCGTCGTGCGCTCGTCGATGGTCATGCAGGGCTACTACAAGAAGCCGGACGACACGGCTGCCGTGTCAACGTTCGGCTGGCATCACACCACCGATATCGGTGTGCGGGACGCACGTGGCTACGTCACCATCGTGGACCGCATGAAGGACATGATCGTTACTGGCGGCTTCAACGTCTTCCCCGTCGAAATCGAGAAAGTGATTCAGAGTCATCCCGCGGTTCTCGATTGCATTGTGATCGGCGTGCCGGATGACAAATGGGGCGAGGCGGTCAAAGCGGTCGTGCAGCGCAAGCCCGGGCTGGCCGTTTCAGAAGAAGAGATCATGGCGCTCTGCAAGGAGCATCTGGGCAGCACGAAGACCCCGAAGAGCGTCGAGTTCTGGGTCGACCTGCCGCGCAGCGCCGTGGGCAAGTTGCTCAAGAAAGACGTTCGGGAAAAGTACTGGGGCGCGCAGTGGCGATCGGTATGAGTGCGGTTGCAACGACGCCCCGGCTGCATGCCGGCTGAAGCGCAAGGCGCGGCGGCATCGGGTACTCAAAGGTGCTCGATTGAAACCGCGTCGTGAAGGAGGGTGAACGGGAATGCCGACATGAAAGACGCCATTGAGAATCTACGGGATGTATTGGGCCGGCAGCGTGAAGCGTGCCTCGCTAGCCCCTATCCTGAACTGAAGCAACGCAGGCGCGAGTTGAAAGCGCTGCGGCAGGCACTGAGCCGCTATCAGGATCAACTCGCAACCGCGATGAGCGACGATTTCGGTCGCCGCTCCCCGTTCGAGTGCAAGATGCTGGACGTGATGTTTCCTGCGTTGCAGATTGACCATGCGCTCGCCAACCTGCGCCGCTGGATGAAACCCCAAAAACGGCGCACCGACTGGCTGTTTCTCGGCAATGACGCCAAAGTGGTCTACCAGCCGAAAGGTATCGTTGGCGTGATTGCGGCATGGAACTTTCCGGTTGTCGAGGCGGTGGGGCCGATGATCATGGCGCTTGCAGCGGGCAATCGGGTGATGATCAAGATGTCGGAGTTCTCGCCACGCAGCACGGCGATTCTGAGCGAGATGCTGGCAGAGATATTTCCTGAAGATCAAGTGGCGGTATTCGGCGGTGGTGTCGATGTCGCTCAGGCTTTTGCGAGCTTGCCCTTCGATCACATCGTGTTTACCGGGTCGCCTGCCGTCGGCAAGGAGATCATGCGCGCGGCCTCGGCCAATCTGACACCCGTTACGCTGGAATTGGGCGGCAAGTCGCCGGCTATCGTTGCGCCGTCTGCGAACATGGCGGCCGCGGCGCACTCGATCGCTCACGGCAAGGCATTCAACGCCGGGCAGGCTTGTGTCGCGCCGGACTATGCGCTGGTGCCGCGCGATCGGATGGACGAGTTCGTTGCCGCGGCGGTGAGCGCATTTCAATGCATGGTTCCCAACCCGGTCGACGATCCGGAGTACACCTGCATCGCGTCCGACCGCCACGCGAAACGCGTGCATGAATTGCTCGACGATGCCCGCGCCAAAGGCGCCACGGTGACCTCGTGCGGCACCGGAAACGGCTGGCGAGTCGTACCCATGCAGATCGTGACGGGGGTGACGCCGGATATGCGCATCATGCAGGAAGAGCTGTTCAATCCGATCCTGCCCGTGGTGGCCTGCGATTCGCTGGACGAAGGCATCCGGTATGTCACGGCGCGGCCCCGTCCCCTGGCGCTGTACTACTATGGTACGCACGCGGATGAAATCAAGCGGCTGGAGCGCGACGTTCACGCCGGTGGCATGACTGTCAACGATTGGGCATGGCATGTGTTCCAGGGTGACTTGCCGTTCGGTGGTACTGGCAATTCGGGAATCGGAAGCTGGCGTGGACCGGAGGGATTCAGATCCTTGTCGCACGGCAAGTCGGTGCTGAGGATGAGGCGCTGGTTCCCGATCAATCTGTTCCGTCCGCCCTACGGCACGCGCGTTCAGCGGTTCATCGCGACGTTGTTCCTCGGGCATGCTGACCCGGCATTGAACATTCCATGTTCATACGGGATCGGCCGCGTCGGTTCCACGATGCAAGAGACCAGCGGGGAATCGATATGAGGACCTTTCATCTGATGTCCACGCGCGGGGTTGCCGGCACCAGTGCCTATCAGGACTCGAAAGCCTATGCGTGGACCGTGTTCGCCCTGAGTTTCGGGCTGATCCTCTCGGACTACCTGTCACGCCAGGCGGTCGGCGCCGTATTCCCTTTCCTTAAGCCCGTGTGGGGCGTATCGGATTCGCAACTGGGCGCGCTCGTCAGCATCGTCTCGCTGGTGGTCGGCGTGATGACCATTCCGTTATCGCTGATCGCCGATCGTTGGGGGCGCGTGAAGAGCATTACGCTGATGGCGTTCGTCTGGTGCTTCGCCACGATCGCATGTGGACTGACGACAAGCTACACGCAAATGCTCGTGGCCCGCGCGATGGTCGGGTTTGGCGAAGCCGCCTACGCGGCGGCTGGCGCAGCGTTGCTGGCTCACACCTTTCCGAATGACAAGCGCTCCGCTGTCCTGGGGGCGTTTCAATCGGGTGGCGTGTTTGGTTCGGTCCTGGGTGTGGTGATCGGCGGCGCGGTCGCAAGCCAGTTCGGCTGGCGCTATGCTTTTTTCGCGGTCGGCGCGCCGGGTCTGCTGCTCGCTGTTCTCTACCCGCTGTTTGTTCGCGACTACCAGGTTCCGGCTTTGCATCAGGGCGCTTCCGGCGCCCCCGTCAATCGACGGCTGCGTTTTACCGAGGTATTCAGGCAAGTGTTCGTCGCGCGCTCCGGCAACTTTACATTCGCCGCGTTCGGCCTGCAGATGGGGATACCCGCCATTCTGATCGCCTGGGTGCCAACGTACTTCAATCGCTTCTACGGCTATGACCCGAAGATGGCGAGTCTGATCGCGGCGGTGGTCGTACTCGTGCTGGGTCTGGGCATGCTCTTTGGCGGCGGCGTGGCCGATTGGCTGAGCAACGGGCGGCCACGCTATCGGGCGCTCGTGCCGGCCGCTTACGCGCTGATTTCCGCGTTGATGCTGTTCGGGGCGTTCGCGTTGCCACCTGGTGTAGCCGGGCTAGTGCTGCTGATCGGCGGTGCGCTGTTCGCCGCCGCGCATGGTGGCGCCGCGGTGGCGATGCTGATCGACGTCACCAATCCTGCCGTTCACGCCACGGTGACGGCGACCGCGGTGTTAGGCGCCAATCTGCTGGGCACGGCGCCGGGTCCCTATCTGGTGGGACTCCTGTCCGATGTGACAAACCTGCGGACAGCGCTCACTGTCGCACCGTTGATGTCGCTGGCCGCGGGGATTTTATTTCTGCTTGCCGCGCGTTACTACGAAGCGGATATCGCCGCGAGGAATGCTGCCGGCTAGACCCGGCAGCCGTTTGTGTCTGCAGCCACATGCCGCGCGCTTCTGGCGGCATTCTCAAAGACCACCCCTTTAACCGCAATGACAGGCGCCGGATTCACTCGTCTCATACGATAAGCCATCGACGCGAAATGGCCGGAGCCGGCCGCGTCGCAATGGCGTTTCGATGATGATTCAGCCAAATCTCAAGCGGGTTGCCTGCTCGTCAAAGGTGATAGTCATGAATTCTACTTCGCATTACTGGGTGGCCCGCGGCCACTGTCAAGCATGAATACCGAAGCCGCGGTATCGCTCACTGGCATTCATCTAATGGCAAAGCCGATTGGCGCGCTGTGCAATCTGGATTGCGGCTATTGCTTTTACCTCGAGAAGCAAAACGCGTTTCCGCCGCGCGAGCGCTTTCGCATGTCGGACGAGGTCCTCGAGGCCTACGTCCAGCGATACATTGCGGCACAGTCGGCGCCTGAGGTCGAATTCACGTGGCAGGGTGGCGAGCCCACACTGCTGGGGCTGGAATTCTTCGAGCGCGCCGTTGCATTGCAGCGCAAGTTTTCTCAGGGCAAGCTGATTCGCAACACCTTGCAAACCAACGGCACGTTGCTCGACGACGAGTGGGGCGCGTTTCTCCGACGCGAGCGCTTCCTCGTGGGTGTCAGTCTGGACGGTCCGCGTGCGCTTAACGACGTGGCGCGCCCTGACAAACGCGGCGCGTCGAGTTACGACGATACTGTGCGTGGTTTGGCTGTCCTCGCGCGTCATGGCGTGGATTTCAATGTGCTGGTTACGGTATCCAGCGCCAATGTGCATCAGCCGCTGGAGATCTATCGCCATCTGAAGGAACTGGGTGCGGGCTTTATCCAGTTCAATCCGGTTGTTGAGCGTGTCGCTCAACCGGAGGAAAAGGTCATTGGACTGCATTTCGCCGTGCCCCCGTCTCTCCGTATGTCTGCCGTCGCGAACACGAAACCCGTGGCTCGGATGGAAACAGCCGTGACGTCGCACACGGTGAGCGCGCTTGCGTACGGTGCATTCCTGACCACGGTGTTCGACGAATGGGTTCGTCACGATGTCGGCGCGGTTCATGTGATGAATTTCGAGTGGGCTCTCGCGTCGTGGTGCCAATTGCCCGCCGGTGCGTGCATTTTCAGCCCGCGTTGCGGCAAGGCTGCCATCGTCGAACATGACGGCAGTGTCTACTCTTGCGACCATTTCATGTACCCGGAATATCGTCTCGGCAATGTGGTCTCCGACGACCTCGCGACCATGATGTCGTCGCCGGCACAAACCGACTTCGGCATGGCGAAGGAAACCTCGCTTCCCACCGAATGTCTGCGTTGCGAATTCCGCTTCGCGTGCAATGGCGAGTGCCCCAAGAACCGCTTTATCGAAAGCGCTGATGGTGGGCCACGCCTCAATTATCTTTGCGCCGGCTATAAGGCTTATTTCCGCCACATCACGCCCGCGATGAACATCATGGCGCGCCTGCTAGAGCAGGGAAAGCCGGCGGATGAGGTCATGGAGGTCTTGCAGATTGCTGTTGATAGAAAGTGATGCAGTACAAAAAATTCTGGTTCCCACGTGGATGCCGGATCGGGTAATCCAAGGAGACAAAATGAAAAGGGTTTTTGCAGCAGCGATCGCATTGGCAACGGTTGGTAGTACTGCGTATGCACAATCGTCGGTGACGTTGTATGGGGCAGTAGATACGGGGTTGCTTTATCAGAACACTTCGGCGGCTTCGTACAGTCCCGCCGCGCCGAATGCGGGCCACATTTTTAAAATGAAAGACGGCGGAATTTATACCAGCATGCTCGGATTCAAAGGAACGGAAGACCTCGGCGGCGGGTGGAAGGCCAACTTCAAATTGCAAGGCGCGTTTGACAGCACCAGTGGCAAGTTCGGTTTGAGCGGTACCGCCGGCGCGGCGGCGCAATTCAATCAGGAGGCGTCGGTTGGCCTGGCTGGCCCGTACGGGTCGCTCACCATGGGCCGGCAGATCATTCCGATGACCTATGCGATGGCGTACACCGATGTGCGCCAGGGCGGCTACTTCGGCAGTATCTTTACCGCGCTGGTCAGCATGAATTCGGCTGCCGGTTGGCCCGGAACCAGTACGAATGCACAACTCGGAGCGGTCTTCGACGACAACGCAATCGTCTATGTCTCGCCGAACTTCGGCGGCGTGACGGCCAGCCTCGAATATGCGCCGGGTGGCGTAGCGGGGCAGGCGCAAGGTAGTACGCGGGAATCGGCGGTTTTGCAGTACGACAACTATGGGCTCAAACTCGCGGCGGCCTACTACAACGGGCACGATACCAACCCCAGTCCGACCAGCGTGGCGACCGGTCTGGACAACAACCGGTTCTACTACCTCGGCGCGTTGTATTCGATCAACGGCTTCAGTGTCAGCACATCGTTTAGCAATGGCCGCAATCCCGCGCATCCCAAAACCACTAATTTCGACATGATTTCAGGCGGCTTCGGCTATCGGTTCACGCCGGCTTTCGGCGTCACGAGCGGCGTGTATTACATCAAGGACGAATATAACTCGGCGAACAAGTCCATCGAATATGTGCTTGGCGTGGACTACAGTCTTTCGAAGGCCACCACGCTGTATGCTCAGGTAGGCTTCGTGGACAACCAGGGCAAGATGAATCAGTCGGTGGAATATGGGCAGCCTGTCGCGCCAGGTATCAATACGACGGCGGCGATGGTTGGCATCAGAAAGCGGTTCTGACGGCTTCCACCAGGCGCCACTCCATGTTGTCATTCATGGTCCAGTGGCTGATGTTGCACGGCTTTACGCATTCTTTTCGAACAACGAAAGTTCGCGACGCCTCGTACACCCTGTTGAGAGAGCCGACGAACGGCTCCTGATCGTGGGGCGAGTTCGAATGTTCGGGGTGTTGCTGTGCTTTAGATAAGAAGACTTGCCCAGAAACGTGTTCGTCGAAGCGGTTATAATTTATCGCCGCTTCGTCGACTGGGTACCGATGTTGAGTGTTTCGGACTTGAGCAACGGGTAATTTTCGTATCGCGCAAGCAGCCAAAAACTGTTGGTTGCAACAATTTTCGTGCATCGTTACAGCAGTTCAATCACCGAGGAAGGCATTCGTATCCGGTGGTGCGGCTGGGCTTCAAACCCAGTTGAGGGCGTCAGACGCTCTCAGGTCGGTTCGACTCCGGCTGCCTTCCGCCGTAGCTTCCACAGACATCCTGTAGATCACCGTTGTCTAGGTAACCATAAAACTTCCGCCAGGAAGTCAACCGGTTTAAACCTGCCTGCCCGATTTTCATCTCGTCACATTCCGATAGAGCAGCACGAGGAGGTGCGCCGTGCTATGTGTCATCGCGTGTTTGCGCTGGCCTGGTTCAGCCAGTGATGCGCCACGCCCGACGCTTGCGTCAACGGGCAATCTCGCAGATTTCCCGATAGCGCCCTCCCGGGAGCCTTGCCACGGAACCATCCATGCATCAGATGTGCTGGCGGGGCATCGTAGCGCTAATCGGCTGCGGATGCAGTTGAAGAAACGCAGTTGTGGCATCGCGGGCACGTGCCGCGACTTCGCGTGAACTCGGCCGCTCGGCGACGCCGAGCAGCAGGCCGACCATCAAATTGCCCCACAGCAACCCGCCGAACTGTTCGGCGAGTTCGGCAGGACGGCCATTGAGATGTCCGGAGGCCTGGGCCCGGGCCATGATTTGCCGCAAGGCGGCACGGCTCGTCTCCCGCCCTATGGAGTCGAGCGCGTGCGCCACCTCGGGCGCATGGACCGCCTCGGCGATCGCCAGTCGGAATACCGCAATGACCGTTGGATCAGTTATCTCGCGGACAAGCTGCGTCCCGAGGGAAGTGAGTACCTCCGCGAGGGTCTCGCGATCGTGCGGCACGGGCAAGTCAGCGGGTACCTGCAGTCGCGTGGCGCGCGCGCTGATGCATGCGATCAGCATTTCCTTCTTGTTGCCCACCAGCGCGTACAGTTCTCGTTTCGAAACGCGCGCGCGCGTGGCGATCTCAAGCGTGCTGCTCGCCGCGTAGCCACTCTTCATGAACGCAGCGAAGGCTGCATCGAGGATACGCGCGCGCACCTCAGTTTCGTCGCGGCCTTCCTGACGCTCCTTTGACAGCGATACGGTGGTCATCATTTCCCCTCTTGACAGTCGGTACCGCACAGTACCATACTGGCGCAACCATCTGGTACCTACGGGTACCAAACCCGCCGGGAGATTATCATGCTGCCGCAACTCTGCTTTTTCGTGAGCATCGCATTCAGCTTTATCGCGTGGGGGATCGTCGCGGCGCGATACATCTGGCCCAGACTCCGCCTCCTGCGACGGGCCGAAGCGCTGCGGCCTCTTCTCATCCTGCACAGCTTCCGTTTCATTGGGTTGGCATTCCTCGTGCCAGGCATCGTGTCGCCCGAGTTGCCGTCTGCCTTCGCCTATTCCGCCGCCTGCGGGGACCTTGTTGCGGCGACACTCGCGGTGCTCTCGCTGGTATCGCTGGTATCGCTGCCAGGCGGGGCTGGCATTGTCATCGCATGGGTCTTCAACCTTTGGGGCTCTGTCGATCTCCTGAACGCGTTCTACCAGGCCAATGCTGCCGGGCTCATGGCGGGGCAGTTGGGCGCCGCCTACTTCATTCCAACGCTCGTTGTGCCACTACTGCTGATCACGCACGGGCTCGTCTTCCGGATTCTTCTGCAACATCAACGTCAGTCCGCAATGCGGGAAACCGGCAGCCCCGCGACTTGAACCTGGCGGTGCGCTGATAGCACCTGGCTTCTCCCTCTGCGAGGAAGAAGATGGCATGGGGTTGCACATCGGAGTCGACATCTGGTTCCTGGAAACATCTATCCCCGCCCCAGCCATGAAAGTACTTCGTCCTCAAGACGCACGATGCGAAAACGCCACAGGGAAATGCGTGGCGACAAACGCTGCAACGTCATCGGCGAGCATGCGATGCGTGCGAGCGGTGGGATGCAGCATGTCCCAAAACACGAACGTATCCGGATTCTTGCACTCTGGCCGCGGCATATGGCTCTCCATGAAGTTGGAAAAGCCGGTGCGATTGATATCGAGGCACGAATCGGTAGCGTTCTGAAAGCCGTATGCGGCCGGATTCTGGAACAACCGGTTAAAGAGCGCGTTGGCATCGAAAAGCTGAATGTTCACGCGCGCACCGTATTCCGTCCGCATCGCGGCGATCGCCGAATCAAGTTCCGCGTTGACCACCCGCACCTTCGACGCCACGTCATCTTCACCTGGTTTGAGCTTGAAGATAGGCGCTCGCGAGATGTCCGGCAAGTTCAGCACAAGAATGTTCTTCGCCCCGCCAGCGATCAACACCTGCAGCGCTTGCACTTCTTTCCCGACAATTTCGCGTGGGGAGGTACCAAAGAAAATCAGATCGTTGCCCCCGATCAGGACGGTGAAAAGCGTTCGACCGGGATCATAGGACGGATCTTCGCCGGTGGCTCGCCGCCACTGGCGCGACTGTGACAGAAGGCCGGGAACCTTGGCCCAAGGCAGCACTTGTCTGTCGGACACGCCAACGCCGCCAACTGCCCAGTCGTATAGCGGGACCTGCAAATCGCCAGCAAGATCCTCGACCCAGTTATGGCCGTTCGTGAAGCGTCCAGCGAACCACGAAGTACCATTCGGAATCTGCCACCGTGACGCGTTGTACATGTTGTGTGTATCGGAGAGGCTATCGCCAAACGCGACTACACGGTCAATGCTTGTGCCGCCACTATTGGCGTCTGGTTTCCACGTGCTGTAGTCGAACGCAAACGCGCGGTTTCCCGCTGAGTACATTGCCAGGCCGGTGTCGATTCCATGGCTACGCAGCGTGTCCTGGCACAGCGAGTCTAATGCCGCTTGAGATTGGTCGGTATAGAAGAGGCGTTGCCAGTGATAAGCTTCGCCGCCATGCCATTGGCCCGAAAGACGATAGAACCAGTTTGTTGTTGGGTCTGTCGCCCACACGTAGTGGGTGTCGAGGCGAAAGGGAGAATGGCTCGTCCGATAGTAGCAACGCAGGTAGGTCGAGGTCTGTTGGGCATGCTCAGTGGCGTCAGCGTTGGCGGTCGCCAGCGTCGTGGGGGTGCCTTTTTGAATTGGCAGACCGTCAGATAACGATGTTGCCGTGTGGCCGGTCCGAACCGATAGGACCGCGAACAGGCCCATCATGCAGACGAGCCAGCATTTCTTGTAATTCGTCATGTCTGAAAAGCGCATGGTGCGCCCTGCTGTTTGTCTATTCACCCGGCACGCGATCTGGATGTACGGAGGGGTACATCGTGAGTCGACGCCGCCAGTTCGCGCCTGACACCCGTCTGCCCCAATCCGGTCGATATGGCAAGGGCATTTTCGCCGGTGCGAATTAGCGCTGAATGATTGGGATCGGAAGCATCTGTTCGCGTCGCCCCGTGGCAAGCGTGGCGTATGAATAACGTGCGCGCCGACGTAATTGCCAGATGATTCGCCCATGTCTGTCCAGCACTGCAAATAAGCAACACTCCACTGCAGATTGCTATGCGTCAATAAAATCACAGGCTATGCTTCTGTTCACGAATTTGCTCCAGTCGGCTCACTAATCTCCGTGGATCGCTGATGAAAAAAATCGTCATTTTGAGTGCCGTTAGCGCACTTCTCGCTGCTGCGACATCGTCGGCATTCGCGCAAAGCTCAGTCACGCTATATGGCATTGTCGATGAAGCCGTCCGATACCAGACGAACGCCGGCCCGGGTGGCAATGACCAGGTCGCCATGACATCTGGCCCGGAAACCCACAGCCGCTGGGGCTTGAAGGGCAGTGAGAATCTGGGGGACGGTTGGTCCGCAGTCTTCCACCTCGAAAACGGTTTCGAGGCCTTCGATGGACAACTGCACGTCCCCAACACACTGTTCAGTCGACAGGCTTACGTAGGTCTTTCGAACGACAAGTGGGGTGCGCTGACTTTCGGCCTGCAATATGCACCCGCCTACGACACCTTGGGTGATATCTTCGACCCGTTGACCGTTGGCAACTACTGGCAAAACAGCTGGCCGTATAACGGCATCGGCAGTTACCTGGAAATCAACAACGCGGTCAAGTACAAAGGCACCTTCGACAACCTGGCGATCGATGCCCTCTATGCCTTCGGCAATCAGCCGGGCGCCCTCGGCCTCGGCGCTATCTACGCCGTGGAGCTGACGTACACGTACGGTCCCGCCATGCTCAACGCAGGTTTCCAGCAGGTTTCCGTACCGACGTCCGCGACGGGCTCGGCGGTTGGCAGCAGTGTCGGCAGCGCAGTCAACGGCGGCAAGACCAACTTCCTGCACATCAGCGGCGCGTATCAGATTACTCACGATGTCCGCTTGCTGGCCGGCTGGCTGCACGGCCAGGACCAGACTGGTTTGACCGATAAAAACATGCAACAGGCTGGCGCGCCGGCACTGAAGGGTGGCAGCCCCAACCGCATCGACGACACCTGGTACGTCGGTGCGAACTGGAAAGCCATCGATCCACTGCTGTTCACATTCGCCTACTACTACGGGCACACGCGCAATGCCGAGTTGCTCGACGGCACGCTCGGTAGGGGCGTGAACCAGTCAGCTACGATTCTTGCCGAGTATTCGTTCTCAAGGCAGTCGGAAATCTACGCGATCACGGACTGGGCGCGTGGCACCGGGGCCTTCTCCGCCGACTACCCGGGCGGTGTCAATTCCGCCGGCGTTCCCACCAACACGATTGGCCGAACCAACCAGCTCGGCGTGGCAATCGGGCTTCGCAAGATGTTCTAAAGACGCGTCATACTAGTCATACTAGATCCGGGCGTCTTCAGGGCGCCAATCTGCCCGCGGTCGCACCGACGGAGAGAACTGTCTCGCCATCACCGGCAAGGTCGCATTGGTAAATGATCGGCGTATAGGCGCCGACGTCGTTCTGAAACTCGGCCTTGTCGCCAATGTATGTGATGGAACCGCCCCGTTCATCGGTCCAGCGAAAGCGACTGAACTTCATCTCGTCGGTGCCGTTCGTCCATCTCACGATGTGCGTCGCAAGTCGCTCGATCGGATTCTTGCAATAGATGCCGGCCGCAACGGTCCCTTTGTCGCCGCGACATTGCAGATCGTCCTTGCTACACGACTGGGCTTGATTCGCTGCGTCGCTGCCGTTCTTAACGCTATTGTCCGAAACGCAACCCCAGGTGATCAACGCACCGACTATCAGCACCCCCCAGCCGCTCAACATTTTGCCGGCGTCGTTCTGCAGCTTTATCACCGACGCGCCACACTTGACGCACCTCGTCGCCTTGTCGCTAACCCCGTTCCCGCATTCCTTGCATTTGACCAACGCCATGAGTTCCTCCGATCAGTTTTCTGGGGCTCGTCGCAGTGCGTTGCTTTCTATCGCTACAGTCGGGCAGCCAGTTCTTCTCGAACGTCATGGGGCCGACGTAGTCGAGTGTAACCGGCGTGCATTGTAAAAGTACGTTGAAAAGATCGAAAAATAGCGGGTGAGGCACGTACCGTGTCGGCCGCGTTGTTGAGACAACTCGACCATCACTGCAATGTGACAGTGCCATTTCACACAGTACGACGGCGCATGTGCTGCGCGGAAGCATCCCCTATTGATTCCCCTCCTTTCTGCCCTGAAATCCTTCCCGCAACGCCTCAATCAGCGCCTCGCCTGCCGGCTGTATGGCGCGGCCCTTGGCCCGAGTGATCGAAATCGTGCGATAGAGGCCACCGGGAGCGATGTGCGCAATACCGAGCGCCCTCATATCAAATAACGAAAGCATGCCGACGGGCATGAATGTAATGCCGAATCCCGCCTTGACGAGAGCCAGCACCGAGATCGCGTTGTGTGTCTCGAACGAAGGATGAAATGGCAGTGCTTGCGCTGCGTAGGCCTTGGCAAGCATTTCGTGAGTCGCGGTTTCGCGCGGCAGCGTGAGCAAGGTGTACTCCGACGCCTGAATAAGCGTGACGGTGCCCGCCTGCACGAGCGGATGGTCCTTCGGCGCAACCAGGACGAATTCTTCATCACTCAACGGCTCGCAATCGAAACGATCATCCGTATCGGCAGACGGGGTCACGGCGAAATCGATTTCCCCGAGGTGTACGCGGTCCAGCGCACGACCGAGCAGGTCGTCGTGCAGCACGACTTCAATACCCGGCCAGCGTTTGCGGAACTGTTGAATGATGGAAGGGAGGAGCGCGCTGGCGATGGTCGGCGTTGCACCGAGCACAACGCGCCCGCGCTTGAGACGGGCTTCATCCCTGAACTCCTGCGCAAGCATGCGGAGTTCGGCCATCGCCTGCTCCGCGCGAGCGACGAGCCGCTCGCCGTGACTGGTGATCGTGACCTTGCGCGTCGTACGATGAAAAAGCTTCACGCCGAGCACGTCCTCGGCGTGGCGTATGCGAGCCGAGACCGACGGCTGGGCAATGCCTAATGCGGCGGCTGCAGCGCGAAAAGATCCGTGTCTGGCCACGGCGAGAATGGCCTCGATATCGCGCGGACCGATATTGATAGGGTTCATCGATCAATTTATAGAATAAAAAGCCTTTTTCTGTCAATCGTCCATTCCTAGAATGCCATTAACGGTTGGCGCGACTCGCGCTCCGTACGCAAAACAGCGTGGCCGTTGCGATCGGGCGCGCTCAGGAGACGAGACCTCATGTATTCCAGAGAAGCAAGCATGATTACGAAACGCATTCCGCATGGCCTGATGTATGAAGACTTCGAACCCGGGAGACAATTTCGCCACCACTGGGCTCGCACGTTCAATGACGCCGATGCCACCGCGTACAGTGCGATGACCCTGCAGTACAACCCGATCTACTTTAGCGCGCCGCATGCGGCGGCCGCCGGATATGACGGGATTCCCGTGCATCCCATGTTTGTCTTCGCGACGACAGTTGGACTGTCCGTCGAGGATCTGTCGGAAGCGGGCGGTCCGTTCCTCGGCGTCGAGGATGTCATTTTTCAACAGGCCGTCTTTCCGGGCGACACAATCAGCGCGCACTCGGTGGTGACGAGCCGGCGCGCGACTGAGTCTCGTCCCGGCTGGGGCGTCGTCGAATGGCATACCAGGGCGCTCAATCAGCGCGGCGAGCCGGTGATCGAATTCCGGCGGCGCAATCTCTCGCGGATGCGTTCGATTCCGCAACAGGTGGCCAGCTAAGCAGTCAGGTCAGACGGTTCAACGGGAAGAATGGAAATGAAGATAGATAGCATTACTGAGTTTACCGACGAGCTTCGCGAACTGCAGCAGGCAACGCGCGACTTTGCCGAAGCTGAAATCGCACCCGTGGCGCAGAGGCTTCACCTGGCCGGCGAGGAGATACCGGACAGCCTGCTGGCGAAGATGCAGGAGATGGGTTTCTTCCGCGTGCTCGCCTCGCCCGAGTATGGCGGACTGGGGCTTGGCGCACGCGCTGTGGCACTTGTGACGGAGGAACTCAGCCGGGCCTGGTTTAGTGCAGGTGCGCTTCCAGCGCGCAACTGGGGACTTGGCGTGCTGCTCGAAAGATTCGGCACGCCTGAGCAAAAGAAAAAGTGGCTGCCTGGAATCGCATCTGGCGAATTGCAGGCGGCGCACTCGGGCACAGAGCCGGAGGCAGGTTCGGACGCAGCAAACATCAGGACGACCGCCACCTTGCGCAACGGGCGCTATGTGGTCAGCGGTACGAAGCAATGGTGCACGCACGCCAACCGCGCAGATCTGATCTCGCTCTTTTGCCGCACGGGACGGGACGCCGGCAAGCACGGCGGCATTAGCTTGCTGCTCGTCGAGAAGGCCCGCGGTGAGCAGTTCGTACCGCCGACACTGACCGGCAGCCGGATCGAGACGATCGGCTACCACGGCATGCACAGCTACACGCTCTACTTCGATGAGCATGAGATTCCTGAGGAGAACCTGCTTGGCGGCATTGAGGGGATCGCTTTCAAGCAGTTGATGGCGATCTACGAACTCGCTCGCCTGCAGTTTGCGTTTCGTTGCATTGGCCTTGCACGGGCCGCATATGAAGCGGCGCTCGAGCATAGCCAAAACCGCGTGCAGTTCGGTCAGCCCATCAGCCAGTTCCAGGCGATACGCCACAAGCTGGCCGATATGGCGACGCAGATCGAGGCGGCTCGCCAGCTTGGCTACATGGTCGCGCGGAAGATGGACGCGGGCTGCCGCGTCGATCTCGAGGCCGGCATGGTCAAGCTCTTCGCATCGGAAATGGCGCACAAGGTTTGCCACGACGCCGTGCAGATACATGGCGGAATGGGTTTTGCCGTCGAGACTCCCGTCAATCGCTACTGGCGAGATTCCGGTCTCTGCACCATCGGCGAAGGTACGAGCGAAATCCAGCGTGAGGTGATTGCGCGACGACTACTGGGAGAGAGGTAAATATGAGTCACGGTACCTACTTCGAGGACTTTAGCGTCGGTGAATTGTACGAGCACACCAGGGGACGCACTGTCACGAACTACGACAACTATGCGCTCACCCATCTGTCGATGAATACGGCCGAAGCCCATTTCAATCTGGTCTACAGCCGCCAGGCGCTCGATGGACGGTTCTCCGAGCGCATCGTCGCTGGCCCGTGCACGCTTGGTCTTGTCATCGGCCTGACAAGCCAGGACATGAGCGAAAACGCATTTATGGATGTGGGTCTGACAGCTTTGCGCTTACCCAATCCGGTCTTTGCCGGCGATACGCTCCACGCGAGAAGCGAAGTGCTGGCGCTCACCGACGACCGGCCCGACAGCGGCCTGTTGCGCTATCGCTTCAGCGCGACCAATCAGGATGGCAAGACCGTCGCCGAAGGCGAGCGAACAGTACGCCTCAAGAAGCGTTCGGCATGGGCTCAAAGGGATGAAGCCGTGATGCCCGGTCATGACATGGGAGAACAATCGTGAGCACTGCATTGTCGGGAATTACCGTCGTGGATTTGACGCAGGGCGTGTCGGGCCCCTTTGCCACGCGCCTGCTCAGTCAGATGGGCGCGCGCGTGATCAAGATCGAACGTCCCGGTACGGGCGATCTCATTCGCTACTGGGATGACATTGTTCACGGCATGTGTTCCGGCCATGCATGGGTCAACCCGGGCAAGGAGAGCGTGGCGCTGGACCTGAAGAGCGAGAGCGGACGCGCCATTCTTCACCAGTTGATCGAGCGCGCGGACGTGCTCATCGAAAACTTCGTTCCGGGCACGGTCGATTCGTGGGGACTGAATTACGAAAAGGTCAAGGCGATCAAGCCGGATGTCATTTATTGCCACATCTCCGGTTTCGGCCAGGAGGGACCGTATCGTGATCGCGCGGCGCTCGATCTGATCGTGCAGGGCGAGGCGGGTCTCATCATGACCAATGGCACGCCCGAAGCGCCATCGAAGATTTCCGTGTCGCTCTGCGACATTGCAGGCTCGATGTACGCGACGATTGCCATTCTTGAAGCACTGTTTCATCGCGAGCGAACGGGGAGAGGGCAGGACGTTCAGGTTTCGCTGCTCGACTCCGTGCTCACGTGGACCGGCTATTTCCCTTACATGGTCTGGTACGGCAATACGCTGCCGAAGCGCGTCGGTCTGCATCATCACACGATGGCGCCATACGGCCCATATCCGTGCGGAGACGGGCGCATGGTGATCGTGGCTGCCGGTGGCGGTCATGTGGAGATGTGGCGCAAGTTCTGTCAGGCGATCGAGTGTCCGGACCTGATCGACGATGCGCGATTTGCCACCAACGCGTTGCGCCTTGCCAACCGGGACGCGCTCGACGAGCGGATCTGCCTGGCGATCGGCTCTCGCGAGCGCGCGTACTGGCTGGAGCGCTTCCACGCTTGTGGCATTCCCGCCGGCGCCATGAACGACCTCGGCGAAGCGCTGGATCATCCGGCCATCAAGGCGCGGGACCTGATCA
The DNA here is from genome assembly GCF_046027215.1 of Paraburkholderia fungorum. Taxonomy (GTDB): domain Bacteria; phylum Pseudomonadota; class Gammaproteobacteria; order Burkholderiales; family Burkholderiaceae; genus Paraburkholderia; species Paraburkholderia fungorum_D. The sequence goes on along the minus strand of NZ_JAQQEN010000002.1, from coordinate 2,254,948 downwards.
AGGAAGTGGACAGCGCGGTCGGCAAGGTCAAGGTGTTCGACTTCCCGCCGCAGTCGTCGGAACTCGAATCAGTCAACAGGCTGGGCCCGCCCGTACTCGGCGAGCATACGGCCAGTGTGCTGACAGAACTCGGCATCGACGCCGCGACGATCGAAACACTCGAATCGGCCGGTGTCGTGCAATGCGCCGCATCGAAGAAGGAGACGTCTCATGTTTGATTCGTCCGCGAATGACGCGACACTCGCGTTGGCCCGCTTTGCCGCAACGACCGGCCTGGAAAGTGTGCCGGTGGCCGTACGCAGCCGGCTCAAGGCCTGTCTGCTCGATTTCATCGGCAACGCCGCGTTCGCAGCTGTCAATGCGGAGAGCAGCGCTGCATTTCGTGCGGGCGCTATAGCGTTGCAGGGCGGGACCGACGATGCAACCGTAGTTGGTGACACGCAGGGATATTCGTATCTGCAAGCTGCGTTGCTCAACGGCGCGTTCGCTCATACCCTCGATTTCGACGATACCAACGTATGGGGCTGCCTACACCCCGGCGCGCCAGTGATCGCTGCCGCGATGGTCGAGGCCGAACGCATCCACGCCACCGGGAAACGATGGCTTGCCGCCCTGGCGGTCGGTTACGAAGTCGCGACGCGTATCGGCGCGGCCTTGGGCAGCACGGCTTACGATCGCGGCTTTCACGTCACGTCGGTCGCCGGCATCTTCGGCGCCGTGGCGGCTGTGGGCCGGCTGCGTGGCGTGGATGCCGGCACGCTTGCCAGCGCGTTGGGCATCGCTGGGAGCAAGGCGGCAGGCTCCATGCAGTATCTCGCGAATGGCTCGTGGAACAAGCGCCTGCATCCGGGCTTTGCCGCGCACGACGCGCTACTTGCACTCGCATTTGCGCAGGCCGGGGTGGTGGGTGCCGCTGCGCCGATTGAAGGTCGATACGGACTACTCGCGGGGTACACGAACGAGGCGACGCCATCGGCGCTCACGGATCGTCTCGGTGAGTGGTGGCCGTCGGGTGAGACGGCAATCAAGCCATTTCCGTCCTGTCGCTTCAATCACGGTGCAATCGAAGCTGCGTTGCAATTGCATGAACTGCTCGGTACCGACGCGCGCAAGCGTATCGAGGCCGCGCTGCGCGAGGGGACGCGGCTCGAAGTGCGTCTGTCGCCCAAAGCCGCGCAGATCGTCGGTGAGGCAACGCCGAACAAGATAGACCCGCGCAACATCGTCGATGCGCAGTTCAGTGTGTACTTTCAGATTGCGGTGGCGTTGCTGGACGGTCGTTGCAACTGGCAGAGCTACGAGCGCATCGGCGCAGCGGACGTCGCGGCGTTGTGCGCGGCCATCTATGTCGTGATCGATGCGCAGTCGCCCGTCATGGGAGCGGTGTTGTCGTTCGCCGGGCACGTGGTGCGTATCGACGAGCCGCTGGGTGAATCGTCGCGGCCATGTGATGGCGCGTCGCTTGGACGCAAGTTCGATGGCCTCGCCGTGCCGGTGTTTGGCGCGGCGCACGCCGCCCGGATCGCGCAGCGCGTGGCGGCTCTCGAAGACGAAACGGATGTGTCGGCGCTGATCCGGCAATTTCGCAGGAGCGTGCAATGACAGGGTTTTACCGCCGTAGTCAGCTTGTCACGCCAGCGAGCAGCGACAAGCTGCTGCAAAAAGCGCTGGCGATCGACTGCGATTCGCTCGTCATCGATCTCGAAGACGCCGTCGCGCCCACTTTCAAGCATGAGGCGCGCGAGGTGCTGCGTCGGGCGCTGGCCCATGCTGTGCCCGGCAGACGTGAACTGTGCGTGCGTATCAACGGTCTGGAGACGCCGTGGTGTCTCGACGATCTGCTCGCCCTGGAAGGGTTGCCGATCGATGCGGTGGTGGTGCCGAAGGTGCAGGGTCCCGAGGATCTGTACGTGTACGACCAGTTGCTGCGGCAGCTCGAACTGCGCGACGGCCGCCGTGGGTTGACGTTGCTTGCGCTGATCGAGAGCGCGGGCGGCGTGGAAAACGCGCTGTCGATTGCACGCGCGTCGCCACGCTGCCGCGCGCTGATTTTTGGCGTAGGCGATTTCATCGCCCAGACCGGCATGGCGTTCGACGAGCAGGCGCTGCTGCCCGTGCGGTCGCGCATCGTGACCGCCGCGGTCGCGGCTGGCGTGCAGGCCATCGATCATGTGCATCCCGACGTGGCGGACGCCGAAGGACTGGTGCGCGCCGCTCAGGCCGGCAAGAAGCTCGGCTTTACCAGCAAATGGGCGATCCACCCGCAACAGGTGAAGCCGATCGAGTCTGTGTTCAGCCCCGACCAGGATGAAATTGCCAATGCGCGCCGCACGATTGCGGCGTATGAGGCGGCACAGCGCGACGGCCGCGGCGCAATCATCGTGGATGGCCTGCTGGTCGACGAGGCGGTCCTCAAGATAGCGCAGCGCAAATTGGCGCTGGCACAACGCATCGCTCCAGAAGGCGAGGCGCAATCTACATAGACATACTTCGTAATACCAGGCAAGCCGGAATTGCCGAAGGTTCAACTACCGGACTTTGCCAGGAAACTTCCATTGAGAGGACTGACACCATGAGCCATCCAACCGACTTCAGCGAAATTCGGGAACGAGCCGGCTATACCAGCGACGAAGACGTGCGCAAGCGCAAATACCCGACAGACTTCAAATGCATCCGTGACGAAGTCAGCGCGGAAGAATGGCAGGCGCGAGTCGATCTGGCAGCCTGCTACCGGCTTATCGACGCCTACGGGATGAGCGATCTCATCTACAACCATATTACCGTGCGGATTCCGGGAACTGAGCATCTTCTTATCAACCTGTACGGGATGACGTACAAGGAAATCACCGCCTCCAGCCTGATGAAAATCGACGTTGAAGGCAACATTATCTGGAAGCCTGACACACAGTACGGTCTGAACTCCGCCGGCTATGTCATTCATGGCGCCATCCATACCGCGCGTCCAGAAATGAACTGTGTCATCCACACGCACACGCGTGCCGGAATGGCTGTTTCGGCGATGAAGTGCGGACTGCTGCCGGTCACGCAGCATGCGATGAGGTTTCACGGACACGTTGGCTATCACGACTATGAAGGCCCAGTTCTCGACCTGGGTGAGCGCGAGCGTCTCGTCAAAAACCTCGGACTGCATAACGCGCTGATCCTGCGTAATCACGGCCTCATTACGTGCGGCCCCAGGGCTGCGGAAGCATTCAATCTGCTCTACCAGCTAGAAATGTCCTGCCGGGCCCAGGTAGATCTCATGGCCGCGGGCGCGAGCATCAACCTGCCGTCGCCGGAAGTGATCGAACGGACGGCGAGCATCTTTCAGCCAGGAAAGATCCGCTCCTACGGCATTCTTGAATGGCCAGCCATGTTGCGCCGTCTCGAAGCCGAGCAGCGAAACAACGGGTATCCGCAGTATGACCAGTGAACGCCTGTTAATCCCAATTGACCATGTCGAAGGAAGAACCCATGACCACGAATGTTCCTGACAGGCTAGCCGTGTGTCCCGCACCAGACCCGAACCCGCGCGCGCCGACGCGCTTGCGCATGCCATGGGGCGCAGTCGACACGCATGCACATGTGATTGGCGCACCGCCCGAGTACCCGCTGATTGAAAACCGAAGTTATACGCCGCCGCCGGCAACGGGAGAAGACTACTTTCGCATGCTCGCTGCGACAGGCGTGACCTTCGCCGTGCTCGTGCAGGTGAGCGTGCATGGCACGGACAACCGTCTGTTGACGGACATGCTCGGCCGGTATCCCGAACGATTGCGCGGTATTGCAGTAGCCCCGCACGACTTGCCCGAACGTGAGTGGCTGAAAATGAAAGAGGCGGGTGTCGTGGGCTTGCGTCTCAATACCTTGTCCGGTGGCGGCATCGGGCTCGATCACTTGGATAGCTACGAGGCGCTCTGCGCGGAGCTCGGCTGGCATTTGCAATTCCTCACGGATACGAGCCGACTCGACCCCGTGGCGTCGCGCCTTTCGAAGTTGCGAGTGCCCTACATCATGGACCACATGGGGCATTTCGCAGTGTCAGACGGACTTGAGTCGGCAGGCATGCAATTGATGCTCAAGCTGATGGCGGACGGCGCGTGGGTCAAGCTCTCGGGCGCATACCGCGTCTCAGACGCGCCGGACTACGCGGACACCGTGCCTTTCGCGCAGGCTTTGATCGAGGCGGCACCTGACCGGTGCGTGTGGGGTTCGGACTGGCCGCATCCTGCGTATTGGGGGCCAATGCCGAACGACGGCAACCTGCTCGATCTCCTCGCGGACTGGGCACCGGACGAGGCGATTCGCAACGCCATTCTCGCGGACAACGCCCATCGGTTATACGGTTTTCCAGACTCGCCCGTTGTTGGCCAGGAATAGCCATCGCGGCAGGAAACGAAGAGAGATTCCCGTGCGTGTAGACGGCGGGCGGGCAGTGCAGCAGTCTATAAAAAACATCAGGAGACAACGATGAGACAGTTGAATGTGCAGGCATTCGCCGATGGCGCACGGTTTGGCGCCTTACACGCCACTATCCTGCTGATCTGTACGCTGATCATCGTCGCCGACGGCTATGATCTCGCGATTATGGGCGCGGCCCTGCCGTCAGTCATGAAGGACCTGCACGTCGCACCGACCCAGGCCGGCATGATGGTGAGTGCGGGTTTCGTTGGACTGATGATCGGCGCAATTGCGGCAGGGATGCTGGCAGACCGCGTTGGTCGCAGAAAGACGATAGCCGTCTGCGTGGGCCTCTTCAGTATCGTGACGGCGTGTACCGGCCTCGTCCACGATGCCGCGCTGTTCGGCATTGTCCGCTTCGTGGCCGGCATAGGAATTGGTGGCGTCATGCCGTGCGTCGTGGCTCACGTCGCGGAGTTTGCTCCGCGAAAGTATCGGGCGACCATGGTGACCGTGTCGTTCAGTGGTTTTGCGATTGGCGGAATGTTGGCAGCGGTCCTTGGCAATACGATGATAGAAGCGCATGGCTGGCGGTCGGTATTCTTCGTCGCGGCATTGCCTCTCCTCGTCGTTCCGTTTGTGATTGGATTGCTGCCTGAGTCGATCGCGCATCTGGTCAGGGCCCATCGGGTAGTCGAATTGCGCGCTATCGTGCGCCACCTGGATCCCCGCTTCGACATGCAGCCCGACGATGGCTTTGACGTTCCAGCTCGCAGGAATGGGGCGCCCGTGCACGACGATGTCTCTGTTGCCCTCCTGTTCAGCGATGGCCGTCTGTCCAGCACGATCATGTTGTGGCTTGCTTCGTTCATGTGCGTGTTCGTCATCTACGGACTGGCGTCGTGGCTCGCGAAGATGATGACCAATGCCGGCTACAGCCTCACGTCGGCATTGAATCTTCTGCTTGCGTTGAATGTCGGCGCTCTCCTCGGCGGCGTTTCCGCCGGCCTGCTCGCCGATCGATTTTCGATCAAGGCGGTCCTGTGCGCGTTCTACCTGCTCGCCTCCATTGCGATCCTCATATCGGGCAGCAACGCTCCGGTCACCTGGCTTTACGTCGCGACAGGCCTTCTTGGTGCCTCGACCTATGGTGGTCAGATGCTGACCTATGCGTATGCCGCACAGTTTTACCCGCCCGCCATCCGCTCCTCGGGGGTGGGGTGGGTCACCGGGGTGGGAAGACTGGGTGCGATACTCGCGCCAATCGCGTTCGGAGCACTGATGGCGCTGCAGCTGCCCCGCTATCAGAACTTTCTGCTCATTGCGATTCCGATGTTCATCGCGGCGGCCGTGGTGACCCTGATCGGTCACGGCCGCTCGAGCGGAAAGGGGAGTGCCAGCGACACCCACGCGTACGACGGATCGAGTTCCCGATAGGCGTTGGCCTCTGAGCCAGCGCCACTTCACCAACTCGTTACGACAAATCCACCACTGAAGACCGGCAGGGCAGAGCATCTAAAATAATTAACACTACAAAATAAACGCAAAAATTCAAGCCATCTATATCAAGTGGCGTCGACAAAGGAAAAAGGAGACGAGATGAAGAGAAAGTGGATCACGGCGGCCGCGTTGGTTGCTATGGAGAGTGCAGCACACGCGCAGTCGTCGGTGACGCTTTATGGTGCCCTTGATTCGGGATTGCTGTATCAAAGCACGTCGGCAGCTTCGTTCTCACCGAAGGCGCCTAACACCGGAAAGGTATTCGCGTTCAAGGATGGCGGCGTTTATTCGAGCATCTGGGGTCTTAAAGGCACTGAAGATATCGGCGGCGGCTACAAGGTCAACTTCAGGCTGCAGGGGTCGTTCAATAGCGGTACCGGAAAGGTAGGATTGGCCAGCGCGCCGGGTGCCACCGCGGTCTTCAATCAGCAAACGACGGTAGGCGTGTCGGGTCCGTTCGGCACCTTCGACGCGGGCCGGCAGATCACTCCGATGATCTATGCGATGTATGAAACTGACGTACGGGGCGCTCAATATTTCGGCAGTATCTTGACCGCGTGGCTTGGCATGAACCAGGCCGCGGGTTGGCCGGGCACCAGTACAAATGGCCCGATTGGCGCACTGTGGGACGACAACGCATTGGTTTACCAGTCACCGAAGTTCTATGGCGCATCCGTCGCGCTGGAGTATGCCCCCGGCGGCGTAGCAGGCCAGTTTCAAGGCGGAACGCGCGAGTCCGCCGTGCTGAAGTACGCGAACTACGGCCTCAACCTGGCCGCTGCGTACTACAACGGGCACGATACGAACCCTTCTGCCACAACTGTCCCGACTGGATTGAACAATAACCGCTTTTACTATCTGGGTGCGATGTATACGTTTCACGATTTTTCCGTGTCGACGTCATACGGCATCGGCAAGAATCCCGCGAACAGTGGTCACGTCAACTATGAGATGGTCTCCGCGGGTCTGGGCTACAGGTTCACTCCGGCCCTCAGGGTGACATCGGACTTCTATTACCTGAAGGACCGCAACAATTCGACGAACCACTCGGATGAATTCTCGGCGAGCGCCGAATATAGCCTCTCCAAGAGCACCCTCGCCTACGCGCAGGTCGGATACGTCAACAACAAGGGCACCATGAATCAGACGATCGTATACGGTCAGCCTGTTGCGCCGGGCGTGTCGACCACCGCAGCTATGATCGGCATCCGTCACACGTTCTGATCCCGCAGATCACTGCGAGCACTCGATCATCTCAGGCGGCGAAACCACTATTCTGTCTGGCTTCAAACCCAAAAATCCTCCTGGCGCGATCGACGATGGGCTTATCAACCAGCTTGCCATCCACGGCAAACGCGCCCTCAGGGTGCTCGCTGCAAGCGGCCAATACCCGTGCGGCCCAGCGCCGCTCTTCCTCGCTTGGAGCGAACCCGCGATTCACCGGGTCCACCTGCCTGGGGTGAATACAAAGCTTTCCGGTGAACCCAAAGCGCCGCGCAGTCGCAACCTGCTCAGTGAGCCGCTCGAGGTTGTCGAGTTCCAATGTCACGCCATCCACTGGCGCGGCCAACCCCGCATAGCGCGATTCGATCACCATTTGCGAGCGCACGTAATCCAGTTCGACGCCCAGCCCTTCAATCCCGGCATCGCCACAGAAATCAACTGTACCGAATGCAAGGCGCGCAACGGAGGGCACCGCGGCAATCTCGCGCATTGCCACCACGCCCGCGACGGTCTCGATCAGCGCCACGATCCTGACCTGCGACGGCAACCGTGCGGCAACATCGGCGAGTTGCGGCGCACTGTCGGACTTCGGCACCATCACGACCGCAGCGCCGGCGCGACTAACCATCGCCACGTCCGCTGCATGCCAGGGCGTGCCCACCGCATTCACGCGAACGATCAGCCGCGAGCGGTCCGCGGTCATCAGCCAGCGCTGCAAGCCCTCGCGTGCATGTTCCTTGGCGGCCGGTGCGACCGCGTCTTCCAGATCGATCACCACCGCGTCGGCGCCCGTGTCGAGCGCCTTCATGAAGCGCTCGGGCCGGTCGCCCGGAACGAACAGATAACTGCGTGCGTCCATGCTGCTCTCCTTCAGAAGCACGTGGCTTGATGCTGCCTAGTTCGCGTGCCAGTCGAGTTGAAACGTTTCGGAATAGCTGTAGCGATCCGCCGGGTGAACACTGATCGTCAGCTCCACCAGTTGCCCGCGCCGGTTCAGATATCTGCGGCACAACCACAGCGCCGGTGAGCGCGCCTTCGCGTTCAAACGCTGCGCAAGTTTCGCTGGCATCGCGATCGCGCGGATTTCCTGCTGCACTTCAGTGATCTGCTCGCCAAACTGCTTTTCGATCAGCGTGTAGATCGGCACGTGGGTTCGGCCGCTCAAGCCCGCTAATGACCGGAACGCCGGGTGGATGTACACCTCGGTGTGGCAGATCGGCTCGACGCTGCCGGGAGAATGGCGGATACCTTCGGCCAGCAGCCACGTTTCGCCCGGCTTCGCGTTGAGCCGCTCGCGCAGTTCCGCATCGTCGATATCAATGGTTTGCGTCGACGCAATCTCCAGCTCGGTATCGGCCGTATAACGCTGCAGATCGCTCAGACGCTCCATCACCTGACGGTACGCGGTCTCGCTCTGCGTCGCCTTTACGCGGGTGCCGATGCCGGGCCGCCGGTCGACGAGGCCACGCTGTTCGAGTTGCTTGATCGCTTGCCGCACCGTGAAGCGGCTGGCGCCGAACTGCTCGCATAACTCGAATTCGGTGGGCAGCAGAGCGCCGACAGGAAACCGGCCGCCCTGAATCTCGTTGAGGAGCGTCTGTGCCAGCTGCATGTAGCGCGGCTGTTGCCCAAGGACTGTCGTTGTGGCCATCTCGATGTGCAATGAAGTGAAGGAGCGGGCGGTGACCCGCCCGGCCTTATTGCACCACACCCGCCTCCCGCAGCAAAGCAATCCTTTCTGCCCCATAGCCCAACTCGTCGAGCAGACGCTGCGTATCCTGACCGATATCCGGCGCGGCGCGCATCGGCAGCGGCTCGTCGACCCGTACCGGCGCGGCGACGCCGCGAATCTTGCCGAAGCGCGGATGCTCGGCACTCACCACGCATTCGCGCTCGGCAACGAACGGATTCTCCAGCGCCTCCTGAACGTCTAACACCGGCGCGGCCGGCACGCGACCACCGAAACGTTCGAGCCATTGCGCGGTGGTCGCCGTCGACAGCACCGCGTCCAGTTCGGTCTGCACCAGATCGCGATTTGCCAGACGCGCCTGAAAGTTGGAGAAGCGCGGGTCGGTGACCCACGACGGTTTGTCGACCACTTCCGCCAGCACGCTCCAGAACTTCTCCTTATTGCACATCAGGAAGATCCAGCCATCCTGCGTCTTGTACAACTGACTCGGAGTGAGCGACGGGTGCGACGAGCGGTTCTCGCGCCCTGTCACCACGCCGCCGTTCAGATACCACGTCGCGACATAGGCGAGGTTATGCAGCGCGACATCGAAGAGGCTCACGTCGATATCGCGCCCCTTGCCGGAGGTCTTCGCATCGACGAGACCGGCCAGCAGCGCCATCGCCGCGGTCGTGCCGGTCATCAGATCGATGATCGACAAACCGAAACGTGCCGGCGGACTATCGGGCTCACCTGTCACCGACAGATAACCCGCCTCGGCCTGCATCAGATAGTCGTAGCCGGGCCACGCCGCGCGGCTGCCGGTACGGCCATATGCGGACAGATGCGCGCAGACGATCTTCGGGTTCGCCTCGCACAACTGGTCATAGGTGACGCCGAGTTTCACCGGCAGATCGCCGCGCAGATTATTGAACACGGCGTCGCTTTTCGCGACGAGGTCGAGCAGTACCGCACGCGCTTCGGGCTTCTTCAGATCGAGCGTCAAGCTGCACTTGTTGCGATTGAAGGCTTCGAAAAAATGGCTATCGCCTTCGCCGAAGAAATACGGACCGACCGCTCGGCCCACATCGCCGCCATTGCCCGGATGCTCGATCTTGATGATCTCCGCGCCGAGGTCCGCGAGATGCTGGGTCGCGAACGGCCCAGCGCCGTATTGTTCGATGGCGAGCACGCGCACGCCGGAAAGGGGCAGACTCATACCGGACTCCGTTCGATCAGCTGTTTGGCGATGATGATGCGTTGCATCTCGTTGGTGCCTTCGCCGATCACCAGCAGTGGCGCATCGCGGTACAGTCGCTCGACGTTGTATTCCTTCGAATAACCGTAGGCGCCGTGAATGCGCATGGCTTCGATGCTGTTTTCCAGCGCGGCTTCGGTGCCGAAGTATTTCGCCATGCCGGCTTCCATATCGCAGCGCTCGCCGCGGTCATACTTCTGCGCGGCGGCGTCCACCAGCAGGCGGCCGGCTTCGACGCGCGTTGCCATTTCGCCGAGCTTCAACTGAATCGCCTGGTGCTCGCAGATCGGCTTGCCGAAGGTCTTGCGTTGCTGGGAATAACTGACCGATTCTTCGAGCGCCGCTTGCGCAATACCGACGCCACGCGCGGCCACATTGATGCGCCCGAGTTCGAGTCCGCCGAGTATCTGCTGCAAGCCTTTGCCTTCCACACCGCCGATCAATGCATCGGCCGGGACGTGAAAATCAGTGAACGACAACTCACAGGTATCGATGCCTTTGTAGCCGAGCTTTTCGAGCTGGCGACTGACTTCGAAGCCCGGTCCCTTCTGCACCAGCAGCAGGCTCATACCGCGATGACGCGGTTCCGTCGTGGGGTCCGTTTTCACCAGCAGCGCAAGTGTATTGCCGTACTTGCTATTGGTGATCCAGGTCTTGTTACCGTTCACGACGTACTCGTCTCCGACACGTTTTGCCGTAGTGCGGATCGCTTGCAGATCGGTGCCGCAATCCGGCTCCGTGAGACCGATGCCGCCACGCCATTCGCCAGTGGCAAACTTCGGCAGGTATTTGCTTTTCTGCTCGGGCGTGCCGTTGCGTTGCACCAGCATGGCGAGAATCAGATGTGAGTTGATGATGCCGCTGATCGACATCCACACGCGCGCGATCCGCGTGATGATCTGCGCGTACGTGCGAGTCGACAAACCGAGGCCACCGTACTCGGGATCGATGATGCAGCCGAACAGGCCCATCTCCTTCATCTTCTCGACGATCTCTTGGGGGTAAATGTCGTCGTGATCGAATTTGTGCACATAGGGCCGCACTTCGGTTTCGAGGAAGCGGTCCAGCATGTCGAGAATCAGTTGATCGTTGTCCAGCGTGTCGAGTTCGGTGGCGGTCATGATGACGTCCTTGAAGATTCGGTGGATCCGGCGAGCGTATCGGCGAGTGCGCGCGACGGGCGTTCGTCGAGTTGCAAAACGGCCTGGGCGATCTGTTCAGCGGCACTACGGGATACCGTGCGCTGAGCGTTCGCATAGAACTTGGTGACGATGTCGTCGTTGCTGACGGGGCGGTCGGCGCAGCCACGATTGATCGCCTCGCGATGCGCGACGCGCGTGCCGTCGCTGCGTTCCACCACGACTTCGCCGGTGTAGTGGCGTGGGAAGGTCGTATCAGGATCGATTTCGTAGTCGACGCGTGCGGCCAGCGCCAGCACGGCGGGATCAGCGAGTGCGGCCGGTTCGAGTTCGTCGAGCGTGAAGCGGCCTTTGAGCAGCGCGGTGGCGACGATGTACGGCACGCTGAATTGCGCGTCGTAGCTGGTCACTGGTCTGCGCTTCGGCTCAACAGGTTCGCAGACGATCTCGACTGTCTCACGCGGCACCTTTGCGACTACACGCTTGATCGAGTCGAGCGAGGCCGCGGAAAAACGGTGCTCGCGATGCAACGCGATGGCTGCATCGGCCACCGCGTGCGTGAAGTGGCACGCGGGCAGGGGCTTGATCGCGACTTCGTCGATTTGCCACGCGCTGCCGAGTCCTTCGATCGCAAGCTGCTGGTCGGCGGCGTCGAGCGGCTTGCCCAGGTGACTGGCGTACAAACCGAAGCGTCCTTCGTAGGCCGAACCCGGACCGGTGAAACCGTGCTTCGCGAGCGTGGCGGCGGTGATGCCGGACGCGGCAGCGAAACCAGGATGGGCGCGTTTGGTCCAAGCGCCGTCTTCGAGGAATTCGAGGCTGCCGGCGGCCATCGATAGAACGATGCCTTGCGCGTGAGCAGCCTGAAGCTCATCCAGATGCAGCAAACGCGCCGCGGCGACCGCGCAACCGAACGCGCCGACCAGTCCCGTCGGATGAAAGCCGGCCTGATGAAAGCCACCCTTCGCGGCCGACGCAATGCGAGTCGATACTTCCATCGCGACGATATAGGCGCTGAGCAAATCGGCGCCGCTCATCCCGTCACGGTCGGCGAGCGCCAGGACGCAGGGCAATGCGCTGGTCGTCGAATGAATCACGCCGCGAGAATGCGTGTCGTCGAAATCGAGGCCGTGAATCAGCACGCCATTCATCACTGCGGCATCGCGCAGAGCGAGACGCCGCCCAAAGCCGATCACCGGCGAGCTGCCGCTACCAAGCTCCGAGAATGCCGCGAGCGATACATCGGCATATGGATAGCCGCGCGATGCCAGCGCGATGCCGACGGCGTCCAGTATCAGGTGCTTGGCACGCGTCTGCACGGCGCGCGGAATATCGCGCAGTTGCAGGCTCAACGCGAAGCGCGCGTATTGATCGGAGAGCGTGACGGATGGATTGAGCGAAGTCATGTCGATTTATCCTTGCTGCGTAGCGGGCATCGGCTCGGAACCGGTGTCGAGGCTCGGCGAGATCTGCTCGAGCGCATGCTGGTTGGTCTCGACACGCAGCAACAGAATGCCGACCACCAGCAACGCGAGCACGCCGCTGACCATCGCCAGCACGCCGGCGACGCCAAAAGAGTTGTAGAGCAGCACCGCGAAATAGGGCGTCGTCATTGAGGCAGCGCGTCCGCATACGCCCGCCGTTCCGGTACCGCGCAAGCGCAACTCGGTGGGAAACAGTTCGGGAATGTAGGCAAAGAGGCCGAGCGTCGCGACTGTGTAGATGCACGTGATCAGAACAAAGCCGACCAGGCTGATGGCCCAGCCCGCGTGCATCGTCGGATAGACGAAGCCTACTGCGATAGTCGCGACCGCGAAGATCACGAGGCCCCGCGCACGGCCGAGGCGGTCAGCGCACAGAAAGCCGATCACCGCGCCGCCCGGCGCGCCGAACGCCATCAAGGTCGTGAAGCCGAGCGACTGCACGATGGTCAGCCCTTCCTTCACGAAGAAGGTCGGCAGCCACGCGACAAAGCCGTACACGGAAATGTTCACCGCGACTGCCGTTAAGGCGGCGACCAGCGTGCGACCGAGCATCGCGTGCGAGAACAAGGCGGAGAAGGGCGCTTTCGGTACTTCAAGACTTTCGGTGCGACCGACCGGTGGCAACGGCCCCTTTTGCCGCTGCACCTGCTGCTCGATCGCCGAGACCGTCGCCTCGGCTTCTTCGGCGCGTCCCACGGATTCGAGCCAGCGCGGCGATTCAGGCATGCGATGCCGCAGGACCCACACGATGATCGCGCCGACGCCCGCAATCGCGAACATATAGCGCCAGCCGAGAAGCGGGATGACGACGTAACCCACCGCGGTCGACACCAGCAAGCCGGAGTTGATGATGAACGCAAGCAACGCGGTCCACCTTCCGCGTGAAGCAGGCGGAATGAATTCGCACAAGGTCCCGGCTGCGACCACGAGTTCGGCGCCAAGGCCGATGCCCATGATTAGCCGCAAGGCGATGAGCCAGGTCATGTTCGGGACGAAACAGGCGGCGATCGACGCGATGCCGAAAATCAGCAGATTGGTCTGATACGACGAACGGCGCCCGAAACGGTCGCCAAGATAGCCGGCGAAACCGGCGCCGATCAGCATGCCGAAAAAGGTCACCGAGATGAACAGCGCATTCAGCTTCAGATCGGAGAAGCCGGACTTGACCATTGCGCCGAGCGCGCCAGCGGCGAGATAGATGTCGAAGGCGTCGAGAAAGGCCCCGGCGCTGATGAGCCCTAGAACCTTCCAGTGGAAGGACGCGATAGGCAGGCGATCGAGTCGCGCGCCCGAATTGACGATACCGATAGCCACCTTTGTCTCCTTGGTGTGCATGCGGCTCTGCTTGCGCTTGCCGCATGGCGGCGCGTTGTTCGGGCGCCGCCGGGATTCGCACGCCGCCTGCTCTTGCTGACAGGTTGGCGCCGTGTGCTGCTGTTTGTTTTGTCTGACTGCACGAGTTGTGGGCTCGGTATCGCAGCGATTCGAGCCGTGCAGGCGTGTCAGTCGCCTACGCCATTTCCACGCGTCGGCACCAGAGCGCTACGCACAAAGTCCATGATCGGCGTGCCGTCCTGCTTGAACGCGCGGGTCTGCACAGTGACGATGCCTTGCCCCGGACGGGATTTCGATTCGCGCTTTTCGAGTACTTCGGATTCCGCGTAGATCGTATCGCCGCAAAACACTGGCGCGGTGAGGCGGATCTCTTTCCAGCCGAGGTTGGCAATCGCCTTGCCGCTGACGTCGTTCACCGAGAGCCCCAGCACCACGGCGACCGTTAGACCGCTATTGACGAGCAGGCGGCCGAACTCGCTTTTGGCGGCGTAGGCAGCGTCGCAATGCATCGGATGGAAGTTCATCGTCAGCAGTGAGAAGTGGATGTTGTCGGCTTCCGTGATCGTGCGCCCGGGCCGGTGTTCGTAGATGTCGCCTACCTGAAAATCTTCGAGGTAGCGGCCGTAGCTGGCGCGGATGCGGGTCTTTACTGCGACGTCGGACTCCATGTCTGTCTCCTGTTCTGAATGGTTTGTACGGGTTTGTGTGTTTGTCCGTACAAAGTATGAATTCAGTATTGTCGGCAGGGTAGTGAAAGTCAAGGGCTGATTTGGAAGGGAGGCTGAAATCGCCTTCAAGAGGGCCGCTGAGCCACGCGTGGACTACGTTGGAAGGTTTACCCTCGGTGGCAGCTGAGTGCCGTCTGCCAGCGCCCCGAGGCTTGATATCGCCTTTAGGCCCTTTTCCACAAGGCGGCGCGCGCTGGCGAGGCCCAAGCTCGAAGCAGCGTTCGCCATCTTGCGACGGCTTAAATATCGCTAAAGCAACTGGATCGCTTCCCGGTGTAACTGATCTCTCGGCGGCCTCGAAATCACCGAAAGTCGCTCGGTTACGTGTACTTGTTTTATTTGCGCGCGCTCAGCCAGTTCATTCAACTCGTTCGCGACCGTAGCCGGTTGGGGTAGTCGATTTCTATTCCCGCATTCAGCTGCCTATTCAAAGTTGCACTGAATTTCTTCGTCCATGCGGCGTATTAATCCCGATGCCGTTGATCGGTGACATCGTAATGGCGCCTTTCAATGGACCGAGAGATCTTGCTCGAATCTCCAACTGCCGCCACTTACGTTTGGACAAAATTCGCGTACTCCTGCGCATGATTGCGATCGAAGCGCGGTTGGAGATGCGCCCTCAAACGGTGCATCGCCGGTGGCCAGACGCTGCCCACGGATTCGCTGCCCAAAGTACGAGACTTTTCCTTGGGGTCGAAGTGAGAAATCTGACGATCGTCCAATCCTATTATCATCATGAGAAAGCAGGGATGTTTTCGATGCGGCAAATTATTAGAAAGATTCTTACTATTTGTCCGAAAAGTACTATTTCTTCTGGGGAAGAACGGGCATTGCGGGTACGATTTACCCCGGTCACGGCGAGCGTGCGAAGAATTTGCCGGGCGATTGCAGTAGCTCTGCCCGTCCGGTGAAACGTTTGCGCGAGGCGCAGCAGTAGGGTCCAGGCAGTAATGGGTGTCGTAGTCACGTCGTCTCCCCATCGTTTTTTAAACGTTGTATGACGCGCGAATCCGCTCGCCGTAGCGATCGGTGACGCTCGTCCGCTGGACTGGCGCGTTTAATCGAGCGTCCCCTTGAGCCGTTCAATCAGGATTTAAGTCGACTCCAAGATATGTAAGAAGATTTTTTACATAATTAGGATCGCGAATCAAGTAGAAACATCTATAAGCATTCACTCATTCGAAACCTAAAAAAACCAATATCTGGGTTTTTTATCGACAATGGAAAATATTTGGCCATGGTAAAACGACGTCAATTTATTGGTGGGCTGGCAGCCCTTGGTGGAAGTTATCTTTTGAGCGCTTGTGGTGGAGGCTCGGAAGACAGCGGCAGCGGCGCTCCTGGATCTGCTGTCAGCAAAGCAACGGTACGTGCAAGTGCCGCATCCGCTAGCGGCACGTCGATGCCGCCGGCAGCTTCGATTACAGACAGCACGGGAGCCGTGTGGACGCTGTCGGGCGGGGTGGTATATCAAAACGGCGCAAAAGCGGGGAACAACTACAATGTGAAGCTCGCGCTGTGGTACGCGGGGAGCATTTATCACGAAAACACGAGCGGTCAGTTCTATCAATGGAACGGCTCGACATGGCTGAGCTGCATCGATCCGCGCGTGGGCAGCGTTTCTGCGGACGGCACCACGCTACCTTCTGCGCCGTACATTATTGATAAGTCGGGCGCGAAGTGGACCCTCGTTAATGGTGTTATCTACAAGAACGGCGCTGTCGTCGGTACCAATTTCAACGTGTCGCTCGTCGTCTGGTACGGCGGCAAGATCTACCATTGCAACACGGCTGGTCACTTTTACGCGAATGCAGAGGTGGCCGCTCAATGGCTGGCGTGCACGGATCCGCGCATCGCGGTTGCTCCGGCTGCAGGTTGCTTCTACGGTATGAATGGCCACTTCGACTACACGTACTCGCCATCGCAACTGGCCTCGATACTGAAGGGGATGGGCTGCACCAGCTACCGTGTCGGCTGCACGTCCGACCCGGCCCAGATAAATGCTGTAGCCAAACTGGCGCAAACTTTCCAATCGGCTGGGATCACGCTGATTGTATTGATTAACCAGGGTCTCTACGACAGCAGCGGCAAACTGTTCAGCGGCGAGTCGACCGCTTACAGCGCTGGCTACACGGCAGGCTCAGCAGTTGCACGTGCGCTAATGGCGTATGGCGTGACCATCTACGAATGCGGCAATGAGCTGACACGGGACGGCGCCATCATTCTGGATTCCACCAACGCAGGAACGAAGGCTCTCGATTTCAACAATACGAACTGGCCGGTCATGCGAGGCGTTATGCGTGGCATGATTGACGGGGTGAAATCGGTTCAGCCTTCCGCGAAGTGCGGTATCAATTTCTGCGTGAACGATGTTGGCGCAGCCGACGCGTTGTGGGAAGGCACTCAACCGAACGGCAGCAGCGGCTATCCCACGGTGCGCTGGGACGTCACTACCTGGCACAATTACGAGGTCTACGGCGATATCTTCAACATCGGCACCGACGGCGCCGGCCCGGGCTTCGATCTGCCGACGTATTGCAAGGCCAGATATGGTGTGCCTTTCATCATCACCGAGTGGAACACGGGTCCGGAACAAACCCAGGCTTATCGGGCGAGCTACATCACCGCACAGCTGGGCAAGTACTATCAGGCGAGAAAGACTCACAACATCCAGTCCGTGATGTACTACGTACTCGATAGCGGAAATAATACCTTCGGCATCATGCTGAACGGCTCGCAAATCAATCCGTCGTACAGTGCATTTACGAGCTTTACTAGTGGCAATCCGGATAAGTAAGCCGGCAAGCGTTTGATTGCATCGTATGTCTGGTCTCCTCTTGAATGGCTTGGAGGAGACCAGGTGTATTCGTTGGCCGCCACGGTGTTCGCTATCTAAGCGAATTCCAACAGCCCGTCGATATCAGTTTCATCAAACTGAGCGATGATCGCCTCCGAATCGTTGACACCAATCCCGACCGCTACCGTTCCATCATGAACCGCTAGCCCGCAACAGAACTCCACGCCATACTCTTTCCAGTAGAACGGTTCAGAGATCGCAACATTCCAGCCCCGATCGAAATAGACGAATCTGTGTTTATAAAGATGTCTCTTCCCTCGACTGCGCTCATGTACGATACACAGCCAACCATCCTTCCACTGGACTAGTTGAGAGGATCCCAGCAGATCTTTCGGTACCTTCAATGGCTTCCGAAGCGACACTGTCGCGCCACGCTCGCTGATTTCGACGATTGTCAGCGGATTCATTGTGTGTATCGCATAAAGCTTCCCGTCGGAAACGAAAGGCATCCAGTTTTTCTCCCGACTTGAACCAAATGGCGACTCGATAAGATAGCTTTCCACCACACTGCTTCCTGATATTTTCTGAAGAGCCATCGTGTTAGTGTCGTCCGAATTGCTGCGCGCGCTACCCAGGCACCACAAATTCTTTTTCCAGAAAAAAGTTCGTAAATCTTCGAATCCGTCGCCTCCAGCTGATGCGTGTCGGAAAGCAGCGTCTTCCAGAGAGCTCATACTTAAGATACCAAGACTCGTGGACAGGTTGCCAATGTAGTTTATGGTGTCGTAGCCTTCACCATGCAGCCTTACGCCGCCGCTCTCCAATAATTCATAATTGACAGATCTAACAATGACGGCATAACCTTCCCCATCAAAACACAGTGATGGATTACAAGGTCGGTACTCGCCAGGAATCTTCATCGAAACGAACTTCGGGCGAAGCGTATCGAATAGCGTGATTTCCCGAGGACGCTCAGCAACATATCTATATAGCAAGGTCTTAAAGCGTCGCGGAACCAGGTTGGAAGCTAGCATTCAGGTCTTTCTCCTGCGCACGGTTTTTATGAGGCAGAAATCGCTAAACAACCGGCTTTTCAACCGCGCCCCGGTGACCCTCAACGGTTTCAAAAAACTGCCCGTAGCGTTGACGACAGGCATTCCAGCCGAATTCGTCGATAGCCAGGCGGTTGCCCGCGTCGCGAGCAATCGCGGGCCACGACTCGCTCACCGAGCGAACAATCTTCGGGAGCTCCGCAATGTCATCGAACAGAATGACATTGTCGAACTTCCTGGCAGCCCACACCATAAATGGCGTCGAGCGCGAGATCAGCAACTTCACGCGTCCGATTGCCTCGAAAAACGCGCCACTCACCAGCATTGAATCGGCCGCATGTGGCAGGATCAGCACGTCGCTATCGACAATGCTCTGGGCAAACTCTGCGTCGGATAGAAATTTGGCGTCGAGGCGCACGACGTCCTGAAGCGATCGCTTGTCGATGATTTCATTCAGCCTCGCGAGGTAGGCTTCCGTGCCGTGCCCGGCGATATGTAGCTTGCACTCGCTCGGCCAGACATCGAGCAAAGCATCAATCTGCTTGTATGGGCGAATCACGCCGAGCAACGAATACAGTGGCGTCGTGTCATCTTTTTTAGGCGCGGTGGGAGCCTGTCCCGGCGCATCCCAATAGAGTGGATGCGGCAGATATTGCGCGTTGTATTGCGCCTGGAAATCCGGCGCGTGGACCACGCAAAAGTCTGCCAGGCGGCGTACGAAGGCAATAATCCGAACCGACAGACGCCTGTTGAAGCCGCTCGTATCGTGGACCGCATGATCGTGCACAAAATAGACGACTTTCGCCCGCCCTATCAACATGAGCGAGCAATAGAATGCGAAGAGCAGGGACCCCGGTATGCTCAGTTGTGCTGGGCCTTTGTCTCGTTTGAATGGCCGGTACTCAAGCCAATGAAAAGCGAGAATATTGTCCGGTTTGAATAATTGGAAGAATCCACCCTTCAGCAAACCCTTGATGGAAAGCGGCACGACGTCATAACCGATCGAGCTATAGAGATCTTTCTGAATTTGTATATACCGATTCGTTGGGTTGGTGAATGGACACATCATCACCCGGGGCCGCGGTCCCTCCGCTACATTGTTGCCAATCATGCCGCATTCTCCGCTGGTAGTTTGCGTCATATATACCTCTCCGGTTGAGTCGAAGGTCGCAAAGACATCCGCTCTAGCGCATCGTTCTTCCAGAAGGCGGTCTCGGTGGCCTTCGCTCAATTCAGCAGTTTTCCCCACTCGAAGTCAATGCTGTCAGGCGTAAATGGCAGCACGCCAGCGCCTGGCGTGAAGGTAAGCTCGCCGAAGTAAACCTCGTTATCCGGAGCATATAGGTCCACGCGAACATAGTCGAAGTCTTCGCATAGAATCATCGCAGCGTCCAGCACTGATTCCAGGTTCTTCGGGCGCGGAGCGGGCGTGGCGCTCCGTTTGTAGCGGCCGATGGCTACATCGAGATGGTTCCAGTCGACGTCGTACACATCGCCGTGCGTCGCGCTCCCGAACCTGTCGGATATCACCAGTATGTAGATGATGGGACGCCCCGGCCGGCCGCCAAAACAATGCAATTTGTAATCGGCCGGTATCTGGCCGGATTGGTCCAGAAGCAGGTGCTCAAAAAAGATACGCGGCTTGATCGCGCGGTAATGCCTCTCGCGTGCGATGTAGTAGAAGTCGGTGGACAACCACTTCGCGGCGAGAAGTTGCAGTTTTTTGAAAGAGGTCTCGGACTTGTTTCTAACAACCTCGACGAAGCTGCTGCCGTGGTTTGCCTTCATTACAAAGGCACATGGGAGCGCGTCGAAGACCTCACGCGTCAGCGCATCCGGCGCCGAAATCAACGGTATGAGATATTTATCTCCTATCTTGGACGCAACATACTCCCTTACCGACAGTTTGTCGGTCAAGCTGATATAGCGGGGATCGGGTCTGAGGTTTCGTTGCAGGATCTTTTCGTTGAAGGTAGCAGGGCGGAGAAGATTCGGATAGCGGCCAATGCACTTGTGATGCAGCAGACTCAGGAATACGGAATCCGGCAGCATGCATTTCGCTGCCTCCTTGAGCCGGCCGACTACGGAAGCCGGCAACTGCGTCGGCTGATACAGATCTCCCGGCGCGAGGCTCACGTCTTCGTGCGCGAAGTTTTCAGATGATTGCGCTTCCCTGTGCCTTGCCGTAGATGTGGCGGTTTCCTGGTCGAACTGTGCGGACTTTGTGGTCGTCATGTTGCAATCCGTGGTTGGTGCGGTCGCGAACCTGCAGTCCAAAAATCAGGGCGCTTATCGCAAGACTTCAGTCGCGGTATCGCAGCCATCTTCGGGCGTCAACCATCGCTCTTCCGATTCGATGTGCTGCTGCGTGCGGAATTGCGTGGGTGACATGCCGTATCGCTCCTTGAACAGGCGACCGAGTCGATTGCCGTCACCCATTCCGCAGCGTCTCGCGATTTTGTCGACAGGCAAATCGGAACTTCTTAGCATCGTGCAGACAAAGTCAAAGCGCGTGCGCAACAGATACTCGAGCGGTGTCAAGCCGAACTCGCATTTAAAGCGACGCTGAAAATTGCGTTTGCTCATTGCTGCGAATTCGGCTGCCTTGGCCACGGAGATGGCCTTGCTATAGTTCTCCTTGATCCAGCGTCCCGACTCGCGGATTTTCTCGGTTGTTGTGGTCATGCTCGCATCGTCCAGTTCCGGCTTGTTCTGGTCGACGTAATTCGTTTGCAATACACGGGCGATCTTTCGCGCGGTGACTGAATTCAGATCTCGCTCGATCTGCGCAAGTGCCAGGTCGGCAGGCGTCACGCTGCTGCTGCTTGCATCGCCGCAGCGTTCAAAGAGAAAGACGGGCACTGTTGATTGCGACCGGTTCTTGCAAACCACGGTCAGATTCGCGCCATGCGGCATACCAAAAGATGCGATCGAACCCTGGCGCGAGATCCACGAAAGAAAGCGATCGTTGGGCTCCATGGTTTCAGTGGCGTCACGACAGACCACAAAGAACGCGTGGAAATCGGCCAGGCTATATCGTTCGAGACTGTGCGTCCAGATCAGGATGTTAGATGAACTGGTCACCAGGCCGCCTTCGTCGGACAGCACTGAGAGCCTATAAGGAGGCTCGTCGCCTCCCGCTCTTTTGAACTCGTTGGCGAGCCGGAAAGCATCCCCGATAGCTCCAGCGGTCAACATGGAACAGTTGTGGAAAATCAGAAGACCGATGTGCTTGACAGCTTTCATGCCATTCTGACGTTCATTGACGCACGACGTAAGAAAATCGGTGGAAGTCATCACGCTCATTTCTCCAAACACACGAAACATGCTAGGTAGGAGATTAGCCGATCGAAATTGGTGAAACGAGTTTGGCCGGTATTCCAGGTGTTTTGGCGTAATTGTCATGATCGGAGAAGTTGTTACCTTGAGATGTGTAGAAAAATGCGTTAATAGCCAATACAATCAGAAACTTTTTCCGCATCCAATAACCTAAGATCGCTCGATCCGACCGTCGGTTGATGACCTTCTAGCCTGCTGGCAAGGGGCGCAGCGAGCTGCGGGCGTTCAAACACGCGTTTGCACTGGCTGAACTGTCACTAAGGTTCTGTTACAGGTCGCGACGCGATGTACAACTCTGTTACAGCAGTTACAGATCGCAACAACGCTTTCCGAATTGGCCAAATCGTAATGCGTTCAACTTAATCGGCCATTAACACCCGAATTTATGCCGTCGTCGATATGACGCGTCTTTTGCGGCTATGCTTCACCGCAACATGCATAGATAAATTCGCGCTGGCGATTCGTCGAATTTCGAATTTGTCCGCCGGGTAATTTGCTGTAAAACGCCGTCTAGCCGCTGTGGCAAGCACATAACAATTACCTTTTCCAAGACCGCTGAAGGCCTTGGTGCTTAAGCATTCGTGATGCCACGAAAGCAAGCGCGCGATTGCGCGAAGCTATGCTTTCCATGGCAACGCTTTCTCACGAAGTCTCTGCGCAGCTAGAGGCTGACGTCGTCGATATCAGGTAGCCCAACATACATATCCGCCTGTTCGGGACACAGAGTGGTGCGTTGTTAGCAATGCACAGTGCAGTCCGTTTTTGAGTTGGACTACGAATCATGTAGTAACGCGATGAGATAGGAGTGTCGTATGCATGCAACTGATCGTCGCGTCGCCTGCAGAAAGGCGGCGTTTCTGGGCGGCTTGCGCAAGCCGCTGGCGAAAGGCCACAGGCCGTACTGCACTGCGTCGCCCAGGGAGTCCTGACCACGACTCTTCGACCCAACCTGAACCAGCACGTCACTCCGAGGTGCCGCCGGTCATGCCACATCTAACGTTCGGCGGCGGTTTCAGATCACGAACTGGTGGTGCAGCAGAGCAGTAACGAGTCATTACTCTGCCCATCAAACATGGAAGGATCAAACCAGTGGATTACTACCCTTCAAATTCGCTCTCTCCCATTGCCAGCACGGAGCGTGGTCAACTCAGCGCTGGCGGAATGCTCACGCTGATGCGGGATCACATTTGGGAAATCGTGGTTACGGCTGTCATAGTGCTAACGCTGGCGGAGGCTTATCTGCTCATTGCGCCGCCAATCTACTCGGCCGACGTGCTGGTGCGTGTCGACCCGCCGGAACCGAATGCGCTCGGCCTCGCCTTGCAAAATCAGGAAGCGCTTCCGCCGCCTGCGCCGTCGCCGGTGACTGAGATGGCCGTGATGCGCAGCCGCTCGGTACTGGAACCGGTCATTGAGAGATTCCGCTTTGACGTGTCGGTGAAGCCGCACACGATTCCATTGCTGGCGGACATCGCCGAGAAATTTGCCACTCCGGGGGAGCCGTCAGCGCCATGGCTCAGACTGAAGTCTTTTGCGTGGGGCGGAGAGCGCGTTCAGATCGGATCGCTGGATGTGCCGCAGGACCTCGAGGAAGAGAAATTGACGCTGGTCGCCCTCGCAGGGGGTGCATACGAATTGCTTGGTCCGTCGGATCAGTTGCTTGTAAAGGGCGTAGTGGGCAAGGCGGTCCAGCAAAATGAAGTTTCCATACTTGTTAAGCAGTTGGACGCGCGTCCGGGCACTAAATTTCAGGTGATTCGCTGGAATTCGCTCGACGCAATAAAGCGGTTTGGAGAACTGGTGAAGGTTGGCGACAAGGTAAAGGACTCCGGCCTTCTTCAGATCGAGTATGAGGATAAGAGTCCGGATAAGGCGACCGAAGTCGCCAATGCGCTGGCCGACCAGTACCTTGCTTATGCAGTTGCCGCCCGGCAACTCAATGACACGACCACGCTAGCGTTCATTAACCGCGAGCTTCCCCGTTTGCTGGCGGACCTTAGAAAGTCCGAGGATGCGCTCAAGCATTTCCGTGGCGCGGCGCGGTCCATGCAGCCGACCAACGAAGCACAGGCTTATCTTCAGGGCGGGCTGGACCTTGACAAGCAGATAGCGGGCCTGCAGATACAGCGTACCCAACTTCTGGAGCGCTATACCGCGGATAGCCGCTGGGTACAGAGTGCCGACCGGCAAATTGCGCAATTGCAGGATGCGAAGGCGCAATTCGACAGCCATTTCAATGGCATGCCGTCGTCCGAGCGTCAGAGCGTCGATCTTCTTCGCGCGCAGAGAGTTGCGGAAGCGATCTACCTCGGGATGGTCCAGAAAGCCGAGCAGTTGCAGGTCCGGCGTGCCAGTACATCGGGCGGCGCGCATATCGTCGACGCCGCGATCAGGCCTCATCGTCCGGCGAGACCACAGCCTGCAATCGTGCTTTCGGGCGGTTTGGCACTGGGACTTCTGTCCGGGGTCGTGCTGGTCTTCATGCGCCGCCATGTGATGACCGGAGTGACTGACCCGAGGTACGTGGAAAATCGCATGAGCGTGCCGGTCTTCGGCGAGATCCTGTTCAGTCAGCATCAGTTGTTACTCGACCGCTACGGCGCGGGCGCCGGCCGCAAATCTCTGCCAGGCGTGAGTGGACGTAGCAATCTGCCATTTCCGCGAAGCGCCGCCGATATTCAGCTTCCTGACGGTGCGGCCGGAATGTTTGTAGCACCGTCTCCTGGTGCCGAGAACACGAGAGTCCTTGCTGCGCGTTTTCCGCACGACACATCGGTCGAGGCACTTCGTGCCGTGCGCACAGCGGTGGCGCGCGACCTTGCGCATGCACGCAATAACCTTCTGATGGTGATCGGGCCGACGCCTTCAGCGGGAAAGAGCTTTGTTGCGGCGAACCTCGCGATCCTGCACGCGGAGATCGGCGCGCGCGTCCTCCTGATAGACGCCGATATGCGCCGAGGCCACCTCGCCGCGTTATTCGGCGAAAGTAACCGGGAAGGTCTTTCGGAGGTGCTTTCGGGGCGGCTCGGTTTGCGTAAGGCATTGCGCCCGACAAGTATCGACGGTTTGACGTTCCTGTCGTGCGGCATACGACCGGAGAACCCCGCGGCGTTGCTCATGGGGCTCCACTTCAAAGAGCTATTGGAGCGAGTCGCCAGCCAGTTCGACATGGTAATCATCGATACGCCGCCATTTCTCGCAGTCACGGACGCTTCCATCATCGCAAGTGAAGCAGGCTCATCCTTACTCGTTCTGCGCTCGGGGATGCAGAGCGAGCAGGAAATTGCGGACACAGTCAAGAAGATGGAACGCGCCGAAGGACGCATTGCCGGTGCCATCTTCAATGGCATTCCGCTTAAGCGAAGCACGCGAAATTATGGCTACGTGACGAACTATGCCAGCGATTTAGGTGATCTCGAAGCAACGCATTGATAGCACACGCCGCACGAAACTTGCGGGCAGATGTTTCGCGACGCCGCCAAACGGAGAAGACGATGCGCTTTGCAATCAACGGAAAGTTCACCTCACAGACAGTCACGGGTGTTCAACGTGTGGCTTATGAACTCACCCGGGCCATGCAAATGAGCGCAACGCCTGGGGACGAACCGGACGTCTTCGTGCCTCAAAACGTGGTGGAACCTGGCGCGCAGCTCAAGCGGAAACGATGCTTCCCATGGCTGCGTGGCACGCTTTGGGAGCAGATTACGCTGCCCATTGCGGCGAGAGGAATGATGCTCCTCAACCTGTGCAACACCAATCCGATTTTCAAGCGCGGGCAGGTCGTGATGGTTCATGACATGGCGATCTACGATGTTCCGCAAGGCTTCTCGAGGAAGTTCCGGCTTTGGTATCGCATTTGTTTCGCCATGTTGCCGCGAATGGCGCCGCTGATTCTGACGGTCTCGACCTACTCGAAGAAGCGGATCTGTTTTCACCTGAAGGTGGATGAGTCGCGTGTCACGGTCGTCACGCCTGGCGCGGATCATCTGGACCGGGTCGTATCGGACCCGGCAGTCATGAGGCGTCTGGAACTTGTAAGAGACGCTTATTGCGTCATCGTCGGCAGCCTTGATCCACGAAAGAATCTGCAACGTGTTCTGGAAGCGACCGATAAGCTCGGACATCTGAAGGACGTGAAGTTCGTCATTGTTGGCGGCCGCAATAAACGTGTCTTCAGCGGCGAGAATATGGCGTTGCGGACTTGTCCCAGCCAGATTGTGTGGGCGGGGTTTGTGTCGGATGGCGAATTGAAATCGCTCTATGAGAATGCGGCATGCCTGGTTTTTCCGTCCTTATACGAGGGATTTGGATTACCGCCTCTCGAAGCCATGTACTGCGGCTGCCCGGTGATCGCCTCTTCGCGGACCTCGATGCCGGAAGCGTGTGGCGACGCCGCCATGTACTGCGACGCGACGTCGGCGGACGATATCGCGGCGAAGATTTCCCAGATGATGGCTGACACGGAACTGCGGCAGCGTTACCGAACAATGGGCGTGACGCATGCGCGCGAGTTTCGCTGGGAATATTCAGCGCGGAAAGTACTTCAGCTTCTGTACGGCCATGCCGGCGAGCAGCTGTCGGATCTGGCGCCTGGCGCGTCGGCGAGTTAATCCATGTTTGTGGCCAGACGCAAGCACCGGGTCATGAGTATTGCCGCCAGGCGGCGCGCGTTGCGCACACTCGCGGCACTCGCGGGAGCGGCGATGCCGCTCGCGCGTGGCAAGACTGCGTCGGCATTGACGCCCGAGTCGGGGTCTGCGGGAGATCGTGGCCGCAGGATCACGGAGTTGATCGGTTCGAATGGCTGGGCGGGAGCGCCCGGCGATGTTCAGATGTGGCGCGCAATGGGGATCAGTTGGGGGCGAAGTTCGGTCGGCCCTGGCCAGCCGGATGGGCCAGAAGACGTGATGCGCATCGACAAAACCAGCTCCGCGTTCGATAGCGACCTGCCGCCGGCGTTGATCGCGAATCAGCGCAATGGGATCGGCTCGCTCCTGCAGCTCGGTTACACGCCGACGTGGAACGCGAGTGTGCCGGGTGACGCCAATTCGGCGCCGGTGGACGTGGAGGTGTGGACGCGATATGTCGATGCAGTAGTGCGCAAGTATTCCGCGCCGCCTTATAACCTGCGCTATTTCCAGATATGGAACGAGGCAGCGGGCAAGTTGTCGGGCGGGCTGGCTCAGGCAACCTTCTGGCATGGCGCGGATGCCGACGGGAACGTAAAGAGTTCGAAACCGTACGAGCGTGCAATGCAGGACTACGTCGAACGCATCCATATTCCGGCGGCCCGCGTTATCCGTCGTTACCGCGCGTACGTCGTCTACGGTGGATGGCCGGACCAGGGCGGCCTCGACAACTTCAGGACATGGCTTGAGTACAGGAGCCCGGTGTTGAAGGAACGGATGCTGGATTGGGTCGATTACATCGACACGCATTATCTCCCCGTCGCCGACCTGGATTCCCTGTATCAGCAGTACGTCAGGAACGGGCCCGCACGAGGCATCTGGCAAACCGAAATCGGCGACGCGTACATGAAGGACCCGCACTACCTGCCACGCTATTTCTTCGACTTCGCCGTGTGGGCACTCGACAGAAACTGGGACGATTCGAACAAATATCTGTCGATGGTCTATCACTGGGATGGGTACGAGCCTTTCCGTCTGACGCATCGCGGTCCGCCGAAGCGGACTTACAACGTATCCGGCCGAAGCCTGGTCGTGCTGAATCAGACCGCGAGCGGATCCCTGGCACGCTTTTCGAAACCGTTGCAGTTCGATCGAGGAGCTTCTGGAAGTGCGTTGCTCTCCGGCCATGACGTCGTGATGCAGGTAAGCGCGGATCCGGGTTGGCAAAGCGTCACCGTAGGGGGGCTTAAAGCGCCGTCTTCACGCAACGCACGGGTGGAGTTTATCGACGCGCTGACAGGTACGGTGAGTGCTCGTGATGACGTTGCCGTGGCATGGAACGACGAAGCCCTCAAGGTTCGCTTCAAGGTGCCGGATCGCGTCAATGGGGCCGATAACAAGCCGCCTAAGCACCTTGCGTATGTCGTTGTGCGTGGAATTGCGTAGTGAGCGAGCATTGCCTTAGTTACACGGTCGTCGAGTTTCGACTGATCGAACCTCTGGATTGCGTTGGAATGTCATGAACCACGTCACGGTTGTGATCTGTAACTACAACTACGAGCACTATTTGACCGCTGCGATCGAATCGGCGCTCGCGCAGGACTATCCGGCGACGCACGTCATGGTCATCGACGACGGCTCGACCGACGGGTCGCGCGCGATCATCGAGAAGTTTGGAACACGCATTGAACCGATGCTCAAGGAGAACGGCGGCCAGGTGTCCGCTTATAACCAGGCCATCGAGGTGCTCGAAACGGAATATGCGATTTTTCTCGATTCAGACGATGTTCTCTATCCGGGCGCGGTCTCCGAAGTGATGCGGCTTTTCGCATCCGGCGACTGGGCAAAGGTGCAGTTTCGCCTGAATGTCATGGACAGCGCGGGCGCGCCGCTGGGCGCCTATGTGCCTCACACCGACCCGCCTGCCGATTGCGGAAAACTGTTGCTGGATGGCTGGCTGTATCCGTCGCCGCCTGCCTCGGGTAATGCATACCGGGTGAGCGCGCTCAGGCGCATTTTTCCGGTTCCGGAAGCGAACATCAACCGCTACGGAGCGGACTTCTATGCAATCTACGGCACTGCTCTGGTAGGTCGTGTCGCCACAGTCCGACAGTCATTGGGAGGCTATCGCGTGCACAACGCGGGCAGCGTGACAGTGTCGTTCGCAAACTCGGAGCAGATCAACAAAGCGCCGGAAGCGTTCAACCTGAGATGGGCAATATTGAGGAAGATCGCGAGGGACCGGCTACAGGTGGAGCTTCCTCCGGCATTTCACGATTTTTCTTACGAGAAGGCGCACTTTTGCTCAGGCATCTATCGCGCAACGCTCAAGAGCCGGTGGCGCTGGATGATGCGTGATTCTCGCCACTATTTGCACGCCATAGTCGCGAATCCATTCTGGAGCCTCAAGAAAAAACTTGGCACGCTCGTGCTTTCAAGTTTGTGTCTCGTCCCCTATTCGCCACTTTCCGACTTCGTGGTGCGGTATATTTCCAACCCGCTTGCCCGCCGTCGCGTGGCTGGGCGCTGAAGTCCAGCCACGCGCGTACGGAGGACAGAATGGATCGACGAAAGAGCATTCGGCTTATCGGGTTTGTCTACGGCGGCTATTTGATGAGGTATGTGTACCTCATCATCGTGGTGCCGTTTTACGGCAGGATGCTCGGTGTGGCAGGGTACGGCCGGGTACTCGCGTCGATGTCACTCATGAACGTGATATGGATGCTCGTCAACTACGGCTTCAGCCCTGTCGGCATGCGCGATGTGTCGAAAGCGCAATCGGCGGCGGAATGTAACGACATCTTCTCGTTGCATGTGAGCGCGCGTGTTGCGCATGGATTGATGGGCGGATGCATAGGCCTGGTAGCCACAATGTGTTCGCCCGCCTTGTCCGGACGTCCTCTGATCGGTGTACTGGCTACGCTGCTGGGGATCGTGTCGGGAATGAACCTCGGTTGGCTGTTTCAAGGACGTCATCAGTTTCGAACCCCCATCATGATCGAGGTGTTCGGCTTCGTCTTGAGCCTTGTGCTGGTTTTGACCTTCGTAAAAGGACCCGATGACGCCGTGTGGGTGCTTGCGAGCCTGTTGATTGCGGGTGTGGCGTCCACGATCGTCTCCTACGGTCTTACGATCTATCAACTGGGCTGGCCACGTCTCAGGCTGACTGGCATCGTTCCTCTCGTGCGAAATTCGACCATGCTCTTTCTTTACTCCTCCGGGTCGGTCGTATTTACGGCGTCGTCGACTTACCTGTTGACGCTATTGTCCACGCCCGATCAGGTCGGCTATTTCGGCGCGGCTGAACGTTTCGCGACGATCGCGCTCGCGCTGATGGGGCCGGCCGCGCAGGTGTTCATTCCCACCATCACGCGACAGCTCGCACAGGGCGACACCGAAGGCGCGCATGAAACGACCCGGCGCGGCGCCACCTTGCTGATGGGATACGGGCTGCTGATTTTCTGTGGCGCGCTGGCGCTATCGCCTTTC
Organism: Paraburkholderia fungorum; assembly: GCF_046027215.1. Classification (GTDB taxonomy): domain Bacteria; phylum Pseudomonadota; class Gammaproteobacteria; order Burkholderiales; family Burkholderiaceae; genus Paraburkholderia; species Paraburkholderia fungorum_D. The sequence continues at coordinate 2,224,905 of NZ_JAQQEN010000002.1, read as the reverse complement.
GTTCTGCCTTTGATTCTGGGCGCTTCCTTCGAACCCAGTGCCCACGTACTGCAGATTTTCGCGTGGATGTTCCCGTTCGCTGCGTTTAACGAGTTTGTTGCAGGCTACGTATTTCTGCCGAGAAGGAAGGATCGCCTGCTTGCCACCGTGGGCATCGCCTCGGGCCTGATCAATCTTGTCGCGGCGCTCATTCTTGCGCCCTGGTACGGCGCCATTGGAATCGCATTCGCCCGGGTAATCGGCGAGGCGTTGCTATCGGTCATGCTGGTGGTTGTCGTGATCCGCCTCGAAATGGTGAGTCTCGTGCCGGGTGGCGAGCGGGCGCTCGGGATGGTTCGGGTTGCATGCGGCATCCGGCCTCATACACCTGCAAAGGACGAGTGAATCTGATTGTGAAAGGGGAAGGACCTGGGCCGTAATCTCACAGGAGGTCGAAGTGAAAGTCGCTATTGTTCACGATTGGTTGGTGGTTTCGGGTGGTGCAGAAAAGGTGTTGAAAAATATCATCGAGTGCTTTCCGAAAGCCGACATCTTTTCGGTTGTCGATTTTCTGGAAGACCGCGATTGCGTGAAGGGGAAATCCGTCAAGACTTCCTTCATTCAAAATATGCCGTTGGCGCGCAAACGTTATCGTGCCTACCTGCCGTTGATGCCGATCGCGATCGAACAAGTCGACCTGTCGGGCTATGATCTTGTGATTTCCAGCTCGCACGCGGTTGCCAAGGGCGTTCTTACCGGACCGAACCAGGTCCACGTCAGTTACGTCCATACGCCCATTCGCTATGCATGGGACTTGCAGCATCAATATCTTGCTGAGTCTCATCTAAGCACTGGCATCAAGTCTGTCATGGCGCGCGTCCTGCTTCACTATATTCGCGGATGGGACTCGCGCTCGGCCAATGGCGTGGATCATCTCCTGGCGAATTCCCAGTTCGTTGCCCGGCGGATCAGAAAAACGTACCAACGTGAAGCAACCGTCATTTACCCGCCGGTCGATCTGGCAAATATGACGATGTGCACGCAAAAGGACGACTTTTACGTGACGGCGTCACGCATGGTGCCGTATAAGCGTATCGATCTGATCGTACGGACCTTCTCGCAGACGCCTGAGCGCCGGCTCGTGGTGATTGGCGATGGTCCAGACATGAAGAAGATCAAGGCAGTCGCTGGCGAGAACGTCACGATCCTCGGTCATCAACCATTCGATGTGCTTGTCGATCATTTGCGGCGTGCTCGCGCATTTGTGTTCGCTGCGGAAGAGGACTTCGGTATTTCGGTAGTGGAAGCCCAGGCTTGCGGAACGCCGGTCATCGCATTCGGCAGAGGCGGCGCGCTCGAGTCCATCATCGGTTTGCCGCTTGAACGGCCAACTGGCGTGTTCTTTGGTGAACAGACAGCGGAGTCTTTACTGGCAGCGATAGGCCGGTTTGAGCGTAACGCTACTCTGTTTGACCCCCGTGCATGCCGTAGAAACGCGGAGCGTTTTTCGTCAGAGAACTTCAAAGCGGCACTAATGAATTTTATCGACTCCCGACTCCCATACGGCTTCCTCGAACACTTTCTCCCTTATCCGGTCATGGGCCAGTTACCGGCCAACCAGCGTCATGTTGCTGACGTCGTGTCGTGAGTGTGATGCGTTAGTGGATCTGGCCAAGGAAGGCCCTGACAGATGGGATATGGCGATGGATTTGTGATGAGTGAACATCGATCAGGTATTGAAGCGGCGCCTCGTGCCCATAGGCAAGCATGGAGACCAGCAAAAGGCTGAGGGTGAACCAGATCGGCCCGATGCGCTCAGACTCGACGTTGATAGCGGTCCGTAAAAAGAGTACGGCCACTAGTGCGCCGAGAAGCCAGCCGGAAAATACTTCCGGAAACGAATGGGAGTGGTCCATGATTCGGGAAAAGCCGGTAAGCGCGCCAATCACCATACCGGCGCCGACGCCTGGAAGCGCCGGCAGACGCCACCACTTCAGCTGAAGGGTAATCGCTACCGTCCACACGGCAGTCGACAACATGGCGTGCCCGCTAATGACGCGGAAATCGGTAGCCGGGATGGAGACGCCCCAACCGGCATAGATAATTTTGGTTGCACCGACGATGGCAGTTCCGGCTGCGAGCGCACCGACCAACCGCCATGCGAGACGGGTGTTGAATAATGCCAGCCAGCCGACACAGATAGCCGCTACGGGCACCGTTATGGCGGCGTCGCCTAAGTTCGTGAACAGGGTCCACATGGGATTCTCTCTTCTTCGTTTTCGCAGCCACGCCGGCTCGTCGTGGGGGCAGTCAGAGTGGCAGGTTGCCGTTTGACTTCTGCCGAAGATGTTCGATCGCGGCGGCGTTGACCGACCGTGCTGCCAGCAACAGGGAAATGACAAGAGCAAGGATTAGCACATTCGATGGCGAGACCAGACGATGTTCAGTCGCGGCCATGACAAGAAGGCACACCGACGAGAGTTCAACAAACCGGAAGGCGGCGAAGTTCTGCCCACCGGCGAACAGTGCGGCGGCCGCTGCGCCGTGTTTGCTCCATTCGATCAGTCTCCAGTAAAAGCTCAGCATCAGCGCGAGACCGGCTACGCCCAGTTCCGCAAGGAAGTTCAGGTAAGAATTGTGAGCATGCGAGTCGCTATGTTCGATGATCGCGTCTGAAGGGACGCCCAGCAGATGAAAGTAAGAGGTCACGCTGCCAATATGATCGTCGAATGAACCGAACCCGAGGCCTACGACCGGGCTCTGCTCGAAATAAGCAAGAGCCCGCGGCCACAGCCATTCGTAGCGAATGTTCAGATTGGCAACCTTAGCATCCTGATTCTCAATGGTAAACGTGTAACCCATATAGTCGATCTTCGAATCCGTATGGTAGATCGCCATCGCGACGGAGCCCACGATAAGGCCGGCTAGCAGGGTGGCCAGCATCCAGCGTTTGCGGCCGAAGTAGAGGTAGGGAAGTATCGCCAGAACACCTAGCAACGAGCCCCGGCTGTAGGTGGAGAACAGCATGAGCGCATTGACCGCGAACAAGGCCAGCAGCAGTTTGCTGCGCTTGTGCAGATAGCATGCGATGCCGAGGCAAAGCAGCATGGCGAAGAACCCGCCTGCCGCGTTGCGCGCGATGAAGTAACTGCCAAAGCTGTCGTCGGGACGCGCGAAGATACTGAGTAAGCCATTGTGGGCGATGTAATAAACGTAGGGCGGTATGTTGATTACAACCGCGAACACGAAGAACGTGCGCAGCACTTTATTCAGGTCCCAACGATGCGTGTACAGGCAACCGGCAAAAATAGGCGCGTACGAGATGAAGAAATTGCCGTCACGCCGATAGAAATCGAATTCCAGGAAAGAGCGAGGATCGTAGAGCAGCGTGGAGACCACGACCAGAAGCGTGAACGCGGTGAGAGGCGTCATGAACGCGGGGTAGCTGCGTCCGAAAAAGCGCCACGGACAAAAGACGAGAGGGATCAGCCCAACCGCGCTCACAGGTACCAGATTGGTGACCGTCAGAAATAGTGCGAGTAGCGATATGTAAGCCATTGCGGCTCCAGGTAAACGGATGGCGTACAGTTTTTGGGGACCACTCCGCACTCGCAGAACAAAACTTGGGAGTGGGACGCCAAAAGCCAGCGTGTTACGGACAACGGACAATATCGGCGCTCTATCTTTTACACCAGATCATCAACTCCTTCACGTGGAAGGTACCACGGCTAAAAATTGATTTCCAACCTCCCTGTCTATCAGGCGTGGAAATCGCCTCTGTTTGGTGCACTTGCGAAAACAGGTCCAACGACCTTGGCCAAAACCTCAACTGTTCGCGCCAGGAATGCTGTGGTGCAGCGTAGCCTGACTATGATGAAACAGATCAAGTACTGCTCTTTGGCGCCAGCTTGTCGGTAGGACGTCGATACGTGTCGTTACTGTTGAACGGCATATCAGTGCGATCGTGCCGCAATGCTGTCCACGCTCTCCGGTCGGGCCAGATTGACGGTCAACGCGTGAAGCTTTTGTCACCGGGAACCGCATCGCTGGCTTTGTCCGCCTGATACGGTCGTCCTGTCACACAAGAAACCAATGGCGCGATTGACGGCGCAATGCTTTGAGCGCGGTCGTGGAGATTTCATTCGCCAGCGGGTTTCAATACAAAGGAGCTTTCAATGAGCAAGCCCACGGTAGTTGCCGGCGAGATGGATAGCGAAGCGATTGATCAGGTCCTGGTGGACTTTCCGCCGCTCGTGCAGGTGATTTTGGCCGGTGGGTCAGGGACTCGCCTGTGGCCGGTGTCGCGCGAGCAGTTTCCGAAGCAGTTGATCGACGTGATCGGCAACCAGACGTTGCTACAGGCCACGATGGGACGTATGGCCGGTTTCAGCGCGACGTGGGAGATCGCCGCGGATCCCCTCATCGTGTGTGGCGCGGAGCATTACTTCGCGACTTACGAACAGGCTCGTCAAATCGGCGTGAACGCGCGCATCATCGTGGAACCGGCGCGTCGGGATACCGCACCGGCTCTCACGCTTGCCGCGCTGGCGGCATGCGCTGACGGACCGGATGCCATCCTGATCGCCATGCCCGCGGACCACGCGATTGCGGATCTGGCTGCGCTTCACGAGTCGATCGATATTGCAGCCCGCCATGCACTGAAGGGCGAGATCGCCACACTGGGCATTCCGCCCGACCGCGCCGACACGGGATTTGGCTATATCCGCCTCGGCGACGCGTTGCCGGATGGCGCGCATCGCATCGAGCGTTTTGTCGAGAAGCCCGCTGCGGAGCTTGCTGCGCAATATGTTGAATCCGGCCATTACTGGTGGAATAGCGGCATATTCGTGGTTCGGTCGTCCGTCTGGCTGGCGGCTATCGAGCGTTTTCAGCCCGAGATGTACGCTGCCTGTGTGCGGGCCTATCAAGGTGCCAGGAAAACCGACGAATGCGTCATCCCCGACGCAGCCGGGTTCCTGAGTTCACCATCCGATTCGATCGATTACGCAGTGATGGAGCAGGTGGGCAAGCCTGATTCGCCGTTCAGCGGAATTGTGGTGCCGCTCGAAGCGGGCTGGTCGGATCTCGGTTCATGGGATGCGGTGTGGCAGGCGATGGAAAAGGACGAGTGCGGCAACGCTTCGAACGGGCGCGTCCTGTTCGAAGGCGCAACCGCCACTTATGCGCGCTCGCAAGGCGGCAGGCTGGTTGCGTGTGTCGGCACGAACAACATGATCGTGATCGATACCGACGACGCCGTGCTGGTTGCGGACCGCTCGCACGTGCAGGACATCAAGGCACTGGTGTCGCGCATCAAGCGCGAGAAGTCTCCAGAAGCCGACGCGCATAGAAAAGTCCGTCGTCCATGGGGCTTCTACGATTCGATCGATCATGGCGACCGTTTCCAGGTGAAACGAATCGTCGTGATGCCGGGCGCGCGTCTGTCGCTGCAAATGCATCACCACCGCGCGGAGCATTGGGTCGTGGTGTGCGGTACCGCCCTAGTCACTCGCGGGGAAGAGCAGTTCCTTCTGGGCGAAAACGAGTCGACCTACATTCCGCTTGGCATACGCCATCGTTTGGAAAATCCCGGCTGTGTACCGCTTCAGATCATCGAGGTGCAGTCGGGAACGTATCTTGGCGAAGACGACATAGTCAGATTTGACGACAAGTACGGACGATGCGGCTAAATCAGTTCCGATGACCCGGCGGGCTCCTGGGGGGCTGTGATGCGATTGATTACTGGTCTACTGGCAAGACTGTTCGACGGCGCGATGATCCTGACCGGCGCACTCGTGGCCTCGCAGATCCGCTTCGGCGATGCCTCCCAGCGAGGTTTCTATTTTGCGTTCGTGGCTTTCGCCGCCGCGTTTTCGTTCGCTGTTTTTCCGGCGCTCGGAGTTTACGAATCCTGGCGCGGGCGGTCGAAGAGAGCGTTGGCGGGGCAAATTGCGCTCGGCTGGCTCATGGTGCAGGCCTGCGCGATGGCGTTGATGTTCTCGTTACATCGCATCGACTTCGTCTCGCGTCTCTGGTTCGCATATTGGACAGGCATTTCAGGCGGCCTGATGATTGCCGGCCGCATGATGACACACGTGCTGCTGGGCCGGGCGCGCAACGCGGGTCTGAATCTGCGGCAGGTTGCCGTGGCAGCATGCGGGGACCATTGCGATGAGATCATTCGCAAGATGGAGATGTCACCGGCCGCTGGCTTTCGGCCCAACGCGCTGTATAACGTGCAGCCTGATACCACGGTAACGACCACGACATCGGTGCGTGTCTTTGAAGAGCATGCAAGCTTCATTCGATACGTGCGTGAACAGCAGATCTGCGAAGTCTGGCTGGCATTGCCACTGACCGAGGAGCGCACGATTCTCAGGCTGGTCGACGAGTTTCGCAATGATCTGATCAACATACGATTCATGCCCGACGTGCGTACGTTGGCTCTGTTTGAAGGAAGTGTCACAGACCTGCTCGGCGTGCCGACCATCAATCTGGCCGCGTCGCCGTTGCCGCCCAACGCGCTGGTACAGAAAGAATTGTTCGACCGTCTCTTTGCGCTGTGCGCGCTGATCGCGGTGTCGCCCGTCCTGCTTGCGTGTGCAGTTGCGGTGAAGCTGAGTTCGCCCGGACCGGTATTTTTCAAACAGCGCCGCAAAGGGGCAGACGGGCGCGTCTTCACGATCTTCAAGTTTCGCACCATGCGTCTGCATGCACAGAAGCATGGCGTGCTCGAGCAGGCTATTCGCGGCGACACACGGATCACCAAAGTGGGTGGATTTCTTCGTCGCACGAGCCTTGATGAATTACCGCAATTCTTTAACGTGCTACGCGGCGATATGTCGGTAGTGGGGCCCCGTCCTCACGCACTCGAACACGACGATCTCTACCAGAACATTGTCTCCGGTTACATTCATCGTTATCGCATCAAGCCTGGCATTACTGGCTGGGCGCAGATTAACGGGTTTCGCGGCGAGACCGATCGAATCGAAAAAATGGAGGGCCGCGTAGCACATGATCTGTATTACCTCAGGAACTGGTCATTCAGACTTGACGTAAAGATCATTTGCGCGACCGTATTCAAAGGGCTACATCATCCTAATGCTTATTGAGCCTGAATCGAGGTCCCAGTAATACGTTGCGGGGAGTCGAGCATTGGGAGCAAGCTGCGGGGGCGCGGTTGCAGGCGATTCAGAGCGTCAAACGGAGACAGGGATGTGAGCGAACGGTTGTGGTGCGTCCATATCGAAGGACTTAACGACTTCATTGTCGCGGATTGTCAGCGAGCGGCTGAGGAAGAGGCATCCGCCATTAACGCGTACATAGACAGCGCCGGAACAGGCCAACGCACGGCGCTCCTGAGAGCGGTGGTGATCGAATGGCCATTCGACAGCGCCGATCATGCTCGCGCGCTGGAGGAAGACTGCAATGACGTCCAGCATATGCCGCACAGACGACCGTCTGCGAATCGATCCGGCGGCGTCCTTTTGAATATGGCGCGACGTGTAAAAAAGCTGGTGTCGGTGGCGCGTGGTAAGCAACGCTGACTGTACATGCACAGCAGATTTAATGTGATCTGCGGCTGGCCCCGGCTCAGCGGACACACGTGAGTCACTCCCATGGCTTGGTCGAAATGCATTTTCTTGGCTCTACCGACCAGGCCGTGCACCGGGTATTGTGAGCGTTGTTCCTCGTGGAGACGCTCATGGCTACCTCACTTCGCTTCGTTCACCTCGACACGCCCGATTCGCTGTTGCCCGCATTCGACGTCATGCGTCAGTTGCGCCCGCATCTAACGGATGCGCGCTCGTTTGCCGCTCAAGTGGCCCGGCAGAACGCCGAAGGCTATCGCCTGCTGGCTGCGTCCGACGCGGGCCGCGTGGTCGGCCTCGCCGGTTATCGCACGCTGACCAATCTGCTGTATGGCCGCTTCGTCTATGTCGACGATCTGGTTGTCGATGGCACGCTGCAACGTGGCGGCGTTGGCGCGCAACTGCTCGACGCCGTACGGCAGATAGCGCGCGAAGCCGGCTGCGCGCACTTCGTGCTCGACACGGGCCTTCACATGCCACTTGCGCAACGCTTCTATTTCCGCAATGGGCTGCTCGCACGAGGCATGCACTTCGTCGAACCACTCGCCCCTCTTTCCCATCCTGCCGCGCTTACGTCATGAGAATTTTGCTACTCAATGCCAGCCCGCATGGCGAGGCGAGTCACGGTTACCGTTTCGCCGACGAGATCGTCGGCATGCTACGTGGGCACGCCGCAGCCGCTGCATCGGCCATCGAAGTGATCGAACGCGACCTCGCAGCCGCACCGCTGCCGCCGGTAGCCCGCGACTATGCCCGCGCCATCACATCGCGCACGCCGGATAAGGCGCACTTCAGTGTCTCAGAGCAACTGATCGGTGAAATCGAAACGACGGATGCGCTCATTATCAACACGCCGATGCACAACTTCACGGTGCCGGCAGCGCTCAAGCTGTGGATCGATTACACGCTGCGCATTCATCGCACGTTTGCTTCGACACCGGACGGCAAGGTTGGACTGATGCGCGACCGGCCGACCATCGTGATCGTCGGTTCGGGCAGTGTCCATAGCGGCGAACACGCACGGCAGCCGGATTTCCTGACGCCGTATCTGCGCTACGCGCTCGGCTCGATCGGCATTCACAGCGTGCGGTTTCTTCTCTTGCAGGGGCTTGTGAGGGGCGAAGCGACGGTGGCCGACGAGCTCGATGCAGCGCGCGTCCAACTCACCGACGATGCGGTCTTCGCTTCGCTCGCCGTGCAGGCGGCCGGTAGCGCGAGGACGGCGGCGGGTGCGGCTGCGCGCAGCGCATAGCGCGCGCCGGACGGAATGCGTTCCGTAAGCGCTCTTGCCGCATCGTGCGAAGGCGTGCCGCGCGGCGCCAATCGGAGATCTGCGTACATGCCCCGCGCGTCAGCCGTCCAGACACGCGCGCAAGCTTCGCGCGAGACGGCCGGCTTCACGCGCATCGGCGATGTTCGCGAAGCCCATCACGAGACCGCGCCGCGCACGCCGCGTACGGGCATTTGCGTACCAGATCGAAAGCGGCAGCACTGCGAGCCCCGCCTCGCGGGCTCGCGACGCGACGGCGACGTCGTCGACCGGGCCATCCGGGCCCTCGGCGAACTGCACCGCGAACTGGATCCCACCTGGCGGCAAATCGACAATCAACCGTTCGCCAAACGTCTGCTCTAGCGCGTGCACGATCAGCTTGCGCCGCTCGCTGTACAACGCACGCATCCGTTTCAGATGACGCGCAAAATGCCCCTGTCCAATGAAATCCGCCACGGCCGCCTGCAAGAGCGTCGGCGATCCGGCGTTCATGCTGCGCGCCACCCGCCCGACGCGCTCGACGGCTCGCTCTGGCACCACCACATACGCGAGCCGCAAACCGGGAAACATCACCTTGCTGAACGTGCCGCAATAGACCACGCGATCGCGCCGGTCGAGGCTCTTCAACGGCGGCAATGGCCGGCCGACATAACGGAACTCGCTGTCGTAGTCGTCTTCGATAATCCAGCTGGACGCTTTCTCTGCCCAGTCCAGCAGCGCCATGCGTCTGGCGAGCGACAGCGTGTGCCCGAGCGGGCTTTGATGTGACGGCGTGACCACCGCGAAGCGCGCTTGCGCATCCAGCAACGTGCCGCGCTCCACATCGATCCCTTCGCCATCCACCGGCACCGGCACGAGGTGCACGCCGGTCTCGGACAGAAAACTACGCGCGAGCAGATAACCGGGATCCTCGAACCATACGTGATCGTTCGGGCGGGCGAGACTACGCAACACGAGTTCCAGCGTCGCACGGTAGCCGCCGGTGACGAATACCTGTTCCGGCAGGCAGGTCACGCCGCGCGAGAGCCCGAGATAGGTGGCGATATGTTCCCGCAACGGCCGGTAGCCGGCCGGATCCGGGTACGCGAGCATCGCTCGGTCGCCGCTGCGCGCGCGCTGCGCAACGAGCCGGTTCCATACCTTGCCCGGAAATGCGTCTAGCGCGGGCAACCCCGGTTGCAACGGCAGCGGCTCGCCGCTCATGGCGGCAGCGATGCCCAGTTGGCGCGGCGCCGGTTGGCCGCCGCGCGATTCGCCCGGTGTTACCGGCGCGCCGGTTCCTTCGGTGCTCTGGCTACCGTGCGCGTCCCGAACACTTTGCGTGCGCGACGAGCGCATCACCGTTGCCGGCAGCGACCGTGATACGAATGTGCCCGCCGCACCGCGCATCTGCAGGTAGCCCTCGTCGACGAGGATCGTATAGGCTAGCTCGACCGTGCCGCGCGCCGTGTTCAGCTGCGTGGCGAGGCCGCGCAGCGCCGGCACACGGTCGCCGGGACGCAGATGCCCCGCGGCGATCGCGGTCCTGAAACGCTCGCAGATCTGCAGATAGATCGGCAGCTGCTGCTGCCGATCGATTTCGATAGTCAATGGGGGAGTCGGCACGGTCATGACGGTCTCTCGGACAAGGGGCACGGAAGCGACTTGGACTAGTCGGCTCAACGATTCTTGTCACTTCTCTATAGAACATGATTCTTCCACAATAGCCTCAGGCGATGCGACGGCGGCCAGCAGTTTCACAATACGATGTCCGCCAGCGCCCCGCACGTTCAATTACTTTCATCTGGAGAATTTGCCATGAAGATCGTCGTAATCGGTGGTTCCGGCCTGATCGGCTCACGTGTGGTCAAACTGCTCAGCGAGGCGGGCCATGTGGCAGTCGCTGCGTCGCCGCGTACCGGTGTGAACGCGGTGACGGGCGAGGGCCTGAGCAATGCGCTGGTGGACGCGGACGTCGTACTGGATGTAACGAACGCGCCGTCATGGGAGCCGCAGGCGGTGCTCGACTTCTTCCGCACCTCGGCGCGCAACCTCGGCAAGGCCGAAGTGGCCGCAGGCGTGCGCCATCATGTTGCGCTATCCATCGTCGGCTGCGACCGCTCGCCGGAGAACGCGTATTTCGTTGCCAAGGTCGCGCAGGAAGAAGCGATTGAAGCGGCGGGTGTACCGTACACGATCGTGCGCGCGACTCAGTTCATGGAGTTCATCGGCGGTATCGCGGATTTCAGCACGGACAGCGGTACGGTGCGCATCGGCGAAGGACTGTTTCAGCCGATCGCCGTAGACGATGTCGCGGCAATTCTCGCGCAGATCGCACAGTCTGCGCCGCTAAACGGCAGGGTCGACATCGCCGGCCCAGACCGCGCGCCCTTTGCGGAGATCGTCGCGCGTTATCTGAAATCGGTAGGCGACGCGCGCCCGGTGGTGACGGATCGCGATGCGCGGTACTACGGCGGTCTTGTCGAAGAACAATCGCTCGTGCCGCTCGGCGACGCGCGGATCGGCCGTGTTAGTCTCGACCAGTGGCTGGCACAGGCGAAAAAAGCATGAGCCGGTCGCAAAAGGTTGTCGTCGTTACTGGCGCATCGCAAGGCATTGGTGCCGAAGTCGTCAAGGCATTTCGCAAGCTGGATTACCGCATTGTCGCAACCTCGCGTTCGATCAGACCGTCGGAAGATCCGAACATCCTGACGATTGCCGGTGATATCGGTGATCCGGCTACCGCCCAACGTGTCATTTCCGAAGGCGTTGCAAAGTTTGGCCGGATCGACACGCTGGTGAACAACGCCGGCATTTACATCGGCAAGCCTTTCACCGAACACACCGCGGAAGACTACGCCGCTGTGGTGAACGTGAATGTGGCGGGCTTCTATTACATCACGCAGCTCGCCATCGCCGAAATGGAAAAGTATTCGAGCGGCCACGTGGTGAGCGTGACTTCCAGCACCGCTGACGCTGCAATCAGCGGCTCGTATTCGGTACTGGCAGCCCTGACGAAAGGTGGTCTGAACGCCGCCACGAAGTCACTGGCGATTGAATACGCCAAGAAAGGGATTCGCGTGAATGCCGTCGCGCCGGGGATCATCAAGACGCCGATGCACTCGCCGGAAACCCACGAAGCGCTGGGCGCTTTCCATCCGCTCGGGCGCATGGGCGAGATGAGCGATATCGCCGACGCGATTCTGTTCCTTGATTCGGCATCGTTCATCACGGGAGAAATCCTGCACGTCGACGGCGGCCAGAGCGCCGGGCGCTAAAATTCGTTGGGCACCGCATGCCGGTGCCCTTTCCTGTCTCTGCAGCAAGTACATCATCCGCGAGTCCCTGGAAGCAGGCGGCTCGACAACGTCGGGGCGGCCACGCGCCCCGACTTGCCGACCATCAAACTCCGCTATCAAGCAGGAGCCAATGGTCGGCCGTCCCGCGTTCAGGACACCTGGCTGCCGAAGTTCGATTGACCGTTGCCAGAATTTGATGACTGACTGCCAGAGTCCAGTTCCATCGCCAGACTGCCAAGGACCAGCCCCGCGTCTACCGGAGCCGGCTTACTTTCAGGGGACTCCATCACTATGCTTCCGTTCGGGCTCGCTTCCTTCTGAAATTGCTCAATACGGGCTTTCATTTGCTGCGCGAACTCAGGGGTAGCAAAAGGATCTGGGAGGCTGTCCTCGAATTCCCGCGCTGAAACGGAACCATCCCCGTTCTCATCCATTGCTTTGTATAGCGAGGCCGCTTGAGCATTTGTCCCACCGCCGGCCACCACTTGATGACCAAGTTCGGATAACGAAATCATGCCGTCACCGTTCTGGTCCGTCGCGGCCGAGACTTCATTCTTGTAAAGCGACGAAAATGATGTCGACATTAGCGTCATTCCCAGTTTTGCGAAATGGTCGATAGTGGCGGCATTCGCTTTCGCTACGTCCGCATCTGTTTGGGCGTCTTTCGCGGACGCACTCTGCGCGTCCTTGATCACATTTGCCGCTGCTCCGGCCGACGACTGCCCGTTGCTCCCCGCTACTGAGAACTTTTGTTGAGTCTTTTTCGCTTCCTGATTGACGAAGTTTGAGTAAAACGACGGCAACGAAGGCATCACCCTCATAGAGCTCTCCAATGTAGTTGAAAAAATTGTGTGATCGCCGATTTCGATGCTCTTCACTGGACAATCAACTACCTCTGTCCTTAAAAATTAAATTGTGCGAAATTTGCATTTAAATCGCCGAACCACACTCAGAAGATTAGCAACGGCGCCATCGTCTAAAGCCTGAAGAAGACGGGGTTTAGTGCTCTATTTCCGCTTTGAACTCTTCTCAGGACGTATCGGATCAATTTCGCGGCCCGATTCGTCTGTTGGAATTCCGTGAATTAGATTGGACACCGTAGCTATTTCCGGGATGCCTGCTATACGCTGCTGTCCGCCGAAGCGTGCGCGTCTTCACGACAAAGTGCGCTTCTTTTAATTGTCGACGCCAGCGAGGCAACCGCTACGCCTGCCACAATCAATATGCTGGCAAGGAAGATCGTCGACCAGTCGCGGTCTGTGACCTGTCCTGCAAGCGCCAGGCCCAACATCGACAGTACCGGCGTGCTGTATGCCAGGATGCCGATCTGCGACGCATTGCCCTGCCGCAACGCGCGATCCCACAGCATGAAAGAAATGCCGAGCGGGCCGAGACCAATGGCGGTCATCCACAGCCAGTCGCTGCCGGACGGTGTGAAGGCACGCTCAAATAGCAGATGACTGGCAATCGCCAGAAGGCCGGCACCCAGGCAAAACCCGCCGACAGCCCACGACGAAAACGGCGGCAGCCATCTGGCGCCAAGCGAATACACGGCCCAGACAACGGCCGCTAGCAACGCCATCGCATAGCCGACGCCATGCGCCATACTGAACGCAAGGCTGCCCGAAGTGGAGCCAATCGCGACAACGCAGCCGCCGAAGCCGAGCATCGCGCCGGCAATCTTTGCGGCGCAATCAGCACCGCGCCGTAGTGAGGTGCCGAGCAGGACCAGCAGCAGGGGCCACAGGTAGTTGATCAGGTTTGCCTCGGTGATGGGGGCGAGCCGGAATGCCATGACCAGGCTGACGTGATACACGAACAGGCAGATGGTGCCGAACGCCATCGTCCGCAAGGGCACGCGCCATTCGCGAGCGCGCAGGAGACATGTCACACTCCCCAACGACAGGGCCACGCCCGTCAGCATGAGCGGAGGCACTTGCGGCGCGTGGGAGACCAGCGTCGCAAACGACGCCCAGAGGATAATCGCGCCGGCCGCGCAGAGCCACGAAACCAGATTCATGCCGCCATCCCCACTGTCGAAGTCTCGATGTCGCGTCGCACCCGGTCGGGCAGATCGAGCGCACGAATCTGCTCGGTCATAAAATCGATGAAGACGCGAATGCGCGTCGGCAAATGCTGCCGGTTCAGATAACAGATGTAGTGCCCACGATCGTCGGGCGCATGCCTCGCGAGCGCGACAACGAGCTCATTGGCCGCGATGTGATCGCAGACCTGATAGCCGGCCATCTGCGCAATGCCGGAGCCCTGCAGAACCGCATGCAAGACCAGGTCGGCATCGTTCAAGGTGAGGCGGGCTGTCGGCAGGTATTTCCGCACGCGGCCATCGACCTTGAACTCCCATTCGAACACCCGGCCGCTGGAGAAGCGAAAGTTGATGCATTCATGCTGACACAGCTCTTCCACCGTATGCGGCAGGCCGTGCGCTTTCACGTAGGATGGTGCGGCGCAAAGTGCCATCTGCATCGGAATCAGCTGTTTGGCGACGATGCTGGAATCTTCGATGCGCCCGTTGCGGAACGCCACGTCGATCTGCTCGGAGGCAAAGTCCGTCGGCCGGTCGTCGAGCAGCAGATCGATCGCAATGTCGGGGTAGGCCTTGATAAACTTTTCCAGCAGCGGCGCCACCACCTTCCTGCCGAAGCCCACCGTCGAGCTGATGCGGACCAGGCCGCGAGGGGGCCCCTGGCGAAGCTCGAGCATGTCGTTCACGGCTTCCACGATGTGCGCGACACCCTGGTGACAGTTCTCGAAGAACCGCTGGCCTTCGCGCGTCAATTGTGTGGTGCGCGTGGTGCGCAGAAACAGCCGCGTACTCAACTGCGTTTCCAGCCTCTGGACGTTCCGGCTCACGGCCGATCTGCCCACGCCCAGACGTTCGCTGGCCTTGGCGAAACTGCCCTCGCTCGCCACCGCCATGAATGCCATGATGCCCGCATAGCTCGCGGCGATACTTGTGGAAAGCGCGTCAGCGCGATTCGACAAACCGAGGCGAAAGCAGCATTCCAATGTGTCCGGTTGATTCAATTTCTTCCCCAAAAAGGAAATCCAATGCGGCCTGGCTCCCCGTGCACTGCGGCATCCTCGCTGCCGTCACGTGCGTTCCAGGTGTTTCTTCCAACTGATTCTGAGATCTTCAAGTAGTGCTGCAGGCGCGTTTTGCTCCTGACAAGGAGTCGTCGCCTGGTATTTGCGTATCAGGTGTAAGCAGGGCCCTTCGCATTCTTGAGCAGGCCAATGAACGGCTTGAGCGCGCTGCGCCGCTCGCGCTCGCCATGACGGCAGCCAGGTAGCTCTCGCGACTCGGGAGCGAGGAAGGACTGCATGAAGGAAAAGTAGAGGGAGGAGTTGGGAACATCGCGAATGGCGCCACGTGCCACGTAGTAGACCGGCGCTTAAAGTGAAGGCGCCACGTGCGGTAGCAGCGTGCGATGGTCGGTTGAAAACGTTCATCGTCGCTGCCGCACGTGGCGGATCCACCACTCCGGTCATTGCAACCGCCAGGGCGGTGCCAGAAGGTTAGCCGAAGGAAGCTTGCGGGTTACCCGCCGCCAATGCCTCGGTACGATTCGGCGCCGGCGGGTAGATCCACTGCGTGTTGATGATCTGCTTCCGCGCCTTGCCTTCGGCGTTCGTCAGTTTGATCTGCCGATCCCAGCCTTCCGAATAGATAGCACCCCATTCGCCAAGGTCGACACAAGTGGCATAAAACGGTTGTCTATATTCCAGGGTCGGGACACCGATCAGATCTGCGGCTACATTATGTCCGCCGAATTGCCCCATCACGATGGCGTGCTGACAGGACATCAATGCGTAGCGCCCGTTATCGTCGCATAGCGCTTGCGCCACATCACCCGCCACAAACACATCAGGTGCTTCTGCTACGCGAAGATCCAATGCCACCTCGACACGTCCTAGCGGATCAAGACGCGAAGAAACTTGCGCAGCCAGTGAGCTGGCGCGCATGCCTCCCGCCCAGATTACCGTCCTGGCTTCAATATGGCTTCCCGACGCAGTGCGAACCCCGTCTGCATCGACCGACACCACGCCAGATCCCAGTACGGCCTCAACGCCCAGTGAGTTGAATGCTTCAGATACGAACGGGCGAGGATTAGGTCCGAGATCGGGACCAATCTCGGCCTGAGAGCCCACAACGACAACCCGGATAGCGGCATCAGGGCCAAACGTCTGGCGCATTCGCGTAGGCAGCTCGGTCGCGACCTCGATGCCCGTAAAGCCACATCCCACCACGACAACCGTGTTGCGCGCACGCGAATCCGGCTGTCTCGCCAACTCTTCCAAGTGGCGTTCGAGTACGACGGCATCCTCAATGCGATCGACAGAGAAAGCGTACTCTGCAAGGCCCGGAACCGGTGGCCTGCTCAGTTTGCTGCCGCTTGTCAACAGCAGCCGGTCGTATGAGAGCGTTCGCTTCTGGCCATTTGCGGCCACTACACTCACTGTCTTTTCATGGACGGAAATCTCTTCGACCATGCCCTCGAGATAATTCACGCCAACGGCCTCGAGCAGTGGCAGCAGCGGAGCAGCCATACGCTGCGGCTCGCTTTCGTACAGCCGCGGCCGGATCTGCAACTCCGGCTTCGGCGAAATCAGGGTGATTTCAACGTCACTGGTCGATACGCACGCAGCATCGAGTACGCGAGCTGCGCCCAGCGCACCCCATACCCCGGCGAAGCCGGCACCTACTATCAGGATCTTCTGCGACATGATTATTGCCTTCTGTTAGAAAATTGCGAATTCGACGACAGGTACCGGACTCACGACAACCGATACCCTGCTTCGTTACGCGGTGATCTTTCACGACGCCGTACGGTGACCCATCTCCGGGATAACGCCAGCTCCTCCCGAGATACGCATCCTCGAATAGTTGACAGGCTCTATTGTCGCGACTGTTCTCGCCATGTATTGATCCGGCTTACAGAAAGGTAGTTGGTCCAGTTTCAAAATACCTGAACGATACCGGTCGCCGGGTGAGCAAATTTGCGATATTGTCTGCGTCCGGCACAGCCCGTCCAGGCGGTCAATGAGCGGTACTGCGCAATGAAGACTGAGTGCGATCAGTGATGCACGTTCGGGTCATCGTGCAGCGTCACGGCCGCACGGCTGCCCGATTGCGACGACCCGGCGGCCACGCCGCCACGGCCACGCTGCATATCGGCTGTGTCGTCGTGTTCGGCGGCGGGCGCTCCGGCAATTTGAACGCGCTGTGGCGTCGGTGCACCGACCGAGGGCCGGTAGAAAGGTGCCGGGCCGTAGCCGCTGGCGAACGCAGGCGCAGCCAGCGATGCACCGAGCGCGGTGAGCAGTGCAGCGACAAGTTTGGTCTTCATGGTAGAACTCCAGGAAAGGATGGCGAACTGAATGAGAGGCGGGAGCGCGATCTTCATCTTGCCGGCCGGGAAGGCCATCGCGCGGATGAGAGAGATGGACCCGCTGGCGGCGAACAGTTGTGCCGGATGGGTGCCATCGCCAGCGCTGCGGACGGTGCCGTTCCAGCCACCGTCCGAAGTGTGGGTTTTTCCGGCGGGGAGGATTTTTCGAACCGGGTCATGGCGCATTCCTTAGGCCACGGCACGCCGCGAACACGCAAATGCGGATGCTGGCGGCAAGCCGGAAAAAGCAAAAGCCAAAAGCGTCGCTGCACGAAGATGCTTACTTCTCTGGCACGAGAACGGGCGCGCCCTTGTCCTTCAAAAGAAGCACGATGAACTTCGCAGGTTCGGTCTGGCTTGCGTTGCGCCCGACCGTGTGCACGTCGTTCGGGCCTTCATAGAAGGTCTGTCCAGGCGTCAGCGTAACTTCCTTGCCGCCCTTGACCTGCATCACTATCGAACCCTCCAGCACATAAATAAAGGCGTGCGCATGATGCCGGTGGACGGGGTCGACGGAGCCTGGCGGATAGGTCACGGTGATCATCAGCGCTTCCTTGCCCGGGTAGTCGTCGAGCGGCTTTGTGAGTAGCGGCGTGACAGCGGCTTCGGGAGCCGCGGCACACGCCGTGCCGACAAGCACGCCTGCGACAGCGAGCATGGCGATTGCAGTGTTCTTCAGGCGAAACATGGTGTGCATTCCAGGTAGCGTAGCCCGCACGCGGGACGGTGATGAAGAAGAACGATTACACAGTCCTTCGGCAGATTGCTGAACTCAAGGAATCTCTTGAAGAGTTCCGGCGATTGCTGGATGTCGTTGATACGCGCGTCATGGACTTCTCCTCGCGACGACGGCAAATACCCGCACTTGGCGGATGTCGTTAGCGGCAGGGCGCCGCATGAAGGTATCGTAGGTCGACGCCGCGTAGCGCGGTAGACGCGCAAACGGGCTCACGGTGTTGCCCCTTTGGCACCAATCAAAAGCGGGCGGGCGCGTGCAGGCCGGAGAAAAATCAGCGTTCAGGTATTGCCGTGCGCTGCGGTGATACGCGCTGGCATGTCGCGATTGCGCTGCACCAGAATACTAACGAAGTGCCCGCCGTTTGTTTCGGCTGAATGCGCCGGTTCGAGCTTGCCTTCCAGATTGAGGCGCCCACTGGTGCCGTGGCGGAAACGGTGAGTGTCCTGATACATATCTACCGGGGCAGGGATTCGATACCTATCATTCCGACATGCAGCGCGGTGACTCGACTGAGTTGACGAGTCGTCGAGGTCGTTAGTGGAGGGCACCATGTTTCGTCTCGGACCTCTGTTAGTGCTAGTTGGCTGGATTATGGTATGTGCGATCAATGTCGGACTTGCAATTGCACTCTCGTTCAGCGGCATTCTCTGAAGTCAGCTATCTGGCTCCCCAAGTACTGAATTCATCGCAGGTACGACATGGGTGGTTCGCCATGGAAAACTCAGACATTGATTGTCCCGGAGCTTCGCCGGCGTCGGCGCGCACAAAACGCGCTATCGAAGTTGGTGCCCATCTTGTTAGTGAGCGAGAAGGCTATACGCACCATGGAATTTATGCGGGGCATGGACAGGTGATTCACTACGGAGGTTTTCTCCACTCCGCGAAACGGCACCCCATTGAATATATTCCGTTGCGTGATTTCGCGGCAGGAAAAGGGATAAAAATTCAGCCGGAACCAGACGCCATACATACCGGAACAGAAGCGGTGGAGAGGGCCAGGTCCCGCCTCGGCGAAGACCGATATCGATTGCTGACCAATAACTGCGAACACTTCTGCACATGGTGTGTGCTAGGTGCCGGACGTAGTCAGCAGGTACGTCGATGTTTAAGGAATCCATGGACAGGTATCAAGACGCTGTTTGCACTTGCGGCGGACACTTTCCGTGACCTCGCGGAGCCGAATCGCCAGAGCAGTCACCGGTTAGGTCGCGCGACGAGTCGCCAGGGTCGGACTGGATGTGCCCCACGCTTTTCAACGCAGAATTTTTTACGCGGCTATCTGATGGGCCAGAAAATGAGCATTCAGTCAAACACCAGACCACGCGCATCAGGCGCACTGAAGCTGGGGGTGCCGGAAGTCGAAGTGGATACGCGCAACAACACGGGCCCGCAGCTCGGCGCGGCCATGAACACGTCGTATCGTACGGATGTGTTTGTCGGGTACGGAGCACAGGCGGATGCCGAGATCGCGAATACCATCGTGCGGAACATTGTCCCTTTGCATACGGGGTCCGCGGGCAACGTCGTATCGTCGATCCCTTTCGCAAAGCGCGAGGCAAGCGACAGGAGCGGCACTAAACGACACGCAGGCTAAATCGCATCCCGAACAGTCGGGGGTGAACAACCCCGACTATATGAGCGCCATGGCGAACCTTCACGCGACGCTCGGCGGCAGCACGGATCAGGCCGCAGCGTTTTTCGAACATGCGTTGAACGCGCAGGCCGCGATGCTTGGATTGAACGATATTTTCTGGCTCTCGTCGATGATCTTCATCGCGATCATTCCGCTGATCTGGCTGACGAGACCTGGCAAGGGCGATGGTGGTGCGGCGGCGGTGGGTGCGCACTGAGCTCTTCGTAACAGGCTGGCGCACCAGGCGCCAATTTCTACAGGCTCATTCACTCTGGTACTAGCAATTTTCTTACCCCTAAACTCGTCATGCATCTGGGAAAATCATACAAATTCTCCGAGTTCCTGGTCTGGACCAGAAGGCAGATCTATGGGCTTCTCATCTGCGGAACGGTACCGGTTG
Source organism: Paraburkholderia fungorum (assembly GCF_046027215.1). Classification (GTDB taxonomy): domain Bacteria; phylum Pseudomonadota; class Gammaproteobacteria; order Burkholderiales; family Burkholderiaceae; genus Paraburkholderia; species Paraburkholderia fungorum_D. The sequence goes on along the minus strand of NZ_JAQQEN010000002.1, from coordinate 2,204,603 downwards.
TTCTTTATAAAACGCTGGGTCTAAGCTGGCTATCCGTACCGCTGACCGTCGTTGTTCTGCTCGGTACTGCCACGTCGTTCATTGTGGGCTTCAAAAACGCCCAGACATACAGTCGGGCGATGGAAGCGCAGCATATCTGGACATCGATCCTGAGCGCGAGTCGGCTTTGGGGCGTTATTGCCCGGGATTTCCCTGCCAATGCGGAGATTTCGAAAGAACTGGTGTACCGGCATCTGGCGTGGCTCACGGCCTTACGTTATGAGCTCAGGCGGCCGCGGGTCTGGGAAAGTACTGACAAACCGTTCAACGCCGAATACCAACGCTACTATAGTATTCCTGAGCGCGAGATTGGGATTCAGGATCTGCTGCCCTTGTACCTGCCCGCTGCGGAAACAAAGCAGGTGTTGTCGAGTGCAAGTAGGCCAACCCAGGTTTTAAGCCTGCAAGGTGCGGCTATCAGCCGGCTGCTCGCTTCCGGGAAGATCAGCGGCAGCTTTTACATGGAACTGGAAAGGACACTCCGGGAGTTGATTGACCAGCAAGCTAGTGCCGAGCGACTCAAGAACTTTCCTTATCCGCGTCAGTACGCAACAATTAATACGCTGTTCGTGCGGTTCTTTTGTCTGCTTTTTCCTTTTGGCTTGCTGCAGGAGTTCAACAAACTTAACGAGGGCGTGACGGGATTCATGCACGGCAACATGGTTTGGCTCGTCGTCCCTTTTAGCGTCATGGTTTCGTGGATGTACACCTCGCTTGAGCAGGTCGGGGAGAGCACTGAAAACCCGTTTGAGGGCGGCGCCAACGATGTGCCAATTTCAATGCTCTGCCGGACTATCGAATGCGAGCTAAGGGAGATGCTTGGCGATGCCGAAATGGCTCCCATGCCGGACCAGGAGACTGACGTCGTGCTTTAATTCGGAAGTTGATTAGAACGACCTGGCGGGAGCCCGCTCAAGACCGGTGGATCGGTTGCGCATCTGAATCGAACCAGCATGGCTTTACAACAGCCCGTGTTGGAACGCGAGGAGTATTGTCGTGTTTCATCTGAAATCCAAACGAGTCTTATCCAGCAGCATGCGCGTCCTCGTATCTGTGTTGATGCTGGCAGAAGTCAGAACACAGGCAAATGCGGCCGAGGTCATGCGTGCGGCGGGCGCCGAAGCCTCTAATGCTGCAAGCTTTTCGTCGGGAAGCCCTTTCGTAGGTGACGACCCAGTTGCCATTCGGGACAGGATGGTGAACCAGCACATGAGTGCCGGCTCGCCTTCCCTGGGCGATCGCGTCCTGAACCTGATCCACATTCCAACCGGTAAGCAGCGCTCCAATTCCGACCTGACGGAAGCCAGTCTTGCTCGCGAACTGACTTTTGTTATACCCGTCTCGTACGGGATACGGTATCAGGCAGACAAACACCGGTTGACGGTCAACGTGGATTTGGCCGGCGACGACAATCCGGGGGGCATCCTCCTCAAGAAGACAATAGTCGGACCAAGCGGTCGAAAGCTTGTGGTCGCGCCGGAAGCGAGGTCCAAAGGATTCATTCAGCGTGTCGACACAATCGAGCTTGAGTCTGGCGAAGGTAAGAAGACCAGGGTTCACGGACGCGTGACACTCTCACCGGCTGCGCACGCAGAAGCGGATGGGGACTACGCGATTGTCCTCAAGGGGCACCTGGTGCCACCCTATTTCAACGACCGGATCGATCACAGCGATCCTACCGATGACGAGCCTACTGACATCACGACAAGAACCTTCAGGTTATACGTTGATATCAGTGCCATCTGGCTGGTTAGCCCACAGCGCGGTGTGGTGCTGTCGAAGGCGCTGCATCTTTCGAAGTAGCGCAAGCTGGCAGCTCGTCGCGAAGCAGATCATTCCAACGCGGACTATCGTTTGCGCGTCGCTCGCATGCGCATGTGTGCCTCGCCCGGCATGCGCCCTATGCCTGCTGCAACCATGTGTGCTACCCCGGCCGCAAGCACTTGCTGGCGTGGACCCTTGCTCCCGATCGGCAGGGCCGAACGTTAGCCCATTTTCCAGTGGTGTTGATTGTTGCTACCGCGACAACACGGTGAGGTCCTTCGCGGGGCTACTGCCGTTCGGCAACCGCGCATACGATTTGTCCTGACGGTGGCAGCGAAAGCTACCTGAAGCGAACCAGGTAGACACGGCACCGTATCAGCGATATGCAGATTGCCGCATTGTTTATGTACTGGAAGGGTAGTGAGTCGTGGTCAGGCGATGACGATCTTCGCTGCTGCACCGTCAGGATGCCGGTCAGTGCCGGGTCTGCTTCGGGCAGACCGGTCCAGGCGATGAACGATCTTCAAGACGGGTATACGTAGGCCAGAAGGAGAGCATCATGTTGTCGAATGAAGTGATCGCGCGGTACGGCGTGTTAGTCGTATTCCTGAATGTGCTGGGTTCTTCGCTTGGTCTGCCATTGCCTGTCATACCGACATTGATTACGGTTGGCGCAGGCATTACGCTCGCTACACGTGGTGCGTCGCCGACGTTGTTGCATTTCGCGACGATAATCGGCGCCGCTATGATTGGCGGCGTGCTCGGTGACCTGGTCTGGTTTCAGGGCGGCAAGCGGTACGGCGAAAGCACGCTTCATATCGTTTGCAAACTGTCGTTGTCGCGCGAAACGTGCGTCAGAAAAACGGAACGCTTCTTTGGCCGCTGGGGCGTCCGCGTGCTGATCGTTGCGCGGTTCCTACCCGGCTTATCGCTCGTTGCCGTGCCGCTGTGCGGTGCGATGGCCGTCAGGTTGCGTACCTTTATCTTGCACGATGGCGCAGGCGTTGCGCTATGGGCGTCGGTTGGATTGACTATCGGTGCAATCTTCGCCTCGCAGATCGACGGGGTTTTCGCACTTGTCTCCCATCTTGGCTGGCATACGTTGTTCGTGATCGGCATCGCCCTGGTGCTTTACGTGGCGTATCGATACTGCCGGAGAGTCTTGCTGGCAAAAGCGCTCGAAAAGGCGCGGATCAGCGTGGGCGAGTTGCATGCATTGCTGGCGAACAATCCGCGGCCAGTGGTGTTCGATATCCGCTCCGCCGAGCGGAGAATGCTTGATCCGTTTGTTATTCCAGGCGCCGTGCTTGCCGATGAACGGAAACTTCAGCAGATTGTCGAGTGCTATGGGGTGAACCGGACGCTGGTCATCTATTGTTCGTGTCCCAACGACGTGTCTGCGGCGTGGATGGCCAGGCGGTTGCGGCGGGCCGGCGTCAAACTTGCATTGCCGCTTTTGGGCGGTATCGGTGCATGGCGCGCGGCGGGCTTCGAAGTCGATCCGATGATGGTGGCAACCGGTGTTGTCGTCAGCGGAGAAGGGAGGGAACTTCTTGCGCATTGACTGGCAGCCAGCCTGTCCCACGAGAAGCCCTCTGGCAGCGCTTGTGCTTTAACGCGAGAGAAAGTCTGTTTATGGACGACGATGCAGGTACCTTTAATGGGCTCCGCCCGCGAATGCATAAGATTGCGTATCGAATGCTCGGGTCGGTTGCCGAGGCTGAAGATGTCGTACAGGACGTTTGGCTGCGTTGGCATGCCGCCGCCCGTGAAGTCATCGTTAACACGGAGGCGTGGCTGGTCGCGGTCACGACGCGAATGTCCATTGACCGTCTGCGTGCGGCGAAGATTCAACGCGAACGCTACGCGGGCATGTGGTTGCCCGAACCGCAAATGACGGATTTCCGGGCTACGCCAGAGGGAGCGGCGGAACGGTCCGAGGACATCTCCATGGCCTTTCTGTTGCTGCTCGAGCGGCTGACGCCGGAAGCACGAGCAGCATTCCTGCTGCGCGAGATATTCGATGCGGATTATGACGAGGTCGCACAAGCCATCGGCAAGACGGAAGTGGCTTGCCGCCAACTGGTAAGCCGTGCGAAAGCGCAATTACGCGACGAGCGCCCACGTCATGTGGTGCCACGCGAGACGCATCTTCGCTTGCTGCGGATGTTCGCCCAGGCGCTGGAACGAGGCGACTTCCCCGCGATCAACGCATTGCTGGCCGAAGACGCGATGCTGATCGGGGACGGCGGCGGCAAAGTGCCGAGCTTGCCGAGACCAATGGCGGGCGGCCGGCGCATCGCGCAACTTTTCTATGCGTCGTCGCTGCGTTACGGCAGCAAACTCAGCGTCAAACTCGAGGTGCTCAACGGTCAATGGGCGCTGCTGCGTTTTATTGAAGGCAAACTCGAATCAGGATCGTCGTTCGAAACGGACGGTGAGCGCTTTGTTTGTATCCACGTGCAGCGCAATCCGGACAAGCTCGCCCGCATCGCGGCAGCACACCAGAATAGCTGAACACCGATCTTCCCGGCGCGGGTGTGCTGTACTCGGCAATTGGTGCCTCGTTGGCAACACAGTGAGTCCGTTCACACGTCTACCGAGACACACCGCGCACATCTACGATGACTTGTACGGCCTATAGCCGCTAACGGCACCCGCATAGGCGGGTGTTCACTTACCGTCGCCAGGAGAAGTCATGATGCAGCGTATCAATTATTTTCAGCAATCGCCGGTACTCGTCAAGAAGTTCGTTGAGCTCAACGAGCTACTGAAAGACAGCGCAATCGAAGAATCAATTCGTGGCCTGGTTTCAATCCGGGCGTCGCAACTCAATGGTTGTGGATTTTGTCTGGACATGCACGTGAAGGAAGCGCGTATTCACGGCGAGCGCGAACTGCGCATCCATCATCTTGCGGCGTGGCGTGAGTCGACGCTCTTCGCAACGCGGGAACGCGCCGCGCTTGCCTGGACGGAGGTGCTGACCAAGCTTCCGGAACACGGTGTGCCCGACGATATCTACGAGAACGTGCGTGCTCAGTTCTCCGAAAAGGAACTTTCGGACCTGACGTTCGAAGTGATGGCTATCAACGCATGGAACCGCGCGAACGTCGCGTTCAAACCGGTGCCGGGCTCATTCGACAAGGCATTCGGTCTGGACAAGGCGAATCTCAGCTGAGTGCGAGGGCTGCTCCGTTTCTTCAGCTTGGGTCCGCGCGGTTTGATTTGCGTACTTGAAGGATCCTGACGAATCAATTGTGATGCCCGCCGTTTATCTGCCTTGGAAGAACGGCGGCCCGTGTCACGAATGGCAGCGCTGGTACGTCTAACCGGTACAACCATTATGACTCGCGCTTCCATGTCAGACTACTCATCACGCTTTCCCACCCGCGGCGCCGATGATCTGTTCGCAAGCAGCTTTGCGGCCAGTTACGCCGGCGTCGTTTCTTTTCTGGCCGTCGTCAAGGCCGGCAGCTTTTCTCGCGCGGGTGTCCGCCTTGGAATCGGCCGATCCTCCGTTAGGCGCAACGTGCAGACACTGGAGGCCCAGCTCGACACGCGCCTCTTCCTGCGCACGAAACGCAGCACGTCGTTGACGCGCGAGGGCCAGCTCTTCTACGACTGTATTGAGAAAGCCGTGTTTTCGCTTTAAGGAGGGCTTTGTCGGCCTGCTGTGTTCAGGCGCACTTCCCGGTATTTGGCAATCGCCCAGAAGCGATGTTTTCGGCTAGCACAAGGCTGTCATGGTAGGCGTCTGGTAGCGTCAATGTAGGTCATGGGAGGAAAACTTCGCGCCATTTCGTCTTTAAGTTGAAATCACGGAGACGGCGCGCATCATTGACTTACAGACGGCGCGCCTGGTCATTGAAAAGTTTCGGGGTGAAGGGGTGCAGATCTTGCTCGACGATTTTGGTAGTGGTTATTCCAGTTTGCAGCTTCTTCGCGACCTGCGGTTGGACAAGGTCAAGATCGACAAGACTTTTATTCAATCCATGCTGACCGATCGCTCTCACCGGACCATTGATCGATTTCTGCTTGCCTGAGCTGTTCCTGTGCGTAGATCCTTTCTGACGCCATCAGGCGATAGCGAGGCACGCCGTCCTGGCCGGGCAAGACCAGCAGAAGGTGCCTGGCGACCAGCCCTTCAATAGCCTCGATCGCATCCGGCAGTTCCGCTGTACGGTTTGCTGCCGCAGCCAGGATAGCCTCCAGCGTTGCCGGTTGCTCGAAGGAGGAAAGGCGACGGAAGACTAGCCGCTCGCGCTCCGATAGCAACTGGTAACTCCATTCAATCGATGCCTCTAGTTTTCGATGTCGCGCAGGCGCATTGCGACATCCCTGCCATTGCAGACGCGATCGGGTTCCCAGCAGGCTTAATGTGCCCGCCAGGCCAAATGTCGCAACGCGCGCCGCAGCGAATTCGATGGCAAGCGCTATTCCGTCAAGCTCACGGCAAATGTCCGCAATTGCTGCGCAGTTTTGCTCCGTTTGTTCGAACGTGGCACCAGCGGCTAGTGCCCGCTCAATGAAGAGCTGTACGGCCGGATAAGTACACGCTTCTTCTGCCGAAATTGCCTTGCTCGGCGGCGGTGTGTTCAATGCCGGAAGGCGATACACGTGCTCGCCTTTTATACGCAGCGCTTCACGGCTCGTCAAAACAAAATGGGCTTCGGCACAACCGCTTATGAGTTGTTCTGTGAGTGTCGCCACATCGTCGATCAGATGTTCACAGTTATCCAGGACTATCAGCACGCGTCTATTGGAAAGGTGCCGCAACAGACATGCAAGCGGTTCGTCATGGCTATCACTTAACCCGAGTCGGTGTGCCAGCGTTAGCGCCACCTTATCGCCGCTGATAACCTCGCTGAGGTCAACAACATACACCGCCGCGGGAAAGGAGGCGGCGAGCCTGTTAGCCAGAGCAATGGCCACGGTAGTCTTGCCGATGCCACCCGGCCCAACAATGGAAATGAGTCGCTGCCGGGTCAAAGCAGACGCAAGAGACTGCACCGCATCGTCGCGCCCTGACAGCCCGGTGGCATGGGAGACGAACTGCCGCGCCGGCACTGTATCGGGAACGTTGACCGATAAGGCCGTGCAGTCAGCGATCATGCGTTCGCGGGTCAGTTGGCCTACAAAGCAATACCCGATGCCGGGGACGTTTTGCACGTAGTGCACGCCACCTTTGCCGTCGCCGAGTGCTTTGCGCAATCCAGCAATGTTGACACGCAGATTGCTTTCATCGACAACGATGTTTCGCCATGCGCGTGACATGAGAATGCGTCGATCCACCACCTCCCCAGCATGCTGAATCAGGACGATAAGAATATCGAGTGCGCGGCTGCCCAGCCGCAGGGCCGCACCCGCTCGCTCCAGGCGCCTCTCATCGGGAAAAAGTCGGAACGGACCGAAGGATACTGCTTCGCCGGATCCATACTGATTGGGACCGGCCAGGAATTCGGACGACAAAAAATCGGACGACAAAAAATTCCCCACCTATATCTAACTGAATTGCCGCCGCGATCTGCCAGATGCGACCGGCATGCCCAGGTTACCGTCAGACGAAATCATAGGCTTGTCGCGTTTCAGGCAGAAGCCTTCAAGGGGCACTCACGGTGTTACCGGAAAGGCGACAATCAGCGCGATCAATCCGTTGGGGCAGATCTCTTCAATTCACGAGTCTTCTGCATCATTCCATGGGTCCGTGATTCCAGTATTCGAGCGAATCTACGCGTACGTTAAGCGCCGTAAAAGGCTGTGAGTTTTTGGCCACCTGGCTCCGAAAGAACAACAGCGTTTTGCATCGCTTAACTGGGTCGCTCACAGCGTCGTGGCTATCCTACTGATTTGACCGGTCAGGACTTCTTCCCTTTCGAGTGCCGGTCTTCTATTTTTTGAATCAGAACCATGACTAAAGAATCAGGAAAGCCTTCCCTTGACGCAAAACGGCGCAATTTGATGATTGGCGGGGTCGTCGGGACAATGGCCAGCACCCTCGCTATGGGTGCCGGCAAGCAAATGAAACTCGGATCCAGCCGGCAAGCTTCGAAAAACACAGATGACGTGATCCGCACAAAGGACGGTGTGGATTTGTACTTCAAGGACTGGGGTCCCAAGGACGGTCCGGCTATCACGCTGAGTCATGGCTGGCCGCTCAGCTCGGATAGCTGGGAGAATCAGGCCTTTTTCCTCGCGTCGCAAGGTTTTCGCGTCATCACCCATGATCGTCGCGGCCATGGCCGTTCGAGCCAGCCGTGGGAGGGCAACGATATGGACCACTATGCGGACGACCTCGCGACCGTGATAGAGACGCTGGGTTTGCGCAACGTCGCTGTGGTTGGCTTTTCGACAGGAGGCGGCGAAGTCGCACGCTATATCGGCCGTCATGGCACATCACGTGTATCGAAGATCGGCCTGATTTCGGCGGTTCCGCCGCTGATGGTTAAGACCACGGGCAATCCGGGCGGCGTGCCTGTCGAAGTCTTCGATGATATTCGCAACGGCATGATTGCTAATCGTGCTCAGCTGTTCAAGGATATTCCAGCGGGTCCGTTCTACGGTTTCAATCGCCCGGGTGCGAAGGCTTCTCAAGGTTTGATCGACGCGTGGTGGCTGCAAGGGATGACGGGCGGATTCAAAAATACCTACGACTCAGTCAAGGCCTTTTCCGAAACGGATTTCACGGCGGATCTGAAGAAGTTCGACAAGCCGACGCTGATCGTGCATGGGGAAGATGACCAGATCGTACCGATCGATATTGCGGGGCGCGCCAGCAGGAAGCTGGTGCCTCACGCCATCCTTAAGGTGTATCCCGGCGCGCCGCACGGACTGACGGAGACACACAAGGATCAGCTTAACCAGGATCTGTTGTCGTTCCTGCTCAGCTGATTGCGAGGCAGGCTTGCCGGTCGCGCAAGCCACTGCCGTTGCGCGGGTCGTGCTCAGCACGACCTCGCCGGCCGGGGAATGCGCCGTGGCAGAAGAAAGACGTGAGCGAATGCGAACGGATCCTGGGTAGCCGCCGCATCACGCGGCCTCGCGTAAAGCCAGGGCAATTTTTTGTGCCGTCCGATCGATTTCCTCTTCATCGAAGGGCGCAAATCCCATGACCAGGCTCGCGGGATGGTCATGACGGGTTGTGTACCGGCCTAGCGGCGCTGCTTCTATGCCGGCAGCGGCGAGGCGACGTGCCGCAGTAGTTTCGTCAAGCCGCACCAGACGTCCCACCACATCCAGGCCGGCCTGGGCGGACGGAATGTCGATCAAACCCTGCCAGTAGCGCCCGGCCGCGTGTTCAAATGCCTGCGAACGAGCTGCGTAAATCTTGTTCATGCGCCGAATATGGCGATCGAAATGCCCGTCGGCCAGAAAATCTGCGAGAACGGCCTGCGCCAGACCGTTCGCACTACGCGAGGTTATCGACGCAGCGCGCTTGAACGGGTCGACAAGGCGCGCCGGCAACGCGACAAAAGCCAGCCGGAGCGCAGGGAACATGAGTTTGCTGAACGTGCCCGACAGTATGACGTGAGTGTCGCCGCCCGGTAGGCTTTGCAATGCCGGAATAGGTTTGGCGGCGAAGCAATACTCGCTGTCGTAGTCGTCTTCAAAAATGATGGCATTGTGTTCGAGAGCCCAGCGAAGTAGCGCCATGCGTCTAGCGGCAGATAGACATACGCCTAGCGGCGCGTGACGCGACGGCGTCACATAGGCGAGCACCGCTGATGGCGCGTCGCGCACACCGTCTTCCACACGCATTCCGTGCTGGTCGACGGCGATATCGACAATTTTTGCACCCGCTGCGTGCATGACCTGGCGTGCGCCGATATGGCCAGGGTCTTCCATCCATACCGAATCATCTGGCCCAGCCAGCAGGCGCATGCATAGATCGAGGGCCTGCTGGACACTGCTCACGATGACGATCTGTTCCGGCGATACCGAGACCGCGCGTGCGATAGCCAGGTGATCGGCGATGGCCGAACGCAGTGCGGGCAGTCCGGCGGGACTTGCTTCACGAAGAGAATCAAGGCGGGAAGATCGCAGTTGCCGCACATGCAATTGACGCCATACATCCATTGGAAACGCACGGACGTCACCCCTGTGGGGAAGAAACGGACGGGGCGGCATATTCGATACGTTGAGCGGAAACGCGGGGTCGTGTTCCACCAGTCGCTTGATCCACGGACCTTTGGGTATCTGATCGAGTGCCGTGGGCGTAGACGCGGGACGGGGCGGTGTAGACCCGGCGTGCAAGCTGAGACCAGGAATCAGACGGCTGACACGCGTGCCGCTGCCGGCGCGGGCAACCAGATAGCCCTCGGATAGCAACTGCTCGTAGACGGCAAGGACCGTTCCGCGGGCGACATCGTATTGCCGTGCGAGTGTTCGCGTGCCGGGCAAGATGCTATCTACCGGCAAGCGCCCGGTAAGAATCGCCTGTCTCAATCCGTCGTACAACCAGCGCTGCAATCCCTCGCCGGCAGCGGGTGCGCCGAGAGGAAGTGACAAGACCAAAGTGGGTTTTCTGCTCTGCCTGTGTTTGCGAGGCGGCTGACTGCGATCATTCATAAGGTCTTAAACTGGCCCACGCTGCGATAGTTGCCCGGCCAGGACGGCAACCGCGAGCGGTTAAACGGGTCGAGTGTGGAGTTGCGCTTGCGTCGTTTCGGCAAGGCTTGCATCCCGCTCTACAGTCTTAGACGTACCAGCTACGATATTTGTGACAGCCTAAAGCGGCGGTGCGGCAGAAAGTTTGTCAGGATTTCGCACTTTATACACAGCAGTGATACGCCCCGCCTCGATCGTGAAGGCGTTCGCTGATTCGATCTGGCCATCCACATACCGAAGCAGGCCAAGCGTACCGTTGATGCGTGCCGGCCGATACACTACCTTGCCGGGTGCCGAGTGCTCGACCGACCAGAAAACACCGGCCACGCGCGCGGCGCCCTGCAGGATCCGCCCGAATGACGGCACCTTGCCGCCGCCGTCGGTGACCAGCTCGGCGTCGGGGCTGAGCATTGACTTCATGGCCTCGCGGTCGCCAGTGCTCGCCGCTTGCATAAAGCGGGTCAGCAGATCGTTATGCTCCTGTTCCGACACGGTGTAGCGCGGCCGGCCTTCCCGCACGCGTTCAGCCGCGCGGCTGACAAGCTGGCGGCAGGCAGCCTCGGATTTTCCAACGATGGATGCAATTTCCCGGTAGTCGAGGTCGAACGCCTGCCGCAAAAGGAAAGCGGCTCGTTCATCCGGGGATAGACGTTCGAGCACCCAGAGGAACGCCACCGACACATCGCTTGCCAGCTCTGCCGCGGCTTCGGGGGTGTCCTCGTGCGACTCGATCAACGGTTCCGGAAGCCAGCAGCCGAAATAGGTCTCCTGCTCGCTCTTGCGGGCGCGCAGGCGGTCGATCGACAGGCGCGTCGTCACGGTGACCAACCAGGCTTCCGCCGAGCGCATCTCGGCGCGATCGGCCTCATGCCAGCGCAGCCAGGCGTCCTGGACTACGTCCTCGGCATCCGAGCGCGTTCCCAACATTCGGTACGCAATGCCGAACAGACGGGGCTTCAGTGTGGTGAAGGTCTCTACGGCATCCATAGTCCAAGGCTCGAAGATCAATATTAGACGTTTTGGCAATGCAGATTGTGACATCGATGAAAGCGACCGCCTCTTGCGGCGGCTTCAATATTCCGATTAGTTCCGATCACAACGAAACGGCCGGGTGGCCCGGCACGGTGAATCGAACCGCGGCGCCGCGGGGCAGGTTCGCGCTGGCCCACAGCTGGCCGCCATGCGCGTCGATAATCGAACGGCAGATCGACAGCCCCATCCCCAAACCGGTGGGCCTCGTCGTGTAGAACGGGGCGAAAACGCGCTCGGCGCTCTGCGGAGCAAAGCCCGGTCCAAGACGCGCGTCGTCCAGCCCAATGCGCGCACGACGCTCGCGGTCGCGCAGCGGACGGCTTCGTCGTCGTCGACAATGCAGACAACCGGGTTGGTAATCAAAACTCGGACCTCGACTATCGCGCGCAAGTCCGCCGACCCGACGGGCTTGCGCCGTGAATCCTTAGTCGTTACAGATTAGTCCGGAAGCGGTGGGACCCAAATCATACTGACGTATGGGGCGGGGCGTCCGCGTCCGGAATTCCGGTTCGCGCGCGAGCGACGGCGTGCCTCGACGTTCCGCTGCAGAAGTGTCGCGACCGCCCGCAGGATAATCGCGCCCGCCGCGCAGCCACGAAACCAGATTCATGCTGCCATTCCCTCTGCCGAAGGCCCGTTTGCATCGGCGTTGAACCCGGTCAGGCAATTCAGATCGAGCGCGCGGATCTGCTCGGTCATAAAGTCGATGAAGACACGAATGCGCGTCGGCAAGTGCCGCCGGCTCAGGTAGCAGATGTAGTGTCCGCCGTCGTCGGGCACATGCCTCGCCAACGCGACGACGAGTTCATTGGCCGCAATGTGATCGCGGATCTGATAGCCGGCCATCTGCGCAATGCCGGAGCCCTGCAGAACCGCATGCAAGACCAGGTCGGCATCGTTCAAGGTGAGGCGGGCTGTCGGCAGGTATTTCCGCACGCGGCCGTCGACCTTGAACTCCCATTCGAACACCCGGCCGCTGGAGAAGCGAAAGTTGATGCATTCATGCTGGCACAACTCTTCCACCGTATGCGGCAGGCCGTGCGCCTTAGCGTAGGATGGTGCGGCGCACAGCGCCATCTGCATCGGAATCAACTGCTTGGCGATGATGCTGGAATCCTCGATACGCCCACTGCGGAAGGCCACGTCGATCTGCTCGGAGGCAAAATCCGTCGGCCGGTCGTCGAGCAGCAGATCGACGGCAATGTCGGGGTAGGCCTTGATAAACTTTTCCAGTAGCGGCGCCACCACCTTCCTGCCGAAGCCCACCGTCGAGCTGATGCGGATCAGGCCGCGAGGCGGCCCCTCGCGAAGCTCCAGCATGTCGTTCATGGCTTCCGCGATATGCGTGACACCCTGGTGACAGTTCTCGAAGAACCGCTGGCCTTCACGCGTCAGTTGCGTGCTGCGCGTGGTGCGTAGAAACAGCCGCGTACTCAACTGCGTTTCCAGCTTCTGGACGTTCCGGCTCACAGCCGATCTGCCGACACCCAGACGTTCGCCGGCCTTGGCGAAACTCCCCTCGCTCGCCACCGCCATGAATGCCATGATGCCCGCATAGCTCGCGGCGATGCTTGTGGACAGCGCGTCAGCGCGATTCGGCAAACCGAGGCGAAAGCAGCGTTCCGATGTGTCCGATTGATCCATTTTGCTACCCCCAAAAGAAATCAGATGCGACCCTGGGTTGCCATGCACTGCGGCATCCCTGCCGCCGTCACGTGCGTTCCAGGTGTTTCTTTCAACTGATTACAAATCTATGTCGCGGGCAGGGGAAAGAACATTCAACGAACGGCTGACTTTGTACCTACGAACGAGGGGGGCCCTCATACTTGAATATGAGGTGTCGACGGTATGCCTTCGCACTCGGGGGCAGCGCTCCGGGCGGTTTGCGTGCGCTGCAACCCCGCGCTTGCCATGACGGCTGGTAAGTCAGCCTCACGGCTCACGGCTCACGGCTCACGGCGTGAGGGATGGGTACGGGCCCGACGAACCCAATCGGCAGTCGACGTACGCGACACATTCGGGGTAAAGGCTGGGCGCAAATAGGCAGTCTGTCACCATGGCGCTACGCGCGCTCTCGCCGGAGGAAGGCGCATTTTGCGTCAGTCGACAACGGTCACGATATTGATGGTTCCTTGTCTGGCCATTTTTGCATACGGGCAAAAACGCTCTGCGCTTCGAACCAGCTCTTCCACCACGTTTCGCTCAACACCCGGCATCCGGACCCGGATATCGATGGCCAATGCATAGCCTCCATCGACAGGATCACGACCGAACGAGACCTGCACCTCCACAACCGTATCGGTAATCTCCATCGCGGCGCGATTTCCGAGCAGGATCAGCGCCCCGTGAAAGCATGCTGCAAAGCCGGCGGCGAACAACTGCTCGGGATTGGTCCCGGTGCCGGGTCCCCCGAGCTCGCTGGGCAGCCGCAGATCCAGAACCAGATTCCCGTCATCTGAACGGGCCACGCCCGATGCACGGCCGTGCCCCGTCTCGCCGCCAGAAACGGTGACGGTCGTTGTGTACAGTGGCTCAAAATCCCGGCCGCGATACCTGTCGAGGAGCGAAAGCGGCGGTGGTTGCAGTTTCTCGTTGCCCATGATGTGTTCTCGAGATCGTTGCTGCCGATCGGGCCGGCACCGGCGATAGCAACGGTGTTCATCGTGCAGCCTGATTCCTGATGAGACTACGGAGTACCCCTGAATCAATAGTAGGTGGGCGCGGATGGTGAGGGTAGAGCCGTCGACGGACTCGTGATGTTTCCAATTTGGCGCCAATCCGAATAGGCAGATGAAATCGGAGTACTCGTCATGGAGCGCGCCTTCAGTGGTCGTCGTCGAACCGCGTCGATTGACGACTGAACTGCTTCAGGTTGTAGGATGTCGCATCATAAAAATGCGATCACCGGCCAGAATCGACATTCTCCGCGTGCGGTCCCAACTACTTCGATTGACTAAAAAAGAAAACAGAATCCTGCTCGCGCACACAGTATGGGATTCGTTTTCCAATATTTAGGAAGCTGCCCGGAATTGCTGGCGTAAATCTGAAATATAAAGACGTCGAGGGTAAACTCTATTGTCTGACATCGCATGAATACCGAGAATGGCCTCCGACCATATTTCGAGTCTTGACCTGGAAACATCGGAGGGGAACATGAAAACAGGCTTGTTGGCGATTGCGTGTGCGTGCATGGTTCTGGCAGGTTGCAGTGGGGATGGCATATCCGGTAGCCCGACGTACAACGTCAAGGACTTCGGCGCGAAGGGCGACGGTACAACCGACGACACGGCAGCCATTCAGAAAACACTCGACGCAGCGAGCGCCGCGAAGGCGACGGTCGTGTTTCCGCAGGGCACTTTCATGACCGGCGCATTGTTCGTCGGTTCGAATACGACCTTGCAAGTGGATGAAGGCGTGACGCTGAAGGCCATCCAGGCCCAGTCATGGTGGAACATCGAAACGCCCATTGCGTCTGGCGCAACGAACGGCTTTTATCCGGATGGCCTCTCTCACTACCCGCAGGTGCCGACCCGTGTGCAGGGCATCGAGATGAACTGGGCATCGGCGATCATCAATGTTCGCAATGCCAACAATGTGGTCATCACCGGCAAAGGCGTGATCGACGGCAACGGGCAATCGTGGTGGTCGCATTACTACGCAGAGGGCACGTCGTTTCACACCGCGCAAGGCGTGACATGGGCGCTCAACTGGGACGAGCAGCGGCCACGCGGTATCGAAACATTCCATTCGACGAATGTCACCATCAAAGACGTGACTGTTCAGAATTCCCCGTTCTGGACCGTTCATATCTGCTATTCGGATCAGGTGCATCTGGACGGCGTCAAGGTCTACAACTTCCCGACTGCCGCGACCGGGATCATGCCGAGTACCGATGGTATCGATCTGGATTCCTCGACGAACATTCTGGTGGAGAACGCGGACATCGTCGCGAACGACGACGGCTTCGTCATCAAGTCGGGGCGTGACGGCGACGGGCTTCGTGTCAACAAGCCGACAGCGAACGTGGTGATCCGCAATTCCGTGGTTCGGGCCGGTGCGACCGCATTTACGATCGGCAGCGAAACGTCCGGCGGCGCGAACAATATCGAAGTGTCCAACATCCAGGTCACGCCGCTCACCGGGCAGATCAACAGCAACGTCGGATACAAGGCGGGCGGCCCGGCCGTCTATAGCGCGTTCGTATTCAAATCGGCGCCGACGCGCGGTGGCACGATGGAAAATGTCTATATCCATGACATTACCGTCGACGATGCTTATTACTTCATGCAGGGCAACGAAAACTGGCCGGCAGGCGGGACGGTTCCGGCCACGTTTGGTTCCACTTACGTGGAGCCTTCATACTGGCCGCCGATTCTCGTGATGCCGGCTACACCCGAAGACGGATATCCGATTTACCGGAATTTCAAATTCGAGAACATCACGATGAAGCATGTCGAGACGGCTGTGTTCGGTGTGACGGGCTATACGCTTGCTGGCGAGGCGGAGAAGGGCCGGTTTACGAATTTCACGTTCAACAATGTGAATATCACGGCCGTCAATTCAGCGGGCAAATCGGTGGGCGCCGGGTCGATCGCCAATGCCGGGAACTGGGTGTTCACTAATAGCACCATCAAGAACGCTGGCGGCGCGAACATCGTTCCCACTTTGCCGTCTACGACGAGTAACGTCACCGGGTTGCCGGGGCAGTAAGCCCGGAAGTGGGCGGGGCGGTCGCTACGGCCTGGACGCGTGTCGCGATCGCGTCGCCGTGCCGGCCGCCCCGGTGAACTATGCCCAAACACCGCCCTCTGCAATCCACCCACGCGAGCCCTTTAGAAAAAGCCAGAGCCTGCCGTTAACTAGCGGTGGTCCGACAAAACGTGGACCGGGATCGGAGTCGTCCGTCAGCTACTCGGTTCAAAAGCAACGAACTGAGCCAACTTCGGGTCGCGACTTCCGGATGCGCACGTCGTCTACGGGCAGACTGACATTCCAGTTTTGTTCTGCCCAATCTGCCCGAACAGTCGACGTGCCGTTCCATATCGGAGCAATCGTGACCAGACAGAACGGTACCCAATGGCGTCGATACCTGTGGCGACGCAACGCAGGCGCAGGCCGGGTTGAGCAGACGTCATTGAACGTGCCGCCCGAGCGGCGCACGGCAGTATTTGGACTTGTCCTCGTTCTGTTGAGCGTGCCGCTTCTGGCGTTCTGGGGAGCCTATGAAAGCCTGAGCGCCGGGTTCGCCGCGCAGGCTGCCAACGAGGCGAATAAAGCTTTCGAGGAAGCCCGTTACAGCGTCGCATGGGAGGAATCGGCCGAACGCAAGTACTTCCTGGACCCACGTCCGGAGGTTCTGCGCGAGCACAGCGAGGCCGGCCAGGCCCTTGACGCGTCGCTGAAGAAGGCGCTGGCGCTGGAGCCAGGCAGCAGCGCGATGCTGCACAGCCTGCTGGAGAAGCACGCGAAGTATCGATCGTTCGCGAAGCCGATGTTCAAGGCCGTCGATGATCACGACATCGCGAGAGCCAACGAGATCGACGAGGATTCGGCCGATCCGCTCTTCGACGACATCGAGCAAAAGGTCCTCGCAGCAGCGGCACAGCACCGCGACGATGCGACGAAGCAACTCGACCGGCTCGTTGCAGTGCAACGGATCGTCCTGATCTCGACCCCCGTAGTTCTGGCGATCGGCGTGGGGCTCGCGCTGCTGTTTCTTCAGATGCTGCGGCGTATTCGCAGGAACGTGGATGCAGCCGCCCAGGACGCGCTGCGCACGAGTGAACAGAGGTTGCAGGCGCTTGTCGCCAACACGTCGGATGCGATACTCGTTTCCGACGTCAACGGGACGGTGACTTACGAGGCGCCGACGCGCAGACCGGATCCCTTGAAGAACATGGGCCAGCTCGTCGGCACCAGCCTGCTCGATCCGATTCATCCTACTGACCGTCCCACGCTGCAGGGCCTGCTGGAGACCGTGTCGTCGACGGCTCGATCCACGAAATCCATCGAGATCCGTACTCGAGGTGAGGGCGATGCGTGGCGCTATATTCAGCTTACCTTGACGAATCTGCTCAACGAGCCGGCTGTCGGCGCGATCGTGGCGACCGCGAGCGACACCACCGAACGAAAGAACTTCGAAGAGCAGCTCGCGCGACGGGCGTTCTACGATACGCTCACCTCGTTACCGAACCGTGCACTGCTGCTTGATCGTATTAGCCAGGCCGAAGCTCGCGCGCGTCAACGCAATGCGATGATCGGCGTCGTTTTCATCGACCTGGACAACTTCAAGCGGGTGAATGACAGTCTCGGACATCACGTCGGAGACCAGTTGCTGATCGCGGCGGCCAAGCGCCTCGAAGGATGTGTGCGCCCGTCCGACACCGTCGCGCGGTTAGGCGGAGACGAGTTCGTCATTCTGCTGGAACACCTGGGCAGCGAAGCAACGGGCGAAGGCACCCTGGTCGCGGACCACATCCTTGCGCAGTTCAGTCAACCGTTCGATCTCGACAACAAGCAGTACATCGTTAGCGCGAGCGTCGGGCTGGCATTCGCGCATGCTGGCGGCGGTCGCGGTGATGCTGACACGTTGTTGCGGGACGCCGACGTCGCGATGTACCGGGCCAAGAATGGCGGAAAGGGCCGTTATGTGGTTTTCGAAGAGAACATGCACGCGGAAGCCGTCAAAAAGCTGGAGATTGAAACGGACCTGCGTTACGCGATCGAGCATCGCGAACTACGCGTGTATTTTCAGCCCATCATGCAGCTTCAGGCGGCCGGGTTCCGTGAAATGGAAGCGCTCGTGAGGTGGCAGCATCCCACGCGAGGCTTGTTGCCGCCGTCCGAGTTCATCGCGATTGCAGAAGAAAGCGGCCTGATCATTCCGCTCGGACGCTACGTACTGGAAGAGGCTTGCCAGCAAGTCGCCCGCTGGCAGCGGGAGTTCCCAGCGGAGCCGCCGCTGCAGATGAGCGTCAATCTCTCCCCTCGGCAGTTCGATGATCCCAACCTCGTTGCCGACGTGGCTGCGGCGCTGTCCAGTGCTCAGATTGGCCCTGGCTCGCTGAAACTGGAGGTCACGGAGGGCCTGATCATGCGGGATACGGCAAAGAGCATCGAGACGCTCCAGAAACTGAAAGATTTTGGTGTAACGATCGCCATCGATGACTTTGGCACGGGTTACTCATCGCTAAGTTATCTTCGCAAGCTGCCGCTGGATGTTCTGAAGATCGACCGCTCCTTTGTTCAGGGCATCGGTACGAGTGCCGAGGATGACGCAATCGTTCGAGCCGTCATCTCGATGGCGCAGTCGCTTGGACTGTCCGTCACGGCCGAAGGGATCGAAACGAGCGAGCAGGCAAGGCTCCTTCGGGAATGGTCCTGCCAGACTGGACAGGGCTATCTTTTTTCACAACCTGTACCTGCAGAGGAGTTCGCCGGTCTGTTTCGTACGGGTTCTGCCGGTTCCAGCCGCTACCATTGCGCGGGGGACGTCACCATGGAACTGCTCTGACCCATGTTGTCTCACATCATTCCGCCCAGGCCTCCAGTACCGCCCGCCCCGGTCCCACCGGTCCCGCTTGTGCCGCCAGCTGGTGCTGTCGCAATCGGATGCGCGGCCCCCGTCGTGGCCATGAGTGTGACGGCGGCTGCGTCTGGTTCGCCGTTGGCGTCGATTGCGCCGCGAGCGAAGAGTGCTTCGAGATCACTGTCCTCGCCGGGTTGGCCGACAGTGAATGCGGTGGTCAGAAAATTGGGGGTAGAAAGTGTCACACCGTACGTTTGCTGCAGACTCTGGACGACAGCGGCCTGCGCAGTCATGACCGCGGTCTGATTCTGCAGCGTTTGCTGGAACTGCGTGTTCGTCGCGAAGCCGACGATGAGCCCGTTTTCATTCGTACCGAGTTGCGCCGCGAGATACGATAACAACAGATCCGTCTCCGGCGTGACGTTGTACGTGCCGCCAGCGAACGCTGTGGAATGCAGTGTCGTTCCGGCCGAAGTCGCAGCGATCATGCATGGCATGACTGCGCCGAACGTCGCGTGGTAGTTTCCGTTCGCGCCTGCTGTGACTGACATCGAGCCCTGTGCGCAGTCGATGCTAATCGTCGCGTTCGCGAGTGCCTTGCCCGTTGCCGCCGTACCGGCGATCGACACCATCGGCATGCTGCTTGTGCTACCGATGCCAACTCCGGGGCCACTTCCTCCGCCGCCGCCGCAGCCGGCGAACAGCACCACGGATGCAATTTGCAGCAGTCCGCTGGTGGATCGAATAACGTGCGATTGTCGAATGCTCATCGAAGTCGGCCGCGGATTCGGATATGTCGTATAAACGATTTGCCGCCGTGGCCTATTCCACTTTTGCGCAAAATTTTTTGCTGCGCCTGAAGATCACTTTTCCGGATATGCCGGAAAAAATTCGACATCCTGATGAATGAATGGAAATTGTCGGCTTTGGTGATTGTCCTGCGCTGCCATGCGAGGAACCTCGTCCGCAGCGTGCGTTTGCGGCACAACAAGTGAGAGTGGAGGAAGATGGCGTGGCGCCGCCGATGTAATCGGGTCGCGTACGTCGCGGCGATCGGGATTGATATTTTCTTCTAAGGTACTTAAATATACAAAGTTTGCGTCATCTCGTTGTCGGACTGCCGGTCCGATGAGCGGAACGAGTCTGCATAGGACCGGAGTAAGCGCCATGGGGCTGGACTAAGCGCTAAAGCTCCAACTCCAGCCGAGCCGACATGCCAATTCCGGTCGGCACAGGGGAATGCACTTGAACAGTCATTCGCGCATCTTGGGAGTTGCTTACGAAAACGTTACGCGTTTCCGATCGCGGCGCGCGGTGATAAGTGGCGTCGCGCTTGTCGCCGCCACGTCCCTTGCAGCGTGCATGGTCGGTCCGGACTATCGCAAGCCCGAGGTCCAGGTGCCGCAAGGGTTCAAGGAAGGCGTCGACTGGCAGCGTGCCGAGGCAAATCCGCAGGCTGCGATCTCCAGTACGTGGTGGCGCATGTATGGCGACGACCAGCTAAATGGTCTGGTCGAGCAGGCCTTGACGGCCAACCAGTCGATCGCGGCGGCCGAGGCCGCCTACCGGGTTGCCCTCGCAACGGTAGAGGCCAATCGGGCAGGCCTGTTTCCGATCGTTACCGCGGGGCTCGCCGGCGCGCGCTCTGGCGGCAATATCCAGGGGCTCTCGGCGAGTTCCGGTTCGTCGGCTTCGCCGGGCAACGTCGTGGCGGCTACCGGGGCCGTCAGCTGGGAACTGGACCTGTGGGGACAGATTCGGCGCGAGATCGAGGAGGCGAAAGCGAACGCCGAGGCGTCGGATGCACAGCTTGCCGGTGAGCGCATCTCGATCGCGGCCAGTGTCGCGACCGACTACTTCCAGCTACGGCAGGCCGACTACGACATTCGTGCGCTGCAGGAGCAGCAGGCCATCTACAGCCGCATTCTGGTGATGACGCAGACCGGCCTCAAAGAAGGTGCAGCGTCAAACGACGACGTGCTCGACGCGCAGCAGAACATTCAAACGGTGATTGCCGACCTGCAGGCGACCGAAACGATACGCGAGCAGGACGAGCACGCAATTGCCGTGCTGACCGGTACGCCGCCCGAATCGCTCACCATCGCACCCGATCCGGACTATCCGTTCCCTCATCCCGACGTGCCGCCCGCGCTGCCTTCGCAACTGCTCGAGCGGCGCTACGACGTGGTGAGCGCCGAGCGCACGGCGGCGGCGGCCAATGCAAGCATCGGTGTCGCCGAAGCCGCGTACTTCCCGACCTTCACGCTCTCGGCCCAGGGCGGTTTTGCGCACAACACTTTTGCGCATCTGTTCACGGTGCCGAGCCGCTTCTGGACGCTCGGCCCCGATCTCGCCGCTACCATTTTCGACGGCGGCGAACGCACGGCCGCGGTACACAAGGCGCGCGCGACCTACGACCAGGACGTCGCGAACTATCGCAATACAGTGCTGACGGCGTTCCAGAGCGTGGAGGACAGCCTGTCGTCGATGAACCACCTGCGGGCGCAGGAAAGCGCGCTCACGTACGTGCTCGACAGCAGCAGCCGGCTGTTCGCGAGTCAACAGGCGCAGTTTGCCGCCGGCGCGGCCAGCGAGCAGAACGTGCTGACCCAGCGGCTGACCCTGATCCAGGCACAGCAGGGCGTGCGCGATACGCAGGCGCTGCTTGCCGAGAGCAACGTGTTACTCGTCAAGAACCTTGGCGGCGGCTGGCAGCGTGATGACGCCAAGGTCGCTTCGGTGCCGGCCGCCGCTTCATCGCCCGCTTCGGAAGCGACAGTACAACCTGCTTCGGCGCAGTCAGCCGACTGACTCACATGCTGGTCCATAAGATCTGGCATGCCGCGCAGCCCGCGTGTGCCGGCCTCAAGCAAGAACGGAGTTCTCATGAAGTCACGTCCTCAGCGCGCGTCGCTGTCGTATCTGTGTCTGATCGTACTCGCCGCCTGTTCGAAAAGCGCGCCGCCGCCTCCGCCGCCCCAGGTCGCCGTAGTGAAGGCGCAATCGCAGACGGTGCCGCTCGAGCGTCAGTTTGTCGGCCGGCTTTCGCCCTATTACAGCGCAAATGTCACGGCGCGCGTGTCCGGCGTGCTGCTGCGGCGCACCTACACGGAAGGCTCGCAGGTTCGCGCGGGGCAACAGCTATTCGAAATCGATCCGGTCTTTTACCGCGCGCAGCTCAATAGCGACCTCGCGCTGCTGGCCGAGGATCAGGCGACCTACGTCAACAACCACATCACCGCCTTGCGCAACCGTAAGCTGCTGCCGGTCGGGTCAGTCTCGCAGCAGACGGTCGACAATTCCGATGCTGCCGAACGCAGCGCCGCGGCCAAGATCAAGGCTGACCAGGCGAACGTCGAGAGCGCGCGGGTCTCGCTCAACTACACGCGTGTGACGGCACCGATCAGCGGTATCGCCGGACAGCAACAGGTGACGGCGGGCGCGGTGGTCGGCACCAGCACATCGGACACGGGTGGCAACGGCACGCTGCTGACGACGGTCCAGCAGATTGATCCGATGTATGTGAACTTCACGATCAGTTCGGCCGATCTGGCGACGCTGCAGCAGTCGCAGAGCAACGGTTCGGTTGATCTGCAGCAGCAGAACCAGACCACGGTGCAGATCGGGCTGCCCAATCATACGTCGTACGGCACGGCGGGCACGCTTGATTTCTCCGACGTGACGGTGAATGCGGCGACCGGCTCGATCAATATGCGCGCGCTCGTCGCGAACCCGCAGCGGCGTCTGCTGCCCGGCATGTATGTGACGCTGGCCGTCAATTTCGGCCGGCAGAACAATGTGTTCCTGGTCCCGCAGCAGGCACTCCAGCGCGACACGGTCGGCGCATACGTCCTGGTGGTCGGCGCGGATAACAAGGTGGCGCGCAAGGACGTCGAGGCGGCCAATAACCTCGGCAACAGCTGGATCGTGACGCACGGGCTGGCAGAGGGCGACCAGATTATCGTGACGGGTGTGCAGATCGCGCGGGAAGGGGCCGCGGTGAAGACAGTCACATGGCAGCCGCCTGCGGCGCCAGGTTCGGCGCCGGTGTCCGCGGCGTCATCGGCTTCGGCTTCGGCTTCGGCCGGCATGGCGAAGTAGGAGACCGCTCATGCCGAGTTTTTTCATTAATCGCCCTGTCTTCGCATGGGTCATTGCGATCCTGATCTGCCTGTTCGGCATCATCTCGGTGCACGGCATGGGGATCGATTCGTACCCGGATATCGCGCCGCCGGAAGTAACCGTCACCGCGCAGTATCCGGGCGCGAGCGCCCAGACGATGGAATCGACGGTGACCCAGGTGATCGAGCAGCAACTCACCGGCATCGACAATCTGCTGTATTTCAGTTCAGCGTCGAGTTCGAACGGCCAGACACAAATCATCCTCACCTTCGCGACGGGCACCAACCCGGACATCGCCCAGGTGCAGGTGCAGAACAAGGTCACGCTCGCCGAGCCGCTGCTGCCTTCGCAGGTCACCCAGCAAGGGGTCGTGGTGGCGAAGGCGAGCCCGGACATCCTGCTGTTTGTCGCGCTGCAGTCGAGCAATCCGGCAATCGATGCAGGGCGTCTCTCCGATATTCTCGCGTCGCAGATCCAGCCGAACATCGGCCGGGTGAACGGGGTCGGCAATACGACGCTGCTCGGCTCGGAGTACGCGATGCGCATCTGGCTCGACCCTGACAAGCTGCAGAGTTATGGGCTATCGACGACCCAGGTCCTCAATGCCGTGACCTCGCAGAATGCGCAGTTCGCGGCCGGCTCGCTAGGCGCGGATCCGGCCGTGAAAGGGCAGGTGTTTACGGCGAACGTGACGGGCGACAGCCTCTTTTCATCGCTCAAGCAGTTCCGCGACATTATTATCGTGGCGAACAGCAACGGCACCACAGTCAAGCTGAGCGACGTGGCACGCATTTCGTTCGGCTCGCAGACGTATGGCTTCGCGCCGGTCTATAACGGCAAGCCAGCGGGGGGGATGGCCGTGTTCCTGCTGCCGGGCGCGAATGCGCTCGCGGTCGCGAAGGCGGTCAAAGCCGAGATGGCCACGCTGTCGAAGGATCTGCCGGAAGGCGTTACATGGAGCGTGCCCTACGATACGACGCCGTTTATTACCGCGTCGATCGTGGACGTGATCCGCACGCTCGTCGAGGCGATCGTGCTGGTGTTTTTCGTGATGCTGATCTTCCTGCAGAATCTGCGGGCGACGATCATTCCGACGCTGGTGATTCCGGTCGCGCTGCTGGGAACCTTTATCGGCCTGTCCGCGCTGCACTACACGCTCAACCAGTTGACGCTGTTCGGCATGGTGCTCGCGATCGGCATCGTGGTTGACGATGCGATTGTCGTGATCGAGAACGTCGAACGCATCATGACCGAGGAGCATCTGGAGCCACGGGCGGCGACCCGCAAGGCGATGGGCCAGATCACCGGCGCCATCATCGCGATTACGGTGGTGCTGTCCGCCGTCTTCATACCGTCCGCGCTGCAGCCGGGCGCAACCGGCATCATCTACGCGCAGTTCGCGCTGACGATCGCGGTGTCGATGGGATTCTCCGCGTTCCTCGCGTTGTCCTTCACGCCTTCGCTGTGCGCGGCGATCCTGCGGCCCGAACACCCGGACAAGAAGAGCGCGGTCTACCGCTGGTTCAACCGCTCATTCGACTGGACGACGAAAAAGTATCTCGGACATGCCGAACGCGCCGTGCATCACGCACCGCGCTGGATGATCGTGTTTGTGCTCGTCCTCGTGCTGACCGGTTTCCTGTATACGAAACTGCCGACCAGCTTCGTGCCCGACGAAGATCAGGGCTTTGTGCTCGCCCTCATCAATCTGCCGTCCGGCTCGACGCTGCAGAGCACCGACCACGTGATGGCCGAGGTGCGCGACAAGCTCGGGAACAGTGCGTTCAGCAAGGAAATCGTGGGGATTTTCCAGCCGGAAGGCTTCAGCTTTGTCGGCACGAGCGAAAACGTCGGCATGTCGTTCATCAAGCTGGCGGACTGGGATAAGCGTCATGACACCGCGATGACGCTGATTCCGAAGATCAACCAGGTCCTTCATGGCATTACGGATGCGCAGATCTTCGCGGTGAATCTGCCGACTATCCGCGGTCTCAGCCAGTTTGGCGGCATCGACATGTATCTGCAGGCACGTGCCGGCCAGTCGCGCGAGGAGCTAGGCGAGGCCGAACGCACACTGCTTGGGAGTGCGTCGAAGAGTCCGGTGCTGTTCGGGATTCGCCCCAATTCGCTGCCAAGCGCACCGCAACTGGCCATCGCGGTGGACCGGACCCAGGCGGAATCGATGGGTCTGTCCCTGACCGATGTCTACTCCACGCTCCAGATGGAGCTCGCGCCGTTTTACGTCAATCAGTTCACTTACGGCGGGCGCGTGAAGCGTGTCTATATCCAGGCGGATGCGCCGTACCGGATGAGTCTCGATGCGTTTCAGCACCTGTATACGCCGAGTCTCTTTACGAATGGCGGCAGTGCGGTCACGAGCCGGTTGTCACCGGACAGCGCGACCGCGTCGAATGGTTTCGCGACACCCGCCGACCCTTCGCCGGCCAATACGTCGATCAGCCCCTACAACATGGTGCCGCTTTCGAGCGTGGTCAATACGAAATGGAGCTTCGGGCCGACCGTGCTGCCGCGCTATAACGGCTACTCGGCGATCGAGATCGTCGGCAACTCCGCGGCGGGCTATTCGACGGGGCAGGCGATCGACGTGCTGCAGAAGATCGTCGACCGCCAGTTGCCGGTGGGCTTCGCAGCGGACTGGACCGGGCAGTCGTTCCAGGAGTTGCTGTCCGGCTCGTCGGCGGTGACGCTGCTGTTGTTGTCGATCGTGGTGGTGTTCCTCTGTCTCGCCGCGTTGTATGAAAGCTGGTCGATTCCGGCTGCGGTGCTGCTGGTGGTGCCGCTCGGTATGCTCGGCATGCTGGCGTTCTGTCTCTCGTTTGGCGTGCCGAACGACATCTACTTCAAGATCGGCCTCGTGACCGTGATCGGTCTCGCGGCGAAAAACGCGATCCTGATCGTCGAATTCGCGGTGGAGGGTCAGCAACATGGCATGACGCTGCGCGATGCCGTCATGTCCGCCGCCCGGCTGAGACTGCGTCCGATCCTGATGACATCCATGGCCTTTATTCTCGGCGTGTTCCCGCTCGTGATCTCATCGGGTGCAGGCGCCGCTTCCCGCCACGAAATCGGCACTGGCGTGATCGGCGGCATGCTGTTCGCGACATTCTTCGGTCTGCTGCTGATTCCGGTGTTCTATGTGGTCGTACGGATGCTGCTTGGCGACAAGCTCGACGAGGTATCGCACAAAATGCCGCATCACGATGACGACGGTGAAGGCGGGGGCAAACCGGGGGATGGGGATGGTCACGACGGTAGTGGGACAGGTGGCGGGGGCGGCGCGAGTCCTGCGGGCGAGGGCGCGCCAGTCTAGCGAACCGGTGCGCGTGCAAGGGCCGAAAAAAGCGGCGGCGTGAATGCCAGCGTTACGACACGTCGCTTTTACTTCAGGGCACCTCTGGCGTGGCTGTGCGCCTGCGCTGTCGCGCAAGCGTCTCGCGATATATCCCGGAGACAGCCGCCAGCTCCGTCGGCGAGCCGTCCTGAACCACACGCCCTCGATTAATTACCACGATGCGATCGAAGGTCTGCAGGGTGGAGAGGCGGTGGGCAATTGCGATGACGGTACGGTTGTGCATCAACCGCTCGAGCGCCGTTTGAATGGCGAGCTCGGAAGCCGTATCGAGCGCTGAAGTCGCTTCGTCGAGCAGCAGGATAGGCGAGTCCTTGAGGATGGCGCGCGCGATGGCGATCCTTTGCCGTTGCCCGCCCGAAAGTTTCGCGCCGCGGTCGCCAGCAATAGTATTGAGACCTCCTGGCAAGGCTGCGAGAAAATCCGTGCAGTTTGCGTCCTCGCAGGCACGGCGAACCTCGGCCTCGGTCGCGTCCGGGACACCGTAGCGAATGTTATCCAGCAGGGACCGGTGAAACAGGGAGGCGTCCTGCGGCACGATCGAAATCACTGACTGCAGACTATGCAGAGTCACGCGCGAGATATCCTGCCCCGAAATCCGCACGCAGCCCGCCTGTGGCTCGTAAAAGCGCTGGATCAGGGCGAAGAGGGTCGATTTGCCGGCGCCGGAAGGGCCGATCAGGCCCACCCGCTCTCCCGCGCGAATGTGCAGGTTGAATTCGCTGAGCACTGGCCGGCGGCCGGAATAAGCAAACGACACATTGTCGAAATCCACCGTCGCCCGTTCGATCTGCAGCGGCTGGGTGTTGCCGCGTTCCACCATCTCGTGGGGTATGAGCAGCGTCTGCGTTGCCTCGCCCAGACGCGCAATATGCTGCGTGAGGTCGACTAGCGCAACCGCCAGATCCCGGGTGCCGTGCAGGATTGCAAAGCCAAGCGAGCTGACGAGCACCACATCGCCGGTCGTCGCACGGCCCTGATTCCACAGCCACAGTGTCCAGCCAAGAAGTCCAGCGGAGAAGATCGCGGTGACAATGGAGTGCAGCAAGCGCAGTTTCTCGAGGAACAGCAGGCTTTGCGTGCGGGCTGCACCTTCAGTGTGCAGTTGTGCATCGAGCCGTTGACATTCCATCGGCACCGCTGAAAAGGTGCGGACAAGACCGATGTTGCCGAGCACGTCCACCAGTTCGCCATCCACCGATGCGGCCCGTGCGGCGAATGCCTGATGTCGCGCCGTTCCTGTGCTTGCGAGCCGGAACAGCCATAACGCGAGTCCGCCTGAGACGGCGACGAGCGCAAGGCTCATGGGCACGCTGACAACCGCGACCATCGCGATGGCGCCCGCGACGGTCAGGCACGGTGGCAGTGCGGTCCATGCGACCGTGTTCTCCACGGTGTAGACAGCGTTCGCCATGGCCGACACGCGGCTGGACAGGACGCCAGGCTGCTTGTCCGCGAAGAAGACCGGGGCGTGTGCGGACAGATAGGTGAACATCTCGTTGCGGATATCGCCCGTCACGCCGACGAACGCACGCGCGGCGACCCAGCCTCCGATTCGCCAGAACAGATTGTCGGCCAGAATCAGTATGACCAATATGGTGAAGGCGCGAATCACGGTGCCTGGGTGTGCGCGTCCGGCGGGCAATGCATCGATAAGATTCTTGATGCCGTACTGCGAGGCGAGGGCGCATCCAACGGCGATCAGGACACTCACGAGCACGACGGTATGGGCTATCTTGCGACGGCCGATATAGCGCCATAGCAAGCGGATCGGCCTGCCAGCATATCTGGAGATTTCGCGTGACTGGCGACGCCGGCGCACGCGTCCCGCGCGACTGTGGTCGGCTTCATCGGCAACTTGCATGTGCTTGAACTCCGTGGCTGCGACGGAATTATGACCTGTTGCGACGACGAAAGGGATCGCTGGCGACAGTGAGGATGGGATTGTTCGCTCCCGAAGCTAAGTAAAGACGCAACCGCTGTGCCACGCAAGACGCCGTTAGTCTGTCTATAGCAGCCAGGGCGCCGTCGGGGGCGCGCACCTGTTTCAGCGAGGACTCAGCCAGGACTCAGTCTGACACGTCGCTGCTCCACATTGGCACCGGACTATAGTGGTATAAATCAGCCCTCGTTATCGAAGCGTCAGCAGCAATCATGAACCTCCTGCGCGAAGCCAACGACGGCACCAGCACCCAGCCGATCCCGCTACCACGGCGGCGCGGGCTCATTTTCCCCGCGTTCGCGTGGTCCGGGTTCTCATCCGCTTTCGCCTCCATTGTCGTCGGCAGTTACCTGCAGGCGTCGTTAGGCACGCCCGACGCGCTGTTTGCCGCCATTCTCGGCAACTGGATTCTTTTCATCTATTCGGCGGCGATCGGTTTCGCAGCCGGCCGCTGGGGCCTGAGTTCGCAACTCGTGCTGGAAGCCGTGTTCGGCCGCTGGGGCGCCGTCATCCCCGGCGCATTGCTCGGCTCGCTCGTCACGGGCTGGTTCGCTTTCCATGTTGCGCTGACGGCCTCGATTCTAGCCGCCATACTGCGTCTGCCGGGCGATTCGACACTCGCGATCTGCGTGATCGGCGTTCTGTTCGCCATACCGGCTATTGTCCGCATCAGCCGCGGCTTCAACATGACAGCGATCGCGATCCCCGCGATGGTGCTATTTGCCGCTATCGTCATTGCACATCATCTCGCACCCAAATGGGCTGTGCTGCTGGATGGTCCGATCGGCGGAACATTGCCGTTCGGCACGGGCGTGTGCATCGCGTTCGGCACCTTCGTCGTGAGCGGCACGATGACCGGTGACATCGTGCGTTACTGCCGCACCGGAAACGAAGCGGTGCAGGCAACCGCATTCGGCTTCCTCCTGTCGAATCTCCCGTTCCTGATCCTCGGTGTACTGGTCGCCGCGGCCGGGATCAGCGTGAACGACCTGTTTACTTCGGGCAACGCGCTATCGTGGCTGCTGCTGGTGCTCGTCATCGTCTCCAACTGGACCACCTGCGATGCGTGCCTGACCAACGCCGGCGCGACATTTAAAAGCGCTTTTCCGGCACTCCCGTGGATGGCGATCACGGCGGCCGCCACATTGTTAGGCCTGCTACTGGCCATTACCCACACCGTCAGCGACGTGTCCAGTTGGACCTTGCTGCTCACCGCCGTTGTGTCGCCGATTGGCGGTGTGATCGTCGCGGACTATTACGTCCTGCGTGTGCGGGTCGGCTTCTCGCGCACGCGGGCGGCGCCCGTCAATCTCGCCGCGCTGTTTGCAGCGGGGGCGGGCCTGACGGTGGCGCTCGTGTGTCACCGCATGTTCCCCGACGTGATCACCCCTTTGATTAGCGCGCCTGCAGCCGGTTGCCTGTACCTCGTTCTGTCCGGGCTGGCGTCGCATCGTCTCGGCACGGATCTCGGCGCGTCGACCGCCGGCGCGGAAGCACTTGATTGATGTCCATGTTCGGCACCAGAACCAGAGCGCTAACCCCGCGTCCGCCAGCCGAGGCGAGAACCGCCATTGTGGTGATCGTGTTGATTTCGTCGCTCGCGTTTCTGCTTTTTCAGGCACGCAAAGACGTGCTCGACAATCTTCTTCTGCATCAGGCCCGTCTCGCGATCCAGTTTGCCTCTGCCGAGGCCCATGCCGAAACTTCAGAGGCTGTCACGCTCATCGATGACGATGCAAGCCATTCGAGCAAGCTGCTTGCAGGCATCGCTGCATGGCCGGGGCAGAAGACGATCGTCATTCCGGTCTCATCGGGCTGCGCAGAAAGTTCCGTCTGCCGTGGTCTGTCAGACGCGCAGAACGAAGATACCAAGGGCAAGTTTGTCATCCGCCACGGCGCGCTGTTCGCGTCGCTTCGTGGCAGCACGGTCGCCATTCTGTCGTCCGCGCCGCTTTCCGCGTTGGCGGCAGGCCTGTTCGGCCGCATTACGATGGACATTGCCGGCGTGTTCTTCCTCGGATGCCTGCTGTTGCTCGTGCGCGAGAGCCGGTTGAGCGACTACTCGGTGCACCGCTTGCTGGATGCCTCGCCGATTCCGCTTCTGCTGATCGATGCGCAAGGGCAGATCGAATTCGCCAACCGCCAGGCGCTCGAGCTCTTTGTGGACGATCCGTTGCGCTCACTCGGCAATTTGCAGGAAGCGCTGCGGCGCGAGACGCATCTGTTCAGCTGGCTGACGTCCCAGCAGGACACGGGCGGCGCCATCGAGACGAGCGAGTTCGAAACCGATAGCGGCGGCCGTGCCGTGCGACATCTGCTGGTCTCCCGGCAGTCGCTGCTGGTGCGCTCGAAGCGGATGATCATTGCGAGTGTGGCGGACATCACCGTGCGGCACGACGCCGAGACCGCGCTCGTCAAAGCGAAGAATGCAGCCGAGGCGCTCGAGCGGATGAAGTCCGAATCGCTTGCGATGATGAGCCATGAGCTGAGAACGCCTGTGAACGGCGTGCTCGGACTCGCGCAACTGCTCGTTCAATATGAGCTTCCCGAAGGCGCGGCGCAGATCGTGCGCCGGATGATTCAGGCCGGCAAGACGCTGGCGGCGATCATCAACGACATCGTCGACTTTGCCTTACTCGAAGTCCGGCACGTCCGGCTCGACCGTCGTCGCTTCGATCTGCGCGAAGTGATCACGGGCGCCGCCACCCTGGCGAGTGCCGCCGCCGTGGAGAAGGGCTTGCTGGTCCGCGTGAGCGCGCTTGCGCCGCTGCCGCCCGCGGTATTCGGCGACCCGGCGCGCTTGCAGCAGATCATCATCAACCTGGTCAGCAACGGTATCAAGTTCACCGAGTCAGGGCATATCGAGGTCAGGACGGATGTCGTCGCGCGCCGTGACGATGGGATCGAGATTGTCGTCGAAGTGACCGACACGGGAATCGGCATTGCCCCCGACGTCATTCCGCAGCTGTTCCGCCCGTTTTCGCAGGCGGAAACCGGCCATGAAAAGCGCTTCGAAGGAACGGGTCTGGGTCTTGCGATCAGCAAAGGTCTCGCTGAAGCGATGGGCGGCTCGATTTCGGTGCAGAGCGAGATCGGGCGCGGCTCGACCTTCGCGGTGCGTTTGCCGTTCGCATTGGCGCAGCCTGAGGACGGCGTGCCGAAGGTCGCGCTGACCTCGCGCGTATTGGTGGTCGACGATGTGGCGCTCAATCGCGACGTGGTGAGCGAATTGCTGCGCGCCGAAGGCTGCGATGTCATGGCCGCCGGCTCAGGGCAGGAAGCGTTGGACATCCTCAAGACGCAGCGTTTCGATCTGGTGTTGATGGATATTCGCATGCCCGTGATGGACGGGCTCGCCACCACAGCCGCGATCCGTTCGAGCCGCGAGCCGCACCGGCATACGGGCCCGATACTCGGGCTCACCGCGAATCCTCTGCCGACGGACAAGCCGCTTTATCTGCTGCGCGGCATCGACGGCATCATCGAAAAGCCGGTCGAGGTGGACACGCTGCGCACGGCGTTGAGGCAGGCGGCGCTGCCGGCGCCAACCGTGGCGATCGAAGAACCGGAGCGCATCGAGCGGTTACGCCAGTCGCTGGGACAGAATCGAACCTTGCGCATTGTCGCGGCGTTCGCGCAAACCGCCGGCGAAGCCCTTGAGGGAATCGTCAATGATTGCGCCCACGCGAGCTTCGAGAAGGTCGCGGAGAACGGCCATCGTCTCGCGGGCGCGGCGTCGAATGTCGGGTTTCAGCAACTGGCGGACGCCGCCGCGGATCTGGAGCAGATTGCCCGCACCGGCAGCGCGCTGGAGGTGTCGGACGCGGCGCTGAAGGTCGTCGTTCTCTACCGGGAGGTGGATCTCTGCGTGCGGGGCCTGTTGTCGTCCGCGCCGGTCGGGCCCGAGAACAGATAGCCGGTGCCATGAACGGTTTTGATCAGGAGCGGATTGTCAGGATCCGCCTCGATCTTGCGACGCAAGCGGCGCACGAGCGTATCGATCGTTCTGTCCATTGACTCGAAGTGCCGCCGCTTGATGGCCAGGATCAGCCGCTCCCGGGACATCACCTGGCCCGCGTTCCGGACGAATACCGCGAGCAGATCAAACTCCGCGGTGGTGAGGGGCACGCTGTTGCCTGCCGGGTCGGTCAGGTTGCGCCCGCGCGTGTCGAGCTGAAACTGACCGAACGACAGCGTGGCAGGCACGCTGACGCTACGGCTGTGCTCCACGCGCCGCAGCAGATTGCGCACGCGCGGCAGCAGTTCGCGTTCGTCGATCGGTTTGGCGATGTAGTCGTCCGCGCCGTATTCGAGGCCGAGAATGCGATCGACCTTGTCGTTTCGGCCCGTGATCAGAATGATGCCCATCTCGGACTTTTCGCGCAGATCGCGCGTCAACGACAGGCCGTCGCGCCCCGGCAGCCGGATATCGAGCAGCACGAGGTCCACCGGACGGATGCGCAGCATCTGGTCAAGTTCGTCGGCATCGCCCGCGCAGCCGATCTCGTAGCCTTCTGCTTCCAGAAAGCCTTCAAGTGTTTCGCGTATGGACGGGTCGTCGTCGACCACGGCAATGCGCTGGGCAGTCCGGTTCTGCTGCATGGGTCCCTCGCGAATCCTTCCTGTACCCGTTTATCGGCGACGCACTTTCGCGCGCTGTTCACAAATTTTAACAAACCGACACAGCCTGTTCAACGGCTGGTGGAGACTCGTTCACAAGATCGACGGATAGTTAGCGCACCACCAAAAAACCCGATCAGGAGATGAGCATGGACGTCAAGCAACAGATCTGCGGCATGGACGCAGTCGCCCTCGCGAGGGCCATTCGCAGCAAGGAGCTTTCGCCCGTCGAAGTGGTCGAGGCACATCTCGCGCGCATGGAAGCGCTCGAGCCGTCGATTCACGCGTTCTGCACCATTACATCGCAGGCGGCACGCGAGCAGGCGCGCGAGGTGGAAGCACGCATTCTGCGCGGCGACGAGGTGGGCGCACTGGCGGGCGTGCCGGTCGGCATCAAGGACCTCGTCAGCACGGCGGGCATCAGGACCGCATCCGGCTCGCCTGCGTACAAGGACTTTGTGCCCGACGAGGACGACGTGGTCGTCGAGCGTCTAAAAAAGGCCGACGCGATTATCGTCGGCAAGACCAACGTGCCGGAATTCGGCTATAGCGGTGTGGGCCACAACCCGGTATTCGAAACCACCCGCAATCCATGGAATCTGGACATGACGCCGGGCGGCTCCAGCGCGGGTTCCGGCGCGGCGGTGGCGAGCGGCGAGGTGCCGTTTGCGATCGGCAGCGACGGCGGCGGATCGATCCGCATTCCGGCGGCGCATTCGGGCATTTACGGCATCAAACCGTCGATGGGGCGCGTGCCGCTCTATCCCGGCTGCCGTGATGAACGCTATCCGGGCGTCTCGAGCTGGGAGAGCCTCGAGCATATTGGTCCGATGAGCCGCACGGTGGCGGATAGCGCGCTGATGTTGTCGGTGATCGCAGGGCCTGATTCGCGCGACCGCCATTCGCTGCCGTCCTCCGGGATCGACTGGCAGAAAGCGCTCGACGGCGAACTGAAAGGGCTGCGTGTCGCCTACAGCCCGGACTGGGGCTACGCGGCTGTCGACCCGCAAGTGCGCCGCGTGGTAGACGACGCGGTGCGGGTCTTCGAGCGCGATCTGGGCTGTAGCGTCGAGATTGCGCATCCTGGGTGGAGCGATCCCTTCGACGCGTTCTGGGCGATCGTCGCCATGGATACCGACCTGAAAGGGATGCGTGAAATGGCGGCGAAATGGGGCAAGGAGATGTCGCCGCATCTGGTCGCGTTTCTGAATCACCCGTGGACTGCGGAAGACTTCACCAACGCGATGGTGACCCGCAAGAGCGTGGTCAACAAGATGTGGCGCTTCATGGAGAACTACGACCTGTTGCTGACGCCGACGCTGACGGTTCCGCCTTTTCCCGTTCATTGCCAGGGACCGGAGAAAACCGACGGCCGCATGGTCGCACCCACGCAGTGGCTGTCGTTCACTTATCCGATCAACCTGACTGGCCAGCCTGCGGCCTCGGTGCCGGCAGGTTTCACCAGCGACGGCCTGCCCATCGGGTTGCAGATCGTCGGCCGTCATCTCGACGATCCGCTGGTGCTGCGCGCGTCGGCAGCGTTCGAGCGGGCACGTCCGTGGCGCAATACGGTGCCGCCGTTGCTCAAGGCACTCGGCCTCGTTCAGTGAACGGCCTATCCAGCCAGGAAACCCAGGAGGACATCATGACCAGCTCGACCGAACAGCACGGGCTCGACGAAGAGTTCGAGCACCAGCCGGTTCCACTCTCGCATCGTCACCGGTTGTCTTCGGTGGCGGCGGTGTGGTTCGGCTTTCCCATGATCATCACGAACGCGGTATTCGCCGGCATCATCGCGTACAACCTCGGCTTTGCGCGAGCACTGCTTGCGATCCTGATCGGCAACGCGATTCTGCTTGCGTACGTGGGCACGTTGAGCTTTATCGCCGGTAACACCGGTCGCAGTTTTGCACTACAGGCCGAGCGTACCTTCGGCAAAAAGGGCTATGCGATCACCTCCGGTTTTCTCGCGAGTGTCGTGGTCGGATGGTTCGCGTTTCAGACCGGCCTCACCGGGACGACGGTGCATGCGTCGTTCGGGTGGAACGAAACGGTGACTATCGTGGCGGCCACGATGCTCTATACCGCTGTGACGTTCATCGGTATCCGCGCGCTCTCGATCGTCGGCATGATCGCCGCGCCGCTTTATCTGATCCTGGGATGTGCGGCGGTGTATCTGATCGGCTCGGCGCATTCGCTCGCGGGTGTGCTGGTTTATGACGGGCTCGGCGTGAACAGCATGATGTCCTTCGGCGGCGCGGTCACGCTGGTGGTGGCGACGTTTGCCGATTCCGGCACGATGACCGCGGATTTCACCCGCTGGTCGAAGGACGGCAAGAGTGCGGTCTACGCGACTCTCACTGCGTTTCCGTTTGCCAACATGGTCGCGCAGGTGGTCGGCATTGTGATCGTATGCGCGGGGGCCGCCGCAGCGCCGGCGACCGAGGGCGGCAACTTCATGTCGGTGCTGACCAGCCATGGCGGCGTGCTATCGGCGATTGCGCTGATTTTCGTTTTCGTGAACCTCGGGTCGGTATGCACGCATTGCCTGTACAACGGCGCAGTGGGCTGGGGACGCATTGCGAACAGGAAGATGCGCACGATGACGGTCCTTCTCGGTTTGCTCGGCGGATTGCTGGCCGTGGCAGGCGTGTGGAGTCTGTTCCTGAACTGGCTGAACCTGCTCGGTGTGCTCGTGCCACCGATCGGCGCGGTGATCATCGTCGATCAGATCTTCGTGCGGCATTACTCGTACGAAGACGATCTGCCGAACTTCCGCGGCAGCGCATTCGCCGCGTGGGCAGTGGGCGCGTGCGCCGCGGTGCTCGTGCACGCGACGGCGCCGTGGTTCTCCGATGCCGTCGCCGGGATGCTGGTGGGCGGGGTTGCGTATTACGCGCTTTCCCAAGGGGCGAGGCGCGCGGTGCGTCAGCGTAGCGGCTTGCTTTAAGGGCGTGCTGGGCTGAGCCAACCGGTCTTTCGGGAGGCCGCTTCAGCGGCCTCCCGGAGATCGTTAGCTCACCCTAACGAACTTGACGGTTTCGGCGCGAGCACAGCCTGATCCGCTCGACGTCACGCTCACGGTCGTGCCGGTGCCGGCCGGTACGGCGATCGGCGCAGCGGTCAGCTTGACCCAGCCCGTGGTACCGGTAGTGCCGTTGACCATGGTGGTCTGTCCCGCGACATTGAGCGCCATGTTGGGATCGCTGTTGGCATTCACGACGTTGTAGTAGTAGACATCGTAGTTACCGGCGTTCCGGATCGCCGGGGTCCAGGTGGCGACGTTGCCGCCCACGTTACAGGTTGCGTAGCGCGTCTTGTAGTCCTTCGTCCAGCCCGCGAGGCTGGAGGTGTACCAGGTTCCAACGGGTTCCGCGTAACCCGAGCCGGCGTCGTTGTAGTCGACGTAGTAGTCCTTCTGCCAATAGCGAACATAGTCGAAATAGATCTGGTCGGCCGACGCCGTAGGCAAGCTGCCGGTTGCAACGTCGGTCAGCCAGATCGACACCGGATCGTGCGTGTCGGCGCTGGGCGAATACGGGATCGGGGTGGGAGATTTCGTCACAGCCACACCGTCGATGTAGAAGGTAATCGAGTTTTCTTCCCAGTCGACGCCGTACGTATGGTAGGCCTTTGAAAAATCGGATCCAACGTAGGCTCCGCCGGTAGCGAAGCCTGAATATACGTAGGGGTTAGTCGTCACTTCCGCGGCACCGCCGCTCCCCGAGAACGGGGGATACCACTTGAAAAGGTTGTGCTGGATGTAGGTCAAGCTGGCGGAGTTGATCTCGAAGACGTCGATCTCGGTTCGCCGGTCTGTCGTGTACGTCGTCGACCCATCGCCCTCCTGCAGCCAGAAGGAGCTGTGCCAGCCCGGGGTGGAATTGATTTTCGCGGAAATCTCGTAGTAGCCATAACGGAACCTCTGCTTGCTGATAAGGCCACCACCGGTGTAATGCTGAGTGATCATCCCACTGCTCGTCTGCACGTTGGGCGTGTCCTGCTTCAGAAGACTCACCACCATGTTGCCATTGGCCACGCTGACGTTCGCGGGCGTCTGCACACTGTTCAAGCCTTGCTTCCACTGATCGGTGCGGTAGTTCCACTTCGTGGTGTCGACTCCCGTGCCGTCCGGTTGCGTGCCGTTGAAGTCGTCGTTGAACGTGGGATTGGCGATGACGTCCGCAGTCCACCCGGCTCCCACAGGGGCCGCGCCGGCAATCGGGGCAAAAAAGCTCAGGAGGCAGGCCGCTGCGACAGCGGTGCGGGTGGCGTTCAAAAAGTGAATCGATGCCGAAGGTGCGCACAGGCGCGAGACGGGCTGTTCCATGGGTCTCCTTGCTGGTGACTGGATTTAAGTTCCGACAAATGGAACAAACAGAGCTTACTTCGCAAATTCTGCGGCCGATATCAGGGTTAGCGCGAGTATAAAATTCCATTGAACGGAAATCACTAGGGGCGCCGATGCGTGCCCCGGCAGCCTATGTGCGGGAGTGGACATTGAATCTGGCAGGTGCCGGCTCAGTTGATCGAACTCCTGCGGACACAACATTTCACCTCCCAGGCACGACGCGTGCGGAGTCGGAGGCGCAGGTGCATCTCCTTGCGTTCCTGCGCGCACATCACGCCAGAGCCATCGCTCTGAGACCAGGGTCGGGGCATTCCGCACATGCGTTCGTCATCGCCCGCACAGCTGGCTTTCCCACCATGCGTCCTCTGTCCGAGGTTCCTGCCGCTCGCGGCATGAAGACCTCCGGCGGAACCCACAATCCTGTTTCGGAGAAATGCGATGTTTGTGCACAACAAGCGACTTCAGTACACCGTCCGTGTAGCAGCGCCAAACCCCGGTCTTGCCAATCTGCTGCTCGAGCAGTTCGGTGGGCCGCAAGGCGAACTGGCTGCAGCGTGCCGGTATTTCACGCAGGCGGTAAGCGAGGACGACCCAGGCCGGCGCGACATGCTGTTCGACATTGCGACGGAAGAACTCAGTCACCTGGAAATCATCGGTTCGATTGTCGCGATGCTCAACAAGGGCGCGAAGGGTCAGCTCGCAGAAGGTGTCGAGCAGGAAGCGGAGTTGTACCGTTCGCTCACCGAAGGCGGCAATGACTCGCACACCACGGCACTGCTGTACGGTGGCGGCCCGGCGTTGACCAACTCGGCGGGTGTGCCGTGGACGGCCGCTTACATCGACACGATCGGCGAGCCGACCGCGGATCTACGCTCGAATATCGCCGCGGAAGCGCGCGCGAAGATCGTCTACGAACGATTGATCAATGTGACCGATGACCCAGGCATCAAGGAAGCCCTCGGCTTTCTGATGACCCGCGAGATTGCTCACCAGAAGTCGTTTGAGAAAGCCTTGCACTCGATACAGCCAAACTTCCCGCAAGGCAAATTGCCGGGCGTTCCGGAGTTCACCAATGTCTACTACAACATGTCCGATGGCGACGACGCACCGCGCGGTCCGTGGAATGAAGGACCGGGTTGGGAGTTCGTAGAGAAGCCACAGCCGGCGGTCGATGGCGGCGACGGCCTCGCTAGCGTTCAGGTCTCCGAGAAGGAAGTCGAGGTGTTGAGTGCGATGGCATCGCGAACGGCTTCCGCAACTGAAACCGACCCGGTCACCGGTGCCGACCTGGGCGCCGGTCAGGACGTCGAAGTATCGAAGTAAAAGCTGCTAGCAGCATTCAAGGTCGCCGGCGGCACAGTGCCGGCGACGGTGCAACCTGTTCGGTCGTCAGCTCAGTGCGAAGGGCGCGAACAGGTTGTCCCCGGATGCAAGATGCACTATCACGGCGCTGCGCGCGCCTCACCACTACGGATCCTTTATGTACCCCGACATCACGAACCAGTTCTCCCCGCGTCAACGAGACGCTGCAGTCGAAGCAGCATTTGACTGCACTACCGAACTCTTTGCCGGAATTGAGAAAGTTGTCGAATTGAATGTGCAGACCGTAAAAACCTCATTGTCCGAGCAGGAGGCGTTGACCGACGCGGCACTCTCTGCCCGATCCATCAGCGAGGTAATCGATCTTCAATCGCAGCAGCTTCCGGCTGCCGTTACGAAGACATTCGCATACTGGCGGCATGTGGAAGACATTGCTGTACAGATGCGAATGGAGTTATTCACGGCGATGCAGGCGAACTTCGGCGGTTCTTTGGAGACGTTCGCCGTAATGGTGGATATGGCGGGCGGCGGAGTAGCCGTGCAGGATGCTCAGGAGCAATCTGGCGAATCAAGCCTGCTTGTCACGGCGCAACCAGCGGTCGCCGCCGTCGAGCAGGTAGCGATCGTGGACAGTTCGGGCAAGGTAGTTTCTTCGGACGATGTTCGGGGCGATCTGCATTAGGATTGGCTTGGCGCGGCACCCCGCATGACGTGCCGCGCTCCATCCGATTCGATGTTCACCACCGCCGCCGAACACCGGGTTACGCCCCGGCGAGCGGCGGCACGGTGGCGCTTAATGCCAGAACAGCGCGATCAGAATAATGATGGGAATCGGTACCCCGAGCATATAAAGAAGAATCGAGCGCATAAACACCTCCGTCGGTAAATGAATTGAAGTTTCAATCAGAGTTGGCGTACGCGGCCGCCGTGAGTTGCCATCAGACTCGCAGAGAAAGCGCCCATCAGAAGCGAGATGAATAACCACAACGAGGCGCCGATCGCGACTTTGCGCGCCGCATCAGCGGCATGTTTAGCCGCAGCATCGAGGGCAGTCATTTTCTGCAACAGACGCGTGTAGGTGGTCGTCACACGCGCTTGTGCAGCTTCTGGCGTGAGGCCAGTACGTTGCGCGACAAGCTGGCTTAAATAGGCAGTATCTTCGGGCGACAATTGATCGCCCGTTGCCGCGCTATTGAGCAGGATCCGCGCTGTTTCCGTACGCGGCGTCTCGTTACTGCCTGTTGCGGGTGTGGGTGCGGCGAGTGGCGAACCGGCGGGCATCCGGAACAACGAATCGACGAAATAACCAAGCGGCCACGTGTTCGTCGCGGCTTGGGCATTGCCACGTTGCATCGTCTCCATCGTCACGGTGCCGCCTGCCGCGGCAGTTGCCGCAGCGGTCTGCGCGCCGGCCCGCACGATGCCCGAGACAGCCGATGTCAGGATGGCAGCCGTGAAGAGCGTCGCCACGGCCCAACTGAGGAAACCATGCGCCGTGTCGCGGAAGTGGATTTCATCGGTATCGACTGCCAGCCAGCGGCTGCGTAGGCGTCCCGCCAGATAGCCGCCTAATCCTGACGTGAGAATCGAGGTGACACATACCCACACCACGGCGGCAAAGCCGAACGCTTTTGCATTCGAAGGCCCCGATGACCACGGGGAGATGGACGTCAAGCCGAGGCCGGTGCCCAGGGTCAGCAGGATGAGTGCGAATGCGGCCGCAGCGACGCCGCCGGCGAACACGGCTCCCCATGAGACTACGGTCTCGTGTTGACGGATTAACAGCCCAGGATCATTCGTGGCCAGCGTGTAGTCCGCCGGATCTCTTGCGTTGTTCATTGACAGCCTCCATAACCTTGTCGATACCGGCATCGTTCGGCAGCACCGCGACGCCGCGCGGGGGTAAATCGCCAGCGTAGGACGCATTTTCTGTGCCGCTTGCGCGTGTCAGCCGTCTGTGAGCGTTTGGTGGGGATGCCACTGCCGTTAGATCTCCATACCGTCTTGTCGTTATTTTCCAGGTTCCCGTTTGCCGCTTCGGCGTACTCGCCGTCCGCCGGCAGGTATGGCGTTTGCGGCAGTTAGCGTTCTGCCGCAGCTTTCCGACCGCAGCGGCCAACCGTATGACCCAGGAGATCAACATGGAAGCGACGAAACAGGACAAAACAGAGACCGGATCCGGGTCGCACGACGCACTGGCCTTTCTCGAAGCGGAGCATCGCGCAGTCGAAAAGCTGTTCAAAGCGTTCGAGAAGGCCGCGGACGACGACCTCGAAGCAAAGTCGACACTCGCGCAGCGCGCTTGCGAAGAGCTATCCATTCACACGATGCTGGAAGAGGAACTGCTGTATCCGGCCGCCCAGGCGGCATTGCCTGACAGCGACAAAATCGACGTCGAAGAGGCGTACGTCGAGCATTTCCTCGTCAAGACGCTGATCGCGAAGTTCGAAACGATGAAGGCGGGCGACAAGGGCTTCGACGCGACCTTCAAGGTGATGAGCGAGATGGTGGGTCATCATGTCGAGGAAGAAGAGGAAGAGCTCTTCCCGGAACTGCGCAAGTCGAAATGCAATCTCCGCGAGCTTGGGGAAAAGATGGCGAAGCGCAAGGCGGAACTGCAGAGCAAGCTGGATGCGGTGGGCAGCAGATCGGTGGGCGACAAGACCGTGATGCTTTAAAAAAGTGTAGGGCCCAACGCAATCGCCGCGTTCTGTTCGGGCGAGAGGAAGGTCGCGCGATCGTTCTGATTGCGGGCCACCACCGTTGCAAGGCCGTGTGCCGATATTGTAGGAAGACGCTTAAATACGACAAAAAATGAAGCGCGGCAAAGGTGGCGAAAACTCTCGGGTTGCTCTCGCCGCTAACGTAGACTACAAATTGAAAGCAGTACCGCGGCCCGCCTTGTCGGGCCGTGCATTTCTGTGTCAACAGACGTTTCGCCACCCGTCGCGCGGCCCGTCAAGGTTAGGGGCAGTGAACACGCGAACACCGTGGGTCCCGCATCAGGTCGATAAGGAGAGTCTCGTATGGGTATGCGCCCAGATCCTACGTTCCACGCATCGCCGAAACTCGCGATGGATGCGCCAGCGGAAGACTACGCGTACACGGTGCTGCTGAGTCCGGACTTCTCGCAGCCCGATGCGCTCGCGGTCGTCGACGTGAAGCCCGGCTCGCCGACCTACAGCCAGGTGGTTCACACCGTACCGGTGCCGAACAAAGGAGACGAATTCCATCATTTCGGATGGAATGCCTGCTCATCGGCACTCTCGCCGTTGACCGGCCACGCCTTCCTCGAACGACGCTATCTGATCATTCCGGGGATGCGTTCTTCGCGCATCTACATTGTGGATACCAAGCCTCATCCCACCCAGGCCAGGATTCACAAGATCATCGAACCTGAGGAGATATTTCGCAAGACAGGCTACTCGCGTCCGCATACGGTGCATTGCGGACCGGAAGGCATCTACGTCAGCACGCTCGGTGGCGCAGGCGAGGATGGTACCGACGGGCCGCCGGGCATTTTCATCATGGACTGCGAAACATTCGAGGTGCTCGGCCGCTGGGAAATCGACCGCGGTATGCAGGAAAAACACTACGATTTCTGGTGGAACCTGCCACGCGACTATATGGTGTCGAGCGAGTGGGCGTTGCCGCCGCAATTCGAAAACGGCATCGTCCCTGAGGATCTTCTGTCGAACAAGTACGGGCACCGCATACACTTCTGGGATCTGCGGGCAAGGCGCAATGTACAGACGATCGACCTCGGCGCGAACCACCAGATGGCGCTCGAAGTGCGGCCCGCGCACGATCCGCGGCGGGAGTACGGCTTCATCGGTGTCGTGGTCGACACGACCAACCTGGAAGGGTCGATCTGGACCTGGTGGCGGGAGGATGGACAGTTCCATATCGAGAAGACAGCGACCATCCCACCCGAGCCCGCAGCCACGGAACTGCTGCCACCGTTGCTTCAGGGTTTCGGTGCAGTGCCGCCACTTGTCACTGATATCGATCTCTCCATCGACGACAAATTCCTTTACGTCGCCTGTTGGGGAACCGGCGAAATGCGCCAGTATGACGTGACGGAACCCCGCAAGCCCAAGCTCACAGGATCGGTCCACATTGGCGGAATCGCACGGCGCACGCCCCATCCGAATGGTCAAAGCTTCGCGGGTGGTCCGCAGATGGTCGAGATCAGTCGCGACGGCAAGCGTGTCTATTGGACCAACTCGCTCTATTCGACCTGGGACAACCAGTTCTACCCGAACGGCGTGCCTGCGGCACAGGTCATGGCTCGGGCGGAGCCCGGTGGTGGCCTTGTGCTGGCTGACGATTATTGGGTGAGCTTTCCCGACGG
Organism: Paraburkholderia fungorum; assembly: GCF_046027215.1. Taxonomy (GTDB): domain Bacteria; phylum Pseudomonadota; class Gammaproteobacteria; order Burkholderiales; family Burkholderiaceae; genus Paraburkholderia; species Paraburkholderia fungorum_D. The sequence goes on along the minus strand of NZ_JAQQEN010000002.1, from coordinate 2,161,557 downwards.
ATATCGCGCGCACCAGATCCGGCTCGAAGGCGGCGATTGCTCGACCGATTCGTTCTGTTACCCATCGGTGGGCGTTTGATCGGGGGCGGCTGGTCGCAGACCGGCCTATGGTTAGCCGTTCTGGCAAGTGGCTTCTATCATGGGGCCAATCCCGCGATGGGATGGCCCCTCGCCGTGTCGAACGGGTTGATGCACAGCCGTGCGCGGGCGCTCTTCTGCGCGCTCTTCTGTCTCGCGGCGGGGCACCTCGTGGCGATGCTGGCGGTGATGCTGCCTTTCGCCCTGCTTGGGGTTCTGCTTACCTGGCAGCGCGAGATCCAGGTGGGCGCGAGCGCGCTCGTCATCGGTTTCGGTGCATTCCTTCTGATCGGCAAACACCATCCGCGGGTGCTTGCGCGGATCCCGCCGTCGCGGATCGCGCTCTGGTCTTTCGCCGTTGCTATTGCTCACGGCGCCGGATTCATGCTCGTGCCCATCTACCTTGGACTTTGCCGGTCTTACGATATGGATCGAGGACATCAGGCCGCGCAGGCCCTGATCGATGCCAATCTGGGCATGGCATTGCTTGTCTCCGCTGTCCATGCCACCGCCATGATGGTTGTCGGTGGACTCCTGGCCTGGTTGGCCTACCGCTACCTGGGGTTGAAGTTTGTGTCACGGAGCTGGTTCAATCTGGACGCAATCTGGGCATTGAGTTTTATCCTGGTTGGAGTGCTCTCATTGGCGGTTAATGCCGGCGTGATGTAGAGGTGGATAGTCAGAATGCGGAAGGCCTCATAACCTTATGACCTTTCCTTGGTTGCCGTGCGCGGTGCGGCCCGCTATTTTCAAACCAATCTAGCATTCGGCCCATTCAACTCACCTATCTGGCAGCATATGGCTTCTCGCGACACATCGGACTTTTCGGACACGTTGGCAGGCCTCAATTTGACTGATCCACGCCGGCGCACGCTGCTGAAGGCCGCCGCGGCAAGCGCTGCGACACTCGCTGGCGGCGCGCTCTTCACCGCACAGCGGGCTCAGGCTCAGACGCCGTCCAATGGCAAAACCTTGCGAATCGGTTTTCAGAAATACGGCAACTTCGTGATTCTGAAAGCGCGCGGCACGCTCGAGAAACGGCTGGCCGCGCAGGGCGCTTCGGTGCAATGGCTTGAATTCCCCGCTGGACCGCAGCTTCTCGAAGGCTTGAACGCGGGCGCGGTGGATGTCGGGACGGTCGGCGAAACACCACCGATCTTTGCGCAAGCTGCGGGTGTCGACTTTGTCTACATTGGTAACGAACTGCCGGCGCCCAAGGGCGAGGCGATCGTCGTGCCGCATGATTCGCCGATTCGCTCGGTCGCCGATTTGCGCGGCAAAAAGGTCGCGCTGAACCGCGGATCGAATGTGCATTTTCTACTGGTCAAGGCCTTGCAGCATGCAGGGCTTTCGTATGCCGATATCCAGCCGGTTTTTCTGACGCCTGCGGATGCGCGCGCGGCGTTCGTGCAGAACAGCATCGACGCCTGGGTGATCTGGGATCCGTATCTGGCCGCAATCGAGCGGCAGGCGAATGCCCGGGTGATTACCAATGGCGAAGGTCTCGTGCACAACACGCAGTACTATCTTGCCGCGCGCAAGTTTGCTGATGCACAGCCCCAGCTGCTGCGAGAACTGCTCGCCGAACTCGATCAGGTCGATCGATGGAGCCGCGACCATATTCCTGCTGCCGCCAGCCAGTTGTCGCCGCTCGTCGGCCTCGACGCACCGACGCTCGAACTGGCATTGAATCGCGCGAGTTATGGCGTGCAACACGTCGATGCAGCCACGCTCGACTATCAGCAACAGATTGCGGACACCTTCACCGAGCTGAAACTGATTCCGAAAAAGCTCGTGGTGGCGGACACGAGATGGCGCGTAGCCGCTTAACGCAAACGCCCGCCAGGCCGGCGGGCTGCACTGGACCATCCCCTCAGGTCCGCGGTACCTTCACGAAACTTCGGTGCCCGTGATTAACTCGTTGAGCTGCGTGAGTTCGTAGCTCACTTCGACTTCATCCATCAGCCATGCCGGCCACCGCCGATGGAATCCCGAATGGAAGCTGCGAACATGCCTGCCGCCCTGCAATAGGGTCCAGGATAGACGTTGATCTCGTGCCGGTTCTGGAGGAACTGCCTCCTGGGCCAGAACAGCCGTTTGACAACGATCTATTTCAGCCTATCTTACTTATGCGGATAGTATTTTTTCAGATCCCCTAACGGTATTTGTGCAGGTTGAAATGGATCTGAACGGAAAGGGCGACCGGTGTATGAGAGGTCTCGCGAATCAGGTCGATCCCGACATGAAATCTTCAAAGGAGAAATTTCATGAAAAGAGAGATTCTTGCGATTGCCTCTTTTGCCTCGATGCTGTCGACAGCGCAAGCACAAAGCAGCGTGACGCTCTACGGCACGGTCGACACTGGGATCGCCTATTTTGGTAACCAGCAAGGCACGCCTCGTTCGGGCGGGACATTCCAGATGTCGCCCGGCAATCTGTCAGCGAACCGCTGGGGCCTGAAGGGGAGCGAAGATCTTGGCGGCGGTCTGTCGGCGATATTCAAGCTGGAAAGCGGCTTCAACGTGGACAACGGTCGTCTCGGTCAAGGCGGACGTATGTTCGGCCGAACGGCAATCGTCGGCTTGTCGGATACCCGCCTTGGTACGGTGACGCTGGGGCGTCAGTACGATCCTCTGATTGACCTGATTCAGCCGTTGACCAACGACGGCGCTTTCGCAGAGGTCTTTGCTACGCCGGGTGATATGGACAACTATGATAATAGTTTTCGGACCAACAATGCAGTCAAGTACGCCAGCCCGGACTATTCAGGTCTCCGGTGGTCGGCGCTGTATGCCTTCGGTGGCCAGCCGGGGGGTGTCGGAAACGGTCAAACGTATGCGGTTGCTGCGGCGTATAACCATGGTCCGTTTGGCTTGGGCGCGGGTTATTTTCATGCGAATAGCAACGGGACGTCCGGTACTTTCGGCGGGTTGAACCCGGATGCTACTAGCTATGCTATCGATTCAGTGGCTATCAACGGCGCATTTGTATCGGCGAATTCCATTCAGATTATCCGTGCGGCGGCGGACTATGTGTTTAGTCATTTCACAGTCGGCGCTTCTTATAGCAACGTGCAATATAACAACTACGCGACGGCGTTTGGCAATCAGAACAGCACGAAATTCAACACTGGCCAGGTTTTCCTGAACTACCAGATCACCAAGGCGGCGATCGTGGGCGTGGGCTACAACTACACGAAGGGCAGCGGCAACGGCGTCACTGTCAGCTACAACCAGTTCAGCTTTGGCGCTGACTATTTCCTGTCGAAACGCACTGACATTTATGCAGTGGCGGGTTATCAGAAAGCGTCCGGCAACACGATTAGCGCGACCACGGGGCAAGTGGTCTCAGCCGTTGCCTCGATGGGCGATTTTGGCATCGATGCCAGCACCAACAAACAGGCGATGGCGGTGATCGGTATTCGTCATACGTTCTAGTTTTTTGGCCTCTCGGACAATTCATCTGGAGAAAGCGCTGCGCAGCGGGCGGGAAATTTTGCCGCTCGCTCAATTCAGCGCCTTCTTAGCGGAACGCTGTGCAAATGTCCAGACGTTACGGTGTCAACATTAATCATCTGACGTAAATAGAGGTACTCGTTTTCGCAGAAGAACGACGGATGCATTTCTTATTTTCACAGTCTCGTGGAGGATCGCCAGCCAGACTGGCGAAAGATGTTCCGATTGCTACGCATCAGCCGGATTTCCAAAAACGTTTCATTTGTGAAAGGTTTATACTTGCACTCCTCGAATCACCTGCAAATGATGCCGTAAGCTTCCGAAGTTGCGGTACCGATTGCCGGAATCTTGAGCGCCTTCCCGGCAGGGTTGGCGAACTGTGTAGCCATGCTGATAACAAGGGTCGAATGATCTCTCAGTTATCCTAAATTTAAGGGTCGGAAGCGGAAGTCGGCTGTTACATCTACAGCGTGCCGGCTGGCTAGCGCAGGTCTTCGAGACATTGCGCTCCAGATTACCGGTGTGCACAGCCCTCACGCATCGGCCTTTTTTGGGCGGAAACGTGAGAGACGCGTCGTCGACGCTGGCTGAAAGGTCGATTGAAGTGTGTCGCAGGTCAAATGCGTACGGGAGCGTTTCACCCCATCCTGTACCCCATCCTGATGGTGCAATCCAGGGCTTTAACCGCTAATAGCAATTCGCTGCACGAACCGCATTAGTGGGGCCAATAAGGACTGCAGAGTATTGACCCGTTGACTGTCGCAGATCGATAGATCGCGCAGGCTGCCTATTGGGGCAGCGGACTGTGCACGTCCGTCGAAAGGCATCTGCCGACGGATATCGACACATCCGAAGCGCCACCGTCATCAGCAATGAACGCGTTCAACGCGTTCTCCGGTTCACCTCTCGCATCGCTAGAGATAGCGTCATGTCTAACTTTGGAATGGAATGGAATGAGACACCTTAAGTACATCTTATTTTTATTGTTTTCACTCGCGTTTTTGCCGGCGGCGTACGCGGCCAGCAACCCGAAAACCGTTGTCGTCGACGGCGTCACATGGACGAAGTGTGCCGACGAGCACGCTACCTGCTCCTTCTCCGGCACGCAAAGCGTACTCTACGGCTCATGGGCTCCAGTTTCGCCCTCCGCAATGTACGCGGTGCACGGCACCTACACCCGCGGTGTGACCTGTGACAATAGCGCTATGTCTCCCGATCCCGCATACGGTTATCTGAAGGCGTGCTATATCAAGGCCGATGCGGCTTCTACCCCCACCAAATACACACCGCCAGCGCTGGTGAATCCGGTCAATCCGCTTAATTACGGTGCGAAGTGCAATGGCTCAACGGATGACACGGCCGCATTCCAGAAGGCAATCAATGCAGGCGACGTGTTGGTTCCTGCCGGGACGTGCGTTATCAACGGCACGATCAATGTCCGGGTGAGCAACCGACACATTCAGTGCCAAGGGACCGTACTCAAGCGTAACACCGGGTTTAACAACCAGATGTTCATCATCGGTGACTATAAAAACAGCTATCAAAACGATAGTATTGTTGAGTGCAATTTCGTGGGCGCGAACACTGCGATCCCGCAGTACTACAACAACGATGCGCGGCGTTTGGATATCGCAATTGAAACGACCGGCCCGGTGAGCAACTTCTTCCTGGCAGGCAACAGCTTCAAGCAGTTCTTCGGCCAGTCGAGTTTCCAGACCTACGGCTCGACCAATGGCGGTAGCGGCGATATCATTGAGTACAACACGTTTGCAAGCTGCGGCTACTATGGCCCGGTATTCGTTGCTCACACTCATGGTTATATCGGACACAACACAGTGACCGACTGCGCTGTGGGCATCGAGAACGACGATACCACCCAAGCAACCGGCAATAACGTGATCGAGTACAACACAGTTAGCGCTGTGTACGGTTATGGCGCACCTGACATGACTTCGTCGGTGATGGTAACGGGCGGCGTTGCGGCGAATGCCGACTACTCCACCAACATCGTGCGCAACAACACGGTGTCGGGCAAGAGCAACGCACAGGGGTTCCGTGGCGCCAACATCCCGAGCCGAACCATTATCGGCAAGAATTGGGGCGTGAAAGCCGCGCAGTATTCGAACAACACCTGCACGTCGGGTTGCTCGGTTACGCCGTGATTTCCCGCGTAGCTTACCGGTTCCCGCCTGACTGATCAGGGCACCGGTACAGTAACGGGGTATGCGATTGGGGTGAGAGGATCAAGAACTCAAAGCCGTTCCATCACCACCATCGCTTTCTCCAGACACCGTCGGGCCGCGCTCGCGGCCTACGACCACCTTCTGCACATTCCCAAATCCGTTTGGGACGAGGCCAGTCGCCTCGATGAGGTCCTTCTCAGGACCTTTTTGCGTACCTGTCGATCGCTTTTCGTGAGACCGCACCTGGCGCTTGTCGTCGGGATCGCGCTGTCTTTCCGATAGCCCGTCAACTCGAGCTTCTTCCCAATTAAGCCATAACCCATCCGATGCGGTGACCGAGGCGCATGAGTAGCGACGATGCGCGACGGCCGACCGATGGAGAGATCCGCGATCTAGCGATGCGCGTAGAGGTTGTCGCCGAATGTCACGGCGGCATGGCTCGACGATTGGGAATGGCCGGCGACCACGCCGCCATACGCCTCTTGTGAAACGATAGCGTCGTTGCGTTCTGAGGCGACGGTTTGCGCGCTCTGACCGCGTTGCGACGCCGGTGCCCCGACCGAGGGATTGTAGGAGGGCGCTGGACCATAGCCGCTAGCGAATGCCGGTGTTGCCACGGAAGCCGAAAGTGCGACGAGCAGTGCAACGATGTATTGGGTCTTCATGATGGATTCCTTGGTGTAGAAATGAGCGATAGCCGCTTATTAGTCGTATGCGATGTATTCGCATGCGATGCATGATGACCGAGAAGTCTCGTGTTGTAAATCGGATAAGATGAAATCGTGTGCGATTTATTATTGATGAGACGGCGGCGATGACGGTGACCGGCATGACACCGCTGCACTTGACAATATGATTTTCATAGTTATATCCTGTGCGTACCGTACGCGATGGGTGAGACGTCACAAATCGTCCGACAAAAGCAGCCCGGCGCCGGCTGCGCGACGCGAATCTGTTCGCACACACTTCCCGAATGGAGTACTGAAATGCCCAACCCTGTCTATGACGTGCAGCGCACCGGCCTGTTGCTGGTCGACCCGTACAACGACTTTCTCTCGGATGGCGGCAAGCTCTTTCCGATGCTCCGCGACATCGCCGCAGACGTCCGGCTGCTCGACAACCTCCGCGCCACGGTCGGCGCCGCGCGCAACGCCGATATTCAGGTCTTCTATGTCCCGCATCGCCGCTGGCAACCCGGCGATTACGACAACTGGGATCATCCGAATCCGACGCAACGTCTCGTGCAACAACGTCACACCTTCGCAAAGGGGACATGGGGTGGCGAATGGCATCCTGACTTTGTGCCGCAGGACGGCGACATCGTCATCCAGGAGCACTGGGCCCAAAGCGGCTTTGCTAACACCGATCTCGACTTTCAGCTGAAACAGCAAGGCATCACGCATGTGATCGTGGTCGGCCTGCTGGCGAATACATGTATTGAATCCACGAGCCGTTTCGCCATGGAACTGGGTTATCACGTCACGCTCGTGCGCGATGCAACGGCCGCTTTCACCAAAGAAATGATGCGCGCCGCACATGATCTGAATGGCCCGACTTTCGCCCATGAAATCCTGACGACGGCAGAGTTGATCGCCGCACTTCCTGTCTGAATCGCAAGGAGAAGAACAATGAACCTCAGTGGCAATCTACTCATTGGTGCACAGGAAGTGTCCGCCACCGCCGGCAGCATGAAGGCGCTGAATCCAGCGACGAATGTCGAGATCGAACCACTCTTTGCGTTTGGCGGAATCGAGGAGGTCGATCGCGCGGCACAACTGGCCGATGACGCATTCGATAGTTATAACCGCACAAGTCTTCCCGAACGCGCCGCGTTCCTCGAGCGTATCGCCGACGGCCTCGACGCCATCACATCGGAGCTCGCGCAACGCACGTCGCTCGAAACCGGCTTGCCGGTCGCTCAACTCGAAGGAGAAGCTGCCAAATCGGCGACACAGTTTCGCCAGTTCGCGACCGTCGTCCGTCAGGGGCGCTTTCGCCAGGCAACGATCGATCCCGCCCAGCCGGAGCGTCAACCGCGCGCACGGATGGACCATCGGATGCAGAAGATCGCATTGGGTCCGGTCGCGATCTTCGGCGCAAGCAATTTTCCGATTTCGTACTCGGTCGCGGGCGGCGACACCGCGTCGGCGCTGGCCGCTGGCTGTCCGGTCATTCTGAAAGCGCATAACGGACATCCGGGGGCGTCAGAACTGATGGGGCGCGTGATCCAGCAGGCCGTGAGAGATTCGGGCCTGCACGAAGGCGTGTTTTCACTGGTGCGCGGTGGCGGCAATGAGATCGGTGAAGCGTTGGTCGATCATCCGCTCATCAAGGGCGTGACGTTTACGGGTTCTGAAGGTGGCGGAATGGCGCTATTCCGGCGCGCGCAGCAACGTCCGGATCCGATCCCGGTCTTCACCGAAATGACGAGCGTCAATCCGACTTTCGTGCTGCCAGCTGCGCTCGCCGCGCGTAGTGGCGCGATCGGCGATGGCTTTGCTGAACGCATGCTCGTGACCGTCGGTCAGGCTTGCCTGAAACCGGCGATCCTGCTCGCCGTCGACGGCCCCGGTTACGCTGAACTGAAGAACGCGATGATCCTTCGCGTCGAAACGATGCAGGCGCGCACGATGCTGACGCCGGGCATCAACGCGGCGTATCGCCAGAACCTGGAGCGTCAGAGCAATGCGGGTGCGGAGCGAATTGCAGCGGGCGGCAAACCACAAGGCGCCTGGGACGGTCAATCGATTCTCTTCGAGATCGACGGCGCACGCATGCTCGAGAATCCGTCGTTGTCGGAAGAAGTGTTCGGCCCTGCTGCACTACTGGTGCGTGTGAAGGATGTGGAGCAACTGATTGCCATCGCCCGGCAGTTTCGCGGTCAACTTTCGGCCACGATGCAGATCGATGCGGCCGATCACGCGCTCGCCGCGCGCCTGCTGCCCATTCTCGAACGTCGCACAGGACGCATCGTCGTTAACGCGTTCGCGCATCCGCAGGAGGTGTCATACGCGTCGATTCACGGCGGGCCGTTTCCCGCAACGTCGGATAGCCGCTTCACTTCGGTTGGCATGAGTGCGGTTGAGCGCTTCCTGCGGCCTGTGTGCTATCAGGGCTTTCCGGACGAACTGCTGCCGGAAGCCTTGCAGCATGACAATCCTCACGGCATCTGGCGCCTCACCGATGGCGAGTTGTCTAAAGCCTGATCGACGCTCGCTGTAAAAGTAACGTGAGAGGAGCCTGTGATCCGCGCGTGTCGCACGGTCGCGTGCTCCTCACGCGTGAGTGACAGGTCGATCGGATGCTATCATTGATATGATTATCATACTTAATACTCGTTGCGATTTCCGGAGAGGTTTGAATGGCTGCATTGCCCGAAGTGAGCGACACGTTGTGCCCGGTCGCACGGTTGCCGCTTTTAAATCATATACGATGTAATCGCGTGCGGTTAATATTAAGAGAAACCGGAAAGCCACCAGCCATAGCGATATTTTCCATTTGCTAATCAAACTGTTTGACTCATTCCGAATTAGATAGCAATTGAAGGTGGCAAGCGTCACGGAAGGCAATATGTTCCATTCGTTCACCAAAATATCGGATTAAATCCGAATCCATATAAACGCGATATGAATCAACGACATCCTGGTTCAATTCTCGCGCGCGCAATAAATAGTTAGGGTTTCTACTTATCAACCGAAGTATCATCCGAGCCGTTTCCCGGTCTTGCTTACAAACGAAAGGGCAAACGTTTGCTCTTCGTTGGAAAAGCCCAGTAGTTGAGAAAGATGACGGTATCGGCGCTGCCGCTCCAGATGATGGGTAAGTCGGAAGTGACGTCGAGCAACGTATCGAGTCGCGCAACCCTGCAAGGTGTGGGGCTCGAAGCGAAACCACACGTACTCAAAGAACAAGAAGGAACACACAATGCGTAATCGCGTTAGGGCTTTTACAGGCCAGCCGGGGGGCTGGTTTGCGCTGCTTTGGGTGGTGTTGATATTCGCTGCGACTCATGCATTCGCGAGCGATACGCTTCCGCCGTCCAATCACCTCAAGATCAATCTGGGAGCGACACCCTGGAAGTACGTGAAGGACGTCGACGATCCCAACTCCATGCAACCGGCTTTTAACGACTCGGCCTGGCAATCGATCGGCGTGCCGCAAACGCCGGCTGACAACGATTCATTCCTTAACTGGAAATCGGGCGGCGACCAGGCGTATCTGACGGGCAATACCAACTGGTATCGCAAGCACTTTGCACTGGATCCGTCCTACTCGACGCGAAAGATCTATATCGAGTTCGAGGGTGCGCATACGGGTGTGCAGGTGTACATCAACGGCCAGTTCATTCCCGGTAACAGTCAGCTCAATCCCCAGGCAACCCACGTGGTCGGTTTCATTCCGTTCATCGTCGATATCACGCCCTACGTGAAATTCGACGGCACGGATAACGTGCTGGCTGTGAAGGTCTCGCGCGGCGACAGGTTCTTCGAGTCGCCGAATTTCTCGGGCGCGTTCCGCTTCGGCCAGGACGACACGGGACTCTTCCGTCCGGTGTGGATGCACATCACGGATCGGGTTCACATTCCCGAGAACATCTATGCGGTGCTCAAGACATGGGGCACGTATGTCGCCACGGTATCGGCAACCCCGAGTCTCGCGACGATCCGCGTGCAGACCCAGGTGGTGAACGAATATTCTCAGGACAAGCAGGTGACATTGACGACGCAGATCGTCGACGCCGCCGGCAATGTCGTGCAGACGGCTCACGACACCCAAACCTTGCCCGCCAATCCTACGGCGCCGCTAAGTCCGACGCTGTTCGACCAGACGTTGTCAGTCGCCAATCCCACGCTCTGGTATCCGAACAACAGCCCCTTCGGCAAACCGTACATGTACCGCGTGATTCACTCGGTCAGTATCGACGGCGTGGTGGTGGATACAACGGAAAGCCCGCTGGGCATTCGCACGATCACGTGGGATCAGAACTTTCCGATCATCAACGGCCACGCGCACTATCTGTGGGGCGCATCGGGCCGCTACGACTACCCCGCGCTGGGCTCGGCTGTGCCGCCGGAACTGCAATGGAAAGATCTGAACCTGCTCGCGCAGGCGGGCGGCAGTCTGTACCGGCCCGGTCACTCCAGCCAGGGTCGCGATTTCCTCGATGCCGCGGACGCCTATGGCGTGATGATGGTTCAGCCCAGCGGCGATGGCGAGAGCGGATTCGGTGTCCTCTGTACGGCCACAACCGATCCCAAGATCCCATGCATGACGCCGAACAACGTCACGCTGAAGAACGAGTTGCATCGGGACATGATCGTGCACGATCGCAACCATCCCTCGGTGTTGGCCTGGGAGGCCAACAACGGCGCGATGGATACCGATTACGCGAAATTCCTGAAGTCGATATCGCAAACGTGGGACCCGATCAACACGCGCGCCCAGGCTGACCGCACGCCCAATCCGGCGAACGGCGACATTCTCGGCTGCAGCAAGCAAGGCTGCGACATCAACGTCAAGCAAACCTATCCGAATTCGCCGGCCTGGGGATCGGAATACTGGGGCGATGGGATCGGCCGTTGGCTGTACGACTATGAACTCGCGTTTGCTGCGTCCTACCTGAAGGATTGGGTGCATAGCAAGCTCGGCAACTCGTTCGGTATTGCGCACTGGTACCTGGCGGATACACCGGGCGAGACCAATAATCAGACCGACGGCACGCCTGCGGACAACGTGCGCAGCAATGGCGCATCCATGATGGATGCCAACCGTTTTCCGCGCCTGATTTACTACATTTATGAAGCGGCCTGGACGCCGTTCCAGGTCAAGCCGGTAGTCAAGCTGGGGCATACCTGGAACCGTGCCGGCGACGTGCGCGTCAACGCGTTCAGCAATTGCCCTTCGGTGCGACTGCTGCTCAACGGTGTGCGGGTGGGCGGAGACCAGGTCCCGAATTCGGCGAACACGGATCCAAGTGCTGATATCACCCAGAATACGACGCTGTTGCCGGGCCAGGTGCACTGGGACAACGTGACGTGGGTGCCTGGCACGCTGACGGCAGAGTGTCTCGACGAAAACGGTCAACTCGCGGCGTCGGATCAACTGGTGACGGCGGGTCCGGCCGACCATATCGCGCTCACGGTCGAGCCGGAACTGGTCAAGCCGAGCGGCGAGTCTTTCACGCTCAAGGCCAACGGCACGGATGCCGCCATCATTACGGCGCGCGTGGTGGACGCGAACAATGTTCTCGTGCCGGACGCGGGTCAGACGCTGACCTTCAGCGTCAGCGGTCCCGGTACCTATCGCGGCGGTTCTGACCATTACGTGACGGCGAACCAGCCGCTGTCGTATCACGCGCCGGGCGATCCAAACCTGGTTGCCGAAGGCGGCCAGACGCGCATTGCGGTGAAGACACAGTTCACGCCCGGCACGGTGACGGTGACGGCAACTTCGCCGGGTCTCGGCAGCGGCACCACCACGTTCAACGTGGTGCCAACCGGCGACCCGCAGATGTTCAACGGCAATGGTCTGGTGGTCGGCCCGCAGGAGCCGGGCGCGGTGCAGATCATTTCGCAGCCGGCCGACCAGTTCGCGACGGTGGGGCAGAGCGGACAATTCTCCGTCCTCTCGGCCGGCGCCGCGCCGATCAGTTACCAATGGCGGAAGAACGGTGTAGCGATTGCAGGTGCGACCGGCTACACGTACACCACGCCGGCTGTTCAGACAGGCGACAGCGGCGCCACCTTCAGCGTTGCCGTCAGCAATGCCAGCGGCAGCGCCACGTCACGCGAGGCAAATCTGACGGTGGTGCAGCCGGCTGCACCGACGATCGCCCTTCAACCGCTGCCGCTGACAATCACGGCCGGACAAACCGCGGAATTTACGGTGCAGGCGAACGGCTCGCCGGTGTTGACCTACCAGTGGTTCAAAAACGGCACGGCTATCCCCGGTGCGATCCAGCCGGTGTACGACACGCCGGTCATGACAACGTCGGACAGCGGCTCGCTGTACAAGGTCGTGGTGACTAACAGCGCGGGCACGTTCACCTCGAACGAGGTGACGCTGAGCGTGAACGCCGCAATGGCGCCCACCATCCAGGCCCAGCCGCAGAGCCAAAGCGTGCCGTTCGGGCAGAGCGTCACCTTCGAGGTGGTCGTCAAAGGTTCAGACCCGCTGACGTACCAGTGGACCAGGAACAATGTGCCGATCGGCGGCAACACGTCGAGCATCGTCATTCAATCGGCGCAAGGCAGCGACGCCGGCACCTATGCCGTCACGATCAAGAATAGCGCCGGCAGCGCGACCAGCGACCAGGCCACGCTCACGGTGAGCGGCGCCGACAACAGCAACCTTGCGCTCAACGCGAAGGCGACTTCCAGCAGCGACCAGAATGGCGGCCTCACGGCGCAGAACGCGGTCGACGGCGATCTCACGTCGCGTTGGTCGTCCGCACCGGGTATCGACCCGTCGTGGATCGTGGTCGATCTCGGCTCCGTACAGACGTTCAACAAGGTGGTGCTGGCGTGGGAAAACGCATCTGCGTCGCAGTACAAGATTCAGGTGTCCAACACCAACAACAACCAGGACTGGACGAACGTTCTGCCTAACGACCAGGTCATTGCGGGTCAAGGCGGGACTGAAACGACGATTTTCCCGAGCACGTCAGCCCGCTACGTGCGCATGCTCGGCTTGCAGCGCGCAACGCAGTACGGCTATTCACTGTTCGAGTTCCAGGTGTTCGATTCGGCGCAATGCGGCAGCGAAACCGAGCGCTATACGGTGCTGGGCGCGAAGCAAGGTACCTGGACCTCGACCATCGCCGGTCTGCCGTCGGGTCCTTATGTTCCGACCGTGCGTGACAACGTCAGCGGTTTGACGTGGCAGCAATACTCCACGGGCTTCCAGCAGCAGGGCGCGCAGTTCACGCAAACCATCGCGAAGCAGTACTGCGCCGCGGTGGGCATGCGTCTGCCCACGCAGAACGAAGCACTGACAGTGGCGCGGACCAACTACTCGACCTGTGCCTTCCCGGGCCCGTGGTCCACGTGGTCGACGACCGGCGTGCCGAACGTCCAGAGCAACGCGTATCAGGTGTTCTCGTCGGGTCAGTCGGTGTCCGCCATTATCGACAACACGCCGGGTTACGCATTGTGTGTCGACGGTCCGACGGCGGCTGTGCCGGTCATTTCCGCACCACTGGCCAGTGTGACGGTGAGCGAGGGGCAGACGGCCACCTTCACGGTAGGCGTCACGGGTACCGGTCCGTTCAGCTATCACTGGCTGCGCAACGGCAAGGAAGTGTACGTTTCGGACGTTCCGAAATACACGACGCCGGCCACCACAGTGGCGGGCGACAACGGTGCCACGTATAGCGTCGTCATCGTTAACGGCGGCGGCAGTGCCACGAGTGGCACGGTCACGCTGACCGTGACCGCGGCTACCGGTGGTAACGGTGGTGACGGAGGTAATGGCGGTGACGGTGGCAATGGTGGCAACGGTGGCAACGGTGGCAACGGTGGCAACGGCGGCAACGGCGGTACGGGTGGCAATGGCGGTGGCGGTAACGGCGCCCCGAGCGCCAACCTCGCTCTCGGCAAGGTCGCGACGTCGAGCGGCGTGCAGGACGACGGTTATAGCCCTAACAACGCAATCGACGGCAACCTCGGTTCGCGCTGGTCGTCGGACTTCAACGACAACGCGTGGATCACGGTCGACCTCGGTCAACCGACGCTGTTCGACCGCGTCGTGCTGAACTGGGAGAACGCTTACGGCAAGGCCTATCTGATCCAGGTGTTGGACAACAACGGCAACTGGACGAACGTCATTCCGCAACGCGCAGGCGCGGGTGGCATCGAGGACATCAGTGTGCCGCCGACGACAGCGCGTTATGTCCGCATGCAAGGCGTCCAGCGTGCCACGCAGTACGGCTATTCGTTGTTCGAGTTCGAGATCTATAACTCGACGGCAACGCCGAAGCTGACTGTCACGGCCAGCGCCGGCGCCAACGGCACGATCAGCCCGTCGGGCGACGTGAGCGTGATCCAGGGGGGTAATCAGACCTTCACGGCAGTACCGGCAGCAGGCTATGGCGTCGGCTCGATGATCGTGGACGGCCAGAATCTCGGCGTCCAGACGAGCTACACGTTCACGAACGTCACGACGGCGCACAGCATCAGTGCGACCTTCGTGCCGGCCGCGGCGAGCCAGAACCTTGCGCTGAACAAGCCGGCTACCTCGAGCGGCGACGAGAATGGCAACAACCCGGCCGCCGCGGCTTTCGATGGCGACATGACAACCCGCTGGTCGTCGCTGTTCGTCGACCCGTCGTGGATCGCGGTCGATCTCGGTTCGGAGCAGACCTTCAACCGCGTGGTGCTGCACTGGGAGAACGCTTACGGCGTGGCCTACCAGATCCAGACCTCGCACGACGGAGTGGACTGGTCGAACACGGTCTACACGCAAACGGCCGGCAAGGGCGGTATCGAGGACTTCTCGTTCCCGACCACGACGGCGCGCTATGTGCGCATGTACGGCACGAAACGCGCGACCCAGTACGGCTACTCGCTGTTCGCATTCGAGGTGTACAACAACGTCACCTCTACGCAACCGCAGCAGCCGCAGCAATCGACCTTCATCGAGCAGCCGGCAGCACAGACGGTGCCGGCCGGCCAGAATGGGCATTTCGCCGTGATGATGCCGGGCAGCGGGCCGTTCACGTATCAATGGCTGAAGAACGACGCGCCGGTCAACGGCGCCACGAGCCGCACCTATGACACGCCGCCGACCGTCGCCGCCGACAGCGGCACGGTGTACAGCGTGGCGGTGACCAGTCCGAACGGGGTCGTGACGTCGAACAAGGCCGCGCTGACGGTCAACAGCACGGTGCCGAACTACACGGTCAAGCCGGGTTTCATCGGTATCGATCTGGCGAACAACACCAACGGCGCGTTCACGGACGACCAGGTGTATGTGGCGGTGATTGCACGCGACCCGGCGACGAATCAGTTCGCCTGGCTCAAACCGGACGGCACGATCGTGCCGGCCGCTGTGGCGGACAACGATGCGGCGAATCACCTGACGGCTGGAGGCCAGAACTACAGCAACTACTTCTTCACGCTCGCGCAGAGCAAGACGCTGCAGTTGCCGCAACTGTTCTCCGGCCGCATGTACGTGTCGCTCGGCAGTCCGCTGTTCATCAAGATCATGGCCGACGCCAACAACAATATCGGCTACGCAGGACCGAATCCGCAGAACGGCACGGATCCGAACAACAAGATCAACTTCGACTGGTATGAGTTCACGTACAACAACGCGGGCATCTGGATCAATACCACCCAGGTCGACGAGTTCGGTTTCCCGCTGGTTGAAGACGTCTACGGCAACAACCGCGCATGGCATGTGCAGACCGGCATCACGCAGCGCCGCGCGGATCTGTTCACCGCTTACGCCAATGAAGTGTCGTCCGCGTTCCAGCCCGTGCCGTCTTCGACCTACCGCATCATGGCGCCGGCCAAGGGCAGCTTCGCCGCAGGACAACCCAACGGCAATTACTTTGACGCGTATGTGGATCAGATCTGGAATTACTACACGTCGAACCACCTGGTCGTGACGTTGGGCGGCAACCGCCAGTTCAGCGGCACTGTTCAGAACAACCAGTTGGTGTTCGCGGAAGTGAATCTGAACAACGGTGCCTACGTTGGCGGCAATTACACGGTCGGCAAGCCGACCACGCAGGACATCCTGCAAGGCAGCGGCGCTCTTGCCACGGGCGATCCGGTGAATGCGGATGCCAATACGGTGGAACTGGCGATCGAAGCGCAGATCTGCGCGGCATTCAACCGCCACGTGATGGAAGACGTGACGAAGTGGAGCACGCCGTCGGCGTGGTACGCCGCGTCGCCGTCGAACGAGTACGCGCGCTTCTGGCACGACCACGGCGTGAGCGGTCTGGCTTATGGCTTTGCCTACGACGACGTGTCGAACGCAAGTTCGACGATCTTCGCGCCCCATCCCGAGCACATCGTAATGGGCATCGGCTGGTGATAGTCGGCTGAGTGGTTTGCAACGAGGAACGGGCGTCCACTTGGCGGGCGCCCCATTTTTGAGGGAAGTGTCAATGGAATTTCGGATGGGTAGCAGGAGGGGAGCACGACGTGCGCAAGTGAAGAAAGCGCGGGGCTTTACCCTGCTCGAACTGCTGGTGGTGCTGGTCATCATCGGCATGCTGGCGGCGCTCGTGGGACCACGCTATTTCGCGCAGCTGGGCAAGTCGCAGGTGACGATTGCCCGCGCGCAGATCGACGGACTGACGAAGGCGATCGACAACTATCGACTCGACGTTGGCCGCTATCCGACCACCGAAGAAGGTCTGGCCTCGCTGTTCGTCAAGCCGGCGAGCGCGGACAGATGGGCGGGTCCCTATCTGAAGAAGGAAGTGCCGCTCGATCCGTGGGGGCACGCGTATGTGTATCAGGTGCCAGGCACCAAGGGCGATTACGCGGTGATCTCTTATGGTCGCGACGGTCAGCCGGGTGGTACTGGGGAAGATGCCGATATCAGCAGTGAATGACCCAGCAAACAAACAACACGCAGTGCGATCGCGCCCATCCGGGCGTGTGGCAACACGGCAGCACACAGTAGAAAGCGGTAACCCGTCAACATGCAGTACGAAGTAAGGGCGCTCTCGCCCGACAACCAGATCATCGCCCTCGTCATCGACGCGCAGGATGAAGCAGACGCACGCCGCCAGATCGAGGCACGCGGGCTGCACGCCACGCAGCTTGCCCCGTTGCGCTCGCTGCGCCGGCCCGCTGCGTCGCGCGGCACCATCTCGCTCGTGCTGTTCAGTCAGGAACTGCTGGCGCTGCTGATGGCGGGCCTGTCCATTGTCGAAGGACTGGAGGCGCTGGTGGAACGCGAGGGCGGCGCGCGGCTGCGCGGCGTGCTGGAGCGGCTGCTTGCGGGGCTGCGCGAAGGCAAGCGCTTCTCAAGCCTGCTCGCCGAGCAGCCGGACGTGTTTCCGCCGCTTTATGTGGGCATCGTGCGCGCGGCAGAAGGCACGAGCGACCTGCCGCGCTCGCTGCAACGCTACGTCGATTACCAGGCGCGCATCGACACGGTGCGCAACAAGCTCGTCAGCGCCGCGATCTATCCGAGCATTCTGCTGGTGGTGGGCGGCGGTGTGTCGGCGTTCCTGATTTCCTATGTGGTGCCGCGCTTCGCCACCATCTACGAAGGCACCGGCAGATCGCTGCCGTGGATGTCGCAGATGCTGCTCAACTGGGGCAAATTCGCGTCGGCGCATGGCTTGCCGCTCCTCATCGCCGCCGTTGTTCTTGCGGCTGGCGGCTTCATGGGCGTGCGCGCCGCGATTGCCAGGGTGGGCCTCGTGAGCCTGCTAGGGCGCATTCCACTGCTGGGCCCGCATCTGCGCATCTACCAGCTCTCGCGGCTCTATCTGACGCTCGGCATGCTGCTCGAAGGCGGGATCCCGATCGTCTCCGCGATGGAAACGGCCGGCGGCACAGTATCGCCCGCGTTGCGCGAAGGGCTGTTGCAGGCGCGCTCCGCCGTGCAGTCCGGCACGTCGCTGTCCAGCGCGTTTCACGCGGGCGGCCTCACCACGCCGATCTCGTTGCGCATGTTGCGCGTGGGCGAACGCTCGGGCGAACTGGGCAGCATGCTCACCCAGTCGGCGGCGTTCTACGACGGCGAGATCAGCCGCTGGATCGACCGCTTCACCAGGATGTTCGAACCGCTGCTGATGTCGGCGATTGGCATCGTCGTCGGCACGATTGTCGTGCTGCTCTATATGCCGATCTTTGATCTCGCGGAAGGCCTGTCATGACCGTACGGGAAACCCTCGCGCCGGTGCTCGACGCCGATCTGCTCGCGCGTGCGCGCGCGGCCGCCTCAGCCACGCAGCGTCACATCGTGGTGGAACTGGAAGCGCTGACCGGTAGCGAGCCGCGTCTGCTGCTTCAGGCGCTCGCGCAGCAGTTCGCGATGCACGTCATCGAGACGGCGGAAATGCTGGCGCTGAAGCCGGCCTTCGACCGCGTGCCGCTATCGCGTGCGATGCAGCGGCGCTGTGCCTTGCTACGGACCCCTGATGAAACCTTCGTCGGCGTGCTGACGAGCCCGTTCGATCTGGATCTATGGACGTGGCTCGCCGCGCAGGCGGGCGCGACGATCGACATCCGGCTCGCGCTGCCGTCCGATCTCCAGGCGTACCACACGCGCATGGAGGAGTCCGCGCGTGCCATCGACAGCGTCGTGGCCGATGGCGGCGAGGCGCGCACCGATGGACGCACGGCGCCAGTGCTGTCGTTCCAGTCGGTCAGCGAAGCGGCGAGCCCGGCCGTCAAGCTGGTGAATTCGACCCTGTACGACGCGCTCAAGGCCGGTGCGTCCGACATCCACCTGGAGAGCACGGGTAATGGTCTCGCCCTGAAATACCGCGTGGACGGCGTGCTCGACGCGGCGGCCACCATCAACGGCGTCGAGACCGCGGAGCAGGTGATCTCGCGCCTGAAGGTGCTGGCGGAACTGGATATTGCCGAGCGACGCGTGCCGCAGGACGGCAGCTTCCGCGTGGCGGCCGGCGGGCGCGACATCGACCTGCGCGTGTCGATCATGCCGAGCATTCACGGCGAGGACGCGGTGATCCGGATTCTCGACAAGCGCGCGATGATCGAGGCGTACGGTTCGCTGACGCTCGAAGCGCTCGGCTACGACGGCGAGTCTCTGGTGGCGCTGCGCGCGCTGGCGGAAGAACCGTACGGCATGCTGCTCGTTACCGGCCCCACGGGCTCGGGCAAGACGACGACGCTCTATGCTGCGCTGACCGAAATTCACAACGGCCGCGACAAGATCATCACGATCGAAGACCCGGTCGAATATCAGTTGCCCGGCATCCTGCAGATTCCCGTCAACGAGAAGAAAGGGCTGACCTTTGCCCGTGGCCTGCGCTCGATTCTGCGGCACGACCCGGACAAGATCATGGTGGGCGAGATCCGCGACCGGGAGACCGCTGAAATTGCGGTGCAGTCGGCACTGACGGGCCACCTCGTGCTGACCACTGTGCATGCCAACAACGTGTTCGACGTGTTCGGGCGTTTCAGTCACATGGGCATCGATCCGTATGCGTTCGTGTCGGCGTTGAACGGGATCTGGGCGCAGCGTCTGTTGCGCGTTACCTGCACGCACTGCGCGGCACAGTATGTTCCGGGCGACGCCGAACTCGCGCGCCTCGGACTCTCGCGCGCCGATGTCGCCGGCTTCGACTTCCGCCAGGGCACCGGTTGCGGCGACTGCCGCGGCACCGGTTATCGCGGACGTCGCGCGATTGCGGAAATCCTGATTCTCGATGATGACATCCGCGGCATGGTGGTGGAGAAGCAGCCGATCCGGGTGATCAAGGAGGCGGCGCGCAGGAACGGCACGCGGCGTCTGCGCGATGTGGCGATGGAGCTGGTCAGGCGGGGTGAGACGACGCTTGCCGAAGTGAAGCGGGTGACGCTCAATGCCTGACTGGTTGAAGTTTGGCAGGGTGCGGGGAGTCGGAGGACTGTGGGGACTTCGCGGATCTGGCGGACCTCAAGGACCTGAAGGATCGCAGGAGCAGGCACTTAAAGGACCGCAAGCACTTCGAGAACCTCAAGCACTTCGAGGACTTCGCCCGCTTCGAGGATTTCAGATACTTCGAGGGCACTGTCGGCTTGGCCTGTCGCGCGAGGGCGTTGCTGTGTGCCGCATGGGCGCCTCGCGCAAGTCGACGCCCATTCTTGCGGAGCGGCCGGTGCGCGAGCTGGGTGCCGCCGCGCCGGCTACGGCCGACATCCTGGTCACGCAGATCGCCGCCGCGCTCGATGAAGCGGGCGGCAATCGTCTGCCCGTTTACGCCACGCTGGGCGACGCGCTCGTGCGCTACTTCATCGTCACACCGCCGGGCAACAGTGCGCGCTTGCAGGACCTGCGCGCCGCTGCCGCGGTGCGCTTCCAGGTGCTCTATGGGGAATCGATCACGAGCTGGCAGATCGTCGCCGACTGGCAGGCCACGGCGCCGTTTCTCGCCTGCGCGGTGCCACAGCGTCTCTGTACGGCCCTGGAGCTTGCCGTGGCGACGCAGCGCGGCACCCTTGTCTCCGTGGTGCCGGATTTCGTGGCCGCGTGGAATCGCTCGCGTCGGCACCTCGGCGCTGATGTGTGGCTCGCGACGCTCAGTGACGGCGCGCTGACGCTCGGCCTTGTTGTCGCTAATACCGGGAAGCCTCGCCTTGCAGCTGTGCGCACGCTGGTGCTGCCGGATGCGGCACCGTCGCTGGACTGGCTGCGCGAGCAGGTGGCGCGCGCAGCCTTGCTGGACAACGTGCCGGCGCCGGCGGTGCTGTACGTCCATGGACCGCAGATCGATGGTTGGTCGACGGGTTCTACTGCAATGAATTCGGCTTCAGCGAGTTTGGCTTCAGGGAGTGCGGTTCCAGCGAGTTCGGCTTCAATGACTTCGCCTTTAGCGAGTCCGGCTTCAGCGAGTTCGGCTTCAGCGAGTTCAGCGTCAATGACTTCGCCTTTAGTGAGTTCGGCTTCAACGGGTCCCGCGTCCTTGAGCGACACGGGAATGCGCGTGCGCTGGTGCGCGCCGGGCAATATGCCACCCGTCGCAGAGGGCAGTAGCGCATCGACGGCAGCACAGCTCGCATGGGGCGGGGTGTCGCCATGAGGCGCCTGCAGCTTGACCTTGCGCCGTTCAGCTTGCGGCGCCAGCTTTATCGCATCCATCCGGCCGCGCGCGTGCTCACACTCGCCGGGCTGTTGTGCTGCGCGCTCGCCGGCTTTCGCGCGCAGAAGCTGCTCGCGCATCTCGACTCGCTCGACAGCCAGGCGGCTCGCCTTGCCGCACGCGCGGAGCAATCCGTCCGGGCGTCGATGAGCGTGACGAGCGAGCCGATCGAGGCAAAGCAGGGCATGGCGGTCAATGCCGCCGTGGCGCGCCTCAACCTGCCCTGGGGCGACATCCTCGACGCGCTGGAAGCCGCCACGCCGGACAAGGTCGCGCTGCTGTCCATCACCCCCGAGCCGGGCCGCGCGCTGCTCAGGATCGAAGCGGAATGCAGCGGCAGCAACGACATGATCGACTACCTGAAGGTGCTCGAGCAGCAGCCCCTGTTTACACGCGTCAATCTGGTGCGCCATGAGCTGACACGCGACGGCACGGATGGTGTGATCCGCTTCCAGATCGAAGCGCAGTGGCGGGGAGCGGGATCATGAGGATGCCGAACGTCTCGAGAGGCGTGTTGCAACTGCAACTGGTGGTACGGAGATCGAATGCAGGCGCGCTGCTGGCCGGCGCGTTCGTGCTGGGGGCCGCCTCGATGTGGTTCGCTTTGCTGCCGGGTCTGTCGGCCCGCGTCGCTGAGCACGCGCAGGCGCTAACGCGCGCGCGCTCGGCGCCGGTAGCGAAACCCGTTGTCCAGGCGCCGGCTCTCGCGGCTGAGCGGCTGGCGGCCTTTTATGCAGCACTGGGCGATGCAGGGCACACCGAGGAAATCGTGACACGCCTGTTCGACGCCGCCGCCGAAGCGGGCGTCGCGCTGGAGAAGGCCGAGTACAAACCGGCCCATGATGCATCCGGGCGCTTCGACACCTATACCGTCATCCTGCCCGTCAAGGGCGACTATGCGAGCCTCCGGCGCTTCTGCGAGAAGGTCCTGTTGAGTATTCCGTACGCCGCGCTCGACGACATGCGCTTCAGGCGCAACTCGGCCAACGAGCAGGCCGTCGAGGCCAGTTTGCGTTTCACCGTTTTCCTGCGGCCTGACTTATCAGGATCGGTTTTCGCACGGGCTGCTGCTCCGGTATCGGTATCGCCTGCGTTGGTATCGGCCCCTGCATCGGCGTCGGCTAAGGCAACGACGGTTGCATCGGAGTTGGCTGGAGCAATGGCTCCGACACCCGAATCGGTTAAAGCATTGACTCCTGCATCGGTTTCAGCGAACACATCGGCGCCGACATTGGATTTGGCTAAAGCCAGGGCTTCTGCATCGGAGTCGGTTAAAGCATCGGCTCCTGCATCGGTTTCAACGAAAGCTTTGGCGTCGACATGGGAGTCGGATAGAGCAGGGGCTTCTGCATCGGAGTCGGCTAAAACATCGGCTCCTGCATCAGTTTCAGCGAAAGCATCGGCGCCGACATGGGCCGCGACATCGGCATCGGCATGGATTCCGACGCAAACGCCGACGCCCACGCATGTCACGCCAGTCGAGGTGCGGCGATGAAGCGCAAGCACATGATCCTCGGTCTGCTCCTGCTGCTAGGCGCGGGACTGCTCGCCTTCGCCAGCATGAATCCACCGGACCAGGTCGTCGAAGCCGTGCCACGCACCAGGACGCGTAGCGCGGCACCGGTGGCCCAAGCCGGCACCAGCTCCAACGCCAACGCCAGCATCGCCGCACTACGCGCACGCGCGGAGCTCATCGCCCCGGCAGACGGCGCGCACCACACCCTGTTCGGCAGCCTGTCCCCGGCGCCGCCGCTACCTTCCGCGGCCCCAGCGGGCGCAGACGTGCCGCCGTTACCGCCGGAGCCCGCAGTGCCCGGCATGCCGTTCACCTATCTCGGCAAGCAGTCGGCGGACGGTCATTGGGAGGTGTATCTGGGACGAGGGGACGAGACGCTGATCGTGCATGAGCAGATGGTCATCGACGGAACCTACCGTGTCGACGCCATCACACCGCCGACCATGACGCTTGTCTATTTGCCCCTGAAACAGGTCCAGACGCTGGATGTCGGCAGTGCCGACTAAGCCGCGCGATACAAGGAAAGAACCGTTGCGTACGCCATTCCCGATACAGAACAGATGTCAGGCCCGCCGCGGCTTCGCGATGCGCAACTGGCGGCGGCTTGCGCTCATTGTCGCGGTGCCGATGCTGCTGGCCGGCTGCGCCGCGCAACAGGCTTACCACGACGGCCAGAATTTCGTGTCGCAAGGCAAGATCGACGAAGGCCTCGCCAAGTTGCAGGAGGCCGTCCAGCGTGACCCGCACGACGCACAATACCGTTCGACCTGGCTGGCGGCACGCGAAAACGCGCTCGCCCGCGACGACGAACAGGGCGACCGCCTTGCCGCAAACGGCGCGCGCGACGCGGCCCGCAAGTCATATCAACACGCGCTGACGCTCGACCCAGATAACGAGCGGGCACGGGCGGGCCTCGTCGCGCTCGACAGCGCGGCGCGCCTTGACGTACTGGTCGGCCGGGCGGAAGCGTTAGCCGCGAAGAAGGACACTGACGGCGCCCGCACGCTACTCGCCAAAGTCCTGACCGAAGCTCCGGCGCACCCACGCGCGCTCGCCCTGCAGCGCAGACTCGCCGCCGACACGGGCGAGGCGCACGTCGAGGCCGCGCTTGCGAGTGCTTACCGCAAGCCGATTCACATCGACTTCAGGGATGCGCCGCTCAAGCAGGTGTTCGAAGTGATCTCGCGCAGCGCGGGGATGAACTTCCTGTTCGACAAGGAAGTGAAGACGGACCAGCGCACATCGATCTTCCTGAGAAACAGCACGATCGAATCGGCGGTGCGCTACGTGCTCGCCACGAATCAGCTCGCGCAGCAGGTGCTCGACGAGAACACGGTACTGATCTACCCGAACACGCCCGCGAAGCTGAAGGACTACCAGGAACTGGCGGTGCGAACGTTCTTTCTCGCGAACGCCGATGCGAAGACGATTGCCAACACGCTCAAGACCATCGTCAAGTCGCACGACGTGGTGGCTGACGAGAAGCTCAACATGGTGATCGTGCGCGATACGCCCGACGCCATCAGGATGGCGGAAAAGCTCGTCGCACTCGAAGACGTTGCGGAGCCCGAAGTAATGCTGGAGGTAGAAGTGCTGGAAGTGCAGCGCAACAGCCTGCAGGATCTCGGCGTCGCGTGGCCGGGCTCGGTCTCGTTCACGCCGACGCCCGTGGGCAGCGTGATCAGTTCCACCGGCAACGGCAGCAGCACGGGAAGTGCGGTGGGTTCGTCGTTCGGTTCGTCCTCGTCAGCGGGCGGTTCCGGCTCACCCGCCATGTCGCTCTGGGATCTGCTGCACCAGACTTCCCGCAGCCTGGGCGTATCGTCGTTACAGGCCACGGTGAATGCCAACCAGCAGGATTCCAACGCGAAGCTGCTGACCAACCCGCGCATCCGCGTGCGCAACCATGAGAAGGCCAAGATCCTGATCGGCGAGCGCGTGCCGAACATCACATCGACGGCGACTTCCACCGGCTTCGTCTCGCAGTCGATCAACTACCTCGACATCGGCCTGACGCTGAACGTGGAGCCGACCATCTTCCTCGACGACACGGTCGGCATCAAGGTATCACTGGAAGTCAGCAGCCTGCTTAACCAGGTCACGGGTTCCTCGGGCACGACCGCTTATGAAATCGGCACGCGTACGGCCAGTACCGTGCTGCAACTGAAGAACGGCGAGACGGATGTACTGGCTGGGCTGATCGACAGCCAGGAGCGTACCTCCGGCAACAAGCTGCCAGGCCTCGGGCAGCTGCCTGTTCTGGGTCGCCTGTTCGGCGCGACCACTGACGACGACAAGAACACGGAAATCGTCCTGTCGATCACGCCGCATCTGGTGCGCAACATCCAGCGCCCGGATGCCGCGCTCGCGTACTTCACGTCGGGCACGGAGTCGAACATGCAGAGCATGATCAGGTCCAATGGGCTCAGCTCGTCGTTGTCCTCGGGCAGCTCGACTTCGACCTCGACCACTTCGAGCAATGATTCTGGCGCCGCCGGTCGCGCGGGGTCGAACAATTCGCAGAGCGGCCTGAATGGCGCGAACGGCGCGAACGCAAACGGCGCTTACGGCTCGGGCAGCGGCGCGTATGGAAATGGCGTCGGCGGATACGGCAACGGCTATGGGTACGGCGCGGGTACCGGTGCCTACACGGGCGGCGACGGCGTACCGTACCTGGGCGGCGCGGCGCCAAGCGTGGGCACGGCGCAAATGTCGATTCAGGGGCCGCCGCAGGTCAAGGTGGGCGATTCGGTGAGCCTGGCGTTGCTGCTGCAGGCGGACCAGCCGGTGACGAGCGTGTCTTCGACCGTCACTTACGACAGCACGAAGCTGCAGTTCAGCGGCGCAACGGAGGGCGACTTCATGAAGCAGGGCGGCGAACAGACCACCTTCTCCAACCGCCTCGGCCAGAGCGGCCAGCTGATCCTCGCTGACTCGGCTCAGGGCGGCGCTGGCGCGACCGCGCAGGCCACCTTCGCCGTGCTGAACTTCAAGGCGCTGGCGCCGGCCGCACAGACGTCGATCCAGATCACGCCGGGCTCCCTGATCGGCGTGGGCGGTGCACCGGTCACGATGACACCGCCGTCGTCATACAGCCTCGGCGTGGCGGCACGGCCATGAGTGAACAAAACCACGGGGTCATCGTGCGCCGGCGGGGCACTGGCACTGGCACTGGCACTGGCACTGGCACTGGCACTGGCACTGGCACTGGCAATGGCAATGGCAATGGCAATGGCAATGGCAATGGCAATGGCAATGGCAATGGCAATGGCAATGGCAACGGCAACGGCAATGGCAATGGCAACGGCACAGCCACCAGCAGATCGCGCGGTTTTACGCTGATCGAACTGCTCGTCACGCTCGCCATTCTCGGCGTGCTCGCCTCGATGGCGGTGCCGGTCGCGCAGGTCATGCGCCAGCGCGAACGCGAGCAGGAGTTGCGCCTGGCCTTGCATGAAATACGCAACGCGATCGACGCCTACAAGGCCGCGAGCAGGGAGGGGCTTGTGGCCAAAGAACTGGGCGCGACTGGCTATCCGCCGAGCCTCGACGTCCTCGTGAACGGTGTAAAGGACCAGACCGATCCGAAGGGTCACAAGCTGTACTTCCTGCGCCGCATTCCACGTGACCCGATGGTCAGTGACGCCCAGCGCGGCGACGCGACCACATGGGGCAAGCGCGCCTATGCGAGCGAGCCGGACGATCCGCAAGAGGGTGACGACGTCTACGACGTCTACACGACCTCCACGGGCGTCGGACTCAATGGCATTCCTTACCGGAAGTGGTGACACTGATGAAACAGCGCTTGCGTACAAAGCGGGGCTTCACGCTGATCGAATTGCTGGTGGTGCTGTCGGTGATCGCGCTGATGCTCACGATTGCCTTACCCCATTACTTCCACTCGATCGATGCGTCGAAGGACAAAATCCTCGCGGAGAATCTGCACGTGACACGCGACGCCATTGACAGGTTTTATGGCGACGTGGGCCGCTATCCGGACTCGCTGGACGAACTCGTCGACAAGCATTATCTGCGCTCGCTGCCGTTCGACCCGGTCACGGACAGCAACACGACCTGGCACATCGTGGCGCCCGACGAACAATTCCCCGGCAAGGTCTACGACATCAAAAGCGGCGCGTCAGGCGCCAATCGCGACGGACAACCGTACGAGGCGCTATAGGCATGCGAGGCGCGAACGGCAAGCGTAGCAGTCGATATAGCGGCAAGCGCAGCGGTAAATACCGCAGCAAGCTCAGCTGCAGGCACCACACCGCGCAAAGGGGCTACGCCTACCTCGCACTATTGATCCTGATCGCCATCATCGGCGTGACCGCTGCCGCCACGGCGCAGCTCGGCGCGATCTACCAAAGGCGCATGGCCGAAGAGGAACTGCTGTTCGTCGGCGGCGAATTCCAGCGCGCGTTGCTGAGCTATGCGCTGGCCACGCCCGCCGGCCAACTGCCTCAGCCGCACGAACTCGCCGACCTGGTGCGCGACCCGCGCTACCCGAATCCGATGCGTCACCTGCGCAAGCTCTACGCGGATCCGATCACCGGGAAGGACGACTGGGTGCTGGTCAGATCACCCGATGGGCAAGGCATCGTGGGCATACATAGCGCGTCTACCGTGCATCCCATCAAGCTCGCGAATTTCCCGAGCGAGTTTCTGGGCTTTGGCAAGAAGCACAGCTATGTCGACTGGGTGTTCGTCGCTCAACTCCCAATGCAGACGTTGGGCGGAAGGCCCCTCAGCCATAACCCGTAACGCCAGAGCGTTGAGCATTCGCGATTCAGAAAACGGCTTCCCGTCCGCGCTCAAATCAGCGTACCCATCTGAAACGATTCCAGTTCTCATTCTTAGCGTCGACCGGACAATACACTATGCTGCATTGACGGGTCACGTGCATGAGCCGCGTCGATGCTGCGCGCGAGGCGCGATCAGGTGAAGCAGGAGGTTTGAGCGACTCCTTGCACCTCATTCACGGCGTGGCGTAACCCATATGGGAGGCGATATGCAAGGAGATGCCAAGGTTCTCGAATACCTGAATGCGCAATTGAAGAACGAACTGACCGCGATCAATCAGTATTTTTTGCACGCGAGAATGTATGGGCATTGGGGCCTGAAAAGTCTCGGCAAGCACGAGTACGACGAATCGATCGGTGAAATGAAGCACGCCGATCTGTTGATCGAGCGTATTTTCATGCTGGACGGTCTGCCGAATTTGCAGGACCTGCACAAATTACTGATCGGCGAGGAAACGAAGGAAATCCTTGAATGCGACTTGAAGCTTGAGCGGATGTCGCAGGCGACGTGCAAGGAAGCGATTGCCTATTGCGAAACGGTGAGCGATTTCGTCTCACGCGCGATACTGACCCATATTCTCGATGATACCGAGGAACATATCGACTGGCTCGAGACCAATCTGGCCTTGATCGACAAGGTGGGGATTCAGAACTATCAGCAATCGGGAATGGCTTCGCTGGAATGAGTTCATTGTTGTGCCAGCTTTCCCGCTACGTTTTGAGGCCGATTAGCGGGAGAGTTCGAGGTCCACACAGTGGTACCCCGTTGCTGTTCCATCTTCCTGGCGGCGTGACCGAGCACCGATTCATCAGACATGACGGGCTCGCCAGCCGCTTACACCGTCTTGCTCACTGCTTCAGCGGCCTGACAGCCTGATTCTCTCCCAAAGCGCTTTGAACCCGCCCGCAATTCCATGCCGGGCGGGGCCCTGATCTCGTCAGCGAAATTATTTCATCCGCCAATTCTGCCAGGCTTTTCCTGCGTCCGTGCAAAAGAGGGAATAACCGGCCCGCACGGGCGGTCTTGCAAGGAAAGCACACACGGAACAGGTGATCAAAATGGACATCGTCGACATGGCCCGCATATCGGGCATGACCGTCATCCTCGAGGGCAGAATCGGCCGTGAGGAATATCAAAGCGTCAGTGGTTCGATATCGGCATTACAGCGATTCGCCGAGGCAGTGCGTCACAACGAAACAGACCAGAGCACAGTCGGCAAGAGGGCGCGCGGCATGTCCGCGACTGTGGAGAATTGAAGGTGCAGACGCAATCCGTTATGCGCCGTCTGCAACTCGGTTCGGGCGTGGTGCTGCTCATCTATCTCTTTCTGCATCTGGTCAATCACGCACTCGGGATCTGGTCGCTTGATCTTGCCGGACGCGGCCTCGCGTTGGCGCTGCGACTCTGGCGCAGCGCGCCCGGAACGGTCGCGCTGTACGGCGCTTTTTTGCTGCATTTCGCGCTGGCAGTGCGCACGATATATGGGCGGCGTCACTGGGCGTTGCCACTCGCCGAATGGATCCGCCTTTGGGCTGGCCTTAGCCTGCCGCTGCTGCTGATCCGCCACGCAGTGACAACGCGGCTTGCGGGCTCGCTCTACGGCTTCGAGCCTGACTATGAACGCGTGATCATCTTGTTGCTCAGGAGTGGCACGCAGGGTTTGCAACTCGCGCTGCTCGCGCCCGGCTGGATACACGGATGCCTCGGACTCTGGTTCCGATTGCGCCACTATGCGTGGGCTCGGCGCGCGAAGCCGGCGTTGCTGGCATTCGTGGTTCTGTTGCCCCTGCTTTCCGCGGCGGGTTTCATCCGGATGATGCTAGCCGTCGAGGCAAAAAGCCCGGTACTTGCGGCAGCCGATCCGAAACTCGTCGCTCATCAACTCGCCCTGGAGGCATGGCGGCACAATCTCGTCACGCTCTACCTGGCCATGATCTGCAGCGCCTTCATTGCAGGCCTGCTGCGCAACGGACTCGAACGCCGGAGATTGCGGCAGAAACTGCTGAATTGATGACGTGGTTGCAGCGCCGGGAAGAATCGGCACGGGCCGATCGAGAGGATGTATCCGGCGCCCGCCGACATCGTGATTTACAGGAATCGGGAATATCTGGCGCGGCAGTAGCGTCTACTTGGTGTGTGTCGTGCAACTCGCACACAATTACTCAGGAGTCTGAAATGAAACGATATATCGTGATCGCCGCCGCACTCATGGCGGCAAGTACTGCGAGCGTTTATGCGCAGACCATGCCGGAGCCAGACACCCATCAAATCACCCGTGCGGAAGTCAGGCATGAACTCGAGGAACTGGAGGCGGCGGGTTATAACCCGTCCCAGGGCGACGACGCTACTTACCCTGCCGATCTTCAGGCTGCGGAAGCGAAAGTTGCGGCCAGACATCGCGCGGAAAGAGAAGCGGTGATGAGCGCGGGCCAGAACGGTCAGGTGAAGCCTTCGCCGTGAGGCGTGCGGTGCTTATATCCGGGTGGCGTGCTCGGGCTCGCAAGAGCCGCGGCAGATTGACATGAGCCCGATCAGATTGCCGAGTAACCTGCCGCGGCGATCCAGATGCGCCTCAGGCCTGATCGACTTCAGGGTGTTGACGACGAGGGCCATCGCGATGTTGCGAGCGGCCTCGCGTCGCGACATGACGCCTTTGCGCCGCAGGTAGTGTGCGTTGACGACTTGCGAGTAGCCGAACCGTTTGCCGGATATACGCCCGCTCACCAGGCCCAGATGCACGCCGCGCAGTTGCTCACACCAGACCAGTGATCCTTTGTGCGTCAGCCGGCGTGAGAAATCCTTGTCCTCCAGCCACCCATACAGCACCAGCCTCTCATCGAAACGCACGCCCTTGGCCGGGCTCAGGCGGCATGCCATATTGCAGCCATAGAGAGACGAGCAGGGCATGAGCAGCTCCGGGCCCGCCACTGTGCCGTCCGCCTCGTGCACGATGCGCTGTGCTTCGTCCCATGAGACAGGCAGTTGCGTGGCGCCGTCCTTCAACGTAAGGCCGAACAGGCCGACCACGGAGGGATTGTTCTGAAATACTCTGAGACACCGCTCGATCCAGTCACGGCACGGCGCGTAGTCGTCGTCAAAGAAGATCACGACGTCGATGTCCGAGCCAAGCAAATCGAGTGCTCTATTGCGCTGGACTGTCAAACCGGCCGTGCCATAAATGCGGGTCACGGCAAGCGTATTACTCGACCACTCGCCGATATCGGCTTCGTTGGTGGCCGAAAGGATGACCGTTTGCGGCAGGATGGTTTGGCGGGCGAGAAATTCCAGCACCTTTGGCGTGGCAGCAGGGCGCCCCTTGGTCGCGATAACGACCGCCGCGCGCGGTTGACTCGCGCGAGCGGAGATCTCGCCAATTTCATCCTCGAACGTTCCCGCCATATCCGTTGGGGCCCGGGGCAATAATCACGACTTTCGATGCTTCAAAGCTAACACGCGAACTCACTGAGGAGTTTGTATGGCGCGCGCTGCGTGAGAATTGTCCGTAAACGCCAGACATGTCGGAGGATTACGAGTTTTTTCCGCGGACGCCGGCGTGGCGCGCGCTTGCGCGAAAAATCCGCGAGCGCGGAAGGCTTGGCGCCATTTTCTGGTCCAGCCCTGCTCGCCTCGCCAAGCCCGGTTTCAGGTACCCGATGGCTCCGTGGCGCCGCTCTGGTAGTAGCCGGGGAAACGTTCGAACTGCCGTTTCGCGTCAGCCGGGTCGACACCCTCTTTCAGTACCGCACTCGAAAAACCCGTCCGCTCCATCTGCACGAGCTGGTCGATCAGCACGTCGCCTGTTGCGCGCAAGTCGCCCTTGAACGCGAGTCTGCGGCGCAGGAGATAGGCCTGGCTATACGCGCGTCCATCCGTGAAATGCGGGAAGTGCAGGTCGATGCGTGCGATCTCGCCAATCCGGCCGGCAAGTGTCATTGGGTCAGCGTCGTTGACGAGCTGAACCGCGTTCGTCGCTTCGTCGGTGAGGTGTTCGGACGTTGCCAATATTCTCAGGCGAGTGCGATTCGTCACAGCGCAACCTCCGCCTTTCTTCTCGCATCGTTGGCGGCCGCCTTGAACGGTTCCGGTCCAACGCGCCTGAACGTCTGGATAAAAGTTTCGCGCGTTCCACTGGTGTTCCGGATATCACGGTAGGCCAGCAGAATCGCTTCGATAACATCAGGAATCTCCGAGGCGGAGAATGACGGGCCGATGACCTTGCCGGGCTGCGCAGCGCCGCTCGAGATCTTTCCGTCCGCCCCGCCAAGCGTGACCTGATACCACTCCTGACCGTCCTTGTCGACGCCGAGAATGCCGATGTGACCGCTGTGGTGATGGCCGCATGAGTTGATGCAGCCGCTGATATGCAGGTCGACCTCGCCGATGTCGTCGAGTTCGTCGAGGTCCTGGTATCGTTCGGTGATTGCCTGCGCAATCGGAATCGAACGTGCGTTGGCGAGGGCGCAGAAGTCGCCGCCGGGGCACGCAATCATATCGGTGAGCAGATGGACGTTCGCGCTTGCGAGGTCCGCGTCGCACGCTGCCTTCCAGAGCGGGAACAGATCGTCGACGTGAACCCACGGCAACACGACATTCTGCGTATGCGTCACTCGTGCTTCCCCAGCGGAAAAACGCTCGGCCAGGTCGGCTACCCGATCGAGCTGATCAGCCGACGCGTCGCCGGGTGCCTGCAGCAGGCGCTTGAACGACAGCGTGACGACGCGCATCGCCGGATTCCTGTGCGGCGCCACGTTGCGTTGCAGCCAGCGGCCAAAGCGCGGATGCGCTTCCGCTTGCGCGCGCAGGTCCGAACCGGCACTCGCGTCGCTCCGGCGTTCGCGGCTGTTCAGTTCAGGTGGCACAAACGAGGCGCTGACGCGGTCCATTTCGGCTTGAGGGATGGTGTGCGGACCGCCATCGAGCTCGACGATCTGACGAAACTCCTCGTCTACTTCGTCGATATACCGCTGACCCTCGGCCTTCACCAGAATCTTGATGCGCGCCTTGTACTTGTTGTCGCGTCGGCCGTAACGGTTATAGACCCGCACCACCGCTTCGATGTAATTCATGATCTGATGCCACGGCAAGAACTCGCGCAGCACCACGCCGATCATCGGTGTGCGACCCATCCCGCCACCGACTGTCACCTGAAAGCCGAGTTCGCCCGCGTCATTCTTTAAAAGCCGCAGGCCGACATCGTGCCAATCCGTCGCGGCGCGGTCCTCGGTCGCGCCGGTAATCGCGATCTTGAACTTGCGCGGAAGAAACGCGAACTCGGGATGCAGCGTCGTCCATTGGCGCATGATTTCTGCGAAAGGGCGTGG
Organism: Paraburkholderia fungorum; assembly: GCF_046027215.1. Taxonomy (GTDB): domain Bacteria; phylum Pseudomonadota; class Gammaproteobacteria; order Burkholderiales; family Burkholderiaceae; genus Paraburkholderia; species Paraburkholderia fungorum_D. The sequence continues at coordinate 2,128,420 of NZ_JAQQEN010000002.1, read as the reverse complement.
GTCGGCGATTTCGTCCGGTGCCACGCCTGCGCGCTCGTCGCAGGAAATATTGCGGATGCAGTTGCCGCTGGTCTGAATGCCGTGCATGTCGACGCTGGCGAGCAGGTCCATCACGTCCGCTGCTTTCGAAAGCGGAATCCAGTTGAACTGGACGTTGGTGCGCGTGGTGAAATGCGCGTAGTGCGTGGGCAGGTGAGTGGTGCCGAGCTTGCGCTGCGCTTCGCTGGCAAGCCGGTATATGTCGGCTTCAGGCTCATCGTATTCGCGCGCGATCCTGGCGAGCATGCGCAACTGCGCGCTCGACAGTTCCCCGTACGGGACGGCGACCCGCAGCATTGGCGCGTGGCGCTGCACATACCAGCCGTTCTGAAGACGAAGTGGACGAAAGTCGTCTTCAGGAAGTTTCCCGGACTGCCAGCGTTCGAGCTGGTCGCGAAATTGCGCTGCACGGCTGCGCACGAATGATTTGTCGAATTCGGTGTATTGGTACATGGTCAGCGAACGATAGAGCCAGCCGCGGTCGCTGAAAAGTAGCAGATGCCGACAAAAACGCGCTAGCAGATAGCAGGCGGGGCTCACGGCCGAGCAGCCGGCCATTGGACTGTGGCAGGAGGCAAGACTGCTGCGCAAGAATTGTCCGCAACTGCTACTTTTTTGCCCGGTCCGTCCGGTTCAGAGTATCACCTGAGATGAGCCCTATCTGCCTTGAGAGGTGATGCCATGAATCTGTTGAAGATGACCCGAATCGTGCTGTGGAGTTTTCTCGGCGTGCGCCGGAGCGCCTCGCATCAAGCCGATATCGCAAATGTCAGCTTGCCCCTGTTGCCGGTGGTTGCGGTGGCGCTCGCCGCCGGGTTCGGTGCGATCCTGTTTGCGCTCGTGAAGCTTGCGATCAACGTGGCGCATTAACCGCTTCTGCGGGGCATTGCGCCGCCAGATTGAAACGCGTAAGTGCGCCTTATTCGCTGGCCCGTTCGAGCAGCGAGCAAAGCGTTTGAATCGCGTTTTCCATCCGGTCATTCCATGGATGGCCGAAATTCAGGCGGACGTGGTCACGGAATTCGTGCCGTGCGGAGAACACAGGTCCGGGCGCGATGCTAATGCCGTTCTCTATTGCGAGGCGATGTAATTGCATTGCCTCGACATGCGCTGGAAGTCGAACCCACAAAAAATAGCCTCCAGACGGTCGCGTCCAGTGCGAGTCGTCAGGCATCCAGCGGTGTAGCGCTGTATCCATCTCGTCAAGCTGACTGCGGAATGCGCCGCGTAGTTTGCGCAGATGCTTGTCGTAGCCGCCGTGCTGAAGATAGTCCGCTATCCCGGCCTGAACGGGAATGCTGGCCGACAGCGTGGTCATCAACTTCAGGCGTTGCACCTTGTCGGCGAAACGTCCAGCCGCGACCCATCCAATGCGGTATCCCGGCGCGAGCGTCTTTGAAAACGAACTGCAGTGCATCACGAGCCCCTTCGTGTCAAAGGCGATCGCAGGCAGAGGGTAGGTCGCTCCGTGGTGCAGCTCACCGTACACATCGTCCTCGATGAGCGGCACGTCATGTCGGGCAAGCAGCTCGACCAGCGCTTTCTTCTTTTCCAGCGGCATCGCCGCGCCAGTCGGATTCTGAAAGTTGGTCATGAACCAGCATGCGCGAATCGGCTGTTTGTCCAGAGCATCCGCCAGCGCCTGCAGATCGATGCCCGAAACGGGGTCGACTGGAATCTCCACCGCGCGCAGATCGAGGCGCTCAATGGCCTGCAGTGCCGCATAGAATCCCGGCGACTCGATTGCCACGACATCGCCTGGCCGCGTCACCGCCATCAAACAGAGATTGAGTGCTTCCAGCGCGCCATTGGTGACGACGAGTTCTTCCATGGGTTGGGCAATGCCCATCCCCATGTACCGCAGCGAAATCTGCCGACGCAGTTGCTCATTGCCTGGCGGCAGGTCGACGACGGTACTCCACGGGCTGATCAAACGGCTCGCGTGCCCGAGTGATTTGGCCAGGCGCTGCAAGGGAAAAAGCTGCGGAGACGGAAACGCCGAGCCGAGCGGCACGATGCCAGGGTGCTTCGCGGCGTCGAGCACCGAGAAGACCAGCTCGCTGATTTCAACCTTGGCCGACTCGAGGGCCGGCGCAGGGCGCGCCGTCTGCCGCGGTTCGACCTCGGCACCCGGCGCCACATAGTAGCCGGAGCGCTCACGTGCGCGTATCAAACCCCACTCTTCAAGCAAATAGTAGGCGCGGAACACGGTCGACTGACTGACGCCGTGCTGCGTGGTGAGTTGCCGCAAAGACGGCATACGGGAGCCGACGGGACGGCTGCCGGAGCGGATTTCTTCGGCCATGGTGTTGGCCAGCATTTCGAAGCGTTTCATTGAGCGGCCATGGTTCGCCTGCGTTCATCCGGTGAACGTCTGCGGCCGGTGTCTTTTCGACAATCAGGCCATCGGGCAGGCGATGTTGCCTCGAATGGGGCGGTTGGGCAAGTCGCCCGTGTTGCAGTCTCTCGCCGGCCTCCCTCGCGTAAACCCCCACCTAATCAGTCCTTGCATGTGCTTTTTGACAATCGTATATTGCTATACACCATCAACTATCTCTATGAGATAACAAATGAACGAAGACATCCTGGTTTCAAATCATGGCCGCGTCGCCGTCATCACGTTGAACCGGCCCGCGCGCCTGAACGCATGGACCACCGCGATGCGCGAAATGATCATCGAGGCGCTGCAGCGCTTCGACGCGGACGGCAACGTCGCCGCCATCGTCATGACCGGTGCCGGCGACCGGGCGTTTTCGGCAGGGCAGGATCTTTCGGAGGCGCACGACTTCGACGGCGAGCGGGCCGTGGCATGGGTCAAGGAGTGGGAGCGTTACTACTCGGTGCTGCGAAGTCTGAAGAAACCGCTGGTGATGGCGTTGAACGGCACGGCCGCAGGTTCCGCTTTTCAGGTTGCGTTGCTGGGCGATATCCGCGTTGGACATCCGGGCGTACGCATGGGGCAGCCGGAGATCAACGCGGGTATTGCCAGCACGACTGGCCCCTGGATCATGGGGCAGATGCTCGGCATGTCGCGCACCATTGAATTGACGTTGACCGGCCGGCTGATGGAGGCGGAGGAATGTCATCGCATTGGACTGATCCATCACATCGTCCCCGCGGACCAGGTGTTCGCCAAAGCCCTTGAAATCGCCACCGAACTGGCAGCGAAGCCGCCAACCGCAATGCGTCTCGACAAGCAGCGTTTCCGCGAGATGACGGAGCCGGCCTTCCGCGACGCGATCGAAGCAGGCGTGCGGATCCAGCGTGAAGCGTACGACTCCGGCGAGCCCGCGCGAATGATGGAAGCGTTCTTTCGGGAACGCGTGAAGTAAGCAGTTCGCGGCCGTTTCTTTTCATCCTGTGCGGGAGACCTGAACATGACGCAAGACTTCAACCTGACCCGGCGCCGCTTTCTGCAGGGCGTGGGCGGCGCCGCACTCGCGGGCGCCATGCCGGTACTGGCCGGCGCGCAGTCGAAACAGATCGTGGTGTCCGATCCGGGCGGGCCGTACACCTCGGCTTATCGTCAGGCTTTTTACGACCCCTTCGAGAAAGCGACCGGCATCAAGGTCGTGAGCGTCGCGCGTGAATCGCAGCCGGTCGCCCAACTGGCGGCGATGGTGCAGACGAAGAACTTCGTCTGGGACGTCACCACCCTCACGCTTTCCGCGGATATTCCGTATCTCGAGTCGAAGGGCTTTCTCGAGCCGATCGGCATGAAGCCCAGCGAGTATCCCGACGTCATGTCCGAGGCGGTGGCGCCGAACTGGCTCGGCGTCGATGTCTATGCAACCGTGCTGGCGTACCGGCAGGACAAGTTCGGGCAGAACGGTCCGAAGTCGTGGGCCGACTTCTGGGACGTCAAGCGTTTTCCGGGGCGGCGCTGTCTGCGGCGCAGTCCGCTCGACACCCTCGAACAGGCGTTGCTCGCCGATGGCGTGCCGCTCGACAAGCTCTATCCGCTCGACGTCGACCGCGCGTTTCGCAGTCTCGACCGGATCAAGCCACACGTGAACATCTGGTGGACGTCGGGCGCGCAGGCGATGCAGGCCATCCAGAGCGGCGATGTCGACATGATCTCGGCGTGGAACGGCCGGGTCCAGGCGGCACGCGACGGCGGGGCGCCCGTGTCGATCGTGTGGAACCAGGGGCTCTATTCGATCGAAGGATGGGGGATTCCGAAGGGCACGCCACGCGCTGAATTCGCCCGCCAGTTCGTGCGTTTTTGCGCCGACGCGAAGCGCCAGGCGATGCTGACCGGCACGCTTGCGTACGGTCCGACCAACCGCAAGTCATTCGATTCGATTCCAGCCGCGCGCGCCGCGATCTTGCCCACCGCGCCGGACAACCTGCGCGATATGCGCCTGCCGAGTCCGCAATGGTGGGCCGATAACCGCCAGAAGGTGACCGAGCGCTTCAACACCTGGATCATTTCCTGAAGAGGGCCGCGATGAGTGCAAAACTTGAAACGATCGGGATTGCGAAAAGCTACGGCGAAACCGTGGCGCTGCAGCCGACCGATCTGACGGTGCAGGCGGGCGAATTTCTTACTTTGCTCGGACCGTCCGGCTCGGGCAAAACCACCCTGCTGCAGATGATCTCCGGGCTCGTCGCACCGAGCGCCGGGCGCATCGAGATCGACGGCCGCGACGTCACGCATGTGGAGCCCGGTAAACGCGGTATCGGCATGGTGTTTCAAAGCTATGCACTGTTTCCGCACATGAGCGTGTGGGATAACGTCGCGTACGGGTTGCGGATGCGCCGCAAGTCGCGCGAAGAGGTCAGGCGCGCGGTCGACGACGCCCTGACGATGGTGCGCATGAGCGACTACGCGAAGCGCTACCCGAAGGAGCTGTCGGGTGGCCAGCAGCAGCGTATTGCGCTAGCGCGCTGCTTTGCGTACCGGCCCGCGGTGATTCTGCTGGATGAACCGCTGGGGGCGCTCGACAAGAAATTGCGCGAGCACATGCAGTCAGAGATCCGCCGCTTGCATAAGGAACTCGGCGCGACCTTCGTCTACGTGACGCATGACCAGGACGAGGCGCTGACACTATCGGACCGTATCTGTCTGATGAATCAGGCGCGCATCGAACAGGTGGGCACGCCGGTCGACTTGTACGATCGTCCGGCCACACGCTTTGCCGCCGGCTTCATCGGGCATTCCAATCTGCTCGAGGGCGCCGTCGACGAAACGCGCGGCGTGGGCGGCGAAGCGATCCTGCTGGCCGCGGGTGGCCGCGTGCCGTTGCCGCACGCCGGCGCTGCCACGCCGGGTGCGAAACACTGTCTGCTGCTACGCCCTGAAGCACCGCGTCTCGTCGAACCGAAGAGCGGTTTTCTCGACGGCACGATTTCCGACATCGTGTTTTTCGGCAGCGATACGCGCGTGCAACTGACCATGCCCGACGGCAGCCACCTGAGCGTGCGTTGCGAGCGCAGCCTGGCGCCGCGTGTCGGCGACACAGTCGGTCTCGTGTGGGATCCCCATCGCACCACACTACTGCGCGCGTGACCGACGCCAAGGAACCATCATGAACCTCGCCCTCCAGGCTCAGCCTTCGCACGACGACACGCGCCCGCGCCGCACCAGATGGCTCGCGCATTCGCTGCGTCTGCTGCCCATCGTGCCGACGCTGCTGTTCCTGCTGATCTTCTTTATCGTGCCGGTCGGCGAGATCCTGCAAGGCGGCCTGTTCAACGCCGATGGCGCCTTCGGTCTCGGCCAGTTCGAGCGCATTGCACGCACACCGGTCTATGCGAAGGTGCTGTGGATCACGTTTTCCATTTCGTTCATGACGGCGGCGATTTCGGTGATGCTCGGCTATCCAGCCGCCTATCTGCTAAGCCGCCTGCCGGCGCGCTCACGCGAGCGGTGGCTGCTATGGATCATGTTGCCGTTCTGGACCAGCTACCTCGTGAAAACTTACGCGTGGATGCTGTTGCTGTCGAAAACCGGCGTGCTGTCGACCATCGCGCTTGCACTCGGCCTCGTCAGCGAAACCAGCGGCACGATTCCGTCGCTCACCGGCGTGCTGGTCGGCATGGTTCACGCGATGTTGCCGCTCGCGGTGATGACCATGCTGCCCGTGATGCGCGGCATCGACGACCGTCTCACGCAAGCGGCGGAAACGCTTGGCGCCGAGCGCAGCACCAGTTTCTTCACCGTATTCCTGCCGCTTTCTTCGCCCGGCGTGGCAGCGGCCGGCCTGCTCGTATTCATTTCGAGTCTCGGCTTCTTTATCGTGCCCGCACTACTCGGTTCGCCGAAGGAAACGATGATCGCGCAACTGGTGATCTCATCGGTGCTCGAACTCTTCGACATGCGCTTTGCAGGCGCGTTGTCCACGGTGCTGCTGCTGTGCTCGATCGTGATTTTTCTCGTGTATGACCGGCTGGTCGGCCTCTCGTCGCTGACCGGCGAGGTTCAGGACAAGCGGCGCGGCTCGCGCGCCCAGGGCGTCAAGCTCGCGATGCTGATGGTTGCGGGCCGGTTGACGGCGCCGCTCGTCAGGCGTCGCCTGACGGGTGCCGCGCGCGCCGACAGCGGTTTCGGCCCGCTGCGTCTCTATACATTCGCGATACTCGCCGTGCTGGTGGCGCCGGTGTTGTCGGTGATTCCCTATGCGTTCACACGCAGCGACTTCATCGCATTTCCGCCGAAGCTGTTCAGCTTCAAATGGTTCGGCACGTTTCTGCAATCGCCGGTATGGCAAAGCGCGTTGATCCGGTCGTTCGAGGTGGGTCTCGGGACAGCGGTCCTTGCGCTGGCACTCGGCTTTGGCGCAACGCTCGCGCTGACCCGCATGTCGCAGCGCGCCAGCAAGCCACTCTTCGCGCTACTGGTGGCGCCGCTGATTGTGCCGCGCATCGTGGTGGCGGTTGGTTTGCTGTATCTGTTTGCGCGACTTGGGCTGACGGGCACCAACACGGGTCTCGTGATTGGTCACACGGTGCTGGCGATTCCCTATGTTGTCGTGACGCTGGCGGCTGGCTTCCGGCAGTTCGACTGGCGTCTCGATGATGCCGCCAGGGTGATGGGCGCTTCGCCCGCCCGGCGCATTGCAACGATCGTGCTCCCGCTCCTGATGGCCAGCGTCACCGCGGCGTTCCTGTTCGCCTTTATCGTTTCATTCGATGACCTGACGATTGCGATCTTTGTGAGCGGCGGCATCAACACCACACTGCCCAAGCAGATGTGGGACGACATCCAGCTTGCCATCACGCCGACACTCGCAGCGGTTTCAACGACCCTTGTCGTTCTGATCGCGCTGGTCGTTTTCATTTCCTCACGGCTGCGGCGCACCACACGCTAACAGCCGAGCTTTCATTCTATTTACCATGCACAGCTACTCTGAATACTTCGCCCAACGTCACCCGCAGGATGAACTGGACTGCGCGCCGCTGATCGTCGCCGGCCTGAGCGGCAGAGCCGCAAGCACCGTACTCCATTTCGACCAGCAGGCCGTTACCTGCGCCGAAGCCGCGCAACGCATCGCCCAGCTGCAACGCTGGTTCGCCGAACAGAAGCTGGTACCGGGCGATCGCGTGGCCGTCATGCTCGGCAATAGCCCGGAGCATATCCATCTGATCTACGCGCTGATCGTCAGTGGACTCGTGTGGGTGCCGGTCAATACGAAGCTGCGCCGGGCAGGGCTCGAGTATTTGCTTGGGCACGCTGAACCGAAGCTCCTCGTATCGGAACCCATGTTCGATGAGGTGATCAACGGCGTGGACTCCGGCGCGGCGCGCAAAGTCGAAGTGCCCGCGTTCGATCCGGACGATATCAGCGCCACACTGTCGGCCCTCCGCATTGAACCGTTCGATCCGCTGTGCGTGATCTATACGTCCGGTACGACCGGCGCGCCGAAGGGCGTCGTTTTTACGCACCGGATGATGCGAATCGCCAGCGAGGCCGCCATGCAGGTGGCGGATGTACGCCCGGGCGACAAGCTGTTCCTGTGGGAACCGCTGTGTCATATCGGCGGCGCGCAGATGCTCCTGCTGCCGTTTCTCGAAGCGGTTGAGCTGCAAGTCGTGCCGCGTTTCTCCGCCACGCAATTCTGGGCGCAGATCGCCCACTCACGCGCAACGCAACTGCACTATCTCGGCGGCGTGCTGGATATTCTGATGCAGCTTCCCGAGCGCGCCCAACCCGACGCACACACGATTCGCGTTGCATGGGGCGCGGGCGTCAGTCCAACGGCCTGGGCGGCCATTGAATCGCGCCTGCAGGTCAAGCTGCGCGAGTGCTATGGCATGACCGAGTGTTCGAGTTTTGCGACGCTGAACGCGAACGGCAAACCCGGTTCGATCGGCCGGGCGTTACCGTGGATCGAGCTGGAATTGCTCGACGAAAACGGTGTACCGGTAGCGGACGGCGAGATCGGCGAAATCGTGCTGTCGAGCCGGGTGGAAGGCACTTTCCTGCCGACTTACCTGAAGAACAGCGACGCCACCCGTGCCGCGCTACGCAATGGCAAGCTGCATACCGGCGATAGCGCGCGGCGCGATGCCGATGGCGATCTGTTCTTTGTCGGCCGTCGCACGGACAGCATGCGCGTGCGCGGCGAGAACGTCTCGGCCTGGGAGATCGAGCGCGTGTTCGCGCAGCATCCCGCGATTCTTGCCAGCGCGGCGATTGGCGTGGCTTCGGAGATCGGCGAGCAGGACATTCTGCTGAACGTGCAATTCAGGGACGCCGCCGTCGACTGGGAGTCGATCCACGCGTGGGCGGCCGAACGGCTCGCCAGCTTTCAGTTACCGCGCTACTATCGGGCGGTTGCTCACTTCGAGCTGACGCCCAGTGAACGGATTAAAAAGCACCTGCTCGCGCGCGATGTCAGTGATGCATGGGACCGGGCGGGCAACGTCATCGCGTGATGGAAATTATTGCGTATAGATAGACTAATATCTTCATGCGATAATTCAGTTCTGTTAGAACCAACAGGCTTTTCATCGTGACCACTGCGCTGCCCAAAACTCCGCGTAAGAAAAAGAGCGACTCGACTGCCGTTCAGGAAGCCGCCGATCCAACGGCGTCTTCGCTGTACGTTCAATCGGTGGAGAAAGCGATGACCGTTCTCACCGCGTTCGACGGCAGCAAACGGCAGTTGTCGCTCTCGGAGATCGCCGCGCTAACCGGCTTCGACATGAGCGCGACGCAGCGTTTCACGTTCACGCTCGCCGCGCTCGGCTATCTGAGCAAAGATCCGGAAAGCCGCAAGTACGAATTGTCGCCGAAGCTGCTCGACTTCACCTATCACTATCTGACCTCGAACGACCTAGTGAGCCGCGCAACGCCTTATTTGCAGCAACTCGGGTCCGAGACCGAGGAGGCGACCAATCTGACCGTTCTGGACGACACGGATATCGTATTCGTGCTGCGTATTGTCAGCCGGAATGTTTTCAATGCGCATGTGATTACCGGTTCGCGGCTGCCGGCGTATTGCACGGCTCCCGGGCTTGCGATTCTCGCCACGTTAGACGACGGCGAGATCGACGATATTCTTGCCCGCACGAATCTGGTGGCCTACACGGCGGCAACTGTCTATCAGCCGCGCAAGATCAAGGATCGGATCGCGCAGATCCGCAAGCAGGGCTACGCGCATACCGAAGACGAGTACTTCGTCAGCGATATCTCAACGGCAGCGGCGATTACGAATGCGCATGGCCGCGGGGTCGGCGCAGTGAATATCGCTGTCTCGCGACCGCGTTGGCAAGCCGATCGCGACGAACGGCGTTTTGCCGATCTGGTGATATCGACCGCTTCGGCGATTTCGTCGCGGCGCAGAGCAGACTGAGGTTAAGTTCGCTGAAGGTACTGCCGGCCTGTGCTTCACATGGTCCGGAACAGCTCACGTGCGACAGAACAGAAGAGATCGTTTGTGATGGAGCGGTCCTGCGCGCGACGGCTCAGAATGATCGGCGACGTGACATTCGCATTCTCCAGCTGACGATAGACCACGCCACGCGCCCGCAAGCCAGCCACGCTGGCCGGCACCAGACAAACACCCATCTCCGCGGCGACGAGACCGAGCGCCGTTTGCAGTTCCTTCACTTCATGCACCGCATACGGCTCTAGTGCGTGATCGCGCAGCGCGGCGATCTGCTGGTCTGCGTAACTGGGTCTCGGCTGGCTCGGGTAGACAATCAGGGTCTCACGCGCAAGCCCCGCCAACGTGAGCGGGGCGTCTTCCTGCGCGAGCGGATGGGTGTGCGGCAGTGCCGCGATCATGGGTTCTTCGACCAGCACTTCGCGCGCGATCTGATCGTCGTCGCGACGTACACGTCCCAAACCGATATCGATGCGCGCCGCCTTGAGCGCTTCCGCTTGCTCCAGCGAGAACATTTCGACGAGCGTCAGCTCGATATTCGGCGACATCGCACGAAACGCACGAATGGCTTCAGGTAACGGCCCATACAACGTCGACGGCACGAAGCCGATCACGATTCGCTGAACGGTCCGGGCCAGTTGCCGCGTCAACGGGGCGAGCCCGTCCGCTTCGTTGAGCACGCGGGGCGCCTTCTCGTAGAGGATGCGGCCGGCCTCGGTCATCTTCAACGGCCGCGCGCCGCGCACGAACAGCGGCACACCGATTTCCTCCTCGAGCATTTGCATTTGCCGGCTCAGAGGCGGCTGTGTCATATGCAGGCGCTCGGCCGCGCGCGAAAAATTCTGTTCTTCGGCGACCGCCATGAAGTAGCGAAGCTGGCGCAGGTCCATTTATGCCTCGAAGGTATCAAAGTATTTAAATCTGGTGTTGGACGAGCGCGACGGCGACTTCCTACTATCTGCTACCGAAGCGATGCATTGACGATGCGAACCACGCTCATCGCCAACCGGAACAGAGACGCAATACGTAGTCATACTATATAAATGATGGAGATCGGATAATGAGGCGCATATTTGCCGTGTCCCTGGTACTGGCCTGTACGGGCGCGCATGCACAGAGCAGCGTGCTGTTGTACGGGTTGATCGATATCGGCGTGCAGTACACGAATAACGCACAAACGAGCGGTCAGCCTGGCCATCTCACGGGCGCAGGCCAGATCGCCATGACCGACGCGCATGCCACGGGATTGAGCGGCAGCCGTTGGGGCTTGCGCGGCAGCGAGGAGCTGGGCGGTGGCCTGAAAACGGTCTTTGTCCTCGAGAACGGATTCATGGCCAATACGGGCGTGCTCGCGCAAGGCGGCGCTGAATTCGGGCGTCAGGCGTATGTCGGTCTCGTTTCGTCGTCTCTGGGCACGCTCACCATTGGCCGCCAGTACGACCCGTACCTCGAATCGCTTCAGCCGTTGTCCGCTCCCGGCACCTTCGCGGGCTACATGGGCTCGCATCCCGATGACGTCGACAACCTCTCGAACACCAATCGTGTGAACAACGCGATCAAGTTCAGCAGCAACCGATACGCGGGCTTCAGCGCCGAAGGGATGTACAGCCTCGGTGGCGTGGCCGGCAGCGTGGGCACCAACCAGATCTGGTCGCTTGGCGGCAGTTATGCCAATGGTCTCGTCTCGGCGGGCGTCGGCTACCTGAACGCGCGCGATCCGAACGTGTCGTTTTACGGCAATACGCCGAACAAGGGCGTTGCCACGGTCGACAATATCGGCTCGCTCGGCTCGCCCTCCGCCGCGCAGAGTAATCCGGTCTATGCGGGCTATGCGTCCGCGAAGACGCTGCAGCTGATCGGCGGCGGACTGGCGCTGAACTTCAGCGGCGCGACGGTGGCCGCCATCGTCACCGACACGCGTTTCTCCGGCCTTGGCGGAACCAGCGCACCGAATCCGCGCGGCTATCGCGGCGACACCAACTTCCTGAGCGCGGAACTGAGCGTGCGATCGTATGTCACGCCCGCGCTGCTGCTCGGCGCGGCGTTTGACTACACGCGCCGCACCGCAGTGCAGGACGACGGCGGCGCGAAATACTTGCAGCTCGACTTTGGTGCGATCTACAGCCTCTCGAAGCGCACCGACCTGTATGCACTGACCGTGCTGCAACGCGCAAGCGGTGTCGATTCGATTGGTCAGCAGGCGGTGGCGAGCGTCAGCGGTTTTTCGCCATCCACGACCGACAGGCAGATCGGCGTACGCGCCGGAATCCGGCATCGCTTCTGATTCCTGACCGATACCGGTACGCCGCGTGGCCGGCTGGAGGCGGCTCGCCCCCGGCGGTACACAAACCTCATCCGGCGAAACTCTTTTGCCGCGTCCGGTAGCAATCCACGCGATTTCCGGCGCACTTACGCGCCGCAAGCCTGATGCGGTGACTTCAACTCCCACGGTGGCAATCATTCCATGCGTTCGATAGACCTTCAGCATTTCACCGACGATGCGCCCCTTAACCGGTTCCACTGGTCCGTGCTGTTCTGGTGCGCCCTGATGATCATTTTCGACGGCTACGATCTCGCTGTTGCAGGCATTGTGCTGCCGTCGATCATGCGCGACATGTCGATCGCACCGGCGCGGGCCGGGGTGATGGTGAGCGCCGCGTTGTTCGGCATGATGTTCGGCAATCTGCTGTTCGGCGCACTCGCCGAAAAGATCGGACGGCGCCGGACGATCGCGTTGTGCCTCGGGCTGTTCAGCGTATTTACCGCGGCGGCCGGGCTTACCCACAACCCGTGGACGTTCGGTATAAGCCGCTTCATCGCCGGGCTCGGCATGGGCGGCGTGATGCCGAATGTGGTCGCGCAGATGACCGAATATGCGCCACGCCGGGTGCGCAGCACGATGGTGGCGCTGATGTTCAGCGGCTATTCGGTTGGGGGGATGCTGGCCGCGCTGATTGGCAAAGCGGTCATTCAGACGCACGGCTGGCCGGCGGTGTTTCTCGCGGGCGGCTTGCCGATTCTGCTCGTACCCTGCGTGTTGAAGTGGTTGCCGGATTCGATGCCCTATCTGCTGAACGCCGGGCACGTCGACGCGTTGCAGCGCGTGTTGCGCAAGGTCGATCCGCAACATCAACCGCTTCCCGGCGACGTCTATCTGCTCGGTGACGGCAAGCAACGCACGAGCGCGAACCCCCTGCAACTGTTTCAGCTTGGCCGTGCGCTGAGTACCTTGATGTTCTGGATTGCCTGCTTCATGTGTCTGTTCATGGTCTACGCGCTGAGTTCCTGGCTGGTGAAGCTGATGTCCGGCGCCGGTTACAGTCTGGGCTCGGCGATGACCTTCGTGCTCGTGCTGAACATTGGTGCGCTGGTCGGGGCGATTGGCGGCGGCTGGCTCGCTGACCGTTTTCACATCAAATACGTGCTTGTCGGCATGTACCTGAGCGCGGCTGTATCGATCGCCTTGCTCGGTTTTCCGTTGCCGGGTGTGCTGCTGATGTTCGTGGTCGGTCTGGCCGGAGCAGCGACGATCGGCAACCAGATTGTCACCATTGCTTATGCGGGCCAGTTCTATCCGATCACGGTGCGAGCGACGGGTGTGGGCATCGCCTTGGGGGTAGGGCGTCTCGGAGCAATCACGGCGCCGATTTTCATCGGCGCACTGGTGGGGATGGATCTGCCGCTGCGCCACGATTTCTTCGCGATCGCGCTGCCCGCATGCATCGCGGCGGCCGCCATTTTCATGGTCGACCACGGCCAGGCGGCGTCGAGCGCCGCACCATCCATTACCGCTTCCATGCGTGATCCCGTGCATTGATCGCTTATGCCGCGCGAGCCGAATTGCTGTCGCTGAACTTCTCGTAGTGCAGGCGGAAGTCTTCGACAGGCTGTTCGGCGAGCCACTGTTTGATCGCTCCCACCGGACGAAAATCCAGACAACCACCAATGAATTCTTTCCATTGGGAAATGCTTCGTGCACTACTCATGATGTTGCTCTCCTGCTTGGACGAAGTCCTGACCGGCGGTCGGGGCTTCAGAGATCGAGGACCAGAGGGCCGCGCTTGCAGCCGGACACGCATACCGTCATCGCGTTGTTGCTGGCGCGCTCGGCTGCGCTTAGAACAGAGTCGCGATGCTCAGGTTCGCCCGCCAGTACCCGTGTCTTGCATGCGCCACACACCCCTTGCGTGCAGCTGTGATCGACCTGGATGCCGGCATCGAGGAGGGTCTGCAGCAGGGTTTTGTCGGGATGGACGTCGAGACGCCGGCCTGAGCGGCGCAATTCGACTTCGTATTTCGTGCTCGCCTGCGCCGGCACATCGCGCGCGCTGAATCTTTCGACGTGCGCGTGTTCGCGGCCAAGCTCGCCGCACAGTTGCTCGAAGTCGTCCAGCATGCGGGCGGGGCCGCAGGCGTAGTAGTGAGCATCCGCGGGGCGCGCGGCGATAAAGCGCTTCAGATCGGCTTCGCCGCTTTGTTCATCCGAGAAGTGCCATGTCACAGGCAGGCCTAACGCCCCGATCTGTTCCACAAAGGCTGCTTCGTCGCGTGAGCGCGCGCAATATAGGATCTCTGCCGGGCGGCCGAGTGCCTGCAGCCGTTGCGCCATGCTCAGAATCGGCGTGATGCCAATGCCGCCGGCAATCAGCACGCTATGCGCGGCGTTTTCGTGCAAGGCAAAGTTATTGCGCGGTCGGGAGATTTCGATGTCGCTGCCGACGCGCAGGTGTTCGTGAATATGGCGCGAGCCACCGCGGCCATCATGAACATTGAGCACGCCGACCACATAGCGTCCTTCCTCTCCCGGTGGATTGCACAGCGAATAGCTGCGGATCACACCTTCCGGCAGATGAAGATCGATATGCGAGCCCGCGTCGAACAAAGGGAATTTTGCACCTTTGTGCGGCCGCAATTCGACACTCACGACGCGCCGTGCTTCCCTGCGGATCGCGTGCACGACGGCTCGCAACGTCGTCCCCGCTTTGGGACGCATGCGCGGCGGGTGATAGACGACCAGCATTTCGAGTGCATCGTCGCCGAGATTACGAAACGAATGCGGCACGCCGGCGGAAATCGGGCTGACCGATCCGGCACGCACATGCTGGACTTCATCCGCGACGGTCACCTCGCCGTAGCCCGACAGGACATAGAAGAGGTGCGAATGCGGCTCCACATGCGTCGGCGAGGAGCCGCCGGGTGCAACCGACGTGAGCTCGATGCTGTACGCGCTGCCGGTGTAGTCAATGTCGGCGACGGTCTTGTAACCGGACTTCTGAATAAACAGACCGGTCAACGGGGTCCACGGCATGTCGTCGACGTGCCATGTCACCGGATCGGCAGTGACGGCCGCCGTCGGCATGGGACCTTCGTGGGGAAGGGTGCTCATTGTTGTCTCCTGAAGAAGTCGCGGTACGCGTGCAGGGTTGCGGCGCAGCGGAGGCCGGGAGCGTGATGTCCGGCGCTGGCTGGCTGTTCGGCGCGAGGAATCTTGATTTCTCGATGTGAATGCTATTAAGCTGGACTACATTGATCAAGATTGATTTTTAAAATCGACTATGAAGATTCGCAAAGATTTTCTGAGCCGGGACGAAGCGCTCGAAACGCTCGGTGTGAAAACCGCCACGCTTTATTCGTATGTCAGCCGTGGCCTGATACGAAGCATTCCTGCCGAAGGAACGAACAAGCACCTCTATTCGCGCGACGACATTGAACGGTTTGCCGCGCGCGGCCGGGGCAGGGTGCCGCGATCCGTGGTGGCGGGCGCATCGATGCGCTGGGGCGAGCCGGTGGTCAATTCGTCGATTACCTACATCGGCGAGCGCGGGCCGGTGTATCGCAATCGGGTGGCGTTGGATATCGCGCAGGCCGGCTACCCATTCGAAATCGTCGTCCATTTCCTGATTACCGGTGTCTGGCAGGAGACTCAGGGCGATTGGCCCAATGCGGACATACCGAAAGACGTACAGGCGCTGCTTGCCGCGCACGCGAAGGCCGTCGTGCCCGGCGATATCGGCAGTCTGATGGCGATGGTGTCGCTTGCGCTAGGCATGCGCGGGCGCGATCAGCGCGAGATGGCGGACGGTACGACGGTACAGACCGCGCGGCTGCTCCTGCAGGTGTTCGCAGGATGCATGGGATTCGTGTCCCGCGAAGGCCGGCACGCTGCGCGCGAGCGAGGCGAGTCGCTGGCCTCCTACGTATTGCGCGCGAGCGGCGCTCGCGTCACGCCGGAAGCGGTGCGCACGATCAACGCAGCGCTGGTGATCCTCGCCGATCACGAACTGGCGCCGGCCACGCTGGCGGCCCGCGTCGCAGCATCGATCGATGCGGGGCTATGCAACTGCATCGCCGCGGCGATCAGCGCGCACGTTGGTTATTCCACCGGCGCGGTGACGGAGCGCGTGGAAACGCAACTCTTCGATGTGTGCACGCAAAGTGCGCTGGAAGCGAAATGCGATACCGTTCGCGCCTACGGTGCCAGCCTGTTTGGGTTCAACCATCCGCTGTACCCGCACGGCGATCCCCGCGCGGAGCTATTGCTCTCGCTGGCGCAGGCATGTGGAAAGTCGCGCGAGTCCGTGCGCAATATCGTTGGCTTTCTCGAACGCGTGAAAAAGCAGGCTGGCATGACGCCCGGTCTCGCGATCGGGCTGGTCGCCTTGACGCGCGCGCTGGGTCTGCCGAATGGCAGCGCCACCGCGCTGTGGGTCATTGCCCGGACTGCCGGCTGGGTTGCGCACGTGGTGGAGCAGCGCACACAAGCCTTCATGCTGAGGCCGCGCGCGAAGTACATTTCGGCGATGAAGGGTCCCGATTGACCACAGCGGACGAGTACGCCGTATTCGCCAATTCAGTAAGTGTGCCTACGTTTGCAGGAGTATGTGAATGGCGCGTTGGTGGGAGCGGAACATAGCTTTTTGAGGCGGCTTTGGCGCTCGACAGGCGCATGATAAATCCGGCTGCGGAGCGTTTCGCGGCCGGATTTATTACGTACTAAGTGCGCCAGTAGTTATTGGCGGCTGCAATGGTTGCAAATTCGATTGCAACGACATGGCCAGCCTGGATGAGCATCGCGGCGTCGTTCGCATAGATGTCGCGCAGTTTGCTGCGAATGCTGTCGTCAGGTTGCGTGGCCTTGATGACAAGCCGCGCCATTTTTATTGCAAGCTGCCGTCCTTCTTCCGGCGTTGCTGTGATCAAGGTATTGTCGGGAACCAGCGTTGTGCTCATTGCCTGTCTCCATGTGGGGTTGGCGGGCTGCTTGAGTTTCATCCAACGGTCATTAACACGACTGATCTATTGTCCGGTATAACCCACCGGCGCGGTGTACTTTCCCCGTATGGCATTCGGGTTCGCCAGCACCACGTAAACCGGCGACTCGGTCAACGTGAGATTCACGATGCCATTCGTGTACGCCACGGACGTTGGATTGCCCATCATGTCGATCACCGTCACGTGTCCGCTGGTGCCGGTCGAGCCTACGGTCAACGCGTATGACGTGCTATAGGTCGAACTGTAGGTGCCCGACGAGGTCGGCCAGTTCGAATTGTTGTGCGTCCATAGCGCTGCGATCACAGCGCCTGAGTTCAGTTGCTGGAACGCATAGCCATAGACCATCGAAGGCAGGCCGTTGAGACGGCCCAGTGTCTGCGTTCCGTCTATAACACGCGTGAGTGCCGCGAAGGCGAGTGCTTCCGGTTTCGGGCTGAGATTGGTTGCACCGTATTGTCCCTGCGGATTCGTAAGATCGAAGAACGTGCCGATGCCCACGTCCACCGGATAGTCCGCGCCATAGAAGAAGTAGGTGACCTGCGCGCCTTCGCCGAGCATGATCAGATGCGCGCGCAACGCGACCGCAGCCTGCGCGTAGAGCTGGTTAGCCGGCGGATAGGTCGCGCCGTAGGCGGCGTCCGCATCGTAGGTGATGCCGAGTTCAGTGACCCACAGGCGCATGTTCGGCTTGACCGTCTGCATTTGCGCGCGCAGCGCTTTCATCTGCTGATCGAGGGCATTGGCGACATTGGCGGGATTCGGATCGGTGTCGTATTGCTCCGGAGGATGGCCGGCGAATGTGCCGGCGTTGTAGTAGCCGTGCGTTGTCACGCCGTCGATGTATTTGCCGATCCCGAGTGGCGCATAGGTCGCGAGATACCCTTGTGTGCATTGCGTCACGCAGTTCGCGGGGAAGACATTGCTCGTACCCATCACAACCGCATTGGGATCCGTCGAGTGCAATCCCGCATAAACGGCGGCATACATCGCGATGAAGTTGGCGGTCGAGTCAGCCCATTGAGGCTCCCACGTCACCTGGTAGTAATTGTTCTGCTGATTCGGGAAGTACCGTTTGCGGATCGCAGCGCTATCGGTGCCGACGCGCGCCATGTAGTTCCGATAGTAGGTTTCATTCGAGGGTGGGTTGGTGTCGTCCTGGAAGGCACCCGTCGGGCTTGCCCATGCAGGAATGCCGTCCAGCCGGATGAGCCGCATGATCTTGCCATTCGTGTAGAACGGATCGAGATCGGATAGCGACGGTGTCCACGTATTGGCGGCATTGGGTTCCATTGCGGAGAGTTGCCGGTCGTCGATGGTCTGCGAGATGCCGAGGGCGGTGAGCATGGGGCCGTTGTCGTTGAATCCCTGCATGCCGAAACGGTGCTGCTCCTGACGCGCGTAGCTCACGGCCGGTAGCGTGCCGGACAGGTTCGGCAGAATGCCGAACGTGGCGATGCCGGTTGGGCGCGTACCGGCTTGCGGCAACGTGCCGCCGGCGCGCGACAGCGTCGCCGTGATCGCGAAGTAGCCGGCGATGGCGCTTTGGCACGACAGCGTACTGGTCCGCGTGCCGCTCGCCACCGCGAACGAGCCGCTGCCCTTGATGTTGCCCAGTTGATCCTGCATCGACCAGATGACCGTATCCGCCGATGTTGCCGCGGTGACGAACGCGACCTGGAACGCACTGCGCTGATTGAAGAGGCGCGTACCGTCGCTGCTCGGCGTGTCGGTGGCGATCAAACCCTGGGCTGTGCCGCCGGCTTTGCTGGTCGGTGTCGTGCAGGTGATGGAGCCTGACGGTGTTGGTGTTGGTGTTGGTGTTGGTGTTGGTGTTGGTGTTGGTGTTGGTGTTGGTGTTGGTGTTGGTGTTGGTGTTGGTGTTGGTGTTGGTGTTGGTGTTGGTGTTGGTGTTGGTGTTGGTGTTGGTGTTGGTGTTGGTGTTGGTGTTGGTGTTGGTGTTGGTGTTGGTGTTGGTGTTGGCGTTGGCGTTGGCGTTGGCGTTGGCGTTGGTGTTGGTGTTGGCGTTGGCGTTGGCGTTGGCGTTGGTGTCGGTATCGGTGTCGGTGTCGGTGTCGGTGTCGGAGTCGGTGTCGGAGTCGGTGCCGGCGTCGGCGTCGGCGTCGGTGCCGCCCCCTTCATAGGAATCCAGCAGGATTTCGTGCTGCCAAATGCCGGATCAGTGCCGAATGCAGCATTGTTGCAAGTGGTGCCGTTTGTGAACGTCCGGGTGACGTTCTGTGAGGTAGTGCTGGCGCCATACAGCACAGTCGTCGTTCCGGTGAACGAGCAGTACGCGTTCTCGACGGCGCATCGCATCCATGCGGCGGGCGGCGTGGGTGTCGGCGCAGGGGTGGGTGTGGGAGCAGGCGTAGGAGTCGGTGTCGCGCTATTCGCGTACCAGCAACTCTTCTGATAACCATACGCCGGGTCCGTACTCGACACCGACCCTGTTGAACATTGCACGCCGCCCGTGAACGGACCGTTGATGTCGTATTGAAGCGAAGGCGAAGTCGTACCGTAGATGACCTTCGCCGAGCCGGAGAAGGAACAGTACTGTCCCTCGGTTGCGCAGTATGCGTACGTCGTTCCGCTAATGGTCAATGTGCTTTGGGCGTGGGCGGTGCCAAACAGCATGCCACCGACGCGCACAAGCATCAGAAGAGCGCGTTTCATTTCGGACTCCGCGAATGGATATCGTCGGGACTACCCGCGCTTTCGATCAAGGGCGTGGGGAATAGTCAGGCGGGATCACTGCCAGGGTGCGAGGACAACAAACAGCTTTCAGTTAATGCCGTTTGAGAGCGCGGAGCCGGACAACAAAAAGCACTTTTCGGAAAGAATGACGGCAGATCTTCGCCAGAAGTAAAGTTTGCTTGCGCACACAAGTGATTCAGCGAGAGAAGTGATTGTTGTGTGTGCTGCCGCACAGACGGCGGCAATGCAAAATTGCGGATCGCAGCAGTGAATCGACCGCCAGCTTCATCCCCGCCGCCGCCGACTCGTCGACGCGCGCACGACGAGTTCCGGCGGCGGAGCCAGCACCATCGACGGTTGCTGGCCGGGCGCCTGAATCAGCCGGATCAGACTATTGATCGACAACTCCGCCACGGCCGCGGTCTGGATCGCCACCGTCGTCAACGCAGGGTGGACCTGGTGTGCGAGTTGAATGTCCGTGATGCCGATCACCGACACGTCGTCCGGCACCTTGCGGCCCAGCGTGATCAACGCCTGCGCTGCGCCGATCGCCAGTAGATCGTTGGTCGCGAAAATCGCCGTCAGATGCGGCTGGTTCGCCATCAGTTGCATGCAGGCGGCGTAGCCGGCGTCGATCGAGTCGCGTATCTGCAGGATCGCGGCGGCGTCCGTTTCGATGCCGGCCGCGCGCGTCGCCGCACGAAAGCCATTGGAGCGCGCATCCTGCAAACCGCCGCAGCCGTCGCCAATCAGCATGCCGATCTGGCGATGGCCAAGCTCGAGCAGATGCTGCGCGGCCAGCGCGCCCGCGTGCGCAAAATCCACGGCGATGCAGGGCAGGGCGGGCGGCGTCTCCGGGTGTTCCCACATCGCCAGCAGGATCGGCGCGCTGTGCATGGCCGATGCGCACAGGTCGTTGATCGCGATGTCCGTGTTCATCACGAGGACGCCGTCCGCGAGTGTTCCCGCGATCTGGTTCAGGTACGCGCGGCCGGTCTCCGCGTTGTCGTCCGTATTGCACACCATCAGGAAGTAGCCTGCCTTGCGCGCCGCGCGCTCGGCCGCGAGCACGAACTCGGGATAGAACGGGTTCGAGATATTCGACAGCATCAAGGCCAGCGTCGACGAGCGGCCCTCGGCCAGCGCGCGTGCGTTCAGGTTGGGCCGGTAGCCGAGATCGGCAATGGCCTTCAGCACGCGTTCGGCGGTTTCCGGGCGCACTTTCTCGCGGTTGCGCAGTACGTTGGAAACGGTTGCCGCCGTGACGTGCGCGCGCTTGGCAACTTCAGACAAGGTGACCATTTTTCTGCTTATCCCATATTCAGGGAATGTGATTCAAATGTTGCAAGCTGGCGGCGAGGTTGATAACTTCTGGAAAACATATTCGAGACACCCCATCATGAATTTCTTCGTCATCCCCGAATTTAAGCGATTAAATGGCTGCCACGCAAGGGCCGGCCGGTTTTTTTTCAAACAGATTTAAGCGTTTAAATCCGGAGGAGGCAGCATGGCGGCGATCCGTCTTGTGAACGTGCAGAAGTCGTATGGCGACCACCCGCCGGTGATCCGCCAGGTCAATCTCGAGATCGCGCAGCATGAGTTCTGCGTCTTTCTCGGACCGTCGGGTTGCGGCAAGTCGACCCTGCTGAGAATGATCGCGGGCCTCGAAGACCTGAGCGAAGGCGAGTTGCATATCGGCGGACGTCTGGTGAACGATGTTCCCGCTGCGGGCCGCGGTGTGGCGATGGTATTCCAGAGCTACGCGCTGTTTCCGCACATGACCGTGTTCGACAACATGGCGTTCGGTCTGAAACTCGCAAAGCAACCCAAGGACGTGATCGGCCGGAAGGTGCGTGAAGCCGCGCGCATTCTGCAACTGGACAGCCTGCTCGAACGCTATCCGAAAGCGCTGTCCGGCGGCCAGCGGCAACGCGTCGCGATCGGCCGGGCTATCGTGCGCGAACCTGGCGTGTTCCTGTTCGATGAACCGCTGTCGAATCTGGACGCCGCGCTGCGCGGTCAGACGCGTGTCGAGATCGCGCGACTGCACCAGCGCTTTGCGAACGCCAGCGTGGTCTATGTGACCCACGACCAGGTCGAAGCCATGACACTCGCCGACCGCATCGTCCTGCTGCACGCAGGCGCCGATGCGGAGCGCGACGGCAGCATTGCGCAAAGCGGCGCGCCGCTCGAGTTGTATCACCACCCCAAGTCGCGCTTTGTTGCGGGCTTTATCGGCTCGCCGCGCATGAATTTCATCGACGCCACGGTTGACTCGATCGGCGCAGGCAGCGTCACGGTCACGCTCGCCAAAAGCGGCGAACAACTGGTCGCGCACGTCGACGGCCAGCGCCTCACGCGCGGCCAGCCGGTTTCACTCGGCGTGCGCCCGGAACATCTGCGCCTCGACGGCGACGAGCAAGCCATTCAGTGCGTCACGGTGTTCTCGGAACGGCTCGGGGAGCACAGCTACATTCACGCGGATCACGCGGCCGGCACGCTCGTCGCCAAAGCGCCTGGCGATACGACGACCGGTTCGGGCGAGCGCATCAGCATTCGCGTTCCGGCGTCGGCCTGCCACCTGTTCGACGCGAACGGCATCGCATTGCGACGCAACACCCATGAACCCGTGCGGGTCGCGGCGTAACAGATCGGATGTGCACTTTCAAACTCCGCCATAGAGCGGGTTACTTCACCTGGCAGCGGTGTGCTGTCAGCTAACAAGGTAGTCAAGGAGACAAAAGATGATTGCTCTTCGCCTTCGCCGTCTGGCGCACGTGTCCATCGCGGCCGCTGTGGTTGCGGGCGCACTGTCCTGCGCGGTGGCCGATGCCGCCACGCTCAACGTGAACGTTTCGGCGCGCGGGAATCAGCGCTCGACCTGGCAGGACGCGTTCGACAAATTCAAAAAAGCCAATCCCGATGTCGACCTCAAGGTGACCTATATCACCGAGGAGGCGTACAAGGTGCAGATGGGCGGCTGGCTCGCCACCGATCCGCCCGATGTCGTGTCGTGGCACGACGGCGAACGGATGGCGTACTACGCACAGCGCGGCCTGCTTGAAGATCTGTCGTCGGACTGGAGCAAGAATGGCTGGTCGCAGCAGTACGCGTCAGTGAAAGAAGCGTCGACGTATAAGGGCAAGCAGTACGCGGCGCCGCTCGGTTACGACGCATATGGGTTCTTCTATCGCAAGGATCTGTTCGAGAAGGCCGGTATCAAAAGCGAGCCGAAAACGTGGGATGAATTTCTCGACGCCTGCAAGAAGCTGAAGGCAAGCGGCGTCGCGCCGATCGCCGTTGCCGCGCGCGATAGCTGGACGCTCGCCGCGTGGTTCGACTATCTCGACCTGCGTATCAACGGCAACGCGTTCCACCAGCAACTGATGGCCGGCGAGATTCCGTACACCGATGCTCGCGTGAAAAAGGTCTACACCGCGTGGAAAACGCTGATTGACGATCATTACTTCATCGACAACGCGCTTTCCTACGACCTCGATTCGATCGCGCCGTTTCTCGTGAACGGCAAGGCCTCGATGATGCTGATGGGCACTTTCTTCTCGGCGAGCATTCCGGCGTCCCTGAGACCGCAGACTGGCTTTTTCCGCTTCCCGGTGATCGACGCGAATGTGCCAATGGCCGAAGACGGTCCCGTCAACGTGCTGCTGATTCCGGCGAAGGCGAAGAACAAGGCCGACGCCCGCAAGCTGCTGGCTTTCATGGAGCAGCCGCAGATCAACGCCGACCTCGCGAAGGGCTGGGGGCAGTTGCCGTCGAACAGCCAGTCGGCGGAACCTGAAGACGAGATTTCGAAGGTGGGTTTCCAGACGCTCGCGAACACGAAGGGCGGCATCGCGCAGTTCTACGATCGCGACATGCAGAAGGAAATGGCCGACGAAGGCATGAAGGCGATGCAGCAGTTCTATAGCGATCCTTCGCAACTCGACGCCGTGCTCGTGCGCCTCGAAGCGACCCGCAAGCGCATCTACAAGAAGTAAGCCCAGGAGCGCCAGCAGCGTAGCCACAGCTGGCGCTCGTCTTCGATTCCTGACGAGGCCCGATCATGTCTCATCCCACAGCGGGCCGCTTGCCGGCGGCTCAGCGCCGGCACGTCTCGACGACGCGCCGTCATCAGCACCGCGCCGCGTTCTTCTTCCTGCTGCCGGGTTGCGCGTTGTTTTGTCTGTGCGTGGTCTACCCGATCATCAGCAGCATCTCGCTCAGCTTCTATCACTGGGACGGCATGACGCCGAAGACGTTCGCCGGCCTCGACAACTACATCGAGTTGTTCCATTCGGACACCTTCTACACGGCGCTGAAGAACAACCTGATCTGGCTTGCACTGTTCCTGCTGGCACCGCCGCTCGGCCTGCTGTTCGCGTTGTATCTGAACCAGCATATCCGTGGCATGCGGGTGGTGAAGTCGCTGTTTTTCGCGCCGTTCGTGCTCTCGGGCGTGGTGGTCGGTCTCGTGTTCAGCTGGTTCTATGACCCGGGCTTCGGCCTGCTGCGCCTGATTGTCGGGCACGGTATTCCGGTGCTCGGCGATCCGCATACGGTGACGCTCGGCATCATCTTCGCCGCGTTGTGGCCGCAGACACCGTTCTGCATGGTGCTGTATCTGACCGGCCTGACGGGCATCAATCCCGAAGTGGTCGAGGCCGCGCGTATGGAGGGCGCAACGGGCATGCGTCTGTTGTGGCACGTGATCCTGCCGCAACTGCGGCCCGCCACGTTCATGGCCGTGGTGCTGACGGTGATCGGCGCGCTGCGCAGCTTCGATCTGATTGCCGTGATGAGCGGCGGCGGTCCTTTCGACAGTTCCACCGTGCTCGCCTATTACATGTACGACCAGGCCATCAAGTATTACCGCGAAGGCTATTCCGCGGCGATCGCCGTCGTGCTGTTCGCCATCATGCTCGTCTACATCGTGTTCCATCTGCGCCGTATGTTGCGCGAAGAACGCTGAATTCTGGGAGTCACGCGTCATGTATCCACTTCCCGTCGAACGCTGGAAACCGCTCAATCGCGCGCTGTACAAAGCGTCTTTGCCACTCGCGCTGCTGGTGTGGCTATTGCCGATGCTGGCTGTGCTCGTCACGTCGATCCGCTCCTCCGACGAACTGTCGCAAGGCGACTACTGGGGCTGGCCGAAGCATTTCGCGCTGATCGAGAACTACGGTACGGCGCTCACGCAAACGCCGATGCTGCATTATTTCGCCAATAGCGTGCTGATCACCGTGCCTTCGGTGATCGGCGCCATCGTGCTGGCGTCGATGGCGGGCTTCGCGTTGGCGACTTATCGCTTCCCGGGCAACACGGCTGTGCTGTTTGCGTTTGTCGCCGGCAATTTTGTGCCGATCCAGATCCTGATGATCCCGGTACGCGACATGGCGCTGAAAGTGGGCCTGTTCAATACCGTGTGGGCGCTGGTGATTTTCCACGTGTCGTTTCAGACCGGCTTTTGCACGCTGTTTCTGCGCAATTTCATCAAGCAGTTGCCGTTCGAAATGATCGAAGCCGCACGCGTGGAAGGCGCGAGCGAATGGACGATCTATCTGCGCATCGTGCTGCCGCTGATCCGGCCCGCGCTCGCCGCGCTCGGCATTCTGGTCTTCACGTTTGTCTGGAACGACTACTTCTGGGCGCTGTGCCTCACGCAAGGCGACGAGGCCGCACCGATCACGGTAGGCGTCGCCGCGCTCAAGGGGCAATGGACGACCGCGTGGAACCTGGTCGCCGCCGGCTCGGTGCTGGCCGCGCTGCCCTCCGTGCTGATGTTCTTCGCGATGCAGAAGCATTTCGTCGCTGGTCTGACTTTCGGTGCAAGCAAGGGCTGATGCCCGCTAGCCCTTATTTACTGAAGAGACTCTCTCATGCAACTTGGTGTGTGTTACTACCCGGAACAATGGCCGCGTTCGATGTGGGCCGACGACGCAAAGCGGATGGTCGAACTCGGCATCACGCATGTGCGGATCGCCGAATTCGCCTGGAGCCGGATGGAACCGCGCGCGGGCGAATTCGTCTGGGAATGGCTGGATGAAGCGGTCGGCACGCTGGCAGCGGCGGGGCTGAAACTGGTGCTCGGCACGCCGACTGCGTCGCCGCCGAAATGGCTGATCGATGCGCATCTGGACGTGTTACCGGTGCGCGCGGACGGCACGCGCTGGAACTTCGGTTCGCGCCGCCATTACGACATTTCGAGCGCGACGTATC
The DNA here is from genome assembly GCF_046027215.1 of Paraburkholderia fungorum. Classification (GTDB taxonomy): domain Bacteria; phylum Pseudomonadota; class Gammaproteobacteria; order Burkholderiales; family Burkholderiaceae; genus Paraburkholderia; species Paraburkholderia fungorum_D. The sequence continues at coordinate 2,102,366 of NZ_JAQQEN010000002.1, read as the reverse complement.
GGCGCGAGTGCGTGCGTATCGTTACCGCAATGGCTGAACGCTACGGGCGGCATCCGTCGATTGTTGCGTGGCAGACGGATAACGAGCTCGGCTGTCACGATACGGTGCCGAGTTATTCGAGCGCGGCGCTCGAGCGTTTTCAGGCATGGCTGCAACAGCGCTACGAAACCGTGGAGGCGCTGAACGACGCGTGGGGCAATGTGTTCTGGAGTATGGAGTATCCGTCGTTCGGGGCAATCGGCTTGCCGAACCTCACGCCCACCGACGCCAATCCGATCCATCTGCTCGACTTCCGCCGCTTCATGTCCGACGAGGTGGCGAGCTTTCATCGCGAGCAGATCGACGTGTTGCGGCAGCATGCGCCCAGCGCTGATCTGCTGCACAACTTCATGGGCTTTTTCACGACCTTCGATCACTACCAGTTCGCCGAAGACAACGCGCTCGATGTGGCCGCATGGGACAGCTATCCGATCGCGCGGACGGAATCGATCGCGTTGCCGGAAGAGCAGAAGGCGCGTTACGCACGCACCGCGCATCCGGACGTTTCCGCGTTCGACCATGACCGCTATCGCGCGATTGGCGGCGGGCGTTTCTGGGTCATGGAGCAGCAGGCCGGCCCGGTGAACTGGGCGCCATGGAACCCGGTGCCGGCCAAAGGCATGGTGCGGCTGTGGGCCTACGAGGCGTTCGCCCACGGTGCGGAGCTGGTGTCGTATTTCCGCTGGCGCCAGTGTCCCTATGCGCAGGAGCAGATGCATTCCGGGCTTAATTTGCCGAATAACGAGCTCTCGCCGGGCGGTCTCGAAGTGCAGCAGGCGGCGCGCGAAATTGCCGCGACGGCGGCCCTGTCGGAACTCGGCGCGCCGGCGCGCGCGGCCACGGCAGTCATATTCGATTATGAAACGCAGTGGATGTTCGAGATTCAGCGTCACGGTAAAAGCTTCGACTATCAGACGCTGGTGTTCGACTACTACGAAGCGCTGCGCGGACTCGGCCTCGACGTCGATATCGTATCGAGCAAGGCCGATCTGTCTGCGTACCGATTGGTGGTGGTGCCGAGCATCGCCGTGATCGACGACGCGCTCGTCGGCCAGATCGAACGAAGCGCCGCGCAATGGGTCTTCGGTCCGCGCAGCGGCTCGAAGACAACGACCTTCGCGATTCCTTCGAGCCTGCCGCCTGGCGCGCTGCAACGGGTGTTGCCGATGCAGGTGCTCGAAGTCGAATCGCTGCGCCCCACACTGGCGCCCGCGATGTCGCTTGGCGGCGTGCACGGCGTGGCGATGCATTGGCGCGAGCACGTTCGCGCCAATGGGGAGACGCAAGTGGATGCATATTTCGACGACGCATGGCCGGCTGTGTTGAGCCACGGACGGGTGCGTTACGTGGCGGCATGGTTGTCGCACGCGTTGCATCGCGAGGTGCTTGCTCAGGCGGCGCAGGACGCCGGCATCGAGACGCAGCGATTGCCCGACGGCTTGCGGATTCGCCGGCGTGGCGATCTGACTTTCGCGTTCAACTTCGGCGCGGAGCAGGTGCGGGCGCCCGCACCGGCCAATGCGACTTTTGTACTCGGCACTTCGCAATTGAAGACCGGCGATGTCTGCGTCTGGCTAAGCGCCTGAACAGTCCCGCTCGCCGCGCGCAGGCGGGCGTCCCCTATTTACCGAGCAAAACCGTCTCGGGTTGACCTTAGGGTCAACCCGAGTTGCGTTCGTGCGTTCATGCGATTATCTTTCTACATCATACGTATGACCTAGAGAGTGAATCGTGGCGACACTACACCGGCAGGTTCTGAATCAGATGGGCGAGCAGATTTGTTCAGGCAAATTCATGCCCGGCGACATTCTGCCGGCCGAGCCCGTTCTCGCCGAGCAGATGCAGGTGAGCCGCATCACCATCCGCGAGACGATGAAGTCGCTCTCCGCCAAGGGCATGCTGCAGGTGCGCCGCCGTTACGGCACGATCGTGCTGCCGCGCTCCCAATGGCAGTTGTTCGATCCTGACGTGATCACCTGGCGTGCGCGCGCCGGCACGATCGAACCGGGTCTGATCGAAGACCTGATGGAACTGCGCCTCATCATCGAACCGAACGCGGCCAAGCTCGCCGCGAAACGTGCCACGCCGGAAGATCGCGTCGCGGTGCGGCGAGCCTTCAAGGCGATGGAGCGCGCGGTGGCCGGCCACGGCGAGTACGTGCCCGCCGACCTCGCGTTTCACGGCGCCATTCTCGCCGCCTGCCACAACCAGTTCGTCCAGCAGATGCAGAACGCGCTGTCGGCGATCCTGCGCACGAGCTTCGAACTCAGTTCCGAAATCGCCGGCGGCCCAGCGCGTTCGCTGCCGATGCACGAAGCGCTGTGCGTTGCGATCGAGAACGGCGATCCGGAGGCGGCCGAGCAGGCGGTGCTGACACTGATCGAACGCGCCGAGCAGGACTTCGAGGACCGCGCCGCGCTGAACCGCGCGGTTAACGATCAACCCGCCTAGCGGTCGGCTCGCCAGCTCATCATTGCCGCGTCATAAGCGGAACCGAACTCGCTTTTTATCGCGACCTAAATAGTCGTCGCGAGGGCGCAGTCACGCCTTGTTCCCGAACCTCGAGAGGATTCACGCATGACCCAGTTATTCGATCTGAGCGGCCGCACGGCGCTCGTTACCGGTTCGGCGCGAGGCATCGGCTTCGCGCTTGCCGAGGGGCTGGCCGCCGCGGGCGCCAGTGTGATCATCAACGGCACGCGCGCCGATACGGTAGCGCAAGCCGCCAACCGGCTCGCCAGCCAGGGCTTCAACGCGCAAGGCCGCGCGTTCGATGTCACCGACGAAACCGCCGTCGCCGAAGCATTCGCGCAGTGGGACGAAGACGGCGTGCAGATCGACATCGTGGTGAATAACGCCGGCATCCAGTTTCGCAAGCCACTCGTCGAGCTCGAACTGAGCGACTGGCAACGCGTGATCGACACCAACCTGACCAGCGCTTTCATTGTCGCGAAGCAAGCCGCGCGCCGCATGATCGCGCGCGGCACGGGCGGCAAGATCATCAACATCGGCTCGCTGACGAGTGAAGCCGGACGCGCGACAGTCGGCGCCTACACCGCGGCGAAGGGCGGCATCAAGATGCTGACCCGGGCGATGAGCGCGGAGTGGGCTTCGGCAAACATTCAGGCGAATGCGATCGGTCCGGGCTACATCCTGACCGACATGAACAAGCCGCTGATCGAGAACGCCGCCTTCGACGCATGGGTCAAGAGCAGCAACCCGTCGCAACGCTGGGGCAAACCGGAAGAACTCGTCGGCACCGCGGTGTATCTCGCGGCACCGGCGTCGAGCTATGTGAACGGCCAGATCATCTACGTGGACGGAGGCTGGCTGGCCGTGCTTTGAAGCCGCTTTGAATGCAGGTCCGCGCGAGTACAGCAAAACCAGATAACGGCTCGCGTAATTCATTGTTTGTGTGTGTTAGTGCGCCGTACCGATCCGGAGACATCATGGAAAGCGTCAAACCCGTAGCAACCCAAAGATGGTGGTATCTGATGCCCATCATCTTCATCACTTACAGCCTCGCCTATCTGGACCGCGCGAACTACGGTTTCGCGGCGGCGGCCGGGATCGACAAGGATCTTGGTATCACGCACGGCACCTCGTCGCTGATCGGCTCGTTGTTCTTTCTCGGTTACTGCCTGTTCCAGGTACCCGGCGCAATCTACGCGCAGCGCAACAGCGTGAAGAAGCTGATCTTCTTTAGCCTGATCCTGTGGGGACTGTGTGCCGCGGCAACCGGCATGGTCAGCAACATTCCGATGCTAATGGTGCTGCGCTTCACGCTCGGCGTGGTGGAAGCGGCCGTGATGCCGTCGATGCTGATGTACATCAGCCGCTGGTTCACGCGTACCGAACGCTCGCGCGCCAACACCTTCCTGATTCTCGGCAATCCGGTGACGGTGTTGTGGATGTCGGTGGTGTCGGGCTATCTGGTGCGCAGCTTCGGCTGGCGCGAGATGTTCGTCTTCGAAGGTGCGCCGGCCCTCATTTGGGCGGTGGTGTGGTGGTTCACGGTGAAGGATCGTCCGGCCGACGCGCCGTGGATGAGCGACGCCGAAAAAGCCGAACTCGATGCCCGCCTGAAAGCCGAACAGTCGGATATCGCACCGGTGCGCGACTACAAGGCGGCGTTCCGTTCGTCGATCGTGGTGAAGTTCTGCGCGATCCACGCACTGTGGAGCATCGGCGTGTACGGCTTCATCATGTGGCTGCCGTCGATCCTCAAGGCTGCTTCGACGATCGATATCGTCTCGGTCGGCTGGCTCGCGGCGGTGCCGTATCTCGCCGCCATCATTCTGATGCTGCTTGCGTCGTGGCTCTCGGACAAGACGCGTAACCGCAAGCTGTTCGTCTGGCCTCTGCTGCTCGTCGGGACCGTTGCTTTTGTCGCGTCCTATCTGGTGGGCGGCTCGCATTTCTGGATTTCGTTCGCGCTTCTGGTGGTAGCGGGCGCATCGATGTATGCGCCGTACGGCCCCTTCTTCGCGCTGGTGCCGGAGCTGATTCCGAGCAACGTGCTGGGCGGCGCGATCGGTCTCATCAATGCCTGCGGCGCGTTGGGTGCATTCGCGGGTTCGTGGGTGGTGGGTTATCTGAACGGCGCGACCGGCAGCCCGGCCGCTTCGTACATTTTCATGGCGTGCGGTTTGCTGGCTTCCGTGTTCCTGATGATGACCGTGCCCGCGCATTCCGACCAGCGCGCGAAGCATCAAGGCCCACTGTCGCCGCTTCGTAGTAAAGGTCCGCGCGTGTCCCGCTTTGTTTCATCGATTCGCTTTGGCAGGTAGAGAGAAATGGCAACCCTGATTACCGATGTAAAGGTCATCCTGACCGCGCCGGAAGGCATCAACCTGATCGTCGTGAAAGTGGAGACCAATCAGCCGGGGCTGGTCGGCCTCGGTTGCGCGACGTTCGCTTACCGGCACCTCGCGGTCAAATGCCTGATCGAAGAGTATCTGCGGCCGCTGCTGATTGGCCGCGATGCCGAGGCGATCGAAGAGATCTGGCAGTTGATGCATCAGAACGCGTACTGGCGCAACGGTCCAATCGAGAACAACGCGATCTCGGGCGTCGATATGGCCTTGTGGGACATCAAGGGCAAGATGGCGAATATGCCGCTCTATCAGCTCTTCGGCGGCAAGTGCCGCGAAGGCGTGCCGATTTATCGGCATGCGGATGGCCGCGACCTGAACGAGCTGTGCGAGAACATCCAGCGCTATCGCGAGCAGGGCATCACGCATATTCGCTGTCAAAGCGGCGGGTATGGCGGAGGTGGCTTTGGCAAGGCGCCGTCGAGTGCGCCTGCGGGTTCCGCCGCGGGCGTGTATCTCGACAGCAGAAAGTACATGCGCGAAACACTTAAACTGTTCGACGGCATTCGCAGCAAGATCGGTTTCGACGTTGCGTTGTGTCACGACGTGCATGAACGTCTGAAGCCGGTCGAAGCGATCCGCTTCGCGTGCGAGCTTGAACAGTACGATTTGTTCTTTCTCGAAGACGCGATCGCGCTGGAGGAGGGCGAGTGGATGCGTCAGTTGCGCGCCAAGACAACCACCCCGTTGGCGCAGGGCGAACTCTTCAACAATCCGTATGAATGGCGCTTCCTGATCACCGAGCGTCTGATCGACTATATCCGCGTCCACCTCAGCCAGATCGGCGGCATCACGGCAGGACGCAAGCTGCAGATATTCGCCGAGCAATTCGGCGTCAGGACGGCGTGGCATGGTCCGGGCGACATGTCACCGCTGGCACATGCGGCGAACATTCACATCGATCTTGCCTCACGCAATTTCGGCGTGCAGGAGTGGTCCGGCACCGAGCCGCCCAACTTCGTGATCCAGGAACTCAAAGGGCCGCGTGCGGCGCTGCTCGACGTGTTCCCTGGCCTTCCCGAGTTCCGCGACGGTTATGTCTATGCAAACGACAAACCGGGCCTGGGCGTGGACATGGACGAAGCAGAGGCGGCGAAATATCCGTGCGAGAACACCGTCACGACGTGGACGCAGACACGCTTGAAGGATGGCACGCTGCAGACGCCGTGAGCGGCGCGTAGCAGCGTGAATGGCAGGCACGCCTGCACGGGTGCCTGCGCATTGCGCCGAAGCTAAAACCAGAACAAACCCTGCTCAGTGCCCAAACGACTCCGTTTTCGCACCGCTCACCGCTGCCGTATGCGGGCGGGCGACCTGCTTCAGCAACAGCGCGATACAGGAAATCACACCCGCTATCGCGACCATCGAGAAGATGCCGGCGAACGTGAAGTGGCGGCGCGTCAGTTCGGCGACGAGGAACGATCCCGCGATGCCGCCAAAGCGCCCGATGCCCAGCATCCATGCCACGCCGGTGCCGCGCCCCTGGGTCGGATAAAACGCGGCGGCCAGCGCCGGCATCGACGATTGCGCGGTATTCATCAACACGCCCGCGACGAACACGATGAACACCAGCGCGCCGACATTGCCGACCGCCTGACCGATGAAGTACACGCTCACCGCCGTCAGTGCATAGCAGGCTGCGATGATGCGGTTCGCGTTGAAGCGGTCCATCAGCACGCCGCACAACACGGCGCCCACGCCGCCGAGCGGGAACAGCGCGGAAATCAGCGTCGCGCGCTGCGGCGTGAGTCCGGCATCTTTCAGCAGGATCGGCATCCAGTTGATCGACGCGTAGAAAATCACGAGGCCCATGAAATAGGCGATCCACAGCATCACCGAGCCGATGATGTATGAGCGCGACAGCACGACGGCGAGGCCCTTGCCGCCGGTTTGCGGGGCGGTTTCGGTCATCATGAAGCTGCCGGCCTGCGCCGCTTCGCTCGAAATACGCGCAAGCGCGGCCCGGATGCGTTCGACCGGCTGGCTGTTGGCGACCATGTAGCGCACCGACTCCGGCATCTTCAATAGCAGAAGAACCAGCAGCACCAGCGGCGTAATACCGCCGAGCAGCAGCACGCTGCGCCAGCCGAAATGCGGGATCATCCACGCCGCGAGAAAGCCGCCGAAGGCCGCGCCCAACGGAAAGCCGCAGAACATCAGATTGATCACGGTCGCGCGACGGCGATCCGGGCAGTACTCGCCCATCATCGTGACGGCGTTCGGCATGGCCGCGCCGAGACCGACGCCGGTGATAAAGCGCAGGATCGTGAGGTGTTCGATGCTGTTCGAGAAGGCAGAAGCAAGACAGGCCACGCCGAACAGCAGCACCGAGCCGAGCAGCAGCGAACGGCGCCCGAGCCGGTCGGACAGCGGTCCCGAGACGAGCGCGCCGCACGCGAGGCCGAACAGCGCCGCGCTGAGCACCGGCGCGAGCGCCGGTTTGGTGATGCCCCATTCGGCGATCAGCGAGGGGGCGATGAAGCCGATCGCAGCCGTGTCAAAACCGTCCAGCAGGACGATGATGAAGCACATGAAAAAGATCAGCCACTGGAACGGCGAAAAGGGATGCTCGTTGATGAACGTCTGGACGTTCACGGCGGTGCTGCGGTTCATGAGGAGTCTCCCGAGTGCGGAAGGCCCGTCGAGACGGGCCTTCCTTTTGTTGCGATCGTACGCCGTTTAGTCTGGATCCGGGGCACGATGTCTACGCCGGCTGCAAACTGGCTGCGCGAAGACGATGGCGCGCGCTGAAAGCCGTCACCCGTCGTTGCGGCGGCACCGCCTGGGTGTGCGGCGCCTTTCAGGCCGAATCGGCTGCCGGCCCGCACGCCATGAACCAGCCTGACGTTCGATTTACCGCCCGAGGTCAAGCCGGGCGAAGTCTGGCGACCCGGTCGCCGCTAGTGCTTGTTTGGTTTTTGTTCGTATATAGAACCGGGATTCTTTATATGAACTCGCAGCACTGTAAGTAATTTGACAACGAGGGGTCAACGCGGGATAACCCGACGCTGTTGTTCGTGCACGTCGAATCAGGCAGTACTCAGAAGATCACATATATCCGTATGTTGCCTTTTGAATATGCCTGAGCCGGTTCACTGGCCGCCTGTTTGATGGACGGTCTGTTCGACCTTGCCCAGCCGCACGACGGTGACGCCGGGCCGCAGTTGCCGCAGCGAGGGCATGACGAGCATGCAGTTGTCGTACGGCGTGAGCACCGGCTCGCCGTTCGACCAGCCGATCACCGTGCCGGCGTGCGGAAAAATTTCCAGCCCGGTGTACGGCGCCGCGAAACGAAAGTCCATGCTGCTTGCCACCACCGGCTGCGTCACGCGGACGATATGCTGGGCAGGCGGCAGCGGCGCAATCCAGCCAGCCGGCAGATCCGCTTCGTCGACCACGCCGGCCAGCAGCAGAAAGCGTGCGGTCGTATCGCGCGCAACGGCGACCGCGCTCGCTTCCCAATGCTGCCCACATTCGATCAGCAACGCGTTCTTCGGACTCTCCGCTGTGCCAAAGCCTTCGTAATCGCGCATGCGCCGCCCTTCCGGGTGGCCTTCATCGCAGATCACCGTGGCCGGTGTGCCGAGCCGCGTTGCGAGGTCGATGCCCTTCTGCAACGGGCCGGCCACGATCAGCGGCGCGCTTTTTTCATGCATCGAATGAAGATCGAGCAGGGCGTCGACGGTATCGATCACGGGCCGCATGTCGCGAGCGCGGGCCAGTTCGCTGGACGTGCGCGAAGTATCGTCGAGCACCTCGGCGGTCCACACACGATTGAAGTCCTGATCCACGAAGCGGGCGGCGTCCGGTTTCGCGCGATCGAAGCTTTGATAGCCGGCGACATTCGCAAAGGCAAGCGTCAGCCGTCCGCGACGCGGACGCAACGCACGGCGCAGCAGTTCGTCCACGACGATCGCGCCGCACACCTCGTTGCCATGCGTCAACGCGTTGATCATCACGTGCGGTCCCGGCACGCCCGAGTCGAACGTGTGGACATAGGCGATGCCGGATGCCGACTGTTCGTGTGCCGAAATATCCGGGAACTCGACGTCGATGGGATAGGCTTCGAGGCTCATTCGAGATTGCCCTGGCAGAGGTATTTGATCGACAGGTAGTCATCCAGGCCGTACTTCGAACCTTCGCGGCCATAGCCTGATTCCTTCACGCCGCCGAACGGCGCGGCCTCACTGGAAACGGCGCCTTCGTTGATGCCGACAATGCCCGCTTCGAGCGCGCGAGAGACCCGGTCGATCCGCTTCACGTTTTCACTATAGAAGTAGGCGGCGAGGCCGAACGGCGTATCGTTCGCGGCCTTGATGGCCTCGGCTTCGTCGGTGAAACGGAACAGCGGGGCGACCGGGCCGAAGGTTTCCTCGCCGTTCAATTCCATGTCCGCGGTGGCGTCGGCGAGCACGGTGGGCGCGTAGTAGTTCGGGCCCAGGTCGCTGAGGCGCTTGCCGCCGGTCAGCACCCGCGCGCCGTGCGACACGGCGTCCTCGACGTGACGGGCGATCTTGTCCAGCGCGCGGCCGTTGATCATCGGGCCGATCTGCGCGGCCGGGTCGGTGGCGGGCGCCACCTTGAGTGCGCCCACGCGCTCGGCGAGCAGGCCGGCAAAACGCTCGTACACACCCGCTTGCACATACACGCGATTCGGACAGACGCAGGTCTGGCCGCCGTTGCGGAATTTCGACGCGAGCAGGCCGGTGACGGCGGCGTCGAGGTCGGCGTCGTCGAATACGATGAAGGGCGCGTTGCCGCCGAGTTCCAGCGAGAGCTTCTTGAGCGTTTCCGCCGATTCACGCGCGAGGTATTTGCCGACGGGCGTCGATCCGGTGAAGGTGATTTTGCGCACGCGCGCGTCGTGCAGCCAGTCCGCGACGGTCGCGACCGCATGCTCGCGCGAGGCCGTGATGAGGTTGAGCACACCCGCCGGCACGCCGGCTTCGTGCGCGAGCAGGACCAGCGCCGAGGCGGTGAGCGGCGTATCTTCGGCGGGTTTGGCGACCACCGTGCAGCCGGCGGCAAGCGCCGGGGCAATCTTGCGCGCGATCATCGCGAGCGGGAAATTCCACGGCGTGATGGCCGCGACAATGCCGATGGGTTCTTTCACCGCCGTCATGCGCTTGCCGCGCTGCTGCTGCGGAATCAGATCGCCGTAAATGCGTGTGGCTTCGTCGGCGAACCAGGCGACATACGATGCGCCGTACGCGACTTCGCCTTTGCCTTCGGCGAGCGGCTTGCCTTGTTCGAGCGAGATCAGCGCACCGAGCGCGTCCTGATTGGCCACGATCAACGCGTGCCAGCGCTGCAGCACCGCCGCGCGCTCTTTGGGCAACAGCGCGCGCCATGCGGGCAGCGCGCGCGCCGCGGCGTCGGTGGCGGCGCGTGCATCGGCGGGGCTGCTGTCGGCCACCTGAGTGATCGTCTCGCCGGTGGCGGGGTTCGTCACGGCAAAGCGCAGATTGTCTTGTGCCGGCGTCCACTTGCCGTCGATAAAATTGTCCGGGCGAATCAGCTCGCCCAGTTCGAATGTACGTGCCGCAGTGCTCGTCATAGCTGTTCTCCTTGCTTAAGACAGTTTCGCCGCGATGGCCTGACCCACCTCGGTCGTGTTCGCCTTGCCGCCCAGATCGCCCGTAAGCGGACCTTCGAGCAGCGTTGCCTCGATCGCGGCGAGAATCGCGTCGTGCGCCTCGCGTTCCTTGCCTGCGTGATTGCCGAGAAAATCGAGCATCATCGCCGCCGACCAGATCATCGCGATTGGATTGGCGATGTTCTTGCCGGCGATATCCGGCGCCGAGCCGTGCACCGGCTCAAACAGCGAAGGAAACTTGCGATCGGGATTCAGGTTGGCCGACGGTGCGAGGCCGATCGTGCCCGTGCAGGCGGGGCCGAGATCCGAGAGGATGTCGCCGAACAGATTGGTGGCCACCACCACGTCGAAGCGATCGGGATTCAGCACGAAGCGGGCGCAGAGAATGTCGATATGCTGCTTGTCCCACGTCACGTCCGGATACTGCGCCGCGATGCCGGCCGCGCACTTGTCCCACCACGGCATGCTGATCGCAATGCCGTTGCTCTTGGTGGCGACCGTGATCTTCTTGCGTTCGCGCCGTTGCGCGAGATCGAACGCGAACTTCAGCACGCGCTCGCTGCCGTGCCGCGTGAAGACCGATTCCTGCAGCACGAATTCACGCTCCGTGCCTTCGAACATCACGCCGCCCACCGACGAATACTCGCCCTCGGTGTTCTCACGCACGATCCAGAAATCGATGTCGCCCGCCTTGCGGCCGGCGAGCGGCGAAGGTACGCCGGCGAACAGCCGGGCGGGGCGCAGGTTGATGTACTGATCGAATTCGCGCCGAAATTTCAGCAGCGATCCCCACAGCGAAATATGGTCGGGCACCGTGTCGGGCCAGCCGACCGCGCCGAACAGGATCGCGTCGGCGGATTGCAGTTGCGCTTTCCAGTCGTCCGGCATCATCTTGCCGTGCTTCGCGTAATACTCGCAGCTCGCCCATTCAATGTGCTGGTATTCCAGTTCGATGCCGAAGCGCTTCTTCACCGAGTCCAGCACGCGAAGGGCTTCCGGCATCACTTCGACACCGATGCCGTCGCCGGGTATGACCGCGATCCGATATGTCTTCGACATGTTCCTGCTCCTCCATTGGGGCGTTTGACGATTGAATACGGTTATTTTATTCCTGCTGTTTAAGCATAAAATAGTCGCTTTAGTTAAGCCACTGTGCACGATTCGTGTACAAACTCCTGCGCCATTAACGTGCCCTTGACGTGCCATTAAGCGACCTATGAACGCCATCCCCTCACCCGATCTAGGCGATTTGCGCGTGTTTTGCGAAGTGGCGCGCAAGTCGAGTTTCAGCGCGGCGGCGGAGGCCTTGTCGGTGTCGGCGGCTTACGTCAGCAAACGGATCAATGTGCTCGAGCGTACGCTTGGTACGCGTTTGTTGCATCGTTCAACGCGGCGAGTCGCGATTACGGAGGCCGGCGAGCGTGTCTACACGTGGGCGGAAAAAATTCTCGACGACGTCGACCAGCTGGTGGAAGACGTCTCCACCACGCGCCGCATTCCCGGCGGCAAGCTGCGCATCTCCAGTAGCTTCGGCTTTGGCCGCCGTTTTGTGGCGCCCGCGCTGGCGCGTTTCTCCGACCAGTTTCCGCAGCTAAGCGTGCGCCTCGATCTGTTCGATCGCCTGGTCGACGTCGGCGGAGAGGGTTTCGACCTCGATATCCGCATCGGCGACGACATCGCGCCGCATCTGATTGCCAGACGGCTGGCGTCGAACCATCGCGTGCTGTGCGCATCGCCGGCTTATCTCGCGCGGCATGGCGCGCCGCGCCAGCTTGCCGATCTGTCCTCGTATGCGTGTCTCGCGATCAAGGAGCGCGACCATCCATTCGGTTTGTGGCGTTTGAATGTGCGCGGCGAGACGGTGTCGATCAAGGTCACCGGGCCGCTTTCCACCAATCACGGCGAGGTGGCCGTGCAATGGGCACTGGCCGGGCGCGGCATTGTGCTGCGTTCGATGTGGGATGTGCGGCCGCTGCTCGAGAGCGGCCAGTTGCAGCAGATACTGCCTGACGTCACGCAACCGGCGAACCTGTGGGCGGTGTATCCGGCACGTCTTGCCCAGTCCGCCAAGGTGCGGGTATGCGTCGACTTTCTGAGCGAGGAATTCGCGCAATGGAGTCCACCGGTCGAGGAGCTCATTGAAGACAGCACTGACGGCTCCAGTGAAGGACCGGCGGATCAGAACGCCTAGTGGTGGTTCTGCGAAAACAGCGTTTCGAGCGGGTAGTGACTCTTCACGAACGGCGACTTGATAATGACGTAGCTGAAGTACTTTTCAATGCCGATGTCGCGCTCGAGCAGGCCTTCCACAATGCTTTGATAGTGGCTCACACTGCGCGTGATGAACTTCAGCAAGTAATCATAGCCGCCGCTCGCCAGGTGACACTCGACGATCTCGTCGACGTCTTTGATCGCATTCACGAACTTGATGAAGTCTTCGCGCCGATGATCGGCGAGCGTGACTTCGGTAAACACGATCTGCACGTCGCCGAGCTTTTCAAGCTGGATCTGCGCACCATAGCCGATTATGTAGCCGGCTTTTTCCAGACGCTTGACCCGGATCAGGCAAGGACTGGGCGAAAGGCCGACCGCATCGGCAAGCTCGACGTTGGTGATGCGGCCTTTCTTCTGCAACTGGGAAAGTATGCGCAGGTCAATCCGGTCTAGCTTGCAGTCGCTGCTCATCGTAACGTTATCGCTCCGGCGTTGGGTGAAGGGGCCTCAGAGGGTTCCTCTACTCTAGCATGCAGCGACATGGCTTTTGTCCTTCAACGCGGCGCGCACGTCGGCTTGTGCGAGAACGTCGTCGAGGGTCTTTTCGAGCCGCCCGAACATCAGATCGAACTCTGCTTCGGTGTAGGACAGCGCCGGTGCAAAGCCGAGAATATTGTCGCCGAAGGCGCGGAAGATCAGCCGGTTGGCATACGCGGCGGCGGCGATTCTTTCAGACAGTTTCAACGCCGGGTCGAAGCCCGTCTTGCTGTGTTTGTCCGAAACGAGTTCGAGCGCGCCGAGCAGGCCACGATGCCGCGAATCGCCAACCAGCGGATGCGCGAGCAGCGCGTCGAGCCCCTGGGCAAAACGCGGCCCGCGCGCCACGCCGTTCGCAAGCAGGCCGCCTTCGTGATAGAGGCGCAGCACTTCGAGACCGATCGCCGCGCTCACTGGGTGAGCGGAGTACGTATGGCCATGTCCGACGACCGCCTCGGCGTCGCCGTTCGCGATGCCTTGATAGATTTCATCAGACATCAGGACCGCGCCCATCGGCGCATAGCCGGCAGTCAAACCTTTCGCCACTGTCATCAGATCGGGTTGAACGTCCTCGGCCTGGCAGGCGAATAACGGACCCGTGCGGCCAAAGCCGGTAATGACTTCGTCAGCAACGAACAGGATGCCGAGCTTGCGGCAGCATTCGCGCATCGCTTTCAACCAGCCGACCGGCGGCACGATCACGCCGCCCGAGCCCTGAATCGGCTCGCAGAAGAACGCCGCGACGTTGTCCGCGCCGAGTTCGGCGACCTTCGCTTCGAGCGCAGCCACCGAGGCCGCGATCAGCGCGGCGTCGTCGGCGAAATCGTTGCGGTACGCATAGGGCGACGGCAGATGGTGCTGGGTCGGCAGCGGCAGATCGAAATTGCGGTGGAAGGCGGGCAGCGCGGTCAGCCCCGCGCCGATCGACGAGGAGCCGTGATAGCCGCGCTGCAACGCGATGATGTGTTTCTTCGACGCACGGCCCGTGGCGTTGAAGTAATGCGTGATGAAACGCAGCGCGGAGTCGACTGCATCCGACCCGCCGAGCGTGAAGTAGACATGTTGCAGCGAAGCGGGCGACAGCTCGACCAGCCTGGCCGCCAGTTCGATCGCCGGTTCGGAGCCGAAATGGAAATAGCTGGTGGCGTAGGGCAGTTTCTTCATCTGCTCAGTGGCCACGTCGACAATGCTTTGCTGGCCGTAACCCACGTTCACGCACCACAGGCCCGAGAAGGCGTCGAGCAGTTCATTGCCGGCCGCGTCGCGCAGGAACGCGCCGCTGGCGGACTCGAGTACGGTGACACCGCGGGCTTCGTGCGCGCGATAGTTGATTACGGGGTGAATCAGATGCTTGCGGTCGGCTTCGATCAGCGAATCAATCGTCATGGTGGTTTCTCGTCGCGGAAAAGGGCTGTTGACCGTTCCATACTACTGATCAGCGGCGATCGCCTGCTCACCTAAACAATTGCCTGAAAAGCGCGCACGACGCGTTTTGATGCATGGGCTTAGCATTTTCTGCTGCGCGTGCGGGAAGCCCGCCATGGGCGGGCACCGTGCTCAATATCCGTGGGTCCGGTCGATCTGGCCGTGCATCGGCAAACCCGCGCGATGACGGCGCAGATTCTCGAGCACCACGTCGACAGCCGTTTCGGGCCTCGTCGCGCTGGCGATATGCGGCGTGATGCGCACGCGCGGATGCGTCCACAGTGGGTGACCGGCGGCCAGCGGCTCAGGGTCGGTGACGTCGAGAATCGCATTCAGCAGGTGGCCGCTATCGAGCGCGGCGAGCAGGTCCTGCTGATTCAGATGCGGACCGCGCCCGGTTTGAATCAGTGACGCGCCGCGCGGCAGCTTCGCGAACAACGCTTCATTCAGCAGGCCGCGCGTGGCCGGCGTGAGCGGCACCAGACAGATCAGAATGTCGGTGCGGGCAAGGAAGCTGTCGAGCGAGCCCTCGCCCGCGTAGCAATCGACACCTTCAAGCTCACGCGGCGAGCGGCTCCATCCCGCGCACGCGAAGCCAAACAGACGCAGCCGCTCCAGCACCGCGGTGCCGAGCACGCCGAGCCCCATCACGCCGATCCGGCGCTCGCTGGCGGCCTTGACCGGCAGTTCCTTCCACACCTGCTGGCGCTGCTGGATCGCGTAGTCGAACAGATCGCGGTGAATCGTCAGCACCGCCTGCGTGACATATTCGACCATTCCTTCGACGATGCCAGGCTCGATCATCCGCACGACCGGGACATGGGCCGGCACGCCCGAGAGGTCGAACTGATCGATGCCCGCGCCGACGGAGAACACGACCTCGAGATTAGGGAAAAGGCGCGTGGGATCGTCAGGCGGCTGCCAGGCGGCGAGATAACGGACGGCCGCCGGATCGCCGAGATCGGGCCAGACGTGAAAGGGCAGCTCGGGCGCCTTCTGCGCGAACAGTCTGGCCCATTGCGCGCCGCGTGCCGGGTCGGCTTTATAGAGGAAGGCCATGATGGATCAGCAGATTGCCTGATTGATGATGCCGAACTGCAGGTGGTGTGAATCGGTGCCGACGTCTTTCGGTACGGCATGACGCACCATCTTCACGACCGTATCCACACGCGGCAGCCCCATCTGTTCGAGCCATTCAGTCAGACCGCTCTCGCCCGGCGTATCGATCCGCACGAACACGCCTTCATTGAGCGCCAGCCAGTGGCTGATCAGCGCCTTCGCGCGGCTCGCGTCCGCGGATACCGGCGCGACCACCGGTCCGATTGCAAAACCGCGGCCAAAGCGCCGAAACAGGGCGAAGCCGACCAGTTCGCCGTCGCGATCCAGCGCGATGCCGTCCGCGGTGCTCAATAGGGCCGGCAGCACGTCGCTGCGATCGAGGCCGCTCGCCCGCGACGCCAGTTCGACGAGGCGGGCGGTATCGCTCGATCCGAGCGGGCGCAGACGCTCGCCCGGCGGCAAGGAGACCAGCGGCGGCTGGAATGCCGCGCCCTGATGCTGGTCGAGCGTGCCGGTGGCGCGAAATCCCAGCTTCTCGTACAGGGGCAGGCCGGCGGAGGTGGCGTGCAGGAAGGTGACCCGGTCGCCGAGTTCTTCCAGGATCAGATCCATCAGCCTTTTGCCGATACCGCGGCCTTGCTGTGTCTGCGCGACGATCACCATGCCGAGCGAGGCGCGGTCGGCGCCATATTTCCAGCACAGCGCGGTGCCGATCACGCCGCTTGCGTCCTGCGCGACGAACCCCGTGCCGAGTTGCGCGACGAAGCGCCAGTCGTCCGGCCGATGCGGCCACTTGAGTTCGACCGTCAGCGCGTGCGCCGCGGCGATGTCGTCGGTGGTGAAGCGTCTATAGGTGATCGGATCGGACACGCCGTGCTCCCTGGATGACTGAAGGCTTACGCCATCACTGTGTCATCCGGCGCGCAGCATGACTAGGACGATCTTTTCATCGCGGCTGTGGGAAAGGGGCGCATCGAAAATCGATGCAAAACATGCCGTCTGGACCCTCATTACAAGCGTGTTCTGCTGCGCGGCGATTTTTGTCGGCGACATATGCCGCGCCCGCGGCCCTACGATTTTGTTATCCAAGGCACTCAGGAAACCTTTCTCATGGACAGCTTCAATCCAGACGACGTCGCGATTCGCAGTGGCCATTTCATCGGCGGCCAGTATGTGGAGGAGGACGTGCGCAGCGACGTGCGCCGCATCGAGGTGGCGCGCCCCTCGGACGGCGTCGTCTACGCGTCGGTGCCGCTCGCCGATGCCGAGGCCGTGGACCGCGCCGTCGAGAACGCGTGGCAGGCGTTCAGACACAGTGGCTGGGCACGCATGGCACCGCGCGAGCGCGCCAGGATTCTGCGCCGTTTCGCGGATCTGGTCGAAGCCGATGCGCCCGCGCTCGGCCGTCTGGAAGCGCTCGGCTCGACCCGCCCGGTCAGCCAGGCGGTCGGCTGGGACGTGCCGTTCACCGCCGAAGGCATCCGTTTCTATGCGGAGTTTGCCGACAAGCTGGGTGGCGACGTGGCCGCGACCGATCACGACCATCTCGGCATGACGATCGCCGAGCCTTATGGTGTGATCGGCGCGATTGCACCGTGGAATTTCCCGCTCGTGATGGCGTCGTGGAAAATCGCGCCAGCGCTTGCGGCGGGTAATGCGGTCGTACTCAAACCGTCCGAGATGACACCCTTCTCCGTATTGCGGCTCGCCGAACTGGCCGTGCAGGCGGGCGTCCCGGCGGGCATCTTCAACGTCATTCAGGGCGACGGGCGCATCACCGGCGACGCACTGGTGCGCCACCCGAAGATCAGCAAGGTGACGTTCACCGGTTCCACGCGCACGGGCGCGGCGATCATGGCCGCCTGTGCGGCCAGCGGCACGAAGCCGGTGACGCTCGAACTGGGCGGCAAGAGTCCGCAAATCGTCTTCGCCGACGCCCCGCGTCTGGACGATGTGGCGCGCCGCATTGCCGGAGCGATTACCGGCAATGCCGGGCAGGTCTGCGTGGCGGGTTCGCGCCTGCTGGCGGAGCGGGCGCTGGCGGAGCCGCTGGCCGAGCGCATCGGCCGGATTTTCGCCGAATTGAAGCCCGGTGCGACCTGGGCCGCCGGCACCACGCTGTCGCCGATCATTTCCGAGCCGCAGGCGGCGCGCATCGAAGGCATTGTGGGGCGCACGCTCGACTCGGGCGCGACACTGCGCTTCGGCGGCGCACGTGCCGATGGCGGCGCGCACGGGGCGTTCTACACGCCGACCCTGCTCACCGACGTCACGGCCCACTCCGAAGCCGTGCGCGAGGAAGTGTTCGGCCCGGTGCTGACGCTGCAAACCTTCGACTCGGAAGACGAGGCGCTCGCGCTCGCCCAGCATCCCGAGTACGGGCTCGCGGCGGGCGTGCACACAGCCGACCTGGGCCGGGCGCTGCGCTTCGTGCGCGGCCTCGAAGCCGGCACGGTGTGGGTCAACCGTTACGGCCGCACCTCCGACTTCATGATCCCCACCGGCGGCTACAAGCGCTCAGGCATCGGCAAGGACCTCGGCCGCCAGGCGTATGAGGCGAACCTGCGCTTCAAGAGCGTGCTGATCGATCTGCGGCCCTGAACCCGCTGGGGCCGCGAGCGCGCCATGCAGGCGGCAAGCATTGGTAAGGGGAAAGCTACCCCGGCAAGGCGGCTTCCAGCTTCAGAGCGTTTCACATCGAATCCAGCAAAGCCATGATGGGCGGGGCTTTCAGCCCAACCACCGCAGACTGTGCTGCGCGATGGCCTCAAAACGCATGGTTTGTGTCACTGGCAGCGCCTTAATCAGGAACATCTATGTTTTTGCGCTGATTAAATCTTTTACAGGAATGAGTTATTCACGTTTTCGCCACTGAACCCGCTGCGGGTTCGTCACAACGATAGGACTGACAACCATGATCGAATTCGAACCGAAATACATCACCTTCGATTGCTACGGCACGCTGACCAGATTCCGCATGGCCGACATGACCCGCGAGACGTACGGCAACGTGCTGAACGCGGAAGATCTGGAGAAGCTCATTGCGTTCTACGCGGGCTATCGCCGAGACGAAGTGCTGGGCGCATGGAAGCCGTATCGCGATGTGGTCGTCAACGCGCTGCGCCGCGCCTGCAAGCGCATGAACGTCGAATTCAATGAAGTGGAAGCCGAGAAGATCTACACGGCCGTGCCGACCTGGGGTCCGCACCCGGACGTGCCGGAAGGCCTTTCGCGCCTGGCGAAGAAGTACAAGCTGGTGATCCTGTCGAACGCTTCGAACAACCAGATCCAGAGCAATGTCGACAAGCTCGGCGCGCCGTTCCACGCAGTCTTCACGGCGGAGCAGGCGCAGTCGTACAAGCCGCGCATGCAAGGCTTCGAATACATGTTCGACCAGCTCAACTGCAATCCGGAGGACGTGCTGCACGTGTCGTCGAGCCTGCGCTACGACCTGATGACCGCACACGATCTGGGCATCAAACACAAGGCGTTCGTCAATCGCGGCCACGAACCGTCGACGCCGTACTACCAGTACTACGAAGTCAACGATATTCCGCATCTCGCCGCGGAACTCGGGCTGTAAGCAACGTAACGCACCGCTGGCACCGTTTGCGCATTCACCGCCTCGCTCATTGCCCCTCTCAAGGACAGACCGGATGAAGCTCGATTCCTACTGGCTCGACACCGCCCCGCCGCTCGTTTCAGCGTGTGAAGGTCCGGTTGAAGGTCATACCGATGTCGTCGTGATCGGCGGCGGCTTCACCGGGTTGTCGGCGGCGCAGGCGCTGGGGCGGCGCGGCGCATCGGTGACGGTGCTCGACGCGGGGCGCATCGGCGGCGGCGCCTCCGGGCGCAACGGCGGCCAGGTGAACACGGGCGTCGCGCAGGATTTCGTCGCGCTGGTCGCGCAACTCGGGGTGGAGCGGGCGAGTGCCTGCTACCGCGCGTTTTCGGATGCGGTCGATACGGTCGAGCGTCTGATCCGCGAGGAAAACATCGATTGCAATTACCTCGCCAGCGGCAAGCTGAAGCTGGCGTCCAAGCCGCATCATGTCGAGCATCTGGAGAAGACCGCGGAGCTGATCCGGCGTGAAGTCGATACGGATATCGAACTGATCGGCCGCGACCGTATTCGCAGCGAAGTCCAGTCGGACAGTTTTTACGGCGGATTGCTGCAACGGCACGGCGGCCAGATGCATATGGGCAAGTTCACGGTCGGCCTCGCCGATGCCGCGGTGCGGCGCGGCGCGAAGCTGTACGAACACGCCGCCGTCTCCGCGATCGCAAAAGATACCAGCGGCGTGGGCGGCTACCGGATCACCACCGCGCGCGGCGACGTACGCGCGAAGCAGGTGCTGATCGCCACCGGGCCGTCGCGGCATGGGCCGTTCGGCTGGTATCGGCGGCGGCTCGCGCCGGTGGGTTCGTTCATTGTCGTGACCCAGCCCGTTGCGCCGGAACTGTTGGCGCAGGTCTTGCCGAACCGGCGCGCGTATACCACTACGCGCCTGATGCACAACTACTTCCGCGTGACCCCCGACTCGCGTCTGCTGTTCGGCGGCCGGGCGCGCTTTACCGCGTCCGAGCAGCCTTCCGACGCGAAGAGCGGTCGGATTCTGCAACAGGGACTCGCCGCGATGTTCCCGATGCTGGCGAGCGCGCGCATCGACTATTGCTGGGGCGGCCTGGTGGATATGACCGCCGACCGTCTGCCGCATGCCGGCCAGCACGACGGCGTCTACTACTCGTTGGGGTATAGCGGCCACGGTACGCAGATGTCGACGCACATGGGCCAGGTGATGGCCGACGTGATGGACGGCCACGAAGAACGCAATCCGTGGCGCAGCGCCGACTGGCCTGCGATTCCCGGCCACACGGGCAAACCGTGGTTCCTGCCGCTGGTGGGCACGTACTACCGCATCAAAGACATTTTTTATTGATTCACGATCGCTCTATTTGCAAATCAAAAACCACGCAGCTATCCCTGCTCACCCTCGCGGAGAAGTTCGATGAATAAGGAAAACTCGCAACATGGCGCTTTTCAACTCGACACCGGGCTGGAGCAATTGACAGCCAGGGGCGCGTCGCGGCGCGACGTGCTGCGCGCGATGGCGGCGGCCGGCATGATGTCGGTGACGGGCGCGGGTCTTCTGACCGCCAGCGGCGCGGCCTTTGCGCAGGCCAAGCCGAAGCAGGGTGGCAAGATCCGGGTGGCGACGCAGTCCGCTTCCGCGGCCGACACGCTCGATCCGGCCAAGGGTGCGCTCGGCACGGACTACGTCCGCGGTTTCATGTTCTATAACTGCCTGACCGAACTCGATGCCCATCTCGGCGCGAAGATGGCGCTCGCCACCTCGCTGGATACGAAGGACGCGACGGTGTGGGTTGTCAAGCTGCGCAGCGGCGTGCAGTTTCACGACGGCAAGGCGCTCGCACCGGCGGACGTCGTGTATTCGATCATGCGGCATAAGGATCCGGCGACGGCATCGAAAGCGAAGACGCTTGCCGATCAGATCAAGGAAGTGAAGGCGACGGGTCCGAACGAAGTGACGATCACGCTGGAGGGTCCGAACGCCGATCTGCCGGTGATTCTCGCCACCTCGCATTTCCAGATCATCAAGGACGGCACCCGGGATTTCAAAACGGCGGTCGGCACCGGCCCGTTCAAGGTCAAGGAATTCTCGCCAGGTGTGCGCACGGTCGGCGTGAAGAACGAGAAATACTGGAAGCCGGGCCTGCCACATCTCGACGAAGTCGAACTGATCGGTATCGGCGACGAATCGGCGCGTGTGAACGCGCTGCTCTCGGGCGACGTGCAGCTGATCAACTCGGTGAGCCCGCGTTCAACCACCCAGATCAAGAGCACCGCGGGCTTCGCCGTGCTGGAGACCAAGACCGGCCTGTACACCGACCTGGTTGTTCGCGACGAAGGCGGCATTACTGGCAACGACGATTTTCGTCGAGGCATGATGTACCTGCAGGACCGCGAGCAGATGCGCCGCGCGATCTTCCAGGGTTACGGCGCGATCGGCAACGACCAGCCTATCGATCCGACCAACAAGTACTACCTCGCCGGTTTGCCACAGCGTGCCTTCGATCCGGACAAGGCGAAGTTCCATTTCCAGAAGGCCAAGGTCGGCAGCGCGCCGATCCAGATTTTCGCGTCGCCGGCGGCGGAAGGGTCGGTTGAAATGGCGATGTTCCTGCAGCAGGTAGCGCCGCAAGCCGGTTTGAATCTTCAGGTGTCGCGCGTACCGGCCGACGGCTACTGGTCGAATCACTGGATGAAGCATCCGCTGGGTTTCGGCAATGTCAACGCGCGTCCGAGCGCTGACGTGATCTTCACGCAGTTCTTCAAGTCGGACGCGCCGTGGAACGAAGCGAACTGGAAGAGCCCGAAGTTCGACCAGATGCTGCTGGCGGCACGCGGCGAACCGGACGACGCGAAACGCAAGAAGATCTACGGCGACATGCAGGTGCTGGTGCATGAAACGGGCGGCGTCGGTATTCCGCTGTTCCAGAGTTCGATCGATGCATATACGACGAAACTCAAGGGCCTCGGCTCGATTCCGCTGGCCGGCCTGATGGGCTTCATGTTCGCGGAAAACGTCTGGCTGGAAGCCTGAGCCAGGCGCGCCTGACGGGCAGTCACGAGCAACACGCACGCCGCTTTCTCGCAGTGTGCGGCTTCAACGGCAACTCGTTGCATGGGACCAGAGTAAGCGCTAAAGCACCAACGCTGGTCGACAGAGGAGACTTTCGATGAAAGCACACGCGCAACGACTCATTGCCGCGCGCCTTGGCCTCGCGCTGCTTACGCTGCTGCTGGTCTCGGCGGTCGTGTTCGCCATCACCGGGCTGCTTCCCGGCGATGCCGCCCAGCAGGCGCTCGGCCAGGCGGCAACCCCGGAAGCCGTCGCGGCATTGCGGCATCAGTTCGGTCTCGACCAGCCGGCGCTGCAACGCTACTTCGAGTGGCTGATTCATATTGTCAGCGGCAACTTCGGCACCTCGCTATCGAACAATCTGCCGGTCAGCGAGTTGATCGCGACGCGCCTGCCCAACTCGCTGGTGCTGGCCGGTCTGACGACGCTGGTCTCGGTGCCGCTCGCGCTGGCGATCGGTATTTCGTCGGCGATGTTCCGCGGCTCGCTGCTCGACCGCGTGCTCAATGTGCTGACGCTCTCCACGGTCGCCGTGCCCGAGTTCCTGATTGCCACCATTGCCGTGCTGATCTTCGCGGTCAAACTGCGCTGGCTGCCGGCGCTGTCGTATCTCTCCGAGGTCCATTCGTTCGGCGCGCTGCTGCGCATCTACGCGATGCCGGTGATGACGTTGTGCTGCGTGATCGTCGCGCAGATGGCGCGCATGACGCGGGCCGCGGTGCTCGATCAGCTCAATTCGTCGTACGTCGAAATGGCGGTGCTCAAAGGGGCCTCGCCGGCGCGCGTGGTGCTGCGTCACGTGCTGCCGAACACCATTGGGCCGATTGCCAATGCGGTGGCATTGAGTCTGTCGTATCTGTTCGGCGGCGTGGTGATCGTCGAATCGATCTTCAACTATCCCGGTCTCGCGAGCCTGATGGTCGACGCCGTCACGAATCGCGACATGCCGCTCGTGCAGGGCTGCGTGATGGTGTTCTGCGCGGCGTATCTCGCGCTGGTGCTGATCGCCGACCTGTGTCAGATCGTATCCAACCCGAGGCTGCGCCGATCATGAACCGACCGACCCATCCCGACGTTCCTCACCCCGGCACGGAGCTGTACGACATGAGCCGCAATCAACCCGCCGTCGAGCCGCCGGCAGCAGTCGCGGCCACGCACAAGCCGGGCGTGCTGGCACGGCTGGTGCGGCGTTTTTCCGTGCTGGGCCTGATTGGCCTGACGCTCGTGCTCTTCTGGCTGATCGTCGCGTTTATCGGTCCGCTGGTCGCGCCGTATAAGGGCGGCACGCTCACCTCCACGGAGATTTTCGGCCGCTATAGCGCGGCCTATCCGCTCGGCACCGACTATCTGGGCCGCGACATGCTGAGCCGGATTCTCTACGGCGCGCGCTACACGGTCGGCCTCGCGCTGGCGGCTGCCGTGCTCGCCAGCGTGATCGGCACGTTCTTCGGCCTGCTCGCGGCGGTATCCGGGCGCTGGTTCGACGAGATTCTGAGCCGTCTGTTCGACGCGCTGATCTCGATTCCGAGCAAGGTTCTCGCGCTCGTCGTGATCGCCGCGTTCGGTTCGTCGATCCCGATGCTGACGACGGTCGCGGCACTCGCCTACATCCCCGGCGCGTTTCGTATTTCGCGCTCGCTCGCGGTGAATCTGATGAGCCTCGAGTACGTTCAGGTGGCCCGCGCGCGGGGTGAGCGACTGTTCTACATTGCGCGCGTCGAGGTGCTGCCGAACATGATTCATCCGATGCTCGCCGATTTCGGCCTGCGCTTCGTGTTCATCGTGTTGCTGCTGAGCGGGTTGAGTTTTCTCGGCCTCGGTGTGCAGCCGCCGAACGCCGATTGGGGTTCGCTCGTGCGCGAAAACATCGGCGGCTTGTCCGAGGGCGCGCCTGCCGTGCTGATGCCGGCCGTCGCGATTGCGACGCTGACCATCGGCATGAATCTGCTGATCGACAACCTGCGGCGTCGTGGCCGTAGCCATGGAGGCGCGTGATGGCCGAACGGGACATGATTGAAGTGAAGGGCCTGCGGGTCGTCGCCGGTGCGGCGCCGGGGCTGGTGACCGAGATCGTCAAGGGCGTCGATTTTTCGGTGAAGAAGGGCGAAGTGCTGGCGCTGATCGGCGAATCCGGTTCGGGCAAGACCACCATCGCGCTGTCGCTGCTCGGCTATGCGCGCACCGGGTGTTCGATCAGCGGCGGTTCGGTGCGGATTGGCGACGTGGAGGTGCTGTCGCTCGATGCCAAAGGACGCCGTGCGTTGCGCGCACGGACCGTCGCGTATGTCGCGCAAAGTGCCGCGGCGGGTTTCAATCCCGCTCGCACGATCATGGATCAGGTCACCGAGCCGGCCTTGCTGCATCACCTGATGTCGGCGGATGCGGCGCGGCTCAAGGCGATCGCCCTGTTTCGCGGGCTGGCGCTGCCCGAGCCGGAGACAATCGGCGAGCGCTATCCGCACCAGGTCTCGGGCGGCCAGTTGCAGCGGCTGATGGCCGCCATGGCGCTGATCACCGATCCGGCGGTCGTCGTGTTCGACGAGCCGACCACGGCGCTCGACGTCACCACGCAGATCGAAGTGCTGGCGGCGTTCAAGAAGGTGATCTGCGAACTCGGTACGACCGCGGTCTATGTGTCGCACGATCTGGCGGTGGTCGCGCAGATGGCCGATCGGATCGTGGTGTTGAACGGCGGCGCGGTGAAGGAGAACGGCGCGGTCGCGCAGGTGCTCGATGCGCCGGTGGATGCGTATACTCGGCAGTTGCTCGCCGCGACGCGCCGTCCCGAGGCCGAGTTCGACACGCCCGCGGCCGGCAAGCAGGTGCCGCCGTTGCTCGAAATCCGCGGGCTGGCAGCGGGCTACGGACGCATCGACCGCTTCGGCGCACCCGCCGTGCGCGTGCTCGACGACGTCAGCCTGTTGATCCCGCGCGGCAGCACGCTTGGCGTGATCGGCGAATCCGG
This sequence comes from Paraburkholderia fungorum, assembly GCF_046027215.1. Classification (GTDB taxonomy): domain Bacteria; phylum Pseudomonadota; class Gammaproteobacteria; order Burkholderiales; family Burkholderiaceae; genus Paraburkholderia; species Paraburkholderia fungorum_D. Next base: position 2,076,992 of record NZ_JAQQEN010000002.1, on the reverse strand, counting down.
ATCCGGCAAGACAACGCTCGCGCGAGTGGTAGCGGGCCTGGTCGACCGGGCGCGCGGCGAGGTGCTGTTCGACGGCAAGCCGTTGCCCGCGCAATTGTCGCGGCGCACGCCGGAGCAGTACCGGCAGATCCAGATCGTGTTCCAGAACGCCGATACCGCGCTGAACCCGAGTCATTCGATCGCCGATATTCTCGCCCGGCCACTCGCGTTCTATCACCACCTGCGCGGCTCGGCGGCGAATAAACGCATGCTCGAATTGCTCGACCTGGTGCAATTGCCGGCCTTGATCGCCACGCGCGTGCCGGCCGGACTTTCCGGCGGTCAGAAACAGCGCGTGAATCTGGCGCGCGCACTGGCCGCCGAGCCCGCGCTGATTCTCTGCGACGAAGTAACGTCCGCGCTCGATACGGTGGTCGGCGCCGCGATCCTCGACCTGCTGGCCGAATTGCGCCGCGAACTCGGTGTGTCGTACATGTTCATCAGCCACGACATTTCGACAGTCCGCGCGATCTGCGACGAAGTGATCGTCCTGTATGCAGGTCATCGGGTAGAAGCGGGGCAGCGCGACGTGCTCGCGGCGCCGCCGTATCACCCGTACACGGGACTGCTGGTCGATTCGGTGCCCGCGTTGAAACCCGGCTGGCTCGACGCGCGTCGGGAGATCGCCCTGACCGCGTTGCCGCCGCTCGGGCCGAGTGCCGATATTCCTGAGTTGTGCGCGTTCCGGGCGCGCTGTCCGGTCCGTATCGACGGGATGTGCAATATGACGCCGCCGGCCATGAAGAAGCTGCCTTCGGGCGCGGAGATTCTTTGCCATCATCCGGTGGCGGAACTGAACCGGTTGCAAACCGTGGAGGCAACGCCGGCATGAACGGACGATTTGTGCGAGTCGCGGAGAGCGGGCGCAAGACGTTCCCGATCATCGTCGATGGCGTGATGCGCGAGGCAGCCGAGGGCGACACGCTGATGGTCGCGTTGCTGACCAGCGTGACGACGCTGCGCGATTCCGAATTCGGCGACGGGCGGCGCGCCGGCTTCTGCCTGATGGGCGCTTGCCAGGACTGCTGGGTGTGGACCACGGACGGCGAGCGCGTGCGCGCCTGCAGCACGCCCGCCGCGCCCGGCATGTCGATCGTCACGACGCTGGCTGCGGCCGGGGAGGGCGTATGGCCCCGCGTGTAGCCATCATCGGGACCGGACCGGCGGGCGTGCGCGCCGCGCAGGCACTGGTGGAAGCGGGGTTGCGGCCAATCGTGATCGACGAAGGACGGCGCGACGGCGGCCAGATCTATCGGCGGCAACCGGACGGCTTTTCGCGCAGCTATGAGACGCTGTACGGCACCGAGGCCGCGCGGGCCGCCGCGTTGCATCAGAGCTTCGATGCATTGAAGGACAAGCTCGACTACCTGCCGGAGACGCTCGTCTGGAACGTCACGCCGAACACCTTGCATCTGGTGAGCGGCGCGCGCTACCGGACGCTGCCGTTCGACAGCCTGATTGTCTGCAGCGGCGCGACGGACCGGCTGATGCCGGTCAAGGGCTGGCACTTCGCCGGCACCTATAGCCTGGGCGGCGCGCAGGTCGCGCTGAAATCGCAGGGCTGCGCGATCGGGGCGCGTACGGTAATGATGGGCAGCGGCCCGCTGCTGTATCTGGTGGCCGCGCAATACGTGAAGGCCGGCGCGCAGGTCGCGGCGGTACTCGATACGTCGACGTTCATGCAGCGGCTGGCCGCGCTGCCTCGTTTGCTGGCGATGCCTGCCGCGCTCAGGAAAGGGATCGCGTTGACGCGCGTACTCGCGCAAGCGGGTGTGCCGGTGCAGCACGGCGTGCAGCCCATCGAAATCAAAGGTTCGCCGCAGAACGGCGTGAGCGGCGTTGAGGTCGCGTTGCCGGGTGGCAAGCGCTTCGAGGTGGCTTGTGAGGCGGTGGCGCTCGGTTATCACCTGCGGCCCGAAACGCAGCTTGCGGACCTCGCTGGTTGCCAGTTTGTTTTCGACGTCGACGCGCGGCAGTGGCTGCCCCGCATCGACGAAGACGGCCGCAGCAGTGTGTCAGGCGTTTATCTGGCCGGCGACGGCGCACGCGTGCGCGGTGCGGATGCCGCCGAGCGGTCGGGCCGTCTCGCGGCGCTGGCGGTGCTGCACGATCAGGGCGTGCAGGTGGAAGGCATTGAGCGGCTGCGCGTGGAACTGGCGCGTTTCACGCGTTTCGCCGCGGGCTTGCGGGCCGCGTTCCCGTGGCCCGCGAAATTCGCCGCGTCGATGCCGGACGAGACGATCGTGTGCCGCTGCGAAGCGATTACGGCCGGCGAATTGCGCCGTGTCGTGCGCGAGAGCGGCGCGCAGGAAGCCAATCGCGCGAAAGCGTTTTCGCGGGTCGGCATGGGCCGCTGTCAGGGACGCTATTGTGGCCACGCGGGTGCGGAGATTATCGCGGCGGCGGCCTCGGTGCCGTTGTCGTCGGTAGGACGGCTGCGCGGGCAGGCGCCGGTTAAGCCGTTGCCGGTGGCGCTGGTCGAGGAGGTGCCGGAATGAGCGCACCGAACGCATCGAGCGCACCAAACGCCAGGGAAGCGGATGTCATCGTGATTGGCGGCGGCATCATGGGGACGACCACCGCGTTCTTCCTGCGGGAGCGCAACCGTTCGGTGATTCTGCTGGAGCGCGGTCTTACCGGGCAGCAGGCGAGCGGCGTGAACTTCGGCGGCATTCGCCGCCAGGGGCGCGCGCTGCCGCAACTGGCGATGGCCAATCGTGCGCTGCGCACATGGCAGCGCTCGGCCGAACTGCTCGGCGAGGACATCGAGTTCCTGCCCTCGGGCCATACGCGCGTGTGCTATCACCAGAAAGATGTCGAGAATTTCGATCAGTACGCGATCGACGCCCGCGCCTGCGGTCTCGAACTCGACGTGCTACATGGCGACGCCATGTTCAGACGCTTCCCGTTTCTCGGACGCGAGGTGCTGGCGGCGTCGATATCGCCGCTCGACGGTCACGCCAATCCGCGGCTCGCCGCGCCCGCGTTTGGCCGCGCTGCCGCGCGGCGCGGTGCGCAGATCGTCGAGAACACGGAAATCGTGCGCGTGGAAAAAGACGGCGCCCGGTTTCGCGTGGAGAGCGCGCGCGGCGACGTGTATTGGGCCGCGCAACTCGTGATTTGCGCCGGCGCCTGGGCAAGCCGGCTGACCGAACAGTTCGGCGAAACGGTGCCGCTGACCGCGAGCGGTCCGCAAATGGCGGTGACCGAGCCGGTGCCGTACGTGTTCCGCTCGTCGATGGGCGTCTTTACGTCCGTCAAGGAAGAGAGCATCTATTTCCGCCAGATTCCGCGCGGCAACATCATCCTCGGCGGTGGTCCTGGCGGGCCGGCCGATGCGGCGACCTCGCGCGCGTCGGTCCTGCCTCGCAACACCGTGCGGCAACTCGCGCAGTTGCGCCGGCTTGTGCCCGCGATGGCGCCGCTGCATGTGATCCGCGTGTGGAGCGGCGTGGAAAGCTATTTGCCCGATGGCGAACCGGTGATCGGCCCGAGCAGCAAGGTGGACGGCCTCTATTACGCATTCGGCTTCAGCGGTTCGGGCTTTCAGATCGGGCCAGGGGTGGGCGAGACGCTTGCCGAACTCGTCGATACCGGCAGCACGCCCATTCCGCTCGACGTGTTTTCCATCCTGCGCTTCGCGAAACATCCGACGGGCCGCTCGGAGATCGCGACGTCATGAAACATCCCCTGACCCTCAACGCCGCGCGGGCTTTCATTGAAGCGCATTTCGACGAACCGGTGACGCTCGCGCAACTCGCCGAATTGTCCGCGCTCAGCGTGTCACGATTCGCGACCGTGTTCCGGCAGCAGTACGGCTCATCGCCCTATCGCTATCTATGCGGACTGCGCATCCAGCGCGCGCAAACCTTGTTGCTGGAAGGCGTGCCGGGATCCGTCGTCGCGACCGAGGTCGGCTTCTTCGATCAGAGTCATTTCGGCCGCCATTTCAAACGATGCTGTGGGATGACACCGAGCATGTTCATCGAGCGCGCGGCGAGAGCGAAACCCGCGGCCCCGGCGAAGAGCGCGTAGCGCTCAGCCGAACACCAGGGCGGCTTTTTCCAGCGCATCGCGCAAGCTGAACGCGGCGCTTACTGCGCCGCGTTCAGCTTGCGCCATAACGTGGTCTTGCTAATACCGAGCGCCTCGCAGACCGCGTCGCGATCGCCGTCGCATGCGGCGAGCGCGGCGCGGATTTCGTCCGCTTCCACGTGACGGCTGCGCTCACGCAAGGTCAACGCGGCCTTCTTCCCGCGCGCAGCCGACTCGAAGATTTCCGGCGCGATCGTGCGCAGTTCGTCACGGTTGAGAAACGATTCCATCGCGTCATCGGGATCGATGTCCGCCAGTTCAACCGCGATCCGTTCGATTACGTTCTGCAATTCGCGCACGTTGCCGGGCCACGCGTAATGCCGTAACGGTTCGCTCAGACCCGCAAGAACGCGCGCGGCGGCATCCGCATCCGGAATGCGCAGTGCAAGCCTTGGTTCACGCGCCGCGGCCTGAAGCAGCAGCTCGGTGGCGAGCGGCAGCAGGTCGGTCGGACGCTCGCGCAGCGGCGGCAGCGCGATGCTCAGAATGTTGAGGCGGTAATAAAGGTCCGCACGGAAACTGCCCGCCTCGATGCCCTCGGTCAACGCGCGGTGCGTCGCCGCGACCACACGAATATCCACGCGCGTCGGTTCGGTCGAACCGAGCCGTACGACTTCGCGCTCCTGCAGCACGCGCAGCAGACGGCTTTGCAGGGACAAAGGCATCTCGCCGATCTCATCGAGGAACAGCGTGCCGCGATGCGCCACTTCGATCAGCCCCGCCTTGCCGCCTTTGCGCGCGCCGGTGAATGCGCCTTCCTCGTAGCCGAACAATTCGCTTTCGAGCAGGGCCTCCGGAAACGCGCCGCAATTCATGGCGACGAAGGCGAAATCGCGCCGCGCGCTCAGTTGATGCATGCTCTGCGCGACCATTTCCTTGCCGGTACCGCTTTCGCCGAGAATCAGCACGGTGGCGTCCGAGCGGGCGTAGCGCTGCACGAGCGTGCGCACCCGTTCGATCGGCTCACCCGCGCCGACGATATCGGCGAGCCGGTAGCGCGCCGTGAATTGCTGCACGCGCTGCCGCGAACGCAAGGTGCGGTCGAGCCGTTCGACGGCGCGCGATTCCTGGAACGTCAGCACCGTGCCCGCTGCCGCGCCGTTGCCCGCCAGCGGGCCGCGATGCACGACGAAGCTCACGCCGCGTACCGTGCTGAGCGTGTCGCCGTCCGCGTCGGGTAGCGCGCCCGCGAGATCCGGCGCCAGTTCGAGCAGGGGGCGGCCTATCGCTTTCGCCGCGTCGAGGCCGAGCACGCCGGCGAGGCGCTGGTTCATCGCTTCGACCCGCCCTTGCGCATCGAGCGCGACGACGCCGTCGCGCAGATGCTGCAGCAGATTGTCGAGCCGTTGACGCCGCACTGTCTCGCGACGGGTGGCCTGCGCGACTTCGAGCGCAGTGTCGAAGGCCGCGCGCACGGAGGCGCGCGAATAGAGAAACACCGCGCCCATGCCGGCGTTCGCGGCGAGATCCGTGACGAGCCCCGGACCCACCACCACGTCGATGCCGCGATCGCGCAGGTCGAGCACGACGCTCTCCGCATCCTGCGCCGACTCGTACGACGCAAACGTCACGTCGAGTCCGTACGCGGCGCTAAAGCGCCGCACTTCGTCAGGGGTGTCGCCGTGCGTGACGAGGGCAACCGACGCGCCGTCGCGCCGTGCTCGCGCGAGCGCGTGCATGACGTCGAAACCGGTCGGACCGATCAGCACCACCGGCACCGCGACGCGTGTTTTCAGATACGCGCCGTTCGAGCCGCCGGCAATCACGACATCGGGCCGGCCCGGGCCCGCGGCGTCGATCTCGCGCACTGCATCTTCAAAGCCGTGCGAGACGATGCGCAGATCCGCGCGCTCGACGTATTCGCCGGCGATGTCGAAGAACAGGTCGCGCAGCCGGCTGATGCTGACAGCCCAGATGCGTGGGCGCTGGGCGGGTTCGAAAGGGGGCGTGCTCACGGTGGGGCGGCTCATGGCGGGTCACGGGTTCATCCATTATGCGCGCATCCATTTCGCTTTCGAAATTGAAATTTCAATTGTGAAATGAGGCGCGGCCGCAGCCGGCGAATGATTTTTTGTTAAATCAGGCACTTAGCTCGCCCGGCCGCACCTGGCCCGTTCTTTGCTTTTAAGGCTTCGGCAAAAGCTACCCCCAATGCATCTGGAGACACAGTGATGAGCGAAGCAGACAACAGCACGCCGAACGCAGGCGCGTTCAAACCGAAGAAATCCGTCGCGCTGTCTGGCGTGACCGCGGGCAACACCGCGCTGTGCACGGTCGGCAAGACGGGCAACGATCTGCACTACCGCGGCTATGACATTCTCGATATCGCCGGCGCGTGCGAGTTCGAAGAGATCGCCTACCTGCTGGTCCACGAAAAACTGCCGACGCAAGCCGAGCTGACCGCGTACAAGACGAAGCTGAAAGCGCTGCGCGGCCTGCCCGCCAACGTGAAAGCCGCGCTGGAATGGATTCCGGCCGCCGCTCACCCGATGGACGTGATGCGCACCGGCGTGTCGGTGCTCGGCACCGTGCTGCCCGAGAAGGACGACCACAACCTGCCGGGCGCGCGCGATATCGCCGACAAGCTGATGGCCTCGCTCGGTTCGATGCTGCTGTACTGGTATCACTACTCGCACAACGGCAAGCGCATCGAGGTCGAAACCGACGACGATTCGATCGGCGGCCACTTCCTGCATCTGCTGCACGGCACGGAGCCGTCGAAGGCATGGGTCGACGCGATGCACGTGTCGCTGAACCTGTACGCCGAGCATGAATTCAACGCGTCAACCTTCACCGGCCGCGTGATCGCGGGCACGGGCTCGGACATCTACTCGGCGATCACCGGCGCGATCGGCGCGCTGCGCGGGCCGAAGCACGGCGGCGCCAACGAAGTGGCGTTCGAGATCCAGTCACGCTATCAAACGCCTGACGAAGCCGAAGCGGACATCCGCAAGCGCGTCGAGAACAAGGAAGTGGTGATCGGTTTCGGTCACCCGGTGTACACGATCTCCGACCCGCGCAACAAGGTCATCAAGGAAATCGCGCAGAAGCTCTCGAAGGAAGCGGGCAACACCAAGCTGTTCAGCATTGCCGAGCGGCTGGAATCGGTGATGTGGGAAGCCAAGAAGATGTTCCCGAACCTCGACTGGTTCAGCGCGGTGTCGTATCACATGATGGGCGTGCCGACAGCGATGTTCACGCCGCTGTTCGTGATCGCCCGCACGGCTGGCTGGAGCGCGCACATCATCGAGCAGCGCGTCGACAACAAGATCATCCGCCCGAGCGCGAATTACACCGGCCCCGACGACCTGCCGTTCGTGCCGCTCGCCAAGCGCGTGTGACGCTGCCCGAACCTGCTTTAGCGCGGCCGCTTCCTGCCGCGAGTGTTTCTCCTCCATTGCGTCTCTTGAGCGCGACGTAATGAAGTTGGGCCTTGGCTTGCTGGAACCCCGGGCCAGGGCCGTTTTTTTAAAGCGCATCGACGAGAGTGGCCGCAAGCCCGCGCTACACTGCATTGATTACCCGATCGATACGCCAGGGAAGCGCCGATTGAGACAAGGGGCGGCTGATCGTCAAGCCCGGCCGCCACCACCGTCCCCGGATCATTACTGTTTTGTCCCCTAAGCCATGAATACTGCAAACCGCAAACGCCTTCCCGGCACCCAACTGGATTTCTTCGACACGCGTGCCGCCGTCGATGCGATCCAGCCCGGCGCCTATGACACGCTGCCGTACACGTCGCGCGTGCTGGCCGAAAACCTCGTGCGCCGCTGCAACCCGGTCACGCTGACGGCCTCGCTCAAGCAGATCATCGAGCGCAAGCGCGAACTGGATTTTCCGTGGTTCCCGGCGCGCGTGGTGTGTCACGACATTCTCGGCCAGACCGCGCTGGTCGACCTCGCCGGCCTGCGCGACGCGATTGCCGCGCAAGGCGGCGACCCGGCCATGGTCAACCCGGTCGTGCCGACCCAACTCGTGGTGGACCACTCGCTCGCCGTGGAGTGCGGCGGCTTCGATCCGGACGCGTTCGCCAAGAACCGCGCGATTGAAGATCGCCGCAATGAAGATCGGTTCGACTTCATCAACTGGACCAAGCGCGCGTTCAAGAACGTCGACGTGATTCCGCCGGGCAACGGCATCCTGCATCAGATCAACCTGGAGCGGATGAGCCCGGTGGTGCAGGTGAAAGACGGCGTGGCCTTTCCCGACACGCTGGTCGGCACGGACTCTCATACCCCGATGGTCGACGCGCTCGGCGTGATCGCCATCGGCGTGGGCGGGCTCGAAGCGGAAAGCGTGATGCTGGGCCGCGCGTCGTGGATGCGTCTGCCGGATATCGTCGGTGTCGAACTCACCGGCAAACCGGGTCCGGGCATTACTGCTACGGACGTGGTGTTGTCGCTGACCGAATTCCTGCGCAAGGAAAAAGTGGTCGGCGCCTACCTCGAATTCTATGGCGCGGGCACCGCCAAGCTGACGCTCGGCGACCGCGCGACCATCGCCAACATGGCGCCTGAATTCGGCGCCACGGCCGCGATGTTCTCGATCGACGAACAGACCATCAAGTACCTCAAGCTCACCGGCCGCGATGACGAGCTGGTCAAGCTGGTCGAAACCTATGCGAAGGAAACCGGCCTCTGGTCCGACAGCCTGAAGAACGCAGAGTACGAACGTGTGCTGAGCTTCGATCTCTCTACCGTGGTGCGAACCCTGGCGGGTCCGTCCAATCCGCACCGCCGTTTGCCGGTTTCGGAGCTGGCCGCGCGCGGCATCAGCGGCAAAGTGGAGAACGAGCCGGGCCTGATGCCGGACGGCGCGGTGATCATCGCCGCGATCACCAGCTGCACGAACACCAACAACCCGCGCAACATGATTGCCGCGGGCCTGCTGGCGCGTAACGCGAATCGTCGCGGGCTGACCCGCAAGCCGTGGGCGAAGACCTCGCTCGCGCCGGGCTCGAAGGCGGTCACGCTGTATCTGGAAGAGGCCGGGCTGCTGCCGGAACTGGAGCAACTGGGCTTTGGCGTGGTCGCGTATGCGTGCACCTCGTGCAACGGCATGTCGGGTGCGCTCGACCCGGTGATCCAGAAGGAAATCGTCGAGCGCGATCTGTATGCGACCGCCGTGCTGTCCGGCAACCGCAACTTCGACGGGCGGATTCATCCGTATGCAAAGCAGGCCTTCCTGGCTTCGCCGCCGCTGGTGGTGGCGTACGCGATTGCAGGCACGATCCGTTTCGACATCGAGAAGGACGTGCTCGGTATCGATGCCGACGGCCACGCGGTCACGTTGAAGGACATCTGGCCGACCGACGAAGAGATCGACGCGATCGTTGCTTCCAGCGTCAAGCCGGAACAGTTCCGCAAGGTGTATGAGCCGATGTTCGCCGTCTCCGTCGATACCGGCGAGAAGGCGGATCCGCTGTACGACTGGCGCCCGATGAGCACCTACATCCGCCGTCCGCCGTATTGGGAAGGCGCGCTTGCCGGCGAACGTACGCTCAAGGCCATGCGGGCGCTGGCCGTGCTCGGCGACAACATCACGACAGACCACCTGTCGCCGTCCAACGCGATTCTCGCGGACAGCGCGTCCGGCGAATACCTCGCGAAGATGGGCCTGCCGGAAGAGGACTTCAATTCGTACGCGACGCACCGCGGCGATCACCTCACGGCGCAGCGCGCCACTTTCGCGAATCCCACGCTGAAGAACGAGATGGTGCTGGAAGACGGCAAGGTAAAGGCCGGTTCGTTGGCCCGCATCGAGCCCGAAGGCAAGGTGACGCGCATGTGGGAAGCGATTGAAACCTACATGGAGCGCAAGCAGCCGCTGATCGTGATTGCCGGCGCGGATTACGGCCAGGGTTCGTCGCGCGACTGGGCCGCCAAGGGCGTGCGTCTGGCTGGCGCGGAAGCGATCGTCGCCGAAGGTTTCGAGCGGATCCATCGCACCAATCTGGTCGGCATGGGCGTGTTGCCGCTCGAGTTCAAACCCGGCGTGAACCGTCTGACGCTCGGCATCGACGGCACCGAGACTTTCGACGTGATCGGCGAACGCAAGCCGCGCGCCGATCTCACACTCGTGATTCAGCGCCGTGACGGCGAACGCGTGGAAGTGCCGGTGACGTGCCGGCTCGATACGGCCGAAGAGGTCTCCATTTACGAAGCCGGCGGTGTGCTGCAGCGCTTTGCACAGGACTTTCTCGAATCGTCGAAGGCTGCCGCTTAAGCAGCGAACGTAACGCAGGTTTCGGGCGGTGCCGCGCGGCTGGATGCGCCGCACCGCCCGACTTCATCAGGACACGACTTTCATGGCTCATCAAGCACAGATCAAAATCCCGGCCACCTACATGCGTGGCGGTACTAGCAAGGGTGTGTTCTTCCGCCTGCAGGATTTGCCCGAATCCGCGCAGGTGCCCGGCGCCGCGCGCGATGCATTGCTGATGCGCGTGATCGGCAGCCCCGACCCGTATGGCAAGCAGATCGACGGCATGGGCAGCGCGACCTCGAGCACCAGCAAGACGGTCATCATCGCGAAGAGCAGCCGGCCCGATCACGATGTGGATTACCTGTTCGGTCAGGTCTCGATCGACAAGGCCTTCGTCGACTGGACCGGCAACTGCGGGAATCTTTCCGCTGCGGTGGGGCCGTTTGCGATCAGCGCGGGCCTCGTTGACGCGAGCCGTATTCCGCACAACGGCGTGGCCACCGTGCGCATCTGGCAGGCCAATATCGGCAAGACCATCATCGGCCATGTGCCGATCACCAATGGCGCGGTGCAGGAAACCGGCGACTTCGAACTGGACGGCGTCACGTTCCCCGCGGCTGAAGTGCAGCTCGAGTTCATGGACCCGGCCGCCGAAGAAGAGGGCGCGGGCGGCGCGATGTTCCCGACCGGCAATCTGGTCGACGACCTCGAAGTGCCCGGCGTGGGCACGCTGAAGGCCACCATGATCAACGCCGGCATCCCGACCATTTTCGTGGACGCGGAAGCGATCGGCTACAAGGGCACGGAGTTGCAGGACGCGATCAATAGCGACGACAAGGCGCTGGCGATGTTCGAAACCATTCGCGCGCATGGTGCCGTGCGCATGGGTCTTATCAGGCATATCGACGAGATCGCGACGCGCCAGCACACGCCGAAGGTCGCCTTTGTCGCGCGGCCGGCGGATTACGTGGCGTCAAGCGGCAAACGCGTTGGCGCGGGTGACGTCGATCTGCTGGTGCGGGCGATGTCGATGGGCAAGCTGCATCACGCCATGATGGGCACGGCCGCGGTCGCGATCGGTACCGCTGCGGCGATTTCGGGGACGCTCGTGAATCTCGCGGCGGGCGGCGGCGCGCGCGATGCGGTGCGTTTCGGTCATCCGTCGGGGACCTTGCGGGTGGGGGCTGAAGCGCGTGAGGAAGGCGGTGAATGGACCGTCACCAAGGCGATCATGAGCCGCAGTGCGCGCGTGTTGATGGAAGGGTGGGTGCGGGTGCCGGTTCCGGTGTCGGCCCAGAGCGCGAGCTGACCACGTTTCACCATCGCTTCGGATAATGCCGAAGTGCATTTCTTGTTTTTGGCATTTTTCCGTTGAATATGTTTGCCTAGACTCCGTTCCAGATGCACCGCTGGGCCGCACGCAATGTGCGTTGCCCCAGCGGTGAAGAATGAGGCGCCTCGCGTGCGCCGCACCTATCTGGATCAATAAAAGGACGGAGGCAATCATGTCTGAAAACAGCTACGAAACAGGCCGGCTCAATTTGCCGTTTGTGGGCATCTGCACCTTTGCGAAGTCTCCGCTGTGCCTTGACTGGGACAAGATCGACGCCGACGTCGCGGTGATGGGCGCGCCCTTCGACTGCGGCACGCAGTGGCGGGCTGGCGCCAGGTTCGGTCCGCGTTCGATCCGGGACGCGTCGACGCTGTTCTCATTCGGACACGGCGGCGCATACGACTTCGAAGACGACGTCGTCTATCTGCCTAGCGACGAAGTGCGGATCGTCGATATCGGCGACGCGGACATGGTGCATACCAACACGGAGAAGAGCCACGCCAACATCGAATACGGCGTGCGCAAGATGCTGGCGGCCGGCGCCTTGCCCGTGGTGATGGGCGGCGATCACTCCATCAACATTCCGTGCATCAATGCATTCGAAGGCCAGGAGCCGTTTCATATCGTCCACATTGACGCCCACCTCGATTTCGTCGACGAACGCCATGGCGTGCGTCACGGCCATGGCAATCCGCTGCGGCGCGCAGCGGAGAAAAGCGTGGTGTCGGGCATGACCCAGATCGGTATTCGCAACGTGTCCTCTACGGCGCGTGAGGGCTATGCACAGGCGCGCGAAATGGGCTCGGACATCATCTCGGTGCGCGACCTGCGGCGACTCGGCATTCAGGGCGTACTGGACCGTGTCCCAAAGGGCGTGCGCTACTACCTGACCATCGATATCGACGGTTTTGATCCTTCGATTGCACCCGGCACGGGCACGCCGAGCCACGGCGGCCTGCTGTACTACGAAGGACTCGAACTGTTCGCCGGCCTCGCGGCGCAAGGTGACGTGATCGGCATCGACCTCGTTGAAGTCGCGCCGGACTACGATCATTCCGGTTCCACTTCGATTCTGGCGGCGCAATTGCTGCTGAACACGATTGGCCGCGTGATGCATCAACGCAAGGTCAAACGAAACCTGTACCGCTAAACGGGACCGCTTGTGCGGTCGCGGTGGCTATTTGCCACCTCGCGAGGTGCGGCTTATTTCTTTGGCCGCCGCTCGCAACTGCTTGCAAAACGCCTGTACGACCCGCGCCGATTCACCGCCTTTGCGTGTGATGATCTGAAAGTCCAGATGGGTCATGTAGTGTTCCGGATCGATGCGGGCCAACAGCGCGCTGTCCACCCACGGCTGCGCATAGTGCGGCGGCAGAAAGCCGATGTAATTGCCCGACAGGATCAGCATGGCGCGGCCTTCTACATTGTCGACGGAGGCCGCGGCCTGCGGCATGCGTAACAGCTTGAGTTCCTGACTGCCGAGATAGGCGCGGGCGGCGAGCCGCTGTTTGCTGAGGACCGAAACGGGGACGCGCCCGCTCGCCCGCTCGTACAGTGGGTGGGTCGAAGCGCAGTAGAGCCCCTGTTCCTCGCGATAGAGCGGCAAGTAGTCGAGACCGGGAATGTGCGCGGGGAACGGCCCGACGGCCAGATGCAGACGGCCGTCCAGCACGTGTTGCTCCATGCTGCCCGGGGTTTCGATCTGCACATGCAGGCGAACCTCGGGCGCCATCCGGCCGAACTCGCGAATCGCTACCGGCAGCGGCGAATCTTTGTCGGTCAACGTCGCCTCGATCATGCCGAAGCGCAACACGCCGGAAAGCTGATTACGCAACGCGCCGGCTTCCATCTGAAATGTGTCGACCGCGCCGAGCAGACGTTGTGCGGCGGCGTGCAGCTCCGCGCCTTCTTCCGTGAGACGGAAACCCGCGCGACCGCGTTCACACAGCCGCAGCCCGAGGCGGGTTTCCAGTTGCGACATGTATTCGCTGATACTGGATGCGCCGATGTTGAGGATGGGTTGCGCGGCGGCGAAACCCCCGCATCGCACGATCGTTTCGAAGATACGCAACAGCTTGAGATCCGTGTCCTGAACTTGCATCGTGCCGCCTCTTGTTTACTTCGGGAATTGCCGAAATATATTTCATTAATGGTGCATTTTATTGAGGAATTTGGCTAGACAGAATTGCTGTCAACCCCACTGCCGGGCGTTCGGCAAGGCATTCGGACAGCGGGGGTCCCAAAGCGATGTTTCCAGTGCCAAAGCGCGGCGCGTTCGCCACCTCCGGTGACAGCGCGGTTTGGCGCGTCACGATGTGAGGAGAGCAAGATGAAAAAGCCGTACGCAGGTGCAAGCTGGTTGACAGCGGTCGCTTTGAGCATGGTGGCGGTGGGCGCGACGGCGGGCGAGCAGGTGGTCAAAATCGGTTTGACCGGGCCCTTGACCGGCCCGCAGGCGGCCATCGGGAAGGACGACGAAAACGGCGTCAGGATGGCGATCGAGCGGCTGAATGCCGAGGGTCTGGTGATCGGCGGCCAGAAGACCCGTTTCGAACTGGTCTCGCAGGATGACGCCGCTGATCCGCGTACCGGCATGTCGGTCGCACAAAGCCTTGTCGACGCCAACGTGAAAGTCATTTTCGGGCCTTTCAATTCGGGCGTCGCGATTCCGATCTCGAACCTGGTGAACGTGTCGGGAATCGTGATGGCGACCGTTGCGTCGAACCCGTCGATCACGCAGCACGGCTATCCGTTCGTGTTTCGCATCTCCGCCAGCGATACGCAACTCGGCGCCCGCATGGGTGAATTCGCTGCAAGGCAGCTCAAGATCAAACGCATTGCAGTGATCGACGATCGGACAGCGTACGGCCAGGGCCTCGCCGATGAGTTCGTCAATGCGGCGAAAGCCAACGGGATCGAGATTGTCGATCGGGAATATACGACCGACAAGGCGACCGACTTCGTTTCGATTCTGACGCACGTCAAGGGCGCGAACGCAGAGGGGATTTTCTACGGCGGCTACTACGCCCAGGCCGGTGCGATGCGTAAGCAGATGAAGCGGCTGGCGATGAATGGCTGCCTGCTCGGCGGCGACGCCATGTGCAATGCCGAACTGGCGAAACTTGGTGGCGATTCGGTCGATACACGCGTGTATTGTCCGCAAGGCGGCCCGGTGCTGGATCAGACCCAGAAAGGCCGTCAGTTCAAGGCAGACTACAAGCAACGCTTTCATACCGACCCGCTGACCTACAGCGCGGCCTTGTACGACGGCGTGAATATCGTTGCGCAGGCCATGCAGAAAGCCAACTCGATTGAACCGGCTCAATACCGCACTGCGCTGGCCGGCATCGATTCTCAAGGTGTGTCAGGTCACTACCGGTTTGACGGGAACCGTGACCTGACCGACTCGCCAATCACGATTTATACCTATCGGAATGGTGAACCGACGCCTTTGGCGTCGTCGCAACCCTAGACTTGCATCAGCCGATCAGAGGCGACGAAGTATGAAATGCCGATGAGGCACTGCCGTGGTTGCAGCAGTGCCTCACGGATGGCCCCGGCGCGTTGCTTACGCCGCTGGCGCAGTCTGCTGGACCATACGATAGCTTTCCATCAGGTCGATCATGAACACCTGCAGGATGGTGGGCGGCACGGCGGCCCGCCGGATGATCGCGCAAAACGGCCACTGCGTGCCGAACTGGTCCGGGCAGATCTGATGCATCTCGCCGCGCGCGACCCAGCGGGTAGCGTAGTGAATCGGCAGAAATCCGATGTATGCGCCCGACAGGATAAGGATGGCCTGCGCCTCGATATTGTCGACGGTTGCCGCGGCTTTGCTGACCTTGAGCATGCGCAGATCGTGCTGCTGCAGATAACCCCGCGCGACGACGCGGCTCGATGCGACGACCTGTTCAAGCGCGTCAAGCGTGTGGTCGGGCATCGCACAGCCGGCGAGCGGGTGACTCTTTCCGCAATACAGTCCATCCGGCTCGCAATACAGGTCCGTGTAGGTCAGCCCCGGCACGTGAAGGGGAAAGTGCCCGACAGCGATGTGCAGCCGTCCATCCAGCACACGCTCCTCGAGTTCGGCAGGCGTGCCGACGTAGACATCCAGATGCACGTCGTGCCCTCGCGATACGAACGCTTGCAGTGCCTGCGGCAGCGGCGAAGCCGAGTCGGTCACCGTGTTGTCGATGATGCCCAGGTACAGCCTCCCCGAGACGACCTTTTTTAGCGCATCGGTATCCACACAGAAGTTTTCTACCGCCAGTTGCAGCCGCTGCGCTGCTTCGTAAGTCGCCACGCCGTGTTCGGTGAGACGAAAGCCGCTGCGGCCCCGCTCGCAAAGCTTGAGGCCCAGGCGCGTTTCGAGCGTCGTCATTTGTTCGCTGATGGTGGACTGGCTGACGTTCAGCGTTGCCTGGGCGGCCGAAAAGCCGCCGCATCGCACCACCGTCATGAAAACCCTCAGTAGCTTGAGGTCCACGTCCTGCAACTGGATCACCGTCGTCGCTCCCTTTGTACCGCTTGCTTCGGTATTTCCGATATGAACATCTGAACCACGTGATTTTTACCCGCGGCCGTGTCGTCCATAGTCTCTCAAAACGCCGTGCAGCCACAAGCCGCGTTTATATCGATGATCAGGATCAGGCGCGCTCACGCGCACGAAACCGGCCCGCCAGAGGCCGTGAAGCAGTTAATCCGTAACACAGGAGACAATGATGGATAAGGTCGTACAAGATTACCTGGAGAAGTTCGGTATCCGGGAAGAGACGCAACGCTTTCTCACCAGGCCGCAGAGGATGTTTATTGGCGGTGCCTGGGTTGCGCAAGGCGACCGCGAATGCTTCGCGGTGCACGAACCGTCCACCGCGGGCGTGATCACACACATTCCCCTTGGCACGACTGCCGATCTGGATCGCGCGGTCGAAGCGGCTCGTAAGCAGTTCGACGGTGGACCGTGGCGGAAACTCAAACCCCTTGAGCGCGAACGGCTGCTTCACCGCCTCGCCGATCTGATTGAAGCCAACGCCACGGAGCTAGCCGAGATCGAATCGATCGACGTAGGCAAGTCTGTCGCCAATGCGCGTGACGTCGACGTGCAGGGCACGATCGACACCTTCCGCTATTTTGCCGGTTGGGCGTCGAAGCTCCATGGCCGCACAGTAGAACCCTCCCTGCCTGGTGACTACGTTGCCTATACGCGCAAGGAACCGATTGGTGTCGTCGGCGTGATCGTGCCGTGGAACTTCCCGCTGCAAACCATGGCGTGGAAGGTGGCGGCCGCGCTCGCCACCGGTTGCACCACCGTCATCAAGCCGGCCGAACTCACGTCGCTGTCCACGCTTCGCTTCGCCGAGCTGGTGCACGAGGCCGGGATCCCGGACGGTGTCGTCAACGTCATCACGGGGCGAGGGCGCGAAATTGGCGCGGCGATGGCCGCCCATCCCGGTATCGACAAGATCACGTTCACGGGTTCCACCGAAGTGGGGCGCACGGTCGGGCACACGGCCGTGGATGGCATCAAACGCATCACGCTCGAACTCGGCGGCAAATCGCCGGTGCTGGTGCTGGAGGACGCCGACATCGAAGCCGCTGCCCAGGCCGTGGCGAATGGCATCTTCTTCAATTCCGGACAGGTGTGCGACGCGGGGGCACGCGTCTACGTCCAGCGCGGTATTCACGACAGGTTCATTGGCGCGCTGATCGAACACACGCGCAAGATGAAGATTGCGCCCGGACTCGACCGCGACTGCTTCATCAGCCCGCTCGTTTCCGCGCTTCAGAAAGACCGTGTCGAAACCTATATTGAAGCTGGCCGGCGCGAAGGCGCGGAAGTTGTACATGGTGGCCATGCCATGGATCGGCCAGGCTACTTCGTCGAGCCGACCATCTTTGCGCATTGCCGCAGCGAGATGAAGATAGTCCGCGAAGAAATCTTCGGTCCGGTGCTGGTGACCGCGCCCTTCGACGATCTAAACGATGCGTTGTCGCTGGCGAATGACTCGCCCTACGGTCTCGCCGCCGCGATCTACTCCAATGACCTGAACCGCGTGCACAGGCTGATTCCGCAATTGCGCGCCGGCACGGTCTACGTCAATGCGCACAGCACCATCGACCCGTCGATGCCATTCGGCGGATTCAAGGAATCCGGCTTTGGCAAAGACCTCGGCCCCGAACAACTCGATCATCTGATGGAGAGCAAAGCGGTCTGGATCACGCTGCACTGAACCGCCCATCCGCCGACGGCGCCTCAAACGAACGTGAGCCAGGCGCCAGGTGGCGGGCGCGTGTCGCAGATGGCATGCATGACCGGTCTATCCTCATTCCATCAACCTCTCATTCCAGTCAGGGGTACATGATGCAAGTAGCAGACGAGACAGTAAAAGGCACCGTAGCCGGGGTTGAGCACGGCGCCATTGAAGGCCATTCGATTGACTTTATTCCGGATAACGAACGAACCGACAGGCTGTCCCGGCAAGGACCCTTCTGGTTTCTGGGTAATTTCACTTTCTTTACCATGACCATTGGCTTTGTCGGTCCCAGCATCGGCCTGAGCGCGCTGTGGACCACGATAGCCGGCACGCTGGGCATCATGTTCGGCACCTTGTTCATGGCCTTTCACGGATCGCAGGGCCCTCACCTGGGATTGCCGCAGATGATCCAGTCGAGAGCGCAGTTCGGCTATCGCGGGGTCATTGTCGTCCTGTTGGCGACGCTATTCGTGTTTGCGGGATTCAACATCGTCAACCTCGTGCTGATGATGCAGGGCCTCAAAGCACTGTTCGACTGGGACCCCGTTAAGGTGGCACTGGCAGTGACCTTGCCGGCTTCCGTTCTGGCGATTCTCGGCCACGACTGGATGCACCGGAGTTTCAAATGGGCGTTGTATCTGTCGCTGCCCCTTTATGGACTCGTCACGGTGGCTGTACTAATGCATTGGGTGCATGACGTGCCGCTCGCCGCGGTGGCGCCGGGCGCGACACCGACGCCACCGCTGGGCTTCGGCTGGACGGCTTTCATCGCGCAATTCGCAGCCGCCGCCAGCTACAACATCGCTTATGCACCCTATGTGTCCGACTACTCGCGCTACCTGCCGAAAAACACGCCGAGCGGCAAACTGATTGCGGCCGTGTTCCTCGGCGCATCGCTTTCGGGCGCGTGGATGATCGCGATTGGCGGCTGGCTTGCAGACCATCTGCACGCAACGGATGTACTGGTCGCGTTGAACCAGGTGGGCAGCGACCTCGCACCGGGGATGGGAAGCGTTGTGGTTGGCGTCACAATTCTGGCGTTTCTGCCGGTCATCGCGATGAATATCTATAGCGCGAAACTGACGGCTATCACCGCAGTCGATTCGTTCCGCAAAGTCAAACCGACTCCGAGCACCCGCGTTCTGGCGATTCTCTTTGTGGTGGTCCTTCAACTTGGCGTAGCGCTCAGCATCTATACCTCGGGTAAGGGTCTTTCCGTCCTGAACATCTACCTGGTTGTCATGCTGTATTTTCTGGTGCCCTGGACCGCGGTCAATCTGACAGACTACTTTTTCGTTCGCAAGGGTCGTTATGCCATTCCGCACTTCTTTATGCCGCACAACAACATGTACGGAAAGTGGGGCGCGCGCGGTCTGATTGCGTACGCAATTGGTTTCGTCTCGATGATTCCGTTCTTCTGTGTGCTCGACGGCGCCAACGAGGTATACGTCGGCCCGCTTTCTCGCGCGATGGGCAGCGTCGATCTGGCCTGGCTCGTCGGCCTGTTCGTCTCGGGCCTGGCGTATTACGTCTTGTCGCGCTCGCTCGATCTGAAGTACGAAGAGTCCGTCATCGCGTCTATCGAGAAGACCTCACCGCAATACACCACCGGCGACAAAGGTCGCTACTGAACCCCGGACGACCCCGTCAAGATCTACGAAGCAGGCAAATATCATGGCTACCGAGCAATTCGATTACATCATAGTGGGCGCTGGATCGGCCGGGTGTGTACTGGCCAACCGGCTGACCGAGGACCCGGCGGTCCGCGTGCTGGTGCTGGAATTCGGCGGCAGCGATCGCAGCGTCATCATTCAGATGCCGAGCGCGTTTTCAATGCCGATGAATACGTCCAGATACAACTGGCGCTATCAGACCGTGCCCGAGGCTCATCTGAATGGCCGCCAGTTGCATTGTCCGCGTGGCAAGGTGCTGGGCGGATCGTCGTCGATCAATGGCCTCGTTTATATTCGCGGCCACGCGTGCGACTTCGACGAATGGGAGGAGTTGGGCGCGCGCGGCTGGGGCTATCGCAACTGTTTGCCGTATTTCCGGCGTGCTGAGAGCTACAAGTTCGGCGGCGACGAATATCGGGGTGCGGAAGGTCCACTGAGCACCAACAACGGCAACAACATGGTGAATCCGCTGTACGGCGCCTGGATCGAAGCGGGGGCCGAGGCCGGCTACATCAAGACGGAAGACTGTAACGGTCATATGCAGGAAGGCTTTGGCGCAATGCACATGACAGTCAAGAATGGCGTGCGCTGGTCCACCGCTAACGCATACTTGCGGCCCGCGATGAAGCGGCCCAATCTGACCGTGGTGACGAATGCGATGACGCGCCGCGTGATTCTCGAGGGCAAGCGCGCCGTTGGGGTCGAGTACGATCAGGGCGGCAGCACGCACGTCGCGCGATGCCGCGCCGAAGTATTGATCGCCTCTGGCCCGATCGGTTCGCCGCACCTGCTGCAACGCTCCGGCATCGGGCCCGCCGAGGTATTGCGCCAGGCGGGGATCGAGGTCAGGCATCACTTGCCCGGCGTCGGCGAGAACCTGCAGGATCACGCCGAAATCTATATTCAGTATGCCTGCAAGGAGCCCGTCACCCTCAATTCGAAAATGGACCCGTTCAGCAAATTCATGATCGGGCTGCGATGGCTTTTGTTCAAGGATGGTCTGGGAGCCAGTAACCATTTCGAGGCCGGTGGATTCATTCGCTCCGAAGCGGGTTTGCGCTGGCCTGACATTCAATTCCATTTTTTGCCGGCCGCCATGCGCTATGACGGCGACAAGCCGCTCAAAGGACACGGGTTCATGGTGTTGACCGGACCGAACAAGCCGAAGAGCCGGGGTTACGTGCGCTCGGTATCGGCCGATCCCTATACGCATCCAGAGATCCGCTTCAACTATCTGGATCGCGAAGAAGACCGTGAGGGATTTCGACGTTGTGTCCGCTTGACGCGAGAAATCATCGGGCAGCCGGCGATGGACCGCTTTCGCGATGCCGAACTGGCTCCCGGACCGGACGTGCAAACGGATGAGCAGATCGACGCCTTTGTCAGGGCGAACCTGGAAAGCACGATGCATCCGTGTGGTTCCTGCCGTATGGGGGAGGATGACATGGCTGTGGTCGATTCCGAGTTGCGGGTTCGTGGCGTGGAGGGCTTGCGGGTCATCGATTCATCCGTATTCCCGACCGAGCCCAATGGCAATCTGAACGCGCCGACGATCATGCTCGCCGAACGGGCGTCCGATCTGCTTCGCGCGGTCCCCATGTTGCCCGCCTCTGACGCGGACGTGGGTCTGGCCGAAGGATGGGAAACGCGGCAACGCACGCATGCGCCGATGCGAGATCTGCACGTCGAGTAAGTTGATGGCGGGCGCCGGCGGGGAGAAGCGCCGGCGCCCGCCGGGTGGCGTCTGGCGTTCTTTATCTGGTTCCCTTCAGTCTCTCCGCGCCTGGCACGCTTGCGTAGCAATCAGGCCGCATCCGGTTCCGACCCCTTCTACGCGGTTGGGTATTCATCCGGCCCGCAGTTCTTTGCGTCGCTCCATCGCAAGACGCTCCGCGAGTTCGCGCTTGCCGCATTCCTTGCATTCTCGGCACTCTTTATCGTGGTCGCCTGCGCCAGGCTATTCCACCTGAACAAAGGCCTCGCAGCGGGCCTGGCGGCCGGTGCGTTGACACAGTCAGCTATTGTCGGCACGGCCGGAGACGCGATCGCGACGTCATTACGTTCTACGGATCTCCTGAGAACACCAAACGGGCGGTCGAGGCAGCGGGCTATGACTTGCCCAGTTCGGATAAAACCGACTTCGTTTACCTGGGACTAGGTCTGGTCTTTGGTCTGCTGCTAGGGCTGGTCGTATTCTATGTCGATGGTTTCGCGTTGACGCTCGGCGCAGGCGGGGGCTGCCTTCTGATGGGGCTGATATTTGGCTGGCTGCGCGGCAAATATCCTATGCATGGGGCAATGCCCTCGGCGGCCTCGCAACTGTTAAAGGATTTCGGGTTGTCTGCATTCGTCGCTGCGGTTGGCCTCAATTCCGGGATGCAGGCGCTCTTAACGATCCGACAAAGTGGGTTCACCATTTTATTGCTCGGTATATTTGTCGCGCTGTTTCCGCTAGTGCTTACCATGCTGTTCGGTCGCTACGTCTTGCGCTACGACAACTCAGCCTTGCTCGCTGGTGCATTGGCCGGCTCACGTGCCGCAAATCCGGCATTCGGCCAGGTGCTGGACAAGTCAGAAAGTGCGGTGGCTACGATGCCATTTGCGGTCACGTATGCAATCGCAAATGTGTTGCTGGCGTTGCTGGGGCCTCTGCTCGTCGAGCTTGTTTGAGGTGACTGCATCTCGATGATCGGTGATCAGCAGGTAGCAATGGCGCAATGTCCCTTCATTGATTACCATCAGAACACGGCCAGTGAGGCTCGGAATACGGGCATCGCTCGCGCCAGGACGATTCCATTAGATAGGGCATCACCTCATCACAAGGGTTTCCGGGAGACAGGACATGCGCAAGCTCCGTTCGCAAAGCTGGTTCGGCAGGAAAGACAAGGATGGATTTATTCACCGCTCGTGGATGAAAAACCAGGGCATTCCGCACGACGAATTCGACGGTCGCCCGGTGATCGGCATCTGCAATACGTGGTCGGAACTCACACCGTGCAACGCGCATTTCCGCGAACTCGCCGAGTACGTGAAAAAAGGCGTGCACGAAGCGGGTGGTTTGCCGCTTGAGTTTCCGGTGATGTCGCTGGGCGAATCCAATCTGCGCCCTACCGCGATGCTGTTTCGCAATCTCGCTTCGATGGATGTCGAGGAGTCGATTCGCGGCAATCCGATGGATGGCGTGATCCTGCTGGTGGGTTGCGACAAGACCACGCCTGCGCTGCTGATGGGCGCGGCGTCGTGCAATCTGCCGGCGCTGGCGGTGTCAGGCGGCCCGATGCTGAACGGCCGGTTCCGCGGCAAGCAAATTGGCTCGGGCACGGGCGTCTGGCAAATGTCGGAGGAAGTGCGCGCCGGCACGATGACGCAGGAAGAATTCACCGAAGCCGAGTCGTGCATGAACCGCTCGCGCGGCCATTGCATGACGATGGGCACGGCTTCGACGATGGCGTCGATGGTGGAATCGCTCGGCATGGGGTTGCCGCATAACGCGGCGATTCCGGCGGTCGATGCACGTCGCCAGGTGCTCGCGCATCTGGCGGGACGACGCATTGTCGATATGGTCCGCGAAGATCTGACGATGGACAAGATCCTCACGCGTCAGGCGTTTGAAAACGCGATCCGCACGAATGCGGCAATTGGTGGGTCGACCAATGCGGTTGTGCATCTGATCGCACTGGCCAAGCGGATTGGCGTGGAGTTATCGCTTGAAGACTGGGAGCTGGGCTCGAACGTGCCGTGCCTGGTGAATCTGCAACCGTCAGGCGAATACCTGATGGAAGACTTCTACTACGCGGGCGGCCTGCCGGCAGTGTTGAAGCAACTCGGCGAACAGGGGCTGCTGCATAAAGACGCGCTGACTGTGAACGGCAAAACGCTCTGGGACAACGTGTGCAACGCGCCAAACCATGACGAGAAGGTCATCACGACGTTCGCCGAGCCGTTCAAGCCGAAGGCGGGCATTGCAGTGCTCAGGGGCAACCTCGCGCCGAATGGCGCGGTGATCAAGCCGTCTGCGGCAACACAGTCTTTACTCAAACATCGCGGTCGTGCGGTGGTGTTCGAGAACGTCGAAGAGTTGCACGCCAAAGTCGATGATGATTCGCTCGATATCGACGAGCACTGCATCATGGTGCTAAAAGGCGCGGGGCCGAAAGGCTACCCGGGTTTCGCTGAAGTGGGCAACATGCCGCTGCCAAAGAAGGTGCTTGAAAAAGGCATCACCGACATGGTCCGCATCTCGGACGGCCGCATGAGCGGCACGGCATATGGCGCGGTGGTGCTGCACGTATCGCCTGAAGCGGCAGCGGGCGGCCCGCTCGCGCTCGTCCAGACCGGCGACATGATCGAGCTTGACGTCGAAGCACGCCGTCTGCATCTGGACGTCAGCGACGAGGAACTCGCGCGCCGTCGCGCGCAATGGCAGGCGCCGGATCTGCCCAAGCGCGGTTACTACAGGCTCTACGTCGAGCACGTGCTGCAGGCGGACCAGGGCGCGGATCTGGACTTCCTGGTCGGAGCGAGTGGCGCACCTGTGCCGCGCGACTCACACTAGCGCTGACTCATAAGTTCGGCCAGCGCTTGCGCGAGACGACGGCGAAGCTCACCGCGATCGCGCCGGTCGTCGCGCGACGAGGTGTGTCGGGTATCGCATCGCCGAAACGGGGCCGACGACCTGGCTCACTGCGGGGATCGGGACTATGGACTGAGGCCGCGTCAGGTTCGCCATCGGTGACGGATTGACGGGCCGCCCGCGTCCGGCGGCTCATCGGGTTCTGAAAGGACATGGTGGATCACTCCGGGAGGACATGCCCTTATTGAACGCTTCGCCTATTAATTAGTAAAATGAATGTTTTGATCCATACGATAACTTGACGGAATGGAACTGAAATTGCTGAGGACGTTTCTGACGGTTGCCGACCTGCGCCATTTCGGTCGCGCGGCGGATGCGCTGCACATGAGCCAACCGGCGCTCAGCAAGCAGATCGGCGCGTTGGAGGCAAGCCTCGGTGGCAAGTTGTTCGAGAGGGGGCGGCACGGCGCGGAGCTCACGCTGTTTGGCGAGCGCTTCCTGCCCGATGCGCAGGCACTTGTACGCGACGCGGATGAGATCCTGTTGCGAGCGAGAGAGGCAAGCAGCGGCCGGCTTGGTCATTTGCGCATCGGTCTCTGTCTGTCCGTGCTAACGGTCGTGCCGCAACTGATCGCCGATTTCCGTCGGCAACATCCCGGCGTCGCCGTTACGCTATGCGATCTTTCTTCCGCCGAACAAACGCGCCGCCTGCTGGCAGGCAAGCTGGATGCAGGCTTCCTGCGCTTGCCGGTCGCGGACGGTTTGTCGTCGTTCAGTATGATCGACGAAGCACTTGCGCTGGCGTTGCCGCCAGACCTTGGGTACACACGGCTCCCGGCCGATCTCGGCGTGCTCAATGAAATCGGCTTCGTCGCGTTGCAGCGCACGCGCGGCCCTGGGCTCGCCGCACAGATCGACCGGTGGTGCCTCGAACGCCGCTTTGTGCCGAACGTGACGCAGTACGCGGAAGACGTGCAGTCGGTCCTCGCGTCAGTCGTCGCCGGAGTAGGCGTCGCGTTCATTCCTTCGCGTGCGCAGCATTTGCTGCGTGATGCAACGGTGCTGAAGCTTCAGGGTAAAGAAGCGAAGTGGCGCGTGGGACTCGCATGGCCGTCGGTGCGCGTCAATCCCATTACGACGCGCTTTGTGTCGTTCGTGCGCGCCGCGGCGAAAGGTGGTTGATCAGCGCGCCCCGTTGCCGCGGGATATGTCAGTTTGCATTCGCGTTTAGCAATACCATCCCGTGTATGCGCCGATCGACGACAGGCAGTGACCAGCCCTGAGCCCTTTAGCCACTGTTTCCTGTCGGGCAAAACAAGCCAGGAAGTGAGCGCCGGGCGGAAACAGCTAACAGTCCCTATCGATAACGTCGCAACAGCTTCCAAGCCCTGTGCTCACGCGGTGCGCCTTGTTGATCCGCGACCGGGTTTCGCTGACCTTGCACGGGAAGTCGCTTGACTCGCCGAAAGGGATCGATGCGATGTCATTAACGTCGCGCGACATCAAGCGGCGACGAGCGTACGCTGCATGGGAAGGCGTGGCGTGGTCAGCGCCCGCATCCCCCCATCGGAGGACATATGAGCGAAGCAAATCAAGGCGCCGTGCGCGAGCTGAGTCATTTCATCGACGGTCAATGCGCCTCGGGCGCAAGCGGGCGGTTCGCCGACGTATACGATCCGGCGCAAGGCCGGGTGTCGGCCCGTGTGCCGGTCGCAAACGAAGCTGAAGTCGACGCCGCCGTCGCCGCTGCGACAGCCGCGTTCCCGGCGTGGAGCGAAACCCCGCCGCTGAAGCGCGCGCGTTTGATGTTCAAGTTCAAGGAACTGCTTGAGGCGCACAGCGACGAACTCGCCGAGCTCATTACACGCGACCACGGCAAGCTGTTTGACGACGCGAAGGGTGAGGTGGTGCGCGGTATCGAAATCGTCGAATTCGCGTGCGGCATTCCGAGCCTGCTTAAGACCGAGTTCACCGATCAGATCAGCGGCGGCATCGACAACTGGAATCTGCGTCAACCGCTCGGCGTGGCCGCGGGCGTCACGCCGTTCAATTTTCCCATGGTGGTGCCGTGCTGGATGTTCGTGATGGCGGCCGCGTGCGGCAACACGTTCATACTCAAGCCCTCGGAGCGCACGCCGTCGGCATCGATCCGGCTTGCCGAGCTGTTCATCGAAGCGGGTTTTCCCAAGGGTGTCTTCAATGTCCTGCATGGCAGCAAGGCCGTCGTCGATGGGTTGATCCAGCACCCCGATGTCGTCGCGATGTCTGTCGTCGCCTCGACGCCGGTCGCTGAATACATCTACAGCGAAACCGCCAAGCGCGGCAAGCGCGTGCAGGCGTTGGGCAGTGCGAAGAATCATCTGGTCGTGATGCCCGACGCCAATCTCGATCAGGCCGTGGATGCATTGATCAACTCGTCGTATGGCTCAGCCGGCGAGCGCTGCATGGCAACCTCGGTCGCGGTGGCGGTGGGGCGTATTGGCGATGAGCTGGTCGAGCGCCTCGTGCCGCGCGTGCGCTCGCTCAGGATCGGCGGCGGCATGGAGCCCGATCTGGACATGGGGCCGCTCATCAGCGCCGCGCATCGCACGAAAGTGTTGGGCTACATCGAAGCAGGCGTCGCGGCGGGTGCCCGGCTCGTCGTCGATGGTCGCGGGCATACCGTGTCCGGCCGCGAAGAGGGCTTCTTTTTAGGCGGCTCGCTCTTTGACGATGTGAAACCGGATATGCGCATCTATCGGGAAGAGATTTTCGGGCCGGTCCTCTCGGTGGTCCGTGTGCCTGATCTCGCGAGTGCGATCGCACTCGTCAACGCGCACGAACTGGGCAACTGCGTATCGCTGTTCACCTCCGACGGCAGTGCGGCGCGCACGTTCTCCCGGCAGATTCATATCGGCATGGTGGGCATCAACATACCGAGTCCGGTGCCGCCGGCGTGGCATTCGTTCGGGGGCTGGAAGCGCTCGCTGTTCGGCGATCATCACGCATACGGCGAGGAAGCCGTGCGCTTCTACACGCACTACAAGAGCGTCATGCAGCGCTGGCCCGATAGCATCGCCAAAGGCGCGGAATTCACGATGCCCGTAGCCAGGTAAGCCTATCCGCGCGGCGCGCCACCCCGCGACGCGCCACTCCACCCTCCATATGCTGCACACCCCACGCCGGCGCTTGCATCGAAAAAATCTATGCAGCGCATCGGTAAACAGTGTTGGTCAAAGAAATATGGCCTAAGTAAATTGGTTTGACACATGGGGCGCTGGCCAATCGATCGCCGACGTCAACGCCCTGGTCACCAAATTATCGAGCGCGACCGCGCAACACGTATGAAGGGAGGGTGATATGGGCGACAGCCGAAGTGCAGTTCCACTGATCGAAAAGCACACCATCGGTTACGTTCCGCACGAGGAACGACATGGAAAGGTACGTGACCTGTTCACGCTGTGGTTCGGGGGAAACATCGCACCGCTACCCATCGTGACGGGAGCGCTCGGCGTACAGATCTACCATCTAAACCTGTTCTGGGGCGTGATTGCCATTCTGGTCGGACAGGCGATTGGCGGCATTCTCATGGCGCTGCATTCGGCCCAGGGGCCGCAGATGGGTATCCCTCAGATGATACAAAGCCGTGCCCAGTTCGGCTCGTGGGGTGCGCTCCTCGTGACGGTGATTGCCGGCGTGATGTATGTCGGTTTCTTCGCATCGAACATCGTGCTGGCCGGCAAGTCGCTGCATGGCATCGAGTCATCGATTCCGGTTCCTGTTGGGATCGTGATCGGCGCGCTGGGCTCGGGACTCATTGGCATAGTCGGATACCGCTTTATCCACATTCTCAACAGGATCGGCACGTGGGTTCTGGGCATTGGCATTGTGGTCGGCTTTGCCTATATCTTTACTCACGTGGCGACCGCCGATTTTCTGACGCGAGGCGGCTTTAATTTTGCCGGCTGGCTGGCGACCGTTTCCCTCTCGGCACTCTGGCAAATTGCGTTTGCCCCGTACGTCTCGGACTATTCACGGTACCTGCCGGCTAACGTTGGCGTCGGCGCTACGTTTTGGGCGACATATCTTGGCTGCACGCTTGGGTCGACACTCGCGTTCGTGTTTGGCGCGGTTGCCGTGCTCGCCGTAGCGCCCGGAGCGGACACCATGGACGCCGTGAAACTGTCGACGGGTACGATAGGGCCCTTCATGCTCGTTCTGTTTCTGCTGAGTGTCATCAGTCACAATGCACTCAATCTCTACGGCGCGGTGCTGTCGGTTATCACTTCCTTGCAGACCTTTGCCTACCGCTGGATTCCGACCGCAAAATCACGCGCCGTCCTGTCTTTCATTATTCTGGCAGCTTGCTGTTTCGCGGCAGTTGGCGCGTCGAAGGACTTCATTGGTCATTTCGTCGACCTGGTGCTGGCCTTGCTCGTCGTACTCGTTCCGTGGACGGCGATCAACCTGATCGATTTCTACATGATTCACAAGGGTCGATACGATATCGATTCGATATTCCGGGTCGACGGCGGCATTTATGGACGATTCAATTCGCAGGCGCTGATTGCCTACGCTATCGGCATCGTCGTGCAGATCCCTTTCATGAACACGCCAATCTATGTCGGGTCTTTCTCTTCGCACCTGAACGGCGCTGACCTGTCGTGGCTGGTGGGGATCGTGGTGACGGCGCCTCTGTACTATTGGCTCGCCACACGGGATACGGCCTATCGCCGCCGCCTGAATCAGCAGCCCTCTGTGTCGATCCGCTAGAACTTGCTTGTAGTTGGCATTGCAGGCAGCGACATACTCCCCGTCGCTGCGTTTTCAACAGTGTGAGCGCGAACTCGCGACAGCACGTCATCCAGAAACGCTTCAATCTGCTGCCGAAGGTGCGACCTCTGGCGCCGGGCGACTTCCGGCGCTGGCGGTCGCATTTTTTTGCTGTGCGAAAACGTGGCCGCTCATTGATCGATATGCAAACGCCGGATATACGACTCGCAGAACGTCGCGAAGCGCCGCACGACCTGACGCGGCTTCATGGCGCTGGCCTGCGCGATGCCGAGCGTGGTGGCATTCACGTCTTCCTTGAACCGCTTGATGACGAAGTCCTCGCCGTCCACGGTGCGATTCGATTTGAGCGGGAAATTGAGGATGCTATAACCGAGTCCATTCGCCACCATGCCGCGTACCACTTCCGGCTGCGATGAACGGAATGCAGCGATGGGCCGGCTGCCCACGGCATCGAACAAGGCGGAAAAATACTCGCGGCTGTGTGGCAGATCCAGCATCACATAGGGTTCCGGCAGGAGTTCCGCGAGCGAGACTTTACGGGCGCGCGCGAGCCGGTGCGTCTTCGGCAGGATCACATAGGGCGGCAGCGACAGCAGCGGGGTGAAGGTGATGTCCTCATTGATGTCGAGGCTATAGGTCAGGGCGATGTCGAGTGAGCCATCGTGCAGGCCGCTC
Source organism: Paraburkholderia fungorum (assembly GCF_046027215.1). Classification (GTDB taxonomy): domain Bacteria; phylum Pseudomonadota; class Gammaproteobacteria; order Burkholderiales; family Burkholderiaceae; genus Paraburkholderia; species Paraburkholderia fungorum_D. The sequence goes on along the minus strand of NZ_JAQQEN010000002.1, from coordinate 2,047,373 downwards.
AGCAGCGTGTCCTGGTGCGCCTCCACCGTGCGAAAGGCGATACCCGCATGGTCCTGCACGAAGCGGCTGATGATGCCCGGCATCAGCGGCGGGGCGAGCGAAACGAGGCAGCCGAGCGAGATGGTGCCCGTCATGCCGCCGTCCATTTCTTTTGCCGCTAACTGCAAGTCTTCCGCATTCTTCAGCAGATTACGCGCGTGCCCGAGCAGGTCGCGGCCCGCCTGCGTGAGTGACAGCCCACTCGCGTGATGGCGAATGAAAAGCTGCACGCCGAACGACTCTTCGAGATCCGCTAGCGCTGTCGAAACGGACGGCTGCGAGATATGCAGGCGTTTTGCCGCGGCAGTGAAAGATAGCGCTTCCGCCGTTACGACGAAATATCGCAGTTGGCGCAGCGAATAACGCAACGGATTGCTTTCCATCCGCAAATCTCCTTGAAGCACCCGGGGTGCATGCATTGTGCGCCACGAAAGAAAGCTCTGCATAGAAAAAAACGATGCTATGTATTTTTTAAATATGTTTTTCCGAATCAAGTGGCGGGCGTACATTTTCCTCATGGTTAAGCGTCAACGAAAGAGGCGGCCGTTGCCGGGCTGAACCAGAACCGCTTTTCAAAAGGAAACAGCGATGACAGCTGAAAACATGTCGATAGATACGCTTGTGGTTGGCGCCGGTCAGGCCGGCGTGGCCATGAGTGAGCACCTGAGCAAACTCGGGGTGCCGCACCTCGTGCTGGAACGTGATCGTATTGCCGAACGCTGGCGCACAGGGCGGTGGGATTCGCTGGTGGCCAACGGTCCGGCCTGGCACGACCGGTTCCCGGGTCTTGCATTCGACGATCTCGACGCGGACGCCTTTGCGCCGAAAGAACGGGTCGCGGACTATTTTGAAGCCTATGCGAGGAAGTTCGACGCCCCCATCCGTACGGGTGTGGAAGTGACGAGCGTGGTACGCAATGCAGGCCGGCCGGGATTCACCGTTGAAACCTCCATCGGCGTGGTCGAGGCCAATCGCGTGGTGGTTGCAACTGGACCGTTCCAGCGCCCGGTTATCCCGCCGATCGCTCCGAAACACGGGACGCTCACCCAGATCCACTCCGCCGACTATCGCAATCCCGGGCAACTGCCCGAGGGAGGTGTTCTGGTGGTCGGTGCCGGGTCGTCCGGGGTGCAGATCGCGGACGAGTTGCAGCGTGCCGGCAAGAAGGTCTACCTCTCGGTCGGTCCGCACGATCGTCCGCCACGCGCCTATCGCAGCCGTGACTTCTGCTGGTGGCTTGGCGTGCTCGGCGAATGGGACAAGGAAGCGGCGATACCCGGTAAGGAACACGTGACGATTGCGGTAAGCGGTGCGCGCGGCGGCCATACCGTCGACTTCCGGCGGCTCGCCAGTCAGGGGATGACGCTTGTCGGCCTGACGAAGACATTCGACGACGATGTCGTGACCTTCGAAGCGGATCTCGCAGTCAACCTTGCTCGTGGCGACGAGAACTATCTGTCGCTGCTGGATGCTGCGGATGCCTATATTGCCCGCAATGGTCTCGACCTGCCGGAAGAACCTGAAGCCCGCAATACTCTGCCGGATCCGGTCTGCGTGACTCATCCGATTCTCGAGCTCGATCTGGCGGAAGCCGGCGTGACATCGATCGTCTGGGCGACCGGGTATGCAGTCGATTACGACTGGCTGCATGTCAACGCCTTTGACGCAAAGGGCAAGCCGCAACATCAACGCGGTGTTTCAACGGAGCCCGGCGTCTATTTCCTGGGTCTGCCGTGGCTGGCGCGTCGCGGCTCCACGTTTATCTGGGGCGTTTGGCACGATGCAAAGCATATTGCCGACCACATCGCTACGCAGCGCAAATACCTCTCCTACCGTGATGCTTCGCAGCGTCAGGCTGAGAAATGTCGAAAGGAAACGCCTGCCGGCACATACGCCGAATCGCAGGTTCAACAACTCAACGAATTGGGAGTGAATTGATGCCTACTCATACACGCATCCGCATGTTCAACACCAAGGATACGTATCCGAACCAGTCGCTGGATAACGATCTTTGTCAGGCCGTTCGCGCGGGTAATACCGTCTATGTGCGTGGCCAGGTGGGCACGGATTTCGAAGGTCGTCTGGTGGGCCTCGGCGATCCGCAGGCCCAGGCCGGGCAGGCGATGAAAAACGTCAAGCAACTGCTTGCGGAGGCCGGCAGCGACCTGACCCATATCGTCAAGACCACGACCTACCTGACCGACCCGCGCTATCGCGAGCCGGTGTACCAGGAGGTCGGCAAGTGGCTCAAGGGCGTGTTTCCCATTTCCACGGGCCTTGTTGTTACCGCGCTGGGCCAGCCGCAGTGGTTGATGGAGATCGATGTGATCGCGGTGATCCCGGATGGCTGGCAGGCGAAGCAGGTTTAAGGAGCAGGCATGACATTCTCGATCATCGGACGGTGTCCGGAGACCGGCCAGCTTGGCATCGCTATCAGCTCGTCCAGTATCGCGGTGGGTGCCCGATGCCCCTGGTTACGCGCCGGCGTGGGGGCGGTGGCGACCCAGAACGTGACGCTGCCTGCTCTCGGCCCGCAGATTCTCGAACTCCTTGAAGACCCGCGATTCGAGCCTGCGGCGGCTCTCGACCGGGCGCTCGGCGCCGATCGTTGGAGCCAGTATCGGCAGGTGACGGTGATCGATAGTCAGGGCCGCACCGCGTTTTTTAGCGGTAAGGAGGCGCTGGGCACGCATCACGCCGTGGCGGGTCGGCAGTGTGTTGCCGCGGGCAATTTATTGGCGGGTGTCGAGGTTATCGAGGCGATGGTTCTCGCGTTCGAGAATGCGCCCGGGATGCTTGCCGGCCGCCTGCTGCTGGCCATGCATGCCGCCATGGCAGCCGGCGGTGAAGCGGGGCCCGTGCACTCGGCAGCGCTCAAGGTAGTCGGCGACCTGAGCTGGCCGATCGTCGATCTACGGATCGACTGGGCGGATAAAGACCCCATCGGCCAGCTGGGCGGTCTCTGGCAAGCCTATCGACCGCAGATGCAGGACTATCTGACCCGGGCGTTGAATCCGACGGCAGCGCCCAGCTATGGAGTGCCGGGCGATGCATGAAGTGTCCAGCCGCGCCCTGCTCGAGCGGCTAATCGGTTTCGCTACGGTCAGCCGGGATTCCAATCTGGAACTCATCGCTTTCATCCGCGATTACCTGGAGGCTCTCGGAGTGCAAAGCGAGATCTTCTACAATTCAGAGCGCACCAAGGCCAACCTGTTTGCCACCATCGGTCCTTCTGATCGAGGCGGGGTTGTGCTGTCCGGCCATACGGATGTCGTGCCTGTAGACGGGCAGGCCTGGACTGTGGAGCCGTTCCGTCTCACGGAGAAAGACGCACGCTTGTACGGTCGCGGCACAGCCGACATGAAGGGCTTTATCGCTTCAGTGTTAGCGGCGGTCCCCGTCTTTCTGAAGCAGCCTTTGAAAGTACCTGTACATCTTGCTTTCTCCTACGACGAGGAAGTGGGATGCCTGGGCGTGCGGCCGATGTTGGCGGAACTGGCAAAGCGTGCGCACAAGCCGCGTCTGTGCCTGATCGGTGAACCTACTGGCTTGAAACCGGTGCTCGGTCACAAGGGCAAGCTGGCCATGCGCTGCCAGGTGAAGGGGGCAGCCTGTCATTCCGCCTACGCACCCTATGGCGTCAATGCGATCGAATATGCGGTGCGACTGATCGGCCGCTTAGGCGAGATCGGTGTGCAACTGGCACAGCCCGAACATCACGATCAGCGCTTTGATCCGCCATTCACGACGGTGCAGACCGGCCTTATCAAAGGCGGTCGGGCGCTGAACATTGTGCCGGCCGAATGCGAGTTTGATTTTGAGGTACGCGCGCTGCCGGGCTTCGACGCTCAGAAGGTATCGGATGAGCTGCAGACCTATGCCGAGGTTGAACTGCTGCCGGCAATGCGTTCGGTGCAGGCGGACACTGACATTCGCCTGCAGCCGCTGAGCGCCTACCCAGGACTCGCCACGTCGCCCGACAGCGAAGCAGCGCGCCTGTTGGCGTTGTTGAGCGGTTCGTCGGAATTCGGTACCGTGGCCTTCGGCACCGAGGGTGGACTGTTCGACGAGGCGGGTATTCCGACGGTAGTGTGCGGGCCGGGCAGCATGGATCAAGGGCACAAGCCCGACGAGTTTATTACGCTTGAGCAACTGACTCATTGCGATGCCATGCTGGTTCGCCTGGCCGAATATCTGCGGGGGGCTTTCTGATCCTGGCGCAGGAAGCCCCCGGTCACACCGACTCAGGACACCCACCCCTTGATCGCTTCGGCCATCGTGGACGTCGAGATGCCGTAGCGATCGTGCAGTGTCGGCAGCGCGCCGGCCGCGAGGAACGCATCGGGCAATCCCACCTGCCTGAACGCGCAAGTGACGCCCGCGCGCATCAGCTCGGCTGCAACCGCTTCGCCCAGGCCACCGATCGTCGTATGGTTCTCGGCCACCACCACGAGTCGTCCTGAGCGCTTCGCTTCGCGCACGATCGTTGCCGTGTCGAGCGGTTTGATCGTGGGCACGTGGAGCACGCCTACGCCGATCCGGTCGCTTTCGAGCACCTTTGCCACTTCGAGCGCGCGCATCGTCATGATGCCGGACGAGATGATCAGCACTTCGGCGCCGTCGCGCAGCATCTTCGCCTTGCCGAGTTCGAAGCTGTAGTCGTATTCGTCGAGCACCGCGGGCACATTGCCGCGTAACAGGCGGGCATAAACGGGGCCCTTGTGCGCGGCAATCGCGGGCACCATCTGCTCGATGTCGAGTGCATCGCACGGATCGATGACCGTCATGTTCGGCATCGCGCGCATCAGTGCGAGATCTTCGGCGGCCTGGTGGCTAGGACCGTAACCCGTCGTGAGACCCGGCAGCGCGCAGACGATCTTCACGTCGAGATTGTCTTCGGCGATGGCCTGATGCATGAAGTCATAGGCACGGCGCGTGGCGAATACCGCATACGTGGTGACGAACGGTTGCGCGCCTTCGTGCGCGAAGCCGGCCGCCGCGCCCATCAGCAACTGCTCCGCCATGCCCATCTGATAGAAGCGCTCGGGAAATTCTTTGGCGAAGATATGCAGGTCCGTGTACTTGCCGAGGTCGGCTGTCATGCCGATCACGTTCGTCTTCTGGCGCGCCAGTTCCACCAGTGCATGACCAAAAGGCGCGGAGCGCGTGACCTGTCCTTCACCGGCGATCGATGCAATCATCGCCGAGGTCTTCAGGCGCGGTTTGTTCAACGTTGCGTTGCTCATGCTTGTCTCCCTGCTTCGAGTGCCTGCAGCGCCAATTGCCATTCGTGGGCATCGACGCGGATAAAGTGATTCTTCTCGCGTGCTTCGAGGAACGGCACGCCGCAGCCCATGCGCGTATCTGCGATGATCATGCGCGGTTGCGCGACGGGATGCTGGCGGGCTGCATCGAACGCGGCTGCGACGGCGGCGATATCGTTGCCATCGACCCGTTGCGTGAACCAGCCGAACGCCTGCAGTTTTTCGACGAGCGGCTCGAATGCCATGATCTGCGACGAAGGGCCGTCGGCCTGCTGGTTGTTCACGTCGACCACGGCGATCAGGTTGTCGAGCTTCCAGTGGCTCGCGGACATGATGCCTTCCCAGATCGCGCCTTCGTCGAGTTCGCCATCGGAGAACAGCGTGTACACGAACGAAGCGGAATTCTTGCGTTTGAGTCCGAGGCAGCGGCCGACCGCGATGGTCAAGCCGTGGCCGAGCGAGCCGCCGGACATCTCCATGCCCGGCGTGTAGCTGGCCATGCCGGACATCGGCAGCCGGCTATCGTCGCTGCCATACGTTTCGAGTTCTTCGGCGGGCAGAATGCCTGCTGCGAGCAGCGCCGCATACAGTGCAATCGCATAGTGGCCATTGGACAGCAGGAAGCGGTCGCGATCTTCCCACTCGGGGTCCTCCGGGCGATAGCGCATGGAGCCGAAATAGGCGACGGCCAGCACGTCGGCGATATCGAGCGCCTGCCCGATGTAGCCCTGGCCCTGGACTTCACCCATCAACAGGGCGTTTCTGCGGATACGGTAAGCGTGTTCGGCAAGTTCTGCCGTTGACGCGGTGGATGGACTGTTCATGTCGTCTCCTGTGAACATTCAAAAAGTTTGAAAGAGGGTTCAGCGGTTCACTGACTTCGCGGGCACAAGAAAGACCAGGCAGGCGCCGAGCGTCACGGCCGTCGAGATGAAAATCAGCCCCGCGGTCGATTTGCCTGTCAGGTCGTTGAGCCACCCCACGATCGCCGGCGAAAAGAAGCCTGCGAGATTGGCGAAACAGTTGACAGCCGCGATCCCGGCCGCGGCGGACATACCGCCGAGCAACGCCGTCGGCAACGACCAGAACTGCGAAGACGACGCGAGAATGCCGGCTGCCGCAATGCTCAGACAGACGATCGATGCCGGGACGCTGCCAAGGGTCGGCAGTACGGCGAAACCCGCGGCGGCGACGAGCATCGGGATGGCCAGGTGAAGCCGTCGCTCACGGCGGCGGTCCGCGCTCATGCCGACCAGCGGCAGGGCGATGATTGCGCACAGATAGGGAATCGCGGTGAACACGCCCACCCAGAGCGGATCGGCGACGCCAGACTTACGGATGATGGTCGGCAGCCAGAAGGTCAGGCCGTACTGGCCGAGCACCACGCAGAAGTAGATCGATGCCATCAGCCACAAGCGGCGGTCACCGATAAACGACTTGACGGACAGATGGGCGGTTTTGTGTTCGTTATCGCCGGCAACATTGCGTGCGAGCAGATTCTTTTCGGTGTCCGTCAGCCACTTTGCCTTGGCAATGCTGTCGTCGAGATAGAGTAGGATCGCGATCCCGAGTACCAGCGACGGCAGCGCTTCGAGCAGGAACAGCCATTTCCAGCCGGACAGATTCATCGCGCCTTGCAGCGAGTGCATGATCCAGCCCGACAGCGGGCCGCCAATCATGCCGGCGAGCGGAATCGCCATGAAGAACAGCGACAACGCCTTGGCCCGGCGCGCAGCGGGAAACCAGTACGTCAGATAGAGAATCACACCCGGTGCGAAGCCCGCTTCCGCGACGCCGAGCAGAAAACGCAGCGCATAGAAGGCCATGGGCGACTTCACGAACACGAAGCACGCGGAGATCACCGCCCATGTCAGCATGATGCGCGCAAGCCATTTGCGCGCGCCAACGCGATGGAGGACCAGGTTGCTCGGTACTTCGAAGAGGAAGTAGCCGAGAAAGAAGATGCCCGCACCCATGCCGTAGACAGTTTCGCTAAAGCGCAAATCGTTGAGCATCTGCAGCTTTGCAAAGCCGACGTTGACCCGGTCGAGATAAGCGCCCAGGTAGCAGAGCATCAGGAACGGGATGAGCCGGCGGCTGACTTTCGCGTAGGTCCTGGACTCGAAGTCCGTGGAATCGGTGGCCTGTGGCAGCGCGTCGCTGCCAACCGGCGAAACGGTGTACTTCGCTTTCATGTTCTGTCTCCTTCCATGACCCCGGGTGAGCCCGGGTGCCTGAGATACAGCGCGGCCGCGGAGGCGGCCGTTGTCTTCAATGAATGAGCATGCCGCCATTCACGTCGAGCGTGATGCCCGTGAGATACGTCGAGAGGTCGCTCACGAGAAAGAGGCAGGCATTCGCGACATCGTCTGCAACGCCGAGCCGCCCGAGCGGAATGCCCTTGATGATGTCGACCCGCATCTCGTCGGTGAGCTTGCCACCGGTGATGTCGGTCTGGATCAGGCCCGGCGTGATCGAATTCACGCGAATGGTGTCGGGGCCGAACTCGCGGGCCATCGCGCGAGCGAGACCGAGGACGCCCGCTTTCGCGGCGCTATAGTGCGGACCGCCGAAAATGCCGCCGCCGCGCTGAGCCGATACCGACGACATGCAGACGATGCTGCCGCTTTTCTGCTCCTTCATGACCGGCAATACGGCCTGCGACATATAGAGCGTGCCGCGCAGATTGACATCGACGATCGCGTCGAAGCCCTCGGCAGTGATGTCCAGTGTGCGCACCGGCTGAGTGATGCCGGCGTTGTTGATCAGGCCGTCGATGCGGCCATAGCGGTCGAGTGCCGCCTTTGCGGCCTTCACACAGGCGGCTTTGTCGGTGACGTCGCAGGCGAGACCGAGATGCGCGTCGCCGAGGTCGGCGGCCGCGCTTTGTGCGTCTTCTTCGCGAAGATCGAGGATGACGATACGCGCACCCTGTGCGGCCAGCGCCTTTGCGGTCGCCTTGCCGATTCCGCGCGGCGAAGCCGCACCCGTTACGATGACAACCTTGTTTTCGAGCAGCATCTTTGTCTCCTGAGTGTTGATGTGATGACTCAAGTGTCTGCTGCGCCGCCAGTTGTATCAACGCCGTACCGCTCAACTATGCTTGAGAAATTTTCAGGTGAACCGCCGCGCGAATGCGATGGCTGGTGCAGCGACCGTATCGCCGCGGCGCGAGGCCCCGCAGTTTCATACGAGTGCTGGAATACCCTGGGGCCGATCGAAGCGGATGCTAAACAGTGCGATCCTTGCGGCCGATTTCCCGCTCGATCCACGCGATGAACCGCATAACGCGTGGCAACTCGGCGTTCTGCGGTGGATAGACCAGATGATGCGCGCCAACCTCGACGGCGTAGGTAGTGTCGAATACCGGCACAAGTACCCCTTCCTTGATCCGTACTGACGCGAGCATCAGGCTTTCGAGCGCGATGCCGAGGCCGAGCGCGGCCGTTTCGAGCGACATGTAAGAGCGGTCGAAAGAGAAGTCGAAGCTTTTATGGGCGGCGGATACGCCGGTGCGGCCGAACCACTGCTTCCACTGGACGAGGGGTGTTTCCGAATAGATCAGGCGGTGCGTCAGCAGATCTTCGGGCGTGTTGACCGGATGTTTCTCCAGATATCCCGGCGACGCGAGTGGTGCAATGAATTCGTTGCGCAGCGTTTTCACTTCCAGGTCACGCCAGTTCGCATAGCCGTGACGCAAGTCGATGTCGTAATAACCGCTCGTAAACGATACGTCTTCATACGAGCAGGCCAGGTTCAGCTGGATATCCCCGTTGGCTTCCTGGAACGACTCGAGCCGTGGCAGCAGCCACATGAGCCCGAAACTGGGGCTGGAGTGCACGCGCAGGATATCGACGTCGGCGCGGCTCGATGCCCGCTCGGTGGCCCTGCTCAAGTCCGCCAGCGACCCCGTGACGTCGGACAGGTAACGCTCGCCTGTTGGCGTCAGCACAAGCCCCCGCCCCGCGCGATAGAACAACGGCTGACCGATGATCGACTCGAGATTGCTGATCTGATGGCTCACCGCCGAGGCGGTCAAGCCGAGTTCCTCGGATGCACGGTTGACGCTCTTTGTTCGGGCCACGCTCTCGAACGCGATGATGGCTTTCACCGGGGGAATACGCATAGTGAAATTTTTTTCAGATGCAGTTGAATGAAACCGCCTTGTTCGCATGTCACATGCGCTGCCATTCTGTGGGCAAGCCGCGCAACAGCGCAACCTGAAGACCTCCTGGTGCTGACCCGGCGGTTTCGGGCAGCTAAGCGGCAGACCAAAAACACATGGCGCAGTGCAACAACTGCGTAGGAGACTGCAATGAATTATCCGTCTTTCCTGCTGAAAGAGCGATCGAGCGATCGCTCTTTCAGCAAGCTCTCCTGCCGCTTCGTTCCCCGTCCTGATCGATGACGTCGAGACGCCCTGATGGGCGTCCGTTGCCTCTGATGTCGGAGGCGCCACGCATGATCGTCGCGTTCACTCACAACACTCGTTCGGAAAACGAAACAGGTGTGGGGTGCCGCGTGGAAATCGCGCAAGGAGACAACACATGACTGAGTCACAGTATCTGTTGACGGCACGTTCGATCGTCAAGAGTTTCGGACCCACAAGCGTACTGAAGGGCTTCGATCTTTCGATCGCCGCGGGCGAAGTGCATGCTTTTCTGGGCGGCAACGGCGCCGGCAAATCGACGCTCATCAAGATCATCTCCGGTCAGTTCGAGCGCGACGGCGGCACACTCGAATTCGACGGAGCCGCGCTCGGCGCCTCGGTTGGCACGCATGTCGAGGCGGGCGCGATTGCGGTGGTGAATCAGGAACTCGCGCTTCTACCGCATCTATCCGTGGCTGAGAACATTGCCATGCCACGCTTGCGGCGCGGTACGGCGAAATATAGCGAGCGCGCGTCGATGGCGATCGCGATCGACGCGCTATCGCTGATCGATCCGCACTTCGCGCGAGAGTCGGCAGGGCGGCTCGTGAGCGGGTTGACGCTGCACGAGCGTCAACTGGTGGAGATCGCCCGTGCGCTCGGCTCGGGTGCGAAGCTACTGTTGCTCGACGAACCAACGGCCAATCTGACCGCGGCAGAGACGGGCCGGCTCTTCGCCGTGATACGCCGGCTGATCGCCGATACGGGCCTCGCCGTGTTGTTCGTTTCGCACCGGATGCGCGAGATCCGGCAGATCGCGGACGTCTGCACGATCATCCGCGACGGCAAGACTGCGGTCGATCGCGCGGCGCTCGATGCGATCACGGACCGCGAAATCATCGAATGCATGGGACAAAGCGTGGTGGTCGACGATGCGGCGGCGAGCGTGGCGGAGTCGGCGGACTCGGCGCATGCAGGCGAGGCCGCCGGGCAGGAGCGCGACCACGGCGAGCAGATCGGGAACGGTAGCGCGCTTCGCATCGAACGTGAAGGCGTCGCGATCGACGTTCCCGCAGGCGCGATCGTCGGGCTGGCGGGTGCGCCGGTTGGCCCATCGTCGCTGATCGACGCACTCACCGGAATCGCGCCGGCGGGTGCATGGGCCATCACACGTGACGGCGCCCGCGTCAGCTACTCACACCCTTCCGCCGGCGCGCGCGACGGTGTCGGCTTCGTCTCGGGCGACCGCTCGAACAAGGGCATCCTCGCCACGCTGCCGATCGTCGACAACCTCGTCGCCGCTGCGCGCGTGGTCGATCGGCGCAGTGTCGTCAGGCGTGCGGAGATGGAGCAGGGCACGCACTTACTCGAGGCGCTGAAGATCCGCGCGGGCTCGCTGTGGGATCTGCCCGCGACCTTGAGCGGCGGCACTCAGCAAAAGCTGCTGATCGCGCGCTGGCTATTGCTGCGGCCACGGTTGCTGGTGCTCGAAGAACCGACCCGTGGCGTGGACATTCGCACCAAGCGTGAAATCTACGCGCTGATTCGCAAGATGGCGCAGCAGGGCACGACGATTGTCTGGTGGTCGACCGAATACATCGAGCTCGTCGAACTGTGCGACACGGTGCTGGCGTTCGACCTTGATGGCAAGCCGACCGAAGTCTTGCGGCATGCCGACGTCAATGAAACGCAACTGGCCGCTGCGACGGGCATGGCTGCCTGAACCCGGCTCACCCAAGAATGACATTTATCTGGAGACAGTCATGAAATCAGTCACTCATACGATTACGGAGGGGCACGGCCGGCGCAGCGGCGCAGGCCGGCGTCTGCTATCGACGTATCGCACCGAGATTGCCATTGCGATCGCGATCATCGTGATCGAACTCGCGGTCGGCATGATCGTGCCGGCAGCGCTGTCCGGCGGCAATATTTCCAACGTGACGCAGGCAGCCGCGCCACTCGTGATCATGGCCTTCGGCGTGCTGCTCGTGATCATTACGGGCGGCATCGATCTCTCCGTCGGCTCGGTGTTCTCGATGACGGGCATGGTCACGGGTCTGGCAATGGCGCATGGCTATGGCGCGATCGCCAGTAGTTTTGCGGGACTGTCGGTGGGTCTCGTCATCGGCGCGATCAACGGCGCACTTGTCACGTTCGTGGGGCTTGCACCATTCGTGGTGACGTTGAGCACCTACGCGATCGCGGGCAGTCTTTCTTTCATCGTCACCGATGGCCATTCGTTGCCGATCTCGAATCCCGACTACTGGTTGCTGAATTCAGGAACGCTGATTCCCGGTCTGCCGAACTACGCATTGTGGTGCGTGCTGCTGCTGGTCGCAATCGAGTACTGCCTGCGCAAGGTCGTGGCGGGACGGTGGCTGTATGCGATCGGCAGCAGCAGTTCGTCGGCGCGCGTGATCGGCATTCCGGTCAATCGCGTCCGGCTCGGCGCCTATCTGCTTTCGGGACTGTTCGCTTCATTTGCCAGCATCGTCAGCGTGTCCTACATCAGCAATGCGGAAGCCACGGCCGGCTCGAGCCTGATGCTGCAGGCAATCGCAGCGGTAGTGATCGGTGGCGCAAGCCTTTTCGGCGGCACCGGCTCGGCAATCGGCGCGTTGTTGGGGGCGCTGATGATCACGATTATCCAGAACGGCGCGAACCTGATCGGTGTCAACAGCTTCTGGCAAGGCACCGTCACGGGCGTCGTCATTCTCATTGCGGTCCTCGTCGACCGCGTTACCAAGGCCCGGCGCTAGGCACGGGTCAGCTCAGGAGACAAAGATGGACAAGCTCACGTTGCAATCAGCAGGCAGCTTCTCATGCTGGCCGCTCGGCCGGTTGATCGGCGTGTCGGTATTGACGCTCGCCGCGGCGCTCACGTCGCAGATATCGAATGCGGCGGACCGGCAGACCGTCGCCTACATCGCACCCTCGCTGGATATTTCGTACTGGCAGTGGGTGGCGTATGGCGTCAAGCAAAGGGCCAAAGAACTTGGCATGGACTATGTGGAGTTTACTTCGGAGAACTCGCCGGCCAAGCAGATGGACAATGTCCGCACGGCCATGACGCGCGGCGTCAATGCGATCGTGATGGGGCCGGTCAGTTCGACCAGCACGCCACCGGTGTTGCGCCTGCTGAAATCGAAGTCCGTTCCGGTCGCGTTCACAGGCATCGGGCCGCAAGCCGGACAGACGGACTACACGTCGGCGGTCACCGCCAACAACTACGAGACCGGCAAGGCCCAGGGCACCTACGTTTGCAAGCTCGCGAAGGAGCGCGGCAGCAACAAGGTGGCGATGCTGTCGCTGCCGCAGGACCGCGAGAACGCGCAGAAGTATATGAAGGGCGCTCAGGAGTCGTTCAAGGCCGACGGCTGCGAACTCGTGCAGGTGCTCGAGACGCATGGCCTGACCGTCAACGAGGCGGTTGCGCAGGCGAACGATATCCTGACGGCGCATCCGGACGTCAAGGCGATCTATGGCATGTATGACGAAGCCGCAACCGGCGCCGCGAAGGCATTACAAACACGTGGCATGGTCGGCAAGGTGGCGGTGGTGACCGCCGACGGTAGCCCGACGACGATCAAGCTGCTGCGCAACGGCGACATCCAGGGGATTTTCTTGCAGGAGGCAGTGGGACAGGGAATCGACGCCACCACGCAGGTCTTCAATGCGCTGAACCATAAGCCGACCACTCAGGAACTGGCGCTCAAGGAGCCGCTCGTCACCAAGGACACAATCGACCACGCCGAAGCACAAGCGACCGTCAAGCGAGTCTATCCGCCGTCGGCGGGCAATTACTAGGGTAATGCCGCTGATTTCGCGGCGGTACCGCTCGCCCGCGGCGAACGGTACCGCAACACCGACTCACTCCATACGGGAGGCACCATGGACAATCTGCCAATCATCGACCCGCATCATCATCTCTACGATCTCAAGACCGGCAACTATCCCTGGTTGCAGGGGCCGATGCTGGACCGTGTATTCGGCGACTATTCAGCTATCCGCAAGGACTATCTGATCGACGATTTCCTTGCCGATATCAAGAACCAGAATGTCGTGAAAACGGTCCATCTGCAGGTCGAATACGATCATAACGATCCGGTCGCTGAAACGCGATGGCTTCAGAGCGTCGCCGATGCGCATGGCTATCCGCACGGTATCGTCGGTTTCGCGGACCTTGCCGCACCGAATTCCCAGGCCGTGATCGAAGAGCATTGCCAGTTTAAAAACGTGCGAGGCATCCGCCAATGTTTGAACTTTCACCGCGATCCGGTGAAGACGTTCATCGATAGCCCGCACCTCATGAGCGATCCGCAATGGCGCCGAGGTTATGCACTGCTCAAGCGTCACGATTTGTCGTTCGATTTGCAGCTCTATTACACGCAGATGGAAGAAGCGCTGGCGCTCGCACGCGACTTTCCGGATACGCCCATGGTGTTGAATCACACTGGCATGCCCGTGGATCGTGCGCCCGAGGAGATAGACGGCTGGAAAAAAGGGATGACGCTGCTTGCTTCGGCGCCGAATGTTTTCTGCAAGATTTCCGGGCTCGGGATGGGCGACTGGAAGTGGACGGTTGACAGCATCCGTCCGTTTGTCCTGCATGCGATTGGAGCATTCGGTGTAAACCGCTGTATGTTCGCGAGCAACTTCCCGGTCGATAAACTGTTTAGCAGCTACGACGCGGTGTTTAACGCGTTCAAGGAGATTACCCAGGGATTCTCGTCCGATGAACGGCGCTCACTGTTTCACGACAACGCGGAGCGCGTGTACAGGCTATGACCTGGTGGGTGCCGTAAAAAGACAATCTGGTATCGTAGCGGGGCACCTTGCCCGGGGGCACCTTGCTCCGCGCCCATCCCGCGCGGGACAGACCAGACGAGACAGGCCGATCAATGCCCAGGCACAACCCAGCGCTTCACCGTAGCCAGAAAGCCCCGATGTCTCCGGGGCGCCGCAGGCTTCTCATCATTGGCGCAATAGTGCTGCTGGCGGCGTTTGGCTGGTCGCTGGTGGTTCTGCTCAAGCCCGCCATCCAGCGCACGATCGTCATTACAACCGGGGCGGATCACGGCATCTATCGCGGCTTCGCGGATCGCTATGCTCCGCTCCTGAAGCGCGAAGGCATCACGCTCGAGATCCGCAGTTCATCCGGTTCGGTCGAAAATTATCAGCGGTTAAAGAATCCGGACAGCGAATACGAAGTGGGCTTTATCCAGTCAGGCACCACGACGCCGAGCGAAGCCGACCATTTGCAAACCATTGCTGCCGTCTCCTATGAACCGATCTGGGTGTTCTATCGTGGCGATGCCACCGTGGACCGCCTGGCGCAACTGCGCGGCAAAAGGATCGCGATAGGCGTGCGCGGCAGCGGCCTGCTCAACGTGTCCAACGTACTGCTCGGCTATAGCGGCGTCACTGCCGCGAATACCTCGCTGTTGGAAATGGATGCGCTCGCGGCCTATCAAGGCCTCAAAGATGGCCGGCTGGATGCTGCTTTCTTTATCGGCAGGCCCGATGCCTCCATGCAGCAGACGTTACTGCACAGTAATCTGAAGCTGATGAGCTTTGCCCAGGCCGATGCATTGGTGCAAAAATTCCCGTCTCTATCCAGAATCATTTTCCCGCGCGCCTCGACCAGCATCGTCGACGATCTTCCGCCGGCCGATGTCACCCTGCTGGCCGCCACCGCTCTGCTGGTGTCGAAAGACACGATGCACCCCGCACTCGTTTATCTGCTGCTGGATGCCGCCAAAGCGGTCCACGGCGGCGAAGATTACTTCACGCCGCTTGGCGCGTTTCCCAACCTGAACACCAGTGAATTTCCGATTTCCGACGAGAGTACGCGTTACTTCAAAGCCGGCCGGCCGTTCCTGCAGCGCTATCTGCCGTTCTGGCTGGCCAGTTTTGTCGAACGACGCCTGCTGATTCTGGTTCCCTTCCTGGCGCTATTGCTAGGTTTGCTGCAGGCCCTGCCGCGCATGGCGGAGGCGCGGATGAAGAACCGGCTCGTCGTGTGGTATCGCGAGATCAAATCGCTCGAAGACGAAATTTGGGGAATCAAACAGCCGACCCAGCAGCAGATTGCTCAATGGCGCGATGAAATCGAAGACATTGACGCGCATGCGAACCAGATACGGATTCCTTACCGTTATTTTAAAGACGTCTACGCGCTCAAGCAGGCGATTGGCGTGGTACGGAATCGGATTTCCCAGATCGCCGGAAAGGCACACGACTAGCCGGGTAAGCGCGCTTACGGGGCGCTTCCCAGCGTCGGATCGGCCAGGCCACCACCCAGCGACTGAAACAGCGCCGCCGTATCACTCAACCGACTCGCCTGCGCACGCGTCTGGTCCAATGCGGTCTGCAACGCCTGACGTTGCGTGTCGAGCAGACTCAACTGACTGACCCCTCCCGCTGAATATTGCGCACGCGCGATATCGAGGCTGGCGTGTGCCTGCCGGGCGGCATCGTCGCGGGCGCGCAGTTCGTGCGCATCGTTACTGAGCGCGGTGAGCGCGTCGGCGACCTGTTGCAACGCCTGTAGCACGGTTTGCTCATAGCTGGCGAAGGCAGCGTCGTAAGCTGCTTGCGCGGCACGTTTTTTCGCATGGAGTTCGCCACCGTGGAAAATCGGCTGCGTGAGATTCAGGCCGAAATTCCAGACGTTCAGGCCGCTCACAATGTTCTGAATACTGGTGCGCTCAGACCCGATACCAGCCGAAAGCGAAAACTGCGGATACAGATTCGCCGTCGCGACGCCCACGTTGGCGCTGGCCTGATGAAGCAGCGCTTCGGATGCGCGAATGTCGGGACGCTGCCGCGCGAGCGTCGAGGGGAGCGTGACAGGTATGTCTTCCGGCAGATGAAGCGATTCCAGCGTGAGTCGATTGAAATCGGCGTTCGACGGCACGTCGCCAACCAGGATCGCAAGCTGATGATCCGCCTGAGCGAGTTGGGTAGCGAGGGGCGGCAGCGACGCGCGCGTCTGCGCGAGCAGCGTGCGCTGGCTGTTCACGTCAAGTTGCGAAACGCCTCCCGCCGCAAACCGCGCTTCGACAATGGTCAACTGCTGCGCCTGTGCTTCGGCGAGACGCTCGCTCAGCAAGATCTGTTGCTGCAACGAGGCGCGCTGCATGGCCGTCGACACCACGTTGCCGGCAATCGAAAGTCGTGCCGCGTCGAGCTGGAACGCCTGATAGTCGACCTGCGCGAGCGTGGCTTCGAGCGCGCGACGGTTGCCGCCGAAGACATCGAATAGATAGGACACGCTTACCGACGCGTTGAATAGCGAAAACGGCCCCGGGTTCGCGACACTCGGAATGCCGAACGCGGCGAGATCGACCTGTTGCCGCGTCCCGGAGAGCTTCGCGTCGACACTCGGAAACTGTGTCGCACCGGCCTGCGCGTTGTAGTTTTCACGCGCTTCGATCAGCCTCGCACGAGCCTGCGCAAGTGTCGGACTTTGGCTCAGTGCCTGCTCGACGAGACGGTCGAGGTCCGCCGAGTGAAACTGCCGCCACCACATCGGCATTGCCGTGTCCGCGGTGGTGAAGGTTTGTACAGCGCCGTCCTTGCCGCCGGCGGATACCGTATGTGACGGATCCGCGCTTTGCATGTACGTTTGCGTGTCCGGCGCTGCAGGCGTATGGAAGTCCGGCCCCACCGCGCAGCCGCACAGCACGAGTGAACAAAAAATGGCGAGTGGTTTCACTATCGTGTTCTCCTAATCCAGCGTGCGGCGGTAGAAGCGCAATGCAATGGCCATCACGATTGCCGTGAAGAGGGCCATGGGCCACACCGAGGGCCACAGATCCGCCCACCCATTGCCCTTGAGCAGGATGCCGCGAATCAGCCGGTTGAAGTAGGTAAGTGGCAACAGGTTGCCGATGAATTGCGCCCACTTCGGCATGCCCGCGAACGGGAACATAAAGCCGGAGAGCAGGATATTCGGCAGAAAATAGAAGACCGTAAGCTGCATTGCCTGCAACTGGTTTTGCGCTAACGAGGACAGCGTGATACCGACCGTCAGATTTGCCGCGATGAAGAGTAGCGCGCTGAGATAGATGGCGACCACGCTGCCCACAAACGGGACGTGAAAAACATAGCGCGTCGCGACGAGAATGATCGATGCCTGAATCAGACCGATCACGACGTAGGGCACGATCTTTCCGGTCATGACTTCGATGGGCAGCACCGGCGTTGCAAGCAGGTTTTCCATCGTGCCGCGCTCGCGTTCGCGCGTCACGGCAAGCCCCGTCATCATGACGAGAGTCATGGTCAGGATCACGCCCATCAGCCCCGGCACCACGTTGTACTGCGTCACGCCTTCAGGGTTGTAGAGATTGTGAACCTGCACGTTGAACGCACCTTGTGTGCCGTTCAGGTGCGCGAGCGGGCCCTTGAGGTCTTTGTCCGCGACGGGCTGGACGAGGTTCGCCAACGCGCCGACGGCGGTGTTGGTCGCGGTCGGATCGGTGGCGTCGGCTTCGACCAGCAGTGAGGGGTGTTCGCCGCGCAGCAATTTGCGCGAAAAATCCACGGGGACGTTGAGCACGAATTGCACCTTGCCTTGGGCGAGCGCGCGGCGGCCCGCTTCTTCGGTGGGCAACGTTTCGACGATGTCGAAGTAGGCCGAGTTCGTCATGGCCGCAACAAAGCTGCGGGAGAACTCGCTCTGGTCGTGAACGATGACCGCTGTCGGCAGATGCTTCGGGTCGGTGTTGATCGCGAAACCAAACAGCGCCAGCTGGACAATCGGCAGCCCGACGATCATGCCAAACGTGACGCGGTCGCGCCGCAACTGCAGGAACTCCTTGAGGACGATGCTCCACCAGCGCGTCAGCGAGAATACGGTGCGTTTTCTCACGATGCGGCTCCGAAGTTATCTTTCGAACGGCTCATCAGGTAGATGAAGACGTCTTCGAGTCCGGTGCTGATCGGTTCGATGCGCAACGAGGTGCCCGCCGTGGCCTTCCTGACCGCTGCTTCGAGCGCGGCGTGATCGTGCCCGCTGACATGCAGCGCGGAGCCGAACACGACGGTCTGGTCAATGCCGGGCGTTGCGCGAAGCTGCTCGGACAGCTTGCTGAGATGCTCGCCGTGGATCGACCATGTCGCGAGACCTTGCGATTCGATCACCTCACTCGAGGTGCCGCTCGCGAGCAACTTCCCGTAAGCGATATACGCGAGCTTGTGGCACCGCTCGGCTTCGTCCATGTAGTGCGTGCTGACGAGCACCGAAATGCCGTTCGCCGCGAGCCGGTGCAATTCTTCCCAGAAGTCCCGCCGCGCAGTGGGATCGACACCGGCCGTGGGTTCGTCGAGGAGCAGCAGTTTTGGCTCGTGCAGCATGCACGCGGCAAGCGCGAGCCGCTGTTTCCAGCCGCCCGATAGCGAGCCGGTCAGCTGGTTCGCGCGGGTTTGCAGGCCGAGCGATTCGAGCGAGCGGTCCACGGCCTCGCGCCGGTTGCGCATCTGGTAGATGCGCGCGACGAAGTCGAGGTTCTCGCGGATCGTCAGGTCCTCCCAATAGGAAAAGCGCTGCGTCATGTAGCCGACATTGCGCTTGATCTGTTCGCTCTCGCGCAGAATGTCGTAACCGAGGCAGGTGCCACTGCCCGAATCGGGCGTGAGCAAACCACACATGAGCCGGATCGACGTGGTCTTGCCGCTGCCGTTCGGTCCGAGGAAGCCGAAGATCTCGCCGCGCGCGACCTGCAGCGACACGTCGTTGACGACATGCTTGTTGCCGAAGCGCTTGTTCAGACCGTGCACGTCGATCACGTATTGTTGTGCGTCGCCATTCATTGCAGCACCACCGAGACGGGTTGGCCCGGATGAAGCTTCGTTGCATCCGCAACCGACGGGTGCGCCTCGACCATGAAAACGAGCTTGGCGCGGCTCTCGTTGCTATAAATAACGGGTGGTGTGTATTCAGCCTCGCTCGACACGTAAGTGATTTGCGCGGGCACGTCGGCAGAACAGCCATCGCAATGGATTCTCACGTGGCGATCAGGCGTGAGTCGACCCACGATTGTCTCCGGCACGAAGAAGCGCACCTTGACGTTTTGCGGCGGCAGCATCTGCACGATTGGGCTGCCCGCAGGCACCCACTCGCCTTTGCGATACAGCGTGTCGTAGACGAGGCCTTGCGCAGGGGCGGCCACGCGCTTCTGGTCCAGCTTCCATTGCGCCTGCGCGACGGCCGCTTCGGCGGCCGCGACTTGCGCCTGCTGTTCGGCGATCTGTTGCGAGCGGGCCGGCAGGCGGGCCACGTCGACCTGACTGGTGAGCTCGCGGACCTGAGCCGCGGTGGCGTCCGCGTTGGCGCGTGAATCGTCGAGCTGGGCCTTGGCGATGCCGCCCGCGCTGTACTGTGCTTCATCGCGTGTGAGTTGCAGCGATGCCTTGCGTGCGTTGGCTATCGCCTCGGCGAGTTGGGCACGGCTCACGTTGACTTCGGGCGCGCGCTTGCCGGTCTGGATGTCCGCGAGCTGGGCGCGGGCCGCGGCGAGCTGATGCTGGGCCTGGGCGAGCGCGCTGGTTTCGTCGACTGATTCGAGTGAAAACAAGGCAGCGTCCGCGGCGACCGTTTGGCCGCGTGCGACTGACAATTGCGTCAGCTTGCCCGCTTGCGACGAGCCGAGATAGACAAACTCGCCCTCGACATAGCCCTGATAAGTGACGGCGTCGTGGCGCGAACAGGCCGACAGCACGGCGACGAGCAACACAAGAACGGCGGTGCTGGAAATACGTTTCATGACTGACTCCGCAATGAGAGGCGGCAATTGGAGCGTGCGTATGACCTGCAATTTCGCGAGCCAGACGCCGATGAAGTAGAATGGATCATATGTGAATTTGAATTCAAATTCAAACTATTTTCCGGATCGATTCCTTTCACTATGCCAACAGCCAGAAAGAAAACGGCCGCCACCCAGCCAAAGCGGGCTTCGCGCCCCGACGGCGCGGCAACCCGCAATCATCTGCTCGATGTCGCGGGGCGAGTGTTCGCCGAACGCGGTTTCGCGGACGCGACCAGCAAGGAAATTTGCGAACGTGCCGGTACGCCGATGGCCTCGGTCAACTATCACTTCGGCAGCAGGGAGGCGCTTTACGAAGCGGCACTGGTCGAGGCGCACCGGCAGGTCGTGGGCCTCGATGAACTGGTTGCGCTCGCAACTGGCCTGAGCGATCCCAGGGAACAACTTCGCGCAGTGCTGTCCCGTTTCGTGGGTCTATCGACGCATGCGGGCACGCCTTGGGGATTCATGTTGATGCTGCGCGAAGTGCTGTCGCCATCGAAAGCCATTCCGGCGCTCATTGAGAAGGCCGTGCGGCCCAAAGCCGCGTTCCTGCTAAAGATGGTTGGCGAAGTGCTGGGACTGGACCCAACCACACCCGCAGTGCAGCGCGCCTTGTTATTTACGGTGTTGCCCTGCATCGCACTGATGATTGCACCCAAGCAGATGCAGGCTGCGCTTCTGCCGGCGGTCGCTGGGGACAAGAACGCACTGGCGGAAGACTTTATTCGCTTCGTGATGGCGGGGCTCGACGCGATCGCTCTTGCGCACCGGCCTGGTAAGTAGCCGGGCGGGCGATGTGCCGGGAGATTTGCCGCGGCGCCCACCGTTGATTGCAAACTCGCCAACCGGGCGACCTGAGCGAGGCGGCATGGCCCGTTAGCCTGCCCCCCCGCATCGGGTGGGTGACGAGGCAAATGCTCCGGAACGTCGCGGGACAAACCTATAATCCCACCGGTGCATTCCCTCATTACGATGCGCCCCGCTCACCGGGCTCATGCGTTCCCCAGGCTTTTCAGCATGTCAAATTCCGGCGAACTCCAGGTAGACGCGAGTACTAGCCCTCATCGTGCGGTCGAGCACGTCACCAGCACGAAGTTAATCCCGCCGCGTGGGGCGCGTCAGCTGATGCCTCGCCAGGCCTTGATGGCGCGGCTGATCGAAGCGCGACGCCAGCGTTGCGTGGTGATTCAGGGGCCAGCGGGAAGCGGCAAGACCAGCGCGATGCTTGCCTGGCGGCAGGCGATTCTGACGCTCGACTTCGATGTGGCGTGGCTGTCGCTGGGGCCGGAAGACAACGATCTGACTTCGTTCTTTAGCGGCCTGCTGGCGAGCCTCGCGACCGTCGACGAATCCATTACGAGCGAAGCCGAACTTCTCGCGGGGCGCGACGGGGACCATTGCGCGGCGGAACACTGGGTAATTACGCTTGTGCGCGGCATGGCGAGCCGCAAGCGCGACCTGATGTTGATGCTCGACGATGTTCAATACCTCGAGGATCCACGGATTTTCGAAGCGCTACGATGGCTTCTCGACTACGCGCCCGCGCAGTTTCACGTGGTGCTGGCCTCGCGTCGCGCGCTGCCGCTGTCGCTGGCGCGTCTGCGCTCGCAAGGTCTTGCCGCCGAGATCGATCTTCGTGATCTGCGGTTTTCGCCGGAAGAATCCGAGCGGTTCCTGTGCGAACAGCTGGGCCGAATCGAAAAGCGCGACGCCCAGGCGCTGCACGAACTGACCGATGGCTGGGCAGCTGGCTTGCAACTGTTCGCGATCGATCTCAAGGCGAAACGCGGCGCGGCTTTCGCACCCATGGAGGTGCGCGACGCCGAAGCTTTCGCGCGCTACTTCGAGCGTGAGGTGCTGGTGCGCCTCGCGAGTGACGATCTGCTTCTGCTCACCCGTGCGGCTGTATGCAGCCGTTTTTGCGCGCCGCTATGCGCGAAGTTGCTCAAACATACCGGCTCCGTCGGCGAGATCGCCGGCAGACTGGCTCACCTCGACGCAGACAACCTGTTCATTACGCAGATCGGCGGGGGAACGGATCGCGCAACCTGGTATCGCCTGCATCCCTTGTTGCGCGAAGTTCTGCTGCGCCGGATCACCGGGCTGTCGAAGGCGGATCAGCGCGAATTGCATGTCGCCGCGTGGCACTGGTTCGATACGCAAGGTTACATCGACGAAGCCGTCCATCACGCAGTACTGGCCGACGACGCCCAGGCAGCGGCGAACATGGTGGAAGGATGTGCGCACAATCTGCTCGTGCGCGGTGAGCTCAGGCAGCTTGCAGGACTGATACGCCGCCTGCCGCCCGAACAGGTCACGGCGCGCTTCGATCTGCATGTCGTGCTGGCGTATCTGCAAATGTATGCCGGCGAAACCGACGCGCTCCTGCAGAGCATTCAGCAAATGGAATCTCGCAGCGAGCGCCGCGGCCCGCGTCAACGCTATGCACTCGCGTTGCTGCGCGGCGGGCTGGCATTGCAGCGCGACGACACCGACTCGGTTGTGGCCTTGCTGCCCGAACTGCAACGCGTCCCGCCTGATGCCGACGATTTCATCTTCGCAGGACGCGGCAATGTCCTTTCGTGGATGTTCATCCACCGCGGTGAATACGATCAGGCCCGCAAGGTACTGGAAGAAGGCGCGCCGCATGACGGGGCGCCGCGCGGCATCCTGCTGGGGCGCTGCATGGAAGGCATGACACATGCCGCCGAAGGTCAGGTGTTGCTCGCCGAGCGGGTCTTTTGCGATGTGCTGAATGAGGCCGAAAAGCAGGGCGCTGCGTATGTCGGCATCGCGTGCATGGCGGCCGCGCTGCTCGGTGAGGCGCTTTATGAGCTGAATGATGTCGAGGCCGCGCTGCCGCTACTGGAAAAGCGTATCGACGTGCTCGAGCGTGTGTCGATTCCGGACACCGTATTGCGCGCCATGCTGGTGCTGGCAAGTGCGCACTGGCTCGCTGGCCGCCGGCTCGAGGCGCGCGAGTGTCTCGGCCGTCTGGAGGATTACGCGAAGCGTCATCGCGTGGATCGCCTGCTGGCCAATGCGCTCCTTCTGCGTTCGCGCTGGCTGCTGGAAGAGGGACGGGTCGACGAAGCCGACGCGGCCTTGCTGAGCTGCGAAGCGCTGGCGAAGCGTTACTCGGGCGCTGTGCGCAGCACGGCATGGGAAATCAGCGTGTGTGCCGATCTTGCGCGTATCGCCATGTGCCTGCACATGAACGACTTCGACGGCGCGATGGACCGCCTCAAGCCGCTTGGCGCGCTATCCGAAGCGGGAGGACGGTGGTGCCGCGTGGCCGGCCTGCGCTTGCAGATGTCGATTGCGGAGAAGGGCCGGCACAACCATAAAGCTGCCCGCGAGCATCTCATCGCGGCGTTGCGTCTGGGACATCGGCTTGGCCTGATGCGCAGTTTGCTTGGCGTGCCAGGCCAGCCGCAGGAGATGCTCGGCGCTCTGCTGGCAGAAGAAGCCTTCGATCCGGTTCTGGCCTTCTACGTGCAGCGTTTGATAGAGGCGGGACAGGCGCGTGTGCCTGTCGAATCCAAAGTGTCTGGCGTGGACGGTGCGCTCGGGCTGCTCAGCGAACGTGAAAATGAGGTGTTGAATCTGCTCGCGCTCGCACTGCCGAATAAAAAAATCGCCCGTGTCATGGATGTATCGCTCGACACGGTGAAGTGGCATTTGAAAAATATCTACCGGAAGCTCGACGTGTCCGGGCGTGATGGCGCTGTCGCGAGGATGCGCGACCTGAGCGCGGGGTAGCCGCGTCTCATCCCTACCCACGAATTTGCTGTGCAGCCTACTCCACCGGGGTAGGCTTTTTTTTGCCGTCGCCGCGCAGAATAGCCTCATGAAAACAGCGCGCGGGTTGTCCATCAAGCGCTGCCAACGCAATCAATCGACGAGGAGCGTGAGGTGGAAGTCAAGCGTAATGTCTATCGCGAGGACCACGAGATGCTGCGCGAAACCGCGCGGCGTTTCTTCGAGCGCGAGTGTCTGCCGCGTCAGGCGCAGTGGGACGAGGCCGGCTGCGTCGATCGTGAGACCTGGCTGAAGGCCGGCCGGGAAGGCCTGCTATGTGTGACCGTCCCCGAGGAATACGGCGGCGGCGGTGGCGATTTCGGTCATTCGGCGATCGTCGCGGAAGAGTTGCATCGTGCCGGTGTCTCGGGCTTCAGCTATTCCGTGCACTCCGATATCACCGCGCCCTACATCGTGCGCCTCGGCACGGAAGAACAGAAACGCAACTGGTTGCCGCCGATCTGCCGTGGCGAGAAGATTCTCGCCATCGCGATGACCGAACCCGGCACGGGTTCCGATCTGAAATCCATCCGCACTACCGCGGTACGCGACGGCGACGACTACGTCATCAACGGCAGCAAGACCTTCATCTCGAACGGCCTGAACTGCGACATGGTGGTGGTGGTCTGCAAGACGGACCCGTCGGCGGGCGCGAAGGGCGTCAGTCTCATCATGGTCGAGACTGACCGCGCGGGCTTTCGCCGGGGCCGCAAGCTGGAGAAAGTGGGCCAGGCTGCGGCCGATACCGCCGAACTCTTCTTCGACAACGTACGGGTGCCGGCAAGCAACCTGATCGGCAACGAGAACGGCGGCTTCATCCACCTGATGGAAGAACTGCCGCAGGAGCGCCTGATCATTGCGGTGTATTGCGCAGCGAAGCTGGAGCGGCAACTCGAACTGACGCTGCAGTATGTGAAGGACCGCCGTGCGTTCAATCAAACCGTGTGGGATTTCCAGAACACCAAATTCAAGCTCGCCGATGTGAAGGCCCAGGCCGTCGCGGTCCGCACGCTCGTCGACTACTACATCCGCGAGCATATGGAGCGCAAGCTCACGCTGCAGGAGGCGGCCATCGCGAAGCTGTTCGCGACCGAAGCGATGTGGAAGTGCATCGACGAAATGGTCCAGCTGCATGGCGGTTACGGCTACATGCTGGAGTATCCGATTGCTCGCGCGTTTGCCGATATGCGGGTGACACGCATCTTCGGCGGGACCAGCGAGGTGCTGCGCGATCTGATCTCGCGCAAGCTGTAAGTCTCCCTAACTTTTGAGGAAGCATCATGAGCGAAAAAGTACTGGTGGCGGGCGTCGGGATGATCCAGTTCGCCAAACCCGGGGCTAGCCAGAGCTACACCGAAATGGGCGCCGAAGCGACCCGCCGCGCGCTGGCCGATGCGGGCATTGCCTACGATCTCGTGCAGCAGGCGTTCGCCGGTTATGTCTACGGGGACTCCACGTGCGGTCAAACCGCGCTGTACGAAGTGGGCATGACGGGCATCCCCATCGTCAACGTCAACAACAATTGCTCGACGGGGTCGACCGCGCTCTATCTCGCGCGCCAGGCGATCGCCACCGGTGACGCCGACTGCGTGCTGGCACTCGGTTTCGAGCAGATGCAGGCCGGCGCGCTGAAGTCGCACTGGGACGACCGCCCGGTGACGCGCGCACGCTTCGTGCCGATCATGCATGGTCTCACCGCCGACCTCGCACACCTTCCACAGGCGCTGCGTACATTCGGCGGTGCGGGCCGCGAACACATGCAGCGCTACGGTACGCGCATGGAAACCTTCGCGGCGGTACGCGCCAAGGCGAGCCGCCACGCGGCGAACAATCCGCTGGCCCTGTTTCGCAAACAGGTGACGACCGAAGACGTGATGAACGACACGGTGCTGATGCCCGGTGTGATGACACGTCTGATGGCCTGTCCGCCGACTTGCGGCGGCGCCGCGGCGATCCTCGTCTCCGAGAAGTTTGCGAAGAAGCACAACTTGCGCACGGATGTGCAGATCGTGGCGCAGGCGTTGACCACGGATCCGCCCGCTTCGTTCGATCCGCCGTCGATGCTCAATTACGTGGGCACGCACATGACGCGCTCGGCCGCGAACAAGGTCTACGAGAAAGCAGGCATTGGACCGGAAGACATCGACGTGTGCGAACTGCACGACTGTTTCGCGCACAACGAAGTCATCTGCTACGAATCGCTCGGGTTCTGTCCGGAGGGCGGCGCCGAGAAGTTCGTCAGCGACGGCGACAACACGTATGGCGGGAAGGTGGTGGTCAATCCGTCGGGCGGCCTGCTTTCCAAGGGACATCCGTTGGGTGCGACGGGCCTGGCGCAATGTTATGAGCTGACCAACCAGCTGCGCGGCACCGCCGATCAGCGCCAGGTGCAGGGCGCGAGGCTCGCGCTTCAACACAACCTCGGCCTGGGCGGCGCGTGCGTGGTGACGCTGTACGGCAAGCACTGAACCCGCGAATACAGACGGGGTGGCACGTCGTGCCCCGCGTCAGCCTACCTGAAAGAGTACTGAGGATTCCCCATGGAGCAGCTTTGTAAAAATCGCGTTGTTGTCGTCACCGGCGCCGGACGAGGCCTCGGACGCGAATACGCGTTGGAGTTCGCGCGCCAGGGCGCGAAAGTCGTGGTCAACGATCTTGGCGGCAAGGGCGATGGTTCCGGGTCGGCGAGCGGCCCCGCGCTTGACGTGGTCGCCGAAATCGAAGCGCTCGGCGGCCAGGCTGTCGCGAACTTCGACGACGTGGCCGACTGGGCCGGCGCGAAAAACATGATCGACACGGCGATTTCCGTGTTCGGCGGACTCGACGTGCTGGTCAATAACGCAGGCATTCTGCGCGATCGCACGCTCGCCAACATGAGCGAGGAAGACTGGGACTCGGTGATTCGCGTGCACATGCGCGGCACCTTTGCGCCGTCGCGCCACGCCGCCGCGTACTGGCGCGATGAGGCCAAAGCGGGTCGCCAGCGGGTCGCGCGGCTCATCAACACCAGCTCGTCGTCGGGGCTGTATTGCAACCCGGGCCAGGCCAACTATGGTGCGGCGAAAGCGGGCATCGCGGCCATGTCGGTGATTGCCGCCCGTGAGCTTGAGCGCTACGGTGTGACCGTGAACGCGATTTATCCGACCGCGATGAGCCGCCTGACCGAGGACGTCTTCGCGGCGCGGCGCGACGAATTCACCGCTGGCGCCGCACCGGGCTTCGATCCGCTCGACGCCGGTAACGTCGCGCCGCTGGTGGCATGGCTTGGCAGCAATGCGTCAAGTGGCATTACCGGCCGTGTATTCGGCGTGCGCGGCGGCCGTATCACGGTTGCCGAAGGCTGGCGTGCCGGCCCGCGCATCGAAAAGGACGGCCGCTGGGACGCAGCCGAACTCGGTGCGCTGATCCCGGGGCTGGTGGAAGAGGCCGCGCCAAATGCGTTGACCTCCGGTGAGATTCCGGCGGCGGTGGCGTAAGCGCTCCAACCGTGTTGCATTGCAGGAGAGTGAGCATGAGCGGAACCCCGAAGTACCTCGGCGACCACGCCGCATTGACACCGGACAAGGCCGCCGCGATCAACAGCACGAGCGGCGACGTCCTGACCTATCGCGAACTCGACGAGCGTTCCAATCGCTTCGCACAATGTCTGTATGAGGCGGGGCTGCGGCGCGGCGACCATATCGCGATGGTGCTCGAGAACAACATACGCTGCTTCGAGGTGTGTTGGGCGGCGCTGCGTTCGGGCCTGATGATCACACCGGTCAACCGGTTTCTGACGGCGCCGGAAGCGGCCTTCATTATCGAAGATAGCCATGCGCAAGTGGTGGTCAGTTCGTATGCAATGCGTGAGCTCGCGAGCGAACTGACCGGCATGATGCCGACGTGCCGTTTGCGGCTGATGGTGGACGGCATCATCCCCGGCTGGGAGAGCTACGAAGCGCTCACCGGTCAATACCCCGCGACCCGTCTTGCCGACGAATGGCTGGGCGCCACGATGATTTACAGCTCGGGCACAACTGGCCGTCCCAAGGGCATCATTCGCGCGCAGCCCCAAGGGCGAGTAACCGAAGGTTCCGGCTCCGCGCGCCGCCCACAGTTCGAGCGTTATGGCTTCGACGCGCAAACCGTGTACCTGTCGCCGGCGCCGCTCTATCACACCGCGCCGCTCGGCTATGGGCTGGAGACGCAGTTCGGCGGTGGCACGGTGGTGTTCATGGAGAAGTTCGACCCGCTCGACGCGCTGCGCGCGATCGAACGCTATCGCGTCACGCATAGCCAGTGGGTGCCGACCATGCTGATCCGCATGCTCAAGCTCGACCCTGAAGTGCGCAATGCTGTCGACCTGTCGAGCCATCGGGTGGCGATCCATGCAGCCGCACCGTGCCCGCAGGAGATCAAGCGGCAGATGATCGACTGGTGGGGGCCGATCATCGAAGAGTATTACTCGTCGACCGAAGGCAACGGCGTGACCACGCTCAACACCGAGGAGTGGCTCGCGCATCCGGGTTCTGTCGGCCGCGCGTTGCTCGGCGTCATTCATATCTGCGACGACGAAGGCAATGAGTTGCCGGTGGGCGAAACCGGGTCCGTCTATTTCGAACGCGACGCGTTGCCGTTCCACTATCACAACGATCCCGACAAGACACGCGCCGCGCAACATCCCCGCCATCCGGCGTGGACCGCTGTCGGCGACATCGGTCATGTCGACAGCGACGGCTATCTGTATCTGACCGATCGCAAGGCGTTCATGATCATCTCGGGCGGCGTCAACATCTATCCGCAAGCGATTGAAGACGCGCTAGCCGTGCATCCTGATGTGCAGGATGCGGCGGTGATCGGCGTGCCCGATGCCGAGATGGGCGAGCAGGTCAAAGCGATTGTCGAACTGACGCCCGGCATCGCGCCATCGGACGCGCTTGCGGAACAACTCCTGGCTTATCTGCGCACACGGGTGGCGCGCTACATGGTGCCGCGCTCGATCGAGTTCATCGACACGATGCCGCGGCTGCCTACCGGCAAGCTGTACAAGCAGGGATTGCGTGAGCGCTATGGCGCGCGGGCGGAGCGCGCGGCTTCATAGCCCGCAGCGGTGCGGCGACTACAAAAAATCTGGAGTGAGACGTGAACAACCTGTTGGATGCTTTCCACCTGACGGCGCTGCCCGCCGAGGCAGAAGCCTTTCGTGCGGACGTGAAGCATTTTCTCGACGAACACCTCCCGCCAGCGGCAGCCGACGTTCGGGCGCGGTCGTGGATGGGCTTCGACGCGGACTTCAGCCGACGCCTCGCGGCGCGCGGCTGGATCGGGCTGACGTTGCCGGCGAGTTACGGCGGCGCTGGCATGGACGCGTTCCGCCGCTTCGTGCTGGTCGAGGAACTGTTGGCGGCGGGCGCGCCGGTCGCCGCACACTGGATCGCCGACCGTCAAAGCGGTCCGCTGATTCTGCGCTATGGCACTGAGGCGCAAAAGGACTTCTACCTGCCGCGCATCTGTGCCGCGAGCGCGTTCTTCTGCATCGGCATGAGCGAGCCTGACTCGGGTTCCGACCTCGCGAGCGTGCGCACGCGCGCGGTGCGCTGCGACGGCGGCTGGCGTCTGACCGGACGCAAGATCTGGACGACCAATGCGCAGCAATGCCAGTACATGATCGCGCTGGTGCGTTCGTCCGGCGTGCCGGAAGACAGGCAGAAGGGTCTGTCGCAATTCATCGTCGATCTGTCGCTGCCCGGCGTCAACGTGCGGCCAATCGAGGATCTCACTGGCGACGCCCACTTCTCCGAAGTGACTTTCGACGACGTATTCCTCGCCGACGACGCGTTGATCGGCGATCAAGGCGCAGGCTGGCAGCAGGTGACGGCCGAACTCGCCTTCGAACGCAGCGGCCCCGAACGGCTCTATTCGAGCGTCGTGCTGCTTGACTGCTGGAGCGCGCAACTGCGCCGCCGCGGCGCCAACGACGCCGAACTCGCCTTGCTCGGCTCCTTCGCGACGCAACTGGCCACATTGCGCTGCCTGTCGATTGCGGTGACGGCGAGGCTCGCGCAAGGCGAAAGCCCGGTGGTCGAGGCAGCGCTCGTCAAGGACATCGGCACCGAGTTCGAACAGGCCATTCCCGCGCAACTGGAAGCCGCGATCAGCGCGGACCCCGCCCAAACCATCGATCCCGAGTTGTATCGCACGGTGGCCTACCTCAGCCAGATCTCGCCCACCTTCTCGCTGCGCGGCGGCACGCGCGAAGTGCTGCGCGGCATGATCGCGCGCGGACTTGGTTTGCGCTAACCCATCCGGACCAGGAAAGACACCAGCATGTTCACCGAAGCCATCGAAGCTATCTTGCGCGACCGCGCGACACCCGAAGCGATCCGCGCGATCGAGAACGACGGCGCGCCCGCGTCCATCTGGAACGAAGTGGAGGAGGCCGGATTTCTGGAGTTGCTGACGCCGGAAAGCGCGGGCGGCGCCGGATTGTCGCTGCCGGCGATTGCGCCGATTTTTACCGCCATTGGACGCTACGCGGTACCTGTGCCGCTCGCGCAGAGTATCGCGGCGCGCGCGCTATTGCGCGACACGGGCGTCGCTGCGCCTGCCGGGCTGACGACGCTCGCCGGCGCCTGCCGCCGTCGCGAGGACGGCTCTCTGGAGGCGCCGCTGGTGCCGTTCGGCATGACCAGCGATCACGTGCTGGCCAATGTCGACGGAGATCTGCTGTTGCTCGACGCAGCGCGAGCCGAGCGCAAGCGATGCGGCGTGCACGGCAGCTTGACCGGCGCGCTCAGCTGGCGTCCTGAGGCTGTACCCGCCGCGCTCGGCTCGAACGGCGCGGAGGTGCTGCTGTTCAGCGCGGCGATTCATGCGGCCGCCATCGCCGGCGCGATGGATCGCGTGTTCGCCATGACGCTGCAGTACTGCAACGATCGCTCGCAATTCGGCAAGTCGATTGGCAAATTCCAGGCCGTGCAGCATCAGTTGAGCGTGATGGCCCAGCACGTGGCGTCGGCGGGCATCGCGTCCGAGCTGGCATTCTCCGGCGCGGGCGCCGTACCTGAGCGGCTCGCGACCGCCATCGCCAAAGCGCGCACGAGCATGGCGGTGCCGCTGGTGGCGTCGACCGCGCATGCGTTGCATGGCGCAATCGGTGTCACCGCCGAATACGATCTCCAGCTTTATACCCGCAGGCTGCACGAATGGCGCATGGCGGATGGCTCGGAGGCATTCTGGAATCGCATGGTGGGGAACGCAGTCCTGACGCAACAGCAGACCACGATCGCGGACTTCGCGCGAACCGCTCCATACCGCGTGGCCGCGTGAACGAACGAATGGTTGACAGCCCGTCTGTGTGCGCCTCGCTGGCACCGGCGGCAGACCCTTACAGCAGCGGAGACGCTTAGACATCCTATGAACCAATTTCTGAACTACGAACAGGACGGGCACATCGTCACGCTGACGATGAACGAACCCGAGCGGCGCAATCCACTCACCGGCAACACGGCGGTGCAGGAGTTCCTGGCGGCGATCGCACGGATCGAGGCCGACCGTTCCGTGCGGGCCGTGATCCTGACGGGCGCCGGCACGGCGTTCTCGTCGGGCGGCAATATCCACGACATGGAACGGCATGCGTCGGGCGGCGTGCCCGGCATGGAGATTCGCCAGGACTACCGGCGCGGCATTCAGCAGTTGCCGCTGGCGCTGTTCAATCTGGAGGTGCCGGTTATCGCCGCCGTGAACGGCGCGGCGATCGGCGCAGGGCTCGATCTCGCCTGCATGTGCGACATCCGCATCGCGTCCGAGCTCGCGAAATTCGCCGAGAGCTTCGTCAAGCTGGGCATCATTCCCGGCGACGGCGGCGCGTGGCTGCTGCCGCGCATTGTCGGTCTGTCGCGCGCCGCCGAGTTGACCTTCACCGGCCAGATGATCGATGCGCACCAGGCGCTCGAATGGAATCTGGTGTCCCGCGTCGTGCCGCACGATGCGCTGCTCACGACCGCGCAGGGTCTCGCGCGCTCGATTGCCGCCAATCCGCCCCACGCAGTGCGTCTTGCGAAGCGACTGTTGCGCGAAGGCATGCATTGCCGTCTGGATACGCTGCTGGAAATGTCGGCGGCTTATCAGGCGCTCTCGCATCAGACGGCTGATCATCGGGAAGCGGTCGCCGCGTTCGTCGAGAAACGGTCACCGTCGTTCAATGGATAGAGCTGTCGCAAATCGCGTGCCGCGCGATGCCGCGGCGCGCGCAATGGCTCTCGTGAGGTAGTGATCATGCAAAGCTTTCGCACCCGCATTACTGATTGCTTCGGCATCCGGCATCCGATCCTGCTCGGCGGCATGCATCACCTCGGTGAGTCAGGCATCGTCGCGGCCGTTGTGAATGCCGGTGCGATGGGCTTTATCACCGCGCGTTCGTTTAGCAGTGCGGATGCGTTGCGCAGCGATTTGCGCCGCTGCCGGACACTGACTGATGGCCGGCCCTTCGGCGTGAATCTGACTTTGTCGCGCCGCGCCGAACTGAATCGCGATGTCGCCGGCTGGATCAGGATCGCGCTCGAAGAAGGTGTGCGTCACTTCGAAAGCGCGGGCGCCTCGCCCGAGCAACTGGTCGAGCCGATTCAACAGGGCGGCGGCTTGCTGATTCACAAATGCCCGAGTGTGCGCCACGCATTGAGCGCGCAACGCCTCGGTGTGGATGCGGTTGCACTGGTCGGCCTTGAGGAAGGCGGACATCCCGGTGCCAATCAGCTGTCCGCCTTTGTGAACGGCGCTTACGCCCTCGAGCAGATTCGTATTCCGCTCGTGATCGGTGGCGGTATCGGTAATGGACGTCAGATTGCCGCCGCCCTCGCGCTCGGCGCCGATGGCGTGGTGATGGGCAGCCGCTTCATGGTGGCCGCGGAAATCGTTGCACACGACGCGTTGAAGCAGCGCATCGTCGCCGCCGACGCGCATTGCTCGACAGCGATCCTCGCGTCGCTCGGCGACACCTGGCGCGTGCTGGACAACAAGGCCGCGCGCGAGGTTCAGCGGCTCGAAGCCACGGGTGCTAGCCAGCACAGCGACTTCGGCGATCTGATCCTGTCGTCTCGGACGCGGCAACGCGTCTATCAGGACGGCGATGTCGAAGCCGGCATCGTCTCGCTCGGCCCGGCGGGTGGTTTCGCGGATGCGATTGTTCCGGCCGCACAGATCGTCGAGCGGTTGATGAGCGATGCGGCGCACGCAGCACGCGCGTTCGCTCGGCGTGTGGTCGACGTGGACGCGTACTGCAGTTCGGCGCAAGTGGCCTGAAGCACGCGTTTCACCAACGCGTGCGAGGTCCGGCGCGGCCCGCGGCGCTCTTTAATGTTCATACACAGCCAGGGAGACAAGCATGTATTTGACCCAGGGCGGCAACGAGGTTCCGCGCGGCACGGTCGGCGAGATCGTGGTGCGTGGGCCGAACGTCATGGCGGGTTACTGGAAGAAGCCCGAGGACACCGCACAGGCCGTCCGCGACGGTTGGCTGCATACCGGCGACGGCGCCTATATGGACGCGCAGGGCTACCTGTACATCGTGGACCGCATCAAGGACATGATCGTCAGCGGTGGCGAGAACGTTTACTCCGCCGAAGTGGAGAGCGTGATCGTTCGTCATCCCGCGGTCGCCGCGTGCGCGGTGATCGGTATTCCGCACGACACATAGGGCGAAGCCGTGCACGCCGTCGTCGTGCGCAAGCCGGGCGCGACCGTCGGCGAAGACGACATTCGCGAACATTGCCGCCAGTTTATCGCCGGCTACAAATGCCCGAAGACGGTCGAGTTTCGCGAGCAACTGCCGTTGTCGGCTGCCGGCAAGATTCTGAAGCGCGAAATCCGCGCACCGTATTGGGCGGGCAGGTCACGCGCCGTCAATTAACCCACTTCGCCACCGGGCCCGCGCAGGGCACACTTTCCAGGCGGAATGAAATGGCCTGTTTGAAGTGACGAAGATCAGTCGAAAGAGGTTGGGCAACTCAGTGGTTCCGCATGCATGAATGAAGCTATTTTCATAACGCCGTGAATCTTACGGCCCGATAAGATCAGGAGACGGGCATGCCTTTAGCATCACAGACAATAGACGTAAAGCGGTTCATCGACGACCGACGCTTCTCGCCATATCAATGGCTCGTCATCGCATTGTGTTTTCTGATTCTCACGGTCGATGCGTATGACATTGCCGCAATCGGCTATGCGGCGCCGTCGCTCATTGGCGAATGGCATATTGCGAAAGCACAACTGGGCGGCGCGATGAGTGCCGGCGTGCTGGGAATGACGGCCGGCGCGCTGCTCGGCGGCGCCGTTTCAGACTGGAGCAGCCCGAAGCGGGTGTTGATCATCATGATGATGACCTCCGCAATAGGGAGCTTCCTGACTGCGTTTGCCGGCAGCATGACCGTACTCGCGGGACTGCGCTTTATTACCGGCGTGGGGTTGGGGGCGGCGATGCCGGTGGCGCTCACGATTGTGTACGAATACACGCCCACTCGCCGTGGTCCGCTTCTCGTCAACTTTGTGAATTGCGGCGTCATGCTGGGCGCGGCGGCGTGTGGCCTGGTGGCGGCGGCCCTGATCCCCGCGTTTGGCTGGGAGAGCATTTTTGTCATCGGCGGCGTGGTGCCGCTTGTCCTCGCCGTCGTGTCGATATTTGTGCTGCCCGAGCCGCTTCGATTCATGGTGTCGCGAGGCTGGCCGTCTGAACGGGTGGCAGCCGTGATGCGACGTATCGCCCCCGATACGTCCTTCGATGGTGCTCACTTCGTGATTTCAGAAGACGTGGAAACTCAGCAAAAGCGGGGCGTATCGGTGATTCTGTCGCGCGGTTTCCGCTTCGGTACGCTGATGCTGTGGTGCGCTTACTTCTGTGCTGCGTTTGTGTTTTACCTGTTGAACGGCTGGATGCCGTTGTTGCTTCGGGGCAGCGGCATTACCACCAGTCAGGCCTCCTTCATTACCAGCCTGTTCTCGCTAGGCGGCGTGGCAGGCACCCTTTGCCTGGGGTGGTTGATGGGCCGGTTCGAGAAGAACGGCGTGGTGGCGATTGCCGTTGCCGGTGGTGCGCTGACCCTCTGGCTACTCGGCGAGCAACAGGGCAACCTCATGCTTCTCGCGGTCTGTACGTTTGCTGCCGGCGTGTGCGTGAATGGGGCGGTGATGTCGATGGCGGCTTTGGCTGCGTCGTTCTATCCAACCAGCGGCCGCGCAACCGGCGTGTCGTGGATGACCGGCATGGGCCGGTTCGGCGGCATGTTGGGCCCGGCTGCAGGCGGCTTGATGCTGAAATTCAATCTCGACGTGAGCACGGTGTTCACGCTGCTGGCGGCGCCGATGTTGATTCAGGCGGTGGCGTTGTGGCTGAAGCGTTCCGCAACCGATGCTTCCGCGGCGGTCGAGTACCCGTCGAATCTCGCGTAAACCATCACACGCTCAGGTGTGGGTCGATTCTGTAACCTGTCTCCCATTACGCCTGCGCGTCAATTGACCCATCTCGCTACCCGGCCAGGGTGGTCCGCTTTTGCGCGTGTTCTGGCTTACTTCCACTTAGGCAATTCCGGCTCAATGTTCGGTGCCGACTAACAGCGGTGCGCGCCGCGCGCCGTCATGCAAAACGGAAAGTGGAGGGACGATGGGTGTTCTGAGCGGTATTCGCGTACTGGAATTCGAGGCGATCGGTCCTGGGCCATTCGGCGCCATGCTGCTGGCCGACATGGGCGCGGACGTACTACGCATTGACCGGCCGATTGCGCCGCAAGATCTGGGGCCGAAGACGAATGGCAAGCGTGTGGACGTCACGGGGCGCGGCCGTCGCTCGGTCACGCTCGATCTGAAGCAGCCCGAGGCCGTCGAAGCTGCGCTGGATCTGATGTCGCGCGCCGACGTAGTGATCGAAGGCTTTCGCCCGGGCACCATGGAGCGCCTTGGTCTCGGGCCGCAAGCCGCACTGGCGCGCAACCCGCGTCTCGTGTACGGGCGCATGACCGGCTGGGGGCAAACGGGTCCGCTCGCGGAGCGGGCGGGTCACGATCTGAACTACATCGCGCTGTCCGGCGTGTTGTCGGGCATCGGCCGCGCTGATGGTCCGCCGGTGCCGCCGCTGAACCTCGTGGGCGACTACGGTGGTGGCGGCATGTTGCTCGCATTGGGTGTCGTGGCTGCGTTGTTCAATGTGCAGCGTGGCGGCGAAGGACAGGTGGTGGATGCCGCGATGATCGAGGGTGCGGCGCAACTCGGCTCGGTGATCTGGGGGCTGCTCGCTTCAGGCAACTGGCGGGAAGAGCGCGCCAGCAATCTGCTGGACGGTGGTACGCCTTGGTACGACAGCTACCGCACGAAAGACGGCGGGTACATGGCGGTCGGCGCCGTCGAATCGCGCTTTTACGCGGAGCTCCTGTCGAAGCTCGGTCTCACTGATGCGGGCTTGCCGGCGCAACACGATCGCAGCGGCTGGCCTGTGCTGCGCGAACGCTTTACCGCAGCCTTTCTCACGCGCACGCGCGACGAGTGGTGCGCGGTGTTCGAAGGCAGCGACGCATGCGTCGCGCCGGTGCTGAGCTTTTCCGAGGCGCCCGCGCATCCACAGCATCGTGCGCGCGGCAGTTTTGTCGAGGTTGGCGGTGTGGTCCAGCCGGCCCCCGCGCCGCGTTTTTCCGCGACGCCGTCGACGATTGCGAAGCGCGCGCCGCAGCGCGGCGAACACGGCCTTGCCGCGTTGCGCGATTGGGGCTTCGACGAAGCCGCTGTTGCACGCTTGCGCGAGCACGGGCTTGGCTATCAGCCCGAAGCGTAAGCGTCGTTAAAAGAGAAAGCCTTTCTGGAGACAACAAATGAAAGCATTAGTCGCGGTCAAACGCGTAGTGGACTTCAACGTCAAAGTACGCGTGAAGTCGGATGGCTCGGGCGTCGATCTCGCCAACGTCAAGATGAGCATCAATCCGTTCGATGAGATCGCCGTCGAAGAGGCGGTGCGTCTGAGAGAAAAGGGCATCGTAAGCGAAGTGATCGCGGTTTCGTGCGGCGCGAGCGCCTGCCAGGAAACCTTGCGCACGGCGATGGCAATCGGCGCGGATCGCGGCATTCTGGTCGAAACCGACGCCGAGTTGCAGCCGCTTGCCGTCGCCAAACTGCTGAAGGCGCTGGTCGACAAGGAGCAGCCGCAGCTGATTATTCTCGGCAAGCAGGCCATCGATAACGACTGCAACCAGACAGGGCAGATGCTGGCGGCGCTCGCAGGTCTGTCGCAGGCGACTTTCGCGAGCCAAGTCGAGTTCTCAGAAAGCGGCGCGACCGTCACGCGCGAAATCGACGGCGGCCTGGAGACGCTCCAGCTTGCGCTGCCCGCGGTTGTGACGACCGACCTGCGCCTGAACGAGCCGCGCTACGCAACACTGCCCAACATTATGAAGGCGAAGAAGAAGCCGCTGGACACCGTGACGCCGGAGCAACTGGGTGTCGACGTCGCCCCGCGTCTGACGACGCTCAAAACGGTTGAACCGCCCAAACGCAGCGGCGGCGTGAAGGTGCCCGATGTGGCGGCGCTGGTTGCGAAACTCAAGAATGAAGCCAAGGTCATCTAAGGGAATCGATATGACTGCATCAAATCAAGTGCTGGTGGTGGCTGAGCACGACCACGTTTCGATCAGGACAGCTACGCTGAACACGGTAGCGGCCGCGCTGCAATGCGGCGCTGAGGTTCACGTGCTGGTGGCAGGGAACGACGCCGCTGTGGCGGCAAAAGCGGCCGCGGCGATCAACGGCGTCTCGCGTGTGCTGCATGCGGACGCGCCGCATCTCGCCAACGGTCTGGCGGAAAATGTCGCGGCGCAGGTGGTGGCGCTCGCAGCGAGTTACGGGCACATCCTGTTTCCCGCCACCAGCGCGGGCAAGAACGTGGCGCCGCGCGTTGCGGCACTGCTCGACGTAGCGCAGGTCTCCGAGATCGTTCGGGTACTGGGCGCGGATACCTTTGAGCGACCGATCTACGCGGGCAATGCGCTGGTGACAGTGCAAAGCAGCGACCCGGTGAAGGTGCTCACCGTGCGTGTGACGGGATTCGATGCCGTCGCGGCCGAAGGCGGCGCAGCACAGATTGAAACGGTCGATGCGGTAGCGGATAGCGGTCTGTCCACCTTCGTCGAGCGCGTGGTGGCAAAGAGCGATCGGCCAGAACTCGGCGACGCGCAGATCGTCGTAAGCGGCGGCCGTGCGCTTGGCAGCAGCGAGAAATTCGACGAGGTCCTCACACCGCTCGCCGACAAACTCGGCGCCGCGCTCGGCGCGAGCCGGGCGGCCGTCGATGCGGGCTTTGCGCCGAACGACTGGCAGGTGGGTCAGACGGGCAAGATCGTTGCGCCGCAACTGTATGTGGCATGTGGCATCTCGGGCGCGATTCAGCATCTGGCCGGGATGAAGGACTCGAAGGTGATCGTCGCAATTAACAAGGACCCGGAGGCGCCGATCTTCAGTATTGCGGATTACGGCCTTGAAGCGGATCTGTTTGCCGCGGTGCCGGAGCTGGTGAACGCGATCTGAGATTCGTCGGCGGGGCAGGTGAGGGTGAGGGGCATCGCTGCATCGCGCAGCGATGCCCCTTTTGCATGTCGATGGGGCCAGCGGATAGCGGGTAAAAAAACCGGCATGTGTCGAATGTTTCGACGCATGCCGGTGGCAAAAAAAGTCCGGCGTTCGGCCGGACCCCTTGGATTACTGCAGATTGCCCGCGACCGCGATGGTCTGGCCAGTGATGTAGTTCGACTCGGGCGAGCAGAACAGGTAGACACCGCCTGCCGCTTCTTCCGGCGTGCCGCCGCGACCGAGCGGATTGCGCTGGGCATGCGACTTGAGCAATTCGGGATTCAGGCCGACGCGGATATCCCGGCCTGCGATCTTGACCGTCGCCCCTGCCTTCGCATCAGCCGAGGTCATGCGCGTGTGGATCAGACCGAACGCCACGCAATTGACGTTGACGTTAAAGCGCCCCCACTCGCGGGAGAGCGCACGCGTCATGCCGATCACACCGGCCTTGGCCGACGAGTAGTTCATCTGCCCGGCATTACCATTGAGCGCGGACGTCGACGAGATGTTGACGATCTTGCGATACACGTCGCGACCGGCTTCCTTGTCGGCGGCATGCAGTGCCTTGATGTGCGGGTAAGCCGCGCGCAGGATACGGAACGGCGCCGTCATGTGGCAGTCGATGATCGCGTACCACTGCTCGTCGGTCATCTTCTGGACGACGTCGTCCCACGTGTAGCCGGCATTGTTGACGATGATGTCGATGCTTTTGAACGTGCTCATCGCCGTGTTGACGAAGCGGTCGGCGAAGTCCGGCGCGCTCACGTTGCCCGGGCACGCCACGGCTTCCACGCCCATTTTCTTCAGCACTTCGACCGTTTCGTGCGCCGGGTCGGCGTCGAGGTCGTTGATCACGAGGCGCGCGCCTTCGCTCGCCAGTTTCTCGGCGATCGCGCGGCCGATGCCGCGACCCGAACCGGTGACGAGCGCCACCTTACCGTCAAGCTTTCCCATGTTTTTGTCTCCTTGATTGATGCGAATTACAGGGCGATCACGGCGTCGCCAAGGACGCGCGGCTCGCCATATTGATTGGCCGTCTGGATTTCCACTTTCACGCGGCGCTCGCCATCGGCCTCGAACTTTTCAACTACGCGGCCCCTGCACGTGATCCGGTGTCCAAGATGCGTGATGCCGACAAAGCGCACGCCAAATTGCCGCAGTTGGCGCTGGTCCACCCAGCAGTTCAGCAAACGCGCCAGGTATGCCATCGACAGCATGCCGTGCGCGAATACGTCGGGCATGCCACTGCGGCGCGCGAAGTCGAGGTCGATGTGGACTGCGTTGTGATCGCCCGAAGCGCCGGCAAAGAGCGCCAGCGTCGTGCGGTCGATGGGCGCGAGCGTCAGCGGCGGCAGCGTGTCGCCTACCTTGACGTCGTCGAACAATGTGCTCATTCGTGTCTCTCCTCAACCGTTGCGGTGTACCAGCACGCTGCGCATGTCGGCCACGTGCTCGCCATTCTGGTTGGTCACGCGTGTCTCGCGCACCACGAAATCGAGTGCGCCACCTTTCTTGTCGTAGATGTCGGCGATCCGGCATTCGAACAGCAGAACGTCGCCGGCGTAGGCCATCCGGTGATAGGTGAACGACTGTTCGCCGTGCAGGATGCGCGCGACCTGAATGCCGATCTCGTCGCGCCAGCTTTTGTCCGGCTGCTCCAGTTCCAGTGAGAACAGGAAAGTGGGCGGCAGCGGAAGATTAGGATGGCCCGCGTCGCGCGCGGCCGATTCGTCGAAGTAGACCGGGTTGGTTTCGCCGGTCGCCTTGGCGAAAAAGCGCAACCGGCCCGCTTCGGCCACGGTGCGAAAACTCGGGATCACCTTGCCAATGTGCTTTTTATCGATCATGTCGAACACTCCGTCAAAAGCGGCGCATTACGCTGCCTTGTAGATGGTCGTCACGCACGCACCACCGAGACCCAGGTTGTGCGCCAGCGCGACCTTCGCGCCTTCGACCTGGCGTTGATCGGCCGTGCCGCGCAGCTGATGCGTCAGTTCGTAGCATTGCGCGAGGCCGGTTGCGCCCAGCGGATGCCCCTTCGAGAGCAGGCCGCCCGACGGATTGACCACCCACTTGCCGCCATAGGTGTTGTCGCCGTCGTTGACGAGTTTTTCCGCTCCGCCTTCATCGCACAGACCAAGGCCTTCGTAGGTCAGCAGTTCGTTCTGCGCGAAGCAGTCGTGCAGTTCGATCACGTCGATGTCTTCCGGGCCGACGCCGGCTTGCTCATACGCGAGTTTCGCGCCCGAGCGTGTCATGTCGAAGCCGACCACGCGGATCATGTCGCGCGTGTCGTATGTGCTCGGCAGGTCGGTGGTCAGGGACTGGCCGGCGATCAGTACATTGGTGCGCAAGCCGCGTTTGCGCGCGAACTCTTCCGACACCACGATTGCCGCTGCCGCGCCACACGTCGGCGGGCAGGCCATCAGGCGCGTGAGCACGCCTTCCCAGATCATCGGCGAGGCCAGCACTTCTTCCGGCGTCACGACGGTGCGGAACACGGCCAGCGGATTGCGCGCGGCGTGCTGGCTCGCCTTCGCACGAATCTTCGCGAACGTTTCGAGCCTGGTGCCGTACTTTTGCATGTGAGCACGGCCGGCGCCGCTGAACTGGCGAATCGCGCTCGGCAGATCGGTGCGATCCACCAGTTCATTGACGAGGCTCAGCGCGCGTTCGAGCGCCGGCTCACGGTCGCTCCACTTCGACGACAGGGCGCCGGGCTGCATGAATTCGAAGCCCACCGCGAGCGCGCAATCCACCGCGCCGCTTTGCACCGCCTGACGCGCGAGGAACAACGCCGACGAACCCGTCGCGCAGTTGTTGTTGACGTTGATGACGGGAATGCCGGTCATGCCCACGTGGTAAAGCGCTTTCTGACCGCAGGTCGAGTCGCCATACACATAGCCGGCGTAGGCCTGCTGCACGTCCGCGTAATCGATGCCGGCGTCAGCCAGCGCCTCGCGCACGGCGCCCGCGCCCATCACGTCGTAGGGATCGCTGGTGCCGGGCTTTTTGAACGGAATCATGCCGACGCCGGCGACGAAGACGTTACGAGTCATATCATTGCTCCTTGGTATGGGATGTTCGAATTACAGCTTGCGGGAGATGAGGTCGCGCATGACCTCGCTCGTGCCGCCATAGATACGGTTGACGCGCGCATCGGCAAACGCGCGGGCCACGGGGTACTCCAGCATGTAGCCGTAGCCGCCGTGCAACTGCACCATGTCGTCGAGCGCCTTGCCGAGCGATTCGGTGGCGAACAGCTTGGCGATCGCCGCTTCTTCCAGCGTGAGACGCCGGCGCACGTGCTCGGCGAGGTAGTGGTCGACCAGCACACGCACGGCGGTTGCCTGCGCCTTGATATCGGCCAGCTTGAACTTCGTGTTCTGGAAGTCCCACACGGTCTGGTTGAAAGCCCGGCGGTCCTTGACGTAGTTGATCGTGTGCTCGAGACAGGCTTCGAGTTTTGCGGCGGCGCCGATCGCAATCGAGAGCCGCTCCTGCGGCAGTTCGCCCATCAGGTAAGCGAAGCCCTTGCCCTCTTCCCCGAGACGATTGCTCACCGGTACGCGCACGTTGTCGAAGAACAGCTCGGCCGTGTCCTGCGAGTGCATGCCGACTTTTTCAAGCTTGCGGCCCCGGCGGAATCCCTCACGGGTCGCCTCGACGACGATCAGGCTGACGCCTTTCGAGCCGGCGCTGGGATCGGTCTTGCAGACCAGGACGATCAGGTCGGCGTTCAGGCCGTTGCTGATGAAGGTCTTGCTGCCGTTGATGACGTACTCGTCACCATCGCGCAGGGCCGTGGTTCGTATCGCCTTCAGATCGCTGCCGGTGCCGGGCTCGGTCATGCCGATGGCGAGAATGGATTCGCCGGTACAAGTCTTCGGCAGCCATTTCTGCTTTTGCTCTTCATTGCCGATGCGAGCAATGTACGGGGCGATGATGTCCGAGTGCACGCCAAAGCCGAGACCACTCAAGCCGGCACGATTCACTTCCTCGTTGAGGATCGCTGCGTGACCGAAGTCGCCGCCGCCACCGCCGTATTCCGTCGGCAGCGTGAGGCACAACAAACCTTCGCGGCCTGCCTTGAGCCACGTCTCGCGGTCGACACGGCCGGCTTTGTCCCACTCGGCCTGTTTGGGCGTGCACTCCCGCTCGAGGAAGCGACGCACCGTGGTGCGTAGCATTTCATGATCGTCACGAAAAACGGTGCGTGTAATTTGCATAACTAAGTTCCTGAAAATGGATGCGGCGTGCATCCGTGAATGGCGTTATCGCGCGAAGGCGATGTGCGCGGCAGGTTCGGTGTGGTAAAGCTGCTCGATCAGATGGACGCGGCGCGCGCGGGTCACCGCCTGGTTGACGTAACCTTTTTCAGCGATCTCGTTGGCGTCGATCGAAGGCGGTTCGGCCATCAGCATCAGACGCTCGACGGTCAGGCTCGCGCCGCTGCCAGTGTGCCGGGCAAGGCGTTCGCGCAGCGCGGCAACGACGAGCGGATGCTCGACCAGCGCAGCCGCATCGAGCTCGGCGAGTTCGGGCGCGAGGCGCCGGCAGGCGGCCACATTCGGCCACGCGAGGGCGGCAAGAAATTCGCGATCATGGCCGCAGATCACGGCATCGGAGATCAGCGGGGCGCACAGGTCGAGCAAGCTGAGCCGCACCGCGCCGGTTCGCACCCACGTGCCGTTCGTCATCTTGAAGTCCTCGACGACCCGGCCGGCGAACAGCAGGCCTTGGCCCGGATCGTCCGGATTCGCGAGGCGCACGGCGTCGCCCAGCCGGAAGTAACCCTCGTCGTCGAATGCGGCGGCGGTGAGTGTCGGGTTGCCGATATAGCCGGCAAACACATTGGCGCCACGCATGCGGATTTCGTAGCGGCCGTCGCCGCCTTCGAGCGGCAGGAGCTTCACTTCCGAGCCGGGTACGGGTCCGCCGATGTTGCCGAGATCGGGGCTCGGCCAGCCGCAGTAGGTGCCCATGCCGCTCGTCTCGGTGCAGGCGAGGCCCGTCGAGAAGACGATGCGTTTGCCGATCGTATCCACCGCCACGCGCTGGATGCGATGCCACACGTCCGTCGGCAGGCTTGCTCCGCCGTAGCCGAAGTACTCCACGTTGGCGAACAGGCTGCGGGCAAGCACGGGATCGCGCTCGAGTTCGCCAGCGAGCACGGCCCACGCGGAAGGGACGCTGGTGAAGATGGTGGGCGAGACTTCACGCAGGTTGCGTACCGTGCGCTCGATCATGCCGGGCAGCGGGCGACCGTCGTCGATATAGTGAGTCGCGCCGAATTGAATCGAGCGCCCGATGTTCAGGACGCCACCGAGGCCGTGGTGCCACGGCAGCCAGTCGAGAAACACCGGCTGGGATTCCCGCAGCCAGCCCAGATTGTCGGCGTAGTAGGCGGCGACCGCCTTGAAATTGCTGTAGGTGAGCGGTACGCCCTTCGGCGTTCCGGTCGAACCCGAGGTGAAGAGGATGCGGGCGGTGTCGTCATGGCGAATGGCCGCGTGTGCGGCAGCCACCGCGGCGACGCTTGCCGGCGTCATGTCGGCAGTAAGCACGTCGGCCCATGCACGCTGTGCGGGTTGGACATTGCGTACGGCGATGACGGGCATGGCCTCCAGTTCGGGAATCGCGAGCGCGCGTTCGAACTGCGTCGCATCCTGCACGAACACGGCCGCAGGCGG
The DNA here is from genome assembly GCF_046027215.1 of Paraburkholderia fungorum. Classification (GTDB taxonomy): domain Bacteria; phylum Pseudomonadota; class Gammaproteobacteria; order Burkholderiales; family Burkholderiaceae; genus Paraburkholderia; species Paraburkholderia fungorum_D. The sequence continues at coordinate 2,002,819 of NZ_JAQQEN010000002.1, read as the reverse complement.
CACCAGCTCGAGCACGCCTTTCAGACGGGCGAAGTTTTTGCTGAGCGTCGAATAGGCCGGCGACACCGGCGCGGCAGGAATGCCGACGTACTCGGCCGCCAGCAGCACAACAGCTTGTTCAATTGAATTGCCCGAGAGCAGGACGAGTGGGCGCTGTGGGCCGAGGCCCATTTCCAGCAAGCCGGCTGCGACGGTCTGCAGTTGGCGCCAGAGTTCGCGCCAGCTGATCGAGCGCCACGCGCCGTTTTCATCCCGCTCGCAGAATGCCGGGCTGTCGCCGCGGCGCTCGGCCCATTCGGGGATGAAAGCGGCGAAGCCGTTCTGTGCGATGTCGGGGGGCGGGCTGGCGGAACTCAGCATCAGCGTGCCGTCGGGGCGGCGTTCGACGAGCGGGCGCCGTTCCGGAAAGCGTGCGGGACGGTAGGGGGCTGCCGTGTATTCACTAGCCATGAGCGTCATTGCGCCTGTCTCCTGAGCTTCAGCGCGCGCCATGGTGCGCGCCGGCGTTTGTTTTATGAGGTGCGTCCGCCGTAAGCGGCTGCGCGTGACCCCTTGAGTTATAGGATAGTGGCTCGTGGCCGGAAGCGAACCACCCAAGGTGGGTGGCGCAGGGGATCAGAACGGAGAAGGGGGGGCGCAGGGGCGCGCTATGACGCGGGCGCGTCAGCCGCCCTCGCCACCGGTCGCGGGCGCCGAGCCCAATTCGAGGTCGCGCACGCGTGCAACCGCCTCGTCGCGGCTGGTCACACCAAGTTTGCCGTAGATGTTCTTCAGGTGCCACTTGACGGTTTCCGGCGAGATGCCGAGCGTGCGGGCAATTTTCTTGTTGGGCAACGCTTGCGCAAGCAGGCCGACCACCCGGGCTTCGCGCTCGCTGAGCATCTCAGCGCCGGCAGGTTGTGCGCTCCGGTTGGCGGGTTGGGCGGCCCGTACTGCGCCGCTCGCCAGGGTCGTCTTCTGCGCGGCCTGTAGCCGGCTGACATAGAAGGATAAAACCGGATCGTGCGCCTCGCCTCGGACCACGGCGGCGATGAGATCCAGCGCGCCGGAATCGGCGTCGAGCAGGCTACGCACGAGACCTAGCCGGTGGCCCCGGCGCAACGCGGCGAGCACGGCTTCGCGCGCGGCGTCGGTCCGGCCGCGCCGCGCATCGACCACGGCGGCCTGTATCTGGAAATGCGCGACGTGGCGTTGCCAGCCGCGGGCCTCGCAGAATGGAATCAGCGCGTGAAGACGGCTTGCGGCGCCCTCGAAATCCTCATGGGCGATACACCAGTTGATATGCGAGCGTTCCGCCATCGCGTGGATTTCCGCGACGGTTCCCGCGAGGGTAGCCGCCGGGGTGGACACCACCCGCGTGGCGATCATGTCGAGCCGGGCGAGGCCGGCTTCCGCCGCATCGAACTGGCCGCTCAACAGATGGCGATGAATCTGCTCGGCCAGGCTATGGGCGACGAGCCGATGCAAGCCGTATTGCGTCGCGTATTCTTCGAGGCGCTCGAGATAGGCGAAAGCATCGAGGCGATGTCCCGCTACCCAGTGGGCCGCGGACAGCACGGTCAGCACACGCAATACGGAGTCTGGAATGGACACGCGTTCGAGCACGTCGATACGGTCTTCCAGAAGTTTGCGGGCCGCGTCCAGTTCGTTGAATTCGTACAGCACTTCGCCGAGCAGTGCGGCTGCAAAACATGCGGCTTCGGCGGCGGCGCTGCCGCGTTGATCGGCGTCGAACAGAACGTCGCGGCTGATGCGCTCGACCTGGATGAACTTGCCCTCCAGGGCATAGCTGAAACCCGCAATGCAGCGCCCATTCAAGGCGCCTGCCGAGGTGCCCATGAGCGGCGCGCCGTCTACGAGCAGTTGCGGCGCGTCGTCCTGAACGCGTCGTGCCTCCTCGTATTCGCCGCGACGCATGTGAATCCACGACAGCAGGTTGTTGCGGCCACCCACTGCGAGGCTGTCGGCGTGGGCGGGAATTTGCTGCATGTACGGCAACACCGACACCGCGTCGTCGGTGTCGTCGCGCTGCACGGCCAAGGCCGCCCGCAACAGGATGAGGCGATATTGCGAATACACGTCGTTTTCGGGGATGTCGGCCTGAAGGCGCGCGATAGCCGCAGCACAGGCCTCGAATTCGCGCGCATACAGTTGCAGATGCACCATCCATAGCCGCAGGCCGATGCGAGCCTGCACTTCGGCAAGCGGCAGCAGGCGGATCAGTCCGACCAGCTTGCGCAGGTCGCCCCTGATCTGCATCGTTCGGGCGACGCGCAGCACAAGGTCGGCTGCCGCTGCCGCCTCGCCCGCGAGCAACGCATGCCGCACGGCGTCGTCGGGCTGGTCGTGATCGCGGAACCAGGTCCATGCGGCCAGATGCACGTCGCGTTGATGCTGCTCGCTGCGTGCGCGAAAACGCTCAAGCAGCGTCTCGCGAAAGAGCGGATTCAGCCGATACCACGACTCGCTCCCCGAACTCTCGATAGGGGCGAGGAACAGGTTGTCGCTTTCCAGTCTCGTCAACAACGCGCGCACTTCGGCGGGGGATTGCTCGTCGCCGATCAATGCGATGCACAACGGCGCGCATACCCGCGTGCAGCACGCCATCCGGATCAGCAGTTCCACTTCGGGCGGGGCAAGGCGTGACAGCACTTCGCGTTCGAAGTACTCGGCGAACCCGCGGGCGTCCAGAAGTTGGGCGTGATCGAGCGGGTCGGCTGGCGTGAGGTCAGTTGGGCTTTGCTTCTTGCGTTTCAGACGCATCGCGAAGAGTTGCAGCCCCGCCACCCAGCCGTCGGTCAGTTCGTGCATGTGACGTGCTTCGCGCTGGCCGATCTCGCCCAACTGGGCCTTGAGGAATGCCGCGGACTCGGCGGCCGTGAAGCGCAGGTCGCGCATGTCGAGTTCCAGCACGAGGCCCTGGTCGCGCGGCCGCCCGAGCGAGAGCGGAACGGTGCCACGCGAGACCAACACGAGATGGAGATTCGCCGGCGCGTAGTCGAGCAGCCATTGCAATGCTTCGTGATTGCGCGGATTGGCCACGTGATGCAGATCGTCCAGCACCAGCACGACGTCGTTCGAATGGGCAGCGATACCGCGCACGAGCGCGATGATCGTGCGTTCGACCGTTTCGTCGTCCACGCCGCGACCGCCTAGCAGGGCCGCTTCATGGCACATCGCCGGGTCGACGTGGGCGAGGCTCGCGACGAGGTAGTCGAGAAAGTGCGTGAGTTCGTTGTCTTCAGGTGCGAGCGTCAGCCAGGCGATATCGAAGCCGAGCGAAAGCAATGCCTCTCGCCACGCGATCAGGAGGCTAGTCTTGCCGCAGCCGGCGGGACCTTGAAGCACGACGCAACGGTTGCGCCGTGCGTCGAGTAACTGGGCCAGAAGGCGTTCGCGCGCGACAATGCGGGCGGTGGTGCGCGGCGGAATCAATCGGGGATCGGCTCGGGATTCCGCGGCGCCGCCTGGTGAGCGGCGAGGGTCCACGGGAGGGAAATTCTGCGACATCGTGACCTGCGCCTTGCGCGCTCCAGCTTCGCGCCTCGTCGGCGTGGGCCAAAGGACGAAATGATAATCGTCACATTGTAGCGCAGCACTGGTAGCGTTTTCACCTGCGGCAGGGATGATGTCTTCCCGGACTATCCCTTGTGTGGCGGCTGGCTTGTCTCGGCACTATGCGCTTCGCTTTGCTGCATCGCGTGTTGACGCCGCGACACGAACTGCACGACGTCGCCGCCCGCGCGCCATGCGTGACAGGTGTCGATCATCGGATGCGCCTGAACGGCTTTTCCGCCTTCATCGGATTCCGCCTGCAGGGTCGCGGTCTTGCGCCAACCCATCAGCGTCTGGATGGCTGTCGTGGCGATGGGACCGAGCAGCTCGCTCAGATGCGTACAGCCTTTCGGACCGCTCAGCCGGTTCTTGACCTCCTTCATGAAGCCCGCGCCGATGCTCAAGCCCTCGAGGCTGCGATAAGCGTCGTTGATCTCCGTGCAAAAGCGGCTCGGTGCGGAGTCGGTATGAGCCTCGATGCGATGGATCACGAGCTTCGAATCGACCGTGACGATGATGCGCATTTCGTGAATCGGCGAACCGGCGGGCACGGTCTTGAAGAGCAGGTCGGCATCGTCGGCCTTCGTATCGCGCATGCGGCCTTCGATCTCGAACAGGCCGTCGCTTCGTGCGAACCCCATGCACTCGACACGGCGGGTATGCACGAGCTGCCGTGCTGAAGGATTTGCTGGGATGGCAGACATAAGTATCTCGCTTGCGGAAGTCATCATTCATCCGCCCCTGAGTGATCGATACCACCGAGCCTATTTGAACAGCGAACGCCTGCCGCCCCCTAGGTTGGGGGGGAGATGTCGCTGTCTGTCGCCATCCGCTTCATCGCTCGGGGTATTCCCGTCCCCCCTCTGTTTGGGTAGGTGATCTGTCTGGACGTCCCTGCAATATGGCCTCGCAAAGACGGGTCAGGTTGTTGCCGACCGTCGTCCCGGCGGACATCTGCATGAGTTTGCTTGACCCGTGTCCGTCGGACGCGGCAAACACAAAAAGGGAGACATGCATGCGTTTCATGAGTCGGAGTATTTGTGGGGCTACGTTGATTCTTGCCGCAGGGGGAGCGGCGGCGCAGTCGAGCGTGACGCTTTACGGGGTAGCGGACACGTTTATCCAGTATCTGGATAACGGCGGAAATCATTCGTTTTCCGAACGAAGTGGCGGGTCCACCGGTTCGCTGTTCGGCCTGAAGGGAACCGAAGATCTCGGCAATGGCCTGAAGGCGGTATTCGACGTAGAAAACGGCTTCAACGTTAACAACGGATCGTTTTTTGCCGACAGTACGGCGATGTTCTACCGGCAGACCTGGGTGGGATTGAAACACGATACTTATGGCTCGCTGACCTTCGGGCGTCAGTATCAGCCGAGCTTCTGGGCCGTCTATTTCACCGACCCGTTCCGCGGCAACGAAGTCATGTCGCCACTAGCAGCGGCCGACCTCGCCGGTGCAACCGACCGGTCGACGCTCGCCACGCAGTACGTGTCCGGGCGAACCAGCAATTCGATTGTCTATACGTCGCCGGACCTGAAAGGTGCGCACTTTTACGCGATGTACGCGATGCCTTCCACGGTAACGCAACCCGTGCCGGTTCGATCGGGAGCGATGCTCGACCTGTCCGCGAATTATTCGGGCTATGGTTTTTACGCGGGTGTCGGTTACCAATATCAGCACGGATCGCAGGAGAGTGCGCCACTGGTGCCCACTGCCCCGACACTGCTGACGACATTCGACCTGATGGGAACGGAGCACTTTTCCGGCGCGCTGGCATACCGGCTGGGCATCGTGAACTTCCAGTTCAACTATTCGTATAACCGGCCGAAAGATGCGCCCGCCGGCGCGCTGGTCACGATCACGCCGGCGATCAAGCTGCCGCTTGCTTCGCTGGTCCACTCGTACAGCATCATGGAACTGGGCGCGACGATCCAGGCCACGGCAGCGGACACGATCGAAATCGCCGGCATCGAACGGGATGTGCGCGGGGTTCACGACAACACGCCGGGCATCGAAGTCGGCGTCGACCACAGTCTGTCAAAGCGTACGAGCCTTTACATGCGGGCCGGCTATCTGAAGAACAACGGCAGCGCGAATATGAGTTGGCCTGGCGTCACGGGCGTCGCCAGCGGTTCGAAGCAGATTCTTGCGGTGCTGGGCATGACGCACCGTTTCTGACGACGGTACGCGTTCTCGGGAAGACGCCGCCTCGCGGCGTCGCTCGTGAACGCTGCCGTATCTGTTTTCACGCGGTCCGATATAACAACAGGAAAAAAATCCATGAAGCAAAACAGGGTAACCAGGCTGGTAGGCGGCGTGCTGATTGTTCTGGCATCGCTCGACGTGCACGCGCAGAGCAGCGCTGCGGCTCAGGCGTCCGGCCAGTCGTATGCATCGGACGCGAAAGCGGTCAAGGCCGCCGACCGCGCGCTGCAGAAGAACGTGATTCGCGCGCTGAGCAAGACGAAAGGACTCAGGGCTGCCACGATTACGGTGCGCGCGCATGGCGGCGTGGTGACACTGGAAGGAACGGTGCCCGAACAGTCGCAGGTTGGTCTGGCGACTCGGGCTGCTGAAGGCGTCGAGGGCGTGACCTCGGTGACAAACGCGCTGACGTTGTCCACGTTGTAAAGCGCGTTTCGAGCGTTCTGGCAACAAATCCAAAGGGCCTGCTCACGGTGTGTGAGCAGGCCCTTTGTACGAGACCTCACCCGGTTACCGATTTGCACTCGAGAAATTCAGCGAGGCCTTCGCGGCCATACTCGCGCCCGTTACCAGATGTCTTATAGCCGCCGAAGGGAACCGTAATGTCCAGCATCGCGCCGTTGATTCGCACCGACCCCACCCGCAGGCGCGCGGCGACGCGACGCGCGCGTTCGGGATCGCTGCTGGCGATATAGCCGGCCAGACCGTATTGCGTGTCGTTGGCCATTGCAATGGCCTGTTCCTCGCCGTCGTACGGAATCATCACCAGCACCGGGCCGAAAATTTCCTCGCGCGCGATCTTCATGTCGTTGCGGACATCGGCGAAAACAGTAGGACGCGCGTAGAAGCCCTGCGCGAGTCCGTCAGGCCTGCCGGGACCGCCGGCAATCACCCGTGCGCCTTCCTCGATACCGGCGCGGATCATGTGCTGCACCTTGTCGTATTGCGCGCGGTTGGAGATCGGGCCCATCCTGGTGGCCGGGTCCGCCGGATCGCCGACGACGATCCCATTGGCGACCGCCGCGGCAATCGCAATAGCGTCGTCGTATCGTTCGCGCGGCACCAGCATGCGGGTCGGTGCAACGCAGGTTTGTCCGGAGTTGACCATGCACTGCGCCACACCGCTCGTCACCGCGGCCTGCAAGTCGGCGTCGTCGAGAATCAGCAGTGGCGACTTGCCACCGAGTTCCTGTGCCACTCGCTTGACCGTGGGCGCGGCGCTCACGGCCACTTCGACGCCGGCACGCGTGGAGCCGGTGATCGACACCATATCCACGTCAGGATGCGACGACAACCGCGTGCCGACGATACGTCCCTCACCGAAGATCATGTTGAAGACGCCGGGCGGCGTGCCCGCTTCGTGCATGATTTCCGCGAAGATCACAGCGTCCAGCGGCGCGATTTCCGACGGCTTCAGCACGATGGTGCAACCCGCTGCCAGGGCCGGCGCGACCTTGGCGGCGATCTGGTTCAACGGCCAGTTCCATGGCGTGATCAATGCCGCGACGCCGACTGCTTCGCGGCGCACGTAGCTCTTCTCGTGTTGTGTCTCGAACTCGAAATGGCGCAGCGTCTCGACTGCGGCCTGAAGCTGCGAGAGCCCGATCGCGGCCTGCAGATGCTTGCACAGCGTGATGGGCGCGCCGATCTCGATGCGGACCGCTTCAGCGATATCGTCGAGCCGTGCGCGGTAGCGCTCGATAATCCGTTCGAGCAGCGCGATGCGCTCGGCGCGGCTCGATTCCGACCAGACCGGGAACGCGGCCCGCGCCGCGGCGACGGCACGATCCGCGTCTTGCGCGGTTCCCATCGTCAGTCGTCCGGTCAGCGTCTCGGTGGCCGGATTGACGATGTCCATCTGCGTGCTGCCGGCAGACGGCTCGACCCATTGGCCATCGATGTAAAAGGTGTTCAGGGTTTTCATTTCGTTTCCTCGGGTTCTTCGGGGCGTGCCGGACTCAGGCCGCAACCGGACGATCGCCGATCACCGTCGCACGCATCATGTGACGCGGGGCCGGGAAGTAGTCCTGCACCGCATAGTGCTGGCACGAGCGGTTGTCCCAGAAGGCGATCGTGTTCGGACGCCACTTGAGGCGGACCTGATATTCCGGCGCCTGCGCCTGACGGAACAGGTACTGCAGCAGATCCATTTCGGCGAGTTTGTAGTCGAAGCCGACGCGATATTCCTGAGCGGTCAGGCGGCCGTAATTCGGCAGGTGAGTGGTGAACGCTTCGTTGACGTAGAGGATCTTCTCGCCGGTTTCGGGGTGGGCTCGCACAACCGGATGTTCGACCGGCGGAAACTTCGCGCGCATCGTTGCGTGCTGGTCTTCGGGAACCGCAATGCCGAATAGCGGCAGGAAGTCGTGGACGGCATTGAGGCCAGCGATTCGTGCTTTCACGTCGTCGGGTAGATTGTCGTAGGCCGCCACCATGTTGATCCAGATGGTGTCGCCGCCGACCTCCGGGCATTGCACGCATCGCAACATGGAGCCCATCGACGGGATCTCGCGCCACGATACGTCGGAGTGGTAAAGATTCTCGCGACCGCGTTTTGTATCGTTGCGGCCGAGTATGACCAGTTCCGGGTGCTCGGGATGATGGGGGAACGCGGGGTGAATTTCGAGTTCGCCGAACCGCTTTGCCACAGCAACGTGCTGGGCCGGGGTGATGTCCTGATCGCGGAAGAACAGAACCTTGAACTTCAATAGCGCGCGGCGCAGCGCGGCGTAAGTCTCGTCATCGAGCGGCTCGCGCAGATCGACACCGCGAATCTCCGCGCCGATCGTCGGCGTATAGCGCTCGATGGTGAATGGCCAGGCGTCGGAATCCGGCCGCGCCACCGGCGAATCGAACGCGATCTCTGTTGCTTGCATGTCATGTCTCCATTTGTCTGGGCCCGCATGTGCCGCGGCACGTGGGGCTCGCGGCGGGGGGGGGGCGGTTTCACAGGCGGACGCGATTCGCGTATGCCAGATTCTTCTTTCGTGGGTCGCCATGCACAGGCCGGTTCAGCGTGCAGAGCGGCAATCTATCGGTTGTCGGCGCGGATCAGGTCAGCGGCTTTTTCTCCGATCATGATGGCTGGCGCGTTGGTGTTGCCGCCGATCAGCGTCGGCATGATCGACGCGTCGGCCACGCGCAGACCTTCAATGCCCCGCACGCGCAGACTCGGGTCGACCACGGCCATTGCGTCGATCCCCATCTTGCATGTGCCGACCGGGTGAAACACGCTGTCGGCCTGGCTGCGCACGAACGCGCGGATCGCCGCTTCGTTGGAATCGTCCGGTCCGAAGTCGTCCGTCAGCAATTCCTTTCCGCCTGCTTCGGCCAGCGCCGGCTGCGCAAAGATATGGCGGACGATCCTTACGCCGGCAACCAGCGCGTCCATGTCGGCCTCCGCCGACAAAAAGCGCGGGTCGATTAACGGCGCGTCGCGCATGTCCGCGCTACGCAGACGCACGTGACCGCGGCTCTCGGGACGCAGGATGTACGCGTGACAGGAGTAGCCATGCCCGAGTTTGCTGCGTTTCGCGACGTTGCGATTGCCGAGTAGCGCGAGAACGAAGGCGAGCTGCACGTCCGGGACGGCCAGGTCGGGGCGGCTCTTCACAAAGGCACCCGCCTCCGCGAAGTTGGAACTGACCATGCCACTGCGATTGCGCTGGTAACGCAACATGCCGGACACTAGCCGCAGAAAGCCGCCCGCCGAATAGCCATAGAGGTCGTTAGACTTGACCTGTTTGTTGACGATGATGTCGAGGTGGTCCTGCAGATTCTCGCCGACCCCGCGCAAGTCCTGTACGACCTTGATACCGTGGCTGCGCAAATGCTCGGCCGGACCAATGCCCGATGCCATCAGCAGCTGCGGCGAATTGAAGGCGCCGCAACTGAGTACGACTTCGCGTCCGGCCCGCAACGTCTGCACGACGCCTGCGCGCACGACGCTGACGCCGCGCGCACGTTTGTCCTCGATGACAAGACGCAATACCTGCGTATCCGTGAGTACATCCAGATTCGGGCGACCGCCGTTCAGGTCCGGATCTTTCGCATTGCCGCCGTGCAGGTAGGCACGCGCGGCATTCCAGCGTTCGCCGTTGAATTGCGTGACCTGATAAAGGCCGGCGCCTTCCTGCTCTGCGCCATTGAAGTCCGTGTTCAACGGCAATCCGGCTTGCAGGGCGGCTTTCACGAAACGATGGGAGAACGGGTTGGGCGTACGCAGGTCGCTGACATGCAAGGGGCCGTCACCACCATGCCACGGATCGTCAGTACGTCCGGCGTGGCGCTGATTGCATTCGCTGCGGCGGAAATAGGGCAACACGTCGTCGTAGCCCCAGCCCGTGCAACCGAGGCTCGCCCATTCGTCGTAGTCGTTGCGATGTCCACGAATGTAGACCATGCCATTGATCGACGAACTGCCTCCCAGTCCGCGGCCGCGAGGCTGATAGGAGGGGCGTCCGTCAAGGCAGGCCTGGCGTTCCGTGTAGTACGCATAGTTGCGCGGACCGGCCTTCTGCACGGTCGATGCAAGACCTATCGGCACCCACACGCTCATGTGATGGTCATGCGGGCCGGCCTCGAGCAGAGCGACCGTCACCGCCGGGTCCTCCGCCAGTCTGGCGGCCACCGCGCAGCCTGCAGAGCCTGCGCCCACGACGATATAGTCGTACTCTGCTGCGATCATCGTGCTGTGAGCGTTGTTACCAGGTCCGATCATGGTTCCTCTGTTCATTGGAAAGGTTTTGCGCATGGACAGCGGCCGTTGTCATTACCGCCACTGGATTGGTCAGGCACGCATCAAGCCGCGGCTTGCGTGGCAAAGTGATTGAGTGTTTTGTGCGAGCGCTCTGGATGAAGCCAGCGCAAGGCGGCGAGGGAGGCCGTGATCAGCAGTACGGCGCTGACGGTGAAGCCGAGTTCGTATGCATGGCCGTTGCCGCCGCCGTAGACCTGGACGATCCGTCCCATCACGGCCGGCGCGAATGCGGCGCCAAGACTGGCGAGTGCCGTGTGGATTGCGACGAGCGATCCGCGCTGGCTGTCCGGGACCATTTCAGCGAGCAGCGCGGGAGCGAGCGTGAAGCTCAGAGTGGGCAGCGCGCCTGCGATCGCGAGTAGCGCCACTTTCTGCAACGGCAGCAACTGCAGCAGCATGAGGGCGACATACAGCAGCGCCCCGGCGCCCGCCGACAGACAGATCAGATGAACCCGCGCCTTGCGTGTGGACACGCCGCGTCCGAGCATGCGCTGGGACAACCAGCTCAGGCCCACGTTGACCGGTGTCGCAGTCGCGACCACGACGGCGAAGCAACGGCCGGCTTCGACGCCGCTGAATCCGAGCCCCTTTTCGAGGTAGGTGGGGATCCAGGTCAAACTCAGGCCCAGCGTCCAGTAAGCCGTGAATCCCAGTGCGAACACCGAGAGGACCGAGCGGTCGGTGAGGATTCGCCGATAGGGCAGCCGGTGCGCCGGGGTTCGCATCACCGGCACGGCTTGCTGCCTGCCAAGTCCTCCCTCGCGCCCAAAGCACGTCCACAGCACGCTCCACGTTGCGCCGATCGCGCCGAGCAGCAGAAAGTTCATGCGCCATCCCCACTGTCTCGTGACGAGCGGAATCAGCAGCCCAGCCAGCAGCATGCCGAAGGCCGCCCCCTGGTTGATGATGGCGACAGGCAGATTGCGTTTCCGGTCGGGGAACCACTTGTACAACGCATGCACGGAGACCGGAAACGCGGGGCCCTCGGCGGCGCCAAGAATCACGCGGCAGATGAGCAGTCCTGCCGCGCTCGTCGCCATCGCTTGCGGCAACTGGAGGACTGCCCAGCTCAGGCCCATCGCCAGCAGGAGCCAGCGCGTCTGAAAGCGGTTGGAAAGAAACCCCACGAGGACAGTCGAGATGGAAAAGAGCCAGAAGAAGCTGCCCGCGACAAGTCCGAATTTTTCTGGCGACAGATGCAGTTCAGCCGTCAACGGTACGGCCACGAGACCGAGGACGATCTTGTCCAGGAAATTGATGAGGGCGAGCCCCGTCAGCAGGAGGGTCATCGTCCATGCGGACTTTGCCCGGAAATCAGGGGTAGCGTTCATAGGTTGTCTCCTGTCGTCCTTTTCCTGGCGGACTTCGCTGTCCATCCCGGTAGGCCGACTTTGTAGCGTCACGGTAAGGCGTTCCGGAGGGGGGGTAACCACCCGGAACAGGTAGGCCAGGGAAAACCTTGTCCGTTGGGGCCGCCGGTGGCCGGTTGTTCGTGCCGGCCTGGTCGGGGACGGGCGCTCTACCCGACCGGGGTGGTGGCGTCGCCGGAACATTGCATTACTGTGGTGCCGGAAAGTGTCGACTGGCATCGCAGTTCAATTGATGTGATCGCCAATTTGCGGATGAAGCCGTCGGTGTTGCTTGTCGCGGCTCGTGTCCGTGCCCGCCTGGGACGAGAGGAGAGGAGAGGCAGTGAATACCCGGAAAACATCGTTGCGCCGCCTCGTGGAAAGGTGGTTTGGACCGGATTCGGCGATGCGGGCGCGCGTGACGCTGTTCAGTCACTCCCGGGGCAGCCGGTGGCGTTATGTATGCGTGGCGTCCAGCAGTGCGTCCGGTGACCTGTCGATCTTTTTCTTCCGCCACGAGGACGGTTCCTGGTCAGTGTTCCCTCCAGAAACAAAGCGGCCGACGATGAACGCGGCACGCATGCCGGTGTTGCCCGGGGCGCCAGGCCCGATCGCGTCGCCAGCCTGACGACGGGCAGGTCGGGGGCGGCCTCCACTACTCGACGCATTCAAAACAGACTGCTCGATCGCAGCATTCTGCTTTTCATCTATTCATAAATAATGGAGACCGACGCAGTGTCAATCCCGACCATTCTTGACGACGAGACCGTTGTCGCTCGCGAGTCGATGGAATACGACGTGGTGATCGTCGGCGGCGGCCCGGCTGGCCTGTCCGCGGCGATCCGCCTGAAGCAGCTGGCCGCTGAAAAAGGCGCTGACATTGGCGTGTGCGTACTGGAAAAAGGCTCGGAGATCGGGGCTCATATCCTGTCGGGCGCGGTGATGGATCCGCGTGCTTTGAATGAACTGATCCCCGACTGGAAGGAAAAAGGCGCGCCGCTGACCGTGGACGTGACCGAAGACAAATTCCTGTTCCTGACCGAAACCGGCTCGAAGAGCGTGCCGGTCTGGGCGCTGCCGGACAACTTCAAGAACCACGGCAACTATGTGATCAGCCTCGCGAATGTCACGCGCTGGCTGGGTCAGCAGGCTGAAGCGCTGGGTGTCGAGATTTTCCCGGGCTTTCCGGCGGCGGAGATTCTCTACAACGATGACGGCTCGGTCAAAGGTGTGGCCACCGGCAATCTCGGCATCGGCAAGGACGGCGAGCCGACCGAGAATTTCCAGCTCGGCATGGAACTGCACGCCAAATACACGCTGTTCTGCGAAGGCGCGCGCGGACATCTGGGCCGTCAGCTGAACGACAAGTTCAAGCTGCGCGAAGGCGCCGATCCGCAGGTCTACGGGATCGGCATCAAGGAACTGTGGGAAATCGATCCGTCGAAGCACAAGCCCGGACTGGTGATGCACACCGCCGGCTGGCCGTTGGAGAGCGATACGTACGGCGGTTCGTTCCTCTATCACATGGACAACAACCAGGTGGTGGTGGGCTTCGTGGTCGGCCTCGGTTATTCAAATCCGTATCTGTCACCGTTCGAGGAATTCCAGCGCTACAAGACGCATCCGGCGATCCGCGCGGTGCTCGAAGGCGGCAAACGCATGTCGTATGGCGCACGGGCGATTACTGCAGGCGGCCTGATGTCGCTGCCGAAACTGGTGTTCCCGGGCGGCGCGCTGGTCGGCGACGATGCGGGCTTCCTGAACGCATCGCGGATCAAGGGTTCGCATGCGGCGATCAAGACCGGCATGCTGGCGGCCGACGCGGCGTTCGACGCCGTACAGGCAGGACGCGCCGGTGACGAACTCACTGCCTATCCGGAGAGCTTCAAGACGTCGTGGCTGCATACCGAACTGTACCGCGCACGCAACTTCAAGCAGTGGATGAGCAAGGGCCTGTACCTCGGCACGTTGATGGTGGGTGTCGAACAGAAGCTGTTGGGTGGCAATGTGCCGTGGACGCTGCATCACCAGCATTCGGATCACGAGATGCTGAAACCGGCTTCGCAGTGCAAGCCGATTGTTTATCCGAAGCCGGATGGGAAGCTGACGTTTGACCGGTTGTCGTCGGTGTTTATTTCGAACACCAATCACGAAGAGAATCAGCCGGCCCACCTGACGCTGAAAGACCCAGGCGTCCCCATCAAAGTCAATCTGCAAACCTACGCCGGACCGGAAGCCCGTTTCTGTCCAGCAGGCGTGTACGAGTTCGTGAAAGACGAGAACGACGACGACAGCCTTGTGATCAATGCGCAGAACTGCGTGCACTGCAAAACATGCGATATTAAGGATCCTACCCAGAATATTGTTTGGGTCACGCCTGAAGGCGGCGGTGGGCCTAATTATCCGAATATGTAGCCGTGGTTGACGGCCTGGCTGGGCCAGAACGGGTTGACCGGCGGGAGTGTCCGGGTTGGAACCGCGCAAAAGCCGTTCGCTATCGGTACCTTGTAAGATGAAAGGACAGAATGGCTGCATATCGACGAGGCAGTTGAGAGCCGAGCCGGTGAATGGGACGATCAGTAGGGGCAACCGCCGCAATACCTGAGGAGGTCACGATGCAAAGACGAACTTTGATACGGACAGGAGTCGCCGCGCTCGCTGTCATCAGTCTGCCGTTCCCGGTTTTGACTGCCACGGCGAGTCACGCTGCAACGAGTGAGACCAACTCGGCGAAGCGACGATCGATTGACGCCAAGGTCCAGGGGACGATGTCGCGACTCTATTCGACCGTGAAGGGTTCGCGGGAGCTTGTCGCGAAAGCGAACGGCGTGCTCGTGTTTCCGTCCGTGCTTCAGGCCGGTTTCGTCGTGGGCGGCCAATACGGCGAGGGGGCGTTGCGCGTCGGCGGGAAGTCAGTGGGTTACTACAGTACGGTATCGGGATCGTTCGGTTTTCAGGCAGGTGCGCAATCGAAGGCCATCATCTTCCTGTTCATGACACATGATGCGTTAAGCAGCTTTCGCAACTCAAAGGGCTGGTCAGTCGGTGGAGAAGGCTCGGTCGCGCTTGTGAAAATGGGAGCGAACGGCGCAATCGATACGACCACGGCAACCGCGCCAGTCGAAGTGATTATCCTGACCAATGCCGGTCTCATGGGCGACGTCTCTCTCTCGGGGACCAAGGTGTCGCGCCTGAATATTTGACGACCGGATTGGCGGCGTGGTTTCGCACAGAGTGCTCACTCGCTTCGCCGGGTGAGTGCTCGAAGCCTGGGTGTGGCCGCCACTATTTCTTATCCGGCTGATTGACCATGCCCGTGTATCTGGCCAGATTCGTTTCCACGTCGGGGTTTTTCTGCAGCCCGAGTTCCATCAGTTTCCCGATATCGCGCTGTGCCGCCGGACGCTGAACCGAGGTGATGAACGAGGCCCATTCCGCGCCGAGTTCCTGGTCAGAAGGCAGGGTTGAGGCATTGACCAGGTGCTTGATATCGCCAAGGGTCTGTTTGTCGAAGGAGGCGATGCGGCGCGCCAGCGTGTCCACAAACTTGTCCAGTTGAGCATCCGGCAGAGCGCGATTGACATAGCCGTAGCGCTCGGCGATGTCACCGTTTATGTCATTGCCGCTCAGCAGAATTTCCAGCGCGCGGCCCCGGCCCATCAGGCGCGGGAGTCGTGCCATCGGGCCGCCACCCGGCGTGAAGCCGGCGCCGATTTCGAACTGCGACAACACCGCTTTTTCGCGGCTGGCAAAACGCATGTCGCACGCGAGAGAGAGTTCACTGCCGACGCCAGTGGCCCGGCCGCGTATCTTGACAATCGTCACCACCGGAGACCGGCTCAGGCGGACAAAAATATCGGGCAGCGGCGGCAGGCCGGTAGGGCCGGGGGGCAAGCTCGTCGTAGCTTCGAGGGGAGCGGTGAAGTCGAAGTGAGTCAGAAAAAATCCGGGCACTGCGCTGTCGAATACGACTACCTTCAACTGGGGATCGCTCTCTATCTGGGTGACGACGCTATTGAGCATCGGGATGGATTCCGGGCCGAAGATATTGAACGGAGGATGGTCAATGGTGACGCGCCAGTATTCCGGGCTGACACGGGTAATCCTGAACTCCTGATTCGCACCGGTTTCCGCTTGCGCCGCCTGACCCGTGGCAGCGGCCGCCTGTTGACCTACGGCATTGGAAACGCCGCCGGCGAGTAACCCGAAAGCCGCCAGCATTGCCATCAGTCGTATTGATTTCACGGTGGGCTCTCCCAGAGAACAACAACCAATAGGGTCTACAGATCGACAACCTCTGTTGAACGAAAGGTCGTGTCACGGCAGGGCTGCCAGGCCGACACAGCTCCGCTCAGCGAGAGGCCTTGCCAAGTATCGACTCACGCTCTGGATGAAGACTACACAACGCTACCTGGCCCGTCGACGACACGTTGGTATTAAGTTTTTAGACCGTTGGTATTGGCTTTAAGCGGTTTCAGAAGGAGCCTGCCGGTCGTCATGCTTCGGCATCCTGTTGTGTTTGTCCCGGCCCGACTCTGGTTCGAAAACGTGTTCGCCACGCTACGACATTTCTCCCGCTCTGGCTCCCTCAAGACCGCTGAAATGCCTGCCAGACGGGACTTGCTGCAATGTGGCACGGACTCTGCGATACAAAGCGTCCAGCCGTAGCACGACCCGCCCGTCCGCCGAACCCGGATGCCCCGCAGCGGATGCACGCCTGGAACCCACGTATCGAGCCGCGTTCGTGCCCGCGTTCGTGCCGATATGCAATCGACCAGGTCACCGACCGGAGGACATCATGTTCATCTATCTTTTCCTGCTATTGAGAAAGGCACTCGACCGCGCCGAACACAGCCGTCGGGACGCGTACCTCGCGTCCGCCGTCGACATGGGCGAGCTCGAACGCCGCATGCAGTCGATCGACCTTAATGGCTGAGGCGCCACACCAACGCGCGCTCCACCGCTAAATCAGGACGCCAGATCATGTGCGCTGGCGTCCTGATCATAGCCAGCCGCCCGCGTCGCACCGATAGTAGAGACATCCCCGGTCCGGCATCCGCACGCCACACTGCTGAGTTTCAAGGACGACATGAATAGCACCATCGCATCGCAAGCCTTCTCACCCGTCACGACGGTGATCGCACTGCATTGCTCCGGCTCGGGAGCGAGCCAATGGCGCAAGCTCGGCGAGGCGCTCGGCTCGCGCCATGCGCTCGTCGCGCCCGAGCACTACGGCTGCGATAGCACGGGACCGTGGAGCGGCGAGCGCGCGTTCACGCTCGCCGACGAGGCTGCGAGGACCATCGGTATCATCGACGCCGCGTGTGGCAAGGTGCATCTCGTCGGCCACTCGTATGGCGGTGGCGTGGCGTTGCGCGCGGCCGTCGAGCGGCCGGAGCGTATCGCGAGCCTGACGCTTTACGAGCCCTCGGCATTTCATCTGCTAAAGGTGATGGGCGCGCACGGAGCGCACGCGCTCGCGGAAATCGTCGCGCTTTCAAAGCGCACTGCCGACGGCGTGAGCAGCGGCGACTATCGGGGCGCGGCCGCTTCGTTCGTTGATTACTGGGGCGGCCGCGGTGCATGGGAAGCGCTGCGGCCCTCGGTGCAGGCCGCGCTCACGCGCTGGGCGCCGAAGGCGCCGCTCGACTTCCGTGCATTGCTTGACGAACGCACGCCCGCAAGCACGTACGCAAGCCTGCATGTGCCGGCGCTGATCATGCGCGGCCAGCACGCGCCCGTGCCGACGCGCGCGATTGCTGAGCGGTTGCCGATGCTGCTGCCCGCAGCACGTCTTGCAATCGTCGAGGGCGCGGGGCACATGGGGCCGCTTACGCACGCGGAGACGGTCAACGCGACGATCGTGCAGCATATCGCCGAGGCGGCTGTGGTCGGCAACTGAGAACGACATCCCGTGTCCGGCTCATTTCACGAAGCCGCTTTCACGGACCGCGATGCATCCGCCTGGGGGTATGATTCGTCAACCTCTTTCAGGCAGGAGCCGATCCATGGGACCGCGTGTTCATCTTTTCTTCGCTACCGCATTCGCCGGTTTATTGTTGAGCGCTTGCGCGCAGACCGGACCCGTCGAGTTTTCCGCGTCGGGTGCCGATGCGCCGATGCTCAATCAGGCGAGCGATATGGACTTCGGTCCGATGGACAGGACGGTCGCACAATGCAAAGTGGTCTCGAAGAACGCGGGCCCGGATCAATGCTCGAAAGTTCGTGCGTACGAGTCGTGCATGAAAAGCAAGGGCTACATTACCGTGCTTGGCCCGGAGAACCCGAAAGGTTGCGGCGATCCGGAGTGGGAGAAAGACGTGAGGAAGTGGCTTCAGTGAGAGACAACCCGGAGCGATGGTGTCCTGCTGCTTACGAAGCAGTCCATTTCAATGCAATCACCTCGCGTCGCGGCGGCGCGCCGAACATGCGCGAGTATTCCCGGCTGAACTGCGAAGCGCTTTCATAGCCGACCTGAAATGCGGCGGTTTCCGCGTTGG
Source organism: Paraburkholderia fungorum (assembly GCF_046027215.1). GTDB lineage: Bacteria > Pseudomonadota > Gammaproteobacteria > Burkholderiales > Burkholderiaceae > Paraburkholderia > Paraburkholderia fungorum_D. Next base: position 1,984,450 of record NZ_JAQQEN010000002.1, on the reverse strand, counting down.
TCGCATCAGCCGTCATCAAGCGGCGCGCTTCCAGCAGGCGAAGCTGTTTCTGGTACTGCAGCGGCGTCATCGACGTGAGCGCCTTGAACTCACGATGGAATGCCGAAGGACTCAATCGGGCAGTGCGCGCCAGATCCTCGATGCGTACCGGTTCTGCGAAGCGTTCACGCAACGCATGAATTGCGCTCATCACCCGTTGTGAATGACTGTTGGACAGCGTCAGCCGCGCGATCTCACCGCCGCGCGGGCCGCTCAGCAGCCAGTAACTGATCTCCCGCATCAGCAGGGGCTGGATCATCGGGATGGCGTGGGGCGTATCGAGCAGGCGAAGCATGCGCAGCGCGCAGTCGGCCAGCGGTCCATCGAAATTCGCAACGAAGATCCCCGAGCGGACGCCGCCGCCTGAATCAGGCAGCGTATTCGATGCTTCCACCACTTCGCGCATGATCGCCAGATCCAGCTCGATGATGACGCCAAGAAACGGTTTCCCGGGACTGGCCTCGACCACCCGGCCGAACGCCGGCGTCTCGACGCTGACAACGAGCGCCTGTCCCGCCCGGTAGTCGAACTGCCGGTTGCCGAACGTCGTCGATTTCGCGCCCTGTACGACGATACAAAGCGCCGGCCTGTGAATCAGGTGATTGGGCCGCGTCTCCTGATTCGAACGGAGGATCGTCAGCCCTTCAACCGCGGTGACAAACGGGCTTGCGCCGGTCTGCGCCTCCGTGTAGCGGGTGACGGCGCGAATCAGCGCATCGGACATATCCAGGTCTCACGGTAGGGGTGGTCCTGGGTGTTATAGCCGCCGGAGCAGGATTAGGCAAGAAACAGGTGAGTTCCGGCATTCAAACGAGATGACGTTACAGCTATCTTTGTCTCCACGCCAAACCAAAGGAGCACGCAATGCCAACCGACATCACCCCTACTTCAAATCCGCGAATCGCGATCGTTACCGGGGGCAGCCGCGGCCTTGGCCGCAACACCGTACTGAGTCTTGCGAAGCGCGGCGTCGATACGATCTTTACCTGGCACTCGAATCGTGCAGAGGCTGAGCAGGTGATTGCCGCGGTCGAAGAGACGGGACGTCGGGCCGTTGCGCTGCGACTCGACACTGGCGAGGTCGCTGCGTTCGATCCGTTCGTGCAGGAAGTTCAGCACGCGCTGGCCAGCCTGGGCGCCACCCGTTTTGACTACCTCGTCAACAATGCGGGAACCTCGTTGCACAATTCATTCGACCAGACAACCGAAGACGAACTGGACACCGTCTACCGGATTCATTTCAAAGGCGTGTTCTTCCTCACGCAAAAACTTCTGCCGTTCATCAACGACGGTGGGCGGATCGTGAATATCTCTTCGGGGCTGGCCCGCATAACGCTCCCCGGGTCGTCCGCCTATGCGTCAATGAAGGGAGCCATCGAAGTGCTGACACGCTACATGGCGAAAGAACTCGGCGCACGCGGGATCGCGGTCAACACCGTCGCGCCGGGCGCAATCGCGACCGACTTCAGTGGTGGCATGGTGCGCGACAATCCCGACGTGAACAAACGCGTGGCGGATATGACCGCGCTCGGCCGGGTCGGCGAACCCGACGACATTGGCCCGATGATCGCCGCGCTGCTCTCGGACGACAACCGCTGGATCAACGGGCAGCGCATCGAGGTCTCGGGCGGCATGGTGCTCTAACGCCTCAGCCCATGAGGTTCGGCGTCAAGCGTCTTTCCAGGTACTGGCGTTAGCTCGGCACGGCGGCCATACTCTCGTCGAGAATCGCGACGGACGCCCGGTTATCAACCTATGCCGGTCGTTGCTCCGCAGCGTGTGAGAAGGCGACGAATGGAGGCAGCTTGCGAACGGTCGAATACCGCTTTTCCACCATTTGGCGCATCGATGCGCCAGTGCATGAAGTCTGGGCGGCAATCCATGATTCGGCGCGCTGGCCCGAGTGGTGGCATAACGTCGAGCGCGTGGACCAGCTCGAGGCGGGTTCCAGTCAGGGCGTAGGCGTCGTGCAACGCTACACGTGGAAAGGCCGGTTGCCCTATCGCCTCGTGTTCGATATGCGGGTGACGCGCGTCGAACCATTGGTCGCGTTGGAGGGGGAAGCCAGTGGCGACGTCGAAGGCGCTGGCCGATGGAGCTTTTCGACCGACGGACACCAGCTTACTGTGGTCCGCTATGACTGGTGTGTGCGTACGAACCGCGCATGGATGAATGCATTGGCGCCGTTGCTGCGACCGGTTTTCCAATGGAACCACGATGCCGTGATGCGCGAAGGCGGCGTGGCGCTAGCGCGGCGGCTGGACGCACGGCTGCTCGGCGTGGAGCATGGATGAAGCCAGCGCGGCATGACGGCCGGCGACGTAGCCGAAGGTCAGCGCCGGACCGAGATTGATGCCGCCTGACGGATAGAAGCCGCCCATCACGCTGGCCATGTCGGTTCCCACCGCGTAGAGGCCGGGAATCGGCCTGCCGTCCTGATCGAGCGCTTGCGCCGAGCCGTTTGTCTTCAGGCCGGCGAAGGTTCCGAAGCTGCCCGGGAGCACCTTCACTGCATAGAACGGCCCCTGCTCGATGGGCGCCACACAGGGGTTCGGCCCGGTATGCAGCGGGTCGCCGCCTTTTCTGTTGTAGGGTGTCGAGCCGCGGCCGAACTGCGGATCTTCACCGCGACGTGCGTGCTCGTTGTAACTCTTGACGGTCGCGGCCAAAGCGTCGGGCGCGATACCGCAACGCGTGGCGAGTTCTTCAAGGGTCGAGCCGCGCTGCAGATAACCATTGCGGACAAAGGATCCGACCGGGACAGGGAAAGGCCGCGCGTAACCCAGGCCATACCGGCGCAAAAAGCGGTGATCGCAGACGAGCCATGACGCGACTTCCTGCCCTTCAGGCGCGGCCGCAACCATCGCCGAGGTGTAGTCGTAGTACCCGCTGGCTTCGTTCACGAAGCGCTTGCCGTTGGCAAGCACGCCGATTACCCCAGGTTTTGCGCGGTCGATGATGTGCGGGAAGTGGCCGATACTTCCATCAGGATGCCTGACTTTCGACACCGGCGCCCACGCCACGGGCGAGGCGACGTCCGTCACGAGCACGCCACCGGCCGATTCGCCGAGGCTGATGCCGTCGCCTGAGCAGCTTTCAGGCGGCAGCGCGAAGTGCTCGCGACCCGTCGGGGTGCGCGGGAATAGCGCCTTGCGTCGGCTCAGGTCATTGGGGAATCCGCCCGCCGCCAGCACGACTCCCTTTGTCGCACGAATCTCGATTTCGCCCCCGGCTGTCGCGACGATCGCGCCGCGCACGGCGCCGTTTTCGATCACCAAACGCTTCGCGGGCGCGGATTCCATCAGCGTGACGCCCAGATCCTCAGCCGACCTGGCGAGACGTCCAACCAGCGCCACGCCGTTGACCAGTTGCATCGCACGGCCGTAGCGCGCCAGATCGAGCAGATGCCGCGAGAAGCGCTTCGTGACGTGCATGAACGACTTGAGCGACCGTGTCATGCTGAGGAATGCCATCAGGTCCGCGCCGGCCATGATCGGCATGCCCATAAAGGAAGTCTCGCGCATCGTCTTGCGCAGACGCTTGATGAGTGGGCCGATTTCGCGTCCGTCGTAAGGCGCGGCAATCACCTGATGCCCCTGCGTGGCAGCCCCTTCGACATCGCCGTGAATGTCCGGAATCTGATTGCCGTCGACGAACTTGAGCGCGGTGTGCTCGTCGAAAAACGCCACCATGTGCGGGCAGTTGTCGAGAAACGCGTCAACGCGTTCCGGATCGTAGCGATCACCCAACTCGTTTTTGAGGTACGTGCGTGGCTGCTGCGGGTCTTCGTTGATGCCGGCTCGCTTCGCGAGCGGATTGCCCGGGACCCACATCCAGCCGCCCGACCACGCGGTGGCCCCGCCGAATACCGCATCTTTCTCGACCACCACCACCTTGAGACCGTGCCATGCCGCGGTGACAGCGGCGGCGAGACCCGAGGCGCCGGAACCGACGACGAGCAGATCGCAGTGCATCTGAGTTGGGTTATTCATTTCCACAGTCGCTACGAAAGGAGCCCTTGACGAGCGTTGAATGCGGCCATGGCCGGGTTCATCAGCGATGGCGACCCCGGAATGAGATGACTGATTTCCTCTACGGCGTCGAGCAGAAGCGGCGCGTATTCGTGCAAGCGCGTTTCGGTCAGGCGAAATACCGGCCCCGCCACACTCACCACGCCGATTGCTTTCTCGCTGACCGGGTGCACGAGCGGTGCGGCCAGCGCGGACATCCAGTCCGTGAAGGTCTGGACCGCTGTCGAATATCCGCGTTGACGGGCCAGCGCAATATGCTCCAGGACTTCTTCGCCTGTCTGCGGCGCAGCGGGACCGAATTCATCACGGGAACCGAAACCCTGTGCCTCGACGAGCGCTAGCGCTTCTGCGTCGCTCATGCGCGAGAGCCATGCGTAACCGGTGGCGGAGCAGGACAGTCTGGCTTCCATGCCCATATCCGGGTCGTAGCGCAGTCCGGAGCGGGCGCCTTGAGCGCGGGCGACCCAGGTGAGTTGTCCGTTATCGGCGACCGCGAGCCGCACCAGTTCGCCGGTTTCCATTGCCAGCCGATTGATCACAGGCTGGACGGCGTCGACGAATCCGCTCGCTGACAGATGGCGAAAGGCAAGCACCTGAACCTTCGATGTCAGGACATACGTTCCGCGATCCTCTTCCTGACGTACGTAGCCATGACCGGACAGCGACGTCAGCAACCGGTGCGTTGCACTGCGCGGAATCCGCAACTCATCGGAGATGGCGCTCAGCGGCAGGCCGTCCGCGCTTGCCGCCAGCAACTCGATGATTGCCAGACCTCGATCGAGGACGCCGGAAAAGCTGAGTTCCTGCGAAGTGCTTGCCATACGCGCCTCTTTTGGGTGTTGTCGATCAGGTGAATCGAAACTGGAATTTCGTTCCAGTATATATGGAAAACAATTCTACAGGCCGCGAAGTTGTGTCAATATCGTTCCCAGCACTGGATCGACCCAGAAAGGAGAAGGACATGTCACAGAAGAATCGACGCCCGCTGTCGCTTGCCGCATTGACGGTGATCGAATTGACCCCGCCGCAAATGGTCCAGTGCGCGGCTGACGCCGGCTACGATTTCGTCGGCCTGCGGCTTTTGCCCGCCACCGACACGGAAGTGCGTTACGACTTTATTGGCGACACACCGCTGAAACGCGAGACGCTGGCTCGCCTGAAGGACACCGACGTGGCCGTGCTCGATGCAGAGATCCTGCGGCTGAAGCCCGAAACGGATGTGGCCGGCTATCAGGCGATGCTCGAAACGGCCGCCGAACTTGGCGCGCGCTATGTGCTTGTTGCAGGCAACGACCCCGACGAAGCGCGCACCGCCGATAACTTCGCGAAGCTGTGCGAGCGGGCCGCGCCCCTGGGACTCACGCCCTCGATCGAACCGATGCCGTGGACCGATGCGAAGAACATCACGCAGGGCGCGCGGATCGTGAAGGCCGCGGGGAGGGCGAATGCCGGGCTCATCGTCGATCCGATCCACTTCGATCGCGCGGGCTCGACGATCGACGAACTCCGCGCCTTGCCGCGCGAATACTTCCGCTATCTGCAATTCTGCGACGCGCCCGCCGAGCGTCCCAAGGATCTGCAAACGCTGCTCTATCAGGCGCGTGCCGAGCGGCTGATGCCGGGGCAGGGCGGCCTCGATCTCGCCGGCATTTTGTGCGCGCTACCGGACGATATTCCGATCAGCATCGAAGTGCCGATGGAGAGTTGGGCGAAGACGGCAAAGGCTACGGAGCGTGCGGTGAAACTGCGTGAAGCAACGCTCGCCGTGCTGGATTCGACCTACGGTCCGATCCAACCAGACGCGAGGCAGTTTTAAGGCGCGACGAAACTTGAGGGAAAAGCCCGGCCGTGTCGTCAACGTGGGCCACTCATCGCCGGCCAAATGAGCCGAAGGAACCGGTCAGATAGCTTTTCTATCTTGCCGCGACAGATCTTCTCATTTGTCCGCTGTGCCGCCAGCGACGATAGTGCAGTCACCGGGGACGCATTGCAACTCCGGATCACTTTCCCCCTCAAGGAGTCTGTCATGAAGCTGCAAGGCAAGGTTGCATTCATCACTGGTGGCACGTCGGGCATTGGCCTCGAAACCGCAAAACTGTTTCGCAACGAAGGGGCGAAGGTCATCGTGACCGGTACCCATGCCGCTCGCCTGGAAGAGGCCGCCAAGGTTCTCGGCGAGACCGCCACGGTGCTGTCTGCCGACCTTCGCGATCCGGCCCAGATCGAGCGCGCCATCAGGGAAGTGGGCGCGACGCATGGGCACATCGATATCGTGTTCGCGAATGCCGGCGCTGGCACCGCCGCTCCGCTCGAAGCCGTGACGCTGGAACAGATCAACGAGCAGTTCTCGTTGAACTTCAATGGCCTGTTTTTCACGATCCAGAAGGCGGCACCGCTATTGGGCAAGGGCAGCGCAATCGTCGTGACCACCTCGTTCCTGAACGAAGTCGGCACGCCGGGTCTGTCGATTCTCTCCGCGACGAAGGCGGCGGTTCGCTCGCTGGTGCGCTCCATCGGCGCAGAGCTCGCGCCGCGCGGCATTCGCGTCAATGCGGTGAGCCCGGGCCCCATCGCGACACCGTTCCACAGCAAGCTCGGCCTGTCGGAGAGCCAACTGACAGAAACGGGCGCCGCCATCCAGGCCACGGTGCCGCTCAAGCGCTTCGGCGAGGCGCGCGAGATCGCGACGGCTGCGCTGTTCCTTGCGAGCGACGATTCGTCATTCGTGACGGGTACGGAAATGGTTGTCGATGGTGGCCTGACGCAGTTCTGAACATGCCGTTCAGTTGACCGCCAGCGCGCGCGCTGCGAAGATGGGTCGATCAGATACGGAGGAGGCTTTTCGCCGGGTATGCGAGCACCCCATCACCTGAACGCGCTCAGGGCTTTTGAAGCGGTAGCGCGACATCTGAGCTATGTCGCCGCCGCCGAAGAGTTGCACGTGACCCCTGCGGCAATAGGTCAATTGATCCGCGGACTGGAAGACGCACTCGACGTCGAGCTGTTTCATCGCGCGTCTTCTGGACCGTCACGGCTCGTTCTCACGGATGCGGCGCGCGCGATCGTGCCTGAATTGCAGGCGGGTTTTGACCTGTTGTCGACGGCTGTCGAGCGGCTGAAGGCGAGCAAGGCGCGCATCACATTCACTGTGACGGTCCCACCGGCATTTGCCGATAAATGGTTTCTACGCCGCGTTGAACGGTTCCAGAGCAGGCATCCCTACTACGACCTCCGAATCGACACGAACGGGAAGCTCGTTGATTTCACGGCGGAGAGAATTGACGCGGGCATCCGCTACGGCGCCGGACACTGGTCCGATGTGGTCGCAACGTTTCTGCTCCGCGACGAATTTTTTCCGGTTTGCAGCCCAACGCTCATGAGTGGCGAACACCCTCTCAAAGAGCCCGCTGATCTGAGGTTTCATTCATTGATTCACGACATGTCGATGCGCACGGTCGCGGTGTTTCCAACATGGCGGTCATGGCTGCAAAAAGCAGGCTATCGGGACGTCGTAGACTGTGACCGCGGACTGCAGATCAACGATTCCGCCGCGGCTATCCAGACGGCCGTTTCCGGCATCGGTGTCGCGCTCGGGCGCACCTCGCTGGTTGAGCGCGATCTTCTCGAGGGCCGGCTTGTACGCCCGTTCGGCGAAGCGCAAGCATGCGAGCTCGCGTACTACATCGTCCATAAGAAGGACAATGAAGATGCGCCGGCAGTCGTTGCTTTCAAGGAATGGCTCATCTCTGAGGTTGGCACGCCGTAGGCTGTTATGGCCTGTCATAGCCCGCATGCCGTGCAAACTCAGAAGCGCAAGCCGAGACCGGCTTCGATCAAATCGGTATCGCGATCGTAGCGCGTGACGATGCGATTCCAGGTCAGGCGTGTCAGCCAGTGCTGTCCGAGCCGATAACTCGCCGAGACCGAGAGGAGTCCGGAGACGCGACCGTCGCCGGTTCGGTTTTGCGGCAGGTCGTCGTTCTGCGTGATCGCAACGTAGGGACCGACACCGGCTGACAATGTCAGGCGGTCGTCGAAGAAGCCGCGCGTGAGCCACAGCTGTGCTGCCGCGCCATCCCGGCGCGACTGGACATGACCGCCTTCGTGAATATATGAAGCGCTCACGTCGACGTACCGCCATATCCCCCGTCGATACTCCACGCTTTCGGCGACCGCCGTTTCCGAGCCATTGCTGTTCAGGATCGTTTCGCCGACCATGACGGTGACTTCGTTGTGCGTAACGTTCGACGTGCGGGGGAGGGCGCGCTGTCGCGGACCAGGCTCGTCGTTTCCCTCGAGTTCGTAGCCCACACCGAATAGCAGCGCGGTCGTGTCGCGGCCGCCGAAGACCTGCGCGTGATTCAGTTGCATCTGGGCAATCCAGCGACGATCGAAGTAGTAGGCGGTGCGCACGCTCCACAATGCGCCCCAGCCATGCGTATTCGAATAGTCCCCACCCGCTCGCGCCGCGGTCGTGTCGAAATAGCGGTACGGCCCGACGCCGGCCGACAATTCCAGCCGGTCGTTCCACAGGGGCAGTCGTCCCCAGATTTGCAAGGTTGGCCCGTCGCGATGGTGATCGGGTATATGCCCTTCATTGATCCAGGAAAAACTCCATGCCGCGTAGCGGCCGAGTCCTTCGCGATAACTGGCGTCCCATGAAACGGAGTTCTCGCTGCCGCTGACAAGCGGGCCGGCAAGCGCGGAGAATTCCTGTGCGCTCGCGGGTGAGGAAAAAACGATTAGGCCGGCGATGAGAAGCGGTGCCGATAGGGAGGCGCAAAGCGTTAGTGTTTTGTGCACGCTGGATACCGGTCGTCGAGGTCGGCGGGTAACCTCAAGGATAATCGTTTGGCAAATGTCATGCCTCGTAATATTCCCGCGCAGCCAGGCCACTTGCACGACATCATAACGACATCTTCCCGTTCAACAACAGCGCTTCCCGAACGTCGCCCGACGTGTACCCGCGGCCCTGTCACGCCAACAATATCATCAGAAGATTAGCCTGCGGCATGCGTATGACGCCGATGAAGCCCATGCCGGCCTCGAAGCCGCCCGGCACGCCCGCCGTCATGTGCAGCGCGATTGGCGTTGCCGGTGATCCGACCGACCCCGCCGATCTCTGGCATGCTGCTGGGGTCGTCAATGGCGGCAACACTTTCGCAAGTCCTTCGCGAAGCGAGGGCGGCCCCATTCCGGCTATCGCATCAAGCGATAGCCGGCGAGCTAACTAACTGACGAGTGGTGTACTCAGCGTAGTCACGCCACTGATGGAGAGAACTGTTATGACAACGCAAACCGAAACCGCCATCCTGGCCGGCGGGTGCTTCTGGGGCATGCAGGACCTGCTGCGCCGCTACCCTGGCGTGTTGTCCACGCGCGTGGGCTACACCGGTGGTGACGTGCCCAACGCCACTTACCGCAACCATGGCACGCACGCTGAGGCCATCGAGGTCGTGTTCGACCCGCGCCAGATTGGCTATCGTCAGATCCTGGAGTTTTTCTTCCAGATCCACGACCCGACGACGAAGAACCGCCAGGGCAACGACATCGGAATGAGTTACCGCTCGGCAATCTTCTATCTGAGCGATGAGCAGAAGCAGGTGGCCGTGAAAACCGTGACGGACGTCGATGCATCCGATCTGTGGCCCGGCAAGGTCGTCACCGAGATCGTTGCAGCGGGGCCATTCTGGGAGGCCGAGCCGGAACATCAGGACTATCTGGAACGCCTGCCCGACGGCTACACGTGCCACTTCGTCCGACCGGACTGGAAGCTGCCCGCAGCTTAGCCCGTGCCCCGGATTGCGCAGCAGCCCCGATCGGTGGTGAACCGTTTCGAGCTGCTGCGATATAATCGTACACGATGTATAATTCCTCCATGCGAGACATTGGTCTCCAGCCAAAGAGGATCCAGATGAAATCGACAGACCAACCAGCCGCGGCAGACGTAAGGCTTTCCGACTTCCTGTGCTTCGCGGTCTATTCCGCGAACCTTGCGTTCGGCAAGGCGTACAAGCCGATCCTCGATCAGCTTGGGCTTACTTATCCGCAGTACATCACGATCATTGCGCTGTGGGAGGAGGACAACCAAACCGTCAGCGGCCTGGGAGAAAAGCTGTTTCTCGCTTCCAACACGCTCACGCCTATTCTGAAGAAGCTCGAGGCAATGGGTTATCTGGAGCGGCAGCGTGATCCCGAAGACGAGCGTCAGGTGCGGGTCGGTCTGACGAAAAGCGGTCGGCGCCTGCGCGAAAAAGGCCTGAGCATGGACCTCGTCGAGGCGACGGGTCTGGCACCGGACGAGTTCGCGAAGGTGCAGAAGGCGATCGTGACGCTGCGCAACAATCTCGTGGACTCAGTGCATTCCGGGCAGTGAGTGCGCGGCAAAGCGTGTGAGGCGGTCGTTTCCACGTCGTGGTGACGACCGCGCGTTCACCCCGCGTTCACCCCGCATTCACCTCACGGCGGCGAGGTAACGATGAATCTGCCCGACAGCGGCCGCGCCTTCGCCCACTGCCGAGGCGACGCGCTTGGTCGATCCTGAACGCACGTCGCCGATGGCGAAAACACCTCCAACGCTCGTCTGCAGCGGCATCGATTGCACGCCAGCTGACGGAAGGTCGGTGCCGGTCAGGACGAAGCCTTTGTCGTCGAGCGACACACCGCACGTCCTGAGCCAGCCAGTGTTAGGCTCCGCGCCGATGAACACGAACAGATGATGGGTCGTCATGCTTCCCTCAATGCCGCCGGCACCGCGATAGTGCACGCGTTCGAGACGCGCCTTCCCCTCAAGGGCGGTCAGTTCGATCCGCGTATGCAGCGTCACGTTCGGCAGCGAGGCGACCCGTTCGGTCAGATAGTGCGACATGCTGTGCTCGAGGCTCGCGCCGCGAATGAACATATGCACGTGTTCGGCGTGTGATGCCAGGAACACCGCAGCCTGCCCCGCCGAATTGCCGCCGCCGATCAGCAACACCGGCTCCTTGCGGCACAGCCTTGCCTCGATCGGCGTCGCCCAGTAGTAGACGCCACAGCGCTCGAAGCGCGCGAGGTCTTCCACGACAGGCTGCCGATACTCCGCACCGGTAGCGATCACCACGGTGCGCGCGGTAATGCGGCGTCCGTCGGTCAGCTCCACGACGGGCGGTTGCTTGTCGCAATACAACGCCTTGACCTCGCACGGGATGCCGATATGCGCACCGAACTTCTGCGCCTGCACGAACGCGCGGCCCGCGAGCGCCTGACCTGTGATGCCGGTGGGGAAGCCCAGATAGTTCTCGATGCGCGAACTCGTGCCGGCCTGGCCGCCGGGCGCGCGGCAGTCGAGCGCCGCGACCGACATGCCCTCGGACGCCGCGTAGACGGCCGCCGCCAGTCCCGCCGGGCCGGCACCGACGATCGCCACATCGTAGACGTGCCTCGCGTCGAACTCGGGAATCAGCCCGAGGCAGGATGCGAGTTGCCCTTCGTCGGGGTTTCGCAGCACCGTGCCGTTCGGACACACGACCAATGGGAAATCGTGAGGCTGCGGCGTCAGGCGCTCGAGTAGCGCGACGGCTTCGGCGTCCTGCTCGGCATCGAGCGTCATGTTCGGAAAAGAATTGCGGCGCAGGAAATTCTGCAGCGCAAGAAGTCGTGCGTTCCCTGATGCGCCGACCAGAACCACACCATGTCCGCGCTCGATCACGAGGACACGCCTCAGTATCAGCGCGCGCATGATCTTTTCGCCAAGATCGGCTTCGCTGATCATCATGGCGCTGAGTTCGTCAGGCCGCACCAGCACCGCTTCCACATCTTCGATGACGTGCGCGTCGACCACCGCGGGCTTGTTCGAGAGTTGCGTGACGTCCGAGGTGAACTCGCCGCGTTGCGTATAGATGTGAATTGTCCGTTCGTGGCCGAGGCCGTCGCGACCCACGATCCGGACTTTGCCCGATAGCAGCACGAACATTCCCGGGCAGAGGACTCCCGCACGATAGAGCAATTCGCCCTTCGAATAGCGGGACAGGTCGCCGAAGCGGCGCACCCTGTCGATTTCTGCCTCGCTGAGGACCGGAAACATTTGCTGGTAACGCGGATGCTCGCGCACGCTCGGGTCTTCGACGTTCGCGCCGTTGTCGATACCGCTTGCGTCGTCTGAAGGCTGATTTTCGGGCGTATCGCCGCTCAGTCCTGACTCGTTGCTCATCGCGCATTCTCCTCGAATGGCTGGCCGAAGCCGCCACCGATTGATCGAAAGCAGCCTGCCGTCATGAGGCTCAAGTGTATTCAATCGGAGAAACTTCTGGGAGAAACCGCTGCTTCGGGGTCAGGTCCACACCAGTCGATCAGATCGACTTGACCTCGCCGCCGTCCATCCTCAACGTCGAACCCGTCATCCAGTGCGCCGCCGGCGAGACGATGAACGCCATCAACTCGGCGATTTCCTCGGGTGTGCCATACCGTGCTATCCCTGCTTCAAGCGGGAATTTCGCTGTTGCTTCTTCGACGCTCAGGTTATGCAGCGGCGCCCAATGTTCCAGATAGGATTGCCGCCGACCGGTCATGACGGGGCCAGGCAATACGCTGTTGACCTGAACACCGTCGGCGATGCCCCGGTCGGAAAATGCCTTTGCCAGCGCCACAATTGCCGCGTTGATCGTGCCAACGGCCGCGTACGGTGCTTTGGGAAACAGTGCCGAATTGCCCGACATCAGCACCACGGATCCCGATGCTTTCTTCAACCAGGGCCACGCCGCCACCGTCAACCGCCGCGCGCCGTGGAGCTTCAGCGCGAGGCCACGGTCCCATTGTTCGTCGGTCATATCGAAGACATCGATCTGCGGCACGGCGCCCGCGATGTTCAGCAACGCATCGATCTGACCGAACGCAGATAGCGTCTGATCGACCACTTTTTGCGCGGCGTCGGGTTCGGACAGATCGATGTCGATGGCGAGCGTTTCGGCACCTGATTTTTTCACTTCCACAGCAGTCTGATCGAGGTTCTCGCGGTTGCGCGCAACCAGTACGATCGACGTAAAGTCTCGCGCCAGCCTGATTGCGGTCGAACGGCCGATACCCTGGCTCGCGCCCGTAACAATGGCTACTTTCCTGGACATTTCCTTTCTCCTTGAATCGTGAATGACCCGCCTGAATCTGCGTCGCCCGGCATTCGGCTGCCGGCGAGTGAGCCTTAGCGAACCGGGATGGCCTCGGCCGCTTCAACGATCACGCTGACCACGGCGTCGGGCGCCGTGACGATTGGCGTGTGATCGACCTGGTATGAGCGCACCTGCGCGTTCATCCGCCGTGCCATGAAATGTTGCGTGTCGGCGCTGATCATGCGGTCCTGTTCCGCGATCAGGAACCAGGCCGGGCGGTCTTTCCAAAGCGGGCGCCCGACCGCCTCGCCGATACAGGAAACCGAAATCGGGCGCTGAACCGCGCCGAGCACCGTCTGTTCTTCCGCGCTCGCGTGCTGTGCGAACGCCGCTCCAAATGCCTCGTCGGGCAGCCAGATCAGGCCATGACGGTCCGGCGCCAGCTTCGGCGCCTGCGGATGCGCTTCACCGCGATAGAACACGTCGCCCACGGTTTCGCCTTCGTCTGGCGCAAGCGCCGCAACGTAGACCAATGCTTTGACGTTTTCAGCGGAGGTTGAACCGATCACCGCGCCCGCATAAGCATGCCCAACGAGCACAACCGGACCTTCGAGCCGTTCCAGGGTTCTATCGAGGGCGGCGACGTCGCCTTGCAACGAGCTGAGCGGCAACGGCGCCGCGACTGCATGGATGCCATGTGCCTTCAGACGTTCGATGATTTTGCTCCAGCTTGAGCCGTCTGCCCACGCGCCATGCACAAGCACAGCGCTCACGTTGCCAATCGACATGTCTCGCTCCTTTGAGGGAAGGGGGGCTGCTTGCAAGGTACGCACAGGTCGCGCATCGCCCTACAATCAGTAACCGTTTTAACCCGTTTAAACAGGTTACTGATTTGATGTGTAACTTGTCAAGAGCATTTAGTGTGGTTACGATGTGGGCATCGCTACTTTCTATTTGTCATGAGAGATGGACTACCGTCAGATTCCCGCAATATTTGTCGCCGACGCGGCCGGGCTCGATTTTCTGAACTCTGTCGCGACGCCGGTGGACGAGGAAGTCGACTGGATCAGCGACGGCGATGGCCTGTTGGCCTGGCTGGAGCAGGCAGCGCTTGTGCCGCCCGCGTCGCTCGAAGCAATACGGGTTCGGGCCACGTCTCGCGAACTCGATGAGGTTGCGGCACGGGCGCGCGATCTGCGCGAATGGTTCAGGGCATTTGTCCGGAAGAGAAAAGGGCGCCCCTTGACCGCCAGAGATCTGCGCGAGCTCAAACCTTTGAATCAACTGCTCGAGCGCGACGAACAGCATGGCGAAATCGTCACGCATGCCTCGGGTGGTGTGGCGCAGTTCGAACTGCGCGTGAATCGGCGTTGGCAGTCAGCAGAGACCTTGTTGATGCCGATAGCGGAGGCGCTAGCCAGACTTGTCTGCGAGGAAGACTTCACGCATGTGAAGGTGTGCGAAGGTCCCCGCTGCACCTTGATGTTTGCGGATCACACACGAGGCCGCGTGCGCCGCTGGTGCAGCATGGCGATCTGCGGTAACCGCGCCAAGGTCGCGGCTCACCGGAAGCGGCTCAAGGAGCAGGAAAACGGCTGACGTTACGTCAGTGGCAACGTGTTGTGATGATTCTGTGAGGAGAAGTGAGATGGACCCTATCAAGGCGATCGCATTTGACCTGTACGGCACCCTGTTCGACGTTCACTCGGTTGTCGATCGGTGCGATGAGCAATTCCCCGGGCGTGGGCGTGAAATCAGCGCATTGTGGCGGCAAAAGCAACTCGAATACACGTGGCTGCGAAGTCTGATGAACCGCTACGTCACTTTCGAGCAGGCGACTGAAGACGCGTTACGTTATACATGCAGGCATCTCGGGCTCGATTTGAGTGCGTCGGCTTGCGGCGCGCTCTGTGAGGCGTATTTGCGCCTGCAGCCGTTTGCGGAGGCATCTGAAGCGCTACGCGAACTGCGGCGGCGTGGACTGAAACTGGCGGTGCTGTCGAACGGTTCGCCGCATACCATCGGCGCGGTGGTGGGTAACGCCGGACTGCGCGCCGAATTCGACCACCTGTTGAGCGTCGATCCGGTGCGCGTGTACAAGCCGGACGATCGCGCTTATGCGCTCGCTGAACAGGCATTCGGACTGAACCGGTCGTCGATCCTGTTTGTGTCCTCGAATGCATGGGATGCAACAGGTGCGCGCTATTTCGGTTTTCCGACCTGCTGGATCAATCGCGACGGCAAGGTCTTCGAAGAAATGGGGCAGGCGCCGGACTGGCAGTTAGGTGGCCTTGACGAACTCGTGCGACTGATTGATTCGGCGCGAGCGGAAACAAAGGGACGGTAACGGCGAAAATAGCGCAGCCCAGAAAACCAAACAGCCAGTAGCACACGATTCCATTGTCTAGAATCAGATTGCGTGCAAGACGCTTTCGAGCAACGCGCTCGCAGTAGCGTTCCGGATTGAACTTGCGCGTCTGAATCCCGACTCGTATCAATCGTAAGGGGAATCGTCATGGCAACATATGTGGTGCTTGCACAGTTTACTGATCAGGGCATCCGCGCCGTCAAAAACAGCGCACAGCGGGCCGGTCAGGCGGCGGAGATGGCCCGGACTTTTGGCTGTGAAATGAAAGAGATCTACTGGACTATGGGCGAATATGACATTGTGACAATCATCGAAGCGCCGGACGAGGCCAGCTTCATGTCATTCGGCCTCGCGCTCGGCTCCGCAGGCAATGTCCGCACACAAACGCTTCGCGCGTTCACGAAAGACGAATTCAGTGCCGTTGTCGGCAAACTCCCATAAAAATCACGGACCATTGCTGTCAATAAAACCCACCTCTCCAACATCTTCCGGGACTACATTGCCTGTCTGAATAAGCAGGACTAGCCGAATCTGGAACCGCCCGTTCATGATAATGTGTACTACAACGAACAGCGGATCGGCTTATCAGGTTATCGTGATGTTGGAGAGAGACTCGCGTGAGATGAACTGCCTGACTGGCCTCCCCGCGAATCGGAATACAACAATAATTCAAGGAGCGGATTCTGGAATCGACATTTCGAAGCAGATCATTCGCGGCGCTGTTCGCGGCGCCCACTCCAGTACTTATCCTGATTGGAACTGTATCGATCTTCCTCGCGCAATATGGTATTTCCGTATGCCTGGGCGGGCTGTTCGGATACCCGGCGCCGGCCATCGATCCATTTGCGGGGCGTCCGCTCTGGCTCAAAATTCCGTGGATAGTGGTACTCGCGCCGCTCTATGAGACATTAATCTTTCAGTGGCTGATCATTAAATTCGTCCACGGCCCGCTGCGTGGCTCCTGGCTAATCGCCGGATTGGCGTCCGCGGTAATCTTTGGACTCGGCCATGGCCACACTGACTGGCGCGCCGTGAGGATGTTGGCTACCGCGGCGGTCCTGGCTTCGATATTCGTCATCGAGTCAGGAAGAGCAGGTCCCGCATTCTGGGCAACATGCATTACCCATGGGTTTTTCAACGGTTTGACGGTTGTGTATAACTCGTGACGGCCACACATGGTTTTGCAAAGCAACCCGACCAGAATTCGAGGCATGGAGATCCAATGAATCCAGCGGAAAAAATTGATGAATTGATTGCGGGACTCACAGACTGGCGTGGTAAGACGTTCGCCAGCATCCGCAAGCATATCCTTGCGGCCGACCGGGAGATCATCGAGGAATGGAAGTGGATGGGAAGCCCGGTGTGGTCTCGCGACGGAATGATCGCGGTTGCCAACGCTCACAAAGGGAAAGTCAAGCTTACCTTTGCCCACGGGGCGGGTCTCCCGGATCCTGACAGGCTATTCAACGCGGGTCTTGAAGGCAACGCGCGACGAGCGATCGATTTTTTCGAGGGCGACAAGATCAATGAGCGTGCGCTAAAAAATCTCGTCCGTGCCGCGATTGAGTACAACCACGCCAATTTGAAGAAGAACGCGCCTGCGCGTACTCCGGCGAAAGCACCGGCAAGTAAAAAAGCATGAACGGCAAACGAGATGTAGCGCCGGACAGCACAGCAGCGCGAGTCGCCTTGTGGCGCGCTTTGCATGTCAAGGCCGACGCTCCGCCCCATGTGCTCGAAGACGAAATCGGCCTTGCGCTGCTGTCTCCGAATGAAGACTGGCGCAGCCGCGGGGACATGGACCCGCAGTTCACGCGCCCCTTTCGCGCCTCGATCGTGGCCCGTGCCCGCTTCATTGAGGACCTGGTCGTGGAACAGGTCAGCCGCGGGCTGAGCCAGTATGTCATCCTCGGTGCCGGCCTTGACAGCTTCGCACAGCGGCGGCCGGAGATCGCGTCCCGCCTCAGGGTGTTCGAGGTCGATCAACCAGGTCCACAGGCCTGGAAGCGCCAGCGCCTGATCGAACTCGGCTTCGGCGTGCCGGACTGGCTGCGCTTTGTTCCGGTCGACTTCGAGGCGGGGCAGGACTGGCGCGACGGGCTGGTGACTGCGGGCTTCGATAGCAGCAAGCCGGCAATCGTGGTTTCAACCGGCGTCAGCATGTATCTCACGAAGGAGGCGAACGCGGCCACACTGCGCCAGGTCGCGGCCTTCGCTCCGGCATCGACGCTTGCCATGACGTTTCTGCTTCCGCTGGAACTGGCGGATCCCGAGATACGACCCGGGCTTGAGATGGCGGAGAAAGGGGCGCGCGCAAGCGGGACACCTTTTCTCAGCTTCTTCACGCCACCGGAGATCCTGGCGCTGGCCCGCGAAGCGGGCTTTGGAGAAGTGCGGCACATTTCGGCGGCCGATCTCACCGGACGCTACTTTGCGGGCCGCACAGATGGCCTGCGTCCGCCGAACAATGCGGAGGAATTGCTGGTGGCCAATACCTAGCGGTCCGCATATTTTTTTTGCGCCACATCATTGTACCGACGCGACGCAATAACCACGCTCGCATTACTGCATAGGAAACCTGACGAAATTGCGACCCGTCGAGAACGTGCGGGCGACACGGCAAGGATGCCTGGCAATGACAGCGGCGCGCGCCACGGAGCGCGCGCGTCGCCTCGCCATTTCAAAGGTGGTAATAACCGTCGCGAGTCGAATTCTGCAGCATGCCATCGACGTACACAGAGACGGGTTCCCCGTCGGGCGACGTCAATATTGCGCCGTTGTTTTGTTGGCCGATGATCTTCATGCGGCCGCCGTGAATCTCTGCCATCGATTCACGGTCCAGGTCGATGGACGTGGCAAGATCCGTGATGGTTAGTGTGTTCATGATGCGCTCCTTAGGTGGATACAGGATGAGGACTGGGACAAGCGGCCGGACGCTTGCAGAAATCAACGCATATGTCGTGCCATCGCACGGGTTCAGGCTGGCTTACCGATCCGGCGGTATTGGCGGGAGGCGCAGTGAGTCAACGGCCGGCACCGTAAATGATTTCAGTTGCGCGCGTGCCAACACTACGGAATCTCAAAGAGCGAACCGTCGTGTGCGGTCATTCAGTCAGGGCCTGTTTGATCGCTTCCTCGAAGGCTTCCACGGGCTGCGCACCCGTCACCAGATAGCGATTATTGATGATGACCGCCGGCACCGAATGGATGCCCATCGCCTGGTATTGACGTTCTTCCGCACGCACTTCGTTGGCGTAGTCGCCGCTTTGCAGTACCTTGCGCGCCTGCCCGGCGTCGAGTCCCACTGACTCCGCCGCTTTGACCAGAACGTCGTGGTCGCTCGGGGCTTTGCCGTCGCCGTGATAGGCCTGTAGCAGCGCGCGTTTGAGCGGCAACTGTTTGCCCTCGAGGCCGGCCCAGTGCAGCAGGCGGTGCGCGTCGAACGTGTTATAGATGCGCGTGCGCGGCCCGAAGGTAAAGCCAACGCTCGCACCACGTTCGCGGATGACGGCCTGGTTCGCAGCGACCTGCTCCGGGGTGCTTCCGTACTTTCTTCCAACGTAGTCGACAATCAGCTCGCCTTCCTTGCCCATCTCCGGGTTCAGTTCGAACGGATGCACGACGAATGTGGTGTCGACGGCTTCGCCGATGCGCGAGAGTGCAAGCTCAAGCGAGGGGAGACCGACGGCACACCACGGGCACGCGATATCGGAGACAAAATCGATTCTGAGCGGTTGTTTCATAGCTTTCCTGATGGGGATGACCTGTCGCGCTAAAGGCCCGATACGGAGCAATCGCGGCAGACAGGGTAGCCGGAATGGCGAATGCTTGCAGGCGCGTGCTTCGCGGATGCCTTGTATTGTGGACGACCTTCGAGCGGAGATCATCGTGATCCGCCGCAATTCAATTGTTCCTCCGAGGCAAGCGTGCGCCGGGGCGCTCGCGTGGTGGAGAATGGATCCCCGCTTGCCGCCGTCGCCTCATGACCCAAATAGGGCTACACTCGAAGCGGTGTATGTCCGGGAGCAAAATCATGATCGAGACCGGCCCCCAAGGCACTTTTCGCGGTCTTCCCTTGACTGCGGAGCAGGACGCGGAAGTCAGGCATTACATAAAGAAGAAAAAGCAGCATGGCGCGCCGTGGGACACCCCGGAGTTGGCGGCAATGCTGCGAGACATGTTGGCGCCGCCGGTCGACGACGAAGAAGACCTCGATGCCACCCTGGATGCGGCGACAGCAGCCACGGAACGCGCGGCTGCGTTCGTCGACGATGCCATGGACCCTATCGAAGCGAGCGAGGAACGGCACGCAGCCATGGAATCCGAGGAGATGAGAGGCCCCAGGCGTTGACATTGACGCTGGAAGCAGATCAATTCGTGTTGGA
Organism: Paraburkholderia fungorum; assembly: GCF_046027215.1. Taxonomy (GTDB): domain Bacteria; phylum Pseudomonadota; class Gammaproteobacteria; order Burkholderiales; family Burkholderiaceae; genus Paraburkholderia; species Paraburkholderia fungorum_D. The sequence continues at coordinate 1,964,547 of NZ_JAQQEN010000002.1, read as the reverse complement.
GAAGTGCAATGCCAACGTACCAGTACCGTTGCGAGAAGTGCGGCCATCTGTTCGAGCACGCCGAACATCTCGTCGAACATGAGAAGGCCCATCCGCCTTGCCCAAAGTGTGGCGGCGAGACGTGTCAGCACGTACCCACACCGTTTGTCGCCAGGACGTCCAAAAAGAGCTGAGCATTGCTCGCATCAGTTCGTTCATGGAGCGGATGATTAACTGGCCTGCAGCCGGCGAAGTCGTCGTTGCGCCGCGCAGGAAGGCCCGATCATCGGCAGCCGTTGCGCGCTGCGCCAATTCTCAACGCCGCTCGGGCAGCAGGATCCGCTCGTCCACCTGCCGGATGTCAGTGTGGCCGCAAAAGGCCATCGTAATGTCCAGTTCCTTCTGGATAATCTCCAGGCACCGCGTGACACCCGCCTCGCCCATAGCGCCCAGACCGTAAAGGAAACTGCGGCCGATCAGCGTGCCTTTGGCGCCGAGCGCAACGGCTTTCAGCACGTCCTGGCCGCTGCGAATGCCGCCATCCATCCACACCTCGATACGTGAGCCGACCTCGCGTGCGATCTCGGGGAGCGCCGAAATCGAAGAGGGCGCACCGTCGAGTTGACGACCGCCATGATTGGAGACGATCAGCGCGTCCGCGCCGCTATCGGCGGCAAGGCGCGCATCTTCGGCATCCATGATGCCTTTCAGAATCAGTTTGCCGCCCCACAGTTTCTTGATCCACTCGACATCCGCCCAACTCAGCGCCGGATCGAACTGCTCGGCGGTCCATGAACTCAGGGATGACAGATCGCCCACCCCTTTTGCATGACCGACGATGTTGCCAAAGGTGCGCCGCCGGGTCCCGAGCATGCCGAGGCACCAGCGCGGCTTGGTCGCCAGATTGATGAGGTTGGCGGGCGTCAGCTTCGGCGGCGCCGACAGCCCGTTACGGATGTCCTTGTGGCGTTGGCCGAGGATCTGCAGGTCTAGCGTCAGCATCAGCGCGCTGCAGCGTGCCGCGCGGGCCCGCTCGATCAGCCGCACAATGAAATCGCGGTCGCGCATCATATAAAGCTGGAACCAGAATGGCTGACTGGTCCCGGCCGCAACATCTTCGATGGAGCAGATGCTCATGGTGGACAAGGTGAACGGCACGCCGAACTTTTCCGCCGCGCGCGCAGCGAGGATTTCACCGTCGGCATGTTGCATGCCGGTCAAGCCGGTCGGCGCGAGCGCCACGGGCATGGCAACCGGCTGCCCCACCATTTCCGTGTGCGTAGTGCGGCCGGCCATATTGACCGCCACGCGCTGGCGCAGTTTGAGGCGCTGGAAGTCGCTTTCATTCGAGCGGTAGGTGCTCTCAGTCCACGAGCCGCTGTCGGCGTAGTCGTAGAACATGCGTGGCACGCGTCGCTGAGCGAGCACGCGCAAATCTTCGATGCAGGTAATGACGGGCACAGTTTTTCTCGGCACAGGGAGGAACGACGAGTGTACGTTGCCGGGACGATCGCCCGGTATTCAGGGAATTCCTGGGAAAAAGCAAAACCCGCCGAAACTGGTTCAAACGCGCTCAACCCCGCTCAGCCTCTTTCAACGACGCCAAGCGGTGCCTTGCGGAAAGTGAAACTGTTCCAGCGACGCGGCGTGCATCTCGATGCTATAGCCGGGCCGTTGCGGCGGCAAATAGCGTCCGTTGCGAATCACGACAGGGTCGACGAAGTGCTCGTGCAGATGGTCGACGTATTCAAGTACGCGGTTCTCGAGCGATGCCGACACGCAGATGTAATCGAACAGCGCGATGTGCTGCACGTACTCGCAGAGTCCGACGCCACCCGCATGCGGACAGACCGGCACGCCGAACTTGGCCGCCAGCAGCAACACGACGAGTACCTCATTGAGTCCGCCCAGGCGGCAACTGTCGACCTGGCAAAAATCGATCGCGTGCGCCTGCAGGAGCTGCTTGAACATCACGCGATTGTGGCAATGCTCGCCGGTCGCGACGCCGATCGGGGCGACGCGCCGGCGAATAGCGGCATGCCCCAGGATATCGTCGGGACTGGTCGGCTCCTCGATCCACCAGGGATCGAACTCCGCGAGGCGCCGCATGTTGGAGATCGCTTCGTCGACCTCCCACACCTGGTTGGCGTCCATCATCAGCTTGCGATCGGCGCCGATTTCCTCGCGCAGAATGCGCGCGCGCCGCACGTCTTCGTCGAGATTGCCGCCTACCTTCTGCTTGAAGTGCGTCCATCCCTGCGCCACCCCTTCGCGAGCGAGGCGGCGGATCTTTTCGTCGTCGTAACCGAGCCAGCCCGCCGACGTGGTGTAAGCCGGATAGCCCTGCGCCAGCATTTCTGTTTCGCGCTCTGCTTTGGTGGCCGCATGGCGCCGCAGAATCGCCAGTGCTTCAGACGGTGTCAGCGCATCGGTGACATAGCGGAAATCGAGGCAGCGCACCAGCGCCTCCGGGCTCATGTCCACGAGCAGTTTCCACACCGGTTTGCCTTCCGTCTTCGCCCACAGGTCCCACACGGCATTGACGACAGCGGCAGTGGCGAGGTGAATCGCGCCTTTGTCCGGGCCGATCCAGCGTAACTGGCTATCCGACGTGATGGCGCGCCAGAACGAACCCATGTCGGCAACGATCGTTTCAAGGGCCTTGCCGACGACGAGCGGTGCCAGCGCGTTCACCGCTGTCACGCAGATTTCATTGCCGCGGCCGATCGTGAAGGTGAGGCCGTGCCCCGCGAACTGTTCCGGCGAGTCCGTTTCGAGCACGACGTAGGTGGCCGAATAATCCGGCGCGGCATTCATCGCGTCGGATCCGTCGAGCGAGCGGGAGGTGGGGAAGCGAATGTCCCGAACGGACAGATTGGTGATGGTGGTCATCTGGACGCCTCCCAGTGATGACGGCTGCGGCAGCCTGCCTGAAGGGATGCGGATACCGGTCACGGCGAAGCGCTGCCGGCAGGCACATACCCCGTCACATACCAAGTGTTAGCACGCGTTGACAGCACCGCTTTCGCCACCTAGCATGCTAGCATGTTAGTCGTAAATCAAGCTCTGCGCGAGTCTCTTGATCATGAAGACAGCGGCCGTCGATCCTTATGCCGCATTGCAGAAACTGCAGGGCGGGGAGCGGAGTAGTTTGACCGATGCCGTGGCAGACGCGCTGCGTGAGGCGATCGTCACGCTTGCGCTGGAGCCGGGCATGATGATCGACAAGCAGGCGGTCTGCGAGCGCATGGGCGTGTCGCGTTTTCCGGTGTCCGCAGCGCTCGCGAAGCTTGCCACCGCCGGGCTTGTCGAGGTGTTGCCGCAGCGCGGCACGCGGGTGAAGCCGATTGTGATTCACGATATCCGCCAGCATCTGTTTATCCGCAGCGCACTCGAAGTCGAAACCGTGCGCGGCCTTTCGTCGACGTGTTCCGAGTCGACTCTGAATGCGCTCGCCGCCAATCTCGAGAAGCAACGCGAGGCCGTGGCTAGCGGGCTGCGCCATGAATTTCACCTGCTCGATCTCGCATTTCACGAGATCCTGCTCGACGCCATCGACTTGCCACGCGTAAAGGAAATCGTCGGCACGTCGCGCAGCGCGCTCGATCGCGCTCGCCAGTTGCTGGGGAGTCCGGAACGTCATATTCATACACTCGAAGAGCACGAGCGCATCTTCGAGGCGATTGCGGAGCGTGACGCCGAAGCTGCGGCGCACGCAATGCACAGTCATCTGGATGAAGTCGTTGCAGAGTTGCGGCGCTTTGCCAGCGAACGGCCCGATCTGTTCGAGGAGTAAGCCGGGCCTTCGCACGAGTCTTCGTAAGAGCCACCGGACCGCCGCAGTCCGGGCGCCTCGGATGCGCTGCCCGCCAGCCGCCGGGCGCAGCGTAGTCCACCCGGTATGGAGGAGACAACAAATGAAACTCGTCAAAGGTGCAAAGGTGGCCGTCGCCCTGGCGGCTGCGTGGGTGATGGCAGCGGGGCAGGCGCTCGCTGCGGAAGATTTCCACGGCGTCACCATCAATGTGATGACATTCGTGGGTCCGCAAATCGCGGAGCCGTTACAGCGCCGCGCGCCCGACTTCGAGAAGCTCACGGGCGCCAAGGTCAATATTCTGACGGTGCCGTTTTCCGACCTGTACCAGAAGCTTTTGACCGATTGGGCCTCCGGGACGAATTCGGTCGACGCCGCGGTATTCGCCCCGCAATGGATGGTCGACTATACGAAGGGTGGCTTCCTTGAGGATCTGTCAACGCGGGTCGCCCACGATCCGGCGCTGAAGGAAGACGACGTCATGCCGTTCTTCCGCGATTTCTCGCAGCGCTTCAACGGCAAGACCTATCTGGTTGCGCTCGATGGCGATTTCCAGATGGTCTACTACCGGACCGACATCCTGAAGCAGCTCGGCAAGCAGCCGCCGAAGACGTGGGACGACTATCTGGATATCGCGAAGGCGGCGAACGGCAAGGTATTCGGCGGCGACGGCAAGCCGGTGGCGGGCTCGTGCATTTCAAAGAAGCGCAACGCGCAGGCGTACTGGGCGATCATCTCGATTGCGGGTGGCTATATCCAGTCGAAAGGAACGGCGCAAGGGGCCTTCTTCGATCCGCGCAGTTTCAAGCCGCTCGTCAACAATGACGCCTTCAAGGCGGCGCTCAACGTGTACAAGGAATCGACTCAATACGGGCCGCCGAACGAAATCAATCTCGATGTCGGCGATACGCGCAGCGCGTTTATTTCAGGCCACTGCGCGTTGACGCTCGACTGGGGCGACGTCGGCGTGCTGGCGATCGACCCGAAGCAATCGAAAGTGATCGACAAGGTCGGCGCGGTTATCCTGCCGGGCTCCACCAAGGTGTTGAACCGTGACACCGGCAAGCTGATGGCGTGCGACAAGAGCACCTGTCCGTATGCGGTAGACGGCGTCAACCATGCGCCTTTTGCGGCCTTCGGCGGCTGGTCCGGCGGTATCAATGCCAAGGCCAGCCCCAAGGTGAAGGATGCGGCCTACGCGTTTCTCTCGTATATGAGCCAGCCTGCGCAGTCGAATGTCGATGTGACGATCGGCGCGACCGGTTTCAATCCGTATCGCCACTCGCAGTTCACGGATATGTCGATCTGGAAGAAGTCCGGCATGAGCGACGCGGCGGCGGCCTCCTATCTCGGCGCGATCAAGGCGAGCCTGCAAAGCCCGAACATGATCATCGATCTGCGTATTCCGCAGAATCAGCGCTACGAGCAGGTCGTGCTGGATACCGCCGTGGCGCGCTTTCTGGCCGGCGAACTCGATGCCGACGCCACCATGAAGGCGATCGAAACAGGCTGGGATGAAATTACCGACGACCTCGGCAAGGACGGACAGTTGAAGGCCTACAAGGCGTCGATCGGCGCCAAATAGCTCATGCAATCTTCGTCGCATGTTTCGTCAGCTGAGCCACCGCAACGGGCGTCGCGCAGGTCGTCCGTTGCGAACTGGCTGGATCGTCAGGCGCCGAATGTGTTCGTCCTGCCGGCCGTGCTGCTCATCCTCGGCTTTTCGATTTTTCCGCTTGTCACGTCTGCTTATCTGTCGTTGATGCGGTTCTCGCTTGGCGAGGGAGGGTATGAACTGAAGTTCGTCGGACTGCGCAACTACGTGAGACTGTTCAGCGGCAGCCAGCAGTTTCACTTCGTCGGCGTGTTCCGGCCGGCTGGCTTCATCAGCATCGCGGTGATGGCCGCTGCCGTACTGGCCACGGCCTGGTGGCTCGTCGGCTATCTGCGCGGCAGGCATCGTTCGGTGGTCGGCTGTATCGGCAGGCTGATTGCCGCCGTCTTTCTGCTGGCGCTGGTGTGGCTTGCTGCCAATACGGTCGGTCACGGCGGCGAGCTGGGCAGCCTGATGGTGACGCTCTTTTACGTGGTATTCGGCGTGGCCCTGCAATTCCTGCTCGGTCTCGGGCTCGCCTATCTGTGCACGCTGCCGCTCAAGGGCGGCCGCTTTTTCCGGATCCTGTTTTTCCTGCCGCTGATGGTGACACCGGTTGGCATCGCGTACATGTTCCGCATGATGGCGGACACCGCGGTGGGTCCGCTTGCGCCGCTCTGGGCATGGCTCGGGTTGGGTCAGATATCCTGGGCGGCGGACCCGTGGCTTGCGCGCATCGTGGTGGTCATTGGGGATACCTGGCAGTGGGTGCCGTTCATGTTTCTGGTTTTGCTCGCCGCACTGGAAGGCACCTCGCGTGACCAGATCGAGGCCGCGCAACTCGATGGCGCGTCGAGCTGGCGGATCTTTCGCGATGTGATCTGGCCGTCGATCGCGCCGGTCGCCGCGAGTGCGGTGCTGATTCGCCTGATCGAAGCATTCAAGGTGGTGGATCTGCCGAACGTGCTCACCAACGGCGGCCCCGGCATCGCGACGGAATCGATGACACTGCACGCGTTCATCGAGTGGCGCACGCTGAATCTCGGCGGCGCGTCGGCGGTCGCCTATATGCTGTTCTTCGTCTCGACGATCGCCTGCGTCTCTTTCTTCCAGCTCGTGGTGCGGCGCGCGCGCGGGCGGCAATCATGATCCGGCGCCTGTTCGTTCCCGCGCGGCTCGACGAGGTGCCGATCGGCACCCGCGTGATTGCCTACGGCCTGCTAGGACTATGGACGGTGGTCGTCCTGTTTCCGTTGTACTGGATGGCGATCACGTCGTTCAAGCTGCCCATCGACGTGTCGAGCGGGCCGGCCTACGTGCCCTTCGTCGACTTCAAGCCGAGTCTCGACGCGTGGCATTACATCTTCGTGGACCTCGGGCCGGACACGTTTCGACCTTACGTGAATTCGCTGGTCATCGCGACGGTCTCCACGGTTGCGGCTGTGTTTCTCGGCTCGATGGCGGCGTATGCCCTCGCGCGCATCGAATACAAACCGCCTCTCGCGGCGGTGGGTCTTGCCATCCTGTTGCTGGCCGTGATGGTGGCGGTGGTCGGCTGGGGTGGCGTGGACCTGCGCATCGCGGTGGCGGTGTGCGCTGCGCTGTTCCTTTTGCTGCTACGCCCGATCATTCGCCGCGCACGGCGCCATTTTGCCAACGATGACATCCTCTTCTGGATGATCTCGCAACGCATCCTGCCGCCGGTCGTCACGGTGATCCCGATCTACCTGACCTTCAAAAGTGTCGGTCTGCTCGATACGCGTACCGCACTGATCATCACGTATGCAACCGCCAATCTGCCGATTGTCGTCTGGCTGATGTTCGATTTTTTCGCCAGCGTGCCGAAGGAAATCGAGGAGAGCGCGCAGATCGACGGCGCGACACGCTTTGCGATTCTGTTCGGGATCGTGGTCCCGCTGGTTGCGCCGGGCATCGTCGCAACCGGCCTGCTGGTGCTGATTCTCTCGTGGAACGAGTACCTGTTCGCGCTCTTTCTGTCGACGGCCAACGCGCAAACCCTGCCGCTTCTGGTTGCCGCGCAGAACGCCACGCGCGGCCCGCAGTGGTGGAACATGTCGGTGCTGATCCTGATCATGATCCTGCCGGTGATGCTGCTTACGCTCACCCTGCAGCGCTTTATCGTCAAAGGCATTCTCGTCGGAGCGGTCAAAGGATGAACGGCATGGAAACGCAGGCGCCACGCCCGCCGTACGGCGCGAGCGCGCCGGTGCAGCATTCGAAGAGTGTCTCGCTGCGCAACGTCAGCAAGATCTTCGGCGACACGCGCGTGTTGCACGACCTGTCGCTCGACGTGCGCGCCGGCGAGTTTCTCGTCCTGCTTGGCGAATCCGGATGCGGCAAGACCACGGCGCTGCGCATCGTCGCAGGGCTCGAATCCGCGAGCGAGGGGAGCATCTACGTCGGCGAGAACGACGTGTCGCAGCAACTGCCTCGCGATCGCGACGTCGCGATGGTGTTTCAGTCCTACGCGCTGTATCCGCATAAGACGGTGTTCGAGAACATTGCGTACCCGCTGATCGTGAGAAAGCGTGCGAAGGCCGAGATCGATGCGGCCGTGCGCGAGGTCGCGGCGAGCGTTCATCTCGAACCGCAGCTCGACCGGTATCCACGCCAGCTATCGGGCGGGCAGCGGCAGCGCGTGGCGCTCGCGCGCGCCATCGTGCGGCGTCCCGCGGCGTTTCTGATGGACGAACCGCTGTCGAATCTCGATGCGAAACTACGCGGCCATATGCGGGCCGAACTCAAACACCTGCAACATCAACTCGGGGTGACCACGATCTACGTCACTCATGACCAGATCGAGGCCATGACTCTCGCGCATCGCGTGGCGCTGATCGACAAGGGCGTGCTGCAGCAACTCGACGCCCCGGCGCGCATTTATTCCGACCCCGCCAATCTGTTCGTGGCGGGCTTCATTGGCTCGCCGCCAATGAATTTCCTACGCGGCACACTGGCGAACAATCGCTTCGAGGCGGAGGGCCTCGCGGTGGCTGCGGACGTGAATCATCATGGCGAGGCGGTGCTTGGGATACGCCCCGAAGACTGCACGCTCGCCGCCGCGGCCGAGGGTGAATTTCGCGGCCGTATTTACTCGGTCGAATTGATCGGTGACCATTCTCTCGTCACGGTGAACGTCGGCGAGCAGCAGGTCGTCGTCAAGGTGTCCAACATGTATGCTGGCGAGATCGGCACCGAAGTGGGCTTGCGGGCCAACCGCGAGCGGGTCTACTTCTTCGACCAGGCTTCGGGTAAGCGGATCCGGCGAGACTGAGGCCTGCCTGTCCGATACGGGAAGCGGCCTGCCGATGTTCGCCGGAGCGGTTCACATGTCATCGACATGATTCAGCGACGACGCGTTGACGCCATAGGCGCGTTGCGAGCGAGGCACCATGAGCACCACACCGATCGAAACCGATTACCTTGTCGTCGGCGCCGGCGCGACCGCCATGGCCTTCGTCGACACCCTGCTCAGCGAGACCGATGCCCAGGTGGTGATGGTCGACCGGCATCACCGTCCCGGCGGTCACTGGAACGACGCGTATCCGTTTGTTGGACTGCACCAGCCGTCGGCTTTTTACGGTGTGAACTCGCGCGAGCTGAGCACGTGGACCAAGGACGCGACCGGCCTGAACGAAGGCATGTACGAGCTGGCCAGTGGCGCGGAAGTGCTGAGTCACTTTGATCTCGTGATGCGCCAGCGCTTTCTGCCCTCGGGCCGCGTTCAATGGTTTCCAATGAGCGACTACCGCGCGGGCGCCGACGGCACCCATCGCTTCAGATCGTTGCTGAATGACGATGAACGGCAGGTCGTCGTGCGCCGGAAACTGGTCAACGCGACCCATGCGCGGACCGAGGTGGCCTCGACGCATCGTCCCGCCTATGCGGTGGCGCAGGACGTGGACTGCATACCGGTGAATCGGCTGCCCGACGTCAAACGCTCCTATGCCTGCTATACGGTGGTGGGCTCCGGCAAGACCGGCATGGATGCGTGCCTCTGGCTGTTGCAGAACGGCGTGGCGCCGCCGCGCATCCGCTGGATCATGCCGCGCGACGCATGGTTGCTGGATCGCGCCAACACGCAACCCGGTGCGGAGAACTTCGAGCGCTCGATGGGCAGCACCATCGGTCAGTTCGATGCCATCATCGAGGCAACGTCGATAGCCGATCTGTTTGCGCGGCTTGAACAGCGCGGCCTGCTCCTGCGTATCGACAAAACGGTCGAACCCGGCACCTATCGATGCGCCATCATTTCTCAAGCAGAACTGGCGCAACTGCGCCGCATCGACGACATTGTGCGTCTTGGGCACCTCGATTCGGTGCAGTCAACGCAGATCACGCTGGCGCGCGGCTCGCTACCCGCCGACCCTGACACGCTCTACGTCGACTGCTCAGCCGGCGCGATACAGAGCCCGCCCGCGCTGCCCGTGTTCGACGGCGACCAGATCAATCTGCTGATGGTGCGCTGGTGCCAGCCGGTTTTCAGTGCCGCGCTGATTGCCTATGTGGAGAGCCATATCATCGATCCGGCGGAAAAGAACGCGCTGTGCCGCCTCGTGCCCAGCCCCGAGCGTCCGGCCGACTGGCTGCGCATGTGGGCCGTGACGCTTGCCAACACCGCCAGTTGGCGGCAGAACGCGGGCTTGAGCGCGTGGCTAGCGCATTGCCGGCTGAACAGCCTCAATGCGATGATGCGTGGCGTGCGCCCGGACGACACCGGCAAGCTGGCCCTGTTGCAGGAGAGCGGCGCCAAGGCCGCAGCGGCGGCCGCCAGGCTGCCAGCGTTGCTTGCCACCCTGAGTTGAACCTGATGGAGCAGATCTTGCACGAACTTCGCCTCGAGACGCTGCAGGTCGGCGCGCTGCACATGCGCGTGGCCAGCCAGGGCAGTGGCCCGCTAGTGTTGCTATGCCATGGTTTTCCGGAGTCCTGGTCTGCCTGGCGGCAGCAGTTGGCGGCGCTGGCCGCTGCCGGCTTCCGGGCCGTCGCGCCCGATATGCGCGGTTATGGCGGCACCGATGCGCCGCCCGACGCGCAGTCGTACACGATGCTGCATCTCGTCGGCGACATGGTCGAGTTGGTCAAGGTGCTCGGTGAGAGCGAGGCGGTCATCGTCGGTCACGACTGGGGCGCGCCGGTCGCGTGGAACGCGGCGCTGTTGCGGCCGGATCTGTTCCGGGCGGTTGTCGGCATGAGCGTGCCGTTCCATCCGGCGGCACAGGAGGACCTGCTCAGTGTGCTGGAGCGGCAAGGCGTGCGAACCTTCTATATGCAGTATTTCCAGACGCCCGGCGTAGCTGAGCGCGAATTCGAGGCGGACCCCGAAGCCACCATTCGACGCGTCACCTTCAGCATGTCGGGTGATGGCCCCGGCCGCGTGGTGGCGGGAATGCTGGCGCCCGGCGCGGGTTTTCTCGACAGCACAGTGGACCCCGACACGCTGCCCGGCTGGTTGAGCAGCGAAGACATTGCCTACGTCGCGGGCGAGTTCGCGCGCACCGGCTTCACAGGCGGGCTGAACTGGTACCGCAGCATTCGACGCTCGTCGGAACTGATGGCCGCGTGGCGAGGATGCGTGATCCGGCAGCCTTCGATGTTCGTGGCCGGCGCAAAAGACGACGTCCTCAAGTTTCCGGGTTCGCAGGCCCGTATCGAGAATCTGGCACGTGTGCTGCCAGGACTGCGTGGCTGCCATATTCTCGATGGCGCGGGTCATTGGATTCAGCGCGAGCGTTCAGCCGAAGTGAGCGACCTGCTGGTTGCGTTTTTGAAGGGGCTGTAGGCCGGCAGGTATCATGCGGTTTTTGCCGCTGCCGGCGCAGCCTGCCTAGTCGTCGGTGCGCCGGTGCGCCGCTGCATTGATGCGTTGATGCCAGGCTCTGGCCTGACCGCTATGTCCACGAGGAATGACATTGTCCAGGAATGACGGCGCACAGGAGCCGGACGAAGGAAGCCCCATCACCGGGATTGACAGCCGGCGCGCACACGCGCCGGCTGCCATGCCAACCACGCTCGAACTCTTTCTGATTTTTTCGCGAATCGGACTCACGAGCTTTGGCGGTGGATTGAGCGGGTGGTTCATGCGTGAGTTCGTGCATGATCGCCATTGGCTCACCGAGGAGGAATTCCTGAACGGGCTTGCGCTGTCGCAGGCGCTGCCAGGTGTCAACGTGAAGAACCTGGCGATCTGGATCGGGCACCACCTGCTTGGTTGGCGCGGCGCGCTGGCCGGCTTCTGTGGAATCATCTTCCCGCCGGCGGTCGTGATTGTCTTCCTGGGCGCATTCTTCTCCGCGATCGCAGGTTTCTCGCTGACGCACATTGCGTTGGCCGGTGCCGCGGCCGGAGCGATCGGCCTCTCCCTGTCGATGGCGATTACCGCGGTGCGCAGATTGCCGCGCCGCATTGTTCCGCTGGCGATCTTCATTGCAACGTTCATCGCCGTCGCGATTTTCGCGCTGCCACTCGTCTGGACCGTCCTGATTGCGGGAACCCTGAGCGTCGCTTACGAATATGTTCGTTTTTCACGCGACGAGTAATCGACAACCTTTACATTTCACGAGCCTTTTCCCTTGCCCCGAACACTGACCGCGCTTGTCTCTGTCTTTGCGCCGCTATCGATCGTGACCATCGGCGGTGGTCAGGCCATCGTTGCGGACATCCAGAGACAGGTGGTCGACGTGCATCACTGGATGACACACGCACAGTTTGTCAACGACTTCGCGATCGCCAGGCTGGCGCCGGGTCCAGGTTCCCTGCTGGCGACGTTAATCGGCTGGCAGGTTGGCGGAGTTCCCGGTGCCCTGGTTGCGACACTTGCACTCTTCGGCCCCACGGCGTTCCTGATGTATGGCGTCGCGCATCTGTGGACCAGGCATCGCGGCGCGCGCTGGCAGAACGCATTGCAGTCCGGGCTTCGCCCGGTTGCGGCGGGACTGATTCTGGCGGCGGTGTTTGTGTTGGTGAAGGGACTCGACGGCGGCTGGATCGCGTGGCTCACCGCACTCGTTTCAACCGCGATCGTCATGACAACACGAATCAACGCGTTGATCGTGATCGCGGGTGCGGCCCTATTCTTTGTTCTGCTTCATCTGGGCGGCGTGCTTTAGTCCGAGGCGCTTAGGCCACGCCTCTCCCGCCACGCCTCTCCCGCGCGCCGACGCTCAGTAAGATCCCATATAGTCGCGCTTGCCGATCTCGACGCCGTTGTGGCGCAGAATCGCGTAGGCCGTTGTCACGTGGAAGAAAAACTGCGGCAGGCCGTAGTTTTGCAGATAGGCGCTGCCAACCAGCTTCTTTTCCTTCGGCGTACCCGGACGCAGGACGATTTCCTTGTTCTCGCTACCGTCGAACTGCGCGGCGTCCAGCGCGCCGATATGGGCCAATGCCTTGGCGATCAGCGCTTGCAGTTCCGCAAACGTGACTTCGGTGTCGGGCCACGACGGCACATCCACGCCGGCGAGGCGCGAACTGATGCCCTTGGCGAAATCCGCGGCGATCTGCACCTGGCGCACCAGCGGGAACATGTCCGGGAACAGGCGTGCCTGCAGCAGCGCGTTCGGCTCGATGTTCTTTTCGGTGACGTGTGCTTCGGCTTTCTTCAGCACCTCGGATAACGCGCTCAGCATTTGCTTGAAAACGGGCACGGATGCGCTGTAGATGGAATTCGTCATGTTTACTCTTTCTATAGATGTGGGATGCCGGCGTGGAAGATGCCGCGCCGGCCGGTTTGATTCAGGGTTTGCCGCAGGCCCAGGCCTGTAGCAGCGATAGCGCTTCAGGCGTGGCGCGAATTGCCGGTCACGGCGCGCGGCTTGCCTGAAGAGGGGGAAGATTACCATCGCGCCACCGGGAATAGCGATGTAACCATGCACAAGGCGCCACTTCGCTCTGTGCGATAGCGCACGTTTGAATGTCATTGCTGCGTCTACCATGCCATCTGGCGCTTCAGCGCACACTCGCCCCAGGAGCCATGATGGCAAGCACGCCCCGCGCGGATCGACCAGCGCCAGATGCCGACGGCACGCCGCAATGCGCGCCTTCCCCGGACCGGCTACTCCAGCTTGGAATGGGCTTCTGGCCGGCCAAGACGCTGTTGTCCGCAGTCGAGCTCGAGCTGTTCACTCACCTCTCGAACGGTCCACAGGATGCTCGGCAACTCGCTGAGGCGCTCGGCTTGCATCCGAGATCGGTGCACGATTTTCTCGACACGCTGGTCGCCCTGAATGTGCTGGAACGCGACGACGGACGCTACCGCAACACGCCGGACGCGGCACTCTTTCTGGACAAGTCGAAGCCCGGCTATGTGGGCGGGATACTCGAAATGGCCAACGCCCGTCTTTATCCCTTCTGGGGTTCGCTGACGGAAGCGCTCCGAACCGGGCGGCCGCAAAACGAAGCGAAACAAGGCGGCAATCCTTTCGACGTGCTGTATCGCGACGAACAGGCTCTGCGTGGCTTCCTCGGCGCGATGACCGGCATCAGCCTGGGAGCAGCCAGGGCAATCGCGCAGAAATTCCCGTGGCAAAACTACGGCACGTTCATCGATATCGGCGCTGCGCAAGGCGCGTTGCCTGTGCAGATCGCGCTCGCCCATGAACACCTGAGCGGCGGCGGCTTCGACTTGCCGGCGGTGGGACCCATATTCCAGGAGTACGTGAGCTCGTTCGGTCTGCAGGAGCGGCTGCATTTCCATCCGGGCAACTTCTTCACGGATCCTTGCCCGGCGGCCGACGTGCTCGTGATGGGACACATTCTCCACGACTGGGACCTCGAACAGAAACGTGACCTTCTCGCGAAGTGTTACGCAGCACTGCCGGTGGGAGGGTGCCTGATCGTCTATGACGCGGTGATCGACGATGATCGCAGGCAGAACGCATTCGGCCTTCTGATGAGCCTGAACATGCTTATCGAAACGCCGGGTGGTTTCGACTATACCGGCGCGCAGTGTCGTGCGTGGATGGAGGAGGCCGGCTTTACACAGGTTCGGGTGGTGCCGCTCGCTGGCGCGGATTCGATGGTGATTGGAGTACGGTAGAACACGGTCAGGCGGATAGCGCATTACGTTCGCGCTGAAGCGATGGGCGGGGAAGGATCCCGGCGAGCCGCGCCGCTAACGTCGAGTGTTTGCTCGTGAAATTGCGCCAGCGACTCGTGATGCGCGACGCTGACAATTGCCCCTTTCGGCAGCCGTTCGATGAGCAGACGGTAGATGTGCGCTTCGTTTTCAGTGTCGAGCGCACTGGTTGCTTCGTCGAGGAACACGTAGTCAGGCTTGTGCAGTAGCACGCGCGCGACCGCCAGGCGCTGCTGCTCGCCCGGCGAAAGAATGCGCGGCCATGGCTCGGACTGCTGCAAGCGGTCAACGTAGCGTTCCAGCCGGCATTCGCGTAATGCCATGCGGCAGTCGTCGTCGCTGAAGGCCTCGGACGATGCAGGGTACGCCAGCGCGGCCTTCAAGGTGCCCAATGGCAGATAGCTCTGTTGCGGGACGAACATCATGCGCGCGTCCACGGGGGCATCGATCGAGCCGTCGCCGAACGGCCAGAGACCGGCAAGCGCTCGCAACAGGGTGCTTTTGCCCACGCCGGACGGTCCGCGCACCAGCCATCGCGAACCGGGTTGGACGGCAATATCGCGCACCTGCGCAAGCATGTCGCCGTTGGGCAGCGCCAGCACGAGGTCGCGCGTGACCAGCCGGTTCTCGTCGACATAGTGCAGGTTGATGCCGCCATGCTCGGTGGCAGGCGACACGGACTCTTTCAGATGAGGTTGCCGCATGACACGTTTGAACTCGCGCAGGCGGTTCACTGTTGCGCGCCATTCGACGAGCGTGTCGTAATTGTTGACGAACCACGAAAGTGATTCGCTGACCGAACCGAATGCATCGGCGATCTGCATCAGCGTGCCGAAAGTCAATGCGCCTGTGAAGTAGCGGGGCGATGCGACGACGATCGGAAAGATATCGGCAATCTGACCGTAGAAGTTGACCACGAAACTGTAGCGCCTCGTGTATCGCATGAGGCGCCACCAGTTTTCACGAATCCGGCCGAACAAGGTCCCGGCATTCGCTTCCTCGGTCCGCATGCCGTCGTACATCGCGATCTGCTCTGCGTTTTCGCGCAGACGGATCAGGCCGAAACGGAAATCCGCCTCGACGCGTTGCAACTGGTAGTTGATCGACACCAGCGGGCGACCGACCTTATGGGTCAGCAGCGAGCCGGCTAGCGCGTAGGCCACGGCTGCCCAGACCATGTAGCCCTGAATCTGGACAGCCGTGCCGCTGAGCATGAAGACCAGCGCGCCCGCCGTGCCCCATAGGACCATGGAGAACCAGATGAGTGTCTCGAGCGTTGAGAGCAGGTCGAGCGTGAGAGAAAGCGTGGCGGTGGCGAGCAGGTCGAGGTCGGCAGCGATGCGCTGGTCAGGATTGTCGACGAGACGATCGCGCTCGATGCGGTAAAAGATGCCGTCGCCGAGCCATTCCCGCAGATAACGCGTGGTCAGCCATTGGCGCCAGCGGAAGCCAAGCATCTGCCGCAGATAGCGGTTATAGACCGTGATCGCGACGGACGCGAATGCGAGGCCGGCAAATATCAGCATCAGCTGCGGGAATTCGCGCACGTTCCTGCTTTCCAGCGCGTCGTAGAAATCGCGGTTCCATGTGTTTAGCCGGGCGCTGATGCCGACCAGCAGCAAGTCCATCGCGATGATCGCGATCAGCAGCCCCCATGCGGTAGCGCGTTCCTCAGAGACCCAGTACGGTTTGATCAGACTCCATGCCGAGACACGGTCGGACGGCCCGGATGCCGCGTCGCGGGAGGAGTGGATCATGAGCGGGTATCGCCCGAATTGCTTGCCATATTGTTTTTTTGCATGGTCATTGACGATTGGTAGGGTCAGTCTAATTGCAGCTTTGTGGCATTTTTATATATTCCTATCAAAAATAGAATGCCGGTAGATTAAAAAAAATGGGTTTCAACCAATCGAGGTCATTTGCCCGGCATGTGCGTCGATTCTAATCAAAAATGCGGCCTGTTAAATCGGACAAATGGTCGCAATGCTATTGGCATAGTCAAAGCAAATCAGATGTGAGGATCGTTATATTAATTTTTGTTGAGTTCCACTCCTCATAATCGCATCGTGCGTAACAGCATTAAGCTGCCCGTCCCCACATCAGAAGGGACGCGCGAAATAGTCAATATTAGTATTATTAAATACACTGAGGAGAATGAAAATGCACATCTTCGGATATGTGCGGGTGACGTATTTTTCTTTTTTAATCGCAGCAATTATTCTGCCAACTACCGTTCTGGCCGCCGGCCAGGGCTCTCGTCCCGCAGCTAACCCCATTACCCTGATACAGGCATTTCGACCAATCGGCGGCGCGGGGAATAATCTCATTAACCCCGGATTCAACGCTACGCCAGGCAGCCCGGAAACCACCCTGGCGCCGTTGAACTTCGCGCCGGGCACGGCTAATGGCCTGATAACCGGACCCAATCCGCGCACCATTTCAAACCTTATTTCGGGCGGCGCCGGCGCTCAGGGACAAGACGGCCAGACCACCGATCCCGCGGCCTCCGCGTGGCTCTATGTGTGGGGGCAATTCGTCGACCACGATCTGGGTCTCGAAGCGACACCGCTCACCACCGCCGCGATCAACATCACCATTCCTGCGGGGGACCCCGACGTGAGCCCCGGCACTGTCATCGCCATGACCCGCGCGGTTCGCAGTCCGGCGACCAATACGATTATCAACACGAGTGCCGGGTATCTCGATCTGTCGCAGCTTTATGGCTCGACTCAGGCCATGGCCGACAGCTTGCGCAATGCGGACGGCACGCTGAAAGCGTCGTCCGACGGACAGGCGCTCCCAATAGTCGGGACGGTCTTTGAAAGTGGCGATCCGCGGGTGATGGAAAATCCCGAACTCACCGCGACCACGACGCTTTTCATGCGTGAACACAATAATTGGGTACGTCGCCTGAAAGCCCAGCATGCAGACTGGTCAGGCGACCAGCTTTACGGCATGGCGCGAGCCCTCACCACGGCCGAATACGAGAACATTGTGTATTCCGAGTATTTGCCCGTGTTGATCGGCCCGGTGCTCGGTCCATACCCAGGTTATGACGCTTCCCAGAATGCGCAGATTTCGCAGGAGTTTTCCGCTGGCGCGTTCCGCGTCGGTCATACGCAGATCTCGGATACCCAGGAGGGTGTGGACAACGCCGGCGTCACCACCTTCACTCAAGGGCTCGGGCAGGCGTTCTTCAATACGCCCGCAATGGACATCGCGAACGGGATCGATCCAATGCTGCGCGCGTTCAGTCTGGATTTCGCGCAGGCAACCGATGTCTACGTGGTCGCGACGTTGCGTAACCTGCTGGCCGCCAGCCTCGTGGGCGGCGGTGTCGATCTGATCGATCTGATCGCCATCGACATCCAGCGCGAACGCGATCTGGGACTCGGCAGCCTGAACCAGGTCCGCCGCGCGCTGGGTCTGGCGCCGTATCAGTCGTTCGCTGCGCTGACAAACGATCCGATGCTGCAGGCAAAGCTGAAAACCGCGTTTGGAACGATCGATCAGGTGGATCTTTTCATTGGCGGACTCGCGGAAGCGCACGCGCCCAACGCGGTCGTCGGGCCAACCTTTCAGAAAATCATCGCCGACCAGTTCTCTGCATTGCGCGCGGGAGACCGTTTCTTCTGGCTCAACCAGGGTTTCGATCCAGCGACCACTACCATGATTGCGAACACAACGCTCGCCGACGTCATCTTTCGCAACACCGACACCACTGCGTTGACGCCGCATGTCTTTATTCAAGGTTCGCCGGTAGCGCCGCCCCCGCCGCACCACAAGAGGCACACGCCTGCTCCTCGCGGCATGAGGCCTGATGCTGCATCCGCTGTGAATCCGGCGCGTTGAGCCGCGATGGTCGGTGCGCCTGGAATGTCCCGTGCCGGGACATTCCAGGCGCGTGTCTTTTGTGACAATCAGGTCATGACGCGGATTTCGATGCGTTCGCAACTTTCATCGCCGTAGGTTTGGCTACGGGCTGATGAGCCGCGCGGCGGCGGATCCTGCCGCGCGAGTCAACCCACTGGCAACGCGCGCCTCGCCAGCGACGGCGCATGCCGACTGCAGCGTGCGAGTTTGCACGACTTGTCGCGCTCCTGTTTTTCTGTCATTTTCCCCCCAGTTCTTTCCTGCTTTTTTCCTGCTTCCCGCTCCACGATTTCGCCGGCACGCTCGAATCAATCCAACGGAGACCCTCCATGCAGAAAGGCACCTACGGCACCCGCGCGGCTTTGCTGTTTTCCGCTCTGGCCGCCACCGTGGTACTTACCGGCATCGCCATGCCGGCCGCGGCCCAGACCTATGGCACCTGCACGATTACGGGAAAGAAAGGATCGATGCCGCTGACCCCGGCCATTCCCGGCCAGCTCACCGTCGAAGTCTCGCTGCCCGCGCCGGGCTGGTGGAACGGCGACACGCCGGAGTCGATCAAGGACGGCTACGAATACTGCATGGCGGCCAACATCGCGCATCGTGCCGGGCTCGACAAGGTGGCGGTGGTGAACGTATCGTGGGACGCGCTGATCGCGGGGCAGACGAAGAATTTCGACCTGTCGTTGTCTGAAGCCTCGATCACCCCGGAGCGCAAAAAGGTGATCGACTTTTCAACGCCTTATTTCAATTCCGATATCGGCGTACTGGTCAAGACCACCACCAAGGTCACCGCCGAGAACATCCGCAGCATGCGCATCGGTGTCCACCAGGGCACCACGGGCGCCGATTTTGCCGCCAACGTTCTCAAGCCGACCCAACCCGTCAAGGTTTTCCCCGACACGGCGGGCATGTTCACCGCGCTCGCCGCCGGCCAGATCGACATCGCACTGAGCGATACCGCC
Source organism: Paraburkholderia fungorum (assembly GCF_046027215.1). Classification (GTDB taxonomy): domain Bacteria; phylum Pseudomonadota; class Gammaproteobacteria; order Burkholderiales; family Burkholderiaceae; genus Paraburkholderia; species Paraburkholderia fungorum_D. The sequence goes on along the minus strand of NZ_JAQQEN010000002.1, from coordinate 1,945,228 downwards.
TACGTGCTGGGTCAGGCGGCCAATTCGCACGGGACGATGAAAGTGGTCGGCCAGTACACCACCGGGGAGACCTACGGCGCGATCTATCCGAAGGGCTCGGCCAACGAGGAGAAAATCAACCGCATCATCCAGTCGATGGCGGACGACGGCACCCTCAAGATGCTGACGCAGAAGTATCTGGCGGCGGCGTGGGGCCAGGACCCGACGAAGATCCCGTACTTCAAGCCGTAACGCGAAGCCCACCGGATGCGAGAGCTTGAACCCTCTGTGGCCGCCGAGCGCGGCTGGCACTTTCGCGCGCCACCGAAAGACACCACCCGGGGCGCGGCGATCGCTGTTGCGATCGGCATAGTCATAGCAGCCTGCAGCTGGCGCACGCTGCTCGATCTGCGCGCGGCGCTGGCGACGCTCGAGGTGACGGGCAGGGCGGTCCTCGCGCTGCTCGTGCTGCTCGGCATTGGCGCGTTGTATCCGCTCGTGCCGGCGCTGCGCAGTCTGCGCCTTGCACGCCAGGCGCGCCGCGCCGTCGCCGGCGGCGACCTGGTGGCGGCGCGGGTGGCCGCCGTGGCTTCGCGCGGCGACACCTGGATTTCGATCAGTCTTGCCGTTGCGTGTGCGGTAATCCTGGCCGTGATCCAGTTCCTGATTGCCAACGATCTGGCCGTCAGCCGTACGTTCTTCATGTTGCCGCTGATGTCCGAGACGCTGCCGCTCATCGTGAAGGCGTTCTGGACCAACATCCATATCTTCGTGGTGGCCGAGATCCTGGTGCTGATCGTCGGGCTGGTGTTCGCCGTCGCGCGCATGGCGCCGGGCCCCGCGGGCCGTCCGATCCGCGCGCTCGCGGTCACTTATATCGACGTGTTCCGCGGTTTGCCCGCCGTCATCACGATCTACCTGGTCGGCTTCGGTATCTCGCTGACGGGTCTGCCGGTGCTGAAAGACCTCTCGCCCGAAACCTTCGCGATCATCGCCCTGACGCTGACGTCGAGCTCGTATGTGGCGGAAATCTATCGGGCCGGCATCGACAGCATCCACTGGAGTCAGACCGCCGCTTCCCGTTCGCTCGGATTGTCGTATGGACAGACGCTGCGCTTCGTCGTGATTCCCCAGGCGGTGCGCCGCATGATCCCACCGCTGCTGAACCAGTTCATCAGCCTGCAGAAGGATACGGCGCTGGTGAACATCATCGGCTCGATGGATGCGTTCAACCAGGCCAAGATCATCGCCAGCAACCACTTCAACCTGTCGGCGGTGAGTACCGTGGCGTTCATTTTCATCGTGATTACCATTCCGCAGACCCGCCTCGTCGACCGGTTGATCGAGCGCCGCCGGCTCGCCAGCGGCATGTGAGGCGTATATGCCGCTCATTGAAATCCGCGATATCCACAAACGCTACGGCGAGCACACGGTGCTCGACGGCTTGCAGCTCGACGTCGACGAACATCAGGTGGTGTGCCTGATCGGGCCGTCAGGCTGCGGCAAGTCCACGCTGCTGCGCTGTATCAACGGGCTCGAGCCGATCGACGGCGGCGAGATCCTGATTCGCGGCGACCGGATGACCGGCGTCGGGGTCGACGTCGACGCGCTGCGCCGCGATATCGGCATCGTCTTCCAGAGCTTCAACCTGTTCCCGCATATGACGGTGCTGCAGAACGTGACCCTCGCGCCGATCCGCGTGCTGGGGATCGACCACGCGGAGGCGGAGGCCAATGCGCTGGCGCTGCTCAAGCGGATCGGCCTGGAGCACAAGGCGAACGCCTTTCCCGACCGGCTCTCCGGTGGTCAGCAGCAACGCGTTGCAATCGTCCGCGCGCTGGCGATGGGGCCGATCGTGATGCTGCTCGACGAAATCACCTCGGCGCTCGATCCCGAACTGGTGTCCGAAGTCCTGCGCATGGTGCGCGACCTTGCCGCGGAAGGCATGACAATGCTGCTTGCCACGCACGAGATGGCGTTCGCGCGCGAAGTGGCGAGCAAGGTCTGTTTCCTCTACGAGGGCCGCGTCCATGAGGAAGGACCGCCGCAGCAGATGTTCGATGACCCGCAAAACGAGCGCACGCGGGCATTCCTGCAGCGCATCATCGAAGCGGGCCGGCTGTAGCATTGCCTGAAGTGGCGCCAGCAGCGGCCTTGAAGTGGCCCCGAAGTGGCCCCGAAGTGGCCCTGAAGCGGCGCCTGAAACACCGGAGACGAAGCATGAAGATTCAACCGCTGGTCGGCGCGCTGGGTGCCGAAATTCTCGACATTGATCTGTCGGTGGCGTTGCCGCCGGATACGCTTGCGGCGGTACGTCGCGCGTTGTTCGACTATCAGGTGATCGTGTTTCGCGAGCAACGGCTCTCGCTCGAGCAGCACAAGAATTTCGCGCGACAGTTCGGGCCGCTGCACGTGCATCCGTACATCATGGCGAGGCCGCTCGATGGGCATCCCGAAGTGCTGCGCGTCGTCAAGGAAAAGGAAGACCGGCGCGTGTTCGGCGAGAAGTGGCACTCCGACGTGACCTTTCTCGAGCGCCCGGTACTCGGTTCGGTCCTGTATGCGATCGAGACGCCCCAGAAGGGCGGCGATACGCTGTTCGCCAACATGTATATGGCCTACGAAAGGCTTTCCGCCGGCATGAAGGCCATGCTCGAAACGCTGGTCGCGATTCACGAGACACCGGTGCCGGAAGTCGATCCGGTGACCGGTTTGCCGGTCGAGCCGCTGCGGCTCGTCAACGCGCGCGGTGAGCATCCGGTGCTCACCGTGCATCCGGAAACCGGCCGCAAGCTGCTGTATGTGAATTCCACCTACACGACGCACTTCAAGGACATGACAGTGGAGGAGAGCCGGCCCTTGCTCGACTACCTGTTCCAGCACGCGACGCAGGCCGAGTTCACCTGCCGCGTGCGCTGGGCACAAGGCACCGTGACGTTCTGGGACAACCGCAGCACGCAGCATCTGCCGATCAACGACTACTACGGCGAACGGCGCGAAATGCATCGCGTGACGATCGAGACCTGAGCGGGGCCCGCGCGCCGCCTGTCTGCGCGCCTTGAGCTGCCCTGTTGGCGCTTGTTGGGAGGCGCGGGCCGGTATCTGGTTTTCATCCGTGAAAGCCCTTGTGTGCAACGTTTTGTGTACTGCGCCGGACCAGATACATTGGGACACAAATCGCCGTGCAAGCTGGGCTATAAAGCAGTCATCGCTTATTCACGGAGACAGATATGAACAATGGATCGCCGTTGCAAGGCTCCTGTCATTGCGGAACCGTCCGCTTTGAAGTACGTACCGCCGTCGCGCCGGCCTTGCGCTGTAACTGCAGCCTGTGCCGGCGCAAGGGCGCGCTGATGACACCGCTGTTCCCCGCCAGTGACCTGAAAATCCTGAGCGGCGAAGAAGCGCTGACGCTGTATCAGTTCAATACACAAGTGGCGAAGCACTACTTCTGCAAGCATTGCGGCATCTATCCGTTCCATCAGACACGCATGGACCCGAACGGCTGGCGCGTCAACATCGGTTGCCTGGAAGGCGTCGATCCGTATACGCTCGAGGCCGGACTCAACGACGGCGCGAGTCTCTCCGTGGTGGAGGACGCATGAAACGCCTGCTGGCAATCTTCGCGTTCCTGGCAGGTGGGATCGCCACGGAAATGGCTCACCCGGTGCAGTGCGTGACGATCAACTCGGGCGGCACGCAGGTCAAACGCAGGAAGGAATGATTCGTAGATGGAAACCACCGACCACGTGCTGATCGTCGACGACGATCGCGGCATCCGCGAACTGCTTGCCACCTATCTCGAGAAGAACGGCATGCGCGTGTCGCTGGCCGCTAACGGCCGCCAGATGCGCACCGTGCTCGAGCAGGGCGCACCCGATCTGATCGTGCTGGATCTGATGATGCCAGGCGAGGACGGACTCGTGCTGTGCCGCGAATTGCGCGCAAGCAAGTTTCGCGCGGTGCCGGTGCTGATGCTGACCGCCCGCAGCGAGGAGGCGGACCGCATCGTCGGGCTGGAAATGGGCGCGGACGACTACCTGTCCAAGCCATTCGCGGTGCGTGAGCTGCTGGCGCGGATTCGCTCCGTGCTGCGCCGCACGCGCATGCTGCCGCCGGGCATGGAGGTCACGGAATCGGCGCAGATGCTGGCCTTCGGCGACTGGCGGCTCGACACCACCGCACGCCACCTGCTCGATGCCGAAGGCACCATGGTGGCATTGAGCGGTGCGGAATACCGTCTGTTGCGCGTGTTTCTCGATCATCCGCAGCGCGTGCTCACGCGCGAACAGTTGCTCAACCTGACCCAGGGCCGCCAGGCCGATGCCTTCGACCGCTCGATCGATCTGCTGGTGAGCCGCCTGCGTCAGCGCCTGCAGGACGTCGCGCGCGAACCGCGTTACATCAAAACCCTGCGCAGCGAGGGCTATGTGTTCTCCGCGGCGGTGACGCAGATCGAAGGCCCGCAATGAACACCCATGCGTTGCTGCGTTGGCCGCGTACGCTGTTTGCACGACTGGCGCTGATTCTGTTTGTCGGTCTCGCGCTCGCGCAGACGATGTCGTTCTGGCTCACCATGACCGAACGCGACCAGTCCATGACCAACGTGATGATGGGCTACATCCAGCGCGAGGTTGCAAGTTCGGTTGCCCTGCTCGATCACTTGCCGCCTGGTCAGCGTGCGGCCTGGCTGCCCCGGCTGGAGCGGCGCAGCTACAGCTTTATTCTCGGCCCGGGCGTCAGCGGCGGACCGCCGGATGCGCGGCTCACCGCGCGCGCGGCGCAGTCGATTGCGGACGGGATCGGCACTCGCTATCCCCTTACCGCGAATGCGGTGCCCGGCGACCCTGGGCGTGTCCAGGTGCATTTGCGTCTGAGCGACGGCGCGCCGCTGACCATCGATCTGCGCCCCATGTCCGGCGCGCCCTTGTCGCGCTGGCTGCCGGTGGTGCTGGCCTTGCAACTCGCCGTTCTGGCCGCGTGCTGCTGGCTCGCGGTGCGCCTCGCGACGCGGCCGCTCAAGCAACTGGCGCAGGCCGCCGACACGCTTGGCCCCGACCTGAAGGCGGACCGTCTGCCGGAAGACGGTCCCGACGAAGTAGCGCGCGCGGCGCGGGCATTCAACGCGATGCAGGACCGCGTGGCGACGTACATGACCGAACGGATGCAGATTCTCGCGGCAATTTCGCACGACCTGCAAACGCCGATCACCCGCATGCGTTTGCGGGTCGACGTGATGGACGACAGCGTGGAGGGCAGCAAGCTGCAGCAGGACCTCAAGGAAATGGAAAGCCTCGTAAAAGAAGGCGTAACGTACGCGCGTACCCTGCACGGCGCGACCGAGGTGCCTTTGCGTATCGATCCTGATGCCTTGTTCGATAGCCTCGTCTGCGACTATGTCGATGCCGGCAAAGATGTGACGTTGCACGGCCAGATCGCTGGACCGCTCGTGACGCGTCCTCAGGCGTTGCGCCGGATCGTCGGCAATCTGGTTGACAACGCACTGAAATTCGGTGGCGCGGCCGAGATCAAGGTGGCTGCATCGCAGCCCGGCCAGGTGACGATCTCGGTGCTCGATCGTGGACCCGGCATCCCGGCGGACTCGCTGGAGGCGGTCTTCGGGCCGTTCTTCCGGCTGGAGGGATCGCGCAACCGTCACACTGGCGGCACCGGACTCGGCCTCGCGATTGCCCGGCAGCTCGCGCTGGCGATGGACGCGGCGCTGTCGTTGCGCAACCGTCCCGGCGGCGGCCTTGAAGCCACGCTCGTGTTGAAAAACGCGAGCTATGGAGCCGCGCACTGAGCCATGTCTGAACGAAGGCCGGACCCTCACGCACCGTGAGGGTCCGGCGTCGCCGCCAGGGAAAACCTTACCGGCGCTTTGTTCGCTAGCTCACGTAGGTCTGCCAAACTTACCCGAAAAATTTTATTGAAATGTTACGCTCGGCCTATGGCGGAGACCCCTCGAAAACCTCGGGCGTCCTTTCAAAGAATACCTAAGCCATTAGGAGTCGGGCATGTTGAGAAAGGTAGTCGATCGGGCGAAACAGATCCGACGCAGCGAAGGGTTTAAACATTCTGTGGCCATGCCACGCCGGATCTCACTTCATGCAAGACAGCGTTTGAACAAGGGTGTGTTTGCCATCGAGATTCAGGAGAACTCGGGATTTTTCTCCGTGATGCAGATGGTCCTGTTTATTCTGATGTATTGCGAAGAGAAACACCTGACTCCACGCATCAGCGCGCGCGGCGGAATATACGGTGATCCGGAAGGAAAGATGGACTGGTTCTCGACCTTCTTCGAGAACGTTCGGACTTCGCCGGGTGGCGCGGCCACGCACAAGGTCAGAACCTCGACGGTCCGCGATCTGGTTCAGCTGGGTTTTCGTCAGCGGTATGAGGCCCGGCTTCAACTCAGAAGCGCGAGCGATCTGTTTTTCGCTCACTACCGGCCGGCCGCGCATATTGTCGACGAGGTCAATTTCATCTGTCAGAAGCTCGGGGTCGGCGCGTCGAGCCTTGGCGCGCATTTCAGAGGCACCGACAAGAAGCTGGAAGCCGTGCCGGTTTCATGGAGCAATTTCTGCCGTCTGGTGGAGTCGACCCTCGCGGACAATCCGCATCTGACCAGCATCTTCGTATCGAGTGACGAACGGGCGTTTCTCGACTTCTTCGTCACGTGGCCATTCAGCAGGCCCGTCAAGGTGGCGCCCGCGAAGTTGCTCGCCAGTGGCAGCACGCCGATTCATTTCAGCGGCTATCCGGGGCTGGAGATCGGCCGTGAGGCGTTGGTGTCGAGCCTGCTCCTGTCCAGGTGCGGATACCTCGTCAAGACGCCGTCTTATTTGTCCGCGTGGTCCAGGATATTCAACCCGTCACTGCCGGTGAAACTCGCGTCACCGCCGCGCCCGGACGCATTCTGGTTTCCCGATAGCCGCCTCTGGGTCGAGCAACAGGTCGTGCAGAGCGCCGAGCTCGAACTGGATCCGTGTAGTTAGCCACGCGTGCCGAGGTCTGCAAAACACACCGTTCGCGCCTCGCAAGCTTCGGTAAACGCCGTGTCGTAACTCGAGAAAAAGACCGTACGGGTTTTGCCCAGCGTTCTGAACAAGTCGACAAGCACAGTGCGCGCCGAGGCGTCCAACCCGCCTGCCGGCTCATCCGCGATCACGACGCTGGTGTCGCCCAGCATGGCGGCGGTCAGGAAGAATTTCTTGCGCGTGCCAAACGACATCTGCTCAAAGCGCTTCTCGAGATGTGGTGTGAGACCGAAGCGCTCGGCCAACTCAAACGTTGCGCTTGTGACGGACGTATGCCTCTCCGACGCCACCCGCGCCAGGTACTCACGTCCGCTCTGATCCGGATAGACCATGCAGTCTTCGGGCACGTACGTGAGCGCGGCTTTTGCCGCGAGCGGTGCGGTACGCAGTGAGTGGCCGCCGATCCACACCTCGCCTGTGTCGGGCTCGATCGTACCGGCGAGGATGCCGAGCAAGGTGGACTTGCCGCTGCCGGATTCATCGTTTAACGCCACGCAGCCCGCGGTGGTGTCGTCGTGCAGTCCCTGAAAGACGATGCGCTCGCTATAGCGCCTGGAAAGGTTGTCGAATCGAAGCATGGGTTGCAGAGTGTGAACGAAGAATTGCCGCGCGCCGCACGCAGGTGGATCACGTGCGGTATCGCGGCACGCGGCGCGGACGGTGCGGCAAACTGGCGGTCCGCCAGTTTAGCAGCGCAATTGCATGTCACTCTCTCCACTTGGCAAGCGCGTCATTATCAAGGCATGCGCGAGTGCAGCGTCACTGCAGGTCAGTTCGGCTGGCCGCCGACCTGATCGCTACGCCGCATGGCGATGCCGCAGGTCCAGGGCGCGCGCCCGCATGTCCTGCGGACTCATGTCGAAGGCGCGGCGAAATGCGCGAGTGAAGTCCGACGCGCTCTGGAAGCCGAGGCCGTAAGCGATTTCCGTGACCAGCAGATTCGGGAAGCGGACCAGTTCGTCCGCCGCCTCCCGCAGCCGGCGGTTGCGAATGTAGGCGCCGAGACCGCCCTCATGCTCGAACCAGCGGTAGATCGTGGCGCGTTTGAGTTGCAGGGCGTGAACGACGCTCGTCGGGGTGAGGTCGCCCTGGTGCAGGTTCGCCTCGACGTAGCGCCGCACCTGTCCCATGATCGCGGCCTGGAGGGCGGCGCGGCCGGCGCCCGTCAGGCGCGCTTCCTTACGGAATGCGGCGACCAGCAGCTGGGTGCCGGCATTGAGCGCCTCGCTCGCGGCGGCGGGGTCGAGCGTCGGCAGTTCCCTGGCGAGCGCCGTCATGTGATCGAACACGACGCCCATCAGCGGTGCGCCGTGCTGAACGATGCGGCCATGAATCGACGCGCCGTCGCGAAACGCTTCGTCGACGATCGACGCCGGGGCGAACAGACTCAGAAGCCGGCATTCGGGCCGTTCCGCGCGAAACGGCTGGTTCAGGTCGAACGCCACCACACCTTGCACCGAGCCGGGCGCGCTGCGTTTGCGATGCATGCCCGTCACATGGCCGATTTCGCCCTCCACGAACAGCTGAAAGACGTAATCGCGCCGCGAATCGGTGGACACGCGCGCCACCGAGCGCTCGAGCAGCATGGCCTCGGTGCGGCAGTCCGTAAACACCATCCCGCCCACCTCATACCGGTCAATATCGCCCCGAAATCCCGCCGCGATCTGGCTTCGGGACGGCGGAACGTCCACGACGTGCCCCACACGCTGGCGCCACGCGAGCATCTGCTCGCTGACGGCCAGCTTACGGGTGCTGAAGGTGCTCGTCGCGACGGCGAGGCGGGGTTCGGCGGCCGGGTGAAGTGTGGACGGGTGCTGATTCATAGGCTGGTCACTGCGAGCGGGGGGCGGCTCCGGTCGGCGCGCGCCTGTCAGGGCGCGTTTTCCATGCGCGGCCGTCCGGAACTGAGACGGACGGTCAAGCGTATCAAAAAAGTCGCGGTAACGTCGGATGATTAGATGCAGACTGCTTTCGCCGACGTCCCGGCGCTCCGGTTCATCCGGCCGCCGGTGTCGAACATTGCCAACTGCGCGCAGCAAGGAGCGCCGTTCCGCCATACGGCGCCATGGGTGTGAGCGGCCCACGCTTTGCCTGGCTGGCGATCACGGGGAACCTGAGAGATGAGCGGCACAGATAATCAACCGACCGCGGGGCGCGGCGGGCGGCGTCCGGCCAGTCTGGTGGACAGCCAGTTACAGCACCTGGAAAACATGGTGCAGTACGTTTCGCGCGAAGACGCGGGCGGCGACACGGCGAGGCTCGACCACGAGTACTGGGAAAAGCGCATCCGTGCGCTGGAAGAAACCCACGACCTGGTCACCAGCCAGCGGCATCGTGTCAGCCGGCTGCTCGACCTGCTAGAGCGGGACGCGCGGATCACCGTGAAGCGGCGCACGGCAGCCTGGCACGGCTGAAGGAACAGGATTGCAGAGGAGGGCAAGCAGCGGGGGAACCGGTCGATGCCACGTAGCATCGACCACAAAAAAACCGGACGAACCTGAGAGCGCGGCGAAGGACGCGCAGGGTCCAGCAGAGGCCCGCGCGATGCCGCGTACCGTTTGGGCGCATGACCCGTTGCACGTCTGAAGGCGCCTTCGCTGAACGCGTTTTCAGACATCTGGCCGGGCGATCCGCCGGGGAACACCACGGGGTGTGGTCCTCGAGCTACTATCGCCCGGCCGGACGCATGCGCGAATTCTTACCCACCAGCCGTGCGAATCCGCGCCGCTGTCTCCATCCGCTTCATACCGTGCGCCCTATCCGGGCTGCTGCCGCATCCATTCACGTCATTTCAGAGTAAATCCAGATAGACGCTGTTTGCCGGTTATTTTGCGGCCTGCGGGGGATTTCAATGTCTGAGGATTAGCTGCAATTTTGACCGGTTTTAGCAGAATGAAATGAATAGTAGGTATGCAAAATACGCAGCGAATATAGGGCTGATAAACTGTGCCCCGGAGCAGCGCGCCGGCGCTTTTCATCGCACGATTCGCTCCCCATATTCGACGACCGCAAAGCGCCGGATTGACGGTGATAAGGGGTCTTTTCTGGGGCTTGGAAAGCATGACGCACCGCCATACTGATCGGTGTGCGGGCCGTTAAAAGGGACATATTGTTGGGTGTCCTTCTTACCGATTACGCCTGGTGTCGTATCAGCCGATTCTCTCCCGCCGACCGCCGCCATCTGATTTTGACAAGTTTTGGGCCCTGCTTTGGCCCGTTTTTGGAAGTGACTCATGAAGCCGGGAAAGAACTCGCTTGGGAACAAACGCACACGCAATATCGCCATTGCCATTAGCGTCGCGCTTATCGCAGCGCTGCTCGCATTCAGCGCGTGGCAGTATCAGCAGCGCGAAGCGCAGGCGGCGCCGGCGCTAACCGGTGTGGCGAGCCAGATGCGGCACGACACGTCGGCGTGGACCCGTCAGGAAAAAGACGCTTCGCAGATGCTGCGCGATATCCACGACGCCAATGTCGTGGCAATCGGCGTCAGCCCGAGCGCGATTCTGGTGTCCAAGCGCGACGGCTCGAAATACTTCGTCACCGATCACAATGCGACCTTCTCGCATGCGCTGCTGCTCGGCGAGCCCAAATCGGATGAGTCCGCCTCCTACCAGCTCGTGTGGCTGCCCGATGCCGACATCCGCACCGGCGGGTCGCGCTGGATGCAGGTGCTCGACCAGACGCGCGACGCCATCAGCGTGCTGCTTCCGCTCGTGCTGATCGGCGGCATGATCTGGTTCATGCGCCGCGAGATGAAGGGCGGCGCAAAGCTCCTCAGCAAGGCCCCGGTATTGCGCTTTGACGACGTGATCGGCGCGGGCGAAGCGAAGGCCGCGCTGGCGGACATACGCGGCTATCTGTCGAATCCGAAGCAGTTCACCTCCATGGGCGTGCGCGCCCCGTGCGGCATTCTGATGGTCGGCGGCCCGGGTGTCGGCAAGACGCGCCTCGCCCAGGCGCTCGCGGGCGAATGCGGTGCGAGCTTCATCTCGATCACCGGCAGCTATTTCAGCGCGAAGTACTACGGTGTCGGCATCCAGAAGGTCAAGCACCTGTTCGAACTCGCGCGCAAGAATGCGCCCACGGTCATCTTCATCGACGAAGCCGACGGTCTCGCCAAACGTACCGACACCGGCGGCGGTCCGGTCGAAGCCGAGAGCAACCGCATCATCAATCAGCTGCTCGCGGAAATGGACGGCTTCGCTTCGAACGAAGGCGTCATCATCGTTGCGGCCACCAACCATCCCGACAATCTCGACGAAGCGTTGCGCCGGCCGGGCCGTTTCGATCGCACCGTGCAGGTCCGTTTGCCGGACCGCGAAGACCGCGCGAAAATTTTTCGCTTCTATGCGCAGAAGCTCAAGTCGAAGGCCGCTGACATCGACTATGACCAGCTGGCTCGCCTCACCACCGGCCTGTCGCCCGCAACGGTTGCGATGGTGGTCAATCAGGCAGGGTTGGTTGCGCGCAAAGCCGGCGACACGGAAATCGCCTCGAAGCATTTTATGGAGGCGATCAAGATCGCGCGCATTGGCGACGTGAGCGGCGCCGAGCGGGCGCTGAGCGAAGACGAGCGCACACGCATCGCGGTGCACGAAGCGGGGCATGGTCTGGTCGCCGCGGTGCTCGGCACGGGGGTGCTGGAAGAGGTCACGATCCTGCCGCGAGGCGGCGCATTGGGTGTCGCGCTCATTACCAAGGCGCAAGACAAGCATCTGTATCGCGAAACCGAAATCCGCAACGAAATCCAGGTGTTGCTCGGCGGTCGCAACGCTGAGATTCTCACGTTCTCCGAAGCGTCGAGTGGAGCCGCTTCGGATCTGCAGGAGGCCTCACGCATCAGTCTCGACATGGTGTCGAAGTTCGGCTTTAACAGCGACGGCGATCTGTTCAGTCTCGCCGCGCTGCCGCAGCAATACGCGGGCCTGCAGATGAAAGGTGCGATCGAGCAGGCCAACGTTCTGCTCAAGGAGTTGAACGAACTATGCTATGGGCTTCTGCATGCCTACGAGCCCGTGTTGCGCGCCATCGCCGACGAACTGCTTGAGCATGAAACGGTCCCGGGCGAAACGGTTTACCGGTTGATCAGGGAACACAAAAGCGCGCTGAAAATCGTGCATGAGCCTGAGGCGGCGTAAGCCGATTTTGCCCTTTCAGTCACGCTCGAGGCGCGGCTGTTTGCCTGATCGGGACAGCAAGAAAGCAGCCGCACTGTCGTTATAATCCGCCGCGCTTTTGTCCGATATTTCCGGTCTTGCGGCCTATACTGGTACTCGCGGCGCTCCTTCACGCGCTGCTGACTCACGAAGTCATCCCTGCGCGGATTTCCGTGTGAATTCTCCGCACGCATCCGCCGACACCCGGCTGCAAATCCGGCCCGGTGCAGCAATTCACCACTCCCAATGTCGGTCCCCGGCGCGTCACTTTCGCGCGCCGATCGAACACCGACGCCAGCGCGCCACCTTTTCAATGGACGACCCGTGCAGCCGGGCTTTCGTCCTTTCGCCGCTGCTTCTCTAAACAGCGGTGGTGACGCACGGCCGTATCTGTCGAATCGCCATGAATGGTGCATTCAACTCAGTTAGGAAGCCAAATTGTTGATTTGCATCTGAATGCCTGAGTTGCTTACAAGGAGATGAATATGAATAGCAAGCGTATACGCATGTTGTCGGCCACGGCTATTGCCCTTCTGTCGCTCAGCGGAGCGGCCCGTGCCGCTCCGTCGTGTTCGGCCGGCATGCTCAGAGGCGCGTACGGATTTAGCGCCGTGGGGCAAGTGATCGGACTGATCGACGCCAAAGGGGTGCATCCGTTCGTTACCCAGTTGGCCCTTAACGACGTCGCGCTCGTGACGTTCGACGGCAGTGGCCACTTCACGCGGATCGACACCGGCACAATCGCTGGCGCGCCGAAAGGCGGACAGATCAATTTCACCGGGGCTCAGAATGGCGCCTACACGGTAAATTCCGATTGCACCGGAACGATGACTATCACCTACGACAGCGGCGTGGTGCTCGTGCTAGAAATGGTCGTGACCGATGACGCGCGGCTGATCAAGGCCATCATCATCAGCGAGACGGTTCCGGCAGTCGGCCCCACCATCGACGACACGACCTGCTTGACGGGGTCGTGTACAGAGGCAGTGCAGGTCAGCCTCGAAGGGCAGAAGGTGCAGACTTTCAGCATCCGTTTTTAAGCTTCCGGGCTGCGCTATTGGCCGCGCCAGGGGATGGAATTCCATCTGGCGCGGCGCCGCCCGTGGCCCAATTGTCAATGCAATCGCTGCATTGATTTCGTGCAAATTATGCAATTGTGTTATCGATCTGCGAGGCGTCCAATCATCCGTCACGCGGCAGCAAGCCGGCTTCCGCTCCTGGGAGCGCGGGCAGACATAGCCGCGACTGGAGACGACATGACGGTTTCGGCAAGGGGCATCCGGCATCGCTGGGTGGTCGTAATCAGCCTGTTTTTCTTTCTCGCGATCAACTTCGCGGATAAGGCCGTGATGGGGCTCGCCGCCGAACCCATCATGCGCGAATTGCACTTGACCCACAGCCAGTTCGGCCGGATCGCGGCGAGCTTCTTTACGCTGTTCTCGCTGTCGTCCTTGCTGGTCGGCTTGCTGGCAAACCGCATCAAGACCCGCTGGTTGCTGCTGGCCATGGCGCTGGTCTGGTCCATTTCCCAGGCGCCATTGCTGCTGGTTGCGACGCCGGGCATGTTGATCGCGTCGCGCGTTCTGCTGGGCGCGAGCGAAGGGCCCGCCTATCCGGTTGCCGTGCATGCGCTCTACAAGTGGTTTCCTGACAGGGAGCGCACTGTGCCTTCCGCGATCCTGACGATTGGCGCGGCATTTGGCGCCGGCTTTGTCGCGCCGCTCATCACCTGGGTCATCGTGAGCTTCGGCTGGCGCGCTGCGTTTCTCTCGCTAGCCGCTGCGGTCCTCGTGTGGAGCCTGGTCTGGCTGTGGGCCGGCCGCGAAGGACCGCTCGACGCACCAGCGCGTGGCGGCGGGACGGCTCAGGCGACGGCCCTGGCCGCGGCGGGCGCGAGCCTGCCGGCACGCATTCCGATGCGTGCGCTGCTGCTCTCGCGCACATGCATGGGCAGTAATCTGTCGGGCTTCTCGGCGTACGTGATCCTGACGGTGGCCACTATCTGGCTGCCGAGCTACCTTGTGCGCGTGGCAGGGTATTCGATGACTCAGGTCGGCTGGATCATCGTGTTGCCGGCGTTCGGGCAGATGGTATCGGCGCCGCTGCTCGGCTGGTGGTCGCAGCATCTGATGCGGCGCGGCGTATCGAGCCGGCAGGCGCGCGGCACGCTGGGCGGCGCGCTCGTCGTGTTGTCGGGCGCCGGTCTTGCCCTGGTGCCGCTCCTGCCGCGTGGGCCGCTGTTGATCGCGATGGTCACGCTGGCCTTCTCGCTCGCGTCGTTCGCCTTCACGACAGGCGTCACCCTGACCGGCGAGATTGCGCCGGCGAAGCAGCGCGGCGGCCTGCTCGGCATCAACATCTGCATCACAACGCTGGCGGGTCTGATCACACCAGCGGTGATGGGGCAGGTGATCGATCGGGCGAGCGACCCGTTGAATGGCTACCGCACCGGCATGTTGCTGGCCGGCCTGTTCGCGGTGGCTGGCGGCCTGATTTCCGCTTGCCTCGTCGATCCGGCTGCCGACCGGCGCCGCTTCGCCGTGCAGGGAGCGCGCGAGGCTTTTGCGCAGAAGGTCAGCAACGATACCCGCACCGCCGCAGTGTTCGCGACAGATTCCGCGTCGCCGGAACGCTAGCGACACCGTTTTTTTTCTCCGATGACCACGATTGGCGCGCGCTGCAAGGGCTGCGTGCGGGCGCGCCACACTCCTTGAAACGAACCGGCTGAACCTGTTGAACCTCCTGAGCTGATCCAATGAATAATTTGCGCTTACCCGCCTCTGAATCATTCGTGCCTGATAACGACGATCCCCGTGTGGCGCTTGTCAGCGTGGCCGCGACGCCGTTGGCGATCTACGGTTATCCGCTTGTCGAAGTCATGCGCACGTGCGCGCTGCACACGCCGCCGGATGCCACGAGCCCGCTGCGCGCGCCGTTCAATACGATCCACGCGAGCATGCGTCGCTGGACCCATGAGGACCGCGACATCGTCACGCCGGCGAACGATTTTCTTTATCTGAATGGCTGGATCGATCTGTCGGCCGGCCCGGTGACGCTCGACATTCCCGCGGCTGAGGCCGGGCGGTATTTCGTCATCGAATTGCTCGATGCGTTCACCAACAATTTCGTGAATATCAGTTCCCGCACGCTCGACAACGGCGCTTGCCAGGTTGTCCTGCATTTGCCCGGACACACGCTGGAAGCCGGGGCAAAGCGCACGGTGGCGTGCCCAACCGCGTTGGTCTGGCTGCTCGGCCGGGTGCTCGTGACCAGCGACGCGGATCTGCCAGCCGCGCAGCGCATCGCTGCAGGGTTCCGGTCGAACGGCCCGCGCACTGCAGGACCGGCTTGCGTGAGCAGATGGTGCGACACGGGCGACGCCGCACTCGATTTCTTCCAGAATCTGTTTGACGCGTTGCGCGATGTGCCGCCGCGCGCCGACGAGACCGGCCTGTTCGGCCTGCTCGCGCGTGCTGGTTTGCGCTACGACGCGGCAGTCGACATCGCCGCGTTGCCGCTTGCTACGCAGCAGGGGTTGCGGCTCGCTTACGCTCAGGCGTTGCGTCTGATCGAAGCGCATACGCAAAGCCGCGCGCGCCGCAGCTGGAGTTATAACGTGCAGCTCGGACAGTACGGCAGCGACTACCTGCTGCGCGCATGCACGGCGATGAAGGGCCTCGGCGCATTGAGCGCCGACGAGGCCGTCTACGCCGTAGCCGATTTCGACGAGACGGGCCAACGCCTCGACGGGACTCAGGGGTACGAACTGATTTTCCCGCCGGGCGGCCTGCCGCCGGTCGACGCGTTGTGGTCGTTGTCGCTGTATGCCGCGGACCGGTTTTTCGCCACAAATCCGCTGGGGCGCTACGCGATTGGCGACCGCACGCCGGGTTTGCAGTACGACGCCGAGGGCGGCCTGCGCATCGTGATCCAGCATGAAGCGCCGCCCTCGACCACGAACTGGTTGCCCGCGCCCGCCACACCGTTCTACCTGATTCTTCGCTTCTATCATCCGCGCGCCGAGTTTCTCGATGGGCGCTACACGATCCCGGCCGTTCGGCCGCTACAAAACTAACGAGTGATTTCACGCCATGTCCCGCACCTCTACTCTGGATCAATGCGCACCTGCCGTGCCCGATGAACTGCTCGCGCTTGCGCTTGACGCCGTGCTGTTCACTCTCCCGCTGTACGAAATGACGCGCATGCGTGCGGCCGCATCGTCGCGACGTGACGACGCCGGCCGTTTCGCCGGCGGCTCGCCGGACTCGACACTGCGCTGGGTGAATCGCTGGGTTCATACCCGCCAGCTCCTTGGGCCGCGTAATCGCGAAGTGGTCACGCCGAATAACGACACGCTGTATTCGAGCGTGTGGCTCGATCTGAGCGAAGGCCCATTGCTTCTGCACGTGCCGGATATGGGCACACGCTATTACGTGCTGGGCTTGCTCGACTTTTACACCAATCCGTTTGGCTATATCGGCAGCCGCACGACGGGCAGCGCAGCCGGCACTTTCCTGCTGCATGGTCCGGACTGGCAAGGCGTGGTGCCCGAAGGCGCGCGCGCACTGAGCTGCCCGACGCCGTCTGTATGGATGATCGGCCGGCTGCTGATCGACGGCCCCGACGATCTCGCGGAGGTGATCGCGTTGCAGGACCGCCTTGTCATCGAGCCTCTGGCGGAGGGTGGCGCGCAGGTGCCGCGTCTGATCGATGCCGGCATGCGGGCGCAGGATCGCGCGGGCGATCCCGTGCAATTTGCGCGCATCGTGAACCGTGCGTTGGCCGAGAATCCAGCGGCGGCTGAAGCGGCGGCCATGCTCGAGCGTTTTGCCGCGTGTGGAATCGGCGCGTCGTGCGACGCCGATGCGCTGACGGATGTGCAGCGCGATGCGCTCTCGCGCGCGATTGCACAGACCATCGACACGTTATCCGCGCCGCAACCGTCGGCGCTGGGTGGCGGATGGTTCCTGCCGGTCGACGTGAGCGAATCGTTCGGCACGCGATACACCGAGCGTGCGCAGGTGGCGCTGAACTACATTGGCGCATTGGGCGTCGAGGAGGCCATGTACGTGGTCGCCGACCGCGACGCCGACGATATGCCGCTCGATGGCGCAACGTCTTACGTGCTGCATTTTCCGCCCGGTGGGCAATTGCAGACCGATGCGTTCTGGTCGATCACCGCGTATGACAAGGCGAGTTGTTTGCTGGTTGAGAATGGCATTGAACGATATTCCGTGGGGGACCGCACGCCGGGTTTGCGGTTTGATGAGGATGGCGGATTGCGCATTGCCATTTCGGCGCGGGAGCCACGCGATGCGGTGTTGCGGGCGAACTGGTTGCCCGCGCCGGGTGGGTCGTTTTATCTCGCGATGCGGTTGTATTGTCCGCGGGAGGTGCATCTGGCGCGGGGGTTTTTGTACCCTGCGGTTACGCGCGATCTGGATTTGCCGGAGTGAGGGGCGCTCTTGGTTTGCATGCAGGCGCTATGGGGTTGTGGCTTTTTCTGTTTGTGCGGGTTTTGTTTGCACCGTTATGGCTTGCTCCGCTATGCGAAATCGGATGGACCGGGGGCGGGGACGCCGGGGGGTGGGTCGGTTTCGCCTAGGGCGTCTGGGTTGTTCTCTGGGTCGCCCTTTTCCGGCAAGGGCTGGTCGAGGCCCGGTTCGACCGGCGTCGGGATTGCGTCGCCTATCGGCTTGGAAACGTCAGTCGGCGGACCGCCAGGGGATTCAGAACGCTTTTGGTCCGGCTCCGCCGGAAAGGATGTTTGGGTTGGCATTGTGATGGGTCCTGTTTTGTGGGGTGATCTGGACTGCGCAAGAGGTGTGCCTGAGGTTTTTTTGCCTTTTGCGGCGGCATTTTCCTTGTGCCTACGGCGGTGGCCTTTCCTTGTTTTGTTATTGGTTTATCAGCGTCGCCCCGCACAGGGGCAATTTCGGAAAATAGACGGCGCGTACGGTGCCTTGTCTGGTAAGGCTTTGCGACCGGCTAGGCCATTTTCGGGCAGTTTCCGCCTATTTTTTTGCCTTTACGTTGACTACTTCCGCGTGTTCGTCGCAAGCCGTTCCCGCTAGATGCGATGCGCAATGTACGTGAAACGGAGGTGTCAACGTGCGACTCAGTTCGGCCACGAGCGGGCGTTCGACGTGACCGCCGGGATTGTCAACAATTGACACGTCTAGAAGCGCAGTTGCAGCGCCCCCCTCGTCCGGATAGGTGCGGAGCAACCTGTGGCGAACTACGCTGGTCGGCTCAAGAAATACTTGTCGTCGGCGCAGTAGCGCCGCTGCTTGAACCTCGCGAGGCGCTGAGCGGACTGCTCGCGTGCGGCGCTGCTATCGGACCAAAGCCAAATGGCACATCACTTGATCTCCTGTCAGGCTAAAGCTGCTTAGTAGGGTCTTCTCACCGGGCGCGTCGTCATATGGTCAATCTCAACCAAATCGTCGCTGTGGTCGACGATGACGAATCAGTTTGCCGGGCCATCAGCCGCTTGCTGCGTTCCGTCGGAATAAAGGCCGAGACGTTTTCCAGTGGCGAGGAATTTCTAGGCGCGCTTTCGACGACAGCTTCGTGTTGGCCCGCGTGTGTGATCCTGGACTTTCAGATGCCGGGGATCAACGGGCTGGAGTTACAGCGCCGCCTTGCCCCGACTCTCGTGCCAGTAATCTTCACCACTGCGAACGACGATCCTACTGTTCGAGAGAAGGCCCTTGCGTCGGGCGCCGCTGGCTATCTGCGCAAACCATTTGATGACACCACATTGTTTACGGCCGTGGGAATAGCGATTGGAGTTGCGCCAATTTCTGTAGAACGCTTTACCGCGTAGTTGCCTACGCTGCGGTTCTATCCTCATCGAGCCATGCTTATCCCGAAGGTGGCCGTCCATGCGTCGGCTGCAGTCCTCTGCGTGACGCGCGGTTTTGGAGTTCATGCGTGCGGCGGCCTCCGGCAGAGTTCGGCCACAAACCGCTATTCACACGCGTCGTCGATCGGACGTTCAGCCGTAGGCTCCGCACCGTAACCGGACATACGATTATCTAGGACGAACGCTCCTTCATCGCCAGTTTGGGACGTTCAGTTACGGGTCGAACCTGCCCAGCAAGAAGAATGTTCGACTCGTTTCCGAGAGCGTCAGGCATCGCCGAACGAGCATTGAGAGCTTAGCCCTCGGCATCGCGAGGCAGGGACGACCTGCCAACAGATTGAAACCGAGATGAAGAGGACACGCAACTAAGGCTTGCGGAGTCGGTATTGACCACGTACATGCCAGACATAATCTAGCGTCGCGCTCTGACCACCCTCCTAAATGTGTCGCAAGTTAACGTTGCTTACGAGACGTTGCATCGGCCGCCAGCGCACAGCCCTCGGAAGCCAGTGTTCAACTCGTAATCGGCAGCTCGACGCTACTCTGTCTCAAATGCGGCGCAGCGCTCGACCCGGCGATATCAGAGGCGATTTGATCGCTAGCTTTTCCCCCTTAGAAACGGTGACGCACGCCGACAGTCGCCTCAACCTGGTTGTTCGTGGACGACGGCGCACTCACGCCGTTGATCCAGGCTACGCCCAACGGCGAATTGCTGCTCGTACTCACGCCTTGCCAAGTTCCTTGAAGATAAATGTCCGTACGCCGTGACAAACTGTAATCAGCCATCGCGCTCACCTGGTTCCAGTGCGGACTGCCGCTGCCTGCATTGCCGCCCGCGCGCGAGTACGTGTAGGCGCCCGAGAGTTCCACCACGGGTGTCAGCGCATAGCGCAAGTTACCTTCGAAGTTCTGGAAGTGCGTACTGAAGCCCGTCTGGAACAGCTGTGTCAGGTTGGTCTGCGTATATACAAAGCCAGCAACCGCCGGGCCGAACGTGTAATTCACCCCACCACCCCAAGTCTGCTGGCGGGCGGCCATCGCCCCTAACGGAACCGTGGTTGGCGCCAGGAGGCCTTGAAGTGACGCGCCGGTCGTATCGGTAACTGCACCGTTCGTATTGACCTGCCCCGGGGTCCGCGCGGCGCTGTTCAGGTGCAGATATCCAGCCCCGAAGTTCAGTGGCCCCCACACGTAAGACATGCCCACACTGTAGGCGCGATTGTTTGAAAAGCCACCGGATTGATTCGAAAAGCCATACAACGCGCCGAGCTTGAACCCGGCATACTCCGGACTCTCATATTTCACCGAATTATTGATCTGGAACGAATCGTTCAGGTTGTCAATGTCGAAAGGGTGGGCGAAGTGCGTGCCGCCAAATTCCGTGCCCGTCATCGAAAGCGGCGCCACGAAGTCGACCATGTCATCGGTCTGGCGACCCAGCGTGAGCGTACCGTAGTCATGGCTGGACAGGCCAACAAAGGCTTGGCGGTTAAAGATGCGATTGTTCGACGACAACTGCCCGTTGTTCACGTTGAAGCCGTTTTCCAGTGTAAAGACGGCCTTTAACCCACCGCCCAGATCTTCAGCCCCACGGAGCCCCCAACGGCTGTACTGCACCGAGCCGCTGGTCATCTGCCAGTTGCTGTGACCGCCCGAGCCCGTTCCGGTAATCTGGCTGTTTGTGTAAGTCAGGCCCGCGTCGATCAAGCCATACAGCGTCACACTGCTCTGGGCATGCGCCGAACCTGCCAGGGTGATCAGCGCCGCGCCGGCTATCAGGGATTTTTTCATTCGCTTGCTCCAGTAGATCGCTCGACAGGATTCTCGTGAATTGCTTCACACAGAGACGCGCCCAAACTTAGCATTACGAACATCTAGATTCAGAAGTATATGTCGCTGTCTGTGCAGCGAGGATGTTGACGTACGCGCGTCCGTTGCTCCCGAGCAACCGACGGTTGAGTGTCGGATCAACTGCGAGCGCGACCGACCGGAATTACTGGGCCGGGTTGCACCCGCGGAGATATGACGCCAAAAAGCTGCCGCTGCCGCAAGGCGAATGTTTTCGACCGGCGGCTTACGGCGAAGGGGCTGAACGCGTACAGTCGGCCATCTACGGCCACTGGCCCGCTCTTTGACCCGGGCACTTGAAAGTCGGCTCCGCAACAGACACCGGGACCGCCTTGCTGCGAAGCTTGGTGTTGGCGGTTTTGAAAAGGCAATGTCTTCCTACGCTAGACTTAAGGCCCGTGCAACGTGCGAAGGGTGTCACATGCGATACCGGATGGGAGATGCTCCGGACCTTACGCGTCTGCTTCTGTCAGGCTTTTCGGAGGTACCGCAACCGGCCGTAGTGGAAGGTTTGGACCGCTATCTCTGGAGGCATGCCCGCTTTGGCTACGCGGAGCAGCTTGCGGATGCATTGCATGACGTTCAGTCGGGCTCCGCCGGCGATTTTCTTTATCACCAGAAGAGCGGACTGCTGTTCGCACACGTGGAGCTTGGCTATCACCAGTTGTTCCTCGCGCACCTATGCGCCCTGCATAAAACGGATTTTTCCCGCGAACATGTAAAGTGGAACGTACATCGGTTTGGCTACTCGGACCCGATCAGAAAGCTTGCTGATGACTGCGTGAGCGAAGGGTACGGACTGTTCCTATCGTCCTTTTCGAACGGAAAGTGCATCACCGTCGGACAGGCCTTCGCGTGGGGACCGCTTGAGCGGGCAGCCTTTGGCAATCTCGAACAAGATCTCGTTTGATTTAATGTGGGGCCCGTTTGACGGGAGCCGACTATTCGCACGGCGCCGCAAGTTGTGGGTGGCCGGATTCAGCCACCAGGAGGATCTTGGCGCGCTACTGCGAACGACCGAAGTGTCCCGATGCTGTTGAAAAAGTCGCGTCAGTTGGTTAGCCCACCGCTGGCCGGAAAATCGACCTCTCAGATCGGCCTACACGCAGTTCGCGGACATCGATTATTCCCCTCGTAGTCGAATGGTCAGGCTGGGGCGCGATTGCCGCCGTGACTAAACACTCGGGCACGGCGGGAATCGCGTCACGCAGCTTGCGATACTGAGTTCGATGTTCGTGGCCGGTTAAGGACCGCTATCGCCTCCTGCAGCTTGGCGTCGCGCGCCTTCAGATAGCGTTGGGTCATGCGGCTGTCCGTGTGGCCGAGAATCTTTTGTACGTGATAGACCGGCACGCCTTCGTTAATCATTCGTGTGGCCGTGTGATGGCGCGTGTCCATGAAACGGAAGTCCTTGATCTGCGCCGCCTTCCTGATCTTGAGCCAGTCACGCACCTCGATCAGACGCTCGCCCATCTCGTTGATAAAGACGAACTCGAATTTCGTCTGGCGTCGCCATGCCTTCAGGACGGCCAGCGCTTCATCATTGAGCGGCAGCACGCGGCGGCGCTTTACCTTGGTCGTCCACGGCTCGATGGTGACGGTTCTTGCGGTCCAGTTAATCGCGGTCCAGCGCAGCCGCATGATTTCGGAGCGGCGCATGCCGGTGTTTACCGCGAGCAGGATCGCTGGCTTGACGTGATCGACGTACAACCCCCTCGCCGCGCGACGAAGAAACCTCACTGGCCCGTTGTGTCTTCAACCGAAGAATCGGCGCTTCAACCCACCGCCACGACACACCCGCAATCACCAGCGATATCACGAACGACGCGACAATCCCCACAGCATGCGCCCACACCGGCACGGCGCCACCGAACAACGCCTCCGCATGACGATTGCGCGTGAGATCGGGAATCAGATTGTGATAGAGATAAAACCCGTAACTAATGCGCCCAAAACTCACGAGCCAACGAGTCTCCAGCAATTGGATCACCATCGCAGTCCTGCAGCAGGCAATCGAACACACCAGCGCCGCAATACACACCCCATACAACGCGCTGACCAGCGTGAACGCAAACGGATTCTCCAACCCGCTCCATACCGGCTCCGCCGCACACAACGCTACAAGGCAAGCACTCAAAACCAACAAAGTCACACCACGCCCGAGCAGTGCCCGCAAACGGCTACCCTCGCGAGCGATCAGCAAACCGCCCATTCCGCCAAGTGCCAACAGCCAGAAGTTGGTCAGCGGATGCGTATAGACGGTGATCTCCGGCCAGTGTTCTGCACGCATCGCCAGTAACGAAATCAGACCCACCACTATGATCATCACGCACACCGCACGATGCCGCCGCGCAGCGATCAGCAGCAACAACGGCGCAAACACCAGATAAAACTGTTCCTCGATCGCGAGACTCCACAGATGCGAATAACGCCCCGGCCAGTAATGCAGCACCGAGCCGATCCAGAAGTTCGATAAATAAGCGAAGTGAAACGGCATGCCGCTCGCGAGTTCAGGGCTCGCCATTCCAAACGCCATCAGCACGCACATCACCACCAGCATCAGGTAGTAGATCGGAAAAATGCGCAAGGTCCGGCGCAACAGAAAGCGCTTCAGTTCGGCGCCGAACCGGCTGCCGCCGCTCTCGATGCGCGTGCGTTGTGTCGACAGAATGCCGATGATCAAAAAGCCGCTCAACGCAAAGAAAATCCATACGCCGAGATGACCGATCTCGCCAATCTCGCCAAATAAGCGGTGCTGAAAAAACACCATCAGGACTGCAATAGCACGCAATCCGTCGAAGCCGGCAATCCTGTTGTTCATGGGGGGTTGTCTTCCGGGGCGGAGGCGGCGCGTGAAACACGCCGTGCAGCAACCCATCCTACGATGAAAAAAAGCGAAAAAAATCGCACACCACCCGCGTCGATTTTTTTTCGCGTTTATGACCGGATGACACGCACGTGCTCCATGAAAAGCCGCAAAACTTGCCGCGTTCTGCATGCGGGATGACCAAGTATTACCGCTCGCCGACAGCAAAATTTCAGATCGCTGCCAATCCGCCCGCGCTTAGAGGCCGGTTGTCAGCGTGCATCGACGTGGTGCGCGGCCTCGGCGAGAACGTTTTATTGTCTTGGTGTTCCTACGAACAACGGCGGTCGATGACCGCTCGCCAGCGTGCATCGCATGCACGCGCCATCCTGCGAGACTCTCAATGGAATCACGTCGCGGACGCTCGATCGAAGTGGATTTCTTCCGCGGCGTCGTACTGATCGTCATCGTGCTGGACCACATTCCCGGCAGCACGCTGTCGCATCTGATGTTGCATGCGTACGCGCTGTGCGATTCGGCGGAAGTGTTCGTGTTCCTCGGCGGCTATGCGTCGGCAGCCGCGTATACAACAGTGCTTGCGGGCCGTGGCGAACATGCGGCGAAGCTGCGTTTTGTCAGGCGCTGCTGGGAGATCTATCGCGCCTATCTGCTGACCGCCATGCTGACGCTCGTGTCGGGTGCGGTGCTCGCGCTCCTGCATCTGAACCAGCCGATGGTCGAGCTGACCGGCTGGGCGCCTTTCGCGGGGCAGCCGCTGCGCGAAGCGTTCGATATCGCGGTGCTCAGGCGTCAGCCGTATTTGTCGAGCGTGCTGCCCATGTACGTGATCTTCGCGCTATGCGTACCCTTCGCGGTGCCGCTGGCGCGCCGTTCTGTGCTGATGGCGCTGGGTGTGAGCGTGACTGTCTGGGCGCTGGCGCGGCCGCTGGCCGTGCTATTGAGCATTGACGATATGGCCGACTGGGCTTTTAATCCGTTTGCATGGCAATTGATGTTCGTGCTCGGGATTCTGTGCCGGGTGCAACCCATCAGCGAAGCTTTCCACGCAACCCGCGCCGCGCGCTGGCTCACGCGGGGCGCGGTGATCGCGGTGCTGGCCTTCGCCATCGTCAAACTTTTCGTGCTGACGCAACCGCTGCCCGGCACCCTCAAACAGAACCTTTCCGTGGACCGTGTGATCAACTTTCTCGTTATCGCCTGGCTTGCCGCGCAATTCGTACGCATGGGCAGTATCGCGTGGCTCGCGCAACGGCTGCCCGCCGTGGTGACGGTCGGCCGCACCGGGCTCGTGTGTTTCGTCACCGGCACGCTGGTGTCGTTGATCGTCGATACGGCCACGCCGCATATGTTTCGCGGTTTTCGCGGCACGCTGATTGGACTCGGCGGCGATCTGGTCGCGATCGGCGCGGTGCTGATGATCGCGCGCGGCTGGAACGACTGGAAAGGTCAGCAAGCCCGCACGGCGGCCAACGGCGCGGGTTGCGGATGAGGGCGCGATTGCGCCATATGCATGGCATGCGAGGCACGCGCACGGTCGTCATGATCATTGGTGCGTTGGGCTGGCTCGGCGCGGGTCAGCTGTTTGCCGCGGACAACGAAGTGCCGCTCGCGATGCGTTGCGCGGAACTCGCGGGCGCGGTGTTGCCACCTGAACTCATCGCCTTGCCGACCGCGGGCGCGCAGATCGAAAGCGCGGCCATGGTGGGCGCCACCGCGCCCGGCAACCAGCAAGGCGGCGAATATTGCCGCATGACCGGCCGTATCAAGGCGCTGAAGGCAGGCACGCCCGACATCCGTTTCGACCTGAATCTGCCACGCCGCTGGAACGGCCGCGCGTTGCAGATCGGCGGCGGTGGCTATAACGGCGTGGTGGTGAGCGGCACGGGCGTGATGCCGTTTTCGCCGAATCGCGCACCGCTCGCGCAAGGGTACGCCACTTTCGGCGACGACTCGGGGCATGTCGGCGATTCGTCGCTCGCGGTGTTCGGCCTCGTCGACGAAGCGGTGACGAACTTCGGCTACGCGCACCTGAAGAAAACGCACGATGCCGCGCTTGCACTGATCGCGCGTGCCTACGGCCGGCCGCCGCAGCGCATGTACTTCGCCGGCGGCTCGACCGGCGGGCGCGAAGGCTACACGGTCATGCAGCGCTATCCGGACGATTACGACGGGGTCATCGCCAATTCGCCCGCGCTCAATTTCTCCGGCGTGCGCCTGCTGGGGGTGGAGCTTGGGCAGGCCGAATACGCGAGACCCGGTGGCTTCGTTTCACCACTCGCGCTCGAACACGTGTATCACCAGACGCTGGCTGTGTGTGACCGGCTCGACGGCGCGGCAGACGGCATCGTCAGCGACGTGGCCGCCTGCCGCGAGCGCGAAGCGGACATCATCGCGTCATTGCGCTGCGCTGGGCACATGCCCGCACACGATGAATGCCTCAGCGACGCGCAACTGTCCACCTTGCTGGTGATGCGCGATGGTCTGTCGTTGCCGTACCGTCTCGCGTGGGACGTGAGTGGCTACAGCGGCTATAACGTATTTCAGGGGACGCATCTGACGGGCTTGCTCGGACTCGGCCACCAGCCCGACCGTTTGCCTGTGCCGAGCTTCTTCGCGAACGGTTACCTGTTCGCGCAGGGCGACGGCTACGTCCGCTATTTCGTGGCACATGACGCGAATTTCGACTCGCTACGCTTCGATCCGCAACACGCTGGAAAATATCGCGCGCAACTGGTTGCGCTGTCACAGACGATCGGCGCGATGAATTCCGATCTCGCGCGCTACATCGCACGAGGCGGTAAGCTCATCACGTTGCAAGGCCTCGCCGACGAAGTCATCAGCCCGAATCAGACGATCGCCTATTACGAGGCGCTGGTCGATCGCTTCGGCACGGACCAGGTCGATACGTTCATGCGCTTGTATATGGTGCCGGGATTCCAGCACGGCAGCGGGGTGTTCATTCCGTCAGTCGATCTGTTGAGCGCGCTCGACAACTGGGTGACACGGGGCATATCGCCCGAAACCCTGACGGCGACGGATATCGCGGCAGCGACCAACGGACGCTCGCGTCCGTTGTGCCGCTATCCGCTGTTCCCACGTTATCTGGGGAAGGGCAATCTGAATCTAGCCAGCAGTTTCGTGTGCGCCGAACCGTGACGGTGGATCACCGCCGTTTGGGGCAGTGAACCACGCACACTTCCATAGCGGCTACTGGCCATTCTGCATCGTGCCGTTCGTGCCGTTGTTCATGCCGTTACCCGTACCGCTTCGCGTACCGTTGTTCATGCCTTTGCTCATGCCGCTATTCGGACGGTTCATCGAAGGGCTATTGGGCGATGCGCCGGTACCCGTGCCCATCCCGCCACCCATGCCGGTCACGCCCGGCGAGCCGTAGCCGGAGTCACCCGGGCTTTTCATCGTACCGGGGCCGACGCCCGGTGTGGCCGTGCCGCCAGCGCCACCGGCCGTGCCGCCGCCCGCACCCACGCCCGTCCCGCCGGCGCCAGCCGCTCCTCCGCCACCGCCGCCCGCGCCACCTCCAGCCTGAGCATAAACACCGGCGGACAGCGCCATCACGAGCGCCGAAGCAAAGATTGTCCTGGTCACGTGTTTCATGATTCACCTCTATGGAGTCGGTTGATGTCACGCAAGCGCAAGTCGCTCGCATAAGCGAACTGCCGCAAGCGGTGTGCCGCGCGCTTGCCAGCAGCATGTCGGGAGTCGAGCATCCCGTGTGCCCGGCGCTGTGCTGAAAGAGCGGGAATAACCGTAGTTATCCGAAGTAATGCTGACCGATCATGGGGGCGGTGAACAAACGCGACAGGAAGGTCATGCAAACGTTAGCGTGCCGCGCAGCATGCGACCCGGGCACCGGATCGTGCTGCGCGGGAGCGGGCCGATGTTGCGTGCGGCTGACAGGCAATAGTTACCTTGTTTCGCGTTACGTGTAGCGATTTCGAGTAAAAGCAGCCGATTCGAAACGCCATATCACGCGCCTTTGGCACCTGGCATCGCCATGTCATGCGATTAGGGGACGTAGCATTGTGAAGGCACGCGCGCGCATGCTAGAGTCCAATCGCTCAATTGGCGGCACCACCGAACACGAGTAAAAGTACATGGCCCGGCGCATCGCGCCATCCGCTGTTCAATGACTGGGGAAACTGTATGGAAACGCTTGGCGGAAGCCGTCTCGCCCAACTCTTCAACGAACGGCAAAGCGAGTTGCTGGGCGAGTGGGTGGCCCAGCAATACGCCATCGCGTCGCGCCGCGGCGGTGTCGCCGAAGTGCAGTTGCGCAACCAGTTTGTGCAATTCGTCGCGCTGACCTGCGCCGCGCTCGGCGCGTCTGAACAGGTGAACTTCAGGACCCCTGCATGGGACGAGGTGCGCGGTTTTCTCTCCGAAGTGTCGACCCAACGCGCGCGGCAGGGCTTCACGCCGGGCGAGACCGCCATGTTCGTGTTCTCGCTGAAGGAACCGCTGTTTGCGCGTTTGCGCGCGGAGCTGTCAAATGAACCCGCCACGCTGGCGGAACTCACCTGGACCATCAGCACGTTGTTCGACGCGCTAGGCCTCTACACCACGGAAGTCTTCCAGACGAGCCGTGAGCAGGTGATCATGCGCCAGCAGCAGGAACTGCTCGAACTGTCCACGCCGGTCGTGCAGCTATGGGATGGCATCCTCGCGCTGCCGCTGATCGGCACGCTCGATTCGGCGCGCACTCAGGTCGTGATGGAAAGCCTGCTGCAAAAGATCGTCGAGACCGGCGCGGCCATCGCGATCATCGACATCACCGGCGTACCTACGGTGGATACCCTTGTCGCGCAGCATCTGCTCAAGACCGTCGCCGCCGCGCGGCTGATGGGCGCCGATTGCATCATCAGCGGGATTCGTCCGCAGATTGCGCAGACGATTGTTCATCTGGGCGTGAACCTGTCGAACGTGACGACCAAGGCCACGCTCGCCGACGCGTTCGTCGTCGCGTTGCAACGCGCCGGCAAATCGGTGCTGGGGGCGGTCCACAAACTGGAAGCACCCGGCGCATTGCGCGGCAACCAGTTTGCCGGCGACTGACGCCGGCTCACGCGCACACCTACCGGACCCGGCGATGGAACGCATTCCAATCTTGCGGATGGGCACGCTGCTGCTCGTGACCATCCAGGTAGACATGCACGATCGTCTCGCGATGACGCTGCAGGACGATCTGATGAACCGCATCGTCAAGGATCGCGCGAAGGGCGTGCTGATCGACATTTCGTCGCTCGACGTAGTGGATTCGTTTATCGGCCGCATGATCGGCGATACCGCCGCGATGGCGCGCGTGCTCGACGCCCAGACGGTGGTGGTCGGCATGCAGCCGTCCGTGGCGATTACGCTGGTCGAACTCGGCCTTGCGCTGCCCGGCGTGCGCACGGCATTGAATGTTGAGAAGGGCATGGCGTTGCTAACCGGCACGGAATCGCTTTGAACGCCATTCCCGGTCAGCCGCCCGATAGCGACCCCCTCTCCGCTGTGACGCGCAACGGCAAAACAGCCGGCCCTGACGGTCAGCCGCCCGAGGAGATCATGCCGATCCGCTCGGACGAGCAGATCGTGCGGCTGCGTCGCCACGTGCGCGAAAAAGCGGTCGCGTTAGGGCTGTCGTTAATCGATCAGACGAAATTCGTCACCGCGGCGAGCGAGCTCGCCCGCAACACGCTCACGTACGGCGGGGGCGGCGACGTCCATTCTTATACGGTCCAGCGCAATGGCCGCGTGGGCCTGCGGCTCGAATTCATCGACAACGGGCCCGGCATAGCGGATATTCAGAGAGCGCTGACCGACGGCTATACCAGTGGCTCGGGTCTCGGCCTGGGTCTCGGCGGCGCGAAGCGGCTGTGCGACGAATTCGAAATCCGTTCAGCACCTGGCGAGGGTACTCATATTTCTGTGACGAAATGGAAGCCGTTCTGAACGGGTCGAGCGCTACCCAGCAGCGCTTTGAAATCGGCGATTCGAGCCAGGTGTCGTTTGCGCGGCGCGGTATCGGCGAACTCGCGCACAGCGTCGGCTTCAGCGAGACGGCGCTGGGGCGGCTGGCGATCGTCGTCACCGAGTGCGCGACCAATCAACTCAAACATGCGCAGCGCGGCGAGTTGCTGGTGCGGCCGATCAGCGAGGATTCGCAGCCGGGCGCACCGCTGTCGACGCTGTCGCCGCTGTCAACGCGTTATGGCATCGAACTGCTCGCCATCGACAGCGGCCCGGGCATGCACGATCTGCACGCCTGTTTCGTCGACGGCTATACGACGGCCGGCAGTCCGGGCAACGGCATGGGCGCGATTCAGCGCCTTGCCGACGCGCTCGACATCTGGAGCGCGCCCGATCTCGGCACGGTGCTGCGCGTGGTGGTGTGGTCCGGCGCCGACTCGCCAGTCGCGGCGGATCGCGCGCCAGTCGAGTACGGCGGGATCAATCTGCCGCTGCAGGGCGAGACGCTGTGCGGCGACGCGTGGTCGTGCGGCTACGCGCAAGACGAATTCACGGTGATGGTGGCCGACGGACTCGGCCACGGACCGCTGGCCAATAGCGCGGCCATGGCCGCCATCGACACCTTTGCGCGGATCGGGCCGTCTACTGTCGAGGAAATCGTGCGGGCGTCGCACGAAGCGTTGCGACCCACGCGCGGCGCGGCGCTCGGCGTCGCGCGCATTCCGGCGCGGGCCGCGGCGGACGGCGCGCCCGGCAGCGCGCGCTTTTGCGGCGTCGGCAACATCGCGGCGAGCGTCTGGACGCCGTACGGCCATCGCCATCTGGTGTCGCACGCCGGCATTGTCGGGCACCAGTTGCGCAAGGCGCAGGAATTTCAGGTCGACTGGCCGCAAGACGGCTTGTTGATCCTGCACTCGGACGGCCTCGCCACGCGCTGGGATCTGGGCCGCTATCCGGGTCTCGCCATGCGTCATCCGGCGTTGATCGCGGCCACGCTGTACCGCGATTTCACTCGCGTGCGTGACGACGTTACGGTATTCGTCGCGCGCGCCCGCCCCGCGGAGCACCTTTGATGACCGCGACGCTCCATGTCATGCCAATCGACGGCGAGCTCGCGGTGGTCGCCGCGCGGCGTCGCGCGCGCGAACTCGGCGAAGCGCTCGCCTTCACGGCGCAGGATCGGACGCGCATTGCCACCTCGGTGCTCGAAGTCGCGCGTGCCGTGCTGGCAGCCACACCGGAAGGGCGCGCGGAATTTCTGCTCGACGAAACGAGCCGCCCGCAAAGCCTGCTGATCCGATTCGTTGCGCCTGCAACGGCCCTTGTTCGTCTGTCCGAGCGGCCCGGTAGCCCCGCGCGCACGAGCGATGGCGACGAACCGTCCGGCGCGTTGGGCGTGCTTGCCGCGCAGCGTCTGATGGATGCGTGCGCGTTCGAAGAGACGACGGGCGGCGCGGTCGTCACGTTGACCAAGCGCTTGCCGGAGCACGCGCCGCCCGCCACGGCCGCCACCATAGCCGTCGCAGCGTCGCGCGCCCAGCATGTTGCCGCCTCGGGCAACGAAGGCTCGTTTGACGAAGTGCAGCGGCAAAACCGCGAACTGGTCAACGCGCTCAGCGATCTGCAGGAGCGTCAGGAAGAACTCGTGCGGCTCACGCGTGAACTCGAAGACACCAATCGCGGCGTAGTGGCGCTCTATGCCGAACTGGACGAGCGCGCTGACCACCTGCGCCGCGCCGACGAAGCCAAGTCGCGCTTCCTGTCGAACATGAGCCACGAATTCCGTTCGCCGCTCTATTCGATTCGCGCGCTCTCCAAGCTGCTGATGGATCGCGCTGACGGCGATCTGACCGAGGAGCAGGCCAAACAGGTACGCTTCATTCGCAAGGCGGCGGAGGAGCTGTCCGAAACGGTGGACGACCTGCTCGATATCGCCAAGATCGAAGCGGGCAAGATCGAATTGCGGCCCGCCGAATTCGAAGTCGCCAATCTGTTTTCGGCGTTGCGCGGCATGCTGCGTCCGCTGGTGCCGGCAAGCGGTGTCGATCTGCTGTTCGATCCATGCGACGACATTCCGCCGGTCTATACCGACGAAGGCAAGGTCGCGCAGATTCTCCGCAATTTCATATCCAATGCATTAAAGTTCACCGAACAAGGCGAGGTGCGGGTACGCGCGCACTACGACGCCACCCGGCGATATCTGGCCTTCTCGGTGAGCGATACCGGCATCGGCATCGCGCTCGAGCATCAGCAAAGCGTCTTCGAAGAATTCGAGCAGGTGGAAAACCGCCTGCAGAACTACGTAAAAGGCACCGGTCTCGGGCTGCCGCTGTGCAGCAAGCTGTGCAAGCTACTGGGCGGCACGGTCGAGCTCGAAAGCGAACTGGGCAAGGGCTCGACTTTTACAGCGACCATCGAGGCGTATCTGCCGCTCGACGGGAGCGCCGGGCCACGCGTGGCGGTCAGCGCCAGTGGCGTGAGCGGCAGGAGCGCCACGAACGACACAAGCGACACAAACGGTGTACACCTGTGATGGCGCCCACCCACCTCGATCTCCACTGACGCATACACGGACACGACTTTCCATGAGCGACGCGACCGCAAATCTGATTCTGAACGTCGACGACAACGACGGCGCTCGCTATGCCAAGAGCCGCATTCTGTCGCGCGCGGGCTTTGTGGTGATCGAAGCCGCCAACGGCGCCGAGGCGATTGAACGGGCGCGTCTGTCGCTGCCCGACCTCGTGCTGCTCGACGTCAAACTGCCCGACATCAATGGTTTCGAAGTGTGCCGTCTGATCAAGTCGACGCCCGAGACCGCCGGCATTCTCGTGCTGCAAACCTCGGCGGCGGCGGTGCAGAGCATCGACAAGATTCGCGGGCTCGACGGCGGCGCGGACAGCTATCTGATCGAGCCGATCGAACCGGCCGAGTTGATCGCGCATGTGCGCGCGCTGTTGCGGGTACGGCGCGCGGAGGGCGCACTGCGCGAAAGCGAAGAGCGCTTCCGCCAGATGGCGGAGAACATCGACGACGTGTTCTGGATGCTCGATCCGTCGAGCGGCCAGTTGCTGTACGTGAGCCCCGCGTATCGCCGCCTGTGGGGCGACGACGCGAATGCGCCGGTTCCCGGCGCGGGTCACTGGGCCGGCCGGATTCATCCGCAAGATGCGGACGCGGTCGGGACGGCATATCGCGCGCTGGCATCCGGCGAGCCGTATGAAATCGAATACCGGGTCGTGCATTCCAATGGCGAGACCCGCTGGGTCGCCGAGCGCGCCTTTCCGGTGCGCGACGCGCGCGAGCGGATTGTGCGGCTGGCCGGCATCGTCAACGATATCTCCGAGCGCAAGGCCAATGACATGGTGCTGCGCGACGCCGATCGCCGCAAAGACGAATTCCTTGCGATGCTCGCGCACGAATTGCGCAACCCGCTGGCGCCGATCCGCAATGCTATCGAGGTGCTCGATCCAAGCCGTTCACCGTCGCCGGAAAACTTCGACGCGATGCGCGCGGTGATCGGCCGCCAGGTCAAGCACCTGAGCCGCCTCGTCGACGATCTGCTCGACGTGGCCCGCATCACGCAGGGCAAGATCACGCTGCGCCAGGAAATCGTCGGCCTTGCCGCCGCGATCGAGGCGGCGATTGAAACGGCAGGCCCCACGCTTAGCAAGAAGGGCCACACACTCAAGACCAGCATGCCCGACGAGCCGCTGTTTATCGTCGGCGATGGCGTGCGGATTGCGCAGGTGCTCGGCAATATTCTTTCGAACGCAGCGAAGTACACGCCGCAAGGCGGCGACATTCTGATCGCAGTCCGCGAACTGGATGACAACGTCCAGATCAGTGTGCGCGATAACGGCGTGGGCATGGCTGCCGAGACGATCCCGCATATCTTCGACCTGTTCGTGCAGTCGGAGAATTCGCTCGAACGCTCCGAAGGAGGACTCGGCATTGGCTTGCCGCTCGCGCGAACGCTGGTCGAATTGCATGGCGGCCAGATCGAGGCGTTTTCCAACGGTCCGGGGCAGGGCAGCGAGTTTGTGGTGCGCCTGCCGCTCACACGCTTGTCACAAGCCGGCCAGCCGATCGTGAGCACACCGGTCGCCGCGCCGCAAGCCGCGGGGCCGGCTTTGCGCCTGCTGCTGGTGGACGATAGCTTGGACGCTGCCACGGCCATGTCGCTGGTGCTCGAATCGGATGGCTACGAGGTGCGCGTGGCGCATGAGGCTGGGCACGCGCTACAGATTGCCGATGCGTTCAGGCCGGAAATCGTGCTGCTCGATCTGGGCTTGCCCGGCATGGACGGCTTTCAGCTCGCGCAGGAGATGCGCAAACGCGCCGCCACGGCCAATGCGCTGCTGATCGCGGTGACGGGCTATGGGCAGGCGGCCGACCGTCTGCGCACGCAGGAGGCGGGCTTCGATCACCATCTGGTGAAGCCGGTGTCGTCGGAAGAGATTCAGCGGGTGATCGCCGGCCGCTTTCCGGACGGGCAGCGCTGAACCCAGGTATTATGCGGAGCGGTGTCGCCACACCGGCCAACCTCTGCCACCGTCGAATCCATGCAGCCAATCGTTTCGGTTACGAATCTGTCGAAAACCTATGCCACGGGTTTTCACGCGCTGAAGAACATCAATCTGGCGATCCGCCCCGGCGAGATCTTCGCCTTGCTCGGCCCGAACGGCGCGGGCAAGACCACCCTGATCAGCATTATCTGCGGCATTGTCAATGCCAGCGAGGGTAGTGTGACGGTGGACGGCCGCGACATCGGCACCGACTATCGCGCCGCCCGTTCGCTGATCGGCCTCGTACCGCAGGAACTGACCACCGATTCGTTTGAAACCGTCTGGGCGACCGTCTCGTTTAGCCGCGGACTGTTCGGCAAGCCGAAGAATCCTGCTTACGTCGAAAAGGTGTTGCGGGATCTGTCGCTGTGGGAAAAGCGCGATAGCAAGATCATCACGCTGTCGGGTGGCATGAAGCGCCGCGTGCTGATTGCCAAGGCGCTCTCGCATGAACCGCGCGTGCTATTTCTCGACGAACCCACGGCGGGCGTCGACGTGGAATTGCGCCGCGACATGTGGAAGCTGGTGCGCTCGCTCGCCGCGAGCGGCGTGACGATCATTCTCACCACGCACTACATTGACGAAGCAGAGGAAATGGCCGACCGCATCGGCGTGATCAACGCGGGCGAGATCATGCTGGTTGAAGAGAAAACCGAGCTGATGCGCAAGCTCGGCAAGAAGCAGTTGACCTTGCAACTGGAGAGTCCACTCGAGCAACTGCCGGCCGTTCTGGCGGCCTACAAACTCGATGTCGCCAAGGGCGGCAACGAGTTGATCTATACGTATGAGGGCGAGGGCGGCCGCACCGACATCATCGCGCTGCTCAAGGCGCTCGACGACGCCGGCATCCGCTTCAAGGATCTACATACGACGCAAAGTTCGCTCGAAGACATTTTCGTCAGTCTGCTCCGAGGTAACCAATGAATATCTACGCCATTCGCGCGATCTACAAGTTCGAGATGGCGCGCACCTGGCGCACGCTGATGCAGAGCATCATCGCACCGGTGATTTCGACTTCGCTTTACTTTGTGGTGTTCGGCGCGGCTATCGGCTCGCGGATCAAGGAAGTGGACGGCATCAGTTACGGCGCGTTCATCGTGCCGGGTTTGATCATGCTGTCGTTGCTGTCGCAAAGCATTTCGAATGCCTCGTTCGGGATTTACTTTCCGCGCTTTACCGGAACGATCTATGAACTGCTCTCGGCGCCCGTGTCGTATCTGGAGATCGTGGTGAGCTATGTGGGCGCGGCGGCCACCAAGTCGATTCTGCTCGGGCTGATCATTCTCGCCACCGCGGGTCTGTTCGTGCCGTTGCAGGTGCAGCACCCGTTCTGGATGATCCTGTTTCTGGTGCTCACGGCGATCACGTTCAGTCTGCTCGGTTTCATCATCGGCATCTGGGCCGATAGTTTCGAGAAGCTGCAACTCGTACCGTTGCTGATCATCACGCCGCTCACGTTTCTCGGCGGCAGTTTCTATTCGGTCGCCATGTTGCCGCCGGTCTGGAAGGTCGTGACGCTGTTCAATCCGATCGTTTATCTGGTCAGTGGCTTTCGCTGGAGTTTCTATGGCCTCGCCGATGTGGATGTCGGCGTGAGCCTGGGCATGACGGCGTTGTTTCTCGCTGTATTTCTCGTGATCGTGGCGTGGATCTTTAGGACCGGCTACCGGCTGAAGAGCTAGCCATGCAAAACTGACTGGTGGTGAGCGGCGGTTAGCCTCGGGTGAGTTGCACGGCGCGGCGCCTGACTGAACGCCAACACCATGATGTATCGGGCTATCGAGCTATCAGGCGACGATGGCAGGATGCGCCTGCACCGGACCGCCCAACGCCTCGCGATGCGAAGGCGGCTGGCGGCCGTCGAGTTCGGCGATGCCGTATTCATGCGCCACCTCCGCGCCGACCCGCACCATGCCCGACTTCTGCATCCGTCGCGGATCGCGATACAGCGCGTCGATCAGCCGTCCGGTGAATTGAGGTGTTTCCGCCAGTTCGCTGAAGCCCTAGGCCGCGCCGTGCATATAACAGCTGCGCGGCCTCGATACTCACCGTAAACGCCGTGCCATATTGGGTGCCGTTTTCCTGCGCCATCGGCGCGAGCTTCAGGCGTGCGCAATGCTCGGCGCTCAGCGTCAGACAGACGAGGCCCCGGCCAAAGCGCGCCATGAAATTGATCGCTTCCGGCCTCACATGATCGGCGGCGATCAGCAGATCGCCTTCGTTCTCGCGATCATCCTCGTCGACCAGAATGATCATGCCGGGCGTCACACGGACGCCCGGCAGCGGCTACTTTTTCACCCTCGTTGATCAGGACACGTACGCCTGAGCGACGTTGATCAGCTGCACGCGATTGCGCACGTTGAACAACTGCCGCAAGCGGCGCAAGTGGTAATCGACGTTATGCGGCGACAGCCCGAGGAAGTAGGCGATTTCCTTGTCGCGCTGTCCCTGCACGACCGCCCTCAACACCGCGTGCTGCAAGTCGCTCAGCGTGACGCGCTGTCGCTGCGCGGGCGCAATGCCGATCACGCTTTTCGCGTGGGTCCAGATGAATTCGTGGATCGTGTGCGCGAACATCAGCGTTTCGGCCACGATAGATTCAGTCATCCAGCGCGGGTTGCCGATCTCCGAGTTGAAGCACAGGCTCGCGCTCAGTTCCGGCTCGGGCAGCGGCATCAGCGTGAGAATCCCGCTTTTGCGGCCGGTCACTTCCAGCATGTCGATCAGACTGGCCAGGCGCTCGCTGCGCATCTGTGCGCGCGGCAGGTTGGCGCGCATGTCGGCCGTATTCCAGAGGAACGGCAGACCGGTCGGCGAGGCCAGCGTGACGCGCGGATCGAGCTCGAAGTAGCGCTCGCGGAAATAGCGCGTCAGCCAGCTCTGCGACTCGTAGCTCGTCAGCACGAACATCGTCTTGTGGTGCGCCGTGGTGCGTGTGGCGGTATAGCTGAACGAGTCGAAGCCGAGCTGCTTGATGCGCCGCCGCACGAACTCGATGCGGTCCTGCGCGCTGCCAAAACGCACCAGCGGACTGATCACCGGCGCGGCTCGCCGCGCGGCCGGCGAGGGCGTGCCGATCTCCTCCTCAGTGAAGAGGGTCAGGAAACCGGCCGGCGCCACGCCTGATGCCGACCGGGTTGAGGCGATCGATGCTTCAGCCGCGTGGGCTGATTTCGCGGGTTGCCGCGCGCCGGCCTGGTAAGCCGTCTGTGCAGTAACCGCTGAGTTGTGAGCTGCCGACGCGTGACCGGCTTCACCTTGCGGCGAGCCCGTCAGCCAGTGCGGCAGCGTATCGCATTCGTGTTCCATGAAACGGTAGCTCCGGCGTTCAAAACGCGTGAAAGACGAGAACCTGAATGATTAGCTATTTCCAAAAATTACGGTAGCCGGTTCCTTGCTATCATTTTTGAGATCTTGCGCTGACCGCAGCGCTGCGCGTGCGGCAGGTTGACTCATTTGCATACGTGACCTCCCAGGAAGAGACGCGATGGCCAGAATTCCAAAGCTGACAACGACACTCGCCTACGACCGCTACCTCGCGGGCCAGAAACTGGTGTCGAGCGTGGATCGCCCGTGGCGGCACCTGGTGCTGCGCTCCTATCTCGAACCCGCCGAGCAGGCACTGCTGGAGACGCCCGGACTGCAGGACGTCACGCTGATGACCCTCGGCAGCGGCGCTGAACACCTCGAGCGCAACCTGAACGGGCGCTGGGAGAGCGCCGACCTGCGGATGGGCGACGTCTGGTTCGTGCCGCCGGCGCCGATCTCCTGGCGCTGGCATTCGATCAGCGACGAGCCTTTGTCGACCGTTCACCTGCATCTCGAGCGCAGCCTGATCGACAGCGTGGCCGACCAGATGGAGCTTGGCGGCTCACGCGAACTCTCGCTCGGCAATGCGATGCGGCTGCACGATCCACTGATCGCGGCGATGCTTGGTGCATTGCACCGCGCAGCAGGCGACCCCGCCGACTCGCGCCTCTATGTCGATGCGCTGGCGCATGCGCTGGCCGCCCATCTGTTACAGCACTACTCGCGCGGCCAGAGCGGCACGGCCGGCGTGCTGGCGCGGCCTGAACGGCTGGTGCCGCGCCGGATCCGCCGCGTGACGGACTACATCCGCGCCAATCTCGCCGCCGATCTGGCAATCAGCGAACTGGCCACGCACGCCGGACTCAGCAGTTTTCACTTTGCCCGCGTGTTTCGCCATGAGACGGGCGAGACGCCGCATCAATTCGTGACGCGCTTGCGGCTCGAGGAAGCAGCGAGACTGCTGCGCGCCACGGATCAGACGGTGCTGCATATCGCGCTTGCGGTTGGTTTCGAGAACGCCAGTCATTTCTCCGTGCAGTTCAAGCGAGGCTACGGCGTGACGCCGCTCGCCTACCGGTTGCGCGGCTGAGATACGGATTGCGCGGCAGGATAGTCGCGGGCTGGTCAGCAGGTCGCGCCTGAGCGGCGGCCGGCGATTGACGGCACATGAGTGCCCGTTGGCGTCGGCCCGGGTCGGGCGCATATGCTGTGCCGCGACGCCGCGTGTCATATCGCGGCCGGCTGGGGTTGATCACCGGGGATAAGATCCGGTGCGTCGCCATAGCGGGAATCATGCAGTTTTGGCAGTGTGCTGCGCATTGCGCGGCTTGCAAACTACGAACTTTCGTGGCGACAGCATGGTAAGACCTGGCATGGCACGGCCGCGATGCATTTTTCCTGCCGTTTTAGCCTCGCCAGGTTCAACGTGGGGTGAGGCGCGTGATCAGCTACATCGGCCATACACGGCAATCTGGCAAGGGTTTGAGGCAGTGGGGAGCGGCCGAAAACAGCCCGCGCAGGTTCAGGTGAAAGTGGCCTCGCATTGCAACTGGACTAACTGGCCTGACCAGATGTATGGCAATTGTATCTGTCGAAGCCTTGCATCGGCCGACAGAATGGCCTGCCGATAGCCTTGCCCCAGCCGGCCCCTGACCGACCATTCCCTTCACCCATTCACACCGGATACCTAGCGATGACCCGACTTCGAATCACGTGCTGCGGCCACGTCCTGACCGCCGAAACCCATCCCGACGCGCCGCAAACCGTGGCCGCCTTCCTGAAGCTGCTGCCCTATCGCCAGAAGATCATTCATGTGCGCTGGAGTGGCGAGGGCTGCTGGGTGCCGCTCGGCGACTTCAAACTCGAAAACAACGGCGCCGCGGTCGGCTTTGAGAATCACACCAGTCATCCTTCGGTGGGCGACATCCTGTTCTACCCGGGCGGCTACAGCGAGACCGAGATCATTCTCGCGTACGGCTCCTGCTGCTTCGCGAGCAAGATGGGGCAACTGGCGGGCAATCACTTCCTGACGATCGTCGAAGGCAAGGAGAAGCTGCGCGAACTTGGTACCAAGGTGCTGTGGGAAGGCGCGCAGGACGTGCTGTTCGAGAAGATCTAGGCGCTTGTGCGGCGCTCTCGCGTGCGGTGGGCGGCGCACGCGTGGCCCGGAATGGCGGGCGGGGTCGGCCGCGTGCCGCCTCGTGCCGTCGCGTTATCGGTCGAGAACACGTCCTAACCCTGGTTAATTTCCGCGGCGTAAATCAAGCATACTGGAGGAACCGGGACGGCTGACACGCCAGTATTCTGCGTGCTGTGCCCGGTTTGCAGTTCATTCCAGTCGCGTTGAGCAGGGCGCGACATACC
The DNA here is from genome assembly GCF_046027215.1 of Paraburkholderia fungorum. Classification (GTDB taxonomy): domain Bacteria; phylum Pseudomonadota; class Gammaproteobacteria; order Burkholderiales; family Burkholderiaceae; genus Paraburkholderia; species Paraburkholderia fungorum_D. The sequence continues at coordinate 1,905,299 of NZ_JAQQEN010000002.1, read as the reverse complement.
TCCATTGCGCCGCCCTGCGGCGTCAGGTCGCCCACATGACGGACTCGCACGTACGGCCGCTGCCCGCTTTTGCTGCGCACTTGCGCCAGCAGCAGGTCGAATTGACCGAACGCTGGATGAAGGCCGTGTTTCATGACGCCGAATTGACCGAGTCCGACCGGCTCACGTACGAACAGCTCGCCGATCACATCCCGAACATCCTCGATGAGATCTGCAGCGTGCTGGAGAACCAGGATCTCGACCAGGCCGAACCGGCGATCAAGCGGGACGCTCGGTTGCACGGCAAGCTGCGCTGGAAGCAGGGCTACCGGATCGACGAACTGGTGCGCGAACTCGATCTGTTTCGCCAGATGCTGACCGGGGCGATTGTCGAATTCAGTGAGGCGCGGCCGTCTTTCACGCGGCGCCATGAGGAGCGGGCGCGGTATTTCATCGACGAAGCAGTCAGCTTTGTCACGCTGACGTCGATCCGTGAAGTCGTCAGCGAGCGGGACCGGAAGATCGACGATTACACCGGGCGGCTTGAGCGCGCCAATCATGAGCTGACGCTCAAGCAAAGGCTGGTCGGCGATCTGTACGAGTCGCGCATGCAGATCACGCGCAGCGTCGTGCACGATCTGCGCAACTTCCTCAATGTGTTCTCGATGGCGCTGCAACTGATAAGCCGCGCGCCGGCCAGGATCGAAACCGCGCTCGCGCTGGCGAACCGTCAGGCGGCGGATATGAAAACGCTGGTCGACGAACTGGTCGAATACTCGGTCGTACTCGGCGACGAGAGCCCGCTAGCGCTCGAGGAGTTTTCTTTGCGTGATCTGTTCGACGAACTGGTCGCCTCCTGCGGACCGGCGATCGAAGCCAAGGGCCTGCGCCTCGAGACCGCCTTCGACGACGAACTGGGCGCCGTATTGTCCAACCGCCTGAAACTCAAGCAGGTGGCGCTCAACCTTCTGACCAACGCGGCGAAGTACACCAAGGCCGGGCAGATCGGGTTGGCAATGTCATCGGCGGATCATGCGCACTGGCGCTTGCGGGTGTCCGACACCGGCGTCGGCATCTCCGCGGCGGACCGCGAGCGCGTGTTCAAGGAGTTCGAGCGCGCCACCGACGACGATATTCCCGGCGCCGGTCTTGGCCTTGCGATCGTCAAGGAGTTGTGCCGGCTGCTGGGCGGCGAGATCCGCTTCGACTCGCAGGAAGGCGAGGGGACGATCTTCGTGATTACATTTCCGCTGCGCTTGTCAATTCAGCAGGTCTAGTTCGGTCGGCAACATCAATCCGGCCTGTCGATTTCTCTCCCTCGATGCATGTCACTCGTATTTCATTGCCGTTGGCTTAACACATGCCTCTGAAACCTAAGAGGTACTAAGCATGTGTCCTAAGAATGTCCTAAAAGATCTCGCATGATTTGAGATGTTTGGCACATTTCGTCCTAAACGGGCTATGTCGTTTGTACTATTTCAAGCTAAAAAATGGCTTTTAAGAGTTTTCGCATTTGCCGTCTTGTAAGCCAGTGGCAAAGTAGGGCTTCGCGTGAGTTGGCCAGGTGAAAGCGCGATGCATCGTGAGTTTTTCGCGGTTCGAGATACACATGTGTTGCAGCCATTTCGTTAGATGGCGGCAAACTGGTGCCTTCGTGTGCTGGTCGAGCGACAGCGCGATGCATTCTTAGGTTTCTCAACATTTACGTTAAATGCTTAGGATATCTTAGAAAAAATCTTGGTAATTGGCTTTCGATAAAAAGACTGGGAGGAATGTTGAACAAGACTTATAAGGCGGTTTGGAACACAACAACTTGTGCTTACACTGCGGCATCCGAAGTCGCGCGCAGCCGTGGGCCGAACGAGGCGTCGGCCCGCACAATGCTGGTGGCCGCCAGTGCCGGGTTGTTGGGTGCATTGGCGTTTTCGTTGCCTGCGAGCGCGGCAGAATGTGGATTGAACGACAAATCCTGTGTGTTCCCGAGCGGGACGGCGCTTGCAGGTGCCACGCTGAACGCCAGCGTAGCAGGCAAACAGCTCAACGCAATCACGAATGCACCTGACGCGTCTGCAGCCGCTCTGCTAGCTGGTCTTTCGCGCCAGCTTGCGTCTGCGGGGAGCGGTGCCAGGACGCTGACTGCGCAATCAACCGCTTTGACCGACGACGTACCTCTTACCCAGTACATCGCTGTTAGCCCGGTCATTACTCCGGGTCTCACAACGACTGCGTTGTATGGCGAGAATGCCATGGCAGTCGGCGTCGGAGCGACGGCGATAGGCGATGGCTCGCTGGCGGTCGGGGCAAGCTCGGCGGCATCGCTAAACAGTTCTACGGCGGTTGGTTCGGGCGCCGCGGCTTTGGCGGTGAATGCAACGGTGGTCGGAGCAGCCGCGACCACGAATAATTTTGCTGACAACGGCGTGGCGATTGGCTACCTGGCGAGAGTGCAGAACGTCAACGCATTGGCGATTGGCACGAACGTACAGACCAATGCCGAAGATTCGGTTGCGCTGGGCAGCAACGCATTCATATCAACGGCAGCCACCAGGGCGATGGCTATCGGCTCAGGCGCCAGCGCCAGCGCAGCGGGTTCCGTCGCGCTGGGTGCGGGCTCCCTGGCCGAGCGCCCTGACGTAGTCTCGATAGGCAACAGCGCTGCGCGGCGTCAGCTAGTCAACGTTGCAGCGGGCACGCAGAACAACGATGCGGTCAATATCACACAGTTGAAAGGCGCGACGGCCGCGATCGGCGGCGGCGCTGGCGTGGCGGCGAACGGGACGATCTCGATGCCCGCCTATCAGATCGGCGGGAAAACCTATAACGACGTCGGTACGGCGCTTTCCGCCTTGGCTGTCAAAGGCGAAGAAGTCGCAGCGGACGCGGTCCAATATGATTCGAGCGCCCACGACACGGTGACACTGGGCAACGCAGGGGCGCCGGTTCGGGTCACCAATGTGCAGGGCGGCACGCTTTCGGCCAACAGCCTCGATGCTGTCAATGGCTCGCAACTATTCGCGACCAATGAGGCTGTGGCTCAAAACACCGCCGACATCGCCACCAACACCAGCAGCATCACCAACCTCGACCAACGCGTCACGGACAACACCACGCAGATCACCCACCTCGACGCCCGCACCACGACGATCGAAGGGGACGTCACCAATATCACCAATCAGATCACCAACGGTGAGATCGGTCTGGTCCAACAGGACCCGACATCGCGCAATCTCACGGTCGCCAAAAACACCGACGGTGCCAGCGTCGATTTCACCGGCACCAGCGGCGCACGCGAGTTGACCGGCGTGGCGGCGGCCACCGCCGACACCTCCGCCGTCAATCTCAGCCAGCTCAAACCGATGGTCGCCGCACTCGGCGGCGGCGCGCAGGTCAATGCCGACGGTTCGGTGACCGGCCCCACGTATCACCTGCAGGGCGGCACGCAAACCACCGTAGGCGACGCGCTCGGCTCGCTCGACAGCGGTCTCACCACGTTGCAGCAGAACATGGAAACCGGCGGCATCGGCATCGTGACGCAAGATCCGGTGTCGCGCATCATCAATGTCGGCGCAACGACGGACGGCAAACTGATCAACCTGGCTGGCACAGGCGGCAACCGCGTGGTCACCGGCGTGGCGTCGGGCGCGGTACAGGCCGCCAGCACGGATGCGATCAACGGTTCACAGCTATACGCGCACGCGGCCAGCACGGCGGTCGCGCTCGGTGGCGGTTCGACCGTCAATCCGGACGGCTCGGTGAGCGCGCCCTCGTATAGCGTGGGCGGCACGGTTGTGAACAACGTCGGCAGCGCGATTACCAATCTGGACGGCCGCGTGACGCAGAACACCAGCGACATCGCGGGCTTGCAAACCACCATCGGCAATATCAGCGGATCGGTGGCGAATGCGGTTCAATACGACAGTTCGGCGCACAACAAGGTCACACTCGGGGGCACGGCGGCCAATACGCCAAAGGTCACGCTTACCAATCTGCAGGAGGGCGAAGTATCCGCGAGCAGCAGCGATGCTGTTACCGGTGCGCAACTCTGGAACACCAATCAGTTGATCGGCAACCTCAATCAGACGGTGCGGAACAACCAGGTCACCGGCAGTGCCTATGTGGCTGTCAATAGCGCGGGCAATGCGGCGCAGGCGAACGGCAATCAGTCCGTGGCGATCGGCGGCGGGGCGAAGGCGGGTGCGACAAACTCGGTCGCGATCGGCGAAGGCTCCGTGGCTGATCAGGCGAACACCGTGTCGATCGGGTCGGCCGGCAATGAGCGCCGTATCACCAACGTGGCGCCTGGGCAGGCACCCGGCGACGCCGTCAACATGCAGCAGTTCCAGGGCGGCATAAGCGATCTGCAGCGCAATGCTTACTCGGGAACAGCGTCGGCGATCGCCTTGACGATGGTGCCGGAAGTCGATGCGAACAAGAACCTCGCGATCGGCATCGGCACGGCGGGCTACAAGGGGTACCAGGCGGTGGCGGTCGGCTTGTCGGCGCGTGTGACGCAGAGCCTGAAGGTGAAGCTCGGCGCCGGCATCAGTTCGGCAGCGACAACGGTCGGCGCCGGCGCGGCGTATCAGTGGTAGCCCGGCAGGAAGGTGGTGAGCGCGCGCGCCGTTCGCGCGCGTAGACAGGCAACTGGCCCACCCCGCACGCCAGACGGTGCGGGGTGCGGGTCTGCGCTTACTTGAACAGCTTCATCGCTTGCGAGAGCGTATTGACCACGCCCCATGCCAGCGGAATCGTCACATACAGCCAGAAGACCGCGAGTTTGGCCTTGTTGGTCGGGTGCACTGCCTGAACGGTCGACATGCGGATCTCCTTAAGCGCCTTTGGCGAGTTGTGCGTCAGTCATGTGGTGCCTGTCGTTCACATGCTTGACCAGCAGGTTGCAGACGAAGCCGATTACCAGCAGCACGACCATGATGTGAATCGTCATTGTGTAGGCGTCTGCTTTTGCCACGCCGTGCGCGACTTCATACGCCCGGATGTAGTTCACCAGCACCGGCCCGGCGACGCCCGCCGCGGCCCATGCGGTCAGCAGGCGGCCGTGAATGCCACCCACGAACGCCGTGCCGAACATGTCCGCGAGATAGGCGGGCACGGTAGCGAAGCCGCCGCCGTACATCGACAGAATCACGCAGTACGCAAGCACGAACAGCGCGATCTGGCCGGAAGCGGCAAAGCCGGGCACGAGGTAGTACAGCACGGCGCCCAGCGCGAAGAAGATGAAGTAGGTGTTCTTGCGGCCGATCCAGTCCGAAGCCGACGCCCATATGAAACGGCCGCCCATGTTGAACAGCGACAGCAAGCCGACAAAGCCCGCCGCCGCAGCCGCCGTGACGGTGTCCTTGAAACTCTCCTGGATCATCACCGAGGCCTGGCCGAGAATGCCGATGCCGGCCGTCACGTTCAGGAACAGCACGAGCCAGATCAGATAGAACTGCGGTGTCTTCAGCGCCTGGTCGATGTGCACGTGGTTGCGCGAAATCATCTTCTTCTGGCCGGTCGCGGGCGGCGTCCAGCCGGCCGGCTTCCAGTCGGCGGGCGGCACGCGGATCGCGAGTGCGCCGATCGACATCGAGATGAAGTAGGCGATGCCGAGCACGACAAAGGTCTCGGCCACGCCGATGCTGGTCGCGCTGCGGAAGTGGTTCATCAATGCCACGGAAAGCGGCGCGGCGATCATCGCGCCGCCGCCGAAGCCCATGATCGCCATCCCCGTCGCCATGCCGCGGCGATCCGGGAACCAGCGGATCAGCGTCGACACCGGTGAGACGTAGCCAAGGCCGAGTCCGATCCCGCCGATCACGCCGTAACCGAGATAGAGCAGCACGATCTGATGCAGATAGACGCCGAGCGCGGAAACCAGAAAACCGCCGCCGAAGCAGCATGCCGCGGTGAACATGGTGCGGCGTGGGCCGACATGCTCGAGCCACTTGCCGGCGAATGCCGCCGACAAACCGAGGAAGACGATCGCCAGCGAGAAGATCCAGCCGAGCGAGGTTAGCGACCAGTCGTCGGGACCCGATTGCGTAATCCCGATGACTTTGGTCAGCGGGCCGTTGAACACGGAGAAGGCATAGGCCTGGCCGATACACAGGTGCACGGCGAGGGCTGCGGGCGGTACCATCCAGCGCGAAAAACCCGGTTTCGCAACGGTGGCCTGCTTGGAAAAGAATGGCGCGGAGCCTGAATTCCCGCTCGGCTCAGTGATGCTGCTCATGGTCGGTCTCCGGAGACGATTTCTTTGTTATCGGCGTTGAACAGAAATGCTTGAGTACCGCGGCGTAATGGTCAGACGGAAAAGATACGTCTGATATATGCTTTTCTATTTCATATGACATTCGCAATTTGTTGATAAACGCCGCTCCGTCGAACGATAGGGTGCGCAGTTTGCCTTTGCAATATGAGATGTAAATGCATAAGGCATTAGCCTGGTGAAATCACGCTGTAATGCGTCCAATTGCGGCGGCGCACCGCAAATGCACGGTAGGGAGTACCGGCTTGAGCCAAACGGGAAGGCCCGAACTGGCAAAAAGGTGAGCACAGAGCGACGCCGGTCGGCGGTGGCTTTCGCTGCGCCAGTCCGCTTTGTCCTGTTTGGGCGAGTAGGAGAGGCGTCCGCGACGCGCCCGTGCTACCGTGAGCATGTGGTCTCAAAAGGTCTCAAAAACAACAGTCACTGATATACTACATACGGAATATTGATTAATGCGGCATTGCAGCATATGATTGAGCCCTCTGTTCACTCAATCATTCGGAGTTGCACATGGAATTCGTTCCTCTCTCCCTGCTTGCCGTCGCTGTGGTAGGTCTGGGCTCGGCCGCCACCGTTCTGCTGACCCGCTGGATTCCGCTGCCGGCTGCACAGCTTGCAGCGCAACATGGCCGCTTCGTCGGTCTGGGCGAGCAGAACGGCGCGGTTGCAGCGGCGGTGCCGTATCGTGCGCATGTTCAACCAGAGGCGATGAATGTCGTCAGAACTTCAAACTGAAGCAGTGGCCACACCGTTGACGTTGACGTTGCAGCCGATCGGCGCCAGCGCGAGTTTGCGCGACCAGGCGTATGCAATGCTCCGCCAGGCCATTGCCGACGCGGACATCTATCAGAGCCGCGAAGAAATCCGCCTCGACGAACGCGTGCTGAGCGAATCGCTCGGCGTGAGCCGTACGCCGGTGCGCGAGGCGATGACGCTGCTCGAACAGGAAGGTTTTCTGCGCATGGTGCCGCGCCGCGGCATTTATATCGTGCGCAAGAGCAAGCGCGAAATTGTCGAAATGATCCAGATGTGGGCCGCGCTGGAAAGCATGGCGGCGCGCCTGGCTACGCTGCATGCCACGGACGAGGAAATCGCCCGCTTGCGGCACATGTTCGACAATTTCCGCGACGCCACGCCTGCTGAACACATCGCCGAATACTCGGACGCCAACATCGCGTTTCACCAGGCGATTGTCGAATTGTCGAAGTCGCAGATCATTCTCGACACGATCAAGAACATATTTATCCACGTGCGAGCCATTCGTCGCATGACGATTTCGCAGAGCGACCGCGCGTCGCGCTCCATCGTCGATCACCTGCGCATCATCGAGGCACTGGAGCAACGCGATACCGAACTGGCCGAGCGGCTAACGCGCCAGCATTCGCTGGACCTCGCCGCGTTCGTCGAGGCGAATTGCGATTTTCTGGATTGAGCGTTTGCGCTGAGTTGCAGATGGAAGAGCCTGCGGTGTGTTCATCCCCGCAGGCTTTTTTTTGCCCGCTCATTACGTGATCGCGATCACGAGCGCAACCGCAACCGCTTACCGCAGCGCCGCCAGCATCGCCGCGCTCGCGCCTGCAATAACCCCACTATCGGTGTCTCCGAACACGCGTCCTTCAGGAATGGCGAGTGCGGGATAAACCGCGCTTGACGGTCTTAAAAATATAGTATGTGATATATCAAACGTGCCAAGCTAAAAACGGAGATCGGTGTTTTCCCTCGCTTTTAGCGCTTGTGAACGGCTTCTTTCACTCAAATCCATAGCAGATAAGCTTTTCGGGCAGAGATCTCAATGCAGGCGCATCGCTAAATTGATCTTGATTGAATGTGATATATCACATACGGTATGTACCAAGGCCAACCAGACTTCCGCGGTGGCGGTGTCATCGAAGTGGGCGCGTCCGTCGAGAACCGTTGCATAACCGATTGACCAGGAGACGACCATGTCTGTAGTTGTTTCATCCCTGAATCCAGCCACGGGCAGTACGACAGCCGAAGACACGCTCAAGCAGAAGACCCGCAACGCCGGCGTCGTCTCGGGCGGCCATCTGGTTGCGAAGGCGCTGAAAAACGAAGGGGTCGACACGATCTTCACGCTGTGCGGCGGCCACATCATCGATATCTACGATGGCTGCGTGGACGAAGGGATCCGCATTATCGACGTGCGTCATGAGCAGGTCGCGGCGCACGCGGCAGACGGCTACGCACGGCAGACCGGCAAGCTGGGCTGCGTGGTGACGACCGCCGGGCCTGGTTGCACGAATGCCGTGACGGGAATCGCGACGGCGTTCCGTTCGGAAAGTCCGATCCTCCATATCGGCGGACAAGGCGCGCTCACGCAGCACAAGATGGGCTCGCTGCAGGACCTGCCGCACGTGGACATCATGGCGCCGATCACCAAGTTCGCGGCCAGCGTGTCGAGCACCGAACGGGTCGCGGACATGATTTCGATGGCGGCGCGCGAGTGTTTCATCGGCGCGCCTGGTCCGGCTTACCTGGAAATTCCGCGCGACGTGCTCGACCGCGAAGTGGAACTGACGCGCGCGGTGGTGCCGCAACCCGGTCACTATCGTGCGTCGACCAAATCGATTGGCGACCCGCGCGATATCGAGAAACTCGCGGACATCCTCGTCAATTCGGAGCGCCCGGCGATTCTCTATGGTCAGCAGGTGTGGACCGCGCGCGGTCATGAAGAAGCGGTTGCGCTGCTGCGCGGCCTCGACATTCCCGGCTACTTCAACGGCGCGAGCCGCGGGCTCCTGCCGCCGGGCGATCCGCATCACTTCGACCGCACGCGTTCGCAGGCATTTGCCAATGCCGATGTGCTGATCGTGGTCGGCACGCCGTTCGACTTCCGCATGGGTTACGGCAAGCGCATCAGCCGCGAACTGACACTGGTGCAGATCGACATGGACTATCGCACGGTGGGCAAGAACCGCGATATCGATCTCGGGCTGGTCGGCGATCCGGGTGCGATTCTCGCCGCGGTGCTGCAGGCGGCGAGTGGCCGTCTGAAAGACGACAAGCGCCAGGCGCGCCGCAAATGGATGGCGCAGTTGCAGGACGCCGAAGTCACCGCGACGGAAAAGCTGATGCCGCTGTTCAAGTCAAACAGCACGCCGATTCATCCGTATCGCGTGGCATACGAACTCAACGAATTCCTCGCCGACGACACCGTCTACATCGGCGATGGCGGCGACGTCGTGACGATTTCCGCGCAAGCGGTGCGGCCGCGCCGTCCGGGCCAGTGGATGGATCCGGGCGCGCTCGGCTCACTCGGCGTGGGCACTGGATTCGCGCTCGCCGCCAAGCTCGCGCATCCGCACAAGGAAGTGCTGTGCTACTACGGTGACGGCTCATTCGGCATGACCGCGTTCGATATGGAAACTGCTAACCGGTTCGGCGCGCCGTATCTCGCGGTGATCGGCAACAACTCGGCGATGAACCAGATCCGCTACGGCCAGCTCGCGAAGTATGGCGAGGAGCGCGGCAACGTCGGCAATTTGCTGAGCGACGTGCCGTTCAGCAAGTTCGCTGAAATGCTGGGCGGTCACGGCGAAGAAGTGCGTGATCCGGCGCAGATCGCCGGTGCCTTGCAACGCGCTCGTGAAGCGATTCATCGCACTGGCCGCTCGGCGATCGTCAATATCTGGGTCGACCCGCGCGAATATGCGCCGGGTACGAAAAACCAGACCATGTACAAGTAAATCGCGTTCTTCAACAATCATCTTGCATGGGACAGACCATGAGCAAAGCACTCGACGGCGTACGCATTCTCGATTTCACGCATGTGCAATCGGGGCCGACCTGCACGCAGTTGCTGGCGTGGTTCGGCGCGGATGTGATCAAGGTGGAGCGGGCCGGTGCGGGCGATATCACGCGCGAGCAATTGCGCGATATTCCCGATGTGGACAGCCTGTACTTCACCATGCTCAACCACAACAAACGTTCGGTCACGATCGATACGAAGAACCCGGAAGGCAAACAGGTTCTCGAAGCACTGATCCAGAAATGCGACGTGCTGGTGGAGAACTTCGCACCCGGCGCGCTGGACCGGATGGGCTTCACGTGGGAGCGCATTCAGGAACTCAATCCGCGCATGATCGTCGCTTCGGTGAAGGGCTTCGGCCCCGGGCCGTACGAGGACTGCAAGGTCTACGAGAACGTCGCGCAATGCGCGGGCGGCGCGGCCTCCACCACCGGTTTCGACGATGGCCCGCCGGTGGTGACCGGCGCGCAGATCGGCGACAGCGGCACCGGTTTGCATCTGGCGCTCGGGATTGTCACGGCGCTCTATCAACGGACCGCCACCGGCCGTGGCCAGCGCGTGCTCGCCGCAATGCAGGATGGCGTGCTCAACCTGTGCCGCGTGAAATTGCGCGACCAGCAACGGCTCGAACGCACCGGCACGATGAAGGAGTATCCGCAGTATCCGAACGGCACATTCGGTGAAGCGGTGCCGCGCGCGGGCAACGCTTCCGGCGGTGGTCAGCCGGGCTGGATTCTGAAGTGCAAGGGCTGGGAGACCGACCCGAATGCGTACATCTACTTCATCACGCAGGCGCCGGTGTGGACGAAAATCTGCAATGTGATCGGCAAGGAAGAGTGGTCCACCGATCCCGACTACGCGACGCCCGCCGCGCGCTTGCCGCGTCTGAAGGATATCTTCGCCGAGATCGAACGCTGGACCATGACCAAGACCAAGTTCGAGGCAATGGAAATTCTCAACAAGTACGACATTCCGTGCGGCCCGATTCTGTCGATGAAGGAAATCGCCGAGGAACCGTCGCTGCGTAAAACCGGCACGATTGTGGAAGTGGATCATCCGTTGCGCGGTAAGTATCTGACGGTTGGCAATCCTATCAAACTGTCGGACAGTCCAACCGACGTCAAACGCTCGCCGCTGCTCGGCGAACACACCGACGAGGTGATGGCTGAACTCGGCTATTCGCCTGAACAGATCAGTGCGTTGCGCACCGCCGGCGCGATCTGAACGATGCAGTCGGCAGTCAATGCGCGATCTTCGTCGCGGTATGGACGATGATCGCGCTGAAGCACCGTGCTCAAAGGAGCAACGTAATGGATACGTGGATGCGTTTCATGTCGAGCGATGGCGGCATTGTGTTTGGCCGGGTCGAAGGCGGCTATCTGCACGAGTACGAAAGTCTCGATCAGCCGATGCCGACCGGCGCGGTGCTGTCGATGCGCGCGCTCACGCCGCTTGCACCGTGCGCGCCAGGCAAGGTCGTGGCGTTGTGGAACAACTATCACGCGCTGGCGGCGAAACTCGACAAGCCAGTACCCGCGCATCCGCTGTTTCTGCTGAAGCCTGCGGGCTCGGTGATAGGCGCGGGCGAACCGATCCGGCGGCCGCCCAGTTACACGGGCAAGATCGTCTACGAGGGCGAACTGGGCATCGTGATCGGACGGCGCTGCCGCGAGGCGAGTGTCGACGAGGCCGCCCGGTCGATCTTCGGCTACACGCTCGTCAACGATGTGACGGCAGCCGATTTGCTGAACGAGAATCCGCACTTTCCGCAATGGTGCCGCGCCAAGGGCTTCGATACGTTCTGCTGCATCGGGCCCACGATCGTTTCCGGATTCGACTGGCGTGACGCGCGTCTGGTCACGATGCTCGACGGCGTGGAGCGGCAGAACTATCCGCTCGCCGATATGGTTTTTTCGCCGGCCGAGCAGGTGAGTCTGATTTCACAGGATCTGACGCTCGAACCGGGCGACGTGATCGCGTGCGGCACCTCGGTGGGCGTCGGTTCGATCAAGGACGGTTCGACGGTGACGATCACGATCGAGGGCATCGGCACGCTCAGCAATACGTTGACCGGCGCGCGGGGTGTGGCGGCATCGGCGGGATCACTGGCGACAGCGGGCATCGTCTGAGCTGAAGCGGTTGAGTTGGTTAGTCATCCGCGTCATTGCATCGCAACACGGAGGAGTACGCATGCTAGAAGCGTCTGACGGTACCGTGTGGGTGGGAGTCGGGTCTCTGCTGGCAGTGGGGCTGGCAGGGGCGTCGGCGATGGCCTGGCAAGCGCCGCTCGGCCGACGGCGCAAGCTGGCGAGCTCGTCCGGGCTGGTCGCTCTGCTTGGCACGGCCGTGGGGCTCGCTGTGATGGGCGGCGGATTTGCTCGCTATCTGTCGTCGGCGGCGCAGGCGCATGTCGAACGTGTTGAGCTATACGTGGCGGTGTTGATGGGTGCGCTGATCTTCGCGATATCGGCTGTGACCGTGTGCCAGTTGCGCGGCGTATTGAACGCATGGGAAGCGCGTCAAGCTGCGCGCCCCGGCCATAGCGTTGTCAATCTTCTCGGGTTGCTTCTGTGCGCGGGGCTCGGCTATGGATTCGTCACGGAAGAGGCGCAGCCGTTCGGCCTCGCGGCGCTGCTTGAAACAGGCGCGCTCGCTGCCGCATTAGGTGCGCATCTGATGCTGAACCGCGAGTATTCCGGCAGGCACGACACGGCCACGTATGCATTCGCCAGCCGTTGCGACGCAATCGGGTCCCAACCCACGCGCGTGTGTGCTCACCACCGCTCCACGCTTCGCCCGACGCGTCGTCAACGATGAATACCTGGACACGCCGGACATCGGGAACAGGGGGCGGCGGAATGGCTCCGCCGCAGCGATCAATCGCCGGCAGCAGAAAACTCGCTGAAGTACTGAGCTTTCTTGTGCAGGATCAGTTGGGCCAGAAACTCGGCGTCGTACGCGCGGTGAAGGTGGGCGTGAAAGCGCTCGATGTAGGCGGTAATGCGCGCGGCCTCGCCGTTGAATTCCTTGAGGACGTCGAGCGTGCCGCGGTCCCAGCGAAAGCGCAGGCCGAGATCGCTGAAGGCGGCATTGTACGCGCTCAGATGCGCGTCGTCGGGGTGATCCGCCGCAACATGGGCAGTGCGCGCGCTGGCATGAGACACAACCTGGGCGTGGTTCATGATCGGCCTCCTGGGCTGACAAGTGAGAGTACTGACGGAAGATCAGTGAGGACTCGCTTGCAGAATAGGGGTGCTGATCAATTTACGATAGTTAAAGTTTTATTGGATTTCCATAGCCTACTGCTTATACACGCTCAATTCCTTCACGCGCGTGATCTTCTCGATCAGATTCGCGCCTTCCTCCATCAGGAAGCGTTTGAAGGCGACCGCGACCGGCGGCAGGCGCTTGTTCTTCCGGTGCACGACATACCAGTTGAGCATGACCGGGAAGCTCTCGACGTCGAGCACCACCAGATGGCCGAGCTGCAATTCGAGGCTGATGGTATGCGCGGACAGGAACGCGATGCCCATGCCCGCGATCACGGCCTGCTTGATGGTTTCGGTGCTCTTGATCTCCATCGCGATCTTCAGATTGGCAAGGCGTCCGGCGAAACCTTCTTCCATCGAATTCCATGTATCCGAGCCGCGTTCGCGCACGATAAAGGCCTCACTCGCGAGCTGGTTCATCTTGATGTTGCGCTTGTGCGCGAGCGCATGCGTGGGCGCTGCCACGATCACATAAGGGTGCGGCGCGAACGGCTCGTTGGTCGCGTCGGTTTCGTGCGGCGGACGCACCATCACCGCGAGATCGGTCTGATTGGTGGCGAGCTGGTGCAGCAGTTCTTCGCGATTGTGCACGGCGAGATTGAGCACCACCCCGGAGTAGCGGCGGGTGAATTCAGCCAGCACGCGTGGAAAGAAGTAGTCGCCCGCGCTGATCACCGCGACGTTCAGTTTGCCGCCGGAGACGCCCTTGAGCTGACTCATCGCTTCGTCGACTTCGTGAAACTGCTGAATGATCGCGCGGCTGTAGTGAAGCATCTCGGTGCCGGCCGGGGTCAGGTAGATCTTTTTGCCGAGCTGCTCGAACAGCGGCAGCCCCGCATGTTCTTCGAGTTGACGGACCTGAGTGGAAACGGCGGGCTGCGTCAGATGCAATTCTTCTGCGGCGCGCGAGAAGCTCAGGTGACGTGCCACCGTTTCGAAAACCTTAAGTTGCCGCAGAGTCGCATTGCGCATCGTCATGGCCGATGTATAAGCAAACGTGAATCGACATAATAACAAACTTTAATTATTAGTTATTCAGCAATCACCCTAGCATGGGTCTGTATAAGAAGGCGGAATTGCCGCTGCAGGACTCGGGTTAACGCTTGTTTTTCAGGCCCGACAGGGCCGCCGGTAAAAGTGAACGCACAGTCCGTGCTTAATTGATCGGAATAAAGAACTGTCTGGAATACGGTGATTCAGGGCGGCAGGGTTTCTAAAGAAAGCGGAATAAAGACGCAAATATTAAATATTCCCGGATTGCAAGGCTTTTCGGGTCATAACCAAAAGGTGGGATGCATACAGCGCGGCGTTCTGGCCGGCTGCACTATATAAATGGCGGAGACAAGGCTCATGGACGATATCAATCAGCAGACCACGGCCCGCGTATTCTGGGCGAACCGTTGGTGGCAACTCGCCATTGGCATGATGTGCATGGCGTTGGTGGCCAATCTGCAATACGCCTGGACGTTGTTCGTCACACCGATGAACTCGCGCCATCACTGGGGCGAAGCGTCGATCCAACTCGCCTTCGCCATCTTTATCCTCACTGAAACGTGGCTCGTGCCGGTGGAAGGCTGGCTGGTCGACAAGTTCGGACCGCGTCCGGTGGTTGCCGGTGGCGCGGTCTGCGCGGGGCTTGCGTGGGTCATCAATTCCTATGCGACGAGCCTGCCGGAACTGTATGTCTCAGCGGTCATTGCCGGGATCGGCGCGGGGGGCGTATACGGGACCTGCGTCGGCAATGCGTTGAAATGGTTTCCCGATCGCCGCGGTCTCGCGGCGGGTCTTACCGCGGCGGGTTTTGGCGCGGGCGCGGCAGTGACGGTGATTCCGATTGCGAACATGATTACTCGCTCGGGCTACGAGCACACGTTCTTTTTCTTCGGCATTCTGCAAGGCGTGTCCATTCTCGTACTCGCACTGCTTCTGAAGAAGCCGACCGTGCGTCCGGCCACCACCGCGAAAAAGAAATTCGCCGTTACCAAGGTCGATTACACGCCGGGCCAGATGATCAGGACACCGGTGTTCTGGGTGATCTACGTGTCGTTTGTCGCGGTGGCGGCGGGCGGTCTGATGGCGACCGCGCAAATCGGTCCGATCGCAAAGGACTGGGGACTCGCGCGCATTCCGATGACGATGTTCGGCATGACCTTGCCGCTGCTCACCTTGACGCTCTCGATCGACAACGTCTGCAACGGCTTTACCCGTCCGCTGTGCGGCTTCATTTCCGACAAGCTGGGCCGCGAAAATACGATGTTCGTGATCTTTATCGGCGAGGGCCTGGCGCTGCTCGGTCTGATGCAGTACGGCACCAACCCGTATGCGTTCATGACCTTTGCCGCGCTGATCTTCCTGTTCTGGGGCGAAATCTTCTCGATCTTTCCGGCGATCTGCGCCGACACTTTCGGCAGCAAATACGCGGCGGCTAACGCCGGCACCTTGTACACGGCGAAGGGCACGGCCTCGCTGATCGTGCCGATTGCTTCGGTACTGTCGGCCACGGGCGGCTGGAGCCTGGTGTTTATCGTCGCGGCGGTCGTCACGATTGCCGCGGGCATCTCGGCCAAGTTCGTGCTCGCGCCGATGCGCTCGCGCTGGATCGAGGCGCATAACCAGCCGCAGGGCGTGCTGGCCGCTGCCGGCAGCAAGACTTCCCGGCTGGGCCACTGGCCCGAGCAGACAGGCGAGTAGGGTGAACCGCTCGCGCCCGGCAACTGACTCATGAACGTTTCGTTGCAGCAACTCAAGGTGTTTGTCGCCGTTGCGCGTGAGCGGAGTTTTACGCGCGCGGCGCGTGAGTTCGATCTCACGCAATCGGCGGTGAGCCGATGCGTGCGTGAACTCGAAGACGCGGTAGAGCTGAAACTGTTCGACCGGACCACCCGCCAGGTAGAACTGACTAATGCGGGCGCGAGCCTCGAACGGCGAATCGGCCGCCTGCTCGACGAAATCGATCTGACGCTGCGCGAGGAGCGCGCCGCATACGACGGACATACCGGCGTGGTGGTGGTGGCGAGCAATCCGGTGTTGTCGTCGGCCTGGGTGGCGGACGGTCTTGCGCGTTGTGCCGCGGCTTTTCCGGAATTGATCGTGTCCGTCAAGGATCAGCCACAAGCCGGCGTACTCGCCAGCGTCGAGCAAGGTGAAGTCGATTTCGGCGTGGTGTCGGTGGCGGAGCCGTTGGTAGGCGATCTGTTGCATGCGCAAGTGGTTTTCACCACATCGTTGCACGCGGTGTTGCCCTTCGCGCATCCGCTGGCAAGACATGCGGACATCTCGTGGAGCGCATTACGGGATGTTCCGCTCGTCACGCTGAATGCGGACGCGGGCGTGCGCGCCGCGCTCGACCTGGCCTTCAGCATGCATGGCCTGAAACAGCGGCCGGCGCAGGAACTCGGCCATGTCGCCGGCGTGTTGCGCATGATCGAACTCGGCCTCGGTATCGGCGTGTTACCGGTGGACTCGCATTGGCCCGCGCCGCGTGCGCCGCTGGTATCCCGACCGCTGCTTCCCCAGATGAATCTGACGACGATGCTCGTGCATCGCCGCAACCGTTCGCTCAGACCCAACGCCGCATCGGCATGGGCGCAGTTCGCCATGTCAGCCAGTGCACATTCGAATGCCACCGTGACACCACCGCCCGGCGCTCCCGATCAGTCCACGCAACATCCACGCAAGGAGCTTCATGATGGAAACTGACACCGACCTCAGGCGCCACGATCTGCTGATTGACGGCAAGCGCTTGCCGCCTGGCACGGGCGAATATTCCGTCGATATCAACCCGGCCACCGAAGAGCCGATTGCGCTAGTCGCGCAAGGCAGTGGCGCCGATGTGGACGCCGCGGTGCATGCGGCACGCGCTGCGCTAAAAGTGTGGAATGCAATACGAGCCGCCGAGCGGGGCCGCATCCTGGCGCGTCTCGCCGGTCTGATGCGCGCGAATCTCGAAGAACTCGCCGCGCTGGAAAGCCTTGATGCCGGCAAGCCGATTTCCGCGGTGATGCGGCAGGACATTCCGGCCGCGATCGATACGCTCGAATACTACGCAGGCTGGTGCGACAAGATCAACGGGCAGGTTGTGCCCGTACGGCCCGATGCCTTGACGTATACCTTGCGCGAACCCGTCGGTGTGGTCGCCGCGATCGTGCCGTGGAATTTCCCGTTGATGATCGGCATGTGGAAGATTGCGCCGGCGCTGGCGTGCGGCTGCACGCTGATCGTCAAGCCGGCGGAGATCACGCCGCTTACAGCGCTGCGTATTGGTGAACTGGCGCTTGAAGCGGGTGTTCCGCCGGGAGTCCTGAACATTGTCACCGGCAAGGGACGGGTGGTGGGCGACGCGCTGGTCGCGCATCCGGGCATCGACAAAGTTACTTTCACGGGTTCGCCTTCGGTGGGGCGCGGCATTCTGCAAGGCGCGGCAGGTAACTTTAAGCGCGTGACGCTGGAGTTGGGCGGCAAGTCGGCCAACCTGATTTTCCCGGATGCGAATCTCGACAATGCGGTGCGGGCAGCGGCATCGGGGATTTTCTTCAACACAGGTCAGGTGTGTTCGGCGGGCTCGCGCATTCTCGCGCATCGCGACGTCTACGACGAAGTGGTCGAGCGGCTGGCCGCGCGTGCCAGGTCGATCAAGGTCGGCGATCCGGCGGCGCGCGAGACCTCGATGGGCCCGCTCATCTCCGCTGCGCAGATGAAGACCGTGCTTGGTTATGTCGACGCAGGACAGTCCGAAGGGGCATCGCTCGTGACAGGTGGCCGGCGCATAGGCGAGCGCGGCTTCTTCGTCGAGCCAACCGTGTTCGCCAACGTCGAGCATGAAATGCGTATTTCGCAGGAGGAGATCTTCGGGCCGGTGGCGAGTGTGATTCGTTTCAACGATGAAGCCGACGCCATACGCATTGCCAATGGCACGTTGTATAGCCTCGCGGCCGGTGTGTGGAGCGCGGACATCGGCCGGGTGCATCGGGTGGCGCGCGACCTGAAGGCGGGCACGGTGTGGATCAACACCTACGGTTATACCGATGTGCGCCTGCCGTGGGGTGGCTCAGGCGATTCGGGTTTTGGCCGCGAGCACGGCGATGTGGCGATCGAGAATTTCACCGAGCCCAAGGCCGTGTGGCTGGCGATCGATCAATAGGGCATTAGAAAAGGATCGAACGCGCGGCGTTCGGTCCTTTCTTCAGCATTGAAATGGCAACCGAAGCCAACCGAACTTCAATCGCCCTGCAAGGCCATCCGTTCCCGCAGTTTGATCAACGCGAGCACGACGTCGATGGTTGGCGTCGGTTCGGCTACGAGACGGCCCATTTCCTGCACCACTGTCAGCAGCGGATCGATTTCCATTGGCCGGCGGTTTTCCAGGTCGACCAGCGTCGAAGTTTTGTGCGCGCCGACCGCGCCCGCACCGTCGATGCGCTTTTCGACGTCCACCCGAAAATGCACGCCGAACTGATCCGCGATTCGCTTGGCTTCCAGCATCATCGTGCGTGACACCGCACGCGTGCCGGGGTCGCTCGTCAGGACATCGAGCGTAGCGTGCGTCAGCGCGCTGATCGGGTTGAAGCACAGATTGCCCCACAGCTTGAGCCAGATTTCGTCGCGGATATTGTCGCGGACCGGCGCATCGAAACCGGCGGCCTGCATGATCTCGTGCAATTGCTGAATGCGCGGCGTGCGTTCGCCACTCGGCTCGCCGATCGGGAATTTCTTGCCGTACACATGCTTGATGACACCCGGTTCGACGATTTCCGCCGCGGGGTACAGCACACAGCCAATCGCGCGTTCGGGACCGAGCTTCGTCCATTGACTGCCGTCCGGATCGATGCTGGCGAGGCGCGTGCCGGCGAACTTGCCGCCGTGCTGATAGAAGTACCAGTAGGGAATCCCGTTGACGCCCGTCACGATTGCCGTGTGCTTGCCGAGCAGGGGCTGCATGGCGTCGACCACGCCTGGCAGCGAGTGTGCCTTGAGCGTGACGATCACGAAGTCCTGCACACCAAGTTCGCGCGGGTCGGAGGTGCAGCGCACCGGCGCACTGAAGGTTTCGCCGTCCATGATCAGGCGCGCGCCGTGTTCGCGCATTGCCGCGAGATGCGCGCCACGCGCGACGAAACTCACATCCGCGCCGGCGCGCGCCAATTGCACGCCCATCAGTCCGCCGATCGCTCCCGCTCCGAAGATACAGATCTTCATGATGTCGCCCCTATGCTTTTGAGAAGCCGCTTGCCCGCTGCCGTATCTGGCCGTGTCACGGCGGCGAGTCACGCTTCGAGCATAGGGGGGAGGGATGATTGGGGATAGTTAAAGTTTTTGCGGCCGTCCATTAGCGATTGGTTATGCATGCGCCAATAGGGCGGAAAGCGGGTGTGTTTCGAAGGAAGGCCCCGGGCCGCGTTTTCCTGCGCAACCGGGGGCGTGTCAGGTCCGCCGCACCAGCAGGAAACTCACGCCGATGGCCGCCAGAAAAGCACCACAGCAGCGGTTGAACCATCGCCGTACTTTCGCTTGAACGAGCCACTTGCCGAGGTGCATGCCGGCCCATGAGTAAAGCGCGATCGCCACCCATTCGAGCACCAGAAAGCTCGCGCCGAGTACGGCGAATTGCGGCAGCATCGGCTTGGCGATATCGACGAATTGCGGCAAAAACGCGGTGAAGACCAGAATCGCTTTCGGATTGCCGGCCGCCACCAGACATTCTTGCCGCGCAATTCGCCACAGCGAGGCGTCGTCCTGTTGGGTCGTGTCGATGGCGGGAGCGTCGCTGCGCCACAACTGAATCGCCAGCCAGATCAGATACGCGGCGCCGGCCAGTTTGATCGCGAGAAAGAACCATTCCGAGGCGTGCAGCACAACCGCGAGTCCGGTTGCGGCGAGCACCAGCATCAATGCGAATGCGACGAGCCGCCCGGTGCCGCCGACAAACGCGGTCATGAAGCCGTGACGCGCCGCAACATTGATCGATAACAGATTGTTCGGGCCGGGCGCGAGATTGATCGCGAAGCAGGCAGGCAGAAAGAACAGCCAGGCGGTGATGGACATGACGACTCGCAGAGAGAAAGGGCGCTTGCAACGAATTGTGCGCGCAGGACCGGGCGTCTCGTGCACATTGATGCAATTGTAGCGAAAGCCCCGCCCTTACGGATTCGACCCGTTCACTCAGTTCACCGATTTGACGAAGCCCGGGTCGCTGATCAGCGCATCGACGCTCAGCTTGACGGTGTCTTCGATTGCGATCGTGCTGCTGGTGAATTTAGGCGACTTTTGCCGCACTGTCTTAATAGTTGAGAACACAACCTTTTGAGTCGCGGCATCGGTCACGATGTAGCGCATTTTCAGCGTCCAGAACGCCGGCGAGCGTGCGTCATCTACCGTGAAATTTTCGATGCTGCCGCTCAGGATCTTCCCGCTCTCGGTGAGATGAAAGCCGGCGATCTGCAGGCTATTCGCGACACTGTTGCGCACTGCTTCGTTGATATCGCTTTTCAGCACGATGACGGTCATCGCCGTGTTCTCGATCCGGTTCGGCGAAACGCGCCCGCTGCGTGCCGGCATATAGGCAAAATCTCGGGCAGGCGCGACGCTCAGCCAGCCGGTTGGATGCGCCACTGCGCGCGGCGAACTGTTCAGACCGAACCACGACCACGAGCACGCGGATAGCATCAACGGCAGCGCGATGGCGCCGCAGCCCTTGAGCACGGCGCCTCTCAAGGCCGGATGCATGACACTGAGCGGCGGCCGTACAGACTGGCTCTGTTGCGGCGACTCCGGCGCTGTGCGGGGAAAAGCGGCGGTCGAGGTCAGAGGATGTGCCCTTTAAATTGAAACGTATTCAAAAACGGCGGCGGGTCTTGAAGAGGATACACGCCGCTGTCACACAGCGAACCGTCTGTAAGCCGTATCAGCGGCTGAATTCGCGAAGTCTCCCCAGCGCTTTCGCGAGTCCGGACGGACGTGAGTCTTACCGGTTCAAAGCTACATGGTAACAGCCAGTCGATTTACGACAATAACTGCTGGGCGTGATTTCATATAGAGCGTTATATCGATCATCACGTGTCGACAAGAATGCCGCGCCCGCGAATTCGCGTGGCATAATCGCACGGCTTTCAATTCTTAAAATCCCGTCGCATGCTGCGCCGCCATCTACAGAAGATTGGCAGTATCCTCGGATTGCTCGCGATCCTGATGACAACGCTCGCCCCTACGGTGTCGCAGGCGTTGAGCGCGCATGACCGACTCGAGGCGGAGCAATCGGATCTTTGTTCGGCGCAAGCCACGCCTTCTGCCAACGGGGACGCCGACGCATCGCATTCGCAGGCGCTTCATTGGGAGGCGTGCGGCTATTGCGGGCTGCTCGCGCATTTCCCTGCCGTGCCGCCGGTGCCGGTCGCTTTCGCGACTCAAGCCGCATTTGCGCACGCCGCTGTTGTCCATGCAAGCGTCAACGGGCCATCCGTTACGCCCGTTTTTTCGGCGCAACCACGCGCGCCACCTGTCGCCGTTCTCTGATTCCAGCCGGTCTGGCAACCTGCGTGACGCGGTGCGTTTCCATACGGACGCCGCTATAGCACCGATGCACCTCGTTGCCTGACCGCGCGGACCCATTTTTCCTTCGCCGATCCATACCGCTAGCCGTGCCTGTTCGCGTCCGTCAGCCTGTCTGACGGTGCGTCATGCGCTGGCGCGTGCATGACGACTGGCGTCCCGCAACGAACCCGACAGGTTGGCCGATGATCGTTCCTTGCGGCGCTTTTGCATGACATGTCAGCGGCACACGCGGCTGACCGCATGGCTGGGCCTTCTGGCGCTCTGGCTAGGGCTTGCCGCGCCTGTCGTCACACAGATGCTGGCGGCGCGGGAAAGCGCGGCTTCGCCTGCGGTTTCATTTGCCGAGCTGTGTTCGACACATGCGGCGCGTGCCATGCATGCGTTGGCGGGCGATTCGCGCGAGGCTGCGCCTCAGCCGTCGACGCATCACGATAAGTCCTGCGGTTATTGCGGTTTTCTTGCGCATCATTTGCCAATCGCGGGCAGCGGCTTTAGCGTGCCGCGCGCATCGATGGCGTTTGGCCCTGCGGTGCACGCACGCTCGCTCGGCTTTCGGCTGGTCGCGCGGTTCTCTCCGAATCGTCCGCGTGGACCACCTGCAGGCGTTTCCAATTCCGTTTAGACCGCGCGATGTATTGCGCGGCCCACTCGTCATCCATGGAAACGTTATGCACACTCGTACTCTCGCACGCGTGGCGTGCCAGCTCGCGCTCGTTTTCGGCGGCGCAGCCAACTGCGCGCCGGCCTTTTCCCATATCACCGCGCAACCGAATGAAGCAGTTGGCGGTACTTACTTTCAGACCACGCTGAATGTGCCGCACGGTTGCGATGGTTCGTCGACTGTCGCCATTCAGGTTGCCATACCCGCTGATGTGTTGTCGGTCAAACCGCAAATGAAAGCCGGCTGGCGCGTCGACATCCAGACGCGCGCGATCGAACCGCCGTTAAAGGGCGAACACGGCGCGTCGGTCACGCGCGTGGTGAGTTCGGTTGAATGGCGCGGCGGTCCGTTGCCCGACAGTCTTTACGACAGCTTTGGTCTCGTCATGAAGCTGCCCGAGGCCGCCGGCAAGACCCTGTATTTCCCGGTCGTGCAGACCTGCGAAAGCGGCCGCCGCGAATGGACCGAGATTCCCGCTGACGGCCAAAGCTGGCACGCGTTGCACAGTCCGGCACCGTTCGTTCGCCTGAAGGCGGCCGATGCGGCGCCTCCTGCGGCTGCTTCGTCGACGGACGCTGAGCCTGCACATGTCCACTCGCATTCGCATTCGAACTGATCGAATCCGCGTGAACTTCCACGTTCAAAAGACGCTGCCACGATGCAGCGCCGGGACCTCATCACATGTATCGATTCATTAAACGAAGCGGCGCACTATCGAGTGCCGCGGTTTTTGTCGCCACGCATGCGTTCGCGCAAACCAGCGAGTCGTCCGATGCCACTGAGCCGAAGCTGCTCGCACCCGTTGTGGTTCAGGGGCAGGCCGACGGCTCGTTGACTTCCGGCACGCCCGCACAACAGAAACGCAAGCTCGACGAAACGGTGGGCTCGGTGGGTTTTGTCGACAGCGAGTCGTACGCGAACACTTATGCGTTCACCTTGCGCGACGTTCTGAAGGATGTACCGGGCGTGTTCGTGCAGAACCGCTACGGACAGGAATTGCGGCTTTCGATCCGTGGTTCGGGCATTGCGCGTTCGTACCATACCCGCGGCCTCGAAATTCTTCAGGATGGCATACCAACCAACCAGGCTGACGGCAGCGGCGACTATTACCAGATTGACCCGCTCGCCTTGCAGGCAACCGAGGTCTACAAAGGCGGCAATGGCCTGGCTTATGGATCATCGACGCTGGGCGGCGCGATTGACTTCCTGACGCCTACCGCGCGCACTGCGTTGGCGCCAAACATTTTGCGCCTCGAAGGCGGCAGCTTCGGCACCGTTCGCAGCGGCGCGCAGTTCTCGCGCGTGGTGGGGCCGCTCGATTTTATCGGCACCTTCACGGTTGATCACAACGACGGTTTCCGTCAGCATTCACGCGGCCAGTACGAGCAATTTAACGCGAACGTTGGCTATCGTTTCAGTCCGAACGTCGAGACGCGCTTCTATCTGGGCGCATATATTGTCGATCAGCAATTGCCGGGCACGCTGAGCCTGAGCGACGCGTTGAACAACCCGACCAAAGCGGCGGCCAGCGCATTATCCGGCGATCAGGCGCGCAACACGCGCACTGAGCGGATCGCCAATCGCACGACCGTGAAGCTCGATGTCGGGCAGCTCGACATCGACACATGGGCGATTCACAAGAGCCTGTATCACCCGATCTTCCAGGTAATCGATCAGGACGGCTGGACCTACGGCGTCGCGCCGCGCTACACGGCGACGTTGAACCTGGGCGGCATGCGCGACGACGTGATTGCGGGCGCGCGATTTTTCGGCGGCAATACGCAGGCGCGGCAGTATGTGAACGTATCTGGCAACCGGGGCACGCAGACGCTCGACTCGACACAGAACGCGTATAACTACGAGGCGTACGTGGAGAACCGCCTGTTCTTCCTGCCGACCGTCGCGTTGATGACCGGCGTGAAGGCGCTGCGGGACGTACGCGATTATGTGGACCATGGCGGTCTTGCTGCGGACCCGACTTATAAGTCGGCGAGCCAGACGTATAACGGCATCAATCCGAAGGTCGGATTTTTGTGGCAACCCAATCGCGAGATTCAGGCCTTTATCGACATCACGCGCAGCCAGGACACGCCTGACTTTACCGACCTCACGCAGTCGTTCGCATCGACCACACGTTTTACGCCGTTGCAATCGCAGCATGCATGGACCCTCGAGGTGGGGACGCGCGGCACGCGTGACAGGGTGAGTTGGGATCTGACTGCGTATCAGTCGATGGTGCGGGATCAGTTGTTGCAGTACACGATCAATCCTGACGTTCCGGCTAATACGTTCAATGCCAACAAGACTGTATTGCGGGGGATTGAAGCGCAGGCTTCGGTGGATGTGTGGCGCGATGTTTTCAAGCCGGGGTCGGGGGACCGGATTACTTTGTCCGGCTTGTGGAATCTGAGCGATTTCCGCTTTAAGGATGATCCACAGTATGGATCGAATCGGATTGCTGGCGTACCCGTTAATGTGCTGCGCGCGGCTTTGAGTTATGTGCGGCCGGATGGTTTTCATGTCTCGGCGTCTATGGATTGGGTGCCTGCCGGCGCCTGGGCTGACGATGCTAATACGCTGCGCGTGCCGGGGTATGTGTTGCTTGGGTTGCAAGCGGGGATGGATTTTCGTAATGGAGTGTCGGTGTTTGTCGATGCCAGGAATCTGGCTAACAAGCGGTATGTTAGTGATATCAGTACAGTGGGGAATGCTGCTACTGCTAGTGGGATGATTTTTTATCCTGGGGAGGGGAGGAGTGTTTTTGCTGGAATGAGATACGCGTTTTGATTTTTTTTTGCCTTTGGCGGCGGCACTTTCCTTGTGCCTGCGGCGTTGGTTGTTTCTCTTGCTTTTGGTTTATTAGCGTTCCCCCTGTGCGGGGGGGCACCTACTTTTCTTTGCCGCCGCAAAGAAAAGTAGGCAAAAGAAAGCGGCTCAAACCGCCAACGTTTAAGTGGGTCCCCTGGCTTGGAGGGGCTAGTGGTCCGATTAACGGATCACACCTCGGTCCATAAGTGCCTGTGACACAGCCGTCATCCGCTCCCACTCCGCACTACGTGCGTCGCGGATGGGTCTGCCTGGGAAACCAGGGGCTTCGGTTTGTGTTTGTGGGGGCCATCGGCTTCGCCTCGGCGAGGCGCCGAAAACACCAGTCGGACTGGTTTTGTGAAGTACCGCATCGGCGCGCGCAGCGCCGCCGGAAGCATGACGGCCTGGTCACTCAGGCGGGGAGGTGCGCAGGCTCAATCTCTACGGAGCCACGATCCCCTCCAAGCCAGGGGACTCGCTTAAGAATTGGCGGTTTGAGCCGCTTTCTTTTGCCTACTTTTCTTTGCGGCCGGCAAAGAAAAGTAGGTGCCCCCCCGCACAGGGGGAACGCTAATAGACCAATAAGAAAACAAGGAAAGGCCAACGCCGCAGACACAAGGAAAATGCCGCCGCCAAAGGCAAAAAAAATCAAAAAAACCCAGCTTTCCCCTGAGTCATATCCACCAGCGCCAGCTGGGCCTCATCCATGGAATTGGCAGGCACCCGAACTGTCATCCTTACGAGCATCCCATAAGCACTCTCCACCAGCGCATATCCCTGAGCCTCAATCCATCTTCGCACTTTCGCCTCATCGGCATACCCCACTTCGACAATCAGCGAAGCCTGAACAACCCTCTCCACCCGCGGCGCGTTCAACAGCGCCGAAGCAATTGCATCTGTATAAGCCCGCACCAACCCGCCCGCGCCCAGCTTCACCCCACCGTAATACCGCACGACAGCCGCCAGCACACCGTCCAGATCATGGTGCCGCAGTACCTCCAGAATCGGCCGGCCCGCGGTTCCGGACGGCTCACCGTCGTCGGACATACCCGACTGGCCACCCGCCAGCAACGCCCAGCACACATGCGTCGCGGCAGGATGCTCGTCGCGCAGACGCCGCAACTCAGCCATCGCGGCGTCGCGGTCAGCGACCGGTATCGCATGCGCAATAAACCGGCTCTTGCGAATCTCGAGTTCCGCAGTCAACGCCGCGGGCAAGGTATAAGTGGGCAAGGCAAAAACTTAAATGAATGAGAAATGCGGACGGCTCTCGCGGCCCAGTGACTGCAATGGTAACGGATAGCCAGCAGATATCCGGCGAATCACCCGCGCACGCTTGCCACATATCGCTACGCTCGTTCGCAAGCGCCAGCCGCGCACGCGCACGTCCACGCCCACGCCTTCGCCAATCCAGATTCCAACCATTCGTCTACAATCATCGACTGAGCGCGCGCCCACCTGTCTGCTGGGCCCAGCGCGTCACCAAGGAGACGACATGCTTGACCTTTCCACGCTAGGAACCTTCGTTGCCGTTGTGCTAGGCCTTTTTCTGATTCCCGGTCCGGCCGTGCTGCTGGTGTTGACGCGCACCGTGCATGGTGGCCGCAAGGCGGGCATCCTCACCGGCCTCGGTATCGCCACAGGTGACTTCATTCATACGCTCGCGGCATCGATCGGCCTGTCGGCACTGCTGATGACCTCAGCGCTCGCCTTCAATGCCGTTAAATTTGTCGGCGCCGCCTATCTCGTCTATCTGGGCATCCGCGCGTTGCGCGAAAAGCAGGCAAGCGTGCATATGCCGACGGTCGCGCCGGTATCGGCTTCCAAAGCCTTCTTCCAGGCCATCCCCGCCGAGGTGTTGAATCCCAAGACCGCGTTGTTCTTCCTCGCGTTCCTGCCGCAGTTCGTCCATCCCGAGCACGGTTCGTCCTTCCTGCAATTCACAACGCTCGGCCTCATCTTTGTCGGCATGAGCGCGCTTTACACGACACTGATCGTGGTAACCATTCGTCCGCTGGGCAAACTGGTCAAACGCCTGACATGGCTTGCCCGCTGGCAAAACAAGATCATCGGCGTGCTATTCATTTCGCTCGGCCTGCGGGTAGCGGCGCAAACGCGCTAAGCAGCGCGCGCCGCGCCGTTCCTGCGAACGTGCATGCTGCAACACACATTCTGACGTCAGATGTTTCGGCGCTGCCGCCGCAAGCGGCCTTCGCGCGCATATTCCATCTGGCCCTCGGTGCGCACGGCGAGCCTTTCCTGTTCGACACGGCTCATTTGCCGCGTATCGTCGATGTCGCCAACCCGCAGCACTTCCTGCGCGATCCGGATGCGCAGTGTCATCAGCGGTTCGCCGCGTTCAATCAGCGTGCGATCCGTGACGCGTGCCTGCTGCACGCCGGCGTCGATCAGATAACGTAGTTCCAGCAACGTGAGGCGCTGGCGCTGGATCTCGAGAATCAGCCGCTGGACGGCCTGTTCATCACGCGTGCGCCACCACGCGCGCAGGTCGGCGAGCGTTGGAGGTTCGAAGGAAGGAAGGCGCATTGGTCAGACGAAAAAACACTGTATATATGTACAGTATAGCCCGTCCGGTTAGGGAACCGCGTAGAGCGTTTGAAATGCCATCGCGGAGCAGGTATGCAGGGATCAGGACAGCGCCAGCATGATCGTCGAGGAGATAACGATAATGAAGAGGCACACGGCAGTCAGGATGTCGTATGGATAATTCATGTCGTAACCGTAAATGTAAGTAACCGGCGAATCAGCCCATCATAGGCATTACCGTTCTCACTTACTGTCAACCATTGCAAAGGCGCTAACAGTGTTCGGGCAACGCACGTCACGCGCTTGCGCGCGGCATTGAGTTTCGCCAGCACGGGCACGTCGGATTTCGCGTTGATCGTATTGGCCACAGCCGTTACGCCTGAGCGCCGTGTGGCCAAATAATACCGACGGCGTTATCCAGCCCGGCATGATCTGGAGAGGCAAAAATGAAAGACGCTGCGACTCCCGCTATCACACCTGCACGGGAAATCGAGTTCTGGTTCGACTTCGGCAGCAATTACAGCTACCTGAGCGTCATGCGCATCGAGGCCCAGGCGGTGGAGCGGGGCGTGCTGGTGCGCTGGCGTCCCTTCCTGCTCGGTCCCATCTTTCGCGCGTTGGGTTACGACACTTCGCCGTTCGTGTCGCAGAAGGAAAAGGGCGCTTATATATGGAAAGACATGGAGCGCGAATGCCGCAAATACGGGCTCGCCCTGACGCGTCCGACAACCTTCCCCCGTGCCGCGCTACTCGCAACACGCGTGGCGTTGTTCGGCGCCGAGCAGAACTGGATTGCCGCATACTGCCGGCAGATCATGCAGATGAACTTCGTGTACGACCGCGACATCGGTTCGATCGACGTGGTGAGCGAAGCCCTCAATGAATTGGGCCTGCCCGCGCAGCGCATCATTGCCGACGCACAAAGCGACGCCAACAAACTGCGTTTGCGCGAGCAGACCGAGGCGGCCGCGGCCAGAGGCATTTTCGGCGCGCCGACGTTTTTTGCGGGCGCTGAGATGTTCTGGGGCAATGATCGATTGGACGACGCATTGGCCTTCTGCAATCCGACGGCCGCGCCGGGCTAGCGTGATTCGCACGGACGTGCTGGCAACCTGGGCACCGTCGCCTATTTCGCGCGCCCCTTCGCTGCGGTTTTGGCGGCCGCCGGAACGGGCGGCTCACCGCCGCCTGCACATATCAACGCTACGCCCGCCATTGCCGTGGCCCGCAGCGACGCGCGCGAATCGCCTGCACGGGCGCGAAGCGCCAGGCTGTGCAGGATCGACGACGCTATCTTCGCAAGCAAGGCCGGCTCGGCGTGGGCGTGCAACTCGCCATTGGCCTGGGCCAGCCTGAGGCGTTTCTCGAAGGCCTTGTCGTAGGTTCGCAGCCCTTCAGCAAGCGCGGCGCGGACCTCGGGATCATCCACGGCTTCCACCGCCGCTGTGCCGATCATGAAGCAACCAAGCGGATCGCCACCCGCAGGCAAATACCACGTGAGCGCGCCGTCATACACGCGCATCAGCGCCTGCGGCAATGGCAGATCGCCGCCGAGCGCATCGATCATCGCGAGCCGGCCGACCTCGATATACCGCACGAGCGCGGTCAGATACAACGCGTGTTTATCGCCGAAGGCGCTGTACAGGCTCGGCCGGTTCATGCCGGTCGCGGCGCTCAATTGATCCAGCGAGGTGCCCGCGTAGCCGCCGCGCCAGAACACATCTCTCGCGTCGGCGAGCGCCTGCTCGGCATCGTAGGCGCGTGGGCGTCCACGTGGGCGCATTTCTTTTTTTGTACTGGTCGGCATAAAAATATGGCGGAGGTGATTTCTATGCAATATAGTACAAAAACACCAACGACAGGGGACTCCCTCATGGATCTGTACTTCTCTCCGCTTGCGTGCTCGATGGCCACCCGAATTGCCTTGTACGAGGCGGGTGCGCAGGCTGGCTACATTCAGGTCGACACGAAGTCGAAACAGTTATCCGACGGGTCCGATTTTTATCCGATCAGCCCGCTCGGCCAGGTGCCGGTTCTGCGCACTGACGAAGGCTGGTTGTTGAGTGAAAACACGGCGATCCTGCCGTATGTGGCCGACCGGTACCCGGCCGCGCGGCTCGCGCCGGCCGCGGGTACGGCACAGCGCGCGCGCCTGCAGCAATGGTTGGGTTTCATCAGTACGGAGTTGCACAAGGCGGTGTTCGTTCCGCTACTCGATGCGCGCGCACCCGAAGACGTGAAGCACTATGCGCGCGAGAAGGCCGGCTTGCGTTTAGGCGTGCTGCAAAAGCATCTGGCGCAAAACGAGTATCTGGCCGACGCCTTCAGCGTGGGTGACGCCTATCTGGTGACGGTGCTGAATTGGGCGTCGCATGGCGGCATCGATCTGTCGCAATGGCCGGCGGTGGACGCTTACTACAAGCGCCTGATTCAACGCCCGAGCGTCGCGAAAGCGCTCGCGGAAGAGTTCGCGCTGTTCAGCGAAGAAGTGGTGAAACGCGCGAAAAGCTGACAACGGGTGGGTTATTAATCGCCATGCTGGCAGAAACGCCGCCCCGGAATGTGCGACACAACTGACTGAGCGATTTCAAGCGGCGTGCTTTCCGCGGGGACCACACAGCGACTCGATTCGGGCGTGTGTTTCATGGTCCATTCGACGAGCCTGTACGAACGTCCCCAAGGAGGCTGCAATGGGTCCGAGACCTTGCACGAGTGGATCTGGCTCACCCATTCGTTGCCGGGCATCGTGCGCAAATGCTCGAATACCGTGTCTTCAACCATCGTGTGACTCCTTCTTTCCTTTTTCGCAGGCTGGCGATGCATCTTTCTGCGCGTATGCGACATGCGCGTATGCGACATGCGCGTATGCGACACCCGAAGAAAAAAAGCGCCGCCGATGTTCTGGCGGCTCAACAGGGGATGTTATGCACCATAGTTACAGGGAAGAATTAAGCCAGACTTAAGATCGCGCGTAAAAGCGGCGATTGCGCACACGCCTGATCGTCATTGAGCGCATCGGTGGCGACGTGATGCACCAGCACGGGATCGACGAAGATCAGGTCGACCGTCGAACTCCCGTTAGAACCCGCGCTCTGATCTTGCCCTTAAGACCCCGTGGAATTGGCCGTTATTACAGCAGTTGGGGGAGTCGACCCCGCCTGGCCTTTTGCGCCATCTCATTGCTAACGTGACGAATCTCGCCCAAACGCCGCTTTCCGACCGCCTGCGCTCGCTCGTCGATACCGTGCAGCACAACGAGCGCACGCTGCGCCGCTTCCAGAACGTCGAGTTGCGCCTGATCGGCGCGCAGGATTTCGCTTCGTTTCTCGATACGTTGTTCAGCCATCTGCCGCAGGAATTCTCGCTGGCGAGCGTGACGCTGTGGCTCGACGACCATGCGCCGATGTTGCTGGAACTGCTCGAGCCGCGCGCGGTGGAAGCGCTCGGCCAGCCGAGTCTGATGACCTCGCGCGAAGCCGGCCTCGCCGCGCATGCTCTGTGCGACGACGGCCGGCCATGGCTGGGACAAGGGCATGAGCTGGATGAAACGGCGCGCCGCGCGTTCTTCGGCGCCACGCCTACGCCGGCGAGCGCGATCATGCTGCCGCTTGTGCCGCTGGCCGCCGGCAACAAGGTCAGCGGCTATCTGTGTCTCGGCAGTAACGACCCGCTGCGCTTTGGCGAAGGCATGGCTACGGACATTCTGGAACGCTTCGCGAGCATCGTGACGGCAAGTCTCGACAATGTGGCGCATCGCGAGCGGCTCAAGCAACTGGGTATGACCGATGCATTGACCGGTCTCGCCAACCGCCGCTATTTCGACGAGCGGCTGCGTGAAGAGGTCATGCGCGCCGTCCGTTATGGCGCGCCGGTGAGCTGCCTGTTCATCGATGTCGATAGCTTCAAGCGTATCAACGACACCTACGGCCATCAGACCGGCGATCGCGCACTGGCTGCGGTAGCGGCCTGCGTGCGGCAACAGGTGCGTCTGGGCGACACCGTGGCGCGCTACGGCGGCGAGGAATTTGCCGCGCTGCTGCAAGGCGACCGGGCCGATGCGCTGGTCGTCGCCGAGCGTGTGCGGCAAGCGGTCGAAAGACTGGAATTACAGGACGATCGGGGCGAGCGCATTGCGTTGACCGTGTCGATCGGTGTGGCGGCGCGCACGATGACCGTCGGCACGACCGAAGCGGCCGCATCCTGTCAGGCGATGATGGAGGAAGCCGATCGGGCGATGTATCAGGCCAAGCGCAACGGCCGCAATCGCATCGAGGCGCTGGTGGCCACCCCCGGCGCTCACGCGCGAGGCCGACCGCCGAAGCGGCAGGAGACCTGACCGAGCTGCGAGCCGTCTCCCGCTGACTGGTTGCATGCGCAACCAGTCAGCGGATCGGCGGATAGCTAGGGGAGTGCCGTTTCTGAAACGGGCGGTGTCTTGCCGAGTTCTTTTTTCACCCCTTCGGCGTAACTCGGGTCGATCTTTTCGAACAGCGCCAATTGCCGCTCGATGATCTCTTTCGACACGCCCGCCATGGCTTCAGCGATATTCCGGAAGAAGCGCTCGCGCTGAGCCGCGTCGAACAGCTTGAACAACGCACGTGGATGGCTGTAATAGTCGTCGTCCTCGCGATGGTTGTAGCGCTCGATGGCACCTTCCACGGCGAGCGGCGGCTCGTTCACGGACGGGTCCTGAGCAAACGCTCCAAACCGGTTCGGCTCGTAGTTCGGCGTGCTGCCGAGATTGCCGTCCGCGCGCATCGCGCCGTCGCGGTGATAGGTGTTCAGGTTCGCCGTGCGCGGCGCATTCACCGGAATCTGATGATGGTTCACGCCGAGCCGGTAGCGATGCGTGTCGCCATACGAGAACAGGCGCCCCTGCAGCAGGCGATCCGGCGAAAAGCCGATGCCAGGCACAATGTTGGCCGGCGTGAAGGCCGATTGTTCGACGTCCGCGAAATAGTTCTCCGGATTCCGGTTCAGCTCGAGCACGCCCACGTCGATCAACGGAAACTCCTTGTGCGACCACACCTTGGTGATGTCGAACGGATTTTCCTGGCGTGCACGGGCTTCGGCTTCCGTCATCACCTGAATGCAGAAACGCCATTGCGGGAAGTTCTTCTTTTCGATCTCTTCGTACAGATCGCGTTGCGC
The DNA here is from genome assembly GCF_046027215.1 of Paraburkholderia fungorum. Lineage (GTDB taxonomy): Bacteria > Pseudomonadota > Gammaproteobacteria > Burkholderiales > Burkholderiaceae > Paraburkholderia > Paraburkholderia fungorum_D. The sequence goes on along the minus strand of NZ_JAQQEN010000002.1, from coordinate 1,872,300 downwards.
GCTTTCCCGATCGCGGCCAATCAGTGCCGTCGCTTCGGCATTCGTGTAGGTGGCGATACCCTGTTTCGATTTGAAGTGGAACTTCACGTAGAAGCGTTCGTTCTGCGCGTTGATCAACGAATAGGTGTGCGAGCCATAGCCGTTCATCTGCCGGTAATTCTTCGGAATACCGCGATCGCTCATCAGGATCGTGATCTGATGCAGTGACTCCGGATTGCGTGACCAGAAATCCCACACCATGTTGGCGTCGCGCAGATTGTTCTTGGGATTGCGCTTTTGCGTGTGAATGAAATCAGGAAATTTCAGCGGGTCGCGAATGAAGAACACCGGCGTGTTGTTGCCAACCACGTCCCAGTTGCCTTCTTCGGTATAGAACTTGATGGCGAAGCCGCGCACGTCGCGTTCGGCGTCCGCCGCGCCGCGCTCGCCCACAACGGTGGAGAAGCGCAGGAAAGCGGGCGTGAGCTTGCCCACTTCGAAGACCTTGGCTTTACTGTAGCGCGTGATGTCGTGCGTGATGGTGAGGGTGCCGAAGGCCCCGGAGCCTTTGGCATGCACTCGGCGTTCGGGGATCACTTCACGGTCGAAATGCGCGAGTTTTTCGATCAGCCAGAAGTCTTGCAGCGTGATCGGGCCGCGCGGGCCGACGGTTTCGGAATTCTGGTTATCGCCGACCGGGGCACCGGCCGCGGTCGTCAAAGTACGATTCGTCATGGCGTTTCCTTAGCTTGCTTGCGGGGGAATGCATCGGCCGCTCTCGTGGCGACCGACGCGCAACGGGGCGCTAAATGCCAGATCGTCTAGCGCGAGGGCTAGTCTAGCAAGGCTGGGGCGGCACCGCTCAATCAAAAGCCTGTTAATAGAACGGAAGCGGAGCGGGCTATGCCGGCCCGCATTGAGCGGCCTGTTCGCGCTTCTGCCGCGCTTTGCGGCCCTAATGCCCCTCATGCATCCGGCGGCACGCCCAGCAACTGCAGCGCTCCGCCCGTCACCGCGCCGAACACCGGCCCGGCCACCGTGCCGCCGTAGAATGCCTTACCGGCCGGGTCGTCGATCATCACGGCGACGATTAGCCGCGGGTCGCTCATCGGCGCCATGCCGACAAATAACGCGCGGTAGCGGTTTTTCGCGTAAGTCGCGCCGACCTGCTTGCGCGCCGTGCCGGTCTTGCCGCCGATCCGGTAGCCTTCTACCGCCGCGGCGCGTCCGGTGCCGCCGACGCCGGTGGCCATTTCGAGCATCGAGCGGATCGCGCGCGCGGTGGTGGGCGTCGTGACGGCATGACCTTTATCGCTGGCCGGTGCGGCGCCGTCTGTACGATCACGCAACAGGCTCACGTGATGCATCGTGCCGTCGCCGGCATAGGCGGTGTAGACCTGCGCGATCTGCAGCAGGGAGGTGGACAAACCGTAGCCGTACGCCATGGTCGCCTGCTCGATCGGACGCCAGCGTTTGTAGGGTCTGACCTTGCCCGAGGCGACGCCGGGAAAAGTCAGTTCGGGTCGCAAGCCGAGGCCGTATTCCTGATACTTGGTCCAGATCTTTTCGGCGGGCAGGTTCAGCGCGAGTTTGGCGAGCGCGATATTGCTCGACTTCTGCACCGCCTCGGCAACCGTCATGGCGCCGTGATTCGAGGTGTCGTGAATCACCGCCGGGCCGATCCTGTACCAGCCCGGCGCGGTATCGATGACGCTTTGCGGCCGCACCTTGCCCTCGTCGATCGACAGCGCGACGACCACCGGCTTGATCGTTGAGCCCGGCTCGAAAGTGTCGACCACCGCGCGATTGCGCAACTGCCGGCCGGTCAGGCGGGCGCGGTCGTTCGGATCGAAGCTTGGATAGTTGGCGAGCGCCAGAATCTCGCCATTGCGCGCGTCGAGCACGACCACACTGCCGGCTTCGGCACGATGTTGGGCAATGGCTTCCTTCAGTTGCGCATAGGCGAGTTGCTGGATGCGCCGGTCGATCGTCAGCTGGATCGTGTCGCCGTTTTGCGCCGGCACGCGCGGCCGGGTTTCGGAGACCACCCGGCCCAGGCGGTCGCGGATCACCTCGCGCTGGCCCGGCACGCCGAGCAACTGCTCGTTGGCGGCGAGTTCGACCCCTTCCTGGCCGTTGTCCTCGATATCCGTGAAGCCGACCACGTGCGCCGCAGATTCACCCTCGGGATAAAAGCGCTTGGAATCGGCGATCTGCGTGATGCCGGCGAGACCCAGTTTGCCGAGGCGGCCGGCCGTGTCGGCGTCCACCTGGCGTTTGAGCAGCACGAAGATCTTGTCGCCATTCAGACGGCGGCGCAATTCCGCCAGCGGCAGGTCGAGCAGCTTCGAGAGCGGCGCAAAGGCGGCTTCGTCGATCAGTTTTGGGTTGGCCCAGATCTCGTAGGTCGCGAGACTGACGGCCAGCATCGAGCCGTTGCGATCGACGATGCGCCCGCGCGTCGCATCCAGTTCGATGGTGCGTTGATAGCGCTTTTGCCCCTGATCGACGTAGAAGTCCTGATTCACCACCTGCACCCAGAACGCGCGGCCCGCCAGCGACGCGAACGCGCCGAACACCAGCAGGACGATGAATTTCGAGCGCCACATCGGCAGGCGCGCGGCCAGCAGCTGGTTCTTGACGACGGGCGCGTAGGGATCGTGGGGCTGCGATTTTTTCTTCTGGATCATGGGTGCGGATACGGACAGCGTGCGTGGCGAGCGGGGGCCGGCGAGGCCGGCGGCCGGTTGCGCGTGACTGTCGAGCGTGCTCCTTGAGCGAGGGCTGCGCGCGTATGGCGTGCAGCGGGATTAGCGTGCGCCGCCCGAATCGGCGGCGGCGATTGCGCTGGCGGCGTCAATCGGTACGGTTCCGATGTAAGTGTAACGTAATCATGATGCGAGAGCCTCGCACGCGGAGGGTGGCCGGGCAACGCATCGCCGGGCGCGGCGACGGTGTAGACGGGCACAAAAAAACCGCGGGGATTTAAAAAATCCACGCGGCTGATTCGTTCGATTAATGCGTCGACTCCGACGCGGCGTGTTAAGAGGCGCTCTCCGCCTGTCGAGCGCCTTCTTTTTTGCCTGCTCGTTTTAGAGCGTGACGATGGTTGGCGAAAATCGCCTCAGGCCGGCAGGGCGAAACTCGAGATGGCTTCACGCAGCACGCCTACCTGATCCTTCAGCGAATGGGCGGCGGCCGCGGCTTGTTCGACGAGCGCGGCGTTCTGTTGCGTGACCTGATCCATTTCGCCGACCGCGCGATTGACCTGCTCGATGCCCGCGCTCTGTTCGCGCGACGCGTTGCTGATCTCCTCGAGGATTTCATTGACGCGGCGCACCGACTGCACGATCTCGCCCATGGTCGAACCGGCGTTGGCCACTAGCGACGCGCCGGCTTCGACGGTACCCGTCGAGGTTTCGATCAACGCCTTGATTTCCTTCGCGGCCGTGGCCGAGCGTTGCGCGAGGCTGCGCACTTCCGCGGCGACCACGGCGAAGCCGCGGCCCTGTTCGCCCGCACGGGCCGCTTCGACGGCTGCGTTGAGCGCGAGGATGTTGGTCTGGAACGCGATGCCGTCGATCACGCCGATGATGTCGCCGATCTGCCGCGAGCTGCTGGTGATTTCGCCCATCGTGCGGACCACGTCGTCGACCACTCGGCTGCCGCGCGTGGCGACATCCGCTGCCTGGCCGGCGAGTTGCGCGGCCTGCAGCGCGCTGTCGGCGTTCTGCTTCACGTTGACCGTCATCTGATCCATGCTCGATGCGGTTTCGACGAGTGCTGCGGCCTGTTCTTCAGTGCGTTGCGAGAGATCCGTGTTGCCGGCGGCGATTTCGGTTGCACCGATGTTGATGTTCTCGGTGCCCTGGCGCACGCGCGACACGGTGTCGACGAGACCGGCCTGCATGGTGTGGAGTGCATGCAGCAGGCTGCCTGTGTGGTTCGACTGCAGCGGCACGCGCGTGGCCAGGTTGCCGCGCGCCATGAGCTGGGCGGCTTCGACCGCGACTTCCAGTTCACCGCCGAGTGTGCGGCGGATGCTGCGCAGGACCAGCAGCATGACGGCCGTCGCGATCGCGCCGAGCGTTACGGTGATGACGAGCCAGCGTAGCAGATTGGCGTAGAACGCCTGCTGCACGTCGTCCATATACATGCCGGTGACGAGATACCAGTCCCACGGTGCGAAGTGGATGGCGTAGCTGGTTTTGGCGACGGGTTGGTCGCTACCCGGCTTGGCCCACAGATAATCGACGAAGCCGCCGCCGTCGCGATTGCCCGCGTTGACGATATCGACGAACAGATGGTGGCCCGCCGGGTCGGCGAACTGCGCCAGGTTTTTGCCGACCATGTCCTGCTTGATCGGGTGCATCAGCATGACGGGCTGCGAGTCGTTGATGGAGATGTAGCCGTCTTTGCCATAACGCATGGTGGCGATGGTTTCGAGCGCCTGCTTTTTGGCTTCCTGTTCGGTGATCGTGTGTTGTTGCGCTAGCGTGTAGTAGCGGTTGACGATGTGGTTGGCCTGGTCGATCAGCGAGGTCAGTTGATCGCGGCGGTCGGAGATCATCGACGCGCGGTTTTGCCATGCACCGAAGCCGCCGATCAGGATCAGGCCGGCCCAGAGGACGGCGATCATTGAGGCCAGTTTTTTATTCAAAGTCATAGCAGTTGGGTTTTTGCTTGCGCAAAATGGTCTGGCTAGGGGGTGGTCGCTTGCCGCGAGGGGGTTTGTTCGTTACTGGGGTTTACGGCGGGGTTTTGCTTTGGGTGGAGCAGGGGAAACCCTTGAGGTGTGGTTTTGCCTTTGGCGGCGGCACTATTTGCTGTGTGCCTACGGCGTTGGCTGGTTCTTTTGCTCTTGGTTTATTAGCGTTCCCCCTGTGCGGGGGGGCACCTACTTTTCTTTGCCGCCGCAAAGAAAAGTAGGGGCGGTTTCAAATACCAAGTGCAACAGCGGGGTCGATAACAATACCCTGCTTTGCGCAGTTATCAATGAAGACCTCTCCAGGCCTGCGCCATCCAAGGGTTTTGCGAGGACGCCGGTTCAGGTTCAGAGCAATGGCATCAAGCTCGCGCTGCGAGAACTTTGACAGGTCGGCTCCCTTGGGCAGGAACTGGCGCAGCAGCCCGTTGGTGTTCTCGCAGATTCCGCGTTGCCAGGGGCTATGCGGATCGCAGAAGTAGACCTTGATACCGGTTGCCTCTGCCAGCTTTCTGTGCAGCGCCATTTCCTTGCCCTGATCGTAAGTCAGGGTCTTGAGCAGTTGCGGATCCAGCGGCGCAAACGCGGCGCTATAGCCTTTCAACGCGGCTTCTGCGGTGCTGTCTTCCATCTTCACCAGCATCACGAACAGCGTGCTGCGATCAATCAGCGTGCCCACGGCTGAGCCGTTGCCCGCGCCCTTGATCAGATCGCCTTCCCAATGACCGGCAATCAGCCGCTCATTGGCCTCGGGAGGCCGGATATGGATGCTTGCCATATCGACCAGCTTGCCGCGCCGGTCCTCGCCTCGCGTGCGCGGCCTGCGCGCGCTACGCCCCTGTCTTAACAGGCCTACCAGCTCGCGCCTGAGCTCGCCGCGCGGCATCGCATAGATGGCCTTGTAGATGGTTTCATGCGACGCGTTCAAGGCGGGCTTGTCCGGATGATTACGTTTGAGTTCGGCAGAAATCTGCTCAGGCGAGTGACACTCGTCCAGATGCTCACGCACTTCACTCCACAGGCTTCCCTCAGGCCGTAGCTTGCGCTCACGACGCGGCTTGTGGCGAAGCTGCGTCGCCCGGCGCCCGGCGGAAGTCGCATTGTATCCACCCGCAACCGGGGGCCTGCCCAGCGCGCTGCGTTCGTGCTTCGGCTTCCAGTTATTGCGCCTCAACTCCCGGCTGATCGTACTGCGCGAACGTTGCAATACCAGCGCAATCTCGCTTGTCGTACGGTCCTCGAGCTTCATCGCAAAGATCACGCCGCGCTCTTCGGCGCTCAGATGTTCGTATATTTTTCCCATGCCACGCATCCTAACTGATGCTGTTGCACTTGTATTTTGAAACCGCCAGGCAAAAGAAAGCGGCTCACACCGCCAATTCTTAAGTGGGTCCCCTAGCTTGGAGGGGATTGTGGTGCGATTAACGGATCACACCTCGGTCCATTAGTGTCTGTGACACAGCCGTCATCCGCTCCCACTCCGCACTACGTGCGTCGCGGACGGGTCTGCCAGGGAAACCGGGAGCTTCGTTTGCGCGTAGCGGGGGCCATCGGCTTCGCCTCGGCGAGGCGCCGAAAACACCGATTGGTTTTGTGAAGTACCGCCCGGGCGCGCGCAGCGCCGCCGGAGGTATGACGGCCTGGTCACTCCGGCCAGAAGGTGCACAGGCCCAATCTCTACGGAGCCACGATCCCCTCCAAGCCAGGGGAGCCGCTTAAATGTTGGCGGTTGGAGCCGCTTTCTTTTGCCTACTTTTCTTTGCGGCGGCGTAACTATTCAGCTGTTGTAAACCTGAGGCAGGCCGTGCATAGTGAAGGACATGACGAAGATGCCCGACATCAAGGACCTGACACCGGAGCAGAAGGACGCGCTCATCGTTGATCTGGTGAGACGTCTGAACGAGCTTGAGGCGAAGCTTGAGAAGGACAGTCATAACTCCAGCAAACCACCGTCAGGCGATGGGCCCAGGCGCAAGCCGAAGTCATTGCGCGGCACGAGCGGCGCAAAGCCCGGCGCGCAGCCCGGGCACCCGGGGAAGACGCTCAAACGCGTGGCGCAGCCCGATCACATCGAGATTCATCCGGTGGCGCCGGTGTGCGACGCCTGTGGACAGCGGATCGACTGCGCTCACATCACCGTGCTGCCTGAAGGTCGTCAGGTGATCGATCTGCCGCCCACGCGCCTTGAGGTGACCGAGCATCGCGTGCAGATCGCGCAGTGCCGCTGCGGCAAGCACCATTCAGGCGCGTTTCCCGAGGGCGTGAGCCAGGCGGTTCAGTATGGTCCTCAGGTGCGCGCCGCTGCGGTCTATCTGACGCAATACCAGCAGTTGCCGGTTGCGCGTACCGCCCAGGCGCTGGCGGATCTGTTTGGCCTGCATGTGAGTACGGGTACCGTGCAGCACAGCATTGATCAGGCGGCCCGGTTGCTGGCGCCAGCGGTTGAACAGATCAGGCAGACGCTGCGCGAGCAGCCCGTGGTGCATTTCGATGAGAGCAGCATGCGCGTAGGACGCACGCCTTACTGGCTGCACGTCGCCTCGACCGGCGCGTTGAGCTGGTATGGCTCACACCGCAAGCGTGGTAGTGAGGCGCTGGACAGCTTCGGCATTCTGCCTGGCTTTCCGGGAATCGCGGTACATGACGGCTGGGGGCCCTACGCGCGCTACGAGTGTGAACATGCACTATGCAATGCACACCATCTGCGCGAACTGGTCTTTGTGCTGGAGTCCACGGAGCAACCGTGGGCCCAGCAGATGATCGACCTGCTTTGCCAGGCAAAGCGGGAAGTTCAGCTCAGTCAGGCCGCGGGCGCCACAGCGCTGGATGAGCCGCGTCAACGCTACTACAGGCGACGCAACGGGGCACTGCTTGCCCAGGCGCGAAGGCTCAATCCGCGGCAGGCGCGCGAGCCGACCCGCAAGGAACGCCGCGGCAGGGTCAGGCAAAGCTTCACCTACAACCTGCTCGCGCGCCTGCGCACGCACGTGCGCGAGGTGTGGCGCTTCATTACGGAGTACCGCGTACCATTCGACAACAACCAGGCCGAACGCGATATCCGCATGCCCAAACTCAAACAGAAAATCTCCGGATGCTTCCGCGCAGAGTCGGGCATGCAGGCGTTCTGCACGATCCGCTCCTACCTCGCTACCCTACGCAAACAGGGCCGTTCGCTCATCAATGCGCTGGCCCTGAGCTTCGCGGGGTTCGTCGTTTCGCCTCTGGCTGCTGCTGAATAGTTACGCGGCGGCAAAGAAAAGTAGGTGCCCCCCCGCACAGGGGGAACGCTAATAAACCAAGAGCAAAAGAAACAGCCAACGCCATAGGCATCCAGCAAAAATGCCGCCGCCAAAGGCACAAACCTCAATTAGACAAAGACAGATAAGGCGAACTCAAAGGCGCCGGCGGAAACGGCTGCAAGCCCGTCTGCTTGCTAAAGCTATACCGTACATAAACAGCCGCGAGCCACTCGCGATATTCATACGCATTCCCCAGCGACGCAGTCGCCCCAAACGCCAGTTGCGGCGCCAACTGATACTCTCCAACGGCACTCAGCGAATACGAGACCCCAGTCTTGCTCTGTCCAGGATAAACAGCACCACTATCCACACCCGTCCCAACAAAAGCAGCATTCGCCGCCGCCGCATCCTGGCGGCCAGAATTATCGTTGAGCGGGAAATAATTCGACGCGTCCTGCCGGTAATGCTGCACGCCAATCGAGCCTTTCACGTCGTACGTGAACGCACCATTGCGCCCAGTCCATTCAATCGGCAGATTCAGGATCACATACTGTTGCGGGCTGAAATAGCCGCCCTGTCCATATGTGAAGTACGACAGATTATTGTTGTAGCCCATCAGCGTCGTGTTCACCCCGACCGTCAACGTCTGATCGGCATCCTTCAACACGCGTGTGTAAACACCGCCGCCACCCTTGACGGCGTTGTTGCTCGCCACGTGCGTGCCCTGATAATGCTGATACGCGGCGTTCGCGTACAGGCCGCTGGTGCCGTCGTCCCATGCAAGGCTGGCAAGGCCGCCGTTCGAAGTCACGCCGCCCCATTCGAGACCGGACCCGGAGTCGCGCGCGCCAGCGTAAGACAGCAGGCTGTCCGTCACCGCGCGGCGCGCAATCGCCAGCGAATACGTCACCTTGTCCGTTATGGCGCCGCTATATTGCGCGCCACCTACGATGTTCGTCTCGCGAAAGCCAATCGGCGTCACACCGATATCGGCGTTAATGCCGCGGCCCTCATAACCGAGCGACAAACCGACGCCACTCGCAGTCTGGTTGCCATACGTATTCGTGCCGGCAATCGCCGCCGATTCAGACGTGCTGTTGGAGAGCCCCGCGCCGAAACGCGCGAGCGTCGACACATTGCCCGCCGCCGTGCCGGCATCGAGCGTAACCGGCGTGGCCGTCACGACAACGTGACCATTGCCGGCCTTGATGCGGCCCTGCACCGGCGCCTCGATATCGGTGAGCGTCGAGAGGCCGTCTTCGCCAGAACGGTTGCGAAATACGATCCCGCCCGACACGGTGCTCGCCTGCTCGCGATTGATCTGCGCAAGCTCTTCGGCAACGCCAAGCGTCTGCGTGTTCGCAACGTTCGACGCCGCATAGTTGCCGCCATTGCCGTTCGCGCCCGGCTGCTGCGGGTAATACGGCTGGGCGTAACCGGTCGGCGGCTGCGGAATGTACGGCTGTTGCTGCTGAGCGTAGTAGCCGGAGCCCTGGTTCGGATACGCCTGCTGTGGCGGATAGGGCTGGTAAGGCTGCTGACCATAGGCCTGCTGCTGCTGCGGCGGCGGATACGGTTGATAAGGCTGCTGAGCGTAGGCCTGTTGCTGTTGCGGATAAGGCTGCTGGCCGGCATACGGCTGCTGCGCATAACCTTGCTGCTGCGCGTACGGCGCTTGAGCATAGGTTGGCGCATTGCGCTTGCTGGTCGACGCGCTTTGCTTCTTGCTGGTCGAGCGTTTTGAGTTCGCGGTCGCAGTCGAACCCGTCGAGCGCGGTTGCTGCATCGAACCCGTATTGGCCTGCGCTTCGCGCGCAGCCGGCGACATCGGCCATGGCGTTGCCGTGGAACCGTCCGGCGCGCCATACGGCGCCTGCTGCGGATAAGGCGCGTTGTACGGCTGCTGCGGTGCCTGCTGCATCGGCGGCATTTGCGTTTGCATCGACTGCTGGCCTTGACCCGGATACGGCTGCAACGGCGCGCCCGACTGGCTCGACCCATAGCTCTCCTGGCCATAGCCCCCTGAGTTGGCGCCCGGAGGTGGCGCGTTATAGGGAACGGCGGAGGGCGCGGGATTCGGCGCGTACGGCTGCGCGGGCGTCGCATAGGGGGCCACATAGGGCGCAACATAAGGCGCGGGCGGCGAGGGCGGCGGATAGTTCGGCACGGTTTGTGTCGGCAAGGAGGACTGCGGGAGCGAGGCGCGCGCGGCGTTCTCGGCGTCGGCCGGCGCGGCCGTGGCGGTTTTGCCTTCGAAGGGATTGGTGCCCGGCAACGGCGTCGCGCCGATCCGCCGCATCGCGACTTCCCAGCCGCGCGGCACATTGCCCGACGTGTTCGCGTTTGCGCGAGCATTGCTCATCAGCGGCGTATTGGCCGCGACCAGCGAGCGTTGCAGATAAGTCGACGCGAGCGACAGCTTGCCCTCCGCGCGATACATGCGGCCGACGGTAGCCAGCACGCCCGGATCGCCGGGCGCCGCGGCGAGCGCCTGATTGGCGAGCGATTCGGCGTAGCTGAACTGTTTGGCGCCGACCGCGGCGGGGATCGTCGCTTGCAGCAGGTTCAGGTCGTCAGGCTTGCGCTGCAGCGCGACGCGATAGCTGGCGAGCGCATTGCGGTCGTCGCCCGCGCTCGAATAGAGGCGGCCAAGGGCGGCTTGCAGATCGGGGTTGTCGGGCATCGCCGCGAGCCACGGCGCGATCACGTCATAGGCGCTGGCGAGGTCGCCGCGCAGGCGCACCGCATCGCACTGTTTGATGACGATGCCCAGATTCAGATTGCCGAAATCCGTGCGTTGCTGCGGCGTCAACGGCATCGACGCGAGCCGTCGCATCACCATGCCGAGCTCGGCCTCCTGCTGCGTGGCGGACAGAATACCCGCGTATTGCAGCAGCAGATCGGTATTGCCGGGCGCGGCATTCATCGCGCCGCGCACGAGGCTCAGCGCGCGGTTCGGGTCGCCCGCCTGCTGATAGCCGGTGGCGAGCACGCCGATCAGTTCGGGGCTGTTGCCGGCAACCGGTTCGGCGCCGTGCAGGATTGCCAGTGCCTGCTGCGTCTGGCCGTTGCGCGCGAGGCGCGTCGCAATGTCGGCCTGCTGATGCACCCACAAACGGTGCTGCAAAATGGTCATCGCGTCGGTGCGTTGCGCGACCGGAATCCGTTCGAGTTGCGCGAGACCCGCTGCCCAGTCCTGGGTTTCCGCCGCCAGCAACGCGCTCGCATACAACGCGTCGGTCATGTCGGGATGCGCGGCCAGCAGGCCGTCCATCATGCTGCGGGCATTCGCGACCGCACCCTGGCGCACGTAAATGCGCGCGAGGTCGAGGCGCAGCCATGGATCGTCGGGCGTATTCAGCAGCGCATCTTCGAACAGACTGCGCGCGCTGCCCAGATCGCCGCGCGCTTCGGCCGCGCGCGCCTGCGCCGCCTGCGCTTCGCCACGCAGACGGTTGATGCCGCCGGCCTTCGACTGCTGTTCGGCGTTCAGCTGATTGGCGAATTGCAGCGCTTCGTCGCCACGGCCTTGCGCGGCCAGCGAGCCGACGAGGCCGCGAATCGCATCGGGGTTGTCGGCCTGGCGGCGCAGCGCCATCCGGTACGCCTGTTCGGCGCCGGCGGGGTCGCCGTTCGCCAGCAACATTTCGCCGAGCAGCACTTGAGCGGTGACGTCGGATGGATTCGTCGCGATCGCGCGTTCGAACAGCGACTTCGCCTTCGCGAACTCGCCGTTGCTGCGCGCGCCGATTGCGTCGCTGGTATAGGTCCAGTAAGTCGCGCTGTCGAGCGCGGCTTTCCAGCGCGCCGGATTGCCGCTGCGCGACGCGCGCTCCAGATAATTGCGCGCTTCGGCGAAATGCTCCTGCTTCAACGCGGCAATCCCCATGCCGCCGAGCGCGTCGGTATCGTTCGGGCTATTGGCCAGCACCGACGAAAACTTCGCGCGCGCGGTGACGAGGTCGCCACGATCGAGCGCAGCGAAGCCGTCGGCGATGGTGCGGCCTCGCGAATCGACGGCGGCGCTTTCCTGCGAGCGATCACGCGCGGCCTTGTCCTGCTGAACCATCGAATCGAAGCGCGCCTTGACCGCGGCGTCATCGGGGGCGGTTTGCAGATAGGCCTGGTAGAGCGCGGCGTCCGACGGCCGTGCGTCGAGCCACAACAGTGCCTGGCGCCAGCTCTTTTTCGCCGACGCACCGACCGTGCTGTCGCCGGCCAGCTTCTGCAGCCGTGCAATACCGTCGCGGCGGGTCACGTCGCGATAGGTCAGATGCTGGGCGTAGGCGAGGGCGTAACGCGGGTCGTCGGGATTATCGCGGGCAAGCTGTTCGAGGCCGCGGCGCGCCTGGTCCCAGCCTTGCGGCGTGGCCGAGAGTGCCTGGTAGTACTCGAGTTGCAACTCGGGTGTCGCCGGTTTGCTGTTCAGCGCGCGCTGATATTGCTGCACCGCGCTCGCGCTCTGGCCGCTTTGCGCCAGCCGCCGCGCGTCGTTCACGGTCTGGTCGCGCACACTCGATTCACCGAGCCGTCGGCCCAACTCGTCCAGATTCGGATAGTTCGGCGCGGCCGCCTTCAGACGCGCCAGATATTGCTGCGCGCCGGCGCCGTCCTTGCGGTCGGCGAGTACCATGCCCATGCCGAACAGCGCGTCGGGCTGCTTCGGATCGATGCGCAGCACCTTCTGCCAGGCCTGCTCGGCAAGGTCACCGCGCTGGTGCGATTGCCAGTACTTGCCCTGGTCGATCAGCACGCTCAGCGGATCTTTCGAGTCCTGCGCCAGCGCGTCAGGTGAAACCGTCGCCACGCAGCAGACGGCCGTGAGGCTCAGCGCGAAGCGCAATGACAACGCGAGGGCGCTCAATCGCATGCGTTTCTCCAACTCGGCACGAGACGGCCGGCTTCGTCGAAGCGATAGCGGCCGTCGATGAATCCGGTGCCGAACAAGCCCAGCACACGATCGTAATAGACAGCTTCGCGGCCCGGCACGCCGACGTCGAGCGCGGCCAGATGGGTGCGCGCGAGACCGAGGCCATGCTCGTCGCCGAGCGCCTTGAAGTACGGCGCGAGCGCGCCCCAGTAGCTCAGCGGGCCTTCGCCGCTGGCGGTGCCGGTGGTGGACGAGACCTTTTCAGGCGGAATGCCGGTCTGCGCAACCCTCGCGCGCATGCCGCCGAGGGCCGCGAGCCACGGCTTCGCGAGCGGGTCGGCGGGCGAGGCGAGACCGGCCCACAGGTAGACGCGGATCGCGTCGTAGCTGCCGGTGTCGCCGTTTTTTGGATCGACCACGAACTGGCCGTTTTGCCAGGCGGCCCAGTCGGGCGCGAAGCCCAGCGGCGCGGTGGTCTTGATGAGCTTGTACGCGCTGTCGGCGAGTTTGGCCCACGGGCCGTTCGGCAGTTCGCGAGCGAGCGCGCGCAGCACCGGCAACGGCAGATAGCTCGGGTTCAGGCGCGTTACGCCGCCGGTTTTGAAGCCCTGCGGTCCGGGCAGCAGCATCGGGCCGACGCCCGGCAGCGTGGTCATTTCCTCACGCGCGATCTGCGCGGCGAGCGCTTCGCCCAGTTGCGTATAACTCGGGTCGCGCCACAGACGGCCGGCTTGCAGCAGATCGTAGGCGATCCACAAGTCGGAATCCGAAGCAGAGTTGGGATCGAGCACGCCGTACGAGCCATCCGGCTTCCTGCCCCATTGCCACGACGGCAGACGCATGTTCTGCACGTCGAACTGATTGCCCGCGAGGTTGGTGCGGGTCCAGTTGAGCAGGCGGTCGAAGCTCGCGCGGTCGTTCGCGACCAACGCGAAAAACATCGCGTACGACTGTCCTTCCGAGGTGGTTTGCTGGGCCGGCGTGGAATAGTCGATCACGCGGCCATCGGCCTGCACGAAGCGTTCGACGAAACTGCGGTAGCCGCTCCAGTCACCACACGCACCCGGCGCGGCGGTGGTCTGGGCGACCTTCATCAGACTGGCGAAACTCGTGGACGCCGCCAGCCCCAGCGTCAGCGCCACGCACGTCGTGTTGATTCGAACCCGCATATCAGTCCTATTATTCCTTCAGGCGGCGCGCGGCGATCGAGCGCAGCGTCCGGTAGAACAGGCCCGCGATGATCAGCGCGGCGACGACACCGCCCAGCATCAATAGCAGCGGATGCGACGAGAGCGCCCAGCGCAGATATTCCTGCGGCGACAGATGGCCGACGTAATACGCCTCACCGTTCGACGTGATCGTGACGGTGCGGCCGTGGATCACCGCCATCGCGCCTTGAATCTGCGGCAGCACGTCGGCGTCGAGCAGGGCGGCGGACAGATCGGCGTCCGACTGGCCCGCCGCGCTCACCAGCGCGACAGCGCTGCGGTTCTTCTGCAACGGCGACTCGAAGCCCGTCAGCAGGGCGGCGCCGTTCGAACTCACCAGCGTCAGATCGGCCCGCGCCGGCGCACGCTCGACGCCGCGTTCGCCATGCCACCAGTCTTCGAGTTTGAAGACGATATCGGAGAGCTGGAAGGTGCGCGAATCGCCGTCGCTGGAGAACGGCATCGACTTGGCCCAGCGTTGCAGCAGCGGCTGGCGGCCCGGCGCGCCGAACAGCAGCAGGTCTTTATTGGCGTATTGATCGACGCTATCCGCGGTGCCGACGGTCACGCCGGTCACCGGATAACCCGTCGATGCGCCCATGCGGCCCATGGTCAGCAGATACAGGCTGTAGTCGCTCGAATCGGCCTCGTTCGGCAGGATCACCGCGGTCTCGGAGAGGTCGGCCATGCGCGTGAACGGGAAACCGCTATTGGCGAACGCCGCCAGATCGGGCAACGCCATGTAGTGCGGGAACGACGACAGGTCGATGGTCGAGTTCGGATCGATCGCGCCGACCACGTTGTCCAGCAGGCGGCCGTGGCATTCGCCGGTATTCGGAATGTCGTAGAAGAAGTGCAGGCGCACCTGCGCGCGCGGCGTCAGCAGCAGCGGCGGAATATGCACGGTGCGGCGCGCTTCGGCGGTCTTGTCCGGCAACACGCGCGCGAAGTAATGGCTCAGTTCGAACACCGAGGCCGACTCGGCCGGAATCGGCAAGGCCTGCACGAAGCCGTTGTTCACGCTCACGTTCAGCGACGAGCGATCGCGCAGCGGGCGCACCGTGTAGCGGTAGCGCAGATCGATCGGCGCGCCCTTGGTGTGCCACATGAACAGATCGGGTGGCACGCGCAGATTCACGCGCACGGCGTCGGCGTCGTAGCCGGATACGGTCAGATCGCGCGCGTCGGCAAGCTCGCCGAAACGCACCGGACGGTTGGTCGGCAGCCAGGTCGGCGCGTCGTATGGCGCGCGCGGTGCAAGTTCATTCAACTGCGTGATCGTCGCGCTTGGGCCCGTCAGCGTGTTCTGGCCGATGCCGAGCGCGCGGGCGGCGGTCTTCAGTTCGGCTTCGGTGCGGCCGAGCACGAGCAGCAGTTTGCCGCGCGCCGGCGCGTCGCGATCGACTACCGCGATGGTCGGCCCGGAAATCGCCGGAATCGTCACGCCTGCGGGACGCTGGTCGGAGGTCGCGAACACCACCGCATTGCCCGACAGCGGCGGGTTGTCCAGTTGCGCCGGAAACAACGCGCCGCGATAACCGGCGAGCGCGCCGAACCAGGACGCCACGATGCCGCCCGCCTCGAGCGTGCCCGCGCCGGGCTTTTGCGCAAACACGAACGGCAGTTCGAGCCGGCGCACGTCGCGACGGTCGAAGAACGGTTGCGGCAAGGCCGCGAGATCCGGCTTGCTGGCGAGCGACGCGTAGCTCATATCCAGCGAACTCGCATTGCTGACGGTGGCCCACAACGACGAATTCGCCGGGTCTTCACAGCTCGTCGTGTAGTGGCCGATCAACTGCACGTTCAGGTGGTTGAACTCGGTAATGAAGCGCGGATCGATCGAGACGTCGCGCGCCACCAGCATGCCGGCCTGTTCGTGTGGCACGGGCAGGGTGGCGGCCACTTCGCCGTTCACCAGCACCTTGAGCTGCGAGATATTCGGCAGCAACGCCGGCGAATAGCTGTAGACCAGATGCAGGATCGCGCCGGTCACCACTTCGTCGCCACGCACGGAGAACGCGACGCCGTTCTGGCCGTCGGTGCCGCGCAGTTGCAGCGGATCGAGCGCGCCGAGGTCGGCGAAGGTCAGCGTCTGACGGCGGCCGCCCGGCACCAGCGTGCCCGGTTCGGCGGTGGTCGGCGTCCTGACGCCCAGCGCTTTGACCGACGACGCGGCGAGCGCGGGCGTCGGCGTGGCCAACGGTGCCTGCGTGATCGCGTTCGGGTCGAACGGCACGGCGGCGCTCGGCGCGGGCACGCTGCCCACGCCGGTTGCGACGGCGGCCTGTGCTGCTGCGGCTGTGCCGGAGCCCGAACTGCTCAACGCCGCCGCAGCGACTTCGGCCGCCGCCGCCAGCGGCGCCGCCAATGCGGTCTGCAACGCGAGCCAGCACGCGAGGCCGCGCATCAAACCGCGGGTTCGGGGACGGCCGGATAGCCAGGTCCCGGATTCCATCCCACTGCGCTCGTGATTCGAGCGTTCGATGTTTCCCTTCGCCATCCTGTTGCCCATAGATCAGTCTTTGGTTTTTAGCTTTTTGACGTCCACCGGACGGCTTTTCATCGAGCTTCGAAGGTCGGCATACAGATGTTCGAAGAGCCCGGCGATGCCGCGCGCCCCGACCGTCAGCACATGCGACAGACCCCGCAGCGGGGTGTCCTGCTCGCGCCCTTCGGCCCAGCCGGTCCAGGCGTCGGCGCGCGCGAAAGTGGTCTTGACGAACTCGTACTCCTGCTCGCGCGTCATCGCCGAGAAGCGCAGGCCCACGCGGCCCGGCGCCGTGAAGCCGACGGTCGCGGGGAAGGCGTACTCCTCGTCGCCGCGAAACAGCGAGACGGTCACGCGTTCGTGCATCGGCACTTCGATTTTGGCCGGCAGCGCCACGCCGACGCCGCCTTCCGAGTAGTCGATGGTTTCGCAGGCGAGCGTGCGGCCGGTCGAAAATTTCAGCATCACCGGCATCTGCATCGCCACGCGGTGCACCGCGCGAATCTGCCGGCGCTCGCTCGCCGCCGCCACGCTCGCGCCGAGAATCAGCATGTTGTAGGTGGTCCAGCCGAGGTTCAGGATGGTGGTGTTCACCTCGCTGCGGATGTGCCAGTTCAGATAGATATGCACGATGCCCACGCAGAAGCCGATCAGGTTCAGCAGCAGCAGGAACAGGTACGGCCGCGAGATTGCCCAGTCGAAATAGTTCTTCTCGATCTGGCCGCCCTTGGCCGTCACGTTGAATTTGCCGAGCTTCGGGTTGATCAGCGCGAGCAGCGTTGGCGCGGTGATGTAGGAAGCCAGCACCGATTCATACACTTCGGCCCAGAACGAATGCCGAAACGAGCGCTGCATGCGCGAGTTGGTGATGCTCGCGTGCATCATGTGCGGCAGCGCGTAAATCGCGATCGTGCTCGCGGCGGCTTCGATCACGTGCGCGCCAAAAAACAGGTACGACAGCGGCGCGGTGAGAAACACCAGACGCGGGATGCCGTAGAAGAAGTGCATCATCGCGTTCAGATAGCACAGGCGCTGGCCGATTTTCAGGCCCTTGCCGGTCAGCGGATTGTCGATCCGGAAAATCTGCGTCATGCCGCGCGCCCAGCGAATCCGTTGGCCGATGTGGCCGGACAGGCTTTCCGTGGCGAGACCGGCCGCCTGTGGAATCGCCAGATAGGCGGTGGTGTAGCCGAGGCGGTGCAGTTTCAGCGCGGTGTGTGCGTCTTCCGTGACGGTTTCGACCGCGATGCCGCCAATCTCTTCGACCATGCTCCGGCGCAGCAGCGCGCACGAACCGCAGAAGAAGGTTGCGTTCCACAAGTCGTTGCCGTCCTGCACGAGGCCGTAGAACAGTTCGCCTTCGTTCGGCACCTTACGGAAGGTGCCGAGATTGCGCTCGAACGGATCGGCGGAAAAGAAGTGGTGCGGCGTTTGCAGCATCGACAGCAGCTTGTCGCGCAGGAACCAGCCGAGGCCGATCTGCAGGAACGAGCGGGTCGGAATGTGATCGCAATCGAAGATCGCGAGGTACTCGCCCTGGGTGATCTTCAACGCTTCATTGATATTGCCGGCTTTCGCGTGGCGGTTATGCGTGCGAATCGTCCAGTTGACGCCGACTTCCTCGCAGAACGCCTTGAACTCTGGGCGGCGGCCGTCGTCGAGTACGTGGATCGACAGTTTGTCCGCCGGATAGTCGAGCGCCAGCGCGGCGAAGATGGTGGGCTTCACCACCGAGAGCGGCTCGTTGTAGGTTGGAATGAATACGTCGACGGTCGGCCACTGGTCGCGCGAAGCGGGCAGCGGCATCGGCGTGCGCTTGAGCGGCCATGCGGTCTGGAAGTAGCCGAGCAGCAGCACGACGGTCGAATAGACTTCCGCCGCCACCAGCAGCAGCCCCCACGCGGCGTCGAGCGGATGTTCCCAGTACGTGGTCGCGGTCAGCCGCCAGTACATATAGCGGCCCGAGGTGACCACCGAGAGCATGATCATCACCATCGTCGCGTAACGGCCCGGCAGGCGGCGGAACCACAGCGCGGTGACAAAGCAGCAGGTCGCGAACATCAGCTGCTCGTAGAACGCGAGCGGCACGGTGAACACGAAGTACAGCATGGCCAGCGCGAACAGCGTGACGGCGCCGGTCACAATGCGGCTGTTCCAGAAGCGCGCGTCGACGAAGCTTTCGAGCCGCGACGGGTTGGCGGGTTCGAGTCCCGGCGAACGGGGCGTACTCATGCGACGTTCCTCGGCGAGACGGCAATCGCGTCGACCGCCGCCATCAGCCAGTTGCCGCACGCGCGAAAATCGGCGGCCGCCTGGCTGAGCGGATCGTAGTGGATCAGCGTGGTGTCGCAGGCGAGTGCCTCGCTCACGCCTTCGTCCAGATGGATCACGCCGGGGAACAGCTTGTCGCCGAGCATCTGGCGCAAGACCTTGAGCACGTCTTTGGTCAGCTGGCGCGACTGGTCGATCTGGTTGATCACGTAGCCTTCACCGCCGAACTCGGGGCGCGGCGCCGCGTAAGCGCTGATCAGCCGTTCCATGAGCGGAATCGCCGCATACGAGGCGGCGTCGGCGAGGACCACGTTCAGCGTGAAGGTGGCCGCGCTCAACGCAGTGCGTACATAGGTGGACGAACCCGGCGGCGTATCGATGATGACGATGTCGGCGGCGTCGAGGCGCAACGCCTGCAAGGCCTGCGCGAGCCATCTCGGGTCCTGGTCGACATGCGCCTCGAAGCGGCGCCGGTCGTCTTCGAGCAGCGCGCCGTAGGGCAGCACGGTCACGCCGTCCACGCCGTCGAACATCACCGTTTGCCAGGGATCGCCCGTCAGGGTGGCGCGCGACAAACCGTCGACGCTGTCGAGCGGCACGCCGAAATGCAGGCGCAGTGCGTTCTGCGGGTCGAGGTCGAGGGCGATCACACGCCGGCCACTGCTGGCCAGCACGGAAGCGAGATTGGCGGCGAGAGTGGTTTTCCCGACCCCGCCTTTGGCGGACACCACCGCGATGACTTTCATGAGCGACGAGGGCCGTTGACCAGCCACGAGTTGGAGGGGGCGGGCACAGCGGCGCGGGTTGGACTGTCCGGCCTGGCAAACGTTTGACCGGGCGAGCCGCGAAGACGGTCGAAAACCGCTTGCAACGGCGCCGCTTCGGCGGCGGGCGCAGCGGGTTGCGGCGGCGCGGGTTCGGTTTTGGATTCCGCGGCGAACAGCTTGCCGAGGATCGATGCGGGACTGGCCGGGGCGGCAGGCGCAGCGGGCGCGCTTGCGTAGGCCCGGGCCGGCGCGGGCGCTGGTGCCCAGTTTGAGGCCGACGCGGGCGCGCCTGTGCCCACGCCCGCGGCTGCCGGCATTGCGGCGGCCGCGGGCGTGGCAATGGGTCTGGCCGACGCGGCAGGCGCGCGAAACTGAACCGCTGGCGGGACGCTCGCAACGGGGATGACGGGAGGAACCGGAGCAACGTGCACAAGCGGCGCGGCCTGCGCCACCACTGGCGGCACCGGTGCGGCGCCTGCCGCATCCAGCGCGGCTCGTGCTGCGCTGTCATCTTCCGTTTCGAACGTGCCGAAACGCGAGGCGCCCTGCGGCGCGGCAGACGGCGTGGCCACGACCACCGGCGGAATGTCGCGCCGATGCGAGCGGGTGAACAGCGGCGCTTTCGCGCGCGTGACCGAGGCGGCGTCTTTGGGCGTCGTGTCCTTGGGATCGACGGCCTCGCGCGACGCGTCTTTCGGCAACGCCCGAGGGCTGGCCTCGCTGCGCTGGCCGATCGCCGGGATCGCCGGTTGTGTCAGGTCCAGCGTCACCAGCAGGGGCCAACGGGTACGCGCCGAGCGCGCTTCGTTCTCGCGGCCGATTTCCTGGTATGCGCTGGCGTCGCCGCCAAAGTGATCGAATAGTTTTTCGATGTCGCTGGATGAACTCATAATGCCGCCGTCTTGTTCATGACTTGCCATGCCCCGATCCTGACTCTTGCTCGCGGCGCTAAAACCTGGGTGCTGCCACTTCACGCGCACCGGTCTGGCGCGTTAATACGCTACTGACTGCTTGCGACAACCACCTGCCGCCCGCCACCTGCCGCCGGTTCAGGCCGGATGGCGGCCAAGGCGAAATTCGATTGCGGTGTCCGCGCCGTACTCGCTCGTCTGCGCGACCGACAGGCCTTGCGCGCCCAACGCGCTCAACCACGTCTGATAGACGCCCTCGAGAAACGCGGGCGTCCAGTTCAGGGCCGCGTCGCCGAATGCCTGCAGCGGCGCGCAGTAATGGACGATGCGCAGGCACTCGGCTTCGTCGGAGAGTTCGACGTAGCCCCAATCCATTTCATGCCAGTACAGATTCAAGGTCTGCGCGAGTTCGGCTGTTGACCCGCACGCGGGCAGTTGGTGCGCCGCCGCAAACCGGCAGCCGACCCGATGCATCAACTGGCGCAGTTCGGCGCGGCCAATCTGCGCTTCGAACTCGGTAGCCAGTGCAGTGAGCATGCCGCGCCACTGCGGCGAGATTTGGCGTTCCAGCAGGTAATCGAGAATTGGGACCATGTTTTCCGGGAATCGGCCGTTGCTTCAAACCGTGTACAAAGACGGGCGTCGACGACCAAGATCATGAAAGTGTTACGGGAAAGCCGCGCATTGCACGCGCCCTAGGTTACTTTTACCGAGTCTGTCTAGTCTGTCCGTCACACTTCGAATGAGTCTACTTAAGACAGTAACTTTTAGCCACATTCGATTCGTCTGGCTATACGCATGAACCATGCAAGCGCATGCGAAAGAATGGCAAATGGGCTCCGTAGTTTTTACTGCGGCAATCGCCTGGCTTGCGTTTTAAGGCGAACACCAAGGGCAAATGTATTCACCATCGCCGCACTAACGGCATGTTTCGCATGCGGATTTTAGCGATGTCGTTTCGTGGTAAATGCAACGAAATGCAACGCTTCATGTTTGTGCGGATGCAACAGGCGTGTGCGGTCCCGAGGATTCTTTCCATAACTTGCTGTCCGTTGCGCGCCGGTTTTTTGTACCCGTCGAGTAAGCTTACGGACTTGTGCCGTCCGGTTGCACGCGCAAGCGTCGAAAAGCGTGGACCGGTGGCAGCAGGGCGTCGCACGATATCGCGGCGCACTTCGACTCAATCACTGCAATGCTCAATCCACTCAGTATTCTGGTCGTGACGGTTTTGTCGGGTCTCATGGCAATGGCCGTGCTCGGTTCCCTTTGGCGCGCGGCGATAACCGGCGTCGGTTACTGGATCCTCGCCAATGCCGTCGCGATCGTCGCGCTGCTGGCTTTCGCGGTGCAGGGGCACGCGTCGCCCTGGCTGTCTTTTGTGGCCGCCAATGTGCTGCTGGCTGCCTCGTTGCTGCTGGTGCTGGAAGGTTGCTGGCGCTTCCTAGGGCGCCGGTCACGCCCATGGGCCGCATATATCGGACTGGCCGCGGTGCTGGCCGGCATCGTCTACTGGACTTTTGCCGCGCCGGACTTCAATGCGCGCGTGGCGCTGGTGTCGGCGTTCCACGCCTGTCTGTATGCGACGCTCGCGGTCACGATGCTGCGCGGCCGCCCCGCGAACCGGCCGCGTTACAGCTATTACTTCCTCGCCGTGGCGGCGGCGCTGTTCTGCGTGGGACACATTGCGCGCGGCACGCTGTACGGCTTCGGCATGCTGGCGCAGTCGAGCCTGATGCAGGTGTCGGCGGCCAATATCGCGTTTCTTGCGATCGGCATTCTCGCGATGCCCTGCCTGTCGATCGGCGTGGTGATGCTGGCGCACGACCGCCTGGCCGAACGGCTCGAGCGGCTCGCCAACGTCGACGAGCTGACGGGCGCCCTGTCGCGCCGTGCTTTTCTCACAGTTGGCGAAGCGCTGCTGAAGGCGGCGCGGCGCGCGGGGTCGCCGGTGGCGATCGCGATCATCGACATCGATTCGTTCAAAGCCGTCAACGACAACCACGGCCATGCCGCCGGCGACCAGGTGCTGAGCCACTTTGCGGCTTTTGTCACCTGTAACCTGCGCGCCAGCGATGTGTTCGGGCGGCTGGGCGGCGAGGAGTTCGGCGTGTTGTGCCCGGCCACCACGGCGGCCGAGGCGGTGGTGCTGCTGGAGCGCTTGCGCGCCCGGCTCGCCGCGACCGGGCCGGCCGACTTGCCGCGCGGGCTGCGCTACACCTTCAGTGTCGGCGTCGACCAGCGCCAGGGCGACGAGTCGCTCGCCGAGGTGATGGCGCGGGCCGACGGCGCGTTGTACGCCGCCAAGGCGTCAGGGCGCGACCGCGTGATGGCGGCGGCGTAGCGGCGAGCGGGCGGGGCGCACTTCTATTTGCTGGAAGGCATAAATATTTGTCAGACCCTTGCCGTTATACATCGGCAGAGTGACCGGAACGAGTCTGATATCTATCAATATGCTTTCCACTTCAACGAAGCAACTGTCTGATTCCGGTTTGCGTGATCGCTTTCACCGGCGAGCGCTGGAACACCAACGTCCACTTTTGACGGTGACGTTGGCGTTTACCGTCGTCGCATTCCTGTTCTTTGTCGGTGCGCGCAATTATGTCGACGGTCCTGCCATGCCGCTGGGATACCGGCTCGCGTGCGCGCTGGTGCTCGGCCTGCTGGTGCTGGCGATCCCACGCACGACCAGCACCTGGGCCTTCGGCGCAATCGGCGTCGCGTTTTCGCTGACGCTGGTAGCCGGCATGGCGCTGAACATCGCCGGGGTCGAGCAGCCGTTGCTGTGGGCGCTGCCCGCTGTGGTGGTGATACCGATCTGCGCCGCGCCGCTGTGGCTCACGCCCACGCACTTTTTCGTGGGCAGCGCGCTTTTTTACGCCGCGGCGCTCGCGATGCTATTCGGGCAGACGCATGCTCATGACTTCAATGTGGTCACGTGGATGTGGATCGTGGCGATCGGCATGCCCGCGTCCGTGGTCTATCACTTCGGCTTCTACCGGTTCCGGCGCAATCACTATCTGCTCGAGAGCCAGCTGGCGCAGCTTGCCGCGACCGATCCGCTGACCGGCCTGCAAAACCGCCGGGCGTTCGTGAAGCAGGCCGAGCACCGTCTCGAGACGCTGGCATCTGGCGAGCGGATCAGCGCGATCTTTCTCGACATCGACGGTTTCAAGGCGCTGAATGACCGCTTCGGCCATGGCGTGGGCGACGAGGCCCTGTACCAGGTCGCGCAGGTGCTGATGGCGGAAACCTCCGCGCAGGAGAGCGTGAGCCGGATCGGCGGCGAGGAGTTTGCCGTGTTGGTGCGCGACGGTCTGGTCGGCGCGCTCGATCTCGCCGAGCGCCTGCGCGGCGCGATTGCCGCCATCGAGCGACCGGACGGCCAGTTGACCGCGAGTTTCGGCGTGGCCGAACACCGCGGCGGCGAAAACATCATGGTGTTGCTCGACCGGGCCGACGAAGCCTTGCTGCGCGCCAAACACTCGGGCAGAAACCGCGTATGCGCCGAGCGCTCGCTGCCGGGCGAGGCTCTGCAGCTCATCTCCGACGCGGTGCAAGGCGAGGGTGGGGCGGTGGCGCTGCGGCATCGATGGGATGACTACTACCTGACTTCGCATTTCCAGCCGCTCTACAGTTTGTCGCATCAGAAGCAGGTGGGCTTCGAGGCGTTGCTGCGCGGCGAGCAGGACGACGGCACGCTGGTGCCGCCCGTGGTGCTATTCGCGCCGAAGCCATCCAGCGACGAGGGCGCACTGGATCGCGCGAGCCACTCGGTGCATCTGGACAACGCGCGCAAGTCTCTGCCTGACGACGCATGGCTGTTCCTGAATATTTTGCCGGCCACATTCATTGCCGAGGGCTACGCCGATCAGCTTGCCAGGATTGTGCGCACGGTGGGGCTCGAACCTGAGCGGGTGATTCTCGAGATTCTCGAGTCGCACGGCGGCAGTGTCGATGAGATGTCGCGGGCTGCCGCGCTGTATCGCGCGCACGGCTTCCTGATCGCGGTTGACGATTTTGGCGCGGGCCAATCCAATCTCGACCGGTTATTGCGCATCCGGCCGGATCTCGTGAAGCTCGACGGCGAGCTGATTCGCGCGACGAGTCACGGCACTGAGCAGCCGATTTTGCCGAAGCTGGTTTCGCTGTTGCATCAGGCGGGGATGCTGGTGGTGGTCGAGGGTGTTGAAACGACAGAGGAGTTGATTCTCGCGGTTGAGTCCAACGTGGACTTTGCGCAGGGATTTCTGCTTGGCCGGCCGGCTGCCGAGATCGTGCCGCCGGATTCCGTGCATCGTCGAATCGACGATGCGTTTGATGTGATCGCGCAGGGGCGGGCGCATCAGCACGCCTTGTTCGAGTCGGAAGTCGAGCCTTACCGGGCTGCATTGAGGCAGGCGACCGATGCTTTGCTGCATGGCATCGCGATGGAAGAGGCGTTTGTTTCGCTGGCCGCGTTTGAACGGTGTATTAGCTGTTTTATTCTGGACGATTCGGGGCGGCAGATCGGGCTTGAAGTACCGGGACCTGCTTACGATAGCGAAGGGGCTTCGCTGCATCCGGTTGCGAACCCGCGCAATGCACGATGGGATCATCGGCCTTATTTTCGTAATGCGGTTTTGGCGCCAGGGGTGGCGGTGGCCAGTAATCCTTATCTTTCTTTGGCCAGCGGCCGGCCTTGTGTTGCTGTGACTTTGGCAGCGCAGTTTGGCGCTGCGCAGTGTGCTGTGGGACTGTGTGCCGTGGGGCGGGTTGTGGTTGGGGTCGAGCTGGATTGGTCGACAGTTGGGTTGCCTTGGCCGGCAGGGGAATGAAGGTGGGTTTTTTTTGCCTTTGGCGGCGGCATTTCCTGGTTCTGGCTTCTTTGGCCTTTCCTTGTTTGCTTATTGGTCTATTAGCGTTCCCCCTGTGCGGGGGGGCACCTACTTTTCTTTGCCTGCCGCAAAGAAAAGTAGGCAAAAGAAAGCGGCTCGAACCGCCAACTCTTAAGTGGGTCCCCTGGCTTGGAGGGGCTCGTGGCCCCGTAGAGATTGAGCCTGCGCACCTGCTCTCGTGAGTGACCAGGCCGTCATGCTTCCGGCGGCGCTGCGCGCGCCGGGGCGGTACTTCACAAAACCAATCGGTGTTTTCGGCGCCTCGCCGAGGCGAAGCCGACGGCCCCCACCGCACGCAAACGAAGCCGATGGTTTCCCTGGTGGACCCAACCGCGACGCACGCAGTGCGGAGTGGGAGCGGATGACGGCTGTGTCACAGACCGTTATGGACCGAGGTGTGATCCGTTTATCGCACCACCAGCCACTCCAAGCCAGGGGACCCACTTAAATGTTGGCGGTTTGAGCCGCTTTCTTTTGCCTACTTTTCTTTGCGGCCGGCAAAGAAAAGTAGGTGCCCCCCCGCACAGGGGGAACACTAATAAACCAATAAGAATAGAAACAACCAACGCCGTAGGCACAACCACAAAATGCCGCCGCGAAAGGCAAAAACCCCCAATTTAATATCCCCCTTTCACCGCGACCACAGCGGCACCCCTCACATACTTCGCTGCCAATTCCCCCGCCGCACGGCTCAACAGTCCAGTATCCGTCCCAACAGCAACAAACACCGCGCCCGCAGCCAAATATTCCTCAGCAATCGAAGCATCCGTCGCCAGCACACCAGCACTCTTGCCCGCGCTCCGCACAGTCGCAATCCCGTTGCAAATCGCCTCGCGCACGCGCTCATCCCCTGGTTTGCCCAGCAACCCCATCGACGCACTCAGGTCCGCAGGACCAAAAAACACACCATCTACCCCTTCCACCCCGGCAATCGCCGGCAAATTCTCCATCCCCTGAACAGTCTCGACCTGCACCAGCACACACAATTCATCCGACGCCGCGCCAAGGTAATCAGGAATCCGATTCCACCGCGAGGCCCGCGCCAATGCGCTGCCCACGCCGCGAATACCCTGCGGCGGATAGCGCGTCGCCGCCACCGCCTCGGCGGCCTGCTCCGCGGTATCGATCATCGGCAACAACAATGTCTGTGCGCCAATATCGAGTAGCTGCTTGATCAACGCACTATCACTGCGCACCGGCCGCACCACGAGATGCGACGCGTAAGCGGCCACCGCCTGCAATTGCGCCAAGGTACTGCGCACGTCGTTCGGCGCGTGCTCGTTATCGATCAGCAACCAGTCGAAACCAGCCGTCGCCAGTAGTTCAGTCACGTAGGCATCAGCAAGAGCCGCCCATAGCCCGAATTGCGGTCGGCCTTCGGCGAGAGCACGCTTGAATGGGTTCTGCGGTAGATGCATGGCTATACGCTCAAATGAAATTCAAACCAATTCCGCCCAGCGGACCGTAATCGACATGAAACGTGTCGCCCGCCCGCGCCGGGATCGGGCTCGTGAATGAGCCGCTCAGGATCACGTCGTTGGCGTTCAGCACCTCGTCGTAGGGGGCAATCTTGTTGGCGAGCCATGCCACACCGGTCGCCGGATGATTCAGGACCGCCGCCGCCAATCCGCTTTCCTCGACCGCGCCGTTCTTGTACAGCAGCGCGCCAACCCAGCGAAGGTCGACATCGAGTGGGCGCACCGGGCGCCCGCCCAGCACAATGCCCGCGTTAGCCGCAAAGTCAGAGATGGTGTCGTACACCTTGCGCGGCGCTTTCGTTTCGCGGTCGAACTGTTCGATGCGCGCGTCGATAATCTCCACTGCGGGCGTC
Organism: Paraburkholderia fungorum; assembly: GCF_046027215.1. GTDB lineage: Bacteria > Pseudomonadota > Gammaproteobacteria > Burkholderiales > Burkholderiaceae > Paraburkholderia > Paraburkholderia fungorum_D. The sequence continues at coordinate 1,845,157 of NZ_JAQQEN010000002.1, read as the reverse complement.
ACGTAGGCGGTGGCGTCCAGTACGTCGAATAACGTGACGCCGGGGCCCTTCAATGGCTTGCTCAACACGAACGCCAGTTCCACTTCGACGCGCGGCGCAATGAAGCGGTCGGCACGGATGTCCTGGCCGTTTTCGAGGAACATGCTGTCGAGCAACGGGGCGTAATCGGGTTCGTCGATCTGCGACGAACGCTGCATGGCACGCGAGGTCAGCCCGATCTTGCGGCCCTTGATTACATGGCCTTCGGCGAGCTTGAGCTTGACCCACTCACGCTGAATCGCATAGCCATCCTGTACGGTCATACCGGGATACGCAGCCGAAAAATGACGCAACTGGGTGCGCGTTTTCTCGGCGTTGTCGAGTTGCGCCGCGAGATCGCGGATAGTCTGTTCGTCTAGCATGGTCGATTCTCGATGAGCCGCGCTCAGGCCTTTAGCCGCGCGTGCAAATTGTTGTGTTTCCACGTGCCGGCTTCGCTGAATTCATTGATCTCAAGCGAGAGCGCCAGGCCGTGCTTTTCGAATTCAGCGCTGAAGTGCTGTTTGATTAATCCGAATAGCGCCTCGCCCGTGGCCTTTTTCACGGCTTCGGAGCGGCCTGCGCCGATCTTCAGATTGGCATGCAGGAAGGCGGCTTCCGGTCTGCCGTCGGCGACGCAGTACTGCTCGCAGCGCAATGCGCGCACGCGGATGCCACCGAGCGGGTAGACGCGCTGCTCGTTCTCGCGCTGCGCGTCGAGACAGCGGGCGAGCGCCTGGCAAAGCTGTCCGATGCTTTCATCGCCGGCAAGATTGGCGCTATATTCAAGTGTCAGATGAGGCACAGTAGACTCCTTTCTCAGGCTTTAAGCGGGTAGCGGCGTGACGGGAAAGATCGCGTTGATCTGTCCAGTGCCCGAGCTGCCGAAATATGGCGTGACGACTTCCACTTTGCCGTCGTAACGGTCCCAGCCCAGTGCGCCGAGCAGCATGGCGGTGTCGTGCATGCCGCCTTCGCCCCAGCATTTCTCGTTATAGAGCGGCAACATTTCGCAGAAGGTTTTCCAGTCGCCGGCTTCCCACAACTCGACCACCCGGCGGTCCATCTGTTCGAGAAACGGGCTCCATACCTTATGCATGAAATGCTCGGCGGTACCGTTGTTGGCGAAATGGTGGCTAAGCGAGCCGCTCGCCAGAATCGCCACGGTGCCGTCGTAACGCTCCTCGATGGCCTTGCGGACGGCGAGGCCAAAGCGCGCGCTGGTGTCGAGGTCGTGCCACATGCACCAGGCCGCCACGGAGACGGTCTTGAAGTGCTGGTCGCCGTTCATATAGCGCATCGGCACGAGCGTGCCGTATTCGAGTTCGAGCGTGGTTTCGCTATGCGCGCGGCTTTTGACGCCCATTTCATTGGCGACTTCGGCGATCAGATCGCCGAGCCCGACATTGCCGGGATACGCATACGGCATGTTCTTGATGAAATGCGGCAGTTCGTTGCTGGTATAGACGCCTTCGAACTTCGGCGCGCAATTGATGTGGTATTCGCTGTTCACGAGCCAATGCACATCGAACACCACAATCGTATCGACACCGAGTTCGCGGCAACGCCGGCCGATTTCATGATGGCCGTCGATTGCAGGCTGACGGCAGCCCTTATGCGGACCGTCGAGCTCGGACAAATACAACGACGGGACGTGAGTTACTTTTGCTGCTAATGCCAGTTTGCCCATTATGGCCTCCTGTCCCACACACGTTAATTGCTATTCTGTCTGGCGCAAGCCATCACGTCCTCGCGCCTAAAACCCCCAGCACCTCAAACGCCCCAGCGCGGAATGTGGTGCGAGCCGAGCGACACACAAACGTTCTTAGGTTCGAGGAACACCTCATAACTCCACGTGCCGCCTTCGCGGCCCACGCCGGATGCCTTGGTGCCGCCAAACGGCTGGCGCAGATCGCGCACGTTCTGGCTGTTCACGAAGCACATGCCGGCTTCAACCGCCGCGGCGACGCGATGCGCGCGGCCCGTGTTCTCGGTCCAGATATAGCTCGACAGGCCGTACGAAATGTCGTTGGCGAGTTTGATTGCGTCGGCTTCGTCGTCGAACGGAATCAGGCAGGCGACCGGGCCGAAGATCTCTTCCTGCGCGATCCGCATGCGGTTATCGACATCGACGAACACGGTCGGTTGAACGAAGTTGCCCTTGCGCATGGCTTCCGGCAGATCAGGCGTATCGAGCCCGCCGCAGGCGAGCGTCGCGCCTTCTTTCGGGCCCAGTTCGATATAGCTGCGCACTTTGGCCAGATGCCCCTGGCTGATCATCGGGCCGACGATCGTGCTGTCCGCGAGCGGATCGCCCACCGTCAGGCGCTTCGCGCGTTCGATAAACCGCTCGGCAAAGCGCGCGTAAATCGAACGCTGCACGAGAATGCGCGAACCCGCGGTGCAGCGCTCGCCGTTGTTCGAGAAGATCATGAACACGGCGGCGTCGAGTGCGCGTTCGAAATCGGCGTCGTCGAAAATCACGAAAGGCGACTTGCCGCCGAGTTCCATCGAAAACTTCTTCAGGCCGGCGGTTTGCACGATCCGGTTGCCGGTCGCGGTCGATCCCGTGAAGGACACCGCATGTACGTCAGGATGCGCGACCAGCGGCTCGCCGGTTTCCTTGCCGAAACCGTGCACGACATTCAGCACACCGGCCGGAATTCCTGCTTCGAGCGCGAGATTGCCGAGCATGGAGGCGGTCAGCGGCGACAGCTCGCTCATCTTGAGCACAGCCGTATTGCCGAACGCGAGGCAGGGCGCCACCTTCCATGTCGCCGTCATGAACGGCACGTTCCACGGCGAGATCAACGCGCAGACGCCGACCGGATGAAACAGCGTGTAGTTCAGATGCGTGTCGGTGGGGTACGTATGGCCATCGACGCGCGTGCACATCTCGGCGAAATACGTGAAGTTGTCGGCGGCGCGCGGGACGAGCTGCTTGCGCGTCTGCGAGATCGTCTGCCCGGTGTCTTTCGTCTCGGCTTCCGAGATGTCCGGCACGTTCTTCGCGATCAATTCGCCGAGCTTGCGAATCAGCTTCGCGCGTTCCGCGGCGGGTTTGCCGGCCCATGCGGGAAAAGCGTCTTTTGCCGCACGCACGGCGGCGTCGACTTCTTCCGCGGTGCCGCGCGCGACTTCGGCAAGCACGTCTTGCGTAGCCGGGTTGACGGTTTCGAAATAGTCTTGCGCGGCATTCGACTTGCCGTTAATCAGATGCTCGATTCTCATTGCCTTGTCCTTTCCCAAAGCCGCGCTCAGGCGCGGCCAAAATCCGCGTCTGAAGCGATCGTATTGACGAGACGGCCAAGGCCGTCGATCTCGCACACCACTTCGTCGCCCGCATTGACGTTGACGATGCCTTCCGGCGTGCCGGTCAGGATCACGTCGCCGGGCGCGAGCGTCATGAAACTGCTCAGATATTCGATCAACGCGGGAATATCGGTGACCAGATCCCGTGTATTACCGTGCTGCTGGCGTGTGCCGTTCACATACGTGCGCAACTCCAGTTGCGTCACGTCTTCGACATCGGCCGCATCGACGAACCAGGGGCCAATCACCGTGCCGCCGTCGCGATTCTTCACGCGCAGGTTGGGGCGGTAGTAGTTCTCGAGGTAGTCGCGGATCGCGTAGTCGTTGGCGATCATGTAACCGGCCACATACTGCATGGCGTTGTCGCGCTTGACGTTCTGCGCGGTTCGGCCGATCACCACAGCAAGCTCGCACTCATAGTGCATGAAGGTGACGTCGGCGGGGCGGCGCGTGACGCCGCGATGGCCGATCACCGTGCCCGGGCCTTTGAGGAAGACCAGCGGTTCTTCCTGCTTGCTGAACTGCAATTCCTTCGCATGCTCGGCGTAGTTCAGGCCGAGCGCGAAGATCGTGCCGACTTCGATCGGCGCGAGCCAGACCACTTCGTCCTCCCGGCGCACGCGGCCGTCGGCGAGCCGCACGCCGTTCGCGTCCGGATACGCTTCGTGAATGGCGCCTGCATAGGCAACGCGGCCGCGCATCATGGCTGTTCTCCTTGTTCTTCGCTGCCGGCAAACGACACTTCAAGCGGCGGCATCGCGCCGATCGTCAGCGTGACGGTGTCGCCGATATGGGCGACGGGCGAACCATGAGGCACGCCCAGCGTAATCACGTCCCCCGCGCTGAGTGTCATGAAATCGGTGACGTCGGCAATCAACTGCGCCACGTTGCGAATCGACGTTGCTGTGCTCGCGATAAACGTCTCGCGTCCGGCAATCGACACCTTGATCGTCAGATCATCCGGCGTGGGAACATGACGCACCGCCACCACGGCCGGCCCGACCACGCAAAAGCCGTCGCGCGCCCGGAACCGCACCGATGGCCGGTAAACGCTCGCATGCGGCACGCTCAGATCGGCGACCAGCGTATAGCCGGCGATGTAGTCGAAGGCGTGCTCCACGCTCACACGCGTGGCCGTGCGGCCGATCACGATGCCGAGCGACGCACCCACTTCCACACCCAACGTATCGTCGGGCACGGCCACGCGGGCGCGGTGCCCGGCCAGCGTATTGCGTGGCTTCAGGTAGAGAATCGGCGCTTTCGGCGGCGCTTTGTAAGGCGCGGCGTTGACCGCGTCGCCCAATGCGTGCAGCGCGGCGCGGTCATTCAGCAGGGTTGCATAGACAGCGCCCGAAACCGGCGCGCGGCAGGTAATACCGCGCGCGAGCAGCGTGGCTGCGGTATGCGCGTCCACGTCGCGAGGCAGGGCGTCGCCTTCGGGATGCAGCAGGTGATCGGCAAGTGCAAACATAATCAGCTGTCTCTCGGAGAAAACACTAACATGTTAGTAGTATTGCGCTTGATATCATCCACGGTCAATAGCCTGTCGGCTGATCGCGGGTTTTCCCTTAAGCTTTGACAGCTGCTTTTAATTCATCTTCCGCCATGTCCGCTTCCGCTGCTAACCGAGTGCTGCACCGCAATCTGCCGATGTTGTTGCTGCGTGCCAGAGAAAAAATGATGGAGCGTTTCCGCCCGCTGATCACTGCCCACGGCCTTACCGAACAGCAGTGGCGCGTGATTCGCGCGCTTAACGAACATGGTCCGATGGAGCCGCGCCACATCTCCGATCTCTGCACGATATCGAGCCCGAGCATGGCCGGCGTGCTCGCGCGCATGGAGAGCATGGAACTGATTACGAAGGAGCGTTTCGCGGAAGACCAGCGCCGCGTGCTGGTGTCGCTCACGGAGACGAGCGTGGAATTGGTGCGCGTGATTTCGAAGGATCTCGAAGCGCACTATCGCGAGCTGGAGCGCAAGGTCGGGCCGGAAATCGTCGAACGCGTGTATCGGGCGGTCGACGATCTGCTGGCGGGCCTCGAAGAAGACGACGAGTGAAATGGCGCGTCAGTCAGGCGCCGGGGTTGGGCGCCTTGCCGATTCGTCACCAGCCCTGAAAACGGGCCCACACCGCGACCCCGCCATCCGCTGAAAACGCGTGATACTCGGGAAACTGTGCGCCGGTCGCGCATGCATGGTTCGGCATGATGCGCAGTTTCGTACCGATCGGAAAGCGCTGGATGATGTCGTCATGCGGCGGCTGCGCGCCGACGGGCGACAGAATTCCGTGCTCCTGATTGGCGCCGCTGACCACGTAGTCCGAGAGCGGGGTGCCGTTCAACGCGCACGGCTGGCCGTATCCATAGTCATGCGACTGCTTCGACGTGCCGCGGTCGCGGCTCATCGCCATCCAGCCCGCGTCGAGTACGGCCCAGCCTTTGTCCGGCTGGTGACCGATCACGGTGGCGAGGACGCTGAGCGCGATCTCGTCGAGCGAACATACGCCGACGTTGCGCATCACCAGATCGAACAGCACGTAGACGCCCGCGCGAACTTCGGTCACGCCATCCAGTTGCCGGGCGGCGAGCGCGGTGGGTGTCGAGCCGACGCTGACCGCCGCGCAGGGAATGCCCGCTTCGCGCAGCCGTTGGGCGGCGCGCACGCAGCCCGCGCGTTCCTGTTCGGCGAGTGCCGCGAGCGCATGCGGCGTATCGAGTTCGTAACTGGAGCCGGCATGAGTCATCACGCCACCCACGTTGACGCCATGCTCGTGCAGAATCCGGCCGACTTCCAGCAGCGTGTCCTGTTCCGGCGTGATGCCGGAACGATGGCCGTCAGTGTCGATTTCGATCCACACCTCGAAGGTTTCCTGGTGTTCGCGACCGAATTCCGCAAAGGCCGCTGCGGCCGCTGCGTTATCCACCACCAGTTTCAGATCGCAACCTTGCCGGCGCAGCGCGAGCGCTCTGGGTAATTTGGACGGGGCGATGCTGACCGCGTAAAGAATATCGGTGATGCCGGCGGCGAAGAAGGCTTCGGCTTCTTTCAGGGTCGAGACCGTGATGCCGCGCGCGCCGGCGGCAATCTGCGCGCGTACCACGTCGATGCATTTGGTGGTTTTGACGTGCGGGCGGAAGGCCACGCCGAGCATGTTCATCTGCGCCTGCATTCGCGCGATGTTTTTCTGCATTCGCGTGATGTCGATCAGCGCGGCGGGGGTGTCGATATTGTCGAAGTTCATGCTGTCACCGGGGCGTGGAGTGGGAGTCGGTCAAGCCGAAACGGCTGAGCCAGGGAACGAGCGCGTCGAGCGTCGGCGATTCGATCTCGGGCCGCTGGGCGCCCGCTACCAGCGGTAGCCCGACGTGGTTGTGCCAGTACGTCCGCAAGCCGACGGCAGCGGTGCCGAACATGTCGTAGCTTGAGCCGGCCACGAATGCCGCTTCATGCGCCTCGATGCCGAGTGTTTCGAGCGCGAGCCGGTAGGGGCGCGAGTCGGGTTTATACATGCCGGCTTCCTCGGCAGTCACGATGGCGTCCCAATGAATCGGGAACAGGTTGGCAGCCTGCGTGCCGAGGTGGATAGAACAATTGGTCACGATTGCCAGTTTGCAGCGCGGTTCGAGTGCCTGCAGCGCCTGCAGTGCGTCCACGGCGCCGCGCCATGGCGCGAGCTTCAGCCAGTCTGTTTCGAGCGCAAGCGCTGCCGAGGCCGGCAGCCCCACCTGTACCGCTGCCTCGCGCACCAATTGTTCATACGGAACGTATCGGCCGCATCCATAGGTTAGCCGCAAATAGGCGGCACGCCACGCTCGACCTGCGGGTTCGGAGCCGGCGGCGTGATTCCACGAGCTCCATGAGTCGAGCAGGGCGGTTAGAAGGTCGAAGAGCACAGCCTTCGGATAAGCGGCAGAGACCGAAACGGAAGTCATGATTTAACCGGCGGTGGGTGTGAGCCGATTATAAAGTTGCCGCTGCTGCGAGAAGTTAACGTGGATTTACTCAAAGATTCAGCATGACTGAATCATAGGTTTTATGCCACACCAGGCGGAAGGTGGCTTTCACCGCCGCCACGGCGGCGCCGGTCTGAACCTGCTTTGCAGATACTGCATGAAGTGCCGCGTACGCGCGGGCAGTCCCGTCCGCTGATGTGTCAGCGCAATGACGTTAGCGTCCGGCGTTTTCCATGTCGGCAGGAGGCGCACCAGCCTGCCGGTCGAGATGTCGCCGGCAACGTCCCATTCGGAGCGCAGGATCACGCCACGCCCTTCGCAGGCCCACTGACGAATCACGTCGCCATCGTTGCAACTCAAACCGGGAGACACGCGCACGCTGCGGCGCGTGCGGCCTTTGCTGAACTGCCAGAGTGAGACATCTTCATTGTTCTCGCGCAGCACGATGCAGGGGAACGTGCTCAGATCCTCCGGTGACTCCGGCACACCGAAGCGCTTGAGCAGCGCGGGCGCTGCGCATACGAAGCGCGCATTGGGGGCGATTGCGTAACCCACCCGGTTCGAGACCGGCAACTCGCCGATGTGCACGACAATGTCGAAGGGGTCCATGGTCTCGGTCAATGGCTGGTCGGACAGCGTGAGCGCGATGTCGATTTCCGGATGCTGTTGCCTGAAGTCGGCGATGGCGGGCGCCACATGGCGGCGGCCGAACCCTAGCGGGGCATTGATTTTCAGGGTGCCGACCAGACCGCCGCGGCGCGTCTGCAGGTCTTCGAACAGCGCGTCGAACTTCTGTACGAGTTCAGCGCCTCGTTCGCATAGCAGCATGCCTTCTCCCGTGAACTGCAAGCGGCGCGCCGTGCGGTTCACCAGTTGCGTGTCCAGCTTCTTTTCAAGTTGCTGCAGGCGCTGGGTAACCGCCGAGGGCGACAGTCCCAGTTTTCGCGCGGCCGCGATCAGGCTGCCGCTCTCGCGGATGGTCAACAGGAACCGGATATCGGCCGAGTCAGTCATGTCAGCGACTTTTGAGTTCGGAAGTCTGGCAGCTTATAGCGTCTGGATGCGCGATTCCAGTTTTGCACGGTATCGGGGCGTCCGGCCAGGAGCGCCCGGCGCGATGTGTCTGCGCGAGGTACAGTGACGTTTCTGTAACGAAGACGACAGCTTGAGGCACTAGAGTGTGCGCTTAAGCAGAATGGAGAAAGGAACGCAATGCCGCTGTCACATGGTCCGTCGAGCGCTACGCAGGAAAGTGCCCTGAAACAGGGCGTATTTTTGCACACCGGCTGGCGAAGCGCGGGAACGTGGGTCTGGTCGCGTCTGCGGGCGCTGGACAAGGTGACCGGATTCTATGAACCGCTGAGCAACGTGCTGGCTGATCTGAGCGTGGCCGATGTATCCGCGTCCCGTCCCACGCTGACCTCGGGGCATCCGCCACTGGCCGCGCCTTATTTCGAAGAATACCGTCCGCTGCTGCAGGACGGTGTGCGCGGCGTGGCCGGATACCGGAAGCGGTTTGGCATCGATCGTTTCGCGAGCGTGCCGGACGCTGAATTCCCCGCCATGCAGGCTTATCTGCAGGCACTGAGCGACTGCTCCGCCGAACAGGGCAAAGTGCCGGTCTTCAAGTTTTGCCGCTCGTCGGGCAGGTTGCCCTGGCTCAAGCGCGCATTCCCTCAGGCCATGCACGCGGCGGTCCTTCGAAATCCCGCATCGCAGTTTGCTTCCGGGTGGCTGCTCAATCAGCAATGGAACAATCCGTTTTTTGTCGCCGCGCCGTTTCGCGTGCTGGGACTGAACCAGTCCGAACCGGTGGTCAGGCAGGCGATCGAAGCGTGCGGCGTGAGGCTGCCGCCCACCGCGCCCGCTTCTGACGACGCCTATGCCATGGCCTGCGAGCACTATGCGCGCAGCGCGGAAGGCAATAACGCCTATCGGGCCTTCATCGCGTTGTGGACGCTCTGCGCGTTGCGTATGTCGGATGGCGTCGATCTGCTGATCGATATCGACCGGCTGGGGCAGTCGCGCGAATACGCGGCCGGCTTGCGTGCCGGGTTCGAGGCGCAATGTGGTTTGTCGCCGGATTTCAGCAGTGCGCGTGATCTTGTCGAGGAGACGCGGCGAAGTGCGGGGCGTATGATCGGAATCGATGGCCGCTCAATGCGCGCCGTTCACTCCGCGGCGTTGAAATTCATCAAGTCGCAGAGCGGCGTGGACGCGGCGCTGGTTGAAATAGTCCGCGAGAAAATGGTATTGGCCAATGAATTGACCGAGGCATGGTCCTGAACGACTCGCAACGAGACGGTAGCGCGCGCCCATGAGCGCGCGCGGCGGCGGAATATCTATTGGGCCGCCGACACCGCTGCCCGCAATCCGAGCAGATAGCTGTCGACACCAAAGCCGCAGATCTGCCCTTTGACGATCTCCGCGAACACGGATAGATGGCGGAACGGTTCCCGTGCATGGATATTCGACATGTGGATCTCCACCACCGGCACCGTGAGAATGGCGAGCGCGTCGCGGATACCGTAGCTGTAATGCGTCCATGCCCCCGCATTGATCAGCACGCCGTCGGCGTTGTCAATAAAGGCCTGGTGAATCCGCTCGCACATTTGCGCTTCGCTGTTGGTCTGGAAGCTTTCCACTTGCACGCCGAGTTCCTTGCCCAACGCCTGCAAGCTGCTATCGATTTCAGCAAGCGTCACGGTGCCGTATTGCGCGGGGTCGCGTTTGCCGAACATATTGTGGTTGATGCCGTGGAGCATGACGAAGGTTTTCATTGATCTTCCATGGTGAGAGTGGGGGGGCGTCAGCGCATGAGCGCGACGTGATCAAGCCGCCGCTGTTTCAGGTGTCGTGTCGACAATCTTGCCGGCCATCGCGGCCTGCGCAATCGCCTCGGTAATACGCAGATTCTGGAGGCCGTCACGGGCACTCACGAGCGGCTCGGCTTCCCCGCGAATCACGCGATTGAAGTGTTCCAGCTGGAGTCGCAGCGGATCGTCGCGTGTCATGGCGGCGACGCTGACCTCGAACGGTTTCCACCACGAGCGATCCTCCGCCTTGCCATAGGTCTTCAGCCGCATCGTGGGCACGGCAAGTGAGCCGAAAGTGCCGGCAATCACGTAACAATCCTCGTCGGGATAGGTCGGGTACGCCTTGTTCTCCTGCGAGGTCTGCTCCCAACTACGCGCGCTCGCGGCCGTGTCCGACAGCATGAAACTGCCGAGCGCGCCGCTTGCAAAACGCAGATTGATTGCAACGGTATCTTCCACTGGAAAACCGCGTGTGGCATGCGATGAAAACGCCTGCACCGCGACGATATCGCCGCACAGCATCCGCAGGTTATGCACCTCGTGGATCATATTCAGCAAAATGGGGCCGCCGCCGGCCTTGCGCCGCCATTCCGCATCGGCGAAATACTGATCCGGTTTGAAAAACACCGCGCTGCCCATCACGGCGACCAGCTTGCCGAGCCTGCCTTCCTCGATCACTTGCCTCGCGCGCGCCATGATCGGGCTGTGCGCCCGATGGTGGCCGATCAGCAATCGGGAGCCGGTACGGTCGACCTCCTGGACAAGCCGCTCCGCTTCCTCGACGGTGGGCGCAATCGGCTTTTCGAGCAAGGCCGGCACGCCCGCCGCCAGACAGGCCAGCGCATGCTCGAGGTGCAACTGGTTAGGCGTGGCGAGAATCACGCCGTCGGGCCGGTCCTTGTCGAACAGTTCGCCGAGCGATCGGTAGAGCGGCACGCCGGCGGCGGTGGCGTGCGCCTCGGCCGCCGGCGACGGATCGACGATCGCCGAGAGGGTGCACGAGTCGCTCTGTTGCGCCACGCTCATGTGAGCGCGGCCAATGTAGCCCGCGCCGGCGACGGCGATCCGGGTCCTGGTCATGGATAAAATCCTCTGGCGTCGGAAAGAAGAGCTTGGTCAATCAAGCGAGCGCTTTTTTCGCCTCAGCCATGGTCTGGGCCCGCAGCGTTTCGTACGCGTGCTTCTCGATCGGAACAGCATTGCGCTCGCCCAGATCGCTGAGTTTGACGCGGTAGTTCTCGCGTGCGCTCCATGCGGTGACGGCGGCAATAATGGTGATCGCGAAGGTGATGCTGCCGATGATCATCGGAACGTCGTGCGATCCAGGCGGCGCGACGTAGGCGAACAGCGCCGGCAGCAGCGCGGTAATCGTGGTGCCGATGTTCTGGCCGATCGCCATGGCTGACACGCGTGAGCGGGTCGGGAACAGTTCCGGATAGAAACTCGGGAAGATGGCGTTGTAGCCCTGATAGACGATGCCCCACATGAGGATCGACATGACCATCGCGAGCGGCACGTTCCTGATGCTGATCGCGTAGAGGTAGCCGAACGAGAGCAGGCCCGCGCCAAGCGCGCCGACGATGATGGGCAGACGCCGGCCGATCCGGTCGGACAGGTTGCCTACGTAAGGAATGACCACCACGGCAACGATATTGCCGATGACGGGAATCCACAGGTAGACGCTCTTGGAAAAGCCGATGCCGTACGACGCCTGAACCGCATACGCTGCGCCGAAAATCGTGGCGACCACGGGGATCACGTTCATCAGCGAGCAGCCGATCACGCGCAACATATCCCCCCAGTTATAACGGAAGGCCTCGACGATAGGCGACTTGGGGATGGCGCCGCTGGCGTCTTCCTTGGCGAATGCCGGTGTTTCGTGCACCTCGCGGCGAATGAAGTAGCCGGCAATCAGCACCACCGCGCTGAGCAGAAACGGGATCCGCCAGCCCCACGAGTTGAACGCGCTCTCTTCCATGAAGTAGGCGAGCGGCAGGAACACGGCGGCGGCGAGAATCTGCCCCGCCTGCACGCCTTGCAGCGTGAAGCTCGCGTAATAACCGCGCCGCCCGAATGGCGCATGTTCGAGAATCATGGAGCTCGCGCCCGAGATTTCACCGGCTACGGCAAAACCCTGGACCAGACGCAGAACCACCAGCAGTGCCGGTGCAAGCAGGCCGACCTGATGATAGGTGGGCAGGAAGGCGACCGCCATCGTCGAGAAACCCATCAGGAACATGCAGACCAGCAGTACGTTTTTCCGGCCGTGGGTGTCGCCCCAGTGCCCGAGCACGACCGCGCCGATCGGCCGCGCGACATAGCCGACGCCATACGTCGCGAGCGACGCGACGATGGCGATCTTCGGATTGCCCGATGGAAAGAACAGTTGGGGAAAGATGAGGGCCGCTGCCTGCGCGTAGATAAAGAAGTCGTAGTACTCGAGCGCTGAGCCGATCCAGCCGCTGGCGGTTGCTTTGCGAGCCTGCGAGCGATGCTCGCCGCTGTTCGCCGATGCATTGTTTTCCATGTCGTCTCCTGAACAGAAATGTTTGATCAGCTTCTGTGGCCGATTCATTTGCGTCTTTAATGTGAATCTTTGCAAGCCAGGACTTACCGGGAAGCGGTGATTCGCGATCCGGTGCGCGTGTCGAAACATGCTGCGGGGTGATTCAATCGGTCGCCGGCACAGGGTTAACCAGTGCTCTGGTATCCGGAGCAATGGATCCGGCCTGCTGTGCTTGCGTGACGAATCTCTTACAGCTAGGGTAATGTGCTTCTGCACGGACACAATGCGGCCAAATGGAAAATCAGAATGCGCTCACAGCCAGCAATGAGTCTTTCCTGCGCGATCTGCAACTGTTCTGCAATATCGCGCGCCGGGCCAGCTTTGTCGCGGCGTCGACGGAAATGGGGCTGTCGCCGTCGCATGTGAGCAAGCGGATTGCGATGCTGGAAGCGAGTCTCGGCGTGAAGCTCTTTCAGCGTACCACCCGCAAAGTCAGCGTGACGAGCGACGGCGAAGCGGCTTTGCAGTGGGCGCAGAAAATCCTCGACGACGTGCAGGGCATGGCCGACGCATTCGCCGATCGCCGCACCGAACTGCGCGGCCTGCTGCGCATCAGCACGAGCTTGCGGCTTGGACGCAAACACGTCTCGCCGATCCTGTCGATGCTGCGCCAACGCCACCCGCATCTGGAGATCTGGCTGGAGTTGCTGGACCGGCGCGCGGATCTGGTGGGTGAAAACTTCGATATCGACGTGCGCGTGGGAGAGGTCCAGGAGCCGCACCTGATCGCTCACAAAATGGTGGAAAGCGCGCGGATTCTGTGCGCGTCGCCGGAGTATCTCGAGCGCCGCGGTGTGCCCGTCGAACCAGGCGATCTGGCCCAGCACGACTGCCTGTTGTTTCGCGGCCGCGATGACCGCTTCGGTGTCTGGCGGCTGAGCGGCCCGAATGGCGAGAAGAGCGTGAAGGTGACTGGCACCGTCGCCTCGAATCTCAGCGACATCGTCGTGCAGTGGGCCAAGGACGGCTACGGCGTCGTGATGGTATCGATCTGGGACGTGGCCGAAAGCCTGCGCTCGGGCGAACTGGTGCGCGTCCTGCCGGAGTATCTGCAATCCGCGGACGTGTGGGCCGTGACGGCGGAGCGGTTGTCGTCGTCGGCGAAGATCCAGGTTTGCATCGAGTTTCTGCGGGAACAGCTGACGAGCGGACCGTACGCACTCGTCACGCGCGGCGTGGGCGGCTTTTGATCCAGCGGGCCGGCGCTTCGGCAGTTCGGCGGTTCGGCGGCCCGGCAGCGCGGTAAGCAATAAGCACCGCACCGCACTGCAACATGCCGCGCCTTCCGCGTAATCGCCCGGTCCCGTTCCAATACAGTTGCAGCGCAAAAAACAATACAGTGAGGCGCGGTTTTATTGTGCTGTATCGGGAATATGCCCGGCGGCGTCGATACAGTTGGCAGGTCTCGATGGCGCCTGCCGCTCACGCGCAGCGCGACGTAGCCTGATTTATTTGCTCATGGCCCGATGCCGATCCGCAGCGGGTCTCCCGAACACGAGGTAACGAAATGAATGCAGTGAACGAACAAGCGAAGCTGTCGGTGCAGCAGTTGGGCCACTTCATTGGCGGCGCACCGGCCGCGCCGGCTAGCGGCCGCTTCAAGGACGTGTTCAATCCCGCCACCGGCCAGGTCACCGGTTCGGTCGCGCTCGCGTCGGTTGAAGAAGTGGACGCGGCAGTGCAGGCCGCCAAGGCCGCGTTTCCTGAGTGGAGCGAAACGGCGCCGATCAAGCGCGCCCGCATTCTGTTCAAGTTCAAGGAACTGCTGAACAAACATCACGACGAGCTCGCGCTGCTGATCACACGCGAACACGGCAAGGTATTCACTGACGCGCAAGGCGAAGTGGTGCGCGGCATCGAAGTGGTCGAGTTCGCGTGCGGCATTCCGAATCTGCTCAAGACCGACTTCACCGACCAGATCGGCGGCGGCATCGACAACTGGAATCTGCGCCAGCCGCTCGGCGTGGTCGCGGGTATCACGCCGTTCAATTTCCCGGTGATGGTGCCGATGTGGATGTTCCCGATCGCGCTCGCCTGCGGCAACACTTTCGTGCTCAAGCCGTCGGAGCGCGATCCGTCGGCCTCGCTGCGTCTCGCTGAATTGCTGAAGGAAGCGGGTTTGCCCGATGGCGTGTTCAACGTCGTGAACGGCGACAAGGTGGCGGTGGACGCGCTGATCGACCATCCGGACGTGGCGGCGCTGTCGTTTGTGGGCTCCACGCCGATCGCCGAATACATTCATACGGAAGCCGCGAAGCGCGGCAAGCGCGTGCAGGCGCTCGGCGGCGCGAAGAACCATCTGGTGGTGATGCCGGACGCCGATCTGGACCAGGCGGTCGACGCTCTGATCGGCGCCGCGTACGGCTCGGCCGGCGAGCGCTGCATGGCGATCTCGGTCGCGGTGGCGGTCGGCAATGTCGCCGATCAACTGATCGACAAGCTGGTGCCGCGCGTGAAATCGCTGGTGATCAGGAACGGCGAAAACCTCGACGCGGAAATGGGCCCGCTGGTGACTGCCGAGCACAAGGCCAAGGTGGCCGGCTATATCGCCTCGGGCGAGGCGGAAGGCGCGAAGCTGGTCGTCGATGGCCGCGCGCATCCGGTGGCGAGCGAAGCGGGATTCTTCATCGGCGGCACGCTGTTCGACAACGTCGGCACGCAGATGAAGATCTACAAGGAAGAGATTTTCGGCCCGGTGCTGGCGGTGGTGCGCGTGCCCGATTTCGCAAGCGCGGTCGAGCTGATCAACGCGCACGAGTTCGGCAACGGCGTGTCGCTGTTCACGTCCGATGGCGGCGTGGCGCGTGCGTTCGGCCGGCAGATTCAGGTGGGCATGGTCGGTATCAATGTGCCGATCCCGGTGCCGATGGCATGGCACTCGTTCGGCGGCTGGAAGCGTTCGCTGTTCGGCGACCACCACGCATACGGCGAAGAGGGCGTGCGGTTCTATACGCGCTACAAGAGCATCATGCAGCGCTGGCCGGATAGCATTGCGAAGGGCGCTGAATTCACGATGCCGGTGGCGAAGTAAGCATTCAAGCCGTGCCGCAGTAACAGAAAAGCCGCGCCTGATTCAGGCGCGGCTTTTTTTCAATCGTCTTCCGCTTCGCTCAACACGGCGTCCTGCACGGCCGTGGCCGCACTGACGTAAGGCGTAGCCTGGTGCGGTTCGTCAATGCTATAGCGCAGACGGCCGGCTTCGACAAACACGCGAAATTGCCGGTATTTGAAGAGGTAGAGCAGGCCGACCGCCGCTGCGGCAAAGCCCGACGCGGCGCCGACACCCAGCGCCCAGCGCGGGCCGAAGCGGTCCGCGACCCAGCCGACCACCGGCGCGCCGAGCGGCGTGCCGCCCAGCGCGATGGCCAGCAGGATCGCGATGACCCGGCCACGCATGGCCGGCTCGGTGGAGAGCTGTACGAGGCTGTTGGTGGAGGTGGTGAAGGTCTGCGTCGACGCGCCGATGAAAATCAGCGCAAGCCCGAACAACACATAGTTCGGCATCAGCGCGGCGACCGTGCAGCCCACGCCGAAAATCCCTGCCGCACCGAGCAGAATCGCCATGCGTGGCTTCGATCGACGCGCGGCAAGCAGCGCGCCGGTGACGGAGCCGATCGCCATGGTCGAACTCAGCAAGCCGTATTGACTCGCGCCCGCATGAAACGCGGTGACCGACATGGTCGAGATGAAGATCGGGAAATTCAGCCCGAACGTGCCGATCAGAAACAGCATCAACAGCGCGGCCTTCAGATCGGGCCGCTTCCACACATATTTGAAGCCTTCCACGAAGCTGCCGCGCGTGCGTATCGCGCGGGGCTTCAGGTGCAGTTCGTTCGCGCGCAGCATGCGCAGCGAAAACAGCACGGCGACGAAGGAAAGCGCGTTGATCAGGAACACCCAGCCGGTGCCCACCGAGGCGATAAGCAAGCCCGCAACCGCCGGGCCGATCATGCGCGCGGCGTTAAACGAAGTGGAATTCAACCCGACCGCGTTGGCCAGATCCTCCTCGCCCACCAGATCGGACACGAAGGTCTGACGCGCCGGTGAATCGAAGGCGGTGACGCAACCGAGCAGCAGCGCGAACACATAGACCTGCCACAACTGCACGAGGCCGGTCACGGTGAGAATGCCGAGGCCCAGCGCCAGCGTGCCCATGGACGCCTGGGTGGCGACCAGCAGCTTGCGACGGTCGAAGTGATCGGCTGCGTAACCGGTCAGCGGCAATAGCAGCATTTGCGGACCGAACTGCAACGACATGACGATGCCCACGGACGTCGCATTGTGATGCGTGAGTTCCGTGAGTACAAGCCAGTCCTGCGCGGTACGCTGCATCCATGTACCGACATTGGAGACGATTGCGCCGCTGGCCCAGACCCGGTAGTTGAAATTGCGCAGCGAACGGAACGTGCCGCTCACCGGAGCGTGTCCGTCTCGCCGATATGGGCGGCGCGCAGGCACAAACGAGGGCTCATGCGCGTGTGTTTTCGTTTTCGAGCAGGTCGAGCACGTCCTGCGTCGTGCCGGTTTCACCGAGGCGCGGGAAGATGCGCGCGATGCTGTTGGCGTGCGCGTCGGCGTTCAGATCGGTCATGGCGTCGACGGCGAGCGTGACGTTAAGGCCGAGTTCGTTCGCGTAACGCGCGGTCGACTCGACGCCAATGCTGGTCGCCACGCCGACGATCACCACCTGGGTGACGCCTTGCTCGCGCAGATACGCTTCAAGATCCGTGTTGGTGAACGCGCCCCAGGTGCGCTTGGTCACCACGTGGTCCGACGGCTGCTGGTTCAGTTCGGGTACCAGATCGGCAAATCCGGCAGGGAAATCGCCGTGGCCGCGCGGCTGTTGTTCCGTGCGGCCCGGTGCGCCGGCTGCGACGTTGACTAGCACCACGGGCAGACCGCGCTGGCGGAACGCGTCCGCGAGCACGCGCGCGCGCTGCACGACTTCGCCAGTGGGATGAGCCGTGGGCAATGCGACGATGCCCTGCTGCAAGTCGATCACGATGAGCGCGGTCTTCGCGTCGAGTGTGGTGAGTGCCATGGTGTTCTCCTGCGGATCAGATATCGATGAGGCGTTTGAGCAAGTCCACGCCGGTCGCGAGTTGCGCCTGCTCGGCGGGCGCGAGTCGGGTCTGAATGGTACGGAACAGCCAGTCTTCGCGTGCCGTGCGGCTGACCTTGACCTTCTTGCGGAAGGCGGGCGTGAGGGAAAGCACGGTTTGCCGGCCGTCGTTCGGATCAGGCGCGCCGCTGACGAGGCCGGCCGCTTTCAGCACGGAGAGAGTCTCGCCCATCGACTGTGGACGCACGCCCTGGGCCCGCGCGAGTGTGGTGACGGTGGCGGGACCTTCGCGTTCCAGCAGGCCAAGCACTTGCACCTGCGACGGCGTGAAATCGCCTACGTGCGCTTCTTCGCGCAAGCGGCGGCGCAACTTGCCGATCAGGACACGAATGTCTTCGGCCATGGCGTGCACCGCGTCAGGGTCGAATTCGGGCGGGGAGGTGTTGCTGGACATGTCCGTTCAGATATGAAGGCTACCTGCTAAGGTTACCTTCATATCTGGCGGCGGTCAAATTGACGCCGCTGGCGGGGATTCAGGGTCGGTTTGGCGGCGCAGAAGGGCGCCGTCGCCAGCATTGCGGGTGATGCCGAAATGGTCCTTGAGCGCGGCCCACCCATGCGTCGTGATACTCACCGAGCGCCCAGCGGGCGATTTACGCATCCAGTCCCACGCAACGAAAGCGTCCATCAGCCGTGCGCCTAGCGGGCCTGCAAGGTGGTATTGCCGCTCGGTCCAGTCGAGACACTGGCGCGCGTGTCCGGTTTCGTCGAAGGCGGGATCGCCGATGTCGATGCCGAGTTGCTGCAGCCATTCGCGACC
Source organism: Paraburkholderia fungorum (assembly GCF_046027215.1). Classification (GTDB taxonomy): domain Bacteria; phylum Pseudomonadota; class Gammaproteobacteria; order Burkholderiales; family Burkholderiaceae; genus Paraburkholderia; species Paraburkholderia fungorum_D. The sequence continues at coordinate 1,826,610 of NZ_JAQQEN010000002.1, read as the reverse complement.
CGCAACCGTGAGCGCGTATTGACGCTCGGGTGCCCCGATCACGAAACCTCGCTCGAGCATGCTTTGCGTCACCGCGACCCCGATCTGTCCTGCGAGGTGGTCGTAGCAGCAGCGCGCGAAACGAAGCTCGCGCGCCGAGCGGTTCGGCGTTTTGCGCCAGGCCGGTGTGACCGGCCCGACTGAGGCGAGGCTTTCGAGCAGATGGGAAACGTGCGCGCCGGCGAGCCGGTAGTAACGATGACGCCCCGCGCTTTCGACGCTCAGCAGGCCGCCGTCCAGCAGCTTGGCGAGGTGCGAACTGGCGGTTTGCGCGGTCACGCCTGCTGCTTCAGCAAGCGCGCTCGCCGACATCGCGCCGCCGTCGGCCAGTGTGATCAGGATCGTGGCGCGAACCGGTTCGGCGATGAGATGCGCAACGGTCGCGATAGTGTGCTGGCCCATCTGCCATCAATCTCCAGCGTTCAGGCGGTCTGGCTGCCGCTCATCAGCTCGAATGCATACTTCGATACGCCTCGAAGCATTCTCGGCGCGGGCCGCCTTATAGTCAAACCGAACTGCTCAAGGGATCCATCACGGATGACTGACGAAAGCCGATATCAAAAGCGGGTATTGATGGCGACGAGCCTCAGTTACGTGATTGTCATACTCGATACATCGATCGTGAATGTCGCGCTCGCGCCTGTCGCGGCGAGTTTCGGCGCGGATATCACGGGTCTGCAATGGGTGGTCAACGCTTACACGCTGAGCTTCGCCAGCCTGCTGCTGAGTGGGGGCGCATTAGGCGATCGCATCGGCGCAAAAAGGGTCTATCTCGCCGGTTTGCTGATCTTTGCCTGCGCATCGGCGCTATGCGGGTTGGCAATCGATCTGCCGATGCTCGTGGTTGCGCGGGTCTTGCAGGGCGTCGGTGCTGCACTGCTCGTGCCTTGTTCACTCATGCTGATCAACGGCGCTTTTCCCCTTGCCCAGCAGCGGGCCGGCGCAATTGGCGTGTGGGCCGGATGCGGGGGTATCGCGATGGCGGCTGGGCCGCTCGCCGGCGGTCTGCTGATTCATCTGCTGGGCTGGCGGAGCATTTTTCTCGTGAACGTGCCGCTCGCGCTGGCGGCCGCATGGCTCACCACGCGCGTTGAGTCGGGCAGGGCGGGCTCAGCGGGCCGGCCCATGGATGTGGCGGGTCAGATCCTCGCCATCGTCGCGCTTGGCGTGTCGGTGGCGGTGCTGATCGAGACGGCGAAGCTGGGATGGCATGCGCGCATCCTGCAGGCCGGCGCTGCAGTCGCTATCGCCGCGTGGATCGCGTTCGCCTGGGTCGAAACAAAACACAAGCAGCCGATGCTGCCTTTGGCTTTGTTTCGGAGTCCGGTATTTTCCGCGTCGGCATTTGCTTCGTTGGTCTCGGGCCTGATTTTCTATGGGCTGTTCTTTCTGCTGAGTCTGTATTTCCAGTCTGCTCGCGGGTGGGCGCCGTTGCAGACTGGTTTGGCATTCCTGCCGCTGACCGCGATGGTGACCATTGGCAGCTTTGCATCGGCGGCATTGAACCGGACATATGGCGCGCAGCGGCTCGTGAGCGGGGGCTTCCTGCTCTACGCGCTGGGTTTCGCGGGGTTGCTCGCACTGGCGGGCAACGCGCCCTATTGGTGGATCGCGTTGTGTTTTCCCGCGATCGGCTTTGCCGCGGGTGCGATTACGCCCGCGGCAACCGCTGCGTTAATGACGACGGTGGACAAGGCGCGTGCAGGCGTCGCAGCAGGCGTGCTGAACGCCAGCCGGCAAACCGGTTCCGCGTTCGGGGTCGCGATTTTCGGCGCGTTGATGAGCGCGATCCAGCCACACGAGGCCGGGATTCGCGCGGCGGTCTATCTGGCAACGGGCCTGTCGCTACTCGCGGCGCTGGCCTGGAGCATTGCATTGGCTTTGGCCGCGCGCGAAGCACGTGAGACCGCGTAGGATTTGCCGCTTTTTTTGGACTCGGTATAGACGTTGGGTGTCGCTACGTTCTTTCGTAGCGTCGCTCTCATTGCTTGCCATTCCGGTTTGTTCCGCTTTAGTGTTTGGTATCAACCGAAGGGTTTTAGCCAAGGGAGCTTGCAATGAGCGATTCGTTTCATCGTCCTTCGCTGGGTGCGGCGGTGTTTTACAAAGACCCGTTTGCCGCGCTCGACTGGCTCGAGAAGGCGTTCGGCTTCAAGCGGCAGTTGGTCGTCACGGACAACGACGGCCAACTGGGTCATTCGGAAATGCGTTTCGGCGACAGCTATCTGATGGTCTGCCGCGAAGTGTCGGAGGATTCAGCAAGCCCGGCGTCGCTTGGCGGCAAGAACACGCAGTCGGTGCATGTGCAACTGCGTGAGGGCATCGACGAACATTGTGCCCGCGCGCGTGCCGCGGGCGCCGTGATTACGCGCGAACCGGCGGATCAGTTTTACGGCGACCGTGTGTATGCGGCGCGTGATCCCGAGGGCCACGTGTGGAGCTTCGGCCAGACGGTTCGCGAGGTATCGCGCGAGGAAGCCGAGCGGGTGAGCGGCCTGAAAATCGAAGGCTGGGTGTAGCGCATCAAGCGGGCGTTTGAACACTCGCGCCGCCCGTTACGCAGGAAAATGCCGCCCCGCGCGTCGCAACGAATACATCCGGCATTCGCCAAAGTTCTTCGCCATTGGCTGCATGCCGGCGTATTCGCAGACGTAAGCATCGCGTGTCGTGAAAGCTAGCGCGGCCGCAAACTGTTCGGTGACGAAGATCTCACCCACGGGCGTCACGGGCTCGATGCGGGCTGTGCGCACAACTTCCATCCCGACAAATTTATGCCGGTGAATCACCTTGTCGTAACGCCGGTAAAGTGGTCCGACATGCGCGCTCAGGCGGATACCCAGATGAGCAGGCAAGCCGAGCCTGGCCGTCTTCTCCGGGCGCAGCACTTTCTGAAGCCTGAAGCAGCAGTCGATCGCGGCCATCACGTCCGATAGCACGATGAACAGACCGTCGCCGGCGGTTTCGGCGTATTCGACGCCGTCGCACGCCTGAAGGGCGTTGGCGAATCCGCCGATCACGTGCTCCAGAAACGTCAGTTGTTCCGCCTCGTTCAACATACTGAAGCCGCGCACGTCGCCAAACACGATGGCGTGCGGCTTGCGAACCCCATTCGTTCGCGAGCCGCCGGGCAGTGCAATCCCGGCGATGTCCCGGTTGCCGGAAGGAATCGCGCCGAACGAGATCGTGCCGTCGCCGCACATGAACAGCTCCGGGTCGACCACGAGGCTATGCCCTCGCAGCAGCGCGAGGCCGCGCGCCTGCTGTTGACACAGAAGCGCGCCCGCGGGCTCGTCGGGCGAACCTTCCTTGGTGACGAGCGTCACGCGCACGCGCTCGCTAGCAAGGACACGGGCCAGCATGTCCAGCGACTCGGACTGGTTCACAAAGGTTCGTGTTGCGAGCGAATCGGGCTCGCACGGCAGTACCAGATGCACATTCGCGCCGACTTCGAGCAAGGCGTTGGCGATCAGCAGATCGGCAGTGGACATCAACGGACCGAACGCAATGACAGTCTGCCCGGACGCGAAAACAAACGGGTTGTGCGACAGCAGCACATCCGGCCGCGAGATCCAGTTGAGCACGCGGGGCTTCGGCAGATGATCGACGACGTCCGCGGGTGCATGCGTGAGGCTGGCAACCCATGTCAGTTGACGGCGCGTGCTCGCCACGGCGTCGAGATTTTCCGCGCCGGTGGTGGCGATGATCGTAAGCCGGTCGTTGGCGGCGGCCTTCAACATCTCGATCGCGACGTCGAAGTGTCCGAGGATCAGCGAGGCCTCCGCCTGCGTGACATGCGACCAGTAATCCTGATCGGGTTGCGCGGCGGCCAGGTCGAGCGCGACTTGCGCGTAGTGGCGCGCCTTGGCGGACTTGCCACGTGACAGATACATCGATGCGGCATTGATGGCGAGATAGTACTTGCCGAGCCGTTCGAACGCATTCGCATAGGCGATTGCCGATCCCAGCCGGTGTTTTTTCGCATCTTCGATGGAACTGCCGGCGGCGCAGTCCTTCAGCAAACGGCCAAACAGGCCAGCGAATTCCGCCGCCAGATCGAGGTCGGTGAGCGCGGCGAGCCGGCCGGCTTCATCGAGTCTGCGGTAGCGCTCGAGCGCACGGTTGAGCGCGCCTGCCCGCGCGAGCGCGAGGATCGCCTGATGCTCGAATATCATCGCGTCCGGCCACGCTGCGAGCGCTTTCATGCAGAGGTCGTACGCGGCGAGATAGTTGCCTTCATTGCCGTTCGCGCGCTGAATACGCTCCAGCCACTGCGCGACGCTCGACGTCAACGGGTCTGCGCTTTCCGTGACGGATGGCGTCATGGAACCACCTGCACGGCCTGCGTTTTCGCGATGTCCTTCGAGGATTTGTTCTGGTTGAGCAGCAGCGAAATGACGGAGATGGTTTCGAGCGTGTGATCGCAGCGCACCGGCGATCTGCAGACTTTCGGCGCGGGCAGCGACCAGCTCACGCCGTTGTAGTAGACCGTATTGAGCGGCGAACTGAGGGCGGCGCTTGTTCTCTGCAAATGGAACAGCACGCCGAAGTTGCAGGTTGTATTGCCGCCCTTGTAGTCCTCGTATTCCAGGGTCACGCAACGCTCCGGCAGTTGCGGATTCTCCTCCGTTTCCTCCTGCTGCAACGCGAGAATCTGCCCGATGTACTGAATCACTTCGAGCGTCGAGCGCAGCTTGAATACGACGGTATTGGGCTGTTCGCCGATCACTGTCTGCGGCGTGGTGCCTGCCTGATCGCTGGACGCACTGTGATCGGCGGCGCCGCCGTGTTTGCGCGAACACGCGTCGGTTGGGACCGACGTCGATTCGTCACGTTCGGTGGCCAGCACGCCGGCGACAGCAGGGTGGTCCGAGACGTCGCGGCACAGGACCACGTAGCTGCCGTGCGCCGCGCTCATCAGCTGATATTTGCCCTTTTTAAGGGCGGCGAGCGAATAGCGGTTCGGATCGATGCTGGCGACCGCCGTCAGGTCGCGGCGCATGTCGAGCTCGAACGGTTCGCCGACGGGCCTCGGCGTCTGCGTGACGCTCAGCGGATAGAGCCGTCCCAGATTGTTGATGTTGCGCAGGAATGCGTAAAACTCGGGCTCCGACTTGCCGTCGCAAGGCTCGTCGGCTTCGATGATCGAGTAATGGGTCGGCAGCGCGTTCAGGCCAGGCAGCTCGTGGTAACACACCACGCGCGAGCTGTTCGGCGCGTTCAACAGCATTTCGGAGCTGCCCCCCGAGCGCAGGCCGGAAACCAGCAACAGCAGCACCATTCTGTAATCGATGCCTTCGTTCAGAAAGAACTGTGCGGTCTCGGGCGTGATGGGTCGCATCACACCGTTCGTGAAGTCCTGCGTATCCAGACTGTCGATATCGAAGCTCGGCGAACTGGAGATGGTCATGCCGACGGTGCCGAGTTTGCGTGGCAAGGTCGTGGCGTGATCGGGCGCCATGAACGGAAAGGTCGCCAACACGGACGCGCCGTTCGACAGCGACCCGCGAATGCTCGCGAGCTCGCTGAAGTGCAGCGGCGCGCCGTCCTTCGCCCGCAGGATGTTCTGCAGGATCACCTGATTCGACGCGATGTCGTTGGCTTCGAAATAATCGACGACCTGATGGTTGATGATCGGCTCGAGCGAACAGGCCGCGAGCAGCGGACAGAGTAGGGCGGAGAGTACCAGCAGCCGGCGCATCATCATGTTCCCCTTGTTATCGTGCTGATAGTGTTGTTCGTGCTGACGGACGTGTACGGCCTCGATCGGTCAGACGTGTTGCGAGACGATACGTGGTCTGAGGCTGGCCGCGATCGCGGCCGCGAGCGCGCAACCCAGCATCACGGCCGCCATCGGTCTGGCCGTGCCGTCCGCGAGTTTGCCCACCAGCGCGCCGGTGACAGCCCCACCCGAATATTGCATCGTGCTCATGAGCGCTGTTGCACTGGCGGCGTGACCGGCGTGCCGCGACAACGCACCGACCTGCGTGTTCGATGGGATAAAGCAGTATCCGAGCGTGAACACCAGCAACGCGACGAACACAGGCCACGCGTGCAGCGGCGGCCGCAAGCCGCACGCCATCAGATAGCCGCTCGCGGCCAGCCAGATCACAACGCCCAGACTGATCACCCGTGCTGCGCCGCGCCGTTGCACGAGCCGCGTATTGAGGCGAAAGAAGCCGACCGTCGCGACGCCGATCAACGCGAGAATGAGACCGTAGGCAGTCGGCGTATAGCCGTACTGCGTCATGAACACGGTGGGCGAGCCGGCGAGAAATGCGAACAGCGCGCCCATGCCGCAGGTGCCGACCAGCGCGTTCGAGAGAAACTGCCGGTCGCGTAGTACGCCGCGAAAGAGTCGCAGCGACGCGATGACGTCGATCGACAAACGCCGCTCGGGCGGCAACGTCTCCGGGAGGAAATAGAACAGCAGCACGAGGCTCACCGCGCCATACAGTGCCGCGACGACAAAGATCATTCGCCAGTTGGCGACCTCCAGCACGAGGCTGCCGAGTACCGGCGCGACGACCGGCGCGACCGACATGACCTGCATGACGCCGGACATCAGCGCGGCGGCTTTCGCGCCGTCGGCGATATCGCGGACCATCGCGCGCGGCACCACGATCGAGGCCGCGGCGCCGAAGGCCGCGAGCGCCCGGAACACGCAGAAGCTCGTCGTGCCTTGCGCGAGGGCGCAGCAGATCGATGCGAGTGTGTAGATCGTGAGGCCGGCAGCAAGCGGCGCGCGCCGTCCGAAGCGGTCCGAGATCAACCCCTGGGTCAACTGGCCGACTGCGAAGCCGGCGAAGTAGGCGGCGAGCGTGAGTTGCGGCGTCGAGCGGCCGAACTCCTGCGCAATCGCGGACGCGGCGGGCAGATACATGTCCACCGATACCGGGCCAATCGCGATGATGAACCCGAGCAGATACTTCAGATCGGGCGTCGGGTCGACGCGCAGGTCTTGAAGATTGTCCATGGCGAACTCCAGTGGACCGCTCAATCCGGACTTCGCCGGCAGGTGTCGTAAGCGGGGCGGCTTGCCGTGATCCGGCGGTTTTTATCGTACGGGCGCGTCTTGGTCTCGGCTGTTCGACAGCACACGGACTCGCGCGGCACAGCGTTTAGCTGTCGTCGATGCATTGAACCAGCGCTGCGATTCTTTCGAGCCGGGAGCGCCAGTTTCCTCCGCCACGCGGTTGCGCTGGGCGCGCGCCACGGTCCGGCACCATGCCGGCCAGACTGGCGAGATCCTCGGCGCGCACCGCCACGCTGGATCCCGGCGCGTCGGTATAGCGCCCGACGATCATCCCGGCGAGCCGGCCGCTAGCGTCGATCACCGGACCGCCGCTGTTGCCTTCACGGAGTTCGGCGTGCAGCACCAGCAAGCGGTGGCCGTTCACGTAGGCGACGCCCTCGGCGTAGCCGCGCGTGTACACCGGCACGCGCGGCGACGATGGCGTCAGGCCGAAGCCGATCGTATACACCGGCGCGCCGGCCGCCACGGGCCGCACTGCGGGCACTGCGATCGCGTCGACGGCGTGCCGCGTGGCGAGCAGCGCGACGTCCAGTCGGTCGTCGATGAGGATCAGCGAAGCCGGCAAGCCGGCCTCACTGCGCGGCCACACGACGATCGCCTTGCAGCCGCGCACGACATGCGCGCTCGTCAGCATATTGCCGGTGTGTGTGACGAAAAATGCCGTGCCGCTGCGCAGGAGCCTGGGTGAATCCGCTTGCGCGGCGGCGCCGCTGGGCGCGATGCAGCACGTGATCATCATCATCCCGACGGCCATCCGCAGCGTGGCGTGACCGTGTCGATCCATGCGCCGGTGCCGGCGCGCCGTGCGTCGTTTCATCGTTCGCGTCCTGCACGTTCCGTGGCGTGACGGTGGACTTTTGCCGTCCACCCTTCATGCCTGCGCTACTGGTTCGCCAGCTTCCACTCGCCATTCGCATCCCGGCACGCGCGCGACGTCTGCTCGTAGGTCTTGCCTTCCTTCGTGTACGTCTCGCTAAATTGCCGGCAGGTCTGTGCGTTCGCCGATTTCGTATAGCCGTTCAGCGGCTTGATCGCCCCTGAGTTGCCGGTCTTCGGGTTGTGCCACGGCTTCGGATGGTTGTCCTGTGAGGTCTGCAGCGCCTGTTGCAAGGCGGCGGCGCGCGCCTCGCGGTCGCGCTCATCGAGTTCGTGACCGATCACGCCGCCAAGCAGACCACCCGCGAGCCCGCCCGCGACGATCGCACCCGCGCTGCCGTGGCCGAACAGGCCGCCGAGCGTGGCGCCCGCGCCCGCGCCGATCAATGCGCCGCCAGTCGTTTTGTTCATGCCACCGGAGCCGTTGCTGTCCGCGCAACCGGTCAACACGGCGCCGGACACAACGGTGCAGGCGATTACCAAGAGCCAGTTATTCATTACGTATCTCCTCTTTTATCCGACGCTAGCGCCAGATTCGCTACATTGCCCATACCCCGGCGTGTGCGCGCCTTGCTTCCTGTTCGGCGGCTGCATAGTCGGCGGGCGCGCCGTCACGCGTGCGTGCCCAGCCGTTGCGCACGGCATGCTCGGCGACGTCTTCGCCATTTGCCAGACACTGGTACGCGGTGCCTTTGGCGAAACATTCGACGTGGCTGCCCTGACTCTTCAGATAGCGGCGCATGGCCTGCGCGGGCCGCCCGTCGTCGCCGCGAATCGCGAACAGATTGACGATCTTTCCGGACACGATCAGCGCGCCGGAGTCGAGCACCTGATCGACGTGACCGTCGAGATCGGGTTTCGCGGGCTGGACTGTGTTGCTGGCAGCGGGCGGGGTGATCGGGGTGTTGGGCTGGGTGGCGGTGTTCGTGTTGTTCGTGTTGTTCGCAAGCGAGGGAACAGGCGCGGATGTGGGCGTTGGTGTTGGTGTCGGTGCTGGCGTCGGCGTTTGGGCAACGGCGGGCGCGGGCGTCGGAGCGGGCGCAGGTGTCGGAGCGGGCGTCGGCGATTGCGCAACGGCGGGCGCGGGCGTCGGAGCGGGCGTCGGCGCCTGGGAAATGGCGGGCGCAGGCGTGGAATCGGAGTGCCCTGCGTACCGCATTGCGACGAACCCGGCAATCGCCAACGCGACGCATACGCCAGCCGCAACAGGAACGATGCGCGAGGGGCGACGCATTGGCACGGTTCGCGGGAGAGCAATCGCGGTCGAAACGGACTGCCCCGGCATACCCATTTGACCCGCAGGCGAGGAACGGGCCGCCGATTGCGGCGCCTGCTGCTCACGCGCCTGAGCCGCGTCTGCTCCCGACGGCTTTGGATCGGCAGACGGGCTGCCCATGAACGCGACACGGCTCGCGACCATCAGCTTGACCTGCTCGGCCAGCTTCGCGAGGTTCGTGTCCCAGTCTTCGAATAGATCGAGGTATTGCCGAATCGTCAGTTGATAGCGAAAAGCCCCGGAGGGCAGGACGTTTTCAATGCGCACGGGCATCACGGGCATCTTGTATTCGCCTGCGAGCACCAGCTCTTTTTTGACTTCGTCGGAGTTATTGGCGTTGGCGGAAAAGACCAGCACCATCACGCTAGAGGTCTCGAGCGCCTTCACGATCGAGTCCGCGAAGTCGGCACCCGGCGCCACGTCGCGCGACGAGATCCAGCAGGACAGGCCGCGCAACTCCAGCCCATGTCTGAGCTTGTCTGCCGCGATGCTGTCCTTGGAGGAGAAGCTGATGAATGCGTCGTAGCCCATGGGTAAAAATCCGTACGACTACTCCGATCTTGCATGGCAGCGGAATCGGGCCTGGCGCCCGGACGTGTCGATTTCTTTTCATGCTGGTGCACATCCGCGAAAACCTACAGACGCGATACCGCTCCTTATTCTCTGTGAGCGGCTTTTCCAGTATGTACGCTAACGTACAGTCGCAATCATTGACGACTCAATCCAGCGGAACTTACGGCCCGGCTTAATCGACGCGGAATGCGCCCGTAATGGGCCCGGATATGGCGCACCGCACATACGCAAACAGAATTGCGCCGACTAAATACGCATTAGCAATCTTGTTGTCAGCTTTGCGGGGAATCCTGGCCGTCGTGGCAGCCGGCACCGGCCGGGGCGCGATGGCGCCTTTTTGTGCCGGAGGCGAAGAAATGGCGGAGTGCGAAGCGGTTGCGCAAGGTGAACTGGGCGTCACGCCTGGGAGCATGGCGAATGCGCGGGCGAGCGCCGGCCGCCCGGCGCCAGGCCTGCGTGTCGGCGTCACCGGACATCGCACGTTCCCCGCAGCCGATCTCGCGCTGCTCGACCAGGCGGTCGGCAAGATCCTCGATACGATCGGCGCCACCATGCACGGGCTCGCCAGCGATGGCACGTTGCATCCGCTATATGCGGACGACAAGCCAGTTCTGCGGGTTATTTCGCCGCTGGCGGCGGGCGCGGACCGGGTGGTCGCCCGGCAGGCTGTCGCGCGACAGTGGTTGCTTTCGGCGTCGCTGCCTTTCCCGCAGCACGAATACGAAAAAGACTTCGCCGACAGTGTCGATGAGTTCCGCAGCCTGCTGGCATGCGCGAAAGCGATCGACGAGGTGGTCGAACTCGACGGCCGCCGCGAAGTGGAAGGCGCAGCCTATTTCGAAGCAGGGCACTTCGTTCTGCGGCATTCCGACGTGCTGATTGCGATCTGGGACGGTCTCGAAGCGGCCGGAGAAGGCGGCACGGGCGAGATCGTGGAAACAGCGCTGAGGCTGGGTCTGCCGGTCGTTCATATCCATTCGGTCGCGCCGCATGCCGTCAAACTGCGGCTGGACCCATCGTGCGGCGAGGCTGAAGACAGCCTGACGCTTGAAGCGCTGGTTCGCCAGATCGTGTTGCCGGCATGGCGGACCGGTTCGACGAACCCCACCAGCACCCGTCATCATCCCAGGGCTGTTGCGGAGTATGTGGACGAACCGGAAAGCGCCTATGCCGATCAAATGGAACTGTCCTGGTCCGGGTTGAAGCCAAGACTCGTAGCGTGGTTGGGCGGCGTGTTTCCGCGCCTGCAACGATGGTTGGGGGGCGCCTCGCCGGTCAACGCCTCTGAACTGAAGCAGCCGGCAAGCGCGGGCAGTCAGGCGGCCGTGACCTACGTCGCACACTTCCAGAGGGCCGATGCGTTGGCCACGCACTACGCCAACATACATCGAAGCGCCTTTGTGCTGATCTATATTCTCGGTTCGATATCGCTCTTCGCCGCGTTTATGGCGCTGTCTATCAGAGGCGTGAAATTCGACCAGCCGGAACTCGACGCTTTGGCCACTGGCGCGGAACTGGCGGCCCTCGGCTGTGTTGCCTTGCTCGTGGTGGCGGACTCGCGATGCCGCTGGCGGGAGCGATGGCTCGATTACCGAACACTCGCGGAACATTTTCGACAGGCGGATCTACTGGCGACCCTTGGAGGCTCGGAGCCGTGTGGCTGTATGAATCGCAACAGCGAGATTCATCCAATGCGCGGCTGGGTGCCCTGGTTCGCCGCAGCGGTTACGCGGTCGGTGGGGATAGTCGGCGCGCGCTATGACGCGGCGTACCTTTCAGAGATCCGCGACTGGGCAGTCAAACAGAGATTGAGCGATCAGCTTGCGTACAACGAAGCGACGGTGCGGCGCAATGCAACGATAAGCAAACGTCTGCGAAGGTTTAGTGTCCGTGTTTTCAAGTTGACCATGGCCGCAGTGGTGATCGAAATTGTATTGCACCTATTGCCGATTGCCTGGGTGGTCTGGGTAGAAAGTGTGTTCCTCGCTGACTGCCCGGTCTGGTTGGCGAGTCTTTCTCCTGGCGCCTTTTTGGGATTTTTTGCGGGTGCTTTACCCGCGCTGGGAGCGGCGAGCTTCGGCATCCGCAATCAGGCCGAGTTCGAGATCGTGGTTCATCGTTCGGCACGCCTGATCGGGTTGCTTGCCGTGGAGAAGGCGAACATCGAAAGACTCACGGGCGACCGTCTCACCAGCAAATCATTGCGACTGGCGGTGCAGAAGAGCGCGAATATCATGCAGGACGATTCGCGCGCGTGGGCGGAGATTTTCGAGGTGAAGGAATCGGAAGTGGTCTAGCGCGCTGGGCGCCGCGCCGGCAACCCGCAAGCAGACAGATATCACGAACCAGCGCGCAGCCGCCGGTTGATGAAGCGCCACAGTGCGCTCACCACCAGCGACCCGACGCCGAGCCCCACGCCAAGCAGCACGATCGAACTCATATGATCGCGCACCAGCGGCACGTTGCCGAACAGATAGCCGGCCGCCACCAGCGAGACGATCCACAATGCGGCACCGGCCGTGACGAACGAAACGAATCGCGCAAAGGTCATGCGCGACACGCCGGCGACAAACGGCGCGAAGGTGCGCACGACGGCAATAAACGGCGAGAGCAGAAAGGTCAGGCCGCCGCGCGCCTCGTAAAACGCGTGCGCTTTGCGCAGCGCATTCTTGTCGAGCCAGCGATAGTCCGCGGTATACACTTTTTCGCCGATCGCGCGGCCAATCGCATAACAGACGATGCTGCCCGCCACCGTGGCGGCGAACAGCACCGGGATCACCAGCCACACATTCAGCGCGCCGGTGGCGGCGAGCCCGCCGCAAATGAAAATCAGTGGATCGCCGGGCAGAAAGAAGAGTGGCAGAAAGCCGATTTCCACGAACACGACGAGAAACAGCAGCGCATAGACGGCAGTGCCGTATTGCACGATCAGGCCGCTCAGGTGCTGGTCGAAGTGCAGGGCGACCTGCAGCACATGCATCAGATCCATCATGGTCGAAGGAAAATTCAGGTGTTCAGGAGTGTAGTCCCGCGGCGGCGCGGCCACCTGTTTATTTCACCTCGATGATGTCAATATCGGGACTTTGTTTCCGCTTGCTGTCGCCTGCCTATGCAACACGCCTCTACCGTGACATTCCGTTTTGCCGAGCCGCACGATGCGCAGACCATCCGTTCGATCGAATTCGAGGCGGCGCAACGCTTCGTCAGCGTCGACATGACGGGTATCGCCGACGCCCCGTCGATGGAGATCGAACTCGTCAACCGCAAGATCGCCGCGCGGCAGATTGTTGTCGCTGTGAATGCCGACGAGACGTGTGTGGGGTTCGTGATGTTCGAGCCGCAGCCCGCGCGATTCTATGTGCAGGAACTCGACGTGCTCACGACGTATGCCGGGCAGCGTATCGGCGCGGCGTTGCTCGAGAAGGTCGCGCAACTCGCGCTCGCGCAGCAGGTGACGCAACTCATTTTGTCGACGTTTCGCGAGGTGCCGTGGAACGCGCCGTACTATCGGCGGCTCGGCTTTCGCGATATCGAGGAAGCTGAACTCGATCCGGTGTTGATCGAGCGGCGCGACGCGCATATCGCTCGAGGGCTCGACGAATCGAAGCGCGTGTTCATGCGACGGGATCTTGGCTGACGTATGAAAAACGCGGCGGGTGCGGCCCGATGTTGCTCCGGTCACACCCGCCGCGTTGTTTGGCAGCGTACTTCTGGCAGCCGGCGGTTCTACAGCAGTGGCGTGTGCTTCTGCCTGTTTCCCCGCCAGTTGCGTCTGCCTATTCCATCAGCTTATTCCACGGTTTCCAGCGCCGGATAGTCGACGTAACCGGCTTCACCGCGCGCATAGTACGTTGCCGGATTCGGCTTGTTCAACGGTGCATTCGTTGCGAAGCGGCGCACCAGGTCCGGATTCGCGATGAACAGCTGACCCCACGCTACCGCATCCGCTTCACCTGCGTCGAGCACCTGCTGCGCGGTGTCCCTGGTGAATTTTTCGTTTGCGATGTATGGGCCGCCGAATGCCTTCTTCAGTTGCGGGCCGAGACGGTCGTCGCCGAGTGCTTCGCGTGCGGCGATGAACGCAATCTTGCGCTTGCCGAACTCGCGCGCCACGTAACCGAACGTGCCGGCGGGATCGGAATCGCCCATGGTGTGCGCGTCGCGGCGCGGCGCAAGATGTACGCCGACGCGGTTGGCGCCCCACACGTCGATACAGGCATCCGTGATTTCGAGCAGCAGGCGGGCGCGGTTTTCGATCGGGCCGCCGTAGGCGTCGGTACGCTTGTTGGTGCTGTCCTGCAGGAACTGGTCGAGCAGATAGCCGTTTGCGCCGTGCACTTCCACGCCGTCGAAACCCGCGGCTTTCGCGTTCGCGGCGCCTTTGCGGAACGCCTCGACCACACCGGCGATTTCATCGAGTTCCAGAGCGCGCGGCGTCACGTAGGCACGCTCCGGACGCACGAGGCTCACGTGGCCTTGCGCGGGAATCGCGCTCGGCGCAACCGGCAGTTCGCCATTCAGGAACAGCGGGTCCGAGATACGGCCGACGTGCCACAACTGCAGAAAGATCTTGCCGCCGGCGGCGTGCACGGCCTGAGTGACGAGCTTCCAGCCTTCGACCTGTTCCTGCGACCAGATACCCGGCGTTTCGGCGTAGCCCACGCCTTGCGGCGTCACGGAGGTGGCTTCGCTGATGATCAGGCCGGCCGTGGCGCGTTCGGCGTAGTACTTCGCCATCAGCGCGTTCGGCACGCGGATTTCCTCGGCGCGCTGGCGCGTCAGCGGCGCCATGATGATGCGGTTGGACAACGTGATGTCGCCAATCTGGAGCGGGTCAAAAAGAGTCGGCATAAGTGGTCACCTTTGGTGGCGGGCACGCGGCCCAAGCCTTAAAAACAGTGCGATGAAAGAAGCGAAGCGATGCGGATGAAGTGCTCAGAGCTCGCTGTTCATGTGCGCAAGAAACGCCTGGATGACGGGCTCGTTGCGTTTGAAAAACACCCATTGACCGACCCGTTTCGACGTGACGAGCCCCGCGCGCTGCAAGGCGGCAAGATGCGCCGACACGGTGGACTGCGACAGGCCGCAGCGCGCGTCGATCTTGCCGGCGCAGACGCCGTAATCGAGCGGCAGGTCCTGGTCGGAGAAATGCGCGTACGGCTCCCGCAGCCAGCCGAGAATCTCCCGGCGCACCGGGTTGGCAAGCGCTTTGTGGATCGCGTCGATATCGATCGTCATCTGGATGCGTTCAGTTCATGAGCAACGGCAGAGGCAGCGCCGGTTGGCGCCTGGGTGTCTGCATCGCTACGGGACGAATTATATATCGTAATTTGACGATATGTGTGACGGGCACTCCAAAGGGCACGCACGGTGCTGTGGAGGCACAAATAAGTCTGCACTTCCCGCAGTGGCTTTGTTTCGCACAAAAAAGAACGCACTTCCGCTTCCACAAGATGAAATGCTGCGCGGGAACTGGCCACAGACGGACGTAAGCGGCGGCCAGCCTGAACCGAGGTCATTGGAGCGAATCGCCGCGAAAATGCTTTTGATCGCCGTTGATGCCACGATTGCTCGCGGTGATCTTTCAGTGACTGCCCGGCGACAGCGCGCGCCGACAGCATGAGCGCCTGCTGCAGGCACTGCCTCTTTTCGGCGGTGTCACAACAGTCGAGACGACGCGCTTTTTCGACATAATTGATCCGCGGGATCGCGTATCCTGGCGCAAACACGAAGAAGCAAATGTCGCTGGATCTTGAGGATTTGTGGTGACGGCGATGCCAGCGCGTATCTCGACAGCTACAGGGAGCCGACGTTATGCAGAAGCGGAAGTTCGCACGAAAGAGAGCCGGGGGAGTGAGTCTGCCGGAACTGTTGGACGAGCTTGAACGGGCACTGACGGTGACGCCCGCTCGCACGTCCGTCTGTCGGGCGCTGTCGGATCTGAACCGGCGGTTCGGTTCGGCTAGCGGGAAAATTGGTGCACGGGCTAGTCGATGCAAGTCCCCGCGGCGTCGGCGCCAAATCACCGTCGAATCTTTGCCGCTGTTTTCGTGCGCGTTGCTCGGACGCGCGACTGGCGCGTCCCACTAAATCCGCCAGAAATATTGTACGGTCTTCGGAAAGTCTTGGCAGGTTTGTCCGCGTGGAGCGGAATTCGGCCTAGGGTGTGCAAGCGTCAGCGAATGCGCTGGTCGCCGATCGGAGCTTATCTGCTTGCTCAGGTCCGATGTGCTGTGATCAACGCTGACCTTGTTGAACGACTTGCGAGACAAGCCGCCAAGCAAACCATTGTCGCGCGAAGCAGCCGAGTTAATGGAGCAGTTCGGGCTAGCATCGGAGTTACAACCCAAGGTTTTTAACGCTCCCGAATACAATTTGCAAGTAGTGGCGCTAATGTGAAGTCGAGCTCGATTTTCAGGCGAGTTTTGTCTGAAGACGGCCTTGCATGGAGCACCGGCCGATCATTAGAACCGATGCTGGATACCTAGTTGTATGCCTCTAGGGTTGGCACCGGGGTATGCCACCGGGATCCCCACCGGAGCACCGTTAATCGTGAAAGTTGCGTGATTGTGATTGTCCAGGAATGCGGCGCTTGCATACAGGGTGGTACGCTTCGAGACGAAATACCAGTACATCAGGCCAACCTGGTCACCTCCATTGCCCATGCCAGACCTGTCGTGAGCGTGAGCGCCACCGAAAGAAAGCATTGTCGCAACGCTGAATTGATAGTTGGCCGATAGCGAATAAACGTCCCTATCAACCAGACCTGTGATTTTTGCGTTGTGATATGCAGCAAAGACTTTAAGCGGCCCGAATGCGTACCCGGTGTTTTCTCGCGGACATTGGATGCGAACGGGCAAGGATCGTGTGCAGGTGGAGGCCACTGGAGTCGTTGTTTCAATTGGATCGGTGCGCGTCGCGCCAGGTGACCTCGTGCGCGGCGATGCGGACGGTGTAGTGGTCCTACCCTGCGCCCATGAGGACGCCATCCTTGATGCGGCTGAGGAGATTTCGCGTGCCGAAGACGCAATTCGCGCTCTCGCACGAGAGGGTACCCGGCTAGACGAGGCTCGCCGCCAGTTTGGGTACCACCGTCTTCAGTCTTTGAAGGACTCAGCATGAGTGACGAACACGTTCCGTTCGCCGATACGTCAATCCCGGTGCGCAAAGCGGTAGCTCTCCCTGCAGACCAGATCAAACGAGCCGCGAGGCTCGGCTCGGCGACACTTCACGAAGCTGGAGGCCGGATCGGGGCGTTACCGTCGTCGATCAAGCCGACAGCCGCCAGTTTCAGGCTGACAGGGCCGGCTTTTACTGTGCATTGCCCGCCGAACGACAATCTGTGGATTCATCGAGCCATCAAGGCGGCCAGCCCGGGCGATATCCTGGTCGTCTATGCGAGCGGCCACTATGAAGCAGGATATTGGGGCGAGGTCATGTCGACCGCAGGAATGGTGGCCCGACTGGGCGGCCTGATCATAGATGCGTGCGTGAGAGATGGTGCTCTGCTTGAGGAAGTTGGGTTTCCTGTTTTCTCAAGAGGCTTATGCATCCGCGGTACCGGGAAAGATTTTGGTGCGACGGGATGGCTTAACAAGCCTGTGCTGATGGGTGACATCTTCGTGAGTCCTGGCGACCTGATCGTAGGTGACATTGACGGAGTGGTCTCTATCCCCAATGAGCGGATTAGTGAGGTGCTTCTTGCCGCCGAGAAACGTGAGGCGGCGGAGAGGGAAATTCTGACGAGGCTGCGCGCTGGAGAGTCGACCTTGCAAGTATTTGGTCTGGACCGTTGAGGTGGCGCGCGAAACGCGCGTACGCCTTCCAATGGGATGCACGTCAAAATGCTCATACGCTACGAGAAGAGCAGTGAGGCCGCTTGCGAGCATGGAGCGCCTGCGGCCACGGCTCTTCGCCAGGGCTTCACGACACCCCAAGCAACGTCTTGGCCTCCAGGTACGATTCCAGACCAAGCACGCCGTACTCGCGCCCGACGCCCGACTGCTTGAATCCGCCGAACGGTGCCAAAGGATCGTGCTGTAGCGTGTTGATCATCACTCGACCAGCCTGCAGCCTTGTCGCCACAGCCTTTGCCCGTGCCGGATCGGACGACATGACGTAGGCGTGCAGGCCAAACACCGTGTCGTTGGCCATGCCGATCGCTTCCTCCTCGCTGCCATATGTCAGGATGGACAGAACGGGGCCGAAGATTTCCTCACGTGCGATGGTCATCTCGCTGCGCACATCGGCAAATACCGTCGGCTTGACGAAATAGCCTTGCTCTAGCCCCGCCGGACGCCCCTCGCCACCCGTGATAAGCGTAGCGCCCTCGGCGAGACCGAGCCTGATGTAGTTCTGAATGCGTTCGTACTGGTTGCGATTGGCCAGGGGTCCAATGACGGTGGTTGGATCGGCCGGGTCGCCCACCTTCATCTGCGCCACCGTCTCTTTCATCACCGTGATCGCTTCTGCCAGGCGCCGCTCAGGTACCAGCAATCGGCTCCCTGAGATGCATGCCTGCCCGTTGTTCATGAACGCCGCATTGAGCGCGAGCGGAACTGCCTTCGTCAGGTCCGCATCGTCAAGGATGATGGACGGGGATTTCCCGCCCAGGGCAAGGTGGACACGCTTCATGGTGTCGGTCGCCGCGCGCTGGATGATCTTGCCCACCGCCGTGGAGCCAGTAAAGGAAATCTTGGCGACATCCGGGTGCGTGCTCAATTCTGCGCCCACGACGTCGCCGCGTCCGGTGACGATATTGACGATGCCTGCCGGCAGCCCTGCCGCATGAATTGCTTCCGTCACGATCCTGTTTTGTATCGGGCTCAGCTCGCTTGGCTTGATCACGGACGTGCAACCTGCGGCGATGGCCATCGCCAATTTGCTACAGATCGAACCGGCAGTGCTGTTCCACGGAGTGATGAGGGCAGCAACGCCCACAGGTTCCATCACTACGGTTGAGGTACCCATCACGCGGGTGAAGTCATAGGCCTCCAGCGTCACTGCGGCGTCAAGAAATGATTGCGCCGCGAAGTGAGAGATCCAGGTGGCCCGTGAAACAGGCGCGCCATATTCTTCAATCGTCGCATCGCGCAGTGCATCGCTGCATTTCAGGACGGCAGCGTGCAGCCGCTTCAGCATGGCGAGGCGCTCGCCGACTGTTGTTTGCGCAAACGCCGGCAACGCCCTTTTTGCCGCAGCGATGGCGCGACGCGTGTCCTGGGCATCGGCGAGGGTCGCGCGTGCGAGAGGCCTTTCGGTGGTCGGGTTGATGATTTCAACGGTCTCGGTGCCGTGCGATGTCACGAAGGTGCCGTCGATGTAGGTCTCGTGGATGGTTTGCATGCTCGCTCCTGTGTTTCCCGGACTATCCGGAGGTGGTGCACGCAGCTTATGCCGTCCTAATTGTTCTGATAAGATAGATAAAAGTTGATATTTTGATTCGAAAATCGGGATAATGCAGAAATCTGGGTTAGTCGGCTTAGAGGCCGCACTTGCTGTTGCCCGCTGCCAGAGCTTTCGCCGCGCAGCGAATGAACTCGGCATCTCGACCACGGCCTTGAGCAACGCTGTTGCGGGACTGGAAACGCGACTCGGCGTTCGCCTGTTTCATCGGACCACACGTAGTGTCTCGCTGACCGAGGCTGGCGAGCACTTCGTGGCCCGAATCGGGCCGGCCTTGTCGGAGATTCGCGGCGCCATGGAGGAAACTACCCTCCATCGCCTTTCGCCTATTGGCACGCTCCGCATCAACGCCTCGCTGGGCGCAGTCCGCATGGTGTTTGCGCCCATCGTGCTGGTGTACCTGAGCCGCTACCCCGATATGAAGGTGGAGATCGTGACCGAGGGGCAAATGGTCGACATCGTGGCCGAGGGCTTCGACGCGGGGATTCGCCTGAGCGAGACGGTGCCGCAAAACATGGTCCGCATCCCGATCGACGGTGATCTCCGGATGGCGGTGGTGGGTTCGCCTGAGCACTTCTCACGCTTCCCGATCCCGACTTCACCGGCCGACCTTGCCGGGCACCCCTGTGTACGGGCCAGGTTTCCCAGTGGTGCGCCGTCGCGCTGGGAGTTCTCCCGTCATGGCGAACCAATGAATATCGAGGTAAGCGGGCCACTCACGCTCGACGACCCGGGCCTCATGCGTGAAGCCGCCTTAGGCGGTACGGGCCTGGCCTATCTCTCCGATTGGTATGTGCGTGACGACCTGGCGGCTGGACGGCTTGTGCGCGTGCTGCAGGACTGGACGCCCAGCTACCGTGGTCTGGCGCTCTACTATCCCCCTGGGCGGCAGCTACCAGCGGGACTTCGCGCTTTTGTTGATCTCATTCATGAACTTGGCGAGCGATAGTGCGCCTGGCATTGTTCGCGTTCTTCCCGCCACCCGGCATGAAATGAAGTACGGCGACGCCTGGCCGGTTGCGCTAGCGACGGGGATTGCTCCCCGCTCCCCGCAGAGATCTGTACGTGCAGAATTATTCAACGCTTGATGTGTGGTAACGGCGAGGGTCATATTTGGGTGGACCGACGCGTCCCCCCGCGCGCACAACGCTCGCGAACGGCCGCTATAGGATGGTGCGACCGTCTCTTGTTGCCCCTTTTCCGAAAGCGGCCATTTGACCAGCTCCGATCAGATGGAACGCCACCATCAGTGCCTCGCATCCCGACACCGCGATCACGTTGACCCGCCGCTCGCCGATTCGCGCGACAGCCCCATGACAGCTTGCAGAATCGCCGTGCGCGCCTGTCCGAGAATCATCCCCCGCCATGCGTCGTCATCGCAGTAGAAAGCTGCGCGAATAGCCTGATGGATCGCGTTAATCTGCTGCTGCTCCGCCTGGGGATGCTGGCGCAGCCAGACATCGGCACGCAGCATGTGCAACATGTCGACGAGCGCAATCGTGCCGTATTCGATTGCGATCGCCGTGGTGTCGGCATGCGTGCAGGTCCGGCGCAGCGTGTCGAGCACAGGTCCCGCTACGTTTGCCGCAACCGACGTGCCGTCCAGCGGACTCGTCACGTCGGCGCCCCACCAGTCGCGGGCGCGCTGCAGTTCACCGTTACCGAGCTGCCCCACGCAGATTTTCTCGCCGTGTCCGTACGGGCCCAGTCCCGTATGAAAATCGATCCAGCCAATGCTGTCGCATGCTGTGCCATGCTGCTCGAACACCGTCTGCAATATCCGCGTGCTCCAGACAGAACGATGGCCCCCGAAGAACATACCGTCGGCATGCTGATATTGTCCCACTGTAAGAGCCTGCTGATAGGCCTGTTCACCGCGTTGTGAGATGTAGTCCGCAATGGCCGCCGCGTTTTCGTCCGACGGCGGCCAGCTCGACGGCACCAGCAATGCGCGCAGATCGTCATAGGCGAGATTGGCCGGCCGGGGCAGAGAGAAATCGATGCTGTTGCGGTTCAGATCGACGTTGTCCTCGTTCGTGCGGCTCAAATGCGAGAAGCCGTACGGATTGATCGCGTGGACCACCAGGATCGCGACATTCAGTTTGTCGAGTAACGCCTGTAGCGGTCGGTCATGCAACAACGCAATCTGCGCTGCCGACCCGCAGAAACCCTCGACCCCGTGTGTGCCGGATGTCAGCACGAGCATTCGCCGGGCCATGGCGGGGCCGAGTCGCACGATATCGGTCGACAGGTCTTCGCCTTCGAGACCCCGGTGCCCCGGTATCACGTGCCTTTCCACGCGTGTCTGGATAGCCTCAGCGGCCTGCCTGTAGCGTTCCCGGGCGTTCGCATAAGATCGCTGGAAATACTGTGATCCGTTCATCGGTTCTCCTCGTGAGACGTGTGTCTGCGGGCGGCCTGACACTTACGCGGGCGTCAGGAACGATTCGGCGAGGCGCACCCAGTAGGTCGAACCGAGCGCCAGGACGTCGTCGTTGAAGTCATAACTCGTGTTATGCAGCATGCAGGGGCCAAGACCATGACCGTGATCGCGATGGTCGCCGTGACCATTGCCGATGTACGCGTAGCAGCCCGGCTTCTCGAGCAACATGAACGAGAAGTCTTCGGCGCCCATGGTCGGATCGATGTTCGTCTCCACTCGATCCTTGCCCACGATATCCTGCATCACGCCCAATGCGAAATGCGTTTCCTTCTCCGTGTTGACGGTCGGAGGATAATTGCGCCTGAACGAGAACTCGACGCTGCAGCCATAGGCGAGCGCCGTCGCTTCGGCGAGCTGCTTCATGCGGGTTTCGATCAGGTCCAGCACGTCCACCGAGAACGTGCGCACCGTGCCGGCAAGCGTCGCGGTATCGGGAATCACGTTGACGGCTTCGCCCGCGTTGATCTGCGTGATCGACAGGACCGCTGCGTCGATCGGACGCTTGTTGCGCGTCATGATGCTTTGCAGGCCCGTGCCGATCTGCATCGCGGTGAATACCGGATCGATGCCGTTGTGCGGAATGGCTGCGTGCGCGCCGACACCCTTCACCTGGATGCGGAATTCGTTGCTCGAGGCCTGGGTCGCGCCAACCCGCGCGCCGAATTCGCCGGCCGCCATCCCTGGCCAATTGTGAAGCGCGAACACAGCATCGACCGGAAAGCGGTCGAAGAGTCCGTCTTCAATCATGGCCTTTGCGCCCCCGCCGCCTTCCTCGGCGGGCTGAAAGATGAACACGACGGCGCCATCGAAATTCCGGTGTTGGGAAAGATATTGCGCCGCGCCGAGCAGCATGGCGGTATGGCCGTCGTGGCCGCACGCGTGCATCTTGCCGGTGTGCTGGGACGCATGCGCGAACGTGTTGAGCTCCTGGATCGGAAGTGCGTCCATATCGGCACGCAAGCCGATCGCCTTGCGGCTGGAACCGTTGCGCAGCACGCCGACCACGCCTGTCCTGCCGAGTCCGCGCGTGACTTCGATTCCCCAGGACGCGAGCTTCTGAGCGACGACGTCCGCGGTACGGTTCTCTTCGTAGCAGAGTTCCGGGTGCGCGTGAATGTCGCGACGAATGGCCTGGATCTCGGTTTGAGCCTGAGTAATCTCGGGAATGATTTTCATAAGTGTTCCTGCTTTCTTGAGAAGGGATTCGTTTGACCGGCTAAATCAGGGGTTGCTTCGAGCGGTCCTTCAGCAGTGCAATCGTGACAAATCCGACGACGCAGCCGAACAGCCCGTAATAGACGACCGCGAGTTTGTCTTCGGTCACCTTGATGAGCAGCGTCGCAATCGCGCCTGCGAAACCGCCGAATATCATTACGGCAAAGTTGTAGCCAATGGCCATGCCCGTCGAGCGCACATGCGCCGGAAACAGTTCGCACACGAATGCACAGTACGACCCCTGAAAGAGACCGAGCGATGCCATCAGGCAGCACTGGACAAGAATCAGCACAGGCAGTGTCGGATGGCCTGTCAGCAGCACGAACAGCGGATATGAGACCAGCAGGCTCAGAACGGTAGAGACCATCATTGGTTTTTTGCGGCCGACAGCGTCCGAGATATGCCCCGAAGCGAACGTCGAGGCGATATAAGCAATGGCCGCGCAGCACGAAGCAATGACGCTGCTGGAGAACGGGATGCCCAGCGTCTTTGTCGCGTAGCTCGGCATGAAGTAATAGAAGATGTAGGTGCCGATCGTGCCGTACACCGTCAGACCAAACCCGGCGAGAATCGCTCGCCAGTGAATCACGACTGATTCGAGGAACGGCGATTTTGCCGTCGGAAACCGTTTCGTCTGATGCCTGAAAACTGGCGATTCATCAAGCTTCGAACGCACATAGAGCCCCACCGGCACGATCAGCAATCCGAGCATGAATGGAATGCGCCAGCCGAACTGGTCGAGTTGCTCCGGACTCAGAAACTGGGTCAGGGCCACGCCGGTCAGTGCGCCAAGCAGCATGCTGCACGCCTGACTGATCATCTGAAAGCTGCCGTAGACGCCGCGCCGTTCCACCGGTGCATGTTCGACGAGAAACGCTGTTGCACTTCCCACTTCGCCGCCAGCGGAAAAGCCTTGCAGAAAGCGGCCGATCAGCATGAGGATTGGCGCAAAGATGCCTATCTGCGCATAGGTCGGCGAAAATGCAATGATCCCCACGCCGGCCGCCATCAACGAAATCGTCATCACCAGTGCGGATTTACGCCCGTGACGATCGGCATAGTTGCCGAGAATGATGCCGCCGAGCGGCCTCGTGAGGAAGCCCACACCGAAGGTCGTCCAGGCCGCCAACAGCGAGGCGGTGGCGTTGTCGCTCGGGAAAAACTGTTTCGCGATGATCGCGGCAAAGAACGAGAAGACGGTGAAGTCAAACCACTCGAGCGCATTGCCGATAGTTGCAACGACAATCACGCGCGCGTCGAACGGCCTCGTGCCTGTGGGAGCGAGAGACATCGCATCAGATTCGCCTCGTTGAACGGGTACATCCATTTATGTCTCCTTGAGCACGGCCAATAGTCTGTTTTCTGGGTGAATCAAGCGGCCCCGTCAGCACCGAAACGCAAAAGGGTCACTGCCATGCCGTGTGCCTGATACCGATTCGTCTTTCGACTGCTCATTGTCCATAGCCGTTATCATCAAAGAAAGCTAAAATTTCTTGTTATTCGCTTCAAAATTTTTGATGTATCAATCGTGTCCGATCAGTTGCGGACGCATTCGTTTCCGGTGTCGTCGAGGTTGACTTGAGCACGTTACGCTTTCTCCGTACCTTCGCGGCCGTGGCACGCTACGGTTCGTTTGCGGTTGCCGCCGAGCAGATGGCGCTCACGCAATCGGCGGTCAGCATGCAGATGCGCGCACTCGAAACGGAGTTCAAACACGAACTGTTCGATCGCTGTGGGCGCAAGGTGATGCTGAATGCGATGGGCAAAAGCCTGTTGCCGCATGCGCAGCAGTTGCTATCGCTGTATGACGCCATGCGGATGACGGCGGGCGGCCTCGAAGAAGACGTCGGGCCGGTCTCCATCGGGGCCGTCGAATCGGTCGTGGGCGCGCTTGCCGAGGCCGCAGCGCATCTGAAGATCTCGCGGCCGAATCTCGATCTGAAGATCATGGCGGCAAAATCCGTTGACCTTGCCGCGCGCGTCGACTCGGCCGAGATCGATGCGGCCGTAATCATCGACACGGTTGGGCGCCGGCCAGCCAGCGTGCAATGGACACCCATCTATTCGGAACCGCTCGTGCTGCTCGCCAATGCGACCATGGCTCCAGGATCGGTGTCCGAGTTGCTCAAGTCGCAGCGATTCCTGCGATTTGACCGGACGCAGCGAACCGGCGTGGTCATCGATCGCGCAATACGCAAGCAGCGCCTGAAGGTGAACGAATTTCTGGAGCTCAACTCGCTGGAAGGCATTGCGGAACTGGTGCGCCAGGGGATCGGCGTCGCGGTGGTGCCGCTGCTGCGGCGCTCGTCGTGGACGCGCGATGACGCGTTGCGGGTGATGCCGTTGCCCCAGACAGATGCGAGGCGAATCGTGGGCATGCTGGAGCGCGCGGAGCACGGCAAGATGGCCGTGACAGCGGCTATCGTGAGGCACCTGAAGGATATGATTTGAGGAGCGTTGGGCGTAGAGCGCACCTCGCAACGGTGGAAGCAAGCCATGCGGTTGATCATCGAATCAAGGTTGGCCGACGGAGACAATGATACGTTCGAGGAACGTGACGGAGTTCTAGCTGTGATTGAGCGCCCTGACTGCTGGCTTGTCGAACTGGGCCTGACTCTCGCGGAAGGGCGGTCGTTGCTGGCAAAGGTGCAGGCCGAGTTCATTTCGAAGCAGGTGACGGCTGAAAGCGGTCATTCGCGATGCTGTGGCACACCTCCAGGCGTTGTCGGAAGCGCCTCTGCCGAAGTTTGTCGAAGCACACTTTCAGCCTGTGCGTCGTGCGTTGATGGGTCGCTGGACTGCCATCCACCACCCAGCGACTGAAATACGCTCACCTGATCGAACGCCACTTGCGCGTCCGAGTTGGCGAGCGCCGCTTCCGCATTGGCGAGCGTGCGGTCAGCGTCGAGACTCATCAGATAGGGCACGCGTCCCCCTTGGTAAAGCCTGCGCTGTTCACGAGCGGCAACCTGAGCCTGGTCGCGCGCATCGCGCAGCGAGCGATTGCGGCCGAGCTCGTTGGTATAGCGTGCCAGCGCGGTCTGAGTCTCCTCCAGAGACTTCAGCACGACGCCATCGAATCGGGCGAGCGCCGCATCGCTGCCGGCCTCCGCGCCATGGATGCGAGCTCGGGCGCCATTAGTCGGAAAGTTCCACGTCACCACCGACGCAAAACTCCATTGGCGTGTGCTACCCATGCCCAGATCGGCCAACGTACCCGTGACACCGCCGGTGGCGCCGAGGCGAATCGATGGATAGAGATCCGCCGTTGCCACGCCGATCTTCGCGGTAGCCGACCCTAAATCGCGCTCGGCCTGCCGAATATCCGGGCGCCGTTTGAGAAGGGCGGCCCCGTCGCCCACTGGAAGCGGCTGCGTCAGCCTGGGCTCCTCGCGACACTCGGCCTGCGGTAACGACGAAGCGCCCGGCGGCTGTCCCAACATGACGGAAAGCCGATATGCGGCGGCGGCCTGTTCGGCACGAAATTGTGGCAGGCCCGCGCGCAAGGTTTCCGCTTGCGAGAGGGCTTGCGGCAACTCTGCCGGCTGGTTGCGGCCGGCGTCCACCAGTTTGCGCGTCAACGCCACGGCGCTCTCCTGTAGCGCGAGTTGGTGCTCGGCCACTTCAAGCTCATGCGTGGCTGCGCAACCCTGCACATAGGCAAGGACGGTCTGCGACACCACCATCACGCGGGCCGAGTCGAGCGCGGCCTGGCTGGCCTGCGCCGCAGCGAGCGCCGCCTCGTCCGCGCGTTCGAGCTTGCCGAAAATATCGATGAGATAGGACGCCGAGATGCCGTAGCTTCCAACACTCAACACTGGGACTTTCTCATCGCTCAGGTAAGCCTCGCCGGAGAATTGCTGGTGACCCGTTTGAGCCGAAACATCGCCCTGCACTAGATGCTCCGCCTTAACCTCCTGGAGGTTCGCAAAAGAACGCCGCAGGTTGGCGGCGGCGACACGCAGATCCGTGTTGGCATGCAAAGCCTGTTGCACCAATTCATTTAGCTTCGGATCGTCGTAGAGCCGCCACCAGTCATCCGGCAGGGGAGCGAGTGAGATCGCCGGATCGTCGGCGCCATGCAGAGTGCCATTGGCAGACGGCGATCGGACAACTGCATTGGCCGGCACATGATAGTCGGGGCCGACGCTCACGCAGCCGACCAACGACGCGAGCATCGCCAAGCCGGCGGCACGAGCGAACCAGAAGTGGATTCTCATAACCGTGCCTCGCTGTTGCTTGTCTCGGCTGACGCACGCGTGCCGCGCACACTGACTGTGGCCGTGCGCCCCGACACCAGCAGCACGCCGGCAGGCACGTTGTCGAGCATCACACGAACCGGTACACGTTGCGCAAGACGGACCCAGTTAAAAGTCGGGTTCACATTCGGCAGTAAGTTCGATCCAGCGCTCCGATTGCGGTCCTCGATGCCCGCGGCAATGCTCTCGACGTGACCGTGCAACTCCATGTGTTCACCCATGATGCGCACATCGACCGGGTCGCCGACACGCAAGCACGGCAGCTTGGTTTCCTCGAAGTACCCCTCGACGTACAGCGAATCGCTGTCCACCACCGACAGCACCGCCTTGCCGGCGTTGGCGTAATCGCCGAGGCGAGGCATGCGGTCGCTGACGAAGCCGTTCACGGGACTGACGACGCGCGAGCGTTCGAGATTGAGGCGTGCAACGTCGACGGCGGCCTCGGCCTGCGCGAGCGCGGCCTCGTCCTGTTCGACACGCGTCTGCGTAGCCTCGACCGTCTCGCGCGCGACCACGTCGACCAGCGAACGATTGCGCACGGCCTCGCGGCGGGCCTCGGCCAATGCGGCACGTCGGTCAGCGGCAGTCGCCTCGGCCTGGCGCAGCGCAAGATTGAATCGTTGCGGATCGATAGCGAAAAGCACCTGTCCGCGTTGCACCGGCGCGTTGTCCTTGACATATACCTCGCTTACTAAGCCCGATACGTCGGGGGCGACCTCGGCAATATCGGCCCGTACATGGCCATCACGGGTCCACGGTGCGGTCGTGTAGTAGCGCCACATATGCAGACCGACGAATGCAGCGATGCCCAGGGCCACCAGCGTGAGCAAGACCGGGCTGAGATGAAAAACAATGCGTTTCATAGTGAGATTCTCTGTGCAAGCGCCAGCAAGCTGCCGAGCACGATGATGTAGAGGGAAGCGTTGAACAAGGAGCGGTGCCAGACGCGTAGGTAAAGGCCGCACCGCACCAACAGTCCCCGCAGAATCGAGGTCAAGCCGAACGCCGCTAGCATCAGTACCAACAGCGTCGGTACGAACACACCATAGATGTCGATTTCACCTGGCATCGCAAGCCTGCGCTGTGTCTCCAGGCCGAGTATTCGGGAATAGCGTCAGGCGTAGTCCCACGAGCGCAGCCACAGCCTCGCGCGCGCCAGGTGTCGCTGCCACGGCGAGGGAATGGCACGCCGCATCGATGCGTGCGGCCAGCGCGCGGGGCGCCTCGGTCGGACTCCCTCGACTCTTTCGACGCCTTGAGTAAATGGCGAGGGCGGATAGCACGCGTTGCACGGCGCGCCGTGTCGGCGGCGCCATGTCTGCCGCATCGCGTTGCAATGCCAGCGTGTCGAAGCCCACTTGGACCCCAACGAAACCGTCGTAGGAAGGCGCTTCTTGCCCGTTGGATAGCATGGGGACGAGCCGCGCCAATCGGTCGAACATGCGAGCACGCAGCAGCGCAGACGCAACCCATCCGCCCTGATCGACGCCGTGCGCAATATCCCGCCAGTTCGCTCGAATCAAACGGTTCGCTGCAATGTGCTGCCCGAATGGACGCGTCATGACGAACCAAAGCGGCGCGAATGACATTCCCGCGAAAATCGCCAGACTCGTGTTGAAGAGATCATCGAAATGCACGTCGAAGAGTGTTTGCGCGTTTGCAAACGAGACCGCATTCACCGACAACAGCACGGCATACAGGTTGAAACCCGGGCGCGCAATCAAGGCGCCGACGACGACGAACGGAATCGCGAGCAATGCCACAAGCATTTCGAAATCATGGGCCCAAGGCAATACCGTAAACAGGTAGAACCACACCACCAGCAGGCAGAATGCACTCCAGCCCACAAAGCGCAGTGCCACCCTGCGGGGCTGATCGACAGCGGAGAGGAGGCTGATCGTCGATGCCGCGATGCCGACCGCGCCTGCGCCGTTCTCCCAACCCGAGAGAATCCAGAATCCGCCTACGCAAAATATGGCCAGTCCCGCTGAGGCCGCTTGAAACAGCAGCAGCATGTGATCGTGGTGATAGATGCGCGTGGTCGATTCGACGCGATAGCGCAAGCTCGGCGTCGTGCCCTTGACCTTGTCGTTGCCGATGCGTTGTTGCAGGGTCTGGCAGTCATGCCAAAGATCAGCGAGCGTGTCGAGGTGGCGCTCTGCCGTCGTGACCAGGTCGGCGTACCAACGGTCCGCGCCTGAATGGCCGCTCGTGTCAACGCAGGAAGGAACGCTGGAATCGTGTTGCGCTACGCGTGCCTCTACCGTCACGCGCGTATCGAGCGCCGCGATTCTCATCGCGAGTGCCCGTGGCATCCCGTCACGCGTTGCGCGCAGCGCGCTCACGGCTTGCGCCAGTGCGGACAGCACGGGAAGTAGCATGGTCATCCGGCTATGAAGCGCCCGCGCGCTGGCGACCGTAGTCAGATTGCCCGCCTCGTACGAGAGGTGATTGATGAGTTGCTCAATTGCACCGAGATCGGCCGTCAGCTTCTGGCGACTGCTGTGACGCGTGACGTTTTGCGCAACGCCGGACACCATGTCATCAATCCACATCGCTGAGTCGTCGAGCCACGTTTGCGACTGTGCACACAATACCGACGCCACACGGGCTGGGAAAACCAGGCTGGCGACCAAACTCGCGCAAACGATGCCGATGACCGTTTCCTCCACACGCACCAACGCAATGTCAAACACGGCAGTCGGGTCAGTCACCGTCGGCAATGCCACGATTGGCAGCGTGAAGGCGGCCAGGAGGAACACATAGCTTCGCGGGCCACGCTGCATGTAGGAGAGATAGAGCAGCGTCGCCGTCCAGAACGAGATGGCAGCCATTAGGGCTAATGGTTCATTAACCAGCGGTGGTACCAATACGACGGCCGCAACTGCGCCTAACACCGTGCCTGCGACTCGATAGGCGCTCTTCGAGCGTGTG
The DNA here is from genome assembly GCF_046027215.1 of Paraburkholderia fungorum. Lineage (GTDB taxonomy): Bacteria > Pseudomonadota > Gammaproteobacteria > Burkholderiales > Burkholderiaceae > Paraburkholderia > Paraburkholderia fungorum_D. The sequence goes on along the minus strand of NZ_JAQQEN010000002.1, from coordinate 1,796,557 downwards.
GCGCCGTCGAGGGGGTTCGAAACAAGATAGACCGTCGCCATTGCCCAATACGGGTGATCCAGGCCAAGCGCCAACGCGATATATAGCGCAGACATGGCGGCGCCAAAGACCTTGACCGAGAACAGCCAGTGTCGCTTCGATCGCCACGCGCGCAGCGCCGATACAATCGACATAAAGGAGAAAGCATTGATGACCATGTGCGATTGCCCAATTGGAGAAATGCGGTTGCGTGAGGGCTTCTGCATGCGTCAGCAATCTGACGCCCTGACGTTCGTCGCTGGGGGTTCTGCGCATAGGCCATCGCGCTGCAAGAGGTGCGCAGCCAACGCTCAGCGTCGGTCGCGCGGATCGACCCGTCGGATGCAGAAGCAACCGACAAGTGCCCTGCAGCTACGACACAGAATTTAGGCGTTCCCTGACCCTTTGAGTAGCCGGTAGAATTGGGAACTACCCTTTCATTGGTGGAAGGCCATGGACCGGCTCGAGGCGATGGGCATTTTGTTGGCGGCGATAGATCACGGGAGTCTCTCCGCCGCGAGTCGTAGACTCGGTATTCCTCTGGCAACGATCAGCCGACGAATATCAGAGCTGGAAGCGCACCTCACCGTTCAATTGGTGGTGCGTGGCACTCGACGATTGACGCTGACCAAAGCCGGGCATGGCTACGTAGTGTCGTGCCGAAGAGTGATGGAGGAGATCGCGGAAATCGAGCGTACGACCTCCGGCGAATATCACGCCCCGCAGGGAGAGCTCGTTGTCAGCGTGCCGCCGATCATGGGCCGCATCCACATCATGCCGGTGATCGTCGAGTTTCTACGTGCGTTTCCACAAATTCGCATGCGGGTGCAGCTGACGGACCGGCTCGTAAATCTGCTCGAAGAACGCATTGATCTTGTAATGCGGATAGGCGAACAACCCAGTAGCAGCTTGATCGGAACGCGCGTCGGAGTGCATCGCGAGGTATTGTGTGCCAGTCCAGACTATCTAAAACGGCGCGGAAAGCCGCGTAAGCCTGAAGATCTCCTCGCACACGACTGCGTGACATACGAAGCGTACGCCGGCGGCAGCAGTTGGGAATTTATGACAAACGGCGAGTCGCGCAAGATCGAGGTACCTTCCCGGATTGTCGTGAGCACGGTGGAGGGGGCGCTGGTTGCCGCTGTCGAGGCGGCGGGTATTGCACGCGTTGTGTCGTACCAGATAGACGAGCACGTAAAATCCGGCCGCCTCGTCACGCTTCTCGAAGCGTTTGAACCTGATCCAAAGCCCGTCACGTTGATGTACGCGGCGCAGGGACAGATTCCGCTGAAGCTGCGCGCATTTATCGATTTCGTCGCACCGCGACTTCGCGAAAGGCTCGGTCTACCGCGTACGGAAGGGTCGCGCACGCAACTGCGCCGTAGGCGTACAACGTCGTTATAAATAGAATCTACGAGCCACGCGGTCGAGGGGCATTCGTCGAGTCTCACCTTGCCGTTGCATGCGCATTCCCGTTGCTCCGGCGCACTGACTGCTCTTGCGTCGAAAGCAGTCAATTTGCTGATGCGATGCCGATACCTGCTCATGGCCGACCTTTGCCGGACGCCGCCGTACGCATGAACTCCAAAACCGGGCGTCACGCAGAGGACCGTAGCCGACCCCTTTCGGCCAATTGGCAGATTATGTCAGTGAAAGGGCAGATTTCGATAACGGGAATATCCGGGACCATTGATACCATCCCCTGCAACAGATCAACATTTTCAGCCGCAGGGCGTTGAACAGCAGGCGCTCGTGGACAAGGGCCGAAAGCCCGCCATTCTACGAGGCGAAGATCGCGACCGCGCACGGCTTCTCCGATTACGTACTGGCGCAAGCCCGCGGGCTTGAGACGGCCAGCGTGTTCGCGCGCGGCGACGATCCGCTGTTGCATTAAACGAAGCGCAATTCTGACGCGCACGCGTGTCCTGAGACTGAAAGAAGGAGGAGGTATGACGTTGGAAACTGCCCGCGCAGAGGCGGCAGCGAGCTTGACTCAGCAATACGGTCCGCGGGAATCGATGGAATACGATGTGGTGATCGTCGGCGGGGGACCCGCTGGACTGGCCGCTGCAATCCGCCTGAAACAGCGTGCGGCCGAGCAAGGCGTCGAGCTTGGCGTTTGCCTGCTGGAGAAAGGCTCAGAGATCGGCGCGCATATCCTGTCGGGCGCCGTCATGGACCCGCGCGCGCTCGATGAACTCCTGCCCGACTGGAAAGCCCTGGGCGCGCCGCTCGATGTCGCCGTGACCGAAGACCGCTTTCTGTTTCTGTCGGAGTCAGGCGCGCGCACCGTCCCGAACTGGGCGCTGCCGGATAACTTCAGGAACCACGGCAACTACGTGATCAGCCTCGCGAACCTGACGCGCTGGCTGGGCCAGCAGGCCGAAGCACTGGGCGTCGAGATCTTCGCGGGCTTTCCCGCCGCCGAAGTGTTGTATCACGATGACGGCTCGGTCAAGGGCGTGGCGACCGGCAACATGGGCGTGGGCCGTGACGGCCAGCCCACCGAAGCCTTTCAGCTCGGCATGGAACTCCACGCGAAGTACACGCTCTTCTGCGAAGGGGCACGCGGGCACCTCGGGCGGCAACTGTCGGAACGCTTCGGCCTGCGCGAAGGCGTCGATCCGCAGGTCTACGGCCTCGGCATCAAGGAGCTCTGGGAGATCGATCCCGCGCAGCACAAGCCTGGTCTCGTGATCCACACGGCGGGCTGGCCGCTTGGGACCGACACCTACGGCGGCTCGTTTCTCTATCACATGGACAACAACCAGGTGATGGTCGGCTTTGTCGTCGGCCTGGGATATTCGAATCCCTATCTTTCTCCTTTTGAGGAATTTCAGCGCTACAAGACGCATCCGGCGATTCGCCCCTTCCTCGAGGGCGGCAAGCGGGTGTCATACGGCGCGCGGGCAATTGCCGCAGGCGGTCTGATGTCGTTGCCGAAGCTGGTTTTTCCAGGCGGCGCACTCGTCGGCGACGACGCGGGCTTTCTCAACGCGTCGCGCATCAAGGGCTCGCACGCGGCGATCAAGACCGGCATGCTCGCCGCCAATGCCGCATTCGACGCGTTGCAGGCCGGGCGGCAGTCAGACGAACTCGCGGCTTATCCGGAATCGTTCAGACATTCCTGGCTGCACGGCGAGCTGCATAAGGCACGCAATTTCAAGCAATGGATGGGCAAGGGCCTATACCTCGGCACGCTGATGGTTGGCATCGAACAGAAGCTGTTGGGCGGAAAAGTGCCGTGGACGCTGCATCACCGCCATGCGGATCACGAGACACTCAAGCCCGCCGCTCAGTGTGCGCCGATCATCTATCCGAAGCCTGACGGCAAGCTGACCTTCGACCGGCTGTCTTCCGTCTTCATATCGAATACCAACCATGAAGAGAATCAGCCCGCGCACTTGACGCTCAAGGATGCGAGCGTGCCCGTCGCCGTCAATTTGCACACCTATGCAGGACCGGAAGCGCGCTTCTGTCCGGCGGGCGTGTATGAATACGTGAAGGACGATGCAGATAAAGACCGCTTGCAGATCAACGCGCAGAACTGCGTGCATTGCAAGACCTGCGACATCAAGGACCCGACGCAGAACATCGTATGGGTGACGCCGGAAGGCGGCGGCGGACCCAACTATCCGAATATGTAATCGGCGCATAACGAACTGGAGCAGATCAATGAGCGAAACAAAGCGTGAAGTTGTGGTGGTGAGCGGGGTGCGGACTGCGATCGGTGATTTTGGCGGCGGTCTCAAGGATTTCTCTCCGACCGAACTGGGCGCGATGACCGTGCAAGAAGTACTGGCGCGCGGGAATGTCAGAGGCGATGAAGTGGGGCACGTCGTGTTTGGCAACGTGGTTCATACAGAGCCGAAGGACATGTACCTCGCGCGCGTCGCGGCGATCAACGGCGGCGTGGCGCAGCATGTGCCAGCGCTGACTGTGAACCGCCTATGCGGCTCGGGCCTGCAGGCTGTCGTTTCGGCCGCGCAAACGATTCTGCTGGGCGATGCGGATGTCGCGATCGGCGGCGGGGCCGAGGTCATGAGTCGTGCGTTGTACGCCTTGCCGGGCGCACGGTTCGGGCAACGCATGGGCGACGGGAAGCTCGTCGACATGATGCTCGGCGCGTTGCACGACCCGTTTCAGACGATTCATATGGGTGTGACGGCCGAGAACGTTGCGCGCGAGTACGGCATTTCGCGTGATGAGCAGGACGCACTCGCGCTCGAATCGCATCGACGCGCGGCGCATGCCATCGCTGAGGGTCGATTCCGCGATCAAATTCTGCCGGTCAAGCTGCGCACGAAGAAAGGCGAAGCGTTCTTCGACACCGATGAGCATGTGCGCCACGACGCAGGCGCTGACGATTTCTCGAAGCTCAAGCCGGTATTCGTCAAGGAAAACGGCACGGTGACAGCCGGCAACGCGTCGGGTATCAACGACGCAGCGGCAGCCGTGCTCATGATGGAGCGCAGCGTTGCCGAGCGGCGCGGCGCGAAGCCCCTCGCGCGGCTCGTGTCGTATGCGCATGCGGGGGTCGATCCGGCCTTCATGGGGATTGGTCCGGTGCCGGCGACACGCAAGGCGCTTGAGCGAGCCGGTCTCCGCGTCGATCAGCTCGATGTGATCGAGGCAAACGAAGCGTTCGCTGCGCAAGCGTGTGCGGTGACGAAGGAACTCGGGCTGGACCCGAGCAAGGTCAATCCGAACGGTTCGGGCATTTCGCTCGGCCATCCCGTCGGCGCCACAGGTGCGCTGATCACCGTCAAGGCGCTTTACGAGCTCAAACGGATCGGCGGCCGGTACGCGCTCGTCACGATGTGCATTGGCGGTGGACAGGGGATCGCGGCGATCTTCGAAAACCTTCAGTGAGCGACGAGCAAGGATCTAAACCAGGGGCACTCATGAATATTAAATCGATTGGCGTAGTAGGCGCCGGTACGATGGGCAGCGGAATCGCACAAACCGCGGCCGTAGCCGGGTTTGACGTCGTGATGATCGACGTGAGCGACGCTGCCCTCAGCAAGGGACGCGCGGCGCTGGCATCCAGCCTGGAGCGGCTCGTGGCCAAAGGCAAACTCGACGCGGCAACGCAAAAGGCGGCACTTGAGCGCATTGTGACGTCGGTCGACTACGCTCAGCTTGCTTCGGTCGATGTCGTTATCGAAGCGGCGACCGAGAACGTCGAACTGAAGGGACGCATTCTCAAACAGATTGAGGCGGCCGCGCGGCCGGACGCGATCATCGCGACGAATACGTCGTCGATTTCGATCACCGCGCTCGCCGCGCAACTCGCTGATCCGTCGCGCGTTGTCGGCATGCATTTTTTCAACCCTGTACCGATGATGCCGCTCGTCGAGATCATTCGGGGTCTGCAGACGAGCGATGAAACAGCGGCGGCTGTCCGGACGCTCACCGAACGTATCGACAAATCACCGATTGGTGTGCGGAACTCGCCGGGCTTCGTCGTGAATCGCATCCTGATTCCGATGATCAACGAGGCGTTCTTTGTGTTGAACGAGGGTGTCGCGACCGCCCACGAAATCGATGAAGGCATGAAGCTTGGTGCGAACCATCCGATCGGGCCGCTCGCGCTTGCCGATCTTATCGGGCTCGATGTATGCCTGTCCGTGATGGAAGTTTTTGTACGAGACTTCGGTGACCCAAAATATCGCGCGTGTTCATTACTGCGCGAACTGGTTGCGGCAGGACGGCTAGGCCGCAAAACCGGGCGGGGAGTGTACGATTACGCTGTGTAATCGCTGCTGCAGTAGGTAATCACATTGAGCAGGCTATGCGGCCCGAGCGCACCATCCGGGTCGTTGCAACAGAGGCAGTATGTGCGCGGACAGCAGGCCAAAGCGGGTCGACATTTTTATCGAATGGTTAGTAGATTTGTATTCGGTTCATCTTGCCGACTAAAGTTAATTCGTTCGAAAGCTCAGGCTGGATGATTGCTTGAATGACCGTGAGCGGATTCGAATCGAAGCTTCGCAGCAGACACAGCCTGGTCGAAGCTGGCGGCTGTCATGCCGCTGTCCCCGCTTTCGTCGCTGAAGGTCGACGAGTGGAATCAGATGATCGACGTTAACATTCGCAGCGTTTTGCACGGGATCGCGGCAGTCTTGCCGGTAATGGAAGCGCAGGGAAAAGTTCAAGGTTTCCCGCAGCGAGTTCACGTGTAGATGTGGACACTGAATCAGTCGCTAAACGCACGGCGGATACCGTCTCAGCTACGCGACGCATCAGTTTGTCGAATGACACGCCCCCCCGACCGAATTCGTCCATGCTCGGACTTGCAGTCCGCTTTGACAGATCGAGGGTAGTCGCAATTTCCTCGAATCTCATCCCCATACGGTTCAATCCCCCGCAGACGACACGGTGCAGATGGAGGCCGCAGTAGATCGCGAAGGCGCATCCCAAAGACGCCACCACGGCAAGAATTGTCATAGGCAGGCGATCGTGCGAAGCGATATTCGCATCGAGGCGCCATAGCTCAACTGTGCACGCTAGTCCGAGCGCCAACATCAGTGTCGCCCAGGCGCCGAATGGCAGGATTAACTTTAGTCTGATCGCGAAGACAAAATTCCGCACTTCTTTCCCTTCGTGGTCGAAGACGCGAATGCGCCATGGAGACTCGCGCCAGGCGTCGGAGTACCGTCGACCAACCCGGTTTCAAATTGCCACGACCGACTTCGGTTGAGATGGGCCGGGCAAGATGCGGGCAAAGACCCGCTCCGTTGGCTAGTCCGGCATCGGAGTTTGCATCGAAAGCAACGCGTTGGTGATGGTGTTTATAGATTGTGTCGTTATTTTTAATCATTGGACGGCGGTCGCACCTGTAGCGATGGTATTGCAATACGAGTCGTGCGCAGACGTTCGTCGCCGGGGATCCATAACGCGAGACGAAGGGTTCCATCGAAACATATAGGCTTCCCCTGGGATTGGCCAGCGTGTAACCTTCAGGCATGTCATTTCCAGAAGGAAATTGTCATGACACCCAGCCCCGATCTACCCGAAGTGCCCACTCCCATTGTCCGGCCGGCCAAGCTGTTTCCCGATGGCCGGCGGATTGATCCAGGTCGTGGCTTATGGAGCAGGCGCATTCAGCTCTGACAACCGTCGCGAGTTGCCCGCCGCGGGTACCTCACAATAACGACGCACCGGACGACCCGGGGTCGTCCTGGCAGGACACCTGTTGCACCCGTGCGGCGCCTTGATGGCCCGCTTCATCACACTAAGGAGATTGCGATGGCAAAGGTTCTTGTTCTCTACTATTCGTCGTACGGACATATCGAGCAGATGGCCGAGGCTATCGCGGAGGGCGCCCGCAGCGCGGGTGCGCAGGTCGACGTCAAGCGCGTGCCGGAAACTGTGCCTGAAGAGGTCGCCAAAAATGGGCATTTCAAGCTCGACCAGGCAGCGCCGGTCGCAACGGTCGCCGACCTCGAGAATTACGATGCGATAGTTGTAGGTACCGGCACCCGTTATGGTCGCATGTCGTCGCAGATGGCAGCCTTCCTCGATCAGACCGGGGGCTTGTGGATGCGTGGTGCACTGAACGGCAAAGTGGGTGGCGCGTTCGCATCGACTGGCACTCAGCATGGCGGACAGGAAACCACACTTTTTTCGATCATCACGAACCTGATGCATCTCGGTATGATTATCGTCGGCCTGCCTTATAGCCATCAGGGGCAGATGAACATGAGCGAGATCGTCGGCGGCGCGCCTTATGGCGCAACCACCATCGCTTCCACCGACGGGTCGCGCCAGCCAAGCGAGATCGATCTGACCGGCGCACGCCACCAGGGCGAACTGGTGGCGAAGACGGCGGCAAAGCTGTTCGGCTAACGCCTTCGCTGGCAGATCTTCGGGTGAGCTGGTGTCGTCGCCCAGCTCACCCGATATAGATCGTTATGCAAACTATACGTTTTATAAAGAGCACTGCGTGACGGATCAACCGGCTGTTCCTCTCAATTCGCATGCCGCGTTTATCAACAAGCTCGCGCTTTTTACAATGGATTTAGATGAAGGTCGATATGATCGCTCCGCTTGACGCCGCTGCTTTACAACAGGCGTCATTCTTGGGAGCAAAATCATGTTTGAAACTGGAAAAGAATATTCTCGGGAAGAGATTCACAGGGTGACGGGCGGATGCAAACAGGCGTTCCTCCCGGTGAAAGGTGGAAAGGTCGTCGCCGCGCGATTGCGGCAAGATCTTAATCCCTTTGCCCCGGATATCATTGTCTGCGATGGCAGCGCCGCTGCACGTGCGGCTGGTCGAACGCTTGCGCGACAGAGCAATCCGATTCCTGTTTTTATCCGAACGGCAACCGACCGCTTCCGGTACGTAGGCGAGTACGTCACTGACGAATCGCTTACCGCTCCGGTTGACTACGCAAAGTATGTGGAGGACACCGGCTTTACGCCTGGTCAGATCTCGCGCGTGATCAAGATGAAACGCCGTTGATCTCAATTGATTCTTCAATTCGTAATCGTCCCCTTTCGTCGGCCGGGTTGTGATTCACGCCCCGCCGACGACCATCCCATGACACGCTTGACCGGATCAGGTTCGCGTTGCTTAACCGGCAGCCATCATGTCGTTGAACTGGTTGACCCATGCGTGCTCGTCAGGTCCCGGATTGGCGCGCATGTCCACGGCTGGACCCACGAGTATCTCGATGGCCACCATGCCCAGTTGTTCGATCGCGCCCGCGATGAACGCATCTAGCGGCATCGCGCGCGCTTCCTCGCTGCTGTTCATCAACTCGGTACGAACCCAGGGCGGCGCGATCTCGATGAGCGAGACCTTGCTGTCGCGAAGCAGATAGCGTTGTGAGAGCGTGTACGAATGCAATGCCGCCTTGGTCGCGCTGTACACCGCCGCGATTGCCATAGGCACAAAGCCAAGTACCGATGTGACATTTGCCACGACGGCACCGTCCCGAGTCTTCAGGTGCTCGATCAGCGCCGATGTCATGCGGATCGGCCCAAGCAGGTTCGTGTCGACGGTCGCGCTCAGTAGTTCGTCGTCGATCGGACCGTCAGCGCCATCGGGAAACATGATGCCGGCGTTGTTGATCAGCACGTTCAACTGCGGATGATCGGCAATCAGCCTGGCGGCGACTGCCTTGATGTCCGCCGGATCGGTGATGTCGAGTGCAACCGCGCGCATGCCGGGGTTCGCATCGATGGTTTCTTGCAAACGCTCCGCGCGTCGGCCGGAAATGATCACCTGATTGCCGAGCTTGTGGAGCGCTTCGGCGAGACCGCGGCCGATGCCCGAGCCGCCGCCGGTGATAAAGACTGTGTTACCCGTGAGTTTCATGATTGGCTCAGATGGAAATGTCGGCTGGCGTTAGCGCGGGAAGCGGGTCCCGAACATGGGCAGGCCGCTTTTCGATTCGGCTTCGGTTGACTCGTCCTGCAGCACGTCCCAATGCTCGACGAACACGCCGTCCTCGATGCGCAGGATGTCTGCTGCGATCCATGCGGCAGGGCGTCCATTGCCTGAAAAGCGCCCATGAACGATCACGTAATCGCCATTCGCGACGATCACGCCGGGCTCGTATCGCAAGGTCGGGGGCAGGCTTTTGATCAGGTCGAACAGACCGTCGCGCCCCGGCGCGATATGTGCGCTGTGCTGGATATAGTCGGGCGACCAGAAACGCTCGGCGGCGGCGTAGTCGCGTTGGTTAAAGAGCGTATCGAACGCTTCGAGCACGAGGGCCTTGTTGGCGTCGTCGGTGGTGCGGGTCATGATGGCTTCCTGTGATTTGAGTGGCGCGGCGGCGCGTGATGCCGGCACAGCCTGAAAGGCGGGAGCACAGGCTGATTGCTCTCGACGTTGATGAAATCTTCCTACGAAATTACCGATTCACCGAATCACAATGGTGATTGACATTGAGTTTGGCAGGTCGATTCTGGAAAGTCAATGTCAATCACCATTGTGTTTTCCGCAAACGGCTATAATCGGCCTAACAACGGCGTGGAGCATTGAACGATGGGAGTCTCGAAACAGCAGACGTTGGAGAACCGCAGGGCCATCGTTGCCGCCTCGGAGAAGTTGTTCCGTGAGCATGGAATCGATGGCGTCGGCCTGAGCGCGCTGATGAAAGCCGCCGGCTTTACGCAGGGCGGGTTCTACAACCATTTCGAATCGAAAGAGGCGTTGGCCGCTGAAGTCGTGGCGACGGCGATGGACAAGGCCAACGGCGACCTGAAGGAAGCGGTTGCCGCGCCGCTTGAGCCGGGCGGGAACCGCCTGAAGCGACAGGTGGACTTTTACCTGTCCGGCACGCATTGCGGCGACATCGAGCAGGGTTGCGCAGTGGCCGGCCTCACCGCGGACGTGCGCCGCCTCGGCCATGAGGCGCAGTTGCATTTTGCAAGCGGCCTGCAGACGATGATTGAAACGTTGACCGGCCTCGTCGCCGAACAACGCGGCGAATCCGGAGAGACGCACGAAGCGCGCCGGGAGGCGATCGCTTTCTACAGCGAGATGGTCGGCGCGCTCATCCTGTCGCGGGCGGTAGCCGATGCCAATCCCCAACTCGGAGAGGAAATATTGAACGCGAGCCGTGAGATGCTGCTCAGGAATTTCGCACTGGAGGTGGGGCAGGGCAGGCGCTGAAGCGGAGATTTCGGGCATTCGACACATCTGCCAGGATCGCCGACAATCGGCGGGCGACACCGTAGACCTCCGGCCAACACCTCGCTAAATGGATATGACGGCACACGAACGAAACGTGGAACTCAGCGACGACGGTCACCGATGATCCGCTGCTTAGGCTTGCTCATTGGGCTGGCAGATCCGCTGGTCCAGGTCCCTCGCTTTACCCGCACGAGACTGCGGAGGTGTGGATGATGCTCGTGGGCACGCTTGCTCAGACCTGCCGGATGGCCATATCGTCGCTCGGACGTGAATTGGCGGCCTGGAAGCCTTCCAGTGAGCGCGCGACATTTGGTGCGGAAGCGATGTTGTCAGTCGCGCTGTCGGTGGCGCTCGCAAACGCATTGCATCTTTCAGACACATGGTGGGCCGCAATCAGCGGCTTCGCCGTCATGCAAACGAGTTTCGCCGGCTCCGTGCAGCGTGCCGCACACCGCATTGTGGGCACACTGATCGGTGCCGCGCTTGGAACCATGGTGGGGCCCTGGATCGGCGACCGGCCGTGGCTGTTTGTGCCCGCATTGGGGGCGATCGGCGGTGTAGCGATCTATCAGGCCAACGGCTCCCGAGCGGCGTACGCCTGGGTCCTGGGCGGAGTGACTGCCCTGATGGTGACGTACGAAGCGCATGGGCTCGTGTCAGTCCGATCAACGGCATTATTTGCCGCGCTGCGAGTTGCCGAGGTCATGGTTGGAACGCTCGCTTGCCTGTTCGTGGCGAGCGTGTTTCACTTCGGGCCGAAGTGGTATGGGAAGAACGGGCCGCCATCGGTGCCTGCAACCGCTCACGCAAACGTCGAATCCGAGGCGCCTGACGCAGCAGTTCTGCCGCCGTCTCCAGAATCCATGCGCCCGACTCGTATGCTGCTGGGCTTGCAGGGCGCGGTGGCGATCGTCATCCTTGCAGTCCTTACCTATGTTTTGCATCTGCCTGGATTCGCGCAGGCAATGGTCACGGCGATCGCGGTGCTGATATTGCCGGCAGGCTTGCCAGCAGACAGAACGCAGCAGCCGGTCATGGAAAAGATGGTGCAGCGCGTGGCCGGCTGCCTGCTGGCCGGTGCGCTTGGTGTGGCGCTACTGCCGCTGATGCAGGGGCAAGCGCTTCTGTGCATGTTGGCGCTGTCGGCTGGAGTATGGATAGGATGTCACGTGCAGACGGGACGAGAAGGCGCAAGCTACGTCGGCCGGCAATTCACGATCGCGTTCATCATGGTATTCGTGCAGGACCATCATTGGTCGGCCGATCCGGTACCCGCGCTAATGCGGCTGTCGGGCATTCTCACCGGCATCGTCGTGCTGGCTGGGGTGATGCTTGCGACCAGCAGGTACTATGAAAAGAGATCGTTGCCTGAGAGTTAATAAACGCTTCAATTCGGCGCTACAAGGAAACGACCCGCCTGCGTAAGCCTTCAGTGGGCGTGGCTGCGGTTGCGAAGAGAATTGAGGGAGTTTTCCGCCTCTCCTCTGAAGAATGGCCGGCCACGGTCTCTGAAATAGTCTGAATTCCTGGACAGGCTGAAGGCTGCGCAGTAGCCGTTGCCACGGAATCATTCATTTCCAATTGATCTGATTACAAATTACAGGTGGTTTATGACTATAGGTGCACTCACATTCAGTGCTTCTGGCACGGAGCGTATGCGGAAAATGTTGGGCGAGGCCCCATATCGGGCGGACCCTTCTTCAACCGCGAACGTGGGTGATGCCGCCTCGACTGAATCTACCGCTCCGAACTCAACACCGGCGCAACAGACTTCGAACTCGTTTCACGCGTTGCTAAATCAGAAAGCCGCTGCGAGTCATGTGTCACCCTCAACGAGTGCGCTTGCCGACAACCACGGCCATCGGCGGATCAACGAACATATCGCCGGAACCGGTACCCAGTTGTCCGGCAATGTCATCAACGATATCGCCTGACAGTCGGTCTAGAAGTGCCTGGTCAATCAGCGGGGCTCGGTCTCGCGATTGGTTGTCGTGCGGGGCCGCTTACCGAACAGGGTCCGCGGCTTCGGCGAGCCAGGCTGAATCCAGAAGGAAACATGAGACGACTGTTCCTCGCTGCGCTCGCAGCCACCTCTTTCGCGACTTGCGTTCATGCGCAAAGCAACGCGTCCGGCCCGTTCGTCACGCCCTCGGGTGAACTGCAATTCGTGCGCGTCGACCGCGATTTCGCGGGAATGCTCGACAAGGAAGTTTTCGATCGCTTCAGCGCGAATACGCTCACGCATTTCGATGATGTCGGCAACGCAAACGGCACTGTCACGCGCTCGCTCGTGCAGACGGATTCCGGCCCGGTGCTGTACGACTTTCGCCGCCGTCCGCCGCTTGTGCAGCGCTCGGATAAGCGCATGACGGTCAAGCGCGTGTTCTGGCAAGACGATGAAGTCGTCATGCAAAGCTCGCAAGGCTGGTTCCGATTCAAACGTGGCGTGCTCACGAAGCTGCAGTCGTCCACGACGACGTACCATTGATTACACGCGCACCTCGCTAGCTGGGATAGCCGTTTTTTTCCACCCAGCGCAGGCGGTGTTCAACCTCGGCCAGATCCGCGGATCCGGCAAGAAAGTGATCCAGACGGCACTGTTCAGAGCGGTCAAACCAGTCGGCCAGCTTTTCAAGAATGTATGCAAACATGACGGTCTCCAGTATCTCGTGTGTGGTTTGCCGCGGATCGGTGAGGGTGTCGTCGCGGCAGCGCCGACGAGCACTGGGGCGTTGGCTTCACGCTGTCTGTCGCTAGTGGAAGCAGCGGGGCTCGTCGATGGGGTGAATATAAAGGCCGAAAATGAGCCGGAAATGAGCGGCTCGAAAAACAGCACCTGAACACAGCGGATCAAACCGTTTGGCACCCGCGTCGAGCCATGTATAAGGTGGCGCGGCAGCCGCGCTTCACTGTTCACGCGCTCGCAGCCCGACGCGGCGATGGACTCCGGACGGTCGTAAAGCGGCCAATGATGTCTATCAGACCAAAGTTTTATATTGCAAATCCGAAAACGGATGTAGTTTGGAGATTGTGTTCACACGGGAAAGCCGAAAAAGCACCTGACAGGGCGCTTGATCCATCGATAGAACGCGCAGCGTTGCAGCAACGGCTACCCCTATGCGTGAATGCTTGTAAAGTGGCGGTACGTCAGGATCCTGGAGAGGGTCTTCCGTTGGCTCATTGATACTGGAACAAAAATGAACGCAATCAGAACACTCAAACTGGCCGGTGCTGCATTGATTGTTGTCGCTTCCGTCAATGCGTGGGCGCAGGGAAGCGAATCTGCTGCCACATCCACGGCAACGCAAGGGGCGTCGAAATCCACCATCAGGAAGGCGAATCGGGCATTGAGCAGGAAAGTGTCTCAGGCGCTTTCGAAGGGGGGTGTCAGTACCCAGGGCATCAACGTACTCGCGAAAGGCGGTGCAATAACGCTCGCTGGAGGCGTCACCGATCCGTCACAGATCGATAAGGCGGTCTCGATCGCGAAGGGTGTTCCTGGCGTGACCTCGGTGAAGAATGCTCTGACGATTCGCGAAGGCGGGCAGTAATACTGCCCGCATGCCCACGGCTGCGACATGGCGCGCCGGCAGCAGGCTGACCGTCAGCGTCATTCCCGCTTCAATTTCGGTTGTTGGGGTGGCTGTCGCGGCTCAGGCCCGCGCTGTGTCGGCGCCCTCGTACACGCGTCCGGGGGCGTTACATACGGCACGTCGTCGCAACAGCACGCATACACCGGAAAGCCGTGCGCGTTAGTGCGGATGATGGTCGTTGGCCCGTGCAGTGGGCACACCGCTTTCATGGTGCCTCCTGAGACTCATCAGTCAACTGCTCCTATCGTACGCGCAGCGCGCCGGTCCGGTATGACCCCATGCCGGTGCGCGCAGTGTTGGTGTGCTCATTCAGGTCTTACTTAAACTTTCAACGTGCTTTCGGTTCTCCCGATCGAGTCAGTGCAGACCGGAAGGAAGCTGGGATAATCAGGGCCTCACAGCGCAACTTTCGGGGCTAGTCTCCAAGGTATCGGCGGCGAACCGGAGGCGAGTTATGCCCGAAGAAGTCCAGTACAGTCACTCAGCCGACATCCCCGGTTTGATCCTCAGCACGGCTCGGTTTGCCGAGTTTCGCTTTGAGCCTCACTATCATCTCGACTGCCATATCGCACTCATTTCCAGCGGCGTGCAACGTCAATCGTTCCGTGGGGAATCCCTGTTGCTCACGCGTGGCGCCATTCAGCTGATGCCTGCGGGCGAGGTTCACGATGGCGTGGCTAATGCTGATGAGTCGTACACGCTGCAAACGTTTCGACTGTCGCCCGCGCTACTGAATGGCATCGGGGAGGAAATCACAGGCAAGCATTATTTCCCCTCCCAGGCCGCAGCGGTACTGCAAGATAGCCGCCTCGCAGATCAGTTGCTCAACATGCACACAACCCTTCGGCAGGGGATGAACGATCCGATCATGAACGAAACCTACGTTCTGGAATTGCTGGAATCACTGTTCGCCCGTTTGAAGCAACCGTCCCCGCAAACTATCGCCGGCGCCTTATCGTCTCAGCAAATGAGGCTGGTTCGGGAATTCGTCGAGGCGCATCTTGCCGACAAAATCGTTCTGGAAGATCTATCGCTGCTTGTTGGCCTCGCTCGATTCCGCTTCCTGAAACTGTTCAAACGCACTATCGGCATGACGCCTCATGCCTGGTTACTGCGCATGCGGCTGGAAAAGGCGGTGGCGTTGATCAACGCGAACAGGAACATGCCGATCACGGAAATCGCGCACGCCGTTGGCTTCTTTGATCAAAGCCATTTCACGCGGGCGTTTCGCGAGGCGTACGGCGTGACGCCTGCTCGCTTCTGACGGCGGCGCAGCAATTTTTTACAAGGCGTTCAGGTAACAGATCGGTAGTCTTCGGCTTTTGGCCTCGCGCCCATCCTGCGCGGCCTCCCTCCAAGGCAGAAGCACCGAATGACTACTTTCAGCTTTCTTGACGATTACAGCGAAGGCGCACATCCCGACATTCTCCGCGCCCTGACGGAATCCAACTATATCCAGCAGGCACCCTACGGCGAAGATTCGTACTCTGCCGAGGCAACGACCCGGATCAAGGCCCACCTGGGGGACGCGTTCGACGGAGCGATCCACTACGTCGCAAGCGGGACCATGGCCAACATCATTTCGATCTCCAGCTGCCTGCGTCCGCACGAAGCCGTCATTGCAGTGGAGTCGGGACATATCGTGGTGAGGGAGGCCGGTGCGATTGAGGCAACTGGCCACAAGCTCATCGTCGTTCCCGCTGTCGACGGGAAGCTCACGCCCGCCAATATCGAGGCCGCGCTTGCCAGCAATGCTCATTTTCCGCACATGGCCAAGCCTCGGCTTATCTATCTGTCGAATGCAACTGAAACAGGCACCGTCTACTCCCTTGAGGAACTGCGGAAGATATCGGCGCTCGCCAGGCAGCAAGGCCTGATTCTGTTTCTCGATGGCGCGCGGTTGGGCGCGGCATTGGCGTCAAGCAGGAGCGACGCGACATTAGCCGATATTGCTGCGCTCGTTGACATCTTCTGGATCGGTGGAACCAAGGTAGGCGCGCTTCTGGGAGAAGCAATTGTTGTATGCAATCCGGCGTTGACGGAGGATTTTGCTTTTCACGTCAAGCAACGCGGCGGCATGTTAGCCAAGGGGCGGCTACTGGGTATCCAGTTTCAGGAGTTATTTGGCGCCAGGAATCTCTTCGTCGACAATGCAAAGCACGCCAATGCGATGGCGGCAAAGCTCGCCTCAGGGATCGTCTCTGGCGGTTACGCGCTCGAGGCGGAAACGGCTACGAATCAGGTCTTTCCAATCTTGCCGGACGCCGCCATTTCCGCTTTGAAGCAACACTTCGCTTTCTACGTTTGGAGAAAGTCGGATAACGATCATTCTGTGATTCGTCCGGTCACGTCCTGGGCCACAGAGGAACACCAGGTTGACGCCTTTTTGGCGCGGCTCGCCCAACTTTGATCCTTGGCCTCCTTGGCCAAAATTCACGATTCTCACGCTCCGTCCGCTCACCTCCGCCTGGAACGGAGCCTGCCAGGCAGCCTCCGGAAAAAAGGTGCACTACGTGGCGCCAGCGGGGGAGAAGGAGGCCCACGTGACGCGCGATGGTGAACATTTCGCCGTTCCTCCAAGGCGTACTGAGTCTAGACTTAGGAGGACCGCCAAGCTTGTCATCCTTTGAACCGACAAGATTTGGCCCTTCTTGCTCATCCAACCGTGAGGAACCTGACATGAGCAATACGCAGACAGGCAGCGAATCGACAACGGCGACTGGGAAAGCACGGACGGTCGACATGAAGCTGGAGATCGTGGTCATTCCCGTCGCGGACGTCGATCGCGCCAAGCAGTTCTACGCCGGGCTAGGCTGGAGGCTCGACGTCGATATCGCAACGGACGACGAGTTCCGGGTGGTGCATTTCACGCCCCCAGGCTCGCAATGCTCGATTCTTTTCGGCAAGGGCGTCACGACAGACGAGCCGGGTTCGGCGCAGGGACTTCATCTGATTGTGTCCGACGTGGAAGCAGTCCGCGCAGAGCTTGTCCATCTGGGCATCAATGTGAGCGAAGTTTTCCATGACGTTGGCGGCGTGTTCCACCACGCTGGTGAAGCAGGGCGCGTGAACGGTCCGCATCCGGCGCGGCGCAGCTATGGTTCTTTCGCCTCGTTTAGCGACCCCGATGGCAACGGCTGGGTCTTCCAGGAGGTGACTGCACGACTGCCCGGAAGGGTGGACGCGAACGGCACGACATTCACGTCGCCGATAGAGCTCGCGGGGGCGCTCCGACGCGCTGCGGCCGCGCACGGCGAGCACGAGAAACTGACCGGCCAGCATGACGAAAACTGGGCGGACTGGTATGCCGACTATATCGTCCGTGAGCAGGCCGGTACATAGTCGCTGAAACTGCCAGCGCTGAAATTGCAAACGCTCAAAGATCGAGCGTCAACGCTTGCGACGATTCACCTTCATCGACGCGCGGCCTGCCCATGCAAACCAGCGCATGACCCGGTTCGATCTCGGCTTCGACGGGATCGTCGTAAGCAACGCTGCCGTGCAGCACGCGAGTGGAGCACGTGCCGCACGTGCCCGAACGGCAACTCGAAGGCGCGTCGATACCGCATGCTTCGGCGAATTCCAGCAACGTGCCGTCTTTCGGCAGCCATTGCCGCGTGCGCTGCGAGCGCGCGAACGTCACGGCGACGCCGCCGACCGGCAGAACTGCTGCGTGACCGGAGTCCTCGCCTGAATGCTGTGCGGTAGTGCCGGATAAAACGGCGGGCTTACGTTTTACACTGGCGGGTCCAAACGCTTCGAAGCGGATGCGTTCGTCGGCCACGTTGAGCGCGCGCAAACCTTCATACAGATCGCGCATGAATGTCTCGGGACCGCACAGATAGAAATCGTAATCGTCGAATGGCAGCAGACGTTTGAGCGCCGCGACGTTGATGCGTCCCGGCGAGCTTGCAGGATCGGCAGGCGCGCTGGCATCGCTATTGAACAGATGCATCGAGACGTCCGCATAACGGCTCGCCAGTTCCTTCAGATGCGCGCCGAACGGACGTTCGCTGTCACTGCGCGCGCCGTGGAAGAAGTGCAGCGGCTTCGATGGCAAGCCCGCCGCGCGTGCCGCGATAGCGTGATCCAGCATCGCCATCATCGGCGTGATACCGATACCCGCCGAGAGAAACACCGCCGCACGTGTGCTCGAGGGATCGTAAGTGAATGCACCGCGCGGCGTCATCGTATCGACGCTCATGCCCACGGCAAGATGGTCGTGCAGCCAGCTTGACGCAACGCCGTGGCGCTTCACGCTGATCCGGTACTGCCGCCCGTTGCTCGCTTCCGAAACGGTGTACGTTCGCAGAAGCGGTGACGCGACGTTGTCTACCGGCACATGGATCGGCAGAAACTGGCCCGGTTTGAACGGCGGCAACGGCGTGCCGTCGATCGATTCAAAATAGAAGGAGCGGATTGACGGCGTCTCGTCGTGGATAGCGGCGACCCGCAGTTTCTTCCATGGCGACGCGGCAGGTTCCGGCGCTGGCTTCACGCCGGGAAATTGCGGCGCGTAGTCGACGGCAGACCAGCGAAACGGCAGCACCGCGCGGCTACGGCGCACTTCGGTAATACGAAAGCGCACCAGCCGTTCAGCGAGCGGAAAGGCCGCCAGTTGCCGACCGTCCCAGATGATTTCAGCCCGCGCTGCGATGTAAAGCAGATCGCGGCTCTCGAAGTCGACGAACAGCAGACCCGCGCGCGGATCGTGCACCAGATTGCCAAGCGTATTGAAGAAGCGATTGCCGCTGAAATCGGGCGTGGTCAGCGTAGTCGCATTGTCGACGCGAACAAACCCCGGCATACCGCCGCGATGCGACACATCCGCGCCGCGCGCGAGCTTGGCCTTGCTCGCGAGATTCGCGCTGGCGATAAAAAACGTGTCGGCACGCGAGAGCATGGCGCGATCCGCTTCGCTCAGTTCAGCGGCGTATTCCACGCCGGCCTGTGGAGCGGCGGCAAAATCCGCGACGAATTCGGGCGTGCGGCCCTGAATGTACTTGGCGCAATTGCCGTAGCTTTGCAAAACGTCGAGCGAAATAGTGTCGCCGTTGACCGACGACACGACGCCGTTGATCCGGTTGCGTCGGCGGGTCTGCGGTTGCAACCCGAGGCCACCGATCAGCGCGCCTTTCTGCCAGCTTCCGGCGAGCGGATCGCCCGGCAACGCGCCACCTTCAATCCGCAGCGTGCGCGCATCCGGCGACGAAACAAAGCCGGGCTTGCCGACGCGCAGAGTTGCCCACGGCTGCCCGCTTGCATCGACCGCGCCGAACACCATGAAGGGCTGCTCCGCAAAGAATTGCCGATGCTGGTCGGGCATATAGCGCCGGATGCCACGCCGGCCGCTCCGGTCCGCTTCATCCGCTACGCCGGCGCGCTGCTGCACGGCGATTTCAGCGTCGTGAAAGGGCGCGGCGTCGGCGTCCCAGCCGGTCGGCCTGATACGGGATGCTTCGGACATGGCGGTCTCTGTTGGTGGCGAATCGCGCGGCACCGGTCCGTGCGCGCGCCGTTACTCGGCGAGCAGCCCCGCTTTGGTCGACGGCATCGCGACAAAGCGCGGCAATGCCTCGACGCGGCGCAGCCACGCACGAATGTTCGGATACGGATCGAGCGATACGCCGCCTTCCGGCGCATGCGTGATATACGTGTGCGCCGCGATGTCGGCGATCGTCACGTGTTCGCCGGCCGCGAAACGCTTGTCAGCGAGTTCGCGCTCCAGCACGTCGAACAGCCTGGTGGCGATATTCTGCGCGGTTTCGAGGTGCAGCGGCGCGCCGAATACCGTCACGAGCCGCGCGGCGCACGGGCCGTAGGCGATCTGACCGGCGGCAAGCGAGAGCCAGCGTTGCACCGCCGCGGCGCCCAGTTCGTCTTCCGGCAACCAGGACGGGTCGCCGTAGCGCTTCGCGAGATAAACCAGAATCGCGTTCGAATCGAACAGCACCGTGTCTCCGTCCTCGATCGTCGGCACCTGACCGAACGGATTGAGCTGAAGATATTCAGGGCGGCGGTTGTCGCCGGCGGCCATGTTCAGCTCGACTACTTCGAACGGCAGATCGAGCAGCGTCAGAAACAGCTTGACGCGATGGCCGTGTCCGGAAAGCAGGGTGGTATGCAGACGAATCGGTTGGGCAGGTTTGCGGATGGGCACCGGAAGAGTCCTTTGGAAAAGCGAGCGGCTTCAAATGAGAATGAGCACAGGGTACCGGCCGCCGCCTCGCGCGAGAAGACTGATAAGCTTCGAAACATAGTCAATCGAAAGTGGACAATCCACCATGGCAGATGTGCGGGACGTCAATCTGAACCGGCTGGCGATTTATGTGGCGGTGGTCGAGGCGGGCTCGCTGACTGCGGCGGCGGGGCGCCTCGGGCTCGCGAAAGCGATGGTCAGCACACACATTCAGCGTCTCGAACGGGAAGTCGGCGCCAGCCTGCTGGTGCGAACCACACGGCAGCTCAGGGTGACTGAAAGCGGCCGCGCGTTTTACGACGCGAGTTGCCGAATCCTGCAGGCGACGGAAGAGGCGCTGTCGGCGGTATCGGGCGCCAGCGCGCCCGTGCGCGGCACCTTGCGCGTGAGCGCGCCGAACGACTACGGCACGCTCGTGGTCGCACCGGCGCTGGTCGATCTGCGCCACGCCTATCCGGAACTCAACGTCGAACTGATTTGCAACGACCGTTACGTCGATCTGATCGCGGACGGCATCGACATCGCGATTCGCCTCGGCCGGCTCGCCGATTCGAACTATCGGGCGGTGGCAATTGGCGGCTTCGTCAAATGGGTCGTGGCGAGTCCCGCTTTCGTGAAGAAATGGGGGAAACCGCGCTCGCCGGCTGCGCTGGCGAAATGGCCTTTTGTGGCGCTGTCGGTGCTGCCGCATCCGCTGACGCTCGAATTGCAACGCAGCAATGGCGACGTGACGAGCGTGCGCTGCGGCAGCGAATTGCTCGTCAATACCGCCGACGCCGCGCGCGCAGCCACGCTGTCAGGCGGTGGCTTCGGTGTGCTGACAGACTTCTCCATCGCGGCGGACGTGGAGGCCGGGCGCCTCGTGCGCCTGTTGCCCGACTGGACGACGGCGCCCGCGGGCATTCATGTGGTGTGTCCGCCGAGCGGTTATCCGTCGGCGAAAGTGCGCGCCCTGATCGATGTTTTCAGGGCGCGGCTCGCAGTGCCCTCCTGATGCGTTTGGGCAGCGCGGCGCCCATGCCCGGCAACTCGGTTCGCAAGGGCGGGCGCGGGGCGCGTCCGCGGTCGAGCGGGATACTTGTACCCACACGCGGCGTCCTTTAAAGCGCTTGCACCTGAACCGGCGCACCCGGTTTGCCCGCCACTTGCGGGGCAATCACGAGGTAGCGACGTTTATCGCCTCCGGGATTCGTCCCGGGGGTCACGACCTGACGGATCTGACCTATCGTATTGACGATCGCGGAGCCGGCCGGGTTAGTCATAAAGCTGGCGAGGCCTGTCAGGTTGCCGCTGCCGTCAGGACTGTCCGATAAGGCGAGCACATAGGGCTGTCTCGCCTGCAGGCCGGTGACTGCCGCCTGAAGGACCTGCAGCAGGCCCTGGTCGAACAACGCGACGGTGGTGGGCGGATTCGCGGCGTCCGCTGGCTTGCCCGCGCCAACCGGCACCAGCGCAAGATGGGCGGTTTGTCCCGCCACCCCGAGCGCTTGCGTATTCTCCATCCCGTCGCCTTCTGGCACCGCGTTCGGAACATAGGCGACGGCTTGTGGGGCTTGACCGATCGGTACAGTGGCAATGACCTTGTTGGTCAGCGTGTCGATCGCTGTCATTGCATCGGCGTTTTCAAGGCCGACATAGACACGGCTCCCGTCGCCTGACGGCCAGATGCCGTGCGGCAGATTTCCAACGGGGATCGTTGCGACCTGCGAGAAGTCGTCGGTTCGGAACACCTTGACCTGGTTCAGTCCGCCCACTGTCACGTATGCAAACATGCCGTTGGCGTTCCGCACAATGTTCACGTGATTCGTGATCGGACCCGTATCGAGCGTCTTGAGCAACGCGAAAGGCGGCCGGGCATCGAACACCTGAGTTTTGCCTACGTCCTTGAGCGTGAACCAGACTTGTTTTCCATCGGGTGTTGCAGCCAGATCGGGGCAGAACGGGCTAGCCTGTTTCACCCTGGCGACGATCTTGTGGTCGGCCACCGTGATGACTTCGGTCTCCGGGTTGAACGACGAACAGACGTATCCATACTTGCCGTCGGGGGAAAAAATCTGCATGCCAGGTCCAGCAGGCACCGTGATGCGGGTCTTTTCCTCGAAGGTGTTGGCGTCGAGCACATCAACGTAGTTTTCCCCGCGCACGGTGACCCACACTTCGCTGCCGTCCGGTGTGAAGAAGGCTTCATGAGGCGAACGTCCAACATACGTTGTGTGCTTCACGGCATTAGTCTGTGTGTCGATGAAAGTCACCGAATTGGAGCCGATCGACACCACAGCTAACGTGCGATGGTTTGGCGAATAGCCCATGCCATGGACCAGAACCTGGCCTTTGTAAAGCGGACTGAAGTTGCCCGGTGAAGGATCACCCAGACGAATCACGCCTATCAGCCGGTTGTCGGCCGGATCGGTCACGGACACCGTATTCGAGAACTGTTCCGCGGCGTAGACGCGATCTCGATGGCTCACCGGTATATCCGGATCGGACAGTGAGCCTGGCGCCTGCCCAGCCCACGAAAATTGGGCAACGGCCATCGCGGTGGCCGTCAGCATGATGGCGAGAACGGACGTGCGTTTCATTGCGGCTCCCTATGCAGGTTCATTTGCATGCTGTCAGGGGACGGCGGATCGCCCGCCTTCGGTGAGGGATCCGGCATGGCCGGCTGATCGGGTGCAGGTGCGGAAGGTGGAAGCGGCTGACCGAGTGCGAGTCGCATCGCGACAATTTCCTGCTGCTGGTCGACGACGATTTCCTGTGCAAGCCGTCGCAATTGCTCGTTGTGGCCATAACGCAGTTCGGCCTGCGCCATGTCGATGGCGCCCTGATGGTGCGGAACCATCATCGCAACGAAATCCTCGTCGACATTCCCCGTGGGCCTGATTGACATGTGATTCATCATCATTGTCATTGCTTCGTCGTTCTGCGAGAGAAAATGTGCCTCGTCAGTGCTGTCGCCGGCTTGTCCGGCGGCGATCCCGACCAGAGGGACATTCAACGCTGTCAGCACGGCGACAATGACGGTCGAAAAGGAGATCGAGCGGAAAATGGAGGGCATGTCGACGCAATCCCTGAGGACGGCCCGGTGGCCATTGATATTGATGGAGCAAACACCGGTACACGGTGAGTGATTCCAGTCACTTGGAGATTTCCACAGGGTGCAATAGCACCGTATGGCAATTCAGGCCATCGCGCTAGTAAGACGCTTTGCCGGAGAGGGGAGCTTGCTGAAGTGATGACCGAGCGGGGGTTCTCGCTGGCGCGCAGAGCCATGCGCGGGGGAAGCGGCGCTTCATGGAGCGCGCTACACCGGATTAGCTATGCGCGCCGGGGTGACGCACACGTGTACGGGCGTTCCATATTCCTAACGACGTCCAGACTCGCTTGCCCCAAGGCTTCGGTGGCCCTTCCGCACTGAGCGCCTCCGCATCCTGCATTGGCGCGATAGCCGCGCCATGCTCGGGTGCGGGCGACGCTATCTCTCTGCGTTTCCTGTTTTCCTCAATTTCTTCCTTGTTTACCTGGTCATCAATCATGATGCTTTCCCACTTTTAGAAGAATTGGTCTGCGCACGGGGTTTTCGTTCCGCGCGTGGCGCGGCGCGACAGCGACTGTCGACTCAAGCTCACGAAATCGAATAGCGATTCTGCGGTCCGCCGACATACAGCTTCTTGGCGATCTCGAGAACCTTTTCGCGAAACTCGTCAAAGACACCCAGCACCGACAGTTCGTCGGATCCAACGCCAGGTTGCAGATTTCTGAGCATGGCGTCATCGACCATGAAGGTGATTTCGCGCGAATTGTCATACCCCCAGAAACACACGCAATGTCGGGAGGCGTCGTAACTACGGCTGGGATTGGGAAATTGAAGCACCGCGATCAGCTTTTCTCGCCCACAGCCGAATAGCGCCACTTACTGGCGTTGGAATCGATCGTGGCGTAACTGACGCGTCTCTTCTCTGCTCGCAGAGCATCCGCCGTGTCGAGTAGATGGGCGCGCGTCCTGCGTTCGACGGCGTACTCGCTCTCGCTGCCATGTGCAGCTTGAGCAGGTTTGAATGGCGATCGCATGATAGAACTCCAAAGCGGGAGATCGCTCATTAGCGACCAGTTTGCCTACTGTATACCCTTTACGTTGCACCAACGTCTTTATTTACTTGAATGCATTGGCGTTCAGTTTTCCGAAACGTTCGGATGCGCGATGGCCGCACGCCGTTTTCGTCGTGCTTGCCTCTATGCGCCAGTTCTCACCGTGGCAGCAGCGATTGGTCTGACTATTACTACTTCGCCGAGCGGCGTACGAGCACGCTGCGCCAATGGCCAGTAGAATCATAAGGAGCCGCCCGCGGTGGCATCAGCAGGAGATCTCATGAAGGTGCTCGCCGTACACCCCAGTGGCTTGATGTACACCCGCGTATTTCTGCGACTCGAACCGCTCGGTCTGGAGACCGTTGCGGCCGTCATTCGCGAGGCGGGGCACGATGTGCGGCTGCTCGACCTGCAGGTCGAATCGCATCGCGATCTGGACAGGCTGATTCGCAAATGGCGTCCCGATGTCGTGTGCTTCTCCGGCAACTATCTTGCCAACATTCCCGAAATCATCGATCTGTCGAAAGCGATCAAGGCGCAATGGCCCACGTGCTTCGTGTTCGTCGGCGGGCATAGCGCGTCTTTCACCGCGGCCGATATGCTCAGGCACGCCGACGGCTCGATCGACTGCGTGCTGAAGGGCGAGGGCGAGGCGAAGGTCGTCGAGTTGCTGAATGCCGTTGCGCGCCACGCCGATCTGCTGTCGATACCGGGCGTCGTGACCCGCGACGGCGAAGGGCCGCCGCCCGGCTTCACCGAAAGCCTCGATCAGGTTCGCCCCGCGCGCGATCTGCTGCGGCATCGGCGTAAATATTTCATCGGCGTGCTGGACCCGTGCGCATCGATCGAATTCGCGCGCGGCTGCCCGTGGGATTGCACGTTCTGCAGCGCGTGGACATTCTATGGACGCAGCTATCGTTCGCGCAGCCCGGAAGTGGTTGCCGAGGAACTGGCGTCGATTCGCGAGCCAGGCGTCTTTATCGTCGACGACGTCGCATTCGTGCATGCGGACCACGGCATGGCGATCGGCGGCGAGATCGAGCGGCGCGGCATCCATAAAAAGTACTATCTCGAGACGCGCGGCGACGTGCTGTTGCGCAACAAAGAAGTATTCGAGTACTGGCGCAAGCTGGGCCTGCAATACATGTTCATCGGCATGGAGGCGATCGATGCCGAAGGACTCAAGGCGTTTCGCAAGCGCATCGATCTCGACAAGAATTTCGAGGCGCTCGCGTTCGCACGCTCGCTCGGCATCACGGTCGCGATCAATCTGATCGCCGATCCCGACTGGGATCATGACCGCTTCGAAGCGATCAGGCAGTGGTGCCTGGAGATTCCCGAGATCGTCAATATCAGCGTGAATACGCCTTATCCGGGCACGGAAATCTGGCTGCGCGAGCATCGCCAGTTGACGAGCCTCGATTACCGGCTCTACGACATTCAGCATGCCGTACTGCCGACGAAGCTGCCGTTGCCTGAGTTCTATCGCGAGCTGGTGCGCACGCAGCAGGTGCTCAACCACAAGCATCTTGGCTGGACCGCGCTGCGGGGCGCGGCAAGCGAAGCGGCGCATTTGCTGATGCACGGACAAACGAACTTTGTGCGGATGCTATGGCGCTTCAACTCCGTGTTCAATCCGAACCTGCAATTGAGCGACCACGCGCGCGAAGTGCGTTACTCGATGACGCCGCCTGCCGCGTCGACCGAGCACGCCAGTGTCAAGATGCTCCACGTGCATGGTCCGGCCGGACGCAAGGGCCGCAAGCTTGATGACGCAACGGAGCATTTCGTCGACGAAACCCGCATGGGGGCGGGCTGAAAAAGGGGCGCCTCAGCGAAGTCGCATTGCTGCATGACTTCGCCGGCGACCTTGCGGAAGCAAGCGCCCCTAGCCCCTATACACTATGAATTACCGTAGCGCAGCGCATCCCGTTGCGAGTCCGCATAGCGGTTCGCGGGCCGCGGCAAGCCGAGATTCTCGCGCAGCGTGCTTCCCTCGTATTCGGTGCGGAACAGTCCGCGCCGTTGCAGTTCCGGCACCACCTGTTCCGCGAACTCCGTCAAGCCGCCTGGCAGCCAGGGCGACATGATGTTGAAGCCATCGGCGCCTTCCTCTTCGAACCACTGTTGCAGCTGATCCGCGATGCTTTGCGGCGTGCCCACCACCTGCTGGTGGCCGCGCGCACCGGCGATGCGAAGATACAGATCACGGATGGTCAGGTTATCGCGCCGGGCAAGATCGAACAGCAAGCGCTGGCGACTTTTGCCACCGTTGGTTTCGGGCAGTTCGGGCAAAGGCCCGTCGAGCGGGTACTGGGACAAGTCGACGCCGCCCGACATGTTCGACAGCAGCGACAGGCCGACTTCCGGATGAATCAGATCCTGCAGCGCGGCGAATTTCGCGTCGGCTTCTTCCTGGGTGCGGCCGACAATCGGAAAAATGCCCGGCATGATCTTCAGATGATCCGGCGCGCGTCCGTACTTCGCGAGCCGGCCTTTGACGTCGCGATAGAACGACTGCGCTTCTTCGAGCGTCTGATGCGCGACGAAGATCACCTCCGCGGTTTGCGCGGCGAGTTCACGGCCCGCTTCCGAGGCGCCGGCCTGCACGACGACCGGCCAGCCCTGCGGCGAGCGCGCGACGTTCAGCGGTCCGCGCACCTTGAAGTGCTTGCCTGCGTGCCCGAGCACGTGCAGCTTGTGCGGGTCGAAGTATTGACCGCTTTCCTTGTCGCGGATAAACGCATCGTCCTCCCAGCTATCCCACAGGCCCGACACTACGTCATAGAACTCGCGTGCGCGTTCGTAGCGGACCGCATGATCGGGGTGGCGTTCGAAACTGAAATTGAGCGCCTCGGATTCGGTGCTCGACGTGACGAGGTTCCAGCCCGAGCGTCCACCACTCAGATGATCGAGCGACGCGAATTTGCGCGCGAGGTTGTACGGTTCGTTGAAGGTGGTGGACACGGTCGCGATCAGGCCGATGTGTTTCGTTACGACCGACAGCGCGGAGAGCAGCGTCAAGGGTTCGAAATGATCGGCGCGCGCCGTGCGTGAGAGCGACGCCAGATTCGTGTCGCGCACGCTCACGCTGTCGGCGAAAAAGATCGTGTCGAATTTGGCCCGCTCGGCGATTTGCGCGACCTCCGCGTAATGCGCGAAGTCGAGTCCGCCGCCCGCGTGCGCATCCGGATGCCGCCATGCGGCGATATGATGGCCGGTCTCCATCAGGAAAGCGCCCAGCCTGATCTGTCGCTTCGGTTGTTGCTGTTTTCCCTGTTTGCCGCCGCTCATCGTCTGCTCCGTGAAGTGGTGTTTGTATGCATGGGTGACGCGGCGTGCGTCACCAGGCGAGCCGCCATTCGGTGATCGGTGGACTTGCCACCGGGATGCGCGTGCCGCCGTTCGGCTTATCGTTACGATCGCCGGCGTGTTCGGCGAAATCGGCCAGCACTTCGTCGCGTAATTGAACGAAGCGGGGATCGTGGCGTTCGCGTGGACGCGGTAGCGCGACATCGACGATCCGTTTGATGCGGCCCGGCCGCGGCGCCATCGTGACGACGCGGTCGCCAAGGTAGAGCGCCTCGTCGACGTCGTGCGTGACGAGAATCATCGTGATGCGCTCGTGTTCCCAGATGCGCTGCAACTCGTTTTGCAAGCGGCCGCGCGTGAGCGCGTCGAGCGCACCGAACGGCTCGTCGAGCAGCAGCACGCGTGGACGGTTCACGAGACCGCGCGCGATCGCGACACGCTGCGCCATTCCGCCCGACAACTGATGCGGGTACGCATGTTCGAAACCGTTCAGGCCGACCAGCGCGATATGTTGCGCTACGGCGTCGCGTTTCTCGTGTGTCGATAAAGGCGCGTTGCGCAGCGCTGCAAGAATGTTCTGCGCTGCGGTGAGCCACGGAAACAGGCGATGGTCCTGGAATACGATGCCCCGTTCGAGCGATGTATCGCGTACCTTTTCGCCCGCGACGACGATATCGCCGCTGTAGTCCGTATCCAGGCCCGCAATCAGCCGCAGCAGTGTCGACTTGCCGCAGCCGCTCGAGCCGAGCACGCTGACGAATTCGCCGGGGCGCACACGCAGGCTGATGTCGTCGAGCACGGCGAGCGGCGTGCCGTCCTGCTGTGCATAGCGCTTGCTGACGCGAAGAATGTCGAGGCCTTCGGAAAGCGTCGAAGAAGCCATGGGCGGTTCCGGTGGAGAGAGTGAAGGTGCCTGAAGTTGCGTGAGAGTGCGTGAAGGTGCGTGGTCAGCGGGCGGCTGACTGGAAGCGGCGCGCAAAGATCGCGCGCTCCACGGCGCGCGCCAGCGCGTTGAGCCCCCAGCCGGTCACGCCGACGACGATCACGCCGAACAGCACCAGGTCCATGCGGAACTGTTCGCTGCCGTCGATCAGCGTGTTGCCGATGCCGCTGCCAGCCACCAGCAGATATTCGGCGCCGAGCGTGGCGAGCCACGAATAGATCAACGCGAGGTAAATGCCGGTGAAGATCGACGGTAGCGCGGCCGGAAGAATCACGGCGCGGATGAGTTGCCATCGCGAGTAGCGGAAGGCGCGCGCGACTTCGATATAGGCGCGCGGTACCGCATGGATGCCGTCGCACGTGTGGGCGGCGACCGGCAGCAACGCGGCGAGCGAGAGGAAGACGACTTTCGCGGCGTCGCCGAGACCGAACCACACCGAAATCAAGGGAATCCATGCAAACAGCGAGATCTGTTTGAACGTGTCGAAGCTCGGCCCGATCATGCGCGCGGCGATCCGCGAAAAGCCCAGGGCGCTGCCTAGCAGCAGCCCGCCCAGCGCGCCGATCACGAAGCCGCTCGCTTCGCGTGCGAGCGAGGCGGAGAGGGCCTTGAGCAGCGCGCCGCTGACGATCTGCTGCCATGCGGTGGCGAGAACCTGCGCGGGACTCACCAGCAAGCCGCTTTTGATCACGTGCGCTTCCGAGACGGCCCACCAGATCGCAATCGCGGCAATGGGCAACACGGCGCCGCGCCAGTCGACACGTGCGAGCAGCGGTCGGCGGGGACGCGCCGCGCGCTGGAACGCAGCGGGCGCGTTGCAGTCGCAGGACGCGACGGCGGAGGGACCGGGCCGCTTGAAGCGTTTGAATAAAGCGAGACTCATCGTGAATTCCTTAGTACGGCGCATGGCACCCGTTGCTGCGGTTACTCGCGAAACGCCGACGGCTGTCCGCGCCGCAAACGCGCTTCAAGTGCGTCGAGCAACCGGTTCATCGCGTAACCAATGGCACCCACCACGACCACCGACGCCATCACCAGATCGAGCTGAAACAGCTGCCTGCCGTAGACGATCAGATAGCCGAGCCCTTCGGATGACGCCACCAGTTCGACGACCACCAGCGCGAGCCAGGCCTTGGTGAACGCGAGCCGTACGCCGGTGGCGAGCGTTGGCACGGCGGCGGGCAGCACGAGATAAACGATGCGTTGCCAGCCGCTGTATTCGAATACGCGCGCGACCTCGTCGAGCGTGGCGGGCGTTTGTCTGAATCCCTGGAGCGTGCTCAAGGTGACCGGAACCAGCGCTGCATGCGCGATAAGGATGTATTTCAGCGGTTCACCGACGCCGACGAGCAGCAGCAGAAACGGCAGCCAGCCGAGCACCGGAATCTGCACGAGCGCATTGAAGCTCGGCAGCACGTAGGCTTCGACAGTGCGGGATAGACCCAGCGCCGCGCCGAGCGCGAAGCCGAGCAGCGTGCCGGCGCCGAAGCCGAGCAGCACGCGCTGCAGACTGATCAGCGTATTGCTCGCAAGATCGCCGCTCTTCTCCAGATCCACGAACGTGTCGAGCACACGCGCCGGCGGCGGCAGAATTTGCGGGGCGATCCAGCCGCGCTCGCTTCCCGCCGCCCATAAGGCGAGCAACAGGGCAGGCAGCACCCATGGCGCGAGTCGCCAGGCAAGTGCACGCAATCGTGGATTGCGATGCAGAGGCGCGCGGTGCGCGACGTCCGCAGGGCCAAGCCGCTGGCTTTCTACGGTGATTGCGGTTTCGCTCATCGTGATCGTTCCGGTGTTAGCCGAGCGGTTTGCCGGCGGCGTCGTAGCGCGTCCAGTAGTGGTCGAGCTGTTGTCCGCGCAGCGCGTTGTCGAGGTATTTCGTTTCGAACCAGCTATCGACATCGACCGGCTGGCGGATCAGTTTGAGTTTCAGTGCATCCGCCGCGACGGCTTTATAGCGCGCGACGATGAACGGGTCGATCAGCGGCGAATTGCGGTCTTTCAGGCGTTGATTCGCATATTCGGCTTGCCAGGACGAATAGGGCACGCCGCTTTGGGCCCACAGCTTGAAGAGCGCGTCGCGGTTCGCTTCGTCGGACGACCACTGCGCACCTTTGACCAGCACGTTGACGACGCGCTGCACGATATCCGGATGCGCGTGATCGAAGTTGTCGAGTACCAGCAGATGCGCCTGACGCGTGAGCTGCGGTCCATCGTTCTGCGATTCGTAGACGATCTTCGCGAGCCCCTGATCGCGCAGCTTGTACAGGTGGTAATCGTTGACCGACGCATCGATTCCTTTGGACGCCAGCGCGGCAAGCGAACTCGCGTTATCGAGATTGATCACGCGCAGATCGCGCTCATCGAGCTGGTTGGCGGCGAGCGCATTGTCCGCGACGAGCTGCAGGTTGGTGCCGCGAAAGATCGACACGCGCCGGCCTTTGAGGTCCTTGATCGAGCGGATATCCGAATCGGCGGGAACGGCGACCTTGACGCCGGCGCGTACTCCCGAGGCGAGCAGCAGGTGCGTCTTCAGGCCGTTGGCGCGGCCGAGCACCGCGGGCAGATCGCCCTGATACGCGAAGTCGAGCGAGTTATTGGCGATCGCTTCGTTGACCGCGGGACCGGCGCCCTTGAAGAACAGCCATTCGACCTTGATGCCATCGGCAGCGAATTCTTTTTCGAGCAACTGTTGCAGTTGCACGGTGGCCGCCGGTGAGCCGCCGAACGTAGGGGGATCGCCGGTGCCTTGCTGCGCGACGCCGATGCGAATCACAGCGGGTTTCTCGGCATAGGCGTGAACCGCGGCGAACGACAGGGTCGCCACGACGACAAGGGATTGCAGCAGACGGAAATAGCGCATGCGGAAATGGGAGTAAGAACGGCGGAAGAAAAGGGCGAAATGAAGGATGCGTTGCTCAGTTCAGCGCGAGCGCGGCGGCGGCGCCGACAGGCGAGCCTTCTATCGCGACAGATGCTTCGCCGTCAGGCCCCACGGGTACATCGCCCAGGAGCGTCGTGCGATACAGCTGCCGGTCGAAGTCGAGATCGAAAATATCGGTGGGCGCAAGGTGAGCGGTGGCGCGGTTGTCCCAGAAGGCGATGCTGCCGGCTTCCCACTTGAAGCGCACAGTGAATTCCGGCCGCGTGACGTGCTCCCAGAGCAGTTCGAGTAGCGCCTGACTTTCGCGCGGGGTGACGCCCGCTATCGATTTGAGAAAACTCGGGCTGACGTAGAGCGCCCGTTCGCCCGTTTCGGGGTGGACACGCACCAGCGGATGTTCAGTGACGAGCGCGCGCTGCTCGACGGCTTTGACAAAGGCGTCCGTACCGCTTGCGCCGGCTGGCGGAGTGAAGCGGTGAATGCCGCGCAGACCGTCGACGAATGCCCGCAGCGGCGCAGATAGCTTCTGATAGGCGGCCACCAGGTTGGTCCACTGCGTGTCGCCGCCATAAGGTGGGATGGTCACCCCGCGCAGGATCGACGCCCATGGAGGATTGATGGCCGCGGTCACGTCCGTGTGCCAGCCGGTCCACGGACGCAGCAGTGCCTGACCTTCAAAGCGCGTGGCCTTGCGGTACTTTGAGATCGAATAGATTTCCGGATGGTCGTCCACATGACCGAACACCGGGTGCCCCAAGGTCAGTTCGCCGAACTGCGCCGAGAAAGCAATGTGCTGCTCGTGCGTCAGAAACTGCTCGCGAAAGAACACGACTCGCCACTTCAGCAACGCAGCGCGAATCTCCGCGACCTGACTCGCGCTGAGCTCCTGGGTGAGATCGACACCGTGGATTTCCGCGCCGATGTGCGCGGAAAGCGGTTTGATTTCGATCGACTGCACTGCCTGCAATGCTGCTGCGCTCATGCAAGACTCCTGACGAATGACGTTCAATGACGGCTTTAACGACGACCGGCATTACACGTTAAATTCGTCAGCGCTCGAATCCAACCAATCTTTGCAACTAAGAAAATCAGCAAAAATTCGAAGTTCGCCGCGCGCATGTCACCATCCGCTGGATTGCGGGAATTGGCGGCTGGAGCGGATAAACCGGCAAAAGCTCATCGTTTCACCGGCGAGGCCAGCAGCGACACCGGCACTCCATGACAACTCACCCTCGCCACGATCATCGCACCGAGGCCGGCGGCCGATCTGCTGTGAGCATCGAGCGGCGTCACTTCCCGGTCGACCCGCAGAATGTTCAGCGGCCACGAGGCGCGGGCGAGCCGTTCATGCGCGAGGGCCCCGACCCATAGCGGCGTGGCTGACACGCCGTTCTCCACCGCATAGCCGCTCGGCCAGAAGCGCAGGACGTCGCGTTCGTCGCGAGTGTCGCCGGGACGCATGAACACGACCGACGAGGGCACGCCATTGTTCAGCTTCGGCAGCACCGGCAGCGACACCGCCGCGACGTTCGGCGAGGCCAGCGAGAGCAGACTGTGCGGCGACAGGTCGGTGCCTTCAATCCACCCCTGGGCGCGCAGCTGACCCCGGATCGAATCGAGATTCGATACCCACTGCAGCGTCAGCGGCTCCTTGTGATCGCCACCCATGTCCGAGCGATAACACGGCAGGCTCTTCCATAGGGAGACGGTCCACTGCGATTGCGTGACCAGCACCGGCGGCGGGCGCCGCATGCTATCGGGCTGCGCGGCTGGCGGATGGACAGTGAGCTGGACGCCCACGCTTATTAACGTCACCAGCAGGATCACGACCGGCATGAAGGTGCGTGCCGGTGGCGTTTCGGGATGCCGCCAGATTGCTGTCAACGCGACGATGGCCACCCAGATGTAGGCGAGCGCAGCGCCGCCAATGGCATCGGAGACCCAGAATCTGCCGAAGTAAAGTCCCGCCAGCGCGACCACGATCACGACGATCGTGCTGACCGTCGCCACAAGCAAGCCCTCCGCCATGCCGACCCGCCGCGCCAGCAGAAACGCCAGAAAGCCGTACACGATCACGGTTGCGGCAACGTGATTGCTCGGAAACACGTAGGCGCCGGAGATGAGTTCGTCGGGCGGCGCCCGGTGCATCGCGAACTGCAGCGCGAAGATCAGCAATTGGGAAAATACCACCGCGGCCAGCCAGTAGCCGATGGTGTGCCAGAGCCGTTCCCACAGCATCCATATCACGACCGTCAGGATCACCGTAGCCAGCGTCACGATGCTGCCGAGCGTTGCGAGCCCGGCGAGAACCGTATCGCCCCATGGCGTGCGGACCGATTGCAGGAAGTGATAGACGGATAGATCGACGTGCACGAGTGGATCGCCGCTCATCACGTCTTCAAGGACGCCGAAGAAAAGCGCGCCGGCAAGCAGCACGAACAACGACGTCAGCAGGATGCTGCTGGCGTCCGGCTGGGCCGGGTCGAGCATGTGCCGCGCGAACCGGCCGACCGGGCCGGGGTGTCGGCAGGCCCAGCTTCCCACATAGCGGCCCGCCGCGCCCGACCACGCATTGGCGTGCGCCAGCAGCAGGCGGGTGGCGCGAAAGCTCAGCCAGACAATCCCCACCAGCAGCGCGATGATGACCACGAGCCGGAACGACACCGCGCCCGCCAGCAGAACCGACGCGCCGAATACCACGCCCGGCAGGATATGCGCGGGCGCCCACAGCAGCGCCGACAGCACATTCATGGCGTAGAAGCGCACCGGCGGCATGCTCATCATGCCCGCCACCACCGGTACGATCGCCCTCAATGGTCCGACGAAGCGGGCGAACACGACGCTCTTCGCGCCATGTTTCTGAAAGAAGCGATGACCCGCGTCCATGACTTGCGGGTGGGTGCGGAACGGCCATGCCTGGACAATCCGTTCCTTGTAGCGGCTGCCGAGCCAGAAGCTCATGCCGTCCCCGGCGATCGCACCGACGACCGCCCACGCGAGCGCCCAGCCGAGGCTCAGCGAACCGGTGCCGATGAGGGCGCCGGCCAGGAACATGGCCGTGCTCCCTGGGATGAAGGTGCCGATGACAGCGATGGCTTCGAGAAACGCCGCGAGGAAAATGACCGTGAGCATCCAGCCCGGATGGCCGGCAAGCAGATGCAAGAGGTGGATGTAGGCATGCTCCATCGTGCGCGATCGGCCGTTCTGGCGTAACGATTGATAATAGCGCGCAAGGTAGTCATCCTGCATGCACAAGCATTTCGTCTGTGAATTCGCCTTAAGGGTTGCGCGCGCGACGGCAATGCCATGAAATAGATGCTTCGGTCGGGAGATTCGGCGAGGTGAGGGAGTCGGCTATGAAAATCGTGACGGGCGGTTGGGCGGGGTTGGCGCTGATCATCGGTCTGACCGGTAGCGCTTATGCCCAGTCGGGCAACCCTGGCGGCAATGGTCTGAACGGCGCTCAGTCCGGCGCGGCCAATAGCGCAGGAGCGGGCTTCGGCACGGGCTTGAGTACGAGCACCAATCCCGGCGCGGGTCTCACGCCTGATGTCGCGGGAACCGGGATGAGAAACAGCGGCTCGGGTCCGGCGCAGAGCAATATGAGAGCGAATGGCACGAGCCTCGATACGAACCCGGACCCTCGCGCGCCGAATGTGACAGGAAGGCCAGCGCCGCCGCGCTAGGCTCAGGCGCATCATCAAGGAGATTGCATGGCACACGGCGAACATAAATACGAGGTATTAGTGCAGTGGACCGGCAACCGCGGAAGCGGCACGTCGGGATACCGCGACTACGGGCGCGATCACGTGATTACGGCGGGCAGCAAGCCCGCCATTCCGGGTTCATCGGATCCGGCGTTTCTCGGCGACGCGAATCGCTGGAATCCTGAAGACCTGCTGGTGGCCTCGGCCTCGGCATGCCACAAACTCTGGTATCTGCATCTGTGCGCGGAGGCCGGCATCGTCGTTCTGCAGTATCTGGACCGCGCCGAAGGCACGATGCTCGACAGTCCGAAGCAGGGCAGTTTTTCGCAGATCGTGCTGCATCCCCACGCCGTCATTCAGGCCGGCGGCGATCTGGCTCTCGCCGAGCATCTGCATCATGTGGCCCACGAGAAATGCTATGTCGCGAACTCGGTCAACTTTCCGATCCGCTGTGAGCCGACTTTTTCCACGCATGCCGTCTGACAATTGAGTAGCCGCGCGAACCTTGTGTGCAATGCACAATGTCATCAGAAATGATGGATTTATCGAAATAAAAAAACTTGCATTTCGCGCGGGAAAAGCTACCTTCAATAAACAAAATCGCTCCTGGCTCGGCACCGGAGGAGACACATGCCGGCTACACGTATGATGATTGCGCGTCGTGCGGGCGTTAGCGTGGCCACGGTCGACCGTGTGCTGCGCGACGATCAGGCCGTACGTCCGGAAACTGCTGAGCGCGTTCACCTGGCGCTGGCGACGCTGCGCGACGAACGCGCGAGCCGTGGCCGCCCGGCGAAGCTCGGTTCGTTTCGGGTCGCTTTCGTCTTGCCACAGATCAACTCGCGCTTTCTCGACCACGTCGAGCGCAACATCGCGCTGTCCGCCAGTTTCTTTCGCGAGCACCGCATCATTCCGTCTTTCTATCGCTGCGATTTTTCGAGTCAGCGCGATACGGCCGCATTCTCCGAACAGGTGGCCGATTACGACGCGCTGGTGCTCGTGCCGCTTGACTATCCATGGGTCGAACGTCTGATCGAGGACATGGGCGTGGCCAATGTGCCTGTCGTCACGGTGTTTTCCGATTTGCCTTCGAGCCGCCGCTCGGCGTATGTCGGTGTCGACAACCGGATTGCCGGTCGCACAGCCGGACTATTGATGGGCCGTTTTCTCGGCTCCCGCATCGGCACGGTGGCGGTGCTGTCCGCTTCGTCCCGTTTGCACGATCAGTTGGAACGCCGCACGGGTTTCTCGCAGGTACTGGAAGAGGATTTTCGCAATCTGCGCTGGATTGCCGAGCCTGATTTTGCCGAAGACGATGACGGTGCCGGCCTCGCCGCGCAGGGACTGCTTGCGCGCCATCCGGATCTGGTGGGCGTCTATGCGACGGGCGGCGGTATCTCGGGCATCGCAGCGGCATTGCAGGAATCCGGCGACAAGGCCCGTCTGGTTCTGATCGGCCACGAGTGCACGGCGGAAACGCGCAGCCAGTTATCCGGGCGCGCGATCGATGTGATTCTCGATCAGGACGTGCGTGGCATCGTGCACTGGGCCGGTCTTGCCGCGATCAATTTTCTGAACGACGTGCGTGGCGCGCTCGCCATCCCAACGCCGGAAACCCGAATTTATCTTCGTGAGAATGCGCATGCCTGAAGCTCGCGACACGCGGATTGCTGTCTGAATCCGCTGGAGCCGAAACACGGTGCCCGGCGCATGGGCGCTGTTCCATATCAGGTTGGAGACCCGAGAAAAGACAAGGAGAAGACACATGTTACGTCTTACGTCAGCAAGGGTAATGGCGGCGGCCATCGTATCGATGGGACTCGGCATGGCCACGGGCGCGCAAGCACAGGACAAGCAGTTGACCTTATGTTGGGCGGCATGGGATCCGGCCAATGCACTCGTGGAACTGTCGAAGGATTTCACCACCAAGACCGGCATCAAGATGAAGTTCGAGTTCGTACCGTGGACCAGTTATGCCGACCGGTTCATCAATGAACTTAATTCGCATGGCAAACTATGCGACCTGATCATCGGTGACAGCCAGTGGATCGGTGGCGCTGCGGTCAACGGGCACTACGTCAAGCTCAACGATTTCTTCACCAAGAACAAGATATCAATGGACGACTTCGTGCCGGCCACCGTGGTCGGCTATTCGGAGTGGCCGAAGAATACGCCGAACTACTGGGCCTTGCCCGCCATGGCCGATGCGGTTGGCTGGACCTATCGCAAGGACTGGTTCGCGCGCCCCGAGTTGCGCGCCGAGTTCAAGCAGAAATATAAACGCGAGCTCGAACCGCCCACCACCATGGACGAACTCAAGCAGACCGCCGAGTTCTTTCAGGGACGCAAGATCGACGGCAAGACCGTGTACGGCGCTTATATCTTCACCGAACGCGGCTCTGAAGGGATCACGATGGGCGTGACCAACATGCTCTACAACTTCGGCTTCGAATACCAGGACCCGAAAAAGCCTTATCACCTCGACGGCTTCGTCAATTCGCCCGGTGCGATCAAGGGATTGGAGTTCTATAAAGCGCTCTACAAGTGCTGCACGGCGCCGGGCATGACCAACGCGTACATGCAGGAAGGCCTCGACGCGTTCAAGTCCGGTCAGGTGGCGATGCAGATGAACTGGTTCGCGTTCTTCCCGGGCCTCTACAAAGACCCGAATGTCGGTGGCGACAAGATCGGCTTCTTCGTCAACCCCAAGGAATTGAAGCAGTTCACGCAACTGGGCGGGCAGGGCATCTCGGTGGTGTCGTACTCGGATCACAAGGAAGACGCGCTCGAGTACATCAAATGGTTCGCGCAGCCTGACGTCCAGAAGAAATGGTGGCAACTGGGCGGCTATTCGGCGGCCAAATCCGTGGTGGATGCGCCGGACTTTCCAAAGAGCCAGCCATTTGCGCCGGCATTCCTGAAGTCGATGGCGATCGTCAAGGACTTCTGGGCCGAGCCTGCGTACGCCGAGCTGTTGCTCGACATGCAAAAGCGCGTGCACGACTATGTGGTGGCCGACAAGGGGACGGCCAAGGAAGCGCTCGATCTGCTGGTCAAAGACTGGAACAAGGTCTTCAAGACCGAAGGCAAGAACTAGCGTGTATCCGGAGTGGACCGGCGCGGCTCACACAGGTTGCCGCCGGTCCGTTTAAAGGAGT
Organism: Paraburkholderia fungorum; assembly: GCF_046027215.1. Lineage (GTDB taxonomy): Bacteria > Pseudomonadota > Gammaproteobacteria > Burkholderiales > Burkholderiaceae > Paraburkholderia > Paraburkholderia fungorum_D. Next base: position 1,758,003 of record NZ_JAQQEN010000002.1, on the reverse strand, counting down.
CAGGCATGTTGGCAAACAAGCCTTTTGCGCCGGCGGGTCTCGAGGCGGGCAGTTCCGCGCGCATGAGTAAGCGCCTGTCCGGGCTGTCGGATCGAACCATCGCGTGGATCTTCATTCTCCCGACGATCCTGCTGCTGCTCGCGATCAACATCTTTCCGCTGATCTGGGCGTTGCGTCTATCGTTCACGAACTTCAAGTCGAATATGCCGAGCGTGCCGGCGCGCTTTGTCGGCATCGACAACTACGTCGATATTCTCACCGACGAAGACATCTGGTACGCGATGCAGGTCACGGCGCGTTTCGTGTTCTGGTCGGTCGGACTCGAGGTGCTGCTGGGATTCGGACTCGCGTTGCTGATCAACCGGCAGTTTCGCGGCCATAGTTTCTGGACCACGCTGATCCTGCTGCCGATGATGCTTTCGCCCGCCGTAGTGGGCAATTTCTGGACCTTTCTGCTGCAACCGCAGACGGGCCTGTTCAACGATATCGTCAGCTTCTTCACCGGTATCGCGCCTGGATCGTTCCAGATGATCGGCGATGTGTCGCTGGCGCCGTGGACCATCGTGATGGTCGATACGTGGATGTGGACGCCTTACGTGATGCTGATCTGCCTCGCGGGTCTGCGCTCGATTCCCGACTACATCTACGAAGCGGCCGAAGTGGATCGCGCCTCGCCGTGGCGGCAGTTCTGGTCGATCACGCTGCCGATGACCTTGCCGTTCCTGATGCTCGCGGTGCTGTTTCGCGGCATCGAGAACTTCAAGATGTTCGACATGGTGAACCTGTTGACCTCGGGCGGTCCCGGCTCGGTTACGGAAACCGTGTCGATCACGCTAAAGCGCGCCGCGTTCGAGAAATGGCAGACCGGCTATTCATCGGCGCTTGCCATCATTCTGTTCGTCACGGTGTTCGGCGCGGCGAACATTTATGTCAAAGCGCTCAACCGGGTGAAACAGCGATGAGACCGACTGCCAGCCAATCTTCGGTGGTGGCGTCGTCGCCGCGCGGCAAGCGGTTCGCGGCGGCGGCTGTCATCACCTATGCACTGCTCGCCACCTTGCCGATGGTGTGGATCTTCCTGACGAGCTTCAAGACCCAGGAGGACGCGATCGCCTATCCGCCGGTCGTGCTATTCCAGCCGTCCATGGAAGGCTATGTGAACCTGTTCACGATCCGCTCGCGGCAAACGCCCGAGTTCATCGCCAGTTTGCCGCCCGCGCAGACCTGGTATGAGCGCGACGTCCGCAAGCGCAACATGGTGATCGCGGGACCGTCGAAGGTATTGCCGCGCTTCCTGAATTCGCTCGTGATCGGTTTCGGCTCGACTTTTCTCGCGGTGTTTCTCGGCACGCTCGCGGCCTATGCGTTCTCACGCTTCAAGGTGCCGCTGGCGGACGACCTGCTGTTTTTTATCCTGTCCACGCGCATGATGCCGCCGATCGCCGTGGCGATCCCGATCTATCTGATGTATCGGGCGCTGGGTCTGAGCGACAGCTATGTCGGCATGATCGTGCTGTATACAGCGGTGAACGTCTCGCTGGCCGTGTGGCTGCTGAAGGGTTTCATGGACGAGATTCCGCGCGAGTATGAAGAGGCGGCGCTCGTTGACGGCTATACGCGCTTGCAGGCCTTCGTCAAAGTCGTGTTGCCACAGGCGATCACCGGCATTGCCGCCACCGCGATCTTCTGTCTGATTTTCGCGTGGAACGAGTATGCGTTTGCGTCCTTGCTCACCAGCGGCGATGCGCAGACCATGCCGCCGTTCATTCCTTTCATCATCGGCGAAGGCGGCCAGGACTGGCCGGCCGTTGCTGCGGCAACCACACTATTCGTGCTGCCGATTCTCTTTTTCACCGTCGTGCTGCGCAAGCATCTGCTGCGCGGCATCACCTTTGGAGCGGTGCGCAAATGAAACGTGATTCCGTTCTCGCGCCCGGGCGCTGGCTGCGTCGCCGCCATAGCGAAAACGCCTCGACCGCGTTGATCGGCATTGGCGTGGCGATGCTGGTGCAGCCGTTTTCGCTGGCGCTGTTCACGTGGTCGTTTCCGGTCATTCTGGTGGGCGCGCTCGCGTTCGTCGTCACGAGTCATTTTCCGGACTAGCGCCATGTCCACCATCGTTCTCGCCAACCTTCACAAGCGCTTCGACGATTTCGTCGCGGTGCGCGACACCAGTCTGACGATCGGCGCCGGGCGCTTTGTCGTTTTGCTGGGGCCATCGGGCTGCGGCAAGACCACCACGCTGCGAATGATCGCCGGGCTCGAGTTGCCGACCTCCGGACAGATTCTGATTGACGGTGAAGACGTGACGGCATTGCGCGCACGCGAACGCGACATCGCGTTCGTGTTTCAGATGTTCGCGCTCTATCCGCATATGACGGTACGTAACAACATTGCGTTTCCGCTGAAGAACGAGCACGTATCGCGCAAGGAAATTGCCGCGCGGGTCGATGCGGCCGCGCACATGCTGCGCATCGAAAACATTCTCGACCGCAAAACCGGCGGCCTGTCAGGCGGCGACCGGCAGCGTGTGGCGCTGGGCCGCGCGATCGTGCGGCAGCCCAAGGCGTTTCTGATGGATGAACCGCTTGGCACGCTCGATGCGGATTTTCGTGAGCTGATGTGTCTCGAGTTGCGCAAGCTGCATAACGCGCTTGCCGCAACCACGGTCTACGTGACGCACGACCAGAGCGAGGCCATGGCGATGGCGGACGACATCGTCGTGATGAACAAGGGCGAAGTGCTGCAGGCCGGCTCGCCGCACGAGATCTATCACTTTCCGGCGACGGTGTTCGTCGGCAATTTTATCGGCAGCCCGCCGATGAATTTTCTGCCGGTCGACAAAGGTGTGGCAGCGGGCGACGACACCGTGCTTCTGCATGGCGCAACCGTGCCGGTGCCGCCTTGCGCGGCAGCGGCCGAACGCGTGCTGCTGGGCATTCGCCCGGAGCACATCGTGCTCGACGAACACGGCCCGCTGCGCGGCAAGGTGATCGCCGACGAATATCTCGGTTCGCATCAGGTGCTGGTGATCGAAACCGCGCTGGGCGTCGTGCGCGTGCGGGCGTCCAAGGACGATGGATTGCCTGCCGGATCGCCGGTGGGTTTGTCGTTTCGCAAGGAACGCACGCTGCTATACGACGCACCAACGGGCCGCCTGCTGCCAGGCGTCGCTCACACGATTCCCGCATACGGAGAAGCTCATGGCTGAAATCCAGTTGCGCAATGTGTCGAAACGCTTTGGCGACATCCGCGCCGTCGACGATTTTTCGATCGATGTGAAAGACGGCGAGTTCGTGGTGCTGCTCGGCCCGAGCGGCGCGGGCAAAACAACGACACTGCGTCTGATCGCCGGGCTCGAACGGCCGGATAGCGGCGACGTGCTGATCGATGGCGCGGTGGCGACGGGTGTGCATCCGTCGGATCGCGATGTCGCGTTTATCTTCCAGCAGTATTCGCTGTATCCGCACCTGACCGTGTTCGGCAATCTGGCGTTTCCGCTGCGTTCGCCCAGAAGGCGCAGCAGCGAGGCCGAGGTGCGCGCGAGAGTCCAGGCAGTGGCGGAGATGCTGCACATGGAATCGAAGCTCGACAACATGGCGACCCATCTGTCAGGTGGTGAAATGCAGCGCGTGGCGATAGGGCGCGCGCTCGTGCGGCAGCCCAAGGCGTTTTTGATGGATGAGCCGTTGTCGTCGCTCGATGCCAAGCTGCGCGAAGAATTGCGGATCGAACTCAAGCGCCTGCATCGCACGATCGGCGCGACGATTGTCTATGTGACGCACGACCAGGTCGAGGCGACCACGCTCGCGGATCGCATCGGCATTCTCGAACATGGACGTCTCGTGCAGCTCGGCACGCCGCGCGAGGTTTATGGCAATCCGGTCTCGCTGGGCGCCGCGCAGCGGCTCGGCTCTCCGCCGATCAATCTGTTGCCGCCCACGCTGTTCGATTCGGCGCACGTGCCGGCGGGTACGGCCACCGTCGCCATTCGTCCGGAGGACATCGTGTTGCACGACGGCGCCGACGCGCAGGACGCATTGAATCTCAAGGTGCTCGAATATTCGCCGCTGCGCCATCTGCTGATTCTCGATCGCGCGGGGACCGCCGTGGTCGCCACGACGGTGGCGGAGCGCAATTTCTCGCCTGGGCAATCGGTCGGCGTGTCGTTGCCGGCTCGCAGCCTTCTCTATTTCCGTGCCGACGGCAGGAGGATCCCGACATGAACGGCAAAACGGTCATGGCGTGCATCGACGCCGCGCATGCCTCGTTGAAGGAGCATACCGACGAGATCGCCGCACTCGATCAGCAGATCGGCGACGGCGATCACATTTTCAATCTGCTGCGGGGCATGGAAGCCCTGCTCGCCATGCGCGCGGATATCGAAGCCGATGCGTTCGGTCCCGCGCTGGATCTCGCGGCGTCTAAAGTGCTCTCGACAGTGGGCGGATCGTCGGGGCCGCTGTTCTACTCGTTGCTGAACGGCATGTCCAAAGCTTCAACTGGACGTGCAATGGATGTGGCCGGCATGGCGCACACCTTTGCCGCTGGCGTGGAAGCGGTCGGTCAACGTGGCAAGACGGGCGTCGGCAGTAAAACGATGATGGACGTGCTGATTCCCGTCGCTCAGCGCTTTGAGGCATTGGCTGCCGAGGGCGTGGCGGCGCGCGTGGTGCTCGACACGCTGCCGCGCGTCGCCGAGGAAAACATGCTGGCTACGCGCGACATGCTGGCGACCAAAGGGCGGGCGTCTTTTCTTGGCGAGCGTTCACGCGGACATATCGATCCGGGTGCCCGTTCCAGCCAGATCATGATCGCATCGGTATGCGCTCGGCTGGCCCAACACTACGAATGAAGGAGCGAGAGACCGTGAAGAAATTCATCAATCATGTGGACGATTTTCTTGCCGAGAGCCTGGCGGGATTCGCCGCCGCGCACAGCGATCTGGTCGTGCTCCATAACGAACCGGTGTTCGTGCGCCGCAAGGATCTGAAGCCCGGCAAGGTTGCGCTGATCTCGGGCGGCGGTTCCGGTCACGAGCCCTTGCATTCGGGGTTCGTGGGTTACGGCATGCTGGATGCGGCCTGCCCGGGGCAGATTTTCACCTCGCCCACGCCGGACCAGATGATGGCCGCGGCGAGGGCTGTCGATACCGGCGCCGGCGTGCTGTTCATCGTAAAGAATTACTCCGGAGACCTGATGAACTTTGAAATGGCCTCGGAGATGTCCGAGGTGCCGAACGCGATGGTGCTGATCAACGACGACGTGGCCGTGGAAAACTCGAGCTATACGACCGGGCGGCGCGGCGTGGCCGGCGCGGTGATCGTCGAAAAACTGGTGGGCAGCCTGGCCGAAACCGGCGCGGACCTCGAACAGTGCAAGGCGTTCGGCGATCGGATCAACAAGCGCACCGCGTCGATGGGCGTCGCGTTCACCAGTTGCACGGTGCCGGCGGCCGGCACGCTCACGTTCAAGATCGGCGACGACGAGATTGAAGTGGGCGTCGGCATTCATGGCGAGCCCGGCCGGCGTCGCGCGAAATTCGCTCCCGCCGATGCGATTGTGAGCGAGTTGCTGAGCGCGATCACCGAGGATCTGAAACCGGCTGCCGGAGCGGAGTTGCTGGTACTGGTCAATGGACTCGGTGGGACACCGCTTGGCGAGCTCTATCTGCTTTTCAACTCTACGCGTGTGTGGCTCGAGCAGCGTGGCCTGAAGATCGGCCGCGCCCAGGTGGGCGCGCTGACCACCTCGCTCGAAATGGCGGGTGCGTCGCTTACGCTTTGCGTGCTCGACGACGAGATGAAGCGCCATTGGGACAGCCCGGTGCATACGCCGGGATTGCGCTGGGGAAGATAGGGCGGCGGTGTGCCAATGGTTCATCGTTGAGACGTGCTGAGCGATCGCCGGATTGCGGACTCATATCGTTTGTTGAGTGACCGACATCGGGTCGTGGGGCGCTCGTTTTAATCGCGCCAAGACGCAACTAACGGTCAAGTCCGTCACGCGCCTCCGAATAACGCGGCGCCCGCTTGCTGGAACCCTGGACGACCGCCGGCCGCGCGGCCCAGCGGCTATGCAACGAAGGGGCCGGTTATGCCACTCAGCGGTTGCCGTCAAGCAGATCGCCAAGCATTTCGTCGAAGGCGGCCTGCGCGTCTTCGAGTTCCTGCAGGGCGGCGTCGAACGTTTGCAGCGCGAACTGCGAAGGCTGGCCACTGCCGGCCGGCGGGAACTGCGATTGCAGCGACCCAAAAGCTGCCTGCACGCGTTGGGTAGCGGTCAATACGCGCGCCATCGCGGCTGATTCTTCGGCTCGCGCCTTTTCGTGATCCATGAGAACTCCGTACTCGTCTATTCGGCTCGCGCCGTTTCAAAGGGGTGACTATGCCACGACCGTGCTCATGACAGGGGCAAGCCGCCATGGGCCTTCACTTCCCGCAACGACAAGGCCGACTCCACCGACGTCACGCCCGGCAGGCTGCGCATCTCGTCGCGCATGAAGGTGCCGTAGTCGTCGAGATCGCGCGCGACCACCTGCAGGATGTAGTCGGCGCTACCCGACACGTTGTGGCACGCCAGAATCCGCGGGATGGCTTGCACTTCGCGCTCGAAGCGGTCGGCCATCGCGCGGTCGTGCACGGCAAAACGCACGTAGACGAACGCGACCACACCAAGGCCGAGCGCGGAACGGGACAGCATCGCGCGATAGCGGTCGATATAGCCGTCGTTCTCCAGGCGCTTGAGGCGGCGCGCGCACGGCGTCTCGCTCAGGCCCACCATCTCGGCGAGCCGCGCATTCGACATGCGGCCGTCGTTTTGCAACGCGGCGAGGATGGCGCGGTCGGTTTTGTCGAGCTCGGTTGTCATGGTAGGCGCCTGCTTTTGTGTGTGAGCGGAAAGCGTCAGATGAAGATTGAATGTTAGCGCATTCCCCTCAAGGCGTCGCGTCATGACCGGTAATTCGCCAGCAAAACCTCCATGAGCGATAGCAAGATAGAGCCATCAACAGCACGAGGTTTTCATGATTTCCGCTCACCTTCTGGTTGTCTATATCGCCGCCCTGTTTGTCGTCTACGCCGTGCCTGGGCCGGACATGGCGCTGGTGCTGCAAACCAGCATCGGACGTGGTGCGCGCACGGGTTTGGCGGCTGCCGGCGGCCTGGGTTTGGCGCGGGCGACGCATGTCACGCTGTCCGCGTGTGGAGTGGCGGCGTTGTTGCGCAGCGCGCCCTGGCTGTATGAAGTAGTGCGCTACGGCGGCGCGGTCTATCTGGCGTGGGTCGGTATCCAGATTTTCCGTTCGCCGGTATTCGCGTTGCCTGAGGGTGGCGCGTCGAGCGCCGGGCCGCAGCCGTTGCGCGCCGCTTTCGTCAAGGGACTGTTGACCAATCTGCTGAACCCGAAAGCGTTGCTGTTCTGCTCGGTGCTGTTGCCGCAGTTCGTGCGTCCCGAGGCGGGGCCGGTTGCGGTGCAGATGGTCGAACTGGGTCTGGTGCTGCTCGCTGTCGGCGCTTGTTTCGACGCCATGTATGCAATCGGCGCGGCGCGCATTGCGGGCTGGATGCGGGCGCATCCGCTTGCGCAAACGCTGCAGCGCTGGACCTTCTCGGCAGCGCTGATCGGCTTCGCGTTGCGGCTCTCGCTGGACTGAAGCCGGGCGCCCGACGCCTGGCGCCGGGTTGCTGCCGTGGTCGATGACAGGGCACGAGCTGCTGGGCCGTTACTTGCGCAGCTTATGCTCCCGACGCGAGCGGTCCTCGATAATTTTCCGGCGATGCTTGTCTTTCATTTTTTTCCAGCTCTTGCACTCGTCGCGCGTGCGCAAACAACCGAGGCAAAGGCCGGTTTTGCCGTCGAACTTGCAGATATCGATGCAGGGTGACGCGATGCTCATAACGGGTAGCGAATAGAAAAGTGTACGGCGACTGTCGCATGCGCCATGCCTGCCAGGCAAAGTGATTGTGTTAATAAAGCCGATAGAATGCCGCACACCCCAATGCGGTCACACGCGCTTCTATCTGTCCATGAAAACTTTTCTGCTTTATGCCGTGACCGCCGTTGCCGAAATAGTTGGGTGCTATCTGCCGTGGCGCTGGCTCAAAGAGGGCGGTTCAATCTGGCTGCTGGTGCCCGGCGCGTTGAGCCTGGCACTGTTCGTCTGGCTACTCACGTTGCACGGCACCGCCGCGGGCCGCGTGTATGCGGCTTACGGCGGTGTCTATGTGGCGGTGGCGATTGTGTGGCTATGGTGCGTGGACAAGGTGCGCCCCACGCTGTGGGACGCAGCTGGCGTGGCCTTCACGCTGGCCGGTATGGCGATCATCGCATTCCAGCCACGCGTTTGATGCCGCGCAGGCCGCGTTTATCGAACCCACACGTGAAAGCCGTCACGCGCTTTACTTGATGCCGCCGAGGTAGTCGAGTTTGCCGAGCTCGACGCCGTTGTGACGCAGAATGTCATACGCCGTCGTGACGTGAAAATAGAAATTCGGCATCACAAAACCCAGCAGATACGACAGCCCCGTAAACTCGATCGGGCCCGAGCGCATTTTCAGCGTAATGCTGCGTTCTTCCGACTCGTCGATCTGTTGCGCGTTGAATTCCTTCAGATAATCAATCGTCTTTTGAAGGCGGGCATCCAGTTCCTCGAAGGTCTGTTCGACATCGTCGTACTTCGGCGCTTCGACGCCGGCCAGACGGGCGGCGCATCCCTTCGCCGTATCGCTGGCGATATAGACCTGGCGCACCAGTGGCAGCATGTCCGGGGCGAGCCGGGCATTCGTGAACACGGACGGATCGATCTGTTTCTCTGCCGCGTGCGCCTCAGCTTTGCCGAGGATGACTTGCAGGTTGGTCAGGCCGCGTACCAGCACGGGCACAGATGCTTGATACATCGAAATGGGCATGGGCTTCCTCTGTTTTCCTGATCGTGCGCGCGGGCGGCGCGCGAGGCAATGTAACGGCTGGATTGCCGCTGCAGCATCATAGCGCGAGCGACGCATGACGCGTATTGACCAGGCGCGACGTTAGCCATTCGGACAACTGCCGTGTGCACCGGAACTGTGGTCGAATGCATTTGTCGGACCGTTTGACGGAGTCCTTGAAACGGCGACCCTCAGCCGGTTGTATGGCAGTGAGGTTGGGCAGGCGCGTACCGTGCTGGGTCCTTGCGGCTGGGCCGTTGCGCTAACAGGAGGATCGACATCATGGTCAACAAGCATCCGCTGCCAGGAAGCGAGCGAACAGTAGAACAAGGTTCGAAGGTCGTTGGACAATGCGATCCCGCGGAACGGATCGAAGTTTTCGTGATGCTGCGCCGTCAGCAGCAGGCGCAATTCGATGCGCTGATGAACAGCATCGAAGCGGGCGACACAAGCGTCAAGCCGCTCTCGCGTGAGGCGCTCGCCAAGGAGTACGGCGCCGCGCCTGACGATATCGCCAAAGTGAAAGTCTTCGCCGCCGCACACAGCTTGACCGTGGTGCGCGAAGATCCGGCGGCGCGCTCGGTGCTGCTTGGCGGCACGATTACGCAGTTCGAGAGCGCATTCGGGGTCAAGCTCGAACACTACCAGCATCATTCGGCGGGGCAGTTTCGTGGCCGCACCGGCACGATCAGCGTGCCGGACGACCTGCGCGGCATCGTGGAAGCGGTGCTCGGACTCGACAACCGGCCCGCCGCGCGTCCGCATTTCCGTATCCGGCCGCCGTTCCAGCCGGCGAGAGCGCATCAGGTTTCGTTTACGCCGCCGCAACTCGCCTCGCTGTATCAGTTTCCGCAAGGCGACGGCGGTGGCGAGTGCGTGGGCATTATCGAACTCGGCGGCGGTTACGAAACCTCCGACCTCAAAAGCTATTTCGCCAGTCTTGGCGTGGCCTCGCCGACCGTGAAGGCGGTTGGCGTCGATCAGGGCGGCAATCAGCCTACTGGCGATCCGAACGGCCCGGACGGCGAGGTCACGCTCGACATCGAAATCGTTGGGGCGATCGCGCCGGGCGCGACGATCGCGGTGTATTTCACCCAGAACAGTGACGCGGGTTTTATCGACGCGGTGAGCCGCGCCGTCCACGACACCACCAATAAGCCGTCGGTCATCTCGATCAGTTGGGGTGGGCCGGAGTCGAACTGGACGGCGCAGTCGCTCAAAGCGTTCAACAGTGTGCTGCAGGCGGCCGCCGCGGTTGGCGTGACGGTTTGCGCGGCATCGGGCGACAGCGGTTCGAGCGACGGTTCGGGCAGTGGCGATCAGGTCGATTTTCCGGCGTCGAGCCCTTATGTGCTGGCTTGCGGCGGTACAAACCTGACCGCTTCCGGTACTTCGATCTCCCGCGAGGTGGTGTGGAACGACGGCGCTCAGGACGGCGCAAGCGGCGGTGGCGTGAGCCAGACTTTTCCGGTGCCGGTGTGGCAAAAGGGCTTGTCATCCACCAGTTCGAATGGAGGCAAGACGCCGCTCGGCGGGCGCGGCGTGCCGGACGTGGCAGGTGACGCATCGCCCGTCACTGGGTATAGCGTATTGATCGACGGCACGCAGACGGTGGTTGGTGGCACCAGTGCGGTGGCGCCGCTGTGGGCGGCGTTGATCGCGCGGATCAATGCGGCGAAAGGGCAGCCGGCCGGCTTCATCAACCCGAAGCTGTATAAGGCCAAGGGGGTGTGCCACGACATTACGCAGGGCAACAACGGCAGTTTCGCCGCGGCGGTCGGCTGGGACGCGTGCACGGGACTCGGCAGTCCCAATGGTCAGAAGGTGGCGGCGGCACTATAGTGATGAGCCGTGAATCGGCTCATCAGACCACGATGCGAGTACACGATACGCAAGACACTGAAGACCACTCAAGACACTCAAGACACTCAAGACGTTAACGAATCCATGGAGCGATCATGACGAAACCCGAGTCAGCTTCCGTTAGTCCGCAGTCGTCACACAATTCTCATGCCTCGTCGGCGGCGGGCAGTGCGTCGCATCATGCTAAAGACCAGCCGTTCTTCGATCCGGTTGCCTACGGGAACGGGCCGGACGATTCCGTGACCGAAACCGCGGAAACAGCCGCGACTACGAGCCACTCGGTTACGGTCGGCGGGCACAAGATCAACTACACGGCAACAGCCGGCCACCTCGTGATCGTGGACCCAAGCAGTTCGCAGCCTGAAGCGCGGATGTTTTACGTGGCATTCACCGAGGACAACCAGAAGGAGGAAACCCGCCCGGTCACCTTCTTCTATAACGGCGGGCCGGGTTCGTCTTCGGTGTTCGTGCTGCTGGGCTCGTTCGCGCCGCGCCGCATCAAGACGTCGATGCCGGGTTTTACGCCGCCCGCGCCCTATTCGATGGAGGACAACCCGGACAGCCTGCTCGACAGGAGCGACCTGGTTTTCATCAATCCGGTCGGTACCGGCTACTCCGCGGCCATCGCGCCGAAGAAGAATCGCGACTTCTGGGGCGTGGACCAGGACGCGGACTCGATCAAGCAGTTCATCAAGCGCTTTCTGACCAAAAACAACCGCTGGAATTCGCCGAAGTATCTGTTCGGCGAATCGTACGGCACGGCGCGCAGTTGCGTGCTGGCGTACCGGCTTCACGAAGACGGCGTCGATCTGAACGGCATCACGCTGCAGTCGTCGATTCTTGACTACACGCAAGCCGGCAATCCAGTCGGCGCCTTGCCCACGGCCGCCGCGGACGCCTGGTATCACAAGAAACTCGGCATCGCGCCGCGGCCCACCGATCTCGGCGTATTCGCCGAAGAAGTGGCGCAGTTCGCGCGTACGGATTACCTGGCGGCGCTGCGCAAGTTCCCCACCACCGATTCCGCGACAGTCGAAAAACTCAGCGAATACACCGGCATCGACAAAACCACCTTGCTCGCGTGGAGCCTCGATATCACGTCGTACGACAGCCGCGGCAATTCGCTGTTCCTGACCACGCTGCTGAAGTCGAAAGGTCTCGCGCTCGGCGAGTATGACGGCAGGGTGACGGCGATCGGCACCGGCATCGCCGGCAAGATCGATCCGAACTCGGGCGGCAACGATCCGACCATGACAGCGGTCACCGGCGTCTACACGACCATGTGGAACGTGTATCTGAACGAGCAACTGAAATACACGTCGAATTCGTCGTTCACCGACCTCAACGATCAGGCCTTCCAGTATTGGGATTTCAGCCACATCGATCCGACCGGCGCGCAAAAGGGCGTCGACGCGAAGGGCAACATCATTCTGTACACCGCCGGCGACCTTGCCGCGGTGATGGCGCTCAATCCCGATCTGAAAGTGCTGTCGGCGAACGGCTTTTACGATTACGTCACGCCGTTCTACCAGACCGTGCTCGATCTGCAGCAGATGCCGCTCGTCAGTCAGCAGGTCCGGCAGAACCTGTCGGCGCGCTTCTATCCGTCGGGGCACATGATCTATCTCGACGGCGGTTCGCGCACCGCGCTCAAAGCCGACCTGGCGAAGATGTACGACGCGACGGTGTCCAACGTCCAGGCGCTGGGACGTATCCGGGCCTTGCAGGCGCGCGTGGTGAAGTAGGGCGGGTCGAGGCCGCAGATGAGCGGGGCATCGGGGCGAGCGGGGCGCCGTTGCCCGGCGGTCCGGCGCGCTCTTGCAAAGCGCGATCCATGCAAGGGGCTGACCGCGCTTGCCGTCCGCAACCGCATACGCCCCGTGTTTAACCGCGCCTCCGAGTGCGGCATTCCTCACGGATAGATTTGAATGTGTTTTAATTGATCTGCGAATTGGACTACTGCGCGCCGTTCCCGGCGCGCCGACGAATGAACGCAGGCATGGCAGACAGGCGCCGTGGCACCCTTTGCAGCGGCGCAGGCAGCACAACGTACGAAGCGATGTCGCTGGCGCTCCCGCGCCGGTGCGCCGCAGCGCGTCCACCACGCAAGATGCGTGTTGCGCTCATGCTTGGCCTGACAGCGGCATTCGCTTTGTGCATCGGCGAAGCCTGCGCTCAGGATGCCGGGATGCTCGACGAGCGCGTCACGCAGCAATCGCTGGGCGAGACGATCTGCCGCCCAGGGTACGCGGACGCGGTGGCGCCACCGTTCGACAAACTGATGGCCCGCAAGGACCGCATGCTCGCCGCACGCGGCATGGATGCCGCCGAGGGCTTTGCCTTCGCGCTCGACCGGCGTGTGCCGGTCGTCCTCGGCGGGTCGCCGGACGACCCGTCCAATCTCGATCTTCTCCCATGGGCAGGCCCGCTGGGTGAGCGGCGTAAGGCGCGCGCGGCGGTCATGCTCAAGCGCTGCGTATGCGAGGGCAAACTGAGCCTTGCGCAAGCGCAGGCCGCGATTGTCGGCAACTGGTCCGTGATTTATTCGGGCTTCAGCCAGACGTCTTGCGACGTGAGCCGCCTCGACGTTGCCACCGGCGCGGCCGGCGACAGCGCGCCATGAGGCCGGTCGCTGTCGCTGTCAACCGCCGTTCATTCACCCAAGTTCAGCCCCGCTGCTTGCTGTTTGCAGAATGCTGCCCCCATTATTTCCGGAGAATCACCATGACCCATTCACGCCTCGCCGCACTGACCCTCGCTTGCGGCTGTCTGTTCGCCAGCGCTGCGGCGCTTGCCGTCGAGCCCGCGCGCTGTGGCAGCGCCGACGCGTTGCAGATTCGCGGCGACGTACCTGCCGCCATCAGTTTCGACGTGTACCGGCAACTGCGGCCCATGACTGCGCAACGCGTCGCGCTGTTTCAGGCCGCTGGCGAGGTGAAACGCCTGCCCGATGGTCTGGCCGTATGTGAAATCGCCGACGACGGCGTCGACGATCCGTCTGCCGTGCTGGTTCAGGTGCCGCAGGGCAAAAATGCGTGGTGGGTCAGCGCGGTCAACGTGCAGGCGGCGGACTGATCCGGACGATCAGCCCGCAGTTTACGCACGTCCCCCGCAGGATGCCCGCCATGATGCCCGCCGCGGCCCGGTTTTTGCGTTCAAGGTCAATATCTGGTGCGGCGCCCGGTCTGTACCGCTGAATGAACAGGTGTTTTGCTATTTTTAGCGGCGCTTATTCAGGTACAGTGCGTAAACGGTAGCGTTAAGTCCGTTTCATTACGGCAAGGTGTCGCATCGCTTTCTGTCTATTGTGGCTATCCTGAAAACAGGACGAAATTCGAAGGGGAGAATTACATGATTGCCTTCTATCTGTCATTGGCCGCATTGGCTGCCGCCGGCGCCGCATTGATCCGCCAGATGGCCGCCGCTCAGGCAAAGCAACGCGCCGCGCTGCGCCCTGTGCGCGTACACGTCGCGGACCGTAGCACACGCCGAGGCTAACCGGCATGAACCTGATCGTGCGCAATATCGCGGAATCGTGCAGCGAGCAGGAAGTGCGTGAATTCCTCGAACGCGAGCTCGGGCACTACGCGAAACATGTCGAGGTGGTCGACGCCGGCAAGCCCAGCGCCTACGCCACCGTCGAATTGAACGCGGAAGTGCCGTATGTGGGCGATGTGATCGCGCGGCAGATCCACGGTAAGCAACTGGGCGGCTTGACGCTCGAAGCGAGCGCCGATCTGTTTACCGACGAACCGCCGGCCGCGAGCTGATCAATCCCCGCTGTATCTTCCGAACGAGACGCGTGCGAACCACGCGCCTCGCTTGTTCTGTTCTCCAGCCCTCATTCGCCAACTTTCATTCCTCGCCTGAAGATGCCGGCCAATCGAACGGCGTGTAGGGCAGCGCGCGTTTGTGCCGCGTGACATCGTAGAACCGCAGGATCGTCGCGCGCGCGGCATCGCTCACGGGTTTGCCTTCCAGAAAATCGTCGATGTCGTCGTACGGGATGCCGTATGCGTCTTCGTCCGGTCGTTGTGGACGCAACATTTCGAGGTCGGCGGTCGGCACCTTGTGCGCCACGGCATCCGTCGCACCAAGGGCCTTGGCCAGTGCGCGCACGCGGCGCTTGTTCAGGCCGGCGAGCGGCAGCACGTCGGCGCCGCCGTCGCCGAATTTGGTGAAAAAGCCCATGACCGATTCCGCCGCGTGATCCGTGCCGATCACCACACCAGCCCGCGCACCGGCCACGGCGTATTGCGCGATCATGCGCTGTCGGGCCTTGATGTTGCCGTGGACGAAATCCTGCTGCGAGTGGTCGGTAAAGCTGACGCCGCTTGTGCCCAGCGCCGCGAGCATGCCGTCGGTGGCGGGTTTGATATCGATCGCGAGATTTTCGTCAGCGCGAATGAAGCGCAATGCCTGCTGCGCGTCGGCTTCATCTTGCTGCACGCCATAAGGCAAGCGTATTGCGACGAAGCGCGCGTCGTATTGTTCGGCGCGCAGCCGTTCGACTGCGAGTTGCGCGAGCCGGCCAGCGGTTGTCGAATCGACCCCGCCGCTGATTCCGAGCACGTAGGTTTTCAGGCCGCTACTACGCAGATAAGTCGCCAGAAAGGTAACCCGGCGCTCGATTTCCCGTGCGGCGTCGAACTCTGCGCCAACGTGCATTTCCGCTGCGATACCTGCCTGACGTGTAGCTGCATCGTGTTGCGTCATGATTTTTCTTTGCTCCGTGCGCGGTGGCGCCGACCTTAAACAATGAGTGCCCGCGCTGACTGCGCGAGCGTATGAACTCGCGAATGAGTCAGTTCAACGGCATGCCGTGACACATCGGTATCACGGAATTATGGCTGATATTGGCTTTGAATCTGTTCTACAGATCGTCAAATATAACGGGTTATTACGGCGATATTCATTAGCCATTGATTCTTCATCGACAGATTGCAATGCGCTGAGTAACATCCTCGTCTATCCGAGCGCCGCATGAGCCGGCGAGCAGTCAATAATAATCAGGTTTGCTCAAATACGCGATGAACTATCCTAACCGGCCTGGCCAGCCTGTAACGGACCGCATGACTTCCGCATCGGTAGATCATCGAAGCGAAGTGATGCGTGTGCCGTATTTACCCGCCGCGTTGCATTCAGCGCGGGCGGTTCATTCAATACGTTATTGGGCGTGCGCGTTGAGCGCGGTCTTTTGCATATTCTCATGCGGCGCCGTCATGGCGGCCGCTATGCCCGTGACTCGGCCAACGCCCGCCATCAACGCGTCTGCGGTCGCCGCGCCGGACGCGGCCGGCGTGGTCGATCCACGGCGTGCGTTCCTGCTGCGTGACGTCTTTGCACATGACGTCACACGCCGGTTGGATGTCCCGGCCGCTCAGCAGCGCGCTTACGCCAGGCGCCTGCAAACCGCGCTTGGTGAGCACGTGCTGGGCGATCTGTCGGGCGAGTATGTCGTGCTGGTCGATCGCAATGCCAATGTGCAGGCGCTCTTCATCTATTTTCGCGCGATACCGGCCGACACCTGGCAGATGATCGGCGCGTCACCGGTCTCGACTGGCCGGCCGGGAGAATACGACCACTTCATCACGCCGCTTGGGGTGTTCGAGCATAGCCCCGCCAATATGGACTTCCGCTCCGAAGGCACTGTGAACGAGAACCACATCCGCGGCTACGGCAAGCGCGATATGCGGATCTTCGACCTCGGTTGGGCCCAGGGCGAACGTGGCTGGAGCAAAGGTGGCATCTCGCAGATGCGCTTCCAGATGCACGCCACCGATCCGGACCGGCTTGAAGCGCTGCTCGGCAGTCGCCATTCGAAGGGCTGCGTGCGGATTCCCGCGTCGCTCAACACGTTTCTCGACCACTACGGCATGCTCGACGCCGAATATGTGGCGCTGGTGGAGTCGGGTAAATCGCTGTGGGTGTTGAAAAGCGATCGCCAGGTCATGCCGTGGGCGGGGCGTTACATCGCCGTCGTGGATTCGGAGCGTAAGAGCCGTCCTGCGTGGGCGCCCGCGCCGGGTGCCAAGGCGCAGGCGAAAGTGCCGGCCAACGCGGATACCGCGGATTGATCGCAGGCTGCGCACGGGCGTTGCCGCCCGCGTCGTTCGACACGGACTGACGAGCGCGCCAGCGTCACGCCCTGCAATCGCCGCGACCCGCTGACAAGCCGATTGCGGAAGCCGCCACGCCACGCGCGCTCACCACATCAGCAGAACCGTCCCTGCCCCGAGGATGCCGCCGCACACCGCACATGCCCAGAGCAACACGCGTGTGCGCCGATATTCGCGGCTGATGTCCAGCATCAGTTGCGCATTCTGCCGCGGCGTGCGGGCGCGATCGTGCTGGTGTTGCAGATACCGGACGGCCAGTTGCGGCACGCGCGGCAGCATATGCGCAAGATGTGGCAATTCGCGCGAGATGCGCTTGATCCAGCCACGATGATCGATATCGCGCTGGGCAATCCCCGCTAACACGCCGCGCGTGATATTCCACGTATCGACACCCGGATGCAGCGCGCGCGCCAGCATTTCCGCCTGCTGGAATGAGCGCTGCGCGGTGGCGAGGCGCGCGGGCACGGCGCCGTCGAACGGATGCACCGCGTGCAGCAGATGATGAAACAGCGAGCCCGCCGAGCGATCTTCGGGCTCGGCCGCGAAATGCGCCTCGGCGCGCGTGCGCAATTCGGCTTCGAGCATCTCGGTGCGCGTGTCGTGCGGCACGTGCCCGGCATCGCGATGCAACTCGGCAAGCCGGCCGTAATCCTGGTCGAACAGGGCGGTCGCCCCATGCACGAAAAATTCGCGCTCTCCGGTCGACAGACTCGACATGATCGAAAATTCCGCGAGCACAAGACGCCCCAGTGTGTCCGGTTCGATGCTCACGCGCACGTGGCGCGCATCGAGCGTCGCGTGAAAGAAGCCGTGTTCGAAGGCCTGCTCGGTCACCACCTCGACGATATGCGCGGCCAGCGGCGCGAGTTTGATGTGGTGGGCGTGCAGCCCGGGCAGGTCGCTTGCCGGCAGCGTGCTGATGCGCTGCATCGTCAGCGTGTGGCTGGTGCACAGATCCCAGATGACGTCCGGCACGACAATGCGCCTGTCGCCGTCGAAATGATGACCGGTCTGGCTCAGATTGGCGGCCTCGGCACGCAGATCGAAGCGGCGCTGGATGTCGTCGGAGAAGCTTTGCGCGAGCGTGCGCAGTTGCAGGCGGCGGGCGGTGCCGGAGAGTTTTTCCAGCCAGCGCGCGACCCAGCGCAGCAGTGCGAGTTCGTCGCCGATCTGTTGAAGCTGATCGGCGCGCACCAGTTTGATGGCCACTTCGTGGTGGCCGTTGACCGGTGCGAGGAGGCGGGCCAAGTGCGTCTGTTCGGCAAAGCCGCCGCGCACCGGCACCAGATCGACTGCGCTGAACAGCGTCGGTAACGGCCGGCCGAATGCGCGTGTCAGCGCCGCTTCGGATTCCGCGGGAGGCAGCGGCGCTTCGAGGTG
This sequence comes from Paraburkholderia fungorum, assembly GCF_046027215.1. Taxonomy (GTDB): domain Bacteria; phylum Pseudomonadota; class Gammaproteobacteria; order Burkholderiales; family Burkholderiaceae; genus Paraburkholderia; species Paraburkholderia fungorum_D. Next base: position 1,739,714 of record NZ_JAQQEN010000002.1, on the reverse strand, counting down.
ATCGATGGCATCGATAGCGTCGTGTAAGGTGCCGGTAGCCAGCTCGGGACGCTCGACCAGCGTCTGCGCGAAGCGGCTCGCCAGCGGCCCAAGTGCCGGCAGCACGCCGTGCAGGCTCTGCTTGCTGCGCCCGGACGCGTGCACGCGCCCCACCAGTTCGATCATCCAGTGCAGTTTGTGATCGGGCGGCGCGGCAAGCCAGATCAGGCGGGCGCCGTAACGCAACGCATGGAACAGCAGTAATAAGCGGCGAAACAGTGGCGGCATCGGCAGTTCGGTTGACGGGCCACGCGCAGTCAAAAGGAGTGTGCTGCGCGGCCAGGGGCGTTCAGGTTAGCAGGGAAGCGCGCCAATAGGAGCATCCCCGCGCCACGCGTAATACAATACGCCGGCCTTCCTGATCCTGGCGAAACCCCAGCGTGCCGGCTCCCGGCCCTTCATCGATGCTCGCAGAACAACGTCACCAATACATCCTGGCGCAAGTCGCCAAAACCGGCGCGCTCTCGGTTGCTGAGCTGGTGCGCGAACTGAATGTGTCACGCGAGACGATCCGTCGTGATCTGAACGCGCTGGCCGGTCGTGGCCTGCTGGTCACGACCCATGGCGGTGCGCTATCGAGCGATCGGCGCGAGCCCGACCTCGATACGCGCGAAGCCGCCAATGCCGGCGCCAAGCGGGCGATCGGCGAACGCGCGGCCGAATTCGTGCCGGACGGCGCATCGCTCATCATCGATTCGGGCAGCACCACGCAGGCGGTGGCGCGTGCGCTGCTCGACCGGCATCGCCTCGCGGTCTATACGAACGACTGGCGGATCGCGCTGCTGCTCGGCCGCCGCAATGACAATCGCGTCACGCTGCTCGGCGGCGAGCTGTCGGATATCGAAGACGCCACCTTCGGTCTCGATACGGTCCACCAACTCACGCAGTATCACGCGGATTTCGCTTTCATCGGCGCTGGCGGGATCTCGCCGGACGGCTATCTGACCGACTACAGCCGCATGGCCGCCGAAGTGCGCAGCCGCATGATCGCGGCCGCGGACATGGTGGTGGTGGTCGCCGACCATTCGAAGTTCGGGCGCGTGACGCCGGTGCGCATCAATGGCATCGAGTCGGCCCGTTATCTCGTGACCGAACTGGCGCCGGAGAAGGCGCTCGGCAAGGCGATCACGGCGCACGGGCCGGAAATTCTGATCGCCTGAAGACCGGGCGGCTGCCACGGCATCCGGCAGCAGGCTGCTCCGTGTCACTTCAATGCGGTTCAGTTCCCGTTACGCGGACGCCGAGCCGCTCGAGCGCGCGGCGAATCATTGGCCGCCGCGTGAGGCGGTTCACGCGGAACATTTCCACTCGCGGCAGCTTTGCGGGGCCAACAGGATCGGGTCATTTCCACGAATCACACAGCTTCCATCATCCGACGATTGCCCGTTTCGCCAGTCAGCGCGACAAAAGATCGATTTGGATATTATTGGCGAATTGTGTCATTTTTTGGAATTGGACAGAATAGTCATGGCGTTGTCATGGAAACCTGTAATCCTTGCCGTGCCCGTTCAGGCATGGCAGGCAGCGCGAGTGTCGTAGGTGAGCTGTAAGTCAGGCTGGAGAAGAAGCGGCAAAGTTGTTGGCAATCTGCAATCTGAGCGAAACTGCACGACAACTGGCTGCGGGCAACACGCAAGCGGCGCGGCGCTACCGCCGTTCAAATCACAACAGGTATCGGGATTTCCCGACCGTCTGGTTTTTTTGCCTTTCGGAGAGAACGACATGACAAAGACGAATTCCCTTCACGCCACGGCTGGCCTCGCACGCAAACTCTTGCCGGTGCTGGTCGCCGCTGCGGCGTTCGGCGGTGCCGCGATGCAGGCCCATGCGGCTGACGCCGTGGTGCTGTACACCGCCGACGGCCTCGAGAACCTCTATAAGGACGTGCTGCCGGCCTTCGAGAAGAAGGAAGGTGTGAAGGTCAACATCGTCACGGCAGGCAGCGGGGAAGTGGTGAACCGCGCCACCATCGAAAAGGATCAGCCGAAGGCCGACGTGCTCGTCACGCTGCCGCCGTTCATCCAGCAAGCCGACCAGGCTGGCCTGCTGCAGGCTTATCAGAGCGCCAACTACAAGAACGTGCCGGCCATCGCCAAGGCGCCGAACGGTGCGTGGGCAACCTTCGTGAACAACTACTTCTCGTTCGCGATCAACCCGGAAGTCACGAAGACCCAGCCGAAAACCTTCGCCGACCTGCTGCATCCGGATTACACCGGCAAGGTCGCGTACTCGAACCCGGCCACGGCTGGCGACGGCATGGCGGTGATCATCCTGACCACGTCGTTGATGGGTGAAGACAAGGCGTTCGACTATCTGAAGAAGCTCGAAGAGAGCGCCAAGTTCCACACCAAGGGCACAGGCTATCTCGACGTGCTGCTTTCGCGTAACGAAATCGCCTTCGCGAATGGCGACCTGCAAATGGATCTGGACGACGCGGCGAACGGCGGTCTGTCGCTCAAGCCGATCTTCCTCGCGGCCAGCGCCGGCGGCAAGCCGACCACCTTCCAGTTGCCGTACGCGATCGGCCTGATCAAGAACGGCCCGAACCAGGCTGAAGGCAAGAAGCTGATCGACTACCTGATGTCGACGGAAGTGCAAGCCAAGGTACCGGACATCTTCGGTATCCCGGGCCGCACCGATGTGCCGCTCACGGGCAAGAACGGCGAAGCCGTCAAGCAGGCGATCGCCGGCGTGACGCTGATCCCGGTGGACTGGAACCAGGTAATGGCGAAGAAGGCCGACTGGACGGCACGCTGGAAGAACGACGTGATCGGTTCGTCGGGCAAGCAGATCGAAGTCGTCAAGCCGAAGTAAGCAGCACGCGTCAAGCCGCAATCAGCAATTGAGTCAGGCGGCGCCTTCGGTCGCGTGCGAGGCGCCGCATCAGCATGAATCTAGTTGGAGGATGAACCCGGTGAATACGGCCAGTCTTGCTCACCCAGGCGCGCTCGGCGCCACCCCGGACGCGCTCGAAGCCGCGCGTTCGAACACGCCGGGCGGCGTGCAGATCGACCATCTGACGGTGCGTTTCGGGTCGCGCACCGTGCTCGACGATCTGTCGTTGACGATCCAGCGCGGCGAACTGCTGACCGTGCTGGGCCGCAGCGGTTGCGGCAAGACCACCTTGCTGCGTTTCATCGCCGGGTTCATTGAAGCGGACGGCCTGTCCGGCACGCTGACCGTGGCCGGTCACGATCTCACCCATGTGCCGCCGCACAAGCGCAATCTCGGTTTGCTGTTCCAGAGCTATGCGCTGTTCCCGCATCTATCGGTGTTCGACAACGTGGCCTTCGGGCTGCGCGCGCGGCGCACGCCGGCGAAAGATGTCGCACGGCGCGTGGCGGACGCTTTGAAGCTCGTGCAACTCGGCGACGCCGGCCATGTGATGCCCGCGCAGTTGTCGGGCGGCATGCAGCAGCGCGTGGCATTGGCGCGCGCACTGGTGATCGAGCCGGATGTGCTGTTGCTCGACGAACCTCTTTCCGCACTCGACGCCAATCTGCGCGCGTCGGTGCGTTCCGAACTGAAGGCGCTGCATGAGCGCCTGCCGAATCTGACGATCGTCTGCGTGACGCACGATCAGGACGACGCGCTGGTGCTATCCGACCGCACGCTGCTGATGCGCGAAGGCCGCATTGCGCAACTGGGCACGCCGCAGCAGTTGTACGACACACCGAACGACGCGTTTGTCGCGCGCTATCTGGGCGCGGCCAATCTGCTGCCGCCGCAGGTCGCCTTCAGCCTGGGCGATGCGCGCTATAACGAGCGCGAGCGCGTGGCGTGTCTGCGTCCCGAAGCGCTGCGCATCGTGCCGCTCGGCGAAGGCCAGTTGCATGGCGCGATCACATCGGTCGAATGGTATGGCGCGGTGTTGTCGGTCTCGGTCGCGCTCGATGCGATGCCGGGCGAGCCCGTGCTGGTCACCATGCAGCGCGGCCACGGCATGATGCCGGAGAAGGGCGCGCGCGTTTCCCTGCGTTATGAGGCAGACGATGTCGTCCTTATCAACCCCTGATACATCCGACGCGCCCAATCCGCTCAACGCCGCGGCCGCCGACGCGCGCCGCAGCGCCAGCGCGGCCTCGCATACGGCCGCGGTGAAGCGCCGCGAACGTGCGGCTCAGTGGCACCTGCTGTTTATCGCGGTGTTCGTGCTTGGGCCGCTGGTCATCTATCCGCTCGTGCGTCTGGTGCTGCTGAGCCTGACCGGCCCGCACGGTCTGAGCCTGCAAGCGTACTCGACGTTCTTCGGCAATCCGGAAACGCGCGGCGTGGTCGGCACCACGCTGTGGATCCTGTTTGCGAGCGCGGGCCTTGCTTCGGTACTGGGCGTGGCGTTGGCGTCGTTACTGTTCTTCAAGCCATTTCCCGGCGCGCGGATGGTGACGCGTTTTCTCGAACTGTTTGTCGCGTTCCCGTCGTTTCTGGTCGCATTCACGCTAATCTTTCTGTACGGCTCGCAAGGCTCGGTCAGCATCGGCCTGCAACGGCTCTTTCATTTGCAGGCGCCGCCGCTCGATTTCCTGTTCGGCGTGGGCGGCGTGATTCTCGCGGAAGTGGTGTTCTACGCACCGTTCGTCGTGCGTCCCACGCTGGCCTCGTTCGCCACGCTCGACATGCGTCTGATCGAAGCCGCCCGCAGTCTTGGCGCGCATGGCTGGATGGTGGCGTACAAGGTGATCCTGCCGCTCGCGTGGCCGGGTATCGCCGCCGGCACGATCCTGTGTTTTCTGCTGACGCTCAACGAGTTCGGCATTCTGCTCGTGCTTGGCAGCGCGCACCTGATTACGCTGCCCGTCGCGATCTACAGTTCCGCGACCGTCGATCTGGATCTGCCGACCGCCGCCGCCGGCGCGGTCGTGATGTTGCTGATGTCTTTGTCGCTGTATGCGTTGTACCGCCAGGTTAACCGCCGCAAGGTGAAAGGAGCGGGCCATGGCCGTTGAACTCGATCCGACCGTTTTGCCGGTCATGCACAAGAAAGCGCGCCCGGTGCGGCGCAGTCTGCTGGTGCGCATGCTGGGCAGTCTGTTTCTCGGTTTTGCCGCATTGCTGTGTTTCTGGCTGTTTGTCCTGCCGGTGCTGGTGGTCGCGCTCTCGAGCGTGGCCGGGCACTGGTCCGGCACGATCCTGCCGGACGGCTTCAGCACGCGCTGGTTCGAGCGTCTCGGTTCGAGCGACTTCGACGCGCTCACCACCAGCCTGGAAATCGGCATGGGCGTGGCGGTGTTCGGCACGATACTCGGCCTGTGGCTTGCGCTCGCGCTCGAAGGGCGTGACCGGCGCGGTCTGGGCGCCGTCGTCGACACGATTGCAATGATGCCCAACGGCGTGCCGAGCGTGGTGCTCGGGCTGGCGGTGCTGATCGCCTATCACAAGCGGCCGTTCGATCTATCGAGCTCGGCGGCGATCGTCGTGTTCGTGCAGCTCGCGCTAGTGCTGCCTTTCTGCTACCGGTGCGCGGCCGCCGCGCTGCGGCCCGAATTGACCATTCTGCGCGAAGCCGCCGCGAGCCTGGGGGCGCCGCCTTCGATGGTGTTGCGCCGTGTCGTGCTGCCGCAACTGGTGCCGGCGATCCGCGCCAGTCTGGCACTCGGCTTCGCGCTCTCGCTCGGCGAACTCGGTGCGACGCTCACTGTTTATCCGCCTGGATTCGCGACGGTGCCGATCGTCGTCGTCGGGCAGGTGGAGCGTGGCTATTACCTCCCGGCCTCCGCGCTGTCGCTGATTCTGCTGCTGGTCTCGCTTGCCGCGCTGTTGCTGATCGCGGCGCGCGTCCCACGTCGTCGGTTGGACTGACGAGCAACTTCCTATGGATGGATTTGCGTGCCATGACGGCGCGCAAATCCGGACACATATCGATGTGGCGAAATTTGTCAAAATGACCGAATATATGCAAACTGCTTCTGTCGATCCGATTGAGGTTGTGCGCAGGCATTCGCTGACGGCGCTGGTTCGCGAAGAAATTGAGCGGCACATCATCGAAGGAGCGCTCGCTCCCGGCGACAAACTTAACGAAGCCGACTGGGCGGCGCGCCTGCAGGTGTCGCGCGGGCCGGTGCGCGAGGCGTTTCGCGCGCTGGAGCAGGCCGGCCTCGTGCGTACCGAGAAAAATCGTGGCGTGTTCGTGCGCACGGTCTCGCTGGTGGAAGCGGACGAGATCTACGCGGTACGCGCAGTGCTCGAAGAAGCGGCGTGCCGGATGCTGGCGCCCACTATCGACGCGCGGCAACTGGCCGTGCTGCGTGACTGGCTCGACGCCATGCGTGCCGCGCTCGACGCACACGATCACGAGGCCTACGCGCGCGCCAATGTGGCGTTCCACGACGCGATCGTGGCGGCATCGGGCAATGTGAAACTGTATGAGACGTATCGAAGGTTGGTGAGCGAATTGAGCCTGTTTCGCCGGGCGGCGCTGGTGGTACATGCCGACGCAATGGAGCGCTCGCTCGCCGAACACCGCGCGATTCTGACGGCGCTGGCCTCGCGCCGCGCCGACGATGCCGCCGCGCTGATGCATGCGCATGTGAACGGCGGCTTGCAGCGCGCGCATGAGGCGTGCGAACCGGCAGCGACGCTGGGCGCGGTGCAGATGTCCTCGATATCGAACGATTGATACCGTGGATCGCAATGGATTGATTACGGCACGCGTGCTCGACACGCATGGAAGGTAACGATGGCAAACCCCAGCGAACGTACTATCGAAGTCAACGGCCGCCGCTATCGGCTACCGGCGCAGCCAACGGTTGTCGTGTGCGTCGACGGCTGCGAATACGATTACCTCGAAGCCGCGGCCGCCGCCGGGGTGGCGCCTTTCATCGGCAAGATGCTCAAAGGCGGCGCGGCCTTCAAGGGCGACTGCGTGATTCCGTCGTTCACCAACCCGAATAACCTGTCGATCGTGTGCGGCGTGCCGCCTTCGGTGCACGGCATCTGCGGCAATTACTTCTGGGATCCGGACGCGAATGGCGGCGAGGGCGCGGAAGTGATGATGAACGACCCCGCCTATCTGCGCGCCGGCACCTTGCTGGCCGCCGCCGCGCAAGCGGGTGCTTCGGTGGCGGTGGTCACCGCGAAAGACAAATTGCGCCGCCTGCTCGGCTGGCAGTTGAAGGGCATCTGTTTCTCCGCGGAAAAAGCCGACACGGTGACGCGCGAAGAAAACGGTATCGACGAAGTGCTCGAGCTGGTCGGTTTGCCGCTGCCTGATGTGTATAGCGCAGGGTTGTCCGAGTTCGTGTTCGCCGCGGGCGTACGACTCGCCGAAACACGCAAGCTCGACCTGATGTATCTGTCCACCACGGATTACATCCAGCACAAATGGGCGCCGGGTACCGAAGGCGCGAACGCGTTCTACGCGATGATGGACGGCTACCTCGCGAAGCTCGACGCGCTCGGTTGGGTGATCGGCCTGACGGCCGACCACGGCATGAACGCCAAGCACGATCCGCAGACTGGCGAGCCGAACGTGATCTATCTGCAGGACGTGCTGGACGACTGGCTTGGCTTCGGTAAAGCACGCGTCATTCTGCCGATCACGGATCCGTATGTCGTGCATCACGGCGCGCTGGGGTCGTTCGCGACGGTGTATCTGCCGCGCGACGTCAGCGTCGCGCAGGTGATCGAGCGGATCGGCAGGTTGCAGGGGATCGAAGTCGTGCTGGATAACCGCGCGGCGTGCGAGCGCTTCGAACTGCCGAACGACCGCGTCGGCGATATTGTCGTGGTGAGCACGAGGCATGTGACGCTCGGCACGCGGCGCAATGAACATGATCTTTCCGGGCTGACTGTGCCGCTGCGCTCGCACGGCGGGATCTCCGAGCAGGAAGTACCGTTGCTGTTCAACCGGCGCGTCGAGGATCCGCTGGCCGGCAGGAGTGGCAGGCGGCTGCGCAATTTCGATATCTTCGACGTGGCGCTGAATCACGTGTTGCCATCATGAACGCGCTCTTGAAGGACCATCCGGCATTCCGGGCGGAAGCGCTGCGGCTCAATGGCGAGCGCGTCATGCGCGAACGCACGCTCGACGTGTTCGATCCCTACACGGGCACCCGGGTCGGCACGGTGCCGCTGGCGAGCGTGGAGGACGTGCGTGCCGCCTTCGACTATGCCGCCGCTTATCCGGCAACGCTTACGCGCTACGAGCGTTCGCAGATTCTCGAACGTGCCGCAGCGTTGTTGCGTGAGCGGACTGAGGCGGCGTCGGATCTGATTTCGCGCGAATCGGGTTTGTCGAAGCAGGATTCGCGTTACGAAATTGGCCGTGTGGCTGACGTGTTCAAGTTCGCCTCGATCGAAGCCTTACGCGACGACGGCCAAAGCTTTTCCTGCGATCTCACGCCACATGGCAAGAAGCGCCGGGTGTTCTCGCAGCGCGAACCGCTGGCCGGTGTGATTGTCGCGATCACACCGTTCAACCATCCGATGAACCAGGTGGCGCATAAGATCGCGCCGGCCATCGCGACGAATAATCGGGTAGTGCTGAAGCCGTCCGAGAAGGTGCCGTTGTCGGCGTTTTATCTGGCCGACATTCTGTACGAAGCCGGCTTGCCTGCGCCAATGTTGCAGGTACTGACGGGCGATCCGCGTGAAATTGCCGATGAACTGATCACGCATCCGCTGGCCGAGCTGGTGACTTTTACGGGTGGCGTGTCGATTGGCAAATACATCGCGGCGAAGGCAGGCTATCGGCGTGTCGTGCTCGAGTTGGGCGGCAACGATCCGCTGATCGTGCTTGAAGACGCCGATCTCGAACGCGCGGCGACGCTTGCGGTGCAGGGCTCGTATAAGAACTCCGGGCAGCGTTGCACCGCGGTCAAGCGGATGCTGGTGCAGAAGAGCGTGGCGGCGGATTTTACGGAGCTGCTGGTGGAGAAAACGCGCGCATGGACCTACGGCGATCCGTTCGACGTCGCGAATCAGATGGGCACGGTGATCGATGTCGCCGCGGCGCAGCTTTTCGAGGCGCGCGTCAACGAGGCCGTGGCGGGCGGTGCGCGGCTGCGGATCGGCAATCGGCGTAATGGCGCGCTTTATTCGCCGACGGTGCTGGAGAACGTCGATCCGTCGATGACGCTCGTGCGCGAGGAAACGTTTGGACCCGTGTCGCCGGTGATCACCTTCGACACGCTCGACGACGCGATTCGTATCAGCAACGGAACGCCTTTCGGATTGTCTTCGGGTGTGTGCACGAACCGGCAGGACGCGATCACGCGCCTCATCAACGAATTGCGCGTGGGTACAGTCAACGTATGGGAAGTGCCCGGCTACCGGATTGAATTGACGCCGTTTGGCGGTATCAAGGATTCCGGGCTTGGCTATAAAGAAGGTGTTCAGGAAGCGATGAAGAGCTTCACCAACCTGAAGACTTTTTCATTACCGTGGGAGTAATAGAGTGGCGCTGAGTCTGAACGATATCCGTTCGTTATTCGAGCAGTATGGGAATCTTGCCTATAGCGGCGAGCCGGTGACGCAACTTGAACACGCCTTGCAAAGCGGCGCGTTGGCGGAAGAGGCGGGCGCTAACGACGAACTCGTCGCCGCCGCTTTTTTGCATGACCTCGGCCACCTGCTGAATCAGCAAGGCGAAACGCCGACCGAGCGCGGCATCGACGATTTGCATCAGTATTTTGCGCTGCCATTCTTGCGGCCGGTGTTGTCGGATGCGGTGTTGGAGCCGATCCGTCTGCACGTCGACGCCAAGCGCTGTCTGTGCGCCGTCGACGAAACCTATTTCGGTCAGCTCTCGGCCGATTCGGTGCGCAGCCTGGAGTTGCAAGGCGGCATCTTCAGCAAGGAAGAGGCCGAGGTGTTCCTGAAGAAGCCCTATGCGGAAGACGCTTTGCGCTTACGTAAATGGGACGATCGCGCAAAAGAAGAGAACCGTGCGACGCCGGATCTCGACCACTATCTGGGGATAGTTGAGCGGGTCATGCACAACCGCGCGGCTGCCTGAAGCAGGTCATTTCCAGCGGCACTCCTTTGCCATCTTTGCGCCGGTTTCGGCGCAATCCATGCGCGTCAAAATAAAGCTTGCAAGCCCCGGTTTGGGTCGCTAGAATCTCGCTCTTTCGTGCTTCGGATACCGGGGCACGGGGAGGCGGGAGAGCCAGCAATGGCGGGGGTTTGCGGTGTGTCGGGCAGGTTCGGTAAGTTAAAAAAACCTGTTGACGACGTAGCGAAAGTTCTTCATAATCTCGTTTCTCTGCTGCTGATGCAGCGACGCAGAACGAAGCGGTACCGGGTGGTTGAAGTTGAGGTGTCCGGTGCGGGTTTGGTAGTGAATGCGGACTCGATCTTTAAAAATTAACAGCCGATAAGTGTGGGCGCTTGATGCGCGACGCGCGGTGGGATCTCCGGATTCTGCCGACAAGCGAAAGTATCAAGTCTCACACTAGTATTAAAGGAAGGTTTTCCCATCTTCGGATGGGATGATCATTCGTCAGTACGTTGAGTGAGCGACCGGTTTCGAAAGAGACCGAAAACAGTAACAGGTTTGAACTGAAGAGTTTGATCCTGGCTCAGATTGAACGCTGGCGGCATGCCTTACACATGCAAGTCGAACGGCAGCACGGGAGCAATCCTGGTGGCGAGTGGCGAACGGGTGAGTAATACATCGGAACGTGTCCTGTAGTGGGGGATAGCCCGGCGAAAGCCGGATTAATACCGCATACGCTCTACGGAGGAAAGGGGGGGATCTTAGGACCTCCCGCTACAGGGGCGGCCGATGGCAGATTAGCTAGTTGGTGGGGTAAAGGCCTACCAAGGCGACGATCTGTAGCTGGTCTGAGAGGACGACCAGCCACACTGGGACTGAGACACGGCCCAGACTCCTACGGGAGGCAGCAGTGGGGAATTTTGGACAATGGGGGAAACCCTGATCCAGCAATGCCGCGTGTGTGAAGAAGGCCTTCGGGTTGTAAAGCACTTTTGTCCGGAAAGAAAACCTCTGGGTTAATACCCTGGGGGGATGACGGTACCGGAAGAATAAGCACCGGCTAACTACGTGCCAGCAGCCGCGGTAATACGTAGGGTGCAAGCGTTAATCGGAATTACTGGGCGTAAAGCGTGCGCAGGCGGTCCGCTAAGACAGATGTGAAATCCCCGGGCTTAACCTGGGAACTGCATTTGTGACTGGCGGGCTAGAGTATGGCAGAGGGGGGTAGAATTCCACGTGTAGCAGTGAAATGCGTAGAGATGTGGAGGAATACCGATGGCGAAGGCAGCCCCCTGGGCCAATACTGACGCTCATGCACGAAAGCGTGGGGAGCAAACAGGATTAGATACCCTGGTAGTCCACGCCCTAAACGATGTCAACTAGTTGTCGGGTCTTCATTGACTTGGTAACGTAGCTAACGCGTGAAGTTGACCGCCTGGGGAGTACGGTCGCAAGATTAAAACTCAAAGGAATTGACGGGGACCCGCACAAGCGGTGGATGATGTGGATTAATTCGATGCAACGCGAAAAACCTTACCTACCCTTGACATGTATGGAACCCTGCTGAGAGGTGGGGGTGCCCGAAAGGGAGCCATAACACAGGTGCTGCATGGCTGTCGTCAGCTCGTGTCGTGAGATGTTGGGTTAAGTCCCGCAACGAGCGCAACCCTTGTCCCTAGTTGCTACGCAAGAGCACTCTAGGGAGACTGCCGGTGACAAACCGGAGGAAGGTGGGGATGACGTCAAGTCCTCATGGCCCTTATGGGTAGGGCTTCACACGTCATACAATGGTCGGAACAGAGGGTCGCCAACCCGCGAGGGGGAGCCAATCCCAGAAAACCGATCGTAGTCCGGATCGCACTCTGCAACTCGAGTGCGTGAAGCTGGAATCGCTAGTAATCGCGGATCAGCATGCCGCGGTGAATACGTTCCCGGGTCTTGTACACACCGCCCGTCACACCATGGGAGTGGGTTTTACCAGAAGTGGCTAGTCTAACCGCAAGGAGGACGGTCACCACGGTAGGATTCATGACTGGGGTGAAGTCGTAACAAGGTAGCCGTATCGGAAGGTGCGGCTGGATCACCTCCTTTCTCGAGCTAACGTGTCAAACGTTGAGCGCTCACGCTTATCGGCTGTGAAATTAAGACAGATACGCAGACAGACTCAGGGGTCTGTAGCTCAGTTGGTTAGAGCACCGTCTTGATAAGGCGGGGGTCGATGGTTCGAATCCATCCAGACCCACCACTGTTTCTGCGGTGGCTGCAGCTAACCGGTGAAGACTCCGGGACTATCAGATTGCGTTATCTGCATGACTGGGGGATTAGCTCAGCTGGGAGAGCACCTGCTTTGCAAGCAGGGGGTCGTCGGTTCGATCCCGTCATCCTCCACCAATCTTCAATGCGCAGGGTTCTGTGTTTAAAGGCACAGAGCGTTTCGCATTGGCGATTGAGCCAGTCAGAGTGATACGCGGTTATAGCAACTGCGATATCGGCTGTCGTTCTTTAACAATCAGGAAGAAGTAGTAAAGAGATTCACGAAAGCATACTTAGAGATGGGTGTGCGAGTAGGTGAATCAGGGTTGTGATTGTATCAATGTATGAAAAGGTGATCGAAAGATTGCTTTGGAATACGGCGCAACACGAATACTCAACCTGTAACGATGTGAGGAGCGCTGCATCCCCAGTGGATGCGGCATGAGACACACCCGTTATAGGGTCAAGCGAACAAGTGCATGTGGTGGATGCCTTGGCGATCACAGGCGATGAAGGACGCGGTAGCCTGCGAAAAGCGGTGGGGAGCTGGCAAACGAGCTTTGATCCACCGATATCCGAATGGGGAAACCCACTCCTTATGGAGTATCCATGACTGAATACATAGGTCATGCGAAGCGAACGCGGTGAACTGAAACATCTAAGTAACCGCAGGAAAAGAAATCAACCGAGATTCCCAGAGTAGTGGCGAGCGAAATGGGACCAGCCTGTACTCTTTATCTTCATTGTTAGTCGAACGCTCTGGAAAGTGCGGCCATAGCAGGTGATAGCCCTGTAGACGAAAACAGCGAGGAAGAACTGGGTGTACGAGAAGTAGGGCGGGACACGTGAAATCCTGTCTGAAGATGGGGGGACCATCCTCCAAGGCTAAATACTCGTGATCGACCGATAGTGAACCAGTACCGTGAGGGAAAGGCGAAAAGAACCCCGGGAGGGGAGTGAAATAGATCCTGAAACCGCATGCATACAAACAGTCGGAGCCTCGCAAGGGGTGACGGCGTACCTTTTGTATAATGGGTCAGCGACTTACATTCAGTGGCAAGCTTAACCGATTAGGGCAGGCGTAGCGAAAGCGAGTCCGAACAGGGCGTTCAGTCGCTGGGTGTAGACCCGAAACCAGGTGATCTATCCATGGCCAGGATGAAGGTGCGGTAACACGTACTGGAGGTCCGAACCCACTAACGTTGAAAAGTTAGGGGATGAGCTGTGGATAGGGGTGAAAGGCTAAACAAACCTGGAAATAGCTGGTTCTCTCCGAAAACTATTTAGGTAGTGCCTCGTGTATCACCTTCGGGGGTAGAGCACTGTCATGGTTGTGGGGTCCATTGCGGATTACTACGCCATAGCAAACTCCGAATACCGAAGAGTGCAATCACGGGAGACAGACATCGGGTGCTAACGTCCGGTGTCAAGAGGGAAACAACCCAGACCGCCAGCTAAGGTCCCCAAATATTGCTAAGTGGGAAACGAAGTGGGAAGGCTAAAACAGTCAGGAGGTTGGCTTAGAAGCAGCCATCCTTTAAAGAAAGCGTAATAGCTCACTGATCGAGTCGTCCTGCGCGGAAGATGTAACGGGGCTAAGCAATATACCGAAGCTGCGGATGCACATTTATGTGCATGGTAGGAGAGCGTTCCGTAAGCCTGCGAAGGTGCATTGAAAAGTGCGCTGGAGGTATCGGAAGTGCGAATGCTGACATGAGTAGCGATAAAGGGGGTGAAAGGCCCCCTCGCCGTAAGCCCAAGGTTTCCTACGCAACGTTCATCGGCGTAGGGTGAGTCGGCCCCTAAGGCGAGGCAGAAATGCGTAGCTGATGGGAAGCAGGTTAATATTCCTGCACCATTGTTAAATGCGATGGGGGGACGGATCGCGGAAGGTTGTCCGGGTGTTGGAAGTCCCGGTCGCTGCGTTGGAGAAGGCACTCAGGCAAATCCGGGTGCGCAATTCAAGGGCGTGGCGCCATTCACTTCGGTGAAGAAGCAACTGGAAGTGGTTCCAAGAAAAGCCTCTAAGCTTCAGTTTAACAAGACCGTACCGCAAACCGACACAGGTGGGCGAGATGAGTATTCTAAGGCGCTTGAGAGAACTCGGGAGAAGGAACTCGGCAAATTGGTACCGTAACTTCGGGATAAGGTACGCCCCTGTAGCTTGACTGGCCTGCGCCAGAAGGGTGAAGGGGTTGCAATAAACTGGTGGCTGCGACTGTTTAATAAAAACACAGCACTCTGCAAACACGAAAGTGGACGTATAGGGTGTGACGCCTGCCCGGTGCCGGAAGATTAAATGATGGGGTGCAAGCTCTTGATTGAAGTCCCGGTAAACGGCGGCCGTAACTATAACGGTCCTAAGGTAGCGAAATTCCTTGTCGGGTAAGTTCCGACCTGCACGAATGGCGTAACGATGGCCACACTGTCTCCTCCCGAGACTCAGCGAAGTTGAAGTGTTTGTGATGATGCAATCTCCCCGCGGCTAGACGGAAAGACCCCATGAACCTTTACTGTAGCTTTGCATTGGACTTTGAACCGATCTGTGTAGGATAGGTGGGAGGCTATGAAGCGTGAACGCCAGTTTGCGTGGAGCCGTCCTTGAAATACCACCCTGGTTTGTTTGAGGTTCTAACCTTGGCCCGTGATCCGGGTCGGGGACAGTGCATGGTAGGCAGTTTGACTGGGGCGGTCTCCTCCCAAAGTGTAACGGAGGAGTACGAAGGTACGCTAGGTACGGTCGGAAATCGTGCTGATAGTGCAATGGCATAAGCGTGCTTAACTGCGAGACCGACAAGTCGAGCAGGTGCGAAAGCAGGTCATAGTGATCCGGTGGTTCTGTATGGAAGGGCCATCGCTCAACGGATAAAAGGTACTCTGGGGATAACAGGCTGATACCGCCCAAGAGTTCATATCGACGGCGGTGTTTGGCACCTCGATGTCGGCTCATCTCATCCTGGGGCTGTAGCCGGTCCCAAGGGTATGGCTGTTCGCCATTTAAAGAGGTACGTGAGCTGGGTTTAAAACGTCGTGAGACAGTTTGGTCCCTATCTGCCGTGGGCGCTGGATATTTGAAGGGGGCTGCTCCTAGTACGAGAGGACCGGAGTGGACGAACCTCTGGTGTACCGGTTGTCACGCCAGTGGCATCGCCGGGTAGCTATGTTCGGAAGAGATAACCGCTGAAAGCATCTAAGCGGGAAACTCGCCTTAAGATGAGATATCCCCGGGGCTTCGAGCCCCTTGAAGGGTCGTTCAAGACCAGGACGTTGATAGGTCAGGTGTGGAAGCGCAGTAATGCGTTAAGCTAACTGATACTAATTGCCCGTAAGGCTTGATCCTATAACAGGTGTGTTTCGTGTCCGGTTAGCGCTAGTGCTTCAGCACTTACGCGGACCCCACCCCCGAAGGGGGGGCGGACACCACACACGGTTGAGTGATCGTTGTTGTGCCAGAAACAACACAACCCGCACGTATTGAACGTGTTGCGAGAGGCATCCTCTCAGCTACTTCTTCCCGATTGGTTGTGCCGCCCTCAAGGGCGACACGACAACAAGTCATGCCTGATGACCATAGCGTGTCGGTACCACCCCTTCCCATCCCGAACAGGACCGTGAAACGACTCCACGCCGATGATAGTGCGGATTCCCGTGTGAAAGTAGGTAATCGTCAGGCTCCCTAGCAGCAACAGAAACCCCACCCAGCAAGGTGGGGTTTCTGCGTTTACGGCACGTGAAAACAGGCGAACGTATGCATTCACTTTCATCGGATGCCATGCTTCTCCAGTTCTGCACAACCTTCGTCCGAAGGGCGCCGAGCTTCCGCGAGCATCGAGGCACATTCACGATAACAACGCCGCCGAACACGCGAGCGGTCGGCGGCTCGTCTTTTTTCTACGTCAATGTCCCGCGGCGTGGCCTTCGCCACCGTCAGCCTCAGGCGCACGAGCGGGTACCGTGTCATCCTCGGCGAATGTCTGGCCAACTTCAGCAAGCAATGCCTTATCGCGTGCGATTACCTTCGGCAGATGCGTGCGCAGGAATTCAACCCAAGTCCTTGTCTTTGCATCGATAAACTTACGTGACGGGTAAAGCGCGTAAACGTTCATCTTCTGCAGGGTATATTCAGGCAACACGCGCACTAACGTCCCGTCACGCAATCCGTCGATCGCTGCGTAAAGCGGCACCATGCCAATTCCCATTCCTTCACGAATCCCGACCAGCAGCGATTCGGCGATGTTGACCTGCACCGGTCCATTCACTTCCATCATTTCACTGCCGTTCGGGCCGTCGAGTACCCAGTCATGCGGCGGAAAAGCCGGCGTGTGCAGGATCAGACACTCGTGATGCGCCAGGTCGCCCGGCTGTTGCGGCGCACCATGCGCCCGCACATACGCAGGCGAGGCGCACAGGATGCTGAAAGTCGTGCCAAGGGGGAGCGACACGAGATCAGAGTTGGGCAAAGTCGAGGCGCCGATCACAGCGACGTCGCTGCTTCCTTCAAACAGATCGGGCATGCGTTGCGACAACGTGAGTTCGACGGTGACCTCCGGATAAAGCGCGCGATAGCGCGAGATAGCTGGCAGCACATAGTGCTGGCCGATGCTGGCGAAGCTATGCATGCGCAACGCGCCGCTAGGGCGTTCATGCGCGCAACTCGCTTCTTCTTCCGCGGTGTCGACGTCGGCAAGGATCTGCTGACTTCGCTTCAGGTAGCGTTCGCCAGCCGTGGTGAGCGCGAGTCGCCGTGTCGAACGGTTCAGGAGTCGCGTGCGCAGATGCGCTTCGAGTTCAGAGACCGCGCGCGACATCGCGCCGGTCGTCGAATTGAGTGACTGCGCGGCGGCGGTAAAACTACCGGCTTCGACTACGCGCACGAACACTCGCATATTTTGTAACGTATCCATCGATCCTTCTTTTTCACGGCAGAAGCCGTATTGTCCGCCTGTCTCGATAGTTCATTGTTGTTCGTTCTGGAACGGACGTTCCGCGGCCGTCCTATTAATGCGCGCCACACACGCTCCTACAATCGGTACCTTGTCTGCCAGTGTTTGCGGTGTTCACCGGCGCTTCTTTCAGTGATAAACCGGGGTACATTGCTTTCCGATGAGACGCCAGGATGCGATCAAATCGACGGCAGATTGCCGCCGCCAGTGGGGCGCCATGTTGCGGGCGCTCAGCCCTGAGATTCGTGATTGGGCGAACAGCGACGGTCTGATCTGGCTTCATCTGCTTAAGACCGTCACCGCAGGTTTGCTGGCACTGGGTATTGCGATGCTGCTGGATCTGCCACAGCCGCGCATTGCGATGACGACGGTGTTCGTGCTGATGCAGCCGTTCAGCGGCATGGTGCTCGCCAAGAGTTTCTACCGGATTCTCGGAACCGCGGTGGGCACGGTCGCTACGCTGGTGCTCGGGGCGCTGTTCGTCCAGCAGCCTGAGTTGTACATGCTCGGCATGATTGGCTGGGTGAGCGCCTGTATCGCGGCAGCAGTCCGGTATCGGCATTTCAGATGGTACGGCTTTGTGCTGGCGGGCTACACCGCCGCGTTGATCGGCATTCCGAATGTCACGGCGCCTCATGACCTGTTTCTGGCTGCGCTCACGCGCGCGGCGGAAGTGTCAGTCGGCATTGTGTGCTCGAGTGCAGTGAGCGCGCTGATCGTGCCACAACGCTCCAGTCTTGCGCTGCGCCGCGCCCTGCAGGTTCGCTACACAAATTTTACTGCGTTCGCCGCCGACGTGCTCGGTCATGGGCTCAATCGCGCTCAATTCGAACGGCGTTTTGCGGACCTCGTCGACGAAATTGTCGGTTTCGAAGCGACGCGCACGTTCGCCGCGTTCGAAGATCCGGCGATGCGCTCACGCAACCATCATCTGGGTCGCTTAAACGCCGAGTTCATGGACGCGTGCGCGCGTCTGCACGCATTACGCCAGTTGCTCAAGCGTCTGCGGGCAAACGGACCGCAACGGATGGCCGACGCCCTCGCGCCGTACTTTCACGAACTGTCCGCGTTGCTTGCCTCAAGCCACGACGCATCTGCCGATGCTTCGCGCGTGGCAGCCCGTCTGCGTGTCTTTCAGGCCGCGCTACCACGCCGCGTGCGCGAAACAAGGCGGCCGCTGGAAATCTCGCCCGCCGAATCGCTGGCGGATTTCGATACCGCCGCGGAATTGCTATATCGGTTCGTCGACGAGTGGATCGGTTACTCGGAGACTTACGCGTCGCTGGCATTACGTAAGCCGGTCGCTCGGCAGCGCAATGCAAGTCACTACGTGAGCAAGACGAATGGTTTTGTCGTCGCATTCACCTTTCTCAGGTCAGCGGTGGTGATGTCGATCGCCGCCTGGTTCTGGATCGCCACCGACTGGCCGAGCGGCGGTCTTGCGTTCATCGGCGCGACACTCGTTTGCGCGTTGACGTCCACAGCGCCGAATGCGTCGAAAATGGCCGTGCAGATGGCGGTTGGCGCGGTACTGGCGACCATGACCGGCTACCTGTTCACCTGCTATGTGTATCCCAACATCGACGGCTTTCCGCTGCTTTGCACGACACTCGCTCCGGTGCTCGCGCTCGGTGCGTTCATCGCGACACGCAAGCACGCGGCCGGGTACGGCATTGGCTTTTCGGTGTTCTTCTGTCTGCTCGCCGGACCGGACAATGTCGTCACGTATGCCCCGGATCTGCTGATCAACAACGGCATCGCGGTGACAGCGTCGCTGCTATTGGCGGCGATCGTGTTCGTGGTGGTTTTTCCGGCCAATATGCCGTGGCTCATCGAGCGGATCGAGGGTAATCTGCGCGCAGAGGTCGTGTCCGCCTGCAAAGACACGTTACCAGGACTGGGTCAGCGTTTTCAGTCACGCACCCACGACCTGACATCGCAGTTGCGAATGTTGCTGATAGGGCGCTCGCGGCGCCGTCGCGATGCTCTGCGCTGGATGCTCGTCACGCTGGAAGTAGGGCATGCAGTGATCGATCTGCGCAACGAGGTTGCGCACGCCAGCTACGCCCAGGCACTTCATCCACGCTGGAGCAGCAGCCTTGAACGAACCGGCGATGACCTTGCACGGCTCTTCCAGCATCCCGACGCGCGCGGTCTCGAGCGTGCGCTCGCCGCCGTGCGTTCGGCCACGTGGACCGCGCAGGACGTGCTGGAGACCGTTCATACCGATCGCGACAGGCGTCACGATCTCCAGCGCATTCTTGGCTGCCTGCATTTCATCCGCACGGCCTTGCTCGACCAGGACGCCCCATTCAACGCGCGCTGACGCATAGGGTCAAGGCGCCGTTCGTTCCCATCTTTCTGCGAGATGGAAGGATCACTTCCGGATAGCCCCGTTTATCTGCGCAGACGGCGGTCATATAGTTTCATCACTGCCCCGCAGTGCCTCAAAGGGAGTTCCTCCGAGGCGTAACCGGAAGTACTGGAGAACGAAATGAAAGTGTTGAAGATGGTCCTGATTGCCTGCTCTTTGTCCGCCGCAGTCGCTCATGCACAAACGGCACCCGCTGCCCCGGAACAACAGGTTGCACAAGCGAATGCACAGCGCGCCGACAGCGTCGCCGCAAAACGCCACATTGCAGTGCCGAAGGCCAAAGCTGACGAGTGCGTCGGCCCCATGAGCTTCTGCAATATCTATTTCGGCAGCTAAGCAGCGCCACGCGTCACACCAGCAGTACCCGCAGAACCTGTCGCGAACGTGCTGTACGCGACGAAACACCAGCGGCGACGCCGTCCCTTTGAGATAGCGCGGCCGGTGCGGCAATCTGGCTACTGAGCGAAGCACACTGCGGACGTGCGCACCGGTAGACTGGACTGGTGACTATGGAGAGACTCAATTTCATGTACCAAGACCGGATTCGTTGTGCCGCGCTGCGCGGCAAAATCACTTCTGCTGCCGAGGCCGCGCTTCTGATTCATGACGGCATGTGCGTTGGGGCTAGTGGCTTCACGCGTGCCGGCGACGCAAAAGCGGTTCCTGTGGCGCTTGCCGAACGGGCACGCCAGGAAGGCAAGCCGCTGCGCATTACGCTGATGACCGGTGCATCGCTCGGTCACGACGTGGACCGCATGCTCACGGAGGCACACGTGCTGGCGCGCCGTTTGCCGTTCCAGGTGGACAAGACCCTGCGCGACGCGATCAATCGCGGCGAAGTGATGTTCGTCGATCAGCACCTGTCCGAAACGGTGGAAATGCTGCGCGCGAACCAGCTCGGCAAACTCGATGTCGCGATTATCGAAGCGACCGCGATCACCGAAACCGGTGGCATTGTGCCGACCACCTCGGTAGGCAACTCGGCCAGCTTCGCGATCCTTGCCGACAAGGTCATTGTCGAAATCAATCTGGCCCAGCCGCTGGCGCTCGAAGGCTTGCATGACATCTGGATTCCTGGTCGCCGGCCGAATCGCGAGCCGCTGCCGATCATCCATCCGCAAGACCGTGTCGGAACACCGGCCATCGAGATTCCGATCGAGAAAATCGCGGCGATTGTTATCACCGATATGGCGGACAGCGCGTCGACGGTGCTGCCCGCGGATGTCGAGACCGAACTGATCGCCGGCCATCTGATCGAATTTTTTCAGCACGAAGTCTCGTGCGGGCGCATGTCGAAGAGTCTGCCGCCGCTGCAGGCTGGCATCGGCACGATCGCCAATGCGGTACTTGCTGGCTTCGTCAATTCGCCGTTCGAAGCTTTCGAAATTTATTCAGAAGTGCTGCAGGATTCGACCTTCGATCTGATGGATGCCGGCAAGGTGACATTCGCCTCGGGCGCGTCGATTACGTTGTCGGCTGCGCGTCAGGCGCAGGTGTTCGGTGAACTCGAGCGCTACCGCGATCGCCTCGTGTTGCGTCCGCAGGAAGTCAGCAACCATCCGGAGGTGATTCGCCGGCTGGGTCTGATCGCGTTGAACACCGCACTGGAATTCGATATCTACGGTAACGTGAATTCAACGCATGTGGGCGGCACACACATGATGAACGGCATTGGCGGTTCGGGCGATTTTGCGCGCAATGCGTCGTGCGCGATCTTCGCAACCAAGTCGATGGCCAAGGGTGGCCGCATTTCCAGCGTTGTGCCAATGGTGCCGCATTGCGATCACAACGAACACGACGTGGACGTGGTCGTGACGGAACAGGGCCTCGCCGATCTGCGCGGCCTCGCGCCACGCGAACGCGCGACGCTGATCATCGAGAATTGTGCACATCCGCTCTATCGCGATCTGCTTCGCGACTACTATCGGGATGCCTTGCAATGGGGTGGGCAAACGCCGCATCGACTGGACCAGGCTTTCGCATGGCATGCGCGGCTGCGTGATACCGGCTCGATGTTGCCGGCAGTGGAAGCGCCTCTTTGAGTCAGGGCGGCGTCAGGCGGCATTCGCTCCTGACGCCGAATTACATCAGGTTCCTCTGCGGACAAGCCGGATCAGGAACAAGAGAATGACCGCGCCGATTGCCGCAGTAATGATCGAGCCGATCCAGCCTCCGCCGAGCGAAATATGCAGCACGCCGGCAAGCCAGCCACCGATGAACGCGCCGACGATCCCGACAATGATGTCTACGATCAGGCCGAAGCCGCCGCCTTTGACAAGCACGCCAGCCAGCCAGCCGGCGATCGCGCCGATGATGAGCCATGCAATGATGCCGTGTTCCATAATCGAGACTCCATGGTTGAGTGTGAAAAATTCACGGTGACAGAGCTTAGTCGAAGGCTATGGGACAGTCCATATTCAGGGCGCAGAA
Source organism: Paraburkholderia fungorum (assembly GCF_046027215.1). GTDB lineage: Bacteria > Pseudomonadota > Gammaproteobacteria > Burkholderiales > Burkholderiaceae > Paraburkholderia > Paraburkholderia fungorum_D. Next base: position 1,717,738 of record NZ_JAQQEN010000002.1, on the reverse strand, counting down.
TTAACATTGTCTGAATCTATTGCAAGCTAAGTGTAGACGATGCACGCGAATATGGGGAACTTACACTGACGTGGGTTACTCCGGCGTCGGCTCCGCTTCCCTGGCAGTCCAGCTCACGCTGGACACGCTCTTTTCCATGCTGAGGCGACTCGCCATCTGTTCGAGCTTCGGCTGATCTTTCGGGTGGAGCTTCAGGGTCGCCGTCACGCGAATGCGTCCCACATCGTCTTCGACGTCTTCGCTTGTCAGGCTCTGAAAGGACAGCGGTGTGGAATACATCGAATTGGAAACCGCGGTGCGAATGTGAATCTCATCGGCCTCCCGGCAGACTATCGTCAGCACATACTCGCGTACCAGGTCTGCGTTTGAAACCGGCGTCGCATTGATCATCCGGCTCACTTCGCGCAGCACCGTATTGGTCAGCAGGACGACCACGGTACCGGCAAGGGCCGGGCCGTAGTGGCCCGCGCCGCACAATACGCCGACAGCCGCAGAACACCACAAGGTCGCGGCGGTATTGATTCCCTGAATGGAACCTTTGTCGCGCATGATCACGCCGCCGCCGAGAAAGCCGACGCCTGATACGACATATGCGGCGATCTGCGTGATGCCGGCCGTGCCGTTGCCGGTCAACACGCCAAGCGTCACGAACAGGCACGCGCCGCTGGCGACCAGGGTGATCGTGCGCAGGCCGGCATTGCGCTGCCGCATCTGCCGTTCGAGGCCGATCGCGACGCCGCAGGCGAAAGCGGCAAGGAGCCGCGAGACGAATTCTAGTGTCATCGATAAGAAAGATTGATGCGCGTGTTCGCACAGTGTGAACGCTACGCGTGACAGCAGCGCGTATCCCGACGTGGAACGCAGATACGGTCAGGCGAGACAATTCGCTCGGGCCCGGGCTCGCGGCGCGAATGTCATGGAGTATCCGCAAGGCATCGAGCCACGCGGTCCTTTATGGGTAGTGCTAGGGTATGAGCGACGTGCACCGTCGGGCCCGAAGGCAAGACGGCGACAGGCAAATGGCTGGCGCGGAAATCTTGCCGATCAGGCGATCAGGCGAATCGAAGCTCGACTGGTACTAGTGCTACTGTCCAAGATCGTGATTCCGGTTGAATAAACTGGGCGAATTTTAGGCAGCTCTGTAAAGGTAAGTCAAGCTGCGAAGAAGTCTGGCGACAAGCGGGTTTTCTCAAACACGAGGAAATTTCCGCAGTGAACTCGGATTTATCTCCATATAAATACGGACTCCGAATATTGACGGAGTCCATCCCGGAAAACACACTGTCTGGACACTTCGGGACCCGTCGTGCCGTTTTTTTCGGTGCTCAGTCCGCGTCTCGTCTTCTCACGATTTTGCACAAGGGTTGTTCGGCAGGCCATGCGCCATGATCCGCGCGCCTTCGATCAGCACGGCGCCGTCGCTTTCCGCTGTTCACCCAATTGAGGAATGTATGAAAAATAAAGCTCTTGGCATGATTGCCGGTACATTGCTGGCCGCTGCTCCGCTCGTCTCTTTCGCCGCTGGTTTGCCCGCTCCCTTTGAAGGCAGCAGCACGCTGCAGGCTGACGGTGTCGTGAAATCAGTCGATCAGGCGAAACATTCGGTGACCGTCATTGACGCGCAGGGTGGTGAAGCGTCGTTCACGGTTACGGATGCCGGCAGCCTCGGGCAGGTCAAGCCAGGTGGCAAGGTGCACATCCGGATGACGCGCAACGCAATCGTTAGCGTCACGCGTGGCGCGGCGGGTCACGCCGTGGCGGCGCAACCCGCCGCGGGGGATACCGTGCAGGGCGTGGCCGCAGAAGTTCAGGCGATCGATCACGCTTCCGGCATCATGTCCTTGAAGGGTTCGAATGGCGCGGTGTTTCACATTCAGGGGCGTGAGCCGGCCAAGATCGCTAACGTGACGCCGGGCATGCAGGTGTCAGTGGCATACACGCCGCAGGTCAGCGTGGCCGTGGCGCCGGCGCAGTAACCCATATAAGCCGAAGCGGCGCATTTGCGCCGGCGCGCGGATGTCCTTCCAGGAGGCATCCGCGCTTTTTTTTTGCCGCGCGATCCTGCGCGGCGTAGTCCTTTATTCAGGCTCGCCAGGCACGAGCCGCAATCGCGTGATTTCCGAAGGCGCACCGAGGCGTTTCGGCGGACCCCAGTAGCCGGTGCCGCGGCTCGTGTACACCCACAATCCATTCAGGCGAGCGAGACCGGCGGTGAATGGCTGCTGTAAGCGCACAAAGAAATTCCACGGGAAGAATTGACCACCGTGCGTATGGCCGGAAAGCTGAAGCGTGAAGCCGGCCGCCGCCGCTGCTTCCGCGGACCGTGGCTGGTGGGCGAGCAGCACCTTGATCAACACGTCGCCGGGTGCACCGGCAAGTGCAGCGACCGGGTCGCTACGATGCAGTGGATCGTGATGCCCGGCCGAGTAGTCGGTCACACCGGCAATGACGGCGCGTGCGCCGTCATGATTCACGATCACGTGCTCGTTAAGCAGCACGTTCAGTCCAAGGCGCCGGAATTCGTCGATCCATGCGTTCGCGCCCGCGTAATACTCGTGATTGCCGGTCACGAGGAAGGCGCCGTGCCGTGCGCTGAGACGCGACAGTGGCTGGGTATGGTTGGTCAATTGCGCCACGGTGCCGTCTACCACATCGCCGGTGACGGCAATCAGGTCCGGCTTCAGACGATTCACCGCGTCAACGATCGCGTCGACGTAACGGCGCTTGATGGTCGGGCCAACGTGAATATCGCTGATCTGGACGATTGTGAAACCGTCGAGCGCGGGCGGCAGATCGTCGATCGGCACCTCGATCGTCACGACCCGGGCACGGCGTCTCGCGTTGAACAGCCCAATCAGCGTCGAGAGCAACGCGAGCAATGGCACGGCCGCGGCGGAGTCGGTACGCAAATGCGCGAGGCCGACGGTGTTCGGCCAGATGGCATCGACGGTCAGGAGCGATGCGAGTACCAGGTCACGCGCGAAAGTCAGCACCAGCAGTGAGGAAAAGAAGCCCATCGCCAGAAGACCGACCCACGCGAACCGGTCGCTGAGTGGTTGCCGTTTGATGGTGCGCGCCAGCATGCCGAGCGGAATCAGAAAGATCGACAAGACCAGCCACAACGCACACAGCCACCGGCCGGTAGCATTGATTGGCAGATCCGGAATCAGACGGAAACCGACATAGATATGCAGCAGGATGCCAATCAGGATGAAACGAACGAGAAACGATGAGCGGCGCATAGAGAGGATAGAGGCGGGAAGGGGCCGACACGATCGGTAGATGGCGGCGGTTGCCCGTCAGGCGGAGTAATGAGATAGCGGACGGGCCGAATCATTCTACCGAGATGTGCAGTCGCTTGCCGGCCATGCTGGATTCGAGTCGAACGGCGCGACCCTGCGCACGACTGCCGATGGCGGCAACTCCCGCATTGCAGCATCCGCGCACCTACATGAGACACATTGAAGTGGCCGCGGCAACTAATTAAATGGTCTTTGAATTGAGTTCGCGCGTGGACTATGCTGAAAGTGAACCGCGCTGCACCTGGCCGTAGCGGCTCGGCGGCGGTTCGTTCTATCGCCGGCAGAGGGCGAGGCAGGAGACGCATGATGAAACTGCTCAGATCAGGTAATCAACTGCACCACGAACATCACGCGCACCACGTGGGGTATGAGGGAAGCCACGTGATGCTGCCGCTGGTGGTCATATCCCTGATGGCAATCGGCTTGTACTTCGGCGTGCGCGACATCGACTTTTCGGAACTTGGCAAAAGCGCGTTGTTCGATGTGGTGATGGTGTGCGTCGCGTTGGGTATCGCCGGCCTGTTCGGTGTCGTCGGTGCGTGGTTGCGCTCCAATGGCGACGAAGCGGAGGAAGGCTTCTGTTTTATCGGCGCGTTGATCGGCGCCCTCGTGTTCTACGTGGCGCTCCTCAGATAAACGCGCCGGCATCAACACCGGCGCGTCCGGACTCCGTTCAGGCGATCCGCGCGGCTTCGTCGAAAGTGAAGCGGGGGCTGCGTTGGAACAGTATCGACGCGTCGCCGTAGCCCAGGTTAATCAGGAAGTTCGCCTTCACGCTGGTGCCTGCGAAGAAGGCTTCGTCGACCTTTGCCGCATCAAAGCCCGACATCGCACCGGTGTCCAGACCGAGCGCGCGTGCGGCGAGAATCAGATAGCCGCCTTGCAGCGTCGAATTGCGAAAGGCCGTGTCCGAGATCGCCTTGTCGTTGCCGGCAAACCAGCTGCGCGCGTCGGCATGCGGAAACAGTTTCGGCAGATGCTCGTAAAACGCCATATCCATCCCGACGATCACCGTAACCGGCGCCGCCATCGTCTTCTCGAGATTGCCGGGCGACAGGGCTGGGCGCAGCTTCTCTTTTCCTTCCGGCGTTTTGACATAGACGAAGCGGCCGGGACTCGAATTCGCCGAAGTCGGCCCGAGCAGCACGAGTTCGGTGAGCTGCCTGAGCACGGCATCGTCCACCGGTTTGGGCTGCCAGCCGTTATGCGTGCGCGCTTCGCGAAAGAGCTGATCGAGCGCCTGATCTGAAAGAATCATGATGGTGTTCCGGTAGGGTCCAGAGTGAAAGAAGCGAATGACAACGCAACCCGCATGCGTGAGTGGCGCCGCCGTAGCCGCCATAATAGCCAAGGTAATCACTCGGGCACGTGCTGCGTACGCAAGCGCATCCAGGCAATCTCATGACGGATCTTTTCGATGACCTTCCCACGCCCGACGTCGCGTGGTACCCGGACTGGCTGGCGCCCGACGCAGCAGCGCGCGCGCTGGCGCAACTCATCGACGAAGTCGAGTGGCGTCAGGACATGATCGGCACGCCCGCCGGCCGTGTGCCGCTGCCACGGTTGACGGCCTGGCAGGGCGAACCGGACGCGGTCTATGTCTATTCGGGCATACGGAACGTACCGCAGCCGTGGACCCGCACCGTCGCCGAACTGAAGTCTGCCGCTGAGGCCGTCTGCGACGCGCGCTTTAATAGCGTGCTGATCAATCGCTATCGCAGCGGCGCCGATAGCATGGGGTGGCACGCCGACCGCGAGCCTGAGCTCGGCGCCCAGCCTGTGATCGCATCGGTCAGCCTGGGTGTGGCGCGCACGTTCGATTTGCGGCACAACAAGACCGGTGTCATGCAGTCGTTTTCGCTGAAGGGCGGTAGCCTGCTGGTGATGAAGGGCAGTACGCAGGCCGACTGGCGGCATCGTGTGCCGAAAGAGCCGCGCGTGGCGGGCGAACGGATCAATCTCACGTTCCGTTGGGTGACGCCGCGCGAGCTCGTCCGCTAGGCCTTTCGTGTGAATCGGCCGCGGAGCACTTAAACACATAAAAAGCACACCTGATGCGCTGCGGATTGCCGCCGATACGGGAGCAAGCTGCGCAATCCTGTCCACGTCCATCCACGGCCGATCCCACACGCGATACCAAAATTGGTATCGCGGACTCGAATCATATGATTGGACGGGTAACGCCCCAGACACTACGCTACATCACGATCCACGCTCCGCGAAGGGCCGGCAGCGGCGGGCGGTTTGATGGGTCGCCAACACAACAACGATCAGGAGACAGTCATGGCGAATACACGACGCGCCGCTTGTCGTGCGTTAGGCGCACTCGCATTCGCGGGCATCGGAGCGCTGACGCTGGCAACGCCAGGCGCATACGCGCAAGACAAGCAGATCACGCTCGGCTTCGCGCAGGTCGGCGCGGAAAGCGCATGGCGCACGGCCAATACCGAATCGGTCAAGTCCGCGGCCGCGGAAGCGAAGATCAAGCTCAAATTCTCGGACGCCCAGCAAAAGCAGGAAAACCAGATCAAGGCGATCCGCTCCTACATTGCGCAGAAAGTCGACGTGATCGCGTTTTCGCCGGTGGTCGAATCGGGCTGGGAGCCTGTCTTGCGCGAGGCCAAGGCTGCGAAAATTCCCGTCATCCTGACTGACCGCAACATCGACGTGAAGGACACGTCGCTCTACGTGACGATGATCGGTTCCGACTTCATGGAAGAAGGTCGGCGCGGCGGCCATTGGCTCGCGGATCACTATAAAAGTGATCCGGGCCCCATCAACATCGCTGAACTTCAGGGAACGGTCGGCTCGGCGCCGGCTAATGACCGGCACTCCGGTCTGATCGAAGTCATCAAGAGCGATCCCAAATTCAAGATCATCGCGTCGCAAAGCGGCGACTTTACGCTTGCCGGCGGCAAGCAGGTGATGGAAGCATTTATAAAAACTTATGGAAATAAAATAAATGTAGTTTATGCGCATAACGACGATATGGCGCTTGGCGCCATCCAGGCGATGGAAGAGGCCGGCATGCATCCGGGCAAAGACATCGTCGTGGTGTCGTTCGACGCGACCAAGGGCGGCTTCCAGGCGATGGCCGCGGGCAAGATGAACGTCGATGTGGAGTGCAGTCCGCTGCTGGGACCGCAACTGATGTCGGCCGTGAAAGATGTGGTGGCTGGCAAGCCGCTGCCCAAGCGTATCCTGACGGAAGAAACCGTCTTCCCGATGAGCGTCGCGGCCCAGACTTTGCCGACACGCAAGTACTGAGCGTCCTACTGGACGAAGGCGAAATACGGATAGATTGCAAGGGTTTCTCCAGTGGTGCCTGACCGCCCGGCTGCTTCGTTAGCGGGCGGTCTCTTTTCCGCTGACCCTACCGACTCACTGCACCGCCGATCGAGCGAGGTTTATGACGCATCCCGCTTCCGAACCGCATCCGCCGGCCATCAACACAGTCGCAATCGACACCGGCGCGGCCTTTACCTCGAACGAACTCGAGCCCATTCTTGCCACCGCCGGCGTCAGCAAGACGTTTCCGGGCGTCAAAGCGCTTCAGCGGGTCGACTTCCGCCTGTTTCCTGGCGAGATTCATACGCTGATGGGGCAGAACGGCGCCGGCAAATCCACCCTGATCAACGTGCTAACCGGCGTAGTCGCGCCCGACGCGGGCACGATCCACCTCGGCGGCGAGATGGTCGCGTTCGCCTCGCCGCAGGAAGCGGAAGCGGCCGGCGTGCGCACGCTGTATCAGGAGGTGAATCTGTGCCCGAACCTCTCGGTGGCGGAGAACATTTTCGCGGGGCGGCAGCCCAGGCGCTTTGGCGCGATTGATTGGCCCGATATCAAGCGGCGCGCCCAGGCGGCGCTCGCACGCCTCGATGTGTCGCTCGACGTCACCCGCTCGCTCGACGCCTATCCGATCGCCGTGCAGCAGATGGTGGCGATCGCCCGGGCACTGTCGGTCGACGCGCGCGTGCTGATTCTCGACGAACCGACCTCGAGCCTCGATGACAGCGAAGTTGCCCAGCTTTTCAAAATACTTCGGCATCTTAAGCAATCGGGTATTGCGATTCTGTTTGTCACGCATTTTATCGAGCAGACTTACGCCATCTCCGATCGCATCACCGTCATGCGTAATGGCGAACGCGAAGGCGAATACCTCGCGCGCGATCTGCCGGCCGATCAACTGGTCTCGAAGATGGTCGGTCACGAGCGGATGAGCGCGCGTTTGCGCGAGGCGGCGCACGTCGCGCACGATGTCCAGGCCGGGCCGCAGGGCAAGCAGGGCGGCCAGCCGTTCATCGAATTGCGCGGGGTCGGCAAGCGAGGCACGATGCAACCGATCGATCTCGACGTGCAGCCGGGCCAGATTCTGGGCCTGGCCGGGTTGCTCGGCTCCGGCCGCACGGAAACGGCGCGTCTGCTGTTTGGCGCCGATCGCGCCGACAGCGGCACCATCATGGTGGAAGGCCGCGCTGTACGGCTGCGTTCGCCGCGCGATGCGGTCCGTCACGGCATCGGCTATTGCGCCGAAGACCGCAAGAAGGAGGGCATCGTCGCCGAGTTGTCGATCCGCGAGAATATCCTGCTGGCGTTGCAGGCGAGGCGCGGCTGGCTGCGCAAGATCAACCGGCATCGCGCGCGCGAACTGGCGGATCAGTGGATCGAGCGGCTCGGCATCAAGACGGCGGACGCCGAGCAGCCCATCGCGCTTCTTTCAGGTGGAAACCAGCAGAAGGCGTTACTGGCGCGCTGGCTTGCCACCGACCCCAAACTGCTCATTCTCGATGAGCCCACACGCGGTATCGACGTCGCGGCCAAGTTCGACATCATGGACCGTTTGCTGGCGTTGTGCGCGAACGGCCTGAGTATCCTGTTCATCTCGTCGGAGATCAGCGAAGTGCTGCGCGTCAGTCATCGCGTAGCGGTGCTGCGCGACCGCCGCAAGATCGCGGAGGTGGCCGGCACCGCGTCGAACGAAGACAACATCTATCGACTCATCGCGGGGAGCGGCGAATGAAGCTATCGAACTGGTTCGTGCGCGACGGCGTGGAGCGTCCGTTGATCTGGCCGTGTGTGACGCTGGTTTTGTTGTGCATCCTCAATCTGTGGGTGAATCCGCATTTTCTGTCGTTGCGTATGCTCGACGGCCACCTGTTCGGCGCACCGATCGACGTACTGAATCGCGCCGCGCCGCTCGCGCTGGTCGCCACCGGCATGACGCTTGTGATCGCGACGCGCGGCATCGACATTTCGGTCGGCGCGGTAGTGGCGATTGCCGGCGCCGCGGCCGCCACGATCCTGGCAACGCAACCCGCGCCGGGTGCCGGGCTGATCGCGCAGGCGTTGATCGCAGCGCTGATTGTCGGCGTATTGAGCGGGATGTGGAATGGGCTGCTGGTGTCCTTTGTCGGCATGCAACCGATCATCGCGACGTTGATCCTGATGGTTGCCGGGCGTGGCATCGCGCAACTGCTGACGGCCGGGCAGATCATTCCGATTGGCGCACCGGGCTATCTGTTCGTCGGCGGCGGCTATTGGCTCGGCGTGCCGTGTTCGGTGTGGATCGCCACCGTTGCCGTGCTGGCCACCGCGGCGCTGGTGGAGGGCACCGCGCTCGGCCTCTTCATTCGCGCGATCGGTGTCAATCCGGTGGCGACGCGGCTCGTCGGGTTGCGCTCGAAAGCGCTGGTGTTCGCGGTGTACGCTTTTTCGGGTTTGACTGCATCAATGGCGGGCATTCTCCTCAGCTCGAATGTGCGCAGCGCCGACGGCAACAATGCCGGGTTGCTGCTCGAACTCGATGCGATCCTGGCGGTCACCCTCGGCGGCACGTCGCTGCTCGGCGGCCGCTTCAGCCTCGCGGGTACCGTGCTCGGCGCACTGATCATCCAGACGCTCACCTACACCACCTATTCGATCGGCGTGCCGCCTGAAGCAACCCTCGTGGTCAAGGCGGCCGTGGTGCTTGCGGTGAGTGTGATCCAGTCACCCTCGGCGCGTTCGCTCGCCATGTCGTTCGTTACGCATCGCGGGGTGGCGCGATGAGACGACTCCTCGATGCCTGGGCCCATATCGTCGATCCGCGCACGCTGCCGATCGCCGTCACGATCCTGCTGTTCTGCGCCTTGTTCGGTTTCGGCTCGGTGATGTACACCGGCTTCTTCTCGTGGCAAGTGTTGCTCGATCTGCTGGTCGACAACGCGTTTTTGCTGATCGTCGCGATTGGCATGACCTTTGTGATCGTGTCCGGCGGGATCGATCTGTCGGTGGGCTCGGTGGTGGCGCTGACCACCATCGTCGAAGCGGTGCTGTCCGAGCACATGCATGTGTCTGTCTGGCTGATCGTGCCGATCGTGCTGCTGATGGGGACGGTGTTCGGCGCCGTGCAAGGCGCGTTGATTCACTTCTTCCGTTTGCAGGCATTCATCGTGACGCTCGCCGGCATGTTCTTCGCGCGCGGCTTGTGCTTTCTCATTACGACCCAGTCCATCACGATTAGCGATCCTACGTTCCAGAAGATCTCGGCATTCCGCCTCGACATCGGCGTTGGCTCGGTGACTGCCAACGTGTTGATCGCACTCGTGACGCTGGCTGTGGCCATCTATGTCGCGCATTTCACGCGCTTTGGCCGCAACGTCTATGCGATCGGCGGCAATGCGCGCTCGGCGCTGCTGATGGGCTTGCCGATCGCGCGTACGCGGATCGGCGTGTATGCGCTGAGCGGTTTCTGTTCGGCGCTCGGCGGTGCGGTGTTCACGTTCTACGTGCTGTCGGGCTACGGCTTGCAGGGACAGGGGATGGAGCTCGACGCCATCGCCGCGACGGTGATCGGCGGAACCCTGCTGACGGGCGGTGTCGGCTATGTGATCGGCTCGCTCTTTGGCGTGGGCATTCTCGGCACGATCCAGGCGCTGATTACCTTTGACGGTACGCTCAGCTCGTGGTGGACGCGCATCGTGATCGGCGCATTGCTGTGTGCGTTCTGCCTGCTGCAACGGTTGATCGAGCGGCACGCAAAATCGTCGCGGCGTCCGGGCGGCACCGGCGCGGTCGTGACGCCGGGCCGCGCACGCGGTCACCCGGATACAGCCGCGTCCGATACACATGCGATCGGACGCGCGCCAGAACAGGCTCTCTAGCTCTAGCGTTTTTTATGTCGAATGCGTTGTCGACGTTGCAGGAGATCTTTGTCGAATAGGCGAAGATGCCGGCGTCGGTTAAAGCGACAGTGAACCGGCGTCAATCCAGTTGGAGGCGTCTTCGCGCGGTCGCGACCAGTTTGTCGAACGCGTAGGTGCTCGCGGCCAGCGCGGCAGAGTCCGGAAAGTGCTCGCGGGTAATGTCCGTCAACACCTGGCCTGGCGGCGCTTCGATCAGCACGCGCGCGCCCATTTCCTGCATGACGGTGAGTGCGTCGAACCAGCGCACGGTGTAGCGCATATTGGTCGCAAGGTCGTCGCGAATAGCGTCGGCGGTGTACAACGGCCGGCCGCCGCGATTGCCAATATAGATGCTTTGCGGCGCGTGAAAAGGTACATCCTGCGCGTATGCGATCAGTTCATCCGTGGCATGCGCAAGTAGTTCGCAATGCGATGGCACGCTGACCGCAAGGCGCGTTGCCTTGCGCGCGCCTGCCGCCAGTGCGCGTTCAATAAACGTGTCCAGCGCGTCGTTCGCACCAGCCATGACAATCTGGCGTGGCGCGTTCACGTTGCCGACATACACTCGCGGATGGCCTGCGTTCGCATGCTGCGCGGCAAGCGTGTCCAGTTGATGCTCGGTCAAACCTGAAATGGCGGCGAGGCCATAACCCGAGGGGTACGCCGCCTCCATCAGTTCGGCGCGCTTGCGAACCATCCGCAACGCGTCAGCAAAGCGAACCGCGCCGCAACTAACCGCCGCCGCATAAGCGCCAACCGACAACCCCGCGCTGATTGCCGGCGCAAGCTGTTCGTCCGCAAGTGCGCGCGCGGTAGCCACGCCCGCGACCGTCAAACCGATCTGTACCGCGACAGTCGAGTGCAATGCGTCGGGTGTGTCGAGCGTGAGTACGTCGAGGCCGAGCACCTGCGACGCTTCGTCGAGCGTGTCGTGCACGGCGTGGTGATCCGCGAGGCGGTGCAGGAACCCGTCCGTCTGGGCCCCTTGACCGGGAAACACCAGCGCGAGCATCAGGCGTCACCGTGAGCCGTCGCCCACGGATTGGCAACCAGTTGCGGGCCTTTCGCGTGGCGTGCCATCACGCGTGTTTTGCCCGCTGCCCATTCGGCCAGCGCAACGCCGCCTGCGGGCGTTTCGAGTTGCGCATCCACGCGAATGCCGGCGCCTTGCGCGAGCGCATGCAGATGATCCAGCATCTGACGGGCGGCGTTGTACGGGAGCCGTTCCGGCGCGCGAATCAGCAGGTCGAGATCGCTCGATGCAGTGACCGTCGGCACCTGCGTCGCGAGTTCGAAGCCCGTGCTGCCGGTGGGGCCCCAGACGAATCCGGTCAGCACGCGGGCATCGCGCTGCAAAGCGGCGAGGACTCTGAAAGCAGGCAGCGTACCGCGTGCGGAGGGGGGCGAACACTGCGACAGCGCTTCAGGCGGCGTGACCACCTCAATATCGGCCACATTTGCCCATGTGCCGTAACGCTGGGACCGTGCCAGCCCACGCAAGCCGATCGCGACGACACCCCCGGCGGCCGGCGCGCGCCGCGCGACTGCATACGGCGCGCGCTCGAAGGCTTCGCGAACCCAAGCCGGTTCATCTTCGAACCGTGGAAGGTGGCGCAAGCGCAGCAAATCATGCGCACGCCATCGTGCATCGCACGGCAAGGCGCGATCAGCGGCGAACGGCGGCGCGGCACACATCTGCATCAGACGGCATCCCATTGTTCGGCGAGACGGCGCCGCACTTCAATCGACGCCGCGCGATTCTTCTGCGCCGCCGCCGATTCCAGACGATGCGACAAATCGCGGCCGCCTGCGCGCGCGCTGCGGATCTGCTCGGTCAATACCTGGCGAACGCGCTCGATCTGCGCGGCATCCGGCGCGTCCGCATCGACGCCTTCAATCAGTTGATCGAGCAGGCCAAGCTTGGCAAACGAAGCCATCGAATACGACATCGGCACGATGGTTTCGCCGAGCGCGTCGAGCGCTTCAACGGTGCGCCGCGTGACGCGTGCCGCCGCTTCCTTGCCCATCGCATGAACCATGGTGCCGGGCGCATCGAGGGCGACGATCCGGTTGGCCTGATAGCCGTGTGCGAGGAAGGCGCCCGACATGGCCGGCCCGACGATCAGCGCGATCACGGGATGTCCGGCGGCGCGCGCCGATGCATAGGCGTCCACCGCGGCGGCGCAGGCGAGGTGAATCCCGAGCATTTCCTCGCGATAGCCGTATGCCTGGCTTTTCACGTCGACGATGGCAACGATCGGGCGCCGCACGCCGCTCGCTTCGTCCTGTGCGATCGCTTCGCGCACCACGCGCGCGAGCTGCCAGCCCTGTTCGAGGCCCACGACGTTATCGGTCGCGCGCGGAAAGCGGTTCTCAGGATCGGGGACGACCGCAATGAAGCGGGCGCTTTCGCCGCCGAGCGAGGCATCGCCGCTCCATACCGGCGCCGCGCTGGACGATTCGCCGGCCAGTGCGCGGAACCAGCGCGCGCCGCGGCTCGGAGTGGTGTCGCTCATGCCTGCTCCTCACGCTGATTGGGCGGGTTATAAACCGCACGCATGGTTTCCGGCGTGACACTGGCCGGATCGATTTGCGCGAGACGGTTCAGAAAGATCTCGACCTGTTCGCTGCGATGCGCCGCCGGCACGCCTTGCGCGAAGGCCGAGCGAACGGCGTCGCGCAGAGCCTCCGGATCGTCGTCGACCAGCGTATCCGCGAGCGCGGCCGCCGCGCGTTGCTCGCCGCCGATCAACTGCCAGATGCGGCGGCGATCGCTCGCATCGAGTTCATCGATGCCGGCTTCCTGCTCGATCACCTCGGGCCCGTTCATACCGAGCCGGCCTTGCTTTGTCACAACGAGGTACGAACACAATGCGGCGGCGAGCGACATGCCGCCAAAGCAGCCGACCATCCCCGCGATCACGCCGACCACCGGCACATGCCGGCGCAACGCGACGATCGCGGCCTGGATCTCGGCGATCACCGCGAGGCCGAGATTGGCTTCCTGCAGCCGTACGCCACCGGTTTCGAACAGCACGACAGGGCGCACGATCGTGCCGCGTTCGCAGTCGCGCAGCGCCATCTCGAGCGCGGCGGCGATCTTGCTGCCCGATACTTCGCCGATGCTGCCGCCCTGGAACGCGGACTCGATCGCGGCGACCACCGCCGGCTCGCCGTCGATGGTGCCGCGCGCGATCACGCAGCCGTCATCCGCCTGGCAGACGACACCCTGCAGCGGCAGCCAGGGCGACTCGATCTTGTCGAACGGTCCGAGCAGTTCGCGGAAGCTGCCTTCATCCAGCAGCGCACGGGCGCGTTCGCGCGCCGGCAGTTCGATGAAACTGTCGCGCAGCATCGGCGCGGAAGGCGCGGGGGCGGCGGTGGTCATGCGTCGTCTCCCAGTTCCGCGGCTTCGACGGCCTCCGCGAGCCGCAATGCGACGACGCCGGGCGTCGCGCCGAAGTCGTTGATTTCGATTTGGGCGGCGCCGTCGTAGCGGGTGAAGAAGCGATCGAGCACGCTCTTCCAGATGTGGCTATAGCCGTCCACGCTGGTGCGCACCACCACATGCGCGGTCAGTGCCGCGCCATTGCCGGCCGGCGACAGCAGCACTTCCAGATCGCCCGAGCCGACCACGCCGACATGCGCGCGTGTCGTGACGGCGCGTTGCGCCGGATAGTCGAAGGTCAGATGTTCCATGGGACTGAGCTCCCGCCGGCGTCGTGATGGGCCAGCATGTCGAGAAAAAGGGTAGCGGCGAGCAGATCGGCTGCGCCGCCGGGCGATGCATTGAGCGACAGCAATTCGTGTTCGAGCGCCGCAAGCGCGGCGCGGCCGTCCAGTGTCGAACTTCCGCCGGCATCGAGTACGCGGCGCGCGCCGTGTTGCCCGGCGTGCAAGCCAGGCAAACCTGCCCGATGCAGCAGGCAGGTATCGTCGAGCGAGGCCATGATCGAGAGCAGGGCATCGACGCGCGCGGCGTTTTCTTCGACGCCACGCGCGCGCGCGGCGAGCAATGCCGGCAGGCCGATCTCGACGACATGCGGAAAGCCGTCCTGCGCTTCGCGGCGGGCGCCGCCCACCTGGTAACGCTGCCGCGCGCGTTCACCGTGACTATTGGACGGTGCGGCGAAGCGATCCGGGAAGCAGGCAATCTGCGCGGCGCGTGTGCTGATCTGCAGCGCACTTTCGGGTGCGGCGTCGCGTGGCAGCGCCGCACCCGCGACCAGCAGGCCGACGATCCAGATCGCGCCGCGATGCGCGTTGCTGCCGCCGGTGGCATGCAGCATGTCCAGTTCGCCGGCCCGGCCGATCTGCGCGAGTTCGGCACGCAACAGGGCGGACGGCTCGCCACGCCGCCGCGCCGCATGCGCGAGCGCCGCGAAAGTCGGCTCCAGCGCCTGAGCCGAGCGCAGCATGGTAGCGAGATCGAGGTCTCGATGCGCGCCGCTGCCACGCCGGTCGACCAGCGCGGGTTTCGGCGTGAGTTGGGCTTCTTCGATGAGCGCCGTGAGCGCGAAACGCGCAAGCTGCGCATCGGACGGTGTACGGTGCGCGGCCGCAATGCGCCAATCAGCGCGTGCGGCGGGCGTGGACGCTTGCTCCGCGCGCTCGAACAAGGCAGCGGGCGCCATGTTCACCAGCTCCTGAAGCTTGCCGGCGGCGCGTATAGCCCGCCCGACCACGTCACCAGATCGTCGATGCTACGGGCCGCCAGCAACGAGCGCTTCGCTTCGCCGCGGCGGATACCGAGATCTTCCGGAAAGGCGACGATGCCGCGCCGGCGCAACTCGGCCGTCTTCTCCGGCTTCGCGCGCAAGCCGATCGGCGTCACGCCCGCCACCGCGGCCAACGCGGCGCGCCGTTCGTCGACCCCTTCGGCTTTGTGCAGATGCGCAATGCCTTCTTCCGTGACCACATGGCTCACGTCGTCGCCGTAGATCATCACGGGGGCGATCGGCATGCCGCTTTGCGCGCCGACCGCCACCGCATCGAGTTCGTCGACAAAGGTCGGCTCGCCGCCTTTCTTGTAGGTCTCGGCCATCTGCACGACCAGCTTGTGTCCGCGCGATACCGGCCCTTGATCCTTCAGGAGCTTGAGCCATGCCTCGCTCGAATGGCGCCGGCCGCGTGGATCGTGACCCATGTTCGGCGCACCGCCGAAGCCGGCGAGACGTCCACGCGTCACCGTCGACGAATTCGCGTCGGCATCGAGCTGCAAGGTCGCGCCAATAAACAGATCGACACCGTATTGCCCGGCCAACTGGCACAGCACGCGGTTCGAACGCAGGCTGCCGTCGTTGCCGGTGAAGAACACGTCGGGCCGCGCCTCGATATACGCCTCCATGCCGACTTCGCTGCCGAAGCAATGAATGCTGTCGACCCAACCGGATTCGATCGCGGGGATCATCGTGGGATGCGGGTTGAGGGTCCAGTTGCGGCAGATTTTGCCTTTCAGGCCGAGCGCTTCGCCATAAGTGGGCAAGAGCAATTCGATCGCCGCGGTATCGAAGCCGATGCCATGATTCAGTGAAGTGACGCCATAGGGTTCGTAGATGCCGCGAATCACCATCATCGCGGTGAGCACCTGCAGATCGCCGATGTGGCGCGGATCGCGTGTGAAGAGCGGCTCGACCGCGTACGGCCGGTCCGCCTGCACGACCACGTCGACCCATGAGCCCGGGATATCGACACGCGGCAGTTCATCGACAATCTCATTGACCTGCACGATCACGATGCCGTGCCGGAACGCCGCGGCTTCGGCGATGGTCGGCGTGTCCTCGGTATTCGGGCCGGTGTACAGATTGCCATGACGGTCGGCCTTCTCCGCGCACAGCAGCGCGACCTGTGGCGTCAGATCGACGAACATCCGCGCGTACAACTCGACATACGTATAGATCGAACCGATTTCCAGCTGGCCGTCTTCGAGCAATTGCGCGACGCGCAGACTCTGCGGTCCGGCAAACGCGAAATCCACCTTGTGCGCGATGCCGCGTTCGAACAGCGTGAGATGTTCAGGACGGCTGATGCTTGAAATCAGCAGATGCACGTCGTGAATCTTCTGCGGATCCACCTTGACCAGCGAGCGCGACAGGAAGTCAGCCTGCTTCTGGTTGTCGCCTTCGAGCGCGACGCGGTCGCCCGGCTGAATCAGCGTTTCGAGCGCATCGACAATGCGGTGGGACGGCAGGACGCCGTCTTCCAGCCACGGTGCAATGGCGGCGAGGCGGCGGTTCTTTTCGTCGCGCAGCGTGGTCCATGACCGTGCGGTGGGGGATGCCTGGGCGGGTCGTTTCATCGGAGGATTCAGCTCCCGGTGGTGGTACGCGTGCGTTTCGCGCGCGGCTTGGGTTGATTCGCCAGCGCCGCTTCCGCCAGCGCGCGTTCGGTCAGGAAACGATAGAGCAGATCGCCCGTGCCAAGCAGATGCGCGACGACCAGTGACTGGGCCGCGGGGATGTCGCGCCGCTGCACCGCATCGAGCAAGGCGATGTGCTCATTGTCGGATTCGCCTTTATACGAAGGCAAGTCGAACTTCAGGCGCAGATACCGCTCGCCGCGCCGATGCAGCGTGCCGATCATCTCCTCGAGTTGCAAACGCGCGGCCGGTGCATAAAGACTCATATGAAACGCCACATTGCGCTCGACATACAGGGACGGGTCCGCTTCGCGCTCGGCGGCGCGGCACAGGCGGGCGGATTCGCGCAACGTGGCCTCGGTGTGCTGGGGAATCGCGAGGCCAATCGCAAGGCTCTCGAGCGCCGAGCGGATTTCATAGATTTCGCGCGCCTCGTCCGCCGACAACGGCGCGACAGTCGCGCCTTTGTGCACGGCGGCTTTGGCCCAGCCTTCGCTCTCCAACTGACGCAGCGCCTCGCGCACGGGAATTGCGCTGACAGAGAAATGCCGCGCGATCGCGTCCTGGCGCAATGGCGAGCCAGGCGCGAGCGTGCCGTCGACAATCGCCGCGCGCAGCGCCTCCGCGATGACGCGGGACGTGCTCTCGCGCGGCGCTGCCGCGGGGAGAAGCGGGCCGCGCGCCGGGGCGTCCAGGGGAAAACCATCTGTTGCGTCGCTCATAGGATCAAATATTATATATAAAAAGACGCGATTTGCACGCGGACAAACCCGGAAGTTTTTTCAACCCGGGCTGTCGGCGTTGTCCGTTGTTGCAACGGGCATATTTAGTCGATAACAGATGCGCCATACCGTGTTTCCCGTTACGTACGTCAACCGTAGGGCCGGAGGAGCAAGATGAGTTCACTAACCGACCGCACGTCGGTCACTAAGCGTCGCACGCCGCTGAATCGTTCGCAAATCGTAGGCTTTTGGGGCGCGTGGGCCGGCTGGACGCTCGACGGGATGGATTCGTTCATCTACGCGCTCGTGCTGACGCCCGCTCTGACCGAACTGTTGCCGCGCTCGGGGTACGCCGCGACGCCCGCCAATGTCGGTCTCGCCGGTTCGATTCTATTTGCGCTTTTTCTGGTCGGCTGGGGGCTCTCGTTCATCTGGGGGCCGCTTGCGGATCGCTTTGGCCGCACCAAAGTACTGGCCGGCACCATCTTCACCTTCGCCATTTTTACGGGGCTTGCCGCTACCTCGCACAATGTGTGGGAGCTCGGCATTTACCGCTTCATTGCCGGCGTGGGTATCGGTGGCGAGTGGGCGTTGGCGGGGACCTATGTGGCCGAGTCGTGGCCTGAAGATCGTCGCAAGATGGGCGCCGGTTATCTGCAGACGGGCTACTACGCCGGCTTCTTCCTCGCCGCCGCGCTCAACTACACGGTCGGCGTGCATTACGGCTGGCGCGCGATGTTCCTGACCGGCGCGGTGCCTGTCGTGGTCGCCATTCTGGTGCTGCTGCGCGTGAAGGAATCGGAGAAGTGGCAAAAGGCCGAGGCGGGCACGGTGCGCGTGAGCCCGATACGCGAAATTCTCGGGCCGGCGTACCGGCGCCGCACGTGGGCTGCGTGCATTCTCCTGACCATCGCGATCATTGGTTTGTGGGCGGGCGCGGTGTACGAGCCTTCTGCAGTGATCCAGCTCGCCACCAAAGCTGGCATGGCGAAGAACGATGCGATCAGAACCGCTTCGCTCGCGACCGGTCTGCTGTCGATTGCGACGATTCTCGGCTGTCTGGCGCTGCCGCCGATGGCCGAACGCATCGGTCGCAGGAAGACGTTGGCGGTGTACTTCGTGGGTATGGCGGTAGCGATTGTCGGTAGCTTCGGCTGGGCTTTCTATCTGCCGAACGGGCTCGCACCGTTCATTGCGTGGCTTTTCGTGCTCGGCTTTTTCGGCGGCAATTTCGCGCTGTTCAGCTTGTGGCTGCCGGAGCAGTTTGAAACGCGCGTACGGGCGACCGCATTCGCGTTCTGCACGTCGTTTGGGCGGTTTGTCGGCGCGGGTGTCAATTTTCTACTCGGCGCGGCTGTGCTGCATATGCATACGCTCGGCGTGCCGGTCGCGCTCACGGCGGTGGTGTTTATTGTCGGCCTGTTCGTGATTCCGTTTGCGCCGGAGACGCGGGGAGAGGTGTTGCCGCAGTGAGATTGGCCGTTCGGCCGAGTGGCGCGTGACTGAATGACGACTGAAACAGAAAACCGGGCGCAAGGCCCGGTTTCTCATTCAACGCGCTGCAACTATCGCGGCGTCTCGCGCGTTCACATATGCCACCGCGCCGACACCGTCAGCGTGCGCGGCGCGCCCGGCATGTTGTACATATCCGCGTTGCCGTGTGCGGAGATGAAGTACTTGCGGTCGAACAGATTGTCGAGCGTCAGCGCTACATCGACATTCTTGCCGTGATAGCCCGCGCCGAGGTCGAATGTCACGAACGACGGCAACGTTACCGCATCGCTCGCCGAGGTATAGCGCGCCGACTGGAACTGGGCGCCGCCCGCGGCATAGAAACCGTATTTCAGATCGCGCTTGATCCACACGCTCGCGCTATGGCGCGGCATCAGCCCCGGCGTGTTGTCGTGTAGAACCAGGCCCGCGGAACTCGCTTGCGGCGAGCCGTCGACGTTCCCATTCAGATACGCGTAACCCGCATAGACCGACCACTTCGGCGCGATCTCGCCGGTCGTCGACAGCTCCAGACCACGGACGTGCTGCGTGCCGATCGGCAGCGCGTATGTTGGATTGGACGGATCGGCGATCTGCTGATTGGTCTGCTTCATGTCGAACAACGCGACGCTCGCACTCGCGCGGCCCAGGTCGAACTTCGAGCCGATTTCGAAGCTGGTGGTTTTCTGCGGCGCCAGCGACGAACCGTTGGCGAACGCGCCACTGCTGATCAGCGTATCCGCGAGCGGCGAGAACGACTGGCTATACGATGCGTACAGCGATACCCAATCGAACGGTTCATAAATCAGGCCGACGCGCGGACTCCACGCGCGGTCCGTGCGGTCCAGATTCACGTGTGCCGATGTGTAGTCGTTGCGGGTCTGCGTCAGATAGTCGAAACGCAAACCGGCGAGGATCTTCCAGTGCTCGGTCAGCGAGATCAGGTCCTGCGCGTAGACGCCGGCGAGTCCGAGCACCGTCGATGCATTCGTCTTCGCCGGGGTGCCCGGCGTCACACCCGGCAAATCGATGAGTTGCGGATTGTAGAGGTTGTAGGTCGCGACCTTGTTGGTCGAGTAGATGGTGTCGAACTTCTGCTGTTGCGACAGCTCGACGCCGTACAGCACCTCATGCTTCATGCCGAACAGCGTGGCCTTCTGCGTGAGTTCGAACAGACCGTCCACGCCATGATCCTGACGAAAACGCGTGCTCTGGTCGAGCGTCACGACCGGATTCGCCGCCGTCCTGATCGGCTCATACGTGACGTAGTTCTTGCGCTCGAGCGAGAAATCGTACGCGCGGACGGCGGTGTGCAAGGACAGCGAATCGTTGAAACGGTGATCGAGCGAGGCCGTCGCGCTCTTCACGTCGACGTCGTTATAGGAGGTGTTCGCGGCGTTCGCGGAGCCGTAGTACGTATTGATCGGCACGTTGACCGGGCGTCCGAGATAGGCGGGCAGGCCTTGATCGGAAGTGCGGCGGTCGTGCAGATAGTCGGCTTCGAGATTCACGATGGTGTCGCGGTCGATGCGAAATTGCCCGGAAGCCGCCACCGCCTGCCGGTTCAGCTGGAACTGGTCGCGAAAGCTGTTGGAGTTTTCGGCGGCGCCGGTGACGCGAAAACGCGCGGCGTCGTTCGCATTCCAGCCCAGGTCGAATTCGCCGCGCCGTTCGCCTTCGGTGCCGAGGATCACGCCGACTTCCTGCTGCGGATCGGCCGTGGGCTTTTTCAGCACGCGATTCACCAGGCCGCCGGCCGAGCCGCGTCCATAGAGCACGGCAGCGGGTCCCTTCAATACGTCGACGCGTTCGACATTCGACAGATCGCGATAGTAGAGCGCATCGTCGCGAATGCCGTCGACGTACTGGTCGGTGATGTTGTTAAAGCCGCGCAGGGTGATCTGGTCGCGCTGTCCGTCGCCGACCGAAAAACCGATGCCGGGCACGTTGCGCAGCGCGTCCTGCAGCGAGGTCGCGTTCTGCTCGTCGAGCAGCGCGCGCGGCAGGACGTTGACCGTCTGCGGCACATCCATCAGCGACATGTTCATTCGCGTCGCGGTGTTCGACGTGGACGTGTCGTACGAGCGGTCGGCTGCGGCTTTGACGGCGATCGCGGGTAGCGTGCTTTCAGCGCTTCCCGAGGCGGGAGTGGTCTGTTGCGCCATCAAGGGTCGGGCGCCGACGAGGGAGGTGGCAATCAGGAGGGCGTGGTAAGTCTTCTTGTTGACGTTCATAACGACGTTCTTCGAGGTGGATCAGTGGTAGTGGCGATTCAGGAAATCGGAGCGGCCGGGGCGTCGCTGATCAGCGTGCAAAATGCACGGACGTGACATCGGCTGCCTCGGGATGGCATGTCGATGTGGGGAAGGGAGGTCAAGCGAAAGCCGGGTCAGTGCCCGGCTTGTAATATTTTGAAATTATAATCGAGAATCATTCTCGATTGTATGAAATGCATGCTAAATGCATGCAGTTTGTAGGGTTATTTTCGGCGTGTTGAAAGCCTGCCCGGGCGCTTCAAGGCATAAGGAGCCGTGCCCGACGCTCATTCCGTGCGATGCCGCGCCCGTCCACCGTGACGCAGCAGCGACAGCAGCGGCCAGCCGAGATTGACGCCGAGGCTCGCGATCACGATCAGCGCCATGCCCGCAAGCTGCGGCAACGACAGGGCCCGGCCATACACGACAGCGTCGACCACGATCGCCGTCAGCGGATAGACGAACAGCAGCACGGCGATCACCGGCGTGGTCAGCTTCGGCAGTGCGCCGTAGATCAGCACGTACGACAGCCCGGTGTGCAGCACGCCCATTCCGACCAGCCAGAACCATTGCATTGGGCCGATGTGCACGGCGGTGAGCGGCGCGATGAACGGCAGGCAGACCACGCCGACCGCGCATTGCGCGAGCGTCAGCAAATGCGGCCGCAAATTGCCGAGCCCTTTGGCGATCAGCGTGACGCTCGCATACAGCACCGATCCCACCAGCGCTTCGCCGATACCGATCAGATAGCTCGCATGGCCCTGCAGATTCCCGCTAGCCGCGACGCCCGACGCGAGCACGAGGCCGACGAAGGCCGTGGCGATCCAGCCAAGGCGGTCGATACCGAGCCGTTCGTTGAAGAGCGCCGCGCCGATCAGCACGACCCAGAATGGCTGCACATGAAACACCACGGTTGCGACCGCGATGCTGGTGCGATGAATCGCGTCGAAGAAGCCGACCCACTGCGTCACCATCAGCACGCCGGAGATCAGCGCTAGCGTGACCGTGCGCCGCGTGAAATGCTGGCGCGTGAAGAAGCCTTTCCACGCGCAGTACGCGGCGAGCGACAGAAAGCCGAACAGGCAGCGAAAGAACACCAGGGTCAGCGCGCCGAGCCGTGCTTCCTCGACGAAGACGCCGATCGTGCCCATCAATAGCCCGCCGCTGGCCAGCGTGATGGCGCCTTGTTGACGTTGAGTGAGGGACATGCGAAACGGCTCCGGCAGCGTGGAGTCACAAGTATTGCGCGCCTTGCATGGCACCGGCAAACGAATTAAATTGAGTAATTCCATAAGCCGGATTGATAAATCATGCACCCCGAATTCGACGTCGATTTGCTGCGCACCTTCGTCGCGGTAGTGGAAACGGGCAGCTTCACCAAGGCGTCGGCGACCGTGCACCGGTCACAGGCGGCGGTCAGCATGCAGATCAAGCGGCTCGAAACCATGCTCGGCACCACCCTGTTCGCCCGCAATACGCGCAATCTGTCGCTCACGCGACCCGGCAACACGCTGCTGGAATACGCGCGACGGATGCTGGATCTGCATGAGGAAGCGTGGTCCGCGATCGTGCGGCCGGAGGTGACCGGACGCGTGGTGCTCGGCGCCCCGGACGACTACGTATCGTCGCTGCTGTCGCCGGTATTGCGGCGCTTTTCGAATCTGTATCCGCGAGTGGAGATCGAGATTGTCTGCGCGCAGAGCACGTCGCTCGCGCCGATGCTGGCCGATAACAAGATCGATCTCGCCTTTGTCACGCGGGACCGCAGAATGCGCGGTGAATTCGTGCGCAGCGAGCCGATGGTGTGGGCGGGGGCCTCGCTCGATACGCCGGTGCTGGCGGTCTCGCCGTTGCCGGTCGGGCTCTACGAACCCGGCTGCGTGGCGCGCCAGCACACGCTCGCCGCGCTCGACGGCGCGCGGATCCGCTATCGGGCCGCTTATAGCAGCGCCAGCCTGATGGGCCTCGTGGCCACGGTGGACGCCGGCTTGTCGGTGGTC
Source organism: Paraburkholderia fungorum (assembly GCF_046027215.1). Classification (GTDB taxonomy): domain Bacteria; phylum Pseudomonadota; class Gammaproteobacteria; order Burkholderiales; family Burkholderiaceae; genus Paraburkholderia; species Paraburkholderia fungorum_D. Next base: position 1,694,447 of record NZ_JAQQEN010000002.1, on the reverse strand, counting down.
GCGCTGACGCGCTGCAGCGTCCCGTCACGGCTGGCGATTCTCGGCGAAGCGCAGGGCTTGCCGAAGATCGAGCCGCTGGAAATCGTGGTGGCGCGCAGCGCCAAATCGGATCGGCCGACGTGCGATTATCTGGCCGCGCAGATGGTGCAGGACTTGTCGGTGCGTCCGCAAACGCGCGCCTCGGCGGCGGCGTGCGCGTAGTGCCGGATGACGCGTGATTGCCTAGCTGCGGGCGTAAGCGGTCACCGCGCCGTCCACGGCGAGCCGCACACGCTCACCGGGTCGCGGCGTCAGATAACCGGGCACGCGCGCGCGCACCACAGTCTGCGCGCCGGACTGCAATTGCAGCGCGACGCCCGCGTCCTGTCCCTGGAAGATCACCTCGCGTACGACGGCGTCATAGGAGGCCGTGCCATCGGGCATCGCCTCGTCGGCACGCAGCAGGCGGATCTGCTCGGGCCGCACCATCACGTCGACCGGACCGTTGCCCATCGGCTCGCATAACGGCAAGTCGCCGAGTTCGCAACTCACGCGATCTTGCCGAACCACGCCCGGCAACAACACCGCCTCGCCGACAAAAGACGCCAGTTCGCGCGTCACCGGCCGCCTGTAAAGCGTCTCGGGCGTCGCTGTCTGGATCAGCTTGCCTTGCCACAGCACCGCGACCTCATGGCCAAGCGACAGCGCTTCCGATTGATCGTGCGTGACCAGCACGGCGGTCGCGCCCGTGGCCGCCAATGCGCTCGCCACCGCTTGCCGGGTTTCGAGCCGCAAGGCGGCGTCGAGCGACGAAAAGGGTTCGTCGAGCATCACCAGCGTGGGCGAGGGCGCGAGCGCTCGTGCCAGGGCGACACGCTGCTGCTGTCCGCCGGACAGTTGCTGCGGCGCGCGTTCGCCGAAGTCCGCCGGCAAGCCGACCAGTTCGAGCAATTCGGCAACGCGGTGACGCGCGCGGCGTTGCGTCCGCGGCAATCCGAACACGATGTTGTCCGCCACCGACAGATGCGGAAACAGCGCGCCTTCCTGCGGCACATAGCCGATGCGGCGCTGTTCGGACGGCATGTGCAGGTTGTCGCCAGCCACTCGCCGGCCGTCGATCTCGACGCTGCCGCGATCGGCCCGTTCAAAGCCGCACAGGAGGCGCAGCAAGGTGGTCTTGCCGCTGCCGGAAGGGCCGAGCAGCGCGAGCAGCGTGCCGCGCTCGACCGACAGGTCGATGCCGTGCAGCACCGGATGGCCGTCGAACGATTTTTGCAGTCCGCGGATACGAAGTTCGCTCATGAAAATCCGATGGAAAAAGCGATGGACATCAGCGTCAATCGCGCTCGCCGAGAAGCGCCGATCTGCCGAGCAACGCGAACAGGAGGCCTGAGGCGAACAGCGAGATGCCGGTGAGCAGCGCCGCGTAGGGCGCGGCGGCGGCGAAGGCCATGGTCGACGTGTCGGCCCAGACTTGCGTTGCGAGCGTGCGCGTGTCAATGGGAGAGAGCAGCAGGGTCGCGTTCAGTTCGGTGACCACCGAGATGAACACCATTGCTGCAGCCGCGCCCAGGCCCGGTCCGGCGAGCGGCAGCAGCACGCGAAACACCGTCTGCGACCAGCCGAGGCCGAGCGCGCGCGCGGTTTCTTCGAGGCGCGGTTGCGCCTGCATGAAGGCGGCGCGCACGCTCACCAGCGCCACCGGCATGAACAGCATGGCATAGGCGATCACCAGCAGCGTCGCGCTTTGATAGAGCGGCTGCAATGCGTGCACGGCGAGCGAGACGATCGCCAGCGCGATCACCAGCCCCGGAATGCCTTGCGCGAGAAACACCGTGCGCTCGAATACGGTCGCGAAGCGCGTCGGATAGCGCACCAGCAGGAACGCGAGCGGCACGACCAGCAGCGTGGTCAGCAGGGCGGCGGCGAGGCCGAAACCGAGCGACGACATGGTGGCGTTGAACAGCAGTTCGGGCGACACATCCGCCGGTGTGACGGCGGCCGCGCCGGGTTGCGTGAGCCAGTAGCCGATCATGCCGAGCGGCACACCGAGCGTCGCGGTTGCCAGCGCGGCAAAGCCGGCGACGACAATCCAGCGCCATGCGCCGAGGTGGTAGCGCAACACCGCGCGGCGGGTGCCGCGATCGACGCGCTCATAGCGCGCCGCACCCCGCACCCGAAACTCGAACGCGAGCACGATCAGGCAGATCACGATCAGCAGGCACGCCAGCAGCGAGGCGCCGCCGCCATCGAAACTCGTGCGGTATTCCGCGTAGATTTGCGTCGTGAAGGTGCGAAACCGCAGCAGCGTGAACGCGCCGAATTCGGACAGCACGCCGAGCGCCACCAGTAGCATGCCGCCGAGCAGCGCCGGACGCAATTGCGGCAGCACGACGCGAATGAAGGTGGTCCAGCGGTTGCAGCCGAGTGCCCGCGCGCTTTCTTCGAGCGCCGGGTCCATGCTGCGCAACGCGGCGGCCACCGGCAGATACACCAGCGGGAAATAGGCGGACGTCAGCACCAGCAACGCGCCGACGAAGTCCTGCAAATCCAGGCTCAGCGACACCCACGCATAGCTCGAAATGAACGCCGGCATGGCCAGCGGCGCGGCGGCGAGCACAGCCCACAGGCGACGCCCCGGCAAATGCGTGCGTTCGACAAACCACGCGGCGGCAGTGCCGATGACGGCCGCGGCCAGCGTGGTCGATACGGTGATCATCAGCGTATTGACCAGCAGCTCGCCGACCAGCGGACGGAACACCAGGTCGACCGCATCACCGATACCGAAGCTCGCCGCGCGCCAGAACGTAAACGCAATCGGCAGCAACACCAGCAAAGCGCTGAGTGCTGCTGCCGCGAACAAACCGCGCGGCGCGCGCGAGCGGGCGCGCGCCGGGGCGGAGGTTACAGCCGGAGGTCCGGCTGACACCGCATCGCTCATTTACAGCAAACCTGCCTGGCGCAGCAGCTTGCCGGCCTGGCTATCGTCGCCGAGTTGCTGGATGGTCAGCGCCGGCGGGTTCAGTTCAGCGAACGGCTTGAGGATCGGGTCCGGCGCAACGCCCGCGTGCAGCGGATATTCGAACTCGACGTGGCTGTTCGCCATCAGCTGCTGGGCGCGTTCGCTGACCAGATACGCGAGAAACTTCTGCGCGCCGTCCGCGTTGTGCGCGGACTTCAGCACCGCGGCGCCCGATACGTTCACCAGTGCACCGGCGTCGCCGTTGCCGAAGTGATAGATCGCGCTGCGGGTTTTCGCATCGCCGAGTTCCGCGTGCAGACGTGCCCAGTAGTAGTTGTTGATCAGGCCAGTCGCGACACCGCCGCGATTGACGGCCGCCACCACGCCTTCGTCGTCGTCGAAAATCTGGGCGTTGGCTTTCAGGCCCTTGAGCCATTGCACGGTTTGCGCTTCGCCCTTCAGCGCGAGCACGGCGCTCACCAGCGGCAGGAAGTCGCCGTCGCTCGGCGCGATGCCGACTTTGCCTTTCCATTCCGGCTTGGCCAGATCGAACAGCGATTGCGGCAGTTGCGAGGCTTGCAGCTTGGCCGTGTTGTAGACCACCACGTTTTCACGCGCGGTCACGCCGACCCACACGCCGGTGGGCGAATTAAAGCGCCCCGGCACGGTGGCGAGCGTCGAGTCGTTCACCTTGCTCAGCAGGCCCTTTTCTTCGAGCAGCATCAGCTCGGGCGAGTTTTCCGTGAAGTACACGTCGGCGGGCGTGGCGGCGCCTTCGGCGACGAGCTGCGCGGCCATCGCCGGGCCTTCGCCGTCGCGGATCTTCACCGAAATGCCCGATTCTTTCTCGAAGTCTTTCGCCAGCAGATTGACGACCTGCTCGTGCTGCGCGCTGTACAGCGTGATCGATGCCGCGTGGGCCGCCGACGGCACCGTGCCGAGGGCAGCGAGTGTGAGCGCGGCGGCGCTGCTGACGAGTCGCAGGCGGGTGCCAAACCAGGAGTGAGCCATGATCCTAAAGTCCGTTGGTGATGGTGTAGTTGATCTTGTTTGCTGCCTCTTTCGCAGCTTGCCGCAGCTTGCATTACGTCTCGAACAGCCCCGCGCCGATATACGAACCCGGCTTCGCGCCCGGCGGCACCGCGAACACCGCGCTGCCGACGTGCGTCGTGAACTGGTTCATCATGTCGAACTTCGCGAGCTTGTCGTTGATCGGAATGAAGCCGGTGCGCGGGTCGCTCTGGTGAGCCACGAAAATCAGCCCCGCGTCGTATTCGGTTTCCTGACGCCACGGCGGCCAGCGCTCGATGTAGAAGTTCGTGCCGTCGTTGTACGAATAGGAGCGGCGCAGAATCTGCGCGCCGTTGTTGCTGTCCCGGTTCGACAGACGCACATGCGAGTTTTCCGGAATCACCGGATTGCCGTCCTTGTCCTCTTCCTTCAGGTCCACGGCGTCGAACTCGTTCTTCTTGCCGATCGGCGCGCCGCTGTACTTGTGGCGGCCGAACACCTGCTCCTGGAAGTCGACTTCAGTGTTGTCCCAGTGTTCGAGCGTGATGCGGATGCGGCGTACCACGGTGTAGGTGCCGCCTTCCATCCAGGGCGCGTCGGCCGCTTTGGCCCAGATGAACTCGTTCATCAACTGTGGTTTGGCGGTCGACGGATTGTTGGTGCCGTCCTTGAAGCCCATCAGATTGCGCGGCGTCTGCCCGCGCGGACCCGACAGGAAGCCGGACTGGCCCCATCGCATCGCTGCGGTGCCGTTCGCGAGACGCGCCAATTGCCGGGCCGCGTGGAACGCGACCTGCTGATCGTTCGCGCAGGCCTGGATGTACAGGTCGCCGCCGGTTTTTTCGGCGATCAGCTGATCGCCGTTGAAACGCGGCAGATCGACGAGCGCGGCGGGGCGGCGTGAGGCCAGCCCGTAGCGGTCCTTGCCGTCCTTCGTGAACAGACCCGGGCCGAAACCGAACGTGATCGTCAGGCCGCATGGGCCGAGGCCGAGCACGTCGCCGGAATCCGGCGCGGCTTTGGTGTTGGTCGGGCTGTAGGCCGTGTCGTTGGTCTTGGCGTCGGGCCTGGCATCGGCGTTCGTGCCGGCCTGCGTATCAAGCTTTGTGTCGGTCAGTGCCGTTCTGGCCGCGGTGCCGGTCGGCAGCGGCGCGGCTGTGGCACCTTGCGTCAGGCGCGCGGCAGCGTCGGTCCAGGCACGCAGCAACGCGATCACGTCGGCGCGTTTGTCGGTTGTCAGATCGAGCGCGGCAACGTACGTGTGACTCTGCTGCGGCGTGACGATGCCGCCCTGATGCGTGCCGTAGAACGGCTCGACAGCCATCTGCGGATCGGTACTGTGCGCCGGCGTCTTGCCGAGCGCGGCCTGGGCAACGCCGGTCGCGCCGAGGCTTGCGCCCGCCGCGACGGCGGCACTGCCTGCCTTTAAAAAGCCGCGCCGTGAGGGCCGCGACGGATGATCGTTTGCCATGGTTACTTCACCTTCATGTGGCTTTGAGTTCTGCTGCTACTTCGCCAGCACCAGCGTGTTCACGTCGTCCTGCACGTAGTAGAAGCCGTCGCCTTCCGGCGTCATTGCGAGACCGAACAGGTCGCCATTGCCCGGGGGCGATTGCGCCTTGTCGGTATCGATCCAGCGGGCGTAGATCTGCTTGCCGCTGGCAGGGTCGATTTCGACGATCTGACCGTTCAGCGCATTGGTCACCAGCAGGTGGCCGTTCGGCGCGGTGATCATGGCGAGCGGCCGATGCAGCAGGCCGTCGGCGGTCAGTTGGCGGCCCACGCCGGCGCTCGTGTCGCGCGTCATGGGTTCGTCGATTTCGGTGATACGGTTGCCGATTGCATCGGACACGTACAGCAGTTTCTGATCGTTCGACAGCGCGAGGCCGGTCGGGCCGACGAGGAACACGCCCTTGTCCGCCTGCGCGCCGAAGCCGCTGCCGACCACGGTTTCCTTTTTCACGACCGGCGGCTTGCCGGCCGGCACGTCGAGGTCAAGGCGCAGCACGGTGGCCTGCTTGAACACGGGCGGATTACCGTCCGCACCGCCCACACCGAAGCCGGCGTTGCTGACGAACAGCGTCGCGCTGGTGCCGTTATCGACGACCGCCATGTTGCCCCACGGATCGTTGATGTTCGGGCTGACGATGGTCGAGGCGACCTTGCCGTTCGGGTCCAGCACGATCAGGCAGCCCGCGCCCTTGGTGCCGGTGGTGCCGTCATTGCTCGGCGTGCTGCCGATGATCACGTAGCCCGATTTGAGCATGGTCATCGCGGTGGAGAGACCGATGCCGCCCGGGCATTCCTTCAGATCGCGCGGCACCGTCGCGAACACCGTCATCTCTTTGGTGTCCGGATGATAGTTGATGATCGTGCTGCCGGTGCCTTGCAGGTTGGTCGAGTTATTGAAGTTGCCGACCAGTACGTCGCCTTGCTTGACCGTGCCCGCCGTCACCGGCGCGACCACGACTGCATAGGGGTTTTGATCGCCGTTTCCCGGCACGGTGTTGATCAGCGTGGTGTGGTGCTTGACGGTCTCGAGAAAACCTTGCGGCTCGGCCTGCGCGACGCCGGCGGCGAACGCGGCGGCGCCGGCTGCGGCAGAGATCAGGGCCCGCGCGGCGCGCGGCGAAAACTTGCGCGTGGGATTGTTCATGAGTGAGTCTCCGTGCCTGCGCACAAAGCGGTGGTGGCGGTCATGATCGAAAACATGGGGTTCGATTTGTCGGTAGCGTGTGAGTTAACGTGTCTCGTGGGCGCGAATCGCATCAGAATGTGATGTTGGTCCGCACGCCGATGACGAACGTGTTGCGCAGTGGCTGCGTCGGGTCATTCGGGTTCTGGCCGGCGCCGGCATTGAAGGTGTATTGCGCGTCGGCCTGCAGTTGCCACCACGGGTTGACCTGGTACTGATAGGTCGCCTCGAGCGTGGTTTCGCTGGTGCGCACGCCATACGGGCCGCCGCTGAAGGCGAGGTTGTCCTGATCGAAACCGTGCACGTGGTTGCCGACCTTGATGTAGGTCAGGGCGAGACCGACGCTGTCGTCGTCGCGGCCGGCGAACGGCGCTTTCAGCACGACGCCGAGGTTGGCTGCGAGGCTCACCAGGTTGCGATCGCCCGGCGCGCCCATGACGCGGGCGAACACGCCCAGGCTGCGTGGTTCGTCCGGGTTTGGACGCCAGATCATCTGGTCGGCTACTGCGTAAAAGCTATAGTCGCCGCGATGGTTCTGCGCGATGCCGGTGCTTGCCGGGTTGGCGAGCGAGAGGCCGATGTTGTCGTAGCGCTGGTCCGCGAAGCTGCCGTTGTTGTACCAGACGCCGAGCTTGTAGGTGCCCGGCAAACCGCCGCCGCTCGTGCCGACCATTTCGCCGTCGGCCGGCTGGTTGATCGCATACTGCAATTCGCCGATGAACAGCGTACCGTTATGCAGGTTGAAGTTGGTGCCGCTCTTGTTGTCGGGGTTGTTGCCGAGCGGGTCGCCGTCGAACACGCCGGCAAGGGCGGTCAACGACGGCGTGATCTGACCGCGCACGCGCACGCCGAGGGCGGACAACGGATAAGCGGGGCCGCCGGACGGCATGTCGTACGAGGGCAGGGCCGGCCAGCCGAACATCGTATTGACGAACAGTGCCGAATACGTGCTGGTGATGAATTCCTGGTCGATACTTTGCTGACCGATCTTGACGTCGATGCGCTTGTTCAGGAACGACTGCTGGTACCACAATTCCCACAGGCGGGTCGTGTCGTCGGCCTCGATGCCGCTCGCCGTATTGAGCGTGCCGAGCTTGTTGGCGCTGAGATTGGCGCCGTGGATCTGCAAGGCGCTGGCGTTGAACAGGCCGCCGGGCAAACCGAACGCTTTTTGCGTATCCATTTGCACGGTCGCCGTCGTCAGACCGTCGTAATCCGCGCCGCGCGAGAGGCCGCCGCGGACGTTGCCGAGCACTTCGCTGGTTTCGGTGAGCGCGAAGGTCACGCCGTATTTGCCGAGCCAGGGGCGCAGACCGCCGATGTCGCCGAGCATCTGCTCGCGATTCCAGAAGCCGGTCCACTGGCTGGTCTGGGTCGCCTTGATATTCAGATCGGCTTCGGGGGCTTCCGGTACCGCGTCCGGATTGGCTTCCGCCATGGCTGTGCCGGCGGTGAGCGACGCCCAGGCAAAAGCGGTACAGAGGGCGGCGCGTCGCATCGACGGCAAACGCGAACGGCGAGCGGTGTGATCACGCACGGCGCAATCGCGACGCGAACCCGCCTCTGTGGCGGATTCGTGGAGTTGGGCGAACTTCATCGAAATCCTTATTTGTGTTGTATCGACTGAATTGACCGTCGCGGTGGTATGTCACTCAGCGCCCGCGATTGCCGGATCCGTTCGCGACGACGGATACCGCAGATGGCGTGATCGTACGCACGCGAAATAAGTGCGTCAATATAAATGAGAACGATTCGTATCAATATTACTGACATGTAATTTCCATATTTACGGACTACTACAAATTGGTATTTAGACGTAATGAAAAGAGATTAATAACGTAATGTGTTTGTATTGTTATGAACATATCGAACGCGGATGGGTGGGCGCTGTCGAAGCGCACGAGTACTTCGCAAGGTCAATGTCAGGAGATAGGTATGAACAAACGTATCCTTGTGCTTTCGTTGCTGGCGAGCGGCGGATTGCTGCTGAGTGGCGTGTCGAGTGCGCAGTTGAATCTGAAGCAGTTCGGCATAGGGGGTGGCGATAGTTCGGCGAATGCTGGCGCGGGGGCTTCGTCGGGTGGTGTATCGCAGTTGTTGCAGACATACGTGGGTGCGAACCAGCAGGTGCTGAGCGGTCAGTCGAGTCTTGCTTCGGCGATGGGATTGAGCGGTGCGGCGGGGCAGGCGCAACAGGCGGCGGGACTGCTGAGTGGCGGCACGCCGTCGGTGAGTCAATTGACGCAGGTGGGCAGCACGCAGCAGTCGTTATCGCAGACGCTGACTCAGGCCTTCGCGAGCCGGGCGAGTGGTGCGTCGGCGACACCGGTCAACAAGCAGGCGTTCACGGACGGGTTGACATCGTTGGGCAAGGGTGTGAGCCAGTATTCGAGTTTGCAGTCGGGGCTGGGGAGCATTGGCCAGATGAATCCGTCGTCGCTGCTGCAGTCCGGGCTAAACCCACAGACCGCGCAGAGCGCATCGTACATAGCGAAATCCGCGCCGGGCCAACTGCAATCATTGATGTCGACGCTGAGTTCGGCGGTGCAATTTGCATCGAGCCACGGCATCAGCGTACCGTCGATAGCGACGGCCGCGCTGAAAGGCGGGCAGTAAAAAAAGGCAGCGCGGAGCGCATGCGATGCGTACCGCATCACGTGCGCTCCGCGGGTATGAAGTACCGCCCCGGCGCGCGCAGCGCCGCCGGATGAATGACGGCCTTGTCACTCACGCCAGAAAGTGCAGAGAGCCAATCTCTACGGAGCCACGATCCCCTCCAAGCCAGGGGAGCCGCTTAAAAATTAGCGGTGTAAAGCCGCTTTCTTTTGCCTACTTTTCTTTGCGGCGGCAAAGAAAAGTAGGTGCCCCCCGCACAGGGGGAACGCTAATAGACCAATAAGAAAACAAGGAAAAGCCCAACCCCCAGGCAGACAACCGAAAAAGCTATGATCACAGCCAGAACCCCGCGCGGCAGCGCCCCAGCCCCAATGCGCCGAGCATTCAAACAGACCCCTGGGACACCCCAATGCCACACACAGTGAATTTAAAAAGCTACTTCACCCGCATAGGCTACACAGGCCCTCAAGAAGCGACACTAGAAGTCCTGCAGCAACTCCACGCACTGCACCCCAGATCGATCCCCTTCGAAAACCTCAACCCCCTCACGCGCCGCGCGGTCAACCTGAACCTCGAATCGATCGAGGAAAAACTGCTAACCCAACACCGCGGCGGCTACTGCTTCGAGCAAAACGCCTTATTCGCGAGCGTACTGAAGCAGCTAGGCTTCAAAGTCACCCCCTTACTGGGCCGCGTACTCTGGGGCCGCGAACCCGACGCCATCCCACCCCGCACCCACATGGTCCTGCGCATCGACATCGACGGGGCCAAAGACAGCGAATCATGGATCGCCGACGTCGGCTTCGGCAGCGTGACGCTAATCACACCGCTACGCCTGACCCCAGGCACCGCCCAGCCCACCCAGCTGGGCACATTCCGCCTCGCGGACGCATCACACAATGCGCTCTACCTCGAAGTGCAGGACCGCGACGACACCTGGTCCCGCGTCTATCGTTTCGACCTGCATCCGGTCGAATGGATCGACTACGAAACCTCGAACTGGTACACCTCGACCTCACCGGATTCGATCTTCGCGAACAATCTGATCGTCACCCGCGTCCTGGCGGCGTCGCGCCTCACGCTGCTCAACGATCAACTCAACGAACGCGCCGCGGACGGTCAGATCATCAGCGAACGGCAACTCGGAAGCGCGGCTGAACTCGCCACCTGCCTGCGCGATCGGTTCGGTCTGAACGCGGGCGATATCGACATCGCCGACGTATTCGCCCGTGTGCGTGCATCGGCATCCGCGGCGGCCACCGTTTGACGTCGCGCGGGTAAAAGGAAAACCGTGATCACCCGGCTGATTCTCCAAACGGTTATCTGGCTGGCCTGCATGGGCGCGCTGCTATTCGGCGCAGCCGGCACGCTCACGTGGCCGGCCGCCTGGTGGTATCTGATCGAAACCGGGGGCGTGAGTCTGTGGGTCGGCTTCTGGCTGGCGCGTCACGATCCCGGGCTGCTTGCCGAGCGTCTCGCGCCTATCTTGCAGGCGCAGCAAAGCCGCTGGGACCGTCTGTTCATGATCGGCGTTTCGATTGCGTGGAGCGCGTGGCTGGTTCTGATGGGGCTGGACGCGGTGCGTTTCCGTTGGTCGGCGCCACTGCCGGTCTGGCTGGTGAGCCTGGGTTCGCTCTGCATATTCCTTTGTCTCTTCATGTGCCGCAACGTGTTCCGGGCCAATAGCTATGCCGCGCCGGTCGTGAAGATCCAGGCAAGCCGTGGCCACAAAGTCATCGATACCGGCCCTTACGCGTATGTCCGCCATCCGATGTACGCCGCCGCCTTGCTGCTGTTCGTCGGCACGCCATTGCTGCTGGGCTCGTGGTGGGGGCTGGCCTGCGTGCCGGTGCTGGTGACCGGCATCGGCTGGCGCGCGGTACGCGAAGAGCGGGTGCTGATCGAACAGCTCGATGGCTACGCCGACTATATGACGCGAGTGCGCTACCGCTTCGTGCCATTGGTCTGGTAGAACGCGCAAGCCAATCTCGACCCCGCCAACTCGCCACGCACCAACCTGTCTAGACAAAGCAAATCAGCTGACGCACCCGACCGTGCACAGCGCGTCGGCCGTCGGCGATTCAAAACTCCATTAAAAGCCTTGTCCTGTCTGATCGACTAGGGGCTTACCCGATGATTCCCGCACTTTCTCGCAAATCTGCTTGCGAGTGCTTTTTGTCTCATGCAAACTTGTCTATACAAATTAAGCGGCAATAAAATCCAGTCTGACGGTTACCCTAATCCAAGGAGTTTCGACGTGAAAGTGAAGCGCACGACGTTAGCAAAAGCATTGATGGGCGCCGTTATCGGCGCCGCGACAATTGTTGCGGCACCGGTGCAGGCAAAAGACTGGAAAACGGTGACGATCGCCCTTGAAGGCGGGTACGCGCCGTGGAATCTGACCTTGCCGGGCGGCAAGCTGGGCGGCTTCGAACCGGAACTGGTCGCCAATCTGTGTGAACGCATCAAGCTGCAGTGCAACCTCGTGGCGCAAGACTGGGACGGCATGATCCCTGGTCTGCAGGCCGGCAAATTCGATGTCTTGATGGATGCGATCTCGATCACGCCTGAGCGCGAAAAGATCATTGCCTTCTCGAAGCCGTACGCCGCCACGCCCGCCACCTTCGCCGTGACGGACCCGAAGGTGCTGCCGAAAGCCTCGCCGGGCGCAGGCGTCGTCAAGCTGTCGGGCGACCCGAAAGCCGATCAGCCTACCGTCGATGCGTTGCGCAAGCAGCTGAAGGGCAGGACCATCGGCATCCAGTCGGGCACGGTCTACACCAAGTTCATCAACGACGGCTTCAAGGACGTCACCACGATCCGCGTCTACAAGACTTCGTCTGAGCGCGATCTCGATCTGGCCAACGGCCGCATCGACGCCTCGTTCGACGACGTGACGTACTACGCGGCGAACATCGACAAAAAGGAAACGGCGTCGATCGCAATGGCCGGTCCGAAGATCGGCGGCCCGATCTGGGGCCCGGGCGAAGGCCTCGCGTTCCGCAAGCAGGACGCCGACCTGAAAGCGAAATTCGACACGGCGATCAGTGCCGCGCTCGCCGACGGTACCGTCAAGAAGCTCTCCACCAAGTGGTTCAAGACCGACGTCACGCCTTGATGGTTGAACGTTCAGATGTAGCGGCATGCGGGGCGTGATACCGCGCGTGCCGGCTGGTTCGATCCACGGTCATGGATGAGGGGTAGGAAATGGCTCTGATAGAGATGCTCGGCTTCGGGCCGGAAGGCTGGGGCGGCGTGCTGCTGCTCGCGGCGTTGATGACGGTCGCGCTCACGCTGGCGGCGCTTGCGGTCGGCGCGGTGTTCGGTGCGCTGGTTGCGACAGCCAAGCTGTCGCGCTTTCGCACGCTGCGCGTGATCGGCGACGTGTACACCACGGTGTTTCGCGGCGTGCCTGAATTGCTCGTCATCTATCTGTTCTACTTCGGCGGCTCGACGCTCGTCACCACGGTCGGGCAATGGTTCGGCGCCGAGGGTTTCGTCGGCGTGCCACCCTTCGTGATCGGCGCACTGGCCGTCGGCATGATCTCCGGCGCGTACCAGGCCGAGGTGTACCGCTCGGCGGTGCTGGCCGTGTCGCGCGGTGAGCTGGAAGCCGCGCGTTCGATCGGCATGCCCACGCTGACCATGGCGCGTCGCATCCTGATCCCGCAAGTGCTGCGTTTTGCGTTGCCCGGCATCGGCAACGTCTGGCAATTGAGCCTCAAGGATTCAGCGCTGATCTCGGTGACGGGGCTCGCCGAACTGCTGCGCACGAGCCAGGTGGCGGCGGGCTCCACGCATCAATACTTCACGTTCTTCGTGGTGGGCGGCGCGCTGTATCTGCTGATGACCAGCATCTCGAACCGGGTCTTCAATCGCGCCGAAGCGCGCGTGGGCCGGTCCTTCAAGCGCAACTTCGCGCGCAACTGACCGGGACGGACATCATGCACTTCGATTTCGATTTTCTGCTCGACACGCTGCGGCAACTGATCGCGGCCGTGCCGACCACCCTCGGCCTGTTCTTCTGTTCGTTGATTCTCGGCGGTCTGCTTTCGCTCGTGATCGTCACGATGCGGGTGTCGCCGAACTGGTTGCCGAACCGCTTCGCGCGCGCCTATATCCTCGTGTTTCGCGGCTCGCCGCTGCTGATCCAGATGTTCCTCGTGTACTACGGCATGGGCCAGTTCGGTGTGATCCGCGAGAGCTTCCTGTGGCCGGTGCTGCGCGAGCCGTATATGTGCGCGGTGCTGTCGCTCGCTCTGTGCACGGCCGGCTACACCGCCGAGATCATTCGCGGCGGCCTGATGGCCGTGCCGGTCGGTCAGATCGAAGCGGGTTATTCGATCGGTCTGTCGGGCTTCGCGCTGTTGCGTCGCGTGATCGGTCCGATTGCACTGCGCCAGTGTCTGCCGGCGTATTCGACCGAGGCCGTGCTGCTCGTCAAATCGACCGCGCTCGCGAGTCTGGTCACCGTGTGGGAAGTGACCGGCGTCGCGCAGCAGATCATTCAGCAAACGTATCGCACCACTGAAGTTTTCATCTGCGCCGCGCTGATCTATCTGTTCCTGAATTTTGTCATCGTGCGTTTGCTCGGCTTCCTCGAGACGCGTCTGTCGCGCCATCTGCGCGCGGCGCCTGCAGTCGCCGCGCCGAGCCGGCCGGTATCCGCCACGACCGAAGCGCGCCGCGCTGCGCCCTGAACGACCGTCTATCCTGGATGAATCTGGAGAATCCCATGAACGCTACGGCACCTGTTGCACTGTCGGTCAAGAACATTCACAAGTCGTTCGGCGACCACCATGTGCTCAAAGGCATTTCGCTCGACGCCCATCAAGGCGACGTGATCTCGATTCTCGGCGCGAGCGGCTCCGGCAAAAGCACTTTCCTGCGCTGTCTGAACCTGCTCGAAACGCCTGACGACGGCTCGGTTGCCCTCGACGGCGAAGAGCTGAAAATGAAACGCCGCGGTGACGGCAAGCTGCACCCGAGCGATCGCCGCCAGGTGGACCGGGTGCGCTCGCAACTCGGCATGGTGTTTCAGAACTTCAATCTCTGGTCGCACATGACCGTGCTGGAGAATCTGATCGAAGGTCCCATGCGCGTGCAAAAGCGCAGCCGCGCCGAATCGGTCGAGGAGGCCGAAGCCCTGCTGGCGAAAGTCGGTCTCGCGGAAAAGCGCGGCCACTATCCGGCGCATCTGTCCGGCGGCCAGCAGCAACGTGTGGCGATTGCGCGTGCGTTGGCGATGCATCCGAAGGTGATGCTGTTCGACGAACCCACCTCCGCGCTCGATCCGGAACTGGTCGGCGAAGTGCTGCGCGTGATGCGCTCGCTTGCCGAAGAAGGCCGCACCATGCTGGTCGTCACGCACGAAATGGGTTTCGCGCGGCACGTATCGAATCGCGTGATGTTCCTGCATCAAGGCCAGGTGGAAGCCGACGGCACGCCGGATGAAGTGTTCGTCGAATGCAAGTCGGATCGCTTCCGGCAATTCGTGTCGAGCCATCAGGACCGTACCACCAACTAATCAGCTAGAGCAGGCAATACCATGGCCGTAATCCGTTCCGATCGTCCTCTCGACTGGGCTCAGGTGGCGGCCATTGCCGCTGGCGAGCCACTCGAGCTTTCCGCCGACGCCCGCGCGCGCATCGCCGCGGCGCGTGTGCTCGTCGAACAGATCGTCGCGCGCGGGATTCGCGCGTATGGCGTGAATACCGGCGTCGGCGCGTTGTGCGACGTGATCGTCTCGCCGGCCGAGCAGCGCACGCTGTCGCGCAACATTCTGATGAGCCACGCGGTGGGCGTCGGCGCGCCGCTCGGTGTGGCCGAGACGCGCGCGATCATGGCGGCGGCGGTCAACAATTTCGCGCACGGACACTCGGGCATTCGCCTCGAAGTCGCGGACCAGCTCGTCGCGTTGCTCAACGCGGATTGCCTGCCGGAGGTGCCGGCGTTCGGCTCGGTCGGCTATCTGAGCCATATGGCGCATATCGCACTCGTTTGTATCGGTGAAGGACATGTGCGCTATCGCGGCGAACGGCTCAAAGGGCGCGACGCGCTGGCGCTGCTCGGCCTCGAACCGCTGGTACTCGAGGCGAAAGAGGGCCTGAGCCTGATCAATGGCACGCCGTGCGTCACGGGTCTGGCGGCGCTGGCTTTGGCGCGCGCCGAACGTCTGCTCGACTGGACCGACCTGGTCGCCGCGATGAGCTTCGAAAATCTGCGCGGTCAGCTCGCGGCGTTCGACGCCGATTCGCTCGCCTTACGCATCTCGCCGGGCCTGAACCTGGTCGGCGAACGGATGCGCGCGGCGCTCGCGGACAGCGGCATTCTGGCTGCGGTGGTCGGGCAGCGCACGCAAGACCCGCTGAGCATGCGGACCATTCCGCACGTGCACGGCGCCGCCCGCGACGTGCTGACTGGCACCGCCGACGTGGTCAATCGCGAACTCGCGTCGATCACCGACAACCCGATCGTCGCCGGCACGCCGGAAGATCCGCGGGTGTATTCGCAGGCGCATGCGGTCGGTGCATCGATCGCGCTGGCGATGGACAGTCTGGCGACCGCGATCGCCCAGGTCGCGGCGATGGCCGAGCGGCGCCTCGACCGCCTCGTCAATCCGCTTGTCAGCGGCTTGCCGGCATTTCTGGCGGAGCCGGGCGGCACCTGTTCCGGCTTCATGATCGCGCAGTACACGGCAGCCTCGCTGGTGGCGCAGAACCGGCGCCTCGCGATGCCCGCGAGCCTCGACGGCGGCATCACATCCGGATTGCAGGAAGATCACCTGTGTCACGCCACACCGGCCGCACTCAAGGCGCTGGAGATCCTCGACAACGCCGGGCGCATCGTGGCGATCGAATTGCTTGCAGCCGCGCAAGCCTACGACCTGCAATCCGTCGACGCCCCGCGCGCGCCGCATACGGATGCGCTCTGGCAGCGCGTACGCCGCGCCGTTCCCACCTATCGTGACGACCGGCCGCTGGCGGACGACATGAGCATCGCGTTTCGCATGATTGCCGACGGCATGCCGCCGCCGCTGCCGAACCCGGGTAACATTCGGCCTGGCTTGACCGGTCCAGCTGGCGGCCCGAGCCTGGCCGCTCTCGCGAGCGTCGCGAGTCTGGCGGACGCCGGCCGCCTCGGCGCGGGCGCGAGCCTCGCCGCCAATGACACCCAGGCCGCCGCTCATATGGCTTGACGGAGACGGAGCCGGTGAGCGGGCTACCCGCCGGCGAGCCGGCATATTGCGCATCGCCCGGGTACCACCCGGGTATCATCCGCGTACTACCCACGAGGCCGACGTGAACACTATTACAAACGCGCACACCGCAGACACGCAGGACTCCCCAGGCCGCAACCACGAGACTCCGGCAAAGGCGATGCCCGCCTACGAGCAGATCAAGCGCTATGTGATCC
Source organism: Paraburkholderia fungorum (assembly GCF_046027215.1). Classification (GTDB taxonomy): domain Bacteria; phylum Pseudomonadota; class Gammaproteobacteria; order Burkholderiales; family Burkholderiaceae; genus Paraburkholderia; species Paraburkholderia fungorum_D. The sequence continues at coordinate 1,677,768 of NZ_JAQQEN010000002.1, read as the reverse complement.
GGCGCATCAGTGAAGGGGACTGGAAGCCGGGCGGGCTGATCCCGTCCGAAACGGAACTGGTCAAGGAGTTTGGCGTCGCGCGTATGACGGTATCGCGCGCGCTGCGCGAACTCACCACCGAACGCGTGCTGACGCGCGTGCAGGGTTCAGGCACCTTCGTCGCGCCGCAGCGCTACGAATCGACCGTGCTGGAGATCCGCAATATCGCCGACGAAATCGCCGCGCGCGGTCATCGCCATTCCGCACGCGTGCTGACGCTCGAACCGAGCGACGATCCCCACGCGCTCGAAGCGCTTGGTCTCGTCGGCGGGCCGGCGTTTCATTCGTGCATCGTGCACAGCGAAGAGGGCGAGCCGATCCAGTACGAGGACCGGTATGTGAATCCGCAAGTCTTTCCTGATTATCTGGAGCAGGATTTCACGATCGAGACGCCGAATCACTACATGGTGCGGCTCGCGCCGATCCAGCGGGCAGAGTTCCGCATCTATGCGCAGAAGCCCGACGCGTATGTGCGGCGGCATCTGATGATGGATATCGGTGAACCCTGCCTGCAGTTGTGGCGCCGTACCTGGGTTGGGGAAGTCGTGGCAACGTCGGTGCGGTTGTGGCATCCGGCATCGCGTTTCCATCTGGCGGGGAATGTTTGACGCGGCTTGGAGTGACTCGGCCCCGGCGCTTTGATGCGCATGGGGCGTGCGCGCGGCTAACCCTGACGCTGCGACAGATCCGGCGAGAACCGGCACCCCAGCCGGTAGCGCGAACCGGGGTGCACGAAGCGCGCGAACGTCACCGCTACGCCGCTCGTCCACGTGCGGCGCATCAGCGTCAGGCACGGCTCTTCCGCGCGGATTTCCAGTAGCTCGGCTTCGGCGCGGGTCGGCAGACCCGCATCGACGACATGCTCGACGTCATGCGCCGGCACGATCTCGAACAGATACTCGGACGGCCGGATCGTCGCGAAATCCTGCTGCAGAAAATCCGGGGCGATCGCCGGATTCACGTAGCGGTCCTCAAGCTGCACCGGCAGGCCGTTTTCCCGATGCACGCAGATCACATGAAACACCGACGCGCCAGGCGCCAGCCCCAACGCGTTGGACACGATCACCGGCGCGGTCTCGCGCTGTGCGAGGACCGTGTCGTACCGATACTCATGACCCCGCGAACGGATTTCGTCGCCGATATGGGCGATCATCAGCAGCGTCGACTGCGGCTTGGTTTGCGCGACGAACGTGCCGACACCGGACACGCGGGTGACAAGGCCTTCGTCGGCGAGCTCGCGCAGCGCGCGGTTGACTGTCATGCGCGAGACGCCCAGCGTCGCCACCAGATCCAGTTCGGAAGGCAGGCGGTCACCGGCCTGCCGCGCGCCTGATTCGATGGCGCGGCGAATATGGCTCTTGACCTGTTCGTAGCGCGCGGCGGGTGCCTCGGCGGCCGCGCGCGCGAGCGGACTCATACCGGCTCCGTGTCGTCGGGACCGCGTGCCCAGAATGCGTTGCGGTCGAAATAGTTTTGCAGGAACTGCCGCAGACGCGGCTGCCCGGCGTCGTGGAAGACTTCACGCGGTTTGCCCTGCACGGCAATGCGCCCCTGATCGATGAACATCACCTTATCGGCGACCTGCGCGGCAAAGCCCATTTCGTGCGTGACCACGGCCATCGTCATGCCGTCGCGCGCGAGTTGCTTCATCACCTGCAGCACTTCACCCACCAGTTCCGGATCGAGCGCCGAGGTCGGTTCGTCGAATAACATGATGTGCGGTTCCATCGCCAGCGCGCGAGCGATCGCGACGCGCTGCTGCTGGCCGCCGGAGAGCCTCGCCGGATACGCATCGCCTTTGTGCGCGAGGCCGACGGTTTCCAGCATCGCATTGGCGCGGCGGCGCGCTTCGTCACGCGACAGATGGCGTACCCGCAACAGCGCTTCCATTACATTGCCGAGCGCCGTCATATGCGGCCACAGATTGAACTGCTGAAACACCATGCCGACGTTGCGACGCACGCGATTGATCTCGCCCTGCGTGGCCCGCACGCGTTTGCCGTTGCGCTCGCTATAGCCGAGCAGTTCGCCTTCGATGCGCACGTCGCCCTGATCGTAGGTTTCCAGCGCGGCGAGGCAACGCAGCAAGGTACTCTTGCCCGAGCCCGAGGGTCCAATGATGCAGACCACCTCCTTGCGCGCGATCTGGAGATCCACGCCGCGCAGCACTTCGACTTCGCCAAAGCGTTTGCGTAGATCGCGCACTTCAATCAGCGGCTCGCCTTGCTGCGTATCGAGATTGACGGTGGGCGCGGAGGAGGGCATGTCGGCGATGGCGTTCATAGAAGGGTCCGGATTCCGTTCATGCCATGAAGCGCGCGATGCGGACTTCAGCCCACATGCCGGCGCGCGACGTCAGTTCGACGAGCGCCAGATAGCACACGCACAGCACCAGCAGCGTTTCGACGAAAGCAAAGGTGGCCGAGCCGATCCCGGTCAGCACGAACGTGAGTTCGGGCACCGTGACGATGGACAGCACCGCGGTTTCCTTGCTCAGCACGATGATCAGATTGGTCAGCGCGGGCACGATCAGCACCAGCATTTGCGGCACCTGAATCCGCAGGACGGCTTGCCAGCGGGTGAGTCCCAGACAGGACGCTGCTTCGAGATGACCCGGCGGCACCGATTGAAAACCCGAGCGGAACGCTTCGGCAAAATACGCGCTGCCGTAGAGGCCAAGGCCGACCACGCCGGCTGTCATCGGTTCGAGCGTGATGCCGAAGGAAGGTCCGCCGTAGTACAGCAAAAATAGTTGCACGAGAAACGGTGTGCCGCGAAACACTTCGATATAGAAGCGCAATACGCCACGCACCCAGCGTCCGCAAAAGAGTTGCAGCACCGCGATCAGAAAGCCGATCAGGATGCCGATCGCGACACCCGCGGTCCACGTGCCGAGGGTAGTCGCCAGACCGGCGGCGATCGGCTGGAGGTTGTGCGTGATGACAGTGGGATCGAGCTTTTGCATGGCGTGGGCTCGGGGTCAGGCGTGCTGCAAACGGTATTCCGCTGCGTGCGCAACAAACGCCAGCGCACCGCAAATCACGAAATAGATGAGCCCCGCAGCGAGATAGGCTTCGAGCGGGCGATACGTGCTGGCCGCGATGTTCTGTGCCGTGCGCGTCAACTCGGCCACGCCCACCACCGAAATCAGCGAGGAAGCCTTGATCAGCAGCACCATTTCATTGACGAGCGACGGGAGCGTCAGACGAAATGCCTGGGGCACCTGAATACGCCGCAGCATATCGAACGGCGACATGCCCAGCATGCGGGCGGCTTCGATATGACCCGGCGGAATGCTGAGGAAGCCACCGCGCAGAATCTCGGCGATATAGGACGCGGAACACAGCGACACGGCGCTGATGGCGGCGACCACGGGCGAGACATTGATACCGGCGAACGGCAGCAGGTAGTACACCAGCAGCAGTTGCACCAGCATCGGTACGCCGCGAAAGAAAAACACGTAGGCGCCGCCGAAGCGGCGTGCCGCGTGGTTCGAGGAGAGCCGCGCCGCGCACACGCCAATCGCGACAAAGAAACCGATCAGAAGACCCGTCAGCGAAATGCCGATGGTGGCGAGCGCCGCGTGCAGTAGCAGCGGCAAGCCCTGGGCGAAGACAGTCGTGCTGAACATAAGCGTCGCACTCGCTGGAACGGGGAGGGCGATGCGGCGTGTCGTGCAGTCCGCATCGCGTGCATTACGCCATCAGGACATCAATAGTTCGGCGCGGGCATGGTGGTCGGCGCATCCATCGCGACACCGAACCACTTCTTCTGCAAGGTCGCGAGGCGACCGTCGTTGTGCATTTTCACGAGCGCCGCGTTGAAGGCGTCGGCAAGCGGCTTGCTGTCGGCGTCTTTGCGCAGGCAATAGGCGAAGTACACTTTCGCGCCGAACGGCGGCTGCACCACGGCGAAAGTTTCAGGGCGCTGCTTGGCCACATACGCGATGTTGGTCATCGAGTTCGCGACCGCTGCGATCCGGCCGGCGGCGAGGTCGGCGTAAGCCTGGTTGTTGTCGACGTATTCACGGATTTCAGGCGGCTTCGGCAAAGTGGCGACGTAGGCCTTCAGCTGGTCCAGCTGGGCCGAGCCTTTGCCCGCGCCGACCGTCTTACCGGCGATATCCGACGATTGCTTGACGGCGGTATCGTTCGCGCGTTTGAGCAGCGCATCGGTAGCGTCGGCAATCGGCAGGGTGTAGGTGTAGCGCTCCATGCGCGCCTTGGTGACCGTCAGCGGGCCGCCCACCATGTCGAACTTGCCGGCTTCGAGACCCGGCAGCACGCTTGGCCACGGCAAGTCGATGAAGCGCACCTTGACGCCCATTTCCTTGCCGACTTCGGCGAAGAGATCTTTATTGAAGCCCGCTTGCTGGCCGTTTTCGAGGAAGTCGAAGGGCGCGAACTGCATCTCGGTGCCGACCACCAGTTCGCCCGCTTTCTTCACTTTGGCGAGTTGATCTTCCGCGTGGGCGCTCACGCTTGCCGCGCACAAAGCCAGCATGACCAAACGACACTTCCAGCCTGCAAGGATGCTCATGAGATTCTCCGGTTGGCAAAGCGGTGTCGCGCGAAAGAATGGCTCGGCGCGAGTCATGCGAGGCAGTATATACCGCAGTTTTCCCACGAAATAAATAATCCCGCGAGTAGAGAAAAGCCCTTATATAAAGCGCTGCGAAGCAACTTGCGAGCGTGCTTTTGGCGGTATATACAACTGGAGATGCATGCGGCGCGCAGTGATGCCAACGCGGTTTCGCGCACTGCTTTGTTCAGTTGAATGTGCCGGCCTTTCACGACCTTCAGGACCTTCAGGAGCGACGCGATGCCCGTGACCCGCATTCCGATCATCGATCTGGCCGGCGTGCGTGCCGGCGATCCGCAGGCTTTGACGCGGGTGGCGCGCGACATCCACGAAGCGTGTACGACGATCGGCTTCTTCTACATCATCAATCATGGTGTGCCGCAAGCGTCGATCGACGCCGCTGAACAGGCGGCGCGCCGGTTCTTCGCGTTTCCGGTCGAGACCAAGCGGCGCGCGGCGGTCAATCAAAGGCATCGCGGCTTCAACGCGCTGGGCGACGCAACCATGTATCAGGCGAAGTATCCCGATTACAAGGAGTTCTTTAGTATTGGACTGGAATTGCCGGAGGACGATCCCGATGTGCTCGCCGGTGAGGCGCTGCGCGGGCCGAACAACTGGCCGGAGTTCATGCCGGAATTGCGGCCGGCGCTATACGGTTACTACGAAGCGGTCGCGGCCTGCGGCGCCGATCTGCTGCGGGCGGTGGCGGTGAGCCTCGGTGTCGACGAACATTTTTTCGCGCCGCGTTATACGAAGCGGATGCAGCGCACGCAGATGGTCTACTATCCGCCGCAGCCGCCCCGGTCGGACGCGGATCAGTTCGGCGTCGCGCCGCATACGGACTACGGCTGCATCACGTTGTTATGGCAGGATCGGGTGGGTGGCCTGCAGGTGCGCGAAATCGCCAACGATACGTGGGTCGATGCACCGCCGGTCGAAGGCAGCTTTGTGGTGAACGTAGGCGATCTGCTGGCGCGCTGGACCAACGACCGCTTCCGTTCCACCTTGCATCGCGTGATCAATGCGTCGGGGCGCGAGCGGTATTCGATCGCGACGTTCTATGATCCGACTTACGGCGCGATCGTCGATCCGCGCGAACTCGGCACGAGCGACGCCGATCTGAAATACCAGCCGGTTGCCGCGGGCGACTATATCCTCGGGCGCATCAACGATTCGATGGGCTACCGCAAGAAACACGCCGCACAAGGAACTGCATGACGGAAGACACCACGGCGCATGGCGCGGCCCCGCTTGCCACGACGCTCGCGGCACTGCGCGCCGCACTCGGTGACGACGCGGTGCGCGTCGGCGAACAGATCGGCGAACGCGCGATGACCGACTGGACGCGTCACGAGCCGACGCGTCCCGCGGCGCTGCTGTTGCCGCGCAGCACCGAAGAAGTCTCACGCGCGCTGGCCATCTGCCACGCGGCCCATCAACCGGTCGTGCCGCAGGGTGGCATGACCGGCCTAGCCGGTGGCGCGATTGCGCGCGCGGCCGATATCGCGCTGTCGCTCGAACGGCTCACGGGCGTCGAGGAAATCGACGCCGCCTCGGCCACGCTGACCGTGCGCGCCGGCACCACCTTGCAAACCGCGCAGGAGGCCGCTGCTGAAGCGGGCTTCGAACTCGCGCTCGATCTCGGCGCGCGCGGCTCGTGTCAGATCGGCGGCAATCTGGCGACCAACGCAGGCGGCAATCGGGTGATCCAGTCAGGCACCGCGCGCGATCAGGTGCTCGGACTCGAAGTCGTGCTGGCGAACGGCGACGTGCTGACCTCGCTCGGCAAGATGGTCAAGAACAATACCGGCTACGACCTGAAGCACTGGTTCATCGGCTCGGAAGGCACGCTCGGCGTGATTACCCGCGCGGTATTGCGCCTGCATCCACCGCGCGCGGCGCGGCACACGGCGCTGGTCGCACTCGACGGCTACGACGCCGCCGTGAACCTGCTGCGGCGTCTCTCGACGCGCTTTGGCAACGACATCGGCGCCTTCGAGATCATGTGGCCGGACTTCTACGATTTCGGCGTCAAGCTGACGGGCACGCGTTCGCCATTCGCTGAGTCACACCCGCTGTACGCGCTGATCGAACACGCGAGCTTCGATGCGAGCGACGACGGCGAGCGCTTCTCCGCCGCGCTGACTGACGCGCTCGACGCGAATGCGATCCGCGATGCGGTGATCGCGCAATCGGTGGCCGACGTGCGGGCGTTATGGGCAATCCGTGAATGCACCGCGGAGTTTCCGGTGCGGCTGGACGCGATCAACTTCGACGTGAGCTTGCCGATCGGCGAAATCGGCGCGTTCGTCGACCGTTGCCGTGCGGCGCTCGATCAGCGCTGGCCGGGCAACGCGTCGTATTTTTTCGGCCATATCGGCGATTCGAATCTGCACGTGACGGTCGACGGCCATTCGATACCTGGCGTCGATCATCACGCGGTATACGCGTTCGTTTATGCAATGCTCGGACCGCTGAACGGCTCGGTGTCAGCGGAACACGGGATTGGCCTGCTCAAGCGCGAGTTCCTGCCGATCTCGCGCTCGCTTGCCGAACTGGCGGCCATGGCCGCCATCAAACACGCGCTGGACCCGCACGGGATTCTGAATCCCGGCAAGCTGTTCTGAGCGCGGCGGGACGCCCGGCTTACTGCGGCGCGTCCTCGGTATGCTTGAGCAGCTCGCGGGCGTAACGCCGATATAGCCACGACAGCGACGCTGCGGCAAACACGATGAACACCGCGTTGAGCAACGCCTGGCCAATCGCGATGACGGCCACGCCTTGCGTCTGATGCGCGTCCAGCAGCTTTGCACCCACGGCGAAAAAGAATACGCCCGTGACCACGAAGAGCGGCAAATACGTGACGAAACCGACGCCGAGGATGCTCCACACGTGCCCCCGGCTATCTTGCCAGGCGGCGCGCAGCGTCAGCCGGCTGCCGAGTGCGATGGCGGGATAAAGCAGGCTCAGCCGGATCAGCACGAACACGTAGATCACGAGCAGCGGCACGTAGACCAGAAAACTCATCCTGAGCGCGCGCGTGGCCAAATAGGTCAGAGCGGCAAGCACCAGGATGGCCAGCGTGATGCCCAGCCACACCAGCGCATAGCGGCCAAGCGGCTTGCCGTTCAGCGGCATGAGCGGCTGCACGCCTTCGCCTAGCAGCACGAAGCGATGCACCTTGATGGTCAGCGTGCCACACACCACCAGTTGCAACGCGAACCAGGCCATTGAAAGCAGCCCGTGGCCGACCCGGCCCATGGTGCCGATGTCTTCGGCTACCGGGGCCCCCGAGGGATGAGGCCCGGATAATATTGATGTACAGGCGAGCACCACGCAAACGCCCAGGAAAAGCCAGGGCATGTGCGTCACGGCTTGCCACGAACTGATCCATCCTTTCTTGACGCAGGCCCCGAAGGTCAACTGTTTCATAGCAATTTTTCTAGTGGTTGATCGGCTCGACGCGCAGGCGTCTGCCGGATTCTCTCATGCTATGGAAAAGCCGCCACCTGCTGGATCAATGTGCATCCAGATACCGCCCAATCACCGGATAGACATCCACCGCCGCGTTCTTGCCGAAAATGCAATCGATGTGCCCATAGCCAGGAATCAGATGCCGCTCATAGGGCTGCTCAGGGAAGTGCTCGACCAGCATGTCATAGGTGAGCAGGGTGCTTTTTGGCAGATAGGTCTCGTTCTTCTCGCCGTGGATAAATCCGATCGGCAGGCGCATCCCCTCGAGTCCCTTCATGCCATTCGCCCCGCTCAGGTAGACGTCCTTGCCCGCGGCATCGACCACCTTGCCGGCCCGGACCATCGCAGCCAGATGCTTGAATACCTCCACGTCATGCACGCCGAGCAGTTCCTGCAGATTCGAATGAAGCGTGTCGTTCAGTTGCTCGTGTTCGTACAGCAGACCATAAAGGAATGTCGCGCGATGGCAGATCGGATTGCCGCAACCCTGCGCATGATTGAGCGGGTAGAGGCGCAAGGCTTCGTCGAGCAGGTTGTGCGGCCACTTCTCGCGCTGCGTGTATGCCGTCAGGTCGAGCACGCCGAGATGTTCCATGATGTCCGGAATGTGCAGCCCGCACTTGATTCGCTCCAGCGTGCCCGGCACCGGGTGCGCCGACACCTGCGAAATGACGGCCGAGCGCACGCCTTCGAGACCGTTTAGCAGCGACATGCTCAACGTCAGGCCGCCAAGACAGTGGCCCAGCACCTGAATGTTGGGCGCGCCGGTCAGCTCCCGCACTTTGGCGACCGCTGCGGGAATGTCCTCGCGCGCGACCTTGTCGACATTGGTCGGCACCAGCACGCTCGGCATTTCGATGCTGACGCGCAGATCGACGAGCCATACGTCGTAGCCGGCCGCGCAGAGATATTCCACCAGGTTCGTCGCGATCAGATCGGTGGAGAAGATCCGGCTCGACACGCCGGAACCGTGAATCAGCAACAGTGGGCGCGCCGCTTTGTTGGCGCTGTCGACATAGCGCGTGAGCCGCAGTTTCGTCTGGTCGGGCGTGTCGAAAAAGAACACCTGTGGTGCGGGCGCGCGCAATGCGCGCTTCAGGCGCGGTGCCATCTGCGGATCAAAGAATTGCAGGGGCGCGGCCACGCCGCCGTATTCGGTGAACAGCACGCCCGCAAAAAACTTGCCGAATTTCAGCGTCCATTCAAGGCGGGTTTTCAGATCGGGCGCGTTGGTCACCTCCAGCGTGCGTTGCTGCTTGAGGAAATTTTCCGGCGTGATGATCAGCGTGGCTTTGCCGATCGCCGGCGAGTCGGCTTGCGACGACTCGCGAATCTCCGCGTAGAGCGTGTTGGTCTGTTCCCAGAGGTTGACCGGCGACGTGCGCGTGATGATCTTTTGCCCGCTCAGAGAGTACGTTTTGCCTTCAGCGGAATTAAGCGTCATCCGGTAATTCATGTCGCGCTGGTCCACATCCGCTTGATCGACCACGAAAAGATTGAACGTGCCGTTGGTGATCGTCAGCGGTTGGGCGGAAAGCGCGGCGCAGGTGAGCGTGCCTGCCGTGTGCGCGAGATGTTGTGGATCGTCCAGCATGGCTGCCAGATCGTCCGACTCCACGGTGAGCGTGAATTCGATCGCTGTACCGACGCCCGCGTTACCGGCGGCGACCGCATGATAGGTGCCGACCATCGTTTCAGTGAAGCGCAGGCCGATCTTCTGCGGTGGCGGCGTGGCGTGGCTGCCTTTGGACGTGTAATCGATCGTCCAGCCGCGTGAGGCGGCAAGCAGCGCGCAATTGCGTTCGGCCAGCGCGGAAATCGTCAATAGCGGATTGACGCCGAGCGACATCGGCATCACGGCGCCGTCCATCACGTACAGACCCTCGTGAACCGCATTGCCCGTTGCGCCGCTGAACACGCAGCCGGTCTGATCCACCACGCCGTGCCCGGCGTCCTCGCCCATTGCGCAGCCGCCGAGCGGATGCACGGTGACGGTCCGGTCGCCGTGCAGGTCGGTGGAAATCGGATTGCGCAGGTATTTGCCGCCGAGCGGCACGGTCGCCTTTTCGAGCATCGCTTCAACCGTCTGGAAGACCGGCTGCCTGCCGGCGTTCTTCCATTCGATGCGCGGCCTGCCGCTGTCATTCACGCTGATCTGGCCGCTTTCGTCGTCATGCGCCATCACAAGATAGCTTTGCGTATGGTTGAGCGCGCCGTGATACGGACCGCGCAGGATGCTCTCGATCACGCGTGCGTCGTAGCCGAGCCGTTCACCGGCCGGGCGCGGCCCGGGCACGTCCACGCCTTCGAGCGGCGCGGCGGCGCCGAGCAGCCCGACCAGGCCCGCGCCGACCGGCCCGGCGAGCGAGCCTTCCTCGATCACGAAGCCGTCCTTCACGTTGGCGGTGTCGCGATGATCGATGATGCCGGTAATGGTGGGCCCGACCGGCGGAATCTCGCCAACTGTGTGCGCGCCCCAGCCGACGCCGTTGATCACCTGATCGGTGTTGTAGGCGAAGGCGAGAACATCGCCGTTACCGGTGAAGTGCTGGCCGAGCATCGGCGACATGCTCAATCCCTGCTTGCCCGAACGCAGCAGGAGCGCGGTGGAGCCGATGGTGCCGGCCGACACGATCACGATGTCGGCGCTCACGAACAGATCGGGCGCGTCATAGCTCTCGCGGCCGAGGTGAACCAGCTGAAATCCAACGGTCCATTTTTGCGTGGCCGTGTCGCGCAGCACGGAATGCACGGCTGCGCCGGTGAAAATCTGCGCGCCGTGCGCAACGGCATCGGGCAGATAGTTCATGTGCGTCGAGTTCTTGGCGTCGTAATTGCACCCCGAGTTGCAATCGCCGCAACCGACACAGCGCTTCTGCTCGACGCCGGCCGCGTTCGGGCCGTCTTCGAAGGTGACGGTGATCGGTGGCCGGTAGAAGCGGCCTTCGACGCCCGGCGCGTGCGCCGATTGTTCGAGCGCCTGCAATTTCGGCAGCGTCGGGAAATCATCGGGCACGGGCGACGGTTGCAGCATCGCGCGGGCCCGTTCATAACCCGCGTCGCGCCCCGCCTTGTCGGCGCGCAATGCCGCAGGCCAGCGCGGATCGTCCCACAGGCGGGGCTCGGCTTCGAGCGCGACATTCGCGTTGATCAGCGAGGTGCCGCCGAGACCGCAGCCGACCACCGCATTCACGTCGTCATTCACGTGCACTTCGAGCAAGGCGAGCGGCGAGCCGATCTGGGCGAACGCGGTGTTGTACTGGATCTGTGTGGCGCCTTCGAGCGGTGTGCGGGGAAATTCGCCGGCCATGAATTCGCGTCCCCGTTCCAGCACGCACACCGTGCGGCCGGCACGCGCCATACGGCTTGCCGCGATCGCACCACCATAACCGGAACCCACCACCACCACCTCGTAATGCGATTGCATCGCCGTCATGGCGCTGGATAAGCGGTTCATCAGGACCACCTCGTCAGGAATGGGGCGCCGGGTAGGGGAACCCGGACTTCGGAAGGAAGACGGTGTGCGGCAACGGCCTTTTTATCGTAGGCGGTGCGCAATCACAAAAAAAGGCGCATCGTACGGGGCGCGTTGGCGTGCCCCGAGCCAACACGTTGCGCGCGTGGTGTGCACGACGGGCGCCGCCGGCTGCGTCTGTGTGAATGCGCTGTTAGGCGGCCACTTCATTCATTTCGCTGTCGCTCGATTCGGCGGCGAGCAGGTTCAACGCGAGCAGAATCGCCGCGCGATTGTCGAGTTCGATCTCGATGCCGAGTACGTCCGTCAGCCAGCGGCCGATCTTGGTATTGGAAAAATCTTCGGTGCTGGCCGTCTTTTTCATGGTGACGCCGAGTTTGACGGCGCGATAGTGATACGAGGGCACACGATGCTGAGCTGCGACCGCCGACAGTCCGCCTTTTCCTTCCGAGCACCAGCCGAGGCTGCCGGCCAGCACGATACGTTCTGGCTCATCGAGGCTTTCTATGAAGGCGCGCGCCGCGAACCGCACGCGTTGCTCGTCGAGGCCATATTGCATCAGCACGCTTTCTACCGGGTCTTCCAGCGCCTGCGCGTGCAGGTCGATCTCCTGCGCCATGCCTTCGTTTTCCATCGACACATTGCGCTGATGGCCGGCGCTGCGCAGGCAGTCGATCAGATAGCGGCGAAAGTACGCGCACAGTGCGTAGCTGTTGGACGGCGCGCTGTCGGCGCAGGCGTTGGTTTCGGTGTGGCCCGGCGCGAGGCGCAGCACCTTCGAGTAGATGAACTGCGCGACCAGTTCTTCCTTGTCCTCGCCGAGCGCCTGCAGTTCGAGCGGGTGATAGGTTCGCAGCGCGCGTTTGACCAGATCGACCATCGACACCATTTCGTCGTTGGACAACTGGGTACGCCGGCGCCACAGGTCAGGCAGGATGGCATCGTCGAGAGTGCGGACGAACGCGTGGCTCGGAACTGCGCCCATGAAAACCTCCATAGCAGGTCAGGCGTGGAGCGCGGTGAGCCTCGAAGTGCAGGCGGAGTGGCGTGGTGAAGACTTAAAGCCGCGCTGGAATGTGAAGCCAGTATGGTTTCCGCTGGCGGCTTCGCCTATATGGATTAAGTGGTAGCTGATGGGTAAACTGCTGGGTAAACCATCTGAATATTTGCCTGTTTTTCGTCTGAACAAATAGATGCTGCACCGGGCGCAGCGTTCGCCCGGCACAACACTGCCCCGGTCGACAAAGGAGACCGCACGATGCGGGCTGACCCTATTCAGCGTGCGATCGACGAAGACCTGGTGCGCGTGCTGTACGCGCAGGATCCCATCGCCTTCTTTTCGCACTGGTTCTCGATTGCCGTGCTGGTGGCCATTTACTGGCCGCGGATACCGTCGCCGTCGCTGTTCATCGCGTGCTTCGGGTTCTATGCGGCGGCCAATTGCGGGGGCCTCGCGCTGTGGATCTGCAATCGCCGCTACCCGCAGCTGGTTTCGCCGCGCGGTTGGATCAACCTGCACGCCGTGCGCGGCGTGCTGCTGTACTGCGCGCCGGGCATCGCGGTGTGGTTCGCGTTCCAGAGCCCGCAAACCGATCTGCCGCTCCTGCACACGGTGATGCTCGTCACGCTGGCAGCCGGCGTGTTCATGTCCAACGGCTTCGATCTGCTGAATTTTTCCACTGCCATCCCGTTCCTGCTGTTTCCTGCGATCGTGCTGCATTTCGGCACGCATACGTTCGACCGGACGATTCTCGCGATCGTCCTCGCCTTTTTCTTTTGCGCGATCAACGTGTACGCGCTGAGCTATCGCAAGCTGTTCCAGCAGGTCGTGCACGCACGGGTCGATCAGCAGTACCTGGCGGAATCGCTGGCTGCGCAAAAGCGTGTCGCCGAAGAGGCCAGTCTCGCCAAAACACGTTTTTTTGCTGCCGCGAGCCACGATTTGCGCCAGCCGTTGCACGCGATCGGGCTGCTGGCGGCGTCGCTGAACGATCCGGCGGCCACGCCGGTGCAGCATGCGAAGACCGCCGAGCACATCGTCTATAACGTCGAGGCGCTGAATCAGCTGTTCAACCAGGTGCTCGATCTGGCGCGGCTCGAAAGCGGCGTGACCCAGGTGATCCGGCTGCATTTCCGGCTGTCCGAACTATTCGAACGGGTTGGCAGCCAGTACCGGCCGCAGGCTGCGGCCAAAGGCCTGGCGCTGCGGATCGCGCCGACCACGGTGGTCGTCCACGATGATCCGGTGCTGCTCGAGCGCGTATTGAGCAACCTGCTTTCGAACGCCGTGCGCTATACCGAGGAAGGCGCGATCTGGCTGGGCTTTCGCCGCGCGGGGCGCCAGTCGGGCGGTTATATCGAAGTGCGCGATTCCGGCATCGGCATTCCGGTCGAGGAGCACGAGCGCATCTTCGAAGAGTTTTATCAGGTGGCCAATCCGCAGCGCGACGCGCGCCAGGGCCACGGGCTGGGCCTGCCGACGGTCAAGCGGCTGGTCGGTATGCTCGGCGGGGAGTTGCAGGTGCGCTCGTCGCCGGGGCTCGGCTCGGTGTTCCGCTTCGCCGTGCAGGCGGGCGACCCGACCGGGATTATTGCTGGCCTGAACGACGCGGTGCCGGGCGGCCCATCGGCACAGGGGCGCCGCGTGCTATGTATCGACGACGAACCGTCGATTCTCGAAGGCCTGGCGAGTCTGCTGGCGCGCTGGGGTTGCAGCGTGCGCGGTGCGCGCGACGAGGCCGCCGCGCTCAAGGCGCTCGAAGACGGCTTCATGCCGGATGCCGTGCTCTGCGACTACCAGTTGGCGAATCATCGGACCGGCGTGCAGGCGCTGACGGCCGTGCGCAATGTGCTCGCGCGGGCGGGGCATGACGGCGTGGTAACGCTGCTGATTACCGGCGATATGGCGTCGGCGGAACTGGCCGCGCTCGCCTTGCAGGGGATTCCGGTGCTGCATAAACCGGTCACGCCGGCGCGTTTGCGGCGCACGCTGGAAATGCTGTGGCAGCAGGCGGAACTGGATAAGGGGCGGGCGGCGACGGTGGCATTGCGCGCCGGTGACGCGCGGGACCCGCCGTGGACCCAATTTCAGAGCCAGTCGCAAAGCGAGTCGCAAAAGTAGGCGGCGCGCGCCGCCTGCTTGCGAACCATTCCGTTGCTAAAGGGTTTTCCCCGCTTCGAGCCAGCCGTTGATCACGGCGATCGCGGTCGACCGGTTATGCACGCCAAGCGCGCGGAATATCACCGACAGATGCACTTTGACGGTGCCTTCCGCCACGCCGAGTTCACGCGCGATCATCTTGTTGGTCCAGCCGCGATGCACGAGCCGCATGATGTCCTGCTGTCTTGGCGACAGGTTCTCCAGCAAATGCTGCTGGTGCGGCTGCAACGCCTGGATTTGCGTGATGGGTTCGGTCAGCACGGCGCCGCCCTGGCCGGACGCCTGAGAGGGTGCCGTGGCGCCCGTTTCGGCGGGCGCAGGCGCTGCTTGCGTCGCACGCGAACCTAGCAGGCTGAGCGCTTCCATGGGCACGTAGGCGCCGCCTGACAACACCAGTTCGATCGCCTTGAGCATCACACTGGCGGGCTGGCGCTTCGGCACGAAACCGAGCGCGCCGGCGGCCAGTACGGCGCGCATTTCGTCGGGCGATTCTTCGGCGGACAAGACCACCACCGGCAACGCGGGGTTTGCCTTCAACAGCACTTCGAGCGACGAAGCGCCGCTCATGCCCGGCATATGCAGATCGACGATCGCGAGATCGTGATCGGCGTCGGGCCGCGCGGCGGCGGCAAGCGTCTCCCAGGTGTCGGCTTCGTCGAATTGGGCGTCTGGATCGAGCCCGCGCAGCAGGCCTTTGACGCCTTGCCGGATCAGTTCATGGTCGTCGGCCACTAGAAACTTCATGATGACTCCGCGAATCGGGCCTGCGCGTTGGGGACTACCACCGCTGCACTGCTCTTTTTACTTCTCGTTTTGCTTCCCGTCCTGCTTCTTTTCAGGCCGTTCTCGCTGTGACCGTATCTGCGCCGATGCCGGTGCGGGTGGCGTAAGCCCCCGCACCGGTCTTCTGATTAAGGCAGGTCTCCCGCGCATAGGTTCCGGCTTGCTACGTAGACGAGTTTCACACACCGTTTTTGAAGCCGCCCATGCAGGATTCCGAAGGTTATGCACGGCGGATCAAATCACACAAAAGCAGGTTCTATCTGACTGCAAATAGCGTTGCATTCATCAGGAGCCTGAACGCGAAACCGAGCGACATCGCCGAGGCCACGCCGAAGCACCACAGCGCGATGAACCAGAGCCAGCCGGGCAGTTTGCGCCTCGTCCGGCGGGCCGCGCCGGCGCCCGTGTGCTCAATGATAGTGATGTTGGTCGCCATGTCGCACCTTGCCGCGAAATACCCAATAACCCAGAGTCGTATAGGCGATGATAACGGGCAGAATCACCGCCGCGCCGACTAGCGTGAACATCTGGCTCGAACGAGGCGCGGCCGCTTCCCAGAGCGTCATGCTCGATGGAATCGCATAGGGCCACAGGCTCACCAGCAATCCGGCATAGCCGAGCAGGACCAGCGTCAGTGCCAGCACGAACGGCGTGTTGTGATGCCGTTCGCGTACCGCGCGATGCATGAAGAACGCACAGGCCGCCACCAGCAACGGCACCGGCAGCAGACGGTAGAAGATGCCGTCGTTGAACCAGCGCTGGGAGATGGCCGGGTCTTGCAGCGGCGTCCACAGGCTGACGATCGCAATAAACCCGAGCAGCACGATCGTGAGCGGCCACACCACGCGATGCAGGCGGCGTTGCAGATCGCCCTCGGTCTTCGCGACCAGCCAGCAGCAGCCGAGCAGCGCGTAGGTCACCACGAGGCCAAGACCCGTCAGCAGACTGAATGGCGTGAGCCAGCCAAAGGCGTCGCCGGCGTAGGCGCCGTCCGCCAGCGGAATGCCTTGCAGAAACGCGCCTAACACGATGCCCTGAAAGAAGGCCGCGCCCGCCGAGCCGCCGATGAACGCCAGATCCCACATATGTTTCGTGCGGTTGGCCTTGGCGCGAATCTCGAACGACACGCCGCGAAAGATCAGGCACGCGAGCATGAAGATCAACGGCAGATACAGCGCGGAGAGTACGGTCGAATACACCACCGGGAACACCGCGAACAGACCGGCGCCGCCGAGCACCAGCCAGGTTTCATTGCCGTCCCAAACGGGTGCGACGGTGTTCATCATCAGGTCGCGTTCCTTTTCATCGGGGAAGAACGGGAAGATGATGCCGATGCCCAGATCGAAGCCGTCGAGCACCACATACATGAAGAGGCCCAGTGCGATGATCGCGGCCCACACTACGGTTACGTCCATTGTCTTTCTCGTAAGAGGTGATTGATGCGGAGTAAGGTCAGGCGGCGTCGATCAGCTGATCGGCAGCGGATAGCGGGCGGCGCGCGGTCTGACCCGGCGTGTGTTCCGGCACGCCGTGCGCCGTGTGACCTGGCAGCGCCGGGCCCGAGCGCATGAGCTTGAGCATGTAATAGACGCCGGTGCCGAACACGAGGAAGTAGACGAGCACGAACGCCATCAACGAGATGCCGACCTGCTGGGTGGTCAGCGGTGACACCGCCTGCGAGGTGCGCATCACGCCATACACCACCCACGGCTGACGCCCGGCTTCCGTGGTGACCCAACCGGCCAGCAGCGTGATGAAGCCGCTCGGGCCCATCACCACGGCGATCCGTTGAAACCACTTCGCCTCGAACAACCGTTCGCGGCGGCGCAGGACCCACGCGGCCACCGACATGACGATCATCAGCACGCCGAGTCCGGCCATGATCCGGAAGCTCCAGAACACCACCGTCGAGTTCGGGCGGTCCTGCGGCGCGAATTCCTTCAGGCCGCGAATCTCGCCGTCCCAGCTATGCGTGAGGATCAGGCTGCCGAGGTGCGGGATCGACACCGCATAGCGCGTGGTCTCCGCCTGCATGTCGGGGATGCCGAACAGGTTCAGTGCCGTGCCGCCTTTCTCGGTTTCCCACAGGCCTTCAATTGCCGCGATCTTGGCGGGCTGATACTTGCGCGTGTTCAGACCATGCTGATCGCCGACGACCGCCTGAATCGGCGTGAGGATCAGCAACAGCCAGAGCGCCATCGAGAACATCTTCCTGACCGCCGGATCGCGCCGTCCGCGCAGCAGATGCCATGCACCGACTGCCGACACCACCAGTCCCGCGACGATGAACGCCGCCAGCGCCATGTGCGCCAACCGGTATGGGAACGACGGATTGAAAATGATCTTGAACCAGTCGAGCGGCACGACCCGGCCGTTGACGACCTCGAAGCCTTGCGGCGTTTGCATCCAGCTATTGGAGGCGAGAATCCAGAAGGTCGAGATCAGTGTGCCGACCGCCACCATCAGCGTGGCGCCGAAGTGAGCGCGCGGACTCACGCGCTGCCAGCCGAACAGCATGATGCCGAGGAAGCCCGCTTCGAGGAAGAACGCGGTCATCACCTCGTACATGAGCAGCGGACCCGTGACGGGCCCGGCGAAGCTGGAGAAGCCCGACCAGTTGGTGCCGAACTGATAGCTCATCACGACACCGGACACGACGCCCATCCCGAAGGCAACTGCGAAGATCTTTGACCAGAACAGACAAAGATCTTTGTAGTACGCCTTGCCGGTTTTCAGCCAGCGCCATTCGAGTACGGCAATGAAGCTGGCGAGGCCGATGCTGAGCGCCGGAAAAACGATGTGAAACGAAACGGTGAACGCAAACTGGATGCGGGCGAGATCGAATGCCGATAGTGCGGAGTTCATGAGCGTGAAGTGCGTGAGGCCCGAAGGCGGACTACGCGCGTCGACCGTTGTCGGTGCGCACTGCGCTGGGCAGATGGCGCAAGAGTAGGGGATGGCGAAACTTTTTGCTGCGGCGCTATGTGCGTCAAAAAACCGCGTTGTTTTATGCTCTTTTTAGTTTTTGAGATGGCAAACCCTTGATAGGTATCAAGTTTTTTCTCGACACGTCTTCGCTGCTGTTTCGCGTAGGGCGGGCAGAACTGCGGCAATCCACCGCGCTGCAGCGTAGCGAATCGAAGGCGTATCGCTGCATAAGGACGGCGCCCCTAGGTGCCCCGAGTTCTCAACTGCCAAAGTTGACGGGCGCCCCTCCGAATTGACGAATGCGAGGCGCGCATCCGTCGGATGCTGGAATTTGCCACCGGTCTTTCTGCGACAAACACCGCGGAAAGACCGGACTACGGCGGCATGGCGACCTTATAGCGCCGCTTCGCCGCTTTAATTACCGTGTTGCTTCAAATAGGCTATCGCGTAATCGAGGGCGATATCCTTGCCATTGGTATTTATATCAATGGCGGCATTGGCATCAAGCGGAATCATGACATCTGTTTTGACGCCACCTTGCAGATTTCCGTCGGATTCAACCAGAAGATTATTGTTTTCATCGTAGGCCCTGCTGGACGAAAAATTAATCACGAAATTTCCCGGCATTCCGATGAACGGGGCTCCAACCGGGCCGGCGAAAGCGCCCTGAGTGTTAGCGTATAAACTCATGACCGGCTTGCCGATTCTCTGAAAGGCCAAAGCAGCCCACTCGCCGGCGCTTACGGTGCCAATGTCGGTCAGGACAACAGTGGGTCCAGTATAGTTAGGTGTTTGGCCATTGATATAGACTGGGCCCCAGCCGGGTATCGGCAGATAATTCGTGAACAGCGTGTTGTAAAAAAGAAACCTGATATTGAACTGCGCCTGGGACTCGGCAGTGAAGAATCCGGCCAGATCCATGGCCAATCTCCCGTCTCCGCCACTGTTTCCTCTTACGTCCATTACGATGCCGGCAGGCCTTGCTGCAATGACTTTGTTAACCGTGGCCGCCAGATATTTGTAGAAAACGCTGTCTTTTTCGTTTTCATCGAAGCTGGCGTAGTCGCCGTCGTCGAAACCCGAAATCTTGATCTGGGCGTAATTGTGCGGTAACCAATTGACGGAAATCTGTGTTTCCGGTGGACTCCCCTGATTGACAACTGAAATATCACCGGCAGATAAATTCGCGGAAGCGGGGACGCTATAAAGGCTGGTTTTCCTGGCGATTTTTCCTTGATCGTCATTAGCGATCAGCGCGATAGATTTCGTCTGGTGGCTTACGGAACTCCTCCAGCTCACGGTGGCGGTTGTACCGACGGAACCTCGCACCATCATCCGCAGTTGTTCATAGTCCACGTTAGCCTGAGTAGGGGGCGCATAGGAGCAACCGGGGCAGACGAAATTATATTGATCGCTCCACACGACGTCCGTCGCACTTGCAGCCTGCATAATCGGCTTGTTATTCCATGTCAGTATTTCATCTCCCGCCTGTATTCCTGCCGTGTCGGCGGAACTGCCCGGTTCAACGTAACTGACGACATACTGTGAGGCGGATGTTTTTGTTATGACCAGGCCGTAACTGCCAGCGGTATGTTTATTTACCAGGCCAGTGGCAAAATTAATTGCTTCCTTATTATCAGGGTCAGGGAGAAGTACCGTGTGGGAATCGTGCAGTTCCAGCACATAGCTACGCAGCGCCTGGTAGTAACTGTCTTTGTCGCTGTTTTTTTCTGACACGGAATAAGTGGGAGATATTTAGCTTGAAGCTGATTCCAGTCAATATTTTTATGCTCCGAAAGAGCATACTCATTTTTCATCAACTGATTCATTTCGACAAACGCTTTCGCCCATGTGTTGTTCGTAAGGTCAACGTAAAAGGGTAGGTATTGGCCTGCCTTTGGAGGGCTACTCGGTGGGGTGATATCGCTGCCACATGCGGCCAGAACTGCGGCGCAGGAGCCAATCAGAAAATAGCGAGAAAATTAAGATAAAGGTATTTCATCTGGAATCCAAAAATAATAGCGACTTAAATTTTAATGAAGTATCGTGGCGAAAATTGTTGAATTTTGTCCAGTTAATTGGCGAAATTAAAAAGCAATTTTTTGTCACAGTTTTTTCCGCTGATATGGTGCAGGCATTGTTGCAAGCACGGAAAATACTCCGCGGTGCACAAGATTACCGTGTCCCCTTTAAAGGCATGGCGTGTCAAATTGCCATCGCGTCGCTGTGCTTACTACCGGCAGCGCGAGCGCATCGATGTGCATGCCAAAGCCGTGCTGATGATGGCGAGCGTGCGGCTGGCGGCTGGCGCGTTCACCGGCATCATGTGCACTGGCGGGTTGACCGCGATGGGGCCTCAGCCTGCCGAAGTCGTACTGAGCGTTTCATCCGACCGCCATGGAGGTCAAACTCGTTGCCCGCACGCTGGACCGGTGCGAATTTTTCGCCGCCGGGCAGCGGCCGCTGCCGCTCACCGATTTCGCGTGTTTGCTGAACGTGCCGGTGTCGAGTTGTCTCGTGCTCGCTCGTTGGTGAGACGCGGCTCGAATGCGGGAAGAGGGCGAAAGCAGGACCGCGGTGAGCGGTTACGACGGCGTTGGCGCAGCAAGGTGTTCGGAGGGGTTGATTCGTGCAGGACGCGACATCGGGCGCGGCACGGCGGAGGTTTCCTTTTGCGCGGGCTGACTGAATCGAAGTAGCGCACCAGGGTCCACTCGTCGACAACCGACAATAACTCCGTTCGCGCCGACTTTCCATTAGCCTGTTAGCTAGCCAACAGGCTGGTTTGCTTCTACCATGCAAGCTGCTAACCGGCGGCTCATATCGGGTTGCCGCGTGCTCGGAATGGATGAGTGCCGCATCGCCATCCGAGTTTTTACTCCTGATAGTCATTTCGAATACCACGTGAACCGATTCGGTTCTTCGTGAGTCCGTCATCAAAATGTGGTGCAGGCCGTGTCATGCTTGAGTAAGCGTCTCGCCGCGCATCGACTGGTCGCTTGTTCTCCAATGTCCCGCCTGCATGCGCTTCGCGTTCGCCTTGCATTCGCTGTGAGCGGGTTTCGTCAGGCGGCACGGCCTGTGCCGCCCGAATCGTTTGAGAGGGCACGCATCATCCACCTGCCGGCAACGGCAGACTTCATCCACAAGGAGTCAGCAGATGAGCACGATCACCACGAAAGACGGTACGGAAATTTTCTACAAAGACTGGGGTACTGGTCGCCCGGTCGTCTTCTCGCATGGCTGGCCCTTGTCCGCGGACGCCTGGGATGCGCAGATGCTGTTCCTGGGTAGCAAGGGCTTTCGTGTGATCGCGCACGACCGGCGCGGCCATGGCCGTTCCGCCCAGCCGTGGGACGGCAACGACATGGATACCTACGCGGACGATCTGGCCGCGCTGATCGAACATCTCGATCTGAAGGACGCCACCCTGGTCGGCCATTCGACCGGCGGCGGCGAAGTCGCGCATTACATTGGCCGGCACGGTACAAAGCGCGTTGCGAAGGCTGTGCTGATCGGCGCGGTGCCGCCCTTGATGCTCAAGACAGAGGGGAATCCCAAGGGTACGCCGATCGACGTGTTCGACGGCATCCGCCAGGGTGTCGTCGCGGATCGTTCGCAGTTTTTCAAGGATCTGGCGTTGCCGTTTTACGGCTACAACCGTCCGAACGCCAAGGTATCGCAAGGCGTGATCGATTCGTTCTGGGCGCAGGGCATGGTCGGCTCGATCAAGGGGCTGTACGACTGCATCAAGCAGTTTTCCGAAGTCGACTATACGGAAGACCTGAAGAAGATCGATGTGCCGACCCTGGTGCTGCATGGCGACGACGACCAGATCGTGCCGATCGACGCCGCGGGCCGCCTGACCGCCCAGATCGTGAAGAACGCGACCCTCAAGGTTTATCCGGGCGGCGCGCACGGCATGTGCACTGTCGAAGCGGACAAGGTGAATGCCGATTTGCTGGCGTTCATCGGTTCCTGATGCTCCTGACGCGCCTGACGCGCTTCAGGCACTGAAGTAGCGAGCAGGGCGGGCGCACGGCGGTCGTGCGCCCTTGCCCGCGCACCCGCGCACCCGCGCATGGCGGACCTTATGCGCTCGACCGGCCGATCCGCGCCGCGGGTGTAGATTCAACGACAAGCAATCCCCGCCTTCAAAGCCGGCCCGTTCAGCCGCATAACAGCCGCCCAACTCGGCCTGGACCATAGATAATGTTGTATGACATCACATAAATAAGGATGTTGTATGTGATTGTTTCTTAAGAAAATTACGTCATCGAGCACCGAATTTATACGGGTAAATGCCTAATTGAATTTCATCCAGGCATCGGAGATAGTACGTTATCGTACAACAAGCGGTCGATCCGCTGTCCGATATCCCTTGGCTTCATCGTGCGCAGTACGCGCCAGGATCGTCCGCGGCGCAGTAAAGGAACCTTATGAAGAAGATTGCTCTGAGTGGGGCCGGCGGCCAGCTCGGCTCGGTAGTTCGGACCGCGTTGATCGCGCGCGGCGTCCCATTGCGCTCGGCTGCGGGCTCGCGTGCCCTGACGCCGCTGGTGGAAGGCGAGGACGTGATGCACGGCGACCTGCGCGATGCCGCTGTCGTGGATCGGTTGCTCGAGGGCGTGGATGTGCTGATCCATTTCGCCGGCACGAGCGTGGAGCGTCCTCTGCCCGAAATCATCGAGAACAACCTGCGCGGACTGGTGGCGGTGTACGAAGGCGCGCGCCGGCACGGCGTCAAGCGCATCGTGTTCGCCAGCTCGAACCACGCGATCGGCATGTACCCGGTGACCGAACGCCTGAGCCTCGACTGCGAGCTGCGTCCGGACGGTTTCTACGGTCTGAGCAAGGTATGGGGCGAAGCACTGGCGAGAATGTATTGGGACAAGCACGGCATCGAGAGCATTTGCGTGCGCATCGGCAGCTGCCTTGAGCGGCCGACCGAGCCACGGCACCTGAGCACCTGGTTTGGGCACCGCGACCTGCTGCATTTCCTCGATCGCTGCGTCGAGGCCGAAGACGTCGGATTCATCACCGTGTGGGGCGTCTCCGCCAACAAACGTAGCTGGTGGGACAACAGCGGCGCCGAACGGCTGGGCTATCAGCCGACACAGGACGCGGAAGACTACGCGGCCGAAGTTCTGGCGCGGCCAAACCCGCTCGATGCATTGGGCCAGCGCTACCAGGGCGGTAGTTTCGTCGGCATCGATTATTCGCGCGACGACACCGCGCCCGATGGTTCGAGCGCTTCGGCAGACCGGCCCGTCTGACTGGTTACAGGATTACGAGGAGACACGGCATGAAAATCAAAGGCATCCGCTGGTGGATGGTCAGCCTGGTCGCGGCCGGGCTGATCATCAATTACCTCGCGCGGAACACGCTGTCAGTGGCGGCGCCGACGCTGATGAAAGACCTCAATATCAGCACAGAGCAGTATTCGCATGT
This sequence comes from Paraburkholderia fungorum, assembly GCF_046027215.1. GTDB lineage: Bacteria > Pseudomonadota > Gammaproteobacteria > Burkholderiales > Burkholderiaceae > Paraburkholderia > Paraburkholderia fungorum_D. The sequence continues at coordinate 1,653,877 of NZ_JAQQEN010000002.1, read as the reverse complement.
CGTGGTGGCGTGGCAACTGTGCTATGCGTTCATGCAACCGGTCGCGGGCTACGTGCTCGACACCGTCGGCACCAAGATCGGCTTTGCCGTGTTCGCGCTCGCCTGGTCACTGGCGTGCGCCGCGGCGGCCTGGTCCACGGGCTGGCGAAGCCTGGCGTTCTTTCGCGGCGTGCTCGGCATCGCTGAAGCGGCGGGCATTCCGGCCGGCGTGAAGGCGACCAGTGAGTGGTTCCCGGCCAAGGAACGGTCGGTGGCGATCGGCTGGTTCAATATCGGCTCGTCGATCGGCGCGCTGCTTGCGCCGCCACTGGTCGTCTGGGCCTTGTTGCATGGGCAATGGCAATGGGCGTTCGTGATCGTCGGCGTGGCGGGCATCGTCTGGAGCGCGCTGTGGATGATGCTGTACAAGCACCCGCGCGATCAGAAGCTGCTGGGCGACGCCGAGCGCGATTACATTCTGAGCGGACAGGAGGCAAAGCACAGCGATACTGGCGGCGTCAGGCGCCGGTGGTTTGAAATGCTCGGCAGCCGCGAGTTCTGGGCGATCGGTATTCCGCGCATTCTGTCCGAGCCGGCATGGCAGACCTTCAATGCCTGGATTCCGCTGTACATGATGACCGAGCGTCACATGAACCTGAAGGAAGTCGCGCTGTATGCGTGGATGCCGTTTCTGGCCGCGGATATCGGCTGCGTGCTCGGTGGTTACCTCAGTCCGTTGTTCACCAGGTATGCGAAGGTTTCGTTGTTCACGTCGCGGAAGATGGTTTTCGTTGTCGGCGCGCTCTTCATGATCGGACCGGCGTGCGTTGGCCTGGTGGCCAGCCCTTACGCCGCGGTGGCACTGTTGTGCGTCGGCGGCTTTGCTCACCAGACCTTGTCGGGCGCACTGTACGCCATCACATCGGACATGTTCGGCAAGAACGAAGTCGCGACCGCCACAGGCATGGGCGGCATGGCGGGCTACCTGGGCGCCGCTGCATTTACCGCGCTGTTCGGCGTGCTGGTCACGCAGATTGGCTACAGCCCGCTGTTTGTCGTGCTGGCGGTGTTCGACATCATTGCGGCGGTGGTGGTGTGCCTGCTGGCCCGCAGCAACGACAAGACAGCCGATCCGCGCTGGGTGGCGGCGAGTGCGGTGGTCAAGTGAGTGATCGTCAGGAATCTTGAGTAAAGCTAGCAGTCAGAGTCAGGGCCGGTCGCGAATCGCGCCGGGATGGTAAAAAATGGCGGCGCCCTCGGGCGCCGCCATTTTTTTCGTTCCGTTTGACGCCGATCGACGACCGTCGTGTTGCAGGCCGTCGAACCGGCGTTATTCCATCAGCCTACCAGCGCGCTGTTATACGTGACGCCGCCGATCACCACGTTGCTGAGCGTGATGGACTTCACGTTGTTCACGAAGACCGGCCCCGGCGTAGTCGTCGTTGCCGGTCCCGTGCAGATCGGTGTCCCCAGGTTGCAGTTCGAGATCGTGACGCCGGTAATCGGCTGCACCGTAGGCACGGGCAGCGGACCGTTGTAGTCCGCAGCCACCGGACCCTGCGCGACAATCGCCTGGAAGCACGAACCCGACGTCGCGGAGAAGCCGGAAGTCAGCGCGTAGTTCACCGCACCCGACGTGTTGGTCGCGTTCACGTTCGTGATGTTGACGTTGTTGATCGTCGCCGGGTTCCAGCGCACCGAATCGCCCGAGGGGCTGTAATCGCAGTCGAACGTGATCAGCCCGCCCTGGCCCGTAGACGGGTTTGCCGCGAGACCGACCGTGCCCGTACCGGGGACCGAACCCGGTACGCTCGAGCCCAGCGCGCCGCCGCCGTATTTGCCCGTCAGGTTCACGCCGTTGGGCAGCGTCACGCCATTGATCCACACGTTGTTGATGAACCCGCCGCGGTTCATGTTGGTCTTGAAGCGAAGCGCGATATTCAGCGGATTGGCTGCCCAATTCTCGTTCTGCATGGTCAGATCGCGCGCGTAGACGTTTTGCACGCCCGCACTCATTTCGCTGCCGATCGTGAGGCCGCCGTGGCCGCTTTGCATCGTGCAGTTCTGCACCACGATGTTCTGCATGGGGCCGTACTGCGTGTCGAGGCACTTGCCGGACTTGATTGCGATGCAGTCGTCGCCGGTATTGAACTGAACGTTCTGCACCAGCACGTAATTACACGCATCCGGGTCGAAGCCGTCGTTGTTCGGACCGATGCTGTCCGCAAACACGCCGTCGATCACTACGTTCGTGCAATCGGTTGGGTGGTGTTGCCAGAACGGCGTGTTCTGCGTGTGGTAGTTCTGCAGCAGCACATTGGTGCAGCCGATGAACTCGATCATGCACGGCCGCAGAAAGTGGCCCATGCCGAAAACGCGCTGCAGGACCGGCACGCCGAGTTCCGATAGCGCGGGCAGATAGTTCTGATCCTGATTCCAGCCTGAAACCGTGAGCAATTGCATCAGCGTCGCCGTGGTGCCGTCCTGATTCCTGAACGACATGTTGGCCTGCGGATTCGTGACCTGGCTAGCGGGCAGACTCGTCAGGGCGGTATTGCCCGGGTAGGAGGCGCCGTTGGCCGCGTAGGCGGTGGCGCCCGTGTTTGCGTCGGCTTGCGAAACCGGCGCTCCTCCCGAAGCCGGTTTCACGTAACCGTACGCGTTGCTCGTGCCCTTGAAGGTCCACCAGCACGACGTCGGCGGCTTGGTGCTCAACTGCATCGGCGTCATCGCCTGACCGTTCAGCACGCAAGTGTTGTCGTCGGCGGTCAACGCGATGTTGTTCTGCTGGTACGCATAGATCGGTGCGCCGAAGTTCAGACAGTCGTTCGCCTGCCAGCGCGACCAGTACAGATTGCCGTTCGCCGTCGGGTACGGACCATTTTTCGCATAGTCAGCAGGGTTCGGGCTGAAATAGATCGTGCAGCCGGAGCTCAGATGGAAATTCACATTGCTCAGGAGTGCGATCGGGCCGCCACAATACCAATTGCCGGCAGGCACCACCACGCGGCCGCCGCCCGTTGCGTGCGCCGCCTGAATCGCGGCATTGAATGCGGAGCACGAATCATACGCCGTGTCCGTCATATCCCACGGCACCATCACGTTCGAGCCGGGGCTTTGCGGCGACGTCGCAGCCTGCGCGCCCGTCACCCATGAAATCGGGCCACCGGGCCACGCGTTTGCCTGGATCAAGGCGGACGCCGGCAGCGTCCGTGCGCCGTAGCTCGTCACCTGAAAATCAACGGCCGGGAACGTCGAAGCCGTGATGCCGGCGAGCTTGTTGATGATCGCCGTTGCCTGGCCGGTCGGTCCCCAGATCGGGTCCGCGGCCGCGACGGCTCCCGTCGACGAGGCGCTTAAAGAGTCGCTGCTACCGCTGCATCCGGGCAGGGTCCCTAGCAGGGTGGCGCCCGCGGTGGTTCCTGCAAGCATGATAAACGCTCTGCGTTTCGGTGAATTCGGTTCGTCCTGACCGCGGTTTCTCGACGTTGCCTGCCTACCGCTATTTTTATCCTGGGTTGCCACGGATGTCTCCTTGCCCTTTGGGCGTTGTGAGTGATCGTAAGAACTCGATGGGAAGCGGTTCGTCAATCCGTTGCCTGAACCGGCGGTGGATATCGAAACAGCCTCCCATTCTGTAAGTCATCCTTAATATTTGTAATAAAAAGATGCGAGTGAGTCTGAAGCTGTTGCCGGTGAGACTTGCTAGCTCAGGCTCGCTCAGGCCGCGAACGCGCGAATGCGCCGCTCCATCTTCTCTATCCGCATAGAGCAGGTGGAACGGCGCATTGAAAGGTGTTCGACTTAAGCGGGCTGCTGGCCGATTTCGTGGTTGGCGAGTATTTCGAGCGCGCGCACCATCGCGGAGTGGTCCCATGCTTTGCCGCCGTGCGCCACGCAGGCATTGAAAAGCGCCTGACAGGTAGCCGTATTGGGCAAGGAAACACCGAGCGCTTGCGCGGTCGACAACGCGAGGTTCAGATCCTTCTGGTGCAGCTCGATCCGGAAGCCCGGGTCGAAAGTGCGCTTGGTCATGCGTTCGCCGTGCACTTCAAGAATGCGGGAAGAGGCAAAGCCGCCCATCAGCGCTTCGCGCACGCGCGCCGGATCCACGCCGGCTTTCGACGCGAGCAGCAGCGCCTCGCCGACTGCCTCGATGGTCGCCGCGACGATCACCTGATTGGCCACCTTGCAAACCTGCCCGGCGCCTACGTCGCCGATCAGCGTGACATTCTTGCCCATCATATCGAACAGCGGCTTGACGTTGTCGAAGGTCGCGGTTGCGCCGCCGACCATGATGGTCAGCGAACCGGCTTTGGCGCCGACTTCACCGCCGGAAACCGGTGCGTCCAGATAGTCGGCGCCGCGTTCACGCACGCGCGCCGCGAACTCGCGGGTGGCCATCGGCGAAATCGAGCTCATGTCGACGACGGTCTGGCCCGGGCGCAACGCCTCGGCAAGCCCCTGTTCGCCGAACAGAACGCGCTCCACGTCCGGGGTGTCCGGCACCATGATGAAGATCACATCAGCCTGGCCGGCAACGGCTGCCGGGCTGTCGCACGCGAGCGCGCCGGCTTGCCTGAGATCGTCAGGCAGACCGCTGCGCGTGAAAGCGGCGAGTGCCACGCCGTTCTTGAGAAGGTTGGCGGCCATGGGCTTGCCCATGATGCCGAGTCCAATAAAACCTGCCTTTTGCATGGAATTCTCCGGAGATGTCATAGCGAACGCGCGTAATTCCGGCCCGCTTATTTCTGCATGAAGTGTTTTTGAACCGCCTGCGCGGCGCCTTTCAGAAGCCCCATATCCGCGCACACCGCGACGACGCGGCAGCCCATCGAGATATAGCGCTCCGCGTCGGCCTGAACCGGCGCCAGGATGCCGCTCGGCTTGCCGGCGGCCTGCGCGCGTTCGAAGACACGCGCAATGGCCTCCTGCACCTCGGGATGGGCCGCATTGCCGAGATGGCCGTAGGCCGCCGCAAGGTCGGACGGTCCGACGAAGACGCCATCGATGCCCTCGACGGCGAGAATCTCGTCGATCGCGTCGACGCCTTTGCGGCTTTCAATCTGCACGATGACGCAGACGTTGTCGTTGGCGATCTCGAAGTAGTCGGGCACGGTCGAGTAGCGATTGCCCCGATGACTCACCGACACGCCGCGAATTCCCTGCGGCGGATAGCGGGTCGCCGCGACGGCGCGCGCTGCGTCGTCGGCGCTCTCGACAAACGGCACCAGAAAGTTCGAGAAGCCGCTATCGAGCAGCCGTTTGATGAATACGCTGTCATTGGCCGGCGGCCGCACGACCGGCGCGCTCGGGCTGTCTTTCAGCGCCATCAGCTGGGGAATCAGCGTGAGCACGTCGTTAGGCGCGTGTTCGGCGTCCAGCAGCATCCAGTCGAAACCGACGATGCCGAGCAATTCCGTGACGATCGGACTGGCGAGCGAGGCCCAGCAGCCGATCAGGGTTTCGCCGCCGCATACCGCGCGGCGAAAGCTATTGGGTAAGGGCTGGTACGGCGTGGCAGCTGGCATAGGGGTATCCTCAAACTGCGATTGATCGGGCAAGCTCCGACGTTTGCTGATTCGCATGTTATAGGTCGTCGTACGTCTATTTGCAGATTAGCACTGGCCCGGTCCGTTGTAACTGCCACGTAAACCCGAATTTTCCTCAGGACGGGCCAGGCCGGTTGCATGGGGCACCCCTAATGTTATAGGATGACCGATATCAAAGACGGTTATCCAAGGAAAGAAAGCGAAATGTCTATTACCGGCGAAATGCTGATTGGTCGCAACGCGGTGCGCGGCGAAGAACAATCATTGCGTGCGTTCAATCCTGCCACGGGAGCTGACATCGCGGAGCCTGTTTTCGGCGGCGGCACGGCCGCGCATGTCGGACTGGCGTGCGAGCTTGCGCAGAAGGCGTTCGACCCGTACCGCCAACTGCCGCTCACGGTGCGCGCCGAGTTTCTCGAGCGTATCGCCGACGGCATCACGGCGCTGGGTGACGCGCTGATTCAACGCGCGCACGAAGAATCCGGCCTGCCGAAGGCGCGCCTCGAAGGCGAACGCGGTCGCACGACGGGGCAGCTCAAGCTGTTCGCGCAAGTCGTCAGAGCGGGGCAATGGCTCGCCGCCACGTTGGATTCGCCGTTGCCGGAGCGCAAGCCGCTGCCGCGCTCCGATCTGCGCATGCGAAAGATTCCGCTGGGCCCGGTGGCAGTGTTCGGTGCCAGCAACTTCCCGCTCGCATTTTCGGTGGCAGGCGGTGACACGGCTGCGGCGCTCGCGGCGGGTTGCCCGGTGGTGGTCAAGGCTCACGGCGCCCACCTTGGCACATCGGAGATGGTCGGCCGGGTGATTCAGCGTGTCGCGCAGGAAATGGATCTGCCCGAGGGCGTGTTTTCGCTGGTCCTCGGCGCGGGCAATGCAGTCGGGGAAGCGCTGGTTGCGCATCCGGCGATCAAGGCGGTTGGTTTCACCGGCTCGCGGGCAGGCGGCCTTGCGCTGATGCGGATCGCGGCCGCCCGTGCCGAGCCGATCCCGGTCTTCGCCGAGATGAGCAGCATCAACCCGGTGTTTCTCCTGTCAAACGCGCTCTCGCAGCGTGGCGACAGCATTGCGCGCGGCTTCGTCGATTCGCTGGTGCTCGGCGCGGGGCAGTTCTGTACCAACCCGGGGCTCGCCATTGCCGTCGACAGCGACGCCCTGAAGCAGTTCGTGGCAACGGCGTCCGAAGCGCTGACCGCCAAGCCGGCCCAGACCATGCTCACCGCCGGCATCCACGCGGCATATGGCGACGGCGAGTGCAAGCTGGCCGCCACCAAGGGCGTCGAGACCGTGGCGCGCGGTGCTGAGGCGACCGGCCCGACGCAGGCGCGCGCGGCGTTGTTCGTGACCGACGCCGCCACCTTCCTGGCCACGCCGGCGCTCGAGAACGAGGTGTTCGGCCCGGTGTCGACCATCGTGCGTTGCAAGGACGAGCAGGAGATGCTCGCGGTGGCCGAGCACGTTGAGGGTCAATTGACCGCCACGGTGCAGATGGACAGCGCCGATCTGTCGGCCGCGAAAACGCTGGCGCCGATCCTCGAACGCAAGGTCGGGCGGATTCTGGTCAACGGGTTCCCGACGGGTGTCGAGGTGTCGCACGCGATGGTGCACGGCGGCCCGTTCCCGGCGACGTCCGATAGCCGGGCGACCTCGGTGGGAACCACGTCGATCGAGCGCTTCCTGCGCCCGGTCTGCTACCAGGATTTCCCGGCCGATCTGCTGCCTGAGTCGCTGGCCGACAGCAATCCGCTGGACCTGTGGCGTCGTCGCGATGGCGAGATCACGCGCAGCTAAGTGCTAAGCGCGCGGCACGTGTGCCGCGCGTGAGCCAAAAAAATGGCCGGGAATTCCCGGCCATTTTTCTTGCGTCAACGCGTACCGGTTCAGCCGTTAGCGTCAGCGGTTTCGTTGGCGCGCCTGAGCCGCTCCCGGCTATTGGACAGGTGCATGCGCATGGCCGCGCGCGCGCCGTCCGCATCATGCCGCGTGATCGCTTCGAGAATGCTTTCGTGTTCGAGATTGACGAGCGACAGGTAGGCGTCCGGTTCGGCATGGGCGATTCCCGCCGAGTCGAGCCGGTTGCGCGGAATCAACGCGCTGCCCATTTGCGTGAGGATGTCGACGAAATACCGGTTGCCCGTTGCGCGCGCCACGGAGATGTGGAACTGGAGGTCGGCGTCGACGCTGTCCAGACCGTTGTGGCGGGTTGCCTCGATCGCGTCGAGCGCGGTGCGCATGCGCGCGAGGTCGTCCGGCTTGGCGCGTTGAGCTGCCAGACCGGCGCATTCCGTTTCGAGGCTGATGCGCAACTCCAGGATCGACAGCACGTCGCGCAGCGTGGTGGCGGGCACCATGTCGATGCCCAGTTTCTCGCGCTGTGGCTCGAGCACGAAGCTGCCGATGCCGTGGCGCGTCTCGATGACTTTGCCCGCCTGCAGGCGCGAAATGGCTTCGCGGATCACCGTGCGGCTGACACTCAGCGTGACCATGAGCTGTGATTCGGTCGGCAGTTTGTCGCCGGGCTTTAACGCATTGGATGCGATCTGCTCGGTGACGTAGCTGACGACGAACTCGGCCAGATTACGAGCGCGGCGTGGCGGAGCTGCGGAAGCCAGTGGTGTAGCCATCGAAAACGCCCCTCAAATCAATTAGTTGCAGATACTTCCTGCGTTTCATTATACCGTCGTCTGATGACTGATTATACAAGTGCATAACCATTCGCGGCATAAACGCCAGACTTGGCGTTTACACTGTAATTTTCGCTGCGAAACGGGTCACTTTTCGTGGTTTTTCGGCGCGCAACGGGAAGTACGATAACTCCACGGCATGGCGTGCTTCATGAGCGGCGCAGCTCGACCCGTTTGATGTCTTTGACGATGACGAGGTAACTGAATACCGTGAGCAAGGCATTCAGGCCGACGAAAACCAGCGCGCCGTTGAACGAGCCGGTTTTCGCGACCAGATAGCCGATCACGATGGGCGTCACGATGCCCGCCACATTGCCGAACATATTGAAGATGGATCCGGACAGACCGAGCGCCTCTTTAGGCGAGGTATCCGCGACAACGGCCCAGCCGAGCGCTCCAATCCCTTTGCCGAAGAACGCGAGCGACATGAGCGCGACCACCAGCCAGTCGGTCGTCACATAATTGCAGCCGATGATGCTGACCGACAGCAGCATGCCGCCAACGATCGGCGCCTTGCGCGCGACGGTGAGCGAATGGCCGCGCCGGATCAGCGTGTCAGAGAGAATGCCGCCGAGCACGCCGCCGGAGAAGCCGCAGATCGCCGGCAGCGATGCGACCAGACCCGCTTGCAGGATCGTCATGCCGCGCGCCTGCACGAGGTAGATCGGAAACCAGGTCAGGAAGAAGTAGGTCAGCACGTTGATGCAGTACTGAGCCAGATAGACGCCTAGCAGCATCCGGTTGCTGAGCAGTTGGCGCACCAGAGACCAGCCGCCGGTCCGCGCGATGTCAACGGGCTGCGCGCGCGTATGGCCATTCACCACGCCGCCACCCTGTTCGATGTAGTCGAGTTCGGCGCGTGAAACCCGTGGGTGGTCGGCGGGATTTTTCATCACCTTGAGCCACGTCAGGGCGAGCAGGAGCCCGGCCACGCCCATCACGAGATAGACCTCATGCCAGCCGAACGCGTGGGTCAGCCACGCCATGAGCGGCGTGAAAACGACCGCCGCGAAATACTGCGCCGAATTGAAAATGGCGGATGCCGTGCCGCGTTCGGTCGTCGGGAACCAGCTGGCAACTACCTTCGCATTGGCAGGAAACGCCGGTGATTCCGCCGCGCCCATCGCAAAGCGCAGCACGAATAGCGCGGTGACGGCGGCGGCCGCGCTCCCCAGCAAACCGATCGAGCTTTGCAGCAGCGTGAAGAGCGACCACAGGAAGATGCTTGCCGCGTACACGCGCCGCGCGCCGAACCGGTCGAGCAGCCAGCCGGCGGGCAATTGCGACAGCACGTAGGCCCAGCTGAACGCGGAGAAGATGTAGCCCATCCTGATCGCGTCGAAGCCGAATTCGGCGCGCATCGCGGTGCCGGTGACCGAGAGCGTGGCGCGGTCCGCGTAGTTGAATGTCGTGATGAGAAAGATCAGCAACAGAATCGTGTAGCGGACCCTCGTGCGCTTCACGATGTCGGCGGGGCTCGCCGTGTGGCTCACTTCCATGATCGTCTCCTGAATTCCTGATTTCGCGAGGGAGGGGCTCCCAGGCTTATGTCGCTATCGGCTGCGGCGGCTTTCCGCTCGACCGGCGTTTGCCGTAAGGGGCGTGCCGGAATGTGCCCGCGTGGCGGATTCATACGGTGAAAAAACGCCCGGCGACGTTGCCGTGCCGGGCGCTATGTGCGAGGCCATCTGCGCGGCCAGACTCGCACGGCCGCAGGGCGTTTACTGTGCGCCGAGCTTTTTGATCAGCACGTCGAGCTGAGCCATTTCTTCTTCGGTCAGATCGGTCAGCGGCGCGCGCACCGGACCGGCGCTATGGCCGACGAGCTTCGCGCCGGCCTTCACGATGCTGACCGCGTAGCCCTGACGGCGATTGCGGATCGCCAGATACGGCAGGAAGAATTCGTCGATCAGCTTGCCGACGGTGGCGTGGTCGTCCGCGGCAATCGCGCGGTAGAAGTCCATGGCCGTCTTCGGAATGAAGTTGAACACCGCCGACGAGTACACCGGCACGCCCAGCGCCTTGTATGCGGCCGCGTAGACTTCCGCGGTCGGCAGGCCGCCGAGGTAGGAGAAGCGCTCGCCCAGACGGCGGCGGATCGACACCATGTTCTCGATCTCGCCCACGCCGTCCTTGAAGCCGATCAGGTTCGGGCAGCGCTCGGCCAGACCTTCGAGCATGTCGGCGTTCAGTTTCGAATTGGCGCGGTTATAGATGATCACGCCCATGTCCGGCACGGACTTGCAGACCTCTTCAGCGTGCGCGGCGATGCCTTCCTGGCAGGCTTCGGTCAGGTAGTGCGGCATCAGCAGAATGCCGTTCGCACCATGGCGGCGCGCTTCCTGAGCGTAAGCGATCGCCACGCGGGTCGGGCCGCCCGCGCCGGCGAGGATCGGCACCTTGCCCTTGCAGACTTCCGTTGCCGTGCGCACGACGTTCGAATAGTCGTTGTGCGTCAAGGAAAAGAACTCACCCGTGCCGCCGGCGACGAACAGCGCCGAGGCGCCGTACGGAGCAAGCCATTCAAGGCGCTCAGCATACGTATCGGCGCGGAAGTCGCCTTGTTCGTCGAAGTCGGTGACGGGGAAAGACAAAAGGCCTTCCGAAACGATCTGCTTCAGTTCCTGCGGTGTCGTCATGATGAGTAGTATCCAGGCGTCGAGTTATGGGAATAGACAATTCTTATACGTCATCGTACAACAAGAAATTGGCGACTTCAACACTGTTTTCACGGCATAATCGACGACCAGGGTAAATACGGAACGTCTGCGCCGCTGGCTATGTTGTAGGATGACATATGAATTATCGGCGTAGCAGGCGTGAAAACGCCATAAGGATCGATGCAATGGAACTGTCCCCGCTCTATATTCGCGTTCACCCCAACGACAACGTCGCAATCGTCGTCAATGACGGCGGTCTGGGTGAGGGCGCGGTATTTCCCGATGGTCTCGCGCTGCGCGAGCGTGTGCCGCAAGGGCACAAGGTGGCGCTCGCCGATCTCGCGGAAGGCGACGAGGTCATCCGCTATAACGTGGTGATCGGCTATGCGCTCAAGTCGCTGCCGAAGGGAAGCTGGATCAACGAGCACGTGATCCGCATGCCGAGCCCGCCCGGGCTGGAAGATCTGCCGATCGCCACCATCAAGGCGCCGGAGATGCCGCCGCTCGAAGGCTTCACGTTCGAGGGGTATCGCAACGCGGACGGCTCGGTCGGTTCGCGCAACATTCTGGCGATCACCACCACGGTGCAATGCGTGGCCGACGTGGTTCAGCATGCGGTTACCCGCATCAAGGCCGAGTTGTTGCCGCGCTATCCCAATGTCGATGACGTAGTGGGCCTCGGCCATACCTACGGTTGCGGCGTCGCGATCGACGCGCCGGACGCCATGGTGCCGATCCGCACGGTGCGCAATATCAGCCTGAACCCGAATTTCGGCGGCGAGGTCATGATGGTCAGCCTCGGCTGCGAGAAGCTGCAGCCTGAACGGCTGATGCCGCCGGGCACGATTCCGATCGCGGCGGCGGCGAATGTCGCTGAGGTTGCCGATATTGGCGATATCGAGGGCGAGCTGAATGGTGACGTGGTCGTGCTGCAGGATGATGCGCACGTCGGCTTCCAGTCGATGATCGAGTCGATCATGCGCACGGCCGAAGGTCATCTGAAGCGGCTGAACAATCGCCGTCGCGAAACCTGCCCGGCCGCCGATCTGGTGATCGGCGTGCAATGCGGGGGCAGCGACGCCTTCTCCGGCCTGACCGCGAATCCCGCCGTGGGCTTCGCCACCGATCTGCTGGTGCGCGCGGGCGCGACGGTCATGTTCTCGGAAGTCACCGAAGTGCGCGACGGCGTCGATCAACTGACGGCACGCGCGGCGAATGCGGACGTGGCAGCGGCGATCATCCGCGAAATGCAGTGGTACGACGATTATCTGAAGCGCGGCGGCGCCGACCGCAGCGCGAACACCACGCCCGGCAACAAGAAAGGCGGCTTGTCGAACATCGTCGAAAAGGCGATGGGTTCGATCATCAAGTCCGGCAACTCGGCCATTTCCGGCGTGCTCTCGCCAGGTGAGAAGGTCCGGCAGAAGGGTTTGATCTACGCTGCAACGCCGGCGAGCGACTTCATCTGCGGCACGCTGCAACTCGCTGCGGGTATCAACCTGCACGTGTTCACCACCGGCCGCGGCACGCCGTACAGCCTCGCCGAAGTGCCGGTCATCAAGGTGGCGACGCGCTCCGATCTCGCGCGCCGCTGGCACGATCTGATGGATATCAACGCCGGCACCATCGCCACCGGCGAGGCGAGCATTGAAGATGTGGGCTGGGAATTGTTCCGCCTGATGCTCGACGTAGCCAGCGGGCGCAAGCAGACTTGCGCCGAAAAGCTCAAACTGCACAACGCATTGGTGCTGTTCAATCCGGCGCCGGTGACCTGATTGGTGACTGGCCACGACTGGCCGGATTGGCTATGCAAATTGGCCACCTGAGGCAGCACGAGAATGCAACACGCCGGCTGCGCAAGAACATTGGCGGCCGGCAAGAATAACGACGCAACAGATAGAACCATGACCGACTCAAACTCCGAACGCCCCGCCACGCAAAAACCCTTCCGCCGCCTTCTGCTCACCGGCGCCGCCGGCAATCTGGGCCGCCAGGCGCGCAACGCGCTAGGCGCGTGGGCCGACATCGTGCGGGTGACCGATATTGCGCCGCTCGGCGAAGTGGCCGCACATGAGGAAGCCTCGATCGTCGACCTCGCGGATGAAGCCGCCGTGCACACGCTGCTTGAAGGCGTCGACGCGGTGGTGCATCTCGGCGGCATTTCCGTCGAGGCGCCGTTCGAGGATCTGCTCGAAGCGAATATCCGCGGCCTGTACAACCTCTATTCCGCGGCGCAGAAGCAGGGCGTGAAGCGCATTGTCTACGCCAGCTCGAATCACGCGGTGGGTTTTCATCCGGTGACGTCGGTGGTGGATGTCGACGCGCCGCTGCGTCCGGACAGCCTGTATGGCGTGACGAAGTGTTTCGGCGAATCGCTGTCGCGCTATTACTTCGACCGCTTCGGGCTGGAGACGGTGTGTCTGCGGATCGGTTCGTCGTTCGAGCAACCGAGAAATCCGCGCATGCTCGTGACGTACCTCAGTTTTCGCGACTTCATCGAACTGGTGCGCTGCTCGCTGTTCACCAACCGCGTGGGGCATACGATCGCCTATGGCGTCTCGGATAACCGCATCAAGTGGGTGGACAACACGAAGGCGGCGTTTCTCGGCTTCCGTCCGCAGGATAGTTCGGCTGAGTTCGAGCACCTCTTTCCGGTTGGCGCACCCGATACGAACTTCGACGACCCGACCCAGCAGTTTCAGGGCGGCCCATTCGTGCTGGCCGGTCCGATGGAGCCGAAGCGATGAGCGCGCTGGTCAACGTCGAGCGGGTCGAGGCAGCGGGGCAGGCGCCTGCGCTGGTCGGCGAAAGTCCGGTCTGGCGTGCGGCGGAACAGGCCTTGTACTGGGTGGATATCCCGGCGCAAAAAATCGTGCGCTTGCGTGTCGACTCGGGCGAGCGCTCGGAGTGGATGCTGCCGGAAAAGGTCGCGTGTATTGCGTTCGACCATCGCGGTACGGTGCTGGCCGGCTGCGAAACGGGCCTTTTTGCGGTCACGCTGATTGAAGGTGCAGCGGGCGGCGAGCCGGTGAAGGTGAGCGGCAGGAAGCTCGCCGCGCCGGTCTTTCCATTTTCCGACATGCGTTTTAACGACGGCCGCTGTGATCGCCAGGGGCGCTTCTGGTCCGGCACGATGGTGCAGGACATGGCGGCCGCGAATCCTGCCGGCGTGCTCTATCGATTCGACGCCAGCGGCGTGCTGTCGGCGCCGGTGGTCGACGCGCTGATTACCCAGAACGGTCTTGGCTGGTCACCGGATGGCGCGACGATGTACCTGTCCGATTCCCATCCTTCACGCCGGCTGATCTGGGCGTTCGACTTCGATACAAACACGGGCGAGCCGCGCAACCGCCGTGTGTTCGCGGATCTGCATGACTACGCCGGCCGTCCGGATGGCGCCGCGGTGGATGCCGACGGCTGCTACTGGATCTGCGCGAACGACGCCGGCCTGCTGTTGCGCTTCACGCCGCAAGGCAAGCTCGACCGCCAGATTGCCGTGCCGGCCACCAAGCCGTCGATGTGCGCGTTCGGCGGCCGGGATCTGGATACGTTGTTCGTGACGTCGATCCGTCCCGCGGCGGACGCCAGCGAACACGACGGCCATCTGTTCGCGCTGCGCCCAGGCGTAAGCGGCCTGCCTGAGCCTGACTACGCAGGCGAACTGTGAAGTGACGAGTGTCTGAGCGAGCCGCGTGGCCTTCAGTGTCCTTGCGGCCTTGCAAATCGATCGTCACTCGTCGTACAACACTGTCTCATTAAGACCACATGCTGACCGCAATTGACCCTACGTCAAACAGGGCTGCGACGCTTCGTTCCTTTCCCCTCAAGTCCCTTTCCCATGTGGTGTATAGCGAGGCCGCACACAGAGCGTCTATCAGCATGTGCGCCGCGTATCTGTGCGGGTAAATACCGGCTGTACAACGCAAAGACCGTTTTATAGACTTCATATGTCGTCGTACAACGTACGAGCGCAAACAGTTTGCTTTCTAGGTGTTTCGGGACTGCAGGGTGAATAGGGCGCGCTCCATGTACATGAGCAACGCCTGCTGGGGTGTCCTGCGGATGCAGTCGAGTGAGGGAAGTCAGGTTTTCAAAGAGGAGTGCTGAGTGTCTGTTCCGGGGATGTCGAACAGGTCAGCGCAGCCGGCGATTGCCTCGGAAACGATGGCACTTGCATGGCTGGGAAAACAGGCGTGGAACATTTCCGACGCCGGGGAACGGATTAAAGCCCGCAGTAATACCCGCATTAAAACCGTGTCGCAACATCCGCAATCGATTGGATGGTCTAATTTTCAAGGAATGTCACGATGAAAAAGAAGTTCGCCTCTTCCCAGGTTTCGATGATTATTGCGGCCGCCGTGCTGGCACTCGGCGCCGGCTCGGCACAGGCGCGTGTGTTCCGCGTGTCGGACGTGCATGGCGACGCCTATCCGACCAATATGGCCGTGAAATACATGGGTGAAGAGATCAGCAAGGCAACGGCTGGCAAGGACACCGTGAAGGTCTTCGGCAACAGCGCGCTGGGTTCCGAAAACGACACGATCGATCAGGTGCGCATCGGCGCACTGGACATGGCTCGCGCCAACGGTGCTGCGTTCAACGAAATCGTTCCGGAATCGATGATTCCGTCGCTGCCGTTCCTGTTCCGTGACATCGACCATTTCCGCAAGGTGATGTACGGCCCGGAAGGCCAGAAGATTCTCGACGCCTTCAAGGCGAAGGGCATGATCGCGCTGACGTTCTATGAGAGCGGCGCGCGTTCGATCTACACGAAGAAGCCGATTCACTCGCCGGCCGACATGAAGGGCCTCAAGGTGCGCGTGCAGCCTTCCGACCTGATGGTTGACGAGATCAAGGCAATGGGCGGCACGCCGACCCCGATGCCGTTCGCCGAAGTCTATACGGGCCTGAAGACGGGTCTGGTCGACGCAGCGGAAAACAACCTGCCGTCGTACGAAGAGACCAAGCACTTCGAAGTCGCGCCGGTCTATTCCGAAACCCAGCATTCGATGACGCCGGAAGTGCTGGTGTTCTCCAAGAAGGTCTGGGATACGTTGTCGCCGCAGGAGCAGGAGATCATCAAGAAGGCAGCGGCTGACTCGGTGCCTTACTACCAGAAGCTGTGGACCGCGCGCGAAGCCGACGCAAGCAAGACGGTCACCAAGGGCGGCGCATCGATCGTCGCCTCGTCGCAGATCGATCGTGCTGCTTTCGTCAAGGCCATGCAGCCGGTCTGGGCGAAGTACGAAAAGACTCCGCAAATGAAACAGCTCGTCGACGAAATCCAGGCAGTCAAGTAAGGTTCGCGGTTTCGGCAGAGGTAAAAAAGCCCAGCAGGCCAAACTGCTGGGCTTTTGCCCGCCCCGGTTTCCTGAGCTGGTGATGGTCAGCAGGATTCCTGAAGATTAAAGATAAGTCGGTTGTTGCAAGGATGGGGTCAATGAGATTCATGAAGCGCCCAAATGATTTTCTCTTTCGCGTGCTGGTTGTCGTCGCGTCGGTGAGTCTGGCCGCGCTGTGCCTGCTGGTCATCTACAGCGTCGTGATGCGTTATGTCTTTAGCGACGCACCTGATTTCGTCGAACCCATCGCCCTCTTGCTGGTGATCGTGATCGCCATGTTCGGCGCCGCGCTCAAGGTTCGCGAAGGCGGCCATATCGGACTCGATTCGCTGGTCAAGAAACTGTCGCCGAAAGGTCAACTCATCGCGACGGCGTTCCAGCATATTTGCCTGATCGTTTTGTCCGTGGCGATTTTTTTCGGCTGTCTGCAAATGGCGGAGACCACGATAGACGACCGGATTCCGATTCTGGGCTTGCCCGAAGCCCTGCGCTACTGCATTCCGGTCGTTGCCAGCGCCTGCATTGCACTGTTCTCGTTCGAGCACCTGCTGGCGCTCTTCGCACCGAAACACAAATAGAACAATCATGGAACTTTCCATCCTCGCTATTAGTTTTATCGTTTTCCTCGTCCTCGGGGTCCCGGTTTCGTTCGCGTTGGGATTGTCGTGTGTCCTGACTTATCTGTACGAAGGTCTGCCGGCGGCGACCGCGATGCAGTCGATGATCTCGGGCATGAACGCGTTTTCGTTTCTGGCGGTTCCGTTCTTTATCTTCTCCGGTGAGTTGATGCTGCACGGCGGCATCGCTGACCGCATTCTGCGTTTCGCGCAGGCCACGGTGGGGCATTTCCGCGGCGGCCTCGGCATGGCCAACGTGGTCGCCTGCACGCTGTTCGGCGGCGTGTCTGGTTCGCCTACGGCGGACACCTCCGCGATGGGCGGCGTGGTCATTCCGCTGATGAAGCGCGAAGGTTATAGCGCGGCTTATGCAGTCAACGTCACCACGCACTCGTCGCTGGCCGGCGCGCTGATGCCGACGTCGACGAACATGATCATCTATGCGTTCGCTGCGCAGGGTATTACGGGCACGTTGAACGGCCATCAGATGAGCGGCGTGTCGATCGGCGATCTGCTGTTCTCCGGTCTGCTGCCGGTTCTGTGGGTGATGGGTTTCGTCCTCATCGCCGCCTACTGGCAAGCGGTCAAGTACGGCTATCCGCGCCGTCCGGATGGCTCGACCGAACTGCAGCGCTTTCCCGGCTGGTTCGCGGTGGGTCGCACGTTCCTCGGCGCGTTGCCGGGGCTGATGGTGATTGCGATTATCCTGGTGTGCGTGGCCAAAGGCATTGCGACGGCGACCGAGGCGGCTGCCATTGCCGTGGCGTACTCGCTGGTGCTGACCATCA
The DNA here is from genome assembly GCF_046027215.1 of Paraburkholderia fungorum. GTDB lineage: Bacteria > Pseudomonadota > Gammaproteobacteria > Burkholderiales > Burkholderiaceae > Paraburkholderia > Paraburkholderia fungorum_D. Next base: position 1,636,258 of record NZ_JAQQEN010000002.1, on the reverse strand, counting down.
TCGTGTATCGCACGATGACAATGAAGAAGCTGTTCGTGGCACTCTCCAAAGCGGCTAAAACCACCGGGGTGGTGCTGCTGCTGATCGGCGTGTCGAACATGCTGCGCTATCAGATGGCGTATCTGGAGATTCCCGACGCGATCGAGCGCCTGCTCGACGGCGCCACGACGATCCCCTGGTTGATGCTTTTGTATATCAACATCATTCAGATTTTCCTCGGCACGTTCGTGGATATGGCGGCGCACATCCTGATCACCACGCCCCTGTTCCTGCCGATGGCGATGCACAGCGGCGTGGGCCCGGTGCAGTTCGGCATCATGATTTTGTTGAACTGTGCGCTAGGTCTGGTGCATCCGCCGATCGGTTCGGTGCAATTTATTGGTTGTGCGATTGGTAATGTGTCAATCGGTGAAACTACCAAAGTTGCTTGGCCGTACTATCTAGCGATCTTCAGTGCGATTAACATCGTGACCTACGTGCCGATGTTCTCGACGTGGCTGCCAAGTCTGATCAATGGACACCCGGTGTTCTAAACGCGTGGTTAGAAAGAATTAGAAAACGAGTTTTTTAAGAGGAGCAGAAATGAAAAAGGCACTAGCAACCTCGGCCCTTGGGCTGGTCGCCCTCGGCGCACACGCCCAAAGCAGCGTGACGCTGTACGGGATTGTGGACACGGGGATTGGTTATCAGAGCAGCCAGACGTCGTTGGGTTCGACGTCCGGCGGCCGCTCGGTCGTCAAGATGGTCAACGGCATCTGGGCGGGCAGCCGCTTCGGCCTGAAGGGTGGCGAAGATCTGGGTGGCGGCACGAAGGCGATCTTCCAGTTGGAAGAAGGCTTTAACAGCGCCACCGGCGCGCAGTCGGTCACGGGCCTCGCGTTCAACCGCCAGGCTTATGTCGGCGTGACCAATGCCTCGTACGGTACGTTCACGGCAGGCCGCCAGTACACCTCGTACTACACGCTGCTGGCGCCGTATAGCCCGACCAACTGGCTGACTGGCGCCTACGGTGCGCACCCGGGCGATATCGACTCGCTCGATACGCTGTACCGTGCGAATAACTCGCTGGTGTACACCTCGCCGAGCATGTACGGCCTGACCGTGAGCGGATCGTATTCGCTGGGCGGCGTGGCGGGCAGCACGAACGCGGGTTCGACGTGGAGCGCGGCGGTGCAGTACCTCAACGGTCCGTTTGGTATCGCTGCGGGCTTCCAGCGCATCAACAACTCGACGCCTGGCGGCGGCGCATGGGGTCCGGACTCCACGACGTCGAATGCGGGCGCGCAGGCTGGTGTGTCGGGCATCAACAACGGCTATCAAACCAACCAGGCACAACAGCGTGTTGCAGTGACCGGTGGCTATACGTTCAACGCGCAATGGGACGTGTCCGTTTCGTACTCGAACGTGCAATATATCCCGGGTGTGAACTCGAAGTTCCGCAACCAGGCAACGTTCAACACCGGCGGCGCAGTGCTGCACTTCAAGCCGGTGCCGGTGCTGGACCTGGCTGCTGGCTATAGCTATACGCGTGCAACGGAGTCGAACGGCATTACGAGCGCGGCTAGCTATCAGCAGTTCAATCTCTCGCAGTACTACAGCCTCTCCAAGCGCACCGGTCTGTATGCGCTGGAAGCCTATCAGCGTGCGAACGGCAACACGATTGGCACGAACGGCACGAGCATCATCAACGCAACTGCCGATATCGGCGACGGCCAGAACGGCCAGCCGTCCTCGTCACGCAGCCAGTTTGCTGCAGGCGTGGGTATCATTCACCGCTTCTAATCGGCGAGTGTAGCGGCGGTTTGCAGTTCGCCGCCGCAGCGACGCGTTGCAGTTACGCGTTGCTGAGAACGACAGGCTGCGCGCGCAACGCGCGCAGCATTTTCGGCGGTGCGCTCCTTCCAGCATCGCAGGCATAGATCCTGCCAGCGCGTTCAGTCGGACCACAAACGCCCACCCGTCGCCCAGTTTTCGCGTTTTACATCCGTGAGGATGATGTCCACCGAGTTCGGTTCAACACCGAGCGACTCGCACGTCGCTTTGGTGATGGCTTCGACGAACTGGCGTTTCTGTTCCAGCGAGCGGCCTTCGAAGAGTTCGATATGAAACGTGGGCATTGCGTGACTCCGTCATCAGAAATGTTAAGCGTTGAATTCAATCGCGATAGTTGCGGTCGAGCCGATCGAGCTTACGTAGCAAAGCGGGCCATTCCAGCGCGCCTTCAATTGCGCCGCCGTCGTACAGTTGTTCGGCCGTGCGCGCCGCAACCGCGTCGTTCGGCACGATGAGTTCCGTGCCGCATGCCTGCGCCTGCAACTGGATTTCGCATGCCTTGATCAGTGTCGCCATCAGCACATAGGCTTCGGCGACGGTTCGGCCGGCGCTCAGCGTGCCATGATTGCGCAACAGCATGGCCGGTTTGTCGGCGAGATGCGCGACCAGCCGTTCGGCCTCGGCTGGCGAGAAGGCGAGGCCTTCGTAGTCGTGATACGCGAGCTGGCCGTAAAAACGCAATGCGTGTTGCGAAGCCGGCAGCAAGCCGGCCGGTTGGGCGGACACTGCGACGCCCGCCGTATTGTGCAGATGCATCACGCAAAAAGCGTCGCTGCGCGCGACATGCACAGCAGCGTGTATCGCGAAGCCGGTCGCGTTGACCGGATACTCGCTCATACCGACGATATTGCCTTCGATATCGATCTTCACGAGATTCGACGCGCGGACTTCATCGAATGCGAGGCCGAACGGATTGATCAGAAAGTGGCCGGGTTCGCCGGGGACGCTTGCTGAGATATGCGTATAGATCAGATCGTCCCAGCCGTTGAGCGCCGCGAGGCGATAGGCCGCGGCCAGATCGATGCGGGTCTGCTGTTCGGCTGCGGACAGCGGTCCGACTTCGGCGACACGGCCGGCGGGAGTATGGGTAAACGACATGACGAACTCCTGAGATTGCGTGGCGGCTCGCGCCAGGCCGCGCTGATCTGTTCTAACCCGCACGCCCTACCGATGCCGCCGACATAGCGGGGCGCCCGGTTTCCGTTCGCTCCGCGGATTCGGGCGCTGCCGCATTGCGCGTGAAACGGCGGCTAAGCCGCTGCATGCTCCACGTCGCGAGGACAAAAGGCGCCGTCATGGCAGGCAAGGCGTGATACGTGGCGGCGGTTTGCAAAACGACCGACATTGCAACGCCGCCGAGCGTCATCGCGACGCCGCAATCGGCGAGCGCGATCGCGGTCAACGCACCGTTGAATCCTAACAGGCCTGCATCGAAGGAGGTGGCGCTGGCGCCGAGCAGCAGGTGCGCGGTACTGGCGAGACTCACGCCTACGATGCCCCAAAGCGCATGCCGCCACGACGACACGGCAATGCCGGTCAACACGAGCACACCCGGCCACGCGCCCGAAGCGAAACCGGTTTGCGCGAAGCCGGCCAGCAGACCGCTGCCCAGTTGCGCCGCGCTGGGCAGATGGGTGGCCGCCACGCTCGCTGGTCGAGCGATACTGGTCAGGAGCGGCAGCCACAGCCACGTGACGATCAGGCAAGGGCTCGAAAAGAAACCCAGTTCACGCGAGCGCAGCCAGCGCGACCACGGCGTCAGCAGCCACGCCGTAGCCGTCGCGGCCAGCACTGCCACGGCGGCAGCCGTTGCGTTGTCGGCGATATAGCTGAACGCGGCGAGGCCCGCCAGCGCGCCGTTAAAGCCGTGCAGACCGGCGCGGGTCTCGTCCTCGCGATAGCCGGCGAGGAGCGCGCTGACATTGGCCGCGATCGCGCCGATCAGCGCCGCGCAGGCGAGCCGCGGATCGTAGAGGAGCCACGCGGCGAGCAGGCACGCGCCGGTGAAGGCGTTCGGTTGCAGCACGATCTGGCCGAGACTGCGCAGCAGCGTGCGCAGGGCGGCGGATTGGGCTTCGGTTGCGGCGGCGTGCATGATGGAAGGTCGACGTGACGACGAGACGCGACATGCGCGCGTGAAGATCATCGCGCGCGCGGTCAGTTTTCGGGTTTCTGGGTTGAACCGCGAGCATAGTCCACCGGCCGCATCGCGGGTGCGCGCCGCGTTGATAGTGGCTATTTGCGATACGGGCGCGACGTGGATGGCGCTCCTGCGAAGCGAAAGAGTTCGCGTTAGGATAAAAGCCCGGCGCGCGTGGCGCGCCAATCGACAAGGAGACAGGCTGATGCGTGAGCTACGCTGGGCATCCGAAGAGGGCGAGGGCCTCGAACATCTGGCGTTCGAGGCGCGCGAGGACGGTTTCAGGGCGGAAAGCGTGGTGGTCGGGCAACGCTACGGAAAAACATATGGCCTGCACTACAAGGTGTACTGCGATACGCAATGGCGCACCACGTACGCATGGCTGAAGATCGTCGGCGGAGGCGAACTGGAGTTGCACGGCGACGGCGTGGGACATTGGCGCGATGGCCACGGGCTCGTGCTGAGCGCGGTCGAAGGATGCATCGACATCGACATTGCCGCCACGCCCTTTACCAACACGCTGCCGATCCGCCGGCTGCAACTCTCCGAAGGTGAGCGTCAGCCGATTTCGGTCGCGTATATTTCGACACCGGATTTGCAGGTCACACGTGCCGAGCAGGCCTATTCGTGTATCGAGCCAGATCGCGAGTACCGCTACGAAGGCATCTTTCGCAACTTCACCGCGGATATGAAGGTGGACGAAGACGGCCTCGTCATCGACTACCCGACACTGTTCACACGCCTGCCGCGCGCGCGTTGAGCGGCGGGGCGCCCGCTATCGATTCACTTCGCGGCCAACGCGGCGGCCGCCTCGCGGTTCTGCCAGACGTTGTCCTTCACGGTGATTTTCTGCGGAATCAGATGCGCGCCGTAGAACGCATCGGCGACGATCTGCTGCGAGTGCACGATTTCGTCGGTGACGGCGGTGGCGCCATATGGATAGCGGCGTACCCAGGTTTCGACCAGTTTCTGATCGAGGCCAACCTTCGGCGCGATCAGCGCGGCGGTCTCCACGGGGTGATCGTTGACCCATAGTCCGGCGGTGCGTAGCTGGCCAAGAATCGCGGTGACCACATCGGGATGCTGCTGGGCGAAGTCGCGCGTCGCTTCATAGAAGTTGTAGGGACTGTTGAGCTCCGAATAGTCGGTCAGCGTGCGCGCTTTCAGCGCCTGTTGCGCCGACGCGTAGTACGGGTCCCAGATCACCCATGCGTCGACGTCGCCGCTTTCGAAAGCAGCGCGTGCATCGGCGGGCGGCAGATACACCGGGCGGATGTCCTCGTAACGCAAGCCCGCCTTCTTCAGCGCTTCGAGCAGCAGATAGTTGGAACTCGAGCCTTTTTGCAGTGCGATGCGTTTGCCCTTCAGATCGGCCACGCCATGCAGCGGCGAATCGTTTCGGACCAGGATCGCTTCGCTATGACGCCCCGCCGGTTCCGCGCCGACATACACGAAGCGCACGCCACCGGCTTGCGCGAACACGGGCGGCGGCGCGCCGGTAGAACCGAAGTCGATGCTATTGGCGTTCAGTGCTTCGAGCAGTTGCGGCCCGGCCGGAAATTCGAACCACTTGATGCTGTAGCCGAGCGGCTTGAGCTTTTCGTCGAGTGAGCCCTGCGCCTTGAGCACCGCGAGCAGTCCTGATTTCTGATAACCGACGCGCAACACCTTGGCCGGTTCGCTGCCGGCGCCTTGCGCGAGTGCGCTCCATGTCGTGAACGCGGCCAGCACGGCAGCGGCGAGGTGAAGCGATGTTTTGATGTGACGGGCCATCCGGCGAATCTCCGTTGCGTTCGATTGGTTCGCGCATTACAGCTGCGTTCGAGGATCGTCGCACGGACGTCCTGCCAATCAAACGAAGCAATGGAGATTTGAATATGACGCGCGGCGCGTGCTTCGATATGCGTGCGCGCGCGTGCACGTGGCTTCCCGGTCATGCTGCAATCCACGCGGCGGAGTCCCTACGCCACGTCGTCCGGCACGGTCGAATCACCCACGCCCAACGGACGCTGCATCAAAGTGGTATCGAGCCACCGGCCATGCTTGAAACCGACCGCTTTCAGCGTGCCGGTCAATTCGAATCCCAGTTGCGTATGCAGCGACAGCGAGCCGCCACTGCCGCCGTCGGCAATCACGGCGACCATCTGACGCCACGGCCCGGTCTCGCATCGTTCGATCAATGCCTGGAGCAATACGCGCCCGAGACCTCGCCCGCGAAACGCGTCGTTGACGTAGATCGAATCTTCAATGGTGTTGCGATACGCGGCGCGTGGCCGGTAGGGCGTTGCATAGCAGTACCCGGCCACTTCGCCGTCGATCTCGGCGACCATATACGGCAGCCCATGACTGCGTACCGATGCAAGCCGCGCGCGCAGATCGTCGACCGAAGGCGGCGTTTCCTCGAATGAGGCGACGCCGGTCAGTACGTGGTGCGCGTAGATCGTCTGAATCGCGGGCAGATCGGCTTCGGTGGCGTCGCGGATCAGCGGTGCGCAGCGTGAGGCGTCGACCGAAGTGGTTGGGTGGCTGGTAGTGCTCATACGTGTTGACGTCGTGGCAAGTGGGTCAGGGATACGTTTCACTATGCCCGCAGTGCGTGCGAATTAGAAGCGAGTCAAAATTCGCCGGACCCGTCAGCCAGTGTCAGCCAGGTTCTGCGCATGCACCGATTCGACCCGCTCGCCAGGCCGCGTGCGCCTGAAAGCCGGCACGGCGCGAACAGCGGCGGAAGACTGCTCACACGCCCGGGCGCGCCGGTGCGCTCCGCGAGAAGCGTCGCGCGCCCGCCACGCACGCCACCACCACGACGGTGACCAGGATCATCGCGGGTGGCACCTGTTCGTGCAACAGCAGGCCGGCGAGCAGAAGCCCGAAAAACGGCTGCAGCAACTGCAGTTGCCCAACGCCCGCGATACCGCCGAGCGCCAGTCCGCGATACCAGAACACGAAGCCGATCAGCATGCTGAACAGCGACACGTACGCGAGGCCCCACAGCGCCGCGTGGCTGACGCCTTCGAACGAGGCCGGGCGCGCCCATAACGCGAGCGGCAGCATCACCGGCAGCGAGATCACCAGCGCCCACGAGATCACCTGCCAGCCGCCGAGGTGGCGTGACAGGCGCGCGCCTTCGGCATAGCCGAGCCCGCATACGACGATCGCCGCCAGCATCAGCGCGTCGCCGATCGGCGAGGCATCGAGACCGTGCCGCAGCGCGAAGGCGACCACCGCGCCGCTGCCGAGCGTCGAGAACAGCCAGAACGCCGGCTGGGGTCGCTCGCCGCCACGCAGCACGCCGAAGATCGCGGTGGCGAGCGGCAGCAGTCCGACGAACACCACGGCATGCGCGGAGCTGACGTGGCGCAGCGCGAGCGCCGTCAACAGCGGAAAGCCGACCACCACGCCAAGCGCGACCACGACCAGCGGGATGAAATCGCGCCTGGCAGGCCGAGCCTCACGAAAGACGAGCAGCAGCAAAAGTCCCAGCGTGCCCGCGATCGTCGCGCGGGCCATCGTCAGAAATACCGGGTCGAGCCCCTGCACGGCAATGCGCGTGGCAGGCAGCGAGCCACTGAAAATCAATACGCCGATCAGGCCGCTGAGCCAGCCATTCGTTGTCTTGTCCATCGGAAGCGTCCGCGCGGGAAATAAAAGCCATAGCATCCACCATAACCTGGTAAAGGGTAAGCTACGGATCAGTACAATTCGTACAAACTGTACCGAACATGGAGCAGTACAGATGGCGGAAAGTGATACCCCCGGCATGGCATCGGGCACGCGCGTCGGCACGGTGATGAGCAGTCTGCGCGAGCGCATTGCGAGCCGCTCGCTGATGCCCGGCGCACGCGTGCCGTCGATCCGCGCGATGACCGAGACGCTCGGCGTGTCGAAGTCGACGGTGGTGGAGGCGTACGACCGGCTGGTCGCGGAAGGCGTGATCGTGGCGCGGCGCGGTTCGGGATTCTTCGTCTCGGGCCATGCGCCGCCGCTGGCGCTCGCCGATCTCGGGCCACGGCTGGACCGTGAGGTCGATCCGTTGTGGCTCACGCGTCAATCGCTGGAGGGCGGCGCGAAAGTGGTCAAGCCGGGCTGCGGCTGGATGCCGGCTTCGTGGCTGCCGGAAGACGGTGTGCGCCGGGCGTTGCGCACCGTGGCGCGCGATCCGCAGTCGCCGCTCGCCGAGTACGCGAGCCCGCACGGTTTGCCCGCGCTGCGTCAGCAACTGGCGTGGCGGCTCGCGCAGCACGGTGTGGAAGCGCCGCCCGAACAGATCGTGCTGACCGACGGCGGCACCCACGCGCTCGATCTCGTGTGCCGCTTTCTCCTCGAACCCGGCGACACGGTCCTGATCGACGACCCGTGCTATTTCAATTTTCAGGCGCTCCTGCGGGCGCATCGCGCGCGCATCGTTGGCGTGCCCTATACGCCGTCCGGCCCCGATCTGGTGGCGTTCGAACGGGCGCTGATCGAACACCGCCCGCGGCTGTACGTGACCAATTCCGCGATCCACAATCCCACGGGCGCCACGCTTGCACCGGCCGTGGCACATCGGCTGCTGAAGCTGGCGGGCGAGCACGATCTGCTAATTGTCGAGGACGATATCTTCGCCGATTTCGAGGACGAGCCCGCGCCGCGTCTGGCGGCGTTCGACGGCCTTGCGCGGGTGGTGTCGATCGGCAGCTTTTCGAAGACGCTGTCGGCGGCGGTGCGTTGCGGTTACATCGCGGCGCGCGGCGAATGGATCGAATCGCTGATCGATCTGAAGCTGGCGACCTCGTTCGGCAATGGTCAGCTCGCGGCGAGTGTCGTGCATCGCCTGCTGGTGGACGGCACGTATCGGCGTCATCTGGAATCGATGCGCGCGAAACTCGCGGACGCCATGGGCGACACCGTCAGACGGCTGGGTTATGCGGGTCTGGAAGTATGGACGCGGCCGCGGGCCGGCATGTTCGTATGGGCGCGCCTGCCAGACGCGCTGGACGCCGCCGATATCGCGCGGCACGCATTGGCTGAAAGCGTGGTGTTCGCACCCGGCAATGTGTTCAGCACCTCGCAATCGGCGACTGGTTTTCTGCGCTTTAACGTTTCGCAGTGCAACCGCCCGAAGGTATACGACACGCTGCAACGGGCCATGGAGATTTCCGCCGCTGCAAGGCCGCGCGCCTGAACATGCGCAACCTTCTCGCGCGCAAACCTACTTGCACAGCAGTAGCAGACGCTCCTGATCCGTGCAGGTCACGTGCGGCTTTTGCACGGCTTGCGGCTGCGCAGCGGTTGCGCTGACGGCCGCGCTTCTGTTTGCAAGACACGCGCGTAAATGCTTCTCTACCGGCGGGTAGTATTTCCACCCGCGCACCAGGGTCGGCAATTCGAGTTTCACCTGCTTCCACTTCGGATGGCCGTGTTCCTGCAGGTTGTCGAAGTTGGCGCACAGCGAGTCGGCGAAACGATTCAGATTGCCGACCGTGTCGCGCAGACCGTAGTCGTAAGTGACGAGAAAGGCCTTCACGGTGAGCGTGGGCACGTCTTCTTTCAGCCAGCCCGGGTAGCTGCTGGCGCGGATCGTCGCCGGGAAATAGGTCTGTTTCGCGCGGGCGGTTTCGGGCGCGGCGGGATCGACCTTCAGCACGCGGATCTGTTGCAGCAGTTCGGGGTTCATGTCATTGAACAGCTTGGCCGGCTGGCCGACCACGATGATCGCGACGTCCACCTTCTTCACGATCAACGCGGCCAGCGCATCTTCGTTGCTCAGATGCTGGATGTTCTGTTCGGGAATCGGCTGGCCGAACATCAGGTGATACAGGGTGGTCGCGGATTGAGCCGTACCGCTGCCGATCAGGCCGACGCTAATGGTTTTGTCCTTGATGTCGGCAAAGGTTTTCAGCGGCGAATCCGCGCGCACCACGACGTTAATTTCCTCGTCGTAGAGCGGCATGATGAGTCGCAACGGACGGATCGCGGTGCCGGCGTCGGCATTGCCCGCGTTTGCCATATCGATGTAGGCCTGGTACACATCGGACTGCACCAGCGCGAGCTTCACGCCCGCCTCGAAGCGCATGCGCTGCACATTTTCAGCCGAACCCTTCGACGCCATCACTTCAAGGTCGATGCCCACTGGCGCCGCCACCCATTTCGACAGATCCTGGCCGATCTGAATATAGGTGCCCCGTTCCGGACCGGTGACGATCTTGTAGTGGGCAGCCTCCGCGAGCGCAAACGAAGACATGACCATCAGCACCAGCCCCAGCCATCCCGCCAGCAGTCTCTTCAGCATGGTCTATCTACCTTTCGCTCAGGTTTGAACAGGCCTCTCGCGTCGGCGCGCGCGAAGCACCGGTGAGTCGGTTGCTCTGTCATGTTCCGCGTAAAGCTCGCCTTGTCCGTGTGCTGCCGCTCAATGGCGGTGAATTCCGTGATGCAGTCGTGCGTGCGTACGGCTCAACAATTCGTGATCCGGATCATGGCCTACTGGCCGGGTGGCGCACTCGCGGATGACCTGGCGCGGTTCGACGGGGCGCGGGTCCAGCCGGAATCCTTGATTGCCCGTTCGCGCGCTTCGATGCTCGCGGGGTCGCCGGCGGCCGGCACGGTGTGCGGTGCCGCGGCCATGGCGGCGCCATTCGCCGGCAGGCCGCTGGGCAGGGGCGGCTGCAACTGAGCCTGCTGCGATTGCAGCGTGGTTTGCGTTTGCGGCTGTAATTTTGGTTGCGCCGGATTGCTGCCTGTCGCGGCGTGCGAGTTGAGCGGCGCCCAACCGGTTTCGCGAATCACGCGTTCGAGGATGGTCTTCGCGGTTGCGTTGCCGGTGTCGATGCTGAGCGCGTCGTTCGCGTGCTGACGCGCGCAGGTCCAGGACTGTTGCGCGACGCACGCTTGCGCCGCCTGCAACGCGCTATCGCGGCGCGCGGCCAACGGTCTGAGGTCGCCGGACAGGGCTTGCGCGTCGGCGTTGCCTGGTTGCAGCGTCTGCGCCGCGCCGAGCGCTGCCTGCGCGGTGGACAGATCGTTGACGCGAAACGCAAGTCGTGCTGCCTGCATGGCTTGCGCGGCATCGCGGAACCGCGGCGCTGCTGCCGGCGTCGACGGTGCGGTGCTCGCAGGCGGTGCGATGGGTGTGACGGAAATAGCCGGAGCGGCGGCCTTCGCCGGATTGCCCGGGCGGGCCGGCGCGGCCGGATTTGCAGTTGCAGTTTGAGTGGCCGGTTGTGCTGGTGAGTACGGCGCGACCGTGCCGGTCGTCGTGCGGGTGTCCTGCGCGGTGTCGGCGCTCTGGTCGCTATTGCTCGACTGCGAGTCGCCGTTGTCGCTGACTAGCGTGTAGACGCCATACGCTAGTCCGATAACGACAATGGCGCCAATTCCCGTGACTACTTTGCGCGTGGACAGGCTGCCACGGCCGCGCCCGTGCGCGGCGTGACCGGCGACCGGCGCAACTGGCATATCCGCTGATGCGAGCATCTGCGTGTGCACTGCTTCTCTCGCAGGAGCGGCTTCGCTTGCCTGCTCGGCACGAACAGTCAGATCGCTTTCGGCAGACGGTGTCGGTTCAGCGCTGCTTTTTGGCGTCGCTTTGCTCGTCGCGCTGGTGCGACTGCCGGGAGTCCCGACGCGTTTATACGGAGCCGGGTCGAGCGGATGCACCTCGCCGCAATACGGACAGTAGTCGACTTGCCGGTAGAGCGCACCGCCACAGCGTTTGCAGGGCGTCGGAAAGCTATGGCCGAGTATTGGCTGGGTGGACATGCTGTGGACCCACCTGTGGGAAACGATGCCGTTACGGCATGCTCGGGATCGTGCTGAGGCAGGAACCATGTCCGCGGAAATCACGATCCACATGCGCTGAAGAGCGTTGGGCCGCAAGTGCTCGCTCGCGGTGCCGCTGGTTCCAATATGTGGTGTTTCGATAAGGACGTCAATCGACGTTCTCACCTACGTTCTGTGCGCCAGCGCACATTCGTAGGTACGACGAAACACTGCACACGTTTGCAGAACGAACGGCTGGACGGGATTTTTCACCCCGCCGATGCGGACATGATGCGCGCGAGGCGCAAAAAACAGAACGAGGTCAACGCTTGCGGCGCTCGATCTCGTCATCAGGCGCTGGGAGGAAGCGCTTCCAGAAACTGCAAGCTGGATTAATGCTTGCGTAACGGATGATCCTTGAGAAGCCATGCGAGCGCGAAAGCAAGCAATACCACGCACGCGGCGCACAGGTAGACGGTATGCAACGCACCGGCGAACGCTTGCAGATAATCGTCGTGCAACACCTGCGGCAACTGATGAATCGCTGCGGGTCCGAGCGCGTGCGGCAACTCGGTGTTGGGCGGAATCAGTGTTTCCAGGCGCGCGGCGAGGCCGTTCGAAAACACCGCGCCGAAGCCGGCCACACCGATCGATCCGCCGATCGAACGGAACAATGTCGCGCCCGATGTGGCGACGCCCATGTGCCTGAACTCGACAGTATTCTGCACGGCAAGAATCAGCACCTGCATCACCATGCCTAGACCGCAGCCAAGAATACTCATGTCGATATACATCACATGAATCGGGCTGGTGATCTGCAGGCGTGAGAGCAGCAGCATCGCCACCGCCACGAGCAGCGTGCCGGCGATCGGAAACATGCGGTACTTGCCGATCCTGCTGATCACCCGTCCGGTCACCATCGACATCACGAACAGGCCGCCCATCATCGGCAGCATCTGCATGCCGGCTTCCGACGGCGTCGAGCCTTTGACCACCTGTAAGTAAAGTGGCAGGAACGTCACCGAACCGAACAGGGACACGCCAATGATGAAGCCGATCAGACTGCTCAGCAGAAACGTGCGTTGCCTGAACAGTTCGAGCGGCATGATCGGTTCAACCGCGGTGCGTTCTTCATGGATGAAGCCCCAGATCGACACCAGCCCGATGCCGAGCGTGAACCACAATTGCGGCGATGACCACGGCAGAATCGTGCCGCCCTGACTCGTGAACAGGATGATGCAGGTAAGCGCACCGGCGAGGAATGCGGCGCCCATGTAGTCGATGGTGTGCTTCACGTGCCGCACGTGAGGTTTGAAGACCGCACCGATCACCGCCAGCGAGATGATGCCGAGCGGCAGATTGATGTAGAAAATCCAGCGCCATGAAAGGTGCTCGACGAGGAAGCCGCCGAGCAGCGGGCCGATCACCGTTGCCAGACCGAACACGCCGCCGAACACGCCCTGGAAGCGGCCGCGTTCAGCCGGCGGGATCACGTCCGCGATCGCGGCCATCGTCACCACCAGCAGACCGCCGCCGCCGAGCCCCTGCAGCGCGCGCAGCACGACCAGTTGCGTCATGTCCTGGGCGATACCGCATAACGCGGAACCCACCAGGAAGACGACGATCGCTGTCTGTAGCACGATCTTGCGGCCGAACAGGTCGCCGAATTTGCCATACAGCGGCACGACGATGGTCGAGCTGAGCAGATAGGCGGTGACCACCCATGAGAGATTGTTCAGGCCACCCAGTTCGCCGACGATGGTCGGCAGCGCGGTCGAGACAATGGTCTGATCGAGCGCGGCGAGCAGCATCACCAGCAGCAGCGCCGGAAACAGCAGGCGGATCGGCGGGTGATTGGCGGCCTGCGGATTCGCCTGCGTCAGGTCGGCAGGTTGAGTCGTTGTCGAATGGTCCATGGCACCGCGGCGTTGAAATTAATTAATTTGGAGATTAATATATGCGACATCGCGTCAGTCGTCAAATTGAATGCAATGGCAAGGAATCCGTCAGATAAGCAAGCGGTGAAAAGCGCCCCGCGTGGCGCGGCCGCCGTGAAGGCGCGCAGAGCGACGCAACCGGCGGTGAGCGCGGGTATCGCTGGGAGCGAATCCGAGGCTGTCGAGATCGCGCCGGCCCGGCGGCCCGGCAGACCTTCGGGCGCCGCCCGCGGCCAGCAGCAGCGCAGCCGCTTGCTCGACGCGGCGCTGGCGCTCTTTGCGCGGCAGGGCATCGTCGATACCACGCTCGGAGAGATTGCCCGCGAGGCGGGTTTCACGCCGGCGATGATGCATTACTACTTCAAGACGCGCGATCAGCTGCTCGACGTGCTGATCGACGAGCGTTTCGCGCCGCTGCGCGCCGCCCTGGGCGTTCCATTTCAGGAGAATCCCGACGATCCGGTGGCGGCGATCACCCAGCTCGCGCGGCGGCTCGTGCAGATAGCGAGCGACTATCCATGGTTTCCGTCGCTATGGGTGCGCGAAGTCATTAGCGACGGCGGCTTGCTGCGCCAGCGCATGCATGAGCGGTTTGGCGATGCACATCAGAAGGCGTCGCTGTCATGCATTACCCGCTGGCAGAAAGAAGGGCGCCTGAACCCGGACCTGGAGCCATCGCTCGTGTTCGTCACGCTACTCGGGCTGACAATTCTGCCGCTCGCCACGTCCAAACTCTGGCGCAGCGATCCGCGGCGGCGCAATCCCGGCGGCGAAGAGATCGCGCGACATGCGGTGGCCTTGCTGGTGCAAGGTATTGGTCCGAAGAAAGCAGTCTGACGCCCGGCGCGGCACACTACGTGCTACCTGATGAATGGTTGCGGAGGCCGCGCGCAAAACGGAGCATCGCCGGCATCCCCAGAAGAACACGAAATGTCAGAAAGACGCCGGACGGGCAATCGCGTGCAATGTGGTTTGCACGAGCCGCTGCGGCGCTTCGGGTGACGGCATCGGTCAGCTGCCGCAAGGGCGCCGGAGGCCGTTTTTTCAATGGCGTGCAATTTCGCGCGTTACTGTGCGCACGCGTTGCGCTCGGGCTATGTTTTACAATTGCGGCCCTGGGTGCAACTCGACGCATGAAATCGAGTCGGAATCATGAACAGCAACACCGCAGCCGCGCGAATCGGCGGCAAGCAGCAGGGCGATACGTTGGCCGTATCTGACGGCCTAACCGGTTTTTTACAGCAACAAGAGAAAATGAACGGAGCATTGAGACTCGATCAGGCCACGATCGTGCTCGTCGAAGACGACCCGGGTAGCCGGGAATCGCTGACCTTGTTACTCGAAGCGGAAGGAGCGCATGTCGTCGCCGTGGCGGATGCGGAAGAGGGGGTCGAAGCGGCGCTGCGACTGTTGCCTGACGCCGTGGTGTGCGACCTCGAACTTCCCGCCATGGACGGTTTCTATCTGATCCAGCGGTTGCGCGACCACGAGATTCGCGGCGATCATCGGCCCTCGGTAGCGGTGGCGCTCACCGGGCATACGGACGACGCTTACCGCTTGCGCAGCATCGGCGAAGGCTTCCAGCATTTCATGACCAAGCCGGCCTTGCCGGAAGATCTCGTGACCCTGCTGCACGACGCGATCAACGCCCGCGCGGCGGGCTGATCAGTCGCTTGCCGGCTGTTTGTTGGCTGCGGCTTGTTGGGTGCGTGTTGCCCGGCTTCTGCCGGGCGCTTCGCACTGGCAGGCAGCGGCGTGCAGACTGCGCACCGCGTGCGCTGCGCCTGACCTTCCTTCGGCAATTATTTGGCGGCGGCGACCGGTGCCGCGGAAGCTGCTGCTGCAGCCGCGGCTTCCGCTGCCTGACACGCGGAACACAATCCCTTCAGTTCAATTTCATCGCTAGCAAGGCGATAGCCCGCGTCTTCGATTTGTGTGACGAGTGCCTGACGCAGCTTGGGCTGATGCAATTCGGTGACGTTGCCGCATTGCTGACAGACCACCAGGATGCCATGCTGGCATTGCGTCAGATCGTGGCAGACGGTGAACGCATTGATCGATTCGATCCGGTGCACGAGTCCTGCCGTCAGCAGAAAATCCAGCGCGCGATACACCGTGGGCGGCGCCGAGCCGGGATGAATCTGGCGCATCTCATCGAGCAGCGAATAGGCTTTGGTGGCGCGCCCCGAATTCAGCAGCAATTCGAGCACCTTACGGCGGATCGGCGTGAGTTTTTCGCCACGTTCACGGCAATATTCTTCCGCCAGCGTGAGAGCGGCTTCCTGCGAGTCGCCGTGCACCTGCCCCGGCTCATGGTGATGAGCGGAGGCGGCGGGTGGGGTTTTGTCGACGGTCGCGGCGGGCTTGGCGGTTTTCATGCGTCGATTATAAAGGCCATCGCGCTTTGCTGTGCCGGCGCGACAGCTCGCTGATCGCGCCGGATTCGAACAGGCTGACCGGCTGGCTCAGGTCAGCGGGAAGTCGATGTATTTCTTGAAGCCGGAGCGCGTCGCGATGCGCGAATACCAGCGCTCCAGATTCGGCAGCGGCGGACGCTCGACACCGTCCAGCCCGAACCAGCGTTTCGCGTAGGCGCCGATCACGATATCGGCGAGCGTAAACTTCTCGCCTTCAAGGAAGAAGCGGCCTTGCAGATGCGTGTCGAGCTGACGCCACAGGACGGCGACCGAGTTGATGTCGGCAGCGAGTTTGACGGTGTCGCGTTCGGCGGCCGGCGTACGCACCAGCGCCCAGAATACCGGACGCTCGGCGGGTTGCAGCGTGGTGAGCGTCCAGTCGAGCCAGCGGTCGATGCTCGCGCGCAGTTTCGGTTCGTGCGGATACAGCAGGCTCGACGGACCGTATTCCAGCACCAGATAGCGCAGGATCGAGTTCGATTCCCACAGCACGAAATCGCCGTCGACCAGCGTTGGAATCTTGCCGGTCGGGTTCATCGCGAGATAGTCGGGTTCGTTGTTGCGGCCAAAATGCAGGCCGGCGTCGATGCGCTCGTATGGCAGCACCAGTTCGTCGCAACACCACAATACTTTCTGAACGTTGACGGAATTGGCGCGTCCCCAGATCGTAATCATCCGGTCAATCCTTTTTTTGGCAGTTGGCAAGCCGCGCACGGCGCGCGGCGTTCAACCTGTAACGATACACGAAGCACGTAATTTTGCGCGCCAGGTGCCCACGGTCGGCCGCGCGGACGGGCGCGCGGCGCTTGCGCAAACGTCATGCTGGCGAGGCGCATGCGTTGCGTACAATGAGCGCACCCGAATACGACGAGGCACCGCATGGCGCGCATTGTCCCCGACGACTGGAAGAGCCTCGCCGCCACTGGCGCGGCGGCACGCGAACGCGAAACGCTGGCGCTGCTCGAAGAGACGCTCCCTGACGACTACACCGTCTATCACGGCGTGCACTGGACGCGCCTGAACCAGAACTTTTCGGTGTTCGGCGAGGCCGACTTCGTGATCGTCAGTCCGTCGGGGCGGATGATGATCGTCGAGCAGAAAACCGGTTTCCTGCGCGAAACGCCCAAGGGACTCGTCAAGGTCTACCTTCAGACGGAACGCAACGTGGCGATCGCACTTGCCCACACCATCGAGAGTCTGCACCGGCGCTTCACCGCGGCGTTCGGCGCGGGCACGTACTTTATCGAAGAGCTGCTGTATTGCCCTGACCACGTGGTGAGGGACACGGCGATTGCCGGCGTGAATCCCGCGCGGATCGTCGACGCGACGCGCAAGGGGCGGCTCGCGTCGATCATTCGTGAAGCCTTGCCGGCCGATGAACCGCGGCTTGCCAGCGCAGCGAAAATTCACCACTTCCTCGCCGACGAACTCGCGCTCACGCCCGACACCAGCGCGCTGGTCGGCCAGGCGGGCACGCTCGTCACGCGCCTCGCAGGCGGGCTCGCCAGCTGGGCGCGGCGGCTCGAATTCACGCCGTTTCGCCTGCGCGTGATCGGCACGGCGGGTTCCGGCAAGACCCAGCTGGCCGTGCAGGTGATGAAAGACGCGGTGGCGCGTGGACAGCGGCCGCTGTACGTGTGCTTCAACCGGCCGCTCGCGGATCACATCGCGCGAGTTGCGCCGCCCGAGGCGAAGGTGGCGAACTATCACCAGCTGTGCGACTGGATTGCGCGCGACGCGGGCCGTGAGCCGGACTTCCAGGCCGGCGACGTATTCAACCAGCTGGAAACAATTTTTGCCGGAACGCCGATCACCGCGCGCTGGCAATTCGACGTGCTGATCGTCGATGAAGGACAGGATTTCCAGCAGCCCTGGGTGGCCGCGCTCGAGCGTCTGTTGCGGTCTGACGCGGCGTGGTGGTGGCTGGAAGACCCGTTGCAGAATCTGTATATGCGCGAGCCGGTTGCGTTGCCCGGCTGGACCACGCTTAAGGAAACCACCAACTACCGCAGTCCGCGCGACATTCTCGACTACGTGCGCGAGGTGATCGGCGCAGCGGTGCCGGTGGCCGCGCGTCTCGCCTCGGGCAGCCCGTTCGACGGCTCCGACATTTCGCTATCCGTCTACGACGAAGCGAATGCCGCCGAAGGCAGTATCGAGGCCACCAAGCGTGCGATCACTCAAGCGCTCTCGCTGGGGTTTCGCAAACAGGACATCGCGGTGCTGTCGTTTCGCGGCCGGGAAGGCTCGGCGATGACCGCGCAGGATCATCTTGGGCCGCACAAGCTGCGCAGCTTTACCGGCAAGTACGATCTGTTCGGCAACCCGGAGTATCGTGAGGGCGACGTGCTGTTCGAGTCGATCTACCGCTTCAAGGGGCAAGCGGCGCCGTGCGTGATTCTCACCGAGGTGGACTTCGATAGCTTCGACGAGCGCAGCGCGCGCAAGCTGTTTGTCGGCGCCACGCGCGCGACCATGAAGCTGATCGTGGTCGCGTCGCAGCGGGCCGCGCGTCATCTGCATCTACGGGACGGCAAAGAGGCGAGAGAGCAGAAAGAGGTCTAGCGCCCGCCCGGCGCGGGCTCAGAGCTGGCCTGGTGCCAGGCGCGCGCGCCGACCAGCATGCCGCTATGAGTAAGAGCGTCCCACCAGATCACACGCAATAGCGGCGCCTGCTGCGCGATCAGCAGCGCCTGCACCGGATCGCTTTCGAGAAAATGCGTGACGCCGCCGCGCAGCGCCGCGGCCGCCTTGTGAGCGGCGGCGCCGGCGGGACTTTCGTCATGCGTGCCGGGTGTGCGCATCACCAGTTGCATATGACCGAAGCCGTGCCGCGTGAGCCACGCCATGGTGCGTGCGCGATCCAGTTCCGGGCGGCCGGTGATGATCGTGCGAACGCGTTGCAGGTCGATGGCGGGCAGGACGTCAAAGGGCAGCAGCGCGTCGCGTTCGGCCAGCGCGGCGGCCAGATCCTCGTCGTAGCGCGCGAGCGGCACGTCGGGCAGCAGAATGCCGTCGAGGTCGATCGCGTACGTGGCGTATTCGTGGTCGTCGGCCATGGTGGGCGCGGCGCCTGCTTCGACGCGCGCCCAGTCTTCGCGATACCGCTCGGTGTACGCCTGCCGCTCCCATGGAAAGAGAGCGAAGTAGCCGCGCGCGTCGATCGCGTAATCAGGTTGCACGCGGCTCAGATCGTCGACCGCGCCGGTCAGCGTGCGGACCTCGAGGCCATGTTGTTGCAGGAACGCGATGCAGTCGGTCAGGGTAAAACCGCGCCCGGCGATATCCTCGCACAGCAGCACCCTGGACCCCGCGGGCGGGATCGGCAGGGTCGAATCCCAGGCGACCTCGCGGGCCTGGCGATCGTAGCGCAGGAACGCCACCGGCGTGCCGGCCGCATGCGAAACCATCAGCGCGAGCGGCGCGCCGCCACGCAGAATACCGATCGCCAGCGTGAAGCGCTCCGCCAGCAACGCCGGTTGCAGCGATTCGATCCAGTGATCGAGCTGTTCGTAAGTCAGGGGCAAAACGGGCTTGTTCATGACTCGTGTTGCTGGGCGTGGCCAGGGTGAGACGGGCGTCACACTAATGGCGAAGGGCGCGCAGCAGCGACGCGGTGACACGCCCTCATTTTTTGAGATCAAAGAAATTTGGCGATATTATGCATGCGTTTTAAAGTCGCGCGCTGAAATGATGCGACGCCCGACGGGGGCTGCCGCAAGGCACGATGGCGCAGTCGCCGGAAAGGCGCCGGCCTCGGGGAGAGGTGGTTCGCGCAGGACGAAGCGCAGCGCAAAGCCGCGCGAGAAAAGCACATAACGGAACAAGAAAGCAGATGATCAAGCTGAACCCAGGGGTGGACGGCGGGAAAAACGCATGCAGGGGCGCATGCTGGATGATGGGCATGATTCTCGCCTTGGCGGCATGGAGCGCGCAGGCGCAGTCGCTGTCCTTGTCGCTCGACGTGAAGGGCAAGATCGGCAAAGCCACCGATGCGGCGCACACGGTCTATCACTTCACCGAGGCGCAACTGCTCGCACTGCCGGCTCATTCGATCACCACCGGGACCACCTGGACCCCGCGTTCCACCTTCACAGGACCGCTGCTCGCGGATATCCTGAAGAAGGTCGGCGCGCACGGCAGCGCAGTCGAGATCCATACGCTCGACGACTATACGTACACCGTTCCGGTGTCGGACTGCGATCGCTATGGCGTGGTCGTTGCATACAGCATGAACGGCCGGCGCCTGAAGATCAGTGACTTCGGGCCGCTATTCCTTATTTATCCGCGCGACGCATTCCCCGCTGAACTCGCGGGCGCCGAGGGTGACTCGAAATTCGTATGGCAGATCAAGGCCCTCATCGTCAAATAACGCGCCGTCCATGGCGCCGTGTGCTCTATGTGCTGATCTGGCTGACCGCGCTCGCCGCGCCGGCCGGCGCGATCGGCTATCTGCTGTACGCGAACCTGTTGAACCCGCGCGCGACTGAACAACTGACCGGCTCGTACGACGGTTTCTATTGGGACGCCGCGCAACTGCAGATCGCCTACGCGCGTTTCGAGAATCAGTTGCTGCTGTATCAGTCCGGCGTCGACGACGACTACCCGCGGCTGATGCTGCGCTACCAGTTGCTGCAATCGAAGTTGCACGTGATGGCCGGTTCGACGCGCCGGCTGACCACGCAGCTCGCGCTGCTGCAACGCCAACTGGATGAGATCCAGTCACTCGATCATCTGCTGGGCGGCATCGAGCCGGAGGTCGACGCGTTGCCGAAAGACCGCAGTCGCGCCAGGGGAATCGTTTCGCAGTTGCGCCTGCATTGGAACGAGGTCAACGATCTCGCGCTGAGCCGCCGTTTCGCCGACGTCGCCGACCGCGAAGCGATGAACCGCGATTTCATCGACAAGCGGCGCATGCTGTTTGCCGGCGGCCTGTTGTTGCTGCTGCTATCGGCGGCCGCGACCACGCTGCTGGTGTTCAATGGCCGGCGCCGTACGCGCCTGATGCATCAGCAGCACGCGGCGCTCGAAGCGGAGCACCAGGCGAGCCGCGCCGCGCGCGAGGCCAGTCTCGCGAAGGACGCGTTTCTCGGCATGATCAGCCACGAACTGCGCACGCCCTTGCACGCGATCGTGTCGTCGATCGAATTGCTGGGTTTCAACTTTCATTCCGAGGCGGACCGCAAGGTGATCCAGCGGCTCGAAACCGCCGCGCGCCACCTTGAGGCGCAGATGAAAGACCTGACCGACTATGCGCGGCTCGGCGCCGGCAAGCTCGAGTTGCGCCACGAGCATTTCGAGCCGCGCGAGCTGCTGGCCTCGATCATTGACGAACACGCGATGGCGGCGGCGGTGCGCGGTCTCGCGCTCGAAAGCGAGGTCAGCGGCGCGAGCGGCCTGGTCGATTCCGATCCGCATCGCATCCGCCAGATCGTCAACAACCTTGTCACCAACGCAATCCGTTACACCGAAACCGGCACGGTGCGCGTGGAACTGACGCAGCGGCCCGCGGTGCTGGTTTTTATCGTCAGCGATACGGGGCCGGGTGTACCGCGCGCGCAGATCCCGCTGATTTTCCAGGAGTTCACGCAGCTGGACGCTTCGCGCACGCGCCGCTTCGAAGGCGCGGGGATGGGCCTGACGATCGTGCAGGGGCTGGTGAGGCTATTCGGCGGTACCGTCGACGTGGATAGTACGGTGGGTGCGGGGACGACCTTCACGGTGACGATTCCGGTCATGCCCGTTGGGGCCGCCGAGCCGGCCGGCGTCGTGGCGCAGGCGGAGCCGGGCGGCGCGCGCCCCTGCGTGCTGATCGTCGACGATAACCGGCTGATTCGCGAGTCGCTCAGTGAAATGATCGCGCATATGGATTTTGACGCACACGCCGTCGCCAATGCCGACGATGCGCTCGCGTGGCTCGATGTCCGGCGTTGCGACGTGATCCTGCTCGATCTGCATATGCCGGAGCGCGACGGTTATGCGTTTCTGGCGGACTTCGCCGCGCGCGGCAGTGCGTCGGCAGGCGTGCCGGTGATCGTGGTCAGCGCGTATGCGCCGGAGCGTGCGGCAGGTACGGAAGGGGACGAGACCGGCTCGCAGCCATTCTTCGAGGCGTTGTTAAAGCCAGTACATTACGAAGAGTTGCGCACCACGCTGCAGCGTGCGCTGGCTTCGCGGCATACAGTTTGATGCGGCGTCGCGCCGTGGAGCCGGAGGCGGGCGTCACGCGCCACGCATCGCCAGCCGCCGGCGGACGGGTCAGGCGCGGCAGGTGCGTCAGGGCCGGTTCAGTCGCTTGGACAGATCGGCGACCAGAATCGCCATGCGCGCCGGCTTCTCATAGCAGGCAACGTCGTAATTGCGGATCACCTGGCTGATTTCCGATTCGCTGGCCTTGCCGGTCAGCAATTCGCCCGTCAGCACGAAAATCGGCGCGTCTGCATTTTCCGACGCGCGCACCGCGCGAATCGCCGCAGCCGAGGTTTGCGAGCCGAACAGCCAGTCGATCACGACGCCGTCGAACACCTGCGTTTGCAGTTGTTCCACGAATGCCGCGAGACCATAGAACGCCACGGCGGTGAAGCCGCTGCGCTCCAGATAGTCGCGCAGGTTGTCGGCGGAGGCCTGGTCGTCGTCGACCACGGCGATGGCCGGCTTGTCGGTTTCAGCGCGGCGTGGATAGATCTCGATCTTGTGGACCTCGAACGCGCTCTGGTAGAGCGTGCCGTCGTGACGCGCGACACGCCACTGGCCGAGCTTCGAGTACGCGACAAATTCCGGCCGACTGCCCGGTTCGAGCGCCGCGCCGACCCAGGCCGTGCAGGCCAGCTCGAGCGCGCCGATGCTGAAGATCGCTTCCTGGGCGATGGCGCCGACCATGCCTGGATCGAGCGACTGCGCTCCAAACAGCTGCGCAGCCGGCTCGCCGAACACCTCGGCAACCTTCTTTATCTGCGACAGGGTCCAGGGGCTATTGCCTCGCAGCTTGCGATGTCCCTGCGAGAAACTCAGATCGAGAATGCGGCACAGCTCTGTGGTCTGCTGGCGTTTGCCGATGCCATGCCGGCTCATCAACTCGCGCACGCGCTCGGCGACTGCGATGGAGTCAGGTGAGTGTGTTTCGTTGGCCATACTGCGTGAGAATCCGCCGTCTTAAAGGGTGGCTGTAGGGACCGCGATACGGCATGCGCGGCGCTGCCAGGCAGGTTCGACGTGCATCGTCGCGGCAACGCAGGGGACAGCAATGTACCGTAAAAATATCGCAGTCTGTGATTTTGTATGCGTGCCGGAAAACCCGTCAACGCGGGGTACAAAACGGGCAGATTCCGGACAGATTGGGCGATTCATTGATGTGTTCAGCATTGAGGGTATTTTACCGATGAAACCGATGTTGCATTGCCGGAGAAATACGTTCGACCGGTGTGCATGCGTGCGGCAGCCAACTGTCGTTCGCGTCGCTTTACGCGGCAGGCATCGCGTCGAGCTTCGCCGCCGAGTTCCGCTTCTTCGCGTGGCCATCTGGTGCGGCCAGCATCCAGAACAGGATCTGGCTCGCCAGCAGTGTCTCGATGTCCTGCTGCGCGCTCACCGATTGCTGGAGAATTTGCGCGAGCTGCAGCAGACCCGGACCGCCATCGCTTTCATATTTGCGGTGCGAGGGGACGCCGTACACCTGGCAAAAATCTTCCTGCGGCAGGCGCAGCAACCATTGCCCGCTCGAATGCAATTGCCTGGCGAAGCGTTCCACGCTCAGCACCCGCTGTTTGCCGAACGTCATGATCTCGGTATTCGCAACCGGCAACCCATAGGCGCGCAGAATTTGCAGGCACAGCCACTCATTTTCCACCGCCCATGGTCACCACTCGACCAGAGGCGCGGGCTCAGGCGCCGGCTGGTTCTTGTCGCGTACCTGCAATTGCAGACCGTAGGCGCCGCACAGCGCCAGCAATTGCGCGAGGGTGAGGGCGGAAGCATTGGTTTCCAGCGCTGAGATACGGCTTTGGCTGACCCCGATCCGCGCGGCGGCCTGCGCCTGGGTGAGGCCGGCCTGATGCCGCCCGGCAGCGAGCAACTGGGCCATCTGGTCCGGCGTGGCGATGAGGTGGAGCATGGCGAATTATCCGCGAGACGAATAAATGTACTTTATTCGTCTCACAGATATCTGTCACATATTCGTCAGACGCATATTTGGCAAATATCTGTCAGGCGAATAAACGACGAATATTCGTGATACAGATAAAGCGGCTGCCTCGTCCGCGCGCGAAGACTCGATCTGTCGGCGTTCCGCTCGCAACGTGTTTCGACGCACGATGCAGCGCTGCACAGCATGCTATAAAAACTTCTGATCACCCGCGCACGCGCGCCAAACGCGGTAGCCGGCCGGTCGTTCGCGAGCCGCAACGATCGGGCCCGTTTTCTGCTCGTCAGCTTGACACCGACCATTGCGATAGCGGAACCCGCCATGAATCGAATCCACGCCCTGCTAGCCGCCAGTCTCATCAGCGTAAGCGCCGTCACTTCCGCGCACGCAGCGAGCCGTGACGAACAGTCCAAAGCCTGTCGCGGCGACGCGATGCATTTCTGCGCCGTGCACATCCCGAACCGGGAGAAGATTATTGCCTGCATGAAGCAGCATCTCGATGAACTGAGTCCAAAGTGCCGGGCAATGTTCAAGACCGACAAGCAGGACAATACCCAAAGTAACCAGAGCAACCAGGGTACCCAGGATAACCAGGCCAATCCGCAATGAATGTGGCGGCGCCACGCCCTTAAGCATTCCCGATCCGGCCCCGTGGCGCGCCGGGCGTCGTAGAATCGCTTGTTCCCGACTCCCGGAGCCGTCGCGTGTCTGATCAGTCTCAGCCGGAGCCCCGGCCGCCACGCTTTCGCCTGCCGCGCCGTGCCCGCCTGCCCTGGCAGGCGCCGCGCGCCCGCACGCTATTCACGCGACCCGCCGCATCGCCGCAGCGTATGCTGCTGCACCGCATCTATCTCGTGCTCGGCCTGTGCGTGCTCGCCTTCGCCGTGCTTTATCTCGATCGCGACGGCCTGCGCGACGCCAACCGCAAGGTGCTCGGCATCGTCGATCTGATGTATTTCACGATGGTCACCGTCGCCACGGTCGGTTACGGCGACATCGTGCCGATCACCGCCCGCGCGCGGCTGATCGACGCGTTTTTTATCGTGCCGATCCGCATCGTCATCTGGTTTGTGTTCCTGGGCACCGCCTACCAGTTCGTCATTCAACGCGTCATCGAGGAATTCCGCATGAAACGCCTGCAAAAACAGCTGCGCGATCACGTCGTGGTCTGCGGTTACGGATTGAGCGGTTCGGTCGCGGTGCGCGAGTTGCTGGAAAGCGGCCTGAGCGCGGCGTCGATTATCGTGATCGATTCGCAGCAGAGCGCGCTCGAAGCGGCGACGGCGCTCGGCGTGGTGGGCCTGCTCGGTGATCCGTCGCGCGAGGATCTGCTGCAGCAGGCGCAGGTGCGGATCGCGAAAGCGGTCCTCATCGCCGTCACCGACGACGCCACCGCGATCCTGCTCACGCTGACAGTGCGTAGCGTCGCGCCGGACACGAAAATTGTCGTGCGGATTCAGGAGCAGACTTTTCAGCGACAGTTGCGCCAGGCAGGCGCGAATGTGATCGTGTCGTCCACCAAGATCGGCGGGCTGCTGCTTGCCGATGCGGTGGAGAGCGACTATCTCGTGCCGTTCGTCAACGACCTGTTGTCGACGCGAGGACGGGTCACCTTGCTCGAACGTCCTGCTACGGCGCTCGAAATCGGCCGCTGGAGCAACGCGTTGCCGGGTGCGGTGGTGGTGGGACTGGTGCGCGCGGGACGCATGCTGTCCTTTTACGAAGAGGAGCCGTGCCCGATCGAAGCAGGCGACCGGCTAATGGTGATTCAATCGTCGCGCCGGCCGAGCGAAGCGCCCGTCGGCTAGCGCCGCCGACACCGCACGGGCAGGTTTGTTTGCTGACCCGTTCCATTGTCCACACGCAGGATGACCGCACGCATGAAACTGAATCGCATGATCAGCACGGTTGAAGTGCACACCGCCGGTGAGCCGTTTCGTATCGTCACCAGCGGCTTGCCGAAATTTCCCGGCAAGACCATCGTCGAACGGCGCGCCTGGCTCAAAACGCACGCGGATCACCTGCGCCGCGCGTTGATGTTCGAGCCGCGCGGCCATGCCGACATGTACGGCGGCTATCTGACCGAACCGGTCAGCGAAGGCGCCGACTTCGGCATCATCTTCGTGCACAACGAAGGCTATAGCGACCACTGCGGCCACGGCGTGATCGCGCTCGCCACCGCGGCTGTCGCGCTTGGCTGGATCGAACGCAGCGAACCGGAAACGCGCGTGGGCATCGACGCGCCGTGCGGCTTCATCGAAGCCTTCGTGCAATGGGACGGCGAGCACGCCGGTCACGTGCGCTTTGTGAATGTGCCGTCGTTTATCTGGCAGCGCGATGTGACGGTGCAGACGCCGGGCTTCGGCGAAGTGCGCGGCGATATCGCCTTCGGCGGCGCGTTCTATTTCTACACGTCCGGCAAGCCGTTCAATCTGGGCGTGCGCGAGGCTGAAGTCGAACGGCTCATCCAGTTCGGCGACGAAGTCAAACGCGCGGCGAATGCGGCCTTCAAGGTCGAACACCCGCTGATCCCCGAAATCAACCACATCTACGGCACGATCATCGACAATGCGCCGCGTCACCCCGGCTCGACCCAGGCCAACTGCTGCGTGTTCGCCGACCGGGAAGTGGACCGCTCGCCGACCGGGTCCGGCACGGCGGGACGCGTCGCGCAACTCTTTCTGCGCGGTGAGCTGGGCCGCGACGAAACGCTCGTCAATGAATCGGTGATCGGCACGATTTTTCGCGGCCGCGTGTTATCGGAGACCCGGCTCGACCGCTTCGACGCGGTGATTCCCGAAATCGAGGGTGACGCGCATGTTTATGGCTTCGCGAACTGGATCGTCGACGAACGCGATCCGCTGACTTACGGGTTCCTCGTACGCTGAACCGACGCTACCCATCGCCATCCATCGCCAGGAATTGAAAAACACGTTCATGACACGCCCGACCACACAGATTTTCGACGCTGCCGCCACCGCGCGCCTGATTCCGTATGCGGCACTCGTCGACGCGTTAAAGCGCGCGAGCATCGACTACGCGCACAAGCGCATCGCCAGTCCCGAGCGGCTCGTCGTGCCGCTCAACGCGGGCGGCATCCTGCTGTCGATGCCGGCTACCGCGCCCGATCTCGCGATCCACAAGCTGGTGAACGTGTGCGCGAGCAATGGGCCACGCGGATTGCCGACCATCCACGGCCAGGTGATGGCATTCGACGCCGATACCGGCGAGACGCTCTTTATCCTCGACGGCCCGACGGTGACCGGACGGCGCACGGCGGCGATGTCGATGCTAGGTGTGCAGACATTCGCACCGGCCGCGCCGCGCGAATTCCTGCTGATCGGCACCGGCACGCAGGCGGCCAACCATCTGGAGGCGATCGGCGAACTGTTTCCCGAGGCGCGGGTGTGGGTGAAGGGCAGTGCGCCCGAGCGGGCTGAGGCCTTTTGCGCCGCGCAGCGTGGCAAGGCGCGCGAACTGCGGGCGCTGGCGGACACGCAGGTGCCCGATCCGGTCGACATCGTGATCGCGCTCACCACCAGCAAACAGGCCGTCTATGACGAAGCGGCGCGGGCGGACCGGCTCGTGATCGGCGTGGGCGCATTTACGCCTGAGATGGTCGAAATCGGCGCGCGCACCATCGCGGGCAGCGCGCTTTTCGTCGACGACGAAGCGGGCGCGCAGCACGAAGCCGGTGACTTCATCCAGGCCGGCGTGGACTGGCCGCAGGTCGGCGGAATCGCCGCAGTGCTCCAGAATGCCGCGTCTTTGCCACGCGCGAGACCGATCGTTTTCAAAAGTGTCGGTTGCGCGGCGTGGGATCTGGCGGCGTGCCGCGTGGCGCGCGAGGCCTTGTCCGGCGCCTGATCGCGGGCCGTTTGAAGTGCCCGCCGGGCACCGGCCGATGGCTGCAGGTTGGCATATTGCGCCAACCTGCGGCGCATGTTGCCGTGCAAACAATCTCAAAACGTTGCACCATAGGCGTTTGCCAGAAAAAAGTGCCGTTTATCCGGCGCTTGTGCTTCATTCGTCCCCAAAGTTTTCACTCCCGCCTATCCATCACGACGCTGCGACCGCGCTATGACGACCCAACACGCTTCTGCCCAACCTGACCTGCCGCTCGACATGATCATTTTCGGCGGCACCGGCGATCTGTCGTTTCGCAAGCTGCTGCCGGCGCTCTATATGGCGCATCTGCACTGCAATCTGCCGCCGGATACCCGCATCTTCACGATCGGCCGCAAGCCATGGTCGTGCGAGGAATACATCAAAGACTTCATGGAATTGAAGGCCAAGCCCTTCATCGAAAAGAAGGCGTTCGACGCCGCTGCCTGGGACAAATTCCTGTCGCTGTTCGAGTACGTGCGCATGGACGTCGATTCGGCCGAGGACTACCAGCGTCTGAGCCAGGCGTCGCGGCAAGGCGCGCGGCGCGTGTTCTATCTCGCGACGTCGCCGGATCTGTTCACGCATATCTGCGACAACCTCGCGAGCGCGGACCTGATCGATCCGAATTCGCGCGTCGTGCTGGAAAAACCGCTGGGCCACGATCTGGCGTCGGCGCAGGAGATCAATACGGCGGTCGGCAAGCATTTCAACGAAGCGCAGATCTATCGGATCGACCATTACCTCGGCAAGGAAACGGTGCAGAACCTGATGGTGCTGCGCTTCGGCAACGCGATTTTTGGCCCGCTGTGGCAGGCGCCGTACATCAAGCGTGTGCAGATCACGGTGGCCGAAGAGGTTGGCGTGGGCAGCCGCGCGGGCTTCTACGATAAAACCGGTGCGCTGCGCGACATGGTGCAGAACCACTTGCTGCAACTGCTGTGTATCGTCGCGATGGAGCCGCCCGTGTCGCTCGATCCGGACGCAGTGCGCGACGAAAAGCTCAAGGTGCTGCGCTCGCTGCGTCCCATGACGCCGGAGGATATCGCGCGCGATACGGTGCGTGGCCAGTACACGGCCGGTGCGGTGAACGGCGAGCCGGTGAAGGGCTATCTCGAGGAAGACAACGTGCCGGCCGGCAGCCGGGCCGAGACTTTCGTCTCGTTGCGCGCGCATATCAACAACTGGCGCTGGGCCAACGTGCCGTTTTACCTGCGTACTGGCAAGCGGATGCAGAAGAAGGTGTCGGAGATCGTCATCGAGTTTTCCGAGTTGCCGTTTTCGATCATTCCGAGCGGCGGACGCAACTATGGCAACCGTCTCGTGATCCAGTTGCAGCCGGAGGAGTCGATCCAGTTGCAAATGCTCGCGAAGGAACCGGGCAGCGGCATGCACATGCTGCCAGTGAACCTGAATCTCGATCTGCAGCAGGCTTTCACCGAGCGCCGCGCGGAAGCGTACGAGCGTTTGCTGATCGACGTGATTCGCGGACGTCTGACGCACTTCATGCGCCGCGACGAACTCGAAGCGGCATGGACATGGGCGGAGCCGATTCTGGAAGGCTGGGCGAAGTCGGGCGACCGGCCGCGTGGCTATACGGCGGGCACGTTCGGTCCGGCAGCGTCGACGGCGCTGATGGCGCGGGAAAATGCCGTATGGGCGGAGGAATCGCAGTAAGCGTGGCTGATTGTGATGCGTGTCACTCGACACGCATCCGTTCTGCCAGGAAATCGAGCAGCGCGCGCACGCGCGCGGGCAAATGGCCGCCCTGGCCGAGATAGAGCGCATTGACTGGCTCGGTAGCGCCGGGATCGAACGCTTCGAGTACAACGGCGAGGCGCCCGGCGGCCACGTCCTCGCGCACCTGGAAGGCGGCGAGCCGCGCGAGCCCGACCCCTGCCAAGGCCAGTTGGCGGAGCGTCTCGCCATCGCTGACCTGGGCGTTACCTTCAACTGGCACCTCGATCCGGCGTCCGTCGCCATCGAGCAAGGGCCAGCCGGTGACCGCTCGCGCAAAACCGAAGCCGAGCCGGTTGTGCTTGGTTAAATCGGCGGGCGTCTGCGGCGTGCCGTGCTTCGCCAGATAGGCAGGCGCGCCGGCAATCACCATCTTCGCTTCCCCCAGCTTGCGCGCCACCAGTTGCGAATCCTTCAGCGGACCGCTGCGCAACGCGATATCGGTGCGCTGCTCCAGCAAGTCGACGACCTGGTCCGTCAACACGATATCGAGGGTGATCTCGGGATGCATGGCAAGAAATGCCGGCACCAGCGGCAGCAGATAGTGCCGCCCGAGCGGCACGTTGGCATGGACCCGCAGCCGGCCGCGCGGCGCCGCGCCAGTGGCGGCGCCGCGTTCGGTTTCGTCGAGTTCCGCGAGCACGCGCACGCCGCGTTCGTAAAACACGCAGCCTTCGGGCGTGAGTTGCAGATTGCGTGTCGAGCGATTCACCAGCCGCGCGCCGAGCCGGGCTTCGAGCCGCGCCACCAGTTTGCTGACCGCGGACGGCGTCATGCCGAGCGTGCGCGCCGCTGCCGAGAAGCCGCCGAGTTCGACCGCGCGCACGAACACTTCGAGTTCGCCGGAACGGTTCACATCCAAACGTGCCATTGTGAGTTCAATTCACAGGTGATATGCCACCTGGCAGTCTACCGAAAGCGCTGTCCTGTCGATATCTTTCAGTCACCGCACGGCATTAGCCGTCGCAACGCATGATCGACCGGGAGCATGACAATGAACGCAACGAAGAAAGTGGCGCTGGTGGTGGGCGCACAGGGCGTGATCGGCCGCAATCTGGTCGATCACCTGGCCACGCTCGGCGACTGGGAGGTCATCGGCCTCGCGCGTCGAGGCGGCGCTGCGAGAGAGCGGGTGCAATACGTCGCGGTCGATCTGCTCGATCCGGTCGATACGCGGACGAAGCTGCGTGCGCCCGATCACGTCACGCACGTGTTTTACGCTGCGTATCAGGACCGCCCGAGCTGGGCAGAACTGGTGCCGCCCAATCTGGCGATGCTGGCCAATGTGATGGATGCCGTCGAACCGGCCGCAACCGCTTTGCAGCATGTGAGCCTGATGCAGGGCTACAAGGTGTACGGCGGCCATCTCGGGCCCTTCAGGACGCCGGCGCGCGAGGACGACGCGCACTTCATGCCGCCCGAGTTCATGTTCGACCAGCAGACGTTTCTCGAGTCGCGGCAAAAGGGCAAGCGCTGGAACTGGTCGGCGATCCGGCCTGCGGTGGTGGGTGGTATTGCGCTTGGCAATCCGATGAATCTGGCGGTCGCGATCGCTGTATATGCGTCGATGTCGAAGGAACTTGGCTTGCCTTTGCGCTTTCCCGGCAAGCCCGGTGCGTACGACAGGCTGCTCGAGATGACCGACGCCGGTTTGCTTGCGCGCGCAACCATCTGGGCCGCGACCGAGCCGCGCGCCGCGAATCAGGCGTTCAATATCAACAACGGCGATCTGTTCCGCTGGAACGCCATGTGGCCGAAGCTTGCCCGTTATTTCGAACTCGACGTGGCGCCGCCGCTGCCGATGTCGCTCGATACGAGCATGGCGGACAAAGAGTCCTTGTGGCAGGCGATGACGGAGAAACATGATCTGCGGGCCGTTCCCTACCAGGACGTTTCGTCATGGCGTTTTGCCGATTTCGTTTTCTCGTGGGACTACGACATGTTCGGCGACGGTTCAAAAGCCCGGCGCTTCGGGTTTCACGAATTCATCGATACCGAAGCGATGTTTATCGGCATTTTTGATGATCTCAGGCGACAGAAGCTGATTCCATGAATTGCGCATTAAATGTGGTGATTTAGTTTCGCTTCGCGCGCGGCCTGTGTAGTTGATGCGTTGAGGTTGGCGCCGCGGGTTTGCATCCAGCCCGCCTCAGGCGGGATGCAAACCGCGTAGCAACTGACGCACGCGCGACAGGTCCTGATCGACGTGCTCCGCGTGCTCGAAGCGTTCGGCGAGCCAGTCGACGAACGCACGCACGCGCGGCGACACACGGCGGTTTTTCACGTATGCGACGGAGACCGGCATCGGCACGGGTTTCCATTGCGGCAGCACTTCACGCAACTGTCCCGAGTCGAGATAGGCTTGCGCGGCGATGCGTGCCGGCTGGATCAGCCCGAGGCCCTGGAGCCCGCAGGTGAGATAGGCTTGCTCGTCGGTGACTTTGACGAAGCCGTTCACTTTGACGTTGTGCGCTTCGCCGTCCACTTCGAAGTCGAAGTCCACTTCGCGGCCGTTATGCGGCGACATGCAATTGACCGCGACGTGTCCGCGCAGGTCGTCGAGATCCTGCGGTGTGCCGTGGCGAGCCAGGTAGGACGGACTGGCGCAGGTCACGTGTTCGAGCGTGCCGAGCTGGCGCGCGACCAGATTCGAATCGGGCAGTTCGCCGAGCTGGATGCTGCAGTCGACTGCTTCGGCGATCAGGTCCACGGCGCGGTTGCTGATGCCGATGGCCAGATCGAGATTGGGGTAGCGGGCGTGGAAGTCGTCCAACGCGGGGAGGACGATGGTGCTGGCTACCGCGCCGGGCATTTCGATACGCAGGCGGCCGGTGAGGTTGTCGGTTGCGTGACGGATGCTGGCTTCCATGTCGTCGATGTCGGCGAGGATTTGCGCACAACGCTCGTAGTAAGCCGCACCTTCGGCGGTGACGCTCAGGCGGCGCGTCGTACGGGCTAATAGGGCGGTGCCTAGCAGGGATTCCAGATTCTGGACGATGGTGGTTGCTGTGGCCCTGGGGATGTTTAATGACTCCGCTGCGCGGGTGAAGCTGTTTGTGTCCACGATACGGATGAATGTGCGCATGGCAGTGATTCTGTCGATCACGGGGTACTCCATAAATAGGGGTTGGGTTTTTGCCTACGGCGGTGTTGTTTTTTTTGTTCTGTATGCCTATGGCGATTGCCTTTCCTTGCTCTGGCTCTTTGGCCTTTCCTTGTTTTGTTATTGGTCTATTAGCGTTCCCCCTGTGCGGGGGGCACCTACTTTTCTTTGCCGCCGCAAAGAAAAGTAGGCAAAAGAAAGCGGCTCACACCGCCAATTCTTAAGTGGGTCCCCTGGCTTGGAGGGGCTAGTGGTCCGATTAACGGATCACACCTCGGTCCATTAGTGTCTGTGACACAGCCGTCATCCGCTCCCACTCCGCACTGCGTGCGTCGCGGATGGGTCTGCCTGGGAAACCAGGGGCTTCGGTTTGTGTTTGTGGGGGCCATCGGCTTCGCCTCGGCGAGGCGCCGAAATATACCGATGGTTTTGTGAAGTACCGCCCCGGCGCGCGCAGCGCCGCCGGAAGCATGACGGCCTGGTCACTCAGGCCAGCAGGTGCGCAGGCTCATTCTCTACGGAGCCACGATCCCCTCCAAGCCAGGGGACCCGCTTAAAAGTTAGCGGTGTGAGCCGCTTTCTTTTGCCTACTTTTCTTTGCGGCGGCAAAGAAAAGTAGGTGCCCCCCCGCACAGGGGGAACGCTAATAAACCAATAAGAAATGAAACACCAAATGCCAGAGGCGAACCAAAACAATGCCGCCGCCAAAGGCAAAAAGCGATCACTTCCTCATTGAATCCAGATCAATAACAAACCGATACTTCACATCGCTCCTGAGCATCCGCTCATAAGCCTCATTAATGCTCTGCATAGGAATAATTTCAATATCCGAAGTAATCCCATGTTCGCCGCAAAAATCCAGCATCTCCTGCGTCTCGGCAATGCCGCCAATCAACGACCCGGCCAGCCGGCGGCGCTTGAATATCAGGTTGAACACTTGCGGCGACGGGTGATCATGCTCAGGCGCCCCGACGAGGGTCATGGTCCCATCACGCTTGAGCAGATTCAAAAACGGATTCAGGTCATGCTGCGCAGCAACCGTATTCAGAATGAAATCGAAGCTGTTCAGATGCGCTTCCATCTCCGACGGATTCTTCGAAATCACCACCTCATGCGCGCCAAGCCGCTTCGCATCTTCAATCTTCGAAGGCGACGTGGTGAACAACACAACATGTGCACCCATCGCACGCGCCAGCTTCACGCCCATGTGACCCAGGCCACCCAGGCCGACAATGCCGACTTTCTTGCCAGGGCCCGCACCCCACGTACGCAGCGGCGAATACGTCGTAATCCCCGCGCACAGCAACGGCGCGACAGCCGCCGGGTCGAGGTTCTCCGGCACCCGCAGCGTGAAAGCCTCGTCCACCACGAGTTGCGTCGAATACCCGCCGTAAGTGATCTGTCCGTCAACCCGGTCAACGCCGTTATACGTGCCGACAAAACCGT
This sequence comes from Paraburkholderia fungorum, assembly GCF_046027215.1. Classification (GTDB taxonomy): domain Bacteria; phylum Pseudomonadota; class Gammaproteobacteria; order Burkholderiales; family Burkholderiaceae; genus Paraburkholderia; species Paraburkholderia fungorum_D. Next base: position 1,601,880 of record NZ_JAQQEN010000002.1, on the reverse strand, counting down.
TCTCGCAATACTGTTCGAGACCTTCCTCGCAACTCGTGCACGTACGGCACGAATCGACGAGACAGCCCACGCCAACCAGATCGCCCGCCTTGTACTTCGTCACGTCCGCACCCACCGCCGTCACCCGGCCGACAATCTCGTGGCCCGGCACCACCGGAAAAACCGTGTTCTTCCATTCATTGCGTGCCTGATGCAAATCGGAATGGCACACGCCGCAAAACAGGACTTCCATCTGCACGTCATGGGCGCGCAGTTCGCGGCGCTGTAGTTCGAACGGGGCGAGCGGCGCGGTAGCGTCGGTCGCTGCATAGGCATAAGTCGTGCTCATGGGTAGCTCCAGCTAAGAGGGTAATGTCGCAAGGCGCCGACGATAGCAACGCATGTTGCCGATGCGGCCCAACCTTGTCATGAACCAGAATCACGGCGCCGGCGGTGGTGGACGAATTCACCCGACAGGTGCAACGCGGTAAATCGCTAACCAGGCCGGCGCGGCGCTGAAAAGGATGATCCGGCAGGGTTCCCATAATAGGAGCCGGGAGCGAGCCGGGGAATACCTGAATGTCTTGAAGATTTGCCTAAAACTCCTGGCGAACGGCGCGTTAGGCCGTTTGATGCTAAATTTCAAGCATTATTCTCTTGCGCTTCACTATATCGTCATGTCAACCCGTTCCGCAGAACCGGCCGCGGCCGATACCGCCCAGCGTCGTCTGGTCGAATTGTTCGATACGCTCGCTCCCAACCCGGGCATTACGCGCTCAAGCCTCGAAGGCGTCAACCTGCTGCGCGCAAATTGTCCGATGCCGCGTATGCCGGTGCTGTATGAGCCGAGCATCGTGATCGTCTGCCAGGGCCGCAAACGCGGTTATCTCGGCGAACAGGTGTTCCAGTACGACGCGCAGCAGTATCTGGTGCTCTCGGTTCCGCTGCCGTTCGAATGCGAAACCGAAGCGAGTCTGGAAGAGCCCTTTCTCGCGATCTCGGTACGCGTGGATCTGACCATGGTGGCCGAGCTGCTGATGGCGCTGAACGAGACCCAGGGCGTCGCGCAGAACGAGCCGCTCGGCATCTATTCGACGCCGCTCGACCCGGCTCTGAGCAACGCGGTGCACCGTCTCATGGACGCGTTGGCGTCGCCGCTCGACGCGCGCGTCCTGGCGCCAGGCGTGGTGCGCGAAATCTGCTATCGCGTGCTGACCGGCGAGCAGGGCGACGCGATTCGCGCGGCGCTCACGCATCAGCATCATTTCGGCCGCATCGCCAAGGCGCTGCGGCGGATTCATGCGGACTACCAGGGCCAGCTCGACGTCGATACGCTCGCCTCGGAGGCCGGCATGAGCCTCGCCGTGTTTCATGCGCAGTTCAAGGTGGTGACGTCCACCTCGCCGATGCAATACGTGAAGACCACGCGTTTGCATCACGCGCGTTTGCTGATGGTGCAGGACGGTTTGAATGCGGGCGCGGCTGCGGCCCGCGTCGGCTACGAAAGCGCGTCGCAGTTTAGCCGCGAGTTCAAGCGGCTATTCGGCCTCAGCCCGGTCGATGAAGTCAAACGCATGCGTACCGTGTACGATGCGCCGCCGCCGCGCGTGCTGAAGCCCGTTGCGCGCTACGTGACCGCGGTATGAGCGATGAGTGCTCGCGCGGTTTTTAGGTTGCTATGAGCCGCTATAGACCGCTGAACCAGTTGTACCCCTGGTCTTCCCAATAGCCACCAGGGTTCGTGTTGGTCACGAAAATCGCGGCAATGTGCTTCGGATTCTTGAAGCCCAGTTTGGTCGGCACGCGCAGCTTCAACGGATAGCCGTACTTGGCCGGCAGCGGCGCGTCGCCGAAATCGAGCGTCAGTTGCGTTTGTGGATGCAATGCGGTCGCCATGTCGAGGCTCGAGTAATAGCGGTCCGCGCATTTGAAGCCGACATACCGCGCGCTCAGATCGGCGCCGACCCGTTCGAGAAACGTGCGAAACGGCACGCCGCGCCATTGCCCAATCGCGCTCCACCCTTCAATACAGATATGCCGCGTAATCTGCGAAGCCTGCGGCAGCGCGCGCAGCTGATCGAGATTCCAGCTGCGCTTGTCCGATACCAATCCCGAGACTTCCAGCTGATACGTCGAGCCGTCGATATCCGGCGCGTCGAACTCCGGATAGAACGCGTTGAAAGGGAACGGGTTGGTGATGTCGCGCGCGGCATAGGTGGGCGCCAGCTTGTTGCGGTCAAAGAGCCATCCCTGCACGCGATCGTTCCAGCGCGACATGGCCCACAATACCTTGTCGACCGAATCGCCGTCCTGCATGTTGCAACCCGACAGCATCGCCAGCGCGCCGATCGATAGCGACGAGCGCAGAAACAGGCGGCGTTGCAGGCGTTCGATTTGCGGCCGGTGGTCGGCCAGCACGATACGCTGGCTTATCGCGTTGCGTGAATCTTTGGGTTTGAATTCGCTCATGCCTTGCTTCCTTCATGCGCGCTGTGCCGGGCCCGGCCCGTCAGCATCGGCAGCAGCGTGCGCGGCACGAGCAGCACCAGCGCGAGATGCACGACCACAAAGCCGACCACGCCTGCCATCGCCACAAAGTGAACACGTCGCGCAAAGTCGAAGCCGCCGAACAGCGCAGTGAGCCACGAGAATTGCACCGGCTTCCAGATGGAGAGCCCCGACGCCACCAGCAATACGCCAAGCAGCAATACGAACAGATAGAGCGCGCGCTGCACCGCGTTATATTTACCGGTATCGTGCGGCAGTCTGAAGCGCATCGCCAGCGCGGCATCGCGCATCACCTCGCGCGGATAAACCGGCAACAGCTTGCGGCGGAAATGCCCGCGCCCGACGCCATAGGCGAAATACAGCAGGCCGTTTGCGCACAGCAGCCACATCGCCGCGAAATGCCAGGCGATCGAGCCACCGAGCCAGCCGCCGACAGTCGCCCACACGGGAAACCGGAACGGGAAAAACGGCGACGCGTTGTAAATTGCCCAGCCGCTCATCACCATGCAGACCATGGCAAACGCATTGATCCAATGCGTGATCCGTACGACAAGCGGGTGGACGATGAAGCGCGCTGGAGATTCAGCCATAGCGGATGCGGCGCGGCAAGGAAGAAATGGAAAGCCGCGCCCCTGACGGGCGCGGCATCTCAACAAGCGGCGAGAGCCGGCTTACATCGGCGGCGTGACGCCGTGCTCGCCTGCCGAGATGAAGTTCGCCGCCATCGTGCCGTCAGCGTCCTTGTGCGCGAACAGCACCACCTTGGCGCCCGGCACGAGCAACGAGCGGTCACCCGGTTCGAGGCTGACAATAGGCACGTCTTGCGGAATCACGATCTTCTTCTCACCGTCCTTGTATTTGACCGTGATCGTGCGGCCATTGCTGACCACGAGCGAGCCGACCGTGCCGTTGGTCATGGTGCTGTTCGAACCCAGATCCCACGGACGATGACCTTCGCCGGAGCCGCGCATGCTGGCGGGGAACACGTGCACTTCGAGCGCCTTGAGCGTGCCGTCGGGCTGCGGAATGGCGGCGGTGCCGACATAGCTGTCCGGCTTGATGTCGTTCACATTGGCGAGAGTGACACCGCGAATCGGCGTGTCCTTGGCGAGCTTCACGTCGACATCCTTGCCGTCGCGGGTATGGACCTTGAGCAGGTCGCCGGAAAGCGACGTGACCGTGCCACGCACGCCCGTCGGTGCCGCGGTCTGGGCCTGCGCGGCGGGTCCCATGGCGAACAGTGCACCGGCAACCAGTACTGGAGCGACGAGGGCACGCATCGCATTGGCGGAAACAATCTTCATGAGTCTGCTCTTGGGTGGGTGAAGGATAGGGACAGATTAGGCGTGCACCCGGCTCCGGCGAGTGACAGACGGATGACAAAAACGTCATTAATCGCGCTCCGCAGCCACGTAGAATGGCCGGCATACCCATGTCCAACGCTCCTCGCCAGAAGCGCCCCGCACCATGAGCATCCTCGTCATCGAAGACGATCCAAAAACCGGCGACTACCTGAAGAAAGGCCTGCGCGAAAGCGGCTATGCGGTCGATCTCGCGCGCACCGGCACGGACGGCTTGCATATGGCGCTCGAACACGCGTATGACCTGGTAGTGCTCGACGTGATGCTGCCGGGCATCGACGGCTGGGAAATCATGCGTGCGTTGCGGGCCCGCCGCGATCTGCCGGTGATTTTCCTGACCGCGCGCGACCACGTCAGCGACCGTATCCGCGGCCTCGAGCTCGGCGCGGACGATTACCTCGTCAAGCCGTTCTCGTTCACCGAACTGGTGTTGCGCATCCGCACGCTGCTGCGCCGCGGCGTGATCCGCGAGCATGACGTGTTCGAGATTGCCGACCTCAAGCTCGACGTCCTGCGCCGCAAGGTGACGCGCGAAGGCGTCGAGATTCCGCTGACCAATAAGGAGTTCATGCTGCTGCATCTGCTGGTGCGGCGCCAGGGCGAGGCGCTCTCGCGCACACAGATCGCCTCGGAGGTGTGGGACATGAACTTCGACAGCGATACCAATGTGGTCGACGTCGCCATCAAACGACTGCGCGCCAAGATCGATCATCCGTTTGAAAAGAAGCTGATTCACACGGTGCGCAGCATCGGCTACACCTTCGGCGACGGCTCATGAAGCTGTGGGCCGAGCGCTCGCTGACGGCGCGCACTACCGTACTGTTCGCGTCGATCGCCTGCGTGGTGATCGGCACGCTCGGCGCCTATTTCTACCATTCCGCTGAGGTGTCCTTGCAACGTCGCGCCGACGTGGTGCTCACGGGGCGCGTCGAGCATTTCAGCCGGATCGTGCGTGATCTGTACTCCGTCAGCGAACTGAAGAGCCGGCCCTTGCTGTTCGAAACCATGCTCGGCGCGGAACAGGACGTGCTGCTATTTCGCAAGCCGGGTGAGGCGCCGTTTATCGACGTCAACCCGGCAAACGTAGCGGTCCCCGCATTGCAGCCGAGTGCGGAAGGGCGCTTGCCAACGCTCGCGGATATTCGCCAGACCACGCTGCCCGACGGCGTACCGGTCCATTGGGCGATTGCCACGGCCAAGGCACGCGAGGATGGCACCGAGGTCGAAGTGATCGCCGCGCATCCGATGACACAGGAAGTGCGGATGCTGGCGGCCTATCGCAATCGCATCCTACTGGCCACGCTGATCGGCATGCTGGCCGCCACGCTGCTCGCGTATTACGTGCTGCGCCGCGGGCTGCGGCCGGTTCGCGAGATCGCCATGCGGGCCGCGCAGATCAGTCCCACGAGCCTGTCGGTACGGCTCGACAGCGAAGCCGCGCCGCGCGAATTGCGCCAGCTCACGCACGCATTCAACGCCATGCTCGACCGCCTCGCCGACGGCTATCAGCGTTTGTCGCAGTTTTCCGCCGACCTGGCGCATGAAATTCGCACGCCTGTGGGCGCGCTGATCGGCCAGACCCAGGTGACGCTCGCCAAGCCGCGCGATGCCGACGAATACCAGCAGTTGCTCGAATCGAATCTCGAAGAACTGAACCGCCTGAGCCACATCGCGGAGAACATCCTGTTTCTCGCGCACGCCGACCATGCCGCGCTTTCCATCGAACGCGAGGCGGTCGATCTGCACGGCGAACTCGTGCGGATCGCGGATTATTTCGAAGGGCCGGCCGACGAACGCGGCATGCGCTTCGAAGTCGATGCCCAGGGCGTGGCGTCGGTCAATCCAATGTTATGCCGGCGGGCCATCAACAATCTGGTTGTGAACGCGGTGAGATATGGCGCCTGCGATACGGTCGTGCGTTTGAGCGGCACGCAGGACGAGGCGGGCGCGACAGTGGTGGTGGAAAACGCTGGTGAGCCGATTCCGAGCGAGCAACTGGACCGCCTGTTCGATCGTTTCTATCGCGGCGATGCCGCGCGTAGCGCGTTCACCGAATCGAGCGGCCTGGGGCTCGCGATTGTCAAGGCGATCATGCATCTGCATGGCGGTACGGCGCGGGTGCTGTGTCCGGTGCCGGGCGTGGTGCGCTTCGAATTGCGGTTTCCTCACGTATGAGGGGCGGGGGACGGGTTCGGGCTTTGACTACTTAACGCCTTCAACCCTGCAGTGTCGATCTGCAATGAAAATGCAGCGAGACCGTCTCTGCGAGTCTGTACCGGACCAAGAGGGCGCAGAACCAGTCCTAGCCGACGATAGAGTCGCTCGATGCTGTGCGGAGCGACGCCTATCAAATAACGGAATCCTAAGTATTCGGCGTGAAAAAAAATGATCTGGAGGAGTCTGCGCATTCTTTGCGTGTTGATCGCACCATCATGATGGAATGTGGTGAATCTGGATAACTCCCAGGTTGAGGAATCGCTGATCAATGGAATGGAACACAGGTCAGGAAAAATTTTTGCAAGTAGATAGGGCCGCGTGGTCGGCAGCAGCCGGGCATATCCACAGATGCATCGATCCGATGTATAGGCGATGACGTTTATGGTGTCTTCGCGGTCGAATTCGTCCCATTCCTCCAAGGTACCGGTACTGATGGACGGCAAGTTCCATTGCATCTGTTCGACGAACACCGCATACCGATACAGGCCAAGCTGCTGTCGTGCGGCTTGGCTCAGATTAGCCGTTGTGCTGACGACGATTTCTTCCATGAATCTTCTCCGAAGCTACAGATATCCGTGAGCAATGGCGTACGCGATTGCGCCGGCCTTGGATGAGGCATTGAACTTTCTCTTGCAGTTTTTGAGGTGAAAATTCACCGTTTCGACTGAGATGCCGATGGCGTTCGAGATTCCCTTGGCGGACTTTCCATCGGCGGTCCACCGGAGAATTTCGATTTCGCGCCGGGTGAGTTTGATCCTGGCAGTGGTATGCCACTGCAGATCGGAAATCCTGCAGATGCATGACATGGACAAATGGCCGAGTGCAAAAAGAAAAGGCCGCAGCGCCGTGATCTCGCGCGAGTTCAGCGGCGTGTCAGCTCGAGCTAGCGAATAAACTCCAAACTGCCCGCGAGTGTTCCAGCAGGGTTGTGAAATGCCGATCGCCAGTCCAGCCGATTTGGCCTCGTCCCACAACGGTTTCGCGTTCGCGAAGAAAGCGTCGCTCCATACAGCGGCACCCAGGTCACTGGATTCGAGTCTGGCAACGGGATCGATCTCCAGATACCCTTTCTCGCGATATCTCGCTACCCATGACTCGGGATAAGAACTATTGATAGAGATATTGCGGGAACAGAAAGGTGTGCGGTTGATGTAACCGAGCGCGTAATGCGAAAACCCAAGATTTTGCGAGGCGCGTGAAAGGATGGAAAACGCATAATCGAACCGCTCGCAGGTTTGTAGCTCGAAAAATAAATCGCTCCACCATTCGGAAAGGTCCCGGGGCATCGTTCGGCTCCACTGTGTGAATCTTAATTTCTATTGCTTTCCGGCACATTGTGCACATTCGCGGGAACGACCGGATGTCGGCTAATTGTCGCAGTAATATCGTCTTCTCTTTTTTTGTCGGTGCATTCGATTCATGGGCGAAATTCCTACCAATTTAGGGGGCTGCGGTGCGAAGGGCGGTATGGGATAGTTTCTTCATCGCACGCACGAATATAGCGGCGCTATCTGAATTGACCGCGAGATAATTCATGCAGATTGATGTGAAATGTTCAAAATATGCCAGTCGTATTGAGGGGGCTTCGCTGAGGCCGGTAATGGTTCACGAGCAAGTCGAGACCCCTGCATTTGTCTATCAGGAGGCGGCTATTCGGGATGCGCTCCTTGCAATGCACGCGGTCATCGGCGATAGCGGTTGTCGCCTGCTGTATCCGCTCAAGCCATTTTCGCGAGCGAATGGACTACGCTTCATGCGGCCTTATATCGACGGCTTCTCTGTTTCGTCCGCGTTCGAAGCGGCGTTCGCACGAACGATTCTTGGCAAGCGCGGCACGGTGCATCTTACGACTCCTGGCATGTGTCCGGCCGACCTGGCTGGCATGGTTGCGAACTGCGATTTCGTGGCGTTCAATTCACTATCGCAATGGGACCACTTCCGCGACGCGTTTGAAAGACACGCCTCTTGCGGTCTGCGTTTAAACCCGCAGCTCCCTGTTGTTCTCGACGATCGCTATAACCCGTGCAGGGCCCACTCAAAACTCGGTGTGCCCCTGGATGCGCTGACCGAGCGTGTAGCGCACGGCGACTTTTCCATGCAGGGCCTGGCCGGACTGCATCTCCACACAAACTGCGACAGCGGAGACTTTGGCGTGCTTGCCGACACGATCGAGCACGTCGAAGGGAAGTTGGAGCACGTGCTCGATAGCGTTGAATGGGTGAATCTGGGCGGCGGCTATCTCGCGGAACAGGCAGAACATGTCGACCGCTTTCGCTCTGCGGTCGGTCGGTTACGCAAGCGGTTCGGCGTGGAGGTGTTCATCGAACCGGGTGCTTCGACCGTGCGCGCCGCGGGTCAATTCGTCACGACGGTTGTGGATCTGTTCGAAAGCGAAGGGGTCACAGTGGCAGTCCTCGACACGACGGTCAACCACCTTCCCGAGGTCTTCGAGTATCAGTTCCAACCGGAGGTCGTGGGCCACCAGCCAGAGCATCCCCATGCCTATCTGCTGGCTGGCAGTTCGTGTCTGGCCGGCGACATGTTCGGCACGTACCGGTTCGACAGGCGGCTGGAGATTGGCACCCGTCTGATTCTGCCGAATGCCGGTGCCTACACATTGGTGAAGTCGCATCGATTCAATGGTATCAACCTGCCAACGATCTATTGCGTTCGTGAGAACGGCGACATTCAGATTGAGCAGCGGTTCACCTATGAAGACTATCTCAACCACAATGGAGTTTGCGATGATGCATCTGTATGAGAAGGAGTTCAAGGTTACGAAGCCGTTATCGACCCTGTCCATTGGAGCGCTGCGTGCACTCACGCAGCAACAGCTTGGACCTGGCGAATTGCCGCTGCGCTTCGTCATTACCCGCAGCGAGCCAGGCGAGTTCGTCTGCGAGATTGCTGTCCTCGCTGGCGTCGATGGTCACATCGGGATACAGCGCGACTCACTGTTCGCTTTCACTCGCCGGGCTCCTTCTGGGGGCGACGAATTTAACGCCGTAATGATTGTTCCAACTGGTGTCGATGCAGAAATCGGCGGTCACGATGGCGATGCCGGTCCCGTTGCGATGCTGCTGGCGTCCATGTGCGATTGCCTGATTACTCACCCGAATGTCGTCAACGCGGCCGATATCAACGAATTGCCGCAGAACGGCCTGTACGTAGAGGGAAGCGTGATTTGTCGCTTCCTGCTCGGTCAGATCGGACTCCAACGGGTGCGGTCGAACCGATTGCTACTGGTCACCGGTTCAAACGAGAGCCAGATGTTCGTCAACGCGACGATTAATTCAGCTAACGCGGCGCGGGCGGCATACGGCCTTGAATGTGCCGGCGTCCTGCATCTGGCTCCGGGGCTCGTCATGAAAAGTGTCTATGCGCCAAGTGGCCGCGCGACCGGGATCATCGAGCGTATTGATACCCTGTTTGAGAGCCTCACGCGCTATTCCGGAGAGTTCGACGCTATCGCTATTGCGTCTCCCGTTCATATGCAGGATGAACGGCATGCCGCTTACTTCTCGGGAAACCTCGGTGCGGCGAACCCGTGGGGAGGTGTCGAGGCCATGCTGACGCATGCTATTTCCACGCAGTTTGACGTCTCATCCGCCCATGCGCCGATGTACGAGGACGCGAAGTTAGCCCTTTACGACTACGGTATCGTCGATGCCCGCAAGGCAGCAGCGGTTGTTTCGGTCACCGCGCTGCAATGCGTGCTCAAAGGGCTGATGCGCAGCCCGCGCATCGTGCGCAACCCGGCTGCGTCTGGTGCGCAAAGCGTCATGACGGCCGCGGATGTCTCATGTTTTGTCACGCCCGATGGCTGTATTGGGCTTCCATTGCTCGCGGCGTTGGCGCAGGGCATTCCGGTGATCGCCGTGCGCGAAAACCGTACCCTCATGCGCAACGATTTGAGCGCATTGCCTTGGGCACCGGGACAACTGCACCTGGTCGAGAACTATTGGGAGGCGGCTGGCGTGATGGCGGCGTTGAAGGCCGGCGTGTCTCCGGGATCGGTGCGGCGGCCATTCCCGCCGCTGAATATTGTGCGCGAAGTGGGGCAGTAGCCTCAGGTGCGCTTGTACGGATCGATTCAATCTGATCATACCTTTTTGGAATAATAGTTAGCAATTCTAATTTGTAATTCAAAAGGAAATGAAGATGTTTGATTTGCATGGCAATATTCGCGATCTGCCCGTGATTGATCCTGAGAAAGATTGGATAACATCAGGAAAGGATCGTTCCAGGGCGGGATTGAATCTGGCTTATTCCCACGTACAGAAGCGCGCCGCTGAAGACAATCTGTCGACGAGCCTGGGGTCGACCGGGTCGTGCCCCGAACCGCTGATGTCAGGGGTATGCGCCCTTCACGCCGAAACTGAAGAAATCGTGGCGGCGCGGATCGGCACCGTATTTGGCGCCTTACAGAAGATCGTATCCACATACCGTGCCGACGCCAATCTCCAGGAGTTCCTCGAGATCCCGTGGCAGTTGAATCAATGGGTCAGGCAAGACACCCAGCCGCTGAACAACAAGATCGATTTGTGCCGCTTCGATCTGATGGGTCGCACGCTGTCGGGGCTGAGAATCATCGAGTTCAATGCCAATGCACCTGGCGGAATTGTGTATACGGGCATGATCAATCGGTACTGGCGCGAGGCGCCGTTTACTTCTGATCTCATTGCGTCATGGGGTGGCGCATCGTCTCCGTTCGAACAGTTGGACTGGGTTGTCAGGTGGCTGTCAGGCCTTGCGCATGGGCGGGGCATAGTAGACATCGAAGGAATCGGACTATTGCGTCCGGCTGGTGGAAATATGCTCGAATTGCCGCATCTGAAGAAGCGAATTGAGGCGTGCGGCCTTCGCTCGGTCATGCTCTCGCCCGAGCAGGTCAACCAGCGCGACGATCACTCTTTCCAGCTTGCCTACCTGAAATATAGGCCGCAGCGCGCCATTGAGGGTATCGGGCAATGGGAGCAGTTTTGCCGGAGTGTGGTGGAAGGGCGGCTCGTGATCCCGTCGTCTCTGGCGGGGCGTTGGATCGGTGTCAACAAGTTGTGTGCCGCAGTCATGTCCGATCCGCGCTTTTCCTATCTATTCGATGTTGCCGAGCGTGCGGCGATTCGCACCATCATTCCGATGAGCCGGAAACTCGGTGACGGCATGACTCAAGGTGAGGTGATCGCAAGCAAGGACGACTTCGTCATCAAGCATCCATATGGGTCGCGCGGTGCATCGGTTCATATCGGCCGCGACTATGACCAGACTGCATGGTCGGAACTGATAAGGAGAACCTCGTCGCTCGGTTGCCTGGTTCAACAGTATGTCGAATCCGACTATGAAGTCGACGGCGCGCCCTGCTCCAGGGACCTGAGGGTAATGATCGCCAGCGGTGCGATCGTTGGATACGGATCGCGAGTCAGCCACGCACGCAAAATCAACAGTGCGCCGGATCGACGGAAGTTGGCGGTATTGAGTTCGCTGGAGGCGCCACACCGATGACGGCCGGAGCGGAGTTTCCATAGCACGCCTGCCCGCATACCAGCAGGATGGCGGGGAGGTTCCTGATGCAAACCGGTAATGACGATACCAGGATGATTGGGCAACTGGTTGGGTTTGTGCATGGCGTCTACGATGAATACCTCATCCCACACGTCAGGAAAACCGGCATGAAACGCTTCCATATTGCTTTGGCCGTCGCCAGTCTCGAGGCCTCGATCGACGACTACAGCCACCGTCTCGGCCAACCGCCCACGGCCGTGGTGCCAGGGCGTTACGCGATGTGGCGGACCGATCTGCTCAATTTTTCGATCAACGAAATGCCGGAGAAGGCCGGGGCGCTGCGCCACGTGGGCTTCGAGGACGACGGGGTTCAGGCGTATTCAAGCAGCAAGGACGTGAACGGGCTCGAATGGGAGCTGTTTTCGGCGCAGGAGCAGGATCGGCGCATCGTGAGCACATACGGCGCGGCGGTGCGCACCGACACGGCCTGACGTGCTTGCCGGCCGGCATGCACGATGAACAAAGCCGATGTGCCGTCCTGTTCGCACAGCGGGCGCCGCCTATACTTTGCTGAGAGTCGGCTAAACCACCGCTTTCCCGGTGCCTTGCGCACCCGGGCAAAGCAAATTCGCCGTTTTCACACCGTACCAGGAGTCACGCCATGGTCAAACTTGCTTTGTTCGTTCGTCTGGAAGCCAAGCCCGGCAAGGAGAAGGAGGTCGAGGCTTTTCTGTTGAGCGGCCTGCCGCTGGTCGAGGACGAGCCCGCCACGACCGCGTGGTTCGGCTTGCGGCTGGGGCCTTCCACCTTCGGTATTTTCGACGCTTTCGAGGACGAAGCCGGCCGTGAAGCGCATCTGTCCGGCAAGGTCGCAGCGGCGTTGATGGCCAAAGCCGGCGAGCTGTTCGCTTCGCCGCCCTCGATCGGTAAGCTTGACGTACTGGCCGCGAAACTACCGGGCTGAGGCTGCTTCAAGTCGCCCGGGCGGGCGCGGTCTGCATGCCGCGCGCCCGCCGCCTTCATCAGCTTGGTTCGCCGGAACCCTGCTGATTGGCATAGTGCGAGCGTTTTTCCTCATACATCAGCAGATCGGCGCGCTGCACGCCCGCTTCGAGCCGGTCGCCGCGTTCGCAGGTCGCCGCGCCCATCGAAAAACTCAACAGCGAGCCCGGATAGAACTGGTTATTCAGATCAACCAGTTGGCGGATCGCATCGATCATCGCGACGCCGCCGCGCTCGTCGGTGTCCGGCATCAGGATCGCGAACTCGTCTCCGCCGATGCGCGCCGCGTGGAACGGCGTTTCCATCGCCTTGGCGAGCACTTCGCCGGCGCGCCGTAGCAGCGCGTCGCCGGCGGCGTGGCCGAGCTGGTCGTTCACCCGCTTCAGGCCGTTCAGATCGGCCATGATGATCGTCACCGGCCATGGGCCTTTGCGCTCCAGCCGGTTCAGTTCGTCCACGTAAAAGGAGCGGTTGCGCAGCTTGGTCAGCACGTCGTGCTTGCCGAGGAACTCCAGATACGCTTCGGCCTTCTTGCGCGCCGTGATGTCGGTGAGGGCGACCAGCACCAGGTCCCAATCGCGCTCGTGGCCGGGCAGCACGGAGAACTGCAGGTGCACATGCACCTCGTTGCCGTCGAGCGAATAATTGAGCACTTCGCGCTGCTGGAACAGCTTGCCGTCCCACAGATCGATCAACTGCTCGCGAAAGTGCGGACGCATATCGTCGCGGAATACGTCGGGCAGGCGCGCCAGCAGCGTTTTTTTGTCTTTCGCGGCGAACATGTCGAGCGTGTGCTGGTTCACGTCGATCACGTGAATCTCCTGCATGCAGCGCTCGACGAACTCGGGATGGACGTCCGTGAAGACACGAAAATCGCTGATGCCGGCCGCGCGTGCCTCGTCGAGTAGCCGCTTGACCGCGCTGAAATCCTCGACCCATAGCGAGACGGGCGAATGTTCAAACAGGCCGCGCACATACTGTTCGGCAAGCGTTACGCGATGCCGCGCGCCTTCCAGTTCGGTAATGTTTTCCACCGACACCAGCACGCGGTCCCAGCGCTGCTCGTGGCCGGGCAGCACGGCGCCCTTGAGCAGCACGTCCAGACGCTGGCCACCGAGCGTGTAATTGACCGTCTGACTCGTGAACTGCGTTTGGCCGGCCCACAACTGACATAACTCTTCGAGGTGAGTCTTGAGCATGTCGTCGCGGAACACCGAGGCGAGGTTGTCCGTCAGCGCTTCGAAATCGGCTGCCTCGAACTGCGTGAGCGTCTTCTGGTTGACCTTGATGACGCGGATACTGTGCGCGCATTCGGCAACGCGGAGCGGATCTTCGGCGAAATGCGCCCGCAGGTCCGTCACCCCTTGTGCCTGCCATGCGTCGAATAACGCGCGCACGCCGCTAAAGTCTTCGAGCCAGAGCGAGACGGGCGCGAGCTCGAACATTTCGGAATCGTCCCCCGAGGGGACTTCCTGCGGGGCGTCGTTGGCGGGCGCTAGGCCGCGCGGGAGGATATCCAGCATGAGGTTCCCGTGGTCGAAGTTCCGGCTATTCTAAGGCGGCTTGGGGGTGGCGAAAAAGAGTGACGCGTGACGCGGCGTAGTTGCGCCGGCTCATGCCTGCTCAAGCAGGGCTCATCAGGTCGCTCATCTGGTCATTAACGGCGCGGCTGGGAGGGACTTTAACCGGGTTTGCGGGGCCTTGCTGCGCCGCTCCCACGCTCGCGGAGCCCGCCTGCGAGCCACCTGGCGCCTTGTTACACTCGTTCTGTCGCCGGCCTATGCGCCCTTATCGACCCCATCGAGCAAAAAAGCGCCACGTCATGAAACCATCCCTGCTGGTATTGATTCCTTTGAACGACGCGAGCCGCGCCAATGTCGAGGCCGCTTTCGAGGTTGTCTACGCGCCCGATGCCGCCGGGCGGGCCGCAGCGATCGCGCAGCGCGGCGACGCGATCCGCGCCGTTCTGACCAACGGGACGACCGGTCTGACGGCCGCTGAAATCGACCGGATGCCGCAGCTCGAATTTGTCAGCGCGCTGGGCGCCGGCTTTGAAAACCTCGCAATCGACCACGCCCGCGCGCGCGATATCGTGCTCGTCAATGGCGCGGGCACCAACGACCATTGCGTGGCCGATCACGCGTTCGCGTTGCTGCTCGCCGTGGTGCGCGACGTTCCGCAGCTCGATCAGGCCACGCGCGCCGGCGCCTGGCGCGACACCTTGCCGATGCGCCCGAACGTCTCCGGCAAGCGGCTTGGCATCGTCGGCCTCGGCAATATCGGCGAAAAGGTCGCGCGGCGCGGCGCCGGTTTCGACATGGAAATCGGCTATCACAACCGCAAGCCGCGTGAAGGTTCAGCGCTGCGGTATTTCGACAGCCTGGAGGGGCTTGCGCGCTGGTGTGATTTTCTGGTGGTGGCGACACCGGGCGGGGCGGGTACCCGTCACCTGATCGGCAAGACGGTGCTGGAGGCGCTCGGGGCGGATGGTTTCGTGGTCAACGTGTCGCGCGGCAGCGTGGTGGATACCGCCGCGTTGGCCGAGGCGCTCGCCGCCGGTGTGATTGCCGGCGCGGCCCTCGATGTCTACGAGAGCGAGCCGCATCCGCCCGAGGCCTTGCTGGCGTTGCGCAACGTCGTGTTGACGCCGCATGTGGGCGGACGCTCGCCAGAGGCGATTACGGCTTCGGTCGATAATTTCCTGGCCAACGCGAGCCGGCACTTTGCAGGCGATGCGGTATTGACGCCGATCTGACGGCGCGAGGATGTGAGCCCGCGCCCCCAACTCACGTACGCACATGCCTGCCGGAACGCCTGCCTGAATCCTCACCCGCAGGCGCCGACTTCGCCGCACGCGGTACAGAAATCGCAGCCGTCCTTGCGGATCACTGCGTTTGCACCGCAGGAGCCGCACTTGCGTCCCAGCATGGTGTGCAGTCCTTGCATGCCGCCCGGTTGCGCCAAGGAGGACTCGTCTGACTCGCCTGGATGCGGACGCAGGCCGAAATCCGCCGATAGCGCGGTCTCGGCCTTCATCTGCCCACGCGGCAAACGCGCCAGCATGCGCGAGGGCACCTGATTGCCTTCGGCATCGAGAAAGCCGCGCCGATGCAGAATCTGCTGGATCGCAAAGGCGAGCGCCGCCACTTCCGAATCGTGCCAGCGCGGCGCGCGATGCCCGTCCATACGTTGAACATCGCCGAGCCGGACCTGCCCCCGGTCCCATGACACCTTGCGCATGTCCTGCAGGTTGCGCGCGACAAAGCCGCCGCGTGCCGCGAGTGACAGCGAACGCATGGTCGCCGTGATCCATTGCTGCGATTCGTCGCGCTGACCGGTGGGAATGAAGAACTCGATAGGGCGTTCGATGGTGACGTCTTCGCCGCCCAGGCGTCCCGTCACCTCGATAAACGACGCCGCCACGTAAAGCGACTTCTTGCCGGCCTGGGTCAGATACTCGACCTTTTCGATGATCGCGGGCAATTCGCCTTTCGGACGATGGTCGATTGCGATACGCAGCGGATCGAGATCGGCTTCGGAGAGCGTGTCGTCCGCTTGCGGCGGACTCACGCTGAGTACCGCGCCGAGCGTTTCATTGGGGCGGTACGTGGCGAGGCCCTTGAGGCCGCCTTTCCACGCGTCGAAATAGAGGCTTTCGAACGCTTCGAACGGATAGTCGGCCGGCACGTTCACCGTCTTCGAGATCGATGTATCCACGTAGGGCTGGACGGCGGCCATCATGTCGAGATGGTCGCGCGCCGACATCTGCAGCGCGCTGACGAAATAGTCCGGCAGATGATTGACGTCGCCGCCGAACTCGCGATAGAGGCGGTACGCGTAGTCTTCGACATCGAACGATTCGCGGCTGCCGTCGGCCATGACCTTCATGCGTGTGTAGGTCCACGAGAAGGCCGGTTCGATGCCGTTGGACGCGTTGTCGGCGAATGCAAGACTGACCGTGCCGGTCGGCGCGATGGACAGCAGATGACTATTGCGGATGCCGTCGCGACGGATTTCGTCCTTGATGTCGTCTGGCAGGCGTGAGGCGAATGTGCCGGGTTCCAGATAACGTGCGGCGTCGAATAGCCGGAACGCGCCGCGTTCACGCGCCAGTTCCACCGAGGCCCGATACGCCTCGTCGCGCATCAGCCGCGCGATCCGCACCGCGAAGTCGCGGCCTTCCGGCGAGTTGTAGCGCAAGCCGAGCATCACCAGCGTATTGCCGAGACCCGTGAAGCCCACGCCGATGCGCCGCTTGGCGCGCGACTCGTCGTATTGCTGCGGCAACGGCCACAGCGTGACGTCGAGCACGTTGTCAAGAAAGCGCACTTGCGTGCGGGTGCGTTGAGCGAGCCCGTCCCAGTCGAACGACGGCTTGCGGCCTTTCATCTGCGCGAACGGATCGATCACGAAGCGCGTGAGATTTAGCGGCCCGAGGTTGCAGCAGCCATAGGCCGGCAACGGCTGTTCGCCACACGGATTCGTGGCGCGGATGGTTTCGAGCGCGCGCAGATTGTTGTCCTCGTTCATGCGCGACATGAACACGATGCCGGGTTCGGCGACGTCGTAGGTGGAGCGCATGATGCGATTCCAGATCTCGCGTGCCGGACGTTCGCCATAGACCCACTGACCGTCTTCGCGTTGCCGCACGTCGCCCGCCGCGCGCAATGCGGGCGAGGGCTCCGCGCGATGGACCAGTTGCCAGGGCTGATCTTCTTCGACCGCGCGCATGAATTCGTCGGTGACCGCGACTGACACATTGAAGTTATTCCAACGGCCTTTCGAGTGTTTGGCCTCGATGAATTCGAGCAGGTCGGGGTGGTTGCAGTCGAGCACCGCCATTTGCGCGCCCCGCCGGGAGCCGGCGCTTTCGACCGTGCGACATGATGCGTCGAAGACGTCCATATAACTGCATGGTCCCGACGCGGCCGAACTGGTGGTGTGAACGCGCGCGCCTTTGGGCCTGATCGCGGAGAAGTTGTACCCGACGCCGCCACCGCGGCGCATGGTCTCGGCCGCTTGCAGCAGGGCCACGTAGATGCCTGGGAGGCCTTGTTCGTCGACGTCCTGAATCGAATCGCCGACTGGCTGGACGAAGCAATTGATGAGTGTGGCGGCGATGCCTGTGCCTGCCGCGCTCATGATGCGGCCCGCGCCGAGCGCACCGTGACGCAGATTGTCGATGAAGCGCGCTTCTACGGATTCGCGTAGTGCTTCTGGCTCAGCTTGAGCCACGCCGCGGGCGACGCGTTTGAAAATGTCGTCGGCGGATTGCTCGTCGCCCTTTGCGTATTTCTCGACGAGGACATCGAGGGAGAATTGTTGCGGTGCGATTTGTTCTGCCGCCGTTGCCGCGGCACGGGGGTCCCGGGTGTCTTCTGCCATGGTCTGCCTCTTGCGGTTGCGGAACCGCAGTGCGGTGGGGGAAGGGTCACTATAGCGCGATGGGTTGGGTTTTTTTTGCCTTTGGCGGCGGCATTTTCCTGATTCTGGCTGCTTTGGCCTTTCCTTGTTTGCTTATTGGTTTATTAGCGTTCCCCCTGTGCGGCGGGGCACCTACTTTTCTTTGCCGCCGCAAAGAAAAGTAGGCAAAAGAAAGCGGCTCAAACCGCCAACATCTAAGCGGGTCCCCTGGCTTGGAGGGGATCGTGGCTCCGTAGAGATTGGCTCTCCGCACCTTCTGGCATGAGTGACAAGGCTGTCATACCTCCCGTCTCGCACTACGTGCTCGCCAGGGCGGTCTGCCCTACACCGGTGGCTTCGTTTGTGCGCGTGGTGGCGTCGGCTTTGCCTCGCTTCGGCGAAGCGCCGGAAACGATTCGTGACTCGGGAGGCTGCTTACGGATTGGGAAAGCCAATCTGCGGATTGAACCGAGAAGCGCGTAGAAGCGCGAACAGCGGCACGAAGCGATTTGAAGGCGCGCATAGCGATTCACCGGCGCCAGAAAGTCGGGGAGGGGCTTCGCCTCGGCGAGGCGCAGAAGAGAACCGATGGTTTGATGAAGTACCGCCCCGGCGCGCGCAGCGCCGCCGGAGGAATGACGGCCTGGTCACTCACGCGGGGAGGTGCGCAGGCCCAATCTCTACGGGGCCACGATCCCCTCCAAGCCAGGGGATCCGCTTAAAAATTGGCGGTTTGAGCCGCTTTCTTTTGCCTACTTTTCTTTGCGGCGGCAAAGAAAAGTAGGTGCCGCCCCGCACAGGGGGAACGCTAATAAAACCAGAAACAAAACAAGGAAAGGCCAACGCCGCAGGCACAAGGAAATGCCGCCGCCAAAGGCAAAAAAGAAAACGCTAACCCTCGTCAATAACACCCAACAAATCAGCACAAATCATCGCCGAGGCATTCAAAGGCGCCGGCCGCTCAGCCGGCTTGAACACCGCATCTCCGCGGCGGATCTTACGCCGCGACACCGCGCATGTCCCCGACGTATGTGCCGACCTCCGCCGCCACCGCTGCTCGCCATAGTGACATCGCCCCGGCTCGACCCAGCGAATCACCAGCGTCGTGTCGGAGCGCTCAAGAATCTCGACGCGCAAGCCATTGGCTCCGTCAAGGGGGATGGACTCGATGGTCATCATCGTCGGCTCCGTATTGTGGACTGCCGAATGTAGTCCCGAGCGCGACGGATAGCTATTGTGCCGCGGTTGAAACAGTGTTCCCGAAATAGCAACAATGAAACTTGACATTTGAGCCCATCCGCAGCGGCGGGGCTTCGCGTGGCGTGTCGAATGCGATTTTGCGATAGGGCGGGTTTTTGCAACACAGTGTTGTACCCCGTGCGACAAACGTGCGTCGTCTGTAAGGGCCGCCGGCGCTTCCTTTAAGATGTGGCTATTGATGAGCGACCGGGTAACGCAAGTGTAGCGGGTCTGCGTTTTTCCGGTCGGCTCGTGCACATATCTCACGAGGTCACATGATTTCACGCCCCCCGGCTGCTCCGCCCGAACCGCCCACGTCCGACCGTCTGAAAAAACAGAAAGCGGCTTCGCTCGTGCTCTACATCGGACTCGTGCTGCTGGCGCTGTGGGTCGTGCGCGATTTCATCGCGGTCGTGGCCTGGGCCGGTGTGATCGCCATCGCGCTGTGGCCGCTGTTTCGCAGGGTCGAGAGGAACCGTCCGTTCAATGGCCGCACGACGCTGATCGCCGCAGCCTTGACACTGGCGATCGCCTTGCTGGTGGTGTTGCCAGTCGGTATCGGCATTGCGCAAGCGCTGCGCGAGGCGCATGACCTGAACGAGTGGTTCAAGGGCGTGCAGGAAAACGGCATTGCCATGCCGGACTTCATCGAGCATTTGCCGTTCGGCGTGCAGCAGGTTTCTGCCTGGTGGCAGGCCAATCTCGCTCAGCCGTTGCGCGAGTCGCCCGCGATGAAAGGACTGCACAGCAATACGCTCATGACGTTCGGCCGCCATTTCGGGGCGCGCGCGGTACACGCTGTCATGACGTTTGCGTTCATGCTGGTGACGCTCTTCGTGATCTTTCAGGCAGGGCCGCGTTTGTCGGGCTCGATAATCAAAGGGGTGCGGCGCAGCTTCGGTGACGACGGTGCGCAGCTCGTCGAACGCATGGCAGCCGCGGTGCGCGGCACAGTATCGGGGCTCGTGGTGGTGGGGATCGGCGAGGGCGCATTGATGGGCGTGGCGTATCTGGTGACGGGCTTGCCGCATGTCGCGCTGCTCGCGCTCGTCACCGCAATCGCCGCCATGCTGCCGTTCTGTGCGCCGATCACGTTTGGTCTCGCCGCCTTGTGGCTGTTCTCACAGGGATCGGTGGCCGCGGCCGTTGGGCTCGCCGTCTTCGGTTCGGTCGTGGTGTTCATCGCCGAACATTTCGTGCGCCCGCTGCTGATCGGCAACTCGACGCGTCTGCCGTTCCTGCTGGTCCTGTTCGGGATTCTCGGCGGCGCCGAAACCTTCGGTCTGCTTGGGCTCTTTGTCGGCCCCGCGCTCATGACCGTGTTGATGGTGCTGTGGACGGATCTCGTGCGATAGTCGCACGAGCATTGCGGCGCGGGTGACCGGCGTAATCGGCGCAATTGGCGTAATCGGCACCGCTGCTCCGCGCGCTTACTTCTCCTGATCGTGCGATGTCTGTTTCACGCAGCCCAGCGTGTATTTCAGCGCGGCGGGCAGCAACGCGCTCCAGACCTCCCACGTGTGACCACCGTCGATGATGCGCAGCGCCGCCGGATTGCCCGCCAGCCGAAGGTGCGTGTAGAGCGACGACGCATCGGCCTGAATCGCAAGGTCGTCGTCGCCCGCGCCGATGAACATCGGCAGGCGATACGGCCGGCTCATATAGTGCTCCCACTGCGCCGGATAGTTGAGCGCATGCCAGATACGCGCATCGAATTGCCGGTCGCCAAACACGCCCACGCGCCGTGCCGCCGAAGCGAGCGGCGGTTCGTTTGTGTAGATCGCAGGGCTCAGCAGCAGCGCGCCGCAAAAGAGCTCGGATTGCGTCATCGCATAGCGCAGCGCGCCGAAGCCGCCCATCGATACCCCGCCGATCATGCGGCCGCCGCGCTGCGTCGCGACCGCGTAGCGTGTTTCGATCTCGGGCAGCAGATCGGCGAAGAACGCGGTCTCCATCTTCTCCTTGCGATCGACATACCAGTCCGTGCCGCCTTGCGGCATCACGATCGCGACGGGCGGCATTTCCTTGCGCTCGATCAGCGCGTCCGCAGTGGTTTGCAGATGGCCCTGGGTGAGCCAGTCGTTGGCGTCGCCGTTGTTGCCGTGCAGGAGATAGAGCACGGGAATGCGCGCGGCATCGTGACGATAGCCGGTCGGCAGGTAGATCGTGTAAGCCCAGTCGCGGCCGAGCGCTTCGGAATGGAAACTTCGGCTGAGGACAGTGCTGGCGAGCGCCGGCACGCCGATCGCGGCGCACAGCGCAAGCAGTACGGAAAGTAGGAATGGACGCATGTCAGGGTAGGAGAGCGCCGCGCAGTTTGCGCGCGGCCGTCATGCTATCAGTATCGACAGCGGAATTCGTGAGCATCAAGGAGCAGGCGGACGCGCGACGCCGACAGCGTAGCCGGCACTCGGGTCGCGCGCCGCTCAGGGCGAGGTTCTGAGCCGCCAGTCCCAGACGCGCACCGCGAAGCGCTTGAGCGGCTCCGACGCGCGCGCCACGGCGAACAGTGCGCCGACCGCGACGGCATCCGCGACGAGGCCGAGGGGATAATTCAGATAACCGTCGGTAGCCGCATACAGCACCGAATCGACGACCAGTGAAATCACGGCGCCGGCGATAAAGCACAGCAGGCCCTTGCGGCCAATCATGCCGACCCACGGTAGCCATTGCGCGAGCTTTTTCGCCCAGCCAAGCTGAATCAGATTGGCGACGAGCCAGGCAATCGCGAGGAAATTCACCGCGCGCAGGTACGAGAGGTTTTGCTTGAGGCTGGCATCGAGCGGTTCATGCTCGATAAAGAGCTTGTAGTAGGCGGCGGCCGCGACCACCGCGAGTGCCGCCAGGCTGACGAGCCAGCCGAGACGATGCGCGCTGACCCGTTGATAGACCGGCTGGCAACGCGCCAGCACGCCGAGCACGAACAGCAGTTGCCAGGCGAACGGGTTGAAATCCCAATGCATGTCCGGCGCGGCAGGCAGATAGGCGTTGATAGCCGGCGCGCCTGCCCACAGGGCGACACTGGCGGCCAGCAGCAACCAGGGCTTGCTGCGCGCGAGCGGCAGAATCATCGGCACCAGTAAGGCGAAGAAGGCGTACATCGGCAACACCGAGGCGAGGTAGGGCTGGCGTCGAAACAGCAGGATGTCGCGCAGGGCGGCCACGGGGGTGTCGATCAGATCGTCGAGATCGGTGGTGGCGAGATTCGGCCCGTCGATACTGAACGCGCTGAGCACCGCGCTGACCAGTAGCATCAGGCCGGCGGTGACGAGGAACGCGCGATAGATTTCGAGCGAGCGCCGCAGGAAGCGGCTGCGCGCAATCGCCTCGTTGCGGCGTTCGGCCAGCGCGGCGTAAGCGGTCGCGGTGGCGAAGCCGCCGAGGAATACGAAGACCTCGGCGGCATCGCACAACGCGTAGGCGTGCAGCGTCACCCGCGACAGGATGCTGCCGCCGATGTGATCGACGACGATGATCAGAAGAACCAGCCCGCGAAAAAAATCTAGCTCAATCAGGCGTGACGGCGACTTGTGCATTGTGTGGTGCCAAAGGCAGCCCCGTGCGACGGCGCGCGCTAGTCCAGCGCGGCAGGCGTCTCACAAGGCTTTTGAAATTGGATTAGGTGATGCGGCGGTTGGCCGCCCCGCGGACGGCCGCCCCGCGAGGGGCCGTTCCGCTGGAGCTCCACGAACCGTGGCAGACGATGCACGGCCGCAGGCGGCAGTAAAAAATGACCAGTTTGACGGCGCGAAGTTCCGCTGCAGCGCCGCGAAAGCGTCCGATTATATTTCTTTACGTCACAGATCCGCTTGCGGCGGCGCAAAGCAAGACCGCAAAAGCCAGCCGCAAGCAGCATCGGCCTTAAGTCCGTCCTGCGCGGGGCCGTTTACCTGATTACGCGCCGGGAAAACAGTGGGCGCCGCACGCAGTGGAGATTTCGCAACGTTTTGAGATATCGAAGTTAGACCCGATGGACGGCCAGCCCAAGGCGTGTGACGATTTCTTCGAGCGCATCGAGGTTGATGAAAACGTTGTTAGAGCGTCATCGGAAAGCGGTCGGTTCGGGTTGTCCCATTACTCGAGTTCTGGGAGATCTTCATGGACAAGCAAGTGTTCGCGCTGGCTGCATCCGCCGCCTTGTGTGCCACTTTTGCCGCGCCTGCTTTCGCCCAGACGAGTGTGACGCTGTACGGCGTCATCGACGAAGGCATCAACTACACCAACAATGTCGGCCGCGGCCACGTTTATGAACTGGCGAGCGGCGATGCGCAAGGCAGCCGCTGGGGCCTGAAGGGCTCGGAGGAACTGGGCGGCGGGCTGAAGGCGATCTTCCAGCTGGAAAACGGCTTCGACGTCAACACCGGCCGGCTCAACCAGGGCGGCCGGATGTTCGGCCGCCAGGCGTTCGTCGGACTGAGCGCGGATCAATATGGTTCACTGACCTTCGGCCGGCAGTACGACTCGGTGGTCGACTATCTGGCACAGACCACGGCGAACGGCGCCTGGGCCGGCGCCCTGTTCTCGCACCCCTACGATAACGACAACACCGACAATACCTTTCGCCTTGACAACGCGGTCAAGTACACGAGCCCGTGGATCTCCGGCTTCCAGTTCGGCGGCGTCTACAGCTTCAGCAACGACACTAACTTCGCCAACAACCGCGCTTACAGTTTCGGCGGCCAGTATGCCTACGGCGGCTTGCTCGTGGCGGCCGCGTACCTGCAGGCCGACAATCCCGGCAACGGCGCGAACGGGGCGATCACCGCGAATGACGCCAGCTTCGTCGCCGCGCGCATGCGCGTATTCGGTGGCGGCATTACCTATACCTTCGGCCCGGCCACCGCCGGCTTCACGTACACCAACTCGAACTACCTGAACCCGACCGGCAACGGCTATCTCGGCGTGACGCCGCTCGTGCCACCGGGCGTATTGCTGAACTCGCTGAAGTACCAGAACTTCGAACTGAACGGCAAGTATCAGATTTCGCCCATGCTGTTCGTCGGCGCGCAGTACGTATACACGATGGAAACCTACGACGTGTCGGGTGGCGGCGTGAAGCCGAAAATCCACTCGTTCGGCCTGATGGCGGATTACAACTTTTCCAAGCGCACCGACGTCTATATTCAGGGCGAGTATCAGCAGGTGACCGGCGACCCGACCTATTCGATTCTGGACGAGGCTTTCATCCCAGGCACGCAGGCGCCCTCATCGACGTCAAAGCAGGTGGTGGTGCGCGCCGCGATCCGGCATAAGTTCTAGCAGCGTGGCCGCGTTGTTAATCTCAGTTCATGACAAAGTTCTGAACCAGAATGCCCGCGATTATGCCGGCTGGAATGCCGAAGGTTCTGCCGCGAAGGGTCGCGTTCAGATCTTCGTCGAGTAAAAAGCTGTCACGGCGATCACGCCAGATGGTTTTATATGCCAATGGTTTCGCATCCACGATAACGATGGAAATCAGGACAGTGGCGATCACCTGTTCCAGCGCGTGAAGCGTCGCCATAAACGATGAGAATTGCCCTGCATTGCACAGCCCCAGCATCACGACGGCAGCGACCAGGGTGCCAAAGAAAAAACCACTCATGAATCGGTTCGCTGAATTAAGAGAATCCACTTAAAACCTCAACTTCATTCGTCAGCCGGATCGGGCTAAACGAAGTAATAAATATATCGATCGATATCCGTTCTCCATGTGAAGGCCAGCGGTGCGATTATGTCGATGCAGGCGGACCTCAAATGGACCGCGCCAAGCATAGTTTTTTTGCGCTTGCCGACATATCGTCTTTTTCTGAACGCCGTGTGGGATGAGTCTGAAGCGCGGCCGGCAGATATCAGATAGCCGCTTGTCTCAGACAGCCATGGCCTGGTTGGCGATTACCCACGAAACAGTTTCAGCGCGGCGTACTGCAACAACATGATCGTCTTGCCGTCGACGATCTCGCCGCGCTCGACCATCGCCAGCGCGTCGTCCACCGGCAGTTCCAGCACCTCGATATCTTCGCCTTCTTCGGCGATGCCGCCGCCTGCGCCCACTTTCGCCACCGCATCGTATTGCGCGACAAAGAAATGCAGCTTTTCCGTCACCGACCCGGGGCTCATGAACGCTTCGAAGACTTTACGCACGTCGTGCACGCGATAGCCGGTTTCCTCTTCGACTTCGGCGCGAATCCTCGCCTCGGGCGACGCCATTTCCAGCAGGCCGGCCGGCGCTTCGATCAGCATGCCGTGATGGCCGTTGACGAACGCCGGCAGACGGAATTGCCGTGTCAGCACGACCGTGCGCCGACGCGGGTCGTACAGCAGAAGCGTCGCGCCATTGCCGCGGTCGTAGGTCTCGCGGCTTTGGCGTTGCCAGCTGCCGTCCGCGCGACGGTAGTCGAAGGTGGTTTTTTTCAGCACATACCAGTCGTCCGACAGCACCTGTACGTCGACAATTCGCACCCGCTCGATGGTTCCGTTCATGGCTCGCGTCCTGTGGCTAAAACTGAAAAAGGCGGTCCGACTCGCGTTTGATTCATGGTATCGTGCAGTATCGTGCAAAAACAAGTAATTTCGTGCAATCGGCTAAATCAATCGTGAAGCCGCATCAGGGACCTTGACCGTGCTCACCTCGCAAAGAAAACAGCTGATCCTCGAAGCACTCGAACGTGACGGGCAGGTGATCGCCAGGACTTTGAGCGTCGAATTCGAGGTGTCGGAGGACACCATTCGCCGGGATCTGCGCGAACTGGCCGCAGAAGGCCAGCTTCAGCGCGTGCATGGCGGCGCCTTGCCGTCGTCGCCGGCGGCAGTGGATTTTGCGGGGCGCGAGCGCATCGAATCGGTGTCGAAAGTGGCGGTCGGCCGTGCGGCGGCGGGCTTGATCGCGCCTGGTCAGATCGTATTCGTCGACGGCGGCACGACCGCGGTGCAACTGGCGCGCCATCTGCCGCGCGATCTGCGGGCGACGATCGTCACGCATAGTCCGAGCGTCGTCGTCGAACTTGCGGGGCATACGGAACTCGAGGTGATCATGATCGGCGGGCGCCTGTTCAGGCATTCCATGGTGAACGTCGGCGCAGCGGCGATCGAAGCACTCAGTCACATTCGCGCCGATCTGTATTTCATGGGCGTGACCGGCGTGCATCCGCAAGCCGGCCTGAGCACCGGCGATATGGAGGAGGCCTACATGAAGCGCGCGTTCGCTGAGCGCGCGGCGGAAACCGTGGTGCTAGCGTCGGCGGAAAAACTCAATGCGGCCTCGGCATACAGGATCGCGGACGTGACGGCGGCGAGCACGCTCGTCGTTGAACGTAACACCCCAGAGGCGCTCGCCGCACCGTTCGAGGCGTTGGGCATCGTCATCCTGCGCGCGTAGCGCGGTATATGAAACGCCGCAATAGCCTTTCATATGCGAGCCGTTATTCGCGAGATAGTGGACAAGAATTGACGCACCCTGCGTTTAATCGGCGCGACAATCGCGGCCCTTGCCCTCTGTAGGGCAGGGAAAAGGGCAACTCACGGTAGTTCAAGGTCAATCAGATCGACTGCGGCAGAGCCGGTATGGCCGCACGTCGCCGGTATGCCCGGGCGCAGGCGCCCGTGGTCCGAACACCTCCCGCTACGAACAGTTCCAGACCTCGCTGAAACGCCACGCATTCAGAATGAACTACCGCATCGCGGTGGATAAGAACACGGGTCTGCTGCAGTCGTTCAAGGCCGAGATGGAAGCGAACGGCGGCGGCCGCTGCAACGTCTCGCCCTCGGTGGCGATGGTCGGCGCAACGGCTGCGCAGTCGATCTACTACTTTCCAAAGAACGATCTGTCCGCCGTGGCGGTGGCGTTGCGCGCGATCGACGCCGGTTCGGCGCCCCCTGCCGGTATTGTTACCGATGGCGAATAACGTCCCGTATTTGCCGTGAGCGCCGGATCTTGATTGTCGAAGATAGGCGAAACAGATCGCTGATTACTTGCGACGATAAGCTTCGACGACGATCTCGCAGTTCTGGAGGTGCAGTTCCAACGCCCGATTCCATTCTCGACGCGCGACCACCGTTGCGTTGCGCAGCCACGAACCAAAAGAGGCAATAACTGAGGTTTGAGCGATGGTTTTCATAGCGGGCATCCGAGTAATTGACTAAGGGAATACCCTAATAATTCTCTTTTTATGTTGCAGTGCCACCTGTGCGCCGGGTCGCGAGGCTATCTTCGTCATCGCCAAGCTCGTCGCGATGGCACGAAGCAGTGGATGGCTGCGTACTGATCACCTCGTCGAATCTTCGCGGATCTGGCTGAGGGCAGACGGAACTCGGTGTGACTGGGATCGTCTCGCGATCGCGGGTGCTGCGGCTCAACTGGGCCCGGGTGTTCTCGCGGCATTCAAGCTCGACACGTAGCGGTCACGGGTGCCGCTGTTCCTCGATAACTGGATGTTGACTACCGCTCGCCGACCCTGTGTGACATCCGCCCAGGTTTGCGCTCATTTTCTGGCGCAGAGATAAGCCACGCGGGCTCATGGGCGACCAAAAAACGTCGAACGATCGCGCGATCGTGTACTTTTTTTGTCGTTGCTCGGCCACGTGCGATGTGACGTGTTGAATCGACGGTGACTTTCGGTTTCGGCCAGTTGCGGCCGTTCGTCACCACGTTGAGCATGCGGTTTGATGGTCCGCTAACGCCTTCGAACCGGCCATTGCAAACTCCACTGCTCGGGCAACTGCATTGAGTCGTATTGCCGACTGGACGCCGCCGGAGCCGGCAATATTAGTTACCAAACCACTTGGGAGAAACGCGACCATTGCGCCGCCAATCCCTGCAAAAGGCCAGCAAACAGAAGGATTGCGGCGGATATGCGCAGCTTCGGGCGACACTGCATCCGCTGCTTGCACTTGAACAGCGTGTGATGACGCGCGGATCAGACCAGCGTTAGCTTGACGTCGATGTTGTTGCGCGTCGCGTTCGAGTAAGGACAGACGACATGCGCCTTGTCGATCAGAGCTTGCGCCTGCGATCGGTCCATGCCCGGCAGCGAGATTTTCAGTTCGACTTCAATGCCGAACCCATTGGGGATCCGTCCGATCCCAACACTTCCGGCGATGGCCACATCCTTCGGCAAGGCGATCTTGTCGCGAGAGCTGACGGTCTTCAGCGCACCGATGAAGCACGCGCTATACCCCGCAGCGAAGAGTTGTTCGGGGTTCGTGCCGTCGCCGCCTCCGCCGCCGAGTTCCTTCGGTATGGTTAGTTTGAGATCAAGGTTGCTCGCGGGATCCGTCGCACGTCCGTCGCGCCCGCCGGTGACGTGCGCATGCGCACGGTATAAGACTTTTTCAATTGTCATTCTGGATTCCTTCGCGTATCAGGGTGGTCGCGGGGAAGTCGTTTTAATCCATGCATTTGCCGGGTGGCAACTCAACTCCCCCACGCATGGGATCAAATTGGCAGGGCGGAAAGCAGCCCCGCCGTCAAGACAGCGTCGGCGCAACGCTTACTTTCCGTAGGCAAATCGCGCCAGTTCAAACGAAGTTTTCCCGCACCATTTCCAGCACATCCGCCCCACGGCCGTTGAGTATCGCGCGAACGGAGTACAGCGCCATGCCGATCGCGGGCTTTGCTTCAAAGAAAGGCGGTTTGACCAGTTCCAGCGGGTTGACAACGACATTAAGAAGCGCGGGGCCGGGTTGGGACAGCCACTCTTGCACGGCCGTTGGAAGCTCAGAGGCGTTTCGAACCGTTTTCCCCCAAAGGCCAATCGCAGCAGCCACTTTGCCGAAGTCCGGATTCTTCAGGCGCGTGAAAGTGTCGAGCATGCCCTCCGACTTCTGTTCGATTTCCACAAAGCCCAGCTTGCTGTTGTCGAATACGACGATCTTGATCGGCAAGTCTTCCTGGATCGTGGTGAGGAGTTCGCCGAAGAGCATGGAAAGGCCACCGTCTCCGCACATGGCGATCACCTGACGCTCGGGACACGCCTTTTGTAGTCCCAATGCACTCGGGAGGGCGGTCGCCATGGTGCCGTGCAGAAGGCTACCGAAGATCTGGCGTTTGCCATTGACCTCAAGCAGGCGAATTGCCCACACCACCGGCGTGCCATCGTCCGCGCAAAAGAGCGCATCGTCGGCGGCATATTGGTTGATCACCGACGCCAGATATGAGCCGGGGATGGTGTCGTTGTGTCCGGGCACGAGTTGCTTTCTTGCCGATGCCATGGTCTCGGCGTATCGCTTGACGTATTTCTCCTGGAACGAAGCGTCGTCCTTCTGCTCCAGGTGCGGCAGCAACGCCTGCAGCGTAGGTTGAATGTCGCCGACTGCACCCAGGGTGACATGATGTCGCCGCCCCAAATGCGTCGGGTCGATATCGATCTGAATAATCCTGGCCTCGTCGGGGTAGAACTGACGCCATGCAAAATCGGCGCCCAGCAGCAACAGCGTGTCGCATTCGAGCAGGGCGTTGTAGCCGGCTTCGTTCCCCAGGATGCCCGTCATGCCAATGTTGTAGGGATTGTCCGGCTCGAGAAAGCACTTTCCCCGAGAGGTGTGGGCGACTGGTGCCTTGAGCCGGTCAGCCACCGCCATGATTTCGTCGAGTGCCCCCTCGCAGCCGGACCCCGCATAAATTGCGATCTTTTTGCCGGCGTTGAGAGTTCGCGCGATCTCGTCGATCTCCGCATCGCTCGGCCGGATGATCGGGCGACTATGATGAACACGATAAGGAAAATCTTCTTTCACTTCGCCATGCGACACGTCGACCGGCACGATCAGCACTGCGACGCCTCGCCTGGCCAAGGCGGCCTGGCAAGCCATCACCGCTTTTTTCCTGGCCTGTTCGGGCGTCAGGATCATTTCGCAGAATACCGAGCATTCCTTGAAGATCGACTTGAAGTCCACCTCCTGGATGAACTCAAACCCCATCTCCCTCATCGCCACCTGACTTGCGATCAGGACGACAGGAGCGCGATTGCGATTGGCTTCATACAATCCGTTGATGAAATGCAAGCTGCCTGGACCGCAGCTACCCGCACATGCCGTCAGGTTGTTCGTGTACAGCGCCTCCGTGCCCGCCGCAAAGGCACCCGCTTCTTCGTGGCGAACGCTGACCCAATCGATGGAGCTGCGCTCCAGGTTCTCAGCAAACAGATTTAACGTGTCGCCCACGATGCCGTAGCAACGCTTGACTCCCGCCTGTTCGAGAACTTCGACAATGATTTCTGCAACTTTCATGCCCATGTACGTCTCCGAGATGTGAGGTAATAGGGAGAGAAAAAGCCCTGGGGATAGCAGCTTTGGTCGGCACGCCGCGGACGGTTACCTGCACCGCGGCTGCCGTCAGGCGACCGTGCGCGAGCCTGCGTCCGGCATGATCGAACGCGAGCGCCGCGCATTTAAGAAGCTTCGAAGCAGACGGCATCAACGTGCGTAAACAGCGTGGCGACACATGTCCCGGCGCGTCGACTGCGAACGAGGGAATCGACCGGACGTGTCCGTGAAAGCGGCACGAACCGGCTCCGCCGTGTGTCGGCCGCGCGATGCGCGGGCAACAGCGCGCGAACAGGCCGGAGCATTGAACGCTCACCGAACTGGGGTTTGCTTCAGAAGCCGATCTTGCCCCGATGATAGTGAGCAGCGGGAAGGGCCGCTATTACATGAAGCTGTAGTCCGCCCCGTGTACGAGGAGCTGGTCGAGCTCACGCGTCCGGCGGGTTTGGCCGACACTTTCCCGCCGTAGCGTCAGCGCGAACGACCGCCTGACCTCTGGAAGCGCCGTTGAGACCTGGCTAGTCCCACTGGCCGAAGAGGGGCGACAAGAGGCGGTCGCGCCTACCCGGCAGCGACCATTTACGATCCCAACGAAGGGCTCACAATAGGTATTCTTATCTTGATGGCGGTATGACCATCTCTGGATACTGGGGTCCGTACGCCTTGGAGGTTTGCGTCGATATCTAGAGCGCTAGGTTCGACGGGGCGATGCTATGCACACCTTGGTGACACTGAAGGAACTGATTCGCAAAAGCGGGCAGCGTGTCGACGACCGTATGCGCAGTGCAAAAAAGATGGCAATCGATGACGATGCGCTCGTGATCCCACGTCAGGGAGTGCCCGCCCGGAGTGAGTGTAGGTAACTAACTCCATACGTAGCTTACCGAACAATCCAGGAGAAGACAGTCATGGCTGATCAAACAAATCCCTTTGGTGATCTGACGAAGATGCTCGAACAGTTCAAGGTGCCGGGCGTCGATATGTCCGCGTTGGTCGCGTCGCGCAAGAAGGACATTGAGGCGATCGTGGAAGCGAACAAGTCCGCTTACGACGCGATGCAGGCGTTTGCCCGCAAGCAGACCGAGATGTTGACCCAGGCGATGCAGGACATTCAGGCAGCCACCAGTGCGGGCGCGGCGGACCCGGGCAAACACGCTGAGGTGGCGCGTAATGCGTGGCTGAAGGCAGTCGAAGATGTAAAGGATCTGGCAGAAATCGCGCGCAAGTCGCAACTGGCGGCAACGGCGAGCCTCACCAAACGCGCGAATGAACATGCGGAAGAGATCAAGCAGATGCTGCAGCGCAAATAGCCGGCGCGCCTTGGCCCGTCGCGCGACTGGTACGTTGTCATCGCGGGACGGGCAGCAACGTTTAATCATCACTCTCAGGAGGCAGCATGGCCGCACCATTCAACATGCCGGACGAGTTCGTCCAAGGCTTCTTTAAATCGGGGCAGACGCTGCTGCAAGCCTACACCGGCGTAGCTAGCAAGATCGGCGAAGTGCCTTCGACCCCCGCCAGGATGCCGGCGCTCGCACTGGCAGAAGCACAGGCGCATTACTGGCAGCAGCAGATGGCGCTGTACATGGGCATGGTGACGAGCGCGATGGGGCAAAAGCCCACGCCCGCCGTCGAACCCGAACGCGGCGACCGCCGCTTCAGTGCCGATGCCTGGCGCGAGAATCCGTGGTACAGCGTGCTCAAGCAGACTTACCTGCTCAACTCGCGTCTGCTCAACGACATGGTCGAGGCTGCGGGCGTCGGCGAGAATGACAAGCACAAGCTGCGTTTCTACGCCCGCCAGTTCATCGATTCGATGAGCCCCGCCAACTTCGCCGCGACCAATCCCGAAGCGATGAAGACCGCGATCGAGACGCAGGGCGAAAGCATGCGCGCGGGCTTTGCGAACCTGCTCGGAGACCTGAAGCGCGGACGCATCTCCATCACCGATGAAAGCGCGTTCGAAGTTGGGCGCAATGTGGCGGTATCGAAGGGATCTGTGGTCTTCGAGAACGAGCTTTTCCAGTTGATCCAGTATGCGCCGCTCACGGATAAAGTCGCCGAGCGGCCGCTTGTGATTGTGCCGCCCTGCATCAACAAGTTCTACATCCTCGATCTGCAGCCCGAGAACTCGTTCGTGCGCTACGCGGCCGAGCAGGGGCTGACCGTGTTCCTCGTGTCATGGCGCAACCCCGATGCGGAACTCGGCCATATCACATGGGACGACTATGTGGAAAACGGCGCGATCAAGGCGATCGAAGTCGGCCGCACGATCAGCGGTGCAGACAAAATCAACGCGGTCGGCTGGTGCGTGGGCGGCACGATCCTGTCGTCGGCGCTCGCGGTGCTGCGCGCGCGCGGCGATGAATCGGTGGCGAGCTTGACCCTGCTCACCACGATGCTCGACTTCAGCGATCCCGGTGATCTCGGCGTGTTCATCGACGAGCAGGGCGTGTCGCAGCGCGAACAGACGATCGGGCAGGGCGGCATCTATTCCGGCGGCGAACTCGGTTTCGTATTCCAGACGCTGCGCGCGAACGACCTGATCTGGCCGTATGTGGTGAACAACTATCTCAAGGGCGGCGCACCGCAGGCGTTCGACCTGCTCTACTGGAACGCCGACGGCACCAACTTGCCCGGGCCGATGTACGCCTGGTATCTGCGCAACATGTATCTGGAGAACAACCTCTGCAAGGTGGGCCGGCTTTCGATGTGCGGCACGCCGGTCGACCTTGGCAAGATCGACATGCCGAGCTATATCTTCGGCACGCAGGAAGATCACATCGTGCCGTGGAAGGGCGCTTATCAATCGACGCAACTCGTCGGCGGCGACACGCAATTCGTGCTCGGCGCGAGCGGCCATATCGCGGGCGTGATCAATCCGGCGTCGAAGAACAAGCGCAGCTACTGGAGCGACGGCACGCTCGGCGACGATCCGCAGGCGTGGCTGGAGTCGGCGAAATCGCAGCCCGGAAGCTGGTGGACACACTGGAACAACTGGCTGCAGGCGCATGCGGGCAAGCAGGTCGCAGCGCCGAAGAAGCCGGGCAACGCGAAGTACAAGCCGATCGAGCCTGCGCCTGGGCGTTATGTGAAAAAACATCCCCCGGAAGTCATGGGCGCCTGAGCGGCGCTGAGCGCTTCAAACCTCGACGACGGACGTCTAAAAGTGCAACTCTTCGCGCACTGACGCCGACGGCTAGTGTGCAGGCCCGTGATCGTGGCTTTTGATGGCTTTGCGCTCGACGTGGCTGCGAAAGCATCTCATCGCCTAGGGCGAGCCGGCCGCAGTCGGAAACGCCGCACGAACGGAAAGACGCCGCGAAGTTGACTTTACACAATTAAAGTCAGCGAAGTTTCGACACGACAGACATGACAGACGTCGACGTGTACACCGCGCGACACGTTTCAACAGGAGCAGACCGATGTCGCGCTTCGATGTCGGGGCAGTAGTCGTTGTGAAGGTTGTGGGAGTTGCAGGTCTCAAAGCCGATACTTAACCATCATCGCCGATTGTGCGGCAGGGGGACTGCGCCGCTTACAGACCTGGCAATCGGCAATATCGCGAGCTTTCGACGTTCGTTGCTGCCTGGTCTCGCCGATGACGTTCGCTTCCGGCTGGTTCCGCATCAGGCAGAAACCGGGCCAGCTACGGACGTTGGCACACGCCTTACCCCGGACGTTCGAACGTCGGCTCCGCGCCAGATCGCGGACCTTCGTGCGCGGATCATGTCAGTCGCGTCGTCGCCTGGAATGGCCATCCGGCTCGAGCTCATACAATCGCTCGCCTGCGAAACGGCGCTGGGGAATACGTCGATGACGGGGTTATCTCGCGCCGTAGAAATGACGGTACTGCCACGATGCCTGCTTCTTCAACTCGTCGTCTGGCCATGGCCCGGTGCCAAATCTGCTGACCAAAAGAGGCGTCAGGTCTATTGGGGGTGCGCCGTCGATGATCCACGCGGCAAGCGCGTTACGGCTGAATGAACTCGACTCGGCGCAACGCGGACGGCCGCGTTACGCGCGGGAAGACGTACTTCAATTTCGACGTCGACGGCAAGTAAGGACACGCGGTTTGACCGCAGGGCGCAACACGCGTGTCGAGCATCCAATGAATTCACGCTCGCGCTTGCCAGTACGTGAACACAAACCCTCCTGCGTTCGCTTCGAGAAGGCACGCGCCGCGTGCGCTTTGCGTGAAAAGATTCCTGCGCTCCTTTGGCGAGTCGCCTGCAACTCAATGGCTCATGCACTAGTCACCGTTACACAGTAGATTATCCGACTGAAGGCGAGGCGGTTCCGGATTCCGCCTCTGCTTGCTGCGAACGTCGCCTTTCGAGAATGCTGACAGGCCCTTCCGGGGTCGTACTGAGCCGACCGCGTCAGGGAGAGGTCGGCCGCTTTCGGACGTTCCGCGACCGTCCACCGACGGCCGCAATGCCTCCCGAAGTAGCCATCCAACGCGCTTATCTCACGAAGTTTTTTTCCCGGACCGGGATGCATCTTCCTCGGCTTCGAGTGCCGTCACCATCTCGTCCGCGGCCCGTTTGAGTTCGGGCACATACCGGCGCTTCGCTTCCGCAAGCGTTACTGCGCGCGACAGAAAGACCACGTTCAGGCTCGCGAGCACGCGCTCGCACGACACGATTGGAACCGCAACGGCGCCGATCTTGCTCTGAGCCGTCCAATCCCCGTGATTCGAACCGAATCCATCAGCGCGCACGCGTCGAACGAGATTGCGAACGAGCGCATCGCTGGAGGCCAGCGCCTTTTGTTCATCGCCGCCGGCACCCGAACGCAGTAAATCGAGAATGTCCTCTCGCTCGCCGTCGGGGCACAGCGCGAAATAGGCTCGGCCGGAAGCCGTCAGCAGAATGGGCAAGCGCCGGCCGACCATCGACCGATGAAACGATAGCTGACTGAACCGGTGAGTCGTCTCGCGGATGATCATGGCGTCGCCGTCGGGCGTCGTCAGGTCGGATGGCCACGCGACTCGCTGCAGCAACCGACCCATGATCGGCGGTGCGATGGTCGCGATGCGTTCGTCGTCCGTGAAGCCTTCGCTTAGTGAACGGACGTCGAGCGTCAGGCGAAAGCTGTCGTCCGACCCACTACGCCGAACGAACCCTTCTTCCACCAACGTCTCCAGCAAACGACGCACCGTCGTGCGGTGCAAGCCAATTGCGTCGCTGAGCTGCTGACTGGTGGCGCGGCCGCTCTCCATGGCATTCAGTGCACGCAGGACCTGCAGGCCGCGCGCCAGCCCCCGAACGTTCGTGTACTTCGTCACGCAGAAATATCCTTTTAAATCAGTCATGTGCATTCTATGCACATTTTCCAAATTTTGTTGAGCGGTTCAGGCGTGCTCCATAGACTGCATTAAAACCAACTATTCAAGGAGACGCGTGACGCATGTCACGCATGCGCTCCGGACTTGGACTGAACCAAAACAGTATCGGACGCGACCACGGACCCCATCCGGTTGCGAACTTAGGAGACAGACATGCATCCCGCCATCGACACGGCGACCGTCAGCGGCCGCCCCGAGATTGTGTCAACCGACATCGCCATCATCGGCGCTGGACCGGTCGGCTTGATGATCGCCAACTATCTGGGACTGCAGGGTGTACGCGTCGTGCTGATCGAAAAGCTCGACCAGATCATCGACTACCCGCGCGCTATCGGCCTCGACGATGAAGCCTTGCGTGTGTTCCAGTCGGTCGGTCTTGCGGAGGAACTGCTGCCCCATACGACGCCGGACCACTGGATGCGCTTCGTCACGCGCACGGGCCGCTGCTTCGCCTCAATCGAGCCACGCACTGACGAATTCGGCTGGTCGCGCCGCAACGCGTTCATTCAGCCGCTTGCCGACCGCATCCTGTTTCAGGGGCTGCAACGCTTCCCGCACGTACAGGTGCTGTTCGGACATACCGTATCGGGCTTTGCACAGGATGACACCGGCGTGACGATCGACGCGCAGGATGCGAGCGGCGCTATCAAGTCGATCCGCGCTGCCTACATGGTCGGCGCGGACGGCGGCAACAGCTTTGTGCGCCGCGTGCTCGACGTACCGTTCGAAGGGCGCACCAAGCCGAACCAGTGGATTGTCGTCGACGTGCGCAACGATCCAATCGGCTCACCGCATGTCTACATGCATTGCGACCCGGCGCGGCCCTATGTGTCGGCGGCGTTGCCGCACGGCATCCGGCGCTTCGAATTCATGGTCATGCCGGGGGAAACGGAAGAAGAACTCTCGAAGCCGGAGAACATGGCGGCGCTGATCCGCAAGGTGGTCGCCGATCCGGACAAGGTCGATTACATCAGGAAGCGCGTATACACGCACAACGCGCGTCTTGCCAGCACGTTCCGCGTGAAGCGCGTGCTGCTCGCGGGCGATGCCGCACACATCATGCCGGTGTGGCAGGGACAAGGCTACAACAGCGGTATCCGCGACGCGAACAATCTCGGCTGGAAGCTGGCGATGGTGGTCAAGGGTCTGGCCGGCGACAGCCTGCTCGATACGTACACGACGGAGCGGCGCGCGCACGCGCGTTCGATGATCCACTTGTCGGAGGTGGCAGGCGACATCTTCGCGCCGACGAGCAGGCTCGGCACGAAATGCCGTGACGGCTTCGTCCGGTCGCTCGGCATGGTTCCTTCGCTCAAGCGCTATTTCGTCGAGATGCGTTTCAAGCCGATGCCGCGTTATGAATCGGGCGTGGTGCTGTCGCCCGAACGCGAGCAGCGCGACGGCTTCCTCGCGCGCCTGCTCGAACGTTCCGGTCATACGGCGCTTGGCCGGATGCTCGGGCTGATGAGCGAGAAACGGGAGTCGTTGCTCGGACGTCTCGTGCACGGGCGCGAATCCGCGGCCCAGTCACCCGTAGGCCGTATGTTCATCCAGCCGCGCGTGCGTTCAATCGATGGCGCCGACTTGCGCCTCGACGATGTAATCGGCAACCGCTTCGCGATCATCGGATGGGGTTCGGACCCGACCTTCGGACTGACGCCGGAGGCACGCGAAACGTGGAAGCGAATCGGCGGATGCTTCGTGATAGCCAAGCCCGATACGCAGTTGATCTATCGCGATGACGTGCCCGCAGGCGTGATCGCCATCGGCGACGTGAGCGGCCGGCTGAAGGACTGGTTTACGCGCGTGCCGGAATCGGTCGTGCTGCTGCGCCCGGACCGCTTTGTCGCGGGCACGTGCTCGCCTCAGCAAGTGTCATCAGGCATCGAGAAACTCGCCGGCAAGCTGGGTCCGCAAACGCTCGCTTCGCCAAGCATGCATCCCGTTGACGTTGCATGCGAAGCGGCCGTCGCGATCGAAGCAGGAGCCTGATATGCCGATCCTTCTCGAATGCCTGTCTCATACCCCGTTGCACGGTTACCACGATCCCGCGCCCGAGATTGTGGCGGAAGTGGAACGCGTGCAGCACGAAGCGCGTGCGCGCGTCGAAGCCTTCGAACCCGAGTTGGTCATCGCATTCGCACCCGACCACTACAACGGATTCTTCTACGACGTGATGCCGCAGTTCTGCATCGGTATTGCGGCGACGGCCATCGGCGACTTCAACAGTCTTGCCGGCCCGCTCAACGTGCCTGAGCAGACCGCGCTCGCGCTCGCGGAGGCCGTGCTTGCGAGCGAAGTCGATGTGTCCGTGTCGTACCGCATGCAGGTGGATCACGGTTGCGCGCAAGCCCTGGACGTGCTGACCGGCGGTCTTGATCGCTACCCGGTCGTGCCGGTGTTCATCAATTCGGTGGCATCGCCGATGGCATCGTCCCGCCGCTCGCGCCTGCTCGGCGATGCGATCGGCCGCTTTCTCTCGCGCACTGCCAAGCGTGTGCTCGTGATCGGTTCCGGTGGCATCTCGCACGAACCTCCCGTGCCGGAGATCGCCGGTGCGAACGCCGAGGTCGCCGAGCGGCTGATCGCCGGGCGCAATCCGTCTGCCGAATCGCGCGAGGCGCGGCAGGCGCGCACGGTGGCGGCGGCGAAGTCTTTTACCGCTGGCGACAGCCATCTGCATCCACTCAATCCTGATTGGGACCGCGCATTTCTGGATCTGCTCGCCGCCGGCGACATCACCGCCGTCGATGGCATGACCAACTCGGCGATCACCCGCGACGGCGGCAAGTCCGCTCACGAGATTCGCACCTGGATCGCCGCGTTTGGCGCGCTTGCCGCGTACGGCTCTTATCGGGCGTCGCTCGATTACTACCGGCCTATTCCCGAATGGATTGCGGGCTTCGGCGCGATGCATGCACAACCCGAGACCCAAGGAGACTTTCATGTCCAATGAGCAAACCGTGCTTGCACTGGCCGCGCGCCTTCGCGATGCCGAATACGCAAGACAACCCGTCGCACCCGTACGCGACGAGATTCCCACCGGCGATGCCACGCTCGCGTATGCCGTGCAGCACGCCCGCGTCGGTGCGCGATGCGCCGAGGGCGAGCGCGTGGTCGGCCGCAAGATCGGTCTCACGTCGGTCGCGGTGCAACGCCAGCTTGGCGTGGACCAGCCGGACTTCGGCACGCTCTTCGCATCGATGGCCTACGGCGACAACGCCCCGATGCCGCTCCCGCGCCTGATCCAGCCGAAGGTCGAAGCGGAGATCGCGCTCGTGCTGCAGCGCGACCTCGTGCTGGAGAAGCACACGTTCGCCGACCTGATCGACGCGATCGCTTACGCGCTTGCCGCGATCGAAGTGGTCGACAGCAGGATCCGGGACTGGGACATCCGTTTCGTGGACACGGTCGCCGACAACGCATCGAGCGCAATGTTCGTGCTCGGTAGCCGTCCCGTGCCGCTCGCGGAACTCGATCTCGCAGCCTGCGCGATGACGCTCTCGCAGGACGGCGAGGTGCTTTCTCGCGGCAACGGCTCGGCATGCCTCGGCAATCCCCTCAACGCAGCCGTGTGGCTCGCCGATCGCATGGCGCAACTCGGCACGCCGCTTCGTGCCGGCGACATCGTGCTGACGGGTGCGCTCGGCCCGATGGTGGCTGTCACCGGACCCGGCACGTTCACCGCGCAAATCGACGGACTGGGCAGCGTCCGCGCCACTTTCACCGACTAGGAACCTCCATGACCACCGACAAACTCAAGGCCGCGATCATCGGCTCCGGCAACATCGGCACCGATCTGATGATCAAGATCATGCGCCACAGCAAGCATCTGGAAGTCGCCGCGATGGTGGGCATCGACGCGGCATCCGACGGCCTCGCACGCGCCACGCGCCTCGGCGTCGCGACGACCCACGAAGGCGTCCAGGGACTCGCGCGCCTGCCCGTATTCGACGAGATCGAATTCGTCTTCGATGCGACCTCCGCGGGCGCTCACGTAAAGAACGACGCGTTCCTGCGCGCGCTCAAGCCCGGCATCCGTTTGATCGACCTCACGCCTGCGGCCATCGGCCCGTACTGCGTGCCGGTCGTCAACCTCGAGGCGCATATCGAGAGCCGCAACGTCAACATGGTGACCTGCGGCGGCCAGGCGACCATTCCGATGGTAGCGGCCGTGTCGCGCGTGGCGAAAGTGCACTACGCGGAAATCGTCGCGTCGATCAGCAGCAAGTCTGCGGGGCCGGGCACGCGCGCCAACATCGACGAGTTCACCGAGACCACCTCCAAGGCGATCGAAGCCGTGGGCGGTGCGGCGAAGGGCAAGGCCATCATCGTGCTCAACCCGGCCGAGCCGCCGCTCATGATGCGCGACACCGTCTATGTTCTCTCCGAACTCGCGGACCGCGCGAAGATCGAGGCATCGATTGAGGCCATGGCCGCAGCAGTGCAGGCCTACGTGCCGGGCTATCGCCTCAAGCAGAAGGTGCAGTTCGACGAGATCACCGCCGATGCGCCACTCAACCTTCCGGGCCTTGGCCGCTTTAGCGGCTTGAAAACTTCCGTGTTCGTCGAAGTGGAAGGCGCTGCGCACTATCTGCCAGCGTACGCCGGCAATCTCGACATCATGACATCGGCCGCGCTCGCCACTGCGGAACGCATGGCGCAATCTCTCGCGAACGCATAAGGGAGCATCAACATGAGCAAGAAACTCTACATCTCGGACGTCACGCTGCGCGACGGCATGCACGCGATCCGTCATCAGTATTCGATCGCGAACGTGCAGGACATCGCCCGCGCACTGGACCGGGCGAAAGTCGACAGCATCGAGGTCGCGCACGGCGACGGTCTGCAAGGCTCCAGCTTCAACTATGGCTTCGGCGCGCACAGCGATCTCGAATGGATCGAAGCAGCGGCGGATGTCGTGAGCCACGCAAAAATTGCGACGCTGCTTTTGCCGGGCATTGGCACCATTCACGATCTCAAGGCGGCTTACGACGCGGGCGCGCGCGTCGTGCGCGTCGCGACCCATTGCACCGAAGCCGACATCTCGAAGCAGCATATCGAATACGCGCGCGAACTCGGCATGGACACCGTCGGCTTCCTGATGATGAGCCACATGACGACGCCCGAGAAGCTCGCCGCTGAAGCGAAGAAGATGGAGACCTACGGCGCGACGTGCATCTATGTGGTCGACTCGGGCGGCGCAATGAACATGAACGACATCCGCGCACGCTTTCGCGCATTCAAGGACGTGCTCGATCCCGCCACGCAAACGGGCATGCACGCGCATCACAACCTGAGCCTCGGCGTCGCAAATTCGATTGTCGCGGTGGAGGAAGGGTGCGACCGCATCGACGCGAGCTTGGCGGGCATGGGCGCGGGAGCGGGCAACGCGCCGCTTGAAGTCTTCATCGCGGCAGCCGAGCGCCTCGGCTGGAATCATGGCACCGATCTCTACACGCTGCTCGACGCCGCAGACGATCTCGTGCGGCCGTTGCAGGATCGCGCGGTTCGCGTGGATCGCGAGACGCTGGCGCTTGGTTACGCGGGGGTCTATTCGAGCTTCCTGCGCCATTCGGAAGTCGCGGCGGAGAAGTACGGCCTGAAGACTGTCGACATTCTCGTCGAGCTTGGCCGTCGCCGCATGGTGGGCGGGCAGGAGGACATGATCGTCGATGTCGCACTGGACCTGAAGCGCGAACTCGAAACGCGCGTCTGAACGAACACAGCCATACCCACTGCAGGATCGCCACCAAGAGCGATGCCGAACCTACATCGGAGACTTTTTATGAACACCTCAGCACCGCGCCGCGCAAGCGGCGCCATCACCATCGGACTGTGCCTCGTGGTCGCGCTGCTCGAAGGACTCGATCTTCAATCGACCGGCGTCGCCGCCCCGCGCATGGCACGCGAATTTCACCTTGCCGTCGCGCAGATGGGCTGGGCCTTCAGCATCGGTGCGCTGGGGCTCCTGCCGGGGGCCGCGATCGGAGGACGCCTCGCCGACCGGATGGGCCGCAAGCGCGTGCTGATTTTGTCGGTTGCGCTCTTCGGCCTCTTCTCCATCGCGACGACGCAGGTCTGGAACTTCGAGAGTCTGCTCGCCGCCCGCTTCATGACGGGTCTCGGGCTCGGCGCCGCGATGCCCAATCTGATCGCGCTCTGTTCGGAGGCCGTGCCGCCGCAGCAGCGCAGCACGGCGGTGGGCGCGATGTATTGCGGCATGCCGTTCGGCGCGGCAATCGCGGCGGTGATCGGCATCGTGAGCCCGGGCGATGAAGGATGGCGGCATATCTTCTACGTCGGCGGCATCGGACCGTTACTGACCCTGCCGTTGCTCGCGCTCTTCCTGAAGGAATCCGCGCAATTCATCGCGACCAGGTCCGGCGAAGCTGCGCATCATGAGGCGGCACCGGGGGTCACGCAGGCGCTGTGGAAGGAAGGTCGCGCCGGCACGACGCTCGCGCTGTGGGTCAGCTTTCTCGGCACGCTGATCGTGTTGTACTTCCTGATCAACTGGCTTCCGTCGATGGTGCTAAGCCGGGGGCTCACGCGTACGCAGTCGGGCGTCGTGCAGATGATGTTCAACGTCGGCGGCGGTATCGGCGCGATCGTCATCGCGGGTCTGATGGACAGAATCGGCCGGCGGCCCACGGTCATGGGTATGTACGTGGGTATAGCCGGGGCGCTTGCGGTG
The DNA here is from genome assembly GCF_046027215.1 of Paraburkholderia fungorum. Lineage (GTDB taxonomy): Bacteria > Pseudomonadota > Gammaproteobacteria > Burkholderiales > Burkholderiaceae > Paraburkholderia > Paraburkholderia fungorum_D. The sequence goes on along the minus strand of NZ_JAQQEN010000002.1, from coordinate 1,559,387 downwards.
CTCGCCAGCGCGAGCACCGGCGCCACGATGGCGTTCGGCGGGCTGCTGGCGGGTCTCTTCCTCGTCGGCGGGCAGTCGGTGCTGTATGCGCTTGCCAGCAGCATCTATCCGACGCAGGTTCGCGGCACGGGCGTGGGTGCCGCCGTCGCGGCGGGCCGCATGGGCTCGATCCTCGGGCCATTGATCGCGGGCCAGTTGCTCGCGATCGGGCAGAGTGCGTCGGTGCTGGTGGCCGCGAGCATTCCGCTGATCGCGGTGGCGGCCGTCGCGGCGCTGCTCGTAGTGGCCCGGTTTCCGCGCGGGCAATTCATGGCTGTCGCGCACTAGCGCGCGCCTGCTAGACACACACGCGGGCCTTCGTCACCTAGCGCCCGCTCCCGGTACGAACACTGAAACGAGGTAACCTGAAATGACAGCAGCGACGAAGCTTCAAAGCGAAACGGCAACCAGCAAATTCGTAAGCATCGGCGAAGGCGATGCCGAACTGCGCCTGCATTACAACGATGCCGGCCACGGTGATGAGACGGTCGTGATGCTCCACGGGTCGGGCCCGGGCGCGAGCGGATGGGCGAACTTCAACCGCAACGTCGACGCGTTCGTCGATGCCGGCTACCGGGTGATTTTGCTGGACTGCCCCGGCTGGGGCAAGAGCGACTCCGTCGTATGCAGCGGCTCGCGTTCCGATCTGAATGCGCGCATGCTCAAGGGATTGCTGGACGCGATCGGCGTTGCACGCGTGCATATCGTCGGCAATTCGATGGGCGGGCATAGCGCGGTCGCCTTTGCTCTGGCGAATCCCGAGCGTGTCGGCAAGCTGGTGCTGATGGGCGGCGGCACGGGCGGCCCCAGCCAGTTCGTGCCGATGCCCACGGAGGGCATCAAGCTGCTTCAGGCGCTCTATCGCGAGCCGACGCTCGATAACCTGAAGCGGATGCTGAACGTCTTCGTGTTTGATACCAGCACACTGACCGAGGAACTGATGCAGACGCGTCTCGCGAACATGCTGGCGCGGCGCGATCACCTCGAGAACTTCGTGAAGAGCCTTGCGGCAAACCCGAAGCAGTTCCCGGACGTTGGTCATCGTCTTTCTGAGATTGCAGCTCCAGCACTTGTCATCTGGGGTCGCGACGACCGCTTTGTGCCGATGGATGTCGGTCTGCGTCTCGTCTGGGGCATGCCCAACGCAGACCTCCACGTCTTCGGCAGATGCGGCCACTGGGTGCAGTGGGAGCATGCCGCTAAGTTCAATCAAATGGTGCTTGAGTTCCTGGGGCGGTGAGAAGCTTCACGATAAGGAGGCGCGTGAGGTCGGTGCAAGATCAAAGGACGAAGCGCAGCCGTGCGGCGATCGTCGGCTCCTCAGACAACGGACCGTCACGAACGGTATTTGAGGGGCCGCAAGGGGTCGGAAAGGAGCAAAGGAGCGTTCGGCAGCGGTCGTCCAGATCGCTTTAAGCGGCTAACTGCAATTCACCAGGTCCTATACTGAATTACGCTTCTGCCGATTCTGTGTAGTCGTCCATATTCCAGCGTATCTCAATGCGTACGCTCCTCGTGGTGACGACACGGGCGCTGTCCGAGACTGCGCGAGTGGCGGCGCCATGATGCAGCGCTATCCCGACAATTCGACAACGCAGGCGGTCTTCAGTGCGTTGCCACCGTTTCCGGCTGGAGGATGCCATCATGCCCGAGGCAAAGACCAGGTCAGGCGCCATGGAGGGTCGTGGCGCATACAACCGCCATGCGGGGTTACAGGCTGCCGGCGGCGCGCTCGCGTTGAACGCTTTAAAGCAGGCGGCTGCAAGCGTCGTGCTGGAGACGGCGGACCAGCCGATCGTCATTGCCGAATACGGAGCGTCGCAGGGCAGAAATTCGCAACTTCCGATGCGCGTTGCGATTACCGGGTTGCGTTCCAGGGTCGGCCCGGATCGTCCTATTCTTGTCTATCACGAAGATCTGCCAATCAACGATTTCGGCTCGCTTTTCGAGGTGCTGGACTCGGACCCGGACCGATATGTCCGCGACGACCCGCACGTGTACCCTTGCGCGATCGGCCGGTCGTTTTACGAGAGCGTTCTTCCGCCGGCCTACGTGCATCTCGGATGGAGTTCGTACGCAGCGATGTGGTTAAGCCGCATCCCTACGCCAGTCGCCGACCATATCTACGTGCCCTGTATGAAGGGGGCCGCGAGCGTTGCGTTCCGCGAACAGGGCAAAAGAGACTGGCAGAAGTTCCTGTCGTTGCGCGCCGCCGAGTTGCGGCCAGGCGGACGTCTCGTCGTTGTGCTCCCAGGAGCGGACGACGACGGGCGCACGGGTTTTGAACCGCTCATGAACGACGCGAACGATGTGTTGACGCAGATGGCAGACGAGGGTGCCCTTACAGAAGATGAACGGGCGCATATGGTGCTGGCCACGTTCGGTCGACCTTTGCACGAACTGCTCACTGCATTCGCGATAGGCGGCCGGTTTTGCGCGTTATCCGTCGAGCATTGTGAGCGGCTTCCCTTGCCCGACGCCGTCTGGGACGATTTTCTGCAAGATGGGGACGGCGAGCGGATGGTGAGCCGGTATGCTTCGTTTTTTCGCTGCACTTTTGTGCCGTCGTTGTTCCTCGCGCTTGCGCAACCGGACGACGCGCAAAGGAAAGGCGAACTGAGTGACCGGTTCGAGCATCTGCTGAAGGAACGGCTCGGAGCTCGCAGGGAGCCAATCCGTTCGCAGGTCCAGATGATCGTCTTTGCGCGCGATTCCCACCCCAAGGTTTGCACGTAACGCCGGATTCTACAGCGTACGCGACGGTCCGGCGCCTTCTGACTCGTAGTCCTGCGTTCACACAGACGTGGCGTTGGTGGGGTCCTCGCCGCACTGCGGCGCGTAGGATTATGCGTAAAGGTGGTTGTGGGTGACGGATCCGACAAAACACGGCCATGAAGCGACTGTCGTAGAGTGGAGATGAATGACCGCAGCTCGGCTCTGACCGGCCATTCCTGAAGACTTCGAAACCAAGCGGGGAATGGTACTGCGATACGCGTTGTTTGCCGTCAGTGGGTTTTCGCCAGGGGATGCAAATAGAATGATTCGGTTGTCTGATCCCCGTAATGTTTGCTCTATCTGTTTGCTTCCCGATAGGACGTGAGCCCAGGAAAGCCGGCCCTCGAACAATGAGCAATTGGCCTTGCAAGGCGGCCCTTCACCGCCGCACAGTCGAAGCCGCCATGTGGTGCATGCCGACAGTCAGCGTCGACTCAATTCGTGAGGCGTTCTTCCGTGACGTCGGCGCGAAATATGGCGATAGCGTTGACTGGTCGAACGGCTCTGACTGGAAAACCCGCGGAGATGCGACCAGTGAGGCCGGATTCTCCGAAAAGTCTTCTGAATAACGCACGCCAATAGCGTCGATCTCATCTAGCAGTTCGGGAAGGACCTTGCGCCGCACGCGCAGCGGCTCTTTCCAGAGATATTTGCCGTTCGGGCCGGATTCACAGTTGGGTGCTGGCGAGTTTTGCAGCGAGCGCAACAAACACCAGGCTGGCAAACCGGTTGAGCGCCCGCTGGGTGCGCGTTGATCGCAGCAGCAGCTTTCCGCCAACGCCCGAAGAGAATGCGATCAGGCTGAACACGACGAGGCTCGCCGCAATGAAACTCATCCCGAGCACGGCAATTTGAAGGGGGATATGCCCTCGGTCTCCGATGACGAACTGCGGCAAAAACGCGAGGAAAAATATCACCACCTTAGGGTTACTGAGGTTCATGAATAGGCCGCGCCGATACAGGTGGGCCGCGTCAACATCCTCGACCTTGCCTGGATTTATGCCGACCGGCGCACGCCACGCCTGCCACGCCAGATAGACAAGATACCCGGCACCGACGCTTTTGAGCAGCGTGAAGGCGACTTTGGAAGCCACCAGCAGAGCGCCGAGTCCAACTGCGACAACAAACGTGTGCACCAGAAGCCCCGTACACAGTCCCAATACGATCACCATGCCTGAGCGGGAACCTCGCATCGCGGACTGCAGCAGCACGAAGAGATTGTCCGGACCGGGAGTGAGCCCCAGCACAAGCGAAATTCCGAAGAATGGCAACAACGTCGAGAGCGGCGGCATTAGACAACTCCTTGCGATTCCGTACGAGCGACTCGGGCAGTCAATGCGTCCAAGCATAAACGGCTGACCGTGCCCCGCGAACCGTCAAACCACTCAAAACCATGCTCAATCGTCTCAATCGATTGCAGGAATTATGCGCCTGGCCTGTGGCGCCCTCTGCGTAGTGCAGAGGCGACGTGTGAAGTCCTGACGCCACCGTGCGGATTCCGACTAGCTGTGCATTTTTCTCTTGTTCGTGGGCGCGCGCTTCACTCCTCTCGACCATAGCGCTCTGACGTGAGTCAGTTCACGGATGCTCAGCGGACAATGGCGTCGCGCACGCGACGGTCAGCGTTGGGTCGTATTGGGAACAGCGAGAAGGCTGACACGCCGGGTTTAATGACACCGACGACAGCTTCCAAAGAACGTCGTTCACGTTTCCGAGCCGCCACACATCATGTGGAGCGTCGGATAAACAGGCCGCGCATGCCATGACCAAACCGAACAGACTGCCAGTCAGTCAGTCAGTCAGTCGGTCGAAGCGCCGAAGCAGCGGCCGCACGAACGCGCCTTGCCCAGCCGCAGGCGCCCGGCGCTCACTGTCGCCTCACCACCGCAGTCGCACCGGCAAACCCACAAACCATCGCCAGCGTACCGATCGGTCGTCAGCTGGCCAAACACCTCACCGCCCCGCAGCGCAGGTGAGCCCGGGCGGGACCGCCACACACGACGCTGCTCATGGCAGCCACAGTCCCGCGTTCTGCCGCTCTCTACCGCCTCCAGTTCGACAGTCACGTGGCCGCCGCAACGGCACCTCCAGAGCCACACATTGGCGCCGCGATATTGAAGCGCGACAAGGTAGCCGAAGGTGCGACCAGCGACATCGCGACCAGGCGGAAAGGGCCATTCAGGCAGCAAGGGGGACGGATACGCTGATTCACAAAAGGTAAATGGGATTCAGCATCCTACTTTCAAGGCATCAGTGCTGTCCGTCGCTTCGCAGACATGGCTCAGGAAAGCAGGGGCACAGTGGCATCAGACAATCGATGAATCGGCACTTCGTTATAAGGAGCGCGTACGCAAGCCGGCACCGCAGCAACATGCCGATGATAGTTCGTGGACGTTCTCTTCGGTGAGTGACGAACAGCTGGGACGGCGTCAAAACGACTGTTTCCAAAGGACACATGTCGGCCAGTTTGAGACGATCGGGCCAGGCGCGTAGATCGTCGACAGTCTCTTGAGGCATTCTCGTTCCATGCCGATTCGCGTTCGCGGGATATCGACGACTCCTTCGATACGATGCTCGCTCGCCTGCATCATTCTTTCCACGCCTAAGCGTATCCGCACAATGCAGCCAATCTAATGATTCAACGGACCGGTCAAACGAATCCGAACTGATGTTTAAATGTTCAATAATCGCCGGTATATTTTCCAAGTCTGATGCTTGACGCTGCCTCAGAGGCTATTCATATTTCTGCGGGCCTAGTCACGTCACTCCAGTTGGAATTGACGCTGCGGCCGCAGCATGCGCTAAAGCGATCCCTGCCGCAAATTGGCGCGCTCATAACGGATCTAATAACGGGGAACAGGGAACCATGCAGATACAGTCGACTACCTCGGCAGCGGCGGCAGGACTCGGTACGAGCGGCACGACCACGCCTACGTCTGCGAGCACGTCCGCGTCGAGTTTCGATACCAGCAGGACCGCATCGACGACCAACGCCGCGTCACGCAGCACGTCTTCCAGTACCTCCTCTTCCTCGCCGGGTTCGACCATGTCCTCTGCGGGTTCGAGGAGCCAGACGGGTAGTGGCGGAGGAGGTAGCGGTGGTGGCAGCAGCTCCTCGACCTCCCCTGAGATCCAGCAGTTGAAAGCGCGCATCCAGCTTCTCGAAGCGATGTTGGCCGCATTGAGCGGGCAAAAGGCCTCACCGGGCTCACAGGCCTCTTCGGGCACGGCGTCGAGTCAGGGCAGCGACGGCGTTTCTGGAAGTACGGGCAGTTCCGGTAATTCGGGTAGCTCGGGCAATTCTGGCGCCGCCACTTCCCAGAACCGCAGCGCCAACCTGGCCACCAACATCAGCAAGGCCAACCTGATAATGCAGATCGAGGCGGAAATCGAGACGGCACAGGCCGCGCTCGTTCAACTGATGCTCGCGAACGGCCAGACTACCGGCCTGGTATCGACGTCGGCATAAGGGGGCCGCACTAACGTCGCGGATCGACTTTCGGCTCGGAGGCGCACACCGCAATACCGCCACGACCACGCGTGCCTGTTTGTCATTGCGACAGACGCACCCGCCCGACATCGCATCGAGACGCTCACCTCTTATGTTGCTCTCGAGCGCTGCTTTCCTGGCACCGCTCCGCTTCACGTCCGCGACCGGACCCGGCAAGACGGTGTAGAGGTCGCTACATTAGATGCGTCGGTATAAGGCAGCCGGCAGGTTCTTGAGTCAGCCGGCGCTTCGAATGGCCGCTTCGGGCAAACTCGTAGGTCCGTTGAGAGTCGATAGCACGCGTTCGCCGCTTAACCGCCCGGCAGAGGTGCCATACCGTTTGCAGTGTCGGCTTAGCGTACGAAAAAATCCGTTTCTTGGGGGCGCCCCGTTTTCATCGTGCCTCCCTTTCACTAGCGCAGCCGTGCAGTCCTGCAACGGTGCACAACCACACGAACCGAAGCAAGCGCGATCATTTCGCCGGGGGGACCGTTTCAGCGTTTATTTATGGAATAGACCTTTGATCCCATTAATCACGTTGGTAACGTCCGACGTGGTTGGCGTCTGCTGTTGCTGCTGAGGTGGTGGTTGGGTCTGGCCGGTCTGTACCGTCTGCGCATAACCGCCTGACGGGGGAGGGGTGTTTAAAAGCTCCTGTCCAGAAGTGACCTTGCCGGGGATAAACGTTCCGTCTGTGGGGGGATTGGTCAGGCATCGCGATTCCCAATGATTCCGGCTCTGCACCCACAGCTTTCCGCATGTGCCACCACCGGATGGCTGGGCTGCGGCCTGCGGGGGCGGTGGGGTGAGCGGTCTGCCCGAGTCATCGCGGATGAAATGGGCGTGATCACCCGGGGGTTTTGACCAGCACCCGTGTTCCCATTGCCCGGTGCTGTCGTGGTACAGATTGCCGCACATCCGCTGAAAGGCATGAGCGACTGAAGGAGCCAGCACTACCAAAAGCCCTGCGGCAAGGATCCCTTTCGCTTTCATGGGTGGCCCCCGATAGACGGCGTGCTGAAAGTCTTGGCGACCGGAAAGCCCAGCGCAAGACTGGGTTTACCCCGGATTACTAACTTGTGCAATTGTGCACAAGTGCACGGAAGCCTGCATTGTTGAAAGAATATGTGGCACTCATTCGGCGGTGTTCGTCGAGTTGCGGGTAGATGAGACGCTCGGCACCGTGCGTGTGACGCGCGCAGTCAGCGCCATCGCCGCGGGGCGCATCATCAACCAGAAAACGGCGGCCGACCAGATCGCCGGCGGCGTGGTGTGGGCATCAGCATGGCGCTACATGAGCACGGTCAGTTCGACCATGCGCTCGGGCTGCAGATGAACCATAACCTGTCTGAATATCACTTCCCGGTGAACGCGGACATCCACGACATCGATGTGCTGTTTGTGGACGAGCCGGACGACATCGTCAATCCGCTGGTGTTGGCGAAATCGGCGTGGTGGGTGTGGCCGCCGCAATAGGCAACGCAATCTGGCACGCGGCCGGCAAGCGGGTCAGGGGCATGCCGATTACGCTGGACAAGCTGTTCATCTAGGGCCGAGTTTCACGCGAGGCGGAGCGTGGTCGCGCCACGTTCCGTCTACCGCTCAAAACGTTTCCTCATCCGGATCCGGCCCGCGTGCCGGGCCGGCAGGGGTTGAGATCTTCACCGGCCGGCCTGTGCGCGCACCTACGCCGTTGGCGACTGGCTGCAAGCGTCCTATAGTGTTGGAGAATCACCGGATAGTCGAGGGAAGACGACCCACCGGATGACTTAACCAAGCTGGAACAGGTTAACCGCGACACGCACTGAGTCCGATGGCTGGCGGGTGCACGGACACGTCGATAGGATGATCATGACTCCCCGATGGCGACTCACGATCCATACGGTACTAGTATTCGGATATGGGTGTCTTGGTCCGGCAATCGCATTCGCGCATACCGGCCAGGGCGACATTTCTGGCGGGCTGCTCGCCGGATTCAAACATCCGATTTCCGGCCTGGATCATGTCGTCGCGATGGTTGCAGTCGGACTGTGGGGTGCCCAGCTGGGGAGACCAGCGATCTGGGTTTTGCCGGTCACGTTCCCGATTGTTATGGCCTTCGGTGCTGTTCTCGGCGGTCTGGGAGTCCCGATTCCGGGGATCGAGGTCGGCATTGCGTTGTCGGCGCTGGCGCTCGGTGCGGCGGTGACCCTTGCGTTGACGCCACCACTCTGGATTGCGGGTCTGCTGGTTGCCCTGTTCGCCATCTGCCATGGACACGCACACGGGGCGGAGCTGCCCGGATCCGCGAACGCGATGACCTACGCGATCGGCTTCGTTGTGGCCACCGGCACACTTCATGTAATCGGCATCCTGATCGGCACAGTCAATCGCTGGAAGGCAGGCGGCTATGCACTGCGGGCAGGCGGAGCTCTCATCTCCGGCTGCGGTGTCTATTTCCTTACGTACGCAATTCGGGGAGCGTGACGCATGGGCGCATTGCGCCGTGTGATCCGGCAGGCGGCTGCCGGTCTGAGTGCGCTGATGTGGCTTTCATCAGCCGGAGCACACGCCGTGTACCAGGGCGCGGGCGACTTTTACGCCGGGATGCTGCACCCGCTGACATCGCCGGAACATGTTTTGCCCATGCTGGTGCTCGGCGCACTGGCAGGGCAAAACGGCCGGATGCGATGTGAATTCGTGCTTTGGGCGTTTCCGGCAGCCATGGCGGCCGGCGCGTGCATCGCTCTTTCAGTTCCGGACCTGCGCGGTGTTCTCCTGTTCAACGTTGCCTCGGCAGTTTTGCTGGGCTCCCTCCTCGCGGCTGCATTAAGTCTGCCGTCCTGGCTGATTCTGATTTTTTCGGTCGCGTTCGGCCTGACCCACGGGTATGCAAACGGATTAGCCATCATGGGTCAAATCCGCCCTGGTGTTTTCATAGCGGGCATGGTCGCTGCGAGCTTCATCCTGATCGCCTACACGGTTGCGGCGACATCGTTCCTGCTGCGACTACGGCCAACCTGGATCGCCATTGCCGTACGCGTCGCGGGCAGCTGGGTCGCGGCAATCGGGCTTCTCTCCCTTAGTCTTACTCAGCGTGCGTTGCTCTTCTCCTGAACGGTCATCCCGACGGTCGTCACGGGTGGACTTAAAGTGCAAGCACTGTCAGCCCGGTCGTTCGTTCATAAATCCACATGGTTGCGAAAACCGTGATGGCTGCCGATCCGCCATACAGGGTAGCCACGCGAAACCAGCGGCTTGACCGATATATGTAAAGAATGGGCAATAGCAGCAGGACCAGCGAGATCTGCCCCAATTCAACACCAACATTGAACCCTGCGAGCGCAGCCGCAAGAAGGGAGGTCGGAAGAGCCATATCGGTGAGCACGCTGGCGAAACCGAAGCCATGGATCAAGCCAAAAGAAAACGCGACCAGCCAGCGGCGCCTGCGGACCACCGGCACAATATTGTTGAGAGCGGAAAGCAGGATCGTCGCGGCGATAGCGACTTCCACCCACCGCGACGGCAGCGCCACAACGTGCAACGTGGCAAGAGACAACGTGATGGCGTGTGCCGCCGTAAACGCAGTAACGAGCTTCAATACATCGATCGCCACGCCACCCGGGGAGTCGGCAGGGACCCATCTTTTTCCGTGCAAGACGCAAGCTGCTGGCAACATCAGCGACAGGAGAAATAAGGCGTGGTCGAAGCCGCGCCAGATGTGCCAGATGCCCTCCACGACGAATTCGATGAAAACGCGCCCGACGCTCTTCCCGTGTATGTCCAGGACCTCGGTCGGATGACTGAGCCCCAGAATAGCCGTCGCTATCGCGCCGTTGCTCACGACGTGTACGAGTCCTTTATGCAGCGTGTCGACGTCGGCAAACAAACGGTAGTCAATGCCGAGCCGGGTCGGTCGAGCTGGGCAGGCCACCTCGAATTCCAGCACCGCGTACGCGCCGTCACTGTGGTGGTCGATCAGCATGTCCCCTGGACGAATCGCGCACGCTCGCCCGTCACCGGTAAACTTGATCCGTGTGAAGGCATACGACTTGATGTCCGCTTCGCGGACGCGGACCTCGCCCCACGTCAACGCGCCGTCCCCGTCGGCATCGAGGAAAAGCGGATTGTCCAGGTCGCGAAGTGCGATATCCCATCGACCCACAATTGTTTTGTCGCTGACTGTAAGCGTCAGGTAGCTGTCGCTCGGCTTGTGCGCCTGCGCCGGGGCAGCCCAGCACAACATGAGGAGAGCAAGCCACCCGGCGGCTCGCCGTTTCATGCAGACGCGTTGCCGTGCGTCGCTTGCATCGCAAACCCGACCCCGGAGGCAAGGCTTGCCAGCCGCGCCTCGAGCCTCGTCAAGGCCGGATCGCGCAATCGTGCGGTCTTCAGCCACATCATCGCGGGTGCCGCTCGGGCAGGCTGCCGGGCGGCGAGCGCGGCCTCCATCAAGATCCTGCAATCGGCTACCTCCTTTTGTACCTGCCAATCGGCCTCGGCCAGGCTGAGCGCCTTCTCCGGATCATTAAGGAGCTTCAGGTTGAAAATGGCTTCCTCGCGCAGATGCACGCGATCGCCCCGCTCGGCGGACGCCGCAAACCGGCTTCGCAAGTCTTCGACATGAGGCGCCAAATCGGCGTTCAGCCCCGCCTGTTTCTCCGCCAGCGCCAGACGAAGAAGCAGGTTGTCGTTGCGCACGTCCGCCGCGAGCAGAGCAAGGACCTCCTTCGGTCGGTTCATGTCGAGCAGAAAGTCGGACCAGGCTGCCTTAAGGTACGCGTCGCGCGGATTGATAGCCAGCGCATGACGAAAGAACTGTTCGGCGGCTTCCTGCCTGCCCATCCAGACCGCCGTTTCGGCTTGACTGACAAGCAGCCAGTGGTAAAGCGAATCTGTCGGCGGTATCTGCACGGCAAGCTGATTCAAAAGGAGATCAGCCTGCTCGATCCTGCCACTGACCGCCGCAACATTGGCGAGGCATATCCCTGCGATGACGGTACTCACCAGGATGAGCCGACCGCAACTCTGCCTGGCCTCCAGGTAACGGCCTTGAACTTGCAGGATAGTCGCACGGATCAGCCACGCATCCACACTGTCCGGCTGGGCGCGAATAGCGTGATCGAGATCGTCGAGTGCGCTCGCGAACAAATGGTTGCTTTGGCGAACGCTGGCACGCAACACCAACGCGCGGGGCGGGGGGGCTGGCTGCTGGAGCCACGGCTCGATTGCGGCTTCGGCCTGGCCCAGGTCGCGCGGGTCTTGATCACGCCGATAACGCTCCAGGTGGCGCTTTGCGAGCTCGGCCGCAAGGTCGAAGTTGTGGTTGGCCGCAGCCAGGGCGGCGTGCATGCTCGCGATGGTCGAATTAAGTGCATCACGCGCGCGGGGCGGGAGCGTTTCCAGTACCAGTGAATCCTGTTGCGGCCGCATGGGTGCGGCGTCCGCCAACGTAACCGCCAGCCCGACGAAGAGACACGATCCGCACAGAACGCGTCGCACGCTCGAATCCCTTCTTACGATCGGCCCCCCGTTCGAACGATAGGCCCATCGCGCCCTGAGGGCGGTCGGTCTTTTTAGCGGCACAGCGACCGCCGCGTACGGAGTGCCTGAAAACCCGACCCCCGGCCGCACCATAATTCGATGTGGCTCATACAAGGCGTGCTTGCCCGGTCATCAATTCGTCGCACCGGGGATCGGCGTGGTCAGATAAGGAAATGAATTGTCGAATACGCTGTCGTCGATTGCCGCGCCGTCTGTTAACGGAGCCGCGCCGGATTGAGCATCGGACGGCGAGCAGCCGAAGATCGCAGGCTTGTTCAATGTGCACAGCACGCCTATGACGACCCTGAGTGATGCGGTGACAACGTCGTCCCCTGGGCGCCGTCCGTTTGGAAAGCCCGCGTTGTCGCCGGCGAGTACCCCCAGATTCTTCTGACTGCCCTTGGGTGTGGGTGGAATAGATGTGTTCAAACGCAACATTTCCGATGGCGTGACCGTTCGCAGCTGATTGAGTCCCTGGAATCCTGTGAGGAATGTGAAAACCAGATCGAGGCGCGGGAAATTTGTAGGTGCTTTGGCCACGGGGAAAAGACTCTCAATCAGCGCCGGAAGCGTAGGATTTGTCACATACTCCCCAAACTGCCCATCGTTCGCGGGCCTCGAATTGTTGAATTTGTCCTTGTCCTTCAGGCCGATCACGAGTTCGTTGACCAGTGGCATCCCGAGCCGGGAAACCTGTGTCCAGCCCCCCTCTGATATTCCTGCCGCGCGATTACCACCTAGTCTCTCGGTGCGAATCTTTGACGTCGTCCAGCCGCCAATAACCGGCGAACCGCGCTCGCCGATCAGACATTGAGCCGGCACCTCAAGCGCGATCGACGTGATGTTCTTGTCTGCCAAATCGTTCGGGTTGCCGTTCAGCGGACCGAGGGGATTGAGATTGAGCAGGTCGAACGTCTTGCCGAGCGCCACCGCAAACGACTCCTTTCGCTGTCCCACGAAAACGCGACCCGGAGCCCCGCAGCCGGGAATGTTGATCGTGTACACGTATTGACGCGCGTAGCTCGCATAGCCGCTTACGCTGCCAAAAGTCTTGGTGCCGATAAAGTCGGTTGGTTTGGTGAACGTCGTGGTGCCACCCGGGCCTGTGACCACGTCCCCAGAATTTTCGTGATAGGCGCCACGCAACACTTTGAGCGTGTATGTTTCGTTAACGTTCAGCTTCGATGAATCGCCGGCTGATACCGGGCCCGCCTGCACGAGAGGAATCGCCACCTGCTTGCCGCCGACGTTCAGTGCGACATTGCCCACTGTATTCTTGAAGCGAAACTCAAACGTCATGTGCGCTCTGCCGTCGCCGACATTGTCGATGTGAATTTCGTACACCGCATCGGGATCCAGGGCGAAATAGTTCGGGCCGCCGTAGGCGTCTTCCAAAGGCGAATAGTTTGCGATCAACGTCACATAGCCGCGTCGGTTGGGCTCATAGCTGTTGAACATGTAGAAGTCTGTGCCATCCACCTTCGGCATCGTCGCAATCAGCGGCGCCTCCCGATGGCTAGACGCGTAAGCGATACTCGCGGCAGCGCACAATAAAACTGCGGCGGCGAGTACCTGCTTCGACGCCAAGCAGACCGTCTGAAGTTTGAATATCGAAGTAAACATTGCAGCTCCTCAAAGAAACGGCGCGAAAACAGCCGTATGTCACAAGAAGGAGGACACTGTCACTATAGGTAAAATCCGTTGCTGCGACGTGGATTTCCTGCGAGCGCGCTGCGTGGTCGTGAGCCGCGCCCGAACTTCCAGCCGGCGTCACGTTGCTGGCTATGCGATCGTCAGCAAGAAGTGCCGACCGGCGCATATCTTACCCTTGTATATGGTCTGTCAAATCCCGCGACAGGTCGCGTTTCAACCGAAGTACTCTTTTTGCGCGTGACCGGATGACCCGGCCCCTGTGGTAGCTTGTGTGCCGCGAGAAGCTTTCATCGATCTCAGTACCGCTCGGCACTCGCCCCTGCAGACTACTTGTCGCGTAACCTCGGCTTACACCGGCCTCGCGCTCATATCCTTCTTGCTGCGACACAAAGCCGCCGAATTACCGTTGCCCTGATCACCGGTTTTCGATCGTGCCCACCAAAAATGGAATCGCTGCTTAATCCATTCGTGTCCACCATCTGCGGAGAACCTCAGGCTATCGGAATAAGTGAAATGCTATGGGTAGGGCTAAGAAATCCTCGGGTAACGACTCGTCCACTCGTTGTAGCTAACTAAGGAAGCCAGCAGCCTCGACGGGCAACTCGTTCGTGCGCTGCCTGAATAGCGCAAGACATTCGCCCAGATCACCGTTGATGACAGCACATTGAACTTGTGCCAGCGGTGTGCGCCCCGCGTCGACCAGCGCATCGGTTGCCGTTTGCACATCCGATGGTTCAACACCCGATTAACGGCCGACTCTGCCATCGCAGTTGAAATTGATCTTCCATCCCGATGGCGCCTCGCATAGGGAATCGTCGATCCCCCGTTGCATCCGACATAGGCCACTAGCTCGCGAGTTGGGTGATCGAGTTGCGCCATGCTTTCACCAATTTCGGTGTCTCCGGCACAACGATGCGACAGATCAATAAGATTTGGTTTCGTCGCAATAAGGTCCAACGTTTGAAGAAGCCCTGTTGTAGAAAATCGAAGCACTGTCAGTTGATCCGCTTGCTAGACCCGGGACCTCAATAGATCCAGCAGTAAGCGAAAGGCCAGGACCACGGGCCACCTGATGTCGGGAAGCGCAGGTTGATTCCAGTATGGGTAGTCAGATCGTGTGGAGTGCGAGGTTTCGCCCTGCGCCTAAAATACGACGACGCACCAACCATCGCCATACGAAAGTCCGGCCCGACCCGCATGCCAATCATGTCTTTGGCGACCTGCTCACCTAAGCGAATGCCAGCGTCATAGCGCTGGGCGACGATATCGACCAATCCATAATCGTTGCTGATTTCGACGCTGATGTCCGGGTATACAGGCATGAGCTTACAAACGGCAGGGGCAAGAATCACAGTGGATGCGTGTTCGACCGAAGTGATCCGCAGGCTGCCGGCTGGTTTTCCACTGTCATCTCCGCTAACCCTGCTTCGATGCCATCGAAGTGAGGCCCGATCGTTTCAATCAGTCGCTCCCCAGCGTCCGGCAGTGCCACGCTTCGCGTACTACGCGTCAGCAGTTGTATCCCTAAGCGAGCTTCCAGTTTTCGGATCGTTCGGCTAAGAGCTGGCTGCGCGATCCCCATCTGCACGGCAGCTTTGGTAAAGCTGCGCTCTCGCGCCACTGTAACGAAAGCGATCAGGTCGTTGACCGTGTCGCGCATGATTAATACCCTGGGGTTATAAGTGCATTCCTGCCCTACCATCTAATCATTGTTCCGGCTGCCTGCTAAATTGGCTCTACGCTAGTTTTGTGAGCACTGAACGCGCTCAGCCTCCGCGCATTCGTGATTCGCAACCACACAAAGGAAAAACACCATGACTGACAAGGCAGTTTGGATCATCACTGGCGCTGGCCGTGGATTGGGCTTAGATATCGCCAAGGCAGCGCTCGCAGCTGGCCACGCGGTCGTTGCCACCGGCCGCGACCCTGAAAAGATCAATGCGGCACTCGGCGACCACGACGACTTGCTAACTATCAAGCTCGACGTCACTCAGCCTGAGGACGCGCAGAGGGTGGTCGAATCTGCTATCGGCGAGTTCGGGCGGATTGATGTGCTCGTCAACAATGCGGGTAACTTTTACGCTGGCTTTTTCGAGGAGCTCAGCTCAGAACAGGTCCACGGCCAGATCGAGACGCTGTTGTTCGGCCCGATGAACGTCGCTCGCGCCGTACTGCCGGTGATGCGTAAGCAACGCTCTGGCCTGCTGCTAACGATTTCCTCGACAGCCGGTATCGCAGGGGGAATGTTTTGCGCGGCCTATGCCGCCGCGAAGTTCGGCATCGAGGGATGGATCGAGTCGCTCGCGCCAGAAATCGCGCCCTACGGCATTCGCACGATGCTCGTCGAACCTGGCTTCTTCCGGACCGAATTGCTGAGCGCCGATTCCACCACATACGCGCAGCCCGCCATCGACGACTACGCCCAACGTACGAAAGAAACCATCACCGCCTGG
Organism: Paraburkholderia fungorum; assembly: GCF_046027215.1. Lineage (GTDB taxonomy): Bacteria > Pseudomonadota > Gammaproteobacteria > Burkholderiales > Burkholderiaceae > Paraburkholderia > Paraburkholderia fungorum_D. The sequence goes on along the minus strand of NZ_JAQQEN010000002.1, from coordinate 1,543,454 downwards.
AGTGGGATGGACGGCAAGCAGGGTGGCGACCCTGCCAAGCTCGCAAATGCCATCCTGCAACTTGCTGGACTCGACGAGCCTCCAGCACGTTTCGCCGCTGGCGCCGACGCCGTGCAGACCTTCGAGGCCAAGGCCAGAACTTTGCTTGCCCAAGCCGAAGCCCACCGCGAGCTCTCTTCCTCGCTTGCCCACGACGACGTCTGAGTTCTTCTTCTCGCGTCGAAGAGCTCTCAGGACATATTCACAACACCACGGACGGTGGGTCGCTTCTTGCAGTACAACTGTCGTCGGCGCCTTGGCGATATAATCGGGCATGCGATAGCGATCAGCTTCGCGGGGTTTCGGGAGTTATCAGTCATGGAATGGACAGACACGCGACCCGTAGTGCCGGGGTACTACTGGGTGCGATTTACGGATGACCGGTCGCCGAAGCAAACCATCGGGGAAGTCGCAGACGTGCCCGGGAACGGTTCACATCAGTTAGTTGTGGTTCTTCTCGGCGACGACGAAATAATGGAACTGGACGACTCCTTCTTCGACTGCGCACTATTTGCTGGACCGATGGAACCGCCGTCGGTGGAATCACCGTCGTAGCCGGATCGGCTGCCGCTCGATCCGCAGAACCTGAGACCTTTGCGCAATTCGTGCCACAGCGCGAAGACGGCGCAAGCGGCGAGCGGGCCGTGCGAGGCCTTCCTGCGGCCTTCTGATGACCTCTGCGGCGGCGATAGGAGTGGGGGCATCGAATCTCCGGCGTTTCGCATGCCGAGAAACGGACCGATCTCTCACGCGCACAATATTCCCCTTCAAGCTTTTCGTTAAAGCGATTAGCAGCCTGCGAATAGACTGCAAACCCAATCGCACCAACGGATTCGCCGTTTTTTTTTTGATGTTAAAGCGATTGTTTGTTGTTTATGCTCGCCGTGGGAGCGTCTAAGAAAACATGCTGCTGTCGGGTGCTGAGATTCAGTTGGAGAACGCAATAAAGGAATTGCGCCAGCAACTCGCCGCGATTGACCATTGTTGATGTTCGTTAATTCTGGGAGCGGACGAAAAGTGGGGGAGTGTTCGTTCAACGTCGAACCGCCTCGGGCGATCTGAAGTGCGGATACCGGTCTCGAAAGCAGCTTTCCAAGCTTCCATCAAGCAGCTCGGCGCGAGTCTGTAGCAGATAGTGAGCTCCCTTCATGGACCAACGCATTTGTTGCCGCTTTGAGAGACGACGATTGATCAAGTGATTCATGACGGACTCTGCTGACGCCGACGACACCCGGCGTCCTTCCATTCTGGCGCGCTGATAGTCGACAAGATCCTTTCTGTTGTGTTCGAGGAATGTGAGCAGACGGACGGTTGCGCGATACGCTGTACCTGAAGCGAGCTGATAGAAGAAAGTCAGTTCTTCCGCAGCGATTGCCAAAGAGGTGGCCAGTGTGCGGAGCATCTCGATTGCCGTCTCGGCCCGACCGCGCCAAAGTGCGTCGCGTACCCTGACGAGAAGGCGCTCTGATCGCAGCATGATTTCAGGTCGCCTGGAGAAATAGTTGTATGCGCAAATGGAAGATCGAATGGCTTGCATCTTCATGCTGATGTGAAACCAGTCAAGAATCCTGGGCGATACGCGAGGAGCTATCGAAGTCACCAGCGAGCGCATTCCTCGAGCACCATCCGAGATCACGTCGATCAAGGTCGTTGGAACCCAACCGCATTGATCGAGCGCGCCGGCCACAAGAACCCGGGTCAAGCTCGGACGCTGCAAGGCAGACACAAATCTTCGGGCCATCTGGCCATCGCGCTCGACCCTGCCGGCGATGACTTCAAACTTTCGAACTTCCTGGAACTGGTTGGCGCTCAACACCGTTCCATCGATCGCGATCCGCAGGCGGCTGGCGCGGTTGCGTTTTCGTCCGCCAGCGAGCTATCCAATCCGGAACTGTTCGTTCTCGACGTACTCTCCGCACTGAACTGTATCCTTGCGGACTGTAGTGTGTGATAGCTTGGGCAGTCCCGCCAGATCGGCGACGGAACGTGCGGCCTCTCGGTAGGAACGGAGGCACCGTGTTTCGCGCAAAGGTATGCTAGAGGCGTTGGTGAGTCAGTACACGACCAGTCGCACCGCGCGAGCCTGGCTTTACCGAGAACAATTGCGCGACATTCTCGAGCGCAAACAAATCAACATCGTCTCCGAGATGCTGCACCAATGGTGCACCAACGTCATGCGCTCCAAGGTCGAGCCCATGAAGGATGTCGTCCGTTTGATTCGCAGACATTTCGATGGAATCGTTGCCTGGACGCAAACTCGTCAGACCAACGGTTTCATCGAGGCTATCAATGGCCTGTTTCAGGCAGCAAAGCGCAAGGCCCGCGGATACGCACGCTTTCAAACCATGCGCACGGTCCTCTTCCTCATCGCTGGAAAACTCGATTTCTCGCGCTTCAATGAAAACGCCCGCTGAACCCCGTCACCCACTCCGTTTTCAAAAGAGCCTTTCAGGGGAGTTTCAGTTTTCAGGAGATGGGCAAAAATGCCCAACTTGGATTGTCGCGGCAGCTGGCATAGCGAGCAAGCGATCGGTTGTAAGCGTGGTGGGCGTCTTTCGATCACCCACAAGTTTCTTGGTTTATGTGGCAGCGAATTGTTCCATAGTTTATTTCAAAGAATTCAATTAAGAAAAGCAATCGAAATAACACACGAAAAGGCCAAACGTTTGCAATTCTCAATTGTCTGATAAAATATCCCGAACAAATCTCCACGGTGTATGCCGTAGGAATATTTGAGCGCGAGATAATTGCCATTTCCGATTTGCGAACCGCGAATTCCTTACTGCTGCGTTTATTTTATTTCGGTCGCCCCGTCGGGGCAGGCGCGGAGGAGTCGATTAAACGGACAACATACTAGATAATTTAGCTATCTCAGTCTGCGATCCATCGACAGCGCTTTATGCTGGAATTCCGACTTACAACATCGGCTGCAATTTTGCATATAAGCGAAACAATCAGCATTGAGCGTATGCGTAGGGATGAACCTGGTGACACAGAAACATGATGGAATTGCGCAATATTGCCGATCCTGAAGCGCGAAAATGCCGCATTCAACGCTATGGCGGGGCTGTTTGTCGGGATGAACGCCGCTCGCTTCCATTCAGGCAAAACGGACGTCAACATATGAATCAAATGCTTGCGGATTTGGGCGATCTCGTTACACGTATCGGCCGTGCGAATTTCGTGGCGACCATGCACAAACTCGTGGCTCGACGCGTCCCGGTCGATGGAATTATTTTGACGGAATGGGCGGCGGACGATAGCAACCAAACGATCAACGTGGTTCGAACACATGGCTACGCTGGCATAGCGAGCGACCACGCCTGTACGGCCCACCGCGAGATCGAAGCGCTTCGATCGATTGACTCGCTCAGACGATGTATTTTGAGCGACCCGGATTCCCAGTTGATACACCTCGGCAAAAGCGACCTCATCGCGAAACAATGTGTTGATGGGAAAGAATCGTTTCGGTGCGTCCTCGTATCTCAGCGCTTGAAGAGCCGGTACGTCATTTCCCTTCACCGAAGCAATGGTCGCAACGACTTTATGCTACGCGAACTATCCACACTTAAAAACCTCTCTGAAGTGCTGCTGCCGGTCGCAGAGCAACATGCGCGCTCCTGCACTGACACCCCGTCCGACCTTGAAGGTTTGTCGTTCGAGGGACAAGAAGAAAGCGGTGTAGCGCTGCTCGAAAGAAAATTTGAAAAGTGTTTGACAAAACAGGGAATTTCGCTTTCGACAAGAGAAAAGCAGGTTTGTTTGTTGCTGCTGACTGGACGCACCACTCCGGCCATTGCCGGAGTCCTCAGCATCAATCGCACTACTGTAGAGACCTATGTTAAACGGGCAGGCATCAAACTGGGCTTGACCGGACGACACGGTTTGCTCAAATGGCTGATAAGCGGCGATTGCGATCTCGGAACGGACGACCACCTCTGACCATGCCCGCAGCGCAATGAAAACGCTGCGCTTTAACGCCCCCACTAGCGATGGCGACGCCGCCTGCAGTATCTCTGCGGGCAACTGTCTGAAGATCACCCGGCTTGGCCAAACAGGACCTTTCCGAAGCAGAAATGCGATAGTGTCCACAAAGAAATATGCCGAAGCGAAGACCAGAAGGTGGACGAGGCTGGGGGCTACCCTTAACGGGTGTTGGACACCGATCGCAACGCCAGTGTCGCGGCTTTGATGCTCACGCGGAATCGACCCCTGATCCAGGATTAAACGTTGCCCAACCGTGCGGACATCGTCTGAAAATTTCACGAGCGGTGATGCTCATCGCCATCCTTGCGATCTTCGTCACGCTGTAGGTCGGAACCGACTGGGCGAGAAAATAAACGTGGTTCTTGTCCGTCCCAATCTCGAGAAATTTGATCCGATAGCGCTGCGCAATCTCCAGGCAAACATCCTTCGGCACTTCATCCAACCCGGTCGTTGAACACTGCCCTCCCGCGCTTCGCTGGAAGCAGCATGTGATACATCGGAACGGTGACGTTATGGATCTTGTGAATGTATTCGCATATCCATGCAGCTTACGCTGCAAGCGACGGGAATCCGACCCGAAGAGATTGATGATGCTCAAGCGCAGGGTCCCCATCGCGATGCGATCGTCGACGAAATACCCAGCCTCGTTTGGACCCCGATGCTGGATCGGCGGGAGCACGCCGTGAACCACGGATGGATAGTCCTGGGCCAACGGCCTGCTGCGATAACAACCTGCGATTCCGCAGATGGCGTTAGGCGTCCCGTGCGGCTTCGGTACGCTTCGCTATCATCACAGCGACGATCTGCGCCAACGACGTCATTGAAGCGTTCGCCACATCGTCGTCGCCGAATCGCACGTCGTATTGCTGCTCGATGTGGTGAATCAGGTGGATATAGCCGAACGAATCGAGAATGCCGGCCTCGAACAGGTTGCTGTCTTCGGTGATCTGATCGTTGAACTCGAAGAGAAAATGTGTTTGCAGATACTGCTTCAGTTCGTGCTTCATCGCTACCGCTCCTTGGAAGGTCAATGTGTAAGGCTCGGGCTGCGAATCAGGTGGATGCAGCGCCAGACACGAGGGTTTTAACGGCTGTAGTCATTTCGTCGGCGAACGGAAAACTGGAGAACGCCGGATGGCGGCTACGCACGCTCACCCGCAGACCGTCTCGGTCGCGGTCGAACCTCAGGTGTGTTTCTCCAGGACCTATGCGCATGCGCTCGTGTACCGAGAACTGTGCCGGCTGCAAACCTGGATGCGAAGCGCCCGTTGGCTCGAGTAATGGAGCGACGCCGGCATGGTCGAAGTAGTTCAGCAAGATGGGGGCGCCAGCATTGCCCGGTAGTCCCGATGCTGCCAACAGCGACATGGGCGAACGAACCTGTTCGTGGTGCAGACGTTGGAAACGCGTCGCGAGTTCCGCAACGTTCACCGTGGCGATGTCCGCAACGGGAAACGGTAATCCCAGTATGCGGTACAGGCAGCCAACAGTGGTGAAGTGATTGAGTGTGCGGCCCGAGACCACGTCGTACAGAACGAACGCCGCCGCTGGCTTGAAACGCCGTGCGAGCAGGCAACCTGCGATGCATTTCAGCAGACTGGCCGGTTGCAGTTTGTGGCGCGTGCACCATGACGTGAGGCGTGCGACATCCGCGCCGTCGAGTTGCGCGCGCTGCGCGTACTGCACGGATTGAGCCGCTACATCCGCTGCATGCAGCAACGGTTCGACAGTGGAAAACATGTCGCGACGTTCCGCCAGAGCCTGCGGCGTATCGGTGATGTCCACGGCCTGCGTCGCCCAGTCAATGAAGCGCGTGTCGGTGCGCACGTGGCCTCCCGTGTAGGCAGAGAACACGAGATTGAAAAACAGCACTGCGGAGGTAGTATCGATCGCGATGTGATGGCAAACCAGCACCGCTGTCGCGCCCTGTTCCCCGATCAGCAGCAGATGGCGTACGGCGCCCTCGAACAGATCGAAGGGGCAATCCAGTGCTGCCTGCGTGGCCTTCCTCGCTGCATCGGGATCCTCGCGATCGAGATACACGATCTCGACCGGCGACACGACTGCGGAATCGAGTACCTGGAAAAAGCCTTCTGCGAATTCGAAATACCGACTGCGAAACGTCGGTGCGGCCTGCTCGGCTGCTCGCAATGACTCGGTCCATTTTTCGGGGTCGACGTCGGGCTGTAGTCCGATACCAAAGCCCAGCACATAGGTCGGGTCAGCAGGGGCGCGCACATAGTGAATAAACATATCGCGCTGCGACGGCGCGAGCACTGCGATCGACTGCACCGTCGGCGCCAGCTCGCGCAACTGCGGTAGCAGCACCTGTTGCGGATCGAACGGCGCGATATCGCCGGTCCCGGCCGCATCGGTCAGAGCATCTTCGAGCGCGAAAAGGTCGGCTTCATCGAGCGTTCTCGTGCCGGCCAATGGGCCCGAATGCATCGGAAGTACCACGGTCATTTGCTGGTTCCCGTTTCGTGACGTGCGGCGCCGCTCGACGCGAACACGATGCTGGCTAGCGCGGCCACTGTCGGTTTGTCGAACATGTCGCGCATGGAGATCCGTTTGCGGAACGTTGTACGAATCTGACTCACGAGGCGCATCGCGAGCAGCGAATGACCGCCGATATCGAAAAAACTTTCGTCGGCATTCACGGCGGGTACGTCGAGAATCTTGCAGAAGATTTCGGCCAGTGCGACTTCCTGCGCATTGCCAGGTAATCGCCCGCTGCTGCGCTCGAAGTCCGGTTCCGGCAAGCGCGCCCGGTCCAGTTTGCCGTTGATAGTAAGTGGCAATTGCGACACCATGACGATGGTCGATGGCACCATGAAGGCCGGCAGACTGTCGATCAAACTCTGGCGCAACGCCGAGCGATCGGGCGCAGTGCCGCTGCGCGATACTACATAACCGACTAGCCGCCGGTCGCCATTCTTTGTCTCATGCAAGGTCACGCACGCTTGCGCAACGTCGGGCAAGCGGGTCATCGCGGTCTCGATCTCGCCCAACTCGATCCGGAAGCCACTGATCTTCACCTGATGATCCGCGCGCCCAAGGAAGTCGAGTGAACCGTCCTCGCGCCACCGTGCCAGATCGCCGGTGCGATACATGCGGCTGCCCGCGGGTCCAAACGGGCATGCGACGAAACGCTCGGCCGTCAGCCCGTGACGATTCAGATAACCGCGTGCGAGACCTGCGCCGGCGACATACAGCTCGCCGACTGTGCCGGGCGGAACGGGACGCAGATACGAGTCGAGCACACAGACGTTCAGGTCCGGGATCGCGTGGCCGACCAGGCTGCCGCCGCGACTGTCGGGCTGCGCGCCGTTCAGCGCAATTCGTGTGACGTGTACAGTCGTCTCGGTGATCCCATACATGTTGACCAGGGTCGGGCGGTCGACCGGATGCCGTTCATACCAGCCCTCGAGGCGTTGCCAGTCGAGCGCCTCGCCACCGAAGATCACGAAGCGCAATACGAGGGCGGCCGCGTCGCTGTTAGTGCGCGTCTCTTCGGCGAGATGATAGAACGCCGATGGCGTCTGGTTGAGCACGCTGACCTGTTCATCGACAAGCAGCTTGACGAAGGCGGCGGGCGAGCGGCTGACCAGATAAGGCACGACGACGAGCCGGCCGCCATGAAGCAGCGGGCCCCAGATTTCCCAGATCGAGAAGTCGAATGCGTATGAATGGAACATCGTCCATACGTCGCCTGGACCGAACTGGAAAGTGTCCGCGGTGGTGCCGAACAGGCGCACGACATTCTGATGCGACACGACGACGCCCTTCGGCGTACCGGTCGAACCCGACGTATAGATCACGTAAGCGGCGTTGTCCGGCACGAGAGGCACACGACGGGTGGTGTCATCCGGGTTGTGCGATGGGGCGCCAGCTTGTGCGTCGGCGATCATCGTGGTGTCCAGCGCAATACGCGCAACTGCTGGTGTAAACGAGAGCTGGGCCGGCAGCGCATCAAGCGTGATGACAGCCTTCGGCTTAGCATCCGCCAGCATGAATTGCAGGCGTTCGGCGGGATAGTCGGGATCGAGCGGCAGATACGCCGCACCGGCCTTCAGTACGGCGATGAGCGCAGCGATCATCTCGATCGAGCGCGGCAGGCACAGCGCGACGACATCTTCCGGACCGATGCCCTGACCGATCAGATGATGCGCGAGCCGGTTCGCCTGCGCATTCAGTTCCGCATAACTGACAGTATGACCTTCGAACGTCAGCGCCGCGGCATCGGGCGTGCGGGAGGCTTGCGCTTCGAACAATGCCGGCAACGTGGCTTCGGCTACCGCTGCGCCGGTGTTCGCCCACGTCTTCATCCGCTCGCGTTCCGCTTCAGTTAGCAGCACGATATCGCTCAGGTGCCGCGTTGGATCGGCTGCCATCGATTCGAGTACTTGCAGCAGCCGTGCACCGGTAGTATCAATCGTCCCGCGGTCGTACAGCTCCGTCGCAAAGCTGATAGTTCCTTGCAACGCGTGGGACGTGTGCCTGAATTCGAAAACAAGATCCAGGCCACGCTCGAGTCCGTCCGCCGACAGTGATGGCGAGTCGTCGTCGGCGTCGCTGATCGCGAGCAAGATCTGAAACAACGGGTGATGATCGCGCGGTACATCGGGGACCAGCGCGCTGGCCAGCACGTCAAACGGCACCAGACTGCGCGCGAAAGCATGCTGATTTGCTGCGCGAATGTCAGACAGCCATCTATCGATGCTCGGATTGCCTGACAGGTCGGTACGCAGCACAACGTAATCCGCGACGCCTGCACCGCGTTCGTTGGGCCCAGCATCACTTTCTCGGGCCATTGTCCCAATGGCTACCGCTTGCTCCGCCGCGAGGCCACCCAACACCATTGCGAGGGCTGCCTGAACAACCTCGAACAATCCGCAGTCCGCTGCGGAGGCCAGCGTGTGCAACTTTCTCAACTGGGCCGCGTCGATGTTCAGCAGAACCTGGTCGCCGCTACGCGATGCGCCAGCCCTTCGCGGCCGGTCGGCGGGAAGCCCGATACAGTCTGGCAATCCAGCCAGCATTGCGCGCCAGTCGGCAATATGGGCAGTAAGCGCTTCGTCGGTCGGCTGATCTGAGTGGGTCTGAAGGTCGTTCGACATTATTAGGGTTACTCATCGGCTAATTGAGAAACTGCGGAGCGCTCCTGCACGCTACGGGGGCGGATATCGGTCCAGTTCCGCTCGACGAACTCGACACATTCGGCGCGAGAAGCCGGACCATATCGTATTTCCCAGCCCGAGGGCAGTTCGGCGAATACGGGCCATAAAGAAAACTGATGCTCGCTGTTACGCAACACTTGAAACAAGGCGTCGTCGTTCTCGAACGGATTTGGCATAGGACTCTCTTCTCGTTGCTCAATCGCATGCTGGTTTCGGTCCGAATATTAAAGCGAAACAATTCATCGTTGTCTGTACTGGCAATTGAGGACGTGCTCAAGATCCGGCTGTACCGGTTTTCTATTGCAGACACATCCGTGGACCGATGGTCCAATTGAAACAGCAGCATGTGGCTGCCCGCATCTGCTGAAAAGGAATCGAACTTGAGTGCTGTCATTTCCCGACGACGTGTCTGGTGATTTCCGGACGTCGCCATTCGACAAGTGCACGGAGACGATTCTCCGTTTGCGTGACGATGCACCAACAACTTCATTGATACGACCCTGGTCACGATACCGACGCAGTGTATGACCACTGCGCTGGTCGGACATGTTAAGGACACCCATGCGAAACATGTTAGATGAGTTTCTCCTCACTTCCCGCGCCGAAACCGACCGTGTAGCCAAACAGCTTCGAGAATCGGGTTGGGCACGCTTCGATTCGATCGACCTCTCGCCGTCTCCGCAGGAACGCACCGAGTTGGCATTGCTCGCACAGTATGCCGAGACGTTGCCGGTCGACCGTTTTGGTGGTGGCGGCCGACGGCGCAGTTATGCGCAAGGCGTGATCGACGTGCACACGCAGAACATCGCGTGGGATTCAGGTTACGTCGCGGAGGACGGCAGCGTCGAAATCAAATACCAGCAGGACGTTGATTTTCAGCCGGAATACGGCGGAGTGGTGCGGCGCTTTCTGCGCACCAGCGACCGCGTGCTCGACATGAGCCTCGTCAACAAGTTGATCTGGCATGACCTGTGGCTCACTTCGTTGGCGGCCCAGCACGATACGCTGATCTGCGGATTGCACGTCGTCTGCATGACGGCCACTGTCGGCTCGCCATCGCGCATCACGCCCGACTGTCTGCACCGCGACGGCCAGCCGTTCACTGCAGTGCATCTGATCGACCGCAAAAACGCGTGCGGCGGAATCAACTACATCGCGCCGCCAATCTATGCCGGCGCGCAGGTGAGCGACGTGCCGCGTGAACTGCTGCATAGCTTCACGCTGAACGAGCCGCTCGAAAGTTATGTGATCGACGACGAAGCAGTCTCCCATCACGTCACGTCGGTCAGTTGCGAGCAGTCCGCGACGCACGGTGTGCGCACCGTCATGCTGATCGATTTCACGCACGTCTCGCCGGGCGGCCGCGCATAAGTACGCGCTGTTTCGGTGCGTCGCGACGCGGGGGGTGCGAAGCACGCGTACTGCAAGGGTCACGACACGCCGGGCCACCGAACACGGGTCGCCAGCCCTCATTTTCGATCAATACGTCAGCCTGCCATGAACATCAAAGAGAACCATTTCACGCCGGATCATCGCGACGCGCGCAAGACCGTTCGTCTGCAACCAACTGCCGCGCAACGCCGGCTGTGGCTCGTTTCCGGCGGCGATGTCCGCTCGGCGACCTACAACGTGCCGATCGCGCTGCGCCTCGACGGCGTACTGGATCGCGCTGCACTTGAAGAGGCAGTCGCGAGTCTCGTCGAGCGCCATCCGACGTTGCGCGCCCGCTTTCGCAGCGAAGACGATCAACTGGTCGTCGAAGCCGGCGAGTCGCTACCGGTTTTGCGTACGCTCGACCTTGGCCATCTGCCGTCCGCCGAGCAGTCACGCATGGTCGCCACATATACGCAGCAGGAGGTGGAACATCTCTTCGATCTCGCCGCCGGCCAGCCGCTGAGTATGATGCTGCTCCGGCTTGCCGACGATCGTCATGTGCTGCTGATGAACCTGCACCACATGGTCGTCGACAACTGGTCGCTGACCCTGCTTCTCGATGAGCTGTCCGATACGTACCGCGCGTTTCGCCGCGGTGAGGCGCTCGCGCTCGGTCCAGTCGATTACCAGACAGACGATCACGACGAAATGTCGGACGACGGTCATGTCGAAACGTTGCGCGCATACTGGCGCGACCAGCTGGCAGACGCCCCGCACCTGCACACGATCCCGACTGACAGGCCGCGCTCACGTGAGGCGTGTAATCGTGGTGCACGGGTGACCTTCGCGCTCAAACCCGCACTGCTAGAAGGCTTGCATCGCGTCGGCCGGGCAGCCGGGACCACGCCATATATGACGGGCCTCGCGGCATTCGCTGCGTTGCTGCACCGGTACTCGTCTGCGCAGGACGTGGTGATCGGTAGCCCGTTCGCCAACCGGCTGACCGATGCACAGCAGGAACGTATCGGTTTTTATTCGAATCTGATTCCGTTGCGCTTCCGGTTCGACGGCACACCGAGCTTCATGGATCTGCTTGCGCAAGCGCGCGAGAACGTTTTGGATGCGTTTGACCACGCCGGGTTGTCGTTCGACGAAATCGTCGAGGTGGCCAGGCCGCCCCGTTCGTCGAGTTATCCACCGGTATTCCAGGTGATGTTCGATATGGTTGGTGGCTCGCTGCAAACCTTCACGCTCGACGGGCTGAGCGTCAACGCCACATTGCTGGACTCGGGCACGTCGAAATACGACCTGAACCTGGAACTGATCGTAACGGCTGAACGTCTGAGCGGCAGGCTCGAATACGACACCGACCTGTTCGATGCCGGGACAGCCGAGCGCTTCGTAGGTCATTTCGAAAGATTGTTGGACAATGTGTTGCGTACGCCCGACGCGCCTATCGCGCAGGCGACGCTGCTGTCGACGCAGGAACTCGATCAGGTGCTTCGCTTCGCGAAACCGGCGCGACCGCTTGGTGCTCCGCCGTTCGTCTCGATCCCGGAGCGTATCAGCCGGCAGGCGGGCAACACGCCCGATGCGACCGCGATGGTCTACCTCGACGAGCGCCTGACCTATCGGCAACTGGACCGGCGTGTCGAACAGCTCGCGAATCGTCTGCGTGCACAAGGCATCAAAAAGGGGCAACGGGTAGCGACCTTCATCGCCTACTCGCCGGACAACGTGATCGCATTTCTGGCGATCCAGCGCGTGGGCGCAGTGTTCCTGCCGCTCGGGCCAGCCGACCGACGCTTCCCGGAAAAACTCGAGGACAGTCAGCCTTCGTTGATCATCAGTCGTTCGCAGGACGCAGGTGGAATTGATAGCCAGACCGCGTACCCGGTTCTGCTGGTCGACGACATAGCGCAGACCATCCCCGCCACCGACACTGCGTCGGCTCTCGCCACGCTCGACGAAACTGATCCCGCCTACGTGATCTACACGTCAGGTTCGACCGGCAAACCGAAAGGCGTCGAGGTCAACCACGGCAGCTTGCACGCGTCGTTCTTTGGCTGGTGCGATGCCTATCGTTTCGGACAACCGGGTCTACCGGTTGCATTGCAGCTTGCCGGTCCGACCTTCGATCTGTACATTGGCGATCTGGTTCGCACGCTCAGTCTAGGTGGCTGCCTCGTGCTATGTCCGCGCGAGTGGTTGCTCGAAGCGGGGCAGCTGCATCGTCTGATCGCGGATGAAAAGGTGACGTTCGGTGACTTCCCGCCCGTCGTGCTGCGACAACTCATCCGCTACTGCAACGAGACCGGCAGGCGGCTCGACGGCTTCGAGACGCTGGTGTGCGGCGCGGATGTCTGGTTTGGTCATGAATTGCAGGCGGCGCAGGCACTGTGTGCGCCGCACGCGCGCGTGCTCGGATCGTATGGCGTGACTGAAGCCGCAATCGACAGTTCGGCGTTCGACCCGGCTGAACACGCACTCGCACCGGCCAGTGTGGTGCCGATCGGCCGTCCGCTGTCGAGCTGCGAGCTGTATGTAGTGGACGGACTGATGCAACTGTTACCGGTAGGCTTGCCTGGCGAATTGCTGATTGCCGGCACGCCGGTGGCGACGGGTTACCTCAACCGTCCCGAACTGAACGCGGAAAAATTTTTCAGCGGCTCGTTCGACGCGAGCGGCCGCTTTGTCGCGGGCAGCGGTACGGGCACGACCCGTATTTATCGCAGCGGCGATATCTGTCGCATGCTTGCTGACGGCACCATCGAATTCCTCGGTCGACGCGACAACCAGGTCAAGATCCGCGGGTTCCGTGTCGAACTCGGTGAGATCGAAAGCGTGCTAGCTGAGCATCCCGAAGTCGAACAGAGCGCGGTGATCGCACATGGTACGCACTCCGACGATCTCGTGTTGATCGGCTATGCTGTGACGACCGCGTCAGTGGAGACCTTGCTCGACTATCTGCGCAGCCGGCTGCCCGCGCATATGGTGCCGGTCGCGCTCGAACGCCTGCCCGAACTACCGTTGACGCCGAGCGGCAAGATAGATCGCAAGCGCCTGCCCATTCCCGATTTCTCGACGGTGCAGGCTTGCCACACCGCGCCGCGCAATCCGACCGAAAGCCGGATGCTGGCGATCTGGCAAAAGGTGCTCAGTACCGCCTCGCCCGGCGTGCACGATAACTTCTTCCACTGCGGCGGCCATTCGCTCGCTGCCGCGCGCCTCGTCGCGCAGATCAATCGCGCATTCAGCACGCGCTGGAACATGAGTGTCGTGTTCGATCGACCGACCATCGCCGAACTCGCCGAACTGGCGGTGGGCGAAATGCTGACTGTCCGGGGGGCAGGGCAGAACGCTGTCGATGAAACGACGGGCAATACAACGGGCGACTCTACCGACGTCGCTGCGCCACTCGCCCGACCCGTTGATCCGAGCCTGCTGTCCTTCGGACAACGCAGCCTCTGGTTCGTCGCGACGAGACGTCGTGGTGCGAGCGATTACAACCTGCCCGACGCGCTGCAGCTGGACGGTCCACTTGACCGTTTCGCGCTGACGCAGGCACTGAACGATGTGCTCGTGCGTCATTCGGCATTACGTACGACGTTCTCCGCGACGGTGCGCGAAGTCAGGGACGCGCAGAGCGCGGCGGGCTACGAGCCGTCGCTATCGGTACACGATGGAATGCACGTCGAACTGGTTGTGATCGACGCGTTCGGTGCCGATCATGCAGAGCGCACCCGTCTGCGGCACGCAGAAGCAGCGCGCGAATTCGATCTGAGCCAGGGTCCTTTGATGCGCGCGACGCTGTTAGCGTTCGGTCCGCACGAGCATATGCTGTGCGTGACTTTCCATCACATTGCTGTGGATGGCCGGTCGATCGTCGTGTTCTGGCATGACCTCGAACGTTGCTACAACGCGCGCACGCGCGGCGCAACGCCGACGCTCGCGCCGTTGAAGGCGCACTACGCCAATTTCATTGCGTGGCAGCGTAGCTTCGTCGACAGTCCTGAATTCGCGAGCCAGATGCAGTTCTGGCGGCAACGGCTCGACGTGTTGCCTGCACCGCTACGGCTCAACGCTTCCCCTCCGCAGTTCACGACCGCCGCCACTTCGGCAACCGTGCCGGCATCGGTGCTGTTCCCGTTGGACAATGAACTTGTCGCCGCAGTGGACCGGCTGTGCCACGCGACGAACTGCACACCGTTCATAGCGTATTGCGCACTGTTCGCGCTGTTGCTGCATCGCGAAAGCGGGCAAAGCGACATCGTTACCGGTATTCCTTCGTCGACGCGCAGCGACGACGTGTTCGACGACGTCATCGGTTTCTTCGTCAACACGCTGCCGTTGCGGCTCGACTTTGACGACGTGCACACTTTCCGCGATCTGCTGTTACGCGTGCGGCAGGCGAGTCTCGATGTGTACACGCATCGAGACGTGCCGTTCGAAGTGCTGATGCAAACGCTCAATCCGCCGCGCACGCCCGGACGCAACCCGATTTTCCAGACCAGCTTTACCTGCGATCTCGACGACGTGACACCGCCCCGACTGAAAGATCTGGTCACTACCCGCGTGCCACTCGACACAAACAACGCGAAGTTCGACCTCGACATGTCGATCGAGAAGGTCGGCGGCACGGTGTTCGGCCGGCTGATGTCGCGTCATCCCGCACTCGATGCGGCTGCGCTGGGCCGGATGCATAGGCGATATGTCGCGTTGACGCGGGCCGTGCTGACCACCCCGGACGTGACCTGGGACACACTCACACTCGACGTCGCGCCGGCCTTGAATGGTGTCCGCCATGCGCAAGATTCGCAGACGCTGACTGCCATGATCGACCGTACGATCGCCATGCATCCCGCTCGCACTGCGCTCGAGCTCGACAACACAGCGACCTCCTATCGCGAACTGGATGCGCTCGCCACCGCGCTGGCGGGGACGTTGGGCGACCTCGGTATCGGGCTGGGCGCGCACGTCGGCATTTTCACCGGCAGCCACCCACACATGGTCACGGCGATGCTCGGCATCCTGCGTGCAGGCGCTGTATTCGTTCCGCTCGATCCGGCGCAGCGCGATCAGGGCTGGAACGAACACGTGATCGCCGATGCATCGCTGGCGGCGATTGTCTGCCGCGAGGGTGTCGCTCACGACGCGGCGTGCCTCGGACCACCTGTCGTCAACCTCGATCGCACCGACCCGCAGACGATCCGCACGCCACGTCGCGTCGTACCCGTCCAGTCCGACGATGGTGCCTGCATAATCTATACATCTGGTTCGACCGGTGCGCCAAAGGGCGCGGTGCTGTCGCATCGCAACCTTGTCAGCACGGTGCCTCGCATTGCCGAATCCGTGCGTGCCACGCGGACGTCGCGCACTGCGCAGTTCTTCGCGGCGAGCTTCGACGGCGTGCTGGCCGAAGTGTTGCCAGCGCTGCTGTCCGGGGGAGCCGTGATATTCGGTTCGCGCACGCAGTTGCTGCCCGGTCCCGGGATGGTCGACTGGCTCGCGGAAAAGCGCATCACGCACCTTGCGATCGTGCCGTCCGCGTTAGGCCTGATGCCGGACGCTACGCTACCGGATCTGCAGGTAATCACCGTAGCCGGCGAAGCCTGTCCGCTCGAAACCGCGCGCCGTTGGGCGCCGGGGCGCCTGCTGGTGAACGGCTACGGGCCGACCGAGTGCGCGATCGCCATTTCGATGTGCGAGTACTGGGACGAAGGTGAAAAGATGGCGCTGCGTCCGCTCGACGGCCTGCGTTTCCACGTGCTCGACGAAGCGCTGAATGAAGTGGGGATCGGCGAATCCGGTGAGCTGTTTTGCGGCGGCCCATGTGTCGGCTACGGCTATCTCGGTCTGCCCGCACGAACTGCGCAAGGTTTCGTCGCCGATCGTTTCGCACCGCAAGCGGGCGGGCGGCTGTACCGGACCGGCGATACGGTGCGCCGCCTCGCCGACGGCAGCGTCGAATTTATCGGGCGCGCCGATCGCCAGGTGAAGATTCGCGGCAACCGGATCGAACTCGACGCGGTCGCTGCCGCGCTGAATGCGATCGATGGTGTGCAACAGGCTGCGGCGCTCGCGCGCATCGATCAGCAGGGCCAGAAGGAACTGGTGGCCTATGTGGTCGCACGTTGCAGCAAGGCCGAACTGCTCGCGGCACTGCGCGCGAAAGTGCCGCCACCGATGGTGCCGTCGAGCCTTACGTTCCTCGAGCAGATGCCGCTCGGCCGGACCGGCAAGATCGATATGAAGGCGTTGGCTGCATTGCGTCCATCACGGGCGGACGACCATGTGGCCTTGCCCACCACGTCGGCCCAGTCGGTTGCCCCGGTCCGCGCTGGCAGGTTCGTCAAACCCACGCGTTTGAGCACCGCGGAGCGCGTTGCTGCGCTATGGTGCGATCTGCTGGAGCGCCGCGATATCGATTACGACGAGAATTTCTTCGATGCTGGCGGTCACTCACTGCGCGCAGTGGCGCTGCATCAACGTCTCATCGACGCGTTCGGACCGGTCGTCACGCTGACCGATCTGTTCGTCTATCCGACCATTCGCGCCCTTGCGGAGCAGATCGATATCGTTGCGCCGCCCGAATTGCGCGAATCGGCTGAAGTGCTGGCGGACGAAATATCGGACGACCTGAGCGTCGCCACGGATGCGGCCACTCCCGTCGATCAGAACGCGATTGCGATCATCGGCATGACCGGGCGCTTTCCGTCTGCCCCCGACCTCGCGAGTTTCTGGCGGGGCCTGCTGGACGGCTACGAAGGCGGCATCTACCTGAGCGATGACGAATTGCTGGCACGGGGCGTCGATGCTGCGCTACTGCGCAATCCGAATTACGTCCGGCACGTGTCGCCGCTGGACGGCGCGACAGACTTCGACGCTGTGTTTTTCGGACTCTCGCCGCGCGAGGCGCAGTTGATGGACCCGCAACAGCGCCTGTTCCTTGAAATGGCAAGCGAGGTGTTGGAGCAGGCTGGTTACGGCAGCGATCAAAAGCCGCGTGCGATCGGTGTATTCGCCAGTTGCAGCTTCAGCTATTACATGATCGAAAACATCATGCCGAACATGGCACGGCTCAATCTCAATTCGAGTCATCTGCTTCTCGGCAACGACAAGGACTTCCTCGCCACCCGTACCGCATACAAACTCAACCTGCACGGTCCTGCGGTCAGTCTTGGCACGGCGTGTTCGTCGTCGCTGGTAGCGGTGCACCAAGCCTGCGCGAGCCTGCTGGCCGGCGAAGCGGAGATGACACTGGCCGGCGCCGTGTCACTCGACCCGGACCGGATCGGCTACGTGTATGTGGAGGGCGGCATCATGTCGGCCGACGGGCACTGCCGTCCGTTCGACGCGACTGCCGGTGGCACGTCGAACGGCAGCGGCGGCGGTGTCGTCCTGCTCAAGCGGCTATCGGCTGCGCTGCGCGACGGCGATACCGTGCACGCAGTAATCCGGGGTTCCACCATTAACAACGATGGAGGCAGCAAGGTCAGCTACACCGCCCCGAGCGTGGCGGGCCAGGCGGCCGTTATTCGCGACGCGCTGCGCGCTGCGCGCGTCGACGCCTGCAGCATCGACTACGTCGAGGCCCACGGCACGGGTACGCGTCTCGGAGATCCAATCGAAGTGCGGGCGCTCACGCAAGCGTTCGACGAGCTCAGCGGCGATACGCCGTTGCCCGCGCAAAGCTGCGCCATTGGTTCGGTCAAAGGCAATATCGGCCACCTCGATGCGGCGGCCGGCATGGCCGGATTGATCAAGACTGTGCTGTCGCTCAAGCACCGGATACTGCCGCCCAGCATCAACTGTAGTGCGCCGAACCCGGAGATCCGTTTCGAGCAGACGCCGTTCGAGGTCGTCAGAGAGGCCCGACCGTGGCCTAAGCGCCCGATGTCGCCGCGGCGCGCCGGTGTCAGTGCGTTCGGTGTGGGTGGCACGAATGCGCATGTCATCGTCGAGGAAGCGCCAGCGCCTCGCGACGACCGCCGTCTCGGGGACGACGACTATCAACTCATCCCACTATCGGCCAAAACCCCTGCCGCGCTCGAGCAGCAGGCGCAGCGGCTAGCGTCGCATCTGGTCGCAGACCTGTCCGCGCAATCCGGACCTGCCCGTCTGCGTGACGTCGCGTACACCATGCAGGTCGGCCGCAGCACGTTCCGGCATCGCGCGTTTGCGGTCGGCAACACTACGAACACGCTCGTCGCGCAACTGCGGGAAGCGACGCGCAACGCCACCCCGGCCGAGCGTGGCACGCCGGCGGTCGTCTTTATGTTTCCCGGCCAGGGGAGCCAGTACGTCGGAATGGGTGCACAGCTGTATCGCGCCGGCGGCGTATTTCGTGAGACGGTCGACCGCTGCGCCGACGGGCTCGCGCGTTACGTCGAGCGCGATATTCGCGATTTTTTGCTCGGCTCGGCCGACGACGTATCGCTGCAGCAGGAACTCAACGAAACCCGCTTCACGCAGCCGGCGCTGTTCACGATCGAATACGCGCTCGCCTGTCAGTTGCAGGACTGCGGCATCGTGCCGAAGGCGATAATCGGGCACAGTCTCGGTGAACTGGTCGGCGCGTGTGTCGCCGGTCTAATCGGACTGGACGACGCGCTTGCGCTGGTCGCGCTGCGCGGCGCCTTGATGCAACGGCAGCCGTCCGGCGCGATGCTTGCCGTCAATGCGTCGGTGGCCCAGCTCGATGCCCTGCTTGCCGCCGGTTGCGAAATCGCTGCGATGAACGGCGCGCAGCAATACGTGCTGGCAGGGCCGCTTGCGTCGATCGCGGTGGCCGAGCGGACCTGCGCGCGAGACAGCATCGCCTGTCAGCGGCTCGCAACGTCGCACGCGTTCCACAGCTCATTGATGGATCAAGCCGTCTCGCCGATCAATCTGGCCAGCCCGGCGATGATGGAGGGCAACGGCATCCGGTTGATCTCGAACCGAAGCGGCCAATGGTTCGACGAAGGCGACCGGCACAACGTCGGTTACTGGGGCGACCATATTCGCCGCCCGGTGCAGTTTCACCGCGGCGTCGACACGCTGCTCGCCGCGTTCGATGAGCCGGTGCTGCTCGAAGTTGGACCGGGCCGCGCGCTCGGCTCGATGCTGCGTTATCGCGCGGACCTCCAACCTGCGCAGTTGCTTACCACTTTGCGGCATCCGCGCGAACAGAAAGCAGACCACGAAGTGCTGCTGAAGAGTATCGGTACGCTCTGGACCCGGGGCGTGGCGATCGACTGGACGCGTATGCACACCGGCCACAAGCCGAAGCGCACGACGCTGCCCACCTACCCGTTCGAGCGCAGTCGCCATTGGCTGGATCGTCCGGCGGGTGGCTCGATGTACAGCGTGCCTCGTGCGCCGGGCATCGCGTTCGAGCAACAGCGCGCAGCTGACGGCGCGACGGTGATGCGATTCGAACTGAACGACCGCCACTGGTTCGTCGACGAACACCGGATTTTCGAGGGCAACGCCGTGCTGCCCGGCACCGGCTGTCTCGACCTCGTGCAACGCGCGTTCACAGCATGGCGCACCGCCGCCGCCACGACGCTTACCGATGTGTATTTTCCGGCGGCGCTGATTCTCGCTCGCAACGGCCGATGCGAGGGCCGCGTCGTGTTTACTCCGCGCGGCGACACGCATACGTTCGCGCTGGAGGGCCGGCCGCACGGCACCGACGACGACTGGAGCCTGCACGCGACTGGCCAGGTGAGCGCCGCTGCAGCCGAACCGGCTGCCATCGGTTCGCTCGACGACCTGCGCGAACGCTTCGCGATGAAACCGCTGCAACAGGCTCGTGCGCGGTTCGATCAGGCGTTCGCCGAGTACGGCTCGCGCTGGCACTCGATGGAGTCCATCTGGCTCGGCGAGCGTTGCGGCCTCGCACGTCTGCGTCTTGCTGACAGCTTGTCCGGTGATCTGCGTGAACACGCACTGCACCCTGCGTTGCTGGATCTCGCGACCGCCTTCCTGAGCGTCTGCACGCGGCCGGACACGGCGGCGATTCCGTTCCACTATCGCGAGGTCAGGATCTACGCGCCGTTGCGTGCGCAATGCTATAGCCTCGTTTGCGAAACATCCCCGGGTCAGTACGACGTGACGTTACTTGCGGCCGACAACAACAGCGACACGCCGACCGTGCTCGCCGATATTCGCGGCTTCAGCTTGCGCGCATTGCGCGCGTCGCGTCGCGATCCCGATTCACCCGATGGTGAGCGAGTATCCGACTGGTGTCGCGCGTTGCGCTGGGTCGACGAACCGTTGATCGCGTCCGCGCAAGCGGCCGAGCCGTGGCTCGTATTCGGCGATGCACAAGGTCCGCTTCGCAACCTGATTGATAACGCGCCGCCGGGCAGCATCGTGGTCACGGCCGCCCGCACGTTTCGTGCGCTCGGTGAGCGCCGCGTCGGCCTACGCCAGAGCAAACCCAACGACTACCGGCAACTGATCGACCTGCTCAGACGTGAACAACGGTGCCCGTCGCGTATCGTCTACAGCTGGACGGCCAGCGATGCGGTCGCTTCGTTCGATCAGCTCGGTTGGCTGATTCAGGCGCTTGGCGTACAGAACACGCCGGCCACGCTATCGGTCGTGACGCATGGGTGGTGCAATGCCGCGACCGAAGCCGCGTGCGACGCAGCGACCGCAGTCGGATTGCTGCAGGCCGTCAACTGGGAGTTTCCAAAGATGATTTGCCGGCATATCGACGTCGACGACGTCATGCCGGCCACGCGCGCAGCCTTGCTCGCCGAGCTTGTGACAGCGCCGTTGCCGACGGCTCAAGCCACTGTCGCGACAGTGGGCCTTGCGAACGGGCAGCGCAGGGTACCGCGTTACGTCCGCCTGCCGTCTGATGCGGACAAGGACGTACTGCGCGATCGCGGCGTGTATCTGATTACCGGTGGACTGACCGGGATCGGTTATGAAGTGGCCCGACACATCGCGACGACGAAGTCGGGTGTCAAGCTCGGTCTGGTGAGTCGCTCCGGGCTCGGGGATACGAGCGAGGACGCAAACTTGAACTTGAGGAATAGCACCGCTGACCGGCGCGCGCGGATCGAAGAACTGGAGCGCGCGGGTGCTGAAGTGCTGGTGTTGCAAGCAGACATTGGCGATCCGCAGCAGACATCGCGTGTCGTCGACACGCTACGGCAGCGTTTCGGGCCGATCAACGGCGTGGTCCATTCGGCCGGCATTGATGCGAGTGGCCTGCTCGAAAGTGGCACACCGCGGGCGTGGCATCGGGTATTGAGTCCGAAGGTCAGCGGCACCCGACAACTGTGTGAACGGGTCCACGAGGACCGACCCGATTTCGTGCTGTTGTGTTCGTCGCTGGCGTCGTTGATCGGTGGGTTGGGGCAGGCGGATTACAGCGCCGGCAACGCCTATATCGATACGATTGCGCGCTATTGGCGCGGCCGGGGGTTGCCCGTTGTCGCGGTGAACTGGGACGCGTGGTCGGAAACCGGCATGGCGCTCGACTATGCCGCCCGCAAATCGCAAGACACAGCCACGCGGATCCGCGGTCTGACGAACCACGAAGGTTGTGACATATTTGCGCTGGCCGCGGCCAGCTGCGAAGCACAGATCGCGGTCAGCAAGTACGGCCCGATCAACCGTCTGATTGAACGCGAACTCGCTACGCGCAATGCACGGCGTGCAGCACCGGAGCAAACCGGCGGCGCCGGTCCGGTTCGCGATTTTCTGCTCGGCTTATGGCGCGAGATGCTGGGTGTCGAAGCCTTCAGAGACGACGACGATTTCTTCGAACTCGGCGGTCATTCGCTGCTGGCCACGCAACTGATCTCGCGCGTGCGGGACCGGTACGAGCGCTGTTTGACGCTGGCCGAGTTTCTCGACACGCCGACGCTCGCACGAATCGCGCGTTCGATCGATACAGGTCCAGTGTCGTCGCCGGACGACGTCCAGCGTGTGGTCGTGGCGTTGTGGCGGGAATTGCTGGGCGTCGCGGAGATCGCCAGCGACGACGATTTCTTCGAGCTCGGCGGTCACTCGCTGCTGGCCACGCAACTGATCTCGCGCGTGCGGGACCACTACGAGCGCTGTTTGACGCTGGCCGAATTCCTCGACACGCCGACCGTCGCGCGCATCGTCGCATCGATCGACGTACGCCCCACCTCGCACACGACATCCGCGTCGTCCGATCCGGCGGTCCGGTACTGCATAGTGCCGCTGAACAGCGCCGGTGCGTTGCCGCCATTTTTCGGCCTGCCGGGAATGGGCGGCAACGTGGCGCAGCTATTGCCGCTTAGTGCAGCGCTCGGTAATGAGCGGCCTTTCATCGGCCTGCAGTGCCTGGGTCTCGACGGCATCGCGCAACCCCATTCGTCGGTTGAGCAGATGGCGGAGCATTACATTGCGTGCCTGCGTTCGATTCAACCGTCGGGGCCGTATTACCTCGGCGGTCATTCGCTAGGTGGCAAGGTTGCCTACGAAATGGCTCGACAACTGCACGATGCCGGCGAGGAAATCGGCTTGCTCGCGCTCTTCGATTCGGCGGCGCCTCCCTACACGACGACAACTCGTATCGACGACTGTATGGTGACTAAAGTGATCCTGAGCATCTTCGCGTACTACACGGGCAAGCCGCAGATTCTCGGCGGTGAGACGGCGGAGCAGCTTCGCGAGTTGACGCTCGACCAGCAACTCGCGGTAATCCAGCAACGTCTCGAGCAGTTCGGCGTGGTGCGCGCGCAAACCGATAGCAGAGCGATCCGTGGTCTGTTTAACGTGTATCGCGCAGCAGCGGATCTCGGGCCGAAATACGATCCGGTGCAGCGTCCGTTGTCGTTACCGATCCTGTTATTCAAGGCTCGCGAACCGATGCCGGAAGGGATGAACCTGCCTGAAGCACGCGACACCGACGGCTGGGGATGGGAGCGTTTCACCTGTCTCGCGGTGCGCAGCGTCGAGGTGCCCGGTAATCACTTCTCGTGCCTGATGCCGGAGCAGGTCGAACATCTAGCGGCGCCGTTGCGTGCCGCGCTGGATGCGGCCAGCCCACGGAGATTCGCATGATGACGATCGCCGCCCGGCTCGCGTCGTCGGCTCGCCGCACCTTCGGCGGCACCGAGGTGACGCGACGCGAGTTCAGTCAGCTCTCGCTGATCATGATTACGCTTGCGCTTGACGCGTTAGGCTTCGGCATCGCAATTCCGGTCTTGCCGGATCAGGTGTCGGCTGTGATGGGGGGAAGGGAGGCCGGCACGCTGTTCGTCGGCCTACTGGTGGCGAGTTATTCGTTCATGCAGTTCGTGTTCGCGCCACTGCTTGGCGCGGCAAGCGACGCATGGGGACGCCGGCCGGTGCTGCTGATCGCACTGAGCGGTGCGGTGATCAGTAATATCCTGCTGGCGTGCGCGTCCAGCTTTGGCTGGTTGCTAGCCGGCCGTCTGTGCCTAGGCGCGACGGCTGCCAGTGCATCGGTGGCGACAGCCTATCTCGCCGATATCACTGCCCCCGACAAACGCGCCGCGCGCTTTGGTCTGATGAGCGGCGTGATCGGTCTCGGGCTGGTGGTCGGACCAGCGTGCGGCGGGATGCTGGGCACGCTGGGCGCAAGCATGCCGTTTGTCGTCACCAGCGCGCTGGCCGCGATCAATCTGCTCGGTGCCCTGCTGGTCTTGCCTGAAAGTCATGCGCCGGAGCGCAGGGTCGCGTTCGTGTTCACGCAGGCCAATCCGCTCGGCAGTCTGCGGCTGCTACGGCAAGACCCCACGTTTCGGCGTCTCGTACTGGCAGCATGTTTTGGCATGACGGCCTACGGCATCTTTCTCGCGTGCTTCGTGCTCAGCAACGAGATGCGCTTTAACTGGGGTTCGCGGGAAAACGGGCTGGCGCTGGCATCGCTCGGTCTGGGCATCACGCTGACGCAGACCGTGCTGCTACGTCACGTGATTTCACGATTCGGCGAGCGTCGCACGGCGCTTGCCGGCTATCTGCTGTTCGTGATGGCGTATGTGCTGTACGGCTTTGCCGCGTCGGTCTATGCGATGGCGCTGGCAATCGCGCTGCATTCGCTCGCGCTGATCAACGATCCCGCCATGCGCGCGATGGTGTCCATCGAGGCCGGTCCAAGCCGGCAGGGCGAGTATCAGGGGGCGCTTGTATGCGTGATGCAACTGGCCGCGACGATTGCCCCGATTTTCGGCGCAGCGATGCTGCATTTTTTTCAGCGTGCGGATTCATCGGTTCACTTGCCGGGCGCACCGTTTTTTGTTGCCGCGCTCCTATACGCAATGTCGTTCATCGTGCTGGTCTGGCGGGCTCGCTCGCCCGCATCGTGAGATACGGTCCGCCGAGGGCATGCAAAAACTGGAGAAGTTCCCGAGACGGGCCGCAGCGGAGTCTCGGTGCGGATCCAGCGCGCAGGGTCCAGGGGTATTCGAGTGGAGCCTGGGATTCGCTAAAAATCCGCCACGTTTCGGCCTGAAATTCTAATTTGAGAGGGCATGTAGACGAAAATTCGGGAAAAGCTTCATGCGACATCTTTGGATAGCGGCGGTTGCGATTGCTCTGTGTCGGCACGGTGAACGCCTGCGACGCCCCGGACGAAAGGCGAAGCTTCTCGAAACGCAACTGCTGCTTGCAAGGCATGGTATGGGGTGCGTTCCGCTGCGTTCGAGGCGTCGAGGTTGAGTTGCGTCGGGCGCTTGACGTGATGGGACACCCGGGAAGATCGTACTCGACGACACCGGGAAAAGTCGCAGTCGGGCTCTTGGAAAAGGTTGCGAGGTGCAAGCACAGGAATAGGCGTGTCATCCGCATGCCGCTTGGCGGCCGCCACTGACAATGCGGCCGAATTCAAGAGCAGGGCGCTTCGCAGTGGGTGTCGGGAATTTGGCATGCACCTCATGTATCGTCCAGTCGGGCGTCCTCATTTCGGTGGTCACATCGAGCGGCTGAACCGCTCCTGATGGAGCGCGTCCGAGGCCTGCCGGGGGCAACCCCGTGGCAATGCAGATGCCACCGACCCCGGACCAGCATCGATTCTATTCGGGCTTACTGTTCGAGCTAGGCGCCCCTCATAATGCCGCGCCACGCTACTCAGCGACCTGGAACTCGCGCAGTTCGCGAATTATCTGCGCGCGACGTGGGGCGGCCAGCAGGCCGACGTGACGGCGGATGCGGTGAAAGCATTACGATAGACATCACGATCAACGCATGACGCGTCTGCGTCGCAATCCGGGCGCTTGAGTGCGCCCGCCATCGCTACTTTTCAATCCGCGCTCTCCGCCGCGGCGACCGGCCATTCAAGTTTGAGCGGCGCCCTGCCGTTAAAGCAAACGTTGTCACGCGCTCGCCAAGAGCAGCCGTTGTCGAACCTGGCGCACCGATGTGCAGCCGGTTCAACAATGCGCCGACCATCGGCATACCTGCGGATGCGCCAGAGCACGTGCGGCAGCATTCGCGCTACCGCGCGTAAGGTTTGTATCAGGATGTTCGAGGCGGGCGTTTTTTTGCAAAACGCACTTTACAATTCCGCTTGAATTTTAATCGGTAATCTGGCCCTTTTCACGGGAGATTGCCTGTTTTCGGGCAGTTGAGCGTCTGCGACGCCGGCGAGGAGTGAAGGGCCGGATTGAACGGCAGAGCATGGGTGAGCGCCGCACGAGGCGGCCTCGCCGTGTCGCGAGCAAGCGCCGCGCGTCGTACGAACGCGCGCCTTGTCCGCGACAGGGCGGCACCCCGGCTCGCCAACGAATACGCCAGGAGTCGGGCATGTCCGGAAAACGTTTCGACAGAAAAATGATGGCCAGTCTGGTTGGCGTGTGGGTCGCGCTGGCAGTCGGCGGTTGCGCGAATGTGGGGCAGCAGGGCGCCCAGACTGGTGCGGCATCGGGTGCTTCGGGTGTGCCTGCGGCGGCCGCGCCAGCGTCCGACGCGGCAGCGCAGATCGGCGCCAACGAAGGCACGCCGCTGAAGAAGTCGCCGCCGTTGGTGTATCGGGTCAAGCGTGGCGACACGCTGGCGCGTGTCGCGCAGCATCATCATTGCACCGTCAGGCAACTGCAGGCATGGAATGGTCTCAAGCCGTCTTCGCGCCTGAGGTTGGGCCAGGTGCTGCATGTCGCGTCGCCGGAAACAGTGCGGGCGGTTAATGCGGCGAATGCAGCCAATGCAGCCAATGCGTCAGCGGCGAAGGCTGCTGCCGTATCCGCACAGGTGGCGCCGTCGGTGGCTCAGGCTTCACCCTCGACGATGACTACGACGGCCGCAGCGACAGCGGCGGCAACACCCGCAGCGGCACAGTCTTCTGCGCCTGACGCTGCGCAGGCGCGCGAAGTCGCACAGCAAACCATGCGACACGCGAATGGCGTCTCGCTGGCGTGGCCGGCGGGCGGCAGCGTGGTCGAAAGCTTCCAGGCGGGCGAAACGCGCGGTATCGAGATCGGCGGCAAGCCGGGAGATCCGGTGCGGGCCGCAGCCGACGGCAGGGTGATGTACGCCGGCATGGGCCTGAACGGCTACGGCAGTCTGATCATCGTGCAGCACAACAAGGATTTTCTGACCGCCTATTCCCACAACCGCAAACTGCTGGTGAAAATCGGCGACATCGTGCGGCAAGGGCAGCAGATTGCTGAAATGGGCGACGAAAACAACTCGCGCGTATCGGTGGGCTTCGAGTTGCGCCGCGACGGCAAGCCAATCGATCCGATGCCCTATTTGCCGCAAGGGCGCGGCTAGCCACGCGATGAACGTCTCCCGCAGAAGCTCACCGTTGTTTTATTCAGCAAAGCCAGGGATTTTTGCTCGCTGCGGCATTCGATCGAAAAATGCGCGACGCCGGTTCAGCGGACTCTTACAGATCGAGCACAAATTGCCTTCAAACAGGGGCTGTTTGTGTCGGCTGAATTCTCAAAGCCTGGCAATCGGCGTTTGCACGCCGAATCTGTTGTCGAGCAGACGATGTTTTCCCGCTCGAACTACGCGTTTTGCAATGGTGAGGAAATGCGGGAGCCGAAGGCATTTTCGCCGCGAATCGTTCGCGGCGGCATGCGATCAAATCGGCGCTACTTCGACTGAATGCCGCGCAGCAGCTGGGAGACCTGGCCGTGATGATGCAGGATCGCCGGATCGGCCTGCAGCAGCGGCAGATAACGCGGCAGGAAGGCGTTCTCGGGCTGGTCGGGAGAAAACAGGCCGGTAACGCCTTCGACCGCGGCCAGCCGGTCGGCCGCCTCGGCTTCCTTGTCGTCGAGAATCTCGTCGACGTTCGCGATCACGGTGGAAAGCGGCGTAAGCCAGCGAAACGCCGAACCGTTGATCAGCACCTGCAGAAAGGCGGCCGGCGTTACCGGGCCGAATTCCTTTTCATAGACCGCGCGCTCGTGATCGAGTATCGCCTTATGCAACGCGAGCAGTGGCCGGCGAATCTCCGAGAGGAATTGAGTGCATTGCTGGTCGTTCATTGTGGCGCTCCTTTCGGATAGTCAGGCTGGATCAGACCGGGCGATCGGATCAGATGATCGAATCAGATCAGAGCCATCCTAACAAAATCGCCCGGCGGCGAATCAGGAAGAATTCTTTCACCGCGCTGATTGCATTCGTCGAAGCCGGTGAACCCATGATAGTGCCTTGATTTGCTTGCCGTTTCAAACGGCGCACAGACACGGCACACGCAACGGCGGGCTGCGCGCGTGCGTGAACCAGGGCAGCTAGCGGGCGAACTTTTTTCCGCGCGACTACAATTTCCCAGTCCATTCCGGCGCACTCGCGCTGCGCATCTTTTTCCGCTTCAGTGATACCTCAGTCGTATTGCGTATTAGCACGGCTTGTCGAATAAACCTGGCAAGTCTTTGCGTTTTGGTTCGACGTCCCCGTCTAAACAGGCCAATAAACAATAATCCCCCATCCGGAGCCGCCTATGACAACGCTTAACATCAACGGCCAGACTCATACCGTCGACGCCCCACCCGATATGCCTCTCCTATGGGTATTGCGCGACCTCGTCGGCCTGACCGGCACCAAGTTCGGTTGCGGCATCGCTCAATGCGGCGCCTGCACGGTGCATCTCGACGGCGTCGCGGTGCGCTCCTGCGTGCTGCCGGCGGCCGCGGTCGGCGAGCGGAAAATCACGACTATCGAAGCCGTAGGTAATACACCCGCTGGCCAGAAGGTGCAGCAGGCGTGGCGCCAACTGGATGTCGTGCAGTGCGGGTACTGCCAGTCGGGGCAGGTGATGTCGGCAGCATCGTTACTGGCGAGCAACCCCAATCCGACTGACGCGGATATCGACGCCGCCATGGCCGGCAACATCTGCCGCTGCGGGACCTACCACCGCATCCGCGCGGCAATCAAGCAAGCCGCGAAGGGAGCCTGACATGTCCCGAGGATTGCTCGATGCACAAAACGGCGCACAGCCCACAAAGAGCGGCATCTCGCGGCGCACGTTCCTGAAGTTCGGCGTGACAGTGGGCGCGGCGACGGGCGGCGGCTTGCTGCTTGGCTTCAGCATGCAGGCGGTCAGCCAGGATCAGAAGGCCGGCAAATCGGTCATCGGCGGCGACGGCGACGAAACGCCGCCAGGCGGCGTGTTCGCCCCGAATGCATTCATCCAGATCGACACGGCCGGCAAGGTCACGCTGGTGATTCCGAAGGTCGAAATGGGCCAGGGCGTGTACACGTCGATTCCGATGCTGATCGCGGAAGAGCTCGAAGTGCCGCTCGATTCGGTAACGCTCGACCACGCGCCGCCCAACGAAAAGCTCTTCATGGACCCGCTGCTCGGTGGCCAGCTCACCGGCGGTTCAACTTCGATCCGTTATGCATGGGAGCCGATGCGCCGCGCGGGCGCCACTGCGCGGACGCTGTTGATCAGCGTGGCCGCGCAGCAGTGGCAGGTCGATCCGGCGAGCTGTCATGCGCAGGCCGGACAGGTGATCCACGCGGCGAGCAATCGCAGCATCGGTTACGGCGCGTTGGCCGAAGCCGCCGCCAAACTGCCGGCGCCGCAAAATGTGCCGCTGAAAGATCCGAAGGATTTCAAGCTGATCGGCACGGCCGTAAAACGCCTCGACTCACCGGAGAAAGTGGACGGCACTGCCGTGTTCGGCCTCGACGTGCGCGTGCCCGACATGGTCTATGCGGCGATCGCGAACTGCCCGGTGTTCGGCGGCACGCTGGCCAGCGTCGACGATAGCAACGCGAAGAAGATCCCCGGAGTGCGCCAGGTGGTCAGGCTCGATAACGCGGTCGCCGTGATCGGCGATCACACGTGGGCAGCCAAACGCGGCGTGCAGGCGCTCGATATCAAGTGGAACGAGGGCGCGGGCGCGACGCTCTCGACGAAGCAGATCGTCGACGATCTCGCCAATGCGTCGCAGCGCAACGGCGCGGTCGCGCGCAAGGACGGCGACGTCGGCAACGCATTTTCAAACGCGAAGACCCGCGTCGACGCGGTGTATCAGCAGCCGTTCCTCGCGCATGCCACGATGGAACCGATCAATTGCACGGTCCATGTGCGCCCGGATGCCTGCGAAGTCTGGCTCGGCACGCAGGTACCGACGCGGGCGAGGGATGCGGCCGCCGCGGTGACCGGCCTGCCTGCCGACAAGATCATCGTGCACAACCATCTGCTCGGCGGCGGCTTTGGCCGGCGGCTCGAATTCGACATGGTCACGCAGGCGGTCAAGGTCGGCAAACAGGTGGCGACGCCGGTCAAGGTGGTGTGGACGCGCGAAGAAGACATCCAGCACGACATGTACCGCCCGTACTACTACGACAAGATCTCCGCCGGGCTCGACGCGAATGGCAAGCCGCTCGCCTGGCAGCACCGGATTGTCGGCTCGTCGATCCTCGCGCGTTTCGCGCCGCCCGCCTTCAAGAACGGCCTCGATCCGGACGCGGTGGAAGTCGCCGCGGACTTGCCGTACGACCTGCCCAATCAACTGGTTGACTATGTGCGCCAGGAACCGCACGCGATTCCCACCGCGTTCTGGCGTGGAGTGGGGCCGACGCGCAGCACCTTCGTGGTGGAAAGTTTCATCGACGAACTCGCGGCGCAAGCGAAAGTCGATCCGGTCAAATATCGCCAGGATCTGCTCGGCAAAACGCCGCGCGCGCTGAACGTGCTCAATGTCGCCGCGCAGGCGGCGAACTGGGGCAAGACGCTGCCGAAGGGACAAGGGCGCGGTGTGTCGCTCATGCACGCGTTCGGCAGCTTCTTTGCAATCGTGGCGGATGTGACGGTCGATAACGGCGAAGTGAAGGTGAACCACGTGGTGTGCGCGGTCGATTGCGGGATGGCGGTCAATCCGAACACCATCGAAGCGCAGGTGCAGGGCGGCATCATCTTCGGCATCACGGCGGCGCTTTATAGCGAGATCACGATCAAGGACGGCCGCGTCGAGCAGAACAATTTCACCGACTACCGGATCTTGCGTATCGACCAGACACCACCCGTCGAAGTGCACATCGTCAAGAGCAGCGAGGCGCCCGGCGGCATTGGCGAACCCGGCACGGCGGCGCTCGCGCCCGCGCTGACCAACGCGATCTTTGCGGCCACCGGCAAGCGGCTGCGGCAATTGCCGGTCGGCAGCCAACTGCAATCCGCCTGACAGCTTTGCATGGGAGCCCGAGATGAAAAACACACTGAAGGGTGTCGGCGTGGCGTTATGCGTGACGCTGCCAATACTGACGCAAACCGCCGCGCACGCCGCCGATCAGGCGCTGGTGCAACGCGGCGCGTATCTGGCGAAGCTCGGCGATTGCGTGGCATGCCACTCGGCGCCAAAGGGCAAACCGTTCGCGGGCGGTTTGCCGATGACCACACCGATGGGCCAGATCTACACCACCAACATCACGCCCGACCCGCAAACCGGGATCGGCGGCTACACGGAAGAGGACTTCGCGCGAGCCCTGCGCGAGGGTGTCGCGAAAGACGGGCACAACCTCTATCCGGCGATGCCGTATCCGTCCTATGCCAAGGTCAGCGACGACGACACGAAGGCGCTATACGCGTTCTTCATGAACGGCGTCGCGCCCGTGCAGCAGGCCAATCGTGAACCGGATATCAAATGGCCGATGAACATGCGCTGGCCGTTGAAATTCTGGAACATGGTGTTCCTCGAGAAGGGCGTCTATCGGGACAAACCGGGCAAGGACGTGGCGTGGAACCGCGGCGCGTATCTCATCCAGGGGCTGGGGCACTGCGGCTCGTGCCACACGCCGCGCGGCATCGCCTTCCAGGAGAAAGCGCTCGACGAATCGGGCAGCGCGTTCCTGACCGGCGGTGTGCTGGACGGCTGGTTCGCCGCGAACCTGACCGGCGAGCATAACGTCGGTCTTGGCCGCTGGAACGAACAGGATCTGGCCGCGTTCCTGAAGACGGGCGCCAATCGCCACGCCTCGGCATTCGGTTCGATGACCAGCGTGATCAACAACAGCACGCAGGCCATGAATGACGCCGACGTCGCCGCGATGACGACGTATCTGAAGTCGTTGCCGCCAGCGGGAGGCAGCGGCGCGGCGCCGTATGCGTACGATCCGCAAGCCACCAAAGTGTCGCTGAACCGTCCCGCGAACGATGCCGGTGCGCGCGTCTATACGGCGTACTGCATGCACTGCCATGGTGTCGATGGACGCGGTTTCGCGCCGATGCTGGCGCCTCTCGCAGGCAATCCGAACGCGCTGGAGAAGGACGCGTCGTCGCTGATCAACGTGACGCTGAACGGCACCGGTGACCTCGTGATCGGCGGGATTCCCGCGCCGTATCCGATGCCGAAATACGCGCCGGTACTCAACGACCAGCAGATCGCCGATGTGCTGAGCTTCGTGCGGGCCGGATGGAATAACGGCGCACCGGCGGTGAGTGCGGCCGAGGTGGCGAAGCTGCGCAAGTCGACGCAGGCGGCCCGCTAGCCGCTACACGCGCAGACCAGCAAACGGGCACACGGGCAAAAAGAAAAGCGGCAACCGCGCATTACGACGGTTGCCGCTTTTTCCATTTTCAGGCGCTGCGGGCTAGCGATGGTGGCCCACCTTCTGCCGCTTTTCCAACACCCGCGCGTACCACGTCAACGGGAAGCACATGGCGAAGTAGATCATCGCGACCATGCCGTAGATCGGGAATGGCCGGAATGCGGCGTTGGTAATCATCGTGCCGGTCTTGGTCAGTTCGGTGAAACCGATGATCGACGCGAGCGCGGTGCTCTTCACCACCTGCACGAGAAAACCGACGGTTGGCGCGACGGCGATTTTAAGCGCCTGCGGCCAGACGATATAGCGCAACTGCTGACTGAAGGTCATGCCGAGACTCGCGCCCGCGGCCCACTGGCCGCGCGGCACCGCTTCGACACAACCGCGCCAGATATCGACCAGATAGGCGCTGGTGTACAGCGTGAGCGTGACGGCCGCCGCCATCCACGGCGAAACATCGACACCCAGCAGCGGCAGCCCGAAGAACGCCAGAAACAGCTGCATCAGTAGCGGCGTGCCCTGAAAAATTTCCACGTACACCACGACGATGCGGCGCAGCCACGCGATCGGCGACACGCGCATCGTCAGCAGAATCAGTCCGACGATGCCGCCGCCGACAAACGCAATCAACGACAGCAGCACCGTCCAGCGGGCGGCGAGCAACAGATTGCGGGCGATGTCCCAAAGCGTGAATTCGACCATGATCAGCGCTCCGTCGGCAGGGTGCGGGCGCCGCGCCACATCAGGCGGGTGCGCCAGTTACGCGGCGCGCTGTTCGAACCCCGCGCGAGGCGGCCCGCGAACAGTCCGCGTCCGAGCCGGTTGAGAATTTGCCGCAGCACGATCGACAGCAGCAGATACGTTGCGGTGATGATCAGGTAACTCTCGAATGAGCGGAAATTGCGCGACTGGATGAAGTTCGCCGCGTAGGTCAGATCGGGCACCGAGATCTGCGACACGACCGCCGAGCCGAGCATCACGATCAGCACCTGGCTCAGCAAGGCGGGAAACACATTGGCGATCGCCTGCGGCAGCACGACATGGCGGAACACCTGCCGGCCATGCAGGCCGAGCGCCTGCGCCGCCTGCACCTGGCCGCGCGGAATCGAATCGATGCCCGCGCGCACGATTTCGATCGCGTAGGCGCCGAGATTGACGGTCATGGCCAGAATCGCGGCCTGCACTTCGTCGATATGAATGCCGAGACTCGGCAGACCGAAGAACACAAAGAACAGCTGCACGATGAACGGCGTATTGCGGATCAGCTCGACGTAGCTCGCCACTATCCAGCGCGCCCATTTCGGCCCGGCCACCGCAATGCTTGCGCCGGCGATGCCGAGCACGCCGCCAAGCAGGGTGGACACGGCCGTCAGCCCCAGCGTGACGGCGACGCCGCGCGCGAGCATCCCCGCATAGAGGCCGAAGCCGCTGAAATCGAACACATAATTCATGGCGTGCGGTTCATCGTGAGGTCATCCGGTGCGAGCCGGCTTTGCCGGTCCGCGCAGAAAAGGTTCAGAGGTCGGCCGGCAGCGGCGCCCGCAGCCATTTCTGCGAGATCGAATTCATCGTGCCGTCCTTGCGGGCCTTGGCAATCGTTTCGTCGACCTTCTGCTTCAGGCGCGGCTCGTTCTTGTTCAGACCGACGTGATCCGGCGAGCTGAACAGCGCAAACTTCTGCTCCGGATCGTTGGCCGGATGACGCGCGAGGATGGTTGCCCCGACGTCGTTGCCGACCACCATCAACTGTACCTGACCAGAAAGAAACGCCGAAATAGCGCCGTTAGGATCGTCGAACCGTTTGATGGTCGCCGTGGGCGGCGCGATCTTGGTGACGCTCAGGTCTTCCAGCGTGCCGCGGGCGACCGAAACCGACTTGCCGGCCAGGTCGGCGGCGTTCTTCACGGGCAGCGATTTCGGGCCGAAGACGGCGAGGTAGTAGGGCGCATACGGCTGGGAGAAGTCGATGACCTTTTCGCGCTCCGGTGTCTGTCCGACCGACATCAGCATGTCGGCCTTATGGTCGGCGAGGTAGGCCATGCGGTTGTCACCCGTCACCTGTACGAGTTCGACCTTCGCGTTGAGCGCACGGCCGATCAGGTTGGCGACGTCGATGTCGTAGCCCATCGGCTTCATGTCCGGGCCGATCGAGCCGAACGGCGGGTAATCCTCGAATACGCCGATGCGCACCGTGCCGGATTTGGCGATGGTGTCGAGCGCGTCCGCGTGGGCGGCCGGCGCGAAGGCGCACAGCGCGCCGAAGCCGGTGAAAACCAGCGCGGCGGCGAGCGTCGCGAACACGCGGCGAGCGCTCGATTGGGCAACTTGGGGCTGATTCATGGTCTTTCCTCTGTCGAAAATGTCGGTATTGGAATGGGTTTCAGCGGGCGCGCTTCGATGGCGCGCTTGAATGACGCGTTTCAATGACGCGTTTCAGCGACGCGTCGTCAATGAGCAACCCGTGCGGCGATCAGCTTGCACGCGTGCGCCGGCAATTCCGCGAGCACCGGCATGCCGAGCGTGAGGCCGGGCGTTTCGCGCGGCGTGGTCGCGGCTGTCAGCGTGAAGCCGGCACAGTCGATGGTCGCTTCGAGCGACGCGCCGACGTCGCGGATAAATGTCACCGTGCCGGCGAGGCGGTTCTCGCCCGCCGCTTCAGACGCAGGCTTGACGCACACGTCTTCCGGCCGGATCAGCAGACGGATATCGCGAGTGGATTCCGGTACGCGTGCCGTTTGGGCCACGGCAATGCGCCGTCCGCCCGGCAGGCTCACGGCGCCGACGCCGTCGTAGGTGACCGGCAGAATATTGCCCAGCCCGATGAAGTCGGCGACAAACTCGCTCACCGGATCGCGGTAAATATCGAGTGGCTTGCCGACCTGGGCGATATGGCCTTTTTCCATCACCACGATCTCGTCGGCCATCGTCATTGCTTCGCGCTGGTCGTGCGTGACCATGATCGTGGTGATGCCCAGACGCTGTTGCAGCAGGCGAATTTCCACCTGCATGGCTTCGCGCAGTTTGGCGTCGAGCGCGGAAAGCGGTTCGTCGAGCAGCAGCAGCTTCGGTTGCGAGGCAATCGCGCGGGCAATCGCCACACGTTGCCGCTGCCCGCCGGAGAGTTGCGTGACGGGACGGTTCGCCATATGCGGCAACTGGATCAACTCCAGCAATTCGGCGACGCGGCGCGTCTGCGCCTCTTTCGCGGTCTTGCGCAGCTTCAGCGGATAGGCGACGTTCTGCGCCACCGTCATGTGCGGAAACAATGCGAGCGACTGGAACACCATGCCGAAGTCGCGCTGATTCGCCGGCAGGTGGGTGATGTTGCGGCCGGCAAACTGGATGCTGCCCGAGGTGGGTGTTTCCAGCCCGGCGATCATCCGCAGCAGCGTGGTCTTGCCGCAGCCGGACGGTCCCAGAAAGCACACCAGCTTGCCGTCGGGCACGCTCAGGTCGATGTTGTCGACGGCATAGGCCGCGTTGAAGCGCTTGGTCACGGCCTGCAAGGTCAGATGGGTCATCGAATGCTCCAGCAAGAAGGCATCATCACAGTGCGATCAAAGCGCGACGCCTTCGTCGCCGATCAGCTTTTCCAGCAGCCAGATCAGCGCGAAGTCGATCGCGACGATGAACACCGCGAAACAGAACACGGTCGGATCGAGCGAGGACACCGTGCGGCTGTAGAGCCACACCGGCAGCGTCATCGTGTCGATGCCGTAGAGAAAGAACGTCACGGTGAATTCGTTGAACGAGACGATGAACGCGAACAGCATGCCGGCGAGAATGCCGGGGCGCATCAGCGGCAGGATCACGTCGATCAGCGCGCGGCCTGGGCTCGCGCCCATCACGCAGGCGGCTTCCTCGAACTCGGGGCCGATCGAGGCAACCGAGGCCGCGCAGTTTTTCACGGTGAACGGCAGCGCCAGAATCACATGCGCGATGATCAGGCGGAACACGCCCAGTTCGATCGGCAGCATGTTGAACACCAGCAGCAGCGACAAGCCGAGCATCACCAGCGGATAGACGAGCGGCAGCGCCACCAGTTGTTCGACCGCTGGTTTGCCGCGAAACCGGTAGCGGCTTAACGCGTACGCGGCGGGCACCGAGACCAGCGTGGCAATCACCATGGTCGAGAGCGCGACGATCAGACTCGTGCTGAGCGCGGCGCCCATCGACAGCGAATCGCTTGCGTCCGGCGACACGAAGCTGTGCCATGCCGCGCGATACCAGTGCAGCCCGTATGCGTGCGGCGGGAATTCCAGCGTGTCGGCCGCGCTGAACGACATGGTGATCATCGTCAGGATCGGCAGCGCGGCGAGAAACAGCACGATCGCGGCCAGCAGGGCGGCGGCCTTGCCGAGCTGGCCGGGCATCGTCATCGGTAGGCGCGGCATGCGCGGCAGGCGCGCGGGTTGAATCGGCGTGCTCATGCGTGGGGCTCCTCGGCGAGGCGTTGGGTACGGCGCACGAGGCGCTGCGAGAGCGCCATCACGGTGAGCGTGGCAACCATCAGCACAACGCCCGATGCGGATGCGGCCGGCCAGTTGAGCAGCGGCGCCACCTGGTCGTGCACCAGCACGGCGAGCATCGGCACACGGCGTCCGCCGAGCAGCAGCGGTACCGCGAACGCGCTGGCGTTGTAGGCGAACACCAGCAGCGCGCCCGATACGAGACCGGGCATCGCGAGCGGCAACAGCACGTGACGCAAGGTTTGCCAGCGCGTCGCGCCGAGCGTGGCCGCGGCTTCTTCATACGAGCGTGACACCGCGCGCATCGCGCTCGATAGCGGCAGCACCGCCAGCGGAAACGCTGTCTGGATCAGACCGAGCAACACGCCATGCTCGCGGTACAGCCACATCACCGGACGCTGCACGAGGCCGCTGGCGAGCAGGGTGTGGTTGAGCAAACCGGCCGGGCCGAGGATGATCAGCCAGCCGTAGCCCTGCAGCAGCAGGTTCACAAGCAGCGGCAGCAGCACGCCCGCGAGCAGCAGCCGCCGCGCGAGGCGCGATTCGGTGCGCGCCATCGCCAACGCGACGGGTATCGCCAGCAGCACCGCGCAGATCATGCTTTGAAAGGCGAGTTTCAACGTGAGCCACAACGACTTCAGAAAATAGCCGTCGACGAGGTCGGCGTAATTTTGCAGCGTGAAGCCGCGCCATTCACCGCCTTGCGTGCCGAAACTCATCCGCAGCACCACCAGCGCCGCGGCGCCGAGCACCGCGAGAAACAGCAGGATCGGCGCAAGCAGCAACCATGGCCGGGCTTGCTCCAGGGCGGAGGTGGGCGGCGCGGACGCGGGCTCGTCGGGGACGCCGGAAGGGGCCCCCGACGCCGCGTTCGAAGCGGCGGAAGCACGCCGCGAAAAGCGCGCGAGCATCGTCGTCATGCCGCGAAGATTTCGGTGTAGC
Organism: Paraburkholderia fungorum; assembly: GCF_046027215.1. Lineage (GTDB taxonomy): Bacteria > Pseudomonadota > Gammaproteobacteria > Burkholderiales > Burkholderiaceae > Paraburkholderia > Paraburkholderia fungorum_D. The sequence goes on along the minus strand of NZ_JAQQEN010000002.1, from coordinate 1,505,521 downwards.
GCTTGATCCACGCCGGTTGCACGACCGCGAGCGCCTTGTCGTCATGCAGGATGGCTTTCTCGGCGATCTGCTGCGGGCTCGGCACGAACGCGCGACTCTCGGCGGGAATCACCGCTTTCGAATTGACCGGGCCGTTCAGCACGTCCGCAGCCATGCGGCCTTGCACGCCGGCGTCGAGCGAATGGTTGATGAAGGCGTGGATCAGATCGCTGTCGCCCGGATGCGACTTCGGGATCACCGTGAACATCAGTTGCGTGGCGAAGCCTTCTTTCATGCCATAGGTCACGGCCATCTTGTACTCGGGCTTGCGGATCTGGTCGGGGAAAAAGGCCGGCGAATAAATGCCGCCGATATCGAGCGAGCCGGTGCGGAACAGATCGGCCACCTGGTTCGGATTCTCGCCGAGCGTCATCACGTGGTCTTTCAGTTGCATCAGCTTCTTGAAGCCCGGCTCGATGTTCTGCTGCGAGCCGCCATTCATTTTCGCGGCGATGATCGCGAGGTCCACGGCTTCCGCCCATTCGGGTGGCGGCAGGAACAGGCGTCCGGCGTACTTCGGGTCCCATAGCGCTTCGTAGCTGGCGGGGGCGGTCTTGACCGTCGAAGTGTTGTAGATCAGACCGTCCGACCACAAGAGATAGCCGACGCCGAAACCATTCGCGCCGGTGCGGTACTGCGGCGCGACGTCCTTCAGGTTGGGCAGCTTGTCGAGATCGGGTTTCATCAGAAGACCCGCGTCGCCAAGACCCGCAGCGCCGACACCGGCCAGCGTGATGACGTCGTACGTGGGGCGATCGCCCGCGGCCTTGACCTTGGCGACCATGCCCGAGGTGCCGTCGGCGCGATCCGCGATTACCTTGGCGCCGGTTTTCGCCGTGAAGGACGCGGCGATGTTGCGCAGCGCCGCGGCGCCGGTGTCGTCCGACCACGTCAGCAGGCGCAGCGTCTTGCCGGAGAAATTGTGTTCCTGCGCGCGCAGGTTGATGAACGGCATCGGCAACGTGGACGCCGCGAGCGCTGCGCCGATCGTCTTGATGGCCTGCCTTCTACCCCGTTTGATCTCTTGCATGGCGGTCTCCCGTGTTGAACGCCTGTTGCCTGGTGATATTCGCTCTGACCGCTGCCGTTGCAGTGCTCATTCGCGCTGCCGAGCACGCATTGCACGATGCGCTGCGTGTTGATGCACTCTAGGTTTGCCAAAATCCTCCAACAAACGAAATATGCGCATGGCGGCCATGACGTAGGCTCATGCGCATGGCTCCGTGCGACTGTGCTGCTGCCTGACGCCGCAGCGAGCGGGAAGGCCGAGGCAGTGGCGCATGCGGGTTAACGTCCATGATTTTTCCGGCGCGTGGCGTGACTGACGAGGTATGAGGAAAGCTCGGTTCTGGTGCGAATGGCGAACGCGTCTGCCCTGATTCGGTGCGGGAACGGTGTTCTGGCAGCCGGCGCGGGCTCCGTCATGAGCGGAATGCATGCGCCTCGCGGCTCCGCGAATCTCCTCCAGGCGTTTCTGATCGCGTATCCTGTAGGCTTGACGCGCGTAGTGGCCGCGTATGCCGTTCGCCCGCGCGATGACTTTTTCTGATCCCGTACTGGACCCCTTCGATGCGACGCCTTCCGCCGCTCAACGCGCTGCAGATTTTCGAAACCGTTGCGCGGCACCGCAGCTTTACGCGTGCCGCCGACCATCTCTGCCTCACGCAAGGCGCGGTCAGCCGGCAAATCATCGCGCTCGAGGACTATTACAAGTTTCCGCTTTTCAAGCGTCATGCGAAAGGTTTAACGCTGACCGCCGAGGGCGAATTGCTGCTGCCGGCCGTGAAGGAGAGCTTCGCGCGGATCGAGGAGATTTCGTTGCGCCTTACGCGCCAGCGAACCGATCTCGCGCTCAAGGTGCCGACCTGCGTGATGCGCTGGATGCTGCCCAAGATCATGCGTTTCCAGGCCGAGTATCCTGATCTGCATGTGCAGATCACCACGACCTGGCAGCACGATGTCGACTTCCAGCTCGAGCCGTTCGACGCGGCGATCATCTATGGATCGTCGCCGGGCGCGGGCGTGCAGGCGGTACCGCTGTTCGAGGAGCGCCTGACGCCGGTGTGCGCGCCGGACCTGCTCAAGGACAAGCCGCTGGACCAGATCGCGGACCTGACGCGCCACACGTTGCTGCATCCGACGCGCGATCACCGCGACTGGAAGATGTGGCTCGCCAAGGTGACTGAACTGGATGCCGCGAACGCGCTCGCTATCGATGCCGAGCACGGTCCGAGCTTCGACACGCTGGATATGGCGACCAACGCCGCGTTGCAGGGCTTCGGCGTGGCGATCAGCGATCTTGCGTTGATCGACGAGGACGTCGCGGCCAAGCGCCTGGTGCGGCCGTTCGACATGGTGCTCAAGACCGGCTGGCGCTATTACTTCGTGTACCCGGACTCGGTCGCGCATCAGCACAAGCTGAGTCTGTTTCGCGAATGGATCGCGGCGCACTGGGAGGAATGAGGTCGCTGGCGCGATCTGTTGCTCACCGAAGTACGCCTGTTGCGAAGCGACGCACGTCGCCTCGCGATTACGGCGCGAAGGACAGAAACAGGTACGCCGCGAATAGCGAAAGATGCACGGCGCCTTGCAGGATCGTCGTGCGCCCGCTGCTGAGCGTGAGCGTACCCACCAGCAGCGTGAGAATCAGCAGCACGGTCTCCTTGCCGTCGATACCGAGCACGAGCGGTTGACCGGTCCACAGGAACACGCAGGCAACGGTCGGAATGGTCAGCCCGATACTGGCCAGCGCCGAGCCCAGCGCGAGATTCAGGCTGTTCTGCAGGCGATCGGCGCGCGCCGCGCGCACGGCGGCGAGGCCTTCAGGCAGCAATACCAGCGCGGCAATGATGATGCCGACCACCGCCGGCGGCGCGCCCGCGTTCTTCACCGCGGTCTCGACGACCGGCGAGAGCACCTTCGCAAGCAGCACCACGGCGACCAGACACACGAGCAGCAACAGGCCGCTCAGCGCCGCGAGACCGCCGCTCGGCGGGGCGGCATGAACATCTTCATCGGGTACGTCGGCGAGAAAGTAATCGCGGTGACGCACGGTCTGCACGAACACGAACACGCCATACAGCACGAGCGACGAAACCCCCGCGAACGCCAGTTGCGATGACGTCAGAATCGGACCGACGCGGGTTGTCGTGTAATTCGGCATGACGAGCGTCAGCACGGACAACGAAGCGAGCACGGCGAGCGACGCGGCCGCGCCTCGGCTCTGAAAATCCTGTTCGCGATGACGGATACCGCCCACCAGCAGGCAAATGCCCACGATGCCGTTGCACACGATCATGACGGCGGCGAACACCGTGTCGCGCGCGAGGCCGGCCTTTTCGGGGCCCGACGTCAGCATTACCGAGACGATCAGCGCCACCTCGATGACCGTCACGGCCACCGCCAGCACCAGCGTGCCGAACGGTTCGCCGACGCGATGCGCCACCACTTCCGCATGGTGCACGGCGGTGAAGACGGCCGCGCACAGCGCCACGCCCACGAGCCCGAGCAGCAGCGCGCTGCCGGGCATGGCGTAGGCGATGCCCAGCACGATCCACGCGACGATCGGCGCGGCGATGGTCCAGCGGGGTAAAACGGTCGCGGGCGTGGTCATTCGGGGCTTCCTTGCAGTGCTTGTTGTAGTGCTTGTTTTAGTGCGCGGTTGTGCTCGTCAGGGCCAGGGTTGGACGGGCGCGCGAGGCGCCGACTAGCACCGGGGCAGCCTCTTTGAGCAAGCGCGAATGCTCATGCATCGTGTCAACAACATGCCCTAACATATTAAATTATAAAGACTAGTTGGCTTGCGGCGCGGCTTTGTCGGTCGGCTGAAAATATCGCACGTTTGCGGCTTCGAGCTTACCCGTGTGCGCGGCATGTCTGAAGCCTGAAGAACGGCATCACAGGACCACGCACGTGTGATGTCGGCGTCTGGAGCGTCGGCGGTCTGGAGCCGCCCGGTGCTGGCTGCACCGATAGACAGGGTAAAGGCTGGGCCGGACGTCGTACCGCGTCTCATGACGAAGTACGGCGCCCGGGTATCGCTCAGGCGGATCCCGTTATTACTGGCCGACCGGACGAATCGACAGCGCGTTTTTCACCGACGTGACGCCGGCTACGCCTTGCGCCGCTTGCGTGGCCAGGTCGATTTGCTGCTGCTCAGGCACCGTGCCTGCCAGCGTCACTGCGCCGCCACGTGCGCGCACCGTGATATTGGCCACGCTCAGGCCCTTCGTCTTCGACAGCGCGCTACGCACCTTGCGTCCCAGTGCCCGGTTGGCCGCCTTCGCCTCCTTGCTGCTGGTAGCCGACGAAGCAGCCGCGGGAGCGGCGGCATCGCTGCTTTGTGCATATGCGTTGAGGGATGCCAGAACGATCAGCGCGCCGCCGACCATCTTGATTGCCGGAAATGCTTTCATTCAACTTTCTCCTGTTGTCATGAATACGACGGCCCCGGATAGGGCCGGTGTACTACACCTGCGGGTACTTCGGGATCAAATCTGAATGGAACCGTGCTGCGGGTCTTGCGAGTTTCTTGCAATCTGACTGCCGATCAGGCGGGCCGGGGCACACGCTTGCCGGCAAAGGCTGTGCTGCAGGCCGGAAACACACGATACTCCAATTAGTGCCATGGTGAATGCACTGCCGCATCGATTTGAGGTTTTGGTACAACGAATCGGCCGATGAAAACAGGTCGATGGCGCATGCCGCTTGACACAGCGCTGGCCAGGCCGGCTCGTACGCTGGCCAATGGACCGGCGGCGCGGGGCTCGACGCCGCACTTTTATGCTTCCAGACCGAGGCCGAACCGCATGCCGAATCAGCCCCTGCCCATCCTGCCACTGCTTCGTGACGATTTGCCTGTCGATACCGTCGAACTGGCGCGCTTCATGGTCGGCAAATACCTCGTGCACGATCTGCCCGAAGGCCGCATGAGCGGACGGATTGTCGAGACCGAGGCGTATCCGTTGGGCGATTCGACCAGCCACGCGTTCGCGGGCCGCCGTCCCCATAACGGGTCGATGTTTCTCGCGCCCGGGCATGCGCACGTGCGGCTGACGTATGGGCTGTCGTACATGCTGAATATGTCCGCGGAAGCCGAGGAGGTTGGCGCCGGGATCCTGTTTCGCGCAATCGAACCGCTGGAAGGGCTGCCGTTGATGGAAGCGCGGCGGCCCGGCGTACCGTTGCGCGATCTCGCGCGCGGCCCCGGCCGGCTCACCATGGCGCTCGGTATCGGTCAATCGTTCGACGGCCGCGATCTCTGCACAGGGCGCAATCTGTGGATCGGCGTAATCGAAACAGGAGCGAGGCCAGTCGGGGTGACAACGCGCATCGGCCTGTCGCGCGAAATGCATCAGCCGTTGAGGTTTTTTGAGCCCGGTAGCGGCTTTGTGAGTGGGCCCCGCAAGCTGTTATTGACGCCGTTTTCCGCGCATTCAAGCGATACGAAGCTTTGACTACCGTAGGAGCGCAGGGTGGCGAAACATCCTCAACTCAGACGATATTGCGAAACGTCAGACACAAAGGGTTACGAAGCCGACAATTATTACGGTAAGGCTGGTGCATAAAGATCGGTTTGCAGTAAGTTTGGTCGCATTTTTGCGATTCAAACAATTATGTATCTCGCAATTAAGGGTTTTCCCTCTGCAATCTGATGACTAGACTTCAGTCACTCGCTTCTCACATGGTGTGGCAAGCGAAGCAAAAAAACCAGGTCTGGAGGTAAATCATCATGAAATCGCTTATCAAGGCAGTCGCCATTGCAGCCATTCTCGCCGCCCCGGTCGTTTCATTCGCTCAAGCAAGCCAGCAGCCCGTGACCCGCGCGGAAGTCCGCAACCAGTTGATCCAGTTGGAACAAGCCGGCTACAACCCGGCCACCACTAACGACGTGAACTATCCGGCCGACATCCAGGCCGCGGAACGTCGCGTTCAGGCTCAAAACCCGGCAGTCGCGCAAGCTCAGGAGCCGGTCGCCAACACCAGCGGTTATGGCGCACCGATGAGCGGTTCGTCGCAATCCGGTGGCGTGATGCAGCCGATGTCGGGCTCGAAGTCGGTTTATTTCGGCAACTGAAACCGGCCCAGCCTGATTGACGAGGCGAGCGCGCGCGCGTTCCTGCGCGGCGAGGCCTTGTTACCAGTGAGTTGGCAGCAGTTTGAGCTGTGAAGAAAAGGCGCGCCCGTAGACAGCGTGCCGGCTGAATACTGCAGTGATTAACGGACGAGTGACAGGCGTAAGGGCGTGCCCGGTCCGCCGGAGCAGGCCGGTTGGAACGCTTCGAACGCTTCGAACGTCATCGTCCACCAGTCAAGGAACCTCCGCTGCCGCAAGGTAGCTTCGCCCAACCTTTTACAAGGATTGGGCTTTTTTTTGTGCCTTGTCTGGCGGGAGGCGCGATGAATCTCAGGGCCGTTCGCCGTGGATATAGAACTCGAGTTGCTGAATGGTGAACTGCTGTTCCGCGATGATGTTCTTCACCAGGTCGCCGATCGACACCATCCCGACCAGCCGGTCGTTTTCGATCACCGGCAAGTGGCGCATGCGCCGTTCGGTCATCAAGGCCATGCAGTCGTCGGTGGTCTGGTCGGGACGGACGAAGCGCACGGCCTTGCTCATGATGTCGCGCACCGGCGTCGCCTTCGACGAACGTTCCATCAGCACGACTTTGCGCGCGTAGTCGCGCTCCGTGATGATGCCGGCGATGCTGTCGCCGTCGGTGACGACCAATGCGCCGATGCCTTTTTCGGCCATCAGCTTGATCGCTTCATAGACTGAATCGTCGGCCCCGACCGTGAAGACGGTGGTGTTGTTCGGTTTCGTTTTAAGAAGCTGTGCAACGCTTGTCATGGAGCGCTCCGTTTCGCAGTGCAGCACGCCGGCGCGGCGTGTTGTCGTGAGGGACAGGCGATTCCAGTATAGGCGCGACGCGCCCCTGAAGTATCCCCGGGAATACCTATGGCGCGCGGCACGTTTATCCCGTGTAGCGGCGCGGTTCCGTGCGCGCCGCATGGTCATCCGGGTGCGGTGCGCGGATTAGCGGTAAACTCCCAGTCCGTACCTTATTCCCGGATGCATCGGGTTCATGTCAGCACCACTGTCCAACGCCATGCTCACGTCTCACGATCCGTCGCAAGCAACAGACGGCGAAATCCGCGGCGAATGTGTCATTCTCGACGCTACCGCCACACTCCCCACGCGCTACGGCACGTTCACTTCTTACGTGTTTCGCGTGTGCGAAAGCGGTGCCGAACATCTCGCGCTCGTGATGGGCGACGTCGCCAACCAGTCGTCCGTGTTGACGCGCCTGCATTCCGAATGCCTGACGGGCGACGTGCTCGGCTCGTATCGCTGCGATTGCGGCGAGCAGCTCGATCTGGCGCTGCGCTATATCGCGGCCGAAGGCTGCGGCGTGCTGCTGTATCTGCGCGGCCACGAAGGGCGCGGCATCGGCCTGTCGAACAAGATTCGCGCGTACGCGCTGCAGGAGCAGGGCCGCGACACGGTCGAGGCCAATCTCGATCTCGGCCTGCCCGACGACTCACGCGAATACGATTCGGCGGCCGGCATTTTGCGCACGCTGAAGGTCACCTCGGTGCGTCTGATGAGCAACAATCCGGAAAAATTCGACACGCTGTCGAAACATGGCATTCCGGTGAGCGAGCGGGTCGCGCTGGCGATCCCGATGCGTGAGGAAAACGAGCGCTATATCCGCACGAAGCAGCTGAAGTTCGGCCACTACTTCGACGAAAACGAATAATTGACGCATGCATGCCGGCCGCCTTTTGCAAACTGTGCAAACGGCGGCCGGCGTTGCGGCGTCGATTGTGCCGTTATCCCGACGCGGGCCATCACGCCGGCCTAGAACAATCCGAAATCGTCGTTGCTATCGGGAATCGCGTTGAGCAGTTCGCGCAACGCCCGCCATCCGGTCATCCCCACAAAGCTTGCCGAGACTGCCAGCCAGAAGCGGACGTGGCGGCCTGTGCGCGGGTGAGGGTTGCGTCGCGCCGCGACGTTGCGCGAGCGCATGGAGGCGCGCTGCAGAGGGCATGTGTGCATAGGGCTTCTCCTGTCGCGAGCGTCGTCTAGCGTGCCGTGGCCGCGGCGACGTGTGGCAGGAGCGATGCAAAAACGTCCACTGCCGCCGTCGTGCCAAAGCGCCGCTCGCTGATCTGCGTTTCGACCTCGATGCGGCCCGCGTTGTGGGCGTCATACAGATCGACGATCAGGCGCGCATGGCGTTCGCCGAGTCCGGCGCCCCGGAGCAGGGCGACCCATTCGCCGCGCGGCACTTCGCGCGCGGCGATTTCACGCTGGGTCAATGCGCCGAATGTGCGCGCCACCTCCAGGGCGCTGATGCGCTCCGCGCCCTCTATGCTGACCACGCGCGGCGATACCTTGACCGATCTGTCGTCGAGTAGCAGTTCGGCGGCGAGCAGCCCGACATCCTGCGCGGCGACGGTCGGAAACAGCTTGTTCAACGGCTGATGCAGGCTCGGCAGCACGCCTCTCGCCAGTACGACCGGCAGTACGCGCGCCCAGTTGTGCATGTGCTCGGCGGCGCGCAGAAACGTCAGTTGGGTCAGTGGGGAGGCGAGCGGCGCGAGTTGCGTTTCGAGGTGGTGGAACAGCGTGGTGATGCCCGTGCCTTCTGCGTGTTCCGCGCCGTAGTCGGACAGCGCGAGCACGCGTTGCGGCGGGTTGGCGCGTAACACGGCGGCGCTGACGTCGATCATGCGGCGCATCGTGCTGGCGGGGTCGGCACCCTCACGCGGTAGCGGACACAGTATCTGCACCGCGGTAGCGCCTTCGATCGCCCGCTCAACGGTCGATGGATCGAGCAGATCGGCGATGGCAACGCCGCAACCGATCTCCGCCAGCAGTTTGCCTTGCTGCTCGTTGCGAACCACCGCGCGCACTTCACGACCCGCGCGGCGCAACGCCGCTGCGGTGACACGTCCTACATTGCCTGCTGCTCCAAAAATCACAAACACGGTGGACTCCTTGTCGGCCTGATGTCCGGTCATCATAGGGACACGGGGTCCCGCCAACGCACGGGCAAGGATCGTGTTGCGCAGATTCGGATGATTGTTTTCAAGGCGGCGCATCCGGCCCTGCGATGCAACGCTTCGCCGAGCAAAGCGGCGCAAAAAACCGCACAATGCGCATACATTGAGTGCCGTCCGCGAGGGAAAGCAATGAGTGCCGTGACACCGATACCGCAGCCGCACAGTGCCTCCCGCATCGCATTGCGCTCCAGCAAGACGCTCGGCTGGCAGGGCTTCGGCGCGGAGCTGGTCAGTGTGTCCGCCGGTCTGCACCGGATTCCCGCGCTCGAACACCATCGCGTGGGCGTGCATGTCGGCGCGCCGGTCAGGGCGCGTTGCCTGTGCAACGAACGCAGTTATTCCCGGATCCAGGCGCACGGCGATGCCGACGTGATTCCCGCGGGGCTCGACGGACAATGGAACGATGAAACCGCCTGTACGATTTTCAGCGTATGGATCAGCAAGGACTTCGCGAGCCGGACTGTCGAACAGCTGGAATTGAAGTCGGACGAGACCCGGCTGCGTCCGCAATTCCAGATGCGTGATCCGCGCTTCCAGCATCTGGCCTGGGCATTGCGCGCCGAACTCGAAGCCCATGACGCCTCCGATCCGCTCTACGCCGAGAGCCTCTGCACGGCGATGATCGTGCGGCTGATCGGCGACGCGCCGACGCTCGACGATAAGCGCCGCACACTGGCACCGAACACGGCCGCGCGCGTGATCGACTTCATCGAAGCCCATCTGGACCAGCGTTTGACGCTCACTGAGCTGGCCGTGCATGCCGGTTTGAGCGTGCCGCATTTCAAGGCGCTGTTTCGCCAAACGCTTGGCATGCCGGTGCATCAGTACGTGGTGCGACGGCGGGTGGAGCGCGCGCGGAATCTATTGCTACAGGGCCGCTTGAGCGCGAGTCAGATCGCGCTGGATACGGGCTTCGCGCATCAGAGCCATATGGCGCACTGGATGAACCGGTTGCTCGGAGTCACGCCGCGCGAGCTGGCGAGATCGCGCACCAATGCGGACCATGCGATACGCGTGGTGTCGCCCGATCGCGGACGCGGTTCCGGAAGCTGATACGCAGGGGACGTATCAACCCGGCGCCGCTCCTGTCAATTGCGAGTACACGTCATGCGACAGTTGCAGCAGCACATTGCGATCGATTCCGCCTGACACCGCATACCCAAAGTCGCCATCCACCCAGTAGAACACGTTCACCGGGCCGTCCTGATACAGCTTGAACGCGGTGGTATTCGAGTTCACCTGACGGTGCGAAATGCACAGTGTCACGCGTTCGCCATTCGGCCCGCGATACATGAACTGCGCGGTCGGTCCATCGGCGCCTGGCAACAGGCGCCCGCCCGAAAGATTGAACCCGCTCTTCGAGAGCATCGGCGGATGCACATTGGTGCCGAGCCGGTTGGACAACCACTGCACGAAATCCTGTTCGTGATCCGCAGTCATTTCGGCCGGGCGGTCGACAGCGGGCATATAGACCACATGCGCCACTGCGGCCTGCCGCGCAAACATTTCCGAACTGTTCGCACTGACCGGCCGCGTGTCCGAGCGGCTCGCGAGCGGCGCAGCGACGTCCTGCCCCATATGCGTGCCGACACCAATGCCGACCCCTAACAGCAGTGCAGCGGCCATGCCGGCGAACTGCGGCCAGTTGGCGGCGATGCGCCAGCGCCGCGGTGCGGGCGTCTGCAGGCGCCTCGGCACAGGCTCATTCAGCACACGGTCATAGCGTTCATGGAACATGCTGTTCAGCGAGAAATAATCGCTGACTCGTGCGGCCAACTCGGGGTTCTGTTCGAGCGCGCGCTCCACGTGGGTGCGCCGTTCGTCGGACAGCGTGCCGTCCACGTAGGCGTGGAGGTCTTCTTCGCCGATCGGCATCTGTTGGTCGCTCATCGCACCACCTGTAATTTCGCCCCGGGCTGCGTGCCCGCCATCAATGCCCGAAGTCGTTCGCGTCCGCGTGAAAGCCGCGACATGACCGTGCCGATCGGAATGTCCAGCGCGAGCGCCACGTCGGCGTAGCTCATTTCCTCGAGACCGACCAGCAGCACGACTTCGCGCTGCTCCACCGGCAAACGCTGCAATGCATAGTCGAGATCGCGCATTTCCAGCGAGCGGGTCTGGTCGGACGGTACGGCGAATTCGCTTTCGTGGACGCTGTCGTCGTCGACCGCCACGTGAACGGCTCGCGCGGAGGCTTTGCGCGCCTGATTGGCGAACACGTTATGCATGATCGTAAAGAGCCACGCGCGCAGGTCGGTGCCCGGCTGGAACAGGCCGGTGCGGCCGAGCGCGCGTTCGAGCGTGTCCTGCACGAGGTCGTCGGCGAGATCGCGGTTGTTGATCAAGGCGCGTGCGTAGCGCCGCAAGCGCGGCACATGCTCCATCAACTCGTCACGGACATCCATTTTTTTTCCCAATCGAGGGGCTTCACGTGGAGCGCCGGACCGGCGGCCGCTGGTCGGACTACCACGCGCATGTGAGGTGCAAACACGCGTGTGCGCATTTTATTCCCTCGCTGTCTGGCCGTTGCGGCGGTCCGGGGCATCAGCGCAGGGTCATGACGTCGGCTGCGCGCATCAGGCCGTGCGTACGGGCGTCGCCGGCCACCACGAAGCGCTGGTGTTGCGCGGTCCAGGTGAGCAGACGGATCGCGCCGACGCGGCGCGCGGCCCATTGCGGTTGCGCCGGCGCCAGCAGCGCCAGGGCGGACATCACCACGACCGGGCGGTTGTCCCCGTTCAGATAAAGGAATGCATTGGCGCGCTGGAGGGGGCCGAGCGATAGCTCCCTTTGATCCACCAGACGCAAGCCGATTGCCGTGAGATCCGGGGCCGACGGATCGACGCGCGTTGGCGACGCGGCGGAAAACGGCGCCGCGTCGGTTTCCGCCAGCGCCATCACGGCGGCGTTGTTGAGCGCCTGCGCGGACACCTGGGCGGCGGCGAGCCAGCCGCTCACGGCCAGCAGGATCAGAAGGAGCGTCGCCAGCGTATTCGCGGTCTTGCCGCGCGGCCCCGCTGATTTCAGCCACTCGAGCGTGCGCCGCCAGCCGCCCGCACGGCGCTTCACCGGTTCGTCGATGGTCTGGAACGCCTGCTGAATCTGCGCGTTCAGTCTGCCGTAGAACGCCACACGGCGTGCCTCTGCGGGATCTTTGCCCAGATAGTCCTGAAGGAATGCGGCGCGTTCGGGCGTCAACGTGCCGTCGGCGTAGGCCTGAATGTCCGCTTCGGAAAGCGGCGAACCGGAAGAGGAGTCATCTGGAGGCATGGTGTATGCATTCGGCGAAGGTCGGCTATCGAGTGGCGAACACGCCTGTGTGAGCGTTTATTCCATCCGCGTGCGAGGTTGATGTCGAGTCTACCGCGACGCCACCCCGACCGCGTTGCGCGACGAGCTAACCCATCCACGCTGCGTTTTATTCCGGATTCCAACTATGTTTTTTCGGGGCGAAAAAGCAGGAATAAAAGCCGCGAGGGCGTGGTTCTCCTTCATGCAAACCCGCACAAAACTCACCGGAGTTCATCATGAAGAAGATCGCTTTTGCCGCATTGTCCGTTGTTGTTCTCGCCGCTTCGTCGAGCGCTTTCGCGCAAGGCAAGACACGTGCCGAGGTTTATCAGGAACTGATCGAAGCACAACAGAACGGACTCGACTATGTCACCGATGCATCGTACCCCGATGTCAGCCCGGTGTTCGCGCAGCAGGTCGCGCAGCGCAAGCAGGCACTCGCTGCTGCGGCTGCGGCTGCCGCCAGCCACGTCGCGAACAGTAACGCGCCGGCGGGCAGTGTCAATTGAGAAAAATATCGGATGGCCGGCGCGTGCATCGAATGCCTGCGCCGGATGTCGACTGGAATAGATCGCCGTATCGTGTGTTAGCCGATGAGTGCCTCTATCCGACGACAGGGAGTCTTCGTGACGAAACCATCCGTTCCTCATTCAGCGTCTGTATGTGTGCCATGCAGGCTCACCGCAATCGGCGCGGTTGTGCTGGTCCTCGCTGGCGGCTTTGCCTATACCGCAGGATGGCTGACGCCCACGCGTCTCACCGCGCCGCGTTTCATCAACACGTTCGAAGCCGTGGCCGGCCAGCCGCATCCAGGCTACCGGCGCAATCATGCAAAGGGCCTGTGCGTAGCGGGTTATTTCGATAGCAACGGCGCCGGCGCGGTGCTCTCGCTCGCTGCCGTGTTCGCGCCAGGCCGCACGCCGGTCACGGGCCGCTTTGCGGTTCCCGGCGGCAATCCTTCCGCGTCGGACACGAGTTCGCCCGTGCGCAGTATGGCCTTGCTGTTCCAGTTGCAAAATGGCGAACAGTGGCGCACCGGCATGAACTCGACGCCGGTATTCGCCGTCCATACGCCCGGGCAGTTCTATCAGCAACTGCTTGCGGCGAAGCCCGATGCCGCGACTGGCAAACCGGACCCTGCAAAGATGAAGGCCTTTTACGCGGCGAATCCGGAGACCCAACCGTTTCAGGCATGGGTGAAGGCGCATCCGCCGTCGTCGAGTCTGGCGAACGCCGCGTATTACAGCATCAACGCATTCCGTTTTACCGACAGCGCTGGTGTCAGCCATGCCGTGCGCTGGGCGATGGTGCCCGACACGCCGTATGCGCCGATCACGGACGCGGAAAAGGACGAGAAGAATTTCCTCCAGGCCGACCTCGATCAACGTGTGCAGAGCGGACCGTTGCGCTGGCATCTGATCCTGACGGTTGCGCAGCCCGGCGATCCCACCGACGACGCAACGCTGCAATGGCCCGACGATCGTCAGCATATCGACGCAGGCACTCTGGTGATCGATCACACGACATCGCAGGAAGACGGCACGTGCCGCGACGTCAACTTCGATCCGACTATTCTGCCCGCGGGCATTCAGCCGTCGGACGATCCCTTGCTCGCCGCGCGTTCGGCCGCGTACGCGCTCTCGTACAAGCGCCGCACGCGCGAAGAATCGCTGCATCCCGAGATCCATCAAACGCAGAAAACCGGAGACCATTCATGACGCCGGCACGCACCCATTTCAGTCCGCTCGCCCGACTCCTGCATTGGACGATGGCGCCGCTCATCATCGCGATGCTGTTCATCGGCGTGGGGATGGTCGCGACCGTATCGCGCGCGCATAACACGCTGATCGCGATTCACCGCCCGCTCGGCATCGCATTGCTGTTGCTGGTTGTGCTGCGAGCGTGTGTGCGCATCAAACGTGGCACTCCGCCGTTGCCCGATGACATGCCGGCGCCGCAACGTTTCGCGGCCAAGGCTTCGCATCTCGTGTTGTATCTGTTGATGGCGGCGATGCCGTTGATCGGCTGGGCGATGCTATCGGCGGCAGGCTATCCCGTGACGCTGTATGGTCCGTGGCATTTACCGCCGATCGCGCCGCACAACACTGAGTTGTTCGCGCTGCTACGCGCGCTGCACACGTGGCTCGCGTTTGCATTGTTCGCGACCGTATTGCTGCACCTTGCGGCGGCGCTGTTTCATGGGCTGATCCGGCGAGATGGGGTCTTGTCGAGCATGGCGCGGGGTGGGCGCTAGCTTTTCACCCGTTCCGAGCGCGGATCATACGGCGCCTTCAGATGCACGGAAGCCGGCAGCAGATCGCCGGCGACATCGATCGCGTACTGGCCGCTGGATAGATAGGCGGTATCCGCGACGCCGTCCGGATGGTTGATGTAGCCCATCGCCACCGGGCAGCCGAGCGTGTGTCCGAACGCGGCCGAGCTGACGAAGCCCACGGGCTTGCCGTCGCGCAGAATCGCCTCGCCGCCCCACAGCATGCGATCGGCCGCACCGTCCGCGGTGAGCACGACCATGCGGCGGCGCTGCGGTTGGGTGCGCAATTTCAGCAATGCATCGCGGCCGCGGAACGGGATGTTCCTGTCGAGCTTGCACGCGAACGACAAACCCGCTTCGAACGGATTCGTGTCCGGCGTGAGTTCGCGACCCCACGCGCGATAGCCTTTCTCGATGCGCAAGGAATCGATCGCGTAGTAGCCCGCGTTGACGAGTCCAAACGCCTTGCCCGCTACTTGCAATGTCTCGTACACGCCGACCGCGAATTCGACCGGCACATACAGTTCCCAGCCGAGTTCGCCGACATAGGTGAGGCGCGTGGCGCGTACCGTCGCGTAACCGAGATCGACTTCGCGGCTTTGGCCGAAGCCAAACGCCGCGTCGCTCCAGTCCGCTTTCGACACGCTTTGCAGCAGTTCGCGCGAGCGCGGGCCCATCACGGCGAGCACCGCATATTGACTGGTGACGTCGACCAGCGTGCAATGGCTGTCGCGTGGCAGCGCTTTTTCGATCGCGTCGAAGTCGCGCGTGGTTTGCGCCGTACCGGTGACGAGCAGATATTGATCGTCGGCCAGACGCGTGAGCGTGAAATCCGATTCATACGTGCCGCGCTCATTTAGCATGCCGGTATAGACCGTCGTGCCAGGCGGCACCGCCACGTCGTTCGCGACGATGCCTTGCAACACGCTCTCGGCGTCACGTCCCTTGACCAGAAATTTGGAGAACGAAGTCATGTCGAACAGCGCGACACCTTCGCGGCACGCGCGATGTTCGGCACCGCTCCACGGCAGCCAGTTCTGCTGCCCGAACGCGTAGTCGATCTGCGCCTGTTGCGGTGTCGGCGCGAAGAAGTTGGCGCGCTCCCAACCCATCTTGCTGCCGAAGCAGGCGCCGTCCTCGCGTAGCAGCGAATACAGCGGCGAGCGGCGAAACGGCCGCGCGCTGTCGAGTTCGCGATTCGGCCACGGCATCGCGTAGTGCAGGCCGAGCGTTTCCTTGACGCGATCGTGCAGCCATGTGTCGTTGCCGTTGAAGCGCGCAAAACGACGGATGTCGACCGGCCACAAATCCATGGTCGGCTCGCCGGCGACGATCCATTCGGCGAGCGCCATGCCCGCGCCGCCCGCCGAGGCGATCCCCATCGAATTGAAACCCGCGCCGACGAAAAAGCGCCGCAATTCGGGCGCTTCGCCGAGCATGAAGTTGTTGTCCGGCGTGAACGATTCCGGGCCGTTGTAGAACTGTTTGACCTGTGCGGTTTCGAGCGCGGGCACGCGCTGCAGCGCGTTTTCCATCAGGATTTCGAACTGATCCCAGTCGTCGGGCAGCAACTGGAATTCGAAGTTCTCGGGGATGCCATCCATGCCCCACGGTTTCGCATTCGGCTCGAAGCCGCCCATCACGAGGCCGCCGACTTCCTCCTTGAAGTAGATGAAGCCGTCCGGGTCGCGCATCACGGGCAGGTCCGGATGCACGCCGGCGATGCGTTCCGTGACGATGTAGTAGTGCTCGGCCGAATGGAGCGGCACGGTGACGCCGCACAGGCGGCCGACCGCCTTGGCCCACTGGCCCGCGCAATTGACGACGATATCCGCGCCGAGCGTGCCTTCCTCGCCGTCCTTGTTGCGCCACGCGAGGCCGGTGACTTCGCGCGCGCCATTCGCCTTGCCGTCTTGCGCCGCGCGCGTGTGGATCGCCGTGACGCGGGTATTTTCGACGATGCGGGCGCCGCGCGCGCGGGCCCCGCGGGCGAGGGCCTGGGTCAGGTCGGTGGGGTTGGCTTTGCCGTCGCCGGGCAGCCAGACCGCGCCGCGCAGGTCGTCGGTGCGCATTACAGGCCACAGATCACCGGCTTCCTGCGGGCTGATCACGTCGCACGCCACGCCGTACGCGCGCGCGACCGCGGCGGTGCGCTTGAGTTGCGTCATGCGCTCGGCCGTGCGTGCCACGGATAGCGAACCGCATTGCTTCCAGCCGGTCGCGAGACCGGTATCGGCCTCGAGTTCGGCATAGAGCGCGGTCGAGTAGCGGATCAGCTTCGTCATGCTTTCCTGCGCGCGCAACTGGCCGACCAGACCCGCCGCGTGCCACGTCGTGCCGCAGGATAGCTGGCCCTGTTCGAGCAACACCACGTCGGTCCAGCCCAGCTTCGCGAGGTGATAGGCGACCGAGCAGCCAATGATGCCGCCGCCGATGATGACGACGCGGGCATGGGTAGGAATGGGTGTGGACATGTGTGGGAATAAGTTGAAACAATTCACGTAGCTTGCAGCAAAAAATCACGAATTGCAACGGACAGATGAACGGGCGTGATAGCGCTTTCGTCATGGATATGTCACGCGAAAATGCTGGCTGGGCCCGGTCGAGGTTGCTCTCAGGATGCGAAAAAGTCAGTAAAAGGCACGCATTACTTGTCAAATTTATGTGACTTTGGTTGGTAATGCGTGGATGTATGGCCTGCTATAGCGCGTGTTTTGCTAGACTTTGCCTGACACCACCGCTCGATTCCCATGTTCTCCACCCAACGCCAGGCCGAAATCCTCCGGCTCGTCCGCGAGCAGCGCACCTGCACGATCACCGATCTGGCCGGCCGCTTCGACGTGTCCGACGAGACCATTCGCCGCAACATCAAGCCGTTGATCGCCGACGGCCTGCTCATCAAGGTGCACGGCGGCATCATGCTGCCCGAGCGTCTCGACGAACCGCCGTTCCAGCGCCGCATGGTGGCAAGCCGCGAGGGCAAGCGGGCAATCGGCGCGCGCATCAGCGAACTGGTGCGCGACGGCGATTCGCTGATTCTGGAGGGCGGCACGACCTGTCTGCATATCGCGCAGGCGCTGTGCGCGCGCTCGCGCCTCACCGTCGTGACCAATTCCATCGAGGTCGCCCGTGTACTCGCGCCGCGCAACGGCAACCGGGTGTTCATCGCGGGCGGCGAACTGCGCGCGGACGACGCCGCGGCTTTCGGCGACAGCGTGCTTGCCTTTCTGCGCCAGTTTCACGTGCGCTATGCGATTGCCTCGGTCACCGCGATCGATACGCAGGGCCGGTTCATGGACGCGCTGCCCGCCGACGTCGCGTTTTCGCTGGCCGCCTTCGCGCAGGCCGAGCGGCGCGTGGTCGCGGCGGATCACGCGAAATTTGGCCATAGCGCGCTGGTGCACGCGTTTGGCCCGGACGCCGTCGATCTGCTGGTCACCGACGCCGCGCCGGAACCCTTGCTCGCTCAGGTCTTCGCCGCAGCGGGCCTGGAAGTCAGTATCGGCTCGCTGAAACGGGACGATGCCCAGTCCACGCTCGAATCTGGCGACGAAACCGGCCCACCGGGCGGTATTGCACCCTGATTTTGCACCCCGATATCGCGCCCTGAGCGGCGCCATTCTCTTAGCGGCTTGCGCCGCGTCCCGAGGTGCCGGCACAGCCGATTGCGTCCAACGCGTAAAATGGCCGGTTACCACAGGCAATCGATGCCGCACAGAAACTCGCCGGCAGGCGCTGCACGCCACCCGCTGCGGCGATTCTCCGTCATGCGCGCGCTCGTCATTGCCAGCTCGAATATGGATGAACCCTGATGTCGTCAGTTTTCTTTGATCGGGAACGGATCGTGGCATGGCTCGGTGACCATACCGTCGCGAAGGCGCGGTCGGTCGGCGCCGTCACGCATGTGGAATGGCGCGGCGACACGCTCAGCGGCAATGTGCAAGGCACGCGACCGCTTCCCTATAAAACACGGGTGAAGTTTCGTACCGATGGCGGTTCGCCGTGGGCGCAGGGCGATTGCAGCTGCCCGGTCGGCCGCAATTGCAAACACGTCGCTGCGCTGCTGCTCGCCGAGCTCGCGTATCACGACGAGATGGACCATATAACCAACGTCGATTTCGAATCGGACGAGGCTGAGTCGGGCGAGTCTGCGCGGGCGTGGCACGGAGAAAACGTGCCGTCGCCGTCGGGCGTGCGGCCCGAACTGGTCAGCTGGCTCGAACGTTTTCGCGCGCGCGCCGAAGCCGCCGACGCGGTCGCGCAGAAAGCGGGTGCGGCGCGCACCCAGACGCTGGCCTATCTGCTCAACTGGTCGAGTTTCCACAAGCGCCACGAGGTGGTGCTATACCGGGCGCGCTGCAATCCCGACGGCACGATTGTCGAAGTCGACGAACCTTGGGGCAACGTGGAAGCGGCGCTCGTCAAGCAACCCAGGTTCGTCTCCGACGAAGACCTGTCGATCCTGCGCGGCCTGTGGCTGGGCCGGTCCCGTGAGGACTTCGGCCAGTTCATCCTGCGCGGCACGAGCGGCGCGGAGATGCTGCAAAAGCTGATCGCCACTGGGCGCCTGTTCTTCGAGTTACGACCCGAACCCGGCCACGACGGGCCGACGCCGCTGTCGCGTGGCGCCGACCGGCCCGGCCGGATCGAATGGGAGCCGCTCGCCGACGAGCGGCTGCGTCCGGTGCTGTGCACCGAGCCGCGCGCCACCATGGTGCTGCCCACCGAACCGGTCTGGTACGTGGATGGCGTCGCGAACGAAGCCGGTATCGTCGAGTCGTCATTGCCGTTCCAGCAATTGCCCGACTACCTGGCGATGCCGCCGATCTCGCTCGCCGAGGCTCCGCTGGTCGCCTCGGTGCTGCGCGAGATCGCGCCGGATCTGCCGTTGCCGCCCGCGCATGACGCTTCTTCGATTCGCGTGATCGATGTCGACCCCGTGCCGGTGCTGACGCTCAACAGCCATGCGCTGCCGTCGGCCGGTAAGGCCGGGGCGCGCAAAGCCGAGGCCGTGGAGCTGGCCGGCGTCAGCTTCGACTACGACGGTGTGAGTATCAACGTCGACAGCAGCGTCACGCTGGTGCCGATGCCGGGTGGCGACGTGATCCATATCCGCCGCCGCTACGAGGCCGAGAAAAAGCGTCTGCTCGAACTGCGCAAAACCGGGCTTCAGAAGGTCCCGACGAGCCGCGTCTACGCGTCGCGCGTCCTGCCCGATACCATGCTCGGCCTGCCCGATGCCGACGCATGGTCTGCTTTCGTGAGCGACGCCGTGCCGGAACTCGTCGCCAAAGGCTGGCGCGTGACGATGGCGCCGGAGTTCCGCTACAACATCATCGAGATCGACGCGATCGACGGCGAGGCGCATCAGGCCGGCGACGGCTGGTTCGACCTGGAGATGGGCATCCGCATCGGCGAGCGCAACGTGCGGCTCGAGCCGCTTCTCGCGGACCTGTTCCGGCGCGACCGGCGGTGGCTCGGCGGCGCGCTCGAAACGATCGCCGACGACGAGCCGATCGAGCTAAAGACCGACGAGAACAAGCGCCTGCGCTTGCGCGCCGACCGGCTCAAGCCGGTGGTGCGCGTGCTGGTCGACCTGTTCGATGCGCTCGGCGGGGCGCTGTTCGACGGCGCGCCGCTGCGCGTGGCCGCCGTCGACGCGGGCCGGCTGGAGGCGTTGAACAGCACCGGCCGTTGGCAATTCCACGGCGAAGATTCGATCCGCCAGCTGGCGCGGCGGCTGCAGGCGGGACCGGGGCTGCACGAGGTGCCGGTGCCGCGCGGTCTGCAGGCGGAACTGCGCGCATATCAGCAGCAGGGCCTCAACTGGATGCAGTTTCTGCGCGAACACGATCTGGCCGGCGTGCTGGCCGACGACATGGGTCTGGGCAAGACCGTGCAGACGCTCGCGCACATTCTCGCGGAGAAGGAAGCCGGACGGCTCGACCGTCCCGCGCTGATTGTCGTGCCGACCACGCTCGTACATAACTGGCGCGAGGAAGCACGCCGCTTCGCACCCGATCTGAAGGTGCTGGCGTTGAACGGCCCACAGCGCAAGGAGCGTTTCGAGCAGATTCGCGAGCATGAACTGATTCTGACGACCTACGCGCTGTTATGGCGCGATCAGAAGGTGCTCGCCCAGCACGATTACCATCTGCTGATTCTCGACGAAGCGCAGTACGTCAAGAACGCCACGACCAAGGCGGCGCAGGCGATCCGCGGGTTGCGCGCGCGGCATCGGCTGTGTTTGACGGGGACGCCGCTCGAGAATCACCTCGGCGAGCTGTGGTCGCAATTCGACTTCCTGCTGCCGGGCTTTCTGGGCAGCCAGAAAGACTTCACCAAACGCTGGCGCAATCCGATCGAGAAGAACGGCGACGGCGTACGCCGCGCATTGCTGGCGCGCCGCATCCGGCCGTTCATGCTGCGGCGTCGCAAGGACGAGGTGGCGAAGGAGTTGCCGGCCAAGACCACCATCGTGTGCTCGGTCGACCTGGAAGGGGCGCAACGTGATCTCTACGAAACCGTACGCACGGCGATGCAGGAGAAAGTGCGCGCCGCGGTCAGCGCGCAGGGCCTCGCGCGCAGCCATATCATCGTGCTCGATGCCTTGCTGAAGCTGCGCCAGGTATGCTGCGATCCGCGTCTCGTCAGGACGATCAAAGCCGCCAAAGCAGCGGGCGAGGCGGACGTCAAGAGTAACAAGGCGGAGAAGATCGAGAAGGGCGCGCGCGCCATGCGCTCGGCCAAGCTCGATTTGCTACTGTCGATGCTGCCTGAACTGATCGAGGAAGGGCGGCGCGTGCTGCTGTTCTCGCAGTTCACCGGCATGCTCGCGTTGATTGGCGAAGCGCTCGAGGAAGCCGCGATTCCCTATGTAATCCTGACCGGCGATACGGCGGACCGCGTCACGCCGGTTCAGCGCTTCCAGCAGGGCGAGGTGCCGCTGTTCCTGATCAGCCTGAAGGCAGGCGGCGTGGGCCTGAATCTGACCGCGGCCGACACGGTGATTCACTACGATCCGTGGTGGAATCCCGCAGCGGAGAATCAGGCGACTGACCGCGCGCATCGGCTGGGGCAGGACAAGCCTGTATTCGTCTACAAGCTGATTGCGGCGGGCAGCATCGAAGAGAAGATTGTGGCGTTGCAGGAGGAAAAGGCGGGGTTGGCCGACAGCATTCTTTCCGAAGACGCCGCCGGCACGACCAAGTTCTCGGACGACGACCTCGATGCGCTGTTTGCGCCGATGCCGGAGATTGAAGGCGGCCGATGAGGGGCCAGGTGAGGGCGCGGCGTGGGCTCAGGCGTGCGCTGCGCGTGCCAGTACCTCGGGTCCCATGACATCGCACGTATCGCCAGACACTCTCTGACTCGCCCCCAAACGCACCGAGTTCCTTGCCGAAAGGCTAGCGGTATGGTTCTAGTCAAACCATCTAACAATCTTTAAACGATTTATTTTGAGACTGTTCTTATACTGACTCGCAAATTGTCAAATTAACGTTCTCTGAGGTCGAAGCGTGACCTGAGAGGACACAGGCAGGCGGGGCCAACATTGCGCGGGCGAGAGCCCAACCGACCCGAACACCGACCCGCGGAGGTCGATTTGAAAAGCCGCAGAGCCAGCGCGCACGTGGTAAACACGGCAAAACGCGCGGCTCGCAACGGCAGAGCCGCGCCAGATAGCCGCACCACCGCCTCCGGGAAAAAGAACGGCCGTTTTCGATTATGATGATTTGCCCCCCTCGGTAATCGTCGCGATAAAGCAAAAATTACGCGCCAATTTCGAGACGAGGGGCTGCCGAACTCAAACGGGGGTGAGGCAAAGGACCACAAATCGAAGAAAAGGGCAGCCGAAGATGGAATCGGAAGCCGGATCGTCGGTGCGCTCACCGTCATCCCGGCCGTCTGCCGGCTCGCCGGCCATCAGTTACGAAGGACGATGTCGCATCGCGGGGTTCTATGAGAATTGCAGTTCTGGATGACGATTCGGCCCAGGCCGATCTTGTTTGCCAAACGCTGTCGGCAGCGGGTCACATCTGCCACGCGTACGGCGCGGGCCGCGAACTGGTGCGGCAACTGCGGCGCCAGACCTTTGATCTGCTGGTGCTCGACTGGAACGTCCCCGACATGTCGGGTGAAGAGGTGCTGCGCTGGGTGCGTGAAAGTCTGTCCGAGCGCTTGCCAGTTCTCTTCATGACAAGCCGCGGCCGCGAAACCGATATCACCTCGATCCTCAACACGGGCGCGGACGACTACGTCGTCAAGCCAGTTTCCGCCGCGGTGCTGCTGGCGCGCGTCGGTTCATTGCTGCGCCGCGCGTATCACCTGAAACCGGCTGCGGTGAAGGAAGTCTTCGGCGAATTCGAGTTCGATCTCGGCGCGAGGCAAGTGGTGGTGCGCGGCGCGACGGTCGCGGTGACGCAGAAGGAGTTCGAACTCGCGCTGCTGCTGTTCCAGCACCTGAGCCGGCCGCTGTCGCGCGCGCACATTCTCGACGTGATCTGGAAGCAGGCGACGGATATCCCTTCCCGCACAATGGACACGCACGTGTCGATGCTGCGCAGCAAGCTCGGCTTGCGCCCGGAGCAGGGCTATCGGCTGACGCCGATCTACGGCTACGGGTACCGGCTTGAGCGGATCGAGTCCGGCGCGCCGTCGGCCGCTGGCGATGAACGCCGCGAAGCGGGGGACGCGTGACGGTTTCCCTGGGGACGGCGGCGCACGGCCTCGTGCGTTCGCCGGGCCGCCGCGCATGCACGGCGCTGGCGGCGGGATTGATGGCGGTGACCTGTCTCGTGCCGGTGCCGGCGAAGGCCCAGACCCAGACCTCCCGCATGCCGCGACCTCGCACGAGCGCCGCCGCGCCGGCCTACGTCCCGTACGTGACCCGCGAGGGCGACACGCTATACGACATCGCCGGCCGCTATATGCGCGATCCGCACGACTGGGCCGTGTTGAGCCGGCTGAACCATGTGCCCGCGCCGCGCCGCATGCCCGCCGGCATCGCGTTGCGACTGCCCGCCGACAAACTCAGGCAGGACCCGGAAGCCGCGCGTGTGATCGCGACGAGCGGCCCTGCCGAGCACGCGTTCGGCAAGAATCCTTACGTGCCGCTAGCAGCGGGCACGATGCTCGGCGAAGGGGACCACATCCGTACCGGCGATAACGGCTTCGTCACGCTGGAGTTGCCGGACGGCTCGCACGTGTCGGTCCTGCAAGACGGCTTGCTCGATATCGGCACGCTGCGGCGCACCGCACTGACTGGCACAGCCGACCGCATCCTCGATCTGCATCATGGGGAAGTCGAGAGTCAGGTCACGCATGCGACCAGAAAGGATGACCGCTTCCAGATCCGCTCGCCGTCGGTTGTGGCGGGCGTGCGCGGCACGCGTTTCAAGGTGGCTTATGACGGCGACACGCGAACCACCGCGGTCGAAGTGCTCGACGGCGCGGTCGGTGTCGATCCTTCCAGCAACGGGGCACACGCCGCCGCGCCACTGCCGGGCGTGCCGTTGCAGGCCTCCGCGCAGCTCGTCAAAGCGAGCTTCGGCAGCATCACACGCACGGGCGACGCGATCGGCGCGCCGGTCGAATTGCTGCCCGCGCCGGCGCTCACCGAGCCGGCCAGGGTACAGGACGGCAAGACGGTCGCCTTCGACCTCGTGCCTGCCGTACCCGCCACCGCCTATCGTGTGCAGATCGCACGCGATGCCGATCAGCTCGACCTGATCCGGGATCTGCGTGTCAGCGCGCAGCATGCGGATTTTGGCGATCTGGCCGACGGCACTTATTTCGTGCGCATCGCCGCGATCGACGCAAACGGACTCGAAGGCCTGCCGCAGGTGTATGGGTTCGAACGGCGTCAGCTTGGGCTGGCGGCGTCGGCGGCACCGCGCGCCGGTAGCCGCGACTACGAATTCCGCTGGTTTGTCAGCCGCTCGACCGTCGAGACGCGCTTTCGGTTCGTGCTGGCCGCGAGCGCCGATCTGCGCCATCCGATCGTGGATCGCACGGATCTGATGGGCGGCCAACTGGTGGTGAGCGATCTGCCGGCGGGTGTCTATTATTGGACGATCGTCGCCGAGCAGTTCGAAAACGGCCGGTTCTATGAGAAGAGCAGTTCGGTGCGGTCATTTACGCTGGCGCGCTGAAAACATAGCCCATGGACCACGCAACGCTTTGCCGAACACCTCCCCACGTCTGAGCCTCGACCCGCGCGCCCGTCTCGGACGGCGCGCCGGCCGCCGCTTCCTGCTCGAATGGGTGGGCATCGGCTGTCTTGGGATCGTGGTGATTCTGCTCGGCTCGCTCGGCCGGCTGACCGCGAGCGTCGATCATCTCGTCTACGACCGCTTCCTGAGCCTGCGCGCGCAGCCCTTGCTATCCGACATCGTGGTAGTCGAAATCGACAATGCCAGCATCGCGCAACTCGGCCGCTGGCCATGGCCGCGCAGCGTGCATGCCAAATTGCTCGAACAGATCGCGAAGGCGAAGCCCGCGGCCGTGGTGTACGACGTGCTCTTCACCGAAGCCAATCCGGAAGACACCCCGCTCGCCGGCGCGGTCGCATTGAGTCCCACCTATTTGCCGATGCTGCTGGCGCCGCCTGACAACGCCGGCCGACGTGTCGCGGTCGACCCGGTGCCGCCGCTCGCGCGTGCCGCGGCCGGCCTCGGCCATATCAATCTCGAAGTGGATAGCGACGGTATCGTGCGCAGCGTTGCGCAATTCGAGGGCGACGCGGATGCGAGCTGGCCGCAATTGATGGTGCCGGTCGCACAGGCGGTCGAGCGTGGCGCGCTGCAATTGTATGAACGGCCGCACAAGCGCTCCGGTGGCCGCGCGGTGGCGACACCTTCCGACGGTGAAGCCCGCTTTCTGATCCCCTTCGGACTGAATGCGCAAAACTACAGGAGGCTGAGTTTCGCGAGCGTGCTCGCCGGCGAGGTGCCTGCGAACACGCTGCGCGGGCGCATCGTGCTGGTCGGCGTCACCGCATCCGGTTTATACGACCGCTTTGCGACGCCGGTGTCCGGCGAACTGGGGCCGTTGCCGGGCATCTACATTCACGCGAACGTGCTCGACACGTTGTTGACCGGCCGCGCAATCGAGCCGGTCGCGCCATGGCTGGTGTTCGTCGTGTCACTGGTGCCGCTGGCCGTGCTGCTGGCCGGCTTCCTGGTGCTGTCGCCGCGCCGCTCGCTATTGTTGACGGGCGCGCTGTGCGCGCTCGCCGCAGCGGGGAGCGCCGTCCTGCTGTACGGCGCGCGACTGTGGATGTCGCCGGTGCCGGCGATTGTCGGCGTGATCGTCGTGTATCCGATCTGGAACTGGCGGCGCCTCGAAATGACCATGGCCTATCTGCGCGACGAGCTACAACGCCTTGCCGACGAGCCGCATCTTCTGCCGGAAACGCCGCAGCCGCGCCGCGAGTTCGGCGGCGACGTGCTGGAGCAGCATATGGGGCTGATGGCACAGGCGGCGCAGCGCGTGCAGGACATGAAGCGCTTCGTGTGGGACAGCCTCGACAGCATGCCCGAGCCGATTCTGGTGAGCGACGTGCATGGCATCGTGCTGATCGCGAACCATGCCGCGAAGGCGCATTTCGCGCGGCTGGGCGCGCCGCTGCCGGAGGGCCGGCTGATGCAGGCGGTGCTGGGTGGCCTGACGCTGGTCAAGACCATCGATAGCGGCGCGGCATCCGACGCCGAACACAACCTGCATGCGCACACCCATTGGCCCGCGCTGCTCGACCCGGCGCGCCGTGAATTCGCCGCGTTGATGGAGCAGGGCGTGGAGGTGCGCGACGCCAACGGGCGCGACCATCTGCTGCGTTACGCGAACTGCACCAACGAGCAAGGCGAGACGACCGGCTGGATCGCGGGGCTTGTCGACGTATCGGCCCTGCATGCGGCTGAACGTCAACGGGAAGATGCATTGCAGCTCCTGTCGCACGATATGCGCTCGCCGCAGGCGTCGATTCTCGCGCTCGTCGAGATCGAGCGGGCCCGCGGTGAATCGGTGCTGGCGCGCGGTCTGCTCGAACGCATCGAACGCTATGCGCAACGCGCGCTGACGCTCGCCGACGATTTCGTGCAACTGGCGCGCGCCGAATCGCAAGCCTATGTACTCGAACCGGTGAGCCTCACCGAACTGCTGATCGACGCGAGCGATGAAATCTGGCCACAGGCCCACGCGAAGCAGATCACGCTGCAAACCGATACCGATGACGACGCGGGTCACTGGATCTGCGCCGACCGCTCGCTGATGACGCGCGCGCTCGTCAATATCCTTAACAATGCGGTGAAATACAGCCCGCCGGATACGCGGATCACGTGCAGCCTCAAGCGCGTGGCGCCGGTTATCGCGCCCGGCATGGCCAAACGTGTGTCGTGCACGATCCGCGACGAAGGCTATGGCATTCCGGAAACACAGCAGGCGGGTCTGTTCGAACGGTTCCGGCGCTTTCATCAGGACGAGCGGCCGGAAGTAGACGGCGCCGGATTGGGCATGGCGTTTGTCAAAACCGTCGTGACACGCCACGGCGGCGATGTCGAGGTGGTGAGCGCGCCGGGCAAGGGCACGGCCTTTACGATTCATCTGCCGGTGCTCGACGATGCGCAGGCCGATGGGTCCGCCACGCTGCGCCCGTGACGTATCAAGTGTGAAATGTGAATCCGCAGTCTATTGAGGCGAGAAGACGGTGAAAGCGATACTGATCTGTGCCGTGCTGGCCGCGGCGAGTCTCACCGGCTGCGCCGGCCTGAGCGCCGACGTGCATAGCGCGAGCCCCGCTGCGGCGCTGCAGGGCGAGCGAACCTATGCGATTGCGCGCATGCCGTCGCAGGACGACAGTGCGGATCATCCGCAATTCGAAGCCTTGCTGCGCGACGAACTGGCGAAGAACGGCTTTGTCGATACGGCGGACAAACCCGCGCACTATCTGCTGTCAATGGCCTATGACACGCGCCCGGCCTCGGTCGGTGTCAACTCAGGCGATTGCACGGCAGGCGCATGTGGCCGCCCGGCTGAACCGCCGTTCTCGCTGTTCGGTGCACGCGCTTATCAGCACGCGTTGACGCTGCGGTTTTTCGAGCGCGCGAGCGGACAGGAGGTCTACAAAGTCAGTGCAACGAGCAGCGATCGGGATGCGGATCCAGTGCACGCGATGCCCGCGCTCGTCAAAAGTGCTCTGGCGCAATTGCCGTTCGGCGCACCACCCGACTGGCGAGTGACACTGCGCGCCGCTCAGGCCGGCGGTGTACCGGATGTGGTGTCGGTCAAGCCACTGCAACCATAAAGCGCAGTGCCTGATTCGGACGCCGGTGCGGGCTTTATTCCGGCGCTTTTTCGTTTGCGGGCCAGTGGTTTTCGAATACGCAATCGGCGAGCGGCATGCGGCTCGCCCAGCGTTCGGTTTCCAGCATCGGCTCGCTGTAAAAGTGATCGACGTGGCCGAGACAGAGAATCGCCACCGGCCGCGCGCCTTCGGGCATATGCAGTAGCGCGCGCACCGCGTCGACATCGAACAGCGACACCCAGCCCATGCCAAGCCCTTCCGCGCGGGCCGCGAGCCACATGTTCTGGATCGCGCAGGCCACCGACGCGAGATCCATCTCCGGCAAGGTGCGGCGGCCGAAGATGTGGCGCTCGCGGCCATCCATCAGCGCCATCACCAGCAGTTCACCGCACTCCAGCATGCCTTCCACTTTCAGCTTCATGAACTCTTCGCGGCGCTTGCCGAGTGCATCGGCGGTGGCGAGCCGTTCGCTTTCCACCGTCTGATGCAGGGCGGCGCGCAACGCCGGATCGGTGATGCGCGCAATGCGCCACGGCTGCATGAAGCCGACGCTCGGCGCGTGATGCGCGGCGTCGAGCAAACGTTGCAGTACGACGGCATCGACCGGGTCGCGCACGAAGTGGCGCATGTCGCGCCGTTCGTAAATGGCGCGGTAGACGGCCTCGCGCTCGGAGTCGTTAAAAGGCTTCGCCATGGAACAGGGCGGCCGTGAAGGCCGGGTTGGAGGGCCAATAGGCGTGCATATAGCTCGCGACGATCGAACCGGCGCGGAACACGGCCTCACCGGGAGCGTCGCTCTGCGGCCGGGTGGCGGAACGCAGCGGCGTGAGCGGCGTGCTCAGCTTCGAATAGTGAAACGTGTGGCCTGTCAGCGGCCCGTGCAGGCTGTCGATCTGCTGCATGCCGAGCGCGGTGAAGCGCGTTTGCATGGTCGCGTGGCCGGGCAGCAGGCCGAGCATGGGTGTGCTGACGCCGCTCGTGTCGGTGAGCTGTTCGAGCAGGTAGA
This sequence comes from Paraburkholderia fungorum, assembly GCF_046027215.1. GTDB lineage: Bacteria > Pseudomonadota > Gammaproteobacteria > Burkholderiales > Burkholderiaceae > Paraburkholderia > Paraburkholderia fungorum_D. The sequence goes on along the minus strand of NZ_JAQQEN010000002.1, from coordinate 1,476,541 downwards.
GCATGCCGCCGCATTCGGCGACGACCGGCTTGCCCGCCACGGCATGCGTGCGGATCGCCGCGGCGCTGGCCGCGTTGCGTGCGAGTGCGGGTGCGTGGAGCTCGGGATAGCCGCCTGGAAGATAGACGGCATCGGTATTGTCCGGCAGCGCTTCATTGGCGAGCGGCGAGAAATACGCCACACGCGCGCCGAGTTCCTGCAACAGCGTGACGTTGGCCGGATAGATGAACGAGAACGCCGCGTCACGGGCGATGGCAATCCGCTTGCCTTCCAGCAGACGCGGCAGCGCTTCATTGGCCGGCGTGCCGAATTCGACCGGTGGCGGCAATTCCGCCAGCGCGGTGTGCGAGAGCGCATCGGCCGCGCGATCGAGGCGCGTATTCAGATCGTCGATTTCGGCCGCCTGATGCAGGCCGAGGTGGCGATCGGGCAATTCGATGGCGTCGTCGCCCGTGATGTGCCCGCACCAGCGCAGGTCGGCCGGCAGCGCCTCTTCGAGCATCTGCGCGTGTCTTGCCGAGCCGACGCGGTTGGCCAGCACGCCGTAAAACGGCACCTCGGGCCTGAAGCGGGCGAGACCGAAGGCGAGCGCGCCGAAGGTCTGCGCCATGGCTTTCGCTGAAATCACCGCCAGCACCGGCACGCCGAATACGGTGGCCAGATCGGCGCTGCTCGGCGTGCCATCGAACAGGCCCATCACCCCTTCGATCAGGATCAGATCGGCCTCGCGCGCCGCTTGTGCAAGCAGGGTGCGGCAGGCCGTTTCGCCCACCATCCAGAGATCGAGCGACAACACCGGCGCGCCGCTTGCACGCGCCAGTATCATCGGATCGAGAAAATCGGGGCCTGTTTTGAACACGCGCACGCGCCGCCCCAGCCGCCGATGGTAGCGCGCCAGACCCGCGGTGATGGTGGTCTTGCCTTGGCCCGACGCGGGCGCGCTAATGAACAGGGCGGGGCAGGCGGACATGCGTCAGAACTCCACGCCGCGCTGCGCTTTCACGCCTTGCTCGCGATACGGGTGCTTGACGATCCGCATTTCGGTGACGAGGTCCGCCGCTTCGATCAGCGCGTCCGGCGCGTGACGGCCGGTCACCACCACGTGCAGCATCGGCGCGCGCGCTTTCAGGACCGACAGCACTTCGTCGAGCGGCAGGTATTCGTACTTCAGCACGGTGTTCAACTCGTCGAGGATCACCATCTGATAGTCGCCGCTTTCGATCATCCGGCGTGCTTCGTTCCAGCCTTTGCGCGCGGTGGCGATGTCGGCGTCGCGGTTCTGGGTGTTCCAGGTGTAGCCGTCGCCCATCGTGACGAAATCGCATTGCGCGATCGCGCCGAGAAAATCGCGCTCCGAGGTATGCAGCGCGCCTTTGATGAACTGCACGACGCCGAGGCGCATGCCGTGTCCGAGCACGCGCACGGCCATGCCGAACGCGGCCGTGGTTTTGCCCTTGCCGGTGCCGGTGTTGACGATCAGCAGGCCCTTTTCAACGGTGGCGGCAGCCTGCTTTTTCTCATGGCCTTCGCGCCGGCGCTCGGTCATGCGTTGATGCGATTCGGGGTCTGTTTTCATGGAAGGTCCTGTTTGTTGAAGTCGTTGTGCGTGATGTCGATGCCGGCGTGAGCGGTTGAGGCGATCGCCGCCGTGACGCCATCGAGTATGGTCTTGCGGACGATCAGGCGCGCGCCCGGAGCGGCAGCGAGCAACGCGCAGGGCTCGCATACGCCGTCCACACCAAGATATTCGCGCGCCGCGGCCGAGGGCTCGGCAGTCGCGAGAGGCAGCGTGGCGATCTGCTCGCGACTAATGATTGCTAACGGCAGCGCGTGACGCGCGCAGAATTCGTGCAAACCCGCTTCCTGCGCCCTGGCATCGACCGTTGCAACGACGCCGATCGCCTCGAACGCGAGGGGGCCGAGCGCGGCGCGCACGGCCGCTTCGATCTGCTCAGCCGAACTGTTCGAGCGGCAACCGATGCCGACACAGAGCGTTTTCATGGCGCGCGATCCGCGTTCGCGGCGGCGGCGGCGGTGGCGGCCAGCGCCAGCGACGCCACCCCGCCGATCACCACGATCGCCGGCGAGCCGAGCCCGGCGCGTGAAACGTCGTCGGCGAATCCGTTGAGGTGCCCTAGCACATGGCGCTGCTCTGGACGCGTGGCGGATTCGATTGCCGCGCACGGCGTATCGGCACGCATGCCGGCCGCGAGCAACGCCTCGACAATGTCGTTCAACCTCTGCATACCCATATAGATCACCAGCGTCATACGGGTGGCGACGAGCGCGGCCCAGTCGGGCTCGCCGCTGCCGGCGCCGTGTCCGGTGACGAACACCACGCCCTGCGCGTGATCGCGATGGGTGACCGGAATGCCGATGGCCGCGGGCGCTGCAATGCCCGCGGTGATGCCGTTGATGATGTCGACTTCGATGCCCGCCGCGTGCAGCGCCTGCTGCTCTTCGCCGCCACGGCCAAACACGAACGGGTCGCCGCCTTTCAGGCGCGCGACACTGCGCCCGGCCTGAAGATGTTCGAGCATTTGCGCGACGATGCCGGCTTGCGGTGTGGACGGATGGCCGCCGCGTTTGCCGACGTAGACCACCAGCGCGTCGGCACGCGCGAACTGCAGCACCTCGGGATTCACCAGATCGTCGACCAGCACGACATCGGCCCGCGCCAACGCGCGGGTTGCCTTGAGCGTCATCAGTTCGATGTCGCCCGGACCCGCGCCGATCAGCCATGCGCGGCTCATCGCGGCGTGCATGGCGCGCGCCATGCCGTGGCAGAGGGAAACAGGCGTGCCGTGCAGACGGCCCAGGCGAAATGAAAGCTCATGCGGTGCGACAGATTACGCACGACGAAAAACGCCGCTCGCTACGTTTTCTTCGGATAAACGCAAACGGGCGCGCCATGTCGTGCTTCACAACGCCTTCACATCCGTCCCTCGCGGATTCCGGCGGCCGGCAGCGTGACGAACGCTGCCTCCGCGTCTGGCCGGTATCCGGGCTGGCGGCCTCATGCGCTTTGCCTTCCCGTCTGAATTCGTCAGACAGTGGCATCGAAAACACATGCGCGGCGCCAGACAAACCACATGACGCCGCAGGTCGCTTACCGTTGCGGGGACAGCACAGGTTGAGCGCACCGGGCGCTGCCTGTTTCCCGTTTAACTGCACACGCTGAACGCATGTGCGGGCACCAAACGCGCGCATACGATAGCACACGGCGGCCCCCGCCAGCGCGCCGATTCGGCGCCGCCGCAGCCCGCGTTTCCTTGACGGCGCAAGGCCGCGGGCCTACACTCGCACGCACTTTGGTGCTCGTGTGCGCGCTCGTGCGCATGCAGTTAAACGGGAAACAGGGCTCCCGCCTGCAATGGATCGGGTCAACCTGTGCTGCCCCCGCAACGGTAAGCGAACAGCGGCGCAATCTCTGCGTCGCGGAGCCGGCTTCAATGTCCACGCGCAAGGCCGCGTCGGCATATAACCACTGGGCGAGAAACCACTCGCACGGGAAGGTGAAGCGGCGCTTTCGCCAGCCCGGATACCGGCCAGACTACGCAGAACGAATGCCGCGGGGATGCGGCGGCTCGTTCGTGATCTCATTGTCGATTTCAGTTGCCCCGGCAACGCCGTTTTTCGTCCCCGCGTTTTGTAATTGTCTTTGGCTGGCAGGGCCGTCGCCCCGTGTGGTCGATCAATACGAGGCGCGTCGGCGTGAACGTGCATTTCTACGGATGGACCCCACGATGCAAACTCAAATGCGCAAGATCCCCGTCACTATCGTTACGGGTTTTCTCGGCAGCGGCAAGACCACGCTGCTGCGGCATATTCTTCAGCATGCGGGCGGCAAGCGCATCGCGGTGATCGTCAACGAGTTCGGCGAACTTGGCATTGACGGTGAAATCCTCAAGGGTTGCGGCATCGGCTGCGACGAGAACGGCGCCGAAACCGAAGGGCAATTGTATGAACTCGCGAACGGATGCCTGTGTTGCACCGTGCAGGAAGAGTTTTTCCCGGTCATGGAGAAACTGGTGGAGCGCCGCGAGCAGATCGATCATGTGCTGATCGAAACCTCCGGGCTCGCGCTGCCCAAGCCGCTGGTGCAGGCATTCAACTGGCCGCAGATCAAGAACAGCTTTACGGTCGACGCGGTCGTCACCGTGGTGGACGGCCCGGCTGCGGCAAGCGGCCAGTTCGCCGACAACCCCGTTGCCGTGGATGCGCAGCGCAAGGCCGACCCGAATCTCGATCACGAGTCGCCGCTGCACGAACTGTTCGAAGATCAATTGTCCGCGGCGGATCTCGTGATTCTGAATAAAACAGACCTGCTCGACGACGCGCAGCAAGCTGCTGTGGAAACGCTGATTCGCGGGGAGATTCCGCCGCAAGTGAAGATCGTGCGCGCGCATAGGGGCGAACTCGATCTGCACACGTTGCTCGGTCTCGAAGCGGCGTCGGAAGAAACGATCCACCTGCGCCACGATCACCACGGCTCCGCCGACGACGCCGATCACCATCACGACGAATTCGATTCCGTGGTGGTCCACGCAAGCGCGCCTTCGCGTGAAGCGGTGATTGCGGCGCTGCAAGGGCTTGTCGAAACGAACACGATTTACCGCGTCAAAGGTTTCGCCGCGTTGCCGGGCGCGGCCATGCGTCTGGTGATCCAGGGCGTGGGGCGCCGTTTCGATAGTTACTTCGATCGCCGCTGGCAAGCGGGGGAAACGCCGCAAAGCCGCTTTGTACTGATCGGTGAAGACCTGGATCCGGCCGCGCTGCAACGCGCTTTCGAGGCCGCCTTGAGCGCCGTGTCCAGCGCGCAGCCGCAACAGGCGTAGTCGATCATGCATCTGCTGCGCACTACGCCGGGCGGTTTTGTCGACGATACCCAGGGCGTGATCCGTATCGATCAGCAGCCCGCCGATATCGTGGTGCTCAGTTCCGCCGACACCACGCTGTCGCTGCTTGCCAGCGTATTTCCTCGCCTCGGCGACGGTTTTCCGAGCCTGCGGCTTGCGAACGTCACGTATTTGCGGCAACCGGCCTCCGTCGATTTCTATGTCGAAGACGTGTTGCAGCACGCGCGCGTCGTGGTGGTCGATCACCTCGGCGGCGAGGCGTACTGGCCTTACGGCATCGAACAGGTGGTGACACTCGCGGAGCGCAAGCAGCAAACGCTCGCAATGTTCTCCGGCGATTTGCAGGAAGATCCGAACCTGCTTGCGCGCAGTACCGCCGACGCCGCGCTGTGCCATCAACTCTGGCGCTACCTGCGTGAAGGCGGTCCGCAGAATGCCGAGGCATTCCTGCGCTGTATCGCCTATCGCAGCTTCGGCTGGGGTCGTGAGCCGGCGCCGCCGCGCGCGTTGCCTGCCGCCACGCTTTACCATCCCGAACGCGACACGCCGACGATCTCCGACTGGCAGGCGCGTTGGCGTCACGGCGCGCCAGTCGCTGCGATCCTGTTCTACAAGGCGCATCTGCAGGCGGCCAACACGGCGGTGTTCGACGTGCTGATCGATGCGCTCGAGGCACAAGGGCTGAATCCGCTGCCAATTGCGATCACCTCGCTGAAAGATGCGATGAGCCGCGACGTCGTGCAGCAGTTGTGCGCGCAACACGACGTCACGCTGGTGTTGAATACGACCGCGTTCGCCGCCTCGGCGATCGACGATCCCGAGCCGCTCGCGCTCGCCGGCGACGCGCCGGTGCTGCAGGTGATCCTGAGCGGCGGCAATCGCGAAGACTGGCTCAAGGACAATCAAGGTCTCAACTCACGCGATATCGCCATGCACATCGCGCTGCCGGAAGTGGACGGCCGCATCATCACGCGCGCGATCAGTTTCAAGGGTCTCGCGTATCGTTGTCCGCACACCGAAGTGGATGTGGTGCGTTATCAGCCGGACCTCGAGCGTGTGGGCTTTCTTGCCGAGCTGAGCCGCCGCTGGTGCCGCCTGCGTACGCTCGGCAACGCGGACAAAAAACTCGCGCTGATCCTGGCGAACTATCCGATGAGCGAAGGACGCATCGGCAATGGTGTGGGGCTCGATACGCCAGCGTCGGTGGTCGGGATTCTGTCGATGTTGCGCGACGAAGGTTATCGTCTGGGCGACCTCCCCGCAGACGGCGACGCGCTGCTGAAGAAGCTCACGGAAGGCGTCACCAATGACCCCATCGTGCGTGATTTGCGTCCGGCACTGCAAAGCCTTGCACTCGACGATTATCTTGCGCACTTCAACCGCCTGCCTATGGAAGCGCGCAATGCATTGAACGCGCGTTGGGGTTCGCCGGAGCAGGATCCGACCTTGCGGCGTGGCCGCTTCATGATCGCGGGCTGGCGCTGCGGCCAGGTGTTCGTCGGCATCCAGCCGTCACGCTCACGTGACCAGGGCGATTACGCGAGCTATCACGACGCCGAGCTCGTGCCGCCGCATGCGTATCTGGCGTTCTATTTCTGGCTGCGCCATCAGTTCGGCATCGACGCGGTCGTGCATGTCGGCAAGCATGGCAATCTCGAATGGCTGCCGGGCAAGAGCGTCGCGCTGAGCGGGGCATGCTGGCCCGATCTGATTCTGGGGCCGATGCCGCATCTGTATCCCTTCATCGTCAACGATCCGGGCGAGGGGAGTCAGGCAAAGCGCCGCGCGCAAGCCGTGATTATCGATCACCTGATGCCGCCGCTCACGCGGGCGGAAAGCTATGGGCCGCTGCAGGATCTCGAGCGCCAGGTCGACGAATACTATGAAGCGCTGATGGTCGACCCGCGTCGTTCGAAGCTGTTGCGGAGCACGATTCTCGCGACCATCGTCGAGCATAAGCTGCATGAAGAGCTGAGTCTCGCCGAGCCTGCCGGTCAGGACGATGAAGACGTGCTGCTTACGCGGGTCGACGCGTGGCTGTGCGAACTGAAGGAGGCGCAGATTCGCGACGGTTTGCACACGTTCGGGCAGTCGCCGGAAGGCGTGCAGCGGCGCGATACGCTGCTGGCGCTCGGGCGCTTTCCGGTCGGCGACGGGCAAGGCGCGAAGGCTGGCTTGATCGACGCATTGGCGCGCGATCTGCAGATGGATCATCTGTTCGATCCGTTATCGGTGGATTGGTCGGCGGCGTGGAACGGTCCGCGCCCGGACGTGTTGCAGCGCGTGAGCGACGCGCCGTGGCGGCATGGTGGCGACACGCGCGAGCGCCTGGAGTTGTTGGCGGCCGAGATGTTGCGCAGTGTCTGTGGCGATGATGCGCAAGCTCCGGCACCGGCGGCGGGCACGTTGCCGCAAGCGGCGCGTGTGATTGAACGCCTGCGTGAGGACGTCCTGCCGCGGCTCGATGCATGTGGTCCGCAGGAAATGCGGCAACTGAGGCGCGGCCTCGAAGGGCGCTTCGTGCCGCCGGGGCCTAGCGGTTCGCCGTCGCGCGGACGCCCCGACGTGCTGCCTACCGGCCGCAACTTCTATTCAGTCGACACGCGTGCGGTTCCGACCCAGGCCGCCTGGTCGCTCGGCCTGAAATCCGCGCAGCAGTTGCTCGAGCGGCACGTGCAGGAGCATGGCGATTATCCACGCGCCATCGGCCTTTCCGTGTGGGGTACCGCGACGATGCGCACCGGCGGCGACGACATCGCCCAGGCTCTTGCCTTGCTCGGCGTGCGGCCGAAGTGGGCGCCGGGCAGCCATCGCGTGACCGACTTCGAGATCATGCCGATCGAGGTGTTCGACCGGCCGCGTATCGATGTCACGTTGCGCGTGTCAGGCTTTTTCCGCGACGCCTTCGCTAACGTCATGCATCTGTTCGATGCCGCGGTGCAGGCGGTGGCCGAGCTCGACGAACCCGAAGATCTGAATCCGATCCGCGCGCGTGTGCTGCGCGAACGCGATGCGCTTATCGCCCGCGGCATGGATGCCGCCGAGGCGCGCAAACGTGCCGGCTGGCGCGTCTTCAGTGCGCGGCCCGGCGCGTATGGCGCGGGTCTGCAAGACATGATCGACTCGCAGCAATGGCAAACCGACGCCGACCTCGCCAATGCGTACCAGGCGTGGGGCGGCTACGCCTACACGCAGAAAAGCACCGGCGAAGAAGCGCGCCATGCGTTCGGCACGCGTCTCGCCGCGATGGACGTGGTGCTGCAGAATCAGGACAACCGCGAGCACGACTTGCTCGATTCGAACGACTACTACCAGTTCCAGGGCGGCATGGTCGCGGCGGTGCGCCACCTGGCCGGCAATCAGCCGCATATTTATCACGCCGATCACAGTAATCCGGACGCGCCGCGCGTGCGCACACTGCATGAGGAAATCGCGCGCGTAGTCCGTTCGCGCGTGGTCAATCCGAAATGGCTCGATGGTGTGAAGCGTCACGGCTATAAGGGGGCTGCGGAAATCGCCGCAACGGTCGACTATCTCTACGGCTACGATGCAACCGCGCGCGTGATCGACGATCACCAATATGCGCTCGTCACCGACGCCTATCTGAACGACGCCGATACGCGCGAGTTCATGCAGCGCCACAATCCGCACGCGCTGCATTCGGTCTGCGAGCGTTTGCTCGAAGCCATGCAGCGTGGGTTGTGGCAAAGCCCCGGCGACTATCGCGCGCAAGTCGAACACCATTTGCTGGCCAGCGAGCAGCATATTGAAGGAATGCAACCATGAACGCAGCGACCCAGCGGCCCGCGTTTCCATTCGCGGCGTTGATCGGCCAGGCGCCGTTGCAGCAGGCACTTCTGCTGGCCGCGATCGATCCGGGTCTGGGCGGTGTGCTGGTCAGTGGGCCGCGCGGCACCGCGAAATCCACTGCGGCGCGTGCGCTCGCCGAACTGCTGCCGGAAGGGCAACTGGTGAATCTGCCGCTCGGCGCCAGCGAGGATCGCCTGATTGGCACGCTCGATATCGAAACCGTGCTGCGCGACGGCGAGGTGCGTTTCTCACCGGGATTGCTTGCAAAAGCGCATCGTGGCGTGCTGTATGTCGACGAAGTGAATCTGCTGCCCGATGCGCTCGTCGACGCGTTGCTCGATGCTGCGGCGAGCGGCGTGAATACCGTCGAGCGCGATGGCGTTTCGCATAGCCACGACGCGAGCTTCGTGCTGATCGGTACGATGAACCCGGAAGAAGGGGAGTTGCGGCCCCAACTCATTGACCGCTTCGGCTTGATGGTCGAGCTGCGGAACTGTTTCGAAGCGCAGGTGCGCCAGCAGATCGTCAAAGCGCGGCTTGCTTTCGATCTCGATCCGCAGGGTTTTCGTGCGGCGTACGCGCAGCAGCAGGCAACGCTGATGCAGCGGATTCACACGGCGCGCGATGCCTTGCCCCAACTCGCATTCGACGACGCGGTGCATGCACGCGTGAGCACACTGTGCATCGAGGCGGCCGTGGACGGGCTGCGCGCTGACCTCGTGATGCTGCGTGCGGCGCGCGCCCTCGCGGCGCTGGAGCAGGCGGCTGCGGTCACGGCGGAGCATGTCGAACGCGTTGCTGAGGCGGTGCTGGCGCATCGGCGGCATGAGCGCGAGGCGGATGCGCAGCAAGCGCCGCATGCGCCGCAGCAAGCTGCATCCGATGCGGACACGATGCGTCCGGCGGATGGCGTACCCACTGACTCTGCCGGCGATAGCGATTGGGGTTACCTGGCGCCGGAGCCGGCGGGCGTCTCGCCGGTCAAAAGCGTGATCGCGCTCAGCGCAAAAAAACGCTGAGCCATCGGAAGGGGGCCGCCGCTGACTCGCGCAGCGGTTTTCGATGGCGGCAAGGGGCCGGAACGGATTCACGCAGCCGCGTCGACGGCGAGCCAGGCAAGCGCATTGCATGGCCGCCGACGCTCGCCGCGATGCGGCAAGACAGACTGCGCGCCCGACATCTGCGCTTCGTGCCAGCGGCGCCGCGCGGCGGTGTGCTGCATTGCTTCGTACTCGATTGTTCGGGTTCGATGCTGGCCGGCCAGCGCCTTGCACTCGCCAAGGGGCTGCTGATCGCGTTGTTCGACCGCGCGAGCGCCGCGCGTGCCGAAGCCGCGCTGGTGTGTTTCGGCGGCGCCGGAGCGGAGTTGCGTTTTGGTCCCGCCGTACCGCGCTGGTGGAACGAACGGTGGTTGCGGCCAGTGGGCGGTGGAGGCGGGACGCCGCTTGCTTCGGGCGTCAGCACGGCAGCCCAACTGCTGGAACGCTGCGCGCGCCGCAAGCCCGCGCAGCAGCGCTGGCTGTGGATTCTGACAGATGGGCGCAGTAGCGATCAGCCGGGGCGGCCCCTCGACGCGGACGAAATCGTATTCGTCGACTTCGAGCGCGAGGCAATACGGCTCGGCCGTTGCGAAATGCTTGCCGACGCGTGGGGCGCGACGCGCGTCACGCCTGAGGAACTGATTGGTTGAGCGGCTGAGCGGCAGTGCGCCGCTCACGCTCGCGCATTTACTTCAAACCGCTGGACCAGTACACCACGTCGTCTTGCCGGTCGAACACGTAGACTTTCATCGCCATCTGCTGAGCCGCGTCGAGTTGATCCAGTTCGAGACCGTGCATGGACGGCTCGCCCGGCGCGCTGCCTTTCTGGACGTTGCGGATGATCGCGGTGGTTTCGATCTCGGTGTCGAGGTCTGATGATTTGAGGCGGAATGCGATGCGCAGGCGTTCGCCGACGGCACCGAGCGTCCACGCTGCGGCCAGCGACATGCCGAGTGCGCTGATGCCTTTTGCAAGGGCGATGCCTTCGTAGGTGTCGCCGGTTTCGCCAATGCCGAAGCGCACTGCAAGGTGCGTGCGCACGCGAATCGACTTGCGTTCGCGCAGGCGGCGGATCACGCCGGGTTTCGATAGCACGACGTAGTCGAACGGTGCGCGGCAAATCGCTTCCACCGTGCAGACGAAGCGGAACACGGCCTGGCTCGCAATCGCGACGATTTCAACGTTCTCGCCATGGCCGAGCGGCAGGATCCGGCCGTCCTGGATGGGCGGGGTGACGAAAAGCGCCTGATTGGGCGCGAAACCGATGATGCGGCAGGGGTGCATGGGGCCGCCGCTGCCGAGTTGGGTGCGCATGCCGATCAGGGCGCCGATCGCCAGATGCATGTCTTTGAGCATCAGCTCGCCAGTCGGGTCAGCCTGATGCGGGTGGGCCGGTGGTTCCTGTGACGGGCGCGCGGATAGCAGGTCGCCGCGGTGGGGGTGGAAGTGGTCGAACAGGAACTTGCGTTCGTCGGTGGTGGCCAAGATGGCGCCGCCGTTGAATAGCAGCGTGCCGTCGTGGTCTGTAATGGGCCATTCCAGAGGTTTGCCTACGGGCACTGATTCCAGGGCTAATTTCAGTGATTGGGCTTCCGGGGCTGACTCCAGGACTTGGTTGTCGGTTGGGTGTTCCATGGTCTGGGGGATTTAGCTGGCGGGATAACCATGTTTACGGCTGCGCCGCCTGGAGCTTTAGGTGTTTTTATTTTTTGATCTGGTTTTTTTATTGTGCGGTTTCAAATGACAGGTGCAACAGCATCAGTCAGGACGCGTTATATCGCCGGGCGCACTACGACGGCGTGCAGGAGCCGAAGAGCACGAACACGTCTTCGCGGTTGACGAGCGTCGTGGACATCGCACCCGTTTTTGTATCGAGTGCGAGGCTCCAGGCGTAGCCAAGTTCAGTTCCTTGAAGCAGCAACTGTCCGTCACTCGGTTCCATGTGCTGGATCTCTGTCGTGCGCTGCGGTCCGACAATGGCCTTCTTCGCGAAGTTGATGCGGATGAACTGCGGTGCACCGAGAATCGCCGGTAGCGTCCGATAGCAGACTTCGCCCACGTCACAGAAGTGCGCGTCGACAGTCGCGCACAACAACGGCTTGCTGCCGTCAAAGTCTGCGCTGAGCACCCTTGAAGGCGCGGCGCAAACCAGAACCGCCAGGGCGGTTGCCGACACAATCTTCAGCATCATTGCTTCTCCTGCCAGACGTGAACCAGTGAGCGGAAAGTGCAGACCATGGATCGGGCGAGCAAGCCACGACATCTACTCGACGGTGTAGCCACGCCCGGTCATGCAGGCGGCCACCGCGCGGTTGTACGTCGCAAGCTGACTCGACGCCTGCTGCTGCATGCCCTGCTGCTGCGCGGCCGCTTGTTGCTGCTCGCGCCGCATTCGCATGCCGCTGCCCATCGTGCCCACGAGCGCGCCAATTCCTGCTCCCTCGCCCCAGTGGCCGCCGGCCGCTCCGCCGATCAGTGTGCCGAACAGCGCACCGCCTGCGGCTCCGCGGAGCATTCGTCCTTGCTGTTGCTGTGGAGGCGGAGCGTTCGCCATTTGCTCGGCGAGCGCAACGGGGTTGACCCCGGTAGTCTGTTGCGCCCACGAGTGACATTCCGCGGTGTCGGTCTGCTGGCGCTCCCAGCTCTGGCCGCGAGCGGGATAAATGATGGGCTGTTGCGCCTGTGCTGCAAACGCAAGCAGGAGCATCACTGAGCCGGTCCAGTATCGAACAATTCGTTGCATGACTCGAAGTCCCAGAAGTCTTCCGCGACCGGACGTATGTCCGCCTGAATGACCGGTGCTCAGGCATGGGGGGGCAATGTGAGCTGCCCCGAAATGCCGCTCGCTCCGCTGCCACGAGGCGCAGTTCAAGCCGATGTTGGGGTCAGTAGCCGTTCCTCACGCCATACGCCGGATCGCCGGATCGCCGGACCGCCTGATGGATCATGTCTGCGTGCCGCGGAAAGTGCCTCGCTCAATGATGGTCGAAGAGCGTGATCTGACCGCCCTTGTAGAGCGCTCGGACCTTGGCCTTGAAGGAGGCCTTCGGTGTCTTTTTGCACTCGCCGACGATGACGGCGACTGGTGTCGCGGTGTCGACCACCATCGTGTCAGTTTCCTTTACCCCAAGATGATCGACACCCGCCACCCAGTAGACGAGGGCCGGCTGATATGCCGCGTCTACAGCAACAAAGTCCTCGCATTTCATTTTCGAGGGGTTCATGGCCTTGCCCGTTTGGGCCAGGGCGGGTAACGCCAAGCCCAATCCCAACGCCAACGCAAGCGCGCCAATAACGGTGCATTTCATGATATTTCCCTTAAGAAAGTGGTCCGGCGAGTCTGCCGGTTGACATGGCGTGATCTTCCCGCGACCTTCCCGCGACCGCCGGAGCTCATCGCAGAACAGGCCACGCTGTCCGGCTATGCGATCCGGGATCTGCCTGGAAAGGCCGCGCGGGCGAGCAGATGGCGGGTCCGCGCGGGAGAGGGCGTCGCGACGGCCGTTAGCCCCTGAGTCGCGTGATCTTCTGGCCTTGCAGCCCAAGGCCGGCCATCAGGCCCTGCTGACCGAAGATGAACGCGTAAACGTCGGACTGAAGCGTAGTCGTGGTCAGCGACCTCGCGGCACCGGCATCCACCACGACGACGCTTGGGCCCATGCCCAGCGACCATCCGTCGCTGCTATGGAGGTAGTTCACCGCAGCATCGGTCGTCAGGAACATGACTTCCGCGAACGTCTGGACACCGGCTTGCAGGCCATACGACACAGCTGTGTTGTTGTAGACACCCGTGATCTTCCCGTTCTCGATCAGCACGCCGTCCCCCCCTTGCACGCCGGCGATAAAGCCTGCCTTGACCAGGTTCGGAAAGACGAGTATCGCCTTGGATCTATCGCCGATTTCCTTTGCCTTGGGTTCCTTTGCGTACAACGTTTGCAGTGCGGCGAGACTGTCCTGCTTGAGAACGGCGTCCTCGGCGACCGGCGTGGCCGTCGACGACGAGGACCCGGACGTCGAACTCCCGCCAGTCGAACAGGCCGCGGCGACGATCAGGACTGGAATAACTGCGACATAGCGAACGCATTTGAGCATGATGCGTACTCCCTTTGGCGATTGCAACGCGTGAACGAGCCGCAATTCAGCCTGCGACCCTCATTGGCTGAAATCAATATAGGCAGGCGGGCCACTGAAAGACTATTGGCCTTTGGTCCTATACCCGGCCGGGACGCGTTCTTTTTTCAGCGCATTTGCGCTAGCGATGGGTGACCGGCTTTCGAGCGACTCCCTAACGTCGCGTGACATTCACTGCCGAGGATGCTTTCGATCGATATGCCGTCGGTGTTTTCGACTGGGACCAAAGTCCAATAGATTTATTGTCTTGACGCGCGTACCGGCATTTGTTGACGCGTGCCGGGCAAATAGCGTGCGCACATGGGTGACGATATCGGCTGGTAGATTTTGCAAGGATGGGACCCTGCTCTGGTTAGCTTCGGTGCGATGTTGTGCACCGATCCAGGTTGCGTTGCGAGGCGCGTCTACTTTTATTTGGAAACCTAATCAATTTTGTTGCATGCCGATCCGGGCTGTTCTGGCACTTCTCAACTTTTTAAAAATAAATGCGCGGAGGGGGTTGACGGGGTGCGGACCGCATCGCATAATTCGCCTCCCGTTTGATGACGGACGCGAAGAAAGCAGAGCTCTCCAAGCGAATGATCTTTAAAAATTAACAGCCGATAAGTGTGGGCGCTTGATGCGCGACGCGCGGTGGGATCTCCGGATTCTGCCGACAAGCGAAAGTATCAAGTCTCACACTAGTATTAAAGGAAGGTTTTCCCATCTTCGGATGGGATGATCATTCGTCAGTACGTTGAGTGAGCGACCGGTTTCGAAAGAGACCGAAAACAGTAACAGGTTTGAACTGAAGAGTTTGATCCTGGCTCAGATTGAACGCTGGCGGCATGCCTTACACATGCAAGTCGAACGGCAGCACGGGAGCAATCCTGGTGGCGAGTGGCGAACGGGTGAGTAATACATCGGAACGTGTCCTGTAGTGGGGGATAGCCCGGCGAAAGCCGGATTAATACCGCATACGCTCTACGGAGGAAAGGGGGGGATCTTAGGACCTCCCGCTACAGGGGCGGCCGATGGCAGATTAGCTAGTTGGTGGGGTAAAGGCCTACCAAGGCGACGATCTGTAGCTGGTCTGAGAGGACGACCAGCCACACTGGGACTGAGACACGGCCCAGACTCCTACGGGAGGCAGCAGTGGGGAATTTTGGACAATGGGGGAAACCCTGATCCAGCAATGCCGCGTGTGTGAAGAAGGCCTTCGGGTTGTAAAGCACTTTTGTCCGGAAAGAAAACCTCTGGGTTAATACCCTGGGGGGATGACGGTACCGGAAGAATAAGCACCGGCTAACTACGTGCCAGCAGCCGCGGTAATACGTAGGGTGCAAGCGTTAATCGGAATTACTGGGCGTAAAGCGTGCGCAGGCGGTCCGCTAAGACAGATGTGAAATCCCCGGGCTTAACCTGGGAACTGCATTTGTGACTGGCGGGCTAGAGTATGGCAGAGGGGGGTAGAATTCCACGTGTAGCAGTGAAATGCGTAGAGATGTGGAGGAATACCGATGGCGAAGGCAGCCCCCTGGGCCAATACTGACGCTCATGCACGAAAGCGTGGGGAGCAAACAGGATTAGATACCCTGGTAGTCCACGCCCTAAACGATGTCAACTAGTTGTCGGGTCTTCATTGACTTGGTAACGTAGCTAACGCGTGAAGTTGACCGCCTGGGGAGTACGGTCGCAAGATTAAAACTCAAAGGAATTGACGGGGACCCGCACAAGCGGTGGATGATGTGGATTAATTCGATGCAACGCGAAAAACCTTACCTACCCTTGACATGTATGGAACCCTGCTGAGAGGTGGGGGTGCCCGAAAGGGAGCCATAACACAGGTGCTGCATGGCTGTCGTCAGCTCGTGTCGTGAGATGTTGGGTTAAGTCCCGCAACGAGCGCAACCCTTGTCCCTAGTTGCTACGCAAGAGCACTCTAGGGAGACTGCCGGTGACAAACCGGAGGAAGGTGGGGATGACGTCAAGTCCTCATGGCCCTTATGGGTAGGGCTTCACACGTCATACAATGGTCGGAACAGAGGGTCGCCAACCCGCGAGGGGGAGCCAATCCCAGAAAACCGATCGTAGTCCGGATCGCACTCTGCAACTCGAGTGCGTGAAGCTGGAATCGCTAGTAATCGCGGATCAGCATGCCGCGGTGAATACGTTCCCGGGTCTTGTACACACCGCCCGTCACACCATGGGAGTGGGTTTTACCAGAAGTGGCTAGTCTAACCGCAAGGAGGACGGTCACCACGGTAGGATTCATGACTGGGGTGAAGTCGTAACAAGGTAGCCGTATCGGAAGGTGCGGCTGGATCACCTCCTTTCTCGAGCTAACGTGTCAAACGTTGAGCGCTCACGCTTATCGGCTGTGAAATTAAGACAGATACGCAGACAGACTCAGGGGTCTGTAGCTCAGTTGGTTAGAGCACCGTCTTGATAAGGCGGGGGTCGATGGTTCGAATCCATCCAGACCCACCACTGTTTCTGCGGTGGCTGCAGCTAACCGGTGAAGACTCCGGGACTATCAGATTGCGTTATCTGCATGACTGGGGGATTAGCTCAGCTGGGAGAGCACCTGCTTTGCAAGCAGGGGGTCGTCGGTTCGATCCCGTCATCCTCCACCAATCTTCAATGCGCAGGGTTCTGTGTTTAAAGGCACAGAGCGTTTCGCATTGGCGATTGAGCCAGTCAGAGTGATACGCGGTTATAGCAACTGCGATATCGGCTGTCGTTCTTTAACAATCAGGAAGAAGTAGTAAAGAGATTCACGAAAGCATACTTAGAGATGGGTGTGCGAGTAGGTGAATCAGGGTTGTGATTGTATCAATGTATGAAAAGGTGATCGAAAGATTGCTTTGGAATACGGCGCAACACGAATACTCAACCTGTAACGATGTGAGGAGCGCTGCATCCCCAGTGGATGCGGCATGAGACACACCCGTTATAGGGTCAAGCGAACAAGTGCATGTGGTGGATGCCTTGGCGATCACAGGCGATGAAGGACGCGGTAGCCTGCGAAAAGCGGTGGGGAGCTGGCAAACGAGCTTTGATCCACCGATATCCGAATGGGGAAACCCACTCCTTATGGAGTATCCATGACTGAATACATAGGTCATGCGAAGCGAACGCGGTGAACTGAAACATCTAAGTAACCGCAGGAAAAGAAATCAACCGAGATTCCCAGAGTAGTGGCGAGCGAAATGGGACCAGCCTGTACTCTTTATCTTCATTGTTAGTCGAACGCTCTGGAAAGTGCGGCCATAGCAGGTGATAGCCCTGTAGACGAAAACAGCGAGGAAGAACTGGGTGTACGAGAAGTAGGGCGGGACACGTGAAATCCTGTCTGAAGATGGGGGGACCATCCTCCAAGGCTAAATACTCGTGATCGACCGATAGTGAACCAGTACCGTGAGGGAAAGGCGAAAAGAACCCCGGGAGGGGAGTGAAATAGATCCTGAAACCGCATGCATACAAACAGTCGGAGCCTCGCAAGGGGTGACGGCGTACCTTTTGTATAATGGGTCAGCGACTTACATTCAGTGGCAAGCTTAACCGATTAGGGCAGGCGTAGCGAAAGCGAGTCCGAACAGGGCGTTCAGTCGCTGGGTGTAGACCCGAAACCAGGTGATCTATCCATGGCCAGGATGAAGGTGCGGTAACACGTACTGGAGGTCCGAACCCACTAACGTTGAAAAGTTAGGGGATGAGCTGTGGATAGGGGTGAAAGGCTAAACAAACCTGGAAATAGCTGGTTCTCTCCGAAAACTATTTAGGTAGTGCCTCGTGTATCACCTTCGGGGGTAGAGCACTGTCATGGTTGTGGGGTCCATTGCGGATTACTACGCCATAGCAAACTCCGAATACCGAAGAGTGCAATCACGGGAGACAGACATCGGGTGCTAACGTCCGGTGTCAAGAGGGAAACAACCCAGACCGCCAGCTAAGGTCCCCAAATATTGCTAAGTGGGAAACGAAGTGGGAAGGCTAAAACAGTCAGGAGGTTGGCTTAGAAGCAGCCATCCTTTAAAGAAAGCGTAATAGCTCACTGATCGAGTCGTCCTGCGCGGAAGATGTAACGGGGCTAAGCAATATACCGAAGCTGCGGATGCACATTTATGTGCATGGTAGGAGAGCGTTCCGTAAGCCTGCGAAGGTGCATTGAAAAGTGCGCTGGAGGTATCGGAAGTGCGAATGCTGACATGAGTAGCGATAAAGGGGGTGAAAGGCCCCCTCGCCGTAAGCCCAAGGTTTCCTACGCAACGTTCATCGGCGTAGGGTGAGTCGGCCCCTAAGGCGAGGCAGAAATGCGTAGCTGATGGGAAGCAGGTTAATATTCCTGCACCATTGTTAAATGCGATGGGGGGACGGATCGCGGAAGGTTGTCCGGGTGTTGGAAGTCCCGGTCGCTGCGTTGGAGAAGGCACTCAGGCAAATCCGGGTGCGCAATTCAAGGGCGTGGCGCCATTCACTTCGGTGAAGAAGCAACTGGAAGTGGTTCCAAGAAAAGCCTCTAAGCTTCAGTTTAACAAGACCGTACCGCAAACCGACACAGGTGGGCGAGATGAGTATTCTAAGGCGCTTGAGAGAACTCGGGAGAAGGAACTCGGCAAATTGGTACCGTAACTTCGGGATAAGGTACGCCCCTGTAGCTTGACTGGCCTGCGCCAGAAGGGTGAAGGGGTTGCAATAAACTGGTGGCTGCGACTGTTTAATAAAAACACAGCACTCTGCAAACACGAAAGTGGACGTATAGGGTGTGACGCCTGCCCGGTGCCGGAAGATTAAATGATGGGGTGCAAGCTCTTGATTGAAGTCCCGGTAAACGGCGGCCGTAACTATAACGGTCCTAAGGTAGCGAAATTCCTTGTCGGGTAAGTTCCGACCTGCACGAATGGCGTAACGATGGCCACACTGTCTCCTCCCGAGACTCAGCGAAGTTGAAGTGTTTGTGATGATGCAATCTCCCCGCGGCTAGACGGAAAGACCCCATGAACCTTTACTGTAGCTTTGCATTGGACTTTGAACCGATCTGTGTAGGATAGGTGGGAGGCTATGAAGCGTGAACGCCAGTTTGCGTGGAGCCGTCCTTGAAATACCACCCTGGTTTGTTTGAGGTTCTAACCTTGGCCCGTGATCCGGGTCGGGGACAGTGCATGGTAGGCAGTTTGACTGGGGCGGTCTCCTCCCAAAGTGTAACGGAGGAGTACGAAGGTACGCTAGGTACGGTCGGAAATCGTGCTGATAGTGCAATGGCATAAGCGTGCTTAACTGCGAGACCGACAAGTCGAGCAGGTGCGAAAGCAGGTCATAGTGATCCGGTGGTTCTGTATGGAAGGGCCATCGCTCAACGGATAAAAGGTACTCTGGGGATAACAGGCTGATACCGCCCAAGAGTTCATATCGACGGCGGTGTTTGGCACCTCGATGTCGGCTCATCTCATCCTGGGGCTGTAGCCGGTCCCAAGGGTATGGCTGTTCGCCATTTAAAGAGGTACGTGAGCTGGGTTTAAAACGTCGTGAGACAGTTTGGTCCCTATCTGCCGTGGGCGCTGGATATTTGAAGGGGGCTGCTCCTAGTACGAGAGGACCGGAGTGGACGAACCTCTGGTGTACCGGTTGTCACGCCAGTGGCATCGCCGGGTAGCTATGTTCGGAAGAGATAACCGCTGAAAGCATCTAAGCGGGAAACTCGCCTTAAGATGAGATATCCCCGGGGCTTCGAGCCCCTTGAAGGGTCGTTCAAGACCAGGACGTTGATAGGTCAGGTGTGGAAGCGCAGTAATGCGTTAAGCTAACTGATACTAATTGCCCGTAAGGCTTGATCCTATAACAGGTGTGTTTCGTGTCGGGTTAGCGTTAGTGCTTCAGCACTTACGCGGACCCCACCCCCGAAGGGGGGACGGACACCACGCACGGTTGAGTGATCAGTGTTGTGCCAGAAACAACACAACCCGCACGTATTGAACGTGTTGCGAGAGGCATCCTCTCAGCTACTTCTTCCAGATTGGTTGTGCCGTCCTCAAGGGCGACACGACAACAAGTCATGCCTGATGACCATAGCGTGTCGGTACCACCCCTTCCCATCCCGAACAGGACCGTGAAACGACTCCACGCCGATGATAGTGCGGATTCCCGTGTGAAAGTAGGTAATCGTCAGGCTCCCTAGCAGCAACAGAAACCCCACCAGAACGGTGGGGTTTCTGCGTTTACGGCTTCGAGATTATCAGCCGTGAAAACACACTTCAATTCTTCCCCATTCGAAGCGCATTCGCATAACCCGTCAGTTCCAGATAAGCGCGCCCAACGTCCACGCCTTCGCGGCTCACTCGTACCGCGCCTTCCCAATACACTGCACCGGTCGATTGACTCGAATCGAGTTCCTGATCGTCCATCAACGGATCGAGCCGCCACATCAGCGCACCGGTTTTGACCGTCATCGAGACCGGGTAGGACGTGTTCGTGCGCGGCGAGCGCCATGCGCGGACCGGGGTAAAGTCGACGTCCGCAGGACCGAACGTCCTTGTCTCACCATTCGGCTGGCGTAGCGCGGCATGCACCCATACCGCGTGGCCATCACGGCTGCGCACCTTGAACGCCATGAGGGCAGAGCCATCCGTCAGGTTGGCGCCGAGCCAATCCCATCCGACTGCGTCGGCGTCCAGCAGCGTACTCGACCATTCATGATCGAGCCACGCCGTGCCAGTGACGGTTGCCGCGCCCTTCGATGTGCCGCCGGCCACGACCGGCCGAACCACGCTTCCGGTCACTCGCAATTGCGGCTCGCTGTAGTAATAACTGGCCTGTTCGGGGCGCGGGCCTTTGCGTGAGTACCCACGCTCGCCCTGGATCATGGGTAGCTGCGTCGGCGTCAGCGTGAGATGCAGTGAAAAGCTGTTCGCATCGGCTGTGACGTCGTAGTGACCGTCCGTACCACGGGTGATTTTCCAGGCGTCGAGTTTGACCTCGGTATTGTTCGGCTTCGCATACGCCAACCCGAACCCCGCTCTGGCAATCCGTTGGTCGTGCGTGAGGTGACCCAGTGCAGGGTCGCTTAGCGCAGCGTGGGCAATGATCAATTGCGACGGCGCGAAGGAGCTTGGATCGGCCGTGTCGTGGCCAGTCGCCGAGCGGAAAAAAGTAATCTGGAAACCGAGCGGCTGATTGTCCGGGGTCGTGAGCCAGCCGGTGGCGTACCACCACTCGGTGCGAAACGCGGGATGTGCGCCGCTGTCTTGTGGAAGGACGACCGGGCGATCCGCGATGACCTGGGCGAACTCGGGTGCCTTGGCAAGCGCAGGCAAAGCGGCCAGGACACCAATGCAGAGCAAACTATGCATCTTCACGCGCAATCGCCATACATTCGCAACGCGGCCTGCCGACGCAATCCGCGACGTGCAAGGCGCTTCATGCTCGACGTGCAATACAGCCTCGTGCATCGACGTCTGCGCTATTTCACGCGGTAAGGCCCCCATCACCAATCCTCCTTGACCGCGCGTACCGCATCGATGGACACGGCGCCCCGTCCGGCAATCACCGCTGTCGAGCACGACGAAGCCAGCATCACCAGCGCGACCGTGCTCAGTACCGTCCATGGAATGTGAAGCGACATGCTCCAATGAAACGACTGCGGATTAACGACGAACACCAGGATCAGACTGATCGCGAATCCGAGCACGAAGCCCATCGCGATCCCGCAAGCTGTCAGCATCCCGCCTTCGAGCGCGAGGATCGCGAGTATCTGTGAGCGCGTCACACCCACGTGACGCAGCATGCCGAACTCACGTGCTCGCGCGAGTGTTTGCGCGGAGAACGTCGCTGCCACGCCGAACAATCCGATCACGATGGCGACGGCTTCGAGCAGATATGTGACGGCAAAACTCCGATCGAAGATGACCAGCGTGCGTGCGCGAATTTCTCCTGGTTGCGACAGGTCCAGTGAAGCACCGAAGGGCAGTGCGCGCAGCCCCGCCATAACGCGATCGATACTCGCCCCAGGTTGCACGGTCACGGCGACATCGGTGGCGCCTATGTCGCCAGTCAGGCGCCGGTAGTCAGCAAGCCGTAGCTGGATTGCGCCGCTCTGACGCACGTAATCGCGCCAGACGCCCGCGACTCTGAACAGGTGGCCGCGCTCGCCGAGTGGCAACTGCACGCGCTGTCCAAGCCGATATCCATACAGATCGACCATTGCTTCGGATACCCAAACAGGTGTTTCGCCCGTACGAAGCTCGGTTGGAGGCAGAACTGCGCCGGTCATCTGCAGCGTGGCGCCTGGATCGGCCGCATCGATTTCACGCGCCAGCACGGCGATATCCGGCCGCGTGGGATCGAGTGTGAGATGCGAGGTTCGGGCAAAGGCAGCTTTTCTGATGCCTGGTACACTCGCCAGCAGCGTCTGTTCGTCGACCCGCAAGCCACCCGTGTCGCCGTTCGGTGCTACACGAACATAGAGGTCGGCGGAGAGCAGATGGCTCAACCAGTCTTCAACAGACACGCGAAAACTCGCCACCATGATCGCCATCGCGACAATCAGCGCAAAGCTCGACAGTACGCCGCCCATCGCGATTGATGCCTGTCCCGGCGCGTTCGCGAGGCGCGCCAGCGCCAGGGTGCGGGCGGCGCCGGCGTGACGCCGCCCGCCGACTGCACGGCTCGCCGCGCCGAAGATCAACGCGGTGACACGCGGCATCAGTGCGATTCCGCCGACCAGCAGCAGCGCGACCGCCAGATAGCCGCCGACAGGTGCGTCGAACACGGGCGGCAACAGCGTCAAAACCACGGCAATCAGCAGACATGCCAAAGCAGGCCATGGCGTAGCGAGCCGCGCCAAAGCGCCTTCTTCAGCGCCGGCCTTGAGTGCCACGGCGGGTCGCGCGCGGGCCGCTTCCAGTGCTGGCGCGAGACTGCCGAGGATCGATACGGCGACCCCGAGCGCCAGAAATAGCGCCGTGGCCAGCGGTTCAAAGCCGACTTGCGGCTGCACACCCGGAAAGTAGCCGCCGCCCAGGTCGCTGCCAAAAAAGCGCAACGCGCCGCTCGCCATGGCGTAGCCGAGCGCGAGTCCGGTCAACGAGCCGAGCAGGCCGAGCAGGGCGCCTTCCATCAGGATCTGGCGTAACAATTGAGCGCGTGTCAGTCCGAGCACGCGCAACATGGCGAATTGGGCGCGGCGCCGCACAACGCCGAGCGCCTGGGTCGAAAATACGAGGAAGGCGCCGGTAAAGAGCGCCACCAGCGCGAGTACATTCATATTGATCCGATAGGCGCGCGACAGCCGGTCGGTACGGCTTTCGGTGTCACGCGTTTCGGAGATCACCCATTGGTTGCCGAGGCGCGCTTGCAGATCATGCCTGAAGCGCTCCCGATCGACGCCGCGTTCGAGTTGCAAATCGACGCGCGAGAGCTTGCCCAGCCTGCCGAACTTCCATTGCGCCGCGGCGATATCCATCACTGCAAGCCGTTGACCCGGCCGCGTTCTGACGAGACCGCCGGCCACGCGCAGATGCACGATGGCCGTGCCGCTGCGCAGCGCTACCTCATCGCCAATTTTCACCTTCAGCCATTGTTGTGCCGCCGTGGAGAGAAATAGCGTGTCGGGCGCAAGCGTATCGAACGGGCGTTCCGGCGACGGGACGCCAATCAGATCGGGCGCGATACGGCTCGCCTTGAAGACGTCGATGCCGAGTACCGGCAGCGGGGCGCTTTCGTGCGGCACAGTGGCATCGAACGAGAGGACGGGACTCGCGAGAGCCACGCCCGCTTCGGCGGACAAACGCGGATAGATGGATTCGTCGAATACAGGTTGTGCTCCACGCACCTGCAGATCGGCCTGGCCCGACAGGCTGCGCGCCGCCGCGGAGAATTCGTTGAAGGCCGCGCTATTGATCAGTTGAACTGCGTAACCGAGCGCGACACCGAGTGCGATCGTTGCAATCGCAACCAGCGCGCGTCCGCGATGACTGCGCCACTCGGCACCCAGCAGCCAGCGCGCAAGCATGCGGTGGCCGCGTATATGCGGCAAGGGTCGTGGTTCAGCGCGCATCGTCGGTTGAACGCGCGATGGAGCGGGAATCGGAGGACGAGGCGCGCGACAACGAAGCGTGCAAGCCGCCGTCGCTCAGAATCAGGATGCGGTCGGCGATCGCCGCTGCGGCTTCCGAATGCGTGACCATGATCGTGGCCGCGCCAGTTGCCTTGCTTTGCGCGCGGAACAGGCTGAGCACTTCGTGTGCGGTGTCGGGATCGAGGTTGCCGGTTGGTTCGTCGGCGAGGATCAGTTTCGGACGATGCACAAGCGCACGCGCAATGGCGACGCGCTGTAGCTCACCGCCGGAAAGCTGCCGTGGAAAATCGTCGCCACGGCCGCTCAGGCCAACGGCAGCGAGCATATCGAGCGCAGCAGCTCTGGGCAAATCGTTCAGCAGCAGCGGCAGAGCGACATTTTGCGCGAGCGTCAGATGGGGCAGCACGTGAAAGGCCTGGAACACGAAGCCCAGCTTTTGCCGGCGCAGACGTGTCGCCGCATTGTCGTCCAGCTGCGAGACCGCATCGCCGTCGATGATCACATCGCCGCTATCCGCGCTGTCGAGGCCGGCAATCAGATTCAGCAGCGTCGATTTGCCGACGCCCGAGTCGCCCATGATGGCGACGAATTCACCTGGCCCGAGCGTGAAATCAAGGTGCGCCAGTACGATGCGGCCGGCGCCATATGTCTTGCTCAGCCCGCGGCATTCGAGCGCGGGAACGACACCTTCATCATGAAGCACCATGCGGTTTCCGATAAGTCTGGGCGGTGAGGGCGGTAACGGATGGTCTGACAAACCACGCGACAAGCGCCGGATTTGCGCGCGAAGGTCACCCTCTGAATCGCCGCAGTATAGGCGGGTTACTCAGAGCGCGCCGAATGAAAAGCAGTCAGAACGCAAGCTCACTGCTGTGCCGTAAATGCTTTCATTTGAATAACAAAAAGCATTTGCCGTGTAGGCGACACTCACGAAGCGGATGAGCGGTGCCCCATTTTGGCGCATGCAACGCCCTTGAACTCAAAATTCACAGCCATCGAATTGTGCGTCTGCACATTTCAACTTTCCCAGCAAGATCCTCGTCAGCAATAGCGCGTTTCGAAAAGCAACTTTTTTTCTTGGTGCGCTGCAAAATCTTTGGGATAAGGGTAATCTCCTATTCCTTGCTGATTTACCTTAAAGAAACGTCGTTTTAAGCCACTCCGACCCCTTCAGCGAACCAAAGCCTTCAAAGTCATTTCAATGCCTTCAAAATGAAGGCACTGGATGGCGTTTTGCACAACAAGTATCCAAAAGAACACATGCCATTGCCTCCGCTTCTTAGTCTTCTAATCTGGATCCCCATTATTGCCGGCCTGGTCGTATTGCGCGCCGGTTCGGACAAGGCGCATGGCCGGACGCGCCTGCTCGCCCTCGCAGGCGCGGTGGCGGGCTTCCTGCCGGTCATTCCGCTCGTTGCCAATTTTCGCAACGACGTGACGTCGATGCAGTTCGTCGAGAACGTGAAGTGGTCGCCTACGTTCGATATCGCGTGGCATGTGGGTGTGGATGGGATTTCACTGTGGCTGGTCGCATTGACCGCACTCACCACGATCATCATCGTGGTTGCCTCGTGGGAGTCGATCACCGAGCGTACTGCGCAATACTTCGGCGCGTTTCTGATGCTGTCGGGTTTCATGCAGGGCGTGTTCACGTCGCTCGACGGCATGCTGTTCTTCATTTCGTTCGAAGCGACACTGATTCCGCTGTATCTGCTGATCGGCACATGGGGGCATTCGAACCGCTCGTATGCAGCAATAAAGTTCTTCTTCGTTTCGTTCCTTGGCTCGCTGATGATGCTGATGTCGATGCTGTATCTGTACAGTCAGACGCATAGCTTCGACCTTGCGCAATGGCGCGAAACGCATCTCGGCACCTGGCCGCAGGTTTTGATCTTCCTCGGCTTTCTTGCTGCGTTCGGTGTCAAAGTGCCGATGTGGCCGCTGCATACATGGCTGCCGGATGTCCACCTCGACGGACCGACCGGCGCTGCCGTGATGATCGGTATGCTCAAACTGGGCGGCTATGGTCTGTTGCGTTTCGCGTTGCCGATCGCACCGCAGGCGAGCCACTTCTTCGCGCCGATGATCATCACGCTCTCGCTGATCGCGGTGATCTATTCGAGCCTGCTCGCACTCGTGCAAACCGATATGCGCCGCCTGCTCGCGTATTCGACGGTTGCGCACATGGGTCTCGTGACACTAGGCCTGTTTGTGTTCAATCGTATCGGCCAGGCCGGCGCGATCGTGCAGATGCTGTCGTACGGTGTAGTGTCGGGCGCGATGCTGCTGTGTACGGGCATGCTCCACGATCGCACGCAGACCGCCTCGATTGCCGAGTACGGCGGCGTCGCCAACACCATGCCGCGCTTCGCTGCTTTCGTGATGCTGTTCTCGATGGCCAATATCGGCCTGCCGGGCACGTCGGGCTTTGTCGGCGAGTTCATGGTCTTGATGGGCGCGATCCGTTTCAATTTCTGGATTGGCGCGATGGCCGCGTCGACGCTGATTCTGAGCGCGGCGTACACGTTGTGGATGTATAAGCGCGTGATTTTCGGCGCGATTACCAATGCGCGTGTCGCAAAGCTGAAAGACCTCGGCAAGCGCGAGTTCGCGCTGCTCGGCGCCATGGCGCTGCTGGTGCTGGCCATCGGCCTCGATCCGAAACCGTTCACCGACGCAATCGATCCTTCGGTCGGCACGCTGCTGGCTCAATCAGAGCGCAGTGCGTATCCTTCGGAGTCCGCACCGGCTGACGGCGGCGCTCATCTGCAAGCCGCGGCGCCCGCCGCGGTTGTTGCCACTGCGGCTCGTTCGCCGGGCTGATTACACCGCGACACTTCTGTGCTGTGAGCGCCGCGTTCCCGTCAGGGGCGTGGCGCTTTTGCGCGCCACGGTTCATGTGAATCGACCCGGCGTGGTTCACGGTGCGCACCTCATTTTGGCCCTTGTTTAAAGGGCTTTTTCAATGTTCTCGCGCTGCAATGGAGCTTCGCGACACGGCACGTTCGCGCACTCATGTGGCAATGTGACTTACAGCGCTGCGACGTAATGGATCATTGCTAAATCGAGGGTTTATCCCCAACGAACGTCCCCTTATCATGCGAGCGCTTAATTAGGGAGAGCGGTTGAATGACGTTCGTTAAACTCGTAAAAAGAAGGCAATGGATATGAAAGGAACGACTCAGCGAGGGTCGGCAGGTTTCCTTTCCACCGGCCTCGTGTTGTTGCTCTCGGGTTGCAGCAACCTCGATATTCTGAATCCGAAGGGGAGTGTAGGGCTGGCCGAACGTGAGCTGATTGCCACGTCGACGTGGGCCATGCTGATCGTGGTTATTCCGGTTATCGCGCTCACACTGTTGTTCACGTGGCGCTATCGCGCTTCGAACAGAAGCGCCGAGTATCGTCCTGGCTGGACGCATTCGACCGCGATCGAAATCGCCGTGTGGCTGATTCCGAGTCTGATCATTCTGTTTCTTGCCGTGCTGACGTGGAAGAGCACGCATGAGCTCGATCCCTACCGTCCGCTCGAATCGCAAGTGAAGCCGATTAATGTCGAAGTGGTTGCACTCGACTGGAAATGGCTCTTCATCTATCCGGACCTCGGCATCGCATCGGTCAACCAGTTGGCGCTGCCGGTCGGCACGCCGGTGAACTTCGTCATCACATCCGACACGGTGATGAACTCATTCTTCATTCCGCAACTCGGCGGCCAGATCTACGCAATGGCCGGCATGCAGACGCGCCTGCATCTGATCGCTGACGAAGCCGGCAATTACGCGGGCGCATCGGCAAATTTCAGCGGCAAGGGCTTCTCGGACATGAAGTTCCGCGCAATCGCTTCGTCGCCCGAGGAATTCAACGCATGGGTTGCCAAGGTGCGCGCCTCGTCGGACCGCCTCGACATGGACCGCTATCACACGGTGTCGGCGCCGAGCGAAAAAGAACCGGTGCGTTACTTCTCGTCGGTCGATCCGAAACTGTTTCACAACATCATTGCCCGATACAACAACGGTCACGTCCTCGACAACATGAAGGACGCCAACTGTGGGCCTAAGGGGTAACGTATGTTCGGAAAACTGACTCTCGACGCGATTCCATATCACGAGCCGATCATCGTCGGCGCCGGCTGCTTCATGGCGCTCGTCGCGCTGGCCGTGCTCGGCACGGTCACGTATCTGGGCAAATGGCGCTATCTGTGGACGGATTGGCTGACCACCGTCGACCACAAGAAGCTCGGCATTATGTACATCATCGTCGCGATGATCATGCTGCTGCGTGGCTTCTCGGACGCGATCATGATGCGTCTGCAACTGGCGCTTGCCTATCTCAACCCGGGTTATCTGCCACCGCATCACTACGATCAGGTGTTCACGGCGCACGGCGTCATCATGATCTTCTTCATGGCGATGGCGTTCATGATCGGCCTGATGAATCTGATCGTGCCGCTGCAGATCGGCGCACGCGACGTCGCGTTCCCGTTTATCAATTCGCTGAGTTTCTGGATGACCGCGGTCAGCGCGATTCTGATCGACGTGTCACTGGTGATCGGCGAGTTCGCGCAAACGGGCTGGCTGGCCTATCCTCCGTTGTCTGAATTGCAATTCAGTCCGGGTGTCGGGGTTGACTACTACCTGTGGAGTTTGCAGTTGTCCGGGATCGGCACGCTGCTCACGGGCGTGAACTTCTTCGCGACCATCGTGAAGATGCGCGCGCCGGGCATGACGTTCATGAAGATGCCGGTGTTCACGTGGACCGCTTTGTGCACCAACGTGCTGATCATGGCGTCGTTCCCGATCCTGACCGTTACGCTCGCGCTGCTCGGTCTGGACCGTTACCTCGGCATGCACTTCTTCACGAACGACGGCGGCGGTAACGCCATGCTGTATCTGAACCTGATCTGGGCATGGGGTCACCCGGAGGTGTACATCCTGATCCTGCCGGCGTTCGGTATTTTCTCGGAAGTCGTGGCGACCTTCGCCAAAAAGCCGCTGTTCAGCTACAAGACCATGGTGTGGGCAACGTGCTCGATCATGGTGCTGTCGTTCCTCGTGTGGCTGCACCACTTCTTCACGATGGGCTCGGGCGCTGACGTCAATGCGTTCTTCGGTATCGCGACGATGGTGATTGCGATTCCGACAGGCGTGAAAGTGTTCAACTGGCTGTTCACGATCTACAAGGGCCGTCTGGAGTTCACCACCCCGATTTTGTGGACCATCGGCTTCATGATCACGTTCACGATCGGCGGCATGACTGGCGTGATGATGGCGATTCCGGGTGCGGACTTCGTGCTGCATAACAGCCTGTTCCTGATCGCGCATTTTCACAACGTGATCATTGGTGGCGTGCTGTTTGGCTATCTGGCGGGTTTCAACTACTGGTTCCCGAAGGCATTCGGTTTCAAGCTCAACGAGAAGCTCGGCAAGGCCGCCTTCTGGTTCTGGCAGGTCGGCTTCCATGTCGCGTTCCTGCCGCTTTATGTGCTCGGTTTCATGGGCATGACGCGCCGTCTGAACCACTACGACAATCCGACATGGCACCCATGGCTGATTCTCGCGGCGTTCGGCGCAGGACTGATTGCCATCGGTATCGCCTGCCAACTGCTGCAGTTGTACGTCAGTATTCGCGACCGCAATCTGCCGGGCAATCGCGACGTTACGGGTGATCCGTGGAATGGCCACACGCTGGAGTGGGCGACCAGTTCGCCGCCGCCGGTGTACAACTTCGCGATCATCCCGACCGTGCGCAAGCTGGATGCATTCACCGATATGAAGTCGCGTAACGCGCGGGGATCAGAACCGGTGTATCGCGACATTCACATGCCGTCGAATACGTCCGCGGGTCTGCTGGTGGGATTGTTCTCTCTGGTACTCGGTTTCGCCGGTATCTGGCACATCTGGTGGCTGGCGATCGTTGGCCTCGTTGGCGCGATCGGTACGGTCATCGTCTATAGCTTCATGGATAACGACGGCTATTACATTCCGGCCGACACAGTCGCGCTGATTGAAGAGAAACGCACGGGCGCCGGTGCCCAGGTCGCGTTGGAGGTTGACTGATGTTACAGAAGACTATTGCGGTTCAACCGCATCTCGCGCCGGATCACGTGCCGTCGCAATCGGTATTCGGTTTCTGGCTGTACCTGATGACCGATTGCATTATCTTCGCTGCGCTGTTCGCCGTGTTTGCGGTGATGAGCCACCAGTTCGCGGGTGGTCCGAGCGGTAAGGATCTGTTCGAGATTCCGGGCGTCGCACTCGAAACGTCGATGCTGCTGCTGAGCAGTATCACGTATGGTTTCGCAATGCTCGGCGCGCATAAGAACAGAAAGGGTGTGCTGCTTTTCTGGCTTGGCGTGACCTTCCTGCTGGGTCTCGCGTTTCTCGTACTGGAAATGCGCGAGTTCTCGCATCTGATCTCGTTGGGCGCGGGCCCGAGTCGCAGCGCGTTCCTGTCGTCGTTTTTTACGCTGGTCGGTACACACGGTTTGCATGTCACGTGCGGTCTGGTCTGGATGGCGGTGCTTGCTATTCAGGTGATGCGCCATCGCAATTTGACCGAACGCGACGTAATTCGTCTGACTTGCCTGAGTCTTTTCTGGCACTTTCTGGATGTCGTCTGGATCGGTGTCTTCACCTTTGTCTATCTTGCGAGCGTGATCTAAATGGACCATAGCCAGCACTCACACTTGGCACACGCGGGTGAAAGCCACGGCAGCATCGGCAGCTATGCGATCGGTTTCATTCTTTCCGTCGTATTGACCGCCGCGGCTTTCGGCCTGGTGATGAACGGCATGCTGACGGGGGAAAATGCGTTGCTCGCAATCGCGGGTCTCGCTTTCGTGCAGATCGTCGTGCACCTGATTTTCTTTCTGCACATGAATGCGTCGTCGGCGCAGCGGTGGAACGTCATGGCGTTCGGCTTTACCGTGCTGACGGCCGTGATTCTGATTGTCGGGTCGTTGTGGATCATGCATAACGTCAGCATGAACATGATGTCGCGCTAGGCGGAAAAAGGTCGTAGGTTTGAGGGAGAGCCCCGCAAGGTGAAAGTCTTGCGGGGCTTTTTATGTTTTCTGGCGAGGGCCTTACGCGCGAGGCTCGAGCTTTTTCCGGAAACGCCATGACACATGCTGGATTCCGTTGCGGGTCCAGCGGATTGCTTTGAGTAGTGGCCGCATCCGGTTGCCTCGGACCTGTTCGAGCGGTCGCGCCGCCTGCGGTGCGAGCTGTTGGACAACCACTCGAACATCGGCATCAACGTCACTTCGATCGACGACCATGGAATCCGGTTAGCCAGTACGGCGAACGGGTGACGCGAATCGATCATTGCGCCCAGGCGGCTGCGGAAGAAGTCGGGCGCGCTCATCGGCGACTCTTGACTCCTGGAAGATACGCCGCTTCCATATTGAATCCGGAAGTTTCGCAACTCTGTATTCGCACCCACCCGCGTGCCCCTGCTGGCTTATTGCCGCTCTGCAAGATCGACGATCGAGCCTGAGAAACGGAACAGGATGGATCGCGTTGCTGTTCGCGGCGAGCCAGCAGGTGGTGCAGGTTCGTCACGCTAGAGCTTGTAATCCTGTACGATGTGGCGAAATGTCACTTTCGATGTAAAAATTAACTAAATGTAATCAGCGTGGCAATCCATCCGCCGCATGTGAAATGTCGGGCGGCGGGTAGTGTTCGGGGTTTAACAAGTGAACAAGCTGAACTAGCGAAAAGCAAAATCCATTTATGGATGATGGGAAAACAATATTGTTTACAACGGGGCAGGTGAGCGTAGGCGGGTCGCGTGTGGTAGTTATTACGGGCAGTAGCGCCGGACTTGGGCAGGCGCTGGCGTTATGTTATTCCGCGCCCAACACCACGCTAGGATTAATTGGCAGAAATCTTGAGCGACTTGAGTCTGTCGCATCGCAATGTCGCGCGCTCGGCGCTGAAGCCGTAGTCGGCTGTGTCGACGTGCGCGATTCTGCGGGGATTCAGGAGTGGGTATCCAATTTCGACGAGCGCTTTCCGATCGATTTGCTGATTGCCAACGCCGGCGTAGCCAGTACGCTCCGGTCGGCCGATGACTGGGAAGGCGTCGGCCTTGCCACCGCCGTAATCGATACGAATCTCTACGGCGCATTGCATACGGTCCTGCCCGTAATCGAGCGCATGCGTTCGCGTCGATCCGGCCATATTGCGGTCGTTAGTTCGCTCGCCGCCTTGAGGGGGATGGCGATTTCTCCTGCATATTGCGCAAGCAAAGCCGCACTGATGTCCTACTGCGATTCGATACGCCCCATTCTGGCACGGGACGATGTCGCGCTGTCCGTGATCATGCCGGGATTCATCAAGACCGCGATGAGCGACGTGTTTCCTGCCAACAAGCCGTTCATGTGGTCCGCGCAAAAGGCCGCACTGCATATTCAACGGAAGCTCGCGCGGCGCGACGTCGAGATTGCGTTTCCATTTCCACTGGCGTTCGGCATGAAGCTGTTGCGCTTGCTGCCGGCAACGATTGCGGACGCAATTCTCGGCAGATTGTCCTACTTTCCGCGCGAGGGGCTGTGAAGTGCCGTACTGGCCAGAAGTAGCGGTCACGGGCGTCGCGCTTTCCTTTGCCGGCGACGCCATAGCGACTCCCCGTGTGTTGTATCGTCCGGCGACGGCCCTGTCGTTACACGCGGCAGCCGTGGCCGTGCTGGTCGGCAGCGGGGTCGCGATTAGCGCGAGGCCTTTTTTTTCGATTGGGGTCGCCATCGTCCTGATTGTATTGCTCGCAGTCGTCAGCAATGCAAAATTCGAATCGCTGCGGGAGCCTTTTGTCTTTACTGATCTGAGTTTGTTCAGTCAGGTTTTTTCGCATCCGCGCCTTTATTTGCCGTTTTTAAGTATCGGAAAAATATTAGCCATCGTGGTTGGCGTGGTCATCGCCATGACCGGATTTTTCGTCGAGAATCCGCTAGACCTGCACGCACGCGGTGTGGCGGCGCTGACGGCCGCGGCCTGTCTGGCAATCGGTATTGCGCTGTCGAGGCGAGTGCCGCTGACGCTCGAGCCGATCGAAGACCAGCGGCGGTTCGGTTTTTTCGCAGTATTCGTTGCTTACCTGATTAATGGGTTTCGTCGCGCCGAGCGGCGCGCGTTTGTGCGTGCCGTTGAGCAAGGCCCGTTTGCCAGCGGACATCCGGTCGCGTGTCCTGACGTCATCGTGGTGCAGAGCGAATCCTATTTCGATGCGCGCCGATTGGGAGATTTCGTTTTGCCCGGTCCGTATGCGAACCTCGACAAGGCGAGGCGAGAGGCTTTCGAGTATGGCAGCCTGACGGTGCCGGCATGGGGCGCGAATACGATGCGCAGCGAATTTGCGATGTTGACCGGCTTGCCGTCGGCCGCGCTCGGCTACGCCCGTTTCTATCCGTACATGTTCGTGCGCAGCGCGTGCGCGTCCATTGCTGGATGGTTCAAGCGAGGTGGATACCGGACGCTGGCTATTCACCCGTATTACGCGAGCTTCTTTGGTCGCCATAGGGCATTCCAGCTGATGCGCTTCGACCGGTTTCTCGACATTCGCGATTTTGAAGGTGGGGCTCGCGTCGGCCCGTACATCGGTGATGCGGCGGTTGCGGATGCTATCATCGCGGCTTTGCAGCAGAGTGACGACAGGCCGGTATTTGCGTTTGCGATCACGATGGAGAACCACGGCCCGTTGCATCTGGAACCGGTCGTATCCGACGAATTTATGTCGAGGCATACTCTCGGGAACGACAATCGCTGGCGGGACCTTACAGCGTACCTGCGGCATGTCGAAAACGCGGACAGAATGATCGGCAAATTGACCGATTTTCTGCGAGAGCGGGCGAGGCCAACTGTACTTTGTTTCTATGGCGACCACGTTCCGGCTCTGCCGCAGCTTTTCGATGCACTCGGAAGCAGGGCGGATGCGAGTGACTATTTCATTTGGCGGAACTTCGGAGAACGCTTCGGCGAACAACAGGGCGTTCGAGTAGAGAACCTCGGCTTTGCAATACAGCGCGCGATGACGCATGAAGGTGTCAGCGTCGGTATCGGCGTCGGTGCCGAGTTGCAAAGCGAGGCGTAGCACAAGCCAAACATTGATCATGAAAAAAAAAATCGCAATTATTGGGATAGCCTGTCGCTTTCCCGGTGGGGTCGAGGGGCCCGACGACTTCTGGCAACTGCTTTGCGATGAGCGCGACGCGGTAACAGCCATCCCGTCCGATCGTTTCGGCACGGTGTTCCATCAGCACCCGGCGAAGCGTGAACCAGGCAAGACCTACACGTTCGCCGCGGGCGTGCTGAACGACGTCGCGGGATTTGACGCCGCGTTCTTCGGCATCTCGCCGCGTGAAGCGACGCAGATGGACCCGCAGCAGCGGCTCCTTCTGGAACTCGCGTGGGAGGCATTCGAGGACGCGGGTGTGCAGCCGGCCGCGATGCGCGGCCGCGATTGCGGCGTGTTCGTCGGCGTTGCCGGCATGGATTACGGTAACCGCATATTGGACGATCTGAATTCGATCGATCCCTACTCGGCAACAGGTAACTCGCTTAGCATCGCGTCGAATCGCGTGTCCTATCTGTTCGATCTGCGCGGTCCGAGCATGTCGGTCGATACCGCGTGCTCGTCGTCGCTTGTCGCGCTCCATCAGGCGGTCCAGGCGCTGCAGTCCGGCGAGACCGGGATGGCGCTGGCTGGCGGCGTCAACCTGCTGCTGCATCCGTTCGGGTTCGTCAGTTTCTCGAAGGCGTCGATGCTGTCGCCGCGCGGCCGTTGCCGCGCCTTCGACGCGAGCAGCGACGGCTATGTCCGTGCCGAAGGCGGCGCGTTCGTGCTGCTCAAACCACTCGATCAGGCACTGGCGGACGGCGATACGATCCACGCGGTCATCGCTGGTTCGGGCGTGAATTCGGACGGCCATTCGCACGGTGGCATCAACGTGCCGGCCGCGGCGACGCAGGCGGACCTGCTGCGCTCGGTGTATCGGCGCGCCGGCATCGATCCCCGCTCGCTCGCCTATCTGGAGGCG
Organism: Paraburkholderia fungorum; assembly: GCF_046027215.1. Taxonomy (GTDB): domain Bacteria; phylum Pseudomonadota; class Gammaproteobacteria; order Burkholderiales; family Burkholderiaceae; genus Paraburkholderia; species Paraburkholderia fungorum_D. The sequence goes on along the minus strand of NZ_JAQQEN010000002.1, from coordinate 1,441,615 downwards.
CACGGCACGGGTACCGCGGTCGGTGACCCGATCGAGGCGCGCGCGCTGATCGAGGCGGTCTCGGGCGGCCGGCCCGCTGCCGATCCGCTGCTGATCGGCTCGGTCAAGACCAACATCGGGCACCTCGAAACCGCCTCGGGCATGGCAGGCCTGCTAAAGGCCGTGCTGTGCCTCAAGCATCGGGCGGTACCGCGCTCGCTGCATTTCGACACGCCCAATCCTGGTATCGATTTTGACGGCGGTCGCCTGCGCGTGGTCGATCGCTTCACGCCGCTCGAACGGCGCGATGCTCCGCTGACGATCGGCGTCAACTCGTTCGGTTTCGGCGGCACGAACGCCCACATCATCGTGACGGAGGCGGTCGGGCCGCACGCGCCGGACGCGCTGCCGACGCCGGCTGAGGCACCGTTGCCCCCACTCGTGCTCACGGCGCGCGCGCCGGGCGCGCTGGCGGCGCTCGCTTCGCGCTATCTCGCGCGCCTGCAGGCCGGGGCGAACTGGACCGCACTCGCCGCCAGCGCGGCACGCCAGCGCCAGTGGCTTGACCATCGCGTGGTCGTCGCGCCGGCCGATCTGGACGAAGGTCGAGCGGCGCTGGCGGTCCTTGCCGAGCCGGCTGCTGATGTACTGCCTACGTGCGTCGCGCACGGGCAGGCCACGGAAGCTGCGTCGCAGGTCGCTTTTGTCTATGCGGGCAACGGCTGTCAGTGGGCTGGGATGGGCAAGCAGCTCTACGCGCAGGATCCCGTGTTTCGGGCGGCGCTGGACGAGGTCGACGCGCTCTGGCGCGCGGACGGCAATGTATCGCTCGTCGCCGCGATGTGCGAGGGCGTCAGCGGCGAATGGCTCGCGGCGACCGAGAATGCGCAACCGCTGCTGTTCGCGATGCAGGTTGGCATCACGCGTGTCCTCACCGAGCGCGGCGTGCGTTTCGACGCGACGATCGGCCATAGTGTCGGCGAGATCGCGGCCGCATGGGCGTCGGGTGCGCTGACGCTTGCCGAGGCCGTGCGTGTGATCCGATTCCGCAGCGGCGCGCAGGGATTGACGCGCGGCGCCGGCAGGATGGCCGCGGCCGGCGTCGGCGAGGCCGCCGCGCGCGAGTGGATCGCTCGACTGGGCCTGGGCTCGGAGGTCGAAGTGGCCGGGACCAACAGCCCGGAGGCTGTGACATTCGCAGGTTCACTGGAAGGGCTGGAGGCGATCGGCGCGGCACTCGCCGGTGGCGATCACTTCTTCCAGATGCTCGATCTCGATTACGCGTTCCATAGCAGCCATATGGACGCGATCGAGCCGGTCGTGCGTGACGGACTGGCTGATCTCGCACCGCGCGACAGCCACACGCGTTTCGTCTCAACCGTCACAGGCGGTACGCTGCCCGGCACCGCGCTCGATGCGGACTACTGGTGGCGCAATATCCGCGAGCCGGTCCGTTTCGGCAATGCGATCGCCCATCTCGCCAACGATCGCGTGCGCGTGTTCATCGAAATCGCCCCGCACTCGATTCTGCGCACCTACGTGAAGCAGACGCTCGCGGCGCTGAAGCTGCCCGGCACCGCCGTGCCGACGCTCAAACGCCAGCACGACAGCGCGGAGATGCTCGCGCATTCAATTCTGTCGGCGGTTGCGCATGGCGCCCGCGTCGATCTCGATCGCTTCGTTCCGGACGCGCCGCGCACCGCATTGCCAACCTATCCGTGGCAGCGCGAACATCACTGGATCGAGCCGACTGTCGAGGGATACGACATCGTGAACCGGCGCGCCGACCATCCGTTGCTCGGCTATCGGCTGCATCAGCATGCGTTTGCCTGGGAGAACCAGCTCGATCCGCAACGCCTGCCGATGCTCGCGGATCACGTCGTCGACGGCGGCGTCGCGTTCCCGGGCGCGGGCTATGTGGAGATGGCGCTCGCCGCGGCGCGCACGTTCTTCCGCACGCCCGACGTTGCGCTCGAGAACGTCGAGATCCGCATGCCGGTCGTTTTCCAGCCGCAGCACTCGAAGCTGTTCCGTTTTGTGATCGATGCCCGCACCGCGTCCTTCACGATCGAGACCCGCGACCGCATGAGCGACGGCCCGTGGAATCTGAACGTTAAGGGGCGCCTGCTCGCGAGCGGCAACACGCTCGGCGCGCACAGCGCGGCCGACGAGTCCGTGCTTGCGCGCCTCGAGGCGCGTCCTGCGATCCGCGGCGACTCGCTGTACTCGAGCACCACCGCGATCGGCCTGACCTACGGCCCGGCGTTCCGCTGGGTGCGCGCCGTGCAGGTCCTGGGCGACGACGCGCTCGCCGAGCTCGAGGCGCCGCAGGCGCTGGGCGGCATGCAGGCGTTGACCGGTTGGCTGCTGCATCCCGCGCTGATGGACAGCGGTTTTCATCCGCTCTTCGCCGTGCTTGGACAGGCCGGCGCCGCGCCGGGCGAGGCGCGCGCGGCCTTCGTGCCCGTGCAGATCGGCCGTGTCGATTTCCAGCGCGGCGATTCCGTGCGCCGCGTGCTCGTGCGCGTGGAGCGCCGCAGCCCGCATTCGATTGTGGCGTCGTTCGAATTCCTCGACGCCAACGATGCGATCATCGCGCGCCTCTCCGCGTGCCGCTTCCGCCGCGTCGACCTGACGGGCCGCCCCCACGCCGCGCCGGCGCGCTTCGGCTTTGCGCTCGAAGCGCGCCCGCTGCCGGACGGCTTCACGGCCGTCGCGCTGCCGGTGCCAGCCGCGCTCGTCGAGCGCGCGAGCACGCTGCTGGCGTCGTATGAAGACGGTGCGCAGCGCACGCGGCACCTGACCGAAACGCTGCCGCTGCTCGACGTGCTGGCAGGCCTGCACGCGCTCAACGCGCTCGATGTGCTCCATGCGTTCGCGCAGCCGAAGCTGCCCACGCAGGCGGATCCGCAACTGCTGACGCGCCTTTCCCAGATCGCCGTCGAAGACGGTTTTGCCCGTTTCGAGGGCGGGCGTCTCGTGCGCGACGACGCGGCCTGCGCGGCAATGCCCGCCCACGACGCGCTGTGGCGCGACGTGCTGGCGTCGTCGCCGGCGCATGTCGCCGAACTGGCGTTGCTCGCGCACGTCGGCGCGGCGCTGCCGCGCGTGCTGTGCGACTCTTCGCCCGACGCACCCGCGCTGCTTTCGTCGACGGGGCGCAGCCTCGTCGATCAGTATTTCGATGCGTCACCCACGTGGGCGCATGCGCGCGCGATGCTGGCCGCCTGCGTGAAGGAAGCGCTCGCGGCATGGCCCCGCACGCGTCGCCTGCGCGTGCTCGAAATCGGCGCTACGAGTGGCGAAGTGCTGCAGCCGCTCGACATCGACGTGCCGGCTTCGCAGTGCGAGCACGTTCTCGCGGGCACGCATCAGCAGCTCGCCGCGCTCGAAGCAGAAGCGCACGCGCACGTGCAGACACTGCTGCTTGGCGAGAACGAGCCACTCTTTACGCACTGCCGCGACGCCGCGCCGTTCGACGTGATCGTCGTCAACCGCATGCTCGGCGAGCAGGCCGACCCGCTCACTGCGTTGCAGGCTATCGCGGACCGGCTCGCGCCGGGCGGCATCGTCGTGCTCGCCGAAGCGCGGCGTAGCCGTTTCGGCGACATCGTGTTCGGCGTGGTGGGCCGCGAAGTCGCCACGCCCGCATACGGCGCGCTCGCGCCGGCCGCGCTTCAGTCCCTGTGCGAACACGTCGGCTTGCAGGACGTCGTGCGCCACGCGGAACAGGATCTCGATCTCGAAGGCGCGCCGACCTTGATCGTCGCGCGCAAACCGGACGCCGCGCCGCGCGCGCACGCTGACGCGGCGCACGCGCAGCCCTGGTTGATCGTCCAGAACGACAACGATGCATTCGGCGTGGCGCTCGCGCTCGAGCTCGCGCGGCTGGGCTGCCAGGTCGAATCGACGCCCGCGCGCGGGGTGGCCGTGTGGCTCGAACGCAAGAAAGCGCCGGCGCAAATCGTGTTCATCGCGCCGCTCGCGCAGCTCGACGACGCCAGCGGCGCCGATGTAATGCGCGCACAGCAGGGCGGTGCGCTTGCGATCGCCTCGCTCGTGCGCGAACTCGACGCGGCCGGCCTGGCCGCGCAGGCCCACCTGTGCGTGTTGACGCGCGGCGGCGCGCCGTTTGCCGGCGGCGTGTCGGCGCAGCCGGAGCAGGGGACCCTGTGGGGCCTCGGCCGCGTGATGGCGAACGAATATCCGGCGCTTTCGTTGCGCCTGATCGACGTCGCGCCTGCGCGCGGCGAGGAGATCGCGCAACTGGCGCACGCGCTGATGCACGACGACGGTGAGGAAGAAGTGCTGCTCACGCCGCACGGCCGATACGTGCCGCGCATGCTGCCGGCGCAGAAGGCTGAGCAGCAGACCGGACAGCAGGCGGCACCGCACGGCGATGCGGCGGCTCATGCCGCGCCCGCCGTGCTGGCCTTCGACATGCCAGGCTCGCTGCGCAACCTTGAATGGTTCGCCTTGCCGTCGCGCGAGCTGAACCCCGGCGAAGTCGAGATTGCGCCGATGGCGACCGGCCTCAATTTCCGCGACGTGATGTACTCGATGGGCCTGCTCTCCGACGAGGCGGTCGAGGCCGGTTTCGCGGGCGCGACCATCGGCATGGAACTCTCGGGCCGCATCGTGCGCGTCGGCGCGGGAGTCGAAGGTTGGGCATCCGGCGACGCGGTGCTCGGCTTCGCGCCGGCCTCGTTCGCGACGCGCGTGATCACGCGCGCAAGCGCGATCGCCCGCAAGCCCGAGCACGTCTCGTTTGAAGAGGCGGCCACGATTCCAACCACGTTCTTCACCGCCTACTACGCGCTGTGCGAGCTCGCGCGGCTGAGGAGCGGCGAGCGCGTACTCGTGCATGGCGGCGCGGGCGGCGTCGGCATCGCGGCGATCCAGATCGCCCGTCATCTCGGCGCGGAAGTGTTCGCTACGGCCGGCGGCGACGAGAAGCGCGAGTTCGTGCGCCTGCTCGGCGCCGATCGCGTGTTCGACTCGCGCAGCCTCGCATTCGCGGACGACGTGCGCGCCTGCACCAACGGTGAGGGCGTCGACATCGTGCTCAACTCGCTCGCGGGCGAGGCGATGGTGCGCGGTATCGACACGCTGCGTCCGTTCGGCCGCTTCCTTGAGCTCGGCAAGCGTGACTTCTACGACAACAGCCAGATTGGCTTGCGGCCGTTCCGCAACAACGTCAGCTATTTCGGCATCGACGCCGATCAGCTCATGGGCGTGCTGCCCGAGCTCACCACGCGGCTCTTCCTGGAAGTGATGGGTCTCTTCGCGAGCGGCGTGCTGCATCCGCTGCCGTATCGCGCATTCCCCGCCGCGCGCGCGGAAGAAGCGTTCCGCTACATGCAGCAGGCGCGTCAGATCGGCAAGGTGCTCATCACGTATCCGTCGGGCACGCCGGCGCCCACGCGCGATGTCGCGCAGCCGGCGCTGCGGCTGGACCCCCAGGCGGCGTATCTGATCGTTGGCGGCACGGGCGGCCTCGGCTATGCAAGCGCGCGCTGGATGATCTCGCGCGGCGCGCGCCACCTGACGCTCGCGGGCCGCGGCGGTGTGCTCGACGCCGCGAAGAAGCAGGAGATCGAACGCTGGCGCGCCGAACTCGGCGTGACCGTGACGGTGGCGTCGTGCGACGTGACCGACGCGGCGGCGCTCGGGCGTCTCGTCGACGCGATCGAAACTCGCGGCGCAGCGCTCAAGGGCGTGCTGCACTCGGCGATGCGCATCGACGACGGCCTGCTGCGCAGTGTCGGCGATGCGCGCATGCTGGCCGTGCTCGAACCGAAGGTCGCGGGCGCCTGGAACCTGCATCGCGCGACGCGTCGCTGCGCGCTCGACTTCTTCGTGCTGTATTCGTCGGCGACGACTTATCTCGGCAATCCGGGCCAAGGCGCGTACGTCGCGGCCAACAGCTTCCTCGAGGCGCTCGTCGCGCATCGCCGCGCGGCAGCGCTGCCCGCCACCTTCATGGCGTGGGGGCCGATCGAAGACGTCGGCTTCCTCGCGCGTAACAGCGCGACGCGCGAGGCGCTGCAGGCGCGTATCGGCGGTGCGTCGATCACCTCCGACGAGGCGATGGCGGCGCTCGAGCAGGCGCTCGTGAGCGGTGCCGCCGGCGAGGCCGTGGTGCGACTGGATTGGGCGGCGATCGCGCGCGGCATGCCCGCCGCGCAGGCGCGCCGCTACATGGCGCTGCAAAGCGGCGGCACGGCCGAGACGGCGAGCGAGGACGGTGTGCTGCTCAAACAGCTGCATGCGCTGCCACACGCGGAAGCGGTCGCGCTGGTCAAGACCGCGCTACGCGGCCAGATCGCGCGCATCCTGCACATGTCGCCGGAGCGCGTTGAGCTCGACCGTTCTGTGCTGGATCTCGGCATGGACTCGCTGATGGGCATGGAGCTCGGCATGGCCGTCGAGGAATCGTTCAGCGTGAAGCTGTCGATCATGGCGATCGCGGAAGGCGCCACCGTGCATACGCTAGCCGTGCGGATCGTCGACATGCTCGACGAGAGCGCTGGCGACGGCGCTCAGGCAACGTCGAACGATGCGAGCGACGAGGTCGCGGCCCTGGCCGCGCGCCATGCGCTCGGCGAAGACGAGGCGCGCGCGCTGCTCGAACGCAATCGCGGCAACGCCGCTCACACTCACGATCAACAGGGAGACGAGTCATGTCAGTCGACGCCGGCGTTCGCGGAGTAAAGCTTCCCGCGGGCTGGCAGGCGAGCGAGGGCACGCTTGCGCGGCCGCTCGAACTGTCGGGACATGGCCTGCACACCGGGCGGCGCGTGAACGTGCGCATTCTTCCGGCTGAGTCGGCGCGGGTCGCGGGCGAGCGGCATGGCATCGTGTTTCGGCGTTTGAAGGGCGGCCGCGAGCTCGGTACCGTCGCCGCGCATCCGTCGCTGCGCCGGGGCCAGCCGCTGTGCACGATGCTGCGCGCGAGCGACGGGCTCGGCGTGCGCACGGTCGAGCATCTGCTCGCGTCGCTGCTTGCCTGCGAGATCGACCACGCGATCGTCGAGCTCGACGCCGAAGAGGTGCCGATTCTCGACGGCAGCGCGCAGCCATGGATCGACGCGATTCGCGCGTGCGGTCGTACCGCGTTGCCGCAGCCGAAGCTTTTTTTGCGGGTGCTCAAAAGTGTGAGCATCGCCGACGGCGAAGGTGAGGCGCGCCGCGAGATGCGTGTCGAGCCTGCCGACAACTATGCGCTCAGCGTGCATAACAACGATCTCAAAGGTTTCGGCGACATGGAGTGGCACGGCGTGCTCACGCCGCGCGCCTTCGCCGACGAAATCGCGTCGTCGCGCTCGTATGGGCAGATCAAGTGGGCCGTGCCCGCAATTGTCGTCGGCTATCTGCGCGGCTGGCCAATTTTGCGCGGCGCACGACTATCATGCACGGCGGCGATCGTCGGCAAGCGGGTGGTCGGCGGACTGCGTCAGCCCGACGAGTTCGTCCGGCATCGCGTGCTGGATCTGGTCGGCGATCTCGCGCTCGCGGGGGCACCGTTGCTGGGCCACGTGAGTGCGCGCCGGCCGACACATGAAATGAACTACCGGCTGCTCGCCGCGTTGCTGGGATCGCCCGGCGCGTACGAGTGGGTCGAGGCGCACGCGTAAGCCGCGCCGCACATATAGGTTGGATCGAATTACATGGGACTCGGAGAAACACTACGGCAGCAGCTGGCAGCCAAGGCACTGAAGCGCCAGCTGGAGCGAGCAACCGATGCGGCGGACGCGCCTGGCGTGCCCGATGCGCAAGCGGCACAGCTTGCGCAGACACTTTCTGCACGCAGCCGCTTTGAAGCAATGCCGCAATATCAGCAAGTCAAGCTGATGCGCGAAATGGGCGAGACGCTGCAAGTCGAGTCGCCGTTTTTTCGGGTACATGACGGTATTGCGGGCGCGACGACACAAATCGGCGGCCGCGAGTATGTGAACTTCGCGAACTACAGCTATCTCGGGTTCGCGGGCGACCCCGTTATCGCGTCGCGTGCGAAGGCTGCCATCGACAGGTATGGCACGTCGGCGTCGGCGAGCCGGATCGTTGCGGGCGAGCGGCCCGTGCATCGCGAACTCGAGCGCGCGCTTGCGGCGTTTTACGAAACCGACGATTGCGTCGCGTTCGTGAGCGGACATGCGACCAACGTGACTGTGATCGGTGCGCTGTTCGGGCCCGGCGATCTGATCGTGCACGATGCGCTCGCGCACAACAGTATCGTGCAGGGCGCGCAATTGAGCGGTGCGAAGCGCCTGAGCTTTGCGCACAACGATTGGCAGGCGCTCGACGAATTGCTGACGCGGGTGCGTCGCGAGTATCGTCACGTGCTGATTGCGATCGAAGGGCTGTACAGCATGGACGGCGATTTCCCCGATCTCGAGCGTTTTTGCGAGGTGAAGGAGGGGCACGGGGCGTTTCTGTTGGTCGATGAAGCGCATTCGCTCGGTGTACTTGGCGCGACGGGGCGGGGTATTCGCGAGCAGTGCGGCGTGGCCCCAGATCGCGTCGATCTGTGGATGGGCACGATGAGCAAGACGCTGGCGGGATGTGGGGGGTTTATCGCGGGTTGTCAGCCGCTCGCTGATATGCTGCGTCATCTGGCGCCTGGGTTTTTGTATAGCGTCGGGCTCGCGCCGGCTTTGGCGGAAGCGTCGCTTGCGGCGCTCGAAAGTTTGATCGCGCAACCAGAACGGGTCGCGCAACTGCGGGAGCGGGGGCATCAGTTTCTTGCCGAAGCGCGCGCGGCCGGACTCAATGTCGGCACGAGCGCGGGCTTCGCGGTCGTGCCGGTGATTACAGGCAGCTCGTTGAAGGCCGCACAGTGGGCGAACGCGTTGTTCGAGGAAGGCATTAACGTGCAGCCGATTTTTTATCCGGCTGTTGAGGAGAAGGCGGCGCGGTTGCGGTTTTTTATCTGTTCGACGCATGAGGCGGAGCAGATTAGTCGGACGGTTGAAGCGGTGGCGCGGCTTGCCGGGCGAGGCACTCGCTGACCGTGAGGTGCTGAGCGCGCGCACTTCGCACAGCCTTCGCCAGGCATCACGAAGCCGTTACGTTCGACGCTGTCGAACAAGTGACTATTCATCGTAGCGGATTGCTTTGCGCATGTGTTGCGGTGATAGGTGTAATTGCGGCCTTGACGATATGTTAGGCCGCTTGAATTGGCTTGGCGGTAAATTATGCCCGCTCGCGTGTCCACGGTGCGTTAAAGCGAGCTTCTTTAATATGTTGCCAATGCGGGAATATTTCGTCATAGATACGATCGGCGATATCTGCTTTTCCAAGCATGAGCGCAACCATGCGCAGATAGGCGCCGCACACATGGTTTCGTTTTTCGCTGAGTTCGTAGCTAGCGTTGAGCATTTCCAACACAGTCTCGAGGGAAACCGTTTCGCCGTTGATCGTGACAGCATCAGCCGGTGCAGCCCGGAAATGATGCAGCAAGATCGAGCGGGCGAGATAGTAAAAGACCCCGTAATTCGAGCGATCCATTTTTCGCCACTGTGCGAGATACGGCAAGCCCATGCGAATCACGCTGACGTTATCAAAGTCCAAAGCGGCGGCCTGGAACGTGGATGGCGAAAAATCATCGCCGAATGCTATAGAACATCGGTCAATCATCGTGCGAGACCAAACGACGCCATCACGCACCACACGCGCTGGATTGCCAGCAATCACGACCTTTGGCGGGAATTTCCCAGCGACGACTGCACCGGCTCCGACGACCGAATCGGGTGAAAGATTTGTGCCTTTTAGAATCAAAGCGTTCGTTGCGATCCAAACGCGATCGCCGATCACCACGTCACGCGCAGGATTTACACGATCACCGGTTTCCTCGCTGAAAATCGCATGCAGGTCGGAGTTGTAAAACCGCGCGTTTGCCAGAAGACAGTCATGGCCGACTGTGATGCTCCCACCTTCGGCGACATGGAAAAATACGTCGCTATTGCAGACCAGACCGTTGCCGATCGTCAGCCGAGATCCTTCTTCGACGATGATCCTCCCGCGCAACTCGCCCAAGCTCCCGACAACGAGCTCGCCGCCTTTCTTTACTGAGATACGCACATTTGAAAGCTTCACATCTCGACCGAACACGATCGAAGCGCTCCCTTCCTCGAACTCGATCCACGAATTTTCCATCTTCACGGATTTCGGAAGAACTACCCCTTTCGGGACTGGCCCACCGACTTGCGTGATACGTTTCAGCATTCTCGTTTTTCCCATGAAAGCGGCCGCACTCTCACTGCAGCCGGCTATTTGCCACCTCACCGTGGATTCATATTTTGCATTACTTGTACGATTCGCGGGCATGAAAAAGAGCGCTGACGCTCTCGCGCCGGCGGCCGACTGAACGCGCCTATCAGGTGTGCAAGCATTTCCCTAAGCTCCACGGCTATCTGCGAAGAACCCGAGATTTTGGAGCGTTGTTTTTTGAGAGTAGGGCTTCATAAAAGTTTAAGGAAAATGTGCTCGATATAGTAATGTTCCGCTAAAATGCACGCAGCTGCTGGGTCGTCATCCGTGCCGTAGAAGGTAGTCGAACACCAAATGCACAAGACGCGTTCGCGTCCAGGTCGCAGTCAACTGGGCAGCTCGCGGAACGACAAAAATGGTTGTAAAAGTGTTCGACGCCCATGGTCGATGGGGCTCCTGCGTTGTCTGCACGTTCGTGGATTGCATCCACGGATTGCGAAAATCAGTTAGATCACGCTACGCAATTGTTATTAGAGCGTACGCTCACCGAAGCGGGCATTGCGATGCACAATGCGTCGGCCGAACGCGTCATGCGTTGTCGGCATCTCGGCAAGCCCCTGCGGGGAAGTATCGCCAGAGTGAGATTTCACGTGCAATGAAGAAGAGTCTTTTAGTAAGCTGCCTTTCAACGGTTTTGACACTTTCGGGGTGCGGGACATTTCCAGGTTGGATTCCGTCGTCGGGCGCAAGCCGCGAGCAGGTTCTGGAGAAACAGGACTCCGGTCGCGTTGAGGGCATCCAGGTGGTGGACGTGAACGACGCGTTGGCGCGCAAGCTGGCCGCCGGGAAACAACTGGACCGGTTTTCGAACACCTTCACGAGCAAAACGGCGAACAACTATGTGATCGGCCCAGGCGACGTGATTGAAGTGACGATCTGGGAAGCACCCCCGGCCATGCTCTTCGGCTCGAAGGTCGACGCATCGCTGTCCAGTTCGGGTGCATCGAGCGTCACATTGCCAAAGCAGATGGTGGCCGCCGACGGCACCATTTCGATTCCTTTCGCAGGTCATGTGAACGTGGCGGGGCGCACCACCGAGCAGATCGAGTCGAGTGTTGTCGGCTATCTCAAGGGCAAGGCGAATCAGCCGCAGGTCCTCGTTGAGGTGACGAAGAATAATGCGTCGAATGTCACGGTCGTGGGTGAGGTCAACAACAGTACGTTGATGCCGCTCACACCTAAGGGTGAGCGTTTGCTTGATGCACTCGCATTCGCGGGCGGCCTGAAGCAGACCGTCAGCCACATGGCGGTGCAATTGTCGCGCGGCGATACGACAGCGACAATGCCGCTCGACTCAGTTATTCGTGATCCAAAGCAAAACGTAATACTCAAACCCGGAGACGTGGTAACCGCGCTATTCCAGCCGCAGACATTCTCGGTGCTCGGTGCCACGGGCAAAAACGACGAGATTCCGTTTGAGGCGCAGGGTATTTCATTGGCGCAAGCGCTGGCACGCTCCGGTGGTCTGAACGACAACCGGGCGGATGCGCGCGGAGTTTTTGTGTTCCGTTTCGAGGACGCAAAGTTGGTGGACGGGTTGGACCCATCGGTCAAAGCGAGCAACGGCAAGGTGCCGGTGGTGTACGAGATCGATTTGCGCGACCCGGCGGCATTTTTCGTTACGCAGAATTTTCCGGTTCAGAACCACGACGTAGTTTATGTTTCGAACTCGCCGGGCGCGGAGTTCAGGAAGTTCCTCACGTATGTCGTGATGGTGGCAACGCCGGCCGCCGCTGCTACCTACGATGTGGGGCGTAGCGGGTTATGACGGTAACAGTTCGTTCGCCGTTTGAGGTCGCCTATTCAGTCTGGCGAGCTCTGTTCCTGCGCGAGGCGCTTGATCGCCTATTCGAAGCACGGGCGGCGTGGTTGTGGCTGTTGGCTGAACCTATTATCTATATTGCGATCCACGCATTCGGACTCGAGACGCTGCATATTCATCGAGTGGGTGGAATGTCGATCAACATGTGGATGATTGCCGGATTTATTGGCTATCTTCTTTGGCGCCGCACCTGGACGCAGGTGATGCACGGAGTTGATTGCAACAAAGCATTTTTTGCTTATCGGCAAGTCAAGCCTTTTGACGTCGCTATCGTGAGATCTGTGCTTGAGCTTTTCCTCATGGTTCCGGTAGCGATCGTGGTCTACCTTCTTGCGGTTGTGACAGGGCATGCGATTACCCCTGATTTCGTGAACCCAGCGTGGCTGCCGGCGGACCCATTGCTATTTGCTGAGAGTTGCTTTGGTCTTTGGATCCTCGGATTGGCGCTCGGGTTGGTCACTTCAGTGGCAATGCACGCTGTTCCGGAAGTAGACCATATATTTAAACTACTGTATTTGCCTCTTTATTACATATCGGGCGCACTGTTTCCGCTTTCGATGCTGGTGCCTAAGCCATACCAGTACATTTTCTTAATTAATCCCGTTGTCCACGGAGTCGAAATGGCGAGGCTAGGGTTCCTGTCGACCTATCATCCCCTTCAAGGTGCGAATCTGCTCTACCTCTATGTTTCGGCATTGGGTCTGTTGCTCCTTGGTTTGGCGTTGTACAAGCGCTCGTCCAGAAAACTGGTGATGCGGTGATACTGATCGAAGACGTTCATAAGCGCTACATGACCGACCACGGTGCCGGGAAGTGGGTCTTAAAGGGAATTTCCATGACCATTCCCACGCGCCGCAGTGTTGCCCTGATTGGACATAACGGCGCGGGCAAGTCCACCTTGTTGCGGATTATTGGCGGCGTAGACTTTCCGAACAAGGGCCGAGTGGTACGGCAGTGCCGCGTTTCGTGGCCCATGGCAATGGGCGGATTGGAGGGAACGCTCACGGCGCGCCAGAATGCCAAGTTCGTCTGCCGGATGCACGGTCATCAGAATGAGCTTCAGGATCGACTCTCGTTCATTCAGGGTTTTGCTGAATTGGGTGACGCCTTCGATGAGCCAGTGCAGACGTTTTCCTCGGGTATGCGGTCACGACTTCAGTTTGCTCTGTCGCTAGCATTTGATTTCGATGTCTTCATTTCCGATGAAGTGACTGCGGCAGGCGATGCCCGTTTCAGAAAGAAAGCGGCTGAAGCCTTCCGGGGCATCGCTAGCAAAGCCAGCGTAATCATGGTTTCGCACGATGAAAGCACGCTCAAGCAATTTTGTCAGTCGGCGATCTGGATCGACGAAGGCCGGGCATACTGGTTCGACGATCTCGCAGAAGGACTGAAAGCCTACAAGACCAAACTCATTCCATGAAAGAAATGTCGGCAACTGAATTTTTGCGCTCCGGCGGCAGATGGACCGCAGCCTACGAAAAAACAAAAAGCGCACTGTTTTCCATCCGGATATTCAAGCTGATCACAAGCCTGGTGATCATCTTTGCTGTTCTGTCCATTCCGTATTGGCTGTTTGTGGCGTCCGACCGTTATGTTTCGCAAGCCACTGTCATCGTCCAGCGAACCGATCAGGTCGAAGGTCCGGCCGTAGCACTTCCTGTCGCCCTCGGGGCCGGAGCGGGGAGTGCTGCGGACCAGGTCCTGCTGCGTGAGTACCTGCTGTCGGAGGACATGCTCGAAAAACTCGACGCAAAGTTCGATCTTCGCTCGCATTACAGCAACACGCACCGCGATCCCATCTCGCGCATGTGGTTTAGAAATGCACCGCATGAGTGGTTCTATGAGTACTGGCTCGATCATGTCGACATCGAATACGATGATTACGCCGGGGTACTGCGCATCCAGGTTCAGGCCTACGATGCAAAAACTGCAAAAGCCATTGCCGATATGCTTGTCCAGCTTGGCGAAGCCCACATGAACCAGATGGGGCATCAACTGGCGCAGTCGCAGGTGGACTTTCTTTCCAAGCAAGTAACGTTCGCGCACGATAGTATCCTGGCGGCCTCGCAAGACCTGATCAATTTTCAGAACGAGAAGGGACTCGCATCGCCGGCTTCGACGGCGGACAGCCTCAACGCAATCATTTCGAAACTCGAAGGCCAGAAAGCGGACCTGCAGACACAGCTTGCCTCGCTGCCGCCGAATATGAACTCGGATCAGCCGGTGGTTGTCATGCTTCGAAAGAATCTGGCGGCCGTCGAGCAGCTGATTGAACAGAAGCGAGCTGAGCTCGCTTCGCCAAAGAGCCGCACGCTCAACTACATCGTCGCGGAATACAAGCGCCTGGAAATGCAGGAACAGTTTGCGCAGGATTTGTACAAAACGGCACTCACGGCTTTGGAGCAAGGTCGTATGGATGCGGCGCGCAAGCTCAAGATGATTTCCATTCTTCAGGCGCCGACCATGCCGGACTATCCAACGCAACCGCGGCGCATCTACAACGCGTTCGTCACGCTGTTTATTGCGCTCTCGCTCATTGGCGTGATCAAGTTGCTGGAAAGCATCATCCTCGATCACGTGGATTGAGAGCGGAAGAAAGTGAGATCCCTGATTGTTATGGGAGCGCGTCCGCAGGCCATTGGAATGGTGTCTTGGCTCAGACTGCTTCGGGATGTACCGCAAACCGAGATGAAGGTCTGCATGACGTCACAGCATCGCCGGATGCTGGATTTTTGCAGTGTGCCTCCCGGCTACGATCTCGACATCCGGGAACCGAATCAGACGCCGTTGGCTTACGGCCAGCAAGACGCAGGTCGCTCTCCACACGGTGCTGAACGAGGTGTGGCCTCTCAACGCATCCGCGATATTCGGGTGAATGCATGTTGAAAACAATTTCAATAATCGGTCTTGGCTATATCGGATTGCCCACGGCAACGTTATTTGCCTCGCGCAAGTTTCGGGTGATTGGCGTCGACATCTCGTCCTATGTCGTCGAAACGATCAATCGTGGAGATATTCATATAGTCGAGCCTGAACTGGATATGCTGGTCCAGGCTGCGGTCGGTGCTGGCTATCTGCGCGCAACAATGCACGCAGAGCCCGCCGATGCGTTTGTCATTGCAGTGCCGACCCCTTTGACCGACGAACACGAGCCAGATGTAAGCTGCATCGAGGCAGCGGCAAAGTCCATTGCACCGATGCTGAGAAAAGGCAATCTGGTGATTCTGGAGTCGACCTCGCCCGTTGGCACGACGGAGAAACTGGCGAAATGGTTGGCCGAAATGCGTCCGGACCTGACGTTCCCAGAGCAGGCCAGAGATGAGCCCGACATTCGCATTGCGTATTGTCCCGAGCGAGTGCTGCCCGGGCGCATCGTGCATGAACTGGTCGAAAATGATCGCGTGATCGGTGGTATGACGCCCAGTTGTTCGGAAGCGGCTGTCGCGCTATACAAGTCGTTTGTGCAGGGAGAGTGTATTGTCACCGAGGCACGTGTGGCAGAGATGTGCAAGCTGGCCGAGAACAGCTTTCGCGACGTCAATATCGCGTTTGCCAATGAATTGTCGATAATTTGCGACCGGCAGGGTATCAACGTCTGGGAATTGATCCGACTCGCGAATCGGCATCCACGCGTGAATATTGCGCAGCCCGGTTGTGGAGTGGGAGGACATTGCATTGCCGTCGATCCGTGGTTCATTGTGCATGGTGCTCCCAAAGACGCGAAGTTGATTCGCGCTGCTCGCACAGTGAATGACGCAAAGCCAGAGTGGGTGATTCGCGAGATTGAGCGGGTCATTGCAGAGCTGACTCGCGCGGGTAAGCCGATAGAAGACATCCGGATTGCATGTCTTGGCATTACCTACAAAGCCGATATTGACGATTTGCGAGAAAGCCCGGCGCTGCATATCACGCAAGAACTCGCGAAGCGCTACCCCGGCAAGGTCCATGTGGTCGAGCCGAACCTCGAACGTCTTCCCGAGCGTCTGACTGATGCAGGGGTAGTCTTGACCGACTTTAGTTGGGCGGTGGAACGTGCGGACGTTCTCGTTCTTCTAGTCAATCACGCGCAGTTCAAGGGTTCGCCTCCGCAACTGTCCGGGTTTCAGCGACTCATCGATACCTGCGGAGGATGGGAGAAAAAGATGACGGATAAGGTCATCGCCTCTACGTATTTCGAGCCGCTGCTCGTTGATTAATGACTTGCGAAGGCGCCGTTTGACGGCACCGCGTCAAACTTTCCAGTCACCGCTGCGTGGAATTCGTCGCTACGAGGGCATTTCAGGCAAGCGGCTGTAGGCCGTTGAAGTAAGTCGGGGAATGGTGCCGCGAGTCTACATTCCATCGAGCGTTGTGTTTTTTATCCGTTGATAATCGTGGCACCGGAATGGACTATGGTTAATAAATTTAACCTCACGGCTGATGAAGCGGGCGTTATCGATTGTAAAGTGGGCCGGGATCGATCGTTGTCGAAGTTGCTCCACGCTCACGGCGAATTGGAGCACGGCCGCGTGCGTTTCCAGGAATCCGCAAGAGGCCAAGTGACTGACTTTCGGGCGGGGGAGACGCCGCGCAAAGGTCAACTTGACGAGGAACTCATCAACGCGCTAGCGGAGAATGAGCGTCTGAGCGCTATGGCAAGAATGCAGCAGATGAAAACCACAAAGGTACTGAATAAAGAGTTCGGCAATCTATTGTTGCAGAGCGTTCGGTCACCATGGGCGTTGCCAGCTCTGCCTGTGAAGTTGCTCAAAACGGGATTGCGTTATTGCCGTAAAACTTCACTGAAATCGCTTGGCGGAAAAGATTTTGATGCGGTAATTTCAGCATATGGCCAGAGTGGATTCGAGACCGTAGATAAACTGCTGTCGTCTCAACGAATCTCTCCAATCATGCAAGCCAACGCCTATACGGCCTTGGGGAAGCATCTACTCGATATCGATATTGCTGCGGCGTCTAAAGCTGCGCACCGAGCATACCACCTTGATCCCAAAGCATATCGTCTAAAGTGGCTCGCTTTTACACTCTACAAATCTGGTGATTTGATTGAGGCGGAGGCCATGCTCGATCTCTTGCCATCGAATATGCCGTTTAGCGAGTCCGAAATGCGTCTGGGAAAGCATTTGCGCAGCGAGGCGGTGCATGCGCGCCAACGCCAGGCAAATCTAAAAATCGGTTATTCGGGGCGCAGTGCAGAGAATGAAAGACAACGCGCATGCGTGAATAACGACCACGATGAGGCCGAATGCCTGAATATCAGCCCGAGGTTGACGGGCAAAAATGATCTCGCCATTCCGAAAGTTTCGATCATCATCCCGGTTTTCAACGCTGGCGAGTCTCTCGATGCGAGTATTGCATCTGTTCGGTATCAGACCTATCAAGATATCGAATTGATCGTCGTAGATGATGCATCTACCGATATTAGCAGAGAGATCATTAAGGCCCACGCAGATTTGGATAAACGCATTCGCGCCGTGTATCTAGATTGCCACACACCTGGGGGAGGAGGAATTCCCCGCAATATCGGCGTTGATGCCGCGGTCGGGACCTATATAGGCTTTATCAATGCCGGTGACTATTTCACGAAGACGGCAATTGAGAAATTGGTTGCAACCGCTGAACAGTATCAGGCTGATATTGTGATGGGAGGCGGGCGAACGTTTACGGAAGACGCCTGTGATCTGCAGAGCTTCGACACATTGCCTACTAGCGAAGTGTTCTCGGCTACGACTCATCCAGAGGTGTTTCGTACTTCTACACTGGCTTGCCAAAAGCTGTACCGGCGTGACTTTCTGAGGGATAACCGGATCGCGTGTCCTGAGGGCGATTACTTTTGCGAAGAGAACATCTGGCATTGGTTCGTGCTGGCATCGCATAGCAAAATTGTCAAGATAAACGACATCATTAGTTATTGCCATATGTCGTGCGAAGATCAGATGATCGGCGTGGCGGACGACAACTTCGCGGCGATATGCTGCCACCTCAACACTATTGCTGGCTTTTTGATAAAATATTTAGATTTTTCGAAAGATCAATCTATTGTCGATGCGTTTTACGAGTATTGCTGTCGAATTGGATGGATCTGGCGGCGTCAAGAAGGGTGTGACGTAAAAGCGATCCTCGGCAAGCGAGTTGCTCAGATCGTCGAAAAAAGTTGGATGAAAATGCAGCCAGCGAAAATTCCTTTGGGTTTCGGAAATCTCATCAAGGAATTCTCTGACGGATATCCACAGTATGACCTGACCGTTGTTATCCCGGCGTATAACTGTGAGGCTTTCATCGAAAAAGCCGTCCTTTCCGTTCTGAATCTGCCTGGCATCAGGGCGAATGTGCTCGCAATGGATGACGGTTCTGATGATCATACGGCGGAAATCTGCCAGAAAATCGAAGACACGTACGTCAATTTCCACTTCTTCCAGCAGAAGAACAGGGGCGCGGGGTCGGCGCGTAACGCTCTGATTCCGCTATGCACCGGCACTTATACGTTTTTTCTGGATGCGGATGACGTCGTTAACGGAGTGGAACTTGCTAGGGCGGTTCTAGATGCGAAGGCAAACGATCACGATCTTTACTTCCTGAAATATCAGATCGAATTCTATGAAAAACATAGGATCGGCGGTATGTTCAATCAGGATAAGGTGGCATGGAATAGCTTTCCCGAGGCAAAGGATATCAAAGAATTCCGTAGGTTGGCGCTATCGATGGTTAATCATCCATGGAACCGGATCATTAAAACCCGGTTATTGCACGACGAAGATATATTTTTTGGTACCGGCTCGTTTTCCGAGGATGTGCTTTTTAATTGGGAGAGCGTGTTGGCGGCCACTCATATCGGGTACGGCAACGAAGTAGTTGTGACATACCGGAAATTCGAACGACGACCTCAGCTCACTAACATAAGGGATCGTCACCGACTGACTGCGTTCGATATGTTGGAATTCGCTCAACATCGGATTGCTAAGCATGAAAACAGCGCAGGTCTGCTAGATATCTGGAAAGAAGCTATGAAAAAGCGGATGAAATGGCTAAAAGAACTGACTCCAAACGAGTTTCATCAGCAATTTGAAAAAAGAAGAATTAGGTTAATGAATTTACTGCTCGATTCTTTCGAAGAAAAAATGGGCGGTATTTGACCTCGCGACCGATTTCTGGGCGTTTTGGAAGGCGAGCGTTCGAAAGCTGCGAGAGTCGATATCCGTGCGTGCTTTACCGATTGATGGATGTTGCTGTTTTGACCGTATTTAGAGTAAAAGATGACAAAATTCGTAAATAAATTTCAAAATCTGCGCATCATTTCGGGAAAATTTGTTTTTAATTTTATTAAAAACAGGAAGGGACAAATCGCTGCACTTCGGGGGAAGCCCAAAGCGGCCGCTCCAACCGAATTGTTGAAGAACTCATGGCGGTACTCGGTGGTGAGCGCCGTGTACAACGTCAGTCCATATTTAAATGATTTCTTCAAAAGCTTGGTCGGGCAATCGCTCGATTTTCGAAGCCGCATTGAGATTGTCATGGTCGATGACGGCTCAACGGATGACTCCGCACGCATCATTAAAAAGTGGCAGCGTAAGTATCCGAACAACATAAAGTATATCCACAAGGAAAACGGCGGACAGGCATCGGCGCGGAATGTCGGTTTGCAGCACATAACCGGTCGCTGGGTCACGTTCACCGATCCGGATGATTTCGTCTCGCAGAACTATTTCGAAGAAGTCGACGAGGTGCTGGCAGCGGCCAAAGCTGCGCCTGCCATGGTGTCGTGCAATTTCATTTTTTACTTCGAACAGGGCAAGCGTTTCTCGGACACTCACCCGTTGAAATACCGCTTTGCAAAGGGTACGCAGACGGTTGACTTTGCTAAACCTACGTCACATATTCAGCTGTCGGCGCCTACAGCTTTTTTCGACGCATATGTCATCGAACGTCACGGTATGCGATTCGATGAGCGCATCAAGCCGAATTTCGAGGACGCGCATTTCGTCAATAGTTATCTGATGCATGTCGTGGATCGGAGTTCCGTCTTCTGCTCGCCGGCCAAATATTTCTATCGGAAGCGTTCCAATGGCACCTCGTCGCTTGATACGGCATGGGAAAAAGAAGGCCTCTACATCGACGTACTTGAGCACGGAGTTCTCGCGCTCATGCATGGCTGGTTGGAGCGCACGGGTAGCGTGCCGGTATTCGTGCAGCGTGTGGCTCTTTATCATTTGATGTGGTATTTCAAACGCCTCGTCAATAATGACAATCGCCTGACCTTTCTTGGCGACGAAACCAAGGCGCGTTTTGTTGGTCTCCTGCACCAGATTTTTGCCCATATCGAGTTTAGCACTATTAACTCGTTCGACTTGGCCGGCATCTGGTTCATGTACAAGATCGGTTTGATGTGCACGTTCAAAGGACAAGAGCCGAATTACCAGATTGTTTATGTCGAATCGGCCGATTTGCCGAGGAAGCTGGTCAAGCTTCGCTATTTCTCGAAGGGCGCTGGTTTCGAGTCTTTCAAGTTTGACGGCGTTGAGATAAAGCCCGTTTTCGCGACGAGCCGCATTCATACTTTCGCAGATGCGCCCTTTGTACGGGAGCGGATTGTGTGGCTGTCGCTTCAGCAGTATGCGACGCTATCGGTCGAGCTTGAATGTAAAAACGTCAAGATAACCTTTAATAAAAAGCAGTATCCGTCTATCGCCATGGCGGAGATCAGCTCGCACTTCAGATCGACGTCCCGGAGCCTTCCCCGCACCGCAAGCCTGTGGAACAATACCATCGCCCGACTCGCGGCGACCCGGAGGGTACAAGAGAAATACTGTGGGGCATGGGCGCTCATGGATCGAGATGTTCAGGCTGATGATAACGCCGAGCATCTGTACAGGTATCTTCAGAGGTCGCAACCGGATGTGAATGCGTATTTTATTCTGAGGCGCTCGTCACACGACTGGAAGCGTCTCAGTCGAGATGGATTTAGGCTAATTCCATTCGGTGGGGTTCGCCATAAACTGCTCATGCTGAATGCAAAGAACTTTATCTCATCGCACGTCGACGAGTACTTGTTTGCACCCGTGAAAAAGTCCATCTTTGGCGGTCGGTTGAATTATCGGTTAACCTTTTTGCAGCACGGTGTATTGGAGAAAGACATCGCTGACTGGTTAAACAATAAAGAGTTAGATCTTTTCATCACGACCGCTCCTCGTGAGCGCGATTCAATCATCGGGTCGTCGAGCCGATATAAATTTTCGGCTCGGGAAGTGCACATGACCGGCTTGCCTCGACATGACAGGCTCCTGTCGCAGGCGCCGGCGGAAAAAATCATCCTCGTTATGCCGACGTGGCGTAAATCGCTCACGGGAGCATCGAAGCGGGCAACGTTTGAGCGCGAAATCAACCCGGAGTTTGCATCGAGCGACTATTTCAAGCAATGGAGCGCTCTTCTTCAGAGCGAGGCTCTCTCGGCTTTGGCGCGCGAGCACGGTTGCAAGATCGTGTTTTATCCGCATGCGAACATGCAGGTGTACGGTCACCTGTTCCAGTTGCCAGAGAATGTCGAGTTGCGGTCCCATGCAAGCGGAAGCATTCAGGATATCTTCAGGTCGGCAGCCGTGCTGATCACGGATTACTCCTCGGTGGCCTTCGAATTTGCGTATATGCGACGGCCCCTGATTTACTTTCAATTCGACCGGACGGAGGTGTTCGCAGGTAGCCATAGCTGGAAGAAGGGATACTTCGACTATGAGACCGATGGTCTCGGTCCTGTCTTCGACCAATACGAGGACGTAGTGGCGGAGGTCCGCGCTATCTTCGAGCGGGGCAGTGTTATGGCGCCGGACTATTTCGCTCGAACAGAAGCATTTCTTCCATTGCGCGACGGCCGCAACTGCGAGCGTACGTTCGAGGCCATCGTTGGGCTCGACAAGCCAGCGGTCGCGTCGCCGATGCCTGTGGAGGACGCCCTGGAAGCACTTGAACAGGCAGTCGCCGTGGGCAAGTGGCAGGCTGCAGGCGAACGCGCGGAGCGCATCCTGGCGATGGACGCAATCACAGCGGGCCAGCGCGCGCAGGCCGCTCGGCGCGGCTCGCAGGCATATCGCGCGCTTGGCGATGTCGATGCGGCACAACGTGTACTCGAAAACAAAAGCCAGGACGTCCAGAACGATGTAGTCGTGGCGTTTGAATTGGCGGAAGTCGCATCGATGCGCGCCGATTGGGACGATGCCGCTGCGCGATGGGAGTCCGTTGTGGGCCGTCTTCGCGACGGTATGGACGACGAGGGCGAATTGCGTTTGCATGCTCAGAACGAGTTTATTCGAGCACTGATGCATGCGCAGCGCGAGTCTGACGCGATGGCGGTTGCAGCGCGACTCCTTGGCGTTTCTGAAGAGAATGGCGTCGTCTTGCCGGCATTTGCGGAAGTCAGCCGCGTTGCTCTCGAGATGGGCGACCTGGGCCTTGCAAAGCACTTCGCTCTGGCAGTACTGAGTTCGCCGCACGCCAATGTCGACGCGCAATGCGCAGGGCGTGCGAACGCGACGCTTGCAGTGGTTTGTGAACAGCAGAACGACCTGATGATGGCGCGCGGCATGTGGATGCGTGCGCTTCGCTCGAATGAGGTTGACGAAACGTACGCAGCTGCATTCGACGCACTCGTCAATATTCAGGAGAGCTGGTCTGCGGCTCGCTGGACGGAGGCGCGCGAGACGTCTTCACTGTTCGTCGCGTCGCTCGACGACACGGCGACGGGCGACACGGCACCTGAACTCGATGTCGCGCTGACGCTCTGTGCAATGCATCGCGCGCTCGGCGAGACAGCCGCTGCGGCACAACTTCTGAGCATCGTTCAACTTAATCATTCGAACGACGTGTTCGTGCACCTCGAAGCAGCCGAGCTCGCGCTTGCCGTTGGAAACTATGCTGGCGCGGGGGCCCTGTTCGCAAAGGTCCACGCGACGCGATGCGGAGCACGCCTCGGCCGGGTTGCGCGTGGTGTCATCATCGCGCGACAAGCACTTGGTAAGCTTCAGGGCCTGCATGCGCTCGCTTCGACTGTAATTGCGCAGCGGACGAACGACTTGCCGTTAGCCCGTGCGTGCGCACTCGTCGCGTTCGCGGCGTCGCGCTGGGATGAAGCGCTCGACGCGTGGCGCACGGTTATCTCGTTGAGTTCGTCCGACGAGCTGGTGGCACATATTGGGGACCTGGTCAGGTTCGCTGAAAAGCTGCGCGCACTTGGACGACTCGACGAAGCTCAAAATATCTTTTCGGCTCTGCTGGCAAAAGTGCCTGGCAATACCTCCGCCCTCGGTGCATTGGCGGAGCTTGCGATCGCACGGGAAGACTGGCCGCTCGCCGCCGCTACTTCAGGGGAATTGGAGAAAATCGCTTCGTCGGTGCAGGAGCGACGTCACGCTTCACGAATGCTCTCGGTTGCGTTGTGGTGGTCAGGCGACAAAGCCCGTGCGCGCGAACGCCTGTGGCGAGAAGTCGAGGCGTCTGCGTTCACGGCTCTTGGGAACGATGACCTTGATCTCGCCGTACGGCATATGTCGCGGATGGCGTTTGCCAGCGCCGAGGGGGCGTCGGCGCTAAAAGCTGGCGACGCTTTACCTGGGAAGAGCGTCCGACGCGGGGCTGAGCCCATTTCTGTTTCGATCACTGGCGACGAGGACAACTTGCCCTCTGATTTTCCGCGTATCGATATGACGTTTGTCGATGCCGATGGCCACGCATAGTCTCCGCATGAAGGTCTGCACTGTTTGAGATGAACGCTCATCGCCTTAAAGTCGCGAAGATATCTGCCGGCATTGCGGGTCGGCACTTCCTCGATGCAGAGTTCGGTGATCTCATCGAAGTTCTGGTGCGACGTGGCGAGGGTCCTTGGATATCTATTTGGCGTTCGCTGGTCGGGACGCTTACTAACGATCGTTGTCTTGGTGTCTTGAGTTAGAAATTCACAGAAAGACCGCTCGTTATTGGCGGTGATGTCGTTGGCCGACGCCCCGAGTAGGGTTTGGGATTGGCGTTATTGATATGGAGATATTCGCGGTTATGCCAAGTAAAAGATGGGTTGTAGCGGCATCCTGCGCATTGCTGCCGGCAGTGTCAGTTGCAGGCGGTCTCGGCATAGGCACCCTAGAAGGTACCTATGACACGGGCGGCTCGCCTGCACCGGTAAAGGGGTACATCGCCATCGTCGAATTAGCGCGCGACCTGGTGCCAGCGGCGACCGAACCGGATGGGACCCAATGTAGTCGAGTTGCGCCGCTTCATCGCGAATCGACCGTAGCCTGGCAGATGAAGCATCGCATGCTTCTCGCAATCAACGCGGGATTCTTCTGGATGCCCGCACACGATGTGCCGGATTGTCAGTTGCCGCCATATCCGTATAAGGCGAATAGCTTTCAGCGCAGTTTGCCGAAGTTGAGCGGTCATGCGCCCGCCATACTGGGACTGACGACGAACGGTGCATCTGAAATCTCCTACGCTGACAATTTCGATGCTGACCGCTTCAATGTCATCGTATCAGGCGATTGGGTTCGCGATAAAGATGGAAGCGTGGTGCACCGGGAGTTGCTCGTTGATGGTGACCGCGAAAACCCAACGCTGGATCTTGCACCACGGATGGCCGTGGGCGTCCAGAAGGAAACGGGACGGCTCATCGTGGTGATGATCGAAGGACGCCAGACCGATTCGAAGGGGCTGTCTCTCAAAGGGCTGGCGAGCTTGATGCGCGCATGCGGTGTTTCCGACGCGATTAACCTTGACGGCGGTGGCTCAGCAACGTTCAGCTATGCGCCCGATTTGCAACCGGCGGCAGTGACGGCGTTGAAGCCAATTGCGCTCTCATCGGTGTGCAACGCTGATGGCTTGATGCGCGGAGGGCTTGCGCTCACGATCACTCAGCATCCACTCGAAAAGTCGTTGCGTTCGAGTGCTCCTGGTGGCCGAGAAGCGTCGGATGCGAACATGGACAAGGGTTACCGGCGTGTTCTAACGAATCTTGGGTTTCGCTTCAACGGGCCTGCGCGACGCGAATTGTCGGAGCCGGCTCAATGATTACCGTAATTTCCCCAGTTGATCGAACTCGCGGGCCCGTGGGTTTGCTGCACAAAATATCGCATGACAACCGATCTGGCGGACGTAGCGGTCAATATGTGCTCGTGCCTGATCTGTTCGGCGGTGACGCATGAACGATCCGAAACAAGTCCACAAGGATTGGATCGATCCGCAGCTTCCGAGCATTTTGTTCTTCAACGTGAATGGCTCGGGCATGGGTCATTTGAATCGTTGTCTTTCATATGCACGGCGCTTGCGCGGTCGTGCTCGACTGTTTTTCTTCTCATTGGCTTCTGCGATCGAACTCATCGAAGAGATGGGTTTCGAGGCGGATTATTTCGTTTCGCCTTATTGGTCGACGAGTTCGACGTTCGCATGGAATAGCGAGCTGGCAGTGCGCTTCGGCATGGTGCTCGAGCGCGTACGCCCCGACGTGATCGTGTTCGACGGCACCTGGCCATTTCAGGGTTTTCTTGCGGCGTGCGAAGCGTACGGGTCGCCTGCGCTCGTGTGGTCCAACCGCGGTCTGTTGAAAGCGGATGCCAAGGCGGTGCCGGTGGACGAGTCTGTATTCGATCTCGTCGTTCAGCCCGGCGAACTGGGCGCAAGCGAAAGCGAAACTGTGCTCGAAGGTGGCGGAACGCGTTTGCTCGTACCGCCTGTCTGCGTGCTCGAAGACGAAGAACCGCTCGACCGCGCCGCGGCACGCGAGGCACTAGGTCTCGCGCAGAACGGCCGCTTCGTGTTGTTGGCGCTCGGCCCAGGTAACCTCAAGGATGTTGCCGAAATCGGGCACGGCTTAATCCGAATCTTCGAAGCGGCGGGTTTCAAGGTTGTGTGGGTGCGTCCCCCCATTTCGGTACGTGACGTTGAATTGCCGGCCGGAGTCATACCTCTCACCGTGTATCCATTGGCGCGCTATCTGCGCGCCTTCGATGCTTTCGTGGGCGCAGCAGGCTACAACACGTGTTGCGAGCTGGTGCAGGCAGGAATTCCGGCGCTGCTCGTGCCGAATGCCGGACTCGCCGACGATCAGGTTCGCCGCGCACACATGGTCGCTGACGTCGTGCCGGCCGTCGTTTCCGCGTGTGAAACAAATGAGGAACGTGAGATGGCGGTTGGTGAACTACTCGGCATGCTTGACGCACCGCGTGGTATGCGTGCTTCGATTCCCATGAATGGCGCCTCGCTCGCGGCGGAAGCGATACTGGCTTTGGCGGCAAGCAAGGAGCACGTGCAGTGAGCGTGATAACCGAAGCCAAAGTGCTGCGACGTCAGTTGAATTCGCTCGCGGCCCAACCCGAATGGGCATTGCTCATGCGCTACGATCTGCTCGCTGAAAAGCAGCCGCTGTCGCCGAAAGAGCAGGGGTGGCGGGCTTTTCGGCGTCTACTGGCTTCGGCGGGCGTGATGTCACCGCAGGTCACGCCATATCCGTGGCTGTCTACCCTCAAGCACAGGCCTGTTTCGGCTGATGTAAGGACTGTGATGATCTGGGCGCTCGGTGCAGATCGTCATCACGTGCGCATTGCGTGCGAGGGCTTTTCGCCGAGGCTGCAAGGCGTCAGTCATTTGGCGCCGGTCCTGGTGACCGACATTTCCGATTTCGCCTTTTATTCCCGGCTAGGTTGGCTAGTGGAATATCTCCCGAATTTAAGCGGAGAGGGGCCGTCCCTGCAACAGCGAAAGCAGGCGTACCTTGCGTGGCGTTATCGCGATGCATGCATCATGCCGTTGAGCGCGGGACTGGCCAGCGAGCCGGAGTGGAATGCATTGCTGAAATTAAGTTGAGAATAATGGAAAAGAATCGCTATGCCATGTTAACGGTGGATACGGAGGCGCTGCCCAAGCGCGCGCCGCACGATCACGTCAAACGGCTGATGTGGGGCGTGCACGAGCGCGGAACGGCCGGAATCCGTGAAATGGCAGAAATCGGCAATGAGTTCGGCGTCAAACACATATTCTTCGTCGATCAATGCGGTGCGTGGTCGTATCTCGACGAAACGCGCGAGGTCGTGCGTTGGCTCGATTCCGTGGGGCAGGACGTTCAATTGCACACGCATCCCGAGTACTTGCCCGATTCGTTCTGGGCTGAGCATCGACTACCTCGCCGGCCGCAGTACATGAATCGATATGTCGACGACGCGCGTGCCGAATTCGTCATCAGGCATTTCGGTGGCCTGATTTCCGCAGAAACCGGCAAGCCCATACTTGGACATCGCGCCGGTTCGTTCCGCTGGAATGCTTCGACGATTCGCGCGCTCGCATCCGTTGGCGTGCCCGTGTCGTTCAACAATTCGATGTGCGCCCTGCACGCGAAACAGGCTATATTCAGTGAGCCGACCAATCTTCCGTACGCCTGGTCCAACGGTGTACTCGAAGTGCCGATGACGGAAAAGAGAGTCCTGCCCAAAGTCGGTAAGGAGGAATGGTGGGCGCGTCTCACGTATCCGGAGTCGCCGTATTTCCGCTTCCGTCCGTGGTGGGGAAAATTGCTGCTCGATGCGTTCAGCGGCAGCCCGACGTTTTCGATTTTCCTGCTGCATTCCTGGTCCCTGCTGTATTGGGACGAAAAGGGTCACGCGACTTATCGCGACGATCAGCGCGTCGAGGGTTATCGCAAGCTGCTGCGTCGCCTGACTAAAGACTACGACGTGATCACGACAGCCGAATTTCTCGATCTGCACGCACGGGGCAAGATCAAGATGTCGCAAACAGTCAACCTCGCGGGCGCGGAGCTCAAGCCGCAGGGGGCCGCGCGGGCATGAGCGGCACATTCGAATCTCTGCTGACGCTTGTCACCGAGCCGTATTTGGGTTTGAGTCGATGGCTGACGGTCCGCACGCTTGAGCGCAAGGTGAACCAGCATGCATCTGTCGCGACATTGGACAATGGCCACGGAGGCCTGTTGTACGTCGCGGCGAGCGCGTTGCCGTATCACGCGAGCGGCTACACGACGCGCACGCACGAAGTCATTCGCGCGATGACATCGGCCGGCGGGCGGGTGCATGCATTGACCCGGCCGGGTTACCCATTCGATCGATTCGATCGCCTGCACGACGCAGTAAGCGGGGAAACGCAGGTTGGCGACGTGCGTTATCTGCACGCGGAGGGGCCGGCCAACAATCGGCCAGTGTTGCTGTACGCCATGCAGGCAGCGCGTGTGGTCGCCCGCTGGGCAAAACAGTATCGCGTGTCGGTCATTCACGCAGCGTCGAACCATGTCAACGCTTTGCCGGCATTGTTGGCCGCGCGGCAATTGGGCATTCCGTTCCAGTATGAAATGCGCGGGCTGTGGGAACTCACGCGTATTTCGCGCACGCCGCACTACGAGGGACGCCAAGGCTTCAGGCAAGGCCTCGAACTCGAAGGGCTCGTCGCGCGCCACGCAGATCGCGTGTTCGTCATTTCAGAGCAGTTGGGGCGTTTCGCGCGTGCGCGCTGGGGCATCGACAAAGAGCGCATGTTCCTGCTGCCCAACTGCGTCGACCCTGAGCGCTTCGTCTCGCTAGCGTCGCATGAAATTGAGAACGACACAATCGGCTATGCGGGCTCGTTGATGGTCTATGAGGGACTCGACACGCTGATCGATGCCGTGGCGCAACTGCGCGCACGCGGCGCGAGGATTTCGGTGAGCCTCATCGGTGATGGTGAAGCGCGGTTGTCGCTCGAATCGCAGGTGCAGAGGCTCGGCTTGTCGGAACAGATCCGCTTTCTGGGTCGCATGGCGCCGCAAAAGGCGCAAGAAACGTTGAGCCGCTGTGCGCTGGTCTGTATTCCGCGCAAGCCTTTCAAGGTCTGCGAAATCGTGCCACCGATCAAACTCGTCGAAGCGATGGCAATGGGCAAGCCGGTCATCGTGCCGGATCTGCCCGTGTTTCGCGACGAAATGGGTGGGCGTCCCGCAGGCTGGTTTTTCAATGCCGGCGATGCGACCGATCTTGCGCGCGTGATTGAGACGGCAATGAGTGATCGCGCGGCACTTGCCGCGCTGGGCGAACGGGCAAAAGAATACGCGACCACGCAGCGATCGTGGCGCGACTTTGTCATCAAGGCACTACCGAAAAGTGCGGGGTAAGGGGAATGGTCGGCAGGATTATTAGAAAACTGGGTTCAATCGTCTACGATTACCCAAAGGTCCCCGAGGATATCGAGCGCACGGGGCGCTTCGGCCGACTGAAAATCGCGCTGGTGACGGACTATTTCACCGCTGATTGTCTGTCCGCGGAGTGCCGTGTTCGCATAATGACGCCCGGCAATTACCGGAATGTGATCAGCCATTGGAAGCCGGATCTCGTGCTGGTCGAGTCGGCTTTTCACGGCGTGGACGGCAGCTGGCGCTACGAACTGGCGAAGCAGCCGAAAATGCTGCGCCTCACAAAACCCACGGCGATTTTCCGGCTGGTCGATTTCGCGAGAAAAGCGGGCGTTCCCACGGTGTTCTGGAACAAGGACGACGGACCTTTCTTCGACACGTTCATCGACGTGGCAAAGGCGTTCGATTACGTCTTCACGACCGATGAAGAGTGCCTGGAACGCTACCGTCAACAGGTACCTGCGCACGTGCCCGTGAATACGCTGATCATGCCATTTCAACCAGCTTTTCACAGCTTCACGGGTTTCAATTTCACGCGCAACGAAGCCTGTTTCACGGGCAGCTACTACCGCCGCATCCTCAACGAGCGGCGCCGTTTTCTCGACATGGTGTTCGAGATCTGCGAGCACAACGCCATGCCGCTCAATGTGTTCGACCGCAATCACGACCGGCTGTCGCGCCATCTCGAGTTCCGCTTTCCGAAGACGAGCCAGATGCGGCTGCACGGTAAGGTCGCGCATCGCGAAACAGCGAACGTCTACAAATCGCACGCGGCGTCGATCAACGTGAATTCGGTCACGAGCTCGCAAACGATGTTCTCGCGCCGTCTGCTCGAAATCATCGCGTGCGGCGGCATTGCGGTGACGAACCCGAGCCGCGCCGTCGACCGTCATTTCCGCGATTTCTGCCACGTCGTGAATACCTATGAGGAGACGCGCGATCTGTTTGGACGTCTGCGTCACGGCCCTTCGCAGGAAGATCTCGATCGCGCCGAAGCCGGCGCGAAATACGTGCAGGAGCATCACACCTGGGCACATCGGTTAGAGGAAATCTGCGCCGTCGTGAAGCTTTGAGGAACTGATCACGATGCTTGTGTTGCTTTCCTGGTTTTGCCAGGCGATATTTCTTGCCGTCGTCGTCTATTTCGCGTTGTACGTTCTGCTCGAACTGCGGGTCTTCCTGATTTCGCGAAAGGTTGAGCGGCGCAAATTGACCGAACTCGCGCATTCGACGGCCGACGCTGAAACTGAAACGGCCCGGTGGCCGTCGGTGAGCGTGCTGCTCCCGATCTTCAACGAATCGGAAGTGGTGGAGCGGCTGATCGATGCGGCGTGCCGTCTGCGTTATCCGGGCGAATTGCTCGAAATTCTGGTACTCGACGATTCGTCGGATGGCACCACGGAACTCGCGCGCGTGCGCGTGGCGCAGCACGCGGCACTGGGCGTTGATATTCGTCTCGTCAAGCGCCCCAATCGCAAGGGCTATAAAGCGGGCAATCTGGTCAACGGCATTCAGCAATCGCGCGGCGAATTCTTCGCGATCTTCGACGCCGATTTCGTGCCGCCCGCCGACTTTCTGCTCAAAACGATTCCGTGTTTCAATGACCCAAAGCTCGGTTTTCTGCAAACGGGCATCGGTTACGAGAATCGTGACGTGTCCTTTCTCACGCGTTTCCAGGCGATGGAGATGGGCCATCAGCAATATGTGACGGTCGGGTTAAGCGAAGACGGCGACATGGCGTCGCTCAGCGGCAGCTCGTGCGTCTGGCGCAAAGTGTGTGTAGATGCGCTGGGCGGATGGAATGCGTCGACGGTGACCGAAGACGTCGATCTCGGCTACCGCGCGCAATTCGGTGAATGGAAATACGCTTATTTGCGTGACGTGGTGTCGATGTCGGTGCTGCCGGAAACTATCAGCGCCTATCGTATTCAGCGCGAGCGCTGGGGACGCGGGCTCATTCACAGCGGTTTCAAGCATTTCAAGCAGATGCTCTCGCAACGCATGCCGCTGATAAAACGCATGCACGCGATGTCCGTGATGTTTTCGTCGGTGCTGCTTGCATCGATTTATGTACTGATATTGCTGAGCTTGCCGCTCACTTACCTTGTGCATTTCGAAGGCGCGGGCATGCGCTGGGGCGCGCTCGCGTTCTTCGGTCTCGTCGCGCTCTGGGGGCTGGAAAACGCATTCGGCGCGCGCCGGGGCGCGCGATTCGACGGCAAGCCGAACGTTTTGAAAGACCTGTGGGATACCTACCGCTATATCGCGATGTTTTTGCCGATGGCCTGGTATTACTTCGCCGGCGGAGTGGGCGTGCTATTCGGCGTGTACGACGATTTTCATCGCACGCCGAAGGGCAAGCACGGCTATCGCGCGATTGTGCCGCGTATCAATTCCGTATTGCTTGCCGGTGAGATTTTCACGTTTCTCTATTCGGCGGCGGCGGTTTGCGTGGCGTTGCGACGCGGGAATTACTTTTTGATTCCGCTGAATGTCACCGTGTGTGTCGGCTTCAGCATGGTGTTGTATTGGTCGTGGCGGGACCGACGCGCGCATCGGCGCGCGTAGACAAGGAAATCGCATATGTCAACGAATCTCACGATCCGTCCCGCGCGCGCAAGCGACGCGGTCGCTTGCGCGCCGCTCGTGTTCGCATCGGGCGAGCACGAGTTCGAGTTCTTTCTCGGCGTTCCTGCGGCGCAATGCATTGCGTTTCTCGAGCACGCGTTCGCGCTTTCGGGCGGGCGTTTTTCGTGGCGTCGGCATGAAGTTGCCGTCGATGCGCGCGGTGAGGTCGTTGCTGTGCTCGCGGCGCACGATGGCCGCCGCCTTCTCGTCGACGATCCACATATCGCTTGGACGTTGCTCTGCTACTTTGGCATCGCGCGCACGGTGCCGATGCTGTTGCGCGGTCTCACGCTCGAAACCGAGTTGCCGAAGCCGAAGCGCACGCAGACGCTCATCGCGCATTGCGCCACGCGCGAAGACGCACGCGGCACGGGTTTTTTCAGCGCGCTATTCGACCACGCGTTGCGCGGCGACGTCGCGCGTCAACGTGGTCTCGAAACGCACGAACGCGAAATCGTGCTCGACGTGCTCGTGAGCAACACGCGCGCGGCGGCGTTGTATCGGCGGCTTGGTTTCGTCGATTTGCCTCGTCGCAAGCCGCGCTCGCTGCGTCTGCCTGCGGAACTCGAATCGGTGCGAATGCGCTACGTTCCGTGCGTGAAGCGCTGAAGCACGTGCCGCTGTGGCGCGTGTCCAGTTCCGGTAAGCTTCCGCCGCATGGCGCGATGCGCTTCGGCTGTGTGGCCCACGCGCGGCGCGCCTTTGCGGACCGATTAGCGGCTGCGTGAACGCTCCTAAATGCCGCGAGGGCCATCAACAGGGTGAAAGCGGCCCACGATAAGCGAGCGCGGCGAGTGCAATGAGGCTCGATGAAACCGTCGGCAGCGCGACGTCCAACATCTTGTAGACGTCCCATTGCCACGGAAACCAGCCGATCGCCCAAGTATAGGCGTGTGAGGCAAAAGCGAGCGACTCCTCGGGTTGCAAGGTTTCGAGCTCCATCTCGAGCTTCTTGCGCGACCAATACCAGACGACTACGCTGAGCGCGCCGATTCGAAAGTCGAACAACAGTCCGAGCGGGATCTGAATCAGTAGTCCTTCCAGGCAATGCGATAGCGACATGCGCCAGCGCACTGCGGCGAACCAGTTGAGTAACGCACTCATTTCGTCTCCTTTGGGCAATTCTCTATGGTGCGCGATCGCGTCGCTGATGATCTCGCGCCTGATTTCGGGTGTGCCCGCGATCGAGGCCGTCATCTGCGTCAGCCATGAGCACGTCATTTCGATGGCGTGTGACGGGGGCAGCGGCGGGCAATCATGCGCGTAGCCGGCGAGCGCCGCTGCAGCATTAGCTAAGGCCACCGAGGCCTGAGCCTTCGCTACGGTCCCAGCGGCCTTGTCGGTCGCCGTCTTGGCCTGCTGATGGCGGAATACATCGGAGAGTACTCCCGCTATGCCGACGAGCCACGGGATGATAGCCGTTAGATGCGCGGCGAGGAAGGTGGCGATGAGTGTCATGGTGGATTTGTCCCTGTACCTCCGGACACCTCTTCACATACCTGTTTCAGTTGCATGCCGTAGATGAGTCGCCCCTCGGCGCCCATTCAAGGAACGAGCACTCGGCACCGATCGCCGGATCGAGCGAGATAAAGCCACAATCCCTTCTCCGGCGTAACCGTCCGACCCTGACCGTATAGACGCCTGATGAAGGCGACGCCATGCTTTCCGGGGGCACAAATGTGACTGTGTCCACAAAGGAATCATGGACACAGTGACTGAATTCACCGAAGTCAGCTGCGCGGCTTCGGCTCGATAGCGGCGCGGACGCTGGCGTCCTCTGCGTGGCGAACGACACGCCGTCGCCTGATTGCCTACTTGAATTGCTGCCGAGCAGGCGTGGAGCTAAAAGCGGCTAACCTAGCCGCTAGAAAACCCGCTGTAATGACTATGCCCTAAAATGTCATTGGATATTTTTGGTAAGTAATTGTTGGCTAAAAGGGCATGATGAAGAAGAAAGTTGCAGTGGTGTTTGGCACCCGTCCTGAGGCAATCAAAATGGCGCCACTGGTACGCGCCCTTAACGAATCTCCACACCTTGAACCTGTCGTTATTGCAACGGCGCAGCACCGGGAAATGCTTGATCAGGTTCTGCAAATATTCGATATCAAGCCGAACTACGACTTGGATCTGATGCGTCCGAACCAGACGCTCGCCGGCCTTACGTCTCGCTTGATCACATCGCTCGATGACGTCGTAAAGAAAATTGCACCGAGTGCGATGGTTGTCCAGGGCGACACGACCAGCGTTCTTGCGGCATCGTTGGTTTCCTTCTACAACAACATTCCGGTAGGTCACGTCGAGGCGGGGCTGAGGACCAACGACATGCGCAATCCATTTCCTGAGGAAATGAATCGCGTTGTCACGGGACGTCTGGCCGACTGGCATTTCGCCCCCACCCAGTCGTCAGCGCAGAATCTCTTGGATGAGGGCGTGCCTGTTGACGCCGTGTTCATAACCGGCAATACCGTGATCGACGCTTTGTTCGCCGCCCGCCAGCACACAAACAAGGTGCCGCGGGCGGGCGGGGGGGCTGACGGACGCCAGATGATTCTGGTCACCACGCATCGCCGAGAAAACTTCGGCGAGCCGCTCAAGCGCATCTGCGCTGCCGTCTTGGAATTGCTGGAACGCAACCCGACGCTCGATGTACTGTTCCCGGTCCATCCTAATCCGAACGTATCATCCGTCGTGCGCGAACTGCTTGGCGACCACCCGCGAGTCGATCTATGTGCACCGCTGGACTATCTGTCGTTCATCGCGGCCATGGAAGCAGCGCATATCATCTTGAGCGATTCGGGTGGCGTGCAGGAAGAGGCGCCGGCGCTCGGCAAACCTGTTCTTGTGCTGCGTGAGGAAACCGAGCGGCCCGAGGCAGTGTCTTTCGGCGTGGCGGATCTCGTCGGCACCGATACCGGTCGCATTATCGACAAAGTTCAGCGTTTGCTGACCGATCCGGCTGCTTACAGCGCGATGGCGCGAGGCGCATCTCCTTATGGCGACGGCCTGGCCGCTCGACGAATTGTTGCGATACTTGAAGATGCGCTGAGCGGAGGCGGGGCGGTTGCCGCTGGCTTCTCCAAGCTTGCATCGAGCGGCCAGCCGGCATGAACTCATACGTGGATATGGACAGCAGCAGTGACGTCGCGCCGCAGGGCCGTCGCCTGATTTACTTTTCGTCGGTGACCTATGCAAGCTATGCGCAGCGCCCGCACTTCATGGCCGCGGCATTCGCCGACGACAGGTTCGACTCGGTCCTATGGGTCGACCCTAATCTCACGCGTCTTCCGACCATCGCAGATTTGAAGCGCGTTCGCCCAAAAAACGTGACGATGGAGCGCACTGACGATGCGCGCATCAAGGTTTTTCGGCCTACCGCGCTGCCCGTCGAGCCACTTCCGATGAGCGACTTCGCAAATCACATCATCGCTTGGCGAACGATATGTGCCCAGCTGCTCGAATTTGCGGGCGAAACAGATTATTGCGTACTTGGCATCGGCCGACCCAGCAAGCTTGGCGAGTGGGCGCTCAAACGCGCTCCGCATGAACGCTCGTTTGTCGATATCCTTGAGAGCTTCCCAGCGTTTTACCGGGGCTTGTCTAGGATCTCGATGAAAGCTCGCCTGCGCGCTGTCCGTCGAAAGGTCGCTGATGTATATGGTCGAACGAGACGTTCTCGCCGAAAATCACCATCACCTGTTTGATTGGCGTGGTCGTCGTGACAGCATCCTGCGCCGACACTGCAACGGTCGGCGTCGAGGCCGGCGAGTTCACGCTATTGCTGCTGTATGCTGCGAGCGCAAACATCGCGGCAAACGGGATGGGTGAGAGGGTTCTACGGAACATGTGACTGGCTCCAGATTCAACTTCACCGCTCAGCGTTTCCAGTGATGCACGTGTGGATGTTCGCTGGGGATATTGTTAGAAATACAGCTGAGTGCGTTACCGCTAGAAACAGGGCGCATTGAAACATCGGCTGATTAAGATGCGTGGCAAAAGCATAACCATGAGATTGACCGACCGGTAAGCACACGCTAGCGTCGTTTTGATGACCGCTTCCGAGCTTTCCCGTTCGCATTCTTTGGGTCGCCCATGCTGTTTCAGCCTGCCGCAGCGAGCTTGCGTTTAGCGAGTCGATCGGTACACGTGCGTATCAGCGAGTCGAGCGCGCCATCGATCATGCAGACGGCGGCATAAGCGTACGTGTACTCCTGCGTCACCATCGTCTGACACAGTGGGCGAACGGGTTTGGGGTACCAGCAACGCCGCGTGTCGGAGATGCGACCGAAGCGCGCTGCGTCCTGAAGCATCAGGCGGATCGCCCCCTGGTCCGGCCACGCGCGGTAGATTTCGCGGATGACGTCAGGAAGTTTTTCCCCCGGGCATCCTGGGTGGCCACATCGGCCCGGGGGCGTCGCTTGTGGGGTGCCAGCTTGCGCCAGCCATGACGGTGTAGCAGGTTGTAGGCGGAAGCCAAGGCAACTTTGCGCCCCAGTCGCTCGTCCAGCGCCTGCTCGATCTCGCCGACCACCAGGACGCCGCCCACGCTGGCCCTCTCGAAGAAGGGCGCAAGAAAGGCCACCTCTTCTTCTCGCGTCATATTCTCCCGGCGGCGACCGCCTGGCCTGGGCGGTCGACATCAGGCGGCCCGCCCGCCAGGATGAAGCGCCAGCGCAACTGACAAGCCCAGCCGACCGACACGCCAATCGCTTGCGCGGTCTGCGCAAAATTGTAAATGGAATTACTGCAACACCCAGCACCGAAGCATTGTGGGACTAGGTAATTCTCCCTATGAAACAATAACTGGATTCCGCCGTTAAAAGTTTCAGGTTAGACGGGAACGTATCGACCTGTCGAGCGTGAGAACGCTAACGTTTGCGCGGAAATAGTGGCGACCGTTTCACGCGGAGTTGACGAGAGACATTCAGTGCTTCAGAAGGTAGAAGGAGACGAATGTTGACAGCATCGAGACCGGGATCGGAGAGCTGGAAAAGACGGTAAACGCGTTGATCTTTCGCCCCTCCCGACTCATCCGTGGGGAATACTGGGGATCGCGCAGATAGAAAGCTGCTGGAGCGTCTTGGGGATATCGGCGTCGGACTGGCAACGACTAGACGTGTTCCCTGAACTGCCAGGGAATGATTCTGCGGAGCGTTTCGCCACAGCATCCGATGACGAACTCATTAAAAGCCTGGAAGTCGCATCCTGATAAACGGGTATGGCTTTCGCCAGGCAGTTGGCCGTCGTGACAGACGCGTCGATTATCTGGCACACGTAGTCAGCGGGTAAGTGGTGGCGACCGTTCGTACGAGCGCGTGCGCCGCAGTCACGGGAGACGCGCGAAGACTACCCTCACGCTCGCGATGCGTTTCATGAATTCGCGTTAGCTGCTCGAACGCTGACGCAAACGTTTTCTTGAGCCGGATCAGTCCATATCAATCGAATATACAGCTGCCAGTTGCTTGCGAACGCTGTCCAGCGTCAGGCCTTCTCCACGGTTCTATCAGAGACAGCATACGGTCGCCCATGCCACGTGCCGGACACAAGTCTTACCGTGGGCCTGTTCAACGTATAAGCAGCATGGCTGACGAGCCGGAAGACGCCACTTCCGCAGCGGCCATCACGTAAAGCTTGATCGTTTCGTTTCTCGTATGTTGCCGCACGGACGCATTACTCGACTGCCCATAGTCTGCTTCGTAATCAGGAGAGGCCGCGGCGAAGCTCGCGCGTGCCTACGGCTATCGCTTTCCTCTCGGAGACGAGGTCATGGAAACACTGAACCGTTGGTGCATGCTGTCAGCCGTCGTTTGGGTAACTATGACGTACGCCGACGCCCAGGAGATATTCGTCCAGGGCGGCACACAAGGACCGGGTATAGGCGGAGCGATTACCGTCACGCAGATCGTCGGTCTGCATGCGGACTTCAACGCGATCAGCCTTCACCACGATTTCACCGTCTCGGGGATCAGATATAAGGACGACCTCGATCTCCGGCAAGGCGGCTTGTACCTCGATCTGTTTCCGCTTCACACCAGCGGCTTCCGCATAACGGCCGGCGTGCGCTTCAGCGACGATCATCTGACGGGGACCTCGGTTCCGACCAATGGCACGTATCTGTTCGAGGGGAAGCAGTATCCGGCGTTTCCCGGCGAGTACGCCGTCGCCGAAGCCCGTTATCCGTCCGTGATGCCTTATTTTGGCATCGGCTATGGACATCATCCGCAGACGAAAGGCTTCGGGTTTTTCGCAGACCTAGGTGTCGCCTATGGCATCCCCAAGGTTTCCTACACGCTCTCGCCGACACTGATCCAGAGGGCCGGTCCAGCGATGAGTCAGCAAATCGCAAGCGAAGGACTCAATGAACTGAAGTCCAAGGTGTCGCCCTACCGCTGGTATCCCCTGGTGCAAGTCGGCGTGTCGTATCGCTTCTAGCGCGATACGCAGGACAATGCGCTATTCGGCGACGTGCTCACCGATACCGTGACCAATTCGTATATCCGCGCTGAACACCGGCTGGTCGCCGCGATTGGTCTGGACAACGTCGTTATCGTCGAGACAGCGGATGCCGTGCTGGTTGCGCACCGCGACCAGGCGCAGGACGTCAAGAAGATCGTCGCGCAACTGAATGCCATGGGACGTCACGAGTCGGTGACGCACCGCCGCGTGGTGCGGCCATGGGGATCGTATGAAGGCATCGACAGCGGCGACCGGTTCCAGGTCAAGCGCATTGTCGTTAGTCCGGGCGCGCAACTGAGCTTGCAGATGCACCATCATCGCGCGGAGCACTGGATTGTCGTGAAGGGCACCGCACTCGTCACCAATGGCGACAAGGAGATCATCCTGACCGAGAATCAGTCGACGTACATTCCGCTCGGCATCACACATCGGCTGCTCAATCCTGGCAAGATCCCCTTGGAGTTGATCGAAGTGCAATCCGGCGCCTATCTGGGCGAGGACGACATTGTGCGTTTCGAAGACACCTATGGGCGCGTCGCGCAGGCATAGCAGCCAGTAGAGCAGATGGACGACAGCACGCGTGGCAAGATGCTGCGTCCGCTCGGCAGTGCAGACTAGCGAGAGCGAGGCGTGACGGCGCTGATGTGATCAGGCGTCGTCACGTCATCGAGCGGGCAGGCGCGTGTACTTTTTTGCGCGAGCACGGCCGTGGATCAATACGGCTCCACCTTCGGTTCGGAGTGCGACGGCAGGTGGCCGTACGGCGTGTAGACCGGCCCGCAGCCGAAGTGAAACGGCGGACACGGTTGCCAGCCGCCCCGGATGACGATAGGCGGTTTCATCTCGCCGGGGCAGCACGAGGGTGCTTCGCGCGTGACGTAGGCAATACCGCCGCGAACCGAGCGCGACGCTGCGCGATCGAGGTCATCGACACGGGGCAGATCTTTGAGGACGAGGGTTTTCATGATGGATCTCCGGCAAGGTTGGATTGATAGCGAACCCGGACACTGTTGGGCTCAGACATACCAACGCACACACCATGCCATCCACGGCAAACCCGCTTGCGCTCGACCCGTTGCGTCTTTTTGCGTAAAAGGTGATTGAGACAGACCAACTAGCAACGCGCAGGTGTCAGCGGCTAGCCGACAGACGCGTCAGGTCGCCATCCCGCGAGGAGCGCGGGCAACTCAGCCATATTGCGGAGCACGTGAACCGCACCAGCGCCGTGCAAGGCCGTCGCGCTGCTGTGACCGAGTTCCACCGGGCAATAGCCGAACACAGTGGCGCCGGCGGCGACGCCAGCGGTCGCGCCTGTGACAGTATCTTCCACGACGGCACAACGTTTCGGGTCCACGCCCAGGCCGTTGGCGGCGGCCAGGTAGACATCGGGATAGGGTTTGCTGCGGGGCATTTCATGGCCGCTGAAGATACGTCCTTCGAAGCAATCGAGAATACCGGCCTTGGCCAGTTGCAATTCCACCTTGATCCGGTCTGCGCCCGACGCGACCGCGATGCGTCCATTGAGTGCTGAGTGGAGTACGCGCACTGCGTCTGCCGCACCGGATATTGCCACCAGTTCGCGATCGAGCGCGCTGTTGCGACGCGCGCGAAACTGCGTAAGCCAGTCCATCGTAACGACAAAACCCGTGCGAGCTTCGATGAGCGGCGCTTCGTCCATGACTGTCTTGCCGACAAAAATGCGCATGGTTTCTTCGACGCTCAGATGCCAGCCCAGCTCGCCGAGCATTTCGGTCAGCACGCGATTGGTGATGGGTTCGGAGTCGACGAGCACCCCGTCGCAGTCGAAGAGTACCGCGTCGAAAGGAAATTCGGCCATCTGACGAGAAATGAAAAGGATCGGTAAACCAAAAGGATACCGCACCCCACACAGAGCGATCCA
The DNA here is from genome assembly GCF_046027215.1 of Paraburkholderia fungorum. Classification (GTDB taxonomy): domain Bacteria; phylum Pseudomonadota; class Gammaproteobacteria; order Burkholderiales; family Burkholderiaceae; genus Paraburkholderia; species Paraburkholderia fungorum_D. Next base: position 1,401,424 of record NZ_JAQQEN010000002.1, on the reverse strand, counting down.
AGAAGCACCGCCCGGCGCGCGCAGCGCCGCCGGAGGAATGACTGCCTTGTCACTCAAGTGGGCAGGTGCGCAGGCCGAATTTCTACGGAGCCACTACACCCTCCAAGCCAGGGGACCACTTAAAAGCTAGCGGTGTAAAGCCGCTTTCTTTTGCCTACTTTTCTTTGCGGCGGCAAAGAAAAGTAGGTGCCGCCCCGCACAGGGGCAACGCTAATAAACCAATAACAAAACAAGGAAAGGCCAAAAACCGCAAAGAACCAGCAGCCTTCAAGACCCACCCGCGTGAGCCGAAAACCCATCACTCAACGTCTTCATAAACGCAATAATATCCTGCACGTCCTGATCACTCATAGCCGGTTGATCCCCAAACTTCCGATCAAACGGCGCATCCGCCACATCCACATTGCCGCGATACTGAGCCGGCAGATCGTTGTACTTGAGCACTTTCCCACTAGCATCGCGCGGATAAATCTTCTCAGGCGCCGTATTGCGCAAGTTATAAAAATCCATCACCTGCTTCAGATCGTGATAAACGCCGTTATGAAAAAGCACCTTCCGTTCAGCCACATTCCGCAGGGTCGGCGTGAGAAACATCCCGCAGTACTGCGTTTGCCTGGCGAGATCATCACGAAACGGCCCACACACACCCATATCGAAGAACTTCGGATCCTTGTTAGCCGGAATCGCCGGATTGCGCGGCACCCCGAGCGCCTCGTACTGCGTATCGGTAAACACCGGCGGCAACCCATCCTTACTCGGCTGACTCAAATGACAACCCGCGCAGTTAGCCTTGTCCTTGTCATTGAATAACTGCAACCCATGCAACTCAGCATGAGTCAACCGCGCTTTGCCTTCGAGCCAGTAATCGTACTTGCTGGTAAAAGCATGAAATGACTGATCCTCGATCTGATACCGCCCCACGGCGAACATCGCTTCAGAAATCAGCAGACTCGGATTGTTCACGATCCCCGGGCCGAAGATCTGCTTGAACTGGTCCACGTATCTGGTTTGCCGGAGCTTGCGCGCCACATCTTCTTCAGTGGCATTGGCCATCTCCACCGGATTCATCAACGGACCAATCGCCTGGTTCTGCAATGTATCCGCGCGGCCGTCCCAGAACAGGCCGCCTTGCGGCACCATCGTCGGGGCGGCGGGCGCGGCCAGCGCGGTCTTCTGCGCGCGCTGCACGCCGGCAGCCTGTGACGCCAGTTGCGTCATATCCACCGGTACGTCGGTATCACCCTGATCCGGACCGATGCTGAACGGCGCTTGCCGGTACAGGTAGGTCAACGAGGGCGGCGGCCGGTAGCCGGCCTGAGCCATATGCGCGCCGCCGAGTTGTACCGGGAATGCGTTATCCGGCCCGTACGAATGCTGTGCCGAGTGACACGACGCGCACGACTGCACACCCGAAGCCGACAAGGTCCGGTCGTAGAAAATCTGTTTGCCGAGCAGCGCGACGGCGCTCAGCGGCGCGTTTTGCGGACGCGTCAGATGCACCGGCTGAGGATTCGCGCCGGTGATCTCTTCGACGATCGCGCCCACCGCGGGCGGCATGCGCTCCGGGTAGACCAGTGCGTACGCGCAATACGCGAGGATCGCGAGCACGACGCCAGCCGCGCTCCATGCAAATAGCCGTACCCACGAGCGGCGGGCGATGACCGGGCCCGGCTCGCCACCGGCGGGCAGTTGCGATGGCAAGGCGGCGTCTGGAGGATGGTTCATGGCGTTGATGACGAGTGATTCAATCTGATGCGATCAAAAAGCAAATCGAGCCAGCGCGTGTGCACTGGCTCGACGTCCGATTACAACGTGGGATGCTGCGCGCAGCATTCCGTGTCGGCATTCACGCGCTTTTCGCAGCGCTTCCCGCACCGCCTCGCGCAATGTTCCGCACGAGTGCGGCGTGTGCAAAACGGCAGGCGCGGGAGCGGGGCGTTCAGCACGTTGTTGCCGATCAGCTAGCCGGTGCCGCCGCCAGCTTCGTACCCAGGTTCTGATCCAGATACAGCGGCGGATTGTTGCCCGAGCCCGCGAAGTTGAACATGTTCATGATGCTGCCCGAGGTTGCGTCGAACGAACCCTTGCCGAGACGTTGGCCACCGAGCCAGTTGTCCTCGATGAAGCGGACCACGGACGCCTGGGTAATCGGCGTATCGTCGACGAAGTTGACCTTCGCCCACGGCGACACCACGATAAACGGCGTACGCGTACCCGGGCCGCATCGGCCGTTCACCGCGCCGCCATTCACGCCCGCCGGCTGAACCGCACCCGCAGCCGTACACTGGCCCGGGCCGCTCAGATCGTCGCTGCCGGCCACCGTCTTGCCGCCAGCGGATTGCGCCGTGGTGGAGTCGAACGACGAGCTCGTCGGTGCCTTGTAGCGATGGTCGTACCAGCCGTCCGAATCGTCGTAGGCAATGATCACGGCGGTGTTCTTCCAGTCGGGCTGCTGCTGCAGGAAGTTGATCACCTTCGTGACGAAGGCCTGCTCGTCGATCGGATCCGAATTGCCCGGATGGCCGTCGCTGATGGCCGGCGCCTTCAGGAAGCTCACCGACGGATAGTTGCCCGCCTTCACCGCGGTGAAGAAGTCGTCGGTGTCGTACTGGTGGTGCACCGGCGTAGCCGTGTTGTCGAGCGGATCGGTCGCACCGATCACGGCCGTCGACGAAGGACGCGTATGCGCGAGGTTAGCGGTGGTGGCGTAGTACTGGAACCACGCGTGATGTTGCACGTAGTCGCCCTTGGTCGCATTCAGCACTTGCGAGAAGGTCGAGCGCGCGCAGCCGATCGTGCCGTTGGCGTTGGTGGTCTGCAAGTTGAAGCCGCCCATGAAGCCACCCCACGTGAGGCCCTTCGCATTGAGCAGGTCGCCAATGTTCTTGTTGTTCGACGACATCGTGCCCGTCACCGTGCTGCCTGCCGCGATCGTGCACACGTCGCCGGTCGGGTCGAGGTCGCCGATCATCGTGAAACCGCCGGCCGAATCCGGAATCGCGTTGGGCGAGGTGCCGCCCGTCACCACCACGCCGTTGTTCTGCCCGGAGATCACTTCAAGCGCGCCCGGTGTCGAGGGACCGTAGGTGTCCGTGTACGCGTTCTGGTTCATCGCGAAGTTCTGCGCGTAATTCCACATCGCCGTGACGGTGTTGCCGTCGAAGTAGCCCAGCACCTGGCCCTTCGTGGCGAACGCGCCGGTGCTGCCGGCAATCGTCGAGCCTGCCGCCGTGAACAACGGGAACGAGTCCATTGCACCGTTGTTATAGGCGAGCTGTTCCGCCGTGTACGCGTGGTTCTGGCTCGACGTGTTCGCTTGCGAGCGGTCGAGACGGAACGGCAACAGATCGGTTGCCGGCAGACCGAGGCCCGCAATCGTCACGAGGCCGACCGTGCGGCCCGCTGTGTTCGGCGAGCCCGGCAGCGCGTTCGGATTCGCGTTGATCAGATTGTTGCTGCCGAGGTTGTTGACCACCGGCGTGCCCGTAGCCGCCGTGAACTGCGGTTCGCCAACCGGGTTGCCCGCTACCGGGTAGCTTCCGAAGTAGTGGTCGAACGAGACGTTCTCGCCGAAGATCACCACCACGTGCTTGATCGGCGTGGCGGTAGCAACGGCGTCCTGCGCCGACACCACCGGTGCCGGCGTCGTCGGGTTTACCGTATTGTTGCCGCAGGCAGCGAGCGCAAGCATCGCGGCTAACGGGATGGGTAAAAGGGTTCTACGGAACATGTGACTGGCTCCAGATTCGACTTCGCCGTTCAGCGTTTCCATCGGACTACGTGTGGAGGTTCGCTGGGGATATTGTTAGAAATGCAGCTGAGGGTCTTACCGCTAGAAACAGCGCGCATTGAATCATTCGCTGATTAAGATTTCGGGGCGCGAACATTACTTAACCTATCTATCGCCATACAAATGAATAACATTTGCTGTCGTTTTGGTAACGGAGAACTGAAGTGCGAGTGGCGTTCCTGCATCCGGATCGCGTCTGCATCAACGGTTTTTTCCATGCAGCACGCAGCGACGGATTTCTCGCGCTACTGCGTTTAACAGGAAACGGTGCGCGTACAACGAAGCGTGTGAAGGCGAAGCAAACGTGAAATGCATCAGGGAGTGGCCGCCAGTGAATGACCCTCGGCGTGCAGCGCGAACCGCATGGCCCGCATGGTCCGCATGGCTCGGACGATTCGCGCGACACACCCGGCGCGCGCTGCGGAGGCGCACGTCTTGAGCGAACGCGATCCCGACGCGGAACTGCTGGCGCGGATCGGTCAGCAGGACCCGGCTGCTGTCCGCTCGCTTGTCGCGCGCAAGCTGCCGCGTCTGCTCGCGCTTGCCACGCGCATGCTGGGAGACCGCGCGGAAGCGGAGGACGTTGCGCAGGAAGTGTTCGTGCGAATCTGGAAACAGGCGTCGCGCTGGAAAGAGGGCGGGGCGAGGTTCGACACGTGGGTGCACCGGGTGGCGCTCAATCTTTGTTACGACCGTTTGCGTGGACGTCGCGAAGATCCGCACGCGGGGTTGCCGGACGAGGCCGATCCCGCCGCGCCGCCCGACGCCGCGCTCGAAGCGCGTGGCGAGAACCAGCGGGTGCGAGCGGCGCTCGCTGCCTTGCCGGCCCGGCAGCGCGAGGCGCTGATACTCAATTATTACCAGGAGATGTCGAACATCGACGCTGCAGCCCTGATGGGCATCACCGTCGATGCGCTGGAAAGTCTGCTGGCACGCGCGCGCCGCAATCTGCGCGCTCAACTGGCCGGCAGCGGCCTGAGCAAGGACAAATCATGACGCCCGAAAGATTCCATCAGATCGTGCAGGCCTACGGCGCCGATCCGCGTCGCTGGCCGCAACAGGATCGCGCGGCGGCCCAGGCGTGGGCCGGGTTGCATCGCGAAGAGGCCGATCTGGTGCTGGCGGAAGCGGCCGGCCTCGACGCCTGGCTCGCTGCCGACACGGTCGAACCGCCGAGCCTCGCGCTACAGCAGCGTATCGCCGGGGGCGCGCCGCAGCGGCAGCCCGTGGCGCCGCGCCGGCGCCTGTGGTGGTCGGGCGCGGCGGTGGCGGGTGTCGGACTGCTGGGCGGCGTGGCCGGGGCGCTGGCGATGTCGTTCTTCGTATTGACGACGGCGCCTGCGCCTGTGGCCGAATCCTCTTATTTAACTTCGAGCTTTGGCGGATCATCCGCTGACTGGAGCGGCGAATGAACGGGCGGTCGTGGAAATTCGTGCTGGGCGCCTCGCTCGTGCTCAATGTGTTTTTGCTGGGCGCGATTGTCGGGGGTGCTTATCAATGGTTCACGGCGCACGGCGCGACGGGTCAGGTGCAGGCCCAGCAGCGCGCGTTGCGGTTTGCCGCCGAACCGCTCTCCGCCGAGCGCCAGACGGCCTTCGTCGACGGCTTGAAGAATGCGCGCCGCGACGGTCGCCAGTTTGCTCGCGAGGGCCGGGAAGGGCGCCGCGAAGTGTTGCGCCTGCTGGCCGCGCCGCAGTTCGATCGGGCGGCACTCGACGCCGCGCTGGCCCGCACCCGTGCGGCCGACAGCAGCCTGCGCGCGCAGGTGGAAGGCAGCGTGGCAGACTTCGCGGCGAGCCTCTCGCCCACGGAGCGCGTCAAATTCGCCGACAGCCTGAAGCTGCGCGGGCAGTGGCGCGAGCCGCCGGCCAACGCCAACGCCAACGCCAACGCCAACGCCAACGCCAACAAGCCGGCGAATCAGCCGTCGAGCGAAGCGGCGGTCGAATAAAAACATTTGCGACGGGCGCGACGGATTTCAGTGTGACGGCCGTTTAAAAAGAAATATCGAACGCCGAAGAGGACGGTATGGCCTTATCCACGAACGTGAACGCCGCAGCGATTGCGCTTAACCGTTTCGGCCTCGGCGCGCGAGCCGACGATACTCCGCCCGCCGATCCGAAGGGCTGGCTGCTTGCGCAATTCGAACAGTATCAGGCGCGGCCCGTTGCTTGGGCGAGCCAGCCTGACTCGGTCGCGTTGTCTACCGAACTGGTGCAGCAGCGCATGCAGAACCAGCAGAACCTGAAAAACCTGCAGGCGCAACAGGGCGCGAGCGATGGCTCCGCCGCCAATCAGGCGAGTGGACAAACCGGTGCGCAGATTAACGCCCAGGCCACTCAATCAACTGCTAAGCAAGTCGAAAGAAAAGCGCTGCGCAACGAGATCCTCGATATCTATCGTTCGTCGGTGAACGCCCGGGTAGCGAGCGCACTTACCACGCCCACGCCTTTTATCGAACGGCTGGTGCACTTCTGGGCCAATCACTTTGCCGTATCGACCGAGAAGCCGGGCGTCGCGGCGCTCGCCGGCTCGTTCGAAGCGGAAGCGATCCGTCCACACGTGCTGGGCCGTTTCGAAGACATGCTGGTTGCGGTCGAACGTCATCCGGCGATGCAACTGTTTCTCGACCAGACGCGCTCGGTCGGACCGGACAGCGTGGCGGCGCTGCGTGCGGCCCAGCGCAATCCGGATCGCAAACGCGGCCTGAACGAAAATCTGGCGCGCGAAATCATGGAGCTGCACACGCTCGGCGTGCGCAGCGGCTACAACCAGGATGACGTGACCGAGTTCGCCCGCGCGCTGACCGGCTGGAGTCTGGCCGGCAATCCAGGCCAGCAGCCGACCGGCGCGGCGCCCGGCAGCTTTGTGTTTCGCACCGCGCTGCACGAGCCGGGTGCGCGAACCATCATGGGCCGCCGTTACGACCAGCCGGGCGAAGAGCAGGCGCTCGCGATCCTGCATGATCTCGCGCACGCGCCGGCCACCGCGCAGCACATTGGCGGCAAGCTCGCACGTCACTTTGTCTCCGACAACCCGCCGGCAGACGTGAGCGAGCGTCTCGCCAGCGCATTCGAGCGCAGCGGCGGCGATCTGCCGGCCGTCTATCGGACCTTGCTCGACATGCCGCAGGCGTGGGCGCCAACGGCCGTCAAGTTCAAGACGCCGTGGGAATGGACCATTTCCTCGATGCGCGGACTCGGCTGGCAGGTCCTCGGCAATGTTCAGACCGCGCCCATCCTCACGCAACTCGGGCAGCCCGTGTGGCGGCCCGGCTCGCCGGCCGGTTACGACGACATCGCCGCGAGCTGGGCCGCGCCCGATGCACTCGTGCGACGGGTCGAAGTGGCGCAGCGCTTCGCGTCCCGCGTCGGCGACCGGCTCGATGCCCGTGCGCTTGGGCAGAGCTTGCTGGCCGGGTCGCTCAGTGCATCGACCGCGACTGCCGTATCGCGTGCCGAAAGCGCCTCGACCGCCATTGCGCTGTTGCTGGTCTCGCCCGATTTTCAACGGAGATGAATGCCATGCTGTCCCGCCGCAAGTTTCTGAGCGTCGCCGCTGCCGGCGCGGGCGCGATGGTGGTCGCGCCGCATATCGCTTTCGCGAGTGTCGCCACCGATCGCCGCTTCGTGTTCGTGATCCAGCGCGGCGCCGCTGATGGCCTGAACATCGTCGTGCCCTACGCTGAGCCATCCTACGCAACACTGCGTGGTGCGCTCGCGATCGATCCGTCCACCGCGACGAAACTCGACGGCACCTTCGCGCTGCATCCCGCGCTGGTCCAGACTGCGGCGATGTACGCGAACCACGAGGCGTTGTTCGTCCACGCGGTGGCATCGCCATATCGCGACCGCTCGCACTTCGACGGGCAGAACGTGCTGGAGACCGGCGGCGCCTCGCCGTATCAGGTCAAGGACGGCTGGCTGAACCGGCTCGTCGCGTTGCTGCCCGCCACGCGCGAGAACGCCATCGCCTTCGCGCCCACGGTGCCGATGGCGCTGCGCGGCACCGCGGCGGTGACCTCTTACGCGCCCTCGGCATTGCCGCAGGCGCCCGACGATCTGCTCACGCGGGTCTCGCAACTGTATGACCAGGATGCGCAGTTGCGCCCGCTCTGGGAGTCGGCGATGGCCGCGCGTGGGCTGGCGGGCGACGCCGGTGCGCGTCAGGACCCGGCGAGCCTGGGCAAGCTCGCCGCCGGCTTCCTGTCACGCGACGACGGCCCGCGCATCGCCATGATCGAAACCGGCGGCTGGGACACGCACAGCGCGCAGAATCCGCGCCTCGCCAACCAGTTGAAGGCGCTCGACACGATGCTCGCGGCATTGCGCGACGGCATGGGGCCGTTGTGGAGCAGGACGACTGTGGTGGTCGCCACCGAGTTCGGCAGAACCGCCGCCGCCAACGGCACCGGCGGTACCGATCACGGTACTGGTTCGGTGGCGCTGGTCGTCGGTGGCGCGGTGGCGGGCGGGCGCGTGCTGACCGACTGGCCCGGTTTGAAGGCCGCCGACCTTTACGAAGCCCGTGACCTCAAACCGACCACCTCGCTCGATGCGTTGCTTGCCGGCGTCGCCGGAGAAAGCCTCGGGCTCGATCCTCAGCGCACGGCGGCGTCGTTATTCGGCCGGACAGGGACGACGCGGCCGCTGACCGGCCTCGTGCGTGTGTAGTCGCAGAAAAAAAGCGTGTTATTGCGCGGCGTTTTCGGTAGCGACCGCGCCGGCTTGCACAGCGTGGGTGGCATGCACGGATCTCGCACCGACCCGATGATAGTGACGGCCGAAGTAGATCAGCGCATCGCCACCGTCGTGCGTATGGGCGGCTTTTACCGCGCAAAAGAACACCGTATGCGTGCCGACTTCGGTCACCGATTCGATCTCGCAGTCGAGCGACGCAAGCGCGCCGTGCAGAACCGGTGCGCCTGTGACGAGCGTGTCCCATTGCGCGGCGGCGAAACGTTGCGCCATGGGCAGCGAGCCCGTGGCGAAGTGCGCCGCGAGCGCCTGCTGTTCCGCGCTCAGCACGTTGACGCAAAGCGAGCCGTTGGCGCGGAAGGCCGCGTTGTTGCGGCTGCTGCGATTGATACACACGAGCAGCGTGGGCGGCTCGTCTGTCACGCCGCAAACGGCCGAGGCCGTGCAGCCGGCGAGACCCGCTGCGCCGTCGCTGGTGATGATATTGACGGCGGCGCCAAGGCCCGCCATCGCATCGCGAAAGGTGCGCTTGTCAACCATGTGAGCCTCGGTGGAAAACGCGCGGTGCCGCGATCGGGCGGCATGAAATGGGCGCATGCATGACGACGTCAGCGCGTATCGGGAGCGGGTGCGGCGGCATGCGCGGCAGCAGGCGCCGCCGCGCATGCCGATGAGCGGAATTGCGCCGCCGTGTGGCTCGCGGGCAGACGCGCGTGACCGAACAGTTTCTCGCGCAGCGTGCCGTCGCGATACGCGCGCTTGTAGGCACCGCGTTCCTGCAGAAGCGGCACCACCAGTTCAATGAAATCTTCGAAGCATTCCGGCGCGACCGTGCGTGACAGGTTGAAACCATCCACTCCCGTTTCTTCGGTCCACGCGATCAGTTCATTGGCGACCCGTTCGGCCGATGCGACGAGCGGTGCCTGGCGGCTGCCGAGCACCATCTGTTCAAGCAGCTTGCGTTTGGTCCATTGCGGACCGGCAGCGCGCGTCATTGCTTCGACGTTCGAAACGATTGCCTGGCTCTTGCCGGTTTCGATCGGCTCGTCGAGGTCGTAGCGCGCGAAGTCGATACCGAGCGACGCCGCCGCGTGCACGAGCGCGGCCTCCGAACTCACATAGCGCTGATACTCCGCGTATTTCTCCTGCGCTTCGCCTTCCGTGCGACCGGTGATGATGGTTTGCCCGAGCAGCACCTTGATGTCGTCCGCCTGACGGCCGCGCGCGACCGCATGCGCGCGAATATCGTCCACGATGGCTTTGACCGCGGGTTTTGCCTGTCCGTTGACGAACACGCACTCCGCGTGCGCCGCCGCGAACTGTTTGCCGCGCGCGGACGAACCGGCCTGATAGAGCACCGGCGTGCGTTGTGGCGACGGCTCGCTCAGATGCATGGCGTCCACGCGATACTGCTTGCCGTGGTGATGGATCACGTGCACTTTCGACGCGTCCGCGTAGACGCGTTGTGCTTTGTCGCGCAGCACCGCGCCGTCTTCCCAGCTGCATTCCCACAGCTTGTAGACCAGTTCCATGTATTCGTCGGCGAGGTCGTAGCGATCGTCGTGCGCCATCTGGCCGGTCAGGCCGATCGCGCGCGAGGCGCTGTCCAGATAACCCGTGACGATGTTCCAGCCGACCCGCCCGCGCGTCAGATGATCGAGCGTCGACATGCGCCGCGCGAACAGATAGGGCTGCTCGACCGAGAGATTGGAGGTGACACCGAACGACAGATGCTGCGTGACGGCGGCCATGGCCGGGATCAGCAGCGTCGGATCGTTGACGGGCACCTGCACCGCACCGCGGATTGCCGCGTCGGGGTTGCCGCCGTAGACGTCGTAGACGCCGGCCACGTCGGCGAAGAAGATGCCGTCGAACAGGCCCGCTTCCAGCGTGCGGGCGTAATCCATCCAGTATTGAAGGTCCGTGTAGCGTGTGGACTGATCGCGCGGATGGGTCCACATGCCTTGCTGGATGTGGCCGACGCAGTTCATGTCAAAAGCGTTGAGGACGATTTCCTTCGGCATGGTGTCTTCCGGCTGAGGTGGACGGATGCTTGCGGCAGGCGCTTCAAACGCGGCTTTGCGTTTGCGGTGGGACTTGGCAGCAAGGCAGTGCCGCGATCGTCCGTTTAATATAGTGGACGAAAAATCACTATGCAAGACTTTGTTTTTCTTCTTTAATGGTCCTCCGGGGGCTGTTGGGCCGACCGTCGCGTGTTTGTGCTGGCCGGCTTTGACGTGTGGGGCGTGGCGTTGTAATTTGGCGCGGCCGCTTACTTTTATCGACTGTGATCTTTCCATGTCCGAATCTGCTGCTGCCGACCTGACCCAGGCGATTTCTTCGCGCGTGAAGACGGAGCGCGAGGCGCGCAACTGGTCGCTGAGCGAACTGGCGGAGCGTTCGGGCGTATCGAAGGCGATGATCAGCAAGATCGAGCGGGGCGAGGCGAGTCCGACCGCGACCGTGCTGGGGCGTCTTTCGGGGGCTTTTGGACTGACGTTGTCGACGCTATTGGCGCTGGCCGAGCAGACTGGCGAACGGTTAGTGCGGCGGGGTGACCAGGTGGTCTGGCAGGACCCGGAGACCGGTTATACACGGCGACGGATTTCGCCCCCTACCGGCGGGGTGCTCGAGTTACTCGAGATCGAGTTGCCGGCGGGGGTGAGGGTGCCTTATCCGCCGGATGCGTTTGTGTTTCAGCATCAGCAGATTTGGGTCACCCGCGGGGTGCTGACCTTCCGGGAGGGGAAGCAGGTTTATGTGCTTCAGGAAGGGGATTGTTTGCAGCTTGGCGTGGCCGTGGAGTGTGAGTTTTTTAATTCTGGAGAAGGGGTTTGTTGTTATTTGATTGGATTGGTGAGGAGGTGATTTTTTGCCTTTGGCGGCGGCATTATTTGGTTCGCCTCTGGCGGTGGCTGTTTCGTTTCTTATTGGTCTATTAGTGTTCCCCCTATGCGGGGGGCACCTACTTTTCTTTGCCGGCCGCAAAGAAAAGTAGGCAAAAGAAAGCGGCTTGGAACGGCCCCGTCGAAAACCGGACACGAGGTAACGCTTAAAATTTAAGGTAGTCTTCCGCCTATGTTTAAGCCTAACTCCAATGTAGAGCCCATTGAGGTTCTGACCCAGCCGGAACAGCGCCGGCGCCGCTCTGTCGAGGAGAAACTCGCGATAGTGCGCGAGACCTTCGAACCCGGGGCGAGCGTTTCCGGAGTAGCTCGTCGCCATCAGGTGAATGCGAACCAGGTGTTTGCCTGGCGCAAGCTTTATCAGGATGGAAGCCTTTCAGCGGTGAGTGCCGGAGAACAGGTGGTGCCAGCTTCCGACCTTGTCGAAGCGATGAAGCAGATTCGCGAACTCCAGCGGCTGCTGGGCAAGAAGACGATGGAGGTGGAAATCCTTCGCGAAGCAGTGGAGTACGGCCGGGCAAAAAAATTGATTGCGCGCTCACCATTGCTGCCGGGGGACGACCGTTGAAGACGGTCTGTGAAGTCCTGGGTGTGTCGCGCTCTAATCTTGCGGTCAAATCGAAGCGCCCCGCTGAGTGGGTTGACCAGCGCAGGATGCCGGTTCTGGACGACATGCCGCTGGTCACCGAGCTTCGAGGACTGGTCACCGACTTGCCCACCTACGGTTACCGGCGTGTGTGGGCACTGTTGCGACGAAACCGGGAGACGCAGGCTCAACCTCGCGTTAATGCAAAGCGGGTTTATCGGGTCATGCGCACGCACGGCCTGCTGCTGGAGGGCCGACCTCGTCATCCACAGTCAGGGCGCCGGCACGAGGGCAAGGTCGCGGTGGAGCGAAGCAACGCGCGCTGGTGCTCGGATGGCTTTGAATTCCGTTGCGATGACGGCTCGCCATTGCGCGTCGTATTTGCCTTGGACTGCTGCGACCGCGAGGCCATGAGCTGGGTGGCAAGCACCGGGGGCTACACCGGTGACATGGTGCGTGACGTGATGCTTCAGGCCGTCGAGAGCCGCTTCCATGGAGCGCTAAAAACCGATAGCGAAATCGAGTGGCTTAGCGACAACGGTTCCTGCTACATTGCCGACGAGACGCTGACGTTCTCGCGGGCAATCGGCCTGAAACCCATCACGACACCTGTCCGAAGTCCGCAGAGCAACGGAATGGCCGAGAGCTTTGTCAAAACGATGAAGCGCGACTACGTTTCGTGGATGCCCAAGCCTGACGCGACGACGGCGCTGCAGAACCTGGCCATCGCGTTCGGCCACTACAATGAATTGCATCCGCACAGCGCCCTGAAATACCGCTCGCCACGCGAATTCCGCCAGCAAGCAAACTCACCAACCTAAGCGTGACCACGTGTCCGGTTATGCAGGGGCAAGTCCACGGCTCCAACCGCCAACTCTTAAGTGGGTCTCCTGGCTTGGAGGGGATTGTGGTGCGATTAACGAATCACACCTCGGTCCATTAGTGTCTGTGACACAGCCGTCATCCGCTCCCACTCCGCACTGTGTGCGTCGCGGACGGGTCCACCAAAGAAACCGGGCGCTTCGGTTGCGCGTGGTGGGGGACCATCGGCTTCGCCTCGGCGAGGCGCTGAAAACACCAACCGGATGGTTTTGAGAAGTACCGCCCCGGCGCGCGCAGCGCCGCCGGAGGAATGACGGCCTTGTCACTCACGCGGACGGGTGCGGGAGCCCAATCTCTACGGAGCCACGATCCCCTCCAAGCCAGGGGACCCGCTTAAGAATTGGCGGTTGGAGCCGCTTTCTTTTGCCTACTTTTCTTTGCGGCAGGCAAAGAAAAGTAGGTGCCCCCCCGCACAGGGGGAACACTAATAAACCAATAAGAAACGAAACAGCCACCGCCAGAGGCGAACCAAATAGTGCCGCCGCCAAAGGCAAAAAAACCAAATACCAGGACAGACAGGCAACGCCTAAAAACCACAGGCGTCACCCATCAAGCCCCGCAGGGCAAACACCCGAAGGGCAAAAAATCAACCCCCTCCGCCACCACCTTGCGTGCCGAGCGTCAGCTTATTCGTCACCGACTTCACCCCGGCAACGCCCTTCGCCACTTCCTCCGCCTGCGCAATCTGCCCGCCTTCGGGCACCGACCCAGTCAACGTCACCGCGCCGCCTCGCGCCCGCACAAACACGTTCGACACATCAAAACCCTGCGCTTTCGATAAAGCCTTCCGCACGTCAAGCCCCAGCTTGCGGTCGGTCTTCTTGATCGTTTTCGCGCTGGGAGCCGATGATCCCATGTCCATGCCCGCCATCGCATCGCTCGCCTGAGCATAGGCGCTGGACGCGGTCGCCACACACAGCGCGATGCCGAGCGCCTTCAAAAGATTGACTGTTTTCACGTTTTCTCCATTCCTCGAAAAGTTGATTTCGCATCGTTGCATGCAAAAAACCACGCGCTTGCGAGCACCTTGCCGCCCACGAGGAGCACGCTGTCTTGTAGAAGAGTGACGTTGTGAGGCTCCCAGCGCGATTAAACAATACTCCAGCAAACGCCCTGGCGTTGAAAAAACTGACTAACCCGACCATCGCGCGATTCGCCTATCATGGCTGCTCCAATCCTCAAAGGCGCAGCGCAGATGGCCGAAGGCGTTCAGCAAGAACTACAGCAGTCACGCATTCCAGCCGCTGTACCGTCAAGGGATTACGGCCTGTGGGCACTGACCTTCAGCTATGTATTGAGTCAGTTTTTCCGCAGCTATATCGCGGTCATCTCGTCGCAGCTCATCGGCGATTTTCATTTTTCACCGCAGATGTTCGGCTGGTTCGCCGGTTCGTTCTTCTTCGTCTTCGCCATAGCGCAACTGCCGGTCGGCATGATGTTCGATCGCTATGGCGTGCGCGGGCCGACCGCCATCCTGATGGGCATCGGCACCGTCTGCGCCGGCATGCTGGCGAGCACCACCAGCGCCACGGTGGCGCTCGTCGCCCAAGCCGGCATCGGACTTGGTTGCGCACCCATCTTCATGGGCCTGCTCAATCACGTGTTGCGAACAGGCCACGGCACGCGCAGCGTGCGCGCCATCACCACCGCCAGCGCAATCGGCATGGCGGGCGCGCTGCTCGCGGCATTTCCGCTGAGTCGTGCGACGGCCAGCTTCGGCTGGCGTCCGGTCATGGTCACCGCGGCGCTGGCCATGTCGTGCGCGACACTGGCCGTCGCCTGCTGCGTGCGCCGGCGCGATGCCGCCGCGCATGAACAAGCCGTCGCTGCGTCGCAACACGTCACGGGGGCCGCGCAACGGCCTGCCGGTTTCTGGACCCTGATGCCGGCCTGTCTCGCGCTGTCGGTCGGCAGCACGTTTCGTACGTCGTGGGGCGGTCCGTATCTCGCCGACGTCTTCGGCTTCGATGTCATCGCGCGCGGCAATGCGATGACCGTCACCAGCGTGATCGGGATTGCCGCATCGTTCTGTATCCCGCTGGCCGTACGCGTCTGGGCGCCCAAGCGCATTTCGCTACTGTGGCTGATCGGCGGCGCGCTCGCGGCACTGATCCTCGCCGTAAGCCCGGCGGGCAACTGGGTCGTCAGCGTCGCATTGATATGCGTGTTGTTCTCGGTCGGATCGATCCATCCGCTCGTGATGTCGCAAGCGCGCGGCATCATCGCGCCGCATCGGCTCGGAATCGGCTTGGGACTGCTGAACAGTCTGGTGTTTCTTGGCGTGGCGCTGACCAGCAGCTGCTTCGGCTGGATTGCCGGCGTCGCGAAGTCGGTGAATCTGTCGAGCGCCGGCGTTTATTCCCTGCTGTTCGCAGTGACGGTCGTGCCGCTCGCAGTGGGAGCGGTGGCCTATTGCTTCAGCCCCGTGGTGCGGCCCCGCGAATAGCGCGACAAATAGTGCGACAAATAGTATGACAAGCACCCAGGAAGGAGCGGCCCGCGCCGCCGGCACACAACCAGGCCGCCGGCGCGGACAAACCTACGTTCAGTGCACAGGAGCGTGAGTCTGCTCCGCCGGACGCGGCTGGGTCACTGCGCTGACGACAGCAAACACGATCACATTCACGGCCAGCGCCAGAAAGCCGATATTCACATCCTTGAGCGCATCCGGCAGGAACGGCATGATCTGCCCGACGCTCAGGTGCATGGTCGTGGTCACGGTCACCACGGCAACCCCGGCGAGGATCCCGCAGAACGCCCCCTGTTTGGTGGCGCGATTGTGCGGCAGCAGGCTGCAGATCACCGCGGGGAACAGCTGCGTCACAAAGCTATAGCCCATCAGCAGCAAAGCCACGATCGTCTCGCCGCCGTGCAGCGTGAAGCCCACGGCCACCAACGCCACCACCGGCACGAGAATACGCGCGAGGTTCGCTATCGTGGCGTCCTGGGCTTTGCGGTTCACCATGCCGCGGTACACGTCGTTGGCGAGCAGGGTGGACGCCGCTGTCAGGATCATCGAGCCGGGAACCAGTGCGGTCAGCACGCCCGCCGCGCCGATCACGCCGATGAACCACGGGTCGAAGGTCTGCAACGACAAACGGAACAGCGACAGATCGATGTCGCCGCCCTTGAGCCCCGGCACCTTCAGCGTCGCCGCAAAGCCGACGAAGAACACGAACAGCAGGATCAGCTGATACAGCGGCAGCACGATCGCATTGCGCCGGAAAATGCGCTCGTCCTTCGCGGTGAATACCGAACCGAAGGTATGCGGCCACATGAAGAAACCGAGCGCGGTCAGCAGCACCGTCGACTGGAACCAGATCACGCTCGAGCCCTTGGCCGGGAAGGTCAGGAAGCCGGGGCGGGCGGTGTCGATCGCGCGGAACATGTCGCTGAAGCCGCCGTAGTAGTGCAGCGGCAGATAGATGCCGAGGAACAGCACGATCGCCAGAATCAGCAGATCTTTCACCACCGAATTCCACGCGGAGCCGCGCACGCCGGAGACGATCACATAGGCCGTCACCACGCAGGCGCCGATCCACACGGCCGCCGTGGAGGAAATCGCGCCGTACGAGGCGGTCGCCACAATGATGCCAAGCCCCTTCAGTTGCAGCACGAGGTAGGGGATCAGCGCGGCCACGCCGACCAGTGCGACCAACGTGCCGAGCGCGGGGCTCTCGTATTTGCGCGCGAAGAAGTGCGGCTGCGATACGAGGCGGTGCTGTTTCGCATAACGCCAGATCGGCGGCAGCATCCAGTACGAGAGGATGTACGCGAGCGTGCCGTACGCAAGAATGTAGTAGACCGGCGCACCTTTGCCGTAGGCAAAGCCGCTGCCGCCGAGGAAGGTGAAGGTCGTGTAGATTTCACCGGCCATCAGCAGGAACACGAAGGCGGTGCCGAAGCTGCGGCCGCCCACCGTCCATTGTTCAAGACTCATGTCGTGCCCGCGCCGTGCGCGCACGCCCAGGTAGAGCGCAAATAGCGTAATGGCCGTAATGATGACGAGTGCGCTCACGATCGGGCCTCCTCGCCTTCAATGGCGATCTGACGGTTGGTCGGGTCCAGACGGTAGATGATCGCCATGATGATCGAACTGAGCACCACCCACATGACGATCCAGGCCAGCACGAACGGCATGCCGAGCACCAGCGGCTCGACACGATTGACAAACGCGACGCCGACCAGAATGCCGATGAACGGCAGTGCGGCGAGTACACGAAGCAACATGGGGCAACTCCTCGAACCTGTGAGTACGTCTAGTTGAAAGTGTGCTTCGCTCAAGACTGTATGCCGGATACTTTGGTCCCGTAAAGAGGGTCAAAAAAGTGTAGGCTTTCCGAAAGTTGCGCGCGCATCTTTCCACGCGGGCTTGCTGCGGTGCAATGCCGCATGCGCCGTGAGTCGCGACGCAATCTTGCGGTGCGCATGCCGCGACGCGATATCATCTGGCCACGTCATCCGGGCAACCGGATCTGGACGAAACGTGGACAACGCCTGAACAACGCCTGGACGAAGCCATCGCGTCCAGCCTCATCAACGCAGCGCGACGCCCGGTGCGCGATCACTCCGCCCGCGCCGCTGCCCGACATGGATCGCATATGGTCGACAGTCTGATCTCGGACATTCTGTTTGGCTTTACCGGGCTGATCAGCATCATCAACCCAATTGGCATCGCATTCGTCTTCCTGGACCGGACTGCTTCATTGACCACGGAGGAGCGCAACGCGCTCGCCAAAAAAATCGCCATCAATGTGCTGTGCGTGCTGCTGGTGGTGTTTTTTGTCGGTACGCCAATCCTGCATTTCTTCGGGATTTCGATGCAGGCGCTGCGCATCGGCGGTGGTCTGGCCGTGGCGGTGGGCGGCTGGCAGATGCTCAATGCGCCCGATACACAACCGGCCGAGGGGCCGGCGGTCAAGCGCGTGGACGCGGACAATGCGATGTCGAAGGCGTTCTTCCCGCTGACCATTCCCCTTACCACTGGCCCCGGCTCGATCGCCACCGCGATCGCGCTGACGGCGAACCGCACGCATAAACTGTCGGAGTTCGTGCTGTCGAGCATCGCGTCCGTGGTGATTTCGCTTGCGGTGGCCGCCACGGTTTATCTGATCTATAGCCGTGCGGTGATTTTCGCCAGATATCTGGGCGTGGAAGGCACCAAGGTAGCGATGCGCGTATCGTCGTTCCTGCTGTTGTGCATCGGCGTGCAGATCATGTTGACCGGCTTCTCCGAATTCCTGATCCCGATTGCAACGCTGCAGCCGGTGGTCAAATAGATCGAGACCGCAGCCTCACGGCGCGCCGCGCCGGGCCGGTCAGATGTTCACGGGACAGGAGGGAAACTCATGTGTCGCTGGCTCGCTTATACCGGCAATCCGCTTCAACTCGAAACGGTGCTGTTCAATGTCAAACACTCCCTGATCGATCAGAGCCTGCATTCGCGGCTCGGCCAGACCACCACCAATGGCGACGGCTTCGGCATCGGCTGGTACGGCCTTCCCACCGACATCCCGTATCGCTATCGCTGCATCCAGCCGGCATGGAGCGACCGCAATCTGCGCGAGGCGGCGCGGGCGATCCGGGCGCCGCTGTTCGTCGCGCATATCCGCGCGGCGACCGACACGCCTTCGCAGGAAACCAACTGTCATCCGTTCCGCTATGGCCGCTGGCTGTTTATGCATAACGGCCTTGTACGCAATTATCCGACCGTGCGCCGCGATCTGATGATGGCGGTCGATCCCGATCTGTTCCCGTCGATCGAAGGCTCGACGGACTCCGAGGTGCTGTTCTATCTGGCGCTGACCTTCGGCCTGGAGCTGGCGCCGGCCACCGCGCTCGAGCGGATGGTGGGTTTCGTCGAGGAAACCGGGCGCAAGCATGGCGTGGACGAGCCGCTCAACATGACGGTGTGCGCGACCGACGGCGAACAGATCGTGGCGGTGCGTTATTCGAGCGAAGGGCAGTCGCGCTCGCTCTTTCATAGCAACTCGTTCAGGCATCTGCACGAGCTGTATCCGGACGACCCGCGCATTGTCGCGGCCGGCGAGAACGCGTTTCTGGTGTTATCGGAGCCGCTCGCGGATTTGCCGGGCTGGTGGGAAGAGATTGCGGAGAGCACGGTGGTGGTCGCGCGCGGCGGCGAGATCGAGCGGTATCCGTTCAGGCCGCATCTGGCTTAGCCCGGCTGGACTGTCAGCGCGTCAGCAGCATCGTGCTCAGCACCGAGAACACCGTTGACGGCAATTCGGCAAGGCGGCTCACGACCACGTTGTGCGGATAGAAATCTTCAACCGCATCGGTAAGCACGCCGATCCCCACCAGTTCGATGCCGCGTTTGCCGATTGCCGCCACGCGTTCGCGCAGGTCGCTGCGCAGCACCTGCGGATCGCCGTCGCCGGTGGACGGGTAGCCGTCGGAGAACACGATCAGGATGCGCCGCTCGGCCGGATGGTCAGCGAGCCGCGTCGCCGCCCAGGCCAGCGCCTCGCCGTCCGGATTCTCGTGGCCGCAATCGATGGCGGCAATGCCGCTCAGATCCGTCGCGCCGAAGCGTTTGTAGACTTTCAGATCGAGCCGCTCGACGAACCGGTTATAGCGCCGCAAGTCCACGCCGGCTAACCGTTGCCGCTCATGGAGCTGCTTCATTGGCGCGGATTCGAGCGAGCAGTAGCCGAGCACTTCGCAGTCGAACGACAACTGCGTCAGCGCATCGCACAGCGCGCTTGCGCACAGCCGCGCGAGTTCGATCTTGCGCCCGGCCATCGAACCGCTGCGGTCGATCAGCAAGGTGACGGCGACATCCCGTCCTTTGGCCGCCCGCTGGGTGCGAAACGGCGTGCGATAACCGGGCGAGGTGGCGAGCTTCGCCAGCGAGGTGCGATCGATTTCACCGCGCTCCTGTTCGCGACGCCAGCGGGTGCGTTCGTCGGCGCTCAACGCGCGTTCGAGTTTCTCCTTGAGCGGCGCGGTTTCCGCACGGGCCTGCGCGCGCAGTTCGCGCCACGCGGCGGTGTCGCCCTGGCCGGTGAGGTCGGTGAGTTCGTCGAATTCAGTGGCGAGCGGGATCGATAACCGCGCGCGAACGGCGTCGCCCGCGGCGGCCGCTTCGCCTTCGGAGCGGGCGGACGGCTGTTGTGCATCGGCGAGCGATTGACCCATGCCGACTGCGTTGTCCGCCTGAGCGCCGCCGCTCTGATCGGACGGCGGCGCGGCGCTGTCGTGGTGATCCGGACGGGCGGCATCGTCGTCACTGAACGGTTCGGACGAGGACGCCACCGTGTCCGTATCGATATCCTCGATAGGATCGGCCGTGAACATCATGCTGTTGGCTTCGCCCGCCGACAAGGCCCGCACGCGCACCACCAGCGCCTGCGCGGCCGCAACGCTATGCGCGCTCGAATGGCTCGCGCGCGCCGCGTCCAGCAGATCCTGAGCGGCGTGCAGGGCGGCCAGCAGCGAATGGCTCGCCTCGATCAAGGTCGGGGTTTCGTCCCATAGCGCGCGTTCCACCAGCCACACCAGCCGGTCGCGCCAATGCAGTTTTGGCCAGCGTTGCCGCGCCTGTTCGGCGGCATGCGCGCGCAATTTGCCGATAAACCAGCGCGCGCCCGGATATTCGTCGAGCAATTGCGTGCACACGCGGCGGTCTTCGATCACCTGCGCGAGCCTCGCCGTGACACCGGGCGGCAGCGCGCCGAGTTGCGCCAGCGACGAATGTTTGGCGCGCGCCACCAGCAAGTCCAGATAGCCGATCAGCACGTCGCGCTCGACCCCGCCGCTCAATGCGTAATCGGGAATCACAATGCGGCCGGGTTCGACGCGCGGCCCGTCGGGGCTGAACGCAACGCTTACGCCATATTGTCCGGTGAGCACGCGCGCGACCTTGCCGAGCGTCGATTCGAACGCGAAGCCCCGCGTGTCGCGCGTTGCATGCATTGCGTTCACCGTCAGGCAGCCGGCGCGATGTGATGACGAACGATGCCGCGAATCAGCGCGGCGTCCTCCGGGCTGACCTTCGCGTAGATGGCCGGGCCGGCGGCGCGCTCGGGGTCGCCGGTGCGCAACATCAGCTCGGCCCAGTCGAGCAGGCGCCGTGTCGAGAATGCGCTCGACAGATCCTCGCGCGCGAACGCCGCGCGGCAATCGGCGGCGATCGCCGCGAGCGTGGTGGCGAGCGCGCGCGTCATATGCGGGGCGAGGGTTCGCACCAGCACATCGGCTTCTTCGGCGGGCGACAGATAGTCGAGCAGATAGACGCGCCAGCGATCGAGAAACGCCTCGTTCATCAGATTCGCGCCCTGGTACAGATGACGGAACTGGCTCATCGCGCCGACCGCATTGGCGGTGGCGAAGAGCCGGAAGGCCGGATGCGGTGCCACGATCTCATTGCCTTTTTCCTTCAGCACGAGACGGCCATGCGGTTCGAGCACGGCGGTCAGCGCGGCGAGAATCGACGGCTCGGCGAAATCGATCTCGTCGACGATCAGCCACAAGCCTTCGCGCATCGCCGTGGGCAACACGCCGTCGACCCAGATGGTTTCGCCGCCCTTGACCGTCCAGAAGCCGACAAAATCGCCGACGGTGGTCTGGCCGTTCATGTTCGAGCGCAAGACGCCATGCCGTGAGCGCGCCGCGACCTGTTCGATCAGGCTGGTCTTGCCGGCGCCGGTATGGCCGATCAGCATCACGCGCCGGTTCTCGACGATATCCTCGACGATGTCGTTAAAGCGCGCGGAGAACAGATAGGCGTTGTTGATGCGCGGCACCAGCGGGTTCTCCCTGCCGCAGGGCACCTCGACATGGCCGATCCGCACGCTCTCGGCGCGGCGTGCAACGCGCTGCTGTCTTGCCGCTAATGTCAGCGCCGCCACGCGCTGCAACTCGGGCATGAAGGCGACCCGTTCGGCGGGGAACGGTTCATTCGCGGCATCGCCCGTATCGATCGCAAAGCCTTCGCGCCGCCATTTCTTGAGCTTCGCGCGGAGATTCTCCGCGTCGACCACCAGATCGATATCGACCGCCGACGCGCCGTTGCCGTCATCCATGCCATGCTCCAGCCGGTAATTTTCCGGCCGGTCCGCGATGCTGACGCGCCACCATTCCGCGCCGTGCTCGGTCGCCCGCTGGTAGAGGCCGAGGTTTTCGTCTTCAGTCAATTCAGGCGCGTTCATGGGCAAAGGGTGAAGGGTTAATAACGAATCGTGCGTTTCGATTTGGCTGACGCCGGATGACCGACTATCTTATCGTGAGTACCTTTCGATCGCCCGCCAGGGGACTTGCTTCGGGGTGTGGCGATTCGGTGCTGATGCGCAGCCCGCTTTGTCCTGCAAGGCGACACAAAAATCACACGGCAAACCCATGAGATTCCATACAAGACTGGTGGCTGCCCTGGCGGTAGTGAGTCCGTTGGCCAGCTCGCTGGTGTACGGTCAAACAAGTGTGTCGTTATATGGCCGCCTCGACGGCGGTGTGGAATACCTGAATCACATCAACAATGGTGCGGGCGGCACTGCAAGCCGCTGGAGCGCCGAGGGCGGCGACTGGGGCACCAGCATGCTCGGCTTCAAAGGCAATGAAGATCTGGGCGGCGGATTGAACGCGATCTTCAACCTCGAGACCGGTTTGCAGATCATGAACGGCACCACCAGCGGCGGCCGCTTATGGTCACGGCGGGCGTTCGCGGGCCTGAAGAGCGAGCAGTGGGGTACGCTGCAGGCCGGCCGCAATCTGTTTATCGATAGCGACGGCGTGTGGGAGTTCGATCCGTTCGTGCAGCAGGCGTTTTCGTCGGCCTCACTCGTGCGTGGGCGTAACTGGCAGCAGACCAGCAACAACGTCGAGTATCACAGCCCGGTGTTCTGGGGCTTCGACGTGCAGGGGCAATATGCCTTCGGCAATCAGCCGGGCGCTTTCAACAGCGGAGCGAGCGGCGAGTTCGGCCGCTCGGACGGCATCATGCTGACGTATCACTCGAAGCTCTTCGACGTACGCGGCATCTATGACGAACTGCGCGACAGCAACGGCCGCCTCAGCAATATCTTCCAGAGTTCGCGCGAGTATTTCGTCGGCGTGAACGTGCATTTCGATTCGGTGAAGATTCAGGGCGCCTATACGCATTACGCCGCGCCGGACTCGCCCGCAGGTGTGGCCGACTCCGCGGATCACTACTGGCTGGGCGCGACCTATAGCTTCCAGTCGCGCTGGGCGGTGACGGCAGGCGGCTTCTATGTGAAGGTCGGCGACGGCAGCGGCGACGCCGCTCACGATCCGGCCGGCCACGCCATGATGTACGTGCTCGGCACTACCTATAACCTGTCGAAGCGCACCTTTCTGTACGGCACGGTGGGCTATGTGCGCAACAGCAACAACGCGAATTTCTCGCTCGAAGCATCGCCGCGTGATGCCACCAACAACACGAGTCCGCTGGCCGGCGAATCGCAGACCGGCGCTTACGTCGGCATGCTGCATCAGTTCTGAGGCGCCGCCTCATTGCGTGACAACGCTATCCGAACATGCTCACCGGCGGCGGCTTTACGGGCGGATCGCCTTCAGGCGCGCGGCCCGGATCGGGAAGCGGATTCTCGTCCGGTTCTGACGCCGGATTGGGATCGACTGTCGGCAGCGGCGCGTCCGGGTCCACTTCCGGTGGCATCGGCGTGTGCAGCGCGAGCGGATAGCGCGTGCTCGATGAATACATTGTTATCTCCATGACGTGCGAGGCGTTTTGCTGGTTTCGCCTTTCCGCGTGCAATCCCCATGCCATCGCCCGTGATGTCCCCGCCCATTCAGGTCCCGCGTTGCGTGGAACGGGTATTGCTCGACGTTCGCATAGACGCGACGCCGTCGAAAGGCCCGGCACAGACGACACCGCAGGGCGACGCACCAGGGTGCAGGGATAAGGGACATCAGAAATGGCGCGACATAAGGCCGACGTGGCTGACGACAACTTCGAGATCTACGCCAGCTATCACGGAACCGGCGACGGCCGTTACATAGGTGGGCTGAAAGTCGTCAGAAAATCCGACCGGAAGATTCTGTTTCCATTCGACGGCGCGCCAGAGATCGGGCCGTTCGAGACCGCGGACGAGGCGCGCCGTGCCGCGATCGACTACGGCCGCGAGATCGTCGCCGCGGACCGCGCTGCCCCGGAGAAGTAACGCACGGCGGCATGTTCCGGTGCGGCAACGGGTGTGGCAATGAATGCCGCTCCTTTTTACAAAATCTGGCTCAGGCCTGCCGTCTTTGCGGCGTAACCACCGGACCCATGCGCCACTGCGCGCGCTTCGTGGACGGGGACCGATTGTTGCTTCATCAGCGGAGTAGCCGATCTCAAGGAGAGCGACATGCAGGACACACAACCTTGCAAGAATGCCGGCGCGACGGGCTCGACGCCCGATGCGACACCGGATGTGACGCCAGACTCGAAGCCGCGTAGCAAGCCGAGCGGGACGCACTATGTCGAACCCAGTCCGCTTGGCATCGAGCCGGTTGAACAGACGGACGTGGCAGCGCAAACCAATCCGCCGCGTTCGGGCGAGCGTCCGGCGCAGACTGCCGAAGTGCCGCTTGGCACCGGCGGGCACGCCGAGCCGCCGGGTGGCGGGGGCCGCGAGTCGCAACGCAAGCACTGATGCCGGACATCGTGCGCGACGCTTCAGGGCATGCCGCGAACACCTGAAAGCACGGGAGCAAGTTATGTACAACGATTCGAAGCACGGGTTTGGCATGGTTCAGACCAGCTATGAAGTGTTCATGCTGGAACCGCACGAATGGGTGCCGAATAACCGCAATCTACCGGTCGTGATTTACCGGCACGCTCTCGCCCCGGACTGCGGCGACCTTGCCGCCGGGTTCGAAATTCTCTTCGAAGGCAATCAGTGGCCGCCGCAGTGGCGCGATGGCATTTTCGACTACCACCACTTTCACGCGACCGCGCACGAGGTACTTGGGGTCGCATCAGGCGTCGCCGATGTGATCGTCGGCGGGCCAGGTGGGCGTGTGGTGACGATCAGCGCCGGCGACGCGTTGCTCCTGCCGGCGGGGACCGGCCATTGTCTGCAGTCGTGCGCGCGCCACTTTCAGGTGGTGGGCGGCTATCCGGCTGGGCAGCAATGGGACATCCGCCGCGAGGCCCTGACGCCACCGGAGCATGCTGCGATGGATGCGTTGCCGTTTCCCGCCACGGATCCGATCGACGGCAAACACGGCCCGCTCGTCGAACACTGGCTGCACGCGGCCTGAATTTCCTCAGGCGCCCAGTTGCGGGCGAACAGATGCGCGGCGCCTATTCTTCAGTTGAAACCGCAGGCTGGCTGAAAGTTTGGCCCCGAAAGTCGTATCACGCGGCGAAGGTGTAAAGCGCCGTGCAGATTTGCGCGCATCGGCGCATCATCGACGAGGCTGGCTGCGGTTCCTCATGCGTTCTTCCACCTGAATACGTTGCGCCGGGTACGACCGTCCAGCGCGTGCCCGGCGATGTCTTCAATCGCCGAACAAGGAGTGTCCCATGCAAAACGATCCCGCCCTCGACCAGTTGTGTATCAACACGATTCGCACACTGTCGATGGACGCTGTGCAAAAGGCCAATTCCGGTCACCCCGGCACGCCGATGGCGCTGGCGCCGGTTGTCTATCATCTATGGCAAAACCATTTGCGCTATGACCCGGACCAGCCGCTTTGGCCGAATCGCGACCGCTTCGTGCTCTCGGTGGGACATGCGTCGATGCTGCTTTACTCGACGCTGCATCTGGCCAACGTCAAGGCCGTGGACGACGACGGCAAGCCCACCACTCGGCCCGCTGTCTCGCTCGACGATATCGAACATTTCCGCCAGCTCGACAGCAACACGCCCGGGCACCCCGAGTACCGCATGACCACTGGCGTGGAAACCACCACCGGGCCGCTCGGCCAGGGGCTGGGTAACAGCGTTGGCATGGCGATGGCCGGGCGCTGGTACGAAAGCCGCTTCAACAAGCCGGATGCACCGCTGTTCGATTACCACGTCTACACGCTTTGCGGCGACGGCGACATGATGGAAGGCATTTCGCACGAAGCGGCATCGCTTGCCGGGCATCTGCGGCTGTCGAACCTCACCTGGATTTATGACAGCAATCGCGTGACGATCGAAGGCCACACCGACCTCGCCTATAGCGACGACGTGGAGACCCGGTTTCGCGGCTACAACTGGCATACGCTGCACGTCAGCGATGCGAACGACGCCGCCGCGCTCGAAGCGGCTTTGGTCGAAGCGAAAAGCGTCAAGGACAAGCCGACGCTGATCGTGGTTCACAGCATCATTGGCTGGGGTGCGCCGCACAAGCAGGACTCGTCGGCCGCGCATGGCGAACCGCTTGGCGTCGAAGAAGTCGCACTCGCCAAGAAGTCGTACGGCTGGCCCGAAGACAAATTCTTCTATGTACCGGACGGTGTGCACGAACGTTTCGCACAAGGCGTCGGCGCACGCGGCAAGGCGGCGCGCGAGGAATGGCTGGCGAAGTTCGATGCGTACAAGACGAAATACCCGGACCTGGCGCACGAATTTGCACAGATCGAAGCACACGAATTGCCCGCGGGCTGGGACGCCGATATCCCGACGTTCGATGCGGATCCGAAGGGCGTGGCGTCGCGCGACTCCTCCGGCAAGGTCCTCAATGCGATTGCCGCGCGGGTGCCGTGGGTTATCGGCGGCTCGGCCGATCTGTCGCCGTCCACCAAAACCAATCTGAAATTCGAAGGCGCGGGCAGCTTCGAACACGACAGTTATGGCGGACGCAACCTGCACTTCGGGATTCGCGAGCATGGGATGGGCGCGGTGGTGAACGGCCTCGCGTTGTCGAATTTGCGCGCGTTTGGTTCGACCTTCCTGATTTTCAGCGACTATATGAAGCCGCCGATCCGTCTCTCGGCAATCATGGAAGTGCCGGCCGTCTTTGTGTTCACGCACGATTCGATTGGCCTGGGTGAGGACGGTCCGACTCATCAACCGGTCGAGCAACTGGCTTCGCTGCGGGCTGTGCCGGGGCTGACCGTGCTGCGTCCCGGCGACGCGAACGAAGTCGCGCAATCCTGGCGCGTGGCGCTATCGCATCCGCGGCGGCCGTCCTGCATCGTCCTGTCGAGGCAGGCGTTGCCGACCTTCGACCGAAGCCGCTATGCGTCGGCCGAGGGCGTGCAAAAGGGCGCCTACGTGCTGGCCGACGCGCCCGATGGACAGACGCCTCAGGTGCTATTGCTTGCTACTGGCAGTGAGGTATCGATCTGCGTCGACGTCTACGAGAAGCTCAAGAGCGAAGGGATTGCGGCACGCGTGGTGTCGATGCCGTCGTGGGATATCTTCGAGCGCCAGGACGAGGCGTACCGGGACTCGGTGCTGCCGCGCGATGTCGAGGCGCGGGTGGCCGTCGAGCAGGCTGCGTCGATGGGTTGGGAGCGTTACGTGGGACGGCAGGGCGCGCTGGTGGTGATGCGTACGTTCGGCGCGTCCGCGCCGTTGAGCGAACTGAAGAAGAAGTTCGGCTTTACGCCCGACCATGTGTATGCAGAGGCGAAGCAGCAGATTGCGCGGGTGCAGGGGAAGTGACGGGGAAGCGCAGTCAGGCGTGATGCGCCCGGCCCGATGCATCGAGGGAATTGGGTGTAGGGAAGAGACCGGCGGCAGCACGTGCGCCGGTTTTTTCATTTCAGTCTGGTGAAATCGTCAGCCCGTCGAGCGTATTGCGATAGGCGCGCGACTGCATTTCAGCAAGGCGGCTCAGCGTTCGCGACAGATCGTGCGCGCCTTCGAGCCCACTGAGGGCGGCCTCGATCGGCTGATCGGACGCGATGAATAGCGCGTGCTTGCGGTCGTAGAAGATATCGACCAGCCAGATAAAACGCTGCAAGGTGTGCGATGTCGCGAGCCACCCGGTATGCAGATTGTCGAGAATCAGGCCCTGACACTGTTCGGCGAGGTCGAGGTAATCGAGGTGCGAGCGGTTCGCTACGCATAGCGCTTCGAAATCCGCCCATAGCAATGCTGCGCCGGCTGCGCGTGCGGCAAGCGGCCGGCCTGCTGCGGAGAGCGTGACGGGCGCGAGTGCTTCGTCGCCTTCGTAGCGCTCGAAAATGTTCGCGAGCGCTTCGCGTGTTGTTGCGTCGAGCGGGGCGAAAAAATGCGGCAGCGGTGCTTCTTCGCCGCCGAAACGATAATCACGCGCGCCGTCGAAATGAATCACGGTGAAGTTGCGTTTGATCTGTTCGATAGTCGGCAGGAAGCGCTCGTGAAATTCCGGGTTGGACAGTAGCGCATCGGGTGCGTAGTTCGAGGTCAGCACAATGCGTACACCCAGATCGATGGCGGTATCGAGAAACCGGCCCATCAGGAAGGCATCGGCGATGTCATGGACGTGGAATTCGTCGAAGCAGAGAAGTTCGATGCCATCGAGCCATTGTTTCGCGACTGAGCCGAGCCGATCGTCGCTGCGTGGCGCGCTGACCAGGCGGCGGTTCATTTCGCGCAGAAATTCGTGGAAATGCAGACGTCGCTTTTGGTAGTTCGCTAACTCGAACACGGTGTCGACCATGAGGCTTTTGCCACGTCCTGGCAAGCCGTGGCAGTAGACGCCCTGGGGACGGTTGATGGCGGCTGAGCGCGCCGGTTGTCCGATGGAAGCGAGCAGCGCGATGAGGGCTGAGATTGCTTCGCATTGAGCTGCATCGGGGTGGATGCCGTGGGCGGTTAGGGTTTTGAGCACCTGAGCTTCGGTGGGCATTGGGTTTGTGCCTGGTGTCTGTTTGGGTGGGCGGTGACGCGTGATTTTAGGGTTTTTTTGCCTTTGGCGGCGGCATTTCCTGGTTCTTGCCGCTTTGGCCTTTTCTTGTTTTCTTATTGGTCTATTTGTGTTCCCCCTGTGCGGGGGGGCACCTACTTTTCTTTGCCGCCGCAAAGAAAAGTAGGCAAAAGAAAGCGGCTCACACCGCTAGTTCTTAAGTGGGTCCCCTGGCTTAGAGGGGATTGTGGTGCGATAAACGGATCACACCTCGGTCCATTAGTGTCTGTGACACAGCCGTCATTCGCTCCCACTCCGCACTGCGTGCGTCGCGGATGGGTCCACCAGGGAAACCATCGGCTTCGTTTGTGCGCGAGCGGGGCCATCGGCTTCGCCTCGGCGAGGCGCCGAAATACGTCGGGCGCTTCGGCAAACCGCATGGCCCAAACCCGGCGGGCGGTTTGATGAAGTACCGCCCCGGCGCGCGCAGCGTCGCCGGAGGAATGACGGCCTGGTCACTCACGAGAGCAGGTGCGCAGGCTCAATCTCTACGGAGCCACGATCCCCTCCAAGCCAGGGGAGCCGCTTAAATGTTGGCGGTTGGAGCCGCTTTCTTTTGCCTACTTTTCTTTGCGGCGGCGCCCCGAAGGAAGTCCACTTGGTGGGCAAAGAAAAGTAGGTGCCCCCCCGCACAGGGGGAACACAAATAGACCAATAAGAAAGCAAGGAAAGGCCAAAGAGGCAAGAACAAGGAAATGCCGCCGCCAAAGGCAAAAAACAAACCTCATCCAATCTCAATCCCCCGCGGCGCCCCAGCCGCACTAACCCCGAATTGTTCGTATTGCGAAATCACCTGTGCTCCAAACAATAGCAGCGTAGCGAGCCACTCCAGACTGAACAGAATAACAATCGCCATCGTGAGCGACCCATACACCACACTCACCTGCGACAGCGTAGAAAAATACCAAACCAGCACGTGCCGCGTAATCTCCCACAACACCGCGGCGACCACGCCGCCAAACAGTGCGTGTTTGATGGAAGGCCGCCCAACCGGCATCACCAGGTATATCGAGGTCAACACAAAAACCTCGCCCGCAAGCCCCAGCAGATACAACACGACCCGCGACAACCCCTGCAATGAAACATGCGTGCCAAATAACTCGATACCCTCAGCCCCCACTGCCTCCAGCCCACTCGACACGAACGTGACAATCAACAACCCAACGCCCAGAAAAAGAATGTAGCAATACGGCAGCATCGCCGAGAGCAGAAAGTGTCTACGCCGAACCACCACGCGATGCACGAAAATCAATGACATCGCATTCTCAAGCACCGTAAACGCAAGCGAACTGAAAAAAATCATCGTCAGCAACAACACCCAGCCAATCACCGCGCGGTGCGCCAGAAAATTGGCCAGTTCATGCACCAGCGCGCTGGATTGGCCCGGCACCAGCCACTGCAAAAGATGACCGAGCGCCGCCAGCAAAACGTGCTGCGGCACCACGCGCGATAACGCAATCACAATCAGAATCATCAACGGCACAATCGACAACAACGCGTAATAAGCCACCGCGCCCGCCAGCAACAAACCCTGATTCGCGCGGAACGCCTTCAGCGTCGCCATGAAAAAAGTGCCAGGGTGTCGCGCCACATACAGCGCGTGCCCGTCGATGATGGTCTGCATGGCTCCTCACATTGCGCGTCGCCAAAGGCGCCAGGAAGGACCCGAGTCGCCGCGCTCCTCGTGTACATCAAGCAAGAATTCAGCCATACCCAAGCAGCACCGCGCGGCAATGTGCACCCGGGAATGTGATTTGCTTGGTTCCGGTTCAATTTGGCCCTACGCAGGTAGTCACCACACGTCCGTGGCGTGCATGGCGATCCGTACCCAACCCGCAACTGAACTTGCCCGCACGATGGAACCATGCGGTCTGAGCCATGTGGCCCAGACAATCCTATCGTTTGGGCGTCTGGAATTTACCGATGGCTTTGTCAGAACCGCCATTGAATATCGCTGCAGACGCCGCGGACCTCGTCGTCGCGCGACCGGAGGGGCTGTATTGTCCGCCGGGGGACTTCTATATCGATCCGTGGCAGCCAGTCGACCGCGCCGTGATCACGCATGCACATGCCGATCACGCGCGCTTCGGCCATCGGCACTATCTTGCATCGCAAGCCGGTGCGAACGTGCTGCTCTCGCGTCTGCCTGGCATCACGCTGCAAACCGTCGCGTACGGCGAGCGGCTCACGCTCAACGGTGTGGTCGTGTCGCTTCATCCCGCAGGCCATGTGTTGGGGTCGTCGCAGATCAGGATCGAGCACAACGGGCGCGTATGGGTCGCATCCGGCGACTATAAGCTCGACCCCGATCCGACCTGCGATGCCTTCGAACCCGTGCAGTGCGAGACCTTCATCACCGAATCGACCTTCGGTCTGCCTATCTATCGCTGGGATGCGCCGCAAGCCGTGTTCGACGGCGTCGATTCATGGTGGCGCCACAACGCATCGCAAGGGCGCGCCTCGGTGCTGTTCTGCTATTCGTTCGGCAAAGCGCAGCGCGTGCTGGCAAGCGTCGATGCGGGCATTGGGCCGATCTTCTGTCATGGGGCCGTCGAACCGCTTAACCGGGCATATCGGGAAGCGGGCGTGCGCCTGCCGCCGGTGCGCCTCGTGAGCGAAGTGCCGGCAAAAGACAAGGCGCTTTTCAGCCAGGCGTTGATCTTGGCGCCGCCGTCCGCTCAGGGCAGCGCATGGCTGCGGCGCTTCGGCGACTATAGCGACGCGTTTGCGTCAGGCTGGATGCGTCTGCGTGGCGCACGGCGCCGACGCGGGGTCGATCGTGGCTTCGTATTGTCGGATCACGCGGACTGGCCGGGTCTTCAAACGGCGATTCAGGCGACCGGCGCGCAACGGGTCATTGTTACCCATGGCTCGGTCGAGGCGATGGTGCGCTGGCTGCGCGAACAGGGGCTCGAAGCGGGCGCATTCGAAACGCAATACGGCGACGACACTGTCGAAGCGGATGCAGCGGATGCAGTCGACACAAGCGCGGAGAGTGCGGCATGAAACGCTTCGCAGCCCTGTACACCGCGCTCGACGCGACGACCTCCACGAACGATAAACTCGCGGCGCTCACGAGTTATTTCGCCGCCACCGCGCCGGAAGACGCTGCGTGGGCGTCGTACTTTCTTGCTGGTGGCAAGCCGCGTCAATCAGTGCCGACGCGTTTGCTAAGCGAACTCGCCCGTGAGCGCGCCGGGCTGCCCGAGTGGTTATTCGAAGAGTCTTACCACGCGGTCGGCGATCTGGCCGAAACCATCGCCCATATTCTGCCGCCCGCGCAACGCGACTCCGAACTCGGTCTCACGCAATGGATCGAGCAACGCGTGCTGACACTGCGTGGCGTGGCACCGGAGGAATTGCGCACGCGCTTGCTCAGCTATTGGGACGAACTCGACTGGAGCGGCCGCTTTCTACTGACCAAGCTGATCGGCGGCGGCTTTCGCGTCGGCGTGGCGCGACAACTGGTGGTGCGGGCGCTGGCGGAAGTCGCGGGCGTCGATCATAAACGGATTGCACAGCGGATGGTCGGCTGGACTGATTCGCAACAGAAGCCGGATGCCGCGCGCTATCTGCGGTTGATCGCGCCCGAAGCAACGGAAGAGGACGCGGCGCTCAACGCACAGGCGCACGACAGCGATCTCGGTTTGCCGTATCCGTTCTTTCTCGCGCATCCATTGCAGGCCGACCCGGCGACGCTCGGCGAACCATCGGCGTGGCAGATCGAATGGAAATGGGACGGCATTCGCGCGCAACTCGTCAAACGCCGCGGCCGCGTGTGGATCTGGTCGCGTGGCGAGGATCTGATCACTGACCGTTTCCCCGAGGTTGCAGCGCTAGGCGAAGCGCTACCCGATGGCTTCGTGATCGACGGCGAAATCCTCGCGTGGGAGCCTGGCGCGGCGGAGCCGTTGCCGTTCGCGCGATTGCAGCCGCGTATTGCCCGCAAAACTTTGACGAAGAAGATCCTCGCCGATTCACCTGCCACGCTGCTCGCCTACGATCTGCTCGAAGCGCACGGCAAGGATTTACGCATGAAGCCGCTTGGCGAGCGACGCGCGCAACTCGATGCGTTAGCCATGGCCGTCGACGGAACGCTCGCGCGTGATCTATTGCGCGTATCGCCGCTGATTTCAGCATCGGATTGGCAAACACTTGCGGTGTTGCGTGAAGAAAGCCGGGCGCGCGGCGTCGAAGGTCTGATGATAAAAGAGCGCGAGTCGATGTATGGCGTGGGCCGCACCAAAGCCTCGGGCGTATGGTGGAAATGGAAGATCGATCCGTATGCGGTGGATGCGGTGCTCGTCTACGCGCAACGCGGTCATGGCCGCCGTGCCAGTCTGTACACCGATTTCACTTTCGCCGTATGGGACGAGACCAACGGCATGCGCACACTCGTACCGTTTGCAAAGGCCTATTCCGGTTTGACTGACGAAGAAATGCGGCAGGTGGATGCGATCGTGCGCAAGACCACGATCGAAAAGTTCGGACCCGTGCGCAGTGTGACACCGACCTTGGTGTTCGAGATCGGCTTCGAGGGCATTCAGGCGAGTCCGCGTCACAAGTCGGGGGTGGCGGTGCGATTTCCGCGCATGTTGCGCTGGCGCACCGACAAACATATCGACGATGCAGACACGCTGGCGATGTTAAAAGGATTCATCGACGATCGTGCGGGATAACCCCGTTAGCACAATCCCCTAAACGCTTTGCCATCCTATTCACGGTTTCCCTGACGTGCCGTCGCGCTTCGAAGACATGAGCGAGCGACGGGATGCACGCGGCGAGGGCGAAGTGCACGATGGGAGTGCGTTTCACCGGTATTGCGTCGAGATTCGGTGCCCTGCGTCATCCTCTGGTGTGTGCAATGCGCTTCGCAATCCAGCAAGCACCGCGTTGCGCCTTGCGCTATGGTGGAGAGGTGACCCGTGTGCGGCGGCGCGTTGAGGCATGAACGGCTGAGACTGAGGCAAATACCTGGTGAATGAATGGCCTTGATTGGGGCCGCGGGAGCGAATCTTGCGGACGCAATCCGAAGTGCCCGCACGTGGCGCAAAGGAGAGGATGGTGACGCCCAACGACAGCATGGACGAGAACGAGGACGTCGTAGTATGGCGACCGATCCAGTACGCGATGACGTCTCACCGTCGCGTGCTGGTGGTGGACGATTACCGGGAAGCTGCTGAAGCATTGCAGATGTTGTTGGAAGCTGACGGCTTTGACTGTCGTGCGCTTGACGATCCGTTTGCGGTCTGTCAAGCGGCTACCGAATGGCAACCATTCGCCGTGGTTCTCGACATCAAGATGCCGGGATTGGACGGCCTTGAGCTGGCGCGCCGCCTAAGAGCCGACCCATTGACATCGCACATGTTGCTGATCGCGTGCACGGCATTCGCCTCACGAGATGACCGGGCGCGCGCGAAGGCTGTGGGTTTCGACGCGCATTGCGCCAAGCCGTTGACGCCCGAGCGCCTGCTGCGCATTCTGGAATCGGCCGCGGCGCTACACGTCGCCGGCTCGACATAGAGGCGGGAGCCTATTTGAAAAAAATGCTTAATGCTCCTCACGGATACAGCGAAAAAAATAGGAAGGAGAGGCGCAGCGCTAAGGAAGCGCGAAACCCTTAGGCAAAAACCCTGAAATTAAGCGCATATCAGCGCGCCGACAGACAACGTGAAGAAGCAGGGGAGCACCACGCGTAAGGAAACATAAGCGTGAAACGAAGCCCGCCAACTGAAGTACCGCCCCGGCGCGCGCAGCGTCGCCGGAAGCATGACGGCCTTGTCACTCACGAGAGCACGTGCGCAGGCTCAATCTCTACGGAGCCACAGTCCCCTCCAAGCCAGGGGCCCGCTTGAGAACTAGCGGTGTGAGCCGCTTTCTTTTGCCTACTTTTCTTCTGCGGCGGCGCCCCGAAGGAAGTCCACTTGGTGGGCAAAGAAAAGTAGGTGCCCCCCGCACAGGGGGAACACTAATAAACCACAAACCAAACAAGCAAAACACAAGCCGCCGCAGGCAAAACCCCACCATCAGGTCCAAATATTGCTCAATCCCCGCGCGACTGCAGCGTGCCCTCAAGCACCGACAAGCGAGCCCCGCGAGCACCCACCGCGAGCAAACAACAGGAACCCCCATGTCCCCCCAACAGCAGGCCCCATACGCTTCTCGAATCGCCGAAGGCACCCCATTCCCCCTCGGCGCGACATGGAACGGCAGCGGCGTCAACTTCGCGCTATTTTCCGCCAACGCGACCAAAGTCGAACTCTGCCTGTTCGACGAAACAGGCCAAACCGAAATCGAGCGAATCGAACTACCGGAATTCACCGACGAGGTCTGGCACGTCTTCATCCCCGGTCTCAAACCGGGCGCCATCTACGGCTACCGTGTCCACGGCCCCTACGAGCCTGAAAAAGGCCACCGCTTCAACCCCAACAAACTACTACTCGACCCCTACGCAAAGGCCCACATCGGCGAGCTCAGATGGGCGCCGGAAATCTTCGGCTACACGCTTGATTCAGAAGAGGGCGACCTTTCATTCGACGAACGCGATAGCGCCCCGTTCGTGCCGAAGTGCAAGGTCGTCGACGCCAACTTTTCATGGACGCATCCTGAACGCAACGCGCTGCCCTGGGACCGCGTGATCTTTTACGAGACCCATGTGCGCGGTTTTACAAAATCTCATCCGGAGGTGCCGGAAAATCTGCGCGGCACATTCGCCGGACTCGGCCAGCAGGTTGTGGTCGATTACATCAAAAGCCTCGGTGTGACATCTGTCGAGTTGCTGCCGGTGCAAACCTTCGTCAACGACAGTCATCTGCTCGACAAGGGCCTCACGAACTACTGGGGCTACAACACGATTGGCTTTTTCGCGGCGGATCCGCGCTTCTTCGCATCCTCCACCAACTCGGTCGCCGAATTCAAGGAGATGGTGGACCGCTTTCATAACGCCAACCTCGAAGTGATCCTCGACGTGGTCTACAACCACACGGCCGAAGGCAACGAACGTGGCCCGACGCTTTCGTTCAAGGGGATCGACAACGCGTCCTACTACCGGCTGATGCCCGACGAGCCGCGCTATTACATTAACGATACCGGCACCGGCAACACGCTCAATCTCTCGCATCCCCGCGTGCTGCAAATGGTTACGGACAGCCTGCGTTACTGGGTGACGGAGATGAAGGTCGACGGCTTCCGTTTCGACCTCGCCACGATTCTCGGCCGTGAGCCGCACGGTTTCGACGAAGGCGGCGGCTTTCTCGACAGTTGCCGGCAGGATCCCGTGCTCGAGAGCGTGCGCCTGATTGCCGAGCCGTGGGACTGCGGGCCCGGCGGCTACCAGGTGGGCGGCTTTCCGCCCGGCTGGGCCGAATGGAACGACCAGTTTCGCGACACCGTGCGCGAATACTGGAAAGGCGACGAAGCCAAGGTCGGCGATCTTGCCAAACGGCTGACCGGCTCGGGCGACAAGTTCAATCACCGTGGGCGTCGTCCATGGGCTAGCGTCAACCTCATCAGCGCGCACGACGGTTTCACGCTCAACGATCTCGTCTCGTACAACGACAAGCACAACGAGGCGAACGGCGAGGACAACAAGGACGGCCACTCGGACAACAAGTCCTGGAACATGGGTGTGGAAGGACCGACGGACGACCCGGAAATCCGTCAGCAGCGCGAGCGCCAGAAACGCAACCTGTTGGCCACGCTGTTGCTCTCGCAAGGCACGCCAATGATTCTCGCGGGCGATGAATTCGGCCGCACGCAGAAGGGCAATAACAATGCGTATTGCCAGGACAACGAGATCAGCTGGGTCGACTGGGCGGGCATCGACGACGAAGGGCGCGCGTTGACGGAGTTCGTCAAGAATCTGACGACGCTGCGCCATCGTCTGCCGGTGCTGCGGCGTGGACGTTTTCTCATCGGCGAGTACAACGAGTCGCTGGAGGTCACCGACGCGCGCTGGCTCTCGCCCGACGGCACCGATCTTTCGCAGGAACAATGGGACGATCCGTTGATGCGCTGTTTCGGCCTCGTCATCGACGGACGCGCGCAGGCGACCGGCATTCGCCGTCCGGCATCGGATGCAACCTTGCTGCTGGTGCTGAACGCACATCACGACGTGGTCAATTTCACGCTGCCCGATATTCCCGAGGGCGATCAGTGGACCTGCCTGCTGGATACGAACATGCCGGTGCGCGCCGAGCTACCTCACTTCCGCGCCGGCGACGCGTATCAGGTGACGGGCCGTTCACTCCTGCTGTTCGCGCTCGAAGCGCCGAGCCGTGCGACGCAGCGCGTGTTCGACCGTCTCGAGGCGCAACTGACCACGGATGAAAGTGAACACCCTGCGCAAAAATGACGGTCGCCAAAGGGCCGGGTTGAGCGCTGGCCGGCAGGTATAGCGCTTGCTCGATATTGAGTGTCAGCGCGCCCCCCGCCGCCCGCGGCGGGCGCGCTGCGCAGCCGGTGTCGATCTTCGCCCGGTCCAACCGAGGGTGGTCAAATGGAACAGCAATACATGTCTCAAGATACGCAAGACGGTCAGGAGGAACAGATTCGTACGCGCGCCTACTATCTCTGGGAGCAGGCCGACGACCCCAAGGGCACGCCCGACGAGTACTGGGAACAGGCACGCTCGGAGATCGAGAAGGAAGCGCCTCCCGTGGAAAGCGGCCCGATTGCTGATGTGCCGAAGAAGTGAACGGTAAAGGACAATTCCCCGACCCACACGGCGTCCGGCCTGCCGCGCGCATTCAGGCGCCCGCTGCCGCATTTGGCGTCGACGGCGTGATTGCGCTGGCGATAGGCGTCACCGTGGTGGCGTGCCTTTACTTCGCGCGTGCCGTGCTGATTCCGATCACGCTCGCGATTCTGTTGAGTTTCCTCGTTGCGCCGCTGGCGAATTCGTTGGGACGACTAAAGCTCGGCCGCGTCGCCTCCGTGTTCGCGGCGGTGGTGATGTCAGTGTCGGTGATCGTGATGCTTGGCGCCGTGATCGCCACGCAAATGACGGATCTGGCCGTCGGCATTCCGCGCTACCAGGCGACCATCGAGCGCAAAGTGGAGGCCATGCACAGCCTGACCATCGGCAAGCTGAACCGTCTGGCAGGCGCGGCTGGCCAGGCCTTGCAACGCGCGACCATCGAGCCGCCGCAGCCGCAACCGCCGCGCGATGCCGCGTCGTCATCCAGCTCGCATCCTCCGGCAGCGGTGCCCGTCGAAGTGCGCGAGCCGGTGCCGACGCCGTTCGAACTCGCCCGACGTGTGCTGTCGCCGGCGATCAGTCCGCTGGAGACGGCGTTTATCGTGTTCGTCGTGATGGTGGTGATCCTGCTGCAACGTGACGACTTGCGCGACCGCGCGATCCGTCTCTTCGGTTCACGCGATCTGCATCGCACGACGACCGTGATGGACGAAGCCGCGCGACGGCTGAGCCGCTACTTCGTTTCGCAACTCGGCGTGAACGCGGGCGTGGGCGTGGTGATCGGCGCGGGGCTGTTTTCTATCGGCGTGCCGAGTCCGATCCTATGGGGCATTCTCGCGGCGTTATTGCGGCTCGTGCCGTACGTCGGCATCTGGATTTCCGCGACGCTGGCCACCGCGCTGGCGGCCGCCGTGAGTCCCGGATGGACGATGGCGATCTGGTCGCTGGCCTTGTTCGTCACGGTCGAGTTACTGGTGGGTCAGGTCGTCGAGCCATTGCTGTACGGACGCAGCACCGGCCTCTCGCCGTTTTCGGTGGTGGTGGCCGCGATTTTCTGGAGCTGGATCTGGGGGCCGATAGGACTGATTCTGTCGACACCATTGACGTTGTGCCTTCTCGTGCTGGGCCGTCACGTCAGACGCCTCGAGTTCCTCGATGTGCTATTGGGAGATCAGCCTGCCCTGACGCCGATTGAGAATTTTTACCAGCGTGCGCTGGCAGGTGACCCAGACGAAGCCCTGGAGCAAGCCGAGGTGTTGCTGCGCGACCGCTCATTGTCGACGTATTACGACGAGGTGACGATCAAGGGTCTGCAACTTGCCGCGAACGACGTGCTGCGCGGCAGCGTGACCGCCACGCAACTGGCGCGGATCGAGGCGACCACGAACGACCTGGTCGACGGACTCGACAGCTACGAAGATCGTGAGCCGGCGCCGCGAGCGGTCGGGGATGACTGGAGCGCGGCAGGGCCGCTGGCGCCGTCCGCGGAAACGAGCGTTGCGCCTGTGCCGCAGACTGCCGGCAAAGTCGTGACCGTCGACGGGGACGGAGCGAAGGCCCACGGCGCGGCCAATCGCGTGTTGTGCATTCCCGGACGCGGTCCGCTCGATCCTTTGGCGACGACGATCTTGCTGCAGCTACTCGGCAAGCACGGCTTCGCGGGGCGGGCATTGCCGCACGAGGCCGCTTCGCGGGCGTCGATCGAGAGTCTCGACGCGGACGATGTGAGGATCGTTTGTATTCTCTACCTGCAGATCGACGGCATTCCTTCGCATCTGAGATATCTGGTGCGGCGTATTCGGGCCAGATTGCCGCACGCTTCCATTGTGGTCGGGTTGTGGCTGGCTGAAGAGACCGACAAGTGGAGTGTCGATTTGCAAAGCGCGATTGGGGCCGGGTGTTATGCAACCTCATTGCGCGAGGTGATTGCCGCTTGCCGGGCCGTTGAGGCGGATGCCGTTGGGGCAAAGGATTTGGCGGTGGTGAATGGCTGAATATTTTGCCCGCGTTGGGGATGCACATCGCCGCCAGGCGAACGGGCATGAAAGGGGAGGCTACGGTCGGGCCAGCGCCGCCATTGGCATTTGGCGGGCAAACCGCCTACGCTTCAGATAGCCGTCGTCGGCGTCATCTTCCCTTTCGTCAGAAGTAAGTGTCTGCCATGCAACATGGCGCGCGGCGTCCGACATCATCCGCGTTAACGCGACCTCGTTTCGTGA
Source organism: Paraburkholderia fungorum (assembly GCF_046027215.1). Classification (GTDB taxonomy): domain Bacteria; phylum Pseudomonadota; class Gammaproteobacteria; order Burkholderiales; family Burkholderiaceae; genus Paraburkholderia; species Paraburkholderia fungorum_D. Next base: position 1,361,837 of record NZ_JAQQEN010000002.1, on the reverse strand, counting down.
AGCGTGACGGATTCGTCCCCGCTCCATGTCCTCACGCGCATGGAGAACACCATGAAATCAACGCTCAAAACGCTCATCGTCGTCGCGATGATGATCGCCGCTGTCTGCGCGTCATCAACCAGGGCCCTGGCGCAAACCGCAACCAGCCTGGTGGGTTCATGGTCTCTGGTCTCCTTGACGGTGGCGAAAAGCGGCAATGATGTCGAATTGCTCGGTCCGCATCCGGAAGGGCAATTGATCTTCGGCAGTGACGGGCGCTACGTTCTGATCGTGCTCAATGCCAATCTGCCGAAATTCGTGTCGGGTGACCGGCAACTCGGCACGGCGGAAGAAAATAAAAAAATCGCGCAGGGCAACGTCGCCCATTTCGGCACGTACAGCGTCGATCCAGCGGACCAGGTGATCGTCTTTCATATCCAGAAGAGCACCTTTCCGAATTGGGACGCCGATGTTCAGCGGCGCCCATATACCGTGGTCGGTGACCGGCTGACGTACATTACGCCGGGAAGCTTCGGATACGGTTCATCCAGGGTGGTGTGGCAACGAATCAAATAGTCGGGCGCCGCGCCGGGCTTTTTTGTTCGTGTGCAAGTCACGCCAGGTCGCGCTGCAGATTCCACGCAGTGGCGTGGTGGGGCGATTTCTCCAGATTCAACAACAATCCCTTCGATGCAGGGCCGTTATTCCTTGAGGGAAGGAGGCCTAGACTTCGTTCATCGGTAGCGGACAGGAACGTTCAGAGCGCCGTCTACATCAATTATCGGAGGGAGTTTTATCATGAAGTCATTGATCAAGGCCGTTATTGTTGGCACTGCGCTTGTCGCTTCGGCTGGTGTTTTTGCGCAGTCGAATGCACCGGTTACGCGTGCGCAAGTGCGCGCGGAACTGATTCAGCTCCAGCAGGCTGGGTATCACGTTGGGGATGGGGATCAGGCGCATTATCCTGATGCGGTGCAGGCCGCTGAAGCGCGGGTTGCGGCGCAGGCCGGCAATGGAAGCGGGTTTGGTGGCCGCGAGGTTGGGGTGTCCGAGTCCGGACGGGCGGCGGTTTCTGCTGCGGATTGGCAGGCTATGTATAGTCGGTAATGGGTTGGGTTTTTTGCCTTTGGCGGCGGCATTATTTGGTTCGCCTCTGGCGGTAGTTGTTTCGTTTCTTATTGGTTTATTAGCGTTCCCCCTGTGCGGGGGGGCACCTACTTTTCTTTGCCGCCGCAAAGAAAAGTAGGCAAAAGAAAGCGGCTCACACCGCTAGTTTTTAAGCGGCTCCCCTGGCTTGGAGGGGATCGTGGCCCCGTAGAGAGTGAGCCTGCGCACCTTCCCGCCTGAGTGACCAGGCCGTCATTCTTCCGGCGGCGCTGCGCGCGCCGATGCGATACTTCATCAAACCACTGGCGTGATCTGCAACGCGGTGCCAGTGCACCAGCACTTCCAAAACACTCGATATTTTCGGCGCCTCGCCGAGGCGAAGCCGATGGCCCCCACCGCGCACAAACGAAGCCGATGGTTTCCCTGGTGGACCCATCCGCGACGCACGCAGTGCGGAGTGGGAGCGAATGACTGCTGTGTCACAGACACTAATGGACCGAGGTGTGATCCGTTTATCGCACCACAATCCCCTCCAAGCCAGGGAACCCACTTAAGAATTGGCGGTGTGAGCCGCTTTCTTTTGCCTACTTTTCTTTGCGGCAGGCAAAGAAAAGTAGGTGCCCCCCCGCACAGGGGGAACACTAATAGACCAATAAGAAACGAAACAGCCACCGCCAGAGGCGAACCAAATAATGCCGCCGCCAAAGGCAAAAAACTACTCCTTCCCCAAGGCCATCCCCATAGCCCGAAGCGCCACAAGATACCCATCAACTCCCAAACCACAAATCACCCCCATCGCGGCCCGCGAAATCAACGAGTGCCGATACGTCTCATCGCGCTTATGGATATTGGTGATATGCAACTCAATGAGCGGCTGCTGAATCAGCTTGACAGCATCCAACACCGGCACTGAAGCAAACGAAAACCCCGCCGGGTTAATAATCACCGCGGCATCCCGCTCAAAGGCTTCCTGCAACCAGTCGACCATGGTCGCTTCACTATTGGTCTGGCGAAAATCGCACTGGAGTTCGAGCCTCGCTGCAAGCGCTTCAACCCGCTGCTGGACCTGCGCGAGCGTAGTCGTGCCATAGAGATGCGGCTCCCGCTTGCCGAGCATGTTCAGATTCGAGCCGTTCAGTACATATACGAGTTCAGTCATTGTTTCATTCGCCTGATTACAGAATTATTAGGTCGCCACGCAGCGAAGATGCCGGCGTGATATCCGCCGGCCACGACCTCACGTCAACGGGCGCAAAGTGCCTTCATCGCCTGTCACAGCGGCAGCAGAGTCGGCGCGATTCATATCGATGCCAAGCGTTTCGCGAGCAGTCAGGATCATGACGAGCGATATGACATTGAACACGACACACACCGCCACGACGCCCCACGGCGAGCCGTTGCACACCGCGAAGAGCCACACCGCCAGCACAGGCATCGGGCCGCCAGCAATCAGATTGGCGCCGGTGTACGCGAGCGCCGAACCGGAATAGCGCACGTTGGTCGGAAACGCCTCCGCGAATGCAACCGGTTGAATACCGCTTTGAAACTGCGTGAAGCCGAGAAAAAATCCCATCGCGGCCAGCATCGGCACGAAGCTCTTTGTGTCGAGAATCTGGAAGTACACGAACAGCATCAGCAGCGTCGCGGTCGAGCCAATGGCAAGTGCCTTCTTGCGGCCGATCCGGTCGCTCAGCATGCCACCAGCCAGCGCTCCGACAATGGCGCAGACATTGGCGCCCATCAGTAGCAGAAAGCCCGTTTGCTTGGGAATGGCAAGCGTCTTCGTGATGTAGCTAAGCGAAAACACCACGATCAGATAGAAGATCGCCGCCGGTCCGCAGAAGAACAGCATCCAGCGCAGAACGATGCGCCAGTGCAGCCGCACCACATCGCGCAACGGACTGCCCACATGCACGACTTCCGTCTTGCGCAGCGCCACGAACGCCGGCGTTTCACTGACTTTCAGGCGAATATAAACGCCCACTATCACCAGCACGAAACTCAGCACGAAGGGAATGCGCCAGCCATACGAATCGAATGCCTGGGCGGTCATGGTCGACGACAGCAGAAGCAGCACCCCATTGGCCATGATCTGACTCAGCGGCGAGCACAAGCCAAGCAGTCCGGAATACTTGCCGCGCCGGTCGGCGCTGGCATGCTCGATCGCCATCAGTTGCGCGCCGGTCGATTCGCCGCCGAGCGCGAACCCCTGCAGGATGCGTAGCAGCACCAGCAGAATCGGCGCCCACACGCCAATGCTGCCGTAAGTCGGCAACAGGCCCATCAGCATCGAAGCAAGTCCCATCACGGTGACGGTGCCGAGCATCAGGTTGCGTCGCCCGAGCTTGTCGCCCAGATGCCCGCAGATGATCGCGCCCAACGGTCGTGCGGCCAGCCCCACGCCGAAAGTGGCCAGCGAAGCCAGCAGCGCCGACGTCGGATCCATGGCGGGGAAGAAGAGCTTCGGCAAAACAGTGGCGGCCAGTGCGCCGTAAAGCGTGAAATCGAACCACTCGAGCGCGGTCCCAATTGCCGCGGCCGTGACTGCACGCGTACGCATCGCCGCGTGCGCGCCTTGCTGGGCATCGTTCATCATGTTGTCTCCTTGTCAATCGCCGTGTGGGGCGTCGGGTGCCCGGCGATGATCGCCGCCGGCCGCCTTAGACCGCTGTTTTGTCTAATGGATGAATCCTCATAGAGTGCCGCTTCGCGGTTGCGCGGCCGCAGTCAGCACCCTGGAACCGAGCTTAGCATCGGTAGGTGGGATGCCATTCCAGAGTGGAATTTCATCTCATAATGTGCAACCATGCGCAGCACGGCGACTCGCGAACCTGAGTCAAATTATCTGGAGACAAGGATGCCCGGCGTCACTGAACGCACCCTCGCGGTCCTCGAATATCTGGCCACGCAAATGGAAGGCACGCCGCTCGCGCTCATCGCGGATGAGCTCGACATACCCCGCAGCGCATGCCACCGTTTGCTCGTCGACCTCAAACAGTGCGGGTACGTGCGCCAGTTGCGCGAGCATGGCGACTATGTGCTCACGACCAAACTCGTCGGCCTCGGACTCGGTTTTCTTGCGACGGCGGGCATCGTCGACATTGCGCAGACAATGCTCGACCGGCTCGCCGAGACATCGGGCGAACTGGTGCGGCTTGCGATCGTCGACGGCGACCGGCTAACATGGGTGGCCAAGGCACAAGGCGCGCTGAAAGGCTTGCGCTACGATCCGGATATGGGCATGGATACGATCCTGTCATGCAGCGCCACCGGCCACGCATGGATGATGACCATGACCGACGAACGGGCGCTCGAACTGGTATCGCGGCAGGGTTTCGGGCAACCGAAGCAATACGGTCCGAACGCACCCACCACAATTAATGCTTTGTTGAAGTTCGTGCATGCCGCGCGCGAGCGGGGCTATGCCACCATTAACGAGGTATTCGCCCCGGGCATGACGGCGATGGCTGCACCGGTGCAGCGGCGCGGCTATTCTGCAATTGGCGTGATCAGTATTGCCGGGCCGCTCGTGCGCCTCGATGAAAAACGTATGGCGGCCCTCGGGCCCACCTTGCTTGCGACTGCCGCCGAAGTGGCAGCCGCGAGCCATGCGTCGCCACTATTCAACCGCACTCGCTAATACCCGTGAGAAAGGCCGCGCGATCGTAGCGGGGCCTCGTCATCTGGAGAACACCATGCAGGACATCATCGAGGGCTTCATTCGCTTTCAACGCGAGGTCTTTCCGCAACAGATCGCGCTGTTCAAGCGCCTGTCGACAGCGCAAAGTCCGAGCACGCTTTTTGTGACCTGCTCGGATAGCCGTGTCGTGCCGGAGTTGCTCACGCAGGCGGAGCCCGGTGCGTTGTTCGTGATCCGCAATGCGGGCAACATCGTGCCGTCTTATGGGCCGGAGCCGGGCGGCGTTTCCGCCACGGTCGAATACGCAGTGGCCGTGCTGGGTGTGCGCGATATCGTGATATGCGGCCATTCCGATTGCGGGGCGATGACGGCGATTACCAGCCGCAAGAACCTCGACCATCTACCGGCAGTGGCGAGCTGGCTGCGTTACTCGGATGCAGCGAAAGCGATTAACGAGTCACGAACTCACTCATCGGACGCCGAGTGCCTCGACGCGATGGTGAAGGAAAATGTCGTGGCGCAACTCGCGAACATTCGCACTCATCCGTCCGTGGCCGTGGGGCTGGCGAATAAAAACCTGCAACTGCACGGCTGGATCTTCGATATCGAAAGCGGCAGCATGCTTGCGCTCGACGGGCGTACCGGCAATTTCCTGCCGCTGGTGGACAACCCTGACATTTACGCCGTATAGCGGTAACAACCAGGTATTCGTGGAGTGCAATGCAACGGACCCAAAGCGGCCGTTTTGCGGCCGCCGGGTCATAGGAGACGACCCATGTGCGACCATCATTTGTCTTCCGCCACGCGGCGCCACTGGCTGCTGGCCGGCGTGTCATCGCTTGCGCTGGCGTCGCTGCCGGCGCATCAGGCAAACGCCGCATCGCCCGCAGGCGGCAACGCGCCCAATTCGATCCCGCCGGAAGATGCGCTCGCACGCCTGATGGACGGCAACGCCCGTTACGCCGCGAATACTCCTTCAAACAAGGACTATTCCGCAGGGCGTGCGGCTCGCGTGGAGGTTCAGTATCCGATCGCGGCGATCGTCGGTTGCGCGGATTCGCGTGTGGCGCCGGAGTTTGCCTTCGATCAGGGGCCGGGCGATCTGTTCGTCGTACGGGTGGCGGGCAATTTCGTCAATGACGACATCCTCGCCAGCCTCGAGTACGGTGTCGAGTTCCTCGGCGTCCCATTGATCATGGTGCTCGGGCATACCAACTGTGGCGCGGTGACGGCAGCGGTCAAAGTGATTAAGGACGGCACCCGTTTGCCGGGTCACCTGCCCGAACTGGTGCGCGCGCTCAGGCCTGCCGTGCAGATGGCGGGCCTGCATCATGGCGACGATCTGGTTGAGCAAGCCACAATCGAAAACGTGCGCCTGAACGCGAATCGCCTGACTGTGGCGAGGCCGTTGATCAGCCGGTATGTCGCGAGTGGGAAGGTCAAGGTGGTCGGCGGCGTCTACGATCTGGCGACTGGCAAGATCGCGCTGGTCTGATTTCTTCGGGCACGGCAATGAAAGGCCGCCACGCCGCGTGCGTTGTCATTGCGGATGGCGGTACGCTCTCGCGCCTAAGTGCTTCGCGGGCGTATCCAGGTCGAAAACGGCTTGGAACGCGCGGTGAGTGCTACTGAGGAATGGCGCAGCGAAACGCCAGGCTGATACGCGGCTCGGTGATACCGGCTACCTTTGGAATGCCATGCTCATGGGTAAATTGCGACGCGTAACTCATGACGAGGCAACTGCCTGCCTCGAGTTCGATATGCACGAGGCGGCCCGGACCGCCTTTGGGGCGAATCGACATACGACGGTTCGCGCCGAGCGAAACAATGGCAATGGGCTGGCCGGGGAGCAGTTTCTCGGTCTTGTCACTGTGAGGCGCCACGCTGTCATTGCCGTCGCGATAGAGGTTCAGGCCGACGCGATTGAATGGCGCGCCGATTAACGAGCGCACCGCGTCAAACGCTTCTGTCAGCGGTGCGGGCAAATCCTGGGATTCCCGGGTGAAGGTGGCGAGCAGGCGTGGAACCGCCACTTCCCGGTCGTACATCATGCGCTGCTGGCTCATCCAGCTGATATTGCGCAGCGCCTCGTCGAACCACTGCTCCGCCGTGAACGCCGGGATCGACTCGGGCAAGTAACGGATGCCACCTTCCTCGTCATGGATAAGCGACACAGGCGCGGGCGCGAACAAGCCTTGCTGGACCAGCATCATTCCCACCTTGAGTAGCGATAGCGCCGGAACGAGACGCCGGGCCATCAGGCAGGTCATTATACTGTGTTTTTATACAGTGTTTTGGGCTTGCTACGGGCGGCCGCCACCGGTTTCGTCGAACGGGTGGGGATCAGGAGCGGTGAGGCGTGTCCGGCCGGTGCGCGCGATCGTTCACGGCTACAGGTCGTTCCGGCCGGTGCGCGCGATCGTTCGCGGCTACAGGTCGTTCCGGCCGATGCGCGCGATCGTTCGTGGCTACGGGTCGTTCCGGGCGGCGCGCGTGATCGTTCGCGGCTACGGGTCCTATCGGCCGATGCGCGTGTTCATGTGCAGTGTCCGCGTGGAGCCGTTGCACGTGATGTGGATCGTCGTGCCGATGATCGCCATACGCGTAGTGGACGGGAGGATGCCTGTGCTCGTGAGCCGCGACGGAGCGCAGATTATCGCGGCGTCGATAGATTTCCTGGCGACGGTCGCCGTGCGCGTAGAAGTGGCGATGCCGCCGTCCGTCCGACCCCACGACCCAGATATACGTACTGCCGCCGATGTATATAACGTCGCTGTTACGCGCGGCTGTGATATAGACGTCGTCGTGGTCGGGAATCACTTCTTCGTGCACGACGGGCCGTGCCACGACTACCGTCGCGCGGGGCGGCGGCGGTGCCGTCGTCGTCACGACGACGGTTGCGCGGGCCGGTTGCGCAGCCTGCCTCCCAGTGCTGGTGACACACGCCGCGAGTGACAGGGCACAGGTCGTCGCAGCGATATAAACAGCCAACTTTGTATAGTGCAAACCGTGCTCCGCATTCCATCAGGATGATGCCAGGATAACGGCCTGGCTGCGCAATACTTGAGTGGTAGCGGCGCAGTGTCATAGTCGCTGAAAGGCTGGCGTTTTCGGACAACGCCCCATGCATAAACCGACGAAGCGTCGTTACAGAGAATATAAATACGAAACTGGATGCATCCAGATTGCGTGCGCGTTCGTACGTACCTTATTCGGCCCGGGCTCGCGTTCGTTGCGGCGGCATCCTTTGATGCGCGGCGAACCCTCTGATGAATCCGGGCACGCCCGCGACAGTGCCGGATGCGCGTGTCGATGACTTGAGGGGGAGGCGTCATGCATAGCGAACCCAGGAAGATAGCGCTCGCGGGCGTGCTAGTTGGCGCGGTGGCGATTGCCGCGTATGTATCGCAGTCAGGCAAACAGTGGCTATCGAGCGACGAACTCGGTCTGGAGCATGGCAGTGCCTCGATCTATCACGCGCGCGGCAACATGATCACGGGCTCGGTGACGACGGGTCCGGCGAGCACGAACGCGAACGGCATTTCCTCGGCCGCTTTGGCCGGCGATCTCCAGCCGGCACACAACAGTTCGCAGCCCAACGATCTTGCGTCCACGCCGGCGCAGCTGGACGCCGCGCGACTGGTCCACCAGGACGACACGCAAATGGGCGCCTCGCAAGCACCGCCACAGACGCGTGCGGACAACGCGCAGCAAGCGTTGACGACGACGCGTGCTGAGAAACCACAGCAGTCATCGAAATCGCCAAGCTTCGCTGCTGCGTCGACGGCGAAAAATGTCCATTCACATGACCGCCACTTCGCGGCGCGTGGGGTTTCGCATCACGGCTCGGGCTATACGCGCAGTCCGCATGTTCCGGATACCGCGGTTGCGGACAAAAGTGCTTCCGGCGGGCGAGCTAGTGTCGTCGTCGCGCCGGTTGTGGCGAGCGCGCCTTTTTCTTCTGCGCCGGCTCCAGTGAAGGTGGTGCCGACTGTAAATAACGGGCCCGTTGGGCAGCCATCGGCCGAAACGGTGCCATCGAACCCACAAGCGGAACTCACCGCACAAGCGGTGCCCACGCCGCCGCTCGTCCAACCTGCCTCGTCCAGCGGCGTGACGCCGAAAACGGAGTCGGGTGCACTGACCCGTGCCCAGGTGCGCGCGGAAATCGCCCGTGCCCGATCCGACGGCAGTCTCCCGCCATTTGGCAATCCGGATCCCGCCGGGCCGGGCGGGGCGCCGAGTTACACCACTGCGCCACGTCCCTGACGCCTGCCGTGAGGCCTACCGCAACGAGGCAGCGAGTCTCGCGAAGGTGCGCTCATCGGTGCGATCGAACGCAAGCGGCGTGACCGAGACGCGGCCCGAGGCCACTACCGCGGTCTCGCTATCGGGCTCGTTGGCACGCGCGCCGCGTTGAAATCGCAGCCAGTGATAGGCCATGCCGCGCGGATCGACATGCGGCAGCACCTCGATATCTTCAACGAGTCCGACGCCTTGTTTCGTCGGCGTGAGCGGACCGGCCGCCCCGGCATCCACGTCGGGAAAATTGATGTTCAGGCAGGTCGGCGTGTCGTGCTCCACTGCGAGCAACTGACGGATCACGCCGGGCGCGAGCGTACGGGCGGTGTCCCAGCGCACGTTGTTGCGATCGCTGAACGTCTGGCTCAAGGCGAACGACGGCAGGCCGAGCAACAGGCCCGTCATCGCCGCGCCGACGGTACCGGAGAACATCGTCTCCACGCCCAGATTGCCGCCGCGATTGACGCCGGAGAGAATGAGCGTCGGCGGTGCGTCACGCATCAGATGACGCACCCCCATCACGACGCAATCGCCCGGTGTGCCGATCACGCCAAAACGCCGCTCGCCCTGGCGGCTGACCCGCAGCGGCGAATGCAGGCTGATCGAATGCGACGTGCCGCTCTGATCATGCTCGGGCGCGACCACCCAGACTTCGTGCGCGAGCTCGGCCGCCACGGCTTCGAGCACGGCGAGACCCGGCGCATCGATACCATCGTCGTTGGTCAACAGTACCCGCGGCACTTTGGATTCATGGACAGACATCGCAGCAAACTCCTTTCGATCTGGTCAGGGAAACCTCATTATCCGGCTATTGAAACACTCCCGCTGCCGGACGAGCCGCGCCTACGCTCCTTGTGTACCATGCGGATTGCGCCGTGCTTTCCCGTTCGAGCCTCGTTGCTGCACGTTTCAATCGACCAACGCAGCCGCCGTTTCCATCACCCCAGACTGGATAAACCGCCATGCAGTTACAGCCGTTTCAGATTGCCGTGCCGGACGACGACATAGCGGACCTTCGCCGGCGTATCCGCGCAACGCGCTGGGCACCGATGACGCCGTCGCCAGCCTGGCGGCAGGGCGCAGACTCCGCATGGCTGCGCGAGCTCGCCGATTACTGGGCCGAGCGTTTCGACTGGCGCGCGGCTGAACGCAGCCTGAATCAGCAACCGCAATTTCTTGCCGAGGTCGAGGGTCAGCGCGTGCATTTCGTCCATCGGCGGGGTGTGGGGCCCGCGCCGTATCCACTCGTGATCACGCATGGCTGGCCGGGATCGTTCTTCGAGTTCCATGCGTTGCTCGACCAGTTGTGCGACCCGGCCGCGTTCGGCGGCGATCCTGCCGACGCTTTCGATGTCGTCGTGCCGTCGCTGCCTGGCTTCGCGTTTTCGCAGGCGCCCGCGCAAGCCGGCATGTCCGCGTTTCAGGTGGCGGACTTGTGGGCGTCGCTGATGCGTGGCCTCGGTTATGAGCGGTTTGGCGCACAGGGCGGCGATCTGGGGGCCGGCGTATCGATCGGGCTCGCGGCGCGGCATCAGGAAGTTGTCGACGGCATTCATCTCAACTTCTTGCCGAGTTCCTATGAACCGGCCAGCGGTCCTTCCCGGGTACCGCTCACGCTCGAGGAGGAGCACTTCCTGCAGGCGAAAAACGAGTGGGCCGCACTCGAAGGCGGCTATGCGCATATGCACAGCACGAAGCCACAAACGCTGGCGGCGTCGCTTAACGATTCGCCGGTAGGACTCGCCGCGTGGATCGGCGAAAAGTTTCGCGCGTGGAGCGATTGTGGCGGTGACGTCGAACGGGTGTTTTCGAAGGACGAACTGCTCACCAACATTTCGCTTTACTGGTACACCCAGAGCATGGGCTCGGCAATCCAGATGTATTGGGAAAATCGCCTGCAACCCATGCGTTTCAGCGAAGGACAACGCGTCGTGCCGCCGGCGGGGTTCGCGCATTTCCCCAAGGAAATCAACCATCCGCCCCGCACGTGGCTTGAACGAACTTTCAATGTCGTGCAATGGACCGATATGCCGGCCGGTGGACACTTCGCGGCGATGGAAAAGCCCGCTCTGCTTGCTGCCGAGATTCGCCAGTTTTTCCGGGCGTTCAGAGCGTAGCCGGGTCGATCGAGCGGGGTGAAGCGCGCAGACATCGCAAGCTTTGCTCGCGCCCAACGACCAACGACCAACGGCCGGCGCGCTAAACCACCCCAAGCAGTTCCTTCAACTGCGCGGTTTTCGAGCGGCTGACAGGCACCGGCGTCTGCTCCGCATCGTCCATCACCAGATTCACGCTTTCGTCTGATTTGACCAGTTCGACCGCGTACGGAAGGCTCACGATATGGCTGCGGTGCACGCGCAGATAAATGCTGTTGTCCAGCCGCAGTTCGAGATCGGCTAGCGAGAGATTGGAGAGGTAGCGGTCGTCCTTTGTGACGATGGTCGTGTAATGCCCGTCTCCCTGAAAGCGCACGATGTCCTTGAGATCGATCAGGATCACGCGGTTCTTCCGGTACACGGGAATCTTGAACAGACGGCGCGGCTGCGCGGTGTGTCCGCCCACCTGCTGCGCGGAGGGCTCGGTCGTGAGATCGGTCACGTCGTAGAAAATCATGCAGGTTCCGCACGTGCCGGCGGTGCCGGTCATCCTGGAGACCTTGAGCATCAGGATCCGGTCGGGGATATTGATCATCATGGCCACCGGCGGCGGCGATTTGACCGGGCAGCCGCCCGCATCTCGCGACTGCAGCAGAAAGCGCAGCTTGTCGCGGCTTTTTTCCGGGTGCAACTGCACCACGTCGATCCCGAACAATTTGTCCTGCGTAACGCCGAGCGACTGTTCGCCGGCCGGCCCGAGGATTTGCAGGGCGACGTCGTTGAATGCCGTGACGCGACCCTGGGCGTCGAGCCACACCATCCCCGGATTGAACTGCTCCAGTTTGTGCTGGAACGTTTCACCACGGCGGGGCTCCGACGCCGGAATGGGGGCGTGCTCAAACGGTTTCATGCCGGGTCTCCTGGCCTCGTGGGCTGTCCGCGCGCTCGGGCGGTTTGTCTCCGTTGTATGTCGTTTCCAGTTTTCGCGCAAGTTTTCGGACGGTTCACGCAGCGAAAGCCGCTATTCAGGAAGCGTCACGACAATGCTGCGCCGCGTCGCGGAGCGGCGCCTATCCCTGCCACATGCCCTGCCACGCGCCGCTTCAGCACCGAACGCCTTTCATGTCCGTTTTCCGGTAGTTGGCGCTCGTGCGCCACCATTCGGGAAATCGCATTGAAATGCTGCGTTGCATTGTGAAATGCTCGATCACATGCCGGGCATGCGCTGGTTTGCAGCCTGTACACAGCCGGATGACAACAAAGGAGGCCTGTGTGATCCCTCGTCCATTCGAATACCACGTTCCACGCACCTTGCCCGAGGCCATCGCCTTGCTCAACCAGCATGGCGACACGGCGAAGCTGCTGGCCGGCGGTCACAGCCTCCTGCCGATGATGAAGCTGCGTTTTGCCGAGCCGGATCATCTGATCGACCTGGGCAAGCTGGCCGAACTCAAGGGCATCCGTGAAGTGGGCAACGAGATTCGCATCGGCGCGATGACGACCGAGAGCGAACTGATTCAGTCCAGCCTGCTGCAAAGCCGTTGTCCGCTGATTGTGGAAGGCGCGCGGCAGATTTCCGATCCGCAGGTGCGCTATCGCGGCACGCTGGGCGGCGACATCTCGCACGGCGATCCCGGCAACGATCATCCGGCGTTGATGATCGCGCTCGACGCCGCTTTCGTTTTGCTGAGCGATCAGGGCGAACGCGTCGTGCCCGCTGACGGCTTCTTTCTCGGCACCTATATGACCCTGCTCGAAGCGGGCGAGATCATGACCGAGATTCGTATTCCGATGCCGCAGCCCGGTACGGGCGCGTGTTACGCGAAGCTCAAGCGCAAGACCGGCGACTTCGCGACCGCTGCCGCCGCGGTGACGCTGCGCATGAGCGGTGGCGTGGTGAGCGATGTTCGCATTGCCTTGACGAACGTCGCGCAAACGGCCGTGCGCGCCATCGACGCCGAGCAGTCATTACGCGGCAAGCCACTCGATGAACCGGCCATTGCGCAAGCCGCGGCGTTGGCAATGACGGCCTGCGAGCCGGTGGCGGATCTGCGCGGCGACGTCGAATACAAAACTGCGATGGCGGGTGAGATGACACGGCGAGCGTTGGCCACGGCCTATGCGCGGGCAGCACATTGAGGGCGGATTTCCGGAGAACACGGCATGAGCAAAAAGATCATGGTGTCGTTCAGGCTGAACGGCAAGGAAACGGACGTGGTGGTCGAACCGCGTGAGTTGCTGATTCATACGCTGCGCGAAAAGTGCCTGCATACCGGCCCGCATATCGGCTGTGAGACATCGCATTGTGGGGCGTGCACGGTCGACTTCGACGGCATGTCGGTGAAGTCCTGCACGATGCTGACGGTACAGGCCGAAGGCGCCGAGGTCATGACGGTGGAAGGGCTCGCGCAAGGCGGCGAATTGCACGCGCTGCAGGAGGGTTTCATGCAGGAGCACGGTCTGCAGTGCGGCTTCTGTACGCCCGGCATGCTGATGCGTGCCTACCGGCTTCTGCAGGAAAATCCCGATCCGAACGAGGAGGAAATCCGCTACTGGATGGCGGGCAACCTGTGCCGCTGCACGGGCTACCAGAACATCGTCAAGGCGGTGCAATATGCAGCGCGCAAGCTGCGCGGTGAAACGGTGGAAACATCGCATCCGCTGATGACCGCGGATAGCCACTGACGACCGGGAGAAACGTGATGGGAAATCTCGACGCCAATCTCGATCGTCTCGCCGCACTGGAAGGCATGGGTTGCTCGCGCAAACGCCGCGAAGACCCGCGTTTCATCCAGGGCAAAGGCATGTACGTCGACGACATCAGGATGCCGGGCATGCTGTTCGGCGTGATGGTGCGCAGCCCCTATGCGCATGCGCGCGTGAAGAGGATCGACACGTCTCGCGCGCTCGCGCACCCAGGCGTGCATGCGGTGCTGACCGCCAACGACCTCAAGCCGCTCAAACTGCACTGGATGCCGACGCTTGCCGGCGACGTGCAGGCGGTGCTGGCCGACGAGAAAGTCTGCTTCCAGAATCAGGAGGTCGCGTTCGTGGTCGCCGACGACCGCTACGTGGCGGCCGATGCGGCAGAACTGGTGGAAGTGGAATACGAGGAGTTGCCAGCGGTGATCGATCCGCATGCGGCGCTCGCGGCCGATGCGCCTGTCATCCGCGAAGACATTCAGGACAAGCAGGCCGGCGCGCACGGCGCCCGCAAGCATCCGAATCACATCTTCACGTGGAATATCGGTGACAAGGACAAGACCGACCGCGTCTTCGAGACTGCCGACGTCACCGTCAAACAGGACATGCTGTATCCGCGCGTGCATCCGTGTCCGCTGGAAACCTGTGGCTGTGTCGCTTCGTTCGACAAGGTGCGCGGCGATCTGACGGTCTATATCACGTCGCAGGCGCCGCATGTGGTGCGCACCGTGGTCGGCCTGCTCTCGGCGATACCCGAGTCGAAAATCCGCATCATCTCGCCGGATATCGGTGGCGGCTTCGGTAACAAGGTCGGCGTGTATCCGGGTTACGTGACGGCGATCGTTGCATCGATCGTGCTCGGCAGGCCCGTCAAATGGATCGAGTCGCGCTCGGAAAATCTCAGCAGCACCGCGTTTGCGCGCGACTATCACATGACCGGCGAGCTGGCCGCCGACCGCGACGGCCGGATCAAGGCGCTGCGCGTGCACGTCACCGCCGATCACGGCGCGTTCGATGCCTGTGCCGATCCGACCAAATGGCCCGCGGGCATGTTCCACGTTTGCACCGGCTCCTACGCGATACCGAACGCTTTCGTGTCTGTCGATGGCGTGTACACCAACAAGTTTCCAGGCGGCGTCGCTTACCGTTGTTCGTTCCGGGTGACGGAAGCGGTCTATCTGATCGAGCGGATGGTCGACGTGCTGGCGCAGAAACTCGGCATCGATAAAGCGGAGATACGTCTGCGCAATTTCATCCGCAAGGAGCAGTTTCCGTACACCACGCCGCTGGGTCTCGAATACGATTCGGGCGATTACGAGCCGGCACTGAACAAGGTGCTCGCCGCGGTCGACTACCCCGCATTGCGCGCCGAACAGGCCGCGCGCCGCGCCGACGCGAACGCCGAGTGGCTGATGGGGATCGGCGTGGTGAATTTCACGGAGATCGTCGGTGCGGGGCCGTCGAAGATGTGCGACATCCTCGGCATCGGCATGTTCGATTCGTGCGAAATCCGCGTGCATCCCGACGGGTCCGCGATTGCGCGCATGGGCACGATTACGCAGGGGCAGGGCCACCAGACCACTTACGCGCAGATCATCGCATCAGAAGCGGGGATTCCGGCTTCGGCGATCACGGTCGAGGAGGGCGACACGTCCACCGCGCCGTACGGACTCGGCACGTATGGGTCGCGTTCCACGCCGGTGGCGGGCGCGGCGGTGGCGCGCGCCTCGCGCAAGATCCGCGAAAAGGCTCGGCAAATCGCCGCGCATCTGCTCGAAGCGAGCCCGAACGACGTTGAGTTCGACCTCGACCGTTTCGTGCTGAAGGGCTCGCCCGAGCAGTTCAGGACCGTCAAGCAGGTGGCGTGGGCCGCCTATAACAATGTGCCCGAAGGCATGGAGATGGGGCTCGAAGCGGTCGACTATTACGATCCGCCGAACTTCACGTTTCCGTTTGGCGCCTACGTGTGCGTGCTCGAAGTGAACCGCTATACGGGCGAAACGCGGGTGCGCCGCTTTTATGCACTCGACGATTGCGGCACGCGGATCAATCCGATGATCATCGAAGGCCAGATTCATGGCGGCCTGACCGAAGGGTTCGCTGTCGCGATGGGTCAGGAAATGCCCTACGACGAAGCCGGCAACCTGCTGGGTGCGACGCTGCTCGATTACTTCGTGCCGACTTCGGCGGAAACGCCGCACTGGGAGACCGATTTCACGGTCACGCCGTCGCCGCATCATCCGATCGGTGCGAAAGGCGTGGCCGAATCGCCGCACGTGGGGTCGATTCCGTGCTTTACGTCGGCCATGGTCGATGCGTTCGCCCATCTTGGCGTGACGCATATGAACATGCCGCATAACGCGTATCGCGTGTGGCAGCAATGCCGCTCGCTTGGATTGGCGCGGCAGTAGCGGGCGGCATCGCGCCCGCCGTGCTTCCCGCTCACCACATACGCGAGGGATGGTGCAATGAAAGTCTCACTCAACAAACTGTTTCCGCTTCAGGCGTCGGCGCAGAGCGCCTGGCAGCTTCTGCAAAACATCGAGACCGTGGCTGGCTGCATGCCGGGCGCGAAGATCACCGAGCGCGTCGATGCCACCCATTACAAAGGGACCATCACGGTGCGCCTCGGGCCCGCCACGATGGCGTTCAAGGGCGAGATCGAGGTGATCGATCTCGATCCGGCAGCGCGCAGCCTGCATCTGGTCGGCAAGGGCACGGATCAGACCGGCAGCTCGGCTGCGTCGATGGACCTGAGCGCCGAGGTGCAGGCCACCGGCGAAACCTGTGATCTGGCCGGCAAAAGCGAAGTCACGATGAGCGGCAAGGCGGCCGCGCTCGGCGGACGCCTGATGGGGCCCGTGGCGGATCAGATGCTCAAGCAGTTCGTCGCCAACTTCGCGGCGCGGCTCGAGGCCTTGCAGGCGACGCCGTCGCAGGACCAAAGCCAGACGCAGCAGACCGTCACGCCAGCGCCCGGCCAGCAAGCGACCGCCGCGGCGCCGATGCCGCCAGACGCCTTAACGCCAACTGCCGATGCGCCCGCCTCCGAGCTCAACGGCTTTGCGCTCGCGTGGGCCGTACTGCGCGACTGGCTGCGCGGCCTTTTCTCGCGCAAGACGGCCTGAGCGCCTCGACCCGCCATGGCGACCGATCGCATGAACGACGTTCTCAGCCTGCAGAAGCGGCTGGAGCAGCACGGCTTCATCGCCGAGCGCAGCTTCGCTGCCACCTTGCTGCTGACCATGGACATGCGCCGCCCCTTATTGCTGGAGGGCGAGGCGGGCGTCGGCAAGACCGAAGTCGCCAAGGCGCTGGCGCGGCTGCTGGGCACGCGTTTGATCCGCCTGCAATGCTATGAAGGGCTCGATGCACATTCGGCGCTGTATGAGTGGAATTATCAGCACCAGCTGCTGGCGATCAAGTTGCTGGAACAGGACGAACGCCCGATTCCGGACAAGGAACAGGACATCTTCTCCGAGCGCTATCTGCTCAAACGGCCGTTGCTCGAAGCGATTACCACGACGCCGGCGCCAGTCCTGCTGATCGATGAAATCGACCGGACCGATGAAGCGTTTGAAGCCTACCTGCTGGAGCTGCTGTCGGATTTCCAACTGTCGATCCCGGAGCTGGGCGTGATCAGCGCGATCGAGCGGCCGTTCGTAATCCTCACTTCCAACGGCACGCGCGAGATTTCCGATGCGCTGCGCCGCCGCTGTCTTTATCAGTACGTCGACTATCCCGGCTTCGAGAAAGAACTGCTGATCGTGCGTACCCAGATTCCCGCTGTGCCGGAGAAACTGGCGCGGCAGATTGTCGAATTCGTGCAGGCGGTACGGCAGATGGATCTGCAGAAGAAACCCGGACTGGCCGAAACCCTCGACTGGGTCGCCGCGTTGCTGCGCCTTGGCGTGAGCGCGCTCGACACGGACGGCGTCGAGCAGATCATGGATTCGCTCGCGGCGCTGGTCAAAACGCGCGAGGATCAGGCCGGACTGACGAGGCCGGTCGTCGAAAGACTGGTGGCAGCATGTTGACCGCAGCCGCTCTTGTCACGGCCTCCGTCACGGCTTCCATCGCCGATGGCGCCGCGCCGCAAGACCTGGAAACGGCGTTGCTGGTCCGCTATACCGGCTTCGCCGGATGGCTGCGCGCCAACGATTTTCGCGTGACCAGCAGCGACGTGGCCGCCGCGATGGAAGTCGCGTCGCGCGTGGGCCAGCTGGATAGCGATCTGTTGCGCTGGGGCCTGCGCGCATTGCTGTGTTCGCGCGCGGAAGAATGGCGGCGTTTCGATCCGTTGTTCGATGCCTATTTTCAGCACCCGAATCGCCGCAAACTGGCTGCATCGCGCGCCGGCGGCGCGGGTCGGATCGAACGAAACGGCGCCGACGGACGACGTGAGCACAGCGAAGGCATGCCGTTTTCGCTGGCCGGACGCAATAGCGATCAGGCGATGACAAACGGCCACACAGCCGAGCAGGGCGCATCCAGTGAAGGCTCGCTCGCCCACGCCGACTTCCGCCACCTCAATCAGCCGGACGAACTGCTGTCGATCGACGCCGCGATCCGGCGTTTTGCCTTGCGTCTGCAAGGCATCCAGATACGCCGGGAACGCCGTGCCAAAGCGGGCCGTGTCATCGACATGGCGTGGACGATCCGGCGCAGCGTGTCGAGCGGCGGGCAGCCGCTCGAACTCGCATGGCGACGCAAGCGGCGCTTGCGTCCACGCATTGTGTTGCTGCTGGACGTCAGCCGCTCGATGAACCTGTACAGCTTCTTCTATCTGCGGCTCGCGCGCGTGTTGAGCGCGCGGGTCTCCGACGTGCATTGCTTCATCTTCCATACGCGGCTGGTGCGCGTCGAGCAGGCGTTGCGCGATCCCGATCCGTGGCGCTCGCAGGAGCGTCTGCAACTGCTGTCGGCGGGATGGGCCGGGGGCACGCGTATTGGCGACAGTCTCGACGAATTCAACCAGCAGCACGCCGCGAGGCTGCTTCATTCGCGTACCGCTGTCGTGGTGGTGAGCGATGGCTACGATGCCGGCGAGCCCGAGCGGCTGCAACAGGCGCTCGCGAAGCTGCGGCGCCGTTGCCGCTGTCTCGTCTGGCTCAATCCGCTCGCGACCCGCGCGGATTTCACGCCGGCCAGCGTCGGCATGCAGGCGGCGATGCCTTATATCGATCTGTTGGCGGGCGCACGCGATCTGGCGAGTCTGGAACGCGTGCTGCCTCAGGTGCTGGCGGTGCTGCAATGAATGCCGATACGCTTCTGGACCTCGAGCAACGGCTGATTGAGCAGAGCCAGCCGTTTGCCGTCGTCACCGTGATTCGCGCGGCGCCGCCCACGTCCGCGTGGGTCGGCGCGCAGGCGCTGGTTGACGGCGAGGGCGCGTTGCACGGCTGGATCGGCGGCGGTTGCTCGCGGGCGATCGTGATTCAGGCGGCCGGCCAGGCGATCCGCTCGGGACAGCCCAAGCGGGTTCGTATCAGCAACGAACAGATGACGCCGGAAACCGGCGTCGAATCCCACGCCATGCCGTGCGCGAGCAACGGTGCGATGGAATTGTTTATCCAGCCTACAGTGCCCGCACCGTGTGTGCTTGTGCTCGGTTCGACTCCCACCGCGCTGGAAGCCTGCGTGCTCGCGCAGCGTGTCGGCTTGCGCGTGTGCGCGGCGGCCAGCGTCACCGCGCCGCTGGCCGCAGCCGGCCTGCAACGGGTGATGCAGGGTTTCGACGCGCAAGTGTTCAATACGGTTGCGCCTCAATTGATTCTGGTGGCTACCCAGGGCGATAGCGATGAAGACGCCCTTGAAGCGGCATTACGCAGCACCGCTGCGGCGGTCCTGCTGGTCGCGAGCCGGCGCAAGGCGGAGACCCTGCGCGACGTGATGTTGGCGCGCGGGATCGCACCCGCGCGGCTCGCAGCGTTGCATGCACCGGCGGGTCCTTCGATTCACGCGCACACGCCACAGGAAATTGCGCTCGGCGCTGTAGCGGGGCTGGTCACACTGCGGCGCGAACTGGAATTGGCGTCCGCGGAAGTTGCCCAGTCACCGCTCGCATGCACCGAGGCCGTGCCGGATTTGCCGCCGTGCGAATCGATGGCGTCCGTTGAGCTGCCGGCGACACGCTATCGGAATCCCGTGTGCGGCATGCTCATCGATATCGCGTCGGCGAAACATGTGCTCGACCATGGTGGCCAGCGCGTCTACTTCTGTTGCGACGGATGCAAGATCGAGTTCGAGCGGCAACCCGAAAAATATCTCACGAGCGCTCTCGTTTCGGCGCACAAGGAGAAGTCATGACCGACGCCATAAAAATGCCTGAGCCAGCGCAGGTACCCACGTTCTCGGCTGTCGTGCTCGCGGCGGGTCTGTCGTCGCGCATGCAGGGCCTGCACAAGCTGTTGTTGCCGGTTGGCGCGGAGCCGGCCATCCGGCGCACCGTAAGCGCGCTCGCCGGAGCTGCGCCAGAGGAGATCGTCGTGGTGACGGGCTTCCGGGGACGTGCGGTCATGGAAGCACTGGATGACCTCCCGGTCAGGTTTCAGAGCAATCCTCGCTACGAGGAAGGGCAAATGACCTCGGTCGCCGCAGGTGTGGCCGCACTCGCCGCGCCATGCAATACCGTGATGGTCTGCCTGGCCGATCAGGTGCTGCTCGAGTCGGCCGACTACCGCGAATTGGTGGACGCGTTCGCCGCGATGTCGCGCGGCTCGATCCTGATTCCCTTTTTCAAGGGGCAGCGCGGTAATCCGGTGGTGTTTTCCGCAAGCTATGCAGCGGAGGTGATCAGTGGGCACATCAACCCGGGGTGCCGCAAACTGATTGCCGAGCATCCGGACGAGGTGGTTGCCTACGAAGCCGCGCATGACCGGTACATTGTCGATATGGACACGCCGGATGATTACGCGCGCATTCTGGCGCGCATGGGGATCGACGCTTACTCACACGCCGCGCTCTGAAAGCGGGCCAGTACTTCAGCATCCTCATGCCGGATGCAACGATTCACGCGCGTGGCGCCTATGCGCGGCCACGCGTGGCGGCCTGCCCGCGCAGGAAAGAAAATGAGGCGCGCGTCCGTTGGATCGCAACGAACGCGCGCAAACTATGCTCACATCTTGACGTCGATGCGCCCATAGACCCCGTTTGCTTCCTCGTTTGGCCCCGCAGCAAAGAAGAGCGTGTTCAGCGGCTGATTGCTGAGGTTGTTGCCGAACGCAATACCCCACAGTCCGTGTTGCACGAACGTCGTGCCGTTCGACAGATTGACTGCGCCGAGCGCCTGGCCGCTCACCGGATCGAATGCGTTGATCGTGCCGTCGCCGAAATTGCCGATCAGTACGTCACCGCTGAACCGGCCAAAATTCGCGGGCGCCTGCGCGATGCCCCATGGCGCGTTGAGCGGGCCGGCCGACGCGAAATGCTGCAGCAGATTGCCGCCCGTATCGAACACATCGACGAAACCCAGACCCGCGCCGTCCACGTTGTCGTGCGCGTCCGCATCCTGCTGCGCATAGGTCACGAACAGCCTGGTGCCGATCGCCTGAATGCCGAACGGCGCGAAGCCCGCTGGTAGAGTCGGGTCCTGAAACTTGCCCGGCAACGCGACCTTCGTGAAGGTTTTGTCGAATACATCGATCCTGTTGTTGTGAAAGTCCGTCGCGTAAAGGAAGTTCGCGGTGCCATTGTTCGCGATCGCGAGGCCCTTGTAGACGGCGCCGCCGCTGCCGCTGTCGAACATGACGATCGCCACCGTCGGGCTGACGGCCGGCGCCCATGCCGTGATCGTGCCGCCTTCGCCGGAGAAGATAAACGCGGCGACGCCGGACTTGCCATTCTGCGTGACCGTGAAATCCGTCGAGCCGTTGAATACGATGCCGGTCGGATTGGCCGGTCCGCTAATTCCATTCGGAATGCTGACGACCAACGATTGCGGTACGCCGTTGCCGTCATAGAGCGTCGCGAGCGAGGTGGCGTTGTCCGCTACCCAGACGAACCCCTTGGGATTAAATGCGACACCCCACCCGTTTTTCAGATTTGGGTCGGTGTGCTGCGCGGCGACTGCGCCGTCAGACACCAGTGCGGTCGAGGTAAACGACTGCGCATTGAGCGTGTCGGAACTCCCCCCGCACGCGACAAGACTCGCCAGAACGGCGCCGCCTGCGGCGACGCTCAATACCTTAAGCACAGACTTCATGGACGCCCCCATTCAAGACCGATGGACATTGCGGTTATTGAACGTACGCGCCGAAGGATTTATTCCGTTGGCAGACAGATTATTATTGGCCGGATGATGATGACGCGAGGCCGACAGCATGACTGCATCCATCAAGCTGGTCCTGTTCGATATGGAGGGCGTATTGTCCCGTTACGATCGCGCCGCGCGAGTCGAGCGTCTCGCGGCCCTATCGGGACAGGCGCCGGAGACGGTCCGTCACGCCATCTGGGGATCGGGACTTGAAGCACGTGCCGACGCCGGATTGATTGGCGATGACGAATACCTGAGCGAGTTGGGCGGTCTGCTGAACCATCCCGTCAGCCGCGACGACTGGCTAGATGCCCGCCACGCGTCGATCACGCCGGACCCGGCGGTGCTCGCGCTTGCCGCGAGTGTGGCCGAGCGTTACCCGATCGCGGTGCTGACGAACAACTGCCGTCTGCTCACCGAAAACATCGGCTATCTGAATCCGCCCGTCGCGCGGCTTTTCGGTCCCCACGTTTATGCCTCCGCTTCGTTTGGCGCGGCGAAGCCGGCGGCCCAAACCTATTTGGGCTGTGTCGAGGGGCTCGGTGTCGCTCCGGCCGAGACGCTTTTCATCGACGATACGGATGCCAACACAATGGGCGCAGTCGCCGCGGGTTTGCAGGGTTACACGTTTGTCGGCGTCGATGCGCTGGCCGACGAGCTGACGCGGCGCGGCCTGATGTAGTGGCGTGGCGGCGCAAATCGCGTCGTTCACCATGTCCGGCAGCCCGCTTCAGATCGTCCCAAACAGCGCACGCGGACGATCCTTGAGCGTGCCCGTCAACAACCGCAATGCGCTCACCAGTTGATCGCGGCTCGTCGCGCAGGCGAGATTGATCCGCACGCCGTGTTCGATCTCCGACCTGTCCACCGCAAACGCGGACGACGGCATCACCACGACGCCGCGCGCTTTGGCATTCGCCGCAAAATCGTCGGCACGCCACGGCTTCGGCAATTTGAGCCAGACGAACATGCAGGCCGGATCGGTTTGCAGCAATTCCTGCGGCAACAACTCCCGCGCCAGGTCCTGGCGCGCGCGAATTTCGGCGAGCTGCGCGTCCATGATGTGACGCGCGGTGCCGTCCTCGATCCAGATCGACGCGATCAGCATCGACATCGGCGCGGGCATCCATGCCGTGGTGCGCACGGCCTCCGCACATAACGCGGCGCTTTCCGGCGGACTCAGCAGATAGCCGAGCCGCAAGCCCGGCGCGAGGATCTTCGAGGTCGCGGCAAGATGGAACGTCAGCTCGGGACACAGGCTCGCAATCGTCGGCAGACGCTGCGACACGAGCGGCCCATAGACGTCGTCCTCGATGATCGCTATACCGTGCCGGCGCGCGATGTCGACGAGCGCCATCCGGCGCTCGAGACTCATGGTCGTGACGGTCGGATTCTGCAGATTCGGCACCGTGAAGATGGCCTTCACCGGCATGCGCCGGCAGGCGCGCTCGACCTCGTCGGTGAGCAGGCCGTCGCGGTCGCTTGGAATGCCCACGATCTCGAACTGGAAAACCGGTGCAAGGGCTTTCAGGCCGTAGTAGGTGAGCTGGTCGGCGAGGATCACGCCGTCCGTGCCGATCAGGCTGTTCAGCACCGCATACAAACCATGCTGCGCACCGCTCGTCACCACCACATGGTCGACGGCCGGCGCAAAGCCCGGCGCCGCCATCCAGCGGGCGCCGGCGGCGCGCGCCCACAGCGGACCTTGCGGCGGCTGATACTCCTGCAACTGCGGGTAGCGCGGATCGCGTGGCAGTTCCGCCAGCGTGCGCGCGAGGCACGTCAGGAATTCGCCGGTGGCCGGCCGGTTGACGGTCAGGTCGATCGCCGCGTTGCTCGCGGCCTGCGCCGGTTCGACGCTCGGCATGGCGCCACCGGTCACGAGCGAACCGCGCCGCTTGCTGCCGATCACCAGCCCGCGCAACTGCAATTCCTTGTACGCGCGCGACACCGTCGACACGTTGATGCCGAGTTCCGTGGCGAGTTGCCGCTGGGGCGGCAAGCGGCTACCTGGCGGATAGACGCCGCTGCGAATCTCGCTCTCGATCGAACTGGACACTTCGACATACGTGGAGCGTTTCGTCTGCGCCGGCGCGCCGTTCGCCCCGCGCGCCGTGTTTTTGTCAGAAGCCATAAGAACCGATGTCTCCATACAAAATCAGCTTTGTCCGCGATTGTGCGGAATTTTGCCGATTCTATACCAGACAAGCGGCTCTGCAAGGCTTAAAGGCTGCGATCAGGCTCTGCCGCAGCCGCTTCTCCGTACTTTGCAAGGACCGCGCCATAGACCATCCAGGGAAAATGCCAGGGCCACACAATGCGCGTTTTAATTGCACACAAAAAAATATTGTGTGATTCTGAGTGCCATAGTTTGTCTGGTGGCATGTACGTTCGGACGTCGCGGGGCCGTATCCAATCCGTCGGCAGGCGTGTCCCGATGAGCTTTCCGCAATCCCCTTATGCATTGGAAGGATGCAAGTGATGTCAGAGATTGCCATTATCGGCGCGGGATTCATCGGCCTCGCGAGCGCTGCGGCGCTGATGCGCGACGGCCATCGAGTCACGCTGTTCGATCCGGCCGGCGTCGGGCAGGGTGCATCGTTCGGCAACGCCGGGACGTTCGCGCACTATGCGTGCATCCCCGTCAACAACCCGTCCGTGTTTCGCGATCTGCCGCGTTTTCTGCTCTCGAACGACAGTCCATTCAGGCTGCGTTGGGGGTATCTGCCGCATCTCGCGCCGTGGCTTGCCCGCTTTATGGCGAGTTCGCTGCCGCGCCGCTACGAAGCGAGCGCTGGTGCGCTCGCCGCGCTGCTCGATTGCGCGCAAGACGGTTATGCACCGCTGCTGGCGGACGCGGAGCTGGCGCGCTTTGTCCGGCCGCATGAGTGTCTTTATCTGTATTCGAACGCGGCTTCGTTCGACGGCGCACGTGCCGCGCTGGATCTGCGCCAGAAGCTGGGCGTTACTTTCGAGGTACTCGGCGGCAGCGACATTCGTGCGCTCGAACCGGCGCTCGCGCCGATTTTCGAGCGCGGCGTTCTGTTCAGCAACAGCTGGCACTTTTCCGATCCACACGGTTTTTTGCAAACGCTTTATCAGCAGCTTGCCGCGCAAGGATTGACGCTGGAGCGTTCGGCCGTGCAGACGGTGGAACCGCTCGCGGACGGCGCGAGCGTGAATGTCGACGGCAGCGCGCGCCGTTTCAGTCATGTGGTGATCGCCACCGGCGCGCGCTCCGCGCAGTTCGCCAGACAATGCGGCGACGCGGTTCCGCTCGACACGGAGCGCGGCTATCACGTTCGTTTTCCGGGCGCGCAACAGCTGATTTCACGGCCGGTCGGCTGGGCCGAACGCGGCTTTTACATGACGCCGATGAGCGACGGCCTACGTGTGGCCGGTACCGTCGAACTCGCCGGCTTCGGCGACACGCGCAACCGTTCGCTGCTCGATCTGCTGACGTTTTCTTCGAAGCGCGCCTTGCCCGGACTCGATACACCCGATAGCAGCTGGCTGGGTTTTCGTCCGACCTTGCCGGATGGCGTGCCCGTGCTCGGACGCTCGCGCGCGAGCAACCGGGTGATCTACGCCTTCGGCCACCAGCATCTCGGGCTCACGCTCGCCGGCGTGAGCGGGCGTATCGTCGCCGACCTGATCGCGCAGCGCGCACCGCCACTCGATCTCGCGCCTTACGCGGCCGCGCGGTTCTGAATTGAACAGAGGCCTTTGACAGCACACGTTTGCGAGCTTCACCACCAGCACCGCCGGACAGTTTCGACGCGTCGCGCATCGGATCGGTCGACCTGTACAACGCGCGACGCCACATCCCACAAGGAGCGCATCATGAATCGCCGTTATTGGCTGTTGAGTCTGGCCGTCTGCGCATTAGCCACGCAGATGCAGTCTTCGTGGGCGGCCGATCCCGAAGTCGTCAAGATCGGCTTCGTTGGGCCGTTGACGGGTCCGGTCGCGCGCGTCGGTAAGGATTTGCAGTATGGCGCGCAACTGGCGCTCGATGAAGAGAACGCCAAACATCCCGTTATCGGCGGAAAACCGGTCAAGTTCGTACTCGATGTGCAGGACGATCAGGGCGATCCGCGCGTGGCGATTCAGGTCGCGCAGAAACTGGTCGATGATGGCGTGGTCGGCGTGATTGGCCACTACAACTCCGGGTGCAGCATTCCGGCATCGACTGTTTATCATCAGGCGAATGTCGCGATGATTACGCCGGGTTCGACCAATCCGCAACTCACCAAGCAGGGCTACAAGAACGTGTTCCGCACGATGGGGCACGACGGTGTGGGCGGCGTCGTTGCAGGGCATTTCGTGGTGGAGCAGATGAAGGCGAAACGCATCGGCATCATCGATGACCGGACGGCGTTCGGGCAGGGTCTGGCTGACGCGTTCGAGAAAGGCGTCAAAGAGGCGAATGGCAATGTGGTCGACCGCGAGTTCACCAACGACAAAGCGGTTGATTTTCGCGCCATTCTCACCACGCTCAAGAGCAGGAACGTCGACCTGATTTTCTTCGGCGGCCTGGATGAGCAGGGTGCGATGCTGGTGAAACAGATGCGCTCGCTGGGCATGACGGCGCAACTGTTCGGCGCGGGCGCGCTGAAGAGCAATGCTTTCCTGCAGATCGCCGGCACGGCGGGTGACGGTACGCAGGATCTCGAGCCCGGACCGGCCCTCGACAAGCTTCCTGCCGCGCAGGCGTTCGGCAAGCGCTACAAGGCGCGTTTCAATCAGGATGTCGAACTGTATGCGCCGTTCGCGTATGACGCCGCGCTTGCCATGATCAAGGCGATTCATAGCGCCGATTCGCTCGACCGGGCGAAGATCGTCGACAGTCTTTCGAAAGTTGCTGTGACGGGCGTAACGGGAAACATCACATTCGACGCCTACGGCGATCTGATCAAGCCGCCCTATACGTTGTTTCAGGTCCAGCAAGGCCAGTGGAAGAGCATCAAGACCGTGGGCGGCAGCGGCGTGTAAAAGCGCTTGATTCCCCGTCGTCATTGCCTATAGTTCACCAATTGGTAAAGTGTTCTGCCGATCAGTTCGATCGCACGTTCTCCGCACTCGCGGCCCTCGCGCGCCGCCGCATGC
Organism: Paraburkholderia fungorum; assembly: GCF_046027215.1. Lineage (GTDB taxonomy): Bacteria > Pseudomonadota > Gammaproteobacteria > Burkholderiales > Burkholderiaceae > Paraburkholderia > Paraburkholderia fungorum_D. The sequence goes on along the minus strand of NZ_JAQQEN010000002.1, from coordinate 1,334,647 downwards.
CTGCTCGGTTCGCGCGGGAGTGGGTCGCGGGTCCGATGGAAGAAGCGATAGCGCGGTTGCGGCGTTGTGAGCGGTTCTGGTCCGCCGGTCTCGACCGGCCTGCCGATTTTATTGAGGGGGAGGGGGATGATCGAGGAGAAGCCGAGCCTGACCATTGTCCGGCGCATCAAGGCACCGCCTGCGAGGGTCTACGCGGCGTGGACGCGGCCTGAACTGATGGCGCGCTGGTGGGGGCCTGACGCCGGACCCGTGCTGAGCGTCGAAGCGGATCCGCGGGTGGGCGGCCGCTTTCGCGTGGTGTTCCAGACGCTGGATGGTGAAACGCACGACTGCCGCGGCGAATATCAGGAAGTCGAAGTGGACAGCAAGCTCGTCTTCACCTGGGAGTGGGTGACGATGCCGGAACAGCGCTCGCTGGTGACAATCAGATTTCGGTCGGTCGCGGATGGGACCGAGATGATTTTTACGCATGCGCAGTTTGCTGACGAAGGCGAGCGTGATGCGCATCAGGTGGGATGGGGTGGGGCCCTTGAGAAGCTCGTCGGGCTGGTTGAGGGAGCGGGGTAGGGGTGTTTTTTTGCCTACAGCGTTTGGTGTTTCATTTCTTATTGGTTTATTAGCGTCCCCCCTGTGCGGGGGGCACCTACTTTTCTTTGCCGCCGCAAAGAAAAGTAGGCAAAAGAAAGCGGCTCCAACCGCTAATTTTTAAGCGGCTCTCCTGGCTTGGAGGGGATCGTGGCTCCGTAGAGATTGGGCCTGCGCACCTCCCCACCTGAGTGACCAGGCCGTCATGCTTCCGACGGCGCTGCGCGCGCCGGGGCGGTACTTCATCAAACCACTCACCCAGTTCCAAAACTTCCGACGCATTTCGGCGCCTCGCCGAGGCGAAGCCGATGGCCCCCGCTGCGCGCAAACGAAGCGCCCGGTTTCCCTGGCAGACCCGTCCGCGACGCACGCAGTGCGGAGTGGGAGCGGATGACGGCTGTGTCACAGACCGTTATGGACCGAGGTGTGATCCGTTTATCGCACCACCAGCCCCTCCAAGCCAGGGGACCCGCTTAAGAGTTAGCGGTTTGAGCCGCTTTCTTTTGCCTACTTTTCTTTGCGGCGGCAAAGAAAAGTAGGTGCCTGCCCCGCACAGGGGCGACGCTAATAGACCAATAAGAAAGCAAGGAAAGGCAAAACGCCGTAGGCAAACAGAACAGGCAAAACCCCAACGCCGCAGGCAAACAAACCAACCTGCCGCCGCCAAAGGCAAAAAAAACCCACCAAACACCGGGAATAAACCACACGACTGGCCAGTCATCCTTGATGAACACCCCGCGGGGCCCACACCCGCGGCCCAATCGAGAGGCCACCATGTCATCACATCAATCATTCGATCCATCGCGCCGCAATGCGCTCAAATGCCTGGCATTCGGCAGCGCAGGCACCCTGTTCGTCCTCGCCGGCGGCATCCTCACCCCCATGGAGCTGGCCCTCGCGGCCGACGCGAATAAAACCTCAACCATGTCCGGCGTCCCGCTGTTCCTGCAAATCAGCGACTCGCACATCGGCTTCAACAAAGAAGCCAACCCAGACGTGGCGGGTACGCTCAGGCAAACCATCGAGTTCGTCAACGCCATGCCAGTCAAGCCGGCGCTCACCATCCATACAGGCGACATCACGCACCTTTCCAAACCGGCGGAGTTCGACCTCGCGGCACAGTTGATGTCGGGTCTGAATATCACCGAACTGCACACCGTGCCGGGCGAGCACGACGTGACCGACGGCCCCGGAACGGAATACTTCAAACGCTTCGGGCAGGCCTCGGACAATAAAGGCTATTACAGCTTCGACCACAACGGCGTGCACTTCGTCGGGCTCGTCAACGTCATGCATTTCAAGCAGAACGGCCTGGGCAGTCTCGGCGACGAGCAACTCGCCTGGCTCGAGAACGACCTGAAGGGGCGTTCATCCAGCACACCCGTCGTGGTCTTCGCACATATGCCGATGTGGACCATCTACGAACCGTGGGGCTGGGGCACCGGGGACGCGGGCCAGGCAATGAACTATCTGAAACGCTTCGGCTCGGTCACGGTCCTGAATGGACATATTCACCAGATCGTGTCGAAGGTCGAAGGCAACATCACGTTCCATACCGCACGTTCGACCGCCTATCCACAACCGGGCGCGGGCAACGGTCCCGGCCCGGGTCCGCTGACCGTGGCAAGCGATCAGCTCCCCAAGATGCTCGGCGTGACCAGCATCAAGATTGCCCGTCACCCGCTCAAGGCGACGCTCGACGATACGACGCTCGTCTGAAAAACGCACACCCGAACACCTTTTACGCGCAGGAGATCAGTTATGCAAACTAATACTATTCGCCGTCTGTTATTCGTTCTGATCGGCGGTTCGGCAGTCATCGCCGCATCAGCCGCCATGTCCACAGCGCGCGCGGAGACCCCCAATACCGTTGTCATCAAGAATTTCATGTTCTCGCCAATGGACGTCACCATCAAGGCCGGTTCGACCGTCACCTGGAAAAATCTCGATGGCGAACCGCACACGGTGGTGAATGACGCCGGCGTCTTTCGCTCAGCCGCTCTCGATCAGAACGACACCTACGCGTACAAATTCGATAAGCCCGGCGTCTACAAGGTCTTCTGCGGCATCCACCCGAATATGAAGGAAACAATCACGGTGCAATAGGGGCCCGTTGCCCACACGCGTCGCACTTCGGCTGCCGCTGCATGACAAGCAGCGGCATCGTGAAGCGGATGGATGAGACCTCCACGTGCTACGCCGATCGCCGAACCAGTAAAGCAGAATGCCGTCTCCCGTCAGATGCCCGATTGGTCTGCAGTCCCTCCACTGTTTTAAGCGGTAAGCGCATAACCAACGGTCCGTGCGGGCTTGTTTGTTGCGCGCTGGTTTGCTGTCGGCGGCGTTTACCTGATGTTCATGTCGCCGCGCCGGAACCAGCATGGAACGACAACCCGTGCGGCCTTTCAGCGTGGCTGCTTTTGCTCGCGGCATGGCACGTTTTACCTGTTTTTTCCAACGTGGCGCCGGTGCGCTTCTTCGCTGTTTAAAACGCAACACCGCCGTGTTGTCGCCGTTGGGCGTACGGGGTACAGTCGTTTAGCGGCTTTACATCGACCGGCGCGAATTGTGTGAACAAAGTCTGTGTGTGACCGACGTCTGCCGACAGGCAAGACGTCAGGATTCCGGAGAGTATTACGATGCTCAACGATACCGACTTGCCAGGCACCGCTGCCGGTGGCCCGAGTACTGGATTCGACGCGAACTATCACCCCGTGCTCGCGGCGCCGCCCGCACGATTTGGGCGTCTGGCCCTTTGCGTGGCGGCGGCGGGCGCGCTGGCCTTCGGGGTCATGGCCACGGTCGCTTACGGCGTGTGGTTCAATCACGATCAGCGAGCCTATGCCGAAGCCATGGCGAGCGCGCGTCAGGCGCTCGGCGTGACGGCATTGGCCGCGCCGGCTTTACGGGCTTCGTCAACGCCAACCCCCACGCCCACGCCCACGGCGGTGCCATCAACGGCGGCAGCTCCTAACGCTACCGCGGCGACGACCGGCGAAGAGGGCGGCGAACTGGCCTCCTGGTCCGGGCAAGTGATGCGATCGCAGCGCTCGCCGTCGGGACCGACCCAAACGCAAGCCCCAACCCAGGCCGCGGTAGCGGGCACCGCGCCCGCGTCGTCGGTTCACGCCGCACGCGGAGTAGCGTCCTCACCCGATGCCCCCACGCAGCAACCGGTGGCCACAGGGCGAGCCGGCAAGGACGGGCGTGCTGCGCCGCAAGATCGGCACTTGCGCCCGGCGAGCGCCAAGCCTAAAGGCGGCTTGCTCGCCCGCATGAGTCTGTTCTTTCGTCGCGTCAACTATCGGCAGCATGGCACCGGAAGACAGCAAGATCCCTACGCCCATCCCTGAGCGGCTGCGTTCCCGGCGTACCGATTCCGGGCGCGCACGCGCAGCGCGCTTCAGGCCGGGCCCGGCTACGCTCGCCGGCGCATCGGTGCTTTGCCTGCTGGTCGGCCTTCTGTATCTGGCATTGCAGATCAGAACCATCTTTTCCGACCAGTTGAAGCAGGAATATGCGGGGCTCGTTCTGGAAGCCGTCGGGCGCGCGGAAAGCGCGCGGCATGTGGTCGGGGTCTGGCAGCAACTGTCAGGAGGTAGCGACGCCCGCGCGCCAGGCTTTCGGCAGGCGCGCGCCGACTTCGCGCACCGCCTCGCATTGCTCGCCGCGCTGGTGAACGCGAGTCCGTCCGCGGCGCCGCATATTCCTTCGTCCACGCTCTCGCCTGACGCCGATCTGGCCGACGCGGACATGCTACTCGGCAAAGTGTCGGCCTACTGGCGCGCGCAGCGCGATGCCGATAGCGCCGACGTTCGGGTGCGCATTGCCCATGTCGCTGACACCCTGATCGCGCTGGCGGCGCTGATGTTGTGCATGTCGATTACAGCGCTGGCGATGTACGCCAAACGGACCCGTCAGCTGGCAGGTCGCGCGTATGCGTTCGAACATGCGGCGCTGCACGATCCGATGACCGGACTGCCGAACCGGCGCATGCTTTTCGCCAAGCTGGAGGAAAACGCGACCCGGCCGTTCGCCGGCTTCACGCCGCAAAGAATCGCGGTTCTGTATGTCGACCTGGACGGCTTCAAGCAGGTCAACGACTCGCTCGGCCACCGGATCGGCGATGAGTTTCTGATCGCGGTGTCAAAGCGTTTTCGGGAATCGGTTCGTCAAGCCGACCTCGTCGCGCGGATCGGCGGTGACGAGTTCGCGGTGCTGATCCGGGCATTTTCGACAGACGCGGAACTCGGCGACATTGCCGAGGACCTGATCGCCTGCGTGGCGCAGACAGACGAGCAGATGGACATCGGACTGGTTCGCGCCAGCATCGGCATCGCCAGTTTTCCCTCGCCCGTCGGCGACTATCAGCGGCTGTTGGCCGCAGCCGACGCAGCGATGTACCGGGTCAAGCGCAGCGGCAAGAACGGCTACGCGTTTGCGGCTCAGTCAGACTGAGCGCGAGGCTCCGATGCCCCTACGTCAGGCGATGCAGGCCGGCGCGGAACTCGCCGTTCTGTTGCGCTGCCGGTCCACTGCCGGCAAGCACTCGGTGACACACGGAATCCCTGCCTCAACGCCACGGGCGGTATGCTAACGGGAAAGCGTAGTCGGTTGTGCGAGGCCAATCGGACTATAATTCCGCAGCCCGGATCACCCCTGATCCAGCTCACGATGTGTCCTTCAGAAGCAGCCGTTTCGCGGGAGCGCGTTCCATTTTGAACAAATCCGATAACAGCCCGATCGATCCATCCATCGATTCACCGATCCCCACCGAAGCCATGCAGAAACCGGCTTCATCGGGCAAGACGCACGACGCCCACGCCACCCTCTCTACCCGGACCGCGCACGCGGCACACAAGGAAGACCGCCACTTCGTCACCGCACTCGCGCGCGGGCTGGAAGTGCTTGCCTGTTTCCGCTCGGGCGACAAATCGCTGAGCAATCAGGAACTCGCACAGCGCTGCAAGCTGCCAAAGTCGACCGTGTCGCGCCTCACGCATACGCTCACGCTGCTCGGCTATCTGATTCATCTGAAAGAGAGCGGCAAATACCGGCTCGGCACGGCGTCGCTCGCGCTGGGCAGTGCGATGCTTGCGCGCCTCGACGTGCGCAAGATCGCGCGTCCCGTGATGCAGGAACTGGCCGATATCTCCGGCGCCACCGTCTCACTGGGCACGCGCGACCGGCTCTCGATGATCTATGTGGAAAATTGCCGGGGTTCGGTGGCGCTCACGCTGACGCTCGAAGTCGGCTCGCGGATTCCGGTTGCGACATCCGCGATCGGCCGCGCGTGGCTAGCGGCGGTTCCCGAGCATGACCGCCTCAGTTTTATGGAGCAGGTACGCGAACTCGATCACGTTGCGTGGCCGAAAACCCGTCGCGGCATCGAGCAGGCGCTCGACGATTATCACACGCTCGGCGTGACGACTTCGTTCGGCGAGTGGCAGAAAGATGTCAACGGTATCGCGCGCGCGTTCCAGCCAGGCGGCGAGTTGCCGATCATGGCGATCAATGTGGGCGGCCCTTCGTTCAAACTCTCGAAAGAGTTTCTGCTGGAAGAAGTGCGGCCACGTCTGATCGACGTGGTCACGCAACTCGAAAGCGCGCTGTCGCACTGAGCGAGCGCGCTTTCCTGGCTTGCCTGGTTGGCCGTGATGACAGATAAAGTCGCCGCGGCTGCGCTTAGAACCACCCGGGCGCCATGGTGAGCGTCGTATCGTCAAGGCTGCGCAGCGTAGAGAGCATCAGCGAGACGCGCGGCAATTCCCAGCGGAAGAACCACTGACACGCGTGCAGCTTGCCGCGATAAAAGTCGCGGTCGGCCTCGCTTTTCGCTTCTGGCAACGCTGCGCTGGCGACGATCGCCTGCCGCAACCACGTCCACGCCACGACGATATGGCCGAACCCTTCGAGAAAAGCGTTCGCGTTGGCAAGCGCGCGTTCGCTTTCGCTGGCGAGGGTGGGCAGCAAGGCCTCGACCGTGCCGGTCAACTCGTTCCATGCCGTACCCAGTGCATCGGCGTACGCGCGCAGCGCCACGTCGTCGCGCGCCGTCTCGATGCTGCGCTGGATTTCGCGCCCAAGCAGCCTGAGGGCTGCGCCCTGTTTCATGACGACCTTGCGGCCCAGCAGATCGAGCGCCTGGATGCCGTGCGTGCCTTCGTGAATCAGGTTCAGGCGATTGTCGCGGTAGAACTGCTCCACCGGATATTCGCGCGTATAGCCGTAGCCGCCGTGAATCTGGATCGCAAGGCTATTCGCTTCGAGGCACCATTGTGACGGCCAGGATTTGACCACGGGCGTCAGCAGGTCGAGCAGCAAGCCCGCTTCGGCGCGCGCGGTGTCGCTCTCACCGGTGTTCTGTTCGTCGACGAGGCGCGCCGCGTAAAGCGACAACGCATACGCGCCTTCCACATAGGCCTTTTGTGCGAGCAGCATGCGGCGCACGTCGGCGTGTTCGATCAGCGGCAATTGCGGATCGAGCGGATTCTTATTGTCCGGACGACGGCCTTGCGGCCGTTCGCGCGCGTATTCGAGCGAAGCCAGATAGCCGCGATAGCCGAGCATCACCGCGCCGAGCCCGACGCCGATACGGGCCTCGTTCATCATGTGGAACATGTAGGCGAGACCGTGATGCGCTTCGCCGACCAGTTCGCCGATACATTCTCCGCGTTCGCCGAACGACAGCATGGTCGAGGTGGTGCCGCGCCAGCCCATCTTGTGAATCAGGCCCGCGAGCGCGACGTCATTGCGCGCGCCGAGCGTGCCGTCTTCGTTGACGTGGAATTTCGGCACCGTGAAGAGCGAGATGCCTTTGACACCCGGCGGCCCGCCGGGAATCCGCGCGAGCACCAGATGGACAATGTTCTCGCTCAACTCGTGATCGCCGCCCGAAATAAAAATCTTGTTGCCGCGGATCGAGTACGTGCCATCCGCATTCGGCGTTGCACTGGTGACGAGATCGGACAGGCTCGAACCCGCTTGCGGTTCGGTCAGCGCCATCGTGCCGAACGTGCGGCCTTCGAAGAGCGCCTGTAAATATTTGCGCTTTTGCGCCGCGCTGCCGAAGCGTTCGATCACGTTCGCATTTGCCGTGGTCAGCATCGCGTAAGAGGACGTGGCGATGTTTGCGCTCTTGAAGAGCGACAGGCACGCAAAGGAAATGACCGCCGGCAATTGCATGCCGCCCCATTCGTAATCCTTGGCCGCCGCCAGGAAGCCGGCTGAGCGAAACGCGTCGAGCGCGTCTTTCACCTCGGCGGGCAGCGTGACGCGGTGACCATCGAACTGCGGTTCGTGTTCGTCTGAAAGACGGTTATGCGTGGCGAACTTTTCGGTGGCGACCGCATGCGCGGTTTCGAGCGCCGCGTTGAAGGTCTCGCGGCTGTGATCCGCATGGCGTGCACGCTGCGTGAGTGCCTCGGCTTCGAGCACTTCGAACAGCTGGAACTCCAGATCGCGTGGGTTGATGATCAGCGCATCTTGCATGGGAGAGGACCCGTCTAAAGGTAATCCGCTGTGCGGACCGACTGCGCGGCGAGCGCAATTTGCACGATCGCGGTTTGGTTCAGGAGCGCGGTATTGGGGTAAGTCCCGATGATCCGCCAGGCAGCGATGCGTGTCAGTTTATCCTGAAAGTGAATGAGCGTGCTTTTATTTACAGGGCGAATTTCGGCACGTATGATGAACGGTAGATCTGGAATAGAAGTTTGCATAGCAGAACAACTTGGAGGGGCGTCGTAATGTCCGTGAAAGACCTGTTTCAACTGGACGGCAAGGTTGCACTGATCACTGGGGGCTCGCGCGGACTTGGTCTGCAAATGGCCGAGGCATTGGGGGAAATGGGCTGCCGTGTCGCGATTACCGCACGCAAGGCCGATGAGCTTGCCGAGGCGAAAACGCATCTGCAAAGCCGGGGTATCGAGGTGCAGACCGTGGTCAACGATCTGCAGCGGTTCGAGGGCATTCCCGCTCTGGTGGATGAAGTGCTCGGCGTGCATGGCCACATCGATATTCTCATCAACAATGCGGGTGCCACATGGGGCGCACCGGCGGAAGATTACCCCGACGAAGCGTGGCACAAGGTGATGAACCTGAACGTTAATGCGCCGTTTTTCCTCGCTCGCGAGGTCGGCAAACGCAGCATGATTCCGCGCCGCGCCGGCAAGATCATCAATATCGCCTCCGTGGCCGGGCTGAAGGGTTCGCCGCCCGGCATGAACACGATTGCGTACAACACCTCGAAGGCCGCTGCGATCAATTTCACGCGCGCGCTCGCCGCGGAATGGGGCAAGTACAACATCAACGTCAACGCAATCTGCCCGGGCTTTTTCCCGTCGAAGATGACGGCGGGGTTGCTCGATAAACTCGAAGACACGATCGTGTCGCGCACGCCTTTGCAGCGGCTGGGCGGCGACGAAGATCTGAAGGGCCCGGCGGTCTTTCTCGCAAGCGAAGCGTCGCGCCACATCACCGGCCAGTATTTCGCGGTGGACGGCGGCGCGATCATCGTGTGACGGTGCGAGTTCGCGCACGCTGTGCTGTGCTGTGCTGTGCAGGCGGTCCCGATGAAGTACACCGCAATGCCATCGCGAAGATGGAACCTGGGCGCCGTCCCGGGCGGTCACGAAACGTAAAAGCAGGAGACACCCATGAACCAACGCCATCACCCGCATTGGCCGCCGCAAGTGCCGCTGCATCTGACGCTGCCCGAAACGAACATCTTCTATAACGCCGAAGTGTCGGCGGCGCGGTTTCCCGACAAGCCCTTCATCATCTTCTACGACACGCCGGTCACGTTCGGCGAGTTCAAGGACGAATGTGAACGGATCGCGGGATTCCTGCAGCAGGAATGTGGCGTCAAATCCGGCGACCGCGTGCTCCTGTACATGCAGAACAGCCCGCAATGGGTCCTCGCGTATTACGGCATTCTGCGGGCGAACGCGGTGGTGGTGCCGGTCAATCCGATGAACATGACCACCGAGTTGCGTCACTACGTCGAAGACAGTGGCGCGACCACGATCATCGCGCCGCAGTGCCTGTTCGCGAACGTCGAGCCGCTGATCGGCGACGGTCCAGGTCAGGGCATCCAGCACGCCATTGTGGCGACGTATAGCGATTATCTGAAGCGGCCGTCGCCGATTCCCGTGCCCGAATTCGTGGCCGCGCCGCGCAAAATCTTCGACATCCCCGGCGTGACACCGTGGCATACCGTGCTCGAACGGCGTCTCGCGCCAGGGCCGCTCACCACCGGTCCGGATGACTTGTGCGTGATGCCCTATACCTCGGGCACCACGGGCAAACCGAAGGGCTGCATGCATACGCACCGCAGCGTGATGAGCACATTGCTCGGCGGCTGCGTATGGTTCTCGGCGCCGGCAGACGGTGTTCATCTATCGGTGTTGCCGTTCTTTCACGTCACCGGCATGCAGGGCGGGATGAATAGCGCGGTGTTTTGCGGCGGGACGATCGTCGTGCTGCCGCGCTGGGATCGCGATGCGGCGGCGATCTGCATGCAGAAATACCGCGTTACCGCCTGGCAATCGATCTCGACGATGATGGTCGACTTTCTGTCGAACCCGAAATTGAGCGAATACGATCTGTCGAGCCTGACCGGCACGCGCGGTGGCGGCGCGGCCATGCCGGATGCGGTCGCCAAAAAGCTCAAAACGCTGACCGGGCTCGACTATGTCGAGGGTTACGGCATGTCGGAGACGATTGCAGGCACGCACATCAATCCACCGCATCGGCCGAAGCCACAATGCCTCGGCATTCCGGTGTTCGACGTGGACTCCCGCGTGATCGATCCGGCTACGCTGAAGGAACTTCCGGCGGGCGAAACCGGCGAGATCGTCGTCAATGCGCCGCAGGTGATGCTGGGCTACTGGCGCGATCCAAAGGGCACCGAGGAGGCGTTTATCGAACTCGACGACAAGCGTTTTCTGCGCACCGGCGACCTCGGCCATATCGACGAGGACGGTTATTTCTTCATGACCGACCGTCTGAAGCGGATGATCAACGCTTCAGGCTACAAGGTCTGGCCCGCGGAGGTGGAGGCGCTGATGTACCGGCATCCGGCGATTCACGAGGTGTGCGTGATCGGCGTGAAAGACGAGAAACGCGGCGAGACCGTGAAGGCGCTGGTCGTGCCCGATGCGGCGCACGCGGACACGATCAGCGCGCAGGAGATCATCGACTGGGCCCATGAGCAGATGGCGCCATACAAGGCGCCGCGCATCGTCGAGTTCGTTGCGTCGCTGCCGAAGTCGGGCAGCGGCAAGATCCTGTGGCGCAAGTTGCAGGAAGAGGACGCGGCGCGCACCGCTGCCGCGGCCGAAAGCAACGGCACACGTGGCGGCTGAGACTCATGAGCTGGCTTGAAGCGTGACTGTGATCAGGCAGCGGTGCGTCGCCTGGAAAACGACGCGCACCGCGCGCCCTGGCAATCGCAGGGCTTCTCGCAGTGCTTCTATTTTGCAGCGGTGAGCGTGTTCAAACCGGCCGACTTCAGCTGACCACCCTGAACCACCGCGGCGAGCGGATTGCCGATCACAAAGCCGCCGCGATCATCCACACCCGTCACGCTTTGCGGATTGTTCTGCGGCGGCAACGCCTTGACTGCCTTGTCGAACTGGTTGCGGATCGCAGTTGCGTCGCTGGTGCTGCCGGCCAGTTTCATCGCCAGCGCCGTTGCATAGACCGCCGTGTAGTTCAGTGACACTTCCTGGCTCGGATCGCGTCCGCCATGACTCTTGCGGAAGCGCTCGACAAACGCCTTCGCGGGCGGCGTTTCATCATCAGCCAGCGGCAGCACGCCGATCGCGCCGTTTAGCGGCGCATAGCCGCCGGTGACCTTGGCGACTTCGTCGAGCTTCGCCTGATCCATCACGATGAAGCCGCCCTTGAAGCCCAGCTCGCGCGCCTGTTGCGCGATCAGGCCGGTCGGCTCGGAGGGGCCGCCGATAAACATCACATCGGGCTTGGCCGCCAGCACACGGCTCACACCGCTGTAGAAATCCGTGGCACGGTTATACGACATCGGATTGTCCGCGACGATCGTGCCACCGGCTGCTTCCCACGCGGGCTTGAACGCGGCGACCCAGACCTTGCCGTAGTCGGTATCCGTAGCGGCGAGCGCGACTTTCTTGCCGTACGTTGCCATTTCGTACTTGATGAACGAGTTCAGATACGACGTGAATTCAGGCGGAATCCGCACGGTGAGTTTGTTGCCGCGCGCGCTGATCTGCGGCACGCTGGTGTACGAGAGCAACAGCAGTTTCTGCTGCTCGTTGCTGGTCTGCACCGCGAAGCCGCCGCCTGAATGCGGCACCAGCACCACGGCCGCCTGCTGCTCCTGCGCGAGGCGCCGGGCGTTGATCGCGGTTTCGCTGGGGTTGTACCGGTCGTCGAGCGGCACGATTTCCAGCTTGATCTTCTTGCCGGCTACTTCGATGCCCGCCTGATTCACATCGGCTGCGGCCATCTGCATCCCTTCAAGCACTTCCTGACCATACTTCGCCGCGCCGCCGCTCAAGGGGCCCGAAAAGCCGATATGCACCACCTGCTGCGCCATCGCGGCGCCGGCGCCCAGCAGCGCAGTCGTGGCGACTGTCGCATAGAGCCCGGCCCGGCCGCACAAGCGTTTGATCGTCATAGGTGTCTCCTTTGGAATGGTCGGAAGTGCCCGAGCGCAGATGGCGCTCAGGCAATGCATCGGATTCGTTCAGCCGCCCACGTAGGCGCGCCGGATCGCTTCGTTGTTCATCAGACTGGCCTGATCGCCTTCGAGCACGATGCGGCCGCTCTCGATCACGTAAGCGCGGTGCGCGATCTTCAACGCGGCGAACGCATTCTGTTCGGCGAGCAGCACCGTCGTGCCCGCGCGGTTGATCTGCTGGATCACGTCGAACACCTGCTTGACCACCAGCGGCGCGAGGCCGAGCGACGGTTCGTCCAGCAGCAGCACCTTGGGCCGCGCCATCATCGCGCGGCCGATCGCCACCATCTGTTGCTGGCCGCCGGACAACGAACCGGCCGGATGGTCCTTGCGTTCGGCGAGCAGCGGAAACAGAGAGAACACCTGGTCGAGATTGCGCCGGTTGCCGGCGGTGTCGCCGCGATGCACGTAGGCGCCCAGCGTGAGGTTCTTCAGCACCGACATGCCCGGAAACAGCTTGCGGCCCTCAGGGCACTGAATTACGCCAGCGCGCACGATCTGCGCGGGCGTCATGCCGAGCAGCTCGCGTGTTCCGAGACGCAGGCTGCCGCCGGCCGTACGACGCAGGCCGCTGGTGGCGAGGAAGATCGAACTTTTGCCCGCGCCGTTCGCACCAAGCAGCACCACCAGTTCGCCGTCGTTCGCGTGCAGGTTGATGCCGTCCAGCGCGCGGAAACTGCCGTAGTCGAGCGCGACGTTGTCAAACTTCAGCATGCTCGCTCCCAAGATAAGCGTCGATCACGGCGGGGTTCGCGCGAATTTCGGCGGGCGTGCCCTCGGCGATTTTCTTGCCGTAATTCAGCACCGTAATGCGGTCGGCGAGCTTCATGATCATGTTCATCTTGTGTTCGACGAGGCACACCGTCACGCCGTGTTTCACCAGTTTGCGGATCAGTTCGGCGAGACCTTCGGTCTCTTCCGGATTCACGCCGCCCGCCGGTTCGTCGAGCAGCATCAGGCTCGGAACGGTGGCGAGCGCGAGCGCCACGGCCGCGCGCTTGCGCTCTTCCTGCGAGATGTCGCCCGCCATCCGTTCGGCCATCGCGGACAACCCGACGAAGTCCAGCGCCTCGCGCGCTTTCTCACGGCAAATGCGTTCCTCCTGCCTGAGCCGCGACGAATGCGTCAGCACGTCCCACAAGCCTGAGCGGGTGCGCAGCCGGTGACCGACGATCAGGTTGTCCAGCACGCTTGCCCGGTCGAACAACGCCGTGGACTGGAACGTGCGCGCCACGCCGAGGCGCGCCATCTGATCGGCGCCGAGACGCGTGACGTCCTTCCCTTTGAACAGGATGCGGCCCGAGCTCGGCAGATGCGTGCCGCTGATCAGATTGAAGAAGGTGGTCTTGCCCGCGCCGTTCGGGCCGATGATCGCGTTGATTTTGCCGGCCTCGATATGCGTGCTGATGTCGTCTACCGCGACGAGGCCGCCGAAGCGTTTGCTGAGCGATTCGATTTCAAGCATGACGGTCTCCACGCGCGGACCGCGACTGACGCCCGACCCTGCCGCTTCGTGGCGTTGCACGTTGCTCGCGCCGGCCGTAGTGTGCCTGATACAGGCCGACGATACCGTTGGGCAGAAAGATCACCAGCAGAATCAGGATCGGGCCGAATACGACGAAGCGGTACTCCTGCAGAAACTGCAGGTACTGGGTGAGCCAGGGAATCGCGAGTGCACCGAGCAGCGGGCCGGCGAGGGTGCCGATGCCGCCCACCAGCATGTACATGGTCATGTCGAAGGTATGGTCGACGCCCGCCAGATCCGGGCCGAGAAAGCGCACGGCACCCGCGTAGAGACCACCGGCGAGTCCCGCATAGACGACCGACAACACAAAGGCCAGCACCTTGTTGCGCATCAGGTTGATGCCGAGCGACTGCGCGAGGCCGTCGCTATTGCGGATCGCCATGAAGGTCCGGCCGAGCAGTGAATCGACGATGCGATGCATCAGCCACACGCCGAGCACGAGAAACGCGAACACAAGGTAATAAAGTGCGCGAGGATTCTCGAACGACACGATGCCGAAGCCGGAAGGCGCCGGGATGCCGACGATGTCCGAGACGCCGTGCGTGAGACTGTCCCATTTCTCGATCACGAGAAACAGGATGTAGCCCACGCACAGCGTGAAGATCGAAAAGTAGTGGCCGCGCAGTCGCAGCGACACGAGACCGACCAGCGCGCCCAGCACCGCGACGACCACGCCCGACGCGACGAACGCCAGCCAGAACGGCACCTGATGATCGACCGTCAGTATCCCGACCGTATACGCGCCCACCGCCATGAAACTACCGTGCGCGAGATTGAACTGCCCCGTGTAGCCCGTGATCAGATTCAGCCCGACAGTGGCCAGCGCGAAAATGTACGCGGTGGACATGACCGTGAGCATGTAGTCATTGCTGGCAAGGAATGGAAACACGACACCGAGCGCGAACAGCAGCGACCATCCCAGCTTGCCCTCGAATAATTTCATGAATGATTTCACGATGCGCGCAGTTCCTTCGTGAATAGCCCCTGGGGACGAACCGACAGGATCACCACCAGCAGCACGAAGGCGATGATGTCCTTGTAGTCGGTCGAGATATAGAAGGCGCCGAAGCTCTCGGCCATGCCGATGATCAGGCCACCGACAATCGCGCCCGGCACGCTGCCCATGCCGCCGAGAATGATGATCACAAAGGCCTTCAGGATCACGAGTTGACCCATTGCCGGATAGACGAGATTGATCGGCGCATACAGGGTGGCGGCCACTGCGGCGAGCAGGCCTGAGATGCCGAAGGTGAGCATCGTCACCTTGTTGGCGTCGATGCCCATTAGCGAAGCACCGTCGCGGTCCTGCGCCATCGCGATGATGCTCGAGCCGATCACGGTGTAGCGGAGGAAGAGTTGCAGCAGCACGACGAGAGCGAACGCACTGCCGATGATCAACAGGCGCTGCAGCGGCGCGGTGACGCCGCCCAGATCGACGATGCCGGCATACGGCGTTGCCATGCGGTGGAAGTCGGCGCCCCAGATCGCCTGCGCGCCGGCTTCGAGAAACAGCAGCAGGCCAATCGCGGCGATCATGGGGTGCAATTCGGAAGACTTGCGCAGCGGATGGAACACCAGCCGCTCGGCGAGAATCGCCAGAACCGCGACGGCGAGGCCGGAGCCGATCATCGCGATCCAGTAGTTCCAGCCGAGCCGGCTCATCAGATAGAACGAGACGAATGCGCCGACCATGTAGAACGCGCCGTGTGCAAAATTCGGCACCGCGAGAATGCCGTACACCAGCGTGAGCCCGAGCGCGACGAGGCTGTAAATGCCGCCCAGGGTCAGCCCGTTGAGGACCTGCTGCAAAAACATATCCACGCTTTTACACCCTCCCACGTTGCGAAACACAGAGCACACTGGCGCGAGAGAAATTTGGCACGGGCGTTCGCTTTGCGTCAACAGGTTTTTCCACTTGCTTGTTCTGCATTGCAGATTATTAGGGAAGTCACTTAGGCGATTCGCATGCTTCGTCCGCGTATCTGACACAGCCTGAGCCGATCATTGACAAGCCAGGGGATCACTTGCATTTCGCATGCTCCCGCGGCTTTTCGATTGCGCGGGTCAGGCTAGAACATGTGGCGAATGCCGACGTTCACACCGGCCGTTGTGCCCGTGGCCTCGTTCAACGCGTTGTTGACGGAGATCCCCGTGTGCATGGCGCCGTGATTGGTCACGAAACCGGCCTGTCCATACACCATGGTGGCTTTCGACAGCGAATACTCAAGTCCCGTGGACGCCAGCACAGAGTTGTTCGACGAGTTATTCGCATCGCGCGTCACCCACACGCCCGCATCGACGGTGAATGCAGGTGTGATGCGGTAGCTTGCGCCGCCGGCATAGACGCGGTCGTTGAACGAGCACGCTACCTTGTATTGCACATACGAGAGCTTCACCGTCAGGTTATTGAAGACGTAGTTGGCGCCAAGTGCGCGGCCGTTGAATTCGACCGCGCTCGGTATCGCGATCGAAGCGGCGCTGCCGCCGGCATTGCCGCTGTACAGCGCCGCGTCGACGGTTAGCGAACCGAGGTGATAGCGCAGGCTCGCCGAGTACTGGCGGCCTGCCTGGAAATCGCCGGCGGCGCCGCCGAACGCCATCAATGCGCTAGCTTGCAGGCCAGCGATTTCCGGCGACGTATACGAGACCGCATTCGGATTGAACAGGCCCGTGACAAAGACGTTGTTCAGATAGGTCACCAGGCCGCTGCCGAAGTACGACATCTCGCGCGGGTCGAAGTCATACACCGCGAGGAAGAACGGCGAGAACTGCAAGCCGGCTTTCACCGTACCGAAGCGGCTGTCCACGCCGACCCACGCCTGGCGGCCAAACTCATTACCGTTCGAATTGCTGAGCGAACCGTTGGCGATGCTGATGCCGCTTTCGAGTTCGAAGATCGCCCGCATGCCGCCGCCGAGATCTTCGGCGCCGCGCATGCCGAAGCGCGAACCGGAGAGGCCGCTGTCGGTGAACGAGTATTGATGGCCGGCACTCTGACCGGTAGCCGGATCGAGGGTCTTGCTGGTGTAGAGAAGCGAGGCGTCGACGATACCGTACAGCGTGACACTGCTTTGTGCATGAGCGCTCGGGACCGACCCCAGCGCGCATGCACCGACTAATCCGAGAAGAACTCCAACCCGATTGCGATGACTTGCCGGCATGCTTCGTGTCTCCTTGTTTATTGGAATCAATTGAACTGGCGAAGTAATGCTTGTGCTGCAAGCTTCTTGTTGCGCAATGCGATTCAGACAGACGATAACGAGCCTTCGCGATCTGCTAAGGGATGCGAAATAGTGGACTTGCTGGTGAGCGCGTTCGATACGGATGCCTGCTGCGTGTCTCCCGGTCGGCTGGCAGTTCGGCATTTCAGACAGGTTGATGGATCGCGTGCTTGCGCACAGGATGCAGGCGCAATTTGGCACGACCGTTCGTGCCGTGTCAACGGGGGAAACCGCTTGATTGAACTGCAATGCAGGCCAAAATAGGGAAAACACCTAGCGCCGGAAAGTCATGCAGAATGGTTCGTAAGGTCCTGTAATTAAAGGACTCATGTTCCACCATGCAATCATTTACGCGATTTTTACTCGCTTATTATGTTCTGCATTGCAGAACTATTGGTGCCGAGGGGCGCTGCCAGCGATAGCGCCTTCGGGTCTTCGGCTGCATCGAATGGCACGGTAATAACCCGAGCAGTCGATGCGCGGCAACCCTCGCAGCACATGCGCTAATGCACGCAACAGACCCCTATTCACCAATTGGCTGTAAGCTCTAACCGGCGACACACGCTGAACATCGCGCGCCATGGGTAGTCGTGAACGAAGATTCGCGGAAAGGCTTTAACACCGTTGCCAATCATCCAGAGGGGATATCCGATATGAAGCGCTTAACCATGAAAAAAGTCATGCTCGGGCTGGCGGTCACCGCCATGATTGCCGGCAGCATTCCGCTCGCCGAAGCGCAGGGCGCAAGCGATGCGACGGCAGCGGTCGCGCAACCCGATGCAAGCACGCCCGCGAAGCCAACCAAGGCTGAGCGCAAAGCGGCACGCAAACAGGCCCGCGCGAAGAAGAACGCTGAATTGAAGAAACTCGAGGACGCGGGCTATCAGCCAGGCAGGAACGATCCAAACTATCCGACGGATCTGCAGAACGCGCAGAAGAAGGCAGGGATCGGCGCGGGCGCAAGCCAGTAACGAAAACGGCCGTCGCATGGGCACCTAACGGGCGCGCATGCGGCGGCCGGTTCAAAGTCAGATCGCCTGAGCCCGGCCTGGAAAGGTCTCGTCATACCCCGAGTCGTCTTCCGCTTGCGCCGCCGTGCCGCGTTGCTCGCGGTACATCATCGGCGGCAGGCCGAACTGCTTGCGGAACTCGCGGCCCAGGTGCGATGCATCGGAAAAGCCGCAACTCGACGCGATATCCGCCACCGTTTTATCCGAACTCGTGAGTAGCCACGCGGCGGTGCGCAGACGTACCTGCTTCGCGTAGGCCTGCGGCGCCTTGCCGGTTTGCGCCTTGAAGAGCCGTTCCAGTTGACGCGGTGAAAGGTCGAGCTTGCGCGCGAGTTCGTCGAGCGGCAACGAACGGCCGACGTGTTGCTCCATCAGCAGAATCGCCCGCTTCACTTTTGGATGGGTGGCGGGCGCGAGGCCTGGCGGATGTGGCTGCGGCGCATTGCCTTTCTGCATGTCGTCCACCAGCAGGATGCGCAGCGCCTTTTGCACCGTAGCGGTTTCGACGTGACGCAGCAGGATGGCCGCGGCGACGTCGATCGATGCGCGCCCACCCGAACACGTGATGCGCCGGCGGTCGATCACGAACAGCCGGTCCGCGACCAGCGCTTCTTCGTTGACCGACGGAAAGCGCTCGATGAAATCCCAGTAATGAAACCAGCTCACGCAGATGCGGTGACCCTCCAGTACGCCCGCGCGCATCAGCGAGAACACGCCGGTACACATGCCGACCAGTGTCGCCCGCGTGGCGGCGGCGCGGCGAATGAAGGCGAGCGTCGCGTCGCTCGCGGCCGGTCCCGAATGCAGCAGTCCGCCCACCACCACCACGTAGTCGAACGGCTCGGTGTTGTCGAAGGTTTCCCACGGCGTGATCTGGATACCGCAACTCGCGCGTACCGGAGCGAGGGTTTCCCCTATCACGCTCCACGAGCAACGCACCGGCTTGCTGAAATCGCCTTCGTCTGCGGCGAGGCGCAACAGGTCGACGAAACCCGAAAACGCCGTCAGCGTGAAGTTCGGCAGCAGGATGATGCCAAAGCGGATGCGCTGCTTCGGCGTGCCGTCGATCGATTGAAGGTGAAGTGTTTCGGCGGAATTCATGCGGACGGCCGGCATTTGAAAGGGTTGAATCGAGCATATCACCCGCGGTTGGCGACACTATCCCACGGTGATGCCGTTTTTATTCTATCGGTCCGAATCGACGTTTGGTGCAATACACCAGCAAAGGTGTCGAACAAACGACGAAGCAACAGCACCCAGGTATCAACAAGGACCCACGATGAGCCGCTATTCGATATTCAGCCTGTTGCGCAACGGCATGTCGTATCACGAGAACTGGGAGCGTCAGTGGAAGAGCCCCGAGCCTAAACGTGAATACGACGTGGTGATCGTCGGCGGCGGCGGGCATGGTCTCGCCACCGCCTATTACCTCGCCAGAGAACACGGCGTGCGCAATATCGCCGTGCTGGAGAAGGGCTGGATCGGCGGCGGCAATACCGCGCGTAATACCACGATCGTGCGCTCGAACTACCTGTGGGACGAATCGGCCGCGCTCTACGAGAAGGCGATGAAGCTGTGGGAAGGGCTCTCGCAGGATCTCAACTACAACGTGATGTTCAGCCAGCGCGGCGTGATGAATCTCGCGCACACGCTGCAGGAAGTGCGCGACACGGAACGGCGCGTGAATGCGAACCGGCTCAACGGTGTCGACGCCGAATTCCTCACCCCCGCACAGATCAGGGAAATCGAACCGACCATCAATCTGAATAGCCGTTATCCGGTGCTCGGCGCATCGATCCAGCGCCGTGGGGGCGTGGCGCGGCACGACGCGGTGGCGTGGGGTTTCGCGCGCGGCGCGGATCGGGCCGGTGTCGATATCGTGCAGAACTGCCAGGTCGTCGGCATTCGCCGCGACGGCAGCCAGGTGACCGGCGTGGATACCAACAGGGGTTTCATCAAGGCGAAGAAAGTAGCGATCGTGGCGGCCGGCAATACGTCCACGCTCGCGGACATGGCCGGTGTGCGCCTGCCTTTGGAGAGTCATCCGTTGCAGGCGCTGGTGTCGGAGCCGATCAAACCGGTGGTCAACACGGTGGTGATGTCGAATGCGGTGCATGCGTATATCAGCCAGTCCGACAAGGGGGATCTGGTGATCGGCGCGGGCGTCGATCAATACACCGGTTTTGGTCAGCGCGGCAGCTTCCAGATCATCGAAGGCACGCTCGAGGCGATCGTCGAAATGTTCCCGGTGTTCTCGCGCGTGCGGATGAACCGCCAGTGGGGCGGTATTGTCGACATCTCGCCGGACGCGTGCCCGATCATCGGCAAGACCGACGTGAAGGGACTGTATTTCAATTGCGGCTGGGGCACCGGCGGTTTCAAGGCGACGCCCGGTTCGGGTTGGGTCTACGCGCACACGATCGCGAACGACGAACCGCATCCGCTGAACGCGCCGTTCTCGCTGGATCGTTTCTATACCGGTCATCTGATCGACGAGCACGGCGCCGCCGGCGTGGCCCATTAACGCGCACGCACTGCAACGAGGAAAACGACATGCTGCTGATCGAATGCCCGTGGTGCGGACCGCGCGCCGAAACCGAATTTTCCTGCGGCGGCGAAGCGGGTATCGCGCGTCCGCTCGACACCGACACGCTTACCGACAAGGAGTGGGGCGACTACCTGTTCATGCGCAGGAATCCGCGCGGCGTGCATCACGAACAGTGGCTGCACACGCACGGATGCCGCCGCTGGTTCAAGGCGCAGCGCGACACGGTGAGCTATGAAATTCAGGGTTACGAAACATTCGAACGTCCGCAACTCGCTCTGGATAGCGACGAGGATAAAACAGCATGAGCCAGAGAGACCGACTCCCGAACGGTGGGCGCATCAACCGCGCCATCGCGCTGACCTTCACTTTCAACGGCCGCACGTATCAGGGCTATCAGGGCGACACACTGGCCTCCGCGTTGCTCGCGAACGGCGTCCACTTCGTGGCGCGCAGCTGGAAATATCACCGCCCGCGCGGCATCGTGACGGCGGGTGTGGAAGAGCCGAATGCCGTCGTGCAACTCGAAACCGGCGCATACACGGTACCGAATGCGCGCGCCACTGAGGTGGAGTTGTATCAGGGGCTCGTCGCCACTAGCGTGAATGCGAAGCCGAGCATCGAGAAAGACCGTATGGCGGTCAACCAGAAGTTCGCACGCTTCATTCCGGCGGGCTTCTACAACAAGACCTTTATGTGGCCGCGCAAGTTCTGGCCGAAGTACGAGGAAGCGATCCGCGATGCGGCGGGTCTGGGCAAAGCGCCGGAACAGGCCGACGCGGACCGTTACGACAAATGCTTCGCGCACTGCGACGTGCTGGTGGTCGGCGGCGGCCCGACCGGACTGGCGGCGGCGCATGCGGCGGCGCTATCCGGTGCACGCGTGACGCTGGTGGACGATCAGCCGGAACTCGGCGGCTCGCTGCTGTCGTGCCGCACCGATATCGACGGCAAACCGGCGCTGCACTGGGTGCAGCGGATCGAAAACGAACTGCGCCAGATTCCCGAAGTGAAGATCCTGAGCCGCAGCACGGCGTTCGGCTATCAGGACCATAACCTCGTGACCGTGACGCAGCGGCTCACGGAGCATCTGCCGGTTGCGCAACGCAAGGGCACGCGCGAACTGATGTGGAAGATTCGCGCCAAACGCGTGATTCTCGCTACCGGCGCGCATGAACGTCCGATCGTGTTCGGCAACAACGATTTGCCGGGGGTGATGCTGGCCTCGGCGGTGTCGACCTATCTGCATCGCTATGCCGTGTTGCCGGGGCGCAATGCGGTGGTGTTCATCAATAACGACGATGCTTATCAATGCGCGCTCGATCTGAAATCGGCCGGCGCACAGGTGACGGTGGTCGATCCGCGCGCCGGTGAATCGAAGGGGACGTTGCCTGCGCTGGCGCGGCGCTATGGCGTCAAGGTCATGCATGGCGCGGCCATTACGGCGGCGCACGGCAAGCTGCGCGTCGAGTCGGTTGAAGTCGCAGCGTATGCGAAGGGGCAGGTCGGCGCGAAACAGGCCGACGTGCCTTGCGATCTGCTTGCGATGTCCGGCGGCTGGAGCCCGGTGCTGCACCTGTTCGCGCAATCGGGCGGCAAGGCGCACTGGCATGATGACAAAGCCTGTTTCGTTCCGGGCAAGGCGATGCAGGCGGAGACGAGCGTCGGCGCGTGCGCGGGCGACTTCATGCTGGGGCCAGGCATTCGCTTCGCGGTCGATGCGGGTGTCGAGGCCGCGCGCGCCGTCGGCTATATCGTCGCGCGGCCGAATCCGCTGCAGGTTGTCGAGATCAGCGAAACACGCATGCAGCCTCTGTGGCTGGTCGGTGACCGTGAGATGGCCACGCGCGGCCCCAAGCAGTTCGTCGATTTCCAGAACGATGTCTCCGCAGCCGATATTTTCCTCGCCGCGCGCGAAGGCTTCGAATCGGTCGAGCATGTGAAGCGCTACACCGCGATGGGCTTCGGCACCGACCAGGGCAAGCTCGGCAATATCAACGGCATGGCGATTCTCGCGCAGGCGCTCGGCAAGACCATCCCCGAGACCGGCACGACGACATTCCGCCCGAACTACACGCCGGTTACCTTCGGCACCTTTGCCGGCCGCGAACTGGGCGAGTTTCTCGATCCAATGCGCAAGACAGCGGTGCACGAATGGCACGTGGAAAACGGCGCGGCTTTCGAGGATGTGGGCAACTGGAAGCGCCCGTGGTACTACCCGAAGCCGGGCGAGGACATGCACGCGGCCGTGGCGCGTGAATCGCTCGCGGTGCGCACGGGTGTCGGCATTCTCGATGCCTCGACGCTCGGCAAGATCGACATTCAGGGTCCCGACTCGGTGAAACTGCTGAACTGGGTCTACACGAACCCGTGGCGCAAACTGGAAGTCGGCAAGTGCCGTTACGGCCTGATGCTGGACGAAAACGGCATGATCTTCGACGACGGCGTGACCGTGCGGCTCGCCGACCAGCACTACGTGATGACCACCACGACCGGCGGCGCGGCGCGCGTGCTGACATGGCTGGAGCGCTGGCTGCAAACCGAATGGCCCGACCTGCGCGTGCGGCTCGCCTCGGTGACGGATCACTGGTCGACCTTCGCGGTAGTCGGCCCGAACAGCCGCAAGGTCTTGCAGAGGGTATGTCACGACATCGACTTCGCCAACGCCGCCTTCCCCTTCATGAGTTATCGCGAAGGCACGGTGGCGGGCGCGGCATCGCGCGTCATGCGCATCAGCTTTTCGGGTGAACTCGCCTATGAGGTGAACGTGCCGGCGAACGTCGGACGCGCGGTGTGGGAAGCGCTGATGGCCGCGGGCACGCCATTCGACATCACGCCGTACGGCACCGAAACGATGCACGTGCTGCGCGCGGAAAAGGGCTACATCATCGTCGGCCAGGACACGGATGGCTCGATGACGCCGTACGACCTCGGCATGGGTGGGCTCGTGGCGAAGTCGAAGGACTTCATCGGCAAGCGCTCCCTGACGCGTTCGGACACCGCGAAGGCGGGCCGCAAGCAACTGGTCGGTTTGCTCGCGGACGATCCGGCGTTCGTGATTCCCGAAGGCTCGCAGATCGTCGCCGGGCCGTTCCAGGGCGATACCGCGCCGATGCTCGGTCACGTCACGTCGAGCTATTACAGTCCGATACTGAAACGCTCGATCGCGCTGGCGGTCGTGAAGGGCGGTCTCGACAAGCTTGGCGAAACCGTGACGATTCCGCTCGCGAGCGGCAAGCAGATTGCGGCCAGGCTCACCGGTCCGGTGTTCTACGACAGCGAAGGAGCACGTCAACATGTGGAATGAAACAAGAGGGACGGCGTCGCTCATGAATCGCGCTGCGGGCAAACAGACCGGGGTGTGGCAGGAGTCGCCACTGGTCGGCGCGGATACGCTGTTGAAGAAGCATCAGGCGGTGGCCACCGCGGCGTTTCGTCTGGGCGAACGGCCATTTCTGGAGCTCGTGAATGTGCGGGGCGACACCCGCGACGCAGCGTTTATCCACGCGGTGGAGAACGTGCTTGGCTGCCGGCCGCCGGAAAGGCCGAACACGATTGTACAAGGCAACGGCTATGACATGCTGTGGCTCGGCCCCGATGAGTGGCTGGTCCGCTCGGCCGCGGCACACGACGCGACGCGCACCGCGCCGTTGCAGGCGAAACTCGGTGCCGCGTTCGCGGGCGTGTTCGCGTCGGCGGTGGATATCGGCAGTGGCTATACGGTGCTGGAAATCAGCGGCACACGCACGCGCGATGTGCTGGCGCGTGGCTGTCCGCTGGATTTGCACCCGACACTGTTTGGCGCCGGGCAGTGCGCACAGAGCCACTATTTCAAGGCATCGATGACACTGGTGCCCACTGGCGCGGATAGCTTCGACATCATCGTGCGGCGTAGCTTCGCGGACTACTTCGTCAAGATCATGCTCGACGCGGCCGAGCCGCTGATGTTGTGAAGGGCGCCGGGTGGTCTGGTCCGCGCAGCACGCGGCGCTCACGGATAACGGATCGGCCCGGCCATCGACGCTCGCGATATCATCAGCTACTACTTGATCGGGCCGAGGCATAGATGATGGATCGCAGCATGGTGACAACGGCATTCGAACTGCCGGGGTATCGGGCGCAACGTTCGCTGGGTGTGGCACGCGGCATCATTGTTCGGTCCCGGTCCGTGGTCGGGTCGATTGGTGCTTCGCTGCAAACCCTGTTTGGCGGGAACATCACGTTGTACACGTCGTTGTGCGAGCGTGCCCGCGAGGACGCGTTCGAGCGGATGGTGCGAGATGCTGAGAGTTTGGGCGCTAACGCGATTGTCGGGATGCGCTACGACGCGACCGAAATCGCGAGGGGGATCAGCGAGGTGCTGTGCTACGGCACAGCGGTGCAGGTGGTGCGGGAGTAGCGCCTCGCGTGTCAGGTACGTCTTCCAGCCACGCGGGGATGCCCGCAGCGCGTTAAAGCACCGGGTTTATCACTTCAGCGGATAAATGTATAGGAATTGCTTCGTTGTCGTCGTGCACGCGCGGCGGTAAGCTCGTTCGATTGCGCCATGGATGGCGTCCTCCGAACAGATTCGACGAAGAGTTTCCTGTGACGACTGCCTTTTCATCCACCGCCGCCAGCGACGCAGGCGGCGCATCCCACCCGCAGCATATCGAGATTCGCGCTTTCGACGGCCCCGTCGGCGCCGAAGTTTTGGGTCTCGATCTGGCGAGGCCGCTGAGCGAGCACGATTTCGCACGCATTCACCGCGCGCATCTGGATCATCATGTGCTGGTCTTCCGCGATCAACGCATCACGCCGGATCAGCAGATCGCGTTTAGCCGCCGCTTTGGCCCGCTGCAGATTCATGTGCTGCATCAATTCCAGCTGCCAGGCTATCCGGAGGTGCTGGTCGTCTCGAACATCGTCGAGAACGGGCAGCCCATTGGACTTGGCGACGCCGGCCATTACTGGCATTCCGATCTGTCGTACAAGGAAAAGCCGAGTCTCGGTTCGCTGCTGCATGCGCAGGAATTGCCTTCGGAAGGGGGCGATACGTTATTCGCCAACATGCATCTGGCGTGGGACACATTGCCTGAGCATTTGCGCCGCGCAGTCGAAGGGCGTTCGGCGGAGCATACGTATCTCGCGAAATACGCCGAATTGCAACAGCGCAGCCCGTGGCGGCCGAATCTCTCCGCCGAGCAGATCGCGCAAGTGAAGCCCGTGGTGCAGCCGATCGTGCGCACGCATCCCGAGACCGGGCGCCACGCGCTTTTCGTCAGCGAGCATTTCACGACCCGTGTGATCGGCTTGCCGGAAGACGAGAGCAAGGCCTTACTCGAGGAGCTCTTCGCCCACAGCGTGCGCCCCGAGCATCTCTACCGGCATCAGTGGGCGGAACACGACATGGTGTTCTGGGACAACCGCTCGCTGATGCATCTTGCGGCCGGTACGCCCGATCATCTGCGCCGCAAGATGTATCGCACGACGATTGAAGGCGACGTGCCGTTCTGACGGCAGCGTCGCCGCCTTGACCACACACGGTGCGCCCGCTTCGCGCCACGGCGGGCGGAATGAATCGCAGCAGGTCGAGATAACGTTGCCCTTACACGGCATGCGATCGCTCAGGGACGTGCACCGTCCTGGTAAGCGATCTCTTCATCGTTCGGTTCGGCTGATTTTCGCTTCCTTTGAAGTGACGGCGACCGCTCGGTCAAGCGAGCCGTTGCGTCCTCCTCCGGTGAACCCGCAGCCGCGAACATCCGGCGATATTCGGCCGGCGTCGTTTGCTTGGCCGCCTTGAACTGCCGGTTGAAATTGGCAACGTTCGCGAAGCCCGAACGGGCAGCGATGACGGCAACCGGCAGGGAGGTGTCGGCCAGCATCCGGCACGCGTGCCCGATGCGAACCCGGGCGATATACCGACCCACGCTCTCACCAATATGTTGAACAAAATAACGCGTGAGCGTGCGTTCCGACAGGTTAGCCGCCGCACAGAGGTCTGACAGTCGCAGCGGTTCGGCAAAGCGTGCATCAATCGTCGAAAGGACACGGTTGATCCGTTCGGGCTCGTGGCCGGATGGGCCGGCGCTTGTCTGATTGAACGCACTCGGCGAGGCGAGCGGCTGGCCCGGCGCGTCGGCGAGCGTGCACAGAATATCGAGGGCAGTGCTGAGGCGTTCGCGCGCCCCGCTCGAGAGTAACTGCTCCAGACGGCCGCGCATCCAGTTGCCGGCGGGCGGCTCGAAGGCCAGCCCACACGCGGCCCTTCGTAAAAGGTTGCGCAGCGGTTCATATTCGTGGCAACAATCCGCCATACGCCGCGCCCAATCGCCGTCGAACCAGATAACGATGGCGACCTGTGGCGAGGATGGATCGATCGAACGATTCGACGCCCAGGTGTGCGGCAGGTCCGGCGGCACGAGGACGAGATCCTCGGCTTCGTATTCGTTGACCGAATCGCCGATGTAGCGCTTGCCATGGCTGTTCATCGTCAGCGTTAACTCGTACTCCGGATGGTGATGCCATTCGAACGGAATACGCGGGAGCCGCCGATGGTAAACCCGGACCGAACAGTCCTCGCCGAACTCGACGTGCTCGTAGGCTGGTTTCATGGCTGAAAACGCAAATGAATTGCCTGAATAGTATCACCACAGCACGCATGCACGTCATATCCTCGGGCATACGAAATCGATACGGAGACAATCATGGCGTTGATAATCGAAGACTTGCCGAGCGCGATCCAGCAGGCAAAAAAGGAGTTGCGCGCGGCCTTGCCGAACTACCGGGAGGTTTTCGCCGAAGTCGAAGCGGCAATCAGCGCCGAGGCAAAGCGAATTGCCGTACAACGGGATCGTGGGGAAGACGTCATTCCCGAGATTCAGTTTTCGGACATCACCGGAGAACGCGTCACCCCTGACCAGATCGCGGTCGTCAAAGCACGCGGCGCATGTGTGATTCGCAATGTCTTCCCTCGCGAGTTGGTGCGGAGCTGGGACGAAGATATCGCCAGCTATGTCGAGCGCAACAATCTCGACAAGCGCCTCGAAAATCGCGCGGAGGACAAATACTTCGGCCAGTTGGCGTCCAGCAAGCCGCAAATTTATGGCGTGTATTGGTCGAAGCCACAAGTGCTGGCCCGTCAGTCGGAATCCCTGACGGCGGCGCGCGTGTTCCTGAATAAACTGTGGCGCAATGAGAGCGACGGGCGCGTTCACTTCGATCCGGCGCATGTGCCTGTGTATGCCGACCGTCTGCGTCGCCGGCCGCCAGGTTCAGCGTCGCTCGGTTTGTCGGCGCATTGCGACGGCGGGTCGGTCGAGCGCTGGATCGAAGGCAATTTTCGCAAGGTGTACCGCCACGTGTTTGCCGGGAACTGGCGCGACTACGATGCGTTCGACGCGGCCTTCCGACCCGACGTGGAGGAGATCGCATCGCCGGCCGTGTGTTCGATGTTCCGCACTTTTCAGGGCTGGACGGCCCTGACGCCGCAAGGCCCGGGCGACGGCACGCTGCAACTCGTCCCGATCGCCAATTCGATGGTGTATATCCTGCTGCGCGCGCTTCAGGACGATGTAGCAGACGACGACCTGTGCGGCGCAATGCCTGGACGGGCGCTCTCGATCAAACAGGAATTTCATGCGCCCCTGTTCGAGGCGTTGTCGTCGATTCCGAAAATGGAAGCGGGCGACACCGTGTTCTGGCACAGCGATGTCATCCACGCGGTCGAAGACGAACATAAGGGGGCCGGTTACAGCAACGTGATGTACATCGCCTCGGTGCCCGCATGCGCCAAAAACGACGCTTATCTGAAGCGTCAGTTGCCGAGCTTTCTCAAGGGGGAAAGCCCGCCGGATTTCCCGACTGACCATTTCGAAGTCGATTTCACCGGACGCGCGACGGCGGACGACCTGACACCGCTTGGCAAGGCACAGCTCGGGTTCGACCTGGAAATCGACAACAACGCCTGACCCGCAAGAAAACGGGCACGCCTGCGCGTTCCGCCTGGCCGCATAGGTGTCGCTCGACCCATAACGAAAAAACTCGCGAAAAATTCGCGAAAAATACGGAGACTGCAATGAAACGATCACTGATATCGGCTGCGACGGCTGTCGCACTGCTCGCGGCTGGAACGCAGGCTGTATGTGCCGCAGAACAGCTTTCGGTACTGCACTGGTGGACCTCCGGCGGCGAATCGAAAGCGATTCGCGTGCTGAAGGACGATATGAGCAAACAGGGCTACGAGTGGAAGGACTTCGCCATTGCGGGAGGCGCGGGCGCGGCGGCCATGACGGCGCTAAAGACGCAGGTCATCTCGGGCAACGCACCGTCGGCTGCGCAGATCAAGGGGCCTCTGATTCACGACTGGGCCGAGCAGGGGTCGCTGGTCACGATCGATCAGGCCGCAACCGATTGGAAAGCGCACACCCCGGCGCAAATCGACAATGCCATGAAGGCCAATGGTCGCTATGTAGCTGCACCGTTTTCCATCCATCGCATCAACTGGCTGTGGATCAACAAAGCCGACCTGGACAAAGTCGGTGGGACACCGCCCACCACGTGGCCTGAATTCTTCGCGCTCGCCGACAAGTTTCGTGCAGCGGGCATCACCCCTGTCGCGCACGGCGGTCAGCCGTGGCAGGACATGACCATCTGGGAGACCGTCGTGCTCTCCCAGGGCGCGGACTTTTACCGGAAAGCGCTGGTTGATCTCGACCAGAAAACGCTGACCTCGCCGCAGATGGTGCAGGTGTTCGAGACCGTTCAGAAGATCCGGAGTTACTTCGACAAGGGCTACCACGGGCGCGACTGGAATCTCGCGACGGCAATGGTGATTTCCGGTTCGGGTGGCATGCAGTTCATGGGTGACTGGGCTAAAGGCGAATTCGCCAATGCGAACAAGAAGGCGGACACTGACTTTATTTGCGCGCCCGCGCCCGGTACGTCGAACACCTATACGTACACAGTGGATTCGTTCGTGTTCTTTCAGCAGAACGGCAAAAAGGAGGCGACGCCTGGGCAGCTCGCGCTTGCGAAGACCATCATGTCCGTTGATTTCCAGCAGCAATTCAGTCTCTACAAAGGTTCGATACCTGTCCGGCTGGATGTCCCCATGGACAAGTTCGACAGTTGCGCCAAAAAATCGCGCGCGGATGAGCAGGCCACGATTAAGTCGGGTGGGTTCCTGCCGTCGTTGGCGTTTGGCGAGCTTCAGTCCTCGGTGACCGCTGGCGCGATTAGCGACGTCGTCACGAATTTCATGAACTCGAACGAGGATCCGAAAGAGGGCGTGCGCAAGCTGGCCGCCGCAGCGAAGGTCAAGTAAGGGCTTCGTGCTCACGCGTTCCGACACGCGTGAGCTTACTTATGGAAGGGGATAAGAATGGATCCGGCAGGAAAGCGTAAATGGCCACGTTCAGGGCTCGAGACCACCGTGATGGGTTTTGGCGCCGCGCCGATTGGCAACATCTTCAGGCCGATCAGTGAAGAGGATTCGGCAGCCTTGATCAAGGCCGCGTGGGACGCGGGTGTACGCTACTTCGACACCGCGCCGATGTACGGCCACGGGTTGAGCGAGGCACGCTGCGGGCAGGGGCTGCGTTGGTATCCGCGCGACCAGTTTGTGCTGTCGACCAAGGTTGGACGGCTTCTGAAGCCGCGCAAGCGCGCCGAGATCAACTTCGCGCCGTGGGTGGATGGGCTGCCGTTCGAACCTGTTTTCGACTACAGCTACGACGGCACCATGCGCTCGATCGAGGACAGTCTGCAACGTCTGGCGCTGGAGCACATCGATATTGCGCTGATCCACGACATCGACGTTTATACCCACGGCGAGCGTCAGCCCGAGATGTTCGAGGCGGCGATGACGGGTGCGTCGAAAGCACTGCTGAAGCTGCGTGACGAAGGGGTCGTGAAAGCGGTGGGGCTCGGCGTGAACGAGTGGCAGGTCGCGCACGAAGCGATTCGCCGGCAGGATTTCGACTGCCTCCTGCTGGCCGGGCGCTACACGCTGCTGGAGCAGGACGCACTGGATGGCTTTCTGCCGCTGTGCGAAGAGAAGCAGGTGTCGGTGATTCTGGGTGGCGGCTATAACAGCGGCATTCTCGCGACGGGCGCCGTGCCGGGTGCGAAATACAACTACGCGCCCGCGCCGGAAGCCATTCTGGAACGCGTGCGCAAGATGGAGCAGGTATGTCGGGAATACTCGGTGCCGCTCAAAGCCGCGTCGCTGCAATTCGTTCTCGGCCATCCGGCGATTCCGACCAATATCCCGGGCGTGCGCACGGTTGAACAACTGGAAGACAACCTTCAAACCTTCCGGGCTGATATTCCGCCGGAATTCTGGGCCGAACTGAAGCGCCGCCAGTTGATCCGCGAGGACGCGCCGACTCCTCGCTAGAACATGGTCCGGACCGCACCGGTGGCACCAGCCCATCGAAATCCGCTCATGAGTGACGGACCCGGCGAGCCAAGGCCAAGCTGGCTACAATGAGTTTACCGGCCGCCGGCGATTTGCCGGCGTGGCCGGGGGCGACGTCTCCAATCCTCGGAGGAAAGTCATCATGAAACTTCTTTTGTATGCCTTAGCAACGCTCTCTGTATCAGCCGTTCCTGCTGTTTCCTTCGCACAATCAAATCAGCCATTGACCCGTGCTCAAGTCCTTGCCGATCTCATCGAGGTCGAGAATGCGGGCTTCCATCCCGCATTGGTCGATTACGTTGAGTACCCCGGCAATATTCAGGCAGCAGAAGCACGTATCGCAGCGAAGCATGCCGGAGTCACGCCGGCGCCCGCAGTCAACGGTTCATCGCAGTAGTGATTACATCAGGACGACGGTGCCGAAGCGCGAAAAAACAGGCACACGATAAAGTCCAAAGCAGTACGTAGGTCAAATCTCGCCCACCAGGCGAAAAAGACCGGCCCGCTCCCCCGGGCCGGCAAAACGGGCAGCAAACGAAGCGCTCCGTCCCGGCGTTCACAGGGCGAAAACGCCTGGACCAGAAGCTCGCTTGATGACCTCTCTCCTCGCAGCACTCGTCAGCTCACCTCCTTTTGTCGACCCCATGTTGTGTGCGTGACCGGCAATCGTGCCGGTGTGTTTCAGAACAGGTGTCGCAGGCCGACCGTATAGCCTGTGCCATTAGTCGACGCGCCCGTCGCTTGCCATCCTGTGGTGCTTCCGTACGCGAATCTGCCTGCCTTGGAGTCGTAGACAACATCCGCATAGACGCTCGTCGCTTTGGACAGGAAGTAGAAATAGCCCAATGCGCTACGGCATTGAATCGTTTTTCCGTTGGATGTCGTGTGACTGAAGGTCGTCATGACCGCCTGCGCCGGGCCAAAGGGGATGTTGAGGCCGACCATCTGGTTGTGAATCGACTGACTAAACGTGTTCTGGCCAAAGCCATAGCCGGCATATAGCCGCGCAAAACCGAAGTCGTATTGACCCGCCGTATAGGCCCAGTGAGCGTGGTCCGGTTGCGGACGGATGTACGAGGCGGCGAGCTTGAGTTTCGGATCCTGATAAACGATCGACGCGGAAAAGGGAAGGTTGTCGCCCACAACCGCCGAGTCGCGTGCGGCGACCTGCGCGCGAACCGTCACCGGACCCAGCGTGTACGCATAATTGGCCGAATTGTTCGTGCGCACGGTGTCGATTTGTCCTGGGCCGCCGTTCGCCTCGGAAATGCCGCCCCGCGCGGCATATCCCGCCACCAGGCCGTTCTGGCCAAATGGATCGGCCGATACTTCGGCGTAATGGCTCGCGTTGACATCCCGGCCCAACGCGAGGTGACCGAACCATCCCTCGAGCCCCACGGTCGAACGACCACTGAAGAACGAGCTCGAGTTGTAGAACGTGCCGTTGTTCGGATTGAACTGCTGTTCCAACTGGAAGATCGCCTTGTACCCGCCTCCCAGATCCTCGCTGCCTTTCAAACCCCAGAAGCTGGTCGCCCCGGTATTCATCCGAATCGCATTACTCCCGTCGTACTTGCCGACCTCGAGGTCGACCAGTCCATACAGCGTCACCGACGACTGCGCCATCGCAGCGTTCGCCCCCAGTGCGGTCAAGGCGGCTACGAACAACTTCCTTTTCATATTTTCAGTCTCCTCGTTTAGTTCCGTTTATTGGAACTGATGAGGCGAGTTTAGCATTCAGTGGAACTGATGCAAGTCGTTTTGAGGAATCTTCGGGATAGCCCCAGGGATCGCGTTGTAACGACGCGTCAAAGGAGTCGATGCGCGGCACATCGCAGCGAAGCGGCCGCGCGTGATGACGCTCAGGCGCGCAGGCGCAAGCGGCGCAAGCGTGAAGGGGGAGGCGGCGGGGAAGGATTCGACATCGCCGGGCGCAGTGCCGGCGATGTCAGGCGCGGCTGAGCCGAAGCGGCTTAGCCGGCGAAGGTGGTCTCGGGGAGCCCGCGCACGCCGGGAATATTGACCGCGAAGAGCGATCCGGACAGCGGGGCGCTGTTGAGCATGTCTTCGGTCAGCCGCACGCGCGCACTGGTGACATAGAGCATGTCGAGGTTCTGGCCGCCGAAGCAGCAACTGGTGGGGCGTGGCACGGGCATGCGGATGCGCGTCATTTCCCGGCCCTCTGGATCGAAGCGCACGACACACCAGTCGTCCCACATGGCGACCCACAGGCAGCCGTCCGCGTCGACGGTCAGCCCGTCTGGCGAGCCCGCCGACGAGTCGAGCGTGATCAGCGGCCGGCGGTTGGCGATCGTGCCGTTGATCAGGTCGAAGTCGTACTGATAGATGGTCTTGCGATGCGAATCGGTGAAATACATCCGCGTATTGTCCGGGCTCCAGCCCAGCCCGTTCGCCACCGTGAAACCCGTATCCATCTTCTTCCAGGAGCCGTCCGCGTCGACCCGGAACAGATTGCCGCGGTTAGCCGCCGCGCCCATGTCCATCGTGCCGACCCACAGGCGGCCCATGCGGTCGCATTTGCCGTCGTTGTAGCGATTGCCCGGCCGGTCGAACTCCGGGTGGGAGAAGCGCGTCAGATTGCCGATGTCGTCCACGGTCATCAGGCCGCCCGGTGTCGCGATCAGCAGGCCGCCAGTCGCTTTGGGGATCACCAGACTCAGCATCGAGCCGAGCTTGATCTCAGTGCTGGAGCGGCTCGCGGCATCGAAACGGTGAATGGTCGGCGTGAGGATGTCGACCCAGTAGAGCGCGTCGTCGCGCGGCGACCACATGGGCGCCTCGCCCAGCAGCGACGGCACCTGGCTTACACAGTGAACGTCCGCGTTCGCCAGCGCGGGCGGTTGGCTCTTTGCCGCAAGCGACATCGATTGGCCGCCCGAGTTGTGCGAGATCTTGCGCGCGGCGCCCATGACCGCCGCCGACAGGTTGTGCGCGCGCGCCACGTCGAGCCTGCCGACGTTACCGGAGATGGCCACCGCGCCGATCGGCCGGCCCTCGAAGTCGAACACCGGGGCCGCCAGCGCGACCGTGTCGTTCGAGCTTTCCTGATTGGCGAGTGCATAGCCGCGCGAGCGGGTCAGGTCGAGGTCGCTCCTGAGCGCGTCGATCGACGTGATGGTGCGCGGACCGAGCGCCTGCAACGTGATCGTGCTCAGCAGCTCCTGCTGCTGGTGCGGGTCGAGATAGGCCGCGATGGCCTTGCCGACCGCGCTTGCATGCAGCGGCAGGCGCATGCCGACGCCGAGCGAAATTCGCCCGGCCTGGCGCGCGTCTTCGCTGGCGATGACCACCGCACTGTTGCCGTCCAGAATCGCCAGATGCACCGATTCGCCGACGAGATCGCGCAGCAGAACGAGTTCATCCTGCGCGGCGACGCGGAGGTCGAAGTCGCTCCACACCTCGTGCGCGAGTTCGAGAAAGCGCAGCCCGAGGCGGAACGTCTTGCTGTACGCATCGTGGCGCAGCAGGCCTTCGCGCTGGAGCGTCGTCAGAATCCGGTGCAGCGTGCCCTTGGGCAGCCCGCAAGCCCTGAGCAGCTGGGTGAACGTCATCGGCGCGGGGGCCTGCGAGACGATATTCAACAGGTACATCGCCTTTTCCAGCACGCCGACGCCGGCTGGGCCTTTGTCTTCAGTCACGACGAGCGTTGCCGTCCCCTCACTCTCCAGTTCCGGATTCAGCGGACTCGCGGAGGTGGTTTCCACTATTTTTTGTTTCACTTTGGTCAAGTCTTTCGCCTCAGAAGGAGATGGCGGGTCCGCGTCCCTATAGAACGCCTCTCTTGGGCGCATTGTACGCCCAAAAATATCACCGACAGTTTGTTGTTCTATTAGATGGAACTTTATAAAAAACCGTGCTAGGATGGCAGCACAAGTTCCAATTATAGAAACAAGGAGACAATGATGCTCACACGACGCAAATTCATTTCCGCAGTAGCCGCCTCATCCGTTTTCGCGCCCTCACTGCTGAGAGCGGCCACGAACAGTTTCACGTACGTGGGCTGGTCCCAGGACGAAGCGGCCAGCAAGGCCACACTAGGCAAGATTTTCGAGCAGTTTCAGCAAGGCGACCCGGGGGCGGCGGTCAAGGTCGTGGGGTTCCCGTATGGGCAGATGCAACAGAATCTGTTTCTGCGACTGCGTGCGCATCAGCCAGTCGACGCGGCCCAGCTCAACCTGCAATGGCTGCCGCAGTTCGGCGCGACCGGCAAGATGGTCGACTTCAACGATATTTTCGGCAAGGCCGCGCTCGAAAAGGTCATCGACCCAGCCATCCTGCGGCTTGG
This sequence comes from Paraburkholderia fungorum, assembly GCF_046027215.1. GTDB lineage: Bacteria > Pseudomonadota > Gammaproteobacteria > Burkholderiales > Burkholderiaceae > Paraburkholderia > Paraburkholderia fungorum_D. The sequence continues at coordinate 1,299,334 of NZ_JAQQEN010000002.1, read as the reverse complement.
CCAATTCAGGGGCAAGCAACTGAGCATGCCGTGGACTGCGGGCTCGATCGGCCTGGTCGCCAACGTGGCCATGCTGAAGGAAGCCGGCGTTCGCGAGACGCCCGTCACGATTGACGCATTCCTCGAATCGCTCAAGGCGGTCAAGGCGAAATTCCCGGAAGCCGTGCCGTACGCCATATCGACTAAAGACAATGCCTCGATGGCGGCGGACTTCCAGACCTGGCTGTGGACCTTCGGCGGCCAGGTCTTCAACGAGCACGGACAGGTGGCGGTCAACAGCCCCGCTGGCGTGCGCGCTCTCGGGTTCATGAGCGACCTCGTGAAAGACCGTCTGGCCGCAAAAGACACGGACCGTTACGACGCCCGCCGCCTGTTCGCGCAGAACCGCTGCGCCTTCTATCAGGATGCACCGCTTGCGCGCGGTTTCGCCCGCGACAATTCCGGTAAAGGCGCCGCCTTCGACGTGAACGTTGAATCTATCGCGACACCGGTTGTGAAGAAAGGTGATGTTCCGCGCTCGTTTGCGTGGGGGCATCTGCTCGGCAGTTTCGCGGAAGACAAGCAAAGTCTCGATGTGAAGTCGGCGCCTGCCCGCTTCGTTTCGTATCTCAGCATGACTGACGAGCCGCAACTCGAGTATTTCCGCCAGATTGGTCTGTTCCCGGTCACCCGAAGCGCGCTCGCCAAACTATCCGGCGACCCGTATGTCGCGAACTGGACCAGGAACGCAAAGAGCGCCACACGCGACGAGCTTGCGTCCTACCCGAATGTCGCGGACCTGACGGTGATCGTCGGCGAGCAGGTGCAAGCCGCCGTGCTGGGGCAAAAGACGGCTGCGGAAGCAATCGACACCATGGGCAAACGGCTGAGTGCCGCCATCGTATAAGCGGGTGGCGACGCCTGACCAGCGAGTCAGGCGTCGCCACGAATGAACGCGTGCCCGTGCGTTAATCCTTTACACGAACCCGGTTCCTATGAACAAGGCTAGCCTACTCTCGATGCAGTCCGATCTACGGGCGGCAAAGCAGCGTCGATCACTGAAGTCGCACGAAAGAAGAATTGGATTTGCTTTCGCGCTGCCTTCGCTGATTGCATTCTTCGCCGTTATCCTGATTCCGTTTCTTCAATCGCTCAAACTCTCTTTCTATCGCTACACGATAGAAATGGATACGCCGCGCTTTGTCGGTCTGAGTAATTTCAGAAAGCTGCTGGGCAATCCCGACACCCTGTCGATCTGGTTAAACACACTGACGTTCGTGGTGCTGACCACCAGCATCACACTCGTACTCGGTCTCGCGTGGGCGGTCGTGCTCAATCAGTCATTCAGGGGCAAGGCATTTCTGCGCGCGCTCTCGCTGTTGCCCTGGGTTCTTCCTTCGACCGTTACTGCATTTCTTGCCGCGTGGATCTTCAATGGCCAGTACGGCATTCTCAACGCGATTCTGTTGCAGTTGGGCGTGATTACCGAACCTGTGCCATGGCTGGCCGAAGCGCATTCGGCGATGGCGGCCGTGGTCCTCACGCGCGTCTGGGTGTCGGTGCCGCTCTTCATGGCGTTCTTCCTGGCGGGTCTGCAGGGCGTGTCGCAGGATCAGATGGACGCGGCGCGAGTCGACGGTTGCGAAAACATCGGCGTTTTCCGCTACGTCGTGTTACCCCATCTCGCACCGACGATCATCATCGTGACCATACTCGGCGCAATGAGCAACCTGCAGGCATTCGACGTGATCTATGCGCTCACCCAGGGCGGCCCGGTCAAGGCCACGACGATGCTGTCCATCGAAGTCTACAAGCAGGCGTTCCAGAACTGGGATGTCGGCAGCGCATGCACGATCGGCGTGCTGTGGTTCCTGACCATTGCGATTCCGTCGATCTTCTATCTGCGCATTCTGTTCAAACGGGAGAATTAAGGAATGTTGCTTCTCAATAACTGGCGAGCAAGAAGCGGTTTCATGATGCTGTTGCTCGTGATTGGCGGCTTTCTGTTTCTGCCGATCGTCTGGATGCTGCTGACGTCGATCAAGCCCGAAGGCGAAGTGTTCGTGCGCATTCCGTCGATATTGCCGCACGTCCCCACGCTGGAAAACTATCGTTCGCTTTTCGGCCACAGCGAGACCGCGCTGCAACTGCGCAACAGCCTGATCACGGCGGGCGGCGGCGCGCTTCTCACCGTGGCGCTGTCGACCTACGCGGCGTATAGCTTCGCCAAGTTCCGCTATTTCGGCCGCAAGCCGCTGATGTTCATGATGCTCTCGGCACAGATGTTCCCGTTTGCCATGTTGCTGATCAGTGTCTACCCGATGTTGCAGTGGGCTGGCCTGCTCAATACGCGGCTGGGTTTGATCATCGCTTACATCATCCTCGCGCTGCCGAGCGGCACCTACATGCTTTACAGCTATTTCATCAACATTCCGAACGAAATCATCGAGGCGGCCCGCGTCGATGGGGCGAGCGAGGTCTACATCCTGCATCGCATCGTGTTGCCGCTCGCGATTCCCGCGATGGTGACCGTCGGCCTGTATTCGTTCATGTGGGCCTGGAACGATCTGCTTTTTTCGCTCACGCTCATCACGTCCCCTGAGTTGCGCACGGTCGGCCCTGGCCTGCTGCTGAGTTATCTGGGTGAAGGCCGCGCGAACTGGGGCGGCGCGATGGCCGAATCCATCGTCATCTCGCTGCCTGTCGTGCTCGGGTTTGCTTTCCTGCAGCGCTACTTCATCAAGGGACTCACCGCTGGAGCAGTCAAATCATGAGACTTGAGAACAAGGTTGCGATTGTCACCGGCGCCGGTCAAGGTATCGGCCGTGCGATTCTCGAGCGGTTCGTGGCCGAGGGCGCGCGGGTGGTCGCGATTGAACTGTCGGATGCGAGCGCCGGGCGCGCAATCGCCGGCCTGCCGCCTGAGCGCGTCGAGATGCTGTGCCTCGACGCGCACCAGCAATCGACTGTTGATGAAGCGATTCGCGTTGCAAGAACGCGTTTCGGCGGACTCGATGTGCTCGTCAACAACGCCATTCAGTACGCGACAGCGAGCCTCACGAACGAGACCGACGAAGGCTGGGCCCGCACGATCGATTCGGCGCTGGGTGCAACGTTTCGTTTCTGCCGCGCCGCGATGCCGGAAATGATCACACGGGGTGGCGGATCGATCATCAATGTCGCGTCGATCAACCAGATCGTCGCGAATCCGGGTCTTGCCGCGTACACCGCCGCCAAGGGTGGCGTGCGGGCCCTGACCAAGCAGATCGCCGTCGAATTCGGCGTGCAGCGCGTGCGCTGCAACTCGATCTCGCCGGCTTTCATCGCGACAGAGCGCACAGTCCGGGGACTCACGCCGGCGGATCTCGCGGCCGTCGCGCAGAGCTATCCGTTGGGTCGCATCGGCGAGCCCGCCGACGTCGCCAATGCGGCGCTCTTCCTCGCCAGCGATGAGTCTTCGTTCATCACGGCAGTGGACCTTCCAATCGATGGCGGCTTGACGTCGCTCGCAGCGAGCGCGCTGTTGTCGAACCATATTCGTACCTCGTGGGGACTTCCTGCCCTGCATATCGCGGAGAACAAACAATGACGATAACGAACGCCCACAAACCGCTTGTTGGCGTGTTTCCGGTGCTGCCGACGCCGTTCGAGGAGAACGGCAATCCTGACGTGGCCAGCCTGCGCAATCTGGTGCGCTACCTGATCAAGGCCGGAGTCGACGGCATCACCTATCCGGGCGTCGCGAGCGAGTTCGGGCAGTTGAGCGTCGACGAACGGCTCATGCTGACCAACATCGTGCTCGACGAAATCGGCGGCCGTGTGCCCCTGGTTGCCGGCGTTTCAAGTACGGATGCCGAGGTGACCATCCAGCTCGCGCAGGCGACCTCCCGAAACGGCGCGGCGGCACTCATGATCGCGGTCCCACCTGACAGGCCGACCGCGCAGGCGCAGATCGAGTTCTTCAGCCGTATTGCGGCCGCCGTACCGCACACACCCATCATGCTGCAGAACGTGCCGGCGCCTGTCGGCGCAGGTCTCGATCCCCACGTGCTGATCGAAATCCTGACTGCGGTGCCGGCTATCCGGTACATCAAGGAAGAAACCCTGCCGAGCGGGCAGCGGCTCTCGATCCTCAAGGACAGTGCGCCGCAAACGATGCTGGGCGTGTTCGGCGGCGCGGGTGGCCGCTACATCACGGACGAACTACGGCGCGGCGCATGTGGAACGATGCCGGCGATCGAACTGGCGGAGATTCATGTGGCGCTGTTTAAAGCCCATAGCGCAGGGCAAAGCGAACAGGTGAGGGCGCTGTTCACGCGCATGCTGCCGATCCTGAACGTGCAGGCGGTGTTTCGCTGGTCGCTGACGAAGTACGTTCTGCATCGGCGCGGACTGATCAAATGCAGATTGCAGCGCGCCTCGGGTCCTTTGCTCGACGCGGCCGATACCTCCGACGTCGACGACTTCCTGCGCGACATCGACGATCTGCTGATTCCTCAGCAAGCACTTTCCACCATCGGAGGCGAGCTACATGGCACAGCTTGAATTGCGTCGGATCAGTAAATCGTTCGGCGACGCTTCCGTCATTCAGAACATCGACCTGCATGTTGCCGACGGCGAATTTTGCGTGTTCGTCGGACCGTCGGGATGCGGAAAGTCTACGTTGCTCAGATTGATCGCGGGGCTCGAGGAAAGCACGTCCGGCACGATTTCAATCGGCGGCAACGATGTCACGGCGATGCAGCCGGCGAAACGCGGGATCGCGATGGTGTTTCAGTCGTATGCCCTTTATCCGCACATGAGCGTCGCGGAAAATATGGGGTTCGGCCTGAAGATGGCGAATCTGCCGAAGGGGCGCATCGAAGAAAAGGTTCAGGAAAGCGCGCGTATTCTGCAAATCGAGCATCTGCTGGCACGAAAGCCAAAGGATCTTTCCGGCGGTCAACGTCAGCGTGTGGCGATTGGCCGGGCGATCGTGCGCGAGCCTTCGCTATTTCTGTTCGACGAGCCGCTCTCCAATCTGGACGCTGCGTTGCGGGTGGAAATGCGGCTCGAGCTTGCTCGCATCAAGGAAGAGCTTGGCACGACATTCGTCTATGTGACGCATGACCAGGTCGAGGCGATGACGCTCGCGGACAAGATTGTCGTGCTGCGCGACGGAAAAATCGAACAGGTGGGGCGTCCGCTCGATCTGTACCACCGTCCAGCGAACCGGTTCGTCGCGGGCTTTATCGGGTCGCCGAAAATGAACTTCATTGAGGTGTCGGCAACGCCGATGGATTCGACGTCGGCTAAAGTGGAGTTGCCGGCCGGCCACGTATGCATTCCGGTGACGAAACGGGTGACTGACCGGACCCTGACTCTGGGTGTGCGGCCCGAGCATTTGCGGATCGTCGACAAACAGGATGCGTCGCTGATCGGAGAAATCAACTTCGCCGAGCGGCTCGGCAGCGAGACGTTCGTCTACGTGAAGACAGTGATGGGAACAATCATGGTGAAGGTCGACGGCACCACGACCTGCACGAAGGGCGACCTCGTCGGGCTCGCATTCGCCGCTGAAACACTGCATCTTTTCGCGGGCGACGGTTCGCGTATTTCCGCATCCTGATCAATCACGACTCGTTCGATATGACTATCTCACCCAGAATAGCGTCGGTCGAAACCTTCATCGTTTCGATCCCTCGTGATGTGCCTTACCTCGGCGGCCTCGGCCAGGACGAACAGGTCAACAGCCGCGGCTACCTGATCCGCAAGGGCAATAGAACGATCTATCCGGCAACTGACATGTCGGTGCTCATCAAGCTGACCGCGGACGACGGCACGGTCGGCTGGGGCGAGACCTATGGGATCGTGGCGCCCGAGGCCGTGACGGCGATCATCGACGACGTGCTCGGGCCGGCTGTGATTGGGCGCGATCCGCGAGACGCTGTCGTGATTCAAGAAGATCTGTACGACATGATGCGGGTGCGCGGCTTTTTTGGCGGCTTCTACGTCGATTCCATTGCGGGCGTGGACATCGCAATCTGGGATCTGTTCGGGAAGCTGGTCGGGCAGCCGGTCGTCAAGCTCATCGGCGGGCAGCGTCAGACGTCGATTCCGGCCTATGTGTCGGGCCTTCCGGGCCGCACGCTCGACGAGCGCGTCGCGCTGGCGAGCTCGTTCGTGGATAAGGGGTTCACCGCATTCAAGTATCACGCGGCAGTGTCCTTCGACGGAATCGTCGACGAAATGCGCGCACTTCGGCAAGGACTCGGCGAGCGCGTGCAACTGATGGTTGATTTGCACTGGAAGTTCACGGCGCAGGAAGCGATCCAGCTTGTCGACCAGCTGACGCCCTATCGTCCTTATTTTGTCGAAGCGCCGTGTCAGCCGGAAGACATCGAGGGCCAGGCGCACGTCGGTGCGCATATCCGTGTGCCGCTCGCGCTGGGCGAGGAGTGGCGCACGGTCTACGAATACCGCACGCGGCTGGAAAAACGCGCCATGTCGATCATTCAGCCTGAAATGGGGCATATCGGCATCAGCCAATTCATGCAGATCGCGCGGATGGCCAATGCGTTCCATATGAAGGTGATTCCACACGCGAGCATCGGTATCGGCATCTTCCAGGCGGCGAGCCTGCATGCAGCCGCCGCGCTTCCCAATGCGCCGATGCACGAATACCAGCATTCGGTTTTCGATCGCAACCTGCAATACGTGGAAACGACCATGCGTTGCGTCGATGGAGCATTCCAGCTGCCCGAGGGCCCCGGACTCGGTATCGAGCCAGGCGAGAAAGTGTGGCAGCACATTCGGCCGAAGCCCACAGTGTAGAAACAGAACTGGCGCAGTGTGAATGAATCGTTTCCCACTGCGCCAGAATATACCGCCAGATTTCTTTCAGTCTATTAATAAGGATCCCATAGTATGAATCCATCATTCATCAGTCTCGACTGGGGAACGTCGAGTTTGCGCGCCACGCTGGTGTCGGCAGAGGGCGGAATCGTTGAGGCGAGAAACGCCGCCGGCGGCGTGATGTCCGTGAAGGACCGGCAGTTTGAGGCGTCACTGCATGGAATCTGCAGCGACTGGATCGATCAGTTCGGCTGTCCGATCGTGGCAAGCGGCATGATCGGCAGTCGTCAAGGCTGGGTGGAAGCGCCTTACCTGGACTGTCCGGCGACGCCCGCCGCGGCCGCCCGCGCGTTCACGACACTATCGATCTCGAACAAGGTCGACATGCATATCATTCCCGGACTGCGTTGCGGCTCGGGAGCGTCGATGTACGACGTTATGCGTGGAGAAGAAACGCAGATCTGGGGCGCGGACGTGGAACCCGACAGTGTGTGCGTTCTGCCCGGTACACACAGCAAATGGGCCTTCGTGGGTGAGCAGTCGAGGATTACCCGCTTCGCTACCTATATGACGGGGGAGTTGTACGGTTTGCTCACCAAGCACGGCATTCTGGGCAGGCTGATGGAGTTTGGTATCAGAGATAACGAAGCCTTTGCTCGCGGTGCAACGCTCGGCTTGCAACAATCTTCGCAAGCCACGCACGTACTCTTTGCTGCGCGCACGGCGGGTCTGATGGGCGAAGAGCATGCGGCCGGATTGCCTGACTATCTGTCGGGTATCCTGATTGGGCTGGAAGTGGCGAGCGCCATGGCTGCGGAGAACGTGAGCGACGAACGACCCATCGTCCTCATCGGGGACGACGATTTGTGTTGCCGCTATGAAGCTGCGCTGCAAATTGCGGGCTTGCAGTCGGTTCGTGCACGGGACGGCGCCACCATTCAGGGTCATGTGCGGGTCGCCAGAGAAGCCGGCATCTCGGTGTGTGAGTCTGCCTGAAAATCCGGGTGCGGCTAACGCAGCAACAGGGTGCGCTTAACGAGCTCGGATCAGAGGGCGCATCACGTCACGCGTGCAGCAGTTCAACCGGAGGTGCGGGCACGCTCGACAATCGGATATGCATCTCGGTGAGCGTGGCGAGGAACTCTCCAACGGATGCGACCAGGATACTTTCGTCGCTTTTGAAAGAGCCGATCCTCGTCGTCCTATACAGGTTCAGGAATGAAATGGCCTCGTCACTGGGCATCGCGATTGAAAGCTTGTCGATGATTTCTGGGTGCGCGAAGAACTGGTTGACGCATTCGTGATGGAAGGCATGGTCGATGACGAAGGAGCGAGCTTCCGGGCCGTATCGTTGCCGGGCGGTAGTGGAAGCGAGCGTACACACGAAGGGGGCGAGGCGAGTGTAGCTAGCGACGTATTCGTCCAGAGGCTCGACGAAGAGTTTCTGCGAATGCCGGCTCGCGATACCGACGAGAGATGCACGACCGCCGCTTACGCGGACGACCGTGCAGTGGTCTACCGCGATAGCCGTATTCAGCGCTGCAAGCAACGCGCTAGCGAATCTGCCTGAGCCGGCTGTCCGAAGACTTTCAGCAAACAGTCCGGCGCTTAGGAGATGGCACGGTTCGTTCCACATGGTCCTGAGATATCCTGTTGATCACTGTCTTTTTGCAAAGCGAGTGTGCTTGCGTTCATGACAATCTGATTGGGCCGTGAAGAGGGACACGCATTGCGGGTGTCTTCATTCACCGGCAGGCGGCGGTACGCAAAGCCGCTTGTTGCCGCGCACCCGATCTCAGACGGCTGTCACCATCGCTAGCATCAGGTAGGGATATATCTCGTCATAAGTTGCCGGCGGGTCACCGGTTACCGCTTCGTCACCCGCGCAGGGCGGTGCGGATTGCGTCGCCATTTCATTGGCGCAAACCTGGTCGGTGCCGCTGACGGTTGAATGTGCCGGGCGGTTAAAGAGCGTGAACATGATGGACTTCCTTTCGGTCAGATCAGACGAACTGCTGATTCGCATGACCCATATTCGCCGAAGGAAATGAGGAGAGAATTAGCGCACGTCGATTGCGCCGGTCCTGACCTCACTCAGGCTTGCAGCCGGCGTCGTCAACGAGCTGCGCGTGCTCAATTGTGGCATCCAGGAGTTCTGCGGTATTGCTTATACCTTCGGTGGACGTAGCCAACGCTTTCAGACGACCGTCGATGAGCAGCGATGCAAGGCCATGGACAAAGGCCCAGGCCACCGTCATCGCGATCGCCTGCGCGACATCCAGCCGATCAAACGTCACGGTTTCGCCCAGTGCGCATTCGGGCGGGTCGTCGAAGACACCCATTAGCGCGCGTGCGGACAGCTGCCTAGCGTCGACCAGCGAGGCTCGTGTGTGGTCGAGCAACTCGCTGCGAAACATCAGACGAAACAGGTCGGGGTTGTCGACCGCGAAGCTGGCGTAACCGCGTGCAATGGCCTTTCGGCTGGCCAGCCCCGCTGGGATGCCCTCCGCTTTGGCCGCCACGGACGCCGCCAGCCGCCGGTGGCCGCTGGCGGCAAGTTCGCCGAGCACGCCTGCCGTGTCGCCGAAATGGTGCTGGGGGGCGGTATGCGAGACGCCCGCCTCACGGGCGATGGCGCGCAACGTCATGCTACCTATACCGTCGCGGCGCAAGACGGTCTCGGCCGCTTCCAGCAGCGCTTGCGGAAGCGACCTGTGGTGATAGGGTCTGTCTCGCCCGGGTCGCGCGATACTTTTTCTGGTTTTTGTGTCTGGCGGCACAGGAGCCTTGCGGTCTGTCGAGAATGCGCCTCACCTGTCATGATCGTGCCTGGCTGGCCTGGCTCAGCCGGTAGCCGGCGATCAGCCCAATGTCGTAGGCCGTTTCCAGCGCACGCACGACGTTTTCAGCGCAGACGACATATCGTGCGTCTGCGCGATCAGTGGCAGAAGTCAATGCGTCGACGCCGAAACATTCGTTGACGATCTCTCTCAACGTGTTCAGACGTTCGTCAGTAGGCGCGGTTATGCGTGCCGGTGCGTTCGGGGTCATGGCGTGGGGAGCTTGGTCAAGTTAGTGAGCCTTATGTTTCCATAGTAAAGATTATGGTTAAAGATTCAGCATCGGTCAAGTGACGAATCTTCGAAGTTAGCCACGGCCATTGGGTCACCGCGCTGTTTTGTCGTGGCGCGTCAGTCGCCAAACGTGGCTTTTATATCGCGTCCAGTCTGCTCGGCTTCCTCGATTAGCCAGTCGAGAAATTGCCTGGTTGCAGGGGAGTCCGCGGCAGCGCGCTTCCAGCAAATGAAGTACGGGAACGGCATGGGTAGGGAGATCCTGAACGGCGCAACCAGTTCGTGTCGCTTGATGCGATCAATGGCAAAAAAGCCCTGTCCCAACGAAACGCCTCTTCCGCGAATTGCCGCATCGATCGCCATGCCGGACACTGAGTAAGTGAGGGGCGCCAGCACTTCGGGCAGAGGCACGCCAACTGCGTGCAACCAGTGTTCCCATGTTGGTGGCGACATGTTTGCCCATCCCCATTCGACGTGAATGAGCGGGTAGCGCAAGATATCCGCCGGTTGCGAGATCGGCTTTTCCGCCTGCAACAGCGAGGGTGAAAATACGGGTGCGATTCTGTCCGTAAAGACGACGTGATAAGGCGTTCCGTCATTCGGTAGCGGCCCATACGTGAGCCGGACATCGGCACTTCTCGCGCCGATACTGGTTTCGTGATCGACGACCTCGACATGGACTTGCACGTGAGGGCAGATGGTGTGCCACGTGTCCAGTCTGGAGGCAAGCCAATGCGTCGCCACGGACGGAAACGTCATCAGGGTGAGTCGACGGCCGGTCTGCGCCTTGAGCACCGCCTGGGCGCTATGGAAGGACTCGAATCCCCGGGAGATGTGCGAGTGGTACAGCTCGCAGAGCGGGGTTGGTCGCAAGCCCGTGTTCTCGCGCTCGAATAGCGCGACCCCGAGAAAATCTTCAAGAACGCGAATCTGCTGACTAATCGCACCCGGCGTCACGTGAAGGGCCTCGGCGGCGGCCACGACGCCTCCGTAACGAATGACGGCATCGAATATCTGCAAGGCTCGAAGAGGAGGAAGGCGATTCATGTCGTTGATCTGGCAAATACTATTGTGAAGCCAGTCTAGCAAAGACTGATCGCCACCTCGACGCGCAACGGCATCATGCAATGCCGCACGCTTACGGCTTCACATCGGTCTTGAACCACTTTTCGGACAACCGCGTCACGGTACCGTCTGCTAGTGCTGCCGTGATGGCTGTGTCAAATTTTGCTTTCAGATCCGTATCCTGTTTGCGAAACCCAAGACCTTCTCCAGGCCCCCAGATCGCGCCACCGATCGTGGGTCCGGCAATCCGGATTCGGGCGGTCTGCTTGTTGTCGGCGATTCCGGCGTAATAGGTGACGTCGTCGAAGGCCATGTCGATGCGTCCGTTGACCAGGTCGAGGTCACGTTCAGCCGAGGTCTTGTAGAGGCGTACGGAAGTGATGTCCTTGAAGTTGTCGGTGATGAATTTGGTGTACACCGTGCCGGATTGAATGCCGATCGATTTCCCTTTCAGTTGATCGCGCAGCGGGGCGATCATGGGTCCATCGGTTTTGGGGGTGCCAGTCAGCTTGAGGGCAGCGGTTTTTTCTGTCGTGCTCGCCAGGCCATGCCCATCTATCGCCGCGAATGCGGCCGGCGTTGCAGCGTAGGGCCTGGAGAAGGCAATGACCTGTTGACGTTCTGGCGTGATGGCAAGGGCATCCATCACAACATCGAATTTGCCGGCCTGCAGGCCGGTAATGAGGCCGTCAAAGTCCTGGGCGACTGTTTCGCATTGCAGGTTGACCCGCTTGCAGAGATTGTCGATTAATTCCGGTTCAAATCCCGAGATTTTTCCATTCGGCAAGGTCAGATTCCACGGAGCATAACTGCCTTCCAGGGCAACCTTCACGGTTGTCCATTCCTTTGCCTGAGCGCCGTTTCCCGCCAGTGCCAACACGCCGAGAAAAGTGACGAGAGAAGCCTTCAGGACGTTTGTGGAAATCGTATTCACATTACACCTCCATAGTGTCGAATCAAGGTTGTGCCTGGATTGGAAGTGCCCGCTTCGCCGTATTTCGCGGCATCGCGGGCGTTACGGGCATTACAGGTATTGCGGGGCTTTAGCCGTGCAATGTGCCGGCGATGTTTTCCACGATGCTCAGCAGCTCGCCCTGTTCGACGAGCCGGTGAACGCCCATCATGTCGGGATAGAAAAACCGGTCGCTTTCCGCAGTCGGGGCCACCTGTCGAATGCGCGCATACACCGCCGCGGTGGCGGGTGATGCGTCGGCTGGATCGAAGAAGTCCAGCGCCTGGGCGGCGGTGAGCAACTCGATCGCCAGTACATGCTGCAACTTCTGCGACGTTGTGTAGGCTTTTCGTGCCGCGTGATAGGCGAAGCTCACGGGGTCTTCCTGATTGCCGCTCGTGGGCACGCTGTCAACGCTTGCTGGTTGAGCAAGGGTGCGCATCTCACCCAGCAATCCGGCCGCCGTGTACTGAATGATCATGTAACCGCTGTTCAGCCCGGGATCCTTTGCGAGGAACGCGGGCAGTTCGCTAAGGTACGGGTTGACGAGGCGGTCGGTTCTGCGCTCCGAGATCTTTGCGAGCGTGGTCATGGAGATGCAAAGGAGATCGCACGCGATGCCGACGAACGTACCGTCGAAGTTGGCACCGGAGATCGCGGTACCGTCATCGCCGTCGGGGTAGATGACAGGATTGTCGCCGCACGATCCCACTTCATCGAGAATCGAGTCGTACGCGTCCTTGATCGCCCGCTTGGACGCCCCATGCACCTGAGCAATGCCGCGCAGGCTGTAAGCGTCCTGCAGCCTGTAATCGACAAAGCGATCGCATAGCGCACTGCCGGCCAGCAGCCGCCGGATGTTATCGGCCGTGTTCTGCTGATCGAGATGTTTCTTGACGGAGTGATAGCGGGCATCCAGCGAGCGCGTGGTTCCCTTGAGCGGTTGCAGGGACATCGAGGCGGCAATGTCCGCAACCTTCGAAAGCTCGATTGCGTTGTAAAGCGCCAGCATCCCGATCGCGGTCACTGACGTGGTGCCGTTGGTGAGCGAAAGCCCCTCCTTGCAGCGCAGCGAGTGCGGTTTCAGCCCCGCTCGCTCCAATGCCTCCGCGCCACTGATGCGTTCACCGCGGTAGAAAGCTTCTCCTTCGCCGATCAGCACGAGCGCCATATGTGCCTCGGGCGCGAGATAACCGACCGAGCCGTCGCCCGGTGCGAACGGCGTGATGTCGTTGTTCAGCAGCCCGGCGATCTGCTGCAGCAATTCGAGGCTTACGCCGGAATAACCCTTGCCGAGGCTGATCAGCATCATCAGGAGCGTGGCTCGGACTACTTCACGAGGCAGCGGTTCGCCGACCGAGACGGCGTGGGAGCGCACGATATTTCGCTGAAGCTGCTCCGCGTCCGCGGGGCTGATGACGCGGGTCGAATTTGCGCCGAAGCCGGACGTCACACCATAAACAAGGCGGTTCTGACTCAGAAAAAGATCGACCAGGCGACGCGAATTCAATACGCGCTCGCGATAAGCGGATGAAAACTTTATCTGTGCGCCATGTCGGGCGACGGCAATGAATTGCTCGATCGAAATATCCGATTCTCCGAGCTGGACCTCGGATATTTTGGCGGGTCGAGATTCGGTGTGCGTCAAACTCATTCTGAATTCCCTCTGTCAAGTGCATGAAATGAAGTAATTGGCAAAGCCAGCGTCAAAGCGGGGTGTGTGCCAGAGATCATTGCAGGGCAGAGTAGCGTTGGCCGGTGTTGACGCACAAACGATTTGATTTGAGTTCCGTATTTAGTTTTTCTAAAGTCGAATTGATTGCGGAATTTTAAATATCAGAAGGATGAATTATTTTTAATTCGAGAAAATAGTTTATCGGATTTTTTGAGGTGCACCAGGAAATCCAGATATTTAGATATCTGATCCAGGTAATTCTTTTATTCTGGATTATTGCGCCGATGTGCGTATCCACGAGCGGCTTCGTCTCTGCGATTTTTATAAGGCGGTCAGATAAATTTTCGGCCGGCGGTGCGCCGACATTCTTTAGGCATGCCGTGAATACGTCGTTGTCGCGCGGCTCTGACATGTAGCGGTGCCGCGCCATTCGGCCCGCTTAGCTCGGGGCGGGGCGGATATGCCCCGGTGTGATCATCCGATCAGGAATAGTCCTTAAAAGCCTTGGCTGTGGTCCAGTCGGGCCAGGTCAATTCCCACAGGCGATGAATCTTCTCGTCGACATACGTGGCGATCAGCACGACCTCGTATTCCACCGGATCTTCATTGGGCCGTTGCGTTTTGATCCATACGCGCGCAGCGACGCTCGTCGCGCTTTCAACCCATGCTGCTTCGTCGTAGCGGACCGCGTAGGTAATCGGTGTTGCGTAGACTCTTTCGTGGCCCTTGGCGAATGACTCGTAGTCCTGCGACTGGCCATTGGTTTCGAGCAGGAAGTCCGCATGGTAGTAGTGCGGGATCTGCGAAGCGTCCTTCTTAAGGACCATTTCGCTGAACATGCTCTGCAAAAGCTTTCTGGTTGAAGAAATAGACGTCATGGTAAATGTGCCGCAAAAGGCGGAGTAAAAGTAGAAAACGGCCCCGCCACGCGGTGATGTCTGTCAGCCAATGATTCTGCGCCGTTCAATATGTCCGGCGACGTGTCGAGGAACTCGCGTAAAAAGCGAACGGCTGATGGTTCATTTCGAGCATCCGCATGCGGTTCTCAAGGTCGACGAAATCGACCGATGCGCCAAGGAACGCGTCGCGTTCCCGGTCTTGCGACCTGATGAGCAGCGAGCCCAGTGTTCTTGCCAATTTCTCAAACATGATGTTTTCCGTTCTTTGGTGCGGCGCGCGGTGAACTAGTGTTCCCCTTTGGCGCAGCGGTTGCGACGAGTCTGGTGAGTAGCCTGGAATTGAAGCGCTGCCCGTCGATGAACTGCATCGTAAACGCCGATAATGAGTGGAAAATGAGCGCTAAATCACTGTGGTTCCCGCAATACGGGCGGCCGTACGCCGACCTCTACGAAAGGCCGGATCTTTGTCGTCTAGTAATAAAGGTAGGCAAGGACCAGCGCGAGCGCGGCGAAATGAAATATCGCGCCGGCAGCGACCAGAAAATCAAATATCAGCTCGCATTCCATGAAGCGTGATTGTTCGACCAAATCGTCGCTGTTCATCCAGCCTGTGTCGAGTGTTGGGTTACGTGTGTGAGTCATTTTTTATTGCCGTGGGTTGCGCGCTGTTTTAAATACCTCGCTTGTCTGCTGGAGCGGGTCAACCTGCTGTCCATGTAGACAATTGAGTAGCTTTCTGAGGCGGCACACGGATTCACGTCAGCACTGTGTGAACGCCAAGGCGATACGCTGCCACTGAAGAGTTAGCTACGAATTAACCCATTCAACGCGCCTCATCCGGCAACAGGCGTGCACCGGCTCAGCTTCGCCTAACTTTCGGGCTTTACGATAAAAACCTGTCGACGAGGCACGCTTCGAGAGTCGCGATGTCGGTAGACCCCGCATCTGTTGAAACGCGATTCATCGCTTTTGAACAGTCGCATCAAGCCACTTGTTTTTGGAGAGCACTATGTTCGCCTATTTTTTGCTGTCGCAGATTAGCCGGTTGTTTGATCGCGCTGTCACACGTCACCACGCATACCGTCGGCAACGCTAGTAGTGGGTCAGTTGCACATTTCAAGGAGGGATCGTAGCCGTGCGCGTTTTGCTGGTCGAAGAAGACATCGAAGTTGGTGAAGGTCTTATTACTGCGTTGGAAGATGAAAAATATCGTACCGACTGGGTACGCGATGCATCTGAAGGACGACGCGCACTCGATTCAACCGTCCATACGGTCGCTCTCGTCGACATTGGAGTACATGGCGGCGGTGTCGATCTGATCCGCCGCCCGCTGCTCGCGGGCTCGTCCGTACCTGTGTTGGTCATTTCTGCGTGCGACGACCTGGGCAAACGGATCGAAGCGCTAGACGCGGGCGCTGCCGACTTCATCACCACGCCGCTGCACGTCAAGGAATTGATCGCGCGAATTCACGCTGTAGTACGCCGAAAGGCAGGCTACGCATCATCGCAAATGGTGAGCGGTCCGGTCACGCTCGACCTCAAAAGCAGGGCGCTCAGTTTCGGTGGCCGCTCGAGCACACTTGCCGCAGGGGAATTCTGCATGATGCAGCGATTCTTCGAACATCCCGGTGCGATTGTCTCTCGCGAGGAATTGCAGAAACGGCTGTACGGCTGGGAAACGGAGGTGGAAAACAATGCTGTCGACGTACTTATATTTACTCTGAGACGTAAATTCGGCACCGGGCTCATTCGTAATGTTCGAGGTCTAGGTTGGGCGCTCGGTGAAACAGAAGCGCGCGCTGCATGACTGGCTCCGCGTGTTGGGCGCGAGCCGGTTCGCTGTCTGAAGATCAATACCCATGTCAAACGCCGACTAGCGATGACAGTCAGGTAACGCCGTGCTTCAAGGGCTGACACCGATCTCGCTCGTGCCCTTGGGCGCGACGATTGCAGGCGGCACGGCGGGCTGTGGCGCGCGACGTTCCGCATCCGCACCGATCAATCGCGGATGCACCGGAAAATCCGTTTCATGCATGGCATAACGCTTGAGCAGTTCCCAATATCCGCCCCGCATCACGAAGCCTCCGTTCTTTGCCGCATAAGCATCGCGCCGGCTCCAATACGCATGGGGCAGGTGATACCACGGCAGATGCGGCAGATCGTGATGGACGAGGTGATAGTTATTGTTCAGATAAAGAAGCCGCATCAGGAGGCCCGCTTCATTAATGACCGTCCGGTACCTGGGGTTGCGAGCCGCACGATGCTCGTACAGCGATCGAATCATCGCCAGAGAGAGGGCAGGCCATGTCACCGCCAGCAGGTAGTACCACCACGCTATGCCCGCGAAGAACTGCAGCCACGCAAGCAGCACGGTGACGAGCGCCGCGTGGATGACCCACGTAGCCGCATAACGCCGGTCGCCACACCGCCATTCATCGAACGCTCCCGCGAGCAATGTCACGACGCTGAGCGGTGGACCGACAATCAACCTGCCAACGAAACTCTTGCGCATACGCCATAAGGCACGTTGCCATGGCGTTGCATGCATCCATTGTTCCGGCAGCACGTAGTTGCTCTCAGGATCCACGTTCGGAACGGTGAGACTCTCATCGTGATGATGCGCGATGTGAGTATCGCGATAGATCGCGTAGGGATACCAGATTGCAAGTGGGATACTGCCGAGCAACTTGTTGACCAGCGCGGACCGCGCCGGATGACCGTGAAGCAGTTCGTGCTGAAGTGACATGTGCCACGTGCACAACACGATGAGTAACGGCATCGCGGCCAGCATCGATAGCAGTCCGCGATGCACGAGCAGCACGACGGCGAGCCATCCGCCGTGAATCAGCACGATCAACAGCCAGGTGGGCCATTCCGTACGCGCTGTAAAAGTTGCGCCCAGCGATGCAATGTCTCGTGCATGCGCTTCGTCAAGGTACTCGGCCATTCTCTTCTCGAACAGGGCTGTTGATCACGGACGCAAATCTAGGCCGTGTCTATGAGCCGAGAATTAAGCCCACCCAGTTGAAGAGAAGATAATTTGCTGCTAATTGTTGATGTGGAAAATTCGGTATGTCGGTGCGCTGAAGCCCTGACTTTTGCCTCGCGCGCCTCGCGCGGGAGAAACCGCTGGATCAATACGTCACCGTGCGAATCCTAAAGCACGCCCGGACGAGCCGCGACACCATGGTCGAAGTCAAACCGTGGCCGCCGGCATATGTGCCTGCACGCCCCGTTACCGGGAGAAGGAGGCGCATCGTGAAGTACCCCCACGCTCATGCAGGTTCGGTGCCCCCCAAGGGGGCGGCTACGTCCGTTAGCGCGCGCTGGCAGGAGGCATCATGACCACGGCAGCGGACTATCTGGTCGATGCCCTGACGCAGGCCGGCGTGAAGCGCATTTACGGCGTGGTCGGCGACTCGCTGAACGGCATCTCCGATTCGCTCAGGCGTTCCGGCGAGATCGACTGGCGCCGTTGAACCGTAATGCTTCATTGCCTGCCATCAGGGAGAGACGGCGATGTCGAGTGGTGTGCGCCGTAGGCGCCATGCGTGGATGGTCCTGATGTCGTGCGCGATGCTGATGCTGACCGCCTGTAGCGACGCGCCGTCGGTCGGCGTGCTGGGCGCGTATTTTCCGGACTGGCTGTTTTGTATCGTGGGTGGCGTGCTGCTGGTCGTATGCGTGCACGTGCTGCTTTCGCGAAGCGGCCGCGGCGCCTGGCTCGCGCCGCCCGCGATCGTCTACCCGGCGCTGACGGTGCTGTTTTCGATCGCGCTCTGGGTCGCGGGCTTCAACCTTTAACCCGTGTAGCTCCTTTAACCCCTTCAACCTTTAGCTGACCGTGTGACCATGACTGCTGCCCAAAGCACGGACGCCGGAAAGCAGCGTCCGCGAACCTGGCCCGCCATACTGCTGATCGTGCTGGCCGTGATCGCGGTCATCGCCGTGATCTGGCGCGTGGATACCGTGCCGCGCACGGACGACGCCTATGCGTACGCGGACACGATCGGCGTCTCGCCCGAAGTCAGCGGCAAGATCGTGACGCTCGCTGTGCGCAACAACCAGGCGGTGAAGCAGGGCGATCTGCTGTTCGAGATCGACCGGCGTCCGTATCAATTCGCGTTGCAGCGCGCCCAGGCGGCGCTTGCGCAACTCGATGCGCAGATCCCTCTGACGCAGCGCACCGTCAATGCACAAGGATTCAGCGCCGACGCTGCGAAGTCGGCGGTCGTGCGCGCGCAGACCGCCGCGAAGCAGGCGGGGGACACGCTGGCGAGAATGGAGCCGCTGATCGCCAAGGGCTACATTTCCGCCGACGAACTGGAGCGCGCGCGCACCACGCAACGCGCGGCACTCGCCGAGCTGGCGGCCGCGCAAGCGCAGGCGCGCGAGGCTCAGGCGGCGGTCAGCAGCGTCGCCGCGCTCGTCGCGCAGCGCGCGGTGCTGACAGCTGAAATCTCGACGGCGCAGCTCAATCTGGAATACGCGACCGTGCGCGCGCCGTTCGATGGCCGCGTCGTCGAGTTGCGCACGTCCGTCGGGCAATTCGTGTCCGCGCAAAAGCCCGTCTTCACGCTGATCGATACGCGGCATTGGTACGTGATCGCCAATCTGCGCGAGAACGAGCTCGGCAACATCCGGCCCGGCACCCGCGCGACCGTTTACCTGATGAGCAATACCCGCATCCGTTTCAGCGGTTCGGTGGACTCGATCGGCTTCGGCGTCGAGCCGCCGGACGGCGGTGGCAGCGCGAACGGTCTGCCGAGCATTCAGCGCAGCATCAACTGGGTGCACGTCGCGCAGCGTTTTCCCGTGAAGATCCTGGTCGATCATCCCGATCCGCAGATGTTCCGGATTGGCACGTCCGCTGTCGCCGTGCTGCAGCCTGACCGTCGCGATAGTCAGGACAATCGCGACAATCGCGCGACGCCCAATGGAGCGCCGTCATGAGCGGTCTCGACGGCGTCGGCCGTCATCTCGCGTGGCCGCGTCCGCTCGGGCGACTGGCAGGCTTCCTGCGCGCGGAGCTTGGCGGGTTTCCGGGGCGCGCCAACGTGACCATGCGCAGCGTGCTCGGCTGCGCGATCGTGATTGTCGTGTCGATGACCTTGCAGGTGCCCGAGCTGGCGTTATCGCTGATCGTGGTGTTCTTCGTCACGCAGTCGAACATCGTGCTGACCCGCCTCGTCGCATTGATGGCTTTGATCGGCACGACCTGCGCGATCGCCTGCATCATCGGCGTCTACCAGCTGACGTTCGACTACCCGCTGCTGCGCATCATCATCGCAAGCGCGATCTTTTTTTGCAGCGCCTATCTGATGCGGGCCGTGGCGAAACTGGGGCTGGTGTTCTTTCTCGTCTCGCTGATCGTGATTTACGCGCAGACCTTTGCCGATCTGACCGATAACGCGGAAGCGCTGGTGCGTGACTGTCTGTGGGTGTGGGTGGCGGTCAACTACTCCGTTGTCCTGTCGCTGACCATCAACACGCTGTTTCTGCCAGCCGAACCGGAGCAGCAGTTGCGCGCCGCCATGCAACGGCAGCTCGCGACGGCCCATGCGCGGCTCGCGGGCATGATCGACGCGAATGCGGCGGCCGTGCGGATCGGCCCGCTCGATCTCGAGCGCGGCGCGCTGGCGTTGCAGAAGCTGTTGCGCTTTTCGTCCATGCGTCACCGCTACAGCCAGGAAGATAACTCGGCGAGGTTGGCCTGCGTGACCGTGGTATCGCGCATCTTCGAAGCTGCTGCGGTGCTGCCTGACCATGCCCATGGAGTCACGCTCAACGCCGGGCAGATCGGTGCCATCCGCGCGGTGCAGGACGAACTCGTATCGCTCGAACACGCAATCGGCGATGACGCGCAATGGCCGCACTGGAGCGTACCTGGGAGCGTGCCGGTGTCGACCTCGATACCGGCGCTCGACGCGATGCAGCGCGCGCTCAACGCGTTCTCCGACGCTACACGGAGTGCCGTCGCACCGACGCCGCCGGATGATGCGGCCGCCGGCAGTGCAGCGGAGAAAGGGGAGAAAGGGGAGAGAGGGGCGAAAGCGGAGCAGGCGACGAAACCGGCGCCGCCCTCTGCACAGCCCGAACCGGATATCTTCGCGAATCCACGCTACGCACGCTTCTCGTTGCGTACGCTGTTCTCGGTACTGATCTGCTACGTGTTCTACAACGCGGTGAACTGGCCGGGCATCCACACGATCATGCTGACGTGTCTCGTGGTCGCGCTGCCGAGCCTAGGCGCGTCGAGCCGCCAGGGCGTGCTGCGGATCAGCGGCGCACTGATCGGCAGCGCGCTGGCGCTGTTCATGGTCGCGTTCGTGATTCCGCACCTGGAAAGCGTGACGGGGCTGCTGCTGATGAGCCTGCCCGTGATCGCGCTCGGCGCCTGGGTGGCGGCGGGTTCCGAGCGGAGCGCCTATGCCGGGATCCAGATCATGTTTACGTTCGCGCTGGCGCTACTCGAATCGTTCTCGCCGCCGTCCGATCTCACCGAGATCCGCGACCGGATCGTCGGCATCCTGCTGGGCGTGGGCGTGGCAACCTTCATCCAGATGTCGATGTGGCCTGAAGGCGAAGCGGATGCGCTGCGCACGCAACTAACGTCGATACTGCGCAAGATCGCGGCGCTGGCGCGAATCGAGGCGAAGGCGCTGCAGAGCGGCCCACGTGCGACGGATTCGGCTGCGGTGGTTCAAACGTGGGCCATGCTCGCGGACTCTCAGATGGTGCTGGCGCGCGTCGCGCTCGAACCCGACTGGCGCGAGGGCGAGACGGCGCGGATTACGCTGCTGTCGCAGACGGTGCTCGCGCAGAGCCGTGCGATGCTTGTCGCAATCGAAGCGTTTCATCACGAAGCGATGACCGGCGCATCGACAGGCGCACCGATGGAGGGTGCAGCGAAGTTTCAGTCGGATGTCGCGGATACACTGGAGCGATATGCGTCACAGCTCGCGACCGAGCCACCGGCCGCGACGACGCCGGCGCCGCTCGACCCGAGTGGGCTGCGCACCGCGCCGGCAGAGGCAGCGGGCAGGGCAGGCGCGGAAACGCTGGAACGGCTCGCGCTTCGGATCGACGCGGCACTCGCCGGGCTGCCGCGCTGGTGGGCCGACGAGCGTGGGTCCGTCGAATTCGCGAGTGTGGGGTGATTGGCGATGACGCACTTCGCTTGTATCCTGCGCCGCTTACAGCACTTACCGCGCTTATCGAGCCTGTGGCGCGTGACGCGCACGCCGGCCGTACGACTGGCCACGGGACCAGCCGTACGACCCGCCACAAGACTACTCGTCCACTGGCTCGCGTCGCTCACGCTGCCATTGCTCGCCTCGTGCGCGCTCATTCACCACGACAGTCCGCCCGCCACGATGATCGCGCCGCAGCAGATCCGCCTCGCCGACGACATCCATCTCGCGAACGAAGGCTGGCCGTCGGCGCGCTGGTGGACGCAGTATCACGATCCGCAGCTCGATACGCTCGTCGACCTGGCGCTCGCTCATGCGCCGACACTCGCTATTGCGCGCGAGCACGTCTCGCAGGCCCACGCGCAGGTCGAGCTGATCCGGGCGGGGGCCGGTCTGCAGATGTCCGCGTTGGCGGAGGCCGATCGCGAGCGGGTCTCGGGGCACGGTTTCCTCAGCGCATACGCGTCGCACGACCCGGCGATCGGAGCGTTTGGGCCGTGGTATTGGACCGGGCTGGTGGGCGTCGCCGCTCACTACGACATCGATATCTGGGGCAAGCAGCGCGACCTCGTGCGCGCGGCAATTGGCGAGCAGAACGCGCGGCGCGCGGAGGCGGCGCAGGCCGAGCTCGAACTCTCG
Source organism: Paraburkholderia fungorum (assembly GCF_046027215.1). GTDB lineage: Bacteria > Pseudomonadota > Gammaproteobacteria > Burkholderiales > Burkholderiaceae > Paraburkholderia > Paraburkholderia fungorum_D. Next base: position 1,277,024 of record NZ_JAQQEN010000002.1, on the reverse strand, counting down.
GCAGGTGTCGCGCAGCTCTACTACAGCATCCAGATCACCTACGCGAGCCTCGAGCTGTTGCGGCAGCTTCGGGAAGTGCGCGCGTTCGAGCTCGACACGCGATCGGCGCGCCATGAACGCGGCCTCGAAGCGCTGACCCAGACCGCCGAGGCGCGTTCGCGGTTGCTCGCGATCGACCAGCAGATCGCGTCGAGCGAGGAGCAGGTCGTCCACGCGCGCGAGGCGCTGCGCGCGCTGGCGGGCGTCGGTGCCGACGATCTGCCGGCGATCGCGCCGGTGCCGTTGCCGGCGCCATCCGGGTCGTTGCCGTCGACGCTTTCGTACGAGCTGCTCGCGCGGCGCCCGGACTTGCAGGCAATGCGCTGGCTGGTACAGGCGTCGTTCGACAAGATCGATGCGTCGAAGGCCGCGTTCTACCCGAGCTTCGATATCACCGCGTTCTTCGGTTTCAACGCGCTGCGCATGCGCGATCTGTTCATGCATTCGAGCCAGCAGATCAACCTGATTCCCGGCCTCACGCTGCCGATTTTCGACGGCGGCCGCCTCAACGCGAACCTGCACGGCGCGCGCACGGCCAGCAACACGCTGATCGAGCAGTACGACCAGGCGGTGCTCGACGCGGTGCGCGATGTCGCGCAGGGCGGCAGCCAGATCGACGACCTCGATCATCGCGTGCGGTTGCAGCATGAGCGGATCGACGCGTTGCGCTTTGCGAGCGACAGTGCCGAGGCGGGCTACCAGACCGGCCTGGGTGACAGGACGAGCGCGATGCAGGCGAAGGCGCCGGTCATCGTTGGGCGCCTCGAGCTCGTGCAACTGACCGGCGACGAGATCGAAGCGGGCATCGTGCTGACCCGCGCGCTCGGTGGCGGCTATCGCAGCGACGATCTGCCGGAAGACACGGCCAGCACGAAAGTGCACTAGCCGGAGAGTGCGCCGGGTTGGTTTTGCCGCAGGTCGTCCTGTGAGCGTGAGGGCCCCCGATCGGGGGATTGATCGCTGTTGCCCGCCGATCCTAACGCGACCGATGACCCATCTGTCAGGGAGCCGATTCTTGAACCGTCATGATGCTTTGGGAAGCCGCACACCTCTCCGGGCCACGCGGCTGTCGCACCCGGAACCGTTGATCCGTCGAGGCGGGTCGTGAGGGAAGACATCGATCTGATCGAGCTCACCGCTGCAATCGTGGCGAGCTTCGTGTCGAGCAATCCGTTGCCGTCGGCCGACCTGCCGGCGTTCATCTGGAGCACCTACGCCGCGCTGGCCGCATTGCGCACGCCGGCGGCCCCGGCGGCGCAGCAGCGGGCGGCGGTGCCGATCGAGGAATCGGTGCGCGACGAGTACCTCGTCTGTCTCGAAGACGGACGCAAGCTGAAGTCGCTCAAGCGCTATCTGCAGCGCCACTTCGCGATGACCCCCGACGAATACCGCGCGAAGTGGGGCCTGCCCGCTGACTACCCGATGGTCGCACCGGCCTATTCCGCGCTGCGTTCGTCGATTGCGAAGCGCCATCCTGGGGGCGCAATCAAGCCGCGTCGCGGCACCTGAGAACGCACGAACGAGGGAGGTCACCTCCGTCGCGCTCACCCGATGAGGGGATGTCGCGCCGCCGCCAGATTGCGCAAGATGGGGCCGTCGACTTACGGCCTGCGGAGGCGCACATGTTCACGCACACACCCCATGCAGCGTGCGGCAATGAGGCGGCGGATTTCGCCGCCGACAGCGGGATCGCGCTCGAGGAAGCCAATCCGGTCGCTGATGCGTCCGGCCGGCGCCACTCGGACAGTGTCTGCGACGCGCTCGTCGCACGCCTCGTCGCGCGGGCCGCCGAGCGCCCGCCGCCGTCCGCGCGTCGCGCGGCGCCGCTGCCGACGTGGCGGCTGCGGCGCGCGCTCGACTTCATCGAAGCGAATCTCGCGCAGCCGATCGGACTGGCCGATGTCGCCGCCAGCACCGGACTCACCCGCATGCATTTCGCCGCGCAATTCCGCTCGACGACCGGCTATTCGCCGCACGCGTATCTGCTGCGGCGCAGGATCGAGCACGCGCAGATGCTGCTGCGTTCGTCGGCGCTCAGTGTGCTCGACGTCGCGCTCAGTAGTGGCTTCGGCTCGCATGCGCACTTCACGACCGTGTTCGGACGGATGGTCGGGGAGCCGCCCAACAGCTGGCGGACCCGCATGCGCGGCGAGGGTCCGTTGGTGGAGCCGGTCGTGGCTATCGACCCGCGTCGCGGCGACACCGGAGCGTGATCATGCGGACCGACCTGGCGGATGACACATGCTGGTGCGCCGCGTTGCGCCTGCTCGACGGGGGCTCGCGGGAATGGGCCGCGAGCCGGCTGGCGCCGTGCCTCGAAGCAGCCAGGGTGCCGGCTGCGCAAACCGACGCGTGCCGCGAATGCGTGGTGCGCGTGCTCGATCGCGTTTCGGCGAAGATCGTGGTCGTGTACTGGTGCGATGCAACGTCGTGCCGCTACGGCGACCAGTTGTGGAGGCTGGGCGTCTCGCGGCGGCGCGGTCGCTGCGCGTTGTCGGGTGCGCCGATCAAGGCCGGCGACGCGATCTACCGTCCGCGACAGGGGCGGCCGAAGCCCATCAACGCGGCCGCGATGATGCTGGCCTCAGAGGTCGAGCGCGTCTCGCCCGGTTGATTGCTGGCCGCATTACAAATCCCGGTCACGATCGCTTTCGTTGCGGTTTCAGTCTGGGTAATACCGGGCAACAACCCATCCTTTACCAAAAAAGAACCGAATCATCACGCTTCTCCGGACGCTCAACTCTAGTCTGGACGCTACTGCGTTCGTCAAACGGTTGTGACGATCAGGTGTCCGACGGAGCGTGGCATGAACGAGGCATTTGTCTGCGAAATTCATCAGGAAGCGGGACAACTTCATCCCCGCGCGGCGCCGCCGCGGGCGCAGTCCAAAGCCCTCGTGACGCGGGCGCTTCACGTCGTGCCGACCGCATCCGTGTCCGTCGACGAGGTTCAGTCATTGGCGCGCGTCCATCGCGATCTTGCGCGCGCCTGGCAGATGCTGATCCGCTGTGAGGCCGCCGAAGCGCTTCTGACCGCGCAGCGGATTGACGGGCAGCTCGGCCCGTTACCGGGCCCTGTGACGGTTGCGGTGCGTTGCGAGATCGCGGCCATGCGGGCAGCGGCGCTCATGCTGCAGGACGACGCGGGAGCAGCATTGGCCGCTGCGCTTGCCGCGTTGCGGCTCGGCGCCGCCACGCCCACCGCGCACGTCGCGTTGACGGTGTGCCGCTGCGTTTACTGGCGCCTCGGCGATCCCGAGAGTTTCTACGCGGTGGAACGCCGCGCGCCGGACGCTCAGCCGGGCCGGCTGCGCGCGATCACCACGACGCTCGACCTGGCGCTCGATGCCGCGATCGAATTCGGTCAGATGCATTTCAATGCCGCGCGCTTGCTGGCCCACGACGCGCTTGATGTCGCGCGCCGTTTCGGGTCCGCTCCGGCGGCAATCGACGCGCTGCCTGCCTGCGTGATGGCGCAGGTGCTGTACGAGGAGGGCCGCGTCGACGAGAGCGAGGCGCTGGTCGCGGCGCGGCTACCGGGCATCCGGCGGGGCGGTGCGATCGAAGGCGCGGTGCGCGGTTACGGACTGCTCGCGCGCATCGCCGTGAACCGGCGGCAACCGGGACATGCGTTCCTGCTGCTGGCCGAGGCGCACGCGCTGGGGATGGAGCGCAACTGGCCGCGGCTGCGCGCCGCCAGCCTCGCGCAGCAGGTCGAGATGTACGTGGCCGCGGATCGCATCGACCAGGCGGCGCTCTGCGCACAACGGCTCGCCGTGCTGGCCGGACAATGCGGTGCGGCGAGCAGCAGCGCGCGCTTCGAGATCGCGCGCTACCACGTGCTCGCTCAGGCGCGGCTTGCGCTCGCCCAGACGCATTCCCAGGCATGCGCTCAGGCGTTCCCTCAGGCACCCATCCAGACATCCACCCAGGGACCCGCCGCGGTCGATCTCGCCGCGCTGCGGCAGCTCCATTGCGATACCGTTCTGAGGCGCGATCGATACGGCGCGGTGACGATCGCGTTGCTGCTGGTCGAAGCGCTGCTGGTCGCCGGCCTGCGAGATGAAGCGATGGCGTTGCTCGTCACGCTGCTGAAGCAGGCGGCTTCGGTGGGACTGCAGCAGACGCTCGTCGACTGCAGCGAGCGCGTTGCGAAGCTGATCGACGGGATGGTGCGGGGTTCGATCGTGCCAGTCGGCGACGTCCGCGAACTGCTTCCCTACGCAAGCGCATTGATGTCGCGACGCCGACGCCGCGGCGCCGATGTGCAACCGGCGTGTGAGGCGGCGCAGCACGCAGCGTGGTCGGTGGCCGCCTTGGGCCTTAGCGAACGTGAGCGCTCGATCATCGGACTGATGGGGCGCGGGCTGACCAACAAGCAGATCGCGATCCGGCTGTGCATCGCGCCCGAGACGGTGAAGTCGCACGCAAAGCATCTGTACACGAAGCTGTCGGTGAGGAACCGGATCGAAGCGGTGACGCTGGCGAGCCGTCTGGGCCTCGTGCGGCTATCTGGATGCGACTACGCCCGTGACTAGCCCGCTTCGAACGTCTCGCGCAGACGATGGCCCGACGGCAGCGTGGCGGCGAGCGCGTCCTTCATCGTCTTGCTGAGTGCTGCGTGGTGGTTCGCCGATTGCGTGTCGCCGGCCAGCTCAGAGGCACGGGCAGCCGTGCGATGGATGCGCCAGTCCGCGAGCGGCGTCTGGTAACCGCGCGTCGCGTCGAGTGCATGCTGCACGCAGCGCAACGCATGGTTTGCGTCCTGCTGTTCGCACGCGACCCGCGCGCGCATGTCCCACGCGAAGCCCTGCCACGTGCGTTCTTCGATAGCGGTCGCGAGGTCGACGAGGCAGTCGGCATGGGCGATCGCGGCATCGAGATCGCGTTCCGCGAGCGCGGCGCCCGCAAGCCCCCATTCGAGCGGCAGACGCCAGTACCAGTCGAAGATCACCGGCTGCGTGTCCATCTGCTGCATTACCTGCGTGAGCGCGTCGCGCGCGGCACGCGTATCGCCGAGACCAAGCTGTGCGAGCCCGGTCAGCAGCAGGCAGAGCCGGTATTCGGCCGGCAGGATCGATTTGCCGCTGCCCGGTTCTGGCGACTTGCCGGCTAGCACCTGCGTGCAGGCTTGCAGCATCGCGTCGAAATCCATCGCATGGAACTGCACCCAGCAGCGATAGAGCGTGAGCGTGTCCGCGCCGTACGGGTTGCCGTTGTGCGCGAACATCGTGATCGCCTTGTCGAACTCACGCTGCGCGCGGCCAAATTCGCCGAGATAGAGCTGCGTCCACGGCACACCGAGATGCACCATCCAGGTCGCGCGCGCCATGTTGAACTCGGGGCGGTTTTCGTCGTTCTCGACGAGGAAACGGTAGTTCGCGAGGATGGTGTCCTGGGCTTTCTGATAGTGCGACGACACGAGGCAGACCATGGCGAATTCGCACAGCGACCAGGCGGTCGTGTAGGGATCGTCGCCGGCGCGCAGGGGGACGAGTGCGGCCTCGCACTGCGCGATGTCTTCGGCGCACCAGCCGCGTACCCACATCCGCCAGACATAGCAGCTGATGCGGGTGCGAGCCTGCTGCTGCGGGTTGGTCTGCTTTTCGCTCAACGCGAGCGCTTCGTCGATGATCTGGCTGCAGCGCGCCTGATCGCGCCAGCTATACGCATACGCGAGGCTCATCAACGCACGGCTCTGGATGTCGATCAGGCCGTGCTGCGCGGCACGCTCCGCGAGCTGTGCGCAGGTTTCCCGCGCGCGGGAATCGTGGGCTGCCGCGAAGATCGAAGCACGGCCTTCGAGGAATTCCGTTTCCGCCGCCGCGCGGGCTTCACTGGGCAGATTGGCGGCGAACATCAGCGCGCGGTCGAGGACCGCGAGCGCGTCGTTGTACGCGAGTCGCTTCTTCGCGGTCTGGATCGCAATGCGCAGATAGCCGAGCGCGCGTTCCCAACGTTTCGCGGCGGCGAAGTGCTGGGCGAGTTCGGCGGCGACCCCGCCACGCTCGTCGGGTGCGAACAGCGCTTCGAGCGCTTCGGCGACGCGCAGATGGGAGCGGGTGGTGCGCAGCGGACCCTGCCGCTCGTAGAAGGTCTGCCGGTACATCGTGTGGCGGAACGCATAGGTGTTCGCGGCGAGACCATCTTCGAGCGTAGACGACGGCTCGCGCCGGACGAAGCTTTCCTGACGGCAGAGCGTCTCGCAGATATCCTCGAAATGCTCCTGGCTCAAGCCGGCGGCCGGCGCCGCGGTCATCACGCTAAACGCGAGGCCGGCGACGCTCGCGCCTTCGAGCGCGCGTTGCTGGTCGTCGGAGAGCCGGCGGATGCGATGCTCGATCACCTGGTTCAATGTGAGCGGCACTTCCAGCCGCACTTCCGATGGCGACAGATGCAGCTTCCAGCCTTCGGGCGTCGATTGCGCGATGCCTTGTTCCACAAGATGATCGAGCGTCGCGACCATGAACAGAGGGTTGCCGCCGGAACGCTCGCGCACCAGCTGGGCGAAGCCGTGCGCGCTATCAGGCTGGACGTCGCGCGGGCCGCCCGTCAGATATTCGGCGATGGCGCCTTCGGTCAAGGGTTCCAGCACGATGTCGTGGCACAGCTTCTGCAGCCCCAGATCGCGGTTCAGCCGGCACAACGGGTGGTGCGCAAGTTCGGCGTCTTCCGGACGGTACGTCGCGATCACCATCAGACGTGCGCCGCTGCGATGGCGGGCAAGCGCGGACAGCATGTCGACCGTCGAATAGTCAGACCAGTGCAGGTCTTCGAACACCAGCGCGAGCGGCCGCTCCAGCGACAGCGCGTCGAGGAATTCGCAGATCTCGCGCAACATGCGCCCGCTCGCCGCACCGATCACCTGATGCTGTAGCTCGGCGCGGTATTGCTGCGGTACCGAGCCGAGCATCTGCAGGGCCCAGGTCGGCGCGATCGACACGAGCGTGCGGGTAATCAGCGGGCCCGCTTCGCCGCGAGTCAGTTGGGTCAGCGCGTCGAGCACCGGGTAGTAAGGCTCGATGCCGCCGTAGCCTTCGACGCAGCGCCCGAGCGACGTCAGTACTGTGGCATCGCCATCGAGCGAGTCCAGGAACCGGTTGACGAGCGTCGTCTTGCCGATGCCCGGTTCGCCCGCCACGAACACGATGCGCGATGCGCCACTGCGGGCTTCGTCGAACAGCGTCCTCAACCGGTTCAGTTGCTGCGTGCGGCCGACGAACCCGCCATGGCCGCGCTGGTCCGTCTCACGTGCGACGGTGCTGGAACTGGCGGAGAGCGGCGCGATGAAGCGATAGCCGCGGCCGCGATGGGTTTCGATAAAGCTTGGCTGTGCGGGATCGTCGCCGAGCGCCGTGCGGATGGTCAGCATGTGCGTCTTCAGCACTTCGGGCTGGACATGCACGTTCTGCCACAGTGCGTCGAGAAATTCGTCGTGCGTAATGAGCCGGCCGGCGTGGTCGATCAGGTATTGCAGCATGTCGTAGGCGCGCGGCGCCAACGCGAGCTTGCGGCTCGTGCCGTCGGGCGCACATTGCCAGACGCATCGGTTCAGGCGATCCAATCGAAAGGGTGGGAATTCGATCACGCAGATTCTCCGATTGGGCAGCAGCCCGGCTTGGTTGTCGCGATTCTATACTGCGCGCGGCGGTACTGCGGACTGGAGCATTCCACTATCGAATCCGGCTCAGCGTGATATCGGCTAACTTGCCGCGGACTCACCGCACTACATGAATATGTAATGTCCCGGCGGGGTGCCAGGCTATATCTTGTCGCAGTGCCATTGCGGCATGGTGAAACTCGCGCTCAAGCTGCGCCGGAAAGCCGTTCGCATCCGCCTCGCCGATGCAACATCGAATCGACCCATCCACTAACCGGACGCTGACATGGTGGCCTTCGTGCGACCGTGCGGGTCCTTGCACTCTCGCAAACTGGAGCTACTCATGGCCTATGAACTGTTGACGCCCGACACGTGCGCGCTCGCGCTTATCGATCATCAGCCGCAGATGTTCTTCGGCACGCACTCGCATGAGCGCACCACCATTCTGCACAACGTCCAGATACTCGCCAAGACCGCGAAGCTCTTCAAGGTGCCGACCGTTCTGACGACGGTCGCCGCCGATACCTTCAGCGGCCAACTGCTGCCGGAAGTGCAAGCGGTGTTTCCGCAGACCAGGCCGATCGACCGCACGTCGATGAACTCGTGGGAAGACAAGGGCTTTCGCGACGCGATCAAGGCGACGGGCCGCAAGAAAATCGTGATCGCGGGCCTGTGGACGGAAGTGTGCGTCGCTTTCCCGACGGTGCAGATGCTGGCCGAAGGCTTCGAGATCTACGTGCCGACGGACGCCTGCGGCGACATCACCGCGGAAGCCCATGAGCGGGCCGTGCAGCGCGTCATCCAGGCGGGCGCGGTGCCGCTGACGTCGGTGCAGTTCCTGTGCGAACTGCAACGTGACTGGGCGCGTGGCGAAACGTACGAAGGCTGCATGGAGATTTTCAAGGCGCATACCTCGTATGGCATCGGCGTGCGCTACGCGAAGCAGATTCTCGGTGGCCACGCGAGCTAACCGGGCTGATCGCCTCACGCCATCCTTTCACGCGCAACGCGTTTGTCGTCGCGCGTGAAACGCGTCTGACCAACCATCACGGAGAGCGACGATGACCGCACCGACTAAGCCCAGCCGCATTGCGGACCTGGTGATCTATAACGGCAAGATTGCGACGCAGGACGACAGGCGTTCGTTCGTGACGGCGCTCGCCATCGCGAAGGGCGAGATCGTTGCGAGTGGCAATGACCACGACATGATGCAATGGGCGAACGAGTCCACGCGCCGCATCGATCTGAAGGGACGCACCGTCGTTCCCGGTCTCAACGATTCGCATCTTCACATCATTCGCGGCGGTTTGAATTTCAATCTCGAACTGCGCTGGGATGGCGTGCCCTCGCTGCACGACGCGCTCGAGATGCTGCGCGCGCAGGTCGCGCGCACGCCCGCGCCGCAATGGGTGCGTGTTATCGGTGGATGGAACGAACTTCAGTTTGCGGAAAAACGCGGGCCGACACTTGAAGAGATCAACGCGATCGCGCCGGATACGCCCGTCTTCATCCTGCATCTCTACGACAGCGCGCTGCTGAATGCTGCCGCGCTGCGTGCGGTCGGCTATGACCGCGATACGCCGAATCCGCCGGGCGGCGAGATCCAGCACGACCGCCGCGGCAATCCGACCGGCATGCTGATCGCGCGTCCGAATGCGGGTCTGCTGTACGCGACGCTCGCCAAAGGACCAAAGCTGCCGTTCGACGACCAGTTGAATTCATCGCGCCAGTTCATGCGCGAACTCAACCGCCTTGGCGTGACGAGCGCGATCGACGCAGGCGGTGGCTACCAGTCTTATCCCGACGACTACGCCGTCATCATGGAACTCGCGAAGCGTAACGAGCTGACCGTGCGAATCGCGTACAACCTGTTCACGCAGAACGCGAAGAAGGAAATCGAGGACTTCGCGAGGTGGGTCAAGGTCACCAAACCGGGTGACGGCGACGATTTTCTGAAGATGAACGGCGCAGGCGAGATGCTCGTGTTCTCCGGCGCGGACTTCGAAGATTTTCTGGAGCCGCGTCCGGATCTGCCGGACGTGATGGAAAGCGAACTCGAAGCCGTTGTGCGGCTGCTCGTGCAAAACCGCTGGCCGTTCCGGCTGCACGCAACGTACGACGAATCGATCGAACGTTTCCTCAACGTGTTCGAACGTGTCAACCGGGACACGCCGTTCAACGGCCTGCGCTGGTTCTTCGACCACTGCGAAACCATTTCGGCGCGCAACATCGACCGCATTGCCGCGCTGGGCGGCGGCATCGCCGTGCAGCACCGGATGGCCTATCAAGGCGAATACTTCATTTCCCGCTATGGCGCCGAAGCTGCCGCGCATACGCCGCCTGTGCGGAAGATGCTCGCGGCCGGGCTGCCGGTCGGCGCGGGGACGGACGCAACGCGCGTCGCGAGCTTCAATCCGTTCGTTTCGCTGTACTGGCTTGTTTCGGGGCGCACGGTGGGCGGCACGCTGATGTACGCCGCGCAGGACCGGCTGGATCGCATGGAGGCACTGCGCCGCTATACGGTGGGTAGCGCATGGTTCTCGAATGAAGAGACGAAGAAGGGCGCGCTCGTGCCTGGCCAGCTTGCCGATTTCGCGGTGCTGAGCGACGACTATTTCACGATGGAAGAAGACGGCATCAAGCATCTGACCTCGGTGCTGACGGCGGTCAATGGACGGATCGTCTACGCGGCCGAAGAGTTCGAAACGTTCGGCCCGCCTGCGCTGCCCGTTAGCCCCACGTGGTCGCCCGTCGCGGAGTACGGCGGCTATGCGCGCTATCGTCCCGCGGCGCCGCTCGTGCAGTCGTGCAACGACGCGTGCGTGAACCTGTGCGGTGTGCATCGTCACGCGCATTCATGGGCATGGCGCAGCAACGTGCCCGCTGGCGACGCGAACGCGTTCTGGGGCGCGCTCGGTTGCAGTTGTTTCGCGTTCTAGGAGCCGGCAGGCGATGAAGCGTTTTCTCACTCCCGATGTGGCGCTGCTGTTTCTGCGCGTCACCGCGAGCGTGCTCCTGCTGCTCGTGCATGGACTGCCGAAGGCAACCCACTACGCGAGTCAGCTCGAGGCGATCGAAGACCCGTTGCATCTCGGCAAGACGCTGACGCTAGGCTGTGCGATCTTCGCGGAGGTGGTGTGCCCGCTGCTGATGATCGCGGGCATCGCGACGCGGCTTGCCGCGCTGCCGATCATGCTGGTCTGCGTGGTCGCGCTGGGTCTCGTGCATCGGGAATGGACGTTGGACCAGGCGCAATTCGCGTGGATGCTGCTGATCCTGTTCGGAACGATCGCGATCGGCGGTGCGGGGCGCTACCGGATTGCGCCGCGCCCGCGTCCGTCTGGGCAACGGCAGGCCTGAGCGCACGGCGCGAGAGGATTGAATCATGCCATATCTGATCTCACTGGGAGCGGGCCTCGTGGTCGGTCTCCTGTACTACCTTGTGCGCGTGCAATCGCCCGCGCCGCCGCTGATCGCGCTCGCCGGGCTGCTCGGTATCGTGATTGGCGAGCATGCGATTCCGTTCGTGCAGGCGCGCATACGCACGCCCGATGCGCAAACGCAAAGCGCGCCACCCGTTGCCAGCAACAAGCCGAATCCGTTATGCAACGAGGATCGGTAGGCGCTGCGGTATTCACTACCAGTAAGGAGCTGTTTTATGAATAGTGTCAGGATGATTCGACTATTGCGGGACGCTGTCGTGTCGATCATGTCGATTGTGTCGGTCGCAGCGCTCGGCATGGCGCTGGGCGCCTCGCCGGCTTTCGCCGGGGCCGATCAACAGAATCTGGGCAAGAGCCTGCCTGTTGTGTCGGTCGGTCCGCAATACGACACGACGCACGTTTATGTGGCGAGTCAGGACATCGACGCGTTCGTCGACAGTTTTGTCGCGACGTTTGGCGGCAAGGCTTCGCCGCGCGCCGTGTTCACGGTTACGCCGACGCCAAGCAAGACGGCTTCGCAATACGTGCAGACGCCTGTCGGCATGCTGTCGGTGTTCGCGTTCCAGACGCCGATACCGTATCCGTTCGGCAGCGAGCGCACGGGCTACCTCGTCACCGACATGGACAAGGCCGTGCGCGCCGCGCGCGCCGCGGGCGCGGACGTGATCGTCGATACGTTCGACGATCCGATCGGCAAGGACGCGCTGATCCAGTGGCCCGGCGGCCTGAACATGCAACTGTACTGGCATACGAAGGCGCCTTCGTACGGTCCGCTCGAGACGGTGCCCGACAATCGCGTCTATGTGTCCGCGCAATCCGCGGATAACTTCATCAGGCGCTTTGTACGCTTCTCGCACGGCAAGGTCATGTCCGACAACCGCCAGGCGGACGGCGGCGAAATCGGCCGGCCCGGCGAGACGATCCGGCGCGTGCGCATCACGTCCGGCTTCGGCACCATGCTCGTGTTCGTGACCGACGGCAAGCTGCCTTATCCGTTCGGCCGCGAGGTGACCGGCTATCTGGTCGCCGATCTCGACGCGACGCTCGCGAAGGCGCAGAGCGTCGGCGTGAAGGTGCTGTCGCCGGCGAACAGGACAGTTGAAGGGCGTACGGCAATGGTCGAGTTTCCCGGCGGCTACGTCGCCGAGATTCACGAACTGACGAAATGATGCTGCGTCGCTCGCTTACGCGCGCGACGTCGAAGGCGGCTGCCTGCGCCGCGCTCGCGGTGTGCGGATGGACAGAGGGTGTGAACGCGTTCGCCGCCGATAACGCGGCGGATGCGGCTGCCGGCGTGGCCGTTGCGCCTCAATGCACCGCGAAGCGGCCGTCGGCGCTGTCGTTCAACCGTTGGCAGGAAGACTGGTCGGCGCTGGCCAATCCGTGCGTGCCGCGCGAGCCGCTCGATGCGCTCAAGTACATCTCGCCCGGCAACGATCCGTCGACCTATCTGTCGCTCGGCGCGACCCTGCGTGAACGCTTCGAACTGAACAACACGCCACTCTTCGGGCTCGGCACCGCGCGGCCCGACAGCTACGTGATCGAGCGCGCCGAAGTGCATGCCGATGCGCGCATCGGCATGCATGTGCAGGCGTTTTTTCAACTCGAGGACGCGCGGCCCTTCGGCAAGGATGCCGTTTCGCCCGTCGACAAGAATCCGCTCGACATCGAGCAGGCGTTCGTCGCGTTCGTCTATGGCGTAGGCAGCGGCACGTTCAAGGCACGCGTCGGCCGGCAGGAGATGGCGTTCGACTTGCAACGGTTCGTCTCGGTTCGCGACGGGCCGAACGTGCGTCAGGCGTACGACGCGCTGTGGGCCGCCTATGAAATCGACAAATGGCGCTTCATCGGCTATATGACGCAGCCGGTACAGAATCGCGACGTCACGGCCTTCGACGATGTGTCGAACCGGCATCTCACGTTCAGTGGCGTGCGCGTGGAACGTGCGAACACAGGGCCGGGCGATCTGTCGGCGTACTGGTCGCGCTACAACCGCGACAACGCACGCTTTCTCGATGCGGAAGGCACCGAGCATCGCGATGTATTCGACGTGCGGTACGCGGGCAAGGTCACGCCGTTCGATTGGGATGCCGAATCGATGGTGCAGACGGGGCACGTTGGCAACGACACCATCGGCGCGTGGGCGTTCGGGGTGCTGGGCGGCTATACGCTCGCCACGGTGGCGGGCTCGCCGCGTGTCGGTTTGCAGATCGATGGCGCATCGGGCGATCGACACCCGGGCGATGGACGCGTCGAAACCTTCAATCCGTTGTTTCCAAACGGCTACTACTTCACGCTGGCGGGATACACCGGCTACAGCAACCTGATTCACGTGAAGCCGTCGATCACCTTCAAGGTATCGCCGAAGGTCACGTTACTGACGGCACTCGGTTTCCAGTGGCGCGCGACGACAGCCGATGCGATCTACGGTCAGGGGATGGCCGTGGTGCCCGGCACGGCGGGAAAGGGAACCCGCTGGACGGGGATGTATGCGCAGATTCGCGCTGACTGGCTCGTCAGCCCGAACGTCGCGCTCGCGCTGGAAGCGGTGCACTTCGAAGTCGGCGATTCGATCCGCGCGCTAGGGGCACGCAATGCGGACTATGTGGGCGTCGAAGCGAAGTTCGGATGGTGACCGATGAGCGGGGAGAGCCGGCTCAACGCTTCGACTGGATCTGAGGGGTCAGAAGCCTTCTTCCAGAGAGGCCGCTTCGAGGACCGTGGCCAGAATCATCGCTTCGATATTTCGTGGTGCGGGTTGAACCCGCTTGGGTCGATACACGGCATTGCCCCTCGCAATGGCCTGGCCACTCAGGGCGCAAACCCCGGCTTTCTTCGCAACGCAGCGCCGCCAATGCTGTTCGCCGTAGCAGCAGGACGTCGCGTCGCTCCATGCGACCGTTGCCGAGGTCCGCCCGCAGCGCTCGAGAATCCGGATGACGCATTTGCGGAAGTCGCTATCGCAGTCGTTCGGGCGGAAGCAACTGGACACAGGCGGTCCGTGTATTTCGCTTTCGTTCGAGAGAAGCGCCATGGTTGACTGCCACGTTCTGTCTGCTTCAAAGGGAGCTTGCATGATGCGGTTCCTCGATTCTCGTTAGAGCTAACCCTCGACCTTGACTGGATAATAGGTAGCAGACTGGCGGCCCGCTATTACATGATTGTGGAGGGGGTCCCTCATTCACCCTCCAGAACCATGCCGGCTCAGCGATTGGTCGCTCCACTGATCTCGACGTCCGGATGTGCGGCGTCATCGCTCGGGACTGGCAGGACGACGCTAAAGGTTGATCCGTAGCCCTGATTATTGGCCGCAGTCAGACAACCCTCATGCGCTTCGATAATGGAGCGCGACACTGCAAGCCCGATACCCATTCCCTTGCTCTTGGTCGTGACGAATGCGTCGAATATGCTGTCGCCACCCTCGATGCCCGAACCGTTATCGATCACCTCGAGTAGCACGGACCCGTCGTGACGCCCCCTTGCGGTAATGAGAATCCTCGGTGTGCGCCCCGAGTTTTCCGTGGCCTCTATGGCGTTCGTGATCAGATTAAGCAGGACCTGCTGAATCTGTATCTGGTCGACGAACACCAGTGGCAGGCCATCAGGCAAATCGAGGTCGATGTCGGCGGTATGCCTGGTTTCGTCCTGCCGTAGCAGCCGCACGGATTCGAGGACCATATCTTTCACGTTACGCTTGCGCTTCTCGAATGATTGGCTCTTGAACAGCGCGCGGATGCTTTTCATCGTCTCGTCGGCGGAATGGGCATCCCGAACGACGCTTTCCGCGGAAGTCCGGGCTTCATTCAAATTGGGCGGGGACGCTGCGAGCCACCGATTACAAGCCTGCGCATTGGCGATAACGGACGTGAGAGGTTGATTGAGTTCGTGCGCGATGGAGGCTGAGAGTTCTGCGACCGTGGCAATCTGGGTTGCCCGTGCAAGTTCAGCCTGAGTGTGTCTGAGCCGGTCCTCTGCACGCTTGCGTTCGTCAATATCAAGACTGAGTCCATACCATTGGACAATGTTGCCGTCGGAGTCCCTCATTGCTTCACCCGTGTGCTGGTACCACCGGTAAACCCCGTCTTTTCGGCGAAGCCGGGCAGCGTGGCGGTAGGGTTCGCCAGTCTCGATCGAGTGTGTCCACGCCTGAATCATGGCGTCCAGGTCGTCAGGATGGCAGGTCGTCTGATAGCCGACGCCCGCGAGCTGCGAAAGATCCAGGCCAACGAATTCGATGATTTTCCGATTGATATAAGTGAGCCCCCCTTGTGGGTCATTGCTCCAGAGCATGGCGGGGATGGTCTCGATCAGTTCGTGTAGCTGGTGCTCCCGCTGTTCGAGCATTGCTTCCGTTTGTTTGAGGTCGTCGATGTCCGTACATACGCCGAACCAGTGCAGGATCTGTCCGCTTTCGTCGCGAAACGGTTCGCCGCGAGCGAGATACCAGCGCACTGTTCCACCGGCGCCTGCAAGCTGGTATGTGTCCTGATAGGACGCACCTTCCCGGACAGCTTGCCGCCAGCGCGAGCGGACCCGAAGACGGTCTGCTTCCGGGATGCGGCGAAGTAACATTTCTCCGTCGAATTCTTCCTCGGCCGCTCCCATGAAGGCGAGCATTTGCCGACTCCATCGGTCGACTCTTCCTTCTGGTGTGGCTCGCCAGATCATCGCGGGCAATACGTCTACGAGTCTTCGCAAATTAAGCTCTTCCGTGCGAAGAACCTCCTGAGCCAGCTGCCGCTCGTGGATATCCGTCGAAAGTCCATACCAGCTCACGATGTCGCCGCTGGCATCCCGCATGGGCGTGCCTTTGCATTGAAACCAGCGATACGTATTGTCTGCCGCGCGGAACCGATGGACCGAGTCGTAAGGTCTCCCGCTAGCGAGGGAATCTTCCCAGACCTCAAGGGTTGAAGCAGCGTCGTCCGGGTGCACCAGGTCAAGCCAGCCGCGCGCTCTCAGATCTTCGAGCCGTAGGCCGGTGTAGTCCTCAGTGCCTTTGTTCACATATTCCAGGCGGCCATGAGAGTCCGTCCGCCAGAGCAGGCTGGGAACATTCTCGGTCAGCCAGTTCAGTTGCGCTTCCCGTTCGCGGATCAACTCTCTCGACTTGCTTGCCGTCAGCGCCTGTCGAACCTCGAGATCGACATCATCATCCTTCGAGTGGGCCGTTGCGTCGGGCTGCCGGATGTGCCGAGAGCGTCGGGAGACCAGTTCGGCACAAAGCCATGCCGCGCCGATGCCGATGGCGCAACGGCCAATCGAGCCGAAGGATAGAGGAGGGTGACCGGCAGTCAACATCGTTGCGGCGATCCCAAGCGAGGCGAAACCCGCGGCGAGACGCCCAAAGCTGCGGTCGAAAAAGTGCGTGACCAGAACAACCAGTACGAGTACGAGGCAGCCTGTGACCGGTTCGAGCAACCCTGCCACTGCTGACGCGCCGGCTATGGCAACGCTGAGGGCGGCAACCCGGGACGAGCGTGGTATCAACACGGTAGGCATGTCAACCTCGGAGTTCGTCAACGTATTGGACAGTGATACTCCACATTTTCACATCAATGCCGGGATTTTCCGGCGAAAAGGTCACTAGCTAGCAAAGTGAGCGGGGAGGGTTGATGGCTATTTCGTGTCGTACCGCGAGGTATGATCGCGCGCACCGCGCGCGCATCGGTATGGCACGAATTGACTACGAGGCAATGGAGATAGGTCATACCATTGCGAATGGGTACCTTTTCAGGAACTGCCAGTCAGGTAGCTCAGGAAAAAGATAAGGAAAAAAGACTAATCTAAAAGTTTGAACCGGATGGCGCCATTACATATTCATGTCGCTCACTTCGACATGCGGCTAGTCTGAACCCACAAGACCGAGGTCCCGCGCACGCGCAACAGCTTGAGTGCGCTTATCGACGCCGAGTTTCATGAAGACGCTCTTCAGATGAGATTTGACGGTTTCAGCGCCAATCCCGAGCACCTTTGCGATTTCCTTGTTCGACTGTCCGCGCGCAATCAGGTCGACGATTTCGCGCTCCCTTGAACTCAGCGACCCGCGCAGGGTATCGCGTCGACGGTGGCCGTCAGGCTGATAGAGAATCCGCGCGCCGTCGAGCAGATGATCGACGTAGGCGATCAACTCGTTCGAGTGCCCCGTCTGCTCCGCGTTCCCCGTGTGCCGCGCGTCTTCACGAACGGCGTCCAGCAGTGATCCGATGTCCGGCCCCACGTCGAGAATGGATTGGTACACGCCTGCGGGCGCGGCGACCCTCAGGACTTCGCGAAAGATCCCAATCGCACGGGCGCGTTCGTTCGCCGCCAGCCAGACCAGCGCAAGCATGGTTCGAAGGCGTATCGCGAGGAAATTGGCATGTTGTTGTTCGGCGCTCTGCAGCGCGGCGCCCAGCACCGCGCTGGCTTCTTCGGTCCGCTGTTGGGCCGCGGCAACAGAGGCCGCCCCGAGTGCACGATAGTTCTCGATTTCGAGCGCGATGGAACGTGAAGGGTGGGCGTTGGAGTCCGCCATCTGATCGAGTTGCGCGACGCACGCAGCCGCTTCGACCATCCTGCCTTCCGCAAGGTATAGCCGTGTGCGTTCAACAAGGGCGGCGGCGGTCATGCGGTCCCAGTGACGTTCACAACTCAACGCCTGGGCCCGATCGAGCAATGCGTACGCCTGCGTCACGTCCGAATGCGCGGCGGCGATCCGGATGAGGAGACGATAGGCAATTAACACGCTATCGAGCAGGACCGCAACGTCGATGACCGGCATCAACCCGGCAACCAGCGTTTCAGCTTTGTCCAGCCGGCCTTGTTCGTACCATATCTGGCCGATCATCGGTGCGCATAGCGCCACTGAGATCGAATCGGGACCGGCATGGCGTTCGGCCAGTTGCATCGATTCCGTGAAATACCGTTCGGCAAGCCCGAAGTGCAGCTGTTGCATTTCCGCATGTCCCAGCAGGCACTGCCGGTAGACGGAAGAGTACAGATTGCGCTGATTTTCTTCGGTTGAGTAGGACATCCACGGTGTTGCGTAAAGTGCTTCGAGATTGCCGGCCTTCCAATGGGCGAAGCGCACGACGTTGGACGCCACATTGGTGGTCCAGATATCGGTGGTCGGCCACTCGATGCATGGTTCGGCGATAGCGAGCGCGCGCTCAGGATCGTCCTGCAGTCCCGCGATGACCGAGCGGATCGCCTGGCATTGCCGCCGGATGTCTTTAGCTTCGGCGCCAGCGTTGGACGCGAGATCATGTTCGACTACATCCAGCATCGCGAGCGCCTCTTCGAAATGCATGGCGAGCGCCATTCCCCACGCAATCGCCAGCGTAACCTTCACCTGCGCACCGGCCAGACCGGCGGGAAAGCGGCGCTGCAAGTCGAGCAGCGTGAGCAGGTCGCCTTTCTTGACGAGTGCCATCGCGCACCGCTCCATCAGACGAATCGCGTTATCCGTGCTGCCCGCGGCGATCGCGTGTTTGACTGCCTCCGTCCACAGTTCCTGGTCGGCATACCACGCACACGCGCGGCAATGCAGTTCCGCCACTTCGTCGGCGTGCTGTGCGTCGAGCTGGGCCCGCAAGTACTCGCTCATCAGCGGGTGATAGCGGAACCATTGGCCGTTGGAGTCGAGCGCCTGCAACAGCAACTGGCCTCCGGCAATTTCGTCCAGCATAGGCTGGCTCGTGCGCAGGCCTGTTACCACCTCGCAGAGTGGCGCGCTCAACCGGTCGAGTATCGACGTGCGCAGCATGAACCCGACCATATCGGGGGACAGGCGCTCGAATATGTACTCGATATAGGCGGCGAACGGCCGCGACGTACCGGATGGCGCATGACGCTCCAGAACCGGTTGGCCATCCTTGCGCGATAGCATGGACATCTGGATGCGCAGCGCCGCAGCCCAACCCTCCGTGCCCGCAAAGAGCGTCTGGATGTACGAAGCGTTCAGCGTGCCGGGCAATGTGCGTTCGACAAAGCACCTCGTTTCATCGAAGTCGAAACGCAACACCGACCCGTCGATTTCCAGCAGTTCGTCTCCTGCTCTCAGCCTCGCGAGCGGCAGCGGTGGATCGGTGCGACTGCAGAGGACCACATGCACATGAGGCGGCGCCTTTTCGATCAGAAACGACATCGCGTCGTGTACGGCTGGCAGGCTGACCTGGTGATAGTCGTCCAGAAACAGGACAACCTCATCATCGACTTCGACCAGGTCATTGAGCAGTGTGGAAACGACGGCGTGTAACGGGACGAACGCGGCGTCGGCAGTCAGACTGATGGCCGCGGCGCCGACCTTGTTGCAGGCATGCTGCAACGCGTGCGCCAGATAGTTGAGGAAGCGCGCCGGGTCATCGTCTTCTGCGTCGAGCGACAGCCACGCCACTAATGCACCATTCGCGCGCAACCGGTCGAGCCAACTGAGCGCCAGCGAAGTTTTGCCGAATCCGGCGGGTGCCTTGATCACGGTGAGACGTGTGTTCGCGGCGCGCCCGGCGAGGCCGGCGAGGCGCGGACGCGCGATCAGATCCACCGGCACGCGCGGCGGAGCGATCTTCGTTGCCAGGAAAAGGTGCAGTTCGCTCGCGGATGTCTCTCCAATCACACGCATGTTTCAGTCACCCATTGTATTGAGCCAGCCAATTATTGGCGGCGTGCTTGCCGCCATCCCCTGTTTATTGAAGCGCATCCCCCGTGTCGGGGGATGGTGAGCCTCCCCCAATATAGGGGATGGTAGGCCGCGTCGCGCCAGGCGACCATACGTACACCGGATTGAAACTGAAGCGTGCCCCGGGCCAGGGGCAACGCGCCTGCAGATCACTGCCAGGCGGCTCATTGGCGGCTCGCCAGGACCGACTCATTTTTCGCCCCATGATACGCCGCGTCGAATCCCCTTGCAGGCGTCCGGCAGGAACCGGCGGGCGGGCGGCCGTACAGGCCACGTAAGCCATTGCGCCGGTGTTCCTTGTCTTTCGAAATCGTGCGTCCGTTATTGATGGGTATCTATTCGTGTTAGCCAAAGCTCCAAGAATCAGCGATTACTTGCGGGAAAAAACCGTGTCGATCGCAGCCGATCTGACGCATGTCGTCGAACGCACGCTGGCGATACTGACGCAGATGGATGGATACAGGTTGCTCGCACCGGCGGTGCAAAAGGACGTTCGCGAATCGGTCGAACTGTCGGCCAAAGTCTGGTTCGAGACGCTGCTGTCGGGGGAACTCCCTGCGGCGCAGGACATGGACCTGTTTCGTGAAATCAGCCAGCGACGTGAGCATCAACGCGTGCCGCTGCAAAGCCATCTGCAGGCATTGCGCCTGGGGTTGCGGGAAATCTGGAGCACCTACATCGCGCTCGGCGAGCTGGACGAGCGTATTGCCAAAGAACTTCTGGCCGACGTCTCGCTGTATCTGGTCGACCACTTCGATTTCATTGCGCAGATCGTTGTGCGGGCCTATCTGGGCGAGCAATACCGGCAGCCGCGGTGGGCGGAACTCGCCGTTGCTATCGAGGAAGGCGCGCGCCGTTCTGAAAGCGTGCGGCATCATCTCGTTGCACTCCTCCAGCAGTTACTGGCCGAGCCGGACCTGCTCGCAGGGCTCGACGTCGAGCATGTTCGGGAGCACCGCGGTACCGAAGGAGCCGGCACGCAAGTGATGAAGTTCTTCGGCCTCGATGTCGATATCGAGGACGGCGCGGAATTGTCGAAGGCCTTGCGCGACGCGCAGGAGAAGCTGGCGCAGGCATCGCGGCTCGCGGCCGTGGCTGAACTCTCCGCCTCCATTGCCCACGAACTCAACCAGCCGCTCCAGGCTATCGTGGCGCATGGGCAGGCCTGCGTGCGATGGCTCGCTGCAACGCCGCCCAGGCTCGACGAAGCCAGATACTCGGCCGAGCAGGTCGTGCGCGACGCGAATGCCGCGGCAGACGTGGTAAGCCGCATTCGCGCTCTTTTCAGGCACACGGCTCCGCAAAAGATTGATCTCGATGTCAATAAGCTGATTCTTCAGGTATGCACGCTGATGGCCGACGACATCCAGCAGAACGCGGTTTCGCTCGAGACAATCCTCGGCGAAGACGTGTCGAAGATCAGCGCGGACGCGGTTCAGATTCAACAGGTGATCGTCAACCTCGTGCGCAACGCAATCGAAGCGTTAGCGGCAACGGAGGAACGACCGAGGCTGCTGGTGATCCGCTCACGTCGCGATGCCGGCAATGTGGTGGTGGATGTGGAAGATCACGGTGCGGGGCAGGTGAACTTCGAGAAGATCTTCGAGCCATTTTTTACCACAAAGAAAACAGGCATGGGCATGGGTTTGGCAATCTGCAAGTCGATCGTGGAAGCACACGCGGGCCGGATTGGGGCCGTGCGCAATGTGTCCCGCGGCGTGACCTTCAGCTTCAGCCTTCCGATAGAGAGATCGAGCGCAACCTCACGTTGACGATAGCTGACGGTATCGTCAGCCGCCTCCGGCAATCAGCGTGATCGGCTTCGGCCTTGCTTTGGGCCTGCTTTGGCCTTGCTTTGGCCCGATAGCAACGCGCTGTATCCAGACATCCTCCAAGCCTACAGTTTCATCTCGGGCCGTGATATTACATATTTATGTAATGCAGAACACGGCTGCCGATTCTTCCGGGCGACGACTCCGGCGGCTATAATTTTTTTGTCGGCAGGACCACGTAAGAACAACATTCAACGAGATTAGCGTGGACCGTCTGTGCCGACGTCAGACTGGGTTTTCACCAGGCAATGGAGAAGGCGCATGAAATCCGCAAGTGAGGTGGTGTATGTGGTCGACGACGACAGGCGGGTGCGAGAAGCACTCACCTCGCTGCTGCGCGCAAACGGAAGAGATGCGCGCGCATTCGATTCTGGCAGGGAATTTCTGGAAACACCGCGTCAAAATAGTGTTTCATGTCTGATTCTGGATTTGCGAATGCCAGGCATGAGCGGGCTGGAAGTTCAGAAGCTCGTCAGTACGGACTCGCAGATTCCCGTCATTTTCATTACTGGAAAGGGCGACGTGCCTTCCACGGTCCTCGCCATGAAGGGTGGGGCGGTTGACTTCCTCACCAAGCCCCTCGACGAAGATGAGTTGATGCGCGTGGTTGCCGCGGCGCTCGCGAGGGCGCAGGTTCTTCGCAAGGAGGCGGACGATGCGGCGATGCTCCATGCGCTTTATCAAACGCTGACGCCTCGTGAGCAGGAGCTCCTGCCGCTGCTCGCCCGCGGCCTGCTCAACAAGCAGGCGGCGGCAGTACTTGGGATTACCGAATACACGGTGCAGGTACATCGCGGCCACATCATGAGAAAGATGCGAGCGGATTCGTTTGCCACGCTGGTCAGGCAGGCGGGAAAACTGCAGCTCGAAACGTCGCCCATAACCACTTTCTGCGCCTGATCCCAACGCCAATTCGGTGTTGGACTCGATGACCGGAGAAAAAAATGTCCACGCCGCCGGCTCGAACCGTTGCCGTCATTGATGATGACCGACGGGTTCTGACGTCTCTGGCAAACCTGCTGGCCTCTGGCGGGTACGGAACACGGGCCTACGAATCCGCTCTGGATTTTTTTGCGGACGGCTATACGGGTCTCGTATGCGTCATTACCGATCTGGGGATGCGGCCCATTGACGGCATTCAGGTGCTCGATAGAACGGTTCATTCAGGCGCAGCCACGCCGGTCATCATTATCACGGGCAAGCCGAGCGAGCATACGGAAGACTACTACCTGCGCAGAGGCGCATTAGGTTTCTTTCGCAAACCTGTCGATGGAAATGCGTTGCTGGACATGCTGGATGGCATCGCCTGATAACGGCCCTCAGCTCGCGATGCGATGCCATGAATTCCAGAACAGGCTTATGCCGGGGATCGAGGTGACCACGCGTTAAGACGTGCGCTAGCCGTTCGCGACCAGACCCAGTGCCTGCGCGCGCGAAACCGCGTGTGCGCGCTTGTCGACGTCCAGTTTCACGAAGACGTTCTTGACATGAGTCTTGACGGTTTCAGGCGCAATCCCCAGGGTGCGCGCGATCTCCTTGTTCGACTGCCCCTGGGCAATCAGCTCGACGATGCTGCGCTCCCGCGCGCTCAACGGCTCCCGCTCCATGTCGCGCCTCGGCGTGACGGGCTCGTACAGCGCCCGCCAGCCGTCCAGCAGCCGATCGATGTAAGCGACGATTTCCTTCGTCTGCGGGGTGGAACGCGTGTCGTCGCGAACCGCCTGCAGGAGCGGCCCGATTTCGGGCCCCTGATCGAGAATCGAGCGATAGATGCCGCTATTGGCGCCCAGGACCTCGCGAAAGATTTCGACGGCGCGGGGCTGGTTGTTCGCACGCAACCAGACGAGCGCGATCACGATGCGCAGGCGCAGCGCGAGATAGTCGCCGTGCCGGCTTTCAACGCCTTGCAAAGCGGATGCCAACGCCCCGAGGGCTTCCTCTGTCCGGTTCTGGGCCATCGCCACCCAGGCGACCGCGATCGCTCGGTAGGTTTCGATCTCCGGCGAGACTGCATGCTCAGCGGGGCAATGGGCGCCCGCCAGTTGATCGAGTTGAACCACACATGCCGACGCTTCTGTCACCCTGCCTTCAGCAAGATAGAGCATCACGCGCTCGACGAGAACGCCGGCAATCAGCCGGTCCCAGCGGCGTGCGTAACCCAGAGTCTGCGCCTGATCGAGCAGCACATAGGCCCGCTCGGCGTCAGAACGCGCGATCGCGATCCGGACCAGCACACGGTAGGCGATCAAGGTGCTATCGAGCAGGACCGCCAGGTCGATCACCGGCATGAGATCGACCAGTAACGCTTCCGCCTCGTCGAGCCGTCCCTGCTCGTACCAGATCTGCGCAATCATGGGCGCGCACAACGCGGCCGAGATGGATTTCGGACCGGCATGACGCTCGGCGAGCTGGATCGACTCGGTGAAATAGCGCTCGGCGAGCGCGAAGTGCATCTGCTGCATTTCCGCGTGGCCGAGCAGGCATAGCCGGTAGACCGAGGCGAACACGTTGCGCTGGTCTTCCTCGATCGAATAGGGGATCCACGGTGTCGCGTACAGCGCTTGCAGGTTGCCTGCTTTCCAGTGCGCGAAGCGCGCGACGTTGGAGACGACGTTGGTGGTCCAGCTGTCTGTAGACGGCCGTTCAAGGCAGGCCTGTGCGATCGCCAGCGCGCGCGGCGCGTCGTCCTGCAGCGCGGCCACCACCGAGCGGATCGCCTGGCACTCCCAGCGGATGTTGTCGGCGGTGGTGCTCGAGCCCGTAGCCGTGTCTCGCTCGATCTGATCGAGTATCGCGAGCGCTTCGCCAAAACGCATCGCAAGCGCCATCCCCCAGGCGATGGCGAGCGTGATTGTGACCTGCCCGCGCATCAGATGCGCGGGGAACTGCCGTTGCCAGCCGAGCAGCGTAAGCAGGTCGCCCTTCGTGACGAGCGCCATCGCGCAGTGAGCCATCAGGGAGACGGCGTCTTCCGTATCGCCCGCGGCGATCGCGTGCTTGACGGCGTCTGTCCAGCGCGCCTCTTTGGCGTACCACCGGCACGCACGACGATGCAGGTCCATCACCTGATCGGGATGCTGGGTTTCGAGCCGCCGATGCAGGTACTCGCCCATGAGATGGTGATAGCGGAACCAGCGTCCGTCGATATCGAGCGGGTCGAGCAGCAACTGGCGTGCGGAGATCGTGTCCAGCATGCCTTGTGCCGCCGCCATGCCGGTCACCGCTTCGCATAGCGACGCCGTCAGGCGGTCGAGTATCGACGTGCGCTGCATGAACTCGACCATCTCGGCCGGCAAACGCTTGAGCATGTCCTCGAGGTAAGCGGCGAACGGCCGGGAGGCGCCGGACGGTGCGCTCACGTCCCAATCCGGTTTGCCTTCGTCACGCGATAGCACTGAGGCAGAAATGCGCAGCGCCGCGGCCCAGCCTTCCGTGCTCGCGAACAGCGACTTGACGCGGGCAGTGCGCAGCTCGCCTGGACATTCGTGTTCGACAAAGCTGCGCGTTTCGTCGAAGTTGAAACGCAGTGTCGACGCGTCGATTTCCAGCAGGTCGTTGCCCGCTCTCAGGTTGGCGAGCGGCAGCGGTGGATCGGTACGCGTGCAGACCACGACATGCACGTTCGACGGAGCGTTCACGATGAAATACGACATGGCGTCGTGAATGGCGGTCAGGCTGATCAGGTGATAGTCGTCGACGAACAGATAGACCTCGTCATCGACTTCGACGAGTTCGTTGATCAGCGTCGACACGACTGAGTGCGCCGGCACGAGTGACGCCTCGGTGGTCAGGCTGACCGCGGACACGCCGACGCTTGTGCAGGCGTTGTGCAATGCCTGCGCCAGATGATGAAAGAAGCGCGCGGGCTCGTCGTCCTCCGTGTCGAGCGACAGCCACGCGACATAGGCGCCGCTTGCATTCAGCCCGTTGAGCCATGTGAGCGCCAGCGATGTCTTGCCGAAACCGGCGGGCGCCTTGATGACCGTAAGCCGTTTGTTTTCCACCTTCCCGGCGAGAGAGAGCAGGCGTGGCCGGTCTATCAATCCGGCGGGCAGGCGCGGCGGAAACACCTTGGTTGCGAGGAAGAGAGGCGGCCTGATCGGGGACGGCGCTTCTATCACGTGCATCAATAGCTCCGGGCGTTCGGGTTGACCCTGGCTGCCATTCCCCGTTCATGCAATCGCGTTCCCCTGTAAGGGGGATGTTGCGTGACGTCGCGCCGGGACACTATGGATTCCAACGAAATCATACGCCCAACCACCTCGAAGGAGGAGACATGTCTACCGCAACGAATCACCTTGCAGCGCACAAACTCGGTCCGCTCGGCGCGCAGCCCGAACTCTCCGAAATGAACCAGATGGTCCAGCAGAGCGTGCATCGTTACGCAGAAGAAGTGATGCGTCCGGTCGGCGTCAAGCTCGATCGCATGACGCCCGAGGAGGTGATCGCCAGGGGTTCGCCCTATTGGGAGGCACGCGAAAAATTTGTCGGGCTCGGTTTCGGTGTCGACGGGCTGTTCGAACTCGAACCCGCCGAACGGGCGACGACGATGAGCATCCTGTTCGAAGAGCTCGGCTGGGGCGATTCGGGACTCGCGATCACCTACGGCGCAGGCTTGCTGCCCGCACTGATGAGTGCGATGTCCGGCAACGCGTTTTGCCGTGCGCTCGCGCCGGACGAGAAGCTCGGCTGCTGGGCCATCACGGAACCCGATCACGGCTCCGACATGCTCGACGTGAACGGCATGATCTTTCATCCGCAGGGCACGTACGGCCGGCCCAACTGCGTGGCAACGCTGCGCGGCGACGAGGTGATCATCAACGGCCAGAAGTCGGCGTGGGTGTCGAACGGTATCGCCGCCGACGTGTGCATCCTCTATTGCGCGGCGGACAGCGGCAACGGCGCCGACACGAAACGCGGCGCGGTGGTGATCGTGCCGCTCGACGCCGAAGGCGTCTCGCGCGGCAAGCCGCTCGACAAGATCGGCCAGCGCGCGCTCAACCAGGGCGAGCTGTTCTTCGAGAACGTCAGGTTGTCGAAGGAGCACCTTCTCGCCGGCCCCGACCAGTATGTCGACGCGGTCTATGCGATCCACACTTTCGCCAACGCGATCATGGCCAACGTGTTTGCCGGCACCGCGCGCGCCGCGTTCGAGCTCGCGCTCGCTTACGCGCATGAACGCAAGCAGGGTGGTTTGCCGATCATCCGCCATCAGTCAGTCGCATCACGGCTCTTCCACATGTTCCGCAAGGTGGAGGCCGCCCGCGCACTCGCGCAGCGTGTGGTGCATTACAACTTCACCGCGGCGCAGCCTTCGCTGCACGCGGCAATGACGGCGAAGGTCACCGCGACCCAGACCGCGTTCGAAGTCGCCAACGACGCGCTGCAGATTTTCTGTGGCAACGGGCTCACCCGCGAGTATCCGATCGAAAAGATCTGGCGCGACGCGCGCGCGTCGATGATCGAGGACGGCTGCAACGAAGTGCTCGCGATCAAGGGCGGCTACTACCTGATCGATCCCGAGCTGCTTTGAAGGGCACGGCGCGTCCACGCAATCCGATGACAACCTGAAGGAGACGACGACATGGCAACGACATACGAAGTGGTCCTCTATGGAGCGAGTGGCTACACCGGCAAGCTCACGGCGTGGAAGCTCGCTGAGCGCGGCATTCCGTTCATTGCCGCCGGGCGCAGCAAGGAGCGGCTGGAAGAAGAGCTGGCGAAGGTGCCCGAACTCGCCGGACATGACTATCAATGCGTGGCGGTTCAGCACGAAACGGGCGCGCTCACCGAATTCTTCAAGGGCAAGAAGGTGGTGATCAATATCGTCGGGCCGTTCATGCAGCTCGGGCGCCCGGTTGTCGAGGCGAGTCTCGCCGCCGGTTGCCATTACTTCGACACCACCGGCGAAACCGACTGGATGTCGCGACTGAAGCGCACCTATGGCGAGTCCTTCGCGGCCCGGAATCTGGCGCTGTGCCCCGGCAATTCGTACATGTGGGCCGAAGGCAATCTCGCGGCGGAGATCGCGCTGGAAACCCCGGGCATCGACACGCTCGACGTGCTGTATCTCGGCGACTCGGAAGTGAGCGTCGCCTCGACGATGTCGTTTCTGCGGATGTGCACGCAGCCGCAGTTCTACCTGCGCAACAAGCAACTGGTGCAGTGGCCATGGGCCACGCCGTATCAGGTTCATGTGCCGGGTGAGCACATGCTGCTGAACGCATTGCCATGGAGCGGCGGCGGCGAGCCGGTCTGGTACCAGGACGACCCACGCGTGCGCAATTGCCAGACGCTTGTGTCGTTCAGAAATCAGGAGCGCTTTCTCGCGGTGGTCGGCCTGCTGAAGAAGTTCGAGGAAGAGTGCCGCCACCTCGATCCCGCCAGACAGGAAGAGGTCACCAATGAGTGGGGCAAGGCCGTGACGCAGGTCGAGCCTCCCCGCGAAAACCCGGACGTGAATCGCTGCACGTTGTCGTGCCAGGGGCGCGGCAATACGAATTCCGTCAGCGTGATTCTGCGTGGCAATTCACCGTATGCCCAAACCGGCGTGCTCGGTGCGGAGGCGGCGCGACGCGTACTGCGCGGGCAATTGAACGCAGCTGGTTTCGTGTCGCCGGCGCAGGCGTTCGGCGCGCGCAATCTGATCGCCGCGCAGGCCGAGGAAGGTTACCTCGCCTACGAGATAAAGAGCGTTTGACGACGAATCGGATGGTTCGCGCTGGCAGCTTGTGGCTTACGACGCGCGGCGCGTTCCTCCTTGCGGTGGAGAACCGAAATGGGCAACGAAGTGTATATCGCGGGCGTCGGCATGACGCTCTTCGGCAAGCATCTGGAAACCAGCGTGAAGCAGCTCACGCGTGCGGCAGTGGAAGCCGCGCTCGCCGACGCGGGCTGTGACAAGGCGCAACTGCAGGGCGCGTTTTTCGGCAACTCCACGCAGGGGCACATGGAAGGCCAGCACATGATTCGCGGCCAGCTTGCGCTGCGGGCGATGGGCATCGACAAGGTCGCGGTGATCAACGTCGAGAACGCCTGCGCGAGTGCCAGCACCGCGTTTCACCTCGCGGTGAACTACGTGAAAGCCGGGGCCGCCGATATCGTGCTCGCGGTGGGCGCCGAGAAGATGTTCTCCACGGACAAGGCGCGCACCTTCAGCGCCTTCGACGGTGCGTGGGACGTGCATGACACCGAGAACGGCAAGCGCCGGCTGCTGGAGATGGGCGAGGGCATCGAGCCGCCCGCGGGCAGCGTGTCGACGAAACCGTACAGCGTGTTCATGGACATCTACGCGTCGATGGGCCGGATGCACATGCGCGAATTCGGGAGCACGCAGCGCCAGTTTGCCGCCGTGTCGGCCAAGAACCACGGACATTCGGTTCACAACCCGCTTGCGCAGTACCGGCAGGCTTACTCGATCGACGAGATTCTGGGTGCACCGCCGATCACCTATCCGCTCACCCTGCCGATGTGTTCGCCCGTCAGCGATGGCGCGGCCGCGGCGATCGTATGCAGCGAGGCCGGCCTCGCGCTGTTAAGTGGGCGGCGCTCGCGCGCGATTCGTGTGCTCGCGTCCGTGCTGCAAACGGGCAGCGATCGGCCGGCCACGGCGCTCGACCGGCATCTGGTCCGGCTGGGCTCGTTGCGCGCGTATGAGCAGGCGGGCGTCGCGCCGCAGGATGTCTCGGTTGCCGAGGTTCACGACGCGACGGCGATCGGCGAAATTATCCAGTCCGAAGTGCTCGGATTGTGCGAGCCGGGCATGGGCGGGGTGGCCGCGGAACGCGGCGAGACGACGATCGGCGGGCGGATTCCGATCAATCCGTCGGGCGGCCTCGAATCGAAGGGGCATCCGATCGGGGCGACAGGACTCGGTCAGCTTTATGAGCTGGTGACGCAGTTACGCGGTGAGACGGGCGCCCGCCAGGTCGAGGGCGCACGCATCGCCATCGCGGAGAACGGCGGCGGACTGTGCGGCGTGGAAGAGGCCGTTGCCAGCATCACGATTCTCGGACGCTGAGGCCGTATGGTGAACCCGCGCGTGAAGCCGCGACAGATTCCGCGCACGCGCAAGACCGAACCGCATCTGCAAGGAGAGAGGGCGCCATGAGCACCACACCCGAAACCACGTTGGCAGCGTTGCTCGCCAACCGCGTCGAGACGATGCCGGATCTCGACGTGCTGACCGTCGAAGGCGCCGGCGTGCGGCCCGATGAGGTGCGCACATACCGACAACTGTGGGAGAACGGCCAGCGTCTCGCGCAGGTGTTGATCGATCAGGGCCTGCAACCTGGCGAGCACTTCGCGCTGCTGATGGCCAATCACGCGGAGTTCATCGACGCGATGGTCGCGGCGTCGATTTCGGGCGCCGTGTTCGTGCCGATCGATCCGCGCGCACGAGGCGAGAAGCTCGCCTTCATGCTCGACAGCCCGGGCTGCCGCGGCGTTATCGCCGCCGACTATGCGCTCGACAACCTGCTTGCCGTGCGCGCTTCGCTCTCCAAACTGTCCTGGGTGATCGGGCTCGAAACCGACGAGGGCGCGAAGCCGCTCGCCGATTTCCCCGGTGTGTTGTCGTACCGCGCGTTGCTGCCGGAGCAGGTGCCCGAATTGCCGATCGTGGCGCGCGACCCCGACAGCGCGATGCAGTTGATTTTCACGTCCGGCACCACCGGCGATCCGAAGGGCATTGTCATGACGCATCGCCGCTATTGCGGCACCTCGGCGGCGGTGTCGGCGCTGTTTGGCTACGAGCCCGGCGACCGGCCGTATTCGGGACTGTCGCTAACGCATGCCAACGCGCAGATCGTGACGCTGGGCGCCTCGCTCACCGCCGGCATGCGCGCCGTGCTGTCGCGCCGCTTTACGAAGTCGCGGCTGTGGGACATCACCCGCAAGTATCGCTGTACGACGTTCACGCTGCTCGGTGGCATGACCACGGCGGTCTATAGCGAGCCGAACAAACCCGATGACGCGGACAACCCCGTGCGCTTCGTGATATCCGCGGGGATGCCGGCGGCGATCTGGAACGACTTCGAGAAACGCTTCGGCGTGCAGATCGTCGAGTTCTACGGCGCGGCGGAAGGCGGGATCACGGTCAAGCCGCTCGGCATCGGCCCGGTGGGAAGTATCGGCAAGCCGGCGCCGATTCTCAGGCACCGCATTGTCGATGACGACGGCAACGACTGCGCGCCCGGCTTGCCCGGCGAACTGCTGTTCCGTCCGGCGGATGGCTCGCCGTTCAAGGTCGAATACTTCGGCAATCCGGAAGCGTCGGCGAAGAAGTGCAGGGACGGCTGGCTGTATATGGGCGACGTCGTGCGCGAAGACGAGAACGGTTGGCTCTTCTTCGAATACCGCAAAGGCGGCGGCATTCGTCACAACGGCGAGTTCATCAATCCGGCGTCGATCGAGAAAGTGATCGCCGAATCCGGTCTGGTCGAAGACGTCTACGTGTACGGCGTGAAGGCCGCATCGGGCGCGCCCGGCGAGAAGGATGTGGTCGCGGCGGTGGTGCCCACGGACGCGGCCCGTTTCGATCCGCAGCAGATATTCCGCGCATGCCGCGCGAAGCTGGAAGCGAGTTCGGTCATCTCCTGGTTGCAGGTGGTGCCCGAGATACCGAAGACAGCGTCGGAAAAGCCGCTTGAACGCTATCTGGTCGATATGTTCGACGGCCAGCGTAACACCGTGTTCGCGGAGACGCCGTGACGGTGCGCGGCGAAACCCAGGCAATATTCAAATGGAGTAGGCAATGAAAGTACTTGTACCTGTCAAACGCGTCGTCGACGCGAATGTGAGGGTCCGCGTGAAGGCCGACGGCAGCGCTGTCGACATCGCCAACGTGAAGCTCTCGATGAACCCATTCGACGAAATCAGTGTTGAAGAGGCCGTGCGCCTGAAGGAAGCCGGCGTCGTGAGCGAAGTGATCGCGGTTTCATGCGGCGTACCGGCTTGCCAGGAAACGCTGCGCACCGCGCTGGCGACGGGCGCCGACCGCGCCATCCTCGTCGACACGGACGCGGAGTTGCAGCCGCTCGCGGTCGCGAAGTTGCTGAAGGCGCTGGTGGATAAGGAGCAACCGCAACTGGTGCTGCTCGGCAAGCAGGCGATCGACGACGACTCGAACCAGGTCGGCCAGATGCTCGCGGCGCTGCTCGGCTGGCCGCAGGCGACGTTCGCCTCGAAGGTCGCGATCGAAGCGGGCAAAGCCACGGTCACACGCGAAATCGACGGCGGCCTCGAAACGATCGAAGTCGATCTGCCGGCGGTCATTACCGCCGATCTCCGGCTGAACACGCCGCGCTATGCCACGCTGCCCAACATCATGAAGGCGAAGAAGAAGCCGCTCGATGTGGTGACGCCGGACGCGCTCGGTGTCGACGTCAAGCCGAGGCTCATCACGCTCGGGCTCGCGGAGCCCGCCAAACGCGAGGCAGGCATTCGTGTCGCCGATGCTGCCGAACTGGTCGATAAGCTGCGCAACGTCGCCCACGTCATCTAACACGCAAGGGGAGAAAAATGCCCGTACTCGTTATTGCTGAGCACGACAATCAGGTGCTCAAGACAGCGACCCTGAATGCCGTCACCGCCGCCGCCCGACTCGGCGACGACATTCATGTTCTCGTGGCTGGCTCGCAAAGCGCGGCAGTCGCCGAACAGGCGGCCCGCATTGCCGGCGTCACCCGGGTTCGTTTCGCCGACGCCGCGCACTACGGCCACGCGCTGGCCGAGAATCTGGCGGCGCTCGTCGTGAAGATCGCGGCTGACTATAGCCACTTGATCGCGCCGGCCACCACGACTGCGAAGAACGTAATGCCGCGCGTGGCCGCGTTGCTCGACGTGGCGCAGATCTCCGAGATCATTGCCGTCGAATCCGCCGATACGTTCGTGCGCCCCATCTACGCGGGCAACGTGCTGGCAAAGGTGCGAAGCGCCGACCCGATCAAGGTGATCACCGTTCGAACGACGGCCTTCGCGGCCGCGCCCGCAGAAGGAGGCACAGGCGCCATCGAAGCGTTGGAGCCCGCCGCCGACGTGCCAGGCTCGCGCTTCGTGAGTCACCAGCTTACCCGCTCGGAACGCCCGGAGCTGACGTCCGCGCAACGCGTGATCTCCGGCGGCCGCGGCATGGGGGCCGGCGAAAACTTTGCGCTGATCGATGACATTGCCAACAAGCTCAACGCAGCGGTCGGCGCGTCGCGCGCCGCGGTCGATGCCGGCTTCGCGCCCAACGATTATCAGGTGGGTCAGACCGGCAAGGTCATCGCCCCGCAGTTGTATATCGCGGTCGGCATCTCCGGCGCGATCCAGCATCTGGCAGGAATGAAGGACTCGAAGGTGATAGTCGCGATCAATAAGGACGAGGAGGCGCCGATCTTTCAGGTCGCCGATTACTGGATCGTGGGCGACCTCTTCAAGGTGTTGCCGGAGTTGTCCCGCGAACTGGACAAGTTGCAACAGGGTTGAGACGGGAGCACATGATGAGCACTTATATTGCGCCGTTGCGCGACATGCGTTTTGTGATGACGGAACTGGCGGAGCTCGGCGAGTTGTGTTCGCTGCCGGGCTACGAGGAGGCGACCCCGGAACTCGCCGAGGCGGTACTCGAGGAGGCCGCAAGGCTTGCGACCGAAGTGCTTGCGCCGCTCAACAAGCCGGGCGACGAACAGGGCGCGCGGCTGACGCCTGATGGCGTGGTGGCCGCCGACGGCTTCTCGGCTGCCTACCGGCAGTTCGTCGCCGGAGGGTGGAGTGGCCTGAGCGGCGACCCCGAGTTCGGTGGTCAGGGCCTGCCCGAACTCCTGCAGGCGGCGACCGTGGAAATGTGGAACTCGTCCAACATGGCGTTCGCGCTGTGTCCGCTGTTGACCGCCGGCGCCACTGAGGCGTTGCGGCAGCATGGTTCGGATGAGTTAAAGGCACGTTACCTACCGAAGATGGTCAGCGGCGAGTGGACCGGCACGATGAACCTGACCGAGCCGCAGGCCGGTTCGGACCTCGCCGCCGTGCGCACGAAGGCCGTGCCGGACGGGGACCACTATCGCCTCTCCGGCCAGAAGATCTTCATCACGTGGGGCGATCACGACATGACGGATAACGTGATTCACCTCGTGCTGGCGCGCACGCCCGACGCGCCCGAAGGCGTGCGTGGCATCTCGCTGTTCCTCGTGCCGAAATTCCTCTTCAACGCCGATGGATCGCCGGGCGCGCGCAACGACGTGCACTGCGTGTCCCTCGAACACAAACTCGGTATTCACGCGAGTCCGACCTGCGTGATGAGCTTCGGCGATCGGGGCGGGGCGATTGGCTATCTGGTGGGGCAGGAGAACAAAGGCCTCGCGCATATGTTCACGATGATGAACGAGGCGCGCCAGAAGGTGGGTATCCAGGGGCTTGCGATCGCGGAACGCGCTTATCAGCAGGCCCGCGAATATGCGAAGGAACGCGTCCAGGGACGACTCGCGGCCAGCAAATCGAGTGGCGCCGTGGCCATCATCCATCACCCGGATGTACGGCGCATGTTGATGATGATGAAGTCCCAGGTCGAAGCGATGCGTGCTTTCGCGTACGTGATGGCCGCGGACATGGACCGCGCGCACCGTGACCCGGACGCCGGTGAGCGCGCCCGTCGCCAGGTGCGTGTCGATCTTCTGATCCCCGTGTTGAAGGCATGGTGTACGGAGTTGGGCGTCGAGATCGCGTCGACAGGCGTACAGGTGCACGGCGGGATGGGTTACATCGAAGAGACGGGCGCATGCCAGTTTCTGCGCGACGCACGGATCGCGCCAATCTACGAAGGCACGACGGGCATTCAGGCTGCGGACCTTGCAGGTCGCAAGCTCGCATCAGATCAGGGCGCGGGGATGGCCGACCTTGTTGCGGAGATTCGTGAGACCACGCTGGAGCTCGCGCGCAGCACGGATACGCAAGTGGCGCCCGTGGGCACGGCGCTCGCGGCCGGTGTGCAGGCGCTTGAAGATGCCACCGCCTGGATGCTGCAAGCATTGGCGACTGAGCCCGATGCAGCGCTTGCCAGTTCAGTCGACTATCTGATGCTCACCGGCTACGTGTGCGGCGGATGGCAGATGGGGCGCGCTGCGCTCGTTGCATCAGGAAAAAACGCAGCGAATGAGGACCCGGATTTTCATCGCACCAAGCTCGCCACTGCGCGCTTCTATGCCGACAAAATCTTGCCCAAAGCGAATGCGCTGCTGGAAGCGATCCGCAGCGGCGCATCGGGCGGGGCGAGCCTCCCAATCGAACAGTTCTGAGCGACGAAGCAATAACAGGTGTCGATGCAAAGACATTGATCTGTAATGCGAAATAAAATGGAGGGGATATGATGAAAAAACTTGCGTGCCTGGCGTTAATACCCGGCGCGATATGTACCAGTGCGATGGGGCAGAGCGCAGGCAGTCTCATAACCAGCGTGGGTGGGGCGTGGCTCGATTTTGGCCCGTCTTCGGCCACATCGTTGCAGAGCAGTTCTGCGTTGGGCACGTTCACGTCTGCGGGAACGGGTGGTCAGATACATAACACGGCGACCTTTGAGCTCTCGACCACTTATTTCGTCACGGATAATATTGCGCTGGACCTGGCGACGGGCATACCACCCAAGCTCAAGCTGTATGCGCAGGGCAACGCCACACCTTTCGGTGCTGGCGGCCCATCGCTCGCTCTGGGGAATCTGCAGCCGCTGGCCACCACCCGGTCGTGGGCACCCATTCTGTTCCTGAAGTATTACTTCTTCGGCGCGCAGACGAAGTTGCGCCCCTTCGCCGGTGTCGGCGTGAACTATACGTGGTACTCGCATACCGATCTCAATGCGACATTCAGCGGCGCGTTGCAGCAGATTGCAGGGCCGGGCGGACAGGTCAAGGCAACGCTCAGTCCGTCATGGAATCCCGCGTTCGTCGCGGGCGCGGCTTACAACATCAGCAAAAACTGGTACGCGACTGCGTCGGTGACGTATCTGTTTCTCAAGACAAACGCGACGGTCAGTTCCGTGGCCGCCAACGGTCAGACGGTGTTGTCCAACAAGACGCACATCACGGCGGATCCGGTGATCGTCTTTGTTGGACTTGGGTATCGGTTTTAGCCTGTATCGCACACCCGTCTAGCGCTCAGATTTGAAAGTTGTTCTGTGTGCCAGCAAACATACAGGCGCAATTTTGGCATTGGGGAATGACCTGGCGCGCAGTTCCTTATATTTCACCTGCCTCGCGCCGGCCACGATACGGGAAAGCACTCATACGGGGGTCCTTCAGTCCTTCCTAACATGCATGATGCACACGTCGAATGCTCCATCAAAGGCGTGGCGTGTGGCAGTAAGTGGACTGATAACTCGTAGAAAGAAAAGGAGAGGCCGGCCATGAAGCGAGCATTTCTCGTGCTGCTGACCTTTTGTCCTTTTCTTTTCGGCTGCGTGGTAGGGGGTGTGCCTTCCCACATCGCCGACGCATTGCCCGGATGTGAAAAAACGCTCGATCAGCTCGACTGCATACTGAACACCAACTCGGGAGTGGTCGAGGAAGTCAAACCGAATGACAAATCTCTCCCTACGTTAGGCCTGGCCCTGTCTGGTGGCGGCTCAAAATCCTCGCCGTTTGCCATGGGGGTAGTAAAGCGGTTCGTCGACGAAGGCTGGTTGTATCGAACCGACTACCTCTCGTCGGTGTCTGGTGGCTCGTACACTGCCTTCTATCTCTACTACAAGGCATATCAGGCGATTCACGACAACGTGCCGGTAATCAGCGCTTATCCAGGTCTCACCCGGTATTTCATGGACACGCGGAATCTCGACAGTCTTGAAGACGATCTTCCTTATGTGCTTCTGTATTCTCCGGACGAGGTGAAGCACGAGTGGTACAGCCTGGCGGAACTGCCGGACGGTTGCACCAGCCTTGGTCCTGTTCCGGTGAATGACCCGAATCCCACAGACCTTGATGCGCCCGTCTGGAACAAGGTGCAGCAGGCGGCGTATCAGGGCTGGGTTGAGTGCTATCAGGACTTGCTGCGTACACATCGGGCGCAGATGTCGAAGTACAAGGATGGAGTAGTCGCTCGAACCCAGTATGCAAACGAGCTGGGCGGCACATTCGCGATGCTCTTTGCTGAGTCGATAGTCACTGCGCCTGCCAACTGGGTCACCAATGTCCTTTTCGATTGGAAATGGCGCGTTTCGCCCACGCAGTATGACTATCTCTACGGGATTCTGCGAACGTATGGCTACATGCCGCGTGCGGGTGACAAACTGCCCGTGTCTCCTCACGCCGACTATTTCCAGGAAATGGCGAAGTGCCTGGACTTCAGTGATCTTTCGATTATCTACACGCGAGACGCGGAGACGACCCGCGAGAAACTCGGCGGATATCTGCCAAAGTGGATTCTCCAGGCAACGGGGAACTCGGGAAACGTTGGTCTCGACCTGTCACCGAAGCACTACGACCTGGGCTCGGACGTGTTTGAAATTTCGTTCGACGAGTTCGGCTCTGGCCGATATGGGTACGTCCAGGGCTCTCCTTGGCTTGTCGGGCTGAGCGTTCCGATGGCGGTCCTGTCATCGGCAGCTTTCGCTGATACGGCACAACGCAGCGTGCGTATTCCCAGAGGCGCGGTCAATTTTGTGCTTCAAACGATCAACCTGCGTTGGGGCTTCGACATCGCAAACTACAACGAGTCAGATGCAAAACGCCGGTTGCATTCGCTGCTTATATGGCCGTTCTATTACCTCGACTCCCCGGTGACCACCCAGTGGGGGCCGACCATACATCTTTCGGATGGCGGACAATCGGGGGATAACCTCGGCCTCACGTCACTCATGCGTCGTGGCGTGCGTCATATCGTGGCCGTGGCCGGCGAGCAGGACTATGATTCGAGCGCCAACGCGATGATGCTCGGCTCCCTGTGTTCCGCGAATTACTATCTGAACGTGCGGGGCTACACGATGGACTTCGATGGCGATCCGACCTTGCCATCGGGAACGGGGCCCGAAAAGTATCACCTTGCTGACAAATGCACATGGGACGGTGACCGCCAGATCTATGTCCATCCGTCGGAGGACGGTAGCGGCAACATGACCCCTCTTAACTGGAAACGGCGTGTGTGGGTCGGCCATGTCGTTCCGTATGTGCCCGGCGTTGACGGCCCAAAGCTGCTATTAGGGGAAAAGCCGACCGAACCAGCAGTGACACCAAAACACCTTGGCGGTATCACGATCTACTACATCAACTCGGCGATGGACAAGGACGCGTGGATGCCGGTAGTTCGTGACTGGTACCCAAGAGACCCCTCCGATCCAAGGACATTCCTTGCCAAAGGAGCGCCGGGCAATCCTGCGTTCTGCAAAGGCATGGCACCGGAGCCAGGCGATTACAGCTGTCCGCTCGTCGAATACTTCCAGGATACGGACTCCGCTGTACGGTTCCACCATCAGAAATGGGTGTTTCCGCAAACGAGTACGGCTTTCACGACGTACAGTAACAGCATCAACCTTTTCCGTGCCTATCGTGACCTCGGCTGGCTGTATGCAGGCGACCTGCTCAATGCGTCTCCCGAACTGCACGACATACTTCTACACGGAGAGGAAAACCAGCCATCGGAAGACCTGGCGAAATTGTACAGTCAGCAGAAGCCTCGATATCCGAAGGACGAGCGCGTTTGCAAAGGCTGGAAAGGATAGGTGGCGGTCAGTAGTGCCAGCCTCGTCATGCCACGTCACGTCATCAGGTTGATGAGGAGAGACCTGACGCTGAAGACCGTTTGGGGGCGCCGAACCGGGGAACCGTATGACGATATCGTCTCCGGCATGCTAATCCGGCGGCCTGCACGGACCTGTGACTTTCGACGATTCTTGACATTTCTTATTCCACGCAGGATCATGCGATATCAATCTAATTGATTGTTGCGACCGTGACCGCATCAGGCCCCTGTTGGATGCCAACGTACGGATCGACGGCGTCGATCCCGTTCTCATGCCGCAGGATTTTTTTGTGCCTTTCGGGTCGCAGACTACGATCTCTGAGCTATCGCTCAGCAGCAACTCGGTGACGCGACCGCCGGAACCTTGCCTTATATTGCCGTCCCCATTTTTCCATCGCGCCTTCCGGCATACGTCAATCTAACTGCGCGCCGTCTGCAGGGTCGAGCCAATACGACAGCAGTTCCGGCATGGCGAATGCACTCGCCGTCCGACGTCGAGCCGGCCCATGTCACTGCGCTGAGCGTCGATGAACCATGCCCGATTCGACACCCGTTCGATAGACCTTGGATGAGATGACGACGTGCCGGTGACAAGGCTTAGCGTCGCGCATCGATGGCGGCCCACTTAGGCCGGGAAATCATGAAGAACGACGTGAGTATGGACATCGATGTCTCTGCCGTGGAGTGACTGGCGAGCGGTGTTGGTTCGGGTAATTCCTAATCCGATGGTGGGCTGAAATAGGTTGCAAAAACAACTGTTGTAGAGTTTAATTCGACCATGGTTTGGTTGCTTTTGCAATAATCAACCGTTCGGATGACTATCAGGGCCGAAAGCTATTTTCGAGCTGAAAACTAATTTGCCGCGGCCATGGACGCGTCGCTGCAGGGTGACCACGCGTTCGGTCACACGGCTAAGTCGGGCTGAACTCGCAGGGCGTGATGGCAGCTTTAGCGCACATGCTCTGACTGACGAGCCGATGATGGACGCCAGCGGTGGATTCGGAATGTGAAGGTAGCCAGGTGGAGGCTAGACCCAAGAATGGAGACACGAAAGTGAGTTTTGAAATACTACTGAAGCCGAGCGGAAATCGCTATGTCGTCGAAGAGGGCGAAACGGTATTGGCGGCAGCCATGAAGGCCGGTTTTTTTGTTCCTTATAGCTGCCGTTCGGGCGCTTGCAGCGCGTGCAAGGGGCGCGTTGTGGAGGGCCGGGTCGAGCATGGGCACATACTCGAAAGGGCGCTGCGACCCGAAGAGCGGGAGCGCGGCTACGCATTGCTCTGCTCGGCAAAGCCGCTTTCCGATTTGACCATCGAGGTGGAGGAGTTAACCGGCCTCGATGTCGTCAAGGCTTCGACCTACCCCTGCCGGGTAACTGACATCGCCAGGCCCGCGCCCGATGTTGCCGTTCTGAGGTTGCGCCTCCCTCCGAACGAGAATCTCTTCTTCCGCGCTGGTCAGTACATAGACGTACTGTTGCCAGACGGTGTGCGCCGCAGCTACTCGATCGCCGTGCCGCCCGATCCGGTATCGCTGACGCATATCGAGTTGCACATTCGCCATCACCCGGGCGGTCGTTTCACCGAGCACGTATTCTCGGCGCTTGCCCCGCGGGAGATGCTTCGTTTCGAAGGGCCCTTCGGTTCGTTCTTCCTGCGTGACGCTACCGGGAAGCCCGCCATTCTGCTCGCGGGCGGCACCGGCTTCGCGCCTGTAAAGGCCATCGTCGAGTATGCGCTGCAACGCGGGAGCGCTCGTGAATTCCACATCTACTGGGGCGGCCGTCGGCGACGCGACCTGTATCTGGCCGATCTGCCGCGCAAGTGGGCGGAGGACCATCCGAACGTCCATTTCGTGCCGGTGCTGTCCGAACCGGGAATGGATTGCGACTGGACCGGGCGCACGGGCTGGGTTCACCAGGCGGTCGTCGACGATTTTCCGGACCTTTCGGGCTATGAGGTTTATGCGTGCGGCGCACCGGCGATGGTCAACGCAGCACGGGAAGAATTCACGAACACGTGCAGTCTTCCAGCAGCGGCCTTCCACGCCGATGCGTTCCTGACGCAGGCCGAAACTGCAGCGTAAAGCCACCCAATCGCCGATCGATACACCAGACGTACCTGACACAATGGAGTCGTCTTATGACGCTTGAAATCCCAAGCGAGGCCGTTGTACCGCTGAAAAACAGCCATGCGATCAATCGACCCTACGTGCTCGGACACGGCACGCTGGAGTGCCGCGACATTGCCGAAACGCGGCGCTTCTACGAGGAGTTCCTTGGCCTTGAAACCGTGCGCCATGCGGCCCCCGCGTTCGCGTTCCGGCTGGGTCTGAAGTTCCACGTGTTTTGCGTCGAGGTGGGCGACAAGATCCATGACGTCTCGTTCCTTACCCACTGGGGACTTGACGTGCGTAGTCGTGAGGAAGTCGACGCGGCTCATCGTTCGGCGCACGAGTACACGGATCATTACAAGATTCGCCAGATTACCGAAGTGACGCTGCAACATGGCGTGTATTCGTTCTATCTGCAGGACCTCGATTACAACTGGTGGGAATTTCAGTATTACGAAGGGTTTCAGGACGAGGACATCTTCGATTTCGGCGACCGCTTCTGAATGTCAGGATCTTTCGAAATGAACGACCGCTATCATCTACTAAGCTTCAACGACGAAGGACGAGCGCGCGCCGGCCTGCTGATTGGCGAGTGTGTTTATCCGTATGGTCCACAACTTGGCGAGTTGATTCAGCTCGACATACCTGACCTCACGGTCACTGAACTTATCGGCCGGTGGGACAGATCGGGTTCGCAATTGCGCGAGGCCGCCGCTCGCATTAGCGCATCGACGAAATCGTTGCCAGGCTTTGCGCTCGATGCGGTAAAGCTGCTGGCGCCGCTGCTACCTGGAACCATCTACGGCGCGGGCGCGAATTACCATGATCACGTCGCGGAGATGGACCGCGCGTTCAATATGCCACCGTCGCCCGATCCGCACTCGGTATCGGGGGCGCCCTGGCATTTCATCAAGGCGCCCGCGTGTTCGGTGGTCACGGGTACTGGCGAGCAGGTTACGTTGCCGCCGTACAGCCGCAACGTTGATTGGGAAGCAGAGCTCGCGGTGGTCATCGGACGTCCGGCACGCAACGTCACAATCGAGGACGCGCTGTCGTATGTTGCCGGCTACACCGTGGCCAACGATCTCTCCCTGCGAGATGTATTCGTCCGCGACTACATTGGCGTGCATTCACCGTTCCACTTCGACTGGATCTCCCAGAAGTGTTGGGAGGGAAGTTGTCCGCTTGGACCCTGGTTCACGCCAGCAGAAGACATTCGGGATGTCCAGTCGCTTGGAATCCGTCTTTGGCGTAACGGCGAGTTGCGTCAGGATTCGAA
This sequence comes from Paraburkholderia fungorum, assembly GCF_046027215.1. Lineage (GTDB taxonomy): Bacteria > Pseudomonadota > Gammaproteobacteria > Burkholderiales > Burkholderiaceae > Paraburkholderia > Paraburkholderia fungorum_D. The sequence continues at coordinate 1,235,357 of NZ_JAQQEN010000002.1, read as the reverse complement.
TACAGCGGAAATGATCTTTAGCGTGGCTGAGCAGATCGCTTTCCTGAGTAGCCGGGTGACGCTGTACCCTGGCGACGTGATCCTGTCCGGTACACCCGCTGGAGTCGGCATGCCGCACAACCAGTTCATCGAGCCCGGCGACGAGATCGAGGTCTGGGTCGAAGACATTGGCACACTCAGGAGCACATTCGCGGCCCACGACGCCACAAGAAAGGATAGCTGAAGGGGAGGAGGCAATGAGAGTTTCCTTGGCTTTCCGCCGCCCAGGAGCCCTCGGTTATGCAACCGTGAGCAATTCTTGCGACTCGTCGGGCAACGCCTGTCCCAGGTTTTCGGTTTGCGGCGGAATGCCAGCTTGCGTTGCCGTGTAAGACTTGCTCAGTACTTCGAATATTTATTATTTACTTCGTTTGGACCGAACTTATACGCGGCCTGCCGGAAGGAAAAATTTCGGGCGACGCTCAGCCCTTGCAAAACGCCGCGCCCTGACGCGTGGTTTGGGCGAATGCCGCGAACTGTCGCTATAGGTGCACGTCCACGCGTCGTGCAAAAGCAACATAAAGATGCGAACGGGCGTGAAACGGTCGATCGTGATGACACAGGTTCAAATCGGGTTACAGCATCTGATTAATATTTGATAGATCAGTCATCCTAATAATTACAAGAGGTTTGTTGATCAGCATTCCCTTTAGTCTTCTATAACCAGGCATTGCGCCACAAAAATGGAGATTTGATCGTCATGAAAATCAAATGGAGCGCGGCGTTGCTCGCCGCGGCGTCGGGGTTCACGTATGCCCAAAGCAGTGTCACGCTATATGGAATCGTCGATACAGGGCTGTCGTACTACAACCACGCAACAGCCCACGGTGGGTCGGAGATTGGGATGCCTGCTCTGACCGGTGAAGTACCGTCACGCTGGGGCTTGAAGGGTGTCGAGGACCTCGGCGGTGGCTACAAGACATTCTTTGTCCTCGAGAGCGGCTTTCAGCCGGGTACCGGCTTGCTGAACTACGGCGGGCGCCTCTTCGGCCGTCAGGCGAATGTCGGCGTGAGCAGCGACTACGGCTCACTCACGTTCGGTCGGCAGATGAACATGACGATGTACGCGCTGACGAACGCGGATGTGATTGGTCCTTCGATTCATTCGATGGCCGCCTTCGACCCGTATCTGCCGAACTCGCGCAGCGACAATGCGGTTGGCTATCTCGGCAAATTCCATGGCGTCACTCTCGGCGGAACATACAGCTTTGGTCGTGACGCTGCCGGTCCTGCGGGCCCGGCCGCGACTAACTGCGGAGGACAGACGCCGGGCGACTTTGTTGCATGCCGACAATACACCGTGCTGCTTGCCTATGATTCAACGAGCTTCGGTGTGGCAGCATCCTACGACGTGATGCGCGGTGGTGCGGGCGCGTCGGCGCCGCTGAACAACAGCGCGTACACCGATACGCACAATATCGTCGACGGCTACGTGATATTGGGCCCAACCAAGATCGGTGCCGGTTGGGTCAGAAACAACGTGGCAGCCGCGACCCATTTGCAGACAGATATTTTCTTCCTGGGGGCGACGTACTATCTCACGCCAGCGCTTTCGTTCGACGCAGAGGGAGTACGTAACCTGCAACGTGGACGGGCGGGAACGAACGATTCGAGCGCGACGCTACTGATCGGACGCGTAAATTACCAGTTATCGAAGCGCACGTCGGTGTACACGTCGGTCGGGTATATGTTCAACAGTGCGCTGGCTGCCAACCCGGTTGCGGCTGGCGGCACGGTCGAAACTGGGGCGGATCAGCTTGGTGTCATGGTCGGTCTGCAGCAGAAGTTCTGATACGTCGTAACGAATTGGGATAGATGTAATTCGTTTGCTTTTCATAGTAATCCTTATAAATAAAAATTGTTTAAACCTGACGCGAGAGCCTGAGACGGTCTCGCTTATCCTTGCGGATGAGGCACTTGAACGTCTGGATGGCGCTATCTGAGAAACAGTTTTCGTGCTGTGCGCACTCTGGTTGCTTCCCTGATGTGAAATGTTTTATCGTAGCCGCGTTAACGCGCACGTCGTGCGAATCAGTCGCGGCCTTCTTCAGGAGGATTGATGAGAAACGCTATAGATGATGTTGGGCTCGATGTTCTGTTTCGCGAGGCACGTTCGTACCGGGCGTGGCTGGACGAGCCGGTGTCGGACGACATCTTGCGTCAGGTTTACAACTTGATGAGATGGGCTCCCACCAGCGCCAACGGCAATCCCGCACGGATCCTTTTCTTGCGCACCAAGGCGGCAAAGGAGAGACTGTTACCGGCACTCGCTCCCGGGAACGTGGACAAGACGATGAAAGCTCCGGTGACAGCCATCATCGCTCACGACCTGAAGTTCTACGAGAAGTTGCCGCAACTGTTGCCACACGATCCTGGCATGCGTGATCTCTTTGCCAATGCACCGGAACTAGTCGACGCTACGGCGAAACGCAACTCCAGTTTGCAAGGCGCTTACATGATTCTGGCTGCGCGTGCGTTAGGACTGGATTGCGGACCTATGTCGGGGTTCGACAACGCGAAGGTCGACGAGGAATTCTTTAGTGCTGGAAAGAGCGAGCCGAATTCCACCGAAGAATTCTTTCCCGAAGGTCACATTAAATCGAACTTCCTGTGCAATCTCGGGTACGGCGACAAGTCAAATCTGTTTGCGCGCTCGCCGCGCCTCGAATTCGATCAAGCCTGTACGCTTTTATAGATCTGTTCATCGGCCGCACGAAACCAGACTGCCGCTCGCCGTCTTGCCGGGATTTGGCTCGAACGCGACGCGGTAGCTCCACTCGGTAGCGTTCAATACGACCCCATGTCAAACGCGAGCCACGGTCTTGTCGTGCGCGGTGTAGCAAGCTGTCACTTCAGACCGAGCCATGCGGCCGCGTTTTTCCATCGTAAGGCTTCCAGCGTCGCGGCACTCAGGCCAAGGCTGGCGACGCGCGCCGCCGGATCGGCGTCCATGATCGCAAACGGGTAGTCAGTTCCAGTCATGACGCGATCCTCGCCGACCGTGTCGATGAGCGCGTGGATGGCTGTGGCGCTATAGAGGAGATCGTCGTAATAGAGTGTCCGCGCCGCTTCTACCGGCGCTGCGGGCATGACTTCCCTAAGGGCGCCCAGTGTCTCCCACGCAAACTGCATGCGCGGCAGCATGGTCTGGATCGCGCCGCCGCCGTGGCTCAAGGCAATGCGCAGGCGCGGGAATTTTTTCAGCAAGCCACCTGTGATCAGCGATGCCGCTGCAAGGCCAATCTCGCCGGGGAATGCGACGATCTGCTCCAGCGATGCAGGCCCAACCAGCCGGTCCATACCGGCCGGGCGGAGCGGATGCACGAAGATCGCCGCGTTGAGCGCTTCGGCAGCCTCGAAGAAGGGGAAGAAGCGCGGATCGCCGATCGGCACGCCGCCCACGTTGCTGCCCACCTCGATCCCGGCCAACCCCAGTGTGCTGACCGCAAATTCGAGCTCCTGAATCGCTCGGTCGATGTCCTGCAACGGCGCGGCACCGAGTGCGCTGAAGCGGTCGGGGGCGCGGACCACCATATTCGCCAGCGTTTCGTTCAGATAACGCGCCAGGGTTGCGCCATCCTCGGGATCAAGCCAGTACGACAGCAGCTCAGGCATCGGCGAGAGCACTTGCCGTTCGACATCGAGCCGGTTCATGTCAGCGCGTCGAACGTCAATGTCCCACGCCTGATGCGAAACCGTCCGATACACCTTGGATGAGACAACCACGTGCCGGTGGCAAGCGTGGCCTTCGCTCATCGAGGGCCATGGTGCGTTTGGGTAGCGCCCCACGTAGGCGGGGAAGTCGTGTGGAACGACATGAGTATGGATGTCGATGCATCGGCATGCCGAAGGCTGGTGGGCCGCTTTCATAAGGGTAACTCCTGGTGTTTGCAGATCGTAAAAACAGTTGCAAAAACAACTGTTGTGAGCTTTAATTCGATCACAGATTGGTTGTTTTAGCAATAAATATGGAGATGAAACGAATGACCACGATTTCGAGCGTTATTGAGCAGCAGTTCGCATCGCCACGCGAAGCGGCATCTGACGACGCCTTGTTCACGCGTTTGCTGGATGCAGCTGCAGGACTGCGGCCGCTGGTCGCCAAACGTGCCCGCCAGACCGAGCAGGACCGGCGTGTTTCGTCTGACGTAACGAAACTGCTCCGGGAAGCCGGTCTCTACCGGGTCGTGCAGCCGCGGCGTTTTGGAGGATATGAGCTGAGCCTGGAGGCGTTGCGCCGCCTCGCGTTCGAACTCGGTCAGGGATGCGCCTCGACTGGCTGGTGTTACGGACTGAGTGCCGCAGCGTCGTGGGTGGTCGGCATGTTTCCGGAACAGGCGCAACAAGACGTGTGGGGCGAGTCGCCGGACGCGCTGATTGCCTCCTGCATTGCGCCGACGGGCAAGGCCACGCCAACCGGGGGCGGCTTCCGGCTGAAGGGCCGCTGGAGCTTCGGCAGCAACAGCGATAACGCTCAGTGGCTGTCGCTCGGCGCGATGGTCGAGCAGGCCGAAGGGGCGGCGCCCCGGCCGATCTTCCTGCTGGTACCGCAGGGCGAATACAGGATCGTCGACACGTGGTTCACGGTGGGTCTCGCAGGCACCGGCAGCAAGGACATCCTGATCGAAGAGGAGGTGTTCGTTCCTGCGCATCGCACCGTCGCGTTTTCAGAGGTTCTCGAACAGGAAGCACCGGGCGCAGACGTTCACGATTCGGCGCTTTACCGGGTGCCGTTCCTGAGCGGCTTCCCGCCGCTGTTGGCTAACCCGGCGGTGGCTGCCCTGCGCGGTGCGATTGATGAATTCGTCGAGAGCATCGCCGCACGCGCCACGCGCGGCGCCTTTACGGGTGGCGGCGCTTCGATTGCCCAGTTCGGGCATGTCCAGTCGGCGGTGGCGCAGGCCGAAGCCGCGGTCGACGCCGCACAGCTCATTTTGCAACGTGACCTGCAACAGATCACCGAGTGGGTGGACGGCGGCGTCAAGTTGAGCAAGGAGCAACGCATCACGCTACGGCGAGGCCACGCCTACGCCGTGCGTCTGTGCGTTGACGCCATCAACGCACTGTACGACGTCGTAGGCGGAACGGGCATCCAGTTGGACAGTGGTATTCAGCGCGCCTGGCGCGATATCAATGCCGTTGCGCACCACATCAGCGTCAACTGGCACGCGGTGTCGACAATGTATGGGCAGATGCGGCTGGGTCTGCCGCCGCGCGGTCAGTATTGAAGGAGAGGATGTGATGGTCCGATATCGGAAACTGGGGCGCGTCGAACTCAACGTGACGCATCTGGAGAGCGCGCGCCGCTTCTATGAAGACGTGGTGGGACTCCAATACGTTGATACGGGGCCCGACGGCGAGATCCGGCTGCGCTGCGATCACGATCACCATAACGTGGTGCTGCATGAGGCGCCGGAAGCGGGGCTTCGGTGCGCCGGTTTCATGCTGGAGGATGTGGCGCAGTTCAAGCCGCTGATCGGACGGCTTACACGCGCCGGTCTCGACGTGCAGGAAACGGCGCTGAAGATCTGTCGGGAACGGGCGCAGCTGCGGGCTGTACGAGTATTCGAACCGTTGATCGGTGCAACGGTAGAGTTTTACGTGCCGTTGCCAGACGCGGAGCGTCCATTCCGGCCGTCGGTTGCGCGCATCCAGCGGATCGGGCATGTCGTCTTCAACACTCCGGACGCGGCGCGCGCCATTGAATTCTGGCGCGACATACTGAATTTCCGGGAGTCGGACTCGATCGGCGAATTCGTTACCTTCATGCGTGTTTGGCCGAACCCCTATCACCACGGAATTGGTATTGCGCAGTTCGAGCGTCACTGTCTGCACCACGTCAATTACATGGTGACGGAAATTGACGATATCGGTAAGGCGCTCACGCGCCTGAAGGCTGCCAACTCCGACGTGGTGTTTGGCCCTGGCCGGCATCCCGCTTCCGACAGCGTCTTTCTGTATTTCCTTGACCCCGATGGATTGACGATGGAGTACAGCTTCGGGATGGAAACATTTACTGAAGCACATCCTCGTGAGCCACGGCGCATGGAGCCGTCTCCCGGCAATCTGGATTACTGGAGTTCCGTGCGCGATCCGCGCTGTTTCACGGGTGCTGGCGCGAACGCCAAGCCCGCTTTGACTGGACAAAAATCATGAGCGCAATTTCTATCGATGGTCGCGAACTCCGCAACGCAATGGGACGTTTTGCGACCGGCGTCTGTATTGTCACGACGCGTACTGAGGACGGGCGGCAGGCTGCACTGACTGTCAATTCGTTCTGCTCAGTTTCGCTCGATCCGCCGCTGGTGGCGTGGTATCTGAATGACAGGTCGCCGAGCCTGCCGGTGTTCAGGGAATCGGGATATTTCGCCGTGCACGTCCTGGCCGCCGATCAGCAGGACCTCGCGACCCACTTCGCGAGGTTCGCGGAAGACAAGTTCGCGCCGTTCAGCGAACGCGTGCAGACCGGTCTCGGCGACGTGCCGGTGCTCGGCGACGTGCTGGCCTGCTTCGAGTGCCGCACGTCGGGCATCGAGTCTTACGGCGACCACGTCATGATTCTGGGCCACGTCGAGCGCTTCTCCTACGGCAGCGAATCGCCGCTGCTGTTCCATGCCGGCCGCTTCCTCGAGCACACTGCCACCGCATGACGGCGAACCCCGATTCGCCGCGCCGGATCGGCGGATACCCGAGGACAACAAAGACAACTGGAGATGATCGTGAAACGGATGGTCAGAAGCCGCTGGTGGATCGTGGTTGGCTCGCTCATGGGACTGACGGTCGGTAACGTCACTGTCCTGCAGTTTTCGACATCGGTGCTGATGAAGTCCATCATGGCCGAGTTCGGCTGGAATCGCAGCGTGATGTCCGTCGCGGTCATGCTGGGGTCGATCTTCGCCGCGATTGCCACGCCCGTCGCTGGCAGACTGATCGACAGACGCGGAATCAGACGGGTCACGCTGATTGCCATCGCGCTCTTTGCGCTGGCCATCGCTGCCATGTCACTGGCGCCGGCCATTCCCGCGGCGTTTTTGGCCATGTTCGCGGTAATGGGACTGTTCAGCGGCGGGCAGGCACCGCTGCCTTATGCCAAGGCGATTGCCGCGGCATTCGATCGGCGACGCGGCCTCGCAATGGGCATCGCCATGACAGGCGTAGGCCTGGGCGCGGCACTCGTGCCCCGGCTCACGCAGCTGTATCTCGACAGGCTCGGATGGCGAGGCGCGTACGTCGCGATCGGCTTGACTGTGTTCGTCATCGCGTTTCTCGCAGTCGCGCTGTTTATCCGTGATCCAGCTGCCGCGCCTCGCAGCGCGCAGGCGCACATGCGCGGCCCCGGCTTGCCAGGGATCGAAGCGGGGGAGGCAGTGCGCAGCCCGGATTTCTGGAAGCTTGCGATAGTGTTCCTGTGCATTCCAATCGTCGTCAACGGCACCGTCGTGCACCTTGTGCCGTTGCTGACTGACCGCGGCATTCCGACGAGCCAGGCGGTAACCGTGTTTTCGGGCATCGGGGTGTCGTTGATCGTAGGGCGCTTGTTGTGCGGTTTCCTGCTCGACCGGTTTTTCGGGCCCCATGTCGCGATCGCGTTCGTGATCCTGCCGGCCATAGGTGTGATCGCACTGCTGGGCAGTGCCGGCGTATCGCTCACGACAATCGGTGCGGTGCTGGTCGGACTCGGCATGGGCGCGGAAGTCGATCTCATCGCGTATCTGCAGAGTCGATATTTCGGCCTGCGCGCGTTCGGACAGATCTACGGCTACCTGTTCGCAGTGTTCACCGTCGGTACCGGACTCGGGCCTTTCGTGATGGGAGCGGCCTACGATGCCACCGGTTCCTACCGTCCCGCACTGATAGCGTTCCTGGTTGTACTCACCTGCGCCGGATGGCTGCTGCTGCGTCTGCCGCGCAGTTATCCGTATCCCGTTCAGGCTCCTGCACATGGCGGCGCATCAGAAGATCCGCCGCGTGCAAGCCTGGCCTAATTCACTTCCTTTTTGACATCCATGAAACTCGTTACTTACCAGCACCACGCAGACATTTCGATCGGCAAGGTGGACGGCGATCTTGTGATTGACCTGCCACGCAACGATCCGACCTTGCCGCCCACCATGAAGGCGTTGCTCGAGGCCGGTCCGGAAGCAATCGCGCGTGCACGCGCCGTGCGGGCCGGCCACGCCGTTGCGCTATCGGAGGTCACGCTGCTTGCTCCGCTGTCGAATCCGTCCAAGTATCTCGCGATCGGCATGAACTATCGGAAGCACGTGGCGGAGGCGGCCAAGGTTGGAGTGCAGACCCCGCCCACCCAGGTCTGGTTCAACAAGCAGGTTTCCTGCCTCAACGGTCCGTTCGGTGATGTGCACCTGCCCGCAGTATCGGATCAGCTCGATTACGAAGTCGAACTGTGCGTGGTCATCGGCCAGCGCTGCCGGCACGTGAGCCGCGAAGCAGCGAGTTCGGTTATCGCGGGCTTTATGGTGTGCAACGACGTGTCGGTGCGCGACTGGCAGCTCGCCACGCAGACGATGACGATTGGCAAGTCATTCGACACCTGTGGACCCACCGGCCCATGGATCGTCACCCCTGACGAACTTGGTGACCCACACGCCTTGCGTTTGCGGCTGTGGGTGAACGGCGAACTGCGTCAGGACGATGTGACCGGCGCAATGATTCACGATATCTACGACCAGATCGCTCACCTGTCCACCGCCTTTACGCTCGAACCCGGCGATCTGCTGGCGACAGGCACACCGTCGGGCGTGGGCGTCGCGATGAGTCCCTCTGTGTACCTGAGAGCTGGTGATGTGATGCGCGCCGAAATAGAAGGAATCGGTTCAATCACAAATCGCGTCATTGCCGAGCCGGTGTGAGGCAGGCGGGCAGCGCTTGCCGGCGCGCGTCCAGTATTACCCGGGCGCTTTGCCGCCCGCTTCACGTCGGCGTACACGACGCGCGACGGCGAGCTTGCGATTGACTGCGGGCGCGTCTTCGTAGTTGTCGACAAGGTTGGAGTAGACCGCTCGGAGGGTATTGAGCGTGATTTCCAGTTCGCGGGCCGATACGCCCTTTACAGCCGCGCGTTCGATTTGCCAGGCGCGTGGTGCGAGTTCGCTGACGATGCCAGCTCCCTCGGAGCTCAGGGACAGACGGATCGTCCGGCGATCGGTGGCGGACTCGCTGCGGCAGATATAGCCCTTTGTCTCGAGGGCACCCACAGCGCGTGAAAGATAGGATAGTTCCGACCCAGTACGACTTGCGAGATCGGACAATGTCTGATGGTCTTCGTGGCGAAGTGCCGCTAGTACGCGCCAACCCTGAAGGTTGATGTCGTAGGACTTGAGGTCGTCGCTGAAACGTGCCGCGATGATGCTCGCCGCGAGATTGAGCAGATATCCGACCGAATTGTCGAGGTCGTGATCGGGACGTTCCTTGGGCAACGGCTGCGTGCCCCGTTCTCGGGCGCGCGGCTGACGTGTGATGGAATCGGAAGTGGTCATGAATCGCATTCGTCGGTTGGGTTTGAACCTGAATGATAGCTTAAGCTACTGTTTTGCAGGGGCTGTCGCGCTTAATTTAGAGGCAATGCCATATAGGTGCCTCTGTTTCGCGGTGACGCCAATCATCTATGTGGGGGTACTGGCGCGTCGTCGTGAGGGAGGCGTGGCCGAGATTGTCGCGACCAATTTTAGATCGACCTGCTGATCGGCCATGTGAGAACCCGCGCTATGCCGAAGCCAGTGGACCGAGGCCTGCTCAAGGCCACCAGCCCGCTCTTTATTCGTATCGCCGCCAGGACGTAAGCTGTTCGCTGCGCCTGAGAGAACTTCCTTGACGACCTTGTGGGGCGCCGCACGAGTCAAGGGCTTGCGCACCGTGCCGACTGGCAGCATCAGCGGCGTGTCCTCGCCGAGTAAGGGGAAGGCTGATAAATCCTGTGCGCGCGCCGGCTGAATCCGCACCCACCCACCGCAGGTGGCGTATGCGCACGTCTGCGGGATTTATGGCCGGCAGTTCAAACAATTGCATGTTCCGCGTTAGAGCGATCGGCTATGACCTTGCGTTCGCGCACTGCCAATTTTCCCCGATGTAACACCTGCCCAGATCGGGGAGGCGGAAAAGTACTAAATGGGGCCATTTTTCTACGTCTGGTCCCGATCGCCCAGCATTGATTAGGGATTCGAACCACGCTAAAAATGTTGTACAGTGCATCCAGCAGCGATACTGCTCTGAACAATCGATGATTAGTTTCTGACATATAAAAGCCCCGTCAGGAGCCAATAGAATGGTTGATGAATTCAATGCACCGTTTAGCCCCGGCGACAACCTGCAGCAGCGATGTGCTTGCGTGCTCGTGCTCGATCATTCCGGCTCCATGGAAGGCGAACCGATTGAGAAGCTCAACGCTGCGCTGCGCGATCTGCATCGAGCAGGATCGCGACACCGGGCGGTTGATTGGTAACGCCTCGGCCGCGCGTGATGGTGAGCGGGCTTAAGCCGCCGAAATCGTCGCGGCGAGGCAACGCGATGAGAGGCAGCGCAGTAGGCCGAATCGAGTTCAATCGATTCGAGGTGCTGCTCGGAAGCTGATTAGTCGAGCCTGTCATGAAAGCCATTAAGAAGCCCAATCCCGTACTTGTAGAGTTCGCGACGACATCACGCGAAATGCAAACGACAGAAGGCCCAGTGAAGCTCACCCAGGGTGATGCGTTGGCGACTGGGCCGGCCGGTGAGCGCTGGCCCATCGGCCGCGATCGTTTCGAGGCATCCTATGAGCCCGTCGCACCGACGCGAATGGGCGAGAACGGTAACTATCTGAAAAGAGTTGAAACGGTGGACGCCCGACAAACTCCGATCGCGACGGAAATCGATCTCGGCGGCGGGCAAGGAACACTGCACGCCAACCCGGGCGACTGGATCATTACGTCTGGCAGCGGCGAACGATGGGTCGTGGCCAACAATATTTTCCAGCAGACCTATGAGCTAATTCCCTGACGATCATGCGCATATGGATACGTTGAAACAACGAAAATTGCTCGCGATCGACGGCGGTGGGGTTCGCGGTTTGCTTGCCGTGCGTATCCTCGCGCGTATTGAAGCTCTGTTGCGCGAACGAAGCGGTCGTCCTGGCCTCGTGCTCGCTGAGTATTTCGATTACATCGCGGGCACGAGCGCAGGTGCGATTCTCGCCGCGGGTCTCGCGCTAGGCATGAGCGTACAGCAGCTCGACTCGCTATTCGTCCACGATGCCAGTGCGATGTTTTCGCCGACCACCAATTTCATCAAGCGTTTGCTTTTCGCGCGCTACGATGCCTCGGCTTTGCGCGATTATCTGCAGAAGATCTTCGGCGCTGACACGACGCTAGGATCAACCAGACTTAGAACCTTGCTCATGCTGGTCATGCTCAATGCGCGCACCAATTCGCCATGGCCGATCAGTAGCAATCCTTACGCCAAATACAGCGACATGCGGCACGGAGCCGACAGCAATTTGAATCTTCCGCTTTGGCAATTGGTACGAGCGAGCACCGCTGCCCCCTATTTTTTTGACCCAGAGCGCATTCGCATCGGTTCGCAGGTTCACCTGTTCTACGACGGCGCGATATCGTCATTGAACAATCCTGCGTTCAAGTTGTTCCAGATGGCCACACTGCCGTGCTATCGACTGGAATGGCCCACCGGCGCCGATCGGATGTTGTTGGTGTCGGTTGGTACTGGCCTGTTGCCAAAGGAAATCACGAGGCAGACGGTCGCCGACACCCAAGTGGCTGCCACCGTTCTTGCCGCGATGCAGTCACTGATGTTTGCTGGCACGACCGAGGTCGATGTGCAATGTCGCGGCTTCGCACGCGTGCTCGCCGGCGACGAGATCGACAGCGAGATCGGCGACCTTCGAGACCATACGCCAATCGGTGGCACGCCGCTCTTCTCCTACATGCGTTACAACGCGCTGCTGACGCCGGAAGGGTTAGAGGCGATCGGATGTGGGCATCTGGCGCATAACGCGTTCCGGCTTGACGACGTTCACGCCATGGCAGCCTGCTCCGAGATCGGTGATGCAATCGGCCGGTCGAAGGTCAAACCCGAGCACTTCGCGGACTTTCCGCCCAGTGCCGGGTTCGGTGACGTCGTAGGTAGCGACGCAAACGGTACGCCGTAACCGGTGCCGCATGAGTGCCTGGTGACTTGACTCCTCAGGAGCACGTCTATGGATGCTTCCATGCACAGTATGATCAGGCGGGTATTTTCCTGCGTTCGGATGCCGAAAACTGGCTCAAGGCCGGAGTGGAACTGTCCGATGAGGTGCTCGCGATTTCGTCGATACTCACAGTCGGGAGTTGTTCTCCGCAGCGCGCCAAGATTGGCGAATTCGACCGCTTTGGGGCTATCAAACCCTCAACCATCGTGTCATCGATCGCCCGATGGCGGCCAAACGCGCGGTGAACGCGATCAGCCACTTCGATCGCCCGTTCGCCTCGTCCGATGTAGTCGCTAATTTCCCGTGCATGCCCGCTGGCTCTTGCATGTGCGCGAGCCAGCACCCACGCGCGGTACGCGTCGCAAGGGCGAACCGGTTGCGGGGCGTACCCACAAGCGACCCCGTCCGGTGCGCAAGGGCACAGCGACAGAGAAGTCGGCGTGATCGATGAACCCGGCATTGGGGAAAAGGAAGGGAGCCGTCTGCCCGCCGATGGGCGCGCCAATGTGGTATCGCGATCGCGTCGTGCGCGTGGTCGCCGAAGCCAGTGGTCAACATGCGGTGATCGAATCGATCGACGTCAATGCGCGGTCGTTTCGCAACGTGGTGAAATGGATTAGTCTGGCCGTTCTGGACCAGGCCAGGGCGGCGCAGCGTGAAGAGCACTTACGTCAGCGCGAAACGGCCGGGCTGTGGCCTGCTGCGCGACTGTCCGCCAGCATCGTCGCGCGGGGTCGATGCGCCAGCCATGGAAGCGTACAACCCGGAGCGGGTGCCCCAGCCTGAATCATGGCTTGAACTCGACGAACAGGAGCGGATTCATGTCATTGAAACCTGGCATCGCGTCGCCCGGATCAAGCTTCCCAACGTCAAGACACACGCCGCGCTACACGCGATCGTCGAAAATCAGATTGCCCTGGACCTTGAGCCTGTGGTCCGGGCGATGGATCGCCTGAGGAAAGGGGGACTCACGCGACACGATGCTATCCACGCGATCGGCTCAGTTGTCGCAGAGAATCTGTTTGGCATGTTGGACGCGAATCAGAACGACGATGCGGCGGCTTCGCAGGCGCGCTATTACGCGGCGCTCGACCGCCTGACTGTAGTGAGCTGGCGCAGAGGTGGGCCGTGATGTACGTTGCCCCAACGACACCTGCGAAGCCAGGAAGGACACCGCCACGCCGGAAACGAAACTTGCTGTACGTGCTTTCATGCAATTCCGTTCCGGCCGCCAGCGCTCCTTCAACCCTTGCGCTGAGCAATCTCCCCCAGTGCCGTGCGCCCGAAAATCCCGTATGGATTGCCCAGCGTTTCAAGCTCTTCATAGTGGTTATAAAGGGTCGCCTGAACGACAGGCGTTCGCTTGCCGGCCGCATTGAGCGCAGCGGAAAAATCGCGCGACTGGCGCTGGAACTCCGGGGTGTCAAGCGACGCATAGCCGATGGTGAGTGGGCACACCAGGCTGTCAATGTGGCGTGCCGGACTCAGCTGCGCTTCGGTCGCGTCGGTCAGGTGGACGTACTTGCCGCGAGCCGAAAGCCGCACCGGGTGCAGGTCGTAGAGACCGCTAATCAGCAGCGCGTGTTTGAAGACGCGGCTATCGATACCGTATTTTGCCTGCCAGTCTTGCGTCAGCGCGACGGCCAGCAGATGCGATCCGGACGAATGCCCGGATAGATAAATCTCGCGATTATTGGCGCCGAATGTCCCAGCGTTCCTGACGATCCACGCAATGCCGTTCTGCACTTGCTGCGCCATGGCCGCGAGATCCCCGTTCAGGTCTTGCACCCATGCGAAATCGAGCACCACAAAATTGATGCCCGCGCCGACGAATACCTCGGCGAGAAACGCGTAGTCGCGCGCATCGGTGACGCGCCATGCGCCCCCGTGAATGAAAACGTGAACCGGCGCGTTCTTCGCACGGGTCCGGTAGATATCCATGCCTTCAATCGGCGTCGTGCCGTAAGACGCGCGTTGCGGGCGTCCCAGCCGCGTCAGCGCGTCGTTGCTACGATCGCGATATCGAGCTATCAACTGGCTTTCATTCGGGGCGTAAGCACTCTGGTTATAGGCTTTATCGAGTTCGGCCTGAGTCATGCCGGACCAGACAATGGGACTATTAGCGGCATTAGCAGCATTAGCAGCATTAGCAGCATTAGCAGCATTAGCAGCATTAGCAGACGCAGGCTGTTTGTCGGCGACGCAGGCAGCTAGCGGCGTCAGCGCGCAACTGAGGCCCGCCAGCATCAATCGTCTACGGCTTACAACGGAGTAGGGCAACTCGCTCGATGGCTCTTTCATGCAGGCAGTCTCCAGGGGTTAGCGTCAACGACAAAGTGTCGATGCTACGGCCGCGACCTGCCTGAGCAATATAAGGAGAGGCCCTAGGGGCTGATCTTTTTTCGATATCAGGAAGGCGAAGCCTGACGGTCCGACTCGCGGCGAAACGCACGGATCGCTTCGCGCAGCGTCGGAAAATGCGGCCACGGCAGCCCCGCGTCTTCCAGACCGCGACTTCTCAGCCACTCAAGGGTTTGTGTATAGCGGCCGGCCACGACCATCGTGACGCCGCGCGCTGCGAGTTCGCGTTGAAGTTCAGTCAGCGTCTGGCGGCCGGTGACGTCGACGGACGTAACCGTCAATGCGTCCAGCACGAACCAGCGCGGCGCGAGGCCGGGAGTATCGACTAGCTGTAACGCTGCCCGCTTGAAATAGCGCGCGTTGAAGAAAACGATGGGAGAGTTGAATCGGAACAGACATAAGCCAGGGATGAATCTGGCCGTTGGATGCCGGTCGACACTGTGAAAGCCTGGCATTCCCTCCACTTCGCCGAGCACTTCGCATGAGGGCCGTGCAACGATCCGGATAAAGCGCACTAGCGCCAGGACCACGGCGAGCAGGATACCTTGCATCGAGCCCAACGTAACGACTCCAAGGGTCGCGACGATCGAAATGACAAGCTCGCCTTTCGCTTCCCGCCATAGCGTCGCGATCGTTGCAACATCAACCAGCGATATCGCGGCCATCACCAGCACAGCACCCAGGGCAGGGATGGGTACGTATTGAAGCGGTCCCGTGAGAAACACCAATACAACAGCGACCGTCGCGGCTGCAAATAGCCCGGCAACCTGGGTGCGGCCGCCGGCGGTGTCGTTCATGGCAGTGCGGGAGGAGGCACCACTTACCGCAAAGCCTTGCGATAGCGCCGAAGCGATGTTCGCGACGCCGAACGCCGCCAGTTCGCGGTCGTCGTCGATGTCGTAGCCGTTCTTTGCGGCAAAGCTGCGCGCTGTCAGGATGCCGCTGCAAAACGCGATTAATGCGATGCCGGCTGCGTCGGCAAACAGCGTGTTGAGCGATTCGATTGTGATGTGCGGGAGAGACAACGCGGGCAGGCCGGCGGGCACCGGGCCGATAGTTTGCACACCTTGGGCGTCGAGCCCAAAGCCCTTTGTTGCGAGTGCAGAAAGAGCCAGCGCTATCAGTGCGGCAGGCACGCGGGGCAATAGCTTCGGTGAAACCAGCAGCACCACAAACGAAGCCAGACCGACCGCAAGCGTTGGGATGTGGGTCTCTCTGAATCTCCCCGCGACCTCCACCAGGCGTGTAATGATGCCGCTCGACACCACCTTGAAACCGAGTAGTTTGCCCATCTGACCGAGCACAATCGACAGCGCTACCCCATTCATGAAGCCGGCCAGTATGGGACGCGACAGAAAATCCGCACACACGCCAAGCCGCAGGAAACTGGCGCCGACGCACAGCAGGCCTGCGACAAGGGCGAGCGTCAATGACATGGACAGATACGCTGCAGAACCGAGCGCTGCCAGTGGCGAAATGGCAGCGACGATCAATGCACAAGTCGCAGCGTCGGGGCCGACGATCAACTGGCGGGATGTGCCGAAGAGCGCATAGGCGACCAGCGGCAGGATGCTCGAATACAGACCAATGGCCGGGTTGAAGCCCGCGAGCTGCGCATACGCAACGCCGACAGGCAATGCAACTGCCGCAACACACAGGCCCGCGACGAAATCATGGCTAAGATCCCGTGTACGGTATTGGAGGAGGGCGGCCAAACCTGGAGCGATACGTGCAATACGTTCCAGTGCGCGGGATCGGATGCGGGTCGGTACCTTGCTCAAAGTCTATTCAACTCTCGACGTGGCCGCGACGCGTGGCATCGCGCCATAGAAGGGGCGAGAAGGCCGGAAGCCGATCTGCGTGGCACGTAAAGACATGGCCGGACCTACTGTCCTGCACGGCTCGACATCGACGCTCTCACTTGCAGCCTGACATAAATTGCGGACTACCACCATGTGACTTTAGTCCCATTGCCTGTATAAGGCACGAAGTGAGCACAGCTATCGGCGAAAGCCTCCCATGCCACCACCGCCGCCCATGCCACCACCGCCGCCCATGCCACCACCGCCTCCCATGCCACCACCGCCGCCTCGGTCGGTCTGAGCAACGCGTCGGCTCTGGGCTGCACCACGCTGCCGGTTCTGCATGTCCTGGTTCAAGTCCCCAAAGGATCCTTGTGCGCTGGGCCGGCTGGAGCCAGCCGCCAGATTTTGGGGATTTCCGCCGCCCGGCCTGGTCACAGCCGGTTGCGTTGGACGCTGCTGTTGAGCGCTCTGTGTCCTTTGCTGAACAGTGGCGGAGTTGGCGGTCTGGGCACCTGTGGGCCGCTGCTGCTGGGCGCTCTGTGCTCTTTGCTGGGCGGTAGCGGAGTTGGTGGTCTGGGCAGCTGTGGAGCGCTGCTGCTGAGCGCTCTGTGCCCTTTGCTGGGCGGTGGCGGAGTTGGCAGTCTGGGAGCCCGCCGCACGTTGTTGCTGAGCGCTCTGTGCTCTCGGCTGCGTGCTCTGAGGCGTGGGCTTATTCACCGAAGACCACGAGCCATTATCGTATTTCTGCCAACTGCCATCGGTGTTTCTGTAGACGTTCCCGTCGCGCCCGGCGTACATGTCGCCGCCCGCGGTTTTGCCCGCCGCCGCGCGGCCGTTGGCGTTCTGGCCGGCAATTGCCTTGCCTCCAGCTGAATTCTGATACGTACCAACTGAGCCGTTGGCTGTCGTTCTATGCTGCGTCGCCGCCCATTGATTGCCCTTCGTGACAACGGAACTTCCCCAACTGCCGTAGGCGTTCGATCCCTGGCGCGTCGCGGCATAGGCTCCCGTGTAGGGGTTGTAGGCCTGCGCGACACCGCCGCTGCCATAGCGCCCAGAGGCCGTCGCGCCGCGTGCATAGGTGCCTGTATAGGGATTGTAAGAGGCTCCCCACTGAGCGCTACCGCTCGGCCCGTAAGCCACCCCCCGCACACCGCTCGCTCCTGTGTAGGGGTTGTAAGTGCGATAGCCGTAGGGCATCGGACGCGGATAGTAAGCCGGATAGAGTCCGCGGCCCACGCCAACGTACGGCGGATAGTAGTAGCCGTTGCCGTCGGCGAGGATTGCCCCGACTGCTACGCCAGCGATGAACATGCCGAGATATCCCGCCGTGTAGCTTGCCTGCACGGTACCTGTCGGGGTCACCTGCTGTGTGACGTAGGTCACGTTATAGACGGGTGAGCTAGGCGGAATCGTATAAATGACCTGAGGCACAGAGGTGGTGGTTTGCCAGGGTCCCCCGGGTGACGAAGAATCGAACCAGACACCTTGGGAACACACGTAGTAACGATTGTCCGCCTTGATCACTTTGTCCGGCGTGTTGGTTGCGTACGCCAGCGGAGTGCCTTCAATTGGCTTGAATTGGGGGTCGCCGCTGTACGAAACCTTGACGGCGGCCGCGGCAGCGGTCGGGTTGACCTCGACTGTCGTCGGGATCTGCGCGAGCAGGACAGCGTCGGCTGCTTCCGGCGTCCCGGGCACGGAACTCAGGACCCGGGCGGCCGGGCTGTCGCGCGGAATCTTCGAGAAATCGGGCGGCAATTGATTCGTCGCAAACGTCCACGGCCCGCTGGGTCCGGGGGCGGAAAACCAGCGGCCGGCAGTCAGGAAGTAGAAGGTCTTGTTCGGCGAAAAGACGAACACGTCGCTATCGGTATTCTTCGCGAAGACCAGCTGGGTGCCGGGAATCGTTGCATAGACCGGTTGTCCGTTGAAGACAATCAGTTCAGCCGGCGTATTGCTGAAGAACACGCCCGGTGCTTTGGCCTTGTGCCCTTGGGGCGCTGGGATGTAGGGCTTCAGGTCTGCCCAGGTGGGATCAGCAGGAATCTTCGCCATCTTGGCGGGAAGCGTTTTCGTTTCCGCCCATCCGCTTTTCAGGTCGGTCGACGTCACCCATGTCTGCCCGGTGAACAGGTAGTACTGGTGGGTCGCGTTGTCGACGAATAGCGGCCAGTTTGCGTTGACCACGAACGAAAGGTCTGAATTCTGAATCGGCGCGAGCACCGGTTCGCCGTCGACGAACAACAGGACCGCAGGCCCGAAACTCGCGAAGATCGCTGGCGGGTCGTTCTTGACGGCGGCTACCGGCGGAGCGTTTTTTTTCTCCACACTTGCAACAAGACGGTCGACGGATAAGGTCAGCGACGCCTGCGGATTGATAAATTTTCTCACCAGCTGATCGAGTTTCTGGCTCGTTGCCGGATCTGCGCCGGGAAACGACGTGCTGATTATCTGCGGGCTGCTTAAAAGTACGTTGCGGCTGTCGATATCCACGTCCGTACGTGTTTGCAATGTGATGACGCCCACTTGCGGCTTACCTCCGCGGGGAACAACGGTAACCGCCATTCGACCGGTCAGGACCTTGAAGTCTTTCCAGTCGTCAATCTGTGGTTGGTAGTAGGTGAGCGTCGCGCCGTCCCTGTCAAGTTCACGCGGCCAGCCGGGGTCCTGAGTTGCGGCGCGGACCGGCTGAATGGCCGACAAAGCCAACGTCAACGCCAGGGCCGATGCTCGGACGGGCATTCTTGATGCTGACATGTTTCGCTCCTGGCCCGCCTCAATGATATTTCCGCAGGGCGCCAGGAGCCAGGAACGGGAAACGAAGCTGCCGGCACGGCCTGGTCCTGACGGCGGGGTAGCCATGGCCGTCAGTGACGCAGACCTGGAAAAGCTTAGATTCATGACAGCAAGCATGCAATTGGACCTTGGTCCCATTGCCTTGCCTGGTCATCGGCAAGGGAAATTCTCTGGCATCGGCCTGTCAAGCGTTTCCCGGAGCGAAAGTGGCGCGGGCACTCAACCAATCAACTCGAACTCCCCCGGCTTCCACGTCTTGTCAAACCATGACTCCAGCGGACCGTAGAGACGCAGGATGACATTCCAGCCCTTGTCCGGAACGGTCTGCACCCAGTTTGCCTCATGGCCTTTCGGCGCGGTGGGGCCGAACCAGATATCCACGGATGTATCGGCGTTGATCACGATGTCCTTCTTCTGGCTACTGATGCTGGGGAACTGCTGGTCGGTTTGCAGCAGCGAGCGGGTCTGGTTGTCGTAAGCAACGAACGACCAGAAGTCCTTTGCCGGGACATGGGGCGGCAGGTGAACCTTGTAGGTCTTGCTGCCATCAAGCGGCTTGCCCTGCGAGTCCGTGGTGGCCGCGGCGTATTGCGATCCGAGGCCGACCTTCTTCAGCGCCATCGCGGGCGTGATACCGATCGCGTAGTAGATAAAGTGGATCCGTGCATCGAGATCGCGCACGCCGGGCTGGGAGAGGAACTGATAATTCCCCCCGACGAAGCATGTGAACCAGGCGCTGTTCGGATAGTAGTAGGTCCCTTCCTGGCGGGACTTGAAAGCAATGGTCCGCGCGGTCGCGTTGCCCACGGCCGCTGCTTCGGTCAGGATTTTCTTCATCCGCTGATCGGGTGCGAACGGCTTGCCTTTTTCGATGCCGATCGCCGCAAGCTGTCCGAGAATTTCAGCGCTGTACGCCTCGTTCGGCTCGTACTGCACAATATTGTTCACTTCCTCGTATAGATGGAAGTCGTTGGGATAAATGGTGTTGAAGGCTTTTCCGGAAACGTTGATAAATTTCATCTTCGGCGGATTCGCGGCGTCGGCCAACCGGTACACCTTCGTGAATTGTTTTGTGTTTTCTACTGCGGTCCGGGTACCGCTCCCGTCAAGGAAGCCTCGCCAGAAGACAAGGTTGCCGTAGGTGCCTGAGCGCAGCACGATGTAGCCCTCGGGCACTTCGCCCGTGTAGCCAGGAGGCAGCAACAGGAACTTGCCTCCCTTGCCTCGGTCCGGGCCGGCCCTGCCGAAATCGGCCACATAGTGGAACCAGTGATCGTCGATCGCGCCGAGCACGTCCGGTGGAGTTTCGATCACCACCGGGCCGTCCTTCGTGTCCACCCACATCAGGTTGTAGATGCTCTCGGTATTCGGTGTCAGGAACCGCGACTTCGAGTCCATCAGGTTTTCCATGATGAGCACAGTCTGGTTGTTATCTGCGCCCTGGCTTGCGAAGCCCAGGCGTAGTGCCTCCGCTGACGCACCCGTCATGGTATTGAGGAAAGCTTCAACGCCCCGTACGTAGTCGAGGTTGTCATAAACCTTCTGGACAGTAGCGTCATCCGGAAACCCGTCGCGGAACTTCAGATCGCCGAAGCGCGTTTGCAGGGAGTCCGCTGTGGTGATAGACGGCGGGATAGGCGTCGTCATTTTCATGTTCGGCGCGGTCTGCGCGTGAGCGGTGGTAAAGACCACTACTGCGGCGAGCGCTGCGGCCCGGATCTTTTGCACAAATGGCATGGTCATCTCTACGTGTAATCGGTTATTCGGATGCGCGCGCTTCAGTCGTTTCCGGCAGACGCTCCAGCAGTGGGGCGGTCCACTCGCCGTCCAATGCGTTGGTCTTCGGCCAATAAAGGCGCAAATACATGCGGAATGCTCCCTTCGGCGCAGGGAGCCAGTTGCTCTCCTTGTCCTTGCCTGGGGATTCGTTCTGGATCAGCAGGGTCACGCCGCCATCGGCGTCGTGCTTCATCTGCGGCAATATCGGCGAGTTGATCAGGTAACGGTTAATCGGGTTGGCTACGAGCAGGCTCCGGGGCATTTCATACATGGTCAACGACCAGAATGCGTTGACCGGCGGCAATTGCCCCGGCGCGAAGCGCAAGGTATAGCGATTCGCGCCATTCAGTTTTTGGCCGGCCTGATCGACGCCGTAGACGGGGTAAATTGCCTCCTGGCTGGACGCGGCGTAAATGCCGAGCACGGCGCCGCCCATACGATAGAGATAGTTGTTCTTCAGGTATTGGCGGGTGCCGAATACGTCACCTGAGGTTACTTTTCTCGCGTCAAACTGTTTCAACAGTCCGCCAAAGTCAGCCCATGCATCCGCCATGCCGGCTTTGATCGCCTCCGCCATTTCAGGCGAGAGCTTACTGGCGTCAAATGACTGGTCCGCACCGACACCGATCCTTGAAAAGCGCTTCATTAGTTCCACTTCGGAAGGATGCGTCGGGCAATAGCGCAGCACGAAGTTCAGGATGTCGAAGAATTCAAGGGAGGTTTTCTGCTCCACGGGCGAAAGCGGTTTGACGAAATCAGGCGCTGGCGCCGCCTTGGGCGCAGGGGCGCCGAGAAATTCCGATAGCGTCTGCACCTTGAAGCCCGCCTGTACCTTCTCCACGTTGCCGATGTCGTTCGCGTCGAACAGTTGCACGCGATAGATCGACATGACGAGATCCGTTTCGGAATGGATTACCTTCTTCACGCCTCTCGGAATCTTGCCCTTCCAGTTCGGCCCAACGATCAGGTAGCTGCCTGCACCGTTGCCCGTACTGCGGCTGCCGATGTAGTCGAAGTTGAAGGTGTAGGCATCGGTTAGCTGGATGCTGTAGTACCGTTTTTTCTCTACTGCCGGCACGGTGAGCACGATGGGCTCGATGCGCAGGTCCAGACCCAGCCAGGAATAGGGCGTGTCCGAGTTGGGTGTCTGGATTGCCGTGTCCGCCGGCGTGTAGACACGAGGCTGGTTGGCGATATGGTTCCAGGGCGCCTTGAACTCCGCGCCATTTCTGTCCACGAAGTAGGTGTACTGGATGCGGTAGTTATCCACGAGAGGAAAGCCGTAGATATAGGCCTCCTTTGCGATGGCGCGGGCCTCAGCGGGTGTCACGGAAGGCTGTGCATTTGCCGTTGCCAGGAATGCGAACGGCGCAAACAGCGCCGTCGCGCACACGATGCTTCCGAATCTCGAGAAGATTGTCATGGGGTTCCTCGTTTTGCGGCGAGTGGTGAGTGATTAGTGGCGCGCGACGCGGGTCCTTGAAAGCGGCTCGGCAACGACGCAATCGTGGTCGCAAAACAGATCGGCATCCGGACCGCGGTCCGCCAACCAGGTGGTCAGAACTTGTGGCGCAGGCCGATGTTGACCGCGGTGGTGGCCATGCCGGGTGCCACGGGGGCACCATAGCTGATGGCCGTGGTCATATTGCCTCTGTTGTTCACATAGCCCACCTGCGCGTAAAGCAGAGTCGTCTTGGACAGGCTGTAGTCGGCGCCGACGGCAGCCTGGGTGGACTTGTTGGTCGAATGGTTGCGGTCCTCCAGGTAGTAGACCCCGCTGGTGACTTCAAAGGCCGGCGTGAAGCGGTAGCCGAGCCCGAGCGAGTACAGATCGAGGTCGACCAGGTTCGAGTGCGCGGGGTTCTTGCCATTGCTGTATGACGCCGAGATCGAGAAGCCCTTGATCGTGTACAACGCCCCCAGATACCAGAAACGGTTATTGTCGAGCCCGCTGGCCACGGTTGTGGGACCGGGATTCGTATCGTGGCCGTTGTAGTACACCGCCGACAGCTTCAATCCGTAGTTCGAATACTTCAACACCGCCGATTCGCGCGTGCCGCCCTGGAAGCTTCCGGCCACGCCGCCCGGCGCGTATTCGAGCTCCGCGCTCACGCCGCCAAAATTGGGCGACCGGTAGACGAGCGCATTGCTGTCGTATAGCGCGCCGATCGGTCCGTTGGTGCTGGTGCCGGGCCAGCCGGCCGCCGTATTCATGCCGATCCAGGCAGTCAGGATGCTGCCGAAGTACTGGGCCGAGCGAACGTCGGTGTCGGCCAGCGCCCAGGCCATCGGCGCAAACTGCCGGCCAGCGTCGATCGAACCGAACGGGCCGGACACGCCGACTGTCGACACCTGATTGAACATCGCAACGGCGCCCGCCGTATCGGACAGACCGAACTTGCCCGTGCCGCTGTCGAAGGTGCCCTGCAGTTTGAAGTTGACGTAGTAGCCGCCGCCAATATCCTCGGTGCCCTTCATCCCCCAAAGACTCGAATAGATGCCGCCATCCTTGTAGCGATACACCTTCCCCAGGTTTTTTGCCGTCGGACTGAATGATGCTGCTGAACTGCTTTGATACAACAGTCCCGAATCGACCACCCCATACAGCGTCACCGACGATTGCGCATAAGCCGAACTTCCGATTGCAGCCAGTGCGGCCGCGGTCAACCATTTCAACTTCATTTTCGTCTCCATTTTTTTATATTGATTCAGTCAATTCCCCAACCGTTCCAATCCATCTTTGCGACTTGAACCGTGAGAGACGTGCCGGGCGTTGCTTTAATGAGCCGCCGCGGCTTGTGGTGCGCGCGCCATGAGGAAGTAGAAAAAGGCCAGCGAGAAGAGCAGATCGCCTGACACCAGCAGAACCAGCCTCGCATTGGCCGACCCCGCGAGGAAGTGCGCGCCGATGATGGCCACGACCCCCAGCTTGGCGCCCATGCTGATCTTGACGAGATCGCGATTACGGTCGGGATTACGTGCCACCAGCCAGTAGCCGACACCAAAGGCGAAGATCGCGAGCAGCGCGACCTGGTCGAAGACGCCCGAGCTGGGGGAGGGAGTCAGGCGCAGCGCAGCGGCCATCCCCGAGGCCGGATGCAATAGCACGACGGCTGCGAAATTGAAAATGGCCGCGACGTAGAACAGCACGCGTGCATGTCTGAGCTGCATGATTGTCCTTTCTTATTTGCTAAGGATGTGGATTGCCAGCGCGGCTTCTTCGACGCCCTGCAGGCCGCCGCCGTTTTCCTGGATCGCATGGCGCGCGCCATGGACCTGGCGCACTCCCGCTTCGCCGCGTAGCTGGGTGACCAGTTCGTAGAGCTGACCGATTCCAGTCGCGCCGAGGGGATGCCCCTTGGACTCGAGGCCACCGGACGTGTTGATAGGGATGCGGCCGCCCAGCGTAAACTCGCCGCGTTCCGCGCAGGGGCCGCCTTCGCCCAACGCCGCCAGTCCGAGGTTCTCGGCCTGGATGATCTCGCCCATGGCCGACGCGTCGTGCACCTCTGCCACATGCATGTCCTGCGGACCAAGGCCTGCAATCTCGTACGCCTGGCCAGCCGCCAGTCTGCCGATGTTCAGGTCCGGCCGCTCCAGCGGCCGGTGGGTGAAACTGCGCAGCACGCTCGCCGCCACCTTGATACAGCGGCTGCGGTCTGCGCCGATGCGACGCAAGCCGTCTTCGGTGCAGACGATGGCCGCCGCCGCGCCATCCGATAGCGGAGCGCACATGGGCAGCGTAATCGGGTAAGTGATCGGCGGCGCTGCGAGAATCTCGTCTATCGTGAAAGGCTGACGGAATTGCGAATAGGGGTTGTGCACCGAGTGCGTGTGGTTCTTGGCCGACACGGCAGCAATCTGCCGCTGGGTCGTGCCGTAGGTGTGCATGTGGTGGCGGCACAGTGCGGCGTAGATGGCCATGAAGCGGCTATAGGGCTTGTCGGACTCGCTGCCTGGCGGCGGTGTAATGCCGGCGCCCATGGTCATGAGCGTCTGGTAATTTTCCTCGGCGCGCGAAACGTCCCAGCCCGCTTCGAACAGCGAGAAGGCCTTCGCCTTGTCTGGGATGTTCATCTTCTCTGCACCGAGCGCCAGCGCCACGTCACAGGCACCCGCCCTCAGGCTTTGCAGCGCCAGATGCACGGCCGTGCTGCCCGACGCACAGGCGTTTTCCACGTTGACGACAGGAATGCCCTCAATGCCGATCCTGGAGAACAGGACCTGCCCGGGAATGGTGATCTGACCTTGCAGGGCGCCATTTGTCATGCCGCTATAGAAGGCCGTACCAATGTCGCCGCGGCTGCAGCCAGCATCCTTCAGGGCGCCGTCCAGGGCCTCGCGAGCCAGATCATCGAGCGCGCGGGCCGTGTGGCGGCCGAACACCGTCATGGCGATGCCGGCGATATAAAGCTGCTCCATAAAGCGCCTCAGTTAAGGTATTTGAAGAGCGACGGATAGCTGTTCGGGAACAGGCGCGAGATCCAGTGCACCGTGCGCGAGCGATAGCCAGTCAGGATGCGTTGCTTGCCGGCCTCGATGCCGCGCAGAATGTCTTTCGCGCATTGTTCTGGCGGCGTGACCAGCATCTTCTCGGCCTTCGCGGCGAACTCTACTTCCAGCTGGTTGGCTAGCTTGACGCGCCGCCCCGCCCGTTCGATGTTGGTGCGGATACCCCCAGGGTGGACGCACACCGCTCGCACGCCGCTGCCCTTCAGTTCCGACCACAGGCATTCGGTCAAGCCGCGTACGCCGAACTTGGAGATGTTGTAGGCGCTCTGCGTCGGGTAGCCGAGCAGGCCGAAGATGCTGGAGATATTGACGAGGCAGCCTTCACGCTGGTCCAGCATCAGCGGCAGAAAGGCCTTGCTGCCGTGGATCACTCCCCAGAGATTGATGCCCAGCTGCCATTCGATTTCCTCGAGGGTCGAATGTTCGAAGGTGCCCACCAACGTGGCGCCGGCGTTATTGAACACAAAGTGCACCGCGCCGAAGTCGCGTTCAACCTCGGCCGCATGGCTCAGCACTGCCTCGCGGTCGGCCACATTGAGCTTGTAGCCGCGAGCCTCAATCCCACCGCACTGGGCGATGGTGGTGGCCAGGCCGGCTTCATCGATGTCCGACAGCGCGAGCCGCGCGCCGCAGGAGGCAAGCTCGATGGCCAGCGCGCGCCCAATGCCGGAGCCAGCGCCTGTCACGACGGCAACCTTGCCGAGAAAGGTTGGGGCGCTCATTCCAGCCCCGCCATCGGTGCCCAGACGTGGGTGAAGTTGCACATCTCCATCCCGCGGGTCTGCATGCCGCCGCCCATGGCAGCGCCGATACGCGTCCTCGCGCCGCTGGTTTGGGCAGACTGGAGGAACAGGCGTTCCTCCAGTGCCAGGTCGTCTTCGATCTTGCGGTCGGTGGCATCCACCATGTGTTTGGCCTGCGCCAGCGCGGCGGCCGGGAAACCCGCGATACGGGTTGCCAGCGCGCTCACGAAGTAGTCGATCTCCGTTGCGGGCAGCGCACGATTGACCCAGCCATACCGTTCCGCGGTCTCTGCGTTGAAGTCCGCGCAGCCGAGGATGATTTCTAGCGCACGGCCGCGGCCCACAAGACGCGGCAGGCGAGCCGAGCCGCCCGCGCCGGGGATGATGCCAACTCCGACCTCGGGCTGGCACAGGAAGGCGCGCCCAATGGCCGCAAAGCGCATATCGCAGGCGAGGGCCAGTTCGCTGCCGCCACCACGGCAGCGTCCTTCGATCTTGGCGATGGTCGCTTTCGGCATGGTGCGGAAGCGGTCCAGGATAGCGTGGACGTCGCCGAGTTTCTGCTCGCGCGGCGCGGGTTGGGCCGGCAGATGAGGGATCACGGACACGTCGCCGTGGGCGATGAAGAAGTCCGGGTTCGCGCTTTGCAGAATGACGACCTTGACGGCCGCGTCGGCTTCGAGCATGCGGCCGGCACGGTCCAGATCGGCCAGCATCGCCAGGTCCATCAGATTGATCGGACCGTGGTCGAAGGTGACGCGGGCTACGCCGGCTACAACGGCCACGCGCAGGGTAGTGAAGTCCTGATAATCCATGAATGTCTCCGATTTTGTCTTTGTCAGATTTGTCGCTGCGCCGCGACCCAGTACTGGGCCCGCAATTCCTTTTTAAGCACCTTGCCGATCGTGCTGCGCGGCAGGGCCACGGTGAACTCCACACTCTTCGGCGCTTTGACGCTGCCTAGTTTTTCCTTGCAGAGCGCGATCAACTCTTCAGCCGTCACGCTTTGGCCCGGGTTGAGTTCGACAACAGCCTTTACCGCTTCGCCCCACTGGGCGTCCGGCACGCCGATCACGGCGCAATCCTGCACCGCGGGGTGAGCCCAGATCACCTGTTCCACTTCGCTTGGGTAGACATTGAAGCCACCGGTAATCAGCATGTCCTTCTTGCGGTCAGTGACATACAGGTAGCCTTCGGCATCCAGGTGGCCGATGTCGCCGGTGTGAAGCCAGCCATCGATGATCGTCTCGGCGGTCTTGTCGGGCGCCTTGTAGTAGCCCTTCATCACGAGATCGCCACGCACGCAGATTTCGCCGGTCTCGCCTGTAGCGAGAATGCAGTTCCGTTCGTCCATGATCTCGACCCGGATCAACGGACTGGGACGGCCCACCGACGACAGACGCTCGTCGCTGGCGAGGGTGCCGCCGGCGAAATGCTGGTCCGGCGGCAGCATCGCGATGGATGCCGGCGCCTCGGTCTGACCGTAGCCGCCGGCCATGACCGGGCCGAACACCTTGATTGCTTTTTTCAGTTTGTCGACCGACATCGGCGCTGCGCCGTACAGGAAGTACCTGAGCGAACTGAAGTCCAGCTTCTCGATGCCGGGCACTTCCAGCAACCGGTAAATGACGGTCGGCGGCAGGAAGAACTCGGTGACGCGGTGACGTGCGATGGCGCGCAGCATGAGAGCCGGGTCCGGCTTGGTCACCACGACCACCGTGCCGCCGCGCGCGGTGGTGGGCAGCGACAGCAAGCCTGCGGTATGCGTCATCGGTGCGGCGGCCAGGTTGACCGGCCGCTCGCCGTGGCCGTAGTGGCAACCCAGCATGTAGTGCGCCACGAAGGTCTGAACGCTGCGGTGAGTGTTCATCACCCCCTTGGGCGTGCCGGTGGTGCCGCCGGTCGGCGAGAGCATGACCAGGTCATCCAGGCGGTATTCGACATCAGGATGGGTGGCAGGGTGTGCTCTGCACCACGCGTTCAGTTCGGTCTCGATGCAGATCCAGAGGCGGACCTTGGGCAATGCCCCGCGCAGGGCTTCAATAGTGGGCGCGTAGGCCTGCTGGTAGAACACCACATCGCAATCGAAGGCGTCGAGCAAAGCCCGGTTTTCTTCGCCGTTATTGCGCGCATTCACCGGAATCCAGGCCATGTTGGCGCGCCACAGGCCAAGCGTACAGGTCCACGCCTGGACGTCGTTGCCGGCCCAGACAGCGCCCTTTGCGCCGTCGCCCAGGACTGCGGCCCGTAGTGCATGGGCAATGCGGCACGACTGTTCGCCAACCTCGCGAAAGCTGAACTCACGCTCGTCCTGGATATAGGCTGCGGCGTCCGGCGCACTGCGCCAGCCGCGGTCAAAAAAATCGATAATAGCCATTACGTCCCTCGAACAGATGTCGGTCAGAGTTGCATGACGTGGCCGCGCGCCAGCCCGCGTTGCTCCATGAATCCGAGCAGGTAGCGGTGGTCGAACGCCTGGCATGCCGAAGCAAAACCAACCTTGCGCGTTTCACCGTCCAGCAGCTTCATGACGGCGGCAGTCTGCAGGGCGCCCGTCGTGATGTACGGTGTGATTGAAGTGACGCTGGCCCGCACGCTGGCCAACTGACCGCGTCCGATCGCGATGTCGACCGACCGATTGAGCGTGGTGCGTTCGCGCGGCGGCATCGACGGGGTAGTGGCCGCGACGAATTGCGCCATGACGCCGTCCTGCGCCTCACTCGGCAAATGCTTGAATTCCTCTTCCCACTTCCGGCTCAGGCCGTGCACCATGCGCATCGCCGGGTTGTCGTAAAAGCCGACCATCGATCTGCAATGACGGACACGCGGATCACGCTCATAAATCACCGGCAGCGACGTGCCACCCCAAGGCAGGCAGAACACCGGTTTCAGGAATTCAGGTACACAGATTTGCTCGGAGCTGCCAACCGGCCATTCGAGCATCTGGTTGTCCCACAGATGCATCTGCTTGCTGCGGAATAGCTCGAAAATGGATGCAGTTGAGCCGACCGTCACGCCGGAGCCTTGCATCGGGCCGCGCGAGAGGCTGGCCGTTTCCAGCGCATCAACGCCTGGCGTTTCTAGCGCGAGCTCGGCTGCAATTTCGCCCACCGTGTACATGTACGAGACCGAGGGCGACAGCAGCAGTCCCGCTTGCGCATAGCTCTCGCCGAAGCGTTCGCGCGCTTCCATGATGTAGCCTTGCTCGCCGGTGGTGTCCAGGTGGTGGCAGCCCGCTTTCAGTGCGGCTTCCACCGCGGTCAGGCCAAAATTGACGAACGGGCCGACCATGTTGCACACGACTTTCGCGCCCTTGAACGCGGCAGCCAGCTTGTCGACGTCGTGCTCGCATTCGATGATTTCGTAGGTGGCCGATTCCAGGCGCACTACACGCTGTTTCATCATTTCCAGCGTACGCCCGGCGTTGCGCGCCACGGCGGTAAAGGGAATGTTCTGGTCGATCAACCAGTCCATGGTGAGCATGCCGGTGTAGCCGCTGGCACCATAGACAACGACACTGTGCTTTGCCATCTTGTCTCCAATGGGGGGTGTGTTATGAGCCATATGCTAAGCAAGCGGGTGATCCAGAATTTGTTATTTCACGCCATAAATTTGTGATTTAATGCCAGCATGTCGACACCGTATTTCCGTGCCTGGGTACTGCAGGGCCTGAGCCAGACCATCGCCAACGTGGGGGGCGATGCGGATGCCTACGCGGATCGTTTCCAGTTGCCGTTGAGGCTGACGGGCGATGCAGACGTGCAGTTTCCGGGTGATCGATTGGTCAGATTGCTGGAAGCATGCGCAGCGGACTTGAACTGTCCCGACTTCGGCCTGCGCGCAGGATTCGCCCAGGGGCGCGACGCGCTCGGACCGATTGCGTTGGTTGCGCTTCATTGCGCGACGGTAGGTGAGGCCATTGAGGCGATTGCGCGCTATCTGAATCTGCTCAATTCGGCGTTGGAACTGCAACTGCGGAACAAGCGCTCCGGTTCGCGTATGTCGTACGAGCTCAAGGTTCTGCGCGCCGGTCCTTCCCGTCAGTTCGAACAATGGACGCTGGCCGTGGGGCTGCGCGTGTTCCGGCTGATAGCAAGTGATCAGGCCCGTCCCAAGGCGATCCTGCTACCGCACGCGCCGTTGTTGCCGTTGACGCACTACACGCAATTTTTTGGTTGCCCGGTGCGATTCTCACAAGCGGGATATGGAATAGAACTCTTCACTGCCGACCTGAAGCGGCCGATGTTGCGCAATGATCCAGAACTGAAAAGCCTGATTAGTAACTACATCGAGAAGAGCGCGGACCCGGCTGTCAATTCATTACGTGATCAGATAGATCTGATGGTGCGCAAGTTGCTGCCGACGGGACGATGCACTCTGGAGACGGTGGCCGGGCATTTTTACGTGAGCGTACGCACGCTGCAGCGACGCCTGGAGCAAGACCAACTCGTGTTCGAAGATCTGGTTGAGGCGGCACGGCGTGCTGGGGCGGAGCAATATCTTGCTGACCCGACTGTGCGTCTGTCAGTGGTGGCGGGTTTGCTTGGGTACGCAACCCAGAGTTCGTTTAGTCATGCTTTCCGACGCTGGCACGGGCTGTCGCCGCGGGAATGGCGCAAGCATCGCATTGCTGAAAGGCGATAGTTGTCCACGCCAATTGATCTGAAATTTCATCAGACAGCCAGTGCGGAGTTGAGCAAGGGCGCCCTCGCTGGTTCTGACGTGTAATCGCGGAAACTAGTCAGAATCGTCGCTCTCCGCGCGAAAATCTGAAAGTGGATCAAGGTCTAATTTGGAACAACAATTGCGCGGTCGCGTTTCAGATGGGCGCGAAATTGCGCAGGCGTGGTCCCATGCGCTCTGCGAAAGCTCGACGTGAAATGGCTTTGACTGCTGAACCCGCAGTCTTGCGCGATGCGCCCGATCGGCTGGTTGCTCGTGGTGAGCATCGTACGGGCCTGTTCCAGGCGCGCCGCGAGCACATATCGGTGCGGCGGCCCGCCGGTCACCTCCTGAAACAACCGGCAAAAATGCGCGCGGCTAACCTTGGCGCAATCGGCCAGCACCTGGGTCGACAGGTCGTCCGTCAGGTGCTCCCGAATGTAGCCAAATACCGCCAGCAAGCGGGAAAAATGGATGTGTGTGGCGTTGACGCTGCTGGACACCGATGTGCTGAGCACACGACAAACCTGCTCCAGCATGACGCCCGCAAGCCGCTCCATGAAGCCTGAATCGGCACGATCGCCTTTTTGCAATTCATTCGCCAATTGCAGGGCGGCTGCGCCGACAAGTGGATCACCTAGCAGTTGTGGTTCGGCGCTCAGGCACGCGAGCGAACGCAAGCGGCCGGTGATCCCGCACGATTCGTCCGGCAGATAAAAAATCGCAAAGTCCACCGCGCCTGCGTAGTGCCAGTGCGTGGCGCAATTCGGTGGAATCAGCCACGCCTGGCAGGGCAGGCTCATCGTTCGTGCCTGACCTGCGTCGCCCTCATGTACGTGCGCGCCATCGAAATGCGCGACGAAGACTGTCGCATTCAGCCCGGATACGCTCCGCTCCACTTTCTGAAACAGATAACGCTCGACATAGATAGACGATTCGCCGCCGATCCATCCCTCGGCAATCGGTTCGCTGCCTAATTCCTTGCGCGTTTCGAGCCGATGCTCCATTTAGCCTCACTCCTGTTGCCATTCGCTTCGTGGCGATCCCAGCCTCGCTGCTCAATGAGCGGATTTTGATAGATATTGCCTGCTTCCGTGAAAGATGCAAATCGATGTCTGGCTCAGACTCGCTGTGCTGGTCGACCGAACGCACCATCCAAAGTGAGAAGGAGAGAGACATGTTGAAGTTAAAAAGAGAATTGACCCTGCCGGCTGCTGGCCTGACGGGCTTTGAGACGCCGTTGACAGAAGACGAAACGGCCATCCAGGATGCCGTCCACTACTTCGCGAAGAACGTATTGCGTCCGCTCGGGCAGGAGCTTGACAAGATGAGCGCCGCTGACGTCTGCGCGCCCGGTTCGCCTTACTGGTCCGTGTTTCAGGAAGTGGCCAAGCTAGGACTGGACCCTGGTCTGTTCTCCCAGCTAGACCCGCATGTGGCGGTTCGGCTGGAGTCGCTGATCGGCGAGGAGCTTGGCTGGGGCGATGCTGGCCTCGCCGTGTCGATCGGGGCTGCGGGATTTCCGTTGCAAATGGCGATGGCCAGCGGCAATCAGGAACTGATCGATGTCTGTGCTGGAAAAATTGGCTGCTGGATCATCACTCACCCCGACAAGGGCAGTGACATCATGGTCTACGACATGCAGCGCGAATGGCCGCACGGCAAACCCGGCAACAAGGGCAGCCTGTGCGCCAAGGTCGATCGTGATGAAATCATCATCAACGGCCAATGCTCGGCCTGGGTCTCAAACGGGGCGGTGGCGCAAGTGGCGCTGGCCCAGATGGCCGCTGATTACGGCGACGGTTTTTTCGACGCCGAGGGTCGCCCGCACGGCATCGCGGCGATCATCCCGCTCGACCTGCCCGGCATTTCGCGCGGCAAGCCGCTCGACAAGATCGGCCAGCGCGCGCTGCCGCAAGGCGAAATCTATTTCGACAATGTCAGGTTGCCGATTCGTTTCGCGGTCGCGCTGCAGGATGACTATTACGGCAATCAGTCCTCGGCCTGGTCATATGCCGGTACCCACATGTCGCAGGTCTTTACCGGCCTGGCCCGCTCCGCCTTCGAAATGGCCTTGCAATACTGTCACGAACGCAAACAGGGCGGACAACTGCTGATCGATCATCAGTTGACCCGCTATCGTCTGGGTGACATGCTGCGCCGGGTCGAGTTGGCTCGTTCAGTCGCTCGCCGCTCGCTGGCCTATGCACGCCAGTCGCCGCTGACGCATCCTTATGCCACGGCGTCGGCCAAAGTGACGGTCACCGAAGAGGCGCTGAAGGTCGCCAGTGAAGCCTTGCAACTATTTGGCGGCGCCGGTACCTCGCGCGAATTCCCGATTGAGAAGCTGTTCCGTGATGCACGCTCGGCACTGATCGAAGACGGCGAAAACTACATCATCACGGCCCGCGTGGGGTTGCTGGCGCAGCAGCTGTATGCAGAGGGCTGGACGCGAAACTAGGACGACGTCAATCCTGTGCCTGCAGCGCCGAATACCGGCGTGGGCGGGCAAAATTCGGGTACAGAATAATTAACATGGACTACGAAAAACCAGATTTTCTTGACAACATCAAGACAGAGGGGATTTTCGCCGGGGTAAGCACAAAATTCTGAAGCGCAGGATACTGTCGGCAGCGCTTCATCCAGTAGCTCCTCGATCCCGCTTGCGCACCATGCGTGCTTCGGTTCCACGCGCTAGGGCGAATTCCGCCGCGCATTCGCGCGGCGCGACAGCATATTGAGGCCCTCGACGAATGCCGAGAATGCCATCGCAGCATAGATGTAACCCTTGGGCACATGCGAACCGCAACCTTCCGCGATCAGCGTCATACCGATCACGAGGAGAAAGCCCAGCGCGAGCATCACGACTGTCGGATTGCGGTCGATGAAGCGCGACAGCGGCCCCGCCGCGAACAGCATGACCGCTACCGCTGCGATTACCGCGACGAGCATGATCGGGATGTCGTCGGTCATGCCGACGGCCGTCACGATGCTATCGATGGAAAACACAAGGTCGAGAACCAGTATCTGACCGATCGCGGACCACGGCGTCAGCGTCGATGCATTGCGTTCGGATACCTCGTCCCCGGCTTCACGCGTAACGTGATGATGGATTTCCGTGGTGGACTTCCAGACCAGAAACAGGCCGCCGCCGATCAGGATCAGATCGCGCCACGAGAAGCCATGACCGAGCGCGTGGAAAAGGGGATACGTGAGCCTGACGATCAGCGCCACAGTACCCAGCAGACCAAGTCGCATAACCACCGCGAGTGCGATGCCCAGGCGCTGTGTGCGTGCGCGCTGTGCTACGGGTAGTTTGTTGCTGAGAATTGAGATGAAGATGAGATTGTCAATGCCGAGTACGACTTCCATCACGACGAGCGTCGCAAGGGCCGCCCACGCGGTGGGGTCGCCTGCCAGAGCAATCAGGTAGTCCATGAGCTTGGGGAAAAAGCACAATCAATCGAATTCGAACGGTTCACCGAACAGCGAAGGAGGGCAGCACTCGGCCTGACGCAAAGTCTAGCGACAAATGCGCTCTCTTCATATTGGGCCTTGGTCCATGCCCCCTGGCGTTTGCAGCAAGGGGACCGCCTCGATACCGGCTTCAGCTCTCGCTCCAATCTGGAAGGGCCTGGATTTGCCCGCGCTGCCGATGCGTTCCTCGTCGAACATGTGCGAACGGAGGCCGCCTGGGTATTGGCTGCCGGCCCGGACGGCAGCACCGCTTTGGGGAAATTCTGCGTCAGGCAGTAGCCGATCAGCCTCAGGAAAGCTCGGCTATAATCTCGGCCATGAAATTTCTCCGGACATTGCTCCTCCTGCTGCTTTGCGCTGTGCTGCCCATCAGTGGGCTGGCAGCAAGCGGCTTGACTGGAGAATGTCCGATGCAGATGAGCATGGGTTCTGACGAAGGCAGCGCAATGTCGTCGGAAATGCCCGGCTGCGAGATCATGAAATCCTCCCAACCGGGAAAGACCAAAGGGTTCTTCTGCAAGGCAACGGCGCAATGCCAGCTTGGCAGCCTTTATCACCCGGTGTCACGCATCGAAGTTACCCGCCCTGCGGGACTGTCCAGCCCCGTCGTATTCCACTATGCGCAGTCGCTCACCGTCCGCGAACCGGCCGGTTTCTGGCGACCTCCTCGCGCCAGCTAATCCCTTGCTGACAGGTTCGCCGCATTAGCGGCGATGTCGTCCTGCGTGCAGGACGTGGATTCCCTATGGGAGTCCGCCGTTGGGGTTAGACCATGCCTTTGACCATTGGCACGCCGTCATGCCGGCGTACGCCAGTGCGCGTGCATTCAATTTTTGCCGCGCTGATTCTCACGAGCGTCGCTGCATACGCTCAGGAAACACCCGTCACGCTCGATGCGGCGCTTCAGGCTGCCACGGACCACTCCGCCATCATGGGGGCTGCACAGGCTTCAGTACGCGCCAGTTCGGAAGCGGCCGTTAGGGCCGGTCGGTTGCCCGACCCGACGCTCAAGGCCGGTGTCGACAACCTGCCGGTGACCGGGCAGCAGAAATACACCATTGGCCAGGATTTCATGACGATGCGTCGGATTGGCATCGAGCAGGAATGGGTGTCGGGCGACAAGCGCCGACTCCGGTCCGACCTGGCGAACGACGTGGTGGACCGCGAGCGGGCCGGCTACCTTGGCCAGTTCGCGAACACCCGTCAGCAAACGGCGACAGCCTGGCTGAGCGTGGTCTATGCAAAGAAGGCCGTTTCGCTACAGCAGGAACTCGTTGGCCACATGACCCACGAACTCGACGCGACGAGAGCGTCCTATCGCGGAGCTAAAGCGACTGCGGCAGATGTGACCCAGGCTCAGGCGATGCTCGCGCAGACCAAGGACCAGTTGCTCAAGGCGCAGCAGACACTGCAGACCTCGTTCATCGGTCTGTCCCGCTGGACGGCAACGCCCGTTTCGGACGTCACCGGCGAGCCACCGGCACCACAGTCATATGTGTCATCGCTGCCGCCGGAGGAGCTGAGTCAGGTGCAACCGGTGCTCATCGCAGCATCGCGGGACATTACTGTCGCCGATGCCGATACCGCCGTAGCAAATAGCAATCGCAGTCCTAACTGGACCTGGGAAGTCGCTTACCAGCAGCGCGGCGGAGCGTACTCGAACATGGTGTCAGTTGGCGTCAGCATTCCGCTTCCCATCAACCGCAAGAACCTTCAGAACCGGGACGCCGCCGAGAAGGCGGAACTGGGCACCAGGGCGCGACTGATGTACGAGGATGCGCAGCGCCAGGTTGAAGCGGACATCCGCGCACAGTCTGCCACTCTCGCGAGCGGTCGCGAGCGCATCGCGAATCTCACCCATTCCTTGCTCCCGGCTGCAGACCAGCGCGCGCAACTCGCGGTTGCCGCATACAGGGCAGGGACTGGCTCGCTGGCCGATGCCTTCGCAGCGAGGCGCGCACAGCTCGACGCTGAACTTCAGGTGCTGGACCTGCAGCGCGACGTGTCGCAAACGTGGGCCCAGCTCGAATACCAGGTCGTGCCCGCAACGATGTCCGTGGGTCAGTGAAGGAGAACAGCATGCAAACAAAACAACTGGCACGCGCAGCGCTGATGGTGTTTGCCGCAGCGGCGCTGCTCGGTGTCGGCTATGTCGCTGGCTCGCATCGTCCAGCGTCAGATGGAGCAGGTGCCGTCGCCACCGCAAGGTCCAGCGACAAGGTCGACCCGAAGACAGCTCGCAAGGTGCTGTACTGGCACGACCCGATGGTTCCGGCCCAGCACTTCGACAAGCCGGGCAAGTCGCCTTTCATGGAGATGCAACTGGAGCCTGTCTACGCGGACGAAGGAGGCGGCTCCGCAAGCATCAGCATCGACCCGGGACTGCAGCAGAATCTGGGCATCCGCTACGCGACCGTTCGCCGCCAGGAGACGTCGGAAGGGTTCGACGCTGTTGGCACCACGCAGTTCGACGAGTCCCGGGCTAACGTCGTGCAGTCACGCGTCACGGGATACATCGACCATTTGTACGCCAGTGCCCCAATGCAGCGAATTGGCAAGGGGGCGCCGATAGCGTCGCTGTTCGTGCCCGACTGGCTTGCGCCGCAGGAAGAATATCTGTCACTCAAGCGCGGCGGCATGGATATGGGCTTGCTGGAAGCGTCGCGTGCGCGGATGCGCGCGCTCTCGATTCCAGACGGCGTTATCGCCAGCCTTGACCGGACCGGAAAGGTTCAGACACATGTCGTTCTTTCGTCGCCCGAAACCGGCGTTGTGAGCGAACTGAACGTGCGAAGCGGGGCACAGGTTACGCCTGGTCAGACGCTTGCCAGGGTCGCCGGTCTCTCGAAGCTCTGGCTCATTGTTGAGATTCCCGAGTCACTTGCGCTAACCGCTCAACCTGGCATGACCGTCGATGCCACGTTCTCCGGCGACCCGACACAGCACTTCAACGGGCAGATTCGTGAAATTCTGCCAGGCATCAACGCCAGCAGCCGCACGCTGCAGGCACGCCTCGAAATCGACAACACCGCGCTGAAGCTCACGCCCGGCATGTTGATGCGTGTGCGTGTCGGCGGACAAAAGGCCGTCTCGCGTCTGCTCGTCCCGTCCGAAGCAGTCATCACGACGGGCAAGCGCTCTCTCGTCATCGCGAGAAACGGTGATGGTCGCCTGCTGCCGGTTACTGTCACGGTAGGTAACGACGTCGGTAACGAAACCGTGGTGTTGAGCGGTTTGAATGACGGCGAGCAGGTCGTCGCCTCTGGCCAGTTCCTGATCGATTCGGAAGCTAGCCTGAAATCGGTCCTGCCACGACTGGAAGGTGGCGCGGGCGCGAGTCCGGGCGCTTCAGCGCCGGCATCCGCTTCGCCGGCGGCGAGAACGTACGAGACTATCGGCAAGGTCGAAAATGTCACGCCGCAAGACATCACGTTTTCGCATCAGCCGGTTCAGGCCCTGAACTGGCCGGCAATGACAATGTCGTTCAGCAAGCCGGCGCCCAATGCATTTCCGGATGTGAAGGCAGGGCAGACGGTGCACTTCGTCTTCAGGCAGTCCGGTGATGGGTACCAGTTGACGAAGGTGGAACCCGCCAGAGGTGCCCAATGATTGCGCGCCTCATCCGCTGGTCCATTCACAACCGGTTCCTGGTCCTGCTGGCGACGCTGCTCGTCACGGCGTGGGGGGTATATTCGGTCACCCAGACGCCGCTCGATGCGTTGCCCGATCTGTCCGACACCCAGGTCATCATCAAGGCCTCGTATCCGGGCAAGGCACCGCAGGTCATCGAGGACCAGGTAACGTATCCGCTCACCACGACGCTGCTTGGCGTGCCGGGCGCAAAAGCCATCCGTGCCTATTCGGCGTTCGGCGATGCGTTCGTCTACGTGTTATTCGACGACAGGACCGACCAGTATTGGGCCCGCTCGCGTGTGCTCGAATATCTGAACCAGGTGCAAAGTCGCCTGCCGCCGGGGGCGACCGTATCGCTCGGACCGGATGCAACCGGCGTGGGTTGGGTGTACGAGTACGCACTCGTCGACCGGACCGCGCGGCATGACCTCGGGCAACTGCGCGCACTGAACGACTGGTTCCTGAAGTTCGAGCTGAAGTCGGTGCCGGACGTATCCGAAGTTGCGTCAATAGGCGGCATGGTGCGCCAGTACCAGGTCGTGCTCGACCCGGACAAACTGCGTGCGTACGGCATCACCCAGACAATGGTGGCCGACGCGCTGCGCAAGGCCAACCAGGAATCAGGCGGCTCCGTCGTCGAACTCGCCGAGTCCGACTATGTGGTCCGTTCTTCCGGCTATCTTCATTCGCTAGATGACTTCCGCCGTGTCGTGCTGCGCACGAACGATGCGGGGACGCCCGTGCTGCTCGGCGACGTGGCGCGGATCCAGATTGGACCCGAGACGCGCCGTGGTATCGCTGAACTGAATGGTCAGGGAGAGGTCGCGGGCGGCGTCATCGTCATGCGTTCGGGCAAGAACGCCTTGACGACCATCGAGGCGGTGAAAGCAAAACTCGCTGACCTGAAGCGATCGCTGCCGCCTGGCGTCGAGGTTGTCACGACTTACGACCGCTCGCAGCTCATCGACCGCGCGGTGGACAACCTCAAGGACAAGCTCATCGAGGAGTTCATTGTCGTCGCGCTGGTCTGCGCGGTCTTCCTGTTTCATCTGCGCAGTGCGTTCGTGGCCATCCTGTCGTTGCCGCTCGGCGTACTGGCCGCGTTCATCGTGATGCGCTGCCAGGGCATCAATGCGAACCTGATGTCGCTTGGCGGCATTGCGATTGCTATCGGCGCGATGATTGACGCGGCCATCGTGATGATCGAGAACGCGCACAAGCATCTGGAGGCGTTCGAGTATGAGCATCCGGACACGTCGATAACCGCCGCGCAGCGCTGGGAACTGATTGCGACGTCCGCCGCCGAGGTGGGGCCCGCGCTGTTCTTTTCGCTGCTCATCATCACGCTGTCCTTTATTCCCGTGTTTTCGCTGGAAGGACAGGAAGGCAGGCTCGTCTCGCCGCTGGCGTACACGAAGACGTACACGATTGCGGCCGCAGCCGGGTTGTCCGTGACGCTCGTGCCTGTCTTGATGGGGTATCTCATCAGAGGCCGCATTCCGCATGAAAATGCCAATCCCATCAACCGCATGCTGATTCGACTCTACAGGCCGCTGCTCGAGGCAACGCTTCGACATCCATGGCTTGCGATTGGGGTTGCCGTGGTTGCACTGGCTGCGACCGTGGTGCCGGTATCGCGTCTCGGCGGAGAGTTCCTGCCGCCACTCGACGAAGGCGACCTGCTGTACATGCCGACCGCGCTGCCGAGCATTTCTACCGAGAAAGCGAGCGAACTGCTGCAGCAGACTGACCGGCTCATCAAGACTGTGCCGGAGGTGGCAACCGTGTTCGGCAAATCGGGACGCGCCGACACCGCCACGGACCCCGCACCGGGCCTCGAGATGTTCGAGACGACGATTCAGTTCAAGCCGCGCAGCCAGTGGCGTGCCGGCATGACGCCGGAAAAGCTGGTCGACGAACTGGACCGGACGGTGAGGGTGCCGGGCCTGTCGAATGTATGGGTGCCGCCTATCCGCAACCGCATCGACATGCTATCGACGGGCATCAAGACGCCCGTCGGGGTCAAGATTTCCGGCCCCGACCTGACGCAAATCGACCGGGTCGCGGCGCAGGTCGAAGCAGCGGTGAAGGACGTTCCGGGTGTAACCTCCGCGCTCGCCGAGCGCCTCAACGGTGGCCGGTACATTGACGTGGATATTGACCGGCTTGCTGCTGCGCGCTATGGGCTGTCGGTGGCAGACATCCAGTCGATCGTATCGTCGGCGGTGGGTGGTGAAAACGTCGGCGAGGTGATTGCCGGCCGTGAGCGCTATCCAATCAATATCCGCTATCCACGCGAGGTGCGGGACTCGCTTGAGAAGTTGCGGCAACTGCCAGTCGTCACGGACCGGGGCGCGCAAATCCAGCTTGGCGACGTCGCGCATATCGCCATTGCCGACGGCCCGCCGTCGATTCGCAGCGAGAATGCGCGGCTTTCAGGTTTCGTTTACGTCGACATTCGCAATACGGACCTGCAGTCTGCCGTGAAGGCGATGCAACACGCCGTTGCGGAGAAGGTGGTATTGCCGCCCGGGTACTCGATTGCGTGGTCGGGTCAGTTCGAGTACCTGGAGCGCGCGGCGGCAAAATTGCGCACCGTCATTCCGGTGACGCTCATCGTCATCTTCGTGCTGCTGTTCCTTACGTTCGACTCGGCGGCCGACGCGCTGCTGTTGATGTCGACAGTGCCGTTTGCGCTGGTGGGCGGCTTCTGGCTTGTCTGGATGCTGGGGCACGCAGTATCCGTTGCCACATCGGTCGGCTTCATCGCGCTCGCGGGTGTCGCAGCGGAATTCGGTGTCGTGATGCTGCTGTACCTGAAGAGCGCGCTTAACCGCCGACTGAAAGATGGCGAACCGCTGACCGAGGCTTTGCTGCTTGATGCAATTCGGGAAGGCGCGGTGCTTCGTGTCCGGCCCAAGGCGATGACAGTGGCGGTGGTGCTCGCCGGTCTCATCCCCATCATGATTGGACACGGCGCCGGGTCGGAGATCATGCAGCGCATCGCCGCACCGATGGTCGGCGGCATGGTCACCGCGCCGCTTCTG
This sequence comes from Paraburkholderia fungorum, assembly GCF_046027215.1. Lineage (GTDB taxonomy): Bacteria > Pseudomonadota > Gammaproteobacteria > Burkholderiales > Burkholderiaceae > Paraburkholderia > Paraburkholderia fungorum_D. The sequence continues at coordinate 1,194,304 of NZ_JAQQEN010000002.1, read as the reverse complement.
TCGATGTTCGTTATTCCCGCAGCCTGGTTCCTGCTTCAGCGTCGTCGTATGCGGCATGCAAGCCAGGCGCTTTTCCCCCATGCAGTTCCTTCCGGCACGACAGTGCCGACTACTCAAACTGGAGAAACCCAATGAAGAAGTTGATTGTTGCGTCTGTTGTTCTTGGTGCCATTGTTGCTGCACCGGCGTTCGCTGGTGATGACATGGCGGGCATGAACATGTCGATGAAGTCTTCGGGTTCGAATACGTCATCGACTGCCGCTCTTACCGATGCGGAAGTAAAGAAAATCGACCCGGCCACTGGCATGGTCACGCTGAAACACGGCGCGCTCACCAACGTTGGCATGCCGGCGATGACGATGGCATTCAAGGCAAAGGATGCAGCCATGGTCAAGCGGGTTCATGAAGGCGACAAGGTCAAGGTTCGCATCGAAAGCATCAACGGGACCCTCACCATCGTAAAGCTGGAAAAGCAATCTTGAGGGCATTGTCAACTTGCCGAGAGTGAGACGGCACTACGACAGATGTGACGACTGGTCAGAAGGCAGTCGACGGATTTTGGGCGAGTTCGGCGAATTCGCGCCATGCAACGAACCGGGCTGCGAGTTGTTTGCGATAAAGTGAGGCGCCTATCAAGTGCCGCTTCAGTGTGAAGTGTTGCCGTATCGGCCCGAAGCACGAGAGAAATTTTTGTGTACGTTTCGGGTCGCGAAAGCCGCGCATGCGACGCTCGCGTTCGCGCGTCGGTTGGTGGCTGTTCTCCGCTCGATTGTTCAGCCGGGCAGCCGCTTTTACGAGAACGTGCTTTACGCCCACCAACTCCGGAATTTCGGCCTTTGCGGCGGGATAACTGCGCAGTTGATCGGTGACGATCTTGCGCGGCACGGGGCTGGAGCGCAGCACACGCTTGAAAAAACGTTTGGCCGCGGCCTTGTCGCGCCGCTTTTGTACCAGGATGTCGAGTTCGGTACCATGCTCGTCGACTGCACGCCACAGCAGATACGGTTCGCCACGCAGCATGACGAACATTTCGTCGAGGTGCCACGTGCTACCCGGCTTGCGTCTCGCCGCTTTTACCCGGTGCGCAAAGCCCTGACCAAACTTGTCGCACCAGCATCGGATCGTCTCGTATGTCACGGTCACACCGCGCTCGAAGAGGAGTTCCTCAATGTCGCGCAAATTCAACTGGAAGCGGAAATACCAGCGAACCGCGTGGCTGATGACCGCTGCCGGGAACCGATGACCGTGATAAAGCGATTTTGCTTTCTTCATTGCTTAATCTTACGCCACGGCCTCGTCAACCTGACAGCGCCCTGTCGAGTTCCACTCACTAACCAGGTTAAAAGACCGTCGGCCACGGGCACGTCCAGACCTACATCGAGAATCCGCCACGCGGTCACTGATTGCCAGACGTAAGTTGCTTGTTGCGGTCCGTGAGAAACTGGATCAGCCCATCGACCCCGCTTTGCTGGATCTTGTCGCTGAATTGCGTACGGTAGGTCTGGATGAGCCACGCGCCGAGCACGTTCATGTCGTAGACGCGCCAACCCTGCGGTGATTTGTACAGCCGGTAGTCGATCTGCACTTGACCGTTTTTGCCTGGCGCGATTGTGCGCACCACGGCGTCGGTGCCGCTCGACTCGGCGGGCGAAGGCGGGTACTCGAATTTCTGATCCGTGCCGACCAGCGCGAGCGCGCCGGAATACGTGTGGATAAGCAACTGCTTGAACTGCTCGACCACCTGGTCCTGTTGCTCGGGTGTCGCGGTGCGCCAGAAGCGGCCCATCGCGTACTGCGTGGTGCGGCGAATGTCGACGTATGGGAGGATGTCCCGGTTCACGATAATCATGATGCGCGGGATGTCGTCCGGCGTGAGCGCCTGCTGGCGCACCTCGTCCAGGATTTGCTGCGTCACGGTCTGGATGAGTGTCTGCGGGTCGGTCTGGTCGTTGATTTGAGCGGACCAGGCGTGCTCAGGCGCGCACAGCGACCCGATGCCGACCCCAATGGCCAGCGATGCGACGAACGCGGAACCGACAACGGTGCTTCGACAGAAGTGCTTCATCGCAAACCTCGATTCCGAGAAGGGCCCGTAGACCGCCGGAGCGGTGATGGCACGGTTCGCGCGGCGCTTCGCTGCTCATGCGGCGACGCTGGCATACCAAGGGCCTGCTGATGGATTGCGCGGGCATCCAGGGGCGGTTCCGCCAATATATCAGCACGGTCCCTACTATCGTCTTGGACACGCGATTTTGCTCAGCCCGATGCGGAGTGTTCGCGCAAAGGATCGAACGGTCGCTCGACCTGCTCCACAGAAACGTCATCGATAGCTCATGCCTCCGACGGCGGTCATGAGAACAACGGCAGTGTTTCGACGACCATTCGATGTTGACGCCTCGACGGCGAAGATCGATTGGTCAGGGCCAGGGCTTTTTCGCGGGCCGAGCTGTTGGCACTGGAAATAGACCTGTCAACTCGTCCGAACAAATCCAACTGACACCAGCAAACCGGGCGGATAGATTTAATGCGTTCTACGCTTCGGCGCGGCTCTCGTCGCCAGGGTGAGTTGCCATGGCGTGCCGCTTGCGCTGCTCGCCTCGCCCGTGCCACGACCGGCGGCAAGTCGCAGCGCGCCGGCATAGTGAAACCGGTTGTTGTGCAGCCCGGTCGCCACCTATGCCACCCGGCATGCCACTGTCGCATCGGCACGCGTATTGGGTCCGGACGTCCTCATCCAGTGGATCGTCAGCAGCCAGCAGGTATTCAATAAACAGTTCTTCACCCGTCCTGAGTGACGGGGACATTAGTGCAGTATCTTCGCGAGAAAATCCTTTGCGCGATCTGATTTCGGGTTCGCGAAGAAATCTTCCTTACGGTCGTCTTCGACAATCAGACCACCGTCCATGAAAATCACGCGGTGTGCGACCTTCTTCGCAAAGCCCATTTCGTGCGTGACGCACATCATCGTCATCCCTTCCTGAGCGAGCTCGACCATAACGTCGAGCACTTCGTTGATCATTTCCGGATCGAGCGCCGAGGTCGGTTCATCGAACAGCATCGCGATAGGGTCCATCGACAGGGCACGCGCAATCGCCACACGCTGCTGCTGACCGCCTGACAATTGCCCTGGAAACTTGTCAGCATGCGCGCGCAGGCCGACGCGATCCAGCAGCTTCTGCGCCTTCGCGGCGGCTTCGTCCTTCGAACGGCCGAGCACCTTGATTTGCGCAAGCGTCAAATTTTCGGTGATTGACAGGTGTGGGAACAGCTCGAAGTGCTGGAACACCATGCCGACTTTCGCACGCAGCTTCGACAGGTTGGTCTTCTTGTCGCCGACCGACTGGCCGTCGATCCTGATCTCGCCCTTCTGGAACGGCTCGAGGCCGTTCACCGCTTTGATCAGCGTCGACTTGCCGGAGCCCGACGGTCCGCACACCACCACCACTTCCCCCCTTCTGACTTCCGTCGTGCAGCCGCTCAGCACCTGGAAATGCCCGTACCACTTTGAAACATTGTTGATTGAGATCATTGTGAAATTCACTCCTTGTTGGATTCCGTGGAACACGCCACGAAGCGGGAAGCCCGGCATTTTTACCAGGCGAGACCCATACTGATCTGTTTGAGTAGGTGCCAGGGCGAGCAGCCTGAAGCGGCAAGCTTCAGATCGTCGCTGGACTGCTGCGATGCAACTGCGACGACAAGGCAGCGTCGACATGGGTACAAGGACGTCCCGCGTCCAGGGCATCGTCACCGGCGCGCCTGCGCGCGTTGCACCTGCTCCAGCCGGCGCGCATACCACGTCAGCGGATAGCACATCGCGAAGTACAGCAGCGCGACCATTCCGTAGATCGGAAACGGGCGGAACGCTGTGTTGGTGATCATCGTGCCGGTCTTCGTCAATTCGGTGAAACCGATGATCGACGTCAACGCCGTGCTCTTGACCACCTGCACCAGAAAACCCACGGTCGGCGCGACCGCGATCTTCCTCGCCTGCGGCCACACGATATAGCGCAGTTGCTGGCCGAACGTCATGCCGAGACTCGCGCCCGCTGCCCACTGTCCGCGCGGCACCGCTTCGACGCAGCCGCGCCAGATATCGGAGAGATACGCGCTGGTGTAGAGCGTCAGCGTGACGGTGGCGGCAACCCATGCCGACACGTCCACGCCCAGTAACGGCAGGCCGAAAAACGCGAGGAACAGTTGCATCAGCAACGGCGTGCCCTGAAACAGTTCGACATAGACCACGACCACACGGCGCAGCCACGGCAGCGGTGAGACCCGCATCGCGAGTAGCAGGAGGCCGACGGCCCCGCCGCAGACAAACGCGATCAGTGAGAGCAACACCGTCCAGCGCGCGGCGAGCAGCAGATTGCGCGCGATATCCCACAGGGTAAATTCGTTCATTGTGGACGCTCCGTTGTCAGCGTGGGCATACGACGCCAGGCGAACCACCGTGTCCGCCAGGTTCGCCGCGCATCGGGCGTGCGTGGCTTGCGTCCCGCAAAGAGTCCACGCCCGAGCCGGTTTAGCAACTGCCGCAACAGGATCGACAACAGTAGATAGGTCGCGGTGATGATCAGATAGCTCTCGAATGAGCGGAAGTTGCGCGACTGGATGAAGTTGGCCACATACGTCAAGTCGGGTACCGATATTTGCGACACCACAGCGGAACCGAGCATCACAATCAGCACCTGGCTCAGGAGCGCCGGAAACACATTGGCCAGTGCCTGCGGCAGCACCACGTAGCGAAACACTTGCCGTCCACGCAAACCCAGAGCCTGCGCGGCCTGCAGCTGGCCGCGCGGAATCGAGTCGATACCCGCACGCACGATCTCCGTCGCGTAAGCGCCGAGATTGACCGTCATTGCGAGGATCGCGGCCTGCACTTCATCGATGCGGACACCGAGACCCGGCAGCCCGAAGAATACAAAGAACAGCTGCACGATGAACGGCGTGTTCCGAATCAACTCGACGTAACTGGCGACCAGCGTGCGGGCCCAACGAGGCCCGGCGACGCTGACGCTGGCGCCCGTGATACCGACGACGCTACCCAGCACGGTGGACACCGCAGTGAGCCCAAGGGTAACCGCGACACCATGCGCGAGCATGCCCGCGTAGAAGCCGAAGCCGCTGAAATCGAACGCATAGGTCATGGCATATTGCTCGTGGTCAGGGAAGGCCGATCGGGAAAGCCGGTCGTCAAAGATCGGCCGGAAGCGGCGCACGCAGCCACTTTTCCGAAATCGCATTCATCGTGCCGTCCTTGCGGGCGTGGGCAATAGTCTCATTGACCTTCTGCTGCAGACGCGGCTCGTTCTTGTTCAGACCGACGTGATCCGGCGAGCTGAACAGTGCAAACTTCTGCTCCGGATCGTTCGCCGGATGGCGCGCGAGGATCGTCGCACCCACGTCGTTGCCGACCACCATCAACTGCACCTGTCCGGAGAGGAATGCGGAAATAGCTCCGTTCGGATCGTCGAAACGTTTGATCGTGGCGCTCGGCGGCGCGACTTTGGTGACGCTCAGGTCTTCCAGCGTGCCGCGGGCTACTGAAATGGTCCTGCCGGCGAGGTCGTTGGCGTTTTTGACGACGAGGCTCTTCGGGCCGAATACTGCGAGGTAGTACGGTGCGTACGGCTGCGAGAAGTCGATCACTTTCTCGCGCTCGGGCGTCTGGCCGACGGAGAGCAGCATGTCGGCCTTGCGGTCGGCAAGATAGGCCATGCGGTTGTCGCCCGTCACCTGAACGAGTTCGACCTTGGCGTTGAGCGCACGGCCGATCAGGTTGGCGACGTCGATGTCATAGCCTTGCGGCTTCATGTCTGGGCCGATCGAGCCGAACGGCGGATAGTCTTCGAAGACGCCGATCCGAACCACGCCGGATTTGGAGATCGAGTCCAGTGCATCGGCGTGCGCGGCCGGCGCGAATGCCGACAGCACGGAGATGCCAGTGAACGCCAGCGTCGCGGCGGCCATGGCGAAGACACGTCTCGATCGCAGGGTGGTGGGCTGAAGGATAGTCATGGTTGTTCCTCTAGTGAAAACGTGGGGTGTTGTACGTCACCGGCAAGATGTTGCCGAGACCGATGAAGTCCGCGACGAATTCGCTGACCGTATAGCTATGGTGAATTTTTTCATTGCTGCCTCCATTGGTCTATAACTTAGGCATCCGATCTATTTACCGAATGAGCGCTTATATTGCGTCGCGTATGCACTGACTTTAGGACTGCGAGAAGGTCGTCACAAGCGAAATATGGACATGTGTGTCATGACGAGCGTGCATAGCCTGGCGGCCTTGATCCATGGTGTTGCAGGAAACGGCATGTGGGGTGTGGGTGGCGCCCCGGCCTGGACTGAGCGAAGCGGAGCCGGGGGGCGAGTCCGCCGCGCGGCCCAGATTCACACGTTACGTCCGGTACTTCACCTTCGGCAGCACGCACAACATTTCATAGAGCAGGTTCGCACCGACCAGTGCGGTATTGCCGGACGGGTCGTACGGCGGCGAAATCTCCACCAGGTCGCAGCCCACGATGTCCAGCCCACGGCAGCCACGGATGATTTCGAGCGCTTGCCATATCGTCAGGCCGCCGATTTCCGGCGTGCCCGTGCCGGGTGCGAAACTCGGGTCCAGGCCGTCGATGTCGAAGCTCAGATACACCGGACCGTCGCCCAGTTTCGCGCGCACCTCGTCCATGAGCGGCGCGACCGACTTGTACCAGCATTCCTCGGCCTGCACGACACGTATGCCGTGCGATCTCGACCAGTCGAAGTCCTCCGCCGTATAGCCGGTGCCGCGGAGGCCGATCTGCGCCACGCGGTTGCCATCGATCAGCCCTTCTTCGATCGCGCGCCGAAACGGCGTGCCATGCGCGATCTTTTCGCCGAACATTGTGTCGTTCACATCCGCATGGGCGTCGACGTGAACAACGCCGACCGGTCCGTATTTCTTTTTCATCGCGCGCAGGATCGGTAGCACGATCGTGTGGTCGCCGCCCATCGTGAGGGGCACACAGCCATGTGCAAGGATCTCGTCATACGCTTCGGTGACGATGCCCATACTCTTTTGCAGGTTGAACGGGTTGATCGCGACGTCGCCGATGTCGGCTACCTGGATACTGTCGTAGGGCGCCGCGCGGGTCGCCATGTTGTACGGGCGCAGCAGACACGATTCGGCACGTATCGCGCGCGGCCCGAACCGCGCGCCCGAACGGTTTGACGTGCCGGTGTCGAGCGGCACGCCGACGAAACATGCATCGAGTCCCTCGGTCGACGTCGCGGTTGGCAGGCGCATCATCGTTGCCGGGCCCGCGAAGCGCGGCATCTGGTTACCGCCGAGCGGCTGGTTGAACGGGTTGTCGGAGGAGTTATCGTGCTTCATCGCAAATCCTTTTAAACAGACTGGCCGATTGGCTGACGAAGCGTCAGCACCTGCTTGATTTCCTGGAAGGCGGCAAGCCCGAATGGGCCAAGTTCGCGCCCCATACTGCTGCGCTTGTAGCCGCCCCACGAGGTTTGCGGATAGATCAGTTGGGGCGTATTGACCCATACCACGCCGGCTTGCAGCGCCCGAGCGACCCGTTCGCCGCGTGCCTCGTCGGCGGTGACAACCGTTGCCACCAGCCCGTACTCGCTGTCATTAGCGAGCTCAATGGCGTCCTGTTCGGTGTCGAACACGCGCACGCACAGGACTGGGCCAAAAATCTCGTCACGCCACAAAGCGCTCGTCGGCGGCACGTCGGCAAAAATCGTTGGCGCGATGAAAAAGCCCTGCTCTGGCGCGCCGGCTGGCCGGCCGCCACCGGTTACGAGCCGTGCACCGTCGGCAATACCCTGTTCGATATGGCAGCGTACCCGTTCGAATTGGGCACGATTCACGAGCGGCCCCATCTGCACACCCGGCGCAAACGGATCGCCTACGACGGTCCGCTCCGCGCGCTCGACAAGCCTGGGCAGCAACGCGGGGGCGAGTTCACGCGCCACCAGCACCCGGCTCGTCGCGGAGCACATCTGGCCACTGTTGAAGAAGCCGCCTGCCTCGATCAGGGTGAGCGCCAGGTCGACGTCGACATCGTCGAAAACCATGATCGACGACTTGCCCCCGAGTTCGAGACTCACGCCCTTCAACGTGTCGGCGGCAGTCTTCATGACGGTCTGGCCGACGCCCGTGCTACCGGTAAATGACACTTTCCTGACCCCGGAATGCGCGACGAGCGGCGCGCCGACGTCGGCACCGGTGCCCGTCACCGCATTGAAAACGCCCGCCGGCAAGTCGACAGATGCGATGATCGAGGCCAGTTCGAGCTCCGGCAGCGGCGTGATTTCGGACGGCTTGAACACGACCGTGCAGCCAGCCGCGAGCGCCGGAGCGAGCTTCCACGCCGTCGTCACCATCGGGAAATTCCACGGCACGATCAACGCGACTACGCCGCTCGGTTCACGGCAAATCCGCGCGTGGTGCTCGATGCCTGGAATGCTGACGTCTTCGCCGGTCACGTCGTCCAGACGTTCGGCCAGTTGGGCGTAGTAGCGGAACGTCCCGATCACGTCGTCGACGTCCATCTGTGCCTCTTCTTGCGGCTTGCCGTTGTTCAGCGATTGCAGCATCGCGAGACGCGCGCGCCGCGTCTCGACTTCCGCCACGATTGCACGCAGGTAGCGTGCGCGCTTAGCGCCGGTCGTTTGCCGCCACGCGCGAAACGCGCGGGCCGCGGCGGTCACTGCCAGCTCGACGTCGTGGGCGGTGCCCGCGGCCACGTCGGCCAGGTGGGCCCCGGTCGCAGGGTTCACCGCGGCAACCGTCCGGCCCAGTGCGCCGTCGACCCAGCGGCCGTCAATATAGAGCTGCGTCCGGAACTGCGTATTGTTCCGCGCGTTCATGCCTGTTCTCCCGGCACGTGGTCGAACCACTTCTGTTCGTCGATTTCGATCAGAGTGGGCACGCGCCGTCCCGCGGCCTGCTTCAGTTCCTCCGCGAGCAGGGCCGGCGTATCGGCCGATGCTGCGTAGCAGCCGAAACCGTGCGCGAGGGCGAGGAAGTCAGGCGTGTAGATGTCGACGGCGATCGGCTCGATAGCGCGGTCGACCATATATTTTCTGATTTCGGCATAGCCTCGGTTATTCCACAGGAGCACGATCACCGGCACGGCGGCTTCGACCGCGCTCGCGAGTTCCGGCAGTGTGAACTGCAGCCCACCGTCGCCGATCAGGCAGATCACGGGCCGGTTGCCGGACGCAAGCCGCGCGCCGATAGCGGCCGGCAATCCGTAGCCGAGGGTGCCGTAACCCGTCGACGAGTTGAACCACGATCTGGACACGGCCGCCTCGAAGACGAAATTCCCGGCGTAGACAGGGCGCGTCGAATCGCCCACGATAACCGCGTCGGGTAGCGTGTCCGATACGGTATCGAAGAGCGCCGCCTGCGAGCGAATCGCGGCGTCGTAGCCGGTATTGACGGCGGCGCGAACCGCACTCACGCGTGACGCACCCCAGCCGGCATCGCGCGGCGGCAGGGGGCGCGTCGCCAGCCTGGCGTTGAGCACGGCGAGCGCGAGCTTCGCGTCGGCCGCGATCGCCACGTCGGGCGGGAAATTGCGCATGGCCTGCTGGGCATCAATGTCGACTCTGACCAGCTTCCCGTCGATGGCGAACCCGTCGTCGAACACAACGTCGTAGTCGGTCTCGCCGAGTTCGGTGCCGACCGCTAGCACCACGTCGGCCTCGCACACCAGCGCGCGCGTCGCGGGAAGCGACTGGGTCGAGCCGATCGACAGCGCATGGCCACGCGGCAAGAGCCCCTTCGCATTGATGGTCAGCGCCACCGGCGCCTGCAGACGTTCTGCCAGCGCGCGCAATTCGGAGGCGGCCTCGATAGCCCCGCCGCCGGCCAGGATCAGCGGACGTCGCGCGCCAGCTAGCAACGCAGCGGCGGCGTCGAGCGCGGCCGGTGAGCCTGCGGGCTTGGCGGGGAGCACCACCGGGCCGGCTGTCATCCCGCGAGCCGGCGCGACGATCACGTCGAGTGGAATTTCGATGTGGACCGGCCGCGGCCGCTCGCTCGCGAACACCGCAAACGCGCGGGCTAGCACTTGTGGCAGTTCGTCCGCGTTCAGCAGCGTGTGGGAAAACGCGGTGAGCCCGGCGAATACGCCACGCTGCGACGGCAGTTCGTGCAGGCGGCCGGCGCCGCCGCCGAGCTGGCGCGTAGCGTTGACGCTGGAAATCACGAGCATCGGAATCGAATCGGCATAAGCCTGCGCCATCGCAGTCGCGATATTCGTCATGCCCGGCCCGGTGATGACGAAGCACACGCCGGGCTTGCCAGTAACGCGCGCATAGCCGTCGGCCATGAATCCGGCACCCTGCTCGTGGCGTGGTGTGACGTGCCGCAGCGTCGACGCTGCGAGCCCACGATAGAGCTCGACGGTGTGGACGCCGGGAATGCCGAACACCAGTTGGATGCCGTAGTGTTCGAGCAGCGTCACGAGCGCTTCACCACAGGTCTGCGTAATCGTCGGCCGGTGCTGATGGTGCCCGTCTGCGTGGCCGAAGAGCGAGGCCGTTTCAGGATAATTCATGAGACCCCTGCGAATTGATCGGTTGCCGGTGCATGCTTGTCTCCGGAGTTTTGCGTGGTGACCCATTCTTGTTCCGTGACGTGTCCGCGGCAAACGATCGATTTGCATGATCGCCATGTCCCTTGCTCATGACCGTAATCAGGACAGCGATATGTTCAGACGAATCGGCGGATTTGTCTGGTGCATATAATAGAAAGCGAGCCGGGAAGTACATCCGGCCGTCATGACTTTTCCAAATGGTGGAAGGGAACGACGATGCGCCGCCTGCCGCCTCTGAACGCGCTGCATATCTTTGAAACTGTGGCGCGCCACCGCAGTTTCACGCGCGCTGCCGATTATCTGTGTCTGACGCAGGGTGCCGTGAGTCGGCAGATCCAGTCGCTGGAGGAGTACTACGGATTTGCTCTGTTCACGCGGCACGCGAAGGGGCTCGTACTGACGATGGAGGGCGAACAGCTACTGCCGACAGTGAAAGAGAGCTTCGCGCGCATCGAGGAGATTTCGCTGCGGCTAACCCGGCAGCGCACCGACCTTGCGCTGAAGGTACCCACCTGCCTGATGCGTTGGATCCTGCCGAAGATCATGCGCTTTCAGGCCGAGTATCCTGACATTCAATTGCAACTGACGACCACATGGCAGCACGACGTCGATTTCCAGGTCGAGCCGTTCGACGCGGCGATCATCTATGGCTCGTCGCCGGGCGTCGGCGTTCATTCGATTGCTCTGTTCGAAGAACAACTGACGCCTGTTTGCGCGCCGTCGTTGCTTGAGGCTACGCCGCTCGACAGCGTGACCGATCTTGCCCGGCATACGCTCCTGCACCCGACGCGTGACCACCGCGACTGGAAGATGTGGCTCGCGCATGCCGATGCCTCTCAGATCGATGCCGATCTCGGTCAAAGTTTTGAAACGCTGGACCTTGCGACGAACGCGGCGACCCAGGGTTTCGGCGTTGCGATCAGTGACTGCTCCCTTGTCAGCGAGGATGTCGCGTCGAAGCGCCTCGCGATGCCGTTCAACATCGTGCTGACGACAGGCGCTCGCTATTATTTCGTCTATCCGGATTGCCTCGCGCACCAGCACAAGGTGAACCTGTTTCGCGAGTGGATCGGGGCTAACGGGTAGGCTTGACGACGGGAAGCAGCGTAAGGTCCATTTGCCAACACTGACCTCCGACTTACCCCTTCCGGGGATGGTCGCGCCGAACCGACAAGCAAAGCAATACGGCGCCTACGGTAACCAGTTCGTCTCGATCGTCAGATGAGAGTTTCTCCCACTCACGAGCGGAGATGGGCGATCGCGCGAACGCTCGATATACTTCACCTTCCCTCGAACCCCACTGCTCACGGTTGAGACATGAATCCCATCATTTTCCGAACGGCGCTACCGGCGGACCTACCTGCAATCGTTGGATTGTTGGCGGACGATGAGCTTGGCAGTCAACGAGAGACCGTTAGCTCACCCTTGGACGAAAGGTACGTTGCCGCTTTTAAAGCAATAGAAGTTGACCCGAGCCAGCGTCTCGTGGTCGCCATCGATGGAGAAACAGTGATTGGCACACTGCAAATTTCGTTCATACCGGGGATCGCTCGAAGGGGCGCGTGGCGGGGGCAGATCGAAGCGGTCCGAATCGCTGCGCCCTTCCGTAGCACGGGGCTAGGCCAGCAGATGTTCGAATGGGCGATCTCGGAGTGCAAATCACGAGGTTGCAAACTAGTCCAACTGACAACTGAAAAGGGCCGTCCTGACGCGCACCGTTTCTATGAAAAACTTGGCTTCGTTGCGAGCCATGAGGGCTACAAGCTTATCTTGTAGATCACGGCGAATATGTTGAACGTGCCCTTGTATGTACCAGCCGCGGAGTTGTTCGGACGAACATCCGTTGGAGTCGTCGATTTAACAACTTTGTTGGATCGCGTTCGTCGGTTTGCAGCCGAAGAGCGGTCATAGAGCGCGACTTCGGTGACCGTCGGTTCCTGGCCGGTTTGAGGCAGTGCCACCGGCTATTTGCTCACCGGAGACCGGCCATTGAGCGAGGGCGGACAAGATCTTGCCAATGCACATTGGATGGTTTTGTCGCGCTAAGGGGCAGGAGTAAAATCGAAGTTGATATTTGCCCGAAGTGAAGCGTGAGATGAAGAAGGCGACTGCGAGACAAACCCTGCCCGCCGGCGTAGCGAAGGTACTCAAGCGCCTGCACTATCCTCTGGACATGATACTTCTGTGCGTGCGGTGGTATGTGGCCTACTCGCTGAGCTTGCGAAATCTCGAGGAAATGATGGCCGAACGGGGTTTCGATGTCGACCATTCGAGCGTGCATCGCTGGGTGATCAAACTCGTACCGTTGTTCGAGAAGGCCTTTCGCAAGCACAAACGTCTGGTCGGCAAGAGCTGGAGGATGGATGAATTACGTCAAGGTGGGCGGCCAGTGGAAGTACTTGTATCGCGCGGTGGACAAGGCCGGCAATACGGTCGATTTCCTGTTGCGCGCGCATCGCGACAAGGCGGCAGCACGCCGTTACTTCGAGAAAGCCATCGATCGGAACGGGACGCCCGAGATCGTGACCATGGATAAAAGCGGGGCGAATCTGGCCGCCCTCCAGGCCATCAACGCCGAGCGGGAAACGCCCATCAAGGTCCGGCAGGTGAAGTATCTGAACAACATCGTAGAGCAGGATCATCGGGCGATCAAACGCCGAACCAGGCCCATGATGGGCTTCAAGGATTTCCGGTGTGCCCGCATCATCCTGTCAGGCATTGAGACGATGCATATGATCAGGAAAGGCCAGATGAAGGACAGCGGCGTCACCCGAACCGCTGCCGATCAGTTCTATTCGTTGGTGGCGTAAGGACTCCTTGTCATCGCGAAATTTGCTTGCCTTGCCGCCGTTATCGCGACACAGCCGATTGAGGGCGTGATTCGCCAAAGCGGTGCCGACGACGTTGCCCCGCTTGCAGTCGATACCCATGGATATACGGACTATGCGATGGGGCTCGCACGGGCTTTAGGCTTTGACCTGTGCCCGCGACTCTCGCATCTCCGTGACCGGCGCTTGCACGTCCCGCAGCATCATACAGTCCCTGTGGAACTAATCGCCGTCACCGATCGCGACGTCCGGATGGATCTGATCACGAGCATCTGGGACGAGTTCGTTCGCGTTGCCGCCTTGGTGCAGACCGGCCAATGCACGGCAGTGCAGGCGCTCGCGCGCTTCGGTTCAGCCGCACGCGGACAGCCGGTATACGATGGCGGTGTCCATATCGGGCGGCTGTTCCGGACGATTTACCTGATCGACTACCTCACCAATCCGGCGTTTCGCGCCGAATTGCAGCATGTGCTCAATCGCGGGGAGGCGGTACATACAGTTCAGCGGGCGATCCACATCGGCAAGATTCCGCTGGAACTGGCCAGGCACCATGACTCGCTCTCGGCGGTGTCCTCGGCGCTGGCGCTGCTCACCAATGCCGTGATGGCGTGGAACACGATCCACATGCAGCGTGCGGTCGACCAGATAGAGGCGGTGAGTGGAGAGGCCGTTCAGGCGGCGGATTTGCGGCGCATCGCGCCGACGCATCTCGAAGGCATCAACCTGCGCGGAACGTTCGATTTCCCGATCGCACGCTATGCGCATCATTTGCTGCCGAGCGTCGCCGACCTAAATGCGAAGCAGCGACGGCTAGCTTGATCCGCAGTGATCTCCGTCGGCGCGCCGCTACTCGAGTTTCGCCCGATGCGCGCGGGGCGATCGGCACTCCGCCGCGCGACCACTCTGGCCGGGAGATCAAAAAGCGAAAACGACCAGACAGGAAGTGCCTGATTTGGTGAGGTATTTTAACAGGGCCGGCTCGCAAACCCGCATCAAGCCAAGACCAACCTACCGTCGCAAATTGCATTGAAATCGAGGATAGGCCTCTTTGGGCTGTCGGACGGGACCGTGATCGATGGGAGCCGCGGTGGTAACAGTGCGCGGTGGCTCAATCACGCCTGCGCGCCGAACTGCGAGACCATCGAGGAAGAGGGGCGGATTTTTACCCACACGCTGCGGCCGATCTCGCCGGGAGAAGAACTGTTCATTGAATACCTGCTGGCACTCGACGATCCAGCGAATGAGGAAGTCCGGCAGCAGTACGCGTGCTGCTGCACCGCTGCAAACTGCCGCCAGTCGATGCTGGCGGATGCGGCGTGAGTGGGACGACGCCGGCGAGCGAGACTGACAACGCGACACTGGCGATGGGCCACGCACCGCGATTGCAGCCTGACAGCTTCGTTCCGATCGGCGGTGGTGTGGTTTTTCATCTCGATCTGCTGAAACCTGCGTTGCCGCAAAGAGATGCATCCAGCGCAGACTCTGGCGTCTCCATGCAAACTGCCTGTCGTAATTCATGAATCGATGAAAAGGCTTCAGTCCAGCTTATATGACGCGCGGTCAGCATGAGAGTCATCCACCGGCGCCCGGCTGGTTTCGTTATGCGCCCACACGATGCGCTCCATCATCGCGAGAAACACATTGCGCTCGGCTTCATCGAGTCCGTGCAACATTCGAACGTTCGAACGTTCGGTCGCGTCAAAAAGCGTCTCGTATAACTGATGGCCGGCAACCGTCAAAAAGAGGACTTTCGCCCGGCGATCCGTGGCACTCGGCTCCCGCGTGATCAAGCCCTTGGTTTCCAGCCTTTCGAGCACGCCGGAAAGCGTGTTGCGATCAAAGCCGACTGTCTGCGACAGCCGGATCTGATCAATACCAGGTCGGGCGAGCACCGATACCAGCGCGCCGAATTGCACCGGCGTGATGTCGTAGCCGGCGGTCTCCTCGAGAAACACGGTGACAGCAAACTGCTGCAGGCGACGCATCTGATAGGTCGGCCGGCTATACAGGGAGTGGCCAAGTGATGAGTTGTCTTCCGGGCTGGCCATTGGCACGCGCGAAACTTCGTTGGTATCGCTAACGAGGGCCGCCAGCATGCGTGAGAAACGCTTTCGGTCGCGGGCCGTCAACGCCTCCAGCAGGCGCGTGTCGGCCCGATCTGCGGCTTCGCCAAGCTTGCGATGCATTGAGTGTCCGCTTTTCGTTGCGCGAATGACTTTCGCCCGACGATCTTCCGCGTCGATCTCGCGCGTGATCAGCATTTTACTTTCGAGTCGGGTCAGGACACCCGATACAGTGGACCGGTCGAAGCCGGTGGCCTGCGCGATGCGCAACTGATCGGCATCGGGCGAAGCCATCACCGCAGCAAGCACGCAAAACTGATCGAAGGTCGTGTCGAGACCGCCCGCTTCCTCGAGGAACAACGTAACGGCGAGCGTCTGTAGCCGGCGAATCAGATGGCCGGGCTTCTTGTAAAGGACGTCGGAAAGAGTTTTCTGAACCACAGGATCGAATTGCGCCGCATGAAATTTGATCGTCAGATCATAGCACGTGGCGCACGATACTCCGTCCTGTGACGATTCGCTGGAACGCGCAGAGAACTACACGTCCCGGTGACCGTGATGCTGTGTTGCAGGCCTGCAGCAGGCCGAGCGGCGGCACTGCTGCGCGGGTGGTCCAGCGGGTGCATCAATTCACCCGTCACACGGCTGTTGCATTGCCCAACGCATAGGCTTCATCGATCAGACGAACAGCGTTCAGGCAATCTTCGACACCGACGGGCGGGGGTAATCCATCCCGCCACGCTGCAAGGATGCTGGCGAGGCAGTGGTACGCGGGGTTTTCCGTCGGCAGATCAGAAAAATTCTGTTCTCCGTCCGCAGTCACGATACGGATGTTGCCATCCTTGGCCATCAGCAATCCGTCGCGCCCGACGATTTTCCACTCGCCATCCGCGCCATCGAGCAGCTTGTCGCGTCCCGCTCCAGGTTGGACGCCTTCAGTCGTCCGGCGCGGGTAGGTATTGCCCACTTCCAGGGTGCCGCACACCCCGGTGGGCGTTCGCAAAAGTACGCTCGCATAGTCTTCCACACGAGTTCCCAATGCGTGATGGCCAAACTGTGCGCCGGTGACACGTGCAGTTTCACCCGTCAGATTGAGAAAGATATCGAGTCCGTGCATGCCGAGGTTGCGCAGACAGCCGCCTCCCGACGCTTGCGGATCGAGCATCCACTCGCAATTCCACGCCGGATAGCGGGCCGACGTAAACCGGTTGGTGCGGATGTACAGATGCGATAGCGGTCCGAAGGCCCCTTCGGCGAGCATCTTGCGCGCGTGTCGCACGAAAGCGGAGTCACGCTGGGGCATCGGGACTGCAACATACGCACCTTGTGCGCGAACTCTTTTGGCGATTGTCGCGACTTCCTTCGCATTCAATCCCATTGGCTTTTCCATCATGAACGGCAGTCGCCGTTCGAGCAGATCGTGTGCAACCCCCGCCATGGTGTCGTGCCGTCCCAGTGCCACCACGAAATCGGGGCGCAGCGTATCGAGCATCCGGGCGGCGCTCGCAAACACGGCCGGCCGACCCACTTCCGCGGCGCGCTGCGCAGCGACGGCCGGGTTGCTGTCCTGAACGCCAATCAGTTCGACGTCAGGCATCCGCGCAAGGTGCCGTAAGTAGGCCGCGTCATAAATGGAGTGCCAGTGGCTCACACCTAGCGCGGCGATCCGGATAGTCATCTCTTCAGTCTCCTCTTTAATATCGTGTCACAGAACCTCGTCGCTGACGAGTGCCCTGCCACGCTCACTCATCCGGCGTTGACGCGCCGGGGACGGTTGGTCGATTGTCGTTACGGGGCTCCTTGAACGGCAGGCGAGGGAGCGTCTCTCCATTTCAGCACCGTTTCCTTCAGTCCAATTCTTCAGCGGCCACTGCATTCAGGCTGTCGCCACGTTCCGCCTTGACAATGAAAAGTACTGTGATAATCTGTGTACGTACTATATGAGAGATCAGTGAGCGGCGCAAGCCACGGCTCATGTCATACCAACGGAGGAGCATGCAATGCGTTTGTGCCGTTTCAACCAGAACCGTCTCGGCGTCGTCGAAGACGATCTTGTATTCGACGTGACTGCCGCGCTCGATGCGTTGCCGCAAGAACGCTGGCCGCAGCCGTTCGGTGATGCGCTATTCAGACATTGGGACCTGGTGCTGCAGGCGATTCGCGATGTGCGGCCAGACGCGACTACGCAGTTGGTCACATCGGTCGACTTTTACGCGCCGGTTGCCACGCCGAGCAAGATCGTCTGCGCGCCTGTCAACTATCTCGACCACAAGAACGAGGCCGATGCCGATCCGGTCAATTTCTATCAGCACCTGAACAAGATCCAGGAGGCCGGACTTTTCCTCAAGTCTGCTAGCGCTCTTGTTGGGCCGACGGAAGGCGTGCGGCTGCGCCATCTCGACCGGCGCAACGATCACGAGCTGGAACTGGCCGTCGTGATCGGTCAAGCGGCGAATCGCGTGAGCCGCGAGCGTGCGTTGTCGCACGTCGCGGGCTATGCAATCGGGTTGGACATGACCGTTCGGGGTCCGGAAGAACGGTCATTTCGCAAGTCGGTGGACAGTTTTGCCGTGGTGGGCCCGTGGCTGGTTACCGCCGACGAGTTGAGCGATCCGTCCCGGCTCGATATCGAACTGACCGTGAATGGCGAGCTGCGTCAGAAGGACAACACCCGAAACCTGATCGTGGACGTCCCGGGCCTCATCGAAATGGCGTCACGCTTCTACACGCTTCATCCCGGCGACATCATTCTGACCGGGACTCCGGCCGGTGTTGGACCGGTAGTCGCCGGCGACACGATCGAGGCCCGGATCGCCGGCATCGGCGCGATGCGCGTGTCGGTCAATGCGATCTAGTCGGCACGCCAATATCGGAGACTGATCATGAACGAATACGGCAAGTTGCTCACGCGAATGGACGAACTCGACACGGCCCCGTTGTGGGAGCTGTACATGAAAATCGCGAGCCGTGAGCCGCGCTGTGCTGACAAGCCAATGCACTGGTCATGGGCCGATCTCGCCGGCCTGGTCGACACTGCGGCGCGCGAAGTGTCGCTCGAAACCGCGGAGCGCCGAGTGGTGCTGTTCGCCAATCCCGCCTTCGCGCCCAGAGTAGTGACGACCACCAATCTGCAAGCCGGCATTCAGATTCTTGAGGCCGGCGAGTCCGCGCGTCCGCATCGCCATAGTGCGTCGGCGCTGCGCTTCATCATGGCGAGCAAAGGTGGCGCGACGTTCGTCAACGGGCAGGAGTGTCCGATGGCGCCGGGTGACCTGATCACGAACCCCGCGTGGTGCTGGCATGAGCATGTGAACGACACGGATGAACGCATCGTCTGGTTCGACGGCCTCGACGTGCCGCTCGTACAGTATCTCGACGGATTTTTCTTCGAGGAGGCGCCGGACGGTTTGAGCTACTCGAAGGACGCGTCGGCGCTCCCGGACGCGTCGTTGCTGGCTGGTGGCTTCGTGCCCGATCCGCCGCGTGCGCCGGTGCCTTTCTCGCCGCTCTATCGATACTCGGGAGAACACACGCTGAATGCGTTAGCCGCGATGCCACCGGCGCCGGACGGCTCGAAGCGGATGCGCTATGTGAATCCCCTGACCGGCGGTGCAATCATGCCGACCCTCGACTGCTACGTGCTCGAACTCGCCTGGCACGCGCAGAC
The DNA here is from genome assembly GCF_046027215.1 of Paraburkholderia fungorum. GTDB lineage: Bacteria > Pseudomonadota > Gammaproteobacteria > Burkholderiales > Burkholderiaceae > Paraburkholderia > Paraburkholderia fungorum_D. The sequence continues at coordinate 1,175,133 of NZ_JAQQEN010000002.1, read as the reverse complement.
GCGCGCGTCACGCAGCACCTCGAACGCTATTTGCCTCGTGGCCGAAGGTGAAGGACGCTCGACGATCGGTAGCACCACGATCGAGTGGAGCAAGAACGACGTCTTTACGATTCCCCATTGGCACTGGACTACCCATCAGTCCCACTCCGCCGGCAACAACGCCCGCCTTTTCATCATGACCGACCGGGACCTGCTCGCGAAACTGCATCTGCTGATCGAACAGACCGAATAACCGCAGCGCCTCTCTTTCCCAAACATGCAGCAAAAGCCGCAACGACGGCGATAAAACAATCTTGGAGACTTTGATGCGAACGACGAAAACGCAGGGAGGCTTGCGCCTCGCAACAGGCTGCATCGCAGCGGTGACAATGCTCGGGACGCATGCGCCGGCAGCTCACGCACAAAGCACGGTAACGTTGTATGGGCTTCTTTCGGAAGGGATCGGATACGTCAGCAACGAAGGCGGCAAGTCGAACGTGAAGCTTATTCCCGGCACGATGCAAAACAACCGCTTCGGCTTGCGCGGTGCGGAAGATCTGGGTGGCGGCCTGCGCGCCATCTTCACGCTGGAAAATGGCTTCGACATCACGAACGGCAAGTTTCAGCAGGGCGGTCGCATGTTCGGCCGCCAGGCTTACGTCGGATTGAGCAGCGCCACATGGGGAGCCCTGACGGCCGGACGTCAGTACGATGTGCCGTTCGATTATCTGACCGGCTTCGAGGCGCCCGTGGCTGCGGAAGGGCTCGGCGCGCACATCGGCGACAACGATAACGTATTCGGCAGCTATCGCTACAACAACGCGCTGAAGTATCAGACGCCGATTTTTGCGGGACTGCGCGGCGAGGTGATGTATGCGATGAGCAATGCGGCTGGCCAGTGGGCGATGAACCGCTCGGTCAGCGCGGGTGCTGCCTATGAAAACGGCGGTCTGAAACTCGCTGCTGTGTTTCTCAACACCGACAACCCCGGTATTGGGGGCAACGCAAACGGGGCTGTCACCGACGACTACGCCGGCGCGCCATTCGTGCTGTTCCATTCGAGTCCGCTGAATCCAAACGTTGGCGTGCGGCGGCAACGGGAATTCGGCGCAGGTGGCCAGTACACGGCGGGGGCGTTGCGCATGGCAGCCATGGTGACGGACGTGCGCTACGACTATCTGGACCGCACCAGCCTGCATCTGGATAACGTTGACGTCAACGCATCGTATTTCTTCACGCCGGCGTTGATGCTATCGGCCGCTTACATCTATACGAGCGGCAACTACGGTGGCTTTGACCATGCGCCGCACTGGAACATGGGTCAGTTGTGCATCGATTACTTCCTGTCGAAGCGTACCGACGTGTACGTGTTCGGCAACTATCAGAAAGCGGCCGGTGCCAAGGCGGACATCTATCTCTTCTCGCCGTCGAGCAATAGTAACCAGACAGCGATTGTGGCCGGCATTCGTCATAAGTTTTAGCCTACCCGTCATCTAGAAGGATCAGACATGAAAGTTCCGCTTACGGTCGCATGCTGGGATTACGACCGAACCCGGGCGCTGTTCGACGGTCGCGTCGCGATCGAAGGCTGCGACGCCAACCTACTGAATCTGCCGGTGGAAGAAACGTTCTTCCGTGCCTTGAACGGAGCCGAGTTCGATGTCGCGGAGCTGTCGTTCAGCAGCTACACGATGCTGCGCTCGCGCGGCACGTGTCCGTATGTTGCTATTCCGATTTTTCTCTCGAGGTCGTTTCGCCATTCGGGCATCTACGTGCGAACCGACCTCGGTATCGAACGTCCCGAGGATCTCGCTGGCCGGCCGGTCGGCACACCGGAATATCAGTTGACGGCAGGCGTCTGGCAGCGCGGCCTGCTGCAGGATCAGTACGGCGTGCCAGCGGAGGCAATCGAATGGTGGACCGGCGGCGTTGACGATCCCGGACGCCACGAGAAAGTGTCCTTTACCGCACCGGCAGACATCCATGTGAAGCGCATTCCCGATACGCAAACGCTCACCGAGTGGCTGCGCGATGGACGCATCCATGCGTTCATCGCGCCACGCGAGCCCAAGTGCTTCGTCAATCGTGAGCCGAATATCGGACGGCTGTTCCCGAACTTCGCCGCCGTGGAGCGTGACTATTATGCGGATACGGGGGTCTTCCCGATCATGCATGTGGTCGGCATACGCGAGTCGCTCGTCGAGCAGTACCCTTGGCTTCCGTCCAGTGTTTACAAGGCGTTTGCGCAGGCGAAGCAGATTGCACAAGGCGAGCTGCGGCAGCAGGCCGCGCTGAAGGTCATGCTGCCGTGGCTCGTCGGCGAATACGAGGATACGGTCGCCCGGATGGGCGAGAACTGGTGGTCGTATGGTGTCGCGGGCAACGAGGGAACACTCGACGCGTTCACGCGCTATCACCATGAACAGGGGCTTTCGGCGCGCCGCATGACGCCAGCCGATCTGTTTGCCGCGACCACGCTGGACAGCGTCAAGATCTGACAACGGTTTAAATGGAGGAGACAAGATGAATTCGGAAAAGGTGGACGTCGGCGGATTGATCGACGCGTGGGGAGTGAGATCGTGGCAGATTGTGATCATCGCGCTATGCATGCTGGTCACGCTGCTCGACGGGTTTGACCAGTTCTCGCTTGGCTTCGTTGCCCCGGCGATCAAGGCCGAATGGCAACTGAGTCCGCAACAGCTGTCCTATCTCTTCACGGCGAGCGTCCTTGCCAGCGTCGCGGGGGTGATTGGGGGGCCGCTGGCCGATCGCATCGGCCGTCGTTGGCTCGTGATTGGATCGACCGCGGCGTTTGGCCTTTTTACGTTGTTGAGTTGCACCGCAACTGACGCCGGGCAGTTCTTTTTCTGGCGCGTGCTGACTGGCCTCGGACTCGGCGCCGCGGTGCCGAACGCTATTGCGCTGTGCGCCGAACTTGCACCGAAACGTACGCGTTCGACCGTCGTGGTCGTGCTGATCTGCGCGGTCCCGTTCGGGGCGGCCCTGGCAGGCTTCGTCTCGGCGCAACTGTTGCCGCACTACGGATGGCGCTCGCTTTATATCGTGGGCGGTGTTGCGCCGTGCGTCGTTGCGCTGCTGTTGATTGGGCTACTGCCGGAGTCGATCCGGATGCTTGCGCTGCGCAATACAGCGGCGTCGCAAGCTCGTATCCGGGTGCTGCTAACAAAGATCAATCCGCAATGGAAGGCGCCGCCGGCCGCGATCTTCTATGTACAGGAAGAAGGGCTTGCACGCAATCCGGTCGGACGTTTGTTTGAAAAAGGGCGTGCGCTCGGCACCGTTTCACTGTGGCTGATCATGGCGATGAACCTGCTCGAGATCACGTTCCTCGGCGTCTGGTTGCCGTCGTTGATCCTGCGTTCGGGCCTCGACGGCGCAGTACCCAGCCATGTCACGTCGGCGATGTTGATCGGCGCGACGATCGGCTCGGTATTGATCGGACAGATCGTCGACCGGTTGGGTAGTTTTTCGATTCTCGTACCCGTGCATCTTGCCGGCGCGGCGGCGGTGGCTTCGATGGGATTCGCGATGGGAAACGTCGGTGCAATGTACGCCGCGGCGTTCATGATCGGTCTCTTCGTGAACGGCGGACAAGGCGGCGCCGACGGGATGCTCACGGCGTTCTATCCGACTTCGATGCGCTCTACGGGCATCAGTTGGGCACTCGGGGCGGGGCGGCTCGCTTCGATCGGCGGTCCGCTGGTGGGCGGCCTGATGCTGGCGCGGGGCTTCTCGACGCCATTGATTTTCGTCCTGGCCGGTCTGCCGGTCGTCATTTCCGCGCTGACCATTCACAACATGTGGCGCAGGACGGCGCGCGCACCGGTTGCCGAGGCGGTTGGACATTGAACCGCGGCCGATTGTGGCGCGGCAGCAGTCAGCCTTATCGCATCGCACGGCGAAGCGGCGTCGCGACGACGCATCCATCTGCGGTACACAGCATGTCCGTATGACCCCGCACGTCTGGCCTGCCTCGTCGACACGAGCAGTGCCGGCGCGCGATTAACGATCAAGTGGAGTGATGTATGAACAACAGGATGGAAGAGGTAATCATCGTGGGTGGCGGGATCGGCGGCTTGACGCTCGCCATCGCGTTGCACAAGGCAGGTGTGCGGTGCCGGGTCTTTGAAGCGGTCCCGCAACTCAAACCGCTCGGCGTTGGCCTCAATCTGCTGCCGCATGCGATGCGCGAAATGGATTCGCTCGGTCTGAAGGAGGCGCTTTGCGCAAAAGGCATTCTCACGCGCGAATATAGTTTCTACACGAACCACGGACAACTGGTCGACCACGAGCCCCGTGGGCAATTCGCCGGACTCGACTGGCCGCAGGTGTCAATTCATCGCGGCGATCTGCACATGACGCTCTACGACGCGGTGTGCGAACGTCTTGGGGCGGACGCCGTAGTCCTGGGTCAACGATGCATCGGCTTCGATCAGAATGCCGACGGGGTCACCGCGCACTTCGAGGACGCGGTGGACAGCAGGCGCTTGCCGGACGTGTCCGGAAAAGTGCTGATTGCCTGCGACGGTGTGCACTCGGTGGTTCGCAAGCAATTTCATCCAAAGGAAGCGACGCCGCGCTATCAAGGCTCGACGCAATGGCGCGGGGTCACGCGCTGGAAGCCGTTCCAGTCCGGCGCCAGCATGTGTTATATCGGCACGTTCCGTACCGGAAAGCTGATTACTTACCCCATTCGCGACGACATCGACAGCGAGGGGCATCAACTGATGAACTGGGTGATCGAATTCGCCCGGCCCGAGGAACAGCAACGGGACTGGAATCGTGCGGGCCGTCTCGAAGATTTCGTGCATCTGTTCGAGCATTGCCGGTTCGACTGGCTCGACGTTCCGGCGATGCTCCGGGCAGCAGACGCGGTATACGAGTATCCAATGGTCGATCAGGATCCGCTGTCCTTCTGGACGAGGGGGCGCGTCACCCTGCTCGGCGACGCGGCGCATCCGATGATGCCGCGCGGTTCGAACGGGGCAGCGCAGGCGATCATCGATGCGACGACGCTCGCGGGCCTCCTCACCGACTCGAACGACTGGCCACAAGCATTGGTTGAATACGAACGACGCCGGCTGAAGGCGACCTCGGACGTCGTGCTCGCGAACAGGGAAATTGCGCCGGACGCGATCCTGCTGGTGGTCGACGAACGAACCGGCGGCAAACCGTTCGACGATATCGACGAAGTGATTTCGCGCGAAGAACGCAAACAGTGGCAGTTGCGTTACAAGCAGGTTGCCGGTTTCAGCGCTGACGCGCTGACGCGCTGACGCGCTGATGCGCTGATGCGCTGACCTTTGCATTGCGAGGGCTAGCCGACTCAGCGAGCGGACAGGTTCCAGGAAAAAGTTGGGGAGGCTCGTAAAGAGGGCCGCGTGTACTTCCGGCAGCGGCTCCGGTTTCGTTTGGAGTAGGCTGATCGATCGCGCAACGGTGGGAGCAAGCCATGCGATTAATCATCGAAGCAAGGTTGGTCGACGGCGACACGGTCGAGGAGGGCGACCGAGTTCTGGCCGTCGTTGAGCGACCGGACCGTAGTCTTGCCGAACTGGGCCTGACTCTCGCGGAAAGACGGTCGCTGCTGGCACAGGTGCAGACCGAATTGATTTCGAAACAGGTGAAGCGGTGGCTCTCAGGCCGGACCCATTGTGGTCATCACAGCGTGACGTACCAGATGTTCAGTGAAAACCGGTGTCCCGCTCACCGACAGAAGCTTGAGACGAAATGCCGGCATTGCGGGCAGGAGACGCCCTACATCCTCAACGCAAGTCTTGTGGGCTCACCGTATCGTTGCGCGCGCTGCGTGAACTGGAGCCGGCCTGTCCGCCGGGCGCTGCGCGTTCGATGACCAGCACATCGAGGCCTTCGGATGCCGCATACACTGCCGCGGCCAGTCCTGCGGGACCCGCGCCGACAATGACGATGTCGCGCACCTGTAACTCGTCGATATTCGAGTTGAAGCCCAACGTTTGTGCCACTTCCCGCGTCGATGGGTTTCTGAGTATCTGGTCCCCGTTGCAAATGACGATAGGGACGTCGTCGCTGCATACCCCGAAGCGGTCGAGCAATTCCTGGGCACTGCTGTCGGTGTCGAGATCCACATAAGCGAACGGGTGTCCGTCGCGCGTCAGAAATTCTCGTAGAGCAAGCGTTTGCGCCGAATAGCGCGAGCCGAGCATGAGCACATTGGTACGTCCATGACTAACCATGGAAAGGCGCCGCGCCAGGAACGTCCTCATGAAGATTTCGCTCAACTCCGCGTCCTTGCTGATCAGGGTTCGCAGGTTTTCCGCGCTCAACTCCAGCAGGTGCGATGCTTCGACGGCCTGACACCGGTAGATGGAGCGCCTGCCTGCAATCATCAGCAATTCGCCCGAAAACTGACCCGGGTCATAAGTCGTCACCGTATCTTCGACGCCGCCAGCCAGCGAGACAATCCTGATCTTGCCCTCGATCACCACGTATACCGGCGGGGTGTCGTCATTGGGGTTATAGAGGACAACGCCTGCCGCCACCTGTCGCGGCTTCGTGAAGACGCGCACACGTTCGAGTTGAGATTCGGTGAGGATTGGAGCGTAAGCCATGACGACCTCCGGTCCGCTAGGCGAACAACGCTTCGGCGATGGCGCTGTTGTCGGCTTCGGTCATGTTCTCCTCCATCGGCAAGGATGCCGGGTCTGCCTGACCACCTTGCAATGGTAGGTCGCACCCGAAGAACGTGCTAATAAAACGCTATAAATTGCTGCTAACACGGGTTGTCTTACGTTGGTTAGTTGCCGCTTTCCGCTGCGGCTCTCGCCTACCGTTCGCCTCGGATCAGGTGCCAGTGGATTTTCGGCTCCTGCAAAACAGCACCTGTTGCCCCTTTGGCAAAGCGTCACGAAATGACGCCACCCGTCACAGATTGATCCTTTTGAGCACGCCCTTGAGCCATTCAGGACTCGGCGAACGTCACGCCGCGAATTAAAGTCTGGGCTCCTACCCACACATCGAAGGAATCTCAAATGAGCAAGATCGAACAACTCCTCCACTCAGGCAACAGCCACGCCACGGTTAATCGCGACCCCAACGTCCCGCGCGGTGAGTACGGTGCCCTCGACCTCAAGCTGTCGGCGTCGGGCAGTGAAAACCGCGAGTTCATCGGCACCGGACTGCACCCGAGAGCCGAGCAGTTGTTCTCGGGCGCGTGGTCGGCCTGTTACATCAGCGCGTTCGAGATTGCGGCCTCGATGAAGAAGGTCACGCTGCCGTCCGACTATTCCGTGGACATCCAGGTCAGCATTGGGTCGGTCGGCGCCGGGCATTCCCTTGGCGCCCAGTTCACCATCCGCGCGCCGGGTCTGGCAACGGAAGTCGTCGAGGCACTCGCGCACCTGGCCCATCAGCTCTGCCCGTACTCGAAGGCCGTGCACGGCAACATCGAGGTCGGCCTGAACGTAGTCACGGTGTGAGGGCATCTTCGCCCACCATATGACGCATACGATTGAATCTCACGCGCTTTAAATGCATTTAACACCCTTATTTACGAAGGAATCCATCATGGAAAAGATCGAAAAAGTCCTCGCCTCAGGCAACACCCACGCCACGGTCAATCGTGACCCCAATCTCCAGCGCGGCGAGTTTGGTGTGTTCGACCTCAAGCTGACAGCGCCCGGCGTTGAAAGCCTGGAGTTCATCGCCACCGAGCCGCACCCGACAGCCGAGCAGTTGTTTGCGGGCGCGTGGTCAGCCTGTTACACCACCGTGTTCGGGATTGCGGCCTCGATGAAGAAGGTCACGCTGCCGCCCGACTATTCCGTGGACGTCAAGGTCAACATTGGGCAGACCGGTACCGCGTGGTTGCTCGGCGCCGAGTTCACCGTTCGCGTGCCGGGTCTGGCTAAGGACGTCGTCGAGAAAATCGCGCACGCGGCCCATCAGATCTGCCCGTACTCGAAGTCTGTGCGCGGCAACATCGAGGTCACCACGAACATCGTCACGGTGTGATCGGATAATCGAGCGCAAGCCATCGCTTCATGATGAAAAACTTAAAAAGCGTTTGAAACGAACGGAAGGACTCGAAAGGTGAGGGCGAGGTGCGCAGGCAGCGGCGATGCCGCGATGCGCACACGTCTGATTCACGGCGCGGATGCGACGGTACGGTTCAGGACGAAAGCTGCTCTGCAAAATCGGGAGAAGCGATCTGATCAAGCAATTCCCGGAGTTCTTTGCTGACAGTCCGACCCAGCAGCGAAGCGAAACGACGTTGTGCCAGCTTCCAGAGCGCTTCAGCGTCGTGGAGCTTTGTCTCGCCCGCTTCAGTCAGGGCAATGCGGCGCTTGCGGGCATCCTCATCGTCCTTTCGGCTTTCAACGACGCCATCGCGAATAAGTGGCTTCAGCGTATGGCCAAGCGCCGACAGATCGCTCTGGGTCGGAACATCAAGGCGCGATATCGCGCAAAGCAGGTTGTATTGGGCGGCATTGATAGCTGTGCATCGGATGCGCAGCTTCCGAAGCTGACGATGGCTAGGCATCAGGACTTGTCCGCAACCGGCAGCAATGGCCGGAAACTTACCGTCTAGCTCGAAGCTGTGAATGACCGCTGTACTCCGATGCTGTTAAAAAAGTCGCTGCACGGCGTTTGCAATCCGCTCGCGAAAAAATCGACTTCTTAGATCGGCCTATAAACCGCTGCCGAACGTCGGTTAAGGGTAAGAAGACCCCTGAAGTGCGACGCGTGTCGCCGTCCGCCGGACGTAAATCGGCAACGTAGTGGATGGCAAAGCTCTTCTCTGCCTTGTCACATTCAACAATCTGAACATCTGAGATTGAAGCCGTGACCTGCTGTACGACCAGCAGTTGCCTACCTGGACGTGCTCGACCGGTAACGGTCGGGTTCGAAGCTCCGGGGACAACGTACCCTCCCTATGGGCGATTCACCCGGGCGACCGGGCAGGGATCGACACTGCCAGCAGCCGTGCGGTGTGGGGGCCAGGCAAGTTCCGCATGCACAACGTACGTGAACTGTCGATGGAATCCTCGTTATCTTCGAAGAGCCAAAGCTGCTGAGAGGCTCTGACCAAAATGGTAAATGGCCGGTTGCATCTTTTTCAAGTGGGTGCACGTCGTCACGAGGCCATCGGGGAATAGACAGGTGCTAAACGGACAGGCCCGGAAGTGCTCGGGTCGGCAGGGATGGGAACGCGGGAACCCCGATTTCCCGCGCTCGCTCTGGTTCAATGGAGCGGAGGCAGGTGGACCGTGAGGAACACTGTTGGGGAAGCGGGAGTGAGAACGCGCAAGAAGCGAAGGGTTGCCTGTAACGGGTGACATAGGGGTTCGAGATTTGCCCCGACCTGAAAGGGTGCTGACGTGCGCGTGGTGCGGCTGTCGTTGGCCCACGTCAGAGATTCACCAAAGGGAAGCTTGTGAGAGACCGGTCGGGCTACGGTTCAGCACCCTTGTCCCGGCGACGAAATGAATCGACGATGTGACGTTTGCGAAGGTTGTGTGTGCACAAACCGCAACCGGCATCGACATGATGCTTAATGCCGTGCGCGAGCCGTATGCGGGGAAACTCGCACGTACGGTTCTTCGGGGGCCGCGTTTCCGGGAGGGGGCGCGGCTACCCTCTAACCTTATGGGAGAGACGCCCAGCGACTTTTTCAACAACATCTGAGTGGTCCGGTCATTCGAGTCGGCGTCCCGACGGCAACGGTCCAGACATTGCGGATATTGTGCCACCAGAAGCCAAGGCAGGCGGCGCGTGATGAATTCCCCCGAGTGCTATATTTGAACGGCTTCGGATGTCTTCCGCTCAGGAGAGATCGTGGACGTCACCGCCTGGCTGCGCAGCCTTGGAATGGAACGGTACGAACCGGCGTTCCGCGAGAACGCCATCGATGTGGACGTGCTGTGCAATCTGACCGTGGACGATCTGAAGGAACTCGGCGTTACCTCGGTCGGGCATCGCCGCAAGCTGCTCGACGCGCTGGCTGAACTGCGGGCGCGAACCGAGCCCCGTCAAGCGGCGGTGAAGCCAGGCGAAGCAGAAGGAGAACGACGGCAAGTCGCCGTGCTCTTCGCCGATCTGTGTGGCTTCACCGAAATGAGCCGCGAAGCCGATCCGGAAGAAATCGTCGCTTTACTCGATCGATACTTCGAGCACGCCGATCGTATCGTCGAGCAGCACGGCGGGCACATCGACAAGCATGTCGGCGACGCCATCATGGCGGTGTTCGGGGCGCCGGTCTCCCATGGAAACGATTTCGAGCGCGCCGTGCGGGTAGCGCTCGCGATCAGCGACGCGATGCCCAACCTGTCCCGCGACCTGGAACGGCCGGTCGCCGTGCACATTGGCATTGCGGGTGGCGAGGTCGTCGCAAGCGGCACCGGCAGCGCGACGCATCGGGCGTACACCGTCACAGGCGATACGGTCAATCTGGCCTCGCGTCTTACGGACGCGGCCGGGCTGGGAGAGATCCTGATATCGGAAGCCGTGCGGCGTCCGCTGGCTCTTCGCCTCGACTGCGTCGAACGCGGCGCGCTTTGCGTCAAGGGCTTCACACAGCCAGTTTCGGCGTGGTGCATTGCCGGTTTTCGGCGCGCTAAGCTGGACCGGGCGTTCGTCGGACGTCGCGACGAGTTGCGGCGGTTTCGGACAGTGCTTGAAGCGTGCCGCGAGACCGGGCGCGGACGCACGGTCGTGCTACGCGGCGAGGCCGGGATCGGCAAAACGCGCCTCGTTACGGAATTCGGACGCGAGGCGCGGGATTCGGGATTCGTATGTCATGGCGGCCTCGTGCTCGATTTCGGCGCGGCAGTCGGACGGGGCGCGGTCCAGTCTCTCGTGCGCGGTCTCCTGTCCCTCGACGACTCGGCCGACGTGAACGCATGTATGACCGGCATTCAGCGGGCCATCTCCGGCGGTCTGATCGATGCCGGCGACGCGCTCTTTCTGAAGGATCTGGTCGATATACCGCTGACGCTCGAGGACCGCACGGTCTACGAGGCCATGGACAACGCGATGCGCGTTCGCAGCCGACGAAACGTCCTGACCCGGTTCGTGCAACGCGCGAGCCGCCAGCATGCACGGGTACTGTCCCTCGAAGATGTGCATTGGTCGGATGGACAGACGCTTCGCGACCTCGCCGCGCTTTGCGCCACGGTGGCGGAGTGTCCGGCCGTGCTCGTGTTGACCACGCGGACGTCGGACGATTCGGTCGACGAATCGTGGCGAGCAGCCGCCGGCGTGCAATGCACGCTCATCGATCTCGGTCCGCTGAGCGCCGGCGAAGCGAATGCCATGGCCGAATCGTTTCCCGGCGCGGAAGCGGACCTCGCGAAGCGCTGCATCGCACGCGCCGCGGGCAACCCGCTGTTCCTCGAACAGTTGCTCAACAATGCGGAGGAGAGCGCGGGAATCGGCGTGCCGGGTTCGGTGCGCAGTCTCGTGCAGGCGCGGCTGGACCGACTTCATCCCGAGGACAAGGCCATGGCGCAGGTGGCTTCGGTGCTGGGCCAGTTCTTCGAGAAGGACGCGGTCGATCATCTTCTCGACGGCACCGGCGCGGCGCTGGAACCGCTCGTGACGTGCCTTCTGTTGCGACGTCAGGGCACCGGCTTCATCTTCCATCACGCACTCATTCGCGAAGCCATTTACGACGGCCTGCTGAAAAGCCGTCGCCGTGAATTGCATCGCCGCGCCGCACAGTGGTACGGCGAGCGCGACGCCGTTCTGCGGGCCGAACATCTCGATCGCGCGGAAGACCGCGAGGCCGCGCGCGCTTACTGCGGCGCGGCGCGCGCACAGGCGTCGCTCTATCGCCATGAATCCGCGCTCCGGCTGGTCGAACGCGGGCTGGCGCTCGCAGATACGCACAGCGACCGCGTCGCGCTCGAATGCCTACGCGGCACGATCCTGCATGACGTGAATGACATGACGACGGCGCTCGCCGCATTCGAAACCGCCCTCGTGCTTGCCGCAACTGACGACGAGCGTTGCCGCGCATGGATCGGGCGCGCCACCGTGAAGCGGGTCATCGATGATCTCGACGGCGCCTGGACCGATCTCGATTGCGCCGCCGCAGCCGCCGCTGCCCAAGGCCTGCTGCGCGAAGAGGCGCGCATTCACTTCCTGCGCGGCAATTTGTGCTTCCCTCGCGGCGATAGCGACGGCTGCGTGCGCGAGCACGAACATAGCCTCGCTCTCGCCCGCGCAGCGGGCGACCCGGAACAAGAAGCGGCCGCGCTGGGCGGACTCGGCGACGGCGAGTACATGCGCGGCCGGATGATCAGCGCACTCGACGCCTTCAGCCGCTGCATCGAACTGTGCCGACGTCACGGCTTCGGACGAATCGAGGTCGCCAATCTGCCAATGCGCGCTATCACGGCGTGGTTCGCTGGCAATGCGGAGACGGGCCTCAATGCCGCGCTCGCCAGTGTCGCCGCAGCAGAGAAAGTGGGACATCTCCGCGCGCTTGCCGTTGCACATCACGCCGCGTGGCACTGTCTGCACGATCTCGCGCAGTGGGATCGCGCGTGGGAGCATGTCGGCCCGGCGCTGCAATGCGCGCGCGAGCTGAAATCGAGGCGATTCGAAGGCGAGGCGCTCGCGCTTCGAGCGGAATTGCATCGCGTCGCCGGTCGTCGGCGCGACGCGCTCGATGACATCGGACAGGCGCTCGCGATCAGTCGCGAAACCGGCATGGCCTATCTGGGAGCGAGCTATCTCGGCGTCCTTGCCCACGCGACAGATGACGCGTGCATCTTCGAAAGCGCGCTCGCGGAAGGAGAAGCCTTGCTCGGCGACGGGGCGGTGAGTCACAACCACTTTCTCTTTCGACGTGATGCGATCGACGCATGCATCGACCGGGGACTTTGGGATCGGGCCGTGCATCATGCCGCGGCCCTCGAAGATTACGCACGCCGTGAGCCATCACCGTTCTCGACGTTTTTCGTTGCACGCGCACGCGCACGCGCGCTCGTCGGACATGCGAAGGGCGATCGAGACCGGCTCTCGCAGGCCGAACTCGAGCGGCTTCGGCAGGACGGCAGGAAGTTCGGTTTCCTTCACGCTCTCCAGCCCATCAATGCCGCGCGTTCGTAGCGTGCAGACCCGTTCAGGCGGTCGCGCATGACCGGTTCTTGAGCTGAGCCGACGTCTGAGTGTCAGACTGATGGTACGTCCGAACGACGCTTCCTGGCCGGCAAGCGCCCGCTCGCCGGCCATCAGCCATTAGACTTCGGTTTGCTGAGCCATCTCGAGCGCGTCGTCTACCTCGATCCCGAGGTACCGCACTGTACTTTCGAGCTTCGTATGGCCCAAGAGCAAGTGGACCGCGCGCAGATTCTTGGTTCGCCGATAGATCAACGATGGCTTCGTACGGCGCATCGTGTGAGTGCCGTACGCTGCGTCATCCAGTCCAATCGAAGCGACCCAACGATGAACGATGCGGGCGTACTGGCGTGTCGACACGTGCGCTGACGCATGCAACCGGCTTGGGAACAGATAGTCGGCGGGCTTCAGTCCTCGCGACGATATCCATGCTTCCACGCTCTGCCGAGTTTGCTCCGTGATTTCGAACTGCACTGGTCGTCGCGTTTTTTGCTGCATGAACGTCGCTCGTGAGACCACGTGGCTTCCCATGCAGACGCCCTGTACCTGCAGTCGCGTCAGATCGCACGCCCGAAGCTTGCTATCGATCGCCAAGTTGAAAGGCGCCAACTCGCGAACGTTGGATGACATCTGAAGTCTTGTTCGAATCGCCCAGATCTCACGGAGCTTCAACGGAGGCTTCTGCCCAATCAGCCTCCCTTTGTTCCACGGCACTCGACGACCGTCAGAGGAATTAAGCGTTTCCATGTCAATCTCCGCTCCAGTGAAGGGAGATCGAGTGCGCGCCCGGTGAAGCGGTCGCTCTTCGACCCGTTGCTGCCGGTCGACATCCGACGAACCTTGCGGCGCGTTACGGAGGACAGCGTCATTCGCTCGTAACCTCTCCGGCACGTTCTCGGCCTTTTCCTCTGCTTGGACTGTGCACTGCGGCTATCGTACGAAAAAGTCCGAATCCTGAGGGCACCCCTAGATGCATTCACGCTAAGTAGACAGGCTTCGCGCGGCGTTATTTCTAGGGCCGCATTCGCTGCGCCATGCAAGGCTCCCCGGAGCATGGCGCCCGATCGCCCGCTAGTTCTTACCGTCGAAGACGAACACGTCCGATCCGTCGATCTTCGGCAGTGCCGCCAGCAGTCGCCCTCCATTAAGTACCGCGTTTCCTGACACGGTATCCATCGGCGACAGGCAGGGCGACGGGCCGAACGTGACGATAACATCGTACGCGTTCAGTCCTGCGTGCGGTGCGACAGTTCCTTTGAATACGCAACCCGCCTGGGTCGTGCCCGCCAGATATCCGTTGGCGGTAACCGTGATCTGGCCGCTTGCGCTGCCGCCCAGGGACGACGCCCGTCCGCTGTATAGTCCTGCGATTGTGGAAAGCGCGGGCGTCTGGCCAAGCATCTGATTGGCTTGAGCGTTGAACATGATGGTGATGTCCGCATCGTGCTGAACGGTCCCCGAAATAGCGGGCGCCTGCGAGAAGTCGACCCTCAGGGTTACGGGCAAAACCCCGACGCGGTCTAGCGTGAAATCGAAAGCCCGCCCGCTTTCGTAAATGCCGGCGGCCGATTGAGACCCGTTCGCGACCACCACCACACCTTGCACAGGAACGCCGGTGCCTTTAGCGGCCGAGTGGAACAGGATGGCAGTGCCGTCATAAAGCATTAATAACGTTGCCATGCCACCAGTGGAAAACGCGCCTTCATAAACGCCCGCTGAAATCAACGAAGGTCCGTTCGACGGACTGAATGGCTGCTGGATTGTAATGTTTCCGGTGCTGCATCCGGCGAGCGTCACGCTTAAAGCGACATAACCGATTGTGGGTTTCATTCTTGCCCTCTTGGAGAGTGAATAAATTCTTGCAGCTTGGCTGGGTGTCCCGACTGGGTAAGCGGTTGCAGGTCGAGCCTGGCGTACGGGCCTGCGCCCTATCAGGCGGGTTTTGTAACGCACAATCTTCAATACGATTCGTGCCGGCCAAATGGCAGTTTAGGCGAGCACCCTTAGCCTTTTAAGAACGCGTTGATCTTTTGCCCCAGTCGCACAGGAACCCGGTACATCTTTGCGTGCCCCCCGTCAGCCACCTCGATCAACTCTGAATGCGGAATTGCGCGCCGCAGAACCAGCGAGTTGTGACGCACGAGCACGGCGTCCTGCATGCCGACAAGAATCATCGTGCGCGCGGTTTGGCGATGCAGCTTCGCGAATTCCACGTCGTCGCTGAACCAACGGTCTATCGCCTCGGACTGCGCCGACGTCACCACCGGTGGAATTGCGGGACTTTCATAACCGGCTGGTTCGAACATATCGGCGCGAAAGCACGACTCTTCGTGCTGCCTTGCTCGCGGAGGCAACAGTACGTGCATTACGCCCGCGAAGCCATGATCTACGCGGCCGGAAAGAATGGAGAAGGAAGTAATAGCCCTTTGGCAACGGCCCATTGCTGGACCGTGCGAAAGTCCTCTGTCAGTAGGTCGGCTTCGATGACGAGGTACCGAAGACGACGTTGAGTGTCTTCTGGAAGTGCGACGGTTCCGGCAAGGCACAAAACGGAACTAAATATGGCAAACGCCTGCAGCGCAGAGTTTTCCCGCATTTAGTTCCGGGAATGTCTCAGATTTAGTTCGCCGCGCTTCACCGTCCGCCATTTTCAACACAGTGGAAACAGGGAGAACGAACGGGCGGGCCGGTGTCGTGTGTCAGAGATGATGAAAACCGTGGCACTGAAATGAAAACGGCTGGCGTAGATCGTGCCAAAGCTGGACCAACTTTTCGGGGTCTCTACCCACGACCGTCTCTGATCGACCCCTATGCTCAGGTCGCAACTATGCGCAGCTAATCGGTCGCTGATGGTGGCGACCCGTGCATGACGAGGCTTTGGCAAGGTGAGCAAGCAAGGATCTGGACATAGTTCCGACCTGTGATGCAGTGGTGGTCCCACTTCTGGAGATCACCATGGACATCGTTCGCCGCTCCCGCCGTACTGACATAAGCGGTTTCGCCGACGGGCGGATCGGGCCATACATTGCTGCGTTCAAGCAGTACCTGAGCCAACGCCGGTACGCTGTAAAGACGGTCGCTACTTACCTGCTGTGTATCACGCACTTCGCCCAATGGGCAGACTCCGGGCCTTGTCGGCGGCGCCGAATCGATGAAGGGTTGATCGCGGAGTTCCTCGACGAGCATCTCCTACCATGCAGGTGTGCCGGCACGTTACATCATGACCGGGGTGACCATAGGGCGGCGCTAGGGCACCTGCTCGTGGTCCTGCGCGCTCATGGTGTGATTGAAGTGCCAGCGGTCAGCACAACACCTGTAGACGAGGAACTGCGCCGCTACGGCGAGTATATGGAGCATGTGCGAGGCTTGGCGCCGAAGACGCGGAGCATCGCCCTGCGCATCGTCGCGCGGTTGCTGACAGCTCGTTTCGGCGAGGGCCTCGTCGACATCGCCGCGATCAAGCCCGTGCACGTTCGGCATTTCTTCGCCGTGCAAGCGAAGCTTTATAGCAAACCGGCGAATGCCGGGCAGGTCGTGGCATCGCTGCGCGGTTACTTCCGCTACCGCGCCTCGCTCGGCGATCTGGTCCACGGACTGATTGGCGCGGTGTCCTATCCTGCTAACTGGTCGCTGTCCTCGTTGCCCAAGTCACTGACGGCGGGAGAGGTCGAACTGTTGATCAGATCCCTCGGCCAACGGGGCCACTCGATGCGGCGAGCCGACGCTATCGTGCGCTGTGCGCTCGATCTCGGACTGCGCAGCGGCGAGATCGCCCGTCTCAGCCTGGACGATATCGACTGGCAAGCCGGTACGCTTATCCTGCGCCAAACCAAGGGGCGCCGGGAGGACGTGCTGCCGCTACCCGTCGCGACTGGCGAAGCCATCGCGGCCTACCTTGAACAGGAGCGTCCCAGGACTTCCAATCGAGCCGTCTTCGTCCGCCATGTCGCGCCGCGCGACCAGCCCGCCGGCGCTGATCTCGTCCGCAAGACCATCCGCCAGGCCTTTGCGCGCGCCGGCCTTCCCTATACGCGCTCACATCTGCTGCGCCACACGATGGCCAATCGCTTGCTAGCCGCCGGCTCCTCGCTGAAGGAGGTAGCCGACGTCCTGCGTCACCGCTCGCTGAACTCGACCCTGATCTACGCCAAGCTCGATAGCCGCAAGTTGGTCGAGGTTGCGCTGCCCTGGCCAGGGAGTGCAGCATGAGCGCGCCGACTTCTGTGCAAGTACGCGTCGAACAGTTTCTGGTCGAGCGTCGCCAACTGGGGTTCTCCGATGATGGCTACGTCCTACGCAGCTTCGCGCGCCATGTCCACGCTGCCGGCCATCGCGGCGCCCTGACGGTGGAACTCATGGCTGCTTGGGCCCGAAGCGACCGCCACGAGAGCAATGACCCGCGGACCTGGGCGCGACGGCTGAAGAGGCTGCGCACGTTCCTGCGATGGCTGCAGCAGTTCGAGCCGCGTACTGAGATACCCGATGATTCGATCTTCGGACGGTTGCCCGAGCGGCAAGCGCCACACATCTTCCGCGAGGAAGAGATCGTCGACCTACTTGCTCACTCGCGCCGACTCGGGCCTTCACCGGGACTCCGCGGCGCCGTCTATGAAACGCTGTTCGGACTGATCGCCGCCACGGGGCTGCGGATCGGCGAGGCGCTATCGCTGCGCAACTGCGACGTTGATCTCAAGAACGGGATGCTGACCATCCGTCGAACCAAGTTCGGCAAGTCGCGCCAAGTTCCTGCGCACCCAAGCACCGTGGGTTCCTTGCGTCGGTATTGCTTGCAGCGCGACTTGACCGAGGGACCGCCAGCGGAAGATGGCCCATTCTTCGTCGGCACTCGCGGTCGACGACGAGGTCTGCCACTCGGCGAGCGTCAGGTGCATCGCGTCTTCCGCGACCTAAGCCAGCAGTTGGGCTGGCGCAACCGCGGAGCGCACCATGCACCACGCATTCATGACCTGCGCCACACCTTCGTGGTGCGCCGCATCGTGCAGTGGCAGGCCCAAGGCGTGGACATCGATCAGGCCATGCTGTCGCTGTCGACCTACGTCGGACATACGATGGTGACCAACACCTACTGGTACCTGTCGGCGGTGCCCGAGTTGATGGCGCTGGCCGCCGGACGTTTTAAGTCGTTTACGGCCAGGTTGGAGGTGCAAGATGCGTGAGACCCTAGCCCCGAAGCCGCCTTCGTTCGCTGCGCTGGTCCAGCAATTCTTTACCGAGTATCTGGTCGCGCAGCGAGCGCTCAGTCCCCGCACAGTAGCCTGTTACCGTGATGCCTTGCTGCTGTTTCTGCACTTCGCCTGTCGTCAGATCAACAAGGCGCCGACCACAATGCGGCTGGCTGACATCCAACCCGATCTGATTCTGGCCTTCCTTGACCATCTGGAGCAGGATCGGAAGAACTCGGTTCGCAGCCGCAACTTGCGGCTCACCGCGCTGCGCGCGTTCTTGAAGTTTGCCGGCCGCCGCGACGTGGCGTCGTTGCACGACGTCGAGCGCGCGCTGGCGGTGCCGATGAAGCGTTTCGAGCGGCCGATGCTGAATTACCTTACACGTGCGGAGATGGTGGCCGTACTCGGTCAGCCCGGCGAGAGCTGGTCCTCGCAACGCGATCACTTGCTACTGACAATGCTCTACAACACGGGGGCGCGTGTCTCCGAGATCATCGGAGTACGGGTCGTCGATGTAGTCCTCGACGGTGCAGCGTGCGTGCACCTGCGCGGCAAAGGGCGAAAGCTGCGATCGATTCCCCTTTGGGACGCCACCGTCGCCGAGATCCGCAGTTGGATGCGATCGAATCCAATGACGCGCGGCGAAGCCGCCTTGTTGCCCAACCGGGATGGGCAGGCGATGTCGCGCTCTAACGTTGCGCAACGCCTGGATCTTGCCGTGAGCCGCGCAAGTGTCGAGCAACCGAGCCTCCTCAAGAAGCGCATTTCACCGCACATCTTGAGACATACGACCGCGATGCACCTGTTGCAGGCGGGCGTTCCATTCAACGTAATCGCCTTGTGGCTGGGTCACGAGAGCCCGATGACAACCCATCGCTACGTCGAAGCTGACCTCGCGATGAAGGAGAAAGCGCTCGGTCGACTGGCAGCGCCTGACGCCAGGATTCGCCGGTATCAGGCACCGGACTCGTTGATTCGATTCCTGCAGACGCTATAACTATGCATAGGGCTTGCCAGCCCCCACCGCACCGCTCAAGGGGCTGGCCGCGCTGGGATGATCATCTGCGCATAGTTGCGACCTGAGCATAGGGGTCGCTATGTAAACCTCTGCATAGCGACCCTGAGCCGCCCGTCGGCCCAGTGCAACCTCAGTGGCTGGTTACAAAGTCCAACGGCCATCTACGGCTCAGCACGGCGATTGACGCGGGGATCGACGTGGGTGCGCAGTGCACACGGGGCCCACCGATAACGACGACGGACTCAGCACACATCGGGACGACCGCCCCGCGAACCGTCGTAGACGGCGCGGAGGGCGGGTTGGCCGCCGAGATCAGAATTTCGGGACGGGGCGGGCGCCGAGAGAGTAATCATGCGTATATGCGTAGACGTTTTGGATGTAGACGGCTAGGCGCTGGTCGATCATGCCGCCCGTGATGGCAGACATGGCGACGCGATCCAGGACTTCGACATCAGGTAGGTCATTAATCGTAAGGGTCGTCATGGCAATTCTCCTAAAAGATAAGTCAGTAAATAAAAAGTTTGGCGACATACCGCTCGCGGTGCCGCTAACTGATTTAAAGCACATGGCGCGCCAGTCTCGGCAGAGCGCCGAGAGACGGCTCGTAACGGCTTGAATATAGCGATATATCGATCGCGGCCGGGTGCTTATGAGGGGCGCGCGCAGCACCGGATGGTGGGCTAGTATCCAACACACCACAACGTACTGTTGGATCGCGGACTTAGGACTGAGATCGTTGCCGATGAGCGTCGCGACGTATCGAGGCGTCGTGCAGTTGTCAGGATACGTGGATTCAGAGGTACAGATTCAGAAGGCGCTTGCCGTGACACGCGGGGTGCCGGGGGTGCAATCCGTGAGCAACGATCTGCACCTCAGGCCGAAATGACGCGCCTTCGCCGGAAAACAGATGATGAACGAGTGCCGCAGAAGAGCGCGCCAAAGCGGGGGCTGTTTCACAATTGACAAGATCCAGGAGCGAGGCATCAATGCCCGTGTTGCGCGTGATCGGCAGTCCCGCCATTGGCTTACTGCATCTGTGCGTTGACGACCATTCCCCGCGCTCCATCACAGTCACCTGCATCGGGGTCGACCGTGATCGGCCCCTATGCTCAGGTCGCAACTATGCGCAGATGATCATCCCAGCGCGGCCAGCCCCTTGAGCGGTGCGGTGGGGGCTGGCAAGCCCTATGCATAGTTATAGCGTCTGCAGGAATCGAATCAACGAGTCCGGTGCCTGATACCGGCGAATCCTGGCGTCAGGCGCTGCCAGTCGACCGAGCGCTTTCTCCTTCATCGCGAGGTCAGCTTCGACGTAGCGATGGGTTGTCATCGGGCTCTCGTGACCCAGCCACAAGGCGATTACGTTGAATGGAACGCCCGCCTGCAACAGGTGCATCGCGGTCGTATGTCTCAAGATGTGCGGTGAAATGCGCTTCTTGAGGAGGCTCGGTTGCTCGACACTTGCGCGGCTCACGGCAAGATCCAGGCGTTGCGCAACGTTAGAGCGCGACATCGCCTGCCCATCCCGGTTGGGCAACAAGGCGGCTTCGCCGCGCGTCATTGGATTCGATCGCATCCAACTGCGGATCTCGGCGACGGTGGCGTCCCAAAGGGGAATCGATCGCAGCTTTCGCCCTTTGCCGCGCAGGTGCACGCACGCTGCACCGTCGAGGACTACATCGACGACCCGTACTCCGATGATCTCGGAGACACGCGCCCCCGTGTTGTAGAGCATTGTCAGTAGCAAGTGATCGCGTTGCGAGGACCAGCTCTCGCCGGGCTGACCGAGTACGGCCACCATCTCCGCACGTGTAAGGTAATTCAGCATCGGCCGCTCGAAACGCTTCATCGGCACCGCCAGCGCGCGCTCGACGTCGTGCAACGACGCCACGTCGCGGCGGCCGGCAAACTTCAAGAACGCGCGCAGCGCGGTGAGCCGCAAGTTGCGGCTGCGAACCGAGTTCTTCCGATCCTGCTCCAGATGGTCAAGGAAGGCCAGAATCAGATCGGGTTGGATGTCAGCCAGCCGCATTGTGGTCGGCGCCTTGTTGATCTGACGACAGGCGAAGTGCAGAAACAGCAGCAAGGCATCACGGTAACAGGCTACTGTGCGGGGACTGAGCGCTCGCTGCGCGACCAGATACTCGGTAAAGAATTGCTGGACCAGCGCAGCGAACGAAGGCGGCTTCGGGGCTAGGGTCTCACGCATCTTGCACCTCCAACCTGGCCGTAAACGACTTAAAACGTCCGGCGGCCAGCGCCATCAACTCGGGCACCGCCGACAGGTACCAGTAGGTGTTGGTCACCATCGTATGTCCGACGTAGGTCGACAGCGACAGCATGGCCTGATCGATGTCCACGCCTTGGGCCTGCCACTGCACGATGCGGCGCACCACGAAGGTGTGGCGCAGGTCATGAATGCGTGGTGCATGGTGCGCTCCGCGGTTGCGCCAGCCCAACTGCTGGCTTAGGTCGCGGAAGACGCGATGCACCTGACGCTCGCCGAGTGGCAGACCTCGTCGTCGACCGCGAGTGCCGACGAAGAATGGGCCATCTTCCGCTGGCGGTCCCTCGGTCAAGTCGCGCTGCAAGCAATACCGACGCAAGGAACCCACGGTGCTTGGGTGCGCAGGAACTTGGCGCGACTTGCCGAACTTGGTTCGACGGATGGTCAGCATCCCGTTCTTGAGATCAACGTCGCAGTTGCGCAGCGATAGCGCCTCGCCGATCCGCAGCCCCGTGGCGGCGATCAGTCCGAACAGCGTTTCATAGACGGCGCCGCGGAGTCCCGGTGAAGGCCCGAGTCGGCGCGAGTGAGCAAGTAGGTCGACGATCTCTTCCTCGCGGAAGATGTGTGGCGCTTGCCGCTCGGGCAACCGTCCGAAGATCGAATCATCGGGTATCTCAGTACGCGGCTCGAACTGCTGCAGCCATCGCAGGAACGTGCGCAGCCTCTTCAGCCGTCGCGCCCAGGTCCGCGGGTCATTGCTCTCGTGGCGGTCGCTTCGGGCCCAAGCAGCCATGAGTTCCACCGTCAGGGCGCCGCGATGGCCGGCAGCGTGGACATGGCGCGCGAAGCTGCGTAGGACGTAGCCATCATCGGAGAACCCCAGTTGGCGACGCTCGACCAGAAACTGTTCGACGCGTACTTGCACAGAAGTCGGCGCGCTCATGCTGCACTCCCTGGCCAGGGCAGCGCAACCTCGACCAACTTGCGGCTATCGAGCTTGGCGTAGATCAGGGTCGAGTTCAGCGAGCGGTGACGCAGGACGTCGGCTACCTCCTTCAGCGAGGAGCCGGCGGCTAGCAAGCGATTGGCCATCGTGTGGCGCAGCAGATGTGAGCGCGTATAGGGAAGGCCGGCGCGCGCAAAGGCCTGGCGGATGGTCTTGCGGACGAGATCAGCGCCGGCGGGCTGGTCGCGCGGCGCGACATGGCGGACGAAGACGGCTCGATTGGAAGTCCTGGGACGCTCCTGTTCAAGGTAGGCCGCGATGGCTTCGCCAGTCGCGACGGGTAGCGGCAGCACGTCCTCCCGGCGCCCCTTGGTTTGGCGCAGGATAAGCGTACCGGCTTGCCAGTCGATATCGTCCAGGCTGAGACGGGCGATCTCGCCGCTGCGCAGTCCGAGATCGAGCGCACAGCGCACGATAGCGTCGGCTCGCCGCATCGAGTGGCCCCGTTGGCCGAGGGATCTGATCAACAGTTCGACCTCTCCCGCCGTCAGTGACTTGGGCAACGAGGACAGCGACCAGTTAGCAGGATAGGACACCGCGCCAATCAGTCCGTGGACCAGATCGCCGAGCGAGGCGCGGTAGCGGAAGTAACCGCGCAGCGATGCCACGACCTGCCCGGCATTCGCCGGTTTGCTATAAAGCTTCGCTTGCACGGCGAAGAAATGCCGAACGTGCACGGGCTTGATCGCGGCGATGTCGACGAGGCCCTCGCCGAAACGAGCTGTCAGCAACCGCGCGACGATGCGCAGGGCGATGCTCCGCGTCTTCGGCGCCAAGCCTCGCACATGCTCCATATACTCGCCGTAGCGGCGCAGTTCCTCGTCTACAGGTGTTGTGCTGACCGCTGGCACTTCAATCACACCATGAGCGCGCAGGACCACGAGCAGGTGCCCTAGCGCCGCCCTATGGTCACCCCGGTCATGATGTAACGTGCCGGCACACCTGCATGGTAGGAGATGCTCGTCGAGGAACTCCGCGATCAACCCTTCATCGATTCGGCGCCGCCGACAAGGCCCGGAGTCTGCCCATTGGGCGAAGTGCGTGATACACAGCAGGTAAGTAGCGACCGTCTTTACAGCGTACCGGCGTTGGCTCAGGTACTGCTTGAACGCAGCAATGTATGGCCCGATCCGCCCGTCGGCGAAACCGCTTATGTCAGTACGGCGGGAGCGGCGAACGATGTCCATGGTGATCTCCAGAAGTGGGACCACCACTGCATCACAGGTCGGAACTATGTCCAGATCCTTGCTTGCTCACCTTGCCAAAGCCTCGTCATGCACGGGTCGCCACCATCAGCGACCGATTAGCTGCGCATAGTTGCGACCTGAGCATAGGGGTCGCTATGCAGAGGTTTACATAGCGACCCAAACCGGTCAGCCGACACGTAGCCCTGACGGAGTGCTCCAGCCCGCGTGCTGCGTCATGCAAAGGACATAGGCGGCCCGAACCGCGCAAGTCTGTGATCGGCAGCAGGCAACCCCCAGCTGCCGCCCTTCACGAGTCTGCGTACGCCGCGTCGGATAGTAGGGTTCAACGGACATCTATCGTCGCCCGAAGTGTATTTCGCGGATGGTTCGAACTTCACCGGCGTTCGAGCGGTTGATTTCTCGTTTCACCCGGATGCGCCCGGTCCAGTGTCACGAATGGATCCGGTGCGCTCGCACTTGCGGTCGCTCTGGTTTGAGGCACATGAAGCGGACTACACTTCAATTCGACCATAATCAAAAACCGGCAGGCAAATAACGGACGTGAAACACGGTGGCTGACATTTGGCTCGGTGACTCCGCAGGTTTTGCGGACGCTACCCTTTCTTCGTGAGCAGATCGATGGCACTGGCGTGCGCAAATGCCGGTCCTCTACTGGAGACGACTATGAAAAAGGAGAGAAAGACGGCTCGGCAAATTCTGTCTGAGAACCCTCGGGAGGTAATCTCGGTTGGCCCCGATGACGCAGTGCTAACGGCACTGCGTCTGATGGCCGACGAGGATGTCACCACCGTGCTGGTGTTGCAAGGCAGCAATCTTGTCGGCATCCTGTCCCAGCGCGACTATGCCCGCAAGGTCGAACTGGCCGGCCGCAGCGCCGCCGAGACGAAGGTTGGGGAGATCATGACTACCCAGGTGTTTTACGTCACGCCCGAGCACACTTGTGAACAGTGCCTGGCGTTGATGCATACCAGGAGGATCCGGCATCTGCCGGTCATCGATTCCGGACAGGTTGTCGGCGTGCTATCCAACAGTGACATCCTCGAAGAACTGATCCAGGAGGACGAACATTTCATCAGTATTCTCGAGCATGACATGCTCTACCTGACCATCGATACCGGCGGCGCCTATTAAGCATTCGTGCGCGACTAGGCATGGGCGTGGTGCCCCGCCAACCGACCTTGGGTAATCCGCCCGACGCGGTTGGCTCAGTTCGTTTAGGGTTGGTCGACGCCTGCCAGCGAAGCACGGCGGCTCACTCACATTCCTGCGGGCGATGGCAGGCATCGACCAACCCTAAACGACCGCCGCCTGATAAGGTCGGCTGAACCCCGCTCGACAGCCGCGATAAGCGCTTTTGGCAGAAGCGGGTGGTATTGGGTTATCAAGGCCCGGGCAGGAACTGGATGTCACCGTACCAAGCGCGTGTCGTGGTACCGGTATTGTCGGTATCGGTCAGCAGCCCGTAGCCGGTGATTCGTCCTGGCGGTTCGTGAAAGACCCGCTCGTAGTCTTGTACGATATTACGGCGCAGGCTTTGCCACTGATCCGCATCGCCGGACAGACCGGAGACCACGATCATCTGTACGCGGTCCGTGTGAGGGTTGGCAATGACGGTGCCTGGCGCGGCAGTGGTCGACCAGATATACATCAGCGTGGCATAGGGCAACTCTTCGCCACCCAGGCGCTCTGCCAGGTCCATCTTGGCCCGGTCGAAAAACGATAGCTTGCTTTTGTCGCCGTCAAATAAGAACACCAGTCGCGCTGGCGCGTCTTCCTTCGATCCGACGCGGTTGTCGGAGCCCTCGATCGGTCTTTCTGCTTTCCAGCGCCATGCCACGACGGGTGTGCGGCCGAGGTCGATATTACCCTCGTGCATCAGCGCAGAAGCAGACCGGTTCGCGTCCGCCTGAAGGACGGTGATGTGGCCGTCGTGAACAAGCGTGTATTGCGTCATGGGCTTGCCGTGCACGACCGGCAGATTCTTCCAGCCCGCGGGCAGTGGTGTTTCGGGCTGGATCGTGGAAAAGACAATACCCGGCTTTTCGTCCTGGGCAAGGAGGGCTGGCGGCAGCAGAAGGAGCGCGATGCACACGCCGATCCAGCCTGGCCGAGCTGTTCGTTTCCGCGCTCGATGGATCGAGGGGAGATGCATGGCTGGTCCTATTCGTCTTTTGGCTAACATCCATTGTAGTCGGCTCAGCTGACGGCATTTCAGTGAGCCTTTACGCCGGCGGTCAGGTTCTGTTGATCTGAACGCTGGACCGTGAATCTGCAGCACGAGACCCAACCCTGCCTTCGCGACAAATCGTGCGACTAGAGACGATGCAGGTTGCCAGTTATGGTGTGCCGCCGGTGGACGAGAGAGAGTCTTCTTCGGCCATTGCCGGCATGGGGCGGGCAGGGGCTACGTCAGCAATGTGGCGGCTGGCTGATCGCGGCGGCATCGAGCAGCCGGACGGCAGCTTCCTGCATCGGCGAACTCACACTCCCGACCCACAGCAGCCATACGCGCTGTCGAAAGCAGCCATTCGACTTCGCGTCCTCCTCCGGCTGCAGGGGCAAGCAGGGCAGGTCTGCTTGGTAGTGGGCTTATCTTTACTTCGGTGGTGCCCAATCGTCCAAGCCGTACCTGCTGAAGATCGACTTCAAGATTCCATCAGCTTCCAGCTGGTCGAGCGCCGCGTTTATCCTGTTGAGCAAGTCGCGGTTTCCTTTCCGGACCGCGAGTGCGGCCCTCGGTTTCGGTGACGCAGACTGGTACGTCTCCACTAAGCGCGCGCCTTGAGGCAGGTCACCCGCCCTGGCCGCGTATCGCGTTTCGACCCCGGGTGTAATGGTTGCCCTTATCTGATCCAACGCTACAGCATTCCAGGCGTCCTTTTGCGTGTCGTAGACCTTGATTTCCGAAAACCCCCCGGTTTTCTGGAGCAAAGCGAGTTGGATGCTCCCTTTCTGCGCTCCGACGGGAAGGCCGTTCAGCTCTGCGAGCGTGCGGTAAGGCGTTGCGTCGCTCGACTGCACGACCAGGGCCTCAGGCAATGGGTTGCAGTACGGCCTGCTAAAGTCAACTCGCTGCTCTCGTTCCGGAGTGATCGCCATATTCGTGGCGATGAGGTTAATCTTGCCGCTGTCGACCGCCGGTATAAGGTCTGCGAAGATCATCGGCTCGTACTCAATGAGAACACGCATTTGCTTGCTTATTGCGCGTGTCAGATCGACAGCCACGCCCGATAGCCCGCTCTGCTCGTGGATGACCCACGGTTTCACGTCCTGACCCGCGGCCTTCAATGTTTGCTGTGCTCGGGCAGTCGAACCAATTAAGGCGCCGACCGCCGCGACTAACAGACTGCGTCTGTCCATCCTTCCCCCCTATATATCCTGCTACTCATGATCCAACTGCTCGCGTATCCGACCTCACGAAAACTGCAGTCACGGAAACTGGCAAAACCTGGGGCGATGGCGTGAATCGTAGATCCATCGAACTGCAAAGCGAAGCCCACAAGAGGATTTTCACGCGGTGAGGCGCTTAAACCGTTGCTCACGGGAAATTTGCGGGAGATGAAAACGGTTTGGTGGCGTCGAGCACAAATATCACCAAGGCGTGCAGATCCGTCGAGCCACTGGACGTGACTTGCATCGGGACACCAGCGCCGTGGCCCGGCTCGGCCTGGCCAGCCGTAACCACCATCATGCCGTCAGGAGTACGAACGCTTCGCGCACTGGCGCAAAACACTTTGGAGCCTCACTTGCCGCGCTGCGTCATCGACAGTCCCGCAACTGCGACACGTGACTCCTCGCCAAAGCGGCTTCTTCCGCGGCCCTGCGGTGGTCGACTGAGGCTAGCCAGAATCTACTCCGAATAGAAGCCGGAACCCACCAGGCCTGGAACTCCGTTGATCTTTACTGCCTTCACATAGGTCCATTTATGCGATGGCTGAGTCTGCCCGGGTCTCAGAAACATGTAGTCGACCCAGCCCGATCCCTTCTTTTCAGCCATCTGAATCATGGCGTCGTGAAACAGCTTGCCGTTGGTATCTTTCTGACCGCTGACGTTGGTCCCCTCACGGGCTGGGAAGGCCGGATTCAACAAGACATTTGCCTTCAGATCGTAAGCGAACAGATAGGTGTCCCCGTGGAACCACTCACTTCCTTTCACTCTGAATTCGGAAAACGCCTCCTTGCCTTTACTGTCGATCAACGCCGCAGCTTTGTCGACCAGCGCCTCGGTCTGTTTTGCCGCTTCGGACGTCTGGGGCGATGGCTGAGAAAATGCAGGCGATGCGGAGCAGTACAATCCAGCCAGGAGCAAGATGCTGGTAAAGAGAGCTTTCGCGTTCATAGCGCTATCTCCAGCCGCTGACTGCGGCGCTGTTCCGTACATCGGTCGCTTTTTTCGGTCTGAAATGATCGCGCTGGGTCTAGATAGCCTCTGCGTGTGACTGTGTGTCTATCCCGACTTCCAGATGTGGGCGGATTTCGATGGCTTATCTAGTCATATCGAATGACGACCGCTGAGCGGACCCGGCGGCGCTTCGTAACAGACTCTGCGACAACCGCACAAGAGCCGCTCGTGGGAGTGAAGCACCCGCTCCGTATGCGAGAAGACTAGTACGCGAAGCGCAGCCTGGCCAGGCTCGTTTTCCCGCATCGCATGGGCGACGTGAGATGAGAGATTACGAATATTGTCGACCGGACAGCGGACGGTCGCGAATGGCGGAAATTGGCCGAAGCGCACCAAACTGTCAACCCGTGCCAGCAGTCCACCGCACGGCGCCCAAGTCATATACGTGCCACTGCGGGCGTTCCACAAACAGGTTAGGGCGCCCCACATATTTACTCGGCCAATCGCTCCCCTTCACATAGGGTGCAAGGAGTCGTTGCATGACAAAAAAGCCCATGCCGAGAGCATTTCACGCACAACGTTGAGCCAGTTGCCAGTGCTGCCTCAATCGATGCCTGATCTTGCGTGCAAGCTGTGCCCCCTCAAGCACTGCGAACGTCGGGCGCATACGGCATAAGGCACCCCCATTACGGCAGTTGGGCCTGCCTGATGTGCTTTCGACACGCTTGACGCAGGTCGCTTCATAATGTTGCCGCGCGAGACCCACCTGTTCGCAGATATTTGCGGGCGTACCTGCTGGCGGCAACCGGCTAGGAGTCTACTCGCTGCGCTGGCTAATTTTGCTCTAATTTTCGCGACGTACGCTGAGGTCCATCGGGTCAAATCCTGGTGTTGCGTCCGGCTTGGCACGCGAGGACTGGTTGGCCGACAACTCACTACTGGAGTTCGCGATGTTCGAGCGGTTCGTCGCGAATTCTCCAGGCCTTTGGCTACTCCGAAGGCGGAATCCGGCACCGTAAGCAGCGGATATAAAAGACCGGGCCAACTGGCATTGCGGGTCGTCGCGCCGATCGTCATTACCCGTTGGTCATCGGAGGCGAATGAATGGGAAGGGTCGGCTGGCATATTTTGGAGCCCGCAGCATGAAATCGTTGAAGAGCCGGATTATCGGAACATTGGTCGTGCTGTTCGCTGTCGTCGGCGCCGCCGATGCCTGCGCGTCGTACTGGCTTTCGATGAAGCATATTGATCAACTGCTCGACGAGCATCTGCAGGGCGCGGCGGTCTGGCTCTCGGCCGGCAAGGTGGGCACGATCGGCACAAGCGGTCCGCCGCAGCATTCGATCGACGGGTTCGTCGGGCAAATATGGAAACGGGGGCTTTCCCCGCCGACCGACAATACCGACCCGGAAGTGATCTTCAACCGCAACGCACCGAGCGGCTACTCGGTCGAGCGGATCAATGGTCATCGTTACCGGCTCTACACTCTAAGAAAGGACTCGGACGATTTGACTTATCAGGTCGGCCAGCCGATCGCGTTTCGCGAACAGACCGCAGGGCGCGCGGCGCTCGAGAGTCTGGTGCCTACGTTTATCCTGATACTGCTCGTGTGTATCGCGATCCCGCTGGTCGTCAATGCTGCATTCGCTTCGCTGGAACGCGCGAGTGCGGATGCGGAGGCGGTCGGCATTAGCCGCCTGACGCCACTCGACATATCGCACGCACCCGAAGAGGTGAGGCCGTTCGCCGATTCGATCAACCGGATGATTGCGCGTTTGCAGATCGGCGTCGATGGAGAGAAGCGCTTCATTGCCGATGCGGCGCACGAACTGCGCACGCCGATCGCCGCTTTGCAGCTGCGTATCGACAACCTGGAAAATGCGCCCGATGCGACTGCGCGCGGCGAACGGTTGCGCGAACTGCGCGAAGCGATCGTCCGCACGGCGACGATGATCCGGCAGCTTCTCGAACTCGCGCGCGCCGATGCGCAACACGATCCGGGTGCGGCCGTCGATACGGTCGACGTACGCGAGATGGTTCAGACGGTCGTTGCCGATCTGCTACCGGTCGCGGATGCGCGCTCGATCGATCTGGGCGTCAAGCGCTTCGAAGCCGCGCACGTGAATGCCAACAAAGGGGAGTTGCGCATGGCGGTGCGCAATCTGGTCGAGAACGCACTGCGATACACGCCCGCCGGTGGTTGTGTGGATATCGATGTATTCGAGGATGCAGCGGGCGCAATCGTACGTGTGACCGACACCGGACCGGGCATTCCGGAGGACGCGCTAGACCGCGTGTTCGACCGCTTCTTCCGGTTGAATTCCGAAACGGTCGAAGGCAGTGGGCTGGGTTTGTCAATCGTAAAGTCAGTGGTCGCAAAACACGGCGGGTCGATTTCGCTGGAGAATCGGCGTGACGGCCAAAGCGGCGTGATAGCGTTGCTCGTTTTGCCGTCGCGCGTGTCAGCCATCATCGATGGTTGATCGCGCGGAAACCACCGCTGTGATGTGCGCCAGAGCATTCTGTTTCCCGCGCCTATGCTGCAATTCGCTACTGCTCCTGCTCCTGCTGTTGAGCGGTCAGCGCAGACCCATTGGGCTCAACGACATGGCCACGATGTGAGTGCGCAAGAATCTGCATTTCGCGATGACTGCCCGCCACATGCCCTTATCAAACCGTAATCGCGGGTCTGTCGCATTTCGCAAAGGGCTTGCACTATCGTACCAGCCGGGGCAATCAGTACCGGATCGCTCCCACTCGAACCGGTCGATCCACGCATTCGCGACGAAGGCGTCAAACGGCAGTGGAATCTCTACCGCTGTTTTCTTGACCGCGGTCGGAGCCATGAGTTTTCGATAGCGCATCTACTGAAAAGGTCGGGCGACCCTTCGCGGCCGGCCAATTTGAGTCACCGCAAGTTCTCCAACGCGTTGCGCGGGCCGCCGAACTCCGCTTTCCATAACTCATCCAACCCATCTATCCTTTACGCGCAGCGCGTAAGGAGCCAGGCCTGTTTCAGACGATTGCGTGCGGTGCGGACGATCGGAGTTTCTCTCAAGACGGTTTTTCGATATCACCCCCGACACTTGCAGACCATCAGCTGTCCTGTGCAGGAGGAACGATTTTTCGGAGCAGTGGGCCAAACGTCAGACCCTGGACGAGGATGGAGAAGATCACAACCATATATGTGGTCGTGAGGATCAACTCGCGTTCGTGACCTGGAGGTAGCAGAAAAGCCATCGCGATTGAAAGGGCGCCCCTCAGGCCACCCCATGTCAGCAGTGTGATGGTGCCCTTCGGAAAAGATACAACGAAACTCATGATCCTGATCGGGATCAGGACGCTGATGCATCGCCCGATCAATACGCACGCAATGCCCAGTAATCCGAGGACGAGATAGGCTCCAGTCTCCTTGATCGCGAGAATTTCCAGTCCGATTAGCAGGAACAGCAAGCTGTTCAGAATTTCGTCGACCAGTTGCCAGAACGTCTCCAGATACTGTTGCGTCTGTTCGGACATCGCGAGGTCTCGCTCGTTGTTGCCGAGGAATAGCCCGGCGACGACCACGGCGATCGGCCCCGACATATGAATCGCGTCGGCAAGCGCATACGAGCCCATGCATAGCGCGATGGAAAGCAGGACCTCGACCTGATAGTCGTCGATCTTGCGAAGCAGTAGAAACACAATCCAGCCAAGAAGCCAGCCGAGCGCGATACCGCCAAGCGTTTCCTGGACAAAAAACCACGACACGCTGGCAACGCTCGGCTCACCCCGACCGGTAGCAATACCCAGGATCGTCAGAAAGATTACAGCGCCGACCCCGTCGTTGAACAGGCTCTCGCCTGTGATCCGGGTTTCCAGAGCCTTCGGCGCTCCAGCCTTCTTGATGATGCCAAGCACGGCAATAGGGTCGGTCGGAGAGATCAGTGCGCCGAACAGCAACGCAAAGATGAACCGCAGCTCATATCCCAGCAGGTAAGCTGCGGACCAGAACAAGGCGCCTATGACAAACGTCGAAATGATGGTGCCAAACGTGGAAAGGATGGTGACGGTCCACTTGACCTTGTACAGATCACCCAGGTCCACATGCAGCGCCCCGGCAAACAGCAAAAAAGCAAGAAAGCCGTGAAAGACCAGATCGCTGAAATCGATACTGGGAACGAAACGGGCATACCTATGGACTTCGACGACTCCAGTCTCTCCCAGGACGACCAGCACGAGAGAGGACACCAGCGCAATTGCCATGAGGCCGATCGTAGGCGGCAGATGCAGCAGGCGGTGGTTTAGATAGCCACCCAACGCAGTCAGCGCGATCAGGACTGTCACGGTCTGGAACAAGGTCATGAGGGACTACACCGGTTCGGGTTCGAGGTGGGTCCGCCCTGATTGGGATCGGCGCCGACGCCATTCTACCGAGTGATCGCCGGCAACCGAAAAGGGCATTTCTCGAACGTCTGTTTTCCCGCGAGTCGAAGTTCAGTTGTGGGTACAGCGGAGGCAATCAATCTTCTACAAAGCGGCCGTTCACGATAACGTTCAGTCACGCTCCACCGAATGGCGCCGTTAGGCTGAACCTGAGACCTTCGTGAGCAATGATTGAATGACGGCAGTGGGGTCGGTTTGTGCCTTTCGCATGCCTGCCACGATCCGCGATCGATCGGGGTCTGTGTCGGACCTGGTTCGGCCATTTGGAGACCGTCGATGTACCTCACCGCACGCCGGGAGACCGTCCGTTAGCGGCCACTCCACTTTGTCCGCGTTTGTGCCGCCGGATAGCTGATGCCGATGGCCCCTGGCATCGCTGGGCGGGACTCGATGCCTTGTGCGACGTTTTCTCGGATCTGTTGACGGTGCGCCTTCGAGCCCGGGGCCTAACGTTTGTCCACGGGCGTTTGAATGTGGGGCAACGACGAGGGGAAAAACCCGAGAAATCTGAAAGTCCCATCTGCTG
Organism: Paraburkholderia fungorum; assembly: GCF_046027215.1. Classification (GTDB taxonomy): domain Bacteria; phylum Pseudomonadota; class Gammaproteobacteria; order Burkholderiales; family Burkholderiaceae; genus Paraburkholderia; species Paraburkholderia fungorum_D. The sequence goes on along the minus strand of NZ_JAQQEN010000002.1, from coordinate 1,142,088 downwards.
CGAACTGATCGGGATAGCTGGCCGCGCCGACGGAGGTAAGGGTCTCGATGGTCTCCGCACGATTCGAAACGAACGTCCATTGCACCAATCCGTCCTCGGATACCGGTGACGTGCGGCACTGCTCCAGGACAGCGAGCAGGACTTCGCTGTCCGGTGTGTGAATGACGAACCCCTCGTTCGCCAGGGCGGCACGATCGAGCCCCAGCTCACGGCAAATCTGCATCCGCAATGGCGCTTCCGACTGGTTGGCGAGACGCGACTGCTGCACCAGTTCATAGGTCGTCGCATCGACAAGGATGCCTTGCCGTTGCAACGGTGTCGTTTGCCACGCTTCCGGCGGGCAGGCCTTGTTTTCCGGCACGAGTGGTACGAACGGATTGATTTCCGCCGGATAGATCCGACAGACCAGCGGGCGTTCCTCGTAAATACCGCAGAGCATGTTGGTACGCAGATTGGGACACGCGCCAGCAAACGCCGCGGTGAGAATGATCGAGATGCGCACCGGCAACGTTCCGCTCATGGCAGCCGACGAACGCGCCCGTTTGTACGCGGCCTGCGCATTGTCGGCTTCGGGCTCGATCGGCCATGGAATGGCTTCGCACAGCAGCTCCATCTGTCCGCCGCGTTCCAGCCAGGCGATTGCCTCAGCGATCGTCAGCGGCAGGCGCAAATCGTGGCAGCACTGGCCACATGTCGTACAGGCGAAATTGATATGGTCCACGCTGTTTTTGTCCCTTCAGGTTCGGTTGCGTCGTGCTTGGTCGGGCCAGCGCCGAAATTCTTACAGGGACAAGCGTGAAAAAGTTGCGGCGGTTGCCGCAATTCAGTGGGCCGTATGAGCGTGCTGCCGCAATTCGCCGGGAATGAAAACGCGTTCGAGTCCGCCGTCATCGAGCCAGACGCGGGTTTTTTCGGCCGCGCGATCGATCAGCCGGTCGCATTGGGTGTAGTCATAAGGCGAGATATCGAGTGGGCACAGCGGCGGCACGACATAAATGTCCGCGCGCGGTGTGTAGAACTCGAGATCGCGAACCAGTTGGCGAGCAATGACCAGCGTCAACGCATGCATGGCCTGAGCGATCGCGCTATTGGGCGGCGAGCGTAACGCGCAGGCGAAGCCGGCCGGCAGCACGACGATACGCGTCGCGCCAAGCCCGACGGCCACCGAAATGGGTGTGTTATTCGCCACACCGCCGTCGACCAGATCCACGCCGTCGATCCGCACCGGCGGAAACACACCGGGAATCGCGGCGCTCGCCAGTACCGCATCCACCACCGGACCGGACGAGATTACGATTTCGCCGCCCGACAGCATTTCGGTCGCGACGATATGCAAGGGCAGCGCGGCGTGCTCCACTCGCGCAAACGAAAGATTTTTTTCCAGCAGTTGACGCAGCGCAGTCGCCTCGACGAGATGCGGGCGCCGCCGCAACACCATGTCGAGCAGCCCGAGCATCGAGAACGGCATGATGTCCTGCCGGCGGATGCGACACCACAGCGCCTCGAGCATCGCGACGCCGTCGACGTTCGGATTGCCCGCAAAATAAGCCGCATTGATAGCGCCCGCGGATGCGCCGACGACACAACCGGGGTGCTCGCCGCGCTTGAGCAATTCACGCAGCATGCCAACTTCGATCGCACCCAGACTGCCGCCGCCGGCGAAGACGAATGCGGTCAGAGGTGCGCGAAGCGGGTTTGCCGGCGAATCCGCTGCCGGGGAATGAATTGATGACATGGCGGCCTCCGCTGCATGTCGAGCGTCCTTACCAACGCAGTAGACGCGGTCCGAGTACGGCGCCGATGACGGTCGGCACCAGCATGCCGAGCAGATACCACACGCCCCAGAACGGTATGCCCATCTCGGGACAGTGCAGACAGTACGCGAGCGTAGCGGTCGACCCGGCCAGCAGGCCACCCGCAGCACCGGCGAGAGCGAGGCGGGTCGGCGCGAGTCCCCTGAGCGCCCAGAACACCGTGATGAATCCCGGCACGGATAGCATCGTAATGTTCAGCGGGCAGACCCGCCAGGTTTTACCGAGCACCAACGCGAGCCGCACGTCGGCCGGCGCGGCCATCAGCACGTACAACCCAGCCAGCCAGACGACCACCACCGGCGTGGCGATCAGCCAGCCGCTCGCGCCGGCCGCTACGCCGGGCCTCGCAAGCCGCGTCGACAGCCACAGCGAGCCGAGCATCAAACACAGCGGCAGGGCGATTTTTGCCCAGAAGATCGGCGTGGCAGCCACCACGGCGAGATCGCGGCGCACGCCGAGCAGCAGTGCCACGACCACCGTCGCGCCCACGGCGCCGAACAGGATCGCGGTGCAGAAGCGTCTGGCGAGCACGTGCCGGTCTACGGGCGCGACGCCGGTCGCAAGCATTGAAATGATGTCGTCCGTTTTCATTGCGTTCCTCGAATCTTCGCAGCCAGCGCCTTCAGGCCTCTATGCACGCCAATCTTGACCGCCGACTCCGACAAACCGGTCATCCGGGCGGTCTCCGACACGGACAAGCCTTCCAGCTTGACGTGCACTATCGGCAACCGCTGGCGGTCCGGCAACTGCTCGAGCAGCTTGCCCAGATCGCGCTTCGCCTGCGCCGGCTCCAGATCGGGCGCGGCGAGCAACTCGAAGGCGTCGTCGAACGGATCGTTCAACGCGTCGTGTCGTGAGCGCGCCCGAAAGTAATCCGTCAGCTTGTAGCGGGCGATGGCGTGGACCCAGGCGGTCAGGGGTTCGTCGGGCCGGTAGGTCTGCCGTCCGTTATGGACCGCCAGCAACACTTCCTGCACCAGATCTTCGACGTCGCCTGGCTGGCTGTGCAGGCGGCGCCTCAGAAAGCCGCGCAGATGCGTGCTCAACTCCGACAGAAACCGCCGATAGGCCACTGCGTCGCCCTCCATGCCTTTGAGGAGCAGCGCCTGCAGCTGCCTCTCTTTTGCCAGCAACGTCGCGCCATCGTTAGTTCGATCCATCGGTCGCTCTAGTTACACGAAGGGTGAATTTATTTTCCGCGAATTCTACGCTGCCTTGGCGAACGCCAATTTCGCCTGAGCGCGACGCTCGCTCACAAAAAATTTATCGAGCGCAGTGTAACCGGTTGTGGAATGCCGGCGAATTAGCTTCCGGAAACGCAAACATCGTGGCTCATTGCCTGAACGTGCCTGCGCTTTCACTCACCCTGACATGAAGTCTCCTGAGGAATTCATCATGAACAACCTGAAACTCGCCGCTGCCGCTTTTGCACTCGCTTCGCTCGCCACCGGCGCTATCGCGCAAACGCAACCGGCCGCCGCTGGCGCGATGGAGAAGTGCTACGGCGTGGCCATGGCCGGCCACAACGATTGTAAAGCCGGCGCTGGCACGACCTGCGCGGGCACGTCGAAGATGGACTATCAGGGCAACTCGTGGAAGAACGTCCCGGCAGGCACCTGCACGACGATCAAGACGCCGCACGGCACGGGTTCGCTTACGCCGATGGACTCCTGATTCCGCACGCCGCTTGCCGATCATGAAAACGCTACCTGACATGGGCGCCGGCCTGAGCCTCAAGCCGGATCATTACGCGCACGCTCACGCTTCTACGGCGGACGGTCTGTGGTTCGAGGTCCATCCGGAGAACTACATGGTCGGCGGTGGTCCCCGCCTTGCATGGCTGGAGGCGATCCGCTGCCGTCACCCGCTGTCGCTGCACGGCGTGTCGCTTTCGCTGGCAGCGGATTGTCCACCGGACGAGAATCACTTACGGCGGCTTCGGACACTGGTGGAGCGGGTCGAGCCCGCGCTCATCTCGGAGCACCTCGCGTGGTCAGCGTGGCGCGACCAGTATCATCCGGACCTGCTGCCGTTCCCGCGCAGCGATGACGCACTCATCCGCGTTGCGGAGAACATCGACCGAACCCAGGACGCGCTCGGTCGACGTATCGCGATCGAGAATCCCACGCACTATTTGCAACTCGACGGCCATACATGCGGCGAGCGGGAGTTCTTTGACGAACTTTGCCGTCGAACTGGCTGCGGCCTGTTGCTCGACGTGAACAACGTCTATATCAGCGCGCACAACCTGGGTTTCAGCGCCGAGTCGTACCTCGATGCCGTACCCGCAGACGCAGTGATGGAAATTCATCTGGCAGGGCATAGCAGGGATGCGGCCACTGAAAGTACTCTCCTGATCGACTCGCACGATGCACCGATCGCAGACGATGTCTGGGTTTTATACCGGCGCGTGATCGAGCGGATCGGCGCACGCCCCACGTTGATCGAACGCGACGATCACATACCGCCTTTCGACGTTCTGCTGACGGAGCGCACCACCGCTCAGCGGGTAATCGATCGCTCGGAGGTGATTGCATGAATACCTCGCTCAGTCACTTTCAGGACGCATTCGCCGGCGCACTGTACGGCGCCGATGCGAATCATCCGTCGATCGCTTCGTTGATCGCGCAACCCGGCTTTTCGGTGTATCGCAACAATGTCGTGAAGAGCTGCATCGACGCGTTGCAGGCGAATTTTCCAACGGTCGAACAGCTTGTCGGCACAGACTGGTTTCGCGCGGCTGCTGCGATATATGTGCGCCGCTCGCCACCATCCGATCCACGGCTGCTGCTTTACGGCGGCACATTTGCCGAATTCATCGAGACATTCGAACCGGCGCAGGCTGTGCCTTATCTGGCGAATGTCGCGCGACTCGACCGGCTGTGGACCGACGTGCACACCGCGAGGGACGAAGCCGGGATCGACGTGACTTCGATGGCAAGCCTGGCTCCGGAGCAATTGGGCCAGATGACGCTGCCGTTGCGTGCGTCTGTACGTTGGCAGTGGTTTGCTGGTCAGCCGGCCTACACGATCTGGCGTTGCAATCGCGAAACAATCGACACGCCCGGGCAACTTGACTGGTCAGGCGAAGGCGCATTGCTTACGCGCCCAGCAGGCGCCGTGATGTGGCAACCGCTGGGCCCAGGCGGTTGCGCCTTCCTCGATGCTTGCGCCGCATCGAAGACGCTCGACGAAGCGGCGCATAACGCGCTCGATGCACAACCGTCGCTCGATTTCACACAGCTTATCGGCGATCTGATCACAGCGGGCGTATTCGCGGCAATCGATCCTGGTTCCCCTGCGCACTGAACGTATTGACCAACGGAGATTCACATGGAAGCGATCCAGAACACGCCACCCCGTGCACGCGCTTCATTGCGCGGCCGCTGGAACAGTCTGGCGGCGCGGCTGCAGGATCTAATCGGCAATTCGCTCCTTTCGCTTGTCGCGCGCTTCGCCATCGCGGCAATTTTCTTCATGTCGGGCCGCACCAAGGTCAGCGGCTTTCTCACGCTGACGCCGAGTGCCTATGAACTCTTTCGCACCGAGTACAAGCTGCCGCTCGTGCCGCCGGAGATCGCCGCGCATATCGCCGCGTACTCCGAGCATCTGTTTCCGCTGCTGCTTGTGCTTGGGCTGTTCTCGCGGTTCTCCGCCTTTGCGCTGCTGGGTATGACGACGGTGATCGAAGTGTTCGTCTATCCAGACGCGTGGCCGACGCACCTGTCGTGGGCCGGCTTGCTGTTGATCATCATCGCGCGCGGCGCGGGCAAGCTATCGCTGGACCACAAGTTCGGTATCCGCTAGCGGCGAGTGAGCGCGGGGGAATCGCACACGGGAAGTTTAATATGCAAGAGGCGGCGGTCTCCATGCAGTACCGCCCTCGTCAACACACTGAAGGAGTGGCGATGCACTCACGATTCATCCGATATGGCCTGGCCTGGTTGTTTCTCTCACTCGCATCGAGCGCGTGGGCCGACCAGAAGCCCTATGACAAGGCCCAGTTCGACCACGATCTGGCCGCCGGCAAACCGACCATCATCTATCTGCATGCCACATGGTGTCCCACCTGCCGCGTGCAGAAGCCGATCGTCGACAAGCTCTCGGACGACCCGCAACTGAAGCAGGTGACGGTTTTCGTGGCCGATTTCGACAAGGAAACGGCGCTGAAAAAGGCGCTCAAAGTCAATCAGCAATCGACTTTTGTGGTGTTCAGGCAAGGGCGTGAAGTTGCGCGCTCGACCGGCCAGACCCAGGAATCGGCAATCCGCGAAACTTTCGACAAGGCGCTTTGATGGACTTCGGCGCCGGCACTTACGCGATCGGATTTGCGGCGGGCGCCGCGTCCACATTGTCTCCGTGTGTCTTGCCACTGCTGCCGATTCTGGTCGCATCCGCGCTTTCTTCGCATCGTCTCGGCACGCTGGCGCTGGCGACCGGTTTGAGCGTATCGTTCGCTGCAGTCGGAATTTTTATCGCGACCCTCGGCGCCTCGGCCGGACTCGACCCGGAGACGTTCCGGCGTGCGGCTGCGGCCTTGATGATCGTGTTCGGCGTAGTAATGCTTTCCGCGCGGTTGCAGCAGGCGTTCGCCCGTCTCGTCTGGGGCTTGAGCGGAGCAGGTCAGAATGCGCTCGCCAGGGTAAGGGGCGACGGACTGCCGGGGCAATTCTGTATCGGACTGCTGCTCGGTCTGGTGTGGAGCCCGTGCGTCGGGCCCACGCTGGGCGCAGCCACGACGCTAGCCTCGCAAGGAACGGACCTCGGTCATATTGCGGTGCTGATGGTGCTGTTCGGGCTCGGCGCGGGCTTCCCGCTGGTCGTCCTCGGGGCGATTTCGCGAGCAACGCTCACGCGTGTGCGAGGCGCGTTGTCTTCGCTCGGGCGACTGACGAGGTTGACCCTCGGAACGGTGTTCGTCGCGCTAGGATTGCTGGTGCTGACCGGCCTCGACCGTTCGATTGAAGCGACTGTGCTGGCGGTGAGTCCAATGTGGCTGACCGCGTTCACTACGAGACTCTAGGTCGTTTGTCCACGAGTTGCAGTCAGCGCCGAGAACTGCGCTACGCATAGACGCGCGGGCTTCTCGCCATGACTCACCAGTAATTCTTGCTCGTTCATGCCGATTGGTCTGAAAGGGCGCGGGTCGGGTGGCTTCCGAAAGTGCGTTGCTTGCCGGCGAGCGGCCGGTGAGCTTTTTAAAGGCGGGTGTCCGAGTAGCGTCGACGGCGGTCTGCCACCCGAAGTTGTTGTGAAATCAAGTTTGTGATCATTTGCCCCTGTTTTCTTGACGATGACGCGCCGCGACGGCTGGCTGTCGACACTTTTGCGTCGGTCTACGCTATGCAGGGGGGGCACCGGATGCGGTTGACACGCCAGTTTCGTACGCCTCAGCGGCGAGTCCCAGGCGGGCTAACGCAGGCAGAGAGTCCGCCCCTGTTCTTTTCATGATCGCAGCGCGGTGATTTTCGACCGTACGCTGGCTTATCTGGAGATCCGCCGCGATGATCTTGCTCGGTTGTCCGGCCAGCACCCGCTCCATGATCTGGTGCTGCCGCGGCGTCAGGCCGGCAATATGGCGCGCCGCGATTTCCTGCCACGCGAGCAGTTTGTTCGCGTCGCGTGACTGTTCCACCGCCCGTTTGATGCTGTCGAGCAAACCGATGCGGCTGATGGGTTTTTCGATGAAGTCGGCCGCGCCCGCCTTCATGGCGCGGACCACCGTCGAAACATCGCTATGGCCCGTTATCATGATCGCCGGCAGTGGGTGTTTCGCCTCGCGGATGTGTTCCAGCAGTTCAAGTCCACTCATGCCCGGCAGGTAGGCATCGATCAGCAGGCAGGCCTCAGGTCCCGGACGATAGCCTTCAAGAAAGGCTTCGCACGTCGCAAAGGTTTCGACGCGCTGGCCGTCTTCTTCGAGCACGGCCCGGATTGCGTCGCGCACGTCGCCATCGTCATCCACCACAAAGACTACAGGTTCCTGTCCGCTTTCGCCGGCCGTACCGCCGTGATGCAGCGGTAACCCGGTTTCGGCCAGAGGTACCGCGCGCAGCAGTCGCTGGATGACTTGCTCAAGCGCCTTCACTTGCACGGGCTTGTTCAATTGCACGCACTGTTGGAGTGCGATGGCACGCAATGTTTCAGTCGATATGTCGCCGGTGAGGATGATGGTTGGGATCTGCCGGCGCAGCGTCTCCCGCAGCTTCGCGGCGATCTCCAGACCGTTCATCCCGTTCGGCAGATTGTAGTCTGCCACGATCAGATCAGGGCGGAACGTATCGCGCGTCACCCATTCCAGCGCGGCGATGCCGTCCGGCGCGGCAGCCGCACGATGACCATCATCCGTGAGAACAATTTCGAGTAGGCTGCGCAGTTCAGGATCATCCTCGATGACCAGAATTGAGCCGGTTCGCTGGGTGTAGCCGACGACGCAGTTATTGGTCACTGCCTGTTGCGCTGCCGTTGTTTCCTTCGGGCCGTCCGCCGCGGGGCCGACTTCAACGGTAAATGTCGAACCTCTTCCCGGTTGCGAACGCACATGAATCCGGTGCTTGAGCAAGCGCGTCAGGCGTTGGGCAATGGAGAGGCCGAGCCCAAGTCCAAGCCGGCGCTCTCGTGCGGCATTGTTGATCTGATGATATTCGTCGAAGATCCGCTTGAGTTCCGCATTGGGGATCCCCATTCCGGTGTCCCATATCTCGATACAGACCACGCCGTTGCGGCGTCGGCAACCCAGCAGCACCTTGCCGTGCGAGGTGTATTTGATCGCGTTCGAAAGCAGGTTACGGATCACCTGCTCGAGCAGTCGCGGGTCGCTTCGGATCGTTAGACGGCTGGGAACCACGCGCAACGTGAGGCCTGATGCCTGCGCGTGGTAAATGAACTCATCTCTCAGCCGGTCAAACATGTCGTTGACCGGAAAGTTGAGTATCGCGGCATGGACCGTTCCGGCTTCGATCTGGTTGATGTCGAGCAGTGTGTTCAACATGGTCGACATCGACTCCAGCGTCTGCTCAAAACGGGTCACGATTTTCCGGGCCGCGTCGCCCTCGACGAGTTTCACCAGCAGCGAGTGAAGTAGTTCCAGTGTCTGCAGTGGTTGGCGAAGATCATGGCTCGCCGCTGCCAGAAACTTTGATTTGGCAGCGTTGGCGAGTTCCGCTTGCTGGCGTGCCGCTTCGAGCGCTTTCGCCGTGTGCTTTCTGTCCGTAATGTCGGTGAATGTGATGACCACGCCCTCCACACCATTTTCGTGCGTTCGGTAGGGCAGGATCCGGCGCACGAACCAGACGCCGCTGCGCGCTTCGATTTCCCGCTCAATCGGTGCCGCGGTTTGCAATACGGCTTGCGCATCCGTTAGCAACGCGCTGTCGGCGGCCAGCGAGCGCAGATCTGCAAGCGGGCGGCCTATGTCGCTCGGAATGACGCTGAAAAGCAACTTCGAGGCTGGGGTAAAGAAGCGGATATACAGGTCAGTGTCGAGGAAGAGCGTCGCAACATCGGTGCTGTAAAGGACATTCTGCAAATCGTTCGATGTTGTTCGCTGCCTCTCCAGAGTTTCCTGCAGTTGGCTGTTGAGTGCCGTGAGTTCCTCGTTAAGCGATTGCAACTCTTCTTTCGAGGTTAGTAACTCTTCGTTGGTCGACTGGTACTCCTCATTGATCGACAGCGCTTCTTCGTTGATTGCCTTTTGTTCTTCGCCAGCCAGTTCAAGGCTACGGATTGCGGCTTGTAATTCGTTGCGGGTTGCGTCGAGTTCCTGTTCGAGTTCGCCAACCCGGGAAATCTCAGCAGGTTGAATCGGGCGTGGGTGGATCGGTGCTTGCTCCGGCTGATCAACAAAACAGATCAGCAAAAGACGCTCGCCTTCGTTCAATACCGGTTGGACTTCGATATTGAACGCGACGCGTTTGTCATTGTGCGATGCCGTGCCGCCAGCCGTCTTAACACGAACGCCGCTCCGTGTGGCTTGCTGAATCGCTGACCTCAGGTGCGCACGCATGCCATTTGCTGCCATGGCGAAGATGTCGTGCGTAGGCGCGCCAGTGGGCACACGTAGATAGCGGTCCGTGGCGCCAAGGAAATACAGGCATTCATTGCTGGCGTTGATCAGGACAGCAGCCGGCCCATAGGTATCGACGACCAATCTGCGGCACAATTCGGCTATCGCGACGTGACGGGGGCGAGCGGCGGGCGCCACCATGCTTTCCCGCAGCGAGGCGTGGGAAGGGTCGGCGCTCCCGCCCAGAAACCTAAGGTCTCCCGGGCGCGGACGGCCCGTGTGCCGATAAACACGCTCAGCTTTCGAAATGAGTTCGAAGCGGCCGCCGGTGTTGTCGGCCGTCTCGGCGCTGCCTAAAAGCAGGATGCCGCCTTCGCGCAACGCAAAGTGAAACAGCGCCATCACTTTCGCCTGGGCCTCAGGACGCAGGTATATAAGCAGATTGCGGCACGAAACGAGGTCGATACGCGAAAACGGCGGATCGGCTAGCACGTCCTGGACCGTGAAGACCACCACCGAACGGAGTTCGGGCGATACACGGTACTGGTGTTCCTCTTTGGTGAAGAACCGCTCCAGCCGCACGGATGATACGTCTGCCTCGATGGCGTTGGAGTAAAGACCTTCACGCGCTTTGGCCACGGCGTCCGGGTCGATGTCGGAAGCAAAAACCTGCAGCTTGATATCGCTCCCCGCCAAAGCGATCTGCTCACGAAAGAGCATCGCAAGAGAATAGGTTTCTTCGCCCGTGCTGCATCCGGCTATCCAGATGCGTACGGGTTGACCCGCTGCGCGATCTTGAATCATTGCGGGCACGGTCGTGCGAGCAAGAAAATCGAATACCGGAGGATCGCGAAAAAAACGGGTGACGTTGATCAGCAAGTCGGCGGCCAACCGATCAAGCTCATGACTGTTACCGACGAGCATCTCGAGATAGTGATTCATGTCATCGGTTTCGATCGCTGCCAGCACCATGCGGCGCCTGATTCTCCGCTGTAGCGTACCCGGTTTGTAGGACGTGAAATCATGTGCCGTCTTCGAGCGCAGCAGTTCGACGATCTTCGACATGCCGGCCGACTCTGTCTCCTGGGATGCAGAAGCGCTGTTGTTCCCGCGGCGGGTCAAACGCCTTTGAAATTCAGCTAGTGCGACAGGTATGCCGTTGGCGGACAGTATGAGGTCCACTCCGCCGGTGGCGATGGCGCTTCGCGGCATGCCGTCGAAGGCAGCTTCGTCGGGTTTCTGGGCGATCACAAGGCCGCCACGTTCCCTCACGGCCCGGAGTCCGACGCTTCCGTCAGAGCCCATACCAGATAGGACGACGCAGACCGCGCGCGGGCCATATTCGTCAGCCAACGAATGCAACAGGAAATTGAAAGGTAGCCGGGCGCCGTGACGCGCGAGGGGTTCCGATAGATAGAGCGCGCCGTCTCTGACGGAAAGCGAAGTTCCGGGCGGAATGACATACAAATGGTCACACTCGATCGGCAACCCGTTTTCCGCTTGCAGCACGGGTATCGACGCGCATCCGCCCAGTAAATCGACCATCATGCTTTCATGGTTCGGATCGAGATGCTGAACAAAAACGAAGGCCATACCCGTGTCTGCCGGTAGCGCGCCGAGCAACTTCCGGCAGGCGTCCAGACCACCCGCCGACGCGCCTATCCCGACCACCAAAAAATCCGCGGATGTGTGCCCGGCAGCGCTGCTGCGAACGCGGCGGCGCCCGGCTCTCGACTGAGCCTTGTCAGCGCCAGGGAGAATACTCTCAGGCATGACCATTTGCCTCGGCGGGTCGACTTCGCGGAGAAGACATCGTTTTGATCGTATACCAGTTTTCTTTCATATTCTGATCTCCGCCAGCTCAGCAACTGAGTAGTTTCCGACCCTGCCGCGGCCGTTTGGCCAGCACTATGATGATGGGAACGGAGACACGCCGATCGGCGCTCCTGGGTTCGCCATGGTCGTGCCGGCGAGGCGAACTCGAATAGATGTCATATGCGCCGTGGTTGAGGAACTGCACGTTGAGCATGTCGAGCTTTGCGCGTTTTTAATGCGCATGCCGAACGATCGATCATGCCAGCATGCGACATTGACCGGAGAGATGGACGCTCCCGTCGCGCGATCCCCCGAGTGCTGGCGGCAGACACGGTCCTGTAGGACGGATGTCTGCTCACAAACTGTTCGTTCTGAGGTCTGTCATGTTGAGAAAAATGCTTAACCGCGACCAGATCCGCGAGGAAGTACAGCAACGCCTGCTGCTGAGCGGCGACTCGCTTTCTGGTATGGCGAAAGTCTCTGTACCGATGCCCAAGCCTCACTCTCTCGACGTGCAGGCGCGCAATTGGGATATGAAAGAGCTGGGTCAGCCAGAAGGCGATGCATACGTCCGCCAGGTGGTCGACCAGGCAAGAAAGGAATTTCTCTTGTCAGACGCGCGAGAGCGCGACGAAATATTAGGTAACTCGTTCGCGCATCGTTAATGGCGTGCGGATCCATGCAGGACGTTGTCCCGTGTCTGACGTCGCCGACCTAAATCCGATAAAACGTTCTGGCTCGGCGTCATCCAGGGGAGCTGTATGAAAGACGGGCATGACCCTCTTGAGAATCACCTGCTTGGCGCGTTGTCCGGCATGGATTGGGCACGCGTGAGCGCGCATCTGGCGCTGGTCGAGATGCCGTTGGGGCAGGTCGTCTATGAGTCAGGTGACCAGTTGCATCACGTCTACTTTCCCACCACGTCGATCGTGTCGCTGCTCTATGTCATGGAAAACGGCGCGTCCGCAGAGATTGCGATTGTCGGCAACGAAGGTCTCATTGGCGTCGCGCTTTTCATGGGTGGCGAGACGACACCGAGCCGGGCCGTTGTGCAAAGCGCAGGTTGGGCATTTCGGCTGGATGCCCGAATCCTGAAAGAAGAGTTCGGCCGAGCCGGCCCCGTGCAGCGGCTTTTTCTGCGCTATACACAAGCCTTGATTACGCAAATGGCGCAAACGGCAGTTTGCAATCGTCACCATTCGATCGACCAGCAATTGTGCCGTTGGCTCTCGTTGAGCATGGACCGACTACCTTCAAACGAACTGAAAATGACCCAGGAGCTGATCGCCAATATGCTGGGCGTAAGGCGTGCTGGTGTCACGGAAGCGGCGATGAAGCTGCAGAACGCTGGGCTGATTCGCTACAACTACGGACAAATCGAGGTCTTGGACCGTTTAGGCCTGGAGAAGCGGGTTTGCGAATGTTATGACGTCGTCAGGCGAGAGTTCGATCGCCTGCTTCCGGATCTGACGGCGCTTTGAGTTGGCGAATCGAAAGATTGGCAACAGCGGCAGCTCGCCGCTGCGTAGGCAGTGGCGGCTCAGAATATTTCGTTCCGCTCCGATGAGTTGCTCGGGACGGAGGTACGCAATCCGCGCAACGAACCGCTTGGCAGCAGGGACTTGCACTCTCAGGCTCTGAGTAGTTTCCGAGCCTGTTGCTTCCGGCTGAGCGACTCTATGATTCGAAGTAACGACTGTCAGCCGATTTGACGTGTGTCGATTCGGCGTGCACCTCAGGCGCACATGCTTGTTTCGACGGGCTTAAGTCCCTCGGCCCGGCGCCACTCGACTTCTTTCGCCCGAAATGAGCACGCCCCATCACATGTGAAGGATCCCCAAGGCGTGGATTCGACGATGAATCTGCCGGAGACGGCAAGGTTCGGGCATTCATATCCCCATTGCGCTTATGTGCAGCGAGTGACGATATCCCACGCCGACATGCTTTCACTCGGCGACGCGATGCAGTTGCCATTCCATCGTTATGACCGTCAGCAAAACGCAGATTGACTCACAGGAAGCCCCATGGATACCCGTTCCAGGATTGCACCGCCCATAGATCCAGTCGTCCCAGGAAAGCCACGCGAATCAACCGCTGACAATCCGTTTCGCGCGCTCGACCGTATGAAAGAGGCGTCTGTCGCGCGTGTGACGGGCGGTGTCTCGCCCGCTGCGCTGACGTTGGCGTTTTCTGACTGGCTCATCCATCTCGCATCGGCACCGGGTAAGCGGCTGGCGCTCGCGTCGCTCGGCGCTCGGAACGTAGGACGTATCAGTGATTACATGTCCCATACAGCGACGGGTAACTACGCGGTGCCATTGGTTGAACCTTCGCCGACGGATCACCGGTTTCGCGCCGACGCATGGCAGGCTGAGCCGTTCCGGTTATGGCAGCAGGCATTTCTGCTCACTGAGCAGTGGTGGAATGCTGCGACTCATGATGTGCCGGGAACCACCGCGCATCATGAAAAGGTGGTGTCGTTCACTGCTCGCCAGCTTCTTGATATGGTCGCACCCACGAATTTTCCGTTTACCAATCCCGAGGTTGTGCAGCGCACAGCGGCGACGTTCGGTGCCAATCTTGTACGGGGTGCCTGCAACGCGATCGAAGACGCAGAGCGGCAGGTAAGTGGGAAACCAGCCGTGGGCCTCGATCACTTCAAGGTCGGAGTCGACGTAGCCGTGACGCCCGGCAAAGTCGTGTTCCGAAATCATTTAATCGAACTGATCCAATACAGCCCGACAACCGGGACTGTGGTCGCCGAGCCGATCCTGATCGTGCCGGCCTGGATCATGAAGTACTACATCCTTGATCTTTCACCGCATAACTCAATGATCCGGTATCTGGTCGGGGAGGGCCATACGGTGTTCTGCATTTCGTGGCGCAACGTGGGCGCGGAGGACCGCGGCCTGAGTCTTGAAGACTATCGGTGGCTGGGCGTCATGGCAGCGCTGGATGCGATATCTGAAATCGTCCCTGACCGAAAGGTTCACGCGACCGGCTATTGCCTGGGCGGTACGCTGCTCTCTATCGCGGCCGCCGCGATGGCGGCCAAAGGCGACGAGCGGCTGGCATCGATCACGCTGTTTGCCGCCCAAACCGATTTCACCGAACCCGGTGAACTGCAGCTCTTCGTCGACGACAGCGAGGTCTATTTTCTGGAAAGCATGATGTGGTCGCAGGGCTTTCTTGCGGGCAATCAGATGTCTGCGTCGTTTCAGCTTTTGCATTCGAACGACCTCATCTGGTCGCGCGTTATTCACGACTACCTGCTTGGTGAACGCGCGCCGATGATCGACCTGATGGCGTGGGACGCGGACTGCACCCGCATGCCGTACCGGATGCACTCGGAGTATCTGCGCGAACTTTTCCTCGACAACGATCTGGCATCCGGTCGATACGGTGTTGATGGGCGGCGGATCTCTGTCCACAACATTCGTGCGCCTATGTTCGTTGTGAGCATGGAGCGCGATCACATTGCTCCGTGGCAGTCGGTCTACAAAATCCATGATCTCTGCGATACCGATGTCACTTTCGTACTGACGAGCGGCGGACATAACGCGGGTATCGTCAGCGAGCCCGGGCATGTTCACCGTGAATTCAGGGTGAAAGAGACCCCCGCTGACGATCTGCGCATCGGCCCGGACGCATGGGCGGCCGCGGCCACGCGACATGATGGTTCCTGGTGGCCCTCGTGGAACGAGTGGATCAACGCGCGTTCCGACCCGGCACACGTACAGCCGCCGCATATGGGAATGCCCGGCGATGACCTGTCCGAACTTGCGGATGCGCCCGGCACGTACGTATTTCAACATTGAGGGTGTTTCCGTGAACGATAACCTGATGCATAACCGCACCTTCGATGAGCTGGAGGTTGGCGAGTCCGCGTCATTGGTGAGCACAGCGAGCCGCGAAGACATCGAGTTATTCGCCGCGATGTCGGGTGACGTCAACCCGGCCCACATGGACGCTGCATTCGCCGCACAGGATATGTTTGGGCACATCGTTGTGCAGGGCATGTGGACCGCCGGACTGGTTTCGGCGCTGCTTGGGACTAGAATGCCGGGCCCCGGCACCATCTACCTCGATCAGACGTTGCAGTTCCGTCATCCCGTTACGCCCGGCGACGTTATCACTACTACAGCGACGGTAAAGGAGAAACGGGCCGACAAGCGGATCGTACTACTCGATACGATATGTACGAACCAGAAAGGCGAGTCGGTATTGACCGGGACCGCCACGGTGATTGCGCCGGCCGAACCGATTGTCTGGCCGCGTATGCCGCGACCTGACGTGAGCGTGCGCCGGCACAACCGCTACGCGGCGTTCATCCACGAGGCACGCGTTCATCCCGCCCTGCGCACGGCCGTCGTCTTTCCGTGTTCGCCAGAGACCATCAGAGCGGCGATCGAGGCGCGCGAGGAAGGCTTGCTCGATCCGATTCTTATTGGACCGGAGGCTGACATCCGCGCAGCGGCGAAAATCGCTGGAGTCAGCCTCGAAGGCGTGACGATCGAAGCGGTTGTGGATAGCCGAGCCGCCGCCGTACGGGGAGTCGAGATGGGTGCCGCAGGCAACGTCGCCGCGCTCATGAAAGGAAGCCTGGAAACGGAAGTCCTGCTGGCCGCAATCGTCGACCCGGCGTCGAAACTGAGGACTGACCGACGTATCAGCCATGTCTACATCATGGACGTGCCGGCTTATTCGAAGCCTTTGATCGTCACCGACGCAGCGGTCAATATTACGCCAACGCTGGAACAGAAGCGCGATATCTGCCAGAACGCGATCGACCTGCTGCATATCCTGGGCGTCGCGGAGCCGCGGGTTGCCGTCCTTGCCGCAGTGGAAGTCGTGAACCCGCGAATGCGAACCACGCTCGACGCCGCCGCGCTTACCGTCATGGCTGCGCGCGGTCAGATTCGGGGAGCCTTGGTTGACGGTCCGCTCGCGTTTGACAATGCAATTAGCCTCGCCGCGGCGAAGACCAAAGGCATCGATTCACCCGTAGCTGGCCAGGCCGATATTCTCCTCGTGCCTGATCTTGAAGCGGGCAACATGCTGGCGAAACAACTGATTTATTTCGCTGGCGCGGATGCCGCCGGCCTTGTGCTGGGCGCGCGCCTGCCAATCATCATGACCAGCCGGTCTGACAGTCTACGGGTGCGCCTTGCGTCAGCGGCCCTCGCGAAGCTAGTCTCCGAACGTACGCAAGGAGGCGTTGTCCTGCCATGAACGATCCACTTCTGTTGACCTTCAATCCCGGCTCATCTTCGGTCAAAATCGGCCTGTTTGGCGTTACTACCGATGGTCCCAGGCGAATCGGACAGGGCACGATCGACTTCCGAAGCGTGCCGCTGCGGCTTCATCTCATCAGCGGCGAACAGACGAGCGATATTCCTTTGAAGTCGCCCGTTACCGAGAATTTGCACGAAGTGCTGGATGAAACGCTGAACTGGTTCGCCGAACACTTTGCGCTCAAGGATCTGGTAACGGTTGGCCATCGTGTCGTGCATGGCGGCGACCGGTTCGCCGGCCCCGTCGCCGTTACGGACGAGACGCTCGCCGCGATCACCGAACTCGTGCCGCTTGCGCCATTTCATCAGTCGCAAAGCATACGGCTTATCCAGGCCATCCGGCACCTGCGTCCTCGTCTCGTACAGGTGGCGTCTTTCGACACGGCGTTCCACCGTAGCCAGACCGACCTCGTGCGCCGATTCGCGCTGCCCCGTGAATTTTTCGATGCCGGCGTCAAACGCTATGGTTTTCACGGCCTGTCCTATCAGTTCATTGCTAGCGTGCTCGCGAGGCGGTTTCCGCGGCTCGCTCGTGGCAAAGTGGTGGCAGCACATCTGGGCAGCGGCGCAAGCCTGTGCGGACTGGATGGGGGCGCGAGCCGCGACACCAGCATGGGCTTCTCGACACTCGACGGTATCCCGATGGCAACCCGTTGCGGCGCGCTCGACGCCGGCGTCGTGCTCTATATGCTCCAGCAGCAACGTCGCAGCCCAAAGGAAGTGGAGGACATCCTGTACGAGAAGTCCGGCTTGTTGGGCATCTCCGGGATCAGCGCCGACAGTAGGGCGCTGCAGTCGAGTCGTCGGCCAGAGGCTCGCGAAGCACTTGAGCTATTCGCCTTTCGCATCGCGGGCGAAGTAGCCCGTCTCGCCACGACTCTTAACGGGTTTGACAGCCTCGTATTCACTGCGGGCATCGGCGAACACCAGCCCGAGGTACGTGCCGCCGTGTGTGAGCGTCTGGACTGGCTGGGCATCGAACTCGACCGGAACGCAAACGCCCTCAATGCGAGTGTGATCAGCAGCGCTGGCAGCCGTGTGACGGTGCTGGTTCTACCTACGGACGAAGAACAGATCATCGCGAACGAAGCTGTCTCGGTTCTCCATCAGCAGGAGGTGGCCACATGAATTCGATCATCGATCTATCCGGCAAACGCGGACTCGTGGTCGGTATCGCCAATGAGCACAGCATCGCGGCGGGTTGCGCCCGGATGTTCAGGTCGGCAGGCGCGGAACTCGCTGTAACGTACCTTAACGCCAAGGCCGAACCCTACGTGCGTCCGGTCGCTGATGTACTTCAGGCGCGAATCGTCCTGCCATGCGATGTGAGCGAACCGGATCAACTGGAGGGAGTGTTCGAACGTATCGGCAAAGAATGGGGGAGACTCGATTTTTTGCTCCATTCAATAGCGTTTGCGCCAGGCGACGATTTGCACGCAAGTCTGATCGACTGTTCGGCGCACGGCTTCGCGCAGGCGATGGACGTGTCCTGCCACTCATTCATCCGCATGGCGAAGCTTGCGTTGCCGTTGATGACCGAAGGAGGCAGCCTGATGACCATGTCTTTTTACGGGGCCGACCGGGCGGTCGACCACTACAACGTGATGGGGCCCGTCAAAGCGGCGCTCGAGTCCAGCGTGCGATATCTCGCGGTCGATCTGGCAGCGCGTCGCGTTCACGTCCATGCAATCTCTGCCGGCGCCGTGAAGACACGGGCCGCATCCGGCATCGACCATTTTGATGCACTGCTGGACGATGTCCGCTCGCATACGCCAGCGCAGCATCTTGTCACGATCGAGGAGATCGGGCGAATCGCGGCTGTGCTAGCGAGTGACGCCGGGATGACGCTGACCGGGTCAGTGATCTATGCGGATGCCGGGTTTCATATCGTTGCATAACGTGACGAACCTGGACGAACTCACGCTTGCCTGGTCGTGGATAACGGGGTCTCCGCTCCAGCCGCCACCCACGAAATTCGAGACATCGCAAGGATAGGGGAGTACACATCATGGAAGCCCACGCCGGAAAGCCCAAGTCTCCAGACGTCAAGCCGGGATCGAAACCGCATGTGGCGGATGCGTTGCAGACTCTTCCCATGCCGGAAGTCGAGCAGAAATTGGGGTGGTCGCCAGAGGGCCTCAGTCAAGCCGAAGCCGAGAAACGCCTGACCCAATACGGGCCCAACGAGCTAGAAGAAAAGAAGACCAATTCACTACTGAAATTCCTCGGCTATTTCTGGGGTCCAATTCCATGGATGATCGAAGTGGCGGTGATCCTTTCTGCGGTGGCCCGGCACTGGCCTGACTTTGGCATCATTCTCGTTCTGCTTCTCGCCAACGCGGTAGTGGGGTTCTGGGAAGAGCACCAGGCCGGTAACGCCATTGCCGCGCTGAAGGCCACCCTGGCAATCAAGGCCCGGGTAAAGCGCGATGGAAAATGGACTATGCCGGCGGCGCGCGATCTGGTGCCAGGCGATGTCATCCGCCTGCGTATGGGCGACATTGTGCCGGCGGATGCACGTCTTCTCGACGGCGACGCGGTGGAGGTGGATCAGTCCGCCCTGACGGGGGAGTCGCTACCCGCGACGCGTAAATCAGGCGAAGCGGTATTTTCCGGCTCGATCGTTCGCCAGGGTGAAATCGGTGCACTCGTCTATGCCACGGGTGCGAACACGTACTTCGGCAAGACAGCGGAACTGGTGCAGGGGGCGGACACCGTCAGCCACTTTCAACGTGCCGTGCTGAAAATTGGCAATTACCTGATTATCCTGGCGGTGGTATTGGTGGCGGGGATTATCGCCGTCGCTATCTTCCGTGGCGACCCGATCCTTACCACCTTGCAATTCGCTCTGGTTCTGACTGTGGCCGCGATTCCGGTGGCGATGCCGACGGTGTTGTCCGTGACCATGGCAGTCGGCGCACGCCTGCTCGCGAAGAAAAAAGCGATCGTGACCCGGTTGGTAGCGATCGAGGAACTGGCGGGGGTCGACGTACTGTGCGCTGACAAGACCGGCACGCTGACCCAGAACAAATTGACCTTGGGTGACCCGTTCGGTGTCGACAATATTCCTGCCGATCAGGTTATCGTTGCTGGCGCGCTGGCATCGCGCGCCGACAATAATGACACCATCGACCTTGCTGTACTGGGCGGACTGAAAGACAAAGAGACCCTGAAGGGCTATCAGATCGGCCACTTCCAGCCATTCGACCCGGTCCATAAGCGCACCGAGGCCGCCGTCACGGGTCCGGACGGGAAGACGTTCAAGGTGACCAAGGGTGCGCCGCAGGTGATCCTTGCGTTGTCGGCCAATGCCGGGGAAGTAAAGGCCGCCGTTGACAAGGCGGTCAACGAGTTCGCCGCGCGCGGCTTCCGCGCATTGGGTGTGGCGCGAGCCGAAAGAGACGGCAAATGGCAATTTCTCGGTGTGTTGCCTTTGTTCGATCCGCCGCGGGACGATGCCACGTCAACCATCGCCACCGCGCAACAAATGGGCGTGAAGGTCAAGATGGTCACCGGCGATGCGCTGGCGATTGCCCAGGAAACGGCCAAGAAACTGGGGATGGGCGCGAATATCCTTGATGCGCGCAGCCTCGGCGACGAGAAGGATCAGGAGACGGCGGCGGTGTCGGAATCCATTGAGAAGGCTGACGGCTTCGCCCAGGTGTTCCCTGAGCACAAGTTCCGCATTATTGACGCCCTGCAAAAACGCGGCCACATCGTCGGCATGACCGGCGACGGAGTCAATGACGCCCCGGCTCTGAAGAAAGCCGATTGCGGCATAGCCGTTTCGAGCGCAACGGACGCGGCACGTGCGGCGGCTGCCATCGTGCTGACGACACCGGGCCTGTCGGTGATCATCGACGCAATCAAGGAGAGCCGGAAAATCTTCCAGCGTATGAACAGCTACGCGATTTACCGCATCGCCGAAACGCTGCGGGTGTTGCTGTTCATGACGCTCTCAATCCTGGTCTTTAACTTTTACCCGTTGACCGCGGTGATGATCGTGATGCTGGCGTTGCTTAACGACGGCGCCATCCTGTCCATTGCCTACGACAATGTTCGTTACAAGGACCAGCCCGAGGCGTGGAACATGCGGCTCGTATTGGGGATCGCCACGGTGTTGGGGGTCGTCGGCGTCGCCGCTGCGTTCGGCCTGTTTTATCTTGGCGAGCGCATATTTCACCTCGACCGCCCGCACATTCAGACGTTGATGTACTTAAAGCTGTCTGTTGCGGGGCATCTGACTATTTTTCTGACCCGGACACGTGGGCCCTTCTGGTCGATACGTCCAGCGAGAGTCTTGCTGCTCGCTGTGCTGGGCACCCAACTGGTAGCGACATTGATCGCGGTTTATGGGTTGTTCATGACGCCAATTGGCTGGTCGTGGGCGCTATTCGTCTGGGGTTATGCGTTGGTCTGGTTCCTCGTGAATGATCGAGTGAAGCTTCTTGCCTATCGGATATTTGATCCGGTCAAAGCCGGGCATACGGCTGGCATCAAAGCCGAAGCCCAACCTGAAACTGATACGAAACCTCAACCTGATGCCGAGGCCTCGCCGCAGTCCGAAGCGAAGGCCGCACCCCAGCCCGAGGCGAAGGCTTCGCCGCAGCCCGAGGCGAAGGCTTCACCCCAGCCCGAAGCGAAGGCCTCGCCTCAGCCCGACGCTTACGTCACACCCCAGCCTGAGACCAATGCCGCGCCCCAACGCGAGGGCAACGTTAGGTCCGAGCCAGGAGCCAAAACTGAAACACCGGCCGACCCGACACAGCAACTCGTCAAGCGTGTTCATCAACTCTACGAGGAGCTAGGGCGCGAGGACGTTCAGGCCGTTCAGGACTGGGAGGCGGCGGAGCGAAAGCTTCCGAAAGAAGAACCTCAGAAGTGAGTCGATGCAAACCGATCGTGAACATCGCGCGCCGTAATACGGATTCAAGAACGGGCAGCTTCCGGCGCACAAAGGGATGATCTCGATCACTATTTGGATATCTTGTCGCAAACACTCCTACTCAACATGAAACCGCTTATCCAGTAAGAACGAGCTATTCCCAAAGGCATGAAAATGAAAATTAACTCACAAAATTTTTGCGCACTGGAGGGAAGCCAGATCGACCTGAAAAAATTTCCAACGACAATTGCTCCCGTGTACCAGTCGAAAAAAAACTATAGAAAGATGCTGGAGGACCATGTGGGGCAATTGAGCGCGTTGCAGCAACTTCACTACGCCTCCAATCGCTATGCCTTGCTCCTGATCTTTCAGGCAATGGACGCTGCGGGAAAGGACGGGGCCATCCGGCATGTAATGTCAGGAATCAATCCGCAGGGTTGTCAGGTGTTCAGCTTCAAGCATCCCACCCCCACCGAACTGGAGCACGACTTTCTCTGGCGTACCACTCGCGATATGCCTGAAAGGGGAAGGATCGGGATCTTCAACCGGTCCTACTACGAGGAGGTGCTGATCGTCCGCGTCCACCCCGAGATTCTGCGTAGCGAAGGGCTGCCTGACGCCTTGCTCGACGAGAAGGAGGTTTGGCAGGGTCGATATCGCTCGATCGTCGATATGGAGCGGCACCTCCACAGCAACGGAACCCGCGTCGTAAAGTTCTTCCTCCACCTTTCGAAGGAGGAGCAGAGAAAGCGATTTCTGGCGCGCATTGACGAACCCGACAAGAACTGGAAATTCAGCAGTGCGGATGTCGAGGAGCGGAAATTCTGGTCCCGCTATATGACGGCGTTTGAGGAATGCATTAGCGCAACGAGCACGGCTGACTCGCCCTGGTATATCGTGCCGGCTGATGATAAGGAGAACGCTCGACTGATAGTCTCGCAGATCGTTCTGGATACGTTCGAGGGGCTCAAAATGGCTTATCCGGAAGTCAGCGACGAGCGGCGGCACGAACTATTGGCGATCCGCAAGCGGCTCGCAAAGTGACGCGCTGAGTGGTATGGATCGAACGCCTCGTGGGTGAATTGCAAGTTTGTACGCTGTCGTACCGCATCACCCTTTCTCCCGGCGTACTGTGCGAAAGCACTAGACGCGAACACCGCGACCAGTCAGGTGCATGCATTTGTGTCGACGAACAGTGGATTGATGGCCGGCGTGTCGCTCGACCGCGCGAAGGTGACCCGGTTGAGGTCACTAAAACAAGCCGACGGGCGGGAGTTGAACGCGTGAAAGGCAGAGACGAGGGCATGCAAGGCCAGGAAAAAGTGAAGGAGAAACCAGTATGTTGCGAACTTTAGAGAGTCTCTATGGATACGGCGTTGCCGCTCGCGATGGCGAGATCGGCACCATCGACCAGGTCTATTTCGATGACGAGGCATGGGGCGTGCGTTATCTTGTGGTGGAGACCGGAGGCTGGATGAACAAGCGAAAGGTACTGATTTCGCCGTATTCATTTAAACATCCGGAGACCGGTTCAAGTGTGATCGAGGTCGATCTGACCCAGCAACAGATAAAGGACAGCCCTGATATCGATACAGATAAGCCGGTATCGCGTCAGCACGAGACTGAATACCTCGGTTACTACGGATACCCGGCATATTGGGGTGGTGCATATCTTTGGGGCGTTGGGGCCTATCCGGGATACGGATCGATGGTATCGAGCATCGGCATGGAGTCGGCAGTACGGATCCGGCACGAACAGGAGACTGACACCACATCCGTAGACGTTCATCTGCGAAGCTCGAAAGCAGTCAAGGGCTATCACATCGAGGCTGCCGATGGCCACATCGGCCATGTCTGCGGCTTCATCTTCGACGACGAAGCCTGGGCAATTCGTTATCTGATCGTTGATACGCGAAACTGGTGGCCCGGTGGCAAGGAAGTGCTGCTAGCAACGCAATGGATTGAACTGATCGATTGGGTCGGCTCTACCGTTTCCACCAGACTCACATGCGATGCGATCAAAAGTAGCCCGTCCTACGACGGTGTTTCTCCGCTGGCCCGCAACTACGAAGCGAGTCTCTATAAGCATTATGGCAAAGACGACTACTGGTCAACGACGGAACGGATTCGCAGCCACGCAGACGTAGAAGGTAGCAAGGATTGAACCTGTTTATAAGGGGCAGCGGACATGCTGAGAAGCATTGACAGTCTTCACGGATGCGCAGTCGCGGCAGTTGATGGTGACATCGGAAACGTCGATCAGGCGTATTTTGACGACGAGGCTTGGGGAATACGGTATCTCGTCGTCGATGCCGGAAACTGGATCAGCGAACGAAAGGTGCTGATTTCACCCTATTCAATCAGACATTTGGACTCGGACTCGGGTGCCGTGGACGTTGACCTCACACGGCAACAGGTGAGGGACAGCCCCGATATTGACACACAGAAGCCGGTGTCGCGGCAGTATGAAACCAGTCACCTTCTTTACTACGGCTATCCGAGGTACTGGGGAAGTGCGAACTTGTGGGGGGCGGACGCCTATCCCGCGTTCCCCGGGTCGATCGACGCGCCGCGCCTTGACCCGGAGGCGCGTGCGGATTGGATGTCACGTTCTGACAACCCACGGGCCGATGTTCACCTGCGCGGTACCACTGAGGTGAAGGGTTGTCGCATCAAGGCCTTGGACGGCAGCATTGGGCACGTTTCCGGCTTTATTTTCGACGATGTTGCCTGGGTGATCCGCTACCTTAGTGTTGATACGAGAAACTGGTGGCCGGGTGGCAGGAAGATTTTGCTCGCAACCCAATGGATCCGCCAGACGAACTGGTTCGACTCCACTGTCACAACAGAACTCACATGCGAGGCGATAAGGAATAGCCCCGCTTATGACGACGCCGCCCCGCTCATCCGAAGCTATGAAAGGGTGTTGCACCGATTTTATGGAAAGGAAACTTATTGGACCGAGGATGATACAGAAGCGCTGCTGGGTCACCTCGGCGAGGTCGCCCCTTAGGCAAACGTGATCCGGACATTGCCGACCCGAATGGACGCCGAAGTGGTTGTGCTGCGGTGCCGGTACGGCAGCGTACCGACCTTCATCACCCTTGCGCGCACTGTATTTATGTAACCCGGAATTCTCATTTTCGGGTTCGAATGACGGCCGTGCGCGAGACGATCAAACCCGATTGTCCGCATCAACGTCCTGCTGTTTCAGAGGCACACTGACCATGAATCCGATCACATTACTTTTATCCACTTTGTTCATGCTGGCGGCCATTGCGGCTGCGGGATTCGTGAACGTCTATGTGGCAATCCCTCTATTTCTGGTCGCAATCCTCATCACCATGTCGGTGAAGGTTGCCAACGTCTGGCAAAAATTCGTCATCTTACGTGTCGGTAAGCTGCAGAGCGTAAAGGGTGCGGGATTCTTCATGATTATTCCCGTCCTGGACACGGTAGTTGCAGTTATCGACGAACGCATTCAGACCACTGCGTTTAACGCGGAACAGGCGCTGACGAAGGATACGGTGCCGGTCAATGTCGACGCGATCATCTTCTGGCACGTGTGCGACGCGCAGAAAGCGGCGCTGGCTATTACGGATTACCGCCAGGCGATCGACCGCGTGGCGCAAACGACGTTACGCGAGTTGATCGGATCGTCGATGCTTGCCACTTTACTTTCAGATCGGACCGCGGCGGACGCGCACTTGCGTGACGAGATCGGCGGCAAGACGGCGGAGTGGGGGATCGCCGTCGGGTCTGTCGAGATTCGTGACGTCGCCATTCCGGAAGCTTTGCAGGACGCGATGTCACGCCAGGCGCAGGCCGAGCGCGAAAAGCAGGCTCGCGTGATTCTCGGCTCGGCGGAAGCCGCCATCGCTTCGAATTTCGTCGAAGCTGCGCGGGTTTATGAAAGTCAGCCGGGAGCGCTGCAACTGCGCGCAATGAACATTATTTACGAGACGACCAAGGAGCGCGGTGCGACTATCCTCATGCCAACCTCCATGGTGGACAGTCTCAATCCCGCGCTCGCGCTGGCGATCGCCGGGCACGAACTTCCCGCAGCACCAATAGTGAAATCGTTAAAGACCGCCGCATAGAACGGCGACCATGAGCCGGTGCGTTGATGTATTTCGTTTCCAGCTCGCAACTTATAGTGTCAAAGCCAGAAGCGTGGACTTGTGTCGAGAGACCACTCCTCCAGGACGGAGTCAGGGCGGAGGCAGATAAGTGGCGTCGCCCCGTCATTGTGTGACCGGACTCCGATTCTGGACGAACAACCTTGTTTGGGAGTTCAGCATGAGACAAGATTATTTCAAAGGCGCGCAGCACGCGTGCGGGCGGTTAGTCGTGCTGTTGCATCGCTCGAAGGTCCGGACTATCAGATTGCCGATCCGGCGTATTAAGCCTCATTGGGCCACGATCTTTACCCTTTCACCGATCTATCTTCAGCGCAGTAGGAGGACCGACACAGGGCTGCCGGGCATCCATACGGACAGTTACCGATCTTGATGGCCCGGGATGCGCGATGATTGAGCAGCAGGGTTTGGGCGCCACAACCGCTTCGTGGTCAACTTATGCCATTTCGGAACTCACCCGGTAGCCGCACGTCGTAGGGCGGGGACCATGGCCCGCTGAGACACGGCTGTATAGGCCTCGACGTAGTGCTGCGCCATCACCTTAGCGCTGAATCGGCATTCAAACTGCGTGCGGATTTCAGTGCGTGACAGTTCGTCGAGGCGTTTCAGTGCGCAAATCGCACCGTCTATATCTTCGCAGATGTAGCCGGTCACGCCATGATCGATGACTTCTGGCACAGAGCCGCGATTGAACGCAATCACGGGTGTGCCGCAGGCCATCGCTTCAATCATCACCAGGCCGAACGGCTCAGACCAGTTGATTGGAAACAGGAGCGCCTTGGCACCGGACAAAAACGCTGCCTTCTGACCTTCCCTGATTTCGCCGACGAATTCTATATTGGGTAGGGAAAGAAGCGGTTCGATCGTCGCCTTGAAGTACGCGAAATCGGCCTTGTCCACTTTGGCGGCAATCTTTAACGGCATCCCGCTCTTCACCGCGATCGTAATGGCAGCGTCGAGGCCTTTTTCCGGGCAGACGCGCCCCAGGAAGGCGAGGTAGGCAGGCTCCTTCAGGTTGGTCGGCATCAACCTGTTCTCCGGCAGGCCGTGATAAATCGTGTCGATCCAGTTCGCCTGCGGTAACGGCAGGCGTTGAGAGTTGGAGATAGAGATGATCGGCACTTCCGGGAACGCCGTGAACACGGGTTGTAGTTCCGGTAGGTCGAGGCGGCCATGAAGTGTCGTCAAGAATGGAACATCAATCTCCGAGAAAAGCGAAAACGGTAGATAGTCAAGGTGGCTGTGGAGCACATCGAACTCGTGGGCGACTTGCCGTACCCTTTCCAGTAGGACCATATGCGGTGCGATGGCGTCAAGGATCGTCGAGTCGAGACGCAATGCTCGAGGCCACACTGCCTCAAGGGTGGCCTTCGTGCGAGAGTCTCCACTTGCAAACAGCGTTACCTCGTGCCCCAGATCAACAAGTGCATCGGTGAGGTTAGAAACCACGCGTTCGGTGCCGCCATAAAGTAGAGGAGGTACCGCCTCGTGCAGTGGTGCGATTTGTGCGATTCTCATCGATAACTCTCCCGGAAGCCTGTATCTATGGCGACACGTCCCGCGCACTGGAATTCAACAGTCGACGCCGGACATTACGTTGAAGGTTGTTTCCCATCTTCGTTGTCTTCAGACGCGGATGACGGTTAACTTCACTTCGCTTGACGGTCCCATACAGCAAGCAACATGTCTGTACGTTAGCGGTCAAGCGCCCTCCTGAGAGGTGCTTCGTCAATGAGAGAAGGTGGCAAGGCACGAGTTCTACACGATCTCCAAAAGACTCCTTGAACTTTGCGAGATTCGACCTGAGTAGTTTCCGAACCTACCGCTATTGTCCCCGGGCCAGTAATCTGGCTACTCATGTAGCGAAGTCCGTCTCCTGGATGACGATCGCCTTCAGGCTGGAAGAACTCGCTTTCTCGACCTTTGTTCGCAAAAGGTTTTTTATCATGCACATAAGCGAATCTCTAACGTCTCAGTCAGAGGTGACGCAGAAGCTCTCCGCAGCCATTTTCGATGTTGACGGAGTACTGCTGGCTTCGCCTCATGAGCGCGCGTGGCGCGAAGCCCTAGATGGCTTTGGCGACAAGGCGCGCTTTACCACTACGATGTACCAATCGCAGGTGGCGGGTAAGCCGCGCTTGAGTGGTGCATTGGCTGCCCTATCGGCATTGGGCGTGCCTAATGCCGAGCAGCTCGCGCCCGCTTATGCTGAGCACAAGCAGCAGCGTCTCGAGCAGTTGATCGACGCGGGCGCGGTGACCGCCTTTCCTGATGCGATCAGGTTTGTCAGGGCTGTAAGGGCGCTCGGATGGCCTGTTGCCGTGGCGTCGTCGTCGAAGAACGCCAACGGTATGATGCAGAAGATTCGTCTCGATGCCGGGCATTCTCTGTTTGATGCGTTCGGGGCGAACGTCTGCGGTCGCGATTTGCGGCAGGGCAAGCCGAACCCCGAGATTTTCCTGCTGGCTGCAACGGAGTTGTCGGAAGCGCCTACGAGCTGTTTCGTGGTCGAGGATGCGCCAGCGGGTATCGAAGCTGCCCGCGCTGGCGGCATGGCGGCGCTCGGCGTGGCACGGCTTGCCGACGCTGGCCTGCTGTGGGCGGCCGGCGCCACGCTCGTCGTGACCAGCCTGGATGAAGTCGCTATCGATCAACTGTCAAAGGGCCGGCTCCGCCAGCAAGCGTCATGACTGCCCCCCAGAGTATGGATGAGGCACTGACGCCGACCAACCATTGCGGCTGGAGCATGGAGGAGGGTGGCTACGATCCACTGCGCGAAGCGAGCCGGGGAGCACGTTTCGCCATCAGCAACGGCTTTCTTGGCGTGCGAGGCGCGCGGGCGATCCATCGCGGCGGTCGCTGGGTAGACACGTCGCGTACTCTCGTTGCCGGACTATTTGATACGCCGGATGACGAACAAGCCATACCCGGGCTTGTTGCTACGCCCGACTGGCTTCAAGTGCGGATATTGCTGCAAGGCGAGCCGCTCGTGCACCGACCCGGCGACGGGGAGTCGCAACGCCGAATCCTCGACATGAGGCGGGGGGCAGTAATAACCGAGGATCGTCTCTCGAATGCCGCGGGCATAGGCGTGCGGCTGCGCAGTCTGCACATCGTCTCGCTTGGCCAACGCTCTATCGGCCTGCAACTCCTCCAGTTGGAGATCGAGCAAGCGGAGATCGAGGTTACGCTCAAGGCGTCTTTCGATGGACTGGATATCGGCCTTAAGGCGGAGCGGATCGAACCCGCCATGGGCGTATGGCATGCGATCTCTACCGGCAAGCATCTGGCGATCGCTGCAGGGTTGACGCTGCAGATCGACGGGCGGGACATTCCCGCTGCCTGTAGTGCGCCGTTCGAATGGTCATGGAACTGGAAATCGCAACCCGGACAGATCTGTTCGCTGGAGCGTTTAGTCTCGATCACGCGGGGGGATATTGAAAGTTTTGACCCGAGCCGGGAGGCGCGGGACTCGCTTGGCGTCGCACGTGAGCTGGGATGGACGGGCGTGATCGCCGCTCATGAGGCAGCATGGGTGTCCCGTTGGGACGCGAGCGACGTCGAGATCGAGGGAGATCCCGCCGCGCAAGAGGCGCTGCGGTTCGCGCTCTACCACCTGAACGGAGCGGCCAACCCCGCCGACGAGTGGGTCTCGATTGCCGCACGCGCGTTGACCGGTGACGACTACCGGGGACATGTGTTCTGGGACACTGAGATTTATCTGCTTCCGTTCTACATTCTGACCTGGCCGGAAGCGGCCCGGGCGCTGCTCATGTACCGCTTTCGCACGCTTGACGGGGCGCGGGCAAAGGCAGCCGGAATGGGTTGGAAAGGGGCGCTTTACGCGTGGGAATCGGCTGACACCGGCGCTGAGGCATCCCCATCGAAGGTTATCGGCCCCGATCGCAAGGTTGTCGACGTGCGGTGTGGTAAGCAGGAGCAGCACATCAGCGCAGATGTCGCCTACGCGATCTGGCAGTACTGGCAGGCGACTGACGACGAGATGTTTCTTCGCGAGGCCGGCGCGGAGATCCTGCTTGAGACCGCGCGTTTCTGGTCAAGCCGCGCACAGGTCGACTCGGACGCTCATTGCCATATCCGCGGTGTCATCGGTCCCGACGAATATCACGAATCGATCGACGACAACGCCTTTACCAATGTCATGGCACGTTGGAACATCCGACGTGCGCTCGACGTCGTCGCCTTGTTGCGCGAGCGTTGGCCGCAAACCTGGGAAAGTCTCTCAGGTCGGCTCGGGCTGAACGATGGCGAACTAAAACAATGGCGGAGCATTGCTGACACGATAGTGACGGGTTTTGATCCACCGACTGGACTTTTTGAACAGTTTGCAGGGTTCTTTGCGCTCGAGGACATCGATCTCGGCAATTACGTTGGGCGTTCAGTGCCAATGGATGTCGTACTTGGACGCGAGCGTACTCAAAAGTCTCAAGTAATCAAGCAGGCCGACGTCGTAGCGCTGCAGGCGCTTTTGCCGGATGAATTCACCGGCGACGAGGGCGCAAAGAACTTCGACTACTATGCCGAACGCTGTGGTCACGGTAGTTCGTTGAGCCGCGCCATGCATGGAATCGTCGCCGCCAGGCTCGGCCGAAGCGAGGTCGCTCTGGATTTTTTCAATGGCACGTCGGCAATCGACCTTGACGATAGCCAGGCCGCCATTGATGGTGGCGTGCACATCGCGGGTTTAGGTGGCATATGGCTCATGGCGATATTCGGTTTTGCCGGCCTATCGTTTCACGCCGATCACCTCTGCCTGGACCCAAGACTTCCGCCAGGGTGGAAAAGGCTTGCGTTCAGGGTGCAGTGGCGCGGCCGACACCTGCGCCTCGAGATTACACGGGCCACTGCAAGCCTTGAGGTTACGCTGGAAGAGGGGCAGCCAATGAAAATTGTCGTTGTTGACAGGGAGTTTCAACTCGGCTGTTCGGAAACCCTTCGGGTCTCAATCAACCCGGAGGAGCACGAGCCGCCGCGAGTGAATCCGCAAGCCGATAAGCTTGCGGTGGGGCCACGTTGACATAAGCGGGGTTCTTTTGGCTTCAGTTCGTCACTTGGGCACTCCAATACTTATCAACTTTCTGACTCTGCTGTTCAAAATCGCCGTGCGTCCCGAACCCGTTTCGCTTGACCTCGGGGGCTGCGTCCATCTTGCCTTTGGTCGTGTCGAGCACGAGCATGGTGACACCGGTGGTTGCCTTGAAATCAGCCCACGGTACCGGGACATTCTTTTCGTCAATTCCGAACACACCGCCTCGGCCCACCACAAGGTAGGCGATCTTTCCTGACTGCGGACTCAGGACAATATCATTGATGCTTCCAAGATCCTCGCTCTGTGGGTTGACCACGCTGGTGCCAATCAATTCAGCTGACCGGAAAGGGGTGCTATCGCCTGTGACAGGTTGGGCACTCGCAATCTGGCGGAGCCTCCAGTTCGGCGCGCCGCCTGCCGAGCCATCCCCGCGGCCCATATCTGCCGAGTAACCTTTGTAGATGGCGCGGCTTGCCGTGAGTAACGACTCACAATCCTGTTGCTCGCCACGTCGCGCGAGTATGCTGGCTGATGTCATCAGCGTTCGTACTTCGTAAGCGGGTCTTACTGACTGGTAGCTGCCGTCTGCTGGCAGGCCGTTTGGCGTACTGCCGCGGCTCGGTGGCAACGTGTTCGGTTCGCCGGCACCGTAGCCGTACATTGGCGATCCATCTCCATAGCCGAAGCCATAGCCGGCACCGCGCAACCAGTAGCCATTTTTTCGCATCTGGCGGTCGAAGGCGCGTAAATCGTTCAGGCATTTTTGCGCCGGCTTCATGTCGGTTGTCGAGCTCATTCCGCCCTTCGGCTTTGCCGTGGCACTGGTGTCAGACATTTGTGCGGCGAGTAGCGAGCCGGATAATATCAGGCACACGCAAGCTGTCAGTGATGTAACAAGGGTCGAGCGACAAGCGAGTGCCGATTCATTTTTGCGTTTCATGGTGCAACCCCCTTACTTCGTTTGGAAATGTATCGTCAGGAGTGCCTCTATGAGTCGCGTCAACCGAAATAAGGCAGGGAAATGCCGGACCGGGCGCTATGTCGTCCTTCGGATCGAGGGGCGACGATCTATCCAAGCGGTCGTTGTTGACAGATTCCAGGGGTACCAACGGACGAGAAAACTGTCTCACGTAAGACGCACGTGGTCTGTAGTTTGTGTGCAGTGACTTTCCGCAGGCTAGTACGCTGCAACTCATTGAATAAACGTAACGTCGCTGATTGACAGTATCCACTCACGTTACATGCTGCCTACTGATGAATTTCGCGGTTGCGGGAAGGTGCTTGTCAAACATCGATTACGGCATCGCACCAGCTTTCGCCTCGCCCAAATAAGCTCTCTTCCTCGCGAATGAAATTCGTTCCAATGTGATTTCTGTCCACTACTACAGACTGTCCGGTACTGGACAGAACTCGCCGTTGGAAAAGTGGATTATCAAACTGTGGGTTCCGCTACCGCCCTGAATCGGCCCGCGGTCTGTTCAGGCGTCATCACGCCAGCGGAAAGCCGATGCGGAAGTGAGGCGATGTAAGTTTGGCAATATTTGGAGCCACGGTGACGAAGAAAATCTTCAGACACTGTCGCCTAGCGCTGTACTGGATACAAAGGAGAAGCAAATGTCTCATTACTACTGGAACGACTGGTATTTCGGCTGGGGCTGGTTTTTGTGGTTCGCCGTGTTCATTCTAATTTTTTCGAGTTTCGGAAATTGGGGGTATACCTACCGAGCACACAGAAATTACGGACAGCAGCCGCGGAAAGAGGCCCTCGATATTCTCAACGAGAGGTATGCCCGTGGAGACATCCAGCTGGCCGAGTACAACACCATGAAATCCGAGATGGCGAAGATATAAGGCAACAGAAACGGAGAACGTGCCGTGACCATGACATTCGCTGCAATGCGTTCTGGTCAACGCTGAAAGTTCAAAGGCGGAAATTGCTCTGTCCTCCCTACCAAAACTGGAAGCCGCAATCATGAAAGTCAAGACGTTGACGCCAGAACAACTCGAAAGTATGGATGCCTACTGGCGCGCTGCCAATTATCTGTCGGTCGGTCAGATCTATCTTTATGACAATCCATTGCTTCGGGAACCGCTCAAGCTGTCGCACATCAAACCACTCGTGGTTGGCCATTGGGGAACGGTGCCGGGCCAGAACTTTATCTATGTGCATCTGAATCGGCTCATCAAGAAGTACGACCTGAACATGTTCTACATCGCGGGGCCGGGACACGGTGGTGCGGCGTTGGTCAGCAACGTCTATCTCGAAGGAACGTGGAGTGAGGTCTATCCGGAGATCACCCAGGATGAGGCCGGGCTGAAGAAACTGTTCACACAATTTTCGTGGCCGGGCGGGATTTCCAGTCATGTCGCGCCGACGACCCCGGGGTCGATTCACGAAGGTGGCGAGCTGGGCTATTCGTTAAGCCACGCGTTTGGCGCGGTGTTCGACAATCCCGGGCTAATCGTCGCTTGCGTTGTCGGCGACGGCGAGGCGGAGACAGGACCATTGGCGACGGCGTGGCAGTCCAACAAACTGCTCGATCCCATCACCGACGGCGCGGTTCTGCCGATCTTGCATCTCAATGGCTACAAGATAAGCAATCCAACCTTGCTAGCCCGCATTGGGCGTGAGGAACTGGACCAGTTCTTTCGGGGCTGCGGATGGGCCCCATACTTCGTTGAGGGTGACGAGCCAGAGAAGATGCACGAGCTCATGGCCAAGACCCTGGAGAAGGTCGTCAAAGACATTGAGGCAATCCATAGGCATGCGCGGGACACGAACGACACCTCACGCCCGAGTTGGCCGATGATCGTGCTCAGGTCGCCGAAGGGATGGACCGGACCCCAAGTCGTTGACGGATTACAGATCGAAGGCACGTTCCGATCGCACCAGGTTCCGCTACTGGTGGATTCAGAGCACCCTGGTCATGTCGAACTGCTGGAAAGCTGGATGAAGAGCTACAAGCCCGAGGAACTGTTTGACGATAGTGGTCGCCTCATACCGGAGCTGGCTGAACTGTCGCCGAAAGGCGACCGGAGAATGGGTTCGAATCCGCATGCCAACGGTGGCCTGCTTTTGCGTGACCTACGAATGCCGGATTTCCGTGTTCATGCGGTCGAAGTCCCTACCCCTGGTGCCGTCGACGGACAGGATACTTTGGTGCTTGGAAAATTCCTCCGTGACGTGGCTGGCCTGAATCACGATCCGCGCAACTTCCGCGTGGTGGGCCCAGATGAAACACTCTCGAATCTGCTTGGCTCCGTATTTGAGGTCACCAGGCGACAGTGGGATGCGGGTAAGCTGAGTAATGACGAATTTCTCGCGCCTTCAGGGGCGGTGCTAGATTCGATGCTCAGCGAGCATCAATGCGAGGGATGGCTGGAAGGCTATCTGCTGACCGGAAGGCATGGACTTTTCAACAGCTATGAAGCCTTCATCCGGATTGTCGACTCGATGTTCAGCCAGCACGCTAAATGGCTGAAGGTCACCCGGGAACTGCCATGGCGTCGCCCGATCGCGTCGCTAAATTATCTACTTGCCTCTCATGTCTGGCAACAGGACCACAATGGTTTCACGCATCAGGACCCCGGCTTTCTCGATCACGTAATTAACAAAAAGGCTGACATCGTTCGCGTCTACCTACCGCCTGATGCAAACTGTCTGTTGTCTGTATTTGATCACTGTCTGCGCAGCCGCAACTACGTCAATGTTGTGGTAGCCGGCAAACATGCGCTGCCTCAATGGCTGACCATGGAGGCCGCCGTCATGCATTGCACGGAAGGTGTGGGCATCTGGCAATGGGCGAGCAACGATCAGGATGTCGAGCCCGATGTTGTGATGGCCTGTTGCGGCGACACGCCAACGCTGGAAATCCTCGCTGCCGTTTCCATACTTCGCGAGCATCTGCCCGATCTCAAGATTCGGGTTGTCAACGTCGTCGATCTGATGAAGCTTCAGTCCTGCACAGAGCACCCGCACGGGCTGAACGATCAGGACTACGACTCGCTGTTTACAAAAGACAGACACATTATTTTTGGCTTTCACGGATACCCGTGGCTGGTGCACCGGCTGACATATCGCAGGACCAACCGCAACCTGCATGTGCGCGGATACAAAGAGGAGGGGACTATCACGACGGCCTTTGATATGCGCGTGCAGAACGACCTCGACCGATTTCATCTCGTGCAGGATGTGATCGATCGCGTGCCCCGCCTGGGATCGAAAGGCGCTTACCTGAAACAGCAGATGCAGGACAAGCTTATCGAGCATAAGCATTACATCGATAGACACGGACAGGACATGCCGGAGATATGCAACTGGAAATGGCACGGATGACACGGCGATCTCGCCGTGCTCGATCCAGATGATGTCGCTGGATGAACCTGCGATATCCAGAGGATTGCTTCAACGTCCAGGCCATTCAATACGGGACCTTCCCCATGGCGGGACCTTGGATTTTCTGCAGTCGAGAGGACTTCTGGGCAGTTCCAAAGGTGTCTCCGTCGCCGTACAAGGAGTATTGAAAATGTTGAGAAGCATTGAGAGTCTTTATGGATGTACGGTCGTCGCGCTTGACGGCGACATCGGAACCATCGACCAGGCATATTTTGACGACGATGCGTGGGGTGTACGGTATCTCGTCGTCGAGACCGGAAGCTGGATCAATGAACGAAAGGTACTGATTTCGCCGTACTCGATCAAACATCTGGATCCAGGTTCCGGCGCCGTGCAAGTGGAGCTTACCCGTCAACAGGTCAAGGACAGTCCGGATATCGATACGAATATGCCCGTGTCACGGCAGCATGAAAGCCGGTATCTCGATTACTACGGCTATCCGAGGTATTGGGCGGGGGCATACCTCTGGGGTGCCGGAGGGTATCCAGATTTCGGGATCAGGGATTCTGAAACTGCCATTGCATCGGAAGCGCGCGCGCGACGTGATTGGGAAGCATACGACTCGCCTGCCGACGTTCACCTACGCAGCACGAAAGCAGTGAAGGGTTATCACATTGAGGCTGTCGACGGCAACATCGGTCACGTTTCCGGCTTCATTTTTGACGATGCAGTTTGGGCTATCCGTTACCTGACGGTTGATACTCGGAACTGGTGGCCCGGTGGCAAAGAGGTGCTGCTGGCGACGAAATGGATTGAACTCGTCGATTGGATTGGATCCGCCGTTTCTACCAGCCTTACCCGGGAGGTTATCAAGAATAGCCCTCCGCGAGACGAATCCGCGCCGCTGGACCGCAGCCATGAAGTGATGCTTCACCAACATTATGGCAAGAATGGGTATTGGTCGGAGGACAACACGGGTATTCAGATTTCGCAGAAAGTGGGGTCGCGCGAGTTCACCGCAATACTTAAGTTGGACGCAAGCGTCATTCTGAACGAGGGGGGCAGGGAGGTGACCCGCTTTACCCTGAATTCGGCGGTTCCGATGTTTGCAGAAAACCATGATGGGCCCGCGATGCTCGATGCCACAATCGCGCAATTGCTGTGTTCGCTCATATTGGGATATGCCCGGGTAACTTGATCGTTTCTAGCGTCGGAATGCCGGGGTTGGAACGCCGGTGGTGACGCTTCGCGATTTAAGAAACCGAATTGCCGATGCCAGTGACTGGATGTGATCGGATCAAACCGTGGCCCGGTACGAAAGCGTACAGACGCCGTCGCCGCTTGCGTACACCTTATTCGTGGGTGCGAAAGGCAATAACGGATGGCGGTACGGCGCGCATTGACTGCCATGACCTGCCCACGCGAGCCCAATTATGTAGCAACGCGCAAGGATTGACATGGCGATCGAGATCAGGGTTGGTCCGGCACAGCTGGCGATTCATCAGGGACATTCCGTCCTGCTTTGTGACCCTGACGGGCAGATCCAATGGCCGAGCCATAAAGGCCTTTACTTCTATGACACCCGCATGATCAGCAGTTGGTCCGTGTATGCCAACGGCGAGCCTTGGGATCTTCTTAACGGTGGCGCGGCTACCTCCTTTGCAGAGCGCATTTTCCTGGCGAACCGCGAAATCGTCACGGAGGCAGGCCCGATCGCGTCGCATACTATTGGGCTTACGCTCAGCCGTCATATCGGCGGTGGCGTGCATGAAGACGTCGATCTCACGAACTACGGCCAGGAAAAAGTGCGCTTTAACCTCGAGATCGCGGTGCGCAGTGATTTTGCCGACATTTTCGAGGTGAAGTCCGGGCGCTTCGTTCGGCGCGGAAACATTACAACGGAATGGGCCCGGGAACACCAGCGTCTCACTACCGCGTACCGGAATGGCGATTTTTCGCGCGAGGTGGTCGTGACGGCCCGTAATGGGGATGCGCCTGCCGGATACGCCAATGGGCGTATCACGTTCGATGTGGAACTGGCTCCCGCCGCCACGTGGCACACGTGCCTCGCCTACGATCTGCTGGACGGCGAAGCGTGCTATGCGGCGCCGGAGAGTTGTATGGACGTGGCCGGTGACCGGTCGGAAAACAGTAAGCGGCTCGCGGCCTGGAGAGATGCAGTGCTCAAGGTCGATAGCAGCAACGAAGGGTTCAGGAACCTTTTCCGGCAGGCGATCGATGATATGTTTGCGTTGCGCCTGCCGATTCTCGGCACTGATCCCGATCAAACGCAGCTGGTAGTAGCCGCTGGGTTGCCGTGGTTTGTCGCCTTGTTCGGACGTGACAGCCTGATCGTCTCGCTGCAAACTTCGCTGATCTACTCCGATTTCGCTCGTGGGACGCTGGATGCGCTCGGCGCGGCCCAGGCGACCGAGCGCGATGATTATCGCGATGCCGAGCCTGGCAAGATCTTGCATGAACTCCGCCTGGGGGAACTGGCGGATCTGAAGCTCATTCCTCACACGCCTTACTACGGGACTGCAGACGCGACGCCCCTCTATCTGATCGCACTACACAATACATGGTGTTGTACAGGCGATCGCGAACTGCTCAGCAAGCATTTGCCGGTCGCAGAGCGCTGTCTGGAATGGATAGACAGGTTTGGTGATCGCGACGGCGATGGCTTTCAGGAATACGCCACGCGCTCGTCGGCCGGTCTCGAGAACCAGAGCTGGAAGGACTCCGGCGATGCCTTGGTGTACCCCGACGGAAGCCTGGTCAAAGGCCCAAAGGCACTCTGCGAATTGCAGGGCTACGTATACGACGCCTGGCTGAGGATGGCGCAGATCTACGATGTGCTTGGCAAGCCAGACCGCGCGGGTCTCCTGCGCAAGAAAGCCGCCACGCTTTTCACCCAGTTCAACGAGGCGTTCTGGGACGAGGAGAGCGGCTTCTACGCTTTCGCGCTCGATGGCGAAAAGAGGCAGGTATTGAGTGTTGCGTCCAATCCGGGCCATTGTCTGTGGTCGGGCATTGTGCCTCCCGAACGGGCCGCACGTGTGGTGGCGAGGCTCATGCAACCGGACATGTGGAGCGGTTGGGGCATACGCACGCTGTCGGCCAATCATCCTGCCTACAACCCGTTTTCTTATCAGAAAGGCGCTGTGTGGCCACATGACAACGGTCTTATCGCGTACGGTTTCAAGCGATATGGCTATTTCGCGGAAGCGTGCCGCATCGCATTCGACGTGTGCGAAGCGGGGAGCTTTTTCAGATTGAACCAATTACCTGAGCTATACGCCGGACTACATCGGGACGACGCCAACTTCCCCGTTCAATATCCGGGCGCGAACGTCCCGCAAGCCTGGGCTGCGGGCTCGGTGTTCTCGCTGCTACAGGCGATCCTCGGCTTGCAGCCGGACGCACCCCACGAAATGCTCTACATCGATCCGGATCTGCCGGCGTGGATGGCCGATCTCACGCTCAGAGACCTGCGGGTCGGCATGCAGACCTTTGATATCCGCTTCTGGCGAGTCGGCGATAGGACGGAGTTTTGCGTGCTGAAGGGGAATCCCACAGCTGTCGCCTGCCGTGAGATGACTGTGTGCAGCGAACTGCTCAGAACAGAAGTCGTTGACGTATCGGCCGTATAGCATCCGGTTGACGATGGTCTTCTTCTCCGGTAACTCCCCACTTCACGCATCTCCGTGCTCGTCCACACCGATGGACAGTTCCAACGGTGAGTCGAACCGGAAACGCGGTACGTCAAGGTTTTGCGGGGCAGGTTTGTCCTTGAATACCCGACCCGCGAGGTCGTAAGTCGACCCGTGGCAGGGACACAGGAATCCGCCTGGCCAGTCATCCGGAAGATTCGGTTGAGGCCCTTTCTGAAACCGTGGGCTGGGTGTGCAACCTAGATGCGTGCATACACCCATTACGACCAGGACGTTCGGATGACTTTGGCGGGAGCGATAAGGGTTGTCACAGTAGTTCGGCAATGGCATAGAAAACGGATGCCTGCTAGTCGGGTCGGCGACCATCGCGTTCGCCGCCAGGACCGCCGCCATCATCTCGTCGGTGCGGCTAACGACAAAGACGGGCATGCCGCGCCAGGCGACGGTCATCATGTCGCCGCGGGCAAGCCGGCTCAAATCCACGGAAACGGGCGCGCCTTTTCCGACGGCGCAAATGACCCGGCGAACGGGACGATCGTCGCAATGCCCCCAATACCGCCCGTGATGGACGCTGCAATCAGCCACCTGCGCCGGCTAGTGTCTTCGCATGGCGGCAAGAGCTTTTCAATAGTCTGATCCATGGTCTTCTCCGTCCCCGGAGTCAGGCACTCAAAGCCCGGTTCCGGCGGCTAGGCGACGCGCCAGCCGGCAGCAGGGCCGGGTCGATGAATGTCGAACAATGAAGCCCGTTCTTAGATGTGAGCGTAAGTTTTGTTGAGCGTGATTTGCTTGTTCCCGTACATCTGTCGGGCTTTCTTCATGAAGAGTGCGTCCGGCGATTTTTGCCCAGAAGATCGGTGTGACTGCCGCTCGGCGAGGTCGCGCCGGATGCCGAGCACCATCGCCATGATCAACGTCGCACCGGCCGCGCCGACCAGCACCGCGACGCTAAAACGTTTCCTGTGCGTGTGATGGTCCACGGGCGCGATGCCGGAGGCAAGCAGGGAAATGAAGTCATCCGTTTTCATCGCGTTCCCCGAATCCTTGCAGCCAACGCCTTGAGTCCACGATGCACGCCAATCTTGACGGCGGACTCCGACGAGCCGGTCAACTTCGCGGTAGCCGTCACGGACAGCCCTCGAGCTTTACATGCATGATCGGCAGACGCTGGCGATCAGGTAACTGTTCGAGCAGTTTCCCAACGCCACGTTTTGCTTGCGCTCGCACCGCGCGTTGGAGTTCGCGACCACCCGGTACGTCCCTCTTTTATCCGTGTCAGAGAATATATTTCGCGCCTGCTGTAACCGCATTGGGAGATGTGGCGAACTACCTGATAGACGCGGGATGATGACGCATCGGTAGTTGCCGGAACGGAGATTCATCCGATACACACATGGGCCATATACGCCGCATTGGCGACGTTGTTCCAATCTGCAACATCCAGGGAGTTATTATGAAAAGCATTGCAATCGCAGCACTTGCCGCAGCGTTGCTCGTTAGCGGCGGTTCGGCGTTCGCACAGGCGAGCGGCGCCATGTCCAATGATTCGATGTCGAAAGGCACGATGGGCAAAGACACAATGGCCAAGGATTCAATGAGCAAGGACGGCATGGCCAAAGACTCGATGGGCAAGGACGGCAGCAAGATGAAATCCGACACGATGAAAAAAGGCGACGCAATGAAGAAAGGCGACGCGATGAGCAAGTAATTACCTGTGGTGCGTTTCCGGTATGCCGACCGCGAACGCGCCTCCGGCCCCCATCTAATTCGCTTGGCTAGCGTGAGTCAGCCATGCGCGTCATAACAATTCTATCTCTCGCCGCGGTGCTGATTGTTTGCCTCGTTGGAGGCGCCAGCGCCAGTGCCACGACGTCCTGTAGCGTCAGCAGCCCGCCCCACCGTGTGGCGCTGGTTGAGCTATATACGAGCGAAGGATGCCGCAGCTGTCCGCCTGCGGAGAATTGGCTGAGTGCGCTGGATCAGGCGGGCGAGGCGAACACGAGCGTGCCGCTTGCGCTGCATGTCGATTACTGGGACAGCCCAAGTTCCAGGCAAAGAGTCTCGCGATGGGGCCGGAGCTTTTCGTCAGCTCACAGAACGTGAACGTGCCCGGGCTAGGCACGGCGGACGGCGTGAATCTGAGTAGTTTCAGAGCTATCCGCGACCCGCATACAGCAGTATGCTTCATCCGAAATAGGCACGTTTTTCTTGTGCTCCGGATTGGCCCACATCCTTCACGCGTTACTTTCTCGTCAGATATCCGTCAGGTGAAAGAAATCTGTCGGCTTTGTGTAATTGCAGGTCTTGCACGCGTATCACCTCAACGGAACGCTGGCATTGCCGAAGGGGCAACTGTACGCGCGGCCATTGAAAAGCTTCAAAACGAACATGCCGTCGCTCGCCGCTTTCAAGCAGGGCGTCGGCATGACGCGCAAATGCGGCACGTGCGTGCTGGTGGACTTGCCGCCCGGCGAGTTCCCGACGCCGCGATGGAATGTGGTGGCCAACTGCATCACGATTCGCGGTTCCTTCGTCGGCAACCGGCGTGATATGGCCGAAGCGCTGGCGTTCGCCGCCGATGGCACGGTTAAAGCCGATATCGAGTCGCGGCCGCTTTCGGCGATCAACAACGTGTTCCGGCGTCTCGGGAATGGCGAGCCGTCGCGCGTGGTGCCTGAATTCGCGAGCCATTGAAGAGCCACGCCCACAGCGTGCAAGACGTCTAGGAGGAGCGATCGTGGCCAGTGCCACCGAACTTCTGTCGAATCCAGCCGGATTCGACCACGGTGCCGCCGATTCCGTGCTGGCGCGTTACGGGCGCGATTCGCATGCGCTCGTCCAGATCCTGCGCGAGGTGCAGGCGCAGCACACCTGGTTGCCGCGTGAACTGCTGGCTTATCTCGCAGGGGCGCTCGGCGTGACGCTCGCGCATGTCGAGGGCGTCGCGACGTTCTATCGCTTCTTTCATTTGCGCGCCGTGGGCGAGTACCGCGTCCTGTTCAGCGACAACATCACCGATCGCATGCTAGGTAACGCGGCGCTGCTCGACGATCTGTGCCGGCGGCTGGACGTCGAGCGAGGACATGTGCGAGCCGACGGCCGCGTCAGTATCGACTACTGTTCGTGCACGGGGTTATGCGACCAGGGTCCGTCGCTGCTGATCAATCACCATCAGGTAGTGACGAGGCTGGATAGCGCGCGCGTTGAGGAACTCGCCGATCTGATCGAGTCCAGGGTGCCGGTGGCTGAATGGCCATCGCATTGGTCGCGCGTCGAAGATCACATCCGGCGCGCCGACGTGCTGCTCAGCACATCGATGAAGCCTGGGGCATCGCTTGCCGCCGCGCTCGCGCGCGGCGTGCCGGCGTTGCTCGACGAAATGAACCTGTCGAATTTGCGCGGGCGCGGCGGCGCCGGTTTCGCCACGGGCAAGAAGTGGCGCCTGTGCCGCGACGCAGTGGGCAGTGAGCATTACATCGTCTGCAATGCGGACGAAGGCGAACCCGGCACCTTCAAGGATCGTGTGCTACTCAGCGGCCACGCCGACATGGTGTTCGAAGGCATGACGATCGCGGCGCGCGCCATCGGTGCCCGGCGCGGACTGCTGTATTTGCGCGGCGAGTACCGTTACCTGCTGGAATCGCTCGAAGCAGTTCTACAGCGGCGCCGTGACGCTCATCTGCTCGGAGCATCGATTCTTGGCCACGCGGACTTCGATTTCGATATCGGCATCCACGTCGGCGCGGGCGCGTATGTCTGCGGCGAGGAGTCTTCGCTGATCGAATCGCTCGAAGGCAAACGCGGCACGCCGCGCATCCGTCCGCCGTTTCCAGCAGAGCACGGCTATCTCGGGCAACCCACAGCGGTCGATAACGTCGAGACGCTCTGTGCCGCAACCCACGTGGCGTTGCAAGGCGGCGCGTGGTGGGCCGCCATTGGCACGCCGCAGTCGACCGGCACGCATCTCCATTCGGTCTCGGGCGATTGCGACCGTCCAGGCATCTATGAGTATCCGATGGGCACGAGCGTCGATCGAATCCTCGAAGACTGCGGCGCGCACGACACCCAGGCGGTGCAGGTCGGCGGGCCGTCGGGCAAGTGTCTGTCGGCCATCGAGTTTGGCCGGCGCATCGCTTTCGAGGATGTGCCGACAGCGGGTGCCTTCATGGTGTTCGACCGCTCACGCGACATGTTCGAAGTCGCGCGCAACTACGCGGGCTTCTTCGCCGCAGAAAGCTGCGGATTCTGCACGCCATGCCGCGTCGGTACGGCGCTTGCCGTCAAAAGCATGGACAAGCTCGCCGCGGGCCGGGGTTCGCGCCTCGATGTCGCGCTGCTCTCCGACATCGACGCGCTGATGCACGGCACCACCCATTGTGGACTGGGCGGCTCGGCGTGCAATGCGCTGCACGACACGATCGTCAAATTCCGGCCCGCGTATGAGCGTCGACTGAAGTCGCTCGAATTCGAGCCGGCCTTCGATCTCGACGCTGAAGTCACGGCCGCGCGTCTTTTGAGCCAACCCACCGATGTGAGCGCCCCTTAGGAGAGACGGACATGAACACGCCCGCAACCGCAACCACGTTCTCCCTCGATGGCGAGGACGTGCCGTTCCTGCCCGGCGAAACCATCCTGCAAGCCGCGCGCAAAGCCGGGCGCTATATCCCGCACCTTTGCTGGCACCCGGACTTCGCGCCACAGGGTTCCTGCCGGGTTTGCACGGTAAAGATCAAGGGCCGGCCTGGCTCGGCCTGCACGATGCACGCCGCTGCCGGCCAGAAGGTGGAAAGCAATACCGACGAGCTGAACGCCGAACGCAAGATGCTGCTGCAGATGCTGTTTGTCGAAGGCAATCACTTTTGCCCGT
Organism: Paraburkholderia fungorum; assembly: GCF_046027215.1. Classification (GTDB taxonomy): domain Bacteria; phylum Pseudomonadota; class Gammaproteobacteria; order Burkholderiales; family Burkholderiaceae; genus Paraburkholderia; species Paraburkholderia fungorum_D. The sequence goes on along the minus strand of NZ_JAQQEN010000002.1, from coordinate 1,098,209 downwards.
CGTGCGAAAAGAGCGGCAACTGCCTGCTGCAAGCGACCGCCTACGAGATGAACATGGAAGAGGTGCTGTTCGAGGAGTTCTATCCGCGCCGGCCCATCGACGCCAGTCACCCGGACATCCTGATCGACTTCAACCGCTGCATCATGTGCGAACTGTGCGTGCGCGCTTCTCACGATGTCGACGGCAAGGACGTGTTCGCCATTGCCGGACATGGTATCGGCACGCATCTGGTGGTGAACAGCATGAGCGGGCGGCTCGGCGACACCGACATGGCGCTGACCGATCGCGCGACCGCTATCTGCCCGGTCGGTGCGATCTTGCCGAAACGGCGCGGATTTGTGATCCCGATCGGCGAGCGGCGCTACGACGCGCAAACGGCCGCCGATCCGGCCACCCAGGAAGCCTCATCATGAGCGCCGCGATGGGTGTCGATGCGGCGCATGGACCGCGCAAACTGAAAGTGGCGACGGTGTCGCTGGCGGGTTGCTTCGGTTGCCATACGTCTTTTCTCGACATCGACGAGCGGCTTCTGGAACTGATCGAACATATCGAGTTCGACCGCTCGCCGCTGACCGATATCAAGGAAGTCGGGCAATGCGACATCGGCCTGATCGAAGGCGGTGTGTGCAACTCGGAGAATGTGCACGTGCTGCGCGCGTTCCGTGCTCACTGCAAGACGCTGGTAGCGATGGGGGCCTGCGCGATCAATGGCGGCCTGCCCGCAGAGCGCAACCGCTTCGAATTGCGTGACGTGCTCAATGAAGTTTACCGTGATCGCCCCGGACTCAGCGCGGGCAGTGCGATTCTCAACGACCCCGAACTGCCGCTGTTGCTTCAGCAGGTGCGGCCGATTCATGCGGTGGTTCATGTCGACTATTTCCTGCCCGGCTGCCCGCCCTCGGCGGACGCGTTCTGGAGTTTCCTCAACGACCTGATGGCTGGACGCACACCGCATCTGGGGCATGCCCTGATGCACTACGATTGACGCCTCCGGAGAATGAGCTGCCATGAGCTTTGATCTCGAGACTGCTGCGGAACCGAAGGGCCTGCGGCGTGTCGCTATCGACCCGCTGTCTCGCGTCGAAGGCCACGGCAAGGTGACCATCCTGCTGGACGAGCAGCAGCGCGTTAGGCAGGCACGGCTGCATATCGTCGAATTCCGCGGCTTCGAGAAGTTCATCGAGGGGCGCCCCTACTGGGAGGTCCCGGTGATGGTGCAGCGCCTGTGCGGAATCTGTCCGGTGTCGCATCAACTGGCGGCATCCAAGGCGATGGATCGGGTCATCGGCGCTCAGCCCGTCACGCGCAGCGCGGAGAAGATCCGCCGCCTGATGCACTACGGGCAGGTCATGCAGTCTCATGCGTTGCACTTCTATTATCTTGCTTCGCCCGATCTGCTGTTTGGCTTCGATTCGGAAGTCGATCTGCGCAATATCGTCGGCATGGCGAAAGCGCATCCGGACATCGCAAAGCAGGGCATCCTGTTGCGCAAATTCGGCCAGGAACTGATCCGCGTCACCTCGGGCAAGCGTATCCACGGCACCGGCTCGATACCGGGCGGCATGAACCGGCACGTGGACCAGGCCGACCGCGACATGCTGGTCCGCGACGTCGATCAAATGATCCGCTGGGCGGCCGACGCGGTCGATCTCGTCAAGAAGCTGCACGCGCAAAACCCGGTTCTGTATGACAGGTTCGGCAGCTTCCGCTCCAACATGTTGTCGCTGGTGCGCGCGGACGGCGCGATGGACCTTTACGACGGTGTGCTGCGCGCTCGCGACGCCGATGGCGGGATCATGTTCGACGGTGTGAGCGATCAGAACTATATGGACCTGATCGAAGAAGAGTCGCGTCCGTGGACGTACATGAAGTTTCCGCATCTGCGCAGTCTCGGACGCGAGAACGGTTGGTATCGCGTGGGACCGCTCGCGCGCGTACAGAACTGCGATGTCATCCCCAGTCCGTTGGCCGAAGCGCAGCGCAAGGAGTTCGTTGCGTGGGGGCAGGGTTCCCCGGTTCACGCGACGCTGGCTTATCATTGGGCGCGCATGATCGAACTGCTGCATACCGTGGAGGTCATCAAGGATCTGCTGGACGATCCGGACATTCTGCAAGGGGAGCTGACGGCAAGCGGCGCGCGCGGCGCGGGCGGCGTCGGGATCATCGAGGCGCCGCGCGGCACGCTGATGCACGACTATAGCGTGGGCGACGACGACCTGGTCACGCGTTGCAACCTGATCGTCTCGACGACGCATAACAATCAGGCGATGAACGAAGCCGTGCGCTCCGTGGCGCGTGAGTATCTGGACGGCAAGGAACTGACGGAAGGGCTGCTTAACCGCATCGAGATCGCGGTCCGCGCATTCGACCCCTGTCTGTCGTGCGCCACGCACGCGTTAGGGCGGATGCCGCTGGATGTGTTGCTCCTCGGAGCCGGTGGCGAACGCGTCGATCACGTGAGGAAGTCGCACGACGGCGAGATCGTGCGAAAGTCAGTCGCGCTCACTGGCGCTGTGTCATGAGCGCGCCAATGCTCGTCTTCGGATGGGGCAACCTGAGCCGCGGCGACGATGCGCTCGGTCCGCTGTTCGTGCAGAAGTTGCAGGTGCTGGCTAGCTCGCATGCCGAATGCCAGGTCGAGTTCATGGAGGACTACCAGTTGCAGATCGAACACGCACTTGACCTGGTCTCACGCGAGCGCGTGCTGTTCGTCGACGCCAGCCTCACCTGCATCGTGCCCTTCGAGGTTCGGCGCTTGCGTGCGTCGCGCGACGCCACGTTTACGACGCACGCGATCTCGCCCGAATCGGTCATGCAGGTCTATCGCGAACTCTACGGCGCCGAACCGCCGCCTTGCACGTTGCTGGCGATTCGAGGTACCCGCTTCGAGCTGGGCGAATTGCCTGATGAAGCAACCCTCGCTCATCTGGATCAGGCGCTGACCTGGGGACTGGCGTGGCTCGGTGCCATACGGGATCAAAGAGCATGTGCAGATCGTCGAAGACTTGGTTCCAGGCCCGGCTGAGCGCCAACTGGCATTCTGGAATACAAGCAACAGAATATTCCGCCTAACACTATTCGAGACTGACCTCACCGCCGTTTAAATCCTCCGCCGAAAGGTCGGTTATCGGCTGGCCCGTCTAGCAACGCGCACCCGCGATCGGTGCGGCCTCGGCATGGGGCGTCACCGACGGCGCAGGGACAACCGGCGTCGCAATCGCCGCTTCGGTCATGATGTATTCTCCTGCTCCGCAGCACCATGCTCCGCCTCATCGGGCGGACCTTCGACGACGCCATGCTGCCCTGCCTCGATCGATGTGCCAGCGTCGCCGGCCACCATCCGTGCGATGTCGTCCAGCGCACCGACGACAGCACGCCGCCTCGTACGTGTGGCGAACTCGCACGCCGCCTCGACCTTCGGTCCCATCGATCCGGCTGCGAAGCCCAACGCGGTGAGGGCATCAGGACCGGCGCTGCGAATCGGCCGCGCTGACGCCTTGCCCCAGTCGAGGTACACGCCGCGTACATCGGTCGCGATCACGAAAAGATCGGCTGCAATCTCACGGGCCAGCAACGCCGCAGTCCGATCCTTATCGATGACCGCTTCGATGCCCCGATAGCCGTGATGCGCATCGGCGACCACAGGAATGCCACCGCCCCCCGCGCAGATTACAACCGACCCATGCTGCAGCAGCCAGCGCACGGCATCCGTTTCCAGCATCCGGACCGGGAGCGGACTCGCGACCACACGGCGATACAGTGCGCCGTCGCGTGCCGTAGTCCAGCCCGCTTCGCGAGTGGCCGTCTCCGTTTCGGCTAGCGTCATCCCCGTGCCGATCGGTTTATCCGGGTGGGCGAATGCCGGATCGAGCGGATTGACTTCCACCATCGTCAGCATCGTCGTGCATGCACGTGCGCTCGCCAGGTGATTGCGCAATTCCAGTTCGATCAGATACCCGATCATGCCTTCCGTTTCCGCATCCAGCACGTCTAGTGGAAAACGTTCTGCCCCGCCGGACTGCGCACTTTGCGACGCCAGCAGGCCAACCTGCGGACCGTTGCCATGTACGATCACCAGATCGTTTCCTGCTGCCACAGTCGCGAGTTGGGCGGCAGCGCGCCGGACGTTGGCGCGCTGCTCGTCGATGCCTGCCCGCTCGCCTCGTCTAAGTAGTGCATTTCCACCGAGTGCCACGACGATGCGCATGCCAGTCTCCTATCCGTCCAGCGTTGCGACGAGAACCGCCTTGATCGTATGAAGGCGGTTCTCCGCCTGCTCGAAAACAATCGAAGCGTCGGACTCGAACACGTCGTTCGTCACCTCAACGCCGTTCTTCAAATCGTATTGGTCGGCGATCTGTTTGCCGAGTTCGGTCCCGGTGTCGTGAAACGCCGGCAGGCAGTGCATGAATTTGATGCGCGGATTGCCGCTCGCCATCAGCAACGCATTGTTGACCTGATAGGGCAATAATTCAGCGATGCGTTCGCCCCACTTGTCGAACGGCTCGCCCATCGATACCCAGACATCCCTGTAAATGAAATCGACGCCCTTGACCGCTTCCGCTGGCTGGTCCGTCAGCGTCAGCCGAGCACCTGTCGATGCGGCGATCGTCCGGCACTGCGCGATCAGCTCGGCATGTGGCCACAGATGACGTGGCGCGCACAGGCGCACGTCCATGCCGAGCTTGGTTCCGACGATCATCAGCGAGTTGCCCGTGTTGTTGTGCGCGTCGCCGATATACGCATAAGCGACCTCATGCAGCGGCTTGTCGCTTTGTTCACGCATGGTCAGCACGTCGGCCAGCATCTGCGTCGGATGAAATGCGTCGGTCAGCCCGTTGTAGACCGGCACCCCGGCGAAGCGCGCCAGTTCCTCCACGACGTCCTGCCCGAAACCGCGATACTCGATCGCGTCGAACATGCGTCCCAGCACGCGCGCGGTGTCCTTGATCGATTCCTTATGCCCGATCTGCGAGCCGCTCGAATCGAGGTAGGTCACATGTGCGCCCTGATCGTGTGCCGCCACCTCGAACGCACATCGCGTGCGGGTCGACGTCTTTTCGAAAATGAGCGCAATGTTTTTGCCGGTCAGGCGCGGGATTTCCGTTCCCGCGTATTTCGCGCGTTTCAGATCGCGTGACAAGTCCAGCAGATAGTTGATCTGGCGCGGCGTGTAGTCGATCAGCGCCAGGTAACTGCGGTTATGCACATTGAACATGATGGAGTCCGGTAAAGGCGCGTTGCCACACGCTAATAGTCGATGGGATCGCGCTCGACAGGGCAGCTCAGGCAGTGCGTCCCGCCGCGTCCGCGTCCAAGCTCGCCGCCCGGTATTTCGAGCACGTCGACACCCGCCTCACGCATCTTGCGATTCGTGTGCGTGTTCCGGTCGTAGGCGAGCACCACACGCCGGTCGAGCGCCAGCACGTTGTTGCCGTCGTCCCATTGCTCGCGCTGCGTTTCGTACGTGTCGCCGCCGGTCGTGAGCACGCGCAGGTGGTGGACACCCAGCGCGCTCGCTACGACCTTGAGGAAGGGCTGGTCGTGCCGCTCGTAGCGGATCTCACCCGGCATGTCCCCCGGGTAGAGGCTGGTGCAACGAATCAGGCCCGCAACCTCCGGGTAGATGCTGACCAGATCGACGTCGAGAAACGAAAAAACCGTGTCCAGATGCATCGACGTTCGCTGCTTCATGAACTGACACGCGATCACCCGCCGCGCACCACGGGCCGCGAACAGGTGACGCGCCACCTGAGTGACGGCTTGCGGGCTGGATCGCTCGCCCATGCCCATCAGGACGACGCCCTGACCGACCGCCATCACGTCTCCGCCTTCGAGTGTCTGGGCGCCGAATTGATGGTCGGGATCGCCCCACCAGGTCGTGACCGCGCCAGCGAATCGTGGATGAAAGCGGTAGACCGCGGCCACCAGCAGCGCCTCCTTTTTACGAGCGGGCCAGTACATCGGGTTGAGCGTCATGCCGCCATAAATCCACGCGCTCGAATCGCGCTGGAAGATCAGGTTCACAAGCGGCTGGATCACGAACTCCGAGTCTTCGAGATAGCCGCCGAAGAGTCCGCGCGCGTCGAACGGCAATTCGGCCTTCGCGATTCCGCCTACGAGGACATCCGCCAGCCGCTCGGGACGCATCTCCGCGAGCCACGCGCGCAGTTCGCCCAACATGCCGGTGCCGACCTCTTCTTCGATAATGCGCCGGTCGAGTATCCAGGCGCGCGCGACCCGGTTGGCGCACACGTCGACCAGCAGATCCGACAACTCCAGCACTTCGACGCCCCGCTCGCGCATCGCGCTCGTGAAGTAGGCGTGATCGTGAATCGCCTGGTCGACCCAGATCACGTCATCGAATAGCAACGCCGCGCAGTTGCCCGGCGTCAACCGTCTTTGTGCAAGGCCGGGCCGGCACACCATGACCGCACGCAGCTTGCCAACTTCCGAATGAACGCCCAAGGTCACGTGTCGATCTCCTCGCGGTTGTTCGACTTGACGACGTACGTGTACAGGCGCACGCGCCCGTCGCTCTCCGTCTTCCGGTAGATGCCCTGCAATTCGCTGTCGAAGCCGGGAAAACGATTGCTGGCCTCTTCGAAAGTGCGCAGGTAATCCAGGGTGGGCCGCGCACGCTCGCCGTACCGTTCACCGCAGACCATCACCGCAATGCCCGGCGGATATACCAGCCCCAGCGTCGCCGCGATCCGGCCTTCGATCTCGCCGATCGGCAATAACTCGACGTTGTTGCGCACGAGTTCGTGCATTGCAGCTTGCGGCGTCATCGCGGGTTCGGGGAAATGGGTCACGCGGAACTGCTCGCGTTGCAGGACGGTCACGTTTCGTTCGCGATAGAAGTCATGCATCTGGGCGCATAAATCGCGCAAACCCACGCCCTGGTAGCGGCTGCCATGCGAGGCCACGAAGTCGGGAATCACGTCGTCAAGCGGCGCATTCGCATCGTGCAGCGTCTTGAAGCGCACCAGCGCTGACAGCAGCGTGCCCGCCTTGCTCGCCTCCAGGCCAGGCGTCAGCAGAAACAGAATGCTGTTGAGGTCGTTCTTTTCCGGCACGATGCGATGCTCACGCAGGAACTCGGCCAGCACCGGCGCCGGTATGCCATGCTCCGCATATTCGCCAGTGCGACGGTCGAAGCCGGGCGTGATGAGCGTCAGCTTGTTCGGATCGGTCATCGCGTAACCGGGCGCCAGGTGCCTGAAGCCGTGCCACTTCTGGTCGGGAGTCAGTTCCCAGAAACGCGCATGGGCGGCAAGCTCGTCGGTCGGCAGGTCTTCCCATCGCTCAATGCGGGAGTCGATCGTCACGATGTCAGGCACGAACGGGTCAAAGAACCATTGCCGTGCGGTGTCCTGCTCCGTCGTCTCATACTCGTGCTTCAACGCACGGATCTTCTTGCGAAGCTCAATGCCGAGCCGGATCGTGTCGTCCCACAGCACTTCGCCAGAACGGCCCTTCATCATCTGTGCTCCGACGTCGAGCGACGCGAAGAGCGGATAGAAGGGCGAGGTCGAAGAATGCTGCATGAACATCTCGTTAAAGCGCCGGTGACTGACCTGCCGGCGTTGTCCGTCGAGATGGGCGTCCTTGATATGAATCTGCGATGCCTGCGAAAACCCGGCAAGCTGTTTGTGGGTGGATTGCGTCGCGATGATGCCAGGCGATTCCGCGTCGAGCCCCTCGACGCCCATCGCGAATCGCCCCTTGAATAGTGGGTGAAACTTCATGAAGCCGCCCCACGCTTCATCGAACAGGATGTAGTCGCACAATGGACCGAGCTTTGCCACGAGCAGTTGTGCGTCGTAGATCGTACCGTCGTACGTGCATTGCTCGACCACCGCCACCCTGAATGGACGTTTGCGCTTCCAGGCTTGCGGATCTTCGATCAGAGGGTTGGCGCGGATCGCGGCACGGATGCGCGATTCGTCGAGTGCATCGAAATCGATCGGTCCGATCATGCCGTGCGCATTACGCTGCGTCGGCAGATAAACTGGAATGCCGCCGCCGAGCAGCAGCGCGCCATGATGCGCCGCTTTGTGATTGTTCCGGTCGAACAGCACCAGATCGCCTGGCGCGACGAGTGCCGTCAACGCAATCTTGTTCGATGTCGAAGTGCCGTTTAGCACGAAATAGGTTCGGTCCGCGCCGAAGATCTTTGCGGCGGCCTTCTCGGCTTCGAGGGCCGGGCCTTCGTGTACCAGCAGATCGCCCAGCTCAGTCACGGAGTTGTCGAGATCGTTGCGGAAGACCGCTTCGCCCATGTGTTCGACGAACGCCCGGCCGATTGGACTCTTCTGGTAGAACACGCCACCGTTGTGTCCCGGACAGGTCCACATCTGGTTGGCCTGTTCCGCGTAATCCACCATCGCGCCGAAGAATGGTGTCTTCAGTGACTGGGCGTATCCGTGCAGATGGCTGACGAGATTGCGCGCGACGAACTCGGGCGTGTCTTCCTCCGTGAAGATATAACCTGTCACCTGACCCAGCACGGCGACCGGAATCTCCTGGAGCAGATGACGCTCGACGAGAATGAAGATCGGAACGTCCAGACCCCGACCGCGCACGAAGCGCACGAAGCCTTCAACCTCTGGCTCCGATTCGGTCAGCGACCATTCCGCCACCACCACGCCGATCCCTGCATCGCTGCGCATAGCGGAACACGCTTCATCGACGGTGTCGGCAACGGTCGTCAGATAGCCCAGTCGCGTCAGTTCCGCCAGAATTCTCTGGAAACGCGGCGACCGGTGCAACGATCCTTGCGGCGGCGGGCAGCAGAAGAGAAAGCCGAACATCTTGTCATATTCCATCTTCGTTGCACTCCGATGATCATGTGCGCTTGCCGGTCGTCGGCGGGCTCGAAAGGCTATCGTCAGACTTTAACTGATCTTCACCAGGCCGCGCGCGAACAGCACGACAGCCAGTACGGCGATCAAGACCAGCGCGCCCGCAACGACAAGCTCCTTGCGTTCGAACACGGGTTGCCCCGGTGCATGCTCGTGCCGCGCCCACCAGAACACGGGAAATCCGAGCGCGAACAGAATGGTCGACATCAACAGAAATTGAAGTCCGGCCGCGTACATGAGCCAGAGTGAATAGACCGTACCCAGGATGCCGGTCCACATCGACTCGCGTGCTGTCTCACCTGCGCTCGCGCTGTATTTCGACTGGGACGCGTATCGCCACAGGAAAGCGGTGCTCGCCAGATACGGTGGCAGGATCATCACGCCGGTGATCGAGATCAGCCACGTCCACGCGTCTTGCGCGAACAGGACGACGAACACCGCCAGTTGCATCGTGGCGCTCGAGATCCACAGCGATGGCGCGGCGGCATGACGACTGTTTTCGCGGGCGAGAAACTTGGGAAATACACCGTCCTTCGCGCCTTCGAACGGCAACTCGGCCACGAGAATCGTCCATGCGAGCCAGCAGCTCAACAGAGACAAAAGCAATGAAACGATGATAAACACGGCGCCCCATTTGCCAACCGCCTCCTGTAGCACATACGCGGCCGAAGGTGACGCGAGGCCCGCGATCTGCGCCTGATGCATCAGCCCGAATGGCAACGCCGACAGGAGGAAGTAAAGCGTCGTACAGACGATGAGTCCAAGAAAAGTCGCCGCACCGACCTGCGAGGTTTTGCTCGCCCGATCGGATACCACCACAGCGCCCTCGATGCCGATAAACACCCACAGCGTGACCAGCATCGTGCTTTTCACCTGGCTGAGCATGCTGCCCAGATGCTGCTGGGTGCCCCAGAAATCGAACGAGAACATGCCGGCCTTGATTGCCACGGCCATTGCGCACAACGCGACGGAAATGGTCCCGACATTCAGCACGCTTGAAATCACGTTCAGGATGGCAGCGCGCTTGACGCCGGACAGCACCACGAAATTCATGACCCAGATGAGCGCCGACGCGCCGATCAGCGACGGCCAGTTGTTCCCACTTTTGAACACAGGAAAGAAGTAGCCGACCGTCTGCATGATCAGCACCGCGAACGCGACATTGCCGAACGCGGCGGATAGCCAGTAGCCCCACGCCATTTCGAATCCCGCGAGCGAGCCGAAGCCTTCTTTAGCGTATGAATAGATGCCCGCCTTCAGTTCGGGCCGCTTGTCCGCCAGCGTGCGAAAGGTGTTCGAAAGGAAAAACATCCCGCACAACGTGATGATCCATGCGATGACAATCGCAGCGAGTCCAGCACCGTGCGCCATGTTTTGCGGCAGGCTGAATGCGCCGCCGCCGATCATCGACGCAATGACGAGGCCCGTCAGAAGCGGCAGGCTCAGTTTTCGGCCACCGGGTTGCTTCGTGATCGAGGGTTTCGCGACAGGCTCGATGGCAATGCTGGGTATCTGGTTCATGACGAACTCCGTCGCGAAAGTTTTCGCGTGGAGTGAGTCTGGTCCTTTTGTGCCTTTGAATCGGTACGGTAACGGGCATCGTCAGCCGATACCGCGGCGAACAGATACGCAGCGCGACGCTCGCGATCAAGCCGGTATGAGACCGTACCGACTTCTCTGCGCCATGCGCGCATTGTGATGTCGCGCTGAAGTCCGTTCATGAACCGGTCAGTCAGACGCTATGCCTGCACGCCTTTCGCTCAAGGATTGCCATGAACCCCTACGATGTCATCATCGCCGTCTTCAACGACCACTTGCAAGTCGACGCCGCTGTGCGGAAGCTCATTGACGAGCGCTTCGACTTGAAGCAGTTCAGCGTGGTCGGCAAGGGCTATCACACCGAAGAAAAGATCGTCGGCCTGTACACCATGGGTGCCGCATGAAGTTATGGGGGAAATACGGGGCGTTCTGGGGCGGCCTGTGGGGGCCACTGTTCGGCGGCCTCTTCCTGAGTATTCCCGTGTTGGGGCCGATCGTGGCGTTCGGTCCGCTTGCGGCGATGATCGTGGCTGCTGTGGAGGGCGCGGTTGTTGTCGGCACGTTAAGCGCGTTGGGCAGCACGCTCGTCGGCCTGGGCCTGCCGGTCGACAAAGCCGTTCATTATGAGGCTGCTATTAGGCAAACGACTTTATCTTGATGGCTCACGGCACATCAGAAGAGATGGCGCGCGCCAAGGCGCTCCTCGCGACGAACCGGTCACACCCGCCACCTTCTGAACCTTGGTGACTGCACCGAGGCCGGTATCCAATCGAACGACCGGCTCGCGTTCTCATCGGGGCCACACTAGGAAACCAGCATCGCGCCGAGTCCGCGGTGCTTTTTGTGTTTGCCCGCGCGTTCGGCATCGATCTCGCGGAGCGCCGCATTGGCGGCCACCAGCAGAGTGGCATTCTGTTCCAGCAGTGCTATGTCGAACGAGTCGAATGTCTTGAGCAGTGTCTTTCGGTCCCCTTTGGTTCCGCCACCGCTCCTCGCAACGTTCTCTCCTTCCTTCTTCAGGCGTTTGATGAGCTTCGCCGCGCATCGACTGTCGAGCGTCTGATCGACCACCAGAGTCTGGATGTGAAGCGCGATTTGCGTCAGCGCTATTTCGGTAGATTGCGTCGCGGCATTTACCGCGTCCGCATGTTTTTTTGCCATGGTGTTTCTCCATAAACTATCAGAAAGCAGGGGCGTCTGGTCGACGCCGGACGATGCTCTCGGTCGAAACAGGCCTGAATGACTGAGCCGATGTCGCCGTCTAATGCGCTAACGGTGCGTCCGTGCAAGTCTCATATGCTTTGCAACAGCGCTTTTACCCGATGGCCGCCGATAAAGGCACGCTACGCTCACGCGCGGAAGAATGCGGTACGACAACGTACAGACCCCTGTCCAGGTTCAAACGCACGCTTCGCGCCGATCTACGGGCGAAGTCCATCGTGTAGCGCGGCGAGACGTTTAGTGACGTGTTGACCTTTCACCTGCCGCATAGGCAGAAAGTTTTTGGGTGAATTCCGCAACGGCGAAAAAGCCGCCTTGCCGACGCATCGTCTAATCAGGCGGTGAATTCGACCTGCTCTGCAAGCCACGTTATCTGCGCTTGCCGCGCTAAATCCGTGCTGTTCGTAGCCTTAGCGCGTTAGCAATGACCGAAACGGAACTGACTGCCATTGCGGCACTCGCGACGATCGGGCTCAGGAGCAATCCGAGCCACGGATACAGAGCACCTGCTGCCACTGGAATTCCGATAGCGTTGTAGGCGAATGCAAAGAAAAGATTCTGCCGGATGTTTCTCATCGTCGCGACGCTGAGCACACGCGCCGTCGCAATGCCCCGCAGGTCGCCCTTCACAAGCACGACGCGCGCACTGTTCATTGCGACGTCGGTACCGGTGCCCATCGCAATGCCGACGTTAGCCTGCGCAAGAGCCGGCGCATCGTTCACCCCGTCGCCAGCCATCGCCACAATGTGTCCTTGCTGTTGCAACTCCTGCACGTACTTGTGTTTGTCCTCCGGTAGCACGCCCGCCTTTACGCCGTCGAGCGCTAACGCTTTTGCGACCGCATTCGCCGTCACCGGATTGTCGCCTGTGAGCATGATTATTTTGACGCCGGAGTCGCGAAGAAGCCGGACCGCCTCTGGCGTTGTACCCTTCACCGGGTCGGACACGCCGACATAGCCAGCCAGCTTGCCGTCCACGGAGAGATACATCACGGTCTGCGCGCCCGCCCGCAGACTGTCCACTTGCGTGGTTGCGGAAGATAGGTTCACGTGGGCGTCTTCCATCAGCCGCGCGTTACCTAGCAAAACGGCGTGCCCGTCAATTGTTCCAGCAACACCCTTGCCGGTCAGAGAATTGAATGACGAAACGGGTGATAGCGCCGCATCATTGTCGCGCGCGTGGCTGACGATCGCCTGGGCAAGCGGATGTTCACTCATGGCCTCCAGGCTCGCCGCGTACGAAACGACCAGACCCTGTGTCAAGTCATTCAGTGCAATCACTGTCTGGACACGGGGCCTTCCCTCTGTGAGCGTACCGGTCTTGTCGACGACCAGTGTGTCGACTTTTTCCATCAGTTCGAGCGCTTCTGCGTCTTTGATGAGCACCCCTTGCCTCGCGCCGCGACCGATACCCACGATAATCGACACCGGCGTCGCGAGACCGAGCGCGCAGGGACAAGCAATAATCAGCACGCTAATCGCCACCACCAGCGCATTGCCGACTGCGGGCGCAGGCCCCCAAATGGTCCACACCGCGAAAGATGCAACGGCGATGATGATCACCGCCGGCACGAACCCACCCAGATACGGTGTCAGCCAGCTTCTGAATGGGCGCGCGCGAACGGCCTGCTTCTGCGACTAGCTGGATGATTCGCGCGAGCAGTGTTTCGGAGCCAACTTTCGGCCCTCATGAGAAACGAGCCGGTTTGATTGACGGTCGCACCGGTCACCTTGCTTCCCGAAATCTTTTCGGTCGGAATCGGTTCGCCGGTGATCATCGACTCGTCCACTGTCGATTGTCCTTCTGTGAGAACGCCATCAACCGGAATCTTTGAGCCGGGCTTGACCCGCAAGATATCGCCGGCAACGACCGCGTCGGCGCCGTCTGCCCCCAAGCGAATTGCTGTATTCGGCGCGAGTTTCAGGAGGTCTTTTATCGCGCTTGAGGTCCGTGAGCGGGCACGAAACTCAAGCAGCTGGCCCAGCAGGATCAGAGCCACGATGACGGAGGCCGCCTCGAAATACAAAGGCAAATCATGTCCGCGCCGGAACGTCTCCGGGACGCCAGCGGGAAAGGATAGCGCGTAAAGACTGAAGAGGTATGCCGTGGCAACGCCGAGGCTAACAAGGCTGAACATGTTCAGTCGCCAGGTAACGAAGGATTTCCATTCCCGTTCGAGAAACGGCCACCCCGCCCATAGAATCACCGGCGTCGCCAACAACGCCTGTACGTATTCGGACCATGAGACGCCTGTCGGATGCGGCAATCCCCATCTGACCGCCGCGCGGTCAACCGCTGCGTTGAGGTCAGGGATAGGCAACATATGTCCCATCGCCAGCCACAGCAAGGGCAACGATAGGGCCGCCGCGACCCAGAAGCGGCGCGTCATGTTCTTGAGTTCGCCAAGCGATTCGTCCGCCGCGCCAGGCGTGACCAGTTCGAGCGTCATGCCGCAGATAGGACACGTTCCAGGCTCCGGCAACCTGACCTGAGGATGCATCGGACACGTGTACACGGTGTTTGCCGTTGGCGGTGGTGTGCGTGCCCCGGCGATTGGCAGATTCAAGGATTTCATGTTACTCGTTCGAAGGATCGGGTTGACGCTGGCCTCTGCCTATTGCGCGGCAGGCGTTTTTTAGCCTGCTCGCGATCGAGGCGGACGTCAGTACGGTGTCGTACCTCGAAGCCGGTCGATTTCTACTCATACCGGTGTTTAAAAAGGAATTGCCGACGCACCTGCCCACCAGCCGCAATTGGCTTCACGTTTTTCCGTTGCCCAGTGTTGAGTGTTGCATTCCTCGCACCCGAGACGTCCTCAGAACAACTGCTGCCGTCAGGCATGGTCAATGCTCAATACGTGTTGAATGGCGGCGCGCAGCCCGACGCTGCGCAATGTGGAGCGAGACGGGAGAATCGGGCCATGGATCAAGTCCTCAAGCGAACGTTCGTCATGCTATCAATGGTTGCACTGACGACGGCTACGTATGGTTGCAAACGCGTGGACAACGGTAATAAAGATACGATGAGTGCAGGGAGTAGCGGTGTCATGAGCAATACGGCTGGAGTCAATGGCACGCCGGGTGACAGCGACGCCGCAAAACGCGCGGAGGCCGCCGCAGGCACGGCGGCGAGCAGCACAAGCCCTGCGAGTAGCGGGGCAGGCGTAGTCAGCACACCGGCAAGCACGGCGCCCGCAGCGAGTCAGTAGGAACTTTTTGACGAGCCGGTTGCCGGTTCTCCAATGTGTCGCAACATAGGGTCGCGGCGTCTCGTCCTGGTCTCAGAATTCATGCAGAGAACCCGACAGGATATTCGAGCGATTCGGTGACAACGTAGCCCCGCTAAAGCGCCGGCGCGGGCCAGGTGAGATCGGTGCTTCGGCGTGTAGCGTAAGCGCTGCTTGTCCTCCACGATCTTCCATCTGCGACGCTTAAATTCGCCTTTCGGTACGCATCCCAAAGCGATACGAGTGAGCAGATGTGTTGCAGGAAGCGCTTGTCGACATCAGGCGGTTCGGCCGCGAGGACGAACAAGCTATTGGGCCGCCGATGGCATGCGTGACGGTGATCCTGCCTCACCGGGCACGAAGTTATTTGCGCAGTCAACGCAACGCAGGCAGCGCGGAACGTGTCAGCAGAATGGGTGCGATCAGGTCGACTTCGACCATCGTACGTATTTCCTGCTCCAACGTCTTTTCAAGTCATCCAGCGCGGACACCGCCCGCGTTATTGATGAGAATGTCGAGGCCGCCGAGGCTGGATAGGGCGGCTGACAGAGTGGCCGGCCGACCTTCGTCGGTGGCGATGTCCGCTGCGATGCTGCCCGCTTTCGCTTCTGTCGCGCGCAGTTGGGCCAGCGCCGCCTTCAATGCGTGCGCGCGCCGACGGGTAATAAATATGGTTGCGCCCTTTGTACAAAGCGCGTGCGCGGTGGCAAGTCCAATGCCACTCGCGCCTTCGGTAATGAGAACACGCTTGTTCGACAGATTCATGATGGATGCCTCGTGAATGAACTGCCGACTCAGCAGCGACATCTTTCAGAGACTTATGTCCGGATAATTCGACGGGAAGAGCGCGCGTTTTGTCTCCTCGTCGTTCACGCGTTTGAATGCGTGGTCCTCCCCGACTGCGCGAGCACGTGCAACGGCGGGCCGGGCATCGATGCGTTCGAACCAGTCTTTCAGATTTGGGAAGGCCGCAAGCGGCGAGTCTTCGCCCTTCAGAACCCGTGCGGCCCGGTCGAGCCAACCCCACGCCGAGATGTCCACAATCGTGTACTCGGCACCGATGAAGTAATCGCGCCCTGCAAGGTGGCGGTCCAGTACCCGATAGTGCCGCTCGACCTCGCGGCGATAACGATTCACTGCGTAGTCGAGACCCTCCGGGGCTGCGTACTGAAAATGCACGGCCTGACCAGAGAACGGACCCACACCGGTGGCAACAAACATCAGCCACGACAGCAGTTCAGGCCGATCGGCGGGCGTGCCGAGGAACTTGCCGACCTTTTCTGCGAGATACAGCAGAATGGCAGTTGAGTCGAAGATGCGCGCTTCGGCTCCGCCTGGTCCTTGAGTGTCGACGATGGCCGGCACTTTGCCGTTCGGATTAATTGCCCGGAACTCAGGCGTGTGTTGATCACCCTTGCTCGTGTCGACCGGCACGACTTCGTATGACAGTCCCGCCTCCTCGAGAAACAGAGCGACTTTGGCAGGGTTGGGCGCCGGATGGAAATAGAAGCGGATCATGATGGGGTGGTCTCGCTGACAGACTGGTTGTGGGAGGAGTTCGTGACAGGCACCGTTGGCGCAGCCATCGCTGCGAGGATCACACCCAGCGCAATCACGGCAATTGCAGCGCCAGCGGGCAGCTACGGTGTGGTCATTGGCAGCAGGGCGTCGGTCTCAAGTGAATGCAGAGTTCATGTTTTAGAACGTGTGTTATAGAATAGGATGGAATGCACCATCAGGCAACTCGTATCTGTATGGACGCGCGACACCGCAAGGTTGAAAACAGCAGGTTGGACATCTAACCCGATATGGTACGACCCAGAGAGTTCGACGAAGCAGCGGTGCTCGATGCAGCGATCGAGTGCTTCTGGTCGCACGGCTATGAAGCCACGTCAATGCGAAACCTGACTGAAACAATGGGCATCACCGCGGCCAGCCTGTATAACGCTTTTGGTGACAAGCGGTCGTTGTATCGCCGGGCGCTGGACCACTACGTCGAACGGGGTTTTTGCGAGCGCGCGCGTCGTTTCGAGAGGCAGTTGCCGCCACGCGAGGCGATCGTGGCTTTCTTCGATGAAATCATCGCGATGTCGCTCGGCGATCCACAGCGCAAGGGATGCATGATTGTAAACTCGGCGCTGGAAGTCGCTCCTCACGACCCCGAGTTCCAGCTAGTCGTTGCTGACGTGACCAAACAGATGGAGGCGTTCTTTTATCGCTGCGTGAAAGCCGGTCAACTTGCCGGAACGGTCAGTGCGGCCCAGTCGGCTGATGATCTCGCAAGTCTGCTGCTCGGCGTGTTAATGGGCTTGCGCGTGCTTGCACGTATACGGCCGGAGCGCGAACTGCTGGAGGGCGCCTTACGTCCGGTTCTGGCACAGCTAGGTTATCCAAATTACGGAGGGAAACGCAGTCGAACTGGACAGGAGAGCGCGATTTTGGGGCAGAAGAGACGCCACGGAGTCAGGCCGGAAAGAATGGATCCAAACCGGTCGAGGCAAGGCTGATCGCGCAGCCTGGAAGAAGCCAGTCGCGTACGCGCCGCGAATCATTCGTGTTTGATGGCCCACCTAGTGACGCGCGCAATCGTAAGACCCTGTCCGAGGATCGATGACACGACGACAAAATAAGTCAACGCCAGAACGACATCCCTGTTCGGCCCGGAAGGAATCGACAGCGCCAACGCGACCGAAATTCCACCCCGTAATCCGCCCCAGGTTAGAACCCGCCATGATCCCGATGGTAAGCGCACCGCGCGGCCTAATATGGCGACCGGTAAACCGCCAGTCAGCAGTCTTGCGAGGAGCGCTACTGCAGCAGCGATCGCACCCGCAAGCAATAGGTTGCCGGGGAGCGCGATCAAAGTGACTTCCATGCCAACCAGAACGAAAAGCACGGCGTTCAGAATTTCGCCGACGAGTTCCCAGAACATATCCACATAACGCCGCGTCGTGTCGGACATCGCGTGCGCACGGCCCCGGTTGCCGATCATTACACCCGCCACAATCATGGCGAGCGGGCCTGAGACATGAAGGCGATTTGCGAGCGCATTCGTCAGCCCACGAACATACACCCTGCTACAGTCAATCTTGCTGTCAGGCTTCTGATCGTGGGGTTGTTCCCAAAGGGAAAGTATTCTTATGCCTCTGCCGATGACGTCAATTGCGGTGCCAGGGTCGTTCACTGCTGGAGATAGCGCACGTGACGCGATCTCCGTTAGCACTGAGATGCCGAATCGCGGATCCTGTTCGAACGACCGACGGACGTCAACCGAGAAGGCCGAGCGAACATCATCGTGATTATTTGTCGCAAGACCCGCGATGCTACGCGAGCGTAGTGTGCCGATCGACTAAGCTACCCAGTAGAACGTGCACATAAATCGCACTGCGTTTCCCGCTTGTGAGTCGGCCTAGTGCCTGTATGTCGATGTGCTGCACGTAGCCGACAGCAGATGAATAGAGATCCTGTGCGTCCATTGGCAAAGCCAGCTTTCCATATAACTGACTACCGCCGAGAAACGGGTGTTGGCGGCGCTCTTCGAGCGCCCGAACAGTCGCCAGTTCGACACGGTCAGTCGTTTCACTCATTCGACCGAGCCGCGCGAGGTGGCCGATCCATCTCAGCAACGTGTTGGCCTTAAGTCTATACGTCTTTCTTACAATCAGATTCTGGACGCTGGCGATAAGGTAATCTCTCATCGACGGCATCCGTGCTGCACATGGCCGCGCGCGAGCCTGTCATTAGCATGAAACGGACCCGACAAATGCGGGCTAACCCGAACGCACAAAAGGGGAGTTAGCTCACAATCCTCGAGTCGACTGGGACCATCATGCAGGTGCTGGGAGCGGCGCGCTTAGCCGCCGGCATTCTCATTCGATTCCGTGGAAGTTATTTGCGTAAATTTGATTCGCGCGTATCCTGAGTCCGTCGGGATTAAGGGGCGACGTGCCGGCGCGTGATAGATAAAGAGTCGGCTTGGTGCAGCGATAGATGGTTCGCGACGTAATTCCGATTGCGCCGACGATCGCGAAGCCTACGCCGAAAATTTTGCCGCTGACACTCGGATTGTGGTCCCAGATATCCAGGCAAGTCTCTCCACATGTGTTCCCGAAACGGCGGAGGATGACCAGGCATGTCAGGTCGTTGCAGAGAACATCAGGCGGTCGGGATATCAATCGGCGCTGCGCTCTGCGCGAGCTCCCCAGTCTGCCGCGCTGACGCACCTCTTAACTATTTCCTCCATGCCGCGGGCCCTGCCGCTTCGCCGACTCTATGGCTCAACTGGGTGTTTACCGCTATCTGTGTTGCCGTATGCCTTACGGTTGCATTGCTGCTCGCCGGCGCGATCCTTAGAAGGCGGCCATCTAATAGCGAAAACTCGCGTGCGTTGGGAGCGACGAAAGACGGAATGTTGTGGATATACGTTGGCGTCGGCATCTCCACGCCGATTCTCGTAGGCATGCTGGTGTACGCGCTGATTACTCTTGAGGCGGTCGCCACGCCGCGACGCACGCCGCAGTTGACGATTACCGTCACGGCTTACGACTGGTGGTGGAAAGTCGCGTACGACGATTCGCCCGATGCGTCTCAACGATTCGTGACTGCCAACGAGATTCATATTCCGACAGGCGAGCCGATAAGGATAAAGCTTCGGAGCGCTGATGTGATTCACACGTTCTGGGTGCCGCGTCTTGCGGGAAAAACACAGGCGATTCCCGGACAGATCAACGAACAATGGGTACAGGCGGACGTGTCAGGTGTTTACCGAGGCCAATGTTCCCAGTTCTGCGGGGCGCAACATGCACACATGGCATTTGAAGTCGTGGCGCAAAGCCCTGTGGAATTCAATAAGTGGCGTGAGGATCAGGCCCGGGGTCAGCCAGCAACGCCGGAAGGGAGTCTGGCTGCCGTCGCCGGCCAGAAGCTTTTCATGGACCGCTGTGCGGGGTGCCACAGTGTTCAGGGTACGGCGGCGCAGGGGATGCAGGCCCCTGACCTGACGCATCTGGATTCGAGAAGACTGATCGCAGCAGGCACGCTACTCAATAGCAGGCATAACCAGCTCGACTGGATCGCGCACGCACAGGTCATCAAGCCCGAGTCCCTGATGCCGGGCATCGCTCTTAGCGTTGAAGACGCGGTCGAACTGTCTGCCTATCTGTCCACGCTGAAATAAATCTGCGATGCGACCTTCCGATGAATACATCGAATTCTGCAGCTTCCAGCAATACCCCAGATACGTCGCTTTATCGGGTTCCCGAAATGGGCAGAGTTTTGCCTGGCAGCGACGCACAAAGAAAACTTGAAGAGGTCTGGAGTGCGCCGCCGGGTTGGCGGGGATGGCTCTCGACAGTCGACCACAAAACAATCGGTCTACGCTATCTGATCACCGCATTCGTATTCCTTCTGATGGGTGGAATCGAGGCACTCGTCATGCGTGTGCAACTCGCCCAGCCCGATTCCACTGTTCTCTCTCCGGCACAATATAACCAGTTGTTCACGATGCACGGCGTGACCATGATCTTCCTGTACGCGCTGCCGATCCTGTCTGGCTTTTCAAACTACCTGTGGCCGCTGGTACTTGGGGCGCGCGATATGGCATTCCAGCGTTTGAATGCGCTTTCCTATTGGCTTTTTGTTTTCGCCGGCATTTTTCTGTACTCCAGCTTTCCGTTTGGGCAAGCACCCAACGCGGGCTGGTTCAACTATGTTCCGTTGTCGGGGCTCGAATACAACGTGGGTCCGAACATCGATATCTATGCACTCGGAATGGTCCTTCTTGGTGCTTCCACGACAGTCGGATCTGCGAACTTTGTCGTGACGCTCATTCGAATGCGCGCGCCAGGCATGTCGATCGACCGTGTGCCAGTCCTCGTGTGGGGCACGTTGACGGCATCGTGCGCCAATCTGCTGGCCGTGCCAGTCGTGAGCCTCGCGTTTTTCATGCTATGGCTCGATCGGCAGTTCGGTACGCATTTTTTCGACGTGCTGAACGGCGGGCGTCCTTTGCTATGGCAGCACATGTTCTGGATGTTTGCGCATCCGTGGGTTTATGCGGTCGTCCTGCCTGCCATGGGCATTGTTTCGGATGCATTGCCTGTGTTCTGTAGAAGACGGCTCGTAGGCTACACGCCGGTGGCGCTGTCGACGGTGGCGACCATGGTCGTCGGGTTCATCGTCTGGATTCACCATATGTTTGCGACCGGGCTACCAGCACTCGCACTCGCATTCTTCGGCTCCGCCAGTATGGTGATCTCGATTCCGAGCGCCGTTGCGACGTTTGCCTGGATCGCTACGATCTGGACGGGACGGCCAGTCTTCAGGGTGCCATTCTATTTTTTTACGGGCTTCGTCCTGCTGTTTGTAATTGGAGGCGTGTCCGGCGTCATGACGGCGGCTGTTCCGCTTGACTGGCAACTCAACGACACCTATTTCGTCGTCGCGCATTTGCATTACGTCCTGCTCGGTATCAACGTTTTTCCTGTCGTCGGTGGAATCTATTACTGGTTCCCGAAATTTACCGGCCGCATGATGAGCGAAAGGATCGGCAAGTTTGCGTTCTGGGTGATGTTCATCGGCTTCAATCTTGGATTTTTCCCGATGCACATCGCGGGTCTGCTAGGCATGCCGCGCCGTATCTACACCTACGGCGCGGGCATGGGGTGGACCACGGTGAACCTGATAACCTCTGTTGGGTCGTTTGTCTTCGCGTTTGGCGTACTTATCTTTCTGATCGACCTGCTCTACAGCTATCGGCGTGGCGCGCCGGCCGGCGACAACCCTTGGGACGCACCGACGCTCGAGTGGTCGATATCGTCGCCGCCGCCTCCCTATAACTTCGCCGTGATCCCGTTCGTCGCCAGCGGTCATCCGCTTTGGGAAGACCGGCTGGGTCGCGAGATGCCAACCGACACCAGGTCGAAGCTCGACGAGGGCTATCTCCTCGACCACGGTCGTGAGGCGCTGGCAACGAGTGCCCTTAACGCCACGCCCGACTCCATTCTTAAAATGCCGGGAGATTCATACGCTCCATTTCTGCTCGGATTTTTTTCGACTTTCCTTTTTGCGTCGATGATTGTCCACGCCTGGTGGCTTGCCGGTGCGATGCTGGTGGGATGCGTTGCGTCGCTTATCGGCTGGATGTGGCCTCAACGGAAGTTAGGGCAGCGCGAGCCGCATCGGACCATACCTGAGGGAGGCGCGATTGGCTGATCGGCTCGATGCTGCGGCGATGAACGAGGGACTGCCGGTGGGTAGTGTCGGTCGGCGTGCGGGCGGCTGGTGGGGCATGCTGACCCTGATCGCCACCGAAGGCACGCTCTTTGGCTATCTGATCTTTTCGTATCTCTACCTGTATTCACAAGGCACGCAACATTGGCCGCCGGATGGTCCGCCGAAGCTGGGAGCCCCTGGTTTCAACACAGTAGTGCTTCTGACGAGCAGTGTTTTTGTCTGGCTTGGCGAACGTTTCGTCAAGCGCGACCGGCGCGGATTCGCGGTTGCTTCGTTGGGCATCGCGATCGTGCTCGGGATAGTGTTCGTTGGTGTGCAGATGAAAGAATACCGCGATCGTCCGTACGGTCCGGCTACTCATCTATACGGTTCGCTCTATTTTTTTATCACAGGCTTGCACATGCTGCATGTGATCATCGGACTTGCCGTACTGATTCTGCTACTTGGTTGGACTGCGTCCGGCTATTTCGATCGTGATCGGCATGAGGCCCTGACGATTGGTGGACTATATTGGCATTTCGTCGACGCGGTGTGGCTGTTCATCTTCGCTACGCTCTTTATTTCGCCATACGTGCTGTAGAGGAAAACGTGCACATATTTTCGGTTCCTGGCCGACGCGATACGCACGAGCCGACCCGCCCGCCCGGCGACGACGGTCCGCCTGGGCCTTCAACCGCGTTCCCATCGATGGTTGGGCGTGTTCTGCTTGTCCTCGGGCTGGTGGCGGCACCGGGGGCCATGATCGTTCAGATCTGCGTATGCGAGGCTTTGGCTTCACAAGGGTGTTACCCAGGGCGGCAGCCTTTGCATGGTTCGCAGGTGCATGACCTGCACGCATGGATTGCCGTGATAAGTCTTGTAGCGTTCCTGATTGCCGCGCTAGGCTGGATGTCGGCGTGGAACGGCTGGCATGCGGCGAGCCGAGGGAAGGATACAGGCGAAACGGTAGACCACTCGATTGGGCGACCAGCCCGCTTTCTTTCTATGGCGGGCTTGATTGGGAGTTCGATTTTTTTACTTGGCGTGGTACTTACCGCGATGGCGGCGATTGTGGTGTCTTCGTGCAGGCCGTGGTAATGGCGACGCATAGGCAGGTGTTCCGGCGAGGGACGCTCGCACTTCTGCTTCTCGGGTTGCTGGTTGGAGATGTCTGTTCCGTTTTTGCACAGTCTGCTAATCCGGGAGATGCCGACGCGGCCACGATTGCGCGTGGCAGCTATCTGGCGAAAGCGGGCGACTGCGCCGGTTGTCACACTGCTCCGAAGGGGGCGCCGTTTGCTGGCGGACTGGGTCTTTCGTCGCCTTTCGGGACCATGTACAGCAGCAACATCACGCCGGATAGACAATACGGTATCGGAAGCTATAGCTACTATGACTTCGCGCAGACTTTGCGGACCGGGGTTGCGCCGGGGGGGAAACACCTTTACCCGGCGATGCCGTATCCGTCTTATTCGAAGATCAACGACGAAGACCTGCACGCCCTGTATGCCTACTTCATGCATGGAGTACAACCGGTCCATACGAAGCCACCACCAACGAACCTGCCATTTCCTTTCAATCAGCGATGGGCGCTGGTGTTCTGGAATCTCGCGTTCGCACCGACGGGCGTCTATACGCCGCACCCTGAACACGACGCAAATTGGAACCGCGGTGCCTATCTCGTGCAGTCGCTCGGCCACTGCGGGGCGTGCCATACGCCGCGCGGGCCCGCATATGAGGAAAAGGGCTTTTCCGAGCGATCGGATACCTATCTGACTGGTGGCGCCAATGATCACTGGTTCGCTCCCAACCTGACCGGCGACCCTGGGTCAGGGCTAGGACGTGTCGAGCCGGCAAGCATTGCATCATTTCTCAAAGGCGGTCACGGCGGGGGACTCGTCACCTTCGGCAGCATGGTGCAGGTGGTCGAAGACAGTACTCAATACCTTAGTGACAATGATCTGAACGCGATTGCCCATTACCTGAAATCGCTGCCTGCCCGTCAATCATCGAGCGCTTACAAACCCGATTCCCGACGAGCCGAAGAGACTGTCCAAGCCATCCGTACCGGAGATGTCGAGCGACCGGGTACAGGCATATATCTCTCATATTGCGCGAGATGCCATCAAGCTGACGGATCGGGTGTGTCTGGCAAGTTTCCCAAGCTAGCGGGCAACCCGACGGTGCTCGCGCCCGATGCCACCTCGCTCATCCGACTCGTAACGACAGGTGGAAAAACGCCTGCCACGCACGCTGGGCCGGTTCAGCGGGAAATGCCGTCGTTTGGCACCAAACTGACTGACCTGGAGATTGCCCAGGTCCTGACTTTCGTCAGGACCGGGTGGGGCAATGCCGCGGCGCCTGTGTCGGCGCGTGACGTCGAATCGCTTCGCGCCAGCATCCACAAGTAGAGCCGGTGACTCGTCGAATGACAAATAAGCAATGGGAAAGTCGTCCCACTTGAAGATGAAGCGCGGGCCCTCGTGCCGGCGAGATACTTGCGCTGGCATTCGTGCGGCGCTATCGCTTGAATGTTTTCTTAACGGGTTCTACAACTCACCGCGCGCAGCCAGCGCGACGATGCGATCCGCGGTGCGGCACGCAATTGCCTGAATGGTCAGCGAAGGATTGACGCCGCCGACTGTTGGAAAAACCGAACCGTCGCAAATCCATAGATTAGGTATGTCCCAGCTTCGGCAGTCCGCGTTGACCACGCTAGTCGCGGAATCGTTCCCCATGCGCGCGGTTCCGTTCAAGTGACACGTGTCGTCGGTTTCGCGCCAGATTTCCCGGCCGCCTGCAGCGCCTAGCGCCTGCTCCATGAAGTCCAGCGAATGCGCGATCAGTCGTTTGTCGTTGTCGCACAGTGCATATGTAACACGTGCCACGGGCAGGCCGTACTGATCTTCTTCATCCGCAAGCGTTACCTGATTGCGCTCCTGCGGCAGTGTTTCGCCCACGATTTTCAGGCCGGCCTGGTGGTTATACTTTTGCATCTCGCGGCTCAACGCATCGCCCCACAGGCCACGGCCATTCTGTGACGCAGCCCACGAAGCGGGCAGCGGCCCCTGACTCATGTAGGCGTAGCCACCAACGAAATCCTTGCCGGTATCGGTGTAGTTCCAATGCTCGGTGATCGCTAGCGAGGGTGGGCCCTTGTACCAGCGTATTTCCTCGTCGAAGGTGCCATAAACAGCCTGGTTCGATTGAGCCATCAGATTCTTGCCGACAAGGCCGGAGCTATTCGCTAGTCCGTACCGAAAGCGGTCGTTCGCCGACATGAGCAACAGGCGCGGCGTTTCGATTGCGTAGCCAGCCACGACAACATGCTTCGCACGCTGGAACTGCCAGCGGCCTTCGCGCACGTATTCGACGCCGGTAGCGAGTCCGGCTTCGTTGGTGACGATGCGCCCGACCATAGTGAGATCGCGCACTTCAGCCCCGGCGCTCAGCGCCCGGGGAATCCACGTGACAAGCGCGCTCTGTTTCGCATTGGTCGCGCATCCGGAGGTACAGAAGCCTCGATAAACACAGGGATGCGCCTTGCCGCGTGGCGCAGACAGCGTGGCGAGCGGTGTCGCAGCCCAGCCAATGCCGAGCGCCTCGGCGCCGCGTGCAAGCACCAGTGCCGACGCGTTCAACTCGTGCGCACGGTACGGAGACCGTGGCCGTTTCGGTCCCCATGGGTAGTTCACCGGCCCGGAGATCTTGAGCGCGTCCTCCACCTGCGCGTAGTAGCGCCACATCTCTCGCCAGTCGAGCGGCCAGTCTGCGCCATAGCCGAGCAGGCTGCGCGATTTGAACCACTCGGGCCGAAAGCGCAGCGACACCATTGCAAAGTGCACGGTGCTGCCGCCGACGGCCTTGCCGCTGTTGTTGGTGCCGAGTTTGAGCGGATTCTCGCCGTCGCAGATGCGCTCATCGGTCCAGAAAAGCTTTTCCTGATGGGCTTCGTCTGACGCGAATTCTTCAAGCGGACGCCACCATGCGCCGGCGTCGAATGCGACCACCTTGAAGCCCTGTTCCGCGAGCCGGCATGCGAGCGTGCCGCCGCCCGCACCAGTGCCGACGATCGCGAAGTCGACCTCCTCATCGTTTGAATATTCGCGCATCGGAACCCAGCCGCCCCGTTCGAACACATCGGGGGCACGTCCGTCCCTGCCGCGAGGATGCTGCTGGGCTTCATCGAGCACGGCGGTTCTCCTTGCGGACGTTGTCTTCGTCGCCGGGTTTTGCTTCCGCCGCTTCCCATGGGTCGCGCCGATCGAAATACATCCGTACATAGCCACGTGGATTGGCGGGCCCGCCAAAGCCCATTTCGCTCCATGCATGCGGGTGCGAGTAATACGCGCCACAGATGTCGTGCAACACGCGT
Organism: Paraburkholderia fungorum; assembly: GCF_046027215.1. GTDB lineage: Bacteria > Pseudomonadota > Gammaproteobacteria > Burkholderiales > Burkholderiaceae > Paraburkholderia > Paraburkholderia fungorum_D. The sequence goes on along the minus strand of NZ_JAQQEN010000002.1, from coordinate 1,071,768 downwards.
TCGGTGAAGAATAGTCCTGAAGGCATGCCGCGCCACGCGTTGCTCGCGAGTTCGTGGCGCTGCATCGATTCGAGCAGTGCGATCTGGGCGGCTTTTTCGAGACTGGCGAATGGCAACTCGTAACGCGCTCGGCTCTCGTCATCAAGCGCGGCAATCCCTGTACGCCACGCGTCCTGGACGGGCGGAAGGCGGGCATCGCGGTAGCCGTCACCGGTATTCCTGACGAGCTTCGCGTCGAGAAGGGCTGCTAGCGGGACTACCGGTTCAGCATTCGCCTGCGGCACGATGCAGGCGCAGAGCGCGCCTACTGCCAGCCATTCGACGGCATTGAAGAAGTGTGGGTCGTTTGATGTTGCGAGCCGCTGCGCGATCACTGCTCGGGTCGGTTCGTCCCATGACGGCGTGCCGCGTTTGTCGAGCACGTCGTAACCCGGATAGTGGGTAGTGCGTAAGGTCATTTTCGCGTGTGTCATTTTTCGGTTTCTCTCAGGCGCAGGGCAGCGAGGCCCGCAATCGCGAGTGCTGAAAAGCTCGGGGGTGCCGGAAGCGGCGGACCGCTGAACAGATTCTGGCTCCAGTTGCGCCAGCCACCCTGGCGGCGTGCGATACCGCGCGCATGAAAGCCCGTGCCGATAAAGCCGAGCGCCGCGGTGACGCGCAACCAGCAACGCGCAAGCCAGCGTTCACGCGGGACAGTCAATGCGGCCTGCGCCAGCAGCGCGGCGGCAAGTGGCGGCACGCAGACCGGCGCATACATCGCACGATGCTGGAACGCCCCGCGAAAATGCAGCAACGCGACTTCACCGACAGTACCTATCAACCCTGCGCTGACAAGCAGGCCGAGCGCCTGGCCCGCTGGCATGCCCAGTAATTGCGGCTCATGGACAGGTTGGTCCCGCAACTGCTCCGCTACAGCGCCCAGCGCGCCAGAGAGCAGCAACGCCATCGGGGCACCGACTGGAGCCGCATGGAACAGGTTGTTCCAGCTCCAGCCACCGGGGCGTTTTGTGATGTTGTACAAATGGAAGCCCGTACCGGCGATTCCCGCAGCCGCCGCACCCAGATAGATCGCGTGACGCGCCTGGTGTGCTTGCTGCCGTCGATCCCTTCCGCCATGCAGACCGGCAACGAGCGATAGCGTGGCAGAGGCAAGTGGCGTGTACATTGCCGGATTGTCGAACGAGCCGCGATAATGCTCCATCGCGCTGTCGGCAAGCACCGAAAGCGCAAGGAGCGCGGAACTGTGGTTAAAGGAGCGGGCAGCTTCGACGTGCGCCTTGACGCCAGACCGCCCGTTATTCGTTAATGATAGCCGGCGTGTTGTCAGGACAAGGCCGGTGGAGTCGTTATTCGTGTCGGCAGCAGACCTGACCGCACGTTCCTGTCTGGCAGTACTGCTCGCCATTGCCGCGATGGCTGCGGCGCCGGCCACCGCACAAAGAAGCCCTGGAACACGTTGAGAACTCATGTGAGTGGATTCCTGATCTATTTGATCCGGTACGCCGCCGCATCGCCTGATTTGAATTCAAGACCACAGCCATGGCGCGTCAGATCCGGGGCAATGACGCCCCGGTTCGGCCGGGGGGCACCGTCGAACAGCATCGACTCGATGCGCACGTGATCGTGAAACCATTCCTGGTGGCGCAAGCGCGGCGCCGCGCACGCGACATGCAGGTGCAGCGCTGGCGCACAATGCGCCGACAGTGGCACATGAAATGCCTCGCAGAGTTCGGCTGCCTGCAGGAATCCGGTTATGCCACCGCAACGGCTCACATCTGCCTGAAGAACGTCCACGGCGCGCGCTGCCAGCAGAATGCGAAAGTCGTCGAGCGTATAGCCGTATTCGCCCGCGGCGATCTCCATACCGACGGGCGCTTGCTCACGCACGAACCTTAGACCGTTGGGGTCATCCGACGACACCGGCTCTTCGAACCATTCCACCTCGTGTTCAGCGAATCGCTGCGCATAGCGGAGCGATTCCTTCGGCGTAAAGGCACCGTTGGCGTCGACAAAGAGACCGGCGTCACCGATTGCATCTCGCGCAATTTTTACTCGCGCTACGTCTTTCTGAGGCTCACTGCCGATCTTGATCTTGACCCAACGGCAGCCGTCCCGCTCCACCCAGCCGGAAAGTTGCGCTTGCATCTGTTTATCGCTGTAGGTCGTGAAGCCACCACTGCCGTAAAGCGGCACGGATTCACGCGCGGCACCAAGCAGGGTCACCAGTGGCACGCCGAGCAGCTTCGCCTTGAGATCCCACAGTGCGCAGTCGACTGCCGAAATGGCCGTGGCGGCCGTCCCGGAGCGACCGAGATTACGCACCTGCCGCTGCATGCGCTGCCAGCTCGCGCGAATGTCCCATGCGTCATGGTTTAACAGGCAGGATGACAGCGTGTCGCGGATGAACTCGACGACGCTTGCGTCGGTGTATGTGTAGCCAAGGCCGGTCTGGCCGCCCGCGTCAATCTCGGCGATCACAAGCGTAGTAGCATTCCATGCGAAGGTGCCATCGGCCTCGGGTGCGTCGGTCGGGATGCGGTACGCATGCGCGCGCACTGCGCCAAGCGGTGCCTGAGACGCAGTTCGCGTGGATTCGTTGTCGCTCATGGCCGCGCGTTACTTGTCGTGATGGCCGGGCAGTACCGCCCCGAGCACCTGTTTGGCCGTTTCGATGATCACGTTGCCCTGGTCCGGGTCGCCCTTCGCCAGTGTCAAGGCGAACGCTTTGGCCTGCGCGAGCGTGATGTGCGGTGGCAACGGCGCGATATTCGGATCGGACTTCACATCGATGACGACCGGGCGATCCGCAGCCAGTGCTTCATCCCACGCCGCGCCCATCTGCTCGTCGTTGTCGACGTAGATCCCTTTCAGACCGATCAGCTCCGCGAACTTATGGTACGGCACAGACGGAATGTCCTGTGACGCTTCGAACTTCGGATCGCCTTCCAGCGCGCGTTGTTCCCACGTCACCTGGTTCAAGTCCTGATTGTTGAGCACCATGCAGATCCATCTTGGATCGGCCCAGTCTTTCCAGTACTTCGAGACGGTGATCAGTTCAGCCATGTTATTCATCTGCATGGCGCCGTCGCCGACCAGTGCGATCACGGGACGCTCCGGATACGCGAACTTGGCGGCAATGGCATAGGGCACGGCTGCACCCATCGACGCGAGCCCGCCCGACAACGAGCACATCATGCCGCGCTGGACTTTCAGATCGCGTGCATACCAGTTTGCGCAGGAACCGGAATCGCTGGTTACGATCGAGTTGGCCGGAATGCGCTTCGACAGTTCCCACACCGTGCGCTGGGGATTAACGGCATCTTTGCCGGCCTCGTGCGCACGTTTGTCGAGCGTTTTCCACCAGTCTTCGGTCCATCCTTCGATTTTTTTGCGCCATGCGCGATCCTGCTTTGCTTCGAGCAACGGCAACAGGGCGCGCAGTGTTTCAGCACTGTCACCCACCAGATTGACTTCCATCGGATAGCGCAGGCTCAGCATGTCGGCTTTTATATCGATCTGCACGCCGCGGGCCGCGCCTTCCTTCGGCAGAAACTCCGAGTAAGGGAAGCCAGAGCCGATCATGAGTAGCGTGTCGCATTCGGTCATCAAGTCATAGCTCGGCTTGGTGCCGAGCAGACCGATCGCGCCCGTGACCCAAGGAATATCGTCAGGTAACACAGCCTTGCCGAGCAGCGCCTTGGCGACACCTGCACCGAGCTTTTCGGCGACGGCGATGACTTCGTCCGTGGCGTGTAGTGCGCCCGCGCCGACGAGGATGGCGACTTTCTTGCCTGCATTAAGCACGTCAGCGGCTTGCTGAAGATCGTCAGGGTAGGGCATGAGGCGTGGCGCGCGGTAACCGACGCCAGAATGCAACGTGCCGTGTTTGCGGCCGGGTGCTTCGTAGGGAAGGTCCTGCAGGTCATTGGGCAGGATGATCGTGGTGACTTTGCGCTCGGAAAGCGCGATGCGCACGGCGCGGTCGATCAGGTGCCGCACTTGAGCCGGGACCGATGCCTGTTCGACGAACGCGCCGGCGACATCCTTGAAAAGCGATACGAGATCGAGTTCCTGCTGATAGTGGCCGCCGAGCGCAGCCCGAGCCTGCTGTCCGGTGATGGCGAGGACCGGCATGTGGTCCATTCTCGCGTCATAGAGGCCGGTTACCAGATGAGAGGCGCCGGGGCCCGAGGTCGCGATGCAAACGCCGAGCTCGCCGGTAAATTTCGCGTGGGCCGACGCCATGAAGGCGGCCATTTCCTCGTGGCGGACCTGCACGAATTCGATGGGCTGGGTCGGGTTGTCGGATTTTGAGCTTTCGGCTTCGGACTGGGCACGGTTAAGTGCGCCGAAGACGCCGTTAATCCCGTCCCCTGGATATCCATAAATACGACGCACACCCCACGCGTGAAGTCGCCCAATGATGAAGTCACCCACGGTTTGAGCCATTGAAATCTCCTGATCGTCACGGCGCAATAAACGAGTCGCAAAGTGATCGGCGCAAGTACTGTTCCGCGTTATTGCAAATCGCAATGTTCAGCACCCCGAACGCGTTGCGGGCAGGGACCTGGGAGGATAACTTTGACGGCGATCGCATGCTCTCTGCACGCCTATGCGCATCCACCGCATCAGGCTGCGATCCGCGCAGACACTCGAACTCTTCGCGATCGATGCAGTAATCAGGCAGCGACATCGAGAACGCGCGCTCCGTCGACGGATCCGCGACCACGGAATTTGCGATGACGACTGCCCTGAGCATTGCAGGTGTGAGATTGACGAGAGAAACGGGCACTCCGCGCCACGCCACCGTGATCATGACTCCTGGCTGCAGCCGACTGATATCAACCGTGACGGGCGCACCGGCAGCTCTGCATTTCTCCGAAGGTTCCATCGAGGCCACAAAAGGCAGCAGGGTTGCCACGCCCGCGATACCGCCTGCGGTGGAACTGGCAATCAGCCATTGGCGACGGCTGTAATTTTCATACGGCAATGAACAGCTTCCATCTCTTACTCTCGAATCCAGATCCCGGGCTATGACGGTTTGATCTGAAATTGGTGCGCGGGTTTGTCGGGGCAGGCGTTTTCACCTACTTCATGCGCGGCTCACGATACTTTCAGCGCACGGGATTCAAGTCCGCGCAAACTCTCCTGTGAGCTCGCTTTAAAGAGACGCGTGTCGGTACTGACACGCATTGCGGCTACACGTGCACATGTGCGAGATTGGCTTCAGGATCCGGCTAGACGAACCTGGCCGCGGAACTGCCGCTGCGAGTCTGACGAGAACACCACAGTGCCGAAAGTTCAACATGCATGCCTTTCGAGGCGAGAGGGCTTATGTCACAGCAACAGGCTGCCGAAATAGCTGCGCGACTTGACCGGCTGCCGCCGTCGCGTACCGTGTGGACCATGGTGATTCTGATCTCGCTCGGAGGCGTTTTTGAGTTTTACGATCTCTTCTTCACCGGTTATGTCGCGCCGGGTATGACCCAGTCCGGGCTTTTCAAGCCGGAATCGCTAGGGTTTCTCGCTTCCCTTCAGCCTCTAGCCGTTTCCGGTTTCGGCACCTTCGTGTTCGCTACGTTCGCTGGTCTTTGGGTGGGTACGTTAGCGTTTGGCTATGTTGCCGACAAATTCGGCCGGCGGCTGATCTTTACATGGTCGCTGATCTGGTACATGGTGTGCACGATCATCATGGCTTTCCAGGCTTCGGGTTTAGGCTTGGATATCTGGCGCTTCATTGCCGGCATTGGCATCGGCGTCGAACTGGTAACGATCGACACGTACATTTCCGAACTGATTTCAAGCGATCAAAGAGGCCGTGCCTACGCCATCAATCAGTTCATCACGTTCTCCGTGGTACCAGTGGTGGCATTTCTCGCGTACGCGCTGAAAGGCACACAGCCACTTGGTCTCGACTACTGGCGAGTCGTGATACTGATTGGTTCCGTGGGGGCAATCGTCGTCTGGATTTTGCGACGCCATATTCCTGAAAGCCCGCGGTGGCTGGCCCGTCAAGGACGAATCGACGAAGCCGGGCGTATCGTCGCGGACATAGAGCGCCGGGTGGTGGCGGAGAAGGGCGTCGCGCTACCCGCGCCGCAGACGGTCGCGGCGGAAAGTCAGCGGGCTGGCACACTTGGAGAAATATTTGCGCCGCAGTATCGGCGTCGCACGATTATTCTGTCGATCTTCAACATGGCCCAGGTGATTGGGTTTTACGGGTTCGCCGCGTGGGTCCCGACGCTCCTGATTCACCGCGGTATCCATGTCACGGCAAGCCTGGGTTACGCGTTCATCATCGCCGTTGCGAATCCTTTCGGCCCGCTGCTCGGTACACTATTCGCAGATCGCTTGGAACGCAAGGTTCAGATCATTGGTGGCCTGATTACGATGGCTGTCGTGATCGCAATCTTTTCGCAAGTTTCGGAACCATGGCTGCTGATCGCGCTCGGTGTTCTGTTCACACTGTCCTCGAACGTCATGTCGTACGCCTATCACGGCTACCAGGCGGAACTTTATCCAACCCGCGTCCGCGCGCGGGCAATCGGATTCGTGTATTCATGGAGCCGGATTTCAGCCGCTTTCGCCGGCCTTGCAATCGGTATTTTGCTGCACGGCTACGGTGTACCGGGTGTGGCGGTATTCATCGGCATTTCAATGCTTGTCGCCATCTGCATGATCCTGCTCGGGCCGCGAACGCGAGGGCTGGCTCTGGAAGCAATCAGCCACTGATTTTTCAGGGTCTTGCCACCTGATCGACAGCGCTTCTTGTGTTGTCGGTCCTGGCGGCCTGATTGTCCCTGCAGAGCCGTATCGGCGGGCGCAAACGATCTGGTGAACGTTGCGCACCTGGGAGGGCTCTGCACCCCGGCGTATGCTCTGCTTGTGCCGAGGCCTACACATTTTATTTTTTAGTTCACGGAACGGCGAGCCGCAGGGGCCGTGTTGGTCGCTCCTCGATTGAACCTTCAGCCAGGTTTTCCCTTGTTTTCATCAGGGCGCATCCTTAGTCTTGCCCCGCACCAATGATTCTCTTGCCCCGCACCAATGATTCCGGATGGCGGTCCAGATAGTCTGAGAGCGCACTGAGCGATTCAAGCGTGCGAGTCAACTCCCGCAGGGCCTGATGCACGTCCGATTGCAAAGGCGAGCCTGTCCGTAGCGTGGCTTCGGGTGAGCTGAAACTTCGTCTCGCGCCAACTAACGCATCGCGGGCTTGCGGTACGACGTCCGTATCGAGGCGCCGAAACAGGCGATCGGCATAGTGCGAAACCTGGCGCGCAACGAACACTTCGGTAACCGACAGGAACAGAAACTGCTGGCTAGTCGCTCGAATGGGGTTTTCTTCTACGCCGCCGTTCATACGAACCTGCCCGGTTGCTTCCGTCTGCACAATTAAAGGGATTACGCTATGGCCAAAGTTGTGGTGGTGACTGGAGCGGGCGCCGGCGTAGGACGCGCGACTGTCGAGGAGTTCGCCAGCCACGGATATGACGTCGCGTTGCTGTCGCGTGATGAGGCGCGCATCTTCCGAGCGGTCGCGGATCTTGAAGCGACGTACCGCGTGCGCACCCTCGGCATCCCCACGGACGTGGCCGATGCCGAAGCCGTCGAGACAGCGGCGTCGCGCATCGAGCGGGAACTCGGGCCAATTGAAGTCTGGGTCAACGTTGCGATGGCTACGGTGTTTGCACCGGTTTCGAAACTCACTGCGCAGGAGTTCGAGCGAGGCACCAAGGTGACTTACCTCGGACAGGTACACGGAACGATGGCAGCGCTCTCGCGCATGCGGACCCGCAACCACGGGACGATCGTCAACGTTGGTTCGGCATTGGGATACCGCTCGGTGCCGCTTCAGTCGATCTATTGCGGTGCCAAATTCGCGGTCCGAGGTTTCACGGATGCGTTGCGCTCCGAAATTATTCACGACGGGTTGGACGTTCATCTGACGATGGTGGACCTGCCCGCGGTTAACACTCCGCAATTCGACTGGGCACTGAACAACATGGGGAAAAAAGCTCAGCCGGTCGCTCCGATTTATGAGCCTGAGGTGGCCGCACGAGCGATCTTCTTTGCCGCCACACACCGGCGCCGTGAGGTATGGGTGGGCTTTCCCACAGTCAAGGCGATTCTCGCGAATCGGATCGCGCCGGGTTTAATTGACAAGTACCTCGCCACGGCCGGGTATGAAGGTCAACTTACTGATGAACCGCTTGAGCCCAATTCGCCCGGTAACCTGTTCGAACCGATTCCGGGCGACTATGGCGCGCACGGTCGATTTGACAGTCGATCGAGGACGGGCAGCTGGGAGATGTTTACAAACAGGCATCGCAATGCGTTCTGGGCGCTGACCGGCGTCGCTGTATTGGGTGGGATTGGCCTGCTGCTCGGCAGGAAGCACTTGAAATAGCGCGTTGACTGCATCAGCCGGGGCCGTATCGACGGAACGCCCGGAGCGACATCCAGCAACCATTTGGGCGACCGGCGCAGGCAAGGGACAGGGCGTGAGCAAGCTGATCGAAGACTATGGGCTGCTCGGCGACGGCGAAACTGCCGCGCTGCTGGGCAAGGACGGTTCCATCGACTGGCTATGCTGGCCGCGATTCGACGATGATGCGTGCTTTGCCGCGTTACTTGGAACTGACGACCACGGCCATTGGTCACTTGCTCCCGTGGACGACGCTACCACACAAAGTCGTCGCTATCAGGACGATACGCTCGTCATGGAAACCGATTTCCAGACTGCGGGTGGTGACGTGAGGGTTGTCGACTTCATGCCTTTGCGCAGAACCTTTTCGTCGCTTGTCCGCATCGTGGTGGGGCTGCAAGGAACTGTGAAAATGCGCAGCGTCGTGCGGTTGCGTTTCGACTACGGGGCGTTGCCCCCGTGGAGCGCGGCCGAAGGCGACGGCATGATCGCGAAGGTAGGCCCGAATCTTGTCGTTTTGCGTGCGCCGTTGAAGCTGTGCGTGAACGCAGACTCGACCGAAGTTGAATTCGACGTATCAGCCGGACAGCGAATCGCTTTCGTCATGAGTTACGGGGCGTCGCATGAGGAGGCGCCGGAGCCGATAGATGCGGAGGCGGCGCTTGTTTCGACCCAACATTTCTGGCGCGACTGGATTGGCCGCTTCGATAATGCCTCGACGGAATGGCCGGTTCAGGTCCGTCGTTCACTGATAACACTCAAGGCGTTGATACACCAGCGAAGTGGCGGCCTCGTTGCCGCACCGACCACCTCGCTTCCCGAGGCCCCCGGCGGCGAGATGAACTGGGACTATCGCTATTGCTGGCTGCGCGACGCGAGTTTTACGCTTTCGGCCTTACTGAACGCCGGCTACCGGGAAGAGGCCGGGGCATGGCGAAACTGGTTACTTCGCGCGATCGCCGGCTCTCCGGATAACATGCGGATCATGTATCGCGTGGACGGCGCGCGCCATTTGCCAGAGTGGGCCGTGGACGCGCTGCCGGGATACCGGTTCGCGCAACCAGTGCGAATCGGCAATGCCGCGTCAACGCAACACCAGCTCGATGTATACGGCGAGGTGCTGGACTGTCTAGATCTCGCAGCCCGGGGCGGAGTCCCGGCATCGGACCAGGAATTCGTCATTGAGCGAAAGCTCGTCGAGCATCTCGAAACGATCTGGCAAACCAGAGGTTCCGGCGTATGGGAGTCGCGAGCCGAACCTCGCCACTACACCTATTCGAAAGTCATGGTATGGGTTGCATTCGACCGCTTTGTCAATCGGCATGCAACGAACGATATGGTTAGTCGCGATCTGTTAGGCCGGATCAAGGCTCTGCGCCAGACCGTACACGACGAGATATATCGGGAGGGCTGGAACGAAGGTCTTGCCACGTTCACGCAACACTATGGCGCACAGACACTGGATGCAAGTCTTCTGCTCCTGCCGCTTGTCGGCTTTCTTCCGGTTGACGATCCGCGGATGGCCTCGACAATTGCGACAATCGAGCGCGAACTCTCGGAAGGCGGACTGATTCGCCGCAAGGTGCAGAGTGCAGATGGGCGAAATGAGGGGGTGTTCCTTGCGTGTTCATGCTGGATGGCCGAATGCATGAAATTGCAGGGCCGTGATCAGGAGGCTCGGGAGCTGTTCGAGCGCCTGCTTGCGGTCGCTAACGATCTGGGGTTGCTCGCCGAGGAGTACAACGTGCCGGGGCGCCACCTGGCCGGTAATTTCCCGCAGGCATTGACTCATCTTGCCGTTGTCAACGCTGCACTTGCTCTCAGTGGGCCTTCGTTACAACGCTGCGGGCAAGGGATCCAGGGGAAAAATTCAGTTTGAGATCCCATTTGCACTTGGTTGAACCTATGGCGGGTTAGCCACCGTCATCGAATGTCCCGACATGTCAACGCCCAGAGGTTTGGATACGTATGCGACCAGTCACCGGAAATGGCCGTCTGGGCACGTCTCAGGGAGAGTTCACCTGCGCAGACACAATGCCGCAGGAAGACCGTGAACCGGCGTTTTCGGCGCTCACCGTGGTCACCCTCCCATGGAAGTACGTCAAGGTTCTCCTGTGCATCAGGCAAACCACCCAGCAGCACCGGCATGCGGAAATCAAGCGCATAGTCGGAAGCCGACGACGGGTCGACGCCGCGCTGCTCAAGAAGTGCGTCTTTCAGTCGGATCTGGTCGTCAATCGATGGCATCACCTGCGCGATGTGCCCTCGGTGACAGATTGTCGAATTGATTGTCTCCTGGGACACGCGCGCGTCGAGCCAGGCCGGCTGCCCGGCGTATGAGGAGGCTGCGAACGGCAGTTGCGCAAGCACGAGCAGCGCTGCTGTTCTGGCCGCACGAATGGGATGCCGATGTTGATCTGTCAATCCTTGAGCCCTGAGCACACTCTCCTTCGCGAACTGCGGAGCGACCCGCAAAGGACGTGATGCCATCCGAAAAACACAGTGTAGCTGCTAAGGCTCGCGTTCAAAAGCACGCCGCGTGACGGCCTTCCGGCGCGAGCGCCGCAGGTGGACACCGCCGGGCCGATTGGCTAGCCTGCACGTGGCATATTTTCATTTGGCCATTGTTCCGGAAGCCGCGCTGCCGCTTGCATTTGCAACGACATTCCCCGGTTGCGGCAATGCTTTCAGGTCGACCCAATCATAACGGACGCTTTTAGAGCCTGCTGAAGCGTTTCCCGGCGGGAGCGCTCGTGGATATGAAAAATGGTTGGCAACGGTCGGAGCCGAGATAGCCACGCGTGCTGATATATGTCACGGCGTGACATATACTGAAACAGTGCCGTTGCTGGCAAAACCAGTGCGATTCCAAGTCGATGTACCGCTATGTCCCGTCATGGAGTCAGCGAGCGCTACGGTCGGAAAAAGGAGGAGAGTGATGGTCATCAACAACGACTTCGAATTCGGCTATCTGGTGATCGCGTTCGCATTTCTTGGGGTCATTCTGCTCGGTGGCCTCCTTGCCGCGCTACACCTTGATAGATGGCATCCGAAGCTGATCGGCGCAGTGGTGGGGGTCCTCCTGGGGGTGGCGCTGATCGAGGCGGTACCGATGTTCACCTAGCCATTTCGAAATGCTGGCACGGCAACCCGGTCTGCCAGATACTTTCCTGAGAAGCCGATGTCGGCGCCATTCGAACGCATTCTTCTGTGCTACGACGCAACGCCTGAAGGACAGCACGCATTGCGTTGCGGCGCCGCATTGTCGAAGCAGCTGGGCGCCGAGACGCATCTTCTGTCCGTTCTTGGTCTGGCATGGTGGCCAGCCGGTTACGACGCCTTCTCGTCGATGAAATTCGACGTCGACGAGGAGGCTGCGAAAGGAATACTGGAGGAAGGAATCGCGAAGCTCGAGTCATGGGGCACTTCTGCGACCGGCCATTTCTCAGTAGGAAGCGCCACGGAACAGATCGCAAACCTCGCAAACTCCCTGAAAGCCGATCTGATTGTTATTGGTCATCGACAAGGCGGTTTTGTGACTCGCTGGCTGGCAGGCGGAAGTCACCTGGAGTTGCTGGACCGTGTGTCCTGTGGCGTACATCTTTGATGTGGCCCCCTAGAAGCCGGTTAGCTCCGGAGCGGCGACCCGTTTATCGCAATTCAGGTCGCGGGTCAGATAAACGTGACATGTTGGGAATTTGCAGGGTCCCCTCGATCGTGGTTCGTTAAACTTCGCCCGTTCGTATCCGGACCAATCTGCCATCTGGTGAAAATGAAAGGACCAACCGGCAGTACGCCCAGAGCACCGAGTCCGTACGCGTCGATCACGACCGCCGCGATACCCGTCGAGTACCTTAGAGTTCCGCCAATTCTTTGGTCACTCGGCTCCGCGCGCAAGAGCCAGTGCACCGCAACCGTCGCCTCGTTCGAAGTATGTGCCGTGAAGCTGGTTTGAGGGGTCGCACGCGCGATGGAAGCGCCTGCGCAAATGAGCACGCCGAAGAAGGCCATGACAGTCGCAGAGCGTGCAAGGGTTACCGCAGGCATTTCAAAATCCGTGATAAGTCGGGCGCCAATAGAGTGAAAGTCGCGTTCAAACCCCACAAAACTGATTACCATCACCGCAAAGAAAAAACTAAGGCTTGCGAGTTTTTCCGTCCGGTTGACGGACATCGCGTTATCTAGAGCCCCCAGATAATGTCCGCGTCCTTTTTGCGCGCTTCACGCATCATATCCAGCAGCGGCCACGCCCGTTGTGCGAGCCCGCGATGATCTTCGTCTACAGTGCGACCGTGTGCGTCGGGTACGTGGTAAAGCGATTCGAGCGCAACGTCCGCTTGTGCTTCTTCGGAGATCGCTGTTTCGAGACGGACAATCGCGCCTGGCAGCTCATTGTGCTGAATGACGCCCCTTGCTCCAAGATGCTTGCCAATGAGGCTGAGCAGGTATTGAGCGAGATTCTTGAGCATGACCACGTCGGGTGCGGCTGGTGACCGGAAGGTGATCAGCATGATGAAGTCTCCTTAAGGCAGGGACCGGATAGCGATACGACGCCCGTCCGCGCCACCTGTATCTGTCGCCCGCTACTGCTACCGCCGGCTGAGCCACTGAGCCCGTGCGGGAAAGCCCGCTGGCCACTATGATCGCGAGGCCCTCTGCATGGCTGACGACAGTCCGCGAAGAAGAGGGCCGCTCCCCCGTGGGTGCCCAGCATACGGCCAGTCTTAGTTGTGCGCTGACTCGCATCATCTCGCGTCAGATCAAGCCAGAGAAAGCCTCAGTTCCACTTTATGTCACATCGTGACTAATGTAAATGATATTTGAGGCAGTTTGATGTAGTGGCATTGGCGTGATCGCCTACTGAAGCCAGATTTTAACTGGCTGAACTCTTGCGAGGATCGAATTGACACGGGGCCGAGCCGGGCCGAGGACAGCTCGGACGGTGCCTCTCGTGAGGAAGCACGCCCAACACACGATTTATGCGGATGCGCGTCAGATCGGTTCAGGCATCGCGGTGGTCTGGAAACCTCTCCGGACCGGGTATCATTTGCCGGCTGCGGCCGGTGCCCAATCAAATCCTTGTCCACTAAGATGCCGGGCGGGATGCGCGCCGTGGAAGTCCAGCTTTCGCAGCGAAGCGGGGACAAGATTGCGTTTCGGCAAGGGCGGCGCGCTGTACGTGACACGCGATATCGCGGTCGTCGAGGCAGAGGCACTAGCTGGCCCGGCGGGACCCTCGGTCGCGGGGTCGGTCATCCCAACCAGCATGACGTGTCCTGGCTCTGCCGCGGTGGCAGGGATGACGGCTGGCGCTGAGAGCGCGGCAGCCAAGGCGATGATCAGGGATTTCATCGTTTGATTCCAGGTTCAACGCTAGCGTCGCGCCATCTGGAATGCGGTCGTTCGTTTTATGAATCTTGTTTTTGCTTGCCGCCGGGGCGCAACACCTCTTCCGTTCCGTACCGTTCACGGATAAGGTGGTCGCAATGTAGAAGGGGTAAGCAGGTATATTAGGTCACGGAGTGACACATTTCCAGTTTTCGATGGTGACACAGGAGAATGAGGCGATGGTTTCCAGAAGGCGCGCGGAGACTGAACAATTAACGAAGCCGGAACTGGAAGAGTTGTCTGAGTTCCGCTATCAGTTGCGTCGGTTTTTGCATTTTTCGGAAGAAATAGTCCATGCTGAGGGCATTACGCCGCTGCAATACGTGTTGCTTCTTCATATCGGCGGATTTCCGGGGCGGGACTGGGCGACCGTGGGCGAACTGGCCGAGCGGCTGCAAGCCTCGCCGCATGGCACGGTCGCTCTCGTTTCCCGCTGCGAAGCGGCAGGTCTTGTTGCCCGTAGACCCAGCGAAGAAGATCGGCGGCAAGTTGAAGTGCACCTGTTGAAAAAGGGAGAGCGATGCCTGGCCCGGCTTGCGCTGCTGCATAAAACTGAAGTCCAGTCGTTTGGGTGGGCATTCAAGACTGAAGCTGACGAGCTTTGACGCAGCGTCCTTACGACACGCCAACAGGCCAGTGAATTGCTGACGAGCCGATTGATAGGCCAGCCGGTCATAACCGGGCTGCGTTCTGTCTCTGGTAGCAATCAGTTCCGTGCTCTACGCTGTGTAGTACAAGTGCGTTCCACGAAGGCCCTCAAATGCCGATCGCTGGAGGCACACCTGACGGCTGGTGCAATCGCGTAGCGGGGTGTAATGGCAGTGCTGCTTTGGCAATGCGAGACGCGAGTGCAGCCGATCTGCTTCGTCCGCGACTTACCGCTCGCGTCGATGTGAAGTGTGAGGGGATGCTGATCGTCCTGAATGTGCGTTCGAGCCAGATGAACCCGCGGCTGCGGCGACGCGAATGAACGGAGCGAGTTCACCGCTGTCGGTAGCTCTCACTTCCGTAGTCGGTGCGTCTCGCCTGAACGGTCAATGAGGTAGCGGCTTTTCGTGAAACACAGACGATCTGGCGCTTCGATAGGGGCAAGTCATGAACGACGGATCGGCTCGGCCCGAAAGCACGGTTACCATCAATCCGCGCCACGTCAAGGTGTCGCCGGTGCAACCTCAGCCGGCGGTGCAGCATGAAGACGATTCCATCGTTCCGCTTGGCCTGCGCTGGCTGTGTGTGCTTGCCGTCATTGTGGGAATCGTGACGGGACTAGGAGCCGTCGTATTCCGCAGCCTGATTGGGCTTGTCCACAATGCGTTCTTCCTCGGGCACTTCTCGTTTGCTTATGATGCAAGTCATTTCACGCCCGCATCGCCGTGGGGCGTGTTTGTCATTCTGGTACCTGTGGTGGGCGGCCTCGCTGTCACGTGGATTGTGAGTACGTTCGCACCCGAAGCGAAAGGGCATGGCGTACCGGAGGTAATGGACTCGATTTACTACAAGCGCGGCGTCATCAGGCCGGTTGTCGCGGTTGTGAAATCAATTGCGTCTGCTCTCGCGATCGGGTCGGGCGCTGCGGTCGGTCGTGAAGGCCCAATCATCCAGATTGGTTCGGCGCTTGGTTCGACGCTCGGACAACTGGTCAGAATGACTGCGGGTCAGCGCATCACGCTTGTCGCGGCGGGAGCAGGTGCGGGGATCGCCGCGACTTTCAATACTCCCATTGGTGGTGTGCTTTTCGCCACCGAACTGATGATGCCGGAGATCAGCGTCAACACTTTTTTGCCAGTGGCGCTGGCCACCGGCACGGCAACGTTTCTCGGCCGTCTGTTCTTCGGCGCGGCGCCGGCGTTTTTTGTGCCGGCGCAACTTGGCGCAATTCCGAACGAGCCAGGCAGTGTTCTCACGCTCATTCTCTATGCACTGTTAGGCGCGCTGACCGGCGCGGCCGCCGCACTACTGATTCGCTCGCTCCATTGGGCGGAAGACGCGTTCGACCGGATTCCGGGGCGTTATAGCCGCCACGCGCTCGGCATGCTGATCGTCGGAGTGACGATGTATCTGCTTTGGCGATACGCGGGGCATTACTACGTCGAAGGTGTGGGCTATGCCGCCATCCAGGCGACCCTTTATGGCCAACTTCAGAGTGGGGAATTCCTGCTGCTGCTTGCCCTGTGCAAGACGCTCGCGACGTCGGTCAGCCTCGGATCTGGCTCGTCGGGCGGGGTGTTCTCGCCGTCGCTTTTCATTGGCGCTGCGCTGGGTGCTGCTTTTGCTTCCTTCATTTCAATGGCCGTACCGGGCGCGCCGGTCAGCGCGCCTGCCTTTGCGATGGTCGGCATGGGCGCTATGGTGGGTGGCGGCACGGGCGCGGCCATGACCGCCGTAGCCATGATCTTCGAAATGACGCGCGACTACGACATTGTGTTGCCGATGATCATCGCGGTTGCAGTCAGTCTGGGGGTGCGCCGGCTTCTTTCTCCCGAAAGTATTTATACGCTCAAGCTTGTGCGGCGTGGTCATCCGATTCCCAATGCCCTGCACGCCAATATGTTTCTGGTTCAAAACGCGGCCCAGATCATGGAGACCGATGTGCTGGTGATGGACACGCGGGTACCTTTTCGTGAATTGATGACCCGCCTTGACGGACCGGCATTTCGGCATGTCGTCGTCACCAGGGAGCATGAAATCTACGGCGTTTTGCGTATCAACACCGGGCTGCGCCGCGCGGTAAGTCAGGGCGACTCCGATATAGAGCTCGGGACGCTGGCGCAGCGCAACTTCATCGTGGTGCGGGAGAAGGACGTCGCTTTCAGCGTCATATCGAGACTCTGGAAGCAGCACGCGGTAATGGCGATCGTGGTCGGGCAGGATGATGGACCCGGTCCGGTTCGTGTGCTGGGTGTGATAGCGAAAGAGCACATTGCGGACTCCGTCGCCGGGAGCATCAGGATATTTCCCGGGTGAGTCTGGACGCGATGATGCATGGCGATCATTTGCGGTGGTCCGAATGCGCTGTAGTTGAAGGAGGAACCGATGAAACTGATACACGATGTGGATGTGGCGTGCAGGCGCCTTGGCAAGGTGTTGCACCTCGACACGGTCAGGCGCGCATTCGAGGTGCAATCGGGAGCAGAGGCCGACGCGCAGCCGGAGTGGGTGATCGTCTACCGAACGGCGCGGGGTTTCTGCTGCATGTATCGCGATGTCGCGGTGGAGTTTGAGGAGATGCTTGACGTTCAGATATGGTCGGAAGAAATGGAGGTGCAACCTTATTTCATCGGACTATAGCGGGAGGCAACGGACGCGCAGTTGCCGACGGCAGGCAACGCGACAAATGCCAGCTTTTAAAGCGGAATCGTGTGCTACTTAAGCTGTGCTTAAGTGAATGACGTTACGTTAAATAAACCAATCGTGAGCTTTGCACGACGCCGCATTCGTGAATCACGTCAGGGCAGCCCCGCACGGAAGCCGCGGGGCAACCTTTTTATGGCCCGGCAGAAATGCCGGGCTTTTTTTGCGGTCTCGAGTATTGAAGATTCCCGCTCACAACCATCGCTATTGCCGTCCCGCCAACTTCCGCCGGGTATTTCCTGGGAAACTGCCGGGACAGCGTCAGTTCTGGAACGCAACACGGTGCGCAGCAGGTTGGCCGGCTGCACGAAAGAATTCCTGGGGCGCGCTTGCGACGTGAAGCGTTTGGGTCGGAAACGCAAATTCAACGCCGGCCTCAGCAAATTCGGTCATCAGCGCCAGGTTGATTTTTTGCTGGATATCCATGTATAGGATAAACCCTGGGTCGGTTACGTAATGTACGACTTCGAAGCCGAGCGAGAGATCAGTATTGTCGCGCGACGCGTGCTCTTCAGTACCTTCACGATCATGTCATCGAGTTTCATCGAAATCCTTCCAGCCAGCGCTTCCACACGGGCCATCACGAAGCGCAACAGGATTGTCAGCACGGAGTAGCATGCGATCATCGTGACTACGGCATAAAGCCAGGCCGTCGCAGGCACGCGGAGAAACACGTTTAAATCCAGCCATTTTTTCATCCAAATTCTCCTCACATCGTCGAGCCGGATCGGTGTCGAAAATTGTTACAACTGCCTCTCTGGCGGATTAACGTCCCGAAGAATTCCCGTCGATTGCGCCGCATCAATTGGCCAATGGTGTTGGGCTCTGCAGCGTGGGAAGCCAGGAACTTGCCTGTCTGATCCGCCACGCGAGTTGTAGGTCGCCAGAACATCGACCCATCATCGGATTGAAGCCTGATCAGATCGACGTGCGCCACGTGCTTTCGCATAGATGGAGATGACCGCACTCATGGAAGTCATTCGTACACCGGCGGACCGTTCGCGTTGTGCAAGAGGGTGCGGCTAACGGCCATGCGACAGGGGGCGCGCAAGGCCAAACTCCGGCAAACAGAATCATGCAGGAGGCGAGGGACAGGCTGATGCCAAGGTTGGCTTCTATGGCTGTACCACGTGGTCAAACTGGCGCTGACTGGGCGCTCCATGCTTCACGTCCCCCGTTTTACGGGAGGAGGGGAACGCCAGATCGGACTTCGGAGTACACATCGAGTGCCGTCCGCTCGCAGCAACGTTCCTTGATAGCACGCGAAAAACCAGAAAATTTCAGGCGCGCTCAAAATTACTTCACATAGTGACATATAATGACTCACGTCAGGTATTTATAACTGACCCGCGCGCCTGAGCGGCTGCGGAGTTTAGTTCACTTGCTGCATTGACATGACGTTGGCGCATTTTCGCGACAATGGTCCGCGCAGAACCATCAAGTGCGGCAGGGTCTGATCAACCGGGTGATCTGAGACGCGTTGAAGTCCGACTCAATGGGATTCGTGCCGGCAGCCGGGTCAACTGCTTAGGGGTGAGGGCTACATGAAAGACTCAGCCGTCTATGCTGATTTTGAAATTATCAGCGAGACAACACAGGAAGAATGCGCCATTGGTTGTGTGTGGGTGGATACGCTGGCAAGGCATGCGGTATCGGGTGAAACGGTGTATGCCTGCATTGAACCATTCACCGGGTCGGGTCAGTCGGACGTGATGGAGCGCATCGCGCTAGACCAGGCGTTAGGCCGTGCGCGCGACTCACTGCGGTGTCGCTTGAGCGGGCGGCAGCCCGTTGTGGCGAGGTGATAGAGAATGTTGGATTCCAGGTAACTGGACCGATGTGAGGCCCTCGTGCGACAAGGAATAGAGCGCGTTGACAGGCTGGGCGCGATGAAGATCTGCGGCGATGATTTTTTGTCGAGGCGCCAGCCGCAAAGTGCACGCGATGCTCAGTTGGGCCCGTTTGAGGTAGTGGCCGCGCGTTGATCGGAGAGCGCACTCTTCATTGCCGGCGTCGCGCTATGTACCTGCGTAGTTTCGCCGGGGACGTCGGAGAGTCTCTTTTCGCGCGACTTGATGAGGCGGTCCATCCAGTAAGAGCGGTCGGTATCGAGGAGGAGTGTCGACGCCGACCTCATCGGACTGTCGGTCGGGCTGGCGAGTAACACCATTCGTACAGTTCGGGGCAGGTGCCGTAAGGGAGAGAGATGCATGAGATTGCTATCAGCTCTTCATGATTTACCTCTCTGTGCTGACTGCGTACTGAATCTGTTCCTGTTCAGGCTCGAAGGCCGGGCGGCGGACGTGGACTCTTGCCAGGAGCAGGCGTGGAGAATTGATTACCGGACGGCTGGCGGATTGCATTGTCTATACGTGGGAGCGCCGACTTCATGGGGCATGGTCGATTGGGCACTGCCAGCTCCTGACCGGGAGATCCGCGTATCTGATTTCGTCAGTACTGTTCGCCAGACCCTTTCCGGCATTTATACTCACAGTTTTCTTTTCTCTTTGATGCCATGCTCCTGCGCTCATTTGTTGACAGACGAACCCTGCAGCGTGCGCATCGGTTATGGCTTCACTACGGTGTGTTCTGGCTCGGTGCGGTGGCGGTCGGGCTTCTTGCGGTCGCCTACGCGCGGCTCATCGACTTCGGCTATGGCGAATTCCTCCAGTACGCCACGCGATACCGGTGGCTGCCGTTACTGACCACACCTGCTGTTAGCGCGACCTGTGTCTGGCTGACGCTGCGCTTCTTCCCCGGGTCGGAGGGTAGCGGTATTCCTCAAGTCATCGCAACCTTGCACGACCGGAGTGGACTCGGCGAACGCCTTCTTACGCCGGGAATTCTCGTCGGCAAGATACTGGTCTCATTTCTCGCCATACTCGGCGGATTCACTATCGGACGCGAGGGGCCGACGATTCACGTTGGTGCGGCGCTCATGTTCAATCTGCGCGCGTTTTACCCGAAGCGATTTCGTGCCATGCGAGGAGGTGCGCTGGAGCGCCGGCTGGCGTTAGCCGGGGCAGCGGCCGGCTTGTCCGCGGCATTCAATGCGCCGCTGGCAGGAGTAGTCTTCGCCATTGAGGAGTTGACCCGCAGTTTCGAGCAGCGAACGAGCGGTGTGCTCATCACGGCAATCATTTTTGCAGGTATCGTTGCGTTGGGCATACAGGGCAACTACACCTATTTTGGAACGATCGACGTTGGAACCCGCTTCCCGGATCTGCTTGCCGTTGCAGTCGTTCTCATCGGGGTTATTGCCGGGAGCGCGGGTGGCATCTTCTGCTGGTTGCTGCTCAATACCCGGCGATGGATGCCGTCTGTTGTTCGGGACTGCCGTACGCGGCGCCCGATCCTGTTCGGCGCAGGATGCGGACTCGTCATCGCGGCTATCGGTGTGTTCTCGGGTGGACACACTTTTGGCAGTGGCTACGCGGAGGCGAAGGACATGCTCGAGGGGAACGCCCACCTGACGGTTCTGTATCCAGTTTTCAAGATGGCGTCGATGATTGGCTCGTATCTGCCCGGTGCTCCGGGTGGTCTGTTTGCGCCATCCCTCGCGATAGGCGCGGGCATCGGCAATGCGCTTCACCTCGTGTTTTCCCAGATGCAGTTGCCGATGCTGATTGCCCTCGGCATGGTCGGCTATCTTGCGGCCGTGACGCAGAGTCCAATCACGTCGTTTGTCATTGTGATCGAGATGATCAACGGGCATGCGCTCGTGATCTCACTGATGGCGACCGCCCTGATCGCGAGCCCGGTCTCGAGAATATTTGCGCCGCCTTTGTACGAGGCGTTGTCGGAGCGATATACCGGTGGCGCCGCAAAGGCTCGCTGATCGTGGGTGCTCTTCGATTGCAACGATAAGACCTGGATCGCCAGACGAACGCTTCGCCTACGAAGACCGCGCTATTTTTTTAGTTCCCTGCATTGTAAGGACCGCCTGACGGATGCCCCACGCCATCGAAGTCGCCGCTGCCTGCATTTTTTCGCTTGCTTTAATTCACACGTTCGCGGGCAAAAGGATCGAGGCGTTGGCAACGAGATATCCCGCGCACGCGGGGCTGTTTCACTTCCTCGGCGAGGTGGAGGTAGTTTTTGGATTCTGGGCGCTTGTCCTTTGCGCGGTCATCTGGGCTGTGTCAGGCAAAGCGGCTGTAGTCGATTATCTGGAAGCCCGTGAGTTCACGGAACCCGCATTTGTCTTTGTTGTCATGGTTATTGCGGCGAGCAAGCCAGTCCTTCAGGCTGTCACGAGACTTCTGTTAGGCGTCGCAAAGATACTACCGTTGCGCGCCGAACTGGTGATTGTCTGGCTGTCGCTTGGCGTCGTACCCCTTCTGGGATCTTTTATCACGGAGCCGGCGGCAATGACCCTTGCGGCCCTCCTGCTGCGTGATCGTCTTTTCCTGCTCCCCGTCAGGGAGTCGTCCAAGTACAGTGCCCTCGCTGTACTTTTCGTCAATGTTTCGATCGGCGGTACGTTGACAGCTTACGCGGCGCCACCGGTGCTGATGGTTGCTTCAGCATGGGGATGGAACACGGCATTCATGGCGGCGACTTTTGGATGGAAAGCGGCAATCGCAGTAGTGATCAATGCGACAGTGCTCCTGATCGCCATTGCACGGCAGATTCCAGGTGGCGACAGTCCCTCTCCGGAATCACCTGAGGACGAGCCGATACCGGTGGGTGTAACGCTGGCGCACCTGTTTTTTCTGGTGTTCGTCGTTCTGAACGCCCATCACGCGATCCTATTCGTCGCGGCTTTTCTGTTCTTTCTTGGCTTCACGCAGGCGTATGAACGATATCAGTCGCCGCTGTTGTTGCGTGAGAGCCTGCTGGTCGCGTTCTTCCTGAGCGGACTGGTCGTGTTGGGCGGCTTACAGCAATGGTGGCTTCAGCCCGTTGTCCGTTCCATGGACGCGCAGGTGCTCTATATTGGAGCGACAGGCCTGACTGCGATCATGGATAACGCTGCGATCACCTACCTCGGATCCCTGATAGAAGGTCTGTCGAATGAAGCAAAGTATCTGCTAGTCGCTGGTGCGGTGACTGGGGGAGGGCTAACGGTCATCGCCAATGCGCCAAACCCGGCGGGGCTCGCCATCGTGCGTCGGGGATTCTCCGACAAGTCCGTCAGCGCGCTCGGACTGTTGGCAAGTGCCATTCTTCCGACCGCGACCGCGTGTGTAGCGTTCGTTTTGCTGTAGATGTCTTCCCGCCCTAAATGTGGCGCCCTGGAAAGGCGTAAGTATCCGTGCGGCAGCCCGTCGGCATTGAGTGCGGAATCAGCGCGTCCTTGCCTTACGGGTGTCGGCCTTTGGGTTTCACTGAGAAGGAGACAACGTGCTTGTGCCAGAGACCGCACAAAGCCGTAACAGGGATCCAAACGTATTTCTGGCGCAGCTTCGCGAACGCCAGCATACGCACAGTTGCATCGACCGCAGTCGACTGGTCAGGGCCTTGCGTGGGCGTGACAGGAAGTACCTTTGCGCGTAGAGCATTCCATTCTGACACGACGAACGAATCGTAACGGGGCTCGGTTCGTACCCACTGGTCGAAGGCCGCAATGCAATTTACGACCGCTTCGCGAACATGGATGTGGCTGAGAAAGGCATAGTCGGTCAACGGTGCGGATTCTGCCTGTGCGTGCGCCCGGTGATAAGTCCAGCAACATACGAGGAGAAAAAAGAAAGTGGTCAGAACGGCGATGCCGCTCACCGACTGCTCCCGTCAATTCCTGTCGTGTTGTCATGCTGAGCCGCCTCGTCATAAGTCGCTCCCGCCTGCATTCTGACGGGTAGCAAATTAAGAGGCAACGACCCTCGCCCGGTAACAAAAAGCCTGAGTCAATGCGGTTCTCATCTTGATTGACGCACGGCACTACCGGATACTCCGCCCGCGAGCGCCGTTCAGATCGCCGAACAGATCCGCGAGGCCATCAGTGCACTGGCCATAGAGCACGCAGGCAGTGAATACGGACGCGTGACCGCCAGCATCGGCCTGGCCAGCTGGGCGCCAGAACAGGACAACGATGTAACCGCGGTGATCAGGGCTGCTGATGAAGCGCCGTACAACAATAAGGCCACCGGCCGGAACACGGTTTCGCCGTGTGTTCCTGCGTGAGCGGGCTCCACCTGTGAGCACCCACCTGTAGGAATTCTCAAGTTTGGGGAAGTTGCACACAGCAACCGTCACGGAAGAGTTGCGATCCGAATATCGCTGATCGATTCTGGTTATGCACCGGCAAGAGCTCTCGATGTTGATTCAGAATTGACCCATCAGTCAGTAATCTGGTCTGACCTTTGAGGCAAGACCGCAGCATTTCCGGAGCATACTCGACCATCACGGTCCTCACATCAAAGTTGTCATCGGAAGATTGACGGAACTCGGCGCTATCCTGAAGGCGGTGGTATCAGATTGCACATGAATGTGGGGGATGTAGATGGAACACGCGTATTTCCACATGTTGCGTCTGCTCGCTGGGCATCCAACGTGGACGCTTACGGTGATCTTCCTGGCCGCGTTCCTCGAAGCCGTCGCCGTTATAGGCACCGTCATCCCTGGTAGCACGGCGATTTTTGTGGCCGGCGCGCTTGTGGGAACCGGAACCCTGGATCTTGGATGGGTGCTCGCATGCACAATTACCGGCGCGGTAGCGGGTGACGGCATCAGCTACTGGCTTGGTCACCGTTACAAGACCAGAATTTCCTGCTTGCCGCCTTTTCGGACTCACCCGCAGTTGCTCGACGCGGGACACGTGTTTTTTGTCAGGCATGGCGCCAAGAGTATTGTCCTTGCAAGGTTCATCGGGCCGGTGCGCGCGATTGTGCCGGTAGTTGCGGGAATGGTGGGGATGACGCCAGCGCGTTTCTATGGGATGAACGTCCTTTCGGCGTTGCTCTGGGCACCCGCTTACATCCTGTTGGGCATCATGTTCGGTGCGTCGGTACAACTGGCGAGTGCAGTATCCTTCCGTCTTGTTGTCACAATCACGCTTGCGGTCTCAATAGTATGGCTGAGCTTTCGTGGTGCTCGCTTTCTTCTGGCGCACGTCAACGCCTGGGGTAGTGCAATGCGCGACGGTCTTCTGAATTGGGCTAGCGCCCACACGGCACTGCCAGGTCGCTTCGTCCTGCGAGCCTTGGACCCCGAGCGTCCGGTCGCCGGCTTTATGGTAGTGACGTCGGTTGTGGTTCTTTTCTCCGCCTGGGCTTTCTTCGGCGTTCTCGACGAGGCCATTCACGGCAATCCAAAGGTGGGGATTGACATGTCGGTCTATCATTTTCTCCAGTCGATGCGCACCTCCTGGGGAGATATCACGCTGTCGGGTCTCGCAAAGCTGGGTAGCATTGCCACGCTGGCGGCGCTCGCTATAACAGTGGCGCTTTGGATGATATGGGAGCGCCGTTGGCGCACCCTGGCCTACTGGCTGGGCGCCGTTGCCTTTTCCCAGCTATTGATATTTGCCATTCATCTGGCGATACGCCGAACTCCGCCAGGCTCGCTCCAGTCCGACGTACATGTGTTTCCGAGTACTCATGTTGCTGCAGCGGTCATCATTTACGGTTTTCTCGCATTTTTGCTGACGCGACGGGTGGGTTCATTGGTAGGTGTTTTCGTTGCCACAGTGAGTGCTGTTGTTGTCCTCTTCATTGCGCTGGCGGGACTTTACTTCGGTCAGTTCTGGTTTTCCGATGCAATCGGCGGCGCTGCGCTCGCGGCAGTTTGGGTTTCTGTCGTAGCACTGACCGCCGTGTGGCGGCATCCCAGGGTGCCACCATCGCGCAGGCTCTTGCCGGCTCTCATGCTTGGTGTTGTGTGTGTAAGCGTTGCAGTGCAACTCGACGTTGCTCCTCCAGCACCCAGATTGGACGGCAACGCGACCCAGATTTTCACGCTGACGACGGAGTCACAATGGATCAATTCGCTATCGAAGAAGTTGCCGTGTTATCGCGCAGACATGTCAGGGGATCGGAGGGAACCCTTGACCTTTCAGTGGTCCGCAAACGCAGACGATATACGAATCGGACTTCGAAGCAGAGCCTGGATCGAAGGTAGTGCAGTCTCTGCGCGTGGTCTGCTTTCTGTCGTCTCGCCTGAGGCAGCAGCGATAGTGCTTCCGGTACTGCCGAAACTGAACGATGGAGTACCGTCGCCGCTCGTTTTCATTCGTCCGGGCAATGGGCGCGAGGAACGTGATGTCCTGCGCTTCTGGCCGAGTGGCTATGCTTTGCGGGATCTGCACGGCGCTGCGCCCGTACCGATCTGGGTAGGCTCCCTTGAACATGAGCGCGTGGATCGCCAGCCGTGGCCATTTAACATCCTGCGTGGAGAGATCACGCCGGCACCGAAGCTGAATGCCGGAGACGAGTGGCCGGCAAGCCGTGGGGCAGAGGTACTGGCGAGACTGGACTGTCGTGGAACCCCAGTGGTGCTCCTCATTTCGCCATCGAATTGAACGTCGGATGGAAGGCGACGTTGGCTGGGATCCTTTGGCAGGCCGGCTTCAACAAGTTCAGCTCTCAATTCCATACCTGTTTGACGTAATCACAAGAGAGGGCCAGCGGCCATGATTCGCGGGAAGGGGAGAAGAGGGCGCTTGAGTCGGGCTCCGCATTGGGCGAAAATGTCACTCTGGTCACGTCGCAACTTGCCGGTGATTTTCAGCTGGGATTCGCAGCGTGCGAACTAGACAGGCTTGCGAGGTGCCCCAATGACGGAACTCACAGGATTCCTAATATGCATAGCTGCGCTGGCAATTTCCGTTTTGCTGCTTGCTGGCTTCCATTGGCGTGAACATGTCCACAAGCGGGCTTTCCGTCGGCTGGCCCGTAGCGAGCGGTGGGACGCGTTTCTTCACAGGCGATGAGGTTTGATCCACGGATAGAACCTGGTTCGACGCCATTCTCCCGATTCAGGCTCGCCTCCTTGGTACGGCATACGTATTGTTATACGCGTTCCCGCGAGACAACTGCAGCTTCGCCGGGGGCGATTTTCGATCCAGACACATCCCCGCCGGCTGCACAATTGAGGGGATGGAGGTCGCTTCAGATCCTTACTGCGGATCGCAGGCGAGGGCCGGTGACTAGTCGCGTCCAGCATTCCCGGGCTATTTGCCTCCCCACCTGGCGACCAACTGCTGCGCAAGCAGGTCGACGCTTGCGTGCGAGGTGTTGCGCGGCGTCGGCACAGTCTGATTACAGGCCCCAGATGGCTCTGTCGCGATAAGCCGAAGGGGTAAGATCCGGAGCAGACGAAATTCCCCGAATGGCACGGGCATTGCGCCGTGCATGGCGAGGTTTGGAAGGGGCGGCCCTGTGCTATTCAGATTGTTGAGCTCGGCACGCGCAAGCGTCTCCACCGATTCCCACGCGAGATCTTCACGTTCGAAGAAAGTGTCGATGTTTGATGAGCTCTTTGCCCTTTGACGCGCCCTTGGGAACGACACACACGCTCGCCACCCAGCCATCGGCAATATGATCCCTGACGGTCATGTAAGCGTCGTGCGTCCTGCTTGAGATAATTCTGTCTGCCATGGCACCGTCCGTCTAATTGAACGACAGCCACACTGGTCGTCGTCGCTGCTGAGTAAAGCCCGCGGTTTGTTGATAACCGTCAGCGCTGCTATATCCCGAACTTGTGTTCGGCAATGTATTTGTCACCATATGCAAGTGCAGCCGCATAGCCTTCCTTGCTCGTCGAAAAAACGCCGACGTCATAGTGCTTGTCAGCCGAAGGAAGGCAGCCTTCCACAGCGTGCCGAAGATGAAAATCGAACGTGCCGTCCTGCAGTTCCAGACATTCGGGGGTGAATGTGTGGATCCGGGCTTGATACAACTTCTGAATGTTCTGCCTCATGACCTGCTCCCGCTATAACGCCTTTGAAGGTGCTCGTTCCGGTTGATCTGGCACGGTCCGGATTTGACAAGGACCGTGGTCTGCGCGGCGGCTTATTCCGATGCGACCCGCTCGCCGGCACCGGCATCCGCCCAATATCCGGGCTTGTCATAAAACCGGTGCAGCATGACTTCGTAACGCCGGTCGATCGGCATCGAGTCGTCGTAAGCAGGGCTATTCTTGATGACGTCGCGCGTCAATGCCGTTGATACGGTCGAATCGAACCAGTCGACTCCGTCTATCCAGTGAATCGCGATGAGTACGGCCTTGCCGCCGGGCCACCAGTTGTGCGTCTGCACAACCAGGTAGCGAATCGCCCAGTCGGTGTCGTCGTAAATGAAGTCCGATACATGGCCGATACTGCCGTCCGCTGTTTTGAGATGGTAGCCCTTGACCTCGTTAGTGCTGCGCAGATGAACGTCAGCTTGCGGTTTGTTCGTATGCAAGGTTGGCCTTGACGACTCATCGGGCAGCGCGTCCGGTAGCACGCCTGTCGGGTCATAGGCCGGGTAGGCACCCATGCCCCACAGGTTCGGGCCACCCCAATACGTCGGATAGCTGTAGTAGCGCAGGTACTCGATCTCGTGCTGCCGCGATACCGGCTTATGGGCGTCCAGCATTGGGCTGTCCCTCACTTGCTGCCGGGAAAGGGTGACATGCACGACACTCGATCCGGGGTCGGTATGTTTAACCGAATACGGCGAGACCAGCACTTGCCGATCATTGAGCCAATTGCCTGTTTCGACCACCAGATAACGCACACCCCATGACTCGTCGTCGAAATAGGCCTGTGTGACTGAGCCGATGTCGCCATCCACCGCGCAAACAATGCTTCCGTGCAAGTCTCGTATGCTTCGTAACATGATTTCTCTACCCTCTGTTTCTACTTGGGCAGGCATCACGCGCGCCCCTCGACCCAATGTCAAAGCGACGTGAGCCGCGTGACTTTGGTACCTTCCAGCGACGCTCCCGCCATCAACCCATTATTGGTCAGCACGAAAGCGTCGACCTGTCCAGTAGCGGTGCTCGTGTCGAGATTGCCGTTTGCGCCGACCTTCAGGACGGCCACGGAAGCATCGCCGCCAGCCGACCATCCGTCTCTGCTCCGGAAGCGGGTTAGCGATTCGTCGGTCATGAACAGCAACACGATCGCGCGCGATTGCGCGCCGATCTGCCAGCCGATCGACCCGGTCGCCGTGCTGTAGTAGCCAACCGTGCGTCCGCCGATGCGCAAGGAGCCTTCGCCATACTGACCGCCGACCACGAAGCCGGCGTCGATCACCGACGGGAACGTCAGTACCCCGTGCGCCTTGCCGACCAGTTCACGTGAGCCGCTAGCTATGCCGTAGAGGCGCGCGAGAGTCGAGTCGACGCCCGCATCGATAGTGCGGCGCTTGTCCATCTGCTGACTGCGACTCGCATCGGAGGAAGAGGTGGTGGTGCAACCTGAAAGCGCTGCTCCGAACGCCAGAAGCGATCCGGATGTGCTCCAGATGAAGGTTCGTCTAAGCATGATTTTCTCCCCACTGGTCGGCGATATAAGACACACTACGCGCACGCGCGCAAGAAAGCGGTACGACAACGTACAGATCGCTGTCTATGTTCAAACGCACCATCAGCGTTGATCTCACAGGCTCTCGTGATCGCGGGCGGGCATCGGCTGTCGATCACTTCAATTCCGTCAACCCAGATGCCTGACGGAAGCAGGTGGTTGGCGTCCGAATTGACTTTATTGTTGAACTTGGAACAACTTTAATGGGATCTGCGGGAGGGGTCGATCAGGCGCACGTATGCACCGGCCTTGACACTGGAGACGTTGATATGAACCTCCGTGACGACAGGTCGACCGGTATATCCGCTATGTGGCCTGTTCCTTGTTTCGCTGCTGGCGCCGTATCTCGAATGCGAGGCCAGAACAGCTGTCGCCGCAGCTGGCAATCATGACACGGCGACACATCCGCCTGAGTGCGCCATGCGGCGGAAATGAAGTTTTGGTCTGGTCCATGCCTGAGACCAACTCATTGCACCCAGCGGCGTCAGCAATAGCCGATCAACCACGGACGGTTGTCCCTGTCTAATCTGGAGGACTGGTATGGAAAGCACGCCGAGACACAAAATCCGCGCAACGCTGATTCCCGGAGATGGAATCGGGCCAGAAGTGGTTGCTGCAGCGGTCCAGGTTCTTGACGCTTTAGGATCCCCATTCATCTGGGACGTACAGCATGCCGGAATCGCCGGGGTCACCCACTGTGGCGATCCGCTACCAGATGTGACGCTCGAAAGCGTTCGCAAGAACAAGCTTGCCCTCAAAGGTCCATTGACGACCCCGATCGGCGAGGGGTTCCGCTCTTCCAACGTTCGGCTTCGCGAAGAGTTTCAGCTTTTTGGCAACGTTCGGCCCGTGCGTACCATCATCCCTGGTCGCTACGACGAGATCGACCTCGTGCTCGTGCGCGA
Organism: Paraburkholderia fungorum; assembly: GCF_046027215.1. Classification (GTDB taxonomy): domain Bacteria; phylum Pseudomonadota; class Gammaproteobacteria; order Burkholderiales; family Burkholderiaceae; genus Paraburkholderia; species Paraburkholderia fungorum_D. The sequence goes on along the minus strand of NZ_JAQQEN010000002.1, from coordinate 1,042,244 downwards.
AAACCTCGGTGGGTTCTATGTCGCACACGAATACTACATTCCCGTCGGCGATGATCCGAAAGCGGTTGCAGTCGCGACCGGGGTAAACACACGCGAAGCGTGCGCACGAATCGCAAGATTTGCCTTCGAATATGCCTTGAAGCACGGACGAAAGAAGATCACCGTTGTGCATAAGGCTAATATCCTGAAGGCACTCACGGGATTGTTCCTGGAAGCCGCTCGAGACGTTGCCCGGAATTACGGAGGTCGGGTGGAAATGAATGACATCATTGTCGATGCCTGCGCGATGCAGCTTGTACTGAACCCGTGGCAGTTCGATATGCTTTTGTGCACCAATCTGTTTGGAGACATTCTGTCGGATCAGTTAGCGGGGCTTGTTGGCGGACTGGGCATGGCGCCTGGCGCCAACTACGGTAACGACACGGCAATTTTTGAAGCCGTGCATGGATCCGCGCCGGACATCGCTGGTAAAGACGTGGCCAATCCCATCTCCTTATTACTTGCGTCAGGCTTGATGCTTGAGCATGTTGGTAAGGGTGATCTCGCCCAACGACTCCGAACTGCAATCACTGAAACACTCAACACCGACCATATCTGTACGCGCGATCTGAAAGGCACTGCATCAACGCGCGACTTCGCCGCCGCAGTGGTTCGCCGGATCGAGAGTACGTAGTCGCGGGGGAGACGTGTCGGCGCTGCTCTCCATCACGGTACTGGCCATCCAGCATCGAGCGTTGAACCGCTTCCCTCCACCAAGCCCCGCGCCCCTCCCGTGCTGTCCTGATTTGAATATCACCTGCGCGATGCATAGACCGTATCGCGCTGCCGGCGTACGTCTGTTAAAAGAACGCGCGCCGGCCTTGCCACGACCCAACTGAATGTGGAAGCCGTCCTGCTGCTGGTCGTATTAACGGTAGCGGCCACGCTCGTCAGGCAGGCAGGGCATCAGCGGCCATCCTTGATACGACGCCCTCGCGCAACTATTGGCGTGCGCTCCCAGACCTCCCTGGCGCATTGCGCACGCCGGCGTATCTGCTCAAGGGCCAGCGTCGGCTGAGTGCGATCCGGCGTAGCGGCATTCCATACATGGATGAACGTCGGCTCGCACAATTTTGTTCCCGCGTATGTCCGGTCGAATCGCGGCTCGCAGAGACGTCGGGAACAAAGCCGCTCAAGAGGTCTCTGCAGGAGGTTGTTCCCGCGACCAACGTATGGAGCGATTTTGAGGTTTTTTCCAGTGACGCCAAGCATGGTGTCCGAGCTATTCATCCACAAAAGTGCTTGGCTTGGGATGGCCCGGGAACATGCGGCGCGACTACATGGCAGCGGCGCTGGATTCAGGACTATGGGCTACGAACAGGTTTTATGCAAAAACCGGAACAGATTCGCGCAAACTAACGTCTGCTGGGTAGTGACAACGAGGTCGCGCTTTCACAATTTTACATAATATAAATTATCAACACTTTGTGTGTCAGAGCTTTTTAGTAATGTCTGGTTCTGGCTCATTAGAAATGTCCGGTTCCCGGCTCCGGACCGGCGGCTGTGGCGCATGCTGCGGCATGAGCACAGCCCGGGAGCCGGACATGAACGGACGTGGATTGATCACGATCAGCATGCACGAGCTCGAGCGCGTGAAGATCATCGAAGCGGTCGTCCAGCATCGCCTGACGATCGTGCTGGCGGCGGAACGGCTGCAGCTGTGTGAGCGTCAGGTCAGCCGGCTGGTGCGGCGCTACGAGGCTGCCGGACCGGCCGGGCTCGTCTCGGCGCGGCGTGGGCAACCGGGCAACCGCGAACTGCCGGTGGATCTCCGTGCGCGGGCCATGGCGCTGGTGCGTGAGCGTTACGCCGATTTCGGGCCGACACTGGCGTGCGAGAAGCTCGCCGAGTGTCATGGCGTGGTGCTGGCGAAAGAAACCGTGCGGCGCTGGATGCGTGAGGCCGGGCTGTGGATTCCCCGCCGGCAGCGACCGCCGAAGCTGCATCAGCCGAGAAACCGCCGAGCATGCCTGGGCGAACTGGTGCAGATCGACGGCAGCGATCACCGCTGGTTCGAGGGCCGCGCGCCAGCCTGCACGCTGCTGGTGTTCATTGACGATGCGACCAGCCGGCTGATGGCGCTGCATTTCACGGCGACAGAGTCGACCTTCAGCTATTTCGAGGCGATGCGCGCGTACCTTGAACAGCATGGCAAGCCGGTCGCGCTGTACAGCGACAAGGCGAGCGTATTTCATTGCAACAGCCATTCGGTGACGCCTGGCAAGGGCGTGACGCAGTTTGGCCGCGCGCTGTACGAACTGAATGTGGATACGTTCTGTGCCAACAGCAGTCAGGCGAAGGGGCGCGTCGAGCGCGCCAATCTGACGTTGCAGGATCGCCTCGTGAAGGAATTGCGGCTACGCGGCATCAGCACGAAGGAGGCGGCCAACGCTTATGCGCCCCACTTCATCGCTGACTTCAATGGCCGGTTCGGCAAGGTGCCCAGGAGCGCGTTCGATGCACACCGGCCGTTACGGGCCGATGACGATCTCGACCTGATCCTGACGTGCCGGGTGCCGCGGCGCGTGTCGAAGGTGCTGACGGTGCAGTACGACCGGGTGATCTATCTGCTTGAAGACACGGCGGCAAACCGCAGCCTCATTCACAACTATCTGGACGTGTTCGAGTATCCGGACGGACGCATCGAGATCCGGGTCAATGGCGCTGCCCTGCCCTGTGTGCCGTATGACCGGCTCTCGGAGATCGACCAGGCGGCGGTGGTCGATAACAAGCGGCTGGGACACACGTTGCAGATGGCGCAGGTGATCCAGGCGCAGCGCGATGACCGGCGTGCGTCAGGCTCGCCGTCGAGAACGAATCAGGGCGAAGCGCCGCGGCCGAAGGAGCGCAAGGTGGGCACCTGCAAGCAGCGCGAACTGACGCTTGAAGACCTGAATGCAGCGGTCCTGGGAACTGCCGGAACGCGGGCAGGCTCGGTGCTTGAAAGCCCTCTAACATAGAGATTTCTGAACCTTAAAACCGGACATTTCTAAAAAGTCCAAACCCGGACATTTCAGAATGGCCTCGACATTGTGTGTAAGAGCAAAGTTGTAAGGTCGTGTTCTAGCATGGTGAAGGAGATGCGCTTGCGCGGCATCAGCACGGTGGCTGATGCCAATGCGTATGCGCCCTCCTTCAGGGCCGCCTACAACGCGCGGTTTGCCAGGCCACCGAAGAGTGAGTTCGATGCGCACCGGCCGCGGCGGGCTGACGAGAATCTCGACCTGCTGATGACGTGGCGCGAGACGCGACGCGTGACGAAGTCGCTGACGTGCAGTACGACCGGGTGATGTACCTGCTCGACGACACGCCGGCGAACCGGAAGCTCATCCACCGGTATGCTAAAGAAACTCACCGATGAACACAGCGGCAGGGCGACAAGCACCGATCGGTGACGAAGGCCAATCAGCCAGACCGGACTCCACAGGCGCACGCCAACGCTCACTAACATGCGGACTCTGCGCCCGGGTCCGTTCACGATCGTTCCACCACGACTTCGAGATACTCGCTCGGCAGAACGAGCGTTGCGTCGCCCGACCGGTTGCGACTCTCGATTAGTGTCATCAAATCACTGAGCAGCGCCGCCTGCCGATCACCGTCAAGTGCAGCAAACGCCTTGTTCATCGGCCCGTAGTACGCGCGAAATACCTCCATGAAGTGTGCCGGCGAACGGTAGCGAAACGTGAAATGGCGGCTGGCCGTCACGATATCCCAAGCATTTCCCGCGAACAGCGCTTCCAGCCGCGCCTTCGTGCCCCAGAGCGCGGGTGACACTATGCCCGGTGCTGGAGGCATGTACTTGCCGATCATTTTGAACACCTGCCCGATGAAGCTCTCCGGTGTCCAGTTGGCAAGTCCGATTCGACCACCCGGTTTGCATACACGTGCAAGTTCCGCTGCTGCCTTCTCCTGATCTGGAGTGAACATCACACCGAACGTCGACATCACGACGTCGAACGAGGCATCCGCGTACGGCAGCGCTTCGGCGTCCGCTTCCTCAAACACCACCGGCAGCCCTTCGGCTTGAGCACGCGCACGTCCTGACTCCAGCAGTGAGGGCACGTAATCGATCGAAACAACGTCGCACCAGCGGCGCGCGGCCGCAAGGGTCGCGTTGCCGTTGCCTGCTGCAACGTCGAGCACGCGGCTACCGGCGCGCAAGTCAAGCGTCTCGCAAAGATGTTCTCCGACGATCTGCAGTGTGGTGCCGACGACAGCATAGTTGCCCGTCGACCACGCGGCTTGCTGACGGACTTTGACGGCGGCGAAGTCTGAGACGGGCGAGAGAGAGGAATCAACAGCGGACATGAAACTCTCCTGAGAGGCCACAGGCAGCGATTTGCTACCCGTTCTGATAGCGCCGCGAAATTGCACTGCAATCATGCCCGCGCGACGATCGGGCAAATCGCAATCTGATCTTTCATGCGATGGCTATTCAGCGACGCTGATGCCCGAACCACCCATTTCGCGTGGCAGGTCCTTCAGCTTCGGCAGACCGTCGCTCACGGGAAACACGGCTTCGGGGTAGTGAACGTGTACGCCAGCTTCATAGGGGAACTCCTCCAGGACTCCGGCGTACACATCAATGAGACCGAGACCCGGATGCTCCGTAAAGAGATGTCCACCGCAGGCCCGACACCACTTACGGTAACTGTGCAACGTCTTGTTGTAAGTGCCGATATCATTTGCGCCGCACGTCACGCACAACGCATCCGGCCTCCACAGCGTGAACGCGTTGATGGGGCCGCCCGACCAATGGCGGCAGGACTCGCAATGGCAATAGCCCATGCCGGCGGGTTTCCCGCTCACAGTAAATTGCACGGCCCCGCAAAAGCATTGCCCTCTATAGGTCTTCGTCTGATTCATGTTGGCCTCCTGATGCGGTATCCGGATCGCCAGACGGTCCGTTGTTGCGCATTTCCATGAGTGCTAGTATCGGGACGCAAGTAGTATTGGTGAATGACCAGGCGTCCAGATGTTTTGCGCAGGACGCCGAAATGGACGGGCGGGTTTATGGATGCTCTTTCTGATGTGCTCCGTTTCGTGCGTCTGGGCGGAGCGGTTTATCTAAATGGTGACTTCACGGCACCCTGGTGCGTGGTAGGCGAAGTGACCCAGGAGTTGTGCGCGACTTTTTTGCCGCGCGCCGAACGCATCGTCTCGTATCACCTCATCACGGAAGGAAGTTGCCGCGCGAGGCTCGTCGACGATCCCTCTTCAACGATCCACCTGGAAGCGGGCGAACTTCTCGTCGTGCCGCAAGGCGAAGCGCACCTGATGGGTAGCTCGCTCGAACTTGCTCCCGCCCCCGCCGACGACATGCTGTCGAGATACATGAAAATGGCGCCGGGTGAGGTAATGGAGTTGAGTTACGGCGGTGGCGGCGCACATACGCGTCTCATTTGCGGCTTTCTTGCCTGCGACGATACGTTGACCAACCCGGTACTCTCGGCGCTGCCGCGTATCTTCAAGGTGGACATGCGCAACGATCCGCAATCGGCATGGCTCGAGTCATCGCTCAAGCTGGCGGCGGCTGAAGCGGCCGAATGGCGCGTGGGCAGCGCAATCGTGCTCGCGCGGCTTTCGGAACTGCTTTTTGTGGAAGCCGTGCGCCGCTGCATCGACGCGCTGCCTGATGACCGCAAGGGCTGGCTCGCGGGTGTCAGCGACCGCTTCGTGGGTCGCGCACTCGCCCTGCTGCATGCCCAGTCTGCGCACAACTGGACGGTCGACGAACTCGCCCGCAAGGTAGGCCTGTCGCGTTCGGCGCTGGCGCAACGCTTCACGCAACTGATTGGCCAGCCGCCAATGCAATATCTGGCGCGATGGCGTCTGCAATTAGCGGCGCAGGAGTTACGCAGCGGGACGCGCTCAGTTGCGGCTGTAGGACAGCATGTTGGTTATGAGTCGGAGGCAGCGTTTAACCGCGCTTTCAAACGGGAATTTGGCATGCCACCCGCCAGTTGGCGACGCAATCAGGCGCCGGCAGATAGCTCGGAGACGTTGCCTGATGCAAACAATCTCGATGATTTTTCGCCCGACCACGACACGATCTGTTCAGGGGACATGTCGCAGGACCGCTCTGCTTCCGTTGCAGCTTGCGGGGCCAAGCCGTTGGATCCGGTTCCCCAGAGCCCGAACGCGTAGCGCGTCGCCACGTCAGCACGCGCTCGACTTCTCGCTCATACCACCTCAGACCTTCGCGTCCGTCTTCAGGCGGACGAATCATCTTGTCCAAGGTGATGGGAAGATCGCGAATTCGCTTTCCTGTGGCATTGAAGACCGCGTTCGCGACAGCGGCACCCACCCCTGTAATGCGGATGGACATTTGAGAGCCGACAGTGCGGCGCGGCCATCGACCGCCCACTTCGAACATCGGCGAGACGGACAGCGTCGTCGCATTTGAGCTGCTCACCGCGAGATCCAGCGCGCCCGCGCCCTGCTCCGTATAACCGCCCGTATGAAAGTGGACGAGGTGCACATCTATATAGGGCTTCATGTACCACTCGCTCAACGCAATCGTGTACGCGATGCGGGAGTGCAAGCCGGCTTCGTAGGTATTGAAGTCGCCGTTAGCCTGGGCCGCGTAGCCCGGCAGCGTGACGTTGCGCGTGGAGTAGCTGAAAACAGCTGAACCGTTGGCCCCATCCACCGAGGTAACGACGCCGTTCACGTTGACCAGGTTGGCCGGATTGTTCGCGGGTCCGTTGGCATTGTAATAGCCGTCGAATATCTGAATGCCCGCGGCCGTGCCATCGCCGCCGTGATAGAAATCGGTGCCGCCTGAGACCGTCGCGCCCTGGTTCACGTTGATGGTGACGGGCGCGCCGGACTTACGAATTGAAGAATCCGAAGAAATCGTCGGCGTTCTATCTTGATCACCCGCGAAAATCTGACCAGGCACAAGTTCGGGCGTTTTGTGCGGCGAGAGTTTTGTGGCGTCATGGGCAGATGAATGAGTGGAACGCGGCACCAGGCCTCTGCTCGATTGTCACCAATTCTCGCCCGCAGCCCAATGCCCCTTCACGGCGGAACCGGGTCCGACACAGACCTCGAGCTATGGCTGACTGCGGCAGGCACGTCACAGCCTCCGTTGCGGCCACAGACCAACTGAAGAATTTATTCCATCTACAATCGGGATCATTAGCTTGGCAACGCCCGCATACCTTAGCGCAAGCAACGGCAGGATTGCGCGCCGACGAGTAGACTTTGGTGTCTGTCTTTCCGCTTAAAGGAGTGGAGCATGCCTTTGCCTTCCCGCGTCAGAATCGCGATTCTCGATGACTACCAGAACGTCGCACTCGCCTCGGCCGACTGGTCCCCACTGAAGGACCGCTCGGAGATCACCGTCTTTAACGATCACCTCGCGGACACGGCGCAGATCATCGAGCGTCTGACGCCTTTCGACGTGGTCTGCGTGATGCGTGAACGCACGCCGCTCACGCGCGAAATCATCGACAGTCTGCCGAATCTCAAACTCATCGCGTCGACCGGTGCAGCCAATGCGGCGATCGACACCGACGCGGCCGGGCAACGCGGCATCACAGTAACGCACACCGGCTACTCGTCCACGCCGACCATCGAATTCACGTGGTCGATGATTCTGTCAATGGCGCGTAACGTCACAACCGAAAATCGGTCCTTGCGTGAAGGCGGCTGGCAACGCACGCTCGGCACGGAACTCGCCGGCAAGACGCTCGGGCTGCTTGGGCTGGGTCGTGTCGGCTCAGCCGTCGGAATCATCGGCCGCGCGTTCAGGATGAACGTGATCGCGTGGAGCGAGAATCTTACGGAAGAACGCGCGCAATCGAAAGGCGTGCAGCGGGTCGATAAAAACACCCTCTTCTCCACGTCGGATTTCCTGTCGGTCCATGTCCGTCTGAGCGAACGCACGCACGGCCTTGTCGGCGCTGCTGAACTGGCCAGCATGAAGCCGACGAGCCGCATCATCAACACATCGCGCGGCCCGATTGTGGACACCAACGCACTGCGCTCTGCGTTGAACAGCGGGCAAATCGCTGGTGCAGCCATCGACGTGTACGACACTGAGCCACTCGAACTCGCCGATCCGCTGCGCTCACAGCCCAACGTGCTGGCGACGCCGCACATCGGCTATGTGACGCGCGAGTTGTATCAAACCTTCTATGGCGATACCGTGCGAAACATCGTTGAATGGCTCGATCAGGCGAAACCGGGGCACAACACATAACGCGTCGCGCGCGCCCCGACTTGCGGCGTTGAGCCAGGCAGGCGGCTTGTATCGCTCGTTGAAGCTGGGGCAACCATTGAAGCTCGATCCACTGTCGCTCAAGCTGTTCGTACGCGTCGTCGAAGAAGGCACGATAGCGGCCGTCGCCGAACGGGAGCACATTGCTGCCCCCGCTGTCAGCAAACGGCTGACCGGTCGCGCCGAAATAGTCGCGTATATCTTGCGGATCGAGCGCGTTGCGCTAGCAGAACCTCCAGAAAATCGTCAGCCCTGATTCATGTGGCAACGGACCCAGGTCCCCTCCTGCCCACCGCTTCCACCGGTTGTCTTCGTCAGAGGATGTCTCCCGCCAGGTGGCTTTGCAGTCATTTCGAAACAGCGTGTTACAGGGCATTGCCAAGACCGAGCAGGTAGTCCCGATCATCCGCTGGCAATGCCGCGAGCCATTCCGATTCGGCCCCTGGTCTCGGAAGCACCTGTCCGTACTCGACCATATTCGACGGCGGCAATTCGGAGACGTAGGCCCACAGGTAGCGCTTTTCCAGGCCGGTAATCATCCGCACTGATTCCACCAGGTCGTCGAGAAGGCGCCTCTTCTGTTCCTCCGTGCGTCCCGTCCGCACATGTCCATGTACGTACACCTGATCGGTTTCAATCTGTACACCCCCCATAAAGTGCGAGCCGCGCGGGATCTCGTTGAAAATGACCTGGGCGAAGAAGCCCTGTGCGCCAGTCGCTTCGCTATGAGCGCGAGTAATTTCCTTCGCCACCCTCTTCTTCTGATCAACCGTCAAAAAATTCTGGGTCGCGGACACGATATAGGTAGGCATCTTTCTGTCTCCGAAAAGATAGTAAATTCATCGAGAGGTGATCCGCCGAAGATCACCAAATTTTCAGAACGCGGATGATGCGTAGATGCATATACACGCTCTCACGAATCGAAGAATGTCTGCTCGACTCCAGCAGCCCATTTTTTTTCACCGGTGGCCCGAAAAAGCATGTTCGCACCGACCATCGCCGCAAACGCGGCAGTCATCTCTTCATCAGACAGCGCGCACGAAGGATCCGAGCGAGCGATGTCCTTGAAGGTGGCGAACAGGTTCTTGACACCCTCGCGATAAGCGTCGTTCAGTGCCGCGCTCGCGTGATGCGGAGCTGCGTCCTGTCCGAGCGCGACCATCGGGCAACTCTGTTCGACCGGCCTCCTTGCAAGGTAGTACGTGGCGAGCCGCTTCAACGCGCCCACGACCGGCTGTCCTTTCGCATGCGCCCTGGTTTTCCACTTCTGCACCGATCGCGCAAATCCGGCCGAGCACGCTTCTGCGATCAACGCATCCTTCGATTCGAAGTGGTTGTAGAAGCCGCCCTGCGTCATGCCTGCGCGCGCCATGATCTCTGAGATGCTGACGGCAGCGACTCCACCGCCGCGCACGGCCGCATCGGCCTGATCGACGATCCGCTGCCGGTTCATGTCCGCCTGCTCGCGATTTGAACGTCCCACGAAAACACCTCCTGTTGCGAGACAAACCGTGGGAAACAGGCGTCCTGCCTGTTCACGTTAGATGTTGTACAACCTTTATCTTACATGCAAACAGCTAGCTGCGCCTGAACGCAAGCAGGCGGGCAACAGAGCGCTGACACAAATCGCCGTGCTGGTTCAGCGTGTCGCTCTGCACCGTCACGATTCCCCTGTCCGGTCTGGACCTTGATGGCGCAATCTCCATGATCGTGCTGACTACGTGCAGCACGTCGCCCGGACGCGTCGGATGCGGCCAGGTGATCTCGCTCCCCGCCCCAATGACTCCGCCCGCCAGCGGCAGGCTTTGCACGAGAAGTTTCATCGTGATCGCCGCCGTATGCCATCCACTTGCCGCAAGCCCGGCAAAGAACGTTTCCCGCGCGGTCTCTTCGCTCAGATGAAACGGCTGGGGGTCGAAACGCTCCGCGAATTCGCGTATCTGCTCAGCGTCAAGCTGGTGTTCCGTACTCTCGAACACCAACCCTACGGTGAGATCGTCCAGATAAATGAGCCCTGCCTTGCCGGGGCTGTTTCCGTTCATGTTGCACTCCAGTCAGCTATCCATTTCATTGTGGACCCTGCCAAACGCGGCGAGGCGTGGATGGAATAAATTACCACCAACATTTATTTATAACAAGTGATGCCAATCGTCGTCGGCGCGAGCGGCAGACGCTATTGGTGGAAATTCGGACACGCGGGGGGAACAGATTCGAACGCCATGTACGCAATCGGCGGCAGCGTCTCACCGCGGGATGGCTGCGCGGCCACCTTCACGAATAGGCGTGCCCGAAGCGCAAGCCCTGTGCACCGATGATCAGGTTGCCGGTGAATTTCATCGTACGTACTGCACCACGCCGGCAGCGCGGCCAGCAACTCGGCCGTCGACACGATCGAATGCGCAAACGTGGGGCCGTTCAGCTCGTGAGCGGCACGCATCATTTCTGGCGAAAATGCTGCCGTCGCATCGCGTACGAGCGTCACGTGATAGCCGAGTTCCATCGCAAATCGTGCGGTGGATTCGATGCAGGTGTTGGCGAGCAGGCCAACGGCAATGACGTGCGAGATTTTGTACGATGAGCTGCGTCGGATTCGGATGGTCCCAGCCTTCGTAATCGCCTGGCCGCCAGCGACGATGCGGTACATAGAAGACCTGAATGCCGGCTTCGCGGGCGGCGCCGACGGTTGCGCGCAAATTGTCGAGAAGCCGGACGTCATTCGCGACCGCCTCGATTATTGGAAAGACCTTGCCGCCATGCGACAGGAAATCGTTGTACGGATCGACCAGCAAAAGGCCGGTGTGTTCGACGCGACAGGCAGTGTCTGACATGATGTTCTCCAGGATGCGGATTCGGGCGCGGCATGTCGCAACCGGCCCACGGCTGCGCAGTTCATCTGCGCGATTTCGCGCGCCTCAATGCCTCACCAACCAATTACAAATATGAACTTCATAGTAAAAAGATCCGCATGAATTCCATAGCATCCGTGGGGCTTTACGTGTGGATTAAGACCATCGTTTGTCTCTCCGTTCACCCATCAGCCGACTGTGATACTATGAAAAACGTAGTTACACGGAGGCGAAATGAATCGCAGAGAAAAATCGGCATCCACCGTGTGCCCGGTTGCTCGATCGAGCGAAGTTGTCGGTGACAGGTGGACCTTGCTGGTCCTGCGCGAAATGTACATGGGCGCGACCAGGTTCGAGGAAATCCTGATCCAGACTGAGGCGACGCCCCAGATGCTGGCGACGCGCCTGAAATCACTTGAGGCAGACGGCATGGTCGAGCGCCATCCCTATCAAAAAAAACCCTTGCGCCATGAGTACCGTCTCACGGAGAAAGGCAAGGCGTTCTATCCGGTGATCCAGACGCTACGCACCTGGGGTGAGACCTGGTGCAAGAGCAGAGGCGAAGAAGTGGCGGTACGGTTCACGCATCGCAAGTGTGGCCACGAGGTGGGACTCGACTATGTCTGCCCCGTGTGTGGCGAATATGTAGAGCGGAGTGACCTCGATGCTATCCTGAGTGAAACCTTTGCAACCGAGCGTGAGAGGCGGCGCGAAGCGTATAAGGCGGCGAAGGCCCGCGTTGAATGATCAGCGAATCGATGCCCGCGAGGCTGACATTGCGTCGGATGAAGGGCAGCACCGATCCAGGCAGGCTCGGACCTTGCGCCAGGCCGCAGGCGGCCACCACGCCGCGGTACTGCGTCTGGGCGAGCACATTCGCCAGCGTGCGATGACCGACGCAGTCTCCGCTGATGGCCAGTGCGTCCTTGAAGTTCACGGTCGAGTACTCGACCGCGATGGTCAGGTCTCCGGGCATGAGCTCTCTCTCATCCATCTGGATGATGCGCGTCGAAATCGCATCATGCGACATCTTCGCAAGCAGTGCCTTGAACGTCATCAGGTTCTCCTGTGCAGATTGCTTCCATCGGCGTGCGGGGTGTCGCAGCCATTGAGGACGGGCGTCGGTTGCCCTCGCTTTCCAACTTAAGTCTGCCCGCCGGCGAAGGCTGAACCCTGTCGCCGGTAAGCGAGGGAATTGACTGCCCCAGCAGCAAGCGCAAGCAACACGCCAACCACGGCGAGCCCGATCCAGGCGGCATGCAGCGCACCAACGCCACCGAGCGCTGCCCCCAATGCGCCGCCAGGAAAGTACGAAACCATGTAGACGGTATTCAGGCGGCTGCGGGCCTCGGGTCGCAGCGCGTAGATCCGGGCCTGGTTGGCGATAAAGGTCGCGCGGTTGCCGAGGTCCAGCAGCACCATGCCGACGACAAGCCATGCCAGACTCCGCCCGCCCGCTGCCACGAACACGAACGCCACGACGACCGTCAGCGCACCGGCTGAAGCGATCTTGCGGGCGCCAATCCGATCGACGATCGCGCCGAGCTGCGCCGATACCAAAAGGCCGACGATCCCGACGAGCCCGAATGCACCGATGGCGGCAGGACCGAAGTGGTAAGGCGGCCGCACGAGCAGCGCGGCGAGTGTCGCCCAGAGCGCGCTGAACGCGGCAAACACCAGAAAACCCATCACGGCGGAGATGCGCAGCAGTCCGTGCCTGCATGATTTCGGAAGCAGATGATGAAAACCATCTGAACCAGCTTCTGTCAGCGCTTCCGCTGGTGAAGTCTGGATTCCTGGCTCCGCCGCAGATCAGCCAGTTACGCTCCTACTCGGGGTTTGGTCCGCGTAGCAGCTGAACATCTCGTTGGGGTGCCCGGCCGTCAGGCGCTCCACCGAATCAACGAGGGCGAACCAATCGAAGTAGATGTTATCTTGTTCCCGCCGCGATCATGGTCGCCGCTATGTTGTTGCGCATGGCTACACGGTTGGCACCGCGAGCACCACGCGCGAGCTCGTGAGCATCCGCGATCCGGTTCCACCCACCTCAACCCTCAACCCGTCCCGCCTTCGCCGAGCTCACGCGAAGTCCGCGCGCGTAATCGTGGCGTCACGAAGTCGAGGAAAGCACGCAACTTCAACGGCAGCGGCGCTTGTCCTTTATGCACGAGACTGATGGGCAATGGCGCGGACTCAAACGTGTCGAGCACCACGCAAAGTGCGTTGTCACGTATAGCGTCTGCGACCTGGTAAGACAGCACGCGGACCAGTCCAACCCCGAGAATCGCGGCCGCGATGGCTGCCTCCGCCGTATTGACGGCAAGCCGTGAACGAACGGGTACGGACAGCTCTGACTTGCCGGACCCGAACACCCATGCGCGCTTGGACGCGAGGACCTCGAAGGTAATGCACTCATGCCCGGCGAGATCGCGTGGTCTGGTCGGCGTGTCATGCGTTGCCAGATAGTCGGGACTTGCACATATGACCCGGCGGACAGTTCCGACTCCCATCGCCATCAGCGTGCTATCGGGCAACTCGCCAATCCGGACCGCGACGTCGGCGTGCTCGTCCATCAGATGCACGACGCGATCCGTGAGCACGAGGTTGACGTCGATCTCCGGATAGTGCGCGAGAAATTCCGCAACCACCGGCACGACGTGCAAGCGCCCGAAAGCGACGGGCGCGGTGACCACGAGCTCGCCTTTAGGCGCGGCGTATTCACCCGTCGCAGCGCGCTCGGCTTCGCCAATTTCTTCGAGAATGCGCCGGCAGGCGGCCACGTATGAACTCCCCGCTTCCGTCAACGAAAGTTGTCGCGTCGTACGGTGAAGCAGACGCGTCTTCAGATGCGATTCCAGTTCCCCAACCTTGCGGCTGACCGTTGCCAGCGGCAAGCCGAGGCGGCGCGCGGCGGCCGACAGACTGCCCGAATCAACGACAGCCACAAGGATAGACATGGATTCAAGGCGATTCATGGAGCCTATCAAATAATGGAAGGATGATTCTTGATCGTGATGGATTCTCTTTATAAATGCAAGCGCGTAACGTTCGGAATCGAATCGTGGATCGCAGCATGTCGCTGCGGATACCGGCGAGACCGAAATGAAAGGAGAATGCCGTGAGCGGCCTGCCCACCACACCCGTTAGTCCACCTGCACCCGCGTCAGTGTCGCGCGGCAAGATCGTCATGATGGCGATCATCGCCGGCGCGGTGATCACCAACGTCTATTGCATCCAGCCGATCCTGCCGCTGATCAAAGCAGGCCTGAGGGTCGATCTGACGACGGTCGATCTCGTCGCCGCTGCGGCGCTGCTCGGCTTCTCGACCGGGCTTGCGTTCCTTTTGCCGGCTGGCGACCGCTTCGACCGGCGCAAGCTCGTGCTCGGTCAGATCGCCCTCGCCTTCATTTTCGCCCTGGCGGCGGCATTCGCGCCCGGCATCTGGGCGCTGATCGCGGCTTCCTTTGGTCTTGGCATGGTCAGTTGCGTGCCACAGCAACTCGTGCCCTTCGCGGCTGTCATGTCGCCGCCGCACCAGCGAGGGCGTTCGGTTGGCACGGTCGTCAGCGGCATTATGGTCGGCATCCTGGTCGGTCGCACGATCGCCGGCGTGGTCGGCGCAGCCTACGGCTGGCGCGCGGTCTACGGGGTGGAAGCGGCGTTCATGGTGCCGGTCTGGATCGCTGCGGCGACGCTGCTGCCGCGCGGTGTGCCCTCGACGAATCTTTCCTACGGTCGCCTGCTCGCTTCGCTCTGGCCACTGGCGCGGGACCATCGTCCGATCCGTGAATCGATGGTTATCCAGGCGCTGTTGTGGGCCTGTTTCAACGCCTTCTGGGTCAATCTGGCGGCGCTCCTCGCCAGCGGACCGTGGCACCTGGGCAGCGCATGGGCGGGCGGCTTCGGAATTATCGGCGCGGCCGGCGCGTTTGCCGCTTCACTCGGCGGCCATGTCTCCGACCGGCGCGGGGCGCGCCATGTCGTTGGGCTCAGTATCGGCATCGTCACCCTTGCCTACCTGCTTCTCTCGGGCGCGAACTCCTCGCTTACTTTCCTGGTGATCGGCGTCATCGTGCTCGATATCGGCGTGCAGGCCGGGTTGGTATCCAACCAGACTCGCGCCTTCGCAGTCGATCATAAGGCACAAGGCCGCATCAACAGCCTCTATATGACCGCCACCTTCTTCGGCGGCGCCGTCGGCACCGTGGTCAGTGGCTGGCTGATGAGCCGCTTCGGCTGGACGGGCATCGTTGTCTTTGGTCTCGCGCTGGGGCTCGTCGCCTCTGCAATCCACTTCATCGGCGCTCCTGGCAGAACAGGCGCCCGCCAAAGTCCGGATGCCGGTACGCCAGTCAAGGCGAGCGGCATCTCATCTAACCCAGATTGAAGTAAGTAGCGGCGAATCTGGTAGCCGGAAAGCGCTGTGCGTTGCGTTGCCACCGGCTTTGAATTGTGGGATTTTTATGATTGGCATCGTTCGCATCGCGCTCAAAAGGCCTTATACATTCGTTGTACTGGCTATTTTCATTCTCATCATCGGCCCTCTGGCTGCGCTTCGTACGCCTACGGATATCTTTCCCGGCATCGACATCCCGGTTGTCAGTGTGGTGTGGCAATACACGGGACTCTCGCCGGACCAGATGGAGGGGCGCATCATGGCCCCGTTCCAGCGGGTATTGACCACGACGGTCAACGGCGTCGAACACATCGAAGGAAGCTCTCTTAACGGCTACGGCGTCGTCAAGATTTTCTTCCAGCCGGGCACCAGCATCGCGACGGCGAATGCGCAGGTCACCTCGATCTCGCAGGAAATCCTGAAGCAGTTGCCGCCAGGGACGACCCCGCCGTTCGTTCTCAATTACAACGCCTCGACAGTTCCTGTCATCCAGCTCGCGCTTTCCGGAAAGGGCCTCTCCGAGCAGAATCTCGCCGACCTGGGGCTGAATCAGCTGCGCCCTGCTTTGACGTCGGTAGCCGGCGCCGCGATACCGTTTCCGTTCGGCGGCAAAACCCGGCAGGTTCAGATCAACGTCAAACCGCATGAACTCCAGGCTCGCGGGCTGTCTGCCGCAGACGTTCAGAGCGCATTAGCGGCACAGAATCTCATCACGCCCGTAGGCACCGAAAAGATCGGCAATTACGAGTACACGTTGCAGTTGAACGACGCACCGTCGACGATCGCCGCGATTGCCGGCATGCCCGTCAAATCGGCCAACGGAACCACCGTTTATATGCGCGATGTGGCCGATGTGACCGACGGCAGTCCGCCACAACCGAACATTGTTCACGTGGAAGGCAAGCGTTCGGTACTGCTCACCGTGTTCAAGAATGGCTCGGCATCCACGTTGGCCATCATCGCCGGGATCAGGGAAAAGGCGATCGAGGCAAAAGCCTCGTTGCCGGATGACCTGCGGATCGATCCGATCGGCGACCAGTCGATCTTCGTTCGCTCCGCAATTACGGGCGTCGCCCGCGAGGGGGTGATTGCCGCCCTGCTCACGAGCGTCATGATCCTGCTGTTTCTGGGCAGCTGGCGCTCAACCGTCATTATCGCGACGTCCATTCCGCTCGCCATTCTTGGGTCGATTTCAGTCCTGTCCGCTTTGGGCGAGACACTGAACATCATGACGCTCGGAGGACTCGCGCTCGCGGTGGGGATTCTCGTCGACGATGCCACCGTGACCATCGAGAACATCAACTGGCACCTGGAGCACGGCAAGGATGTCGAGAGTGCCATTCTCGATGGCGCCGCACAGATCGTCACGCCGGCCTTCGTTTCGTTGCTTTGCATCTGCATCGTTTTTGTGCCGATGTTTTTCCTGAGCGGCGTGGCGAAATTCCTGTTCGTGCCGATGGCAGAAGCGGTGATCTTCGCGATGATCTCGTCGTTCATCCTGTCGCGGACCCTCGTGCCCACGATGGCCAAATACCTGTTGAAGCCCCACGTACAAGGCGAGGAACAGGCGCATCGGCCTTCTTCGAACCCGTTGGCACGGTTTCAGCGCGGCTTCGAGCACGGTTTCGAGCGCGTTCGTTCGAACTACAGCGGGATGCTCGAGCTGTTATTGAAGCATCGTCGTGGTTTCGTCATCGGGTTCTTCGGCTTCGTTGCACTATCGTTTGCGCTGGTGCCGTTTCTCGGGCGCAACTTCTTCCCGGATGTCGACGCCGGCCAGATCCTGTTGCACGTGCGTGCGCCGGTCGGCACGCGTATCGAGACAACGGCTGAGATCTTCGCGAACGTGGAAGGCCGCGTGCGGGCGACGATTCCGCGATCCGAGCTCGGCACCGTCGTCGACAACATGGGACTTTCAACCAGTTCCATCAATACGGCCTACAACAACACGGGAACGATTGGCTCGCAAGACGGCGATATCCAGATCTCGCTAAACGAAGGCCATCACCCCACGGCTGAGTACGTTCGCAAGTTACGCGAAGAGTTGCCGCGCGATTTTCCAGGTGTCACGTTCTCGTTTCCGCCTGCGGACATCGTCGGTCAGATCCTGAACTTCGGCTCGCCCGCACCGATTGACCTGCAGATTCGCGGCAAGAATCTGCCGGCCGACTTTGCCTACGCGAACCTGATGCTGCGTCAGATCCGGCATATTCCCGGCGTGGTCGATGCCCGCATTCAGCAATCGCAGGCCAATCCGCAGTTCAATATCGACGTCGACCGGACCCACGCGGAGCTTCAGGGCATCACCGAACGCGACGTCACCAACAGTCTGGTCGTGCACCTGGCCGGATCGGGGCAGATCGCGCCGACCTACTGGCTCAACCAGGCCAATGGCGTTGAATATCCGATTGTCGTGCAGACGCCGCAATACGGTCTTGATTCGCTGCCGTCCCTAATGAATCTGCCCTTGACGGGCGCCGGCGCCGCGGCCAACGATGGACAGATCCTCGCCGGCGTGGCGAGTATCCATCGCACCGCCAGCAATGAAGTCGTCAGCGACTACAACATCCAGCCGATGGTGGAGATCTTCGCGACGACCCAGGGGCGCGATCTCGGCGCGGTTTCCGCCGATATTCACCGCATCGTTTCCGCCAATGCCAAAGGGTTGCCGAAGGGCGCGAAGGTCGTGCTGCTCGGCCAGGTCCAGACCATGAACAACGCCTTCGCCGGCCTGCTCTTCGGTCTACTCGGCGCGGTCGTGCTGATTTACCTGCTTATCGTTGTCAATTTCCAGTCATGGACCGATCCGCTTGTGATCGTCTCTGCGTTGCCCGCCGCGCTGGCCGGCATCGTGTGGATGCTGTTCGCGACGGACACCACGCTGTCGGTTCCCGCTCTGACGGGCGCCATCATGTGCATGGGCGTTGCAACAGCCAATGCGATTCTGGTGGTGAGCTTTTGCCGCGAACGCCTGGCCGAACACGGCGACGCGTTCAAGGCAGCACTGGAGGCCGGCTCCACGCGCTTTCGTCCGGTCCTGATGACCGCGTTGTCAATGATCATCGGCATGGCGCCGATGGCGCTCGCACTCGGCGAAGGCGGCGAGCAGAACGCGCCGCTGGGCCGCGCGGTGATTGGCGGACTGCTGTTCGCGACCACCGCCACGCTGTTCCTCGTGCCGGCCGTCTTTTGCCTGTTCCATTCGCGTCGGGGTCGCACGTCGACCGCAGCCATTTCCGGAGATTCGATCCATGTCGTATGAACCCACACCGCGTGCGGCGCTGCCGCAACGCCAGCTTTCGTTTGCAGGAATCATTGGTGGTGCGCTCGCCGTCATCATCGTTGCGGGTGGCATCACGCTGCGCCTGCAACATGCGCATCAGCTCAAAGACTGGACGGAAACTCAGGCCATACCGTCCGTGAATGTCGTGATGCCAGCGAGGGAGGCACCGGGCGGCTCGCTGGACCTGCCCGGCCGGCTGGAGGCCTTCGAAAGCGCACCCATCTATGCGCGTGTCAGCGGCTACCTCAAATCGTGGCGTGTCGATATCGGCAGTCCAGTAAGGGCAGGTGAACCGCTCGCCGAGATCGAGACGCCTGAACTCGATCAACAGTTGAATCAGGCAAAGGCCGACCTCGCCAGCGCGAAAGCCGATGCCGCTCTGGCCAGGACGACGGCCGAACGCTGGCAGAGCCTGCTGGACTCCGATTCCGTGTCCCATCAGGAGGTCGACGAGCGCAATCAAGGCTATGTGGCGAAGCAGGCCCGCGTGGCGGCGGCTCAGGCAAATCTCGACAGGCTGGTCGCGACCAAGGGCTTCGCCAGGATCGTCGCACCGTTCGACGGTGTGATCACCGCGCGCGACACCGACGTCGGCGCATTGATCAACGCCGGCGGTGGCGCCGGGCCACAGCTCTTCTCCGTATCGAGCGTGGATAAACTGCGTCTGTACGTGCGCGTGCCGCAGGAATATGCGCCGATGATCAAACCCGGCGGGACCGGCACCTTCACCGTCCCGGAGTATCCCGGCAAGAGCTTCACGGCTACGGTGGCAGGTCTCGCCGACTCCGTCAACGCGGCATCGGGAACGACGCTCGTCCAGTTGCTGGTCGACAATCCCGGTCATCTCCTGCTCCCGGGCGGCTTCGTCAATCTGCACTTCGCGCTGCCGGCACGTGCCGACGCGCTGCGGGTGCCGGCCAGCGCGCTGATCTTCGACAACAAGGGGCTGCGGCTCGCGACCGTCGATGGTCACGACACGGTCCGGTTCAAATCCGTTGCGATCCTGCAGGACCTCGGGAACGCGGTTGATATCGGCTCGGGATTGGCTGGCACTGAGCGCGTGATCGACACGCCGCCCGATGGTCTGGTCGAAGGTGATCACGTTCAGGTGATCAGCGCCGCGGCCAAGGGTGGACACCATGGCTAACTATCGGACACTGGCCTCATTCGTGAGTGCCGTGGCGCTTGCCGCGTGCTCACTTGCGCCGCACTACGAGGTTCCGGATGTGCCCGTCGCGGCACAGTACCAGACTCAGGGACCGTGGAGTGCGGCCAGCCCGGCTGACCAGCTCGACCGCGCGGGATGGTGGAAACTCTACCAGGAGCCCGAACTCGATGACCTCGAACAACGCCTGGTCGCGAATAATCCCGACCTGCGCGCCGCGTTCTTTCACTACGGGCAGGCTGAGGCGTATATCAGGCAGGTCAGCTCGCAGCTCTATCCACAGGTAGCCGCTGGCGGCAATGTGCAGCGTGAGCGCGAGTCGGACACACGGCCGTTGCGCAGCGCGACCGGGCCGACCGACTACAACTCGGCCACGCTGGGCCTCCAGGTCGACTACGAAGTCGACCTTTGGGGACGCGTGCGCGATTCCGTTGCTGCCAGCAAGGACGAAGGACAGGCCGCAAAAGCGGATCTGGCATCGACACAGTTGAGCCTCGAAATCGAGCTGGCGCGTAGCTATATCGACATGCGCGGCCTCGATCAGCAAATCCAGCTGATCGAGGGCACGGATGAGGCCTATCAGAAGGCGCTCGATCTGACTCGCAACCGGCATGGTGCCGGAATCGTGTCGGGTCTGGATGTGGCGCGTGCAAGCAACCAGTTGTCGGCCGCCGAGTCGGACCTCACCCAGGTCAGGGCGAAGCGAGCGCTACTCGAACACGCGATTGCCGTGCTGGTCGGCGCGTCGCCATCTGACTTCCGCATCGAGGCGAGTACCCATCCAATCCAGTTGCCCGTTGTCCCGGTGGGTGTCCCGTCGGCGCTGCTGCAAAGACGACCGGATGTGGCCGCCGCCGAGCGGCGCACAGCGGAGGCCAATGCACGAATTGGCGTTGCACGTGCCGCCTACTTCCCGTCTCTGACACTCAGCGCGTCGGGCGGCGTGCAAAGCTCGGTGCTCGCGGATCTGCTCAGCGCCCCCAGTTCCTATTGGGCGATCGGGCCATCACTCGCGGTGTACCTGCTGGACGGCGGCAAGCGGCGGGCACAGCTGGACTCCGCAAAAGATGCGACGGCAGAGGCCGGCGCGCGCTACCGGAGTGTGGTGCTGGCCTCGTTCAGGCAAGTGGAAGACGACCTCTCGTTGCTCTCCGATCTGGGCACTGCAACAGCCCAGCAGCAAGATGCCGCAACGGCCGCCGACACGTCGGTCAATCTTTCGCTCGCACGCTATCGGCGTGGCGCGGTTAGCTATCTGGACGTGGTCGAAGCGCAATCCGCTGCGCTTGTATCGGAACGCAGCGTGATCCAGCTTCGAACGCAGCAGCTGGATGCGAATGTAGACCTCGTTCGCGCGCTCGGCGGTGGCTGGACCAGAGATGACCTGGCAAGCCGTTGAACTCGCGCATGGAGCACTCGCGCTTCTCCCCCTGTCACCACGCGACCCGGACGCCTCAAAGGCAAATGGTTCGCGGTTCACGTGCCCGCCCGCCCGGCCTGCAATGCAATGCAAGGCGCAGTGCGGCGGCGGGCATTCGTTGTCGAGCGGATTCGCAGCACATTGCATCACTGCGGTCTGTCTCACTTACTCATCAAGGAAACATCATGCTTCAGTTTTACTTTCATCCGACGCCCAATCCCACGAAAGTGGCGCTCCTGCTCGAGGAGCTCGAAATACCGTTCGAGCTTCATGCCGTCGATACCTTCAAGGGCGAGCAACACAAGCCGGAATTCCTGACGATCAATCCGAACGGCAAGGTGCCGGCCATCGTCGACGACGGCATTGCGGTGTTCGATTCCCACGCAATCCTGCTGCACCTTGGCGCAAAGCATGGCAAGTTCGTGCCGTCCACACCGTCGCAGCATGCGGAGATGCTCTCGTGGCTGCTGTTCGTCGCGACAGGCCTGTCGCCGTTCTCGGGTCAGGCCGTGCACTTCCTGCACCATGCGCCGGAAACGATTCCGTACGCACGCAATCGCTACCTGAAAGAAGTCGAGCGCCACTACCGCATTCTTGATGCGCGTCTCGCACGCTCGAAATATCTGGCTGGCGACACTTACTCGATCGCCGACATGGCACTCTGGGGCTGGGCCAATTCCGCTGGCTTTATCTTCGGCGAGAAGGGTCTGACGGACTATCCGCACGTCAAGCGTCTGGTCGATGAAATCGCGGCCCGCCCGGCCGCCGTCCGGGCTCTGGCGCTGAAGGACCGGCTCAAGTTCAAAGCCGAGTTTGACGAAGAGACCCGTCGCGCACTGTTCCCCCAGAACGCTTCGCTCACGGTCTGACAAGCCGTAAAAGTGCCAATGCTGGCCGCCCGAAAAAGCGGCCAGCACGGGCGCGTTGTACGCGATGAAAATGCCAGTGACTGCCTACCGTCCAGTGCAACTCAATTTCAAAGGGGAGACTCATGACCCGTATTGCTACCCCGGCCACCGTCGCGGAAGCCCCTGCCGCATCCCAACCTCTGCTCCAGGCTGTCGACAGGCAACTGGGCGCCGTGCCCAACCTGTTCCGCATGGTCGGCAACAGCCCGGCAGCCCTCGAAGGCTGCCTGAGCCTGATGGGCGCGCTTGGCAGGGGCGAGTTGTCGGTGCAGATGCGTGAGCGCATCGCGCTCGCCGTCGCAGAAGTCAATGGCTGCGACTACTGCTTGTCCGCTCACATTTATTTCGCACGGAACGTCGCGAACCTCGACGACGCCGAAATCACCGCGAACCGCAACGGCGGCTCGAACGATCTGAAGGCCGCCGCTGCTGTGCTGTTCGCGAAAAAGGTGGCGGCCGCGCGCGGCCGCGTATCGGACGCCGATCTCAGCGCAGTCAAGGCAGCAGGCTATAGCGAAGCGGCTGTGATCGAGATCGTGCTGAACGTGGCGTTCAACATCTGGACCAACTACGTCAACGCAGTCGCCGGTACCGTGATCGATTTCCCTGTCGTGCACACCAGGAAGGCGTGACACGTTGGGCCAGACTTTAGCAGGACACCCACCTTAACTGCCGGGAACGGACAGCGCCGCGGGCGCGGAAACAATATCGAACTGACCGTGGAAACAAGATGACAGTATTTCGTGAGTCAGTGAATGAGCGAGTGAATGAATGAGTCAGCGCTGAGTGCGCTTGCCCTGAGCCCCTACTCTGCGATCGAAAAGCCCACCGGGCGCTGTTCCGGCGCTTTTTCAGGCCGCTCGATACGCGGATTGGCGCCACGGATGAAGAGGATCGCGCAGATGGCTACCATCGTCCAGATGCAGAGAATTACGGTCAAAGCGCTCATTTCAGTCTTCAGAAGTTCGGCATTGCGATGGGTCCTGGCTGGCCTCGCGGCCAGTCAGTGCGTCATGTGTGGGTCGGTACCGTTGAACACAAGTTCGTCGATCAGGCGGGTAGTCAGTGCCAGTTGACGCTTGAGCGACTCGCGCACTGTGTCCGCGCCCGCCGTGTCGCCGCGCGCGGCGGCGGAGTAAGTCCGGGTCGCCAGACGCAACACGGACTCCGACGCGAGGTGCAGTTCGCGCATCGCGCCGGCGTGGGCAGTCGAAGACGAACTGTCCCATTCGGGCGCAGATACGTCCGGCACACCCGCTTCGAACTGACGACTCTTGTCGTGTCGGAAAGACATTTCAGACTCCTTACGCGATTGGCACGATGTCAGTGTGCGCCGACGAGGGCGTGTCCAATCGGTTGAAAAGAGGCCAATTTTGAAGGCAATCCGGTGTCATTGAAAAGACCAGGGTTTGTGCTATACGGGGACCGAATAGCCGGAAGCGCGACGCACGCTATAGCCACTTGGGTACGTCAACCCGTGCATGGCGGTGCAGCTTGTCAATCAGGGCACCTGCGTCTCTATCCACGGAGATCGAATGCCGATGCGCTGCTGGCAAAAATTTCGTGTCGACCATGTGGTCGACGAACCCTAGAAACGCCGTGAAAAAGTCAGCGGTGTTCAATAGACCCACCGGTTTGTCGATCTCCGAAAGCTGGTTCATCGTCCACACTTCCATCAGCTCCTCGATCGTGCCGATTCCTCCTGGCAGGGCGATGAATGCATCGGCGAGGTCGACCATCCGCTCCTTACGGCTACGAAGGGTTAGCGCGATTTCGTGCCGGGTTAAACCCGAATGCGATTGCCCACGCTGATGCAGGCTTTCTGTAATCACGCCATGCACCTCGCCGCCAGATGCCAGAGCAGCATCAGCGACAACGCCCATCAACCCCTTTGTCGT
Organism: Paraburkholderia fungorum; assembly: GCF_046027215.1. Lineage (GTDB taxonomy): Bacteria > Pseudomonadota > Gammaproteobacteria > Burkholderiales > Burkholderiaceae > Paraburkholderia > Paraburkholderia fungorum_D. Next base: position 1,018,062 of record NZ_JAQQEN010000002.1, on the reverse strand, counting down.
TCCACCGTAGACAAGCGTGATCCGCGCTTTTCCTAATGCCTGGCCGAGCGCTCGCGCGCCGTCGGCGAACGCCTCCGAGGCACCGTAGTTCGATCCGCAAAATACGGCAATGCTCCTGATTGAACGTATCGTCATTTCACCTGGACTCCCTTGAAGCGGCGGCAAACGAGTCCTTACAGACTCAGGACAAAAGAAGAAAAATGCGTGTGTGGTACCCGATCTGCTCCGGCCCTCGCCAGACAGGTCTTTCATTCTATAAACCGCATGGCCTATAAAAAAAGATCCATGAACCGACATTTAACCTGGTCCATGATTGAACATGGCTCGCTCGTTACAGCAGCTGTGTAGCGGTTCGTACCCACGCGCCGAACGGCCGGAGCATCCTCACGGAAGTCATTTTCATTTGCTTGCGATGCCACTCCGGGTCATCATGGCACGCATCGTTTTCATTGCATTTGCCAGGTTGACCAGGCCATGACCGTCGCGAAGCACAGCCATATCTCACCGTTGGATCCAACGGCGGCCGAACCCTTCTATCGACAGATCTACGATCGCTTTCGCGCCGCTATTGCCAGCGGGGTATTGAAGCCGGGCGACCGGATACCCTCGGCACGTGCGCTGACCCAGGAATTGGGGCTGGCAAGAGGTACGATTGAGGCCGCCTATTCCTTGCTGGCTGCTGAGGGATATATCCTGGCACGCGGTCAGGCAGGGACCATTGTGTCGCCGGATCTCAAGCCACGCGCCCCGGTTGCAAGCACGGTGCACCGCTCCAATAACGACGGTGCAGCGCCTGGTTTTCGTCCAGATTCGATTTTGCCGTTCCAGATGGGCTTGCCTGCCCTGGATATGTTTCCTCGAAAAATCTGGGCACGCCTCGGCGCGCGATGCGTACGCGCCATGCAACCGTCTGACATGGTGCACCCGTCGGTATTCGGCTTGCAGGCACTGCGCACCGAGATCGCCGCTTATCTGCAGGTTTCGCGTGGGATCGACTGCTCTTCGTCTCAGGTATTCGTGACATCGGGATACCGTCACACCATCGAACTGATTGCACATGCGCTGTTGAAGGCCGGGGATCGCGTTTGGCTTGAAAACCCCGGCTATCCCCCTACGCGAGAACTATTGGGGAATATGAATATTGCAACCGTTCCGGTACCGGTAGATCACGAGGGCATGGTCGTTTCCGATGCAATCAGGCTGGCGCCACGGGCGCGCGCAGCGGTGGTGACGCCCGCGCATCAGAGCCCGCTAAGCGTGTCGTTATCGTTGCCTCGTCGTCTGGCGCTGCTGGACTGGGCGGCGCGAAATAACGCATGGGTCGTCGAAGACGATTACGACGGCGAGTACCGATATGTGAGCCGCCCCCTACCCGCGTTAAAGAGCCTGGATCGCGACGGGCGGGTGCTCTATGCGGGCACGTTCAGCAAAGTACTTTTTCCTGGCATTCGGCTTGCCTATCTGGTCGTGCCGCCAACGCAGGTCGAACGGTTTGAACAGATCATCCAGGCCTTCGCAGGCGGTAGTCCAGAGCTTACCCAGGCTATCGTCACGGCCTTCATCACGGAAGGACACTTCGCACGCCATATTCAAAGGATGCGCAAGCTCTATGCCGAACGTCGGGAGGCGAGCGTGGCTGGTCTGGAAAGCGTGTTGGGCAAACACATGCGAATTGATACACAACCCGGCGGAATGCATTTGATCTTGCGGTTGCAAGGCCGACGCTCAGATCGCCGGCTCGTTGCACGCATGCGAGACGACGGTCTATATGGAGAAGCATTGACGGATTGGACGACAGGCAACCAGGGAGCCTCGGCCGTGCTTCTCAGCTTCACGAATATCGACACACAGCGCACCGCCGAGAATCTCGGAAGGCGTATTTTGAAGCTGATATGACGGCGGCAGCAGCGTTCCTCAGGCGAAATCATGGTCTAGTACATAATGCCGATCATGGACCTTCTTCGATAGGCCAAGATGCATCACGATAGAGTCTCTCCATTAGTCAACCTAGGGATTCATCATGAGCAATCGTATCGACTACGCCAAGGCGTCACCAGAAGGTTATAAGGCTTTTGGCGGTGTGTACGTCACCCTTCAGAAGTCCGGCCTTTCACCAGAACTGATCGACCTCGTGTATCTGCGGGTCTCGCAAATAAACGGCTGCGCATTTTGCATCGATATGCATACCCGCGACCTGCTCAAGCTCGGCGTGACAGTCGAGAAGCTCGTACTGGTGCCCGTGTGGCGTGATTCGGGTGAAGTATTCAGTGCTCGCGAACGCATCGCGCTCGGCTGGGCGGAAACCGTCACCCGCATCGCTGAAACCCATGTTCCCGATGCTGACTATGAAGCCGCTGCCGGTGAATTCAACGAGAAAGAACTTGCTGATCTGACCTATGCGATCGGTTTGATGAACGCCTTCAATCGATTTGGTATCACCTTCCGCACGCCCCCCGCTGCTGCCAGGGTCTGACATTCTCACCTCGCGAGGAATTCCGACACTTTCGCCAGCCCCGCTTCGAGCACTGTCCGATTATTGGCATACCCAACGCGCACATAGCCTTCCATGTCGAGCGCGCTGCCTGGCGTGAACATCACCCCGGTTTGCTCGATGAGTTCCGTGCAGAATTGCAGGGACGAAATCGGCAGATCGTACTTCAGCAGCGCAGTCGTTCCCGACTTCGGCTTGATATACGAAACCGCCGGCTCTTTCGCAATCCATGCGTCCAGGATCGCCAGATTGGTCCGCACGATAGCGTGGTTGCGGGCAAGAATCGCCGCCCGGTTCTCGAGCGCGATCGAAGCAAAGTGATCGTCGATCATGCCGACGCTGATCGTGTTGTAGTCGCGATGAATGGCGACAGCGTGAATCAGATCCTCTGGGCCGGCGATCCAGCCCAGCCGCAGACCCGCAAGCGAATATGTTTTGGACATGCTGCCGGTACTGATGCCGCGTTCATACACGTCGGCAATCGAAGCCGTATAGCCGGTGCCCTCCTGATCCGTGCCGCGATAGACCTCGTCGCACAGCACATAGGCGCCACACGAGCGCGCGATCTCCCCGATTCCGGTCAGAAAGCGCTCATCCATCAGCGAACCGGTCGGGTTGTTCGGGTTGTTGATGGCAATGAGCCGGGTTTTATCGTTGATGAGGCTGCGCAGTTCGGCGAGATCCGGAAGAAAGCCGTTTTCCTCGCGCAGTTTCAGAATGCGCACGTCCGCACCGTAGCTCTCGGGAATCGAATAATGCTGCTGATACGTGGGCAGCACCGAGATGACCGTGTCGCCCGGTTCGACCAAGGTCTCATACACCAGCGCATTGCCGCCGATCGCACCATGCGTGACGATCAGATTGGCGGGCGACTGGTGCGCGTACATCGACGAAATCGCTTCGCGCAGGCGCGTCGAACCCTCGATCGCGCCGTACGTGAGTTTGAGCGGCCGTAGCTCGTCGAGAATGCTGTCCTGTTTGCCTGCAAGCGTGAGCAACTCGTCCACGGTCAGCGATTCGACACAGGTTTCGGCGAGGTTATAAGTGCACTGCGTCTCGTAGAGATCCATCCAGCGTTCGACGCCGAAGTCCTTGATCTTCATTTCACTCTCCTTCGTGATTCGCTGGGTAAGTCGCTGGGGTAAGTCGCTGCGTGAGTTATCGCGCGATGAGTGATCGATGAAACGGGTCCGCCCCCGGCGCCTATCGGAAGCGCTCGGGACGGTACGGATACGGATCGGTGAGCGGCTCGGCGCCCGTCATCATTTCCGCCAGCAAGCGCCCTGTCACCGGGCCTAGCGTCAAACCGTGGTGGTTATGTCCGAACGCGAACCACAATCCGCGATGGCGCAGCGCGGGCCCGATGACGGGCCGCATGTCGGGCGTACATGGCCGCAAGCCGAGCCATGGCGCTGCGTCCAGCCGGCGGCCCAGACCGAATATAGGCCGGGCGACGGCCTCTGCGCGTTGCAACTGAATACCCGTAGGCGATGCTTCGCGCCGGGCAATTTCAACGCCGGTGGTCAGCCGCAGGCGTCCTTGCATGGGCGCGACCACGTAACCTTTTTCGGAGTCGATAAATGGCGCCCCGAGCATCTGCTGCGTGGCTTCATAGTGCATGTGATACCCACGTTTTGCCCGCAGCGGTATCCGATATCCGAGCGGCTCGAACACCTTGTCGGACCACGGGCCGAGCGCCACGACCACCTCGCTGGCGCTGATCCGGCCTTGCGACGTCTGGACGGTCCATGCATCGGCTTCCTGACGGACCGTGACGGCCTCACCTGTAAGCAGCGTGCCGCCGCCCTGCTCGAACAGCCGCGCATAGCCCTTCGTCAATGCACCCGGACTGGAGACGGTCTTCGGATCCCGCCAATGCAATGCGCCACAAAAACCCGCCGCGATACCGGGTTCACGCGCCGCAAGTGCGCCGGCATCGTAGGGCGTCATGCGCAGTCCGTACGTTTTCGCCGTGACTTCGGCGGCGGCTGCCTGCTGTTCATATTCCGAAAGCGTGCGGAATGCCTCGAACCAGCCGCCGTCATCAGTCAGATTCTGGAGGCCGGCACGCTCGATCAGTGCATCGTGCTCGGCCACGCATTGCCGCATCAACGGCAGCATGTCGCGCGCCGCCGCTTCGAGCCGCCCGGGCGACGACTCCCACCAGAATCGTGCGAGCCACGTCGCGAAAGACGGCAGCGCCTTGTAGTCCCAGTAAAGATCGGTCGACTGATTGCGCAGGTAGCGCAATAGCGTGCCGAGATCGCGCGGGAAAGCGTAAGGCACCACGGACGAGCTCTCGATCAGGCCGGCATTGCCAAAACTGGTCTCTTCGCCAGGGCCGCGCCGATCGACGAGCGCCACCCGGCGACCGCGATCCTGCAGATGCAGCGCGGTCGATACGCCGACGATCCCGGCACCCAGCACCATCACATCGAAATCCATAGGCTCGCTCGAATGGTCAGATCGGAGCCCGCTGCGAATCCGGTCGCATCGGGCCCTGAAGCAGTTACTTTGCGATGATGTCGCGCTTGAAGTACTTCTGCGACAGACTGCTGAGCGTACCGTCTTTCTTCAGAGCCTCGAGCGCGGCATTGATTTTCCCGGTCAACGCCTTGTCGCCCTTGCGCATGCCGAAACCCGTTCCTTCGCCAAGCGTGACCGGATCTCTGAGCGGCTGGCCGACGATCGCATAGTCATGGCCCGAAGGCTTGCTCAGGAAGCCGTCCTCGGCAGTCTGCGCTTCCTGGACGGCGGCATCCAGGCGTCCGGCGACTAGGTCGCTGTACACCTGATCCTGGTCCTGATACGAGACGACCGTTACACCCGCATTCGCCCAGTGGCCCTTGAGGAAATCTTCCTGCGACGACCCCTGCAGCACGCCCACGCGTTTGCCTTGCAGACTCTTCACGTCGGGCAACAGCGTGGAACCCCGCTTTGCCACCATCACGATCGGCACGATATAGATCGGCCGTGTGAAGTCGATGCTCTGCTTGCGCTTGTCCGTGATGTTCATGGCGGAATTGATGACATCGAATTTGCGCGCCTGCAAGGCTGGAATCAGGCCGTCGAATGAATTCTCCACCCACTCGCATTTCACAGCCATCTTCGCACAGACCGCGTTGCCGACGTCGACGTCGAATCCCTGCAACTGCCCCGTCGGCGACTTGCTTTCGAACGGCGGGTACGCGGCCTCGATGCCGAAACGCAAGGTGCTTTGAGTCTCGGCGCTGACGGTGCCGGCCGAACCGATCAAAGCAGCAGCGACGAAAAGTGAGAGTGAAAGCTTCAGACGCATGATGGTTCCCTATGAAATTGGGGATCGCAGATTTAGGGCACGGGCGGTAACTGACGGCGCGACCTCGACAGGAACGCAAGAGGCGCCAGATGGGGCTGCTCTCAGTGGTTCTGGACCCACAGTCTATTCTGGACACTCGCAAATGCAAGCAATTTTCAAAAATAAAAGTCCAGACTGGACTTTTTGACTTTAGAATTGCGCTGACGCCGCAAGCCGGCAACGATGTGGAGAGCAAGCTCATGAGCAGCACAGACACAGTATTTCCCCTGATCGTTCAGCAGGACGCGGTGCGTAAAGCGCTTCCCCATCTCGATGTACGCGGCGAGCTCGCGCGAATGTTTCTCTCGCTGGCGAACCACGCCGCGGTGCAGCCGCCGCAAAGCTTGACCCTCTTTCCACAAGGCACTGGCGACTTCATTACGTACCTTGGCGTCATGGCGGAGGCCAAGGTATTCGGTGTGAAGATGTCGCCGTACATCGTGACTGAATCGAAGCCGGTCATTACGGCGTGGACCACGCTGATGTCGATGGAAACGGGCGAGCCGCTGCTGCTGTGCGACGCGGGTCTGCTCACCACCGAGCGCACGGCCGGTGCGACGGCACTTGCGGTGGACCACCTCGCACCGGGCGCGGCGCGCCGGCTCGCGATCGTCGGCGCGGGGTCAGTGGGACAGGCGCATCTGCGGCACCTTGCACCGCTGCGGCCGTGGGACTCGATTACGGTGTTTTCCCCGGTGCTTGGCGGGAACGAGGCGAAGCGCGCGGCGCTCGGCGCTCTTCATGAACGTGTGCAAATCTGCACCCGGATTGAAGACTGCGTGCGCGATGCCGACGTGATTGCGTTGTGTACATCCTCCGGCACGCCTGTACTGTCAGACGCAATGCTGACCAGGCCCGCGCTCATCACGTCGATCAGCACGAATGTTGCCAATGCACATGAGATTCCACCGGCCTGGCTTCAGGACATGGACGTCTATTGCGACTACCGCCGAACCACGCCCGCCAGTGCAGGCGAAATGAAACTGGCGGCGCAACTGCATGGCTGGTCGCCGGAAAGTGTTCTGGGAGATTTGCCCGAGCTTGCATCCGGCACGGCAAAGAAGCCGTCGTACGAAAAGCATGCTTTCTTCCGCTCGATCGGACTCGGACTGGAAGATGTGGCGATCGCCTACGCGTTGTTCAGGCACCTGTCCGGCAGCCGATAAGCTGAGTCAGACCGAGGCGGCACGGCGGCTGTGCGCGGCTTGAGCCAACCAGGGATGAACACGACCCGTGGCAAAATAGCTGATCGCCCGAAGCTTCGTTGTACCTGAACGCACGCCGACGCACACGCCGCCAGACCCGGCGAAACCGAACAATCTTATGCTGCCCTATGCGAAAGACTAAGACCACACCCGCACGCCGGCTTTTGCTGGATCGCTACGGCCGTGTCGCGGACGGTATTGCGCTGCTCTTCTTCCCGTACGTCGAAATCGTCATTCATGACCTGCAGAGCCAGACAGTTGCGTACATTGCCAACAACCTGTCAAAGCGGGAACTAGGCGACGAATCAGCGCTGGAAGAAATGGATCATTCGGCGCAATCGGGCACGATTGGTCCGTACGAGAAGATCAATTGGGACGGCAGACGGATGCGCTGTGTCAGCACGGTGCTGTTTGACGACGCCGGCGCGGCTGTCGGCGTGATGTGCGTCAACTACAACATCGCCGTGTTTGAAGACATGAAATCTGTCATCGACCGGGTGGTGTCGGGCGCCGGACTCGTGAAACAGCCCGAGGAGCTTTTCAAGGACGACTGGCAGGAGCGCATCAACACGTTCCTTCACGCATGGCTTCAGGAGCGCCAGTTAGCACTGAATTCTCTGACCCGGGATCACCGCCGCGAGCTTGTCGAGGCGTTGTGGGCCGAAGGCGCGTTCAAAGGCAAGAGCGCGGCTAACTACGTTGCCAACGTTCTTGGTATGGGCCGCGCGACCGTCTATCAGCACATAAGGGACTTGCGGGGCGCTGCGGCCTAAGCTGAATCCGATGCGTCACCGGCGCCCGCACCGATCGCTCACCGGGCAAAAACGCAGTCTTTATTCGCTTCCCTTCGATAAGCTGAATCGCGATTCTTCGCTTTATACATCGCGAAGTCGGCCTTCCTGATGAGCTCGCTCGAATCGTCACCGGCCTTCAGGATCGAAACACCGAAGCTCGCGCTGACCGCCTCGACGCCCCAGCGTGAAATCAGGGGCGCCTGCAAGGGGGCCTGCAGCGCAGCCGCCAGTTCGCCGACGGTCTGATCAACTACGCAGCCTGCAGCGTCAGCGTTCAGCACGACAAGGAACTCGTCTCCACCGAGGCGCCCTACCACGCCACATCCCTGTACCGCCGCTCGCAAGCGCGCGGCCACCGTGACCAGAATTTCGTCGCCGCACTGGTGGCCGTAGGTATCGTTGAACTCCTTGAAGTTGTCCAGATCGACAAAAATGGCCGCGACCTTGCCGACCGCACCGGGCGCCGCGATGGCCTCATCCAGCAGGTCCACGATTTTGCCGCGGTTCGGCAAACCCGTCAGCCGGTCGGTTTGAGAAAGACGCCGCAGTTCCTCTTTGCCCTTGAGCAGTTTGAAGATCAGCGCGGTGATCCAGGTCGACAGTGCTGCGAGCATCACCGAGATGGTCACTGCCATCGTCACATACACGCGGCGCATTTTGAAGTAGTCGTCCAGCGCCTCATCGACCGAGAGGCCGGCGACGACGGTCAGGCCGTATTTCTCGAGCCGGCGGCTTGCCACCACACGCTCGACGTGATCGATCGGATCGGAGAAGTCGGCCAAGCCCGTCTTGCCGAGCGCGGCATAGCCGCTTGGCATCACCTCGCCAGAGCGGCTCGGCGAATCGCCCGCACGACGCGACAGCATGAATCCACGGCCCGACAACACGGCAATCATGCCGCGCTCACCCAGTGCGGCCTTGTTATAAAAGCCGTCAGTCAGATAAGCCGGATCTTCGGAGACGATCACGACGCCGCCGAAACTGCCATCCTGGTGGTCTATGCGGCGGGTCGCCTGGACGGACCATTGTTTGGAGATACGTCCAAGCACGGGCTGGCTGATGAAAAGCCCAATGTGCGCCGGGGAAAGATGGACCCGGAAATGTTCCCGGTCCTTAAGATCGATCGTCCCGGAAAAAGGCAGGGTCGATGTAAGCACGCGGCCGTCAGGACCCGCAATGGTGACCTGCAGCGCCGTATCCGCGGTGATCAGGCCATAGGCCCTGTACGCTGCAAGATCGAAGGTTTGCGGCATGCGTTCGTAGCCGTATTTGACCAGCAACGCGATCTCGTCGACATCGTGGATGGTCTTCAGCGTGTGGGTTTCCAGCGCGTCGGCGAGCGTGCGTGTGGCCACGCGCGTATCGCGCATGACGGAGGCCTTCTCGACCTGCAGGCGCAGCAATATGGTCACCCACAGTATGCCCAGCACGAGAACGGTCAGCGTGGGCACCAGGATCAGGGCGTGGCGGGAGGATCTTGTGCTATTGGCGGCGTAAATTGTTCGATCCATAGTTCGTTTTCCCACTGCACAAGCGAACGCGGGTCTCTCAGTGCGCCGAACGATCAGCACGTGCCGGCAACGCGACTGAGGACACCAGCGCGATCCCTGGCTTTCCAGATGAAATGGCGGCCTGCCGCCTCGTTAAGTCGCGCAATGGTATAACGGCACCCCACGAAAAAAGTTTATCTTTCCGGCGAAATTAATTAAAAGAACGTCCGTATCGTATGAAGAAATCAGGAGTGCCAGTTGATTAGTATGTGCCGATTAAATAGCGGATTATCGAGGGCTTTAAAACAAATGGCTGGCGCTTATATTCCCTGATTTTTACGAGGTGGAATCGCTTCCAGCGAATTGGGAGCAGATTACTGGCAGCTTTGCCCGTTCACGCAGGGCCGATCGTAATTGACGTGAATAAAACCGGCACGCCTGGCCTCAGGTCGTTTCGCGCTCGACGATATGAAATCCGACATCGGTTACCCTGGCTCCGTCGGCGCCTCCCAGGCGATCGAGCAGGCAACGTGCGGCAGTCAGGCCAATACGCGTGCCGTCGACCCGCACCGTCGTCAATGGTGGCGTGGTTTCTGCCGTGAATTCGAGGTCGCCGAAACCGCAGATCGACAACTGCGACGGCACGCCCACCCCGAGCCGTTTGGCCGCGCCCAGCACGCCAATCGCCAGCAGATCGGAGCCGCAAAATACGGCATCGAGGTGCGGCGCCTGTTCGATCAACGTCGGCAACGCAGCCTTGCCGAGCGCGACCGAACTCGGTGGCGCCACGAGCACTTCGGCGACCTCGTGAATGCCTGCCTGCGCGAGCCGGTCGCGAAAGCCGCCGCGGCGCGCGAGCGCGCGTTCGTCGCTTGCCGACACGAGGCCCGGCGCCCGCACTTTCCGTTGCAGAAAGTGCTCGGCCACTGCGGCGCCGATCTGATAGTGCGAAAAACCGACCAGCATGTCGATCGGCGTGTCGGTCATATCCCACGTTTCGACAATCGGCAGACCCACGTTGCGCAGGCGTTCACGTAAGGAATCCAGGTGGGCGACACCGGTCAGCAGCACGCCTTCCGGACGGCGGCTCAACACTGCGTCGAGCAACGCCTCCTCGCTCGAATCGCTATAGCCGCTCATTGCCAGCAACACCTGATAACCGGCGCGCGACATCGTCTCGCTGAACACCTGGATCGTTTCGGAAAAGAGCGAGTGCGCAATAGTCGGCACGATCGCCGCGATCAGCCGCGAACGTGACGACGACAATCCGCCCGCGAGGCGATTGGGGACATAGCCGAGCTTTTGCACGACCTGCCGGACCCGCTCGAGCGTCTCGGGCGCAACCGTCTCCGGACTATTGAACACACGCGACACCGTAATCGGCGAGACGCCGGCCTGCGCGGCGACATCGGTGATGCGCAGCCCTTTGGGGCCGCCGCGCAGGCGTTTGGCAGGCGGCTCGACCGCCTCCGGCGCATCGAGGCTGGCGGTGGTCGGCTTGTGATTCGGCATGGTTCGTGGCTGGAAGTAACGTGTCGCGCCCGGTGACCGGCGCGCGGCTCTGCAATTCGAGGAATCGGAACGGCCTCGCGCTTTACTGCGTCGTGCCCGATTGTTGTGCGCGCCACTGCGCGTAAGCCGCCAGCGTTTCTTCGTTCGGCGGATAAGTGCCGCGCAACGGCCGGCCTTCTTCGATACGCAGCGTGATGAACGCTTCGAGCTGCTCCTGCTCGGTGGCGTCGCGCGCCACGTCTTCGGCCATTTCGCGCGGCACGATCACGACGCCGTCCACATCCGCGACCACGATATCGCCTGGATACACGGCCACGCCGCCGCAGGCGATCGGCACGTTCATATCGACCGCATGATGCTTCGCCAGATTCAGCGGCGCGCTCGCGCCGGCGCACCAGAGCGGCAAGCCCAGTCCGGCGATCGTGCCGCTGTCGCGCACAGGGCCGTCGGACACCATGCCGGCCACACCCCGTTTGGCGAGCCGCAGCGCGAGAATCGAACCGACCGATGCGACCGCGCGCTCGCCACGGCAATCCTGCACCAGCACGCTGCCCGGCGGCGCGGTTTCGATCGCTTTGCGCTGCGGGTGGTCCGGGTCCTGAAACACACCGACGTGATCGAGGTCTTCACGCGCCGGAATATTGCGCAGCGTGAACGCGGGACCGACCAGGTTCGGCGCGCCGGGCGCCGGTTTGACGAGAGGCACGACGCCTTGCAGGAACACGTTGCGCAAGCCGCGCTTGAAGAGTTGCGTGGTCAAGGTGGCGGTGCTGACGTGCCGCAACTGTTCGAGTGCGGCGTCGCTGACGGTGAGATCGGATGCGCTCATGAGGGGCTCGGAGTAAGTTAGTGAATTTCGGGCTCGCCGCGCGGCGTGGTGGGCGTAATGGGTGTGACGGGTGTGGCCGGGTCGGTTTGAGCAGCCGGTGTCTGGGCCGGATCGGCCGGCGCCGCGGTCACGGGTTCTTCGAGGAAATCGAAGTCACAGCCCTTGTTGGCCTGGGTCACGTGCAATTGATGCATCACGCCGAAGCCGCGCTCAAAGTGTCGCTTGGGCGGCAGCCACGCGGCCTTGCGCGCCGCAAGCTCCGCGTCGCTGACTTCGAGATGCAAACGCCGCGATGCCACGTCCATCTCGATCATGTCGCCGTCTTTCACGAGCGCAAGCGGACCGCCGACAAACGATTCCGGCGCCACGTGCAGCACGCATGCGCCGTAACTGGTGCCGCTCATGCGTGCGTCGGAGATGCGCAGCATGTCGCGCACGCCCTGCTTCAGCAGCTTTTGCGGAATCGGCAACTGGCCCCACTCGGGCATACCGGGCGCGCCAACAGGACCCGCGTGCTGCAGCACGATCACCGAATCCGCGGTGACGGCCAGCTCTTCGCTGTCGATGCGCGCGGCCATGTCGGCGTAATCCTTGAACACCACGGCCGGCCCCCGGTGCCTGAGAAATTGCGCTTCCATTGCAGCCGGCTTGATGACCGCGCCGTCCGGCGCGAGGTTGCCGATGAGCACCGCGAGGCCGTCGCTGGCGACGAGCGGATTGTTGCGTTTGCGGATCACGTCGTCGTTATAGATCTCCGCGCCCGCAATGCTGTCGCCGAGCGTGGCACCGCTGACCGTCATCTGCGTGCCGTCGATCAGTTCGCCCAACTCCAGCAGCAACGCGCGCAGGCCGCCTGCGTAGAAAAAATCTTCCATCAGATACTGGCCGGCCGGGCGCAGATTGCCGAGCACTGGCGTGATGCGCGCCAGTTCGTCAAAACGCGCCGTGGTCAGATCGATGCCGGCACGGCGTGCCACGGCGACGAGGTGGACGATCGCGTTGGTCGAGCCGGACATCGCCAGCACCGTGGTGACGGCGTTATCGAAGGACCTGGCGGTCAGAAGGTCTGACGGCTTCTGATCGGTCCACACCATCTCGACAATGCGCTGTCCCGTCAGCGAGGCAAACTGCGCATGCCGCGAGTCGACTGCGGGAATCGACGAAAAACCCGGCAGCGTGAGACCGAGCGCTTCGGTGGCGCTCGTCATGGTCGACGCGGTGCCCATCGTCATGCAATGGCCCGGCGAGCGCGCAATGCCGCTCTCGATGCCCTTCCATTCTTCCTCCGAAATCTTGCCGGCGCGCAATTCCGCCCAGTACTTCCACGTGTCCGAGCCGCTGCCGAGCGTGCGGCCGTTCCAGTCGCCACGCAGCATCGGGCCTGCCGGCAAATAGATGGACGGCAGATTCATGCTGATCGCGCCCATCAGCAGGCCGGGCGTGGTCTTGTCGCAGCCGCCCATCAGCACGCAGCCGTCGAATGGATACGACTTCAGCAGCTCCTCGGTTTCCATTGCCAGGAAGTTGCGGTACAGCATCGTGGTCGGTTTCTGGAACGGCTCGGCAAGCGTCATGACCGGCATCTCCACCGGGAAGCCACCCGCTTGCCAGACGCCGCGCTTCACCTCTTCCACGCGCTGCTTGAAGTGCGTGTGGCACGAATTGATTTCGCTCCATGTGTTGACCACGGCGATCACCGGTTTGCCCATGTAATCGGACGCGTGATAACCCATTTGGGCGGTGCGTGAGCGATGACCGAACGAGCGGAGATCGTTCACGCCGTACCAGCGGTAGCTGCGAAGCTGTTCAGGTGTTTTGCGGTTCGATGACACGGAGTTCTCCATGGGAACGCCACCATTCAAATGCCGGGACGCAGGCGGAAGGGGTTCTGATGCAGGCTGATGGTAGCGTTACCATCCAAACACGTCGCCGAGGGATTTCCCTGATCAAGCGGGTTTCAAGTGCGTCCTGAGGAGGGTGTGTGCCGGAACAGGCGCGCGGGTAACCGGTTGCAACCGGTTACCCGCGGCGTGGAGAAACGAGGTGCTGCTGGAGAGGCGACTGGACTTTCCGCGAACGTTAGTCCTTGCGACGATCAGGGTCCATCGGTCGACAGTTCAAGACGCATTTCACCGACACTCAACGCCGCGCCCTTCGGTGAATTCGTGCCATTGACACGTACGAGCGATATCACCGCTTCGTTCAGATCGGTGAGGCCGAGGTTCTGCAGCACATCGGTCAACGGCAGGATAAAGGTGCCACCGTTGTGGTGAATCGCGCCGGATGCTTCGAATGCGCCAAACGTACCGATGAAATGCGATTCTCTCGCCGCGTCCGCGTCGCCGCTGGCAGGCAGGTTCAGGTAGATGTTGTAGTAATAGCCGCCCTTTTTCCCGAGTGCAGTGACCGCCAGTTTGTCGAGCACGAGGCGCGCATACTTGAACGTTGTCGTGTTCACCTGGGCACTCGGGGCTGCGCTCGCCGCTGCTGCTGCCGCGCCCGCCTTCATCGCCTCTTTCAATGAGGTAGCGGCCGACGCCTGCAGTGGCACCCGCGCGCTAATCGATGTCTCGTTGAGCGTCATGTTCGCGACACCACCGAGCGAACGCCGGTTAGCGGCAATCGAACGCGGCGCGGTACTCGAGAAGTTGCCGATCGCCGGACGCACGAAGATAGGCCCAAGCTGTGCCTGCACGCGGATGATACGTCCCTCCTGTGCGTCTTTAGGTAAGGCTGTCGGCACGTGATTGGTCGTGGGGTACTGGTAGTTAAGAATCTCGGGCCGAAAGCACTTCGACTTCGCGATCGTGAGGCTCTTCGCATAAGTGAATGTGCCCGACCAGTATGAGTTGCTTTGCGCCGGCACGATCGTTTGCGCCTGGCCGCACCAGGCGTCCCACAGGCGGTCGACATTCGCATGATGCAGGTAGAAGATCGGATCGGTGGGCGACGTCATATCGGCCATCCATCCCCCAATGATGTTGTGCACCGGGTTATGGGGCGCCGATTCAAACGATGCCTCATAGGAATTCGAGGTCCCACGCTGCATGTTGATCACGTTGGACGCGTAAGGCGCAATCGTTAGCGCGGCAAAAACGTCGGTATTGACCCGCCCCGTTACATACAGCGGATTGCCGCTGGCCGGGTCGGTGAATTCGCTCGGCATGATCGGATGCGTGTAGTAATCCCAGTACGGCAGCGTGAGCAAGGCGTCTCCCGACACCGTTCGCAACTGCTGTTCGAAGTAGTACAGGTAGCCTCTGTGCCATGCGAGGAAGTACGGCACCATGTGCGGGCAGTAGTTGAGGTGCACGTTCACCCAGTAGGCCCACGACGTTGGTTTGGTCGCGTCGGTCACCGCTTTCATCAACTTCACCGCATTCAGAAACGACGCATACTGCGGCGTCGTTTTGAATACCTGCCATTCGACCCGCGTAGGCAAAGTTGTCGCGCTGAACGCGGGTACAGGCAGCGACATCAGCGCAGCGGCGGAGGCGGACCCTTTGAGAAAGGAACGCCGGTTAAAGTTATTCGTTGCCATTCAGATTCTCCTCTGTTCGGAGATATTGGCGTGGGTTGATTTATAGAATGTTCTAGTGTAGTTCAGCCGCATGGAATCGCTTGTGACGATTCGCGCATCGAATAGGTACACGATAAGCCTGCGACTCGTAAAAGCGTCGCGTTATTGGGCGAGAACTGTGCGCGAACCCACATTTCTCCAAGCCCTTCTCAGCAGAAGATTTGGATACGTCTGCAGACCGCGAAATCTTCTTTATGGGATATATTGGCTAGCCCGCAAATGCAAATGGTTTGGCTAGCCGCGCCCTGCACTCATTGCTGTACGATGGATCGTATGAGTAATCAAAGAGTAATCAGGATTTTCTCTGCTCCGGTCAGGTATTTTTTCATTTAATAACCAGCGGCTGTTTGTCCACACACAACAGAAAACGGTGATATGAAAACTTCTCTGCCTTCAATCGATTAAAAAGGGTGATGGAATCATGCGCTTGAGTTACTTGGCCTGAGGCGCATGAAGAATTCATGACAATGACGAGCACCTGGAGGGGCCTGCCTGTTCGCCAGAAACCAACACAGGCATTTCCCCAGATAAAAGCTCATTTTTTTCTTCTCACGACCCGGGTTAGCCCCAATGCAAACGTTGTGCGCTGATAGTTGCAGGAAGTTTACGTTGCTTACCTACGAGACGATCCATATTCTTAACGATGCTGACTAGACGGGAATCAGCAGTTCACATAGATAGTTCTGGCCGCTTGCAAGACAAGACGGATGCATTCGCAAGAGGCCGCACGCCAAAACAGCGTTTTGAAGTGGAGACCGGGATGCGCAACGCAGATTCGCGTGTCGAGATTATCACTGACACGCAGCGCTTTAGAGCCTTGGGTAAGGAATGGGAAGAGTTGTGGTCCAGAGCGAACGGCCAGTATCACGAATCGTTCGCAGTGTGCTGGCAGAGCTGGGTGGATATCGCGCAGCCACGCGGCAGCAAGTTGCGCTGCATCGTCGGCCGCAAGGATGGCCGCCTGGTGATGGTGTGGCCGCTCGCCGTGTCCAGACACGCGGCGTGGCGAGTGCTGCGTCTGCTGGGGCCCGAAGCGGCTGACTACACGAGCATTCTGATCGACCCGGGCGCCGACCCCGCGGGGCTGGCAAAGCGCGCATGGGAGACGGCGTGCCGGCATTGCGGGGCCGACGCGATACGGATGCCCTATTTCCATGAGCAATCCGACCTTTACCGCTTTGCGTTGAGTGAACGGCATCGCCGGTTCGGGGAGCGGCGCAGCGCGTCGATCGCACTGCTCAGCGCCGAAACTGACTGGCCGTCGTTCTGCAGCGCGCTGGGCACGCTGTCCGGCAAGAAGCCCGGTGCGCTGGAAAGGCGCCTGGCGAAACAGGGCACGCTAAAAGCGCGTCTCCTTACACCGGCCGACGCGGAAGAAAACACCGCGCTCGTCGACTGGACCCTTTCCCGCAAGCGCGAATGGGCGTCGCGTGTCGACAAACAGGGCGCGTGGCTCTATTCGTCGAGCTACCGAAATTTTCTTGTCTCGCTACTCAATCGACAGACCGACGAGCCGGCGGCGCGCCTCTATCTGATTACGCTCAACGACGCACCGCTCGCCACCACGATTGTCGGCATCGGCAAATCGTCGATCAAAGGCTTGATCACCGGCTTCGATGAACGCTATGCGAAGTACAGCCCTGGGCAACTCGTTGTCGAACACATGGTGAAGTGGGCCTTCGACCATCACCTCGATTTCGACTTCGGCGTCGGCTCGGAAAGTTTCAAGCCCTATTGGAGTCGCAATAACACGATACCTGTGGCCAGCGCGCAGATCGCGATCACCACGTGGGGCCGTATTGCGCTTCGGGCGAAGGAGTTTGTCAGCAAGGATGCCCATGAGTTTGGGCAATCGACGCTCGGTGAAAAAATTCATGCATTGCGAACACGAATACATGGCAAGCTGACACGCAAGCCTGCGGGATCACGAGAAGATGACGGGGCCCAGCGAACAGGGGAAACTCACGCGAGAGGCTGATATGACACGGTGATCAGGTTCGCAATGTGTGAGTTCTGATTTGCGACGCTGATACGAACGTGCGTGGATAGAAGGTAAAGGCGGGGTTCGCTATTCGAGGTTCCGGGTATGAGCAAGCATCTCTCGTTTCCGGCTGCGATGTTTTCTGTCGAATGTCAGCGCTGCGGCAACCGGATGCAGCGCGACGAACGCAGTTGCAGTCAGTGCGGCGCATTTCGTGCCATTGCGCCTGATGCGGCGCACGATGGCGAGATCGATCACGAGCCGGCGCCACTCACCGTGGTTGAAGGGCCATGGCCTGTGCGCCACGCGCCGGATGCCGCGGCGCCCGACGAAGACGGACGCTATTTCCGGCAACCGCCTGCACCGGTCCCGCTGCTGAAGCGGACCCTGAGCGTCAAAACGACCATTCTGGTTGCATGCGTGGTCGCTGGGATGGCATGCGGTCTCACCTATCTGCTTTACAGCATGCCCCACAGAAGCGTCGATTCATCCGAGGAATTGACGCCGGTGAGCCGTGCCGAACCAGGCGCGAATACCGATGCGGGCGCAGACGTCTCCTACATGAATCCCAAGGCGTTGCGCGAAATCGATGCCCAACTCGGTGACACTACAAGTACTTCCGCTCCCGCTCCCGCTCCAGCGCTAGTGCCAGCTCAGGCGCCGCCAGCAATCGACGATCAGGCCCTCACGGACGAAGCGCCTCCAGCGCCTCCGCCACAAGTGCCTGACAACCCGGTCGCGCGGGCACCCGCGGAAGCAGAGCCCACCACCATGACGACCGGGACCATTCAAAAAGCCCCTCAAGACACGCCCGCCACTCAGGCAAGCGGGCGTATTTCACCGCAACAGCCGACTTCGAATCCTGCGTTCCCCGACGCACGGGACCCCAACGCGCTCGAACGCGCGATCCGGGAATACGGATGGAAGACGCCGACTATGGAAAAGTCGTCGCCCTGACAGGTTCGTCCGCGGTCCATCAAAAAAGACGAAAATTTGACCGCGCGACGCAATTCATACGATTTATCACTGTTTACAGTCACCAGATTCGATCGCGTTTACCCCGATTAATCAG
Source organism: Paraburkholderia fungorum (assembly GCF_046027215.1). Lineage (GTDB taxonomy): Bacteria > Pseudomonadota > Gammaproteobacteria > Burkholderiales > Burkholderiaceae > Paraburkholderia > Paraburkholderia fungorum_D. The sequence goes on along the minus strand of NZ_JAQQEN010000002.1, from coordinate 999,771 downwards.
ACGTTTAGTATCCCTACTGGGCGTATGGAATCCGGTGAAAATCGTCCAAATCGAAATTTTTTTTCAACGCTTTAAACGGCCTTGAAATTTCGTATGAAAAATACGCAGATTCCCTAACCACTGGGGAATCACGCGTGGTGCGACCCTAAACGGCCAGGTGCTACCTCAATTCTGGTGGTTACGCTTGGTTACGAAATGACATCGATTCGCACTTGAGTCATTTCGTCAGGCCGATATCATTCGCAAAACGTCAAATCGGTAAAACCTTCTGTCCCCCTCTCGCGCTCATCGTTCGCCCCCTGGCGTTCATCGGGCCGCAACCAATCTGTAGGCCACCGGCCGTCCGGTTCCCGTGTACTTGAATACGGACATTGCGCTCTGCGCAAGGCTATTGCTCGTCCGCGATTTCTGTGGACTTCGTATCGATCTGCGCATCGCGCGATCGACCGCTTTTATCCCGCGAACCGTTGTTCGCCTAGCTGCCCCGCTCTGCGGGCTTAGATAAATGACCTCTTTGATCAAGCGATACACCGACTCCGACCTTTCTCTCAATCAAATCGCCACCCGTCGCACCTTCCTGACGGGACTCGCCATGACGGCCGGTTCGGCTCTGCTCGCCGGCTGCGGCGGCGGCAGTGACGGCGTCGGCACCCCTGGCGCGGTCGCCAACGCTGAAGCCAACGCGGCGGCCACCCCGACTACCATCGTCAACGCATCCAGCTTCGGCGTGAAGGCTGACGGCAAAACCAACGATCGCGTCGCGCTGCAAAATGCGATCAACGGCTCGGTCGGCAAGATTCTGCTGATCAGCGGCCAGGTCCGCATCGACGTGACCGGTGTTGCTCTGGTGACCAACAGCTACATCCGCTTTGCGCCGGGTGCCTCGATCAAGCTGCTGGCCCACAATTCGACGTTCTATCAAGTCATGCGGATTTGGGACGTGCAGAATGTGACGGTCCAGAACGCGTACATCGACGGCAGCAAGGAACTGAATTCGGCTACGCCTAACGCGAACAGCGGCGGCGGCGGCATGGGCATCTCGATCTGCGGCGCGTCGAACGTGACGCTGACTTCGCCGACCACGATCAACACGTGGGGCGACGGCATCTACATCGCGAATTCGTATCACTCGTCGGCGACGGTGACGAGCAACGTCAACGTGGCGAACCACCTCTCGAATGGCGTCCGTCGTAATGGCGCGACCATCATCAGCGGCAACGGCATCACGTTCACGAGCCCGGTGTGGCAGAACTGCTCGGGCACGATGCCGTCGGCAGGCCTCGATATCGAGCCGAATTCGAACGCTGACGTTCTGCAGAACATCAAGATCGTGAGTCCGACGAGCACGAACTGTCACTTCGGTATCAACATCTACGCGGCGAACCTGCCGGGTTCGGTTGCGAAGAGCGTGCAGATCGCCATTTCGAACCACACCGACAATGCCGCGAACGATGCGGGCTTCTACGTGAGCGGTTTGAAACTGAACGGCCATACCGTCTCCGGCCTCATCTCGAGCGCATCGCCGACCTTCGTGAAGTCGAAGGCGGGTTACCGTCTGTCCGCATGGGACATGACCGGCCCGCAGGTTGAAGTGACGAACATCACGACCCGTTAATCGAACGGTCGCACTGTTCTGCCACGCCAGATGCCCGGCTGCGCCCGCCACGCGGCGCCAGTCGGGCATGACGGCTGCTAGTTCACGGTTGGCTGTCGCGCTGATCGTGGCACGCAACTGAGCTTCGACAAACCCTTTCCACTGCCGGAAAGCAAGGGCTCTTCTAGCCACTTGTGCGCGATACCCCACATAAGGCGTGCTACCATGACTTTATATGTCTGATTCCGTGCGCACACGTTGCGCGCTGCATGACGGGCTCGGGGCCGAATGCGAATCAGGCAGTCACAGGTAGTGTTTCCATTTGAGGGAACCGCATATGAACTTGCTTAATGTCGTCGGCACGGTGGTTTTTCTGGGCGTGCTGGCGTTGTCACTGTTAGCCGTGCTGGACGTGCTCTTCCTGCGCCCGCGGGCAAAGCGTAGCCACAGGCCCGGCCGCATGCCGGCCACGAGGCATGGTTCCAACCGGCATATCGCCCGCGAAGAAGCCTTCACAGGCGAAAAGCCCAATCGTCGGCATTGAGCAATGGCGTGCCGCGCTGTAGCGCTGCGCGCATCAGGTTGTTCTGTTTATCTTCCATCGCCCCTCCCCATTTTTTTCTGACGTCCGCCGCTCCTACTAATTAAGTACGGATCGCGCGCCCTCTTTCGCCCTTCGCAGCGCCCCCCTCCCCCCGCGTTCGTACGGCGCATGGACAGCCATGCTGCGCCCGGTAGGCGGCCGTAGCGGCAATACCCTATATGTGTGCGATCGCGAACAGTGGATTAGCGCGACATGCAGGAAGCTTCAGCGTGGGTTTTGTTGCACCGCGCGAGATAAAGACAAGACGCGCGCTTCGAAGCTCGACGCGACGCGCGCCGGCCGTGAGGTCTGGTGGTGCGTAAGCGCGAACTGGCACCCCTGTAATTCTTGAGGCCGGCATGCGAAAGCCCGACTGTCCATGACATCATTTCTCCGCTTGAGCTTTCTGTTGGTTGCGCTGTTGCTCTCCTCATTGGTGAGTCATGGCGCCTATGTGCAGATGGCCGGGATCGTGTTGCTTTGCGCGTACTGTCTATGCCTGCCTGATATACGCAGGGAGTTGCTCAAACGCTCCAACATGCTGCGGGTGGTGGCAGCGCTCATTGTCATCACGGTGTTTTTCCTCTATTTCCTGTTCTTTCCGCCACCGAACGGCGCGCCGGAGCTGGAAAAATCCGCGTTCAACAACTATCTGTTCCTGGTGCTCATCGCCTGTTTCATCATGTGCCTCGGTGCGCTCATCGTCAGGCGCCCGACCGAATTCACCTTTGTACTTGCCGTGCTGATCGTCGTCAACGATCTGATCCTGCTCATGCAGACGGTCTGGCTCGTTGTCACGAACACGTATATCGATTTCGTCGAACCTGTAACGGGCGAAGCTTCGCGGTTCCACAACTACGAGAATCTGAATCCCGTGTTCGCGTTTCGCCCCACCGGCCTCTACGTGGAACCCTCGACGTTCAGCGCAGCGGTAGGCTCAATGGCGATCGGCTATGTACTGCTTTGCCGTGCGCGGGGACGTCAGGCAAATCTATGGCCGCTTCTCCTGACAATCGCCGCCATGCTGATTACGCAGTCGACGGCCGCGACCATACAGTGTCTCGTCCTGATGTTCGCCGTGCTGCTGATGCAGAAAAAATCCGTGCAGATCTGGGGCGCGGTCATTTGTGGTGTTTTCGTGCTGGCCGCTCCGGCCCTCCTGAGCGCGTACTTCGGCAACTTCATGATGAAGATGGACGAGTCTTCCGGGATACGGCTTTCGCTGCTCGATTACATTTACCACACTCGCAATGGCTGGGATCTTCTGTTTGGCTACGGACCTTTTACGCTGGAAGAATCGCTCTATCACTCGGCCAATCCGGGCGGCGACTTCCAGGTTGCGTCCCTGAACGATGCCGGCCTGCTGCATTACTTTGTCGTGCGCTTTGGGTTGGCGGGGCTCGTCATTCCGGCGGCGATGTTCATCAGAATGCGCAAAGACGTCAGCAGCCTGCTTTTCTTTGCCGTACTCCTTAGCTCGAAGCTGTCGTACGCATTTCCGGTGCTTTATTTCGGCCTGCTTCCATTGATGATGCGACTACCGGAGTGGTCACGCCGTACCGTCGTGCAGGACGATGACGCAGACAACCGATTCGAGCAGCCCATGCCACGAGCGAGATGACGCGGCAAGATCGTGTCCTAAATCAGGTCGTTCCCGAAAACCGCAACACCGAGGGTTCATATGAAAAGCCTGTCAGATGGAGTCAGTTACAACGAGCGTTTGTTCTCAGGATCGCTGCGGGGACGCTTTCACCTTGCGCGATTCAAATGGGTTTCTTCGGAAGTGGGCAAACTGCGCACTCCGGCCCGCTCATTTCTTGAACTCGGATGCTTCGACGGCAAGCTGATCGAATTCCTTCCTACTGTACCGGTTCGCTATGCCGGCTTCGACGCCAACTGGGAAGGCGGTCTCGACATGGCGGTGAAGAAATGGAAAATGCGCAAGAACTACACCTTTCAGGAAGCGCGCGTTCCCGAAGACATGGCGTTGACTGGAAAAGACCGCTTCGATGTTGCTGTGGCGATGGAAACGCTCGAACACGTGCCACCCGAACTCGTGGATGGCTACCTTGAAAAAATTTCGCGTCATCTTGACGGCTATTTCTTCATTACCGTGCCGAACGAAAAGGGACTCGTGTTCCTGATCAAATGGACGCTCAAGAAGCTGCTGAGCAAGGACGCCCATGCTTATTCGCTCTCCGAGGTGGTGAACGCAACGCTGGGCAGAATGCATCGTGTCGAACGCAATGAACACAAGGGCTTCGACTATGCCGCGCTGACACGGCAGATCGGCAAGCACTTCGACGTGGTCTCAGTCTCGGGTCATCCGCTAGCGCTTCTTCCCTGCTGGCTCTGCTTCAGTATTGGGATTGTTGCGAAGGCGAAGGCGAAGCCGGCCGCGGTGTAGCAGCAAGCGTCAATAGAGACTGCGGAACTCCCGGGTTCAAGATGGAAGTGGCCCATCGTCCGGGAGTACGCGACTACCATTCATGAGCGCACCGGATTTCTTTCCCGTGCGCCTGGATGCGTTGGTCGATTTGCGTTGGTCGACTGGTGTAACCCGCTGCCAGCCGCGGGAAACACCACGCTTCAAGCTGCCCCATCAAGCCGCTGGTCTTTCGAGTTTCACCAGAGTCTGCACGTAGGTCTCTTCATAACGGCGCCAGCTCGCTTCCATCGAGAACAGGTTCTGGATGCGGCTTCTTGCGGCTTGCCCGAGAGCGGCCCGCTCGCTGTGGGGCAGGCTGAGCATCGCAATCAACGCGCGTCCGAGCGCGGTTGGATCTTCCGGCGGCACGACGCGCCCGGTCGAACCGATCAATAGCGCGGTGTCGCCAACATCCGTTGCGACGCACGGCACTTCGCACGCCATCGCCTCGCCGATGACCATCGGCAAGCCCTCGCTCTTCGACGACAGACAGAATACGTCCAGTCCTCCCAGCAGCGTCTGCAGTTCCGGCTGCGGGCCGAGCAGATGGCATGCGTGACGTGTCTGCGTGGCATCGAGCAGTGCCACCAGCTCGGCGTTGCCCGGTTCAAGCCCCTGACCCATCATCACGAAACGGCACTGCGGCCTCGCGTCGAGTACGACTCGCATCGCGGCGGCGAAGGTGGCGTGGTCTTTCACCGGATGATACCGGCCGACGATTCCGACCACCGGTGCAAACGCATCGATGCCGAGCGAGCGGCGCAAATTCTCGCGCGCGTCCGAACTGGCACGGTAGCGGTTGAGGTCGATGCCGTTGTGAATCACCTTCATGCGTCCGCCGCAGTAACCGCCCAGACGATGCGACGACTTCGCGGCTTCGGCACAGCAGACAATCACGTCGGGCACCCGCGAGGACATCAGCGCACAGGCTCTCGCGACCCAGCGCGTAATCTGGCTGCTGCCGGTTAAACGCAGATCGGTGTGGTGAATGCCCCAGACGAGCGCGGGCCGCTTCGCATGCCCGCCGCGCAGCCGGCGCAGCGCCTGCGCGGCGTAAGTCGCGGTGCCGCCCAGCAGGTCGGCGTGATACATCCATGTCTGCACGACGTCGGGTTCGAGCTCGTCCAGCCATTGAACCAGTTGCCGGAAAAGCCGCGCGCTCGGCGCGCTGCGTCCCATGCCGAGAATGCGTACCTGCACGCCCAGCGAGACCAGGCGCTCGGCAAGCGGCGCCTCCGCCGACAGTGAAATGACGACATGCTCCAGGCCGTCGCGCTGTGAGGTTCGGATCAGGCCTACCAGCAGCATCTCTGCACCGCCGAAGGCCAGATCCGTAATGATGTGAACGATCTTCACGGAGCGATTTCCCGTTGTGTAGAACTGGGTTCCAATGCGGGCGTCAGCACTTCGCGATAAACCGCGAGGGTGCGTTCGATCACGATGCGTTCGTCGAATTCGCGCAGCGCCTTTTGCCGTGCGGCCAGCCCAAGCGTGCGGCAGAGCGCGCGGTCGTCATCGAGCAGGCGGATTGCGTCGGCGAGTGCGCGGCCGTCGCGAACCGGCACGATCAGCCCCTCGACGCCATGGATGCTCACCACTTCGCGGCATCCCGGTGCATCCGTGATGATCAGCGGCAACGCGCAGGCGGCTGCTTCAATCATCGATTTGGGCAAGCCTTCGCGGTAACTCGGCAGCACAGCCACATCCGTTTGCGCGAAAAGCTTCGGCATGTCGCTCACATGTCCGAGCCATTCGACAAGACCTTCCTTGATCCAGCCATGAATCAGCGCCTCGTCGACGGCAGCCGGATTGCCCGGGTCCGGTGTTCCCGCGAGAATACAGCGCACGGTGCGGCCTTCGCCCTTCAGGATGCGCGCGGCTTCCACGTATTCCGCAATGCCCTTGTCCCACAGCATTCTGCCGGCGAGGACCACCCGCAACGGCTGCGCGTTCTCCTGCCCGGTCGCTTCCGGCCTCGCACTGAAGCGGCTCACATTCACGCCCGAGCCCTTGATCACACGTATCGCGTATTCGTCGACGATATTCGCTTTGCGAAATAGCGCGAGATCGTCGGGATTCTGCAGAATCACCATGCTGCCTTTACCGCTCATGGCAAGGCGCATCACCAGACGCACCACCGGCCGCAACAGCATGGCCTTCAGATCGCGGCTGCTGAAGACGTAACCCATGCCCGCCACCGCGCTGACGCGCGCGGCGACACCGGCCAGCCGCGCCGACAACGAGCCGTAAACCGCGCACTTGATCGTGAACCCATGTACGAGATCGGGCCGCTCGCGCCGCAGAAAACCCGCCAGCCACATCACCAGCGTCAACTCACGCAAAGGATTGAGACTGCGCCGCACCATCGGCAAGGGTTCCCATCGAAAGCCCAGCTCGCGCAGCAGCGGCCCGTACTCTCCCGGCGGCGACAGCAGAACGACTTCGTGCCCGAGTTCACGCAGTTCGCGCGCGAGCGACAGCCGGAAGTTGTACAGATACCAGTCGGTATTGGCGAACAGAATGACCTTGCTCATGTTGGCTCCTCGTTGACGCGCCGGCTGTTTTCAACCACCGGTTCGCGCAGCTCCAGCTTCGATCGCATGGCCGCGCCGGGACGCCGTGTGGCGGGCGGCGCCGCGCTTGCTCCGACTCGTGCGAACAGCGCGTCCCAAAGGGTGAGCACCGCCTGCACTGAATAGCGTTCGCGGATGGAATGTGCCGCCTTGCGGCCGAGTTCGGCGCGCAAGGCGTCGTCGGCGATGAGCTGGCGCAAGCCCCGCACCATCGCTTCCACGTCACCTGGCGGGATCAGAACGCCGTCGCTGCCATCGCGCGTCAGCTCGCGCGGGCCGCTGCGGCAATCGAAGGCGATCGCGGCGACGCCGAGTCCCATCGCTTCCATCAAGGCCATCGGCAAGCCCTCGAAGCGCGATGAGAGTGCGAAGATCTCCGCGCCTGCCATCTCCGTCCAGGGCGACGCTGTCTTGCCGGGCAGGAAGACGCGCGCGCCGAGACCCGCGTCCTTGATCTGTGCCTCCAGCTTCGCGCGCTCTGGCCCGTCGCCCCAGATCCACAGATCCCAATCGCGAAACGCATCGGCGAGCGCCGCGAACGCGGCGATCAGCACGTCATACTGTTTCTGCTCGTGCAGCCGGCCAACCGAAATCAGCCGCTTGCGGCTATTGGCCGGCGTGTGCACGCGCGGCTGTTCGAACAGTTCGTCGGGCAACGGATTGGGCATCACGGCGAGCCGCGGCATGCGCGGCACCATTTGCCTGAACGGCGCCACCACGTTGTCCGTCAACAGGGTGACGAGGCTCGCATGCGGGTAGACCAGACGACAGGCCATCCGCCAGAAACGCGAGCGCCCATCGGCAGACGGATCGTTGTGTTCGCAGGCGATCACCGGCACATGCAGCCCGCGAGACGCCAGGATCGCCGTCACGTTTACGTTCGTCAGAAAGGACACGACCACGTCCGGGCTGCTGCCGCGAATGAACGCGCGCAACGCGGCGAAACGTGCCGCGTAGCCGCGCAGTCCACGCCGGTTCCGGCCGGCGAGATCGGCCAGATAGATCAAACGGACGTTGTCCGCAAGCGGGTAGAAACAGGTGCCGCGTCCACTGTACGTGATCACCAGCGTCACCGTGTCGCCCCGCTTCGCCCAGGCGTTGACGAGTGTCGACGCGACGCGCTCCGCACCGCCGCTGCCCATCGAGCTCACCAGCATGACGATATTCATGTGCGGTCCGCCGCCGGTTTGCCCGCCGAACGTCCACTGGTATAGAAGACGTAGCAGATGAGCGTGGTTGCGTGCATCAGTGCCGTGCCGGCGAGAATGCCCGGCACGCCGATCCAGTGCGTCATGCCCACGTTGGCGACTACCTTGACGATAAAACTCACCAGCGCAATGACGGCCATTTCCTTGTAACGCCCGGCGCTCGCGAAGAGCGTCAACAACACGAGGCTCGAAAAATAGAACGGCAGTTGCAACTGGCCCCACCGGAACAGGTCCGCAACAGCCACGGTGTCCCGCGCGGTGAACGCGCCACGCTGAAACAGCAGCCCGACGATATGCGGCGCCAGCAGCCACGACACCACCGCGCAGACCGTGCCGAGCAGAAACATCAGCATGGTCCACTTCAATGCGGTGTGCCGGGCGCGTACCGAGTCGCCGCTAGCGATGATGTCGGAAAGAATCGGCAGCGTCGCCTGACTGATGGCGAGCGCACCCATGCTGAGCAGCAGTGACAGCACGCGGTTGGTGTAGCCGAGCGTTGCGATTGCGCCGTCGCCGAAACCCGCAACGAAGAACTGATCGAGCACCGGCGTGCAGCACATCACCAGCTGGCCGAGCATCAGCACCCGCACGGCACGGAAAACCCGCGGCCACTGGGGAGCTTTGAGGGTCAGCCGGAACTTGAAACGGATCGGATCGATGCGGACCGAGAACCTCCGCACCGCGAGCGTCTGCAGGACGATCCCGCCGATCGTGCCGAACACGAGCGGCAGCATGGAGGTACGGTCGTTCGCCAACAATACGAAGATCAGTACGAGACAGGCCGGCAGACCGTCGAGCAGCGTGTTGATATGGCGCTCACGCGATTGCAGCCGCGAGGCGTATCCGCATGACGCGAGCATGAAGATGCCGATCGGCGCCATCATCACGATCATCTTGTGGCAGATTTCCTGAGTGGCGGGCGACAGGTTACCGGCGATCAGATGCAGCGCGAGCGGCCAGCACAAATAGAGCAGCAGGCTAAACGTCGCGCCCACCACGATCGCCCATGCTTCGAGTTCGCCGAGAAAGCGCGCCTGATCGTCGATCGACTGCTGGCGCAGATCGACGAAGACCGGCACCAGCACGATGCCGAACACCGTCGCGAAGGCGACCGGCAGCCAGCTCACCAGCGCCATCGTCAACTGGTAGGCGTCGACGACCCCGCCCGTGCCGTAGCGATAGGCGATCGCCATTTCCTTGAATGCACCTGCGCAGCGCCCGGCGAGCACGAAAAACGAGATGCGCATAGCCCCTCGGGCGATACGCAAATGATCGGGGTGAATCTGCGGGAGCTTACTTCGCCACGCGCCGAGTTGGGGCATCACGCGCTCACCCCCCCCGCCGCGCGCACACCGGTAGCGAGGTTGTGCGGGGCGTCGCCCGACCGGCCACGCTCCGCGATAAAGCGCACATACCACGGCATCGCCACGGTAAGCCCCTGCAGAAGCGGGATGCGCTGTTCGTAGCCGAGCAGCCGCTCGGCTTTCTCGACATTCGCCTGTGAATGCCGGATATCGCCGGCACGCATCGGTCCATACACCGGTTGATCCGCGTGCAACGCGAGCCCATGGCTCGCGAGCGTTGCCTTCAGGTAGGCGTACAGTTGATTGAGCGTCGTGCGGTCGCCGACGGCCACGTTGTAGACCTGATCGCGGCTCGCGTCTTCGGCACAGGCGGCAAGCAGATTCGCCTGCACGGCGTTGTCGACGAAACAGAAATCGCGGCTGGTCTCGCCGTCGCCATTGATGACCACCTCTTCGCCGTTGATCAGCGCGGCAGTCCAGCGGGGAATGACGGCCGCATACGCGCCGTCCGGATCCTGACGCTGGCCGAACACGTTGAAATAGCGCAGGCCGACGGTCCGCAAGCCGTAGTTGCGCGCGAACACCGACGCGTACAACTCGTTGGCGTACTTGGTCACTGCATATGGCGACAACGGTTGCCCGATGCGATCTTCGACTTTCGGCAGGCCTGGATGGTCGCCGTACGTCGAGCTCGAGGCCGCGTAGGTGAAGCTTTTCACCTGCGCGTCGCGCGCCGCTACCAGCATGTTGAGAAAGCCGCTGATATTGACCTCGTGCGTCGCGATGGGATTCTGCACCGAACGCGGCACCGAGCCGAGCGCCGCCTCGTGCAGCACGTGATCGACATCCTTCGCCGCGGCCGCGCAATCCGCGAGATTGCGGATATCGCCTTCCATGAAGCGGAAGCGCTGCCATTGCGCGGCGCTGACGAGCGAGCGTACTTCGTCGAGATTGCGGCGGTGGCCGGTCGCGAAGTTGTCCAACCCCACCACACGCTGGTCGAGCTTGAGCAACGTCTCGAGCAGATTCGAGCCGATAAAGCCTGCGACGCCGGTCACGAGCCATGTCTGCGGATGCTCGACTAGCTCACGTCGTAAGCGTTCATAGCGATTTGACATCCAAGTCCCCTAGCAATGACGATTTTGTTTCAACGTCGATGGCCGGTCGGCCCCGTGATTGCTAGAGACGTAAATCACTCGACTCTGCCGGCAGCACATATTTCAGGTCGTACAGCACATGCTGAGCTTTGCCGAACGCGCGCAATCCCTCGGCGCCCAACTCCGCGAACTGGCGATGCGCGACGGCAACGATGGTCGCGTCGTACACGCCCTTGGCCGGTTCGTCGATCGGATCGAGCCCGTACTCGTGATGCGCCTCTTCCTTGGATACCCACGGATCGTAGATGTCCACCTGCACGCCATAGCTCTTCAGGCCCGCAACGATATCGACGACGCGCGTATTGCGCAGGTCCGGGCAGTTCTCCTTGAACGACAGGCCGAGCACCAGCACCCGCGCACCGGGAATATGGATATCGGAACGCGTCAGGGCCTTGATCAGTTGCGAGACGACATACTCACCCATGCTGTCGTTCAGACGCCGCCCGGCGAGAATGATCTCCGGGTGATAGCCGATCGACTGCGCCATGTGTGTCAGGTAATACGGATCGACGCCGATACAATGGCCGCCGACCAGCCCGGGCCGGAACGGCAGAAAGTTCCATTTCGTACCGGCTGCCAGCAGCACCGCTTCGGTGTCGAGCCCGAGCTTGTTGAAAATAATCGAGAGCTCGTTGACGAGCGCGATGTTCAGATCGCGCTGGGTGTTCTCAATGACTTTGGCGGCCTCGGCGACACGAATGCTGCTCGCCTTGTGCGTGCCCGCCGTGATGATCTCGCAGTAAAGCGCATCGACCACTTCCGCAATTTCCGGGTTCGAACCCGACGTAATCTTGCGAATGTCGGTGACACGGTGCAGCTTGTCGCCGGGGTTGATCCGCTCAGGGCTGTAGCCGGCGAAGAAGTCCACGTTGTACTTCAGACCCGACACGCGCTCGAGCACCGGCACGCAATCGTCCTCGGTCGCTCCCGGATAAACCGTCGACTCGTAGATCACGATGTCGCCCGGCTTGAGCACCGCGCCGATCGTTTCACTCGCGCGAATCAGCGGCCCGAGGTCCGGGCGCTTGAAGCGGTCGATCGGTGTCGGCACCGTTGCAATGAAAACATTGCAACCCCTGAGATCTTCGATATCCGACGTGTAGCTCATCCCCGTCGCCGCCGTCAGTTCTTCCTCGCTGACTTCGAGCGTCGTATCGCGCCCTTCGCGCAACGCTGAGATGCGCGCGCGATTAATGTCGAAGCCGACGACCGGACGGTGCTTGCTGAACTCCACCGCCAAAGGCAGGCCGACGTATCCAAGGCCGACAACTGCAAGGCTTAGTTCGTGTGACTCACGCATAACCCAATCTCCCCATGAACAACCGATGCTGAGGGCGCGGGTTCAGATCCCGCGCCATTCGAGTGTGGATGGCCGCTGACGACTACTTGTGCTGCGCGTCGTAGTCGTATGCGACATAGGCCCTGCTGCCATAACGGCGCGCGAGCGCGTAGTCCACGGTGTGCATATTGGTGCCGTTGAGCAGTACACCGCTGACTCGCGAACCGGTTTGCGCGAGACGTTTGACGGCTTCCTCGAGTTCTCCGGTACGTGTGTCCGCAAAGCGCGCGACGAGGAACAGCGAGCCCGCGACAGGCGCCATGATCCCGGCGTCCGACACCACCAGCACGGCAGGCGCGTCGATCATCACGATGTCGTAGCGCGCCGAGACGGTCGACACGATGTTCCGGTAGACCGGCGACATCAGCAGTTCCGCCGGGTCGGCCGGATACGGGCCGGTTTGCAGCACGTCAAGACGCGGCAGCACGTTCTTTGCAATCGCGGTGTCGAGTTCGCAGGTGCCCGCCAGCACGTCGGCGAGTCCCGGTCCTGGAGCGAGGCCGACATAGCGATGCAGATGCCCCTTGCGCAAGTCGGCGTCGATCAGCAGGACGCGCTTGCCGCCTGCCGCCAGAATCGCTGACAGGTTGGCCGACAGGAACGACTTGCCGATTCCGGGCAGCGGCCCTGCGAGGATCACGATGTTATTGCGCGCGCTGATCAACGCGAATTGCAACGCCGAGCGCAGAATGCGCAGCCCCTCGACGGACGGATCCTTCGGATACAGCGAGGCAAGCAGCAGGTTTTCACCCGTCTTTTCCTTCATCTTGCGTTCGAGGAGTTGCTGCTTTTCGCTCAGCGGAATCGTCGCGAATACATTCAGCCCCACGCGTGATTCGATCTCCTTCGTATCCGTAATGCCGCGGAATACGTAGTCGCGTGCGATCGCGAGCCCGATACCGCACAGCAACCCGAACACGGTCGACACCAGCATCACGAGCCACTTGACGGGCTTGACCGGCGTCTCCGGCACGTCCGCCGTGTCGATCAGCTGGGCGGACCCGGCCTTGCCGGCCTGAATCACGCGCAACTGCTCGATGTTATTGCGCAGCGACGTATAGAGATCGGTGTTGACCCGCACATCGCGCATGAGACGCATCGCGCCCTGCTGCTCGGTCGGCATCGATTTGACTTCGCGGCCCAGATCGGAGAGGTAGCTCTGTGCGGAGGCGATCTGCTTGTCGAGCGCCGTGACAGCCGGATAGCTCGCCGAGAACGTCGCCATCAACGTGTCGCGCCTGCGCTTCAGATCGATCATCTGCGTGGTCGCGTCGGCGCTGCGCTGCAGCAGCAGGCGCGCTTCTTCGTTCATGTCGAGCAACGCGTGGCTGTTGCGATAGGTGTTGTACGCGTCTTCCGCGTCCCTGACCTGGCGCGCCATGGTCGGCAGCTGGCTTTGCAGATATTCGAGCGAGTTCTTGGCGATCACCGCCTTGCGTGCCGCATTCCATTGCTCGTACTGGTGGCCGATCTCGTTGATCGCCGCCGTAGCACGGATGGCATCGGTGTTTTCAAGCGAGACCTTCAGCACGCTCGACTTCGCGCCCTGTTCCTTGATCTTCACGCTCTTCTGCAGGCGGTCGACGGTCAGTTGCCGCGATTCGCGCGTGACGTCGAAGGTGGCGCCGGGGCGTCCTTCAAACGAATTGACAAGCAGCGTGATCGGGCCACGAGTCGTCTCGAAGCGCACGATGCCGCCCGCAGTGCCGATCGCGCCCTGTTCCGGAAGTCCGGGCCCGCTCAACGAATACTGCCCCTTCGTCAATGCCTTGAGCGTGTAGGCCTGACCCAGATATTTATCCGGTACGTCGAACGAGGAGACCTTGATCGACTCGCTCCCCCACACGTAGCCGCCCATTCCCAACAGCCCGGGTTCGGAGAGGCCGTCGCCGCGGCGTGCGATCCACGCGCCGATAACGGGCAGGTAATGCGGCTTCGCGTCGACGTAAAGACGCAGCGCGTCAACCGCACGCGAGATGATCAGCCTTGAGCCGATCACCTGGATTTCGCCTTCAGCAGAAGACTTTTCGTCGAAGCCCGGGGAGATGTTATTCAACAGGTCGTTGCCGTCCCCTCGGGGTGGCGCGCCGGTCGAGTCCTCAACCTTGATGAGGACACTCGCCTCGTAGACCGAGGGGCTTAAAAACGCATAGCTCGCGCCGACCAGCATCATGAAGACCGTCGTGACAATAATCATCACGCGGTATTCGATGAGCGCATCGATAATCGATGCAAAACCCGCCTGCTCGGTCCGGTCGCTGCCTGCTTCCACCAATGAAGCCTGTCTCATGAGCGTCTCGCTAAGATCTATTCTGGCTGCACTTGTCGCGTGATTTCCCCGAAGCCAATCTGTCGCGTCGTGGCGTCGCGCGCATCCGGCATCGGATGTCGAACTCGCACTTGCAGATTGCACCGTGGATGGACATCACACCTGGCCCACGGATACCTAACCGTATCAGTGGCGTATGCGGACGGTATGTACGGGAAGGCACACAAGCATTTGATTCGCCGGCTTAACCGTTTACCGGCGCTTTGGCATCACACAAAGCTAGTGTTTTTCCGTCATAGCGCAGATCGGTGCGACGCATGGATGACTTCCGTCATCCCGGTGACATCGATGCTAGGGAATGATTCGCTGATTGCTCACGACGATCTCGGGCCCGCTTGCCCGGTCGTAGTTCTCGCTTCTTAGCGTTGCGATGCGCGGACTCACCCAGGTGGGTGAATTGATGACGATGCGCCCTTTTACGACGTTGCCCTTCAGTTCGAGCCCCGAGATATTCAGTGGGGCAACCGCTGAGGATTCGTCGCGATGGTTTGTTATTTCGATCTGAATGTCCTGCGGCCTCGGCCCGACAAGCATTTGCAGGTACATCAGAATGCCGGTGCGGCAGTTGCGGGTGGTCGGGCTGACAATGCGGATGTTGCGCAGGATGTCGAGGTTGCTGTTCGGTTCGATATCCAGTCCCGCGGACGGCAGCGTGCCGCCAATGTTCTCCCAGACAGGGCGCTCGAACACGATGTTGGCGCCGCTGATGATCGACACGCCCTGCCTGCGGCAGCGGGAAGCGTGATGATCGAGCACCCGGATGCCGTTAGACCATTGGTTCTTGCGCGTGTAGCTATTGGCGATGTAGATGCCGTCCCCCCAGCATCCGGTCGTGACGGGTGAAACGAGCGTGATGTTCGAGCTGCCCGCAATGGAAACACCCATGCCGTAGCCGTTAATGCGCGGATCGTTCGGCGCGGTATTCAGTTCCTTGCTGCCGTCGAGTGTCGCGTGTTCGAGCACGACATCCTGGATGTCCCAGACGCGAAAGATCTGATAGAAAGCTTCGTTGTGCGGGAGAAGCTTGATCGAGGCACCCGGCGCAAACCGCACCCGGCTGCCGCTTCGCAGATACAGGCCCCGTACGTCGATCCGGCAATTGCCGGTGATCAACAGCGTCTTGCCGAGCGACTGGTCGATCGCTGTCTGCAAGCTCGCCCGGTCGTTGGAGAGCCCATCCCCCTTTACGCCGAACGACTTGTCCGTGACAACCGCGTTGGCGGGCGAACTGGACGCGTACGCGGGCTGCGCAGCTTCAGTCGAAGTCAGCGCGAGCAAAGGGAGCGTCTGGATAAAGCGACGGCGTCCCCTCGAGCGGGGGGCGCCCCGCCCAACCGAATCCTGTGCGGATGTCGATTTTCTGCTCATGGCCGACCAGCAAAATCACGCTGCCTTTCAGTAGCAAGCATATCCAGAGTCCCCGGCGAGGTGCATGTCCGTTCCGTCCAGCGCGAGTGATCCAATTAACACCGGTCACTTTTCGATGGCTTACCTCGAAATACGGACTAATATTCCCCCAATAAGCCAGACATAAAATATCCGGCCATACCCTATAAGAAAAAATGCGTCATTTCGTATGACATGAAGCAATCCTAACATAATCAAAGCCATAAGATTGAGGGTCATTCTAAACAGATCGAGTCAACCGGCGCACTCGAAATTAAAATCAATCGGCTTATGTGGGGTGCCACACATTGGCGCGTCCCGGAACACGGAGAACTGTGCTAGCGGCGGGTCTTCACCGTGTTTCAGCGCGGATTTCCGGGGCATTGTGCTGCGAGTGTGCGGACCCGCTCAAACCAGGGCAAACGGCGGCGCGAATCGTCTTGAAGGGAGCGTTTTTTTGCCTATGATAAAGACGGCCGGAGACACACCGTTGATTCAACCCATTAGAAAGACTGAGACGACCCGATCCAAATCCCAAATGACCTAAACTCGACCTAAACGCACAGGCGGACGATAAACGTATCCCCGTTAATACGAAACGTTCGGAATGTCTACCCACCGCTGAGCCGCAGAGCTGGATACCATGCTTAATCTTACGCTAAGCTTTATTAGTTCCTTCCTCGTCACCATGCTGATCGTTCGCTATGCCGGTGTCTTCGGCAAGCTTTCGATGGACTACGATCTCAACGGCGTGCAAAAGAATCACGCGCACGCCGTGCCGCGCGTTGGCGGTGCCGGTCTTTTTTGCGCGACGTGCGCTACCTGCATGATTGGCGCGCTGTTCGGAAGTAATCCACGCGACGAAACCATGCTGCTGCTGGCTGCGGCCGCCCCGGCGTTCGGTAGCGGCCTGCTCGAGGATCTGACCAAGCGCGTCAGCCCGCGCATGCGCCTGCTCTCCGCGATGGCCGGCGCCCTGCTTGGCGCATTTCTGCTGGAGGCCGTTCTTGTGCGGGTGGATCTACCGCTCATCGATCGGGCGCTGAATGTCCTACCGATTGCGATGGGGCTCACGGTGCTGATCGTCGCCGGGCTCACCAACGCCATGAATATCGTGGACGGGATGAACGGCCTCGCCTCCGTGACCTCGATCCTGATCTTCGGCTCGATTGGGTATGTTGCTCACGATGTCGGTGACTGGTTCGTCATGAGCGTTGCGCTGACCATGGTGGGCGCGATCCTCGGCTTCGTGATCTGGAACTACCCGGTCGCATCCATTTTTCTCGGAGACGGCGGCGCGTATTTTTCAGGCTTCGTGATGGCTGAATTGCTGGTGGTGCTGATTTCGAGGCATCCGAATGTGTGCGCCTGGTACGCCGTGGTGGTGGCGATTTATCCGCTGTTCGAAACGGTGTTTACGATCTACCGGCGGCGCATCCTCAAGGGCCGTCCGGCCAGTCAGCCGGACGGACTGCATCTGCACACGCTCATCTTCAAACGGATCGCCAGACGCGGCGTCGAACCCGGACAGCCGCACGTGCGCGGACGCGGAAATGCACAGACCTCGCCTTACCTGTGGTTGCTCACGCTGATCGGGATTGTTCCCGCCACGCTGTTCTGGCAAAGCCCGCTCGTACTCGCTGGCGCTGCTCTCGCGTTTGTTGCCACCTATCTCTGGCTCTATTCCAGCATTGTCCGCTTCAGGACACCGCGTTGGCTGATCATGGGACATCAATCGGTTATCACGCCGTCCACAGCCGAAAAGACGCGGCATCGTTGAGATGCCGCGCTGTGCGCAGAGCGCGCGGTCTGCGCGCTCTGCTTACTCCTTCAGTTCAATTCAATCAGTTCAGTTCTGACGTCGCATTTGCCGGGATGCCTGCCGGCGCTTGCTGATCCTCCGCCTTCCGCACTGGCCTTGCACGCAAGCGCTTGATTGCCATTTTCGCTTCGTAGCCGGCACGTCCCCACCACGTCGAAATCGCGAGGAACGATGACGTCGTGTACGTGCCGCCCGCGGTCCAGAACGATTTATATTGTTGATCGCCCGGGCCGAAGTCGAAATCGAGTCGGTTATCGAATGCCCACTTCACGCAATCGTCGATCAGCACCGTGCTGGGCGCAACTTTGGAATGGGCCAGATCGTAGGTATGCGCGACGAGATAGGCGCACGTGGCTCGCACGGCAACAATGTTCACGGCCACCGTCACGTCATCGAGCGTCAGCACGAATACGCGGAACGCCTGCGTCTCGTACGAAACGTTCGCGAGCAGGTTATTCCAGAACTTGCGGCTCACTTCCGAAAAGGTCCACTGACTCTCGATGTCTTTGTGCTGTGCCCATTCGCGCTTGTGCAGGACAAACCAGTCGATGAGTGCAGGAAGGCGGCTATCGGCTGCGTCGACAATCTCAATCTTGACGCTGCCATGTTTTCTCAGCCGCCGGTCGATGAACTGTGGCCGGGTGCTCTTTCGACCGGGCCGCGAACGGCAAAACGCTTCCCAGTCCTGCTGATCGCGCATGACGGCGTACGGCGTTGGCTCTTCGCTCGCGCGCCGGATCCACGCCTCACGTGTCATGCAACGCAAAAGCGGTGAATCGGAGCGGACTCGCCATAGCTCGAAAACGTCGGCGCGGGTCGCTTTTTTGGCGGCCCGCCACGCGGACTCCACGATCTCATCAACGTCGTGCTCCGGGGCAACCAGAATATCGCTGGGCGAGCGGTTCGCCGGCGTCAGCGGCGTGGCATATTTCCAGCAGCTTCTCCAGAAGGTCTGCCAGGGCCACAGCACGACCAGCCTGCCCTGACGCCGCCCGACGACAACATGGAGTTGGTGCCGGACACCCGTGCCCTTTTCCGCTTCGAGGCTGCTGTCGCAGTACGCGAAGGACTGAAAATACTCGCCGTTCGCACGGTGCCAGAGATCGTCCCATTCGGGTTGAAGCGCGCGAAAGCTCTCGATGTCGTGAATGACTTCAAACGCTATGGCGTCTATTGCCATCGTCCTGCTCCTCGAAGCGGTAGTGATTGGTGTGCGCCCTGTTTTTCACGAAGACTCGCTGCCTGAACAGGACGTACGGTGCTCTCAGAACGTACATCTTCTTTCCGCATGCGTCTATGCGTGCAACCGCACCAACGAAACACTTTTTATCGTTGCCGATGTAAGCGCGCAACCGCTGTGCGCGCCGGCTTTGCGAAGAGTCAGCCACACGCCCCACAACAGTGAGATCAGGCAAGCGGATCGATCCGTTGTACAGTCTCCGGTGCGGGGATTCCCGTATCGGGTGTAAGCGTTTTTTCCAGGCCGGCTTTGATCGGCCGGGAGCGGGAAGCGTTAGAACTGACTGAGAGCATAAGAATGAAGAAGTGTCGACGCCTATTCGCCGTTGTCCTGCTGTTGCTGCTGTCCGCCTGCGCGAGTTTGCCGCCACAAAGTGCCCGCACCGCGACGCATGCCATCGCGCCCTCCACCAGTACCCGGCTTGGCGCGGCCTTTACGCCACCAAAGCAAAATCATCCGGACGACAGCGCTTTTCATCTGTTGCCTGACGGGGTCGACGCCTTGCTTACGCGCATCGTGCTCGCCGACGCCGCGGACCGTACGCTCGATCTTCAGTACTACATCTGGCACGACGATCTGACTGGCCGGCATCTGGCCGCTGCGGTGTTGCGGGCAGCGGATCGCGGCGTGCGGGTGCGCGTGCTGCTGGACGATCTCGGCACCGGCGCGGACGACCAGGTGCTGCTCGCGCTCGCGTCGCATCCGAACGTGCAGATCCGCCTGTTCAATCCGGTCGCCAGCCGGCGCTTCAAGACGCTGGGGACCGCTCTCGAGTTCGGCCGGGTGAACCGGCGCATGCACAACAAGGCGATGATTGCGGACAACGAGGCCGCGATTGTCGGCGGGCGCAATATTGGCGATGAATATTTCGGCGCCTCCAACGACGTTTCATTCGGTGACCTTGACGTGCTGACGCACGGCCCGGTGGTGCGCAAAGTGTCGCTAGCGTTCGACGAATTCTGGAACTCGGAAGCGGCTTACCCGATCGAGAATCTCACCGGCCACAAGGCTGAAGCGGACGCGCTGCCCGCCTATCGCGCGAAACTGGCTGCGTTCATTGAATCGCAACGTGACACGCCCTACGTGACGCGGGTGAAACAACGCTATACCGAGACACTCGAAACGCAGGAGGTCGATTTCTCATGGGGCAAGGCAACGCTGCTCTACGACGATCCATCGAAAATCACCCGCTCACCGGACGATCCTGAGGGACACCTGATGTCCCAGTTCGAGACATTGCGGATCGAACCTGCAAAGGAAATGTTGATCATTTCGCCGTACTTCGTGCCCGGCAAAAAGGGCGTGGAGTGGATGCGCAAGCAGACCGGGCGCGGCGTGCGCGTGACGGTGCTGACCAACTCGCTCGCGGCCACCGATGTCGCCGCCGTGCACGCAGGCTATCAGCGCTATCGCAAGGATCTGCTGGACGCCGGCGTGCATCTGTACGAACTGAAACCCGCCGCGGCCGAAGATCCGAAGCAGAAGAAGACAATGCTGGGGTCGTCGAAGGCCTCTTTGCATGCGAAGACCTATGTCTTCGATCGAAGCAGCATCTTTATCGGCTCGATGAATCTCGATCCGCGATCGGTGACGCTCAATACGGAAATCGGTGTCTTTTGCCAGAGCGACGCGCTCGCCGCGCAAGTCGCCGATGGACTCACGCCGAAGCTCGACCAGATCGCGTGGCGCGTCGAGGAGCGTCCCGACGCGAATGGCAAGCGCCGGATCGTCTGGATCGACACCACCCCCACCGGGACGGAAACCGAGCACGGTGAACCGGGCGTATCCGGCCTCAAGCGAATGGGAATCTGGTTCCTCGGCTTTCTGCCGATCGAATCGCAGCTATGAGGGTAACGTCGGCTCATCTGGCGGCACATTTACCGGCTGGCAACCCTCGCCCAACGCAAGGTAGAGCGTCACACCGTCGCCGGCCAGACTCCTCCGCGCGCCGCAGCAGGCGCGAATTCTGCTACTCGAAAGACCAGCACCAGAAAACAAGGAGAAATCGATGACCCTGCTCATCTATCTTGCCGGATGGCTCATCCTGATTGGCGGCGTAGCGTGGGGCCTCGTCGCGCTGCACGTCGCGCAGCACACGATTGCAATCGTCGCCGTCATCATGCTCGGCGTGGCCGTCATTACCGGCGCTACGCGGGTTCGCAGCCGCGATCGGTCATAGCGGGTCGCTCCCGGTTATCCGGGGTCGCCCGCCTTCGCTGCGCCGGGCACGAACTCATACCGACAGATGCTGCGGCGCCTGGTTGCCGTGTGCGCCACTTTGGCTGGCTGTCGCGCCGGAGGGCAGTTTCGGTGCGCTACTGAAGCGCCGCCACTGCCTCGCGTAGGTGACCAGTTTCAGCGCAAGACTACGGGCGCGCACGGCACACAGCCCCCATGGCGAACTGACGATCTGCATGGTCCATGCAGTGCTCACGTTGTCGCGTCCCCAGTACGATTTGAAGCGTTCCGAGCCCACGCCGAAATCGATGTCGAAGCGATTTTCGAAGGCCCATTTGACGCACGCTTCGACCGCGATCAGGCCTGGGCGGCATTTGCCGTAGTGGGCATCGAATCCGGCGATCACCGCGCTCGCGCATGGGTTGCCGATACCGGCGACCATCGCGGCTACCGGTGCTTCATCCAGCGTGACGACGATCAGACGCGCCATCGAAGGGACGTCGTCCGGACAGATCAGGTGAACCAGGAAATTTCGGAATTCTACCGAATTGAGCCACTCGCCGTGTTTGCCTACACGGTCGCCCCACTCGCGCTTGCATGTGAGCATCCAGTCGATGATGGCGGCCGTTTTGGCCTTGTCCGCTGGATCGACGATGCGCGTGGCAACCTTGCCCTCTCTCGCTAACCGATGCGCGAAGGCGCCGGGCCTCTTGCCGCTCAGCTTGCCTAACGTGCTGCAATACTGATCCCAATCGGTTTCATCGCGCAGTTTCGCGACGTACGATTCGTGCGCTTCGGCCCGCAGCACATGAGGTTCCCGCGCGACGAGCGCATAGAGGTGAAGTCTCTCGCGCAAGTAGGGCAAGTGGATGAAATCGGCGCCGCATCCACGGCGTGCGGCCTGCCATGCGCCTTCGATCAATGCAGGGGCTGCGTCGCCTTCCGCCACCAGCACGCTCGAATAGTCCCCGCCCTCGGGGCTGAGCGGCACGAGGTAGGTCCAGAGTGCGCGCCTGCTCATCACGAGCGGCCAGATCATGACGACCCGCCCGTTTTCGCGGCACACGATGCAACGCAGGTGACGCCCATGCGGTTTTGCCACCTGTTGCCATGCCAGCCAGCAATAGCTGAACGACTGGTAGTAGAAGCCATGCGCTTTTAACCACAGCGCTTCCCATTCATATTGCAAGGCGCGGAATTCAGCTTCGCTGCGGATGATGTCGTAGCTGCGCGTTGCCTGTTTTGCGTGTTTCGTTTGGCCCATATCGCCTCATGTTGAACTGAGCAATATTTTGTGTCGTGGGCCCGCTCAGCGTGGGGGGATGCGCCTGTGCGGGCAACCTACAGGCGCGGACTGAAGCGGGCACGTCAAGATTGCTCCAAATGATGCGAAGGGATGTGTGCGTCGGCGCACTATTTGGGGTGAAACGGTGGAATTGTTTTGGCACCTGCGGTGGGGGGCTTTCTTTAGGCCTTCTTTTCTTTCTTTGTGCTTTCTGTATGCCAGCCGCGGAAGGCAAAAATCCCCATTAAATATTTCGCCTAACATAATCACTGCCTGCCCCATAATCAAAAATCACCCGCGATGAAGGAGCGCCAGATCCCGTGCCGGGTCAAAAGCAACTGCGGCCGCATCAAATGGCTGTCCGAAAACTCACTCCGGCCAAGACCACCCAAATAGCGCTTTGCTCTGCCCCCAGGGCCGAAACTGTTATTCTTCCCACTCTCTCGACCCTCAACCGGTCGCCTGCCGCGCTCGCGCGGCCTCCCCGAGCGGCGCGCACGCGCCCCGGCATCAAGCGAGACAGGAATTTGCATGTTCGGTTTTCTGCGTGGCTATTTTTCCAATGACCTGGCGATCGATCTCGGCACGTCGAACACGCTGATCTACATGCGTGGCAAAGGCATCGTGCTGGACGAGCCATCGGTGGTCTCGATCCGTCAGGAAGGCGGCCCCAACGGCAAGAAGATCATTCTGGCCGTCGGCAAGGAAGCGAAACAGATGCTCGGTAAAGTACCGGGCAATATCGAGGCGATCCGCCCGATGAAAGACGGCGTGATCGCCGACTTCAACATCACCCAGCAGATGATCAAGCGCTTCATCCAGATGGTGCACGAATCACGGATGTTCGCGCCCTCGCCGCGCATCATCATCTGCGTGCCGTGCGGGTCCACTCAGGTCGAGCGGCGTGCGATCAAGGAAGCCGCGCATAGCGCGGGCGCCTCGCAGGTCTATCTGATCGAAGAGCCGATGGCCGCGGCCACCGGTTCAGGCCTGCCCGTATCCGAAGCGACCGGCTCGATGGTGGTCGATATCGGCGGCGGCACCACCGAGGTGGGTGTGATTTCGTTGGGCGGTATCGTCTACAAAGGCTCGGTGCGCGTGGGCGGCGACAAGTTCGACGACGCCATCGTCAACTATATTCGCCGCAACTACGGCATGCTGATCGGCGAGCAGACCGCCGAGGCGATCAAGAAAGAAATCGGCTCGGCCTTTCCCGGCTCCGAAGTCAAGGAGATGGAAGTCAAAGGCCGCAACATGTCGGAAGGCATTCCGCGCAGCTTCACGGTGTCCAGTAACGAAATTCTCGAAGCCCTCACCGATCCGCTGAATCAGATCGTCTCGGCAGTGAAGATCGCGCTTGAACAGACGCCGCCGGAACTCGGCGCCGACATCGCCGAGCGCGGCATCATGCTGGCGGGCGGCGGCGCGCTGCTGCGCGATCTCGACCGGCTGCTGGCGGAGGAAACCGGCCTGCCGGTGTTCGTCGCCGAAGCGCCGCTCACCTGCGTCGTGCGGGGCTCGGGCATGGCGCTCGAGCGCATGGATAAATTTGGCGGCGCTTTTTCTTACGAGTGATTCGTACGGGTGAATCGTGCGAGAACACCCACGCGATTTACCGCAAGCCAAACAAGCTCAGGAAACAAACGGCAGTTTGCTGTCGCGCGCCGCGGCCAGCATGGACAGCGTGATCTTGCGGACTTCGAGCTTGCTCTGCGTGATATGCGCGCGCAACAGGATGATGGCTTCGGTCAGCCGGTTGCGCTCCATCAGGTTCAGCATGGTCGAATGTTCGTCGTAAGTCGCGCTCGTGCGGTGCGGCTTGAGAAAATCCAGCCGCCGTACGATACGAATGCGCTCGGTTACTTCGTTATGCACGCGCAACATTTCCGCGTTGCCGGTGGCGGCGATCAGTTGGCGGTGAAAGTGCTCGTCCATGCCGAACATCTTCACCGGGTCGCTCTCCCGCAACGCGGGCTCGACGCACCAGATCGCCTGCAGCGCCGCGACAGCGGCATGCGCGACATCGCCGCCCGCCCCTAGCCGTTCGACGGCGGCCACCTCCAGAACGATGCGCAAATCATAAAGCTGATCGAGCTGGTCGAAGTTGATCGGCGCCACTTTCCAGCCACGCCGGAAACCGACTTCCAGGTAGCCCTCGCGCTGCAGACGGAACAGGCCGTCGCGCATCGGCGTGCGCGATACGCCGTAGTGCTGCGCGATGCCGTTCTCCGAAAAGCGGTCGCCGGGAAATAGGCGGAAGCTGAAGATATCGCTCTTGAGCTGCTGATACACCTGCTCGGCCAGCGGATTGGCAGCAGCCGGCGCAACGGCAGCACTCGCAGCACCGGGCATGCCCGGCGTGTCGGGGCTTGCGAGTCCGGCAGGCGTCTCCAGCAGATTCGTGGGGTTGTCGTCGTTCATGCGGGCTGATTCCCTTTTTTATTATTATCGGCGTTTCACGGCATGGAGATAAGGCTGACGTGCGCGGCCACGATTTTCCAGCCGTCGGCGGGACCGAGTCTGGCCCAGGTTTGCATCTGACGGCCGAGCAAGGGTGTGGCGTCGCTGGTGAATTCGGTGCTGACCGTGGCGAAGTCCGTGCCGAACGTCGTCACCACGGTTCGATGCAGTTTGCGCGACTTCGGCACCGGCGCACAGGTCTCGCGCCAGGCGCGGATCTCCTCGCCGCCGTGTTGTATTTCAGCGATCCCATAGCGCACCGTTTCCGGCGTGTGCCAGAACAGCGCATTCATCGCGGCGACATCGTTGTCGACCAGCGCCTGCTCGTAGGCGGCAAACGCCGCCTGGACCTCGGCCACCACCGCGGGTTGATTTACTTGCATGCCGGGATCGTCTGGTCGAGGTGCGTGAGTGACGAAAGCGGCGCGGTCCAGCCGACAATGCCGCCTTGTGAGCGCAGCATCTCCAGCGTCGCGTCCTTGAAGCCGGGAAAATAGCTGGCGGTCGCGTCTTCGATCAGCAGGCAGTCGTAGCCGCGGTCGTTGGCTTCGCGCATCGAAGTCTGCACGCAGACTTCCGTCGTCACGCCGGCAAACACCAGATGCGTGATGCCGCGCAGCGCGAGCTCTTCGCCGAGTCTCGTGGCGTAGAACGCGCCTTTGCCGGGTTTGTCGATCACGAGTTCGCCGGCACGCGGCGCAAGCGGCTCGATGATTGCATTGCCGGGCTCGCCGCGAATCAGGATACGCCCCATCGGCCCCGCGTCGCCGATACGGGCATTCGGTGCGCCGCGCAGGCGTTTGGCGGGCGGACAATCGGCCAGATCCGGGGCATGCGATTCGCGCGTGTGCACGACGAACCAGCGGTGACGCCGCGCGAAAGCGAGCAATTCGGCGACTGTCGGCACGATCCCGGCGAGCAGCGACACGTCGTTGCCGAGCGCTTCGCCGAAACCGCCCGGTTCGATGAAATCGCGCTGCATGTCGATCACGACCAGCGCGGTTTTTGCTGGCTCGAAAGCGAAGGGCCCCGGTTGGGCGTCGACGGTCAGCGTGGTGGCGAATGTCATCCGATGGTTTCCTTCGCGGGTTCCGGGGCGAGCGCGCGGTGCGTGGTGGCCTCACCGCCATGGCCGGCCATATGCTGACCAAGCACGGTCCGTTCGGCCAGCGCCGCCGGCGTTTCGAATACCAGTTCACCCGCCGCGATCACCATGATGCGGTCGGCTAGTTCGAGCAATTCGTCGAGGTCCTCGCTGACCAGCAGCACCGCCGCGCCCGCATCGCGCGCCGCCATCAGACGCGCGTGAATATCGGCGACGGATGCAAAATCGAGCCCGAACACCGGATTCGCGACGATCAGCACGTCCACCGGCTGACCGAGCTCGCGCGCCAGCACGGCGCGTTGCACATTGCCGCCAGAGAGCGTGCCGATCGCCCGTTCGGGCAGCGGCGGCCGCACGTTGAACTCGTCGATCAGATGCGCAGCGCGCTCGCGCATCGCGCGCCGGTCGAGCCACCAGCCGCCACGGCGCAGCGGTTCGCGATCAAAGTCGCGCAACGCAAGATTCTGCGCCACGCTCATGCTCGCGACGCAGGCGTTCTTCAACGGTTCCTCGGGAATCGCGAAGACCCGCAGGCGCGTCATCTCCTCGCGCGTCGCGTGATAGGCGCGGCCGGCCACGCGCATGTCGCCGGCTTTCACGCGACGCTGACCGACCAGCGCTTCCACCAGTTCTTTCTGCCCGTTGCCGGAGACGCCCGCGAGCCCGAGAATTTCGCCGGCGCGCACCGCCAGCGTGGCGTGCCTGACTGCCGCGTGACCGCGATCGTCTTCAACCGTGACGCCGTTGAGCGCGAGGCGCACCTCGGCGGACTCGGCCACCGGCTTGCGCGCCACACGCTCCACCGTGACTGCCGCCATGACGGGCGCTTCGCGCGTGGCCATGCTGCCCATCATCCACGCGGCGAGCGCGTCGGGGCTGGTGTGCGCCACCGGACTCGTGCCGACCTGCCGGCCCTTGCGCAGCACAGTGACATCGTCGGCATAGGCCATCACTTCGCGAAACTTGTGCGTGATCATCAGCACGGTCAACTCGCCGCGCGAGGTCAGCTCCCGCATCAGACCGAGTACTTCGTCCGCCTCCTGTGGCGTGAGCACTGAAGTCGGCTCGTCCAGTATCAGAAAGCGCTGCTGCAAATAGAGCTGCTTGAGGATTTCGAGTTTCTGCTTTTCACCCGCGGCAAGCGATGCCACGGGCACATCGAGCGGCAAGCGGAACGGCATGCGCTGCATGAACGCGGTAAGCGCAGCCCGTTCGCCCTTCCAGTCGATTTTCCATGGCAAGCGACCGCGCGCGAGCAGCAGGTTCTCTGCTACCGAGAGGCCCGCCGCCAGCGTGAAATGCTGATACACCATGCCAATGCCCAGCGCCTGCGCGTCACGCGGCGAAGCAATCTGCACCTCGCGGTCGTCGGCGGCGATCTGCCCGTCGTCGAGCACGCCGTAGCCGACCAGCCCTTTCACCAACGTGCTCTTCCCCGCGCCGTTCTCGCCGAGCAGCGCGTGAATCGTCCCGGCGCGGACCTTGATCGAGACGCCATCCAGTGCGCGGAATGCGCCAAACGATTTGCTCGCGTTCAACACTTCCACGCCGAGAGCCTTCGGAACGGTCGCCATGATTATCGGTCCAGGGTGGCCAGCAACGCGGCCGAGTCGGATACCGCGCCGAACACGCCGCCTTGCATGGTGATCATGTGCAGGGCTGCGTCGTGATTGCGCTGGTCGGTTGCGCCGCAACAGTCCGCCAGCACCGTGCATTCGAAGCCGCGGTCGTTGGCTTCGCGCATGGTCGTATGGACGCAGACATCCGTGGTGATACCGGTCAGCACCAGATTGACGATGCCGCGCGTGCGCAGGATCAGTTCGAGATCGGTCGCGCAGAACGAGCCTTTGCCGGGTTTGTCGATCACGATCTCGCCGGGCAGCGGCCGCAATTCGTCGATGATGTTCCAACCGGCCTCGCCGCGCACGAGGATCCTGCCGCACGGTCCGTCGTCGCCGATGCCCAGCCCGTTGGTGCCGGCGCGGCGGCTGCGCCAGCGCTTGTTCGCCGGGAGGTCGGACAGATCCGGCCGATGCCCCTCGCGAGTGTGAATGATCGTGAAGCCCTGCTCGCGCATCGGTTTCAGCACGCTTTTGATCGGCTCGATCGGCGCACGGGTCAGCGACAGGTCATAGCCCATCTTGTCGACATAGCCGCCGTGGCCGCAGAAATCCGTCTGCATGTCGATGATCACGAGCGCGGTGTTGTCCGGGCGCAGGTTGCCGTCGTAAGGCCACGGATAGGGTTTTGCTTCGATGAATCGGGTCATGGCGATGTGATCCTTGTTGGGGTCTTCGGCCGGCGACGGCTGGCCGGTCAGCGTGTCAGGCTCAGTTCGCCCGGCGCGCCGGCCAGCGTTCTGTCCGGACGGCAATTGATGCTCATGATGAGCAGCGTCAGCCCATACGGCGCGGCGTTGTAGAGGTAATAGCCGCTCGTCACGCCGATCGCCTGCAACGCGGGGCCGAGCGCGCCGGCCGCGCCGAACAGCAAGGCGGCCCACAGGCAGCGCAACGGCTGCCAGCGCGCGAAGATCACCAGCGCGACCGCCATCAGCCCTTGTCCGCTGGAAAGGCCTTCGTTCCAGCTGCCCGGATAAACCAGCGAGAGATACGCGCCGCCGATTCCCGCGAATACGCCGCCCACGGCCGTCGCCGCAATGCGGATGCGCGTGAGCGGATAGGCCATCGCCCGCGCCGTTTCCGCGTGATCGCCGACGAGCCGCAGCACCATGCCCCAGCGCGTATTGCGCAAGCCCCATTGCAGAACGAAGGCCAGCACCACGCCGATTACGAACAGCAGGTTGATATGCAGCGCGTTATGCAGTTGCGGCGATGAGGTCCATGTGCCGAGATCGATGAACGGCAGCATCGGCGCCTGCGGTTCGATAAACGGCTTGCCGAGGTAGAACGCGAGCCCGGTGCCGAGCAGCATCAACGCAATGCCGAAAGCGATATCCGACACGCGCGGCAGCGAACACACGAGTCCGTGCAGGCAGCCGAGCAGCAGGCCCACGAAACCGGCCGCGAGCACACCGGCCCACGGCGAGCCGGTCAGAAAAGCGCCCGCGTAGCCGCTCATCGCGCCGGACACGAGAATGCCCTCGAGGCCGAGGTTCACGCGGCCGCCTTTCTCGGTCAGGCATTCGCCGAGGCTGACGAACAGGTAAGGCGTACTGACGCGAATCGCACCGGCAAATAGCGACAGCAACAGAATTACGATGGGCGAGTGCATGTCAGGCATGGGTCTGCTCCAGTTGCACGGGACGGTCGACTAGCGCGGCGGCCTGCAATCTGACGCGCCACGCGGCGATCCGGCCGCCGAGCGCTTCCCACGCCAGCAGGTTGGCGAACAGCAGGCCTTGCAGCACGAGCGTGGTGGCGTCGGGCAGATCGAGACGGCGTTGCAGCAGGCTGCCGCTCGCCTCGATGCCGCCGATCATCAGCGCGCACGCGATGATCGCGAGCGGATTCTGTCGCGCGGCGAAGGCCACGAGAATGCCGGCGTAACCGTAGCCGGCGAGCAGCGAAGCATTCGCGCTGCCCTGCACGGCAGCCACTTCGAACATGCCGCCGAGGCCCGCCGCCGCCCCGCCGAGGATGCACGCGAGCAGCGCCAGCCGGTTGACCGGCAGACCGACGAGCCGCGCCGCGCGATTGCTGCCGCCCACCACGCGCATCGCGAAACCCCGGGTGCTGAACTTCACGAACACCCATGCGGCGAGGCACGCCACCACACCCCAGAACAGACCCCAGTGCGTATCGAGCCCGGGGATCGAGCCGATCATCATCGCGTCGGGCACGGGCAGCGTGGACGGCTTGTTCAGACTCGCGGGGTCGCGTAACGGCCCTTCCACAAGATGCTTGAAGAGCGCGATGGCGATATACGCCATCAGCAGGCTGCTGATCGTCTCGTTGACGCCGCGCCACTGCCGCAAGGCGCCGACCGCGCCGATCCAGACGCCGCCGGCCAGCATGCCGGCAAGCGCCATCAGCGGCGTGGCGACGAGCCACGGCGTGGCGTGCGGCAGCATCTGCGGGACGATCGCCGCGCACATGCCGCCTAGCGCGAGCGCGCCCTCGCCGCCGATCACGATCAACCCGACCTGCGCGGGCAAGGCCACGCACAGCGCGGTAAGCATCAGCGGCGAGGCCCGCAGCAGCGTGCTCTGCCACGCGAAAGACGAGCCGAACGCGCCTTCGAAAATCAGCCCGATCGCCTCAGGCGCCGGCTGTCGCTGCACCAGCAGGAACAGTGAGAACAGCAGCAGCGTGCCGAGCACCGCCAACACGGTCGGCAGCACGGGCAAGAGCGTCAGCAGCACTCTCGCGACAGGGGCATTGGGGCGCATCATGGCTCCTTCGTTCAGGCAAATGCCGTCGTCAGATCTGGCCGACGACGCCCGCCACCAGATAGTTCATGCTTTCGAGCGTGTAGTCGGTCTGCACATGGCTCGCGCCCGAGGCAATCGCCGTGCCGCCTTTGTTGTCCTTCATCGGCCCCTTGAAGATCACGAAATTGCCGGCCACCATGCTGCTTCTGATCGAGTCGGCGTTCTGTCTGGCTTGTGCGCTCACTTTCGCGCCGTACGGCGACATCTTCACGAAGCCTTCCTTCAAACCGCCGCGCAGCACATTCGGTTGCGCAGCCCCGCTTTGCGCGCCCGCCACCAGTTGCCGGTACGGCGTCGCCCAATCCCATTCCGCGCCGGTGAGATAGCCCTTCGGCGCGAGCGCTGCCTGGCTCGCGTGATAGCCGCAGCTCATCGCGCCGCGCTTCTCCGCCGTTTCAACCACCACCTTCGGGCCGTCGACGTGACAGGTCAGCACATCGCAACCCTGATCGACCAGACTGTTGGTGGCTTCCGCTTCTTTCACCGGCATCGACCAGTCACCGGTGAAAATCACCTGCGTGGTAATCGACGGATCGACGGACTGCGCACCCAGCGTGAACGAATTGATATTCCGGAGTACTTGTGGAATCGGTTTGGCGGCCACGAAGCCGAGCTTTTTGCTCTTTGTCATGTGGCCGGCGACCACGCCGTTCAGATACTGGCATTCGTCGATATAGCCGAAGTAGCTGGTAATGTTCGCGGGATTGCCCTGCTTCCACAAACCGCCGCAGTGCGCAAAACGTACCTTCGGATATTTGGCCGCCATCTTCAGCACGTGCGGATCGAAGTAGCCAAACGAGGTAGCGAAGATCAGCGTCGCACCATCCTGTTCGATCATCGCCTCCATGGTTTTCTGCACGGCGATGGTTTCCGGCACGTTCTCTTCTTCCACCACCTTCACGTCCGGCATCTTTTTGATCACATTCGCGGCAACCGCCTGGGCCTGGTTGTAGCCATAGTCGCCCCGCGCGCCGACGTAGATCACGCCGACGGTCGTCTTCGGCGCGGCGAACACCGACTGGATGGGCAGGATGTTGCCGAGCGTCAACAGGCTGGCGCTCTTGATGAAATTGCGGCGGCTGGTCATGTTGTCGATTCCTGATTGAGAGTTAAAGAGCGTTGGCCATGGCGCTGTCGAGATAGGCCAGCCAGCCGCCAAACGAGGTGATGTCCGTGGCGCCGCTGTCGTCGCTGACCGCGGACGGCTCGCAGATGAAGCCCTTCACGGCGCGGCCGTCGGCGAGTTGCAGCGTGCCGATGCCGAGCGGCGCAGGCACGTCCATCACGAATTTGCCGAACGCACGCAGCGGGACTTCCCAGACTTCCACGGCGATGGGCTGGCCGCTCTCGCCGCCCTCGCCGTTCATGCGGACCAGTCCGGGCTTCGGCGGCTGAGTATTGGCGAGCGCATAGAGGCGATAGCCGGACGCGGTGTGCGTCGCTTCGATAAAGCGTGCGCCAGCCTCCTGAAGCTGCCAGTTCAGCGGCTGTCCACGCAGATGCGCGCCGACCACCGCGAGCGCGACAGCCGGCTCCTGAAACGGCAATGGCTCGACGGTGGCCGGCACGGTCCCGGCTTCGGCGTCGGTGAAGAGCGCCTGAATGCGTGCGCCGAGTTCAGCAAGACGGCGGTCAGCGCCGCTCGGAGCGATCAGCGTGACGCCGGCAGGCAGGCCGTCGCGGCGGCGCGCGCACGGCACGGCCAACGCGCATAGATCGAGCAGATTGACGAAGTTCGTGTAGTAGCCAAGCTGGCTGTTCAGTTCCACCGGATTGGCCTGTACGTCCGCAATCAGCGGATGGGTCGGCGTGGTCGGCACCACCAGGATATCGATCGTCTCGAATAGCTGTTCTGCCCGGCGCTTGAGATCGGCAAGCGCGTACTGGCCGTTGAAGGCATCGGCCGCGCTGAAGCGGTCGGCCTTGCCGATCACCGTCGCCACCACCGGATCAATGGCTTCGTGATGCGTCTCGAAGAAAGCACCGAGCGCGGCGCGCCGCTCAGCCACCCACGGGCCGTCGTAGAGCAGCGCGGAAACCTGCTTGAGCGGGTTGAAATCGATGGGCGTGGCGGCGAGGTGCAGACGTGTCGATAAGGTGTCGAGCGTCGCGGCGAACGCCTGGCTGGCTGTTGCGTCGCCGTAGAATTCGAGGTGGTCCGGCACGCCGATCCGCGGGCTCGAATACAACAGGCCACGGCTTTGCACCTTGCGCGAGTAGCCGTCGAGCGGATCGAAACAGGCGATGGTGCTGAGTACGTGCCATGCATCGCCGACGTCGTGCGCGAACACCGAGATCGTGTCGAGGCTTCGGCACGCCGGCACGACGCCGCGCTTGCTGACCAGTCCCAATGACGGCTTCAGGCCGACCAGCCCATTGAAGCCGGCCGGCACGCGGCCTGAACCCGCCGTGTCGGTGCCCAGCGAGAAGGCCACGCTACCTGACGCAACTGCGACCGCGGAGCCCGAGCTCGACCCGCCGGAGACGCGCAGCGGAAATGCGGTGTGGCGCACCGCGCCATACGGCGAGCGCGTGCCGACGAGGCCCGTCGCGAACTGATCGAGATTGGTCTTGCCGATCAGGATCGCGCCGGCGTCGATCAGACGCTGCACGGCGAAGGCCGACGCGTCCGGCGTATAGCTGAACGGCTCACACGCAGCCGTGGTGGGCAAGCCGGCGACGTCGATATTGTCCTTGACCGCAAACGGCACGCCGAACAGCGGCATGCGCCTGAAGACGGCGCTGCCCTGCTCTTCGTAAAGCGCTTCGAGCGCGCGGGCGCGGCTTTGCAGGTCGGTGGCCGGCACGCGCAGGATCCAGACTTCAGGCCGGTCGAATGCGTCGATATGAGCGAGCGTAGCGTCAACGACTTCGGATGGCGTCAGCCGTTTGGCGGCATACGCTTGGAATAGGCCCTGGGCCGTCTGTGGTAGAGAAATAGGCACCTGTTTTTCCTTGAGTTCCATCTTGAATACAAGTTTGGACTCAAATTAGCAGGAGCTATGCCAGGGGCGTTTACGGCCCGTTAGAACGGCGTGAAATCCTTGCCTGGATTGGGTTTGCGGTTTTCGAGCGGAAGCTTCGCCATGTTGAGCGGGCGCGTCTGGAGCGGCGCCTGATGGTGCAGCGCTCCCCAACTCGGGGCCGCGCGCCCCGCATTCGCGCCCTACACCTTGGAGAGCGACGCAACGCCCCGCTTGTCCTGCACGATGGCGAGCAGGAGTGCTGCCAGGCCGCAAGTCGCAAGGAGCGCGATCAATGCGCTCTTGCCCATATGGACCAGCACCCAGCCGCCGAGCGCCGGAAAGCCGAACGTGCCAACAAAATAGGCCACGACAAACCACGTCAACGCGGCCTGCCGGTAGATCGCCTCGGAATCGTTGACTGCCTGTGCCTGAACCACCGGATAAACGAGCCCGTAACCGGTACCGAGCAACACGGCGCTGGCTGAATGGAACATCGCGTCATAAGGCGTTGCGAACATCGCCGCGATGCCCAGCACCATGATGACAAGCAGCACTTTCGTGGCGGCTTCGCGCCGCACCCTGATCACGAGCCGCGCAAGCAGCCAGCGCGCGGCCACGACGGTGACCGCATAGAGGCTGAAAAAGGTGCCCGCTTGCGCGCGCGTGCCCTGCACCAGCGACATCTGGAAGTTCATCAAGCCTGAAAACACGCAGGCGCACAGGGCGATGATGATGATCGGGTAAGCCGCGCGGGTACGGGAAATGACATGAATGTCGCGCAGCCATTGCTCCTGCACAGGTGACGTGGACGAGCGCGGCGCGACCCGACCGAAGATCTCGAGCACCAGCGCCGCGATGACGCACAGGCCGCCCACCAGGTAGAGCACGCTGCTGAGCGCCCAGTGCAACGAGTGAATCGCAAACGCTGCCAGCGCCGGGCAGCCACCGACGCCCGCCATCTGGACGGTGCCGAAGCGCAGGAACCAGAAGCCGCGATCGGCATCGCTCGTGCGCTCAGCGAGCGACATCGGCGCGGCGACACAGAACGCCCCCCAACCGAAACCCACGAGGAAACCGGGAATCACGTTCAGCGCGCCCAGCCGCTCGATCAGCGCGAAGCCGGCCACGCCCGCGCCGATGCAAAGTGCTGCGAACGCGGTCATGCGCGCGGCGCCGATGCGCTGCGCGAACCAGCCGACAAGCGGCACGCCCAGGAAGGTGCCGACCATGGCTTCCGCAAGCGCTACGCCTGTGTCGAGGTCATTGCCGCCGAGAGTATGGAAATGCATCGACAGGAGAAACGTTGCGCCATACCCGCCTGCCGCGAGCAAGGTGCCGATGAACACAAAAATGGCGCTGAATGGGCGCATGAGGTGGCTCCGCCGCCGGGACTACGTTGTCGGTGCTACGTTGTCGGTATTTCGCCCCTTCGACGACCGCGTCGGCGAAGGCCTTCGGTGCTTCCCGCGGGCGCCGGCGGCCCGCACCGCTGACAATACGATGTCCCCGCAGTGCTGACAATACGGCGTCTCTGGCTGCCGGCGAATGGATCGGAGCCGCCGGCCCCTGCACCTTCGTGACCCACATGGCTTGAGCGACCGGCTCTCGCCTGATTCACATAGCGTTGCCCGGAGCGCAAGATTGCCGCGTCGGGCAGACGCCTGATTTGTTCCTGCCACGCATTGCTGTTTGTCCATGACGGGTATTCGAACTCAGCGTCAATTCGCCTACATTCACCTCCATCGGCGCCACCGGCCCGGCCGGCAAGGAAGCCGAATCAAATCAACTGGAGGATTTTCATGAGCAGCTCACAAAAAGTCGTCGTCGTTACGGGTGCATCGCAAGGCATTGGTGCGGAAGTGGTCAAGGCGTTCCGCGAACGCGGTCACCGTGTGGTCGCAACGGCACGTAGCATCAAGCCGTCGAACGATCCTGACATTCTGACGGTAGCCGGCGATATCGCCGATCCGGAAACAGCCCGCCGCGTGATCTCGGAAGCCGTGGCACGCTTTGGCCGCGTCGACACGCTGGTCAACAACGCCGGCATCTTCGTCGCCAAGCCTTTTACCAGCTACACCGCGGAAGACTATGCAGCGATAACGGCCGTGAACCTCAATGGCTTCTTCCATATCACGCAGCTCGCGATCGCTGAAATGGAAAAGCAGTCGAGCGGCCACGTTGTCACCATCACCACCAGTCTCGTCGACCACGCGATCGATGGCGTGCCTTCAGTTCTGGCATCGCTGACCAAAGGCGGCCTGAACTCGGCCACGAAGTCCCTCGCGATCGAATACGCGAAGCGCGGCATTCGTGCGAATGCTGTCTCGCCGGGCATCATCAAGTCGCCGATGCACGGGGTGGAAACGCATGCAGCGCTCGGCGCGCTCCATCCGGTCGGTCACATGGGCGAGATGAGCGATATTGCGCAAGCCGTGCTGTATCTGGACTCGGCGCCCTTCGTGACGGGCGAAATCCTGCACGTCGACGGCGGCCAGAGCGCTGGTCACTAAGTACCCTCGGGCGCCGCGGTCCGGCGCCTGTTTGCAGCAAGCGTAATCAAGGAGAGCGACATGCCTATTGTCACGATTCAGGTCACCCGCGAAGGCACGAAGCCTGGTGCGACGTCGGTCACCGCCGAAGAAAAAGCCCAGCTGATCAAGGGCGTAAGTCACTTGCTGCTCGACGTGCTGAACAAGCCGCTCGAAGCGACCTTCGTTGTGATCGAGGAAGTTGAAACGGAGAACTGGGGATGGGGCGGGCTGCCCGTGGATGAGTATCGCAAGAAGTTGCGGGGTTGAGCGACGTAAGTCGCGCTGTCGGGTTGAAGCCTCTACCCTGCAGCCCGCGGCCCGCAAAGATCGCTGCCTTGCGATCCACGTGGGCCCTACGAACGGTTGGCGAGGTCGTCGAGATCGATACCCAGTTCCGCTGCCATGTGCCCGACGAGGGCTCGCAGCTGGCTCACTTCGTCAGCCAGCCGCTTCTGCTCGGCCTTCAAGGCCTCGAAAGCCGACGGCGGCACGGCCTCCTCCTCGTCTCCCGCTGCCGCAAAATCACCCGCGCTGACCTCACCGCATAGCAGATGCATCCAGCGGTTCTCGCGCTCGCCCGGCGTGCGCGCCAGTTTCACCACGCGCGGCGGATCGTTGGCTGCGAGTTCGTCCAGAAACGCCTCGACCGACGAGATATCGGCAAAGCCGTGCAAACGCGCGCTGTTCAGGCGCAACTCGGCCGCCGTTTGCGGGCCGCGTAGCAACAACGTGGTCAGCAACGCGCCCGACTGACTCGGCAGGCCCAGCACTCGATTCATGTTCTGCTCGAAACGCGGCACGCGGCTGCTGCTGCCTTCAAAAACGAGACTCAGCCGTTTCAATCCGTCGATGGCGGTCAGCACCTCGGCTTCGGTCGCATTCATCACCGGCGCGCGGCCGGTTTTCTGGTTGCACCCCAGGGTCAGCGCGTTGAGCGAAAGCGGATAGCTGTCCGGCACGGTGTGCTGTTTTTCGACCAGCACGCCGAGCACGCGTCCTTCGAGCAGTGTCAAGGCGCGGATGGGCGGGCGGGAAAGAGCGTCGGGAGTGGAGTTCATGGATGATGTCGCGGCACACGCCGCCGGGTCTCGTGAGTTGGCGTGCATGGCACGGCCAGACGCGGTTTCAGACGCGGTTTCAGTTCGTGGCCCCTATGATAAACGCGCCGGGCAGGCGCGGTGTATCAATCTCTGACGCCACTGCGTCAGACGCACGCCGGCTGATTCGCCAGACGCCTTACCGATGGCAAGACCGCACGCGCAGGTTCAAGCGTTGTTGACGCGCGATCAAGCCGAGAGATTCAGCGGCGCGAGTCGAAAGCGATCCGCACGGCGAGGCCTGCGAGGACGGTGCCCATGAGCCAGCGTTGTACCTGCAGCCACACCGGACGCCCCGAAAGAAACACGGCAATCGACCCCGCCATGCTGGCGATCAACGCATTCACCGTCACGCTGATGACGATCTGCACGCAGCCGAGCGCGATCGACTGCGAGAGCACGCTGCCGTGCCCCGGCGAAATGAATTGCGGCAGCAGCGACAGATACATCACCGCGATCTTGGGATTCGCGAGGTTGGTGACGAGGCCCATCGTGAACAGTTTGCGGCGGCTGTCGTGCGGCAGATCGCGTACCTGGAACGGCGAACGGCCGCCGGGCTTGACCGCCTGCCACGCCAGATAGAGCAGATAAAGCGCGCCACCGAAACGCAGTGCGTCATACGCATACGGCACCGTCAGCAGCAACGCGGTAATACCGAACGCCGCGCAGAACATGTAGAACACGAAGCCGAGCGCAACCCCACCGAGCGAGATGAGCCCCGCGCGCCGCCCCTGGCAGAGGGAGCGCGAGATCAGATAGATCATGTTCGGCCCCGGCGTGAGCACCATGCCGAGCGAAACCACACCGAAAGCGAGCAGGGTTGTGACAGTGGGCACGGGCAGTCTCCTCTTTGAATGGACGTCGGGCAGAGCCGCCAAATATAGCGTATGTCGAAGATTCATACGCTCGTGCGGACCTGAGTAATCCGCACGGGGGACGGGCTTCGCATGGTTTTTCAGCGTGCTCGTTGCGCAGTGCATCGCAGGAAACACTTGCGGTGATGATTGTTGGACGGTATTGTCGAGCCGTTCTGCAATGCAGCGCGGGAGAGATCGTCAGACGTTTGTGACGACGCCGACGGAGCAACCGCCCCGGAAACTCTCAGGCAAAAGGACCGCGCAGCTGGAACATCTGGAGAGCGGCGCCATGCGCGCCCACCGAAGGGGATTCCCTCGATACGGTTTGGATCACGCCGTAAGTTGACGGGAAGAAACTCTCAGGTACATGGACAGATGGGGCATCGACGCCGGATTCGATGAAGCAATCGGACACCGAAGCCGGCGATGCTCAACTTGCTCTGGACCATGTCATGTCAAGAATCGCCATCATTGGCGCCGGTATTACTGGCGTCACGACTGCACACGCCCTCGCTCAGCGCGGCCACCATGTCACTGTGTTCGAACGTCATCGCTATGCGGCGATGGAGACCTCGTTCGCCAACGGCGGCCAGTTATCCGCCAGCAATGCCGAGGTGTGGAACAGCGCCGCCACTGTCCTGAAGGGTTTGCGCTGGATGCTTACGCGCGACGCCCCGCTGCTGCTCAATCCCATGCCTACGTGGCACAAGTATTCGTGGATGGGCGAGTTTTTGCGGCAGATCCCGCACTACCGGGCCAACACTGTCGAGACGGTGCGGCTCGCGATTGCTGCGCGCGAGCATCTGTTTTCGATTGCCGAGCGCGAGGGAATCGACTTCGATCTGGAGCGGCGCGGCATTCTGCACATCTATAAGAACCGCAAGGATTTCGATGCCGCTAGCAAGGTGAATGCCCTGCTGCGCGAAGGCGGCCTTGAGCGGAACCCGGTGGGCGCGGGCGAGTTGCTCGCTATCGAGCCCACCTTGCATGGCGATTTTTACGGCGGCTTTTTCACACCTTCGGATTCCACGGGCGACATTCACAAGTTCACACGCGGGCTGGCTCAGGCGTGTGTGCGGCACGGGGTGGAATTTCACTACGACGCGGATATTGCCTCGATCGAGCAGCCGGCCGAGGGGCGTTTCATGCTCACGGTCAAGCTGGATGGCGAGCCCCAGCAGTTTGCGTTTGAGCGGATCGTGGTGTGCGCCGGCGTGAAGAGTCGCGATTTCGCGGCAATGCTTGGAGATCGTGTGAATGTGTACCCGGTGAAGGGTTATTCGATCACGGTATGTCTCGATGACGAGGTGAGTCAGCAGCGCGCGCCCTGGGTGAGTTTGCTCGACGATAGCGCGAAGATTGTGACCAGCCGGCTTGGCGCGGACCGGTTTCGGGTTGCCGGGACGGCGGAGATCAATGGGTTCAATCGGGATATCCGGTCAGACCGGATTGCACCGCTGGTGGATTGGACACGAAAGTATTTTCCTGAGGTGTCCACCTCGCGGGTGATTCCGTGGGCGGGGTTGCGGCCGATGTTGCCTGCCATGCTGCCCAAGGTTGGACGCGGGCGGCGTCCGGGGGTTTTTTATAATACTGGCCATGGGCATTTGGGGTGGACGTTGTCTGCGGCTACGGCGCAGGCTGTTGCCAGTGCTGTGGTGTAGTTGTTTTCGCCGTAGGCGGTGAGCTGGCTTTTTTCTGGTTGCCTACGGCGTTGGCCTTTCCTTGTTTTCTTATTGGTTTATTTGCGTTCCCCCTGTGCGGGGGGGCACCTACTTTTCTTTGCCGCCGCAAAGAAAAGTAGGCAAAAGAAAGCGGCTCCAACCGCCAACTCTTAAGTGGGTCTCCTGGCTTGGAGGGGATTGTGGTGCGATTAACGGATCACACCTCGGTCCATTAGTGTCTGTGACACAGCCGTCATCCGCTCCCACTCCGCACCGCGTGCGTCGCGGACGGGTCCACAGGGAAACCCGGCGCTTCGTTTGTGCGCGGTGGGGGCCATCGGCTTCGCCTCGGCGACGCGCCGAAATACGTCGGGCACTTCGAAAAACCGCGTGGCCAATACCCGGCGGGCGGTTTGGTGAAGTACCGCCCCGGCGCGCGCAGCGCCGCCGGAGGAATGACGGCCTGGTCACTCACGCCAGAAGGTGCGGAGGGCCAATCTCTACGGAGCCGTTACACCCTCCAAGCCAGGGGAGCCGCTTAAAAATTAGCGGTTTGAGCCGCTTTCTTTTGCCTACTTTTCTTTGCGGCCGGCGCCCCGAAGGAAGTCCACTTGGTGGGCAAAGAAAAGTAGGTGCCCCCCCGCACAGGGGGAACGCTAATAAACCAATAACAAAAGAAACAACCAAACGCCGTAGGCACAACCAAACCAAACGCCGTAGGCAACAACAGCAAACCTCAAAATCATCTGCTACTGTCCAACCATCCTCTCAGCAAAAAAAAGCATCACCATGCCAAATGTAAAAAACCCCTATTCCGACACCGGCATCGCGGAAGAAGCCAAAACCCGTCTCGCATGGGACGCAGCGATCCCCAAAAACACAATAAAAATACACGTCTCACATGGCCACATCACCCTGCAAGGCGAACTCCACCACGATCAGCAACGGTCGGCCGCATTGGAGGACGTCACCCGCCTGTTCGGCGTAACAGGCGTCACCGACCACACCACCATCAAAACAAAATAACCCCTAACCCTCCCGCAGCATCCTCCGGCAATGCCTCGCAATCTGCTTCTCCTCCTCGGTATGAATCACCCGCACCCTCCCCGCCGAATCTCCCGCCGATAATCCAAGAAACGAAAGCCCCCCGCATACCCGCTTGCGTATCTCATCGCTGTGCTCGCCGATCCCGCCCGTGAACACCAGCAAATCGATCCCGCCCAGCAAAGCCGCATACGCCCCAATCGTCTTGCGTACCGCAATCGCAAACACATCGAGCGCCAGCAAAGCATCCGCATCCCCAGCCGCCGCGCGCTTTTCCAGCGCCTGCATGTCGCTCTCGCCGTCGGCGAAACCAGCGAGGCCGCTCTGGCGATTGAGCAAGGTCTCCAGCGCATCGGCGTTGAGCTTCTCGACACGCATCAGATACAGCAGCACGCCCGGATCGAGGTCGCCGCTGCGCGTGCCCATCGGTACACCGCCGGTCGGCGTCATCCCCATCGACGTATCGACGGATATTCCGTCCCGCAAGGCGCACAGGCTCGAACCGTTGCCCAGATGCGCGAACACGGCGTGTGGCGGCAAGCTGGCGCCAAGCCTCGTCATCAGCGATTCATACGAAAGCCCATGAAAACCGTAGCGAATCACCCCCGCATCCACATAGCGGCGCGGCAACGGCAATTGCGACGCACGCGGCGGGAGCGTGGCGTGAAACGCGGTATCGAAACACGCAAATTGCTGCGCGTCGCCGAAAATCGACGACGCTTCGTCGATCAATGCCAGCGCCGGCGGGATATGCAACGGCGCGAAGTGCACGGCGTCCTGCAACTGCTGCCGGACTTCGGCGCTCAGGCGCCGATGCGAGCGCAGATGCGGGCCGCCATGCACCACCCGGTGCCCCACCGCCGCTGGCCGCGCATACTTCTGCCCGGCTAGCACGTCGGCGAGCTTTTGCAATGCATCGGTTTGCGACTCCAGCACGTGTTCCTGCTGAACCAGTGAACGGCCGTCGGGCGACCTGATCCGCAAACTGCCGTCGGCCCGGCCGATGCCTTCCGCGCTGCCCTCCAGCAACAATGATTCGTCATCGCCCGAGTGCGTGAACAGCCCGAACTTCAACGACGACGATCCGCTGTTCAACACCAGAATCAGCGCTTCCCCAGTCTGCTCGTCAGTGTGCATTGCGCGCCTCGCTCAAGCCTTCCACGTCCAGTTGCGGATCTCTTCCTTGTCGATGCCCTCGGTATGCGCATACGCCAGGTGCTCGATGATCTGTCCGCGCAGCCACTCCTTCGTATGATCGCCGACGCCGCGCAAAGCCGGCACGCGATCGATCACGTCGATGGCAAGCGAAAAGCGGTCGACCTGGTTGATGATCGCCAGTTCGAGCGGCGTATTGATGTTGCCCTTCTCGTGATAGCCATGCACGTGCAGGTTGTCGTGATTGGTGCGGTTATAGGTCAGCTTGTGCACCAGCGATGCATACGAATGGAAATTGAAAATCACCGGTTTGCTGGTCGTAAACAGCGAGTCGAAATCGCGGTCGGAGAGGCCGTGCGGATGCTCGTGCTCGGGCATCAGGCGGAACAGATCGACCACATTCACGAAACGGATCTTCAGTTGCGCAAAGCGCTCCTTCAGGATCTGCACCGCGGCGAGCGCCTCCATGGTGGCGATGTCGCCGGCACCCGCAATCACCACGTCCGGCTCGACGCCCTGATCGGTCGAGGCCCAATCCCAGATGCCGATACCTTTGGTGCAGTGCGTGACGGCCGCGTCCATGTCCAGATACTGCAGATGCGGCTGCTTGTCGGCGACGATCACGTTGACGTAATCGCGTGATCGCAAACAATGATCGGCAACGCTCAACAGGCAGTTCGCGTCCGGCGGCAGATAAATACGCACTACGTCAGGGCTTTTATTCGTGACAACGTCGAGAAAGCCGGGGTCCTGATGCGTGAAGCCGTTGTGATCCTGACGCCACACCAGCGACGTAATCAGCAGATTGATCGACGGCACGGGTTGTCGCCAGCCGAGATCGCGCTTTGCCTTTTCGAGCCACTTGGCGTGCTGGTTGAACATCGAATCGATCACGTGGACGAATGCTTCATACGTGGCGAACAAGCCGTGCCGGCCGGTCAGCACGTAGCCTTCGAACCAGCCCTCGAGGGTGTGCTCGCTCAGCATCTCCATCACGCGGCCGTCCACCGCGAGCTCGCCGCCGTCGGCATCGCTGGCCACGGTGCCGGCCAGCCAGGTTTTCTCCGACGCCTCGTAGATGGCCGTGAGCTTGTTGCTGGCGGTCTCGTCAGGGCCGAACACGCGGAAGTTGGTCATGTTGTTGCGCATCACGTCCCGCAGAAACTGGCCCAACACCTCCGTGGGCGATGTATACGAACCGGCGGGCTTCTTCACTGCCACCGCGTAGTTGCGAAACGGCGGCATGTCGAGCGCCTTGCACAGCAGACCGCCGTTGGCATGGGGATTGGCGCTGATGCGACGGGTGCCCTCAGGGGCGAGTGCACGCAGCTCTTCGACCAGACGCCCTGCTTCGTCGAATAGCAATTCCGGTTCGTAACTGCGCAGCCATTGTTCGACCAGCTTCAGGCTCTTGCCGTTGGTGACCGGATCCAGCACCGGCACCTGATGTGCGCGCCACGAGCCTTCCACCTTGTGACCGTCGACTTCCTTCGGGCCGGTCCAGCCTTTCGGGGACCGGAGCACGATCATCGGCCAGCGTGGCCGCGACGCGTCGCTGGTTTCGCGCGCATGCATCTGGATCGCGCGGATTTCGCCGATGCATTGTTCGAGCGTCGCGGCCATTTGCTGATGCATCGTGTCGGGGTCGTCGCCCTCGACGAAATAGGCCTTGTGGCCGTAGCCGGTAAGCAGGGCGTCGAGTTCCTCGCGGGGAATCCGCGCGAGGATTGTCGGATTGGCGATCTTGTAGCCGTTCAGATGCAGAACTGGCAGCACGGCGCCGTCGCGGATCGGATTCAGGAATTTGTTCGAATGCCACGAGGTCGCGAGCGGTCCGGTTTCCGCTTCGCCGTCGCCGATCATCACCGTGACGATCAGATCGGGGTTATCGAATGCCGCGCCATAGCCGTGCGACAGGCTGTAACCGAGCTCGCCGCCTTCGTGAATCGAGCCCGGTGTTTCGGGAGTGCAATGCGAGCCGATGCCGCCGGGAAACGAGAACTGCCGGAAGAAGCGCTGCATGCCCGCTTCGTCTTCGCTGCGATCGGGATAGATTTCCGAGTAATGGCCTTCGAGATAGCAATGAGCCAGCGTAGCCGGCGCGCCGTGGCCGGGACCGGCGATGTAGATCATGTTCAGGTCGAGCTTTCTGATCAGCCGGTTCAGATGCACCAGCAGGAAACTCTGGCCTGGATCCGAACCCCAATGGCCGAGCAACCGGTTTTTGATGTGTTCGGGCTTGAGCGGTTCGCGCAGCAGCGGATTGTCGCGCAGATAGATCATGCCGGCCGATAGATAGTTGCAGGCGCGCCAGTAGCGGTCCATCTTGCGCAAGGTGTCGGGGTCCAGCGTGGTCGGCGGGGTCGG
Source organism: Paraburkholderia fungorum (assembly GCF_046027215.1). Classification (GTDB taxonomy): domain Bacteria; phylum Pseudomonadota; class Gammaproteobacteria; order Burkholderiales; family Burkholderiaceae; genus Paraburkholderia; species Paraburkholderia fungorum_D. The sequence continues at coordinate 955,706 of NZ_JAQQEN010000002.1, read as the reverse complement.
ACGGGAGGTTGCTTCGGCCATGGCGTGATTCCTCGAAAAGGACTGTCAGGCAGGTTAGCGGGTGCGGCAGCGGAAGTTCGTGATCAGGCCGGCGCGAAAAATGAGGCTGGCAGGCCGTTTTGTCATGCGGCTGACATGACGAAGGACTAAAGGCAAAGCGCGGCTGTTCGATGATTGACGGGAAGCTGGCCGTCGATCGTCAGGGGTGTGACAGGAAGCGTACCGTATCGTTCGATGCATGGCCTATAAAGCGCGATCGTGCGAAAGCTGCGAGGCAGTCTGGCGTGCCGCACCAGCGGCTTTTTGCGGAAGGCGTTAAGTCGATGGTAAGCGAATACGATTAAGCTACTCCGGCAGCATCCGCGACGGCGGAGCGCATCCGGCACGCCCCACATCGCTCACCCTTACCGGAACGGCCATCATGTCGACACCCAGCCGCCTCAAAGCCCCTCTGATACTGATTCTCTCGCTCGTGGTGTTATGCGTGGGCGTTGCTGTGGCGATCGGCGTGTTCGCATTGCTGGTCACGCTGCTTGGCAAGCTGTAGCGAGCCGCCACGCGGGCGTGGGTGGTAGAAAATGGGTATCCTGACTGAACTACCTCAGGCTGCCGGCGCGGCATATCCATTGCAAGGAGATTCGATTGACGGACCACGCTGATTCTGCCCCGCCCTCTCCGGCGCCGATCGACCCAGAGCTGCTCGAACTGGCGCATCAGGTTTTCGATCTCGCGCGACGCGGCGATGCTGCGATGCTCGCCGCGGTGATTGAGAAAGGCGTCCCCCCGAACTTGCGCAACGATAAGGGCGACAGCCTTGTGATGTTGGCGAGTTACCACGGACACGTGGATGCGGTGCGCGTGTTGCTGGAGCACGGCGCTGATCCGGATTTGCGTAACGATAATGGGCAGACGCCGATTGCGGGTGCGGCTTTCAAGGGTTTTGACGCAGTGATTGAGACGTTGCTCGCGCATGGGGCCGATGTCGAAGGGGCATCGCCGGACGGGCGGACGGCGTTGATGATTGCGGCTATGTTTAATCGCATCGCGATTGTTGAGTTGCTTGTCCGGCATGGAGCGGATGTTGGGGCCCGCGATGCGGGTGGGGTTAGTGCCTTGGAGGCGGCTGCGAGGATGGGGGCTGGGGATGCGCTGGCGCGGTTGAAGGAATTGGGAAGTTAGTGGTTTGTTTTTGCCTTTGGCGGCGGCATTTCCTGGTTCTTGCCTCTTTGGCCTTTCCTTGTTTTGTTATTGGTTCTATTGGCGTTCCCCCTGTGCCGGGGGCACCTACTTTTCTTTGCCTGCCGCAAAGAAAAGTAGGCAAAAGAAAGCGGCTCACACCGCTAGTTCTTAAATGGATCTCCTGGCTTGGAGGGGATTGTGGCTCCGTAGAGATTGGCCCTCCGCACCTTCTGGCGTGAGTGACCAGGCCGTCATGCTTCCGGCGGCGCTGCGCGCGCCGGGGCGGTACTTCATCAAACCACCCGCGGGTTTTTGCCCATGCGGTTTTCCGAAGCGCCCGACGTATTTCGGCGCCTCGCCGAGGCGAAGCCGATGGCTCCCGCCACAAACAAACGAAGCCCCCGGTTTCCCTGGCAGACCCATCCGCGACGCACGTAGTGCGGAGTGGGAGCGGATGACGGCTGTGTCACTGACGGTTATGGACCGAGGTGTGATCCGTTAATCGCACCACCAGCCCCTCCAAGCCAGGGGACCCACTTAAGAGTTGGCGGTGTGAGCCGCTTTCTTTTGCCTACTTTTCTTTGCGGCGGCAAAGAAAAGTAGGTGCCCCCCCGCACAGGGGGAACGCTAATAAACCAATAAGAACACAAGGAAAGGCCACCACCGCAGGCACAAGGAAAATGCCGCCGCCAAAGGCGAAAAACAAACCTTATGCCCCTCCACTAGTCCCCAAACTCAACAACAAATCCAGATCAATCCCCCCCAATTCCCCGATCCGCTCAACCGTCACATCCGCGGGCGGATTCGCTGCAATCTCCTTGGGATCAAACGCATAATGCCCCTGGCGAGGAAAAACAGTCGTCAACCTCTCCCCCCAACTCTTCTTCATCGCCGTCAGAATCCTGAGCTTGTCATCCACCATCACATAATGCTGGGCGGGATAACACTCCATCACCTGATCGAGCATCAACTCCTTATGGATATAAATCAGAACCCGTCCCTCGACCTCTTCCCATAAGCCCGAACGGGCAATCTTCCGCGGTTGGAACACCACATCCCCATCGGACAAAATCACAGTGGGCCCACGCGTGGACAAATGCCGGATCGCATCGAGCGCCCCCGGATACAGCCGGTTCGCAAACGGGTAATCAATCAGAAACGACGACATCAACAACAGCCGCGTGTCCCGCGGATGCTCCGACCGATACCGCTGTAACGCCCCCAGGTAATCGGCGTAGCCCAGCTCGCCCCGCAAATTCTCGAAGATTTCCCAATACCGCGCACTGTTCTGCTCGCCGAACTCCCGCACCATGTGCGCGCGCAAATCGGCGAGCACATGGTCGTTGTCCAGCAGCGTGTTGTCGCAATCGAACAGAAACACGACATCGTGAGGCGTGGCTCTCGTGGCATCCATCGCAGCTTCCCTCGTGAACTTGAGTTAGCTCTTCTTCACATCGGCCGGCGTGGCGGCTTTCTCGACGTGGCCGCCAAAGTCGTGCCGCATCGCCGACAACACCCGGTTCGAAAAATCCGCCTCGCCGCGCGAACTGAACCGCGCAAATAACGCGGCGCTCAACACCGGCGTCGGCACGCCTTCATCGATGGCGGCCGCAACCGTCCAACGTCCCTCGCCCGAATCGGAGACGCGCCCGGCATAGCTCTTCAGATCGGCGTCGCCCACCAGCGAACCGGCTATCAGGTCCAGCAACCACGAGCCGACCACGCTGCCGCGCCGCCATACCTCCGTGACCTCGGCAAGGTTCAGGTCGTATTGGTACAACTCGGGGCGGCGCAGCGGCGATGTTTCGGCGTCCACCTCGCGCGCGTGCTTGCCAGCGTCGGCGTGGCGCAAAATGTTCAGACCCTCGGCATACGCGGCCATCATTCCGTATTCAATGCCGTTGTGCACCATCTTTACGAAGTGGCCGGCGCCCTGCGGACCGCAATGCAGGAAACCCTGGTCGGCGGTGCCGGTGCCAGGCGCGCGGCCAGGTGTCGCGGGCGCGGAGCCCGCGCCCGGCGCGAGCGTCGAGAAAATCGGTTCGAGCCGCTTCACGATCTCGGTCTCGCCGCCAATCATCAGACAGTAGCCCCGTTCACGACCCGCCACCCCGCCGCTCGTGCCGACGTCCACATAGTGAAGCTGACGGGCGGCAAGCTCGGTGCCGCGGCGGATGTCGTCGTGGTAATACGAATTGCCGCCATCGATCACAATGTCGCCGGGCTCGAGCAGAGGCACGAGGTTCGCAAGCGTCGCGTCGACCACCGCCGCGGGCACCATCAGCCACACCGCGCGTGGTTTATCGAGTTGCGCGACCAGCTCTTCGAGCGACGCGGCACCCGCGACGCCGTCCTGCTTCAGTTTCTCCACCGCCGCTGGTTGCATGTCATAGGCGATGCATTGCTGACCGCCCTTCGTCAGACGTCGCACCATGTCGGCGCCCATACGTCCCAATCCAATCATGCCTAGCTGCATATCTCGCTCCGGAAAGTGCGTCGTTGCGCTGATCGATTTCGCTGGTCGTACCGTGGCCGTGCCGCGCGCGGGTCACTCCGCTAACTGTAGGTGGGTTTGGGTCGCTGTACCAGCAGCACCGTGTTGGGTTCGGGTGGCCCGTGCCGGGAATCGGGCCTCACAGGCCGCGCCCAGGACGACGATACTTCTTGGCAGATGCGTCAAGCGATGCAAAGTTCCGAACTTCTAGCAGCGTCGCCAGCTCGGGGCACCGACTTGAACGTGCGGTTATTTCAGACTTGCAGTCGCCTTACTCCGCCAACGTTGCTTTCAAACACGGCATCTGCCGATGCATCGACGAGCCGTGGATCAGCGCGGACGATCTGGCGCGCGCCCCTGGCGTGCCCTCGCCCTGAACCTGCCGTACTGATCGATGGCGAAGTCACGCACCGCTCGCCACATCAGCGGATAACGGTAGCCTGGTACGGCGAACAGCACGAACGCGCACAAAGCCAGCGTGCCGCAAAACACGAAGGTGCCACGATAGCCGAACGCCTGCACCAGCAGCCCCGACAACACACCAGACAGAATCGATCCGATCCGCGCCGCGTTGAAGAACAGCGCGGTGGCACGCCCCGGCGAGTCCGGCATCAGGTCCTGCACGTAGGTCATGCCCAGGCACGAGGTCACCGCGACCACGAACGCGTTGAGCATCTGCATCGGAATCAGCACGTTGACGTGTCCGGCCATCGACATCGCCGCGAAATAGACCGCATGCACCATTGCACAGGCGGCCAGCCAGTTCGGCTTGTGCAGCGTCGATGATTTCGCGCCGAGCGCGAGCATCATGGGGATTTCCGTCAAGGCGCCGAGGCCGAGCATGATCGACACATCGAGATGCGATCCGTTCAGCCCATGCACGATGTAGAGCGGTAACACGATCATGGTCGCATTGGCGGCGAGGCCCAGCAGCGTCAGCGCGGCCACCGCGCGGCGGATGTCGTTGGGCGACGCGACGCCAGGCAGGTCTTCGTGCGCGTCTTCGCCAGGCGCGGTCAACGGCGGCACGGTGATCGACGCCGACGGCTCAGCCGCGGTGTCTTCCACCGTGTGATCGCCTAGATGGCCTTGCGGCTCGCGCATGCGCCAGACGATCGTCGCGCAGGCCGCGAAGCTCGCCGCCGCGAACAGGAACAGCCCATAGAAACCGGTCCCCGCAAGCACCAGCGCGCCCACGGCCGGGCCGAACACCCAGGCGGCCGACAGGATGGTCCGCAGGGTCGCGCTGGCGAATGCGCGTTCCGCCGGGTCCGGCGCCGGCAGCGCGGCGCGGCTGAACGAGAACACTAGCGAAATGGCGGAACTGCCCGCCCCGATAAAGGCGATGCCGACCACCAGCAGGAGCCGGTAATCACGCACGACGCATAAACATAGATAGCCGAGCGCGGCGGCGGTGAGCGAGGCGAGCAGGAGTGGCCGGTGCCGTCCGCTTGCGTCGCACCAGCGGCCGGCGAAGGTGCTGGCGAGCACTCCGCTGGCGGCGATCAGCGTCATGAATATGCCTAGCCGGAGCGGCGTCATGCCTGCGCGTTCGACGCCGAACAGCGAGAGATAGGGAGCGGTGAACGACATCGCCACACCTAGCATGAGGGTGGCGGCGGCCAGAGGCTTGAAGCCGGGGATGTGCAGCAGGTCGAGAAAACGTGAGGTTTTCAACACGGATGACGGGTGGTTCAGGGAGTGCGAAGCGATGCCCGGCGCGCGCGGCGCTGCAGACTGCATGGCCGGAGCGACCGGGGCATTATCGGCTTACCTTGCCTGCGCGTAAACCTGTGCGTCTCGCGTCCCACATTTGTGTGGCGCAGCGCCGCATGCCGTTATGCGCCGTTATGCGCAGGCTGACGGCGTGGCGGAGCCTACTTGCCGTCTGTTGCGCGCATTTGCTGCGCTTGCGCCTTGTAGTCGTAGGTCGGATAGAACTCGGTGCGATAGCCGCCCCACGCGGTGGTCTCGATGGCCCGGTTGACTTCACGCAGCCGGCTTGCCGGAACCCGCAGCGTGACGACCTGACCGATGCCCATCATGACGTACCAGGACACGACTTCGATACCCGGTGGCGGAAAGGTTTTGAAGAATCCTTGCGCGCGCAACTGATCGTTGATCTTCGGCAGCGGTTTGGATTCGTCGTGTCGCAGGAAGATGGTAAGCAGGAAAGTGTCGTCGGCTGGAGCCGGTGTGGCTGCGGGCACGGCGGGCGCTTCGGGAGTTGCCAGCGCAGCGGCCGGGTCGGCACCCGGGTCGGCACTGAAGGCGAGCGGCGTGATGCAGAACAATGAGATCAGTGCCGCGGTGAGCAGGCCGCGGCGGATCGGCATTGAGGATGGGTTGTTAGCGGCGATGGCGAGCGGCATTGGATGGCTCCATGGCGAGATGGTTGTTTTCGCAACCTGCGGGGACTGGCTTTGCTCGATGCTGACACGTGGCGTGGCAAGCAATTTTCGCTCCTGTGCTGATGTGCTTGCGTGTGCTCTATTGAACGATGTAGCCGCGCTGTTCCAGCGTCCAGCGATGCCATTGATTGCCGTAGATGCCGCAGGCGAGGCCGAACAGGATCGATAGGACGAGGCCGATGGTGCCGGCCGTCTCGCCCCACAGGCCCGTTAAGAACAGGAGGATATTGACTGCCAGCATGATGAAGGCGGCGAACCACATTTTCTTCGATAGAGCCCAGGCGAAACCCAGCAGGAATGCAGCCCAGCTGAAGCCCACCGATACAGGGATGGGGGCGGACGTTTTGTCCGGATGCTGGAGGTAGATCTTTTGTGACATTGCTTTCGGTTTCCTGAAATCGGAATGGGATTTTTTTACTCCGTATGGGGTTTTAGCATGGCATCGTGGAGTGGTGGATTTTTTGCCTTTGGCGGCGGCATTTTCCTTGTGCCTGCGGTGGTGGCCTTCCCTTGTTTGCTTATTGGTCTATTAGCGTTCCCCCTGTGCGGGGGGGCACCTACTTTTCTTTGCCGCCGCAAAGAAAAGTAGGCAAAAGAAAGCGGCTCACACCGCCAACTCTTAAGTGGGCCCCCTGGCTTGGAGGGGCTGGTGGTGCGATTAACGGATCACACCTCGGTCCATCAGCGCCAGTGACACAGCCGTCATCCGCTCCCACTCCGCACTACGTGCGTCGCGGTTGGGTCCACCACGGAAACCGGGCGCTTCGTTTGTGCGCGGTGGGGGCCATCGGCTTCGCCTCGGCGAGGAGCTGAGAACACCAATCGGATTGGTTTTGTGAAGCACCGCCCCGGCGCGCGCAGCGCCGCCGGAGGAATGACGGCTTGGTCACTCACGCCGGAAGGTGCGGAGGGCCAATCTCTACGGAGCCACTGCACCCTCCAAGCCAGGGGAGCCGCTTAAAAATTGGCGGTGTGAGCCGCTTTCTTTTGCCTACTTTTCTTTGCGGCCGGCGCCCCGAAGGAAGTCCACTTGGTGGGCAAAGAAAAGTAGGTGCCCCCCCGCACAGGGGGAACGCTAATAAAACCAATAACAAAACAAGGAAAGGCCAAAGAGGCAAGAACCAGAAAATGCCGCCGCCAAAGGCAACCAACACCCCCCATAACTGCTACCCTTACCAAAAACCACACAAAAAAAGCCACCCAAACCCAGCCGCCTGCACAGGCAAAAAACCCCCAAACCAATTGGAGCCCAAGTTGTACGCACAAAAAGCCCCATCTCGCGCCGAGATCAACACCTTCCAGGGCGCCACGATCATCGAATTCGGCACCGACTGGTGCGGCTACTGCCAGGGCGCGCAACCCTCCATCGCGCAAGCACTCGAACCCCACACGCAAGTCCGGCACCTGAAAATCGAAGACGGCCCAGGTCGCCCGCTCGGCCGCTCCTTCAAGGTCAAACTGTGGCCCACGCTGATCTTCATGCGCAACGGCACGGAAGTCGCACGCGTCGTGCGCCCCACCAGCGCCGCCGAGATCACGGAGGCCCTCGCCTCGCTCTGACCCCGCACGGGCGACGAGAAACCCGACCGCCCCACCCCGCGTGAACCAGTACATCGAACACCCCGATCGAATATCATGCGACAAGCCATCCATCATCTGAGCGTCAAGGCGCGCACCCGCGGGCTCGTCGAATTCACCGCCGAAGCGCGCCGCTTCGTCAGCGAGCAGGCGATCAGCACCGGTCTGTTGACGCTGTTTTGCCGGCACACGTCCGCATCGTTGCTGATCCAGGAAAACGCCGATCCTTCAGTACAACGCGACCTGGAACGCTACTTCGCAAGCCTCGCGCCAGAGGACGCGGAGCGTTACGAACACGACGCCGAAGGGTCGGACGATATGCCCGCCCATCTGCGCACGGCGCTGACGCAGGTGCAATTGTCGGTGCCGGTCGAGTACGGGCAGATGGTGCTCGGCACGTGGCAAGGTCTCTATCTGTTCGAACATCGCCGTCACACGCAGCACCGCGATATCGTGCTGCATCTGCTCGGCGTTTGACGCGCTGCCGGCGCTGTCGGACCAGGAAAGCAGGCGTTGCTCAAACGCGCGCGTCTGAACGGCGCGGCGGCGCTCGGCAAGTGCGACGCGGCCCAGGAAAAGAAGTAGCCTCTCACGTCAACAGTCCGCCAGGCCATGTCAAGGCCTGGCGGATCGTCCCGGCGAGCGCCGGATTAAACCGGCGTAAGGGATCAGCGGTTGGCGGTCGTCACGCGCGCAATCTTGTCGAGCAGCGCCTGCGGTGAAACCGGTTTGCCGAGATGGCCGTCGTAACCGGCGCGGATCGCCCGTGTCGCATCCTGCGGACGGCCGAAACCCGTCAGCGCGAGTGCCGGCACGGTCGCTGTACCCGGCAGCTTGCGCAACGCCGCGATCAGTTCGTAACCGTCCATGCCGGGCATGCCGATATCGGACAGAATCAGTTCGAAAGACTGTTGCTCTGCGGCTGCGAGTGCCGCGGCGCCGTTGGTCTGCGGGTACACCTGCGCGCCTTCGAGCCCAAGCAGGCTCTGAAACGCCTGCAAACTTTCGATTGCATCGTCCACCAGCAGTATTCGCATGCCCTTGAGCAGGCTCACGTCCGCAGACGCCTCCGGCTGTCCAATCTGCACCGCCGCACTGTCCGTCGGCAGCCAGACACGAAAACGCGCCCCTTTGCCAGCGCCCGCCGATTCCGCCTTCACGTGCCCGCCGTGCATTTCGGCAAGCTGTTTGACGAGTGCGAGCCCGATGCCCAGCCCACCGCTATGTCGCCGATGCGCTCCTTCGGCCTGGCCGAACATGTCGAATACGTTCGGCAGAAACGCCGCCTCGATACCGCGCCCGGTGTCGCGCACCTCGACGCATGCGTGGCCGTCTTCACGCGACAGGGTCAGATTGATGCGCCCGCCCGGCGGCGTGAACTTCACCGCGTTGCTGACGAGGTTCCACAGAATCTGCTCGTAGCGCACCGCATCGGCGTCGATGAAGAGCGGCTCGGACACGTTCCGCCGACGCCGGCTGGGGACACGTTCAAGGCTCGCAGGCAACCAGCGCGTGCAGTTCGTCGATATTGAACGGCTTGGCGAGAATCGCCACGCCCAGCCGGCGCGCCCGTTCGAGTTCGTCGGCGTAGCCGGTCATCAGCGCGATCTTTTGCGCCGGCCACGCGCTACGCACTTTCTCCGCCAGGTCGATACCGTTGAGCTTGCCGGGCATCTGGATATCGGACAGCACGAGTTCGAACTTCGCACCCCCTTCCAGCACGCCGAGTGCCTGGTCGGCGGTGGGCTCATGCCGCACTTCGCAGCCGAAGGTTTCCAGCACCGCGGCGACGCCCGCTGCCACGTCCTCGTTGTCCTCCACCAGCAGCACCACGCCGAGCGACGCAGGCGCCGGTTGTTGCACCGCTTCGACGTCGGGTGCAAGCGCACTCTGACGTTCGCGATAGCGCGGCAGATAGAGCCGGACCGTCGTGCCGCTGCCCGGCACACTGTCGATTCTGGCCGCGCCGCCGGCCTGCTCGCACATCGCCTGAACCTGCGCGAGGCCGAGGCCCGTGCCCGAACCACGCAGCTTGGTGGTGAAAAGCGGTTCGAACGCACGCCGCGCGACTGCTTCCGACATGCCCTCGCCGTCGTCCGAACAGGCAATCAGCACGTATTCGCCGTCCGGTAGCAAGGTGTCGCTGCCCACGAGGCGGTTGTTCTGGCAACGGATCATGAAGCGGCCGCCGCGCGGCATCGCGTCGCGCGCGTTGACCGCCAGGTTCATGATCGCGAATTCGAGGTCGGTGGGATCGGCCAGCACTGGCCAGACGTTATCGACCAGATTCAAGGCCATTTCGATGTTGTCGCCGAGCGCCGCGTCGATCAGCGGCGCGGCGGCCGGCAGCCATGTCGCGAGGTCGACCTGCTCCTGTTTGAGCGGCTGCTTTTTGGCCACGCTCAGCAGGCGCCGCGTCAGCGATTCGGCCGTGGCGGTGGCACGCTCCACCGCGAGCACTTCCTTTTCCACGTTGTTAAAGCGCTTCAGGCGCGCAAGCTCGGCGTTGGCCGACACCACCATCAGCAGGTTGTTGAAGTCGTGAGCGACATTCGCGACGAGGTTGCCGAGCGCCCCCATGCGCTGCAATTGCCGGCTTGACGCTTCGGTGGACAGACGCATCGCCACTTCGCCCTGCCAGCGCTCCCACGCGCGCCGCTCACCGTCGAGCTGGCGCAGCGAGAAAAACACCAGCAGCCAGATCGCGGCGCACGGCACGGCGGTAATCGCCGCGATCATGATGAAATGACTGCGCCACGCGACCCCGATCGAGGCCGTGGCATACGCGCTCATCACATAGAGCGGATAGTCGCCGACGCGACGGAATGCGAGCAGCCGCTCCACGCCATCCACCGTCGAATTCAGGCGGATGTGGCCGTACAGCTGTCTGTCGCGCAACGCCGCCGTGAACGCGCTGTGCACGCTGGGCTTCGCGCCCGCTGGCCACGCCGGATAGCGCACCAGCAGGTTGCCGTCCTGGCGATACAGACCGAGCGCGAGCGACTCATCGCCATCGGTCAGATCGCGATAGAAGCGCGAAAAGTAATCATTGCGCAGCGCCACCGACACCGCCCCGAGAAACTGGCCGTTCTCGCCCGAGCGCCCGATCAGGGTGTTGAACACGTCGGTTTGCGACAGTGCCCCGAACATCGGCAGCGAGAAATAGGCTTGCGGGCGCATGGCTCTTGCGGACCTGAAATCTTCGCGCTGACCGATCGACAGCGCCGGCGCTGGCGAGACCCGGCTCGACACCAGCAGGTCGCCGTCCGCCCCGAGCACCGAGATTGCCGCGACCTGCGGAAAGTCGCCGCCGATTTCGCGCAAACGGTCGTGCAATTCAGGCTCACGCGAGCGGATCTGCGCGTCATCTTCATTGCCGAGCAATTCGATCAAGCGCGAGGCCATCTGCTGATTGAGGTCCAGCACCTTGACGGCCTGTTCCTCGGTCACGCGCGCGAGCCGGTCGATCATGTCGTTCGAATCGGCGATCCGGCGCTGGTAATCGAAATAACCATAGCCCGCGAGACAGGCAAGCGGGAACGCAATCGAAACGGCGAGCACGATCAGGAGCATGCGCCGCGTCGCCGCGAAATTGCGCGACGGCATGGGGAAATCGACTGCGACACGTTCCGCACGTTGCACGGTCACGATCTCCATGAAAGAAAGAGCAGGTCAAGCCGAGGCGCGCACATCGGACCACGCTGTTCGTGCGCTAATTCCCTTTGCACCGAAATTTACCGCACTTCCGCCGTTCACCATAGCGTACCGCGCGCCGGCAGCCTTATCGGATAGGCGTGGCATCCGGGCACACGGATTGCGGACACACGGGCATCCCTTACTAATCGCAAGGAACCGACCATGCCAACGCCTGCCCGCCGCGTCGCCCAGCTCTCGCAATTGCGGCCGGATCACGCTGAGCGCGTTGTGGTGGATGGCGAAAATATCCTGCTGATACGCGATGGCGATACGGTGCGCGCCTATGCGGCGGATTGCCCGCATGCCGGCGGCCCGCTTGAGCAAGGCGCCGTATGCAATGGACGAATCATCTGCCCGTGGCACAAAGGCGCGTTCGATCTCGCCACCGGCAAGGTGCTCGAACCGCCCGCGCTGGTCGGGCTCGATCGATATCCCGTGGTCGTCGCGGGCGATGACGTGATGGTTACGCCGGAGAAACTGCCGCAACCAGCGAGTCATGCGTCCACGAACCATCCTCACTACGCGGTGATCGGTGCGGGCGCGGCCGGCGCCGCGGCGTGTGCTGCATTGCGCGAATGCGGCTTTACGGGCCGCATCACACTGGTCGGCGAAGAACCGCACGCGCCTTACGACCGCACCGCGCTCAGCAAATTCGTGCCGTCGGGCGAGATGGCGCCCGCCGACGTGCCGCCGCTACTCGCGCCCGGCTGGTTCGAGCAGCACGATGTCGAACGTATTACGGCGAAGGTCGTGCGTCTCGATGTCCCACGGCGCACCCTCCACTTCGAAACCGGTGGCGAACTGGCGTACGACAGTGCGCTGCTCGCGACCGGCAGCGTGCCGAAGATTCCGCCGATCCCCGGCCATGATCTCGGCGGCGTGCACGTGCTGCGTACGCTCGACGACGCCGCAAGCCTTGTCGAGTCAATCGGCGAGACGGCGCAGGTGGCAATTCTCGGCAGCAGCTTCATTGGTCTGGAGACTGCTTCGGCGCTGCGCAAACGTGGCACCCAGGTAACCGTCATCGCGCCGGACAAAGTGCCGTTCGCGAAGCAATTCGGTGAGCGTGCCGGCGCCATGTTCCGTGAATTGCACGAACGCAACGGCGTGACGTTCCGCCTCGAAGCCAAGGTGATTTCACTCGAAGGCGAGGAAGACTCCGTGCATGAAGTGATGCTCGAGAACGGCGATCATGTCGCCGCCGACGTCGTGCTGCTCGGCACGGGCGTTGCACCGGCCACCGGTTTTGTCGAAGGACTGCCGCTGCAAAAAGATGGCGGCGTGATTGTCAACGCGGGCATGCAGGCCGCGCCAGGACTTTACGCAGCCGGCGATATCGCCGTCTTTCCCTTGCACGAAGATCAGGAACCGGTCCGCATCGAACATTGGCGCGTCGCGCAGCAACATGCGCGGATCGCCGCGGAAAACATGTGCGGCGCGCGCAATCGCTATGCCGGCGTGCCGTATTTCTGGACCTATCACTTCGGCAAACGTTTCGAGTATCTCGGCCATGCAAGCGAATGGGACGAGGTCGTCATCGACGGCGATCTCGATCGGCAGGCATTCGTCGCGCTATATGTGAAAGACGGCAAGGTGGTCGCCGTGCTTGCGTGCGAACGCGAAGCGCAGACGGCGCGTTTGATCGAGGCCATGGAACGCGGACTGTCGCAAGCAGACGCCTTGAAGATTGTCAAAGGCGAATTTCAAGCTTGATCGAAGGAGAACTTGTTATGACACAGCACAAAGAGCAGCACCCGCACGCCGTCAAGAGTGAAAAGCAGATCGACAAAGAAGTCGAGGACAGCTTTCCGGCGAGCGATCCGCCCTCTACCGGCGGCACGACAAAGATCGTTCCTGACAAGGACGGTAAGTCGAAAGAGCAGCGTGCGGCCGACAAACCGGCTAAGCACTAGACCCGCTAGTTCCACCGGACACCGCCCAGCACCGCTGGGCGGTGTCTCTCGTTGCAACGGCTCACGCCCACGCCACAGGCAACCAAAGCGCAGTGCCGCTGCTGCAGAAAGGCAAATCGAAACCCTAGGTTCTAAAATCCCCCGATTCGAGCTCTACCGACTTCCCCCCGTTTTTTTCGAGCACTTTGCGCGTAGCATTTTCAATCGTCGCGCGGTTTGCTTCGAATGTACCAACCAGATCATGTGCCGACGGCCCGCCATTGCCAAAATGGTTATTCAGGGCATCGAGCGACACACTGCACCAGACATCGGCCCCATCAACGCTAGCTTCAAAGGCGACACGCGCTGCCGCGACCACTTCACGGCGTCCGGTGAATTCGATCCTCATAATCCCTCCATCTGTCAAAGATAGTCCTGAGCGCGCAAACGCCATGCCACCCAGACACACCGCGTCTGGCAGACATTCCTCGCAAGGTGCATACTCGACGTTTGCCGCGGCCACAGCGGCCGGGCTCATGCATCGCAGTGCCGGCTCGCACAGCAAGACGCAGCTGTCATCCTAAACCTTATCGCCCACATGTCACGCAACCCGCAAACGTCGCGTCCCCTTGTCATTGCCGCAGTCATGGCTTCCATGGCGATGGTCGCCATCGAGGCCACCATCGTTTCCACAGCCATGCCGCAGATCGTCACGCAACTTGGCGATCTGCATCTGTATAGCTGGGTGTTTTCGTCATTCCTGCTGACCCAGACGGCCATGACCGTCGTGTTCGGCAAACTCGCCGACCTGTACGGGCGCAAACCGGTCGTGCTTGCCGGCATCGCGATCTTTCTGCTTGGCTCGGTGCTCGCCGGCTTCGCCTGGTCCATGCCGGCCATGATCGTGTTCCGCCTGATCCAGGGCGTCGGCGCAGGCGCGATCCAGCCGGTCACCCTCACCATCGTCGCCGACCTCTATCCGGCGCGCGAGCGCGGCAAGGTGCAAGGCTACCTCGCCAGCGTATGGGCGATTTCCGCGGTGGTCGGGCCGATGGTGGGCGGCTTTATCATTCACGATCTGTCGTGGGCCTGGATCTTCTGGATGAACGTGCCGATCGGCCTCGCATCCGCGGCGGGCTTCATCGTGTTCCTGCGCGAATCGGAGCGGCATGCCAGTCCGTCGATCGACTTCGCCGGCGCGGGGCTGTTCATGGCTGCGATTGCGGCGCTGATGATGGCGCTGACCTATGCCGGCGACGACGAGATCGCGCAGGCGTCCATGGCCGGCGGCGTCTTCCTGCTGTGCGTGCTGCTGTTCGTGCTGCAGGAGCGCCGTGCCACTGAACCGATGATTTCGTTCGCGCTCTGGAGCCGCCGGCCGATTGCCGCGTGCAATGCCGCCACGGTGCTCGCCGGCATGATCCTGATGGGCGCCACCACTTTCCTGCCGATGTACGTGCAGGGCGTGCTGCACCGTTCTCCCGTGGTCGCCGGTCTCGCGCTCACGATGATGATGGTCGGCTGGCCCACCGGCGCCACCCTGGCGGCGAAATCATTTCATCGCATCGGTCTGCGGCGCATTCTGATCGGTGGCAGTGCGTTCGTGCCGCTCGGCGCGCTGCTGTTGCTGTTCCTCGCACCCGGCGGTTCGCCGCTGATCGCGGCGTTCGGCTCGCTCATCATGGGCTTTGGCATGGGCACGTCGAGCGTCAGTTCGCTGGTGCTGATCCAGGAAATCGTCAAGATCGACGAACGCGGCAGCGCCACGGCGTCGAATATCTTCTCGCGCAATCTCGGCAGCACGCTCGGCGCGACGCTGTTCGGCGCCGTGCTCAACTTCGGGCTCAGTCACTCGAAAGACCTCGTCGCGGTCACCTCGGATCAACTGAAGGCGCTGCTGCAGAACCAGGCCACGAGTCTCGGCAATAGCGACATGATCCGTCTCGTGTTGCATCAGTCGCTCCACCTCACCTTCATCTCGCTCTTCGTGATTGCGATCTTCGTGGTCGTGTTGCTGTCCTTCGTGCCTGCTATCAACATCGGGCCGGCAAAAAAGGTGCCGCTTGAAAAAACGCTGGCGCCGTTGGAAGACTGAACACGCGGCGTGCTGAGTCGTCAGGAATGATTCACCGGCAACGTCGCGGCGAAGAACTCGACCGCTTGCTGCGCCGTGCGCGCATGAACCGCATCGCGGTCGACGCCTGGTTCGTCCTTGCAGATCAACGCAAGGCGCTCCACGACATCCGGCAGGCAGGTGTCGAGAAAGGTGTAATGCGCCGCGCCGGGCACCATCGTGACGCTCGCCTTTGGCAGCAAGGATGCGATGCGATGAATATTCGTGTCGACGGGCGCGGTCACATCAGCGGTGCCCGCCACCAGCTCAACGGGTATCGCGACATCGGCGAACGACGCATGATCGAACGCCTCGCCCAGCGCCGGGGCGATCGCGAATACCGCCTTGATGCGCGGGTCGCGATACGACGCGCCGGCGCGTGCCCGGGATGCCTTGCTCTCGGGTGAAAGGTTCGCGAGCATCGCCTCGGGCGGCTCATCGCCTTCAGGGAGCCGCTTCATTTCCGGCGGATGGCAGATTGCATCGGCAGCGGGCGACATGCAGAAGCTTTCGAATGCCTGCAGATTGGTGCGGGCGCCCGCGAGTTCGAGAACCGTATAGCCACCCAGTGAGAATCCCACCGCGCCGATCCGGTTCTGATCGACATGCGGACCCAGCAGCGGGTCGGCGAGAACCCCGTCGAGCACCTCGCTTGCATCGGTCGCGCGTTCCCACCAGAGCATGAAGCCATCGCGGGTCAACGGTTCGAGCGCGTTGTTACCCGGATGATTGGTGCCTGCCACGATATAGCCCGCGGCGGCGAGCGCCGAGGCCAGCCAGTCGAGACTGTCCGCGCTGCCGCCCGTACCGTGCGACAAGACGAGTAGCGGGTACTTCGCATGCGCGGTGGAAAGCGGCGCCCCTTCGAGCGCCGGATGCCCATGAAAAAGCAGTTGGCCGGGCGCGCCAATGTCGTGCGACGCCTCCGGCAATGCCGCGTCGACCGGATACCAGATCCGGGTCACGAGTGCCTGCGTGCGGGCCCCACGCCAATGACGCGCGACCGCGGGATGAAACACGCGCGTCGCTTCGCCGACATGCCATGGCGCAAGCGGTTGATCGGCCGGCGTGGCAGCGCCTGTCCATAACGCCGCCACGCACGCGGCGGCGGCCAGGCATACTCGTAACATCGTCAGTCCTCGCGAACAGGAATCATCGGTCTTTCGCGTACAACGTCGACTCCGCAAACCCTTCCGCGGCCAGCACCTCGCCCACCAGAATCAGTGCCGTCCGCTCGATATTCGTACCCTGCACTTTGGCGACGATATCGTCGAGTGTGCCGGTGAGCTTTTCTTCATCCGGCCAGCTGGCGCGATAGATCACCGCGATCGGACAGGCGCCGCCGTAATGCGGCCGCAGTTCATCGACGATACGCGCCAGATGCCGCACGCCGAGATGAATCGCCATGGTCGCGCGATGCTTCGCGAGGTCGGCGAGTTGCTCGCCTGCGGGCATCGTCGTTTTGCTCGCGAAGCGCGTGAGAATCAGCGTCTGCGAAATATCGGGCAGCGTCAGTTCGCAACCGAGCGTGGCCGCGCATGCGGCGGTCGCCGTGACGCCCGGCACGATCTCGTACGGAATCCCCAACGCGCGCAACCGGCGGATCTGCTCACCGATCGCGCCATACAGCGACGGGTCGCCCGAATGCACGCGCGCCACGTCCTGGCCCTGGTCGTGTGCCGCCTTGAGCAACGCCATAATCTGGTCGAGGTCGAGTTCGGCGGTGTTGACGACCTGCTCTGCCGCGTGCCCGCTCAATACCGCCTCCGGCACCAGCGAGCCGGCGTACAGGATCACCGGACAACTGCGCACGAGGCGCTGCCCTTTCACCGTGATCAGTTCCGGGTCGCCGGGACCCGCGCCGATAAAAAACACCGTCATTCAATACTCCATGGTTCATGTGGCCGGCGCACCGTGCCTGCGTCGTTCAACCGGTGAGCCTTAACGCCTCGAGCAATTCGGCCACGCTCCCGAACTCGCGATCGACTGCCGGCAACTCAGGGCGCCGCAGCATGACGACCGGCAAGCCGCGTTCACGCGCGACCTCGAGTTTCGCTTCGGTGGCGGCGCCGCCGCTGTTCTTGCTGACGACGACGTCGAACGCCTGCGCGTCGAATAATGCTCGCTCGCCTTCGAGCGTAAATGGGCCACGTGTGGCCAGAATCCGCGCGCGCGCATGACCTTCGTGCGGATCGAGACAGCGAATGGTCCAGAACTGGTGTGGCGCGATCTCGTCGAGATGGGCGAGCGGTTCGCGTCCGAGCGTGAACAAGGGCCGCGTGAACGTAGCAAGCGCATCCATCATTTCAGTCCAGTTGCCAACCATGCGCCAGGCGTCGCCGGCTTGCGGCTGCCAGCCTTGCCGGCGCAGCGCCCAGCACGGCACACTCGCCAACCGCGCGGCCCGTGCTGCATTCGCGCTGATTTGCGCGGCGTACGGGTGCGTGGCGTCGATGACAAGACCGATGCGTTCATCTTCGATATAACGCGCCATCCCTTCAGTGCCGCCAAAGCCGCCTACGCGGACTGCGCAGGCGAGATCGTCCGGCACCTTGCCAAGGCCCGCGAGACTGTACACGTGAGCGGGGCCGAGCTGCCGTGCAATCCGCAAGGCGTCACCGGTGCCGCCAAGCAGCAGCACGCGCGTCATGAGGCGGCTCCGATGAGGGTGCCCTGCCGGTCGATCGCGAACATCTCGACGGCCACCTGCGGCGGCACGATAGCGCGCGCCACCGCGAGCGCATGGCGGCAGACGATATCGCCGAGCGGCACGTGTTGCGCGCGCGCCAGCGCGACCGCCTGCTGGCTCGTATTGGCAGCAAGAATGGCGGCCTGCAACGCCGCGTCCGCACCGTCCTCTGCCGCCCACGCGGCGAGCTGCTGGAGATCGATGCTCGAATGGCGGCTGTGCAGATCGAGATGCCCGGCCGCGAGTTTGCTGAGCTTGCCGAAGCCGCCGCACACGCTCAGGCGCGCGACCGGGGCGCGCTTCATATGCTTGAGCACCGCACCGACGAAGTCGCCCATTTCGATCAGCGCGATATCCGGTAGTCCGTAGTGCGCGCGCATCGCGTCTTCGCTGGCGTTGCCGGTGCAGGCGGCAAGATGCGTGTAGCCGTTCGCACGCGCGACGTCGATACCCTGATGGATCGACGCGATATACGCCGAGCACGAGAACGGCCGCACGATTCCGGTCGTGCCGAGAATCGACAGGCCGCCGAGAATGCCCAGCCGCGGATTCATCGTTTTCAGCGCGAGCGCTTCACCGCCTTCGACACCGATCGTCACTTCGAAGCCGCCAGCGTATCCCTGCTCGGCAGCCAGTTCGAGAAGATGCTCGGTCATCATCTTGCGCGGCACCGGGTTGATCGCCGGTTCGCCGACCGGCAGCGTCAGTCCCGCGCGTGTCACCGTGCCGACGCCCGGTCCCGCATGAAAACTCACGCCCGGTTCGGCGCGCAGCCGCACGCGGGCAAATACGATCGCGCCGTGCGTCACGTCGGGGTCGTCGCCGGCGTCCTTGACGGTGCCGGCTTCCGCGCCGTCGGCGTTCAGCCGGCAGAACACCAGTGGCATCGGCACATGCTGGCCCTTGGGCAAGACGATTTCCGCGACCTCGCTCGCGACGCCCGCCAGCAGCAGACGCGCCGCCGCGAGCGACGTCGCGGTGGCGCAGCTGCCGGTCGTATAGCCGCTACGCAGCGGCGCGGGTTGTTCGGGCGTTTCTTCGCGCATTACGGTTGGGGAGATGAGTCGCCGGCCGCGCCGTTAGCGGGCTTCGTGACATCCAGCAGCGTGATCGGCAGCGCCTGGCGCCAGGTGTCGAAGCCGCCGAGCGGTTGCGCGTCGGAGAGCGCAATGCGCGTCAGTGTGCCGCCGTGCTGCTCGCGCCACGCCACCAACGCCGCGTCACCCTGCAGGGTGACCGCATTGGCGACCAGCCGCCCGCCGTCGCGCAAACGCGCCCAGCAGGCCTGCAAAACGCCCGGCACCGTCACGCCGCCGCCGATGAATACGGCGTCCGGCACGGCGAGCCCGTCCAGTGCGTCGGGCGCGCGGCCAGCCACCAGTTGCAAACCCGGCACGCCCAGAACATCGCGATTGTGTTCGATGAAGCGTTGCCGCTCCGCATGTCCCTCGATGGCGATCGCGCGGCAGCTCGGGTGCGCGCGCATCCATTCGATGCCGATCGAGCCGCTGCCCGCGCCCACGTCCCACAGCAACTCGCCGGGGGTCGGCGCGAGGTGCGCGAGCGTGATCGCGCGCACGTCGCGCTTCGTTAACTGGCCGTCGTGACGGAAGGCGTCATCGGGCAGGCCGCAGGTCAACGGCAGGCGCGGCGCGCCGTCAATCGCGCGGCATTCGAGTGCGATCAGGTTCAGCGCCGCCACTTCGCCTGCTGACCAGCGGTCAGCGCAACCGTCGATACGCCGCTCCAGCTCACCGCCCAGATGCTCGAACACGATCATCCGGGTCGCGCCGAACCCTCGCGCGTTCAGCCATGCAGCCAGCGCCGCGGGCGTGCGCCCGTCCGCGCTCAGCACGAACACGTGCGCGCCGTGGTGCAAATGGGCATTGAGCGACGGCAACGGACGGCCGACCAGCGAGACCGTCGCCACATCCTGCAAGGGCCAGCCGAGGCGTGCCGCCGCCAGCGACAGCGACGAAGGCGCCGGCAGCACCCGCAGCTCGCCGGCCGGCAATTGCCGCGCGAGTGTCGCGCCGACACCGAACAGCATCGGGTCGCCGCTCGCCAGCACGCATACGGAGGCCGCGCGTTCCGCCAGCAACGGGGCGAGGTCGAACGGACGCGGCCACGCTGCACGACGCGCGGCGAGGCGCGCGGGCAGCATCGCCAGATGACGTTCGCCGCCCCAAATCACCGACGCCTCCAGCAAAGCACGCCGCGCGGGTCTCCCCAAACCGGCGAAGCCGTCATCGCCTATGCCCACCACGGTCAGCCACGCCGGCATGCATCCATCCTCATTCGATATCTTCAAATAGTGCGCTGTGCCACGCCGATCAAAGCGTCCAGCCTCGTTGTGCTGTTCGAAAAAAGGCATAATACAGCCGCCGGTGCCCTTCGGGGCCGAAGAGGGAACACAGTGTCACTGTGGCTGCCCCCGCAACTGTATGCAGCGAGTCCACCTGCGCTCCGCGCCACTGGTTCGACCGGGAAGGCAGCGGCGGACCGTGACCTGCCAGCCAGGAGACCTGCCGGCGAGACTGTTCGTGCCAGCCTACATCGGGCGGGGTGTACCGATGCCGCAGCCATGCCCGCGAGGGGCGTGCTCGGGCCGCCGCGCGACGCTAAACCGGTGTCCGTCTTGAATCACGCTTCGCCCTCCACTGCTTTGTCCAACGCGGCCCTCACGCTGCGGCCCTCGGCATGCCCGGGGCTGTTGCGCGTCGTCGCCGCGCGTGACGGCGGGATTTGCCGGATCAAGCTGCCGGGCGGCGAACTGGACGCGGCGCAAGCCATGGTCATTGCAGATGCCAGCGCGCAGCACGCGGCCGGGGTGATCGAGGTGACCAATCGCGCGAATCTGCAGGTGCGTGGCGTGCGGAGCGGGCATGAAAGCGCATTGATCGCGGCGCTGGTCGAAGCGGGCCTGGGGCCAGCGGGCGCGGCCGGCGGTGTGGACGCAGCCGGCGGTTTGTCAGCGTCTGCTGCGGACGATGTGCGCAACGTGATGGTGAGCCCTGCCGCAGGACGCGATCCGTTCGCCCTATTCGATACCAGACCGCTGACGCTCGAGCTTCTGGCGCTTTTGCAAAGCGAGCCGCGCTTCGCCGCGCTGTCACCGAAATTCGCGTTACTGCTGGACGGCGGCGAACGCCTTGCCAGGCTAGACCATCCGCACGATGTCTGGCTGGCGGCATGGCAACGCCCGGAAGGTGTGCGCTTCGCATTCGGGTTGGCGGGATGCCCGCCTGCCGCCGCAAGCGTGACGGCCGCGGACGCCCTCGCTACCGTGTTGCCCGCGCAAGTCGTTCCGTTGACGCGAGCCCTGCTGCATACGTTTCTCGATCTCGCCGACGCCGAGGCAACCCGCATGCGGCATCTGCTCGCCACCCGTAGTGTCGATGCGGTATTGCGGCGTGCCCAGACGTATGTCGATTTCCCCTTGTCACGTGACCCATTGCTGGCCGGCTGGCAACGCGCCCCCGCCGACGCTTCGCTGCGACTCGGCGTACACGCTCAACGCGCGACCGGAACCGCTTATGCAGGCGGTCAACCTCCGCTCGGACGCCTCGACGCCGCGACGTTGCGTGGTCTCGCGACGCTTGCCCGTCAGCATGGCAACGGCACGTTACGTATGACGCCCTGGCAGAGCGTGCTGCTGCCCGATATTCCTGCGGATGCCGCGCCCGCCGTGCTCGCCGCGATGAACGCGCTAGGCCTCGCGGTCGATCCCACGCAGCCTGTCGCTCGCGTGATTGCGTGCGCCGGCTCGGCGGGCTGCGCCAAAAGCCTCGCCGACACCAAAGCCGACGCGCTGCGACTGGCCGTGCGTCTGCCCGACGGCGTCGACGTCCATCTGAGCGGCTGCCCGCGCTCGTGCGCCGCTGCGCATTGCGCGCCGTTCACGCTGCTGGCCGTGGCGCCCGGCACCTATGACCTTTATCGACGCGACGGCCAGCCTGGTTTCGGCCACTGCGTCGCGCACCAACTGACGATCGAACAGGCCGCCGACATGCTTGAACACCTGGCCCGGAGCCCTTTAGATGCTTGAATACATACGCGACGGTCAGGAGATCTATCGCCAATCCTTCGCGACGATCCGCGCGGAGGCCAACCTGTCGCGCATCCCCGCCGACCTCGAAAAGCTCGCGGTGCGTGTGATTCACGCGTGCGGCATGGTCGACGTGATTGAAGACCTGCAATTTTCCGCTGGCGCCGGCACGGCGGGACGCACGGCGCTCATGCAAGGCGCGCCGATTCTGTGCGACGCCGGCATGGTCGCGCAGGGCATTACGCGCGCGCGTCTGCCCGCGAACAACGAAGTGATCTGCACGCTCACGCATTCCGACGTGCCGGCGCTCGCGCGCGAACTCGGCAATACCCGCTCGGCCGCGGCGCTCGAATTGTGGCGGCCGCATCTGGCGGGCAGCGTCGTCGTGATCGGCAATGCGCCGACCGCGCTGTTCCATCTGCTCGATATGCTCGATGCGGGCGCACCGAAGCCCGCGTTGATTCTCGGCTTTCCGGTCGGCTTTGTCGGCGCGGCGGAATCGAAAGCGATGCTCGCCGAAGACAGCCGCGGCGTGCCCTATGTGGTGGTGCACGGGCGGCGCGGCGGCAGCGCGATGGCCGCTGCAGCCGTCAATGCACTCGCTACGGAGATCGAGTAAATGACCGTGCAAGGACGTTTGTTCGGACTCGGCGTCGGTCCCGGCGACCCGGAATTGATTACGCTAAAAGCGCTGCGCCTGCTCAAGGCGGCACCCGTGGTCGCGTATTTCGTGGCGAAGGGCAAAAAGGGCAACGCGTTCAGCATCATCGAAGCGCATTTGCACGAGGCGCAGCAGCATCTGCCGCTCGTCTACCCCGTCACCACTGAAGCGCTGGAACCGCCGCTTTCGTATGAAGCGATCATCGCCGACTTCTACGACACGGCGGCGGAAATCGTCGCCGCTCATCTGGACGCAGGGCGCGATGTCGCCGTGATCTGCGAAGGCGATCCGTTTTTCTACGGCTCGTATATGTATCTGCACGACCGGCTCGCGGCGCGCTTCGAAGCTGAAGTGGTGCCCGGCGTGTGCTCGATGCTCGGTGGCGCGGCGGTGCTTGGCTCGCCGCTGGTGTACCGCAATCAGAGCTTGTCGGTGCTATCCGGCGTGCTGCCTGAAGACGAATTGCGCCGCCGCCTCGCCGATGCGGACGCGGCCGTCGTGATGAAACTCGGCCGCAATTTCGACAAGGTGCGGCGCGTGCTCGGCGAACTCGGCCTCGCGGATCGCGCGCTGTACGTCGAACGCGCGACGATGGGCAATCAGCGCATCGTGCCGCTCGCCGAAGTCGATCCGATGGCCTCGCCGTACTTTTCACTGCTCGTGGTGCCGGGGGAAAAATGGCAAGGATGACGCCGCCCGCGATCGTGATTCTGGGCGCGGGTGCGTTGGCGACTGCCCGGCGGATTCAGACGCTGTATGCGGGTGCGCAAGTGCACGCTTTGCAGGGACGTGTCGAGGCCGACATCGCCTACTCCGAACTCGGCGTGCACCTGCAGGCGCTCTATGCGCGCGGCACGCCGATCGTCGCGTTGTGCGCGGCCGGCATTGTGATTCGCTGCGTGGCACCGCTGCTGTCGAACAAGGGCAACGAGCCGCCGGTGCTGGCGGTCGCCGAAGATGGCAGCGCCGTGGTGCCGTTGCTCGGCGGACTGGCCGGCGTCAACCTGATGGCGCGCGAGATTGCCGCCGCGTTAGCAGTCGCGCCCGCGATTACGACCAGCGGCGAATTGCGCTTCGGCACGTGTGTGCTGAATCCACCCGAGGGCTATGCTTTGGCCGATATCGCGCAAGGCAAGCGCTTCGTGTCGGACCTGCTGGCCGGCGAAAGCACGCGAATCGAAGGCGAAGCGCCGTGGCTCGACGATGCGCAATTGCCGCGTTCGGAAACCGCACGTCTCTCGATTCGGGTGACCCCGCGCACATGGAGTGGCCGCGCGGATGAACTAGTGATTCATCCGCGCAGTGTGGTGGCCGCAGTGACGGGTGCTGGCGCTCGCCCCTTTGTGAACACGGGTCTCAACGCACAATCCAGTCCCGATGCGCAGACGGGTTCAGGTGCGCGAATCGCCGCGCTTGTCCGCGAAACATTGGACGCCCATGGTCTTGCGGCGCTTTCGCTCGCGGCATTGCTGGCTTCCTCCGAACACATGGCGGACCCGGCGCTCGCCGACGCCGCGGCAAGCCTGAACGTGCCGCTGCGTTTTGCCCATCCGCGCCCGGAGGACGGCGAGCCGCCGAGCAATCTGCTGCATGCCGCGCTGCGCGTCCCTTATCAAACGCTACATGACGACGCAGACGCAGGGGTGGCGCTCGCGTTATCGGCATTGGCAATCGACGCGGATACGATTGGCCGCGCGCGCGGCCGTTTGACGGTAATCGGTCTCGGCCCCGGCAGCGCCGACCTGTTAGTGCCTGCCGCTCGAACCGCGCTGAACCAGGCCACCGATATTCTCGGCTACGAGACCTACGTGAAAATGGCCGGCCCCTTACGCGCCGATCAACGCGTACACGGCACGGACAATCGCGAGGAAATGCAGCGGGCGCGGCATGCATTTGAACTGGCGAGCGCGGGACGCTCGGTGGTGATGGTGTCGTCGGGCGATCCCGGCGTGTTCGCGATGGCCGCCGCGGTGCTTGAGGCGCTCGAAGAAGGGGGCCCGACGAACGCCGACTGGCGCGCGGTCGAATTGCAGATCGTGCCCGGTGTGTCAGCGGCGATGGCGACCGCGGCGCAAGCCGGCGCGCCGTTGGGTCACGACTTCTGCATGCTGTCGCTGTCCGATAACCTGAAACCGTGGACGATCATCGAAAAGCGGCTCAGACACGCGGCCGAAGCGGACCTCGTGATGGCGTTTTATAACCCGATCTCGCGCGCGCGGCCGTGGCAACTGGATAAGGCGCTCGATATCGTGCGCGAGTTTCGTGTGCCGGCCACGCAGGTGGTGCTCGGGCGCGATATCGGAAGACCCGGCAGCACGTTGCTGACGATCACGCTCGGTGAACTGCGCTCGTGCGATGTGGATATGCGCACGATGGTGATCGTGGGATCATCGACGACGCGCGCGTTTGCACGCAGCGGTGAAACGGGTACATGGGTCTATACGCCGCGGTGGTATCAATGAGCGGCGCGTACCCTCACGCCGCCACCTTCATATCTTCAATCGCCCTTTGCCTCACCCCCAGGTCGTCCCACAGCTCCGGATGACACGTGAACACCAGAATCTGGTGGCGCGTGGCCGCATCGATCAACGCGCGTTTGATCGCATCGCGCCGCCCCGCATCGGTATGCACGGCCGCATCGTCGAGCATCACCAGCGTCGGACGGCCTGAGGCCTTCAGCAGATCCGCATACGCGAGCCGGGTCAGAATGCCCAGTTGTTCGCGCGTGCCGAAGCTCAACGCATCGAGCGTATCCGCGCGGCCATAGCGATCCAGCGTCGCGGGGCTCAGATCGTCGCCGAGCGCAATCGTCGACTGCGGGAAAATCCGCCGCAAATAGTGCCCAAGGCGCTCGGTCAGCGGCGCGCGCAACTGCGCCACCGCTGCATCGCGTTCATCGATCAGCACTTCGTCGAGCAGACTCAATGCGCTGGCGCGCAAGCTCAATTCGTCTTTGCGGCGCGTCGCCTGTTCCACCGACGCCTGCACCGCCGCCAGCCGCTCACCCAACCCGGATGCGCCGACCGTCTCCAGTTGGCTGCGCAATTGCGCGATCCGCAATTGCCGTTCATGCTGCTCATTGCGCGCGAGTTCGGCCGACGCGCGATAGCGTTTCGCCTCCGCCGCCGGATCGTCCAGACGCGCCGCTTCGAGTTCGCGCTCACGCCCTTCAAGCTGTTTCCTGATGCCCTCGACGTGCACGCGTTGCTCGACCATTTTCGTCTGCCATTGCGCACGGTTGCGGCGAAACGCGTCGTCTTGCAGTTGCGCTTCCCTGCGTTGCAGTTGTCCTGCGAGCGACCCGGTTGTGGCCACCGCGGTCGATCGCTTCTCGGCGGCCTGCGTGAGGACTTTGCGCGCGGCTTCCAGCGCGTCACGCGCGATGTCGGCGTTGCGGCGCGCCGTTTCGAGCTCAGGCGCGGCCGACACGTCAGGCAATAGCGCCAGACGCTCATTCGACGTTTGCAGCCGTGCGGCCGCCGAAGCCAACGCCGCACGCAGGGCGTCGATACCCTGCGGCGCATGTACTTCAAGAATCCTGGCCTGGCTTTTCCGCTGCGCTACCAGCGCCTTCCATTGCTCGTGCC
This sequence comes from Paraburkholderia fungorum, assembly GCF_046027215.1. Lineage (GTDB taxonomy): Bacteria > Pseudomonadota > Gammaproteobacteria > Burkholderiales > Burkholderiaceae > Paraburkholderia > Paraburkholderia fungorum_D. The sequence goes on along the minus strand of NZ_JAQQEN010000002.1, from coordinate 929,358 downwards.
GGGCCTCGGCCTCGCCGAGCGACGCTACACCCAACACTTGCATGACCTGCGCGCGCTGAGCCTCGAGCGAGGCCAACTCGGTTAGTTGGGCAGGCAGATCGGAGACGCCTGGAATCACGCGCAATTCGCCAAGGCCGGCAAGACCGATCAGCTTCTCCTCGTCCAGCCGCAGCACGCCTACGCCACTGATCGGCGAGCCGCCGACCGTGATCGCGCCGCTCAAGCGGTATTCGATACGCGTCATTGCCGCTTCGGTACGCGCCCGCAGCACCGTCAGGCCGACATCGAGCGATTGCAGCCGCTTCAGTTGAGTTTCGTCGATTTCCAGCGCGGCGGCTGCGCGGGTTGCGTCGAGAACGGCCTCGTTCGCGTGAGCGGCGGCCGTGATCGCCGCTTCGACGCGCTCGATTTCAGCGCGATGCAAGGCGATCTGATTGCGCAGATCGCCCGCGGTCACAGCCGCGTTCGCCAGTTCGAGCGCGCGATTGGCTTCGCCGTAGGTCTGCTCGAATTGCGTCACGCTTGCGAGCGCCTGACCGTGCTCGCGCTCGACTGCGGACACGCCGGCACGCGCCGCATCCAGTTGCTGCCGCTCGCGAGCGACAGCCGCTTCGAGTTCCGTCGCGCCCTGCTCCTGCTGCAACGACAACGCCAGTTCCGCCTCACTCAATTGCAGCGACTGCGCGAGCCCCTGCAGACTGCGCTCCAGCTCAGCCGCCGCATCGGCGCGTTGTTGTGCCTGCAAGGCCTTCTGTTCGTGCGCGTCCCAGGGCCGCTTGCGCTGCGCGTCGTCGAAGGCTTCCTGCTGCGCGGCAAGGCGACCGATGTTCTCGTCGAACTGTTGACGCTGCTGTTCCAGATCGTCACGCTCGGCAAGAAGCGCCGCGAGCGCCTGCTCGGCTTCCGCCAGCGGTCCGGTCGATTTCTGCGTGCGCGCGGTCAGCAATTGCCGCAGTTCGCGTTGCACGGCGGCGATCAGCGCGTCTTCACCCGCCGACTCATGACCGCCGGAGAGTTGCGAGAGCGCGTCACGCAGATATTGCGCCGCGTGCCCGGTCGAATCGCGCACCTCCTGCGTGCCGCCCTGTTGCACCCACAACAAACCAGGGATGCCGGCGTTCTCCGCCTTCAGCGGCCCGCGCGCGGCACGCGAAAAGCCGAGCAACGCCGCGAGCTTGTCTTCGGCTTCGTCTTCGCCGAACACGGCCTGGCCGATCTTCAACTCGCAGCGCTGACGCGTCACGAAGTGCTTCGACAGCGCGCACGCCGTGCCGTCGAGATTAAAGCTCACTTCCACCGACGGCTGCCCGCTCGCCTTGCCCCACGGCAGCAAATCCTTCAGATGCGAGGCCTTGTAGCGTTCGAGAAACACCGCGCGCACGGCTTCGGCGATCGTGCTCTTGCCCGCTTCGTTCGGGCCGGTGAACAGATTGAGCCCGGGCTGCAGATCGTCGATCACGAGCCGCCCGCTGAACTGCTTGAATTCCTGAATCGCGATTCTTTCCAGCTTCATGCGGACCTCGTTTCGCGCGGCAGCTCACGTTGGAAGCGCGCCAGCAGCAATAACGCCTCGGCCGCGCGCTTCACCTGGTGTGGATCGGACTGCGGGTCTTCCTGCAAACCGCGCAGACGCGCGACCACTTTCGCGAGGTAGCCGCTCTGCGCGCCGAGTTCGGCGAGATCGTCGGCGGTGGGTAGCACTTGCAGGCCACCGAGGTCCGCCCGCAATGCGCGCACTCGCGCGCGGGTTTCTTCCACGGCGACGTGAATCGCTTCGGCCTCCGCCAGCGCGGCCGTGCCGTTGACCACGAGGCGCAGCACATCGCTACTGCCCAGTTCGGTAAGGCGCGTCTTCAACACGTCCACATCGGTCGCTACCGAAATCGTTTCTTCCCAACGATGCCACTGATATTTGCCGACCCGCACCGCCTCGACGACCGGTAATGCACCCGGCTCGCTCAGCGTGACGTCGAGCACGAAGCCCGGGTCGTTGGCGCGAAAACGATCCTGCTCATGCGTGCCCGCGTACCAAGTGCGCTCATTCACGCGCAAGTGACCGTGCCAGTCGCCGAGCGCGAGATAGTCGAGCCGCGCGCTCTGCGCGCGTGTCGGTGCGATTGGATTCGACGAATCGATGCCTTCCTGCAGGATGCCGCTGACGCTGCCGTGTGCCAGCCCGATGCGGTGATAACCCGGCGGGGTTTCGGCGGTATCGAAGAAGGCGGTGGTGTCGTCGTAGGTGATGCGCTGGGTGAGCGGCGCGCAAAGCAACGCGCAGCGACAGGCCTCGAGCTCCACCACGCCGGGTTCGAGCACGATCCGTACATTGGACGTCACGCAGTTCAGGCGTTGCGCGCGGGTCCACACGCTTTCCACCAGCGCGGCGTCGTGATTGCCCGGCAGCATGATCCACGCACCGGAGAATGCCTGCAGCGCGCCGAACAAACGGCGGATCACCGTGTCGGACACGGTTTGCAGGTCGAACACGTCGCCCGCCACCAGCACGGCGTCGACCTTGCGCGCTGCCGCCTCCGCGGCGATCCTACGCACGGTTTCAACGCGCGCTTCCGCGAGATGCGCGGCTTCATCCGGCTCGAACTGGCCGAATTGCGTGCCGATCTGCCAGTCCGCGGTGTGTAGAAACCTGATCACTGTGCCTCCATCCCTTTCATTTGCGTCGTCGCTTTGCAGTCCAACCATGGATGTTACCGTGCCGCAGCGATAAAGCCTGGCGAGAATGCGTGCCCCACTGCAATAAACGCAGCGCTACACTCGCGTTTTCCGGACCCGCCTGTTGATTGCAGATCGGTCACGCAATCCGCGCACAATGAGCGCCCGGTGAGCACTCCGGTCAATTTCAATCGAATCGCACTCCGCCGCCCTGCTGCCGATGAACAAAGAAACCGAACTGAAGAAGGCCAAGCGCACGCCACTGCTGTTATTGCTGGCCGCCGTCTGCATTTTTGTCGTGACCGCTTTCATGCAGCACAGCATGTGGGTGGACGGCATCAAGGCCGTCGCCGAAGCCGCAATGGTGGGCGCGCTCGCCGACTGGTTCGCGGTCGTCGCGCTGTTTCGCCGGGTGCCGATTCCGATCGTCTCCGCGCACACGGCGATCATTCCAAAGAACAAGCACAAGATCGCCGACAACCTCGCGGTGTTCGTACAGGACAAGTTTCTCGACGTGCCGTCGCTGGTCGGGCTGATCCAGAAACACGACCCGGCGCGCAGCATCACGGGCTGGCTGACAGAGCCCGCGAATACCGCGCGGCTGGGCGACTACGTCGTCAAACTGACGGGCGGCATTCTGGAATTGACCGACGATATACGCATCCAGGTTTTCATCAAGGACGCGTTGCGCGACGTGCTTTCGAAGATCGATCTGTCGCAATCGATGGGCTCGATCCTCGACACGCTGACCAAAGACGGCCGTCATCAGGAGTTGCTCGACGCCGGCATCGAACAGGTGGTGACGCTGCTGCGCGAACCGCAGGCGCGCGAGTTTATCGCTGAGCGCATCGTCGATTGGGTGAAAAACGAATATCCGAAGATGGAGAAGATCCTGCCGTTGGCGTGGCTCGGCGAGAAAGGCGCCGAAGCGATCGCCAACGCCGTGAACCGGATGCTTGAACAGATCAGCGAAAACCCGACCCACCTGCTTCGCCAGAAATTCGACGAGGCCGCGCAAAAGCTCATCGTCAAGCTCAAGACCGATCCGGCGTTCCTGCAAAAAGGCGAGGATCTGAAGCGCTATCTCGTGGAAGGTGAGGCGCTCAGCAAGTATGTGAAGGACATGTGGGGAGAATTGCGCGCATGGCTCAAGCGCGATCTGGACAGCAGCGATTCGGCCCTGCACGCGCGAGTGGTGGCGATGGGGCAATGGGTGGGCCGCGAACTGGCGCACGATCCGGCGTTGCGGCAGTCGCTGAACGACCATCTCGAAGACGCGGCGCGCGCGATGGCGCCCGATTTCGCCCAGTTCCTGACCCGCCACATCAGCGATACGGTGAAGAACTGGGACGCGCGCGACATGTCACGGCAAGTCGAACTGAACATCGGCAAGGACTTGCAGTACATCCGCATCAACGGGACGATTGTGGGCGGCTTTATCGGCTTGCTGCTGTATGCGAGCTCGCAACTGTTCGAACTGCTGCGGCTCTATATCGGATAACGGGATCGGGCCGCCGGTTTGCGCAGCAAAGCGCTCGACAGCCAGAGACCAGGACGCCACCACCGCCGCAGTCAAAGGCCTACAATCCAGGCATACGAATTGCTGATGCGCTGTATTGATCGCCGCCGTTCCATCTGCGCGCGCCGCGTATCAGCAACGGCGCCACTACATCGGAAAGTCTGCTCATGAAACTCTCGTTACCGCCGCATGGGCGGCCGAACCGCGTATACCCGCCAGGCACGCCCAGTCTGCATGGTCTGGCCTCGGTGATTACCGGCGTGGTGGTGGTGTGCGCGCTCTACTTCGGGCGCGAGGTGCTCATCCCCATCACGCTTTCAGTGCTGCTCAGCTTTCTGCTGGCCCCGCTCGTGCAGGCGTTGCGGCGGCTTCATATGGGCCAGTTGCCGTCGATCTTCATCGCCGTGCTGTTCGCCCTCGCCACCTTGCTCGCGGTCGGCGCGCTGATCGGCGCGCAACTCGTGCAACTGGCGGGCGATCTGCCGCAGTATCAGGTGGCGATCGAACAGAAGATCGAGACGGTGCAGGAAAAAACCGTCGGCCGCGCCGATTCGCTGATGAGCCGCGCCGCCGCCACGCTGCAACGCGTCGCGCCGAGCAAGCCCAGCCCGCCGCGGCCCACTGGGCGCGCCGCGCGCAATGCGCCCGCCGTGCCGCAGCAGGTCGAGGTGCACGAGCCGTCGCCGACACCTATGCAGCTTGCCCAGCGCGCACTCTCGCCGGCGATTGCGCCGATCGAAACCACCTTCATCGTGCTGGTCGTGACGATCTTCATCCTGCTGCAGCGCGAAGATCTGCGTGACCGTTTGATCAGTCTTTTCGGCTCGCGAGATCTGCACCGCACCACCACCGCGATCAACGACGCCGCCGTGCGTCTGAGCCGCTACTTCGTCGCGCAACTGGGCGTGAACCTCAGTGCGGGTGGCGTCATCGCCATCGGCCTTGCGATCATCGGCGTGCCGGGGGCGCTGCTGTTCGGCGTGATCGCCGCTTTGCTGCGCTTCGTGCCGTATATCGGCATCTGGATCGCCGCGATTCTCGCCGTGTTTCTCGCTGCCGCCATCCAGCCGCAATGGACCATGGCGGTCTATACGCTGATCCTGTTCATCGTCGTCGACGTGGTGGCCGGGCAGATCGCCGAGCCACTCCTGTACGGTCACCGCTCCGGTCTCTCGCCGCTGGCGGTCGTGGTCGCGGCCATTTTCTGGAGCTGGCTGTGGGGGCCGATCGGCCTCGTACTGTCGACGCCGCTCACCTTGTGCGTCGTCACACTGGGCCGTTACGCCGACCGGCTGAATTTCCTCACGGTGCTGCTGGGCGATCAGCCGGCCCTCACGCCCGCGCAGAACTTCTATCAGCGGCTGCTCGCCGACGATCCGCATGAAGCCATCGTGCAGGCCGAGCGCCTGCTGCGCGAGATGTCGCTGATCGATTACTACGACAAGGTCGCGCTGGAAGGCCTCAAGCTCGCGCGCAACGATGCGATGCGCGGCGTGCTGATGCCCGAGCAGCTGGCGCGGGTCAACGACGCGCTGGTGGATATCGTCGAAAATCTGGAGGTCGCGGACGGCGTACCCGACCGCCAGTTGCGCACGGAACCGGCCGAGACCGCCGCGGCGTTGCTGGCGTCGGCATCGGCTGATCTTTCCGAGCGGCACGACAGCCATACCCAGGCCCACGCGCAAGCGCACCACGAGATCAGCAAGACCTCGGTGCTGTGCGTGCCAGGACGCGGTGCGTTCGACGAAGTCACCACCGCGATCGCCGTGCAACTGCTCGGACGTCAGGGTCTCGCGCCGATGATGGCCACGCACTCGGGTTATCGCAGCGCCCGCGCTGACGAACCGAGTTTCAAGGACGCGCCCATCATCTGCATCGTCTCGCTCGACGCGCCGGAATCGCCACCCTATCTGCGCAATATGCTGCGGCGCACGCGGGAATGGCGGCCGAGGGCGACCCTGGTGGTAGGCGTCGGCAGCGGAGCGTCGGAAGGTGGCGCGGAGACCGGTGCAACCGGCGCGGCGCACGCGGTGCCTACCTTCCGCGCGATGATCGAGGAATGCCAGGCGGCGGCGAGCGTGCAACACGCACGCCAGCCTTCGCACACAGCCGGGGCGGACTGAAGCCCTGCCCGCTGTACCCAAAATGAGGACAAGCCGGCACGTGCCCTCCTTCATACTGCCTGATCGATTTGCACCGCCGCCGAAGAGCCCATTCAGGCCATGGCGGGCAATCCATCTGCATTGAAGATTCAGGAGACCGCATGAGCCGCAGCTTCAAACCCTATCCATTCACGCCGCGCCACTATGAAGGCGTGGTGCCGCCGCTCGCCGACGGGCGCGACCCTGTGCGGCGCGCCGTGGCGATTGTCGGCGGTGGCCCGGTCGGCATGACGCTGGCGCTCGCGCTGGCTCGCCAGGGCGTGCATTCCGTGCTGATCGAAGCCGACGACGGCGTATGTACCGGCAGCCGCGCGATCTGCATCTCGCGGCGCAGTCTGGAGATTTTCAAACGGCTCGGCGCGGTAAGCGGCTTCCTGCAGAAAGGCCTTCCCTGGACGGGCGGCCGCAGCTTCTACCGCGATGCCGAAGTGTTCCGCTTCGCCATGCATCAGGACGACGAGCAGTCGCTGCCGCCGATGATCAACATCGCGCAATACCAGATCGAGCAGTTGCTGCTCGACGAGGTGGAACAGCACGCCGATCTGATCGAGATCCGCTGGCAGACACGCGTGACGGGTATCGAACAACACGATGCCGGCGGCGCCACACTCGCCCTGCAAACGGGCGATACCGCGTGGCAGATGCACGCCGACTGGGTCGTTGCGTGTGACGGCGGCCGCAGCACGATCCGCGAGGCGCTCGGCCTCAAACTCACCGGCACCACGTACGAAGGCCGTTACGTGATCGTCGATATCGAACTGAACAGCGCACGCGCCACCGAACGGCTTGCCTATTTCGATCCGCCGTCGAATCCCGGCTCGACCGTGCTGGTGCACAAACAGCCCGACAACGTCTGGCGCATCGATTACCAGCTTCGTGACGACGAAGACCCGGAGGCTGCGGTCAACCCTGAAAACGTCATGCCGCGCGTGCAGAGCGTGCTCGACTCGATGGGCGAAACCGGTGACTGGTCGCCGATCTGGGTCACCGTCTACAAAGCCAACGCCTTGACGCTCGAACGCTACCGCCATGGCTGCGTGCTGTTCGCCGGCGACGCCGCCCATCTCGTGCCGATTTTCGGCGTGCGTGGCGCGAATTCGGGCATCGACGACGCCGACAATCTCGGCTGGAAACTTGGTTGCGTGGTCAACGGTATTGCTTCAGCGCGTCTGCTCGACAGCTACAGCAACGAGCGCGTCTTCGCGGCGCGTGAAAACCTGAGCTACGGCATGAAGAGCACTGAATTCATGGCGCCCCCTTCGTTCGCCTTCGACCTGATGCGCAATGCGGTGCTCGGCCTCGCCGAACGTCACGCCGCCGTGCGGCCCTTGATCAATCCGCGGCAGACCCATGCGATCGCGTATGTCCAGTCACCGCTGAATCAGGTGGCGGCCGAGGCATCCCGTGCATTCGCCAGCGGACCGGCGCCCGGCACCGTGTTGCCGGAATGCCGGTTAAAGCGGGTTTGCGGCGGCACTCCGGTCGATATCCACCTGACCGATCTGCTCGGCCCATGTTTCACCGCGCTTCGCTTCGGCGCGAACGCGGCGCAGGACGACGCGTGGCAGCAGCTTCACCATGCGCTGGGCGAACAAAGCATTCCATTCAAAGCGGTCACGCTCGTCACCGGCGATGCGCCCTGTGCCGGGAGCGCACAGGTGCACGATCAAACCGGGCACTTGCACGCGATGCTCGACGCCACGCCCGGCACCGTCTATCTGATCCGCCCCGACGGCCACGTGCTCGCGCGCTGGCGCAATGGCAGCGCGGCGGCCACGCAGAGCGCGCTGCTGGCCAGTCTGACGATCTAACGCAAAGGAACCCACATCATGACCGACAGCGATCTCGACCTCGTCTACACGACGCTCTGCAAGACCCTGACCACTGAAGGCGAAGCGCAAACGCCGCTGTATCTGGCCCGCCTCGCGTTGCTCTGCATGACCGAACTCGACGACACGCAGCGAGCGTTGGCCTTGATCGATGCGGCGAAGCTACCGGCTTCCCACGCAGTGACCGCGTAAGACGCAAAAAAAGCCGCCCCGCTGGTCATTCGGGACGGCTTCTGCACCCTGCTGGCAGTGCGCTTTAGTGTTGCTGATACAAGCCCAGCGTGCTCGCATGCAGGCGCGCGAGACCGAGCAAGGCGTCTGTATACGGTGTCGGCACGGCGGTCAGTTGCCCCAGTTCACGCACCGCGGCCACCAGCGCATCCAGTTCGACCGCCTTGCCTGCCTGCACGTCCTGCAGCATCGAGGTTTTCATCGCGCCGAGTTTGAGCGTGACCTCGTGCCGATCGTCCGGTGCCTGGTCGATCGAAATACCGAAGCGCGCACCGATCTCTTTCGCTTCGAGCATGATGCTCGTGACGAAGTTGCGCACCAGTTCGTCGCCCAGAATCCGGTCGGTGGTTGCGCCGGTGATCGCGCTGACCGGGTTCATCGTCATATTGCCCCAGAGCTTGAACCAGACGTCGCGCTGAATCTGCTCCGACATCGACGCATTGAAGCCCGCCGCTACCAGCGCGGCTGTCAGTGCTTTGACGCGCTCGCTCGGTTGCCCCGACGCCTCGCCGAGAATCAGCCCATTGCCCTGGTGATGCCTGATAATGCCGGGCGATTCGACAAGACAACTGGCGTGCACAACGCAGCCTACTGTCTGCTGGGTGGGAATGGCCGCGGCGATCGCGCCGTCCGGATCGATCGATTTCAGCCGTTTGCCGGCGAAATCGCTGCCGAGCCCGTCGCAAAACCACCAGGGCACGCCGTTCATGGCGGTCAGTACGGTCGTCTGCGCATTCAGCAGCGGCGCAATGTGCGCGGCCACCGAAGCCATTGCCGGCCCTTTCACCGCCACCACGACGAGATCCTGCACGCCGAGATCCGCGGGCTGCTCGCTCGCATTCACCTTCACGCTATGCGTCGCGCCGCCTTCGATCAGGCGCAGTCCGTGTTGCTGTAACGCGGCGAGCGTCGCGCCGCGCGCCACTACACTCACGCCATGGCCAGCCTGGGCAAGCTTCACGCCGATCCAGCCGCCGATTGCACCCGCACCGTAAATCGCTACTTTCATCGTTTCAATCCTCTTCAATCTTTATAGCTGGCGTCGATACGGTCTACCCGCCGCACCAGCGCATCGAACACATCCTGTCCTGCGCCGTGGCGAGGATCGAACTGCAATGAGTCGCGTGAGCAGCGAATCGCGACCTCCTCAGGCACCGGCCGCGCGCGGCCCATCGAAAACGTGGCCATCTGGATTTCGCACGCACGGTTGAGCGTCCACAGAATCGCGAATGTCTGCGGCAAGGTGTGACCCCACGCAAGCAGACCGTGGTTGCGCAGAATCACCGCCTGCCTGTTGCCGATATGCTCGACGAGACGCGGCCCTTCTTCCGCATGAACGGTGATGCCTTCGAAGTCGTGATACGCAATGCGGTCGTGCAATTGTGCGCTGTAGAAGTTGGTTTGCTGCAAGCCGTCTTCAAGACAGGCCACCGCGACGCCGGCGGTGGTATGCGTGTGCATCACGCAGTGTGCGTCGGACAAACCTTCGTGAATCGCCGCGTGTACAACGAAACCGGCGGGATTGACCGGGTACGGCGAGTTGTCGAGCACGCGCCCCTGTGCGTCGATCTTCACGAGATTGCTCGCCGTCACTTCGCTGTAGTGCAGGCCGAACGGATTGATCAGAAAATGCCGCTCGCCGCCGCTCACGCTTGCCGGCACGCGCAAGGTGATGTGGTTGTAGATCATCTCGGTCCAGCCGAGCATGTCGAAGATGCGGTAGCACGCGGCCAGTTGCACGCGCGCATGCCATTCGTCAGGATGCATCGCGGCGGCGGCTGCGGGTACGCTCGCCGGTTCTATTTCAAGTGTGGTCATCGAAGTCTCCATGGTTTTCGTCCGGCTATCCGCACGAGAATCGCGGAGATAGCCGAACATGATCGTTATGTATTTGCCACCACCGCCGCGATCGACGACGCTACGTAGCCCGCATTCCGCTCATTCAAACCGGCCACGCACATGCGCCCCGAACGCAGCACATACACCGCATATTCGCTGCGCAACCGCTCGACCTGCATTTCGCTCAAACCCGTGTAGGTGAACATGCCGCGCTGCGCCAGGTATCGCGCACGCATGACTTCACCGACGCGGCCAGCGAGTCCGTCATGAATCGTTCCGCGCATCGCAAGAATGCGCTCGCGCATGGTGGCGAGTTCCGCCTCCCACGACGCGCGCAGCGACGCATCGGCCAGCACATTGGCGACGAGACGCGCGCCGTGCGTGGGCGGATTGCTGTAGTTCGAGCGCACCGTGGACATCAATTGACCCAGCACGCGGGCCGCCTCTTCAGCGCTCCGGCATACGACGCTCAATGCGCCGCAGCGCTCGCCATACAACGAGAAATTCTTCGAGAACGAATTGGCGGCGATCAGCGGCACGCCGGCATCGGCCAGCAGGCGGACGCACGCGGCGTCTTCTTCGAGACCCGCGCCAAAACCCTGGTACGCCATATCGACGAACGCGATCAGTTTGCGGCGCAGCAATACCGGCACGAGTTCCGCCCATTGCGCCGGGCTCAGGTCGACGCCGGTCGGATTGTGACAGCAGGCGTGCAGCAGCACGACGCTCTGTTCGGGCAGGCGGCCGATCGTCTCGATCATGTCTGAGAAACGCAAGCCACCTGTGTGTTCGTCGTAATACGGATACGTGTTGACCGTGAGCCCTGCGCCTTCGAACACCACACGGTGATTTTCCCAACTCGGATCGCTGATCCAGATTTGCGAAGCTGGAAAATAGCGCTTCAGGAAATCGGCGCCGACCTTGAGTGCGCCCGAGCCGCCGATGGTCTGCAAGGTCGCGATCCGGCCTGCTGCGCGCGCTTCATTGCCGGTGCCGAACACCAGCGCCTGGGCCGCCTCGCGGTAGGCCGGCAGACCCGCCATCGGCAGATAGGAGCGCGGGCCGATCGAACCGAGCAGCGTGGTTTCGGCGCGCCGCACCGCGTCCATCACCGGCAGCTTGCCGGCGTCGTCGAAGTAGATACCAATGCTCAGGTTGACCTTGTTCGGCCGTGGGTCCAGTTGAAAGTCCTCATTCAGGCTCAGGATCGGGTCGCCTGGATAGGCGGGGATATGATCGAACATGGCAATTCCTTGAGTGTGGCCCAGCAACTGGTTTGACGTGGCCTGACTGCGGCCCCAATGCGGCCGATGAAGGCGAGAACGAAAGTCTAAGCGGGATTGAAGACTTGCGTCGATTAGGGCGAGTGTCGGCGATTGGCTCGTCACACACAATCAACCGATTTTTCACGATTCGTAAGTTTTTCTTTAGAATCGCCTTATGCCTCTTACACGCGTCACTATCCGACAGTTTGAAGCGTTCCTTGCTATCGTCGATTTGCATAGCATCGGCGCGGCGGCGGAACGGCTTGGGCTGACCTCGTCGGCGGTCAGCCAGTTGCTTGCCGAGCTGGAAACGGAACTCGGCTTTCGCCTCTTCGACCGCACCACGCGGCGCGTCAATCTGTCGAGCGCGGGGCAGGATTTTTTATCGTCAGCCGAATCGGTATTGCGCTACGTGCGTGCCGCCGCCCAGTCCGCGGACGACATCCGCAATCGCGCCGCCGGCATTGTGCGGGTCGGCGCGCCGCTGGTGCTTGCTGCGACCGCGTTGCCGGCGGCGATCGCCGAATATGCGCGCGACAAGCCGAAGGTGGTTGTGCGCATATTCGACACCGTGGTTGAACAGCTGGTGGAACGGGTGGAAAGCGGCGACGTGGATCTCGCGATCGGCCCCGACCGTCAAAGCGGCACGCGCGTGCGTTGCGCCCCGGCGTTCGCGAGCCCGTGGGTGATGTGGTGCGCGCCGACGCATCCGTTGAACACCCGGCGCCGGGTGCGCTGGGAGCATCTGCGTGACGTGCCGATTGTCGCCACCGGACGCGATCACGAGCGCGCGGTGGAGCAGATGCTTGCCAATCTGCCGGCGGAGGCGCGCATCATTCCGGTGGACGTGGTGGACAACGTCACCACCGCATTCGGCCTCGCTGCACAGGGGCTTGCCGTAACGCTGGCGCCCGCCTATGTCGCGCCGCTCGCACGAACGTTCGGCCTGGTGATGAAGCGGATTGTCGATCCGGAAACGATCCGCGAGGTCTGCCTGTACCGGTCGACCGAGCGGGCGCTGTCGCCGCCCGCGGACGGTTTCGCCGATTTCATTGTGCCGTGGCTCAGGCGCTGGGATCGGGAGGTGCAGGCCGATGGGCGGGCTAAACGTGGGTGATTTTGCCTTTGGCGGCGGCATTTCCTTGTGCGTGCGGCGTTGGCCTTTCCTTGCTTTCTTAGTGGTCTATTAGCGTCGCCCCTGTGCGGGGCGGCACCTACTTTTCTTTGCCGCCGCAAAGAAAAGTAGGCAAAAGAAAGCGGCTCCAACCGCTAATTTTTAAGCGGCTTCCCTGGCTTGGAGGGGATCGTGGCTCCGTAGAGATTGAGCCTGCGCACCTTCCCACCTGAGTGACCAGGCCGTCATGCTTCGGGCGGCGCTGCGCGCGCCGGGGCGGTACTTCACAAAACCATCGCCGCCCCGCACAGGGCGACGCTAATAAACCAGTCTGATCGGGGACTGCCAGACAGCATTCGGGAGCGCTCAGGAGCGTTCCGGCTGCAGGCAGAGCGCGAATAGCTGACGCTGGCTGGCGATACCGAGCCGCGCATAGGCGCGCTTCTGATACGTGATAACGCTGGTGGCTTTGATGCCCATCTGGTCCGCGATTTCGGTGGCGCTTGCCCCTTCGAGGGTGCCGCGTAGCACATCGAGCTCACGCGGCGTGAGCGCCGGGCAGGCGCGTCTGACGCGTGCCAGCATCGCGACGGCAGCGCCTTGCTGATGCTGGCCGTTGAGTGCGTAGTGGCCTTTCGCCGCGTGGGCGAACAGATGCGCGAGGCTTTCGATGTGTTCCAGCTCGCCTGGCTGGAAGCTGCCGTAGGCGGAATCGCGATACAGATTGATCGACAACCAGACGCTTTCGATTGGTTGCACGAGCAACGATAAACGGTCAGACACGTTCGGCTGTGCGTAGCAGGCCGCGCGATAGGCTTCGTTTTCGATTTCTTCGCTTTGTTGCTGATGCAGTGTTAGCGCACCACGCGGTTGCTTTGCCTGCGGCTGACCGATGATGGCGCGGTTGCCGTCCAGCGCGTAGAAGTGTGTCGTGTAGCGGTCGGCGACATCCCGGAGGAAGCGGCCGCCACGATGGTCGGCCGCGGAGACTGTGCGCGGCCTGCTGTCGAATTCGTAGGCGAAGATGGTGCACTGCGAGATTGGGAGGGTGTCGCCGACGGTTTTTAGAATACTTGCGGCCAGGGTGTCCGCGTCCTCGTGGGAGATCGACATGATGAGGTCGGTCGCACGGGAGGTGTTGATTTGCCCACTTCGGGGCGGGTGGGGGATGCGCCAGGAACGCATGATCAGGTTTGGTTTTGCGGGTTGGTGTTGTCAGCGTAGCATGGTTTGGTTTTTGGTTTTGTAGTGGTGTTCTTCTGTATTGCCTACGGCGTTGACCTTGTTCTTGTTCTGTCTGCCTACGGCGGTTTTGGCCTTTCCTTGCATTCTTATTGGTTTATTAGCGTTCCCCCTGTGCGGGGGGGCACCTACTTTTCTTTGCCGCCGCAAAGAAAAGTAGGCAAAAGAAAGCGGCTCCAACCGCCAACATCTAAGTGGGTTCCCTGGCTTGGAGGGGCTGGTGGTCCGATTAACGGACCACACCTCGGTCCATAACCGCCAGTGACACAGCCGTCATTCGCTCCCACTCCGCACTGCGTGCGTCGCGGACGGGTCCAGCACGGAAACCGCACGCTTCGTTTGCGCGTGAGCGGGGGCCATCGGCTTCGCCTCGGCACGGCGCCGAAAACACCAATTGGTTTTGTGAAGTACCGCGTCGGCGCGCGCAGCGCCGCCGGAAGCAAGACGGCCTTGTCACTCAGGCGGGAAGGTGCGCAGGCTCAATCTCTACGGAGCCACTAGCCCCTCCAAGCCAGGGGAGCCGCTTAAAAATTTGCGGTTTGAGCCGCTTTCTTTTGCCTACTTTTCTTTGCGGCCGGCAAAGAAAAGTAGGTGCCCCCCGCACAGGGGGAACGCTAATAAACCAATAAGAATAGAAACACCCAACGCCGTAGGCACAACCAAAATAATGCCGCCGCCAAAGGCAAAAAAGGACCACTTACTTCCCAGTAAAAGACCCCCTAACTAGGGTAACCATCCGAGGCAATTCAATAGTAAAAACCGTCCCCCCAACTTCAGCAGAGCTAACACTCACATTGCCCCCGTGCATACGGGCAATCTCCTGCACAATATGCAATCCCAACCCCAAACCCTCACGCGATCTCGCGCCACCACCATTCGGCCCAAAGGCTTTGAACAGATGAGGAAACACGTCAGCCGGAATAGTCCCGCGATTAGCGACAGTCAATCGCACTGACTCAACCGCCTCACCATCGACCTCGACGTCAATATCCCCGCCCTGCTCCCCATGATGCAGCGCATTACTCACCAGATTCGACACCGCCTGCCAGACCAGATCCGTATCCCACGCGCCAGCGGTATTGCCGCGGCTCGAAAACACGATCCGTTTGCCATTCTCCCGCGAAGCAAACTCATCGATCACCGACCTGCACAGCGTCGCGAGTTCGATCGATCGGGGCTGCAACGGCAAACGGCCACCCTGCAGACGCGCAAGATTGAGCAGTTGATCAACCATCCGCGCCATCCGCAGCGAGCTGTTCTTCACTCGCGCCGCCACCGTGGAAGACTGCTCGTCCGCGGCAGTACGCATCAGATATTCCGCCGACGCCAGCACCGCGCCCAACGGCGTACGCAGATCGTGACTCAGCACCGCCATCAACATCTCGTTGGCTTCGAGCATCTGCCGCGTCGTCACCAGTTGTGCCGCGAGCTGGCGTTTCTGCTCTTCCAGCTGCACGAATACGTCGACCTTCGATTGCAGAATCCGTGGGTCGAACGGCTTGTAAAGGAAATCGACCGCGCCAGCCTCGTAACCCCGAAACGTGCGCGATGCATCTTGTGCCGTCGCCGTCAGAAAAATGATCGGCACGTGCGAGGTGCGCGGGCTGCCACGCATCAACGCGGCCAGCTCGAACCCGTTCATGCCGGGCATGTTGACGTCGAGAATCGCCAGCGCCACTTCATGCTTGAGCAGCAGATCGAGCGCCGCCGTGCCGGAGTCCGCCACGAGGACAGCAAGGTTCGGCCGCGTGAGCAAAGCCTCAAGTGCAGTAATGTTGTGGACGATGTCGTCGACGATCAGAATGTTTACAGGTGAGTTCGTCATGGCATCGCGTCAAAGAGAGGCCGGCAATGCTGCGAGCCGCCGGGCCATGGTTTCAGGAGAGTAAATGAAATCGGCCGCGCCGCGCTCAATCGCGGCACGCGGCATTTCCGGTGAGCTTGCCGTATCCGGTGTCTGCGCCCACGTCGTGCCGCCCAACGCACGCACGCGCGTCAACCCTTGCGCGCCGTCGTCGTTCGCGCCGGACAGCAGAATCGCCAGCAAACGTTCGCGATACACCACGGCGGCCGACTCGAACAGCACATCGATCGAGGGGCGCGAAAAACGCACGGGGGCATCCGTGGAAAGCGCCACAGTGCGGTCATCTTCCACCAGCATGTGATAGCCCGGCGGCGCAACATGCACGCGGCCCGCGAGGATCCGCTCGCCAGCATCGGGTTCGAACACCGGCAACACGCAGCGATGGCTAAAAGCCTGCGCCAGGTAGCTCGGTGGGTCGGGCGGCAAGTGCGTCACGATCATGACAGCGAGCGTAAAGGCCGCCGGGAGCCCGCCGAGCAGCACGTTCAGCGCTTCGATGCTACCCGCGGAGCCGCCGATCACCACCAGCTCAAAGGCGCGTGCCTCCCCAGCGTTCTGCTGGGATTCGATAGCTGGCTTGACCGTTGAGCGAGGCATGATGACCTGGCTAGCGCTTCTGATAAATGCGTTCAGCAGGACGGAACTCATCGAACGCGTCGTCATGGCTCGAAAACCGCAGACTCTCCTTGCTGCCCAGTCCGAGAAAACCACGCCGCACCAGCGCGTTTTCAAACAGACCCAGGGCGCGATCCTGCAGACCGCGATCGAAATAGATCAGCACGTTGCGACACGACACCAGATGTGCTTCGAGAAAGACTTCGTCCGTCGACAGACTATGGTCGGCGAAGACCACGCGATCTTTTAGTGAACCCGAAAAACGCGCCCCGCCATACGCGGCATGATAGTAGTCCGATAACGAGCGCTTGCCGCCAGCCGCCAGATAATTCTGCGTGAAACCCTGAATCCGGTCGAGCGCGTAAATGCCCGACTCGGCGCGTGCCAACGCGTCCGGGTTGATGTCGGTCGCGTAGAACAAGGTGCGCTCGGTCAAGCCCTCTTCGTCGAAGAGGATTTTCAGCGACCACAACTCCTCGCCGGTACTGCACCCCGCCACCCACACCTTGATGGACGGATAAGTACGCAAGCGCGGCAACACATGTTCGCGCAGAGCGAGGAAATACCCCGGGTCGCGAAACATGTCGCTGACCTGCACCGTCAGATACTGGAACAGCCGCGAAAATTCGTCGCCGTTACGCATGATGCGGTCCTGCAACTGCGACAGCGTCTTCAGCCCGAATTCCTCCAGCGCCTGCGAGAGCCGGCGACGCAGCGACGACATCGCATAGTGACGGAAATCGTGCTGGTATTTAAGGTAAATCGCATCCAGCAGCAGTTTCAACTCAATGTCGAAATCGCTGATGCGTTGCGGCACGTCAAATTCGGAGCGGCTCATTCTGCACCTGTTTCCTGCTACCGCTGCCGCAGCCATACACGGCACAGCGCGACGAGCTTGTCCACGTCGATTGGCTTGGATACGTAATCGTCCGCACCGGCTTCAAGGCAGCGGGTACGGTCGTTCGCCATTGCCTTGGCGGTCAGCGCAATGATCGGTAGATGCGCAAAGCGCGGATTGCGGCGGATCTCGCCCATCGCGGTCAAACCGTCCATCTCCGGCATCATGATATCCATCAGGATCAGATGCACCTCGGGGCCGTTTTCCAGCGCGTCGAGCGCTTCGCGTCCGTTGCGTGCGATCTGCAATTTCGCGCCCAGCGGCTCCAGTACGTGCGATAGCGCGAAGATATTGCGCACGTCGTCTTCGGCGAGCAGGATGGTGCGTCCCTCGAATGCATTGTCACGCTGCCGGACCGTGCGCAGCATGCGTTGCTGCTCAGGCGCGAGCGACGACTCCACGCTATGCAGGAACAACGTCACTTCGTCGAGCAGACGTTCCGGTGACTTCGCCCCTTTGATGATGATCGATTTCGAATAGCGGCGCAGGCGGTGCTCTTCTTCGTCGGACAGCATGCGGCCTGTGTAGACGATCACCGGCAACGCGGCATGCGCGGTATTGCCCGCAAGCCGTTCGAGCAGGTCATAGCCCGTGCCGTCAGGCAACGCGAGGTCAGTCACCACGCAATCGAACGTGACCTTCGAGAGGTAGTCGAGCGCCGCCGCCAAGGTTGCGACCGCAACGATCTCGGTGTTGTCGCTTTGCAGCAACGCGCGGATGCTTTCGCGCATCGGCGCGTCGTCTTCGATCACCAGGACACGTTTGAGCCGCTGCTGCAGACGCGCTTCGAGACGGCGGATCGCGGCTTCCAGCGTGGAGCGCGCAGTCGGCTTGAGGGTGTATCCGATCGCGCCGAGATGCAGCGCCTTGTCGGCGTGGTCGGTGGCCGAGACGATATGGATCGGGATATGGCGTGTGAGCGGATCGTTCTTCAGCCACTCCAGCACGGTCAACCCGGAACGATCCGGCAAACCGACGTCGAGCAGCACCGCGGCCGGGCGCATGTCGCGTACCAGAGCGAGGCCGCTGGCGGCGTTGCTCGCGTGAACGAAATCGAAGTCCAGTTCGTGCGTGAGATCGCGCAGGATTTCAGCGAAGGCGGGATCGTCTTCCACGGCGACGATCAGACGGCCGGCACGCGTGCGGTTGTCGCGATCGTCGGCGATCGGTGCGACCGGCAGATCGGATAGATTGCCCGCAGCCAGGTCATGGGTCGCACTGGCCACGGCCGATCGACTGCTGGACGAGGGCATGCGAATCAGCAGCGGCTCCGACGCCATTTCGACCAGGGCCGGCTCAAAGACCTCAGCCTGAGTCTGCGCAAACACCGGCGGGGGCGTTTGCGCCGGCTCGCCGCCCGCCAAAGCCGCTTCAGCATCCAGCGGCAACCACAGCGAAAACACGCTGCCCTTGCGCGGTTCACTCGCCACCGTGATCCGGCCGCCGAGCAGGCGCGAAAACTCGCGTGAGATCGACAGGCCGAGGCCACTGCCGCCATATTGGCGACTGGTTGAGCCGTCGGCCTGCTGGAAGGCTTCGAAGATCATGTCGAGCTTGTCAGCTGCAATGCCGATACCGGAATCGCGCACGTCGATCCGCAGCGTGTTGTTTTCAGCCGGTGCAACCGAGAGCGCCACCTCTCCATGTTCGGTGAACTTCACGGCATTCGACAACAGGTTGCGCAGAATCTGCGTGAGCCGCCGGCCATCCGTGACGAACGTGTCGGGCGTGCCCGGCAGTCGGTCGAACGCGAGGCTCAGATGCTTGGCCGCGGCCATCGGCTTGAACATTTCCTGCAGCGATTGCAGCGTCGCATCGATCGATAGCGCTTCGAGTTCGACCGTGACCTGCCCGGCTTCGACCTTCGACAGATCGAGGATGTCGTTGATCAGCACCAGCAGATCGCTGTTGGATGCGTGAATCGTCTCGGCGTAACGCACCTGCTCTTCGGTCAGATTGCCGCCGCGGTTCTGCTGCAGCAGCTTGGCGAGAATCAGCGAACTGTTGAGCGGCGTACGCAATTCGTGCGACATGTTCGCGAGGAACTCGGACTTGTAGCGGCTCGACTGTTCGAGGCGCGCCGCGTTGCTGGCGAGGTCGTCCTGCGCGCGCAGCAGATCGGACTTCTGCCGCTCGAGACGTTGCGCATATTCCTCGAGCTGGACGTTGGTCTGCTCGAGTTCAGCCTGTTGCGCCTCGAGGCGCGATTGCGATTCCATCAGCGCGCGGCCACGTTCTTCCAGACCCTCGTTGGAGACCCGCAGCTCCTCCTGCTGAACCTGCAACTCTTCGTTCAACTGCTGCGTTTCCGCTAGCGCGTCCTGCAGACGCTCGCGATATAACGCTGCTTCGACGAAGTCGCCCATGCCGTTGGCGACGAGCTCCATGAACGCCTGATCGCGTGCGGTCAGATCGTGGATAAAGCCCAATTCGACGACACCGTTGACCTGCCCGTCGTTTTCGATCGGCATGATCAGCAGATTCTTTGGCGCGCTCCTGCCGATGGCCGACACAACCTGCACATAGTTGTCGGGCACGTCACGCAATACGAGCATGCGGCGCGCGACGGCAGCCTGACCGATCAGCGTTTCGGAGTCTTCAAGATTGCGCGCGGCGGCCTGTTCGCTTTCGCGGCTGAATCCGTAGGTGGCAATGCGGCGCAACGTGCCGTGCTGTTTGTCGCGCACGTAGAGTGCGGCGACGGAAGCATCGAGGTATTGTGCGAGGAAATCGAGCATCGCACGGCCGACCAGTTGTGGGGTTGTCTGGCCCACCACCTTTTCGGCAAGCAGACGTTGGCCGGAGCGCAGCCATACCTGCTCCTGCAGCGCCTCGGTCTGTTCGGACTGCTGGCGTAGCACGCCGTCGTAGGTGGACGACAGGCTCATCAGTTCGCGGCGCCCCATCCACGCAAGCAGACCGCTCACCGCCAGACTGAAAATCAGAAAGACACTGACCAGCGTGGCGGTGACACGGCGAGTCGCCTCGCTGCGCTCCTGCCGCAAACGCAATTCCACATCGAGAAAATCGCCAAATTCGCGGCGTGTTTCGTCGAACTCGATCTTGCCGCGGCCGCTCGCTATCGCACCTTCAAAATCCTGATGCTTTCGGCGCGCGTCGATCATGTCTTCGGCAAAGCGGCTCCAGCGCGCCTGGATTGCTTCGATCTGCTTGAGCCTTTCGACTTGCGGCGGATTATCGAAGACCAGTTGCTGCAAGGCCTCGATCTGCGTTTTGAACTTCGGGCCGCCTGTTTCATAGGGCGTCAGAAAACGTTCGTCGCCGGTGATCAGGAAGCCGCGCATCGAAGATTCGCGATCGACCGCGAGACGCAGCATTTCGTTGGCCTGACCGATCACGCGCTCGGAGTGCTCCGCCCAGTTCATGGTCGAAACCAGATAGGCAATCAACGCGGCGAATACGGCCATGGTGACCAGGCCGACCCCCAGGGGTAATGCGATGTTGCGGCGGATAATGCTGCGAAAACGGTTTTGGTCGACAGCCTGAGATGCGGTCATTTTTTCTGTCTTCGGCTTGGTGAATCGAATTGATTCGGAATTTTTTTCGGGTTTCACGCGGAATGGTTTTTGGTCACTGCGTGGTGGGGGTCATCATACAGGATGATGATTCTGTTTTGCGCGTTTGTGCCTTGCTGGGCTTGGGTTTGTGGTCTTTTTGCTCGTTTGCTCCGCGGGGCTGGCTGGGTCGTTTTTTTGTGGTTTATTAGTGTTGCCCCTGTGCGGGGCGGCACCTACTTTTCTTTGCCGGCTCCGCGCCTTCGCAACTTTGTGGCGCCAGCGCAAGTCAATCATGCGAGGAATACTTCCCTTCAATCGCTGACTCCCCCTCTCCCATCCGGTAGCCGATGACCTATTCCGCCTTCGTCGATCTCTCTCGCTCTCCACTGCGCACCGCTCTCTGCGCCGCCCTCGTCTGGCATGCCTCACTGGCCGGTGCGGCTCCGCCGTCGGCCGCGTCGTCTGCGGGTGGTGGCGTCGTCGTCGCTGCGTTGCATGTGGAGCCGCCCTCGCAGGCGTCGCCCGTCGTGCCGGTGCCGCCGTCGGAACAGTACGCCACGCTCTATCGTGATGTCGAACTGGCGCATCTCTTTCCAGACAGCAAAACCTTCGCGGATATGGTGCCGCTTTCGCCGCCCGCTCAAATCGCCACCGCTTACGACGCCGCAAAGCAGCAGCCAGGATTCAGTCTCGGCGACTTCGTGAAGCGCAATTTCATCCTGCCCACACGGACAGCCCGGCAGTACGTGTCCGATCCGAATCAGAACGTGGTCGGCCATATCGATACGCTCTGGAATGTCCTGCGCCGCGAGCCGGATGCAACGCCCAGCCCCTGGTCTTCGCTGCTGCCACTGCCGTACGCGTACATTGTCCCGGGCGATCGCTTCGATGAAATCTACTACTGGGACTCGTACTTCATCATGCTCGGGCTCGAACAGAGCGCTCAGCATGCACTGGTGGTCGATGAACTGAAAAACTTCGCAACCCTCATCGATCGCTATGGCCATGTCCCGAACGGCAATCGCACTTACTATCTCAGTCGCTCACAACCGCCGTTCTTCGCGCAGATGGTAAGGCTCGTCGCGGACAAGGACGGCGATAGCGTCTACGCGCAATACCTGCCGGAATTGCAACACGAATACGCCTACTGGATGAACGGCAGCGAAGGCCTGCATCCAGGCGAGGCAAACCGGCACGTGGTCCGGCTGCCCGACGGCACGCGGCTTAACCGCTACTGGGACGAACGCGCAGTGCCCCGCGACGAGTCGTATCGCGAAGATGTGGTGACCGCGCAGCAGACGCCGCAGCGCGACTCCGCCGATCTGTGGCGCAATCTGCGCGCGGGCGGCGAAACCGGCTGGGATTTCAGTTCGCGCTGGTTCACGGACGGCAAGACGCTCGCCACCGTCGACGTCACCTCACTGGTCCCCGTCGACCTGAATTGTCTGCTCGTCGATCTGGAACGCACACTCGCCAAGGCCTATCGCCTGCACGGCGATGTCACGCGCGCGGAGAACATGGAACAGCGCGCGGCCACCCGCGCCGATGCCATTCGGCGCGTACTGTGGGACCCGCAATTGCAGGCATTCAGCGACTACGATTTCGTGCATCGCACACTCACTCACCGACTCACCGCAGCGACCGTGTATCCCTTATATAGCGGTGTGGCCAGCCGCCAGCAGGCAAAGATGATTGTGGCCACCGTGCAAAGCAAATTGCTACGGCCGGGCGGGCTGGCCACCACGCTGGTCAACAGCGGCCAGCAATGGGACGAACCGAATGGCTGGGCGCCGCTGCAGTATCTGGCGGTAGTCGGCTTGCGCCGCTATAGCGAGCCGGCGCTCGCGCAAGCTATCGCGACGCGATGGATCAAAACCAATGTCTCCTACTATCAGCACAGCGGAAAACTGGTGGAAAAATATGACGTCGATGCAGCTGTGCCCGGCGTATCGGCGGGCGGCGGCGAGTACCCGTTGCAGGATGGCTTCGGCTGGACCAATGGCGTACTGCGCGTCTTGCTAGCGATGTATCCGCAAACGGTACAAGCCTCACGTCCGAGCGATATTCCAGAAGGTCCGGCCGGTGTATCGGCCGCCGCGGCTTCAGCAGCGGCAGCGCCCAAGAATACGCATCGCCTGCACGGGACCCAGACCAGTCCGTAAATTGCAGGGCCACCGTTGCAGCACAAAAAAAACTGGCCGGTTTGCACCGGCCAGCTTTGCCGCTCGAGTCAGACAGAACATCGTTACGCCGGAACCGTCTCCGCCAGCGCGGCACGCGACCACACGCGATGCTGCTCAGCCGCCTTGATGAAGGCCTTCAACACGTCCGCGACGTGTTTGTCGTCGCCGGTGATCACGCCGTCGGCATCATCCGGCAAGTGGGCTGCCGCCAGCACGTCGCGCCCCGCTCCAATCACCGCGATCGCCTTCAGATGCTTGAACGCTTCGAGCACGAAATGCCGCGCGTCGCCCGATTGCGCAAGCGCTTTGGCGCCTGCCGCGCCGCCAACCACAATCACCGCGTCGAACATGATCGACGGCAGGCCGGCAATGGTTGCGTCGGGCGCCATTCCGTCAATGGCGGCCAGCGTCGGCGCGATCAGCATGGGTGTCGCACCCTCGCCTTGCAGCGCCTGTTGAAGCTTCTTGATAGCACTGCCGTCGGAACCGGGCGCCGCCAGTAACGCGATCTTGCGGGTCTTGATGCCCGGCTTCACACGATTGAGCAGGCTTAGCGCCGGCGACGACTTCGGCCCCACCAGTTTCGCCGCGCCCTTCTTCGGTGCCGGCAAACCGAGGCCCTCTGCTACCTGCGCCGCGAGTCCCGCATCGAAGTTGGCGAGAATCTCGTTCACCACTCGCGCGCGGATCTCCGGTTTGGTCACCTTGCCGAGTTCGAACTGATAAGCCGCGGCGATGTGGTCCTTCTCGGGTTCGGACATGCTGTTGTAGAACAGTGCGGCCTGCGAGAAATGATCGGCGAAAGACTCGCTACGCACGCGAATCTTGGTGCCCTCCACGCGTTCCTGATAAGTTTCGAAGCCGCCATCGGCCGGCGCCGGATCGGTTTCCTTCGGCCAGCCGCCACTCACCGAGTTTGGCTCATACGATGCCTGCCCCACGTGGATGGTCTGCCGGTGCATCGCATCGCGCTGGTTGTTATGGAACGGACTCACTGGCCGGTTGATCGGTATCTCGTGGAAGTTGGGGCCGCCCAGACGGCTGATCTGCGTGTCCGTGTATGAAAAGAGGCGCCCTTGCAGCAGCGGATCGTTCGAGAAATCGATGCCCGGCACGACGTGGCCCGGATGGAACGCAACCTGTTCGGTTTCGGCGAAGAAGTTGTCCGGGTTGCGATTGAGCGTCATCTTGCCAATGATTTTCACCGGCACGAGCTCTTCAGGAATCAGTTTGGTCGGATCGAGCAGATCGAAGTCGAACTTGTGCTCATCCGCTTCTTCGACGATCTGCACGCCCAGTTCGAATTCGGGGAAGTCGCCTCGTTCAATCGCCTCCCACAAGTCACGCCGGTGAAAGTCGGGGTCCTTGCCGGCGAGCTTCTGCGCCTCGTCCCACAGAAGCGAATACGAGCCCAGCACCGGACGCCAGTGGAACTTGACGAAACGCCCCTGCCCCTTTGCATTGACGAAACGGAACGTATGAATACCGAAGCCTTCCATCGTGCGCAGGCTGCGCGGAATGGCGCGATCCGACATGGTCCACAGCACCATATGCGTGGACTCGGGCACCAATGACACGAAATCCCAGAAAGTGTCGTGTGCGGAGCCGCCAGTCGGCATTTCGTTCGGCGCTTCGGGTTTTACCGCGTGCACGAAATCCGGAAACTTGATCGCATCCTGAATGAAGAACACCGGCATATTGTTGCCGACCAGATCGTAATTACCTTCCTGCGTGTAGAACTTCACGGCGAAGCCGCGCACGTCGCGTACCGTGTCGGCCGAGCCTCGCGGCCCCTGCACCGTCGAAAACCGGACATAAACGGGGGTTTGGACGGCAGGATCCTGCAAAAACGCCGCCTTGGTGTACTCACTCATTGATTCGTACACCTGAAACACGCCATGCGCGGCCGACCCTCGCGCATGCACAACGCGCTCAGGAATGCGCTCGTGATCGAAGTGTGTGATCTTCTCGCGCATGATGAAATCTTCAAGCAGCGAGGGGCCACGCGGACCGGCGCGCAATGTGTTCTGGTTGTCGGCGATCTTCACGCCTTGATTGGTTCGCAGCGCCTGGCCTTCGGCACTGGCGCGAAACTGTTCGAGATCCTTTGATTTTGGATCGGCGGCTTGCGTGGGTTTTGCTGCGGGCTTGTGGGTGCCTGTTTTACCTGCCATGGGAATCGACTCCTTGTGTCCGGGCGCGCCGGCGAAAAGCCGGTTCGCGCGATCAGGGAGTGAGCAATCAATATGCCCGCTGGCGTCATGGACCTCAGCAGTGGTTGATGGTGCTAACGGCCTGCGACGGCGCGAACAGCATGCGCGCCGTTGTTCCGCGCATTGAAGGCAAAAGCCGCAACGTCAGAAGCGGTAGTTGATCGAAATGTCGGCCACGCCATTCGCCTTGCGGTGCGTAACCGGGCTATTGCCCGCGCTGCCGACCAGTTGTTCGAATGCACCGTCAGCGGTAGCGAACCAGTGCTTGTCGAATAGCCACACGGCGCTCACGCCAAAGCCTACTGACTTGACGCCCGCGCTCGCGTGATACTGCCGGTATTGCGAGCTCGCCGCCTGGCTCTGATTCACGCCGAACCAGCTGTTCATATAGGTGGAATCCGCAAGCGTCACGTTCGGCCCGGCGAACCAGAAGAAGTTCTTGGTGCTGCCCGGCATCGGCAGATAGGCGCTGAAGTCGCCGGTCCAGCCATTCGAGCCACCAAAATAGCGCCGTACGTCCGCACGCAGCACGAGTGGGAAATCCTTCGACACGACGTATTCGCCCGAGAGCTTGACGCCAGGCGCGGCGTTGATGTTGCCGAGGCCATTCAGTTCCTGCGGATCGTCATGCGCACGACGCCCCAGATCGTAGACGGCTGCGAGACTCGCGCGCCAGTTCTGCCCCTGCGCGAAGTTGACCCCGAAGCCTTCGCCGCTGGAGAGGAAGAACAGGTCCTTGTAGCGCACGTCAATGCTCGGCCCGGCCAGAATGTGATATCGATCCGAACCCTCATAGCGCGGCTGGAACGAGGCGGCCGCACCGAAACGCACCTGCCAGTCCGGAATATTGGGCTGCCACATCTTCTGCAATGGAATGCCGACAGAGTATTGCCACTCGCCCAGCGGCGATGGCGTTTGCGCCGAAGCCGAGCCTGGGAGGCAGGCAAAGCCGCCAATGGCCACGGCGACCAGAGAAGTTGCCGCGACGCCTGTCTGTTTATTGCGGATCCTGCCGACCCGCTTTCTACGGCTGTTCAACACCAGAAGCCTCCGATCTCGCGTACCGCGAAGGGGTTTATGTTCTCGCCCAAAAAGCATCCGGGCGACCGCCGCATTACTACGCACGGCATGTAATTTTTTCAGCAAACGACACGCACTATCCGGCAAACCGCGCTGCCTGGCGCTGACCCCGCCCTGTAAAACGGGGCTTTCGTATGAACAGACACGTGCGAAAGATTTGCCGACGCAGGCACCTGTGCAAAATGCGGGCCTAATCGCTGGAGAACAGGTTCTGATCGGCGAAATGCGAGGGCAGACCACGGTATGGAACGCGAGCGCGCCGTGGCGATGAAAGGCGGGATGGAATCAGAAAGGGACCGGCGCCGCGCGATGCGGCGCCCTGAAAAGACGGGTGCTGAAATGCAGCCGGGCGGTGCTACTGCGCCGCTTCGACCAGCACCGGTTTGTCGCGATAGAGATTCGGAAACAGGCGCTTCAGGTTCTCGACCTTCGGCATATCGTTGATCGCGATATACGCCGAATTCGGATGCAGCGTCAGGTAGTTCTGGTGATAGGACTCGGCCGGATAGAAGCCCTTGAACGGCTCCGTCTTCGTGACAATCGGCGCCGGGAAGGAATGCGCCTTGTCGAGCTGTGCGATATAGCTTTGCGCGACGCGCCGCTGCGTGTCGTTCAGGGGGAATACCGCCGAGCGATATTGCGTGCCGCTGTCCGGCCCCTGGCGATTCAATTCCGTGGGGTCCTGGATCACCGAGAAGTACACCTGCAACAACTGGCCGTAGGTGACCTTCGTGGGATCGAACGTGACCTGCACGGATTCCGCATGGCCTGTCTCGCCGCCGCTGACGGTCTCGTACTGGGCGGTGTCGCGTTGCCCGCCTGAATAGCCAGACACGGCCCGCGTGACGCCGCGCACGTGCTGGAACACGCCCTGCACGCCCCAGAAGCAGCCGCCGGCGAACACGGCGGTCTCTTCATGCGCCGTCGTGGCCGAGACCGGTTCGTCCAGCGCGGGTGGCGCGATTACGACGGCGGCTTCCGACGAAAACGCCGTGCGCTGCGCGGCCAGCAACGCGAGGCCGCAGATTCCAAGCGCAAGCGCGATGGTCCGCATGCGCGAGCGGGCCGGTTTGCCCATGAGACGATCTCCGAGGTTCATGATGTCCATCCTGATTCGATGTGCTTGCGTCGCGCCGTGCGGGCGACGCCGTTTCGCCGATTCATGCCGCCGACGGCGTGAAGCTCAGTGCGAGGCCGTTCATGCAATAGCGCAGGCCGGTCGGCTTGGGTCCGTCGTCGAATACGTGGCCCAGATGGCTGCCGCAGCGCCGGCACAGCACTTCATTGCGCGTCATGCCGAAAGACTTGTCGGTGTGCGTGATGACCGCGTGGTCCAGCGGTTGCCAGAAACTCGGCCAGCCGGTGCCGCTGTCGAACTTCGTGTTCGACGAAAACAGCGGTAGTTTGCAGCCGGCGCACGCGAAGGTGCCGACGCGGTGCTCATTGTTCAGCGGGCTGCTGAACGGACGCTCCGTGCCCGCTTCGCGCAGCACGGTGTACTGCGCGTCGGTCAGCAGTTTATGCCAGTCGGCGTCGCTGTGCGTCACCTCGTACGAAGTGGTTGCGTTGCTGTCCGCAGCGCCCGCCGTGCGCCATGCCAGCGTGCCGCCCGCGAGCGAAGCCGCGCCGATTAATCTGAAGAATATCCGTCTGCTGCAAGCCATGATGATCGTCCCGGGAAGTCCGTACCGTTCACCCCGTTCAGGCGCTCCTGGCGCTGCCCGCGAGTGGTCTTGATGCTTGGTCGGACGGGCGCGCGTTTTATGACAGCATGCGCGTCTTTTTTGCGTGATGGCGCGGATTACAGCGGAAATTGCGTGGTCGAGAGGATTTCCTTGAGCACCATGAACGAGCGGATTTGCCGGACGCCGGGCAGATACAGCAACTGTTCCGCGTGAAGCCGGTTAAAGCTGTCGCTATCGCGGGTGCGGATCGTCATGAAGTAATCGAATTCGCCGGTGACGACGTGACACTCCATGCATCCCGCCACTTTCTGCGCGGCTTTCTCGAACTCGGCGAACGACTCGGGCGTAGAGCGATCCAGCACCACGCCGATGATCACCAGCATGCCAGCCCCCGCCGCCTTGGGATCGATCAATGCGACGACACCGCGGATCAGACCTGACTCCTTCAGGCGCTCGACGCGCCGCAAACAGGCCGGCGCACTTAATTTCACCTTGGCCGCGAGCGCGACGTTCGAGATCGACGCGTCGATTTGCAATTGACGCAGGATCGCCCGGTCGATGCGATCGAGCGCCTGTATGGGAGCAGCGCCCGGCGCTGAGGCGGTACGAATTTTTGTTGCGTTCATGACTCCCCACACGATTTTTTATTAGATATCTTCACACTTTGTTTTTTTAAAGTAAGCCCGGTGGAGTTATTTCGCAAGCTCATTTCCAGCACTCTTCCCTACCATTTGATAGCGCGATGGCTTGCTGCGCGCGTCAAACCTACAACTGGAGCTGCCATGAACCTGCAACGATTCCCTCGTTACCCACTGACTTTCGGGCCCACGCCGATTCAGCCGCTGAAGCGTTTGAGCGAGCACCTTGGCGGCAAGGTGCATCTGTATGCGAAGCGCGAGGACTGCAATAGCGGCTTTGCATTTGGCGGCAACAAGACGCGCAAGTTGGAGTATCTGATCCCTGAGGCGTTGGCACAGGGTTGCGACACATTGGTATCGATTGGCGGGATCCAGTCAAACCAGACGCGCCAGGTCGCGGCCGTTGCCGCGCATCTGGGGATGAAATGCGTGCTGGTGCAGGAGAACTGGGTGAACTATTCCGACGCCGTGTACGACCGCGTCGGCAACATCCAGATGTCGCGCATACTCGGCGCCGACGTGCGATTAGTCGCTGACGGTTTCGACATTGGCTTTCGCAAGAGTTGGGAAGACGCGCTGGAGAGCGTGCGCGCCGCCGGCGGCAAGCCTTACGCGATTCCCGCGGGGTGCTCCGACCACCCGCTGGGCGGCTTGGGTTTTGTCGGTTTTGCCGAAGAAGTGCGCCAGCAGGAAGCCGAACTAGGCTTCAGATTTGACTATATCGTCGTATGCTCCGTGACCGGCAGCACCCAGGCCGGCATGGTAGTGGGCTTCGCAGCGGACGGCCGTGCCGAGCGCGTGATTGGCATCGACGCATCCGCAAAGCCAGCCCAGACCCGCGCGCAGATCACGCGCATTGCGCGGCAGACGGCAGAAAAAGTGGCCCTTGATCGCGACATCACGGACAAGGACGTGGTACTGGACGAACGCTACGGCGGCCCCGAGTACGGCTTGCCGAATGAAGGCACGCTAGAGGCCATCCGCTTGTGCGCACGCCTTGAGGGCGTCCTGACCGACCCGGTATACGAAGGCAAGTCGATGCACGGCATGATCGACAAGGTCCGCAACGGCGAATTCCCGACCGGATCGCGCGTGCTGTACGCGCATCTGGGCGGCGTCCCGGCGCTAAACGGGTACAGCTTCATTTTCCGGAATGGGTAAGCACCAACAATCGGCATAACATCGTCCCCGCCGTGAACAACCAGCACCGACGCAAGAGCCACCATCGGTGTTGGAAGTACCGCCTCGGCGCGCGCAGCGCCGCCGGAGGAATGACGGCCTTGTCACCCAGGCGGGAAGGCGCACAGGCCCAATCTCTACGGAGCCACGATCCCCTCCAAGCCGGGGGACCCGCTTAGATGCTAGCGGTGTGAGCCGCTTTCTTTTGCCTACTTTTCTTTGCGGCGGCGCCCCGAAGGAAGTCCACTTGGTGGGCAAAGAAAAGTAGGTGCCCCCCCGCACAGCGGGAACACTAATAAACCAATAAGAAAACAAGGAAAGGCCAACGCCATAGGCACAAGGAAATGCCGCCGCCAAAGGCAAAAAACCTCCCTAAACCAAAACCCTCCCCAGTTGCTCCCGCAAAAAACCGACAAAAACCCGAATAGAAACCGAACTCTGCCGATGCTGCGGATAAACAGCATAAACAGTCGACGCCGCAGGCAAAAAACCATCGAGCACCGTGACAAGAAGCCCATTCCGAATCGCCTCAGCCACAATAAAATCAGGAAGCCGAACAATCCCAAGTCCGGCGACAGCCGCATCCCGAATCAGATCCCCATTATTCGCCCGCAAGGGCCCCCGAACTTCAACACTCTTCACGGCGCCATCAACGACAAACTCCCAGCTCACCGCCCCACCATGCCCATACAACAGACACGAATGCCGCTCAAGATCATCAGGCCGGGCAGGCGCCCCACGCCTGCGCACATACCCGGGACTGCAACACGCCACCATCTTCACATCCGCGAGCTTCTGCGCGATCAGCGTGGAGTCCGGCAACGTGCCGATCCGGATCGCCATATCGAAGCCCTCGCCGACCACATCGACAGTCCGGTCACTCAACTCCATATCGAACCGCACATCGCCATGTTCACGCAAAAACATCGCCACGAGCGGCGACAGATGCATCATCCCGAACGACATCGGCGCGCTCACGCGTAACAAACCACGCGGCCCGGCGCGCCGCAGCGACATGGCCTGCTCGGCATCCTCCACTTCACCGAGAATGCGCCGCGCGCGCTCGTAAAACTCCTGACCGAGTTCGGTCACCGCCAGTTTGCGGGTGTTGCGGATTAGCAGCTGCACGCCGAGTGCCTCCTCCAGCGCCATGACCCGCCGGCTGACGAACTGTTTCGACAGCGCAAGCCGGTTGGCCGCCGCAGTGAAGTTGCGAGCGTCAACCGTGGCGACGAAGATCCGCATGTCATCGAGTTGCATCGTATTGTCCACTCTACAGTGACAGTGTTTCACGTTTGGTCACGATTATAGCCATCCAGATTGACCTACACTGTCGTTCATGGATCGCGGACAACCATCTGGCCGGATCGCACAAACAAGGAGAATCAAGATGCTTGAAATCAGACACGCCAATCAACGCGGCCGCGCGGAGCACGGCTGGCTCAGCTCGCGTCACACGTTTTCCTTCGCGAACTATCACGATCCGAAGCAGAACGGCTTCTCGGACCTGCTCGTCATCAACGACGACCGCGTCGCGCCGGCACAAGGTTTCGGCAAGCATCCGCACCGTGACATGGAAATCTTTTCGTACGTGCTCGAAGGCGCGCTGGAACATAAGGACACCATGGGCACCGGCTCGGTGATCGTGCCCGGCGACATCCAGTTGATGAGCGCAGGGACCGGCGTCGCGCATAGCGAATACAACCACTCGAAGAGCGATCCGGTGCACTTCATGCAGATCTGGATTGCTCCGGCAAAGAAAGGCACCGCACCGCGCTATCAGCAACGCCACTTTGGCGTCGACCAGAAACGCGGCACGCTGCGGCTGGTGCTCTCGCCGGACGGCGCCAATGATTCGCTAATGGTGCAACAGGATGCGCGGGTGTATGCGGGTCTCTTCGACGGTGACGAAAGCGCGCGCCTCGAGCTGGCCAGCGATCGCTACGCCTATGTGCAGGTGGCACGCGGCAGCGTGACCGTGAACGGCGTCGAACTCGGCGAAGGCGACGGCGCACGGGTCCGCGGCGAAGAAGCGCTGACCTTCACGCAAGGTCGCGACGCTGAAGTGCTGGTGTTCGATCTGCGGAACATCGAAATGTCGGAGTTGTGGGCTTAATTAAGCTGAACCTGCTCGCCGTGCGGTTTGCGGCGGGTCGCATCCTTCCTGTCCTGTTGAGAAAAATCATGCGCTACACGCTATTTGAAAACCGCAAAGACGAACTGATTCTCGTCGCCCGTATTCTGTTGATGGTGCTGTTCGTGATGTTCGGCTGGTCCAAGCTGACGGGCTTTTCTGGCACCGTCGCGTATATGACGTCGAGCGGCGCTCCGATGCCTGAAATTTCGGCGATCATCGCCGTGGTGATGGAGTTCGTGGTGGGTATCGCGCTCGTGGTCGGCTTCTATACGCGGCCGCTCGCATTGCTGCTCGCGCTTTATACGCTGGGCACGGCGTTCATCGGCCACCACTACTGGAACATGACCGGCGCCGTGCAGTACGACAACATGATTCACTTCTACAAGAACATCAGCATTATCGGCGGACTGTTGCTGCTGTGCGTGACGGGCGCCGGCAAGTATTCGATCGACCGCCGCTAAAAAGAGCGCTGTCCTGTCAGATAGAAAAAGCCGCCTGGCTAATGCCACGCGGCTTTTTTGCGTGCGCGCCCAACATGGGCGTGCCCCAAAAAAACGGCGACCCGAAAGCCGCCGTCTCTTTACTTCCCGAAGCGCGAGCTCAGCTAACCGCCAACTCCGCCTCAGCTTCACTTACCACTTCATCTTCATCGCTGCTGCGGATCAGGTGGTCGAATGCGCTCAATGATGCCTTCGCACCCTCGCCTACTGCAATCACGATCTGCTTGAACGGCACCGTTGTCACGTCGCCGGCGGCGAACACGCCCGGCACCGACGTCGCGCCGCGAGCATCGACGACGATTTCGCCATGCTTCGACAACTCGACCGTGCCCTTCAGCCATTCAGTATTCGGCACGAGGCCGATCTGCACGAACACGCCTTCGAGCTCGACCTGCTTCGTTTCGCCCGAACGCAGATCCTTGTAGACCAGACCATTGACCTTCTTGCCGTCGCCGGTGATTTCCGTAGTCTGCGCCTGCGTGACGACGGTCACGTTGGCGAGGCTGCGCAGCTTGCGTTGCAGGACTTCGTCGGCGCGCAGCTGGGCGCCGAATTCGAGCAGCGTCACTTCGCGCACGATACCCGCGAGATCGATCGCCGCCTCGACGCCCGAATTGCCGCCGCCGATCACCGCGACACGCTTGCCCTTGAACAAGGGACCATCACAGTGCGGGCAGTACGCCACGCCATGATTGCGATACTCGCGCTCGCCCGGCACGTTGATTTCGCGCCAGCGGGCACCGGTTGCCAGAATGATGGTCTTCGCCTTCAGCACTGCGCCGTTGGCCAGACGCACCTGGTTGATGCGGCCCGGAATCAGCGCCTCAGCGCGCTGCACGTCCATGATGTCGACTTCATAGCTCTTCACGTGCTGCTCGAGCGCCATTGCGAACTTCGGCCCTTCGGTTTCGGTCACGGAGACGAAGTTTTCGATCGCAAGCGTGTCGAGCACCTGACCGCCAAAGCGTTCCGCCACCACGCCCGTCGCGATGCCCTTGCGCGCCGAGTAAATCGCCGCAGCCGCGCCCGCAGGACCGCCGCCGACGATCAGCGTGTCGAACACCGCCTTCTTTTCCAGTTCCTTCGCAGCCCGGGCGCCGGCGTTGGTGTCGAGCTTCGCGAGGATTTCCTTCACGCCGCTGCGGCCCTGGCCAAACACTTCGCCGTTCATGAACATGGTCGGTACCGCCATGATCTGGCGCGCTTCGACTTCGTTCTGGAACAGCGCGCCGTCGATCGCCACGTGGCGGATGCGCGGGTTGATCAGTGCCATCACGTTCAGCGCCTGCACGACTTCCGGGCAGTTCTGGCATGACAGCGAAAAATACGTTTCGAATTGATAGTCGCCGTCGAGGTTGCGGATCTGTTCGATCACCGCATCGTCGAGTTTGACCGGATGGCCGCCGACCTGCAAAAGCGCGAGGACGAGCGACGTGAATTCATGACCCATCGGGATACCGGCGAAGCGGATCCCCGTGTCCTTGCCGGGCTCGCCAATCGAGAACGACGGCTTGCGCTGATCGTCGCCACGGCGCTCGATCACGGAAACGCGCGCCGACAGCGTGGCGATATCGTTCAGCAAAGCCAGCAGCTCCTGCGATTTCGCGCTGTCGTCGAGCGATGCAACGATCTCGATAGGCCTGCTAACCTTTTCCAGGTACGTTTTCAACTGAGTTTTGAGGTTCGCGTCGAGCATGGCAATTCGATTCCGTGACAAGGGTGTGAGGTCCCGGGCGCCGCGCGCATCCGGATAGGACGTGCGCAGCCCGGGAACGCGCGGGCCACTGTGAGAAGCGGTCCGCACGGAGATGCGCCGTGAGGCGCGTACTGCGGGAGGCTTTTAACCTTAGATCTTGCCGATCAGGTCGAGCGACGGGGTCAGCGTGTCAGCGCCCGGCGTCCACTTCGCGGGGCACACTTCACCCGGGTGAGCCGCGATGTATTGCGCAGCCTGTACCTTGCGCAGCAGCTCGCCTGCGTCACGGCCGATACCGTTGTCGTGCACTTCGCACAGCTTGATCTGGCCTTCCGGGTTGATCACGAACGTGCCACGCAGCGCCAGGCCTTCTTCTTCGATCAGCACGTCGAAGTTGCGCGAGATTGCGAGAGTCGGGTCGGCGATCATCGGGTACTTGATCTTCTGGATCGTGTCCGACGTGTCGTGCCATGCCTTGTGCGTGAAGTGCGTATCGGTCGACACGCTGTAGATTTCGACGCCGAGCTTCTGGAATTCGGCGTAACGATCGGCCAGGTCACCCAGTTCGGTCGGGCAAACGAACGTGAAGTCAGCCGGATAGAAAACGAAAACCGACCACTTGCCCTTCAGGCTTTCTTCAGTGACGGTCACGAAATCGCCGTTGTGATACGCCTGTGCCTTGAACGGTTTGACTTGGCTGTTGATGATCGACATGTACTGATTCCTCTTTGCTGAGTGGTTGGAAAGTGGAGTCAGTATGTCAGACGTCGCTTAATAGGTAAAGCGGATTGTTTTAATGATGACGATAGTCTGACACTATTTACAGATCGACCTGTGGCTATGGTGCCGGATCAGTCCGTCAAGGTTCGGTCTTCATCAACCTCCACAGGGTTGTACGGCCGATACCCAGCGCCCGGCTCGCCGCGGCGCGGTTGCCGCCGCACTGCCCGAGGGCGCGCATGACGTCCTCGCGGCTCGGCGGACGACGGGACGGCGCTTCAGCCTCGGCGGAAGCCGTTGTAGAAGCCACCGCGGTCGGCTTCATCCGGCCGAACTCCGGAAACACCGCCTGCAGATCCTCCCAGGCGCCGCCGGCCGGCTCGCTCAGATAGATCGCGGCGCGGGCCAGCAGATTTTCAAGTTCCCGGACATTGCCGGGCCACGCGTAATGCTCGAACAACGGCGCGAGAAACGCCATCACACGTTCGAGCGCGCTCGCCGACAACCCATATTGGAGCGCACTGCGGCTTAACAAGTGCTGCGCCAGTTGGGCCACGTCGCCGCGACGCTCGCGCAGCGGCGGCAATTCTATCTGAAGCAGATTCAGACGAAAATACAAATCCGCGCGGAACACCCCCTGTTCGACCAGCGCATGCAGATCGCGATGGGTCGCCGCGATCACCCGCACGTCGATCGGCGTCGCGCGTCCGGAGCCGAGTTTCATTACTTCGCGTTCCTGCAGCACGCGCAGCAGACGGCTTTGCAACGCCGCCGGCATTTCGCCGATTTCGTCGAGGAAGATCGTCCCTGTGTGCGCGATTTCGAAGAGACCCGGCTTGCCGCCGCGCCGCGCGCCGGTGAACGCGCCCTCCTCGTGGCCGAACAGTTCGCTTTCGATCAGCCCCTCGGGCAGCGCCGCGCAATTGAACGCGACGAACGGATTGCCGCGCCGTCGGCTGGCGTTGTGGATGCCCTGCGCCACCAGTTCCTTGCCGGTGCCGCTTTCGCCGCTCAACAGTACGGTGGCGTCGTGCGCGGCGCCTGCACGGGCAAGCCGCCGCACGCGTTCCAGCGCGACCGAGTTGCCGACCAGATCGTCCAGGCTGTGCCGCGCGACCAGATGCCGCGGCCGCTGACTCGTGCGCAGCGAGCGGTCGATCCGTTGCGCGACCAGCGCGTCCTGCACCGTCACCACCGAGCCCGAGCGCAAGCCCTGCTCTACGATCGGCACGCAATTGACGATCAGCGCGCGACCACCAATCTGTTCGATACGCTCCTCGACCGGCGCGTCGTGCTGAAGCGTCTCGCGCAGCAGCGAACCGACCACGCGCCCCAGTTGCCCCGCAACGTCCTGCTCCCGGTCGAGCCCGAGCAGATCGAGCATGGCGGGATTGACCGCCTCGAGCCGGCCGGCGTCGTCGAAAGCGGCCACGCCGTCGCGCAGGTGAGCGACGATCGTGTTGAGCCGCACGCGCTTCGATTCCTTCTGGCGGCTCACGCGCGCCAGTTCGACCGAGCGCTCGAACGCTTCCTCGACGGCGCCGAGCGAATACAGGAACACGCTTTCCAGGCCCGCCTGCTGCGCGACATCGCAAGCCATCCCGGGACCGATGATGATGCTGCAACCTTCGGCGGCGAGGCTCGCGACGGCAAGACGCACTTCGTCGACCGAACGGTAGGCGCGCTGTTTCAGGCCGACGGTCAGCCACGCGCTCAGGTCCGCGAGTTCGTGCGAAATCGTGTCGTGCAGCACCAGTCCGATCTGCGCGCCGGGCCACGTGGCCGCGGCGCGGGTGATCGCGCTCAGCACGTCGAAACCGTTCACCTTGACCATCACGACCGGCACGCTCAGGTTGTCGCGCAGGTAAGCACCGTTCGACCCCGCCGCCAGCACGACATCCACCGCGCCCGCGTCGACATAGGCCTGCAAGGCCGTGACGGCGGCGCCGTAGCCCTCGCGGACCGCAAAAAACGTCGCGCGCCCTGCATAGCGTGGCGCAACGGTCTCGCAAAGCGACTGCAGGCGGCTGATACTAACCAGTGCAACTCCGGGACGGCCCGGATTCAGACTGGCAAGGGACGACGTGAAAGTGGACACTGCAAGACTCCGCTCGAATCTGAAACGTTCCATGAAACGTTTCATGGAACACACGCGTCATTCTGCCACGAACCGCGCCACGCCGCTCTCCGCCGTAAGCTCCTGATTAATCGACACTAACCGGTCAGGGTCACGGATTGGCATGCATCCTGCGAATACATGCCAGCTTCTATCCACTCACGTCCGTTCTGGAGACACATCATCATGACCACTACCACCGCTGCGCGCCGCGCCGCCTTCCGCGCCAAAGTCAACCAACGCCAGGGCCTGCTCGTACCCGGCGCCTTCAATGCGATGAGTGCGCGCGTGATTGAAGACGCCGGCTTCGAAGCGATCTACATCACCGGCGCGGGCGTGACGAATATGTCGCTCGGCCTGCCCGATCTCGGCTTCATCGGCCTTGCCGAGGTCGCGGAACACACCGCGCGGATTCGCGACGCGGTCGCCCTGCCGCTGATCGTCGACGCCGACACCGGCTTCGGCAACGCCCTGAATGTGCGCCAGACCGTGCGTGTGCTCGAGCGCAGCGGCGCCGACGTGATCCAGTTTGAAGACCAGATCATGCCGAAGAAATGCGGACACTTCTCAGGCAAGGAAGTGGTCAGCGCAAGCGAGATGGTCGGCAAGATCCGCGCGGCCGTCGATGCTCGTGAAGACGGCAATCTGCAGATCATGGCGCGCACCGATGCGGCCGCGGTCCATGGCATTGAAGACGCGATCGAGCGCGGCCATCGCTTCATCGAAGCCGGCGCCGACATCCTGTTTATCGAAGCCACCGAATCGCTGGCCGATATCGAGCGACTGCCGTCGCTGTTCGACGCGCCGCAACTGATCAACATCGTGATCGGCGGCAAGACGCCCGTGCAATCGCGTGAAGCGCTGGCCAAGCTCGGCTACGGCATCGTGCTGTACGCGAACGCCGCGCTGCAAGGCGCGGTACTCGGCATGCAGCGCGCGCTCGGTACGTTGCAAAGCAATGGTCGTCTCGACGAAGACGCTACCCTCGTTGCGCCGTTCAGCGAACGCCAGCGGCTCGTCAACAAACCGCTGTACGACAAACTGGATCGGGAATACGCGGCGAAAGATTAACCGACGCGCATACCTGGGCGTTTCCGGCGCGCGTCGCGCCGCATTGCCGCGGTCCGTGGCGATACGACTTGAATTGTTGCGTTACGATTCAGGGCTGGCGGCCGCGCATAGCCTTTATCGGCATGCAACCGATGCCGCCAGGCAAGCCACGATCCCGTCGCCGTTCTGTATCGGGATGCCGGAAACGCGTTTT
Source organism: Paraburkholderia fungorum (assembly GCF_046027215.1). Lineage (GTDB taxonomy): Bacteria > Pseudomonadota > Gammaproteobacteria > Burkholderiales > Burkholderiaceae > Paraburkholderia > Paraburkholderia fungorum_D. The sequence continues at coordinate 891,181 of NZ_JAQQEN010000002.1, read as the reverse complement.
CGAAAGGTAGTCGCAAGAACATGAAGTCAACACAATTTGGCGGGACACAGCGCCGCAGCGTCGGCATGACGGAAAACCCGCGCCGCGCGACGGGGACGGCGCAATGACCAGCACGAGCGCGCGCAATTCGCATGTTGGCTGGCTGCCGTACATCGTGGCGGCCACCTTCTTCATGGAATATCTGGACACCACGGTGATCGCCACGGCATTGCCGCAGATGGCACAGTCGTTCGGGGTCGGTCCGAATAGCCTGAGCCTCGGTATGACGGCTTATATGCTGGCGCTGGCGATTTTCATCCCCGCGAGTGGCTGGGTCGCCGATCGTTGCGGCTCGCGCACGGTGTTCTTCAGCGCGATTGGCGTGTTCACGGTGGCGTCGATCTTGTGCGGCTTGTCGCAGAACGTGACCGAATTCACGGCCGCGCGACTGCTGCAAGGCATGGGCGGAGCGATGATGGTGCCGGTCGGCCGCCTGATCGTGGTCCGCAGCACCGAGAAGAGCCGGATGATGCAGGCGATCTCGACCATTACATGGCCGGCGATTGCCGCGCCGGTGGTTGGGCCGCCGGTGGGCGGCTTCATTACGACCTATGCGTCGTGGCGCTGGATTTTTCTGCTGAACGTGCCGTTCGGTCTCGCGGCGATGGCCGTTGCCCTCGCGCTGGTGCCGAACCTGCGCGGCAGCGAGCGCAAGCCCCTCGACGTGGTGGGCCTGTTGCTGAGCGCCGCCACGCTGACCGCGATCCTGTACGGCGCCGAACTCGCGAGCCAGCCTGGTGAAAATCCGTGGGTGGCTGCGGCGGTCATTGCCGGCGGCTTGCTGATGGGCGTGGTGGCGTTCCAGCATGCGAAGCGGCACCCGCATCCGCTGATAGACGTCTCGACGCTGAAGATCCCGACCTTTTCCGTGACGGTTGTGACCGGTTCGTTCACCCGTATCGGCATTGGCGCGGTGCCTTATCTGATGCCCTTGCTGTTTCAGGTTGGCTTTGGCTTGTCCGCCTTCAAATCGGGCCTGTTGCTGCTCGCCAGCGCATTCGGCAACCTCGGCATGAAGGCATTGACCACACGCATCCTGCAGCGCTATGGCTTCCGGATGGTATCGATCATCGACGTGACGGTGGCTGGCGTGTTCATCATTGCATGCGGGTTGCTGACCCCGAGCGTGCCGCTTGTGCTCGTACTGTTTGTCGCATTCATTTACGGCGTGGCGCGGTCCATGCAGTTTTCGACGTTGGCCACCCTGGCCTACGCTGACGTTGCGCAACCGCAGATGAGCGCGGCGAGCACCTTGTGGAGCGCCGCGGCGCAAATGACGATTGGATTGGGGATTGCCTTCGGCGCCGTATCGTTGCGCGCAGCCGCCTTCTTCAACGGCGAAACGACGGGCCGCGTATTTACGCTCGACGACTTCCGCCTGGCGTTTCTGTTTGCTGGCGTGCTGACGCTCGTCTCCGTGTTTGGCTACATGGGCCTCGCACGCGACGCCGGCCAGAGCATCGGCGGCGGCTCGCGCGGCGCCGAAGACCCGGCGAAGGGTTAACGGCGAATCGCACACGGAACGGCGGCACACAGAGGCCACCGTGTCCATTGACGGCATTAGCAAAAAACGGGGGGAGACACGCGGTGCAAGCAAACGACCTGACGATTTCGAGCAGTAAGGCCGACCTCGACATTGGGATGATCCATGCGTTCCTGTCGCAGGAGACGGCATGGGCGAAGGGCATGCCGCGGAGGACGCTGGAGCGGGCGATCGAGGGCTCGTTATGTTTTGGCGCGTATATCGACGGACGGCAGATCGCGTTCGCACGCCTTGTCACGGACCAGGCGACGTTCGCGTATCTATGCGACGTCTTCGTGCTACCGGAGTACCGGAGCAAGGGTTACGCGTCGGCGCTGATGAAGCACATATTCGCGACTCTTTCGTTGACGGGTTTGCGTCGCATCGTGCTGGTCACGACAGATGCACACCACGTCTACGAGCCGCACGGCTTCAAGGAACTGCAGAATCCCGAACGGTACATGGAGTTATACAACCCGGATGTGTACAAGACGACGTGAGGAAAGCGTCAGCACAGGCAAAAAAAGCAGGGATGTTTTATTGAAGTACCGCATCGGCGCGCGAAGCGCCGCCGGAGGAATGACGGCCTGGTCACTCACGAGGGAAGGTGCGCAGGCTCAATCTCTACGGAGCCACTACACCCTCCGAGCCAGGGGACCCACTTAAAAATTAGCGGTTTTGAACTGCACCCCAAAAGTTGGACACCGATCCAACCTTTGGGGTGTTTTTCATGGCCAAGTACAGTGAGCAGTTAAAGCTGAAACTGGTGAAGCAGTACGTGACCGGTTCGGCTGGTGTCGAGGTACTTGCAAAGCGGTACGGAGTGAGCCGCTCGGTTTTGCAGCTCTGGATTGCGGCCTACGAGCAACATGGACGGGACGGACTGCGCAAGAAATTCAGTCACTATGACGCGCAGTTCAGGATGTCGGTACTCATGCACATGTGGCAGAAGAATTTGCCATACCGGCAGGTGGCTGCGGTGTTCGACATCCGCAGTCCGGGCTGCATAGCGCAATGGGAACGCCGGTATCATGATGGCGGTATCGACGCACTGGCGCCTCGTCCACGAGGGCGCCGCAAAACAATGACCCAGCCAGTTCCTGAAAAGCCAACCGAAGTCAGTGCGCCAGATAAGCGCACGCGTGAGCAGTTGCTCAAGGAAAACGAGTACCTGCGCGCGGAGGTGGCCTATCTAAAAAAGCTCGATGCCCTGCTTCAGGCGAAGAAGCAGGGCGCGCAAAAGAAAAAGCGCAAATAGTGCAGGAGCTCCGGCAGCACCATCCGATGCCCGCTTTGCTCAAGGCAGCGGGTCTGGCGCGCAGCACGTTCTACTACCAGTTGAGCGTGCCGGATGCCGGTGAGCGGCACAAGGACCTCAAAACCCGCATCAAGACTGTGTATGAACGCCACAAGGGCCGTTATGGCTACCGGCGCATCACGGCGGCGATCCGGCAGGCGGGCCAGAGCGTGAACCACAAGACGGTGCAACGTCTGATGGGACAACTGAAACTGAAATCGCTGGTGCGCGCAAAGAAATACCGCTCATGGCGCGGCGAAGTCGGGCGTATTGCGCCGAACCTGTTAAACCGCGAGTTCAGCGCACAGCAGCCCAATCAGAAGTGGGTGACGGACGTGACGGAGTTCAACGTGCTGGGGCAGAAGCTGTATCTGTCACCGGTCATGGATCTGTATAACGGCGAGATCGTGGCTTATCAGATGAACACGCGACCGGTCTTCGATCTGGTCAGCGGCATGCTGAAAAAAGCGCTGGCAAAGCTTGGTCCTCAGGAGACCCCGCTGCTGCATTCGGACCAAGGCTGGCAGTACCAGATGCCTGCTTATCGACGGCTGCTGGATCAACACGGCCTGACGCAGAGCATGTCGCGCAAGGCAAACTGCTACGACAATGCGGCAATGGAAAGCTTCTTTGGCACGCTCAAGGCGGAGTTCTTCCGGCTGAGCAGGTTTGAAAGTATCGACGAGTTGAAGGCTGGCATCAGACAATACATTCACTACTACAACCACACACGCATCAAGCTGAAACTAAACGGGCTGAGTCCTGTGATGTACAGAACCCAGCCCTCTCAAACCTGAACGCAAACTGTCCAACTTTGCGGGGTCAGTTCATTTGAGCCGCTTTCTTTTGCCTACTTTTCTTTGCGGCCGGCAAAGAAAAGTAGGTGCCCCCCGCACAGGGGGAACGCTAATAAACCACCAACAAAACTTCGGCCAAAAAAGCACCGCAGATCAAGCGACCGAACAACGGGCGCGTCAGCCGTAAGCCCGCTCGCGCATCCACTTGGTCATGATCCACTTTTCGCCGCCTAGCACCGGCGCGCCGCCATGCAGGGTGAGCGGATCAAGTTGACGCTGGCCGTTCATATAACGGAAATACACCGCGCCGCCCTGTGTCGCCGCGACCGAGAGGCCCGCTTCGGGGAAAATCGTTTCGCCACCGTCGGCGACGTCGTTCAGATAGATCACCAGCGTCGCCACACGCTGGCCGCCTTGCGCGGTATGGACGGCACTTCCAGGCTGATCGGGCGGAAAGTAGTCGAAATGCGGACGATATTCGCCGGTCATGCCGTAGTGAAGAATCTGCAGTCCTTCGCCGTTTTCGACTGGCCAGCTCATCAGGCTCGAGATACGCCGCTCCATCCGCTCGATAAAGGCGTCTTCGCCGCGCTGGAACCAGATGCCTTCGCTGGTGCGGTTGCGGATCACGTCTTCCTTGCCGGTCGCGGGATTGACGGTGGTCGACCGTTTCAGCCGGTGACGCGAGCGTTCGATCAACTCGCCGCACTCTTCGGGCGACAACACGTCGGCAAATACGATCACCTGGGGACGTTCGCAACGCATCAGCACGCGAACGTCGCGATCGTGCGCACGGATCACGTTGCCACGCGCCACCGGCGGGTCGTCGTACTGGTACGTTTGCGGGGCCGACTGGGGTAAGGCCGCCTCGGTCGCGCCGTTCGCCGGCTGCACACCGAACGCGTTGCGCACCGCCATGCGGGCGGTGTCAGCAGCGAACCCGGCCTGCACCATCGAGTCGATCATCGAGTCCATGCTGCAGCCGCGTCCCACGTTGGTACGCAGCCATTCTTCCCAGGCTGAATCGACTACAGGCATGACGCTCCTCGCTCCTCGGTCTAATAAAATACTGCATCAACAGACAGGCTCGTAGCAAGCGCGAGGCTGGATGCCTGACGCCGGGCTACGCACTCACGCGCGGCGCTGCCGGCGTCGATAAAGATCGAGGCCTTTTCTCGCCTGTGCGCGGATCGCGCGCTGCACGAACGGCGTCCAGCCGAGCAGCGCGCCTTTGAGGCCCAAAGCCTGACGGGCCCAGCGCCACAGATCGAAGGTGTCGCGATGTTCGGCAATGCGCCCTTCGCGGAACACGAAACGGGCGTCGATCCGGTTCACGACCGTGCGGCCCGTCTGACTGAACGTGTAGCGGGCGACCCAATGGGCACGGCCGCTCCGCTCGTCGGCTTCGACGCCGTCGTAGGTCAGCGAAAAATCCTGGGCACGCGCAACCAGCATGCGCCACATATCGCGCGCCTCTTCGCCGCGCAACTCGCCAAATGCGGGATCGCTGAACAGCGCATCGTCGGCATAGCAGGCGGCCATTGTTTCGGCGTCGCGCTGCTGGAACGCGGCATAAAAACGCTCGATCAGTTCGGTGTTGGGATGGCTCATTTTTTGTATTGTGCGTTGCCCTGCCATGGACCTGGCCACGAGGGAAGCGCCCGCGACACTGCGCGGGCGTGCTGCACACAATAGCCGAAAACGGCCCCATCGGGGCAGCGAGACAGTAGGACACGACGACGCGGCACGAGGCTTGCCGGCCCCCCCTAGCCGTTGGACACGACGCCGCGCGCCGGCACAGCATCGCTGCGGCGACCCAGCAGCCACACCGCAGCCGCAATCGAAGCGGCGACGGCGCTGGCCAGATAAAGCGCCGCCGCAAAACCATCGGCAAAGCTCACATGTGCAGCCGATACCAGCGTAGCCCGCAGCGCCGGACTGAGCTGCGCCGCGGCTTGCACACTATCGCCAGCCAGCACGCGCGACATGAAACCCGCGTCGAGCGCGGCCTTGACACCGGGTGTCAGCGGCGTGAGATCCAGAAACGCAGCGTGGGTGCGCGCCGCGAGCACCGCGCCCAGCACGCCCACCGACATGACGATGGCGGTAAAACGCGTCGTCGTGCTGATACCGGATGCCATGCCGGTTCGATGAGTCGGCACGCAAGCCATGATGGCCTTCTGCGTATCGCCATTGAGGATTCCCGCGCCCAGCCCGGTCACGACCATGCCGAGCGCGACCAGCGCGTAATGTGCGTCGCCGGCTACCCATGCCGTCAGCAGATTACCCGCCGCGATCAGCAGCAGCCCCGTCGCGAGCAGCGACATGCTCGACAACCGGGCGGACAGCGAGGCGCCGATGTACGGCCCCACCACCATCGCCAACGCGAACGGCAGCATGCCGACGCCCGCGGCCACCGCCGACAGGCCAAAGACGTTCTGCAGGTAGAGCGGCAAAAACGTCATCATCACCTGCGCGCACGCGGCGTAGCCGAACATCGCGAGGACGGCGGCGACGAAGCGCGGCTGCCGGAACAACGTCAGGTCGACCATGGCGTGCGCCCGCACCCGTTGCACCTGGACGAACGTGCCGAACAGCAGCGCGCAGGCCGCCAGCCTCGCACCGGTTGCCCAGCTCGCGAGCCCGTCGGTCGGCACCTCGATCAGCGCCCAGATGCCGAGCGCCAGCGCAAGGCCGAACAGGATGCTGCCGGCCGCATCGAGCGGGCCGGCTTCGGGATTGCGCGACTCGCGGATCGAGCGCGACGCGCACCACGCAAGCACCGCGCACACCGGCAGATTGAGCAGAAAGATCCAGCGCCAGCCAAGCCATTGCGTGATCACGCCGCCGACCAGTGGCGCGACTGTCGTCGCCAGCCCCATACAGGTGCCCCAGATGGCCCACGCGCGCATGCGTGCCGGACCTTCGTGAAAGGTATTTGCGATCACGGCAAGCGCCGCCGTCAACAGCATGGCGGCGCCCACGCCCTTGACCGCGCGCGCCACGTTCAGCAGCGTCGCCGAGGGTGCCACCCCGCAACCGAGGGACGCCACGAAGAACACCGCGAGACCAAGCAGCAACATCCGCTTGCGGCCGACCCGATCGGCGAGACCGCCCGCGGGCAGGAGGCATGACGCGAAGGCGACCATATACGCGCTGACCACCCATTCGACATCGGCGAAACCGGCATGGAACGAGCGCGCAATCGACGGCAAGGAGACCGCCACGACATTGGTATCGAGAATGATCAGCGCGCAGGTCGCCGAAGCGGTGGCCAGCACGAACGCGGCATTGGCGGGTTGGCCGCCCGGCGTCTGGACGGGCACTGTCTGATGGTCGGGTTCGGCGAGGGAGGACATGCTGGCAGGCGCTACGGGCAAGCGCATCGAATCGAAGTCCGCTCATGGTAGCCGCGCGTCTATTGCCTGTCATTGGCATAGAATCACAAGATAATTAGCTCTGGCGGAAATACTGAACACCATGCGCCAACTCGAATTGCGCCATATCCACGCCTTCGTGTGCGTCGCGAAGCATCTGCACTTCTCGCGCGCCGCCGACGAACTGAACATCGCCGCACCGTCGCTGACCAAGCTGATCCAGGAAGCGGAACGGCTGCTCGGCGTGCGCCTCTTTCATCGCACCAAGCGCTCGGTGGCACTGAGCGCGGCCGGCAACGCCTACCTCGCTGAAGCGCTTGGCGCGCTCGAACATCTCGCACGCGGCGCAGAGCGCGCGGTTCTCGCCGAGCGTGGCGAACTCGGGAGGATCGAAGTCGGCTACGTGGCGTCGGCGGCCTATGCGGGGGTGTTGCAACACGCGGTTGGCGGGTTTCGCGCCAGCCATCCGGGCATCGACATCTCGATTCGCGAGGTGCCGATGGACGGCGTCGCGGCCATGCTGCGCGACGGCCTGCTCGACGCCGCCTACGTGCGCCCGCCTATGCCGTTCATCGACGGCATTCAGGCCACGACCGTGCATCGCGACATGTTCGTCCTCGCGTTACCGGACGATGCTGCGCTGGCGGCCTCGCTGAGCATCAAACCGTCGCAATTGCGCGATCATTGTTTCGTGCTGCCGGAACAGGAGGCCGGCACCTTCGAAGTCGCGCGGCGCGGGCGCTTTTCGCCGCGGCTTGGCCCGCGTCCCGGCACACTCGCGGCGGTGATCGCTTGCGTCTCGCTGGGCAGCTACGTGGCGGTTGTGCCGCATACGCTGGCTGACTGCATTACTTTGCCGGGGGTGGTGTACAGAAACATTGCCGGCAAGCCCATCCCGTCGGAAATCGCGATTGCCTATAGAAAATTCGAACGGGCGCCCGCCGTACGGGCGTTTCTTGAGTTCGCACAAAGCCGGTAAACGTTCGCATTCAACACTCGCGTGGGCTTTCGTTATATCCTGTCGAATATCACGGTAGGCATCGTGAAGCGTTGGTGCGCGTTGCCGCCAGCAGCGCTACGCGAGCGAAACACGCATTCAGGAGCCAGCAGCAGTGCGCAGTCGATCCATATTGTCCGATCCCGCGGGACGCTTCGAGCGCTTGCCCAATGAGCTTTCGTCGGCCATCGTCGCGGTGAAATCGGCGTCCGAGCGTGGCCGCGCCGAGCTGATCCGCGACGTCGTCGATGCTTACAGGCGCCTTTACGGCAGCGTGCTGCGCTTCGTGCTGATGCTGACAGACGACCAGCTGAACTTTGCATCGGTCGGCACATCGGGCTCGCATTCGTTGAACCAGTTGCTGTCGATCCTCGCCGAACAGGCCAGGGCGGCGGCGTTTGTCCGCCTGCGCGACCTGAAGGCGGCCATCGAGGAAGCACGCTCGGCCGAACAGCTTCGCGATGCGATTTTTTCTGACGCGTTCAGCAACGACCTGAGCGCATTGCGCAAGGTGGTGGCGGCGCTCGAACGGCTCGACACCGCTTTTATCGGCTTGTGCGTGGGACATGTTCTGGAGCAGCATGCGGGCCCGGCCAGCGACGCGGCTCCGACACCGATCAAACGCACGGCCACCCGTACGGCCCGCGCCCGCACCACGTCCCAGCGCAAATCGCACACGAGGCCAACGCTCGTGCGCTCAAACGACTGATCCACCGATACCGCACGTGAACGATATTTTTTTCGCACCGCTATATCTTGCCGAATATATTGCCATGGAGAACGGTGCAGCCAACGCCTCTCCTACACGCACCCCGCTCGCTTGACGCCTGAACAGGATTCGAGGTCCTCATGCACACGCCGCCGTTTCGTCTCGCCCAGCCCTCGCGCCTCAAACTGTCCGCTGACGCACTGGCGGGCACCGGCACCCAGTCAGCCGACCCGTGCTGCTCGCCCGCCAGGGCTTCGCCGCAAAACGCCAAGCGACGCGCACGCCTCGCCGAACTCGACAATCATCTGCATTGCTCGATCATCGGCACGTGTCTCAGCACGCATGAACTGCGCAAACTGGTGCCCAGATTCACCGGCCTCGATCGTCAGGACGCGAGCGATCTGGAGATTCACCACTCGGCCGTCGAACTCGCGATCGGCGGCGGCGCGGGTGCCAAGGCGCTGCACAAGTCACTGGACGAACATTATGCGGCCGCGGTCCGCCGATTCGATAAAGCCGTCGACGAAGTCGAATTGCTCAGGCTATGGGACGAAGCACTAAAAAGCGGCGACATTCCGCCCGCTTACTGGGCCTTGATGACGCACCCCTACGCGACCATGCCCGTGCGCCAGAAAGCGTTCGGCGATTTGCATATGCTGTCGCATCTGGTCGGCGCGGCCAATCGCGCGGACATTCGCAGGCTGGTTGCGCTAGAAGCGGAAAACGCCGCGTTGAAAGAGAAGGTCGAGCGACAGCAACGCCGCTTGCAGGACGTCAGCATGCAGCGTGACGCATCGATTGACGCGTTACATGAGCAGATCGCACGGCTTACCGCATTAGCCAGTCGCCAGACGCCAACCGACATCGGCGATCCCGACGCCGACGTGCAACGCTTGCGCGACAGGCTGGTCGAGGCCGATCAGCGGGTGGCATTGCATACCAGCCGCCGCGAAGCGGCCGAACAACGCCTGCTCCAGGAGCAAGGCGCCGCCGAGGCGCTCCGCAAGAGCCGCGATCAGGCACTGGCGCTTCTCAAGCAGGTGCAAAGCGAATGTGACGCACTGGAACGCGCGACGCTCGACGCCGCCGATGACATCAACCCAGCCGGCACGCGCCGCGCCAGTCTCGAGGGCGTGCGCGGCAAGCGGATTGTGTACGTGGGCGGCAGGCCCGGCTCGAATGCCGCGCTCAGACGGCTAGTGGACGCGGCCGGTGGCGATCTCGTCGTGCACGACGGCGGCGTGGAAGATCGCAAAGGACTGCTCGCGGCAGCACTGCCGGGCGCGGATATCGTCGTGTTTCCGGTGGACTGCATCGATCACGATTCGATGAATACGCTCAAGCGGGTCTGCGACCGTCTGCAGATCGACTATTACCCGCTGCGCACCGCCAGCGTGGCGAGCTTCGTCGAATTGATGACCCGCCTGCACGCCGTGCAGGTCGCGCAACCCGCCCACCCGCCAGTTTCGGCGTTCTGCCCGCGACACGGTTGAGCGTGTGCCCGAACGGGCATTGGTCGTTCAGGAACGGATCAGGCGGGTCAACTCGGCGATCTGTTTGGCGCAACTCCGTTGCGCCTCTACTTCGACGTCGCGGTAAAGGCGAATGATAGTTTCGCCAACCGGCGTCAGCGTGCATCCGCCGCCGCTTTGACCACCCTGCTCCGAATGCGTGGCGGGCGCTTTGAGCGAGCGGTTCAGTTCGTCGATCAATAGCCATGCGCGCCGATATGACATGTCGAGGCTGCGCGCCGCAGCTGAGATCGAGCCATGCTCTCGCACGGCTTCGAGCAATTCGACTTTGCCCGGCCCCAACGCAACGGCATCGCCGCTGCGGATACGCATTCTGAAGCGCACTTCGGGGCGCGTTTTCGCCGGTCGCAGTCGGGTTTTTGTGGTGTCAGCCATGCGCGAAAGGATACACGAACCGCCTCGCGCTGCCACCCTGGCGCAACAGCCTTTAATGGTGCTCCGGGAAACAATATCCGTAGTCTTCGCAACCCGGGCAGCCCGGTGCTGGGCCAGGTTGCAGGCCAAGCGAAAGCGCGCGCTGCTGGGCGAGGAATTTCTTCCAACGCAGATTGGCGACGTTCAGCGCGACTAGCGTCGGAAAATAACGCGTGAGCATCCACGTGACTTCTTCGCGGCCGGCAAGTCCAAGATCGCGCCACAGATGGTCCGGCCGCAAGCACGCATGGGCGATGATCGAGGCGAGACACTGCGCGTCGTCCGCATGAACAGCGGCGCTTGCATGCGTGAGTAGCAGCGCGTGCAGTGTCTGGACAAACGCCGTGTGCTCGGCCGTTTCGATGGCAGGCAAGCGTGCCGGTATGGCATCGCTCATGTGCGCAAAGTGCCGCTTCAGTAGCGCGCGCCACACCGGTTGCGCCAATCCGAGCAGCGCGAGTTCGCCGCGTGCGTCGCGCGCCGCGATCAGTTTGGCGAATAGCCAGGTGTCGGGCGATGCCGCATCCGTTGCAACGGCGAGCCAACGGGTCATGCGTGCCGCGGCCTGGACGTCGTCGGGTAGCGCAAGCGGTGGCGCGTTTTGCGCTGCAACAAGCCCTGCATGTGAAAGCGGATCGTCAGACATGGTGGCATGGTAGAGGTGAACTACAGACCATGCTACGCCTGCCCTCGCCTGTCGCCCGATTCGCCTAGGCCGACGACTTCAAAACGTGCGCCTCGATGCGCGCGAGACGTTTGACGTGACGCGGCGCGGGCAGGATGTCCGAGCCGGAAAACAGGATCGGCGCGCCATCGTCGGCGTCGAGCGCGCGGCCGCCGCATTCGTAAGCCACCAGCACATTTTCGCCCACCGGCGTATTGAAGAGCTCGTGCCAGGAGAACGTCACGACATAGCCGTCGTGCCCCACCGCGACAAATACGGTGCGCTTGAACTCGCCCGGCACCTCGTTCGGCAGACCCGCTTCCGTGATCAACGTCGTCAAACGTACGCCGCGGTATGGTTCGACGCTGCGGATGAAACGGTTCGTCGTGTAGCAGCGCAGATCGAAGGGCGTCGCCAGCACGCTCTCGTAGCGCTTGAGCTGTTCGAGCTCGAATGACAGCGGGCGCTGGAAACGTCCGCTCAGGACCAGCGCGTCCGCCACGGCCGGCGCAGTCATCACATTCATACTATCCATACGCGGTTATCTCCAGCATTGATGCCCGGGCGGCTTGTCCGCTCGCTATGTCCGTGTGTATATTACGCTGCGTTGACGGCTTCCGGCGCGAAACGGCATCGATACGCAATATATCGTCCGGCATATTGGCCCATGCTGGCGCCCCACCCGCCCCAATAAAAACTCACCGCACGCGCTGACGTGCTGCCGTGCCGGCTTCCAGCCAGTTTGCCGCCTGGCCACTCAGGAGATCACATGCGCTTTTCAGCCCGCGTTTCGGCCCGCGTTTCGTCCTGCCTCACACCCGCTGTGCGGCGCACCGCCGGCGTCTCACTCGTTACGTGCGTTCTGGTCACTGCGCTGGCCGGCTGCGGCGGCGACACCGTGACAGCCGTGCCGCAACGCGTCGCCGTCAGTGCGTCGCCGAATGGCATAGCGGTGCGTGCCACGGACGGCGCCGTCTTCATCACCGACGACCAGACCAACAGCGTACTGTCCTCGCCCGATGGCCATACCTTCGCGCACTACGCCACCGTACCCGTAGTGGCAGGTCAGGCGAACAGCCTGAGCCAGTTGAGTTTCGCGGATGCCGGCGCGCTGATGATCGAACGCTTCGGCTTCGGCACGGCGAGTGCGGTTTTCAGCATCACCGGTGTCGATGCGATTGCGGCGCTGAGCGGCCCCGATCCAACGCGACGCCGCCTTGGGCTGATCTCGATCGGCTCGAACCGCCTGCTGTCGACGTGGTTCATCAAAAACGGCAGCAATCCGCCGCAAGGCGGCCTGAGCCTCATTACCTACGATCCGAACGCGCACACCGCCGTCGAGCGCGATCTGTTGACGGCGCTTGGCAAACCGGTCGGCGTCGCGGTATCGGGCGATACCGTGTATGTCTCGGATCAAGCGAATAACAACATCGTCAAGGCGAGTCTAAGCATGCTGCCTGGTGGATCGCAGGCGGCCGCGCCCAGCGTGACACTTGCACAGATCGCAAGCCCGGACCTGATGGCGGTCGACGCAAGCGGCACCCTCTACACCAAATGCAACGCCACGGGCCTGTGCCGGATCGCGCCGGACGGCACCATCAGCGTGCTTGCAAACGACTTTCAGGACGCCCGCGGTGTCGCGATCGACGCATCACGTCATCAGCTCTATGCAATCGACCGTCCCGGCAGCACGGGCGGCACCAGTTACGTGCGGATTTTCCCGCTCAATTGATTGCGCCGACATGCAACGTCACACGATGGCGTCGTAATATAGCGCTCTTAATAACGTATCGGGGTTATCGCATGATTCGCAAGCTGCTCGCCTCTCTCTTGGTTGTCGCCGGGGTCGTGACGGCCGCGCCCGCCGTCGCGCAGGACGACACGGTCAACGTGCTGTATGCCGGCTCGCTCGTCAATCTGATGGAGCGCAGCGTCGGTCCGGCGTTCGAGAAAGCCACTGGCCAGCATTTCCGCGGCTATGCAGCGGGTTCGAACAAGATCGCCAACGAGATCAAGGGCAAGCTGCGGCGCGGCGACGTGTTCATCAGTGCGAGCCCGAAAGTGAATGACAGCCTGATGGGCGAGGCGAACGGCGATCACGTCACGTGGTACGTGAACTTCGCCGAATCGCCGTTGATGATCGGCTATAACCCGCAAAGCAGATTCGCGGCGGAGTTCAAAACCAGGCGCTGGGATCAGGTGTTGCAGGCGCCGGGCATCCGCATCGGCCGCACCGATCCGAAGCTCGATCCGAAGGGTGCGTTCACCGTCGAGATGATGACGAAGGCGGCCGAGCTCTACCATCAGCCGGACCTCGTCGAGAAGATCCTGGGGGCGCCGGAAAATCCGGCGCAGGTTTTGCCAGAGGAGACCTTGGTGGGCCGCCTGCAATCCGGCCAGCTCGACGCCGGTTTCTTCTATTCCACCGAGACTTCCGATCTGAAGATTCCGGCGATCCGGCCAGCGCCTGAATTGCAGGCCAAGGCCGGCTACACGATGACGATTCTCAGCGATGCGCCGAATCACGCCGGCGCGAGCAGCTTCGTCGACTTCGTGCTGAGCGCGCAAGGACGCGCGCTGCTCAAGCAGCATGGCGTCGACGTAATCAAACCCACGGTGAGCGGCAACGTGCAAGCGATGCCGCCTTCCGTGCAAGCCGTGATCGACGCCGCGCAATAACGCGCGGTGAAACGTACCGCCGCGCAACCGCTGCTATGGCTGGCGGCGCTGCTTGCTGTCTATTTGTGTGCGCCGTTTGTCGCGAGCGTGCCGCAACTCGGTGCAGCCGACTGGGCAAATGTCGACTGGCAAGCTACGTGGTCGGCAGTGGGTGTGTCGGCCGCGAGCGCCAGCGTGGCGTCGCTCGTGATTCTGCTGGGCGGCGTGCCGCTCGGCTATTTTCTGGCGCGCTCGAACTCCCGCAAGGTGGCGCTGCTTGGTTTCATCGTGCAACTGCCGCTCGCATTGCCGCCGCTGACGAGCGGCGTGCTGCTGCTATTTCTGCTCGGACCGTATAGTTGGGTTGGCCGCTTTACCGGCGGCGTGCTGACGGATTCGTTCGCCGGCATCGTGCTCGCCGAAGTCTTCGTAGCTGCACCCTTCCTGATCATCGCCGCGAAGTCCGCGTTTGCTGCCGTCGATCCGGTGCTCGACGATGTCGCCGCGACGCTCGGCCATCATGCCGCGAGCCGTTTTTTCAGGGTCATGCTGCCGGTTGCGTGGCCGGCGATTCGTGCCGGGCTTGCGCTCGCGTGGCTGCGCGCTTTCGGCGAATTCGGCGCGACCGTGATGGTCGCCTACCATCCGTATTCGTTGCCGGTGTACACGTACGTGGTATTCGGCGGCCAGGGCTTGCCGGCGATGATGCCTTTGCTGCTGCCGACACTGGCGATCGCGATTGTCTGCGCGGCGCTGTCGATTTATAGCCTCGGACAGAAAGCCTCGCTCGAAGAGACTGAAAACGGCGATGATGCGTTAGAACCCGCTGTGCAACCGGCCGCCAGCCGAGGCGATAACGAGAACCTGCGCCTCGCCTTCCATTTACGACGACAGTTGGGCGCATTCCATCTCGACATCGCGTGGACACCTGTCACGCGACGCCTCGCGATCATCGGGCCATCGGGTTCAGGTAAATCGTTGGCATTGCGTTTGATTGCCGGACTCGAACACAACGAAGCGGGTGGCGTGCGACTGGGCGCGACCGATCTTGGCGCGCTGCCGCCCGAGCGTCGTCAGATTGGCTATATGCCGCAGGATTACGGCCTTTTCCCGCACATGACGGTTGCGCAACAACTGGCTTTTCCTGTTGATGCCGACGCAGCCAGTGCACGGTACTGGCTCGACCACCTGGGCCTGGCGCAACTGGTGGCGCGGTTGCCGCATCAGCTGTCGTTTGGTCAACGCCAGCGAGTGGCGCTTGCGCGTGCGTTGACGCGGCATAGCGAACTTCTGTTGTTCGACGAACCGTTTGCCGCGCTGGATACACCGCGACGGCGCCGCTTGCAGCAGTCGCTGCGGACGTTGCAGCGCGAGATTGCGGCGGTGACAATTATTGTCACGCATGATCCTGACGAGGCGGCCTTACTGGCTGACGAGGTACTGGTAGTCGAACAGGGACGTGTGTTGCAGGCGGGTTTCATCGACGCGATTTTCGAGCGGCCCGCTTCGCTGCGGGTTGCCGAGTTGCTCGGATTGCACAACGTCGGTGAAGGATTGATGAGCGCGCCTGGGCGGCTTGAGATTTGTCACGGGTTGGTGATTGAGACAGGCGAATGCGGGCGCGGGTTTGCCGCCGGGCAGCGGGTAATGTGGCGGGTTTCTTCCCATGCGGTGGTGGTGTCGGATGCGGGCGCTTTTAATGGGTTGGTCGACGCCGTCGAACTGCGGCGCGGGGAACGGTATGTGCGGGTGAATGTTGCTGGAGTGCGGTTTGATGTGGCATGTGAGGATGTCGCGCTGCGGGAGGGGATGGGGTGTCGGGTTGAGTTTTTTGCCTACGGCGTTTGGGTTTGGTAGTGGTTTGGGGTTTGCCTTTGGCGGCGGCATCTCCTTGCGTTGTTTGCCTACGGCGTTGGCCTTTCCTTGTTTTCTTATTGGTCTATTAGCGTCGCCCCTGTGCGGGGCAGGCACCTACTTTTCTTTGCCGCCGCAAAGACAAGTAGGCAAAAGAAAGCGGCTCAAACCGCCAACTCTTAAGTGGGTCCCCTGGCTTGGAGGGGCTGGTGGTCCGATTAACGGACCACACCGTGGTCCATAACGGTCTGTGACACAGCCGTCATTCGCTCCCACTCCGCACCGCGTGCGTCGCGGTTGGGTCAACCAGGGAAACCAGTGGCTTCGTTTGTGCGCGGTGGGGGCCATCGGCTTCGCCTCGGCGAGGCGCGAAACACACAGGTGGTTTTATGAAGTACCGCCCCGGCGCGCGCAGCGCCGCCGGAAGCATGACAGCCTGGTCACTCACGCAGGCAGGTGCGCAGGCCCAATCTCTACGGAGCCACTAGACCCTCCAAGCCAGGGGACCCGCTTAAAAATTGGCGGTTTTGAGCCGCTTTCTTTTGCCTACTTTTCTTTGCGGCCGGCGCCCCGAAGGAAGTCCACTTGGTGGGCAAAGAAAAGTAGGTGCCCCCCGCACAGGGGGAACGCTAATAAACCAATAACAAAACAAGGAAAGGCCCAAGAAGCCAGAACAAGGAAAATGCCGCCGCCAAAGGCAAAAAAAACCATCAAATCTCACCTGCGTGAGCCCGCTCTCTGATATCAGCAAAAGCAGCATCCACCAGCAGCTTCCCGGAATCAAAAACAGTCACCAACGCTTCATCCCAATCACCTTCGACAGTACCATCACCCCAAGTGACCGGCAGCGTCACAGTCCGATACTCGCCCGTGTGGCGATTCACCAGCAACGTAAGCCGCCCTTTCATAGACCGCTTCCCAAGATCCGTAACAGGATCCTTCCACACATCGTGCCACTCATCCCCCAACCGGATGGCCGAACACTTCATCGCAAACCGCTGCGTATCGCGATTGATCTGCTGCAACAACGCGCCTCCCATCCCGAACACGATGTTGTCGGCCGCGAACCCGGCCTCATCCATCGCGGCGAGAATCGCCTCGATCGAATCCGGATTGACGCCGTCGCCCTGAATAACCCGCACGTCATTCAGCACCCGACGCCCCTTGCTGTTCTGCGTCGAACCAAACGACACCTCGAGCACCCGCATGGTCTGCAGCACAATCGTCAGCGGATCGCCGGAATCAGGCCGGATCACCAGCGTGCCGCCGGAATCGATCACGGTCTGCTTCAACTCCGTGCCCCACACTTCAAGTGCGGCGAACAGGTCGTAGGAATCGGACACCACCGACACAATTGCCCCCGGCTTGCCGAACTTCGCAATCATGTTGCGGAACGCGTCGGTCTCGCGCTCGCGGCCCCATGACGTGATCGTGCTGTGCTCGGCGGCCGGCACCGAAAACGCCGCCATGGGTTCGTTGTAGTAATGGTTCGCCGCGACCACACCAAGCACCGTATCGGAGCCCATGAAACTGACGAGGTGCGCGCACCCGCCAATCGCCGCGGACTCCGCACTCGAGACACCACGCGCGCCAAAGTCGTGTAGCTTGAACGGCAGTTGCGTGAGATCGTCACTGCTCTTCTCAAGAAAGCCACGGATCGTCTTGCGCAGATGCCAGCTTTGCGTCGCGACCGTGATCGGGTACCAGACGCGCAACAGCATGGTTTCCAGATACGAAGCCAGCCAGAACACCTGGGGATCGTCGCATTCGACCGTCACCAGCACATTGTGCGTCGGCACGATCGACCCTTCAGGCACCGCGCGAATCCGCACGGGCAGGTATCCGTCATGACGTTCGACGATGTAGCGCCAGCCGGCTTCGTTAAACGGCTCGCCATGCGCGGTGAAAAACGCCTTCGCCTGATCGATCATTGCGGGCGTCACAGGACGGCACAGATATTCCTTGATCAGCATCTGCAGACCGAAGAACAACGTGCGGTCGTAGCGTCCGCCGCGAGACTCGATATACGAGAACATTGCCGAGGCTTCGGGCGGATATTGCAGGTAATGCGACGCCTTGTATGAATCCGTGTTGAGGATAGGATTCGACAGGATCGAGGCAATATCGTTGAAACCGTTGCTATCGTTTTGCATGGCTAGAAC
The DNA here is from genome assembly GCF_046027215.1 of Paraburkholderia fungorum. GTDB lineage: Bacteria > Pseudomonadota > Gammaproteobacteria > Burkholderiales > Burkholderiaceae > Paraburkholderia > Paraburkholderia fungorum_D. The sequence continues at coordinate 873,159 of NZ_JAQQEN010000002.1, read as the reverse complement.
TCCTCTAGACCGTTGAATTGCCGCCGGGTCTATCCCAGCGGTAAGGATGCGATTAAAGCTTGCCCAGAAAATGATGGGCGATGTCGAAGTGATCTTCGAACATCACGTTGCGCATGGTCGCCAGTACATTGAGCGGAACCCACTGTGCCTTATCCGCGTCGTCACTGCCTCTCACGCGCGGCAGGTCGCCGACCGGAAAATGAAACAGGAATGCATGCGTAATAGTACGTCCACGCAGTGAACGATGCGGATGATCGAATACCTGCCGATCCTTCAGAGATCCACGCATAACCGGTTCGGGCAGTTTCAGGCCGGTTTCCTCACGCAATTCGCGAATGCATGCGGTTTCGAGTCGCTCGTCCTGATTGACGAAGCCACCCGGCAAGGCCCACAAGCCGCGTCCTGGTTCACTGCGGCGGCGCACCAGCAGAATGTGGCCCGAATGAACGACCAGCGCGTCGACCGTCACGAAGGTCACCGGATAAGGCGCAGCCGCCCACTTCCTTTTGTAGCCCGCGATGAATTCGGCTTCCGATTTCAGTTGCGCGAATTCCGGACGCTTGCGGAATTGTTCCAGCCATGCGAAGACGGGTGCCGGCACGGCCCATTGAACGAAGCTGTTGCTGCGCTCAGCAAAGAGTTGCTCGCGGATTTCCGTAGCGGAGATATCTTCCGTGGCGTCCACGTCGACGAATTCCCACTGCGGGAACATATGCAGATAGTACGAAGAGGCGTCTTTGTCGTGGCCTATCAGGGCGATCTTTTTGCCCGTGGTCTCGCCCAGTTCAGTTGCCACTGCGTTTTGAGTCCAACGCAGCCAGTCACCGTCGTTGTAGGTTGAGTCTTGTACCCGGGCGATCGTGATGCGATCGCGTTCTTCTTCATTTAGCATGGACGCCAGCATTTCGCGGCGTTCTTCGAATGAGAAAGGATCTTTGATCGTGCGGGGTTTGTCGGTTGATCCTATGAGGATGCAGACTTTTTTTGCCGATGCCAATGCCCGGCGTAGCACGTCGAGATGCCCACGATGCGGGGGTTGGAAACGACCAATGAAGATGGTCGCGTCGAAACGCTTTGATGATGATGCTGTGCTCATGAGGCTCCCTCAAGAGTATGTGAACGGTGTTGGGTCTTTTCCTTTACCGTTGGGGGATTTTATTTTCAGAGGGAGGTGGGGTCAATCTGATTTTTTGCCTACGGCGTTGGCGTTTTCTTGGCTGTTTGCCTACGGCGTTGGTTGTTTCTATTCTTATTGGCGGCGTGTGTCAAGGTAGTTGTCGCGTGAACCGTTACGCTGCTTGCTTGTACATTTCGGCCGAGGCCGAGCTTCGCTCCGGGTTCAGATACACCGAATCTGGCAGGTGCCAGTCGCGGATGGCACCTGACCAGCGTGCAGGGTTTTGCATGCGTGCGCGCTCGTACAGCGCTCGCCGGCGCGCCAGCAGGTCGTGGGCTTCGCCGCGGTGCCGTTGCCCCGGAGTGACATATTTCAGGCCGCTATGGCAGTGCTCCTCGTTGTACCACTGCACGAAGCGCTGCACCCATACGCGGGCCGCCTCAAGCGTGTCGAACGGCTGCTCGGGCCACAACGGACAGTACTTCGCCGTACGGAACAGCGACTCGGCAAAGGCGTTGTCGTTACTCACCCTCGGCCGGCTGAACGAAGCCTCTACCCCCAGGTCGATCATGGCCGCGCGCATCGTGGCGCCTTTCATTGCACTGCCATTGTCCGAGTGCAGCACCAGCGGACGCCCGGCGATTCCTTCACGCAGACATCCCCTGTTCAGCAACTCGCCCGCATGTTCGGCCGACTCCTGTTCCCACACCTCGTTCATCACCAGCTTGCGGCTGTAGATGTCCTTCATCATGTACCAGTAAAAGTACCGGCCCCTGACCGTGCTCGGCATCCACGTAATGTCCCAGCACCATACCTGGTTTGGTCCATCGGCACGATGCGTCGTGAGCGTGCGTGGTTGCGGGGCCTTCGCACGGCCCCGACGCTGCCCCTGTCCCGCCGCTTTCAGGATCCGGTAGAAGGTCGACTCCGAGGCCAGATAAACCCCTTCGTCGACCAGTTTGGGCACGATCTGGTGCGGCGTCAGGCTCGCGTACACCGGGCGGTTGGCCGCTTCAAGCACGGCCTGACGCTCCGCCTCACTCAATTTGTTAGGCGGCGCTTCACGCTTCGCCTGGATGCGCCCGTCCTCCGGTGCCAGGCGCCAGCGCTGGACGCTGCGCACGCTGAGCCCCAACTGCTCGCATGCACGCGCCCGTCCTGCCCCCTGCCGTACCGCTTCATCGATCAACTGCATGGCTTCTTCGCGATCCGGGCTGCTGATCAGTCGTCCTCTTCCTTGCCCCAGATCGCTTCGGCTTTTTTTCGCAGGTCCAGCAACGCTGCCGCCTCCGCACGGGCCGCATCAGCGCGCCTGAGCTGACGCTCCAGTTCGCGGATCCGCTTTTGCGCAGCCTTTGCCTCATTGCGCTGCGCAGCCGTGGGTTTCGTTTCAGGCACCCCGTTGGCCTGCTCGCACGCCTCGCGCCACTGGCGGATCTGCTCAGGATAAATACCCTTGCTGCGGCAGTACTGGGAGATCTCGATCTCGTTGAGCGACGCCGTCTCCAGTACCGCCCTGAACTTCTCGGCGCTCGACCATCGATTGCCCGTTTTGCCATTGCCCGGCATGAATTCTCCAGCCTGTCTTGCACCTTGCCGCCAGGTGCGTAGCGTCACTGTCGTGATGCCCGTCGCTCCAGCCAGCTCGATGACCGCCCGATTGAACGGCGGCATCATCTGTTTGATTGCCCACTCCCGGGTTTCCGCTGAATAGCGTTTCATCTTCCATTCGCTGTCCGCCCCCCATCTTTACATTAATCGGTTCGGGTGAGGCGACAACTAGCCTGACATGGAGGGTTGGTTTATTAGCGGCCCCCTGCTGTTTGCCTAGGGCGTTGGTTGTTTCTATTCTTATTGGTTTATTAGCGTTCCCCCTGTGCGGGGGGCACTGTAGTGGTTCAATGATCCTAGACACCTCTAAAGGGGATAATTCTCCAACTGAGGTGAGAAATGAGCAGACGGAACATTCCCGAAGAATTGAAGGCCGAAGCGGTCCAGTTGGTGGTCAGCAGGGGCTATTCGTACGCGCAGGCTGCTGAGGCGATAGGTGTTGGCGACACTGCGTTGCGTCGCTGGGTGGCCTTGTGGCGCGAGCAGCAGGCCAAACCGCCGCGAACGGTGCTGGAGGTCGAGGCAGACGCACGGCGGATCCGCGAACTTGAGGCCAGGGTTGCCGATCTCGAGAGGGAGCGCGACATCCTAAAAAAGTCCACCGCCTTCTTCGTCAAGGAAATGGATCGCTTCCCGAAGTGATCCAGTCACTGAAGAAGGACTGGCCGATCAGTGTGACGTGCCGTGTGATGGGCCTCGCGCGCAGCAGCTATTACGCGTTCGCCGCCCGCCCGCCGGCGGGTTCCACGCCTTGCCGGCAGATGGCGGCTGCGCGTGAAATTCATCGCGAAACCCGCAGCAGCTATGGCAGCCGCAGGATGTCGGCAGCGTTGCGAAACCGTGGTCACGCGGTAGGCCGTTATCGTGCCCGCAGGCTGATGCAGCAGGCGCAACTGGTGGTCACCCGAAAGCGCACGCACCGCTATCAGAAGAGCAATGGCGAGGCGCAGGCGGCGCCTAATCTGCTGGAGCGTAACTTCGAGCCGCAGTCCATCAATCAGGTATGGGCAGGCGACATTACGTATGTGAGGACGCTTCAGGGCTGGTCTTATCTGGCCATCGTGATGGACCTGTATTCGCGCCGTATCGTCGGCTGGGCGTTATCCCTGCAACCCGATACGGCGCTGGTGATCAGGGCTTTGCAGCGGGCCCGGGAGCGGCGGCGTCCACCGCCCGGACTGATGTTCCATTCGGACCAGGGTTGCCAGTACACCAGCGCGCACTTTGTGAGTGAACTCAAGGCAAACGGCATGGTCCAGAGCATGAGCAGAAAGGGAAACTGCTGGGACAACGCGGTGGTAGAGCGCTTCTTTAGAAGCCTGAAAAGTGAATGGATCGATGAAAAAGGGTATCCCGATCACGCACATGCCGAACGCGACATCGGGGACTACATCGACGACTTTTATAACTACCGTCGCCTTCATTCGGCTGCAGACGGACAAACGCCAGTACAACGCGAAGCTTCACTTTTTTAAAAATCCCCTTTCCGGGTGTCCAGGTTTACTTGACCACTACACACCTACTTTTCTTTGCCGCCGCAAAGAAAAGTAGGCAAAAGAAAGCGGCTCACACCGCCAACATCTAAGTGGGTCTCCTGGCTTGGAGGGGCTGGTGGCGCGATAAACGGATCACACCGCAGCCGGTAACCGCCAGTGACACAGCCGTCATCCGCTCCCACTCCGCACTACGTGCGTCGCGGACGGGTCTGCCAGGTAAACCAGGCGCTTCGTTTGCGCGCGGTGGGGGCCATCGGCTTCGCCTCGGCGAGGCGCCGAAAACACCAATGATTGGTTTTATGAAGTACCGCCTCGGCGCGCGCAGCGCCGCCGGAGGTATGACGGCCTGGTCACTCGGGCCAGAAGGTGCGCAGGCCCAATCTCTACGGAGCCACGATCCCCTCCAAGCCAGGGGACCCGCTTAAAAGCTAGCGGTGTGAGCCGCTTTCTTTTGCCTACTTTTCTTTGCGGCGGCGTAACTATTCAGCTGTTGTAAACCTGAGGCAGGCCGTGCATAGTGAAGGACATGACGAAGATGCCCGACATCAAGGACCTGACACCGGAGCAGAAGGACGCGCTCATCGTTGATCTGGTGAGACGTCTGAACGAGCTTGAGGCGAAGCTTGAGAAGGACAGTCATAACTCCAGCAAACCACCGTCAGGCGATGGGCCCAGGCGCAAGCCGAAGTCATTGCGCGGCACGAGCGGCGCAAAGCCCGGCGCGCAGCCCGGGCACCCGGGGAAGACGCTCAAACGCGTGGCGCAGCCCGATCACATCGAGATTCATCCGGTGGCGCCGGTGTGCGACGCCTGTGGACAGCGGATCGACTGCGCTCACATCACCGTGCTGCCTGAAGGTCGTCAGGTGATCGATCTGCCGCCCACGCGCCTTGAGGTGACCGAGCATCGCGTGCAGATCGCGCAGTGCCGCTGCGGCAAGCACCATTCAGGCGCGTTTCCCGAGGGCGTGAGCCAGGCGGTTCAGTATGGTCCTCAGGTGCGCGCCGCTGCGGTCTATCTGACGCAATACCAGCAGTTGCCGGTTGCGCGTACCGCCCAGGCGCTGGCGGATCTGTTTGGCCTGCATGTGAGTACGGGTACCGTGCAGCACAGCATTGATCAGGCGGCCCGGTTGCTGGCGCCAGCGGTTGAACAGATCAGGCAGACGCTGCGCGAGCAGCCCGTGGTGCATTTCGATGAGAGCAGCATGCGCGTAGGACGCACGCCTTACTGGCTGCACGTCGCCTCGACCGGCGCGTTGAGCTGGTATGGCTCACACCGCAAGCGTGGTAGTGAGGCGCTGGACAGCTTCGGCATTCTGCCTGGCTTTCCGGGAATCGCGGTACATGACGGCTGGGGGCCCTACGCGCGCTACGAGTGTGAACATGCACTATGCAATGCACACCATCTGCGCGAACTGGTCTTTGTGCTGGAGTCCACGGAGCAACCGTGGGCCCAGCAGATGATCGACCTGCTTTGCCAGGCAAAGCGGGAAGTTCAGCTCAGTCAGGCCGCGGGCGCCACAGCGCTGGATGAGCCGCGTCAACGCTATTACAGGCGACGCAACGGGGCACTGCTTGCCCAGGCGCGAAGGCTCAATCCGCGGCAGGCGCGCGAGCCGACCCGCAAGGAACGCCGCGGCAGGGTCAGGCAAAGCTTCACCTACAACCTGCTCGCGCGCCTGCGCACGCACGTGCGCGAGGTGTGGCGCTTCATTACGGAGTACCGCGTACCATTCGACAACAACCAGGCCGAACGCGATATCCGCATGCCCAAACTCAAACAGAAAATCTCCGGATGCTTCCGCGCAGAGTCGGGCATGCAGGCGTTCTGCACGATCCGCTCCTACCTCGCTACCCTACGCAAACAGGGCCGTTCGCTCATCAATGCGCTGGCCCTGAGCTTCGCGGGGTTCGTCGTTTCGCCTCTGGCTGCTGCTGAATAGTTACGCGGCGGCAAAGAAAAGTAGGTGCCCCCCGCACAGGGGGAACACTAATAAACCAATAAGCAAACAAGTAAAGGCCAACGCCGCAGGCACAAGAAAATGCCGCCGCCAAAGGCAAAAAAACCAACATCAAACTCCAGCATTCAACTGCGGCGGCCCATTCGGCCGCGCCGAAAACAACCGACCCATCACCCCTTTACGTGCCTCAACAATAGCCGGCCACAACATATCCGCAAGCAAACCAATCCCATGCGCCAGCGCACTATCCCTCGCTGACGTGACAACCGGCACACCACGATTGAGTGCCTCATTCACCTTCTTCTCATCACGCGGAAGCTGATGCGCAATCCTAACCCCAAGGGTTTTCTCCAGCATCGGCAAATTGATCCCCGCATTCTTGTCATATTGATTCACCACCAGTCGCACCTTGCTCACCGGATAACCCAACTCCCTGAAAATGTCGAGCATCCGGCGCCCGCCATGCAGGTAAAGCAGATTCTGCCGCACCACCATGCAAATGGCATCGCTATGATCGAGCGCATGGATCGTGAGCGGATTAAGACTCTGCCCGACATCGATCAGCACCGCATCGTATTGTTCGCGCACCAGCGCAAGAATCCGCTCCAGCTGGATGGGCTGCAACTCGGCAGCCCTCAGGGGATCGCCAGCACCGGCCAGTACGTCCAGGTTCGCATGCACATGCATCACGCATGATTCAAATAAAGCGGCGTCAAGGCGCTCAATCTGCGAGCACAGGTCGGCGAGCGTCAAGGGCGGCGGTTTGTCCGCCATCAGCAGGCTGGCATCGGCAAATTGCTGCGTGAGGTCGATCAGCAGCACGCGCCGGTTACGCTGCGCGGCGAGCGCATACGCGAGATTCACGGCGATCAGCGTCGTGCCGCTGCCACCCTTGCTCGATGCAAGAGATACGACGCGTCCAGCGCGGGGCGCGTCCGCGTTTTTTCTTGCGGCAACCTGCGTGAGTGCATCGGCGATCTCGCGCACGTCGAGCGGCCACGGCAGCACATGCCGCACGCCAACGCGCATCGCCGCCGTCAACAAAGCGGTGGACGGCGCCTGCGTCACCAGCATGCAATGCAGATCGGGGCGGCACGCGAGCATCTCTTCGACACCGTCCAGGTCGCGCGCGCCCAGATCGATATCGTCGACGATCAGCAGATCGGCACTCCTGATCGCATCAGCATGCGCGCGCAACTGCCGTGCCGCGCCATATACGGTACGCAATTGATACACCACGCCGCTTGCTTCGAGGCGCGCGCGGATGTGCGGCGTCCGTTGCTCGCTGGATGAAATCAGGAAGATGTCGATCATGTTGGGGCTCCGTCGGCCTGGGCCGTTCCCGTTGGCCAAGCCGTCAACTGACGGGTCGACATTCAGATGTAGTCGTCGGGGTCTCGCGGACTGATGTCCGCGCCGCGCTCGTTGCCACGCTCCAATGCGCCTGGCATTTCGTACAGCGCGTCGCGCAGTTCGCTGCCCTGGATCTCCGCCTGCGCCCTGCGCTTGATCGCCTCGGCGATCACCAGCGTCTGAAGGTCGACCGGCGGTGTCGCGAACAGCGCACGTGGCGCCGCGACATGACGTTGATAAGAAAGGCCGGTGCCGTGGGTCGCGGTCTGACGGTCCAGACGCGATGCGGCCGGTTTGCTGATCCTGTTCATGGCAACCCCCATGGTGAGTCTTCTCAAAGCCTGTCCCAGGCGAACCGTGCCTGCGCGAGTGCGCAGACACGGCTCCTGGTCCACCTCGTAACGTATGTCTCTCTATGGAGACTCAGGCCTGTTCTCCCCGCTTCATCGCGCCGGCCGGTCCTGACCGTGCGCTGCCCCGTCGCTGCTCTGTACTTCCCGCGCTCGTGTACAACACGAACGCAGTGGCTGTCGCTGCTGGTCTTTTTTACCTGCTATTACTGCCATGTCCCGCTTGTCCAGGTCCATCCCAGTGGGACGAAAAAAGTGGCGAGGTCATCGCTTCACGTCGTCGCAGTCGCGAATGATTCGATACCCCGTATCGACCACTCGCCCCGCTTTTTTTTGACGTCCGTTTTTCAGTGGCCCCGCCGCGCCCTCGTCAAGCGCATTGGCTTCCCCGGCCGCGCTTGCGAAGTCGTTGTTTGCCGCCGGGTGTTTTTACCTGCTGCTTCCCCGTGCTTCTTTCCTGCTTCCGGCGGCAATGCATTCGCTTGTGAATGACTTATTGCAACGGCTGTGCCATGTACCCTCAACCCCTTGCCACACGGCGATGGCCGGTCTGCGCACCGCGCCGGAGCAGCGTGCGCGGCACACGATGATTCGTATTCGACACGCGATGAATTCGCTCATCGGTACGTTATGGACAGCCGGCCCGCCTCGCCCACACAGGAAGCCACGCTTGCCCCGCCACGCCCATCAGTGCTTTGCGGCGCGCCCCGGTCAAATGTGCCGATGCTTCGGCACCCGAAGTAGCGCGCCGGGCAAGGTGCCCGACGTGTCGCAAGCATGAGACACTGCCCTTTGCCGGCGTCGACGCCATCGCACGATCGCCGCGCGCCAACTTGCAGCGCAATGTGGTACACCGCTCAGACAGGGAACTGACGCCCGTTATCGCCATGCATGAATGGCAGGCCGGGCGTGTCGCGAAGCCAACAATTGTTTCTGAATCCAGACTTGTTTGTATGGCGCTCGAAAGCACTTTCGCTTATCGTTAAGCCATGCGCCACATAGAGCGCGCGTATAACAGGCCGCAGATGTACTAACGGTTGGTGTGAGTCGGGGACAAAGTCATTCGGCAGGTTCAGCGTCAAGCGCTGTTTCGCCATCCGTCCAATGTGTAGCAACCCGCGGCTCGCGCCGCCGCTCCATGCCCCCGCCATTGCCTCTACCGTGAAGTTGTCGCCGCCGGGCGATTCGCAGCCCAGCGCGAAGCCGGTGACGAAAACCTGTCCGAGTCCGTGCAAACGGATCGGCTTGGTTCAGGTGGCCGGGGAGCGGCACCGTGTGCCAATCCGTCCACTACATTGAACAGCAGTCGTGAGAGCAGCCTTGAACCGGGGGTAACATGAAGACGACTTGCACGCCAGTCGACGCGGAACGCACCGTTCTCTACGTGGCGAACGCGCCCGACCCGAAACTCGCCAGTTTTCTGGCGGAATCGGGTTGGCAAACGGTGCATGCCAAGAGCACGTCGGTCGCCGAACGCATGATCGAGCGCGGCAATATCAAAGTCGGCCTCGTCGAATTGCCGGTCGAGTGCACCTCGCAGCAACTCTCCGCGCTGGCCACCTGCATGCGGCGCGTCGAAACCAACTGGGTTGCCCAGATCGCGCCGGGCCAGGCGGAAAACGAACTCGTCAGCCGTTTCATCCTCGACTATTGCTTTGATTTCGTCACCCGGCCGTGGCTGAACGACCGGCTGGTGTTCGCGCTCGGCCACGCGCATGGGCTGTCGAACCTGCGCCAGGCGCGGGTTATTCCGGAGCCGTCGCTCGGCCGGCACGGCATGGTCGGGCAATGCGAGGCGATGCAACAGCTATATCGGCGCATCGACAAATGCGGGGTAACCGACGCGCCGGTGTTTGTCGCCGGAGAATCGGGCACCGGCAAGGAACTCACCGCCCGGGCGATCCATGACCGCTCGCCGCGTGCCAACCGGCCGTTTGTCGCGATCAATTGCGCGGCGATTCCGCCAAGCCTCTTGCAGGCCGAACTGTTCGGCCACGAGCGCGGCGCCTTTACCGGCGCGCTGCAACGCAAGATCGGCCGGATCGAAAGCGCCAACGAAGGCACGCTCTTTCTCGACGAAATCGGCGATATGCCGCACGAATGTCAAGCGGTGCTCCTGCGCTTTCTGCAGGAAGGCACCATCGAGCGGCTGGGCGGCAACGGGCCGATCAACGTCGATGCCCGCGTGATTTCAGCCACCCACGTCGATCTGGACAAGGCCGTCGAAGACGGCCGCTTCCGCTCCGACCTGTATCACCGGCTGTGCGTGCTGCGCCTCGTCGAGCCGCCGTTGCGCGAGCGCGGCGGCGACATCAAGCTGCTCGCCAACTATGCGCTGAGCATGTACAAGCAGGACGGCGCGCGCAAACTGCGGGGCCTGTCGAGCGACGCGATTGTCGCGATGTCGAACTATCCGTGGCCGGGCAACGTGCGCGAGCTGATCAACTGCGTGCGTCGCGCGGTCGTGATGAGCGAGGGGCGCTTTATCACCGCAGCCGATCTTGGCCTGCCGGAAGCGGACAACGGGCCGGCCGTCACGCTCGCGGAAATCCGTAGTAAAGCTGAAAAAGACGCGATCGAACACGCGTTGCAGCGGCACGGTTACAAGCTGTCTGAGGCCGCAGCCGAGCTCGGTATTTCGCGGGCAACGCTGTATCGCCTGATGCATGCGAACCGGCTGCATCAGGAGCCGCCGGCGGGACGGGCGTCGAACACCACGGGTGGCGCGGACGCCGATGACGAGGCGGAGCGGCAAACGCCTTCCCTCGTCTAGCCGCACGCGCCGCTCACCTCAGCCGATATCCCCGCGTCAGTTGACATGCGCGGTGCAGCCGCTTTTCCCGGCTGCCCGCGTTTCGCCCCACTGATCACCAGCGAGATCGTGCCTCCCACTATTTGATCGACTGGCGCGCCAGAGCCTTTGGCTTGCGAACGACGGCGCTGCCGTTCCCACGCCTTGCGAGGCTCAGAGACCATGCGCCTACCGCATACGCGCTGGCGTTGCTATGCTGAAAGCCGTTCATCCACGCGGGAGTGGACTTGGCCGATCAGCATGTTCCGGCGGTTGCGCGCCGCCCCTCTTCCGTCCTCCCCGCTCAGGCGAGCCCGTGTGACACGCTCGTCATCCGCACCCAGCCCCTCAGCCTGGCCTCTCCGTGCCCGCGAAAGAAGCTGGCGCTCGCCGCGACGATCCTCGGTTCGAGCATGGCGTTCATCGACGGCTCCGTGGTCAACGTCGCGCTGCCGTCCATCCAGACCGAGCTGGGCGCGAGCGTCGCGGCGATCCAGTGGGTCGTCAATGCGTATCTGCTGTTTCTCGGCGCGCTCGTGCTGGTGGGCGGTTCGCTTGGCGATCAGGTCGGCCGGCGTACGGTGTTCATCACGGGAATCGGCCTGTTTACGCTGGCCTCGATCGGCTGCGGCCTCGCGCCCGGCGCCGGCGCGCTGATCGCGGCGCGCGCCGTGCAGGGCATCGGCGCGGCGCTGCTGGTACCGAGCAGCCTCGCCATCATCGGCGCGGTATTCGACGACAAGGAACGTGGCCAGGCGATCGGCACATGGGCCGGCGTCGGCGCGATCACGTCCGCGGTCGGGCCGGTGGCGGGCGGCTGGCTCGTCGACGCGTTTTCGTGGCGGGCGATCTTCTTTCTGAACGTGCCGGTTGCGTGCGCGACGATCGCACTGGCGATCGTCGCCGTGCCGGACAGCCGGCAGGAAGATATCCCGCCAAACCCGGACCCGCAGCTTCGGGCGGCCTCGTCGCAACGGCTCGACTGGCCCGGCGCCGCCACCGCGGCTGCGGGGCTCGCAGCCTTGACCTATGGCCTGACCATCGCCTCGGCGCGCGGCTTCGCCGACCGCTGGGTGCTGACATTGATCCTCGGCGGGCTGATCGTGCTGGCCGCCTTCGTCGTGCTGGAAGCCAGGAGCCGCAATCCGATGATGCCGCTCGACGTGTTCCATTCACGCGACTTCGTCGGCGCCAATCTCGTCACCCTGCTGCTTTACTTCGGGCTGGGCGGCGCGCTGTTCTTTCTGCCTTTTACGCTGATCCGCGCCTACGGCTATAGCGCGACCGAGGCAGGCGCGGCGTTGCTGCCGATACCCGTCACGATTGGCCTGCTGTCGCGTTTCACCGGCGGCCTGACGAGCCGCTACGGCGCGCGGGCATTGCTGAGCGTGGGCCCGGTGATCACGGCGGCCGGCTTCGCGATGCTTACGCTGCCCTGGGTACGCGGCGAGTACTGGCACGGCTTCTTTCCGGCGCTGCTCGTCCTCGGACTCGGCATGACGATTACCGTCGCGCCGTTGACGACGACAGTAATGACCTCGGTCAGCACCACGCGCACGGGCGTGGCGTCCGGGATCAATAACGCGGTCGCGCGGGTGGCGAGTCTGCTGGCGATTGCGGTGTTGGGCATTGTGTTCGTGTGGTCGCACGATGCGGCGCTCGACGCGCGGCTCGACGCCTTGCATGTGACGCACGAGGCGCGTGAAGCGGCACGGCTGACACAATCCGGCAAGGCTGCGGATCCGGCGACAACCGGCGCCATAAAAACCGCCACGCAGATCGAGGTAACGCAGGCCCAAGCCGAAGCTTTAGGCACGGCGCTGCGCGCGGTGGCGCTGGTGTCGGCGTGTTGCGCGCTGGCCGGGGCGGCCGCGGCGGCCTTGACGATCCGCCCGCAACGGCCGCCGGCAAGCTGACTCACATCACTCATCGACGCTTCAGCACGCCGTGAAACGTCGTGGTCAGGCAGTCGCCATACTGGTGTTCAGACGCTTCAGACCACCATCGGCCAACCGGGAGCCACATATGACGATGACCTGCTTTATCCGCTATCAGATCGATCCGTTTCAGCGCGACGCCTTCCACGACTACGCCCGCAACTGGGGCCGCATTATTCCGCGCTGCGGCGGCCATCTGATCGGCTACTTCCTGCCATCCGAAGGCACCAATGACATTGCATGGGGCCTGATCGCGTTCGAAAGCCTCGCCGCCTACGAAACTTACCGGGCGAGGCTGCGTGCGGACCCCGAAGCACGGGAAAATTTCCAGCTGGCGCAGACGAAACGCTTCATTCTGCGCGAGGAGAGGACCTTCACCGAAGTGGTCGAAGGCACGTTGGGCGTGGCGGCAGCGGGCTAACCGCGTCGCGGAGGGAATAAACTGCGCGCGACGGCCGACCCGCACCCTTCGGTCACCGCTGGCGGGCAAGCTTTCTGCTGCCGTCAGTCGATGCCGAACGCGCTGACGGCGCGCAAAGCCGGCCGCTGAAGGAACTTGTGCGGCCAGAACGGTGTCGGTTCAGGGTCCATCCGCTGAAACGATCCGCGCGCTCCGGCTGCGCCGTCCGCACCATTTCCCCGCTTTACACCCTATGCGCAAACTACTTCTTGTCTGGTTTCTCGTCTTTTCCGCCCTTTGCGCCGCACCGGCCTTTGCCGCTGCGGCGCACCCCGCCGCCGCGCCAGCGGCCTCCGCCTCCGCGATCACCCTGACGCCCGAGCAGGCCCGGCAAGCCCTCGACGTCCTCAACGACCCGAAACGCCGCGCGCAAGTCACCGACACGCTCAACGCCATTGCCGCAGCCGGCGCGCTCGCCGCCCCGCCCGCCTCCGCTACGGCGGCGGCCTCCGCTGCCTCTGCCGCCACGCCCGCCAGCGGCGCCGCCCCCCTCGTGCCGGCCGCGTTCCAGTCCAATGGCCTCGCCTCGCAAATGGCTCGCCAGGGCGCGCATTGGGCCGTGCGCCTCGGCACCTCGTTGCGTCGCTCAGTGGCCGCGCTGCTCGACGTGTCGTCGGTCCGCGCCTGGTGGAACTGGCAATCCACCGACTCACAGGCGCGCAGCATGCTAGGCCACGTCGCCTGGTCGCTACTTGCCGCACTGCTGCCGGCGCTCGCGCTCGAATGGCTCACGCGCCGCCTGTTGCGTCGCGCGTATGCGGCGCTGGCCGCGCGCCGCGAACGCAATGAAGAAACGCAGCAAAACGATCTGCCGGCGGACGCCGAACCTCCATCCGCCGTCGCGCCCAACGCGGCGCCGCCGTTGCCACCATTCCCGCGCCCGGCCGACGCCTCAATCGCAGCGTCCACCGCCGGCCCGACCGAAGCCAAAGGCAAGCAGAACGCCGCGCATCACTGGACACTGCTGCAGCGCTTGCCGCGCGCGCTTCTGAGCATGGTGTTGCGGCTCCTGCCGCTGGCGGTGTTCGTCGGCGCGGCGAGCGCGCTGATGTCGATATTGACCGACAACGGCACACCCCAAGACCGCGCCCTCGATTCGCTGATCGACATTTATGTGTTGTGCCGCGTGATCGTGATCGTCAGCGGCTTCTTCCTGCAGCCGGGTGCGCCGCGCCTGCGCCTGTTACGCATGAGCGACGCGTGGGCGCGCTGGGTGCAGCACTGGATGGCCCGCATTGTCAGCGTGGTCGGCGCGGGTTCGGCGATTGCCGTGACCGCCCAGTCGCTCGGCCTGAACGACGCGGCTCATCTCGCGCTGATGAAGGTGGTGGCGCTCGCCGGTCACGTGATGGTCTCGATCCTGATCCTGCAGTGCGCGAAGCCGGTTGGCGAACTGATCCGCAGACGCTTTGCCGCCAACCCGTCGCTCGACATGTTCGGCAATGCGCTCGCCGACGCATGGGCATGGTTCGCGGTGTTCGTCGTCATGGCGCTGTGGTTTATCTGGGCGCTCGACGTGCAGAACGGCTACCACACGCTGCTGCATCTCGGCGGCATTTCGCTGGCGATTCTGGTGGGCGCGCGAGTCGTGTCGATCGTGATATTCGGTGCGCTGGCCCGGCTCTTCAACGTCCCGGACGACTCGGACAAAGCTTCGCTGATCCATCAGCACGCGTACCGTTACTACCCGCTGCTGCGCCGGGTGATCGCCTCGATCATCGGCATCGTGACCGCGCTTGCGCTGCTGCAGGTCTGGGGCGTCGATCTGAGCGAGCTGTTCCGCACCGGCACGATCGGCCACCGCCTCGCCTCGGCGCTCGTCACGATCGGCGTCGCTGCCGTGATCGCATTGCTGGTGTGGGAAAGCGTGAACGTATCCGTCGAAAGGCGGCTGAACCGCTGGACCACCAGTGGCGATCTGGTGCGCGCCGCACGGCTGCGCACCCTGCTGCCGATGCTGCGCAGCGCGCTCTTCTGCGTGATCGCGCTGGTGGTGGTACTCACGGGGCTGAGCGAACTCGGCGTGAATATCGGGCCGCTGCTGGCGGGCGCGAGTATCTTCGGCGTCGCACTCGGCTTCGGTTCGCAAAAGCTGGTGCAGGACTTCATCACCGGTATTTTCCTGTTGATGGAAAACGCCATGCAGGTCGGCGACTGGGTCACGCTGGCCGGCGTGTCCGGCACCGTCGAATATCTGTCGATTCGCACCGTGCGCCTGCGCGGCGGCGACGGTTCGTTGTACACGGTGCCGTTCAGTTCGGTGTCGACGGTCAATAACACCAATCGCGGACTCGGCAACGCCGCGGTGAAGGTCAACATCGTGTTCGGTCAGGACGTGGACCTGGCGATCGCCACGCTCAAGGAAATCGGCGCCGCGCTGCGCGAAGACGAGCAGTTCAAGGACGGCATCCTGTCCGACTTCAGCTTCTGGGGCGTCGATGCGGTGGACGGCTCGGCGGTCACGCTGGCCGGGCAGATCCAGTGCCGCGATAGCGCGCGCTGGGGCGTGCAGCGTGAATTCAACCGGCGCATTCTCGACCAGTTCAGCGCACACGGTATCGAGATTGCAAACCCGCAACGCCACCTGCTGACGTGGGACCCGGACAACGCGCCGGCCAAAGAGGAACCGGCGAATACGCTGCCTGCGGATCCGTCGTTGCAGGCGGCGGCCCAGAAAGCTGACGCGCCGGTGGAAGATCAACTGCCCGTCGACCCTAAACCGGCCGGCGGCCCAGGAACGCCAGCCAATCCCGGTTCAAGCTCGCCGCATGCGTGAAGGACAGCCGTCACTGCGCCAATGCACGGTGGCGGGTCGAGTACCTGGACGGTAAAGCGGAACGTTTTCGTACCGTAAAAAGAACCAGACCTATTGCACCTGCCACCAGCGCGGCAGCAGGCGGCGCACTTCCGGCCGCCGGTAGCGGTCGTCGATCAGATGGACCACGCCCTCGTCCTGCTCAGTACGGATCACCCGCCCCGCCGCCTGGACGACTTTTTGCAGGCCCGGATACAGATACATGTAGTCGTAACCGTTGCCGAACTTCGCCTCCATGATGCGGCGCATCTGCTCGTTAACATCGTTCATCTGCGGCAGCCCGAGCGTGGCGATAAACGCGCCGATCAATTGCTGGCCGACCAGGTCGACGCCTTCGGAGAACGCGCCGCCGAGCACCGCGAAACCGACGCCCTGGTTCATGGTGCGAAAACGCGCGAGAAAGGCGTCGCGCGCCGGCTCGTCCATGCCGGGCTCCTGCGCCCACACCGGCAGGTCCGGATGCCGCTCGCGCAGCAGCGCCACCACCCGCTGCAGATACTCGAAGCTGCTCAGAAAGCCCAGATAATTGCCCGGCTGCGCCGTGTACTGCTTCGCGATCAGCTCGACGATCGGTATCAACGAACGCTCGCGGTCACGCCAGCGTGTCGATACGTTGCCGGCCACCCGCACTTGCAATTGTTCGGCGCGAAACGGCCCTTCGACGTCGAGCCAGTCCGTCTGTTCGGGCAGCCCGAGCGTGTCGCAATAGAAATGATGCGGATTGAGCGTGCCGGAGAACAGCACTGTGGTGCGCGCGGCGGCGTAACGCGGCGCGAGAAACGGCGCCGGGATCACGTTGCGCACGCACAGCGTGGCGCTGGTTTTGTCGCGCGGCGCGTAGCGATCGGCGCTCAACGTGATGTCGAAAATCGAATGCTCGCCAAATTGCTCGGCCAGCGCGACGAAATGCATCGCGTCGAAGAAAAAGCGCAGCGCGGGTTCGTCGATGGAAAGTGGCGCCTCGGCGAGCTGATCGGTCACCGCGCCGATCAGATTTTGCGCGGCCGATAGCAGTTTGCCTGGCACGTCGGCGTACACCTGGTAGGCGTTTGTCTGTGCGCGCCTGACGGCGCCCCACTCGCGACTCAGCCGTTCAAGCGGCTTGCGCAAGCTTGCCGGCGCGGTTTTGCGCGCGGCTCGCAATGCCGCCTGATCGAGCGACGCGGTGTACATCCGGCGCGCACGGTCGAGCAGATTGTGCGCCTCGTCCACCAGCACGCCGACGCGCCACTGATTGATCTGCGTGAGCGCGTACAGCATGGCGCTGCTGTCGTAATAGTAGTTGTAGTCGCCGACCACCACGTCGCACCAGCGCGCCAGTTCCTGCGCCAGGTAGTACGGACAGATCTCATGCGCGAGCGCCGCTTCGCGCACCGCCACGCGATCGAGCCGCCGCGCCAGCAACGCCCTGCTGCGGGCCGCGTCGAGCCGGTCGTAGAAGCCGCGCGCGAGCGGGCAGGAGTCGCCGTTGCAGGCTTTGTCGGGATGCTCGCAGGCTTTGTCGCGCGCGACCAGCTCCAGAGTTCGTAACGGCAGTGGCGACGGCGCGGCTGACGCGCCGGCATGCAAGGTGTCGATCGCATCGAGCGCGAGCGCGCGGCCCGGCGTCTTGGCGGTGAGAAAAAACACCCGGTCAATCTGGTCCGACGCGCACGCCTTGAGCAGCGGAAAAATCGTCGCGAGCGTCTTGCCGATGCCAGTGGGTGCCTGCGCCATCAGCGGCTTGCCGTCACGCGCGGCGCGATAGACCGAAACCGCCAGTTCGCGCTGGCCGCTGCGAAACTGCCCATGCGGGAACTGCAATGCGCCAAGCGCGGCATTGCGCGCGTCGCGATGCGCCTTCTCCTGCACGGCCCAGTCGAGAAACCGTTCACATTGCTCGACGAAGAAGATTTCGAGCTCGCGCGCGCTGTGCGTTTCGGTCAGCACCGTCTCCTTCTGACTGCCGATATCGAAGTACACCAGCGCAACCGTCAATTCGGTCAACCCGCGCGCACGGCACAAAAGATGGCCATAGACCAACGCCTGCGCCCAGTGCAGCGTGCGGTGATTCGCGGGCATCCGCGCGAGATCGCCGCGATGGGTCTTGATCTCTTCCAGCCGGTTCGCCGCCGGAACGTAGCCGTCGGCGCGGCCGCGCACGGTCAGGCTACGGTGCGTGCCGGTCAGTGTGATCTCGGTTTCGTAGCCACTCGTGCGCCGGCCGGCCACGGTGACGTGGCCAGCCATGCCTTCGAGCAACGTCGGCGCTGGCGTAAAGCGCAGATCCAGGTCGCCACGCCTTGCGGTGAATTCGCACATCGCCCGAACGGCGACTACATGGGTCATGCCGCGGCCTCTTCGGCAGTCAGCGGACCGGCGACGGTCTCGTCCGCCCAACGCACATCGAGCACGCGCACCGGTATACCGTGCTGCGCGCAGTAGCCGAGCCAGCGGATCTGGTTGTCCTGCAGACGGTCGCCGGGGCCCTTCACTTCGATCAATTCATAGCGACGCTCGGCCGGCCAGAAGCGGATCAGATCCGGCAAACCGGAGCGGTTGCCGCGAATATCGCGCAACAGACGCTCGAACCAGAGCTTCAGATGCGCAGCGGGCAGGCAATCGAGCGCCAGCACGACAAGGGCCGGGCTCAGCAAGCCCCAGAATACGAACGGCGACTGGACACCGGCCTTGGTTTGCAGATGCCGCAGAATCGTCTCTCGATACGCGCCGCTGTCTAGCTGCGCGAGACACGCGGCGAACTGCGCGGCGCGGCGCAGATGAAAATCAGGTGCGTGCAGATCGGCCGGCCCGCGCTGGAACGGATGAAAGAATGCGCCGGGCAGCGCCGCGAACACCGGCTCCCAGCACAGCAAGCCGAACAGCGAATTGATCAGCGCGTTCTCCACATAGTGCACGGGTGCTTCGTCGCAACTCAGGTGATCTCGGGCGACGTATTCCACCGGTTGCGACGCCACGGGCCGCGGCAATACCAGCGTGCTGCGCTCCACCGGCCGCGTACCCCGTGCCCGTGCCACCGGCTCGCCGCGTCTGCGCCGCAAACGCGGCAGCATCCGCGCGACACGTTGTGCTTCTTCCTCGCTTTCAGGCGCGGCGGCGGCCTGCGCGGCCAGCGCGTACGCGTCATCGAAAGATTCGCTGCGCTCCAGCACGCGTATCCGCCGATGCCGCGCGCCGGGCCACGTAGAACGTTCGTAGACGGCGAGTGCCGCCGGCCAGTCGTGGCGCCGCTCGCAATGCTGGCCGATGCGGAACAGCAATTTCACGCGGCGCGTTTCGAGCCAGGGATTCGCAGTTTCGATGGCAGCAACGGCGGCGACCAGTTCACTGACGGCGGTGCCCTCGGGCAGCCATTCGAGGGCTTCGCGGCACGCATGCAGCGCGAGATACACGTCGACATCCGCACGCTGCTGGAAAGCTCGCGACGACGGCGCGAATGCCACCGTCTCGTACTGGAACACGCCGAGGTCGGCGAGCACGAATTCCGACCAGTCCTGCTGCAGATTGCCGAAAAACATCAGCCGCAGACGCTCGCAAAGCGGCGCGATCGCGACGTGGAGGACGCGATCCTGGCTTTGGCGGTGCCAGGCGGCCAGTGTGCGTGCAGCGGCCGCTTCGTCGTTGTCTCCGGTGGAATGGAACGGGCGCAGCGTTTCCAGCAGATCGGCTTTGCGCAACCCTTTCGCGCCGGGGATTAGCGCGATGGTGTCGGCAAAAACGAGCAGCAGTTCGGGGCGTGTGGTGAGCGCGAACAGATCGTCGAGCGTCAGGGGCGGTTCGGCGTCGACCCAGCCGAGCGCGGCGAGCGGCGCGGCCGCCTGCAACGGGCAGCCGATCTCGTCATAGGTCAGCCGGCTGGCGCGAAACAGCGTGCCCTTGCGCATCAGCATGCGCACGAGCAAGGCGCGCGAAGACTGCGGCAACGCCGCGAAATCGCGCAGGAAGGCGTGTTCGTGCGCGTCCAGCAGATCGTCGTAACGCTCGGCAAGCCACGCCAGCGCACGCTCGAAGTTCAGCAGGTAATAAGGGACATCAGAGCGGATGTCTGATGAAGCATCTGTCGCCACGGCGCTTCCACGGACCTGTATGTTTATACAGTGATGATATCAAAATCCGGGAGTGGGACGGCTCGCGATATTGCCCGGCGATCGGTGCCTGCAACCGGCGGCTCAGGCGCCCGCCCACACCACCGTCAACGACCGCACGCCTTGTGCGCCGCGAATCAGCACGCCTTCGATATCCGCCGTCGCCGACGGCCCGGTCACCAGCGCCGCATATCGCGCGGCACGGAAATCGTCGCGCCGGTAGACGTCCTGCAAACCATCGAGCAATTGCGCCGGATCGAGCAGCACCACCAGATGCTGGACGAGGTACCCAAGCGCATTGACCACATACTCGCGCTCACTGAACCACACCGAACCGGTCTCGGCGACGCCAAAGCGCGCCCGCACCACCCCGACGTCGATATCCTGCAGGGAGGCCGGCTCGGTATCGGCCGCGAGCACGCGCGTGCCCGGCACTTCAGGCGTGGCTGATGCCACCGACGCCGTAGCGCCGAAGCGCTCACGAATCAGCGCCGACACCTCAGCCACTGCCGCTACTTCGACACAGGTGCCGCCCATCGTCTGCAAGGCCGACGTGAAGCGCTCGCGCAAATCGCCACCCGCCGTCGCGAACAGCGGCACCTCGGGACGCGGCCGGCCCGGCGGCTGCGCCTGCCGCACCTTCGCCAGAAAAGCCTCACGCGTTGCCATCGCCACCTCCGCGATTCTTCCTGTACCAGGCATGGAAGGTCAGCTTCGGCGCCTCCGGCAACTCGCGTTGCTTGTCCCAGATGTTGAGCGGGTTGTACAGCATGAAATTCGGCAGCCGCCTCAAGGCGCTGCCCATCGACGACACCGTCGCGCGATACAAGGTCGGGCTCGCGAGCAGCCGCCCTGCCATTTTCAGTACTTCCTGCTTCACGAACGGCACTTCATGGCGCTCGGCGATCACCATGCGCCATTTGTAGATCTGCTCGTGAATATTGATCTTCACCGGACACACGTTCGTGCAACTGCCGTTGAGCGTGGACGCGAACGGCAATGCGCTATAGCGTTTCAGATCGAAGGTGGGATTGATGATCGCGCCAATCGGCCCCGAATACGTGCCGCCGTAGGACAGCCCGCCACTGCGCCGGTAGACCGGGCAGGTATTCATACACGCGCCGCAGCGGATGCACTTGAGCGAGTACCAGAAGTCTTCCATCGCGAGCCGCTCCGAACGGCCATGGTCGACGAGGATGAAGTGCATTTCGGTGCCCGGACGCGGCGCGCGGAAATGCGAGGTGTACTGCGTAATGGGCGAACCCAGCGCGCTGCGCGACAGCATGCGGATGAACACGCCGAGATCCGATACCTTCGGAATCAGCTTCTCGATGCCGATAGAAGCGATATGCAAGGGCGGCACGTTCGCCGACAGATCGGCATTGCCTTCGTTAGTACACACGACGACAGTCCCCGTCTCCGCCACCGCGAAATTGCAGCCGGTCATGCCCGCGGTTTTCTCGCGCACAAAGTATGGGCGTGTGTTCATCCGCTGGCTTTCCGCGAGATAGTGGATATCGCTGTTCTGCGGATCGGTGCCGATGGTGCGCCCGAACAGTTCGGCCACGTCCGCGCGCAACTTGTGAACCGCGGGCACCACCATGTGGCTCGGTTCCTGATGATCGAGCTGCTGGATCCGTTCGCCGAGATCGGTCTCCATCACCGCGATGCCGCGCGGTTCGAGATACTCGCGCATCTTGCATTCGTCGGTGAGCATCGACTTGCTCTTGACGAGCGTGGTCATGCCACGCTCCGACATGATCTTGTGCACCAGCGCGTTGTGCTCCTCGGCGGTCGACGCCCAATGCACGATCACGCCATTCGCTTCAGCCGCCGCGGCAAACTGTTCGAGGTACTCGGACAGATGCGACAGCGTGTGCTCCTTGATGCCCGACGCCAGTTCGCGCAGCGTCTCCCATTCGGCGATGCCATGGGCCTGCACATCACGCTTCTCGCGCAAATCCCATAGGCGTTTATCGTGAAAGGCGACGTGCTCGGTCTTGCTGATGAAAGCGCCCGCGGCTTTCGCGTGATCGATCCGGCTCATGCGCGTGCTCCGTTCAGAACCTGCGCGATATGGATGAAGCGCGCGTCGGCCTTCATCCGCTCGGCACAGCCCTGCTGATGCATCAGGCACGACATGTCGCCCGATACGATGTACTCGGCGCCCGCATTCAGATGATCGCGGACCTTGTCCTGACCCATGCGCACCGAGACCGGCTCTTCGGTCACCGAGAAAGTGCCGCCGAAGCCGCAACATTCGTCAGGCCGCGCGGGCTTGACGAATTCGATGCCTTTCACACCTTCCAGCAAGGTGCGCGGCTTCGAAAACGGCGTGCCCGCTACTTCTGAAATCGATGCTTCCTTCAGATGCCGCAGCGCGCTGCAACTGTTATGCAAACCGACGCGGTGCGGAAACTCGGCCCACGGGAATTCCCGCGCGCCAACCACGTCGTGCAGAAACTCGACGAGTTCGTAAGCGCCCGCGCGTACCTTCTTCACCTCGTCGGTCTGTTCGAGCGCGGTCAGATGCTCGCGCACATGATGGATGCAACTCGCCGACGGCCCGACGATGTAGTCGTAGCCGGCGAAGTTACGCGCGAACACGCGTTCCGCGCCGGCCGCCTCGGCATGCGCGCCGCTGTTGGCCATCGGCTGGCCGCAGCACGTTTGCTCCTGCGGATAATCGACCTCGATGCCGAAGCGTTCGAGCAATTCGAGCGTGGCGATCCCCACTTCGGGATAGAACGCGTCGATAAAACACGGGATAAACAGGGCGACTTTCATAAGCTCATGGATAAAAGCGGCTGTCGGGGACTCACCTACTCTACTGCTGAATCATCCCCCTGAATCGGTGCGCTTGCACGATACGCGAGGATGGCTCAGTCAGACTGGTCTTGTTGGTCTGACCACGAAATATAAGGAAGTCGGCAGGCGGTGTCAATTGGCGAATCGTATGGGAATGGCGACGAAAAAAACGCTTTGAACAGACGCAACCGGTCTTCGCGCGACGCTGACAAAGCGCGCGGCGTCCAGCGATATGCGCTGTCTTTCGACTAGCGGGAACTCAAAACGAAGCGCTGCACCCGCTCAGGCGGTGCAAGCCGATGGACGGCGAGCGAAACCAGGCGCGCGGCCAGGCCGCCTATATCAGGAGATCGTGCTCGGCGAAGGCTTCGCCGCGTCTTCCTGATACATCTCGCGCACAAAGGTCAGATGACGCTCCGCCGCCTTGCGGGCCTTTTGCGCGTCGCGCGCCATGACGGCGTCGTAGATCGCCTGGTGCTGGGTCATCAACTGCTTTTCCATCGCCTGATCGTAGTCGATCAGGCGATGGTACTGGCTCATGCCCTCGCTAATCAGCGTGTGGATGCCATGCATCACATGCGCAAGCGCAACGTTATGGGTGGAATCGGCGATCGCAAGGTGAAACGCGGCGTCCAGTTCCGCGAGATTGGCGCGGTCTTGCGACAGCGACGCCGCCTTCAACGCCTCAAAAGCCACGGTGATCTTTTGCAGATCGGCGGATGTCGCGCGCTCGGCCGCATAGACCGTCGAAATCGACTCCAGCCCCTGGCGCAACTCGAGAATATCGGCACTGGTGCGCGGATTCCGCAGCAGCAGCTCGGCGAGCGGCCTGGAGATGATCGGCGCGGTGACGTCAACCACCGTAAAGCCGCCGCGCCCCGATGTTTCAATGTAGCCGTCCGCTTCCAGCCTGATCAGCGCTTCCCGCAACGACGGCCGCGACACGCCCAGTTGCGTGGCCAGATCGCGCTCGGCGGGCAGCCGGTCGCCGGGCATCAGCGTGCCGTCGGAGATCAGTTGCTTGATCTGGTCGGACACCACGTCGGAAAGTCGTTTGCGCGTGAAGGACTGGATCGGGAGAAATTGCATGGGCAGCGATTGGTGACGCAGTTGGTGAAGCGGTAGACAGCGGCCTGAGCGGGCCCGGGTGCGTCGATTATACCGTTCAACGGTTGGCGTCGAACTTGCGCGCAAGGCGCCACGACCCGGCCTCAGGGCCCCTTGCGCCACCCTTTCGATCGGCCAGTCAGGTAAGACGACGCCCGTCTTGCGCCGCTCGTGAACACTAGTGCGCGCCTGACGTGTAGAAGCTCACCAGATCGTGCTTGAGCGTGTGCAACGCGGCGTCGTCCAGATAGATCATATGGCCGGTCGGATAGTAGGCGATCCGCACATTGGCGCGCAGCGGCGCGTCGATGCCCAGATGCGCGAGCGCGTACTCGGTGGCGTAGAACGGCGTGGCCAGATCGAAATAACCGTTCAGCGACATCACGCGCAATTGCGGATTCTGCCGCATTGCTTCGGCCAGGTCGCCCGCCGCATAGGGCTCGGTGAGATGTTCGCCCCACCACTCGCGATGTTTCCAGTCCCACTGCGTCAACGCTTCGTTGTTGAAGACGCGATAGCGATCCGCGGGCATGAAGTGGAGGTCCTCCGCGAAATGCTGATGCAGCGCAGCGTCGAAAGCGCTCGACACGCTGCTTACCGACGCATCGAAATCCGGGCGCTCCGATTCGCCGTCGAATTCAAGGCCTTCGAAACGGGCGTCGAAACGGCCCACACTGTGCGACTGGTCCCGCAGCAACTGGTTACGGAAGCGTGACGGATACAGGCGCAACCGGCTTCGTTTGATGTAGTCCACGTCGATGCCGGTGAACTGCGCGACACGCGCCGCGATCGCATCGCGTTCGGCGTCGGGCAGCGCGTCGCCCTGGGCCAGCGCCTGCGCATAGGGACCACGCGCGAACGCGCGGGCTTCGTCGAGAAAGGCTGGCAAGCTGGGCGGCTTCGGCACGATCTTGTTGTGGTACCACGCGATGGCCGCATAGCTCGGCAGATAGCTTTCGCTCTTGAAATCGAAGCCCGGCGCAAAGGCGGACGAATCCAGCACCGACGACATCAGGATCACGCCATTGAGCGCAATATTGTTCTGCCCCAGTTGATACGCGAGCATGGCCGCGCGTGCCGTGCCGTACGATTCGCCGAGCAGATATTTCGGCGAATTCCAGCGTTGGTTGACTGTCAGGTAACGATCGATGAACTGCGAAAACGCATCGAGATCTTTGTCGACACCCCAGAAGTCTTTCCCGGTTCCATGACCGACGACTCTCGACAAACCCGCGCCGACGGCGTCGATAAAAACCAGATCGGTGGTATCGAGCAGACTATCCGGGTTGTCGGCCAGCACGTATGGCGCCGGCGGCGTAATAGCGGGACTCGCGGTACGGACCCGCTTCGGCCCGAACGAGCCGATCATGAGGAACACCGTGCCGGCACCGGGGCCGCCGTTAAAGAGGAATGTGACCGGCCGGGTCGCGGGCGTTTTCGTGGCGACGGTGTAAGCGACGTAGAAGACACTCGCATTGGCCTGGCCGGTTTTATCGTGCAACAGCAGGTTGCCGGCGGTCGCCGTGTAATCGATCTTGCGGCCATCTTGCCTGATGGAATGCTGGCTCACCGAGGTGGTTTCCGGTGGCACCGGAATGGGGGTAGTGTCCGCTTTTGCGGCGGCGCGCGTGGCGTTTTGGGCGCTGCCCTGGGTGGTTGACGTGTTGCGCTGCGCGCGGGTGGTGGATGGCGGGGTTGTTGGTGGATTTTTCTTTGGTTCAGTGGCCGAGGTGTCCGCCAACGGTGCGGTGGCTGTGGACGATGCGGGTTCTGCTTCGTCTGGCGTGTCCGATGATGTCGTGAGTTCGGCTGCCGCGGATGTTTCACTGACGGCGAGTGAGGTTGTCATTGTGAGGACTGCCACTGCTGAGCCGACTATCAGGGGCCGGCGCCATGTGATTTGAAAGCTAAAGCTCATGATGGTCCCCAAGCTGTAGTTATGCTGGATGGCTCGTTTTGTTTTTGGTTTTGTTTTTGGTTTTGTTTTTGGCCGGCTCGGCGAGTGATTCTTGACGCAAGTGCGGATCTCGTCAAATGGAAAATGGGATTTTGCCTTTGGCGGCGGCATGGCTTGGTCTGCCTACGGCGTTGGTTGTTTCTTTTGTTATTGGTCTATTAGCGTTCCCCCTGTGCGGGGGGGCACCTACTTTTCTTTGCCGCCGCAAAGAAAAGTAGGCAAAAGAAAGCGGCTCAAACCGCTAATTTTTAAGCGGGTCCCCTGGCTTGGAGGGTGTCGTGGCTCCGTAGAGATTGAGCCCGCGCACCTTCCCTCGTTAGTGACCAGGCCGTCATGCTTCCGGCGGCGCTGCGCGCGCCGAGGCGGTACTTCATAAAACCAATCATTGGTGTTTTCGGTGCCTCGCCGAGGCGAAGCCGATGGCCCCGCTACGCGCAAATGAAGCGCTCGGTTTCCGTGGTGGACCCGTCCGCGACGCACGCAGTGCGGAGTGGGAGCGAATGACGGCTGTGTCACTGGCGGTTATGGACTGAGGTGTGATCCGTTAATCGGACCACCAGCCCCTCCAAGCCAGGGAACCCACTTAGATGTTGGCGGTTGGAGCCGCTTTCTTTTGCCTACTTTTCTTTGCGGCCGGCAAAGAAAAGTAGGTGTGTAGTGGTTCAATGATCCTAGACACCTCTAAAGGGGATAATTCTCCAACTGAGGTGAGAAATGAGCAGACGGAACATTCCCGAAGAATTGAAGGCCGAAGCGGTCCAGTTGGTGGTCAGCAGGGGCTATTCGTACGCGCAGGCTGCTGAGGCGATAGGTGTTGGCGACACTGCGTTGCGTCGCTGGGTGGCCTTGTGGCGCGAGCAGCAGGCCAAACCGCCGCGAACGGTGCTGGAGGTCGAGGCAGACGCACGGCGGATCCGCGAACTTGAGGCCAGGGTTGCCGATCTCGAGAGGGAGCGCGACATCCTAAAAAAGTCCACCGCCTTCTTCGTCAAGGAAATGGATCGCTTCCCGAAGTGATCCAGTCACTGAAGAAGGACTGGCCGATCAGTGTGACGTGCCGTGTGATGGGCCTCGCGCGCAGCAGCTATTACGCGTTCGCCGCCCGCCCGCCGGCGGGTTCCACGCCTTGCCGGCAGATGGCGGCTGCGCGTGAAATTCATCGCGAAACCCGCAGCAGCTATGGCAGCCGCAGGATGTCGGCAGCGTTGCGAAACCGTGGTCACGCGGTAGGCCGTTATCGTGCCCGCAGGCTGATGCAGCAGGCGCAACTGGTGGTCACCCGAAAGCGCACGCACCGCTATCAGAAGAGCAATGGCGAGGCGCAGGCGGCGCCTAATCTGCTGGAGCGTAACTTCGAGCCGCAGTCCATCAATCAGGTATGGGCAGGCGACATTACGTATGTGAGGACGCTTCAGGGCTGGTCTTATCTGGCCATCGTGATGGACCTGTATTCGCGCCGTATCGTCGGCTGGGCGTTATCCCTGCAACCCGATACGGCGCTGGTGATCAGGGCTTTGCAGCGGGCCCGGGAGCGGCGGCGTCCACCGCCCGGACTGATGTTCCATTCGGACCAGGGTTGCCAGTACACCAGCGCGCACTTTGTGAGTGAACTCAAGGCAAACGGCATGGTCCAGAGCATGAGCAGAAAGGGAAACTGCTGGGACAACGCGGTGGTAGAGCGCTTCTTTAGAAGCCTGAAAAGTGAATGGATCGATGAAAAAGGGTATCCCGATCACGCACATGCCGAACGCGACATCGGGGACTACATCGACGACTTTTATAACTACCGTCGCCTTCATTCGGCTGCAGACGGACAAACGCCAGTACAACGCGAAGCTTCACTTTTTTAAAAATCCCCTTTCCGGGTGTCCAGGTTTACTTGACCACTACAGTGCCCCCCCGCACAGGGGGAACGCTAATAGACCAATAAGAATGCAAGGAAAGGCCACCGCCGCAGGCACACAATGCAAAAAAAGGCCAACGCAGCAATAGCGTGCTCAACAACTAGCACCGCGTGGCCCCGACCGCGTGGCCACGCGCCGAAAATCACCGGCGTGTTCGAACCGGCGCTCAAACCTGCCGCCTTAATTCCGCTGGCGGCACCTTCATCAAATGCCGGTATTTCGCCACCGTGCGCCGCGCGACCAGCACTCCCTGGTCGGCAAGCATCTTCGCAAGCGTCACATCCGACAGCGGGTCGCGCGTATTCTCGGCGGCGATCATTTCCTTGAGCAACGCGCGCACAGCAGCCGCGGAACACGTCCCGCCGCTTTCCGTGCCGAGCTCGCGCGGGAAGAAATGCTTGAACTCGAAAATACCGCGCGGCGTGGCCATATATTTGTTGCCGGTCGCGCGCGAGATAGTCGACTCATGCAGACCGAGTTCGTCCGCCACATCGCGCAACACCATCGGCTTGAGCGCGATTTCGCCGTACTGGAAGAAGGCCTTCTGATGCGCGACGATGCATTCAGCCACGCGCTGAATCGTATCGAAGCGTTGCTGCGCATTGCGGATCAGCCAGCGCGCTTCCTGCAACTGCTGCGCAAGTGGCGAGCGGCTCGCGCCGGCGGATTGCGCGAACAGTTCGGCATACATGCGATGGATGCGCGCGCGCGGCTGTACCGCTGGATTGATCGCCACCGCCCACTTGTTGCGCACCTGACGCACGATCACGTCCGGCACCACGTAGTTGTCTTCGGTGCGGCCGTAGCAGTTGCCCGGCTTCGGATCGAGCTTGCGCACCAGCGCGCAGGCCACCCGCAATTCCTCTGCACTGCAACCAATCTGCTTTTGCAGTTCGGCCTGCTCGCGGCGCGCGAGGCGTTCGAGATGGTGCTCGACGATTTGCCGCGCCACGTCGCGCCCGGGCGTATCTGTCGGCAACGCATTCACTTGCAGCGACAAACACTCTGACAACGAACGTGCGCCCAGACCTGGACGATCGAGCGACTGCACGAGACGCAGCGCCACCAGCAATTCTTCTTCGGTGAGTTCGGGTTCGAGGTCGACGCTGTCCGCGAGATCGGCAAGCTCCTGACGCAGATAGCCGTCGTCGTCAAGCGCTTCGATGATGAAGCGTGCCACCGCGCGATCCCGGTCGTCGAGACGATAGAGACGCAGCGAATCGTGCAACTGTTCGCGCAAGGTCGGTTGGGAGCGGGCCCATTCGGCCGGATCGCTGCCATCCGAATCGCCGTTCTGACGCGCCGAGCTGCGGCTGCTGTAATCGCCGGAAAAGTCGCCGGGCATGTCGTCCTGCCCCGCACTTTCCATCGTATCGCTGCCACCCGCATCCGCCGACGATGCGTCGGGTTCGGCTGTTGCAACCGTGTCGGTGGCGGGCACCGCGCCAATGTCGTCGCCCGGCGAGGCTGTGGCTAGCGCGACGTCTTCCGTATCCGTCGAGTCGTATTCGAGGAACGGATTAGTGTCGAGCGCCGTACGCAATTCCTGCTGGAACTCCAGAGACGACAACTGCAACAGACGCACCGATTGCTGCAAGCGCGGCGTGAGTGCGAGAGATTGCCTCGTGCGTAGTTCAATTGAAGGCATTGTAGTGAGGTCCCGTTTTGAGCTGAAAAATGATCCGTGGCCTCAATAGAGCAACTGTCGTACCAGCTCGCCCAACACCCTGTTTTTTCTACATTTTGCTTTTTCAGGCCCGCGAATTGCGCGTGCCGTTTGAGCCATTTTTACAAGTATCCGGCAAATTAAGTGCCGCGCCGTTGCCCGCCGTTGCCTCTTGCCTGACGACGCCCGCACTGGCCTCACAGCGCGATTCTTCAGCCTAAATGCATATGCCATAACGGCTTTTGCTCCGCAGGCATGCGCGGGCGGCGGAGCGGGCACACCCCTTGCGGATGAGGAGTACGTGGACGGATGTCGGCCTCTGTATGTGCGAATCAAAGCAGCAGGAAGCGGCGAAACGCTCGTACCGGACGTCGTCCGATGTCGAAAACGGGCCCTGACGGAACCGTAGCGGCAACGACCCCACGCGTGTCATCAGCGGCTCCGGCCGCGATCGAACGCAGGCAAAAGACCGCAAATTTCATCAACACCCGAAGGAGAAACCATGAAGACCATCCAGTTCCTGAAGACCGCAGGTAGCATCGCTTGTGTCGCATTCGCCCTGAACGCTACGGCGCAAACCAGCGCATCGGCTCCATCGGCTGCCTCCGAAACGATCGGCCAGCACGTCGATGACGGCACGATCACCACCAAGGTGAAGGCCGATCTGCTCGGCGCGAAGAACGTCAAGTCCACCCATATTCACGTGAAGACCCGCAAGGGCGTAGTGTGGCTCTCAGGTTCGGTGCCTTCGGCTGACGACAAGTCGGCGGCTGGAGAAGTCGTGCAAAACGTGGGCGGCGTGAAGAGCGTCAAGAACCATCTGAAGATCGCGGCCGACTAAGCTCAAGCGGTCCTGACGCGAGAGCTGGCTTCGGTCGGCTCTCGCGAGACACCGAAGCCAGTAAGCAAAAAAGCCGTCCGCGTTTGCGGACGGCTTTTCTATGTGGCTACCTTTTTCTGCGGGCTGCTCGTTCTTCACTGCCTATCCCGCCCGGCAAGCCTGATTGCACATCAGCTGCACTACGTGCTACGTGCGCCATCCGACCGGCGCACGTACTACCGCCGCGCGATTAAGCCCGCGCCGCACCATACTGATCGCGCAGATCGCGTACACGATCATGATTCTGCAGTACGCCCTGATACTGCCGTTCAACGATAGCGCGTACGTCCAGCGGTAAGTCCTTTTCGAGCGCATCGTGATAGCGCTTCTTCGCGACGTCCTCGCCCTTCTCGCATTCCGCCAGAATTTCGTGGTCGCTACGATCCGATACCGCCGACTTCACATCCACCCAGCCGCGATGCAACGCACCGCTCATGCTACCGCCGGTTTCGGGCTTGCCGCCCAAACCCTGAACCACATCCTGCAACTCGCGTGCGCCACGCGTGCAGTCTTCGGCTCGTGACAGAAACAACGTTTTCAGTTGAGCGTCGTGCGCATCGTCAGCCGCTTTGCGAAAGCCCTTTTCGCCGTCCTTCGACGTTTCGACCAGATCGTTCAGTACGGAAACAACGTTCGTAGCCATTCAATACCTCCACGGTTTCGTTAAACATGGAAACCGCCGTCACACGTTTTCATGCAGCAGCGGGATTCATCTATGGAGTCCGCATGCGCCGTGCCTGACACGCGCTGCCGCAGCGCGCCGCCTATAGGTCTGATGTCATTAGCAATCTTGCAGAAGCGCGTAAATGTTGCGCGTCGCGGCTTCCTTCATTAGCTTTAAGCCCCTGCCCAATGGAACTCACGTAATTGGCACGATGGTTGCTGGGTAGTCTTCCGCCCGACCCGCGCAGGCCGTATCCGAACACACTGCAATACGTGGCAATAAATTGAAAACAACGGGCGGGCAATGACGACAGGGAGTCTCACCATGAAAATCAGGAGCGCAGAATGGCTGGCCGCCGTCGCGATCGTCACATCGGCCAGCGTGCTGCAGATTCGCGAGCACATGCAATCGTACGAGGCGCCATCCGTGGCCCCGCAAGCGTCTTTCTGCGGTGCCAGACATGACGGCCTCATACCAGCCGGTTGCGAGCCGGCGCGTAACGAACAGTGGATGGACCGCGCGGCGCTTCCGCAGCACAATGCGCCGCGCATCTGGGTCTAAAGTGCCACGATCCAGCGGAGCCGATTAGCCCCCGCTTAACACCCGATTAACACCCGATTAACGCGCCAAGCCAGCATATAAAGCCAACGCCCGAATGCAAAACGGCCCGACATCTGCCGGGCCGTTTTGCTATCCACCGCGTCCAATCGCTCAACGCAAACCACCTCAGGCATGCCGCTCGACAAACTCGCCCATCGGTTCCGGCTGCTTGAGCGGATCAAAGTCGGACCAGCGCCCCTGCTGCCAGCGTCCGGTCGCGCGCTCGATCGACGCGCCTCCTGCTTCGCGCAGTACGCGCGCAGCGTCGAACTGATTATCAGGGGACACGTGCACGGCAACCAGCACGCCGGAATCGCGCAACTCTTCGTGAAATCGCGAATGGTGTCCAGCGTGGCCTGCATCACGCGTGCGCGCCATCGCGCCGGCCAGAGAACCGATATATGCGCCAACCCCGGCCGCGATCAGCGAGACGATTAACGGCGCGGAAAACGCCGCGAAAATCCCGACGCCGACCACCGCACCGGCTACCGCGCCAATTGTGACGCCCATGCCGGCGCCTTTGGGCGCCTCTTTCGCGCCGGCGTCGGTGCTGGTGTCGCCCCCAATCGGATAACGCGCGTGCTGGCCGCGTGGATTGACGAAAAACAGCGTCACATCTTCTTCGACGAAACCGGCATTGAAGAGCTTTTGCGCCGCATCTTCAGCGGCAGGGAAAGTCGTAAAACGTGCTGCGACGATGAGTGACATGAGGGCCTCCTTGCATCGTTGAAAAGCGGTTGCGGACTATGCCGCCGCACAGCGTCACACGACAGCACGGTCGTGCGGCGGCACCGTCGGGCTACACCGCGGTGCCGCGATCGGGTTCCATGCCTTCCACTCTGAACAGTCCACTATGCAACACTACGCCTTCGCCAGCGTTCTGGTCGAGTGCTTCCGCGCAAACCGAGCGGATGCGATGGCGGCCTTTGTCGAAAGCGGTCATCAAGTCGGATTCCAGCGCCGAGTCGGCGCCGAAATGGTCTTCCAGCGCCTCAGCGGTGATCGCGCATACGACGGCCTCGCCGTCCACCCGCGCCATGAAGCGCACGGTCAGATTCGCTCCGTCGAAGGCAGCCTCGTCGTCGGGAAAAGTGATGTGCATAAGGGAGTCCTCATAGGCCGGCCGCGGCAGGATCGCATTCATGGCTAGCCCTTCATTGCGCCGGCGAGTTGCTGCGCCATCGCCAGATGATGTTTGATGGTCGGCAAAGCGTGCAGGGCCGCCGCCTTCAGCTGCGCGTCGGTACCGCTTTCGCTTTCCTGCTGGAACAGGTCGATCGCCTTCTGATGAGCCTCCAGGCCGATCTGTTCGACGTATGCCTGGTCGAACTCCTTGCCCTTGAGCGTCTGCAACTTGCCGACCAGCGCGGAATCGGCCGACGGTGCCGTCGCGAGGCCCTTCTTCGCGACGAGTGCGCTCATGCCGTGTGCGAGTTTCGTATGGTCGGTAATCATTTGCTGCGCGAATTTCTTCACGCGTGGATCGCTCGAATTCTTCAGCGCAATCCTGCTTGCCGCGATTTCGGTGGCGTCAGCCTGCGACGCGTCCTGCACGAACTGCTGGTCCGCCGGCGAAAGCTTCGTGCCGGCTACCGGAGCGTCGCTCGCCGGCGCATCGCTGGCTTGCGCGTGCACGGCGCCGACCGACGCAACGCCCAGACCTAGCACCACCGTCATGACTTGTAGGGAATACTGAAATTTCATGCGTTTTCTCCCTGTTTTCAGCCGCCGGCTGCCGCGTACCGCGGCCCGGGCCTGTGTTTTTATCAATCAGCAATAGCTGTGCCCGCAAGCATCGGCCTGGAACAGCGGTCTCGGCGAGCGTGCTGGGGAAAGCCGTGGGGAAAGCCGTGAATCGAAAGCCGTCAATTACCCGTCGACTCGTCGTCATCATCGGCGGCCAATGGGTCGATGATTCGGTCAGGTTCGATGTCGGCGTCTTCAACGAGCGTCGAATCGCCGTCCGCGGCGGCCCGCTCGCCCGTGCCCGAACGATCGGTGTCGCTACCGAGCTCCGTGTCGCCGGTCTCGAGCGCGTGGTTGTCCAGTTCGGAATCCACATCGAACTCGTGACGCTTCGCTCCGGCGACGTCGCTGCCGCTATCGGAAGAATCGCTCGGACCGAGTGCACCCGTCGTACCGGAGGTCTGCTTCACCACCTGTTGCGGCTCTTCATCGGGGTTCAGTGTGCTGCTCATGGCGCTCTCCTTCGCTATTCCGTGGTTGTCCAACCCATAGCGAGCATTCGCAAGGACCGTTCCGCCCACGGGTGCCGCAGGGAGCATGGTGTATGGCAGGCATCGCCTTTGCTCATAGCGTGACATCGGCGCAACCCGTGCCGCCTGCTTGAAACTTCTACCTCCGACAATGGCTGCCATCACCCATCCGACGCCGCGCCTTGCCGACGACATCGCCGGCGAGACCTCGCCCGCCGTCATGCCACCCGGCTTGCGTCACGCGGACGACACCAGGCCCGGCTTTACACGCAAGCGTGAAAAGGACGGTTTTGCGTACTTCGACGCGGCCGGCAATCGCATCGACGACGAGGACGAAATCGCGCGCATCAATGCGCTGGCAATCCCGCCCGCTTACGAAGACGTGTGGATCTGCCCGGACGCGCGTGGGCATATCCAGGCTACCGGGCGCGACGCACGCGGCCGCAAGCAATACCGCTATCACCCGCGCTGGCGCGAGACGCGCGACGCCGACAAATACGAACGCATGGCTGCGTTCGGCTGCGCGCTGCCGAAAATTCGCGCCCGCGTGGCGCGCGATCTGAAATTGCCCGGGATGCCGCGCGACAAGGTCATCGCGGCGATCGTGCAGTTGCTCGACACGACGCTGATCCGGATCGGCAGCGCCGAATACGCGCGCGATAATCAGTCGTATGGATTGACGACGTTGCGCAAGAAACACGTGAAAATCGAAGCCGGCCAACTGCGCCTCAGGTTTCGCGGCAAGAGTGGCATCGAGCACGACGTGACCGTGAACAATCCACGCATCAAACGCATCGTGCGACGCTGCGCCGAACTGCCGGGTCACGATCTGTTCCAGTATCTCGACGAGGACGGCACGCGCCGCACCGTGGGCTCGGCCGACATCAACGAGTATCTGCGCCGCGCGAGCGATGCCGATTTCACCGCGAAGGACTATCGGACGTGGGCCGGCAGCGTCTACGCGCTGGCCGCGCTGCGCCGGCTGATATGCGGCGATGCCGCAGAAGCGCGCCGTCATCTCGTTGCGACCGTCAAGGACGTGGCGGCGCTATTGCGCAATACACCTGCGGTCTGCCGGCGCTGCTACATCCACCCTGCCGTGATCAGCGCATTCGAGGCCGACGAACTGCAAGGCTTGCCACCGGGCCAGGCACGGCGGGGTTTGCGCGTCGATGAAGTGGCGTTTGCCGCGTTGCTCGCTCATGCGGAAAAACGCGCGGCAAAGCTTGCGCGTCAGGCGGGCGCCAAGGGCCGCAAGGTGCGTGAAGCGGAGGTCGCCGGGAGCATCGACGGTTCGTTGACTACGTTGCTGAGGAAGTCGCGCGCGGTGCGCAAAGAGGCGCAGACGAAGCGCGCGATCGAACCGCAACCGCAACCGCAACCAGCTCGACGGGCCTCGGCGCGATAGGCTTTGTCCGCAGCACGCGTTGACGGAGATGGCTCGCCAGGCGGCGCAACAACGCCGCTGTTGCATTCAAACGCATTCAAACGCATTCAAACGCCCACCTGCCGATCTGCTTCGGGCACTCACGAATCCGACACTCCCCCGGCAGACGTCCGTGCGAAAGTCGATCGAAAACCGGCGCGTGAGCAACGCCGGTTCACCCTTATTGGCTTGCGCCAGAAGCTGCCGCTGCCGGCATGCTCGCCGTAGCAGCGGCGGCGGTGGCGGCGGCGGCCGCCGCGCCGCTGCTCGTATCGGCAGTACTGCCGGTCGCCGCATTGCCGTTCATCACGCCACTGCTGCTCATCGCCGCCCCCGCGCTGTCGCTATCGGAGCGCTTGCAGCCGGTAACGGCCATCAGCACAACGATTGCCGCCACCATCAGGACCTGCCCGCTGCTGCCCCGGCTGGATAGTTGTTTCATCACGCCCTCCTTGATGGACATGGCAACGCCGCATTCGTGTTACCCGTGCAGCGGCTTATTGACCTTTGGTATCGCTGCTGGCGTCCGCGCCCGGCATGTTGGTCGAATCGCTCATTGGCTTCTTGGTCTTCGGTTTGGACTTGGCCGTGTGATGCATTTTCGTTGTGCCCGCACCCATCGCGCCCGAGACTGGCTCGCCGCCGGCCGTCGGTCCCGCCGTGGCTGCACCGTGCGCGTTGCCGGAACCCCCTGTGCCGCCACCGCCACCGTTGCCATTACCACCGCCAGCCTGTGCAAACGCGGCGCCCGACATGGCGACCAGTGCCGATACCACCAATACTTTTGAATAGATCATCGAAATCTCCCTGAGTAATCAACATGCACAATGTGCGGCGCTTGCCGTCACGACGGTGAGCAGTCGCGCCGCTGATGGATGTCCAGCAAGGGTTATGCCGCACGAGCTTTTCCTGCACGATTGAGCCTGACCTGGAGATTTGCCGAGCTTCGCGAATTTCGCGGCCAACGCAAGTCACGCCGAAGGAACGGCGCTTGCTGATATCCCCGGTACATCCAACCTGTAATGAGGAACATCATGCTCAACCAGACGCAGCCACAAGGCGGAATGACCCAGGGCGCGCGCATCGTCGGCGATGCCGGCGCATCGGCAAACGGCCCCGGCCCAGATGTCATGGCCGCGGCCACCCTCGACGGCAATAAGGTGCTCAGCAGCGACGGCGAAGACATCGGCAAGGTCAAGGACATCATGCTGGACGTCGCCTCCGGCCGCGTCGCGTATGTGGTGCTGTCGAGCGGCGGCTTCCTCGGCATCGGCGACAAGCTGCTGGCCATTCCATGGAGCGCGCTCACGCTCGACACGCAACAGAAGTGCTTCCTCCTCGCAATGACCGCCGAGCGCGTGAAAAACGCACCGGGTTTCGACAAGGACCACTGGCCGTCCATGGCGGACCAGACATGGGCGACTTCCGTGCACCAGTACTACGGCAGCGAACCGTACTGGGGGCGCGACACGTTAGCGCGTCGCGACGATCTCGGCGTCGGTGACATCCCCGCGGGTTCATCGGATGCGCCGGAGGCCGGCGGGCTGAAGCTGTGAGTCCGCACGTGGTTGCGGGAGCGTCCGGATGGTTTCGGCGTGGAGGCACGCTTCCACGAAGTGACGTGACGTGACACAACACAAGGCAACGCCGCGCCGGATGCCGTGCTCGCGGCATCCGGCGCGTTTCGCATTGAGCACGCGCAGCAGGCGCGCGCATGACTGACGAGCGAGGCAAACCATGGCCACCAGAAAAACCGCCCGCAAAACCAGCAAGTCGAAACGTCCGGTCGCGCGCGGCAAGTCAGGGCGGCCGCCACGGCAGCGCCATGCACAGGCTCATGCGGCGCACCAAAGGAAAAACACTCGGGCAAGCAGCGCGAAGAACGCGCGAAAGTGGTCGCATCATGTGATGGAAACCAGTGACGCGGTGGACATCGAGCCCGATATATTCAAAACCGGCAGCGCCGAGTCGATCGCGCAATCGCTCAAACGTTCTTCGACGCACAGCCGCCGCCGCAAAGGCACGCCGTTCCAGTCGGCCATGTCGATGCTCAATTTCTATATCAATCGCGCGGGCAAAAATCTGCCGAAGACGCGCCGTGATACGCTTGTGCGAGCCAGGCGCAAATTGCGTGAAGCGTTCGGGCGCGCGCCTTGAGCACCCCTCGCCCGGCCTCATCCGCCTCATCCGCATGCCGGCCTTAACCGGAAACTCATGCACGAAACACTCTGGTTTCTGATCGTCGGTGCCGTGCTCGTTTTGATGGGCGTGACGGCCACGACGCTACGGCGACTGCCCGTTAGCGCCGCCATGCTCTATCTGGGCATCGGCTATGCGCTCGCTCCGCCGGGCATCGACCTGTTACGCCTCGATATGGTCGCCGATGCGCATTTGCTGCGCGTCATCACGCAGATCGCGCTATTGGTCTCGCTGTTCGCCATCGGCTTGCGTCTAAGGCTTGGCGTCTTCGAGACACTCTGGACCGTGCCGCTGCGCCTCGGCTTTCTGGCCATGCTGGCGACCATTCCGCTGCTCACGCTCTTCAGCGTGTACGTTTTGCATCTCGGCTGGGGACCGTCCTTGCTGCTCGCGGCCATCCTCGCGCCAACCGACCCGGTGCTCGCTCACGACGTCCAGGTGCACGATCCCGGCGATCACGACCTGCTGCGTTTCGCTCTGTCCGGCGAAGGCGGGCTGAACGACGGCATCGCGCTGCCCTT
The DNA here is from genome assembly GCF_046027215.1 of Paraburkholderia fungorum. Taxonomy (GTDB): domain Bacteria; phylum Pseudomonadota; class Gammaproteobacteria; order Burkholderiales; family Burkholderiaceae; genus Paraburkholderia; species Paraburkholderia fungorum_D. The sequence continues at coordinate 835,233 of NZ_JAQQEN010000002.1, read as the reverse complement.
TGCGATGCTGGGGCTCGCCGTCTGCGCGGCCCCGGCCGCTCAAGCCGGCGACCTGTTCACTTTGCGGCTCGCGGGCAGCATGGTGTGGGGCGTGGCGGGCGCGATTGCGATCGGTGGCGCGCTCGGCTGGGCCACCACGCACGCCGTCGCCTGGCTGCGCACGCGCCATGCGCAGGCGCTCGGTCTCGAGGGCTTCTTCGCGCTCGGCCTGATCGAACTTTCGTTCGGGGCCGCGCAACTCGCGCAGACGTACGGCTTTCTGGCGGTGTTTGCCGCAGGTGTCGCCATGCGCCGCGTCGAGCACCGGGCGAGCGGCGGCATGTCGGCGCGCGAGGCAATCGGCACGGTCGATTCCGAAGACGTCGAGGCGACTGCGGCGAATCCGGACAAAGCCCATGCGTTCATGACGGAGTCGGTGCTCGGCTTCACGATCGAGCTCGAACGCATCGCCGAAGTCGCAGTCATGGCGATGGTCGGCAACGTGCTCGCCACGCTGCGCGTCCCGCTGTTCACCTGGCAAACCATCGCGCTCGCCGCCGCGCTCTTCGTGCTCGTCCGGCCGGTATCGGTGGAGTTGTCGCTGCTGGGTTCGAGCGCGACGCCTACCCAGCGTCGCTTGATGAGCTGGTTCGGCATACGCGGTATCGGCTCGTTTTATTACCTCGCGTACGCCCTCGAACACGGCGCCGCTGCCGACGTGACGCCACTAGTCCCGCTGGCCCTGGCGGTAGTCGCGGCCTCGGTCGTGATCCACGGCGTCTCGGCTACGCCGTTGATGAACTGGTATCACCGCCTGCGCAGCCCCGAAGACTAGCGGCCCTCGCGCGGCACCGGATGACGCGCCTGCTCGAGCTGGTCGCGCCGCCCTTCGCCCTGGCGCGCCAGCATCCAGCCGGGATATTCGGCCGGCAGCGTGCTGACCTGATCGAGCTTCGCGAGATCATCCGCGCTGAGGGTGACGCCGGTCGCCGCGATGTTGTCGTCGAGTTGCTCGACGTTTTTTGCGCCGACGATCACCGTAGTCACCGCACGTTGATGCAGCAGCCACGCCAGCGCGATCTGCGCCACCGACACCTGTTTCGCTTCGGCGATATTGCGCATCACGTCGATGCAGTCATAGGCGCGCTCGCGATTGACCGGCGGAAAATCGAAGGTCGTACGGCGGCTGCCTGCTTCGCCCTGCTGCTCGCGCCCATATTTGCCGCTCAGCAGGCCGCCCGCGAGCGGACTCCACACCATCAGGCCGAGGCCTTCGCTATGCAGCATCGGCACCAGTTCGCGTTCGAGGTCACGGCCCGCCAGCGTGTAATAAGCCTGTAGCGTTTCGAAACGGGCGAGACCGAGACGTTCCGAGATGCCGAGCGCCTTCACGATCTGCCACGCGGCCCAGTTCGACACGCCGACATAGCGCACATGACCATGCTGAACCAGCGTATCGAGCGCGCGCACCGTCTCTTCAATCGGCGTGGCCGGGTCGAAGCCGTGGATCTGGTACAGATCCACATGATCGAGTTGCAAGCGCTTCAGACTTGCCTTGATACCGTCCATGATGTGATAGCGCGACGCACCGCGCGCGTTCGGAAAATCCGCCATCGGGCTCAAGACTTTGGTCGCCACCACCACCTTGTCGCGCGGCACCTTGAGATTCTTCAGCGCCTGGCCGGTGATCTGTTCGGACAGGCCCCCTGCATAGACATCGGCCGTGTCGATGAAATTGATGCCCGCGTCGAGCGCGCGGCCGATCAGCCGCTCCGCGTCCCCCTGCTGCAGCTCGCCGATCTGCTTCCAGATGCCCTCGCTGCCGCCAAAGGTCATCGTGCCCAGACATAGTTCTGAAACAAACACACCGGTACGGCCTAACGGGTTGTATCGCATTGTTCGAAGCTCCATCGTGGACGGGTGAGCCGCACAGAGTAGCGCAGTTGGCGAAATCCGGCAGGACCTGCCTCAAGTCGGCGGCTCCCGCCGGCGAACCTATATTTCAAATTCCTTGCGAGTCATATCGACGCGCGGAGCGGTGCGTCCCAGTATCGAGGCATTGGCCTTGCCGCGCCGCAGAACAGGGCGCCATGCGGGTTTCAGAACACGTCGACGAGCCGCAACAGGTCCGCAAGACGCGCGTGTGCCGTTTGGAAAGTTTCATTAAGACGAGGTCTATGCAGCGGCGCCGGGCGTCGCGCGTGAACTGGGTTTGATGCAGATCGATACGATTCACGACCGCCAGGGCGATCAGGCCTTGCTGAACGAAACCGGCAAGCTGCCTGCCGCATGGGGCCGCGCGTGGGGCGGCCACAGCGTGCTGAGCGAAGACGGCGCATCAGAGCACGGCGACGGCCGACGCGCGCGTGCGCCGGGCCTGGTAGCGCGCGAGGGCCGGCAAAGCCTGAAAAAACCTGCCAGACTGGCTGCTGGATCGTGCACCCAACCGGTGTGCGCCGCCCTCTGGATATGGCACGTCGCGCCCCCATCTACGTCACCATGACTTCGGCCTCGACTTCCGCCCACACTGTGGGCGCGGTAATGGATTCGACCTTGCAAGCCCGCACGGCTGGCGCGCTGGATGATTTCCATCCGGCCGTCGCCGGCTGGTTTCTGAGGACCTTCCCCGCCCCCACCGACGCCCAGGCCGCCGCCTGGCCGCAGATTCGCCGTGGCCGTTCCACGCTGGTCGCCGCGCCCACCGGTTCGGGCAAGACGCTCACCGCGTTCCTTTCTGCACTCGACGATCTCGTCCAGCTCGGCCTTGCCAACGGCGGCACGCTGCCGGACGAAACGCTGGTGGTATACGTTTCGCCGCTGAAGGCGCTCTCCAACGACATCCGCCTCAATCTGCAAATGCCTTTGCAGGGCATCGGCGAGGAACTCGCGGCGCGCGGGCTCGCGCCGCTCGATATCCGCACCGCCGTGCGCACCGGCGACACCACGCCCCAGGAGCGCAACGCGCTGAAAAAGCGCGCGCCGCATATCCTCGTCACCACCCCGGAATCGCTCTACGTGCTGCTCGGCTCGGATTCGGGCCGGCGCATGCTATCGACCGTACGCACGGTGATCGTCGACGAAATTCATGCCCTTGCCGGCAGCAAGCGCGGCAGCCATCTGGCGCTGTCGCTCGAGCGGCTCGACGCGCTATGTGAGCGGCGCCTGCCGCGAATCGGCCTGTCGGCGACCCAAAAGCCGGTGAGCGCGGTCGCGCGCTTTCTGGTGGGCGGCGCGAGCATCGAAAGCGAGATTCCCGCGGATTGCGCGATTATCGACGTCGGCCACATTCGCGCACGCGATCTCGCGCTGGAGATTCCGCCCGTGCCGCTCGAAGCGGTGATGCCCAATGAAGTGTGGGAGCGCGTCTACGACCGGCTCGCCGAACTCGTCGCCCTGCACCGCACCACGCTGATTTTCGTCAACACGCGCCGCATGGCCGAGCGCGCCGCGCGTCATCTGACCGAGCGGCTCGGCAAGGAAGCAGTCGCCGCGCATCACGGCAGCCTCGCCAAGGAACACCGTTTCGACGCCGAACAGCGCCTCAAACGCGGCGAATTGCGCGTGCTGATCGCGACCGCCTCGCTGGAACTGGGTATCGACATCGGCGACGTCGATCTGGTCTGCCAGATGGGCTCGCCGCGCGCGATCGCGCCGTTCCTGCAACGCGTCGGCCGCTCCGGCCACCATGTCGGCGGGATGCCGAAGGGGCGGCTCTTTCCGGCTTCGCGCGACGATCTGATCGAATGCGCCGCGCTGCTCGATTGCGTGCGGCGCGGCGAACTGGACGCGCTGCGCATTCCGCACGCGCCGCTCGACGTGCTGGCGCAGCAGATCGTCGCCGAAGTATCGAATGCCGAATGGAGCGAAGACGCGCTGTTCGACATGATGCGCCGCGCCGCGCCTTACGCGGGACTCGGGCGCGAGCAATACGACGCCGTGCTGCGCATGCTCGCGGAGGGCTATACGAGCCGCAACGGTCCGCGTGCCGCCTATATCCATCGCGATGTGGTGAGCGGCACGTTGCGCGGCCGGCGCGGCGGCAAACTGGTTGCCGTTACGTCGGGCGGCACGATTCCCGAGAACGCCGATTACGCGGTGATACTCGAGCCGCAGGCGATCAATATCGGTACCGTCAACGAAGACTTCGCGGTCGAAAGCCTGGCCGGCGATGTGTTTCAGCTAGGCAACGCGTCATATCGGATTCTGCGGATCGAGACCGGGCGCGTGCGGGTCGAGGACGCGCAAGGGCAGCCGCCGAATATTCCATTCTGGCTCGGCGAAGCGCCGGGGCGCAGCGACGAACTATCGTTCGGCGTCGCGCGCTTGCGCGAGCAGATTGGGCATTTGCTCGACGGTAAGGACGCCGATGGTTCAGCGACGGCTTCGATGAGCGAGCCGCGTCCGCGGCGCCGCGCAGCGCCTGTCACCGCGTCACGCAATGCGGCGAATTCGGCCGCCGGGCAGGAGACGACCGCTGTGGCGCTCGCCGAGGCGCCGCTGCCCGACGCCGCATCCATGACCCCACGAATCGAACGCGCGATCGACTGGCTGGTCGACACGCTCGGTCTGGACGCCGCGGCCGCGCGCCAGATCGTCGACTATCTCGCCCGGGCACGCGCTGCGCTAAGCGTGCTGCCGACGCAAAACACGCTGGTCATGGAGCGCTTTTTCGACGAGTCCGGCGGCACCCAGCTCGTGATTCACTCGCCGTTCGGCAGCCGCGTGAATCGTGCGTGGGGCCTCGCACTGCGCAAACGGTTTTGCCGCACCTTCAATTTCGAATTGCAGGCCGCCGCCACCGAAGACGCGATCGTGCTGTCGCTGACCGGCAGCCATTCGTTCGTTCTCGACGACGTGTGGCGCTATCTGCATTCGAACAGCGCAGAGCATCTGCTGATCCAGGCGCTGCTCGACGCGCCGTTGTTCGGCGTGCGCTGGCGCTGGAACGCGACCACCTCGCTTGGTCTGCCGCGTTACACGGGCGGACGTAAAACCGCGCCGCAAATACAGCGCATGCGCAGCGAAGATCTGCTGACGAGCGTGTTTCCCGAACAGGCCGCGTGTCTCGAGAACGTGGTCGGCGAACGCGAGCTGCCGCACCATCCGTTAGTGGACCAAACCGTCGACGACTGTCTTCATGATGCGATGGATAGCGAGCATTGGCTGGTGCTGCTGCGTCGTATCGAACGGGGCGACGTGCGACTGGTTGCGCGGGATTTGCCGGCGCCCTCGCCGCTTGCCGCCGAAATCCTCAATGCGAAACCGTACGCCTATCTGGACGACGCGCCAATCGAAGAACGCCGCACGCAGGCTGTTCTGAACCGCCGCTGGACCGACCCGTCTTCCGCCGACGACCTCGGCGCGCTCGATGCCGACGCGATCGCAAGCGTGCGCGACGAGGCGTGGCCACAAGCGCGCCATGCCGACGAAGTGCACGAAGCGCTGACGGGTCTGGCCTGCGTCAGCGACGCCGAAGCGCGCCACAACGAAGGCTGGCCCGCATGGCTGGATGCGCTCGCCCAATCCGGCCGCGCGACACGCGTGCGGGTTGCTGCCGACAACACACTGTGGGTTCCTGCCGAGCGCCTGACCTGTTTTCAGGCGCTCTACCCTGACGCGCGCTTCGAACCGCCGCTCACCGCGCCGAAGGGCTACACCGACAGCTGGACTGCCAACGACGCCCTGCTGGACGTGTTGCGCGCGCGGCTGACGGGTTTCGGCCCGTTGCCGGTGCGCGCGATTGCGCAAGCGCTGGGGCTGCCACCGGTATCGATTGAACAGACCCTGACGCGTCTCGAAGCGGAAGGCTACGTCATGCGCGGCCGCTTCACGCCGGGCGTGACTGAAGAAGAATGGTGCGAGCGCCACTTGCTCGCGCGGATTCACCGCTACACCGTGAAACGCTTGCGACGCGAAATCGAACCAGTGGAGCGTCATGATTTCATGCGCTTTCTGTTCGAGTGGCAGCATTTGACACCGGACACGCGTAGCGAGGGACGCGAAGCGCTGGCTGCGGCGCTCGAACAGATGGAGGGCTTTCAGGCCGCGGCCGGCGCATGGGAAGAGGACATCCTGCCCGCGCGTGTGAAAGCGTATGCGAATACTTCGCTTGACGAACTAAGCCGCGCCGGCAAAATCGTCTGGACCCGCCTGACCGAGCGCGCGCGTGGCATTGCGGGACCGGTGCGCAGCACGCCGATTGTGCTGCTACCGCGGGCACAGGTAAGCGTGTGGAGCGCGTTGATCGATCAGACGAAGCCGGAGTTGTCGGCGCGGGCGCAGAGCGTGTATGACGGGCTATTGCAACATGGCGCGATGTTCTTCGACGAATTGCTCACTGAAGTGCGCGGGCTGCGTATCGAGCTGGAAAATGCGTTAGGCGAGCTTGTTGCCGCTGGCCTCGTGAACTCAGACAGTTTCGCGGGCTTGCGCGCCCTGTTAAAGCCGATGGCGAAACGCAACGCGTTTCAAAGTAGCCGGCGCGCACGATCGAGTGCGCTGATCGGCGGCATGGATGATGCGGGGCGCTGGGCGCTCGTGAGACGACCCGCAGCACCGGCGCCTCGGGACGTCGACAGCCAGGGCAGCAGCCATGGCAGCCGCGACGAGCCGGCGCTGTTGCCTGATGGCCGGCGCACGCCCCTTGCGCCCGCGATACTCGAACACATCGCGATGACGCTGCTGCGCCGCTACGGCGTGGTGTTCTGGCGCTTGCTCGAACGCGAAGCCGAGTGGCTGCCGCCGTGGCGCGATCTGTTGCGGGTCTTCCAGCGACTCGAGGCGCGCGGCCAGGTGCGTGGCGGGCGCTTCGTCAACGGCCTGGCGGGCGAGCAGTTTGCGTTGCCCGAGGCAATTCCTTTACTGCGTGAAGTCCGCCGGCAAGCGGCCGGCGGCGCCTTTATCTGCGTATCCGGAGCCGATCCGCTCAATCTGGCCGGCACCTTGCTGACCGGAGAGAAAGTGCCCGCAGTGGCAGGCAACCGTCTGTTGTTTCGCGACGGCATCGTGGTCGCCACGCTCGTCGCAGGGGAATTCAATTTTCTGCCGGCGCTCGGCGCGGATGCCGATGCCGCCGCAAAGACGCAGGCCCGCTTGCTGCTCGCACGGCGCTATTGATCCACCTGCTCCAGTTGGGCGAGCTTCGCGGCTTCTGAGCCGTTCCATCGATTGGTCCTCCCAGGCGCCGCCGTTGTTTCGATCTTGCACATCAAGCCGCGCGCCGATTGGCCGCGCGGCAAATCGGCATTCAGGAACGCCGGGCGTTTTCCTTTCTGGGACACTCGTGCAAGAGCAGTGAGTCCAATGTGCGGCCCCCGGAAACGGTGCTTGCCGCATCGATCGACTGTTCGCCAAACCGATAACTCGTCTTCGATCGCTGGCGCGCGGCCGGCGAGGAAGCGACGCGCCGACCTTTTTCGAAGGAGCAGCTTATGTGGTCCAGTGACGCAGCCCAGAATCTTGTCTTGTCGCAATCAAGCAGCAGTGTCGCCTCTACCTCGATCTGTCCAACGCCCGACGGTGGGTTCTATGTGAGTTGGCTCGATTTCGCCAACGGCTACTCGCTATACCTTCAACGCCTCGATGTAGAAGGCAATGAAATGTGGCAGTCCAATGGCAAGTTGATCTGCCGGCGCGATATCCAAAGCGTCATCAAGTACGGGTTGAGCGTTGATCCTGACGGCAATGCGATTCTCGGAATCGACTCGGGCTATCCGGCGCTGCATCAACCGGGCGGTGTAGCGCTCGCATTCAAAGTTTCGCCCGCGGGCGAATTATTGTGGGGTTCAGCGGGTATTCCGCTCTCGCCGCGGGAGGAGTCGGTTGCCGCGGTACTGTGTTGCGCGACAGACGATCATGGGGCGGTGTTTCTATGGGGAACCGAAAAAGACGAACTGCTGCGCATGGCAAAACTCGATGCCACGGGCAATCGACTATGGGCTACGAGCATCACACCTGATACGTCGAAAGCGATGGTTTGGCCCGCGGGCATCATCGCGTCGGATGACGGCTCGGTAATCTACGCATTTATTCAGTACATCGGCAGCACGGGCGGAACCTGGAACAGCGTGTTCACGCAAAAGCTCGCGGCCGCGGATGGCGCCCAACTCTGGGGCGACACACCGGTCATGGTGATCGACAGCAGCGTCGCCACTGCGGTGACGCTGCCGATGGGCGTAGTCCCCACGCTGATGCCGGACGGTGCCGGCGGGGCCGTATATGGCTATTCTCTCATCGACGAAAGCGAGCACATCTACGTACAGCGGGTGAATTCGACGGGCCACCCCGTTTACACCGCGAACGGCTTGCGCGTATCGGGCGGGCTGATCGACGCATCGGCGGCGCGCTTCGGATTTGATGCGGCGGGCGGCAGACTCTATACCGCCTGGAATGCCAACTATGTCGATGCTACGGGGGAGGACATGTCGGGGGTACGAGCGCAATGCATCGATAATGCCGGGATGCTGCTGTGGGACGAGGCCGGCGCGGCGCTGGCGCCCTATGAGCCGTTTGCCGAGATGAGTCCGGTGGCCATGTTGCCTGTGACGGGCGGCGTGCTTGCTGCGTGGGTACAGCACGCGCCCGAGGGGGCCTATCTGCCCCAGCTGCTGCGCGCTTCCTTGCTTGAGGAGAGCGGCACACCCGTGTGGCAGAACGCAGTGGAGGACATCAAATCGTCTGGAACGAATACCACCAGCTACGCGGTCGGTGCGCTCGGCGCAAGTGGCTACGGCGCATTTGCGTGGACCAGCGACGACTACACGGTACGGGCGCAGAACATCAACCAGGACGGCACGCTTGGCGTGGCAAAGTAGGCAGGCCACCTGACTATGACGAGGACGGAAGTGCCAGGCGAATAAAAGCGCTTCCATCCATCAAACCAAACCGAACGATCGTGCTATAGACGCGCGATAAATATGAAGGCCGCTGCACCAATGAAGTACCGCCCCGGCGCGCGCAGCGCCGCCGGAGGAATGACGGCCTGGTCACACAGGCCAGAGGGTGCGCAGGCCCAATCTCTACGGAGCCACGATCCCCTCCAAGCCAGGGGACCCCCTTAAGAGTTAGCGGTGTGAGCCGCTTTCTTTTGCCTACTTTTCTTTGCGGCGGCGCCCCGAAGGAAGTCCACTTGGTGGGCAAAGAAAAGTAGGTGCCCCCCCGCACAGGGGGAACGCTAATAGACCGATAGCAAAAGAAACAACCAACCGCCGTAGGCACGACCAGAACAAAGCCGCCGCAGGCACAAAACCCCACCACCGTATGCAAACAACAACAACCAAAATTAGTTAGGTCCCACAAGAAACTCACAAGCCGCCCCACCCTGCCTGAAAGGCAAAAACCCCACCCAACCCCTTCCCAGCAAGCCCAACCCAACAAAACCCTAAAGCCACACCCCCCACCAACCGTTAAATGTTTATAAGCCCGAACTTCAGCCGCTTCGCTACAATGAGGCCAGTCTTAAGTATGATGAAGATCGTTTGCCGCCAGCCCGCCTTGAACGGCGGCCCTCACCGGCATACATCGCCCGGGGATTTCATGAACGACGACCAACACGACCAGGTGCTTTTTGCCCAGTTCGGCACAAGCAGCCCATGCTGGCGTCTGTCGAACGACAGCAACGCATTGGAGCTCACGCCCGTTACCGGTGACGTGCCGGCTAATGTCGCCATTCCGCTGAATCCCCAGCAGGCTTCGCAAATCCGTTGCCTGACCGGCATCACCTCGCACCTCGTGCTCGACGTGCGCCTTTTCGGCGAACCCCTGCGTCTGCATCTCGTCGGTAAAAAACTCGCCAGCAATAGCTGGGCCGGTACCGCCTCAGCCTACGACGATACCGAATCCGTCGCCCGCGATCTGGTCCACGGCCTCTCCTTCGCCGAACAGGTCGTCTCCGAAGTCAATTCGGTCGTGGTCATCGTCGACCGGCACGGTCGAATACAACGCTTTAACCGTCTCGCCGAGGAACTCACCGGCGTCAAGGAAGAAGACATCGTTGGCCGCAATGTGTGGGCGTTGTTCATGACCACCGAATCCGGCGCGGCCTCCAGCCAGAACATCACGGGCTTCTTCAACCGCGGTGTCGCGTACGAGGTCGAGCGGCGCGTCAAAACCATCCACGGCGAACGGCTCTTCCTGTTTCGCAATAAATTTGTCCAGAGCGGCAGCGGCGTCGAAGAACAGTTCCTGATCTGCTCAGGCACCGACATCACCGAGGAACGCCGCGCGCAGGAACGTCTTTCCGAACTGGCAAACACCGATTCGCTCACCGGCCTCGCCAATCGCAACGCGATTCAGGACAAGATCCGCACTGCCATCGAAGAAGCGGAAGGCGCAGCGGTCGGTGTGCTGTTTCTGGATCTCGACAACTTCAAGAAGGTCAACGATCACTACGGCCACGTTTTCGGCGACCGGCTGATCCGCGACGTGTCGGCGGCCATCAGCACCTGCCTGAACGAAGGCGACGCGCTCGCGCGCCTCGGTGGCGACGAGTTCATCGTGCTCGCCGCCAAAGGTACCGCCTACGACCTCGAAACCACCGCGCAGCGCATCCTCGAACGCCTGCGCACGCCGTTCAGCGTCGGGCTGGTGGAGGTCTACACCGGTTGTTCGATCGGCATCGCGCGCTATCCGGAACACGGCGACAGCCTCGAATCGGTCATCCGCTCCGCGGACACGGCCATGTACGTCGCCAAAGACGAGGGCAAACGCACCTACCGCGTGTTCTCGCCGGATATGAACCGCAAAGTCGCCGAGTACATGTGGCTCGACACCAACCTGCGGCGCGGCCTCGAAGAGGGTCAGCTGACGCTGCACTATCAGCCCAAGCTGTCGCTCGCCACCGGCGCGGTGCAAGGCGCCGAGGCGCTGGTGCGCTGGAATTCGCCGGAGCGCGGGCAGATCATGCCGGCCGAGTTCATCCGCTACGCCGAAGAATCCGGGCTAATCGGCGTGCTGGGCCGCTGGGTCATGGAAACCGCTGCCCGGCAGGCAGCCCGGTGGAAAGCGGACGGCTACAACCTGCGCATCGCCATCAACGTGTCGGCGCGGCAACTGGTGGATACGGCCGTGGTCCGTCATTTCAGCGAGGCGCTGCAGAGCGCCAACCTCGACCCGTGCCTGATCGACCTCGAACTCACGGAGAGTTGCCTGATCGAGGACGAAGCGGCCGCGATCGATCTGATCAAGCAGTTCCGCCAGCTCGGCGCACAGGTCCATCTGGACGACTTCGGCACAGGCTATTCGTCGCTGTCGCAATTGGGCCGTATTCCGCTCGATGTCATCAAGCTCGACCGCAGCTTCGTGCGCTCGATCAACGCCGACACCAAAGCGCAGGCGCTAGTGCGCGCAATGGTGGTGGTCGCGCAGGAGCTGAATTTCAAGGTGGTCGCCGAAGGGATCGAAACCGAATCGGAAGAGACCTTCATGAAGGGGCTTGGCGTCGATTACGTGCAGGGCTTCCTGTACGGTCAGGCCATGCCGGCTGCGGAATTCGAGCGCTGGCTGAAGGATCGGCAGAAGCTCAGACTGATTGCCTGACTTTCGCACGCCCCGAAGGAAGTCCCCTTGGGGGACGCCCCGAAGGAAGTCCCCTTGGGGGGGCGCCCCGAAGGAAGTCCCCTTGGGGGACGGCCCGCAGAAAATCCCGTTGGAGCACCGCTCCTTGCGGCTCGCTCACAGAGACCCGGGTCGGTTCAGGCGAAACTGGCCGAGGTGACGACCGTCTGACGCAGGTTGGAAGTACGGCGGTTTTGCAGCATCACCAGCCGCTCCATGAAGGCGAGATCCTTCTCCTCGATCGTGAAGGCGGCGTCCACCCAATCCTCGGTAATTTCCATCAGTTCGGCGCGCGAGAGTTGCAGCACGCGCTGGCGTGCACGTAGCATGGCGCGAATCCCGTTCATCTTCGGCTTGAGCGTGTCGATGAAAGTGCGTGTCGACAGATACGCGTCGCCCGGCTCGAACAACTGGTCGACCAGCCCCTTGCCGAAGTGCCATTCCGCCGTGTGCGATTCGCCCATACCGATCAGCTCCTCCGCAAGCCGCATCCCCGCCTTGCGCGCGACCAGCGAATAGCCGCCCATGCCCGGGAACAGGTTGAACGCGATCTCCGGAAAGCCCATCCGCGCGTCGTTCTGCGCGAGCAGGAAATGGTGTGCCAGCGCCGCCTCGAAGCCCCCGCCGAGTGCCGTGCCCTCCACCATCGCGATCGAAATCGCCCCCGTATCGAAGCCGCGCGCCGCCGCGTGAACGCAATCGACACAGGCTCGCGCATACGCCATCAACGCCTGCCGCTTGCCACCGCGGATCGCGTCGGCAAAGAAATCGAGGTCGCCGCCCACGTTGAACATGGACGGAATCAGGGAGCCGGTGACCCAGAAGTCGATCGGCAAACCAGACTCGCGCGCAGCCTGTGCAAGTTCCAGAATGTCATGCACCAGTTCCAGGTTAAAACAGGGACGCGGCTGCGCCCGCAACATCATCCACATGACGTTGCGGCCTTCTTCGTAGTACGCGGAGACTTGCGACAGATTGCCGGCTTCGAGGAACGGGCGGCAGGCGTGGTGATTATGCAGATTCATTTTGATCGGTCCTTTAGAGTTAAACACTGGTAATGCAATGCGAGCCTAAAACAGACCGGATTCAGATGGGAGCGGGGTAACCAACAGATGAATGCAAAGCACGCGCAAAGCCACGCCAGACGGGCCTATGCGGTAAACCACAGGTTGGTGGGATGTGCCGCCGGCGCGCAAACGCTTGCGCACCAAAGATGGGCGAAAATGGCAGGAAAAACGCTGTGTAGCCGCAATAAACCCGACTAACGAACCAGGACGGAATTTATTGCCTACATTGCAAGCGGACGAAATGATTTCGATTAGGCAATGGAATCGAAAATTCAGCTTGCGAATGTTTGTTTTTTATTTGTGGGCTAACAGACGGAATAGCCCATTAGCATTGAGCAGAACGCGGGCGGCGCATGAAGCCCGCTTGCCTGATCGGGTTTAAGAAGGTTACCGCAGACGCGCGAACCACTCGCCGGCCTGCGCCTCGCTCATGCCGACGGCCAGCGCGGCCGCGCGAATCTGAGCCCACGTGGCCGGATCGATGGGCACGCCCTCGGCCTCGCGTTGGGCACGCGTCACGCGTTCGGGCTCACCAGGTTCGTAGATCCGATCGGCACCGGCCGCAAGCGGTGAGGCCTTTACCCACTCGATGAACGCATCGGCTTCGGCTTGCGCGTTCGGGGCATCGAACGCGGCGGGATCGATGATCACCGATAGCATGCAATTGACGATCGCGTTGGTCGTGCCGAGCGTGCCGGCGTGGGTGGTGAAGCCGCCCGAGAGCGCACCGCCGAAAATCTCGCACAGCGCCGCGAGCCCGAAACCCTTGTGGCCGCCGAATGGCGTCAGCGAACCGAACGGCGCTTCGTGCATGACCTTGGGGTCGAGGGTCGGGAAACCCGCGTGGTCGATCAACGCGCCAGCCGGCACCTGTTTGCCCTGGTTATACGCGACGCGGGTCTTGCCGTGCGCCACCGTGCTGGTCGCGAAATCGAGCACCAGCGGTGGCTTGCCTGGGCGCGGGTAAGCCGCGCAAAACGGATTGGTGCCGATGCGGCGGTCGGCGCCGCCGAACGGTGCCACGAGCGGATCACCCGCCACGTTGACGAAATGGAACGACACCAGCCCGGCCCGCGCACACTGCTCAGCCCAGTGGCCGATGCGGCCGATGTGATGCGCGCCGCGCAGGCCGACCGCGCAGATGCCGAGCCGTTTGGCGCGTTCGATGCCCTGCTCCATCGCCTCGAATGCGACCACCTGGCCGAAGCCCATGCCGCCTTCTACGCTCAGCACGGCGCCCGCGTCCTTGACGACCTGCACGTGCAGGTTCAAGCGCAGTTGCGCGTCGGCCAACGACGCGACATAGCGGGGAATCATCCCCACGCCATGCGAATCGTGGCCGGTCAGATTTGCCGCCACCAGATGATCCGCGACCAGCTCGGCTTCACGCGGCGCGCTGCCCGCCTGCTCCCAGATCGCCCGCACGTAGGCGTGCAGTTGATCGGCAGGAATCCGCCGTGCGACGGGTTGAGCGACAGCGGAGGCAGTCTGGTTATCGGTCATTCAGCGTGTCGGCGTGAGAGGCGGAATCAAGGCGCAGCGGCGATCACTTCCGCAACGGCTGCCGTCAGCTTCTTGCCGTATGGCACGTGCAGGAATTCGTTCGGTCCGTGCGCATTCGATTTCGGTCCGAGCACGCCACACACCATGAACTGCGACTGCGGGAAGCCAGCCTTCAACACGTTCATCAGCGGGATCGTGCCGCCCTGCCCCATGTACGCGACGTCCTCGCCATAGTGCTCGCGCGATGCGTCGTTCAGGGCGGTGGCGAGCCACGGCGCGAGGTCGGGCGCGTTCCAGCCGCTCGCCGCGCCCGCGTCCGGCTTGAAGGTCACGCGGGCGTTGTACGGCGGATCGAATTCCAGCAGCGCCTTCAGTTCGGCAACGGCCTTTTCGGCTTCGATCATCGGCGGCAGGCGCAACGACAGCTTGAACGCCGTGCGCGGACGCAGCACGTTGCCGGCATCGGCGAGCGCGGGCAGGCCGGCCGCGCCGGTCACCGACAGCGACGGGCGCCACGTCGAATTGAGCAACGCCTCCTTCGGATCGGTAGTGGTGGGCAGCACCTGACGGCCGTCCTGGCCGCAAGCCCACGGCATTTTCTTCCAGACGTCGTCGCCGAGAATATGGGCGGTTGCCTCGGCTTCACGCAAACGATCGGCCGGGATCGGAGCATGGAAACCCTTTGGCAGCAGATTACCGTTCGAGGCGTCTTCAAGACGGTCGAACAATTGCCGCATGATGCGGAAGCTCGACGGCGCGATGCCGCCGTAACCGCCCGAATGAATGCCCTCGTCGAGCACCTGCACTTCGAGGTCGCCGGCCACCAGTCCACGCAGCGAGGTGGTGAGCCACAGTTGATCGTAATTGCCGGCGCCCGAATCGAGACACACGACCAGACCCACTTTGCCGAGCCGTTCACGCAATGCGTCGACGTACGGCAGCAGATCGTAGCTGCCCGATTCTTCGCAGGTTTCAATCAGGCCGACACAGCGCGGACGTTCCACGCCCTGCGCGTCCAGCGCGGCGAGCGCCGTCAGGCTCGCGTAGATCGCGTAACCGTCGTCGGCGCCGCCGCGGCCGTATAGCTTGTCGTTTTCGAGCTTTGGCGTCCATGGACCCAGGTCGTTGCGCCAGCCGTCGAACTCAGGCTGCTTGTCGAGGTGGCCATACAGCACGATCGTTTCGTCGCTGCCGGAACGCGTCGCAGCGGTTTCGAAGAAAATCACCGGCGTGCGGCCCGGCAGGCGGATCACCTCGAGTTTGAGACCGCGCACCGGCTGCTGCTCGGCCCACCGCGCCGCGTCCGTAATCACGCGCTCGAGATAGCCGTGCTTGACCCACTCGGGATCAAACGCCGGGCTCTTGGCCGGCACCGCGATGTAGTCGGTCAGCGCGGGCACGATCTCGTCGTTCCATTTGCGGTCTACGAACTCGCGTAGCGTGTCATGGTTGATGCGCTGAGCCTGCTGGGTCGTGTCGTCGATCATGATGGCGGTCCGTTGCGTTCTGTTCAGTCGAAACGCTCATGATAGTCCTGATGACGCATGCGCTGAACCCCTCGCCGCGCATCATACGACCGGGGCAAGGGTGGAACGCGCCTGTCGAGACACGCGATGGCGGTCGCTTAGGGACACATCGATACTGCGCCAGATCCACAATCGCGCGACAATTGCTGTAAATATCGCGTGTTGGGGAGCCGGACCATGGGTGGCAATGTCGTCGTTCAGGCCATCGCAGCGGTGCTAGCGCTGGCGCTGTACTTTTTGCCCGCTATTCTCGCGGACAGGCGCAAGCGTTACGACATGCTGACGCTCGCACTCTTTAATGCGTGCTTCGGCTGGACCGTTTTCGGCTGGCTGCTGGCGCTCTACTGGTCGTTGCAACCGAACCCGCCGAAGAACGTAGCGGGCGAAGTCGTAGCAACGCGGAAAACCGTACGGATGCGCGCGTTTTCAACAGCCCTTCTGGTGCGAGTACAAAAGCGTGCGACGGCGCGGGACCGCGCGGAGAAATAAGCGTGCCTCTTCAGGCCGCCCGGCCGATCTTGCCCCACAGCACGGAACCGGCGGGAATCGAGCGTGGCTCGGCCCGCACGCTGGCCGGTGGAAACATCTCACGGCGCAGTTCGCCGTGCTCGTCGAACCATTCGCAGATCAGCCAGTTGCCAGGGTTAAGGGCCACCGAGCCTGCGTACGTCACGGTCATTCGTGGACCGCCTTCTTTCAATGTGACCACGTCGCCAACGCTGAAATTCGCGGTGGGTGATGTCTGGAATGCGTCAATGGTAGCGGTTAGCATATTCAATCCCCTACGGAACCGTTGAGCGGTATTTGTCATCGAGCCGTACTTTGCGACATTCGACCTGCCGAAGGAAAACTCTAAAAAGTTTGGCAAGATTAACAATCGAAATTAAATGCGGCAAGTGCTTTTTATTGATACCGTTTTCATTGGGACGGGAATGTCTTTCCAATCACTTTCGACCGCGCAAAACACCGGGAAAACCCTTTAAAAATACAGCGGACCCGCCACCCGTGCGGCACTGCACGATAGAAAAACTTACGCTGGTGCGCTTTCCCAGCAAGTAGAAAATGCGGGCCGTATTTGTCATATCTAACCCGCCACCCTACTTCATCCGGGTTTATTCTAATCGGCTTCAAAACACGGAATTACCTGTGAATAACTCACTCACCGGTAAATTCGCGTGTCGTCCGATACGTTTTGTTTAAGTCGCATAATAATTTTTTCTGGTGGGCCACCGCTGAAAACGATTTCTGCGGTAGCATTTTTAATGCCGCTGTGCCGTACGGCGTAAAACCAGTTGCTGATGCCTTACCAGCAGAACGCTCAAACCCACGCAGGCGAACATCAACAGCGCGTTGATCGCGAGGCTGTACTGGAACGCGTGGGCATAGGCATCCGGCGTCACGCGGCCGCCGATCACGCCGAAGAAAGCCCCGCTAATGGCCGCGGTGCCGAATGCCGAGCCGATCTGCAAGGTCGACGACACCACGCCCGAGGCGAGTCCCGCCTTCTCCGGCGCCACTTCCAGCAGCACGATGCGCATGATCGACGGTAGCAGCAAACCATGGCCGACGCCCGCGCACACCAGTCCGCAATAGAACAGCAGATCTGGCGTGGCCGCGTGGGTGGCGGACCAGCCGGTGACCGTAAAACCGACCGTCATCATCGAAAAGCCGAGCGTCAGCACATGGCCGCCGATCCGCTTGACCACCGCGGGCGAGGCCAGCGGTCCGACTACGAAGCCGATGGCGAACGGCATGATGGCCATGCCCGAGGCGAGCGGCGTCCAATGCAGGCCGGTTTGCAGGAAGATCCCATAGGTCAGGAAAAACGCGCTGTTGCAGTAGAACAGGAACGCGAGCACGAGGCCCAGCGCGAACGCCCGGTTGCGGAACAATTGCAGATCCACCAGCGGATGACCGCCGCCGCGCTCGACCCGCCGTTCGGTCGCCACGAACAGGGCGAGCACAGGCACGGCGAACGCCATCATCGCAAAAGTCCATGCGGGCCAGCCCGCTTCGCGGCCGTGCGTCATGGGATAGATGATCAGCAGCAGCAAGGCGGAGAGCAGCGCCACGCCCTTCAGGTCGATGCCGGTGCGCGTGGCCGGCTGGTTTTCGGGCACGAACTTCCACGTGCCGATGAACGCCAGAATGCCGACCGGAATATTGATCAGAAAAATGATGCGCCAGTCGAGTCCGAACGGATGGTACGTAATCAGTGCCCCGCCGCCCAACTGCCCGACGATCGACGATAGGCCGAACACGAAGCCATAAAAGCTCATCACCTTCGTCTGCTGATGCAGCGGCACGACCGCGCGGATCGTCGCCAGCACCTGGGGCGCCATGACCGCGGCTGCCATGCCCTGCACGATCCGCGCGATCACCAGCATGTGGCCACTGGTGGCGAAGCCGCACAATGCCGACGACACCACGAAAGCGGCCATCCCGGTCATGAACATGCGCCGGCGGCCGAACAGGTCGCCGAGGCGCCCCCCGGTGATCAGCAAGACGGCGTACGCCGATGCGTAGGCCGACACGACGAGTTGCAATTGGGCGTCGGTGGCGTTCAGCCCGGTATGGATCGACGGCAACGCGAGGTTGACGATGAAATAGTCGAGCGGCGCGAGGAAAGCCCCAATAAACAGGACGGCGAGCGCCAGCCCCTGCCGCTCGAAGCGCGGCGCGGCCTTCCCGGCTGGCACCGCCGCGCCGTTTGCTACGACGGCGGGCCCTGCTATCGGCCCGCCGAATGCCGCCGGAGCGGACTTGATGGCATCGCTATTCATGAATGATCGTTCAAAAATTAGGTAAAAAAATTTAGACGAGCGCGCGCATGGCGACGTCCACGATCCCGATCAACGCATCTTCTTTATGGGCGACCCGCCCCAGCACGCGCAGCCCCTGCATCACACAGAGCAGGAAATCACCGACGGCTTTTTCGTCGAGTGTCGAATTGAATGCGCCGCTTGCCTGCCCGCGAATCACCGACGCCGCGAGCAAGGTCGCCATGCGCCGTTGAATCGCCGCGACGCGCGTGCGCAGTTCCTCGTCGCCGGGCTGCATCTCCAGGGTGGTGTTGGTAATGAAGCAGCTGCGCTCGCCAGTCAGCGCGCACGCGACCCTGGCGTAATGCAGCAACGCGTTGCGCAGCGCCTCTTCCGCCGGAACCGGTGCATTCAGCCGCTCGGCCAGACGCGCGACCGAGCCTTCCGCATAGTGCTCGAGCGCGGCGAGCATGATGCCGTGCTTGTCGCCGAACACGCCGTACAGGCTGCCGCGCAGCAGGCCGGTGGCTTTGCACAGGTCGTCAATCGAGGTGGCGTGATAGCCGTGGTTCCAGAAAACCTGGCTCGCGCTCGCTAGTACGGTGTCCGTATCGAACTCGCGCGGCCGGCCCCGAGGGCAGACCGCGCCCGATTTTTTCGCAGATTGCTTCACAAATTGAGTGGATTCGCCGGATTGCTTCATCTGACTGATATTATGACTAACCGTTCAACAAATCAAGGCGAGTTTCCGTAGGCCTGCGCTCAACGCGGTCTCAGCGTGGCTTGTCCCATATCTGCGAAGCGCTCGCGAACAGCTGGTTGATCTCATTGCCGCTAACGGCTTGCTGGGTGTAATTGAAGGTGCCGTGATCGCGCATTTCATGCGCCGCGCGCAGGAACGCGCCGAGGGCCGCGGCCGATCAACAGGCAAAAGCCGGCAGCGGGCTCAGCCCACCTGCCGACCTCGAATGTCTTCGCAGTAGAACAGCAGCGGGCTCAGGTTTCGAGCTTCGCGTCCATCGTGATGGTGGCTTTCAGGACTTTGGAGACCGGGCAACCGGCTTTGGCGTCGGCCGTGGCTTTTTCGAATGCGACCTGGTCGCCGCCGGGGATCTTCACGACCACGTCGAGATGCACGGCGGTAATGGCAAAGCCGCCGCCGTCCTTGTCGAGCGTGACGGTTGATGTAGTGTCGATGCGTTCAGCCTTGATGCCGGCCTTACCCAGCTCCCCCGACAGCGCCATCGAAAAACAACCGGCGTGCGCGGCCGCAATCAGCTCTTCCGGATTCGTGCCGATGCCGTCCGCGAAGCGTGTCGAAAACGAGTATTGCGTCTCCTTGAGGACGCCGCTGTCGGTGGAAATCGAGCCCTTACCGTCTTGCAGGCCGCCTTGCCAGACTGCTGATGCCTTGCGCTTCATCGTTCTCTCCTGTTGTGGCCTGCCTGACGCCGCTTTCGCTCTGCAACCGGACATGACGCCCACTGCAACGGTCCCGCCCGGATGTTTGCAGTTACGGCATCGATCGCGAGTGCCGCGCGGCGTGACAGGCGCGGGCGTGGACCGAACTTCATGATAGGCGCTTCTGTATGCCAGCGTCGTGAGGATGCAGGCGATGAAGCCGGCGCTCGCATCTGCCGCTAGCGCAGGACGCAAACTGCTGTGCGACCTGCCTGACGTTGCCACCACGAAACGATGGTCGGGTAGCGCCTGACTATTTCCATTTCAGGTTCAATGCAAACGGGCAGCGTCAGCCGATGGTTCCAAAGATGAATCAACCAGCACGCCAAGCTTCAATTCCTGTTTCGACGCCACGGCCTCGCACCCAATCAGCAATCGGTACGCGCTTATAGGATGAAGAAACATTTGTTGTAAATTGGCGATCGGCGAAGCAAACGGAGCGGCTACGAACCGCAGATCAGGATCTGCTTGTCCCAGACGGGAAAAATCAGGCCAACGTCAAGTCACGCTCAGAGCACATACGCACCCTTCGCATGCAACGACTGTTCGGCGATGCCCAGTTGCTCGACCGCATGCGCCCCTTCGAGCGCGAGTAGATGCGCGACCAGCGATTCCGCGATCGCGGTGGCCGCCACCAGCGAGGGGAAGAACGATGGGCTCTCGTGCGAAAAGATCAGCACCTTGTCGGCATTCAACGCAATCGGCGAGACCGCGCTATCGGTAATGGCAATCAGTTTGCTGCCCTTCTCCAGCGCGGCTTCGGCTACGCGAGCGGCTTCGACCGAATACGGCGCGAAGCTGATGACGATGGTTGCGCTGTCGCGCTCGAGCGTACGCAATTGCATCTCCAGCGTGCCGGCCTCGCCGTTGAGCAGCGACACCGATGAGCGGAACAGCCGGTAGCCGTACACGAGGCCAAACGCCACCGCATAACAGGAGCGAAAACCCGCCACATGCACATGCGGCGCGCGGCGCAGCAGCCGCGCGGCTTCCACGATCACGCGACCGTTATGCGCAGCGGTAACCTCGAGATTGTGTTGTTGCGCGACCAGCAGATCGTTTGCCAACGCATCTTTCGATTTGACGAGCGAGCGCGCGCGGCTGGTAAGCGGTTCAGGCCGCGTGCGTACGCGCGCGACGAACAGGTTGCGCAATTCGTTCCAGCCGGGGAAACCCAGTTGCTGCGACAGGCGCACGAGCGATGCTGGTTGCACCTGCGCGCGCTCGGCCACTTTGCGCATCGACGAGACCGCGACTTCATCGGGATGATCGAGCAGAAAACCTGCTCCCATCTGGAACTGCGGACTCAGTTCGGAGAAGCGCGCCCGGATCAGGGCGGCGAGCTGGTCGAAACTGTCTGGCATGCGATGGTCCGGGCGAGCGGTCGGTAAGGATGACAACAAATGTTACCACCCGGGGCATCGCATCCAACAGCATTTCCAGCGGACTTTCAGCGCGTTTCTACAGAAGCGCGACCACTCGCACGTCGCCCTGCTCGGCCGACGCGACGACCTTCTCGCCGATGCGCCGGAACGTGATCGACACCGACGCATCGCCGACCCGCAGATCGCTCAGTTCGAGCCAGTCGATACCTTCTGGCAGCATGGGCTGTTCGATCAGCACCTCACGCCGCGCCGCGTCGATCGTGATACCCAGACACGCTTCGAGCATCATGAACGGCGAGCCAGCCGCCCACGCCTGCGGCAGGCAGGCGACCGGATAGGCGGTAGGCGGCTCGCCACGCCGACGCGGGAAGCCACAGAACAGCTCGGGCAAACGCATGTCGAAATTGACTGCTGCCTGGAACAGCGCCTGCAACAGTTTCACGGCCGGCGCCTTGCCACCGTAGCGCGACAGGCCGCGCGCGCAGAGCGCGTTGTCGTGCGGCCAGACCGAGCCGTTGTGGTAGGCCATCGGATTGAAGCGCGACTGGCTTGCGGCCAGTGTGCGCACACCCCAGCCGGTATGAAACAGCGTGGAATCGAGCGCGCGCACCACCGCTTCGCCACGCTCGCGCGCGGGCAGGCCGAAGGCGAGCAGATGCCCCGCATTCGAAGCCATCACGCGGCACAGTTCGCCGTGGCCGTCGAGGGCGATGCCATAGAAGCCGGCCTCTTCCATCCAGTATTTTTCCTCGACACACTGGCGGATCTTCTTCGCGCGCTCGCTGTACCGCGTCGCCACATCATGCAAGCCGCGCAGCTTCGCGAAGTGCGCCATCGTGTCGAAAGCGGCGCTGGCATACGCCTGCACTTCAACCAGGGCGATGGGGCCGTCCGGGAAATGGCCGTCGGCGTGGAAGACGGAATCGTGGCTGTCTTTCCAGCCCTGATTCGCGAGACCGCCATCTGATTCGCGCTGATAGTCGAGCAGGCCATAACGGTTTTTGTCGCAGACCCCCGCCACCCACTGCGCCGCGCGTTCGAGCGCCGGCCACAATTCGTCGATCAGCGCGAGGTCACCGGTGCGCGTCGCGTAGGCGCCGGCCAGCACGATGAAGAGCGGCGTGGTGTCGACGCCGCCGTAGTACAGCGCGAACGGCACTTCGCCGGTGGCGGCCATTTCGCCCTTGCGCATCTCGTGCATGATCTTGCCGGGCGCGGCGTCGCGAAACGGCGAATTCTCGCGCGCCTGATGTTCGGCGAGAAAGCGCAGCACGCCGGCGGCCAATTGCGGCTGCAGCCAGAGCGTCTGCAAGGAGGTGATCACCGCATCGCGGCCGAACGGCGTGGAAAACCACGGGATGCCGGCATACGGATAGGGGCCGGTGGCGAGATCGGTGGTCAGCAGACCGAGATCGGCGAGCGAGCGGTCGATCCACGCGTTGAAAAGCGGATTGCTCGAGCGTACGCGCGCGGTGGCGCGACGCCGTTCGCGCATCACCAGGTGGGCGTCCACCAGCGCGGCGCGCACCGCGGCGCGACCGACTCGCGGGCGTTCTGCGTCGATTTGCGACAGGTGCGCTTCACTCAGTGCATGCGTGGGCTGCGAGACGCCGGCGCTCGGCTTGTCCGCCTGAGCAACGACCTGCACCGAAACCGACAGGTAGATCGACACGCATGCCTGGGCCGGCAGCTTGACCGTGTAGTCGGCGCGATCGGCGAACAGCTTGTCCGGTTCCGGCGCGAAAGCGATCTGCACATTGCGCGCCACGTCATCGAGACCGATGTAGCCGAGCAGCACTTCACGGTTCTCGACGCGCGCCGGTTCGGCGCGGCCCTGTTTATTGCGCTTGAGGCCGCGCACTTCGAACATGTCGCGGAAATCGCTTGCGAAGGAGATGGACAGCGGCACGATGGCGTCGCTGGTGCCGTAGTTGGTGAGTTCGATTGCCTCGTTGAGGACGGTGCCCGACAGCACGCGAATGCGCTCGACGTGGATCACGCCTTCTGGCGTGCTGTCGCCGCCGAGCGGTGGCAGCGGACGATTGGTCAGATGTGCGGTGAACGAGGTGTTATCGCTATTGACGCTGCCCGAGAGCAGCGAGGGCGCGCGGCCGCCGAAGGTGAGACGCAGGCTTGAGAGGACGCGGGTATCGTTGACGAACAGGCCGTCGTCGTGGCCGGTGATGTCACCGAGCGGGTCGTTGACGATGAATGTGTCGCCTGACTTCAGCACATGCTGAGTGGCGCTTGCGACGTTGAGGTTTTCCGTCGGGATGAATGCGCCGTCCGGCTCGGGTTCGCGGTGGTCGACGCCACCCGAGTTGGTTAGGCCGCCGAGGGCTTCTGGCTGCTGCATCAGGGTCGCTCCTATGATGTTCGCTGTCGGATTCGATTTTGCTTTCGGGTTTGCTTTTGCTTTCGCTTGCTGCTACCGATGGTTGATGCCCAGTCGCTTCCGATTGTAGAAGGTCTGACCACCTGAGATGAACTTATCACGGTCTAGTTTCAGGTTTTTTTGGGTGGCATGGGATGTGCAGGTTTTTTTTGCCTTTGGCGGCGGCATTTTCTTGTTCTGGCGTCTTTGGCCTTTCCTTGCTTTGTTATTGGTTTATTAGCGTCGCCCCTGTGCGGGGCAGGCACCTACTTTTCTTTGCCGCCGCAAAGAAAAGTAGGCAAAAGAAAGCGGCTCAAACCGCCAACATTTAAGTGGGTCCCCTGGCTTGGAGGGACTGGTGGCGCGATTAACGGATCACACATCGGTCCATTAGCGTCTGTGACACAGCCGTCATCCGCTCCCACTCCGCACTACGTGCGTCGCGGACGGGTCTGCCAGGGAAACCGGGGGCTTCGTTTGTTTGTGGCGGGAGCCATCGGCTTCGCCTCGGCGAGGCGCCGAAGAGAACCAATGGTTTGATGAGGTATCGCGTCGGCGCGCGCAGCGCCGCTGGAGGTATGACGGCCTGGTCACTCAGGCCGGAGGGTGCGGAGGGCCAATCTCTACGGGGCCACGATCCCCTCCAAGCCAGGGGAGCCGCTTAAAAATTAGCGGTTGGAGCCGCTTTCTTTTGCCTACTTTTCTTTGCGGCGGCAAAGAAAAGTAGGTGCCCCCCCCGCACAGGGGGAACGCTAATAGACCGATAGCAAAAGAAACGGCCACCGCCGCAGGCATACAGCAAATAATGCCGCCGCCAAAGGCCAAAACCTTACCTTTGACCAATCGCCTTAGCCACCCTCGGCCCCTCTCCAACAAAGAGTTGCCGCGGCCGGCCAATCTTCTGCTCGGGATCAGCAATCATCTCATTCCACTGCGCAATCCACCCCACAGTTCGAGCCATCGAAAAAATACAGGTAAACATGGCGGTAGGAATCCCAAGAGCCCGCTGCACGATCCCCGAATAAAAATCAACATTCGGATAAAGCTTGCGCGAAACAAAGTAGTCATCCTCAAGCGCGATCTTCTCGAGCGCCATCGCGAGCTTGAACAGCGGGTCATCATGCAGCCCCAACTCCTCCAGCACTTCGTGACACGTCTCACGCATCAGCTTCGCGCGCGGGTCGTAGTTCTTGTAGACCCGGTGACCAAACCCCATCAGCTTCACGCCGGAGTTCTTGTCCTTCACCTTCGCAATGAACTCAGGAATATTGTCGACCGAACCAATCTCCTCGAGCATATTCAATGCCGCCTCATTCGCACCACCATGCGCCGGGCCCCACAGGCAAGCAATACCCGCGGCAATACAGGCAAACGGATTCGCACCCGACGAACCCGCCAACCGCACGGTCGAAGTCGAAGCGTTCTGCTCGTGATCGGCGTGCAAAATCAGAATGCGATCCAGCGCACGCACCAGAACGTCATTGACCTTGTACTCCTCGGCCGGATTGGCGAACATCATGTGCATGAAATTCGCGCTGTACGACAAGTCGTTCTTCGGATAAACAAACGGCTGACCCACGGTGTACTTGTACGCCATCGCCACCAGTGTCGGCAGCTTCGCGATCATG
The DNA here is from genome assembly GCF_046027215.1 of Paraburkholderia fungorum. GTDB lineage: Bacteria > Pseudomonadota > Gammaproteobacteria > Burkholderiales > Burkholderiaceae > Paraburkholderia > Paraburkholderia fungorum_D. The sequence continues at coordinate 809,995 of NZ_JAQQEN010000002.1, read as the reverse complement.
CGGATCGCCGATACATCGCGATGCTGCGGATTACTGATGTCCAGCGAGTCGTGATAGAACGCGGACAATGCACCCACCGCCGCCACCAGGATCGCCATCGGGTGCGCGTCGCGGCGGAAACCGCGGAAGAAGAAATGCATCTGCTCGTGCACCATCGTATGCTGCGTGACAGTGTTGACGAACTCTTCCTTCTGCTGGGCATTCGGCAACTCGCCCTTCAGCAACAAATAGCAGGTTTCAAGGAAGTCGGCGTTTTGCGCCAGATTATCGATCGGATAACCGCGATACAGCAGCTCGCCCTTGTCACCGTCGATATACGTGATTTCAGAATTGCATGCCGCCGTCGACATGAAACCCGGGTCGTACGTGAACTTGCCGGTCTGGCCATACAGCTTGCGGATATCGATCACATCCGGTCCGAGCGTGCCCTGATAAATCGGCAAATCAATCGTCTGGTCGCTGTCGGAAAAGCTCAGCGTTGCGTGTGTCTTCGAATTCATCTACACGGTCCTTTTACTTTCACATCGCACACGTGCCGGCATGCTCGATCGTCGCGTGGCATGCTCAGGCTCCGCTTCGCATTCTACGGTCCGAACGTCACCCGATTGCGGCGATTGACAGCAACAATCCATCTCGGTTGGCGCAACATTCGTTGCAGACAAGACACCTGAATACGCCGCGCACAAAGCGCCAGGCTTGTCAGGGGGCAATGCCAGCCAAATGAAAGACTGCACGCCTGGTGCAACAATGTTTTGCGGCAGGCGGGCTGCACAAGCGTGACGGCTCTGCGATACTGGCTCCGTGTTTAGCTTCCCCTGCAAACACATCGCTGTTTTGAGCCCGCCGTTCTGCGGCGGGCTTTTTTTAATCAGCCAGAAGAACAGGAAGGACCCGATGAACGCCTCGCTCGAAACGCTGTTTCCAGATCACGTCCACAACGAAGACAACATCGTCACTGCGCTAAATCACCAGGACATCGTTGTCGCGTTGTCGGCGGCCCTGAAGACGCAAAACGTCGCGGTGCTACACATGCTCTATCCGCGCACCGACGCGCGCACGCATCGCAGTCTCGATGCGCTGGTGAATGTCCTGCACGGTCACGGCTTGCACGAAGTGGCGGATCTGATCGCGCAGGAAGCGCACTATCTGCTGTTCAAAGATCCGGTGAAGGCATGGAAGGCATTCCATGAAATTCGCAACGACTCTCTCGCGATCGGCGTGCATCTTTACTACCACGGCCTCGTCGGCGAAGCGGCGGAACGCGCGCTCGATACCGACGCACATCGCAAGGCCTGAGCGCGAAGCACGTGTCAGGCGCAGCATGCGCTGCGCGCTGCGAGATTCACCCCGCGTTTGTTGCGCGAATGAATTCGTCAATGTAGCGATTGAAGGCGGCAGGATGCGCGAGATTCATCCCGTGCGACGCGCCGCGCACGGTTTCGCGGCGCGCATCGGGTAGCCATGATTGCAGCGCGGCCGCGGCGCGGCGAAACATGTCGGGACTTTTTTCGCCGTCGATCAGCAGCACCGGGCAGCGCACGTCTGCGGCCTCCTGCGCCACATACGCGGGCAACGGATCGCGAAATTGCAACGCAAGCGTGTGCGCGTTATCGGTCGCCATCCTGCGAAACACCGGCGTGCTCATCGCCCAGAAACCGGGGCGGCTCACCGAATCGACAAACAGCTGCAAGCCGGCATCCACCTGGCCTGTTTCGATCAATTGCGCGGCTTTCGCGCGCAACGCGTTGACTGTCTCGGCCAAACGCGCGGGTGGCCGCCCGGCAATCTGCAACGGACCGCCCGGATCGGCGAGCGTCAGCGTACGGACGTGTGCCGGATGGCGCCGCGCAAAATGAAATGCCACACATCCGCCGCGCGAATGGCCCACCACGTGCGCCGGCCCGGCGCCGAAGCGGTCGATGAATTCGGCCAGTTCGTTTGCATGCTCGCTCCAGCTGAACGGGAAGCTGGGATGCGTGTCGGTCTCCGGCCAATAATGCGTGAGACTCACCGCGATACAGCGGTATTGCTTCGAAAGTCCAGCGAGTTGCGGTTGCCAATAACGGTAGTCGCACAGCGAGCCATGCACGAACAGCACCAGTTCACCCTCGCCGGCCTCGGCATAAGGCATGCGCAAGCCGCTTCGCAATTCGATAAAAGACGCGGACGACGCGGGAGCGGGCTGATTCACAGGTAGATCCGCAGACGGCGCGGCATGAGCCGCACCCGATCACTCGTAGGCGAGTTCGTCGAGCAAACCATTGGCAACCGCCTCGCCCGCGCCGCGTACCGCGCAAGTCAGCGGTTCATCGGCGACGCGCACGTCGAGGCCCAGTTCGTTAGTGAGCCGGCGGCCGAGGTTGCTGAGCAGCGCCCCACCGCCAGTTAGCACGATGCCGCTGTCGGCAATATCCGTCACGAGTTCAGCCGGCGCCGTTTCGAGCGCGCGTTTTACGGCGCCGATTACCTGACGCAGCGGCCCGTCGATCGCATCGGCAATATCGTGGTTGCTCAGGGCGACCGTGCGCGGCAGGCCGTCGTCGACGCTGCGGCCGGTTGCGTTCATCTGCTCCATTGGTACATCGCGCAGCGCCGAGCCGATGTTCTTTTTGACGTGCTCCGCGGTTTGCTCGCCGAGCAGCACGCCGTAGAGGTTGCGCACGTAATTGACGATCGCCATGTCGAAGCTGTCGCCGCCCACGCGAATCGAGCCGCTATACGCCATGCCGCCCAACGCGATCACGCCGACTTCCGTGGTACCCCCGCCGATGTCGACCACCATCGATCCCGTCGCCTCCGACACCGGCAAACCCGCGCCAAGCGCCGACGCCAGCGATTCGCCAATCAGACTCACCTTCCATGCGCCGGCCGCGACGGCCGCTTCCCTGATCGCGCGCCGCTCGACCTGGGTCGCCCCGGCCGGCACGCACAGCGTGAACGCGGCGCGCCGGCTAAACAGCGGCCGCGGCCGCGCCATATCGACAAATTGCCGGATCATGTGCTCAGCGGCGGAAAAATTGGCGATCACGCCGTGGCGCATCGGCCGCACCGCTTCGAGGTTGCGCGGCACGCGGCCGAGCAACTGGCGCGCCTCGGCGCCCACTGCCGCCACGCGTTTTCGCCCAGCGGCGGGCTCCTTCTGGAAGCACACGACCGACGGCTGATTCAGCACAATGCCGCCGTCGTCGGTATAGATAAGCGTATTGGCCGTGCCGAGATCCACCGCCACGGAGTGACGGAAGAGTCGATTGAAAAGCGGGTAATGCGGCGTCGGTCTGGCCATAAGAAGGCTCTGGTGTGTCGTTATCCGCCCCTTGCAGGGCAGTCTGGAAAATGCGCCCCCGGTCACCCGAGCCGCTTGTCACGCCTTATCGGCGTTGCGCAGTCCGCGCGGCGGGGGTGATTCTCATGCTAATGACCAGATAACGGCAAGCAGATCACATTCTTTAGGCCCACTTTCAATCGGGACCGTATCAGTCGCGCGACAAAGCGCCCAGCGCACGCTCCAGCGCCTCCTTACCCAGTTCGACACCGTCGGCGTTGATCGTATGGCCCACGCCGGGTAAAACGTAGGCGTCGACCGTGTAGCCGGCGTCGTTGAATGCGTCGGCGGCATGCTCCAGTTCCCGCACCGGGATCACTTCGTCATCTTCGCCATGCGCCAGCACGAGCGGCGTGCCGTTTTGCGCGACGATCGTCGAAGCGAGCCGCCCGGAATACGCAACCACCACCGCGGCGCCTTCCGCGCTCGTCGCCACGTGATGCATCGCCATGATCGATCCTTGCGAAAAGCCCACCAGCGCAAGGCGATCGAAAGCCAGTTGCCGGTGCGCCAGTTCGGCTTCCAGCATGCGCCGCAATGCGGGATAGGCAGCCGCGACGCGCGCGTCCCGATTGCCTTCGTTTATGTCGCGCAAACTGAACCATTGACGGCCGCCGAAGCCGCCGTCGAACGCGTCGGTGCCATCGAGCGACGTGAACGCCACGTCGGGCAGATTCTCACTCCAGATGTCCGCGAGCGGCATCAGATCCTGCGCGTTGCTGCCGACGCCGTGCATCAGCACGATCAATCCCGTAGCCGGCGCTTGCAGCGGCGCGCGCCGCCAGCCGTGTTCGAATTTTTCCCAGGCCATATCCGCTTCCTTGCTGTTGTGACTATCGGTTCGAGTTTCTGCCCACGTGGCGACATGCTATAGGAAAGCTGCATGCCGCCTATGGAGACCACACGGGCCAACTCCGGAGTGCCAGGCAAGGCGGCGATGTCGGCAAGCAGATCGCTATCAGGCAAGACGTCCATTTCAGCTCGATGCGAGCTGGCGCAAGCAGCGTGAGAATCTTCGAGGGTCGCCATTGTTGCTACTGGGCCGCCAACTTCCGGCTTTGCCGTAGCAGGCCTGCAAAGATCGGCTCGGAGACCTCTTCCGGGAAGTTGGCAGGCAACTCCGAGGAGACCTTCCCGATCACTGCTTCGGTCATGCCAGCGAGCGCCGCAATCATTGCCTCGACGCTCTCCGGTGCCAGCCCAACCCGCTGGCCCTGAGAAACCCAGTGACTCCGTCGGATCTCGTTGATCAGGTAGTGCGCGTTCTTGCCGCGCACAGCCATTGCCAGCTTCACCCGGCGCGTGGACAACTGGTTCGCGCCATTGCCGATGACGGGATGCGCGGAGAGGACGTCGTAGAGCGGCGTGGCGCGATACGACCCGAAAGGCAGGTGCGCAATGCTGAAATTTTTGGCGTGCCCGTCTGTAGCCGCCAGTAACCAGAACACAATCTGCGTCATGAAGAAATTGCGCTGGTCGGTTTCGGCCTCGTCAGAGCCGCCGAGAACTTCCATGATCCGCTGGATCCCGGGGCCGTCTTCAGACTCGTATTTCATCACGGCGGACGTGGCGGTTGCCTGGCACATGTCCTCCTGTGGAAGCCGCAGGATCCAGGTTCCTTCGCGCGACAGCCTGCGATCAAAGCGTTCGACAACAAGCACCTTCTGGTCCTCGAACGTGGCGATATCGCAGTTGGCGACAGGTAACCCGTAGGCAGCCACGATTTTCGAACACAGCCACTCGTTCTCGACCGATGTGCGCATGTCCGCCCGCATGTTCCCGACGAGGCCGAGAGGGAGCTTCAGGATATGCGTGGTCGGCGTGCTGCCTTCGGGGAGAAGCCATTTTCCGTCGTGCCAGAGAAGCGCGGTCTTTTCCTGTGCGCCGGCGATGGACAAGCGCAGGTCGTCGATCGGTTCGTGCTGACCGAGTAGAGGCGGCGAAGTGACCTCCCGCAGCAAACGGGCGATGTCTGCTTCGTCCAGTGGCCGCCCGCGGATTGTTTCCAGATCGGTGGGCTCTGCTTCCGGAGGCAGCATCTGAAGAGCCCCGACACAGTCCCTCCCCAGGATTGCGAGCAACTCGAACGGCGAGGTTCCGCCCGTCCTGTAGCGTCCGGCGATCCGCTCGCGGATCGGCTTGCTATCGGGCAGGAGGTTGTCGAAATAGTCCGCGACGATCTTTCCCCGGTAGGGCGGATTCCCGGCGGTGAACGGCAGGGATAACGAGAGCGGGCGACCTTGATCGTCGAGGATCCAGCTATCGAAGTACGTCAGCCGTTCGCCGTCTCTGGTGGTCTCCCAGGTGCCCACCGGCAGTCCATTCATCCAGAGGTTCAGGCTTTTGTTATGCGGTCTGCGCCCCATGCTTACCAGTCCTCCCGCTTCCTGGCGCGTGAACCCACGCCCCCGATGGCGGCGCGTGCCGGTTCCCTCGGCTTCGGAGAGCCTGATCTGACCGGCTTCTCCGGCGCGGCTCCTGGTGCGGGGGAAACGCTCCCGGCTGTCGATTTGACGGGGCGCTTGCGCACAGCCGGCTGGACTCGCTTCGCGAGAGGTGGCGATAGCGCAGCGGCCGGACGGCTGAGCTTGCCGCCGGGGAGCGCAGCACCGGTGGGGTGCGCCAGAACTATCTGAACCTTGAGAAGGCGCAAAGCCTTGAAGAGGCGCGCCATGCTGGCCGACTCGGGTCTGGCCTCCAATTGCGCGTAGGTCTGCTGGGTGACGCCCAGACGGGCCGCCATTTGAGCCTGAGTAAGCCCGGCTGCCGTCCGGAAGCCCATCAGGAGCGGCCGCAATTGGTCAGGTGTTTTGACGGGATAGTCCATGGACAAGCTCCGGTGGTGCGTGTGCGGATTACAGAGAATAATCTGTAAATGACATTTACAGATTATCGTATGTATTGGACAAATACAAAGAATTCTCTGTAAGCGCCATTTACAGATCATAACCTGTTGTGAAGGGAACTGATGCACGGACTCGCGAAGTCATGTCCCGCCTGTCACTCTGCTCCTGCCGCCTGATCCGCGGTCGCCGACGACGTCAACATCTGAATACAGGTATGCTTTTGCGACCGACTGACGCATCACGCGCTTGTGCATCCACCATCCGCAGCACTCGACGTCCGGAGAATCGCTTGAGTCAGCCCGCTTCCACGCCCGCCGCTGCGCCGCCCGCACCACCGCCGCCGCCGCCGCTAAAGGGCGGCCAACTGGTTCTGGCAACTATCGCCGTGGCGCTCGCCACCTTCATGAATGTGCTCGACACGTCGATTGCGAATGTCGCGATTCCGACCATTTCGGGCAACCTGGGCGTCTCGGTCGATGAAGGCACCTGGGTCATCACGGTGTTCGCCGCGGCCAATGCCGTATCGATTCCGCTGACCGGCTGGCTCACGCAGCGCTTCGGCCAGGTGAAACTGTTCGTCGGCGCGATTCTGATGTTCGTGCTGGCTTCGTGGCTGTGCGGCATTGCGCCGACACTGCCGATCCTGCTGCTCGCGCGGATTCTCCAGGGCGCCGTGGCCGGCCCGCTGATTCCGCTGTCGCAGGCGATTCTGCTCGGTTCGTATCCAAAGGAGAAGTCGTCCACCGCGCTCTCGCTATGGGCCATGACGGCGACCGTCGGCCCGATTGCGGGCCCCGCGCTCGGCGGCTGGATCACGGATAGCTACAGCTGGTCGTGGATCTTCTACATCAACATTCCGGTCGGCATTTTCGCGGCCGGCGTGACGTGGATGATCTACCGCACCCGCGAGTCGCCCACCCGCAAACCGCCTATCGACGTCGTCGGTCTCGGTCTGCTGATTACCTGGGTCGCCTCGCTGCAGATCATGCTCGACAAGGGCAAGGACCTCGACTGGTTTTCCTCGCCGGTGATCGTGATTCTGGGCATCACGGCGCTCATCAGCTTTGCGTTTTTTCTCGTCTGGGAGTTGACCGAAGAGAATCCGATCGTCGATTTGCGGCTCTTCCAGCAGCGCAACTTTCTCGGCGGCACGATTGCCATTTCAATCGCATATGGCGTGTTCTTCGGCAACCTGGTGCTGCTGCCGCAGTGGATGCAGGAGTACCTGAACTACCGTTCGGTGGATGCGGGTCTCGTGACCGCACCGCTCGGCATCTTCGCGGTCATCCTCGCGCCAGTGATGGGCCGCGTACTGCCGCGCTCGGATGCGCGCGTCATCGCCACGCTCGCGTTTATCGGCTTCGCGATCGTGTTTTACATGCGCTCGAGGTACGTGATCGAAATCGACACGTGGCACCTCGTGCTCCCCACCCTGCTGCAAGGCATCCCGATGGCATTGTTCTTCGTGCCGCTAACCGCGATCATTCTGTCCGGTCAGCCGCCGAACAAGATTCCAGCCGCCGCGGGTCTGTCGAATTTCGCGCGGGTGTTCTGCGGCGCGGTCGGCACCTCGGTTGCCGGCAACGAGTGGAATAACCGCACGGTGCTGCATCACCAGCGGCTCACCGAACAGGCCAGCGTCAACAATCCGATTTTCAATCAGCAGATGGATTCGACCCAGTCGCTGCTGCATCTGAATACGCAATCGGCGCATGCGTTGTTCGATTTCACCGTGAACACGCAGGCCGCGATGATGGGCCTGAACGACATCTTCTTTATATCGGCGATCATTTTTATCCTGATCATTCCGCTGATCTGGATTACGCGGCCGGCCAAGGGCGGCGGCGGCCCGAGCGCGGCGGGCGCGCACTAGCGGTTGCGTTAGCGGGTTGCGTTAGCGGGTTGCGTTAGCGGGTTGCGTTAGCGGGTTGCGTTAGCGGAAATAACGCGCGGGTGTGTCGCCGAAGGCGTCGCGAAACACTGCGATAAACGACGATACATCGCTGTAGCCGACTTCAAGCGCTACCTGCGTGACGCTGACGCCGGCGCCAAGGCGCTCCAGCGCCACCAGCAGTCGCAATTGCTGGCGCCACTGGCCGAAGGTCTGCCCGGTCTCCTTGACGAACAGGCGCGCCGCGGTCCGGGCTGTCACGCCGGCGGCCGCAGCCAGATCTTCGAGCACTGCCGGTTCCGCCGGGTTGGCGTTCAACGCTTCGGCAATCCGCTGCGCGCGCGGATCGTTCGGCCAGTTCAGTGATAGCGGTGCGGCCGGCAAACCCGGCAAGCGGTCGAGCAGAACCTGCACAAGCCGGCCGGAGGGCTCATCCAGCGGTTCTTCGCGTGGCAGATCAGCCACCGCGATCAGCAAGGCTTCAACCAACCCGTCGACCACGACCGCCCCGCTTTGCGCCGGCAATGGTGCGGCGTTTGCATCGGCATGCAATGAATAGATCTGCACGGATTCCGTCGCGGCCAGGCAATGCAGCACGTTCGCCATGATCCAGACGGCGTGACCGGACGGCACGACCCAGCGGCCGGTTTCGGTACGCACGGTCAGCACGCCGGCGCTCACATGAATCAGCCGCGCGCGGCGATAGGCGCGCCATGGCTCGTCGAGTGCGGCGTGGCTTTCATGGACCACGAAGACCGGACGTTCGACGCCATCCGGATCAAAGGCTTCCATCATCGATGTCCGTTTTGCCCGGTTGCAGGTGGAAAGGCAGCAAGATTAGCATAGGAGGCGCATGCGCGCGTTCGCGGCCGGTATGACGGCCCGCGCAGACAATGCACGCCAGCTTGCCAGTAGAATCGCGGCTTCAACGGTCCGAGCCCAATGAACTATTCATCCATTCTCGAACAGATCCATCACGATCTTCAGCCCTATCTGGGCACCGGCAAGGTCGCCGATTACATTCCGGAACTGGCGAAAATCCCCGCCGCGAGCTTCGGCATGGCGATCGTCACGGCCGCCGGCGAGGTGTTCCGCACCGGCGCCGCTGACACGCGCTTTTCCATTCAGAGTATCTCCAAACTGTTCGCCTGCACCATGGCGTTCCGGCTGCTTGGCGACGCGTTGTGGCAGCGTGTGGGGCGCGAGCCGTCCGGCAACGCGTTCAACTCGCTGGTCCAGCTCGAAGCCGAACAGGGCAAGCCGCGCAATCCGTTCATCAATGCGGGCGCGCTGGTTGTCACCGACGTGCTGTGCCGGCGCTTCGTGCAGGCCGAGACGGCGCTGGTCGAATTTATGCGCCGCCTGACCGGCGAAACGGGCATCGACTACGATCTGCGTGTCGCGCAATCGGAATTGCAGCACGCGCATCGCAACCGCGCGATGGCGCACTTCATGGCCAGTTTCGGCAACATGGAGATGCCGCCGGAAGTGGTGGTCGACGCGTATTGCCGCCAGTGCGCGATTTCGATGAGTTGTGTCGAACTGGCGAAGGCCGCGTTATTTCTGACCAACCACGGCGTGGTGCCCGCCACCGGCGAGCGGATTCTCGACGTCAGTTCCGCTAAACGGCTTTCCGCGCTGATGTTGACCTGCGGCACGTATGACGCGGCGGGCGATTTCGTCTATCGCGTTGGTTTGCCGGCGAAAAGCGGCGTGGGCGGCGGGATCGTCGCCGTGCTGCCGGGCGAAATGGCAGTCTGCGTGTGGTCGCCGGGGCTCGATAGCAATGGCAACTCACTCGCTGGGGTGCTAGCGCTTGAATGGCTGACTACATATACGGGGCAGTCGATTTTTTGATTAGTCCTGACACGGGACGCGCGTGCCGAGCTTACCGCCTGTCCGCGTTCCTCATTGGCCTGGGTGTGTTCTTCGATGAACGAAAGCAGATTCTTTTTAGCAACGATTCGCATAAGGCGCTGTTTTAGTCCCAAAATGGGACTATTGCAATCTGCGCGCTGAAATTCGGATCACGAACGCCCTCGCCGCCAACTCCCCCTGCCAGCCCGCCATCCGCTTACCCCGCGCGTTTGACCAGTTCGGCCAACACCGCCTGATAACCGGTCGTGCCGACCACCCGTTCGTTCGCTCCGTCTTCGAATTCGATCCACCCTGAATTGAAGCTGTCGATCATTTCGATGCGCGGCGCGGGCCACGACGTGCCTTGCGCCTGGAACAGCGCCTCCCACTGATCGCGCGGCACCGCCTGAGCCTTCACCGAACGCCCGAGCACGCCGCCAAGCAGCGCCGCAATCTCGTTCTGCGTGTAGCAGTGCGGTCCTTCGATCTCGATCACACGGCGCCCTTGCCACGACTGGGCAAGCGTGCCGGCGATCACGCGGCCAATATCAGCAGTCGCGACCATCGGATACGCGCGATCGAGCGGCTGCAGAAAGCTGGGCATCACGCCCGTTTCGCGGGCCGGCGCGATATCCCACAGCGAGTTTTCCATGAACCACGCGGGCCGCAGAATCGCCGTGGGAATCGGCAGGTCCACAAGCGCCTGTTCGAGAATGTGGACTTGCGTAATGAGTCCAAGACCCGACTCACGCTGGCCACCAATCGACGACAGGGCCACGACACGCTCCGGTCTCGCCTTCGTCAGCGCCTCTTTCAGGACCGCCACCGCGGCGTGCGCATTCGGATAGCCCGGCTGCGGCGCGAAATTCGGCGCCACCATCACAAAAACGCCCGCGGTGCCGCTGAAGGCGGCCGCCAGTGCGTCTGCGTCTTCAAACGAGGCAATCGACACTTCAGCGCCGCGTTCCGTCCACTCCGCCGCCCTGCTTTTGTCACGCAGAACCGCGCGCACCGCCTGCCCCGCGTCCAATAAGGCGCGCGCCGCCGCGCCGCCGACCTGCCCTGTCACACCCATGATCGCAAACATGATCTCCGCTCCGTTGAATACGGCCAGTGCCGCGCTGGAATCATTCTCCGACCGGCATGGTCATTTCGCGAGAGCATCAGTGTCATATGTTTAATGACACAGTGACATTCAAGTCGGCTTCCCGGAACGGTCGTACGCATATGGACGCACAACAAAGTGTGCAGGAAAAGTCCTCTGTAATGCCCACACAGTCGTGAATGCTCGCGTCCCCAGTGCGATGCAATGTCTGCAGGATCTTTCCCGGTCGCGAATTATCGACGCCGTTCAGGAGCACAAAGTCTGCGGCAAGCCCACGGAGAAAGGCAACGAAAATTGGGTTCACATAAAAAATACATCGTCTTATTGCTGCGACGCAACAGTCCTGCGTACCGTGTCCGCCGTACCCCCATGACCGTCCGAGTCAACGGTCGAAATATGTTTTAAACTGAGACTTTTGCTCATCAGTAAGCCTCGCCCAAGAGCAACGCACAAGCCTTTCGAATTCCACGCTATTTCGCGGCATCTCAGACGTCGGCAGTTCACGAAACCAAGAGAGAACGCGCTCGAAGTAGGTTGCGCGTGATTCAACCAATCGACAAAGCAGTTCCGACCAGCGCTTGTTATCCCTCACCGAAAATCGAAACCCTACTTTTTCAAGGATGGCAGAGCCCGTGACACGCACGGGCGGCACAGCTTGGATCGTGCACGGCACAAGCGCAAGTACATCGCGACGACGAACTCGAATCACAACCTGCCAGTTGCGCCGAACTTACTGGAGCGCAACTTCACCGCTACGGCGCCCAACCAGGTCTGGACCACCGATATCACGTACTGTGCAACGGCCGAAGGCTGGGTCTATCTGGCTGTCATCATCGACCTGTTTAGTCGGCAGGTGGTGGGCTGGTCGATGCAACCGCACATGAAAGCTGAGCTGGTCACCGACGCGCTGCGCATGGCGTGGTTCCGACGCCGCCCACAGGCCGGCGTCATCCTGCACAGCGACCGGGGTAGCCAGTATTGCAGCGGCCTGTTCCAGGACACGCTGAAGGCTTACGGCATGCGCTCGTCGATGAGCCGACGCGGCGACTGCTGGGATAATGCCCCGACGGAAAGTCTGTGGGGTTCGCTGAAGGTTGCCCGCCTGCACGGCCGGCACTTCGCAACACGGCGTGCGGCGATGGATGAAATCATCGACTGGCTTGGCTTCTATAATTCGCGCCGGCTACACTCAACGCTCGACTACGTCAGCCCCATGACATTCGAGCAAAACTGGTTCGCGGCTCAGCAGGGCGAAGCCGCATAACTCCCTCAGCTATGGGATTCGTGAAACAGGGGCAAGGTCACTGCATCGGCAAGCCACTGATATTTCTCAAGCTGATTACAGAACCGTGTCCAGTCGTCCTCATTCCTCATCCCGTTCCAAGTGGTAACACCCTGGCTGCTAATGCGCCGAGCCGAACGCAGCGTCTTCCGAAAAAGTTGAGCCGCCTTCGGGGTTCCGCTCACGATGACGGGGATACCTACTACATTGGTAAGATTGACAAAATAGTCAAATAGCGGGTCATTCTTTGACACCGCATGCAATGCGTTCTGCATCTCATCGAGAACAATGAGACCGGTATGATGTCGTTGTGTGATGCGATGGAGTTTATTCGCATAGTCTGCCAACGTAGCCCTTTGTCCTACTTCCTTCGTGTAGTCCGTCCCGAGCAGGTTGTCAAATGTCAAGATAAGTAGCTTGAGTGTGTCTTTGAGACTGGCACTCTTCGGGCAGTCAACCTTTATCCATACAACTTGAGTAACACCAAAGTTTTTGTGGAGGATCACTTTAGGAAAGAGACGCAGCGCAGAATCCAATGTAGTGGTTTTACCGCTTCCAGAAAGTCCAAAGATTCCGGCACAATATGCATGAGAGCGCTGGTGCGGGTAGATCGGAGAGAGAAGACCTTCTTGACTGTCCCTATAGCGGTCTTGAATTCCTTGAGTGCAATCGGTTCGCATCTCCTCCCCAACATAATGCTGGCGAACAATGATTTGAACTGTACCCACGACGTCAAGGTGAGCGGGAAGTGCCACGACTAAGCGCGAAAGTCGCCCAATCGCGTGCAAGCGGTATTCTTCGCACTTCATCCGTTCGCTCTCGGAAAATGCAACGGGAACGTTGAGCGCCTTCAAAACCGACAACTTATCCCAGATAGGCCCCAACGCAGAGATCAGCGGGTTGCTCCTGTATTCGAGCAGGAGGTCATCGCCACTGTAGTAGCGAGCATCCACTGCATCGACACACTGCCTCACCGGCTGTAATTGGATCGATTTTTTGTCCGATACTAAATTTCTCAAAGATTCCTTGATAGTCATCTTGCGCTCCTATATATCCATTGCCGCGAGCAACTCGCGCGCGCGCTTTTCACGAAGATCTTTTGCGGTCACCCAGCCAGCAACGGCCGCGATATCATTACCCGGGCTGACGGAATCATGATAGGCGTCTCCTTCTTCGTCATACTTGGCTTCCGGTTTCTGATTTTCACTGCTTACTTTTTGCTGAGCTTTCTCAACGCGCCGCTTGAACGATGCGCCTATCTTTTTGCGACTTCCCGTTGGACAAGCTTCAACAGCGCCAGGTGTCACCCCCGACGCTGTGTCAACAGAGCGTTCAAGGTGGCGCATTTCGTCCATATCGCTGATGTCCGGCTTCGTTATGCCTGCATCACGCAGTGCTGCTGTTGTCTGCGAGACCGCATTTTTTGCGATCTTCGCAATGTTGTAGTCTGTCATCGCCCGTTCAGCCTCGCCTGCTTCTTCTGCCATGCCCCCAGCAGTCGCATTGAGGTCTTTATACAGTTTCTGTTCTCGGTATGTCAGCCCGTGGAGCTTTTCGATTACGCGTTCTGAAAGCGGACAAGATATTGGCTCCCCTAGGCCATGCAGTTGAATTCTGCTGTTATCAGCAGAGTCGTAGCCGATTTCAACCTTCGTTTCTGTTTTCTGACCGCGGAACATCGCCTGACGCTCGACGAGCGAAAAGCTCGGACAAGCGTAGTGCATACCGTTATGACGGATTCCGTTCCCATCGATAGGTCTATGCCCTCGTATTCGGCGCCGACCGCGCTCGCCTCCTCATTCTCGAGATTTTGATTGGCGTTGACGCAAAGGTAACCGAAATTTGCGAAGAACTCTTAGAGTCACGCGTCGCCAATTAGTGGCGACGCGCGTTTTCTTAAGACCGGTTCTGGCGCGACTCCAGTACTCATTGCACGGTCCGTGGATGACACCTGTTGGTCGGACAACGACCGACTACTGTCCGGCCGACCGTGGCTCAAACCTCGGTCTGTTCTGCCATCTCGAGCGCATCGTCGACTTCGATGCCGAGGTATCGCCGTGTACTTTCAAGTTGCGTATGACCGAGTAAACTGTACCGCCTGTAGGTTTCTTGTACGGCGATAGATCAGCGATGCTCTGGTTCGGCGCATCGTGTGAGTGCCGTATGCCGTGTCGTCAAGTCCAATCGACCGAACCCACCGATGCACGAGTCGCGCGTACTGACGCGTTGAAAGATGGGGTGATGCATGAATCCGGCCCGGAAACAGAAATTCCGAAGGCGAGAGCCCTGCCGCCTTGATCCAAACTTCCACGCTTTCGCGGGTCTGCTCGGTGATTTCGAACTGCACCGGCCGCTGCGTCTTCTGCTGCCTCACTGTGGCCCGCGGCGCAGACATCGCGTACTCGCAGCTTTGTCAGGTCGCATGCCCGTAGCTTGCTGTCGATTGCCCGACGCTGGTGGATCGAAGATCGGATTCATTCCCCGCTGTGATTGAGATACGGCTTCACGCGAAAATCAGTACGCCAGCGAAGCCCAGAGCGCTCAGGCAGAACGGCCAGAAACGGCCATCCCTGTCGTCGGGTAGTTCGGCGCGTAAACTCGTGATGACAACACCGCCAGCAAGGACCGCGAAGAGTCGCGCTATTTGCAGTTCCGAGATTGGCATTTCGGTTGCGATGAACCACCCGACGACGATGCTCACTGCAAGCAGCCAACGCCCGCGCGGTGCATACCTGTCCTTATGTTCCTCATAGAGCGCGTGATCAACAACAAGAAAATGGACTGCCATCGCGAAGGTATAGATCGCAAGCGGCAATGTACCCCGATCCGCACGCTCAACCAGCAAATAGCCAATCAACGCGCTATACGCGATATAGCCCGTGAGCTGTGTTATGTAGGCTGCGTCCGCCTTTCGCGCCACCTTCGCGGACACTCGCTCTCGCGTGACCAGCACCATGTGTTCGAGTCCGTAGAACACAACAAACGAGGCTAACGCCAGCAGATAGATGCGCTGCTCAGCGAACAAAAGATCAGCGCCGCCGGTCGAGTGAACCACGATGCGGCGTTGAAATTCGAGTTCCGGTAAAACATCGATGAAAACATAAGCAACCGAAATACCCGCTGCCGAGGAGACGTAGCGGCGGCTCGCCCATAGCCGCTCTTCCGTCGCTGCCGAATGGGACAGGTTGCCTGCAATAAAGACACCGGCAAGGACAAGTGCAGCAAGGAACGCCTCGATCTCACTACTCATCTTCCGGTACCTCCCGAGTTGAGGAACGCGTTATAGGGAGTGGCTCTATACAACGGAGATCAATCGGGACGTGCAGCAATTAATCGACTGCGCTGCCAGGCGACGTAGGGTATGCAGACAATGGCACTCACAATCAGATACAGGAGGATGACGCCAATTATCTGTGTATCGGGAAAGTTGATTGTGGCGATGGCGAGCGCTATTGCGGGATGACGGCAGGCGGTGCCTAACGCAAGCACCGCACGGTTTTCCGTCTCAGGGCCGCCCATCAGATGGCCTATCAGCAATCCCAGAATGACGAAGCTGACTATCCCGATCACGGCGCGTTGGCCAGTGGCTGACCAAATCGTGGTCAGGCTTCCAGCGAGCAGTACCAATGCCCCTAGCAAAAGCAGTCCATTCGCCGCAACGGCCAATGGCTCCGCGAGCCACATGGCGATTCGTGGAAACACCGCGCGAACCATCAACCCCATAGCCAACGGGAGCAGGGCCATTGACAACACGACGCGGGCAATGGCGCCTGTGCCGACCACAAAAGGACGAGCAAAGAAAAATTCCAGAAGGTGAACGGAAAGTGGAATCGCAGGAATCGCGGCCAACAACAGGATGACCATCAGTCCCAATCCGAATGACTGCAGGCCGCCCGCTTTGCGTTGCTTTTTCGGTAATAGCGGCGGTACGGGTGAAATCGCCAGGCAGATTAACGTCGCCTCGACCTCGGTCCTGAGATTGAGAAACTCGACCAGCGAGACGGCGAGAATCGGCATGATGACCAGCACGGAAAGCAGCGAACGAACCAATAAAGCGGGTCGACGCACGACGTACAGCAGGTCCGCAAGGGTTGTGCTCAACCCAAAGCCGAACACGGTGCCGAGGACCGCGATCTGAAGTCCGAGTAGCGTAAGATGCTTCAAGTCCATTGAGTCACCGCGTCCCCTCAGCTTGCGCCGTCGGTCCGGGTTCAGGCAGGCGGAGCGAAATGGCGTCCATCGAATACGACATCTTGCTTTCTAGATATTCTGTTCAGCCGTGAACTAGCATTGAGCAGGCGGTCAAGTCATGACTGAGTTCGTTCACTCTGTCAGTGCTCGACCGCCCTCGTATGCCAAAGCAGGATAACCGCCGTCAATCTCCGCCTGCGGCTGCGGCGGTCATTTTCTCCATCACCTGATCGACCCCGAAGCTTGCTGCCTTCTGGCGTGGCGGGAACTCCTTGAAGGTCTGGAGGAACTCGGCTACGCCAGCTTGCGCGGGCACCAGGATGAAGACGTGATCTAGCAGCCAATCGTAGTAGGTGTTAGACGTAATATCGGCGCGTTCGTAGGGATCGGTTCGCAGATTGAATATCTTGGGTACGCGTAGTGTCACCATCGGCTCGGCCCAGATCTGCATGGTGCCCACACAGCGTTGCTCCATGAACGCAACCTTCCAGTTATCGAAGCGCAGGCAGGCGAGATCGCCGTCGTCAGTAAAGTAGAAGAAGCCCTTTCTGACATGGTGCGGTGCTTTACCGCTCAAATAGGGGATGAGGCTGAAGCCATCAAGGTGGATTTTGAATTTCTTACCGTTCGCCTCGTGCCCTTTCAGCAGCTTTTCCTTGATGTCTGGATCGCCCGCCGCTTCGACAATGGTGGGCAACCAGTCAAGGTGGCTCACAATATCGTTGCAGATTGTGCCGGGCTTGATCACACCCGGCCAGCGCGCCATCGCAGGCACGCGGTACGCGCCTTCCCACATTGAGTTCTTCTCATTGCGGAACGGCGTCATGGCCGCGTCCGGCCACGAGTTCATGTGTGGACCGTTGTCCGTGCTGTACATCACCAACGTGTCATCAGCAATGCCGAGTTCGTCGAGCAGGGCAAGCATCTCGCCGATGTGCTTGTCGTGCTCGACCATGCAGTCGTGATACTCCGATTGCCAGCGCCCCGCCTGGCCGCGAATGCGGTCCTCGATATGCGTGCGAAAGTGCATGTGCGAGGTGTTGAACCATAGGAAAAATGGCTTGTCGTCCTTGTGCGCCTTGCCGATGAATTCCTTGGCGGATTTGAGAAACTCGGTATCAATCGTCTTCATCCGCTCCCTGGTGAGTGGGCCCGTGTTTTCAATCTTCTGCCCACCTTTACCATCGGACCAGCAATGCAGCACACCGCGCGGACCGTAGTTCTTGTGGAAATCCGGAAACTCCTTTGGGTCAGGATAATCGGGAAGCTCGGGCTCTTCCTCAGCGTTGAGGTGATAAAGATTGCCGAAAAACTCGTCGAAACCGTGCATGGTCGGCAGATGCTCGTCGCGGTCACCGAAGTGATTCTTGCCGAACTGACCCGTAACGTAACCCAGCGGTTTCAGCAGCTCCGGAATGTTCGGATCCTCAGCGCTCATTCCCAACGGTGCGCCCGGAAGGCCGACCTTGGTCAGCCCGGTGCGCAAGCCGCATTGCCCGGTGATGAAGGACGCGCGCCCTGCCGTGCAACTTTGCTCACCGTAATAGTCCGTGAACAGCACGCCTTCTTCCGCGATGCGATCGATGTTCGGAGTCCGGTATCCCATCATCCCCTTGGAAAAGATACTCAGGTTCGACTGACCGATGTCGTCTCCCCAGAGTATCAGGATGTTAGGTTGCTTCTTCTTTGCCATGTGCTCGCTCCGGTTGATGGAGGGCCGGGTTGAACCTGAGACAGGGCGAGCCCCCAATATCACCCTGTACCTTTGATGTCACACAGCTTGATCGGAGGAGATGGGTGGCTCATTTCGCCGGACGCAGCGAAAGCCCAGGTGACAGATCGAGGTGTCGATCGGCTGGGGCATACGCGCGGCCGGTCGGTAGCGACGGCAGTAGTTTGGCGCGCACAGGAATGAGCCGCCCTTCATGACCTTGCGCGGAATTTTTATCCCGGCGAGACGGGGATCGATGCTGTTCTCCGCGGTTCCTCCGCGAGGGTTATCGACTGTGCAGCAGGGCCGACTGCTGCTCTTGCCATGATCCTGGTACCAGTCGACAGTCCATTCCCAGACGTTACCTGTCATGTCGTAAAGGCCGTAACCGTTCGGCGGGAAGGAGCCGACCGGTGCGGTCCATTCGTAGCCGTCCTCCACCAGGTTTTGCCACGGAAACTCACCCTGCCAGGTGTTCATCACGGACTTTCCATCTGGCGTCAGTTCGTCGCCGAATACATACTCTGCACCGTCGAGGCCGCCGCGTGCCGCAAATTCCCATTCGGCTTCGGTCGGTATCTCCTTGCCAGCCCACTTGGCATACGCCTGCACGTCCTCGAATGCGACGTGGACCACGGGGTGATTTTTGAGCCCTTCGAGCGAGCTTGTTGGGCCGCGCGGGTGCCGCCAGTCGGCGCCTGGTGTATAGACCCACCAGTTGTAGTGGTCGTTAAGCGAAACGCGGCGTGCAGCTTTTGCGAAAGTGACGGACGAAGGGGCGAGCATCTCCGGTTTGGCCCCGGGATAGTCGGCGGGGTTTGCTGGCCGCTCAGCCAAAGTCACATGGCCCGTGGCGTCGACAAAGCGCTGGAAATCTGCGTTCGTCACTGTGTGCCGGTCGATCCAGAATCCTTTCACGCTTGCGCGATGCGCCGGCGCCTCTTCCGGATAGTGGTCGTTGGAACCCATCAGGAATGTCCCTCCGGGGATCCACGCCATTCCGTGCAGCGCCGGATATTCATCACTAAGGTCCTGCGGCTCTGATATTACTTTGTTCATATCAATATTCCTAGACAACGTTCGGCGTTGCTGTTGTGAACGAGCAAGGCACCTTACCCACTACGGCAGCCAGTTTTCAGGAATAGCCCACAGCAAGCGCAGAACTTGATCATCGCTCTATTCAGCTTGCCCCGACGGGCAATTTCATCGCCTCATACCCCTATAGCGTTCCCGCGACAAAGACATGACCCGGCAGTTGACCGATGAAGATCCTGGATAGCGCCTGCTTAGCACATCTGGCGTGTGGCTCATAACGGCGAGCGTACGCGCTGCCGAACTGAGCGACTGTCCTCAACGCGACCGCAGTCGCTAGTTTGCAGCGGCGGTTTGCCTGGTGCCGCGCCAGCACAGCACCGGCGGCCGAAGCACTTTGCCTGGAATCAGCGAGCATGGAAACGACATTTACGATGCTAGCTAGTAGATACGCAGGGTCAGGCGCTTTATGCAACGACTTGACAGACAGACGGAATACCTAGCTCATTGGTACAGGTGATGCTCGCCCACCGCTGTTCGATTTGCGCCTTGAATCTTATGGCTACATGTCAGTCGGCATGTTATGCGAAGAGCGTCCGCCGCAATACAAACGTGATTGATATTTAAGTAATCTTGTTTCGAGAATGCAACCGCAATTTGCTTCATTACAATTTAAACGCGCTACGCGAACCCCGGTTTGGCGCACCGGGCATTTCCCGACGTCTTGGGTAGGCGTAAGGATTAGTGTGAAAATGCGTATCAGAGGGATGTTCGTCCCAGTTAAAGATAACTTTGATTGGTACAACATCCCGTCAAGCGGGGCTTGGCGCTGCGGGTGATATTTCCAGACTGAACCGCCCCGGGAATCGTGGAGGCTGGTTGGTTTAAGTTGATGCCGGCACAGCGATGGTATTGCTGAATTGCCGGTAGTAGTTTGCCTCAGCTTCAGCGGGCGGGATATAGCCGAGAGGTTCCATCAGCCGATGGTGGTTGAACCACGCGACCCATTCCAGCGTCGCCAGCTCGACAGACTCACGCGTTTTCCACGGCGCACGACGATGAATCAGTTCGGCCTTGTACAGGCCGTTGATCGTTTCAGCCAGCGCGTTATCGTAGCTGTCGCCTCGGCTGCCAACCGACGGCTCGATGCCTGCTTCGGTCAGCCGTTCGCTGTAGCGAATGCTGACGTATTGCGAACCTCTATCGGAGTGATGGATCAGTGTTCCGTCATTGTCCGGCCGTCGAGCGTACAGCGCCTGTTCAAGTGCATCCAGAACGAAGTCCGTGGTCATCGACGAGCTGACGCGCCAGCCGACAATGCGCCGAGCGAACACGTCGATCACAAATGCGACATAGAGCCAGCCCTGCCACGTCGAGACGTACGTGAAATCCGACACCCAGAGCTGGTTCGGCCGGTCAGCCTTGAACTGACGGTTGACCCGGTCGAGCGGGCGTGGAGCCGATACATCGGGGATAGTCGTGCGAACTCGCTTTCCACGCCTCACACCGCGCAAACCCTGTTGCTTCATCAGCCGCTCGACGCTGCAACGTGCCACCGCAATACCCTCCCGGTTCAACTGCTTCCAGACTTTATCCGCGCCGTAGACCTGCATGTTGGCCTGCCAGACTCGCTTGATTTCTGGACTCAGAAACTCATCGCGTTTCGCTCGGGCACAGCGCCGCGACGGATCGCGAAGCTGTGCGGCATGACGCCGATAGCCCGACGGGGCAATCCGCAAGACCTTGCAGATCGACTCGACCCCGAAGGTGTCGCGATGCTGGTCGATAAAGGCCTTCAGGACTTCAGGCGGCGGTCGAGTTCCGCCTGGGCGAAAAATGCGCTCGCCAGCTTCAGAATCTCATTGGCACGGCGCAGTTCCTTAACCTCACGCTCCAGTGCCTTGAGGCGTTCACGTTCCGACGTGGTGACACCCTCACGCTCACCGCTATCAACTTCTTCTCGCTTGACCCATCCCAGCAGCGTCTGGCTCGTACAGCCGATCTTGGGGGCGATGGATTCAATCGCTGCCCACTGTGAGGCATACTCGCCCCGATGCTCTTGCACCATGCGCACAGCACGTTCGCGGACTTCAGCAGAAAACTTGTTCGACTTGTTCATAGCTCCATTCTCTCAAGAGTTGGAGCCTCCACCAAATCCGGGGCGGTTCAGACTGCTTCAATTGGGACAGATAGCGAAGCCTTACCGTCCCGCTAACAGCCTTGAGCAACAAGGCTTGCCGGGCGATGTTACGCAAAATCGCACGAATCCTTACCCCTACCCGTCTTCTCCGACCATAAAGCATCGGTCAAATGTGGCAGACCGATCGTTTTAAATATACTCTTACATGCACATCCGCGGGGAGGCAATGGGGCGCCTAGAATTCCCGGCACACTCTTTGACAAAATTGCGTAGGCGTTGCAATTCAGGGAGGAGAAATTCTCGCAATCGTAGTTGCCGTGAACTAAATTGAGGTTGATGCGTGAAACGCGTCGATTCGTTAGTTCCAGACGGACCTTCGAATCGTGCTGCTTGAATCTTCCCGCAGCGTGTGCGTCGGGCTCATTTCTTACAGCGCGGCCCATATTGTAGCCCCGGGATTTCACGCTGCATTGCCGGGACATCAAACACATCCGGAGTATGGCGTGGCTCGGGCACCAGCGCGAACGTCGGACCAGTTAGCAGGCGATCGCACCGACCTTGCGGCAAATCGCACGCTAATGGCCGCCGACCGTACGTTGATGGCGTGGATTCGCACCGGGCTATCGATGATCAGTTTCGGCTTTACTATCTACAAGGTGCTTCAGGGCTTTACCGATGCCGGTATCCATCTGGCTCACCCGCACAGTCCTCGCGTTATCGGCCTGTTCCTCACCGGGATTGGGACGGTGTCAATGGCACTCGGCACGATCGAATACTGGACAACTATCTCAAGCCTGAGGGAGCGTCAAAGCATCAGCGTCTGGCGCCCTACCTTCTTTATAGCGCTGGTCATGGCCTGTTCGGGTAGCTTCGTTTTTCTCAGCATCATCATCAGATTGCTTTAAGCCTGGTTACACGCTGCCCCCGTTGTCGAGGCCAGCGCGATCGCAATCCTATTTGTCATCTGCATCGTATTCGGCGGCTGCGTATTACCGTTTGCGGGCGTTCGCGCACGATGACTGCTGTGTGGTGTCTATTTGCCTCGTTATGGACGGGCGATTCTTCCGCACTTGTGTGATGACGGGCGCACGGATTGATCCAGCTGCCGTTGATCGGATGACCGCAACGACCTTGACGTGCACTGCCTTCTAATCCACGCAGAACGTGCCAGTGTAGTGACTGAAATCGCCCTGATCTTGCTGAAGATATCGGTCGTCGAGACCATCATCTCCGTGTGGCGGGAACTGCGCTCGTCGACCTGACGTATCTCTGACGGCGGCCAGTGTGACTGCTCCGGTCGACATCGGTTCTTTCACCATATCGCAGGGGCCGTCCGCTTTGGAAGGTACGGGAGACGTCCAAACGTCAAAGTCGCGGTGGACACGGACGTCTGCTTGTGGCCGAGATGGAATGGACACCGCCCTCCCTCCGGGGAAGTGGCGGTGTCCATTCCATCTCGGCCGCTGATTACCTGCCGGCGATCGGCGGCTGCCGAACCACCTGCCCTTCACAGTTGCCAAACCTCCGTCCGAGGGCGCATCAATATCGCGCCCAGAGAATCGATCGTGCACACGCCCAAACCAATTGGCGGCAAACGCAACGGGAGGTTGCGAACCCCCTTGGCAAGCGAAATTCGATTCGGGGCGTCTTGCTTTCAAATTTTCAGCCGCGACACCTTGGTTCCCGAGAGCGAAACGTCACCCATCAAACCCGCGTTCGTCAACACAATCACTTCGACCGGCGCAGTCGCCGTGGTCGTATCAATCGCTCCGTTCGCCCCCGCTTTCACGAGCGCGACCGATCCTTCACCTCCGGCTGACCATCCTTTGGCGTTCCGAAAGCTATCCAGGGATTCGCGTGTCATGAAGAGGAAAATAATGGCCTTCGATTGCGCGCCGGCCTGGAAGCCAAATGATCCCGATATCGTGCTGTAGTAACCGACCGACTTTCCGCCTACGCGCAGGGCGCCCTCCCCATATTGACCACCCACGACGAAGCCGGCCTGAAGTACGGAGGGGAACACGAGCACACCGCTTGCTTTTGCGACAAGCTCCCTCGAACCCTTAACGGTCGAATAAAGTCGCGAAATAGTGCCTTGAACCTTCGCGTCGATCGATCGCCGCTTCGCCGAGTTGGTCTCGCTGGTCGCGGCATGACTCATCGTCGTCAAACAAACGGTGAACGAAAAACCCGCGACAGCTGCAACCCGCAGAAAATCACGTCTTTGCATGGCAACCTCCGTTGAGCTTGTTATCAAACTTAGACCGTCTGCTGGAAAGGCCCCCTCCTCGCGCTGCAAGGATCAAGCCGTCCGCAGAGATTCATCAAGGCGCAGCAATAGTGAACCAGAAGTAGAACTTGTCGAAGTTGCCCAACATTTCCTTGAATTTCGCCTTGTCTCCGTCAATTTGAACGTCGCCGCTTTCCGCGAGATTGCCGAGCTTGAGCTTACCCAACGCAATGTCGTTCAGTGTCGACCGGTTAAATGTGACTGTGCCGTCCGCCTGATCCAATTGCTTGCCTTTGCTGTAGTTCATGCCCCCGTTCTTCCCCATTTGTGTGTAGAGGACGCGCTTTTTCCCGGGTCGCTCACTCCACATCATCATCCGGCTACTTTGAGGGCCGCGCCTCAAGGCGCATTGACCACCACGTAAGTCACACTACTGCCCTGGTATTGAGGCTGATACCAGGTCGAACCACACTGCATATACGCGGCGTTGCCCCGCATTACCTGCACGCAGCTAGGAGGAAGGTCGTTGGCGTGGACGATCGATCCCACCACGGCGGACGTGACGGCTACAGTCGCGGTGACGGCCGCTGCGGTGGCAACCGGATGGTAGTGATCGTCGTAACCGTAGCGCCCGTGCCCTTCCACGTTGATATCGACGTCGCGGTTGCTATTCACGTTGACGTTCCGGTTGTTATTCACATTGACGTTCCGGTTATTGTTCACTGTCGTTTTGTTGCCCACCCGGTTGCCCGCGTTGACGTTGGTATTTCCGGAGTTGCGGTTGACGGCATTTCCCGCGGGGGCATTCGGACGATTGACGGATGCCCTTGCCTCACTCCTACCGTGCGGACCGGCCGTTGCGTCAACCGATGCGAGCCCGATTGCAACCGTCACAGCCATGAATAGAGAGATTTGCGATGTTGTCGTGATCATTTCGCCACCTCGTCGCTGACCTTCCTGAACGGAATCGACACGTCGCCCTTGCCAGGCTTGAACGTAAAGTCAGACGCCCTGATTGTCGGCTTCAGATTCCAGCGGTAAGTCGCGCTGTATTCGGGTCTGCTATCGTCGTCCGTGGTTGTGATGACGAGTCTGCACGGCAACGGCTTGTCGGAGCGGGTGATCCATAGTTGCCAGTCAGCACCGTCCTGGCGAAATGCGAGGTGATCGCACAGCATGCCGTTCACCGTCGAGGGTCCTACGTAGGCAGCAAGTTTCAGCGCGTCAAGTTGCGACTGATCGCGGCCAAAGAGGAAGAGATCTTCCATAGGTAACTGAAGGCCGTAATAGTCCTCCATCTGGTGAAGTGTGTCGGACACAGTGGGCGGCGCATTCACTGTCGTGTAGTACTTGAGCCGCGGCGAGTACTGGGTCAGTTGCTTGCCGTTGTAGAAGTACTCCCGGCTCAGCATATCGGTGTCCAGATGGACAAGAAGATGGGCGCGCCCTTCCACTTCCATTTCACTCGATCCCAACATCTTGATCTTCTGCCCGGAGTCGAGCACGACATCGCGCTCGATAATGGCATCTACCCGGAAGGCCGGCAGGCTGCGCAGATAGTCGCCCATCTTCACCAGCTTATCCACGACCTGTGGATTGACAGTGTTGCCACCGCTCGTGTCGTCGGCCGCCACGACCGGGGCGGCCAAAGGCACCAGCAGCAGGCAAAGCCACTTCACTTTCGACGCCATAACATTCTCCTGAATCGCGGAAGCGCATGCAATCCAGCCACGGATGCCCCTGCGTTTTGCCGCCCCATCATATTTTTCGAGCGGGATAAAACCTCGGAAACTAACGCGTACCCGTCGAAGCTAGTGCAACCGGCACCGCGATATGCGACTGCGCATCGTTCTTCGCGGTGGCGTGGCCGCTCTTGAGAGAGGCTTGCCATTGAGCCGATGTCATGGCGAGCCGGAAGCCAATATGCGACATGCTGTTCATCGGATCCGTGCCGCGCCTCGCGCTGGTGCGATAGCTGGAGCAATACACGTCGCTGCACAGAAACGAGCCGCCACGGGTGACCCGTTTTGGCGCATTGGCAGGTACGCCGGCATCGTCCGGGTCATAGCTCGCCGCGGGCCCCGCTGGGTCTTCCATGCTTCCACCGAGGCTCGCCTGTTTCTGGAAGTAGTCCGAGCGATACCAGTCCGACACCCATTGCCATACGTTGCCCGCCATGTCATAGAGACCATATCCGTTCGGTGCGTACCGCCCCACGGGACTCGTGCCCACCTGAACCTTGGCGTCCGTCACGACCGGGAACGGTTTCGTCTGGTTGTCCCAGATGTTAGCCATCTGCTGGCCGTCCGGGTTTTTCTCGCTGCCCCAGCTGAAATCCTTCTGTTCGAGTCCGCCGCGCGCGGCGTACTCCCACTCGGCTTCGGTTGGCAGGCGCTTGCCGGCCCATTTCGCGTATGCCTCGGCGTCCTCATAGGACACCTGTACCACTGGGTGATTGTCTTTGCCGACAATGTCGCTCCCCGGCCCCTGAGGATGTCGCCAGTCGGCCCCCGGGACAAAGCGCCACCACTTCGAGTAGTCAGTCAAGGACACAGGCGCGTCGGTTCCGACAAAAACCATCGCGCCTGGAACCATCACGTCGCTCGGCGGCTCGGGCGTGCCTGGCGGCAATTGCACCTTGAGATCTTCCCATCGCGGCTTTTTCTCGGCCGTGGTGACATAGCCAGTCGCATGAACGAACTGGCTGAATTGCGCGTTGGTGACGTCGTGCCGATCCATCCAGAACCCCGAAACTTGAACCTTGTGCGCGGGTCGCTCATTGGGCAACGTCATCCGGTTGTCGGTACCCATCATGAAATCGTTGCCGGGAATCCAGACCATGTCTGTGGGACCGCTCTTTCCGTCACCGATCGTCAACGGCGCGGGAGTCGCCAGGTGCGTTTTGTAGATCGCCGCTCCCGCTGCGACAGATGCGATGGCGACCGCTACAACCGCGATCCAGACGAACCTTTTCTGCCTCGGACTCATTTCCGTCTCACACTCGACGAGCTTACGCACACCGCATTCAGCCACGAGAAACGCTGCGGCCAAAGCCGGTCGGCGGCGATACACGCCCGCCCGCACACCACGCTATCAGGCCAATCAATTACTGCTGCCAGTCGGTGACGAAAGCTTTCTCATCGCTTCATCGACGGCCTTCTTCATACTGAGCGTGTCCGCGCCCTGACTCGGCGGGAAATCCTGCAGGCTCTTCAGGTGCGCCTGGAGGAACGGCACGCCCGCGGTCGGCGCCCACAGCTTTGTGGCAACAAACTTCCGGCCGACATAGCCCCATTCAGGCGACTCGGGATCCATCTTCTCCATCGGATCCATCAGCAGGTTGAAGACGTAAGGCACGCTCGGATACGACTTCTCGTTGAACCAGCTGCCGTCTTTTTTCACGCCGATGTGCATTTTCCAGGCGTCAACACGAATCGCCATCAGGTCCGTCTCGTCGTAGTAAAAGATCTCGCGCCGAGCCGACTTGTCCGTCTTGCCTTCCCAATAGTCAAGGTTGTTGTAGCCATCCAGATGAACCTTGTATGTCGTACCGTTCATCTTGTAGCCCTTCAGCAAGTCCTGTTTCAGATTGGGCAGGCCGGCCGCGGCGGCCAGCGTCACAAAAAGATCTTCATGGCTCTGAATGCCATTCAGGTCTTCGCCCGCCGGAATTTTTCCAGGCCATCGAATCAGGCATGGCACCCGTACGCCCCCCTCCCACGTCGTGCCTTTTTCTCCGCGGAACGGTGCATAACCGCCATCCGGCCACATCATCAGTTCGTTGCCGTTGTCCGTGGTGTAAATCACGATCGTGTTTTTCGAAACGCCCATGTCGTCGAGTTTCTTCAGCAACTCGCCGACCTGCTCGTCGTGCTCGAGCATTTTCGCGCGCACGACATCCTGTTCCGCGCGTCCTTCATTCACGGCCTGCTGCAGGTATTTGTTCTGTGGGTGCGACCAGATATGAATGGCTGTCGTATTGAACCAGAGGAAGAACGGCTTGCCCGTCTTACCGGTGCGATCCAGCCAGTCGAGTGTGTGGGAGAGCACTTCCGAATCGAACGTCTCCATGCGTTTGCGGGTCAGTGGGCCCGTGTTTTCGATCCTTTGTTTGCCGACCTTGCCGAATTTAGGATCGTCCGTCGAATCGTCGCTACCGGTCGCCCATGTATGCAAAACGCCGCGCGGCCCGACATCCTTCGTGTATTGCGGATTACGCTGACCCGGATAGTCGAGTTCTTCGGGTTCTTCTTCAGCATTCAGGTGGTAAAGGTTACCGAACCATTCGTCGAATCCATGCACGGTCGGCAGGAACTCGTTGCGGTCGCCCAGATGATTCTTGCCGAACTGTGCCGTCGCATACCCCTGCGTTTTCAGCACCTCTGCAAGTGTCGGGTCGCTTTTTTGAATGCCACGCTTCGAGCCCGGAATTCCAATCGTCGTCATACCGGTGCGCACTGGCATCTGGCCCATGATGAACGCAGCCCGGCCCGCCGTGCAACTCGGCTGCCCATACTGGTCGGTGAAGAGGGCACCATCGTGCGCGAGACTGTCTATATGCGGTGTGCGCCCCATCATGCCGTGATCGTAAGCGCCGATATTCCACATGCCGATGTCATCGCCAAAGATGACGACGATGTTGGGCTTGTCGCTCGAAGGCTGTGCCGAATCAGTCTGCGCGGAAGCCAGCGCCGGACATAGCAATGCGGTCAGAACCGCAAATGCCGCAAGTAGCACACCGCGCCATCGCTGCACTTCAGACTGGATGATGGAGGCCAACCAAAACACAACTGCGGACGGTCTTACCGCCTCTTTTCTACTTTGCTGGGCCATGGAAGTCCCCTGTCTAAGCCAACCGTTGAACCAGGAATACCGCCGCACGACAACCAATGAGCTTGCGCGGCAGTCAGATTGCGTTTCATCTATTGCTAATTCCGTCCTTAAACCGTCAGTGGCGTCTCGCAAAAACCAGCAACCCGCCAAGCTGCCTTCTCACTTAATCATCTCTCTAATAAGCTTGCCCCGAAGGGCAATTTCGTTGCCCCACACCCCGATAGCGCGGCCCCCGTGGCAGCACGACACTTCTTATAGGGTGGATCGCCCGGCTCGGGCAATGGCGAGCGCGCCCCGTCAGCACTCGCTTCACTTTTATCGAATGCGGGCATTGGCAGGGGAATTGGCGTGGCGCTCTGCAACGCGATTTATGTGAATGCAAAAGGGCCGCTTATTCGTGCGAATGTCATCGGCCTGCTCAATTGACCGATTGCCGCAATTGCTGTGTGAAAGAATCGCTATCGGACCGGTAGCGTCTTGCTGAACCAATCGGCGCCGGATAGTCACCGGGAAGACAGCGACGAGTCGTGCTGCAGTGCATCAATGCTTTATCAGGGGGTCGTAGAGAAAATGCCCGTCGCGCACCCATCGTCGAAAGTATTCGATGGCTTCCGCCCGCGAAGCCATGCGCTGGCTCTGGAGCCGAGAATCCTCTTTGATGGCGCGGCGGCGAGCGCGGCTGACCACCAACACCACAGCGACCCGGCGCATGCTGCAAGCGCCACGGAACACGCGGCCACCGTGGAGGCTCGCGTCGCCCCGCCCGCCTCCACCGCACGCGCGGTAACAGCGCCTCCTACAGCGCCGGCTGCGCCACCTGCCGCACAAAATCTGCTGGTACTCGATAGCCGCGTCGAAAATGGCAACGAATTGCTGAACCATCTGCCCGCCAACACGCGGGTGCTGGTCATCGACCCGGGTCAGGACGCTGTCCCGGCGATCAGCGCGGCGCTGGCATCAATGGGCAAAGTCGACTCGATCCAGATCTTCTCGCACGGCGCCGCAGGCCAATTCACCCTCGGCAATCAGACTTTCACCAGCACCAACATCATGCAGATGGCCGGCACGCTCGGCGCCTGGCGCGGCGGTCTGAACGCGGATGCGGATATCGAACTGTATGGCTGCGATGTCGGCGCGGGCGCCGCGGGCCACGCACTCGTTCAGGAACTGGCTTGCCTGACTGGCGCGACGGTCGGCGCCTCGAGTAATGCGACCGGCAGCACGGCAGCTGGCGGCGACTGGACGCTCGAGGTCACGAGCGGCAGGCTCGACAAGCCAATCGCGCTAAGCAGCGACGCGCTCGCTCACTACGACGGCCTGCTTGCCGATGCGAGCCCGACGGCCACTGTGTCGACGGCCGGCAGCGATGTGCTGCTGGGCGACCCGTTCACTTTCACTGTGTCGTTCACGAATCCCTCGACGCAGGTGGGCTACGCGCCTTACATCGACCTGCTCGTCCCGGTGACAGGCAAGGACGGCAACGACGGCGTGTCATTCGTTTCAGCGAGCTATCTCGGTCAGGCGGTCACCGCGCTGGTCGTGAGCTTCGACGCGAACGGCAACGCCATTCACCCGCTCGCCAGGGACGCCAACGGCAATCCGCTTGTTATTAACGCCGCTACGTACGGGCTGCGCCCGGGCGACGAACTGGTGGTGCTTGAATTGCCGTTCGCCAGTGTCTCGCAGGGTCAGCCCGCGATTGCCATTCAGGTGACAGCGAAGCTGAGCGATCTGGCCGATACCGCCTTTTCCAACAGCACGCCGGACCTCACCATTCAGGCGCGCGGCGGCTTCCAGTTCGGCAACGATCAGCTCGACAATCCGACCACCGACCCGACCCTGGTCGAAGCCACCTTTCAGAATTTCGTCGTGCATCCGACGGTCGTCACGCTCGATCAGACAGT
The DNA here is from genome assembly GCF_046027215.1 of Paraburkholderia fungorum. Taxonomy (GTDB): domain Bacteria; phylum Pseudomonadota; class Gammaproteobacteria; order Burkholderiales; family Burkholderiaceae; genus Paraburkholderia; species Paraburkholderia fungorum_D. The sequence goes on along the minus strand of NZ_JAQQEN010000002.1, from coordinate 779,651 downwards.
CAATATGACCGAAGGCGAGACCGTGAGCGGCCCGAATTACGTTCACACTGAAACAGTGACCGCCACGCCCGCGCCGGGGCAAACGCTCAGCAATGTGGTCGTGACCCAGGACATCCCGGCCAACGTCCAGGTCACCGCTATCACACCAGGCGCGGGCGGCACCATCACGTCTCTTACGTTGCAGGACGGTACCGTCTTGACGAATGCCCCGTTGATCACGGCCGCAATCAACAGCGATAGCGTGTTCATCCGCTCGTATTCGGTGGCCTATGCCACGCTCGCCGCGCCGGCCAGCACGGTGGTCAGCTTTTACGTGCCCGAAACGGACGCGCTCGGACAGCCCGTCATCGATCCGGTGTCCGGCAGCGATGTCACGATTACCTTCGGCACCGCGGCCGGCAGCGGCACATGGGTCCCACTCGACCCGCGCGATCTCACACCGCCGCAAACCACCATTCCCTTTTCCGGAACCGGCGATGGCACCGGCACGACTTTCGTGGCCAAAGCCGTTACCCTGGAAAAGCAGGTCGCGATACAGACCGACACGGGCACGGCAGGGCTCACGCCGGGCGACATGCTCCGCTACACGCTCAACGTCGACATCTCCGACTATTTCGCCGCCGGCCAGACCTTGCTCGGCCAGGGGCAATTCGTCATCACCGACCAGTTGAGCGACGGCCAGACGCTGACCGGCGCGCCGACGTTCACCTATACGGTAGCAGGCGTAGTCCACACGATCGCGCTCGTCAGCACCAGCAGGGTCAACGCGGACGGCACGACGACGATCACGTTCGACATCGGCGCCTCGATCCGGGCCGCGAGTGGCCAGCAGATCGGCGGCCTTGCCGGCGATCTGGCCTTCGACAACGTCCTGCAGGGCGCCACGACCGCGCAGATCGCCTACAGCGCGGTGGTCGATCAGGCCTACACGACCGCCTATGCACAAAGCGAAATCAATGAGGGCGATGCGTTCGGCAATCAAGCGAGCGCTACCGCCAGCCTGCTGGTCGACAATCTGAATCTGACCGGCGACCTGGTGTCCGACCGGTCCGAGACGTCGAGCATTGTTCCCACCCATACCGTCGATATCCAGTTGACCACGGTCAACGGAGGCGCACCGCCATCCAGCGGCGAGTTGAATCCGGGCGACGTCGTGACCTTTACGTTGACCTACGACCTCGTGACGGGCGATTACGAGCAATTGGCGCTGTCGGCGTATCTGCCGTTGCCGCTGCTCAACGTGGCAGGCATCAACTGGAGTGAAGGCAGCGGTGTCGGTCAATGGTCCCTCGGCGCAGGTAATACCAATGCGGGTGCGCTCGTCAGCGTCGCGGACGGAGCGGGCAATTCGCTCGTCTTCAACTTCGGCAGTTTCGCCACCAACGCAGTGGGCGGCAGCACGATCCAGGCGCAATTCACGTTGCGCGTCGGCGATCAGCCCTACGCCGATCAGCGCTCACTCGACGTGCTGGCCCAATCGAGTCAGGTCACCACGATTGCTCACCAGCCTCTGGTGTCTTCCGACGTCGCGGTAATCGTCTCCGTTGCCGAACCGACGCTCGCAATCAAGCAAGGCGTAGTCTCCAGCAGCGAGGGAACGATTACTGGCACCTCCGGCACATGGAGTGCGCCGGGCACTACGGGCGCGCCCTTTATCGGCACCGTGACGGATCTGACTGCGGTGGATGGCAACGTGACTGGCATCGATGCCGGCGACACGCTGCGGCTTGCCACGGCTATCGAAAACGCCGGTGGCGGCGGCGCCTTCGATGTCTCCACCAGTGTGGCCTTACCGTCCAGCCTGCAGTTCGTGGGCGGCAGTCTCGCTGCGTCGGGGCTCGAGGTTTATCGCGGCGACGGTACGCAGCTGGTGCTGGGCGTCGATTACCAGGTGGCCGGCAATGCGGTGACTTTTCTCGATGCCGGCAATGTCGCGAGTTTGCTGCCCGGCCGGACCGATACCACGGCCGATACCAGCGGCGCGAACCTCGTCATCATCACGTACGACGTGACCGTCGGCACCGCGATTCCCGCCGCCAGCACCTTGCAGACCGTCGCAACGCTGAACCACTACGGCAGCGTGGAGAATGGCACCGACTTCACACCTACCGATCCGACCGACACCGCCAACGAACAGATTGCGTCGCCAACGGTCAGCGTGCAGTACGCGGGCGGCTCGCTCGATAACGGCGACTCCAGCGCCACGCACACTACCGGCAGCGATCTGGTGATCGGCGAAAGCATGCAGTACGACATCGTCGTCACTTTGCCGGAGGGCGGCACGCAGAATCTGCGCATCGACGACCTGATTCCAGCGGGGCTGCATCTCGATACCAGTTACAACGGCGGGCTCGGCTATCAGATCATCACGACCGCGACGGGCAGCGCGGCGCTCGCCGCGGATTTCAACGGCACGGTAACGGTCGGCAGTCTCGCGGCCTTGTCCGGCACACTGGGCAGCGACGGCGCCGCGACACGCTGGACCTTCAGCGTGTCGAACGCGACAGCGGACAACGTCACGGGCAACAACACGTTTGTGATTCGCGTCCAGCTGGTGGCGAGCGATGTCGCCAGCAATCAGGCCGGCGTCGCGTTGACCAATACCGGCCAGCTAAGCTTCAGCGACCCGGACGGCGACACGCCGAATGCCGCCGCGGCAGTGGACCGCACGGTTTCGCAGAGCGGCACGGCGCCGACGGTTGTGATACGCGAGCCCACGTTGCAGGTCACACAAGCCACGGCAACCAACCCCGGCCTCGGCGTCGATCAGGGCGACACGGTCGAATACGACATCACCATCGGCAACGGCGCATCGGCCTCGGACTTCGACGCGTTCGACATCAGCTTTCGCGACGCCCTGCCCGCGGAACTCGGCAACGTCGCACTCCTCGGCGTGACGTATCAAGGCGGTGCGACCAATAACGGCGGGGTGGACTTCGAACTGGTGGGCGGCCAGTTGCGCACCGCCAGCGGCGCCAATATCGACATCGTCAAAGGCGGCAGCATCACGATCCGGGTCTCTGGCACCGTGCTCCCGGCCGCGGCGAGTGAGCCGTCGTTCAACAACACGGCAAGCGTGCAGTGGACCAGCCTGAACGGCACCACGTCCGGCACCGCCGATCCGGCCGGGGAACGAACCGGCGTGGACGGCCCGCTCAACAGCGGCGTGCTCAACGACTATCAAACCAGCGCGACGCTGACCGTGCCGGTCGCGCAGGAAGTCATCGTGTCCCGCGTGGGCGGCCTGACAGATACGCCAGCGGCATCGCCCACCAACGCCACGGACGAAAGCGTAACGGTCGGCGAAGTGATCCGCTACCGCGTGGTGGCGCTGCTGGCCGAAGGCGCGACCAACGACTACAGCCTGCAGATCACCTTGCAGAACGGCCTCAGTTTCATCAACGACGGCACGACGCGCATCGTGTTCATCTCGAACAACGGTGTGCAAACGGATATCACCGCTCTGATTTCCAGCGGCGTGCTGAACGTGACGGGCAACCAGGCGAGCCCGCAGGCCCAGCCGATTACGGCGGATTTATCCGGCGCCGCGCCGACCGGCGTGCTCAACCCAGCGGAAATCACCGTCGCGGCTGACGCCAACGGCAACGAGGTGATTACCTTCCACCTCGGCGATCTGGTCAATCAGGACAACGACTCCGATCGTGAAGGCGTCTCACTCGAGTTCAATGCGCGCGTGGAGAACCAGGCATCGAATGCCGGCGGGACTGTGTTGAGCGCAACGGCGGTCGACCGTTCGGGCACGGCGAATCTGTCCACCGCGCAGACTGTGCGCGAAGACGTGGCCGAGCCGACTATCACCGGCATGGCCAAGCAGGTCTATAGCTTCAATCCGAACAGCGCGACAGCCGGGCTCGGCACCGCTGACGTCGACATCAGCTTCACGCAAAGCGGCGGCTCGCCCGCGTATGACGTCGTACTGAACGACAGCTTTCCCACCGCGACGAATTACACGTTCGATCATCTGGTCATTAACGGCGTGTCGTACACCGCCGCGCAGCTTGCGGGCGTCGGTGTAACCGTCGACATGACAGGCGGCCTGCACATGACCTTCGCGAAGCTCGATCCGGGTAGTCAGGTGTCCGTCTTCTATGCGGCCGACGCCCCCAATCAGACGGCGATTCCCACCACCAACGCGGGCGTCACCTGGACCAGCTTGCCGGACAGCTTCACGACGTGGGGCGGCTCGAACGTCGGCACGCCGGGCAGCGCCAACGGCGAGCGCACGGGCAGTGGCGCCAGCCCCAACACGTATGTGCGCGAGGCCGGCGCGGGACTCGGCGTCATCGCCGGCACGCTGTGGGATGACACGGCGTCGGCGACCAGTTCCGCCACGCCGGATGGGCCCGGCCTCGCCGGCCAGACTGTCACACTCACCTGGGCCGGCGCCGACGGCAACTTGAGCACGACCGCCGACAACCTCGTCTATACGACCACCACGGACGGCAACGGCCAATATCACTTCGGGGTGCTGGCAGAGGGCACCTATCAGATTCAGACACCTACGGGCACGCTCAGCTATCCGCAACCGGTGGGCACGCTGGCCGTGCGCATCGACAGCGACACCGCCACGCCGCTCGGCACGATCGGCGTCACGCTCGCTGACGGCGGCACGGCCGGCGCCAATGCCGGCTATGTCGAACAGAACGACGCGCCGGTCAACACCCTGCCCGCCACGCCGCAGTCGGGGCTGGAAGACACCCTCTTCAGTATCGCCGGCATAAGCGTCGGCGATGTCGATGCGGGCAACGGCAATCTGCAGATCACCCTCACCGTGCTGCACGGCACGCTGTCGCTCAGTGGCCTGCCTGCCGGCGTGGCCGAGTCCGGCGCCAATACTGCGGCATTGACGCTGACCGGCACGCTGACCAGCCTCAATGCCGCGCTCGCCAATCTTCAGTATCTCGGCAACGCGAACTTCAACGGCGCCGACACGCTCACGGTCAACACGAACGATCAGGGCAACTTCGGCGATCACGACGGCGATGGCATTCCTGGCGAGCCCAGCGACGCACTCACCGCGCTCAGCACGCTGCCGATCACGGTGATCGCGGTGAACGATGCGCCGGTTGCCATCAACGATACCGCCGATGCAACCGAAGCTGGCGGCAACGCTAACAACCAGCCAGGCGTCAATCCGACCGGCAACGTGCTGAACAACGATACCGACGTCGACATCGCGACCAATGGCGACGCATTGCGTGTGGTCAACGTCACCAATCAGGACGGCGCGGTCACCAATCTGCCGACCATCGGCCAGAATTCGTCCGTCGGACACTACGGCACCCTGGTAATCGGCGCCAACGGCGGCTATCAGTACGTGGTGGATAACAGCAATGCCGCGGTGCAGGCGCTGCGACTCTCCGGCCAGACATTGACCGAGACGTTCACGTATCTGGTGTTCGACAATTCCAACGCACGCGCGAGCGCCACGCTGACGGTCACGATCCACGGTGCCAACGATACGCCGGTCGGTGTCGACGATAGCGGCTCGGCCACCGAGGCAGGCGGTGTGCGCAACACGACGGCCGGCAGCGATGCAACGGGCAACGTGCTGACCAACGACACCGATGTGGATAGCGCCGCGAACGGCGAAACGAAACAGGTGACGGGAATTGTCAACCAGCCGGAAAGCGCGGTGAACAGTCCGCTCAGCACCGTCACGGCGGGCACCACCAGCAGCACCGGCACGGCCATCGTCGGCACGTACGGCACGTTGACGATCGGCGCCGACGGCACCTATCGCTACGTAGTCGACAACAACAACGCAGCGGTGCAGCAGCTCGTACCCACGGACGCACCGCTCGTCGACACCTTCACGTATCAACTCACCGACGCCGGGGGGCTGAGCGACCTGGCCCAGTTGCAGATCCAGATTCATGGCGCAAACGACAACCCCGTTGCCAGCGACGACGCGGCGAGCGCGACTGCCGGCTCGGCGAGCCTCGGCGTGAATCCGGTGAACCCGAACGGCAACCTCATCACGACTGCCAGCCGCCCGGGCACCGTCGATCAGCTCGGTGGCAATGGCATAGACACGGACGTCGACCATACCGACCAGCCGGACACCGTCCTCCACGTCGACGGCATCCGCACCGGCCTTGAAACCGCGGGAGGCGTGCTGACCGGGGTGGCGGCCGGCACGACATCGGTCAACGGGACTACGGTAACGGGCAGCTACGGCAGCTTGCACATTGGCGCGGACGGCTCCTATACCTACGACGTCGACAGCAATAATGCGGCGGTCCGGGCACTCGCAGCTGGCGCGACGCTGACGGAAACGTTCACCTATCAGATCATCGATACCAGCGGCTTGACAGATCAGGCGCAACTGGTTGTCACCGTAACCGGCGTGAACGACTCACCCGTGGCGCAGAACGACACCGCGCAGGCCCAGGAAGCGGGCGGCACGAACAACGCGACGGCCGGCGTCAACCCTGCTGGCAACGTGCTCACCAACGACAGCGACCCAGAAGGCGATGCGCTCGCCGTGGCCGGCATCCGCACCGGCGCGGAAGGTGGTACTGGCGTCGCCGGCATCGTGGCGCAAGCACTGCAAGGCCAATATGGCAGGCTGATACTGAACGCAAACGGCAGCTACAGTTACATCGTGGATAACAGCGACACCGATGTGCAGGCGTTGCGTCTGGCCACCGATCAACTGGTCGAGCGCTTCACATACACGGTGACTGACTCGCATGGCGCCACCGATCAGGCGGAACTCGACATCGTCATCTCCGGGCAGAACGATACGCCCGTCGCCCAGAACGACCAGGCCATCGCCGTCGAAGCCGGAGGCACCAGCAACGGCACCCCGGGCGTCAATCCGACCGGCAATGTGCTGACCAACGACACCGACGTGGATGCCGGCGACACGAAAACCGTGGACGGCGCACGCAGCGGCACGGAAGCGGCCGGCGGTGCGTTCGCCACCGTTGGCGGCGCCACCTCGATCGCCGCCACTTACGGCACGCTCACGATCAATCCGGACGGCAGCTACACCTACGTGGTCGACAATAGTCTCGCCGCGGTGCAGGCCCTGATTCCCGGCCAGAGCGTGACGGATATCTTCAGTTACCGGATGCACGACACCGCGGGCGCGAGCGACATCGCGCAACTTTCCGTGCAGATTCAGGGCGCGTGGGACGCACCAGTGCCGACTGACGACTTCGCACTCGCCGCAGCGGACAACGGCAATGGCAATGCGGTCAATCCGGTCGGCAACGTTCTCATCAACGACACCGACGTCGACACCGGCGATCCGCTGACGGGAACCGCGATCCGGGTGGGGACGCAGGCCGCCGGCGGCGTGCTGACGGCCGTCGCGGCAGGCAGCACGAGCGACGTGAACGCCGCCCTCCTGCACGGTCAGTACGGCGACCTGATCATCGGCGCCAACGGTACTTACGTGTATCGCGTCGATTCATCGAATCCGACCGTCATTGCGCTTGGTCCGCTGCAAAGCGTGACGGATGTGTTCACCTACCAGGTCACCGATCAGGGCAATCTGTCGGCGCTCGCACAACTCACGATCGTCGTGCGCGGACGCAATGATCCACCGGTGGGTCATAACGATGCCGCGACCGCGCTCGAAGCCGGTGGCATCAACAACGGCGCGCCCGGACTGGACCCGTCAGGCAATGTCCTCACCAACGACACCGACGCCGAAGGCGACGCACTGCACGTGGGCGCCATTCGCACGGGGGACACGTCGACGGTGGGCAGCACAGTCGGCTCGGTCGGCAACGTGTTGCAGGGTGCCTACGGCGCGTTGACATTGAGCGCGGACGGCACATGGCACTATGCCGTCGACAACACCCTCGCGGCGGTTCAGGCGCTGCGTACCAGCAGCCAGAGCCTGCAGGACGTGTTCACCTACACGGTCGACGATGTACTCGGCGGCCATAGCACGGCGGAGTTGCGTGTCACCATCGAAGGGCAGAACGACACGCCGGTCGCAAACAACGATAGCGGCACGGCAATCGAGGCAGGCGGCGTGAACAACGGCACGCCCGGACAGGATGCGCGCGGCAATGTGCTGGCCAACGACACCGATGTCGATAGCGTGGCGAACGGCGAGACGAAACAGGTCGTCGACGTCGCGAACGAAACAGGTCAGGCGGCGAATGCCGGCGACACACTCGGCGGCCGTTACGGGCACCTCACCGTGAATGCCAACGGCGCATACGACTATGTGGTGGATAACGCCAACACCGCCGTGCAGGCGCTGCGTACCCGCAGCGACACCCTCACCGAAGTGTTCACCTACCGGATTCACGATACGGCGGGAGCGACCGCGCAAGCCACCCTCACCATCCAGATTCACGGCGCCAACGACGCCCCCGTCGCGCAAAACGATAGCAACAACGCGAGCGACCAGACACCCGCGCCGCAGGCCACCGGCAATGTGCTGTCGAACGATACCGACGTGGACGCCAACGATCACACGAGCGTGGTCGGCGTGCGCAGCGGCACGGAGACCGGCGCCGGCACGCCCGGCACGGTGGGCCAGGCCATCGCGGGCCAGTATGGCACGCTGACTCTGAATGCGAACGGCAGCTACACCTATAGCATCGATCTCAGCAATCCGCAGGTGCTCGCCGCGGCCGGGCTCGGCCAGGTGCTGCATGACCCGTTCACCTACACGATCCGCGACACCGCTGGCGCCACCGACCGGGCGGAATTGCTGATCAACCTCGATATCTCCGCACCCTACATCCAGCCTACGGGCAACGAGCCAAACTTCTCACGAGATTCAACTTCCTTGTTGACGCCGCCATTGGCTTTATCGCTGGAGCCCGCGACGTTCGTGACGGAAGTCGTCGAACAAGGCGCGTTGCAAGCCCAGTGGTCCTTCCGCGAAGCAGACGGCAGCCAGCTCGGCTGGCCGCTGGATCCTGGCGAGGCGGAAGATCTGGTGGGAGTCGGCCTCGGTCTGATACCCGGCGAATTCGTCGGGCGGACCGTGCGCTTCGACCAGCGCGAAAGCGCGCTCGACCGTGCGTGGATTTTTGGCCGGCACGGACGCACCGACCTTAGCGCGGACGGGCTGCTGAGCGACCCCTCGGTGTTCGCGCCGCTTCCCGAAAATCTCACGGCAGGACTGCGACCGCTCGTCGAGCAGCACAAGCCGCGGACAGCGGACAGCTTCCGGACCCAACTGGGAGCGGCGGCATCGAAGCTGCCGCCGAAGCATTCACCCTCAAAAGATTCCGTCGAGCGCTAGCTTTCGAACGAGGACACGTTATGCAGAAACACCCGGCGCAGCTCCTGAGTGCCACGGTCGCATGCACGATGCTGATGCTGACAGGCTGCGCGTCGCTACAGCCGCGGCCGACCACGCGCGAGGAAGTCCGCCAGCGGGTGGTCGACGATCAGGTGTCGATGTATAACGAGCAGGAACCGGTCACGGGTCCGATCACCTTCTACGAAGCAGCCGCTCGCGCGCTCAAGTACAACCTCGACTACCGGCTCAAACTGCTGGAGGGGGCACTGGCCGCCAATCTGCGCGATGTGTCCGCCAACGAGATGTTGCCGCAACTCGTGGCGTCGGCGGGCTATTCGGGACGCAGCAATGACTCGGGCGGCACCTCGATCGGTATCCAGGACCGTCAGGTCAGCTTGCGGCCTTCCACTTCCGAGGAGCGCTATCACCAGGTCGCCGCGCTCGGGATGAGCTGGAATCTGCTCGATTTCGGCGTCGCCTATTTCCGCACGCAGCAGCGCGCCGATCAGATGCTGATGGCTGAGGAGCGCCGCCGCAAGGTCGCCCAAAACGTGCTGCAGGACGTGCGCAACGCCTATTGGCGCGCGCTGGCCGCACAGCGGCTGAAACCGGAAGTCGACCAGTTGCTCGCGCGGACCTACATCGCGTTGCGCGCGGCGCGCCAGGCCGAAGATAAAGGCCTGCTGCCGAAGCAGGAGATTCTCGCCTACCAGCGCGCGCTGCTCGACTCGGTCTCGCTGCTAACGATTCGTCGCCAGGATCTCGAATTCGCCCAGTCGGAACTCGCCGCGCTGATGTCCCTGCCGCCCGGCACGCCGCTCGTGCTCGCCGATACGGAAGAAGGCGCGTTACCTGCCGTGGTGACGCCCGAACCGCAACTCGAGCAGTTGGCCTTGCAGAACCGTCCGGAGGTCATGGAGGAGTGGTATCGCAAACGGGTCAACGAGAACGACCTGAAGATAGCCAAGGCGCAACTCTGGCCGAACGTAGGTATCGACCTCAGCAGGAATTACGACTCGAATGAGTTTCTCTACAACAACCTGTGGTCGGCGGTTGGCGTGCGCGTATCGATGAACCTCTTCAGGCTGCTGCAACTCCCCGCGCTGAATGCGCAGCAGGACTCCACGACGAAAACGGACGATATGCGGCGGCTCGCGCTATCAATGGCGATTCTCACCCAGGTTCGCGTCGGCACGTTGCGCTACAGGTTATCCCTTCAGGAGGTCGAATTCGCCGACGAGAGCTTGCGCGTGGACCGCAGCCTCCTCGACTACGCTCAGGCCGCGCATACGACTTCTTTCGGGTCGGAACTGGAAGTGATCCGCGCCGAAGGCCGCTACCTGCTCTCACGCTATCAACGCGAAGCGGCTTACTCCGATGCGCAGGCGGCCTGGGGAAGGTTGTATAACTCGATCGGCTTTGACGTCATGCCCGACGCAATCGCGAAAAACGACATCAGGACGCTGGCGAACGAGATAGAGAAAACAGTTGTCGCCCAGCAGCAGAAGGAGCAGGAACTGCCCGGGCCGCCATTGCCCGATCCGGCACAACCGCAGCCGGCTGCTCAATCATCGCAACCCGCCTCGTCGGCTACGCCCGCCAACGCCACGCAACTCGCGGCTCCCGGAGGCAGCCATGCGCAGGCTCTGCAATAACCGCGTCTGTGCGTTGCTCGCCACTGCGCTGATTGTCACCGTGACGCCCGGTCATGCGGCCAAGCCCGCGGGCAGCGGCGATGCGTTCGACGACCCCAACGCCATTCGCGTCCTGCTCGCGCCAAATCTCGAAACCACGCTCTCCAGCCAGATGAACGGCACGATTACCGAACTGCGCGCAACGCTTGGCAAGCCCGTGGCGAGAAATGCCGTGCTCGCCGAGTTGAATTGCGCGGAAGTGCGGGCGCGTGCCGACGTTGCCAAAGCCGAGCTCAACATGGCCAGACAGAATCTGAACGCGAAACGCAGTCTGCGCGAACTGAAAGCAGCGGGCGATATCGAGGTGGCGATGTCCGCCACGGAAGTCGAGAAAGCCCAGGGCGCGCTCTCACTCGCCAATGCGCAATTGAGCTATTGCCGGGTGAGCGCACCGTTTGGCGGCCGTGTCGCCAAGGTTTACGTCAAGCCGTATCAAACCGTCAGCGCCGGCACGCCCATCCTTGATCTCGTCAGCGACGGTGCGCTCAAGGTCCGGCTCAACGTCCCCTCCGCGTTATTGGCCAAGCTGAAACAGGGCGCACGGATCGATATCACGATCCACGAAACCGGCAAGACCTATCCGGCGCACGTCAGCGCGGTCAACGCGCGGGTGGATGCCGTCGCCCAGACCGTCGAACTCGAGGCGCAACTCGACAGCGAGCATCCCGAACTGGTGGCGGGCATGAGCGGTATCGCGCGATTTCCGGGCACACAATGAACGAGCCGCTCCCTCATCCGCAGTTGCTGCTGTATCTGGACGCGTTGCGCGACCGTGCGCTAGCCGCCGACTCGGTGAATTCGCTCGCTTTCACGATGGCTAACGACCTGCACTCGTTGCTGAATTTCCGCCAGGCACTCGTGTTGGCGGAACATGGCAAGCGCTTTGAATTGCTCTGCATTTCGGGGCTGGCGAAACCGGCCGAGGACTCGCCTTACCTCGTGTGGCTGCATCGTGCGACTCGTTGGGTAGCCTCGCAATTGAACGGCGCCGAGCCGCAGTGGCTCGCGCGTGACGCTGTTGAACCTCCCGCCGATATCGCGGACGGCTGGGCCGAGTGGTGGCCGGCAGGCGTCTGGTGTGTGCCGCTTCACGAGCAGACCGGCAAACGGCTCGGACTATTGCTGGTGCTGCTGGACGAGCCCCCCGTGAACAGCATTCCTGTCATGCTGCGCGGCGTCCTGCTGACATGGAGCTATTGTTGGGGCGCCCTGCTTCGCCAACGGCGCCGGCTCGGCTGGCGCCCGTCACGCCGTCAAGGCGTGGGCGCATTGCTGATCGCCGCGATGGTGTTGCTGATCCCGGTTCGTCAGACCGTTCTGGCGCCCGCCGAAATCGTTTCGAGCGGCACACGGATCATCAGTTCACCAATCGACGGGGTGATCGAACGCATTGCCGTGCATCCTAACCAGAGCGTGAGCGCCGGTACGCTGCTGTTCGCACTCAATGAAACGTCCCTGCGAAGCCGTGTCGAAGTGTTGCGCAAGCAGGTCGCCGTCGCCGATGCGGAACTGATGGCGGCGAGCCAGCGCGCGTTTGACAATCCACAAAGCAAGAACGAGCTGACCGTGCTCGGCGGCGTTGCCGAGCAGCGGCGCGCCGAACTCGCGGCCGTCACCGCGCAACTAGGCCGTACGCAGGTGTTCGCGCCCGAGGCCGGCGTTGCTATATTCAGCGATCCGAACGACTGGATCGGCAAACCGGTGGTGACCGGCGAGCGCATCTTGCAACTTGCCGACCCGGCGCGGCCCGCCATGCAGATCCAGCTTGCCGTCGCCGACGCGATCGCACTCGAACCGGGCGCGGAAGTCACCCTGTATCTCACGGCTTATCCGCTTGCCCCGTTGCACGGCAAGATTCTCGAAACCAGCTACCAGGCCAAGACCAGCGAAGACGGCATCGTGGCCTACCGGCTGCTGGCGAGCATCGAAGGCACGCGCGATCAGGCGCGTCTCGGCCTGCACGGAACGGCAAAGCTGTATGGCAAGCAGGTCAGTCTCGCCTACTACGTCGTACGCCGGCCGCTTGCCACGCTCAGAGCCTGGACGGGACTGTGATGCCATTTGATCCCGATCAGCCCTCACCCGCCCTACGCGACGATCTGCGTCTTGGCGAAGCGTCAAGCGGCAAAGACGGCGAGCCTTCCTGGATGATTCAGGACATGGTAGTGAACCGCTTTTACCGCATAGGCTGGCTGGAATTCGAGTGTTTGAACCGCTGGGACAAGCCGCCTGCGAAAATTTGCCAGGAGATTACCGAACAGACAGCGTTGCGGCCGGACATAAGCCAGATTGTCGACTTTCGCCGCTTCCTCGAACGCCATGAACTGCTCAAGCCGACGCCCGAATCGCTTGCCCGTCTGCAACAGAGAGACCGCAACGGCGGCTGGCTGACGTGGCGATGGTGGCTGCATCACTATCTGTTCTTTCGCATTCCGTTAGTGCGTCCGCAGTTGGTGCTCGCGAGGGTCGCAAAACGACTCGACTGGCTGTTCACCCCGAAGACACCGATCGTCGTTCTGCTGCTCAGTCTGTTGGGGATCGTCCTGGTCTTGCAGCAATGGGACACCTTCACGAGCGCCGTGGTCGAATCGTTTTCGACCGAAGGGCTGCTCAGTTTCGCAGTCGCACTGGTGGTCGCCAAAACGCTGCACGAGTTGGCGCACGCGCTGGTCGCCACCCGGCTGGGCTTGCGCGTGGCTCACATGGGCATCGCGTTCGTCGTGCTATGGCCGATGCTCTACACCGATACCGGTGAAAGCTGGAAACTGCGCAGTTCACGCCAGCGTCTCGCGATTGCCTCGGCCGGCATTCTGTGCGAGCTCGCGCTCGCGGGTCTGGCGACGCTCGGCTGGTCCCTCGCCGACCCGGGGCCTTTGCGCAATGCACTGCTGTATCTGGCCACCACCAGCTGGGTGCTATCGCTCGGACTCAATGCGAGTCCTTTCATGCGCTTCGATGGTTATTTCATTCTGTCCGATCTGCTCGACTTTCCGAATCTGCATCAACGTGCTTCCGCGCTGGCGCGCGTCGCCATCCGCCGCACCCTGCTGGGTTTCGAGGAAGATTGGCCCGAGCCGTTCAGTGTCTCGCATCGGCGCATGCTGATCGCCTTCGAGTTCGTCACATGGCTATACCGGCTGGTGTTGTTCCTTGGCATCGCGGTGACCGTGTATCTGTTTTTCTTCAAGCCGCTCGGCGCTTTCCTGTTTGTCGTCGAAGTGACCTGGTTCATCCTGATGCCGATCACGCGTGAAGTGAATTGCTGGTGGGTGAACCGCAGCCAGATCAGGCCGAACCGGCGGTTGCTGTTCTGTGCATTGGCCGGCGCCGTTCTATTATTGATTGCGTTGCCATGGCGCACGCAGATTCACGCTGAAGGCGTGGCCCGGACAGAACGGCAGTTGCGTGTATTTGTGCCGTTTCCAGCCCGCATTCAAACGATCCATCCGGCAGGTCGCGTACAGCCCGACGACACCCTGGTGGTCATGGAAGAGCCCGACATCGCCTCGCATATGCGCGGCAGTGAAGCGGGCATTCGAGGTTACGAGGCGCGGCTCGCAGGGCTGATCGCCGACACAGGCGGACTTGAGCAACAGGCAGCGACTCGCGAGCGCCTCAGGGTCCAATACGAGGAGGCGCAAGCGGCGCGCTCAGAGATCGCTCGCCTGATCGTGCACGCACCGTTTGCAGGCCAGTGGATGGACGTCGATCCGCAGTGGCGGCCTGGCCAGTGGATCAATTCCAAGGAGCCGGTCGGCGTGCTTGTCGACCCAAGCCGCTGGCAAGTGGATGCGTTTGTCAAACAGGATGATATTCAACGGCTCGCCGCAGGTGATGGAGCCCGTTTCTACCCCACCGGTCAGGCCGAGCCAGTGCGCGGCCGCGTCGTTGCCATCGACACGACGCGCGCGCGACAGCTTCCCTACCCGATGCTCGCGTCGCGCTTCAAAGGCCCCATCACCGTGGCGGCCGACCGCGACAGCTTGATCCCGAACCCGCCGATGTTTCATGTAGTGGTGCAACTCGACGGCGCACCGCCTGGATTGTGGGAAACCCGTGGTCAGTTGCAGATCGACGGAAATCGACGCAGTTTGTTAGTGGAAGGCGCGACGCATCTTATTGCGGCGCTGGTTCGCGAGAGCGGCTTTTAGCGAAATGCGAAGTGATAGAACGCTACACCAAAAACATTCGCACCCAGACCGCGTACCGGTCGGATGCGCCTTACGCCATGCGCAAAACCGGAGTGGACAATGGCCGTATCTGAAGAACGTGGTTCCGGCGAACCCAACGCGCCGAGCGACCTGTCTGGCGTGGAATTATCGCTCGTGCGCGATGACATCGGCTTCCGGCTTCAGCGCCGGCTCGGTCTGATTCCGGCCAATGGCATGGGAACGGCACGGCGGGCGATCATCTTCGCGGCAGTCACCTGGTTGCCGCTGGTGATATGGGCGCTTCTAACAGGCCGGGCATCGGCGGGCAGCGACGACGGCCTGCTCGCACACTTCGGCGTTCACGTGCGCTGCCTCATTGCGATTCCGTTGCTGGTAATCGCAGAAGATCTCGCGCAGAAATCCGTCCCGCCGTTTTTGCGTTACTTTGTCGTTGCGGGTCTTGTTCCCACCGACAAGCTGCCTCAGTTCAAGGCGCTTATCGCCAGCATCGTACGATTGAGGAATGGCGTCTTGCCGTGGGTGCTGATTTTCGGCGCCGTGTTGGCGTGGGGCACCGCCGGCGCCGTCTTCGCCCGAATGGAAGACGTGTCGTGGTCGAATGGGAACGGTGATGCCACAGGCATTACGTTCGGCGGCTGGTGGTTCATTCTGGTGATCCGCCCACTGTTCACCGCGCTGCTCCTCGCCTGGCTCTGGCGCGCCTGTCTGCTGTTCGTGCTATTACTGAAGCTCGCAAAATTTCCGCTCGCGCTCGTACCGACCCATCCCGACCGGCTTGGCGGACTCGGCTTCGTCGAACGCCTTGCGTTTATGTTCAGTCCGGTGGCGTTTGCCATTTCTGCCGTCGCGGCAGCGTCGTTTTCGCATGAGGTGGTGTACCACGGCGTCCATGCAATGGACATCAAGGGGCTGCTGATTGCGACCGCGGTTCTGATCTCGGTGGTGTTTCTCCTGCCTTTTATACCGCTGGCCATCCCATTAGCAAAATTAAAGCGCGCAGCCATTCTCGATTACGGCAGTGTCGTCGGACATCACGGCCGGCTGGTACATCGGCGCTGGGTATTGGGCGAAGAGATTGGTTCGCCCGCTATCCTCGACGCACCTGAACTGGGTCCTGTCGCCGACGTGCAGACTATGTTCGATTCGGTCCGGCACATAAAGCCCTTTCCCGTCACCAAACTAGGGTTGATCGCCATCGCCGCGCCCGCAGCACTGCCAATGCTGTATGTGGTGGCAATGCAATTGCCGCTGCAAACTGTGCTCGTCAAGGTACTCAAAACGCTCATCTAGCACAACGATCCAACGATGACGCGCACGCGCTAACAGACACCGATGCCACCCGTCCCGGCGCCGCCCTCGTGCCGCAGAAGCGGATGCATCCAGACAGTAACGCCTTCCAACGGAGTCATGTATGGAACACCTCACGAGTCACCCGCTGGTTCTTTTCGTTGTCTCGCTCGTTTTGATGTCCGTGGCCGCGTGGATTGGCGTCACTTTCGTGCGGCGCGCGACACCGCTCGCCGACGCGACGCGCGCAGACTTCGGCATCGTCCAGTCCGCTACCCTGACGTTGCTTGCGTTGGTTATCGGCTTCAGTCTCTCGATGGCGGTGGGCAGGTATGACCAGCGCAAGAATTGCGAAGAGGAAGAAGCCAACGCAATCGGCACGGAATTCATTCGCGCGGACCTTCTGCCGGCAGCAGAAGCTGCGAACGTACGTTCGCTTCTGATCAGGTACATTGATCAGCGCCTTCAATTCTACGAGGCCCGCGATCAACAGCAACTCGACCAGATCAACTCGGCAACCGGGCAATTGCAGGCACAACTATGGACGGCGGCCAGAACCGGCGCGGCGTCCCAGCCCAATCCCGTTACCGCTCTCGCCGTGGCGGGAATGAACGATGTGATCAACACGCAGGGCTACACTCAGGCAGCGTGGTGGAACCGTATCCCGCTTGGAGCGTGGACGTTGATGCTCGCGATCGGGACCTTCTGCAACCTTCTGGTCGGCTACGGGGCGCGACGCGAGAGTGCGAAAAGCCGCTTCCTGCTGATCATGCCGATCGTCGTGTCGCTTTCTTTCGGGTTGATCGCGGACATCGACAGCCCGCGTAACGGCGTGATCCAGGTGGTGCCGCAAAATCTCATCGGCACGGCACAGTCCTTGCCAAAACCGTAGTCGGCTCGACAGCACAATGCTGAGACTTGAATAAGCGGTGCATGGGATCGATTACGCCGTTGTTCCGGCCGCGTAAAAGAACTCTGCGCTTTGCGAATTCTGGCACCATAAATTGCTCAACCTCGCTCCACGCTCGACTTCGCGAAATGTTGTTCGAAAGGCCGTTAGCTGGCTGCCTATGCTTGATAGTTGCAATCCAGGAATAGAGCGGAGGAATGTCGAGTAATTTTCTTACAAACAGTATTCGGACGGCCAGTTGGTCTGGCATAGTGGAAATCATGCCAGTCTTCGCCGAGTACACGAACGAGGAATGCACGCCGAGGATCGATGCTGCCGCGAAGGCACATCGCGGAGTCGTGCAGCCTCGCGCAAAGCGATGGCTGTTGATCTTGATAATCTGCGTATCGACATGCGCCTATGCGGGCCATCCCTGGCGCGTCGTCATTCTGCCAGGTGCCGATCCCACTCAGCCTGCCGCCCAGGCCCAAATTCGCGCCATCCGCGGCGCGCTTGCGGCAAGCGCTCCCGATGGCGTCGAGTTCTACACCGATTCGCTGGACGACCTGCGATTCGACGGCGCTGCGCTCATGCCCGCCTTTCTTGCGCTCATGAAGAAGAAGTACGAGCACAAACAGGTCGACATTGTGGTTGGGCTGACCGATTTCGCGCTCGACTTCGCCAAGCGCTACCACGAAGAGATCTGGCCGGGCGCGCCGGTCCTGATTTCAAGCGTCGAGGACAAGCGGCGAAAAGATATTCCTGCTGAATTCTCTTACGCACCGCTGCATTTCGATGTCGAGGGCACGTTGGCGCTAGTGGAGAGGCTTCAGCCACAGGCCCGGCGGCTGGTGGTCGTGTCCGGCGCCGCGAAACTGGACGTCCGTCTTGCGCAGAGCGCAGCGGCTGCGGTGTCCGCGCGGCAATCTCGCAAGTGGGCAGTCGAAATCTGGAGTGGCCTGACCGTGGCGGAGTTGCAGCAACGCCTCGCCAAACTCGATCTCAACACCGCTGTTCTGTACACGACCATGTATCGTGACCGCGAAGGCCGGACCTACTTTCCGTTCGAGGTCGTCGCGCCGATGGCGAAAGTGTCTGGTGCACCCATCTATGGTTGGTACCCCACCTATCTCGGCCAGGGCTTGACGGCCGGATCGGTGATCAGCTTCGAGACGGACGGGCGCCTGACCGGCGAGCTTGCCGCCTCGATTCTGCTCGGCAAGACCCCGGCGCACGGAGCCACCACCTCGACGGGGCCGTCGCGCTGCGCGGCAGACGTAGGGCGACTCGAACAATTAGGACTTCGGACCGGCGCACTGCCCGGGGATTGCGAACTGCGCAATGCGCCGCCGTCGCTTTGGCGCGAAAATCGCAGTGCGGTCCTGATCACGCTCACGGTGCTGTTGCTGCAGGCGCTCACCATCGCCGCCCTGCTCTGGCAGCGCAGCCGCCGCCGCGTGGCCGAAGACGCCGCCGCGCTGCGGCTGGGAGAATTGGCTCGCGCAGCCCGGTTTGCGGCGGCGGGAGAACTGAGCGCGTCGATTGCGCACGAAGTTGGACAACCGCTCGGAGCGATCCTCAGTAACGCCGACGCGGCCGGCATGATGCTGGAACATGATCAGCCCGAAATCGGCGAACTGCACTCGATCCTCGCCGACGTTCGCCGCGATGCGCTGCGCGCCAACCAGGTGGTCCAGCGATTGCGGTCGCTGTTGCAAAAGCAACCTGTTGAGTTCGGCAGGCTCGACCTGAACACAACGGTCGAGGAAGCGTTGGAATTGCTCGGCCCGGAAGCCCGGCGGCGGCGCCTGACCGTCGAATCGAATCTTGCGGCGAACAATGCCGATATCATGGGCGATCGGATTCAGATACAGCAGGTATTGCTCAACCTCAGCATTAACGCGATGGACGCCATGGAGGATACCGAGCCGTCTGTCCGCGTCATGTCGATTTCGACACGGTCAGCCAATGCCGGCTTTGAGCTGAGCGTGGCCGATAGAGGTCACGGCATTCCGCCCGAAGCGAAAGCACGGCTTTTCGAATCGCTCTATACGACGAAACCGCACGGCATGGGACTCGGACTGTCAATCGTCCGCACCATTGTCGACACTCACGGCGGCGAGGTATCAGCCGTCGCTCGCTCAGGCGGTGGCAGTGTTTTCACCGTCTGGTTCCCGCCAGCAGCTGAGGTAACCACGCCGCGTACTCGCCACAAACTTGATAAAGCTACCGCACGACCTACAGTAGAAGCCCGGCACACAACGCAAGGAGGACATCCGTGAGCAATCACGCTGAAGCAGTCATCCATGTGGTGGACGACGACGACGCAGTGCGCACCGCACTGTCGCGGCTACTTATCCAGGCGGGCTACATGGTCCGGGGCTATCCGACAGCAGGCGATTTTCTCGTCGCCGAACCCCAGACATTGCCGGGATGCCTGTTGCTGGATCTGGAACTCCCCGGCCCGGGCGGGCTGGAATTGCAGCAAGCGTTGCACCGGTTGGGCAACCGGATGCCTGTCGTCTTCGTCAGCGCGCATCACGACATTCCAAAAACGGTGCTGGCGATAAAGGCCGGCGCAAGCGATTTCCTGCTTAAGCCCGTGGACGGTCATGCGTTGCTCGCCGCAATCGAAACCGCGCTTGCGGTGGGAAGCGTCGCGTCGTGCAACGAAGAACCGCAGTCGCCACGCACCATCGATCTGAGCGAACGTGAGCGAATTGTCTTGCGCGGCATCGTCGCAGGCAGGCTCAACAAACAGATCGCGGCGGAGCTGACCTTGAGCGAGCGGACGATCAAGTCTTGCCGAGCCGACCTCATGCGCAAGTTCAATGCGCACTCGCTCGCCGATCTCGTGCGGCTTGCCGAGCCGGTCGTCCGTTCCCAGGCTCCCCACTGACCCCAGCTTGCCCCGAAGGGCAATCGGGTTGCCCCACGTCCCGATAGCGCCAGACGCTCGCTCGCACGAAACTTGATCCATTGGATCCTGGCGGGCAATGAACGATTCCAAACAACTGATCGTGGTCGTCGAAGATGACGCCGGCATGAGGCGCGCCTTGCAACGCCTGCTTCGCGTGTCGGGCTTCAACACCATGTCGTTTGAAAGTGCCGAGGCGCTCGTGAGCGCAAACGGCGCGGACGCTGCGAGCTGCCTCGTGCTAGACGTGCAGTTGCCTGGCGCGTCTGGCCCGACTTTCTACGAGCAGCTTGGCCGCGGACGCCCTCCGGCCGTGTTCATAACTTCGCACGACAACCCCATAACCCGCGGTGCGGTACTCGGCGCCGGCGGCAACGAACTGCTGAGCAAGCCGTTTATGGCCAAGGATCTACTGGACGCAATTTCGCGGGCCATGGTTCGCGGCACAGTGCCTTAACAACAGGTGTTCGATGCCGACACTATTGACCGTGCCGCGATACAACGCCCTGACGCCTCGCCGTTCCCTCCTGTTCGCGCTTGTACTGCTTGCGAACATATTTCTGCCGCCCCTCGCCGGCGCGCAGACGGCGCAACCCAATGCACCGTTATCTGGCCGGGCGAGACTGAATACGAACATCCAGGAGCAGGCAAATAGCGTCCTCGCCATCATGTCCTACACCACGGTTCCTGACGTCACCACCAGTTCGTTGTCCATTAACAATGGCGCAACCGGCAATCCCGGGTTCGGACAGACCCAGCTAGGTGGTGGCTTTACGCTCAGCAAGTCCTTTCCGCTCTATCTGGAAGGCACGATCGCGTTGAGCCGCTACGACCCGACCTTCGTGGCCACCGATGGTGCTGAACGCCGGCTGCTGCCGGTCAAATGGGACACCGCCAGCACGACCGTCGGCATAGGGTGGGACTTCCGGATCACCGATGAGCTTGTACTCCGCCCGATTCTGAACGGGACGATTGGCCGCGTGACCAGCGATCTCCGCGTCGCCCAGGCGGTGATCAATCATGCCGCGGACACGAACCTCCAGTTTCTCGATAACGGCGCGCTCAACGCATACGGCTATGGCGGCTCCCTGATGCTCGACTACGAGCACTACCGCGAAAACTACGAAATCGATGTGGAGCTGCGTGCGACCGATATTTATCTGCGTAGCTTCGGCAGTACATCAGCGGGCGCGCAAGGCTCATCCACCGCCCAGCAACTCAGCCTCTGGGCGCGCTGGCGGGCGCCCACCGGTTTGCATGCGCTGCAAAAGCCGGTGCGCTACGTTCTCGAGACCGCTTACTCGCAATATTTCGGCAATAGCGCCGGCGTGCTCGGCTTCAACAACCTGACTTCGCTAGGCGTGGGCCTCGAACTGGACAGCAGCCACTACCCTGTCATCGTGACGCGCACGCGATTGATGGTTCGTTACGTATTCGGACACGACGTGCATGGTGTATCCGTCGGTTTTGCGATGAGCTTCTAGATTGCGGGCGCGTCATGAGGAATCGATTGAGGCAACGAGAAAAGAGAGGAGATCCGCAATGAGGACACTCGTGCCGGCTTACCTGCTCGACGATGATGACCAACGGGCACCCGGATGGGAAACCAGAATGGACACGCTCGCGCTCTGTTGCATTGCCGCAGTCCTGTTGACCGGATGTCTTTCCACGCCGCCCGAGCCTGTCGTGTCAGTTCCTGCGCCCATCTGCAGGAGCGAAAAACAATGCGATGCGATGTGGAGCGCGGCTCAGGACTGGGTATCGCACGTTACACGAATGCAGGTTGCACAAATTTTGCCGGATTCGATTGTGACGTTCCCCGCATTGCCTAACGATCCGACAACCATGCGTGGAACCGTCACAAAACGCCCACTTGAAGATGATAGCTACATCATCTCCGCGCAATTCGCCTGTTCGGATACGCAGCTCTCCTGCGCCCGGCTCGAACAAAGCGGCGTCAATCTGTTCAACACGATGGTCTCCGCCGCTGGCGAAGGACGTAATTAATCTGTACACCGATCGTTTGAAAAATTTCCCGTCGTGGACTTCGGCCGAATCCGGACCACCACAGACGGTATAACTTCAAGAAGCCGTTAAGGAGATCACCATGGCGAATGTACATCGTTCCGAGTCCCGTCGGAATTCCCATTCGACGGGTCGCCGGCAGGTGCCTCGCAGGGAGCAGGCAGCGATCGGAAACATCGATCGTGATCCCGTTGAACTATTGGAAATTAACAGCGCAGGCCGAATCGAGCGTCTCGTGCCGCTACGTTACGGTCGCATGATCGAATCGCCGTTCGCGTTCTACCGCGGCAGCGCGATTATCCAGGCCCATGACCTGGCGGGAACCCCCAACTCTGGCCTGATTCTCCAGATCTGCGGAGATTGTCACCTTGCTAACTTCGGCGGCTTCGCGACGCCCGAGCGTGCGTTGCTGTTTGACCTGAATGACTTCGACGAGACCAGTCCTGGTCCCTGGGAATGGGATCTGAAGCGGCTGGCTGCCAGCTTTGTCGTTGCGGCGCGGCATCTGCAACACAAGCGCGGTGTCGCGGAAGAACTGGTGCACAGGGCCGTGAGCAGTTATCAGACGCGGATGGCCGCCTATGCCGAGATGGGCATCCTCGACATCTGGTACGAACGGATCACCTTTGACCGCCTGCTCAGCGAACTGACTTTGCCCGAGGCCCGCAAACGTGCACAGCGCGCTATGGAGCGCGCTGCCAGCCGCACGAGTGAAGCCTTGCTGCCCAAGCTCTCGGAGCGTGTGGGCGAGCGCTGGATGATCCGGGATGCGCCGCCCGCGATCTTCCATCCGGGCGGCAAGAATACCCTGCTCTCAGCCGAGGACGACTGGACGCGGCGCAGCAAGACACGCGACGGGGTCGATAAATCGTTCAAAGAATACCTGTCTACGCTCTCGACAGACCGAAGACAGTTACTCAGCAACTTCACCGCCCAGGATACCGCTTTTAAGGTAGTGGGCGTGGGCAGCGTAGGCACTCGCTGCCTGATCCTTTTGATGGTAGACCGGCAAGGCAAGCCGCTCTTTCTACAAATCAAGGAGGCCACCCAGTCGGTGGTGGCGCGCTATTTCAAGTCGCCCTCAATCGAACATGAAGGACGGCGCGTGGTCGAAGGACAACGTCTGATGCAAGCCGCGAGCGACTTGTTCCTCGGCTGGACGAACGGTCCGCTGGGCCGCCATTTCTATATGCGTCAATTGCGCGACATGAAGTTGTCGGTGCAGATCGAACTGATGGATGCGCCGATGCTCGGCGAATATGCCGCGCTATGCGGCTGGGTGCTAGCGCGCGCACATGCAAAAGCCAGCGGGCGTGCACGGGAAATTAGCGACTACATTGGCCGGGGCGAACAGATGATCGATGCAATGGTGAAGTACTCGGACGCCTATGCCGACCAGGTCGAGCGCGATTACGAAGTGTTTGCCGCTGCGTGCCGGTCAGGCCGGCTTGAGGCTCGAACCGATGTTGACATGGCAGCGGATTTTCGCATGTAGTCGTCTGCGTTCATTTGGGAGCGATACGATGAACGGGCGATCGAAGTGGCTGGTCGCGCTCAGTTGCCTCGCCATCGCGTCGGCGGAGATCGGAGCCGCACCGATGGTGTCCGAAGCGGCAAAGCCGATTAGCAACGCCGAGTCCACCCGTATCGCGGCGGGTCGCCCGTTGCGGGTGGCGGTTGCTCCAATAGCGCCGTTCGTGCTGCCACAGACTAGTCCACCAGCAGGTTTCAGCATCGACCTGTGGAACGAAGTGGCGCGTCGCATGCACGTCGAATTCGCATGGACCGTACTTTCTACCCAGGCTGATTTGCTACTCGCCGTGCAGCGCGGCGATGCGGATGTCGCGATAGCAGCTATCACCATGACGCCGGAGCGTGAAAAGGTCATTGACTTCTCGCTTCCTTATTTCGACTCCGGGTTACAGATCATGGTGCGTGCGCGGAACGAAAGTGCGTTTCTGGCCACATTCTGTTCGATCCCGTGGCTGGTCATTGGTCAGCTATTGGGCGTGGCAGTGGGCCTCGTCTTCGTTCTCGCCAATGCAGTGTGGTTGATCGAGCGAAAGCACGACCCCAATTTTCAGAAGCCCTATGTGCGTGCGATCGGCGAAGGTATATGGGTGACCATGTTAATTATTGCGACTGGAGAGCACGGCGAACGCGATAAAGCTAACGTGTGCAAGCGCATGCTGTTACCCGCAATGTGGCTGATCGGCGTCGTGCTGATTGCCCAACTTACGGCAACTGTCACTTCGTCGCAGACCGTAGCGCGCCTCCAGTCCAGCATTCAGGGTCCGGACGACCTTCCGGGCAAAACGATTGGCACGGTGCCAGGGACAATCGCCGCGGATTACCTGACCCAACGCGGCTTGCCGTTTGTCAACGTGAACACCGCTGCTGACGGAATCCGCATGCTCACGCAAGGCGACGTGCAGGCGATTGTCTATGATGCGCCGACCCTTCAGTACTGGGTTGCGAAGCGGGGCAATGGTGCTTTGCTGGTTGTCGGACCGATATTCCGGCCGGAAAAATACGGAATTGCCGTGACTGAAGGCAGCGCGCTGCGCAAGGCTATCAACGGCGCACTGCTGGCGATGTATGAAGATGGGACCTACGAACAGATCTACGGAAAGTGGTTTTTACCGGGGAAATAAGCGTTCAGCATTTCTGCGTCGGGCGGGACTTTTTCAGTTTTCTGAATACCTTACTACCGCTTCGTGACGGTAAGTGGACTCGAGCGGCAGCGTCCGCGGCGACAACCGGCAACCAGACGCTGAACACCCTAACAGGCAATTTTTCCACCTGTTATTGGGCGGTGTTTTGTTGTTCATTAATAGCAGCGCGAAAATTACGCATTGCAAAACGAATTTTCACGTTGGTGAAGAATTTATTGTACTTTAATAGCCTCATTTTGATTGACGTAGACCGACGCAAAAGTGACAACGTTTCGAGACCGTTCAAAAGTTGGGGAGATCGACATCGAGATAGTCAATGATCGCGAGCGACTGGCCGAGGTGAAACTGGCCATCGACCAGAGCTGGAACCGATGCGGACGGGTTTATTTCTCTGACGTATTGAGCGTCACAGTGCGCTCCCGTCCGAATGTTCACAGGGACATATGAATAATCGAGACCCTTCAACGCAAGTGCGATACGTATCCGGTAAGACGTCGAACTATTGAAAAAACTATAGAGTTGCATGGCAACGATCTCCTGGCCACGGTCAAATAACGCGTACAGTCAACTCTCCGAGCTTCTCCACACCAACTCTCATCGTATGTGAAGATCACATCACCAGGTTCGAGACGGAAGAACTGCGACAGATAAGCGACCGTTTCCGCGACCGACCAGATGAGGTGCGAAATATCGCTCTTTTGCTTTATTTCACCGTTGACAGTGAGCCACAGACCGCCGCTTTCGAAGTGCCCCAATTTTTCGACCGGATGGATCGGACCCATCGGCGCGGAATGGTCAAACGCGGCCCAAATATTCCCTACTGAAGGAGCCGGCGCATCTCGGAATTGTTCGTTACGGTAAGCGCCTTGCGGCACTCCCGGCTTGAGAAAAACCGAGTGCCCCAACTCGCCCGGCTCGCCTCGAACGTTGAACTGAACAAGAGCTTGCTTCGCCTTGCGCCACTTATCCAACGCAGCCCACACTTCTGGGTCCGTCATATCAGTGAGCCAGTAAACTTGCACATCGTTCACTTGCACGCGGATGCTCTGTACCAAGCCTTGCCGCAGTTGAATGGCTCCGAATCCAAAGTTTCCACGCCCCTCTTTTGTTGCGAAGCAATCCGCATCGGAAGCTGCAACCGGGCACATCATCACAGGCATATTGCCGGGCAGACCGATAGCCTGGTTAGGCCTGGAATCGAAAGATTGGAGAAGCTCCAAACGTCCAACCGCGATGAAATTGGGATTCATGTCAAATACTTCGATACCGTTCATTATGTTACCTATCATGTTTGATTAACTCTGGCACGCGCTTCGTGCTTCCACTGCATATCCTCTGCCGGGCGATCAGTCTCCAAGGACCCATCGCTTCGACAACTGACTGCTTATTCGTATAGCTCTAACGAGCGTCGATGAATGGGCTCGAAAACAGCCTTGCCCGCAGGATTTCTCATAACGCCCTGAAATCTCCAGGCCGATTAGCGGCTCATTAATGCGCGCGCTAATGCAAACCGGAGCGGTAGTCGTACGCGAACCTCCCGGTGAGCAGTCACCCGATTGCAAAAAGCGGCGATACGAGAATGAGTTCGCGCCTTGCGATCACGGCAAGTTTTGTCGATCGACAGCCTGTGTCGCCGCGCGCCGCTTGGTAGGCCAATCACCCCCATAAAAATGGTGCGATGCACAACGAAAGTTCGGGTCCCCGCAGACTTTGTTGTCTCTGAACGACCCATTTCCGCTTCCCGCACACTTTGTTGTCTGCCGATAGTACGCAAAAAATCAGTTTGACAAACTATCTTTAGATATATATCTTACGACACATCTTAAGACACAAATGGGAGTACCCAAGATGCGTCATCACCACCGATTTTCCCGGTCGCGCAGCGCGGACGAGGCTTTCCATAGCGAATCCGACCGTTCCTCGCTGCATGCGCTCTGGCATGCGTTCGCTCGTCACCACGAATATCGCGGCGAAGGCTTTGGCCACCGCCGCGGCGATCCTGACGACCGTGACGACCGGCACGCATTTGATGCCGGCGAGCGTGGCCGCGCAAACCGCGACGAGCGCGGCGACCGGCACGGCCATGATGAGCGTGGCGGTTTCGGCCGTCACGGCTTCGAGCGCTTCTCGCTGCATGCGCTCTGGCACGCGATCGGCCGCCATCACGATCATCGCGGCGCAGGCCGCGGAGGGCGCTTCGGCGGCGGTCCGGGCGGTTTCGGCGGCGACGGCGAAGGTTTTCCGCGCGGCCGCAAATTCACGTCGGAAGATCTGCAACTGCTGCTGCTCTCGATGATCGACGCACAGCCGAGCCACGGCTACGAGCTCATCAAGGCGCTCGAAACGCGCTCGAACGGTTTTTATAGCCCGAGCCCCGGCATGGTTTATCCGGCACTCACGTATCTGGAAGAACTCGGCTACGTCACGGTGACGCTCGAAGGCAATCGTAAGCGCTACGAACTGGCTGAAGCGGGCCGCGAATATCTGGCGGCCAACCGCGAACGCGTCGAGTTGATGCTCGCCAAGCTGACTCATATCGCCCGCAAGATGGATTCCGTGCGCCGCGCGTTCGCCGGTGAAGAACCGGCCGACATCAGCGAAGGCGGCTGGCTGCCGGAACTGAACGAAGCGCGCCGGGCGCTCAAGCATGCGCTGCTGCGCCGTGACAACGCGCCGGCCGCCGAACAGCGCCGCATCGCCGCGATCCTGATGCGCGCGACGCGGGAAATCGAAAACGACGGCTCTGCCACGAGCGATAACGGCGGCGCCGAACAACCCGTCTGATCCGCTACCTCGTGACTTTTGCGCGCGCTTGCGCGCCGCTCAAACGAACAGGAGTAACACCTTATGCCGAAAAATGAGCTGGCAAATGACAACCGGGCTGATCTGGCCGTCCATCGCGTGCGGCATCCGCTGAAGTTTCGTCTGTTGCAGGTCGTGCGGGTGCACGCGCTGAGCCCGCACCTGATCCGCGTCACCTTCACTGGCGAGGATCTGCACGACTTCGTCTCCGCTTCGTTCGACGACCATATGAAGGTATTTTTCCCCGAACCCGGCGCTGACAAACCCGTGTTGCCGGTCGCGGGCCCTGACGGCCCTGTGTTTCCTGCAGACCAGCCACGCCCGATTGCACGCGATTTCACGCCGCGCCGCTTCGACCGCGCCGCACGCGAACTCGACATCGAATTCGCGATGCACGAAGCCGGCCCCGCCGCGACGTGGGCGGCACAAGCCAAAGTCGGTCAGAACCTCGGCATTGGCGGGCCGCGCGGCTCGCTGGTGATCCCGACGGGCTTCGACTGGCATCTGCTGATCGGCGACGACACCGCGCTGCCGGCGATCGCCCGCCGCCTCGAAGAACTGCCGGCCGGCACGCGCGTCGCGGCGGTGATCGAAGTGGCTGATCCGTCGGCGCAGATTGAATTTACAACGCAGGCCGAACTGCATCTCGTCTGGCGTTACCGCAGCGAGTCCGGCTATCGCGGCGAGGCCTTGCTGCAGGCCGTGCGCGAAATCTACTTGCCTGAAGACGGCGAAGGCTACGTGTGGGCCGCGGGCGAATCCGCGACGATGCGTGCCGTGCGCTACCACCTGTACACCGAACGCGGCGTCGACAAATCGCGCATTCGTGCGGCCAGCTACTGGAAACAGGGCGCCGAGGCAGTTCACGAATCGCTCGACGACTGAGCAACCGCGAGCGTGTGCGCGATGACCTGCGCGGGGGCCAGGTAAGCGGTGTGCTTCAAAAAAATGAGGAATTGATCGATGTATTCAATTGGCACAAAGCATGAGCGCCGTTTGCTATGGCTGCTTGCGCTGACGCAGTTCACCATCATCATGGACTTCATGGTGATGATGCCGCTTGGGCCGCAGATCATGCACGCGTTCAGTGTTACGCCTGCCGCGTTTGCAACGGCCGTGTCGGCGTATTCGTGGTGCTCGGGTTTGTCGGGGCTATTCGCTGCGACCTATATCGACCGCTTCGACAGGCGCCGCCTGCTGCTTGCTGTCTATGCGCTGTTTGCGCTGTCGAACCTTGCATGCGCGTTGGCGGACAGTTTTTCGCTGCTGCTTGCCGCGCGTGCTTTTGCGGGGATCACGGGCGGCGTGCTGGGATCGGTGATCATGGCGATTGTCGGCGACGTGATCCCGGTGCAGCGCCGCGGCGCCGCGACCGGCACGATCATGACGGCGTTCTCGCTGGCGGCGATTGCAGGCGTGCCGGCTGGCGTGATGCTTGGCGCGCACTTCAACTGGGCTGCGCCGTTCTTCCTGCTGGTGGTGCTATCCCTGCTGGTCTGGTTTGCCGGTTTGCAACTGGTGCCTTCGCTGAGCGAACATCTGAGCCGCAAACAGCCGGCGCTCGGCGAGGTGCTACCCGACTTGTGGCGGTTGTTGAGTAACCCGCGGCATCTGAACGCGTTTGCGCTAACTTTCATGATGATGGTGGCGCATATGCTGGTGATTCCGTTTATCTCGCCCGTCCTCGTAGCCAATCATGGCGTGGCGCCGGCGCAGTTGTCGTGGTTGTACATGGCGGGCGGAGCGGCGACGTTTTTCACTTCGCGCAGGGTGGGCCGGCTTGCTGACAGGTTTGGTACGCGCCGCGTGTTCCGGATTGCTGCCGTGCTTTCATTTCTGCCGGTGCTGTTTGTGACCCACCTGCCGGATCTGCCGTTCTACGCCCTGGTGATGTTTTTCCCGTTTTTTATGGTGTTGTTGTCCGGGCGGATGGTGCCGATGCAGGCACTGTTGACCACAGTGCCGGAGGCCTCGCGACGGGGGGCGTTTCTTAGCGCTAATAGCGCGTTGCAGGCGCTGGGCACGGGATGCGGGGCGTGGATTGGCGGTTTGATGCTGAGTAGTTCGGCTACTGGGCAGATTGTTGGATACGGGACAGTTGGATGGGTGGCGGTCGCTGTCGCGACGGTTGGGGTGTTTTGGGTTTCTCGGGTTAGGGACCCCCAGAATGGGGTGGGGGCGCTTTCGGCGCGGGGTTTTGGGGATGCTGTGAGGTGAGGCATTTTTTTGCCTTTGGCGGCGGTATTTTTGCTGTGTGCCTACGGCGTTTGGTGTTTCATTTCTTATTGGTTTATTAGCGTTCCCCCCGTACAGGGGGAACGCTAATAAACCAATAACAAAGCAAGAAAAGGCCAAAGCGGCAAGAACCAGGAAATGCCGCCGCCAAAGGCAAAAAAATCACCCCTCCTCTACTCCCATCCCAACAAGCGGATGCCCCTCCCTCTTCCATGGCGAAGTCAAAAAATACCGAACTCTTTCAGACCGCACTTCCGCAAGCGTAGCGGGCGCCCACCGTCCTTTACGATCCTTGTCGATCAACAACGCCCTCACGCCTTCGCAGAAATCGCCCTCCTCGATCACATGCTTCACGATTCCCAACTCCATGCGGAAGCATTCAGCCAGTGTCATCTGCCGACCTCGCAACAGCGCCTCGCGTGTCACGTACAACATCGTGGGCGAATGCCCAATCATTGCGTCATAAGTGGCCTGCAGCCACTGCCTGACCTCGCGCGCAGGCTCGCGCGCCAGATCGTGCCGCAACGTAGCGACAATCCGATCAACGCTCGAACGCCGATCGAAATGCCGCAAAATCAGCTGCGTAAAAGACCCCAACGCAGCATGCGGAACAATATTGCATGGCGGCTCGAAAACGCCCCGCAAGGCTGCCAGCAAATCCCCCTCGTGCGACATGCGCTGCAACCGCTCTTCGAAACTCGTCAGCCACTCGGCAGGCACGCACAAATCAGCCAGTCGCAAACGCAAGGCATCGGCGCCGGACAACGTCACGCCCGTCAGCCCGACATACAGTTCGACCTCCGCAGGCATCACGCTCAGAAAACGTGTCGCGCCCACATCCGGCAGAAAACCGATACGTGTCTCCGGCATCGCAATCTTGCTGCGCTCGGTCACGATGCGCAGGCGTGCCGCCTGGCCAAGCCCCATGCCGCCACCCATCGAAACGCCGTCGAGGAGCGCGATCACCGGCTTCGGAAACTTGTGCAGCGCATAGTCGAGGCGGTATTCATCCACAAAAAAGGCCAGCCAGCGCGCGTCGCCGTGCTTCGCCAGACGATGCACCTCGCGCACGTCGCCGCCCGCGCAAAAGCCCTTGGTGCCCGCGCCTTTCAGCACCAGAGCGACAATCCCGTCGTCAGTGCGGCAATGCTCGACCAGCACGGACAGCTCGCGCACCATCGCGTGCGAAAGCGCATTCAGCGCAGCCGGCCGGTTCAGCGTAATGATCGCAACACGGTTGACGACGCGAAACAGAATCTCCCGCTCCGCCTCGACGCTCGCGTCAACCGCGATACTCTGCAATGCGCTCATTGCTGCGTCGCCTGCTCGGCCCGCTCGGCGTGCTCGGCGGCCTGCGTCGCCTGCCAGCGCGGCGCGCGCTTCTCGAGGAACGCGTTGACGCCTTCGCGCTGATCGGCGCTATCGAACAGATCGACAAAGCGCTCGCGCTCCACCGCCAAAGCGGCCCCACGCGGCACCCCGTTGCGGCCCTGGTGTATCAGCGTCTTGCTGAAGCTCACGGCTTGTGGGCTCAGCGTGGCGACGCGCGCGGCCATCGTTAGCGCGGCCTCGCGCGCCGCGCCCTTTTCCACCACTTCTTCAACCAGACCGATGCGCAACGCGGTCGTTGCATCGACGCGTTCGCCAGTCAGAATCATCCGCTTGGCCCAGCCTTCGCCGACCAGCCACGGCAGCGTCTGCGTGCCGCACCCGCACGGCAGCAGGCCCACCGCCGTTTCCGGTAAGGCCAGCAGCGCGTGCTGTTCAGCGATGCGGATATCGCACGCCAGCGCGCATTCGAGACCGCCGCCCATCGCATAGCCATTGATCGCGGCGATCACCACCGGCCGAGCATTCTGCAAGGTCTCGAATGCCGCGCCAAAGCGCGTCGCCGCCGTGCGCGCGACTTCGCGGTTGCCGTCGGCGAAGGTGTTCAGGTCGGCGCCGGCGCTGAAGAACTTCGGACCGTCGCCGGTAATCACGATCGCCCGCACGTGCGCCTCGCCGTTCAGACGCTCGACGGTTCGTTGCAACAGCAGCAAACCCTCCCGCGTGAAGGCATTCGCGGGCGGCCGCTTGAGCGTCAGCAGCGCGACAGCGCCTTCATGCGCGTAGTCGAGTTCGATCATCACGCCGCTCCGTTCTTGCCGTCGTTCCGATACAGCTTGATAACCGCGGAAAAGTCGAGGCGTCCTGCCCCTTTCGTGCTCATGGTCTGATAAAGCTGTTGCGCGAGCGCGCCGAGATACACGGGCTGGCGCGCGAACTTCGCGGCGTCGGTGGCGAGGCCCAGGTCCTTGAGCATCAGGTCGGTGCCGAAGCCGCCGGTATAGCCGCGTGTCGAAGGCGCGGTCGCGATCACGCCGGGCATCGGGTTATACGTGTCCGAACTCCAGCAGCGCCCTGTCGACGTATTGATGATGCCGCCGAGCACTTTGGTATCGATGCCGAGCGCTTCACCCAGGGCCATCGCTTCGGCCACGCCCGCCATCGTGATGCCGAGGACCAGGTTGTTGCAGATCTTTGCGACCTGACCGGTGCCAGTGTCGCCGCAGTGCACGATGTTCTTGCCCATCGCCGACAACACCGGTTTGACCTGTTCATACGCATCCGCGCTGCCGCCCACCATGAAGGTCAGGGTGCCCGCCGCCGCGCCGCCGGTGCCGCCCGAGACGGGCGCATCGACGAAGGTGTTGCCTCGTTGCTCGGCCAGCTCGGCAAACGCCTTCACACTCGCCGGATCGATGGTACTCGAATCGATGATCGTCACGCCTTCCGCGATGCCGGCGAAAACACCGTCATCCGCTATCAGCACGCTGCGCACGTGAGTGGCAGCGGGCAGCATCGTCACCACACATTCGACGTCGGTCACCGCGGCTTTCGGCGAACTTGCGGCTTGCGCGCCGGCGTCGACGAGTGTCTGCACCGCTTGCGCGTTGAGATCGAATACATTGACCGCATGACCCGCCTTGAGCAGATTGAGCGCCATCGGTGCGCCCATGTTGCCGAGTCCGATAAAGCCTATTTTCATGATGTCGTCTCCTGTGTCGACCAGAGTTAGCGCTTTAGCGCTTACTCTGGTCCCATGCAAAGCTGTCGACCAGAGTTAGCGCTTTAGCGCTTACTCTGGTCCCATGCAAAGCTGTCGACCAGAGTTAGCGCTTTAGCGCTTACTCTGGTCCCATGCAAAGCTCGATCGGAGTTAGCGCCTCAGCGCTTACTCCGATCCCATGCAAAGCTGTCGATGGGAGTTGGCGCTTTAGCGCCTACTCCCATCCCATGCAAAGCTGTCGCCCGCGCTCAGCGCAAGCTGATGGTCGTATTGACGCCATCATTAACAGTGTCGTCGTCGAACCAGCGAGCGGTGACGGTCTTGGTCTGCGTGTAGAACTGCACAACCTGCTTGCCATACGGCCCAAGGTCGCCGAGCTTCGAGCCGCGCGAACCGGTAAAGCTGAAGAACGGTACCGGCACCGGAATCGGAATATTGATGCCGACCTGGCCGATATCGATCTCGCTCTGGAATTTGCGTGCTGCCGCCCCGCTCTGCGTGAAGAGCCCCACGCCGTTGCCGAACGGATTGCGGTTGACGAGCGCGATCGCGTCGTCGAGCGTCGCCGCGTTCAGCACCACCAGCACCGGGCCGAAAATTTCCGTGCGGTAGATGTCCATTTCAGCAGTGACATCGGTGAACACCGTCGGGCCAATGAAATTGCCTTGCTCGTAGCCCGGCACCGTCACGTCGCGGCCGTCGAGTGCGAGCGTTGCGCCCTCTTGCACGCCGGTTTCGATCAGGCCGAGAATGCGTTGCTTCGCCGCGCGCGAGACCACCGGGCCGATGTCGGTATTCGGTTCATTGCCCGCATTGACCTTCAGCGTTTTAGCCTTGGCGACCAGATCAGGCAGCCATTGCTGCGCCGCGCCGACCAGCACCACCACCGAGGTCGCCATGCAGCGCTGCCCCGCCGCGCCGAAGCCCGCGCCGGCCAACGCGTTCAAGGTCTGCTCGCGATTCGCATCGGGCAGCACCACCGCGTGATTCTTCGCGCCCATCATCGATTGCACGCGCTTGCCGTGTTCGCTGCCGAGGCGGTACACGTGGGTGCCCACCGCGGTCGAGCCGACGAATGAAATCGCCTTCACCAGTTCGTGCGTGCAGAGCGCGTCGACCACGTCCTTACCACCATGCACGACATTCAGCACGCCCTTGGGCACGCCTGCTTCCAACGCCAGTTCGACCAGTTGCATCGTCGACAGCGGGTCCTGCTCGGAGGGCTTCAGCACAAACGTATTGCCGCAGACAATCGCCATCGGGAACATCCACAGCGGAATCATCGCGGGGAAGTTGAACGGCGTGATCCCCGCGCATACACCGATCGGCTGACGCAGCGTGTACGTATCCACGCCGCCCGCCACGTTTTCCGCGAATTCGCCCTGCTGCAAGGTGCCGATCGAACAGGCGTGTTCGACCACTTCGAGACCGCGGAAGATATCGCCTTCGGCATCCGGAATCGTCTTGCCCTGCTCGGCGCTCAAGGTCTTCGCAATGCGCGGCATGTGTTCGCGGACCAGCGCCTGGTACTTCAGCATGATGCGCATGCGCGCGCCGATCGGCGTGTCCTTCCAGGTTTTGAACGCCGCGTGCGCGCAGCTGATCGCTTCGTTGACTTCCGCGGCGGTGGCGAACGGTACCCGTGCGAGCACCTCCTGCGTAGCCGGGTTGACGATATCGCGCCACTCGGCGGACTTCGATTCGACGAACTCGCCGTTGATCAGCAGTTTGACCGTGGCGACATCGCGCCCGGCGTGATTCGAAGCAATTGCGCTCATGCTGTAACTCCTGTGCAGTGGCCGCGCGGCGGCCGGACAGTGAAGAGAAAGACGGGAAATCGGTCAATCAACGCAGATCGGGAAAGTCCTCCTCCCAATACTCGTCTGGCAGACGCGCGGGTTCGGCTTCGCGCTCCATTTCGCGGCGCCGCAATTCGACGCGGCGAATCTTGCCGGAGATGGTTTTCGGCAGATCGCTGAACTGCAGGCGGCGAATCCGCTTGTACGGTGCGAGTTTTTCGCGCGAGAACGCAAACACGGCGCGCGCGAGTTCGGGGCTGGCTTCATAGCCGTGCCGCACGGTGACGAAGGCTTTGGGCACGGACAGGCGCAGCGCGTCGGCGCTCGGCACCACGGCCGCTTCGCCAATCGCCTCGTGTTCGATCAGCACGCTTTCGAGTTCGAACGGGCTCAAGCGGTAATCGGACGATTTAAAGACGTCGTCGGCGCGGCCGACGTAGATGTAGTACCCATCGTCGCGGCGCAGCGCGACGTCGGAGGTGCGGTAGTAGCCGTTGCGCATCGCCTGCGCGGTGGCGTTGGCGTTGTTCGCATAGCCGGTCATCAGGCCGAGCGGACGCTGCGCCAGCGGCAGCGCGATTTCGCCTTCAGTCACAGGCTGGTCGTCCGCGTCCAGCAGTTCGATCCGGTAGCCGGGCAGCGGCCGCCCCATCGATCCCGGCACCACCGGCTGGCCTGGCGAGTTACCGATCTGGCAGGTGGTTTCGGTTTGACCGAAGCCGTCGCGGATCGTGATGCCCCACGCGTGCTTCACGCGCTCGATGATCTCGGGATTCAGGGGTTCGCCCGCACCGACGATCTCGCGCAGCTTCACCGGGTAGTCGGTGAGATGCTCCTGGACCAGCATGCGCCAGACAGTGGGCGGCGCGCACAGCGTGGTGACGTTGAAACGCACCAGCACGTCCAGCGTATCTTTCGGTACGAAGCGCGGAAAGTTGAACACGAACACGCAGGCCTGCGCATTCCATGGCGCGAAAAAGCAGCTCCACGCGTGCTTGGCCCAGCCCGGCGAACTGATATTCCAATGGATGTCGTTCGGTTGCAGGCCGATCCAGTACATCGTCGACAGATGGCCGACCGGATAGCTCTGATGCGTATGCTCGACCAGCTTCGGCTTCGACGTGGTGCCCGACGTGAAGTACAGCAACAGCGGATCGGTGGCAAGCGTGACGCCGTCAGGGGTGAATTGGGGCGCCGCGTCATAGGCCGCGGCGAGGTCGATCCAGCCGTCACGCGGCGTGCCGACCGAAATGCGCGTGAGCGGCACGTCGAGCGCGTCGAACTTCGCCAGTTCCGCACTGTCGATGACCGCGAAATTCGCGCCGCCGATCAGTACGCGATCGCGCACGTCGTCGGTGGAGAGCTGGGTCGTGGCAGGCAGCACGATCGCGCCGAGCTTCATCGCCGCGAGCATCACGTCCCACATTTCGACGCGGTTCGGCAGCATCAGCAGCACCTTGTCGCCGCGTCCCACGCCAATGCCGCGCAGGAAGTTCGCCATGCGCGACGAGCGCTCCGACATCTGTGCGTACGACAGACGCAGCCCGTCGCTTGCGGGATCGTCGACGATCCATAGCGCCGGATTGTGGTTGTCGCGCGCGACCACATCGAAGTAATCGAGCGCCCAGTTGAACTCGCCCAAGGACGGCCATGCGAATTCGCGGTATGCACGGTCGTAGTCGGTTCGATGGCGCAATAGCAGGTCACGCGCCTCGAAAAAGCCTTTCGCTGCAGTCATCGTCGTCTCCTTGGTGGCGCGGCATGCGCGCCACTTCTGTTTTATTGGCAAGCTATTTTGCGCTCAAACACCGTTGGTTTCCGCTTTAGACGTGGCGCGCGATCACCATCCGCTGCACTTCGCTGGTGCCTTCGTAAATCTGCGTGATGCGGGCGTCGCGGTAGTGGCGCTCCACCGCATAGTCCTCGAGATAGCCATAGCCGCCGTGAATCTGGATTGCGTTCGAGCAGATTTCCTCGGCCAACTCCGACGCAAACAGCTTGGCCTGCGATGCCTCCGACAGGCACGGCTTGCCCGCCGTGCGCAGCCGCGCCGCGTGATGCACGAGCAGCCGCGCGGCATTGAGGCGGGTGGCCATATCGGCCAGCATATTGGCGATAGTCTGATGCTCCTTGAGCGCCTTGCCGAACTGGATGCGTTCGTTCGCGTAGTGACGCGCGGCATCGAAAGCGGCCCGCGCGATGCCGACCGCTTGCGCGGCGATGCCGATGCGCCCGCCTTCGAGATTCGACAACGCAATACGCAAGCCTTCACCCGGCTCGCCGAGCAGGTTGACTTCGGGCACCGCGCAGTCGTCCAGCGAAATCGGGCAGGTGTCGGACGCGCGAATCCCGAGCTTGTGTTCCGGTTTGCCGACGTTGAAGCCGGGCGTGTCGGTCGGCACAATGAAGGCCGACAGGCCACGCTTGCCTCGGTCAGGATCGGTGACGGCAAACACGATCGCGATATTGGCGCGCGCGCCGTTGGTCACGAACTGCTTGCTGCCGTTAAGAATCCACTTGCCGTCGCGCAGCACCGCGCGGGTACGCAGGTTGTTCGCCTCGGAGCCCGCTTGTGGCTCGGTCAGGCAGAAGGCGCCGATGCGGCGACCGGTAGCGAGATCTTGCAGGTAGCGGTCTTTCTGCGCGTCGCTGCCGAAGTTCAGGATTGGTCCGCAACCCACCGAGTTATGCACGCTCATCAGGGTGGCGCAGGCGGCGCAGCCGGCGGCGATTTCTTCGAGCGCGAGCGCATAGGCCACGTAGTCGGTGTACGAGCCGCCCCACTCCGGTGGCACGATCATGCCGAGAAAACCCAGTTCGCCCATCTGCGTGACGACCTCGTCCGGCAGGTGCGCATCGCGATCCCATTGCGCCGCGTTCGGGGCGAGGCGCTTCGAGGCAAAGTCGCGGGCGGCGTCGCGGATCATCCGTTGTTCGTCGGTGTAGAAGCTATCCATAGGGCTCGGTCTCGGTCTGTTGCGTCTGCGGCGGCCTCGCGGCGGCGGGCTGGGTACGAACGGTTGAGGCAAGTGTAGGCAAGCTGCTGGACAGGTTCGATGCTCAGCCCGATCATTCTGGCTGAGCGCATTTACCATACTGGTACCATGCAAGTCCGATTCAAGCCACGTTTTCAAAGGCTTAGCGAATCGCCACAAGGAAACCGTTGAGCGCATTTGCAACGCATCAACCACGCGGCAATCACGTGTCTGCCGGAAACTCATGAAAAACGATAAGGGCACTATCTCCGTCAGCCTGGTCGAGGAGACCCTCGCGCTAGCGCGGGCGAGCGGTCTCGACGCGCTGCCGCTCGCCGAAGCCGCCGGCATCGCGGCGACCATGCTCGCCTCGCCGAAGAGCCGTGTCTCGTCGGCGCAATACGGCGCGCTTTGGGCCGGCATCGCCCGCGCGCTCGACGACGAATTCTTCGGCCAGGACACGCACCGGATGAAAAGCGGCAGCTTCATCGCCATGACGCAAACGGCGTTGACCGCGCGCAATGGCGCGCAGGCGCTTACGCGCGCGGTCGGCTTCATGCGCCTGGTGCTCGATGACCTCGGCGCGCGGATCGAAACCGACGCGCAGCGGGTCCGGCTGCGCTTCGTCGAGCGCGAAGGCACCCAGCCGCCCGCGATGTTCGCTTACGCGACCTACTTCATCCTCGTCTACGGCCTGCTGTGCTGGCTGGTCGGCCGGCGGATTCCCTTGCTCGAAGCGCGCTTTCGCTGCGCCGCGCCGCCGGCCGCCCATGAATACCGTCTGATGTTCTGCGACGACATGAGCTTCGAGCAGTCCGAGTCCTATGTCGACCTCGCGCCGTCGTTTCTCGAACTGCCGGTGGTCCAGACCACGAAGTCGGTCAAGCCGTTCCTGCGCGATGCGCCCGGCAGTTTCATCGTCAAATACCGCAATCCCGGCTCGCTTGCGGCACGCGTACGCAAAACGCTGCGCGCACTGCCGATGACCAACTGGCCCGCCGCCGACCAGATGGCAGAACGCCTGCACGTCGCCGAGGCGACCATGCGGCGGCGTCTGAAGCACGAAGGCTATACCTATCAGTCGATCAAGGACGACCTGCGGCGCGACATCGCAATCGGCGAATTGCAGGACACCGACCGCACCATTGCCGACATCGCCAACGCCGTCGGCTTCGCCGAACCGAGTGCGTTTCATCGCGCGTTTCTCAAGTGGACCGGCATGCGGCCGTCGGATTACCGGCCGGCGCGCGCGGATTTCACGCGTCGCGCGGAATCGGACTAAGCTGTAAGGAGCAGGCCAGCCTTTGGTGAGGTTCCGGCCCGCGCCGCTCGATACCCGTCGAGCCGGCGTGGCGGCCGTCAGCGATGAGCACGTATCCGCGTCTCCCGTTCCGGCAGTCTGGTCCGCGGCCGCCGTTTATCAGCGGTGGTGTCGTGGGCCGGTGGATGCGCGGCGTGACCGCGCTTGGAATGGTGTTGGCTTTTTCAGCCGCGCTGTATGTGAATCCCTTGCCGCTGCAGGCCGCCGTTGCACCCGGCGGGGTCGTGGTGATTCCGGTGAACGGCGCGATCGGTCCGGCGAGCGCCGACTTCATCGTGCGCAGCCTGCAACGCGCCGACGAAGAGCACGCCCAGCTCGCCGTGCTGCAGCTCGATACCCCCGGCGGGCTCGATACGTCGATGCGGCAGATCATCAAGGCGATTCTCGGCTCGCCCGTGCCGGTCGCCACCTTTATCGCACCGAGCGGCGCGCGCGCCGCGAGCGCCGGCACCTATATCGTCTACGCGAGCCACATTGCGGCGATGGCGCCGGGCACCAACCTCGGCGCGGCCACGCCGGTTCAGATGGGTATCGGCGGCGCGGAGCCGCCCGGCGGCGCCAACCCACCGGGCCTGCCCGGCGCAGCCAGGCCGGCCACCGCGCCCGCCTCAGCCGGTTCCGCGGCGGGCGCCTTACCGCTCGACACGCAGTCGACCGAACTGCGCAAGCAGGTTCATGACGCCGCGGCCTACATCCGCGGCCTCGCGCAAATGCGCGGGCGCAACGCCGACTGGGCCGAGCGCGCGGTGCGCGAAGCGGTGAGCCTGTCGGCCGCCGATGCGCTTGCGCAGCACGTGGTCGATCTGAATGCACGCGATATCCCCGATCTGCTGCGCCAGGTG
This sequence comes from Paraburkholderia fungorum, assembly GCF_046027215.1. Lineage (GTDB taxonomy): Bacteria > Pseudomonadota > Gammaproteobacteria > Burkholderiales > Burkholderiaceae > Paraburkholderia > Paraburkholderia fungorum_D. The sequence goes on along the minus strand of NZ_JAQQEN010000002.1, from coordinate 739,722 downwards.
GACGGCCGCACCGTCAGCACGAGCCGCGGCAACCTCGCGCTGCACACCGCGCAAGCGCCGGTCGTCACACTTGAAGCCGACTGGCGCAGCCATTTTCTGGCCGTCATCACCGATCCGAACGTCGCGCTGATTCTGCTGATGATCGGCATGTACGGCCTGTTCTTCGAGTTCGCCAATCCGGGTTTCGTGCTGCCCGGCGTGGTCGGCGCGATCAGTCTGCTGATCGGCCTCTTTGCCATGCAGATGCTGCCGGTCAACTACGTCGGACTCGGCCTGATCTTTCTCGGCATTGCGTTCCTGATCGGCGAGGCGTTCCTGCCGACCTTCGGCTCGCTCGGCTTCGGCGGCGTGGTCGCCTTCGTGATCGGCGCGCTGATGCTGATCGATACCGACGTGCCCGGCTACGGCATTCCGCTGCCTTTGATCGCGGCGGTGGTCGTGTTCAGTGTCGTGTTCGTGTTCGCGGTGTCGAGCGTCGCCTTGCGGGCCAGACGGCGGCCCGTGGTGACCGGTTCCGAAGCGATGATCGGCAGTCTCGGCGTCGTGCTCGACGGTGGCCTCCTGGCCGAGGGTGGCACGACCGCCGGCTGGGCGCGGGTGCATGGCGAACGCTGGCGGGTGTCCAGCACGGCTCCGGTCGCGGCCGGTCACGCGGTGCGCGTGACCGCGCGGCGCGGACTGACGTTGACCGTGGTGCCGGCAGAAGCAATACAACAAGGAGAACGCTCATGATCGGTTTCACATTCGGCTTCAGCAGCATTCTGATTCTGCTGCTGGCCGCGCTGATTGCTTCGTCGATACGGATTTTCAGGGAGTACGAACGCGGCGTCGTGTTCATGCTCGGCCGCTTCTGGAAGGTCAAGGGACCCGGCCTCGTACTGATCATCCCGATCGTGCAGCAGGTGGTGCGCATGGATCTGCGCACGATTGTGTTCGACGTGCCGCCGCAGGACGTGATTACGCGCGACAACGTGTCAGTCAAGGTGAACGCGGTCGTGTATTTCCGCGTCGTCGATCCGGAAAAGGCCGTGATTCAGGTGGCGCGCTATTTCGAAGCAACCAGCCAGTTGTCGCAAACCACCTTGCGCGCGGTGCTCGGCAAGCATGAACTCGACGACCTGCTGGCCGATCGCGAGCAGTTGAACGCCGACATCCAGAAAGTGCTCGATGCACAGACCGACGCGTGGGGCATCAAGGTGGCGATCGTCGAGATCAAGCACGTGGACATCAACGAGACGATGATCCGCGCGATTGCGCGCCAGGCCGAAGCCGAACGCGAACGGCGCGCCAAGGTGATTCATGCGGAAGGCGAACTGCAGGCTTCGCAGCATCTGCTGGAAGCCGCCCAGACTCTCTCGAAGCAGCCCCAGGCGATGCAGCTGCGCTATCTGCAAACCCTCACCACGATTGCCGCCGACAAGAACTCGACGATCGTTTTCCCCCTGCCGATCGACCTGCTGAGCGCGGTGCTGGAGCGCTTTGGCAAGCCGTCGGCGCCCTGAAACGGAGGCGCCTTTGATTCACGGAATGAAATGCTGCATTACCTTCAATCGCCTTATTCGAAAGGCATACGAAAACTAAAATACAGGGGTCTTTTTTAACCGCTCCATAGGAGCTAGTCATGAAAATCGTTTCTCGCATTGGATTAGGCGCGATGCTTGCCGCCATGTTGATGAGCACCGCGTTTGCGCAGTCGGCGCGGCCTTACGATCCGTCCGCGCCGAAAACGCGCGCCGAAGTCAGAGCCGATCTGGCCGAATGGCGCGCCGCCGGCTACGATCCGCTCGACTGGATCGACTACCCGTGCAATGCGCAGAAAGCCGGCCGCATTGTCGCGATGCACCGGGCGCAGCAAGCCGGCGGGAGCATCACGCAGTAAGTTTCTGGTTTCATCGCAGCCCAGGTGGGGCCACTCGCGAGCGTAAGCGTCGCGCCTGCCGCCCCACCCCGCGCGCTGGCAAGGTATCATCTCGCCCCTTTCATCCGCATCCGGAATCCACACGATGCCAATCTGGGTAGACGCCGACGCCTGTCCGGTCGTCATCAAGGAGATGCTGTATCGCGCTGCGCGCCGCACGGGCATGCCGGTGACGCTGGTCGCCAACTCCTTTTTGCGCGTGCCGCCGTCGCCGCTGATCCGCGCGATCCAGGTACCGGCCGGTTTCGACGCCGCCGACGATCTGATCGCTGAACGGGTCGCTCCGAATGACCTTGTGATTACCGCCGATATCCCCCTCGCCGCCGCCGTCCTCGCCAAACAGGCGCAGGCGCTCGATCCGCGCGGCAACTGGTTCACCCCCGGCACCATCGAAGAACGGCTGCGCATGCGCTCGATGCTGGATCAACTGCGCAGCAGCGGCGTCGATACGGGTGGCCCGGCCGCCTTTAGCCCCCGCGACAGCAAGTCTTTCGCCGGCGAGCTGGATCGCTGGCTGGCGAAGCAACGGCCGCAACCTGATGCGCCGACACCACACTCAGCCGACGAACCGCCCAGCACCTGAGCTTTAACCGTGCATTTCATCCGCGCGATGCGGTGTACCGTTGTCAATCATGATTACAATCCGCCCGTAGCCTGCTTGAGCAGCAGTGCTCCGGGCGCCACGTCAGACAGCTGCCTGCCCCATGCACGCCTGATCCGCTACGTAGCGCCCGCCTTAACCACAAGAAACGCTTTTGAAACGACGAGAGACGCGCCTCATGGACTCCATAAAACGCTACTTCGGCTTCGACGCCGCCGGCACCAATCTGCGCACCGAAGTGCTCGCTGGGCTAACCACCTTCCTGACGATGGCCTACATCATCTTCGTCAATCCGGCGATTCTCGGCGACGCCGGCATGCCGAAGGACGCGGTATTCGTCGCGACCTGTATCGTCGCCGCGCTGGCCTCGCTGATCATGGGGCTCTACGCGAACTATCCGATCGCGCTCGCGCCCGGCATGGGTCTGAACGCGTACTTTGCGTACACGGTCGTCAAAGGCATGGGCTTCACCTGGCAGGCAGCGCTCGGCGCGGTGTTCATCTCCGGCTGCCTGTTCATGATCGTCACGCTGTTTCGCGTGCGTGAAGTGATCGTCAACGGGATTCCGCATTCGATCCGCATTGCCATTACCGGCGGCATCGGCCTCTTTCTGGCGATCATTTCGCTGAAGTCGGCCGGTGTGGTGGTCGGCAATCCGGCCACGCTCGTGACGCTCGGCGATCTGCACAACCCGCACGCGATCCTCGCGGTGATCGGCTTCTTTGCGATCGTCACGCTCGATTACCTGCGCGTGCGCGGCGCGATCCTGATCGGCATTGTCGGCGTGACGGTGCTGAGCTTTTTCTTCGGCGGCAATCAGTTCCACGGCATCGTCTCCGCGCCGCCCTCGATCTCGCCGACGCTGTTCCAGCTCGACATTCGCGGCGCGCTGTCCTCCGGCGTGCTGAACGTGATCCTCGTGTTCTTCCTCGTCGAGCTGTTCGACGCGACCGGCACGCTGATGGGCGTGGCCAATCGCGCCGGCTTGCTGGTGGAAGGCAAGATGCACCGCCTGAACCGGGCGCTGCTCGCCGACAGCACCGCGATCCTCGCTGGCTCGATGCTGGGCACCTCGTCGACCACCGCGTATATCGAAAGCGCCTCGGGCGTGCAGGCCGGCGGCCGCACCGGCATGACGGCCATTACAGTCGCCGTGCTGTTCCTGCTGGCGCTGTTTTTCGCGCCGCTGGCGGGCGTCGTGCCCGGCTACGCGACGGCGCCGGCCCTGCTGTACGTGTCGTGCCTGATGCTGCGCGAAATGCTCGATCTGCCGTGGGACGACGCCACTGAAGTCGTGCCGGCCGCGCTGACCGCGTTGCTGATGCCGTTCACCTACTCAATCGCCAATGGTGTCGCGTTTGGTTTCATCTCCTATGCCGGCCTGAAACTGCTGACCGGCCAGGCGCGCACGGTGAAGCTGGTCGTGTGGATCATCGCGGCGATTTTCCTGTTCCGCTATTTCTACCTCGGCAGCGAATAGAGAAGCCGGCGCGGGGACAAGTAGCGCTCAGCTCTGGATGGACGATCATGTTATTAGCGGCGCCCGTTCTGATCGGGCACCGTTTATCATCTGATGATTGATCGCAACGAACGAACCGCTCACCGGAGTTTTCCGTATGTCCTATCAACGCGCCTCGGACCGCTATAGCGCGCCCGCCATCTTTTTCCACTGGGCTATTTTCCTGCTGGTCGCGCTGGCTTATCTGGCGATTGAAATACGCGGGCCGAAGGGCACCGACAGCCGGATCTTCTGGAGCAGCGTGCATTACTGGGCCGGCACGCTGGTGCTGTCATTGGCCGTCTTGCGGTTACTGTGGCGCCTGTGGGCCGGCGCGCCCGCCGAAATCGACGGCAACCGGCTGCTTGCGTTTCTCGCGCGCGCCGCGCATCTCGCCCTGTACGTTTTCATTTTCGCGCAACCGCTGCTGGGGATCCTGCTGATCAACACCGGCGGGCATCCGGTGACGCTCGCCTGGATCAACGTCAATTACGTCTTCGTCGGCGCCGATCCGATCGCGCGGCCCATGCTCAAGGCGGCGCACGAGTGGCTCGGCAATGCGTTCTACTGGGTCATCGGCTTGCATGCGTTGGCGGCGATCGCGCATCACGTGGTGTTCAAGGATCGGACGCTGCGGCGGATGGTTTGAAGCGGGTTTGATTCGCTTCTCTGGCGCTGGTGTGGAAAGCGTGCGGCAAGCGGCCGCGCGTGTGGACTGCGGGCGGCACGAATGGCCGCGCCCGGTCGGATTACTGGCGCCGCGCGTGGGTTTGCATCTCGTCTTGCTCTTGCGCGGCTTTCTACAATCTATGGTCGCTGGGCCTTCGGCCCGTTGGCGCGTGGTGTTTCAGTTACGCCAATTGGCTTCGTAGAACCGCACATAGCCACTGCGCAGCACCAGGCACTGCGCGCTCGTTTCCGATAACAGCCGCCGGGTTGCGGCCTCGATGCGGGCCCGGTGTGCGTCGAATGCGTCGACCATATCCTCCAGACGCGGCGATGCGGCACCGAAGTGATCTTCCAGCGCTTCCGCCGTAATCATGCACTCGACCCTCTGCCCATCGACCATTGCCGGGAACGCCAAGGTAAGTTCGCGACCTGAATATTCGGGAGTTTCGTTCGGGAATAGGATCTGCATGGGAGTTCGCCTAAAAGGTTAAGTGCTGCACGTGCGGCTTGGTGGGGCGCGCTTCTGGCTGCTTTATCCTCCAGTTCGAATGCTGAGTGGCGCGGGCTGTTCACTTCCTGGCGGCAGGGCGCGATAGTTCGCGCCGCGCGGAGGTGATTTGATTCACTTTAGACGAGTTGCGGCGCGGCGCAAGTTTTCCTTATCGGCTGCTTTGATTTGGTGCTTCAGGTGGAGATTTTTGGCGAAGCCCGTCATTTCTCCGCGCTCCTTCCTCCGGTTTTTCCCCGGCTCGCGGTTGGCCTCCCGTCCTGTAAGATCGGGATTCGTTCGTGCGCCCTTATGTTGCGCTGCGCAATGAGAATGGGGGGCAACGTACCCGCCGTGTCCGTACAACCGGAGACATGCTTTGATCCATCGCCCTGCCACGCCGTCCGTGATCGGTCGGCCAGATGTCATCGCGCAAGCGCACGCCCGCTCGCTTGAAGTCGGCCTGCGTGCCTCTGAAACTCCGGACTTTCATCCACTGCGCCATCTGGCGTTGCGTGAACTCGTCGATCGCAACCAGTCGCTCTATATCCATGCACTCCCGGTCATGGAGAGCCTTCACGCGCAGATCGTCGACACCCAGAGCATGGTGCTTCTCACCGACAGCCACGGGATCATCCTGCATAGCCTCGGCGATAGCGACTTCGTCGCCAAAGCCAATCGCGTCGCGCTGTGTCCCGGCGTGTCGTGGGCCGAGGCGGATCGCGGCACGAACGCGATCGGCACCGCGCTGGTCGACGGGCAGCCGACCGTCGTGCACGCTGGAGAACACTTCCTGCACGCGAACCGCATTCTGACCTGCTCGTGCGCACCGATTGCCGACCCATTTGGACACACCATTGGCGCGCTCGATGTCAGCGGCGACACGCGCGGCTTTCATAAACACACGCTCGCGCTCGTCAGGATGTCGGCGCAGATGATCGAAAATCATCTGTTCTCCAATCAGTTCGCCGACGCCATTCGCGTCCATTTTCACGCCCGCGCGGAATTCATCGGCACCTTGTTCGAGGGCCTCGCGGCATTCGCACCGGACGGCACGTTTTTGTCGGCGAATCGCAGCGCCCTGTTTCAACTCGGTCAGCCACTTGCCAGCCTGCAAACGCAGCCATTCGACGCGCTGTTCGGCATCGGCTTCGCCACGCTGTTGCAGCAGACCGCGCGCGCGCCGGGCGAGAACATGGTGCTGACATTGCCGAGCGGCGTACGCGTGATGGCGCGCGGCGAATATATGCCGCCGCGATATGTTGCGCCGGTTGCGCCGGTCGATGGCTTTCCCGGCACGTCGCGCACGACCACCGCAAACGGCACGCGCGCGGCAACGGCCCGGCCTTGTGAACCGGCGCCCCTCGCCACCCTCGCCACCCTCGAAACACTCGACACGGGCGACGCGCAAGTGTCCGCGATCCTGCGGCGAGTCGCGAAGCTGCGCGGGCGCGATATTCCCATGCTCGTACTCGGCAAAACCGGCACCGGCAAGGAATGGCTCGCCCGCGCGATCCACCACGATTCGCCGCGGCGGGCCGCGCCTTTTGTCGCGCTGAATTGCGCGTCGCTGCCGGACACGCTGATCGAAGCGGAGCTGTTTGGCTATGAGGACGGCGCGTTCACCGGCGCGAAGAAACGCGGCAGCGTCGGCAAGATCGTGCAGGCGGACGGCGGCACGCTGTTTCTCGACGAAATCGGCGACATGCCGCTCGCCCAGCAAGTGAGACTGATGCGCGTGCTGCAGGAGCGCACCGTCGTGCCACTTGGCGGCACACGGGCGATTCCAGTCGATCTGCGGATTATCTGCGCGACCCACCGCGACCTGCGCGCAATGATCGAAGCGGGCACCTTCCGCGAAGACCTGTATTACCGGATCAACGGACTCGTCGTGACCTTGCCGGCGCTGCGCGATCGCACCGATCTGCTCGCCCTCGTCACGCGCATGCTGGCATTGCAGCCCGCTGGCGAACGCTTGCCGCGACACGTCTCCGAGGCCGTGCTGGAACGGTTTGCACAATGCCGCTGGCCGGGCAATCTGCGGCAGTTGGCGAACGTTTTGCGCACCGCGAGCGTCATGGCCGAAGGCGCGCCACAGATCGAGCTCGAAGATTTGCCGGAGGACTTCCTGCAGGATTGCGTCGATAGCGCTGTTCATGACGTGGTGGATCCGTCCGCCGCTCTGTCTGGTAACGAATGCGGCGTGCGTGCCACGATGCCGGCCCCTGAGCAGGCTTCACCGGCTCGCATGGAAGACTGGCAGACCACCCTGATCGCGCAGACGCTTGAGCGACTCGACGGCAACGTCTCGGCGGCAGCGCGCGAGTTGGGTCTCGCGCGCAATACGGTGTATCGGTATCTGCGCCGTGGCAACACCCATTGAAGGCGCTGCACGAACGTCTGTACGCGCTATGTGAGGGTACGGCCGGTGAGCGCGGTGCGTAGCGTGTAAAGTGTGGCGCAGTCCGTCACCGATTTACACGATGTCCGATCCTGCCCGCCCGCCTCTGGTGCGCGTCGAACCGCTAGGCCAGAGCTTCGAAGCACCCGATTCGCTCACCATCCTCGAAGCCGCCGGCTTTGCCAATCTGCGCCTGCCGCGCTCGTGCCGCAACGGCACCTGCCGCACGTGTCTGTGCAAAATGACAGCGGGACGCGTGCGCTACACGATCGAATGGCCGGGACTCAGCCGAGAGGAAAAAGCCGAAGGCTATATCCTGCCGTGCGTGGCGATCGCGGAAACCGACCTGGTGATCGATGTGCCGGACGCGGTCGGATCGGCGCCGGGATAGAGCTGGCTGCGCGCCACCGCTCGGGGCCGGGTGACCACGTGCGAGCGGCACGGCGAGCATCAACGAGCGTTGCCCATCGCCCGTTCGATTTTCTTGTCGGTGTTGTACTCGCTCAAGGCATACACCGACCAGATCGCAGCCGGAATCCAGCCGATCAGCGTGATCTGCAGGATCAGGCAGATGATCCCGGCAATCGGGCGGCCGATCGTGAAGAACTGAAACCACGGCAGAATGATCGCAAGCAATAGACGCATTCAGATTTCCTGTTGATTTTTAGCAGACCACGCATGCTTCGATCGCAAGCGCCATCGTCACAACGCGGCCGTCTAGCTGATTGGTGCGAAGCGCGGCACCTTGTCGCCATCGGCCTCGACCAGCTCGAAAAACACCGAAGCCGGACGCGTTCAGATCGTACCATTGCTGGCTTTATAGACGATCAGATCGGCGCGAAGCGCGGCACCTTGTCGCCGTCGACTTCGACCAGCTCGAAAAACACCGAAGCCGGACGGGTCCAGATCGTACCATTGCTGGCTTTATAGACGATCATCGTAATGTCCGGATCGGACTCCAGCGTCGCCTCGCAAACCAGTTCGTAAATCCCGCCTTTGTAATGCCGATAACGCATCATTCGAATCCTCCTGGTTAGACACGGCTGGCGTTACGCTCAGCCGCCCTCTTTCATCTGCTTCAGAATCTTGTAGACGGTGGCGCGCCCCATGGTGAGCACAGCCGCCACGTAGTTCGCGGAGCTGCGGCCACGAAACGCACCCTGCGCATGCAAGGCCTCGACGATTTCGCGCTTGTGCTCACGCGTGAGCGCATTGACGCCGATCTGCCGCTCACGCAGCCACGTGTGCAGGAACGTGTTGATGCGGTCCTGCCAGTCGTCGCGAAACAGGTCTTCTGCCGGCGCTTCGCTCAGCGTGCCGCCTTTGATGAACAGATCGAGCGTCGAGCGGACGTCCTCGAACACGGCGATGTTGAAGTTGACGCACAGCATGCCGGCGGGCTTGCCATCGTCGTCGAACAGGATGTTGCTCACGCAGCGCATGCGCCGGCCGTCCCAGTTGAGCTTTTCATATGGCCCGATCGTGCGGCCGCGTGCCGCGTAGTGAACTTCATCGAGCACCGACGGCCCGCCGACTTCGAGCCTCGACAGGTTGTTGACGAGATACGCGATGGTCTGATCGCGCAGGTCGTGAATCACGACTTCCGCGCACGGATAAAACAGCGCCGCGATGCCGTCCGCGATGGGGGCGTAGCGCTCCAGCAGCAGGTCTTTCACAGGAGAGACGTTAGTCTTGCGCATGGGGAAATCGAAGTGTTCGAGGGACGCGCCGCCGCATTCGCAAAGGTGAGCCGATACGGGAGCGCCAAGGTTAAAACAGCAAGCGTGGCAAGCCCGGCAATGGGGACTGCCGTGCGCGGCAACTCGCCATTGTAGCCACGCAGATCGACGGCCGCGACCGCGATGACCTGGCAACAGCGCGGCATGCCTGTTGGCGCGTTGACACGCCGTGATTTTTGTCCGCTTGGCGAGCGATTTTTTTTCGTGCGATAACAGAATCATCTATTTCACGGAGCAACCGATGGCCACGCTCGAAGCGTTTCGCGCCGTGCTCGATGATGACGGCACACCGGAAATCATTCGCAATCACATCATCGATTCGCTGCAATACACGCTGCGCAATCACGGGCAGATTTTTACCTCGAAGGAAGTCGAATGGCTGGCCGCCTGGGATGACGCGCGCATCCCGCTCGCGGCGTCCCGCGAATTGCAGAAACGCGTTGCCGAAACCGCCCGCTGAGCGCCGCCCGTCGTCGCCACTGCGGTGCGGTCCATGGTGAGGCGCGCCGGTTGGGGCTGACGTTTCGCGCTCAAAGCCTCACCGGCCGGGCGTCTCACCTGCGCGCGGAAGTTTTTGCTATCCAATTAGCCCCATTTAGTGCATCATATTGGAATAGCTGTATTCCGCATCTGTAGCACCGGCAGTCTCCAATCGGCATCTCCGCACCACCCCCGACTGTTCGACCGCCGTCTGTCGGCGATCCCGTCACTCCGGCAATGCGCCGCATGCATTCGCCGTCGCGAGTTGTGCAGCTGAGTTGTTCAGCTTATACGCGCCCGGTGTCCGCGCGACATCAGCGTGTTTCTTCTCCACTGATTCCGCGATTTCGCGCGGCCGCGCTCAAGCCCTTGCCATTGGGCCTGTGCCAACCTTTTTCCATGGCGGCGCGCCCCAAGGTGCTGCGCTCCCCGGCCGGTCGTGCCGCGCGTAACACGCGTGACACGCCGGCCACGTAATACAGGACACGTGCTTCATGAATTCAGTTGTCAAGACTTACAAGGGTTACGAAATTCACCCGCTCGTCTATCCGCGCCGCCCGACGGACGCGCAGACGGGCCGCAATCCGGACGCAGGCTACGACGCGTCGGTGCGCATCTGCCGTGTGGGCGCCAATCCGGCTGCCGACGGCCGTGTGTTCCGTCTGCAGTATTTGTTTCCGTTTGACGGCACGGGCAAGGCGCGCATTGCGTGCATGGCCCACGCCGAACAATTGATCGACGGCCGTATCGACGGCCAGTCCGTCGCCGATCTTTGAGCGGTAATATCAGCGCATTGGCTGGTTCCGCACGGCGCAGGGCATAAAGGCCCTCCGTCAACCGTATCAGATGTTGTGCCGAGCGGCGCCGCCGACCGACCAACACCCCTTATCCCATCGACCAGGAGTTATGCATGGCGAAAGAAGAACTGCTTGAACTTGACGGTATCGTCGACGAAGTACTTCCGGATAGCCGTTACCGCGTTACGCTCGACAACGGCGTGGTGGTTGGCGCTTACGCGTCCGGACGCATGCGCAAGAACCACATCCGTATTCTCGCGGGCGACCGCGTCACGCTGGAACTGTCGGTTTACGATCTGACCAAGGGCCGGATCAATTTCCGTCACAAAGACGAGCGCGCCACCGGTGGCGGCGGCGCACGCAATACGCAATTCCGCCGTCGTTGATACCGGCGGTGCGCTGACCGTCTTCTGAGCGGTTGTTGCGTGACTGATTGCACTGAGTTGTTCGCGTAGCCTTTCGCGCGCCTTCTCTGGCTTGACTCCACAACTCGAGCCTGAGTGGCGCGCTGCGGCGCGCCCCCGTCTCTCCGCCTTTTTCTATAAGCCGAACACCGCTCCGAGATCCTCTCCGGCGGCGCTTTTGCGCACCTGCTCGATCACGCGCGCCTCCAGTTCCGAAAGATGCTCCCGCATGGCCGTTAGCGCTGCTGGCAGGTCGCCCGCATCGAGCGCCTCGATGATCTGCATATGCTCGTCCGCCGAGCAGGTCGACCCCTTCGACGGATCGAACAAGGCCTTGTACAACTCGGTCTTCGCGACCAGTTGCCCGACCAGTCCGAGCAATTCGATGCCGCCCGCGAGTTCCGTCAGCAGCACGTGAAACTGGCCCGCGAGCCGCACGGACTCCTCGATGGCGCCCGCAGCCAACGCCTTCTCCTCGCTGCGCACATGCGCGCGCAAGCGACGCTTGTGGGCCGCGCTCAACGTGCCGCACAACCCGGCGACGATGCCCGCCTCGACGATCTGCCGCGCGCGATACACCTGGCGAATATCCTCTTCGGATGGCGACGGCACGAACGCGCCACGATTCGCTTCCAGCACCAGCTTGCCCTCGAACCCGAGCCGCGCCAATACCTTGCGCAGCGCGCCGCGCGTACAGCCGAACGTCGCGGCGAGATCGCGCTCGACCAGTTGCACGCCGGGCCGCAGGCGGCCTTGCAGGAGCGCCGCGGTAATCGACGTATAAATGCGTTCCTCGACACTGGTCGAATGGGCGTCGACAGTGTCCTGGACGGGTGTTCCGGTAGCGGCGGGCAGCAGGCGCCGGGAGCGTGAGGCCATGAATTCAGTCACGAAAGAGGGAGCAATGTCGCCCGGCATTGTAGCGGCGGCTGGCGGCCCTCGCCACGAGCGAGCCAGATCCGCTATACCGGACATCAGATAAATGGTTAACCATTTTAGGTTATTATTGTTGACCAAAATCATGGTTGCGCGCGCTTTTTTGCGCCGGCTGAATCTTTGGATCGCCCTGCCGTCGTGGGTCGCAGTGCTTTAGCGCTCGCGGCCCACGCCAACCTCTCGTCCCAGGTCTATTGTGAATTCGCCCTCCAGCGCCCGCTCGACACCCCGCCACCCAAATCAGACAGCCCGTGCGCTGACGTGGCGGGATGCTGTCTGGCTGGGCGCGATCGTCGTGATCGGCATCAATCTGCGGCCCCTGCTGACATCGATCAGTCCGTTGATGACGACGATCCGCGATGCCACCGGGCTGAGCTTTTACGGCGCATCGTTGCTGACGAGTCTGCCGGTCGTCGCGATGGGCATCGGCGCATTCGGCGCCCAGGCGCTGGCCCGTTCGATCGGTGAAACCCGCGGCGTGGCGCTTGGCCTGCTGGCGATCGCCCTTGCCTGCGCGGCGCGCTGGGTGGCGGCAAGCGGCGGCACGCTACTGTTGACGGCAGCGCTCGCGGGCGTCGGCGTGGCGGCAATTCAGGCGTTGCTGCCGGCCGTGATGAAGCAGCGCCTTCATACGCGGGTGCCGTTGGCGATGGGTGTTTTTTCGGCGTCGATCATGGGCGGCGGCGGGCTTGGGGCAAGACTGAGCCCGTGGGTCAGCGCCGCGGTGGAGTCGTGGCATGCAGGTCTGGCTGTATGGGCCGTCCCCGCTTTGGTTGCGCTGCTTTGCTGGCTGGGACTGAATCGCATGCCGTCGCGCGGCAAGGCTGCGCCGGCGTCCGCGGCAGCGCCGTCCATTTCGCTGTGGCGCAAGCGCCGCGCGTGGACCTTGGGATTGTTCTTTGGGATCGTCAACGGCGGCTATACGAGCCTTGTCGCGTGGTTGCCGGCGTTCTATCAGCAGCACGGCGCGAGCGTGGCGGATAGCGGTTCGCTGCTGGCGTGGATGACCGTTTTTCAAGCCGCGTCGGCGTTGCTGCTGCCGCTTGCCGCCGCACCGTTTGTGGATCGCCGCCCCTGGCTTGCAATTGGACTGTCCGCGCAGTTGGTGGGATTGCTTGGGCTGATCTTCTGGCCGGATGTGGCGCCGGTCGTTTGGGTTGGCGTCGCAGGCGCGGGGCTCGGTGGGACGTTTTCGCTGACGCTCGTGACCGCGATGGATCATTCGGCGGATCACGCCATGACCGGCAAGCTCATCGCCTTCACTCAAGGTGTCGGGTTTATTGTCGCCGCGATTGCTCCGGTGATTGCTGGGATTGTCCGCGGTTTGAGCGGCGGGTTTGGCGCCGCCTGGATCATGCTGGCCGGCAGCGTGGTCGCGATGATTGCCGTTAGCCTGGTGTTTTCACCCCAAAGTTATGGGGAGTGGCATTGATTCGAGCGTCCGCGTCCGCTGATCGACTATCCGAGTCGATCCTTTAGCTTGCATGCTCAAGCGTCGAGAGTCTTACGCACTCGGTAAGGTATCCGACGAACAAACAGATATTCCCGATTGTTGATATCGGTCGAGATATTTATTATCTCACTCAGGCTATTCGCCGCACCCATTTGCAAGACCGTCATGCGTCGATAAACGGCGGCAAAAGTAGAACATGGTGCATAACGCGGTCGTCATGGAAGTTCATTAGTTAGGAATCTTTATAACAATAAAAAAGCCTTTTCTGGAAAAGCAAGGATTAGCGTCCGGCTCACTGGCGCAGCTTATTGACCGGGCAGGAACACTAGAAAAACAGGGGCAACTATTTCTATACGTCGCAGAGACGGATAAAAAAGTATGCAAGAACAAAGACGTGTGATCAAACGAGACGGCTCCCCTCAACCCATTACCAAATCCGGATCGCTGTCGGCAAGAACAAAAGCACGTCGCGTACTAGCGCGCGCTGCCTGGATTTCGCTTGCGCTGGCACTCGCAGCATGTAGCGGACATAGCGGCACCGAGACGACAACTTCCGGACCGACGCCGACTTTGGAAAGTATGGCGGCCAAAGCTGCCGGGTCGGACACAGTCCCGCTGCAATTGTCGTTGAAGATGAATACGAATGGCCTGTCATCGGAGGCGTCTAACGACCGTTTCATTATCAAGTACAAAAACGGCACCGATGAGCGCGGATCAACCTCAGCGGTCCAGTCAAGACTCCAACGGCTGGCAGGCGCATTTCCCACCAAGGCGCGCCACCTGCGCCGCATGGGCGTCGGCGCCGATGTCGTGACAACGGAGCGCAAGCTGGACGTGAAGGAAGCCAAAGCATTCATGCGCGCCATTGCATCGGACCCCAACGTCGAGTATGTAGAACCCGACACAGAGATGTCCACGACGATGGTGCCCAACGATCCGGAATATTTCAGGCAGTGGAGTTTAACCTCCAACCAGACACCGAAGAACACGGCCCCTGGAATACGGGCGGAGGGCGCCTGGGATGTGGCGAATGGTTCAGGGTCCGTCATCGCAGTGATAGATAACGGCGTCACCAGTCATAGTGACCTGAATGCCAATATCCTGCCGGGATACGATTTCACCGCCAAAGACCGGGGCGGCAATGGCACGAATCCGGGTCTCACGACAGAGACATGCGCAGTCCAATGGCACGGCACGCACGTCGCGGGCATCGCGGCTGCTTTGACTAATAACGGCAGCGGGATTGCGGGGGTTTCTCCAGCAGCGAAGATCGTCCCAGTACGGGTATTGAACGCGTGCGGAAAAGGTTATACGTCCGATATCGCTGATGGCATTGTATGGGCAGCGGGTGGCAGCCTTTCGGGCGTCTCCCGCAATGCCTATCCCGCGAAGGTGATCAATGTGAGCCTTGGTGGCGGCGGCGTCTGCGAAACGACCCTTCAGGACGCGATTGATTACGCGACCGGTCAGGGTGCGGTTGTCGTAGCAGCGGCGGGTAACGACGGCAATAGTGCAACGAATTTTTCGCCTGCGAATTGCCGCAACGTTATCAATGTCGGCGGTAGCAATCGCTATGGTGCAAGGTGGCTTAGTTCGGACTATGGGCCGACCGTTGACATTGCCGCGCCTGCCGACTCCATCTGGTCTACCTACAATAGCGGGACCGCCGCGCCGGGGAATGAATCGTACGCATTCCTCGCCGGCACGTCGATGGCTACGCCAATGGTGAGCGGCGTTGTCGCGCTCATGCAGTCGGTCGCTCCCACGCCGCTGACTCCTGATGAAACGCGCACCCTGCTCACACAGAATGTCCAACCGTTTCCGAACGGTCAGCCGGATCGGCCTGTCGGGCAAGGCATTCTCGATGCGAACGCCACTGTCATTGCCGCACGGTCTGGAAAGATTCCAGTAGCGGCGAATTTCAAGTGCTCGGAAGCCACCATGCTCATGCAGGTGAAATGCACAGACCTGTCCACCGAAAGAGGCGTGCCCATCAAATCGCGGACCTGGAAGTTTGGCGACGGTCGTGCTGATTTTGTATCCGCGCAGTCGGTCAATCCAACCGTGAACTATGACTATCCCGGCATTTACGAAATCACTTTCACTGTTACGGACAGCAATGGAGCCATTAGCACACTGACGCGCCCCTTTCAGGTCTTTCCCCCTGCCGTGACGGATATCAGCGCCAATACTCCAGCGACGTTTTCAGCGAATTCGGGCGATATGCTGTATTTCGCGCTGGATGTCCCGGCGGGAGCCAGGAACCTGACGTTCAGACTGTCGCCAGGTGCGAACGGCGAAACGGGGACGCTGTACGTCAGAGCCGGCACGCCTTCGGTGCTCCATCCGGACTGTGGGAACGTCTGGTCGAACGGCGTGGACGCCACCTGCACAATCGCCGATCCGGCACCCAAGACCTACTACGCCATCGTGAACGCCAACAGGAAACTTAACGGCGTTTCCATCCTGGCGACCTATACCCAATAAACCGGTTAGGCCAGAAGTATGCCCCTGTGTCATTACTACGGATCACGGGGGCGTACTTTTCACACAATAGACAGCCCAATAGATCAATCTCATACAGTCTCGCGCCAGTGCTCAGAATCCCCTTTATCAATCACGATGACGCTGACGTGAATGCTCTGATCGCAAGTGCCGATGCGTATTTTTCCGTGCGGCGCATGAGCGAGGCGATGAACGATTACCGCAAGGTGCTAACCGTGCGGCCACACGACGCGCACGCGTTGCATCGTATGGCGCTCGCCTGTGTTCATACGGACGAAATCGATCAGGCGTGTGCATACATTGAACAGGCCTTGCGAGCCGCGCCCGACCGCGCTGACTGGTGGGAACACGCGGGATTGCTTGCTGCCTCGAAGACAGACTATGCAGCGGCTGAGACGTTTTATCGTCGCGCTATCTGCATGGCGGGTAGTACCGCCAGCCTGCACAGAAATCTTGCCGATTGTCTGCGTCTGTCCGGCCGCCTTTTCGAGGCAGTCACGCACTACGAAAAGTCGATTGAGATTGAGCCGGGACTGCATCACGCTGTTCGTGCGCTGGCCCGGATCAATACAGCACTCGGAAGAATCGGTGACGCCGCAAACTACTGGCTACGCGCGTGGGCGCTCAATCCGGTCAACTTGCAAGATGGACTCGACCTGATTGCGGCACTGGCAAAGGCCGGCCGCACGCGCGAACTTGACGATGCGATCACGCAGATCAGAACCCGCGTTTCCGGCGATGCTGAAGCGCTAAAGTCACTGGCATTCGTATTGAACACCAACGACCGCTTCAGCGACGCGCTCAGCGTAGCCATGCAGGGACTCGCCATCGATCCGCATCACCCCCTCCTGCATCACAACGCGGCACGAGCACTGAGCATACGCGGCAAGATCGCGGAGAGTCGGCCGCACAGTATGGAAGCGGCGCGGCTTTTGCCGGATAACCCGCATCTGCAATTCCACCTTGCGGGTGTTCAGCTTGGTCTTGGCGAATTTGAAGAAGGCTGGAAGCGATACAAATGGTTTTACCGCCTCCCTGGCAAGGAAAAAGAACCGGTTCGCCCCAACTTTCCCGAGTGGAACGGCGAAGCCGTCGCGGGCTGCCGGTTCCTGCTGGTGGGTGAACAGGGGTATGGCGATGAAATACAGTGCATCAGATTCGCTGCATGGCTACATCAGAAAGGCGCTGTGGTCGATGTGCTGGTGAGTCGACCAATAGCCGAACTGGCGGCGAGCATGCAAAGCGTGCGGACCGTATTGACCACCATGCCGCCCGGCCCATATGACTACTGGTGCCACATGCTAAGAATGCCGGAGCATATGAAACTCGAATTGCCGATGCTCCCCATTGCAATGCCCTATCTCGCCGCAACGCCAGAGAAAGTGCGTCATTGGCAGAGTTACATCGAAGCTATTTCACCAGACCGGTTACACGAAAAAAACAAACGTATCGGCCTGATGTGGGCAGGCAGCCCTGAGCACGTGCTCGACCGTTACCGGTCGGTCCGGCTGGATGCGCTGAAGCCACTTCTCGCGCTTGCGGGGGCTAGCTGGTATTCAGTGCAAAAAGGCGACCGTGAGCGTGAAAGCGAAGACCTGACGAACGAGTTTGACCTGCATACGCTGGGTCCAGCGATTAACGACTTCACTGACACGCTCGCCATCCTTCATGCGCTCGATCTGCTCATTACGGTCGATACCTCAGTTGCGCATCTGGCTGGCGCGGCGGGTCGGCCGGTCTGGGTGCTCGTGCCGGCCTACCTTGAATGGCGATGGTTGACCAACAGAACGGATAGCCCCTGGTATCCGTCAATGCGCCTGTTCAGGCAGCGGGAGCCAGGCGAGTGGGACGCGGTTATCGAGGAGGTGCGGGAGGCGCTGCTGGAATGGTGTGGGCGCGCCACTTCGGTGCATCCGCGATGAGCGCCCCGTATCGGTGCAGACGCGATTCCACACACTATTCATAACTGTGTGATTGCGTTGACTTTCAATGCCACACAATTGTGGCACGACTGTTGCTCTGATCTTCTAGCCCGCAACGATGCGGGACTGACAATGCCGCGCGAGACGCGCTGTCTTCGGAACCTCAAAGGCTGACCTGTTACGCACGCGCTTTCGGGCTTAAGCCATTATTTGTCGGGCAACGATGTTCGACTTCGCCATATCCGGCCGCCGACAATCCATACCTCATGCTGCGCGTCCTCCTCGTCACCGATACCGATAAACCCATAGGCGAGTTGCGCGACACCCTCGCGCGGCTCGGCTACGAGATGCTCGCCAGCACCGCGACGCCGCACGCCCTGCATCGCGTCGTCGAAAGCGAACGACCGGACGTCATCATCATCGACACGGAATCGCCGTCACGCGATACGCTCGAACAGCTCGCGGTGATGAACGCCACTGCCCCGCGTCCCGTGTTGATGTTCAGTCACGATACCAACCAGCAACTGATCCGCGACGCCGTCGGCGCAGGCGTCACGGCCTATCTCGTCGAAGGTCTGGCGACAGACCGGCTCGCGCCGATTCTCGAAGTCGCGCTCGCGCGCTTTGCGCAGGAGTCGCAGTTGCGCGAGCGCCTTGCGCAGGTCGAAAACGAACTCGCCGAGCGCAAGCTGATCGACCGCGCCAAGCGTCTGCTGATGGATCAGCAGAAAATCACCGAACACGCCGCCTACGCGAATCTGCGCAAGCGCGCCATGAACCAGGGCGTGAGACTCGCCGAGGTCGCGCGCGCCATCGTCGCGTCGGCCGACTCGCTCAAATGAAGCGCCGCCCATGAACTCTCCTGCACCGCTCGCCTCGTCGTCCTCATCCGGGTCCCTTGAGAAAACGCACCTGCGCCTCGGCTTCGTGTCGCTGTCCGATGCCGCGCCGCTCATCGCCGCAAAGCTGCTGGAGTTCGGGCACGCGCACGGCCTGACGCTGGAGTTATGCCGTCAACCGTCGTGGGCGGCCGTGCGTGACAAGCTGCTGTCGGGCGATCTCGACGCGGCGCACGCGCTCTACGGTCTCGTCTACGGTGTGCAGCTCGGCCTGGGCGGCCCGCAAACGGATATGGCCGTGCTGATGGTGCTCAACCGCAACGGCCAGGCCATCACCCTGTCGAATCGTCTCGCGGATGCGCTGGCCGAACATGGCACGCTGGCAGACGCATTGGCGACGCTCGGCCGCAAACCGGTATTCGCGCAGACCTTCCCCACCGGCACGCATGCGATGTGGCTGTACGACTGGCTTGCGTCGCAAGGGGTGCATCCGCTGCGCGATATCGAAAGCGTCGTGATTCCGCCGCCCCAAATGGTCGCCGCGCTCGCCGAAAACAGGCTCGACGGGCTCTGTGTCGGGGAACCGTGGAATGCGATGGCGCAAGCGCAGGACGTCGGCCGTACGATCGCTTATACGAGCGAGATATGGCCCGATCATCCGGAGAAAGTGCTGGCGTGCCGACGCGATTTTGTCAGCGCGCATCCGAATACCGCGCGAGCGCTCGTTCAAACCATGCTGGAGGCGTGTCGCTGGCTCGACGGCGTCGGGCATCGCGAGGACATCGCGCGTTGGCTCGCGCGCCCGGAATTCATCGGCATCGATGAAGCGCTGATCGCGGCGCGACTCGGCAACGAGATCGCGCCGTCGACCCCGCAACGCCTGCCAGTACGGTTCTTTGAGAATGGTGCGACGAATTATCCGCGCGCAGTCGAGGGCGCGTGGTTCCTCACGCAGTTCGAGCGCTGGGGCATGATCGATGCGCGCACGGACTATGCGGAGATTGCCGCGCGCATCAATCAGACGCAGTTGTATCGCGAAGCGGCCGCGCAGGTTGGCGTACCGGTGCCGGACGACAAAGTTTCGTAATTGCCGATCGACGGCAAAAACGGCGCGAGGCGCGTGGGCGGCGAGTGATCACCGTCCTGCGCGCCTCGTCTTCAGTTAGCGCAGGTTAGAAGTTGAAGTTGTCGATATTGCTCGAATCGAACGTGGTCGGCGGTCCGAGAATGATTTCCCCTTGCGGTCCGATCGTGCGCTTGCCCAGCTTGCCCGCGTCGAACGATTCGCCTTCCTTGCCGCTAATCGTCCCTGACGCCAGCGCCGCTGCCGCATAACCCGCCAGATAGCCGAGCTGATTCGGGTCCCAAAGCTGGAACGCCTTGACCGTGCCGTTTTTCACGAAGGCACGCATCTGGTTCGGCGTGCCCAAACCGGTCACCGCTACCTTGCCCTTGCTCGACGAGGTCGAGATATAACGCGCTGCCGCTGCAATGCCCACCGTGGTCGGCGCAACAATTGCCTTCAGGTTCGGATAGGCCTGCAGCAAGCCTTGCGTTTCGACGAACGACTTCTGATCGTCGTCGTTACCGTACGCGATTTTCACGAGCTTGATCTTCGAGTACTCTGGCTTTTTCAGTTCCTCCTGCATCCACTTGATCCACGTGTTCTGATTGGTTGCATTGGGCGTCGCCGACAGCACAGCGAACTCGCCCTCGCCGCCCATCAGCTTCGACACGAGCTGGATCTGCCCACGGCCGATGCCTTCCGCGTTCGCCTGGTTGACGAACAGTTGCCGCCCTTCAGGCGCCGTGTCCGAATCGAAGGTCACGACCTTGATGCCTTGCGACATGGCTTTCTTCAGATACGGCACCACAGCGTTGGCATCATTCGCGGCGATCACGATCGCGTCCTGCCGTTGCGTGATCAGCGTGTTGATGTATTGCACCTGCGACGAGGCTCCCGCATCCGACGGCCCGACTACCTTGCCGACGCCTTTGAACTCCTTGATCGCCGACATGCCGCCGTCGTCGGCCATCACTTCGTAGGGGTTGTTGATCTGTTTCGGCACGAACGCGATCTTCAGACCGCTTTTCAGCTCCGCGGCGCCCGCCGCGCAGCTGATCGCCAGTAGCGCAACGCAGAGCGCAGCCGTACCGGTGTGACGTAGAGGTTTGAACATGAAGTGTCTCCTGCTTTGTTGTTGGACGGATGCTGTCCGGGTTGTCGGTATGGATAGGTCTGTGCAGCCGGTTTTACGAGGGAGAAGCAGACTATAAAGCGGACTTCGCGATAAAGCGCCGGTCGCGCGCAGCACGCCAGCGCGCCACCAGATTCGGAATCAACACTGACGCCAGCAGCAGCACGCCGGTGACGATCGTGAGCGTTTCGCTCGATACATCGTCGAGCGTCAGCGCATTTTTCAGCACGCCGATAATCAGCAGCGACAGCAGGACGCCGATCATCGAACCGCGTCCGCCGAAAATACTCACGCCGCCGAACAGTACCGCCGCGATCACCGACAATTCGAAACCTTCGCCGTTATCACCGCGCGCGCTGGTAAAGCGCAGCGTATAGACGACGCCTGCCAGTGCGCTCATCGCACCGGATAGCACGAAGAGCCGCAAACGGATCTTCGCCACTTCAATGCCTGAGAAAGCCGCGGCAATCGGATTCGCGCCGATCGCATACAGGCTGCGGCCAAACGCGGTGGCTTGAAGGAGCACGGTGAACACCACCGCGCCGATGATCACGATCACGAACGGCAGCGGAATAAACGTCGCGCCGAGCGTATCCATGCCGAAGGCCGTATAGCCCGCGGGGAAATCCGCTACCGCCTGGTCGCCGAGCAGCACATACGCGAGACCGCGAAACAGCGCCAACGTGCCGATCGTGACCGCAAGCGAAGGCAGATTGAGCTTGACGATCACCAGGCCGTTGAGCAGACCCGCGAGCGCACCGGCAATCACTACCAGCACGATCACGACCGGCATCGGCAAGCCCATGTGCCACAGCACGCCCATCAACGCACTCGACGCGCCCAGCACCGACGCCACCGAAAGATCGATTTCCGCGGCGACGATAATCAAGGTCATCGGCAGCGCCATGAGTGCGATCTCGGTGAGATCCGCGAGAACGTTGCTCAGGTTCGCGCCGGTCAGAAACACCGGCGACAGCACCCGCCCAAGCGCGAGCGACGCCACCAGCACGATCACCAGCAACACGTCCCATTGCAAGGGCGTTTCACGCTTGCGCGTGAGCAGCGCGGAATCAGGTTTAGCCATGATCGCGTTTCCTCATCATGCGTTTGGCAACGGAGCGGGCCAGCAAGGTATCGGCGGTAATCGCGGCAACGATCAGCGCGCCTTCGATGGCCTGCTCCCAGAATGGCGACACGTGCAGCACGACCAGCGCGATGCTGATCACGCCGAGCACCAGTGCGCCGAGCGCGGCGCCGAGAATCGTGCCCACGCCGCCGGTAATCGCGACGCTGCCCACCACCGCCGCGGCGACCACCTGCAATTCGATGCCCTTCGCCGTGCTCGCATCGACGGTGCCGAAACGCGCGAGCCACAATGCGCCCGCGAAGCCGGCAATCGCGCCGGACAGCAGAAAGCCCGCCATCACGCGACGCTCCACGTTCACGCCAGCAAGCCGCGCCGCCTCGGGATTCGAGCCGATCGCATAATGCTCGCGTCCGCCGCGAAACTGTTTCAGATACACCGCCAGCCCGACCAGCACGACGACCGCAATCAACGCAAGTGTCGGAATGCCGAACCAGGCGCCGGTGGCGAGACGGGAAAACGCGTCCGGCAAGCTGGTTGCGTTGATCTGGCCACCGTGCACCCACGCGTAGTCCGCGCCACGGAAGATATAGAGCGTGGAGAGCGTGGCGACCAGCGACGGCACGCGCCCCACCGCGACGAGCAGCGCATTGATGCCGCCCGCCACGAGGCCGATCGCCAGCCCGGCCGCCAATGCCACCAGCACCGGCATATGCGGAAACGCGACATAGAGACTGCCGACCGCGTAGGCGCTGATACCGACCGTCGACCCCACCGACAGATCGATATGCCGCATCAGGATCACCACCGTCATGCCCGCCGTCAGCAGGCTGATGATCGAGACATTCAACAGCACGTCACGCAGATTCTGCAGATTGAAAAACTGCGGTTTCGCGAGCCCGGTGCCCACGATCAACAGAATGAGCACCACGAACAGCGTCGTTTCGCGGCTCTTCGCAATGCTCGCGGCAAAACCGCCCGGCGTGCTGCCGGCGCGTTTCGCAATAGGCGTCGAAACCGGCGCGGGATGAGTCGAAGAATGCCGCATCATGCGACGCCCCCCGTAGGGACTTGCTTCGAGGCGCCTCCCGACGGCGGGATCGGTTGACCGAGTGCGGCACCCATGATGCGTTCTTCATCGGCCTCGGCGCGCGAGATATCCGCGCTGATACGCCCTTCATGCATCACCAGCACACGGTCGGCCATGCCGAGCACTTCCGGTAATTCGCTCGAAATCATCAGGACGGCCATGCCCTCGGCAACCAGTTCCGCCAGCGCGCTGTAGACCTCGGCTTTGGCGCCGACGTCGATGCCGCGCGTGGGTTCGTCGATGATGAGTACCTTCGGGCCCGTTGCGAGCCATTTGCCAAGCACTACCTTTTGCTGATTGCCGCCCGACAGCGTGCCGACCGGCGCATTCGGGTCGCCCGCTTTCAGACGCAAACGCGTGCCCCAGTGGCGCGCCAAGTCCGTCTCGCTGCGAGTGGAAATGAGGCCGTGTTTGACGAGCCGCCCGAGCACGGTCATGGAGGCATTGCGTGCGATGCTGAGTTCCAGCGCGAGCCCTTGCTGCCGCCGGTCTTCCGGCACGAGCGCCAGGCCCGCGCGCACCGCCGCGGCAGGTTGGCCTGCCGTGAGACGCTTGCCGCCGATCGAGATTTCGCCCGCATCGAGCGGATCGATGCCGAAGATCGCCCGCGCCACTTCACTGCGCCCCGCGCCGACCAGACCCGCCAGCGCGACGATCTCGCCGGCGCGCACGTCGAAGGAAATATCCTTGAACACGCCCACGCGCGTGAGGCCGCGTACCGACAAACGCACTTCGCCAGGCGTCAGGTTGGCCTTTGGATAGAACGTTTCCAGATCGCGGCCGACCATCTTCGCGACGATCGCCTCCGTGGTCAGATCGGCGGTGAGGCCGTCGAACACCTTCGCGCCGTCACGCATGATCGTCACGCGTTGCGTCAGCGTGAAGACTTCGTCGAGACGGTGGGTGATAAAGAGAATCGCCACGTCCCGCTCGCGCAGCTTGCGCACGATCGCGAAGAGCCGCTCCACTTCGGGCAGTGATAGCGCGGCGGTGGGTTCGTCCATGATCAGCACGTTCGCGTTCAACGACAACGCCTTGGCGATTTCGATCACCTGCTGATCGGCAATCGACAAACCACGTACCAGTTGGTCGGCGCGCAGATCCACACCAAGCGAGGCCAGCAAGCCGTCCACTTCGCGACGCATCGCGTCATACTGAATGCGGCCGATCCGGTCGACCGGCTGCCGCCCCATAAAAATGTTCTCGGCAATCGACAGGTCGAAGAACAGCGTCGGTTCCTGATAGATCACAGCAAGACCCGCATCGCGTGCTTCGGCAGGTGTCGCGAAGCGGCGCGCCACGCCGTCCACCAGCAGCTCGCCGGTATCCGGTTGATGCACGCCTGCAAGGATCTTCACGACGGTTGATTTGCCCGCGCCGTTTTCACCGAGCAATGCATGCACTTCGCCGGGCCACAGCGCGAGATCGCCGTCGGATAGCGCGCGGACCCTGCCGAATGATTTGCTCGCGTGCCGTAGTTCAAGCCTGGGCACAGCGGATGTCGGTTGCTGCACTACGTGTCTCCTTCTTTTTTTGCTTCAGAGCCGCTTCAGATGCGGTAGAAATGCTCCGCATTGCGGCGAAACAGCGCGTCTTTCTCGGCGACACTTGCGCCGTCGATGATCGACGCGTACGCACGCCATAGATCCGTGTAAGAACCAAACAGTCGATCGACCGGAAAGTTCGACGCGAACATCGCGCGCTCGACGCCGAACGTATCGATCGTTTCGAGCACGTAGGGCCGCAGGCTTTCTACCGTCCATTGATGATCGAACATCGCAAGGCCGCTGATTTTCACCGCCACGTTCCGGCAACCGGCGAGCAAACGCATCCCGTCACGCCACGCGCGATAACCGGCGACGCTGCTGCGATCCACGAACATGCCCGCGTGATTGACGATGAAGAGCGTGTCAGCGTGCGCGCGCGCCAGCGCGGCGGCCTCTTCCATCTGCGAGGGATACAGTTGCAGATCGAACGACATGCCATAACGGCGCAGCAGCGCGAAATGCTCGCGCCACACCGGCTCGCGCATGAAATGACGGCCCACGTAATTGAACAGTTTGTTCTCATGCACGTTCAGGATCTGCCGCACGCCACGCGTATTGGCGAACGCCGCATGCGCTTCGAGCAAGGCTGGTGCATTCGCCGCCGACAGATCCACGGCAACCACGAGCGCGTTCGGCATGCCGTGCGACCCGGCGCGATCCGCGATCGACTGCAACCAGCGCGTTTCCTCGACGGGATCGGCGGGATCGTGATTCGCCTCGACGTGCACCAGTTTCAGCACCTCGATATCGCCCGCCTCACCCAGCAGATCGGCGAGCAGATAGTCATGCTTCAGCTCACGCGCGTCGCCCACGAACGATACGCCGGGGTTTTCAAGCCACGGATAGCGATGCGTCTTCAGATCCCACAGATGGATATGCGAATCAACAACCTGCATGCAACACTCTCCGCGCGGTGAAGGTCAATCCGAAGTCGGTTCAAGAGCTGTCTGGCCTCGCCCGGTCAGCTTAGCGAGTTCAAATGAAAGACCGGTTCGAGCGGCTGCGAAAGCGGCGTGTGATCCGGCGCCGTTTGCATGATGTCGGCCATGTAATCCCACCATTTGCGCATCACGTCGAGTTGCGGCAATTCACCCATACGGTGATTCGTGCTGCGGGTGAGCACGGCGAAAAGAAAATTCGAGTCCGCGTCGAAGAAGATCCGATAGTCGCGCACGCCGGCGTTGTGCAATGCATCAACCAGTTCGGGCCAGATTTGCGCATGACGTCTTTCGTATTCCTCGCGCATGCCAGGGTTGAGCACCATCCGGAAAGCGATCGTTTCCATTGCGGCCTGTCTCCCGTCGTTTCCGGGCGCTTTTCCACCGAAACGTGGAAGCGTCTGGAACGACTATAATTCCTGCGTCGATAGCATCTCAATCCGTTGTTGGGATTGGGCGATCCAGAAACCGAATCGCACCGTGAATCATGAGCCAACACTCAGCTGCCGTCGCACTCGTCAATCGGCTCAAGTTCAAGCACCTTGCACTGCTCGTCGCACTCGACGACACCCGCAATCTCCATCAGGCCGCTGAGGCGGTCAACGTCGCGCAACCCAGCGCGAGCCGCATGCTCGGCGATATCGAAGAAGCCTTCGGCTTCCTGCTGTTCGAGCGCAACGCCCGCGGCAT
Source organism: Paraburkholderia fungorum (assembly GCF_046027215.1). GTDB lineage: Bacteria > Pseudomonadota > Gammaproteobacteria > Burkholderiales > Burkholderiaceae > Paraburkholderia > Paraburkholderia fungorum_D. Next base: position 713,526 of record NZ_JAQQEN010000002.1, on the reverse strand, counting down.
GACGCCCACGCCGCTCGGCGTCGTCACGCTGGCTTACGCGCGGCGCGCCCTTGCCGAACTGACGCGCTTCGCCGAAGACCTCGACGTCAAACGCCGGGGCGGCCATGGGCAACTCACCGTCGGTGCGATCATGGGCGCCGCGCCCGACCTGCTGGCCATGGCGGTTGCCGCGCTGAAAACCGAAAGCCCGTTGCTCAACGTGCGTATTCTTGGCGAAACCAGCGACCAGGTGGTGCAATTGCTGCATCGCCGCGAAGTCGATCTGGCGCTTGGACGCCTCACCAGTCCGCTGCAACACAATGATTTCAGTTTCGAACCCCTCGCTCGCGAGACCTTGCTGCTGGTGGTGCGTGCGGTGCACCCGCTGGCGCAGCGCTCGCGTATTACGCTGCGAGAACTGATCGACTGGCCGTGGGTTGCCCAACCCGTCACCAGCCCTGCACGTGTGCTGTTCGAAGAAGAACTCGCGCGCGCCGGACTTGCGACGCCGGTGAACCTGACCGAATGCGCGTCGATCTTCGCGACGCTGCAACTGCTCGAGAATTACGATGCCGTGGCGATGCTGCCGGAGTCGGTCGTGCGCGATCATTTGCGCGGCAAGCTGCTGGTCGCACTGCCGCTCGAAATCGGCAAGAGTCTCGCCGGCTTCGGCATTCTCACGCGTAAGGAAGAAACGCTCGCCGAACCGGCATTGCGTTTTATCGAGCTGCTGCGCGGTTTCTCGCGCAAGCTCACACGCGACGATGCCGCCGCGCCTGCCGCCGGTTCCGTGATCGACTCCGCACCGGTCAACTGACATTGATATCGTGCGCCATTGCAATCCGTCACTGCAGGTTAACGAACAGGCCGCCATCCACTAGCAGCGCGGCACCGGTCACATAGCGCGCGCGGTCGGAGGCGAGGAACACCACGCAATCGGCCACGTCTTCCGGACGGCCCAATCGGCCGAGCGGAATACGCTTTTCAAAGTAGGCCTTTTTTGCTTCGTCGGCGAGGTCTTCCGCATTCAGGTCGGTCGCGATCGTGCCCGGCATCACCGAATTGCAGCGAATGCCGTAAGGGCCCAAGGCGACCGCGCACGATTGCATGAGTGAATGCACGCCCGCCTTGGTTGGCGTGTAGTGAGTCTGCATGCCACCACCCACTAGGGCGCTGATCGAACTCGTCGCCACGATCGCGCCGCCCGTGCCCTGCGCTTTCATCTGCTGCGCGGCGGCCTGCGTGACGTAAAACGCGCCATTCAGATTGACGGCCACCGTCGACTCCAGCACTTCGGCCGGCATGTCGAGAAACGCATGGAACGGGCAGATGCCGGCATTGCTGGCAAGCACATCCACTTTGCCAAAGGCCTCGACAGTCCGACGCACGAGCTGCTGGCCCGTCTCGCGCGCGGCGACGTTGCCTTCGATCGCGATCACGCGCCGCCCCAGCGCCTCGATTTCGCCGACCACTTCTTCGACGGCGGAACGGCGTCCGTACGATGCGTCATTATCGCCCCAGTAGTTGATCGCCACATCCGCGCCTTCGGTTGCGCACGCAACGGCTATGGCGCGCCCGATGCCGCGTGAACCGCCGGTGACGATCACGACCTTGTCCTTGAGCAGCACGTCATTTCTCCTGTTTGCTGGAGCCACATTCAGTTTTATCGAGCCCGCTGCGCACTCAACGCGGATAAGGCCGCACCAGCGCGCACTCCGGATTCAGCCGCACGCCGAAGCCCGGCGTCTCGGGCACTTTCATCCGGCCGTTGACGGGCACCGGTTCATCGAGCAGGAGCGGCGTGAACATCGGCACCACTTCATCCGCTTTCGGCGCCATCATCAGAAACTCGGCGAATGGCGAGTTATGCCGCGTGACAACGAAGTGATAGCTATACACCGACGACCCATGCGGCACCACCATCACATTGTGGGCATCGGCGAGCGCGGAGATCTTGATCAGCTCCGTCATGCCACCGCACCAGCCCACGTCCGGCTGGATCAGATCGCAGCATTGCATCTCCAGCAGCATGCGAAAGCCCCAGCGCGTCGCTTCGTGTTCACCGGTAGACACCATCATGCCGCGCGGCACGTTGCGGCGCAGTTCGGCGTAACCCCAGTAGTCATCCGGCGGCAGACACTCTTCGATCCATTTCAGGCCGTATTCGTGAGCCGCGTGCGCGAGCTTCGTCGCGTATGGCACGTCGAGGCTCATCCAGCAATCGAGCATCAGCCAGAAGTCGTCGCCGACGCGGCCGCGCATCTCGGCGAGCTTGTCCAGGTTTTGTCTGAGGCCGGCTTCCCCTTCAGCAGGACCATGCTGCAACGGCAGTTTGCCGCCGATAAAACCCATGTCCTTCGCGAGGTCCGGACGTGCGCCAGTGGCGTAGAACACCAGTTCGTCGCGCACAGGTCCACCCAATAGCTGGTACACCGGTTCCTTGCGGACCTTCGCGAGCAGATCCCACAACGCGAGATCGACGCCGGAGATCGTATTCAGCACCACGCCTTTACGGCCGTAATACAGCGTCGAAAAGTACATCTGATCCCACATCTTCTCGATGTTGGTAACCAGTTGACCTTCGAGGAAACGCGCCAGATGTTTCTCGACGATAAACGCGCCGATCTCGCCGCCCGTTGTCACCGCGAAGCCGACCGTCCCGTCGCTCGCTTCGATTTCCACCACCAGCGTGCCGAGCACATTGATCCCGAACGACTGGCGGCTCTGGCGATACTCCGGGTAACGCGCCATCGGCGTGGAAATATGATCGTCGATCCAGTGTCCGCCGGGTTGGTCGTGATAGTCCGCCCCGCCGCCGCGGACGATGAAGGCACGCACGTGCCGGATAGTAGGCATGGCCATGAAAAGGGCTCCGTTGTTGATGCGTCGAACGTGCAGCCGACAATGCGCCTAGCGGGCACGGTGCAGTAAGTGATGGAAAGACCACGTGGAATCAGTATCGACACGGCGCAGCAGTGTGCCGATCAGCAGCGCCGCCAGCAGGCTCGATGCGCCCAGCACAACCAGCCCCGCCGACGTCGACGAAAACGCATGCTCGGCCGCGGTGCGCAGGCTCGGCACAATGAAACCGCCGAGGCTCCCAAGCGAATTGATCAACGCGATACCGCCTGCTGCTGCGACACCCGTGAGATAACGCGTGGGAAAGGTCCAGAACAACGGCTGAGCCGCGATAAAGCCGCTCGCCGCGCAACACAGCGCGATCAGGCCGATCGACCGATTGTGCGCGAGCCCCGAGACGCTGATGCCCAGACCCGCCAGCACCAGCAGCGCGACTGCCCAATGGCGGTGACCACCCGAGCGATCCGCGCGGCGCGGCACGTACCATGTCACCGCCAGCGCACACAGCCACGGCAGCGCGGCGACGAGACCCACGCGCAAACCGACCGTCGTGCCCAGCAATGCGGCCACCTGCTGCGGCAAGTAGAAAATCACGCCATACACGCTCATCTGGATCAACAGATAAATCGCCGACAACAACAACACCCGGCGATCCACGAGCGCCGCAAGAATATTGCGCGGCCCATGTGCGGACGCCGCAAGCGCATCGTCGTCAAGCGCACGGCGTAAAGCGGTACGTTCTGACGCGTCGAGCCAGCGCGCGTCTTCCGGACGATTGTCGAGATACCAGAATGCCCATACGCCGACAGCCGAGGCCAAGGTCCCTTCGATCAGAAAGAGCCACTGCCAGCCTGCCAATCCCATTGCTCCGTGCAATTCGAGCAGAGAACCCGATAGCGGGCTGCCGAAGATAAATGCCAGCGGTGCGCCGAAATAAAACACCCCGACCGCACGCGCTCGCGCCGCCTGCGGAAACCAGTGCGTGAGGTAGTAGATCACGCCGGGAAAGAAACCTGCTTCAGCCACACCGAGCAGAAAACGCAACGTGTAAAACGCCGTGGGCGTATGCGCGAGACACATCGCCGCCGAGACAAGCCCCCACGTCACCATGATCCGGCACATCCACGCACGCGCGCCGAACCGATGCAGCAGCAAATTGCTTGGTACTTCGAACAACGCATAACCCACAAAGAATACGCCCGCGCCGAATGCAAACGCCGCATTCGACAAGCCCGTATCGTGCTGCAGCGCTTTTTGCGCGAAACCGATATTGGCGCGATCGAGAAACGCCAGCACATACATCAGCAACAGAAACGGTAACAGCCGGCGCATGACCTTGCTGTTGATCGCCTCGATTGACGCCGGCGAAATCGGGTCCATGTCGTCTCCTTCGCAAAGCGCACGGGCGGCGCTCTGCGTTGTATGTCTTCTGTTCTTCTACCGCGGTGCGTTCCGGCGGCTCATCCGCTGACTCGATAGACTCGATAGCGGTGTTTCAATACGTGGCGCGGCCACCAGACAGGTCGAATACCGAACCGGTGCTGAATGCGCAGTCTTCGGACGAGAGCCACAGAATCAGCGACGCCGCCTCTTCAGGCAGCAGGAAACGATTCATTGGGATCTTCGAAAGCATGTAGTCGATATGCTGTTGCGACATCGAATCGAAGATCTCGGTTTTGGCCGCGGCGGGCGTGACCGCGTTGACGAGGATGTTCTTCGTCGCGAGTTCCTTGCCGAGCGATTTGGTCAGGCCGATGAGCCCGGCTTTGGAAGCACTATAGTGCGACGCGTTCGGATTGCCCTCTTTCCCGGCTACTGACGCGATATTGACGATGCGCCCATAGCCTTGCTTCAGCATCTGCGGCACCACTGCGCGGCAGGTGAGATACGGGCCGATCAGATTGACGTCGATCACGCGGCGCCAGACTTCGGGGTCCAGCTCCCACGTTGCGCCGTTGCCGCCGGTGATGCCCGCGCAATTGATCAGCACGTCGATTGCGCCATGGGCCGCTACGGTCTGTTCTACCGCCTTCGCAACCGCGGCTTCCTGAGTGAGTTCGACCGTAGTGGCCGTAACCTTGCCTAGTTCGCTCAACTCGCGCTCGCTGCGTGCCAGCCGTTCGGCGTCCACGTCCCATAGGGCGACCGATGCGCCCGAATTCAGGGCCCGTTGCGCCACCGCGTAGCCGATACCACGCGCGCCGCCAGTAATGGCCACGACGCGCCCCTCAAGGTCGATCCGATTCATCGCTGTGCTCCTGTGGCATCCACGCATGGCATGCCGTTCAGTTGTTGTATTTCTGCTGTCTCTATCTTCCGTGCAGCCAATATACGAGTGGTGCGATGCACTAACAATCCGAGTATTGAAGAGGGTGATAACAAAAGTGAATCGCAGCGACGGCGGGTGACATGCCGTCGCGAGTCGTTGGACGCCCACCACCGCTGTCTTGGGCGGGAGTTTCATACAACGTTGCCCCCTAGTCTTCGGAGCGCCGCAAGTGTTCCAAGCCGACGTCTTTACGAAACTGGTTGACTTCGCGGCATTCCCCCGTAGAATGGGTTTTGTTGCATTGCAGCAATCCACTTTTTCTCGGCCCGCGCGGCGCGTGGTTTTGTTTTCACTCAGAGCCCCTCGCACTCTTGCCGCCTTACCCTTACGGAGCAGTGATGAGCACTCTTATCCCCCAACAACTGGCAGCCGCCCAGCAAGCCAGCGTGGAAACATTCTTTGGTCTGACGAACAAGGCATTTGAAGGCTTCGAAAAGCTGGTTGCATTGAATTTGCAAGTTAGCAAGGCAACCCTCGCCGAAAACCAGGAAGCCCTGACCAAGGCCCTTTCGGCTGGCAACCCGGCTGATTTTTTCGCACTGCAAGCAGGCCTTTCGCAGCCTGCGGCGGACAAGCTGGCAGCATACGGCCGCCAGGTTCACGAAATCGTTTCCGGCGTTCAGAGCGAAATCACGGCCACCTTGACTGCACAGGGCGAGCAATTCCAACGTGAAGCCCAAGGGTTCGTCGAAAGCCTCAAGAAGAACGCGCCGGCAGGAAGCGAATCGGCTGTTGCCGCGTGGAACTCGGTCTTGTCGGCAGCGAATGCCACCTACGAATCGGCTAACAAGGCTGCAAAGCAGTTCGTGTCGACAGTGTCCGCCGTTCAGTAAGACTCCTCTTAGACCTGCTGCGTCTGCAAATGCGAACTTCGGTTCGCATTTGCCTTATCTGCACTCCACATCTCCAGAAACGACATATGCTGAGCCAAGGCGACAGCGCAGCCTCGGTGCGTCGCCAACGAAGCAAGAAATGAAGGGACATACTGCAATGGATGACCGATTTGATCGACGGGAACTGCTGCTTCATCTTGGCGACATGCTCGGCGCGTTGAACTGTTTGGCGAAGACGAGCGAACCCGGCGCGTCGGTGGCGCAGCTCATGCAGAAAAATGCGTCAATGCAGGGCTTCGAGTTCCTTCACGCGCTTGCGCCAAAAATGACGGTGAACGAATTCGCCGCACGCGTCGCTGGCGCGTTCTCTCTGTGGCCGAGCGAATTGCTTGAGACGAAGCTCAACCGGGACGCACTGGCGTCGACTGTTCAGCAGAACCTTTTTGACGGTAACCCTGACGGGTGGAACGCCTATATCAGCCACGTTCAGAAAAAAGTGACGTGGTTTGGGACCCGACTTTTGAATGTCCAGAAAGACGCTCTCGCTAAACCGTCGCACGATGCCATCAATGAGGCGAGTCCGGTCGCGGCCGTGTCATCTGTAGACGCGAACGCACGCAATGAGAAGAGGGGTTGGCCCTGGCCCGAGCCGAAGTCGAAGGCGTAACGCTTCCAGCTCGTGGCACATACCGCCAGGTCAAGATTGCCGAGCGCTCCTGAACCCGGCCGGCGTTTCGCATGTCAAGAGTCTTCGCACATCAGGACGCGCCGGTACCTTAAAGAATGAAAGGGAGTCCGATGCCCAATCGAGGACTTCGACTCCCTTCCCGACCTGAACATACCGTGCCTTCCATTGCTGGCTCGCGCGCCATCAGTCGGCTTTTAGCTCCCCCCGAAAAAAACGTTGCATTGCGGGTCTACCCTGCACGGCCGCGCATGTTTCGCGCCGCTTTGGATCCTTGTATCAGGCATCCCACCGTATGACTCCATCCCCGCACTGGGAGAGGAAGCAGCCTGATTCGCGGCGTTTTCTTGCGGAGTGGGTTGCTGCGCCTCGGGCATGCTCTGCGAATGCGCAAACCCGACCATGACAAACAATCCGAAAGCAGAAGCGACCATCAGTCGTGATTTCATGTTGACTCCTTAATCCAGGTTGAGCTTTCAATTCATGCAATTCTCCGGTCGCTTGTCCCGCAATTGAAATTCATACGGGATATGCGAATGCGAAGCCATCTCCGGGTCCGCGAGCCGATCGCCCGAGGCCAAAGTTCCATGTAATTGGGAAGATAAGAAGCGCAGTGCGCCGAGCTAAGATCGATTGGCGCAAGATGGCGTGCGAACAGGCAATGTCAACGGATTTTGTGGACCCTCGACACGTCACACTCGCCCTGCATATACGTGTTATAGAGCGTGAAAAAACGAAACGAAAGCGAATATTTGAATCGAGTCAGTCCCCCAAGTATCCGAGGGGCAAATGCTCCATCCATCATCAGAGAGCGCGAAGATGAGTTCGAGTATCTTTCGTAGGTCGTCCGATTCATCAAGCATCGGCTAGCGGCGGCGACGTCCCTATTGATTCTCGCGCCCTCGCCCATATGTGTTCGGTTTGCTTAACCGTGGCGGGCGAGCCGATACCATGACGAAACCTGAATTCAACGAGCGCGAAAGTGCGCGCCCCGACCTGCTATGTTTCCTGGTGGCGATTGCCGCTGCGTCCTACGCTTTGACCAATGAATGGCGGGTGGACCACGTTGTCGAGTGCTGCCGTCAGTGGCTAACGAAAAATGAGCTGAAAATGAACTGGCTCGACCGGGTGCGCATTGGCCAACTTGCTCTGAAAATTGCCGCGAAAGACCTACTCGAGGCCGGAGTCGCGGTCCGGCTGTCTAGCGTGAACGCCCTCTTTACCAGCGAGATGGAACTCAACGAGTCAAGCACCATGGTGCAGAGAATGATGGCGCTTTGTCACGACGCACTCTGACCGCATTGCCGTTCCAGCAGGGACCGCTCCCGCGGCCCGACATCGAGAACCTCAAAAAACCAGAGAGCGGGTCGCTGGGCGGCGACCCGCTCTCCAATGTCAAACACGCCGATTGGGTGCTGTGCTTCGCGAGAAAGCTTAATCCCTTTGGTGCCGATGAGTCCTTGCCGCAATACGCGCCACGACTGGCACCAACCGAGGGTTGAACGCAGGGATTGCGCTAGCGCGACCTTCCGCACGGGCAATGATTGCATCGATCGTCGCTCGCGCAACCGCACGCTGGGCTCGCTTCGCGAAGTGCATCAGACTGCGTTCGCTGATGGGATGCCGCGCCCACACTAGCGCTGCGAACCAGCCGACAATCGTCCATCCGAGCAGGATGTTCACCATGGTTACCGCAAAAGCGTCTTTGCGTTCTCTGGCGTCCGCGATTATGGCGGGCACCAGATAAAGCACCAACGCACCCAGTAACACACCACCTTCGACTATCTTCAACATTTCAACACCTCGCCACAACCTCGGTCAGCGCATCACGTTCTGATTAGTTACCCGAACTCGCACGGTCAGCAGACTCGGCCGGTTGACGGATGCCAGACCCTGAAGAGGACGCCACTACGCCGCCGTACGAATCCTTGACGGAGCCGGCCACGTTGTTCTGTTCCGCTGCGACGGTTTGCGCGCTCTGGCCTCGTTGCGACGCGGGGGCGCCCACCGACGGCCGATAGAAAGGTGCAGGACCGTAACCGCTGGCAAACGCGGGCGCAGCGATAGAGGTAGCAACTGCGACGAGCAAGGCTGCAAGAAGTTTGCTTTTCATGACCAATCTCCAATCCGGTTTTAAGAGCGTCGCAAGTCGGGTGAGACGCGCGCCGCTGACAGAACTCAGTTTAGGCGTGGTCTATCTTTTTTCTATGCCGATAGCGTGAAATCACAATTGCTACAAACCGGACAATGCGGCCGCGCTCCGCCCATGGCGGGTTTGTGGGGTTGGTCTGGGCTCCCGCTCGGAGCCGGTGCAGTGGGCCAAGCCTCTCACTGCATGGGCGCAATCTTCGCGACATACACCGGATTTCTCGTGGCCGGGCATTGGCCCACTCCAACGTGGCGCGTGCTTACATGCCGGCCGTGCTCGCGGCATGCGCCCGCCGCAACCGCTCGCGACTATTGCTCAGATGCATGCGCATGGCAGCGCGCGCGTCGTCCGCGTCCTGACGCTCGATCGCACGGTAGATCAGTTGATGTTCGCTCAGCACGTTGCGCAGATGCTCGATATGGTCGAGCTCCGCGATCTCCGCTGAACCGAGCCGCGTGCGCGGGCTCACCGCGCGGCCGAGTTGACTGAGCACGTCGAAAAAGTAGCGATTTCCGCATGCCCGCGCGATCTGCAGATGAAACTCGATATCGTGCGCCAGCACGTCGGTGCTGCCCCGCTCCAGTTCGGATTCGAAACGCTCCAGCGCGCTGCGGATCTGCTTGAGATTCATCTCGGTACGCCGCGCCGCGGCCAACGCCGCTGACGCGGCCTCGACGTCGATGCGGAATTCGATAATGGCCATCACATCGAGCATGCTCGAGAGATCGGCGGCAGGCAGCCGCATCGACTCTTCTGTAGCCTGCGCCAACACGAATGTGCCGATGCCGTGACGCGTCTCCACCACTTTCGCCGCCTGCAGCCGCGAAATCGCCTCGCGAACCACGGAGCGGCTCACCGAGAGTTGCTTCATCATCTCCAGTTCGGTTGGAATCCTGTCACCGGGCCGCAAGGTTCCACGACGGATTTCGTCGGAAAGGGTGCTCACCACCTTGTCAGTCAGGCTGCTCATTTTCTGGCTCGTTGCCCCATCGCCTGGGAATTCACACGTCGCGCACGCGGGACGTCGTCTAACGCCCAGACCCCCAACCATCATAGCGCCACGTGAAAGCCTGCCCTACTTCACTCGCCGGCGCTGCAGCAGATAGGCACAGGTCAGGTTGTCATCTGAAAACACTGGCTACGTTGTCTGATGTCCTAGTTCGAGTCATGTTCATATGCTACTCCACGCGCATTCTAACGTTAAACTCCATATGCTGGCGCGATTCAGGCAGGGTAAACACTCCGTTGGAAAGCTCGCGCCACAAAAGTAGACTGTCGTCCGACAACCTACCTCTCGTCTGGTGAATCGCGACGCGCTGGCGCAAACTGTCCATAGCAAAGCTCACAAACTGACCCGGTGAAACTCCCATGACCTCACATCCCTCCCCTTCGACCGCCACGCCGACTGTCACTGAATTGCGCGTCGTGCCCGTCGCCGGCCGTGACAGCATGCTGATGAACCTGAGCGGCGCGCACGGTCCGTTCTTCACGCGCAACGTCGTCATCCTGCGTGACAGTGCCGGCCATACCGGCGTGGGTGAAGTCCCCGGCGGCGAGAGCATTCGCAAGACCATCGACGACGCCCGTCCGCTGGTCGTCGGCCAGTCGATCGGCAATCTCCAGGCCGTGCTCAACAAAGCACGCACGCAATTCGCCGACCGCGACGCGGGCGGCCGCGGCCTGCAGACTTTCGATCTGCGCACGACCATCCACGCGGTGACCGCGCTCGAAGCGGCGTTGCTCGATTTGCTCGGCCAGCATCTGGGCGTCCCGGTGGCGGCCCTGCTCGGCGAAGGCCAGCAACGCGACGAAGTGGAAATGCTCGGCTATCTGTTCTATATCAGCGACCGCAACAAGACCGATCTGCCGTATGCGAGCGGCGCGGAAGGCCGCGACGACTGGGAACGCCTTCGCACGGAAGAAGCCATGACGCCCGAAGCGGTCGTGCGTCTGGCGGAAGCCGCTCAGGCGCGCTACGGCTTTAACGACTTCAAACTGAAAGGCGGCGTGCTCGCCGGTGACGCGGAAATCGAAGCGGTCACGGCGCTGGCCGAGCGCTTCCCGAACGCGCGCGTGACACTCGACCCGAATGGCGCGTGGTCGCTGGCCGAAGCGGTCCGCCTGTGCCGCGACCAGCACGACGTGCTCGCCTACGCAGAAGACCCATGCGGTGCGGAAAACGGCTATTCCGGCCGCGAAGTGATGGCCGAATTCCGCCGCGCGACCGGCTTGCCGACGGCCACCAACATGATCGCAACGGACTGGCGCCAGATGGGCCACGCGATCCAGTTGCAATCGGTGGACATCCCGCTTGCCGATCCGCACTTCTGGACCATGCAAGGCTCGGTCCGCGTCGCGCAGATGTGCAACGAGTGGGGCCTGACATGGGGCTCGCATTCGAATAACCACTTCGATATTTCGCTGGCGATGTTCACGCAGGTCGCCGCGGCCGCGCCCGGCAAGATCACCGCTATCGATACCCACTGGATCTGGCAGGACGGGCAGCGCCTGACCCGCGATCCGTTGCAGATTGTCGGCGGCAAAGTGAAGGTGCCGCAGAAACCGGGGCTGGGCGTCGAACTCGATCTGGACGAGCTCGAGAAAGCGCACGCGCTGTATCAGCAACACGGCCTGGGTGCGCGCGACGACGGCGTCGCGATGCAGTTCCTGATTCCGAACTGGAAGTTCGATAACAAGCGTCCGTGCCTCGTACGCTAATTCAGACTTTTGCCCGGCGGCGGCCCTAACGGCCCTGCCGGTTGAACAAAAAATTTACGCTACCGACACCATGACGAGCCCACAAGAACTCAAAGCTATCGTTTCCGAAGGCCTGCTGTCCTTTCCCGTGACCGACTTCGACGCGCACGGCGAATTCCGCGCCGACACTTACGCCGCACGCCTCGAATGGCTCGCGCCCTACGGCGCAAGCGCATTGTTCGCCGCGGGCGGCACGGGCGAATTTTTCTCGCTGACCAAAAGCGATTACACCAACGTGATCCGCACGGCCACCGAAACCTGCAAGGGCAAGGTGCCGATTCTCGCGGGCGCGGGCGGCCCGACCCGCGTCGCCATCGACTACGCGCAGGAAGCTGAGCGCCTCGGCGCAAGCGGCGTGCTGCTGATGCCGCACTATCTGACCGAAGCGTCACAGGAAGGTATCGCCGCGCACGTCGAGCAGGTCTGCAAGGCAGTGAAGAATATTGGCGTGATCGTCTACAACCGTGCGAATTCAAAGCTGAACGCGGACATGCTCGAACGTCTCGCCGACAGTTGCCCGAATCTGATCGGCTTCAAGGACGGCGTGGGCGAGATCGAGAACATGGTGTCGATCCGCCGCCGTCTGGGCGAGCGCTTCTCCTACCTCGGCGGCCTGCCAACCGCGGAAGTCTACGCAGCCGCATACAAAGCGATGGGCGTGCCCGTGTACTCGTCCGCCGTGTTCAACTTCATCCCGAAGACCGCGATGGATTTCTATCGCGCGATCGCCGCCGACGACCACGCCACCACGGGTAAGATCATCGACGAATTCTTCCTGCCGTATCTGGCGATCCGCAATCGTCGCCAGGGCTACGCGGTGAGCATCGTGAAGGCCGGCGCGAAGCTGGTGGGTCACGACGCCGGTCCGGTGCGCGCGCCGCTCACCGATCTGACCGAAGAAGAGATGGCTCAACTCGACGCGCTCATCAAAAAGCTGGGCGCTCAGTAAGAACCGGGCGCCTCGGGTGGCCGCACAGGTTCACCTGACCGCTCGACCCACCCACCGCCGAGCGCCCGATACAGATCGACAAGGCCGGTCAAGCGCTGCGTTCGCGCGGTGATCAGTGTCGGACCGCGCGTTCCGGCGCGACGACCCGCACCAACCCCGATGACGCACGCCTATGATGAGGCCGGTGGTGGTGACCTAAAAGACGTAAACCCAATGTTTTGGGACATCAGGTGCCTCTTGATATGTCCCAGAATTGCGTCATTTCCTGGGCAGGACTATGATTGGCTCGAATCGCTGATAACTGCATTTTGGGACATCCTATGAAGACCGTTGCCTTGTTGATGTTCCCGGGATTCGAGATCCTCGACCTTGCCGTCATTGCCGTGTTCGAGTTGGCGAACAAGGAACTAGGGTACGAGTCCTATCGGCAAGTCCAGCTGTCCGAAGCCGGGGGGCCGGTTCCAAGCTACTCGGGCGCGACGGTGGATTCGCGCAAGTTCCGGAATGCGGCGTTCGATACGCTGCTTGTCCTCGGCTCCATCAAGGCCCCGACTTCCACGCCCAGGATGAGGTCATTCCTCAAGCGTGCCGAGCAGGCTTGCAGGCGAGTGGGCAGCATCTGCACCGGCGCGTTCATTCTTGCGGAAGCCGGCGTCCTCGACGGCCGCCGCGCAACGACCCACTGGTCCGCGGCTCAGGAGCTTCAGCGGCGACACCCGAACGTGAAGGTTTTGCCGGACCGGATCTTCACGAGCGACGGCAGCGTGTGGACCTCGGCTGGCATGACCGCGTGCATCGACCTGGCCTTGGCCATGGTCGAGGAAGACCATGGAGAGGAAGTGGCGAGGTCCGTGGCGAAGAAGCTGGTGGTGTACCACCGGCGTACCAGTGGCCAGTCCCAGTTCTCGGCGCTGCTGGAGCTCCAGCCCCGATCGGACCGCATCCAGAAGGCGCTTTCTTTCGCGAGAGCCAATCTTCATCAGGATCTTTCCGTGGAAGTCATCGCCGACGTCGCGCACGTGAGCCCAAGACAACTGAGCCGGCTCTTCAGGATTGAGACCGGGCAGTCTCCTGCGCAGGCGGTGGAGAAGCTGCGCGTCGATGCTGCTCGCAGCCTCGTCGACGCCGGTGAACTCTCGCTTGCAGTAATCGCAAGGGAGACCGGTTTCGGCGACACCGAAAGGATGCGCAGAGCATTCGTCAGGACGCTGGGCCAACCGCCGCAAACCATCCGCCGGGTTGCCAGGCAGCAAGCTGCCTAGCGCGGCGACCCCGCGAATTAGGGGCCTTCCCCGTCGAAGGCGCCGCGCCCCATGGTGAAGGACACAACCCGTGCAGCCGTTTTTCCTCAGATGAATGGCGAAATGTTCGCGATTGCGCGCGTCACGTAGCTCTCCTTCTCCCCCACCGGAGCGACATGCTGAATCGCGTTGCGTGCAGCCTCCACGCCCTCCAGACGCGCGATGACCCATGCAGCCAGATACTGCGACGACAGGCACCCGCCTGCGGTCGCGACGTTCCGCTTCGCCACGAACGGCTGGTTGAGCACCGCCACGCCGGCCTCCTCGACCCACGGTTTGGTGGTCACGTCAGTACAGGCCGGAACGCCGTCCAGCAGGCCCAGCTTGGCGAGTATCAAAGTGCCCGAGCACTGCGCGCCGAGCAGCTGGCGCGTCGGGTCGAGCCTCAGCTGCGACATCAACGCGGCATCGGCGACGACGTTCCGGGTCCCTATCCCGCTACCCACCAGCACGGCGTCCGCGTCGCATGCGTCCTCAAGCGACGCTTGCCGCTCTATCACCACGCCGTTCATTGAACGCACTTTGTCCGCCGGACTGGCGATCGAAACCTTCCAGCCGGGCTTCCTGACCCGGTTGAGGATGTTGAGCGCAACCAGCGAGTCGAGTTCGTTGAAGCCTTCAAAGGTCAAAATGGCGATGTGCATGGCGTCCTCGGAGGGGTGGAGACGTTGTGTAAAGCCATCGTAGGCCCGATAATCAATACAATCAAATAATTGTCATGGATACATTCAGACATGCCGCAATCGCGCTACAAGCACCTGGTCGACCAGTTCGCGGCCGACATCCGCGCGGGCCGTCTGCGTCCCGGCACGCGTCTGCCAACGCACCGCGAGCTGGCGGCTCGCGAAGGCCTGGCGTTGGTCACGGCCTCGCGTGTTTATGCAGAGTTGCATGCGATGGGTCTGGTGAGTGGCGAAACCGGTCGCGGCACCTTCGTCAAGGAGGCGCTCCCCCGAGGTCAAGGCGTCGACCTGCATGCGTGGAGCGCGGACACAGTCGACCTGAGCTTCAACTATCCGTCGTCGCCCGGCCAGACTGACCTTCTCAGGGCGGCGCTGCGCCAGCTCGCGGCGGCGGGCGATCTGGAGTCACTACTTCGATATCAGCCCCACGGCGGGCGCGAGCACGAGCGCGCGACGGCGGCGGCCCACCTCGGCAGCCGGGGGCTGACAGCAACGGCCGAAACGACCTTGCTCGTCAGCGGCGCGCAGCATGGGCTAACGACGACCGCCATGGCGTTACTCGAGCCAGGCGACGTGGTGGCAGTGGACGCGCTGACTTACCCCGGATTCAAGCTGGCCGCCGAGGCCAATCGGCTGGAACTCGCGCCGATCCCGGCCGCTGGGCGCGGCCCCGATCTGGACGCATTGGCGGCGCTGTGCAAGCAACGGCGAGTACGCGCGGTCTACGTCATGCCGACGCTGCACAACCCGCTCGGCTGGGTGATGAGCGCGACGCGACGTCGGGAGCTTGTTGCCATCGCCCGGCAACATGGACTGGTCATCATCGAGGACGGGGCCTACGCGTTCCTCGCTGAAGGTGCTCCGCCGCCGTTGGCATCGCTTGCTCCGGAATCGACGGTCTATGTATCGAGTTTGTCGAAGAGTGTCGCGACAGGGCTGCGTGTCGGTTTCGTCTGTGCCCCGCGCGAGTGGGTGCCCAGGCTCGAACGGGCGATCCGGGCGACGACCTGGAACACGCCGGCGACCATGACGGCCATCGCCTGCGGCTGGATGGAAGACGGCACGGTGGCCCGTCTTGAAGACGAGAAGCGGCGGGATGCCACGATGCGTCAGAACCTTGCCGCCGGGATTCTGGGCAGGCTCGAGAGGATCAGCCATCCCACCTCTTACTTCGTCTGGCTGCCTCTGCCGCAGGAGGTTCGCGCGGACGAGATCGCCATGGCGTTGATACACGAGCGGATTTCAGTGTCGACAGCCCTGCCGTTCTCGACGTCGTCTCACGTGCCTCATGCCATCCGCCTGGCAATCGGGTCCGTCGATCTGGCCACGCTCAGGCGATCGCTGGAGACAGTCGCGAGAGTTATCGCCGCAAGGACCTACTGACCGGCAGTCGCGCCAGCGCCTGCCGCACGCCGCTCTTAAGCGATACGCCGGTCGACTGGAGCAATGTTGGGCCGCCGGTTTCTCTTGCGATTTCCATGACCGGACAATCGTCACGGCGCAGCTATCCGATCCGAGGCAGCGTCGTTCTCCGTCCAGGCATGTCCCAAAATGGGCGTTTATATGTCATTTCCCTCGTGCCAAAACAAAGCCAGAATGCCTCCACATCATCTTTCACGTCAGGAAGCACTGACACTGAAATTCCCCGGTAAGGCGGCCATTAACCCAGCGCGGTCTGTTGACGCGAGGTGAACGGCTGGCAAAGGTCCCAACAAAACTACTCATCATGTCGACGATCCACTTTCACTACACGACCACTTCGACGCCCGAGCAGTTTGTCGCCGGACTCACCCACTTCGGGCCTGGCCGCTCGAAGCTCTTTGGCAACAGCGCCGACGGATACCTGAAAGTGCATCACTATGGGCCTTTTGAGGCCGATGTCACGGAAGGCTCGGGCGGCATCTGGGAACGCCTGCACTACGACTGGTCCGATCCCCATCGTGTCGTCATGACGACAACCGACTCCAACGTATGGGGAGGCCGGTCGAGCCATACCTACACCTTCACCCGTTTGCCCGACGGGACGACCGGCGTTGACGCCGTTGTGATACGGGAAGGCAAGAATATCAGGGGCCAGGTGCTTGGGTTCGTACTCGGGACCATCGGCAGGTCCGTTCTGGACAAGGCGTTTGCAAAAAGCATCAAGGTCATCGAAGTCCGGAATGGCGTGGCGTGCGCTTGCTCCTGTTGAATTTGTTAGTTTGGCTAGCGGTGTCCAAAGCGGCGCTAATGGATGTCCGCCATCTCCGCTAGCGCACCCGTCGACGCTCGACGCGCGCGGTTGCGGACATCCTGTCATTGAGGTAGAAGATGGACCAGCTTTACGTGTTGCGGGTATTCGTTGCAGTCGTGCAGCATGGAAGCTTTAGCAAGGCCGCCACATCGTTTAATGTCACCCCGGGCGCGATCTCGAAAGCCATTGCCACACTCGAAGCAAGCATCCAGACGCGGGTTCTGCACAGAACAACCCGCAGTGTCTCGCTAACAGCGGAGGCAAAGCCCTACTACCTCACCTGCCGTCGTCTGCTGGAAGAACTCGACGAAGCCAATCGTCGCATTGCGAGGCAGCGTGAAATCGACAGTGGAAGCCTCCGGCTAGTCGTGCACCCAATGTTGATAAGCGAGACCTTCACCCGACTGATGCGAAGCTATCACGCCATTGCTCCGGACGTGAATCTCAAAGTTAGCGTTCAGGAAGACACGGTGAATCCGTATGATGGCCGCTTCGACATGGCGATCCTTCCATCTCATCTTGTGGAGCATTCGCTTGTGATCCGTCGGATGCTGAGCAGGTCCCCACGCGTCCTTGTCGCTTCACCTGGCTATCTTGAGCTTTACGGCACACCCCAAGCCGCATCGGATCTGGCAAATCACTTCATGCTGCTATCCGCCGATTCGAGGAAATGGGACACCGATTTCATTGATCTGCTTGAGCACGGAAAGAGAGTCAGCATATCGCCCAGGTCGTCGATTGTCGGTAACGAGACATTGCTTCGCGCGACGGCACTTACCGGAAGCGGCATCGCTTCCTTGCCTGAAGCGATGGTTCGCGAAGACATCGCCGCGGGACACCTCACGCACATTCTGTCGCATTGCACGACAGCGGATAACGACGTCGAGATTTGCCTGTTTTATCCGCATCGCGAACTGTTGCCAGCGAGGTTCAGGACCTTCGTGGATGTGTGCACCGAGTTTTTCCGCTCGACGAGCCGAAATATCGCCAAAGACACCGAGGCCGCGCCGCAGCGCCCGAGCGACCGCGAAAAGGACATGCTGGAAAGCACCTGAGACTGGCATCGCCTCGATCAGGCCCGCCTGGCTCAACCAGGCGGGCGGTATCGGTTCATTTCGATGCCACCGAATTCGCCACCGTTGTGGTTGCGCTGTCGTTCTCACTCCAGCCGCCACCAAGCGATCGGTACAGCGCAACCGCTGACAGCGCATGCTCGCGTTGCGCCTGATTCAGTGAATCGGAGTCACGCAGATAGGCTTCCTGCGCTGACAGAACATCGAGAAAGTCCGTCGCCCCGCCCTTGTACAACTCATTGGCCAGCTTGAGCGATTTGTTCGACGCACCCAGCGCGTCCTGTAACCGCTGCGTCGAATCTGTCGTGCTCACCAGATCCGCGCGTGAGTCCTCGACCTCCCGCAAGGCCTGTAGCATCGTCTGGTGCAGGTTGAGTTCCGACTCGCGCATCCGGCTTTCGCTCTGCTCGATACCTGCCGTGATGCGGCCAGCGTTGAAGATGGGGCTCGTCGCGCTCAACGCCGCGCTGAACAGGTTGTCGGTGAGCGTCGGGAGACCGACATACGATGCGGCGAGCAGTCCGTCCGCCAGGTTCAGCGAAAACTTGGGATAGCGCTCCGCCTTCGCCACACCCACTTGCGCCGCGCGCTGTTCGACCTGCGCGTAGGCGCTCAGCACATCAGGACGTCGCAGGAGCGCCTCGGACGGCAGCGTCTGCGGCGCGGTTGTCGCCGGAACCGGAATCGGCGCTGGCGTAGCCAGCACGAGTTTATCGACCGACTCGGGCGTTCTGCCCGAATACACCGCGATCAGACTCAACTGATGCTGGATGATCGCCTGCGTCGGCGAGATCCTCGCCTTCAATGCGTCGAGTTGATTCTGTGCGCGCGTGACGTCGAGTTGTGTCGACAGGCCGAACTTCAAACGCTCTTGCGTCAGCTGCAGCGCCCGCTCACGGATCCGCTGGTTGTCCTGCAGGATCTTGAGTTCCGACTGCGCCCAGCGTAAATCGACATAGGCCGACGCGGCGTTCGCCGCAAGCGCGAGACGGATCGCATCTTCCGCATGCTGTTGTCCAACCAGTTGCGCCTGTGCGGCGAGCAGGTCGAGACGTTCGCCGCCGAACACATCCGGCGACCAGCTCAGCGCGAGCCCAATCCCGCCCTGCTTCACATACCCGAGCGGCGGCGGCGTGTTTTGCCGCGAGTCGGAGACGTGTGCGGCGGCATCGAGTTCGGGCAGCAATACGGCGCGTTTTTGCACGGTCAGCGACTGCGCCTGCTTGACGCGTTCGCCCGCGGCCTGCAGGTCGAGGTTGCCGGTCAGAACGGTGTCGATGAGCTGATTGAGAACGGGATCGTCGAACCGGGCCCACCATGTCTTCGCGTCGACGTCCGAACGCGGCACCGCCACGCTCCAGCCTTGCGGCGCGACGTGATCGACGGACACGGGAAGGTCGGCGTGTTGGGCCGGCTGGACGGCGCACGCGCTGGCCAACAGGCTGACGGCTACAGCAACAAGAAGCTTCTTCATGATGACCTCAATGCGCATCCGGGGGCGGAGCGGAGTTGGAGATGGGGTTCGAAAACAGCACGCTGACGATGGCAACCACGAAACACAGCGACAGCACCCAGAATGTGTCCGCGAAGGTCAACGTCAGCGCTTCGCGGTAGATCAGCGCGTGCAGGTTCGCGAGTCCCGATTGCGCGGCGTTCAACGCATCGCCGGCTGCCGCCGACCAGTGCGCCGTCTGGTTGTCCAGCAGCGCGTCGACCTGCGGTGTGCCAGCGGTGACGCTCTCGTTCAGACGCAGATAGTGGAAATTCAGCCGGTCGTTGAGCATCGTCGAACTGACCGCAATGCCAATCGCGCCGCCGAGATTGCGCATCAGATTGAACAGACCGCTGGCCGACTTCAGACGCGATTGCGGCAACGAACCGAGCGCCATCGTCACGATCGGCGGCACGGCAAATTGCTGGCCGATTCCACGCAGCGCCTGCGGTAACAGGAGCTGTTGCCATCCCCACTCGTGCGTCAACGGCGTGTACAGGTAACAGCCGATCCCGAAGCAGATCAGACCGAACATCAGCAGCACGCGCATGCTGAGATAGCGCGATGCCAATGCGTAAGCGCCCAGCGCCAGCAACTGGAACGCACCGACGGAGAGCAGTGCGATGCCGATCTGCAACGAGCTGAACCCGCGCACCTGCGCCAGAAACAGCGGTGTGAGAAACACCGCGACGAAAATGCCGATGCCTGTCACGAAAGACAGCAGGCTTCCAATACCAAAGTTTCTGACGACCAGCGCACGGAGATCGACGACGGGATCCTCCGCGGTCAGCGCGTGAACGAGGAACAGGAAACCGCAAATCGCAGAAATCCACGCACAGGCGACGATGATGTGATCACCGAACCAGTTCTTGCGCGGACCCTCCTCGAGAACGTACTCGAGACAGCCGAGAAAGCCGGACATCAGCAGAATGCCGAGATAGTCGCCCTTTTTCAGCAGGTTCAGGTCCGGTTCGTCGATATGCACGTACTTCGGCACGAGCGCGGCAACGGCAAGACCGGGCACGAGGTTCAGATAGAACAACCAGTGCCACGACCACTGATCGGTAATCCAGCCGCCAATGACGGGCCCCACTGCCGGTGCGAGCGACGCGAGCGCACCGATGGTCGTCGAGGCAACGAGCCGCTGCTTGCCGGGAAACAGCACGAATGCCGTCGTGAACACGGTCGGGATCATCGCCGCGCCGAGCGCCCCTTGCAGGCCTCGAAAGAGAATCATCGAGTTGATGTCCCACGCGAGTCCGCACAGCATGCTCGTCGCCGTGAAGCCGATCGCCGACGCGACGAAGAGCCACCTTGTCGAGAACACCTTCGAGAGCCAACCGGACATCGGAATGACCAGAATTTCGGCGATGAGGTAAGCCGTCTGCACCCATGACAATTCGTCCTGACTCGCGGAGAGGCCGCCGCCGATATCGCGCAAAGACGACGCGACGATCTGGATGTCCAGCGTGGCCATGAAGAAGCCGAGGCACATGAGCCCGAATGCGAACACGCGCTGCTTCATGGGCTGCGACGCGGGATCGTTGAGTTGATTGCTTTCCATGATTCGCTCCTCGCCGCTTCAGTTGCCCGTATGCACCGTCACCACGGCGGACAGCCCTGGGCGCAGCACGTCGTTCAAACCGTCCTGCGGATCGAGATGAATACGCACGGGCACACGCTGAACGATCTTCGTGAAGTTGCCGGTGGCATTTTCCGGAGGCAGCACGCTGAAAGTCGCACCCGTCGCTGGCGCCAGGCTCTCCACGACGCCGTGAAACACGCGGCTGGAGGCGTCGAGCGACACGTCGGCCTTGTCGCCGTCGTGCATCTTCTTCAACTGGTCCTCCTTGAAGTTCGCATCGATCCACAGGTCGGTCGACGGAACCACGCTCAGGAGCGGAACGCCCACTTTCGCGAGCATGCCGACGCGCCCCGTGCGATTGCCGATGTACCCATCGACGGGCGAACGGATCGTGGTGTATTCGACATTCAGTTCGGCGACGCGCTGCGCCGCCAGCGCGGTATCGACGCGCGCCTTCGCGTCGTTCATCTGCGCGCCGAGAACGTCGAGTTGCCGCTGCGCGGCCACCACGCCGGCCGCAGCGCGCTGGACGGATGCCTGCGCCTTCGAGAAGTCGGCATCGGCGCGTTCGACGATCTGGTCCGACACGGCGTCGTCCTTGACCAGTTCCCGATAGCGCGTCTTGTCCGATGCCGCGCGCGTGAGTTCGGCGCCGGCGGCATTTTTCTCGGCGGCTTGCTGCGCAATCACCGACGACTGCAGCGTCAACCTGGCTTCGAGCTCGGTCACCTCCGAACGTGCGCGTTCGACATTGGCCGTGGCCTGCGCAAGCTGGGCATCGTAGTCGCGCGCATCGAGCCGGACGAGCACCTGGCCTGCCTTCACGCGCTGGTTGTCAGTCACGTCGATCGTGTCGATAAAGCCCGTCACCTTGGGCGCCATCACCGTGACATTGCCGCCGACGTAAGCGTCGTCCGTGCTCTGCTGGAGACGCAGCACGGCGTACCAGTACGTCGCCGCCGCAGCCAGCACGACGACGACGGCCGACGTGGCCAGCTTCATCCACGGAATCCTGCGGCCTTGCGCTGGCGTTGCGCCTGCTACGGCCGCCTTTGACGCGGGAGATACAGAAGTATTCATCGGATCACCTGTGTATATGCACCTTGATTGTTAAAAAAAATGAAAGACCTCAGCTTTGCGAGATGTCATCCCTGATACGAAACAGTTCGGCGCGCATTCGTGCGGCCCGTTCGAAACCAACCCTGCGTTCGAAGTCCTGCTGCGCGGCCTGCCAGCTGACGGAGGCCTGGGCCAGCTTGCCCTTGCCGGCTTCCGTCAGGTCGAACACCCGCCGGCGCTTCGCTTTCCGTTCGTACCGGCCCGCGACGAAACCCGCCCGGAGCAGCGGCTTGAGCGTGCGCAGAAGCGTCGTACGCTCAACCACCAGCACATCGGACAGTCGCACCATCGTAAGACCGGGATTCACGTCGAGCACGCTGAGGACGCTGTACTGCGAAGGCGTTACGCCGGTCATCGACAGGTAGCGCTCGTAGAACTGGGAAATTCGGCGTGCGGCTTGCCGGACAGCGAAACAGTCGTCGTTCTGAAGAAGTTTGATGTGCATACGCACAGAATAACGACGCACCGATCGCAAAGCGATGCCGGTTGCGCCACCAGATTGGTAACGCGAAACGCACCAATCTGGAAGGACCGCACCGGTGCTTGCAACAAAGGGATTCGCCGCGGCCGAGGTGCCTGGAGAGGATACGGCCCGCGAACCTCGACGTGGATGT
The DNA here is from genome assembly GCF_046027215.1 of Paraburkholderia fungorum. Lineage (GTDB taxonomy): Bacteria > Pseudomonadota > Gammaproteobacteria > Burkholderiales > Burkholderiaceae > Paraburkholderia > Paraburkholderia fungorum_D. Next base: position 690,886 of record NZ_JAQQEN010000002.1, on the reverse strand, counting down.
GGCCCGGACCAGCGCCTAGTGCGGCGTCATGTTGGCCTTGTAGAAGCCGGTGGCGTGCTCGATAAACGCCCGCACCTTGGCTGGCAGCAGCGCCCGGTTGCTATACGCAAGCCGGATTTCGATACTGCTATCGACGAGTTCGAAATCAGCCAGCAGGCGCACCAGTTTTCCGGAAGCCAGTTCGTTCTCGACGAGCGCAGCCGGAACCACGCCGATACCGAAACCTTGCAGCACCATTTCCCGATTGAAAATCGGATTGTTCGACGAAACGTCGAAACGCAGTGGAATCGCGATTCCCTCGCCGTCTGCATGAAACCTGATGCTCGGCCGCCGGATGGATGGCGACATCACAACAAACACGTGATTGGCCAGTTCAGAAGGGTGAGTGGGAACTGCCGACGTTCGCAGATAGGCAGGCGTGGCGACGACGACGACCGGGATACGTTCGAGCAGACGCACGACGGTGGTCTCACTCGTGAGCATGTACGGCACGACGATGCCGAGGTCATACCCATCAGCGACGAGATCGACTGGCCGCTCCGTCAGCGTCACGTCGAGGGTGACCTTGGGATGCGCGAGCTTGAAGCCGGCAATCAACGGGACCAGCCGGTTTAACGTGGCGGTCGTATGCGCGACGAGCCGCAACACCCCGGCTGCCTCGCGCGTCTGGTTCGCGGCGTCGGCTTCGAGTGCGTCGAGGTCGTCGAGAATGCGCGCGCATCCTTCGTAGAATCGTTCGGCTGCCTCTGTGAGGGAGACCTGGCGTGTCGTCCGGTGCAGCAACCGGCACCCCATTCGCTCTTCCAGTCCAGCGATTGCCCGGGACACCGCTGGCCGGGTCAATCCGTGCATCTCCGCCGCACGCGTGAAACTCTTCGATTCAACCACCGACCGGAAAATACGCAAACTGTCTACGTAGTCCATGAGGAATCTCTCTTCGTTGATGGAACGGAGGCTTCGACGCGGTGCGATCGTGATCAGGCAGGCCTGCGAGCAATCATGTCAGCGACCTCGTCACACCACGCGATATAGGCCTGTTCCGCCAGCACCCCGCGGCGCGCCACCAGCATCGGTCCAAGCTGACGCTCGGTCAGCATGGCCTGTCTTGCGAGAAAGAATTCAAGTTGGATCTGGTGGTCCGCGCGCACCGCGCGGATTTGCTGCAACGCTGTCTCGCGCGGCAGCAAATCGAAGCACAACACCCGCAGTATCTGTTCGTCCTTGATGGCGGGACGCGGCGAGCCGTTGGCCACCCACGCCCGCAGCTTTTCGAGCCCGACAGCGGTCATGCTGTAGATCGAGCGGTCCGGTCCGCGCGTTCCCGGCAGGCGCTCCGACTGGATAAGTTCATCCTTTTCCAGTTCGCGCAAAGCCGGATACACCGAACTGTGCTCAACCGACCAGCAATGCTGCCCCACCATCTGCAGCCATTTGGTCAGCTCATAGCCGGAACGCGGCTCGTTATGGATGCCGGCAAGAAGAACATATTTCAGCGGTTTTTCCTTGCCTGCCGCGGCTTCCTTCTGATCACTCACTCGCATTGCTCCTGGATTGCGCCAACGTGCACATCGATGACTATGTTTTTTTTGACATAGTAAAAACGACATGTCACTATGTATTTTCCTACATACCCGATGTTATCAGGAAGGCCATGTCCCAAGAAACCATTCTCGTCACCGGCGCCGCCGGCAGCGTCGGCTCGACCGCGCGCACGGCCATCGCCAGCCTGCTGGAACAAGGCCATCGCGTACGCGCCATGGTGCGCAAGCTGGACGCCCGCGCCGACAGGCTGCGCGATCTGGGCGCCGAAGTCGTGGTCGCCGACATGCTCGACATCGTCGCCGTGCGCGCAGCCATGCAAGGTTGCTCAGTGGTGTATTTCACGATGTCGGTTTCGCCCGACTACCTGGAAGCGGCCGCCAACGTCGCGGTGACAGCCAGGAGTCTGGGTGTGAAGGCTTTCGTCAATCTGTCGCAGATGACGCTATCGCAGATGAGCGAGACAGAGACCACCAGCAGCCCGCAACAGAAACAGCACTGGCTCGCGGAGCAGATGCTGCGCTGGTCCGGCCTGCCGGTGGTCTACCTGCGTCCAACCGCTTTTTTTGACGGCATGTTCCTGATGCAGGCGGCCAAAGGGATCCGCGACGATAACGCCATCCGCCTGCCGTTCGCTGACGGCAAGACCTCGCCGATTGCCGCCGCGGACGTAGGGGCTGCCGCCGCTGTCGTGCTGGCCAACCCGGAACCGCATATCGGCAAAGTCTACGAATTGACCGGCCCCCAGTCGCTGACGATGACTGAACTCGCACAGGAATTCAGCAGCGCTCTTGGCCGCAACATCCAATACGTCAATGTGCCGCCGCAGATCTGGGAAGCGAAGCTGCGGGAACTCCAGCAGCCCGCGCATCTGACCACGCACCTGGTCGTCATGGGGCAGCTGCATCGCGACAACCGCTATGACCGCATGACCGACACCTTCCAGCAGTTGGTTGGCCGCGCGCCGATTTCCGCGGCCGAATTTGCTCGCCGCCACGCGGCCGCGTTCACGCCTGCGGACGTTCGCTGAGCGTTCCCCAAAAATCGCAATGGGCGGCCCCGACGAGCGCGCCCACCACTGACGCAGCATGGCCGCGTGAACCTGCTGCTAGCCGGCCGCCCCTCCGCGCCGCCGGCTTCGCTCACTGACCAAAATAGACCCTGCATTGAGGTGCCCCAGAACAGGGCTTGTCCTGCCGGCCGCCGGCCTGCGACTGGCCGCTGGTCGTGCCGCCGTAGGAGACGTTCTGCAGCGGCTGGTCGGCGGATGTCGCCGCCTGGCCGGCTTCACCAAACGATATGTCGGTGGTAGCCTGCGCTGATTCGTTCGCGTTCTGCTGCATCCGCGCGCTACCCGACATCCCTGCGCCCGGCTGACTGTCCAGCGCGCCGGCGGTTTTCGGCGCGAGGAACAGCACGGCGCTTGCCAACGCCATCAATAAACGTAATTTCATGTCCAGACTCCTCGAATCCGGCGCAGCAGATCGCATCCTCTGGGGAGAATGCCTCCGTGAAAAAACGCCATACACCCAAATCGAGCTGACGGACGGGCAAATGCCTGATGCGGTAATGCTGCGGCGAGTCACCGAACTAAATGAGTAAATAGTTGCCAGACTTGCAATTGATGCCGGACGCATTCCGGCGGTTTGCCGGAATCGGCGATAACAAGGCTGGAAACGCAGATTGTTGCTCCGCAGTTTCGTTATAGCTCGGGCGCTCAGGAATTCAATCCCGACCCAGCAGCGGCAAGGGTTTTTGTGGCAACAGCCGCACAATCGGTCATGTTTGAAAAAAGTCAGCCCGCCCGGCGCGTCGTTTGCCCGAACAGTGCGCTATGATGCTGTCATAACGTAGAAAATGGCCCACGCGAGGCACCGGCGAGAGACGGAGCGTGGCGATGAGATCAGCCGTTCGCAATCAGTGCATTGTCATCACCGTATTTTCCATTGCGGCCGTGAGGCTCATCCACCCGTATTTACCGCGCGGCGGAGCGTTGGCGTATCCGCTGATCGGAACGGTAAGCCTTGTAGGCGGCCTGGTTGGATATAGGCTATTCCGGGATTTATGGGAAGCATGACCTGACCCTGCCGCATGGATTTCCTTCGGTGTATAAAACTTACCGCGAGCCGGTCCCATCGCATGGGTTCGACGCATTCGCGACTCCCCTTGCAATCTGTATTTGACAGAAAGCTGGACGCTTTAGAAGGACGAATATCTTATGGACGAAAGGAAGCGAGATAGCATGATTGCGTATCTCCGCCGCCGCATGGAAGAGTTTGGTATCGAACCAGAAGACCTCGCTGAGTTGCTGGCGTCCGAGCCCGCCGGGCGAAACGCAGAGCGTTACCGCAGCGCCACTGGAGATACCTGGGACGGCCAGGGCGAAATGCCCCAATGGCTTAAACAGGCGATTAGCGCAGGGCAATCAATCGATCACTTCGAATTGTCGGCCAAACCGGCAATCGAGCCGCAGAACAAACCGCGTGTGGATTGGCAAAACGACCCGTTCGCAGGCAGCCCGCTCGCGCGCTCGAATAACCGCTAAGCGGCTGATACACCTTCATATCCCGCCTTTCCCGCCAGAGGGCACTGCGCCTGATGACGCGCCGGGCAACGTCACACGCCGCACGCGGGTGCCTCGACGCTCGTCACTGCGTTTCGCACTGCCCCGGCATACTGCGGTAACTCGATGAATGCGCTGACCTGCCGCACGATCTGCCAGAACGCCTTTTCGAACGCGCGGGTCCGCTCCGTCTCGGCCATTCCTTCGGCAAACGGGTTGGCGAAGTCCCAGTAACAGAACGCGGGGTTGCCTGGGAAAAGCGGCGCGTGATCGCCGGCCACGCATTCGTCCATGGCGACAACGAGGTCCATGCGCGGCGCCCATTCGCCGGTGAATTCCAGCCAGCTTTTGGGGCTCAGCACGCCCAGGTCCGAAATGCCGGGCCGCAATTGCGCGAGTGTCAGCGGATGCGTCCGCGCGGCCGGCTCCGGCCCCGCGCTGAAGGCGTCGAACCGGTGTCCCGCCAGTTCGCGCAGCAAAGCTTCGGCCATGATGCTGCGTGCTGAATTCTCGCGACAGAGAAACAGCACCTTGTATTTTCTGGTCACGCTTACCCCGTACCCGTGTTTTTTTGTTTCTGTCCGCGATTGTGCCGAGCCAGTCTTGCACCGCCGTGACACTACGACGTCTTAATTCTTTGCGCCACGGGAATTTCTACCAGGCACAGCCAATCCGCGCACAGGACGCGGCGCATAGGCGACCACGCAAGCCGGCGCAACCATCAGGCTTTCAATACGCCTTCGCTCGCAATGTGGCTTCGCTTCAGACAGAAGCCTGGCCATCGGGCGGACCGGCGACGATCCGGTTGGCGGCGTCATTGCCGCCTTCGTCCCCGCCCCCGGCCGCCGGCGGCGGGATTTCGAAGCGCACCGCCGCAGCCGGAGCCGGCTGCGTGACCGCCTTAACGCCATTCGCAATGCCGGGCGCCGCGACGTAGGGAACAAATGCCGCCACCGCAACTACAAAGATGAAAGTGAACATGGCCGTGGTGCCTCTCGGAACGGACTACGTAGGGTCAGGCGAAGCGGGTGTTTCGGGTGAAATGGAGTCGCCGTTCGAACAGCGCCTGTCACGGACTTATTACGGATTCTAGAAGCCGCCCGTCCCGCGCTAAAGTCCGCTCTCTATATCAATTCGGCCCAGGTCTATGGCCTTGCGGCCAAACGCGCCGCCGATTGTCGCGGCCTGAGCGACGCACTATTTCCTTCAGACGGATTTATCCGGCCGGGTCCCCCGTTCATACTGGGTGCAACTGTCCATTCGTATGCGGTGGCAGTCCACACGGAGTCGATTACGACGGGACCTATCGGATGCTGAACAGAAACGCCATTAGCTCTGGCGCCTACCTCGAAAGTTTTGACTCGCTGCCTAAGGAGATGCTCTGGACTCAGGCGCGCATCGACGAGTCGCTCGCACAAACCATGCTGCAGCGGCCCGACGAGGGCGACGTGTGGGTCTTCGCCTACGGCTCGCTGATGTGGAATCCGATCTCTCAGTTCGACAGCCGGCGCATTGCCACGCTGCACGACTGGCATCGCACCTTCTGCATCCGGCTCATCGCCGGCCGCGGCACGCCTGAGCAACCGGGACGGATGCTCGCGCTGGAACGCGGCGGCAGCACACAAGGCGTCGCATTACGCCTGTGCCAGTCGACGCTCGAAGAGGAACTCCGGATTCTGTGGATTCGTGAGATGGTGACCGGCGCCTATCGGCCAACGTGGGCAACGGTGACGCTCGACGACGGCACGGCGGTGTCCGCGATTGCTTTCGTGGCCGACACGCAACATGCGCAATATGAAGCCGACGCGAGCCCGGCGGCGATCGCGCCAGCAATGGCCGTGGCAACGGGCCTGTTCGGCAGCAACGCGGAGTATGTTTTCCAACTGCAGGCCGCCCTTGCGGGCTGCGAGTTGAACGATCCTTATATCGACGAACTCGCGGCGGAGCTCACCTGCATGACAACCCACGCCCAACGGGCGCGGCAGGCCTGAGAACGCCGGGCACCGCGCACGAGTCGCGTCAGAACCGCAAGCCGTTCAGGAACTGATACCAGAGGCCGCCCAGCACGCCAGCCGGGTTGAGATCGTGCGGGTTGTCCTCACGCTTCTCATGCTTCTCATGCGCGGCGCGATCGCCTGGCGTGCCGTGACTGGCGGCTTCGTCTTTCACTGGGGCGCCGTCATTGGCATCGTGGGCGTCATGCACAGCAGACGCCGGGGGCGCCTGGGCAGCCTCCGCAGCGGCCTTCGCTTTCTCGGCCTCGCGTCGCGACGCCTGCAGTGCGGCCACGCTATCGGCAATCTGCGCCGCGCGCCGCGCCGCGCATCGACGCCCGAGCAGCACGCCGAACAGGACATCGCGATTGTGGCCTTCGTCGGCGAAACGCATGGCGAGCGCCACCATTTCCGCGTACGCCGCTTCGTCGGCGGCACGCGCGGCCGCCTCGCGCTCGGCGGCCGCCTGCTGGTGGCGTGTGCGCTGCGCTTCCCAGCCGCGCATCTGCTCGGCATAGACGGCGTCGTACACCTTGCGCTGCGTGGCGTCGGACAGGATCGCGTAAGCGTCCTTGATCTCCTGGAAAGTAGCGCGCGCCACTGCCTCGGCACCGCTGTTGCGATCGGGATGCCATTTCATCGCGGCCTTTCTATAGGCGCGCTTGATTTCGTCGTCCGTGGCGTGCATGGGCACGCCAAGCGTGTCATAGAGGGTGGTCATTGCTTGCTCGGGCTCGCCGGGAATGGTTTCGCGGACCATCGTAGCATGCAAAAAACAGCTTTATCGTGAAGCGGCGTGCGCCGGCTGCCGGGTCCGCTCACAAAAAAAAGCCCCGCTACTGGCGTAGCGAGGCCGAATCCCATGTCAAGGAGGTGTCATGGAGGAGACGATTCCATCATAGCGGTGTGTCATCGGGCCCCCAAACAATGGTTCGCCATATGCTTATCCAGCGCGGCTTCAGGTGCAAAGCACGGTGCGCGACGGTGCACGAGATGCCGCTGCAGGCGCCTGTGGGCATCACCACCGCGAGCCAATGACCCCGCGCGGTTATATCGTTAGAACAAAAAGTCGCTTCGCCCTGCTCCCAGCCGTCATTAAGATGACACTTCAAAGTCCGGTTCGCACCGGTTCGTCGCTCGCGCAGCCCCGCGCGGATGCACCGCTAGCCGCTACCGAAGGAGCATTTCGTTGACCAGATTCGATCATCACCGCCGGCCGCTCATCATCGGCATTGGCGGCACGACCCGCGCCGCCTCGTCGACCGAGCGCGCGCTTGGTTTGGCGCTGCGCGGCGCGCAAGCCGCGGGCGCCGACACCCGCCTGTTCGGCGGCACCTTTCTGCATAGTCTGCCCCACTACGCACCGGAAAATCCCCAACGCACCGACGAACAGCTGGAACTGATCGAAGCCGTGCGTCACGCGGACGCGCTGATTATCGCCACGCCCGGTTACCACGGCGGCGTGTCCGGCCTCGTGAAGAACGCGCTCGACACCCTCGAGGAACTGCGCGCCGACGAGCGTCCGTATCTGGATGGCCGCGCGGTCGGCTGCATTGTCACGGCCTATGGCTGGCAGGCCGCCGGCTCGGTGCTGACCTCGCTGCGCTCGATCGTTCACGCGTTGCGCGGCTGGCCCACGCCGTTCGGCGCCGGCATCAACACGCTGGAAACCCGCTTCGACACCGTCGACACCTGCTCCGACCCGAAGGTTGTCGATCAGCTCGCCACGGTCGGCCAGCAAGCCGCGCAATTCGCGCTGGCCTTCAATGCCCATCGCACGCCGGCTGCCGCTCCGTTCGCCGGCGCGCACAAGGAAGCGCCGCCGGCACGCCTGCTTCACGCGGTTTAAGCACGCATCGCGTGCCGCCCGCCGTGGACTGAAAATCAAGGTCCACGGCGCGCTCCGCCGTTCCGACCATCGTCATTCCGCACCGATCCGTTCGCGATCGCACCCGTTCCATTCGCGCAACCCAGCACGCTCCCCCGAACCGTGCGCCACATAACAGACCGTGTGCCCGCAACGCCGGATAGTGTATTTGCACGCAGCGACGATGGTCCGAATCTGCTTCCTGAAGACCGTTCCAGGACTGCGCTCATTAGCTAACGACGAAAGATTGGTTCACCCGCTGCGCGGCGCGGCCTAGGCTTGCTTCTGCCCGCACACCACCGGATGCCTGACGCACAGGGGTGCGCCTCGCTCCGGCTTTTCAGCAACACACGCGGGCATACTCACTGCCACGATCATGAATTCACATATTCGCTACAAGGGTTACGAAGTTGCCCCGGCTGCGCAGCAGCTGCCTAACGGCCTCTTTGCCGCAAACCTGACCATCGAGAAAACCACCGAAAATAAAGGTCAGGCTTATTCATTCGACGCACTCGATTACTTCTTCGACGAGGAGCACGCGCTCGCCTATGCGTTCCGCTGGGGACGCATGTGGATCGACAATCATCAATAACGCAGCAGACTGGTAACGCAGCACGGTAAATGCGCGCGGCACGGCGCCGCCCTGGCATCGGGTTTCAAAGGGTTGTGCCAGAATGGGCGACACATCAGCTTGCTTTCCGCACGCCCGCCATGTCCGACACACTGCTGCCGAACACCACACGCTGCGCCATTGGACATTCCGCGGCCCCACCCGCGGAAGAACTGTTGCCGGGCGCATCCAATCCGCAATGAGGAGACGCCGGCCATGACATGGACTGTCGATGAACAATTGTCGCTCACCGCGACGCAAGCCGTCGCTGCGATCCAGTCCGGGCGCCTGAAGGCCGCCGACTATATCGCCACGCTGCTGGCGCGCGCGGCGGCGCTCTCGAGCCTGAACGCACTGACCACGCTCGATCTCGACGGCGCGCTGGCCGCCGGGCAGCGCATCGACGCGTTGACGCCTGAGGCCAGAGCGCAATTGCCGCTCGCCGGTTTGCCGATTGTCGTGAAGGACAACATCAATACAGCCGGCTTGCAGACCTCGGCGGGCACGCCGGCACTGGAAGGCTTTGTGCCGTCAAGCAACGCGCCTTCGGTACAACGGCTCCTCGACGCCGGCGCAATCGTGCTCGGCAAAGCCAACATGCACGAGCTGGCGTTGGGCATCACCAGCACGAACTTCGCGACGCATGCCGGGCCCGTGCGCAATCCGTACGACCCCACGCTGATTCCCGGCGGTTCATCGGGCGGCACCGCCGCCGCGATCGCCGCGCGCATCGCACCCGCCGGACTCGGCACGGACACCGCCGGGTCGACCCGCATCCCGGCGGCTCTGACCGGCATCGCCGGATTTCGTCCTTCTGTCGGCAACGGTGGCGCCGAACGGCGCTATCACGACCCGGATGCGGTCGTGCCCATCTGCCATACACGCGATACCGTGGGGCCGATGGCGCGCACTGTCGTCGACCTCGCATTGCTCGATGGCGTGATCACCGGTGCGGGACCGTTGCCCGCGCTGACGCTGAAAGGCTTGCGCATCGGTCTGCCGGCGCCGCTCTGGGAAGGACTCGAACGGCAGGTGGAAAGCGTGACATGCGCGGCAGTGCACCGGCTCGAAGCGGCGGGTGTCGTCTTCGTGCCGGTCGACATGAGCGATCTGGAGACCTTGAACGGGCAGGTCGGCGGCCCGGTTGCGATTCATGAGGCGCGCGAGGACGTGCTCGCCTGGCTGGTTGCCAATCATGCGCCGGTCAGGACCGTGGCTGAACTGGCCGCCCGCATCGCGAGCCCCGACGTGCGTGTGATCTACGACGCCGTGCTCGACGACGCCCTCGGCGCGCATTACGACGCGGCGCTCAACGAGTGGCGGCCGCGTCTGCAGGAATATGTGGCCGCCACGTTCGCGGACGAGCGCCTCGATGCACTGCTGTTCCCCACCACGCGTCTCGCAGCGGTGCCGATCGACGACGTCAACGGTTCGTCGATGGTATCGATCGACGGCGCAGCACCGCTCGACACGATGGACGCGTTCCTGCGCAATACCGATCCGGCTAGCACGTCCGGCATTCCGGGGCTCTCGCTGGCTGCCGGAATGACGGCCAGCGGTTTGCCGGTCGGTCTGGAACTGGATGGACCGCTTGGCAGCGACCGGCGGCTACTGGCGATCGGCGTCGCGTTCGAGCAATTGCTTGGCGTGCTGCCGGCGCCGGTGCTTTGATGCTGACGCAAGCCCGCGTGCAGCGGGCCATTTTGCGAAGCGCCGCTGCGGTGGCGGTCGCGTTCGCCATCGGCGCATGCGCGCGCCTCGCGGCGATCGACTCCAATGCGCTCTGGAAGATCGTCGATCTGCGCTGCGTGCCGTCGCAACAGGCCACCGGCACACCCGGCCAATGCACGACGGTGAATCTCGACAAACGCTATGTGATTCTGAAGGACATCGTCGGGAGATCGCAGCATCTGCTGATTCCAACTGACCGCATCACCGGAATCGAAAGCCCGCTGGTGCTGGCGCCGCATGCGCAGGACTACTGGGTAGACGCGTGGGCGTCGCGGCTTTACGTCGAAAAGTCCGTCAAGCGAACTTTGCCCGACAATCTGCTCGGCCTCGAAATCAACTCGGCTTATGCGCGGTCGCAGGAACAGTTGCATATTCATATCGACTGCATGCGCGGCGACGTGAGCGAGGCGCTCGCGCGTCACGACAAGGACGCACCCGGCGAGTGGCGCTGGGATACGCTCGATGGGCACCGCTATCGCATCATGCGGGTCACCGCCCTCACCGAGGACAACAATCCATTCCGTCTGGTTGCGCGCGATAACAGAAGCAGCAGTGCGATGGCCATGCAAACCATCCTTGTGACGGGGGCGGGGTCCTCGGCCGACGAAGACGGCTGGCTGGTCGTGAATAGCGGCACCGACGTCGACAACGGCAGCGGGTCGGCGGAAGGTCTGCTCGACCACCGCTGCCATGTCGCGGACGGCAGCTGAGCGCGAGGCTGCGTAACGACGGACGATGTGACCCCGACCTATGCACGCTATGCACGCTATGCACGCTATGCACGCTATGCACGCTATGCACGCTATGCACGCTATGCACGCTATGCACGATTTGGCAGATGCATTGCCGAACAAAATGGTTCAGGTGCCGCGAATTGGTCCGTAGGATCGGTCTGAATATGTATTCCGACCGATCACCCGATGGCGATTTACCTCGACGACACGCAACGCAACACGCTCGCCCGGCTGGCGGCAAGCTGGACATGGCGCACACAATGGCCGACATGGGTACTGATCGTCACGATCTACAGCGGCTGGTTCGGCGTCGCCATGCATGCACGCGAGCTAGGCTTACCGCTGACCACCGTGCTGCTCGCGCTGCTGAGCACGTGGTACATGTCCTTGCAGCATGAACTGCTGCACGGTCATCCGACTCGCTCCCCGTTCGTCAACGCGCTGCTCGGGTTTGCGCCGCTCGCGGTGTGGTTTCCGTATGGCATCTACCGTGATTCGCATCTTCAGCATCACGACGATCCGCATCTGACGCGTCCCGAGCGCGACCCCGAAAGCTACTTTGTCAGTCAGCGTATGTGGCAACGCGCGGGTCTGGCGATTCGCGCGCTGCTCACGTTCCGCAATACGTTTATCGGCCGCCTGCTGGTAGGGCCGGCATTCGCGATCGCGGCAACCGGCGCGGACGCGCTCGGCCGGATCCGACGCGGCGACTGGCGCGACGTACCGGTGTGGCTCGCGCATCTCGCGGCCCTGGGCGCGCTGACCGTGTGGCTGCAACGGGTATGCGGCATCCCTGCATGGGTTTTTGTTATCGGCGCGGGCTACGGATCGTTGTCGCTGGGTTCGATCCGCTCGTTTCAGGAACATCGCGCGGCGCATGCCCACGAGCATCGCACGGTGATCAACGAAGCGGGCTGGTTCTGGCGCCTGCTGTTTCTGAACAATAACTATCATCTGGTCCATCACGACTTGCCGCATGTGCCCTGGTTTGTACTCCGGGAAGTCTATGAAACGTCCCGCCAGCAATACATAGAACGCTCGGGGGGGTTTCTCGTGCAGGGTTACAGCGAATGGTTGAGGCGATACGCATTCGCTCCGGTTGCCCGTCCTGTGCATGGCGGTCTGACCGGTTTCATCCAGAGGAATCCGCCCGTTTCCGCTAAACGCCAAACGGCAAGACAAGCGCTATAAGCTGTGTGCCCCGTACGGAATTGCAACAAGGCCTGAGTCTGGCTGAGGCACTGGCGAAGTACGGACACGTCTGATCAGACGATCCGCCAATCGATCGCGATCGATTGGCCATCCGCTCGCCGTCCCTTCGCTAAACAGCACCGTCACAGTAGCGCGCGCAGTGAAACAGAAGCGTCGGCGAGCCGCACTTCGTCCATTGCCCTGTCGCTGGAGATCAATCGCCTGCATGCCCCGATTTCACGCCCCGCATTGACGGCAATCGCAGCTCGCATACGCCCGCTTTCGTCCAGCGCCATGACACAGAAGGAGTCGATAGCGGGATCTCCGCGCGTAACAAGCCGATGCTGCGCCTCGACGATGCCAAGCGTCTGAACATTGCAGTCGAACTGATCCGACCACAGCCACGGCAATTCCGCGTAGATCGCGCCGCCTCCGAGCATGTTTTCCGCAGCAACGACGGGCTGGTTCTCCGCCACCTGCCATGATTCGATTCTGACGCTTCGGCCAAGCAACGGATTGGACTGCATTGTGACCTCGCCAGCGGCGAAGATTGCCGGGTCGTTGGTACGGCACTGTTCATCGACCACGATGCCATTGCTCACCTCAAGCCCGCAGGCTTCAGCGAGCTCGACGTTCGGCACGACGCCAATGCCGGCTACGACGACATCCGCAGCGACCGCGCCCGCATCGGTTTCGATTGATGCGCACCCGTTGCTGTAAGTGATCGCACGGGGCATCGTGCCAAGACGTAGGTCCACACCATTGCGCTGATGCAGCGCCGCGATGTGATGGCCGACGCTATCCGGCAGCGCCCGCTGCAGCAGCGCGTGTGCCGGCTCGATCACGGTTGCCTTGCAGCCGGCCTGCGTCGCTGCGGCAGCGACTTCGAGTCCTATGAAACCGCCGCCGAGGATCGCGACTCGCCTATCCTGTGCAAGAACAGCACGCAGCGCCCGTGCGTCGGCAAGTGTGCGCACGTAGTGCAATGGCACACGTGGGTCCACAACGCCACTGACGCGGCGCACGCGCGAGCCCGTGGCCAGCAGGAGTCTGTCATAGCCGATTTCGCTGCCGTCCTGCAGTCGCAAGCACGCGCGCCGCCGATCGACTTCAGTCACTGTCGTGGACAGACGTAAATCGATACCGTGCGCCGCGTACCAGTCATGCTGCCGGATGAAAGCCTTCCGCTCGCCTTCCTCGGACATCAGCGCGTCTTTCGACAGAACGGGGCGATCGTATGGGGCATGCGGCTCTTCGCCGATCATCACGATTTGCACGTCCGCATTCAGCGCGCGCAGCGTCTCCGCCGCGCGCCGCGCCGCATGGCCGGCGCCGACAATCACATGGCGTTCATTGGACATTGACTTCCACCCGCGTATCGACGATCCGGATCGGGAACGCCCGCACTGCTTCTGTGATGGGCGCACATCGTGGCGCACCCGTTTGGATATCGATGAGACCTTGATGCAGCGGACATTCGACGCAGCCGTCTTCCACATAACCCTCGGAAAGACGCGCATGGCCATGCGTGCATAAATCGTTTAATGCAAACACTTCGTCGCCAACGCGGAACACGGCGATTTGCCGCTCGCCCGCAATGACGGCGGCCGGTTCGCCCTCGGTAAAATCATCGAGCGTGCCGATGGTCTGCCAGTTATCAATAGTCTGTTCCATGTCCGCTCCTCAGATCGGCGTCGCCAGCAGTGTCTGCACGCGTGACGTGTCATACACCACCCGCTTGCTGCGATAACGCAGCCCGTCGGGCGTGCGCACGATACAGTCGAAGTACTTGCCTGCCTGATACACGTCCGACTCGCCGTTCGCGAGCGTCTGCACCACGACATAGCTGCTCTCGGTTTCAATCACGCCGTCCTGTTCGCTCGTGATGGTCAGACCCGAGGTCATGTGGCGGTACGTGTGATCCTCGAAGATGTTTGCGTGACGCAGCGACACGACACGATCGCGCAGCATCTTCTGGTTCGTGCAATAAATGATGCCGACCGGCAGTCCCATATCCACGTTCTCTTTCGGCACGATCTCGTACAGACAATCTTCGGTAAACAGCGTCGGCCATGCTTCAAGCCGGTCGTTGTCGAGATTGCTGATGTACTGGTTCTGCAGCATGCTGACTTCGAACCAAAGCTTCATCTGATCCATTTTCCTGTCCTCTTCTTCAATAGCCCATCAGCTTCTGATAACCGACCCAGAAGCGGCGAATCAGATTTTCCGTGATCACCGTGTCCTGCTGGTCCGGGTTGCCGCGCGACATCTCGATCACCGACGTCGCGTCTGCATCGCGCACCGTCCCGCGTTGCACGAGTTCGGTGGCTTCTGTGTCTTCCATCGAGATATAGCCTGCCGGCCCAACGAGGTTGGCTTGCTTGATGCGCAACTCGCGCAACTCAGGCGTATCGTCGGTATAGCCAAAGAAATGGAAGATCAGTTCGAAGCTATTCGGCCCTTTGGGCAGCAGTTGACGCGCGACGAGCGTGTTGTGAATCTGCTGGACCACCAGTTGTGGGAAGATCGGCTGAATATGGTTGGTGGTGTCCTCTTCATATTCGGACACGAGACCAAGGATCGAATCGTCTTCGAGCGCAAAGCCTTCATCGAACGAGCGGATCTGTTGCTGCTTGTAGGCCGCCGACGTGTCCTCGCCCGTCTTCGTCACCGTAATGATGCTGTGCAGGCCGTGCGTCGCATCGGGAATCGAGCGCGCCTTCATGCCGACGCGGAAAATGTTGAAGGTCGTATGGAACAGGTGCAGCATGCTTGCGTGATACGGGTCCTTCACGTTCTCCAGGTACAGCTTCCAGTTGGATTTCGAATATTGCCGCGTGCAGCCGAGGTACTCAATCGGCTTGTGAAAGATACGATCGATCCACGGACGCATTTCCGCGCCAAGGTATTCAGGCAGCGGAGCCACCGCGTCGCTGAAGCTCGCGAAGACGAGGCCGCGATAGCTCTCTACACGCAGTTTGCGCAAGCTGTGCTGCTTCGGATCAAAATCGGCTGGCATGCCCGTCATGCCCTTCTGGCCACGCCGGAACGGCACGCCCAGCAGATTGCCGCTGTTGTCGAAACTCCACTGGTGATACACGCAGGTATGCGATGTGGCGTTGCCGCGCGCCTTGCGGCACACCGATGCGCCGCGATGCGCGCAACGGTTGACCCATGCCGAAAGCGAGCCGTCCTCGGTGCGCGTGACGACGACGGGCGTATCGCCAACAAACGTGCTCTTGAAATCGCCTGCATTCGGAACTTCCGCCTCGAGCGCGACGAAGCTCCAAGTCGGACCACGAAAAATCCGCTCCTGCTCACGCTCGTACACGGCCTGCGAGCTGAATACCTTATAGGGCACGCGCGAACCGTCGTCGCGCGGGAACTGCACCATGTCGCTGTCCAGCGTGTTCCTGAAGGTCACAGGCGATTCGACTATTTCCATGCTATTTTCTCCGCATTGTAGGGACTCAGTGCGGCAACGGAATCGTCGCTGCACTGTGGATTTATTTTTGGCGGCGGAAAATGCTGGGTCTATCCGTTTCTGGCGGAACGCGCCCCCTCTATCCAGTTCAGGCAGTTTTATGATCGATGGGCAAGTGTTGAGTCCGCGCGCGAGCGCGCTGAAACAATCATGAGATCCGATCTCCGGCTCCCCGCATTGCGACGCCACCGGCTGTTTGAATCAGCCGACCTCGACGAGACGCGTGAACTGATTTCGCGAGTCATGCAGCCGCATTCGCTGCTTCCGCAAGGAAATGCGCACGGTCGTTCTCACATGGATTTCGTGCAGGTCGGCAGACTCGGAATTGGTACGATTAGCTTCGGCGGCGCCATCCAGGTGGATGTCGAAGCCGTCGACGGCTACTTTTTGATGATGTTTTGCGTCGCCGGCAATGCGGAGGTCCACGCGTCAGGCAGGAAGATTGTCGTGGACGACCAGCATGCCGTCATTCGCGCACCCGGCGAATCCTTTAGCGCTCTGCTGTCACCCGATTGCGAGCAGTTGATCATGCGGATCGACCCCGCTTCGCTCAGCGATGAAACGGCTTCCATCATTGGCGCGGACACGTCCGTATCGCTGGCGAGCGGCCCGATGCGCGCGTGGAAAGAACAGTTGAAACTGGTCGCGAGTTCGGACGACCTGCTGAATATCGCAGCCCGCAACCCGACCGTAGGCGCGCACGTCGAATCGCTGCTGATGGGATTGTTATGCGATCAGGACGCGGGGCACGGGGCATCGCGCCAGCCGACAATCGCTCCGCAGTTCGTTCGCCGGGCCGAAGAGTTCATGGCAGCCAACCTCGCCGCGCCCATACAGTTGCCAGAAATTGCAAGCGCGGCCGGCGTGCCGGTGAGAACGCTTTCAGAGGGGTTTCTGCGCTTTCGTCATATCAGCCCCATCAGCCTGTTGCGGCAGATGCGCCTTGACCGCGCGCGTCAGATTATTCGTGAAAGCACTCCCGACCTTCGCGTCGCGACAATCGCGCTAGATTGCGGATTTTCTCACCTCGGCCGGTTTGCCCAAGGCTATCGCGACCGCTTTGGCGAACTGCCGTCGGAAACGCCGCGGCGTGGGCACCTTCGCTGACGGCGGGTGTGCTTGCTCGACGAGCCTCAAGCACCCCCGCGCAATGACCAGAACTAGAAAAGATGCGCGATGCTGATCCCCACCATCGTCTGGGCGTCGGAACTCGATGGGCTCGCTTGGGTCGAGTTGATGCGGGCGAGCGCGCCCTTGCCCGATGCCCTCTGCCAGACGTAGGTTCCATATACCGAGGTGCGCTTCGAGAGGCGGTAAGTCAACGTCGCATCCGCCTGGTTTGCGTGGACGCTATCGAGCACGTGATTTCCACTCATATAGGTATAGGTTGTGGCGAGATTCCAGAACGGCGAAAAATCGTAACTCACGGTGGCGTCGACAGCATCGATCTGCGCTCCGGATCCTGTATTGCGAGAGATCGTCCCCAGCACCGACAATTGGACCGGCCCAACAAGATATTTCCCGCCTACGCCGATGTTCCGGATGCCATCATTCCCATTGTCGATCGTGGGCGACTTCGCCATCGTATACGCCGCACCCACGCCACCCGAACCGAACTCATAATTGACGGTAAAACTCGACGAACTGGCGTTCCCGAAATGACCGGCAACGCCACCAAAGCCGTACATCGCCCCGAAGGTCAGCCCGCTAAAATTCGCGCTCCTGAACTTGACTGAACTATTGAGGGCCTCCCCGTTGAGCCGGTCGAAGTCGTAAGATCCGCCAATCACGTACGGCACGCCAAAGGTCGGAAACGGCCCCTGGTGAGCACCCCAAAGGCCATGGTTGAAGCCGCCCGCATACCCATGCGCTGTCATGTCGAACATAAAATCGCGCTGCTGACCGAAGGTCAAGGTGCCATATTGATTCGACGACAGCCCGACATAGGATTCCCGGGAAAAAAGGCTACCGGGCGCACCAAGGACCGTTCCTGTGCTCATTGAGAACAGGGTGCCCAGATAGAAGAGAGCCTGCAGACCACCACCCAGGTCTTCTTTGCCCTGCATGGCAAACAGGTTTGGACGCAATACGCCATTGGTTTCGGACACGCTCGAGTGTCCTCCGACGTTGCTCGTATAACCGATCCCGGCGCCCAGAAAGCCTGAGACATAAACACTGCTTTGCGCGAATGCGCCGGACGAGCATCCCAGCAGTAGAAAGCCAACACCGCCCAGCAACTTCATGTCTCTTCCAATTCCCACGTTTGTCTCCTTCCCCGTCTAGTCGTTTGCGTTCAGTGCTCTTACTATCGATCTCCATCCGAAGTCGGTTCGACAATGCTATGAATTCGGGGAAAACAATACGGAAAAAAACGATCAGCCTATTGAAGAAATTGCGCCCCTCCTGGCGCCCGGTTTTTTAGTTATCCATAGTTATTGGCCGGGACGTGCTATCGCACGGATCCGACAGGGAGGCAAGCGTTGGCGACGCTCAAAACGCTTTCGTTGAAATACCTAGCGTCGCGCGTTCTTATTACGCTCCGCTCTCCGTACCGCTTGCAACGGCCTCAATCCTGTCCGCGAAGCGCATGGTCCGCCGCCCCTGCACGCGGCCATAGGTCGGCCAATACGGCAAATGTGCGCCGTTCGGATCGCCCGACTCGACAAAGTTCAGCACGTACTCCTGGATGCAAGCCGAGAGCGAGCGAGCTTCCACCAGGTCGATCCCATCCAGCATCGGTGCGTCGACCCAGTCTTCGAAGTTGCCGAACACGAACGGTAGCTCGAAGCAATGACCTGCTCCCACCTCTGGCTGCGGCGACTGGAAGTCGAATTGATACGCGAAGACGTTGCTGCCTGCCGATTCCATCTCCGTGGCGAATTTGATTGCCGGAAGCCTGAACAGTTTGTCCGAACCCAGATCGACGAGGGTTGTGTAGGGTCGGCCATTGAGCCGATGCCTGAGTGCCTGTTTATAGTAAGGCTTGCCTTGCTCGCCGAATTCTTCGTTATATTTCTTTAAGGCCTGCTCTTCCGTCACGCCAATCATTGCAGGATTACTCGCGAAGAAGCTGCCCATTTCTTCCCGGGTCCAGCCAATCATCAACGGCTTGCCGGCAAAATTCTCACGGGCCTGCGCGCCCGGGTTCGCCGGAACCTCGTTATCGCAAACGCTCTGGAACAGCACGGGCACCTCCGCGAACACGCTTTGCGCGCGCAGCATCGAGGTTTGCAATTCCAGTATGCGTTCTACGGGCATCGTCCGTAACGCGTCGCCGGACGAGTCTATCCCCGCCATCGCACAGAACTGCTCGGCCATCGTCTGAGCGGCTTGCGGCATCATTGGTGGTAGACCTGGATAGCTGAGCATGATGCCGCCTTTGACCAGCGCACTCGTTGGCTTCATCGCGGCAAACATTTGCGTATACCAGGCGCCCGCAGATTGTCCGGCCAGCACGATCGATTCCGGATCGCCACCAAAACTGCCGATATTCGATTTGACCCACTGCAAGGCCATCTCGAGATCGCGAACGGCGAGGTTGCCTGGAGAGATGCCGTTCATGAAGAGATTGCCGAGCAGACCCAGGCGATAGTTCATGGTCACTACAACGGCGCGCCCGCTTCTCGCGAGTGAGTCGCCGAAGTAGCACTGCAGCGAGCCTCCCCCCGTCAGGAAGCCACCCCCGTGAATCCAGAAGATGACGGGTAGTTTGCCGGCAAGTGTGGGCGTGAAGACGTTGAGACGAAAGGCGTCCTCGGACATTTCCGCGCCGCTGGCCGTTGGGCCCATTACAAAGTCGAGGCGGCTCGGCAACTGCGGAAAGATAGGTCCAGGCCGTGTACAGTCGCGTTCGCCAGCCCAGGCGGACGGCTGAAGCGCAGGGGAAAATCGACCCGCGTCGACGGCATAGGGAATATCGAAGAATGTATGGACTCGGTCATCAAGCACGCCCTTGAGGACCCCTTGTGCGCAATGCGTGATGGTTGTTTTCGTCATTGATTTATCTCGCTCGTCTTCATGTGGCTGCACGGGCACGTTGCGAACGGGTTTGCAGCCGGGGTATGCTGTCGTGCATCGGTAGTGATGTTCACGCAGTCGCCGCGGAAACAATATGGAAAATTTCGCTACTGCCCTTGAAGAAAATTCATGAGCCACCGACTATGAGTTCCCTGCAACAGCGTCTGAAGCTTCGCCATATCTCCGTGGTACTCGAAATAGCGCGATGCGGAAATCTGCAGAAGGCAGCAGAGGCGCTCGCGGTAAGTCACTCGGCAATATCTAAGGCGCTAGCAGAGGTTGAGGTAATCACGGGCGCGCAGTTGTTCGAACGCACGCCATCAGGAATGCGTCCGACGATTCCTGGAGAAGCCCTTGTGCGCCATGGCTATCTGATCGCCAGTGACGTGCAACGGGCCGAAGCGGAGCTCGACGCGCTGCGCGTCGGCGACATGGGAACATTGTCGATTGGCGTGTTCTTCCCGCTTAACTGGTGGGAGGTCCTCGCCGATTGCGTCGCGGAATTCCGAACGAGATCGCCCAGGATACGCTTGAGCGTCCGTGAGGATTCGATGGAAGTACTTCTTGAACGTCTGGATCAGGATCTTGTCGACATCGTCATCGGGCGTCTCGCGAGTGGCTTTGGCGGCGACCAGTACTCGCAAGAACCCCTTCGCGATGACAATCCACTGTTCGTCGCCCGGCAGGGGCATCCGCTCACGCAGAAACCGGTCGCGCTCGAAGACCTATTGGGCTTTCCGTGGGTCTTACCCGAACAGCCCAACATCATCAGGCAGCAACTTGAATTCGCTGTGCGTGACATGGGCCTGCGCTTTGGAGCGGATGTCATGTCCTCGCAGGTTTCGCCGTTGACGTTTCGGCTCGCAAGCAAGAGCGACACGCTCGTGCTCGCATCACAGTGCATTGCGGAAGAGTTGCACGCGCTGTATCGACTGCAACCCGTGCTCTGTGAATTACCGCTTCATCTCGGCCCGCTCGTCGCCGTGACGCGTAGCGACAAGCCGCTTAGCAGGGTGGCGTCCACGTTCTTACAGCGGTTGAAAGACTCAATAAACGCACGCCGTCCCGTACAGGGATAACTTGCGGGTGACCGGCCACCACGCCGACCAAGGCGTCGTCACAGGAGCGAGCACGGCGCGACAGATGCATCGGCAAGTCCTCCAGGCTTCGACTGAACACCAGCATTGCTGATCATCACCCAGACGCCGCTACCTCAGGATGCCCGGCGCTCTCACCGGGCATCCATCGAAGCAAATCAGAAATGCTACGCAGCGCAATTAGTGATTGTGGTCATACTCACCGCCGGTAGGTCCGACTTGATATTCCTCGTCGGTAACCTTCTCCATCCAAACCACACTTACGCCGTCCAGAGCTTCCTGAATGCCGATATGAGTCATGGAGGTAGTAGCAGACGCTCCGTGCCAATGCTTGTGACCCGGTGGGCACCAGATCACGTCGCCCGCACGAATCTCGACGATGGGTTCACCTTCGCACTGGGTCCATCCGCAGCCCGCGGTGACGATAAGCGTCTGCCCGAGAGGATGCGTATGCCAGGCGCTCCGTGCGCCTGGTTCGAACGTCACGCTCACCACTGAAACGCGCGCGGGCTCCGGGGGAGAGTTTAATGGGTCCATGCGAACAGAACCCGTAAAGTATGCTTCAGGGGCTTTCAACGAGGGCTGCGAGCCTACACGCTTGAGATTCATGGTCGATCCTTTTCCGTATGAGGAAATTGCCCGGCACTTCTGGCAGGGAGACAGGTGCGGGCGTCGCGTAGCAACTTCAGAATAGTCTATTGGCCAGCTTGCCCGGCGATATGCCTGGACGTCGCAATCGCCCAGTCGGCATGGCCCACCCTGTCTACAGACCGGCAAACGCGCCGGTAGAGTCGGCCTAAGGCCGGGCAGTAGTCCTCGCGAAATCCACGCAAAGCCGCTCAGCAAACTCCCGGATCGCATCTTCGTTACGCGATAAAAACACCCACTGCCCAACCCGTTGGGCGTTGAGAAGGCCCGCTCGCTCGAGCTGTGACAGATGGCTTGATACCGTGGACTGCGACAATCCGCTTCTCGCGTGGACCATCATCGCGGAAACACCGCGAAACGGAGCATGCTCAGTCTCCGAAAAGTACTCAGCGGGATCGGAAAGCCACTGCAGCACTTGTCTGCGAAACGGATGGGCCAAGGCCCGGAAAATCGCATCGAGATCGATCATGGTTCTGCTCGCTGGCGACACATCAGACTGCGTCGAGGACTTCAACGTGGCCAACGAACTCGCGCACGGATTCCAGTACTCCGGTGGCATCCAGGCCATTTAATCCGAGCAACTCGGAACGGTCACCGTGCTGGACGAATTCGTCGGGAAGTCCGAGGCGTAATACCGGCACACCCAGCCCTTCAGCCGCGATCCGTTCTGCGCATGCCGCGCCGGCACCGCCAATCACGGTACCTTCTTCGATCGTCACAATGACATCGTGCCCTTGCGCAACGGTCAGCAACAGTTCTTCGTCGAGTGGCTTTGCGAAGCGCATGTCGACCACAGTTGCATCAATGTCCCGTGCGACTTCCATCGCAACCGACAGCAACGGCCCAAATGCCAGAAACGCCACACGTTGCCCACCATCCTTACCCGACACCCGGCGGACCACGCCCTTTCCAATCGGTAGCGTTTCTTTCGTATGCGCGATAACTTCAGATCCGGTCGCGGCGCGGGGATATCGCACTGCGCACGGACCAGGATAGGCAAGACCGGTGTTTAGCATTCGATAACATTCCCTTTCATCAGATGGCGTCATCACCACCATATTCGGAATGCAACGAAGCGCCGCGATGTCAAATGCACCAAGGTGCGTCGCACCGTCACCTCCCGCGATACCCGCGCGATCCAACGCGAACAGAACCGGCAGGTTTTGCAAGGCGACATCATGAATCAGTTGATCGTAGCCTCGCTGAAGGAATGTCGAGTAAATGGCGACAACCGGCCTCATGCCTTCAACCGCAAGGCCGCCGGCAAGCGTGACGGCGTGCTGTTCAGCGATACCCACGTCGATGTAGCGATCTGGATATTGTTTCTCAAAGCCGTCCAGACAGGAACCTTCCCGCATCGCCGGTGTGATGCCGAAAATCCGCTCATCCTCATTAGCCGACTCACAAAGCCACTGGCCGAATACCTGGCTGTAGGTACGCTTGCCGCCTGTTGGCCGCATCAGCCCTGTCTCGAGCTTGAACGGGCCAGGTCCGTGGTACGCGATAGGGTCAAGCTCCGCGCGTCTGTAGCCGCGTCCCTTTTGCGTAACTACGTGCATGACGTGCGGACGGGTACGGGTCTTCGCGTCCCGCAGCGCGCTGAGCAGCTCCGGAATATTGTGCCCATCGATAGGACCGATGTAATCCAGTCCGAGCGCCTCGAATAAGGTCGACGACGACGCGCTAACAGGAGAGCGAGTTGTGGCGTTCACCTCTTCCGCTATGCCGATATCAGTTTTATCGCGCCATTTTGCAATCAGCCCATCGAGATGATCATTCAGACCACCGACGGCCTCGGAAATCGACATGCGGTTATCGTTCAGAATGATCGTCAGCGGTAGCCGTTCACAGGAGCCCGCGTGATTCAGCGCTTCATATGCCATGCCGGCTGACAGCGCGCCATCGCCGATGATTGCAACGACATGCGCATGACGACCGCGCAGTCCCAAGGCCATGCCGACCGCCGCCGATATGGAAGTCCCTGCATGCCCGACACCGAACGTATCGTAGGGAGACTCTTCGCGAGTAGGGAAACCTGCCATGCCCCCAACTTTTCGCACGCTTGCCATTCCCGATTTGCGCCCGGTCAGAATCTTATGCGGATAGCTTTGATGACCGACATCCCACACCAGGCGATCATTCGGTGTATCGAATAGGTAGTGAAGCGCGACCGTCAATTCGACCACCCCGAGACTCGATGCGAAGTGCCCTCCGCTAGCCGACACGCTTTCGACGACGAACTCGCGAATTTCGTCCGCGACACGCTGAAGCTCGCTCTCTCTCACATCGCGCAATTTTGGTGGAGAATCGATGCTGTCAAGTAAGCTCATTCCGTTTCCGATCTTGATGTTTTCATTTCAGCCGCCCCTCAAGTCGCCATTGCGGGGTTAAGGCTCAGCCAACGTTAGCTGCAATTTCGATGCGACACGATCTGCCCAATCGCTCGCATTTCGCGGTTCCGAGCGCGGGATTTCCCGATGCGTCCGAGCCTCAACTGCTCAGGTGCCTTGGCGAGCTAAAGTCTAGATAGTCGGCGCGGTAACGGGAATACGCACATGGCGCCGTGTCTGGCCAATCGACTTGAGATTTGGGCCACGTGGTAGCGCGGGCTATGTTCCGCCCGGATCATCCGTCAGGGGAAAGCCGCCCGATACCGCCCTGATCGATCCGACGAACTGCGCGTGCGGCCGGAGCACTCGTGAGAAGCCACCAACAGCGCTTCCCATGACCCATCGTCCCAGGTTAATTCCGCCAAAGCACTTCCCATCTCACGCCTAATGCTGGTTTTCCCACATACCGAAGGCGCGCGGTCCGTCATCCTGACAACTCAGGCGTATGGCGGGAGATCGCTATGTCAATCTATGTCGATGAAGGATTCAGGCCCTGTGTCACGGAATGCGCCACCGTTGCGTTTCGCGTCTGCTTTGATGACAGTGTCCAGATTTTCGAGGTGAGTGCAGACGCTTTGGTCGCCTATTGCGGCGCCGCGAGCAGGCGCCGGCAGGATCTGCTCGTTGCTTTCGAGGACGCGCAGCTTGAAATACTGAAGGTGGCCGCGCGCAAACATTCGTTTGGACCGAAGGAGCCCGTGTGGCTCGGTCTCGACGAATTCAGAATGGTCAGACACTAGGTAATCTGCCGCGCCCGCCCGGTCTGCACACGCCGCCGGGCTTATCCGCGTCGCGGATATGTCAGAATCGCGTGCATGACCTGGATCGCCACCCTGCCGATGTACAACGTGACGCCCGCGCTCGCCGCCATCTGGCGCGAGTGGCTGGCCGACGTGTTGCGCGGAATCGAACTGGAGTGCCGTGTCGTCACACCTGACGACGATCTGCACGCGCTGTGGCGCCGTCCCGATCTGCTGATTTCACAGACCTGCGGCTATCCGTTGATGCACGGCTTAAGCGAACGCGTCCAGTTGATCGCGACGCCGCAATTCGACGCGCCGGGCTGCAACGGACCACAGTATTCCAGCGTCCTCGTGACCCGTGCGGACGCGCCGTTCGATTCGCTGGCGGCCTGCCGCGGTGCGCGGGCGGCCTACAACCAGGATGACTCGAACAGCGGCATGAACGTATTGCGCCACGCCGTTGCACCGCTTGCGCGTGACGGCGTGTTTTTCAGTGAGGTCGTGCGCACCGGCGCGCATCTTGGCTCATTGCAGGCAGTTGTGGACGATCGTGCGGACGTCGCCGCGATCGATTGCGTGACGTTTGCTTTGATGTGTGACGAACGGCCGGAGCTGGCCGAAAAAGTACGACAAATCGGCGTAACGGCGGAGTCGCCGGGTTTGCCTTTGATCGCGTCCAACACGGTGCCGATGGAGACAGTCGAAGCGCTTCGTGCCTCCCTCTCTCACACACTCGCCGGACAAGCCGATCGCGCAAAACGCCTGCGTCTGAAGGGATTTTCCGTGCTGCCGCTGGCGGACTACGACCGCATCCTGCAACTGGAAAACGAGGCGCGCGCCATCGGCTATCCGCGCCTCGCCTGATCCTGACCCTGCTTCCGATCCTGCTCTGCTCCCGAACGCCGATTTACCCGACGTCGAGCACCAGCAGTTGCGCGCCATCGGCGACCTGATCGCCGACCGCATACAGCACTTCCGACACCGTCCCTGCCGCCGGCGCACCGATCGTGTGCTCCATCTTCATCGCTTCCATCACGATCAGCGGCGTGCCCTTCTCCACCACGGTGCCCGGTTCGACCAGCACCGCGATCACCTTGCCGGGCATCGGCGCAGTCAAACGGCCCTCGCCGCCTTCGGCGTCCGCAGCATGCGCGAGCAGGTTCTGCCATTCGAACGCGAGCGCCTCGCCGAGGCAGAACACATGGAACGTGTCGTCGTCGACGAAAACCCGGCCCGTGACGCGCGCATCGCCGATCGTCGCGCGGAATTCATGCTGCTCCGTGCCGCTCGACCACGTGAAGTCCTCGCGTACACCGTCGTGCGTGAGCGTCTGCGTGCTGCCGTCGCGTGCGAACGTGACCGTGAAGGCGCTGTCGTTGTCGCTGTTGGTGTCGATGCTGCGCCAGCCTAGCGTTTGCGAGTAACCGCTGTTCAGACGCCAGTGCGACAGCGCATCCCACGGCGACGCGCCGTGCGCCGTGCCTCCTTCGCGTGTGAGCAAGGCGGCGCAGGCGAGCGCCAGGGCTTCCCTGAAGGGCTTCTTCACGGGCGCGAACAGCGCCTCGTGATGCCGCTCGATCAGACCCGTGTCGAGATCACCGCTCGCAAACGGCTCGCTCGTGACAATGCGTTGCAGGAATTCGACGTTGGTATGCAGGCCGACCACTTCGCACGCACGCAGCGCACGATTCATCCGCGCCAGCGCTTCTTCACGCGTTGCTCCATGTACGATCAGCTTGGCGATCATGGGATCGTAGAACGGCGTGATGGTGTCGCCTTCACGCACGCCGCTGTCGATGCGCACCGGGGCCTTGCGGCCCGGCTCGCCTGAGCCGGCCGCGCCTGAGCCGGCCGCACCTACGCCGGCCGCGCCGATCACGAACTCCACGCCCTCTGGCATGCGCAGATGCTTCAACGTACCCGTAGAGGGCAGGAAGCCACGCGCGGGATGTTCCGCATAAATCCGCGCCTCGATCGCATGACCGTCGAGCTTGAGCTGCGCCTGCGTGAGCGGCAGCGGTTCGTCCGCGGCGACGCGCAGTTGCCATTCCACCAGATCCTGCCCCGTCACCATCTCCGTGACGGGATGCTCGACCTGCAGGCGCGTGTTCATTTCCATGAAGTAGAAATCGCCCGTGGCGGTCATGATGAATTCGACCGTCCCCGCCCCGACATAACTCACCGCGCGCGCGGCGGCGACCGCGGCTTCGCCCATTTCACGCTTGATTTCAGCAGACAATCCAGGCGCGGGCGCTTCTTCCAGTACCTTCTGGTGACGCCGCTGCACCGAACAATCACGGTCGAACAGATACACCGCGCCGCCGTCGCGGTCCGCGAACACCTGCACTTCCACGTGACGCGGCCGGGTCAGGTACTTTTCGATCAGCACGCGATCGTTACCGAAGCTGCTGGCCGCTTCGCGCTTGCACGACGCGAGCGCCGCCGCGAAATCTTCGCTGCGCTCCACCACGCGCATACCTTTGCCGCCGCCGCCCGCGCTCGCCTTCAGCAAGACCGGATAGCCGATCGCATCGGCCTCGCGATGCAGCAATTGCGCATCCTGATCGTCGCCGTGATAACCCGGCACGAGCGGCACGGCGGCCGCATGCATCAGCGCCTTTGCGGCGGCTTTCGAACCCATTGCCGCGATGGCTTCGACCGGCGGTCCGATAAACACGATGCCGGCCGCCTCGCACGCATGCGCGAAGTCTTCGTTTTCCGACAGGAAGCCGTAGCCCGGATGCACCGCCTGTGCGCCGGTTGCACGCGCGGCCTCGATGATGCGCTCGACGCGCAGATAACTCTCCGCCGCCGTCGATCCGCCGATATGCACCGCCTCGTCGCAGGCGGCGACGTGCTTCGCGTTCGCGTCCGCGTCGGAATACACGGCCACGCTCGCGATACCGAGCCGCTTGCAGGTCGCGGCGACGCGACATGCAATCTCGCCCCGGTTAGCAATCAGGATCTTGTTGAACATGAGGTGTCTCGATGAAGTGAGCCGTTCTGGGGCTGTTGTTCTGGTAAGGGCCCGCATGCGCCCTGGAATAGGTGCCGCCGCATTTTCAGCGGCGTCAGTTGCTTCAGTCGCTTCCGTTGCTCTGGTTGCGCCAGGACGGCGAGCGTTTTTCGAGGAACGACGCAACACCTTCACGCCCTTCCGCACCGGCACGCGTTCGCGCAATGCGCGCGGCCGTTTCTTCGATCAGGGCGTCGTTCAACTCATGGCCCGCGATGTCCTGCACGAGCTGCTTGCAGGCGCGCACGGCAAGCGGGCCGTTCGCACACAGCGTGTCGGCGATCTGCTGCACGGTGGCGTCGAGCTGCTCCATGCCGACCACTTCACTGACAAGCCCCAACCGGAACGCCGTCGCGCAATCGAACTGTTCGGCAGTTGTGAAGTAGCGGCGCGAAGCCTGCTCGCCCAAGGCGCGAATCACGTATGGCGCGATGGTCGCGGGAATCAGACCGAGCCGCGCTTCCGACAGGCAAAAACGCGCGCTCTCCGCCGCGACGACGATATCGCACGCCGAAATCAGGCCCATGCCGCCCGCGTATGCATCGCCGTTCACGCGCGCGATCACCGGCTTGTTGCAGCGATAGATCGATGCCAGCATGTTCGCCAGCAGCATCGCGTCGGCACGGTTCTCGTCATCCGAGTAGCCGGCCATCTTCTTCATCCAGTTCAGATCGGCGCCCGCGCAGAACGCCTTGCCGTTCGCGGCCAGCACCACCGCGCGCACGTCGTCGCGTTCGCTCAACGAAGTGAAGGCCGCGCTCACTTCGGCGATCATCGTTTCGTTGAACGCGTTGCGCACGTCCGGTCGATTCAGCGTGACCGTGGCGACCTGACCGGCAATCGCTAGATTCAGCGTTTCGTATTGCATCGTTGCAGCTCCCGCGCGTAGCGCTTCGTCACATTCTGAACACGCCGAAACGCGTGTCTTCGATTGGCGCGTTCATCGTCGCCGAGAGGCCCAGGCCGAGCACGTCACGCGTCTGCGCCGGATCGATCACACCGTCGTCCCACAGCCGAGCGCTTGCGTAGTACGGGTGACCCTGATGTTCATACTGATCGCGGATCGGCTGTTTGAAGGCTTCTTCTTCTTCGGCGCTCCACGCCCCGCCCTTGCCTTCGATACCGTCGCGCTTGACGGTGGCCAGCACCGAGGCCGCCTGCTCGCCGCCCATCACCGAAATACGCGCATTCGGCCACATCCACAGGAAGCGCGGCGAATACGCGCGGCCGCACATGCCGTAATTGCCGGCACCGAACGAGCCGCCGATGATCACCGTGAACTTCGGCACTTTCGCCGTGGCCACCGCCGTCACCATCTTCGCGCCGTTGCGCGCGATGCCTTCGTTTTCGTATTTGCGGCCCACCATGAAGCCGGTAATGTTCTGCAGGAACACCAGCGGAATCTTGCGCTGGCAGCACAGTTCGATGAAGTGCGCGCCCTTGAGCGCCGACTCCGAAAACAGAATGCCATTGTTCGCGATGATGCCGACCGGATGCCCCCAGATATGCGCGAAGCCGCACACGAGGGTGGTGCCGTAGCGGGCCTTGAATTCGTCGAAAGCGGAATCGTCGACGATACGGGCGATCACCTCGCGGATATCGAACGGCTTGCGCGTATCGACCGGAATGACCCCGTACATGCTCTTCACGTCGTAGCGTGGCGGCTTCGGCTCCTGCAACGCCACCGGCACCTGCTTGGTGCGGTTCAGATTGCCGACGATGCTGCGCGCAATCGCCAACGCATGCGGATCATTCTGCGCAAGATGATCGACCACACCCGACAGACGCGTATGCACGTCGCCGCCACCGAGGTCTTCCGCGCTGACCACTTCGCCGGTTGCCGCTTTCACCAAAGGCGGGCCGCCGAGGAAAATCGTCCCCTGATTCTTGACGATGATCGACTCGTCGCTCATGGCCGGCACATATGCGCCGCCCGCCGTGCACGAGCCCATCACGACGGCAATCTGCGGAATGCCCGCCGCCGACAGATTGGCCTGGTTGTAGAAGATGCGGCCGAAGTGATCGCGATCGGGGAACACGTCGTCCTGATTCGGCAAATTGGCGCCGCCCGAGTCGACCAGGTACACGCACGGCAGATGATTTTCAGCGGCGATTTCCTGCGCCCGCACGTGCTTTTTGACGGTGACCGGATAGTAGGTGCCGCCTTTGACTGTTGCGTCATTGCAGACGATCACGCACTCCTGCCCCGCAATACGGCCGATGCCGGTGATCACGCCCGCGCCCGGCGCGTCGTTGTGATACATGCCGTACGCCGCGAGTTGCGAGAACTCGAGAAACGGCGTGCCCGGATCGAGGAGTTTCTCGATGCGCTCGCGCGGCAGCAG
Source organism: Paraburkholderia fungorum (assembly GCF_046027215.1). Classification (GTDB taxonomy): domain Bacteria; phylum Pseudomonadota; class Gammaproteobacteria; order Burkholderiales; family Burkholderiaceae; genus Paraburkholderia; species Paraburkholderia fungorum_D. The sequence goes on along the minus strand of NZ_JAQQEN010000002.1, from coordinate 660,917 downwards.
TTTGCCGCGGCCCGTGTGTTTGTCGCGCGCCGCCTGGCCGCCGCCCAGGGCGAGTTTCTCGATCTTCGCGCGCAGCTCGGCAACCAGCGCTTCGAGCGCCGCCGCGTTGGCACGGAAATCATCCGAGCGCGGATTCAGCTTTGTTTCAATGATCGGCATTGCGTGGCTCTCCTGTCGCCGCTGTTCTTCTTGACTGCGCCGACGCAGCGCCGGGCGTTGGGCCCGGCGTTGCGTCTCACGTTAAAGCGCGCGTTAAAGCGGACGTCACGCGGTTTCGGCGAACAGTTCGCGGCCGATCAGCATGCGGCGGATCTCGCTCGTGCCCGCGCCGATTTCATAAAGCTTCGCATCGCGCCACAGACGGCCCACCGGATAGTCATTGATGTAGCCGTTGCCGCCGAGAATCTGGATTGCTTCGCCGGCCATCCACGTGGCTTTTTCAGCGGTGTAGAGAATCACGCCGGCGCAATCCTTGCGCACCTGGCGCACGTGCTCCTTGCCGAGCGTGTCGAGTTGACGGCCGACCGCATACAGGTACGCGCGGCAGGCCTGCAAGGTGGTGTACAGATCCGCGACCTTGCCCTGAATCAGCTGGAATTCGCCGATCGACTGACCGAACTGCTTACGGTCATGGATATACGGCACGACTGCATCCATCACCGCGACCATGATCCCGGTCGGGCCGCCGGCCAGCACGGCGCGCTCGTAATCAAGGCCGCTCATCAGCACTCTGGCGCCGCCGTTCAACTGGCCGAGAATATTTTCTTCCGGTACTTCGACGTTCTCGAACACCAGTTCGCCGGTATGCGAGCCGCGCATGCCGAGCTTGTCCAGCTTTTGCGCAACCGAGAAGCCCTTCATGCCTTTCTCGACGATAAACGCCGTGATGCCGCGCGAATTCGCTTCAGGATCGGTTTTGGCGTAGACGACCAGCGTGTCGCAATCCGGGCCGTTGGTAATCCACATTTTCGTGCCGTTAAGCACGTAGTGATCGCCTTTCTTGTCCGCGCGCAGCTTCATGCTGACCACGTCCGAGCCTGCGTTCGGCTCGCTCATGGCGAGCGCGCCGATGTGTTCGCCGGAGACGAGCTTGGGCAGATATTTCTGTTTCTGTGCTTCGGTGCCGTTGCGATGAATCTGGTTGACGCACAGATTCGAATGCGCGCCGTACGACAGACCAACCGACGCCGACGCGCGCGAGATTTCCTCCATCGCGATCATGTGCGCCGTGTAGCCCATGTTCGCGCCGCCGTATTCTTCCGCGACCGTCATGCCGAGCACGCCCAGATCGCCGAATTTACGCCACAGATCCATCGGGAACTGATCCGTACGATCGATTTCCGCAGCGCGCGGGGCGATTTCCTTGGCCGCGAAGCCCGCGATGCTGTCGCGCAGCATTTCGATTTCTTCACCGAGCGGGAATTGCAGGCCGGGCAGGTTGCTCATTGCAGTGTCTCCAGAGTTCGTGGGCGGCCGGTCAGCCTGGGTGGGCGCCGGCTGGTCCGGGTGCGGCTCAGCGGACGGCGGCGGCCTTGTGGGCCGCCCGTCATCCCGCACGAGACGCGAAACGTTCAAGGCGCATTTCACGCCAGATTTACGTAAGCGTCAATAGGTATTTTTGAGTGTTACTCAGAAACTAGCCCGACCGCATCCAAAGCGGCTATCCCGTGATAGGATCGCGCTCATCGGGGCTGTTGGCCTCCAAAATCTGAACTTGACTCATATGACGGTTGCCTTGAAGGCCGAGTTACCTGCCTCGCGCCGCCAGCCGGCCGGACGCAAATCGCAGCAACGCGTGAAGGAGATTCTTCAGGCGGGGCGCGCCGTGTTCGCCGAGAAGGGTTATGAACGCGCGACGACGGCGGAGATTGCCCAGCGCCTGGGCATTTCCGAGGCAACCGTGTTCAGTTATTTCCGTGGCAAGCGGGAGTTATGCGCGCGGGTGATCGGCGACTGGTACGACGAGATCATTGAAGCGATCGAGTCCGGGTTGCCGCGTGACGGCGGGATACGCCAGCAGTTTGCTTTCATCGTGCGCACGCATTTGCGGCTGATGCTGGTGAACGGCACCGACCTGTGCGCGCTGGTGCTGTCGGAGGGACGCACGCGCCATCATGAGCTTGGCGAGGCGCTGACCGAATTGCAAAGGCGCTATACGGCGCCGCTGATGCGTGTGTTGGCACAGGGGCAGGAAGCCGGCCTCGTGCGCGCGGATATGCCGCTGAGGCTATTGCGCTCGATGGTGTTCGGGCCAATGGAGCATGTGTTGTGGGACGCTACCTTGACCAATCGGCAGATCGATATTGACGCAACCGCCGATCAGTTGATCGATGTGCTCTGGAGCGCGATTGGGCCAACCGATGCGTCGGTTAGCGCGCTACGGCAGTTCAGGATGGAAGTGGCTGAAGCCGGCAGGCGGTTTGAGGCTTCCGCCAGGGAAAAGGACTAGCTGCCTTTTTTGCCCGCAACGGCGGCATTTCCCAGTTCTGGCATCTGTACCCGCAGGCGTACCGAACAGGGAAAACCTCACCGCCCATGGCGATGCGGCAAAGACTGGGCCCTGGACCCCGGTGGGCCTTCGTCAACCGGTGCGCTGCCTGAGCGGCTCCGCCGTCGTGCCGACGCGATTGACTGCCGCGATGCAATCCCGGCCGTTGTCCTTCGCGTGATAAAGCTGGGCATCGACCAGATTGATGAACGCGACCGGATCGCTGAGTTCCACCGGGATGATCGTGCCCACGCCGAAGCTGGCGGTCACAGTCTGGCGGAAAGGCGAGCGTTCGTGCGCAATTTCCTCGGCGGAAATCCGGTCGCGGCAGCGTTCGGCCACCTGGCGAGCCGCTTCAGCGCCGGTATTCGGCAGCACCAGCACGAACTCTTCCCCACCAAACCGCGCGACAAAATCACCCGGACGCACCGCGGCACTCAGCACGCCGGCGACACATTTCAGGCACGCGTCGCCCTGCACATGGCCGTAGTAGTCGTTGTACGACTTGAAGAAGTCGATGTCGACCATCACCAGCGAGAGCGGCGCGCCGTGGCGCTGCGCGGCGTTCCATTCGTGCTTCAGGATCGCGTCGAACTCGCGCCGATTGCCCACCCCCGTCAGACCGTCCTTGAACGACAGCGCTTCGAGTTCCCGTTGCAATGCCGCGAGTTTTTCCTCGGTTCGCTTGCGCTCGCTGATATCGAACATGAAGCCGACCAGCGACTCCACCTCACCGCGTTCATCGCGCACCACGTGCACGACGTCGCGCAGCCACACATATTCGCCGCGGCTCGTCAGCGCGCGATAGTCCGCTTCGTGATCGGTCCCCGCCTTCGATTGCGCGACGCAAAACTCGACCACCTTGTCGCGGTCGTCCGGATGCATGCGCGCGGCCCAATCCTGCACGGTTTTCCAGCTCGACGGCGCCCAGCCGAGCAGCGCTTCGATCTGCGGGCCGATATAGGCGAACTCCATGGTCGCCCAGTCGATCTTCCATGGAATCGCCCGCGTCGATTCCAGCAGGGTCCGGTAGACCGCCGCATCGTGCTCCAGGTAGCCTTCGACACCGCCGGTCGTGGGTGCCGCGTCGTGCCGTAGAAAATCCGCGCCAAGCGCGGCCGTGTTCTTGTCATTGCTATTCATCGGTCGAACCTTTTCGTAGCGGTTGAACCGGCAAATTACCACGACGCCGTGACACAGCGACAATTTCGGCCGCGCGCGGGCCTTTATTCCATCCACATTGGCGTCACGGCGGCAACGATCTGTTCTCTTCCCCCCGGCTATTCAGTTTTCATAGGTGTCACTACTATTCGCATCTCACTCTGCACGCGATTCCCCAGGCAAGCATGAAAACATCGAACACCCTTCCTTCAGATGCAGACCGCTACAGCGGTCCGGCCATTGCCCTGCACTGGCTGATTGCATTGCTGATCGTAGGCGGGTTCTATATTGGCTGGATCATGACCGATATTCCCGGCTTCACGCCCACCAAACTGAAGTATTTCTCCTGGCACAAATGGATCGGGGTGACGGTCTTCGTGCTGGCCGTGTTGCGTGTGTTGTGGCGCGCCACGCACCGCGCGCCTGCGCTCGATAGCGCAACGCCCTTGTGGCAGAAGGCTGCGGCCCACCTCGTGCATGGCGTGCTTTACGTGTTGATGCTGGCGATTCCGCTGTCCGGCTACTTCTATAGTTCGGCGGCCGGCATTCAGGTGGTGTATCTCGGCATCGTGCCGCTGCCCACCATCATTGGTCCGGATCAGGCGCTCAAGGCGACCCTGCGAACGGTTCACGTGCTGCTCAATTACACGTTGCTGGCGCTCGTCGTCATGCATGTCATGGCGGCGCTCAAGCATCAGTTCGTCGACCGCGACGGATTACTCGCACGGATGATTCCGTTCCTCAAGTAAGCAGCGATTGGCTCCGCCTTGTTGGCAATCTAATTCCCCGCGGTGTTCAATCAACGCGCGCAGGTTCGATAGGATGCGTATCACTATGAAAAAAGCTCTCTACCACTCGATTCTCGCCGGCATCGCCGCCGCCTCATTGTTCGGCGCAGTCGCGCACGCCGATGTCGACACGAGCAAAAGCAGCGTCGTGGCCACGACGAAACAGATGAACGTGCCGGTCGACGGCAAGTTCCGGAAGTTCTCGGCGCAACTGAATTTCGATCCGACCAAACCCACCGCCGGCAGCGCCACCGTATCGATCGATACCGGCAGCTACGACCTCGGCGCCGACGACTACAACAAGCAGGCCCAGGGCAAGGAATGGTTCGATAGCGCTGCCTATCCGGCCGCCACCTTCGTTTCCAGCGCTATCGCGCCGGCGGGCGGCAATCAGTACAGGATCACCGGCAAGCTCACGATCAAGGGCAAATCGCAAACCGTGGTGGTGCCCGTCACGATCGCCAGCCAGGGTGCCACGCAGACCTTCGACGGTTCGCTGCCGATCAAACGCTCGCAGTTCGATGTCGGCACGGGCGAATGGAAAGACACGTCGGTGGTTGCCGATGAAGTCGTCATCAAATTTCACATCGTCGCTTCAAAGAAGTAACGGACTATCAAGCTGCATCGCAGCACTTTCTGACACCTGGAGAAGATTTTGAAAAAGCAATTTTTACTCGCCGCCGGCGCGCTCGCCACAGCCATGTCGTTCAACGTGATGGCCGCCGATACGTATCAGCTCGACCCGATGCACACCGCGCCCAGCTTCGAAACCGATCACTTCGGCGGCGTGTCGATCTGGCGCGGCAAGTTCAAGAAGAGCAGCGGCACGGTGACGCTGGATCGCGCGGCGAAGACCGGCACGGTCGACGTGACCATTGACATGAACTCGGTGGATATCGGTAACGACAAACTCGACGCGGAACTGGTCACGGACAAGTTCTTCGACACCGCGAAGTACCCGAGCGCGACCTACAAGGGCACGCAGATCCGCTTCGACGGCGACAAGCCCGTGGAAGTGATCGGCTCGCTGACGATGCATGGCGTGACCAAGCCGGTCAACCTGAAGATCGAGTCGTTCAAGTGCTTCATGAACCCGATGCTCAAGCGCGAAGTGTGCGGCACGGAAGCGACCGCGACGTTCAATCGCGACGATTTCGGCATCGACTTCGGCAAGACCTATGGCTTCAAGATGCAGACCACGCTGCATATTCAGGCTGAAGGCATCAAGCAGTAACTGGCAGTACGGTGCCTTGCCCCGGCGGAGCAAGGTACTATGACGGTTTGGCGTCCGGCATGCGGGCGCCCGACGCAGCAGGCCATACACGGGGCAGCACCGGCAGGCGCATCGAATGTCCTTTGCTGCCCTCGCTGTCACCCGTTTCCGCCATCCATGAGTTCTGCAAGCCGCCGCATCGCGCATCTGGACATGGACGCGTTCTACGCGTCCGTTGAACTGTTGCGCTATCCAGAACTGCGCGGCAAGGCGGTGGTGATCGGCGGCGGCCGCAACGGCGTGCCGCAATTACTGGAAGACGGCAGCCGGCGCTTCGCGCGTCTGCGCGATTACGCGGGCCGCGGCGTGGTGACCACCTCCACGTATGAAGCCCGCGCGCTCGGCGTTTTCTCGGCAATGGGCATGATGAAGGCCGCCATGCTCGCGCCCGACGCGATCCTGCTGCCCACTGATTTCGAATCGTATCGCCACTATTCGCGCCTGTTCAAAACGGCGGTGGCTTCCTTTACCGATCGGATCGAAGACCGCGGCATCGACGAAATCTATATCGACCTCACCGAACTGCCCGGCGAGCCACGCGAGATCGCCGCGCGCATCAAGCAGGCGGTCAATCAGGCCACCGGCCTCACCTGCTCGATCTGCGTCGCACCGAACAAGCTGCTGGCGAAGATCGGTTCGGAACTCGACAAACCCGACGGCCTCACGATTCTGACGCCCGCCGATGTGCCATTGCGCGTCTGGCCGCTGCCGGTGCGCAAGGTGAACGGCATCGGGCCGAAGGCGGCGGAAAAGCTGACCGCGCTCGGCCTCGCCACAGTCGGCGATCTGGCGGCGGCGGACCCGGCGCTGCTGCAGGAGAACTTCGGGCGCAGCTACTCGGCGTGGCTCACGCAAGTCGCGCAGGGCTACGACGAGCGGCCGGTGGTGGTCGAATCGGAACCCAAGTCGATGAGCCGCGAGACGACCTTCGAGCGCGATCTGCATCCGCGTCACGACCGGCCCGCGTTGTCGACCTCGTTTACCAGCTTGTGCGTGCGGGTCGCGGAAGATCTCGTGCGCAAAGGGTATGTGGGGCGCACCGTGGGGATCAAGCTGCGCTACGACGACTTTCGCACGGTCACGCGGGACCTGACGCTGGACGAACCGACGGCCAACGCCGTCGAAATCCGCCGTGCGGCGACCGAATGCCTGAAGCGGGTGGAATTGAGCCGCAAGCTGCGGCTGCTGGGCGTGCGCGTGAGCGCGCTGACGCCGGCCAACGCGCAGGCGCTCAAGCCGCGCTTGCCGGTTCAGGCCGACTTGCCTTTCGCCAGCGACGAATAACCGGCAGCCTCAGTGGGCGCGCCGCCATGCGAGCGTGCCGCTGGCGGGTCGATATCCACACGCGACGCCGCAATCGAAAACGCGAACGTATTGATCCCGTTGACGCTCGTGGCCGACACCGTACCACGGTGCATCTCCGCGATCGCCTTCACGATCGCCAGCCCCAGCCCATGATTTTCGCGGCTATTGGTGCGCGACAGTTCCGCGCGAAAGAAGCGGTCGAACAGATGTTCGAGCACGGCCGGCTCGATCGGCGCGCCGGGGTTGGCCACCGCGACCCGCAACTGATCGTCTTCCCGCGCGATCGTCACGGTAATTGCCGCGCCGGGCGCGCAATGCTGGATCGCGTTCATCAGCAGATTCGTGCAGGCACGGCCGAACAGCGAGCGGTTCACGCGCGCCATCGCATCGCCGCGCAACTGGGCATGCACGCGCGCTTCCTCAAGCGGAATCTCCAGAAACTCCAGCGTGTGTGCCACTTCCGCGGCGAGCGACACCTCCACGAGGCCCGTCGCGCGCTCGCCCTGGTCGGCGCGCGCGAGGAACAGCATGTCGTTGATGATCGCGCGCATGCGTTCGTACTCTTCCAGATTCGATTGCAGCGTGTGACGCAGATCGTCGACCGATCGGTTGCGTGTCAGCGCCACTTCGGTCTGGCCGATCAGAATCGTGACCGGCGTGCGCAGTTCATGGGCCACGTCTGCATTGAACGACTCGAGGCGGCCATACGCGCCGTCCAGCCGTTCCAACGCACCGTTGAAGGAGTGCGCCAGTTCATTCAGTTCGAGCGGCAGCGCGGCCGTATTCAGGCGCTGTGAGCGATTGTTCGGACTGACTTCGGAGGCGTCTCTCGTCAGGCGCGTCAACGGTGTGAGACCGATCCGCGTCACCGAGTAGCTGAGCAGCAGTACGGCCAGGCTGCCCAGTGCGGACAACGCAGCGAGCGCGAGACCGAACACGCGCATGGTGCGCACGTTCGGCGAATAGCTCGCGGCTACCTGCAGTTGCACGGCCGGGCGCGCGGCGTAAGCCGGCAGCGTCATGGTGGCGGTCAGCATGTCCTGACCGCCGCCAGCCGGTGAAACACGTGCATAGCCGCCTTGCCAGTTTGTCACCACCGAGCCTTGTACGGGTTGGCCGAAGTGGAAACTGGAATCGGCGCTCGTCACCGAATACACCGTGCTGCCGTCGCGCGGCGTCATGTCGGTGAGCTTTTCGCGGGCCATGCGCCACTTTTCCGGCGTGACCGCGTGATACACGATGAAGCGCGCGATCTCCGAGCGATCGTCGAGCGACTCGCGCAGATGGTGTTCAAGTTGCGCGCGCAACACCAGAAACAGGCCCGTGCCGACCAGTGTGAACACGGACAGCGCGACCAACGCGAACATCAGCGCCAGGCGGCGGGCGATCGAGCGGTTCATGGCTGCTCAGCCTCCTCACGCACTTCAAGCACATAGCCCATGCCGCGCACGGTGTGCAGCAGCTTGGAGGGAAACGGACCGTCGAGTTTGGCGCGCAATCGTTTGATCGCGGTTTCGACCACGTTCGTATGGCTGTCGAAATTCACATCCCACACGAGCTCGGTGATCGCCGTCTTGGAGAGAATATCGCCCTGCCGGCGCGCCAGCACGCTGAGCAACTGGAATTCCTTGGCGGTCAGATCGAGCCGCACGCCGTCGCGGGTCGCGCGCCGGCCGATCAGATCGACGAACAGATCGCCGACCGAAATCAGCGTCGACTCCTGCGAACGCGTGCGGCGCGCGAGCGCATGCAGCCGCTCGACCAGTTCGAGAAAAGAAAACGGTTTGGTGAGGTAGTCGTCGGCGCCTTCGCGCAAACCGCGCACACGGTCATTCACGTGATCGCGGGCGGTCAGCATGATGACCGGCGTGGACTTGCGCATGCGCAGCGCCTTCAGCACGCTGAAGCCGTCGCGTTTGGGCAGCATCACGTCGAGCACGATCACGTCGTATTCGAATTCGGTGGCCAGATGCATGCCTTCCTCGCCATCGAGCGCGACGTCGACGACCCAACCCTGCTCTGTCAAACCGGAGCGCAGGTAGTCGACCACCTTGAGCTCGTCTTCAACAATCAGCAATTTCATCCGCGTCCCCTTGTATTTGCATTATACGAAACGCCTCGGTTCCCGCTTTTGAGTCCAGCCCGCCGGCTCATGATCTGGAGCTCACTTCGCGGGAGCCATCGCCTCCTTGGTGCCGTTCGACTCGTTCGAGTCGCTCATGTCCTTCGTATCCTTCAGTTGCCGCGCGTCCGGCGTGTCCATGCGGGCATCCCAGCCGCCGCCCAGCGCTTTCACCAGCGAGACCGACAAGGTCATCTGCTGACCATGGATCTGCACGTCCTGGCGCTCGCTGGTAAGCAGCGACTGCTGCGCGGTAATGACATCCAGGTACGCGACAAGGCCGCCCGAATAGCGATCGTTCGCGAGCGCCAGCAGATGCTGCGCATCGGTCACGGCCTCGTGCGACTGTTTCGCCGCGCCGTCGAGCACCGCGAGGCCGGTGATGCCGTCCTGTACCTGCTGGAAAGCGTTAAGTACAGTTTGCCGGTAGTTCGCCTCGGTCGCCTTGTAGCCCTCGCTCGCGAACTGGACATTTGCCGCGCGCCGTCCGCCGTCGAACAGCACCTGGCCGACCGTCGCGCCGAGCGTCCACATCAAGGTCGGCGCACTGAACAGGCTCGCGAACTGCGTGCTTTCCCAGCCAATCCCCGGCATCAAGGTGAGGCTCGGAAAAAACGCCGCCTTGGCCACGCCAATCTGCGCGTTCGCGGCTGCCATCGCGCGTTCCGCCGATGCCACGTCGGGCCGGCGTTGCAATACGTCGCTCGGCACACCGAGCGCGATCGGCGGCACCTGGGTGTCGAGCACCTTGGGCTCGATAGCGAACTGCGGCGCGGGCACGCCGACGAGCGCCGCGATCGCGTGCTCGAATTGCGCTCGCTGATTCAGCAGCAATTGCGCCTGCACGCGGGTGGAATCGAGTTGCGATTTCTGCTGCAGCACGTCGAGTCCGGAGACCGCGCCGAGATCATGCTCGGACGTGACGTAGTCCAGTGCCTTCTGTTGCAACTGAACTGAACGGTTCAGCACGTCGATCTCGGCGTCGAGCTCGCGCAGTGAGAAATAGTCGGCGGCGAGATCGGTGGTCAGCACCAGCCGCGCATTGGCGAGATCATCAGCCGATTGTTGCGCCGAGGCCGTTGCGCCCTCCACTTCCCGGCGTATCCGGCCGAATAGATCGGTGTCGTAGTTGATTGTCGGGCCGATTTGCAGGTTGTTCTGCACCGTCGAGGTCGTCGGCACGCCGTAATTGGTGAGCGGGCGATCCTTCGAAACCCTGAAGCGCGAGCCCGTAGCACTCGCATCCACTTCGGGAATCTGCTGCGCCCGGGTATTCGCGAGCGTGGCTCTCGCCTGCGCATAGTGCGCGCTGGCGGCGGCCAGCGTCTGGTTCTGCGCGAGCGCCTGGGTTTCCAGCGTGGCGAGCGTCGTGTCGCCGAAGCTGCTCCACCACTCGGACGAAATCGGTGCGTGCGAAGGCGCGGCAAGCCGCCAATACGATTCGGTCTGCCATGTCGGTGGTACCTCGGCTTGCGGGCGCTGATAGTCCGGCCCGACCGTGCACGCGGCCAGTAATATGGCACTCGCGGCACTCGCGGCACTTGCCGCCACCGCGAGCGAGCGGCGCGACGCAAGCCGCTTCACGACGCCCCCTTGCTGTTCTGCTGCGGCTGCGTGATCCGCACATGATCGCCGTCCGCGATCGAATCGCTCGGGTTGATGATGACCTTGTCGTTCGCCTCGATACCGCTTTCGATTTCGAGCGACTGGCCGAGATCCTGCGCGATCACGATCTTGCGCAACTGCACATTGCCCTTTTCATCCACCACGGCAAGCCGGGGACCTTCAGCGCGAAACAGCAACGCATTGCCCGGCACCATCAGCTGAGCGTGAGCGACCGCCGGCACGGCGACCTGCACATAGGCGCCCGGGCGCAGTTTGTCGTCGGGATTCGGCAGCGTCACTTCGATCTGCAGCGAACGGGTGGGCACGTCGATCGCGCCGGACATGTGCGTGATGGTGCCGTGGAACTGCTGCCCCGGCAATTCCGCCTGCGTGACCACCACCTTCTGGCCGACCGATACGTTTTGCGCATAGGCCTGCGGCAGTTGCACGTAGACCCGCAACGGGTCGGACTGCGCGAGCGCAAACAGCGCACGGCTCGTGCCGCTGCCCGCGTCGATCAGATCGCCGACATCGACATTACGCTGCGTCACCACACCGGCGAACGGCGCGACGATGCGTTTGAACGATTCGAGCTGGCGCAGGCGCTGCACATTGGCATCGGCGGCGGCGAGGTTGGCGACGTCCTGCGTATACGTGCTTTGCCGTTCATCGAGCTCCTGCTGCGAAACCGCATCGCGTTGACGCAGCTGCTGCCAGCGTTCCAGCGAGCTTTTGGCGAGGCCGAGGCTGGAACTGCTTTGCTGCCGCTGCGCCAATGCCTGCGCGAGTTCCTGATCGATTTCCGGGGTATCCAGATCGGCCAGCAGTTGCCCCTGCTTCACGCGCGCACCGATATCGACGTACCAGTGCAGCAGATAACCGGTGGAGCGCGCAAAGATCGGCGATTCGACGTAGCCGCGCAAGGTGCCCGGCAACAGCGTATTGCCGCCGCCTTCGGTTTGCGTCGGACTCACCACGTTCACGTACTGCGTGGCGTTCTGCCTGGTCGTCTCGGCGACCGAGTGGCTTTGCATGATATCCGCGATCACCGTGCGCAACGCGCCGATGGCGAGCAGCGCCAGCACAATCCAGACCGCGAGTTTGGCGCGTTTCCATTCCCGACTGCGCGGCGGTAATGCGTGGCCGCCTTCGGTTTCTCGCGAGGGAATCGCTAGCGATGCATGAGTTTTTTCGGTCATCTCAGTCAGCCGTCATTCAACGTTACGCGTGCTTGCCGTCGCCGCCGTGGTTCGGCGCGGGGCTATCGTGGTTCGGGTCGCCATTGCCGTTGCCGTCGTCGCGGTCGTGGTCGCCGCGCCGCCGCGCGAGGCGGCTATGGATGCCTGCGAACACCAACGGCACAAAGAACAGCGTGGACACAGTGGCGAACAGCAAGCCGCCGATCACCGCGCGGCCAAGCGGCGCGTTCTGCTCGGCGCCTTCGCCGAGACCGAGCGCCATGGGAATCATGCCGATGATCATCGCGAAGGCCGTCATCAGCACCGGCCTGATCCGGCTTGCACCCGCTTCGAGCGCGGCGGTCAATGGCGGTGCACCGGCGGAGAGCCGCTGGCGCGCGAATGCGACCATCAGAATACTGTTGGCGGTGGCCACGCCCATCGTCATGATCGCGCCGGTCAGGGCCGGCACACTCAGATGCGTGCCGGTCAGGAACAGCATCCACACGATGCCCGCGAGAGCCGCGGGCAACGCGCTGATGATGATCAGCGGATCGACCCACGACTGGAAATTCACCACGATCAGCAGGTACACCAGCACGATCGCCATCGCCACACCCAATCCCAAACCGAAGAACGAACTGCGCATGGTCTGCACCTGGCCGCGCACCGTAATCTGGCTGCCGCGCGGCAGTGACGCGCGCACGTTATCGACGAGCTTGTCGACCTGATCCGCCACGCTGCCGAGATCGCGCTTTTCGACGCTCACGTACAGATCGATCACCGGCCGGATGTTGTAGTGCGTGACCACCGCGAACTGATTCTGCGGCGCGACGCGCACCAGATTGCCCAGCAATTGCGTGGGCCCGGTGGCGGAACCGGAGACCGGCGTGCGCAACAGTTCGTCGATCGATGAAACCTGATACTGCGGCGTTTGCACGGCGACGTTGTACTCGACGCCGTTGCGGTTGTTGAACCAGAAACCCGGCGAGGTCTGCGAACTGCCCGACAGGGAAATGAGCACATTTTGCGCCACATTGCTCGCGCTCAGGTTGAGTTGCTGCAAGCGTGTGCGATCCATCTGAAGATTGATGGCCGGCTCGTCGAGCTTCTGCTGGATGTGCGTATCCACCGTGCCGGGAATCATCCGCACCTGCTTCAGCAGCTTGCGGGCAATGTCGAAATTACCCTGCTGGTCGGCGCCCGAAATTTGCACATCGACTGCGGCAGGCAGGCCGAAGTTGAGAATCTGCGTGACGATGTCGGCCGGTTGAAAGAAGAACTCGACGCCCGGAAAGCGCTGCGGCAGGATCTCACGCAGCTTGTCCATGTAGGTCTGGGTCGGCTTGTGGTCTTCTTTCAGGGCCACCTGAATCTCGCCGTCGAGCGTGCCGATCGTGCCCGCATTGCTGTACGAGAGATTGATACCGCTATACGGCAAGCCGAGGTTGTCGAGAATCGTGCCCAGCTCTTTGGCCGGCACAACCTCGCGAATCACCTTTTCGACTTCGTCGGCCAAACGCGCCGTTTCCTCGATGCGGGTGCCGGTCGGCGCACGCATATGCAGGCGGATATCGCCGGCATCCACGCTGGGGAAGAAATCTTCGCCGAGCACGAAAACGAGGCCCATCGAGATGACGCAGAAACCGAGGAACATGCTGCCGAACGCGCCGCGGCGCACCAGCACACTACTGAGAATCATGATGTACGTGCCACGCATGCGTTCGAAGCCGGCGTCGAAGCGGTGGTAGATCCGCATGAACAGACCCGGTTTGCTGCCCGCTTTTGGCTTGTGCGCGTGGCCCATCAGCAGCATCGCCAACGTCGGCACCAGCGTACGCGACAGAACGTACGAGGCGAGCATCGCGAACACCACGGCTTCGGCGAGCGGCACGAACAGATAGCGCGCTACGCCGGTCAGGAAGAACATCGGCACGAACACGATACAGATACAGAGCGTCGACACGAGCGCCGGAATCGCGATTTCGCCGGCGCCGTCCAGAATCGCATCGTGCAGATTCGTGCCCATATGCAGATGCCGCTCGATATTCTCGATCGTCACCGTCGCGTCGTCGACCAGAATACCGACGGCCAGCGCCAGACCGCCCAGCGTCATGATGTTGATGGTCTGCCCGAGCGCATGCAGGGCAATCAGCGACGAGAGAATCGACAGCGGAATCGAGATCGCAATGATGCAGGTGCTGCGCCAGTTGCCGAGGAACAGCAGAATCATCGCCGCTGTCAGCGCGGCGGCGACCAGTGCTTCGCGCACCACGCCCTGCACGGCCGCCTTGACGAACACCGACTGATCGAACAGGGCCGTGATGCTCAGATCGGGCGGCAAGGCTGCGCGCGCAGCCGGCAACAGCGCGTGCAGCGTATTGACGATCGAGAGCGTCGACGCGCTGCCGTTCTTGAGTATCGATATCAGCACGCCACGGTGGCCGTCCTGCCGCACGATGTTGGTCTGCGGCGAGAAACCGTCGCGTACGTGCGCGACTTCACGCAGGTACGTGGTCGCGCCGTTGAGCGTGCGCACCGGAATATCGTTGAGCCCTTCCACCGTGGCGGGCGAGCCGTTCATGTTGATGGTGTATTCCTTCGGCCCGATCTTCGCTGTACCGGTCGGCAGAATCAGGTTTTGCGCGTTGAACGCACTGACCACATCGGACGGTGTCAGGCCTTTGGCGAGCAACGCGCGCGTGTCGAGGTCGACCGAGATCAGCCGCGATTTGCCCCCGTATGGATACGGCACGGCCGCGCCTGGAATCGTCACGAGTTGCGGGCGCAAGAAGTTCAGGGCGGTGTCGTTGAGCGCCTGCTCGGAGAGCTTCGGACTCGACAGGCCGAGCTGGATCACCGGAATGCTCGAAGCCGAATAGCTGATCACGAGCGGTGGCGTAGCGCCTGGCGGCATCTGCTTGAGCTGCGCCTGTTCGACGGCCACCGTCTGCGCGATCGCGGTCTGGATGTTCGCATTCGGCTGCAGGAACACCTTGAGAATCGTGATGCCCGCCAGGGACTGCGATTCGATGTGCTCGATGTCGTTGACCGTCGTGGTCAGACTGCGCTCATTGACGGACGTGATCCGGTTGGCCATGTCTTCGGCCGACAAACCCGTGTACGTCCAGATGATGCTGACCACCGGAATATTGATTTCCGGCAGCACGTCGACCGGCGTGGTCAGCAACACGAACGGCGTGGCCAGCAAGATCAGAATGGCCATCACGATGAACGTGTATGGCCGCTTTAGCGCAACATTGACGATCCACATTGAAACGCGCCCGAGAGAATGCAGGTAAGGAATTGAATCGCCGTGACGGGACGCCGCGCGCAGCGTCAGCAGATGACATGCTGATGCCGGCAGACATGCGCACATGTCGCCGGGGCTCATGCCATGCCTCTCCCGGTGAATCAGTGCCTATGCTAGATCGATAGCACCAACGCCTGCATGGCGCGAAAATGGCTAAATTGTCAGGAAGGCTAATGTAAGGATATGGACCGCCTGAAACGTTGCGTTCATATGCGAAGAGCAAACGTATGGCAGGCGGAGATAAGCGCTTTTAAAGGTGTTGTTATAGGCATGTCTCGCGGCGCCGCGCGAGACATTTCCTTTAGCTTAGTTTCTGCGATGCAAATGTAAATGCAGTTGCGCTTCTTTTCGCGAGTGTTTTCATGCGCCGAAGCGGCGAACTTACTTCGCGAACAACGACGCCATATTTGCAAACGCCTTGAATTCCAGCGCGTTGCCCGACGGATCAAGGAAGAACATGGTCGCCTGCTCGCCGACTTCGCCCTTGAAACGCACATGCGGCTGGATGATGAAGTCGATGCCGGCCTTTTGCAGCTTGTCCGCTGCGGCCTGCCACTGTTCCATCGACAGCACCGCGCCGAAGTGGCGCACCGGCACGGCGTCGCCGTCGACCTTGCTGGTCTGGCGATGCCCGCACTCCTCGGGCGAAAGATGCGCCACGATCTGGTGGCCATAGAAATTGAAATCGACCCATTCCGGCGAGCTGCGCCCTTCCGGACAGCCCAGCAGTTCGCCGTAGAACTCGCGCGCGGCGGCGAGGCTATGAACAGGAAACGCCAGATGGAATGGCGGCAAGACGGTGTCGGCAGCGCTCATGGTGAAAAACTCGCAGATAGGAAGGTGGGTTTATGCCTGGCTCCCCCGGTGAATCCAAGGTGAGCAGACGCGTGAGAGCCAGTTTAACCATGACCAAAAATGGTGAAAAACGATATATATTTGATCTGACTAACACCAAAACCGATCAATCGCGATGCTCAACGAACTCAAAACCTTCATCGCCGTCAGTCAGTACGGCACGTTTTCCGGTGCGGGCGCGCGCATTGGCCTGACGCAGTCGGCCGTGAGCGCGCAGATGCAGCGGCTCGAAGAGGACCTCGGTTTCGCGCTGTTCGACCGCACCGGCCGCTCCGCCACGCTCAACGACGCTGGCCGCGAAACGCTCGCGCTCGCCGAAGAAATGATGACGCTCTATGCGCGGCTTTCGGAGCGCGGCGCGGTCGCGGCGGAAAGCGGCATGCTGCGGGTGGGCGCGATTGCGTCCGCCCAGGTGTCGTTTCTCGCGGACGCGCTGGCCCGCTTTCGAAACGACCGCCCCGGCTGGCGAATGCGCGTGGTTCCCGGCGTATCGCTGGGTTTGCTGGGGCAAGTGGATTCGGGCGAGCTCGACCTCGCCGTCATCATCCGGCCACCGTTTGCGCTGCCCTCCGAACTCGAATGGCGCACGCTCGTCACCGAGCCGTTCGTGCTGCTGGTGCCCAAGGCGCTCGCGCGCGGCAACCGGTCATGGCGAGATTTGCTTAGAAGCGAGCCGTTTATCCGCTACGACCGCGGCTCGTTCGGCGGCAGACTGGTCGACCGCTTTTTGCGGCGGGCGCGGCTGAACGTGCAGGACGTGATCGAACTCGACGAATTGCAGGGCATCGCGCAACTGGTGGCGCGTGGCATCGGCGTGGCGCTGATTCCGAACACGGCGGGGCTCGGCAAATGGCCCGCCAAAGTCGCCGCGCTGGACCTCGGCGACGCGACGTTTCACCGCGAAATCGGCCTGGTACAGCGCCCGCGCCATAGCCGGCAGGCGGTGGCGGACGCGCTGGCGGACTGCATCGGCGCCGCGGCGCATGCCTGAGGTGCCCGGCACAGGCCCGATTGTGCTGCTGCGCAGGCCGTCAACTGTATCTGTGACGCGCGCGCGGCGGCGGGCAGAATCGTTGTTCGCGCATCCATCCGCTCTTTTGCCTGTGCCGCACCGCGCGGCACGGCTTGCCGCCGAAATATCCCCCATGACCGCCAGCACCTTTCTCACCGCCGATGTCCTGATCGCCTATAGCGCCTACTTCGTCGGCACGGCGAGCCCAGGGCCGAGCAACCTCGCGATCATGTCGCTGGCCATGAGTGCGGGCAGAAAGTCCGCGCTGACCTTCGCGCTCGGCGTGGTGTCGGGTTCGTTCTTCTGGGCATTGCTGGCGTCGCTGGGTTTGTCGGCGGTACTCGCCACTTACTCGGAATGCCTCGCGGCGATCAAGGTTGCCGGTGGGCTGTATCTGCTGTGGCTCGGCGTCAAATCCGCACGCTCCGCGTTCAGCACCGAAAAACTGCCCACCCGCACCGCACGCGAAGGCGAGCCGCTCAAGCGGCTGTATCGGCGCGGCCTGCTCCTGCATCTCACCAACCCGAAAGCCATTCTGGTGTGGCTCTCGATCGTTTCGCTGGCAGTGTCGCCTGCGGGCGGCGCATCGCACACGGCGCCGGTGGTGCTCGGCTGCATGTGTATCGGCCTAAGCGTGTTCACCAGCTATGCCGTGCTGTTCTCCACCACGTCCGCGCGGCGCATTTATGTCGCGATCCGGCGCTGGCTCGATGGCTCGCTCGCCATCGTGTTCGGCGTTGCCGGTCTGAAGCTGCTGACCTCGATAAGCTAGCCGTGACTTAACGCGCGCGCCGCTCTGCGATACTGTCGCGGTGACGACCCGGCGGATACGCAAACACAATGAGCGGTGGTAAAAACCTGAATCCGGCGACCAGGCGCTCGCCATTGCAGAAGCGTCTCTATCTGGCGGCCGTTATCGTGCTGCTCGCCAGTCTGATCGCCGCGCTGATCATCTACGCGGCGGCGCCGGGTCAGGACAGTGCCGTCTCCATGTACGGCATCGCCGACCCGCGCTATCAGATCGAATTGCAGCGGATCGGCGGCAACGCCGCGGTGTTCGCGGCGCAGATTCATCAATGGTTCGGCAGTCTCTGGCACGGCACCGCGCTCGCTTACACGGTGGCCGTGCTTGGCGCCGCCTGCGCCGGCGCGTGTTTCTTTATCGGCCATTTTTTCGCCTACGACGACGAGCCACACGGCTGAAGCACGCTAGCATGCCTGTGAAGCCGTGCCGCTATGGCGCGTCTTTCACGTGCTTGTGCGGCTTCTCTATGCCAGCGGTGCGCAGCGCCTCATGCAAGGTACTGAAAATGCAGCTCGCGTCGACGATCGGCGTGATGCCGTGCCGATCCATATCCGCGCGCAAATATTGGTTCACGCGCGCGAAAATCACCCCGATGCCGCCGTGCTTCAGGTTCTCGCACAGTTCGCCGACCGAGCGCGCCGCCGAATAATCGAGGTCGGTAATCGCGCTCGCGTCGATCACGAACCAGCGCACCGCGTCTGGCGCGTGATCGACCAGGCGGCGCGTATCGTCGACGAAAAAATGGTCATTCGCATAGAAGAGATCGGCGCCGAAACGGTAGACGATCAGGCCCGGCGCGGTCTGAAGACCGGGCACGGCGGGCACCGGCACCCACATGCCGTCTTCGCCGGGCGCGAGAATCATGGTGTGCGGCCGGTAACTGTGCCGCACATGCCTTAGCAGCGACAGCGCCACCGCCACGAGGATGCCGTGTTCGACGCCGATCAGCACCACGGCCGCTGCCGTGAACACGGCCAGCGCAAATTCGCCTGGACTCTCGCGGCGAATCGAAAACAGCGACTTCAGATTGACCAGGCCAACGGCGATCGTAAACACGATGCTGGCCAGAATGCAGTGCGGCAAGTACTGCAAAAAACGGCTGAAAAACAGCAACACCGCGACCACCACCACCGCGAACACGAGTTGCGCGAACTGGCTGCGGGTGCCGGCACGATCGGCCATGGCGGTCTGCGTCGGACTGCCGTTGACGACGAACGCGCCCGTGAACGCGGCCGCGGCGTTGGCGGCCGCAAGACCCAGCAGGTCGGCATTGGTGTCGACCGGTTCGTGATAGCGCTCGGCGAAGACACGGCTCGCGGCAGCGCTTTGCGCGACGATCATCACGAAGCACGAGGCCGCCACCGGCAACAGATCCTGCATCTGCTGCCACGTCACCGACGGTACACGCAGCGGCGGCAGCCCACCCGCCACCGGCCCGAGTATCTCAATTCCGTGCGCCGCGAAACCATACACGTCGCTGGCGGCGATACCCGCCACCACCGCGATCAGCGGCACCGGCGCGCGCGGCAGAAAGCGCTTGCACGCCAGAATGGCGACGACCACCAGCAGCGAGATGCCGAGTGTCGGCAGATTGATCTGCGCCGACTCGCGGATCACGAGAGCCAGCTGATCGACGCTGCGCGCGGCGTGCTCGTGCAAGCCGAACATATCGCCGAGCATGGCGATGCCGACCTGCACACCCACCCCGGCAAGAAAGCCGACCAGCACCGTGCGCGACAGAAAGTCGGCGAGAAAACCGAGTTTGAAGATCCGCGCGACGAGCAGCAGCGTGGCCGTGAGCAAGGCGACCATCGCTGCGAGCGCCGCATAGTCGGCGCTTGCAGTTGGCGCCATGGTCGACAGGCGGCTGGCGAAAATAGTCGCGGTGGCAGAATCCGCCGCGACGACCAGATGGCGCGACGCGCCGAAAAACGCAAACGCGATGAGCGGCAGGAAGACGGTGTACAGCCCCGTCACGGCAGGCATGCCCGCGATACGCGCATAGCCGAGCACCTGCGGAATATCCATCGACGCAAGCTGCACGCCGGCCAGCGCATCACGCGCCGCCCCGCCACGGCTCAACGGAAGGACGCCTTTCAGGACGCTGAAGCGCGAAGCAATACTTGCCAGAAAATCTCGCATGCGCGATGAAACCCCACTCGTAGGTTATCGCGCATCGTGCCGTGAGATGGCACATAAAGGCAAGGTTCGAGCAACGAGACGCCCAAACGGAACCACCTGAAACCAACCGCTATTCAGACGACGCGGCCAGACTGGCCGGCTTGTGGATTTAACGTTTGAGCTGTCCTGTCAGCGGATCCACGTGTCGGGCAAAACCGAACAACGCAGCAATGCAGATCGGACAGGCGATGATAAACACGGCCAACATCTCATACCCCGTAACAAATTGTTACCGCGAGTTTACGCGATTGCGATGCGTATTAAATGAGGGAAAACCGCAAAACACTGTTGCGCTTCATTACAAGGGCGTTACGGGACGTTGAAAGGATCGATGGCGCGGAGCATCCGCTTTCCGGCAAGGTTGGCCACACCCCGTATAATCCGGCATGACCCGAATCCCGCCCCACCTTTCCTCGCAACCGGCCAAGCATGGCCGGGCCACGCTTGGCCGCCTCGCCGCCCACCGTTTCCGGGTGGCCACATGAAAACCCCGAAACGTCTGCTGCCGCTGGTCGAAGAAGGCCTGATCGACGAAGTCATTTGCCAACTGATGAGCGGCAAGGAAGCCACGGTCTACGTCGTGCGCAGCGGCGAGTCCACGCGCTGCGCGAAAGTCTATAAGGACGCCAAACAGCGCAGTTTCCGTCAGGCCGCGTCGTATCGCGAAGGCCGCAAGGTCAAGAACAGCCGCCAACAACGCGCGATGGAAAAAGGCAGCCGCTACGGCCGTGAGGTGCAGGAACAGGCCTGGCAGAACGCGGAAGTCGACGCGCTGTTCCAGCTCGCCAATGCGGGCGTGCGCGTACCGCAGCCCTTTATCTGCACCGACGGCGTGTTGCTGATGGAACTGGTGACCGACGCGGAAGGCAACGTCGCGCCGCGTCTGAACGACGTGGACATGAGCGAGGCGCGCGCGCTCGAATTGCACGCGCTGCTGCTCAACCAGGTGGTGCGCATGCTGTGTGCCGGCGTGATTCACGGCGACCTGTCCGAATACAACATCCTGCTGGCCGCCGACGGCCCGGTCATCATCGACCTGCCGCAAGCCGTGGATGCCGCCGGCAATCTCGAAGCGCCGGCCATGCTGGAACGCGACGTGAACAATCTGGCCGCGTATTTCGGCCGTTTTGCGCCCGCACTGCTCGACGCCAGTTACGGCAAGGAAATCTGGGCGTTGTTCGAGGCGGGCGCGTTGCACGTCGACGCCAAGCTGACTGGCCGGGTTGAAGTGGACACCACGCCGATCGATCTCGAAGCCGTGCTACAGGAACTCGAAGACACGCGCCTCGATGAGGAAGCGCGCCTGCGCTACGAACAGTCTCTGCGCAGCGGCACCTGATAAACGCCCCGCCACCGGCTACGAAACACTGCGCCGCCCCGGTTTGCCCATGGCACCCGCCGCGCCGGGCGCCGGCCCTACCGACTCGCGCATCGTCACGCTCACCGGAAACTCGCGGAAGATCTCCCACGAGGTCCGGTAGCACTGGTTGATCAGCCAGCGCACCGCGTTCTGCGTCAGTTCGGCCGTTGGAATATGCACCGACGTCAGCCCGGGCGCGGCATAAGCGGCCGAGTAGTCATCGTCGTAGCCGATCACCGAGAGTTCGTCCGGCACGGCAATGCCTGCCTGATGAAAGCGCGCCAGCGCGCTCACCGCCATGGTGTCGTTCGCGCAAAAGAGGCCCGTGAAGCGGCACTTCGAATCGAGCAGCTTCTGCGCGGCGGCGTAACCGCCTTCCGGCGAGAAGTCCGATTCGATCAGCGTGACATCGTCACGTGCAATTCCCGCGCGCAAGAGTTCGGCGAAAAAGCCTTCGAGCCGGATCTGATTGTCCGAGGAGGTAAACGGCCCGGAAATCACCGCAATTTCCCGATGCCCATGATCGAGCAGCGTGCGCGCCGCCAGTTCACCGCCGCGCCGGTGATCGGCGCAGAAGGACGCCTCCGGCAACTGGTCGAAGGCGCGATTCAGAAACACCATCTTCGGGTGCATCTGATGCAGCATGATCAGGTCTTCGTCGTGCAGATCGTGACTGATGACCACTACGCCGTCGCAGTCGCGGCCAATCAGAAAACGCACCGCCTCGATCGCCTGCTCGCGTGGCGAGACCTCTCCGCAGCCCGTCGCGACCACCACATGGCGGCGCACCGCACGCAGTTCGGTGTCGGTCTGCTTGAGAATCGTGCCGTAGTACGAGCCGAAAAAAGTCGGCACGAAGATGCCGATCATGCCGAGCGACTGCGTCGCCATTGCCCGGCCAATCGATGACGGGCGAAAATTCAGTGCTTCGATGGCCGCCTTCACGCGCGCGGCGGCATCGGCTGAAATGGGTCCCTTGCCGGAAATGGCCCGCGACGCAGTCGACATCCCCACACCGGCCAGTGCCGCGACATCCTTGAGTGTTGCCACACGGTTCTCCGTCAGACCTTGCTGTTATTGCCCGTGCTGCTCGCCGCCGCCCCCCGCCCGCTCAACGCCAGAGATGCTACAGGCGAGCACCGCCTGCTTCGTCGAACAGCGAAATATGCGCGCCGTCGAACGAAAATGCCGCCACGTCACCTACCCCCACCGGCGTTTTCGTCTGATCTATCGACGCGATTTGCTCTCCATGATAGTCGAGCCAGATAACGCGGTGGTTGCCCATCGGCTCAATCAGCGAAACATTCGCACGCTCGCTCATGCCCTCGCCGACGTGCACGTCTTCGGCCCGCACACCGAGCGTGCAAGGCAAGCCGTCCGCGGGCGTGCTTTTGAACGGGTAAGCGGACACGTCGAACCGCCAGTCTGCGGTGCGAAAATATAGCGAGCTGTCGTGCCGCTCCAGCTTGCCCTTGAGCACATTCATGGCCGGCGAACCGAGGAAGGTCGCGACAAACAGATTGTTCGGCCGCGCATAGACTTCGGCCGGTGTGCCGAACTGCTGGATCACGCCGCCGCGCATCACCGCCATGCGGGTGGCGAGCGTCATCGCTTCGACCTGATCGTGGGTCACGTAGATCATGGTCGCGCCGAGGCGCTGGTGCAGTTGCTTGAGTTCGCGGCGCAGTTCGGCGCGCAACTTGGCGTCCAGATTCGACAACGGCTCGTCGAACAGGAACACATCGGCTTCCCGTACGATCGCGCGGCCGATCGCCACGCGCTGTCGTTGCCCGCCGGACAGTTGCGCCGGTTTGCGCTTGAGTAGCGGCCCGAGTTGCAGCATCTCGGAGGCCCGCGCCACACGCCGCGCGATTTCCGCTTTTGGCGTGCCGTTGATGCGCAATGCGAACGACAGATTGCGCTCGACGCTCATGGTCGGATACAGCGCGTACGACTGGAACACCAGGGCGATCCGGCGGTCTTTCGGATCGGCCCATGTCATGTCTTCGCCTGCGATCTCGATGCTGCCGTCGGTGACATCGATCAGGCCCGCAATGCTGTGCAACAAGGTGGATTTACCGCAGCCGGACGGCCCGAGCAACACGACAAATTCGCCCGCGCGCACGTCGAGATCGAGATTTTCGATCACGGTGTTCGCGCCCAACTGGATCTTCAGATTGCGCACCGAGACGTTGGCAGGCTTCGTCAGGCCCGCCGTGTCCGCCACGGCGCCGGCCCCGGCCAGCTCCCCTGCATCTGCCACGTTAGCGAGGTTTGTCATGCGTTATGCCCTATCCCTTGACGGCGCCAGACGCAATGCCGCGCACAAACCAGCGGCCCGAAATGAAGTAGATCGCCAGCGGCACCATGGAGGTCAGAATGGTTGCCGCCATATTGACGTTATAGAGCCGCTCGCCCGTGGTCGTATTGATGATGTTATTCAGTTGAACCGTCATCGGCAGGTTTTTTGTGCCCGCGAACACGAGGCCGAGAATGAAGTCGTTCCAGATGCCCGTCACCTGCATGATGATCGCGACGACAATGATCGGCACCGACATCGGCAGCATCAGTTGCATGAAGATCCGCCAGAAGCCGCCGCCGTCGATACGCGCGGCCTTGAACAATTCCTGCGGAATCGAGGCGTAGTAATTGCGGAATAGCAGCGTCATCACCGGCATGCCGAAGATCGTGTGAATCACCACGATGCCGGGCAGCGAACTGAACAGATGCATGCTCGCCAGCACGCGCACGAGCGGGTAGACCATCACCTGCACCGGAATGAAGGCGCCCATCAGCAGCACGCCGAACAGCAGGCCGGCGCCGCGTGGGCGCCAGAACGACAGCGCATAGCCGTTCACCGCGCCGATCAGGATCGACAGCACCGTACTCGGCACGACAATGCGCACCGAATTCCAGAAGCCGACCTGAATGCCATTGCAATCGAGCCCTGTACAGGCGGATTGCCAGGCGGCGCTCCACGCGTCGAGCGTGAAATGGGTGGGCAACGCCAGCAGATTGCCGAGGCGAATCTCGCTCATCGGCTTGACCGAGGTGACGAGCATGACATACAGCGGCAGCAGGAAAAATAGTGCGGCCGTGAGCAGAAACGCGTAGACGCCCAGACGGGCAGGCGTGAATGCGTGCCGGCGGCGGCGCGCGCGGCTTTGCGTGCCGCCTTTCAGTGGCGAACTGAGCGTGTTCATCAGACCTCCTTGCGCCACGCTGCGCGGCTGCGGGCGTAGAAGAACGGCGCGAGAATCGCCAGTACGGTGGCCAGCAGCACCATCGACGCCGCGGACGCGAGACCGATATTCGCGCGACCGAACAGATAGTCCATGATGAATTTCGCGGGCACTTCGCTCGCCGTGCCGGGGCCGCCTTGCGTCATTGCCACCACGGCGTCGTAGAGCTTCACGACCATCACGAAGAGCAGCACGAACGCGGTAGACAGCGACGGCCCGAGCATCGGCACGACGATGCTCGCATACACACGCCAGCGCGGAATGCCGTCGATGCGCGCGGCCTTCCACAGTTCGTCGTCGATCCCGCGCAAACCGGCCAGCAGCAGCGCCATCACCAGTCCCGACGCCTGCCAGACCGTCGCGATCACGATCGTGTAGATCACCCAGTCCTGATCGACGATCCAGTCGAAGCGCGCATGCACGAAGCCGAGCTTGTGCAGCACCGCCTGGGCGCCCAGTTCGGGATTGAGCATCCACTGCCAGACAAGGCCGGTTGCCACGAACGACATCGCATACGGATAGAGAAACACCGTGCGCAATGCGCCTTCGGCCACCACGCGCTGGTCGATGAAAATCGCCAGCAGCAATCCGATCACCATGCACGCGACAATGAAACACGCGCCATAGATCACGATGTTTTGCAGCGACAGCAGCCAGCGGTCGTTGTTGAAAAGCCGCGCGTATTGCGTGAAGCCCGCGAAGTCGCCGGAGGGAAACGTGCGCGAGTTGCTGAGCGACACGCGCGCGGTCCAGACCATCGTGCCGAGATACGCGAACACGACGGTCAGGACCATCGGCAACAACGCCAACCAGGCCGCCACCGGCAAACGCTTTTTAAGCGGCTTTTTGCGCGGCTTTTTGCGTGGCGTTGAGCCGGCGGCCGGCAGCTTGAGCGCGTGCATCGCGGCGCCTAGCTCTTCAGCGCGCTGGCAAACGCTTTCTGCGCGTCGTCGACCGACTGGTTCTTGTTCCAGAAGTTGGTGACGACGTCGATCAGCGCGCCCTGCGTGTCAGGCGAGAGCAGCATCTCGGGATTCGGCAACTGACGCGACTTGTCTTTCATGATCGCGATGCCCTCCTTCGCGCAGATGTCGAGACCGCTGGCATCCACATCGGGACGAATGGGAATCGAGCCCTTCTTCGCGCTGAATGCGGCTTGCGCGGACGGCGAGGTCATCACCGTGGCAAGCAGATTCTGCGCCTTGATCGCGTTGGCGTTGTCGGTTTTCGGGAACACGAATACGTCGCCCGCCACCAGATACGGAGAGTGCGGACCGAAGCCAGGGAAGCAGCCGAACTCTTTACCGGCCGTCTGATTGGCCGCCGAGAATTCTCCCTTGGCCCAGTCGCCCATGATCTGTACCCCCGCCTTGCCGGAAATCACGAGGGCGGTGGCGTCGTTCCAGTTGCGCCCTGGCGAACCGGGATCGACAAAATCATGCAGGCGCTTGAACGACGTCAGCACCTTCTTGAATGCATCGGACTTGACCGCATTGGTGTCGTGATCGCGATACACCTTCATGTAAAGATCGGGACCGCCGACGTCGGCGAGCACCGCGTCGAAGGTGATTTTCTCCTGCCACGGCTGCCCGCCGAGCGCCAGCGGGATCACGCCCGCGGCTTTCAGTTTGGTGAGATCGGCGATGAACTCGTCGTAGCTCTTCGGCTCGCCGGTAATGCCGGCCTTCTGGAACACCGGCTTCGAATAGAAGAACCAGGCCGGCATGTGGATATCGACCGGCGCGGCATAGTAATGACCCTTCACCTTGATGCTGTCGATGATCGACTGCGGGAACACGCTGTTCCAGTTCTCTTTCGCGGCGACATCGTCGACGTTATTCAGCAGGCCCTGATCGATCAGGTCGTGAAACTGCTTCGACGTATTGAACTGCGCAGCCGTGGGTGGATCGCCGCCCACAATCCGGTTGATCGCGGTAGAGCGCGCCTGATCGGCGCCGGCCACCGCGTTATCGACCCACTGGCCGCCGGCCTTGTTATACGCATCGGCGAACTGGCGGATCGCGGCCGATTCGCCGCCCGAGGTCCACCAGTGAATCACGTTGGCCTTCAAGGGCTCCGCATGCGCGACGACGCCGTACAACGCCAGTGCCGCAACGACACCTCGCAAGACCATTTTTCTGCTGTTCATTCCGTCTCCAATAGGCGTTGCGCCCGTGTTTCAAGTCGGTAGACAAACCAGCTTTTGCCTGCAATCAGATCCGTGCTTGACGCTCCTTCAAAAACTTCGCCACACATTCCGCGCTACGTTTGACTGTGCGCTTCTGGGTACTGTAGTCGATGTGTACGATGCCAAAGCGCCGCTCGTAACCGAACGCCCACTCGAAGTTATCCATCAGCGACCACAGAAAATAACCGCGAATGTCGACACCTGCCTTGATCGCCTGATCGACAGCGGAGAAATGGCGCTTGAGGAACGAGATGCGCTGCGTATCGTCGACCCGGCCGTCGACCACCTTGTCATCCGACGCCATGCCGTTTTCGGTAATGTAGATCGGCGGCAGGTTTGCGTATGTACGGTTGAAGCCGATCAGCAGATCGCGCAGGCCGTCGGGATAAACCTCCCAGCCCATCTGCGTACGCTCGACGCCTTCGAGCGGCACGTCCCGGAAGCCACGCGCGCCGTCGCTCGCAACATTGGTGCGGAAGTAATAGTTGATGCCGAGGAAATCGAGCGGCGCGGCAATCGTCTGCATGTCGCCGTCCAGCACCAGTGGCTCGGTGCCAGGCCACAGTTCGAACAGGTCTTGCGGATACTCACCTTTGAGCAGCGGATCGAGAATCCACGCGTTGTGCTGAACTTCGAACAGATGCGCGGCGCGCCGATCGGCGGCGCTGTCGCTATCGGCTGTGCCGCGGCCGATATTGGCGACGATGCCCTTTTGCGAAGCCGGATCGTTGGCGCGCAACACGGGTATCGCGAGGCCATGCGCGAGCAGCAGATGATGCATCGCCTGGGTCGCAAAGCGTCCATCGGCCAGCCCCGGCGCATGATGGCCGTTGCCGTAGCCGAGATACGCGGAGCACCACGGCTCGTTGAGGGTCGCCCATGCGTCGACCATGCCGGCCAGTTCGCGGCTGATCAGGTCGGCATAATCGGCGAAACGGTACGCGGTGTCGCGATTGAGCCAGCCTCCGCGATCTTCCAGATGCTGCGGCAAGTCCCAGTGATACAGCGTGACAAAGGTCTGAATGCCCTTCTCTTTCAGGCGCGCCAGCAGGCGTTTGTAGAAGTCGAGACCCTTGCGATTGGGCTTGCCGGCGGCGTCCGTGACGCGTGGCCAGGCGACCGAGAGCCGATAGCCTTCGAGCCCGAGCGAGGTCAGCAGATCGACGTCCGCTTCCCAGCGATGATAGTGATCGCAGGCCACCGCGCCGGTGTCGCCGGCCAGCACCTTGCCGGGCGTCGCAGAGAAGGTGTCCCAGATCGACGGCAGGCGGCCGTCTTCGTTCACCGCGCCTTCGATCTGATACGAAGCGGTGGCGGCGCCGAGCAGGAAGTTCGTGCGCCACAGCGTGGAGTCGGCGGGCGGGGTGAAGGGATCGGCGAGCAGGTCGTTGGAAACTGCTGGGGGGCGTGCGTCGGATACTGTGGATGCGTCGTTTGCCACGGATTCTCCTGCGCTGAGGTCGTTGAATCGGGGACGGCGGAAGTCGATGTAGAAACTGTCTGGAACCCGCCTGGAGGTGGAAGTGGAAGCGCTTCCACAGGGACCAGCGAACGATAGCAGCGGCGGATTCAACGGAGCAATCAGGGTTTGTCTGGAGAGGGATGGCTTGCGCGGCGCGCTCCGCGCGGCCAGCCTCACCGCCTCACGGCCCGTTGAATGCGCCGGCATCATAGGCCGCACAGTACGCTTTCCAGTCTGTCGCCACCTGCGCCTCACACTGCGTCGCGAGTTCGATCAACGGCAATTGCCAGTCCTTACGATTGCCGAATGCGATCAGATCATCTGCAATCGACGACTTCTGCCGGCCGCCGCTGCGCAAGTGCGCCCACGCACTCAGTTCGGCCATGCTGTTGATCACTTCTTCGAGCCGTGGCAGCTTGCCGTCCCAGCCGCTCAGCGCCACCCGGTCTTCCGATGGCTGCAGACTGCGCAACACATACGAACGCTGATTGAAGTCGACCGCATGCAAAAACGCCTGCGAGACCGCCTGATTGCGGCGCTGGATTTCAACGACACGCTGCGCCTCGCTCTGCCATTTCGGCTGTGGCGTGCGCACACGCGGGGTCACCGAAGAAGGCAGCGCCTCTTTCAGATCGATCAGATAGTTGCCGTCGGGCGGGCCCTTGCCCTCGACCAGAATCACGTAGCGGTCCACCCCCAGACTGCCGGTGCCGGCGATCCGCCGTGCCACGTCGATGATGCGATAGAACGCCGGATTGGGCTCGCCGGCAGCGAACTTCTGCATGAACGCCGTGACCGCGGCGCGTGCTTCGTCGCCGACCGGCAATGCTTTCTTGCCGTCCACTTTCAGCACGCGAGTCTTGCCCTTGAGGACGGTGCGCCGGTCCAGATGCGCGGCGCGCGAACGGCTGGCCAGCGCGTCGAACAGATCGCGCACCATGCCGACCGAGGTCTCCGCCTCGATCCAGCGCGACTTGCCGAAGGCCAGTGCCGCGCCGTACGAATCGACCGCGGTGTGGCAGAGCGCAAGCGCCTGCGCGCGACTCAGCTTGAGATCGCTCGCGCCAATCAGCACGCTCGTCAGCAGCCTCACCAGTTCGTAAAGATTGGGCGCGAGGCAGGCCTCGTCGAAGTCGTTGTTGTCGAAATAGATCAGGCGGTTGTCGGCCTTGTAGCTGCCGAAATTTTCCAGATGCATGTCGCCGCAGATCCACACCGGCGGCGCATCGTCGAGCACCTTGTCGCGCGGCAGGCGGGCATAAAACAGATGGCACGTACCGCGCAGAAACACGAACGGTGAAGCACGCATAAGCGTGTATTTCATGGCGAGCCGTTCGGGGTCGCGTCCCGCGTTGAAGCTGGCAATGGTGTGCGCGATGTCGAGCATGGCTGTCCTCCTCGGTACGGCTCAGTAATCAATCCTGGATCAACGTGGGCGAATCGAATCGACCAGTGCGTGGAGATTCTGTGGTTTGACGCGAATCTCGCCGCCACGCGGGCTGTCGATATCGGCAATCAATCCGAACGCCAGCGACACGACCAGAGGCACGATCAGCAACAGCCCCGCTCCCGCCTTCAAACCGCGCGCGCCGTAGCCCACCAGCAGATTCGCGCACACGGCGATGACCACCATCAACGCCCACGCCGCGGCAGGAATGCGATTCCACCACGCCGCCTGCGTATAGCCCTGGGTATTGAGCACGTCGTTCATGCCGGAAACGGCTAGCGCGGTCACTGGCGTTGGCTGCGCGGCAGCGACGTTCTTTATCGACGACCACATCGCCGCCTGCAGGCGCTCTGTCTCGGCGTTGACTCTCGCGAGTTCGTCGTCATCGCGCGTGGTGTAGAACAGCACACGTTCGTCGAGATAGGTTTTCAGCAGACCGCGCACGGTGGCCGCGTCCGCGGCGGGTAGCAGGTCGGCGCGAACGTATTCAGTACCGATTGCGTTCGCCTCTTCTTCCTCGTAATTCTTGCGTTGATCGTAGCGGGCCACCGCCATCGAGAACGTGAAGCCGATGATCAACGCGAGCAGGGTCAGCGTCGCCGCCTCGATCACACCGAAGTCGTCGCGCGCATCCTCCTCGATGCTCCTGAAGCGCCGCAACACCGACGCGCCGATGCGCGCGGCCAGCCACATTACAACAAACGAAAGGATGAACAGGAAGGCCGGGTAATCGAAGATGTTTTGCATGGGCGGGTGTTTTTCTCAAAGCGGATGGGCGGGAAACGCTTTCGGACGAGGAACAACCGTGCACAACTGCTGATGATAAGCGCCGCAGCGCAGGCGTGGAAGGGTTCAGAGTCGACGTGGATCGACCCGCACGCTGGCCGTGATGCTGACAGAAATTCGGCAATCGCGCGAACCGATGCGGCGCGCGTCGACACGACTATCACGCGGCGCGTGACGCCCTGTGAAAACCTCTGCCGTGCAGTCTCTTTATGCCACCGCGTCCTGCGTGCCGAATTTCTTGCGATACGCGCCCGGGCTCGTCAACGCGATGCGCCTGAAATGCCGCCGCAGCGACTCCTCTGAGCCAAAACCCGCCAACTCCGCGACGCGCACCATCGGCACGGGCGATGGCGCTTCCAGCAGTTCGCGGGCGATCGCCACCCGTTCACGCACCAGCCATTCGTAAGGTGCCATTCCGGTGGCATCGTGAAACTGCCGCTGCAGCGTGCGCGGGCTCATCGCTGCGCGCTCGGCCAGCGAGCGTAAGGTGTGCGGCAAGGCCGGATGCTCGCGCACCCAGTCCATCAGCTTCGCGAGGCGCCCGCCTTCGTCCTGTGGCATCGGGCGCGGCACGAACTGCGCCTGGCCGCCCTCGCGATGCGGCGGCACCACGAGCCGCTGCGCGACCCGGTTCGCCACCGCGCTGCCATGATCGCGCCGCACCAGGTGCAACAGCATGTCGAGCCCCGCGGCCGATCCCGCCGAGGTGATGATCTGGCTCTCGTCGACATACAGCGCGTCCGGCTGCACGCGTAATGACGGGTAGCGCTGCTGCAATTTTTCGGCATAGCGCCAATGCGTGGTGACGGTCTTGCCGTCCAGCACGCCCGCGGCAGCCAGTACGAACACGCCGGAGCAGATCGAACAGAGGCGCGCGCCGCGCTTGTAGGCGGCGCGAATCTTCTTTAGCAGCGCTTCAGGCGGCAATTCGTCCGCGTCGCGCCAGCCGGGAACGACGATCGTGTCCGCCCGGTCGAGCATCTTCAGCGCATATGGCGCCGTAACGGTGATGCCACCTGCCGCGCGGATCGGCCCGGGTTCGCTCGCGCACACCGCGAAGCGGTACCAATCGACGCCGAGTTCCGGACGCTCGAGCGCGAACAGTTCGGTCACGCAACCGAATTCAAAAGTGCAGAGCCGGTCGTACACCAGCGCGACTACGAGATGATTGTGCATGGCGTGATGTTACCGGAGATTCGGGGTTACGCCACTTACCCGCGCACGACGCATCGCGACAATCAAGGCTCCTGTGTCCCCGCTCAATAGCGCTTTTGCGATCGATAGCGCTTTACGGGAAAACAAGGTGACAACGTTCCCCTGCCCCATGTGCCGGCAGAGGCCGTTAACAGCTCACGATTTGTCGCACCGAGGTCACTCCTCATTGGCAATAGCCAGCTGGAAACCCTCGTCGAGCCAGCCTGCAATGCCGCCAATCATTACCTTCACAGGGCGACCGAGCTGGGCGAGCCTGATTGCGGCGCGCGTTGCTCCGTTGCAATGAGGGCCCGCACAATAGGTGACGAAGAGCGTATCGGGCGGATACTCGCCGAGCTTCGACGCGACGATTTTGCCGTGCAGAAGATTCACTGCGCCCGGTACATGGCCGCGCGAGAAACGCGCGGGGCTGCGCACGTCGAGCAGTACGAAATCGACCGAACGTGGGTCATCGCTCGCGAGTGCCGCGTGGACGTCGGCGCAATCGGTTTCGAATGCCAACGACGCGCTGAAGTGGGCAAGCGCTGCGGCGCTGTCGGCAGCCGGTACGGACGAGACAGGGGACATGCAAGGCTCCTTGTGCGTGGATCATTGCAACGCATTGTCCCGTTCTCATGCACGGTCAACCAGTGGCGTAATCGACAGATACCGGTAACATCACGCCATGGCGTTCCCGGTGCAGACCCCACGACCGCCTCTGCGCGAAGGTCGACATCTGCATCCATGCCATCGCGCCATGGATTTAGAATATATTGAACGCAGTTGATTCAGACCAGAAGTGCCTGGTCCAATATTCGGTTGTCGAACGGGAGACTGTCGTGGCAAATGACAAGATGCTGACGCAAGTGACTGAAAAACAGGGATTTTTTGCCGCCTTGGATCAAAGCGGCGGATCGACCCCTGGCGCACTACGGCTTTATGGCATTCCGGAGAGCGCGTACAGCTCTGACGCGGAGATGTTCAAACTGATACACGAGATGCGCGTGCGCATCATCACGGCGCCCGCTTTTACCGGGGACAAGATCATTGGAGCCATTCTGTTCGAAGCTACCATGGACGGTCAGGCACTGGGGAAACCGGTCCCAACGTTCCTGTGGGAGGATCGCGGCGTCGTGCCCTTCCTGAAGGTCGATAAGGGGCTGGAAGCCGAAGCCGACGGTGTGCAACTGATGAAGCCGATACCTGGGTTGGGCGAGTTGCTCGATCGGGCAGTGAAGCTCGGTATCTTCGGCACCAAGATGCGCTCGGTCATCAACCTGAATTCGCTAGACGGTATCGCTGCCATTGTGAACCAGCAGTTCTCGCTGGCAGCGCAGATCGAGGCGCACGGCCTCATGCCGATACTGGAACCCGAGGTTTCGATCAAGAGTCCCGACAAGGCAGGAGCGGAAGCCACTCTCCTCGCGGAACTGACCAAAGGTCTCGACGCCTTGCCGGAGAGCAGCCGTGTGATGCTCAAGCTGACCATCCCTGACGTAGCCGACTTCTATCGTCCACTGATCGAGCACCCGCGCGTCACGCGGGTAGTCGCGCTTTCCGGAGGCTACACGCGAGCCGACGCGTGCGAACGGCTCGCTACCAATCATGGCATGATCGCCAGCTTCTCCAGGGCTTTGATCAACGAACTCAAGAAATCGATGAGCGACAGCGAGTTCGACGCGACGCTGGAGAAGTCGGTCGACGAGATCTATCAGGCCTCCGTTATAAAAGTTTGAAGCAAATTTCAGGAGGGGCGTGCCTGACGGATAAAGGCGCGCCCGCGCCGGATATTCACGTACTCGTCAAAGCGACGATAAAGTCGAGAAATATCCTTGTCTTGGCCGGCACGTGGTGCCGCGATGGATGGTACGCATAGAGCGGGAAACGCTCATCCGGCCAGTCTGGGAACAGGTTGACGAGCCGTCCCTCCCGAATCAGAGGCTCGGCTCCGAGCAGAAGCATCTGCGCGACGCCGGAGCCGGCCAGACACGCATTGAGGAGTGCGCTCGGATCATTCACCGTAAGCCGTCCATTCGTTTCGACAACCAGCCTTTTGCGCTTGCGATGAAACTCCCACGGATACGGCTTGCCGGTTTCCGGGTTCCGGAATTCGATACACCGGTGTACACCGAGACCCAGTTCTTGAGGCTCCGCTGGCCGCCCCCGGCGAGCGAGGTACGAAGGTGCTGCAACGGTGACAACCGCGGTGTCCAGAAGCTTTCGCGCAATCAGACTGGATGAGCGCGGTTCGCCAAATCGCAAGGCCAGATCGAAGCCGTCCATGATGAGGTCGCCAAGTTGATCTCGTGCAATGAACTCGAGTTCAAGTTCAGGATGCACATCCATGAATTCGTCGAGCTTCGGGCCCAAAACGGTACGCAAAAAAGCCGGATCGAGATTGATTCGCAGCTTCCCACGCACGGTCGCGCCGCCTCCTGTCGCGGCTGCGGCCGCTTCCTCCATTCCCCTTAAGTGCGGCATGACCTGCT
Organism: Paraburkholderia fungorum; assembly: GCF_046027215.1. Classification (GTDB taxonomy): domain Bacteria; phylum Pseudomonadota; class Gammaproteobacteria; order Burkholderiales; family Burkholderiaceae; genus Paraburkholderia; species Paraburkholderia fungorum_D. The sequence continues at coordinate 626,663 of NZ_JAQQEN010000002.1, read as the reverse complement.
CGTAGAACCGTCGACCCTCTTCAGTCAGGGAAACGGCACGGGTCGTCCGGTTGAAGAGCCGTATTTTCAGCCGTCTCTCGAGTCGGGCGATTGCCCGGCTAACCCCAGGTGGCGACATACCCATCAATTCGGAAGCGGCGGCGAACGTCCCCGCATCGACGACGGCAGCAAATACGCTGATACCGCTAGAGAGATTTTCGCTGGACGATCTCATAGGCGTTCCCCGCACAGTGCGTCAAGAATCGGACTATGACGCATTAGTAACTGTAAGTCACTTCATAAGTGTCATTCATGTCATTTAGTTTCTTATCGCCTTTACCCACAATGCATCCCAACGGTCCGTTTCAACCTCAACGTTCCAAAGGAGCATTGCCATGAACATCCGTCATCTCGCACTTGCCATCGCAGCCGCCATCGCCTTCCCTGGCGCTGGATACGCGCAGGAATCCAACTCGACTGTCACTCGTGCGCAGGTGCGCGCAGAGCTCGTACAACTGGAAAACGCGGGCTACCGGCCTGGCCCCGCCAATGATCCGCATTACCCCGCTGACGTTCAGGCAGCCGAAGCGGCTGTGGCCTTGCCGAAGGGCGCCGGATCGAACGTTGAAAGCAGCGTGGGCGGTACGCGCAGCGGGTCTTCCGCCTCCGGCAACCGCGTCAGTGCTGCGGCGGCGCCCGCGAATGCACCGTTCGACTCGCTCTACGCACGTCACTGACCGGTCACATCTATCTACGCAAGGAGAAACTTCAATGTACGCAATCACAGGGATCACAGGAAAGGTCGGCGGTGCAGTGGCGCGCACGTTGCTCGCAGCAGGCCAGCCGGTACGGGCGGTTGTGCGCGATGCCGCTCGGGCACGTTCGTGGGCTGAGCGCGGCTGTGAAGTGGTGACAGCCGACATGGACGATGCGGCGTCACTTGGGGCCGCGTTCGAAGGCACGCAAGGCGTCTTCATTCTGCCGCCGTCCGAATTCGATCCGGCGCCGGGCTTTCCCGAGGCGCGCTCTGTCATCGAAGCCGTGCGCGCGGCCCTCGAGTCGGCCGCACCCGGTAAGGTGGTCTGCCTGTCGACGATTGGCGCGCAGGCCACCGAGACCAATCTGCTCACGCAACGCACGCTGATGGAGCAGGCTCTTCGCGAGTTACCGATGCCCGTGACATTCCTGCGTCCCGGCTGGTTCATGGAAAACGCCGCATGGGACGTTGCGCCGGCCCGGAACAAGGGGATGATCCCCAGCTTTCTGCAGCCACTCGACAAGGCAGTGCCGATGGTCGCGACCGCGGACGTCGGTCGCGTTGCGGCACAGCTACTTCAGCAGGTCTGGCACGGCGTGCGTGTCGTCGAGCTGGAGGGGCCGCAACGTGTGAGCCCGAACGATCTGGCCAAGGCATTTGCCCAGGTGCTCGGTCGTCCGGTTCGTGCTGAGGTGGTGCAGCGCGAAACATGGGACGCGCTGTTCCGGTCGGAAGGCATGAAGGAGCCGTTGCCGCGTATGCGCATGCTCGATGGATTCAATGAAGGCTGGATCGCCTTCGAAGGCGGGGAAGCCGACATCGTCAAAGGCGAAGTGGAACTGGGAATCGTTCTGCGTGACCTCGTCTCGCAGGCGGACTAACGCGCACGCACCTGGCGGCGCGTACAGGATGTCGTGTCGCCGGATGTGTTCCGCCCATCGTCCATCAAGGGATTCATTTCAAGGGGTTCGCTATGGAATACAGCACACTCGGCAGGTCAGGCCTGCGCATTTCCCGTCTTTGTCTTGGCGCCATGACCTTTGGTTCCGGTACCGGAATCTGGGGCGAAATTGCCGGCCTCGACCGTGCCCAGGCCACACGGCTTGTCTCGATGGCCGTCGAGCGCGGTATCAACCTGATCGATACGGCTGACGCCTATTCCCAAGGGCAGTCTGAAGCGGTAGTCGGCCAGGCGTTGGCTGAACTTGGACTCGACGAGTCGCGCATGCTGGTCGCGACCAAAGTCCGTCTGCGCACAGGAGTCGGCCCGAACGACGTCGGGCTCGGCCGCTCGCACATCATGCGGTCGGTGGAGACGAGTCTTCGGCGTATCGGCCGCGATCATATCGACCTGTTTCAGTTGCACGACCGCGATGAACTTGTTCCGCTGGAAGAAACGCTTCGTGCTCTCGACGACCTTGTGAGGCAGGGCAAGGTGCGGCACGTCGGGGTCTGCAATTTCAGCGCGGGCGATCTGGAGCGCGCACAGGGAATTACCGCCCGTACGGACTGGGCCGGCATCGTCAGCAATCAGGTTCACTATGCGCTGACGAGCCGCGACGTCGAGCACGAGATCGCGCCGGTGGCAAAAGCGAATGACGTTGCGCTTCTGGTGTGGAGTCCGCTCGCAGGCGGATACCTGAGCGGTAAGTACACGCAGGGAAGCAGCGGCGAAACCGGGCGTCGGACCAGGTTGAATTTTCCACCGATCGATCCGGCAAAGGCGGATCCTGTCGTGCGTGTAGTGTGCGACATCGCTACGGAATTGAACGCCTCGCCGGCTCAGGTGGCATTGGCCTGGATTCTGGCACGCCGTGAAGTCTGCTCCGTCATTGTTGGCGCGCGCACGCCTGAACAACTGACCGCTAACGTCGACGCTCAGCAAATCGCGTTGAACGCGGCGCAGACCGAACGTTTGAATCAGGTTTCGCAGCCGCACCTGCCCTATCCGTACTGGATGCAGCAGTTCCACGACAAGGATCGAGTAGTGGTCTGATTGCTTGACCGGCCATGATCCAGCCAGTCTGCGATAGTCAGCTCAATAGATGCGTCCCAGCTTCAGTGCATCGAAGGTCATGTGTGCGCCGAGGGCCACCAGAACAACTCCCATAGTCCAGCGGCGCAACCCCACCTCTGTCTGAAAACATCAAGAACACCGCAATCACTGGTGACGTCGGCCGGTCTCGCAGGCGAAATGCCTGGTAGATTTTTTTAGCTACTTGCGCAGGTATAGCTGCCCGCGTCGCTCGCGTTGCCGGACCCTGCATGGTGCGGCACGAGAGGATAAGCACAGTCGGGCAAGGTCGCGATGACGTTGCCGCTAGCGTCGAACTTCGTCAGCAGCAGTTGACCTGGCGCCGTACCCTGCGCGACCCGGGCAATCATCGCGCCCAGGTAGTCGGTCTGATCCGGTCCGTTACCGCCCAGCACGCGACCCACACCGGGCTCCATATAAAACCGCGCATTGCTCGCTGCGCTACCCGCTAGTTGCGTGACCGTCTGCCAGTTGCGCAGATGATCACGCGGTGAAATCAGAGGATCCGCTCCCCCGTTAAACGAGATCATCTTTTCACCGGCCATCAGGTATTGCGCGATCGCCTGCAGGTTGTGATCCGCGCCTACGTGCACGCAGCCGGATTCAGGATGACGCCGTTCGATGTGCCGCACGTCGCTGCCGCTGCGTTGTAGGCGGCGGTCCATTGTGCACTCGACGGCAATCCCGCTGAACCGGCATGCGTGGCGATATTCAGCATCGCCGTCACCTGAGTCGCCATGTTCATCGATTCGTCGCCGGCAATGATCCCGTCATAGTCGGCCGGAAGATTTTGTGCGGCGAGGCCGATGAGAGCGACAACCAACGTCGAAATGTATGGGTTTCGATCCAACTGTTCACGTGATGTCTCCAGATTGATACCGCACTGATTGCTGCTATCGCCGGCACGTCGCGCCCTTTGCTTGCGTCGGCACGAGCAGGGTCGCTGCGCGGCAACGAGCAGTAGATCGGTATCTGTTTAGGGAGACAATTTCACCAGACGACGCGACGGCAGACCATTAATAAACTGTCCGGTCGTTCATCTAATTTGGAGCAAGATTAGGGATGTTTCGGCCGTATGCCATGCCAGTGTTAACCCGCTTTCGCCGCGATGCGGTCGGGTCTGCCTGGAGACCATCGCACTGCGGTATCGAGATGATCATGTCAATTTGCGAGGCCGCCGATCTGTTCCCATCTGGAAGGCGTCCGCTTTCCATGAAGGGGGTCTTCACTCCACGCTGAGCGCGTGCCGACAACCGCACGGGTTTTAATGTGCCGACGATTGCTTTTTTTACCCAATCCCGATCCCCTATTTTTATTCGTGTGATTTCTTTTCGTTTACAAACCACGAATGTGAACATCCGTGAGCGGCTTCGCGGCATAAAGCGTTGTCTCGTCCTTGAATATTTTCACTCATCGACGCGATCAAAGGCATCGCTTCCGCTTATGCAATTTCACCGCTTGGCGGAATCTGATTTCCTGTGCTTACGAGGTATTGGATGCGTGTCGTTCTCCACGACGAGGACGCGCCGCGGCTTGCACAGACGCTGCGCCAGCACGGCCTGCCGGAAGACGTGGACGTATCCGGCACAGGTGAAGGCATGCACGTCGTCGTGGTGCTCGCGCATGCTCAGCGCGTTGCGTTGGCCGCCGATCATTGGCTGCGGCGCTTTCCCCTGCCCGACGCGTTCATTGCCGGATGCACCGCCAGTACGCGCGGCCAGTGTCAGCCTGAAACGTGGTGGCCCGCGTCGGTTTGCGACGTCGTCTCAGCCGACGACGAGGACACGCTGCTCAGCGAACTCGTCCTGCGCCTCGCGCGGCTCGCGTCGCTGGAAGCGGTCCTCGCGTCCGACTGGCTGTGCAGGCGAGCCGTCGGCGAGTCGGCCGTATGGCGCGCGACATTGCGCGAGGTCGCCGAGGTCGGACGCTTCGGTCGAGGCGCCTGTCTGCTGCTTGGAGCGAGCGGTTGTGGCAAGGAACTGCTAGCGCGACTGATCCACGATCTCGACCCTGAGCGCCGGCCGGGTCCGTTCGTGGTGGTGGATTGCACGACCCTCAGCCCGGAGCTATCCGGCAGTGAACTGTTCGGCCATGCGAAAGGTGCGTTCACACACGCGGTCAGCGCTCGGGACGGGGCGGTCGCGCTGGCGGACGGCGGGACGCTTTTTCTCGATGAAGTCGGTGAACTCGAACTGCCGTTGCAGGCGCGTCTGCTGCGCGTCGTCCAGGAGCACGCGTTCAAGCGCGTCGGTGAAGACATCTGGCGCAAATCGGATTTTCGTCTGGTCTGCGCGACTAACCGGAACCTCGAAGCCGAGGTGCTGGCGGGCCGCTTTCGCAGCGATCTGTATTTCCGCATGACACAGTGGACGGTACGCGCGCCGACGCTCGCAGAGCGGCGTGAAGATATCCCGCTGCTGGTCCGGCATTTTCTCGCGGAGCACGGCGATCCGGTCCCGCAGGTGATGCCCGAGGTCATGCGGCAACTGAGCGGCGCCGATTATCCAGGCAATGTGCGGGAACTGCGCAATGTCGTGCATCGTATGGCGGACCGGCAGCACGGCTTTCGTGTGCTGAGCACGGGATGCCTGGATGGACTCGCCATCGATACGAGTGCCGGCGGCAACGCCGACGGCTGGGAGCAGACCTTCGCCCACGCGGTGGAAGGCGCGCTGGATGCCGGCCTTGGCCTGAAGGGCATCGGGCAGATCGCGGAGTCGATCGCGGTGCGGATTGCCGAACGCCGTGCCGGATCGACTGGGCGCGCGGCGGAATTACTGGGGGTGACGCCGCGTGCGTTGCAATTACGCCGGCAGGGACGTCCGTCGGAAAGCGGTTAGTCAGGCGGCAGGCACGCCTGAAGAACGCGACACCGACGGTGCTCGCGAGCGCCCCAACAGGCGCACCGCATTGCCGCCCGCAATAGCGGCAAAAGCGGCCGGTGAAGGCCGCAACGCACGGATCTTCGCCAGTTCCAGACCCGGATGCAGCCACGGCCCGTCCGAACCGAACAGCAGCTTGGCCGGCCCCGCTCGCGCGAAGGCTTCCTCTAGCAGGTCGAAGCGCCGCACGCCCGCTGTATCGGCAAATAGATTCGGATACCGTACGATCAGGTCGATGACCTGTCGCTGCGCGGCCCAATCGTCCGCAAAGCTGCCCAGATGCGCGAACACGAAAGCGACATCCGGATGCGTCTGTGCGAGCAGACTGAGCGAGCCGGTTTCGCCGCCCGGGTCGTACAGCACCGGTAATTGCCAACGCCGCGCGGCGTCGCACACCTGCCGGTGGATGCGCGCGTCGTGACGATGAACCTTGATGCCGCGCAAGCCGAGTTGCGTCACGGCTTCTTCGATCATTTGATGCGTCCGTTCGCGATCACGTTCGGCATGCACCATCGCGAAACCGACCCAGCGGCGCGGATCGGCGCGCACGATGGCGGCGACGTCGCGATTGCCTTGCGCATAGTCCGACTGAAACACCGGAAGAAGCACCGAGCGGACGATGCCGGCTTCGTTCGCGCGGCGTACATACGCGGTAAGCGGTGCAGTCGTATCCCACGGTCCGGTCATACCGTCGCCCTGCCCCGCGTGCACATGAAAATCAAGGATCATGTCGACCACTCGAATTGCCCACCCGCTGGACGCTGAACCCGGTTCCCGGTCACATAGGGCGACGACAGTCCACTGGGCAGGAGATGCGTGACCTTCAGCGGCCCGGGGCCGATCTTCATTGCCACTTTCAATTGCCGATTCATCACGTGATCGCGCAGCGCGCGCACCAGCGTGTGTTCGATTGCCCGCAGCGCGCCGGCGTCGACGTTGGCTACCGCCACGCTCAAGCCGGTATTGCCGTGGTTATTCGCGCACCAGAGATGTAATCGCAAGCGCTGCGGCAGGTTGGCCGACATGCCGACATAAATCGCGCTGCCCGCACGCCGCAGGATATACACGCCTGCACCCTTGACCTTATCCGGCGCACGTTCGAGTGGCAGCCAGTCCGTCCATTTCAGATCGACGGTCGCCGACCTGGGCATCGACTCGAACTCGAATTGCGGCGCGCCGCTCTCATAGAGATGAGGGCTGCGCGACTGTGGCGAGAGACTGATTCCAAGCAACGTGAGTACGCCCTGCTGCTGCCGTGCGAGCAGACAGGCCTGACAGCACGCCCCCGAACTTTGCAGGCGGGCGGTGCCGATACGCGGTTGCGTGCTCACGCGGCGCGCGCGCGCAAAGATCTGCCGCAAGTCCCGGATCAGCGCTTGCGGCGGTGTGCCGGGCGGATAGCGGCGCACCTCGGCGACGAGCCGCATCGCGCGGCGCATGCGCCATGGCGCGAGTTCAAGCGTTTCACCATCTGCGGTCTTAAACATGCTGGCGTTCCTCCATCGAAGAGCGACTTGCCGTCACGCGTTCGTGGCCGGGCAATCGAACGGCAAGCGCGGCCATTGCCGAAAGCAGCGCATCGACATCGTCCACGCAGTGATTCGCGCGGATCACGACAGCCAGCGCGTAGCGTCCGTGATGCTGACGCAGCAGCGCGGTACGAAAGCCACTGCTGCGCAGCCCGGCATGCAGCGCGAGCGTGCGCTCCGCCGTCTCCAGATGCATCTGCTGCAGCGGATGGTCGCGTCGTGAGACCTGCAGATCCGGCATGCAGGTGCGCATTAGCCATCGCAAGCCGACATGCAGATGCCTCAGCAGCAGCAGCAAGCCAGCACGCAGTTGCGCGCCTTCGCGCCGGTTTATCTCCAGCGCGTTGAGTCCGGCGAGCAACGCCGCCTGGCTCGCTGCGCTGCAATGGGACTGCGTGGGCCCATCGCGGGCGATTTCGCGCACCAGCGCGTCCGGACCGCAGAGCGTCGCCAGCGGCGCGCCGAAGGCCTTGGCCCACGACGCAAGCAACAACACCGGTTGTGCGGAAGTAAGACCCGCATACCGCACCGCTCCGCCGCCGCCCCTTCCCCACGGATGCCGCAGCGCCGGACGCTCCCCCATCAAGCCGAGCATTTGACTGTGATCGACCACGATGAACCCTCCACGACTGCTCACCAGTTTCAGATAGCGTCCAATCGGCACGACCCCGCCTTCAATACGTGTCGCGTCCGTCATCACCGCGGGCGGCCTCGCGCTGCGCCGTTGCTTGATACGCCGGGCAAGATCCGCAAGATCGCCGTGACGGAACCATGTCACCGGCACGCCCAGGCCCACGGCGCGTTCGAGGCCCCACCGCATCACCGGATACAGCGCCTCGTCGGCAACGAGCGCATGCGTGCGCGCGATCCGGTCGAATACGTCGATGGCGAGATGCAGTGTCGAAGGCGCTACCAGACCCGCTTCACAGCCTTGCAACTCGGCAGCCTGCGCCGCAAGCCGGTTGGCGAGCGGCGCAGCGGCAAGCGATGCAGGCGTGCCCGTCGTCAGCGTCGTATAGCCACCTAGCTGCGCGGCAGGATGCTGCAGGCCGAGATAAAGCGCCGAAGCAAAATCGATCATTGCGTATTCCGCGTTGCCTTGCCCGTTATGCGTGCGGCTCCTGGTCACGCAACCTTGATTCCTTTCTGTTCATTCAGGCGCCGCAACAGGTGCATGCCAGGCACCTGCACGTCCACCGGTTCCGCGCCCACGTCGATGCCCGTCACGGCTCGGTACGAATGGATATACGTCTGAATCTCCGGCCGGAAAAACGCTGCCCAGTTCGCCGCGTTGACCGGATCGTTGATCGAGTTCCAGTCGCTCCAGCGGATCGACGACACGATCTGCTCGCCGGTTGTCGCCAGTTGCCAGAACTGATACGTATTGGTGTCGCCCCAACCCTGCAGCTTGCGCATGCTTTCCACCGAATGCATCCACGGTTCCGGATACGCAATCATCGCGCGACGCGGCAGGTATTCACGGAACTCGGGCCGCGCGAGCAGCCACTGCTGCATCATCATTTCCACACGCGACGTGGTGGGCATGTCGCGGAACTGGTTATGCGCGCCTTCGGAGAGGATCAGGTGCACTTCGCGCAGCGCGTTGAGCAGTGGAAAACCGTCCGGCACGACCGTGGTGTCGTCCGCCTGGCGAAAGAACGGCACGCACAGATTCAGCAGCGTATGGAACGCAGCGAGGAACTTGCTACGGTTGTCGGCGGCGTGTATTTTCGGCACAGCGCGGCCAATCAGCCTGAAGCCGTATTCGTGCTGATATTCGGCCGCGCGCCGCTCGATCGGCAGGCGATGCTGCTCGTCCTGCACCCAGCCCCAGATCAGGTTGTTCAACGGCCGCAGCGCATCGAGCTCAATCTGGTTCAGCGGATCGCGTGGTCCGCTCGACACATTCTGGAAGCGGCGAGAGATCGCATTCATCGTCTGCACGAGCTGCATCTCCTCCATCCAGTAGCTCCAGATCAGTTCGATCAGCGGGGGATAGGCCAGCTTCGCGGAGATGTCGTTGTTCCAGTACTCCAGCCACAGGCAACGTTCACCGCAACCCATGCCGTCGGTCTGCGCCGCGTCTGCGAATGCTTGTTCCGCCGAGGCCGCGGCGTCGGTACCTTGCAAGGCCTGCACCACTCGCCGGAGATACGGCAAGGTGGGTGAGCCAGTTTTTCCGAAGTACTGGTCGCTGAGCGGCCCTTCGGCTGTGATGGTCAGGCCAAGCCGTTCATTCGCGAGCCTGAGGGCTTCGGGATCGTAAGTCAGCAGTGTTGCGATCTGCGGCAAGTCGGGCCCTCTAGGCACCACGCCGCCCCACGTCACGACAAACGCTTCGGTTGCCACCTTCAACGCACGATAAGCATCCGTATCGGTGAAGGGCAGAAAGCGGCGCCGGCTCAATTGCTGCGTACCGTCAAGCATCGGAGACCGCAACTGCTGCGTCTGGGCGGTTGCACCGGCGCCATCCACCGCCGAACCACCGGGAAAGAACAGCGCGTCGATCTGGCTGGCGTAATTGGTCCAGCTCAGCATGTCCGCGTTCAGCTTGATCAACAGCCACAGCGCGACGTCGCCGGTCAGCGGCCGGGTGGTGCGTTGCAGATTGATCGTCTTCGAGGTCCTGTAGTCGCCATCGGCCGGCCCCGAACTGGCGCCGATGGGATCCAGCGGAGGCTGATTGTTTTGTGAGGAGGCGCCTGTCTTCATCAACGGAAATCGCTGACGGTTAGCAAGTTGCTGCTTCAGATTGGCATTCGGGCCAGCCGCGGCCGGGTCGGCATCCACGACGGCCACGCGTTTGCTTTCTTGCCCGCCTCCCTGCGCGTCGTCCTGGGTGTCTGCCGGTGACGGCGCAGCTGGCGGCGCCCCGGCGGCGGTTTCGCCGGGTTGCTGCGGAATGGGCATCTGATAGCTCAACGTGACGCTGTTCGCGTGCGCCAGCTGCATCAGAATCTGCGTCTTCAACGAATCATTTTTCTCGAAATCGACCAGCTCGTTGAGCGCACTGTCGAGTTCCTTCGCCTGTGCGCTCGAATGTTCTTTGCCGTTATGCAGAGAGATTTCGAGTTCAACCTCAACGGTCTCGCCCGGTTCGAACGGCAAAACAGGATCGCCGGTCGTCGGAAAAGGTGTGCGCTTCGGACCCATGCGGCAGGAAATCGTGACGTAGCTCCCACCTGCGCTGGCCGGATCCTGTACCTCATATTTACCCACGTTGTCGTTGTACTTGCCGGCCAGCATCAGCGTGACAGGGAATTGTCTGGAAACCATCATATTTCTCCTTCAGAAATCATGCGTAAGCGGCAAGGGGCGTACTGCTCGTCTCATGCTGATTAAGCGCAACGCTCAATTGCGCACTACCCGCGCTCCATGGCAAATAACCGGCAAGTGCCCAGCGCTGCAGCAGTTCGGCAATGACCTTCAATTCCTCGCTTGCCGGCAACAGACCGCTGTGGCGCGCCTGACCCAGCACCGCGAACGCGAGCGTCGGCGTATCGGCAAGAAACTGTTGTGGCCGAAATTTCACCGCGTGCCACACACGCAGCAGATGCTGGGGATGCCGGTCGGGAAGCCGCAGCGCGGCACCCAGACTGCGGCCACGCAGCGCGGGAGGATGTATCGCCAGCAGCACCGCGACGAACTGCGGTATCGCGCGGTCCAGCGCGTCGAACGCCTTGCGCTGTCCCGGGTTCATCTGCGAGCGTGGATACAGTCTTTCCCACACCTGCTCCAGCTGATCCCATTGCGGATGCGGATAGAGCGCCTTGCCCATGGCGACCGACAACTTCACGCGTATCCACGGCGCGGGATGCGGATCGTCCAGATTGACACGCAGAACGAAGGCGCGTGGCAGACTGACGACGCTCATCAAACCGCAGGTCGCCGCGATACCCACTCTCGATACCGCCCACAGGTCGGCGAGAATCTCACTGATCCAGCGCTCCCACGCGCTCCACACCGGAAGTCCGTGAACCGTTCTTGCCGGCGACGCGCGCTTGTATGCGTTGGCCAGATCGAGCAGCGCCGCGGCCTGGTGGCCCACCTCGTGATAGAGCGACGCTGCGACGCCCGTTCCCACCATCCGCTCACGCGGCATTCTGATGACGGCCACCGGGTTGTCACCGCCGCCGGGCAAGCGCGTGCGTGCGCGCCGGATCGCACCGCCATGGCCGCGCTCGACGTAGCAGATGACAGGCGGAGCCGCCAGGGGAACGCCCGGTTGTCTGAGGCCGTCCTGCGCGGCGACGTCCAGTCCGGAGAGCCATATACCGGTGCCATGCTGGCTGCGTTGCGTCAGCACTTCCGCGAAGATCTCGAAGTGCGTCAGCGCCGCGTGGAAATACAGCTTCAGCAACGCATAGCGACGCTGCGCCAGCGCGGCGTTGTGCGGGGTGGCGGCCATCCCGCGCAACTGGCGCAGGAAGTGCGCGATCTGCACTCGCAGTTGCCGCCTGGCCGCCTGCATATGCTTCTCGATTGCCGCCATCGCTTCATCGCTGACGTTTGCCGCCGGCACCATGGGCATTTGCAGCGCGTAGGGCAGCTGCGCGTCCAGACGTGCACGGATGCCGAGCACTTCCTGTTCGAGCAGGCGCAGTGCCTGGGCGCAAGGACTCATCGCGGAGGACATCGCGGCGCTCAGTAAGCAGAGCGGTGCTGCGGAGTCAGGTACAGAATGATCGCGCGTCCGTTGCGCGACCGGCGCCAGTATCCGCTGTGCGCCAGGCCTTGCGCCACCGGCGTGCCGCATGAAGGACAACTGGTGCCGGAGGGAGCGCCGTAACCTGGCTGGCCATAACCGGTCTGTCCGAAGCGCGTGGGCATACCTGACCCGGCACCTGGCTGCGGCACGCGGCCAATCGACGATGCCGGCCCAAAGATCGGCGTGGGGTTTTGACGCGCCACGCCAATGCCGTTTTGCGCGATCGTGCGCATCGCGCTCAGGAGTCCCGGTGCAACCTGACGCGCGCCGCGCAGGAACGCGATACGTGCGGCTCGCGCCGGCGGAACATGCGGGGGAACCGCGCTGAGATGATGGGCCGCGTGCTGGCCGATGCGCACCAGCCGGCGTGCCACTTCGAACTCACGGTCTTCATTGCTCAGCCCTTCCAGCTCGAGCCCGAGAGCGCTGCCGGCCATGCCGGCGAGCTTGCCGCCGATCAGACCGCCGGCACCCGGCACGACCAGATTGCCCAACGTGCTGCCGACAATCGGCAACGCGGACTTCACCGCGGACTTCAGAATTCCGCCCAGCGCCTTGCCCGCCGACGACTTCGCGAAGTTGGTGGCGGCACGCCCAACCGATTTGATCAGGCCGCCGAGGAACTGCTCCATCTCCTGTTCGGAGTTCACGGCGAGGAGTTCGGCAGCGAGTTCCATTTCCTGCATCTCGCCGGACATCTCGTTCTCGAACTCGTTTTCGAATTCGGTCTCGCCGGCCTCGAACTCATTCTCGAACTCGTTGGCAAATTCGTTCTCCAGCTCCTGGCCAAACTCGCCAGCCAGTTCCGGGGAAAGCTCCTGTTCAAACTCGTTGTAGCCAGGACCCCAACCGCCGGGCCTGGAAGTCCCGATATCGTGCATTTGCCTCTCCTTGACTGAGGTTGGCGAGAACGGAATCTCGCGTGCTCCGTTCAATGCAGAGGACGTGCCAGCTGGAGAAAATCATCGGACGGGTTGCCAGGCAAGGCTTCGAACCGGGCGTCTCATGACCAGAAGCGAATCGCGCTTCGCAGTTCCGCGCGCAAAGCGGCGCGCCGCACGAAGCTTGCTTCGCGGGCCATCTTCCGTCGCCGTGCACTAGCGTCTGGTTGGTGGGCATGCCGAGCCCACGGGGGAGAAGGTCACCGCTAATCGCTAACATATTAAGAATAAGTTAAATAATTTCCGCTAACGGTCGATAACCAGATCAGCCGCTTCCCTTTCGCGGTTGGACTAGACATGCAGAGCTCATACAACTTCTGGCTGGTAGCGATCTCGTTCGTCGTGGCGACGCTGGCGTCGTACACGGCGCTCGATCTGACCGGCCGTATCTTCCTGCTGGCGTCGGCAGGTCTGCGGCATGCCTGGCGCCTGTGCGGCGCCGCTGCGCTAGGCGTCGGCATCTGGTCGATGCACTTCATCGCCATGCTGGCCTTTTCGCTGCCGATTCCGCTCGGCTACGACTTCGCGGCGACCGCCTGCTCGCTCGGACTCGCGATCGGCGTATCGTATCTGGCACTGTATGCGACCACCCTGCCGCGGCTAACGCCGGCCAGGCTCGCGGCGGGGGGCCTGCTGATGGGTATCGGCATCGCCGGCATGCACTACACCGGCATGGCCGCGATGCAGATGACGCCATCTATTCACTATCACCCGGCGTGGTTTGCGGCCTCGATTGTGATTGCGATCGGCGCGGCGACCGCCGCACTGTGGATGGCGCGTGCCCTCAGCAACGACGATGCACGCCATGTGTTGCGCAAGCGTGTGGGCGCGGCGCTGGTGATGGGCGTCGCGATCAGCGGCATGCACTACGTGGGCATGGCCGCCGCCGAGTTTCCGCCCGGCGCCGTGTGCGGCGCGGCCAAGGGCGTGAACGCCGCCTGGCTTGCCACTTCCGTGATCCTGTTCACGTTCGCGATTCTGATCGTCACGCTGCTGCTGTCGCGTTTCGATGCGCGCACAAGCTTTCTGGCCGGCGCGGTGTCGAACCTGAACGGCCAGATCGTGCGGCTCGCCACGATCGACGTGCTGACCGGCCTGCCCAATCGCCGCACGCTGACCGAGCGTATCGAACGCGCGATCCAGAGCGCGCGCCGTCAGCGCACCATGTTCGCAATCCTCTTCATGGATCTCGACGGCTTCAAGACCATCAACGATTCGCTCGGCCACTCGGTCGGCGACGAAGTGCTGTCCGCATTCGCTCAACGCCTGCTGCTGTGCGTGCGCGCGAACGATACGGTTGCGCGGCTGGGCGGCGACGAATTCGTCGTGCTGTCCGAGAGCATCGGCTCGCGTGAAGATGCCGGCGCGATGGCCGAAGGCGTGCTGGACCGGATGCGCCAGGGCGTGTGGACCGACTCGCAACCCCTGCAGGTGATGCCGAGTATCGGCATCGCGCTCTACCCGCACGACGGCGACACCGTCGACACACTGCTCAAACACGCCGATGCGGCCATGTACGAAGCCAAGCGGGCGGGCCGCAGCACGTATCGGTTCTTCGAAGCAAGCATGAACGAGGCCGCCACGCGCACGCTGCAAATCCAGAGCGCGTTGCACGAAGCGCTCAACGCCGGTCAATTTTCGCTGCATTTCCAGCCGAAGTTTCATGGCAGCGGCGACTCGCTGGCGGGCGCCGAGGCGCTGATCCGCCTGGAGCATCCGCAACTGGGCACGCTCACGCCGCTCGAGTTCATACCGATTGCCGAGCGCTCGGGCCAGATCGTGCAGATCGGTTATTGGGTGTTGCGCGAGACTTGCCGACAGATTCGCAGGTGGATCGCGGAAGGCCTGCCGTCGATGAAGGTCGCGATCAATCTTTCGCCGCGGCAGATGTCGCAACCGAACCTCGTCGAAACGATGCTGGACATCGTGCAGTCCGAAGGCGTGCGATGCGAACAGATCATGTTCGAAATCACCGAAACCGTGGCGATGCAGGACGCGCCGAAAACCATCGAGATGATTCGCGAATTCCAGGCAAGCGGCTTTGAAATCGCGATCGACGATTTCGGCACCGGCTACTCGAGCCTCGCTTATCTGCAGCGCTTTCGCGTCAAGCAGCTGAAGATCGACCGCTTCTTCACCAACGGCCTCGACGAGCACGGTCCCGAGGGTAGCGCGATCGTCTCGGCGATCATCGCGCTCGCGCACTCGCTGGAAATGGACGTGGTGGCCGAAGGCGTCGAAACCGAATCGCAGCTCGACAAACTCAAGGCGATGATGTGCGACGAGATGCAGGGCTTTCTGCTAGGCAAGCCCCTTTCCGCCGACGACTTCAGCAAACTGCTCAGGGGAAGAATGATTGCCGCCTGAGGTGTGCTGACGGCTAGCCGGCCTTGCGCTCCTCGCGCGCGGTACCGGCGACCGCCGCCAGAATCGGCGTGCCGGTTCTGGCAACCAGATCGATGCCCGGATGAAAACTCAAACGGTGCGTGAACGGATCGCTGCGGTTGCCGAACGGCGAGCCGAAGCGCGCGCCGCGGCAACTGCAATGGTCAGCGCGGTACGGCGCGTGAAAAAACTCACCGAACCCGCCGCCTGGGTATGCGGATGCGCGGATGCGTGGCGATGTAACCGGTTTTCAGACGCGCTGGCAAAACCCATCGCAAAATTGCTTGACTTCTGCGCCGGGGAAACTAATATACGCAGCGCGTACATCAACCCGCCTCCCCCTACTTCCGACAGGTGCCCGCATGAATGTCCCGCAACAAGCCTTCCTACGCGATGCGATGCGTCGCCTGAACATGACCCGCGACACCTTTGCCAGTCGCATCGGTGTGTCGCGCCGGGCGCTCGATACGTGGCTGTTGCCGGACGACTCGCAGGAATCGCGGGCCATGCCGGAGATCGTCGAGCGCTTCGTGTCGGAAATCGTCGTGCACGGCGAGCCGGGCGATAAATATACGCAAAGCGTAGACTCACAATCGCTGGCGAGCCAGATGCTGTTTGAGGGCAAGCCGCAGCTGCTGTCGGTCGACCAGTTCTCGCGCGATTCCGTGGAGGCGCTGTTTCGCGTGGCCGACATCATGCAGCCGATCGCGCGGCGCCGGAAAATCTCCCGCGTGCTGGAAGGCGCGGTGCTCGGCAATCTGTTTTTCGAAGCCAGCACGCGGACCCGCGTGAGCTTCGGCGCGGCGTTCTGCCGGCTCGGCGGCTCGGTGTGCGACACCACGGGCTTCACGTTTTCGTCGATGGCCAAGGGCGAATCCATCTATGACACGAGCCGCGTGATGAGCGGCTACGTGGATGCGCTGGTGATCCGCCATCCGGAACAGGGATCGGTGGCGGAATTCGCGCGCGCCACCAACGTGCCGGTGATCAACGGCGGCGACGGCCCGGGCGAGCATCCGAGCCAGGCGCTGCTCGACCTGTACACGATCCAGCGCGAGTTTTCGCGGCTGGGCAAGATCGTCGACGGCGCGCATATCGCGCTGGTCGGCGATCTGAAATACGGCCGCACCGTCCACTCGCTGGTCAAGCTGCTGGCGCTGTATCGCGGCATCAAGTTCACGCTGATCTCGCCGCCCATGCTCGAAATGCCGAGCTACATCATCGAGCAGATTTCGCGTAACGACCACGTGATCGAGCAGACCCACGACCTCCCCTCGGGCCTGCGCGGCGCAGATGTGGTGTACGCCACGCGCATCCAGAAGGAGCGCTTTACCGACGAATCGTTCGAAGGCTACACGCCGGACTTCCAGATCAATCAGGCACTGATGGACACCGTGTGCGGCCCCGACACGTTGATCATGCACCCGCTGCCACGCGATAGCCGGCCGGGCGCGAACGACCTGAGCGTCGATCTGAATCACGATTCGCGGCTGGCGATTTTCCGCCAAACCGACAACGGCATTCCCGTGCGGATGGCGATATTCGCGGTGCTGCTGGGTGTCGAAAAACTGGTCCAGCATTCGATGCGCGACGCCGCCTGGCGCCCGCCCGTCTATCTCGGTCCGGACGACGCGGTATTTCACGGCATCGACTGATCGCCCGGCCGCAGGCCTCTGAGAACCAGCCGCATGAATGACATCGCGCTTATAGCCGGAGCCGGACTGTTGGCCGGCGCCATGAACGCCCTGGCTGGAGGCGGTTCGTTTGTCAGCCTGCCCGCGTTGATTGCCGTTGGCGTGCCCTCTGTACTGGCCAATACATCGAGCACCGTCGCGCTCTTTCCCGGCGGTCTAACGAGCGCATGGGCATATCGTTCCGGCGTTGGACCCGTCGGGCCCGTCGCCATCTGGAAGCTGCTGCTCGCCACGATAGTCGGTGGCACGCTTGGCTCGATCCTGCTGCTCAATACCAGTTCGAAGACGTTTGACTTCCTGCTCCCCTGGCTCCTTCTCATTGCAACAGTCGGACTCGCCTTTGGACGGAAGGCCGGGGAGATCATGCGTGAGCGCTGGACGATAAGCCCAACTCCCGTCATCGCTATTCAGGTTCTGCTGGGCGCCTACGGAGGCTATTTCGGCGGGGCTGTCGGCCTGATGATGCTGGCGATCTGGGGAATCCTCGACGGTCGGGATATCAAGAGTCTCAACGCGCCACGCACGTTGATGGTGAGTGCTGCCAATGCAATGGCAGTCGTCATCTTCATTTGCAGTCATGCGGTCCGCTGGAACGAGACAATCGTCATGCTGGTAGCGGCCGCCATGGGTGGATACGTGGGCGCGCATCTCGGCCGACGCTTGCCGGCGAAGATAGTTCGCGGCGCCACGTTGACCTTGACGTGCGTGATGACACTTGTGTTTTTCGCCCGGACTTATCACTTCCAATTTCACGCCTGACCCCGACAAAGCGGGTATTGAATCCGCAGCTCAGTATCCGTGCCCCATTGTTGTCGAATTCAAAACGGTGAATTCCGGGGTGCCCCATTGATGTGCATGCTGAAACGCCTACACTTGCCGCACAGTTCGCTGACAACGGCGGCCTCGCACGATCGCATAGGCATTTTGACTTGGAGCATCAGATGGACATCATCGATTTGGCCCGAAAGGCCGGTATGACGGTTGTTCTTGACGCAAAAATCGGACGCCAGGAATACCAGACTGTGTATGGCTCCGTGACGGCTCTGGCGGCCTTTGCGGAACTCGTGTCTGCGTCGGTGCAATACGAATCGGTTGAGCAGGACTAATGTAAGGAAAGGTAATGAGCTACGAATTGGAAGATTTCCAGGAAACTGACCTCCAGACCCGCGCGAGCGATGAGGTGGAGACAGCTTCGCCGTCGAACGTGGCGCCGCAAGCGTCTACTCATACGAATAACACGAATGTGCCAGCACGCAGCTGGGCGTGGGCGCACGGCACCGAATCGTATGACTGGATGGATTCGCACAGCCCGTTTCCCGTGTCAACCTCCTCCGACTGAACCCGGCGCCGAGGCGCGCTTCTCGTACGACAACTATCTTCGACAGAACCCGGTGGACCAGTAGCCGTTGCTGGACACGCATTCCGGTTCGAACTCCCCAGTGTTCCGATGCAAAGGCAACGAAAGCGTTGTCGGCGTGACAGGAGCGCGTTCTGGTTGATTTGATGCACTACATTGAATATGTAGGACCTTGCTGTAGCCGCTGCGGCTTATGCGCCAACGTCTCTATATATCCTGTTTGCAGGGATCACATCAAAGGAGTTTGCGATGTCAATCGAAAAAGTGCTCTACTGTGCTAACGCCAAGGTATCCGGGGGCCGGGATGGCCGGGGCGTGATACCGGATTCGGGAATGGAGTTTAAGCTGACCACGCCAAAGGAACTCGGTGGCGGCGGCGGAGATGGCACCAATCCTGAACAGCTTTTTGCCGTGGGATATAGCGCATGCTTCATCGGCGCAATGCGGTTCGTTGCTGCGCGCGAGAAAATCACCATCCCGGAAGGCGTGGCAGTCGACGGAAGTGTCGGTATTGGCGTCATTCCAAACGGATTCGGCATCGAGGCAGAACTTAAAATATCGCTGCCGGGCATGGCACGTGAAGCGGCGCTGGATCTGATCAATAAAGCTCACCAGGTCTGTCCGTATTCGAACGCAACCCGCAACAACATCGACGTCACGCTCACGCTTGTCTGAGCCGCGAAGCGGGAAACAGCCGGCAGGCGCTTTTATCCGCTGCATTAAGGTTTGCGCTCAAGGTGCGCCTTCAGGTTTCGCGTCGGGAAATAGCGACAGGCGCAGCCCGACCAGCGCATGAAGTGTCGCCTTTCGCCGCTGGCTGCCAGGAGCGTCCGGGCCGGCGGCAAACTCACTCATGATTTGACGCACAACGGCGTCGATATCGGCTGCAAGCTTCGACGGTACGCTCTGCGGCTTTCCAGACGCCACGCATCGTTCATAGTGCAGCCTGACGCCCTCAAGCACATGCCCCAATGCAGTGGCTACGTCTCGCGCAAACTTGCCCGAAAGCCTGCACAGGTCGAGCGAATTGAGCGCGATACGCATGTCACGCAGGCTTTGCGTGGCCGGGTGCAGGTCTTCGTCGCTCGATGCATGACGAGGAATCAGTTGCACGAGCCGGTCGAGCATGCGCGCGCTCAAGTCGCGTTGCTGCTCGAGCGGCAATGCGGACACGCTCAGAATGACGTCTTTCCAGCTGGAACGTGCCAGCCTGTCCGCTGCCGCCTCGGTTCCGAACGGGCGTAACACGCCCGTCAGCACCGAAGCGAATAACACGCCGGCAAGACCGGCAAGATTGGCATTCACGAAGGTCAGGAAATTGGCATCGTAGACACTGTCGATACCGAGGAACGTCGCCGTGTTCAGCGCCACCAGGGTCGATATCAAAGACCATTTCGGACGTGGCATCAGCAGTCCGAGAGGCACAAACAGAAACGCGAAAAAAATCACCAGCACTGGAAAATCCTGTCCATTCGGCAATACGACGAATAGATAGAAGGCAGAAATGGCCACGCCCACCGCCGCGGACTTGAGGAAATTGAGCATCATGGCGACGGGTTCGTCGAGCGAGGCAAAAAAGCAGCATCCAATGGCCCCAAGCGAGACCGCCGCCGCACCGTCCTGCCAGCCCGAAGCGATCCAGATGCATGAAGAGACGAAAATCACGAATGCCGCAGAGCTTGCGGAAAACAACGCTAGCCCACGGTCCAGAAAGCTGTGCTTGACGCCGATCCGCCAATGACGAAACCGTGGACGCCAGCTCCCCGTTTCATGAACGACGATGTACCGCAAGGTTCGACAGTCGACCCACAGATCGACAAGTTGCCGCAAACGCCAGAGCGAGCCGGATAATAGCGCGCCCCGCCATGTCGCCAATTCACCTGGCGCGGGTTCCAGACGTGCAATGCGCGCGCGTAATAGCGCTGCTTCGCGTTCAGGATCGTCGCTGAGCGGTTCATCCATCCAACGCCCGATAGCGCCCAGAAGTTCGCCGAACTCGCCTTCAGTTCCCACGCCGCGCTGTAGCGTGGCCGCAAGCGTATCCGCGAGGGCCGACGTAATAGGCAGCATGAGTTGCATCCGCCCTTGCAGTTCTTCGCCGCGTGCAAGAATGTAGGGGCTCGCATGATCGTACGCTAACTGGCTGAGCAGAAATTCAAACCCCCTGACGGTCACAGCCATTCTCTGGCGGCTGCCCGAAACACGCTCGCCCGCAGTACGACCCGCCAGCGACTCCTGAGCATATACGACAGCATCGCGGAACCAGGCGTCCGTTCGCTCGATCAGCGTTGGCGCAAGACGACTAGGAAATAAAACGCTACCCACAATGCTCGCGCATGCGATACCGAGCGTAATTTCCTCGGTTCGTGCCACCGCGACGTCAAAGATATTCAGCGGGTTGGCCACCGACGGCAGCGCAATGACCGACAGAGAATAACTGGCGAGCAGGAAAACATAGTTTCTCGCCGCTCGGGTAGAAATAGAAATGTAAACGAACACGCCGGTCCACAGCGAGATCAGTGCGCTCAATAGATACGGCGTTTCGGCGAACGGCGGTACCAGAAGCACGGAGGCGGACGCGCCGAGGATGGTGCCGATGACGCGATAAAGCGCCTTGGAGCGTGTCGCCCCGACAAACGGATTCGACACGATATAGACCGATGCCAACGCCCAATAGGGCCTCGGCAGATCGAACCAGAATGCGATGTATAGCGCGAGCATCGCGGCAAGGAAGGTCTTTAGAGAAAAGATCCAGTCCCGCAACGATGGCAGATTCATCGAAAATTGCTCCGAAAGCTAGTCTGGTCCGGACAATGATCAAACAGGCGGTAGAACGATCTACCCGCATCGGGTCTCGATTGTTCATCGAAATATCTGCGTGCTGAATTAATTCTACTACGGCACAAACCGGCAGTAGACAGGCACGCAACTGTCCGCACCGTTGTTTCCCGGCTGACCATCATATACGTCTGGCAATTTGCGCAAGGCGGGCCTATAAATAATCTCCCCTTCGACATGTCCAGATCGCTCCGCCTTAGGAATCCTGATCTAGTCAAGCGACAGTACGAAGCCGGTGTGAGTCACATTGTCTGGAAGGCCCGTTCAGAACCTGTTCACGAATGAAGGTGTCGATATGAAAGCGAAGTATCTTGCAGCAAGCGCCGCAGTGTTGTTCTGTAGCATGGCGGGCATGGCGCACGCCCAGCAAACCCAGCCCGCAGCCCCTTCAGATCCGCCTTCGGCGCAGCAGCCTGCCATGAGTAGCGCACCGCGAACCGTTGACCGGTCCATGGGCGGAGCACCCATGCATGGAACCTATGACAGTGGGCGAGGCAGGGACGGCCTGCCGTGCATCGTCGGGCTGTCTTGCGACATCTATAAAGGAAGTTGATGGAGTGTCGTATGCCAAGGCCAATGCATCCCTGTATGCAGGCCGACATGTAGGGCGAGCGGACAGATTATGCGAGTTGGCGCGATCACGTTGGTGCGAACGTCAGTGCCACTTACTTAAGGCCGAGGCGTTTCGCCAGCCGGTTCAGGTTGGCACGATCAAGGCCAAGTTCGCGTGCAACCGCGGCCCAATTCTGGTTGTGGCGATCCAATGCCGCGAGCACGATGTTTCGCTCGAACGTAGTGACGGCACGGCGAAAATCCCTTTCTGCAATCTCCGGACCTGCAGCAGGATCTACGCTCTCGTCTTCAACTGATGCATCCGACAGCGCAAAATCCGCCGCCGTCAAGGTGAGGATGCGGCCGGACTCGGGGTTGGCGGCGCGGGCCTTAAGCGCACTTCGTCCGATCAGATGCTCCAGTTCCCGAACATTGCCGGGCCACGGATAGCGAAGCAGCGCCGCCTGCGCGTCAGTCGAAAGACGCAGGCTCAACAGACCGAGGCGCGCGCGGTTCTCCTCGAGGAAAAAGCCGGCAAGCAACAGCACGTCTGGCCCCCGCTCGCGCAACGGCGGCACACGCAATGGATACGCACTGAGGCGATGGTAGAAGTCTGCGCGGAAGCGGCCCGCCCGCACCTCCTCGGCGAGATCGCGATTCGTGGCCGCAATCAGCCGGACGTCCACCTGGTGCTCACGGTCCGAGCCGATTCGCTGCAGTTGACCGTTCTGCAAAACGCGCAGCAGTTTCGCCTGCACAGCAAGCGGCAACTCCCCCACCTCGTCGAGAAACAAGGTGCCGCCATCCGCCAGTTCAAATTTGCCCCGCCTGTCCGATGCGGCGCCCGAAAATGCCCCGCGCACGTGGCCGAACAATTCACTTTCAACCAGCGTGTCTGGCAGGGCGGCGCAGTTTAGACTGACCAACGGCTTGTTTGCCCGTGACGACAGTGCATGAATCGCGTCGGCCACGAGTTCTTTACCAACGCCCGTCTCGCCGGTAATGAGCACCGTCAGATCGCTGCCGGCGACCACCTTGATCTCGCCAATCAGATTCTGATGAGGCTCACTGCTGCCGATCATTTCGCGGCGGCTCTGTCCGCTCGCCTGCCGATAGGCTTCGGCTCGGCGCCGTTCGTCCTCAGTGGTGCGCGCGAGCGTATCGAGCCGCTCCACAACGCTCACCGTCGCGGAGGCCAGACTGAGGAACGCCTGCAACGCGGGCAGGTCGACTGAGTCGAACCGTGCCGGGTCCAAAGCATCGAGCGTGAGCAAGCCCCACGGCCGGCCTCCGATGAAAAGTGGACAGCCCAGGCAGTCGTGGACTTCGAGTTTGCCGTCAACGCCTTGCACCAGGCCATCGTACGGGTCAGGCAAATCCGAGTCGCTCGCGAACCTCGTCGGTTCCGCGCGAGAGAGGAGCTGAGCGAAGCGTGGATGGTCCTCGATGCGAAAGCGCCGTCCCAGCGTATCGCTGCTTAGACCATCGGTCGCGAGCGGGATCAACGTGTCGCCCTCCAGCCGCAACAACGCCGCCGCATCGCCGGGAAACAGCGCGCGCAGACTGCTGAGGAGCCGCCGATAGCGTTCACTGTCAGGCAGGTCGCTTGAGAGATCCTGCATGAGTGGCGTCAGCACGTCGAGCACGCCTCGTGCTGTCAAAACGACCTCGTATGGAGTCGATGTGACCAGGGTCGAATGGACCATTCTGATATCTGCTTCTTTGATTTAAACGGATTTAACAGCTGGCATGGAACTTGGATATAGAGGTTCACGACCGCCGTCCGGCTGAACATCTATCCTACGAGGACCTTCCCTATGCTCTCCCCTGAACATCGAGCCATCGTCAAAGCAACCGTGCCCCTTCTGGAAAGCGGCGGCGAAGCACTCACCACACACTTCTACCAGTTGCTCATTAGCGAACATCCCGAAGTGCGTCCGCTGTTCAACCAGGCGAATCAGGCGAATGGCGCGCAACAACGCGCGCTCGCCAACGGCGTCCTGATGTATGCCCGCCATATCGACCAGCTCGAACAGCTCGGCGGTCTTGTCTCGCAGATCATCAACAAGCACGTCGCACTGAATATTCTCCCGGAGCATTATCCGATCGTTGGACAATGTTTGCTCAGATCCATTCGTGAAGTACTCGGTGCGGAAATCGCCACCGATGCCGTCATCGAAGCGTGGGCCGCGGCGTACCAGCAACTCGCCGATCTGCTGATGGGTCTCGAGGAACAGATATACGTCGCACGTGAAACGGCTCCCGGCGGATGGCGCGGCACCCGGACGTTCCGGGTCGCTCGCAAAGTCCGCGAAAGCGAGGAGATCACATCGTTCTACTTGCGCCCCGACGACGGCGCCGAGTTACTGGCGTTCCATCCAGGCCAATATATCGGCGTCCAGCTGATCATCGACGGGGAAGAATTCCGGCGCAACTATTCGCTTTCGGCGATCGCGAATGGGCACGACTACCGGATCAGCGTCAAACGCGAGCCAAAGGGCAAAGTGTCGAATCATCTCCACACGCACATCAACGAAAACGATACGTTGGAGTTGTTCGCGCCTTCAGGCGATTTCAAACTCGACAAAAATAGCGACAAACCGCTCGTGCTGATCAGCGGCGGCGTCGGCATCACGCCCACGCTCGCCATGCTACAGGCTGCGCTGGACACCGATCGCCCGGTGCACTTCATTCATTCCGCCCGCCATGGCGGCGTGCATGCGTTCCGCAACGCGATTGACACGCTTACGGCACGACACGGGCAACTGAAGCGTTTCTATTGCTACGAGCAGCAGCGTGAAGGCGATGCGCACGCAGATGGTATTGGATACCTTGACGAAGTGCGTCTTAAGGAATGGCTGCCGCAGACGCGTGACATCGATGTCTATTTTCTCGGACCCATAGCATTTATGAAAGCCGTGAAAAAGCACTTGAAGTCGATAGGTGTCCCCGCAGTCCAGACTCACTACGAATTCTTTGGCCCGGCTTCCGCGCTTGAATAGCCTGCCGACCGGTATCGCCTGGCCGCTGCTAGCAAACTGTGTGTGCTTTCCTTGCGGGAAAAACTCTGTTTCCCGTGGACGGCTTTGCCGATGTCAGCCAGGTTGATAACCTGATCAGGCGCGCTGAGGTTTGTACGCGTCTCCTGAATGTCCCTTTAACGGCCCTGTTATCCCCGCCCGCTGCAATATTGGGCGGGGTCTTTTTTGTGTCACGCCTCGCCGTACCGTCGCCCGATTGCGTTGCCCACAGAGCAACCATGTGTGAACCAAGGTGCTCTTGCTGAATTCCATTTGATGGCAGAACATTGACTGGAGGCGTAACCGGCGGATCACCCCGACATCTATCGGGCGTGGTCAGAAACCCCTAACCGCGCCCTGGTAATCCCAAAGAAAACTAGCGTCCCCGCACCCGCATGACCCCATGCTTCTGAGCCGCCAGACTCCCACACAACCGCCTACAGCTTTAACTGACCCGTCGCGCCCCATCTATTCCTTACCGTCGAAGTGATTTGACGCTTCGCCCAATGGACTTTCTACTCCATGAAAATACTGATCGCCGGATTTCAGCACGAGACGAACACGTTTGCACCGTCAAATGCGGACTATGACAACTTCGTTCGCGGTGAAGGGTTCCCCGCCATGGCGCGTGGCGCAGATGTCCTGAACCTCCGGGAAATCAACATTCCAGCCGGTGGATTCATCAAACAGATGGAAGCGCGTGGTCACGAGCTCATTCCGACGATCTGGGCAGCGGCGAGCCCTTCTGCCCATGTTACCCGGGCGGCCTTCGAGCGAATTGCGGGAGAAATCACCGAGGCCGTACAGCGGGAAGACTTTGACGCAATCTATCTGGACCTGCACGGCGCCATGGTTGCGGAACATGTGGAGGACGGAGAAGGCGAACTCCTTGCCCGCATTCGGAGCCTGGTTGGCCCAACGCTGCCAGTCGTTGCGTCACTGGATCTTCATGCGAACGTGACAGAGCGAATGCTGGAGAATGCCAGCGCGCTCGTCGCATATCGAACCTATCCTCACGTCGACATGGCGGATACCGGCAGGTCAGCGGGAGATCTGCTCGATGCACTGCTGGCCAGGGGCGATGCCGTGAGCGTTGCATATCGAAAGATACCGTTCCTGATACCTGTCAATGCGATGTGCACGCTTCTTGAACCTGCACGCGGTGTTTATGAAGCGCTAAAGACCCTCGAGAGTAGCGACATTCTCTCGATCTCCTTTACGCCAGGCTTTCCTGCTGCGGATTTCCCCGGCTGCGGACCCATGGTCTGGTGCTACGGTACGAACGCGCAAGCCGCGGAAACGGCCGTAGCCTCCTTGTACGATCTGATTGTCCAGCAGGAAGGCGCGTGGGAAGTTCCCTTTCTTACGCCTGACGATGCGGTGTTAGCGGCGAAGCGCCTCTCAGTCTTCGCAACACGGCCTGTGATTATCGCGGACACACAGGACAATCCGCACGGTGGGGCCGACTCCAATACCACGGGCATGTTGCGTGCATTGGTACAGCACAAGGCCAGAGGGGCCGCGCTCGGACTCGTTTGGGATCCTGCAGTTGCCCAACAGGCGCATGCGGCGGGTGAAGGCAGCACACTATCGGTGGCGCTCGGCGGGCAGTCGGGCGTACCTGGCGATGCTCCGTTTCACGGAACGTTCGAAGTGGAGCACCTCTCGGACGGACGGTGCGTTCTGGAGGGCCCGATGATGACTGGAACACAAATTAGCGTAGGCCCGACTGCATGCCTGCGGATCGATGACGTGCGGGTCGTTGTCAGTTCGACAAAGGCGCCGATGAACGACCGAAATCTTTACAGAATGGCGGGCATTGTGCCCGAAGACATGAGGATTCTCGTGAACAAAAGCTCCGTCCATTTCCGTGCGGACTTTGGACCGATCGCCGCGAGTGTGCTGATTGCAAAGGCGCCGGGGCCCATGGCTGCCGACCCCGCGGACTTGCCCTGGAAGAACCTGCGCAAGGGGATCAGACTCAAGCCGAACGGCCGCGAATTTCCTGGATCTGAGTAATGTAGCGGGGAAGTAGCCAACCCAACCGTCTATCCTGATCGAATCAATAACGAAAATGAGGAACTTCCAATGGTCCCATTGAGGCCGGATCTTTCACGATTTGCCCGCACTCCGTTGCGCGGAGGACCGTCGCCAATTCAGCATCTCCCACGACTGAGCCAGAAACTGGGCGGCGCGGATATCTTTGTCAAGCGCGAGGACCTGGATGGTCTTGGTGGCGGGGGAAGCAAGCTCCGGAAACTGGAATTTCTGATCGGAGAGGCCGAGGCCCGTGGCGCGGACACCATCATCACAGTGGGTGGACGACAGTCGAACCACGCGCGACTGACTGCAGCCGCTGCGGCGCGTGTCGGCATGAAATGCGAGCTGGTGCTGTCCCGTCTGGTCCCTATCGAAGACGACGACTATGTCAATAACGGAAACGTGCTGCTCGATCAGCTGTTCGGCGCTCGCATCCACGATATTCCCGGCAACGTAAACGCGCTTGAGTTTGCAGAAAATCGCGCCGCAATCTTACGGTCCGAAGGACGCAACGTCTATGTCTGCCCTCTTGGCGGCTCCAGCCCGGCTGGTTGCCTTGGTTACGTTGACTGCGCTGTTGAGATAGTCGATCAGACCGAAGCTCAGGGACTCGACTTTGAGCATGTCGTTGTTGCAAATGGTAGCGGCGGAATGCAGGCCGGTCTGTTGGCCGGGTCGATTGTCATGGGCAGGCCCACGGCCGCGATCATTGGCTTCACGGTACTGGCTGAATTGGAGAAGGCTCGAACGACCACTCTGGAAAAGACCCGCCAAACCGTCGCGCTGCTCGATCCGACGCTCACCGTGCCCGACGAGGCCATTACGCTATACGGGGATCAGTTGGGCAGCGGGTACGGAATCCCCACCGAGGCGATGCGTGAAGCGCTTGGGCTAACAGCGTCGCTCGAAGGCCTCCTGCTCGACCCGGTCTATAGCGGCAAGGCATTTGCCGGATTGATCAAAGAGATCCGAAACGGTCGTTTCAGGCGTGGCCAGTCGGTCCTGTTCCTGATGACCGGTGGCTTACCCAGTTTGTTTGCGTATCGAGGAAGCCTGGAGCACTTAACGCCCAGTGGTCCATAACCTTGACGCGCAAGCGCCCTCTATCAGGTGCAGAAGGTAGCGAGCCGCGTCCGTCTTTTCTTGCTATGCTGCACGCAGGCAATGAAGCACGGTTCGTTCAATGAAATGCACTACAGGTCGCTTCGTTTGCAACGATGCTACCGCGTACTACTGTGAGGACAATGATGACAAAAGCTTATTGGGTAGTGTCGTATCGCAAGGTACTGAAGCCGGAGCAACTCGCCGAGTATTCAAAACTCGCCACGCCGGCAATTTCCAACGGCGGCGGACGTATTCTGGCTCGCGGCGTAGCAAAATTTGCGCACGGAGCGGGCCTGGTTGAACGCACCGTTCTAACGGAATTCGATAGTCTCCAGCAAGCCATGTCCACTTTCGAAGGCGATGAGTATCAGGCCGCGTTGAAAGTTCTCGGCGACGCCGTGGAGCGAGACTTCCGGATCGTCGAAGGCACCGAGTAATACCGAATTGCAACGGCGCGAACACCTGAAGAGGTGTCCGCGCCGCACCGCTAATGGAGCTGATCAAGAACGGCGTATTTCGGATCGCATGCCATACAGGCATGCTTCGGCCGATTGCCTGTGAACATCGGCGATCCGTTTTCTTTTGCTAGCCAGGAACAAGTCATTTTCCACGGTGTCAGTTTGCGCCATCAAGTGCGAAGTCTACAGTTGAGGTCCAAGGTCGCGATCAGCCAGACCCACCCAGCTTGCGACGCACAAGGCTCTGTCTTTCCGTCCGGGTTTATTCGGCAGATTCGCGACTCCATTGCGACGCCGTACGGAGCACCCATGAGATTCTCACTTATCGCAGCATCACTTTGTATCGCCTCTGCGATGTCCACGTATGTGCACGCGCAAGAATCGCAGCCGCTGACACCCCACTACTCGATACCCCTCGATGTCGCAATTGATGCTGCCAAAGAAGCCATCCGGGTGTGTGAGGCCAAGCACTATTGGGTGACCGCTACCGTAGTTGATATGGATGGCATACCGCAGGTGGTACTGCGCGGTGACCAAAGCACGGTGCACACTGGCGAGTCCAGCTTTCGCAAGGCCTTCACGGTTGTGACCTTGGGACCGGAATTTGGATTTGACAGGTCGAGCGGATTTTTTGAGCTGATGAAGACAAGTCCATTCGCGCCCCAGCTCGCTACCGTACACAATGTCATGGCGCTTCCTGGCGCGGTGGCATTCAAGGTAAACGGCGAAATAGTCGGTGCACTCGGAATTGGCGGGGCACCCGGCGGAGATAAAGATGAAGTCTGTGCGGCAGCTGGTGTCGCCAAAGTTTCCGAACGCCTGCGCACCAAATAATCAATAGCCGCTCGACGTAGCCGACCTTCTGGCCTTCCCGAGGCACGCCTCGCGCTCAGCCCTGCTGCTGGAGCAATACTGACGTCAACGAACATTGCTTCTATTGACCGGGCAACCGGACGCAGCGGTGCGCGGTCAATAATCCACATGACGTTCAATGGTGTCCGAAGAGATCCATTTGACTCTTCGCGGCCGCATGACTGCCGGATTGCACGGTCTCGGCTCTTACACCACCATAGCCTTGCTGCGCGCCGTCAGCGTCGCTGCGTTCGGCCGCGACCGTCTGCGGGCTTTGACCGCGTTGCGAAGCCGGCGCACCGACCAAAGGCTTATAGAAAGGCGCCGGGCCGTATCCGCTCGCAAAGGCAGGGGTGGCAATAGATGCGGAGATGGCTACGACAAATGCGGCGATAACTTTGATACTCATGGAATGCTCCAGAGAAAGATGAAAGCAGGACAGTAACCGGGCGCCTCATCTCACAGAGTCTGCGCGCCAGGCCTGGTTGTAACTAGATCAGGTTAATGGTGACGTTGATGTTTCCCCGTGTCGCCTTCGAATACGGGCAGGTCTGATGCGCTGCGTCAACGAGGGCGTAGGCGACCTCAGGTTCTACCCCCGGCAAACTGACATTGAGCCGGGCCTGGAGGAAATAGGCTCCCTCGGTTGTGCCCAAGTCCACTTCCGCATCCACTGCCAGGTCATCTGGAAGGGTGACCTTCATCTTGCCGGCCGCCAATCCCATCGCACCAATGAAGCAAGCCGACCAGCCGGCGGCGAACAACTGCTCCGGATTGGTACCCTCGCCAGACGAGCCCGGCGACGACAGCTTGATGTCCAGGCGGCCATCAGAGCTACGCGACGTACCGTTGCGGCCGCCTGAAGACGTGTGTGTTTTGCCCGTGTACAGCACTTTTTCGAGTTGAGTCATGATCTGCTCCGTTGATATGAGTCGAATCCAATATTGTGATCGCATACGCTTTGATCGCATGCGATATATATTCCATCAAACGCCGGACGATGTCAAGGTCTTTGGAGTGGTCAGGTATGGCGTGACTTCCCGCGCGCTTTAGAAAATTCGTGGGCTTTTGTACAGAGTCCGTACGTCGCGACAAATCCGATCGGGAAGTGAGCGACGGCGCGGTGTTTCTCTAGTGCCTTAGGCGACTGACTCGCTCGAAGCGAGACCGCGCGCTCCCTCAATCTGAAAAAGGGCGGCGCATTGAGCCATGCGCGCGCCCCACTGATGTGTTGATATTCACAGTTGCGAGGCAAGCAAAATCGGCAAGCTATCCGTGATTACTTACCGGCATCAATATGCGCTCGCGTCCCCGCATCGGACGAGCCGGCACTTACCCCGCCATACGATTTCGCGGCAGCTGTTTGCGCCGCAACTCGTGCTTCTGCCGCCTGGATTTGTTGCGGATATTGCGTGTTATCGCCATCGCCCACATGGTATCCAGCCCGCTCCAATTGAGCGAGTTCCGCACGAACCTGAGACCGCGAGAGTTCGGTTGTTCCCTGCGCAAAGGAAACGATAGGGGCCGAAAGCACGGCGGCTACGGCAACTGCCTGAAGAAAGACTTTCATGATGGCATCCTGAACTTGATTGAGCCGCATGAGCGCGGCGATTGATGCCATTCTAGGGATGAACGTCGGCTGGATAAACAGCCGTCAGGTCACAACACAATTGTTCCTGCGGTACCAAACACCCTCGCCTTTTGATTCGACAGAGACGTTCCCGGGCGCGAAGCCGGCCGATTTCGACTGAAGATAAGGCAGCACAAACACACTGACTACTGCGTGACGCGCACTCTCGTTCTGTCAATTAAAGCGCGGATGCGGTGTTATGTATCCAGATACATCGACACATTTAATCTCTAAAGGCGATAACCGTATCAGCAAATTGATTTGCATCCGGAATTCAGCTTGCCACGTACATTCGGGAATAACGCATTCACTCTTTTTAAGCTAACATGGACTGATATTGCTCAGTTCAAGCGTGCCCTGCGTTGCAGGCTAAATCTGGACATTGAATACAGAGCACCCCCCTTCCGGCCCGCCCCCTCCTGCGCGACACGCGGGATCCACCCATATAGCCAGCGAAACCGATCATGCCCCTCAGCTCAAGACAGCAAGCCATTAAAGATGACTTTATCCGCATAAGAAATACATGGGCTCCTCAATGGGAAAGCATCTTGCGGATGGACTGCGAATTCCTCAATGCTTACCTGCACCTTTCGGCCGTTCCGTTAAGACATAATCACCTCGAGAACAAGGTAAAAGAATTTATTTACATTGCAGTCAATGCTTCCTCAACGCATCTTTTCGCGCCTGGCATCCAGATGCATCTGAAGGCAGCAATCGAGTTCGGTGCGAGCCGGGACGAGCTAATGGAAGTGCTACAACTGACGAGCACCGTAGGCATCCACGCGGCTAACGTTGGCGTGCCCGTTCTGCTCGAGGTCCTGGACGAGGAGGGACTGAGCCGGAACACAGCGCCTCTGAATGAAAAATGCCAGGCGCTCAAGGCGTCTTTTATGACCAAGCAAGGCTACTGGGACGCCTCGTGGGACGCCCTTCTACACCTTGACCCGGACTTTTTTGAGGCATACGTGCAATTTGCCGCAATCCCGTGGGATGCCGGTCATCTCGAACCGAAGGTCAAAGAACTGGTGCTTTGTGCTCTCGACGCCGCGGCTACACATCTGTACAGGCCCGGCATCAAGACACACATGCGCAACGCACTTCGTCATGGCGCAACACAGGAAGAAATCATGGAGGTTCTCGAGATCGCAAGTGTCATCGGAATTCATGGCGCACTGATCGCTGCGCCGATGCTTGAAGACAGCTTCGCCGCGATTAGTCAGGTGGGCCAGCCCGGCGGCGCCCCAGGATAATTACATGGTCGCCGCTGAAACCGGCTTATGCTGCGCCCATCGGCCGAGAACAGCGCAAGCAATGAGCAGCGCACCGGTGACGAAAAATACATATCGCATTCCGAAATGAACACCGATCGCACCACCAATAAGAGGGCCGATGACCTGGCCTGCGTATTGAGCGGACTGCAGATAACCCAGCATCCTCCCGGATCGCTGCTCGTGCACCGTACTGCGGACAAGTTTGGCGATCGACGGCAGCAGACCTGCCAGTGTCATTCCCATCACTCCGCGCAACGCTGCCAACTGCCACCATTCCTTGACAAAGGCCTGCGGGATCATGACCAGCGCCGTAGCGACAAGGCAGCCGATGATCACGTTCCACCCGCCTACACGATCTGCCAACGCGCCAAGCCGGGCCGCCATGATCATGCTGCCAAATGCGGAACATGCCATCACAACACCGGCGACCGTCGCGAGCCTGTTATGCGCGACGCCCAACTGCGCGATATAGACGGTAATGATCGGCTCAATCGACATATTTGACAGCAATACCATCATTGCCGTCACCAGCAGCGCGGCGAGCACCGCGTAATTGCGCTTCACATCTGGATCGGCCGATTGGACCTGCTTCGTTTTGGCCACGGGTCGCTTGCTGAAGTCTTCCCGGACCAGTGTTACGGTCAGGATAGCCGCAATGGCAATCATCCCGCCGCCGGCAAAAAAGGCACCGCGAATTCCAATCAGGTTTGGCAGCACGCCGCCGATCAATGGCCCAACCAGATTTCCGGCAAGCACACCTGTGGAGAGCACGCCGAGTGCCCACCCCGCACGCTCGGGCGGCACCTGGGTGCCAATCATCACGATCGAGGCAGACGCATACCCTCCGATCAGACCCGCGGCAAATCTGAGTGCGACGAGTTCGTACACGTTATGTGCCAAACCTATCGTCGACATGACGACGGCCATGCCAACCGCAGCGCGAATAAGCATGGGCTTGCGTCCGTAACGGTCAGCTAACTGGCCCCAGATCGGAGCGGTCGCGGCTGTCCCGAGGAACGTGACACCGTACGCCACCCCGGACCACTGCACGATTGCGGAGGTCGACGTCACGCCGAGTTGTTGAACATAGAGCGGCAGAAATGGAAGCAGCATGCTCAGGCTCACAAGCGTCGTGAACGATCCGAACACACAGATAACGAGATTCCTTCGCCAATACTGCGCGTTGCGCTGTGCGTAGGTGGCTCTTTCGGTGCCCTGTCCCGGTTGAGGGAGGGCGTTGCTGCTGTTTTCCATTTCGCATGTACCGGCTTGATATAAATCGAAATTTATTATAGTTCGCCGATCTGCTCGAAATGGCTCCAGTTTATTTACACCACGGTAAATGTATCTTGACTGATAAGGCTACAAATAAATTGTCTGAAGCCTCTCATCAGCAGAAAAACAGCGGTGGCTCACGCGGCGGCCATGATGGGTCCAAGCTGGGACCGCGCAACGTCGATGAAAGCCGACATGGCACTCGAAACATAAGCGTCGTGCCGCCGGATGAAAAGCGTCTCGACTTGCGCTTTCTCAGGAGCGATCGTGTGAATGGAAACGAGGTCTTGTTCCGCTGCTGCCGAGACGACACCGCGAGGCAGCAGCGTGACGCCGATACCCGCTGCCACGCACGCGATTATCGCGTCCATTGAGCCAAATTCAAGGGGCACGGCTGTCTGCACACCCATCTCGGCCAGCAAGGTCTCAAGTCGCTGACGATACGAGCAACCCAAACGAAAAACTATCGTCTTGAGATCCTGGGTTGATTTAAGCGGTTCGAGCGAGCGCATGGTCCGCGGCCCAACCAGCACCAATTCCTCCCGAAAGACCGTTTCGGTGTGAATGTCCGGATGCTCCAGCGGTCCTGCGATGAACGCTCCATCGAGTCGGCATTCAACAACGTCCGTCGCGAGGCTGCAACTCGTGCCGGTGGTCAGGGATAACCTGACCTGGGGGTATGTTCTCGCGAAATGACTCAGTATCGGAGAAAGCCGCAGCGCTGCAGTTGTCTCGAGCGTTCCCAGGGTCAACGCACCGCCGGGCGCGCCGTCATCCAGCGCGGCGACCTTGGCGTCCGCCACCAGCTTCGCAATACGGGCAGCGTAAGGAAGCATCCGTTGCCCAGCAGGCGTCATACTGACACCACGCACATGCCGCTGAAAGAGCGCGACGCCGACTTCCCGTTCCAAAGACCGGATTCTGGCAGTCACGTTGGACTGGACGGTATGTAATTCAGTAGCAGCACGGTTCATGCTCCCGTGGCGAGCAACTGCCTCAAAAACCTTGAGGTCGGCAACGTCCATGCTTTGCACCTCTACAAATGACCACAACCTTGAAATGTATTCTCTGCGCTCTCCTGAAGCGAGGCGCGGCAAGTGCACTACCTGTGCCTGGAGCGTGGTGCCATAGGTGCACGGCGATCTAACACCACCAAAGCCGCGCAATCAGGGCTGACGGAATCTACGATAGCCGGGGCTCATCCGGACAGCGCTCCAAATTCGAGTTCCATCCTACACCAAAGTGGTATTGCGCACTTACTGGCAACAGTGCCGCGTGATCGTTTCCAGGCGAACCATCTTGCCGCGGAGGTACTGCTTGCTGCCGAGCACGCGCCGGCAGCCAAAAGACGCTCGTGAAGCGTCCTTTACAGTGCACGATCGTCACATCTATTCAGGTCGCTGCAACGATGGCGACATGAATAGATAGCTCCGAGACAATCTCAAAGGACGGGAGGTCAGTAGAATTCGCAACGGCGAATGCGGTCGGATAATCCCGTGCGCCGTCGCGCGGGCTATGTTGGAGCCGTACTTCGGCTGCGCGACAATCAGCACGAAGAATAAACACAAACGCCGGGCATGACACCCGGCGGATCACAGAAAGCAAACGTCAGACCTGCAAAGGCGCGTGCCTACGATAGCTTCGAACTGACGAAATCCTCGCCGTTGATCCGGCTGGAGATACTGATATTTCCCGCCGGATGTTCGTGCAGGATCACATTGATGATCTTCGGATCTGAACCGATCGAGTCGTGGGTAACCTGGATGATGTCCCGGATGAGTTGTTCACGACGCTCCTGCGTCAGACCAGTCTTGATATGGCATTCGATAAAAGGCATATATTTCTCCGGCTTTCCTATTTAAGGCGTTCGATCAGTTCTTTGTCGTTCGCCGCGCCCTCGACATACTCAGGAAGGTGCTCACCGTGTTCGACGAAGTTGATTCCCCGTCCTTCACGAATAACGAAGAAAATATCGTTCTTTGTTTCACCGGTCGCGGCGCTGACTACTCGAAGCAGGCCGGCAGCAAGCTGCCGCTTTTGTTCATCGGTTCGACCGAAACGCATGTCACACGAGATAAGGGCCATATAATTCTCCTAAGGACCTTGATGGGCTACTGAATCCCCGGATGTTTCGCCGGGAAACGGGGTTCCGCACTTACCTTTGCCAGGAGCTTCATTAACTCCGAAATGGGGTGTTCGTCCAGCGTGGAGACCAGTGTGATGATCTGGCCTCGAAGCTCTTCATCCGCATGCTGTTCGCTCAACCAGTTGAACTTCTCAACCGTACGTTCCCACGTGAATGGATTATCCAGGCCACCTTCGAAGCCAACATGGGTTTTCGTCAGCACGCGGCCATCCTTGCATCTGATCGTCACTCTCACGTTCAATGCGCCTGGATACTGCGCCGAGAACCCGGCATCTGGCCGCACCGTTACTTTCTTGAGCAACATGTGCGCATCGGCGGCCTGCACGCGCTCCGGTTCGAGCTGGGCGGGTCCCACCTGATCGTCGAGCAGCGCAGCCGCAATCAGGTATTTGAGGTTGTAGTCGGCCTGCTCTTTGGTCTGCGGATTATCCTTCGAGCCGAAGCTACCGCCGCCGGCAATGTCGAATCCGGACTGGAAGATGTCACATTGGACTTCGTCGATATCATCGGCGGCGAGTTCATGCGTACGCTTCAATTCAAGCGTCGCCTCGAGAACGGGTTGACCATGAATCAGTGAACAGAACTTCTTCATGACGGTCTGGTGAACGACCTCCAGGCTTTGATCGGACCAATCTACATGGAGCGGTTGGTCAAACATTCGCTCCAATCCGTTCGGCCCCTCGAAGAGCCGCAGCGGACCGGTGAATCCACGCTTCGCCAACGATGCGGAATAGACGGCTCGCATGCCAGTGATGCCCGGAGAGAAACCCTTCCATTGCGACACTGGCTCGGAGTGCACACACGCCAACGAGATATTGTCGATCGCAGCAATGGCGATCGCGTGGGCGATCTGGTCAGCATCGAGACCCAGCAGCTTGCCCGAACCCGCTGCCGCCGATAAAGCCAGCTGAATGGCATGGTTGAACCCCTTTGCCATGACAGGCACGATCGCGGTGATTCGACATCCGATCTCGTAGGCAACCGCAAGCGCGATCATGAATTCCTCGCCACTTGCCGACGCATGCTCAGCCGCTGCCAGAATCGCACCGAAGTTGTCGCTCGGGTGACAGAGACCGCCTGGAGACATATAGCTGTCGAGAAGATCGACGTACCGAACGAGGCCTGAGTTATATAGCGCTGCCTGATCGGGAGAAGTCTTGCCTCCCCCAATCAACGAACACGATCCCGATCCGCGATATTCATCGAACTGATCGCGAAGCGCTTTGAACGGCTTGCCCGGCAGAGCTGCAATCGCGCAACCCAGGCTGTCAAGAATGTTTCGCTTGAACACCATCCTCGTCTGCGGTGTGAGGTGGCTCCCGCTAGCGACGAAAGCAAACGTTCCGATACGCTGCGCAGTTGTAGGTGTACTCATTTCAATCTGTCTCCGAAAATACGAAACGGCCATCAACGGCTAACCAGCTGTAGTAATAGACTGAGATCTACCCCTTCAACCGACCCACCTCGCCGACAATCTCCATTCTGATAGCTGCTGGATCCTGTCGTCCCAACGCCGCCGAAAGGACATTTCATGGCCCTTCGGTTCGCCCCTTTTATTCATCTCCGCATCAACGTCCGCTTCGACATCGCAATCGATCCGGAAACCAGTGGTACAAATTCGCACTGTTCAAATCTAATATCAAGCGAAGGTATTTCATAGGGCTATCGATCCTTCAGATAGCCCGTCGGATCCGACGAAAAGAACTTCCCGAGCTTTGATGACAGACATCTCGCGGCGCAACGCGTACCCGAGTATTTCTCCCGTTTCCCCGACGACATTTGAGCGATCGACCTCGCCTGCGATATTGTTTCCATCGCGGAAAAATTAACTTTTCATTAGATGCGCGTGGAAACAATCAGCGCTTGTCCCGCGCCGCTATCAATCAATCGCTTCGCTCCCCGATCACATTGGATTCAGTTCCCAGACTGAGCTTCGTCCGGCCGAGCATGCGCTCTCGCGCCCAGAACCGTTCCAGTGATCAGCCAACCCGACTCCCGATCCGAACCGTTCGCAGTGGCTTGACAACGGATGCCACTCGTCTATTATCTCGCACACGCTTCAATCGCATACGATATAGAAGCGGATTGATGATGAACCGGACTGACGCAACCCTGCAGCGTGTGTCCTCGGTCACTTACCCATTTTCCCTGGAGATAATCATGAACAACACTCGTGCCACCCTCGCTGCCGCCTTTGCACTTTCGCTCACCGTCCTTTCAACCGGCGCGCATGCAGCATCGGAGCAGCAAAAAACCCCTCAGGAGAAGTGCTTTGGTGTATCGCTCGCCGGCAAGAACGACTGTGCAGCTGGCGCTGGTACGTCCTGTGCGGGCACGTCCAAGGTCGACTATCAAGGTAACGCCTTTGTGCTTGTCGACAAGGGCAGCTGCATGCAAATCAAGACACCGAAGGGATACGGTTCCCTGAAGGCGACGTCGTGATGCCATCCTTCGCGCACAAAGCCGATCGGACCTTGGGCGCCAGCGCGTCAGGGTTCAGTTCGAGCCCGGCAGCATGGCTCACGCGCGTCCTGCCGGATGCGTTGCTCCTTCTGGTAGCTCGAGTAGGGATCGCTGCGGTCTTCTTCCTCTCCGGGCGGACAAAGGTGGAAGGCTTGCTGACAATCAAGCCTTCCACCTATGAGCTGTTTCGTTCGGAATACGCATTGCCGCTCATTTCACCCGAGCTCGCCGCGCACCTTGCTACTTATTCGGAGCATCTGTTCCCGATCCTGCTCGTACTCGGCCTGTTCACGCGGCCTGCAGCGGTGGCCTTGCTCGGCATGACCGCGGTGATAGAGATCTTTGTCTACCCGGACGCATGGCCGACGCATCTCAGTTGGGCCGGCTTGCTGCTACCGCTTATCGCCAAAGGTGGCGGAGCCTGGTCGCTCGACCAGCTTCTGCGCCGCAAAGGTTGAGGCTCGCCTCGACAGTCCTCGCCTGACCCGCCGGCGCCTGAAGCCGGCTAGTCAGCGCGACAGACCAACCGGGCATATCCAGATCACATCACAACATGAGGCGAATGCCTCAGGAGAAACTCTATGCGAACACTATCGAAATGGGCGCTTGCAGCGATGACGCTGGCAGCGCCGGTTCTCGCCTCGGCAGCTGCTCCGGCCGTGCCGGCAGGCGTCAAGAATATCGTCGTTGTTCACGGCGCATTCGTCGACGGATCGGGATGGCGCGTCGTTCACGACACCCTCCATCTGAAAGGCTACAACGTGACGATCGTTCAGGAGCCGCTCACAACCCTCGATGCAGACGTGACGGCCACGCGCAATGTCATTGATGCACAGGATGGTCCCGTCATTCTTGTGGCAGATGGCTACGGAGGTGCGGTTATTTCCGCCGCTGGTGCGCAATCCAAGGTCAAGGCGCTCGTGTACGTCGCCGCATTCCAACCGGAAGTCGGCGAGAGCGTGACGCAACTCCAGAGTTCCGTGCCTGAACCCACCAACGACGTCCATCCGACACCGGACGGCCACCTGGTCTTCGACCCGTCCCGATTCGGTGCGGATTTTGCCGGCGATCTCATCTCCAACCGAACCAATTTCATGGCCATGTCGCAAGTTCCGGCGACCACGGCGGCTTTCAGTGCTGCCGCGTCGGTGGCCGCCTGGCACGACAAGCCTAGCTATGCCGTCGTGGCTGCGGACGACCGAGCTTTGAGCCCCGACCTGCAACGCTGGATGTCCAAACGTGCGGGCTCGAAGGTCACCGAAGTCAAGGCGAGCCATGCCGTTTATATCTCCCAGCCCGAGGCCGTGGCGAAGGTAATCGAAGACGCAGCACTCGGTTCCAGATAACAGTCGGGCTGCCCGTTGTATCAAAGGGCGCCTGCGCAATTGAGCACCACCTACCCTGATCAACTTTGGAGAAGTTATGACCAACACCCTCAAATCACGCGCCAGCTTCGCTGCCGCAGCCGCACTCATCGCTCTGGCAACCGCATCGATCGCGCATCCCGCAAAGGCTGCCGGCGCGGAACAACCGGGGCGCTGTTATGGCGTCAACAGTTGCAAAGGACAAGCGCTTTGCGCAACCGCAAAGAACGATTGCAAGGGCCTTAACGACTGCAAAGGCAAAGGTGTTGTAGTGAAGACCCCGACCGAGTGTGTCGCGGCCGGTGGCTCACTGACTGAACCGAAATAAGCACCTGACTGGCCCGACTGATAGCAGTCGGGCCAGTCACACCCCGTTATCTGGCCGAGTACATGCTATGCCCGCTTCCGTCCCACTCTTTTCCGGTTATGGCCTCGGCCTGCGTAAAGAACACTATCGGGAATTCCTCGAGACAACCGTCCCGGTCGATTTCGTCGAGATCATCTCCGAGAACTTTATGGTCGAAGGCGGTCAACCCCGTCATATCCTTCGGCAGATACGTGAACAACACCCGGTGGCACTACATGGCGTTTCAATGTCAGTCGGCTCGGCGGACGGTCTTGATCGCAATTATCTGCGCCGCCTGAAAGCGCTGGTCGACGAGATCGAGCCACTGTTCATCTCCGATCATCTGAGCTGGTCCCGCTTCGAACATTTTAATTCGCACGACTTGCTTCCCATTCCGTATACGAGTGAGGCCCTCGATATCGTCTGCGCGAACATTGCATTGGCCCAGGATACGCTCGGGCGCCCCATTCTGCTTGAGAACCCGTCCAGCTACCTCGCGTTCAATGACGCGTCGATGAGCGAATGGGAATTCATCGCGGCCATGTCGAAGCGCACCGGTTGTTACCTTTTGCTCGACATTAACAATATTTTCGTCAGCGCAACGAATCACGGCTTTGACGCCGATGCGTTTCTGAATGGCATCCCCGCCGA
Organism: Paraburkholderia fungorum; assembly: GCF_046027215.1. Taxonomy (GTDB): domain Bacteria; phylum Pseudomonadota; class Gammaproteobacteria; order Burkholderiales; family Burkholderiaceae; genus Paraburkholderia; species Paraburkholderia fungorum_D. Next base: position 586,386 of record NZ_JAQQEN010000002.1, on the reverse strand, counting down.
GCGCGTACGACAGATTCATCTGGCCGGCCACAGCCAGGGAAGTGAATTGCTGATCGACACCCACGACAATCCCGTGTGTGAGGACGTCTGGGCTCTATACGCCGAAGCGGTCTCTCTCCTCGGACCCGTCGCGACGATGATCGAGCGCGACGCGGACATTCCGCCCCTGGCCGAACTTCTGGATGAGTTGTCGATTGCACGACGACTGGGCTCGCCGAGCGCGCGCGAGCGCATGATGGAGACCGCGTGATGCTGGCCGATCTGCAACGCGATTTCCGGAGCTGGATCACGACGGCGTCGAGCGATACTGTGCAACGCATGGGCGTCAGCGCCATGGCGGGGCTATCCGTCTATCAGAACAATTTTCGCGCCCAACTCGTAGGCTGCCTCGAAGAGTCCTTTCCGCAACTTCGAACATGGCTGGGAGAAGAGGTATTCCTGCATGCCGCGATTACCCATATCAATGGGCATCCCCCACACGCGTGGACACTCGACGCTTATGCGAGCGGCTTCAATGAAACGCTGCACGTCCTGTTTCCAGACAATCCCGACATCCAAGAACTCGCGTGGATAGAAAACGCACTTGCTGAAGCGTTCGTCGCGCCCGATGCCGAGCCGCTGCCGCCCGAAGTTCTCTCAGCCGTCGACTGGGATTGCGCCCGCATAAGCCTCACACCCTCATTCATAAGCCGGATTGCTACGACCAACGCCGAGCCGATCTGGTCGGCAATGCGGGACCAAAGTACGCCGCCCGAGAGCGAAATGCTCGCTGAACCCTGCGGCCTGATTGTCTGGCGCCGCGGCTACGCCACCTGGTTAAAGCAGGTGGACCTGCTCGAGTACACGGCGCTTCATCAACTTCGAGACGACGGAAGCTTCACGAAGCTATGCGACATGCTCGTCGATCGCCTGGGCGACGAGCATGGTGTGGCACGCGCGGGCACATTGCTCGCCGGTTGGTTGAGCAGTGAGCTGGTCGTGAACATCGAATAAGCCGCATTGTCGTCATCTACTAACCAGAAGGAGACCAACATGTCCGATGATCTGCCACGCCGCCGCTTCCTTTTGTCGGCCGCGGCAAGCGTTGCAACCATGACGCTCGCTGAAATACCATTTGCCGCCGCGGCCTCGCAAGTCCAGGACAGAACTGGACAGGAGCAGAGTGGCTCACTCCCTTATCTGCCTACCCGCCAGATCAAAACCGATCTGCTGGACATTGAGTATCACGAAACGGGACCCGAGAACGGCCACCCCGTCATCCTCCTTCACGGCTTTCCCTACGACATCCACAGTTACGTGGACGTCGCCCCTATATTGGCAGGCCAAGGTTACCGTGTGATCGTGCCGCATCTGCGCGGACACGGAACCACGCGCTTTCTTGCGACGGATACGCCCCGCTCAGGACAGCAAGCCGCTTTGGGAGAAGATCTGATCGCGCTGATGAACGCGCTGGACATTCCTGAGGCGGTTTTCGCCGGCTACGATTGGGGCGGCCGTGCCGCGTGCGTCGCCGCGGCACTACGTCCGACACGATGCGTGGGTCTGGTTTCAGTCAACAGCTATCTCATCCAGGACATCGCGAAGGCAAGCACGCCGCTGCCGGCACACGTGGAATGGGGACTCTGGTACCAGTACTATTTTCAGACTGAACGCGGCCGCGCCGGACTGGAAGCGAACCGTCGTGATATCGCCCACATCCTGTGGAAAAACAATTCACCGACGTGGCACTTCAGCGAGGCGACCTTCGAGCGCGCGGCGAGAGCATTCGACAATCCCGACTATGCCGACATTGTCGTTCACTCCTATCGTCACCGCCTGGGCCTCGCCCCCGGCTTTCCGCAGTACGAGGAGTCCGAGAAGAAACTCGCGCTGACTCCGCCGATCACCGTGCCGACCATCACACTCGACGGTATTGCAGACGGCGTGATTCCCGCGACCGACGGCAGATCGTCGGCATCAAGATTCACGGGCCCCCGGACTCATCGGCAGATACCCAATGCGGGGCACAACCTTCCGCAGGAGGCGCCCAAGGTATTCGCCGACGCCGTCGCTGAACTCGCACGCAATGGCAAGTGGCGTACATGAACTCCGGTATTGCCGGCAGCCATTGCCACTGATCCAGCTTGCTATTTTCACAACCCTAAAACTGAACACGGAGATACACGATGACAACCACTCTCGCCGACACGACCACAGCTCAGCAGCCGGTGAAACGGCTTCGGGTCGAGACCTACACGAACGGACTTCTGGGACCCAGCCAGCCCATGCTCGGCCCGCTCGCCGACGGTGGCACGCTGATTACCGGAACGCCGCCCGGATGCTGGGGGCCGATGATCACACCCGCCTTTCAGGGCGGTCATGAGGTCACCCAGCCGGTCGCAATCGCCGGAGCGGAAATCGGCGACGCGGTCGCGCTGAAGATTCAACGCATGCGCGTCACGTCCGTTGCCACCTCGTCGGGCGTGATGCAATTCGTCGAGGGCCGATACCACGGTGACCCGTTCGTCGCCAAGTTCTGCAATGCGTGCGGCACCGAGCATCCAGCCAGTCATGTCGAGGGTATCGGCGCAGAGGCAATTCGCTGCGATCACTGCGGCGCGGAAGTGAGCGCATTCCGGTTCGCGCACGGTTATGTCATCGTGCTGGATCAGGAAAACCTGGTCAGTCTCACCGTCAACCAGAAGGTGGCGGACCAACTGGCAGGTAAAGCGCCGCAAATGTCCGCCCTTCCCCAACTGGCCGCACAACATTCGATTCTGTCTCTCGCTCGCGCCGACATGCCTGGCGTTGCGGCACATATGCGGCCGTTTCTCGGCAACATCGGCACCACGCCCGCTCGCGATCTGCCTGACTCACACAACTGTGCTGACTTTGGCCAATACCTGGTCGGCGCACCGCATCGCTACAGCATGACGACCGAGGAATTGCACGCCGCGAAGACCGACGGACATATGGACACGAATTCCGTACGCGAGGGCTGCATACTCATTTGTCCCGTGAAAGTGCCGGGTGCCGGTGTTTATATGGGCGACATGCATGCCCAGCAGGGCAATGGCGAGATTGCAGGACATGCAACCGACGTGTCCGGCGAAACGGAGTTGACCGTGGAGGTGATCAAGAACCTGACAATCGACGGGCCGATCCTGCTGCAAAACGTCGACGATCTGCCGCCTATGGCGCGCCCAATGAGCATCGAACAGCGGCAGAAGGTGCGAGAGCTTGCCGCGCGCTGGGGACAGCCTGAAGTCGAAGAAAGTGGCCCGATTACTTTCATCGGAAGCGGCGTGAATCTCAATGCGGCCACCGAAAACGGCCTGCGTCGAGCCGCCACGGTCACGGGCTTGCCTTATGAAGAAGTACTCAATCGTGCGACGATCACTGGTTCAATCGAAATCAGCCGGCTTCCCGGTACTGTTCGAGTCACCATCCTCTGCCCGATGAGCATTCTCGATTGCATGGGCATCGGCAATCTGGTCCGAGAAAAGTATTCACTGCAATGATGGATATTGTGAAGCAGCCAGAGAAACATCGACAGCCACGCTCGTTAGATTCATGAGTTGGCTTTTCACACGCCTGTTCCGATCTACCCTCTCCGGCGAATAAGCGGGAGGCGACGAACGGACAGGCCGCCAGAGCAACGCAGACAAAACTCAACCGGTCATTCCCGGTCCTGCACCGGATTTAGAACCGCATGCGCATGCCGACCGTGCCTACGACCTGATTGCCGGTCCCCGATGCACCGCCGGAGGTATTGATGAAGGCCACATAGTTCTTGCCCGTCACATGCTGATACATGGCTTCCGCGTAGACGTCCGTTCGCTTTGAAAACTTGTAGACCGTCTGCAAATTGATCTGATTCCACTTCGGATCCGAGCCGTACGTCGTGGTGCCGTTCACGTGGGCATCGGTGTAAGTGTCACTCACGCCCAAACTTAGCGCGGGCGTCAGTGCATATTTGGCGTTCAACTCGTAGTTGTCGAAGTGGACGGAGCCGTTGGTCAAACCAAACGAATTCGTGCCCTGGAACTGACTGTGTGTGTACGCAAAGCCGACCAACGCCGGGCCGAAAGCGTAGTTTAGCGCTGCGCCGAACGTGCGCTGGACATCGGAACCAACCTGGAAGCCCCCTACGCCATTCGACGACGACTCGTTGACATCCAGCGCACCGGCACTACTCGAACTGGTCCCTGCCGACCCGTTGATCTGCAGGTAAGCTGCAGCAAAACGGAACGGCCCATACTGATAGCTCGCACCGGCGCTGTAAGCGCGGTTGACCGCAAATTCGGTGCTATTCGAGAACGCATAGAGACCACCGACCACGAGGCCCGCATAATTGTTGCTCGTATACTTCACAACATTATTCAACCGCTCCGAGTGGTCCAGATTATCGTTATCGAACGGATGAATGAAGCCGGTGTCGCCGAAGGTCCCGGCGACCCCGGTCAACGGCGTGACGAAGTCGGTCATAAAATCGTACTGACGACCGAGCGTTACCGTGCCGAACTGGGTACTGGTCAGCCCAACATACGCCTGACGGCCGAACAGCCGGCTGTCCTGGCCGAGTTTGCCGTTCTGAATATTGAAGCCGTTTTCAAGGACGAAAATCGCTTTGAGACCACCGCCGAGATCTTCGGCGCCCCGCAAACCGAACCGGGTACCGTTAATGTTCCCGCTCGTTGCCTGCACCAACGCACCGGAGGCGCCGCCTTTCGAGACGTTGTTGGTGTACATGATGCCGGCGTCGAGTATGCCGTAAATCGTGACCGACGACTGCGCGTGGGCGACCGACGCGAATAGTGCCGTTGACACTGCCGCTGCGAGGGGAATCTTTTTCACGATCGAACTCCCGATACCGAGCTTTTGAGGAACGAACATGGCCCGGGGCCCGGTGTCGAGATCGACACCGGCACCGCGAGCGCCACCACCCACCAGCTAACCGATGTATGAGTTCCACTCTAATCCGGACCTGGGCGATCGGTTACTCAAAGGATGGCAAAGAGTCCCACGCACCTTTTCCCACCGGTCAACAACGAACATTCAGGCGTCAAAGGCCACAACTGAACAGACCGTTGCGCTCCAGATATCTTTGATCTTCGTCGCTCGCCATGTCGAATTGGCCCAACGGCAGAACCACGGTAACAATCGGACGAGAAAATCGACCCGAGCTGTCAAGCTTCGAAATGGCCTCGCGGGCGACATCCGTTTGCTGGCTCGAAGTCGTAAAGATCGCCGACCGGTACTTCGTCCCGACGTCCTCTCCTTGCCGATCCACAGACGTAGGATCATGCAGATCCCAGAAGTGTTCGATCAGCAATTCGAACGTCAGCTTCGCCGGCGAAAAATCGACCTTGACCACCTCGATCCGCGTAGCGTTCGGGGCATTCTCGTTTGCATACCCGACGCGCGTATCAGTCACGCCCGGCAGTTTCCGGAAGGCAGCCTCCGCCCCCCAGAAACACCCCGCTCCAAAGAAAGCCTGTTCTGTTTCACTCATTCCAAATTCTCCTGTGCGCTTCTCATTGACCTCGACGACAACGCAGCCGCGCTAGCTAGCTAGTTAGTCGATCCATTCGACTTATTCGCGTCCGCAAGCCATTTGTCGACTGTGGAACGGTTCGCGCTCACCCACGCCTTCGCCGCGACGTCAGCGGGCTGTTTGTCTTTCTCAATCTTCAGGATGAGGTCGTTTAGCGCCTTCGGATCGATCTCCACATTGGCCAGGAAGGCAGCTATCTTCGGGGCCCGCTTTTGCAATGAACTCGACGCCAGAACGTACACCTTGGCATCGGGGTAAGCGCAGGCAATCCGACTCTTGTTCAGCCAGTCACTGTCAACGGTCGGGCTGATAAACTTCCAGCAACCGTCTGCCTTGTAGAGCGGATCGCTCTTTTTGTTGTCCTGCGCATAGCCATCGAACGCGGGTTCGTCGAGACGGCGGAGATCATAGGCGGCAAAAATCCAGTCAGGCGTATAGGCGTAGAAGACCACGCCTCGGTGAGCCTTATAGGATGCGTCCAGTTTGGCGTAGGTGACAGAGGCCTCCGTGGATACCGTATCGAAGTTACCCGAGAAGCCGTAGTCTTTGGCCTTGACCTCGCCAATGTAAGTCGACTCCCAACCCGCCGGCCCGACCAGCAGTTGTGCTTTTCCGCCGCCCAAAGGGGCAAACAGTTTTGCCACCTCTGGCTTGCGCAAATCGTAGACTGATTTCACACCGTATTTGTCCTGGATATAGCCAGGCACATAGAATCCCTGAACACCCGTGTAGGGGTGCTTGTTCGGCACGAGAGAATGTGAGCCGCCGGTCACGTATTTGGCCCATGATGCCGAGTTGTTAGGAAGCCAGATATCAGTCAGTACGTCAACCGAGCCATCGCCTTTCGCTGCGGCCGCGAATAGCACGGGAACGTCTCCGGCAAGATAGGACACGTCGCCGTCCAGCCGGGTTGTTATCACTTCACCCAGAATGTGCTCGATGGCAATCGCGCCGGTCCAGTTCTGCTCCCCGATAACGATTTTTTCCCTGGCCACCGCATTACCGGCCGGCACGAGCGCGACTGCTACCGCAGCGGCGCCAACAAATTTAGAAATGAACTTGCGCATGTAGATTTTCATCCTGAATTGGATAGTTTGTGTCTTTTCTTCAGGGTCGACTGAATAATGCGGTCGGGAATCAACGCGCAGAATACGATCGCGAAACCCGCGAGTATTCCTTCCCCACCCCTGATGTTTCTCAGTGCTGTCATCACGTCGTAGCCAAGTCCGTCCGCACCGATGAGCGCGGCCACAACGACCATCGACAGGCTCATCACAATGGTCTGGTTGATCCCCAACAGTAACGATCCCGATGCCAATGGCAGTTCGACCTTCGTCAAGGTCTGCCAAGGGGTCGCTCCGTGCGCAACGCACGCCTCGATAGATGCTTTCGGCACTTCCCGTATCCCCAACGCAGTCAGACGGATCATTGGGGGCAACGCGAAAATCACCGTGGCTATGACGGCGGGCGTCTTTCCGACGGAGAAAAACGCGACTGCGGGAATCAGGTAGACGAAAGTCGGCAAGGTCTGCATCACGTCAAGCAACGGCGAGACTAATCGTTGAACGAGAGGCCGCCTGGCCAACAGGACGCCTGTCGGAAGTCCAATCAGCAAGGATAGAAAAACGGAAGATCCGACAAGCGCGAGTGTGGCAATCGTTCGTTCCCAGAAGCCAAACGCTCCTAGATAAACCAGTGCCACCGCACTCGTTACTGCCAACGTCACGCCGGACGAACGCCACGCGACAAACACCAAAGCGAAAGCCGGGACGGGCCATGGCAGCCAGTCGAGCACGCTTTGGATGCTCTCAATGACGCTGCGCACCGTAAATATGACACCCACGAACGCGCCTTCGAATGTCGTCTGCGACCAGGCGATCAATCTATCGATGGCGCTGGCAATGAACAACATTGCGTCGCGGTTCTCCGGGAAATGCACGAGTGGCCCGCTATCGCCCACGATCGCGCGCCAGGCGATGAAGCCCTGCATGGCGAGCAATAGTAGAAGCTGCGGTACCCATGCGCGCCCGGTGCTTTCCGCACCGCGCCCCGCGGCCCACGCACAAAGTAGTCGAACCGCTAGCCAAACTGCGGCTGAAGCGGCTGCTGCCGGAAAACTCGCAGCGCGCCATGCTGAGAAAAATGCCGCAACGGCTCCCATTTCCGCGGCCATGCCCATCCAGAACAAGCCCTCACGTCCCCGTCCTGCGAGTGCGACGGGGCCGAGCAGCAATCTGCCCGTTCGGCTTCCTCGGAGCCAATCCTCCTGCGTGCCGTATGCACCAGCCCCGGCCGTGACTTCGTCGGAGGCAGGCGGCCGGGATAAATCGAAGGTCTGGCGATCGGAAAAGAACTCCGCTACGCCGGTGTCCGCGGGGCGTTCCAATAAGTCCTCGCGCGTACCCACCTGAATCAGTTGGCCGCCGCGCATGACAGCGATGCGGTCGCCCAGGCGCAATGCTTCTGCCGGATCGTGAGTCACCAGAATCACGGTAATGTTGCGCTCCCGCGCAATGCGCAGGAAATGCGTCTGCAGTTCCCGCCGAATAGTCGGATCCAGAGCGCTGAACGGCTCGTCGAGTAATAGTATTTCGGGGCGAATGACCAATGCTCGGGCCAATCCCACGCGTTGCTGCATACCGCCGGATAGCTCCCCTGGATAGCGGTCCGCCCAGGCGCTCAAACCAACCGCCTGCAACTGGCGCTCAGCCTCAGCGTGACGCACGGTCTCTGACTCGCCGCGCAGTTCGAGAGGAAACGCGACGTTGTCACGCACATTCCGATGAGGCAACAACCCGAAGTGCTGGAAAACCATTCCTATACGCTGCGAGCGAAATTGCCTGAGATCGCGAGCAGACAGCTCACTAATGCTTTCGCCATTCACAAACAGCTCGCCGCCACTCGGCTCGATCAGGCGATTGACATGCCGAAGAAGTGTCGACTTTCCGCTTCCTGAATTTCCCATCAGGCACAGAACTTCACCGCGCACAACCGAAAGACTGAAGCCCCGGACAGCCGATACGGCGTGGTTGCCATCGTGGCCGCCGTAGACCTTGCTGACGTTTCGAAACTCGAGAATGACGTCCTTTCCAGAAGAGAGACGAGGACTGTCAGGTTCGGACACCGCATTGAAGTCCGGATCCGCTGGATGAGATTCGCGATGGGACTGTTCGTGTACGCTAACTTGCACTGGGGTACAGAATTGAGAAAGGGGCGGCCATTGTAGCTAGCGGAATTGCATGACTGCAAATACCAATTTCTGACAAGGAAAGCAGATTTGCAGCATGCTTCCGAAATAGTTTCGATGCCTAACGTTTCACCTGAAAGAAGAACTCACGATCAGTGATAAAACATTGCTATCCAGATCGTTCTTATTAAATTTATTTTGTGAGTAGATGGAAACAATTCGAATACAACTCGAGGGCCGACTCCGGCATTCACGTCGCGAGCCGGCCAGATAAAAATACTACTAACACCCGTACCAGGAGTCATGACGGCTGATCGTTGCCATCCTTTTTAGTTCGGCACGATCTCACGACTGAACGCTTCGAGCTCACGAATCAGACTCTGAGCCGCCAGCTTCACCAGCGCCCCGCCTTTCTCCTGTGTCGCCTGGCCCGGGTCCGAACCCATCCGACCATCCGGGTAGCGTGCGCGGAATTCAAGCGCTTCGCGGATTGGACCGGAGGGCGCGATCTGCGGTGTGTAGCTGGCCGTCTTGATGGATCCCGGCAACGCCCATTGAGTAATCGCAATCTCGGAGGGCGTGGCATGGATGCCGTGGCCGGTGGGGAATTGGTCACGCGCCAATTCGCCAACACCTTCGAGGTCCCACCAGTTGCACAACTTGAGCGCGAACCCGGAATGACGTTTAGAGAAGCTCGCCTCAGCATAGACCTCCGAGAATGCGGCTTCAATCGACGCAACATTGCCGCCGTGCCCGTTAAGGAACAGGATTTTTTCGAAGCCGTGAACGGCGAGCGAGCGAGTCCAGTCGCCAATCGCGGCAATGAAAGTGGACGGGCGCAGCGAAATGGTTCCAGGAAAGCCCAGGTGATGCTGGGCCATGCCGATGTTGAACGTCGGCGCAATCAGGATATCCGCGGTCTTCTCAGCCTCTTGCGCAATGATCTCCGGGCAAAGCCAATCGGTACCCAGCAAACCGGTAGGGCCATGCTGCTCGTTCGAACCGATCGGAACCACGATTGTCCGGCTGCGTTCCAGATACTGTCCCACTTCGGCCCAGGTTGACAGGTGCAAAAGCATTTCAATTTCTCCGTTTCCGCCGGCCCTGACTGGGAACCCGGCACATTAAGTGGCGAGGGATCGATCTACACACCCTCTTGAAGCATGCGTACGATGCGGTTCATCGGGCAAGCACAGCTCGCGCCGCGCTCAGTGCGAATCGACCGCTCCGTTATTTAGCGGGCAATTTATTTGCGACCAGCAATGCAGACGCACATAGCGACAGACAGGCAACAATCAGAAGACCGGAATGCATACTGCCGGTCGCCGTTTTCGCCCACCCGATAATGGCTGGCCCCCAGAATCCGCCAGACAGTCCAATCGTATTGATCAGCGCAATGCCGCCCGCGGCCGCTTTGCCTTTGATGAACTCGGAAGGGATAGCCCAGAACACCGTGTATGCCATCCAGAGCGCCGACGTGGCGAGTGTCAGCAGTATCAGCGATGCAACGAGATTGCCGTCCGCTAGCACCGTCGAAGCAAGCAATGCCGCCGCGAGTATCGCGGGCACGGCGCTGTGATAGCGTCTTTCGCCACGCGCATCCGATAGACGTCCGATGAAGTACATTCCGAACGCGGCGCCGACATAAGGGATCGCTGTATACCATCCCAGCCGGATCGTATCGTTGACACCCTGTGCCTTGATGATGGTCGGAAGCCAGAAACTGATGGCGTAGATAGACGCAATAATGCAGAAATAGGCACAGGCAAGCAGATAAACCCTGGGATTGCGCGCAACCGCGGCAAACGAGTGATCCCGCGCCGAGGCAACGCCAATTTCCGACTCAAGCAAGCGCTTTTCGTCGTCGGTCAACCACCGGGCGTCTGCCGGCCGGTTCGACAACAGAAACAACGTGAGAATGCCGAGCACGATACACGGCAAACCCTCTGCAAGAAACATCCATTGCCAGCCGGCGAGCCCGGCCTTGCCGGCAAGGGAAGTCATCAGCCAGGCCGAAACAGGGCCGCCTACAATGCCGCCGATCGGCCCTGCGAGAAATACGATCGCAATCGCGCGCGCCATGCGCGAAGGGCCATACCAGCAGGAAAGGTAATAGATCATGCCCGGTGCAAAGCCCGCTTCGAAAATGCCCAGCAGGAACCGCATGCCGTAAAACATCGGAACATTGCGCACGAACAGCATGCATGCGGAAGTGATGCCCCACAGCACCAGAATCCGACAGAACGTCTTGCGCGCGCCAACCCGCGGCAGCATCAGATTGCTGGGCAGCTCGAACAGTACATAACCCAGAAAGAATATGCCCGCACCGACACCGTAAGCGGCATCGGACAGGCCAAGGTCGCTCTGCATCTGCAGCTTTGCAAAGCCGACATTGACCCGATCAAGGTAGGCAAACAGATAACAGGCCAGAAGAAACGGCAGCAGCCGCCAGTTGAGCTTGTCGTAAAGACGGGGGATATCGTCCCCGATTGTCGCGGTCTGAGTTGCTGCCATGCCTGTCTCCAATATTTGCGTATCGTTCGGACTTTGGGGTACGTGGATGGTCGCAAACGCAAATAAATCTAGCAACAGCAACAAAGTTCACATATCGTTGTTTTGCGAGCAACGATACTGGCAGGGGACACGCAACATGCGGGAAATCAATCAGCAGCGCCTGCGGTACTTCCACGAGGTGCTGACCCACGGTACCATTCGCGGCGCCGCGGATAGCCTGAATACCTCACCGTCCGTGATTACCCGGCAAATCAAGCTGCTGGAAGACGAACTCGGCACGGCCCTGTTCGAACGGCAATCCCGGGGGGTCAAGCCCACCGAGGCGGCGGCACACCTGCTCGAATTCTGGCGCGGCTACCGCTCACAGCAAGAGAAACTGGAGGACCGGCTTCATGCTTTGCAGGGTCTTCAGCAAGGCCGTGTGCAACTGGCCGTTAGTGAAGGCTATGTAGATATCCTCGTTACCGAGGTTCTCACCGCGTTTTGTGCTCAGTATCCAAAGCTGGATATCGTGCTGGACACCCTGCCCGTCGACGATGTCCTGAATGAAGTGGCTGAAAGTCGCGCTCACATCGGCCTGGCGTACAACCCGCCGCCGCATCCGCGTATCGAGTACCGCGCGAGTTCGTCGCAACCCATTGTTCTGTTAGTCAGGCCCGATCATCCGCTTGCTATTAGAGGGGGGCGCGCAAGCGTCGCCGATTTGCTGGATTATCCGCTTGCCTTGATGCCCGCCACCTTTGGAATTGGGCACGCGGTGAAGATGCTGGAATTCGCGGAAAACATCAAAATCCGTCCGACGCTGACAACCAATTCGCTGACTGCGCTTAAGCGCTTTGTCGCGTCCAGGGATTGCATGACGCTGACGGGGGAATTTGCGGCTTATAGAGAAATCGCGACGGGTGAACTCGCTATCGTGCCTATTGATCATCCCCTGCTTCATGGGACCAAGGCCAGATTACTGGTGAAGTCGGGGCGCCCGCTCGTTGCTGCGGCGCATGAATTACTCGAGTGGATTCTGCGCCGAATGACGATGTTTGCTTCGGCTGACGGAACCTGATTCGGCCAGACCAGCATGGCAACGTGAGTTGCCAGTGAAGCACCTCTCCTCACGTCTATAGGCGCGGCTTGATTGCGCAAGGGCACGTACGTTTGTGTCCCTTTGTATCTCAAGGCTTCGACGATACAAAACACTACATATCCGCAGGGCCGCCGACATATCCCAGATACATGCAGGCATTGCAATGGAGGCATGTCAAACGACGCGACGCGATCCTGCGCGATCGGCTCGCCGCCGCCATTCACTGCCCCTTATCCCAAGGACGTTTCATGTACACCTGGATCAGAACTTTCATTGCGATTGCCGCTCTTGCCGTTGTGGGAATAGTTGCTACGACCTCGGCTTCCCGCGGCTTCGAAATCGCCGGCGCCTCAAACGATATGCCCGCGAACCCGCAAATCGTCGGCATAGAAAAATGGCTCAACAGCGAGCCGCTGACGTTGCAGCAGACGCGTGGAAAAGTCGTACTCGTGGACTTCTGGACCTATTCCTGCGTCAACTGCCTTAATACGCTGCCCTACGTTAAGGACTGGGACCAGAAGTACAGGAATCAGGGGCTAACGGTGATCGGCGTACACACACCGGAGTACCCGTTCGAGCGCAGCCCTAAGAACGTCAGCGCGGCCGTCAGCCGCCTCGGCATTCGCTATCCTGTCGCCCTGGACAATCAGAACGCCACCTGGAATGCCTTCAACAATCAATACTGGCCTGCCGTCTACCTGTTCGACAAGCAAGGCCGGATCGTCTACAGCCACTTTGGCGAAGGTGACTATTCAAAGACGGAAGCCAAAATACGCGAATTGCTGGCCCAGGCGAACTAGAGCTCACGCCCTCACGTCATCGTGTTCTAGCACGCTATTGCGCAATGGCGACTGGCGAGCGGTGCCGCCAGACAGCGTTCGCTCGTCGCCATCCAATCGTGTATCACCGGGTTTCGGGCGAGAGATGCTTTCCGAGCCATCGAAGCAGCGTGTCGGTCACGAAGGACGGATTCTCCAGATTCGAGATGTGACCCGCTTCGGGTATGAGTACGTGCGGGCAGCCGATGATTTCCGCCATCCTGGTTGTTTCGGCCGGCGTGCGGGTAAAGTCCAATTCACCGCACATCAGGAGTGTACGATCCGCACTCAGACCTGCGAGACGTGACAGTGCATCGGGTCGACCAAAGATAAGCCTTCCCAGCGGAACAATCGAGCGCAGCAATTGCGTTGAAGACATGGCCTCCAATTCGCGTCGGAACGATGCCGGCCCTTCCCCATCCAGTGCAGCGCCAGGCCTGAAAAACAATGGCACGATGGCGTCGAGCATGGGGGGCGGAATGCGGCCCAGCGACTCAATCGTATCGAGCATCTGGAAATAGCGGTTGCGCGTCGTATCGGGCTCCGTACCCATGTCAGTGTCCATCAGGACGATGGAACGCACGCGTTCAGGTTCACGCAAAGCGAGTTCCGCTCCCCACATGCCCCCAACGGAAAGACCGACTATTGCGCATTGTTCAATGCCAAGCGCGTCGAGAAGTCCGCTCGCGTGAGCCGCGAGGTCGCCAAGAGTATGTGTGTTTTCGGGAAGCGGCCCCGACTGCCCATGGCCCCACAAGTCCGGCGTGATGACCTGACAGACACGCGACAACTCTTTTATCTGCGGCGCCCACATTGACGAATCCCACAAATAGCTATGTCCAAGCAGTACCGGAAACCCTGTACCCGATACCTGATAGTGCAGTTGATGTCCTGCAATCGTGACAAACGGCATTTCAAATTACCCAGGTTTATTAAAGCGGCACCAACACGATAGCCGCTACATACAACAGAATTCGTCAATCTACAGTTCAGTTTCTTACGTGGTCCAGCGCTCCAGAACGGTGCGCCGGCTTGCTACGCGACAGATTGAGAATGAGCTTCTGCCGCGCCGCCTCGTAGATGCCTCGTGAATTGACCTATGATGGTCTCTGTGACCCGAACCCGCATGTGCGCAATGGCGTTCGGTCAGCATTCAAAGGCAGGACGAATTAGACTATAAATTCCGTTCCGGAGCAGCCACGTACGCAACAGGACACATGCAGGCAGCGTTAGCCAATGCGCAACAATCTTCCAGATCTTGTCGTCACCGAACGACAGAGTTGGCCTCGCTAAAGGACATCCCGTTCGTGACGCTCAAGAAACGACGCGAACGGGTCGATCCATACTCATCAATGATCTGTCGCTTGCATCGGCACGTCATTATTTTAGAAGGAGACTTGAGAATGAAAGGCAAACCACTCACGCTCGGAATCGATCACCTTGGACTTACCGTCAGCAATCTTGGCGAGACCCGAGACTTTTTCATCAACTGCCTGGGTTGGACACAAGTTGGCGAGAAACCCGACTACCCTGCCTCGTTTGTCTCGGACGGTCGCATCATGCTGACGCTTTGGGAAGTGAAGAATAAGGAAAATGGCATCAATTTCGACCGGAAGACAAACATAGGCCTGCATCATGTCGCCTTTCGCGTCGGCAGCCAGGATGCACTGGCAGAAATCTTCGCCAAGGTTTCCGCATGGCCAGGCGTGGTCGTGGAGTTTGCACCAGAAGACCTGGGTGCGGGCCCCAAGCGCCATACGATGGTGTACGAACCGGGCGGGATCAGACTCGAGTTTGACTTTGACCCACGAGTCCAGGCTGACTGAGGAAAACCTATGTGCGAGTCCAGGGCACGAGCCCGAACTCGCACAATGTATTTACAAAAATCTTTGCGCCGTTCATTTTGCATTGCCACCTACTACTCCACGGCAAAAATCCTGCTGAATTGTCGCCTTGACGAGGACCTGGGATCGTGCGCGTGGATCTTGTTCACGCGCAAATGATTCGCTATGCTATTTATTCGATCCGCAGTGGGAGGTGATGTGAAATGAAGAGCGGAGACGGTTACCCGCCTCCTCGCCCAATTTGGCGGGTAGATCTGCGAGTAACTAACACCGCCAGGCGGCGCCTGACGCTTTTGCCAATCACATCGCAACCTCATCGCGCCGCTCATATTTCGTGCGGTCGGACTACCTCACCTGCGCCCAGAAAGACTGCGCTCAAACGAGCGTAATTTCATAGCCGAAGCGCGAGGCCGCATTGACAATATGCTGCCCCATCAAGTCGCGGGCGGCAGAGGGGTTTTTCTCGATCAAGGCCTGAAGGATTCCCTCGTGCTCCTGCCTTGCCGCGTTCGGCATTTTTCCGAACACGGGACCCGGACGCGAGAAAGCCGCTGCAATAAGCAATCGCATCGGTTCCAGAACGGTCCCGATCATGATCGCCAGGTAGTCATTGCCGGAGGCAGCCGCCACACCACGATGAAAATCCAGGTCGGCGCTCACCGTGTCGGCCGTGGGCGCTTCCTGGTTCCGCATCCGCTCGAGGGCGGACTGGATCGCGGCAAGGTGCCGAGGCGTCATATTGGTGGCCGCAAGACCGGCTGCCTGGCTTTCAAGCGCGGCGCGAACTTCAAACATATTGCGGATGGTGGGGTCGCCCTGCAACAGGTTGACGGAAACTCTGGGAGCAGGATCGCTTGCGCCCATGGTCACAAAGGCGCCCACCCCCTGGCGCGACTCGATTAGCCCCTGAACGCGCAGACTCGCGATCGCTTCTCGAATGACGTTTCTACTGACGCCAAAATTCTCCGACAGGTAGTGCTCGGTTGGCAGGCGGTCGCCAGGTTGCAGGCGCCCCGAAACAATTTCGTCGGTCAGGGCGCGCGTGATGTGCTCCGCCAGATGCGGGCGACGCTGTACCGGGCGGACGTTCAACTCACTCATGTCAACAATCTCTGTTTAGTCAGGCCACTTGCGACCACATTCTATATCCGTGGCGGAAAAATACGCGCACAAGTTGTCCAACAAGAGAAACTATTATGTGGGGCCTGTTCATTCCGGCCCAGGAGATTAGACAAGGGCCGGAATGCAGAAGTACGGCCTTTAGGCGTCTATTTGCCACGCCAGAAGGGCAACGGGTGGTTTGCAACAGAAGACCATCTCTCCTTTCCCAAGGGTAAACGATAGCCAAAAGAACATGTTGTTCTGTTGAAGGACAACAGGATGTCTAATATCATCCATCATCCGCAGACGGTCGGCACCGTCGTTCGCTGGCGGCACGAGGCGAATCAAGACATCAGTTGAGACTATCAGGAAGAGTCATCGTGAAGATTGCCAGCATAGAGTCCATCCCACTGCGAATTCCCTTCACCGCGGGCGGCCAGTCAGCCGCCGGAGCATGGGGTAGCGCGGGTCTGCAAACCGTAGACTCGCTGATCGTCAAGGTCACCACCGATACCGGCGTAACCGGTTGGGGGGAAACGTTCGGCTTCACCGCCATCCCGGCCGTCAAGGTGGTGATCGACACCATCCTCGCCCCGCAGGTAATCGGACAGGATGCAACCCAGCTTGAAAAGCTGATGCTCGACATGCAGAAGAAGTTTCATATCTTCGGGCGCAGCGGGGCCTTTATCTACGGGCTTTCCGCCATCGACATCGCACTCTGGGACATCGCCGGCAAGGTCGCGAACAAGCCTGTCTACCAGCTCCTCGGTGGCAGCGACGCAGTCTCGCTGCCCTGCTACGCCAGCCTCATCCGCTACTCGGACCCGGCTCTTGTGCGCGAGAACGTCGGCCGTGCGCTCAAAAGTGGCTTTCGCCATCTCAAGCTGCACGAGATCGACGTCGACTGCGTACGTGCCGCTCGCGAGGCCGCCGGCGACGACATCGATATCACGCTCGACGTCAATTGCCCGTGGTCCGTGCGCGAAGCGCTCGACATGGCCAGCAAGCTGCGCCCCTTCAACCTGCGCTGGCTGGAAGAGCCCGTCTGGCCGCCTGAAAACTATTCGGGGCTCGCGCGCATCCGGCAGGAAGGCGGCATTCCCGTTGCCGCCGGCGAGAACGCGTCGACCCTGATGGATTTCCAGCACCTCCTCGAAGCACGCTCGGTTGACTTCATTCAGCCGAGCCCCGCGAAGATGGGCGGCCTCACCGAGTTGAAGAAGGTCTACGCGCTGGCGAACGCTCATAACGTCACCGTCATGGTTCATACCTTCTACGACGGTCCAGGCCTGCTCGCCAGCGTGCACGCGAGCGCGGCACTGGGCGGTCCCGGCGCGCTGGTCGAATGGCGCTATTTCGACCTCGAGGCACAACTCTACGGCGACGCAATTATCCCCACCCATGGCGCGATCACCGTTCCTCAGGGACCAGGCCTCGGTCTCGAACCCGATGCCGACGTGATTCGCCAATATCGGCTGGCGTGAGTTCAACGCCACGCCCGAGGAAGCGCCGCTAGCCGGCGGCGCTTCCTCGGGCGTGGACAAGTGCAGCCCTTCGATCTTCATGGTCTGGTGGTACCAGGAAGAAAAAGAAGAAAAAGAAGAAAAACACATTACAGAAAAATGGACCACGCCGGGCGGCCGCCCCAACGCTGCCGGGTGACCGGAACAACGCGCTTACCCAGAGCCGCACGCCATCAATCATTAGGAGTGTCAAACTCATGCTGGATCGAATCGTAGGGCCCATACTGCCCGTCGCCTTTGTAATTGTTCTTGGGTATCTGGCCGGGAAACGAGGCAAGCTGAATCACTCAGATAGCCTTCTGATCAGCCGGCTTGTTCTCAACTGGATATTCCCCGCCCTTCTGCTCGTCGGCATGGCCAGCACGCCACGCTCGCAGTTGCTCGATTTCCGGTTTGTTATCGCAACGTTAATCGGCATTATGGGGATGTACGCGACTGCCTTTGCGCTTGGATGGTATCGATATCGCGAACTCAAAGCGGCGACGCTCAAGGGTTTCGTCTGCGGATATCCAGATGCCGCGTTCATGGGCATTCCAATCCTGCAGACCATGTTCGGCCCGGGAAGCCTCTATTCGGTGCTCGTGCTCAACCTGATTGCGAGCCTCATCATGATTCCGCTGACCACCATGCTTCTTACTGTCGCAAGCGGCAAGGGAAATGGGGCGAAGGCATTTGTTGACAGTATCTCGGCGGCAGTCCGCCGGCCGCTCATGTGGGCTCCGGCGATCGGGATTCTTTGCTCGCTGCTCGCAATCAAGCTCCCGCCTGTCATGGCGGATTCCCTTAACCTTCTCGGGAAAGCAACCCCCGGCGTTTCACTGTTGTGTCTCGGACTCATCATGTCCTCCGTGAAACTGAAACTTTCACGCGAGGTCTGGGTGAACACCGGACTCAAGTTGTTGCTGCACCCGGCGCTCATGGTCGCTGCAGCGTTCGTCCTCTCCGTTAAGGGACTCTATGTGCAACAGATGATCCTGCTTTGCGCGCTTCCGTCAGCAACGATACCCGCAATGTTTGCGAACGAGGCGGGCGCGTACCGAAGCGAGGCTGCCACCTCCATTCTGATCAGCACCGTTCTGTCGATCGTCACCTTTTCCGCTTCAATCTACCTCATTGATGGCGGTCTCGCCGCGGCCTGACAACCCGGCAGCCATTACGCCGATGACCCCGGGTGTCGCACCCGTAGTCATCGGCGTTCAGGTTTCTAGCCGGCAAACCGTTGCAGCTGCCGGACACTTTCATTCAACTCGCTCACCAGTTGCGAAAAAAGCTCAGCCGCCGGCAAGGACCTTGCGAGAGCTGCTGCCTGACCCGCCCACTGCGCGCCATAGCCGAATTCACCCTTGGCTTTGGCTGCAGCATGCAGTGCCTTCCCCGCGTCATAGGCAATGGGATACGCGGGCGGTTCAGGCGATTGCAAGTCGTTGCCGAGCTCCGTGAACCGGTTGCTCAAACTTCTCGCGATCCGTCCGGAGATTGCCGTCGTAAAGGTGGTGTGTCGAGCGGATTCACCGAGCAGTGCGCGGCGATACCCTTCGTCAATCGATGTTTCCGGGCACGCAACAAACGCGGTTCCGAGCTGTGCAGCCTGAGCGCCGAGCGCCAGTACCGCCGCGATCCCCGCGCCGTCCATGATGCCCCCGGCCGCGATAACCGGTAGCTGGAATTCTTTGGCCAGCAGTCGGGTAAGCGCGAACGTGCCTAACCGATCGTCTGGCGCTTCAGGATCAAAGACACCGCGATGACCGCCGGCCTCAATACCTTGTGCAACGATGGCGTCGACATCCGAAGCCGCAACCTCAGCAGCCTCCTTAAGGTTTGTCGCTGAAGCCAAAAGCTTGATTCCGGCCTTCTTCAACGCATCAATCGTTTCAGACGACGGCAAACCGAAGTGAAAACTGACAACCGCCGGCTTTTCCTCGAGGAAAACCTCGAGCATCGCCGGGTCAGCAATGAAACTCGTGTAGATCTCGGATAGCGACGCGGGCGGCACCGCGCCGAATTGTTCAAACCGGGGAGCAAGCCAGTTTAGCCACTGCCGCTCGACCGCCTGATCAGCCGTCGCGGGGCGATGACAAAAAACATTGATGTTGAACGGCTTATCCGTCAAGGCACGCGTTTCCCTGATCACCTTGCGAGCGCCTGCCGCATTCATTGCTCCGACACCCAGAGAACCCAGGCCACCTGCGTTGGATACGGCTGCGGCAAGCGCGGGGGTATTGACGCCGGCCATCGGCGCCTGAATGATGGGTATCTCGATACCTAGCAAACGCAACAACGCATTGTCAGTCTGATTAGTCATGTTCCGTCCTCTTCAAATAGCATTGGTTACATATCCCGGTAGCCTGAACTGCGCCGAGGCAGAAACGCCATTGCAACGCTAGTCGAAGTCCGGTTCCGAAAGCAGGGGTTGAGCAGAGTGTGGGTAGCATCGTGCAGGATTGGCGGCGTCTGCTCGAGTCCTTCTGAAAACAGTCAATGTCTGACAGGCCTTCTATTTACCCAACTTCTCCATCAGAAAGTCCACAAAGCTCCGCACGCGTGACGAGAGATGCCGGCCATGCGGATAAAGCAGAATAAATGGCCGCGAACAGCCTCCGTAGGGCGTCAGCACTTCCGTGAGCGTTCCGTTCGCGATGTCCTTTTCAACAATGAATCGATAGGTCTGAAATAAGCCGGCACCGTGGCGCACCAGTGTCACGCCCGCGAGCACATCGCCTGAAGATCCATATCCGCCGCGCGTGGTGATTTCGACGGCGTCGCCGTCACGGTTGAACTGCCACGGAATATTGCGGCCCGTACTCGGCAGTTCGAACTGGATGCAGTCGTGGTTGATCAGATCGTCAGGAGTCTCAATCTTTCCTGCGGCTCGCAGATACGCGGGCGACGCCACGACCACCAGTTCCGAGTCTTCGAGTTTCCGCGCAATAAGGCCCGAGTCGCGCGGAGCCCGCCCTCTGATCGCCAGATCAAAGCCTTCATCGGCGAAGTCGATGTTGCGGTTACTCAGGTGCATTTCCAGCGTAACCTCGGGATAGCGCTCGCGAAACTCTGGCAGAAGGGGCAGGACGCGATAGTGACCGTACGGCGTTGGCATGCTGAGTCTGAGGACACCGGCCGGCGTAGTCTGTTGCCCCGTCGCTTCGCGCTCCGCGTCAGCCAACTGACTGAGTGCCGAACGGCATTGTTCAAAGTATCTCTTTCCCAGGTCCGTCAAGCGGATTTGCCGGGTTGTCCGGACGAACAATCGTGCACCGAGGCGCTTCTCAAGCCGCGCGACCGAACGGCTGACTGCCGCAGGCGTCACACTGGCCGCATTGGCGGCGACAGTGAAGCTCCCCAATTCAGCCGCGAGGCAAAAAAGTTCGATACTGCCCAGAAGAAGATCTTCAAATTGACGCTGCATGGTCTCTCAGACATAAGATGGCGGCGCGCCTGGAAGACAACGAATCGTTGCGTTCCATCAGGCCAAAGTCAGGCGCCGCCAGGAAGAAATTTGAGCAACTCCTTGTATGGCCCGCTGCTGTAACCAGGTCGCGCGATGAGAAACGTATCGACAGTGGCAATCTCCTGCGTACGGACATCCATCGGGGTGCGCTGCAGTTCCAATATCGATTTCGGACAAAGCGCGAAACAGGCACCGGCCGCGACACAAGCGAGAATGGCATGATAGGAAGCGAGCTCAAGGACCTTCCAGTTGCGATTCCCGTCGAAATCCCTGGAGGATAACCAGCGCTCCAGCACGCTGCGATAAGTGCAGCCATCAGGAAACGCAGCCAGCGTCTTAACCCTGAGGTCGCCTGGCCCCTTCACCGCTGGGTGATTGGGCGGCAGCACCAGCACCATATTTTCATGGTAAGCAAGCGTTGCACTGAGCCCGCGGCCGGCAATCCTGCAATCAGGTTCTGGGGAATCGAAAATACGGGCATCGGCCACAAACGCGCAGTCGAGACGTCCGCCCTCCACGTCCTCAGCTAGCGAGCGAGACGTGCCTATGGCAATTTCGAGTTCGACCTGTGGCCACATGGTGTGGTATCCAGACAGAAGCGCCGGGAGGCGCGCAGCGGCAGTACTTTCCAACGCACCAATGCGCAGCGGTCCGGCCATACTTTCCGGATTCATTGCTGAGCGTGCTTCTTCGGCAAGCGACAACAGACGTTGGGCGTACTCTAGCATTCTTCGCCCGCTGGGGGTCAGCGTCATCCGCCTGCCGCTCCTCGAGAAGAGCTTGACCCGCAGTTCGTCCTCGAGCTGCTGGACTCGCGTAGTCACGTTTGACTGTACGCGTGCCAGATTATGAGCCGCCCGAGTGACGCTTTGCTCCGTCGCAACGGCACAGAATATTTCTAGCGATGACAAGTCCATTTCGCCCTCAGTCAAATTCTCGATCAAGGATACGTCTGAGGCGAATGTTCAGTCTGAGCGAACGTCAGGTCAACCGGCGGACGGGCAAAACTCTCTTTCCAGGGTGGAAATCCCTCGAATACCGGCGATTCAAAACTGCGGGCGACTCCGTGCTGGAATGTGGTCCGATCGCCCTGCGGGCGATACGCCGCGCATGGCGGGTCAACGAACTGTCACAGTGTGCCCCCGGCCGATACTGATACCGCGAGCGGCCATCATTACCGCCCGGGAATATATTGTCCGCACTTTGCCATCCCCGGAAAAACCGGGACAGGCGGCGGCTTTGTGCGGTCAGGCAGCCAGACGAGCGAGAGTCTGTCTAACCTGCGCAGCCGGCATGAAACCCGAGCCAATACGGCCGAGCTTGCCATTCCACTCGACTAGCAACGTCGGGAAACCCGTGACACCCAGATTCTGCGTGAGCGCAAAATCCGCGCGCGTCGCCTGGATGACTTCGTCCGAGGACCAGCGCGAGAAGAATGCCTCCGCATCGGTGTCAAAGCCTGCCGATTGCAACGACGCGGCGCCGACCTCGGCCAACACCTTGCCGTCGGTCGTATCGAGTCCATCAACGTAGAACGCTCGCTGGAAGGCGCGGAAGACGCTCAACAGATCCACCGAAGGCGCCATCACGCGGGCGGTAACCACCGCGCGGCAGATCGGCTCCGTGTCGTATACGAAGTTCTTCCGTGCGAGTAACGCATCGCGATTAAACTCCGCACCGCTCATCTGCTCGACACGCGCCCAGTGCGTCAGACGGAACTGCTTGCCGGCGTCATCCAGAACCTGCGTCGAACCTGCGCCCATACCGCCCAGCACAATCTGTACTTCGAGTTCGGGCATGCTTTCAACAATCGACGTCATCTCCTTGCCGAAGCCGTAGCACCAGGAGCACATCGGATCACCTACAAATATAAGTTTCATCGCTTTTCCAATTCATTCATCAACCATGCAAGAAAACGGCACGCGCCTTTCTCAACTTGCCGAACGCTCAGGTGCATCCAATCCAGGAGGACAGGAATCCATCCGATGCACCGAGGGAAAGCACGTCGTGCACAGACTATAAGCCGTCGCTGCGACATCACAAACGCAGTGGGCCTCAATTCAGTCTTTACACCGTGTAACCAGGCTCGGACCAGCGCGGCGAGGCATTCCCGGCTCTGGCCAATGCGGCGATGAACTTGCTCGCGCATTGACAACCAACACCGCTGAACGAAATGCAAGCGCCGCACAATACTGCATGCGGCGCTTGCTCAGTCAGTCCAGGAAGACAGCGACTTACTTCGCCGTCGGCATTGCGAATTCAGCGCCCTTTTCAATGCTCTCCGGCCAGCGTTGCATGATGGATTTCTGCTTCGTGTAGAACCGGACCCCCTCTTCGCCGTAGGCATGGGTGTCGCCGAACAGGCTGCGCTTCCAGCCGCCGAAACCATGCCATGCCATCGGGACGGGGATAGGCACGTTAATCCCCACCATGCCCACCTCGATACGGCGCCCGAATTCGCGAGCAATGTGGCCATCCCGCGTGTAGCAGGCGACGCCGTTGCCAAACTCGTGAGCATTGACCAGATCAACTGCTTCACTGAAGTCCTTGACACGAACGCAACTCAGGACCGGTCCAAAGATCTCTTCCTTATAGATTCTCATGTCTGGCTTGACGTTGTCGAAAAGCGTACCGCCTGTAAAGAATCCGCCTTCGTGACCGTCTACTTTCAGACCGCGGCCATCCACAATCAACTTCGCGCCCTCTTCGATGCCAATCCCAATGTAGCTTTCGATGCGTTCGAGCGCCTGGCGCGTGACGATCGGTCCCATTTCGGCATCCGCTTCCATGCCATTCTTGACGACCAGTTTGCGCGCCCGTTCGGCAAGCTTCGGGATGATTCTGTCCGCGACGTCGCCAACGAGAACGGCAACGGAGATCGCCATGCATCGTTCGCCAGCGGAGCCGTAGCCCGCTCCGATCAGCGCGTCGACGGCCTGATCGATATCGGCATCGGGCATGATCACCATGTGATTCTTGGCACCGCCGAGAGCCTGAACGCGCTTGCCGTTCCGCGCACCGGTCTCGTAGATGTAGTTGGCGATCGGTGTCGATCCCACGAAGCTGACAGCCTTTACGTCAGGATGCGCCAACAGCGCGTCGACAACAACCTTGTCGCCCTGAACCACATTGAAGATGCCGTCGGGCAGGCCCGCTTCCTTCAAAAGCCTTGCCATGAACAACGACGCGGAGGGATCACGCTCACTTGGCTTCAGAATGAACGCATTGCCCGCCGCAATCGCAACGGGGAACATCCAGCACGGCACCATGCACGGAAAATTGAATGGCGTGATGCCTGCGACAACGCCGAGCGCCTGGCGTGTTGTCCAGTTATCCAGCCCTGTAGAAACCTGCTCCGTGTAGTCGCCCTTCAGCAGTTGAGGAATACCGCAGGCAAATTCGATGACATCGATCCCGCGTGACACCTCGCCTTGCGCGTCAGAAAAGACCTTTCCGTGTTCAGCGGTGATGATTGCGGCCAGTTCGTCGCGGTGCCGGTTCATCAACTCGAGAAAGCGCAGCATCACGCGGGCGCGGCGGATCGGCGGCGTGTTGCTCCACTTCGGAAACGCGGCCTTCGCGCTTGCAACGGCAGCGTCCACGTCCGCGGCGTCGCCAATCAAAAGGCTCCGCGGCGTCTCGCCGGTCGCCGGGTTGAAGATTGCCTGAGTACGCGCCCCGGTTCCCCGCACGGCTTCACCGCCGATGAAATGTGTAACATCTGCAGTATCGTTAAATGCTTGCATCTCGACTCCACTTGACTGGTTGGCAATGAGTGAAGTTTAGGAACCTCCTTCCAGTCTGGAAAGGCGTTAAGATTGAAATGATTGTTTTCCAGGGTGAACAATAGACGTATGGATACACGAAAGGTTGAAGGCCTGTGGACCCATTTGCACTGGCTGACGGTTCTTGCGGAACATGGCACCTACACGGCTGCGGCGGCCCGCCTTGGCGTTAGCAAAGCAGCAATGAGCCAGCATATCGCCGAACTGGAGCGAGCCACGGGTGTCGCACTGGTGCAACGCACCACGCGCAGCGTGCGCTTCACTGAAGCGGGGCAGCGGCTCGTCGATAGCACGCGTCTGGATTACGAACATATCGCGACCAGTTTCTCCACCGTCAGGGAAATGGCGGGCGTGGCACGCGGATTGATCCGGGTGACGGCACCCGTCGCATTCGTTCGGCAACAACTGGTGCCGAAAATGTCCGCATTCCTGCGAGCGAATCCTGAGGTTCGGGTACAACTCGAGGTTTCCGACCGGATTGCCTCAATTGCCACCGAAGGTTTCGATCTAGCGATCAGACATAGCGTCCACGCTCCCGAGACGCACGTGGCATGGAAGCTTTGCGACACGCATTCGGTCATCGTCGCGACCCGCGCATACCTGAAACGCCGGGGTCAACCGGCGTCACCTGCGGATCTTTCGACGCATGACTGCCTGTTCTACCCCCGTCCCTTGGGGTCGGGCATCTGGTCGTTCGAGCGAAAGACAGCGCGCAAAACAAATACCGAGCCGGTTTCGATTACCGTGAACGGCCCATTTTCCGCAAACAATAGCGAAGCTCTGCGAGACGCAGCGCTTGATGATCTGGGCATCGCGCTCCTGCCTGATTTCACCGCGCAGGCGGCGATCCGGTCAGGAAAACTGGTCGTTCTCTTACCTGATTGGCGCCCTGTTGGTAGCTTCGCCGAACAACTGTATATCGTCCGGCCGTACGCTCCGCACGTGCCGCGAGCAGTCGGACTCTTTGTCGCCTATCTCCGCGAAACGTTCGCGGGCGGCTTCCCGCCCTGATGTTGTCCACTAAGCGTCGCGGTTAGTAAAAAGAGTGTTAACCCAGCGCGCGTTGTTCTATTTCCCACCCTGAGAGATTATCCCCGCCCGAACGGGTCCGAATTCAGGCAAAGAAATGAACAATGGAAGTACCAACATGGACAAGACGGTGACGCAGTTCGACAGTGCTCCAATTCTGGAGACACTCGCCGGTGCATTGATCCTCGCTGTGGGAATGGGTTTTGGCCGGTTCTCGTTTACCGGCATGTATCCGCTGATGGTGAAGGAGGCCGTGATCAGTGTTGCAGGCGGCTCGCTGGCCGCCTCGGCCAACTATGCTGGCTATCTGGTTGGCGCATTGATCGCCAGCCGCCTTGATCATCGACACGCCGCGCGCCTTTGCCAGTTGTCGATGCTCGGCACGCTCGCGTGCCTTGCTCTGCTTTCTCTTCACCTTGGCACAGCATTTGTTGTTGCCGACAGATTTGTTGCTGGCGCCATGAGCGCCGTTTCCATGATTGCAGCGTCCATCTGGCTGTTCCATGTGATCGGCTACCATCATGGCGCACCGGTCCTGTATGCAGGGGTCGGGCTTGGAATTGTCGTGTCGGCCGAGTTGATTGCGTTCGGTGGGACCGCCGGTTTGAGCAGCGCAGGTCTCTGGATGCTTCTCGCGCTCGCCGCGGTCATTCTCTGCTCGCTCGCGTGGTCAAAGGTGACCAGCAAGGCGAGCATTCACGCCACCCAACACCACGCAAGCGCTGGATCGACCGCAACAGCACAGTCCACAATCGGGCCCTGGATCCTGATCCTTATTTATGGACTCGCCGGCTTCGGTTATATCGTGACGGCGACGTATCTGCCACTTCTCGTGCGGAACGCCCTTGAGCATACCAACCCGGTTCATGTCTGGGCAGCATTTGGCCTCGGGGCCGCCCCGTCGTGCTTCCTCTGGCACTGGCTTCATCACAGGCTGGGAAGTCGCGTCGCCATGGCAACCAACCTGATCGTGCAGGCGGTGGGCGTGGTCCTTCCTGTCGTCAGTCCGTTGGCACTGGCATTCCTCGGCAGCGCGGTTCTGGTCGGCGGCACCTTTATGGGAACGGTGACCATCGCCATGCCGGCGGCGAAGCGAGTCGCGCATCACGTCAAATTCAATATCATGGGTACCCTGACCGCGACTTACGGTATCGGACAGATTCTCGGACCGTTGGCGGCCAATCAGCTTTTCTCCCACACGCAGTCTTTCAATCAGCCGCTGATGGCCGCTGCCGCGGCACTCGTTATCGCGGCGTTGGCATGTTTTATTTGATCCACTGTCAACTTCGATCGCGGCAGACCGCATGGGGTGATCGACAATGAATCGCGACTGCCCATGCGTCTGGTGAAAAGATCGCCACGCGTATCGACCCAGCGACCATGGGGACGCAAGGCCGATCATGCTGGGCACCCTCGCAGGTAGAGGGCTGCCCGATTATTCCTTCAGGTCGTCGATCTTCACCGAGAGTCCGCGCTGAACGGCCGGCCTGGCGCACATCACGTCGTACCAGCGCTTGACCGCGGGGAATTCGTCGAGCGAGATCAGGTGACGTTCGTGCCGCCACGCCCAGCCAAGTACCGCGAAGTCGGCGATTGAAATGTCACCGGCAACGAACTCGGTCGACGACAGCCGACGCTCGAGAACGGTATAGAGTCGCCGCGTTTCGGCGGAATAACGTTTCAACCCGTAGCGCCGGTCTTCCTCGGCCTCGACTCCGCGAAAATGATGGACCTGTCCCGGCATCGGCCCGAAGCCACCCATCTGCCACATCAACCATTCGAGGACCGGCACTCGCTCTCTCAAGCCATCAGGCAAAAACTTTCCCGTCTTCTCCGCAAGATAGAGCAGGATGGCGCCGGACTCGAAAACGCTGATGGGCTGGCCACCTGGCCCCTCGGTATCGACGATCGCAGGGATACGGTTATTCGGGCTAATCCGCAGGAATTCAGGATCGTGCTGTTCGCCCGCAAGAATGTTCACCGTTTTTACGGTGTACGGCAATGCCATCTCTTCAAGCGCAACGCTGATCTTTCGACCGTTCGGCGTATTCCATGTATGCAACGTGATTGTCATGTCAGAAGTAACAGAAGTTGATTGTTGTGGCCAAATCGACGCTTTCACTCCGCATCCAGGCCATCGGTAGCGGCGCACACGCGTGCCGTCAATTGCGCCGGTTTCGACGCTCCTCCGACCGCTTCAGCGTCGGTACTCAGAACAGCACCCATCCACTCGCGCAGGAACTCGATCCAGGTCCTGATTTTGGCATCGAGGTAATGCCTTGACGCATAGACGGCAAAGACATTCAGTGTTTGCAGATGATATTCCGGCAAGACTCGCACGAGCGCGCCTGAGCGGAGCAGAGACCGGATAGCGAACGTAGGTAAGGCGCCGATTCCCATGCCTTCCTGCACGGCAGCGGCCATTGCGTCTGGAACATTCACCTTGAACCGGCTATCGGGCAAGCGGAACTCATACTGATTGTTTGCGCCCTCAAGCAGCCAGCGATCCGCTGGGAACACTGGAATGGCAACCTGCAAACAGGTGTGATGCGATAAATCCTCGACCGTCTCAGGCGTGCCGTGAATCTCGAGGTACGCGGGTGACGCGCATAGAACACTGTATAGCTTACCCAGCCGATGCGAGATATACGCGGAATCGGGAAGCGAATCCGGCGCGACGCGCAATGCCACGTCATACCCATCTTCGATCAGGTCAGGGACGTTTTGCGAGAGAGTCAGTTCGACCGTGACGGCTGGATAGCGCGCCTGATAGGCTGCGATCGCGGGAATCAAATAGGTTTGGCCCAGGCTCGACATCGCGTGAACCCGAAGCGTACCCACCGGCTTCGCGTGTGCGTCCGACGCCTCCGCTTCCGCTTCCTCGATCTCAGCCATGATCCGGTAGCACCGCTGAAGATAGCGCTCACCCGCCTCCGTCAGCGCGATGCGTCGAGTCGTCCGGTTCACCAGGCGAGTACGCAGATGGGATTCGAGTTCGGAAATTGAGCGCGAAACATAGCCTGTCGTCGCATCCAGTTGATGCGCGGCCGCGGTAAAGCTCTTTGCCTCGACCACTCCGACAAAGATTTTCATGTTGCGCAACGTGTCCATGCTGCCCTTACCGACCCTATCGAAATCAAACCATGATGGCGTGCCGTTGGCGGTAGCAAATGGTGCCTCATTTCCGCGAAGCGCGCATTTTCTGGATCGAAATGAAACACAGGCATTGTTTCCGCACAAGAAACGAGGCATCAGGAGCGATGTTGCGAGACGGCGTGGAGATGACGATGCGCGGGCGCTTTTTCTGCCCCAATGCGCGGACAACCACTGCGCGAAGGCGACCCAGCAAGCCCTGCAGCGGAATGTTGATTTGTTCTCGCTGCGCAAGACTGTTTGTCCAGTGCGGGTATTCGAAACCTCGTTCAATGCGCCTACATTTAGCCTGTATCGGAGCCGTCGGCCCGATCGGCGCCTGAAGCCGAACAAACCAATTTTCGAGGTTCAGCATGAGCACGTCACAAAAGGTTGTGGTTGTTACTGGCGCATCGCAAGGCATTGGCGCCGAGGTGGTGAAGGCATTCCGAAAGCTGGACTATCGTGTCGTCGCCACCGCGCGTTCGATCAAACCATCGGACGATTCGAACATCCTGACCATCGCCGGCGATATCGGCGACCCGGCCACCGCTAAACGTGTCATTTCTGAAGGTGTGGCACGCTTTGGCCGCATCGACACGCTGGTGAACAACGCCGGCATCTTCGTCGCGAAGCCCTTTACCCAATACACCGCCGAAGACTACGCCGCTGTGATGAACGTGAATATGGCGGGCTTCTATTACGTCACGCAACTCGCCATTGCCGAAATGGAAAAACATTCGAGCGGTCACGTAGTGAGCATTTCGACCAGTCTCGTTGACCACGCGATCGACGGTGTGCCTTCCGTCCTGGCATCGCTGACCAAAGGTGGTCTGAACGCCGCCACGAAGTCGCTGGCGATTGAGTACGCCAAGAAAGGTATTCGCGTGAATGCCGTCTCGCCGGGGATCATCAAGTCGCCGATGCATGCGCCGGAAACTCACGCAGCGTTGGGTGCCCTCCATCCGGTGGGACACATGGGTGAGATGAGCGATATCGTCAACGCCATCCTGTTTCTTGACTCGGCACCGTTCGTCACGGGCGAAATCCTGCATGTCGATGGCGGCCAGAGTGCCGGCCACTAAAACTTCCCGGGCGCCGCAAGTCGGTGCTTCTTCATCCCTAGAAAACAGGATGGCGCCATGCCTATCGTCACGATCCAGGTCACCCGCGAAGGTAGCAAACCCGGCAATGATTCAGTGACAGCCGAGGAAAAGGCTCAACTCATCAAGGGCGTCAGTGATCTGTTGCTCAACGTCCTGAATAAACCTCTCGAGGCGACGTTTGTTGTCATCGAAGAGGTCGAAATGGAAAACTGGGGCTGGGGCGGCCTTCCGGCTGCCGAATTTCGCAGGCAGCGCGCACTCAAGTAGGTGCCGTATCAGCAATCTGGTCTGCTCCTCGTGATGGGAGCGGGCCAGCATGAGGGCCTCCAGACGGAAACCCAGGTACCCTCGTGCAAAGACTTAAGGAAGTGCAATGGATATGTCCGCCAACCTCGCGTATGAAAGTTCGGCCACTAGCGCCGTTCGTTTCGACCTGCATCCGGGATACAGGCGGGTGTTTCGCCAACATGAACTGACGGTCGGCCTTATTCTGCCGCTCGAAACCCATCCGGATGCGCCGCAACCGACAATGCGCGATCACATCGCCATGGCGCGCCAGGCCGAAGATCTCGGGGTGGCCGCCTTGTGGGCACGCGACATTCCATTTTATGACCCTGCCTACGGCGACGTTGGCCAGATCTTCGACCCGCTGATCTATCTCACCCATCTGGCCGCGGCTACCCGTAACATCACGCTCGGCACGGCTGGTATCGTTCTTCCGATGCGCGAACCTCTACTGCTGGCAAAGCAGCTTAACTCGCTAGACCATCTGACCGACGGACGGCTGGTAGCCGGCATGTCTTCCGGTGACCGTCCTTCTGAATATCCGGTCTTCGGGATCGATTTCGACACGCGAGGCGACAGGTTTAAAGAGGCATTCAACATCTATCGGAACGTAAGCGAACGTGCGTTTCCGCGCTTCACGTCACGTTACTTCGGCGAGTCATCCGGCTCGCTGGACATGCTTCCCAAACCGCCATACGGCCGCACGCCGGCCATTGCCGTTGGGCGCTCGCAGCAGACGCTGGCATGGATCGCCGGGAACATGGACGGCTTCCTCGGTTTCGCTCCCGATCCTGAAGGGCTCGACAGCTTCGGAAGCGAGTGGCGGGACGCGGTACAGCACGCGTCCGGTGGTGACGAATTCAAACCACTTGGTTTCGGCGGATTTCTTTATCTTCATCGCACGCCCACTTATCCATTCAAGCGAATTAGAGGTGGATTTGCCATCGGCAGCCGGGCACTCCGCGACCTTCTCGAACAGGCGAGAGACGCCGGCGTCAACCACGTTGCGCTCAATCCCAAGGTCACACCTCGACCGTACGCGGAAATCCTTGACGAACTGGGCAGTATTGTTCTGCCAAGCTTTTCTGGAAATCATCAGGAAGAAACATCGTGAAGATTGCCAGCATAGAGTCCATCCCACTGCGCATTCCCTTCACCGCGGGCGGCCAATCCGCTGCGGCAGCATGGGGTAGCGCGGGTCTGCAAACCGTAGACTCGCTGATCGTCAAGGTCACCACCGATACCGGCGTAACCGGTTGGGGGGAAACGTTCGGCTTCACCGCCATCCCGGCCGTCAAGGTGGTGATCGACACCATCCTCGCCCCGCAGGTAATCGGACAGGATGCAACCCAGCTTGAAAAGCTGATGCTCGACATGCAGAAGAAGTTTCATATCTTCGGGCGCAGCGGGGCCTTTATCTACGGGCTTTCCGCCATCGACATCGCACTCTGGGACATCGCCGGCAAGGTCGCGAACAAGCCCGTCTATCAGCTTCTCGGTGGCAGCGACGCAGTCTCGCTGCCCTGCTACGCCAGCCTCATCCGCTACTCGGACCCGGCTCTTGTGCGCGAGAACGTCGGCCGTGCGCTCAAAAGTGGCTTTCGCCATCTCAAGCTGCACGAGATCGACGTCGACTGCGTACGTGCCGCTCGCGAGGCCGCCGGCGACGACATCGATATCACGCTCGACGTCAATTGCCCGTGGTCCGTGCGCGAAGCGCTCGACATGGCCAGCAAGCTGTGCCCCTTCAACCTGCGCTGGCTGGAAGAGCCCGTCTGGCCGCCTGAAAACTATTCGGGGCTCGCGCGCATCCGGCAGGAAGGCGGCATTCCCGTTGCCGCCGGCGAGAACGCGTCGACCCTGATGGATTTCCAGCACCTCCTCGAAGCACGCTCGGTTGACTTCATTCAGCCGAGCCCCGCGAAGATGGGCGGCCTCACCGAGCTGAAAAAGGTCTACGCGCTGGCGAACGCTCATAACGTCACCGTCATGGTCCATACCTTCTACGACGGTCCAGGCCTGCTCGCCAGTGTGCACGCGAGCGCGGCACTGGGCGGTCCCGGCGCGCTGGTCGAATGGCGCTATTTCGACCTCGAGGCACAACTCTACGGCGACGCAATTATCCCCACCCATGGCGCGATCACCGTCCCTCAGGGACCAGGTCTCGGTCTCGAACCCGATGCCGACGTGATTCGCCAATATCGGCTGGCGTAAAGAACGATGAATTCATAAGCGCCGTCGAGAGACGGTGCGGCCGCGCCACGAGACTGGCGCAAAGCGCACCGGCCCAACAACCCTCTGACGGGCACATAGATGATCCCCAAGGAGTGTCACCGTCATGCTGGGTCGAATCGTAGGGCCAATCTTTCCCGTCGCTTTTGTCATCGCGCTCGGGTTTATTGCAGGCAAACGCGGCAAACTCAACCATGCTGACAGTCTTCTGATCAGCCGGCTGGTTCTCAACTGGATTTTCCCCGCCCTTCTGCTCGCCGGCATGGCTAACACGCCGCGTTCCCAATTGTTCGACGTCCGGTTTATCGTCGCCACTTTCATTGGATTGATGGGGATGTATGCCCTTGCATTCGCAATCGGATGGTATCGCTATCGCGAACTCAAGGCGGCGACCCTGAAAGGTTTCGTGTGTGGATACCCCGACGGCGCGTTTATGGGAATCCCCATTTTGCAGGCCATGTTTGGTCCCGGAAGCCTGTATTCCGTGCTGGTACTGAATCTGATCGCGAGCCTGATCATGATCCCGCTGACGACCATGCTTCTCACGGTAGCCAGTGGGGAAGGAAGTGGGACCAAGGCATTTGTTGCCAGCATTGCCGCTGCCGTGCGGCGGCCGCTGATGTGGGCTCCGGCCATCGGTATCCTGTGCTCGCTATTCGCGATCAAACTTCCACCCCTGCTGGCCGACTCGCTGAATCTGCTGGGAAAGGCCACACCCGGTGTGTCGCTGATGTGCCTCGGACTCATCATGTCGTCCGTGAAATTGAAGCTCTCAAGCGAAGTGTGGATGAATCTGGGCCTGAAACTGCTTTTTCATCCAGCGCTGATGATCGCTGCAACCATCGTGCTTTCAGTCAAAGGTCTTTACGCGCAACAGATGATCCTGCTTTGTGCGCTTCCATCTGCAACCATACCCGCGATGTTTGCCAACGAAGCAGGCGCGTACCGTAGCGAGGCTGCCACTTCAATTCTCATTAGCACAGTGGTGTCCATCGTCACTTTCTCTTGCGCCATCTATCTGATCAATAGTGGTCTTGCAGCGGCATAAAGCGCTTTATGTGCATGGACGCGGCCGGTGAATGATCCGGCTGCGTCCATGCACACCAGACACTCAGACGGTGGTCACCGGTTCGCTATCCTGATGGTCTATCCGGCTCAATACGGCCCTCACTTCGTTGAAAGAGGTTTCGCCCTGCTGAGCAAAGAAGTCCACGCAAAAATCTACGAAGGTCCTCAGCCTGGTCGGAAGTAACTCACGATGTGAATAGAACAGACAGATCTCGACAGTGCCTTCGGACGTGGAGCAGGCCGGCAACACATGGGTCAGATAGCCTTCCGCGATATCTTCACGAACCATTGCTTCCGGCAAAATGGCTATGCCCGTTCCCGTCAGCGCCGCCGCGCGAAGCAACACCTCATTGCCATCCATCGACGACATCGGAATGATGGTGACCGTGCGGCCGTCCTCCAGCACATCGATCATGCCCGAGTCCTTCTGCCTCGACGCAGGCGCCAGAAGCAGGAAGTGATTGGCGAGTTCTGAGGCGGTCTCCGGCACCCCGAATTGATCAAGGTAGGCAGGCGTCGCAACCAGGATGCGCGGCGACCTGGACAGCGTGCGGCGAATCACGGCAGATTGTTCTACCAGATGAGGTGGCAGGATAGCAATGTCGAACCGGCCGTCATATAGATTGACGGTGTCTTCCTGAATGGAAACCATCAGATTCACATTGGGCGCCGCGGCGTGATAGTCCCGCACAAGCCGGGAAAACGTTTCGCTCACCAGCATCGGATGAACCGCGAGTCTGAGCCTGCCGCTGTCGACTTCACGCTCGCGCTTTACACGGCGGTTTGCCTCGTCCAGATCTTCGAGCAAACGGCAACAACTCAGGTAGTACGGCTGCGCCGCTTCCGTCAGCGAAACGGACCGCGTCGTTCGATGCAGAACCCGCGTCTGGATGCTTGCTTCAAGCTTGGCGATCGCCTTCGAGATCGAGCCCGTGGTCACGCCCAACGATGCGGCGGCCTTGCTAAAGCTTTGATGGCGCGCAGCCGCAACAAAAGCCCGCAACATATAAAGCTGGTCCATTTTCTACCTCACTGGCACATCCGGAGGTGAACACATCGTCGCTCCGGATATCACGGATGATGAAATTCAAGCAGCGTGGACCGTCACAGCTTCATATGTTGCAAATTCATGCAGACCTATTCGACTACAGACGACGTCACAACTTTCGCAGTATGTGGACAGTTGTTCCGTGCCTCGGTGCTGACAGACCTCGCGTCTCGCAATGATCGTTGCCGATGCATCGCGATGCTATCTGGCGTCATTGCCACAATAAAGATCGCGCGTCTTCGAGGCTTCCATGCTCTAATCGCCTGATGGCGTCTTACACATGGAGATTGTTGACGCATCACGCAGGAATAAGATTAACAATGTTTCCAGATCGCAGACGCGGTTTGTGATGATAGGGATATCACAAAAAGAGATACGTCGGGTCACGCTGGCTAAGTGCCAACTAGTGCCAATTAGCGTGCCTGAATGTGATGCGTGCTCATGAACTTCCGTATCAACGTCGCTACCTGATCAGCCTTCTCATCGAGAGCGAAGTGTCCGGCATCGAGAACGTGAATCTCCGCGTTCGGCAGATCGCGCCGATAGGCTTCAGCCTCCGCCACCTGAAACGATGGATCGTAACGCCCCCATACGACTAGCGTCGGCGGTTGGACCTGACGCAACCACGCCTGCCACGCGGGATATGACGCGACATTGGTACGATAGTCGTAGAACAGGTCGCTCTGGATTTCCCTCTGGCCCGGTTGACTCAGGAATGCATATTCGTCGGTCCATAGGTCCGGGTCATAAAGTTCGACATTGGGACTGGATCCAAGATGCCGCAGCTTCGCGGCATTGAACGACATGAGGTTTTCCACCAGCGCCGCTTCATTCGCGCTCCGGTCGGCCCAGAACGCGCGGCGCTTTTCCCAGAGCGGCCCCAGGCCGTCTTCGTGGGCGACGGCATTCTGGATCACAAGTGCCGTCACACGCTCCGGATGGGCGATAGCGAGCCGAAACCCGACTGGACCGCCGTAGTCCTGCATATATAGGGTGTATCGGTCAATGCCAACAGCCCTCGTAAAATGGTCCATCACCAAAGCCAGGTGATCGAATGTATAAGCGAAGTCCTTCGACGCCGGCGCGTCGCTATGGCCAAAACCCGGATAGTCTGGCGCGATCAGATGATAACGATCCGCGAGCCTTGCAAAGAGCGGATCGAACATCCGGGACGAAGAGGGAAACCCATGCAGCAACAGGAGCGTCGGCGCACCCGGACGCCCCGCTTCCCGATAGAAGATGGACAGGCCATCGACCATCACCGTTCGATATCGGACATGGTTTGGCGTTGTGTCGGCAGGACTGTTTGAAGAAGCAAATGAATCGTTGACCGATGCCAGCACAGCGAGTGGGCAAAGAATAGCAACAAGGATCCTGAACATATACCCGCTCCATTCGCATCGTGAACGTCTCACTCCAATCCTCTGCCACGCGTTAAACCTGCGTCTTCAGCACAGGCAGTTTCTTGAAACGATAGTTGGAACCGAGTGCTTGTCAAGGCGCTTCATGCCTCGATCACGCGGCTAACGATGAATGAATAAGGTAACTGAAGACGGTGACTGATGACGGCGAGTTCGGTCGCAGCGATATCGGCCGTTTGCTCGCCCAGATCAGATAAAGAATATTGACTGGCTATTCTGACGGCGCGCGAACCTTCGTGCTTGCGCGCCGTCACCCGAACGCCTCTTTCTGTTACACCCGCACTATTCTTTGTCTATCAGAAATCTGGAGCGATTCGCACCCAACCACGCAGGCGCACGCCCTCTCCCACTCCAGGTCGCTCCAGACTTTGGATCGCGGTACAGGGCCGGCTGAGGACCCTTGCGCTGACCTTTGCGACCCGACGCGCCAGCCGATGCCGCCGATTTCCGCGCCGCGGTTTTTGCCCCGGCTGAACGCACATTCGCGGACGCCGTTGCTTCAGCACTGTCTCCAACGAGAAACCTGCTGCGATCCTTCGCGCCAGCAATCCAGCCCGGCGCGCGGCCGCGACCACTCCATGTCGCACCTGTTTCGGGATGCTGATATTTCGGTGCGGTTTCGGTCTTCACGTTCCGTGCAGCCTTCACCTTGCCACGGGAGGCGCGGCCTTTCAGCGCCTTTACGCCCCGCTTGCCCTTTGGCGCGGCCTCAATGTCCGCCGTCGTCAGACCATGCTCCTGCATTAACGCCCGGATCTGATCCACAGCGACTTGCGCTTTCTTCGCAAGTATCACTTCGGCTTGTGCTTGCAGCTTCTTTAGTTTTGCCTGGATCTGCTCTAGTGTTGCCACTGCAATTCTCCTGATAATTAAAAAAACAATCGCACTATGCCATGCACTCACTCATCATTGTCATGTATTGTTGCTTAACAGGCACGATTGCCGAGCTTTGTTTCCTGCAACGGCGCCGAAGAAACCGGAGCAGATGGGCGCCGCAATCAGAATGCGGCAGGAGGCACCAGGGGCACTGCAACAGGTCACGGGTGCAATCCTTTTAACACTTCGAATGATCGATTTGCGGCACGCACCCAATGCCCTCAATTACTCAATATCTGGGATACATCGCGTCTTTCCGTCGCACCAGATATGAGTGAATCGGGGGCATGTTTTTTAATTCGGTCCGGCACGCGACTGGTTCAGAAAACGCCTGCCTACCGGCGGCACGGGCAATAGCCAGACAGGCGCGAAACGCGGAAAATCATTGCCGGATCGAGTTCACGGCCGGACAAGGGAGTTCATGGTGGATCTCACCGGATATGAGTTGGAGCCGCTGCACGAGGACGGTGACTTCTCCCTGTATCGCGCCCGCAGACCCTTCCATCCCATTTCGGTGCTCGCGCTGGTTGCCACGCGCATGGCCTCCCAAGGTATTACACGCCTCGAACACGAGTACGGATTGGCCCCGATGCTTGACGCCAGTTGGGCGGCCCGGCCTCTCGCACTCGATCACCGCAGAGTACCGCCGATGCTCGTGCTCGACGACAACGGCGGCGAGCCTCTGAATCGCCTGCTCGGCCGGCCGCTCGAGCTTCGGCGTTTCCTGGGTATCGCCGTCAACCTGGCGAGAACAATCGGCCACGTCCATCGGTGTGGCCTTGTCCACAAGGACATCAAGCCGGCGAACGTGCTCGTCGACGGGAGCGGCAACGTGCGACTCACCGGCTTCGGCATCGCCTCGCAGTTGCCGCACGAACGCCAGCCGCCCGCGCCGCCGGAGATCGTGGCGGGGACCTTCGCGTACATGGCGCCGGAACAGACGGGACGCATGAACCGCTCGATCGACGCGCGCAGCGATCTCTACTCGCTTGGCGTCACACTGTACGAGATGCTCACCGGGTCGCTGCCCTTCACGGCGTCGGACGCAATGGAATGGATTCATTGCCACATCGCGCGCCGGCCGACACCACCGGGCGAGCGCGTCGCCGGTATTCCGGAGGCCGTCGAGGGTATCGTTCTGAAGCTGCTCGCAAAGGCCGCGGAGAACCGTTACCAGACCGCGGCGGGTGTGGAGGCCGATCTCCGTTCGTGCCTCGTGGCATGGGAGGCGCACCACCGCATCGTTGCGTTTGCGCTGGGTACGCACGATGCTTCCGACCGGCTGCTGATCCCCGAGAAACTGTACGGACGCGAGGCCCAGATCGACGCTCTCATTGCAGCGTTCGATCGCATCGTGGCCGGCGCCGGAGCCGAACTCGTGCTGATCTCCGGCTATGCCGGCATTGGTAAGTCGTCAGTCGTCAACGAACTGCACAGAGTGCTTGTGCCGCCACGCGGCCTGTTCGCGTCCGGTAAGTTTGACCAATATAAACGTGGCATCCCTTACGTGCCCTTTGCACAAGCCTTTCAGTCGCTCGTGCACAGCCTGCTGAGCAAGAGCGATGCAGAGCTCGAACCGTGGCGGCGCGCGCTTGTCGAGGCGCTCGGGCCCAACGCTCAGGTGATGGTGAATCTGATCCCGGAACTTGCGCTCATCATCGGCGAGCAGCCACCCGCGCCGGTTCTCTCGCCGCAGGAGGCGCAAAACCGCTTCCAGATCGTATTTCGGCGTTTTCTCGGCGTGTTCGCGCGACCCGAGCATCCTCTCGCGCTGTTTATTGACGATCTGCAATGGGTCGATACTGCGACGCTCGACCTGCTCGCACACCTCGCCACCCATCCGGACGTAAGGCACGTTGTGCTGGTCGGCGCCTATCGGGACAACGAAGTAGATGCGACGCACCCGTTTGCACGCACGCTCGAGTCGATCAGGCACGCAGACGGAAAGGTGCAGCAAATCGTACTCGCGCCGCTCATGCCGGATAGCGTCACGCAACTCGTGGCTGATTCGCTTCACTGCGACAGCGCGACGGCCGTGCCGCTCGCGCAATTGGTGCATGAGAAGACGGGGGGCAATCCGTTCTTCGTGATCCAGTTTCTGACGGCGCTCGCCGATGACAACCTGCTCACATTCGACTACGGCGCCGCAATGTGGCGCTGGGATCTGCCGCGCATTCATGCGAAGGGCTTCACGGAAAACATTGCCGACCTGATGACGGCCAAGCTGAGCCGGTTGCCTCGTCAGACGCGCGACGCGTTGGGACAACTCGCGTGCCTCGGCAATGTGGCCGAAGTCACCGCCCTGACATGGGTTCAGGGCGGATCCGTGGAGTCGATGCACGCAAACCTGTGGGAAGCCGTGCGCACGGGCCTCGTGTTTCGCGCAGGCGACGCCTATGAATTCGCACACGATCGCGTGCAGGAGGCCGCTTATGCGCTCATCCCCGCCGACGAGCGCGCCGCCGCGCATCTGCGGATCGGCCGGGCGCTGGCATCGCGGACCGCGCCAGAAGCGCTGGAAGAGACCATCTTCGATATCGTCAACCACCTCAATCGCGGCGCGGCGCTGATTGTGAGTGAGACGGAGCGCGAGCAGGCCGTCGCACTGAACCTCATTGCGGGCCGGCGCGCGATGAGTTCGACCGCTTACGCGGCCGCCCGCAGCTGTCTGGCGCAGGGTGCCGCGCTGCTGTCGCCCGACGCGTGGATACAGCGCTACGACAGTACGTTTGACCTCTATCTCGCGCTCTCCGAATGCGAATACCTGGCAGGCGATTTTGCGAAAGCCGACGCGCTGGCCGACATGATCCTCGCCAGGTCGCGCTCCAATCTCGATCGTGCGCGGGTCTTCAGCCTGCTGATGGAGTTGTATCAGCTCGCGGGAAAATATGATGAGAGCTTCGCTATCGCGCTCACTGCGTTGCGCGATTTCGGCATCGTCTTTCCCGAGACCGATCAGGACGTCCACGCCGCCGTCGACGATGCGTTGCGGGACATTCCCGTCAACCAGGCCGGGCGTCCCATCGCCGAACTGGTCGACGCGCCTGTGGCGGTGGACCCCGCAAACCGGGCAATCATCAACCTTCTGGTTGAAGCGATGCCCTGCGCTTTTGCCGCGCGGCCCATGTTCTACCCCCTCTTCACGCTCAAGGCGGTCAACCTCTCGTTGCAGCACGGCAACACCGACTACTCAAGCTTTGCCTACGGCAATTACGCGTTGATGCTGGTCTCCCGCATCGGCGATATTCCCACCGCGGTGCAATTTTCAGAAATGTCGCTACAGCTGAACGAAAAGTTCGGCAATCGGCGCCTGTATGGAAAGCTGCTTCATCTCTACGGCAGCCATGTCAATTTCTGGCGATGTCACATTGCGACCAATCTGCCGGTTCTCGAACGGGCGACCGCCGCGTGCCTGGAAGTGGGCGACGTCGTTTTTGCAGGCAACCTCGCATTCAACGCAGTCTGGCAGGCGATCGAAAAAGGGGGTGCCCTCGAAGACGTGCAGACGCTATCGGACAAGTACGCTGCCCTCGCGCGGGACAGCCACAACGACGCGGTCCACGAGTTGATCCGGGTCGAGCAGCAATTCGTCGTCAGTCTCCGGGGCAAGACGACCGAAACGTTGGAGCTGAGCGATGCTACGTTCGACGAAGCAGTCTGCTTCAGCGCAATCATCAAATCCAACTTCGGCTGTGCTATCGGCGTCTATCACATCATCAAGCTGATGCTAGCCTTCCTTGATGGCCGGTACGCGGACGCATTGAAGGCCGCGGCCCGTGCGGAGGCGGTTCTCAGTTCTGTCATGGCGCTGTCAATCGAAGCGACCTACCACTTCTTTCATGCGCTCACCTTAACGGCGCTCTATTCACAGGCATCCGCGCCACAGCAGCAGGCCTACGGGCACTTGCTCGCCGCAAAACTCAAGAAGTTGGAAATGTGGGCGAAGCACGGCCCGGAGAACTATCACAACCGCTACGCGCTTGTCCGCGCCGAGCTCGCGCGTCTGGAAGGCCGCGAGCTCGACGCCATGCGCCTCTATGAACAGGCGGTTCACTCCGCTCGTGAAAACGGCTTTCTACACCACGAAGGTATCGCCAACGAACTTGCCGGTCGCTTCTATCTGGGCAGCGGTCTCAGAACGAATGCCGATGCGTATTTGCGCAACGCGCGTCATTGCTTCGCCCATTGGGGCGCCGACGGCAAAGTCGCGCAACTCGACGAGCAATTCCCCCACCTCGCCGATCAGAATGGGAGCAAACCTACGTCGACACTCAGCTTCGACTGGCGGCAGTTCGACGCCGCGACGCTGCTCAAGGCGTCTCAAGCCCTTTCCAGCGAGATCGAGCTGAGCGGCCTGATCGAGCGCCTCATGACAATTGCGCTGCAGACCGCAGGCGCCGATCGGGGCCTGCTCATCGTACCGCAGCAACCCGACGGCTACCGGATCGAGGCAGAGGCGCACATCAACGGCGACGGCATCGAGTTGAATCGGGAACCGGTGCCCCTTTCCGCGGTGCCTGCTGCTCTTCTGCGCTACGTGATCCACACGCAAAAGAGTGTCATCATCGACGATGCCCTGACTTTCAATCTGTTTTCCGAAGACGACTATCTGTCGCGCGGGGTGACCCGGTCTGTGTTCTGCCTGCCTCTAGTCAGACAGGGCAAACTCGGCGGCCTGCTTTATCTCGAGAACACGGCCACTTCACACGTTTTCACCGCACGCCGCTCCGCACTGCTCGACCTGCTAGCGTCACAGGCGGCCATTTCGCTGGAGAACACCCGTCTTTATGCCGATCTTCAGGAACGCGAGGCAAAGGTTCGACGCCTGGTCGATTCCAACATCATCGGGATTCACATCTGGGACTTTAAAGGCCAGGTCAGCGAAGCCAATGATGCATTCCTGCGCATTGTGGATTACAGCCGGGAAGATCTTCTCTCGGGAATTATCCGGTGGCCCGATCTGACTCCGCCTGAGTGGCACAACCGCGACGAACTGGTAAAGGCCGAACTGAAGGCCACTGGAAGCGCCAAACCGTTTGAGAAAGAATACTTCCGCAAGGATGGCAGCCGCGTGTCCGTCCTGGTCGGCGCGGCGGCATTCGGTGAGCGCCGGGACCAGGGCGTAGCCTTCATACTCGACCTGACTGACCAGAAGCGCGCGCAACAGGAAGTGCGCGACAGCGAACGACGCTATCTCGAACTCCAGATGGTGCTAGCGCATTCAAACCGCGTGGCGACGATGGGCCAGCTCTCGGCATCCATTGCCCACGAAGTGAAACAGCCCATCACCGCAATGGCGACCTACGCGAGTGCGGCCTTACGCTGGATGGCGGCCCGCCCGCCCAATCTCGACGAAGTGCGTCAGGCGCTCAACCGGATTGCCGCGGATAGTGTCCGCGCCAATAACATCGTCGACCGAACCCGTGCCTTCTTTAAAAAGGAGCCGCAGCGAAGAGACGGCCTCGACATCAATGAAACAGTTCTCGAGTTGATCGCATTCATGCGAGGTGAAGCCAACAAGTACGAAGTCGAGCTCGTTGTAGAGCTTGCTGACGGACTGCCGCAAATACAGGGTGATCGGGTACAACTGCAACAGGTGATGCTCAATCTGATGATCAACGCCATTGAAGCGATGAGCGCAACGAAGATCGGCGACCGAACCCTGTTGATTCGCACCAGCAAGAGCGATGAGCGCAACGAACTCTGCGTTACCGTGCGGGACTCTGGACCGGGCCTCGACACCGGCGATCCCGAAAGCGTCTTCGAGGCATTTTTCACGACCAAGCCCAACGGCCTGGGAATGGGGTTGCCGATCTGCCGCTCGATCGTCGAAAATCATGGAGGCAGGTTATGGGCGACATCGAACTCGCCGAGGGGCACCACCTTTCAGTTCACGCTGCCTGTGCAGGATAGCGCATCGCATCCGGATAAAGCTTAACCGAACGCGATATATGCCCACACAGCCGTCATGACATCATGGCGTACTCTTCGCTACAGTGCTTCGGTTGTAAAGCAGCTATCACGTCGCGGGCACCAGGCCGGGCCGGCGCTCTGAAGAACTCGGCACAGAAATCGACGAACGTCCTGAGCCTCGCGGGAAGCAGTTCCCGGTGCGAATAGAAGAGGCATATTTCAACGTTGCTGTCCGATGTCGTGCACTCCGGCAAGATGTGCACGAGATGTCCCATGTCGATATCTTCACGAACCATCGTCTCAGGTAACGTGGCGATGCCGGTCCCCGTCAGCGCTGCAGCCCGCAGCAGGACTTCGTTACCATCCATCGACGACATGGGCGACACGCTCACTCTGCGGCCCCCTTCGAGCAGATCGATAAATTCCGCGCTCTTCTTCCTCGACTCGGGATCGACGAGAAGAAAGTGATTGGCGAGCTTCGAGGCGGTTTCGGGTGTACCGTATTGCGCCAGATAAGCGGGGGACGCGACGAAAATGCGCGGCGATCTACACAGCGTCCGGCGAATCACGGCGGATTGCTCGACAAGATGGGGCGGAAGAATCGCGATATCGAAACGACCGTCATACAGATTCGCCGCGCCATCCTGGACGGAAACGACAAGACTCACATTGGGCGCGATGGCATGATAGCCGCGCACCAGTCGGGAGAAAGTTTCGCTCACCAGCATCGGATGCACGACAAGCCGCAGCCGGCCGCCATCGACTTCCTGCTCCTGGGAAATGCGACGGTTTGCTTCATCGAGCTCTT
The DNA here is from genome assembly GCF_046027215.1 of Paraburkholderia fungorum. Taxonomy (GTDB): domain Bacteria; phylum Pseudomonadota; class Gammaproteobacteria; order Burkholderiales; family Burkholderiaceae; genus Paraburkholderia; species Paraburkholderia fungorum_D. The sequence goes on along the minus strand of NZ_JAQQEN010000002.1, from coordinate 542,631 downwards.
CAAGCAAACGGCAGCAAATCAGATAGTACGGCTGTGCGGCTTCTGTCAGGGAAACGGACCGGGTTGTCCTGAGCAAAACCCTCGTCTGGATGCACCCTTCGAGCTTGGCGATCGCTTTCGATATTGATCCGGTGGTCACATTCAGGGATTCGGCGGCCTTGCTAAAGCTTTGATACCGCGCAGCCGCGACGAATGCCCGCAACATGTAAAGCTGATCCATCTCGCACCTCACTGGCAAATTCACGAAGAAAATATCCAGCCGCCCAGCACTGTCAAAGACGACGACAATCCTGGCGAACCGTCTGCGCGTGTAGCCCAGGTCGCGCGGTCGCAACCGCTCGCACACTGTCCGAGGCGGCGCCAGATTAGACAAGCATCGTATTGAGCTTCGGCCTGACTGAAGGGTAAGCGCGAACGCCGCGCGATCCTATCGTCCGATGTAGTGTTATGCGTTGTGCAGTCGCATGTTCGTCTAATACGTTCGGATGCTTCAGGCAGGCTTCAGGTAGGCTTCGCGTTGAAGCGGTCAGCGACGATCAGGTGGACGAAGGAGACGTCGACTTGTCCCGCAGTATCTCGTCGATCAGCGCGAGCAGTCGCGCGTCGTCGAGTGGCTTTGAGAAAAAACCAGCGGCACCGACAGTTTTAGATCTGTCGAGAAGGTCCTGGGTCGCGTAGGCGGTAATGAAAATGACAGGAACCGGCCGATTCCATTGCGTGATGGACTCAAACAGCGCAAACCCGTCCATATCCGGCATGTGGATATCCGCGACGACAAGGCGCAGTTTCGAACGACGGGCGTCATTCAGAAGGTCGTTTGCGGACGGATAGGCAATTACCTTCCAGTTTACTGAACGCAGCAAACTGGTTGTCGCCAACCGGACGGATTCGTCATCGTCCACAACCCCAATCACAGCCGAGGAGGGTTTTGTTCTCATCTCAGGTTCGAAGGCCAAAGGACGCAGAAACGGCTGAATCCTCTAGACAAATTAGCAAGCCGCTCACAAAGCGGCAATAAGACCTTCGAATGATTTTGCCAACAGTTCGTATTAGTCGGGACAGACCCCGACGCTGCTGGATTTGCCTGATACCCGCTAGGGGAAAACGCTATCTCGCACCCTCGTGGGCAGGCACGACCTGCTGCAACTTCCTGACGACGTCAGGCACTGAACGCGCGTTCAGCTTGTGCATGGCCTGGGCCCGATGGATCTTGACCGTCACTTCACTCAGGCACAGACGGTCGGCGATCTGCTTGTTCAATAGTCCGTCTGCCACCAATCTGATGACTTCCCGTTCGCGAGCCGTAAGCGAGTCGTATGTTTGACGAATGCCCGCAACGATCCTTTCCTGACGTCTCGCCTCGCTATCTCTTTTCAGAGCGGCTGCGATGGTATCGATCAGATCCTGATCCCTGAACGGCTTTGTCATGAAATCGAAAGCACCCGCCTTCATTGCCTTGACGGACATCTCGATGTCACCGTGGCCGGTCAGAAATATGACCGGCAAACGCACGCTTTCTTTAAATGGCTCCTGTTGCAACGTCAAGCCGCTTGCGCCTCGCAGGCGAACGTCAAGAACGAGACAACTCGGCACGTCTGGCATCTCCGCGGCGAGAAAATCGTCAGCCGACTCGAATGCCCGCACATGAATTCCGACCGACATGAGCAGAGAGGTTAACGCCCCTCGAATAGACTCATCGTCGTCGACCACGTAAACAACGGCGTCCGGTAACGATTCACTGCCCGTTCCAACGTTGCTGTAGTTCATCGCCTAATCTTCGAGAAGTCTCGTTACGGAAAGCTTCCTCCGATCCTTCACGTATATTAAGCAATGCCCGCGCTTATAGCCACCCTTTGCGCACCGCCCCCATTTTAAGGGGCGCTGTAACGTATACCTTTACTTATCGGCAAGATCCTTCCACCCTGCAAGCGAACTTGCTGCTTCCCGTCGCGAACGAGCGGTCACCGATTCGTCCAGGCCAGTTCCACGGCGTCTATCACCGACGCAAGAATCATCGCTCTGGCGTTCACTGGTGCGGGCTTCGACTGACGCGGATGAAAGATCCGATCTCCCCTTTTGATTCCCGCGCCGCTCATCGCGCAGACGCCCGAAGCCTTTGCCCGCGCGGCTCTCCAGATCTGTGCGCCGTAGAAACAGCTCGTCGCATCCCGCCACGCAATCGTGACTGACGATGCGCTTGTCCGCTCTATGAGACTGACCACCAGATGCAGCGAGGGGGCGGTGCTGAGCACCGCGTCGTGGCCGAAGGAAGCGCAGCGTCGCGCTGTGAACGGCATCTCATCGCGGACAACGGGGATCTGCGATCCGCATGACAGAAGTCGTATCGTCTGCATCCATGGATCGGTTTGGCTAGCAAGCATGGTCCTGCTCCTCACGAAAGGGGACGTTGCACTTTCGCTGCGCGAACTCGAGGCTGCTGCGAACACCTTGGATACACCGAGCGGATACACCGTGGCTCGTGCGATCGAGGCTGACTGTCGCCGTGTTACGGAAAGATATCGAAACCGATGCTTCACCACTAGTCGTTCGTGCGGATGTGCGATTCATCACATCGTCCGCCCTCGCCATACCTTGGGATAGGACGCCCGAGAATGCAAGGCGTTGGTTTCACTGCAGGCAAACACGACACAGGTCCACTGTGCGCCGATACACGTTCTTGTTGAGCCACGGGACGAACGTATACTCATCGTAAGCATTACTGCCGACAAAGATCCAGTTGTGCAATACGTAAGACATATCCACCTCATCAAACAACCGCGTGGACACGCAACCGGATGTCTGCACGATCGGGACCTGGGATGCTACTGCTGCCGAGAGTGTTTTTCTCGTGAGGATGCAACGCCGAATGCAATCACACATGCGGCCTTACTGAAGCATTCGACCATCGAGAACATCGCAATCGCGAAGGATTGCTTGAATTCCATCGGCAGCGCGGGTGCGATCGCCAGGACGCTCGCAACACAGATAAAGACAAACGTTTCGCGAGCGAAGCGTGTTTTGGCGACGGCGGCAAGACCTATGCCGACCACTACCAGCTTCGACACGAGCAACGCGAGCAGTCCGGCTTGAGCGCCGGACACGCCCAGTTCCAGCGGGGCTTCAATTAACGACCACCCGCAGACAAAAAGTATGAGTGCTTTGAACACCCGCTCGGAAAGTGCATTCACTTTGTTTGCATCAGTCTGAACCCAGCGTGATGCTGAAAGGAGCGCGTCGTCGCGCAGACTGGTCGCCGAATCTGCGATTGGCTTCACATTCACGACTCTGCCTCCTGTCTGCTGCGCGCGAGACGACCTCGCTCGCCATAAGACCAAGGTAGACGCCACAGCCCCGCAAAACCATTGTACGAACGGGTACCATCCCCTCTAAGAAAGCGTATGGCACTCATACCGCCGTATATCGAATGGCATCAGAGACCGGCAAGCCAACCGGCTTCTGGCTCGATGAGTTCACGGCCCCTTATGCTCTGAAGAGGGATGAACGCGCGAATCCTCGAACACCACTGCAAGCCGGATAACAAGCTCACGCCAGGAAAAAACCGTCCTGAATGTTCGCGCTATGGAAACAGTTCGTTATCCATGCAAGCAGTAAAATTCCACGCGATTCAACGAGGACCGGATCGGGGAATGACAGAACGAGTTATCAGCTTTAGTCAGCGCGGCCTCGCCAGTCCAGAAGAAGTTCAACGGCGCATGGCCGCTGGGCCGCACGTCGTGAATGAGCGCAGGGGGCGTATTCGGGCACGGCTTGAGCCGCACATGTCGGCCTTCAATCGCGAAATCGCGGCCCTTCTGAATGCCAGGCGCCCCCTCGATTACAAGATTCCCGCATTTTGGGAAATCGTCGACGAGATCGCCGCGTTCAATGGCGATGACGTTGCGTGCCGTAAGGGCTGCTCCCATTGCTGCTATACAGCCGTATCGCTTCCGCATGAAGAAGCCGGCGTTATCGCGCGCCGTATCGATCGCATGCCAGCCAAAGCGAAACCACGCGACAACGCGGCGAGCATGGCACCCGGTTATGACAATCCATGTCCATTCCTCGTCAACGAAGAATGCTCGATCTACGACAACCGGCCGACGGCCTGTCGCACGCGCTTTAGCCTCGACGTCGATGCGCTGATGTGTGAACTGACGCCGCCGGAATTCAGGCAAGTCCCGCTGATGGATAACCTCTCGCAGCAGGCCGTGCTGTTACGCCTCATCTATTCCGTGACGGGCAAGCGACCGAATCTGGGTGAGATTCGCGAGTTTTGGCCGAAGCAATAATTGGTGGACTCGCCACGCCGCACAAAACAGTCTTTCGTTTTACACCTGCAAAGACGGCCCTTCCGCATATTTACTTTCCTGTTCGTTAAGCGCAACGTCCGTGGTTGACACGCGCGGCTGCGGCACACGCGTCGTGGTCACATGCCGTTGCATTCGCAACGGCATTGAAATTGCTGAATGACTTGCCATACCGCGACGTATCCCCTGCCCGTACGTCGCCAGCCTGCATTGACCTTTCAATGGAGCGAGCAGAACGTCATGTCTACGGATAACAAGCGTCCCGGTTCAGGCGGCGAGCCCGCTGACCCTCCACGCCAACCTTCGCGCCGCCGTTTTCTGCAATCGGCTGCCGCGGCCGCCACCGTCGGCGCGGCGCCGCATTTGCGGGCGCAAACACCAAACCCCGCCGCGCCGCCGGCTGCCGAAGTGCGTGCGCCGGTGCCGCCGCGCCCCGTCACGTTGAGCGTCAATGGTCGCGCTTACACGCTGCAACTCGAGCCACGCGTGACCCTGCTCGACGCGCTGCGTGAATATGCCGGCCTGATGGGTACGAAAAAGGGCTGCGACCGCGGCCAGTGTGGCGCCTGCACCGTGCTCGCCGACGGCCGACGCATCAACGCGTGTCTGACGCTCGCCGTGATGCACGAAGGCGAAGCAATCACCACGGTCGAAGGGCTCGCCACCAGCGGTGCAAGCGGTGCCTTAAGCCCGCTCCAGCGCGCCTTCATCGAACATGACGCGTTCCAGTGCGGCTACTGTACGCCCGGGCAGTTGTGTTCCGCGACTGCCCTGCTAAACGAATTCCGCAACGGCACGGCCAGCACCGTGACGGCCGATGTGCGCCGCCGCCCGCCACAACTGTCCGACGACGAAATCCGCGAACGCATGAGCGGCAATATTTGCCGCTGCGGCGCGTACGCGAATATCGTTGCTGCCGTGCGCGCGACGCATGACGGCGCCGGCAGCGGCAGCAACAACAGCAATAACAACGGCAACGCCTGACGGAGCGACCAGCATGGATGCGATCTCTTACGAACGCGCCGTCGATATCGCCAGCGCCGTGCGCGCGGTGCAGCAACCGGGGGCGGTATTCATCGGCGGCGGCACCAATCTGCTCGATCTGATGAAAGGCGGCGTGGCGCGGCCGCTGCGGCTGATCGATATCACGCACATCAGCGGACTCGATACGGTCACCACGCTGCCCGATGGCGGCATCCGCATCGGCGCACTGGTGCGCAATAGCGATGCGGCCAATCACGCGCTGGTGCGCGAGCAGTACCCGTTGCTTTCACAGGCCTTTCTGGCCGGCGCGTCGCCGCAGCTACGCAATATGGCGACGGTCGGCGGCAATCTGCTGCAGCGTACCCGCTGCGGTTACTTTTACGACGCCGCTTTCACGCAATGCAACAAGCGCGCGCCGGGTAGCGGTTGCGCCGCGCTCGAGGGGCACAATCGCATGCATGCGATTCTCGGCGCCAGTTCGCAGTGCATCGCGGTGAATCCATCGGATATGAGTGTCGCGCTGGCCGCGCTTGATGCCGTGGTGCGCGTGAATGGCCCCGCGGGTGAGCGCACCATTCCGATTGCGGATTTTCACCGGCTGCCGGGTGACCGGCCCGATGTCGATAACACCTTGCAGGCGGGCGAACTGATCACCGCAGTCGATCTGCCGCCACCGTTGTTCAACGCGAACGCCCACTATCTGAAAGTGCGTGACCGCGCCAGTTACGCATTCGCGCTGGTCTCGGTTGCCGCTGCCTTGCAGATGGACGGCGAGCGCGTGCAGGTCGCGCGCATCGCATTGGGCGGCGTGGCGCACAAGCCGTGGCGCGCCAGCGTCGCGGAGCAGATACTCAACGGCCAGCCGCTCACTCAAACGGCGTTGCATAACGCGGCCGCCGCCGCGTTACGCGATGCGAGGCCGCAGCACGACAACCGTTTCAAGGTGCAGCTCGCGCAACGCGCGATCGTGCGTGCCGTCAACCAGGCCGCGGGCCGCGTGGGAGGTGTCGCATGACACTGATCGGTCAACCGTACGACCGTATCGACGGTCAGCTCAAAGTCACCGGTGAGGCGCGCTATGCCGGCGAGTTTCCCGAAGCGCGGCTCGCGCATGCAGTGCTCGTCACCAGCACGATTGCGAGTGGCACGATTGCCTCGATCGACGCAAGCCGCGCGCAGGCGCTACCCGGCGTGCTACTGGTGATGACCTATCAGAACGCGCCGCGTCTGCCGAACGGCGGCAAGTCGACCCTCGCGCCGCCGGCCGGGCGCCGCCTGTCGCTCCTGCAGGACAACCAGGTTCACTACAACAACGAACCTGTCGCGGTGGTGGTTGCCGATACGCTGGAGCATGCCACCGACGCCGCACGTCAGTTGCGCATCACCTATCAGGGCAGCGCCGCGACGCTCGATTTCGCGCAGGCCAAACTGAACGGACACGCGCCCGACAAACCGCAAGGCCGCACCACCGACACGCAACGCGGCAGCTTCGAAGACGGTATGCAGAGCGGCACGGTGCATGTAGACGCCGTCTACACCACGCCGATCGAGCATCACAACCCGATGGAGCCACACGCTACTCTCGCGCGCTGGGACGGCCCGCAACTCACGCTCTACGATTCGACGCAAGGCGTCACCGGCGCCGCGCAGGCGGTCGCCAAAACGTTCGGCATGTCGCCCGCCGATGTGCGCGTGATTTCGCCGTTTATCGGCGGCGGCTTTGGTTGCAAGGGTTCGTCGTGGTCGCATGTGTCCTTGTGCGCGATGGCCGCGAAGCAGACCGGGCGCCCGGTGCGCCTCGTGCTGGAGCGGCCGCAGATGTTCGGGCCGGTCGGTGCGCGTCCGCGTACCGAGCAGCATTTCGTGCTCGCCGCGCGGCGCGACGGCACGCTGACCGCGATGCGCCACGACAGTATTTCCCACACCTCGATGATCGAAGACTGGACCGAGACCTGCTGCATGGTCACGCGCATGCTGTACACCGTGCCCAATCAGATCACCACGCACCGGATCGTGCCGATGAATGTCGGCACGCCCACCTTCACGCGCGCGCCTGGCGAGGCGACCGGTTCGTTCGCCATCGAATCGGCCATGGACGAACTCGCGGCCGCGTTGAAGATGGACCCGCTCGCGCTGCGGCTGAAGAATTACGCCGAGGCCGATCCGCAGGAAAACAAGCCGTGGTCGAGCAAGGCCTTGCGCGACTGCTACCAGATCGGCGCGGAAAAATTCGGCTGGTCCCGGCGCACCAGCGCACCACGTTCGATGCGCGCCGGCAACACGCTGATCGGCATGGGCATGGCGAGCGCGACCTATCCGGCCAATCGCAGCGAAGCCGCGGCCATCGCGCGGATTCTGCCCGACGGCACCGCCATGGTCGCCTCCGGCACGCAGGACCTCGGTACGGGCACCTATACGGTGATGACCCAGGTCGCCGCCGATGCGCTCGGCTTCGCGCCGGCAAGCATCCATTTCGCGCTGGGCGATTCGTCGCTGCCAAAAGCGCCGGGGTCGGGTGGCTCGCAATCGGCGGCAAGCGTCTCGCCCGCCGTGCGCGACGCGGCGAGCCAGGCACGCAGCCAGTTGATCGCGCTCGCACTCGCCGACGAGGCCTCGCCCGTGTACGGCATCGCACTCGACGACATCACCGTCGAAAATGGTTGGGTGATGAGCCGCTCGCAACCGGCGAAACGCGATCCGGCGGCAGCGATCATCGCGCGTTCAGGCGGCAAACCGGTCGAAGCCACTTCGACGGTCAAACCCGGCAGCGAGAAACAGCAGTACTCGTTTCACTCGTTCGGCGCAGTGTTCGTCGAAGTGCATGTCGACGCCGATCTCGGCACGATTCGCGTGCCACGCGTGGTCGCCGTGTATGACGTGGGGCGCGTGCTGAACCAGAAAACCGCGCGCAGCCAGATGATGGGCGGCATCGTCTGGGGCGTGGGGGCGGCGCTGCAGGAAGAGACCCTGCTCGATGTGCGCTATGGGCGTTTCACCAACGCGAATCTCGCTGAGTACCACGTGCCGGTGAACGCCGACATCGGCTCGTTCGATATCACCTTCCTCGACCGGCCCGATCCGTACATCAACTCGCTCGGCGTGCGTGGAATTGGCGAAATCGGTATTACGGCGGTGCCCGCGGCGATTGCGAATGCGGTGTATCACGCGACCGGTGTCCGCGTGCGCGATCTGCCGCTGACGCTCGACAAGGTGATGGGCGGGATACCGGTTTGAGAGGCGAATGCGTTGGCGCATGCATTGGCGCTTGCCTGGCGCCGCGTTGCATCGCACAATCGACTTCATCCTTTTCTACCGGTGCCCGCCCATGGCTTACGCTTCGCTTGCCACCGGCGTGTTGCTCGCCGCCGGCCTGGGCTCGCGCTTCGATGCGGACGGCCTGCATAACAAGCTGCTCGCGCGCATGCCCGATGGCACGCCGGTCGCGCATGAAGCCGCGCACCGGCTGCTGCGGGTGGTCTCGCGAGTGGTGGCCGTGGTGCGGCCGGGCTCGGACGCGCTCGCGCGCCTCCTGAACGACGTCGGTTGCGAAGTGATCTTCGCCGCGGGCGCCGAGCGCGGCATGGGCGCGAGCCTCGCGGCCGGCATCGAGGTCAGCGAGGACGCCGAAGGCTGGATCGTCGCGCTCGCCGACATGCCGCGCATCGCCAACTCGACGATTGAAGCCGTAGCGCGATCACTGGACGGCGGTGCCTCGCTAGTCGCGCCGTTTTACCTCGGTCAGCGCGGCCATCCGGTCGGCTTCGGCATCGAACACCGCGACGCGCTGATGACGCTCGACGGCGATACCGGCGCGCGCGCGCTGCTGATGTCACAGCATGTGATGCGGCTGGATGTCGACGACGCCGGCATTCTGCGCGATGTGGACACGCCCGAAGATCTGCGCAACGTCTAACGCGAACGCGGCGCTCGCAGGCCAGCAGGCTTGATCCAGGCCGGGCTCCGGGCGCATACTGTATATCCATACAGTATTTCTGCCGCGCGAAGCGCGTGAACCCTCAGCGTGAAACCCATTCCGATCGAACCGTTTTTTGCCGCCTGGCGCCACGCCGCGCGAGCACTGCTGCGCCAAGGCGTCGAGCCGTCGCAGATCGAATGGGTCGAGTTTGCAGGCGAAGCGGTGGCTGGCCATGACGGTCTGGGCACTGCGCACGATGCGCGGCTTTCGGCAGCGCCCAGCGCAACGAGCAGGTTTAGCGCAAGCGCGCCGGATTCCGAGTCCGCTTCTGCCGCCGCGAGCACCGTCGGTACAGGCGTCGCTGCGGCCATTCCCCGAGAACTGCTCGCCCGGCTGAAAGCGGCCGCGTGCTTCCGGGCGCCGGACCGCTGGGCGCTGCTCTATCGCGTCCTGTGGCGCTGGACGCACGGCGAGCGCCACGTCCTCGATCTCGCGGACCCGGACGGCGCGCTGCTGAATCAACGCATCCAGGCCATCGAACACGAAACCGGGGATCTGCTGATACTCACGCTGTTCAGACGACGCGATCCGTCGATGGGGCTGCCGGAGTTCGTCGGCTGGTACGAGCCGCATCATGACGTGCTGGAGCGTGCCGCCGCGCGCTTCGCCGCCCGCATGGGCGATTCCACGTGGATGCTGGCAACGCCGCACGGCGCAGCCTTCTGGAACGGCACGCTGTTGCGCATCGGCCGGCCCATGACAGAAGCATGCGGAGAAGCCTCGTACGTCTCAGCCGCGAGCGCCATGACCGGCGAAGCCATCACCAGCGAACCCACCGAAGCGCTCTGGCTCGCGTACTACGCCAGCGCCTTGAATGCCGAACCGTGTCCCGTGCCGTTGCGCTACTGGAAAATGCCGCCAGCCGGTCCGCCCCTGCCCGCGCACCTCGCGCGTGCGCGCAGCCGGCTCGGCGCGCAAAGCGCCGCCGTGACCGTTCCAGACGCACCGCCTATCGAGTATTCCGCGGTCACGCCGCCCCTGCGCGAGCCCACCGGGCCGCTTGCCACCTGCCGGCGCTGCGCGCTATGGCGTAACGCGAAGCAGGCGGTCGCGGGCACGGGGCCGGCGGATGCGGCAATCATGGTGCTCGGCGAGCAGCCCGGCGAAGCCGAGAACCAGCACGGCGAGCCCTTCACGGGCGCGGCCGGCCAACTGCTGGACACCGTGCTTGCGCGCGCCGGCCTCGAGCGCGCGGCGTTGTATCTGACCTATGCCGTCAAACACTACAAGTGGGAAACGTTCGACCAGCAGCGGGTCCACCGCACGCCCGCCTGGCGCGAAGTGGAAGCGTGCGAATACTGGCTCGAAGAAGAGTTGACGCGGATCGCGCCGCGCGTGGTCGTCACGCTCGGCGCAACCGCCCTCAAGACGCTGACCGGCCCGCACATCAATCTGTCCGAATACCTCAATCAGACCATCGCCCACGGTGGACGTCTGATCGTGCCGACCTGGCATCCGTCCTATGCACTGAGAACCGCCGACGCACGGCTGCGCGAGGATATCGTGGCGACGATCGTCAAGGCGTTCGGCCGAGCGGCCAGGCACGCCGCTTGCGCAGCCCACGACGGCCGCGCAAATCGCGCCGATTCCGCCTAAGCTGATGTGACGCCGCGATTCTCGCGCAGCACCCGCGCGTCGAAAGCGGCCCGCGCGTTCCACACCACCCTACGATCCATGAGCGAAACCAGCCCGCGTCTCTTTATCGTCTCGCCCCATTTCGACGACGCCGTTTTCAGTTGCGGCGCGTTGCTCGCCGCGCATCCCGACGCTGCCGTCTGCACCGTATTTGCTGCATCGCCCGAGCAGGAAATGCACACCGAATGGGATCAAAGGTCGGGTTTTACCGGCGCGCATCAGGCCATCCACGAGCGCACCCTCGAGGACGATCGCGCGCTCGAGGTACTCGACGCGATTCCGCTGCGCATGCCGTTTCGCGACGGCCAGTATTTCGATTCGCCATCGATCAGCCGGATGGCGGCGGCGCTCGAAGAAACCATTTACCGCTCGACGGCCAACACGTTGCTGATGCCGTTGGGTCTCGATCACCCCGATCACGAACGGGTGTTTCAGGCCTGCTGCGAGATCTTGCCCAGGCTCTCGCATCTCACGTGGTTCGGCTACGCGGAAGCGATTCACCGCCGCACGCCGGGCGTTCTCGAGGCGCGCTTCGCGGATCTCGCGAAACGGGGCATTGTCGCGACGCCGGCCCATCCGAGCGCCAGCCATAAGATCGACATCCAGCGCCAGACGCTGCTCAAACGTGAAGCCGTGAATGCTTACGAGAGTCAGTTGCGCGCATTCGGCGCGGGTAACTACGACGACATTTTTGCCGCCGAAACATACTGGCAACTCAGCGTGAGCCGCCGCGCGAAAAAGTAAGGGATGCGGCGCGTGCTGAATCGCCTACGCTTGAAGGGAACGGCCGGCGTGTGGTCGAGCGCCTGTGGCCGTATCGGCTTCCTTCTCCACTCAAGGGTGATGCCATGAGCTACGACATGCATACCAGTCCGATTCCCGATCCGCACGCGGATCCGACCCGCGACCCGGAGGGCGATCCGCTGGTGCCGCCGTCGCCGGGTCATCACAACGAGGAGCCGCAGCGGCCCGATGGACCGCCGGACAAAGACCCGGTTTGAGACCCCGGAACTGAACCCGGTCGAGGGCCGGGTCGAGTCCCGGGTTCAGTTCCGGTTCGAACTCCATTCAGCGCGACGAACGCCGCGCCCACGCCCGGATTAGCGCGTCAGTTCGGTAAAACCTTGCAGCAGGCGATCGATATCGACGGCGTGGATATTGCCCATCGTCGAAATGCGGAACAGTTCCGCCGACAGCCCGCCCTGCCCCGCGTAGATGACGAATCCGCGCGCCTTCAGCGCATCGTGCAATTGCGGATACGATACGCCGGCCGGCAAGCGGTATGCACGCAACACCACCGACGATTGCTCCGGCGGCAATACGCTGCCGATGCCCCGCTCCGCCAGACCCGCGCGGGCTTGCCTCGCGAGCGCCGCATAACGCGCATGACGCGCGCGCCAGCCGCCTTCGTCGGCGAGTTCGCGCAGCGCTTCGACGAGCGCGTAATACGCATGCACTGACGGCGTGAACGGCGTATTGCGCTGATCCTGCAAGCGCGCAAGACGCCCGAGGTCGAGGTAATACGTACGGCTCGCCGCCTGGGCGAGCGCCGCGCGCCGCACCAGCACGAACGACGCGCCCGGCACACCGTGCAGACATTTGTTGGCGGTGGCGGCGACGGCGTCGAGGCTCGCATCCGCGAAATCGATCGCTTCCGCGCCGAAGCTGCTCACGCCGTCCACCAGCAGACGCAGCCCGCGTTCGCGGCACAATGCGCCGAGCGCCTGCAGATCGTTCAGCCGGCCCGTCGTGGTTTCGTGATGAATCACCGCGACGTGCGTGAACGCTTTGTCCGCGTCGAGACGTTCGGCCAGCTTCACGAGATCCGGCGCCTGCATCCAGTCATGTTTCAGCGCTTCATGCGCGATGCCGTATTGCGCGGCGATTTGCGAAATGCGCTCGCCGTACACGCCGTTCTCGATCACCAGCAGTTTGCCGTTCTGCGGCACCAGGGCGGCGGTCATGCTTTCCACCGCCGCCGTACCGGAGCCGGTCATCAGCACCGCTTGCCATTCACCCGCATCGAGCCCGTAGAGATCGACCAGACGCGTGCGCGCCTCTTCCTGCAGGTCGAAAAATTCGCTTTCGCGATGACACAGATCCGTTTGCAACAGGCTGTTGCGGACGCGTTCGGTCAGCGTCACCGGGCCGGGATTGAGCAGCAGCATTAGCGCACTCCTTGCGTGGCGCCGATGTGGTGCATCAGGCGCGTCTTCACATCGGGCGGGGTGATGGTGGGACGTGGCAGGCCGTCAGGCGTGCCGCGGCGGATCGCCAGACGCGCGAAGCGCGGACCGTCGAGCGGCGCTGCATCGAACAATTCGTCGATCACGTTCAGGTCGTCGCTTTCCACCGCCGAGGCATAACCGCACGCGGCCGCGACACCGGCAAACGACACCTGCGCCGACACGGTCGCCTGGCCGCCGGTCGAATCGTGCGCGCCGTTGTCGAGCAACACGTGCGTGAGATTCGACGCACCGTACGCCCCGAGCGTGGCGAACGCGCCCATGCGCATCAGCGCGGCGCCGTCGCCGTCGAGCGCGACCACGTGCAGATCGGGACGCGCAAGAGCAAGACCCAGCGCGAACGGTGTCACGCAACCCATCGAGCCGACCATGTACAGCTGGTTCGGGCGGTCGTCGATCGCATACAGTTCGCGGCCGCAAAAGCCGGTCGACGCGAGCACGACCGTCGATTCCAGCGGCGTGCGCGCGATGACTTTCTGCAATGCGTCGTGCCGCGACGCCAGCTCGTTGGCCGCCACGTTTCCGAACGACGAACGCGGCGCGGCCGGCACGCGGCGCGCACCTGCCGTGCTTTCCTTCAACTCATACGGCGCGACGCTGCCCTTTTGCATGACGAGCGCATAGGGACGACCGGTTTCATCCATGTGAGCAGTGGCGCGATCGAACGCCGGGCCGATCGCGTCGGCTTCGGTCGGGAACGTCTCCCATGGGATTTCCATCGTGTCGAGCATGGCGGGCGTAACCGGGCCCATCAGCGCGTGCTGCGGTTCGTCGGCGACACCGGGCTGGCCGCGCCACGTGACAATCAGCAATTGCGGCAGACGGAACGTCCACGTGAGCGACGTGAGCGGGCTCACTGCGTTGCCGAGGCCGGAGTTCTGCATCATCGTGATGCCGCGGCGGCCGTTCTGCGCGCCGAGCGTGACACCCGCGATCAACGCGACGGCGTCGCCCTCGTTGGCCGCCGACACGTAGTGCAGCGATTCGTCCTGCAGCACGTAGTTGATAAACGGCGTCAGATACGAACACGGCACGCCTGCATACCAGTCGAAGCCGCGTTCGCGCGCCGCCTCGACGAACTGTGCTGCCTCGATCATTGCGCGGCTCCGCTGGCTGCGTCCCTGGCCTGACTGCCGACGGCTGCCGTGAACGGCTTTTGTGCGTGGGCAAAATCGCCGGCGCGACGGAAGTCTTCCAGATCGTTCACGCCGCGCCAGTGGCCGTGCACGTATTGCACCTCGATCGATTCACCCGCTTCGATCAGCGCGTTCAGCAGCGCGGGCATATCGAGCGAATCGAAGTCCGGGCGCGCCTGCAAGGCAGCGACTACCGTTTGCAGACGCCCGCGCCCTTCACCGCGCACATTCAGCAGACCCACCCAGCGGCCATGCGGTGTTTGCGAAGCGATGGCCGACGATGCCGCCTGCCCGCTCGACACGTGACGTAGCGTGACCTTGTTGCCGAACAGACCGCGATCGTCGCTTGCCGAGCACCATGCGAAATCGCGCACGCTGGCGTTTTCCGCATCGGTCAGCGACGAATCGACCACCACGCTGAATGCCGCTTCGCTTTCGACCAGATCGCGCAGGATGTAGCTGCGGAACAGCAGATCGCCGTACGAGATGACCGTGTCGCCCGCGACCTTATCGATCGCGCAGGCGAGCGACGCGAGTTCGCCGGTTTGCGCGTGACGTTCGTTGACGACCAGCTTGATCCCGGCCGTATCGATCGCATCGGCGCGATATCCGCCGACCACGGTGATGTCGTTGACGCCCTGCTTCTTGAACGCATCGACGAGCCAGCGCAGCAGCGGCTTGCCGGCGATCGGTAGCATGACTTTCGGACGATCTTCCGTGACCGCTTCGAGCCCCGTGCCGCGGCTGGCGGCGAGCACGACAGCCGCGCCGGCTGCACGGCCGCTCGACAGATAGCGGTCTTCTGCTTCCGAGTATTCGTCCGCGTCCTGCAGACGGAAGATTTCATTGACGGCCGCGATGCTGTCTTCGACGTTGACGAGCGTTTCGTTCGTATGAATTTCCTTGGCGACTGCCTGCATCGCCGAGGTGGCTGCGCGGATCAGATGATTCGCCCAGATGACCGTGCTGATACCGGCTTCGCGAAACACTTCGGTGGGCGTGCTGTAGTACTTGGTCGGCACGATGACGAGCGGGCCGCGGCCTGCCCATTCGCGTGCGAACTCGAGGATTTCGTCGGGGCGCGAGAGCTTCGAGTGAATCAGGATCGCGTCCGCGCCGGCTTGCCGATAGGCTTCTGCGCGGCGCAGCGCTTCGTCCATGCCCCAGCCGGCGATGAGTGCTTCGACGCGGGCGACGATGGAGAAATTTTCATCGGACTGCGAGTCTTTACCCGCTTTGATCTTGCCGCAGAACTCATCCATATCGGCGAGCGGCTGTGCTTCGCCGTTGATAAAGCTATTGGTTTTGGGGAATTGCTTGTCTTCGATACAGACGCCGGCGATGCCGCGTTGTTCGAGCTTGCGCACGAGGCGGCGCACGTTATTGAAGTTACCGTAGCCCGTATCGCCGTCGAGGAGGATGGGCAGATCGCTGGCGTCGGCCATGAATTCGAGCGTGTCGACGACTTGCGTCCAGCTTGCTTCGTTGTTGTCGCGCACGCCGTATTGCGCCGAGATCGCGAGGCCCGAGCCCCAGATCGCTTTAAAGCCTGCTTCGCGGACGATTCGGGCGGAGAGACCGTTGTGGGCCTCCATCATGAATTCGAGTTCGCTGCTAATCAGCATCTGGCGCAGGCGCGCGCTGCGGGAAGCGGGGACGAATGCGGGTTCGCGGGCGTTCATGATTTTGTCTTTACTCCTGGTGACGGGCGTAATTGGTGTTTTTTTGCCCGGCGGGCGGCTGGAAAATGGCGACTATAGCGGAATTTTTATTTATTCGTAGTAGTGGTGGCGGCGCTCCGCTTTTTGTTTTGGTGTTACGTGGAAAAATGTGTCGTTTTTTGCACTGCGTGCTGCTTTTTTCTGTTCTTTTTCTGGTGTTGGGGTTTTTTGGCGTTTTGTGGAATAGTTTTGATTTCTCCCTGCGGGGCTTGGGGTTGAAGGGTTTGTGGTTTGTTTTTTTATTCTGGGTTTTTGTGCTTTTTAATATCCCCCTCTTAAATGCTTTGCCTATTAATTTTTATATTGGTCTATTAGCGTTCCCCCTGTGCGGGGGGCACCTACTTTTCTTTGCCGCCGCAAAGAAAAGTAGGCAAAAGAAAGCGGCTCACACCGCTAATTCTTAAATGGGTCCCTGGCTTGGAGGGGATCGTGGTCCGATTAACGGATCACATCTCGGTTAATAACCGCCAGTGACACAGCCGTCATCCGCTCCCACTCCGCACTACGTGCGTCGCGGATGGGGCCACCACGGAAACCGCGCGCTTCGTTTGAGCGCGGTGGGGGGCCATCGGCTTCGCCTCGGCGAGGCGCCGAAACACACCAATGGTTTTGTGAAGTACCGCCCCGGCGCGCGCAGCGCCGCCGGAAGCATGACGGCCTGGTCACTCGCGAGAGCAGGTGCGCAGGCTCAATCTCTACGGAGCCACGATCCCCTCCAAGCCAGGGGACCCGCTTAAGAATTGGCGGTTGGAGCCGCTTTCTTTTGCCTACTTTTCTTTGCGGCAGGCAAAGAAAAGTAGGTGTGTAGTGGTCAAGTAAACCTGGACACCCGGAAAGGGGATTTTTAAAAAAGTGAAGCTTCGCGTTGTACTGGCGTTTGTCCGTCTGCAGCCGAATGGGGGCGACGGTAGTTATAAAAGTCGTCGATGTAGTCCCCGATGTCGCGTTCGGCATGTGCGTGATCGGGATACCCTTTTTCATCGATCCATTCACTTTTCAGGCTTCTAAAGAAGCGCTCTACCACCGCGTTGTCCCAGCAGTTTCCCTTTCTGCTCATGCTCTGGACCATGCCGTTTGCCTTGAGTTCGCTCACAAAGTGCGCGCTGGTGTACTGGCAACCCTGGTCCGAATGGAACATCACTCCGGGCGGTGGACGCCGTCGCTCCCGGGCCCGCTGTAAAGCCCTGATCACCAGCGCCGTATCGGGTTGCAGGGAGAACGCCCAGCCGACGATACGGCGCGAATACAGGTCCATCACGATGGCCAGATAAGACCAGCCCTGAAGCGTTCTCACATACGTTATGTCGCCTGCCCATACCTGATTGATCGACTGCGGCTCGAAATTACGCTCCAGCAGATTCGGCGCCACCTGCGCCTCGCCACTGCTCTTCTGATAGCGGTGCGTGCGCTTTCGGGTGACCACCAGTTGTGCCTGCTGCATCAGCCTGCGGGCACGATAACGGCCTACCGCGTGACCACGTTTTCGCAACGCTGCCGACATCCTGCGGCTGCCATAGCTGCAGCGGGTTTCGCGATGAATTTCACGCGCGGCCGTCATCTGCTCGCAGGGCGTGGAACCCGCCGGCGGGCGGGCGGCGAACGCGTAATAGCTGCTGCGCGCGAGGCCCATCACACGGCACGTCACACTGACCGGCCAGTCCTTCTTCAGTGACTGGATCACTTCGCGAAGCGATCCATTTCCTTGACGAAGAAGGCGGTGGACTTTTTTAGGATGTCGCGCTCCCTCTCGAGATCGGCAACCCTGGCCTCAAGTTCGCGGATCCGCCGGGCGTCTGCCTCGAGCTCCAGCACCGTTCGCGGCGGTTTGGCCTGCTGCTCGCGCCACAAGGCCACCCAGCGACGCAACGCAGTGTCGCCAACACCCATCGCCTCAGCGGCCTGCGCGTACGAATAGCCCCGGCTGACCACTAGCTGGACCGCTTCGGCCTTCAATTCTTCGGGAAAGTTCCGTCTGCTCATTTCTCACCTCAGTTGGAGAATTATCCCCTTTAGAGGTGTCCAGGATCATTGAACCACTACAGTGCCCCCCGCACAGGGGGAACGCTAATAAACCAATAAGCAAACAAGGCCAAAAAAGCCAGAACAGGAAATGCCGCCGCCAAAGGCAAAAACGAAACCTCAAAACCGTTGTAGCCTACAATAACCGCACCCCGCCGGCCCTGCCGTCACCCCGCGGAGCATCCCAGATGCCCTATGGCAAAAAAACCGGAGCGCAGCGATGCCCTTTCCGCTAAAAGACCACGGCTGCCCCGGCTGGAACGGGGAAATGGCCCACCGCATCAGCGGCTTCGATTGGGCCGCCACTGACCTCGGCCCCATCGAATCCTGGCCCCGCAGTCTGACCGCCATCGTCCAGCTATTGCTCGCCTCACCCGTGCCCCTTGTGTTGCTATGGGGAAAACCCGGCTACATGATCTACAACGACGCCTACGCAGTCTTCGCTGGCGGTCGTCATCCGTATCTGCTCGGCTGCCCGGTCGAACACGGCTGGCCTGAAGTCGCCGAATTCAACCGTCACGTGATGCGTACGTGTCTCGCCGGCGGCACCCTGTCCTACCGCGACAAGGAACTGGTCCTGCTGCGCGACGGCAAGCCCGAAGACGTCTGGATGGACCTCTACTACAGCCCGGTCGCGGACGACAGCGGCGCACCCGCGGGCGTGCTCTCGATCGTCGTCGAAACCACGGCGCGCGTCCTGACCGATCGCTGGCGGCAACGCGCGGAAGCGGAACTGCACGAGACCAACGAGCGGCTGCAACTCGCGCTCAATACCGGCGCGGTGCTCGGTACATGGGTGTTCGACGTGCGCACGGATACCGTCACCGGCGACGAACGCTTTGCGCGCACCTTCTCGTTACCCCTCGAAGAAGCCGCGAAGGGCGTGCTACGCAACACGGTCACGCAGATGACGCATCCCGATGACCAGGCGCTGATCGAACGGTTGAGCGCCGAAGCGATACGCACCGGCCAGCCGTTTCGCGTGGAATACCGGATTCGCCGGCCCGACGGCGAGTATGTCTGGGTGCAGGCGAACGGCCGCTGCGAGTTCGATGACCAGGGCGAGCCGAAGCGGTTTCCCGGTGTGCTGATCGATATTCACGAACGCAAGATCGCTGAACAATCGCTACGTCAGTTGACCGAAACACTCGAACAGCGAGTCGCCGATGCCATCGCGGCACGCGCGCTCGCGGAAGAACAGTTGCGCCAGGCGCAGAAGATGGAAGCGATCGGCGGTCTCACCGGCGGCGTCGCGCACGACTTCAACAACGTGCTGCAGGTGATCAACGGCAATCTGCAGATGCTCGCGGCCGAGGCCGGCGACAACCCGGTCGCGCTGCGGCGCCTGCGCGCGGCAACCGACGCCGTCAAACGCGGCGCCAAGCTGGCCGCGCACCTACTCGCCTTCGCACGCCGCCAGCCGCTCTCGCCCACCGTCCTGAATCCGCGTCGCCTGCTCGCCGGCATGAGCGAAATGCTGCATCGCGCGCTCGGTGAAACCGTCAAGGTCGAAACGGTCCTGAACAGCGATCTCTGGAACGTGCAGGCCGATCGCAACCAACTCGAAAACGCGCTGCTCAATCTTGCGATCAATGCCCGCGACGCCATGCAAGCCGATGGCACGCTCACGATCCGTGCGTCGAATCGCACGCTCGACCCCGCATTCTGCCGCGGCACGCCGGAGCTCTCGCCCGGTGAATACGTGGTGTTTTCAGTGACCGACACGGGCGCCGGCATGCCGCCCGAGGTGCTCCAGCGCGTCTTCGAACCGTTCTTCACGACCAAGCCCGACGGCCATGGCACCGGCCTCGGCCTGAGCATGGTGTTCGGCTTCGTCAAACAAAGCGGCGGCCATACCGTGATCGATAGCGTCGTGGGACACGGCACGACGGTCTCGCTATTCTTCCCGCGCTGTTGCGAGCCGGAAACGGTCGAGACGGTCGATCAGACCTCGGCGCCGGCCGGCGGCGGCGAAACGATCCTGGTCGTCGAAGACGACGCCGATGTGCGCCTGACCGCCGTCGAAATGCTCGCGCAACTCGGCTACAAGGTATTGACCGCGTCGAGCGGCGACGCAGCGCTCGAACTGATGGACAGCGACGTGCAGATCGATCTGCTGTTCACCGACGTGGTGGTGCCAGGCCAGGTGAAAAGCGTGGAAGTGGCGCAGCATGCCGCGGCACGTTCGCCCGCAGTGCCGACACTTTTCACCTCGGGCTATACGCGCGACGAAATCGTCCATCACGGCAAGCTCGACGCCGGCATCACCCTGCTCTCCAAACCCTACCGGCGCGACGATCTGGCCCGCATGGTGCGCAGCGTGTTGCGCGCGGGGGTGGTCGGGTTGCCGGATGGGCAGATCGCCGCTTGCGTGCCGCCCTCGGCCTACGATCCCGCCAGCGTGGCGGAAACACCGCCATCCCGTCCGCCCGGCACGCCGGCTCGCCTGCTGCTGGTGGAAGACGATACGGATTCGCGCGAAGCCCTCGGCGACCTGCTCGCCGCGCTCGGCCTGGATTGCACTGCGGTCGCGAGCGCCGAGGAGGCGCTGACGCGCGTGCCAGCACAACGCTACGATGTGCTGCTCACGGATCTCACCTTACCCGGCATGTCCGGCGACGACCTGGCGCGCGCGGTACGGCGTCTGCAGCCGGATATCCGTGTGCTGGTGGTCTCGGGCTACGGCCCGAACGCGCAGATCGGCGACGCCATTCCCGGCGCACGGCTGCTCGGCAAGCCGCTCGACATCGCGCAATTGCGGCGCGAGCTCGCGGACTGGCTCGATCACACCGAAGCCGCATCCTAGCGCCGCGCCAACGCAACCGAACCCCACGAGTGCGCCGATGGACATTCGATGCGGCACCGCAGGCTGGACCGACAAGACGCTGATCGCCTGCAAGCGCTTTTACCCGCGCGGCAGCAGCAGCGCCGAAGCGCGGCTGCGCTTTTACGCGTCGCAGTTTCCGTTGGTGGAAGTCGATTCGGCCTACTATGCGATGCCGTCGGCGACCAATTCGCAACTGTGGGTCGAACGCACGCCCGACGGCTTCACGTTCAATTTCAAATCGTTTCGCCTCTTCACCGGCCATCAGACTTCGCCGGATGCCCTGCCCAAAGACATTGCGATGGCGCTGCCCGACGGCATCACCGGTCCACGCAAGAAAAACGTCTATTACCGCGATATCCCGGCCGAGATCCGCGACGAACTATGGCGCCGCTACCTCGAAGCGCTCGAACCCTTGCGTCTCGCCGGCCGCCTCGGCGCCGTGCTGTTCCAGTTCGCGCCGTGGATCACGCGCGCGCCGGACGGCCTCGCGCTCGTCGAAGAATGCCGGGCGCGCATGGCGGGCTACGTGATGGCCGCGGAGTTTCGCAATCAGTCATGGTTCGACGAGCAACATGCAACATGGACACTCGATTTCCTGCGTGAGCGCAGCCTCGTGCATGTGATCGTCGACGCACCGCCGGATGTGACGAACCGCGTGCATACGGTATGGGAGGCGACGAACCCGCAACTCGCAATGGTGCGTCTGCACGGCCGCAATACCGAGACCTGGAGCGCCACCGGCGCGGCCAGCGCAGCCGATCGCTTCGATTACGACTACAACGACGACGAACTGACCGAACTGTCCACCTCGATCCGCGCCATCGCCACGCGAGCGGGCCGAACCCACGTTATTTTCAATAACTGTTTCGAAGATCAGGGGCAGCGCAACGCGAGGACGCTAATGAGCATCCTGGGGGCGAACGCAATTCTGCCGTGACCGGTTTCGACAAAGGCGGAAGGCGGTAACCGGCCCATTTTCAGCCGTTCGCGTTGGATTTTCGCCTTCATGCGCTGTCGCGCCGGAGGTTGGTCGACGGGGGCGCTCGTTGGGATTGCCTTCGCGCGCCGCCGCGATCAGGGGCACGACTTATCGCTTTTGTCTAGGTGCAGTGCCACGATCGACGGCTTCTTTGATTCACGCCCAGCCTTACATCCCTGCTACACTTACTTACAATTAGCTTAAGGTCTGTGGCGCTTAGTGCTTTGCTTTAAGTTGCCGCTTCAATCACCTCGGAGTTAATCCGCGTCCTTTTGGGCGCGGCAGGTTCATACATGCTCTCTGGCTGGCATGTCGCGAGTAGTCGGGAAATCCGTGAAATACGTGGCCTAGGGAACGCTCAGATTGAAAAAGTTTACGTATCAATTGCCTTAGGCTTTCACGTGCTATAGAACAACAATTCCGATCTGATTCACTTATCTGCCTCACTTATCTGATTCACTAACTTATGGCGCACCGGAGGGCGTATGGATGAACCGAGTTCACGACTTGACATAGTCAGTGACCCTGTCGAGTTTCGTGCTCTACAGCAGGAATGGAACCAACTCTGGTCAAGAGCGGAAGGCCGTTACTGCCAGGCTTTTGCGGTATGTCTGTTGTGCTGGACCGAGGTTGCCCAACCACGTGGCGGGAAACTGTGCTGTATCACCGTGCGGGAGCAGGGGCGGCTTGTCATGGTATGGCCGCTCGTCACCTACACGAAGTTCTTCTGGACTGTCGTGCGTCCGCTCGCGAGTGAATCGACGGACTACACCAGCATCCTTTTCGAAGCGACGCCGACGGCTCCAGAATCCATCGAACGCGCCTGGAATGCGGTTCAGAAGAGAATCGGCGCCGACATCATCCTTCTGCCCTACCTGAATGCCGAGTCCAGATTGTTTGAACTGGCGTCTGCAAGGCGTGGCGTTGTGACGAAGACGGCGCATCCAGCGGCCGTCGGAATGTTGCGTCGAGAGACCGATTGGGACACCTTTAGCACTTCGCTTGGACCGTTATTCCAGAACAAGCCCGGCGCACTGGAACGGCGTCTGTCGAAAAAGGGCGACCTGAAGATTCGCTTTCTCGGGCCAGAAAACGCCGAGGAGAATACCCGTTTAGTGGACTGGATGTTTGACTGCAAACGCCAGTGGGCCGACCGCGTGGACAAAACGGGGAAATGGCTCTATTCGGCGGAATACAGAAATTTTCTGGTCGCCTTGCTCAACCAGACCGGTAGCGAGGTCCTTGCCCGGCTAGTGGTCGTCAGCCTCAACGGTGCACCGCTTGCCGTGGACATTTTCGGCATGGGCAAGACCCGCGTGGACGATCTGATAGGCGGATTCGACCCCGCCCATTCCCGCTCCTCACCCGGCACGATTGCGACAGAGCATTGCGTTAAATGGGCGCTCGAACATCAACTCGACTTCGAGTTCGGGGCCGGCACGGAAAAATACAAAAGCTATTGGAGTCGCAATCACATTTTGACGATGTGGAGTATGCAAATCGGGAACACATCGTGGGGATTGCTCGCCCTTAAAGCAGAAAATTTCCGCCAGCGCTTGCGTCAACAGTCGCCGCTTGTCGAAAAGGAAAAGCTCTTGCTTTGGCTTAAGGCCAAGGTGAAAAAGATCCACGACATTGGGGGTTCGATTGTTACAAGAAGGCGAGACAAAGTATCCGAACATCAATCACGCCGTGTCACGGACTGACGGATTGTTCCCGACAAGGAAGCCATCCGCTCGCGCGTGGCTTCGACCGTGCCGCCGATCTAGCGGGAGTTCACGCTTTTTCCCGATCATCCGAAGCGCGGGAGAAACTGGACTCCGGGTATGCCTTGAGAAAAACCGGCAGATCGGTAGTGGGCGGTTTGGCGGGAACCTCGAAAAACATGTCGCAAACCCAGCCACGGTGATACGAAGCGTGATTGACGAGATGCATGAACATCGCGCCGCGTGACATCGTCGAATGCTCGCCGGATATGAACACGAACGACAGTTCTTCAGCCAGCGAAGCGTCGCTTTGTGCGTCGGCCCACCGTTCGAACCACGCGTTCACGTCCTGTTGCGCGCGACGCAGGTCGCCGAGATCGGCGTGCACGATTCCGTTGCGCGCCGTGAAGCCGTGTTCCTTGCGTTCGAGGTGCGCCTTCCAGATCAGATCAACCACATAGTTGTGATTCAGCGTACCAATCATCGTTTTGAATAAGGTCTGCCGGGTTTTGACGACTTCATCGGGCGGCAGGGCCGCGGTGGCGTCGAACAGCAGATTGTCGGCCCACGTTTTATAGCGGGAAAGAATGCGGGCGGTTTGCGTATTGAGCATGACTGGTTTCCTCGGCTATTCGCGCGCGTCGTTCAACACGTCAGCGCCGCGCGGCACGCGCCGGCCACCTGTTCACGCATCAGTGCCCGGCGGGTTCGACAAACGGTTCATAATGGCAACGCGCAGTTTAACCGCCTGACAGAATCGCTGCAGGCTGCAACCCGTAGCCGCATTTGCAACACCCGGAGACCCGCGCTCCCGCCCGCGATATCTGGCAGGCACTCGGCAAGACACCCGGCGCGCCCCGAAGGGAGGCAAGCGTGAACTATTCAGCCTATTGGCCAGACGGGCTTACGCATCACCTGTCATCGCCACAGCCTTCGCTGTACGAAAACCTCCACAACGCTGCCAGCCGATATCCCGGGAAGATCGCCCTTCATTACTACGGCGGGGCGTTGAGTTACGCACAATTGCAGCAGGAAGTAGAGGCACTGGCAGGTTTTCTGCAGGGTCGATGCGGCGTCGAGCGTGGCGATTGCGTCGCGCTGTATATGCAGAACAGCCCGCAATATATCATCGGCTACTACGCAATCTTGCGAGCCCATGCAGCGGTTGTGCCGGTGAATCCGATGAACACAACCGACGAACTTCGGCACATTATCGAGGACTGCGGTGCCAGGGTCGCCCTGCTGGGTGAGGAACGCTACGAGAATGCCCGGCCCCTGCTCGGCGGCGCGCTCAGCCATGCCATCGTGGCGCGCTACGCCGACTATCTTGCCGACACCACTGACCTGCCATTGCCGGCCGTGGTCACGGAGGCTGGCCCTGACCTCGATGCCTACCCCGAGTTCTCCGCAGCGATCGCGCCGGGAGCCGTGCGCTGGAGCGACGCGTTGGCATCCGCCGAGCAGCCGTCGCCGTACATCGCATCGCCCGAAGACCTCGCGGTGATTCCCTATACGTCGGGCACTACCGGTGCCCCGAAAGGCTGCATGCACACCAACCGTAGCGCAACACACGTCGTCGCGGCTTCGGCGCAATGGTGTGAGTTGTCGCCTGAATCGGTCGTTTTATGCGCGATGCCGCTGTTTCACGTGACCGGGATGCAGCAATGCATGAATGTGGCGATCTCGCTTGGTTCGACGATGGTGGTGATGACGCGATGGGACAGCCGGTGTGCCGCTCTACTGATCGAGCGCTATCGCGTAGGGTTCTGGATCGCCATCTCCACGATGATGGTCGACTTCATGAGCCTGACCGACCTCGAGCGTTTCGACCTGAGTTCCATCGAGCGCCTGGCCGGCGGTGGCGCCGCCATGCCGAAAGCGTTGGCACAGCGCGTTGAAGCCCGCCTGGGCGTCCCCTACATGGAGGGCTACGGGCTGTCCGAAACCATCTCGGCGACTCACATCAATCCACCGCACCGCTGCAAGCTGCAGTGTCTTGGCATACCAATACAGGATACCGAATCAATCGTGGTCGATCCCACCACGCTCGAAGTTCTCGGCCCGCAGGCAACGGGCGAGATTCTGATCAGCGGCCCGCAGGTGTTCAAGGGTTACTGGGGACGCGCCGATGCCACACGCGACGCGTTCGTCGAGGTGGCCGGGACGCGTTATCTGCGCACTGGCGACCTGGGCTATATCGATGAGGACGGCTACTTCTTTTTCGTCGACCGGTTAAAGCGAATGATCAACATGTCCGGCTATAAGGTATGGCCCGCGGAAGTCGAGACTTTGCTGTTCGGACACCCTGCGATTCAGGAAGCGTGTGTTATCGCAGCACGCGATGCGCGCAAGGGTGAGGCCGTGAAGGCATTTGTGGTACTGCGCGCCGGCACCGATGTATCGGCGCAGCAGATCATTGAATGGGCCCACGCGCATATGGCTTCGTACAAGGTGCCCCAGTTCGTTGAATTCGTGCCTGGGCTGCCCCGCACGGGCAGCGGAAAGGTTCAATGGCGACTGCTGCAGGAGCAGGAAAATGCGTCCACGGGACTCGCCAACTGACGTGACACCATTTTCTTCGATGTAGCCAACGCCCCATTCATACCATTGCATCTGTTCCGCGCGGCGCACGCGCGGCACGTAGTCCAGCGCCCTGCCGTACAAAGACCTTGCAGTGTACGGTGCCGCACTGTGGCATGGCGGCCTATTCTTCTAACCTCTGGCGTCGGTGTCGGCAACGTGAGAGGAAACCAGCGTCATGAATAGAGACCGCATTCCCGTAGTGTCAGTGCCTGCCCCCCTTAAGCCAAAAACCGGCAAGCCGGCACTCGACGAGTCCTCGAAATCAGGGCTCATTCCGGTGGCGCCCATTGGCCTGACGGAACGCTCGGTCTTTCACGAACCATGGTGGCTCAATGCCACCGCCGGCGATGACTGGCATACGGCTGTCGTGAAGGCTGGCGACGAAGTCATCGGCGAGATGCCCTACACACTCACCAAAAAGGGCCTCTGGCGGGTTTCGTATTTGCCGCCGCTCACCCGAACCCTCGGTCCGGTCATCAAGCGGCAGCCCGCCGATTCGGGCGACCCGGAATGGATTCATCGCGTGGACGTGACACGCAAATTGATCGCACAGCTGCCCGAGTGCGCGCACTTTCTGCAGATCGCGCATCCGCTTGTGTCGGAAGCCGAAGCAACCGCATTCTCGTTACACGGCTACAAGGTCTCGGTCGGGTTTACGCTCAAAATGCCCGTGGGCGCGGACGAAGAGACCGTCTGGCGCGGACTTCGCTGGAACACGCGCAACCGGGTCCGGCGCTCCTCCGAGCGATTCTCGGTGCAGGAGATCACGAGCGTCGAGACGTTCGCCGACTTTTACGATTCGAATCTCGCCACGCGCGAGCTCGATAACGTCTATGGCTCGACGATCATGCGGCGGCTGCTGCACGAGGTCCTGCGGAACAATGCCGGCATGATACTTGGCAGTTTCGACAGCGACGGCACGCTCAACGCCGCGACCGCACTCGTTTGGGACAAATCCAACGTCTACTATTTCCTGACGACGCGCCAGGCCACCGCGCACAGCGGCGCGGTTGCACTGCTTATCTGGCAAGCGATGAAAGTCGCCCGCGACCGCAAGCTCGAGCTCGATTTCGACGGCGTCTCGACGGCAGGCATTCTGCAGTTCCTCGCCGGCTTCGGCGGACAGCTCGTGCGGCGCTATACGTTCGAACAGACGCGCAGCGATGTCGCGCTCGTTCGCACCGTGCGCGCCAGTTCGCGCGATCTGGCGAAACGTGTTCGCGGCATGGTCGCGAAGAAAAGCGCGCCGGAGGAAGAAAAGCCCGCTGAGAATGAAAAGCCCGCGGGGAAAGAAAAGTCAGCGGGGAAAGACAAGCCAGCTGAGAAAGAAAAGCCCGCTGAGAAAGAAAAGTCCACTGAGAAGTAGCTGTGGCGGGGTCCGCGCGCGTTTGACTCCCAGACATCATGACGCCATGATGTCTGCCATGGATTCCGATCGAAATAGCCAGCTTCCCCTCTACGCGCAGGTGGAAGCGGAACTCGCCGGGAAGATCGCCGGCGGCACCTATCCGTCCGGCACGCAGTTGCCCAATGAAGCCAGCTTGCTGGCGAGTTACTGCGTCAGCCGGACCATCCTGCAAAAAACGGTGCAGAACCTGATTACGCGCGGGTTGATCGAAACCCGCCGTGGCAAAGGCACCTTCGTCACGCAGCCGCACCTCACCCAGCCACTCACGGAACTGAGCGACTTTGTCCTCGGCATGGCGACACCGTTATCGCGGGGATTGCGCTTTTCATCCTGCTGCCGATAATGCGGCTTATATGTGCGGCGCTTGCGGCCCGGGTATGATGCCGATCACGCGCGCCGGCCAGCCCACGATTTCCCGCCGCGCTTCTTTCCGTTACGAGAACCACCATGCCTGCCCAACACGACAAAGTCCCCGCTGCCAGCACCACGCCCGGCGAGACAAAATCCCGGGGACCACGGATTGCGGTGCGCAACCTGATGATGGTCGCCGTCGGCGTCGTGGTGTTCGCGATCGTCGCGGTCGTGGTGCTCTACCAACCGATCATGTACGGCGACCAGATTGCCAACTTCGGCATCATCCTGATGCTGACCGTGCCGGTTATCGCGGGCGTGGCGTTTCGCGTCGGTCTGGACGCCTGGCTCGACAGGCGTTGAGCGAGCTGAAGCCGGCAAGCGCCGTTTTCAGCTTGTCTTGAGCGGCAACACCACCCACACCTCCAGGCCGCCTCCCTCGCGCGCGCGAAACTGCAAGTTGCCGCTGTGCAACCGTGCGATCCGTTCGACGATCGCAAGCCCGAGACCGGTACCGCCGCTATGCGAACGTGCATTGCGGCCACGCTGAAACGGCGCCTTCAACTGTTCCAGCTCCTGCGCCGACAAACCCTTGCCGCGATCGCCGACCGCCACATACACCGCTTCGGCGGTGGCCCAACTGCGCACCGCGAGCCCCGAACCGCCGTACACGATCGCGTTCTGCATCAGATTCATCAGAAGCCGCATCATGCTGATCGGCCGATACGCGAGCGCCGGCAAGCGCGCGAGCGACAAATCGAACGTGTGTCCCAATCCCGCGAAATCGCCGGCGAGCCGTTCGATCAGCGCATTCAGATCGCCGGGCTCCGCCGCCTCGCGCTCGCCGCTGCCGGCGTAGTCCATGAATTGCTGCAGGATCGTCTCGATCTGATCCAGATACGATTCGGCGGCCACCACGAAGCTGCTGTCGCTGCCGTCGGGCATCGCCATGGCCATCGACAGGCGCAGTTTGGTCAGCGGCGTACGGATGTCGTGCGAGATGCCTGCCAGCATCAGCGCGCGCGTCGCGTCGGCCTGCTGCAAGGCATGCGTCATCTGATTGAAGGCGCTGCTCACCGCGGCAATTTCAGTCGGGCCATCGGTCGGTAAAGGCGCGGGCGTTTCGCCGGCACTGACGCGGCGCGCCGCGTGCGTGAGTTGCCGAAGCGGCTGGTTGAGGTGGCGCTGGATCGCGTAGCCGGTCAACGCCGCCAGCGCGCCTAGTCCGAGTGACAGCAGGATCGCGGCGTCGAGGCCGTTGCCTTGCGCGTCCTCGGGAATCGGCAGCGCAATCCAGTACGGCGCTTGCGACGCAGCGGCGCCCGACGCAGCGGCGCTCGCGTGCATGCGAATCCACAGCCGCTGGCCGCCTACCGATTGCCAGCGTGCCGGCATATCAGCGGGCAGATGCGCGCGCAGACTCTCGAGAAACACATTGCGCTGATAGGTGCGATAGGCGCGCAGCAGACTCGGCCGCGGTTCCTCGGCGGCCTCGCTCGGCAGTTGCGCGCGCGCGTCGAGGCGTGCGGTCAATCCGGCGCGTGCATCGGGTGACGTGGTCGCGAGCAATTGATCGAGTGTGGTCACGTAGGTGGCGAACACCGCGGCCGCACGTTCGACCCGCGGCCGCTGCACATAGTGCAGCAACACGCCGAGTGAACAGACCTGGCTCAACATCACCAGCACGATCAGCAACGCGATATTGCGCGCGAGCAGCGTTTTCGGCAGCGCCCTTTGCAGTAGCGAGCGCGTCATGAGTCGACGTCCGCAATCAGCATGTAGCCGACGCCCCACACGGTCTTGATGAAACGCGGCTTCGACGGATCGTCCTCGACGATCTGCCGCAAGCGCAGCACCTGTACGTCGATGCTGCGATCGAGCGCATCATGGTCGCGGCCGCGGGCGCGCGCCAGCAGATTGTCACGGCTCACCGGGCGGTTCGGCGACGAAGCCAGCGCCACCAGCAGCAGCATCTGCGCCGAATGAATCTCCAGCAACGTGCCCCCACGCGACAGTTGCTGCTTGCCGACATCGAGGCTGAAGTCGCCGAAACGCACGCTCTCCGAGGTCACCGTCACATCGCCGGACGCCATTTTCTGGCGCCGCAGCAGCGCATTGATCCGCGCCACCAGTTCGCGCGGCAGGAACGGTTTGGCGAGGTAATCGTCGGCACCGGTTTCGAGGCCGACCACCTTGTCGAGCGGATCGCCCTTCGCGGTCAGCATCAGGATCGGCAAGGTCTGTCCCTGCGCGCGCAGGCGCGCGCAGATGACAAGCCCGTCCTCTTCGCCGATCATCAGATCGAGCACCAGCAGATCGAAGGGCTCGCGTTCGAGATAACGGTCGAGCCGTTTGCTGTCTTCGGCGACTCGCACGTCGAAGCCATGACCACGCAGAAAACGCTGCAGCATGTTGCGCAGTTCGGCCTCGTCGTCGAGCACGATGATTTTCGCCGGGCGGTCCATGCGAAAGCTCCTCTAAAGTTGGGCGTCGGACGATGCACGGCGCGCCGCGTGTCGTTCGGCCTGGCGCTGCAACAGCACATAGAACGACGGAATGAACAGCACGGCGATGCAGGTGGACGCCAGCATTCCCGAAAATACCGCAATCCCGAGCGAACGTCGCGCGCTCGCACTGGCGCCGGTGGCGATCACGAGCGGCACCACGCCAAGAATAAACGCGAATGACGTCATCATGATGGGCCGGAACCGCAGGCGCGCCGCTTCGACCGCGGCCTCGGCAATCTCCACGCCCTGCGCGCGCAGATGCCGCGCGAATTCGACGATCAGAATCGCGTTCTTCGCCGATAGCGCGATCAGCAGCACAAGGCCGATTTGCGTGTACAGATTATTGGCGGCGCCCAGCATGGCGAGCGTGCCGGCCGTGCCGAGCAAGGCGAGCGGCACCGCGAGCACGACCGCGACCGGCAGCAGCCAGCTTTCGTATTGCGCGGCCAGCACGCAGAACACCAGCAACACGCCCACCGCAAACACCCAGTAAGCCGAATTTCCGACCAGCTTCTCCTGATACGACATTGCTGTCCATTCGTAGCCGATGCCGGCCGGCAGTATGCGCGCGGCTTCCTGTTCGAACGCGGCGATCGCATCGCCGGTACTGTAGCCGTTCGCCGGATTGCCGTTGATGGCCGCGGCGGGCGCGAGGTTGTAGAGCGTGGCCACCGCCGGACCGACACTCGGATGCGCGTCCATGAAAGTGCCCAGTTCCACCATGTGGCCGCTGTTGCTGCGGATCTGCAAGCGGCGAATGTCGTCGGTTTCGCGGCGAAACGCGCCATCGGCCTGCACGAATACCGGGAACGTATGGTTGAAGGTCGTAAACTGATTCACGTAGCTCGAGCCGACGTAGTCTTGCAGCAGATCGAACACGTTGCCGACCGGCACTTGCAGCGACTCCGCCTTGGCGCGATCGAGCGTCAGTTCGACGGTCGGCACCGTGGCGCGAAACGGGCTGAAGACGCGTTGCAATTCCGGCCGCTTCGCCACGCCCGCGATCAGCGCATCGGTCGCGTCCTGCAAGCGCCGATAGTTCTGCGAGCCGTCCGTGAGCATCACCTGCATCTGCACGCCGCCGCTATTGCCGAGGCCCTGGATCGGCGGCGGCACGATCACCACCGAACGGATGTCGGGCAGCTTCGCGAGCTCGCTATTCATGCGCGTATACAGCGAGCGCAGATCTTCGCCCTTGCCGCGTTTGCTCCAGTCGTCGAGTGTCACGTAAATCAGCGCGGAATTCGGCAACGAGGCGTTGTTATCGAGCGGCGAGATACCGCCGATCGACACCACATGACTCACGCCCGGAATCGCGCCAATGCGCTTTTCGATCTGCGTGCTCGCCTCGCGCGTGCGTCCGAGCGAGGCCGCGTCGGCGAGTTGTGCTGCGATCAGCACATAGCCTTGATCTTCGAGCGGAATGAAGCTGGTGGGCACGCGGGTCAGCAAAAAGGCGGACGCGGCGCCGAGCACGAGAGCGATCGCGAGAGCCAGGCCGCAGCGCTGCACAAACCACGAGACCACCCGCACGTAGCCTTTCTCGACACGCGCATAACCCTTGTCGAACACGCGATACACGATGTTCGGCCGGCCGGCCCGCGCATGCCGCAACCAGCGCACGCTCTGCACCGGCTTGAGCGTCACGGCATTGATCGCGCTGATCACCGTGGTCGCCACCACGACCAGCGCGAACTGCCGGTACATCTGGCCCGTCACGCCGCCGAGAAATGCCGACGGCAGGAACACCGAGATCAGTACGAGCGTGATGCCGATGATCGGGCCGAGCAATTCGTGCATCGCGTCGATGGCCGCCTGTTTCGGCGTCTTGCCCTGCTCGATGTGCTGCGTAATGCCTTCGACCACCACGATCGCATCGTCCACCACGATGCCGATCGCCAGCACGATCGCGAACAGCGTCAGCAGATTGATCGAGAAGCCAAGCATATAGATCGCGCCGAACGTGCCGATGATGGTCACCGGGATCGTCGTGGCGGGTACCAGCATGGCGCGCCAGTTCTGCAGAAACAGCAGGATCACCGCGAGCACCAGCAATGCGGCTTCAAACAGCGTCTTGTACACGTCGATCACCGACTGCCGCACGAAGGTCGTGGTATCGAACGGCAACTGATAGCTGATGCCCTTCGGCATGTTTTTCGCCAGACGCGCCATGGTCTCCTTCACCGCGTTGCCAACTTGCAGCGCGTTGGCTTCCGGCAACTGGTAAATGGCAATGCCTGCCGCCGGCTTGCCGTCGAGATTGAAGAACTGGCCGTAACTCGACGAACCGAGTTCGGTGTGGCCCACGTCGCGAATCCGCACGAAATGACCGCCGTCGTTGGGATCGGCCTTGACGATGATGTCGTCGAATTCATGCGGGTCGGCGAGCGCGCCTTGCAGCGTCACGGTGAGCTGGAACGCCTGGCCGCCCGCGTTCGGCTCGGAACCGAGCTGGCCCGCGCTCACGTCCCGGCTCTGGCTCTGGATCGCCTGCATCACGTCCGCGGCGCTCAGGCCGCGCTCGCTCAGTTTCTGCGGATCGAGCCAGACGCGCATGCTGTACTGACCGGTGCCGAACACGGTGACGTCGCCGACACCCGGCAGGCGTGCGAGCGTATCGCGCAGATAGATCACCGCGTAGTTGCTGAGGAACAGCGAATCGTATTTCGGATCGGGCGATTGCAGCGTGTACAACTGCAGGATCGCCGTGGAGCGTTTGCGCACGGTCACGCCCTGCTGCTGCACCGCTTGCGGCAGCTGCGCAGTGGCGGCCGACACGCGGTTCTGCACCAGCACCTGGGCTTTATCGACATCGGTGCCCACGGCGAAGGTCACCGTGAGCGTGTAGGTGCCGTCGTTGGTGCTGGTCGACTGCATGTACAGCGCGTTCTCCACGCCGTTCACCTGCGTTTCGATCGGCAGCGCCACGCGGTTGATCAATGTCGCGGCACTCGCGCCCGGAAAGCGCGCGACCACCTGCACGGTCGGCGGCGTGATCGGTGGATATTGCGCGACCGGCAGGTTGATCAGCGCGACGGCGCCGAGCAGCATCACGATCAACGCGATCACATTCGCGAGAACCGGACGCTCAACGAAGAAGCGGATCATGACTGGCCCTGCGCGAGCGAGGCCACCACCTGCACCTTCGCACCCGGCGCGACCGCCAGCGCGCCGCCGGTCACCACCTGATCGCTCGCGCTGAGCCCGGCGGTCACCGCCCGCAGAGAATCGAACAAACCGCCGGTTGCGATCGGGCGCTTTTCGATCACGCCCGCGGCATTGACGACTAGCACCGACGCCCCCGCCTGATCGCGCAGCAAAGCGGTATCGGGCACCAGCAGCACCTTGTGCGGCGCGCCGGCGGGAATATGCACCTCGACCGACATGCCCGGAATCAGATGCGAATCCTGATTGGCGATGTCCGCGCGCAACTTGAGCGCCCCGCTGTTCGAATCGACCCGTGTGTCGACAAACTCGAGCGCGGCGTCCTCGCCCTGCCCCGTCGGCGCGCCAAGCACATTGACGCGCACCGTGCGCGGCGGCTGCGTGAACAGACCGATGCGGTTTGCGTCGCGCTCGTTCAGCGTGAAATTGACGTACACCGGTTGAATGCGATCGAGCGTGGCGAGCCTGGTGGAATCGGACGCGCCCACCAGATTGCCGACATCGAATGCACGCGCGCCGATGCGGCCGGCGAACGGCGCGCGGATCTCCGTGTAAGCGAGATTAATGCGTGACATGTCGCGTTTGGCGAGCGACTGGTCGCGCGTGGTCTGCGCTTTTTGCAGCGACGATTCGGAGGTCGCGTTATCGGACGTGAGCTGTTTCTGCCGCGTCAGTTCCTGCTCGGCGTTCTCGAGCGCGGCCTGGTCGTAGGTGAGTTGCGCGCGATAGGTATCCGGCTCGATGCGAAACAGCACTTGCCCTTGTTTGACGTAAGCGCCGTCGGTGAAACCGATTGCTTTTAGCTCGCCTTGCACGCGCGCGACCAGCGTGACCGTCGCGGAAGGCGCAACCGTGCCGCTCAGATCGATCTGTTCGCGCACTTCGCGCGGCACCGGCTGCGTCACGCTCACTTGCGGCAATGCCGAGGTCTGGGCCGGCGCATTGCCATCGCGGCACGCTGACAGCGCCACGACAAGGACGAGAACAAGGACGAGAACAAGGACAATAAGCAGCCTTGCCCCGAGGTATTTATTTGCTGTTATCAAGCTGGTCTCCGCTGCTGCGCGCCAGCGCGGAATTCGCGGGCGGGTTCAACAACCTGCCCCAATCCGTGCGCTGCGCCATCTGTTCGGCAATCTGCTCGCTCACCACCTGCTGCCCCTTTGCCACTTCCCAGCCGCCGCCGAGCGCGCGATACAACGACACCGCTGCGATCGAAGCGAGCCCCTGATTCTGCGCGAGCGTGTCGCCGTCGCGCAGTGCCGAACGCGATGAATCGAGCACCGTGTCGTACGTGACCGAGCCCGCGCGATACTGGATGTTGGCCAGTTTCAACGCGCGTTGCGACGCATCGGACGCACGCGCCGACGCGGCCAGTGCATCGAGCGAGGTGCGCAATCCGGCAATGGCATCTTCCACTTCTCGCTGTGCTTCCAGCACCGTGTTCTGATAGTCGAGCACGGCTTCCTGGAAGGTCGCGTCCTGAATCCGCACGGCGTTTTTTAGCTGGCCGCGATCGAAAAGCGGCACCGTGACGCCTGCGGAAAAGAGGCCGATTGTCTTGCTGCCCCACTGCGTGAGGCCGATACCATGCTGTTCGCCTGACGACAGTCCAAACAGCCCCGTCAACGACAGCGACGGATACAGTTTCGCCTTGTTTGCGCCGATCAGCGCCGATTGCGCCGCTGCGTTGAGCGCGGCCTGCCGCACGTCGGGACGGCGGCGCAACAGATCGGCGGGAATGCCGACGTCGATCTGTGTGGGCGGCAGCGGAATCGCGCGACTGCCTTTGAGTTGTGCTTCGACAGCGTCTGGAGGATCGGCGAGCAGCACCGCGAGCGTGTCGCGGTCTTGCGCGCGCGCCTTGATCAGCGACGGAATCTGCGCCTCGGTTTCGGCCACCAGCGTGGCGGCCTGTTCGACATCGAGCTGGCTCGACGCGCCGCGTTTATAGCGCGCCTGGGTCAGCGTCAGACTCTGCTGCACGGCCTTCAGGTTCTGCCGGGCCACCATGATGCGCTGGTCGAGTGCGCGCAGATCGATGTATGCGTTGGCGACGTCGGCGAATAGCGACACGAGCGCGTTGTCGTAGGCCGCCTCGGAGACTCGCAACTGCGCGCGATCCGATTCGATCTGCCGGCGATATTTGCCCCAGAAATCAATCTCCCAGCCGGCGTTCACCCGCAGATGCTCAGCCCACAGATGAGCCGGCGGGATCGGCCCGACCCCGCTCGTATTGATGTGATTCGCGCCGACCGAGGCGCTGCCCGACTGCGGCAGCAGATTCTCCGCGCTGATGGCGAGTTGTGCACGCGCCTTGAAGATATGCAAGCCGGTCGCCTGCAGCGACAGATTGCGTTCATACGCGCGCTGTTCCAGCGCGCTCAGTACCGGGTCGTTGAACGCCGTCCACCAGGCCGCCTCGGCAGCGGGCGCGGCCTGCGCCTGCTGCCGCAAACTCTCGAGCCACTGGTTTTCGACCGTCGCATCCGGCTGTTTGAAGTCGGGGCCGACTGTCACACAACCTGTCAGCGCCGTGCTCATGGACGCGATCAGCGCGCAGACAATGCACAGGCGGTGGGGCATGGCAGGTTTCATCGCGCGCTCGGGCGTGTCAAGGGCCGGCAGTGGGTTCGATAGGCGACTCTCTACGATCCCGCCGATGCGCTCGCGGCTCAGTGCGCTGCCCCGCGTTCCTGCATGAATGCTTCGATCTGCACCAGCGTGATATAGCCCGCCTTCTGCGTATCGATCTCATCGAAATGCGTGGCGACCATCGGCAGACCAGCGGCCGCCTGATCCTTGGTGAGCTTGCCGTCGTGGGTGGTGTTGGCGCTCGAGAAGCGCGCTTGCAGTTGCTGTTCCATGCGTTGCATGCGCTGCGGATTGCCGGCCTGCGGCGCGGCGGATTGGGCGAACGTGACGGTGGATGCGCAGCACAGCAGGACGACGGCGAGTAATTTTTTCATGACGGACTCCTTCGATCAGGCCATCGTGCGTCGCCTGCAACTTGCCGCGATCCGTTCGATGACAGGCCGAATTCTTGTTGATGCGCCGCGAGAAGGCAATTTCAGATTCATGTCGCGATATGTCATGGCTTTGGGTGACGGCATGGAGCGGTCCAGACACGACGACTGCGGGTGCCACCCGAGCAATGCAGCCAACGCGCCATACTCGCCACGCTCGCCGCGTTTGCGCCGGATCGCCGGATCGCCGGATCGCCGGTCGCCGGGTCGCCGGATCGCCGAATCACCGGAGCGCCGAATCACCGGAGCGCCGGAGCGCCGGAGCGCCGGACCGCCGGACCGCCGGACCGCCCGTTTGGGCGTGACATCGAATGAAATAAGTCTCTGATGCCGTTTCCAGCGCGGCTTGCGTATCGTTCGTCTGTCGGCGCCACAAGCGCCCCAACGGTTCGGCAACGCCTCCAGGCGATCCGGGCCACCCGGCCTTGCTTCTTCACAGGAAGTCGCCCCGCGCCGCTCAACGTCCCAGGAGTTTCAAGTGAGTATTCGTCACGTCTGTGCCTCTACTTTTACTGCCATCGGTCTGACCTGCTCGTCGACCTCGTTCGCCCGCGTCGTTGTGTATATGTCCGCCCCCGTCGTCTACGCGCCGCCGCCCCGCCCCGTCTATTACTACGCGCCGGTCCAACCGGCTTACGTAGTGACGCCCCCGCCGGTCGCCATACCCGTTGCGGTACCGGTTGCTGTAGCCGTCGCCGCGCCCGCACCGACGCTGGCGACCCAAACAAAACCCGCCCCGCTCCAAACGACGGTTGTAGTCCCGGCGCCCACGAATTACGCGGGCGTACCCGCCCCCGCCGTCACCTATGCTCAACCCGTCATGATGGTGCCGCGCTAGGGTGCCCGTATCCGATGTGCTGATTACAACAAAGGCCGTGGAATCCGCATAGGACATGCTGCAAGCAAGACTGCCTGGTGAATTCCCGTTGTCCTGAAGAATGGCCGGGTCGCCACGGGAGAGCACTTTGTTGGGTTTGCGCGCCGTACTGAATGCGGGAAGCGCGTCATACGTGGCGCGCCATTCTGTTGACTGCTTGAGTCAGGACTCCGACGAGGCGGCCGGGTGCGTCATGGCTCCGATCAGTAGCTGGCTTTAACGGCGCAGCTCTTACACGTGGACGCGGCACAGTTTGCCAGGGCCGTCCGTCCGCGCCCGGCGACAAACGGCTCGACGAACCGTCGCGTCCCACTGAAGCAGACCAACGCGGGCAGCCTTCGTCCACGATGCGCCCGCCACGCTTTGCCACCGGGCCAGCCTTCGAGCCGAGCGGCACCATAAATCGGACAAATCAGCTTTGCCCAGCAAGCCATTCATCAGCCAACCGCGGAACGCGCCTTGCTCAGATTTAGCGCCGGGCGCGTTTTGTCTGTGACGCGCCACCTTGTTGTCAATACATCTATTTTGCGGATCGTCAGATGAGCTATCAGAACTTCGACAAAGAGATCGCCCATCTCGAACGCGTGTTCGGGCTGATTTCCATCTACGACCGCATTCCGCTGTCGTACTGGCGCAATCGCCTGAGCGTGCTTTCCAGATCGCGTCTGATGCCGACGCAGCAGGCGCGCATTGCACGACTCGAAGCGACGCTGCGTTCGCTGGAACAGGCTGAGGAAATCGCCGCAGCGCCACCGATGCGTTCGAACGGCACGCGGCGCTGACCCGCCACCCACGCCCGCAAAAGCTGGCGATACGGGTTCCTCTCGTTCATCCGGTGCGGCTGTCGATTAACCGGTCACAAGCCGCGCGCCAAGCGCCAGTATGAGCGCCGGCAGCATCACGACCGCGCCCACTTTCAGAAACTTCATGAAGCTCACGTCTTCGCCTTCGCGGCGAATCGCATTGAGCCAGAGGATGGTTGCCAGCGAGCCGGTGATGGACAGATTCGGGCCGAGATCGACGCCGATCAGCAGCGCGTCGATCACGCGCTCGGGACTATGCGCCTGCATTACCGTCGAACTCGCGATCAGACCGGCCGGCAGGTTGTTCATCAGATTGCTCGCGATAGCGATGATGTCACCGGCTGATGCGGCCGTTGCCAGTTCGCTGTGTTGCGTGGCGCGCAGCGTCGCGTTGGCCAGTGCGGTGATGACGCCGGTGTGATCGAGCATTTCGACCAGCACGAACAGCGCGGCCACTAGCGGCAGCACGCTCCACGAGATTTCCTTGACCATCGGCACGGGCGACTTGCGCTCCAGGATCAGCACGAGCACCGCCGTCAGCGCGCCGAGAATCGCGGTGGGCAGGCCGAGCGGGATATCGAATGCGGAGACCGTCAGCAATGCGACGGCTGTCACCGCGATACCGGCGAGGGCCACGCGTCCGCTTGAGGACAACTCCAGCGGCTCGAGATTGGTCTCGCAGGTGCCGGCGAGCGCTTCGCGCTGGGTCCAGCGCAATAGCGCATAGGTGGCAGCGATCGACAATAGCGACGGCAACGTGAAGCGCACCAGCCACGCGCCGAGCGCGGGCGTGTGGTTGCCGTAGAGCACGATGTTGGCTGGATTCGAGATCGGCAGCACGAAGCTGGCTGCGTTGGCGATGAATGCGCAGACGAACAGCAACGGCAGGGGATCCGTTCTGGCTTTTTTCGCGGCGGCGAAAACGGCCGGTGTGAGGACTACGGCGGCGGCGTCATTGGAGAGGAAGGCGGTGATGATCACACCGACCAGATAGACCAGCAGAAAGAGTTTTCGGGGCGAGCCGTTGGCGTGGTTGACTGCCAGCACGGCGACCCAGTCGAAGAGTCCTTCGCGGCGGCCGACTTCCGAGAGCAGCATCATGCCGAACAGGAACAGGTAGACGTCGGTGCCTTTGCCGATGGCGTGGATTGCCAGGTCGACTGGCAGCAGGCCCAGCGCGACGAGTAAGAGCGCGCCGGCGGCGGCCCAGATGGCTTCTGGCCAATTGAACGGCCGGGTGATGACGCCGGCGGTGGCGGCTGCGGCGATGCCCCAGGAGAGGAGGATGGAATTCACCAGGTGAGTCTCTAGAGATTTTGAAGCGGGTTTTTGGTTGCAGGCGTGGAGGATAACCCATAGGGCGGGTGGGTTGCCTTCGGCAGGCAGAGATTGCAGATTTTGTGCCCAAAAATAGGGGTTTTGCCTGCGGCGGTGGGGTTTCCTCGTTCTGGCCGCTTGGGCCTTTCCTTGTTTTGTAATTGGTCTATTAGCGTCGCCCCTGTGCGGGGCAGGCACCTACTTTTCTTTGCCGCCGCAAAGAAAAGTAGGCAAAAGAAAGCGGCTCACACCGCTAATTTTTAAGCGGGTCCCCTGGCTTGGAGGGGCTGGTGGTGCGATAAACGGATCACACCTCGGTCCATAAGCGCCAGTGACACAGCCGTCATCCGCTCCCACTCCGCACTGCGTGCGTCGCGGTTGGGTCCACCAAGGAAACCGGGTGCTTCGTTTGTGCGTAGCGGGGGCCATCGGCTTCGCCTCGGCGAGGCGCCGAAACATACCAATTGGTTTTGTGAAGTACCGCCCCGGCGCGCGCAGCGCCGCCGGAAGCATGACGGCCTGGTCACTCAGGCCAGAAGGTGCGCAGGCCCAATCTCTACGGAGCCACGATCCCCTCCAAGCCAGGGGACCCACTTAAGAATTGGCGGTGTGAGCCGCTTTCTTTTGCCTACTTTTCTTTGCGGCCGGCAAAGAAAAGTAGGTGCCCCCCGCACAGGGGCAACGCTAATAAACCAATAGCAAAAGAAACACCAAACGCCGTAGGCAAACAGCAGGGACGACGCTAATAAACCAATTAGAATGCAAGGAAAGGCCAACGCCGCAGGCACAAGGAAATGCCGCCGCCAAAGGCAAAAAAAAAAAGCCAACCCCAGAGAACAGAGGAAAAAGGACACCAAATGCCAAAATCAAAACCACAACCCATCAAAATCGGCATAGGCGGCTGGACCTATGCCCCATGGCGGGGTGTCTTCTATCCATCGGACCTGACCCAATCCCGCGAACTGGAATACGCGAGCCAACACCTGACATCGATAGAAATCAACGGCACTTTCTACGGCTTGCAAAAGCCGTCAAGCTATGAAAAGTGGTATCAGGAAACTCCGGAAGATTTTGTCTTCTCCCTGAAAGCCCCCCGCTATGCCACCAACAGAAAAATTCTGGCCGACGCCAACGAAACCATCGAGCGCTTCTTCGCCAGTGGCGTACTGTTGCTAAAACAAAAACTAGGCCCGATTAACTGGCAATTCGCAGCCACCAAAAAATTCGACCCCGAAGACTTTGAGGCTTTCCTGAAACTGCTGCCGCCAAGCATCGAAGGTCAAAAGCTGAAACACGCTATCGAAGTCCGCAATGAAACCTTCCAAACGCCAGAATTCATCGCGCTAGCAAGAAAATACAAAGTCGCCATCGTGCTCGCCGGCGACAGCGACTATCCGCAAATCGCGGACATCACGGCGCCATTCGTCTACGCCCGCATCATGGGCACCACCGACAAACAGGCCAAAGGCTACTCGACCAAAGCACTCGACAGCTGGGCCGAGCGCGCCCGCCAGCTCGCCGCCGGCATCACGCCCGACGATCTGGAAACATCGGCGGCCGCGCCCGCAAAAGCCGCGGCGCGCGAGGTCTACCTCTATGTCATCAGCGGCTTCAAGGAACGCAATCCGGCAGCGGCCATGGCGCTGATCAAACGGCTCTGACAACCCCCATACCGGCAACGCCCCGCCGAGTGTCATAATCCCGGCAGCTAATCAACACTCAGCGAAACTCAGCAACATTCGACAACAATCAGCCAATCAGGCCGTAAGGCCATCTCAACACCCAAGGTCCGGGAGAACATTTTGAGCGCCATCGACAATCCTCTGCACGACCAGGAAGTGGGCTCGGCCGACGCCACCCAGGACACCACGCGTATCGACGACGTTCGTATCGGCGCAGTCCGTCCGCTGATTTCCCCCGCCCTGCTGCAGGACGAGTTGCCCGTGCCGGCATCGGTGCAAACACTCGTCGAAAAAAC
This sequence comes from Paraburkholderia fungorum, assembly GCF_046027215.1. Lineage (GTDB taxonomy): Bacteria > Pseudomonadota > Gammaproteobacteria > Burkholderiales > Burkholderiaceae > Paraburkholderia > Paraburkholderia fungorum_D. Next base: position 501,080 of record NZ_JAQQEN010000002.1, on the reverse strand, counting down.
CCGCGTGGAAATCGCCGATATCCTGCATGGCCGTGACGACCGGCTCGTGATGATCGTCGGCCCCTGCTCCATTCACGATCACGATCAGGCAATCGAATACGCACGCAAACTCAAGGTCGCGGCCGACACCTATAAGAACGATCTGCTGATCGTGATGCGGGTCTACTTCGAAAAGCCGCGTACAACGGTCGGCTGGAAAGGCTATATCAACGACCCGCGCCTCGACGGCAGCTTCCGCATCAATGAAGGCCTGCGGCTGGCAAGACAGCTGCTGCTCGAGATCAACGGCCTCGGCTTGCCCACCGCGACCGAATTTCTCGACCTGCTCAGTCCGCAGTACATCGCCGACCTGATCGCGTGGGGCGCGATCGGCGCACGCACGACGGAAAGTCAGAGCCATCGGCAACTGGCTTCCGGACTGAGCTGCCCGATCGGCTTCAAGAACGGCACGGACGGCGGCGTGCAAATCGCGGCGGACGCGATCGTCGCGGCGCGTGCAAGTCACGCGTTCATGGGCATGACGAAAATGGGCATGGCGGCGATCTTCGAAACGCGCGGCAATGACGACGCCCACGTGATCCTGCGCGGCGGCAAGAAAGGGCCGAATTACGACAGCACGTCGGTCGAAGCCACCTGCGCGGCGCTCAAATTAGCGGGTCTGCGCGAGCAGGTCATGATCGACTGTTCGCACGCGAACTCGGGCAAGTCGCACTTGCGTCAGCTGGATGTGGTGCAGGATCTGGCACAGCAACTCTCGCAGCGCGAGCGCCGCATCATCGGCGTTATGCTCGAAAGTCATCTGGAAGAAGGCCGTCAGGACCTGAAAGCCGGTGTGCCGCTGCGCTACGGCGTCTCGATCACGGATGCCTGCGTGAGCTGGGCGCAAACCGAACCGGTGCTCGACACGCTTGCCGAAGCGACCCGCAAACGACGCGCGGGTTGATCTCGCTATCGCGGCCTGCACGGCTTCGCGCGGCAACCGGGCGCGAGCGTGCACGACACAAAAACAGAAGCCAGCCAGCACGGCATAAGCATCGCACGCGCCGCGCCAACCGTCGATTTGTCACCTCATCGCGGTTGGGCTGCGCGTTTTGACTCACGCCTGTTGCATCGCTCGCCGCGCCGGATGGCGGCAGCCGATGTCCAGCGTGAGGCGCATTACATTACGACGCGTTGACGGCTTCCTTGAACGCCTTGCCGGCGTTGAACTTCACCGTTTTCGCGGCCGGGATCTGGATCTCGACACCCGTCGACGGATTGCGGCCCACGCGTGCTGCGCGTGCGCCGGTCGAGAAAGAACCGAAACCGACCAGTTGCACCATTTCGCCGCGTACCACTGCTGCGGTTACCGCGTCGACGATAGCGTCGATGGTTTGGCCGGTGGCCGCTTTGCTTTCGCCCGTCGCTGCGGCGACTTTATCAATCAGTTCCTGTTTGTTCATAGCACATCCCGTATGGTAATCATGGAACCGGCGCCACATCTGTTGCGCCGGGATCGACACACTAACGCATTGGCGCGCATTCACGCAAACCTTGGGTGTAAGCCTTGTATCAGCCGCCCCACGGCAATTTGACGTTTTTTTGCCGCAAACTGCGCGCGCTTACACGTTCCCATGCTTTTCAGGCGCGCGCAGCGTATCACAATCCGTTGCAATTTCAGCGATTTAGCGTGAAGAAAGCCGGTGCGTCGGGGCCTTTTTCATTATGTTATGGTGAATCGCAAAGATTCGACATTCTCATGGCCGCGCCTTCAGCGATAACCAACCGGCAGGTTAAAACAATAAAATATTGCCCGAATACAACAGGGGTCTTGCCGGCCGTGTCATGTTATGCGGCCCCGCCAGGCGGCGCTGGCGCCGGAATTTTGCCGCCTGGGAGGCAGTTTCCCCATCCAAAGACTATTCATCTTCGCCTATTCATTCGGCAGAAATGACGCAATATTTTGTCGTCCCGGGCGTATTTACCGCTCTTTAAACACGCATTCACTCCCCTCAAGCCGCTCGAAATCCCACTCGCGTTGCCGGCCTCCCAGCCCACCACATGGTCCGCTCAATCCGCGCCGGCCGGCAGGATCATGCGTTCCGGGACCTCGACTCCCTTCAGCCGCGCGGCCACGTAATACACGAGCGCCGGCGCAATCAGCCCGACGATCCACGAAATATCGACGCCGCCCAGCGCATCCACCAGCGCGCCGGTATAGAAACCCGTCGCGATGAATGGCATCTGGATCAGCACGCCAAAGGCATAGACCGCGATCCCCGTCATATTCCAGCGACCATAGCGGCCATCCGGATCGAACAGCGCCGGCACGTCGTAACGTTCCCGGGTCACGAAGTAATAGTCGACCAGATTGATCGCGCTCCATGGCGTGAAGAACGCCAGCAGGAACAGCAGGAACGCGGAGAATTCCTTCAGAAACGCATGATGACCGGCGAGCGCCAGGCCGGTCGAGGCACAGACCATCAGGAAAATGAAACCGAGGCGTGTGCGATTTGAAATCGACCGTTGTCCGCCAAAGCCGGTCATGATGGTGGCCACCGACATCACACTGCCGTACGCATTGAGCGTGGTGATCGTGAGCTTGCCCAGCGCGATCGTGAAGTACAGCACCGCGGCGAGCATGCCACTGGCGCCCAGCCCGACAATGAACGACACCTCGTGCCCCGCGAAGCGATTACCCGCGAGCGCCGCGGCAAACACCCCGAACACCATCGACACCTGCGCGCCCAGCACGGAGCCGAGGCCAACCGCCCAGAACGTCTTCAATGCCGGGGTAGAACCCGGCAGATAGCGGGAATAGTCGGCGACGTAAGGCCCATATGCGATCTGCCACGATGCCGACAGCGACACGGCCAGCAGGAAGGCTCCGAGCGTGAAGTGGCGATTGGCCAGCAGCACGCCGATATCGTGCCCGTGCAGCAGACTCGCGAACAGATAGAGGAACGCCAGCACGCCGACGATGCTCGACATGCGCCCCATCGCGTGAATGGTGCGATAGCCGAGCGCGGTCAGCACGACGATCAGCAATGCGAAGATGACGATAGCCGTGGTGTTGTCGACGTGCAGCAACTGGCCGATCGCCTGTCCGGCCAGCACGGTGCCACCGGCGGAGAAGCCGACATACATCACACAGACGAGCGCCAGTGGAATGATCGCGCCGTACACGCCGAACTGCACGCGGCTCGAAATCATCTGCGGCAGGCCGAGTTGCGGACCTTGTGCGCCATGCAGCGCCATCACCGCGCCGCCGATGATCTGCCCTGCCAGCAGACCGATCAGCGACCAGAACACGTCACCGCCGAGCACCACCGCAAGCGCGCCGGTAACGACCGCGGTGACCTGCAGGTTCGCGCCGAACCACAACGTAAATTGACTGATAAGGCTGCCGTGCCGCTCTGCTTCGGGGATGTAATCGATCGAGCGCCGCTCGATCAGCGAAGGCGCTGTCGCGCGCGGGATGGTTGTTGCCATGCGAATCTCCTGACATGTCGCTACGCTGCCTTGCGGCAGCAATGAGAATGCGGGTGGCTGACGATCGAGCCTGCTTCCCGCAATCGCTCCACCTGCTCAGCCGCGATTTCATCGAACGGATGCTTCGTCATCTTCACGTTTGCGATAGCCCGATCAGGCCAGCATCATCCGCGCGATCACCGTGCGCTGGATTTCCGACGATCCTTCGTAGATACGCAAAATTCTCGCGTCGCGCACCAGGCGCTCGAGCGGCATCTCGCGCGTGAAGCCATAGCCGCCGTGAATCTGCAACGCGGTATCGGTGACAAAGCCGACCGTTTCCGACGCATACAGCTTCGCCATCGACGCGTAATCGGTGAAGGGCTCGCCCGCCGCGCGCCGCACGGCCGCCTGCAAGGTCAGAAGCCAGGCGGCTTCGAGCCGCGTCTTCATGTCGGCAAACATCCATTGCAGACCCTGTTTGCGCGAGAGCGGTTCGCCGCCCACCTGGCGCTGTCTGGCCCAATCGACGGCACTCGCGAGCGCCGCTTCCGCAATGCCGAGGCTCGTTGCGGCCACATCCAGGCGGCTGTTGTCGAGCACCTTCATCGCGGTGCGAAAGCCGGTGCCTTCTGCGCCAAGCCGGTTCGCGGCCGGCACGCAGCAGTCGAGAGCGATCTCGTGTGCCGGCGCGCCGCGAATGCCCATCAGCTTTTCCGCCGGCGCCACATCCACGCCGGCGCTGTGCCGGTCGACCACGAACGCGCTGATGCCGCGCGCGCCCGCTTCGGGATCGGTCTTCGCATAGACGACGATGAAGTCGGCCGCATCCGCGTTCGAGATGAAGTGCTTCACGCCGCGAATCCGGTAACCATCGCCTTCGGGCGTTGCACGGGTCGCCATGTCGGCGGGATTGGAGCCGGCGCGCGGCTCGGTCAGCGCGAACGCGCCGAGTCTGGTGCCGGCGGCTGCCTCAGGCAGATAGCGGTCGCGCAGACTGTCGTCACCGCCGATCAGGATCGAATCCGTGGCGAGATAGTGCGCGCCGATCATCGACGAAGTGGCCGCACAGGCCTTCGCGATTTCCGCGAGCGACAGGATGATCGCCACCGGCGATGCGCCGATACCCCCCCAGCGCTCCGGCAGATTCATGCCCATCACACCCAGCTCGGCGAGTTCGCTGACATAACGCGTGGTAGGGATTTCGTCGCGGTCCACTTCGGCCGCGCGTGGCGCCAACTCGCTTTGCGCGAAGCGCGCGATCGCGTCGGCGAATTCCAGGTCGTTCGGTTCGACGCCCAGTCGTTTAAGCATGATCGGCTTCCTTATGGAGTGCTTCAGAATGGGCAATCGGCGCACCGTGCGCGGCCTCGCGGCCGAGTGCGCCTTGCCGGCAAAGTTCTGCGATCTGGGCGGCGTCGAGACCGAGTCCTTGCAGAATCTCGGTACTGTGCTCGCCCAATTGCGGCGCGGCGCTCACACGGTTCGCGTCATACCCGGAAAATTTCACCGGCTGCGAAGGCAAACGCAGTGCCGGGCCTTCGTGGCCGGTGCGGCCGATGCGGCGCGGCACTTCGGTGAGCAAGGCCCGATGCGTGGCCTGTTCGCTTTCGAGCGCTTGCTGCAGATTGCGGATCGGCGCGACCGGAATGCCTGCTTCGCCGAGAATCCGGTTCACTTCCGCTACCGGCCGGCGCGATGACCACGCTTCGATACAGACGCGCAAATCCGTTTCGTGCTGACAACGCGAGGCGTCGCTCGCATAGCGGGGATCGCTGGCAAGCTGCGGCTCGCCGATCGCATGGGCAAAGGTGCTGAACAGCTTGTTGTTGAGCACCGCGACCACGTAGAAACCGTCTTGCGCGCGATACGCGCCGAACGGTGCCGACGAAGGGTGGCGATTGCCCACGCGCTGCGGCGCAATGCCCGTTGCGGCGAAGCGGGCCACCAGCGTCGCGCAGAGGCTCAGGGTGGCGTCGAACATCGAGACGTCGACATGCGTCCCCTTGCCGGTCTTCTCACGCGAAATCGAACTCGAGCCGCTCGCGTCATTGCGGCCGTACGGCCTCGTGCCGGCCGATTCGAAGCTGGCCAGAACCCGCGGCGGCATTTCGCTGTACGAGCTGGCCAAAGAGCCGCTCATCCTGATCGATCTGCCGCACAGCCGCGAATTTCTGATGGCGCCGTTCTGGCAGTGCGGGCTCGCGCCGGAAGTGCGTTACCGGGCGACGTCGATCGAACTGGTGCGCAGCATGGTCGCCAACGGTCTGGGCGTCTCGTTGCTGATCACGCAAAGTCCGGCGGCTGCGGTCACCGCGGCGGTTGCCGAGCGGCCGATCCGCGAGGAGACCATCCGGCAGCCGCTGGTCATCGCTCGCTCCACGCGTGCTTCGCGCACACGGGCGTCGGAACTGGTCGCCGAATGCATCCGCGAGGCGGTGCGTGAAGCGACCGCCGCGCGCGCCGGACGCGGCCGCGCGCCGAAATCCCGCTAACGCGGCGCAGTCTCGTACTCCAGCTGCGGATACCAGTCGCTGCCGCGACCGCCGGGCGTCATGTCGAGTATGGTCCAGATCGGCATTACGTCGGGCGCGCCGCGCGGGTCCTGACCGGGGTCCGCCGTCGACGGCCCCATCTCCTCGGCCCAGAAATGCCGCACCGTACCGCCGGTGCGTGTGAAGACGTTGAAAGCGGGGTGATCGTCGCCGTCAGGATCTTCGGCTGCGTAATCGCGGTTAAAGGTGTTGCCGCCCGACGAATAAATGCGCAGATGCCGCCAGCCCCGCTCTTTCTTGAACGCGACCAGTTTCTCGATTGGCGCGCGGCCGATCACGGCAAAGGCCACACGTTGCAGGATGTCGGGCATTTCGCCGTCGTACGCGCTCAGCAGCGACGTGCACATCGGACAGGCCCGCGCGCGCTTCGGGCCGAACATCCAGTTGTAGGTGACCAGGGTGTCGTGCGCGCCGAACATCTCGGACAGCGTCACCGGGCCCGCTTCGCCCTCGAAGCGGTAGTCCTGCGGCACGAGGCCGCCCGGCGGCAGCGCGCGGCGCTGCGCGGCGACGCGTTCGATGTGACGGCGCAACTCGATTTCCTCGGCGAGCAGGTCGTTGCGGGCGCGACGATATTCAGCGCTCTCGCCCGGAAACCGGCTGGGAGACTCGGCCAGCAAGCGGGCCGGCTTGAGTGTTTGTGCGGATGGGTCGGTGTCAGTCATCAGCAAGCTCCTTCGTGATAAAGGACAAATGGCAGGATGAAAGCGCACGGACGCGGCGAGCGCCTGTTTGCCCTCCTTACCAACACGACGAACGGCGCGCCGGCGAATCGACATCCCGGCGACGGCATCGTCGAATTCTTTTCAATGGCCTGTGGCGGTGTTCACGCCGAGCCGCGTGATCGCCGAGACCCCGTTGCAAGGTATGCTTTCCTTAAAGTTGCAACAAGCAGAGCAACAAGCGCGCCGGCGCGCCTGTTGCACCGACAAGGCGCCCGCCGCGCCGCCTCTGGGGATTTGCCATGCCGCTTCGTCTGCCGCCTTTGCCCGCGCTTCGCTTCTTCGAGGCCGCCGGCAGGCATCAGAGTTTCAAGCTCGCCGCCGCCGAACTGAGCGTCACGCCGAGCGCGATCAGTCACGGCATTGTCGGGCTGGAGCAGGCGCTCGGCGTGGAACTATTTGTACGTGAGCCGCGCGGCATTTCGCTTACCGCGACGGGCGCCGATTATCTGTCATACGTATCCGAGGCGTTTTCACTGATCGCCATCGGCACGCAGCGTCTGCCGAATCACCGCGCGAACCGGCCGATCGCGCTGAGTTGCGCGCCCACGCTGGCCTCGCGCTGGCTGCTGCCGCGCCTGCAGGGCTTCCGTGCGCGCTGGCCGAACGCGAACGTGACGGTCGATACATCGCACCGCCAGGTCGGTTTTCCCGTCGACGGCTTCGATTTCGCGATCCGCATGAGCCGCGCTCCGGTTGCCGGTGCCGCCTGGACGCGGCTGTTCGGCGAACAACTGATGCCGGTGTGCAGCCCCGCCTATCGCGACAGTTTGTGCGACGAACACGGCAACTTCGATCTGCGTCACGCGACGCTGATTCACGTGAACGCCGCGAGCGAAGACTGGCAGGCGTGGTTCGACGCGACCGGCATCGACGGCATCGACCTGACGGACGGGTTGCGCGTGGACACCATCCAGCTTGCCTTCGAAGCTGCCAGCATGGGGCTCGGCGTCGCGCTCGGCCGACGACCGCTAGTGGATCGCGACCTCGACAGCGGCGCACTGATTCAGGCCTGCCCGCAAACGATCGCCGCCACCACGGCCTACTGGCTGGTGAGCGCGGAGAACGCGGAGCATCGCCCGGAACTGTTCGAGTTCAAACGCTGGCTGCTTGGCGAAGCCGAACACGTCGACCCACCCTCTACCGCCGCCGACGCGAACCCGCGTAGCGCGAGCCGCTGATCCGCCGCGTCGAACCGGACAGGTGAGCGGTGCTCACCTGTCGTCAAAATCTTATCCTTTGCCGCGTCTGACGCTCGCTGCCACCATCGTGGGCAAGGAGATCAGAACCATGTCCACCGCCAACAGCAAACGCTTTGCCCCTGCCTTCAACCAGACGACGCTCGTCATCCTTGCCGGCGCGCTGATTCTGAGTGCCGCGATGGGTATCCGGCAGACCTTCGGTCTTTTCATCGGGCCATTTTCATTCGACCGCGGCCTGCCCGTCACGCTGATCGCCTTCGCGATTGCGCTGCACAACCTCGTATGGGGCTTTGCGCAACCCTTCGCGGGCGCCGCCGCCGACCGCTACGGCTCGGCGCCGGTGGTCGCGTTCGGCGCGACCACCTTCGCGGCCGGCCTGGGCGTGGCGGCCGTGGCGCCGTCCGGCGCGATGCTGATTGTCGGCATGGGGCTGCTGGTTGGCATTGGCGTGAGTTGCACGACGTTCGGCGTGGTGTTGCCCGCGGTCGGCCGGATTGCGTCGCCGGAAAAACGCAGCATGGCGATGGGTCTGGTCAGCGCCGGCGGCTCCGCCGGGCAAGTGCTGATGATTCCGCTCGTGCAAGGCATTCGCCTTAGCTCGGGAATCGCGACCTCGCTCTTCGTGCTGGCCTTCCTGATGCTGCTGATCGCGCCGCTCGGCATGGTGCTCGACCGCCGCGCGACGGTCGGTGCAGTTGTTCAGACGCCGCCTGCCACGTCGCTGCGCACGGTACTGGCGCAGGCTGCCCGGCATCGCGGATATCGGCTGCTGACGCTTGGCTTTTTTACTTGCGGTTTCCAGCTCGCCTTCATCGCCACCCATCTGCCCGAATATCTGTCGCTGTGCCACATGCCCGTTGGTTTGGGCGCCACGGCGCTCGCGCTGATCGGCCTGTTCAACATGGTGGGCAGTTGGGGATGCGGCTGGCTAGGCGGGCGGTTTCGCCAGCATCATGTGCTCGGCTGGCTTTACCTCGTGCGTAGCGTGACGATCGGCGCGTTCTTCCTGCTGCCGAAAACCGCCGCTTCGGTCGTGATCTTCGCAGCCGTGATGGGGCTCACCTGGCTCGGCACGGTGCCGCTGACGAGCGGACTGGTGGCGAAGGTATTCGGCACACGTCACCTTGGCAGCCTGTTCGGCCTCTGCTTTCTGAGCCACCAGATCGGCTCATTCCTTGGCGCATGGCTGGGCGGCCTGGTGTTCGACCTGACCGGCTCCTATTCGCTGCTATGGGAAGCGACGGTCGTGGCCGGTCTCGCCGCCGCGATGCTGCACTTCCCGATCGATGACACGGCCGTGAGCACGCCGATGCTGCGGCCCGGAGCGGCAAGCGCCTGAGCACGCCACGGCGTGCATTGCCGTGCCCAGGTGCTTGCGATCCGAGCATGGCGGTAAGTGTCGGCGCTATTTTTTCGGAGCGTCGGCTATGGCTTTCGGCACGCGTCCCATCAGATAGAACTCGTCGTTCGGCCGCATGGAGATGACGTTCGCCATCCGGTTCGACAAACCGAAGAACGCGGTAATGGCGGCGATGTCCCAGACGTCTTCGTCGGAAAAGCCGTGCTCGCGCAGCGTTTGAAAATCGGTATCGTCGACGCTGCCCGATGCGCGGCAGACCTTCAACGCGAAGTCGAGCATTGCCGTCTGACGCGCGGTGATATCCGCCTTGCGATGATTCACGGCCAACTGGTCCGCGAGCAATGGCGCCTTTTCGTAAATGCGCAGAATCGCGCCGTGTGCGATGACGCAATAGAGGCACGCGTTTACCGCGCTGGTGGCGACTACGATCATCTCGCGTTCGGCTTTGGTTAGGCCACCTTCTTTGAGCATCAGCGCATCGTGATAGGCAAAAAAGGCGCGGAATTCATCCGGACGATGCGCTAGCGTAAGGAATACGTTGGGGACAAAGCCGGCTTTTTCCTGCACTTCGAGGATGCGGGCGCGGATGTCGGTTGGCCATTCGGCCGGATCGGGGACTGGGTAGCGGCTGATTGGTTGAAGGTTTGGCATCTGGCGTCTCCATTGTGCTGTCTGGCGATTGTAGCAATCGGACTGCTAAGTGGCGGTACATTGTTCCGTATGCCTACGGCGTTGGCCTTTCCTTGCTTTCCTATTGGTTTATTAGCGTTCCCCCTGTGCGGGGGGCACCTACTTTTCTTTGCCGGCCGCAAAGAAAAGTAGGCAAAAGAAAGCGGCTCAAACCGCCAACTCTTAAGTGGGTCTCCTGGCTTGGAGGGGCTCGTGGTCCGATTAACGGTTCACACCTCGGTCCATAAGTGCCCGTGCCACAGCCGTCATCCGCTCCCACTCCGCACTGCGTGCGTCGCGGACGGGTCTGCCAGGGAAACCGGGCGCTTCGGTTGCGCGCGGTGGGGGCCATCGGCTTCGCCTCGGCGAGGCGCCGGAAACACCAATTGGTTTTGTGAAGTACCGCCCCGGCGCGCGCAGCGCCGCCGGAAGCATGACGGCCTGGTCACTCACGCGGGAAGGTCTACAGGCCCAATCTCTACGGAGCCACGATCCCCTCCAAGCCAGGGGAGTCGCTTAAAAATTAGCGGTGTGAGCCGCTTTCTTTTGCCTACTTTTCTTTGCGGCGGCAAAGAAAAGTAGGTGCCCCCCCGCACAGGGGGAACACAAATAGACCAATAAGCAAACAAGGAAAGGCCAACGCCGTAGGCATACAAAACAAGCAAACCCCAACGCTGCAGGCAAACAAAAAAACCCCTTGCGTCAGCAAAAAAACATATGCACTATGCACACATGCACACTGCATATATAAAAGACCATGACGCACCGCACAGAAAACCTCCTCGGCGTCCTCGCCCTCCTAATCACGGATGAACTGAACAGCCAGCCCACAGCGGCTGCCCTCACCGGCCCGACCGCCCGCGCCATGCTCAACGCCATCGGCCAATACCCCGATTCATCAATCGAAACACTGCGCGAAGCAGTCGCCCTATCGCATCCAGCAGCGGTGCGCGCAGTGGCGGCCCTGGTCGAAGCCGGTCTCGTCGAAAAGAAATCCGGCGTCGACAAACGTTCTGTCGCCCTGGCGCTAACCGCCCCCGGCAAGCGGGAAGCCCAACGTATGCAAACAGCACGCGACCGGATGCTGCAACGCATCGTCGGCCAACTCGACGATCACGAGCGCGATGTGCTCGAAAGCCTGCTGATCAAAATCCTGTGGAATGAAACGCGCGACCCGGCACACGCGATGCAACTGTGCCGCCTGTGCGATGACGGCCCCTGCCTGAAAGCCGGCTGTCCAGTGGAATGCCGCGAGCAGGGTCTGCCGATGCCCGCGCGTAGCGGGAGCACCCCGTGAATGCCGCCGCGCCGGTGCGCTGGCCGGCCATCGCCGCGCTGACCGCCGTATCGGCGCTCTCGCAAATTGGCCAGTTCGGTATCGGCTTCATGGTGCTGCCCGTGTGGCTGGCCCATCGCGGACTCGATGCGCCGCGGGCGGGCCTCTTTTCGGCGGCGCAATGGACCGGCATGCTGGCAGGTCTGCTGATCGCACCGTGGCTGGCGACGCGCATCGGCGCAAAGCGGACGGTGTCGCTTGGCCTCGCCGCCACGCTCGTTGCGTTCGCGACGATGAGCGCGCTGTGGTGGCCACTATGGCTCGTGCCCGGCATGCTGACGGGCCTCGGCATCGGCCTGCGCTGGATCGCCAATGAAACGTGGCTCTACCAACTCGTCCCGGCGCAATCGAGCGGCCGTGTCGTCGGCGTGCACGAAGCGCTGATCGCCACGGCGGGCGTGATCGGTCCGGCGCTGGCCGTCTGGTGCGCGGTGGACGGGCGCATCACGTTCACAGCGGGCGCGGCCTTCACGTTCGCCGCGGCGCTGCCGCTCTGGTTGACCGCATCGGACCCATCGTCCAATGAAACCGCGCCACCGGTCGCGCGAAACACAGTCAAGCGGCGCGCGCCGGTCGGGCCGTTGGTCAGTCTTGGCATGGTTGTGGTGGCTGCGGGCGGCATCGGCGACGGCGCGCTCTACGGCCTCTTTCCCCTTTTTGCCGACGCACACGGTCTCACCGTCACGCAAACGGCCACGCTGCTCACACTCTTTGGCGTTGGCGGCATGGCGCTGCAATTTCCGGTCGGCTGGCTCGCCGACCGCGCGGGCCTGGCCGCCACCGTGATCATCTGCGCGGCATTCAGCTCACTCGCGATCTGCGGCTTCGCGCTCGCCGCGCCCGCCTCATGGCTTGCCGCCGCCTGCGCACTGCTGCTCGGCGGTATGAACAGCGCGTTCATCACGCTCGGCATGTACGCCGCGGCATGCAGCGATAAGGCCGCGCTCACGCGCAATATGCGCCTCGTGTCGCTCACCTTCACCGCGAGTTCGATCGTCGGCCCGCTGGTGGCCGGCTTCGCGATGAAAGCACTCGGCAGCGACATGCTGATGTGGCAACTGGCTCTGATGGGCGGCGTGCTGGTTGCCTACACGCTCGGCTTGCGCGAAGGCCGGCGTCAGCTGGATCGATCGTCGTCGATGAGCTGAGCCGGTCCCGTCCAATGCCGATGCAACTGTCTAGCGCGCAGCCACCTTGCGCTGCCGCCAAAGACACAGCAAATCGCATGCAATATGCGCGGCTGCGATTGCGGTGATCTCGCTCTGATCATAGGCGGGCGCCACCTCGACCACATCCGCGCCCACCAGATTCAACGCTCCAAGTCCGCGCACGATAGCGAGCCCCTGAGCCGACGACAAACCGCCCGCCACCGGTGTGCCCGTGCCGGGCGCGAACGCGGGATCGAGACAGTCGATATCGAAGGTCAGATACGCGGGCCGTTGACCGACAATCGACATGATCCGCTCCACGGCCGCTCGCGAACCATGTTCATGCACCCAGGCGGCATCGAGAATATTGATGCCCATGAAATCGTCATTCCACGTGCGAATGCCGATCTGCACGGAAGTCTTCGGATCGATCAAGCCGTCTTTCACGGCCTTGTAGAACATCGAGCCATGATTCAGGCTGTCCGGGCTGTCGTCCGCCCACGTATCGCAGTGCGCGTCGAAATGGATCAGCGAAAGCGGCTTGCCGTACTTCTCCGCATGCGCGATCAGCAACGGATACGTCATGTAGTGATCGCCGCCCAAAGTCAGCATCTTCGCGTCCGAACGCAGAATCGTGCGGGCGTGGGCCACGATCGATTCCTTGATCGTCAGCGGATTGTGCGCGTCGAACCAGCAGTCGCCATAGTCCGTCACCGCAAGATCGTCGAACGGATTGAAGCCCCACGGGTAAGGATGCAACTCCGACAACTGCACGCTGGCCGCCCGCACCGCCGCCGGGCCGAGACGCGCGCCTGAACGAAACGTGGTGGCCAGATCGAGCGGCACGCCGGAGACCACGACATCGACACCGTCGAGTTCGCGCGTGTATTTGCGGCGCATGAACGACAGCACACCCGCGTAGGTGTTTTCGATCGATGAGCCATAGAGCGACGGACGGCGGATCGCGCCGTCGCCATAAACGAGTTCAGTCATGGATGACCTGATAAACATACCGGCATTGCACGCGACGCTTCCTGTTGATGCGTGCAACGTCCGGTCCCGGATTCATTGGGAACGCGACGGCGCCTTTGACGCACGCCGCCGCGCTGACTGGCGAATCCTTTAGCGCAGCCGCACGAGCGTGGACTTCAGCTCGGTGTACTTCTCCATTGCATGCAACGACTTGTCGCGGCCGTTACCCGATTGCTTGTAGCCGCCAAACGGGAAGTTCATATCGCCGCCCTCGTCGTAGCAATTGACCCAGACGGTGCCGGCACGCAGCTTGCGCGACACCTCGTGCGCGGTGGTCAGATTCGAGGTCCAGAGCGCGGCGGCGAGACCATACTCGCTGTCGTTGGCAATCCTGATCGCTTCTTCAACCGTCTCGAACGTGATCACCGACAACACCGGTCCGAAGATTTCCTCGCGCGCCACTTTCGCGCCTGAGGCGGGAATCTCGAAGATGGTCGGCTCGATATAGAAGCCGCCGGTCTCCTCCCTCACGCGCGAGCCGCCGAGCAACAGCTTCGCCTCGGCGCGGCCTGCTTCGATATAACCAAGCACGCGTTCGAGCTGCACGCTGTCGACGATCGCGCCCATCGAGGTATCCGGGTCGAGCGGATTACCCGGCGTATAGCCGCGCGCGGCGGCGAGCAGCTTGTCGAGGAACACGTCCTTGATATCTTTATGCACGAGCAGGCGCGAACCCGCGGTGCACATTTCGCCCATGTTGTAGAAGATCGCGCCTGCGGCTGCATTTGCCGCGCGGTCGAGGTCGGGGCAATCGGGCATCACGATGTTCGGCGACTTGCCGCCGAGTTCGAGCCACACACGCTTCAGGTTCGATTGACCGGCATATTGCATGATCAGCTTGCCGACGTTCGTCGAGCCGGTGAAGGCGAGGCAGTCGACGTCCTGATGCAGCGCCAGCAACTTGCCCGGCTCGCCCGCACCCGGCACCACATTGAACACACCAGCAGGAATGCCCGCGTCCAGCGCGAGTTGCGCGAGACGAATCGCGGTGAGCGGCGACTTCTCCGAAGGCTTGAGCACCACGCTGTTGCCTGCTGCCAGCGCCGGACCGAATTTCCACGATGCCATCAGGATCGGGAAATTCCATGGCACAACTGCTGCAACCACGCCGATCGGCTCCCGTGTGACGAGCCCGACCAGGTGATGATCGGCCGGTGCGACTTCGCCGCCGACCTTATCGATCGCTTCAGCGAACCATTCGACGCAATACGCCGCGCCCGGCACGTCCACCGTGGTGGTGTCGGCGATCGGCTTACCGGCATCCAGCGTTTCCAGCACCGAGAGTTCGTCGAGATGTTCACGGATCGACGCCGCCCAGCGCAGCAAGATCGCCTTGCGCTTGCGCGGATTGAGGCCCGACCATACGCCGGCCTCGAACGCCCGGCGTGCCGCGGCCACGGCGGCGTCGACATCCGCCGCGCCGCTATCGGCAACCTTCGCGAGCAGCTTGCCGTCAATCGGGCTCAGGCACTCGAACGTGCGGCCGCTGGCGGCGTCACGATACTCGCCGTCGATAAACGCGCGGCCTTCGATTGAAAGCGTAGCGGCCTTGTCTTGCCAGAAGGCGAGAGATTTCTTGTCCATCAGGATGCCTCAATGTTATGCGCTCGACGCCTACCGGCATCGACTACCTGCGGTTTCGAACTGCGTCGCAGCGCGTTGGCGCGGAGTGTCTAGAAAGTGGGCGGCGAATTGGCCGACACGATCTCGCAGAGATGCTCCGCGCTGGGATTGCGAAAACGATGCGGCAGGCGGCTTTCGAAGTAATAGCTGTCACCGGGGTCGAGCAGCCACGTGGTGCCGTCCACCGTCAGTTCAATCTGACCGCTGACGATCACGCCGCCCTCGTGTCCCGCATGCTCCAGCATCTCCGGCCCCGTATCCGATAGGGGCTGATAGACCTCGCGCAGGATGCCCATGTTGCGATCCTTCACGCTCGAGCCCGCCAGATAGAACTCGATCGACTCGTTGCCGAGGTTCGGCATGTCCGCACGGCGCGACACCACGGAGCGCACCACTTCGACCTCGAACGTGAAGAACTCGGCGAGACTCATGGGTATGCACTCGAGCAGCTTCTTCAGCGAGCCGACCGACGGACTCACCCGGTTCTGCTCGATCAGCGAGATCGTGCCGTTGGTCACCCCCGCCCTTTTTGCCAGTTCGCGCTGCGACAGGCCGTGTTTCTTACGGATGTACTGCAGGCGGGTCGCTACTTCTATAGACATCGCTGGATTCTCTGACATAGGAAGGTGATCGGGACGCTCGGACCAGAACAATGCGCTGCGCGCGAGTGTTGAATATTCTAATCACTTTAATCGTTGCGCCGCTGGGGAAAACCCTGAAAGGATTCCGAAATATTCGATTCGCAACGAACATTCCCACCCGGCGGGATTCGGGCCGTACCCTCGGGAAAGCCCTGATAAATCTTTTATAAAAATGATTTGACGGCATTATTGGCTCGTATACGATGGTTCTCAGGCGGTCGTCATGCCGACGTCACGGAGCACGAAAGTGTGTTTTGCGACGCTGCGAACCTGGTTCGCATCGGTCAGAGGCGATCATCCCAGCGTGATGTTTCTTTAAACGCCCCGTGCGTTTTTCGAGCAAGCGTTCAATACTTTCAACGTCGCTAGTCGAGTGTAATCGTGAGAGTCCGAGGCCCTTTGGTGAGATGGAATCGTAGTCAGGCGAGTTGTCTTCGCACTGACGGCGCCATCGCCGACGGCAGCAGCGGCAGCCTTGCGTTCCGCCGCTTTCTGTCCGTCTTCACGATCCTGTCCCGCCGTTCAGTTCGACGTCACAACTCCGTCTCCGCGCGCGCCTTCATTGCAGTGCGCACGGACGAAGTCGCCTCGCTGCTGCCGTAGCGCCTCCCTCCTTTTCGCTGTTCGATTCTTCCGATTGCCTGGGTTTGCGTGATCGCGCTCGTTTGAGCCATGCGTTCGTGCATGAGCGGTGCTGCCTGCCGCCTGTGCGCTTCATGTGGATCAGATCAGTTGCGCCCTGCGGCGGATTGAATCGAACAGCCTATCTCACCACCACGCGCGGCGTGTTCCGTTGACGGCAACCGCCTGCACTACCCTGGCGGTCTGGCGCTTTGCGCCCGGCTGCGGAGTTGTGCCGCGCCGTGTTTAACGTTGTTCATGCCGCGTCCTGCGGGGAACATACACGTCTATTCGTTATGCGAAACAAACCCCTGGTCGGCATCAGCGCCGACAGAACGATGATGGGAGTGCACCCGTCGCATGTGGTCGGCGAAAAGTACATCGCCGCGATCGTGGACGGCTCACAGGCGCTGGCAATGCTATTGCCGGCGCTCGGCGAGCGTCAGTCCACGGCGGACATACTGGCCACTGTCGACGGCCTGCTGTTTACCGGCAGCTATTCGAATGTCGAACCGCACCGATACGGTGGCCCTGCCAGCGTGCCGGGCACGTTGCACGACGCCGCACGCGATGCGACGACGCTGCCGCTGCTGCGCGCGGCGATCGATGCCGGTGTGCCGGTGCTGGCGGTATGCCGTGGCTTCCAGGAAATGAACGTGGTTTTCGGCGGGACCTTGCATCAAAGCGTTCACGCGGTGACGGGCTTAAACGATCATCGCGAGAACAAGGAAGATGCTCTCGACGTGCAATACGCACCGTCGCATTCGCTCAACCTCACCCAAGGCGGCTTGTTGCAGCGTCTGGCGGGCGGCGCGAATGAAGCGCGTGTGAATTCTTTGCACGGCCAGGGCGTTGAGCGGTTAGGCGTGGGACTCGTGGCTGAAGCCACGGCGCCGGACGGATTGATCGAAGCGGTCAGCGTGAAAGATGCGCGCGCTTTCGCACTGGGTGTGCAGTGGCACCCGGAGTGGAAGCATGCCAGCGACGCGCTGTCTACCGCGATCTTTCAGGCCTTCGGCGCAGCCTGCCGCGATCGAATGCGCACCAAGGCCGGCTATGGCGCGGCATCCGCCGCTGCCACGCATGCCTGAGCCGGTCGCGCACCAAAACAGAGAGAACAATCATGCATGAAATCGACGACTTCCTGAAACAGCACCGCGTCACCGAAATCGAAGCGATCATTCCGGATATGGCCGGGATCGCACGCGGCAAGATCATTCCGCGCAGCAAGTTCGAATCCGGCGAATCCATGCGCCTGCCGCAGGCGGTGATGATCCAGACCGTCACGGGAGACTATCCGGAAGACGGCACGCTCACCGGCGTCACCGACCCGGACATGGTCTGCGTTCCCGACGCCAGCACCATCCGCATGATTCCGTGGGCCGTCGATCCGACCGCCCAGGTGATCCACGATTGCGTTCACTTCGACGGCACACCGGTGGCGATCTCGCCACGCCGCGTGTTGCGTCGCGTGCTCGAACTCTATAAGGCCAAAGGCTGGAAGCCGGTGATCGCGCCCGAACTGGAGTTCTACCTGGTCGACATGAACAAGGACCCCGATCTGCCGCTGCAACCGCCGATCGGCCGGACCGGCCGTCCGGAGACCGGACGTCAGGCGTATTCGATCGAGGCCGTGAACGAATTCGATCCGCTGTTCGAAGACATCTACGAGTACTGCGAGGTGCAGGAACTGGAAGTCGACACGCTGATTCACGAAGTCGGCGCCGCGCAGATGGAAATCAACTTCATGCACGGCGATCCGCTCAAGCTTGCCGACAGCGTGTTCCTGTTCAAGCGCACGGTGCGTGAAGCCGCGCTGCGTCACAAGATGTACGCGACCTTCATGGCCAAGCCGATGGAAGGCGAGCCGGGTTCGGCGATGCACATGCACCAGAGCCTCGTCGACGAAGAAACCGGCCAGAACCTGTTCACCGGTCCGGACGGCAAGCCCACTTCGCTCTTCACCGGCTATATCGCGGGTCTGCAGAAATACACGCCGGCGCTGATGCCGATCTTCGCGCCGTATATCAACTCGTATCGCCGCCTGTCGCGCTTCATGGCTGCGCCGATCAACGTCGCATGGGGTTACGACAACCGCACGGTGGGGTTCCGGATTCCGCATTCGGGCCCGGCTGCGCGCCGCATCGAAAACCGCATTCCGGGCGTGGACTGCAATCCGTATCTGGCGATTGCCGCAACGCTTGCTGCGGGCTATCTCGGCATGACGCAAAAGCTCGAAGCCACCGAGCCGCTGCTCAGCGACGGTTACGCATTGCCGTACCAGTTGCCGCGCAATCTCGAAGAAGGCCTGACGCTGATGGGCGCATGCGAACCGATCGCCGAAGTGCTTGGCGAGAAATTCGTCAAGGCGTACCTCGCGCTGAAGGAAACCGAATATGAAGCGTTCTTCCGCGTGATCAGTTCGTGGGAACGCCGGCATTTGCTGCTGCACGTTTAAAGCAAACGCAAGAAAAATTGGAGGCAGTATGAGCTACAGAACAGAAGAAGTCGCCTACGTGCAACCGGCCACGCAATCCAGCGCCGCCAGTAGCGCACCGGTCGCACAGCCGCAACGCAGCACCGCCGAATACCGCGCGCTCGACGCCGCGCACCATATTCATCCGTTTTCGGATATGGGTTCGCTCAATCGCGCCGGCAGCCGCGTGATCGTCAAAGCCGAAGGCGTGTATCTGTGGGATTCGGATGGCAACAAGGTCATCGACGGCATGGCCGGTTTGTGGTGCGTGAACGTCGGCTACGGCCGCAAGGAACTGGCCGACGCCGCGTACCGGCAGATGCAGGAACTGCCGTTCTACAACACCTTCTTCAAGACTACGCACCCGCCGGTGATCGAACTGTCGGCCTTGCTCGCCGAGCTCGCGCCCGAACCGTTCAACCACTTCTTCTATTGCAACAGCGGTTCGGAAGGCAACGACACCGTGCTGCGCATCGTCCATCAATACTGGGCGACGCAAGGCAAGCGCTCGAAGAAGTTCGTCATTTCGCGCAAGAACGGCTATCACGGCTCGACCATCGCGGGCGGCACGCTCGGCGGCATGGGCTACATGCATGAACAGATGCCTTCGAAAGTCGAGAACATCGTTCATATCGACCAGCCGTACTTCTTCGGCGAAGCAGAAGGCAATCTGACGCCGGAGGAATTCGCGCTGGCCCGTGCGCAGCAACTGGAAGCGAAGATTCTCGAAATCGGCGCGGACAATGTCGCTGCGTTTATCGGTGAGCCTTTCCAGGGAGCGGGCGGCGTGATCTTCCCGGCTTCAACCTACTGGCCGGAAATCCAGCGCATCTGCCGCAAGTACGACATTCTGCTGGTTGCCGATGAAGTAATCGGCGGCTTCGGCCGGACCGGCGAATGGTTCGCGCATCAGCACTTCGGCTTCGAGCCGGATCTGATCACGCTGGCCAAAGGTCTGACGAGCGGCTATGTGCCGATGGGCGCGGTCGGCCTGCATGACCGTGTGGCGAAAGCGATCATCGAGAACGGCGAGTTCAATCACGGCCTTACCTACTCCGGACATCCGGTGGCGGCTGCTGTCGCGCTCGCCAATCTCAGGCTTCTGCGCGACGAGAAAATCGTCGAGCGGGTCAAGACCGATACGGGTCCGTACTTCCAGAAGAAGCTGCGCGACACCTTCGCGAATCATCCGATCATCGGCGAGATTGCCGGCGCGGGTCTGGTGGCCGGTCTGCAACTCGCGGAAGACCCGAAAACGCGCAAGCGTTTCGCCAATGGAGGTGACGTCGGCACGATCTGCCGCGACTTCTGCTTCAACGGCAACCTCATCATGCGCGCGACCGGTGACCGGATGCTGCTGTCGCCGCCGCTCGTGATTACGAAGCTGGAAATCGACGAAATCGTTTCGAAGGCCAAAAAGGCCATCGACGCGACTGCACAACAACTCGGAATTTCGTAACGGCAGTTCGTTCCGGCATGAGCACACCCACAAACCACGCTCATGCCGGTTCTTCACATCAAGGGAAAAAAAGCCATGAGCGTTAGTCATCTTCGTCATGCGGTCGCGGGGGCCGCGCTTCTCGCCTTCACCGGCTTTGCGGCGCTGTCGGTTACGCCGGCCCTTGCGGCCGACACGGAACTGAACGTGTACAACTGGTCGGACTACATCGCGAAGGACACGATTCCGAACTTCGAAAAGCAGGACGGCATCAAGGTCAAGTACGACAACTACGACAGCGACGACACGTTGCAGGCCAAACTGCTCGCGGGCAGCTCCGGCTACGACGTCGTGGTGCCGACGTCGAACTACATGGCCAAGCAGATTCAGGCTGGCGTGTATCAGAAGCTCGACAAATCGAAGTTGCCGAACCTCTCGAATCTCGACCCCGTGTTGATGAAGATGATTGGCGACGCCGATCCGGGCAACCAGTACGGTGTGCCCTGGGCCTACGGCACCGACGGTATCGGCTACAACGTTCAAGCCGTGCAAAAGGCGCTCGGTGCCAATGCACCGGTGGATAGCTGGGCGCTCGTATTCGATCCGGCCAATCTGTCGAAGCTGAAAGGCTGCGGCGTGTCGTTCCTCGACCAGGCCGTCGACGTCTTCGCTGCCACGCTGCAGTACATGCATAAGGATCCGAACAGCACGAACCCCGCCGACTATCAGGCTGCGTTCGACGTGCTGAAGAAAGTCCGCCCTTATATCACCCAATTCAACTCGTCGGGCTACATCAACGACCTCGCCAATAACGACGTGTGCGTCGCCGTGGGCTGGTCGGGCGACGTCGGCATCGCAAGCCGCCGCACCGAGGAAGCCAAGCGTTCGTACCAGGTCAAATTCTCGAACGTGAAGGAAGGCGGTCTGCTGTGGTTCGACGTGATGGTGATCCCGAAAGACGCGCCGCATCCTGAAGCCGCGCTGAAATGGATCAACTACATCTCGGACCCGAAGGTCAATGCCGCGATCACCAACGAAGTGTTCTACCCGACCGCGAACAAGGCCGCGCGCCAGTTCGTGACACCGGCTGTCGCACAGGACAAGACCGTTTATCCGGGCGATGACGTGTTGAGCAAAATGACGCTGATGAAGCCGATGCCGACCGATATTCTGCGCCTTGAAAACCGTCTTTGGGCGCAGCTTAAAACCGGCCATTAATCAAGCCAATCAGATAAATATCGATTCCGCGCTCAGGGATCGCTCGAACCCTGAGCGCATGAATAGCAGTAACGGTAGTCAGCCTGCGCGCTTTTGAAGTCACAGCCGCGCGCAGTCCCATGTTTCCCGATCGCAGCGCACTTGCGAGCCGCTTCCCGCGCCTCGTATGGAGACACTTGCGCCCGCGATCCGCAAGGAATGGTTACATCATGAAATCGACGACCTTAAATAGCGCAGCCGGCGCCACCCAGATGGCCCGCCCCGCGGCGACGACTAAAACGAAATCGGACGAGTTTGTCCGCATCGAAAATGTCGTAAAGAAATTCGGCGACAGCACTGCTGTCGATAACGTCAACCTGAGCATCGCGAAGAACGAACTGTTCGCCCTGCTCGGCAGCTCCGGCTGCGGCAAGTCCACGCTTCTGCGCATGCTTGCAGGCCTCGAGACGGTGACGTCCGGGCGCATTTACGTCGATGGCGAAGATCTCGCCGCGATGCCGCCGTACAAGCGGCCGGTCAACATGATGTTCCAGTCGTATGCGCTGTTCCCGCACATGAGCGTCGAAGCGAATATTGCCTTCGGCCTCAAGCAGGAAGGCACACCGAAGAACGAGATCAAGGAACGCGTCGCCGATGCGCTCCATCTCGTGCAGATGAGCAAATACGCGCAGCGCAAGCCGCATCAGCTTTCGGGCGGCCAGCAGCAGCGTGTGGCGCTGGCCCGCTCGCTCGTCAAGCGCCCCAAGCTGCTGCTGCTCGACGAACCGATGTCGGCGCTCGATAAGAAGATCCGCCAGAAGACCCAGCTCGAACTGGTCAACATCATCGAAAAAGTCGACGTGACCTGTGTGATGGTCACGCACGATCAGGAAGAAGCCATGACGATGGCCGGCCGCCTCGCAGTGATGAGCGAAGGCCGCATCGTGCAGATCGGCTCGCCGAGCCAGGTCTACGAGTTTCCGAATAGCCGCTTCTCGGCGGAGTTCATCGGCTCGACCAACCTGTTCGAAGGCACCGTGGTGGCGGATGAACCGGACCATATCTTCGTCGAAAGCGAAGCTCTTGAATCGCGCATCTACGTAAGCCACGGCATTACCGGCCCGCTCGGCATGCCGGTGGGTATCTCCGTGCGCCCCGAGCGCGTGAAGGTGTCGCTCGACAAGCCCACGAACCCGCACAACTGGGCACGCGGCGTGGTCGCGGATGTCGCGTACATGGGCAGCTATTCGCTCTACCACGTGCGTCTGCCGAGCGGCAAGACGGTGGTGTCGAATCTCTCCAGCTCGCACCTGATGAGCGAAGGTGCGCCTTCCTATAACGACGACGTGTTCGTCTACTGGTCGCCGGCGAGCGGCGTGGTGCTGACGCAATGAGAAATCCCCCTACCCCCTCCCCCGCGGCGCTCGGCGCGCCGTCCGGCAGCCGTCTGCTCGGCTCACTGAAGAAACGCCTTGCGGTGCTGGTGCCTTCGGGCCGCTCCACCGTGATCGGTGTGCCGTTCCTGTGGCTCACGGTGTTCTTCGCGTTGCCGTTCGTGCTGGTGCTGAAAATCAGCTTCGCCGATCTGCGCCTGGGCATTCCGCCGTACACGGATCTCGTGACGGTCAAGGACGGCATGGTGCACTTCGCGATGCAGCTCAGTCACTACGCGTTCCTGCTGCAGGACGATCTGTACGTGGCGACGTACATCAGTTCGCTGAAGATGGCCGCGGTATCGACTTTCTTCTGCCTGCTGATCGGCTATCCGATTGCGTATTACATCGCGCGCTCGGAACCCACGAAGCGCAACCTGCTGATGATGGGCGTGATGCTGCCGTTCTGGACGTCGTTCCTGATTCGCGTGTACGCATGGATCGGCATTCTGAAGGACGACGGGCTGCTCAATCACACACTGATGGCGATCGGCATGATTCATTCGCCGTTGCGTCTCTATCACACGGATGTGGGCGTCTATATCGGCATGGTCTATTCGTACCTGCCGTTCATGGTGATGCCGCTGTACGCGCACCTGGTCAAGATGGATCTGACGCTGCTCGAAGCCGCGTACGACCTCGGCTGCAAACCGTGGACCGCCTTCACGCGCATCACCTTGCCGTTGTCGAAGAACGGCATCATCGCCGGCAGTCTGCTGGTGTTCATTCCGGCGGTAGGCGAGTACGTGATCCCTGAACTGCTCGGCGGCGCCGACACCCTGATGATCGGCCGCGTGATGTGGGATGAATTCTTCAACGATATGGACTGGCCGATGGCATCCGCTGTCACCGTCGCCATGGTTCTGCTGCTACTCGTGCCGATGGCCGTGTTCCAGTACTACCAGGTCAAGGAACTGGAGGGCGCGAAATGATCAAGCCTAATAAGACGCTTTCCAATAGCGTGCTGACGTTCGGATTTCTGTTTCTCTACATTCCGATCATCAGCCTGGTGGTGTATTCGTTCAACGAATCGAAGCTCGTCACGGTCTGGTCCGGCTTTTCGCTCAAATGGTACGGCGCGCTGCTGCAGGACGGTGAATTGCTCAGCGCCGCCTGGCTTTCGCTGAAGATCGGCCTGCTGACCGCATGCGCCTCGGTGGTGATCGGAACGTGGGCCGGTTTCGTGCTCGCCCGCTTCGGACGCTTTCGCGGTTTCACGCTGTTTGCCGGCATGATCAACGCGCCGCTCGTGATTCCTGAAGTCATTCAGGGCATCTCACTGCTGCTGCTGTTCGTCGCGCTCGAACAGATGCTCGGCTGGCCAAAGGGCCGTGGCCTCTTCACGATCTGGATCGGCCACGTGATGCTGTGCGTGTCGTACGTGGCGATCATCGTGCAGTCGCGGGTGAAGGAACTGAACAAGTCGCTCGAAGAAGCCGCACTCGATCTCGGCGCGACGCCGTTCAAGGTGTTCTTCCTGATCACGCTGCCGCTGATCTCGCAGGCACTGATGTCAGGCTGGCTCCTGTCGTTCACGCTGTCTTTCGACGACCTCGTGCTCTCCGCGTTCCTCTCCGGCCCGGGCTCGACCACCCTGCCGCTCGTGGTGTTCTCACGCGTGCGTCTCGGCCTCAATCCGGAAATGAACGCGCTTGCCACGATCTTCATCACCACCGTGACGATCGGCGTGATCGCCGTCAATCGCTGGATGCAGCTTCGCGAACGCAAACGCAACCGCGACATGCAGATGGCCTTCGCTCTCGCCGAAGCCGCCGACCCCTTGCCGTCAGCACCACAACCCGCCGTCGTACGGAAATCGCTCGATACGGCTCGCGCATAAGAAGCCCATTGCAATACGAATACGACCAATAAGGAGAATTTGCATGAGAATGAAGCTTATCTGTCTGTTGGTGGCGGGGAGTCTGCCTGGCTTTGCCATGGCGGATACCACCAGCGACCAGATCAAGGCGCTACAGGCCCAACTCAACGCGCTGCAAAAGGAGGTGAAGCAGTTGCGTTCGGAGGTAGCGTCAAAACCTGAAGCAGCGGCGGCTACGACCGCCCCTGCCCCGGCGGTGGTGGCCGCGCCGCTCGACGTGTCGTCGCCGGACTACGGCCGCGCGCAGGCCACGCTGACCAACGACGACGTCACGGCCATGAAGCAGCAGATCGCGAATCAGCAGCTGAAGGTCGATTCGCTGGAAGACGCGGCGCAGACCGGGCCGATCGCGGGATTGTCGGTGACGGGCTATATCGATCCGACCTACATCTATAACCGCGCGCAGAGCAGTTCGTCGTTCCTGTTCGCGAACCACGAAAGCGCCTACAACTACTTCAACAGCACGTTCGGCGATCTGTACCTCGACATCAAGAAGACCTTCGGTGTCGGCCCGATGGCGCCGTCCGCCGAGATCACCCTCATGCCGAACCGCGGCAACGGTATTACGCTGCTGCAGAACTCGCATGGCGACATCGGCAACAACATCCTGAATACGGCCGTGGTCAATGTGCCGATCACGGCGACCACGACGTTCGTGGCGGGTTTGATTCCGAGCTTCGGCGGCTACGAAGTCCAGCAATCGAACCAGATGCTGACGCTCACGCACAACCTGTTGTATGACTTCTCGGATCCGGGCAGCTACATCGGGGCGGGGGCGAACTACACGGCGGGCAACTGGGCGTGGAAGTTCTTCCTCGGCAACGAACAGTACCGCACGTTCGGCGCAATCACGCAGACGGGCACCAATGCACTGGGCGATCCGATCACGACCAGCAACAAGATCCCGACCTTCACGGCGCGCACCGACTACACGTGGTCCAGCGCACTCGATGTGGGCGGCTCGTTCAATATCGGCCGTCAGACCTTGCCTAGCTCGATCAACGCAAACGGCGCGGTCAGCTACGGCGTAGGCGGCCAGTCGCCGAGCGCGGGCGGTACGTTCTTCTTCACTGAAGCCGACCTTACCTATACGCTCGCCGACGTGCAGTACAACGCCGAAGTCGACTACGGCCAGCAGCAGAACGGCGCGTACAACGGCGGCCAGGCGCAGTGGTACGGCCTGTCCCTGCTCGCGCACCGCAAGTTCACGCTGCCGGTAGTGGGCCGCATGGGCGCGACGGTACGCTATGACCTGCTCGTCGATAGCAAGAACGGCGGCGGCGGTGGTGGCATTGCGCTGAATGGGAACGGCATGGACACCGCCAACGGCTTCGGCATCGGCGCGGATTGCCTCGCCAATTCGCAGGCCAACGGCGGTCTCGGCTTCGAGTGCAAGGGCGCCACCCGTCAGGACGTCTCGCTCGATCTGTTGTTCTATCCGACCCAGCAGATCACGGTCAAGGTTGAATATCGCCACGACTGGGCGAACAAACAGGTGTTCCTGAAGAACGACGGTTCGTATGGCAAGTCCAACGACCTGCTCGCGACGCAGTTCATCTACTCGTTCTAATCCGTACCGCTCGAACGCGTGGCCCTGCTTTACCGGGTGCCACGCGCTCGGGTCTCCTGTGTGTGTCCTGCTCCTGTCTATGCTCGCATTCTCGAATCAGCCTCACGTTGCCTCGTATTACGCAGCAACCGCCAACGACAGCACCCGTCATCCGCCACTCGAAGACACGCTGAGTGTGGATGTCTGCGTGATCGGCGCCGGCCTCACCGGCATCTCGACCGCGCTGAATCTCGCTGAACGCGGCCATTCGGTCGCGGTGCTCGAAGCATCGAAAGTTGGATGGGCGGCGAGCGGCCGCAATGGTGGCCAGTTGATCGGCGGCTTTGCCTGCGATATCGACACGTTCGCGAATTTCATGCCCGCGGACGACGTGAAGCGTGTTTGGGACATGGGGCTCGAAACCCTGGATATCGTCAGGAAGCGCGTCGAGAAGCATCAGATCGACTGCGACCTGACCATCGGCTATCTGACCGCGGCAAACAAGCCGCGCGATACGGACGTGCTGCAAAAATGGCGCGATGAAGCGCAACGGCGCTTCGGCTACGAGCGCTTTCAGTATGTCGACACGGACGGCCTGAACGCCTACGTGCAATCGTCACGCTATCTGGGCGGATTGTTCGACGCGGACAGCGGCCATCTGCATCCGTTGAATTACACGCTGGGCCTCGCGCGTGCGGCACGCGCCGCCGGTGCCCGGATTTTCGAAGACAGCTGCGTCACCGCGCTGCGCGAGGAAAATGGCCGGCATGTGGTGGAAACCGCGCGCGGCAAGGTGCACGCGCAATTCGTCGTGCTTGCCTGCAATACCTATCTCGGCAAACTGGCGCCGGAGCTCGCGCGCAAAATCATGCCGGTCGGCACCTACGTGATCGCCACCGAACCGCTCGACCCCGACCGTGCCGAAGCGCTGATGCCCGCCAAAGCCGCCGTGTGCGACAGCCGCTTCGTGCTCGATTATTTCCGCCCCTCGCCCGATCACCGCCTGCTGTGGGGCGGCAAGGTCAGCTATTCGACCTTCGCGCCGCGCAACCTCGGCGAAGCCATGCGCCGCGATATGCTGAAGACCTTCCCGCAACTCGACGATGTCAAAATCGACTACGCGTGGGGCGGTTTCGTGGACATCACGATGAATCGCGCGCCGCATTTCGGCCGCCTGTCGCCTACGATGTATTTCGCCCAGGGCTTTTCCGGGCACGGCGTGAACACCACCGGGCTCGCCGGCAAACTGATCGCCGAGGCGATCAATGGCCAGGCATCGCGCTTCGATCTGTTCGGCAAGATTCGTCACCGCGACTTCCGTGGCGGCGCTACACTGCGCACCCCTGCCCTCGTGCTTGCGATGGCCTGGTATCGACTGAAGGACCTGCTTTGATGAATGCTCCCACTCCCGGCTTTAACACGCTCGACCGCCGCGCCGATGCGCTGATCGCCAACTCCTACTACGAAGCGAGCGCGGCGCGTCCGCTCGTCGACGATCCGATGCTCGAAGGCACGCTGGATGCCGACGTCTGCGTGATCGGCGCGGGCTTCTCGGGTTTGTCGGTGGCGCTGGAATGCCGGGCGCGCGGTTTGTCGGTGATCGTGCTCGACGCACACCGGCCGGGTTGGGGCGCGTCGGGCCGCAACGGTGGGCAGACGCTGGTGGGTTTCGCGAAAGACGAGATCATCGAACGGCAACTCGGCCTCGACGGTGCGCGCGCCGCGTGGGCCATGTCGGTGGACGGCGTGGCATTGGTGCGCGAACGTATCGAACGCTACGGCATCGATTGCGATTTCACCGCGGGCTATCTGACGGTCGCGACCAAAACGAAGCGCGTGCCGAATCTGCGGGCGTGGATGGACTCGGCCTCGCAACGCTGGGGCTACACAAAACTGAGCTGGCTCGATACCGACGAAGTCCGTGCACGGGTTGCGTCAAAGCGCTATCTGGCTGGTGTCTACGACCCGTTTTCCGGCCATCTGCATCCGCTCAAATACTGCCTCGGTCTCGCCGATGCCGCGCGTCGTGAAGGCGCGCAGCTGTTCGCGCATTCGCCGGTGATCGAAGTCGTACGCGGCGCGAAGCCCATCGCACGCACCGCGACGGGCGAAGTGCGCTGCCGCTTCGTCGCCGCGTGTGGCAATGCGACGATCGGCGACGTGTTGCCCGCGCCCGTGGCCGCGCGCATTGCGCCGATCGCGTCGTACATCGTCGCCACGGAACCGCTTGGCAAAGCGCGCGCCGACGCGCTGATCGCGGGACGTGAGGCGATTTGCGACAACAACTTCTTCCTCGACTACTTCCGTCTGTCCGCCGACCATCGTGTGCTATTCGGCGGACGTGCAAGTTCCACCGGCGCCTCGCCCGTGCAACTCGGCGAAGAGATTCGCAAGCGCATGATCGGCGTGTTCCCACAACTGGCGGACGTGCGAATCGACTATGCGTGGGGCGGTTTTGTCGACGTGACACGCAATCGCGCGCCGGATTTTGGCTCGATCGATCCGAATTACTTCTACGTGCAGGGCTTTTCGGGGCATGGTGTGGCGCTGACCGGAATTGCCGGGCGGGTCATTGCGAAGGCCATGGCTGGCGAGACAGCGGCATTCGATCTGTTCGCTCAGTTGCGACACGCGCGTTTTCCGGGCGGTCCCGCATTGCGCGGGCCGGCGCTCGAACTTGGGATGATGTATCACCGGATTCGAGAGTTGTTTTGAGGGCGGCAGTGTCTCACCGCCGCTGCGGCCCGAACATGCGTGCCAACGCACGCGCAAGTTCCTTGACGACGGCATCGGCCGTCGGCCGATGAAGCAGCGCGATATCCATCGTTTCGATTGAAGGCAGCCCGCTTTTCGGCGTCAGCACGACATGATCGGCCGTCACCGCGCGCGCCGGCAGAAGACTGATGCCGAGACCATCGGCGACGGCCGCCTGGATTCCGCTCAGACTCGAACTGATGAAGCTCATGCGCCAGCGGCGCCCGAGCCCTTCGATCGCGTGGGTCATGTCATCACGGTACAGTCCGCGCGGCGGGAACGCGACAATCGGAATCGGGTCGAGCTGGATCGATGGGTTCTTCGCACTGTCGATCCACCTCAATTGCTCCGGCCAGCACGCGACTGACTCGCGGCTGTTACGCCGCTGCTTCACGATGATCAAATCGAGTTCGCCGCGATCATAGCTATTGCCCAGGTCGCGGCTCAATCCGCTGGTCACTTCCAGCTTCACCTGTGGATGCTTGCGATTGAACGCGGCGAGCATATGCGTGGTCGGCCCGCCGACGAAATCTTCCGGTACGCCCAGCCGCACCGTCAGGCCCACGGTCGCGCCCGACAGCGCCTCGATCATTTCATCGTTCAGAGCAAGCATCCGACGCGCGTAAGCGAGCAGCGTTGCGCCGGCGTCGGTCGGACTCACGTCGCGGCTGCCTCGCTCAAGCAGCTTGTGCCCCGCCATCTCCTCCAGGCGCCGCACTTTCTGGCTCACCGTGGACTGCGTGGAATGCAGCCGCGCGGAAGCCGCCGTAAAGGTGCCGCAATCGGCCACCATGACGATGGCCTTCAGCAGATCCAGATCGAACAACGGTGTGCGTGCTTTAGCGTTGGGTTTCATCGAACCATTTGATCTTTGAATGCCGACGCTGACTTCTATCACGCATCAGGCAGGCTGGCAATCGCATGCGGGCCGCGGCAGATCACAGCAGTTCACGCCTTCTATCCACGCCCGAGGTATTCGATTTTGCACTGGCAGGCATTTAAACATTTAATTTTTGAATGCCAGACAAGATGGATAAGATCACCCAAAAGAACCATCATGACTAGACAACTTTCCGGAGACAGGTATGAACAAGACGCTGTTGAGTGCAGTTGGTGGATGCCGCTCGCGGGCATCGGCACAGGGAGGGCTCAAATGAAACTTCGCATTCTGCTGGCCGCCCTGCCGTTCGTCGGCATCTATTCGGGTGGCACGCTCGCCGCCGCTACGCCGCTCCTGTTCGGCCTGCCGTTTCTGCTCGTGTGGAATCTGCTCTGGATGGCCGCCACGGCCGCCATTCTCGCCTACATCTTTTACCTCGACAGTCGTGACGAGGCCGCACAGGCGAGCGCGCCGGTGGGAGACCGCCAATGAATCCGGCATTGATCATCATCGTTCTGTTCGCCATCTTTGCACTGGCGGTCGGCCTCTATGCGCGTCGCGGCAAGACGCTCAGCCTGGAACAATGGGCGGTTGGCGGGCGCGGCTTCGGATCGCTGCTCACCTTCCTGCTGATGGCAGGCGAGGCTTTCTCGACCTTCTCGTTTCTCGGCGCGAGTGGCTGGACTTATAGCAAGGGCGTGCCGGCTTTCTATATCCTGTCGTACGGGTGCCTCGCGTACGTGATCGGTTACTGGATGCTGCCCGCCATCTGGCGCTACGCAAAGGAACATCGCCTGGTGTCGTTCGCCGATTATTTCGCGTCGAAGTACGACAGCCGCGCCATCGGCGTGCTGGTGTCGGTGGTGGCCGTCTTCGCGATGGTGTCGCTGCTGATCATCCAGTTGCGCGGCCTCGGCATCATCGTCTCCGAGATGTCATATGGCCTGATTTCGCAGGACACCGCCATCTGGATCAGCGCGAGCCTGATGGTCGTGTACATGAGCGTCTCGGGCATCCACGGTTCGGCGAGCATTGCGATTTTCAAGGACGTGCTGATCCTCGGCCTCGCGATTTTCCTCGGTACGTATTTGCCGCTACACTACTTCGGCGGCTTCGGTGAGATGTTCGCGCGTATCGACGCCGTGCATCCGGAACTGTTGCGCATGCCGGAGCGCGGCTTCAATCTGAGCTGGTACAACTCCACGCTCCTGCTGACATCGCTTGGCTACTACCTGTACCCGCACGGCTTCACGGCCGTCTACGTGGCACGCGACGCCTCGGCACTGCGCAAGAACACCATGCTGATGCCGCTCTATCAGGTGTTGATCGCGTTCCTGTTCCTCGTCGGTTTCGCGGCGGTACTGACCGTGCACGGACTCGAAGGCGCGCAGACCGATCTCGCGCTGTTGCGGCTCGTCAAGCAGACTTTCCCGTCGTGGTTCGTGGGGATCGTCGGCGGCGCCGGTCTGCTTACGGCACTCGTGCCAGGCTCGCTGATCATGCTCAATGCGTCGACGATGATTGCACGCAACATCTACCGCGAAGGCTTCGCACCGCAAGCGAGCGACCGCGAAGTCGCGCGCGTTGCACGAATCGCGTTGCCGCTGTTCACGCTGGTCGTCGTCTACTTCGTGTTGCATGGCGGCTCGAACTTCGTTGCGCTCGCGATCTTCTCGTCGAGCCTGCTGACGCAACTGTTGCCCATGCTCGCCTCGAGTTTCCTCAAGCGCCCGTTCGGCACCCGCGAGGCGGCATTCGGCGGCATCTTCGCGGGTGCGGTCGTGCTGGCGCTGGTGAACTGGCGCGGCATGACGCTGGCCTCCGTATTCCCGGCCGCACCCATCGCCTTCACCTCCATCAACACGGGCCTCGTCGCGCTGTTCGCCAACGCAGCGGTGTTCATCGCAATCAGCGCCGCGCAGCGCGCGCTGCGGGCCCGTTTCGCTACCTCCGTCGAATCGGCATGACCTCCATGACTCGCTCTCTTCTTCTTTCCAATGTACGGCTGGCTGACGGCCAGCAGGTTTCCGTATCGGTCAGTGACGGTCGCATCGAGGCGCTCGGGCCTCACGTCGAAGCACAACCTGGCGCCGTGCTCGAAGACGGCGGCGGTGCGCTGCTGCTGCCGGGTTTCGTCGAAGGGCACACGCATCTCGACAAAAGCCACTGGGGCCTGCATTGGTATCGCAACGAGGTTGGACCCACGCTCGTCGACCGCATCAACAACGAGCGCGAATGGCGCAGCACGTCGGGACACGATTCGGCCAGCCAGTCACTCGCGCTGGCGCGAGCATTCGTGCAGGCAGGCACGACGCGCCTGCGCACCCACGTCGACGTCGATACCGACGCGCAGCTGCGTTACGTCGAGGGCGTGCTCAGCACGCGGCAGACCCTGCGTGATGTGCTGGACATGCAGATCGTCGCGTTTCCGCAATCGGGGATGCTGATCCGTCCCGGCACGGTCGAACTGCTTGCCAGCGCGCTGGCCGAAGGCGCCGACGTCCTCGGCGCGCTCGACCCCGCGGTGATCGACGGCGATCCCGCGGCGTCGCTAAACGCCACCTTCGCGCTGGCGGAACGCTATCGCAAGCCGATCGATATCCATCTGCACGAGCCGGGTGAAATCGGCGCATTCACGCTGAAATTGCTGCTCGATCGCGTCGAGGCGATGGGCATGCAGGGCCAGGTTGTCGTCAGTCACGCGTTCTGCCTCGGCGCATTGCCGGAGCGCGAACGCGACGCGCTGCTCGAACGGCTCGCGCATCTGCGCGTGGCGTTGCTGACCAGCGCGCCGCCTTCTCGCCCTGTTCCGCCGCTGAAGGTTTGCAGGGACAAGGGCGTTACGATTTTCGGCGGCAACGATGGCATTCGCGACACGTGGTCGCCGTATGGCGTGCCTGACATGCTCGAACGAGCGATGCTGATCGGCATGCGCTACGACTTGCGGCGCGACGACGACCTCGCGATCGCATTCGACTGCGTGAGCGATGCCGCCGCGCAAGGCTGCGGTTTCGTCGACTACGGGCTGCGCGTCGGCGCACGCGCGGACCTCGTGCTGGTGGATGCGCAATCCGTCGCGCATGCCGTCGTGGCGCGACCCGTGCGCAAGCTGGTTATGGCCAACGGCCGCATCGTCGCGCGTAACGGCGAACTGGTCGACCCGGCGTGACAGCGCGCGAGCACCCCACAAGAAGAGTCCGCATATGAACGATAAGCAACAGGTCGACGTCCTGATCGAAAACGGCTGCGTCATCACAGTCGATCCCGCGCGCCGTGTCATCGACGACGGCGCGGTCGCCATCAAGGGCGATCGCATCGTCGCCGTCGGCGAGACCGACGCGCTCGCGCAGCAATACCAGGCAGATCGCGTGATCGACGCGCGCCGCAAAGCCGTGTTGCCTGGCCTGATCGATGCACACGCCCATGCCGGGCACGCCATGCTCAGGACGATCGGCGGCGCGAACGACGACGCGTGGTCGGCGGCATGCGAGGCGATCTATACGCGCGCATCGGACGAAACGTTCTGGGAAATGGAATCGCATCTTGCGGCACTGGAGCGCCTCAAGGCGGGCGTGACGACAGGCGTGTCGCTGCTCGGCGGCGGCGATTCGATCATGCGCGTCGACGATCCGGTGTACGCGCGGCGTCATTGCGATGCGGTGGTCAGAACCGGCACCCGCTCGATTGTCGCGGTCGGCCCGTCGCGTCCGCCCGAACCGCGCGCCTACACGCGGCACGGCGCGAACGGCAGCGTGACCCGCGACGTCGATTTCGCACAGATGTACGACGTTTGCAAAGACATCATCGATGCATGCCATGGCGATGCCAACGGTCGCATCCAGATTGCGCTGACGCTGCCCGTCTATGCCCCGCAGCACTATCCCGAGCACGCCGCGCACGAACCCGTCTTCCGGCGCGAGGCCGGACGATATATGGCACTGGCCCGTGAACGCGGTCTCAGCCTGACGCAGGACGGTCATCGCGCCGGCACGCTGGATTTCGCGCACCGCGAGTTGGGCCTGCTGAACGCGAAGTCGTTCATGTCGCATGCCATCGATCTCACCGCCGCGGATATCGCGGCGTGCGTCGAAACAGGCGCCTCGATCGTGCACAACCCGAGCGCGATCATGTCGATCATCGGCCGCTGCCCGGTGCCGGAACTCATCGATGCCGGCGTGACGGTGGCGATCGGCTCGGATGGCGCGG
Organism: Paraburkholderia fungorum; assembly: GCF_046027215.1. Lineage (GTDB taxonomy): Bacteria > Pseudomonadota > Gammaproteobacteria > Burkholderiales > Burkholderiaceae > Paraburkholderia > Paraburkholderia fungorum_D. The sequence goes on along the minus strand of NZ_JAQQEN010000002.1, from coordinate 466,909 downwards.
CGCCCGATCGCGGTTACGACATGTTCCGCCACATGTGGCAATGCATGCATTACCACCGCCGTCATTTTCGCGACCCGGACGTCCTGCCGCATGGCAAGGTGCTCGAAATGGTCACGATCGACGCAGCCAAAGCGTTGTCGCTCGACCACGAACTGGGCTCTCTCGAAGTGGGCAAGCAGGCCGACATCATTCTGGTCGACCTGTACAAACCGCACCTCATGCCGTTGAACATGCCCGTTCATCGCGTCACCTGCTTCGCGAATGCCGGCGACGTGTGCATGACGATGATCGGCGGCAGGATTCTGATGGAGAACTACCGGGTGCTGTCGGTCGACGAAGGGGACATCCTCGAGCGCGTGTCGGCAGCTGCGGATCGCGCGTTCGAGCGCGCGGGCGTGCGTCATCTGCTCGAAGCGCCGTCAACACTGTGGCAACGCAGCCACTATTGAAAGCGCCGCGCCCCCCACGCGCCGTGAGATGCGCTTGCGCTGCATCGCCCTATGAGGGGCTGGCCTCTCCGGTCCCCCCTTTACGTCCCCCCGCGTTTACCCGATAACATCACCCGCACTTCGTGACGGGTCGCCTCGCGATCGCACTCGCAACGACCGCTGGTTGCGCCAGGCCCGGCATTGACCGACCGCTTTACTATTGCTGGCGGTCAATACCATACTGCTATTTCTCTGCGTATTCCTTATTTGCCGTATTTGCCGTATTTGACGAGGTGCCCGATGACCGCTCAACTTACTCCCGCACTGGCGTCCAAATTCGCCAATCTCGCGCTGGCTCACCTCACGCGCGAGTATCCGAACAAGCTGACTCATTCGCTCGCCGGTCCGCAAGATGTGCAGGGCCCGCGCGCGCTGCATCCAATTTTCTACGGCAGCTACGACTGGCATTCGTGCGTGCACGGCTACTGGCTGATCCTGCATCTGCTAGAACGTTTTCCTGATCTGCCCGAAGCGGAACGCATCGTCGCGGTGGTCGACGAGCATTTCACCGAGGCGAACGTGGCGGCCGAACGGGCGTATCTCGATCTGCCGCACAATCGCGGTTTCGAGCGTCCGTATGGTTGGGCGTGGCTGCTCGCGCTCAGCGCGCAACTCGATTCGCTGAAGCTCTCGCAAGCGGCGCGCTGGTCGAAAACTTTTGCGCCGCTCACCGAGACGTTCGTCGAACGCTTCGAAGACTTTTTGCCGAAAGCAACGTACCCGTTGCGCGTGGGAACGCACTTCAATATGGCGTTCGCGCTGGCGCTCACGCTCGATTTCGCGCGTCAAACCTCGCGTGAATCGCTCGAGGCCCTGGTGGTGAATACGGCGGAACGCTGGTTTCTGAACGACGTCGCCTGTCAGGCATGGGAGCCCGCTGGCGACGAGTTTCTCTCGCCCTCGCTGATGGAAGCGGAATTGATGCGGCGCGTGTTGCCGCCCGCGCAGTTCGTCGAATGGTTTGGCCGCTTCTTGCCCAATCTCGGTGCGAAGAAGCCCGCCACACTGTTCGAACCGGTTACCGTGGCCGATCGCACCGACGGCAAGATCGCTCACCTCGACGGCCTGAACCTGAGCCGCGCGTGGTGTCAGCGCTCACTGGCACGCGCGCTGCCCGCCGGCGATGCACGCCGTACTGTGCTGTTCGATTCGGCTGAACGCCACCTCGCAAGCGCACTGGCTCACGTGGCCGGCGACTATATGGGCGAGCACTGGCTCGGCAGCTTCGCCACGCTCGCGCTGGAAGCCTGATAGGCCTGCTGCGATAAGCTTTACATGACGTAGCAAATACCGGTGCGGCGCGGCGAATACGAAAGGGGCTGTTAAACAATTCGTATCGCGTGCGCCGCTGGTCTGTTATCGCGACACCGGCAAGCGCCGTTGAAGCAACGCTACCGGCGATTCAGCAGATAACAGCCATTACTGCCCGGTCAGCTTTTTAGGCTTCGGCGGCGCCTGCACCTTGCTGTACTGGAACTCAGGCGTCGCCTTCAACGCGTCTTTCGTTGCACCCGCCAGATAGAAATTCCCCGCGCGAATATCGAGCGCGGCGATCGGTACGGCTACGTCATGCGACGCCACGCCGAGGAAACCACCGGTGGAAACGATAGCGGCCGACAGCGATCCATCCGGCGCGATCACCAGATCGCGGATCGAGCCGATCTTCTCGTTCTGATCGTTGTATACCGCTTTGCCGAGAATGCTTTTCTTCGCACTCCAGCCGCTCAGGAGCGCGTTGGACTGCTCCACCGTGACGCTCAGGGGCTGCGTACCGGCGACTTGCGCCTGGGCACCCAGGCTGGCTGCTGCAACGGCGACCACCACAACAAACTTACCCAATGTCATTTCGTTCACTCCGTTGTTGATAGACTGACCGGCGCATGGTTTGCACCGAAGGACGCGCTGCAAAACGATCATACAGACTACGCGGCGCGGCTGCATCCAGCCTGCATGGCCACGCTCACGGCCATGCTCATGACGGCGCCCACAAATGCACCCATACAGCATCCACACACGCACCCACAAACGCATGACGGTAAAATCGCGCAAGGCGTTGACGATGGCCGTTTAAAGGTGGCAGTTTGACTGAGCTTGAACAGGGTTTCATTTTGACCCGGCATTGGCGGGATACGCCCGCCGGCACGGAAGTCGATTTCTGGCTGGCAACAGACAGCGGGCCTCGTCACGTTCGCCTGCGCCCTCAGCCGTCAGTGGCGTTCATCCCGGCCGTGCAGGCCGAGCGCGCCGAAACGGTTCTGCGCCGCGAGGCGCCACTCGATCTGCGTCCGCTCGAATTGTGCGACTTCCAGCGTCGGCCGGTCATGGGGCTTTACTGTCCTCAATACCGGCAATTGACGGGGTTCGAGAAACGTTTGAAGCAAGGCGGCGTCGACGTGTATGAAGCCGACATCTTCCCGCCCGAACGCTACATGATGGAGCGCTTCATCACCGCGCCGGTTTGGTTCGGTGGCGAGTCCCGCGATGGTGGACCGCTTCTGAACAGCGAGTTGAAACCGGCAACGGGCTATCGTCCACCGTTAAAACTGGTATCGCTCGACATCGAAACCAGCGCGCACGCGGAGCTTTATTCGATCGCGCTCGAAGGTTGCGGACAGCGCCAGGTCTATATGCTCGGGCCGCCCAACGGCGAGGCCGGCGAACTCGATTTCGCGCTCGAATACTGCGAAACACGCGCACAGTTGCTCGATAAGTTCAATGCGTGGATCGAGCGGCACGATCCCGATGCGATCATCGGGTGGAACCTCGTGCAGTTCGATCTGCGTGTGTTGCAGCAGCATGCCGAACAGTATCGCGTGCCGCTGCGGATCGGCCGCGGCGGCGCGGTGATGGAATGGCGCGAACACGGCATCACGAAGAACCATTTTTTTGCCGGTGCGGCCGGCCGCCTGATCATCGACGGTATCGAGGCGTTGCGCTCCGCGACGTGGAGTTTTCCGTCGTTCAGTCTCGAACACGTGTCGCGCTCGGTGCTGGGCGAAGGCAAGGCGATCGACAATCCGTACCAGCGAATGGACGAAATCCAGCGTCGTTTCGATGAGGACAAACCGGCGCTCGCCAAGTACAACCTGAAAGACTGCGAGCTCGTCACGCGCATCTTCGCGAAGACCGAGTTGCTGCCATTTCTGCTGGAGCGCGCGTCGGTCACCGGCCTGCCTGCCGATCGCAGCGGCGGATCAGTAGCGGCATTCACGCACCTGTACATGCCGCGGATGCATCGGCAGGGCTACGTCGCACCGAATCTGGGCGATGTGGCCGGTGCCGCGAGCCCGGGCGGATTCGTGATGGACTCGCGGCCCGGCCTCTACGATTCCGTGCTGGTGCTCGACTACAAGAGCCTCTATCCGTCGATCATCCGCACCTTTCTGATCGACCCCCTGGGTCTCGTGGAAGGCATGCAGAATCCCGGCGACGAGCAATCTGTGCCGGGTTTTCTCGGCGCGCGTTTCTCGCGTACGCGCCATTGTTTGCCGTCGATCGTCGGCCAGGTCTGGCAGGGACGCGAAACCGCCAAGCGCGAGCACAACAAGCCGCTTTCGCAGGCCCTGAAAATCATCATGAACGCCTTTTACGGCGTGCTCGGATCCACCGGCTGCCGCTTCTTCGATCCGCGTCTTGCCTCCTCGATCACCATGCGCGGCCACGAAATCATGCACACCACGCGCAAGCTGATTCAGGCCGAGGGCTACGAGGTCATTTACGGCGATACGGATTCGACCTTCGTATGGCTCAGGCACGCGCACAGCGAGGAAGACGCCAGCCGCATCGGCCGGGGGCTGGTGGAGCATATCAACGCGTGGTGGCGACAGAATCTGCAGGAGCGTTTCGGCCTCGAGAGTGCGCTCGAACTGCAATTCGAGCGGCATTACCGGCGCTTTTTCATGCCGACCGTTCGCGGCGCGGAGGAAGGCAGCAAGAAACGCTATGCCGGACTGACTGTGTTGCCCGACGGCAGCGAAGAAGTCGTCTACAAAGGGCTCGAAACGGTGCGCACCGACTGGACGCCGCTTGCGCAGCAATTCCAGCAGGAGCTTTATCTGCGCATTTTCAAACAGCAGCCGTATCAGGATTATGTGCGCGGCTATGTGCGCGATACGCTGGAAGGCAAGCTGGACGACCAGCTCGTCTACCGCAAACGCTTGCGCAGACCGCTTGGCGACTACGAGCGCAACGTGCCGCCGCATGTGCGCGCGGCGCGGGTGGCCGACGAATTCAATCGCCAGCAAGGCCGGCCTTTGCAGTATCAGAACGGCGGATGGATCAGCTATGTGATGACGGTGGCCGGGCCGGAACCACTGGAAACGCTGCGCTCGGCGATTGATTACGAACACTATCTGACGCGCCAGTTGCAGCCCGTTGCTGACGCTATCCTGCCGATGCTGCGCGATAACTTCACGACCTTGATGAGCGGCCAGACGCAATTGTTCTGATGGCCGGCAAGCAGCCTGATTACGTTCGGTTAGCGCCTTAACTCGGAGAGAATCTTCTCCGCGAGAAAATCACATGGGGGCCGCTTCGATCCGGTGCTGCGCGCGAGAACCATTTCAAGCGCGTCGATCTTTGGCAAGCCTTGGGCTTGACCCAGCAGCACGAAGTGCGACGGCACCGCACAGCGTGCCAGCGACACAACGGCAAGGCCCGCCTCGGCCATGGAAAGCAGGCCGAGCAGACTTGGACTTTCATACGAGGTGCGGTAAGTAATCTTCGCGCGTTCGAGACTGCGAATGGCGTTCTCCCGCGCCACGCTGCCTGGCAGGAACACCGCGATCGGCAGCGGCCTCTCGCGCCAGATTTCATCGGCACTCGGCGCCGCAGCCCACTCCATCGGCTCGAAGCGGATGAACTCCCCCGACAAACCTTTGATTCGCGTCGCGCATACCAGATCGACCGAGCCATCTTTCACCATCGGCGCGAGCGCAACGCTTGGCAAACCGACGACCTGAATCTCAACCTTCGGATACGTCGCGGAAAATTTCTTCAGAATCGGTGGCAATAGCGATGAGGCGTAATCGTCCGGCACGCCGATGCTCACGCGCCCGGTCACATCGGGCCGAACCACCGCAGCCCACGCCTCGTCGCGCAATGCGAGCATGCGGCGCGCGTAGGCCAGCAGGACTTCGCCGTCCTGCGTCGGCACCACGCTTCTCGGCTTGCGGACGAACAGCGGCTTGCCAAGCGCGGTTTCAAGCGTCTTGATCTGCATGCTTACCGCCGATTGCGAGCGATGCACGGCCTCCGCCGCCCGGCTGATGTTGCCGGTATCGGCGACGGCGACGATCATGGTCATCACGTCGAGGTCTAGTGCTTTCAATTGGGTTGAGAATTTGAGTTGGTATCAGAAAATCAGATAGATTCGATCAATATTACGCGATTTTCCAAAGCGCCGACATCGGGCATAGTGGCCGCAAAGGAGCCAGTCCATGAACGCGCGTACCGATCTGTCACTTCTTGCCGTCCCCGAAATACAGTTCGCGACCATCGCAGCGGGCATCTGCGTGCCGTACGTCGAATGCGGAAAAGGCGAACCGCTGGTATTTGTGCACGGCTCGCTCTGCGACTACCGCTACTGGAATGCGCAGACTGCGGCTCTGTCGCAGCATTTCCGCTGCATCTCGGTGAGCCTGAGCCACTACTGGCCGGCAAGCGAGGCTTGCATCCAGGGCGAGTTCAGCTGGCAGACGCATGTGGCCGAACTGGCCGAGTTCATCGAGGCGATCGACCTTGGGCCCGTGCATCTGGTCGGACATTCGCGCGGCGGCTGCGTGGCGTTTCATGTCGCACGCGAGTATCCGCGGCTCCTGAAATCACTGACACTCGCGGACCCGGGCGGTCCGCTGCAGATCGACGGGATGCCGGACGCGGCACTCCCCGCCACGACCAATGTGCTGCGTGCGCGCGTCGCTGAACTCATCGAGAACCAGCAGATCGACGCGGGCCTGGAGCTGTTCGTCGATTCGGTGAGCGTGCCCGGATCATGGCGCAAGAGCCCGGGCGCGTTCCGCACCATGGCGATCGACAACGCGGGCACGCTGCCCAAGCAGCTGCGTGATCCGTTGCCCGCCTATTCGCGGGAAACAGCGCGCGACGTGAAGTGCAGAACCTTGCTGATCGACGGTCAAAAAAGTCCCCGGATGTTTCGCAACAACGTCGAAAAACTCACTGAATGGATCGACTATGCCGATCGACAGACCATCGCCGGCGCATCACATGGGATGAATGTTTCGAATGCCGGTGCCTTCAACAGGCTTGTAGACGCCTTTTGCAAGTTTTAGCTCGCGCTAATGCTGCCCGGCGTTCAACAGCATCCAGATCTGCCTCGCCGGCGGCCCAGCCAGAATGCGCGCAAACACCGCGCGACACCGAACACACGTGTAGTGCTGTTCGATTCGCGCATCCTTCACCGCCCCGACGTCATTGACCGTGAGATCACGGTGCGGGGCGGCGCTTGCCGGCTGCCCGTAGAGGTCGGCGCATCGGGCGCATGGTTGAATCCAGAGGTCCATCACGGGCTCCCTGCTGACGCCCCGAAACGGCGCGGGTCGTGCAGCTCGCTATCCGACCAGCCACCGCCCAGGTCGCCAATCAGCGACACGGCATCGAGCAGGCGCTGCTGCCGGACGTTCAACGCGGTTTGCTGATCGTTCAACTGCGTGGTCTGGGCGACGGCTACGGTGGTGTAATCCACGGTGCCGGCCTGGTATTCGTTGAACGCGATCTCCGTGCCATGAATCGCGTCGCTCACGGCGCTGTCCAATACTTCGGCTTGCTGGGCGAGAATCCGCAGCCCGGAAAGGTCGTTCTCCACATTTTCAAATGCGTTCAGCACCGTGCCGCGATAGTTGGCCACGGCTGCCTCGTACGTCGCCCTCGCCGCGGCCACCTCGGCGCTGCGCTCACCGCCATCGAAGAGCGTCTCGCTGGCATTCGCGCCTAGCGACCACACGTGATTCGCGATATGCAGCAGGCCGGCCAACGGCGACTGCGTGAAGCCGTCGAGTGCCGACAGCGAGACGGTCGGGTAGTACGCCGCCACGGCCACGCCAATCGCCGCGTTCGCCGCGGCCATCTGGCGCTCAGCGGTGGCAATGTCCGGCCGGCGTTGCAGTAGCGTGGAGGGGACCCCGGCCGGAATCGTGGGTAGTGCCGGGAGCGCCGTACTGTGAGGGATCGACAGCTCTTCCGGATTCTTGCCGACCAGCACCGCAATCGCGTGGGCGAACTGGGCCCGTGCGACGCCCAGGGCGATCAGACTGGACTGCGCGTTCTCGAGCTGGGTGCGCGCGGTAATCAGGTTCGACGGCGGCACGGTGCCAGCCTTGTCCTGATCGGCAACGACGCGCAGATACGCCTGATAGGCGTCGACCGTGTGCTGCAGCAGATCGATGTTGGCGTCGCTAATCCGCAGGCCGATCACTGAGGTGGCGAGCGCCGTCTGCTCCGACAGGGTGGCATTGGCGAGCGTGGCTTCGCTCGCCTGGGCGGTGGCGGCGCTCTGTTCGATCGTACGGCGGACCAGCCCCCACAGGTCAGGCGCCCAATTCACGCTGCCTTCCAGCGAACCCGAATTATTCACCGGCTGGAAGTTGCCGAACCGGCTGCTCACACCGCTATTCACACCACTGCTGGTCAGACTGCTGGTCGGCGTGCGCTGCCGCGTCACCGAGCCAGTCACGCCGATGGTGGGAAACAACGCGCTGCGCGCCACGCGCACTTCAGCGAGGGCCTCCTGGTAGTTGGCGTAATCCTGACGCACGGTCTGGTTAGACACCGACACCATCGGTTCGAGCTCATTGAGCAGCGGATCGTCAAAGCCGGTCCACCAGTCACCCTTGGGCCCCGCCGCGGCCGGCTCGGCTTGCGTCCATCCCGGCGGCGGGGGTTCCAGATAGGTCGCCGGCACGGGAACCTGCGGCCGGTGATAGTCCGGGCCGACCATGCAGCCACTCGCCAGCAAGGCGACGGTCGCAGCAGCCAGAGAGATCCGGGGCGTGTTCATCTTCATACTTCCGTATCCGTTCGGCGGTTCCACGGCAAGCCGTCGGACCACTTCGCAAGCCTGAAACGCAAGCGGTCGAGGTAAAGGTAGATCACCGGTGTCGTGTACAACGTGAAGACCTGACTCACGATCAGGCCGCCCATCACGGTGACGCCGAGCGGCTGGCGCAACGACGCGCCCTGCCCGATGCCGATCGCCAGCGGCACCGCGCCGAGTACGGCGGCGGCGGTGGTCATCATGATGGGCCGCAGACGCACCACGGCGGCTTCATGAATGGCCCGCCGCGCATCCATGCCTTCATGGCGTTGCAACTGGATCGCGACATCGACCATCATGATGCCGTTTTTCTTGACGATGCCGATCAGCAGAATGATGCCGATCAGGGCGATCACCGAGAAAGGCGTGCCGAAGATCAGCAGCGCGAGCGTTGCGCCGATTCCGGCCGACGGCAAGGTGGACAGGATGGTGAGCGGATGGATCGTGTTCTCGTAGAGCACGCCCAGCACGAGGTAGACGACCACCAGCGCGGCCACGATCAGCAGTGGCACGGTGCCCATGGACTGCGCGTACGCCTGCGCCGCACCGGCGAACGCCCCGTGGATCGACGCCGGCATGCCGATGTCGCGAGCGGCCTTGTCGATGATCGCCCCGGCCTCGCTGAGCGAGCCGCCGCCCGGCAGGTTGAACGAGATGGTGCCGGCCACCTGGCCGCTCTGATGGTTGACCTGGGTCGCGGTGTGGCTGTTGGTGTAGGTCACCATCGTCGGCAGCGGCACCATCGTTTCGGCCGCGGTGCTGTCGGCGCTGCCGCTGGAATTGCCGCCCTTGCTGTTGGAAATGCTGTTGGTGAGCTGGTTGGCTTCGGCGTCCGCATTCAGCGCGTTCGTGTTGCTGCCCGCACTTTGCGTGCTGCTCACGGCCACGGGCTGCCGAGGCGCACTGACCGTGCCGCCCGGCATCCGTGTCTGCTGAGTGCCGCCCGGATTGCCCGCAGCCGTGCTCAGAAAGATCTGGTCCAGGGTTTGCGGATACTGCCAATATTGCGGCGCCACTTCCATCACCACGAAGTACTGGTTGAGCGCGTTGTAGATCGTCGAAACGGTCCGCTGGCCAAATGCGTCATAGAGCACATTGTCGATCTGGTTCGGCTGGAAGCCATAGCGCGCCGCGGTAGCACGGCTGATCTGAAGATAGGTTTGCAAACCGTTTTGTTGCAGATCCGAGTTGACGTCGAGTAGTTGCCCACGATACTTGCCGAGTTCGGTCACGAGCTTCGGCACCCACGTAAACAACGCGCTGGCATCGTCGCTGGTCAGCGTGTACTGATACTCGGCGGCGGCCTGCCGGCCACCGATCTGCAGATCCTGCTGGGCCTGCAGGAAGAGCCGCGCGCCCGATACCGCACTCAGTTCCGGGCGCAGGCGGTTGACTACCTCGGTGGCCGTGCGATGGCGCTCGGCAAGCGGTTTGAGTTCAATGAAGACGGTGGCGGTGTTGAGCGCGCGGCCGCCGGTGAAACCCGCGACCGAGGCCACCGCGGGGTCCCGCTGGACAATCGACTGCAACTGCGCCAGCTTCTTTTCCATCGCCGGAAACGAGATGCTCTGGTCGGCGATGATCTGCCCGATCAGGATGCCGGTGTCCTGCTCCGGAAAAAAAGTGGCGGACAGTAGCTTGAAAAGGAATACGTTGAGCACGAGCAGTGCGATCAACAGGAGGCCGACGAGCAACGCGTGGTCGAGCACGGCATTCAGCGAGCGTGAGTAGGCATCCCTGAAACGCGTGAACTGTGCCTCGAACCAGCGCGCCATGGGCCGCTGCGAGTGCTGCGCATGCTGACGGCTCAGCACGTACGCGCACATGGCCGGCGTAATCGTCAGGGAAATCAGCAGCGATAACAGGATCGCGATGGACAGCGTCACAGCGAATTCATGAAACAGCAAGCCGACGATGCCCGGCATCAACAGGATCGGCAGGAACACCGCGATCAGCGAGAGGCTCATCGAGATGACGGTGAAGCCCACCTCGCCGCTGCCGCGCAGCGCGGCTTCCTTCGGATCGAGCCCGGCTTCGAGGTGGCGCACGATGTTCTCCAGCACCACCACCGCGTCGTCGACCACGAAGCCGGTGCCGATCGTCAACGCCATTAGCGAGAGGTTGTCGATGCTGTAGCCGAGCAAATACATCGGTCCGAAGGTGCCGATGATCGACAGCGGCAACGCCACCGCGGGAATCAATGTGGCACGCGGCGACAGAAGGAATACGAAGACCACGCCGACCACCAGCAGCACGGCGATGAAAAGCGTGCGCTCGGTATCGCTCACCGAAGCCCTGACCGACTCGGAGCGGTCGATCGCAACGCTGACATGAACGGCGCTCGGCAACGCCGCCTCGATCGACGGCAGGCGCGCCCGGATCTGCCCGACAGTCGTGACCACATTGCTGCCCGGCATCGGATAGACGATCACGAGCACGGCCGACTTGCCGTTGTACAGGCCGCCGTTGCGGATGTTTTCGTTCGAGTCGAGCACCTGGGCGACATCGCGCAGCAGCACCGGTGCGCCGTTGCGATACGCGATGATGAGGTCGCGGTACGGCGCGGCCTTGCTGATCTGATCGTTGGACAGGATCTCGTAGCGCTGCTCGCCCTGGTCGATGTGGCCCTTCGCGCTATTGGCGTTCGCCGCGCCGATCGCCGCGCGCACGTCTTCGAGGCCGATGCCGTAGCTGTTGAGCTTGCCCGGCTGCAACTCGACCCGTACCGAGGGCAACGCGCCGCCGCCCAGCGTGATTTGCCCGACGCCGTCGACCTGGGAGAGTTGCTGCTGGATCACCGAATCGGCGGAATCGTAGAGTTGCGCCTTGGTGAGCGTGTCCGACGTCAGCGCAAGCACCATAATCGGCGCCCCCGCCGGGTTGTACTGGCGGTAGGTGGGATTGCTGCGCAGCGTGGTCGGCAGATCGGCACGGGCCGCCTGAATGGCGGCTTCGACGTCGCGGGCGGCACCGTTGATATCGCGGTTCAGCCCGAACACGATGACGATCAGCGAGGCGCCGACATAGTTGGTCGAGGTCAACTGGCTCACGTCGGCGATCGTGGCGAGCCGCCGCTCCAGCGGCTCGGCCACCGTGGCGGCCATGATTTCCGGGCTGGCGCCCGCCATGTTCGCCTGCACGACGATGACCGGATAAGCAATGTTCGGCAGCGGCGCAACCGGTAGCCGGGAATAGGCCAGCAGGCCGGAGAGCAGGATCGCCACCGCCAGCAAGGTCGTGGCGACGGGCCGCCGGATGAAGAGCGCCGAGATGTTCATGGCGCGCTCCGCGCTGCGCGCTCGGCGGCGCGCCGGCGCACGCGCTCGGCAAGGCGGTCGAAAAAGAGGTAAATGACCGGTGTGGTGAACAACGTCAGCATCTGGCTCAAGGTCAGGCCGCCGATAATCGCGAGCCCGAGCGGCCGGCGCAGCTCCGAGCCCGTGCCGGTGCCGAGCAGCATCGGCAACGCGCCGAGCATGGCCGCGAGCGTGGTCATCAGGATCGGCCTGAAGCGCAGGAGCGATGCTTCGAAGATGGCCTCTCTCGCCGACTTGCCGTGTTGACGCTCGGCTTCAAGCGCGAAGTCCACCATCATGATCGCGTTCTTCTTGACGATGCCGATCAGCAGCACGATGCCGATGATGCCGATCACGTCCAGGTCGCTGCCCGCCAGCATCAGCGCGAGCAATGCCCCGATACCCGCGGACGGCAAGGTGGAGAGGATCGTCACCGGATGAATGTAGCTCTCGTAGAGCACGCCCAGCACGATGTAGACGGCCACCAGCGCGGCGACGAGCAGATACACCTCGCTCTGCAACGAATCTTCGAACGCCTGGGCCGCGCCCTGAAACGAGGAGGTGATCGACGGCGGCAGATTCACCGCCTGCTCGGCCCGGCGTATCTGGTCCACCGCGGTACTCAGCGAGGCGTCTTTCGCCAGGTTGAACGAAACGGTGACGGCGGGGAACTGGGCCAGGTGGCTGATCACGAGCGGCGACGTCGTCACCTTGATTTTGGCGATCCCGCTGAGCGGCACCTGGCCCGTGCTGCTGGTCTGGCTGGGCAGATACAGGTTGCCGAGCGATTGCAGGTCGGGCAGCGCCTCGGGCTTGGCCACCAGAATGACCCGGTACTGATCGGACTGCTCGAAGATGGTCGAGACGATGCGCTGGCCGAGCGCATCGTAGAGCGCATTGTCGATAGTCGCCGCCGTGATGCCGTAGCGCGCGGCCAGTTGCCGGTTGACCTCGACATTGACGCTCAAGCCCTGGTTATTCAGATCGCTGGTCACGTCGGTGATTGCGGCGATCTGCTTCATCCGCGCGATCAGCGCGGGCACGTACTGATCGAACGTCTGCTGGTTTGGCCCGCGCAACACGAACTTGTACTGGTTCGGCGAGACGGTGGTGTCGAGCGTGAGATCCTGCTCGGGCTGCAGATAGAGCGTGATCCCCGGCACCCCGGCGACCTCCTGCTGCACGCGCCGGGCGATCTGCTGTGCGTTCAGCGAGCGGTCGTCGCGCGCGCGCAGATTGATCAGAAAGCGGCCATTGTTCAGCGTGGTGTTGGTGCCGTCGATCCCCACGTACGAGGTGACCGAGGTGACATCGGGATCCTTGAGAATGGCCTCGGCCAGCGCCGCCTGGCGTCTCGCCATCGCGGCGTAGGACACCGAATTATCGGCCACGCTGATGGCCTCGATCACGCCGACGTCCTGCGTCGGAAAAAGTCCCTTGGGAATCACGATATACAGGATCGCCGTGAGCGCCACCGTGCCGAGCGCCACCAGCAGCGTCAGCGTCTGATGATCGAGCACCCAGCGCAGCCCGCGCTCATAGCCCGTGAGGGTCTTGTTGAAGAGGCCCTCGCTGATACGCTCGAAGCGGCTCGGATGCCGTTGCGCCTGCGCGCGCAGAATACGCGCGCAGAGCATCGGCACCACGGTCAGCGAGACCACCGCCGAAATGACGATGGTGACGGCAAGCGTGACGGCGAATTCGCTGAACAGCCGCCCGATCACCCCGCCCATGAACAGCAACGGGATCAGTACCGCGATCAGCGAAACCGTCAGCGAAAGAATCGTGAAGCCGATCTGGCCAGCGCCTTCGAGGGCCGCCTCCAGCGGACTCCTGCCCTCCTCCAGATAGCGCACCACGTTCTCGATCATCACGATCGAGTCGTCGACCACGAAGCCGGTGGCGATGATCAGCGCCATCAACGAGAGGTTGTCGATCGAGTAGTTCAGTTCGTACATCACCGCCAGCGTGCCGACCAGCGAAACCGGCACCGAGATGCTGGGGATGATGGTCGCCGGCACGTTGCGCAGGAACACGAAGATCACCAGCACCACCAGCACCACCGCCAGCACCAGCTCGAAGGCCGCGTCGGAGACCGACGAGCGGATCACCCCGGTGCTGTCGGACACCACCGTCACCTGCATGCCCGCCGGCAGCGTGGATTCCAGCGTGGGCAACAGTTTCGTGATCTGGTTGACCGTGGCGATCACGTTCGCCCCCGGCTGACGCTGCACATTGAGCACGATCGCCGGCGTACGGTTGTACCAGGCGCCTCGCTCGACATCCTGCGGGGCCTGACTGACCCGCGCGACGTCGCGCAGGTACACGGGCGCGCCGTTCTGGTAGGCGATGACGGTGGCCAGATAATCGCTGGGGTCGACGATCTGGTCGTTGGCGTTGATCGTGTAGTCCAGCTCCGGGCCGTCGAAATTACCTTTCGGCTGACTGACATTGACATTGGCGAGCAGCGTGCGCAGATCGTCGAGGTTCAGGCCGTAGGCCGCCAGTTTCTGAGGGTCCGCCTCCACCCTGACCGCGGGCACGTTGCCGCCGGCAAGCGTGACGAGGCCCACGCCCGGCACCTCGGAGATTTTCGTTGCAAGCCGGTTGTTGGCTGCGTCCTCCAGCTGGGTCAGCGACATCGAGCGGGACGTCACGGCCAGGGTGAGGACAGGCTGGTCCGCGGGATTGACCTTGGCGTAAGTAGGCGGCGCCGGCAGACCGCTCGGCAGGTAGCTGTTGGACGCGTTGATGGCCTGCTGGACATTCTGCTCGGCGACGTCGAGATTCAGCGCGAGATCGAACTGCATCGTGATGACCGATGCCCCTTCCGAGCTGTAGGAAATCATCTGTTGAAGGCCGGGAATCCCACCCAGTTGCACCTCCAGCGGCGCAGTGACGGTGGTTGCCATCACCGCCGGGCTTGCGCCCGGATAGAAGGTCTGCACCTGGATAGTCGGGTAGTCGACGGCAGGCAGCGAAGAGACCGGCAGAAAGCGCACCGCCACCAGCCCCACCAGCACGAGCGCGATCATCAGCAGCGAGGTCGCCACCGGCCGGAGAATGAACAGGCGGGAGATGTTCATCGGCTCGTGGTCCGCCGCTTACGAAGCTTGCGAGGCGCTGGCCGGCGCCCGCTTCGCGACGCCACCAGGCGCGCTGGCAGAGGACCCAGCGGACGCAGCGCCGGCCGGCGCCGGCTGCTTCGCCGCGGCAACCTTCACTTTTACGCCGTCACTCAGCCGGTCCATGCCGTCGGTGACGACGGTGTTGCCCGCCGCGAGTCCCGACACGATCACGGTGTGCCTGCCATCGCTCGGGCCGAGGGTGACCTTGTGCACGGACACGGTATCGTCGGCATTGACCAGATAGACGTAATCGCCCGGCGCGCCGCTTTGCACGGCGGGCGTCGGCACCAGCACGGCGTTCTGGAGCGTATCGACCAGCAGCTTCACGTTCACGAACTCGTTCGGAAACAGCGCTTCGTCGTCGTTCGCAAACGTCGCGCGTAGCGTGACCGTCCCGGTGCTGGTGGCCATCTGGTTGTTGATCGCGTAGAGCGTACCGGTCGCCACCTGCTTGCTGTTGTCGCTGCTGTACGCCGTGACCGGCAGCTTCGCGCCGGAATTGATACGCTGCAGCACAGCGCCGAGCGCGTTCTGCGGCACGGTAAATTGCACCGTGGTCGGCTTCATGGTGGTGATGACCACAATGCCCGGCTGGCTTGACGCGGTGACGTAGTTGCCGGGGTCGACGAGACGCAGGCCGACCCGGCCGGCAATCGGGGCGGTGATGCGGCAGTACGCGAGGTCGAGTTCGAACTGCGCGATATTGGCCTGATCGGCCTTGACCGCGGCCTCGTCCTGGCGAACGAGGAATTGCTGATCGACATAGGTCTGCTCGGCGATCGACTTGCGCTCGTTCAACTGCGTGTAACGGGCAAGGTCGGAGCGGGCCTGCGCGAGGGCGGCCTGGTCTTTGGCGAGTTGGGCCTCGGCCTGCTGTTTGTCGATCTCGTACTGGCGCGGATCGATCTGGGCAAGAAACTGCCCTTTCGCCACATCCTGACCTTCCCGATAGCCGACTGCTGTCAGGTAGCCGCTCAATTGCGGCAACACGGTGACGGTGGCAACGGGCGTGACCGTGCCCAGTTCGCGCAGGATCACCGGCATCTCGCCGAGGCTCGCAGCGGCGGCTGTCACGACCTGCGGTTCCACGCGAGGCTTCGGTGCTTTCTGGCGAAACAGGTGCACCAGCACCAGCGCGACCAGCGCCAGCAAGATCACCCCGAGCAGGATTCGCCCGCGCCGGGCGCGCCTGGGCTTCGTGGACGTCACTTCGCTCATGCCCACCTCCGAAAGCAGCGGCCGCCCCTTACGATCAGGTTGCTTCGGTTCAGCGAAACGGAATGGCCGTGTGGGGAAGTCTAGCTAACTGCCGCGTCGTCTTCGAAAGATTGTCAACGCTATGGATGAAGAATGCGCTTAAAAGTACCGGCACGCGCTGCGCCGCGCAGGAGTACGCGCGTGGCGAAACGCGCGCGCCCGAACTAATGCCTTGCGCGATCTCCTTACGCGACTACATTTAACCCATATCCGTCAAAACCAGATGGCGTGATGCGAGCAGCGAGTCGCGGAATGCTTCTGCCGCGTGACATTCAAGGAGACACCAAATGGCAGAGATCGACAAGGAAGAAGTCGTTGCAGTGCTGAACCGGATTCTCGAATCCGAGTTGGCCGGAGTCGTCCGATATACGCACTACTCGTTTGTTGTTTTCGGATTCGGACGCATTCCGATCCAGTCGTGGCTGCGCGAGCAGGCCGATGAATCGCTGCTGCACGCACAGCAGGTCGGCGAGTGGATCACCACCCTGGGCGCTTATCCGTCGCTTGCGATCGGCCCGCTGCTCGACTCGCACACCTTCGATATCGGGTCGATCCTGCGCGAGTCACTGCAAGCCGAGAACGTCGCCTTGACGCATTATCGTGATCTGCTCGCGTTGGTCGCGGACCGCTCCGTTGCACTCGAGGAGTTCGCCCGGCAGATGATCCATGTCGAAGAGATGCACGCAGGCGAAGTCGACAAGATGTTGCGCCGCCCGGGAGAAGTGACGACATCGGCAGAGCGGCAGACGGATCAAGGCAGGTGATCGTTGCCGTTCTGCTCGTGGAGCGGGTCAGGGCTCTTCTGGGTCGTGCGGAGCACGCCAGTCTGATCGAAATAGAAATTGAACATCAGGTACCACACGCCGTCTTCCAGATAGCGATAGCTCCATACTTCTCGCTTCATCATCGGAAAGTACGCGGTTTCCTCCGGGCGGCCGAAATTGACGAGCACGTCCTGCTTCGTCCACTTGTCGATCTCTGCCCGATAGAACTCGCTCGGCTGAAGCACTTGCCGCACGCTGATCACCTTGCCCGTCGCGTCGATGTCCGCGGCCGTGGTGACTTCACCATACGGCTGGGTCGGCCACATCAGACGCTTTGCGCCGCCAGGCAGGTCGTAGACTTCCTTCGGCTGGCCTAGTCTCGCGATCACATCGCCTTCCGCCTCGCCGGCCTGAAAGCCCTGCCAAGGCTGCGCACAGGCGCCCAACACCAGAACCGCCGCACAGCTCAACGCGGTGGCGACCTTGCCACATGCATCGACGAAGCGCTGACGGTCATATGGATAGTCCATTTCGTACTCCGCTAGAGATTTTCTCGAGCTCGAGCCCCTTGGTACGCGGCCCCATTAGTCCGATTGCGAGCATGACGATTAGCATCGCACCGGCGATAAAGACGAACACCCCCGTGGTGCCGAACTCCTTTAACATCGCGGCAATCTTTTCGCGGCCATCGTCTTTAGCTCCAATGCCAATGTCTGACCAGCAACTCCGAGCATCATTGCGAGAGTGTCCTGCGATACGGTTATTTCCCGCCGAGTCTGCCGTTTAATCAGGTAAGCGCATCGCGATTGGGCGATGCGCTGCGTAAAATCGTGTCCCGCTCGAATCGCAGGAATCACTGGGCAGCGGTGAGGAGTTTTCGGTGTGGCAAATTTGATTCATCGTCTGCTTATGGCATGAATTCGACCATCCGCCGGTATTGACTCGGTGTAACACCCTGCTGGCAAGCAAAGAAGCGTGTGAAGTTTCCCGGCGAATCAAATCCAAGATTAAGCGCAATGTCGTGTAGTGATGTCTCTGCGCGAGAAACGCTCTCGATAGAAGACTCCATCTTGAGCATGCTGCTAAAAGTAGCGGGCGTCATCCCCGTCTGCTTGCGAAAGAGATGAAAGAAATGAGGCCTTGATAACCCGACGTTTTGGGCAATGACGTCGAAATTGAGTGCCACTCCTCCCAAACGTCTCATCGCTTCCAATGACTCGCGGATTCGAGCGTCGTACGCAACTCCGCCAACGAGGCGCGATGACGAGAGTTCGTGCCATCGCGTGACCTCGCCCGTCAATTCAATAATCATCTGAACAATAATATCTTCGACGGCTTCACGCGAGGAACCTTCACGCGCAGTCAGCAGATCTAGCAAGTCAGTACGCAGTTGTGACAGCTTGCCTCGGAGTAGCGCGCACGGTTCGGAGAAGAAGTGCGGATGAATGCTGTAAGCGAATCGTTTGTCAACGTTCTTCAGCCATTGAGGCTCGAGATAAAGCGCAAGCAGCACCGTAGAAGGTGACTCGTGCTTGTGCGTGTAGAAATGCGGCTCCCATGCATTGACGAGCACCACATTTTTATCCGAAAGATGGTGCTCCCGTTCTCGCACACCGAACTGGATGTCGGGACCGCCGACCCTGAAGATGACATGACAGACGCGATGGGCATGAACGACCATGGTTCTGTCGAGCAGCAACAACGCCACTCGCCCAAAGGGTCCGTGAAGAATTCTCAGTGGCTCTGACATCGTGCTCGCCTCCTATGCTCACTTCGACACGCCTTTGAAACGTGCTTTGTGGAAGGAATCGTCATCCGGAATGAGAAGTTGGTTTTCTCCCTGAGAATTTCCCACATCCCCCGTGAAGCGGCAATCGGGATATTTGCCCAAACTTATCTACACGGACTCGGCGATACCGGGCGATGCCTGAAATCTTCCGGCCGTCGCGGCGAGCCCGACCATCCCCTCCAAAGGGGATGACTCAGAAGGTCAATCGCCAAGCAACGAGATCGCGCGTTGCGCGATTCGCCGAACTCAAAAGGAGGCAGTTATGGCTGGCGTAGGCACAGAGAAAGTGTTTGAGAACGACAAAGTAATCGTGTGGAACTTCGTACTGCAAGCAGGCGAAGAAACCCCCGTGCACACCCACGAACGGGCGTACATGTGGTACGCGATAAATGGTGCTCCCTTGCAGATTTTCGATGAAAGCGGGAACGATCTGGGTACGTTGGACGTGCCGACAAGTGCTATTTATTCGCTTAAATATGATAACGGCTACCTGGAAGTCATTTCTGAAGTTGGGAAGGGCATACGGGTTCCAGCAACGCACAAAGCACGAAACGTCGGTAGCCAACCGTACAGAGAGGTACTCGTCGAATACAAATGACACGTTTAATACCGGGGCCGCAGCTTTGCCGGTTCGGGTGTTTGCACTAAAAGCCCAACACCGGACGCATAGGCGAAGTTCTCGCCCGTGCGTTCGGATTACGGAGGCGTTCGGGCTCGTCGAGCACAACTGACTGCCTTGCCCCCTTGAGGAATGTTCAGTGCGAAGCCCTCTTCAGACACGGCGCACGCAGCCTACTTGTCCAGATCAATGGTTTTTCGCCCCTCGCTTTTTTCGACTACTTTTTCGACTACTTTTCCGACTACGTTAGCACCCGCATTCAAATAGGCATCCAGGTCATGTGAAACCACCGAAAAACGTTCCACCAGGAAATCGAGGAGGACGCGCACGCGCGGCGCCATATACCGGCTACGTTGATACAGGGCGTGCACAGGAACATCTGGAGACCGCCACTCCGGCATCAGAATAGTTAGTTTCCCCGTGCGGAGATCCGATCCGATGTCCCACACGGATTTCATCGCTATGCCGTAACCAGCCACTGCCCACTCGCGCGCGAGCGCGCCGTCGTTTGTCTCCCGGGCATTTCCAAGGGGCACTGTATAAGTCTCGATCTCATCGCCGCGCGTGAACCTCCAGTCGTTCGCAAGCCCGGATGCCGTCCCGAGAACGATGCAGTCGAAACGCGCCAGGTGCTGCGGACGCTCCGGCGCGCCGTGCTTCGCCACATACTCCGGCGATGCACAAAGCACGCGACGATTGGGTGCCAGGTGCCGAGCGACAAGCGAACTATCGGGAGGGACGCCAAATCGGATCGCAATGTCAATTTCATCAAGCAATAGATTCGACAACGAATCGGACAAGATCACCGCGAATGTAACCTCCGGATATTGAACGTTGAACTCGTCGAGCCAACCCTTGAGGACATGACGGCCGAAATCCGAAGTAGCCGAAATCCGCACTTTCCCACGAACAATGCTCCGACCAGCCTGCAGCGCTGCATGGGCATCCTCCAGTGACTGAAGCGCCTGCTGACAATGCAGCAAATAAATCCGCCCCTCTTCTGTGAGCCGTAGCTGGCGCGTCGTGCGCTCAAAGAGTCGCGTATGCAGAATCGCCTCCAGTTTCACAAGGCGCGCACTCGCGGCGGCCGGAGACAGCCCGAGTTTTCGTCCGGCTACAGATAGTCCACCCAGGTTCGCCGCTTCCACAAAAAAGCCGGATGTCACCGAGGTTCTCCACGATATTTCCGTTCCTTTTGAAGATCATTCAAATCTTACGCCAATTATCAAAATGTGCAGAGCTCTGCAGAATGTGCCACATCAGCAATCAGTCACCGCACATATGAAGCTCGACCACGCAACCATCGTTACCAGAGACCTCGAAAGCGCCCGGAGTTTCCTTTGCGACATTGCCGGCCTGATCAACGGCCCTCGACCTCCTTTCCGGATCGGTGGCTATTGGCTATACGCCGACGGCCGCCCAGTCATCCATCTGGTCGAATCGACAGTTCGCGCTCCCGAAGGGAGGACCGCACCTCGTATCGACCACGTTGCGCTGCGTGTCGAAGACGCCGCGGAGTGGATCGCACTCCTCGGCCGCATGCGGTTAAACAACGTTCCCTATCAACTCGCCGAGGTGCCACTCGCCGACGAACTTCAGCTCTTCGTGTCGTTGGCACCTGGCGTTGTCGTTGAATTCGTAACCCGGTTAGGCAATTCCATTTCAACCATCGTCAACCAGGCAGGGATATCCGCAATCATGTCGACTACGACTTCGCCACTTTTCACCCCGACCACCGTTGCCGGCCACAAGCTCGCTCATCGCGTCGTGATGGCGCCCATGACGCGTGCACGTAGCACCCAGCCCGGTGACGTGCCCAATGCAACGAACGCCCGCTACTATGCCCAGCGTGCCTCAGCTGCCTTGATTGTGACCGAAGCCTCCCAGATCTCCCCACAAGGCAAGGGCTATTCCTTCACGCCGGGCATCTATAGCCCCGAACAGGTCACCGGATGGCGACTTGTAACCCATGCAGTTCACGCTGCCGGCGGCCGGATCTTCCTGCAACTTTGGCACGTGGGCCGCATGTCCCATCCGGACTTCCACAATGGAGAGTTGCCAGTCGCTCCTTCCGCCACGCCGTTCGACGCCCAGATCTGGAAGGTTGACCCGAACACCGGCGTCGGTGGCATGTTCGACTGCCCGACCCCGCGCGCACTGACCCGCGACGAGATCAAGGGCGTCGTAGCCGATTTTCGCCGGGCTGCACGCAACGCGATGGATGCAGGCTTCGACGGTGTAGAGGTCCACGGTGCCAACGGCTACCTCGTTGACCAGTTCCTGCGTACTACGTCCAACACGCGCACGGACGAATATGGTGGATCGCGCGAGAACCGTTTGCGCTTTCTCAAGGAAGTCGTCAATGCCGTAGCAGACGAAGTTGGTGCAGAGCGCACGGCCATTCGCCTGGCTCCGTTCCTGACCGCTCGCGGCATGGCCTGCCCCGACATTCTGCCGACCATCCTCGAAGCCACCGAATACCTACAGGCACGCGGCGTGGCCTATCTGCATCTGGTCGAAGCGGACTGGGACGACGCACCGCAATTCACCGAGGAATTCCGTCAGGACATCCGAGCCCACTTCACTCGGCCGATCATCGTTGCCGGCAATTACGACAAGGCGCGCGCCGAATGGGTTCTGTCCAATGGCTACGCCGACCTGGTCGCCTTCGGCCGGCCGTTTGTCGCCAATCCGGACCTCCCGCGCCGGTTCGCCGAGGGCCTGCCGTTAAGCAGCTTCGACGGCAGCACGCTGTTTGGTGGCGATGAGCGTGGCTACAGCGACTATTCGGCTTCGCAGGAAGCGGCCGTTTCCGAAACAGCCCAGGACTTCGTCAGCGTTTCCTGAATCACAGCGCCGCCTACACGCATTTCTCGGACTTCAATACCCCAGTGAATCTGGGGGCCAGCAATCCCTGACAGGTTAAATGCGTGCGGGGCTGTAATGCCAATTTACCCCAATGTAAGGAGCAGAAAATGTTTGTTTATCGCGGCTCGACCGCCCTGATTACCGGTGCATCGAAAGGACTAGGGAAGGTCTTCGCGGAGACACTTGCATCACGTGGCATGAACCTCGTGCTGGTAGCCCGGTCTAGCGATGTTTTGAATGCCTTGGCGGAAGACATTGCAAGCAGGTACGGCGTGAATTGCGTTGCGCTCAACGCCGACCTGGCCGCTCCCGAAGCCGCCATAAAGATCGATGACGAACTCAAGCGCCGCGGCATTCGCATTGACCTGCTCGTCAACAACGCTGGGCTAGGACTGACTGGCAGTTTCCTCTCGCACGATTTCAAGAAGGAACAGTCGGCGATCCAGGTCAACGTTCAGACGGTTGTCGCCCTCGCTCACCTGTTTGGTCGAGGTATGGCAAAACGTGGCACAGGTGGCATCATCAACCTCGCATCCAACGCGAGCTTTCAACCGCTCCCTCATATGGCAACCTATGCCGCGACCAAGGCATTCGTTCTTTTCTTCAGCGAGGCGCTGCAATTCGAGCTCGTCGGCACGGGCGTGCATGTGATGGCTGCTTGCCCAGGTCCAACGGCGACGAGCTTCTTTGATGGCGTTTCGACCAATGTATCGCCAAAGGATATGGACCGCTCGGAATCGGTTGTTCAAAAAACACTGGAGGCCTTCGACCGACGGAAAGCGGTTGCCTATCCGGGACGGACAAGCGTGCGAGCCGCTACCTGGTTGTCGCGATTTCTTCCCCGGGCGATCGTAGTGCGCCTCGCGGCGATGGCCAGCGCCAAAATGGGTCTGCACAGCTAACAGAATCCGCATACATCAAAACATATCGGACACGGTCGCCGTACGGCACTATCTTCTCGTACTTCAACAACATGCGATTCGAAGATTTGTACGCCCCGCCGAACCTTGCTGTACGAATAACAGTCATCCAGACCGCCTGATCAGATACACCGCTCATCTCGAAGTCCGTCATTTAACATACCACTTGCTCTTTGAATTCACAGTGGTATTCTTTTGTGAGCGGATGATTCAAACCGTCCTCAGCCCGACATCGGACACGGCCACTCACACGGTCGAAGCCGGGACTCTGGGCAGCCCACGACACAGTTATCTCGTGATCCAAAGCAGGCTCAACTCTACGATTCGCCGGATCCGAACGGCGGTTTTTAACGCTCAAATCAATTGGATGCAGATATGAAACATCAGGACACAACTGCGACCCGTCAAGGAGAAACGCGATGAAGATTCTCGTTACCGGAGCGACTGGCTATATCGGTGGCGCTGCCGCCAAGGCACTCGTCAAACGTGGACACGAAGTCTTCGGCCTCGCGCGCTCGGAAGATTCCGCTGCAAAGCTTCGCCTTGCCGGAATCACGCCTGTTGCCGGCGACTTCGCCGACAGCGCGAGCCTGATCCGGGCGACCAGCCAGGTCGACACGATTGTTAGTACGGCAAGCATCGGCTCACTGGCCGGCAGCGCAGAAACGTTCGCCCAAGATCGGGACGCGATTCGCGCGATGCTAGGTGCTGTCGCAGGATCCGGAAAATCGCTGGTCTTCACCAGCGGCTCGGCGGTCCTTGGCATCGTCAATGGCGGAGAAGCCACCCCCAACGTATTCGATGAAGATGTTGACCTGCCTTTGCCACCCTCAGTCTTTGCACCTGCGTCAGCAAATGTGCCGCCGGTGATGGTCGACATGTTCGGCGCAGCCATGGGCGCGCGCGTCGAGACAGAGAAGGAAGTAGCAAGTGTCTCGGGAGTACGCGGAATCGTGATTCGTCCGGGTCTTGTTTACGGGAACGGCGGGAGCTATGACCTGCCCGGTCTCATCAGAATGGCTCGCGCGCAAGGGGTCGCTCCACACCTCGGATCAGGCGCTACGCTGCAGGGATACGTCCATGTTGAAGAACTCGCCGATCTATATTGTCTCGCTGTCGAACGTGCGCCGTCGGGTGCGGTACTGCATGGCGTCGCAGGTGAAGTCAGCCAACGCGAACTGGCCGCCGCCGTTAGCCGCATGATCGGCGCCGGCGATCGCACTGCAAGCCTGGCATTCGAGGAGATGTTTGCGACTGGCGGCCCGATCGGGGTAAGTCTCTCGTTGAACAAGCGCATGTCGTCAGAAAAGACGCAACGCCTCCTGAACTGGTCACCAACCCGCACGGACATCCTGCGCGACATCGAGTTCGGATCGTACGTCAGCTGAGCGACTTGCAGCCGCGTTGGCATCAGGAAACGCAGTCCAGACTGTTGACTCCCGCGCTAACGGTGCCACGGAGAGCCGCAATTTGCGCAGCGGCTCTCCACACGTGCCCGACTGGTCTTCTGAGCGAGTTTGAAATTGAACAATGTTGGTGGCGCGCTGGTCCGGAAAATCTGGCTTTCAGCCTCACCGGTCTCAGGCTGCCCGCAGTGCCAGCTACTTCGTCAACAAAACCTGCAGAAGCTCATCGATCACCCGCCCGGCCTGGTTACGGGATCTGGATTTACCCACAGGACGCTGGAGGCTGAGACCATGGGCCAGCGCGATAATACATGCCGCAAGGTCCGCGGCATCAATCGGAAGATTTGCCGAAGACGCCTTGAAATACGCACGCAGAATACGGGCGAGAGTTCGTGTCTGTTGCTCCTGAAGCGCGTAATAGTGCTCTGCAAACTCTAGACTGCGGCGCGCCTGCAACTGAAGCTCCGTGGCAAGAACGGGACAATCGCTTTCCGAATGCATGGTGGCAAGCCATTGGCTGATCGCCTGATATAGTTCCTGCGGCTCCAACTCGACGATCTTTTCCAAGGCCGCCATGTCGCGCTCCATATTCAGACGCAACAACTCGAGGAACAAGTCCTCCTTCGTCGAGAAATTGGAATAGATGGCGCCTTTCGAGAGCCCTGCATCTGCGGCGATAATGTCGACGGAGGCGCCACCATAGCCGAGCCGGGCGATCGCGCTCTCGGCCGACGCCAGCAGCCGCTCGCGCGTCAGCGCTTGCTGTTCTGCACGAGTAAGGCGAACTGGACGTTGGACTTCCATTTGCATTTTGAAGTTTAATCGGTATTTAGAATATCATCGTAGGTTGTAACCTATTTTTGCCGCTTAGGAAAGCCCTTTGCACGAGCCGTCTTCGCCTGGGCCTCGTCCGTGCGATGTGAACGCACCGCACCAACCCCACCCCAAGCCGGCGTAACCGTACCGGCAGAAACTCCAATGTCCATCCTAGATCAGTCCACCGCTATCGGCTTCGCGTTCAACCCGCTCGACCGGCGAAACGAAAAGCGCGACGACGCAGCGTATATCGAGAGCTTGCGACGCGATCCGTCCACGCGTTTTGTCGTCTTCTCAGCGGATATTCCGGTGCTGAAGCGCGCTAGCGAGCATCGCATTCTTTTCTCGGCGAGCGAGGTATCTGAGTTCGGCCCCCCTGTTCAGGTCGTTTTTCTGGGACAAACCGACGCCGGCTCGGCACGCTTCGCCCTCGGATTCGATCAGGGTGCGTTTGATCCCCCTTCGCTCTCGGCGCGCTTCGAACTGATCGATCTTCGCTCAATTGCCCTTCGCGGCCTGGCGCCCCCCGCGCTACTGGGCGCGCTCGGTCAAGCGAAAGCAATGCTCGATTGGCATGCCCGCCATCGCTTCTGCGCGAATTGCGGTCACCCCAGCCGGGCACAGACTGCCGGCTGGCGACGTTCGTGCGACACCTGCGGATCGCAACACTTTCCACGAGTCGATCCGGTCGTGATCATGTTAGGCATCGACGACAATCGCTGCCTGCTGGGACGCCAGCGTCAGTTCGCTGCTGGTATGTACTCGGCTCTTGCCGGATTCGTCGAACCGGGCGAAACGGCAGAGGGCGCAGTACGCCGCGAAGTGCTCGAGGAAACCGGTGTGCGTTGTTCACAAGTCACTTACTTCGCCTCTCAACCATGGCCATTTCCGTCATCGCTGATGATCGGTTGCTTCGCGAGGGCGACGGATACGGAAATCACCATCGATACGACCGAACTCGAAGACGCGCGCTGGTTTTCACGAGAGGAAGTCGCCGCGATGCTGTCAGGCACGCACGTCGGAGGACTATCCGCACCCAAGCCCTTCGCCATTGCGCATCATCTGCTCCGCGCCTTCGTTAGCGAAGGCGCAGCAGTTCTCCGCGCTACTGATGTGGCTTCTTCCTGAATCCGCGCATACCATGCCGAACAGAAGCCGTTGAGCCCCGATCGTTGAGTTGCCTGGTGACCACGGATGTGTCGACAAATGCACTCCCCGGTTCAACCGGAGGCTACGCGTGAATATTTGCCCCCGGTGAGCTTGCATTTTTCTTCGCCAATGCCCTTTTCGACACGTCCCTCAACAGGAAGTGCGATAGAGCTGGGATCAGGATCAATGCGCCAACCATATTCCAGAGAAACATGAAGGTAAGCAAGATACCCATATCAGCCTGGAACTTGATTGGCGACCACGCCCAGGTCACAACGGCAGCGGCTAATGTGACGCCAATGAGCGCGATCACTTTTCCCGTGAAATTCAAGGCCGCCAGGTGTGCCTCCTCCAAGGAGTAACCTCGACGCTGCATTGCCAGTTGCACGCTCAGAAAATATAAGGCGTAGTCCACACCAATACCAACCCCGAGTGCGGTTACAGGCAGAATGGCCACCTTTACGCCAATGCCCAGCACGACCATCAATGCCTCGCAAAGGATCGACGTTATCATCAGCGGAACCAGCGCGACGACGACCGCGCGCCAACTGCGGAAGGTGACGAAACACAACAGCATAACTGCGCCGTAAAGCATAAACAGCATACGCCGATTCGCATTCCGAACCACGATATTGGTGGCAGCCTCGATACCCGCACTACCCGCTGCGAGCAGGAATTGGGTATCGCCTGTGTTATGCGCAGAGAGGAATTGCTGAGCGGTTGCGACGATCCTTTCCAGGGTCTCCGCCTTATGATCTGAAAGAAACGCAATGATCGGGGCCACGGAACGATCGTTGTTTACAAGTTCCGGGTTTGCAACATACACATTATTGATCGCGTCGTTTGTCACATAAGGATCCCGGTTGATGGTCATCCATCGCGGGTCACCCTCATAACCAGACGCAGTGTACAAGCGTGCGAGGCTGCTCGCAGACATCGTTGTCTGCACCCGGGGAACATCGCGCAACGCTTCTTCCAGCCTGTCCATCTCCAACAGTGGCCGAAAACCGGTAAGCCCCATTTGCGGGGTCTTCACGATGATCGCAAACTGATCGGCCGATAAACCGTAGTGACTTGTGACGTACGCCGTGTCCCGGTTGTAACGCGAATTGGCACGCAGCTCAGGCGCCCCCGGATCAAGATCACCAATCTTGAGATGTTCGCCTACGACAAGGCCCCCAACAGTCAATCCAGCCGCGACCAGCAGGACGACGGTAGCTACGCGACCGCGTGAGAATGGTGCGAGAAGTCGTATAAACGGGCGACTGGCGCTCGTGCGCAAACTGCGCTCAGCCGCAGCTCGGCTCACGCCCGTATATGACAGCAACACGGGTAACAATATCAAATTCGTGAAAACCAGCACCACCACGCCGATACAGGCTGCCAGGGCGAGCCCACGGATAACGGGGATATCGATGAACATCAGAACAGCGAACCCCACGGCGTCAGCCAGCAGCGCAGTCAAGCCGGCCGCAAACAATCTGCGAAACGTATAGCGTGCTGCGACATATCTGTCTGTTCCGCGACCGATGTCCTGGGTAACACCATTCATTTTCTGAGCGCCGTGTGAAACACCCACCGCAAAGATCAGGAACGGTACGAGTATCGAATACGGATCAAGCTTTGCACCCAACAGGCGCATAGTCCCCAGTTGCCACAACGCCGCCGTTAGGGAGCACAAACTCACGAGCAGTGTACTGCTTGGACATCGCGTGTAACTTCGAGCATCGTCACGTCCTCCGGCG
Organism: Paraburkholderia fungorum; assembly: GCF_046027215.1. Classification (GTDB taxonomy): domain Bacteria; phylum Pseudomonadota; class Gammaproteobacteria; order Burkholderiales; family Burkholderiaceae; genus Paraburkholderia; species Paraburkholderia fungorum_D. Next base: position 438,614 of record NZ_JAQQEN010000002.1, on the reverse strand, counting down.
AACGCTCGACGACCTGTACTGGCCGATGAGCTTTTCACGCTGGCGCGACGAGCGCTTCTGGCCGTCCTTTCGCGCCGCCCTCCTCGCTGCGCACTCCGACGTATGCGCGCGCGATCTTGAAGCCGCGCGCGAATACAACCGGTTGGGATATCACTATCAGGGCATCGGCCGCTATGAGCCGGAGCAGATCTATGCGAGGGGTATCGACGATCTGCGTGCTGAGCGATCGCTATTGAGAACATCGCCCATGAAACGCGATGGCCGGAGCCTGGCTCACAATACGCTCGAACAGACGCGTATTCTTGCACTTCAGCGTATGGCTGAAGGCGAGGATCCAAATGAAGTTGTCGCGTCGTTTGGGATGAATCGCTCACCCCCGTCCGGAGATGGTATCTATCGACTATCTATTGACCTGGAGTACCCTGCGCTCTCATCTGCCGAACATCGGCAAGACCCGCCTTCGACCGTTCATGCAGGTGTTCATAGGCCATATCGGGATACCGATCGAGCATTCCGCGATAGATCGCTTCGGCTTCGTCCAGGCAATGTTTGGCCTTTGCCGTGTCGCCAAGATCGAACGCGGCAACATAATGTTTCATCCTGAGATCGGTCGCGCCTGGATCAAAGGGCGCCGCAGCCCCCGCAACCTCGCCGCTCAAATCGCTGAGGGCGGCGGTGGCGGCCAAGAACGACGGCCCACGGCAGCCGGGCTCGTTCTTGTAGGCGTCGATCGCCAACTCGGCCTTCACATATGGGCTTTGGGGTCCGGCGGAGCCCATCGGCCCGGTGGTGGTGATGTGGCTGCAGGCGGCCAGAGCGGCCACCAGGGCGACAGCCACCATAGGTTTCATCGACATTCTGATCTCCTTCCTCGTCAAATTTCGCGGTGCGCGATGTCCGACAGCGCCATGTCGGGCAGGCCGCGGCTTCCCGTGACGCGGAAACCACTTACCTTGTTCAGCACGAATGCCGGGCCACCGCGGCCCTTCGACAAGGTCAGGCGGGAAAAATCAGAGTCGTTCACGTCCTCCAGCCAAAGTGCGGGCCGCGCATCGGCCGCGACATTGGCAATTTCCACATTGCTGAATTCGGCGTTGGTTACGTGACGCATGAAGAAGCCGTACGCCGGTAGCGGGCCAAAGCGGAAGGCCGCTGCAGGTCACGTTGCTGACCAGAACGCGGCGGAAGGTGCTGCGTGGCAGGCCCTTCGGACCGCGCATTCGCCCCCCGAGACGAAAGAACAGTGGCGAATTGCGCACATCACGCATGGTGATGCCGGTAATGGTGATGTCCTCCAGAACCGCGCCGTCCACGGTCTCCAACGCGAGCCCGCGACAGCTTTCCAGGACGCAGTTCGAAATCGTGATGTTTTTAAACCCACCATTCGACTCGGTTCCGCATTTGATGCGGCCGGTACGGTTCCAGGGATTCATGTCAAATTCCGGCCCGAAGCGCCTGAAGCTGCCGTCTAGAACAGACCCCATCTCATAGCCGCCGGTCACGTAGCAATTGCTGATCGTCACGTTTTCCGTGGCCCGTGGATAGCCCAGGGCGTACGTACTCTTCGGACAGATCCCATCGTCCCAGGGCGAATTGACGGTGCAGTTCGACACGCGGACATTCCGACAGCAATCGATGTCGATGCCGTCGCGGTTGGTATCGATGATCAGATTGTCGACGGTGAAGTTGTCGACACCGGTCGCCAGGATGCCGAAATGTCCGCCCGCCAGTAGCGAGAAATCGCGCAGGATGACATTGCGGCAGTTTTTCAAGGCGATCGCCTTATTGCCGACACCCGGCCGTTCGGCGATGGGCAGATCCGGATCGCCCGCGTGCCCGCGACTGAGCCCTTTGCCCCAAATGAGACCCGGCCCGAGAATGGCAATGTCGTGCAGTCCTTCGCCCCCAGATCAGGCTGTTGTGCCAATGGTTGTGACCAAAATCCTGATAGGCTTCCCAAGGCGCGTTGGATTCCGCCGCGTCATAGCCGCCACTCGTCGTTCCCTCCCGCGGGGTGCTCGCTGCCAGGATCGTCGATCCTTCGTCGAGATAAAGGGCCACCGAGCTTTTCAGGTGAATCGAGTAGCAGGCGTAAGTACCTGCCGGAAAGCGAACCGTCCCTCCTCCGGCGGCCGCAGCCGCTTCGACGGCCCGGTTCACGGCCGGGGTATCGATGGCCTTGCCATCGCCCCGCGCCCCATAAGCGCGCACATCAAAGACACTGCCCGGACCTGCATTGATGAGCGGAGCAGTCGGCCGCGCCCCTGCAACCGAGGGCAGCAGCAGCGAGGTAGCCGCAAGCGCCCCTCCCAGGCCGATGAAACCACGGCGCGAAATACGCAAGGAGTCGCCGGTTGCGGGCGCCACTTTATCAAGCTCACGCTGATGCTTCGACACTAGGTTTTCCCTAACGAAATGGTTTCGATGCGCTAGCACCTGTCCGCAAACGCCACAAACTTGTAAGACAACTCGGGAAGTTTAAACGCAAGGACAGGAACGGTCACTGGGGGTATCCCCCCTTGTCAAAGGGAAGTTAGATGCAGGACAGCATTCCGTTTGTTTGATGTTGTCATACCGAGAATTTCGTTATACGGAAATGGGGGCGCCCTTCTTCGGCGGCAACAATATGTTCAATGTTGCGCAATACGCGATGGTTTGTTGCTAATGCAACCAGAACACCGACGTTAGACTGGCCCGCAAATGCGATACCCTCGAAACCACGATGAAAGCTGCGTCGGGTCGAGTTGTTGACCGGGCATTCGGCAACGTGACCGATCGAACCGGGGAGAAAATTGGCTCTTCGTGCGACAGAATATGCGTTCCATTGCCGACGTTGAACCGCTGTTATGTGCTCGTGGGCGGCCGTCGAAACCGCGCACCGAGGTGACTCTGATCCGAGAATCCGACGATCGCAGCAACCTGCGCGGGCCGATGACCGGTCGCCAGCAATTGACGGGCGGCGCGCAGGCGCAAGCGCACTAGATACGCGTGCGGCGAGGCGTCGGTTTGCGACAGACGCCGCTGGAACGGCAATGCGACGCGCGTAATGCGAACAGGTGCAGGTCAACGCTATCCGAAGCCCTCCGAGTCACAGGAACATCGATCCATCGGCAGCCAGCGCAGGTGTAATTCGGGTCTTGAGCAGATCGAGCCACGCCCTGGTTTTTGCGTCGAGAAAGTGTCTGGACGGGTACAAGGCAAAAACACCGATGTCGGGTGTGCGCCAGGTCGGCAGGACCCGAACCAGGCGCCCGCAACGAATCGACTCTCTTACCGTAAAGAACGGCAACAAGGATATTCCACTGGCTTGTTCCGCCACGCTTAACAGCACGTCCGGGTTGTCTGCAATGATCGGCCCGCTGGGTTGGATCCGGAATGACCGCTTGCCCGATATCAGTTCCCACTCCGAAGGCGCAGAAAAATTGACTAGCTGGACGCAGGCATGATCCTGCAAGTCGCGCGGGTGTTTCGGTGTGCCGCGCAGCGCAATGTATTCAGGTGCCGCGCATAGCACGCTGAATACCGTCCCCAATGGCAGCGCGACCAGTCCGGAATCGGAGAGCTCTCGCGTTATATAGATGCCGACGTCAATGCCCTCCGCAAGAAGTGCTGGCGCGTATTGCGAACTCGCGTACTCGATGATCACTTTCGGAAACTCGGCGCAAAACGCCGTGATTTGCGGCACAACGTAACAATTGCCAAAGTTACCCATGCATTGAACTCTCAGCCTCCCGGCCGGCTCGATCGTCGAACCTGATGCAAACGCCTCCGCCACATTAACGCGTTCGAGGATATCCCGGCACTGGGCAACATACGTCTGCCCTGTGCTTGTCAATGCAATCCGGCGGGTCGTTCTCTGGAGCAATTTGGTACGAAGGCGCTCTTCCAGCCCGGAAACGAGCCGGGATATTTGCGCAGTGGTGAGATCCATTTGCTCGGCCGCGGATGTGAAGGTGCCGGCGTCCACAACTCGGACAAATGCCGTCATCGCGTGAAGCAGCCCGTAATCCAGATTTTTACGCATGAGGTAACAAAGTTTCCGATCCGACTCCATTGTTACCCACAATAAGACTGCCGAGAATGGACGTCAAGCCGGTGCTGCGTCCAATCCCTGAGATGTCGGTGCCCACTTATCGATATCTTTGGAGCAAACACTATGAACGGTGCAGAAAGCCTGCTGAAGTCGTTGGTCGCCAGCGACGTGGATGTGTGTTTCGGCAACCCCGGCACATCGGAAATGCATTTTGTCGCGGCACTCGACGCCGTAAAGGAAATGCGGCCTGTACTAGGTCTGCAGGAAAACGTCGTGACGGGCGCCGCGGATGGATATGCACGCATGGCGGGCAAGCCGGCCGCTACGCTCCTGCACCTGGGTCCGGGGCTGGCGAACGGTCTGAGTAACCTCCATAACGCACGCCGGGCCTCCAGCCCGATCGTCAATATCGTCGGCGACCACGCGTCATCGCACGCGCGCTACGACGCGCCGCTCGCCTCGGACATCGCGGGCTTCGCGCGCCCGGTGTCCGACTGGGTGCATTCGTCTACGAGTGCCCGTTCCGTCGGCGCGGATGCAGCGCGTGCGGTCCATGCCGCGAGGTCGGCGCCGGGCCAGATCGCGACGCTGATCCTGCCAGCTGACACTGCGTGGGACGCCGCCGAAGACGTCGCGGCGCCGCTGCCACTCCAGCAGCGTACGCATGCCGCCGGGGCGACGATCGACCGTGTAGCCAACGCGCTGCAAAGCGGCCTGAAGACGGTCCTGTTGGTCAGAGGTGAAGCGCTGCTGGGTGAAGGTCTGATCGCAGCGGGCAAAATCGCGGCGAAGACCGGCGCGCGGCTGGTGTGCGATACCTTTGCCCCACGCCTCGAGCGCGGAGAGGGCCGGGTACAGGTCGAGAGGCTTCCTTATTTCGCCGAGCATGCGGCCGAATTCCTGGCTGGAACCGAACTGCTGGTTCTGGTCGGCGCGCGCCCCCCTGTCAGCTTCTTTGCGTATCCCGACAAACCCAGCTGGTTGACGCCTGAAGGTTGTGAGATCACCGTGCTGACCCATCCGCACGAAGACAGCGTGGCCGCATTGTCGGCACTCGTAGACGCTGTGAATGCGCAGGACGCGGAGGAACGCGTAGCCCGGCGGGAAGCCATTGCGCTGTCGCTCGACGGCGCGCTCGACGCGAAAAGCATTGCACAGATCGTGGCGACGCACCTACCTGTAAACGCGATCCTCGCCGACGAGGGCGTCACGTCGACCTTGCCTTACTTCGAAATCCTGAACAACGCCGCATCGCACGATTTTCTTAACCTGACCGGCGGTGCGATCGGCAGCATGATGGCGGTGTCAACTGGCGCCGGCATTGCGAGCCCAGACCGCAAGATCGTGACGCTGGTCGGCGACGGCAGCGCGATGTACACCGTTCAGTCGCTCTGGACCCAGGCACGCGAGAACCTCGACATTGTCACTGTCGTGTACGCCAATCGCGGTTACAAAGTGCTCAACAACGAGTTGGTCCGTGTAGGCGCGGCGTCGAACGGTCCAGCCGCGGCGGCAATGCTCGACCTCGGCACACCGGCCTTGGACTGGGCTTCTATCGGGCAAGGCCTCGGTGTCCCGTCGGTTCGCGCGCGTTCCCGCCGGGCGTTCGAGGAGGCGTTCGCGTCTGCGATGGTGCAACGCGGCCCCCGCTTGATCGAAGCGATTATCGGGTAGTCATTCGACGCCGATATGCATGCGACGAGATCCCTGCCGTAGCCATAGCGCGCAGCATGGCGTGTATTGGCTCGGGCTGGATCGCTCGTATTGATCTGCGCGATCGTTTGTTCCATCGAATACCGGTAGAGAGACGATGTCCAATTTCAAGCTTCCCGTCGCCCCTTTCTGCTGAGCAGATCGGAGCCCACCTCGAAACAATGAAGAGCGCGCAGCTTCAGGCTGGGCCGCCGTCCATCGAACTGCGAAAAGACCGTATCGAGCGTGCGATCGCCATGCTGAGTACGCATCGCGATGCGCTGGTCGATGCGATCCGCTCCGACTATGGAAGCCGGGGCCGCCAGCAAACGCAGCTTGCCGACATACTGACGCCCATCGAAGGATTGCGATTCAGAGGCGATCGCGACGGCGATCGGTCAGTTCGAACAGATGAACAAGGTCACGGTGTGGCACCAACTCGCGGACGGATATGACGTGACGAGCGTCCGTGTCGATAAGGAGGGGGCAACGATTGAAGAACGCGAGCCGACTTCAGAGAGAGAAGCCCGGATACTACGCCGCGCCCGCGAGTTGTGGGAACGGGCGGGTACGCCGGAAGGCCGGGACGTGCAGTTCTGGGAGCAGGCCGCTGGGGAGGTCGACAGCGAGGACCACCCGCGGGAATGACCCATCTCAAGACAAGGCCGCATTCATCGCACGAGCTGCCGCGAAATGCCGCAATGCACTTTCACAAGCTTGCCGGCGGGCAAGTCCGCCGCCGGTTCTGCGGCTGCTTTCGAGTCCAATGCGTCCAGCACGCTTCAGAGCAGGAGTTGGGGCACAGTGCAGGCACAAGGGCACTCCTACGTCATCAGGCTACGGTCCAGAACCACGGGCAGAAAGTCCTCTCGGCTGCATCCACGCATCCGCACCAAGAGCATTGTCAACTTGCCGAGGGCGAGTTCGGCGAATTCTCGCCATGCAACGAACCGGGCTGCGAGTTGTTTGCGATAGAGTGAGGCGCGTATCAAATGCCGCTTCACTGCGAAGTGTTGTCGGATCGGCCCGAAGCACGAGAGAAATTCTTGCGTGCGTTTCGGGTCGCGAAAGCCGCGCATGCGACGCTCGCGCTCGCGCGTCGGTTGATGGCTGTTCCCGGCCCGGTTGTTCAACCGGGCGGCCGCTTTTACGAACACATGCTTCACGTTCACAAGCTCCGGGATTTCGGCCTTTGCCGCTGGATAACTGCGCAGTTGGTCGGTGACTATCTTGCGCGGCACGGGGCTCGAGCGCAGCACCCGTGAAGAAACGTTTGGCTGCGGCTTTGTCGCGCCGCTTTCGCACCAGGATGTCGAGTTCGGTGCCGTGTTCGTCGACCGCACGCCACAGCAGGTACGGTTCGCCTCGCAGCGTGACGAACATTTCGTCGAGGTGCCACGTGCGACTGGGCTTCCGCCGCACCGCTTTCACCCGATGAGCAAAGCCTTTACCAAACTTGTCACACCAGCATCGGATCGTCTCGTAGGTCACGACCACGCCGCGCTGAGCAATGCCTTCGGACCTGCCACATTCGTCAAGTTCGAAGTCCTCTGCGAACCGCAGTGATTGCGGGTTGAGATACCGCCTCGCGTACAGGCTTTGACGGGCAGGCACCCTTCGCGCCGCTATAAACCGAGTCGCATCTCATCGAACTATTCAAACACCACCACCTGCCGAATCGCTTTGCCCTCGTGCAGCAGGTCAAAGCCATGATTGATCTCTTCAAGCGTCAGACGGCCGGTGAGTAGTTTGTCCACCGGCAGCCTGCCCTGCATATAAAGATCGACGTAATGGGGAATGTCGCGCGACGGCACGCACGTGCCGATATAGCTTCCTTTCAGTGTGCGCTCTTCAGCGACGAGACTCACTACCGGCAGTGGCCAAACCGCAGTAGACGGCGGCAGGCCCGCCGTCACAGTCAATCCGCCGCGACGGGTGATGCGATAGGCGAGGTCCAGCGCGCGAACGGCGCCTGCGAATTCGAAGGCGAACTCGACGCCACCTGAACTCAATGCGCGGATATGCTCGATGGCGTCATCGCGGCCCGCGTTGACCGTGTGAGTGGCGCCGAGGGCGCGCGCCTGGTCCAACTTCGCGTCGGAAAGATCAACCGCGATGATCTGGCGAGCGCCGGCCGCCTGTGCGCCGATCAGTGCCGCCAGACCCACTCCTCCCAGACCGACCACGGCAACAGACCCGCCAACACGGACTTGCGCCGTATTCACCACTGCGCCGACGCCCGTGAGCACGGCACATCCGAATAGCGCAGCTTCGTCGAGCGGTACGCTGGCGTCGATCCTGACGACCGAGCGCCGCGATACCGTTGCGTACTCCGCGAACACCGAACATCCAAGGTGGTGATTCAAGGTCTCACCACCACGCGTAAGGCGACGCCCCCCAGAGAGCAGCGTGCCCGCACCGTTCGCCGCGGCGCCCGGCTCACACAGTGCCGGACGGCCTTCGGCGCAAGGCGCGCAGTGACCGCAACTCGGCACGAACACCACTACCACATGATCGCCAATCTGCAGATCGGTGACGGCCGCCCCCAGTTCCACGACGACGCCAGCGGCCTCATGCCCGAGTGCCATCGGCATGGGACGTGGCCGGTCGCCGTTGATCACCGACAGGTCAGAGTGACACAGCCCCGCAGCCGCGATTTTGATTAACACTTCGTCAGCGCCGGGCGGCGCAAGGTCGACCTCGTCGATACGTAAAGGACGGGAAACGGCGTACGGATACGCTGCGCCCATTGCTTCCAGCACTGCTGCCCTGATCTTCATTGCGCGACCTCCATGACCCGATTGCCCAGTTCCTCGACAAAGACGCGAACGTTTTCCGAGTAATCAACCGGGACGATGACCAGATGCACGCCGCCCTCGCGGAATGCGGTCTCCAGTGCCGGAGCCAAAGCTTCGGCCGTCTCAATGCGCCGGCCCTTTGCGCCGTATGCATCCGCGTATTTGACGAAATCGGGGTTGCCGAAAGTCAGGCCCCAATCCGCGAACGTCTCGACAGCCTGCTTCCACCGGATCATTCCATACGCATCGTCCTGGATTATCAGCACGACGAAATTGAGCCTCAGCCTCACAGCGGTCTCGAGTTCCTGCGAGTTCATCATGAAGCCACCATCGCCGCAAACCGCCATGACACGACGATCCGGATAAAGAATCGCGGCCATCATCGCCGACGGCAGGCCTGCGCCCATGGTCGCCAGTGCATTGTCGAGCAGTAACGTATTTGCGCTACGGGTTCGGTAACACCGCGCGAACCACAGCTTGTACATGCCGTTGTCCAGCGCGACGATGCCGTCGGCCGGCATGACAGTCCGCACGTCGTGAACGATGCGTTGCGGCGTCAGAGGAAAACGCGATTCCTCTGCCCGTTCAAGCGTGCGCATCAGGATTCCTTCGCGCAGCGGCGCCAACGCAGCCGCGTGCGGCAGCTTGCCTTCGACCAGATCTGCAAGCCGCGCGAGACTCAGACCGAGGTCCCCAACCACTTCGGCATGCGGAAAAAACACCTGTTCGACATTGGCCGGCGTGTATCCGACATGGATGACCATCGGTCCGCCAGGTCCCATGATGAACGGCGGCTTTTCGACTGTGTCGTGGCCAATGGCGAGGATCAGGTCTGCCCGATCGATCGCTTCATGCAGGTAGTCACGCTCGCTCAGCGCTGCCGTTCCCATCCAGAGTTCGGACGCTTCTTCACGACCGATTGCGGACACGGTACCCTTGCCCATCTGCGTATTGAAGTACGGCATGCCGGTGCGCCGGATGAACTCGGTCAACTGGCCGGCAAGACGAGGCCGGTTGCTAGCCGCGCCGAACATGACCAGCGGACGCCTGGCGGCTATCAGCAGGGCAGCCGCCTGCTCTATTGCAGCCTGCCGGGCGACGGGCAACTCGACCGGATGCAATGGAACCAGAGGGACGTCGTCGCTCACGTCCGAGCCGGCCACGTCTTCTGGCAACTCAAGATGCACGGGACCCGGCCGCTCTTCTGCTGCCATGCGGAATGCCTCGCGCACCACGGTCGGAATACTCGCGCCACTGACAATCTGCCGGGACGCCTTGGTGAGCGGTTTCATGGTCGCGACGATGTCGACGATCTGAAAGCGGGCCTGGTGCGCCGTCATGATCGCCTTCTGACCCGTGATCAGTATCATCGGCATCGCACCAAGATGCGCGTAGGCCGCGCCTGTCACCAGATTCAATGCCCCGGGCCCGAGCGTCGCCATACAGACGCCCGGCCTGCCGGTCAGGCGTCCATGAGTTGCTGCCATGAAGGCCGCGGACTGTTCATGGCGAGTCACGATGAGCTCGATACGCGAATGCCGCAGCGAATCCATGACATCGAGGTTTTCTTCGCCCGGCACGGCAAAAATGCGCTCGACACCCTCATTCTCCAGGGCCTTGACGAACAGGTCGGATGCTTTCACAAATAGACTCCTTGTTTCTTCAATAAGCTGCCAGCAGTATCAAAATGGCTGGTGACGACGCCGCGGGAATTGGAGTACGCCATCGGCAGCAGCTTTGTCCTGTTCCATCGAAAACGCGATGGCGTCGGCATGTGTTTCACAGACATGCGATACAGAAGCTGCTTCACAGAACGCCGCCTGCAACCTCGCACGCATGAAGGCACTGCGGGTGAAACGGGTAGCCGACCTGTAGTACTGCGACTGCAGCCGCGCCGCCATTTCGAAATATTGATCGGCCACCGCCGGGTCCAGCCGGAATCCGTCATAGTTGACGATTAGCGAAATTTTTCGGCCAATGGGGTTGCAAAATGCCTCGAACACGCGGCGCACGCTTTCAATGTCGCTATTCGAGCGGACTGCCATCCCTTCAAAATTCGCGAACATCGTGTTTTGCCCTGGCTCGTAGCTGAGCCGCTGAGCGAGCTGCGAATCAAGTAACACCGTTGCCAGATTCATCAGTTGCGGCAGGAAGATCCGCGCATCCATGGGTTGTGGATTTCGCACGATCGGCGCGAAGGCCATGTGGGGAAGAATGTCCCGATCAACGTCTATGCCCGGTGCGACTTCCGTCAGCTCGAGCCCATCGGGCGTTAGGCGGAACACGCATCGTTCGGTGACGTAAAGAACAGGTTGGCCGCGTTCGGCGGCCAGCGATCCATTGAATGTGATCTGCTCGACCGACTCGACAAGTTTTTTCTGTGAGCCTTCCGTGACGATACGCAGGCGCCCTGCCTCCACGACGACTTCGAGACCGCCGGCCGTGAAACTTCCGGCAAATACCACGCGCGACGCATTCTGACTGATATTGATAAACCCGCCGGCGCCGGCTAGTCGTGAACCAAAACGGCTTACGTTGACGTTTCCGCTCCGGTCGATCTGCGCCATACCCAGGCACGCGAGATGCAGGCCGCCGCCATCGTAGAAATCGAACTGCTGGTTCTGGTGAAGCAGCGCATCCATGTTGACGGCTGCACCGAAGTTCAGGCCGCCCTGCGGAACGCCGCCGATGGTTCCGGGCTCGGCTGTCAAGGTCAGGTGACTCAGCAGACGTTCCTCTGCCGCAACGGCGCCAACGACCTCAGGGACGCCAATTCCCAGGTTGATCACGCCACCAGGTGGAAGTTCGAACGCGCAACGACGAGCCATCACTTTCCGCTCGTCGAGCAGCGGGCTTTCGTTCGTTCCAACGGGACTTCTGGTCTCGCTGGAGAACCCAGGGTTATAGGCCGCACCGTAAGTCTGCGGCTGCGAATCCGGCGAGGCGACCACAACACGGTCGACGAAGATGCCCGGAACGACGACGGCGCGCGGATCGAGTGTCCCGCTCGCCGCGATTCTTTCCACCTGCGCAATCACGAGTCCGTTCGAATTGTGAACCGCCATAGCCACTGCCTGCGCGTCGAGCACCAGCGCCTCTCGTTCCATGGTGATATTGCCTTCCGGATCGGCCGTCGTGCCGCGAATCAGTGCGACGTTGAGCGGAAAGGCCTTGTATAGAAGCCACGTCTTGCCGTCGAGGTCGATCGTGCTAACCAGATCTTCGGTTGTGCTCGCGTTGATCTTCCCGCCCCCCTGACGCGGATCGACGAAGGTGCCCAATCCCACCTGAGTGAGCGTGCCTGCCCGATGCGCCGCGATGTCGCGATACAGATGCGACATCGTTCCGAGCGGCAGGTTATAGGCTTCGATCAGATTGTCGGTGGCCATTCGCGCAAGCTTCGGCACCAGTGACCAATGCCCGCCAATGGCGCGTTTGACCAATCCCTGTAGCGCGACGCGGTTGAGTCCGCGGTCTTTGCCGTCGCCCGGCGCGGCCGCGAACACCAGCGTCAGATCGCGTGGGAAGCCGGATTCAGTGAATCGTTGGGCCAAAGCCGTGATCAATTCGTCCGGCGTGCCAATCCCGACAAAACCCGAACAACAGACAGCGTCGCCATCATGGATCAACTCGATAGCTTCGTCAGCGGTGACAATCTTGTCGTGCATAGTGCTCGCCTGAAAGAGGTGAGTTCGCGGCGGGCGCCGCCCCAGCCTCACCAATGAAACGGATGCGCAACCGTCATGCAACCCGTGCGAAGTCGCTGCCCGCTATCCTGCCCGTCCAGATATTCAACGGTCCTTCAACTTCACATGCACGAGGAACGGCAAATGTTGCTTTGCGAGCGGATGAAGGCGGCAAAGGTCTGCCGCCAGCTTCGGCCAGCCACGAGGCGCGCGATACTCGAACGTATGCAGCGCTTCTATGTCCGGCGACCAGTCATGCAGGCGCATCGCGATCTCATCGCCGTTGATGCCCCACGGCATTGGCGGCAGACGGTAACGCGGCGTTGGCATGACACCCCATTGAGTTAGCCCTGAAAACCAGCGCGGGATCGCGTCAAATGCAATCTCGGCGCCCGGAAAGCGCTCGGCAATCTGGATAAACAGGCGCCTCACTGCATCAGGCTGGAGATACATGAACAGCCCTTGCGCAACCACAAAAACATCAGCATTGGCTTTGATCCCATCGGCCCACGCTGGCTCGAAGACACTTGACGCGACATAGCGAAAGCGCCGCGAAGAAGGCAGGAATTGCTCGCGCAACTCAATCGCCGGCGGCAGGTCGACCGTGAGCCAGGTCATGTGGCCGTTGTCCACACGGCGAGCCTGTGTTTCAAGGCCTTCCCCCAGCGAGACGATCAAACCTTTCGGATGCCGTTCGAGCCAGTCCTGCAGGAGGCGATCTATTTCCGCGGCCCGCGCAGAGAAAGAACCGACGGTATGGCCAAAGCGGCCCGCAAAATCATAGTCAATGGCGTCGCAGATGCGCACGCTATCCGGATCGACAAGAATCGCGTCGTCGCGACGCGATTCGCAGGCCCGATCGTAGAGCGTCCACAGCATCGTTTCAGACACGCCCTTCAGTTTGGAGGAGATCTTGACTCTTTCCCGATCGCTCTGATTGGGTGACGCAGGTCGAGCTCTACCGCGCGGCCGCACTGTGGCGGCGGTCATCCTGCGCCCAGGCGTTTTGCATTTGCGGTTGCACGGCTATGTATTGGCGCGAGTATTTCTCGAGCCAGACCGGTCACCGAACTGGCCAGATAGAGGGGGTTGGAGGGAGACCGGATTAATGCCCCCAGTAAGGTTGCCTGATGTCCACACGATTGCGTGACGGGACGTCTCGAAGCGAATTCGGCAGGCGCCGTAGACAAGGCACCGATCAGATTGCAGGTATCGTTCGTGAGGTCAAAGGCCAGCTTGACAAGCCCGGAATTCATCGCCTGTATCGATTCGGATGTCGCCGCACATTTTTCAATGGCCATGATGCTGAACTCAACCCGATCACGCTGACTGGGCACCGGGCCCGCGAAAACCATTCGGGTGGTGCGCGCGCGCACAACTTGCGACGTTGCGTTGAGCAGTTCGCAAACTTCGGCGAAGAGACGGAAACAGTTACCGGATACGCCAGGGACGAGCCGCGGGGGGGACGAGGTATGCAAGATGCTATCCATAAGCGGTTCTCCGATAAGGATGCCTAATGTTATTAAAAGCCAGTCACCGAGGAAGTTGCGGGTACCGTCGTTGATGACTTTCAGAAAGGGGCGGCCGTCTACCTGACCGCGAGCAGCGCAATAGTCGCCAGCAAGTTTTCGCTCCCGTCAACGAAAAAAGGTAGGCGCGCGGGTTCGTGCGCCTTCTCCCCTTCCGTTCGAGCTCCAGATTCCGATTCGACGGCCTGTCGCCGTACACGGGGTCAATCCACGCACGCCCCCGCGGACCCGTCGCGCCGGATTTTCTTCTGCGGATGAGCAGTGAAGTGATCCCAGCATAGACGCATAAATGCTGCACTGCAACACATGTTTAAAATACAGCGTTAGACGTCGAATTTGTCTGATATATCGGGTATGTATCTGGGGCAGTTCGCGAGCAGTTCGGCCTATAGCCAGGTTCCACCTGTTTTTTTGGAGAGCAATCATTCATGTGCATGGCGTCGTTCGCGCATGTTGCTTTCTTGACGTAGCTGCCGGGCAAAAACGTCAGTTCGGCGACCGTCTTGATGATCGCCCCGCGCGAGGCCCCTTCGTCGAGCAGCAGGATCATCGCGCCCGCCTTACTGGCCAACAGCCATCGTTCAGCTGCGCTGCATCGGCACGCGAGTCTGGCGAATCCATTCTGAAGCCAACTTTTTAATCCAATTACCCGCGGCTTCTGCAAAAAATATCTCGTACTGCATTTGGCCGAATGGTCAACGATTTCGGACATTAATACCCCACTTTATGCCGCGACCAGTCCGCGCACTCTGTCTCAGCCTATCCTCCCTATAGTCGCTTGAAATCGGCATATTAAAACCAACGCATCTGACGTGCGAGCGGGCACGCAGCCTCCTCGAAAGAATAGTTCCACTGGATGCGAGTTGCGATTCATTCACGGATTCGCCATGCATCGCCATGGCCCCAACATGGGCGACGTCGAGACGATTGCCGCTCCTTTGGGCTCGATCGCATGCACGGCGCCGATGAAAGCGCCATAAGTGCGAACACGAGCAACTTCGGTCGCGAGATCATACGTGCGCTTAAGCGTCACATTGCCCCCTGCAAGGCACAACGACCGGCTGGCCGCCATCGCGGCTTAACATCCTGTTCTCGGCGCCACATTTGCTTCAATTGCGGGTTGCATCGTCGTGGCTGCCACCGGAACAGCGTTCGCTGCCCGGCGACAGCCGAGTCCGCGCCCTGTACGACGCATTGTTCATTCGCTTTCGCGCAAGCTTCGAGCGTCTGGACCTCCGCTTTCTGATTGCGGGATGGAACATCGTCACCTTGCTCGCACAGAAGGACATTGCGAGCACGCTGATCCGCCGCTGACTCATTTGAACGCCTTTCCAGTCCGCCAGATCTACTCTTCTGCGTGAGTCACCATGAAAGAAATGACCGTTGTAATCTGCAACTACAACTACGAGCAGTTTCTGGCAGAGGCGATCGATTCGGCGCTCGCGCAGGACTACGAAAACACGCACGTCATGGTCATCGACGACGGATCTGTGGACGGGTCGCGCGCCATTGTGGAAGGCTACCGCGCGCGCATCACTTCCATTTTCAAGGATAACGGCGGACAGGTGTCCGCCTACAACCTGGGACTTCAGTTGGTCAAGACGGATTACGTGCTCTTCCTCGATTCCGATGATGTGCTGTATCCGGGTGCCGTGACTGAAGTGATGCAGCGTTTCGCACAAGGAAATCTGGCGAAAGTGCAGTTCCGCCTGGACGTCATCGACCAGATGAGCAAGGGGACCGGCGTATATGTGCCTCATTCGGGAGTCGACGGTGACTGTCGGGGTTTTCTGCTGGACGGGTGGCTGTATCCGTCACCGCCCGCCTCGGGCAACGCGTATAGCGTCAGTGCGCTAAGGCAGATCTTTCCCGTCCCGGAAACGGCCGCGAACCGGTATGGCGCAGATTTCTACGCGATCTATGGCGCAGCTCTCGTCGGCTCCATTTCGACCATCCCGAAGTCGCTCGGCGGGTATCGGGTACAACATGGAGGAGGCGTCTCATTCGCCAACTCCGATGAGACGAACAAGGCGCCTAAAGCATTCACGTCGCGGTGGGTGACCCTGCGCGAAATTGCGTCGGACCGGTTGGGATTGCAACTGCCGCCCGACTTCCACGATTTCGCGTATGAGAAGGCGTCTTTTTGCTCGACTGTCTATCAGGCGCCGTTGACGAACCGATGGCATTGGATGTTCAGCGATTCGCACGCCTATCTGCATGCTATCGTGGCGAATCCATTCTGGAGCCTGAAAAAGAAAGTCGGAACGCTCGTATTGTCCAGTCTATGCCTGGTGCCATACTCGCCTATCGCCGACTTTGCAGTTCGGTACATCAGTAATCCAATGGCTCGTCATGGCGCCGTTAGAAAAGGAGCAGCGAGGTAATGTACGACAATCTCAGCCTGCTCCCGAACCCGGAATGGATAGGCGATAGGGGTCACGTTAGCCGCCAGCAGCAGTCCAACACGATAAACGACGGGAAGGGCGTGCTTGTAAGATCGACGAAACCCGAACTCGCGTCAGGGTTGACTGAACGTTCGATTTTTCACGAACCGTGGTGGCTTGAAGCCGCCACGAATGGCGCGTGGCGCGTGGCGGAGGTCAAGCATGGGAATACGGTTGTCGGCGAGATGCCTTACACGTTTACCCAAAAGGCACTGTGGCAAATCTCAACGCTGCCCCCGCTTACCCGCACGCTCGGACCGGTAATCAGGCCACACCAGAGCGGTGCTGGCGAGCGGGACTGGAGTCAGCGTCTTGGCATAGCGCGCGACCTCATCGCACAGCTCCCCAGATATGCACATTTTCACCAGATCATGGACCCCCGGGTCTCGGAAGCAGAAGCGCTGGCATTCCGCCTGGAAGGATTTACCGTAAAAGTCGCGTTCACTCTTGTCTCGGCTGGCTGGCCAGACGAGGCGACGGCATTTGCAGCATTGCGAAGCACGGCGCGCACCGCTGTCCGCAGGGCGCAAGAATGCCTCACGGTCGGACCGATCGATTCCGCGAACGCATTCCTGGATTTCTACAACGCCAATCTCGCCGTCCGCAACCTTGACAATAAGCACGAGACCACAACGATGGGGCGCTTGCTCCATGAAGCGATGATTCGGGGAGCTTGCACCCTGCTTGGCGCTTTCGATTCGAAGGGCGCGCTGGTTGCCGGGACTGTGTTGCTATGGGAAACGCAGAAGATGTATTACTTCCTTTCTACACGGCGTCAAGATGCGCACAGCGGCGCTGTCAGCCTCTTGATATGGTCAGCAATGTGTATGGCGGGGAAACGAAACCTTAGTTTTGATTTTGATGGTATTTCATCGGCCGGTATCCTCAACTTTCTCCGGGGTTTTGGCGGTTGCCTTGTTCAGCGCTTCGAAGTTGAGCGGACCATGCCCCTCTATGCGGCTTTACGCACGACCCTGCACGGTGCGAGGGCGATCACCGCCGTTGCCAAACCCGCGCAGTCGAGCGGCGAAGCCAGTGAACCGTCACGTATCTGAGTTCGGCGAGCGTACCAGTGCGCTCGTCACGTTATCCCGGTGGCTTCGGCTAGGACAAGCCAACGAGACCCCATTCGAGTACTTGGTGTCCAGGTTGCCGTGTGTTTTCCCGTAGCCCCACACCGGCGTCCAAACGATTGACGATCTGATAGGAAATAGGATGACGACGCCTCAACGGCACGTTTATCTACTTCTCACCTGTATCTTGTGCAGAGGTGCGTCAAAACGTGAAGGCTAGGCCCACCGGGGATAAAACTTCGTCACTGACCGGCGAATGGATAAAGCTCAGACGCCGCGCGCGGCGCTCAGCAATTCTCCCCATTCATAGTCGATGCGATCCGGAGTGAAAGGCAATACACCGCCGCCCGGCGTGAACGTAAATTCGCCGAAGTAGAGTCGATTGTCAAAGGCGTAAAGATCGACGCGAACGTATTCGAAGTCGCTCGCCAGAGTCGCAGCCGCTCTCAGGAGCGCATCGAGGTTCTCAGGCTGCGCCAACTGATGATCACTCCGCTTGTACGGCCCAATTGCGATTTCCATGCGATTCCAGCTGGCGTCGTACACATCTCCACGTGTGTTGCTACCAAACCGGTCGGTGATCACAAGGATATACATCACCGGCTTTCGGAGGTTTCCCGAGAAGCAATGGACTTTGAAGTCGGCCGGGATGTGTCCGTCGCGATCGAGCAGCAGCGTCTCGAAGAAAATGCGTGGTTTGATCTCGCGGTAATGCCGCTCCCGATCCACCTGATAGAAATCAGTGGAAAGCCACTTCTCCTCAAGCTGCTTCAACGCTCCAAATGACGTTTCGGATTTGCTTCTGACTATTTTGACGAAACTACTGCCATGACTTGCCTTCATGACAAACTGATCCGGCAGTCTATCGTAGACTTCGCGGCAAAAATCGGCGGGCACCGCAATCAGTGGTACGACATGTTGGCGGCCGAGTTTCTTTTCGACGTACGCACGTGTGGCGATCTTGTCGCTCAATACCGCGTAGCGTGGATCGGGTCGCAGATTGCGCTGAAGTATCTGCTCATTGAAGGTCACGGGGTTGCGTAGTCGTGGGAAGCGCCCGATGCACTTCTTGTGCAACAGGCGAAGGAACAGGGTATCGGGCAAAAGTGATTTTGCGGCTTCCTTGAACCTGCGAGTGAGGGTCGGCGGTTCGGATTGAGGCAACTGCCCGCCGAGAAGAACGTGATTGCCATTGTAAACGCCTGTCAGTCTGTCAAGAAGCCTTACTGCTTCAATGCGCGAATTAAACCGCGCCTCGATCTTAAGGCGCGCGTTCGCTGCAATTTCCGACAAGTTGTACACGCCTGACGCAATTTCATCGACAACCTTGGCCAGGCCAACCGAATCACGCTCATTTACCAGAAAGCCTGACACACCGTGATCAATCAACTCAGGAATGCCACCATGACGTGACGAAACGGTTATTACGCCGGAGGCCATCGCTTCCATAAGCGATACCGGCACACCTTCCATGTCGCCATCCGACGCAGTCACCGAGGGAAGCACGAAGACGTCGCTTTCATCCATCAACACCCGCACCTTCTCGTGAGGCAGTGCACCTAGAAAGCAGACACGCGATTCGACCTTCAGGTCGACCGCCAAAACTCTCAGCGAATCTTCCAGTTGACCGGAACCGACGATGGTCAATTTCACCGCTGAGCTGACATATGCCATGGCCCGAATCGCATACTCGATACCCTTCTTTTCTGTCATTCTTCCAACGAGCAGAATACTCAACGTGGTCGAGGACGGATGGCGCCCCGAGAACGGGAATTTGTCGATATCGATACCCATACGGCCGACATGGATCTTTACGGGATCGCACCCCCAATCGCGAATGCGATCTGCAAAGAACTGACTCACTGGCAAAAAGAGTTGGCCACGTCCGAAGAGGCACACATACTCTCGTCGATAGGATTCAACCTGTTTGCGGCTCGTCACGTCATGGCCGTGAAAGACAGTAGCCAGGGCTCCAGAAACCAGTCCTGCCTCGCGCAAATATTGAGCACGAACACCGACCATGCCGAAATGTGCGACTACTGCGTCGCACTGCATAGTCGAATTCATCCTCGAGACGCGCGCAATATCGACCGCCGCCGCCCACTGTCGCCGAAACACGGCCCGCGCTGCGACTCGACATGCACGTTGTGCACGTCGATTGTAAAGTCCCCGCAACGCGAGCCGTGCAACAGCTAGCATTTTCGCAGCGCGACTCGCGCCGCAGCTCGGACTCACGACGGACGGACACTCGCCGTCGATCGCCCGGAGAAGCGAGTCATCTCCGCGCGTGAGACCCAGAATCGAGACATCGGCGCCAGCATCGCGAAGTGCCCTCGCTTGCTCGATGACGAACGTCTCGGAAAGCACGGGAAAGCGTTGCGCAATGATGAGTATCCGCATTAGTCGCCCCTCGTCGTTGAACGCGTCGAGAACTGATTGCCGCGTGCGCCCGTCGAGAATGAAACAATCGCTTATCCGACTGCAATCGACCTTCGCGAGACGTAACACGCATGTCGACTGCCCCCTGACTCCCCAATTGAAATTTGGCGAGCCGCACACAATCGCGAACGAAAACCTTCCGAGCAGCAGAGATGTAACCATTGCGGCGCGATGCGGAAATCGATGTCATGCCGATGATGTCATGAACCAGCGTAGCATGATTCCAGTGCTGATCGAATGAGTAAATAAACGGCTCGTGCGCGTTGCGACGTACTCGCTTAAAAGTGACAAGATGTTGGCGGAAAAAGTCTGATAACTGGCGGGGGCGTTGTCAGGTTGCTGGTTGTCTCGCGCAAGATGAGGCGATGAAGAAATCGAAATCGCTGTATCCTGGTCACCGTTTTCCAGCGGGCGTCATCAGTTGCGCCGTGCGCCGGTACTACCGGTATCAATTGAGCTTGCGTGACATCGAAAAACTGCTCTTTGAACGCGGCGTGATCGTGACCTACGAGACGATCCGATACTGGTTCGATAAGTTTGGCGCAGGCTTTGCTCGTCGGGTGAAAGCGGCGAGATAAGGCCGCGGCCAAGCGCTTCTTCAAGCGTGTGCTGCGCTCGAGCCCAGTGCCGCGCAAGATCATCACCGATCAGCTGCGCAGCTATCCGGCCGCCAAAGCGGAGATTCCAGAGCTGGCGAGCGTAAAGCACGTGTTTGTCAAAGCGGCAGCCCGACTGAACAACCGGGCTGGAAACAGCCATCAGCCGACACGCGAACTCGAGCGTCGCATGCGCGGTTTTCGTGATCCGAAACGCACGCAGGCCTTCCTGTCGAGCTTCGGACCGATCCGGCAACACTTCGCGCTCAGGCGGCATCTGCTGCGCGCTTCACTTTATCGCAAACGGCTTGCAGCAAGGTTAGTTGCCTGGCGCGAATTTACCGACCGCGCCCAAGATCCGTCGACTGGTTTCTAAATCATCGTCACACCTCCAGCGTTTTGTCTCACGCGCGGCAAGTTGACAACGCCTTGTTGCCGTATCTTCCTCAACCTATCATCGACATGACAATACCGCTTGAAAGTCTCGTCGGGATAGACTATCCATTACGGGTGGGTCATGTTCACCTCCCCTACAAAAAATAGAAAACGGGCTATTGATAATCGACTAATAAGATTGGAGCAAGTCGTCTCGGCACGCTCACGTTGCGGAACGAGTTACGACGATGCATGCGTGGATCAGATGAGAAAACGCCGGTCGCTTAGCGTCGGACCTTGGCATAACAAGGTGACAGGAACGATGGATAGGGCAATACCGACCTTTGCTCTCCGCTTACCAGTAAGACTACGTCAGCGCGATACGGACGCCACGCCCGCGCCGCAGGGGGGCGGCATCGGCACAGTAAACCTGAATGCTCCACCGGTCGGGGCACACCAGACGGTCGCGCTCAGAATCGTTGCTGGATACCGGTCATGACACCGACCTGGTTCACGCCAGCGGCGACCGTTCCTGCCGAAGCAACGGCGTTCGCGGCCTGCGCGCTGTTGAACATGTAGCCCACCGACGTATAGACGGTCGTACGTTTTGACAGGAAATAACTCACGCGACCAATCAGCAACATCGAATTCGCGTCCCCCTGGCCGCCTTCGCCGCGTTGCAGGTAGCGCAGGCCCTGGACATCGAGGGCTAGAGCAGGTGTAACGGAATAGGTTCCACCTGCAAAGAAAATGTCACCTTGCAAGTGGCTAGCCGCCGCAATATTCCTTCTGATCCACCCGATACCGATCTTGGCCGAACCCAGTTTGACGTACCCGTTGACAATATTATGCGTGTCCGTATAGCTCGAATTGTTCAATGGTGCCGATGCACCCGCACCACCGCGCGCCACATCATATGACGCCGCCAGCCCGAAACTGGCCGAATCATACGCGATCATCGCCGTGTATTGCCGGCACGCGACAATGTCGCCGGGCACCTGGCCGGCGCAATTGGTAGCTGACGGGCCGGCAGGCCCCGCAGCATCACGTCCCAAACTGTACGTGCCACCCACCTTCAAACCACGGAATGTGCCCATATAGCCGATCGCATTGTCGCTTCGGCCGTTCGGGAGATAGGCGTCGAACGCCGCCATCGAATGGATAGACGGACCGATTACATCGGCGTTGGCCAGAGCGTACATCGTCATGTTCATTTGCCGGCCCAGCGTGACGGATCCAAATGCACTACTGACGCCGACATTCGCCTGGCGGCCAAAAATACGCCCACCATAGTTCACGATCCCCGTGCCCGGCTGGAAGCCACTCTCCAGCACGAAGAACGCCTGGTAGCCGCCGCCCAGGTCCTCGGTTCCCTTAACGCCCCAGCGTGATGGCAATTCGCCTGTGATGATAGGAACTCCAACGGACGATCCACCGTGCAAAGCATTGTTGTAATAGGACACGCCGGTATCCACGATTCCATACAACGTGACGCTGTTTTGTGCGTATGCCGATGCAGTCAGCGTAAGCAGGACCGTCGCACTTATTCTTTTGATCATCATTTCTCTCCAAAATAATATATAGGTATACTTATTATTAAAGATGTGTCTGGCAATCGGATCAACCTGATAAACGCCTTTCCGCGAGCGGGACATGCCAGAACTTCAGTGCTCACGCGTATTGCGCGCCAGCATACAAACCATGGCGACCGCGATTGCAGCTTCCAACATCGGCGTGATGAAAGCGAAGTCAGGGTTGAGAACGGACCAGCCACCATCGAGTAATGCTCGGACAGTCAGCGGCGAGAATATTGCGCTGATCCGGCCGAGGCCTACCGCGCGGCCAGCGAGAGCCACGCGGTTCTGAGTGGGAGCGCCGGAGACAGTGCATCGTCACCCGCCACGCACCTCGATTACGGCGCAAAGTAAAACGGCGATTACTCTCGCTACTTTGAGCCTTCCGGTATTGACTTCCCGCGCTCGGCGTTAGAGGCTATTCGACGCCGGTATCAACAATGGCGTACAACATCACGCTGCGCTTCGCCATAGGTGAGGTTTCGGCGTCGACCGGCGGGAGGCCCGAGCTGTCATCAGCGGTAAAGCGGCGCACAACCCCCTCACAAGGGTCGAAGCGTCAACGGCCCTTCAAGTCGATCGCCCTACGGCCTATGCGGATTTCTTAGGACTCAGAGTACGAGGTCTGCAACACCGTTCTCAGGGTCACGATTTCTCCAAGGCGTCCGTAGCGCGGGCCAGCGATGCGGGCGATCGGATCAAGCGCCTCGGTCTCGATCTTGCCGTTCTGCATCAGGCCTTCGCGGACATGAACCATCAGTACCTCGCCGACGATCAAGCGGGTGCGGGCCTCGCCGAATTCGAGGCACTGCCGGAAACGGCACTCCATCGCGATCGGCGCCGTCGCCAGTCGCGGCACTTTGATGGATTCGCACGGCAGCGTTTCGAGCTCCAACTCCTCAACTTCGCTGACCTCGGGCGGGTATTCCGCCGAACTTTCATGCAGGGCCGTCATCAGCGGGAAGTCAGCGATGTGGATGACAAATTCCTCGTTTTTGAGGATGTTTTGCGCCGTGTCCTTATAGACCCCCGCCTTGTGGCCGATGCTTATCCCCAACATCGGCGGTTTCAGTGAGACAAAAGTGAAAGCGCTAAATGGCGCGAGATTGACGACGCCGCGGCCCGATAGACTGGTGACCCAGGCGATCGGACGCGGCACCACGATTCCAGACAACAGCCGGTAAGCCTTCTCGGCATCGAGCACAGACGGATCGATTTTCATCGCGGACCCTTTTTCTTGTCGAGGTGTGCCGCGTGACGAAGCACGAACACACTTCTGATTGGACTGAATGGTGGCTTCGAGGATTAAGGTGACACTTCTTCAAGCATCCGGAATCTCGTTTCGCTGACGAATCTCCACGCGACAACCGCGGCCAACGCAGTGGCAATCGCAAATCCGAGGAATACCGATCCGAGTCCCAACGATACGATCGAGGCACCGATCAGATTCGGCCCGATGAATCCCGCGACGCGAGCCCAGAAAGCGCTAGCTGAAAGCCCGATTGCGCGCGAACGGGTCGGGTAAATTTCGGGGGTATAGAGATACACTCCGATCGCGACGTAGGCGACAAAGAAGTTGGCAATGGATCCACCGAATAACAAAGTGGTGGCAGAGGTTGGATCGACAAACCAGATCCAGAAAAATGATGCAGCCGCACCCAGAAACGCCACAGCGAATGCAGTTCGGCGCATGGTCAAATCAATCGACAACGCACAGGCCAGCGAACCTAATAGACCAACCGCTTGCGTGGCAATGGTGTAGATCAACGCGTCGCCGACGCTGAGATGAAACACGTTTTTGTAGATGCTCGGAAGCCACACCAGAAGTCCGTAGGTGCAGAAGTAGCACGCGCTCCAGATGGTCCAGCTTGTGAGAGTTCGGCAGAGATACTTGGGGCCGAAGAGATCAGAGAGCGGATCCGAGCGCTCTTGCGTCAAGGCTACGGGTTTCGGGTCGGGCAAGGTTTGCCCGGTTGATCTTTCAATTTCCTGCTCGATTCTCGTCAGGGCGAAATCGGCTTCGGCATGTCTGCCTTTGGTCGCGAGCCAGCGAGGTGATTCCGGAAGCCGCGCAAGGGCAAAGACCAGCAGAGCCGGCAGCGCTCCGATCACAAACAGCCAGCGCCAGCCAATTTGCGGCACGACCCACGCACCGACGATTGATGCGATGAGCAACCCGGCCGGAAAAACCAGTTCATACAGCAGCACAAAGCGACCCCGTCCGTGCGAGCGTGACAATTCCGCGATATAGGTCATGGCAACCGGCACCTCGCCGCCAATACCAAATCCCTGCAAGGTGCGTAACACCAGCAATGATTTGTAGTCCCATGCAAACGCGCAGGCGAAGCCCAACAGCGAGTAGATCAGGATCGACCAGATCAACGCGTTCTTACGGCCGATGCGCTCTGCCCACCAGCCAAAGAACAATGCTGCCAGAAGTTGTCCGAAGAGACTGGCCGACAGCAACAGACCGATCTGCGGCGCGCTCAAATGCCATTGAGGCGCCAGAACAGGTAGAACATACGCGATAGCGAGATTGTCAAACCCATCAAATAACGTGGCGATACCAACGATGAAGCGGGCCTTGAGATGCCATCGGGAAATCGGCATGCGCTCAATGCGTGCTACCACATCCCCAACTGTGCCGCGCATAACTTCCGTAGAGTGAACCATAGTTCTTTGCTCCTCCGTGCGGTGGGCCGCAACGCTAGTCGATCGTTGTAGTTCAATAGTCTTGCCGCTTTTCATCGCCGGCAAGACGGGTTTGCCGGACACCCTGCCCTGATGCAATCGCGCCGCGCAGAACGTAACCTCGCTCAAGAGGCCGCGTCATCTGCTCCCCTCGCCGCTCGCGTTGTAGCGTCGACTCAATCTTCACTGCTACCGGTGTCCTGGAGCAACGCCGAGCCGGACGATCCTGGTGGCGAATGAGACATAGCCAGAATCCTTTCGGCGCGTTGAGACTTCGACGACGGGTCGCTAGTACGAGGTCGGCACCGTTGTTTCCACGAATCTTGAGTAGCGGGCTGGCTTTCAGCCTTGCTTTCCCATTCCGAATCGTCCATTGCGCGGAGCACAAGTGTCGACTCCATGTTGCGCAGAGATTCAAGTTGCCCGAAGGAACTCCAATGTCAGGGTAAATACAGATGGCAACCGCCGGATTCAACGTTCCTTCTTCCAGGTGATCGATACGTGTCTCAAACGCCACCACAGTCGTCCCGAGTGCCGTTGCCCAGGTGCAAACACATCTGTGACTATTAACCCGCCGCTTCCAAATCTGTTTGTGTAACGGAGACAACTCAAATGCTGAAGGTCTGCACGCTGTTTAAGCGCAAAAAGGGATTGAGCGTTGATGAATACCAGTCGTATTGGCGCGGAGAGCATCCCGAATTCGTCAGGCGACTTCCCGGGGTGCGGCGCTACGCCCAGAATCATCCGCTGCCCGACACTTTCAAGGTCGATTCGCCGATCTATGACGGGGTCGTGGAATTGTATTTCGATGACAGTTCTGCACTCAAACACTTGAGCACAACGCAGGAGTATCAGGATCTGAATGCCGATGAGGAGAACTTCGTCGATAGATCGACGATTCAGCTTGTCTTTACCCACGAGCATGTTCTGAAAGAGGGTGAACGCAAGCAGAACGCGACCAAGCGAATCACGTTCTTCAAGCGTGCACCCGGTATCTCACCAGAGGAGTTCCAGGAGCGATGGCTGGCTGAGTACGGGGATTCCGTCGCGAGTTCCAAGGATGTGATTCGATACTGCGCGTGCGCCCCGCGCCTGAACGGCTATCGGGGCGGCAGAGAGCCAGCGTGGGACGGAATCGATATGGCGACGTTTGCGAGCCTTGACGCCGCTCGACGCGACGACTATCTGACCGGACTGGAAGGATTGGTTTCGACACTTGATCTGCAAAGAATGTACACACGCGAGAATCGTGTGATCGACTGAGATACCGGGCCGTTATAGACAAAAGGAAAATGCCATGAGAGAAGATATCGAGTTTCGTGTCGATGATGGTGTAACGCTTCGTGGGTGGAAGTACTTACCCGATACTCCCCGCGACAGGCGTGCTCCCGCGATCATCATGATCAATGGGTTCTCAGGGGTTAAAGAGACCATCACGCAGTATGCGGAGGCATTCCAGGCCGAGGGCTTTGTGGTTTTGCTTTATGACAACCGCAATTTCGGTGCGAGCGGCGGACCATCTCGCCTGCACATCGAACCCTCGCGTCAGCTGGCCGACCTGCGGTACGCAATCACGGTGCTGCAGGGCTTTCCAGAGGTCGATCCGGAGCGCGTCGGAATGTGGGGAACCAGTCTCGCGGGAGGGCACGCAATTGTCACGGCCGCAAATGACCGGCGCATCAAATGCGTCGTTAGCCAGGTCCCCTTTATCAGCGGCCACCGAACCGCCGAGCGGTTTTATCCGGTGCACCGGCTGGCCACCTTGCACCAGATGTTCGAGAGAGATCGGACGAATCGCTTGAAGGGCGAGCACCCCACGATGCTTCCGGTACTGTCGGAATCCGAGGATTTTTGCTGCCTGCCGCCACCGGTTTCGAAGCGCTTCATGCAAGCGAGTATCGAACAGGCCGCGGCCTGGAAGAACGAGGTGACACTCGGTTCGCTCGAGAATCTGTTCGAGTACGAACCGGGGGCCTTGATCCGGTTCGTGAGCCCGACGCCGCTGCTCATGATCGTCGGATCGCGCGACAACGTATGTTTTCCGGATCTCGCGTTCGAGGCGTACGAAAACGCGCTCGAGCCGAAGTCGCTTTATGTTCATGGCGCCGGGCATTGGGGAACATACTTTCCGCCCTACTTTGACGAAACGGCTGGGGCCGCTTGCAAGTGGTTCAAGGAGCACCTCGTCACGAAACTGGAGAAGTGAGACCGCATGTTACTGATCGACTACTTCGAGCGGGTAGCGACGGGAAGCAGCAAGGATCGTCCGTTTTTGCACTTTGTCGCGGACGATCCGGCTTCAGACGTCATGCTGACCTATGAACAGGCGGACCTGAAGTGTTCGCACTATGCGAGGGCATTGATCGCCTGCGGAGTCACGCGCGGGCAATGTATTGCGGTGCTCCAGCCCAACTCGGTGGAGTGGGTGCTCTGGTATTTTGCCGCTCAGAAAATCGGCGCGGTGACGTGTGCGCTCAACACCGACTTCAATCTGGAATCGCTAGCGGGCATTGTTCGTAGCGCGAGAGCCAAGGCGATCGTTGCCGATTCGGCTCATGTCGAGTTGGCGCTCGCTCTCAGGCGCGAGTGTCCGCTGGTGGAGCGCGTCTTCGCTCCCGAGCGTGCAGAGGGCGTTGACGCGATCTCGTGCTTCTCCCCGTCATATGAGGCTGCGCATCTCAATCGGACTGAGGAGCTCGACCCGGAGGACATTGCGGCCATCATTCTGTCTTCGGGGACGACGGGCAACAAGCCGAAGGCGATCCAGTTGTCCAACCGAGCACTGATAAAGGGCAATGGTGCCTATTTGAGCGCCGTTCCGATTTCGCCTTCGGACAAGGTGTTGATCGTCACCCCGATCTTTCATTCATGCACGTTGGCGTGGGCAATCACGGCAACGGTGATCAGCGAAGCGACCATCGTGCTGGCCGCGCGATTCAGCAGCTCGCGGTTCTGGGAGCAAGCACATCGGTCTGGGGCGTCCATTCTTTGGACGATGGGCACGATTGTCCACATTCTTTTAAAGCTTCCGCGCATTGCGACCGAGGCAGTCGCTGCCTCGAGAATCAGCACGACTTTCGCGGCAGGCATGGGCAAAAAAGTCCAGGACGCGAAATCTCGCTGGCCGGGTATCCGCTTTGTCGATGGATATGGCTTGACAGAATCGGTAGGAACGATCGCCACCGACGATTCATTCAGGCAGGCCGAACCGTTCGTATGCGTGGGTCGGCCAGTACCCGGAATCGATCTTCGCATCGTCGACGTGGATACCGGCAAAGAAGCCGCGATACGGCAACCGGGTGAGATTCTGCTCCGGTACGGACAGGGCTTTTCGGGCTACCTCGACAATGACGAGGCGATGCGCGAGTCGGTGCGCGACGGCTGGTTCCATACGGGCGATCTCGCCTACTGGGACGAGGAAGGCCGCGTCTATTTCGTCGACAGGATCAAGGACGTGATTCGTTGCGGTGGCAAGAACATCGCTGCGAGTGAAGTCGAGCATGCGTACGCGAGCCATCCGGAAGTGTCGGAGGTGCTTGCGTTGCCGGCACCGGACGACATTTACGGCGAACAGGTTGCCATCGTCGTCGTTGCGAAAGATCCGCTGCGCCATTTCAGCATCGCGGAAATGCGGGCCTACGGGGAATCACGGCTCGCTCAATTCAAGATCCCGAAGCTGGTATTCAATCTCGCCATGGAGGACTTGCCGCGGACGCCGACCGGGAAATACTCAAAGGCCGTGTTGAAGCGGAAAGTCCTGGCGAAGGAAGGAGCCTAGGTGTCGATAACAGCGCCGGCGCAGAAAAGGCTTCAATTGACTATGCAAGACGAACCACACGCGTTGCTTCAGTCCTATGAACTTGGCGTACTTGCACAGACGCTGAGCGGCATGGGGGTGCCGGTTGAAGTCGGTCGTGCACACGTAGGTGTAGTTGCCGAACGGCCTGCACTCGTGCTTCGCGTTGGCGGCGCCAGTGGTCCGGTGATTTCGGCATCCAGCCGCGGTGTGGATTTCGCGCGGACGTGGGATGGCCTGGATGATGACGTCCACACGCTCGCTTCGATATCAACCCCGGCTCTGCTGGTCGCGTATCCGGAGGCTTCGCGCGCCAACGTCCCGTGGGCGCTCGACATCGCGTCGGAACTTGCTGTCCTGATGCTCTCGACGCCACCACCCGAACGCACCGTCTTGCATATCGCGGTTCCACAGGTGTTGACGGGAAGAGTGCCGCACGTCGTCAGTACCGAAAGAGCGGCGCGCGCGTTTTTTCTTGCAGGAAAAGTGACGGTTTCGCCGTTTCGATGGAGCGGCTCCGCGTTGGCGTTTGGCGTCGAGCAGGAGCAGTGGTTCAACGCGGCGGTGCGCGTGCTTTCTCCGAGGTTAGGCGGGACGTCTGGTTTTTGCGGCTGCTGTCCCAGTAATGATGCAGCGGTCTATGTTTCCAACTATTCTGAAAGGAGTTGAGATGACTAAAATCGATTGGGATCGTATCAAGTCTGGCGTCGATCGGGAGCGGGCGCGCATGATCTGGCGACCGTATGGCGCGCCGCAAATCATGAGCCTCGAAGCCTCTGCTTTGCACGATGCACCCATCTCCGTGCCCTGGAATATTCCCGAGAAACTGGCGGTGTCTGTCGCGATCACTGGGGCCTTCTTCAGGCACCCGCAGAATCCTAACCAGCCTCTGACTCCCGAGGCAATTGGAGATTCCGCGAACGAAGTCCTCGAAGCCGGCGCCAGTACAGTGCATATACATGTACGAGATGATGAAGGCTTCAACGTCCTGTCGTTTGAGCGCTTCAAGCAGGTTATCGAGCCGTTGAAAAAGAAGTTCCCTTCCCTTGCGGTGGATGGCTGCCTCGTGCCCGCACTCGACGGTGAGTGGGAAATCATGAAGCGTGTACTGGAGTCCGGGCTTTTGGACGCAGCGCCTGTCAACGCGACGGCGACTTACGTTGGCGACTCGCTTTTTGCCAAACCTGCCCCGGTTCTGATGGAGAAGACACGACTGATTGTCGAGTCTGGCGCGGTGCCTGAAATCGCCGTGTACACCGATGGCGACGTCTCGAATGCTGATCGCTTCCTGATCAAGAGCGGATTGATCAAGACCCCGGCCGTGTGGTTGATTCTGCCCGCCCTACCCGGATGCAGCCCCATGGAAAATCCGCGCCAAATGATCGACGGCCTCACCCGAAGCGCCGCGGCCATCCGCGATATCGACCCGGATGGCGTCATTATGGTATGTGCCGCAGGGCGCGCGTCCATGTACGTGGCAACGTTGGCGGCGGTGATGGGCTTGCACATCCGGATCGGGATGGAGGATACGTACTGGCTATGGCCACATCGCGACGATCGAATTCAGTCGAACCGCCAGACGTTCGAATTGGCGACGCAGCTTGCGGCCGTAGTCGGGCGGCCGGTCGCAACTCAGCAGGAGTATCGTGAATTGATCGGTGCGGCGCCACCTGAGAACGCTGCGTCAGAACGAGCGGTCGCGACCGGCACTTGAGGGCCTCGCGAAATAGGTGCTGGGCGTCGTTCCAAGGATGCGTCGAAACACTTCCGCGAAGGCTCCTTGGGTTTCGTATCCCAGATCCATCGCAACGACAGTGACTGGCTCGCCCGCTGCAAGCCGCGGCAGCGCGGCGAGCACACGAAGTTGCTGTCGCCAGGTGACAAACGAAATACCAATCTCCGCCTGGAACAGTCGTGCCAACGTGCGTGTCGAGGCGCCGACAAGGTCCGCCCAGTCCGCAAGATCCTTGTCGTCGCCCGGGTTGGCGAGAAGCGCCTCACATATCCTGGCGAGCCGCGGGTCCTTTCCGGTAGGCAGATGCAGCGCACGTTCCGGGGTGACTTCGATCTCGTCGACGAGCATTTGCAGGAAGCGAACGTTGCGCGGCTCTGACTCCGCCCCGACTGGAATTTCGGACGCGCGAAGAATGAGTTCGCGCAATAGGCCGGATACCTGTACGGACCGAGGCTCAGCGGGGAGATGCGGTGGACAGAAGTCGGTCCAGATATACACGGTCCTGAATGAGACGTGGCCTCGTGCTCGCATCTGGTGTCGGACTCTGCTTGGAACCCATACTGCTCGCTGAGGAGGCACGAGGAACATGCCATCCGCAACGGTCACCTCCATCACCCCTGCGGACGCGAAGATCAACTGAGCTCTCTGATGGTCGTGGGGAGCCACAACATGCCCATCTTCGTATTCCCGGGAACGCACGACGATTGGCACTCTTGGTGCTGGACTCGGGGCTGCGCAACCTGGCGACGGAATCATAGTGGGCAAGTAGAGTTGGACAAGTCTCTTTAAAGGTAATCCAGGCGTGAAGCCAAAAGCAATGGGGCAATCCCGCACTCTCCCTACGCCGATGCATTGTCACGCTGATGAGGTAGTCGGATAAAAGTAAAAGTGCATCCCAATCCTCCCCACACGGTTCTCTAGCTGGTTGCGGACGCAACGTTCACATGCTCGCGCCGGCCAGCGGCATAACCAAACCAGGCGGACATCGCGCAAATCGCTACGCACAGTATGGCCAGACTGTGAAGAGAGCCGGTTGCGTGCAGCAACGATCCGGCGATGAATGGGCCGCTGGACGCAATCAGATAGCCAACCCCTTGAGCCATGCTGGAGAGTTGCCCGGCCACGTGCGAATCGTACGAGCGTAACCCTATGACGGTGAGCGCGAGCGTAAAGGCACTCCCCTGCGCGAAGCCGAGCAGCAGTGCCCAGCCCCACATCGTCGACAGAGGTGCGAAGAAACAACCCATGAGACTCATGGCGGTCAACATCAGTGCGATGACGTTCACCGCGCGTTGGTCCGGAAGGCGCGCGATCAGGAAAGGCACCAGAAGAGACGCTGCGGCCTGAGCAATCACACTGAGCGACAGCATGAACCCTGCATCGACTGCGCTCATTCCGCGCATGCGCAAAACCGTTGCCAGCCAACCGAACACGATGTATGCAAGCGACGATTGCGAGCCCATGAACAGTGTGACCTGCCATGCGAGCGGGTCTCGCCACAAGCCGCGAACGACTTGACTGCCCCTTGCAGCGCGAGTTTCCGCGGGAGGCAGTTGCCCGAGCCACGTGAGCGCCGCCAGTGCGGCGGGCAGCGCCCAGAGCGCCAGTGCCCACGCCCATGCATTGCCACCGGTCTCACCGAGAAGGCGTCCTACGGTATTGGCGATTGGCGCCGTTGCTCCGGCGGCCGCGGCCGCGCCCGCACACATCGCGGCGCTGTACAGTCCAATCATGAGCGCAACGTGATGCGGGAAATCGCGCTTCACAACGCCGGGCAGCAGTACATTCATCAAGCCGATCGAAAAGCAGGCGACGACTTGTCCGGCATACAACATCTGCCATGATGGGACGGCCCGCAAGGCGGTGCCGGCAGTGACCAGCACCAGCAGCACGAGCAATGCCCGTTCGCTGCCCACACGACGGGAGAGCATCGGTGCAAGCGGCCCGAACAGACCAAAGCACAGCGACGGCAGAGTAGTCAGCAGGCTCGCGCCGGCGGGCGTCATGTGTGTCGCTCGAACCGCTTCGAGGAGGATGGGACCGACGCTCGTAATGGGCGTGCGTAGCGAGAATGCAATCAATACGAGGCTCGCTGCCAACGCGAGGCTGTGGGCGCGGGAATGGTGTGGTTCTGTCACAGTGGGATTTTCAGAGGGAAAAGGTCAGTAATGGCTCATAGCCAGGCGCGCGCGAAGTTGGACACACATTTACCTGAATAGCCCGCTGGACATTGACAGCAATCCCAGACTCAAGATGTTGACATGTTCATTCCTGGTCGGTGGCCGTGCGGCTTCCTGATCTTATATGATCACCTGCCCTGCCTCCTCCGGACGACCCGAGTGCGAACGATGCAATGCATACTGCTTTGGCAATGCACTCGACGGTCGCGAAGAGTGCAAAAGAAGCGCAACGCGTGTACTCATGAGGTAATGCTGGTGCTACGACAAATACGCTCGCTCCGCAGAAGAACGTAAAGGCATGACGGGCAAAGGGCAGGTTGAGGATAGCGAGTGCACCAATGATGCACATCAATACCTTCAACGTCACCAGGGCGAGTAACAAGGTCGAATCGATCGAGCTGCCAAGTTCCAGTATTGCCTCGATCACTGCCCAGCCACAGACCACAATGACAGATGCTTTGAACAGGCGTTCCGATTTGGGCGTCAACGCGACGAGATCGGTTGGAGCGCGCTTCGAAAACGCCTCCTCGTAGTCCATTGGGTCGATCATGTCAGCGCAATCCGCTCGATGCGCGGACCGATGGCGTCATTCGCCCCATTGCCGTTTTTCATCGTGCAGTCCCCCGCACAGTCATTGCCGGTCGCACTTGCGCGGGCGGGTACACATTCCACGATCCGTCGTCGTGACGGAAGAAGAAGATCGACAGCAGACCGCGGGGACCCATTGCCTCCACGCACACGTAGCGGTGATGCATCTGCGTGCGGCAGAAGCGCACGACGCGCGCGGGCGTCGCGGGAGTGGACGCAAGCCACTTATCGACGGCCCAGCGCAATGTCTTTTCGGTCGGGCTCATGTGATGTCTCCTTCACGTCTTTGCCTGCCTGGCTGTAGGCGTTGGCAGTCCCGGTACAATCGATTTGATGAAGAAAGAATGACTCGACATGAAAGTCGGTGCAATAAAAACATTGTTCTCGGTACAATAAACATTGACCTCGGTGCAATGATGTCGAAATCCGAATATCTGAAGTTGGCCGACATAATCGCCGCAGAAATTGCTGACGGCACGCTCAGGCCCGGTGACCGCCTGCCTCCGCAGCGCAATTTCGCCGATCAGCGAAAGATCGCCGCATCGACAGCGAGCCGGGTCTATGCAGAGCTATTGCGCCGCGGGCTTGTCGTCGGCGAGGTAGGCAGGGGCACTTACGTCTCGGGTGATACGAAGCGCGGCGTGGCGGCGCCAGGCGAACCGCGCGGCGTCCGGATCGACCTCGAGTTCAATTACCCCATACTTCCCGATCAAACTGCGCTCATCGCAAGAAGTCTGAATGGGCTGGAAAGCCCTGCGGAGCTCGGCGCCGCCCTGGGGCAGGCGACCAGTGGCGGGACGCCGGCCGTGCGCAGCGTTGCCGCCGAGTATCTGTCGCTGGATGGCTGGTCGCCCTCCCCTGAACAACTGGTGTTTACGGGAAATGGGCGGCAAAGCATTGCCGCAGTCGTCGCCGCGCTCGTTCCTACGGGCGGACGCTGCGGCGTGGAGGCTTTGACCTACCCCTTTATCAAGGGCATTGCCGCCCGGCTGGGTATCTCGCTGGTGCCGCTCGCGATGGATGAAGGTGGTGTACGGCCTGACTCGGTGGAAAAGGCGCATCGTGAGGCCAATCTCTCAGCGATCTACATTCAACCGGCGATCCAGAATCCGTTGGGTATGACAATGAGCGCAGCGCGCCGGGAAGATCTCTTGCGGACTGTCGAAAAGCTAGGTATTCCAATCATCGAGGACAACGTTTACGGGTTCCTCGACAACGCGCCGCCGCTTGCCGCGCTTGCGCCGGACATGTGCGTTGTCATCGATAGTCTTTCGAAAAAGGTTGCACCGGGCTTAACGCTGGGCTTCATCGTGCCGCCGCAGCGGCTGCGTGAAAGCGTGATGGCCTCGGTGCGCTCGGGTGGATGGACCGCATCGGGATTTGCATTTGCGGCCGCGCAACGATTGATGAGCGACGGCACCATTACAGAGCTTGCAAGACTGAAGCGCCTTGATGCGATCGTGCGTCAGGAACTGGCGGCCGAGCGTCTATCGGGTTTCGACATCCAGACGAACGGAAAATGCTTTCACCTGTGGTTGACGCTGCCAGCGCACTGGCGCTCGCAGGCGCTGGTCGCCGCCGCGGCCAGACGTGACATTGCGTTGACCCCATCGACAACCTTCGCGGTCTCGCCCGGCCATGCGCCGAATGCCGTCAGGCTTGCGCTGGCTGCCCCGACCATGGATCAGCTCGATGCTGGCCTGCGCACGCTGAGCGCGATCCTGAATGCCAGCGAGGACGATCTGGATTCGACCGAATGAGCGAGCGCGATTACCATCGCTGACGCTGGTCACGGTTGCCCGAAAGCCTCCGCGAACTCGTCCGAGTAGATCTCGGCTAGCGCGACGCGCAGCGCCGCTGCGCGCTCCTCTCCATACACTTCTTCAAAGCGCTGATGAATACGGTCTCGCCACAAGCCGTCGTACAAACACCGCACGCGACTCACGCGCGCCTGCAAGCCATGCTCGAGGCGCCGATTGCGCCACTGCTCGCACGGATGGGCTGGTCGAACATGCTGATGATGTTGGCCCAGTCGTCGACAGGCCTCGTGGAAACGTGGTTTCTCGCGAAGCTCGGCACCCAGGTGCTTGCGGGTGTGGCAGTGGTCGTGCCGGTGTTGATGCTGATGCAGAACATGTCACAAGGTGCGATGGGCGGCGGCATCTCGTCGTCAGTCGCGCGTGCGCTCGGCGCCGGCAACACGGAACTGGTCAATCAGCTCGCACGGCATGCGGTCGCGCTCAACACGCTGATCGGCATCGCATTCTCATTGATCCTGCTGCCGATCGCCCGACCGCTGTTCGAGACGCTCGGCGCACACGGCGCGGCACTCGACGCCGCCAGTACCTACGGACATGTCGTGCTCGCCGGGCTACCACTGATGTGGGCGATGAACGCTCTCGCGAACGTGATACGCGGCACCGGCAACATGACCGTGCCCGGCGCGGTGATTTGTGGCGGCGCAGTACTGCTGATTCCGCTGTCGCCGTGCCTGATCTTTGGCATCGGGCCGCTGCCGCACCTTGGCGTCGCGGGCGGCGCGTGGGCACTGATTGCCTACTATACGGCGGGCACGTTGATACTTGGCTGGTATTGCGCGAGCGGACGCAATCCGGCTCGCCTTCTGCGCGGCCCGCTGCATTGGGCGCCGATGCGGAGCATCCTCACGGTCGGTGGCCTTGCATGCCTGAATCCGCTGCTGACGAACGCGCTGATCGCTCTAACGGGCGCCGCCGTTGGTGCGCACGCAGGCACAGCGGCGCTCGCCGGCTATGCCACCGCCGCGCGGCTCGAATACCTGCTGATGCCGGTCGCATTCGGTCTCGGCGCACCGATGGTCGCGCTCGTCGGCGCGAACATCGGTGCAGGGCAACACGAACGAGCGCGGAGCATCGCGCTGACCGGAGGCGCGATGGCGTTCGCGCTCGCCGAACTGGTCGGTATCGCGGCAGCCCTGTGGCCTCACGCGTGGCTGCAACTGTTCGGCGCGAACGAACAGTTGCTGCAGACCGGCTCCGCATGCCTGCATATCATCGGTCCGTTCTACGGTTTCCTGGGGCTCGGCTTCTCGCTCTACTTCGCGGCACAGGGCGCGGGCCGGCTCAAATGGCCGATTGGTGCAGGCGCGCTGCGGCTCGCACTGTATGCGGGCGTCGGCGCGTTTGCGCTGAAAATCACTGGGTCGCTGTCGCTGTTCTTTGCAATCGGTGCTGGCGCAATGGTGACGTACGGAGCGATCGTTTTCTGGTCGGCCGCTTCAGGGCGCTGGTTCGTTACCGGCCGGCGTGGCGGGTTCTGAAGCACCGGCCGGGACGGTATGGAAAAGACAGAATGCCACGCTCCTCTGCGGACCGCCTGAGGAGGAAGGCCAAAGCCGCGGATCAACGCTTTCCGCCCATGGCGGAGATCGCGAAAGCCCGCTTCACTTGCGATCAAATCAAGCAGATCCCTGCTCTGTTCGAGTTCGGCGCGGTTACCCGGTCAATACAAAAAATTATGCATCTTTGTTTATATTTTTGTCATTCTTGAGTGACACTATCTGTCACAGTCCCCAATATAATTAACAGAGGGGACCTCAGTCGGGGTACACAATAACAATACGAGAGAACAACAATGACAGTCAGACAGAAACTTCGGGCATTAATGGTCGTCACCATTGTCGCGATCTCTGGCGGGATCATCGCGACGTATCTGGGATTCAGCGCAGTCAGCCACGCGAACCACGACGTACGAAGACGAGCAGTCGAAGTGCGCGGCATGACCGAAATTAAGGCCAGCCTGATGGCGACACTGGAGCTGGATCCGACCTCAGCCGACACCCAAAAGGTATTCTCGGATTCGGAAGAGAACGTCAGCAAATGGTCGAATATCATCGCTCCGATGTTCGCGACTCCGGCAAACCGCGATCACTTCAACCAGGTGGTTACCGGCTGGAAGGCATACAACCAGCAATCGCTGGAAATCATCAAGCTGGCGGCGACCGATCCGAAAACCGCCAACGACCAGGTGAGCGCGCTTTATCACTCGCAATTCCTGCCACTGCAGGCTTCGCTTCAGTCGCTGATCGACGACGTCAGCAAGCTCGCCGAGCAGAGCAACGAGCAGGCCGAAAGCAGCAATCAGCGCTCGGTGCAGACAGTGATCGCGATCCTCATCGCCGTGCTCGCGATTGTGCTGGGCTGGATTGTCGTGCTGTCCCGTTCGATTCAACAGGCGCTCGGCGGCGAACCTGACTACGCTGCGCATCTGTGCAAGCAGATCGCCGGTGGCGACCTGACGGTCGCGGTGAATGCGTCGACCGGCAATCGGGAGAACCTGCTGCTCGCGATGAGTGACATGAAGCAGCGCCTGACCGCGATCATCCACGGCATCAAGCATTCGGCCGAATCGATCACCACCGGTGCGCACGAGATCGCAGCGGGCAATGACGATCTGTCTCAGCGTACCGAGGAACAGGCGGCCTCGCTTGAGGAAACGGCGTCGAGCATGGAGCAGCTAGCCGGTACGGTGCGCCAGAGCGCGGAAAACGCCAGGCAGGCTGCGTCGCTGGCCGAGAACGCGTCGGGTGTCGCCCAGCGCGGCGGCGCCGTAGTCGGTCAGGTGGTCGAGACCATGCTGGGCATCTCCGAAAGTTCGTCCAAGGTCGCAGAAATCATCAGTGTGATCGAAGGCATTGCGTTCCAGACCAACATTCTCGCGCTCAATGCGGCGGTCGAAGCCGCGCGCGCAGGTGAACAGGGACGAGGGTTTGCGGTGGTCGCAGCCGAGGTGCGCTCGCTCGCGCAGCGCAGCGCAACCGCGGCGAAAGAAATCAAGGAGCTGATCGACAAGTCCGTGTCGCGTGTGGACACCGGTTCGCAATTGGTCGCCGAAGCGGGCCGCACGATCGGCGAGATCGTTCAGGCGGTGACACGTGTCACGGGCATCGTCAAGGAAATCGCAGCCGCTTCGGAAGAGCAAAGCGCCGGGATCGATCAGGTGAACCGTGCGGTCAGTCAGATGGACACGGTCACCCAGCAAAACGCGGCGTTGGTCGAACAGGCATCGGCTGCGACGCAGTCAATGTATCAGCAGGCGCAGGCGTTGCGGGAAGCAGTGTCGGTGTTCCGGGTGAGTGACATGTCCGTGCCGCAAACGGCTCACCCTCCGACGACGAAGGCTTTGCCGGCGCAGTGCCGCGAGGCTTCGGGCGGGGCGCGTTGCTGAGACCGACCGAGGCGGCGGTGGCGGGATAGGAGGCTTTGAGCGCGAGCCTCGTCGTCCCGGGCATCGTCGATGGCCAGTTGATAGTCGATGAACAGCTCTTCGCCTGCATGAACCGGTCGGAGCGCGAAGATGAAGATGCGACCCTCATCCTCGACGGCCTCGCGGTTCGGCGTGCAGGCGTAGTTCAGCCAGCGCTGTCGTACCCGCAAGCGATGCATCGGCGGCAGTAGCGGAATGACTCGCTGCAAGGCCGATGCTGAAGTGCCGGCAGGAGCGCAGCACGCAGTAGTTTCGCCGGCAGATCAAGTGTGCTGGGTAAGCGCTCAAGCTCGATCGCTTCCAGTTGCCGCACCACCCCTTCGTGCGGATCCACACGCGGCCCCATCAGTTGGGCGAGAGCGCACCCAGGAAGCGCATTGGCCGTC
This sequence comes from Paraburkholderia fungorum, assembly GCF_046027215.1. Classification (GTDB taxonomy): domain Bacteria; phylum Pseudomonadota; class Gammaproteobacteria; order Burkholderiales; family Burkholderiaceae; genus Paraburkholderia; species Paraburkholderia fungorum_D. Next base: position 399,755 of record NZ_JAQQEN010000002.1, on the reverse strand, counting down.
TTGAACTTCCACAGGATCAAAACGATTGACTCGTACGACTCGAGCCATTTCCTGTTGAAAACGTACCCGAGCGCGGGTGTTAGCGAGCGCTCCTCAAGCGTAAGGATTGGAAAACTTAGCCGCGTTAGCTTCACAACACTACGCGGCGGCGATGAGGACGCGACCGGTTGCATGGCGTGATTGAACATAGCCGCAGTGATGTATTGCGTAGGCCCACAAAGCGAGATCCGGTCGTTTTCCAAACCGATCGGGTGGCCGATTCGTGGCCCAAACGGACCCCTCAATATCCTGGGACCCGCTCTTTCGAATGACGCTTCATGGCCGCAGCCGGAAGTTCGCGTCGGTCCCGACGGACGAGGGTCCCTCAGTGACGTGAGCTTCCCTTGTCGACCCGTTGTATAAGAATGGATCACGCCCAACGGCGTAACTCGATCGATCTTTTTAGTCAGTAGCGGAGAACTGCTTGATCGCCTCGGCGTATGAGTTGATTCGATGAACTACAGTTGCACAGTGAAAAGCCGCTTTATTTCTGACCATATTTTCCGCGAGTAGTGGGGATCGAAGAGCGCGTGATACCCGTTGGTGTGCCAAAGACGACAGGTCTTCCAATTTCCTGGCAGCGAGATCGATGAGCGCAGCGATAGCCTTGGCGCTGAAACCGGATTACGTCGTCCGCGTTCATCGCGATGTTGCACCCGTTGATGAGGGGCGACGCCGGACGAGTTCCGAAAACGGATTGTGCAACTGTACTGATAGCCAGGCTTCTCGCAGATGATGTGCCATGACGTCCACGGGCTGAAACCATTCTGGTTTCTTGTGGCGCCTGCGGCCCGTCGCGGCGGGCCGGCCTGTCTCTGAACCGGCACGACCATAGTTTTTTGCCTGAACGGCTGGCTCGATCGGCCAGCGCGGATATGTCCAGCCGCATTGATCGTGATTACCGATCGATCGTCGTGATATTGCCGCTTGTTCCTCCGCATCGCCTGGTCCAGACTTGCCACTCATACAACGCGATGGAGCGGAGCATGATGGATCAGATGTCCCTGGAGGTCGGCCGTGACGCGCTGACCGGGATACAACTCAATAGATCGGCAGAGTCGATTGAATTCGAAGTACAGAATGTTCGCGTCCGTGGCACCTTCTACCTGCCGGCCGACACATCGGGGCCGGTTCCCGCCATCGTGCTGGCGCATGGCTGGGCGATGGTTGCGGGCGGTGACCTGGAAGACTACGCCGCCGCTGTCGTGGGGGCCGGCATGGCGGCGCTCACCTTTGACTTCCGCCGACTGGGCCGCAGCGATGGGCTGCCGCGGCAGGAAATCGATCCGGCCTGGCAGATTGAGGATTTCCGCGCTGCGATCTCCTATGTGCGCAGCCGTCCGGAGGTCGACCGCGAACGCATCGGCATTTGGGGTTCGAGTTACAGCGGCGGTCATGCTCTGGTGGTCGCCGCGATCGACAAGCGCGTGAAATGCGTCGTCAGCCAGGTGCCGACGATCGACGGCTATGCTGCAGGACAACGGCGCATGCGCTACGAGAAGGCGCAAGCGCTGCAAGCCGCGTTCGAGCGCGATCGTGAAGCGCGCTTTGCAGGCCAGCCTCCGGTCACGCTGCCTCTCATCGACGCAGACCCGGAGGCCGCGGTCGCCTATCCCGGGCGCGATTCTTATGACTATATGGGCACGGAAGCCCGACGTTGCGCAAACTGGGTCAACGAGGTGACGTTGCGCTCGCTTGAACTTGCCCGCGCATACATGCCCGGCACGTACATCCCGTACATCGCGCCCACCCCGCTGCTGCTGATCGTCGCGACCGGGGATGGCCTGACGCCGGCGGATCTGCAGCAAAAGGCCTTCCAGCAGGCACACGAGCCCAAACAGCTGATGCTTTTGCCGGGCGGACACTACAGCGTCTACATGGAGCACTTTGGGACCACCAGCGCCGCGGCCGCGGACTGGTTCAGGAAGCACCTCGCGTAATGCCACTCAAATACGCCATGGAGACAACTAAACGTACCGTCTGCAATGCCCTCGAGTGATCCGACGAGACCGCGTACGGAAGTTTCCCCTCTACCTGGCAAGACAATCACTTGAATCCGGTGTTTTGGGAGCCTCAACGCGCCTGAAATGCCACGAGACGGATAAGGCCATCGTCACCGAACCCACGACGCTTTCGACGCAAAACCAATAGCGCCGCCAGAACATTTTTAGGACCCCATCGGAGATTTTTCATGCCCGTTTTTCACGCCCACATTCCCGCCGGTCGTTTTTCAAAGGAGCAGAAGAAGGCAATCGGCAACGCCTTGAACCGGTCTCTGACCGAAGGACTAGGCATTCCTGCTGGGGATCGTTTCATAGTCATCAGCGAACATCACGATGACGAACTCTTTATCGACCCGACCTTCATGGACATGAGTCGAACCGCCGACGCAATGATCATCACGGTACAACTCGGAGCGCACCGGCCTCTTGAGGAAAAGCGGACGCTGCTCGCCACCATAGCCCGGCTACTTGAAGAGACCGTGGGCATTTCGCCCGACGACGTCTTTACGTCGATTATTCCGGTGCCCATTGAGAATTTCTCCTTTGGTCGCGGAATCGCACAACTCGCGGGTATCGCACCGCGGTGGTAGCGCGAGCAGCGTCTGGGTTGCCCAACTTTCTGGATGTGCAACCGGACTAGCACTTCGAAACCATCAGCGCCGCTGACGCGGTCTGTTTCAGGAGGCACCGCGCGTGACGGTGCCCATGAAGAACGACGGAGACAACGCAATGCACTCAATACCTATGAGCCGGGAACAGCGACTCAGATCGATGACAGCCGCAGCCGCAGGCAATGCCCTCGAATGGTTTGACTGGACCCTGTACGGAACCTTCTCCATCTACCTGGCAAGGAATCTTTTCGAGTCCGGCGATCCCAAATCGGCGCTCCTGTCCACGCTTGCCGTATTCGCCGGCGGATTCGCGGGGCGCCCGGTGGGCGGGTGGGTCTTCGGTAAGCTTGGCGACCGCCTAGGACGCAAGACGACCCTCATCATCACCATGATCATGCTGGCCGCGAGCAGTGCGGGCATCGCACTGATCCCGACCTACGCGCAGATCGGCATCGCGGCTTCGGGACTGCTGCTGTTCTTCCGGCTGCTGCAGGGCCTCGCTCACGGCGGCGAGTCAGGCGTCTCCTATACCTATGTCGCGGAAATCGCACCGAAGGAGCGCCGTGGCCTGTGGTCCAGTTCGGTCTTCGTCAGCGTGACCATCGGCGTGATGGGAGCGACCGCCCTCGCCGCGGCGCTGGCATCCTTCCTCGGGCCCGATGCCATGCAGGCCTACGGCTGGCGTCTCGGCTTCGGCGTCGGTGGTCTGCTCGGACTCTATGCGCTATTTCTGCGCCGCAGCGCGGAGGAATCCGAGGTCTTCGAGCACACCCGAGCCGAAGTGAAGCCCGCGAAACCGCTCTCCGGCTATCAGCTGTTCCGCATCGGCTTGAACATCGTGATGCTCGCCGCGGCGGCGAACGTCACCTACTACACGTGGGTGACCTTCGGGTCAGCCACGGCAATTGCCCGCGGCATGAGCCCATCTGGCGCCTACAAGGCCAGCCTGCTGGCACAAGTGCTCTGCGTGCTCTGGTTGCCGGTCTGCGGTTGGCTCTCCGACAAGTTCGGCCGCAAGCCGATGGTCGTGGGTTGGGGAATCGGCGTGATGGCATTGACTTACCCGATCTCGCGCATCGTCACAACCGCGCCGGTGACGCTGTTCCTGGCGCAGGTCATGGCCCTTGGAGTCTTTGCGCTGATCGCCTCGATCTTCCCGGCCGTTCTCTCCGAACAGGTACCGACGCGAGCACGTGCGCAGGGCGTGGGATTGGTCTCGTCGTTGTCGGTCGCCATCTTTGGCGGCACCGCGCCCTACCTGAACGCCTATCTGTCCGGCAGCGGCAACGAGCATCTCTATACCACCTACGTCATCACGCTTGGCCTCGTCGCAGTCATTGCCGGCCTCGTGATCCAGGAGACCGCCGGCATGGATCTCGCGGAGATCGAGCCGCCCTGTTCCTATCAAGTCACTTCAATCTCCACGCAGGAAACCTGAATCCATGCCCGACATGATCAACCCGATAGATCTCAAAGGAAAGGTGGCCGTCGCCATCGCGTGCCGCCCCGTTGTTGGAGGGGGCATCCATGGCTAACTTCTGGTCCGGAAAAACCGTCGTCGTCACCGGCGCAGCGCAGGGACAAGGGGCCGAAGAGGTCTGCACGCTGTTCGACCTGGGCGCCCATGTCATCGCCCTGGACATCCACGATGCGCAGTCCGAATCGTGGTCCGCAGTCAGGTCGCGCTGCACGGAGGATTCCAGCCGTCTGACTATCCGCAGGCTCGACGTCTCGGATGAAGGGGCATGGGAGGCCTTTGTGAGTGAACTTGCGGCATCGTGCATCGCTGTCCACGGACTCATCAACAACGCGGGCATCACGCTGCGGAAAACCGTGACGGAAACCTCCGCAGCGGAATGGCGGCACGTCATGTCCATCAACCTCGACGGAGCCTTCCTCGGGACGCACTTCGTGTCCCGCGTGATGAGCGACCATGGGGCAATCGTCAACGTCGCCTCCGTCGCTGGCTTGACCGGGTACTTCAGCGCTGCCTACACCGCCAGCAAGTGGGGGCTGCGAGGATTGACGCGCGCCGCGGCCCTGGAATTGGCGAACCGGAATATCCGCGTCAACTGCATCTGCCCCGGCATGGTCGAGACGCCGATGATGTTGAACGCGAACGCCCAGCACGATGAGAGGAAGGTACGCCTGTTCCATGAGGGAAACCGGCAGGCGACACCCCTGTCGCGGGGCGCGCATCCTGACGAGATCGCGAAGGTTGCGGTGTTCCTCCTTGGGCCGGACGCCTCGTTCATCACCGCCGCAGATGTTCCCGTCGACGGCGGCATGACAGGCGGTGGCATCTTTTGGCGAATTGGCAAGATGACGGAGAATCTATGATGAGAACAGCGATCGTGACGGGCGCGGCCAAAGGCATTGGCAAGGCAGTGGCCACCCGCCTTGAGGCAGATGGCATCCGCGTCATTCGGGCAGATATCGCAGGTGACGTGAACCTCACGCTGGATGTGAGCCAAAGTGCGGAGGTCGAAGCGTTCTTCGCCTCGCAACCGCACATCGATATCCTGGTCAACAGCGCCGGCGTTGCGGGACCGAACTCAGCCGTGACGGAAACGCCGGATGCCGAATGGCACCGGACCATCGACGTGAACCTGAATGGCACCTTCTACATGTGCCGCGGCGCAGCGAGACAGATGGCAGCCCGAGGATGGGGCCGCATTGTCAATATTGCGAGCATTGCGGGTAAAGAGGGCAACCCAAATATGGGCGCGTATTCCGCAAGCAAGGCAGCCGTTATCGGTTTGACCAAATCGATGGGCAAGGAAATGGCGAGCAGTGGCGTCATTGTCAATGCCATTGCCCCGGGCTTGATCGATACGGAAATCGTCACGCACATGTCCGAGGAAAACCGTGCCCGCTCCCTGAGCAAGATCCCGATGAACCGAATGGGCCGCGCCACGGAAGTGGCAGAGCTGGTTGCCTGGCTGGTGTCGGACAAGGTGACATTCTCCACCGGGGCGGTCTATGACATCTCCGGCGGGCGGGCCACCTATTAACGTAAGGGCATGGCGCCTGTGGGGATCGCGCCAGAGGCGGCTGGCGCTCAAGGATCATCGTGCTACAAGACTTTGATCGGCAATCTATATGGTCGGGCCTCACCTCGAATCGTCTCGGCTTCTCATACGGCAAGTCGCTTTGAAGTTTGATCTGTCTCTGGACGACTATGCCAGGCCTCAGTACTATGATCCCGCAGTCCCATCGGATATTCCGATGGGTTCGCGGCCAATTCAGCGGGACCCGAGATGGATCTGAAGCAACTCGAATGCTTTCTGGCAGTTGCACGCGAGCTGCACTTCGGGCGGGCGGCCGAGACGCTCTACATGCGCCAATCCTCGGTATCCGAGGCCATCAAGGCACTAGAGCGCGCGCTAGGCGGCCAGTTGTTCGACCGAACCAGCCGCCGGGTGGCCCTGACCCCGCTCGGGGAAGCGCTGCGCAACGGCGCCGCGCCTGCGGTCATCCAGCTCAAGGCATCGATTGAAGATTGCAAGCGACAGGCGGCAGGCAAACTGCGCGAGTTGAAGATCGGATTTATCGGCGGTGGCTTCTATGAACTGCACCAACCCTTCGTGACGGAATTCACGGCCGCGCACCCCGAAATCAAGCTCGAGTTCGTCGAACTGACCTTTGCTACACAATATGCCGCCGTGAGCGACGGCTCGGTCGATGCCGCCTTCTGCCGCTTGCCGCTGGGCGCGGCGGGTCTGCGCAATGGGCCCGTCATTATGCGTGACCAGCGCATGCTGTGCGTGCCGAGGGATCACCCATTTGTCGGCACCAGCCTGCTCGATCCCGAGCTCCTTTCACAGGAGCGGCTCGTGCGCATGGTGCCGGGTTCGGTCAACCAGGAGTGGCAGAACTATCACTTCCCGCACCACACACCGCAAGGCAAGCCTATCGGGGAAGGGCCGGTGATCCGCACGATCCGCGAAGCCATTTCCGCAGTCAGTACCGGGCAGGGCCTGATTATGCTCGCCAAGCGGGCCGCCAGCTACTACGCGACGCCCCAGATCGCTTTCGTCGAAATCGATATGCCGGCCATGCCCTCGGCCCTGGTGTGGCGCACGGACGACCACCGACCGATCCTGCAGGAGATGGACGCGCTGCTCTTACGCATCGCGTGCCGGTATGGGATCGCGCCTTCGTGAATGGGCGCGAGCTGAGCCGCTTCTGATGCTGACATGGCAGTTCATGGTCTTCAGTCATGCTGAGCAGTCACATATCGCGACTGCGAAAGGCGCGCGAAGCAACTAGCTCAGGCGCTTACCGCGTTGGATGTGCTGCCGGGCGAACGGATGCCGTCAAGCGGCCTATAAGCCGTCATGTTCGGAGACGGCCTTAGCCGCGTTGGAATCATCGTGATTTGAATATGCTGTCGTATCACACAACGAAAGTAGCTCGGCATCCTGTGAGGCAATCCTCGCGCTTAGCTCATGCTTGATGAATTCCACGAAGGCGGATCGTTGAAGCGAACTATTTTAATGCCTGCCATATGGAACTGTATTCATTCGCTGGAGGCGCTGATGAATGATGCGGGCTTTCAATCGCTCGAATCGGTCATGGAGATCAACGCGCGACTTGAATCGTGGCGAACTGACTACAATCGGCAAGCAGGGTCAGCATAGCAAGGCGCAAAATTGGAGACACCGACTTGCCCTTAAGACAACAGTCGAAGAAAGAGTATCCCGTGCTGGGTAGCAACTCGCTTCTACGGGCTGCTATTTTGAGATTTTTTCGAGCTCGAGCCCCTTCGTACGCGGTCCCATCAACCCAATCGAGAGCATCACTATCAGCATCGCACCCGCGATAAAGACGAACACCCCGGTAGTGCCGAATTCCTTCAACACCGCGGCAATCAGAAACGCCGTGAAGATTGCGGAAAAGCGGCTCCAGGAATAGACGAAGCCCACTGCCCGCGCGCGGATGCTGGTCGGAAAAAGCTCGGCCTGGTACGCGTGGAAACTATACGAAATGATATTGCCCGCGAGCGTCAGGCACACCCCGAGGCTCACCAGCAGCACCGCGCCCGATGCCTGGCTGAACCACAGCCCGCAGACAATATTCACGGCAGCCATCACCACAATCACAGTCTTGCGCTCGAACCGGTCGCCGATGAAAAGCCCGATAACCGGACCTACTGGCGCAGCCAAAGCGATCACACTCGAGTACATCAGGCTCGTGGTGATCGTGATGCCCTGCTTGATGAGCAGCGTCGGTACCCAGTTCGCAAAGCCGTAAAAGCCCACCGTCTGGAAAATGTTGAATATCGTCATCATCAACGTGCGACTACGGTAAGGTGGCACCCACATGTCGCGGAAGCTACCACGCGGTGCAACCGGCATCGGCGGCGCGGGCGGCGGCAATTCGCGGCCATACTCTGCGCGCACTTTCGCTTCTAGCTCGGTCATTACGCGATCCGCTTCCGCTAGACGCCCTTGTTGTGCGAGCCAACGCGGGCTTTCCGGCAATGCGCGCCGGATCCACCAAACAAACACTGCGCCGTGCGCGCCGATCAACACGACCCATCGCCAGCCGTCAAGGCCGAGGAATGTGCGCGGCACCAGTAGGTAAGACAAAAATGCGACAACCGGCACCGCCGTAAAGCCGACTGCTTGCTCGCACGCAAACGCGCGACCGCGAATATCCTTGGGCACCAGTTCCGAGATGTAAGTGCCGATCGTCACCAGTTCCACGCCGATGCCAACTCCTGCAATGAAGCGCCAGACATTCAGACCGGTAGCGGTGTCCTGAAACGCCATGATGACGTTGGCCACCGTGTACCACAGCAGCGAATACGTGAACACCGCGCGGCGCCCGAAGCGATCTGCCAGAAAACCGCAGGCGATCGTGCCGATAAACAGCCCGCTAAATAACGCCGCGATGAAACTCGCCACCCCGGTCGAGCCGAACAGGCCGTGCGTCGTCGCCGTCAGCAAGCCGCTTTTGACGAGGCCCGGCGCCACATAGCCGGAATACAGCAGGTCGTACAGTTCGAAGAAGAAGCCGAGGCTCAGCAGCACCACCAGTTTCCAGACGGTGCGTGTAGCGGGCAGCCGGTCGAGACGCGCGGAGATGCTGCCGGCGTCGAGCGGCGTAGCCGTCGCGGCCGCGACGGATGTCGAAGACGCGGCGCTGCGTGCGACGGACCCGGCTTGATCGGGGGATGCCATATTGTGTGTCTCCTGATGATGCGGACGAATGCGGTCGAATGCGGACGATTCGGGAACGCGCTCGCCGCAGCCGGTCTTATGCCGGCCTTTCGTACCCTGCGCGTGTGACGCGCATCACGATGCCGGCCCGAAGGTCCGGCCAGCATTCTAGCCGCGAGCGCGCTTCAATTGCTCGAAGGTAGTGATTTTTCCGGCCAACGCGCTGGCCGCCACCGTGTAGGGGCTCGCGAGCCACACGTTGCCCGGCCCCGAGCGGCCGGGGAAATTGCGGTTGATCGCGCTGATGGTCACTTCGTCGGCGCTGGACGACTGCCCCGGCCCGCAATTCGCGCAGGACCCGCAGCCAGGCATCACGAGCGTCACGCCGGCGCGCTCGAAGACCGGCAAATAGCCTTGCTCCTCGCAATACGCGCGCACCGCCATCGTGCCGAACTGCAGAAAGAGCCGCGTGCCGTCGGGCACGTGCATGCCCTGCTCCACGCCCCAGCGCAGCACCTCGTGATAGAAGTCGAAGTCTTCGCGCTTGCCCGCCGTGCATGAGCCGCCGTACGCGATATCGATCGCGACATCCTGTTCGAGTTGCGGCGCGGGCACGCCGTTGCCCGGATCGCCGGGACGCGCGAGCATCGGCTCGATGGCCGTGGCGTCGATCCGGATCGTGTCGCGATAGCTCGCGCCCGGATCGCTTTTCATCCAGTTTTCAAGGGTGAAATCCACCCCGCGCCGTTCTTTCAGAAACGCCACCGTGCGCTCGTCCGGCTCGACAATGCCCGTAAAACCGCCCAGTTCCGCGACCATGTTGGTCAGCGTGGCGCGTTCGTCGATCGACATCGCGCGCACCGCCGCGCCGCCGTATTCGAACACGAGCCCGATCGCGCCGCCCGAGCGGATCGCGTCCATGTGCAACAGATGCAGCACGACGTCCTTCGCGGTCACGCCGTCGCGCAAGGTGCCATCGATTTCGATGCGCAAGGTGTCCGGCACCTTGCAACGCACGTAACCCGTCACCCAGCTATTGGCGATTTCCGTTGCGCCCGCACCGAATGCGAGGCAGCCGAGCGCGCCCGAATGCGGCGTATGCGAATCGGTGCCGCATGCAACCTGCCCCGGCAACGCGTACTGCTCGGCCATCAGCGCATGACAGATGCCTTCGGAACCCGGCATGCCGTCGAGCGCGCCGTGCGAGCGCACCGGATAGTCGCGCGAAAACGAGGTATGGCCTTCCATCAGATTGGCGACGCCCGGCAGCAGGCCGTCACGCACATGCGGCACACTCTGCGCGGCGAGCACCAGATGGTCCTGAAACGCGATGATGTGATCCGGCGCATGCAAGGGCGCGGGCTTGCCGAACGCGCGATGCATCAGATGCGCGCACATGCAGGTGAAATAGTCGTGGCTGAAGCGCCAGTCGGCGGCGATGAACACGCCGTCGCCGCGTTGCGCGCTGGCCATGCCGGGATGCAGATGCCGCTCGATGATTTTCTCGACCAGCGTCTTCGGTTCGACGGCCTGTGCGCTTGTGGTTGCGGTTGCGGTCGCGGTTGCCGTTGCCGTTGCGGTTGCGGTCGCGGTTGCGGTTGCCGTTGCGGTTGCCCTATCCCGCACGCGTGGTGCCGGCCAGTCCGCGAATTTGCTGTACGCAAGCAGCCCGCCACTGCGGATGATCTGCTGCGTGAGCGCGTCGCGGCCTTTCAGAAATTCGTCGATAGGCACCGCCTCGCCCTCGATCAGACGATCGAGCACGGTGAAATCGGTGGTGGTGAGGATGCCGATGTTGTCGCAGTTCTGCTGATAGATCCGCTCGAAACTCTCCGCGACGATCAGCCGGATGCCCGCCGACAACTCCGCCAGCGGACTCGACTCGCGCGAGGAGCCCTTGCCGTAACGCTTGCCGGCCACTGTCACCTGGAAGCCGCCGTCCCGGATCGCGTTGCGGCCGATCGGCATGCGCTCGCCCGCCTTGAAGCCGACGTAGGGATACTGGCCGAGGCGTTCGTCGTACGTGAGCATGACGGTCACTGGCGTGATCTCGTCGGTGGAGACGTTTTCGCGCAGCGGACCGGCCGTGGCGAGCGTGAAATTTTCGCCGGCCAGTTGCGCCTCGATCACCGCGGGATCCTGAGACAGGTACAGCACGCGGCCGTCCAGACGAATCGTATCGCTCATATGCGTTCTCCTTGCAATCACTATACGGCGTGCAAGGGCAATACCGAAGTGCCGGTCCAGCAACACAGACGTCTCGTTTGGCGATGAGCGGCACAAACCGCCGGGCGGCCTTTCCTGAGCGGCCCGTGAATATCCGGCAGTTGCTGTCCCGCGTTTATGGCGTAGTTCTGGCGCAGTTCCGGTGCAGTCGGCCTGTGAACCGCACACGCTATGCATGCCACTCACGCAGCCGACTTCACGCCCCCTTTGCCTAAAAAGCCGACCAGGGCCGCCGCGCTCGCCGTCAGCTGATCGCGGGCCTTGAAGATCATCACGAGCCGTCTCACGGCCCAGTCGTCGCCCAGCGAAAGCAGGCGCACGTCGAGCGCATTCACATACAGCAGCCCGACCTGCTCCGGCACAATCGCGATGCCGAGACCCGCATGGACCATTCGACACAGCGCGTCGAGACTGCTCACGCGGATCTTCACATCGAGGTGCCGACCCGCCGTGGCGGCCTGCTGCGTCAGAAGCTGCGTGAGCGCGCTCTCGCTGCGCAGTCCGACAAAGCTGTCATCGAGCAGTTGCTCGAAGCTCACGCGTGAGAGCGCCGCGAGACGATGGCCGCCTGGCACCAGCACCGCCAGCCGGTCTTCGCGATATGGCACCTGCTCGAAGGCTTCGCTGCCCGCCACCGCGTTGCAGATGCCGAAGTCGGCGCCGTGCTCGTCGACGATACGCAGCACGTCCGCGCTGTTTTCCTCTTCCAGTTCGATCGACACTTCCGGAAACGCGCGGCCGAACGCGGCCACATCTTCCGGCAGAAATTGCACGATCGACGACAGATTCGCGACCACCCGCACCCGCCCTTTCGCCCCCGACGAAAAGCGTGACAGCTCGGCGCTCATCTGTTCGATATTGCCGATGATCGCCAGTGCATAACGCAGCACCGTCTCGCCGACCGGCGTCACGGTAATGCCACGCGACTGGCGTTGGATCACCGGCAGGCCGATCATCGTTTCGATCTCGGCGATGCGCCGGCTCACCGCCGACGAGGCGATAAACTCACGCTCCGCCGCGCGTGCGATGTTGCGCTCCTGGCAAACGGCAACAAACAGCCGCAGCGAAGTGAGGTCGAGTTTTTTGAGCAGGTTTTCCATGGGAGCGGGGTTCGCGATGTCGATTTCAGCGATGCCGGTTCGTCGTAGGGTGAGAGGCGCCGATCAATCCCGGCTCGACTTCGGAGCCACGCGGTTCCCACCACTTTTTCAAGGAGAAGTAAAAATGCGCGTCATGGTGATGGTAAAGGCTACCAGCGATTCAGAGGCCGGCAAAATGCCCGACACGGCTTTGCTCGAGGCCATGGGCAAGTTCAACGAAGAACTCGTCAAGGCGGGCGTGATGCTCGCGGGCGAAGGTTTGCACCCGAGCGCCCGCGGCAAACGGGTGCGGTTCTCGGGCAGCCAGCGGACCGTGATCGACGGACCGTTCGCGGAGACCAAGGAGCTCGTCGCCGGCTTCTGGCTATGGGAGGTTAAATCCATGGAGGAGGCCGTCGAATGGGTCAGGCGCTGCCCCAACCCCATGCCGGGCGATTCCGAGATCGAAATTCGCCCGCTGTACGGAGTGGACGATTTCGGCGCTGAGCTCACACCCGAGCTGCGCGCCCAGGAAGAGCGTCTGCGCGCCGGGGCGGAGGAAAACACGAAGCAGCCACGCTGACGCGTGAACGCACGAGCGGGCGCCGGTCCACAGGGGTTCCGGCTCGCCCGCTAGGATTCGCGACCGGCCTCGACGCAAAATCGCTCGACGCAGGCCTGCCGTACCCGCTCGACGGCCACGGCCCAGTCCTCGCCGTGAGAACGGCGAAACAGGCGCAGCGTGTGCGGATACCACGGCGAATCGCTGCGTTCGCGCAGCCAGCGCCAGTCGACATCTTTTTCCGGCAGCAACACCCAGCACGGTTTGCCTAGCGACGCGGCCAGATGCGCGATGGAAGTGTCGACGCAAATCACCAGATCGAGCTGCGCGATGATCGCGGCGCTGTCCGCGAAATCCGTCACCTTCGATCCGAGCTCGAGCAGTGGCTGCCCGCCGGGCGGGCATCGCGCCTCGTCTTCGCCCTGGCCTTTTTGCAGACTCACGAAGCTCAGGCCCGGCACGCTCCACAGAGGCGCCAGCGTCGTGAGCGACGGGATCGAGCGGTTCGCGTCGTTATGGTGTTTCGCGTTGCCCTTCCACACCAGTCCGATTCTGCGGCCGGGCGGCAGCGTCTGCAGCACGCTGCCCCACCGTTCGACGAGCGTCGGCGCGGCCACGAGACGCGTCGCGGGCGGGATCGTGTCCATCGTCGTCTGCAGATGCAAGGGCGCGCTCAACAGGCTCGTCCAGCAGTCGTATTCCGAGGACCGCGCGCGTGCCGCGTCATGCTCAAGTACCGTATCCACACCTTCGACGCCGGCCATCAGTCTGTGCAGCGCAGGCATGCACGCGAAGGTGATGTGCACAACGCCCTGTGCCCTGAGCAATCCGAAGTAGCGGCTGAACTGGAGCATGTCGCCGAGGCCGTCTTCCTGCCACACCAGCAACGACTTGCCCGCGAGCGCATCGCCTCGCCACTGCGGACAAGCCAGCATCGAACGTGTGTGGCGATGAACGAAGTCGGGCATCGCGTACCGCCACTCATACAGCCGCCATCCCTCTTCGAAGCGGCCCACGCCGAGCAGCAGCACCGCGAGGCCGAAGCGGGCGTCACCGTACTCTTCACGCAAGGCGAGCGCTTGCCGGTAGGCGGCTTCAGCCTCAGTCGGACGATCGAGCTGCGCCAGCGCGCTGCCGAGGTTGTAGTGCGCCTCGGGGAGCGCCGGACAGATGGCGAGCGCACTGCCGAATGCCGTCACCGCGTCGGGCAAGCGGTCGAGCAGACGCAGCACGCAACCGAGGTTGTTGTGCGCGTGGACGATGTCGGGACGCAGCCGGATCGTTTCCCGGTAAGCCGCCTCGGCCTCGGACAGTCTGTCGAGGTTCGCCAGCACGAGGCCCAGGTTGTAATGCGCCTGCGCATAGTCCTGGCGGTACGCGATCGCCTCACGGCACGCGACCTCCGCTTCGGGCAGGCGCTTCAGCTCGGTGAGTATCGCGCCGAGGTTCAGGTGTGCTTCGGCGTAGTCGGCGCGAATGGTCAACGCGAGCCGGCACGCCAGCTCGGCCTCGGGCAGCCGGCCCGCTGCCTTGAGCACGCCACCGAGGTTATTGAGTGCCTCCGGATAGGCCGGCCGGATGGTCAGCGCCTGCCGGTACGCGGCCTCGGCCTCGTCGGAACGGCCGAGATCCAGCAGCGCGTTGCCGAGGTTGTTATGCGCTTCAGCGTGCCCGGAAAGACCCGTCAGGGCATGGCGGTACGCCGCTTCTGCTTCGTGCGGGCGGCCCAGATCGTGTAACGCGACGGCGCGGTTGTAGTGGGCCTCGGCGTATTCCGGACGGATGGCCAGCGCCTCCCGGTAGGCCGCCTCGGCCTCCTGCCTGTACCCCAGACCGTAAAGCACGGTGCCGAGATCGTGATGGGCCTCGGCCAGCTTCGGGTACCGCGTGACCAGCGTCCGGAACACCGACTTGGCCGCCGACAGGCGCCCGAGCGATCTGAGCAGCATGCCGAGGCTGCTGTACACCTCGGCGTAATCGGGCCTCACGCGCAGACATCGGCGCCAATAGGTCTCCGCATCCGCGGGCCGTCCCAGCGCAAACGCGCAGATGCCTGCGAGGTTCAGCGTGTCGGCCAGAGCGTCGTCCGTTGCGCTGACGTGCGACTCGAGTAGCGGCGTCACCATCGACAATGCGTGCTCACATTGTCCGGCCGAACAGAGTGCGGCGGCCCGTTGGTTGAGGTCGGTGATCGAAGATGCGCGCGTCGGCATGTGAATCGGGCGGTGTCGTAGCGGAAGTCAGCGGCTGTACAAGGTGACCCTGTAGCACGCAGGGTACGCGACCCGGACGGGATCTGAAGGTGTGAAATGAGGGCGTTCCGGCCTTTTAATCGGCGCTTGCCGGGATCAGGCGAGATCAGCCGGGACAGCTTGCGGGCACGCGCGGCCACGCCATGCGCACCGCTTTCGCGACGCCCGTGGATGGGCATCCATCGCGGCTAGCGCGCTTTGCCCCGCGTGCTCTTCTTCGCGCTCGCGGCGCGTGGCGCATCTTTACCGGCAGCAATAGCGCCGCCGTTGATCTGCTCCATCCACGACAAGGCGTCGACGTATGACAGGAACTGCTGGAGATACCCCGGCGACAACTCGCGCATCAATGCAAGCGAGCGGTGCACGAGGCTGCTCGAATTGAGCGGACCGGCATTCCCGGGCACCTGTTCCAGCGACTGCCGCACCTGTTGTTCCGCGCTGAGCTTCGACCAGATTTCCCTGAAGTGCTCGAGCCACTCCAGTTCCGGATAGGTGCGGGCGCGGGCGTGGCGCTCGGCGTGATCCGCCCGGGTGGCCTCGCCAGCCACCGGCACAGGGCTGGCGCTGTAGTCGACCAGGCCGGCAAGCGGGCCGCGAGCGGGGACGCCTCCCGACACTGCGCCGGCGGCATCGCGAGTGCTGGATGCGGCGCGTTCGAGATCGCCGGCATAGGCTTCGAGCAATTCAGACAGCCTGTGATCCAGGATACGCCGTGCTTCGCCGCTGTGCGCTGCCGCCCGCCGCTCCAGCGCCGCGATGAAACGAAAACGCATGGGATCCAGGCGATCGGCGCCGCACTCGCGCCACGCGTCGAGCATCGCCCGGGTTGCGGGTGTCTCGCCGCTACTCATGAGGTTTTGCCGAAGTGGTCGAGGGCCGTGGGACAGGCGACAACTCCACGCGCCGGTTTTTGGCCCGGCCCTTGTCGTCGGCGTTGGAACTCACGGGCTGCTCGGAGCCGAACGCCGCGGCGAATACCGACGAGGCCGGCACGCCCGCATCGATCAACGCACGGGTCACCGTCAATGCGCGCTGCGCCGACAGCTCCCAGTTATCGGCGAAGCGGCGGTTGCTGTCCCGCACCTGCCGGTCGTCGGTAAAGCCGCTCACCATCAGGATTTCGTCGCGCGACTTGAGGTAACTGGACAACGGCCCGGCGAGGCTCTTCAGGACATCCCGGCCTTCGGGCTGCAACTGATCGGAGTTCAGCGCGAACAACACGCTGCCACTGATGCCGATGCGGCCGTTGACCAGCGTCACCCGCCCCGCCGCCAGCGGCCCGGCCAGTGCCTGCTCGAGGGTCTTGCGGCGCTGCGTTTCCATCTGCCGCTGCTTGACCTCCTGCTCCAGCCGGGTCGAGAGCTCCAGTTGCACGCCGATCACGCTGACGAGAATCAGCACGAACGCGCCCAGCAGGACGGACATCAGATCGCCGAACACGGGCCAGATCGGCGCAGTCGACTCCGCGCCGCCGTCGATCTCGTCGCTCATGCCGCTTCAGCTCCGGCGGACGCCTGCTGGCCGGCGAGCTGTTGCAGCTCGCCGACAATCTGCTTCTGCGACATCATGCTCAGGTCGATGACTTCCCGCGCCTGCGCCACATAGTAGGCGAGCTGTTCGTCGCTGCGCGCGAGGGACTTGTCGAGCGCGGCTTCGATACGCTGCAGGTGAGCGACCAGCTTGTCGTTCGACTCGCCGAACACCTGCACGGCACCGCCGAATGCTTCACCGAGGCTCGCCACCTCGACCGCGCTGCCTGTGACCTGCGCCGCGATCGCGCCCAGCTTGCCGGTCTCGGCCTCGACCTTGTCCGTGAAGCGGGTGCCGACACGATCCAGCAGATCCGCCGACGTGGTCACCAGCGCGTCGACCGCCGTACGCTGCTCGGTGGACGCATGGTTCACCGCATCCAGCAGCGTCTCCAGCGTGGCCAGCAAACGGCTGCGCTCTTCCAGCATCGCCGTGTCGCGGACCATGCTGTCGGACAGCTTCTGGCGCAATTCGGCGACGACTTCGGCCGCCGCCCGCGGGGCTTCGGAGGCCGCTTGCACGAGGCGGCCGATCTCGGCGATCGTCTCGCTGGCGTGCGCCTGGGTCTGGGCCGAGATATCGCGCGCGGTTTGCGCGAGCGTGTCGCAGATGTCCTGCTGCCGGCTCGCGGTGCGCGTGCCCGCCTCGTCCCACTCCTTGCTCAAGGTCGCGGCCATCGCACCGAGCACCTCGGTCCAGGCCGTCAGCCGTTGCTGGTCCCGCGAGGCCAGCTCTGCCTGCAAGTCCGCATGCGACTGATCCACGCCGCGCAATAGCGACGCCGAGTGCTGCTCGAAGGTCGCCGCGGCCGTCGCCAGCGCTTGCTGGTGGTGAGCCGCCAGCTTTTCGCTGGTGCTTTCTTGCCGCGACAACGCCTGGTTCCATGCCTCCGACACACTGCCCGCCGTCGTCTCGAGGCGCGCGGAGACGCCTTCCAGCAGACCGGCGGAGCGTTGCTCGAAGGTTGCGGTGAATTGATCCAGCGCGCTGCGCAGGTGCTGGGTTAGCGCCTCGCTCGATCGCTGATGCGCTGCCAGTGCCTGGTTCCAGATCCCCGCGACATGCGTGGTGCTCGCCTCGAAACCGCTCGACAGCCCATCCAGTTGCCGCTGCACCGCGTGCGTGACGGTGTCGTGCAACGCGCTGCTCTCGCGCGCGAGACCCGCCATGGTGGCCT
Organism: Paraburkholderia fungorum; assembly: GCF_046027215.1. GTDB lineage: Bacteria > Pseudomonadota > Gammaproteobacteria > Burkholderiales > Burkholderiaceae > Paraburkholderia > Paraburkholderia fungorum_D. The sequence continues at coordinate 382,109 of NZ_JAQQEN010000002.1, read as the reverse complement.
GCATGACGGGCTGCAGCGCTGCGCCGGCCACACGGGCGCTTTCGGCGACGCTCTCCTTCAATGACTGTTCCACCGAAGAAGCGAGGCGCGTGTAAGCAACTTCTGTCCTCGCGTGGAAGGCGTCCTGGCTGGCAATCTGCCGCTCGCTCACCACCGCGCTCTGTTGCTCGAGCGCGCTCATCATGGTCTGCAGCCGGTCGACCAGGGTGGGCATCACCTCGGCCTGCCGCTGCAGGAGCCTGAAGCTTTCCTCGCGCTGATGCGTCTGCGAGTAGATGCGCAAGGTCGTCGCGATCTTCATGTCGAGCGTCTGCGCCACCTCGATCCGTTCGCGCCGGCACAACGCCGATAGCAGCCCCAGCATGGCCGAGGTCGCCACCCCCGCAATCGAGGTGCCGAACGCAAAACCCAGGCCCTTGACCGGTGCGGCCAGCGAATCGCGGATAGCCTGCAGGTCGGTTGCGCTCTCCAGCGCCATCCCGGTACCGCGCAAGGTCGCCACCATGCCCAGCAGCGTGCCGAACATGCCCAGCAACACCAGCAGGCCGACCAGATAAGGCGTCAGCGCCGGCCCCGGCAAGGCGACCCGCTCACCCTCGACACGCAGACGCACCGCATTGCGCAAGCTGGGATGCAATGAATCGAGCCAGCTGCCGAGGCCTGGTGGCGGCCCGGACAGGTCCGTCACGGCGTGCGCCAGGGTGGAAGTCGCCTGGCTGTAACGGCGCAGCTCGAGCGCGCCCGTCAGGTAGCAGGCGCCAATCAACATCGTGACGGCCAGCGCCAGCGGGTTCGAGGCGATGTAACCGGCTCCGATCCAGCAGACAGCGGCCAGACCGGCCAGAAAAACAACAAGATTCAGATATCTGGACATAGCGTCCCGGTTAGCGGGTGCGAAGGGCGGCGAGCAACCCTTCGACCGGTTGAAAACGAAGCTCCAGTTCGGCAAGCAACACGCTTTGCATGTCCTTGCGGAACACGTCAAGCCATGCGCCTGGCTTGACCTTGGCAGCGCCCCCCGCTGCGTCCGGGTTGGCATCTGCGTTGACGTCTGCGTTTGCGTTGGCCTCGGCCTCGGCCAGCGCCGCCTGCGCGGCCTCGCGCAGTCGCTCGAAGTGCCCGGCGAGCAACACCGGCACGCTGGCCAGCAGACTTTGCTCGCGCGAATTCAGCGCGCGCTCCATGACGGCATCCAGTACCGCGAGCTGGGTCATGGCGGGCGTCCTCGTGGCCAGCATGCTGCGCAGGCGGCCGCGCAGGTTGCCAATGGCCGTCTCCATCGATTGCTGCATGGAGAGATAGCGCTGACGAAACAGCGCGTAATCGACTGCACCATCCGTGGCGTCGACTTGCGGGGCCGGTTGCGCGGCGCCGCGCCGCCTGGCGCCAGCAGACACGCTATCGCCGGTAATGGCATGCGCCAGCGAGGCGCGCACACGGGCGCACTCCGCTTCTTCAGGGTGGCCGTCGGCTCGCGCGCCGGCAGTGACGACAGACGGCCGGCCGCCCCGCGGTTGGCCGCCCCGCGGTTGGCCGCCCCGCGGATGGCCGCCCCGCGGACTACCGTTCAGCGCCGAGGACAGCGCAATGGCATCGGTCCAGCCGAGCCATTGGCTCAGCCGGTCCGAGAGCGATTCTCTGGATTCGGCAACGTCGGCGTCCGCCAGGCGAGCGAGTAAACGAATAAGTGTCGGACCGCTGAAAGCGGTGCGCTGCGGGGCTTGCACCATACCACCAGGAGTCGAAAAAAGTCAGCAGTTTACACGCCTCCGGGGCGAAGGCTTACGTCCTAGCGCGTGACCTACTTCCGTTCCACGCCTTCGACGAGAACCGCGCGATAACGCGAGCCCTTGAAACGGTGCTGGACAACCTCCTGATACGCCGGACCGTCATACCAGGCGTGCGCGGCCTCCGCGGACGGAAACTCCACGATGACAACGCCCTCCGGCGCGTCCCCTTCGAGAGCTTCCTGAGCTCCGTAGGCCGCGAGGATCTTGATCGGATGACCCTTGAAGGTCTCGCCGACCTTTTTCATGTACGTGTCGAGTTCACCCTGATCCTGGGTGCTTTCTCGCGTGAAAACAATGTAAGTTGCCATGGCGTTCGCTCCTCGTGCGGTGTGAAGGGATTCCGATGATGCCATTGAAACCGCAAACGCACCCGCCATGCCGCGGATCGACACCTCCTTTCCCTATGCATGGCATTTCCGGTAACCTGAAGCCGCCATAAAAAGCCCTCCATTGCCGCAACTCGGGTGCGTCCCCACGCGCAATTCTGCGCGGACCCGGGCATCGCATGGCTGGGGTTCGATTCGATTCGATTGACGACATGGTCCACCCGCCGTCGTGACGAGACGGCCGCGGACGCGCGTGCGCGCCGCGCCAACGCTATGAGCGCCCCACCAACGCCTGGATAAAGCCACATGGACCGGATCGACGCAATGAAGGTATTCGTCGCGACCCTGGACGAAGGCAGCCTCGCCGGCGCGAGCCGCCGGCTCGGCCGCTCGCCTGCCGCAGTCAGCCGGGCGATCGCGTTCCTCGAAGAACACGTTGGAACCGCGCTGCTGCATCGCACGACCCGCACGATCAAATTGAGCGAAGCCGGCGAACGGTACGCCACGGCTTGCCGGCGCATTCTGACCGACCTCGAGGAAGCCGACCTGCTGATCGCCAGCGAACGGTCCGCGCCGCGCGGGCTGCTTACCATCACCGCGCCCGTCGCGGCCGGCCAGGACATGCTGCGCTCGATCATCGACGATTTCATCGATCGCTACCCGAGCGTCTCGGTCCGCCTGCACATGCTCGACCGTCCGGTGAGCCTGATCGACGAAGGCATGGACGTGGCTCTGCGCATCGCGCATCTGCCCGATTCGACGCTCGTGGCCATCCCGGTCGGCGAGGTGCGGCGGGTCGTCGCCGCGGCGCCGGGCTATCTGGCGAAGCATCCACCAATCGCGGAGCCGGCCGATCTGGCCCAGCATCAGATCATCTCCATGACGCACTTCGGCCTGGATTCGTGGAGCTTTCCACCGCCGGGCGGCTCGGCCATCGCGCGAGTCGTGCAGTTCACGCCCCGCTTCATCGTCAACAGCATTCAGGCTGCGGTGGCCTCGGCCGTCGCGGGACACGGCGTGACCCGCATGTTTTCCTATCACGTCGCCGAACAGGTCAGGAACGGTTCGCTCAAGATCATCCTGAGCGACAACGAACACGCGCCGCTGCCGGTGCATCTGCTGACGCCGCACGGGCGCCTCGCGGTGCCCAAAGTGCGCGCCTTCGTCGACTTCGCGGCGCCGCGCCTGCGCGAGCACCTCATACAACTCCAGTGCGTGACGAAGGGTGATTGAATCGCTTCGCGGAAGAATGTCTGCCGGGGCGCGTTGATTCTCTCTTCAGGTGGTTCAATCTAGACTGATTTCATCGAGAACGGGTGCATGACCGCCGTCTCGCCAACGTATCCGTCTGATTCGACCCACCCTTCACACTGGGAGAACACCATGATTCCCAACCCGCGGCTTCTGCGCACACTCGGCGTGCGGATTCCCATCATTCAGGCGCCGATGGCGGGCATATCGACGCCCGCGATGGCGGCCGCCGTGTCCAATGCGGGCGCGCTCGGCTCGATTGGCGTCGGCGCGAGCACCGCGCAGGAGGCCCGCGAACGGATCGTCGCCACGCGCGCGCTCACCAGCAAGCCGTTCAACGTCAACGTGTTCTGTCACCAGCCGGCACACAGCGATCCGCTTCGCGAAGCGGCGTGGCTCGCGCACCTGCAACCGCTTTTCGCCGAGTTCGGGGCCGAGCCGCCCGCGTCGATCACGGAGATTTATCGCAGCTTCACAATCGACGAGGCGCTGCTGCAGGTGCTGATCGAAGAGCGTCCGGCGGTGGTCAGCTTCCACTTCGGGCTGCCGCCCGCCGAATGGATTCATGCGCTGCATCACGCCGGCATCGTATTGCTCGGCTGCGCGACCACGCCGCACGAGGCCATGCTGATCGAGCAGGCCGGACTCGATGCGATCGTGGCGCAAGGCGCGGAAGCCGGCGGCCACCGTGGCGTATTCGATCCCAGCCAGGACGCGATGATCGGCACGTTCGCGCTGGTCCGTCTGATTGCGAAGCAGTCCTCGCTTCCGGTGATCGCCGCGGGCGGCATCATGGACGGCCACGGTATCGCGAGCGCCTTGCTGCTGGGCGCCTGCGCCGTACAGATGGGCACGGCGTTCCTGCTGTCCGCGGAATCGGGCGCCGATCGTGCTTACCGCAATGCGTTGATCAGCGAGCGCGCGCACCACACCAGTGTGACCGCGGCGATCTCAGGCCGGCCGGCACGCGGACTCGTCAACCGGACGCACACCGACGTAGGCGCGCCCGACGCCCCCGCCCTGCCCGACTACCCGATTGCCTACGACGCCGCCAAGGCGCTCAACGCCGCGGCCCGGGCGCGAGGCAACACCGATTTCGCTGTGCAGTGGGCAGGCCAGGGTGCGCCGCTGGCGAGAGCCCTGCCTGCAGCGGAACTGATCGCCACGCTGGCAAGCGAACTCGCGGAAGCCATGTCTCAGGTCCATTCGTTCTCGGTTGAGGAGAGTGCGATATGAGCGCGCGCCCTGCACTCGCTTTGGGCGCCGCCCAGGACACGAGCGGCCTCGACTATTCCGCGCGGCATGAACATTACTGGCGCCGCAATCTGGCGGTGTGCGTATTCGGTTCGTTCACGACGCTCGTCAGCCTGAGCATGCTGCTGCCGTTTCTGCCGCTCTACGTCCAGCAGCTCGGCGTGCACTCACAGGCCTCCATCATCCAGTGGTCGGGGATCGCGTTCGGTGCGACCTTTCTTGGCACGGCCGTCACCGCGCCTGTCTGGGGACGCCTCGCCGATCGCTATGGCCGCAAACCGATGCTGGTGCGCGCGGCCATCGGCATGGCGGTGGTGATGTCGTTGATCGGCGTTGCGCACAACGTCCATCAACTCGTCGGCCTGCGTTTGCTGGCGGGGCTGGTGGGCGGCTACTCGTCGGCGTCGACAGTGCTGGTGGGCACGCAGGCGCCGCGCGAACGCGCTGGCTGGGCCCTGGGGATTCTGTCGACCGGCGCGCTCGCCGGCAACCTGATCGGACCGCTGGTGGGCGGATTTCTGCCGGGATGGATCGGGATTCGCGGCACGTTCTTCGCCGGCGGCGCCATGATTGCCGTGGCCGCCTTGCTCACCATCTTCGTCGTCAAAGAAGATTTCAACCCGGCCACGGAGGCCGCCCGGCGTCCCGCCGGTCATGCACCGGCAAGCACGCATCGCACCAACTACCCGGTGATCGGCGCGCTGCTGCTGACCGCGATGATGGTGCTGCTCGCCAACATGTCGATCGAACCGGTCATCACGGTTTATGTCGGCAGTCTCGGCGTGCCCTCGGCGCATCTGGCGCGCGTGGCGGGTGTCGTCATGGCCTGCTCCGCCTTCGGCAGCATGTTGACTGCCGCGCGTCTCGGCGCATTGGCCGATCGCGTCGGGAGCTGGAATGTGATCGTCGGGTGTCTGGTGCTGACCGGTCTCGTGATGGTGCCGCAGGCGTTCGTGCACGAATGGTGGCAACTGGCGGGCTTGCGCGCGTTGATGGGCATGACGCTCGCCGGGCTTCTGCCTTCGATCGCCAAACTCGCGCGACATGCCGTGGAGGAAAGCAAAACCGGCCAGATGCTCGGCTATCTTCAGTCCGCGCAATTCAGCGGACAGGTTGTCGGTCCGATTATCGGCGGCGTGATCGCCGTCCATCTCGGCCTGCATTCGGTGTTTTTCGTCACGGGTTCGTTGCTGGTGGCCTGTGCGGGGCTCGCGCATTGGGCGCGGAAGCGGTAGCGCGTGCGGGGGTGTCGGTGATCGATCGTGCTGATGATTCAGCGGCCAATCGATCACCCCGTAGCAGAGCCCAGACGTAAGCCATTGCGCATATCGCTCGTTTACGCTACATTTTGCTCGTTTATGATCGATTCACAACCGAGCAAGAGTGAGCCATGCAACGAACACGACAGGACGCAGCGGACGGACTCCTACCCGACGAGCGGGAACGCCTGATTCTGGACCGGCTGCGCACGCACGGCCGCGTCCTCGCATCGGAGCTGGCGGTCGAACTCCAGACATCCGAACACACGGTGCGCCGTCACTTGCGCGACCTGGCCAGCCAGGGCCATTGCAAGCGTGTCTACGGCGGCGCGCTGCTCACCTCCCCCTCCGACGTCAGCGCGGCAACCCGCATGCTGGAAGCCGTGGACCGCAAAGCCTGCCTGGCAGCCGCCGCGGCGTCGATCGTCCAGCCAGAACAGATCATCCTGCTGGACGCCGGATCGACCAACGTCGCCATCGCCGCGGCCCTGCCGGACAACGCGGGTCTCACCGTCGTGACGAATTCACCGCAAGCCTGTGCAAGCCTGCTGGATCGTCCGGGATTCGACGTGATTCTGATCGGCGGTCGTATCGGTCCGCGCACGGCGGGTTCCACCGGCGCAACCGCGCTGCTGCAGATCCAGCAGATCAGAGCCGATCTGTGTTTTCTCGGCGCGTGCGCGCTCGATCCGACCGAAGGCGTGGCCGCATTCGACGCCGAAGACGCCGAACTCAAACGGGCCATGGTGCAGGCGAGCAGCCAGATCGCCGTTGCGGTGACGACGGAGAAGCTGATGACCGCGGCGCCGTACTTTGTGGCTCCGGCATCCGCAGTGGACTATCTGGTCGTCGAAGCCGGCCTGTCCGCCGAGCGGCGCGCGAGCCTCGAAGCAGTCTGCGACAACGTCGTGGTGGCATCGTCATGAAACCGGTCAACGAGCGTATTGCAACCATCGCCGTGTTCCTCGCCAATGGCTTCGGGATCGGCGCGTGGGCGGTCGAAGTACCGCGTATCAAGGAAAGCCTGGCGCTCGGCGACGCCTCGCTCGGCATCGCGTTATTCGCGTTTGCGCTCGGCGCCATCGTCGCGATGCCGCTGGCGGGGCAACTGGCGCCGCGCTTCGGAAGCGGCCGCGTCACCGCGCTGCTTGGCGCCGCATTTGTCATGACTTTGCCATTACCTGCGTTCGCGCCGAATCTGGTGTGGCTATGCGTCGTACTGTTCGCACTTGGCGCGGCCAACGGCGCGCTCGATGTGTCCATGAACGGACACGCCAGTACGATCGAGACGCAATGGAAAGCGCCAATCATGTCCTCGTTTCATGCGGCGTGGAGCGCGGGCGGCCTGCTCGGCGCCGCGTCGGGCGCGATGCTGCAGAAAAGCGGTGTCGGCGTGGCGGGCGGCCTCGTGCTGCCGGACGCGTTTATCGCCGTCCTGATCCTCGCGGCCGCCGTGCTGGCGTTGCGCGATGTAGGGCCACGCCCGGAGCGATCCGCGAGCGGACTCGTATTGCCCAGTTCCGGCGTGATGAAACTCGCGATGCTCGCGTTCCTGTGCATGCTGGTGGAAGGCGCGGTAGCCGACTGGAGCGCCGTGTACCTGCGCTCGGCGCTGACTGCGGAGGCCAGCGTCGCCGCAATCGGTTATTCCGCGTTTGCGTTTTCGATGGCGGCCTGCCGCATCGTCGGCGACGTCTCGGTTCGCCGCTTCGGTTCGAGCAAGGTCGTCGGACTGGGTGGGCTGCTTGCCGTCGCCGGGCTCGCTCTGGTGTTGAGCTTTCCGACGGTGCTAACCGCTTGCGTCGGCTTCGCCATGGTCGGCCTTGGCCTCGCGAATATCGTTCCGGTGATTTTCAGCGCGGCGGGCCGTTCGACCGTCACGCCGGCCACCGGTGTGTCGATGGCGGCCACGGCCGGCTATGCGGGCTTTCTGGTCGGTCCGCCGCTGATCGGTATGGGCGCGGGCTGGCTCGGGCTGCGCCTCGCGCTGTGCGTGCTCGTGATGGCCGCGTTGATCGTCTGCGTGCTGGGCGGCAAGGCGGTGCGCGGCGCGAGGATCGGCGCGCCGGCGAATTAGATTGGCCGGCAGAATGCCGAACGAGCGGCGCAATGAGCTCTTCGCGAATAGTTGTCAGCAAATCCCCAGTGTCCGCAGTAAATCCCCCAGGAGAATCTTGCGCGCCGCACGACTCCAGTAGATGCTAACGGAGCCAATCACGCCGGGAGCAGAGCATGAGCAACCTGACCGCCACGATCAAGCGCGAATTCCTGGAGATGCTGCCGCCCACGATTTTCTTCTTCGTGATTCTGCACATCGTCGCGATCGTTCGCGCGCTCATGATCCGGGGAACCGGCATCGAGCTGCCTACCTCGGCTTCCGTGACCATCGCCGCCCTGGTTCTCGGCAAATCGGTGCTGCTGGCCAATATGCTGCCGTTCGTCAACCGCTTTCCCGAGAAGCCGCTGATCTGGAACACCGGTTGGAGGACCTTGATTTACGCGGTGGTGGCGCTATTCATCCATTATCTTGAGCGCCTGTACGACTACTGGAAGGAAGCGCCCGGTCTGATGGCGGCCAATCATAAACTGTTCGCCGAGATGAACTGGCCGCAATTCTGGGCTATCCAGATTCTGCTGGTGACGCTGATTGCCAACTACTGCGTACTCGCGGAGTTGGCCCGCGTGATAGGTCACGGGAAGTTCATGGCGCTGTTTTTTGGCCCCGTGCCCACGAAGCCGACCGGCCAGGCAATTGGCTAATGCGGTTTCATCCTCGGCGCGTGACGCCGGCCCAGCCTCGTCGCTCATGCAGTCCCCGTTACGCGTCATCGGCTCAGCACCCATTGAATGAGCGTGTGCGCTTCGGCGTCTGAAAGCGGCGGAACCGGGTCCGCCGCCGGCATCGTGATGTCGCCCCAGTGCGCCTTTCCACCAACCAGCAGCTTCTTTTCGAGCATCACGCTCGCGCCCGCCGAGGTGCGGTAGCGTTGCGCGATCTGGGAAAACGAGGGCGCAAGGTCGGCCCCGTCGGTGGTGTGACAGAACATGCAGTGCTGCTGTTCGATCAACCCCGTCACCGTGAATTGCGCGAACGCGACGGCAGGCGCTGTCAGCACGACACACAGCACCACTGCGCCGCGAGATAAGGTCTGCACGTTTTTCACGATCCCTCTCCAATACCCGCCGCTTCACCGCGAGGCGTGCGCCAGCCATGCCGGCCCGGGTACGCCCTTATAGCCGCGCGTGTGTCAGGGTGCCTCCGGCCGGATCACGGCGGCAATGTCGCGACTCACCGCGCCGAGCGCCGCGCTGTACGCCGCCACCACGGCTTCGAAGCCGGCGCCGGCGCACGGCGTGCGGATCGTGCTTCGGCCGCTCACCAGCGGTCGTTTTCCGGGTGGATTGACCGACCACAACACATCGACGGTCGCGGTGTCGCCGAGCGTGGCATCGAAGCGCTGCACATCGAGCTGGACCCGGTAGGCCGCGGCCAGATCGCCGCCCATCGGGCGAGTGGACACGAACGCGTTGTCGAGCAGCCGCGCGAGGTCGGCGCGCACCACGCTCGGGATCTGGGTTTTCAGCGGATCCGCCCAGCGGGCGAATTCGTCGATCTCGACTTTGTTGTCACCGGTGCGAACCACGATCTGCGGACGGTCGACCAGTTCGGGCACCGTCACGGCCCCGATCAACACCGTGATCGGGGTGGCGGCAGCGCCGCTCGCCTGTGGCGCCTGGGGACTCAGCGTGTAGAAGTCCGACTTGGGCGACGACGCGCAACCGCACAACGTGGCGAGCACCACCGTGATGACGATGGATAAGGATCGGCGCGTCATTTCTTGTCCTCCAGCTTGCCCCGGATCAGCGCTTCTGGATGCCGTTCGAGATAGTCCGCCAGCGTACGGAACGCCGCTGCCGTGCGCGCCAGCTCCTTCATGGCGTCGCCGGTACTCTGCGACAACGCGGAGTCGGGCTGCAGCGCGTTGTTCGCCGAGTCGAGCGCGGACTTCGCGGCCACCAGGGTCTGGGTCGCCTGCGGCGCGACTTCGGAATCGAGCCGCTTGAGCAGTGCATCCGCATCGCGCAGTGTTTGATGCGCGTCGTTGCCGATCGCTTCGAAGGGGATCTTGTTCAGCTTGGCGATAAGCGTCGTCACCGAATCCTGCAGCGATTGCAGTCCGCCCGGCACAGTCGGCCACGCCGGCGGGTCCGTGCTCAAATCCACCTTCGCTTTGGGTGCATTGGGGAAGAAGGCGAGCGCAACGTAGAGCTGGCCGGTCAGCAGATTGCCGGTGCGCAACTGGGCTCGCAGGCCATGATCCACGAGCACTTGTGCAAGTTGCTGCCGGTCGTTGGTCAACCTGCCGCCGGGCGCCCCTGATGCGAAGCGCGAGGTGAAGCGCTCCGGATACAGTTTGATGTCGACTGGAATGCTGAACGTCTTGGTGACGGGATCGAAGCTCGTGTGAATCCCCGACACCTCACCGACCACGATGCCCAGAAAATCGACCGGCGCACCCACCGACAAACCTCGTACCGACTCCTTAAAGATCAGCACGTAGTTATCGATGATCCGGTCGTGCCGCTTCATGGCCTCACCCTTGTCGGAGAACAGCGTGAACTCCGTGTTGGCGTTGGCCTCGGCGTCATCGACAGTGCCGTCGGGCGTCTGGAATGCGAGTCCGCCGATCAGAATCGCCACCAGCGACTGGGTGTTGACCTTGATGCCGGTGGTATCGAGCGAAACGTCGATGCCGCTCGCCTGCCAGAAGCGCGTATCCTTCTCCACGTACTTGTCATAGGGCGCGTTGATGAAAACATGCATCGTGACGCCCTTGCCGTTGTCGTCGAGCTTGTACGCGGTGATCTGACCGACCTGCAGCCGTCTGAAATAGATCGGCGAGCCGATATCGAGCGACCCTATATCCTCGCCCTTCAGGATGAACTCGCGGCCCGGCACGCCGCTCGCGAACACCGGCGGCGTTTCGAGCCCGACATAATTGCGCCGGCTTTTGGTCGAACTGCCCACATCCATGCCGATAAACGAGCCGGAGATCAGCGTGCCGATTCCCGACACCGTGCCACCGGAAATCCGTGGGCGCACCACCCAGAAGCGCGTGTCGTCCACCAGCAGATTCGTGGCGTCCTTGGAGAGTTCGGCAGTGGCAATGACATTGCGGTGATTGCCCGACAACGTCACGCTTTTGACCACGCCGATATCCACGTTCTTGAACTTGAGTTTGGTCTTGCCTGCTTCGAGTCCTTCGCCGGTTTCGAAACTGATGGTGACGGTCGGCCCCTGATCGAGAATCGCCTTGACCGCGAGCCAGCCGCCAATCAGCACCGCGATCAGCGGCACCAGCCACACCACCTGCATGCGCCAGCGCGAGCGCGGCGCCACCACCGCTTCTGGGAGTTCAGGCGGCCCCGGAGGTCTAGACATGATGATCCTCCGTCGCGTCCCAGATCAGGCGCGGGTCGAACGACATCGCCGCGAACATCGTCAGCACGACCACCGAGCCGAACGCAACCGCCGCCGGCCCCGCCTGGATCGTGGCGAGCGCATTGAACTGCACGAGCGCGACAAGAATGGTGATGACGTAGATATCGAGCATCGACCAGCGTCCCACCAGTTCCACCAGTCGATAGATGCGGGTGCGTTGCTGCACGAGCGTGACCGAGCGCCGTTGAGTGGTAATCACGAGATACATCATCGCGATGATTTTCAGCATCGGCACCGCCACGCTGGCGATGAATACAATCACGGCGAGCGGCCACGACCCCGAAGTCCAGAGATAGACGACCCCGCTCAGAATGGTGTCCTTCTCCGTACCGAACAACGAGCTGGTGTTCATCACCGGCAGCGCATTCGCCGGGATATACAGCACGATGGCCGCAATCAGGAAGGCCCACGTCCGTGTAATGCTTTCCGGTTTGCGCGGATGCAGATGGGCGCCGCAGCGCGGACAGCTTGCGCCGTGAGCGTGAGCGCCCGATTTCACCAACAGGCCGCAGCTGTGACAGCTCAGCAAGCCGCAACGCAATGCGGTATGCGCCGCCGCGGCGGCGGATGCCTCCGAAGCGGAGGCCACATCGTCCGCGCTGCCCATGCGCTTCCAGAGCGCGCGCGGATCGAACGCGGAACCGGCGGCGGCCAGCAGCAGCATGAGCGCACCGAACGACCATAGCGCGACGCCAGGCACAACGCTCGCAATGTGCGCCAGCTTGACCAGCGCGACCAGCATCCCGAGAATCAGCACCTCGGTCATGCCCCACGGCTGCGCGAGGTGCATGAGGCGAAACACCAGGTCGGCGTGAAAGGGGCGCCGATTCAATCGCAACGGCACCAGCAGATACGTCATGGCCGTCATCTGCAACAGCGGCATCAGGAAGGTCGTGGCGAGCACGAGGCCAGCGATCGGCCACATGCCGTCCTTGTACAGGACGCGAACCGCACCGAGCAGCGTCGTCTCGACAAGATCGCCGTTCACCGCGAGGCCGACAATCGGATACACGTTGCCGATGACGAACAGCACGATCGAGGTCAGCGTATAAGCGAGTGCCCGGTCGGTGCTGTTCGGATGCGCCCGATAAAGCTCCGCGTTGCAGCGGCAGCAGCGTAGCGTGCCCTCGGCAGGCAGCGCAGACTCGCGCTGCAGCAGGTCGCATTCATGGCACGCGACGAGGGCCGTCGGGCTCGCCGCGCTTGTCGCTGTGGGCGTCATTTAGGCTGCTCCGTGGCGGGCGTCGGCGCCGACGGATTCGCCGGGGGGGTTGCCGGCGGGGTTGCCGACTGATCCGCCACCCGCGCCACTGCTCCCTGCCCCATCACGCGCCCTGTCATCGCTTCGGCTTGCACAACCCACCCCCCGCCCATCGCCTTGTAAAGACCGATCAGAGAGTTGAACACCAGGCCGTTGGTCTGCGTGTAGGAAAGCTGTGCGTTGAACAGGCTGCGCTCGGCGTCGAGCACCTCGATGTAGCTCGTATAGCCGCCTTCGAAACGCAGCCGCGCCAGCCGCGAGTACGTGCGCAACGCCTCCACCTGGCGCGCCTGCACGATGAGTTGCTCGCGCGACTTCTGCAGCGCGATGAGCGCATCGTCGACTTCCTGGAACGCTGTCTGGATGGCCTGTTGATACTGGATCAGCGCCTGTTGTTGCTGCGCCTCCGCCTGACTGACCTGGCCGCTGATGCTGCCCGCCGTAAAGATCGGCACCGTCAGCGAGCCGGCGTATGACCAGACGCGCGCGGGCCCGGTGAACAGTTTCGAGAACTGGACACTCGTGGAGCCGAACAGGCCTGTCAGCGAAATCTGCGGAAAATACAGCGCGCGCGCGGCGCCGATCAGGGCGTTGGCGGCGACAAGGTTCTGCTCGGCCTGCAGCAGATCCGGACGACGCTCGATCAGATCGGAAGGCAAACCTGCCGGTACGGCGGGCAGCGCCAGTTCGGTCAGTTCGCGCCCGCGCAGGATCGGGCCGGGGTTGCGGCCGAGCAATACCGATAAGGCGTCCTCCTGCTGCGCGATCTGGGTCTCGAGCTGCGGAATCGTGGCGAGCGATGCCTCATATTCGGACTGGCTCTGCGCGAGCTCCATCTGCGAAACGTCGCCGCCGGAAAAACGCGCCTGGAAGACTCTGACCGATCCGGCCCGGCTGTCGGTCGTTGCTTTGGCGATCGTCAGTTGCTGGTCGAGATCGCGCAGATTGATGTAAGCCGTGGCCACGGAGGCGACCAGCGAGAGAATCGTCGCGCGGCGGCCTTCCTCGCTCGCCAGCAGGCTCGCGCGAGCCGATTCGGTCTCGCGCCGCACGCGTCCAAAGAGGTCGAGTTCCCAAGCCACCATCAGCGGCGCCGAGAACTCGTTGAAGACCGGACTCACACCCGTCGGCACGGGCGTCGGTCCAAGCTGGGTCGCTCGCTGACGGGATGCGTCGAAGCCGGCGTTGATCTGCGGAAACAGCGCCGAGCGCGTGGTCACGAACTGGCCGAGAAACTGGTCGACGCGCGCGGCGGCGATCTTGACGTCCTTGTTGTCCTCGAGCGCGGCGAGGATCAGATCGTTCAGCACCGGGTCCTGAAACTGTTCCCACCATGGCGTATTCGCGGTATCGACAGCTTCCGTGGTTTCGAAGCGGTAGTTCGCGGGCGTCACCACGGTCGGACGCACATAGTCCGGGCCGAACAGGCAACCGCCCAGGCCCATCGCCAGCAACAGGACAGGGGCTAGCCGCAGAGGGAACGCAATGCCTCGCATGTCAGTCGCCCTCACGTTGCGCGGACGGCGTGACCGTCGGACCACCGGGACCCGCCGGCTTGACGGGAACGGGCGTGGCGTCACCCGCCTGCCCACCGCTCGCACCCGGCGTCTTCTTTTTGCCGCTCTTTTCCGACATCGTCTCCAGTACGTAGAAGAACATCGGAATGAAGAACACGGCGATCACGGTTGCGCCGAGCATGCCGCCGATCACGCCGGTGCCGATCGAATGCCGGCTGTTGGCCGACGCACCGAGCGCGATGGCGAGCGGCACGCAACCGAGAATGAACGCGAGCGAAGTCATCACGATCGGCCGCAGCCGCTCGGTGGCCGCGGTCACCGCCGAGTCGTACACCGACTCGCCCGATTCGCGATTGAGCACGGCGAACTCGAAGATCAGGATCGCGTTCTTGGCGGCGAGCGCGACCAGCATCGTCAAACCGATCTGGAAGTACACGTCGTTTTCGAGGCCGCGCAACAGGATCGCGAGCAGCGCGCCGAACAGCGCGAACGGCACCGCCATCAGCACGCCGAACGGCAGGCTCCACTTCTCGTACTGCGCAGCGAGAATCAGGAACACCATCACCAGGCCGAACGCGAACACCAGGCCCGAAGTGCTGCCCGCTTGCCGCGCCTCGTAAGCCTCACCGCTCCAGCCAACGCCATAACCCGACGGTATCACTTCTTCGGCCACTTCCTCGAGGGTGCTGATGACCTGCCCGGAGCTGTAGCCAGGCGCGGCGTTGGCTGTGATCTTCACCGCGGGGAAGTTGTTGAAGCGTGTGACCAGATCCGGCCCGGTGACATACTTCGTCGTGATCACCGCCTTGAGCGGCACCATGCTGTTCGTCTTGCTGCGCACGTACAACTGGCTCAGATCCATCGGCGTCAACCGGTATGCAGGTTCGGCCTGCAAGATGACCTGCCACAGCCGGCTCGAACGGTTGAACTGCGAGACGTAGAGCGAGCCGAACATCGTCTGCATCGCGCTATACACTTCTTCGATCGGCACGCCGAGTGTTTCGGATTTATCCCGGTCTACATCTGCCAGCAACTGCTGTGAGGACGCGTTGAAGGTGGACGTGACACGCGAGAGCTCAGGCCGCTTCTTCGCCTTTGCGACGAAATCGTCCACCACGCCGGCCAGCTGCGAGGTGGTCGCGTCGCCCTTGCTCTGAATCCACATCTCGGTGCCGCCCGTTGTGCCAAGCCCCGGAATCGACGGTGGATTGACCGGCAGGATGATCCCCTCCTTGATCTTCGAGAGATTCTCATACGCGTCGATCAATACGGCACGGGCATTCTGGGTCTTGATGTTGGCGAACTTGTAGCGCTCGTCGAAACTCTTGAAGCCGATGAAAAACGTGCTGGCATTGTTCTTGTTCTGGCTGTCGAGCAGGCTGTAGCCGTCGACGATCGTCACGCTGCTCACCGCCGGCTGCTTCATGAAGTAATCCGTGACGTGCCGCGACACGTCGCCGGTTCGATCGAGACTCGCCGCGTCCGGCATGATGATCGCGCCGAGCAGATAGCCCTGGTCCTCAGGCGGCAGGAACGAGGTCGGAATCGAGCGCATCATCACCACCGCCAGCGCGATCATGCCGACGAACAGCAATAGCGCGATCGCGAAGCGTTTGATTACCAGCTTGACGACGAAGGTGTAGTGATCCGTCATCTTCGCGAAGTTTCTGTCGAACCATTTGAAGAAGCCTTTCTTTTCATGGTGGCCCGGCTTGAGCAGCAGCGCCGCCAGCGCCGGCGACAGCGTCAATGCAACCAGCCCCGAGAGCACGACCGAGATCGCAATGGTGATCGCGAACTGCTTGTACAACTGCCCCGTGATGCCGGCGAGGAACGCCACCGGCACGAACACCGCGCACAGCACCAGCACGATCGCCACCACCGGACCCGCCACTTCGTCCATGGCGCGCTTGGCGGCCTCCTTCGGACTGAGCTTGTGCACCGTCATGTTCCGCTCGACGTTCTCGATCACGACGATCGCGTCGTCCACCACGATGCCGATTGCGAGCACCATGCCGAACAGCGTCAGCATATTGATCGAGAAGCCGAGCGCGAGCATCCCCGCAAAGGTGCCCATGATCGACACCGGCACCGCGATCACCGGAATCAGCGTCGCACGCAGGCTTTGCAGGAACACGAACACCACGATCACGACGAGGATGAGGGCTTCAAAAAACGTGTGCACGACGTCCGAAATGGACGCCCGCGTGAACTCCGTCGTGTCCATCGCGATGCTGTATTCGAGGCCTTCCGGGAAACTCTTCTGCATCTCGGTAAGCGTCGCGCGCACCTGCTTCGACACGTCGAGCGCATTGGCGCCCGGCTGCTGGTACACCGCGATGACGGTGGCCGGCTTGCCCTGGTAGCGGCTGCGAATCGAGTAGTCTTTCTGACCCAGCGCGGCGCGGCCGATGTCCTTGAGCCGCACAATGGCGGCGTCACCGTTGGCCGCCCGGATGATGATGTTGTCGAAGTCCGCGGGTTCGTTCAGACGGCCTGTCGTGGTGACAGCGAACGATTGCTCGACCGGCGCGCCGGTCGGCGACTGCCCGAGACGGCCCACGGCAAACTGCTGGTTCTGGTTGGCGACCGCCCTCTGCACGTCGCCCGCCGTGATGCCGAGCTGCGCCATGCGGTCGGGCTTCAGCCAGATACGCATGGCGTAATCCGGCGTGCCGAAGATAGCCGACTGATTCGCGCCGGGTATGCGCTTGAGCGCATCGAGCACGTAGATGTTCGCGTAGTTGGCGATGTAGGTCGCGTCGTAGCGATCGCTCGGCGAATAGATGGAGATCACCATCATGAACGCCGACGACTTCTTCTGCACCTGAATGCCTTGCGACTGTACCGAACTCGGCAATTGCGGCAGCGCGAGATTCACGCGGTTCTGCACATCCACCTGCGCGAGTTCCGGATTGGTGCCGATCTGGAAGAACGCGTTGATCGTCAGGTTGCCGGTCGATGAACTCGACGAGTTCATGTAGATCATGTTGTCGGCGCCGTTCACCTGCTGCTCGATCGGTGCGGCCACGTTGTTGGCCACCACGTCGGCACTGGCGCCGGGGTAGGTGGCGGAGATCGTGATCTGCGGCGGCGTGACGTCCGGATACTGCGCGATCGGCAGATTCAGCATGGCCACCGCGCCGCCGATCGTGATGACAATCGAAAGTACCGACGCAAAGATCGGGCGGTCGATGCAGTAATGGGAGAGGTTCATCTCGTGGTCCCTTTACTGCGCGGCAGTGGTGGCAGTCGTGGCGGCCGGGGACTCCTTCGAACTGCTTGCACCGCCGGCTGGCGCGTTGAGCGCAGCGGGCGCGGCCGGCGCCGCGACGATTTTCAGCGGCGTATCGGCGGACACACGGATCGCGCCGTCGACCACCACCCGCTCGCCCGGTTTCAATCCATCGGTGATGAACCAGTCGTCGCCATGCCATTCACCCACTTCCACGACGCGTTGATGCGCCTTGGAGTCACTATCGACCACCCACACGAAGTGGCTCTTCGCGCCCTGCAAAACCGCACGCTGCGGTACGAGGATCGCGTTCGGCCGTGAAGCGCCGGATACACGCGCCCGCACGAACTGGCCGGGACGCAAGGAGCCATCCGCATTGGCGAAGGACGCCCGCACGAGGAACGTACCGGTCTCGGTGCTGAAAGCCGGATTCCTGAAGCTGATATGGCCGTGGTTCGGAAATTCGGTACCGTCCGCCAGGATCACCGTCACTTCGAAGTCGTCATTGGGCGGAAATTTCAGATGCCCATTTCCGATCTCCTCGCGGTATCTCAACAGTTCGTTTTCCGAAATACTGAAGTTGACCCACATCGGATCGAGTTGATAGACATAGGTCAGCAGCCCCGTCGCGGAGGCTGTCACATAGCTGCCGTCCTGTTGCCTCGCGAAGCTGGACAAGCCGTTCAGCGGAGACTTGATGGTGGTATAGCTCAGGTTCAGTTCCGCCGTCTGCACCTGCCCCTGGGCAGCGATCACCGCGGCTACCGCCTGCTTTTCATTGCCTGTCGCGTCGTCGAGATCCTTCTGGCTCAACGCATTCTGCGCGGCCAGCGGAATCACGCGTGCGAGATTCGCCTTCGTAACCGTCAGGCGCGCCTGCTGCTGTGCAAGCTGGCCTTTAGCCGTTTGCAATGCCGCCTCGAAGGGCTTCGCGTCCATCTGGAAGAGCGTCTGCCCGGTGTGAACCATTTGTCCTTCGGTATAGAGACGCTTGTCGAGAAAGCCGTCCACGCGCGCGCGAATCTCGACTTCGCGTGAACTCTGCGTTTGTGCGGTGAATTCGAAATCGACCGGCGTGTCGCGCTGCTGAACCGGCATCACGGTGACCTCGGTCGGGCCGGCGCTCGGCAAGGTCGCGGGTTTGTGGCAGCCAACCAGGCACAAAACGAGTGCGGTCAGAATCAGAAAACCACGCGCGTTGACCGGTACGTCGGTGCGGCTCGACGCCATGCATTGCGTGGACATCGCGTGCCTTGCAGGTTTCATGGGCTCACCCCGTTGCGGCTACGTGGCAGTGCAGGCGCCGAACAGCACCAGCGTGTCTTCATGATTGACGAGCGTCACTGTCATCGTGCCCGCCGCCTTGTCGAGCGCGATCGTCCATGCATAACCCATCTCCGTGCCTTGCATCAGGATCTGGTCGGGTCCACTGTCCATGAAGCGAATCGCTGTGGTGCGCTCCGGCCCGACCACCGTCTTCTTCGCGAAGTCGATGCGCAGGAATTGCGGTGCGCCGAGCGTTGCGGGCAAGGCGCGCAGGCAGACTTCGCCGGGATCGCAATCGTGGGCATCGATGGTGGCGCACAGCAATGGTCTGCTGCCGTCGACGGGCGCGGCCAACACCGTGGCCGACCAGATGGCCGAGCCGAGCCCGACCATCAGCGCAGCACCCGCCAGCGCGAAACGTATGCCTTGCCTGTTCATGGAAGCCTCTCTTCTGCTAGCCGTGATCTCTACTGGACCGTGTAGCCACGGCCAGTCATGCAGGCCGCGACCGCGCGGTTGTAGGTGGTCAATGCCTGTGAGGTTTGCTGCTGATTCGCCTGGGTTTGCGCGGCGGCGTTCTGCTGCGCGCGCCGCTGCCGCATGCCGCCTGCCGCCGTACCGGTGATCGCGCCGATCGCCGCGCCCTTGCCCGCGTCGCCGGCCACCGCACCGACCGCGGCGCCGAGCGCCGCACCACCCGCCGCGCCCCTCAGACGTTCGCCCTGCGGAGGCGGTGCACCAGGCTGCGTGGCGCCTTGTTGCGCGAGCGCGACCGGATCGACGCCCGTGCTCTGCTTCGCCCAAAGCTGGCACTCTGCGGTATCGGATTGCTGCCGGCTGGCGCTCTGTCCTTTGGCCGGGTAAATGATGGGTTGCTGCGCAAATGCCGAACAACCCAGCATCAGCGCGAGCACACCCGTCAACCGTCGCATGATCGGAAGCATGGTCAGATTCCCATTCGATGTTCCTGTTGGCGAGCCGTTGACCCGCACATTCGTGCGCATGGCCCCGAGTCAGGGCTGCTGTCGGCGAGCGTTTTAGGTTGAGTCAATTATTGGATTTCGCGTCGAGCGATAGCAATTGGCCTTTGGTCCCATAGCGGGTGAATAGCAGATGAACAGCGCGTGAATCCGCGCAACGCTCCAGGCGATCGCGTCAGGCAGGTGGTTCGCCGTCCAGCGCCGCGCGCACGGTCTTGACGAACAGTTCGTCGTTGAATGGCTTGCGCAGATAGGCGACCGCGCCGCCGGCAAGCGCGTGCTCGCGCACGCCAATCTCATCGTGCGCGGTGATGAAGATGACCGGTATGCCCTGGCCCGACAGACCCCGCTGGACTTCGAGTCCATTGAGTCCAGGCATCTGGACGTCGAGAATGACGCAGTCGGGTCGATACGACGGCATGGAAGCGAGGGCGTCAAGAAACGCGTCGCCGCTCGCGAACGTCTCTGCAGCAATCCCGATGGAGCGCAGCAATCGCCTGATCGCCCGGCTCACCGATTCGTCGTCATCGACGACGACAACGAGTGGTTTGAGTTTTCCCATTGAGCGTAGTCCGGTGTCCGGGAGCGCACGGATGAACGCACTCCCCCACACGACAGCCTACGAGGCGGAACGGCTCCCCGATATTGGACCTTGGTCCCGTGTGGACCGAGAGGCGCGATCAATACACCCGCAGCGCTTCTCAGGCAGGCAGCCATGCGGCCGCCTCGCCGCGCAGCGTCAGGCCGACACGTGCATTTCGCCCGCGCCGCCGATCCCGACCTTGTCCGCGATACGGACAAGCTGCGCGAGCGACGTGACCTCCATCTTCGCCATCACGCGCGCGCGATGAGCCTTGATGGTCTTTTCGACGGTGCCGAGTTCGCCTGCGACCTGCTTGTTCAGACGGCCCGTCACGACGAGTGCCATGACTTCCCGCTCGCGTGGCGTGAGCCTGTCCAGGCGGCCGCGGATCGCGTCCAGTTCGCAGCGCACCGCACGCGTTTGCGCAACGCGCTCGAATGCGGCTTCGAGCGCACGGAGCAGATCGGTGTCGTTCACCGGCTTCGCCAGAAAATCAGCGGCGCCGGCCTTCATCGCGCCCACCGTCATGGCGATATCGCCGTGCCCGGTGATGAAGATGATCGGCAGCTCGGCATGGAGTTCGCGCTGCAATTCCAGACCGTCGAGATCCGGCAATTGCACATCGAGCACCAGACAGGCCGGCGACGTGACCTCCCGCAGTCGCTCGAGAAACGCGTAGGCGCAGCCGAACGCTTCCACTCGATAGCCCGCGGCGCGGATCAGGCGCGCTAATGCACGGCGCACGGAATCATCGTCGTCGACGACAAATACGAGCGGATCAGAAAGCGGATCAGTATCAATCATGGCCTGTATCGCGACTTATCTTCTTCCACCGCGTTGCCTGCCGGCAACGCAACGTAAAATGTCGCGCCTCGATCGTTGTTGTTTTCGGCCCAGAGCCGCCCGCGGTGCATGTCGATAATAGAACGGCTAATCGACAACCCTAAACCGAGCCCTTGGGGTTTTGACGTAAAGAACGGCTTAAAGATCTTGTCCAGCTTATCGGCGGTCAAGCCGTGGCCGCGATCGCAAACTGCCACCACCACCATGCCGCTGTCCGCCGGTTTGAGCGTGACGAATACCACCCGATCGGCGGGAGGGACTTCGTTCATGGCGTCAAACGCATTGAGCAGCAGATTGAGCATCACCTGCTGCAGTTGGACCCGGTCGCCGCATACCAGCGGCAAGGTATCGTCGATGTCGAGTGTCACGCGCGTTCCACGCACAATCGCATCGCTACGTACCAGAGCGACCACATCGCGCATCACGCTGGCGAGATCGAGAGGCGTCACTTCAATATCGCCCTTCTTGACGACTGCGCGAATGCGCCGGATCACCTCGCTCGCGCGGTAATCATCCTGGACAATATCGTTCAGAATGTCGCGCAGTTCGGCCAGATCGATCGGATCGGCTGTCATGAAGCGCTGGGCAGCCTGTACATTGCTCAGAATCGCGGTAAGCGGCTGATTCAATTCATGAGCGAGCGACGAAGCCAGTTGTCCCATCGTGGAGACCCGCGTCAGATGAGCCAGGTCCTGGCGCTGACGGCGTAGCTCGTAACGGTCTGTTATGTCGATCACGAAGGCGAGCGTCACGTTTTGACCGTCGAAGTGAAATGCATTCAAGCCGATCTCGACACGAAACTCCGTGCCGTCCTTGCGGCATGCGCTGAGGTCATCCAGCGGCAGAAGGCCGCGCGTTGGCCGTATGGCGAACGGATCGGCCCAAAGCGACGTCTTACTGTCAGAACGCAGCGCATGAACCAGCAGTTCCACTGGCTTTCCGATCAGTTCATCGCGCTCGTAACCGAATAACCTGTCAGCTTGCGGGTTAACCATCGCCATCAGACCACGCTCGTCGACCATCAGAATCGGCAACGGCAACGACGCAAGTGCCTCACGAAAATAGTGTTCGCCGCTAACCTGTTCGATCGCGCCAACGTGTGCATCCTGCGAAAGCGGCGCTCGCGCAGCGGCGTCGTATGTTTTCCTGCGAGTCTGCCTCGCGGACGCCATGGTGCGCAATTTCTCGGTAAAAGGCCTTTTCGCGCGCGACAGGGAACGACCCGGATCCGGCGGCGTGCGGAACATCTCCGCAGCGGCGTGACTGTGTTCGCCGCGCGAGGCTGCCGATTGGCGAATATGAATTGAGGGATCTTGAGGCTCTGCTTTATCTGCCATTACCAGAAGAGCTGGATTTATCGCGCATCCCTTTGCCATCACGCACTCGGGATAACTCGAATCAATATCTGGCGTTTTAAGACTAGTAAATATTGCCAATGTGCCCTGCCGCCATACGTGCACCAGCAACCACAGAATGATTGCAGCCTGCAGAATCACGATCGCTGGCAAGACGATGCTCATGACGGAACTGCCTCTAAAGAGTCGGCACCGCGAGATAGGCTGCCAAAAATTGCGCTGGGTGTGGACGTGTGACCCGGCGTTCTTGCACCTGGGCTTGTCGCCGCTTGTTATTGCCTGTTATTGCGACCAGGCTTGCAACGCTGGCTCATCGTCCAATCAACCCCAATCAACCCGTTAACGAATTAACGAAGACACGCGCCGCATACTGGCGCGATTGCCAAAAATTTACCGGCAATAATTACGGTTCCACTGCCTTTCAACCAGTAAAGTGAATCCTAGTACGGACGGAAGAACATGTAAACGTGAATTGACGCATTTTTCGCGCACGTTTTTCCGTGCAGCGGCCTGACGGATCCAGTCCGATGGCTTTCGTATATGGTTAAAAACTTTGATCACCTAACATTTTAGATACCATCAGCGCGCTGTTCCGGGGAGGGAACGAAATCGGCCTGGCCGCATGCGGCATGTCATTTAGTTGCAACCCTGACTATTGGCACTGCGATAGCACGTTTTTCCACTCGGACTCTTATATACGCCCTTGCCGTTCTTCGTCTTGGCCTCGCCGCCTTTGCTGGTCGTAGTCGTCGCGACGCCGTTCGAATTCCTTTGCGACTTCCATGCATTGCCGGTGTTCGGGTTGTACCCGCCAGCCGCTTGCCCGTTATTACACTCGGTCATGCCGCGCGCGTTCGTGACGCATTCCGCGAATACGCTCGACGACAGCGCCATACCAATCAACATGAGCAACACTTTCATGGCTGTCTCCTAAGGTGGCGGGCACGAGCACGGCTTTCCCGGCCACATCTTCCAGATTAGCCCCATCCTGTTGCGCGCACATTGGACTTTGGTCCTATGGCGTGCAGTTGCCTCCCGTCTGTTTCATCGGGGCCACACCGCAAATACACGCAACCCGGCCGCGCTTACTGCCCGAGAATCGCAAGCGCCGCGCGCATCGGCGCGAAGGATACTTTGACGACCCCGTCCAGCGGCGTATTCATTTCCATGATCAGAAAGATCGCCCCGGATGTGGACAGCGCGCACATCACGAGCGCCGTCATCGTTGTGCCGTTGCGAGGCGCAAACAGGCCAAATGTGCCGAAGAGAATGGCAAGCCACGAAACCAGGATCACGAGCAGCGGGACCGGGATCGAGCCAGTTTGCTGAAGCAGGGCCAGCCAACGCGTCGCTAATACATCATCGACCATTTGCAGCGCCCGTGCCCGCAGTTGACGCTGCTCATCATTGTGCGGCGACAGTGCCTCCACCTCACGCTGGAAGTCTTCTACCCGGGTAATCGCCTCGGGGCCGCTCAGTTTTGCCAGTTGCGAAGGATCACCGGAGGACATCACCGCGACGGAAGCCGCGGTAGTCCGTTTAAGTGCAAGGCGGATGTCATGCGTTTCAGGACCGTACCGGGCCAGCACGCGATCGAGCCGAACAATCTCGGTCGCGCTATGCAACAGCTCGTTGCTCATGGTGTCGAACGAGGTCTTGGCCGACGAAATCAGCAGACCGAGCACCAATGCGGCCATGGTGGCGACGAGGCCCGTCGCCAGTTTGACGACACCGGTCGACTCATCGGTCAGGTGGTGTTGCGGCAATACGGTACGCAGAAACGAACCGAGCAGCGCGCTGCCTACAACGCAAGCGAAGACGATAAAGGCGTCGACAAGATGATTCACCCTCCGGTCCTCCGTCGCTGATACCGCACGTGGCGCCTCGACATCTTGCGCGCCGCACTGCAACGTGCAATTGGACCAAGGTCCAATTGCACACTCACCGTTGCGCGCTTATGGTTTTGCCTGAGCCGACGGCCAATCAGGAGCGGCGATGATCTTTGCGCGGCGACGCGATCGCACTGGACGGTTGCGCATCGGCAGCATGGCGCTACTCCTTTGCCTGCTCATGGTCGATGTGTTCGTCATCCCGTTTGCGCTCGCACCCGGCAGCCTGTTCGTGCGAACGGCGCGAGACGTATTGCTGTCACTGATCCTGCTGAGCGGCATCGCGGCGGTGTCTGACCGTCGCACGCAATATCTCACTGTCGCGCTGGCCGCCGGCGTGGCCATCCTGATTCGCGGCACGGCGTGGCTGCTTCCCCTCGACAGGATTCCGGGCCTGCTCGATGTCACAGCGCTTCTGTCGCTCGGCATTCTTGCCATGGTTGTCGGCATCAAGGTATTCAGTACTGGCAGAGCGACGTTCGACCGGATCCTCGGCGCGGTCGCGCTCTACATATTGATGGGTGTCGTATGGGCGGAGGCCTGTCAACTCGTCAATAGTCACATACCTGCGTCCTATGCGGGTATTGCGCATGGAAGCGCCCAGAACGATCGGGCGACGTGGATTTATTTCAGCTTTGTGACGCTGACGACGGTAGGTTACGGCGACATCACACCGGTCACGCATATAGCCAGATCTCTGGCCATTCTCGAGGCGCTGATCGGTCAGCTCTATCCGGCCATCGTACTTGCGCGCCTCGTGTCGCTGCACGTCGCCGCGGGCGATCCCAGACAAGACCCGCCGTAAGCCGGTGCCGCGTCGTACCCCGCGTCATACCCGCGTCTTATCCGTTACGTGGCGGGTCGTTATTGGACCAAGGTCCAATTGTCTTTACCTGTTGCCAACACCACTATTTATTCCAGCTGATGCGAACTGCAACCGACATCGGCCGCGCGATCACGATCTGTTCAAGCCGCGAAGCATCCGACGCGCGAGCCGCGTTCACACCGTGACGTCATTTCCCTGAATGGAGCATGAACATGTTCAAGTACCTTCGGCTTATCCTCGCCGTCCCACTCCTGCTACTTGCGGTTTCCTGCTCGACCCAGCAGCAGGCGGGTGCGGCTCCGGGAACTGACCCGGAGCTCGAAGCGAAAGCACGCGCGTCACTACAGCAGCTGGTGGACAGTGCACCGCGGACCAAACAGCTGCAGCAAATGGCAAAGGGTGTGCTGGTGTTCCCCGATATTCTGAAGGCGGGCTTCATTGTCGGCGCGCAGGGTGGCAAGGGCGTGATGTTCGGCCCCGATGGCACGGTGCTTGGCTACTACACGGCGCGTGCGGTTTCCTATGGCTTGCAGGCTGGCGGACAAACGTTCTCCGAAGCGATGTTCCTGATGACCGATGCGGCTCTCAGTTATCTCAACACGAGTGACGGCTGGTCGGTCGGCATGGGCCCGAGCGTCGTGGTCGTGGACGCCGGCATGGGCAAATCGATGACCACCACCACACTGCAGTCGGATGTCTACGCGTTTATCTTTGGCCAGCAGGGCTTGATGGCCGGTCTCGGCGTGCAAGGTCAAAAGATCTCGAAATACACTCCGTAACCCGCAGCACGGCGGCTCCCGTCAGGCAGCATCCATGCCGCGCCGGAGCCTCGTGCCACCGCAGTGCGTTTTCGCTGCAACATCATCCATGCAACAAGCGAGGGCCGAACCATGGCGAGGCGTCTCAAACGGTTGGCGATCATTCCAGCGGTTCTGCTAGCAGGCGCTGCCATCGCGCAACAATTTCCGCTTCTCGACATGGCCGCGAGCAAGGTCATTCAGAAGTACCAGGGATCGTCCTGTGAGCAACTGTGGCAGGAACGCGCGCAGGGCAAGGCCCGTCCCAAGTCCGAGCGGGAACAGCAAGCCTTGCAGGTGCTGCACGACGATCCGCAAATGCGGGCCGCCTTCATCGACAAAGTGGCTGCTCCGGTTGCAAACAAACTGTTCGAATGCGGCATGATTCCATGAGTGCCGTCGGGCGCACTCCGTTAGCGGTCTGACTCAGCGAGGCACAGATGACCTACGCGACACTGCTCGCGCGCATGGCGGCGCTCGCACTCGGCCTGGCACTGACCGTGGGTGGCCATGCCCAACAGCAGCACCACGCCTCGAAAACCGCTGCCAAACCGGGCATGAACAACGCCGGGCTGATGTTCAAGCCAGGGCTCGAGCCGCGCGCGGTGGAGATCCTCAAGGACGCGTGCGCGCGCCTCGCGGCCGCCAAGTCGATGTCGTTCACGGCGGTCGTCTCGTATGAAAGCCCCAGCCGTCTCGGTCCGCCGCTCGTCTACTCGACCCGATCGGATGTCACGCTACAGCGGCCGGACAAGCTGCGGGTCGTCACGCTCGGCGACGGCCCTGCGTCCGACTTCTATTACGACGGCAAGACCATGACGGCCTTCGCGCCAGCAGAGAAGCTCGTCGCGATTGCCGACGCGCCCCCCACTATCGATGGTGCGCTCAAGGCCGCATACGATACGGGTGCGATCTACTTTCCGTTCACCGATGTCATCGTCGCCGATCCGTACAAGGACATCGCCGACGGTCTGACAACGGCTTTCTATATCGGCCAGTCGAATGTTATTGGCGGAATCACTACCGACATGGTGGCGTACGTCACCGGAGATGTGTTCGTGCAGATCTGGATCGGTGCGCAAGACAAGCTGCCACGGCGTATTTACGCCGTCTACCTGAACGATCGCGCCCGCTTGCGCCACGTGCTGGAATTGTCGAACTGGCAGTTGGATATCGCCGTGCCGGCGGATGCTTTCATCGCGGCGGACGCCAGCAGCGCGGCGCACATTGCCTTTGCGCGCCCGGACGCAATGCCTGCGTCGGGTATGAAGCCGCCGCCGAAAGTCTTGCGTCAAAAAACCCAGTAAGGAGACGCACATGAGGAACGCCGTCATCCGTCTGGTGGCCCTGCTCATCCCGGCGCTCGTTCCGGCTCATGCGGACGCGTGGTCGCATGCGAGCGCGTTCGGCGGCAGCGTCTCCCACGCGCCCGGTTCGGGGTCGACGACCCGCAGCGATTATGCCGGCGGCAGCGAAACCCACACCTATGGACAGGGCACGACCGCGACGGGCCGTTATGGCGACACGGCCACTCATCAGGAAGGCTCGGGGCAGACCACCGCGACCAACCGGTATGGCGGCACCGCGACCCACACGTACGGTCAGGGCACTTCCGCCACCAACGCCTATGGCGGCAGCGCGTACCATGCCACGGGTTCCGGCTACTCGACCTACACGAGTGCCTCGGGAGCGACGGCCTACCACAGCGCCTATTACGGCGCGCATTACCCCGCCTACCATCCACCCGTCACCGTGAACAGCTATGGCTCCCAATGCTACAACTGCGGTGGCTGGTCCACTGCGGGTGCCGCTGCGGCGGGCGTGGCCGTCGGTGTCGTGGCGGGCGCCGCGATCGCCTCCGCCAACACGGCGGCGGCCACGTCGAACGCGTACAACGCCGGTGTGGCAGCAGGCGCTGCCACCAGCAGTGCGAGCTTTGCAATGGGCGCGGTCTATGCGGTGCTGCCCGCGGGCTGCATCTCGCCGAATGTTCATGGCTCGACTTACGAGCTGTGCGGCAACACCTGGTTTCAGCCCGCATACGGCGCAAACGGTGTCTACTACCGGGTGGTGCCCGCGCCGTAAAACGGCATGACGCACGGCCATTTACGCGTGCAGTTCACTTCGTCGAAGGCGTTGTTGCCGTGCGTAGTGACGCGTGCGCGAGCCTTTCTTCAATGCGTGGAATCGCGTCGCCCACCTCCGGCCTGCCAAGAAGAAAGCCTTGCGCATGCGTGCAGCCGCAATGGCGCACGAAGTCCAGCTGCTCCTGCGTTTCGACGCCTTCGGCCGTGGTCGGCAGGCCGATTTCCCGCGCCAGCGCCACGATGCCGCGCACCACGGCAGCGGATTCCCGCCGATGCACGGACTCCCTGACAAACGAACTGTCGATCTTGAGTTTGTCGAATGAGAAGCGAATCAGCGTCAACATGGTTGAAAAGCCGGTTCCGAAGTCGTCGAGTGCAAGACCGATTCCCAGCGCGCGAAGCGCCGAGACGTTGCGCCGGGTGACGGTATCGTCGCTCAGCAGCACTGTTTCCGTGACCTCGATGTTCAAGCGCGCGGGTGGCAACCCCGTCTCACGAAGAATCGCCGAGACGGTCGCCGCGAACGACGCTTCCCGCAATTGCACCGGCGACACATTGACGGCGACCGTGGCCGCGTCGCGCCACTTCGCCGCTTCCCGGCATGACTGCCGCAACGCCCACTCGCCGAGAGCGAGGATCAGCCCGGTGCGTTCCGCGGTGGGAATGAAGAAACTGGGAGACAACTCGCCGCGCGTCGGGTGCGTCCAGCGCAGCAGCGCTTCGCGGCCCGCGACCGCGCCGCTGCTCAGATCGATGATGGGCTGATACTCCATCCGCAAGCCGTTGAAAGAGCGCAGCGCGCCTTCCAGGTCGCTTCGCAGCAGACTCAGACTTTCGTCCGAAGCGTGCCGGCTGGCATCGAACACGGCGAATGCGCTTTTGCCGCTTCGTTTCACCGCATACAGCGCGCGGTCCGCGCAAATCAGCAATTGCGGCCCGCTTTTCGCATGCTCGGGGTACAGGGAGACGCCGACACTCGCGCCGATATGCACGAGCGCCTCGCTCAACGCAAAAGGACGTGCGAGCGTTTTTACGATTCGGTCGGCCAGCACGAGGATGTCGCCGGCCGGTGTGGAGCAGTCGCAAATCGCCACAAACTCGTCACCGGCCAGACGCCCGACGAACTCACCGCCTGGCAACACTTCGCACAGGCGGGTCGCCGCTTCCTGCAGGATCTTGTCTCCGGCGGCGTGGCCGAGGCTGTCATTGATGGCTTTGAAGCCGTCGAGATCGATCAGCAGAACCGCGAACGACCGATCCTGGCGCCTGGGATTCGCGCTGGTGCGTTCCTGCAGGATTTCGTTGATGCCCGCGCGATTGGGCAAGCCGGTCAGGCTGTCGTGCCCGGCGAGGCGATGGCTCGTTTCGCGCGCCAGCAACAGCGCGACGGTGTCGCGATTGCTGCGCAGCGCAACCGTGAAAAATCCCGCCGCACAGAATGGCGCCTGAAATAGCAGCACGAGCTTGCCGGAGCCTGGCGAAAGCGCCGCCCCCAGGCCCAGCAGGCTGAGAATGAACGTGATCTGAATGAGGACGAGCCGCGGCGTGCCTGAGTTACGTCCGGCCAGGCCGCCGACCACGCCGACCGCGCAAACATTGCCGAGCAGGAAAAGTGTCTGGTTTCCGCTGATATTGCACAGCAGACTGCCGAAACCGAACAGAGCGCTCCACAGAATGCTGACGAACAGGAAGGCTGAAGTAGGTGTCGGCAGGTTGCGCGCGCTGCGGCTGCAACATAGCCGGATCAATACGAGGCGAGCCACCAGCAACGCGATGACGGCGCTCCCCCACCCTGCGTACAGGGCGTTGGGCTGGAGGTAGCAGGCGGTTGCGCAGACACTGATTTCGCAAATCGACGCGAATACGATCGATGCGGTTCGCGTGAACAGATTGGCAAGCAGTATTTGCCGGTTCCCGGCGCTCAGGTCCTGAGCGGAGGATACGAGCCACTTGAAAAACGGAGACCTTGGTTCGCTGAAAGCCATGACCTGCACATTTTTGACCTTGGTGGATCGTGACCCATTGTGCCCCGCAATTATTACGTAACACAATACGTCAGCGTAATTTGAATGTAAGCGGACCGGCCGTCAATTCCCTGTGAGTGTGAAAACCCCGGCGTCACGCAAGCCGGGCCAGATACTGGTGAATGGCCTGAATGGCGGCCGCGCCTTCGCCTACGGCAGCGGCGACCCTCTTAACGGAGCCACTGCGCACGTCGCCAGCCGCAAAAACACCGGGCCGGCTGGTCTCCAGAAAGTGCGGCGGCCGGTCCGCCTCCCATTTGCCACTCGTATCGCCGCCGGTTAGCACGAAGCCATCCTTGTCCAGCGCGACACAGTCGCCAAGCCACCCGGTACTCGGCTGTGCGCCGAGAAACAGGAATACATGCTGGATCGGCTTGTGTTCGATCCGACCCTGGCAATCCCACTTGATCGACTCGAGTCTGGATTCGCCACACAACTCGACGATCTGCGTCCGCGTGTGAAGCGTGATGTTGCCTGTGGCGTTGATGCGCCTGATCAGGTAGTTCGACATGCTCGCGCTGAGTCCGTCGCCGCGAATCACGACATGCACGTGCTGCGCGAATCTCGCGAGGAACACCGCGGCCTGCCCGGCCGAATTGCCACCGCCCACCACAATCAACGGCTGGTTTTTGCAGAAGCTGACTTCCGTGAAGGTTGCGCTGTAGTAGACACCGCGGCCCTCGAAATGCTCCAGTCGCGCAAGCGACGGCTTCCGGTAGCGCGCGCCGGTAGCAATGACCACGGCGCGTGCGTACACGCTCTCTTCGTGATTGAGCCCGATGTGAAACGAAGACGTATCCGTGCAGTCGATCTGCAGTGCTTCGATGGGCACGCCCACTTCCGCCCCGAACTTGCGGCATTGCGACAGGCCGCGGCCCGCCAGCGCCTGCCCTGATATGCCGGTGGGAAACCCAAAGTAATTTTCGATCTTCGAACTCGTGCCTGCCTGCCCGCCGGGCGCTTTGGCATCCAGCACCGCTACGTTCAACCCCTCCGATGCGGCATACACCGCGGCGGCAAGACCCGCCGGTCCCGCGCCCACCACCACGAGGTCGAAGCGCTGCCCGTCCAGCCGGTCCGGACTCAGGCCGATGGCATCGGCCACGGCCCGGTGGGTGGGTTGCCTGAGTACCACGCCCTGTAACGTGATTACCGCCGGAATGTCGGCCTCCGTTAGTTCGTAACGTGCCAGGAGTTCTGCCGTTTCGGGATGTTCGACGATATCGAAGTACGCCGCGGGCTGCCCATTTCGGCTCAGAAAATGGCGCAGGTGAAGCGTTTTGGCGGAGGCTGTACTGCCAATCACCATCACGCCGCCATGCTGGCCCTGGATGAAAGCGACGCGCCGCAGGATGAAGGCCCGCATGATCGTTTCGCTCAACTCCGCTTCGGCAATCACGAGTGAGCGCAACGATTCCTCATCGATCACGATGACCTCGCAATCGGAAATCGCCCGTGCCGATGCCGCCGCCGCCCGGCCAGCAAGCGTGCCGACCTCGCCGGTAAAGCTTCCGGGTCCATGCGTGCCCTTCTTCTTCGAGCCGCTAAGGGACGCTCTCGAGCTCTCGATCGTGCCGGAGACGATGGCGAACATCGGCACGTGCCGGTCGCCTTCTCTGTAAAGCGTGTCGCCGGCCTTCAGCTTTCGCCGCTCGCCGTAGCGCTCCAGTATCGCCATCTGGCTTTCATCCAGGGTGGGATAGACCTGGTGGTAGCGGCTGCCGCCTGATGACAGCTCGTTGGAATTGCCCGAAGCGTCGTTGCCCATCACATACCTCATCCAGTCAGAACGCGATCTTTGCCGTGGAACTGCTGCATCCAGTATGGATATGTTACCTGCGGTCGCGAGACGCAATTGGCTCGCGCGATCATCGATCTCGTCGCTGGAATTGCGGATGAACAAGGGTGGGTGCCGGATGGTCTCGTCCGGTCAGCGCAGAAAAGCGCGTTTTTGGGCCCGGCGGTACACTCGGCAAGCAGACCAGCAAGCACGCAAAACGTACGCGGCGAGCGATCGGTGAACCGCTTGCGCTCACATTCGCCTTCGTTATGGCGATTCCCGGAGAACTGTGCAATGTCCCCTCAAACCGCAGATGACGGCATCGTCACGGTGCGCTCGCACCGCACGGTCGAAGAAGCCGCCGGCAAACTCGCATCTCTGATCGACGCGAAGCACCTCATTCTGTTCGCCCGCATCGATTTTGCCGCGGATGCGCAGCGCGCGGGGCTGGCGATGCTGCCGTCGCAGTTGCTGGTGTTCGGCAATCCGCTGGCTGGGACGCCGCTCATGCAGGCGGTGCCGAAGGCAGCGCTCGATCTGCCGCTCAAGGTGCTGGTGTGGCAGGACGCCGACGGCCAGGTCTGGCTCTCGTATAACGCGACGAGCTATCTGCAGGCGCGGCATGGCGCGCCCGCGGAGTTGATGAAAGCGCTCGACGGTATCGGCGCGCTGGTGCTGGCGGCCGCGGCCGATTGAGTCGAATCTGACGCAGTAACAGGCCGGTAGTTCTATCGGCGCGCCGCCAGGTCCATCGAGCGGCGCGCCAATAGTCTTGCCTGCTTATTGGCCCGTATAGCCGAGCGGAACAGTCGCGTTGGCCTTGGCAACCGTCGCGTTGTTGGACACGATGTACTGCGGCACCTCGGTGAGGGTCAGCGTGACTTTACCGTTGGTATAGGCAAGCGTGCTGGTATTGCCGTAACCATCGATCTTCGTCACGTTGCCCGACGTACCGGCGCCATCCACCTGAAGCGTGTAGCTGGTCGAGTAGGTCTGGCTGTAAAGACCATTGCTCGTCGGCCACTGGGCATTGCTGTGCGTCCACGCAGCAGTCACGACCTTGCCGTTGCCGAGCTGCTGGAACGCATACGCAAAGGTTCCGGACGGCGTACCCGTGACCCGGCCCAATGTATTCGTACCGTCGAGGACACGTGTCATCGTGGCGAAGGCCATGGCTTCGGGCTTCGGCGAGAGGTTCGATGCGCCGTACGCGCCTTGTGCATCATTCAGGTCGAAGAACGTGCCGTATCCCACTTCGCCCGGGTAGTCGGAACCGTAGAACAGCGTCGTCATTTGCGCACCACCGCCAAGCACGATGATGTGCGAGCGTACGCCGACTGCGGCATGAGCGAACAACTGATTCTGCGACGGTCCCGTGGCGCCGTATTTGATACCCGGATCGTAGCTCGTGCCTGCTTCGGTGAAGAACAGCTTCATATTCGGCTTGCCCGCTTGCATCACCGAACGCAACTGCGTCATCTGGTTGTCGAGCGCGTTGGCCTGGTTCGCCGGATCCGGATCGGAGTCCTGCAATTCAGGCGGATGGGACGGGAAGGTGCCGGCGTTCCAGTAACCATGCGTTGAGACCGCATCGATATAGTTCCACAGGCCCAGCGCACCGAACTTCTGCAGATAGCCGGTCGTGCAGGTGGTGCAATTCGCGGGGAACGGATTGCCGGTGCCCATCACGACGGCATTCGGATCGGTCGAGTGGATACCCTGATAAGCCGCCTTGTACATGGCGACGAAATTCGCGTCGCTATCCGCCCAGCCGAGGCTCGGCTCCCACGTCACCTGATAGTAGTTCTTTTGCTGGTTGGGGTAGTTTGCCGCGCGGATCAGGCTCGTATCGGTACCGACCTTGGCCATGAAGCTCTGGAACTCAGGCATGTTCGACGGCGCATAGTAGCTGTCGTTGAACTGGCCGGTCTTCGAATCCCAGGCAGGCAGTCCATCGAGACGCACGATGCGCATCTGATCGGGATTGGCCTTATAGAAGGGATTCAGGTCATTCACGCTTGGCGTGTACGTGTTGGGACCGTTCGGTTCCATGGCCGACACTTCCCGGTCGTCGATGGTCCACGAGATGCCCAGATCATGCAGCGCCGCGATGTTGCCATTGAAGCCCTGCATGCCAAAACGGTGCTGATCCTGATGGGCATACGTGACCGTGCCTAGCACCGGCGTGAGGTTCGGCAACACGCCGAACGTCGCAATGCCCTGCGGACGCGTACCGCTCGTCGGCAACGTGCCGCCGTTCGAGCGCAGCGTCGCCGTCAATGCGCCATAGCCTGACCACGTCGACGTGCAGGGGATCGTGCTGGTCTGCGTACCGGCTTTAACCGCAAAGCTGCCCTGTGCCTTGATCGCGCCATTCGAATCCGCGACGGACCAGACGACCGTGTCCGCGCTCGGTGCGTTCGTGGTAATCGCGAGCTTGAAGGGTGCGTTGTTCTGGAACACGCGCAGGCCGTCGGTGGTAGGCGTGTCGGCGCTGATCGATCCGTTCGCGTTCCCGCCGGATGTTTGCGTCGGCGTGCTGCACGAGAGGGTCGAGCTGCCGGGAGCCGGGGACGGCGTCGGTGTGGGTGTGGGTGTGGGTGTGGGTGTGGGTGTGGGTGTGGGTGTCGGCGTTGGCGTTGGCGTTGGCGTTGGCGTTGGAGTCGGAGTCGGAGTCGGAGTCGGAGTCGGAGTCGGAGTCGGAGTCGGAGTCGGAGTCGGAGTCGGAGTCGGAGTCGGAGTCGGAGTCGGAGTCGGAGTCGGAGTCGGAGTCGGAGTCGGGCCGGCGGCTACCGCTCTAACCCAGCATGATTTGCCATAACCAAACGCAGGATCTGTCTGCGAAACCGCGCCGACATAACAACCTACGCCGTTGCTGATGGTACGCGGCGCAGTCAACATAACCGACGGCGCGTTGGGCGGAACCGCACCGAACACCACCGAGGCTGTCCCGAGGAATGAGCAATTGCCATACTCTTGTGCGCACAACTTGTATTGCAGTCCTGCGACGGTGATGGTGCTTGCCTGGGCCTGCGCGTTTTCCGCACCAAACGATGCGAACACCGTTGCTGCCGCAACCCCCAGTAATTTCAAATTTCTCGTCATTGTCCGTATGTATCGCTAAAAAGCAGGTTATCCCCGAGGATTCAGCAAGATCGAGCAAAGCCGTCCGCTTTGGCGTTGTTGAGTACAGAGAGAGGTGAACCGGCGAACGCGATGATTGCGTTCATTGCTGACGAAGCTGACGCTGCCGATGTGCCCGTATCCGTTAGCAGATACCGTTGGGCATTCGAACGTGTGCTGGCCGCCGCCAGACGGGGCGCGGTGAGCACCCCGATCTGGCAGCGATCAACACATAAACATTACGTATTACTTACCATTTAACGCATGGGGCTGTCTCGACGAAGCTCCATGAGTCCGACGAGGCGGACCCGCACCATCAGGGAAGGCTAGTGCCGGCTGTCCAACGGACCGTCAGGGTGACAAACAGATTTCCGCTCAGCGCATGCAATGACAAAATTGAGGATGCCTGACTGATCGATCAAGTCCCTTTTTGTCCTCGCCACTGATGGGCAACGGTCCCGCGCCGTTGGCCCGCGCCGTTCGAGGCGTCCCCAACCCGGCGGCGCCGTTCAGAACCCGAAAACGGACTATTAGGCGGTGTGCCTCGTTCCAACCGCGTTGCAACCGCGCGCCGGTCGTTCACGCAACTCTTACCGGGCCGACCAAAAATCGCGCGCGAGACCGGCATTACTTACAGCCCCCGTTTTCTGCAGAGGAATTATAAACGTTTCACCCGTGCAACGTCATCGGCACAAAGGCGATAAGCAATAACTCCGGGAATTTTTCGGGCCGACGTTCCCGACCATTTCCCAGAGCAGTGAAACTGGGGGAGACTCCGCCTCCATCCATCGACAAAAGACAAATCTTTGATTTATATGACGAAATAAAATACGTCAAAGTAACGTAACTTAATCTGTTTCATATTATTAATATAAATATACGAACACGATCGCTTAATATTTCACGAGCAGCCCGCAGCAGTCACGTCTGATTTATCAAGGCGCTGCCGTTACGAACCCATACATGACACATGACAGAAAACGGCTTTGCGCGGTCAGGCATCCGATCCGCATGTGTTGACGACCTGCGATCGCGCGTTCACCTTTTCCCGAGGCGGCACTCGGATTGAAAAAGTCGAAATGAAGCTACCGCGCTGGTAAAGTGCCCCTGATTTCGTTGATTCCATAACGTGCTCACTCACCTCGCCGCGCCCTCATGCCGCTCAAGCCAAATCAAGGAAGCGCCTGCCACTCGACCGTGCTTCACACGCGGCATCTTCCTGCTATCACCGCGCTGACCCTGTCTTTGCAAGGATGTACGCTGCGGGGCGCACCGTCGTATGAAATCTTTGGCGCATATTTTCCGCTCTGGCTGCTAAGTGCTGTGCTCGGGTTGGTGGGCGCGCTGATCGCACACCGGATCTTCGTGTCCACGGGGTGGGCGCAAATCGTCCCGTTCCAGCTCTCGGTCTGCCTCGCCGTCGGCCTGACAGTCGCCGTACTCTTCTGGCTTGCGGGAACAGGACAGCTCTTATGAAAATCGCCGGCGTGCGCAAGGCCCCTCTGAAAGGTCGCGTGATCGCGTGCGTGATCGTCGCGGTCGGCCTCGCGGCAATCTACTACGCATACGACCGGACGACCCGGTTTCCGTCGACGGACGACGCGACGATCGACTCCGACGTCGTGCACGTCGCCTCGCCGGTCGGTGGCCGGATCGTCCGGCTCCCGGTCGAAGAGAACCAGCGGGTCGCCAAAGGCGACGTGCTCTTCGAGATCGACCCTGCCCCGTATCGTCTCCTCGTGGCGCAGACCCAGGCCGATCTCGGACTGGCTCGCGCGGCGCTCGCCACGCGGCGCAGGACGATCGTCGGCGAACGCGCGAATGCGGTCATCGCCGACGACCAGAGCGGCAAGGCAGCACACAATTACGATCTGGCGTCGCGCACGGTGCGGCGGCTCACGCCGCTCGCGGCGAAGGGCTACGTGCCGACCCAGCAACTGGACCAGGCGCAAGTCGCGCAACACGACGCCGAGTTGTCGCTGAAACAGGCGCAAGCGCAGAAACACGCGACCGCGCAGACGATCGGCGACGAGGCGGACGCTATTGCCACAGTGCATGCGCGCGAGGCGGCGCTTGCGCTCGCGCAGCACAGTCTCGACGAAACGGTCGTACGGGCGCCCCACAATGGCTTCGTCACGGGGCTGTCGGTTCTGGCGGGCGAGACAGTCGCGCCGAATCAATCGATCTTCACGCTCGTGCATGCGGACGAATGGTTCGCCGTCGCGAACTTCCGCGAGACGGCGCTTGCACGGATCCAGCCCGGCGATTGCGCGACTGTCTATTCCATGATCGATCGAAGCCAGGCCATTCACGGCAAAGTGGTCGGTATCAGCGCGGGCGTTGCCGATTCGGACCGGATCAATCTGCCGCGCACGCTGCCGATCGTTCAGCAGTCCGTGAACTGGGTGCGGGTCGCCCAACGCTTCCCCGTGCGTGTGCGTCTCGACGAGCCGGCCGCCCGGCTGGTCCGCATCGGTGCGAGTGCGATCGTCGAGGTCCGGCATGGCGCAGCCTGCCGGTGATCTCGCCCGACCGGGCCCCGCCGACATCCTGAAACTGCTCGCCCCCTATCCGGGGCGAGCGGCGATGGCAACCCGCATCGCGCTGATCTGCGCGCTCACCGTGTTCGTGACAAGCGCCTACGGCACGCCGGAAGCAGCCATCTCCGCCTACGTGGTGTTCTTCCTGAACCGCCCCGACCGGGTGATGAGCGTGGTGCTGAGCACGGCTCTGCTGTTGCTGGTCACGTTGATCATCGGACTCGTAGTCGTCGTGGCCGCGTTCGCGCTCGACAATCCCCTCTGGCGGGTGGCCTGCATTACGGTGCTGTCGTTCGGCCTGCTGTTCGTGACGTCGGCGAGCAAGCTGCGGCCGGTGGGCGCGATCCTCGCGATGATCGTCGGCTTTACGCTCGACGAACTCGGCAGCGTGCCGTTCGGCGAAGTGGCGACGCGTGCCCTGCTCTACGCCTGGCTGATGGTCGCGATTCCGATCGGCGTTTCGATCTGCGTCAACCTCGTGGTCGCGCCCTCGCCGCGGGCGCTCGCCGGCCGCGAACTGGCGAAGCGCCTGCGGCTCGCAGCCGGGAGCCTCGCCGCGCCCGATGCAACACGCGACGCACTCGGCGCGTGTCTGCGCGAAGGCGATGCGCAGATCGGCACCTGGCTGAAACTCTCCGTCGCCGACGGATCGTCGGCGCGGGCGGATGTCCCCGCGCTGCGGCAGGCCGTATCGTCGACGCTGGCGATCCTGGTCGCCGCCGATCTCGCGGCGCGCGACCCGTCGGGCCGACTGCCGGCATCGTTCGTCGGGCCGATTGTCGGGACCCTGGAGAACATGGCCGCGATGCTCGAGGCGGGTGGCTATCCCGTCGACATCGAACTCAGCCTGCCGGCCGTCACGGAACTCACGGAACTCACGGAACTCACGCCGCTTGCGCGCATCGTCGTCGAGAATCTGCGTGATGCGATCACCCGCTTCGCCGTGGTCGAAACCGCAGTGGAAACTGAAACCCCGCCGCCTGCCGCTGGCAAGCGTGGCGGGTTCTTCCTGCCCGATGCCTTCACCAATCCCGAGCACGTTCGCTATGCGCTGAAGACCACCGTGGCGGCGGTGTTCTGCTATCTGCTTTATTCGCAGATCAACTGGCCGGGTATCCACACCTGTTTCATCACGGTCTACATGGTGTCGCTCGGCACCACCGCCGAGACCGTCGAGAAGATGACGCTGCGGATTATTGGCTGTCTGATGGGCGCGCTTCTCGGCGTCGCTGCGATCGTGTTCGTCACGCCGGTGCTGACCTCCGTCGTCGGATTGATGGGACTCGTGCTGGCCGGTGCATGGCTATCGGCGTGGATCGCTTTCGGTTCGCCGCGCATCGCTTATGCCGGCTTCCAGATCGCATTGGTGTTTTTCATGTGTGTGATCCAGGGCGCGGCGCCCGGTTACGATCTGACGGTCGCACGGGATCGCACCATCGGGATCCTGCTTGGCAATGTGGTCGTCTACCTGGTCTTCACCCGCGTGTGGCCGGTCAGCGTTGCCACGCGGGTCGACACCACGCTCAGCGCGTTACAGCAGCAGTGGGAGCGCTTGGCGGCGCTGGCCCATGCCGGCACGCGCCGGGCGCAAGCCGCGAGTGCAATGGCGCAGTGCGGCGCGCTGGAACAGGACCTCGCGCTGATGCATTACGAGCCGTCGTGGGTTCGCCCGGACCCGCAGTGGATCGCGGAGCGACGCGGTTCATTGGCCAGGCTCGACGCGCTCGCAGGGCCGATGTTCCTGCTCGCTGAACGTCGGCCGGGCGATTCGGCGATCAATGACTGGCTCAGACGCGTGGCTGACGATCTACCGCCGCAACCGGCAGAACCCGGCAGTGCCGCCGCAGTGCAACCGGCCACGTCGGGTGCACATGCCGATGCAGATGCAGATGCAGATGCAGATGCAGATGCAGATACCGCAGCCGACACCATCCGCACCGCCTTGCTGAATCTCGGCGATGCACGTCTCACTCAACTCGAACACGCCGCGTCGGACGACCTGGCGAAGGACCTCACGACTCATGCGCGGGCTTAACCCTCCATTCGCCCTGGTGATCCTGGCCGCGGCGGGTCTGGCCGGATGCGCCACGTCGTCGCTGGATATGGCGCCGGACAACCCGGACCGTCCGTGGCAACCGCAAACGGACGCGGCCGGCGCCATCGTCCCCGGCCCGCCGGCGTCGGCTGCGGCAGGTGCATCAGGTGCGTCGGCCGTATCGGCGGCGTCGGCACGCAGCTATCAGTTGCCGGCGAATCCCGCTCTCGCCGCCGTACCGCCTCCGCCGGCGCTGGAGCAGGCGCATGCATACGGCCTGCCCGAACTGATCGACCTGGCGGAATCGGCGAACCCGCTGACTCGTATTGCGTGGAACGACGCGCGCAATGCAGCGCTCGCGGCCGGCATCGCGAAGACCGCCTACCTTCCGCAATTGTCGCTCGCGGCGATGGGGCAATACGCGGGCGCACACGGTTCGGATTCATCCGTGCTCGGCGATTCGTCGATCACCGGCTCGGGCCATGGCACAACCTCGGTGGTGGCGCTGCAATGGCTGCTATTCGATTTTGGCGGACGTGCCGCACGTGTCGAGGCCGCGTCGCAGACATCGACGATAGCGAATATCGGCTTCACCGCGGTCCACCAGCAGGTGATCTTCGACGTCAGCGTCGCGTTCTACGCGTACCAGGCCGCGCGGGCCCGCATCGCCACGACCCAGCAAGGTTTCGACAACGCCGACGCGATCCTCACCGCCGCCCAGTCGCGCTACAGGCACGGCATCGGAACCGTCATCGAAGTGGCGCAGGCCAACCAGA
The DNA here is from genome assembly GCF_046027215.1 of Paraburkholderia fungorum. Taxonomy (GTDB): domain Bacteria; phylum Pseudomonadota; class Gammaproteobacteria; order Burkholderiales; family Burkholderiaceae; genus Paraburkholderia; species Paraburkholderia fungorum_D. The sequence goes on along the minus strand of NZ_JAQQEN010000002.1, from coordinate 341,809 downwards.
ATCGGGCGCAGGCAAAGCTCGCGCTCGTCGAGGCGCAGGGCGCCGAAAGCAACAGCTATCTGGCGCTGATCTCCGCGATGGGGATTTCTCCGTTATCGAAACCCATGATCGCGGCGATGCCGGCGCACACGCTGCCGGCGACGACGAACGATTCGATCGACCGGATCGTCGCGACCGCGATTGCCCGCCGCCCGGACGTGTTGAGCGCGTATGCGGCCGAGCGTGTCAACCTGGCGAGGGTGAAGGTGGCCGAGTCGGAATTCATGCCGAAAGTGTTCGTCTCGGCTTCGGGCGCATACAACACCGGCAGCTCGTCGATTTCCGCGGTCCCCGCCATTGGCCAGCAGATGCCGACCGTCAACCTGAGCGGCAGCCGTTACGGCGGCAGCGTGATCGTCGGCGTGACGATTCCGCTGTATGACGGCGGCCTGCGCTCGGCGGTGCTCGCCCAGGCGCGCAACGATGCCGACAGCGCATCCACCCGCCTCGCCCGAAGCCGCGAAGAAGCCGTCCGGCAAATCGTCACCGCCCAGAACACGCTGCAGACGAGTCTCGCCGCGCACGCCGCGGCCAAAGACCTGCTCGCCGCCGCACAGACAACGTACGACGCCGCGTTCGACGCGTATCGGCAAGGCGTCGGTTCGATCACCGACGCGCTGCTTGCGCAGAACCAACTGCTGGCGGCGAAGAACGCGGACGCGAATAGTTACAGCAGTGCTTTGTCGGCTGCGGCAGCCCTCGCGCTCGCGACTGGCTCAGTGGATTCGATCCCGACTCAATCCAACTGGTGACGCACTTAGCGTCTTGCGGACCTTGTCGACCGTCCGCTGGACGAAAGAAAAGCGCGCAGGCTAGAAGCGCTGGATCAGCCCTAGCTGCATGCCCTTAACCGGCGCGCCGGGATACGCCACCGGCAGCCCGATCACGTTGACACCGCGCAGGGTGAAGGTGGCATCGTCGTGATTCGCCAGATAGGCCGCGCTGAAATAGAACAGCAGCGTGCGCGACACATCGTATTCGAACGCCGCGCTGAACTGGTCCGCACTTGCGCCCGCGCCGGTCAGATCGCGCACGTGGGCATAACCCACCGATGCGCGCGCGTTCGGCGAAAACGTGTATTGCGCTGAGAGCGACCCGCCCTCGCCATGATAGAGCGGCGTGCCGCCATCGCCGTTGAAAAAGGCCAGCCATACGCGGACCCTTTCGATGGCGTACGTCGCGCCGCCGAGATTCGCTCGCAGCGCGCTAGCGCCATGCGTCTGCTGACGGGCGTACAAAAGTCGGAGGGCGTCGATCTGATAGGCGGCGGTGACAAAGTATCCGTCGATGCCGTTGCCATCGTTCTCCGACGGATCGCGCGTGGCCATCATCACGGTGGCGTCGAATCCGCCGACAAGCGGTGACAGATACGTGATCGCGTTATTCGTGTAGGGCGTGATTTTCGACAGGTTGTTCAGTCCGGACGCGATCGTGCCCGCGCCGAACGCATCCAGGTCGCCCTTGAACGGTATGTAGAGTGGCGAGTATTGCCGGCCCACGCGCACTTCTCCCCACGTGCTGCGCGTGCCGATCCATGCCTGCCGGTTGAAGAGAACGCCGGGTGTCTGCAACGTGCCGTCGGTGGTGCTAAAGCCGTTTTCCAGTGTAAACACCAGATAGGTGTCGGCACTGAGCTGCTCTCTACCGCGCAATCCGACCCGCGAACCGCGGTAGGCACCGGAGTCCAGTCGCGCCGTCCAGCCGGATCCGGGGTTGGTGACTTCCAGGCTGGTATCCAGCACGCCGTATAGGGAGACCACGCTCCCGTCCTGCGCCGCAGCGAGCGGCATACCGAACAGCGAGCTCGCGCCGGCGATACCGGCGCACAGAATCAGTCGACGGATACACGCGGCGCCGCGCGTCACCGGCGCCTGCTTTCGCGACGTTTGCGTCGAGCCTTGCGTCGCTGAATGGCATGCACGGGCGCCGGTCGACACGCCACGATCCCGCGCGCTGCGCACCATACGCACGACACGATGCCAGGCACCGAAATAGCGTGCCGGCCGCTGTCGCATGAAGGTGCGGGTCCAATGAGCATCGGGACAGTCTAACTTCGAAAAAAATCAGCTTCAATTCTGGCGATCAGCGAATCCCGGCGGCTTGCGCAAGCATGAACAAGCCTGTCCCAACGAGTGCAATCCCAATGACCCGCGCAACGCGCTCACCACGCGACGCGAGACGTTCGGCGGTGATGGCTGCTGTCACGGCGGCCATCACGCGCAGGTCCATGATCCCAACGACGAGGAGAACCATCGTCAACCCCGTACAACCGACAGTGCAACGAAGCCCAAGACGCAGCCCGTATCGCCAGGCCGTACCAGCGTGCTTCGCCAACGGACGGTCCCAGCCCGGCGCCTCACGACTGCACGCAAGGTGACGAGCCTTCCACGTGGTGAGTTGCAGTGCCCCGCAGATCAGGACAGTCAGTGCTGCGCCCGCAGGCACCGCGCGCGCCAGCGCCGGCAGTTGCATCTCGAGTGCCGCCAGCGTGGCGCCGAGCGGAAAAACAGTCGCGCCGAGCGCGGTCCACACCGAGAAGTAGCCCAAGCCCACCAGCGCCGTCAGCCGGGCGCGACGTGCTTCGCCCATGCCGTCGACCGTCTGGTAGTAGCGCCACAGCGTGGGTGTCAGGGATGGCAGCATCATCGCGATCATCATCACGACCCACATGCCGAGGAACGACGCTGCGGCGCCCGGCCACTTCTGTCCGCACATGCGCATCCACGTCATCGACATCGTCCAGCCGCCGGGCATCGGCATGTCGCCCAGCGCCGACATGGACGCGCACCAGACGATCGTCGCCGCCGCGCCGGCAGCGACGATGAGCGCCGATATACCGAAGAAGGCTAGCCCGGAACCTTGCGCGGAAACCGTGCGCCCGGAGTTGCCCCAGCGCCTCGCTGCGTCAACGTCGCTCATGGCGGGCCTCAGCGCTTCTCGTACTCGTCGTGGCGCTTCCACCAGGGACCCGTCTCGTTGCGTCCCTTGGGCGCGCGGTCGAGCCACTGGTACATGCTCCAGATACCGTCCACGCCGCGCGCGTAGGCGGAATAGGTGTGGTAGACCACGCCGTCCTCGAGGACGAACGTGCTCACGCCCGGTCGGTCGAGCGTGTACGTCGCCGCGTCGGTTCCGCAGGTGGCCGCGAATTGGGCGACGGGTTCCGGGACTTCCGCCGCGTCCATCGCGTGGCCGCCGCGCCGGTAGTTGTATTCGACGCTCCCTTCGCGCTGCTGCGCTTCGGTGAACGCGATGTTGAAGTCGAAGTTGAAGTCGCTACCGTTCGAGGACGCCCATGGAAACGCCCATCCCATTCGACGCTTGTAGGTCAGCAGTTTTTCGAGCGGCGCCCGCGATACCGCTGACAGCGTGACGTCGTGATTCGCCAGATGGGTGACGACGCCGTCGAATCCGTCCGCGATCGCCGAGCAGGACGGGCATCCCGCCTTGTAGTCCGGCCCGAACATGAAGTGGTAGACCATCAGCTGCGAGCGCCCCCTGAAGAGGTCGGCCAGCGAGGCGCTTCCCGCTTCAGTCTCGAACCGGTATGGCTTGTCGATCCGAACCCAGGGCAGCGCCATGCGCTGGCGTACCAACGCATCGCTCTGCCGCGTCAGCGCCTTCTCCGCCTCGAGCAACTCGATCCGTGCGGCGAGCCACGCTTGACGTGTTCCGGTGGTGTGTGTCGTATTCATGCTTCCCTCCTTAGGTATCCTGCGTCGTTTGCTCAGTTGTCGAGACGACGTATGGGTTGGCGGTCGTGCTAGATTAGTACCGGGCTTCTGATCGCTGGGAGTGACAAGTGTGGCGGGATTCGAATAGACCATGGACTCGCTAGTCTCAGCCGCGGCGCGTGCGCTCGCGGCAGGTGATCCGCTCGGCGCGCTGAACCAGGTCGCCTTGCGCGACGACCCGTCGTCGCTCGCGCTGCGCGGCATCGCAATGGCGCAACTCGGCGATCTGGTTCGGGCGAAGGCGCTGGTGCGAAGCGCAGCGCGCGGCTTCGGACCGAAACATCCTGTGGCGCGCGCACGCTGTGTCGTCGCCGAAGCCGAGATTGCGCTGGCCTCACGCGAACTCAACTGGCCCGCGAAGACGCTCGACGCGGCGCGCGCGACCCTCGAAGCCCACGGCGACCGGCTGAACGCCGCGCATGCACGCTATCTCGAGGTCAGACGGCTGCTGCTGATTGGACGCCTCGACGAGGCCGAACGGGCGGTCGCCGCGCTCGACGCTACGCCCTTCCCGCCCGCGTTGCGGGCCGCCCACGAACTGGTCGTCGCCGGGATTGCGATGCGACGCCTCCACACCAGAACAGCGCATGCCGCGCTTGTCCGGGCTGAGCGTGCCGCGCGCCACGCCGGCATTCCCGCGCTCATGGCGGAAGTGACTAGCGCGTCTCTCGTCCTGAGCACGCCCGCTGCGCGCCTCATCGCGCGGGGCGAAGAACGCCCCCTCCTGCTCGAAGACGTTGAAGCGTTGCTGGCGTCGCCGGCGCTGGTCGTCGATGCGTGCCGCCATGCCGTGCGCGACGCACGCACGGTGGTCTCGCTCGCGAGCCGTCCGGTCCTGTTCGCGCTTGCACGCGCGCTCGCCGAAGCGTGGCCCGACGATGTGCCCAGAGACGCCCTCGTCGCACGGGCGTTCCGGGCAAAACACGCCGACGAATCGCACCGCGCGCGCTTACGCGTCGAACTCGGGCGGCTTCGCTCGATGCTGGGGACATTGGCCGGCGTGAGCGCGACAAAACGAGGCTTTGCACTGGTGCCGCGCGGCGCAACTGAGGTAGTCGTGCTGGCGCGGCCCGTGGAAGAAAAGTATGCGAGCGTGCTCGCCTTCCTCGCCGACGGCGAGTCGTGGTCGAGCTCGGCGCTCGCGCTCGTGGTCGGCGCGAGCCAGCGCACCGTGCAACGTGCGCTCGACTCGCTTGCCGCAGCCGGCAAGGTGCAGTCGGTTGGGCGTGGGCGAGCGCGTCGCTGGATGACACCTCCCGTGGCGGGATTCGCGACGACGTTGTTACTCCCCGCTCCACTACCAGACGACTAGGATGGACGCATGAATCGATCAGCCGCCAAAATCATCCGTGAATACGGCCCCTTTCCGGGTATCGACCGCGTGGCCGGAGTCACGTATGACGGTCAGCATGTCTGGTTCGCTAGCGGAGACAAGCTCAACGCCCTTGATCCGACGAGCGGCGAAACGCTGCGTTCAATCGATGTCGAAGCGTATGCGGGCACCGCCTTTGACGGCCAGCACCTGTTCCAGATCGCCGAGGGTCGCATCCAGAAAATCGATCCGCGTACCGGCCTCGTGCTCGCCACCATTCCGGCGCCGGGCGACGGCGGTGACTCGGGGCTCGCATGGGCCGAGGGCACGCTTTGGGTGGGGGAGTATCAGGCGCGCAAGATTCACCAGGTCGATCCAGAAACCGGAGCGGTTCTTCGTACCATCGAGTCCAACCGTTTCGTCACCGGTGTCACCTGGGTCGACGGCGAGCTTTGGCACGCTACCTGGGAAAATGACGCCAGCGATTTGCGGCGGATCGATCCCCGCACGGGAGAAGTCCTGGAAAGCCTCGAGATGCCGGAGGGTGTTGGCGTGTCAGGGCTCGAATCCGATGGCGGCGATCAGTTTTTTTGCGGCGGTGGCAACAGCGGCAAAGTGAGAGCTGTGCGCCGGCCTGGACGAGACTCCGAGGCGGGCAGCGACGCCGGGATGCCCGTCGATTTGACGAGCCAGTAGTCGGGGCGGCCAGCCCTCCAGGATTTCTGCCGGCGCGGTGTCTCCAGCCATTGCACGTAGATTTCCCAGACTTTGAACAACGTCCGCTTCAGGCATCACGCGTCACGGATTGCATACCACGGCGGTCAGCAACAAAGGAATAACCGAGCGCACGGTGGCGTTGCTGCCTGCTTCACGCACGCGCGTTTCGACCGCCTCGCTCGGCGCGGACAGTACCGCGCCGTAGATCGGGGCCGCGAGCGCCTTGCCGTGGCCCTGCTTGAACATCTCGTCATCCTGCTCGTAGCCAAGAACGACGTAGACCCGAAAGCCGAAAACCGTCATGTCGCTGCCATGTACGGGTCGAAACGCGTTCACTGAATTCGTGTCGACGTGCATTGGCTTCGACTCGATGTAACCGTCATCGATGAGTTCGCCGATGAACGTATGGGGACGCGCCCGGCAATCGAATTGCGCATCGAGCGCATACGCGTGCGACGCCTGCGGGCAGACGCCCGCACCAGCGGCGAGTATGACAGCGACTGCGTGTAGAAAACCGGTTGCCATGATGACCGTGCCTGAGCGGCGGGCGCCCATAGGCTGAACGCGCCCGAGTCAGCAGTCTCGCAGAATTTCGCCATTTACGTATGAGCGTCAGCGAACCATACGCTTCAGGCAGGCGTTTCAGTTAGGCGCACGCTCATCGCAATTCGATCGGCTGCCCATGTGGCGTACGTCGGGCAGCCACGTCCCATTCGTGCTGGCGATGCTCGAGCAGGCGGTCGGTCAGCAGCCCCTTGCTGGTGCAGATGCGCTCCAGCGCCGTCAACCAGTGACTGTAGTAAGTGTTGCCCTGATCGGGGTCGCCGGCGGCCTGCGCATCGCAGATTGCGAGGTGCAGACATTCCGCCCATTCCGCCCAGGTGAACACGCCGCGTTCGTGCAGGCTCAGCGTCATGGCAAACGCCTGGGCTTCCCAGGGCGCATTGAAAACGGGTCCGGCGTCGTCGCACGGCAGTGCCGGCAAGGCAGCGCGCAACTCGGGAAGGTTCGATCGGGTCTGCGTCATCTCAGACTGGCGAAGTGCCCGGATCGTCGAGATAGGGTTCCCAGCAATCGACGCACACCGATGCCGCAGTCGTATCCGTCCCCCAGAGTTCCGACGCATCGAAGCGCACCGTGTAAAGCCATTGCGGCTGTTCGCCGAGCCCGATTGCATTGGAATCGGGAAAAACGTGCGCGCCGTGCACAGTAATGATGCGACCTCGCCGGCCGCGGCAATACCGTGGCAAACGGGTATGCGTGGCGGGATTGAACCGACGGGTCAGGACATCGTCGCCAACTGCGAAGCGTGCTTTGGTGGCCGCGGGACGATCGACAGGGCTGCCCCGGCGCAACGCAGCGACCACTTCATTTGCCATCAACACGCGAGCGACCGGCGCCGGCGCCCTACTCGACTTGCCGCTGGCGAGTTCCTCCGCCGTCACCAACCCCTTTTCCAGCAGCAGTTTTTTCAGGCCTTCGAACCAGATCTCGAAGTAACTGCTGGCCAGATATTGCGCGGGCGGCAAGCTCTCCCGCGCGGCACGAGACATGTCGATGTTCCATTTGCCGGCTGCGCCCATCGCCACCGTGATCGCCAGCGCGTGGCGCTCCCAGTCCGCGTGAAAAATCAGCGTGTCGGCTTCCGGTCGGATCGGTCCAAACGACTGCATGCCGCCGAGGTCTTGCGCACCGTTCATGCGGACTCCCGTCCGGGTTCAGGCGTCTTCGGCAAACCTGTGCCGATCATCGAGTCACGTGTCACCAGTTCTGCCAACGCTTCCTCGGAGAAGCCAGTGCTTCCGGGAGGCTGCATGGGCAACACCAGATAACGGACCTCCGAAGTGGAGTCCCACACACGAAACTCGACTTCGGCCGCCAATTCAAAACCGAATTCCTTCAGCACGCCTCGCGGGTCGATGACCGCCCGGGAGCGGTATGCCGCCGACTTGTACCAGACCGGCGGAAGCCCGAGCACCGGCCACGGATAGCACGAGCACAACGTGCAGACCACCATGTTGTGCACGGTGGGCGTGTTCTCCAGCACGACCATGTGTTCACCCTGCCTGCCGGCAAAGCCGAGCGAGGCGATTGCCGCGGTGGCGTCGTCGAGTAGCCACTGTCTGTACGCGGGGTCGCACCAGGCTTTCGCGATCACGCGTGCGCCATTGCGCGGGCCCACCTTGTGCTCGTGGGTCTCGATCAGCACGTCCAGCGCGTGGGGATCGACGTACCCTTTCTCGACCAGCAGGGATTCGAGCGCGCGCACACGTAACTCCATCTCCGGCAACGTACTGCCGGCGTGGTCGTGAGTGTGCGCCTCAGCATGCGGGTGCGTTGGCTGGTGAGTTTGGGGATCGTTACCGCTCATCGGAGTTCGTCCGCGAAGTGCCCAACTCAATGAGTATGGTTGGCGCAACACGTAAATGCAATTCGACCGCGCACGCGTGGATCGCTTTCCAGTTGGTCGTCAGGCTCATCTGCGATATCTCAGCGAAATGAGCCTGCTGAAGCTTATAAGGAAACGCTTACCGTTTTGGTACCGGGCGGTGACAGGCCGCTTCCATCTCGAAGGAAACAGCCTGCCACCACCTCGGCATTTCGCGTGAACAGGGCCACGCCGGGACGGGTGTCAGGGGGCAAATCGTCCTAAACCCGCCGCCTGAAGCACGGCACGCAACGTGATCCACGCGCGGTCACCCCAGTAGTCGGCGAACGCAATTGCCGCACTACTGTAGTCGCCGGTTACGATTCCCTCGACAGTTTTGCTAGCCAGGACTTCCGCAAGCGCCGCGATTCCCAGGGCGCCCACCTCGTTGATAAGTTGAGTTCTCGCCATGATCCGAAACTCCGTGATGATCGATGGCCAGCTAACCCATGATCGGCGCGAGCGCCTGATCGATTCGCAGTGCCTGCGCTGGCGAGATCATTGCGTTGAGCACCTCGCCGAATCGCGGAATCTGCATGCCCGACACGATGTACTGGAATCGATAAGCAGTCAGAACTGTCTCCGATACGGCTTCGACCTCGGTCGCCATCATAGGTCGCTTGCAAAGTCCGACGAAGTAACGCGTATCAGCCGCTGACTGAGTTTGCAGGATGCCATCCACTGCGTTCACGAGCGCAATCAGGTCGTCCACGGCAGCGTCGCGCGCTTGCGGCGAAATCTTCGCGTTCTCGCGCACCCATTCCAATTCGTCGAGAATGGCGTGCTGCGACTCCTCTTTCCAGTGGAACAGGAAAACTTCCTTGAACAAGGGCGAAAGCGCGTTGTCCGGCTCGATGCTCGCCCGATAGTGCGACTGAGTAAGCAATTCAATGAGACAGGTCAGCGCGAGCACCGACCAGCTCGACTTGCCCAGCACCACCGCTGCCACGTCATCCGGCCGCGACTCGAACGTGTACCCGGCCGGCATGCCGGCGCTGATCATGCGCTCGATACGGCGAAACAGTTCCTGATGCTTGAGTTCCTCGTCGGTAAAGCGCACCAGCGCTTCGAGCGCGATCTGATCACCCAGCCAGTGGTCACGGCTGACCTCAAGTATTTTCGCGCCGATGAAGCGCTCCACGAGTCCGAAGAGATTCGCGTACGAGCGCCCCTGAATCTGCGACAAGAGACGGCGTTCGTCGATCTCCAGGAACGGCAACCACTCGACAAACGACAGGCTGTCCGGCAGAAATTTCTTCGTGAAGTCGAATTCGCGCTGGCGAATCACGTCGCGATCGATGTCCCAGCGGATGCGTCTGGAAACGTCCACGCACCTTGCGTAACGGGCGGAATCGACATAGGGTTGCAAGACAGGTTGCTGAACAGCTGAAGCCGTATGGCCGGCCTCGTCGCCAACGAGACCGGTAGCGATGGTAGAAACGGAAGGCACTGCGGACATATCTCCACTCCTGCAAAACGATTAGTTTTACTATGTAAGTACGATATAAATTCCAATAGCAGTCGCACTGTGGCGCGGCGGCCGGATATGCCTGTGAATTCGCTGAATCGTCACATTTTTCTTGAGCAGACGCATACAACCAGTGCGTCGCCGTGTCGATGGCGGACCACAACAGGACCGTGCATCCGCACAACGCCATCGTTCAGAAGTCTTGCGTTTGTCGGTCTTCAGGCACGGTGCTAGTATCCCGAGAATAGGGACGGCATTGAATGACCGGACGTCCAGCTTTCTTGTGCGCAACTCCAGCATTGCGCGATCACTACGATGGACGCTCTCTCCGATGTGCTACGCGTTATCCAGTTGAGCGGAGCAGTCCACCTCGACGGCAGCTTCTCCGCGCCCTGGTGCGTGATCGCTCACGCCGACTCAGCGCTTTGCTCCGCCTACTTGCCGCCCTCCGAGCGCGTCGTCTCGTTTCATCTCATCACGGAAGGGACCTGTTGGGCGATGCTGCCTGGCGATCCGGCGAGCGCGGTTCAGGCGGAGTCCGGAGATGTAATCGTGGTGCCGCAGGGCGAGACCCACATATTAGGTAGCTCCACTGAATTGACGCCGGAGACGCTCGCGCCACTATTGGCACATCAGATCCAGGCGCAGCCGGGCGAGGTCATGACACTCGTCCACGGCGGTGGTGGAGAGACTACGCGCCTGGTATGCGGCTTTCTCGCCACCCAGGATAACGCACGAAATCCTCTGATTTGTGCGCTGCCGCGCCTGTTCAAGGTGGACATGCGCGGATCCAGTGCTTCGTGGCTCGAATCGTCGCTGCGTTTTGCGACCATGGAGGCGGCGTCCGCACAGGCCGGCAGCACCACGGTGCTGGCCAAGCTTGCAGAGCTTGTGTTCGTCGAAGCAGTACGCCGCTACGTCAGCACGATGCCTGACGACCGCAAGGGTTGGCTGGCGGGCTTACGCGATCGCTTTGTTGCACGTGCACTCGCGCTGCTGCACGCGCGGCCCGTGCATGCATGGACGGTGGAAATGCTGGCCCGCGAGGTGGGCCTCTCGCGCTCGGGACTCGCGCAGCGCTTTACCGAACTGGTCGGGCTTCCCCCCATGCAATATCTGGCGCTGTGGCGCCTGCAACTCGCCGCGCGCCAGCTCCGGCTCACCGATTCTTCGCTAGCGTCAGTTGCCGAGACTGTCGGTTACGAATCCGAGGCCGCATTCAATCGCGCGTTCAAGCGGGAATTCGGCGAGCCGCCGGCGACGTGGCGCCGGAATGCCGCCAGTGCCTCGACTCAAGGCAGCGAACGCGCTAGCAGCTCGGCACAGGATCACAGCTAGCTGCTGCCCGTGCCGGAAGAACGGGCACCAAGCACGGGCACCAGCGCCTGTGGCCTGTGCGCCCTCACCCTTTCGTCGCACCAAACGTCAGCCCCGCGACAAAATGCTTCTGCATCGCGAAGAACATCGCCACTGACGGCAACGCCGCGAGAATCGACCCCGCCGAAACCAGGTTCCAGGCCGTCGTCCATTGCCCCTTCAGTGCCGCCACCCCGACGGTGATCGGCGCCGCGTCATCGCCCTGCGTCAGGCACAATGCCCAGAAGTAGTCGTTCCAGACAAACGTAAACACGAGAATCGCAAGCGCCGCGAGCGCCGGGCGAATCAGCGGCAGCACGATTCTGAAGAACACAGTCCATTCATTAGCGCCCTCGATGCGCGCCGCCTCGACCAGTTCAAACGGCAACTGCTTGATGAAATTGCGCAGGAAGAGCGCACAAAAACCCGTCTGGAACGACACGTGAAACAGAATCAACGCACTCACGGTGTTGAACAGACCCAGTTGCAACGACAGATCCCGCACCGGAATCATCAACACCTGCACCGGCACGAAATTGCCCGCAACGAAGGTGGCGAACAAGGTGGAATTGCCGCGAAACCGGTAGATCGCGAGAGCGAAACCCGCCATCGCCGCGAGCGCGATCGAGCCAACCACCGCGGGCACGGTGATCAGCACACTATTCCAGAAGTAATGCAGCATCGGCGAGGTAGTCAATGCTTCGCGATAGTTGTCGAACATCGCGAAGTGCTTCGGCCATCCCCAATAGTTACCCTCGCTCAGTTCTTCCGTCGAGCGCACCGAGGTGACGAGCACGGCGATCATCGGCAGCAGCCAGATCAGCAGCGCGAGCGGCAAAGACAACTTGTAGAGACGGCGCGACACCGGCTTCCATTTGTCGATCGAAATCGGATACATGGTCGGCTCCTATTGCTCGGTGCGCAGCATCCGCCGCAAGTGATAAACGATGTACACCAGCATGATGCCGAACAGCACCACGGCCACCGCCGCGGAATAGCCGATGCGGTAGTACTTGATCGCCTGGTCGTACATGTAATACGCGAGCACGGTCGAACTTTCGAACGGGCCGCCACCCGTCATCACCGAGATCAGATCGAAGCTGCGCAATGCGCCGATCACGGTGACCACGATCGCCATGAAGGTGGTCGGCCGCAATTGCGGCAGGATCACGTGCCACAGCATCGACCAGCCGTGCGCGCCTTCCATGCGCGCGGCCTCGATCTGCTCGGCGTTCAGCGAGGTCAGCCCAGTGAGGTAAAGAATCATGCAATACGCGGTTTGCGGCCACAGGGCGGCGAATACGATGCCGAGCGTCGCATAGCGAAGGTCGCCCAGGACCGGCACGCCGTGACCGAGAATCACCGCGAGCAAACCGAACGTGGGGTCGTAGAACCACGAGAAGATCAGGCCGACCACCACGCCCGACAACACGAATGGCGCGAAAAACAGCGACTTGACGATGCGGATGCCGGCCACCGCCTGATTCAGATAGAGCGCGACGGCGAGCCCCATTGGCGGCGCGAGCAGGAACAGCAGCAACCAGATGAGATTGTTCTTCAGCGCCGTATAGAACGTGTGCGTGTGGAACAACTCAACGTAATTCGCGAGACCGACGAAAGACGGGTCGGTCATCCCATCCCAGTTGAAAAAGCTCAGGCGGATCGTCGAGATGATCGGCCACACCACGTAGATCGCCACCATCAAGCAGGCCGGCGCGAGAAACAGGAAGGCCGCGCGCCGTTGCCGACGCGCGGTCGGCGATGGAGGGCGCCGGCGTGCCGCACCGGCTGGCCCGCCGCGCAATGCAGCGCCCGATGCCGGTACGCCCGGTGCCGGTACGCCCGATGCCGGTACGCCGGACTCAGGCAAGCCCGGACCACCGGATTCGCCAGGTCCGCCGACAGTGTGACGGGTGACAGAGTGCGACACGATCATTCTCCCGATCGAAGGTAGCCAGTGGCGGCGCATGGCCGCCACCGCTTACTTCTTGTAGATCCGCTTGCGCGTCTGTTCCAGTTGCGCAAGCACTTCATCGAGCTTCGAGGGATCGGAGACGAATTGCTGCATCCCCTTCATCCCCTCATCGGCCATTTCCTTCGTCATGTCGCGATCGTAGAACTGCGCAATGCCGCCCTTCGTGTTCGCGAGAATCTGGAAGCCGATCTTGGAGATCGGATCCTCGGGTTCAGGCGATTTGCTGTTCGCCGACAACGAACCGAGACCCGCCGCGAGCTTTGCGCCATTCTCCGGCGTCTCGACGAACGCGAGGAAAGCATGCGCGTCCGCCTTGTTCTTCGCTTTCGATGGAATATGCAGCGATTCGACCGGACCGTCCTCGGCGGTCGGCACCTTCGCGTCGATGATCGGGAACTGGAAGTAGCCCATCTCCGGCTTGACGTTCGGCGGGAAACCAGCGGTGATAAACGTGCCCATCAGCATCATCGCCGCCTTGCCCTGGAACAGGAACGGCTGCACCGAATCCAGATCGTAGGAGAGCGAATTGTCGATGAAGTAACCTGCGTCGATCAGCTGCTTCCACGTGGTGTAGACCTTCTTCACACGCGGATCGGTGTACGCGATGTCGCCCGCCATCAGTTTCTGATGGAACGCATTGCCGTTCAGGCGAAGATCAAGGTAATCGAACCAGCCGGCCAGCGTCCAGGAATCGCGCCCTGCTACCGCAATCGGCGTAATGCCGGCGGCCTTCAGCTTCTTGCAGTCGTCGAGAAACTGATCCCACGTCTTCGGCTCGCCAGTAATGCCGACCTTCTGGAACAGATCCTTGCGATAGAACATGCCCCACGAGTAATACACAGTCGGCGCGGCGTACTGCTTGCCTTTATACGACGACGCTTCCTTCGTCGACGCATACATGTCGTTCCAGCCATTCTTCGCCCAATCGCCGCTCAGGTCGTCGAACAGGCCGCGTTGCGCGTAATACGCCATGCGCTCGCCGTCATGCCAGTTGACGATATCGGGCGCCACGGTGGAGAGCCAACCGGGCAACTGGACCTTGTACGCTTCTTCATCGACGAACGACACCTTCACGTCGGTACCGGGATGCGTTTTCTTGAAGTCGTCGATGATCGACTGCCAGACCGCGCGCTGGCTCGCGCCCTTGAACGCGATGTTGACGGCGAGCGTGCCGGCCTGCGCGGTGCTGACGACGGATGTGCCGGCGGCCGCCGCGGCCAGCGCGAGCGCCAGCAGAATCTTGCGTGGTTTCAGTGTCATGCCTGTCTCCTTGATTCCTTGATTTTGCGTCGTTGTCGTTACTGCGTGGAATCCTTCGGTCGAGCCGTCAGGTCGTGCGATAAACGCTTACGCCCTGCGGTTCGATATCGCGCGAGCCGATCACGATCTGCTCGTCCGCGAGATTGGCGAGCGTGTGCACCTGCTCGCCGTAGTTGAATACGTAAGTCAGCGCGCCGCGCCGGCTGATGCGCACGCTGTCGCCGAGCGCCATCGTCTCGAGACCGGCTTCGTTGGCGATCCGCGCGAGCAGGCGCACGGTCAGTGCATCGTCGAACAGGCTCGCGAGGTAATGGAACGCCCCGCTTCGCATATACGCGGGATGACCGTCCGCAAAACGCGCGCGCACGTCGAGTGCAGCCGCACCATCGCTTTCGATGAAATCGCGCCAGTGGCGCGCGACGCCATCTTCCACGCCTGAGGCGCTACTGCCCGCCAGCCACACCGGTTCGGTCACGTTCGGCCGCATCGATTCAACGCGCCACACGCGCAGCGGCAACACCGGCGCCAGCGCGCCCGGCGGCAGATTGACCGGAATCTGCAAGTCTTCCGTCTTCGAGCCGGTACGCGGGCCGACCACCACGTGCGCGCCGGAACTGGCGAGCCGCGCGGCGAAATCCGCCGGCACGACCGGCAACGGCGGTACGACGATCAGACGGTAGCCATCGAGCGGCGCATCGACCGGCACCACGTCGACATCGAGCCCGAGCGCGCGCAGCGCCGAATAGTATTCGAACGCGAAGCGCGGATAGTGAAAGTCCGCCCCTTGCGGGTGAATCTCGAAGAGCCACTTCGCTTCATAGTCGTAGACGAGCGCGACTTTCGCACGAATCGGCGCATTGGCTTGCGCATCCGCGACCAGCACCGTGCGAATTTCATCAGCCACCTGGCCAGCTTCGTTTCCGCCGACATCGAGCCGGTTATCCGGCGTGTTCAGGCCGGCGTGCATCTGCTCCTGCGCAAACGGCGCCTGGCGCCAGCGGAAATACGACACGCAGCCCGCGCCGTGCGCGAAGGCTTCCCAGCTCCACAGCCGCACCATGCCCGGCAGCGGCGCCGGATTCCATTGCGCCCAGTTCACCGGCCCCGGCTGTTGCTCCATGACCCACAACGGCAGCTTTGACATGCCGCGATACACGTCGTGATTGAAGGAAGCAAAGTCGGGATGCCCGGTGCGCAGCCAGCGCGCCTTCACCTCCGGCGCGAACCATTGCTCTTCGAGCGCGCCGAGCGGATAGCTGTCCCAGGTCGCAATATCGAGGTCGGCCGCGACCTTGTAGTGATCGAACTCGGTAAAGAGCTGCATGAAGTTGTGCGCGACCGGGCGTCCCGGTGAATGCGCACGAATGATCTCGACCTGCATGCGGTTATAGCGCGCGACTTCGTCGGACGCAAAGCGCCGGTAATCGAGCCGATGCGACGGATGCGCTTCGGTGACGGTCGCCACCGGCGCATCGATTTCGTCGAAGCTGCGGTACTCCATGCTCCAGAACACGGTGCCCCAGGCAAGGTTCAACGCATCGATCGTTTGATAACGCGTCTTCAGCCATTCACGAAACCGCCCCACGGCTGCCGGCGAATAACTGACAACCGTGTGATGGCAGCCGAATTCGTTATCGGTCTGCCAGTAAGCGACGGCCGGATGCTTGCCGTAACGCTCGGCGACCGCCGTGCAGATGCGCTGGGACGCCTCGAAATACGACGGCGAGGAAAAATCGTAATGACGGCGCGAGCCAAACGCGCGGGGACGCCCATCCGCGCCGATCGGCAGAATGTCGGGATGGCGGTCGATCAGCCATTTGGGCGGCGTCGCGGTGGGCGTGCACATGACCACCTGCAGACCGGCCGCGCCGAGCACATCGACCGCGCGATCCAGCCAGCCCCAGTTGTATTCGCCAGGCGTCGGCTCGATCCGGCTCCATGCGAATTCCGCGATCCGCACCTGCTCGATGCCGAGTGCTTTCATCCGGCGAGCGTCGTCTTCCCACATCGACTCCGGCCAGTGTTCCGGGTAATAACAGACTCCAAGGCGCATCCCAATGTCCTCTATGCGTAGTGTTCGGCGGATTCAAGCGAAGCGGCGGCAAAACCGTCTTCGGTAAACAAATGGCACACGCGGCTGGCAGCACGGAAGCTCGCGCGATCGCCCTGCGCGAGGCGCGTGTCGCCCGGGGCCTTGGCGATCAGTACAGCGCCGCCGGGTTGGTCGAGATGCACATAGCTGTGCTCGCCGAGTTGTTCGACCAATGACACGGTGCGCGTCAAAACGGTGGTCTCAGGAAGCGCGTCCGCCCCGTTCGCGAGCGCAGTTGCGTCGATGAATTCGAGGTGCTCGGGGCGCACGCCGAGCGTGACCGGCTGCGCGACCTGCAAGCCTTCGCCACTCACCATCACGCGTACGCTTTCGCTGGTTTCGTCGAGCGTGACGCTCACACCGTGCGGGTCGATCGCGGTGACGCGTCCCGGCAGAAAATTCATGCGCGGCGAGCCGATGAAGCCGGCCACGAAGCGGCTCTTCGGGCGGTGATACAACTCGAGCGGCGCGCCGATCTGCGCGATGCTGCCGTAGCGTTCGGTGTCCTTGCCCGCGTGCAGCAGCACGATCTTGTCGGCAAGCGTCATGGCTTCGATCTGGTCGTGCGTCACGTAGACGACACTGGCTTTCGCGAACTGCTTGTGCAAACGCGCGATCTCGATGCGGGTCTGGCCGCGCAACGTGGCGTCGAGATTCGACAACGGTTCGTCGAACAGAAACACGCCCGGCTGGCGCACGATCGCCCGGCCGATCGCCACACGTTGCCGCTGGCCGCCGGACAGCGCCTTGGGCCGGCGTTCGAGCAGCGCTTCCAGTTGCAGAATGCGCGCGGCTTCCCGCACCTTGCGGTCGATTTCGTCCTTGGGGGTTTTGGCGAGCTTCAGGCCGAAGGCCATGTTCTCGAACACGGTCATATGCGGGAACAGCGCGTAGCTCTGGAACACCATCGCCACGCCGCGTTGCGCCGCGGGCACGTCGTTGACGGGACGCCCGCCGATCAGCAGATCGCCGTCGGTGACGTCTTCGAGACCCGCGATCATTCTCAGCAGAGTCGACTTGCCGCAACCGGACGGCCCCAGAAACACGCAGAACTCGTTCTCGCCGATCTCCAGGTCGACATCGCGGATCACCGGCGCGCCATCGCCATACGCCTTCTGAATACCTCTCAACGAAATGCTCGCCATTACATCGACTCCGTGATTTAATCGGCTCGAAGTCGGAGATTAAGCGCTTAATCAGCTGACCCTAAAAAATCGAC
Source organism: Paraburkholderia fungorum (assembly GCF_046027215.1). Classification (GTDB taxonomy): domain Bacteria; phylum Pseudomonadota; class Gammaproteobacteria; order Burkholderiales; family Burkholderiaceae; genus Paraburkholderia; species Paraburkholderia fungorum_D. The sequence continues at coordinate 324,209 of NZ_JAQQEN010000002.1, read as the reverse complement.
CGCGTGCGGTCGCTGGGTCCTGCCTGTCTCCGATATCGTTTTGTCTGTGCCGCAAATGGTGCCGCGCCTTGCGCCGCGACGCAAATGTCGAGCAAACGTCCCATATATTGAAAATAAGATGCCCACACTCAGCGAAGTCGCGCGACACGCCGGCGTGACGCCGGCCACCGTTTCCAACGTGCTGCGCAATCGCGGCCGGGTCGGCGCGGCCACCCGGCAGCGCGTGCTCGACGCCGTCGACGCGCTCGGCTACCGCCCGCATCTCGCTGCCCGCGCACTCGCCGAGGGCCGCGCGCCGACCCTTGCGCTGATGGTGTCGAGCATCGCCAATCCGTTCTATCCGGAGTTTGCGCTTGCCGTGGAACGCGCCGCGCGCAAAAGCGGCCACTTCGTGATCATCTGCAATACGAACGAAGATCCGCTGACCGGCCGCGCCTATCTCGACCAGATTGCCGGCACGCTATCCGAGGGCGTACTCGTGACCAACGCGAATCTGGATTTCACGGACCTGCACATGACCGAATCGCGCGGCACGCCGGTCGTGCTGTGCATGTGGGAACGTCCGAACGAGCCGCCCGGCCTGCCCTGCGTCGCGGTCGACTTCCGTCTGGCCGGCGAGCTGGCCGGCGCGCATCTGCTCGGACTCGGGCACCAGCGGATCGGCGCGATTGTGGGCAGCAAGGCGTCCGGCATTCACGCCGCGCGCTATGAAGGCTTTGTCGAGGCGTTGCGGGCGGCCGGGGCGCCGCGCGCCCGGGTCAAACACGCGCCCGACACCGTGCAAGGCGGCTACGACGCTGCGCGCGCGTTACTGGAAGCGAACCCGCAACTCACCGCGATCTTCGCGACCAACGATCTGCCCGCGCTCGGCGTCATGCACGCCGCCGCCGATCTGGGTCTGAACGTGCCGGGCGATCTGTCGGTGATCGGCATCACAGACATCCAGTTGGCGCGCGAGTCGCGCCCCGCGTTGACGACGATTGCCGTGCCGACGGTCGAAGTAGCCGAACTCGCGGTCTCGCTGCTGCGCGAACTGATCGAAACCTCATACGGGCAGGCGGGTTCCGGCGCGACACGTGTGCCAATGCGAATTTCTTCGGCGCCGAAACTCGTCGTCCGCGCATCGACTGGCGTACCGCGTCCGCGCTGATGTGGCTTGCTGGCCGAACGCGGTTCGCAACGCGTCGTCAAGCAAGCGAAGCGAAACGGCAGACACTTGCACCGCCTGGGTGAGGAAGCGCCGCACGCCGTTTGCGGTCGAGAAAAATCCATTTGCATTTCAATATGCTTTCATCGGGGCCAGGACTTTCCCCAAGCCCGTCCCTTCGATCATGCACCGCAGCACGTCCGCTGATGCCGGCCACATAAGGCTCCGCGTCCTCACGCCGGTTTTTCTGCGTCACCTCCCCCACAATCGATTTCTTGACGAGCGCCCGCTCGCCTGCTGTACTAAATCAACCAAAGTGATTTAGGCGGTTCGTTTCAGACTGCCGTCGAGTCCCAACAGGTTGCAGACACGCAGCGATCGTGCGCGCAACCGCCCGCAGTCCATCACGTCGTTGCGAATAACCGGAGGAGCGTCCCATGAATCAGCATTCCCGCAGGCATCCCGTCGTCAGGCAGATCGTTTCGATGTGCGTAGCGGCATCGGCCGTATGGTGCGCGAGCGCCACTCAGGCGGCGGACCAGCCCGTCGTCGGCCTCATCACCAAGACCGATACCAACCCGTTCTTCGTGAAGATGAAACAGGGCGCGGAAGCAGCCGCTTCAAAAGACGGCGCCAAGCTCATCACCGCCGCCGGTAAATTCGATGGCGACAACGCGAGCCAGGTCACCGCGATCGAAAACATGATGACGGCCGGCGCGAAAGCGATTCTGATCACACCGAGCGATACCAAGGCGATCGTGCCGAGCATCAAGAAGGCGCGCGCCGCCGGCGTGATGGTGGTCGCGCTCGACACACCGACCGATCCGCAGGACGCCACCGACGCCCTCTTCGCCACCGACAACTTCAAAGCCGGCGTGCTGATCGGCAAGTACGCGAAAGCCGCGATGAACGGCAAGCCCGCGAAGATCGCCACGCTTGATCTGGCGCCGGGCGTGTCGGTCGGCGTGCTGCGTCACAACGGCTTCCTGGAAGGCTTTGGCGTGAAGGAAGGCGATCCGTCCGTGGTCTGCAGCCAGGATACGCGCGGCGATCAGGCCAAGGGCCAGACGGCGATGGAAAACTGCCTGCAGAAATCGCCCGACATCAACGTGGTTTATACGATCAACGAACCGGCCGCGGCAGGCGCTTATCGTGCCCTGAAAGCAGCAGGCAAGGATAAAAGCGTGATGATCGTCTCAATCGACGGCGGCTGCGAAGGCGTGCGCAATGTGAAGGCTGGCGCGATTGCCGCGACCTCGCAGCAGTATCCGCTGAAGATGGCCTCGCTCGGCGTGACGGCGGGCGTCGACTATGCGAAGACCGGCAAGAAGGTCTCCGGCTATCAGGACACGGGCGTGACGCTGATCACCGACAAAGCGATGTCCGGTATCGACAGCAAGGACACGAAGTTCGGCCTCGACAACTGTTGGGGCAACAAGTAACGCGTGGAGCACGGCGGCCCGCAACCGTGGGCCGCCACCGGATTCGCCGCGCGGCCTGCCCGCCGCGCTTATGTTTTGAGGACACCTATCATGTCGACTCCTTCCGCGCCCGCCGGCCATTCTCGCCCGTTCGCCGACCGTCTGCCGTCGCTCGCTGAAATCGGACCGCTGATCGCCCTGGTGCTCGCCTGCGGCTTCTTTATCTCGCAGAGCAACCGCTTCCTGTCGTTCCAGAACCTCTCGCTCATCCTGCAGCAGACCATGGTGGTGGCCGTCATCGCGATCGGTCAGACGCTGATCGTGCTGACCGGCGGCATCGATCTCTCCTGCGGGATGGTGATGGCGTTCGGCTCGATCATCATGACCAAGTTCGCGGTCACGCTCGGCGTGCCGCCCGTCCTCGCCATTCTGTGCGGCATCGCCGCGAGCACGCTGTTCGGCGCGCTCAACGGCGTACTGATCACACGCATCAAACTGCCCGCCTTCATCGTCACTTTGGGTACCTTGAACATTGCGTTCGCGCTCACGCAGATCTATTCGAACGCGGAAAGCGTGTCGAACCTGCCGGACGCCATCATGTTCTTCGGCAACACCTTCAAGCTCGGACCCGCCGACGTCACCTACGGCACGGTCCTCACCCTGCTGATGTATCTGGCGACGTGGTTCGTCCTGCGCGACACTGTGCCCGGCCGGCACCTGTACGCGCTTGGCAATAACGCCGAAGCCGCGCGCCTGATGGGCCTGTCATCGCAGAAGATCCTGCTTACCGTGTATTCGCTGGCCGGCGCGATCTACGGGATCGCAGCGCTGCTGTCGGTGTCGCGTACCGGCGTCGGCGATCCTCAGGCGGGGCAAACTGAAAATCTCGACAGTATTACCGCGGTCGTGCTCGGCGGCACGAGTCTGTTCGGCGGACGCGGCTCGATTGTCGGCACGCTGCTCGGCGCATTGATTGTCGGCGTGTTTCGTAATGGTTTGACCCTGATCGGCGTCTCTTCGGTGTACCAGGTGTTGATCACCGGCATGCTGGTGATTCTCGCGGTCGCCGCCGACAAGCTTTCCCATCGTCGCGGTTAACCACGTACAGGAGCCCGTCATGTCGACACCGACTTCCGCTTCTTCCGCTTCTTCCGTGATGCCCGTGCTGCAGGCGCGCGGACTCGTCAAACGCTACGGCAACGTCACCGCGCTCGATGGTTGCGATTTCGAAGTGCTGCCCGGCGAGATCCTTGCCGTGATCGGCGATAACGGCGCCGGCAAATCGTCGCTGATCAAGGCGCTCTCCGGCGCCACCGTGCCCGATGAAGGCGAGATTCTGCTCGACGGCAAGCCGGTCAAATTCCGCAGCCCTCTGGATGCACGCGCTCAAGGCATCGAGACCGTGTATCAGGAACTCGCGGTGGCGCCTGCGATGAGCATTGCCGAAAATCTGTTTCTTGCCCGTGAACTGGTCAAACCGGGCTGGCGTGGTTCGATCTTCAAGATGATCGACAAGCGCCGCATGCTGGAGGAAGCGACCTCGCACATGAAAGACTTGCAGATCGGCATCCGTTCGATGCGCCAGGCAGTCGAGACGCTCTCGGGCGGCCAGCGTCAGGGCGTTGCCGTGGCACGCAGCGCGGCGTTCGCGCGCCACGTGGTGATTCTCGACGAGCCCACCGCCGCACTCGGCGTGAAGGAAGGCAACATGGTGCTCGAACTGATTCGCCGGGTGCGTGAGCGCGGCCTGCCAGTCATTTTGATCAGCCACAACATGCCGCACGTGTTCGAGGTCGCGGACCGCATCCATATCCAGCGGCTCGGGCGGCGCGCCGCGCTGGTCAACACGAAAGACGTGCACATGTCGGAGGCCGTGGCGATCATGACGGGCGCGAAGGAAGCGGACGTCAAGGCGATTGCATGATGCGCGCATCCTCCTGAGGGATATGTGACGATGGACACCACCGGCACCCGCTCGCCCCTCAAACGCACGGTCGGCTCGAATCAGGTCGGCATGCGGCAGTTCAACGAACGGATTGTCCTGCAGGCGATCCGTTTGCACGGGCCGCTGCCGAAAGCCGACGTGGGCCGGCTTACGCGGCTGTCGATGCAGACTGTATCGATGATCGTCGATCGTCTGATCGACGATGGCTTGCTCGAGAAACAGGCGCGCGTGCGCGGCCGGATCGGGCAACCGTCGGTGCCGATCGCATTGCGTGCCGGTGGCGCCTATACCATCGGCATCAAGGTGGGGCGCCGCAGTCTCGATGTGCTGGCGATGGATTTCGCCGGCCACGTGGTGTGCCGCGATGTCTTCGAATACGCCTATCCTGATCCGCGCACGCTGTTTCCCGCACTGGAAAGCAAACTGGCGCGCGTGACCCAGCAACTCGGCGCAAACGCGAACAAGGTGGTAGGCGTGGGGGTGGCTGCGCCGTTGTGGCTCGGCGGCTGGCGCGACTTCCTCGGCGCGCCACCCGACGCGCTCGACGCCTGGCACGAAATCGATCTGCGCGCCCGCATCGCCACCATGACCGGTTTGCCCGTCGAGTTCGCCAAGGACACCACCGCCGCGTGCGCCGCCGAGCTCGTGATGGGCCAGGGCCGTGGGATTCACAACTTCCTGTATCTGTTCGTCGGCACGTTTATCGGCGGCGGTCTTGTGATCGATGGCCGCTTGCACGGCGGCCCGCATGACAATGCGGGCGCTGTCGGCTCGATTCCGTTACGCGACGGCAGCGCGCGCAAACCGGCCCGGCAATTGCTGCACGCGGCCTCGGGCTTCGTTCTCGAACAGTTGCTGAGCGACGCAGGCGCGCCGCCCGCCGCCGCGCACGATCATCGTGCGTTGGCGCCGGAATGGTGGCGGCAGACCGAGCAATGGCTCGACACCGCCTGCCCCGCCATCGCCAATGCACTGACGAACGCGGCGGCCTTGCTCGATCTGGAAGCGGTGGTGATCGACGGCGAACTCGACCGGCAACTGGTGCGCGAAATCATCCGCCGGACCGAGCGCGTGCTGGATCGTTTCGAATGGGAAGGAATGGTGCGCCCGCAACTATTGGAAGGCACCATTGGCGCGGATGCGCGCGCGATGGGTGGCGCCATTCTACCGCTGTACGCGCATTTCGCGCCGGTGCATGAACTATTTCTGAAGCCGGCCGCCGACGCCGCTTACTAGATCATCCTCACATGCTCACCGTCGCTCGCTCATTGCGCGGAGACCTTCGTCACGGCAGCAGTCGTCGCAGCCGGCGTCTTTAGCAAGGGCTGCAACACCGGCGCGAGCGACTTCAGCAACTGCACCGAGAGCGCACTCGTGAAATCGTAACGCGCTGCATACGGTTCATGCACAAAGGCCGTCAGCGTGCCGTAGAAGCGATCGCCCATCACGAAGACGAACGTCGCACTGCGGTTCACCTTGCGCGACTCGATCAGGCGCGCGCCCTTGGCGAATACATTGAAGCGCTGGTCGCCGGTGCCGGTCTTGCCGTAAATCTCGAGCGTCTGACCATCGGGGAACGTCATGCCCTGCGCGAGGCGTTTGGCCGTGCCGCCCAGCACGACGTCACGCAACAGTCCTTTCACGACACTCGCAATTTCCGGCGACAACTGCTGTTGCGGCGCGACCGCCGCCCGCACGAAACGCGTTTCGTAAGGCGTGTCTTTCGCGAAGTCGAGTTGCGTGAGGCTTTCGGTCGGCACCTTGTTGCCGCCGTTGGCAATTACGCCGATCAGCTGCGCGAGCGCCGCCGGCCGATCGCCCGACGCGCCGATCGCCGCCGCATACGAAGGTGTCAGCGTGGTAAACGGATAGCCGAGCGCCTGCCAGGATTTACCGATCGCCTCGTACGCGTGCAGTTCGACCATCCGCTTGATACGGCGATCCTGGGTCGCGTGATAGCGCGTCTTGAAGAGCCAGGAGTAAGTCGAGAGGCGTACGTCGCGGCTCGCGTTCTGGATCTGGTCGACAGTCGCGTCAGGGTGTTCGCGCAGATAGTTGACGGTCCAGAGTTCGAGCGGATGAACGCTCGAAATGTAACCGCGGTCGTTCAGATTGAAGCGGTCTATGGCGTATTTGGCGTACAGGTTCGCCAGATCTTCATCGTCCAGAACGGATGCGGCCGGCGTGTTCTTCAACGCCGCGCGCATCTTCGCGTTGAACCATGCGTTCGATTCATCCGGGGCGACGCTGCGCAACACCGTTGCCACTTTTGGCGGCGATTTGCGCACGCCGAGCAGCAGCAGGGCCAACGCCTGATCGGGCGTCTTGCCGTGGTACTTCGTGTAGAAACGATTCATATACACGCGGCTTTCCTGATCGGCAAACCGCGTCAGATACATTTTCCGCATGGCCGGGTCGCCCAGCCATTGCGACGACGGCCCGGTGGTCTGAATCGTCTCGTAGTGGACGATATCGCGCATCAGACGCACGAACACCAGATTCACCGAGTGCTGGAACGCACGGTGCACGGTCAGGATGCGGCCGTTGTCGTCGGATTCGAAATTGTTGAAGGTTTGCGCGCCGCCACCCGTATAGAACGTTTCACCCGGACTGGCCGAGTACTTGCGTTCGACCGCCGCGTCGAGCATGGCTTGCAGCGAACGGTCCGACGTATGCGAAAGGTAATCGAGCGCCCAGCGCGTCAACTGGTCGCTCGGATCGGGCTTGATGGCCTTCAGCTCCGCCGTGCTCAGCGGCGCATAACGCGCATGCAGGTCGGAGACGATCTGCAGATACGTCACCACGGTACGCAGTTTCGCGGTTGAACCCAGATTCAGACGTGCTCCTGAATTGATGTCGAACGGCTGGTTGACGCTGTCCGTTTGCACGCGCACGAGGTTCGCGCCGTCGCGACGTTCGAACAGCGTGAAACTAAAGGCGATGTGCGAAGGATCGTCCGAAGCGCGCAGCATTTCGTAGCCGACGAGGCCAGCGGCTCTGGCGCCGTCGCGCGTGGTCGCGTCGGCGAGCCGTTCGCTGACCGCCTGCTGCACGGCGTTGTTCAACGTGCCCTTCGCCTGCAGATCGAGCCGGTCGAGTTCGTAGAAACTCGGTATGTTGAGCGCCGCCAGCAGATGCGAACGCATCGACGTCACCGCTTTGCGCGAGACGAACGAGTCGGCGGTCGTCGTTCTTGTCGGGGCACGGTGCAACTCGACTTGTGCGGCGAGCGCGGCATCGCGCAACGGCGCGGAGATGACAGCGTTAGTCGCCAGTAACCGCAAATAACTGTCTGTGAGACGTTCGAGTTCGGCGTAGCCGTGATGCAGGAAATACGACGGCGCACGTTGCGCGATCATCAGCGACAGCACCTGGCGGAACGCCACGCCCTGCGCCGGGAGAGTGTCCTGTGTCGACGGCGCGTTGAGGATACCGTTGACGTCGTTGAAATCGCGTCCATACCAGGCGGCCAGGCCGTCGCCGATACCGTTGATTTCGCCAATGCCCGGTTGCGCGGCCAGCGGCACCGAGTTCAGATAGCGCACGACGATCTGCTGCCGCGCGGGCATGGTTTGCGGGCCGTTCAGATAAGCCCGTACCGAAGCTGACGCGATTTGCCGCAATTTCTCCGGCGGCGTCGCGGTGCGTCCACCTGCCGAGTGGCGGAACTTCTCGATTTGCGTAGCGAGCGTGCTGCCGCCGGGCGTCGATTGATGGCGGTTGAACACGCGCGCACCCTGATCGACTAGCGCACGGCTGAAGCGCCCCCAGTCGATCGCGGGATTACGGTTCGGCTGATCCGGGTCGAGCAGATAGCGGTCTTCGATAAACAGCAGCGAATTGACGACAAGCGGCGGAACCGCCTCGAAACTGTCATACACGCGGCCCGGAAACTGCTTGCCATAGAGCGGCGCGCCGGTGCCGTCGAACAGTTGCAGCCCCGCCTGATCTTTTTCCTCGTACGGCAGAAACAGACCGTTGTCCGCTAGCGAAAGCATCCGGTCGGAATCGCGCGCCTGCGCGCTGATTTCAAACCCGCGTTCGAGCAGGCGCTGCTGGAACTGCGGCAGCAGCGCGTAGCCGAAGCGGCTGTCATACGGGCCCTGGTCGGCCAAGGGGAAGCGGATTGAATTACTGGGACCGCCGGCGACAGAGAAGCCGACGTCGCGTGTCAGTTCGGAGAGATAGCGCGCCTGGAATCGTGACGTTTCGATTTCAATCTGGCAAAAGCGCGCCGCCAAAGCCAGCGCGAGCAGAAATGCCGCTACCAGCCCCCATTTGAGCCACTTCCGGACGGACGCTGTGCCTGTCGCGCGAAGCGGAAACCGAACCAGTGGCCGATTCATGGCTGCTCTCCCCGGGCGGGCGCCATGCTTTCTGCACTGGCGCACCTTCGAAGCAGTGTAGCGCGGAACACAGGTGGGCAATCGGTTCGGATTTACCCGAGAGTGTCGCGGCTGCAACACCGCTTTGGCGAACGTGGCGCAACATTGAACGCCGTGAGATATTGAGGATCTTTCGCACGCAAAAAAACCGCGATTTCTGGGCGTTTTTTTGCGGCGGGCTGCTAGGCCATGCCCTGCCCCACCTTCTGCTCACCCATCAACTGAATGAACTGTTGAGCCGGCGGCGACAATACGCCGCCTTTGCGCGTGACAATCCCGAACGTTTGCGAAGGCGACTTCAGCCTGACCGGTACGAGGCGCAGCATCTTCTGGCGGACGAACAACCCGGCGATAGCGGTCGGTAACAGCGAAACCAGATTCGGACTGCTTTGCAGTAACGCGACTGTCACAAATGTGGAAGCCGTCGAAATCGGATTGTCAGGCATGTCGAGCCCGGCCAGATCCATCTCCCGTTCGAGCAGCGCGTGCAATGGCATATGCGACGGATACATCACCCAGCGGTGGCCGGCCAGATCGTGCAGCTTCACTTCCTTTTTCGGTAACGGCGGATGGCCGTAACCCACCACGACGGACAGCGGTTCGTCGCCGAGCGGCCGGTAGTGATATTTCGACGGATCGGCGGCAACCGCCGCGCGGCCGATCACCAGATCGAGCCGGCCTTCGTCGAGCTGCAGCAGCATGCGCGCGCTGGTGTCTTCCGCCACCTCGATCGACAAATCCGGCTGCACGGCGTGTAGCGCGTGCAACGCGGGCACGACCCGTTCAGGAATCGCCCCCATGATGGTGCCGATCGCGAGGCGGCCGCCGCGCCCCGAACGGATTTCAGCGACCTCCTGACACAACGATGTAAGGTCCGTCGCCATGAGCCGGGCATAGCGGATCACGCAATGCCCAAGCGGGTTCGCGATCATGCCGTTCTTCGAGCGCTCGAAGAGCGGTGCTTCGAGCATCGACTCCAGTTCCTGTAATGCTTTGCTGGCAGCCGATTGCGTCATCGACATTGCGCTGGACGCTTTGTGCAGGGACTTGTGGTCGTCGAGCGCGATCAGTAACTGGAGCTGCTTCATGCGCAGCCGCGACAACAATACGTTCAGGGTGTCTTTCATGAAAAACCGGGAAAACGCGGCTGACTTGCGGGTGGGTTGCAGATAAGCCGCGGGTGGAACTACAGACAAATCGCGGGTGAGTCGCAAAAGCGATCACAAGATGGAAACAATTCAATATACCCGCGGTGCGCGTCGCCGTATAGTCGGCAACGGAGACATTCAACACACCTTCCCATAACAGGCCTCGCCATGACCCAGCCATCTCATGCCATTCCGTTGCGCGGCGTCTTCCCCGTCGTGCCGACCATCTTCGACGACGCCGGTCATCTCGACCTTGAAGGCCAGAAGCGCTGCATCGATTTCATGATCGACGCCGGCTCCAATGGCCTGTGCATCCTCGCGAATTTCTCCGAGCAGTTCGCGCTATCCGACGACGAACGCAACACGCTGATGCACCTGGCGCTCGACCATGTCGCGGGCCGTGTGCCGGTCATCGTCACGACTACCCACTTCAGTTCGCATCAGTGCGCCGAACGCAGCCGCAGCGCGCAGGCCGCGGGCGCCGCGATGGTGATGATCATGCCGCCCTATCATGGCGCGACGATCCGCATCGGTGAACGCGGCATTTACGAGTTCTATCGCACGGTGTCCGATGCGATTGGGATTCCGATCATGATCCAGGACGCGCCGGTCAGCGGCACGGCGCTGTCCGCGCCGTTTCTCGCGCGTATGGCGCGTGAACTACAGAATGTGGCGTACTTCAAGATCGAAGTGCCGCAGGCCGCGAACAAGCTGCGTGAGCTGATCGAGTTGGGCGGCGACGCAGTGGTGGGTCCCTGGGACGGCGAAGAAGCGATCACGCTGATGGCCGATCTCGATGCGGGCGCAACCGGTTCGATGACCGGTGGCGGCTACGCCGACGGCATCCGCCTGATCGTGGACGCGTACGCGGCCGGCGATACGGAAGCCGCCGCCGCGCACTATCAGCAATGGCTGCCGCTGATCAACTACGAAAACCGCCAGGGCGGCCTCGCGTCATGCAAGGCACTGATGAAAGAAGGCGGTGTGATCCGCTCGGACGCGGTGCGCCATCCGTTGCCGCCGATGCATCCGGCCACGCGTGAAGGATTGCTGAAGATCGCGCGCCGGCTCGACCCGCTCGTGCTGCGCTGGGGTATCTGAGCGCACACGCAGCCTGCTCATTCCGGTCCTGCCAGTAGCCGACCGAATTGGCAACCGGCAGGACCTCGGATGGAATGAGCCCAGCTAGTACAACACGTCAAATACGCCCGCGATCCGCTATCCATCCCGTATCGCGTGGCTCCGTTGCCCGCCGCTCTTCAGGCTTGTGCAACGGCCCTGCCCTCCTGCACACGCACCCCGTGTCCCGTCTGCCCGCTCACGTTACGCCGGTCGTTGCCGAACGCCACAATCCCGGGCCCCGCAGCCATATACGCGGACGCCGGCTCGCTGGATGCAGTCCAACGAAAAAAAAGCCCGTGTAAGGCAACGGCGAAATTGAGTAACATAGGTTCGCACGTCCACCACCTCAATTTCCATGACCGCCAATCCTCGAGAACTGACGCCGGAAATTCTCGCCGCGCTGCTCGAGCGCGTTGCCAAAGAAGACGGCGTGGCGCTGCGCGAGCTATATGATCTCGCCGCCCCGAAACTGTTTGGCCTCGCGCTCCGTATATTGAGCAAGCATGAGTGGGCCGAAGAAGTCTTGCAGGACAGCTTCGTCAATATCTGGCGCTTTGCCGGCGACTATCGCCGCGCACTGTCGGCACCGATGACGTGGATGTCGGCGATCGTCAGAAACCGTGCTCTCGATCACCTGCGGCGGGTCAACTCGCAGGAAGCGGAATGGAGCGATGCGTTGGACGATCTCGTGGCAACCAGCGATCCGGATCCCGAAACGCTCGCCGCCGTCAGCCTGCAGGCACGTTTGCTGGCCGGCTGCATGCAGCAACTGGAACCGGCGCAGCGCCAGGCGGTTGCCCTCGCGTATCTGCGCGATCAGAGCCATAGCGAGATCGCAGAAGTGCTGACGGTGCCGCTCGGCACCATCAAATCCTGGATCCGGCGCGGCCTTGCCAAACTGAAGACCTGTCTGGGAGGCGATCGATGAATCTGCATCGCTATCCTCAGCTGGTCGATCTGCTGGCCGCCGAGTATGTGCTCGGCACGCTGCGCGGTGGCGCGCGGCGGCGCTTTGAACGCTATGCGGACCATGACGCGGTGATTCGCCGGGCTGTCGAAGAATGGCAGCGGCGCCTCTCGCCAATGGCCGAACTCGCTGAACCGCGCATGCCGCCGGCGGCAGTGTGGGAAGCCATCGAACGGCGCCTTGGCCTTGCGGCCACGCGTGAGGCGGCACGGCCGCGCACCGGGGTGCAAACGCCTGCGCGTGTGTCTCGCGGCCTGTTCGAGAACCTCGCGTTCTGGCGCGGCTGGGCGATCGGCGTGACCGCTGTCGCCGCTCTCGCCGTGGTGGTCGCCGTGCGCTCGCTTTTGCCGGCAGGCACCGGGCCGGTCACGGCGCCCACGGTCGCGCAGCAACCGGAAGCCGCCGTCTCGCATGTGGCTGTGCTGAACGATAAAGAGGCCCATCCGGTCATGCTGGTGGCGTGGGATGAAGCCCACTCCACCATGACGCTGCATCCGCTCGGCAAGCTCGATTTGCCGGCCGGCCGCGCCATGGAGCTGTGGGGCATTCCGGCGAGCGGCCATCCGGTCTCGCTCGGCTTGTTGCCGGACAGCGCCAGCGGCAAGGTGACAGCGGGTCAGCAGAAGCCGGAAAGCTATACGGCCCTCGCGGTCTCGATCGAAGCGCCGGGTGGTTCGCCCGACCACAACGCACCGACCGGTCCGGTGGTGTTCAGCGGCAAGCTGCTACCGGTGTCCTGAGCACGTTGAACCTCAGACCCAGGCCGGCATTCGCTCCCGGCGGATGTCGGCCTTGTGGTTTCTGGCGCGCTCCTGCTGCCCATCGCGCGATGGCTGGACGTGAAGGTGGCATTGCCGCTACCCTAGCCGGATGCAAAGCTATTACGAAGCCACTGTCACCCGCTCCTCCACCTACGCGCCGCTGTCCGGCCGGCGCAGCGCCAACGTGTGCATCATCGGCGGCGGCCTTGCGGGTCTGTCGACCGCGTTGGGGCTGGCCGAGCGCGGCGTTGCCGACGTCAACGTGCTCGAAGCCCAGCAAGTCGGCTTCGGCGCCTCGGGGCGCAACGGCGGATTTGTGTTCGGCGGCTATAGCCTCGATTGCGCCGATCTGCTGAAAACCCTCGGCGCCCGCCGCGCGCGCGAACTCTATACGCTGACCACCGACGCCGTCGATCTGATGCGCGAGCGTATCCAGCGCTACGGCATCGAATGCGATTCAAGCGACGCCGGTGTCATTCTGGCCAACTGGTTCGACGAGCCCGCGCGGCTCGAATCACAACGGCGCCTGATGCGGGATTCGTTCGGCGTCGAGTGGGAGCCGGTATCGGCAGCGCAGCTCGCAACGCAACTCAAGACGAGCCGGTATCACGGCGGGCTGTTCGAGCGCAATGCGTTCCACTTTCATCCGCTGAAATACGTGCTGGGCGTCGCTGCTGCTGCGGCGAGCGCTGGCGTTCGGATCCATGAGACGTCGCCAGTCGTTCGATTACAGCGTGAGGGTGCGGGCTTCGTCGTGCACACGCCGCACGGCGCGATCGAAGCGCGTCACGTCGTCATGGCGGGCGGCGGCTACGCGCGCAACGTGTACGCGAAGGTCGAACGCGCGGTGCTGCCGATCGCCACTTACGTGATGGCCACCGAGCCGCTTGGCGCGCGCCTGAAAGATGCGCTCGACACGCGCGCTGCCGTCTACGATACCCGCTTCGCTTTCGACTACTACCGTCCGCTGCCCGATACACGCATCCTGTGGGGTGGCCGCATCTCGGTGCGCAACCGCGCGCCTGAAGCGATCGCCCAGTTGTTGCGGCGCGATCTGCTGAAGGTCTATCCGCAGTTGCACGACGTGCGTATCGACCACGCCTGGGGAGGGCTGATGAGCTATGCGCGGCACAAGATGCCGCAAATCGGCCGCAGCCCGGACGGCGTCTGGTACGCGGTCGGCTTCGGCGGGCACGGTATGGCGCCAACCACCGTCTCGGGCGAACTGCTGGCCGCGGCCATCGCCGGCGAGCGGCCGGTGCCCGAGGCGTTCGCGGCCTTCGGCCTGACGCCCGCTTACGGCGCGCTCGGTCTGGCCGCCGCGCAACTGACCTATACCACCATGCAAACGCGCGATGCATTCGCGGCACGGCGCCGCCCCAACCGGCCGGCTCCATGAGCGCCCCCGATACGCTGCCGTTCATGCCCGCGAGCCGCGCCGGACGGCGATTTTGCCATGCTAGAATGCGCCGTCACTGCCGCTCGAATACACAATGAAAAAGGGAAGCAAGGCCGCCGAGCCTGATACCACCGGCACCGCGTCCGAGACTCCGCGTACGGACGCGCGACGCAAGTACGATCCCGAGCAGACCAGGCGCAACATCCTCGATGTCGCGACCCAGGAGTTCTCCGCGATGGGTCTGACCGGCGCACGCGTCGACGCGATCGCGGAACGCACGAATACCACCAAGCGCATGCTGTACTACTACTTCGGCAGCAAGGAAGGGTTGTATCAGGCCGTGCTGGAGAAGGTGTACGGCGACATTCGCGCGCTCGAACAGGATCTGCACATCAGCGAACTCGATCCGGTCGAGGGTATGCGCGCGCTGGTCGAGTTTACGTTCGACTATCACGACCGCCAGCGCGACTTCGTGCGCCTCGTGACGATCGAAAACATTCACGGCGCGAAGTACGTCGAGCAGGTGAAAACCTTCAAAGGCCGCAACGTCACCGTCATTCATACGATCGAGGATCTGCTCGCCCGCGGTATCGCGGCCGGGCAGTTCCGCAGCGACGTCGATGCGATCGACCTGCATTTGCTGATCAGCTCGCTGTGCTTTCACCGCGTCGGCAATCGCCATACCTTTGGCACTGCGTTCGGCCGCGACCCGTCGCATCCGCGCCTGCGCGCGCGGCATCGCGCGATGATCGTGGACGCCGTACTGCGTTTCGTGAAGGCGGACTAACGGCGGTCTGAGTCTGAAACGCAAGAAGGGGGACGTGGCCTCGCCACGTCCCCCTTCCTTATTTGATCAGGCAGACGGTCAATCCACCAGCACGATCCGCTTGATATCGCCAACAATAAAGATGTACGACAGCGCACCGATCAACGCGATCGCGCCGATGAACACCAGCGCGCCAACGAACGACCCCGTCGCCGCGACAATGAAGCCCACCACCAGCGGCGTGACGATGCCGGCCAGATTCGCGGCAAAGTTGAAGATGCCGCCGGTCACGCCGAGCAGGCCGTCGGGTGCGATGTCCGACACCAGCGTCCAGCCCAGCGCGGCCATGCCTTGCGCAAAAAACGCCACCGACAGGATCGCGATCACCACCACATTGCTCTCGACATAGTTGGCGAGAATGATCGTCGAGGCCAGCAGCAGGCCGGCGATGATCGGCAGCTTGCGCGCCACGTTAGGCGACTTGCCGCGCCGCAGCAGCCAATCGGAGAACAAGCCGCCGAACATCACGCCGATCGACGCGGCAATGAACGGCATGATCGCGAAGAAGCCGATCTTCAGCCACGCCATATGACGCTCGGTGGCGAGATACGTGGGGAACCAGGTGAGGAAGAACACCAGCGTCGAGTTGCCGGCAAACTGGCCGAGACAAATGCCAGTCAGTTGACGATGCTTGAGCAGGCGTCCGATGGTGCGCCATTCGAAGCCGCTCTTCGCCGGTGCGCCCGACGTGCTTGATGCGCTTGACGTGTTCGGGGCACCGCTCGCCGCGTCGTCTTTCTTCCGATGCGTCAGACCGCCGCCCGCCTCGATATAGTCGAGCTCCGCCTGATTAGCCGACGGATGATCGCGCGGCTCACGATACAGCGCCCACCAGACAAGCCCGAACACCAGGCCCACGGCGCCCACTACGTAGAACAGCGAACGCCAGCCGAATGCGCCCATCAGCGCGAACAGGAACGGGCTGAAGAACGCGAGACCAATATATTCGCCGACCGTGTAAGTGCCGGTCGCCATCGCGCGCTCGCTTTGCGGGAACCACGTGGCCACCACCCGGCTATTGGTCGGAAAACACGGCGCTTCCGAGACACCGAGACCGAGCCGGAAGGCGAACAGCGCGCCGATACCATGCACGAGCCCCTGCGCCAGCGTGCACAACGACCAGAAGGTCATCGACAGAAAGTACGTGAGCTTGCTGCCGAAGCGGTCGAGGAACAGCCCGCCCGGAATCTGCGAGGCCACGTAGCTCCATGAAAACACGGAGAACAGCAAGCCCATCAGCGCGGCGTTAATGCCGAGCTCCTTGGTCAATTGCGGCGCCGCGATGCCGAGGACCGTGCGGTCAAGGTAGTTGATCATCGTGCCGACGGCGAGCAGCGCGAGGATCTGATAGCGCGCCTTCGAACGGCGTACGGTGCTGACCGTGCCGTTGGCCGACGGTGCCAATGGAGTTGCGTTGTTAGAGTTGGCTTGAATCGGTTGCTGCATGTCGTCTACGTCTCCTCGGTCTGGTTGTGGTCCGGCTTTTTGCACTTGAATTAACGCTGCAACAGCGACTGAAAATGCGTGTACATGCGCTCGGCGTCCGGTTCGAGACCGGTAAAGATGCGCATCGCGTCAACCGCCTGATAGACCGCCATGCCGCCGCCGCTCAGCGTGCGGCAGCCGAGCGCTTCGGCAGCCTGCAACAACGCAGTGCGGATCGGGAAATAGACGATGTCGGCCACCCACAGATCGCGGTGCAGCAATTCGACCGGCAGCGGCAAACCAGGCAGTTTCGCCATGCCGGTGGGCGTGGCGTGGATCAGCCCGTTCGCCGTCGCAAGCGTTTCGCCCAGGTCGCCGCCGGCCTTGACCGTCGAGGCGGGAAAGCGCTTTTGCAATTCAGCGGCGAGCGAAGCCGCGCGCGCCGGATCCACGTCGAATAGCGTGAGCGTTTGCGCGCCCATGGTCAGCGCGGCATGAGCGACCGCCGCGCCCGCGCCGCCCGCGCCCAGTTGCACGACGCGTTCGAGCGACACATCCGGCAAGCCGCGCTGAAACGCCCGCGCAAAGCCGGACCAGTCGGTGTTGTGGCCGATGCGTTTGCCGTCCTTGAGCAGGACTGTGTTGACCGCGCCGAGCGCGCGCGCGTCGTCGGACAGCTCGTCGAGCAGCGGAATAACAGCCTGCTTGCACGGATACGTGACGTTCAGGCCGTTAAAGCCCATCCGTTCAGCCGCGAGAAGCAGATCCGGGAGCGCCGTGGGGTCAAGCTTCAACGCTTCCAGATCGATGCGCCGGTACACGTAATGCAAGCCGAGGTGGCTGCCCTCTTCTTCGTGCATTGCGGGGGTAAGCGAACCGCCGATGCCCGAGCCGATCAGACCGACGAGATATGACTGCGTATTCATTTGGCCGCCCTATTCTTAAGGATGACTGCCATCCGTTCCAAAGCGAGCACATAACCCTGTGTGCCGCAACCGATGATCACGGCGTCTGCGACCGCCGATACGAACGAGTGATGCCGGAAAGCTTCGCGCCGATGCACGTTTGAGATATGCACTTCGATGACAGGCTTTTCGATTGCCGTGAGCGCGTCGGCAATCGCCACCGACGTATGCGTGTAAGCCGCCGGATTGATCACGATGCCGTCGACCTTGGTGCGCGCCGCATGCAGCCAGTCGATCAGCTGATGTTCGGCGTTCGACTGGCAGAAGTCGATTGCCAGATTCAGGCGCTCGCCTGCGTCGCGACATAGTTTCGCGACGTCGTCGAGGGTTTCCGAACCATAGACGGCGGGCTCACGCGTACCCAGCAGATTGAGATTCGGCCCGTTGAGGACCAGAACTGATGCAAAGCTCATGACAGCCACTCCTGCAAAGTGAGGCATAAAACGGACCACGACACTCACTCGCGGCTCTACAACGTGAGCGAAGTGTGCGCGCATTAGCCGTTGCCGTCATTCGGGGTTTCCACGAATTTGTACCATCTAGTTAGTTCGTATAGACTCACGGAAACTTCGGCTACTATGGGTGATTCTGGCCCGCTCCTTGCTGATGCGGGGTAACGGACTAGCCCATTTTGCGCACTGCAACATGCCGACGCAGGGCTTGCGGCCCTAATGGAACCCCGCTTGCCGCCCGTTTTCATAGCCGTTTCTTTGTTTTTTGCAGGAGCCGTTCATGCAACGTTCGATTGCCACCGTGTCGATCAGCGGGACCCTTGTCGAGAAGCTGACCGCCATTCAGGCGGCGGGCTTCGAAGGCGTCGAGATCTTTGAGAACGACCTGCTGTATTTCGACGGCTCGCCCGCCGACGTGCGGCGCATCGCCGGCGATCTCGGGCTGAAAATCATGCTGTTCCAGCCGTTCCGCGATTTCGACGGCGTCAGCGCCGAGCGCCTCGCGCGCAATCTCGAGCGCGCGAAGCGCAAATTCGAGGTCATGCACGAACTGGGCACCGACCGGATTCTGGTATGCAGCAACGTCTCGCCCGACACCATCGGCGACGACGCACTGATGATCGACCAGCTCGGCGCGCTCGCGCAGGCGGCGCAAGCGGCCGGCGTGATCGCCGGCTATGAAGCGCTGGCGTGGGGCAAGCACGTGAAGACCTACCGGCATGCGTGGAAACTCGTCAACGCGGTGAATCATCCGAATCTCGGGCTCGTGCTCGACAGCTTTCATACGCTGTCGCTGAACGATTCCGTGGACGCCATCGCCGACATTCCGGGCGAGCGCATCGCTTTCGTGCAGATTGCCGACGCGCCGAAACTCGCCATGGACGTGCTCGAATGGAGCCGCCATTACCGCTGCTTCCCCGGCCAGGGCGATTTCGATCTGGCGGGCTTTACCGCGCAGGTTGTAAAAACCGGCTACAAAGGGCCGCTGTCGCTCGAAATTTTCAACGACGGTTTTCGCGCGGCGCCCACCACCATTACCGCCGCGGACGGTCATCGTTCACTGCTGTTCCTGGAGGAACAGACCCGCGCGCTGCTCGAAGCCACCGAGCAGCCGGCCGACATGCTTTATCGGTCGCCCGCGGCGCCTGCCCATGTCGGCTACCAGTTTCTCGAGTTCGCGGTGGATCACGCCACCCGCGCGCAACTCGTCGACTGGCTGGGCAAGCTGCGGTTTCGCCAGGCCGGCCAGCATCGCTCGAAAGATGTGACGCTGTATCAGCACGGCGCGGCGTCGATCGTACTGAACGCCGAGCCGGACTCGTTCGCCAACGCTTTCTTCCAGCAGCATGGGCTGTCGCTGTGCGCGTCCGCGTTTCGCGTCGACGACGCCAATCAGGCCTTCGAGCGCGCGGCCGGGTTCGGCTACGCGCCCTTTTCCGGCCAGATCGGCCCGAACGAGCGCCTGCTGCCCGCCGTCCAGGCGCCCGACGGCAGCCTGAACTATTTCGTCGACGAAGCCCCCGACCAGCCCACGCTGTTCGAAGCCGATTTCGTCCTGACAGACGTCAACGGCCCGACCGAAGTGGGTCCGCTTACCCGTATCGACCATGTCTGCCTGTCGATCCCGGCGAATTCGCTGGATACGTGGGTGCTGTTTCTGAGAACCGCTCTGGGCTTTGAAGCGGAGCCCGGCGTGCTGGTGCCCGATCCTTACGGGCTGGTGCGCAGCCGCGCGCTGCGCAGCCGCGACGGTTCGGTTCGCATCGTGCTGAATGCCTCGGTGGACCACCATACGGCGGTAGCCGAGGCCTTGCACACTTATCACGGCTCCGGCCTGAACCACGTCGCGTTCAGTACTGGCGACATCTTCAGCGCGATTCCCGAGTTCGTTGCCGACGGTGTGCCGGTGCTGCGCATTCCGCGCAATTACTATGACGACCTCGAGGCCCGCTATGCGTTGCCGGACGAGACGCTAGAGGGCATGCGCGCGCATAACATCCTGTACGACCGCGACGAGCGCGGCGGCGAATTTTTCCACGCGTACACCGAACTGCTGGACCAGCGCTTTTTCCTCGAGATCGTCGAACGGCGCGGCGGCTACGACGGCTATGGCGCGGCCAATGCGGCCGTGCGGCTTGCCGCGCAGGCGCAGCGCCGCAAGTAGGCGCGCCGTCGGCCGCAGGTCGCTGGCCGCGTGTTGCTGCCCGTGCGCGGTCGGCCGCACGGCGCCGACCGATATAATGGCGGTTGAACCGCGGTCCGGTGCCGCGGCTGCGCCCCAGCCGGGCGTCATGCCCCTAATCGGCCGGACCGAAACGCCAGGAGAGATATGAAGAAGTTTGCCGTAGTCCTGTCAGTTCCACTGCTTTTGAGCGCTTGCGCGTACTTCCAGAAGAATCCGGATGCCGGCGAGCCCGTCACCGACAGCACCACGCAACGCTCGGTCAACGACGTCGTGTCCTGCCTGACGCAGGTGGCGACCAGCCACAGCGCCGCGTTCAAATCCACGGCGATCCCGCAGGGCCAGATGCTCGACTTCGGCGATTCGAACATCGTCAAGGTGCGCAGCGACAATGGCGCAACCACCTACCGCTTCTACGCGGGCAAGCGCCATGTGGGGAATCTGTGGATCGAATCGGCCAGCAAAACCTGCGCGCCTTGATGTAAGCGAGCGTAAGGCGGCTTAAGGGAGCGTAAGGGAGCGGCACGTGTAACGATCGGTTACTTGTTTCGGCGCAATCTTAATGTCACGGTGTTACAGGACAATAGGGTTTTAAGAATCGTTTAAGACTTCGTCCGCATGATCCACCCGAGACTATTCCGCACAAGGTGCGCCCAATGAACCAGCCCGATCAGAACACCAATGACACGCCAGTGCCGGGCAAGCGGCCTACGATTCTGCGCCGCCTGCTGAGCCACCACGAACTGGCCACCCTGTTGCTCCTGCTGCACGCGCCGATCGACGCTTCCGCCAAGCCTGAGATTCCACAGCTTCACGAAGCCGGTTTGATCGAAACCGTATCCGGCGGCGCCGGCGCGTCGCATATCCGTCTGACGCCCGAAGGCAACGCGGTGCTGCGCGGACTTGGCGTCAAGTGAGCCTGGCCTGATTTAATAGGGGCTCAATCGGGGCGCGCTGCCAGCGCAAGCTCCCGGGGCCGTTTCAAGCCTGCCACACGCCGTAGCCTGCTTCACGCAGCCCGATCGCCAACTCCACTTCCATATCCTGTGCGCCGCGGTACGGCATTGGGTTGAACACGTCATACAGTTCGGGCACGAGCCGCAGCCCATAATCGCGCACATAGCGATTCGCCTGAATGCCGGCCTTGTGCCGGTCGAAGCGCAGATCCGGGTCCAGCCCGGTCATTCCCACGTACACGCAAGGCTTGTCGAACCGGTAATCCGGATTCGCGCGCCGAAAGCGCGCCTCGTTCCAGACCGTGTCGTCCAGCGCGACGACGTAGACATAATAGTGATCCCTGCGACGAGCCATGGGCAGCTGCTCAGCTTCGTGAGGTCCCGTGCAGCAGCATCCGGTATTCAGTCGGTGTGACGCCAACAGTCGCCTTGAACTGCCGCGTAAAGGCGCTGTGGTCGGTATAGCCGCATAGCGCGGCGACATCGGTCACCTTGTCGTGCGAAACCAGCAGCGCGGTGGCGGCATCCAGCCGTGTTTTCAGCAGCACCTGGCGCGGTGTCAAATGAAACACTTTGTGAAAATAGCGCTCCAGTTGCGCCACTGACATGTCAGCCATTGCAGCTAGCTGTTTCAGATTTAACGGCTGGACGTAATTCTCCTGAATGGATTGCACCACCGCGGCCAGCCGGCTGTACGCGGGATGGCTGCTCTCATCCGCTTTCAGGTCGCGGGAGATGCCGGCGAGGCCCACCACCTTGCCCGCCGGATCGCGCAACGGCTGCTTGCAGGTCAGGCACCAGCCCGGCTGGCGGCCCGGATATAGATGCAGCTCCAGTTGATCGATCATCTGACTGCCGACATTGATGATCGCTTTGTCCTGCGCGGTATAGATGCGGCCGAAGCGGCGTGGAAACACATCCTCGGCGGTCTTGCCGAGCAGCGCGGCCTTTTCCTTGAAGCCGCAGCGCGACGCGAGCGTGCGATTGACCAGGGCATAGCGCGCCTGCGTATCCTTGACGAAGAACACGACGTCCGGCATCGCGTCGAACACCGGCTCGAGCAGCGTGAAGTGTGACAACATGCCGGACAGCGTTGCGTCGTGCGGTTCGAGCGGATGAGCCAGCGTGTTCATCGAGCGGGTTCCGTTTTTGTGCCGTGGGTCCTGGCGTGGGTCCGTCCATCTGGACGCCTGGCGCGTGCGGTCGATTATAGGGCGAGCCGGCTGGCGACAATATCCGCACGCTAGCCCATTGCGTTATTCAGACGGCGGCTCTGCATCACTCGCCATCATCAACACGCCGATGGGCGCGGGGCTGAATGGCGGGCGTGGCACAGCGGCTTGCCAACCGAAATACAGGTTCGCCGCCGCGCCGCATATCCTTCCCTGACAGGCGCCCATGCCGCAGCGGGTATGCAGCTTCGCCTCGCGCCAGTTCGAGTAGGCCCGGACCTCGCCAATGCTGACGTCTTCGCAACGGCAAAGCAGCGTGGCGTCGGCGGGAATGGCGCGGGCGGCGTCCTGCAAGGCAAAGGCAGACGCCACGCGTTGCCCGAAGCGGCGCCAGCGCGCGCGCTGCCTGAGGAGCGCCGCGCGGCTTCCAGAGGCCTGGCTTGCCGCGAGGCCCGCGATCCTGCCTTCCACCACCGCCAGTTCCGCGCCGCCCACACCCGTGCATTCGCCGGCCGCCAGCACGCCGTCAATCGACGTCCGCTGCTCGCCGTCGACCACAATCTCGCCGGCTTCGTTGATCGCGCAGCCGAGCGCCTGAGCAAGCGTGATATTCGGCACGAGGCCATAACCACACGCGATGCGGTCGCACGCCAGCGTGACGTCCTGCTGGCCACGCCGGATCGTCACGCGTTCGACGCGGCCTTCGCCATGCGCTTCCCGCACCACACTGCCGGTCCAGTAACGCAGGCCCGCAAGACCGCGCGTCATGCTGGCGGCTTGCCACAGCTTCGCAGGCTCGGCCAGCAGCGAGGCGCTAAAGCGCGCCACGTTCGCCATGGACGCCTGCTCGACCATCGCCACGACCTGTGCGCCGGCCGCGCGGGCAGTGGCGAGCGCCGCGATCAGCAACGGGCCGCTGCCAGCAATCACTATCCTTTCACCCCTTACCGGTATGCCGCCTTTGATGAGCGCTTGCAGCGCGCCGGCACCGGTGACGCCCGGTAGCGTCCACCCGGCGAAAGGCAGCAGCCGCTCGCGGGCGCCGGTAGCGAGAATGAGGCTGTTGTATGTGATGCACACGCCGCCCCGGTCGGCCGATTCGAGCAGCAAGCCGCGCGAGCCCAACGGCGCGATAACGCGAGTCGACGCAAACAGCGTGACGTTGCCATGCGCGTGCAAGGCGGCCAGCAGCGTATGCAGCGGCGCCTGCGGCGAACCGCCGGGTCCCTGCCGCCAGATCTGACCACCTGCGCGCGGATTGTCGTCGAGCAGCGCGACCGTGGCGCCCGCAAGCGCCGCCGCGTGTGCGGCGTTCAACCCAGCCGGTCCGGCGCCCACCACAACGATATCGAAGTGCGGGTTCATCGCGTGCCTGCGCTTTGCGTGTGGACGACTTGTCCGTCGCGGCAGAGCGTCTGGCACGCCAGCACGTGCGCGCGGCCGTCGATTGTGACGCGGCACTCCTGACACACGCCCATACCGCACAGCGCTTCGCGCGCCTGACCGCTGACCGATATCCTTGTGCCGCGCATGCCGGCCACCACAAGCGCCGCGGCGACTGTCGTGCCGGCTTCGACATCGATGCTTCGATCGTCGATCGTCAAGCGGATGGATGGATTGTGGACGCTAGCCATGGGCCACCCTTTGCGTCGCAAAACGCGCCGGCAAATAAGGCTCGGCGGGAATCGGCATGGCGCTCGCCGTAATCTGAGCGGCAAGCAGCCGGGCTGTTGCCAGCGAAGTCGTCACGCCCAGACCTTCATGACCGACCGCCAGCCAGACACCTGCCCTGTCATCACCGGCCGGGCCGATCAGCGGCAGACCATCCGGCGACGCCGCCCGAAAACCGGTCCATGCGCGAATGCCGTTGAGCGCCGGCAGCGCCGGGAGATAGCGCGCGGCACGGTGCAGCATCTGCGCGAGCACCGGCAGTTCGACAGCGGGATCCGTGGTGTCGAACTGGCGTGACGAGCCGAGCAGCAGTTGACCCGTGGGCCGTGGTTGAGCGTTGAATGCCACCGACGTGCCCAGCGCATGATGCGCGCTCTTGATATAGCCGAGTTCGAGCAGTTGATGGTGGATCAGTACGGGGTAGCGGTCGGTGATCAGCAGGTGACCTTTCTTCGGTTGCAACGGTAAAGAGGGCATCAGTTGCTGCGCGCCGAGCCCGCTGGCAATGATCACGTGAGCTGCGCTCAAGTAGCCGCCGTCGGCGAGTGTCACGCCGCGCGCGCCAATCGCCGTCACGGGCGTGCCGGGCCGCACGCGAATCTTCGCGGCGGCCGGGGATTGCGTTAGTAGCCATTGTGCGACCGTCGGCGCATACACGATGCTGTCGTGCTCGATCCGCAGGCCGCCCACCATCGACTCCGCCAGCGCCGGCTCGCACGCGCGCAATGCCGACGCGTCAAGCAGCTGCGCGGCGACGTTTTGCGCCGCGAACGCCGCGTGCATCTCGCGAGCGGCTTGCCATTCTTCGTCGTCGGCGGCGACCCATAGCGTGCCGCAGCGCCTGAACGCATCGCGCTCGCGCAATTGCGGCGCGAGTTCCAGCCACAGATCGCGCGAGTAACGGCTCAGTGCGAACTCGGCTGGCGAATCGTTCATCACCACGATATGGCCCATGCCCGCCGCGGTTGCGCCGCCGCCGATGCCTTGCGCGTCAAGCATCTCGACTCGCATGCCGCGTGCGGCGAGTTCCGCCGCACAGGCCGCGCCGACAATGCCCGCGCCGACGATCAATACGTCCGCCGTCATACCGTGCGGATGCCCCACGCGAACGGATCACGCTCGTCGAAACACAAGCGCCCTTCGGCCATGATGTGCGCATGGCCGGTGATGGTGGGAATCACCGACACGCCGTCGTCCGCGTGACGATAGCTCGCCTCGAACACGCTGCCGATGATGCTCTCCTGGCGCCATACCGCGCCTTCCGCGAGCTTGCCGTCAGCCGCGAGGCAGGCGACTTTCGCGCTGGTGCCGGTGCCGCATGGCGAACGGTCATACGCGTTGCCGGGACACAGCACGAAGCTACGGCTGTCCACGCCGGCGCGCGAGCCCGGCCCGAACAGTTCGATATGGTCGATCAGCGCGCCTTCCGCGCCGGTGATGCCCTGCGCGCTCAGCGCATCGCGGATCGCCGCACTGAACGTGGTCAATTCGCCGATGCGCGCCGCCTCCAGCGCGCGGCCATGATCGGCGACCAGAAAGAACCAGTTGCCACCCCAGCCGATATCGCCGGTCAACGCGCCGTAGCCCGGCACCTCCACCTGCACGCGCTGCCGGTAGCGATACGCCGGCACATTGCGCACGGCCACGCTGCCGTCTTCATTGAGAGTCGCTTCGACCACGCCGACCGGCGTCTCGATCCGGTGACGGCCCGGCCCGATCCGTCCCATGTGCGCGAGCGAGACGACGAGGCCGATCGTGCCGTGCCCGCACATGCCCAGATAGCCGACGTTGTTGAAAAAGATCACGCCGGCCGCGCATGCCGGGTCGTCCGGTTCGCACAGCAGCGCGCCGACCACCACGTCCGAGCCGCGCGGTTCAGTCACGATGCCCGCACGCCAATCGTCGAAGTGCGTGCGGAACACGTTCAGACGCTGCGCCAGCGTACCGCCGCCAAGGTCCGGGCCACCGGATACGACCAGGCGGGTGGGTTCACCGCCGGTGTGCGAGTCGATAATGTCGAGGGTTTTCATGGTGCTCATGGTAGAAACACAGCACCCGCCAGTCTTGGTATGCGTGCGCGTGGATTGTGACGATTTCAGCATAGTGATGCGGCTGCTTCGCCGGTCCATGCCGATAAGCTAACCGGCCAGCGCGGCACCCGGCGAGCACTTGTGCGGAAGCGGCGGACATCCGCATGACGTCTGACGCCACGCGGCTTTGCCACATTTCTCCCTTTGGTCCAAAATGCCTGCCCCGCATTCACCCGGCGAGGCTGCAAGCACACTCACTATGCTGAAATCGTCATCCGTCGCGCGCGAATCACGCAAGACGGCGGCATTTTCCCTGCTTACACTGCGCTTGAACTCATCACATTCAGGAGAAGAGACGTGGCGCATATCTGGGAAGGCGTATTGCCCGCAGTCACAACCAAGTTTCACGCGGATTTCAGCATAGACCGTACGTGGACGGCCAGGAATATCGAGGCGCAGATCGAGGCGGGTGTGGACGGCATCATTGTGTGCGGATCGCTGGGCGAGGCGTCGACGCTTTCTCTGGACGAAAAACTGCAGGTGCTCGACATCGCCGTGGAAGCCTCACGCGGCCGTGTGCCGGTTTTGCTGACGATCGCCGAAAACAGCACGCTCGACGCATGCCGGCAGGCCGAATCCGGCAGCAAGCGTGGCGCGGCGGGGTTCATGGTGCTGCCCGGCCTGCGCTATCTGTCCGACCGGCGCGAGACGCTGCATCACTTTCGCAGTGTTGCCGACGCTAGCGCGCTACCCTTGATGATCTACAACAATCCGCTCGCGTACGGCGTCGACATGACGCCCGAGATGTTTGCCGAGATCGCCGACGAAAAGAAAATCGTCGCGATCAAGGAGTCATGCGGCGATGTGCGGCGCGTGACCGACCTGATCAACGTAGTCGGCGACCGCTTCGCGATTCTGTGCGGGGTCGATAATCTCGCGATGGAAGCGGTGCTGATGGGCGCGCACGGCTGGGTGGCCGGTCTGGTGTGCGCGTTTCCGCACGAGACCGTGGCGATCTACAAGCTGCTGAAAGCGGGCCGGCTTGAAGAAGCCCGCGCAATCTACCGCTGGTTCGCGCCCCTGCTCGCGCTCGATGTGTCGCCGAAACTGGTGCAGAACATCAAGCTGGCCGAGGCGATCGTCGGGCTGGGTACCGAACCGGTGCGCCCGCCGCGTCTGCCGCTGGCCGGCGATGAACGCAAAACCGTGGAAGCGCTGATTCGCAGCGCGATTCAAACGCGGCCCGCGTTGCCGCAGCTATAAGTTGCCTTGAGGAACCTGAGCCCGCGCTGAGCCGCGGGCCGGAAACGGGTGCGGCGAACCGGGCCATGCGAACCGCCCCGCCCGCTGTTCCCTCTGCCCCACGCAGGCTCAGGCCGCCTTTTTTTTGTCGACGGCTTCGCCTTGACGCAGATGCAGCAGCCGGTAGCCGCTCTTGTAGACCGGTTGCAGACGGAAGTCGTTTTGCGGCTCGATCTCGAGCAACAGACGCAGCCGCGACACATGGCTGTCGATCGTCCGGGTGAATTCACGGAACTCGCGGCCCCACACCATCGCGAAGATGTGATCGCGCGACATCACGCGGCCAATGTTGGAAAAGAATAGCGATGCAAGCCGGTATTGCGTACCGGACAGCGGCACCGGCTGGCCGCGCAGCGTGACCAGTTGCCGATGGGTGTCGAAGCGGTAAGGGCCAATATCGAAACTCGCCGCGCTGAAACGGTCCGGATAGGCGCGGCGTAGCAGCGCCGTGATGCGCTCGCGGAACTCGCCCGGACGCAGCGGCAAGCTCACGTAGTCGTCCGCCCCGCTGGCGAAAGCGCGCACCACGCTCTCCTCGGACGTTTCCGTCGATGCGAACACGACCGGCACGCGATCGCCGCCCACCGCGCGGACCGACTTCAGGACTTCAGCACCCGATAAACGGGTGCCCTGCCAGTCCAGCACCAGCAGATCCACGGTGGAACGGGCGAGTGCTTTCGACATGGACAGACCGTCGTCGTAGCACAGGCAGGTATGGCTGGCGTTCATAAGGATCTTTTCGATCGACTGACGCATGACCGGGTCACGCTGAAGAATGGCAATACGCATGGGATGACTCTTAACTAGTGGCTCGGACGCGATTCTCGGAGCGGCACCCATTCCATCCCATAGGAGCAATCCTAATTTACAGACTAATCAAACTGCCCTGACAAAGCTGCGCGGCATTCCTACGACCGGCCGCCGCCGCCCGCACGCTCAACGGCCGATGCGCCGGCCAACACGCAAAAAATTGATCCTCGGGGAACTTTTCCCTATCTAATTAAGCACCTCCCTAATCAATCGGTTTTCATCCTGTAAAATCCCGCCCGGCCCCTGTCGTCATCGCGCTAGCCCCACCCGGGCCGCCGCGCCGGTGTCCCGTGCTCTACCCAGCGCCTGTCACACTTCTCGCCCGACGACCGCCGTATGTCCACGCGCTACGCGTGGCTCCCAATTCAAGACAAGACACACGCAATGCAAGCGACAAATCTGGGTGGAGCGCAGGCTGTCACCCCACGCCCTCTTGGGCGCAGCGATTACAAGACGCTCGGCCTCGCCGCCCTCGGCGGCGCCCTGGAGTTCTACGACTTCATCATCTTCGTATTCTTCGCGCCGGCCATCGGCCAACTGTTTTTCCCCGCCGCCATGCCGGACTGGCTGCGCCAGGTGCAGACCTTCGGCATCTTCGCCGCGGGTTATCTGGCGCGCCCGCTCGGCGGCATCATCATGGCGCACTTCGGCGACCTGTTCGGCCGCAAGCGCATGTTCACGCTGAGCGTGCTGCTGATGTCGGTGCCCACGCTGATGATGGGCCTGCTGCCCACGTATGCCAGCATCGGCGTCATGGCGCCCGTGCTGTTGCTGCTGTTCCGCGTGATGCAAGGCGCGGCGGTCGGCGGCGAAGTGCCGGGCGCGTGGGTGTTCGTCTCCGAGCACGTGCCGCAGCGGCACGTCGGCTATGCGTGCGGGACGCTGACGGCCGGTCTCACCGCCGGCATCCTGCTCGGCTCGCTGATCGCATCGGCAGTGAATCGCCATTTCGCACCCGCGGAAATCTCGGCTTACGCATGGCGCATTCCGTTCCTGGTGGGCGGGGTGTTCGGCATGTTCTCCGTGTATCTGCGCCGCTGGCTGCATGAAACGCCGGTGTTCGCCGAACTCAAGCAACGCAAATCGCTGGCCGCGGAAGTCCCGCTCAAGGCCGTATTGCGCGACCACGGCCGCGCCGTGATCGTGTCGATGCTGCTGACGTGGATGCTGTCGGCTGCGATCGTCGTGGTGATCCTGATGACGCCGACGCTGCTGCAAAAGCAGTTTCATATCGCGCCGGCCACGGCATTGCTGGCGAACTGCGTGGCGACGCTGTGCCTGACGATCGGCTGCGTGCTGGCGGGGTCGATTGCCGGCCGGATCGGCGCGGAACGCACGATATTCATTGGCGGCCTCGCGCTGGCGGTGTCGTACTACGTGATGTTCCAGCAGCTCGCGATCGACGCCGCGACGCTGGTGCCGCTATACGCGGTGGCCGGCTTTTTCGTCGGCGTGATCGGGGCGATTCCGTTTGTGATGGTCAGGGCATTCCCGCCGGTCGTGCGATTTTCAGGCATCTCCTTCTCGTATAACGTCGCCTATGCCGTGTTTGGCGGCCTCACGCCGATCGCCGTGTCGTTGATGATGAAGTCCAATCCGATGGCCGCGCCGCTATATGTTGGCGCGATCTGTATTCTCGGTGCGCTGACTACGCTGTTCATCAAAGACGCAGCGCAAACGCGCTAAGCGCTGCGTACTCCACAGGGAGTCGCCGGAGGGCGCGGCATGTCGCCCTCTCCGGGCTCCCGTCTTGCCTGTGCCACACGGCGCGAGGTCTGCTGTCCTGCTCTCACAAAATTGGGAGCATCGAACGCGTTCTGAGTTGCTCCCCTACCGGATGCGCTCGCCGGTTTGCAACACTCCCACCGCTTTCCGCCATTAGCCTCAAGCTGTGATGTCATGTCGCTGTCGCACGACGGGCGTCGTGTCATCGTTATTGATCAGTTCAGCCAGTCTGTCAGAGCGATCAATCAGACGCTCCGCTGCGCATATCGACACGATCCGTGCAAACCGCCCGGCAATTTCCGGCGCCACGAGCAGTCGCAAATCGACTCTAAATTCTAAAGCTTCCTCCTAGATTGTCCTGCTTCTGAGTCTCGTCACTCAGCAATTCCTAGTGCGAGTGAAGATTTCTGCGACTATTTAAGAGTCGTCTTATATTGATTCAATTCGACCCCAAATAAGATAACGACTCAGTCGCGATGAGCGCATCTGCTCCGTGTGTCGGGCCAGAAGCCATTGCCGATGTGGACGGAACTTCCATGTTCCTTATCTTTTAATTTGGAGTACTACATGAAGCAAACGATCAAACTTGGCGCGAAACTCGCAGCTATTGCCACGCTCGGCGTGAGCGGCTACGCATCGGCCTATGACGGTGCGGTGAATTTCCAAGGCCAGATCATCAGCGCCTCCTGCGCCGTCGACGCGGCCAGCACGAACCAGACCGTGCAACTCGGAAATATCTCCAAGTCTTCGTTCACCGGCGCCAATTCGACTTCGGCGACCAAGACGTTCTCGATCCAGCTTAACGGCTGCGACAACACGACGTACAAAAAAGCGGACGTGCGCTTTGACGGTGTGGGCGACACGAACAACAACAACGTGCTGAAGCTCGCTAGCGGCTCCGTTGCGACTGGTGTCGGCATTCAGTTGCTGAACGCGGATCAGACGCCGCTGGCAGTCGGCTCGGAATCGGCCCAGACAACGCTGGCAACGGGCACCAACCAGTTGAGCTTCGGCGCGCGCTATATCCAGACCGGCGCCACGGTCGGTGCGGGTACGGCTAACGGGCAAGCCCAGTTCTCCGTGATCTATCAGTAAGCCTGCCTGGCTACCGCGGGCGCTCGCCCCGGTGGCCGTCTCCTGATTCCACGATCAGACAACACCATCTTCAGATTGGAGCAACACCATGACACTGCGTCATCGATTTCTCGCCATTGGCTGTGCGTTGCTCGCCGGCTTGACGATGTCGCAACTCGCGGCGGCCAGCGTATCGATCGGTGGTACACGAGTGATCTTCAGCGAGGCAAAGCGGGAAACAACGATCCAGATCAAGAACGGCGATGCGGCGCCCTATCTGTTGCAATCCTGGGTAGACGACAGCGCGGGCAAGAAAGGCACCTTTCTGGTTACGCCGCCGCTAGTCCGCATTGACGGCAATAAGGAAATGATTCTACGCATCGTCCGCACGGGCGGCGACTTGCCGAACGATCGCGAGTCGGTGTTTTATTTCAACGTCAAGGAAATTCCCCAGCAAGCGGCTGAAGAGAACGTACTGCAGATCGCCGTTCGATCGCGCATGAAACTGTTCTATCGGCCCGCAGGACTGCCAGGAACTGCTGCTGAAGCGCCCGCCTCTCTGCAGTGGCATGTCGTCCAGGGCGACGGCGGCGCGCCCGCACTGGAAGTGACCAACCCGAGCGCCTATCACGTCACGATCGTCGACGCGAAGGCCGGCGCTCAGACGCTGCGCAATGACATGGTGGCGCCCAAAAGCACGCTGAAGTGGCCGCTTACGGCCGGCAAAACGGGGCAGTCGATCGACGTCACGTTCAGCACGATGAACGACTACGGCGCAGAAACCGCCCCGGTCAATGTCACCGCGACGCCTCAGGCATCCCGGTAAGCGCTGCTGTTCTCTCCACTTCCTCTTTTTCCTCGTCCGTTCCAGACGCGGAACGACACTATCCATGAGCCGCATTCGCCCGCCATCCCTCAGTTCGCCAAGCACTTTCCCGCAGCCGCGCAGGATGGCGGCGATGATTGCAATCGCGCTGAGTACGCCCGCCTGGGCGTTCGCCGACGTAGCCGCTCCTGCACCGAGCACGAATGCGGGTTTCAACGCGGGCTTTCTCGAGATAGACAACCCCTCTGGCGAGCGGATCGATCTAGCGGCGTTTGCGCAACGCAATCGCGTCCTGCCCGGCAATTACCGTGTCAACGTACAGATCAACTACGAATCCGTAGGCACACAGGATCTGCGTTTCGACCTGCCGGCCAACTCAGCCGAAGACAGCGACGCGGTGCCGTGTCTTACGCTCGCGATGTTGCGCCAATGGGGCGTCGACACCAACGCGCCGGCACTCGCCGGCCTGCAGGCCGACGACAGCAGTTGCGTCGATATCGCGAGCCGCATCCCGGGCGCCTCCGTCACGTTTGACCTGGCCCAGCAACAACTGATCATCAGCGTGCCTCAGGCTGCCATGCGCCGCGTGCCACGCGGTTATGTGAGTCCCGACAAATGGGACAACGGCGAAACCGCGTTGATGCTCGACTACAACGTGAACGCCTCGCATAGCAACAACACGGGCGCGGGAAATGTTGGTGGCAGCAGTCAGTCCGATACGGTGTTCGGCACCTTCCGGGCCGGCGTCAACGTGGGCGCCTGGCGCTTCCGCTCCACACTCAGCGCTCAATCGAACCGGCAAGGCAACACGTTCCAGGCAGTCAGCAACTACGCGCAGCGCGACATCGCGCCGTGGCGCGGTCATCTGACGCTCGGCCAAACCGACACGCCGTCGGACGTCTTTGACGGGGTCTCGTTTACCGGCGCTCAAATCGCGTCGGACGACAGCATGCTGCCCGACAGCCAGCAAGGCTATGCGCCGGTCATCCGTGGCGTGGCGCAGACCAACGCCAAAGTCACCGTCCGTCAGCGCGGCTTTGTGATCTATAGCGCGTTTGTGGCGCCTGGTCCTTTCGTGATCGACGACCTCTACGGCGCCTCGACGGGCGACCTGGACGTGACCGTGACCGAAGCGGATGGGCGAGAGACCCACTTTGTGCAGCCGTTCGCGTCGCTACCGGTACTCGCTCGCGAAGGCGCGGTGCGTTACAGCGCGTCGGCCGGCAAGTATCGCAACGGCAATGACAACAACGGGCCGCTCTTCGCGCAGGGCACGTTTGCCCAAGGGTTGCCATACGATCTGACAGTTTATGGCGGCGTGCGTGGCGCGAGCACGTACCAGTCGGTAGCGGCTGGCGTCGGCAAGAACATGGGGGACTTCGGCGCGGTCTCAGTGGATGCGACGTGGGCGCACACGGTACGCGCGGCGACACCGGTGGATACGGGCGGCAGTTCGTCCGGCCGGTCCTTTCGCATCCTGTACGGCAAAGTGTTCGAGAGCGGCACGAACTTCCGCGTCCTCGGCGCGCGTTATTCCACGGCTGGCTTCCGCACTTTCAGCGAAGCCATTCAGGAACGTAACCTTGCCACCGGTCAGTTGGACAACTCGTCCGCGGCGTATATCGGCGCGCGCAAAAGCCGCGTTGAAGGCAGTGTCAGCCAGCAGATGGGCAAGTATGGCTCCGTCTATGCGTCGGTGGCGCAGCAGACGTATTACGGCGGCGCATCCAGCGATCTCTCCGCTCAACTCGGTTACAGCGCGACGGCCCGTCAATTTTCCTACGGCGCGTACTACTCTCAGGGCCGCTCTGCGCAGGGGCAAAAGAATAGCCAGGTGATGGTGAGCGTGTCGATTCCTTTGGGTAAGGAAAGCGCGCGTACCGCCTATGCCAGCGCGAGCTTGACTCATGACAGCGCTACAGGATGGAGCGAACAGGCCAGCGTCAACGGCACGGCGCTCGACGACAACCGCCTCTCGTATGGCGTAACCGCCGAGCATAACGGCGCAGCCAGCCTGGGCGGCAACGGCTACGCAAACTACAACGGCCGCTACGGCAGCATGACGGCCAACGTGAGCGCCGGTAACGGCTATCAGCAGATAGGCGCAAGTGCGGCCGGCAGCGTCGTGGTTCACAAGGGCGGCGTGACGCTGGGCCAGACACTCGGCGGTACCGCTGTGCTGGTGGACGCGAACGGAGCAGCCGACGTCGGCGTGGCCTCCTACCCTGGCGTGCGGACTGACAGCCACGGCTTTGCGGTGGTGCCGAGTGCGGCGCCCTATCGCAGCAACCGAGTCATTCTCGATCCCGAAGGTCTTCCGGATCAGGTTGAACTGAAGGACACCATTCAGGAAGTGGTGCCCACGAACGGCGCGCTGGTCCGCGCCAACTACGCCACCCAGATAGGTATCAAAGCGTTGCTGACGTTACAGGATAGTCGCGGGCAGCCGCTGCCATTCGGCGCCCAGGTCTATGACGCCAAGGGCCAGGAAATCGGCATGGTGAGCGAGGCCGGTGAAGCGTACGTCACTGGGCTGGCCGCACAGGGTGAATTGAACGTGACGTGGGGCGATCGCGACAGCCAGCGTTGCACCGCTTCGTATGCGGTGACGGCGGCTGCGTCGAATCAACTGCCGAAGATGACCACTCGCTGCACGGTGCCCCCACTGCATGCGGCGTCCGCTACTAAGGACCCCGCGTAGTGCTCGCGCATCGCGACTTGCGCGTTATCAAATATTGAGGAATATGCCATGTTGTTAGCATCTATTTTTTTTGGGGTGGTCTGCGGCGGAGAGCGGAAATCGCGCACGCTCTTCGGGATCGCGGCGCTTTGCTTTGGCGTGCTGATGTTGGTTTCGTCACCAGCTGAGGCGGCCTGCACCTTCAAAAACCTTAACTATGGCGAACTCTCGGCGGGCACCATTAACGGATTAACCATCCCGAGTAACGCGCCCGTCGGGGCGGTACTCGCTACTATGAGGTCAACCATAGGGCGCCCAATTATTTCATGCGACGCAGCGGGTGGAGTAGTGGGATTATCCGTGCCGAGTAAACACCAAGGTCTAGCCTACGTGCCCAATATGATCGAGCCCACGGACACGCCTGGAATTGGATACACCGTAAAAGTGTCTGGTGTGATAAACGGAGATTGGACTCAGCGTTTTAACGTTAAAAGTTTCTCTGGAAATCTGACGGTGACGCTTCAACTTATCAAAACTGGCCCAATCACGCTTTCGAGCTCCGGATCGGTCTATCCGTCACCCAACTCTGGCATAAATTGGACAGCCGTTTACACGGATGGCGGTGATGAATACGGTATCCTTACTAGTGGGGCAATCTGGATGCAAGGCGCGATTTCAGCAGCATCCCTCTCCAGTTCCAGCTGCACTACCACGACTCCGTCTGTCACCGTCCCGCTGCCCACAACTACCGTTGGCCAACTGAACCGGATGGATCCCAGCGCGGGCCTGAAGGCATTCAACATCGGCGTGAAGTGTGATCAACTGGGCACCAAGGTCAGGATGACGATGACCGACAACACCAACCCGAGCAACAGATCCAACCAGCTTTCGTTGTCATCCGGTTCCACGGCAACCGGTTTGCAATTGCAGATTCTGAACAATGGCACACCGATCCAGTTCGGGGCAGACTCAGCGGTGCAAAACAACCCGGGGAGCTTTGACATCGGCACTTCGTCGGGTGCCGAGATCAACGTCCCATTGTCGGTTCGCTACATCAAAACGGGAACGGTAAGTGCGGGAAGCGTCAACGCCCTCGCTACGTTCACGCTCAACTATCAGTAAAGCAATCCTTTGCAGGTTGACCGCGTTCGGGCGGCAACCGCGAAGCCGATCCAGATTCGGGCGCACTTGACGCCCGGCGTAGCTTCGACGGATAGGCCATGAGGCCTCGCGCCTGTCCTCAGGCACGCATCCTGCTAACCCGCTATACATCGACATTTCACGCCATGCCGTAACGTCGGCTGATGCATCGGCCGTACGATGTATCGCATGAACACTCAAAACGCCTCC
Organism: Paraburkholderia fungorum; assembly: GCF_046027215.1. GTDB lineage: Bacteria > Pseudomonadota > Gammaproteobacteria > Burkholderiales > Burkholderiaceae > Paraburkholderia > Paraburkholderia fungorum_D. Next base: position 288,468 of record NZ_JAQQEN010000002.1, on the reverse strand, counting down.
CTTACGCCCGCTCTCGGGCGCATTCTCGCGACCGTTAGCGTGGGCTTCGTCGTCACGCAACTCGACGTGACCATTGTCAACATCGCGCTGCCGAAGATCGGCGCGGACCTGCATGCGAATGTCGCGGGCCTGCAATGGGTCGTCGATGCGTACACGCTTGCATTTGCCGTCCTGATGCTGTCAGCCGGCGCGCTCGGCGACCGTCTCGGCACACGGCGCATGTATGCAGCCGGCATCGTACTGTTCGCGCTGGCGTCGCTCGCCTGCGGACTGGCGCTCGACGCCACCATGCTGGTCGCGGCGCGCGCGGTACAGGGGATTGGCGCGGCCGCGATGTTACCGAACTCGCTCGCGCTGCTCAATCAGTCGTTCGGACAGGATCCAAAGCTCCGGGCGCGCGCGGTCGGCCTGTGGACCGCCGCGGGCGCGGTGGCGATCGCGGCTGGACCGGTGGCCGGCGGTTTGCTGATCGCGGCATTCGGCTGGCGCAGCATCTTCCTCGTCAATCTGCCGATTTGCGCGGCCGGCTTGCTCGCGACGTTGCTCTGGGTGCCACGGCCGGCAGCCGGGCAAAACGGGTCGCAATCCAGCCCTCAACAACCCGGCGACGCAGATGTCAGCCCGCGCGGCATCGATCTGGGCGGCCAGTGCCTCGCCATCGTCGCGTTGACGGCCTTCGTCGCAGCGGTGATCGAATGGCGGCCGTTGGGATTGAGCCATCCGCTGGTGGCCGGCGGCTTTGTCCTCGCATTGCTCGCCGCCGTTGCGTTTATCGTGGTGGAATCGCGTGTCGCAACGCCGATGCTGCCGCTCACCCTGTTCAGCAAGCGCACTTTTAACGCGGCGGTGCTGTTCGGCATCTGCGTGAATCTGACCTACTACGGCATGGTGTTCGTGCTGAGTCTGTATTTGCAGCGCGTGCGCGGCTATACGCCGTTGCAGGCGGGCCTCGCGTTTTTGCCGCTGACTGGGGGTTTCCTGATTTCGAATGTGATGAGCGGCTGGATGATTGGCCGCTTCGGCGTGCGTGTGCCGATGATCGCCGGCGCGATCACCGCGGGGCTCGGCTACGGCCTGCTGCATCGGGTCGACGCCGGCACGCCGCTGCTCGGATTGCTGCTGCCCTTCCTGCTGATTCCGTCCGGAATGGGCCTCGCGGTTCCGGCGATGACCACCGCCGTGCTCGCGTGCGTCGAAGCAAAACGCGCGGGTACCGCATCCGCGGTATTGAATACGGCCCGGCAAGCGGGCGGCGCAGTGGGTGTGGCCGCCTTCGGCGCGCTGGCGAGCGGCGCAGCCGCGACGCAGATTGTCGCGGGCATGCAGGCGGCGACGGCCATTTCAGTGGGCTTGCTGGTGTTCGGTGGCGTGCTGGCCTGCCTCGTTTATCCTGAACCGCACTCGTCCGCCTCCAGTTCACGCGAGGCAGGCCCGACGCGCGCTGGCGAATCGCGCTGAGCGCCTCGGATAGCGTGGCGACTCGCGCAAAAAACAGGCCCCCGCGATGCGCGAGCACCACGGGGGCTGTTTGCTATAAGGCGAGCGTGCGGCCGATGAGGCCGCTCGATCACCGCTACAGGCGTTACAGCCGTTACAGGGAGGCTTCCTGAATCGTGCCGGTATCAATCGCACGCTCGATCAGTCCTTCGTTTTGCGCCTTGGTGATCGCGTCGGCGAGCAGTTTCTCCGGTTCCTCGATCTCGGCCTTGATCGTGCTGATGAGGCCGGACGCATCCAGAATCACCAGCGTTTTCGCCGAGTCGGCGAGGCTGATGATGACCCGATGCGGCGTGGGCCCCTCGCCGAGACTCGCGCACAACTGCGTGACCTTGCCACCAATGGTTTGCTCAAAACTTTGAATCATTATGTGCTCCCTTGATTACAGCCAGAATCGGAAACGACCCGCCCTGCACGCATGATCAGCGATTCAGCCCACCGCGCGGCGCACGCGCGCCGTCGATACTGATACGGCCCGCGCCGGTCACGAACAGCAGAAGGAAGCCACCGGCAATGCCGATGTTCTTCCAGAAATGGATCACCATGTCGCGTTGCAACGCCGGATCGGTGACGTTCCAGAAATCGTGCCCCAGCACTGCCGTGGCCACCGTGTACACGGCCATGATAAGCGCGAGCGGACGGACCTTGAAACCGACGATCAGCAGGAGGCCGCCGAGCGCCTCGACCGCCGTTGCAACCGGCGCGGCCACCTGCAAGAACGGCACGCCCTTCGAATGCAGGTAGCCGACGAAGCCCGCATAGCCCAGCAATTTCATCACGCCGCCCCACAGAAACAGCACGGCAAGGGCAATACGCGCGACGAGGATAACGCCGGAATCGACGGGACGCGTCATGAGGGGGCTCCTGTAAATGAATAAGCAGCAGACCCGGCCAGGCGGCCGCAGTTCCCCGCTTTGCACCTGAGAATATGTGCGTTGGCCGCCTTTTCCAAGTTCGGCGCGGGGCAGACGGCGCGCTATGAGCGAGGCGCGTCCGGTGCGAGCAATACGCCTTTGGTGAACACAAAGCAACCGTAACCCCGCTCTTCGCCAGTCGCGATCACGCAATAGGCTTTGCGCGCCCGGTCATAGAAATCGAAGCGCTCGATCGAAGCAAACGGCACTTCGCGCCCTTCCGCGGCGTTGATCTCGATCTGCGCTTCGCGCTGCACTGCCGGAATCGTATTCGGTTCGCCCACCACTTCCATGCGCGAGGCAGGACGGACAATGAATGTATCCAGCGGCATTACCGACAGGATCGCGCGGATCGCGCGCGGCGCGCTCACGCCGTCGAGGCGCAACAGTTTGCCCAACACCGTGTCACGCGCGACGGAATCGGCGGGGAAATTCGCGTCGCAGATCACCAGTTCGTCGCCATGGCCCATCGAGCGTAGCGCGTGCAATACATCGGCATTTAACAGCGGGTCCAGATTCTTCAGCACGGGGGCTCCTTGAGGTCGGATCGGCTCACCGTCCGGGTTCGGACGGCAAGTCTTCGCAGCGTATAGGTCTTCGCAGCGCGTGCGATCAATTGTAGCAAGCAACGTCGCGGCCACTGGTGGACGCCGGTGTGCCGCGCCGCTCAGCCTTTGCACGCGACGCTGCGGGGCGCACCTTCACGGCACTTCCACCGCAGCCATCCAACCAGCGCGAGCAGCACGAGGCCCGCGCCGCCCAACACCGGCTCGCGCCAGGCCAGCAGCGCCGTGAACGTGAAGGCACGCGCGCCGGCGAGCAATGCGAAACCGGCGATTTCACTCGAAATCGCGTCGACGGCGCCCGACAGGCGTGCAAGTGCGATGCCGGTAGCGGGCGCCGCGGCGGCAGCGGGCTCGTGCATGATGGTCTCCGTGAAAAAGGATGGCTGTCGATGGGTGGTTTATGCAGCGCCGGGCATCTGATCGAGGAAGCCCGTCACCGCCTGCAAGCGGCCGTTGTGATCGACCACACCGAAGTCGGAACCCTTGACGATCGCCTCGCCTGCGGGCGTCGTCAGCTGCCAGGAAAATCGCAGACGGTTCGCGTAGCCGTCCACCTCCGTGGTACGGCGAAACGTGTGATGCGGAAAGCGCTCGTGCACCGCGCGGATCATCGCGTCGATGCCGTCGTGGCCGGCACCCGCCAGCAGCGGATCGAGATAGTCGGCATCGGCGGTCCACGTCGCGGCGATCAACTCGCGACGGCGGGCCGCGTCGGTTTCATTCCATGCGTCGAAATAACGGTCGATCAGATCGGTATGCGCATTCATCACAGACTCCTTGGTTGGCATGACTGAGCACTACGCTCGGCAGACACGTTGTTTGCGGCGGGCTCGGAGTGAAGATTGACGGCGCGCGCGAGGTGCGTCGATTACGTGGGAGGTAAGCATCCGGCTTCACTGGCGCGCAATGCGACGTCCACACGCGCTCAGGATTGGCCATCCGGCCGAATCGTCACCGGCGGCGTCTGCCGCTAACCTTTTCCAGGCAATGTGGGGGCCGCGTAGTACGGACACGCGGCATGTGACGAACGCGATGGGCACGGACTTGAGCCGTCTTTTTCAATATGGTTTTTATGCTTGCGAAATCGTATCCGTACGGATACTCTGATCAGCAGATCGGTTCACCTCCCATGTACACGGTGAACCGCACCGAGGAATTCGATAGCTGGCTGGCCCGTCTCACCGACCTCAGGGCGAGGGCAAAGATCCTGGTGAGGGTTCGGCGTGCGGAACGAGGCCATTTCGGCGACGTGAAGCTGCTGGAAGACGGCGTGTCCGAGATGCGCATCGATTGCGGTCCAGGCCATCGGGTCTACTTCGCGCGTGAAGGGGGCACGGTGTATCTGCTGATCTGTGGTGGGGATAAGTCCACCCAGCCGGCCCACATCAGGCACGCCAGAACAATGTGGGCAGCACTTAGAAAGGAATTGTCATGAGCAAGGTCAAAACCGCCCGATTCGACGCATCGCAGTACCTCGATAGCGAGGAGATGATCGCCGAGTATCTCAACGCCGCCCTGGAAGAAGGCGACGCCGATCTCCTCCTTGCCGCGATTGCCGACATCGCCAAAGCGCGCGGCATCGCCAAGGTCGCGGCGGACGCCGGGCTCGGGCGCGAAAGCCTGTACAAGACGCTCGCCCCCGGCTCCAAACCGCGCATGGATACCGTGTTCAAACTGCTGCGCGCACTCGGCGTCAAGCTCAACGCGGTGCCGGAAGCTGTGGCGCCCGCCTGACTCGCGCTTGCCGCTTTGCCGCTTTCCCGCCGCAATCCTCACCTTGGGCCCGCCGGGTACTCCTTTACCTGTCAGGTAATGGATCGCCAGCGCGCTTTGATTATCATCGGCAGCATGAACACACTTTCTCTCGCGCAAACCGTTCCGTCGAACGCGCCGACGGCCAGCCGCACTGTCGGCGATCTGTTACGCGAATGGCGGCAACGGCGAAGAATGAGCCAATTGCTGCTTGCCGCTGAGGCCGACATTTCAACGCGGCATCTGAGCTTCGTCGAATCTGGCCGCGCGGTGCCCAGCCGGGAAATGGTGATGCATCTTGCTGAGCGGCTCGACGTGCCGCTGCGCGCCCGCAATGCGTTGTTGATCGCGGCAGGTTATGCACCGCTGTTCCGCGAGCGTCCGCTGACAGACCCTCAGCTCGCCGCCGCACGTGAGGCCGTCGATCTCGTGCTCAAGGGCCACGAGCCGTATCCCGCGCTCGCTATTGACCGCCACTGGACCATCGTTGCGGCGAACAACGCGCTCGCGCCGCTGCTGGCCGGTGCCAGCCCTGAGTTGCTCAAGCCGCCTGTGAATGCACTGCGTCTAAGCTTGCATCCGGAAGGCATCTCGGCATCGATCGTCAACTGGCATCCGTGGCGCGCGCACGTGCTGGCCCGATTGCAGCGCCAGATCGAGGTGAGCGGCGACGACACACTGAGCGCGCTGCGCGACGAGTTGGCCGCCTATCCCGCGCCGCCCGGCGCAGCCATGGCCGACCATGACGACGCCGCGATCAGCCAGATCGCCGTGCCGTTGCGGCTGCGCACACCGATTGGCGTGCTCTCCTTCTTCAGCACCACCACGGTGTTTGGCACGCCGGTAGACGTCACGCTTTCAGAGCTGGCCATCGAGGCATTCTTCCCCGCCGACCAGCAGACCGCGGCAGCATTGCGCGAATTCGCCGAAACTCAACGCACCGAGGCACAGGCCGCCGACGCAACAAGGCGCTAGCTGGATACAGCGAGGGCTGGGCAGGTTCGAACGCGGGACCGGCGGCTTCCGGGTGCCCGTCGACTTTCCCCGCTTGTCAGTCAACTTGCACGCCTCGGCCGGCAACATGCCGCGCACTCGTCTGCGGCCCGCGTTTGGCCTGGAAGTCGAACGGATTCGCTCAACCGGCTCCTGGAAGTTACAAATGCGGCCTCGTTTGTAACCGGGGCCGCAGCAACCTGTTACACCTCTGATGGGTCCCCAAAGCGGTAACATTTAGCGGTATTTATTACGCTATATTGCTCGCGCTTTCTATTTCCTTTCTGATTCACGTACGATTTTCCGACCCGGCTCCGCCAACCTTTGTTTGTTCAGACGATTCGACCAGCTGCCCGTCATACAAGGGTTTTCATGGATCAGACAAAAACTTCCAGGGGCAAAAAATCTGCTGCGCGTGACCTATTACAGCGCCGTGAAATAGTTACCGAAATTAGATGTATCTTTTCGGGATATTTTTTTGAGAAGGGATTGATTTCTTGTTTTACCCTTCATACAATTCGACCCAAGCTGTTACGAAATGTAACGCGATGTATCAAGAAGTCGCGATCTGTATCAGGTGGTGACATGTAGCCGGAGGTCATCGTTTCCGGTGAGGCAAAAAAGACATAACGGCGAAAAAAGCCGACATAGTAATTCGGGGCTTCGGAAACACAAAAAATGGACCGTAGCAGCGAGACGCTGGATTCAATCCGCGAGATCAACTTGTCTTACATCATGCTCGCGCAACGTATGTTGCGTGAGGACAAGCCGGTCGGCATGTTCCGACTGGGACTGTCGTCGGAACTGGCTGATTTGCTTGCCGGGCTGTCGCTCGCGCAGATCGTCAAGCTGGCCGCTTCCGATCAGCTTCTGTGCTTCTTCCGCTTCAACGACCACTCAATGCTGTCGGCGTTGACGCAAACGACGAAGCACGCCGCAGTTGCACCGACTCATGCGGCGATCCTGCTTGCAGGCCAGCCTGCCGAGCAGTTTGCTTAATCGAGGTGACTGCGATGCTCAAGCGTAGCCTGACGGAAGACGCACAAGAAGTGTTCCGTGCCATCGCGCTGATTGAACTCGGCGCGCGCATGCAGGTGCTCGAAAGCGAATTGACGCTGTCGCGCGATCGCATGATTCGCCTGTACCGCGAGGTCAAGGGCGTATCGCCGCCCAAGGGCATGCTGCCGTTTTCGGCGGACTGGTATATGACGTGGCTGGCGAACATCCACGCGTCATTGTTCTACAACACGTACCTGTTCCTGAAGAACGAAGCGCGCTGCTCGCATCTGGATGCGCTGACCAAGGGGTATCGGCTGTATCTGGAACATTGCCAGCACAGCGAAACCGAACCAGTGCTCGATTTGACGCGTGCGTGGACATTGGTCCGTTTCTTCGACGCCGACATTTTGCAGCTGACCAAATGCTGCCGCTGCACCGGCAAGTTCGTGGCCCACCGGCACGATCTGCAGCATAACGTGGTGTGCGGCGCCTGCCAGCCGCCATCACGCGCAGGCAAGACGAAGAAAGCTGCCGCGGCCCGCCAGGAAGCACTCAACGCATTGGAAGCATCACAGGTCGCGCAGGCCGCTTGAGTTGAATTGAATCGATGCAGGCTGGTCCGGCCTGACTCGAACCGAAGCGTCACAATAAAGGTCCGCCATCGCGGACCTTTTTTATTTCACCGTGGCGATGAAACCTGACTTCAAAACTCGGTCAGTCCACCAGCCCCACCGTCTGCACCACCAGCCACAGGTTCGCCGCGCTGATCACGACGAACAGCGACCATACGAGGAGCCGCGTCGGCAGCGTGTTGGCGAATTCGCCCATCAACGAACGATCGCTCGTCATGCGGATCAGCGGATAAAGCGCAAACGGCAGTTGCAGGCTCAGCACGACCTGGCTTGCGACCAGCAGTTTGCCAACCGCGCCATTGCCCATCATCTGCACGCCGATCAGCGCCGGGATCAGCGCGAGCGCCCGCGTGATGAAACGCCGCTGCCAGCACGGGATTTTCAGCTTCAGAAAACCCTCCATGATGACCTGCCCGGCCACCGTGCCGGTAAAGGTCGAACTTTGTCCCGAGGCAAGCAGCGTGATCGCGAACAGCACCGCCGCGAAACCCGTTCCGACAATGGGCGCGAGCAGCTTGTACGCATCTTCGATTTCGGTGACCTGGTTGTGGCCGGTGGCGTGGAACGCGGCGCCCGCGAGAATCAGGATCGCCATGTTGATCAGTAGCGCGAGCACCAGCGACACGATCGTATCGAGCCGCGATATGCCGATCGCCGAGCGGATGCTGGCCGGATCGCGCTTCACCGCGCGTGTCTGCACGATCGACGAATGAAGGTAGAGGTTGTGCGGCATCACGGTCGCGCCGAGTATGCCGATCGCCAGATACATCGGCTCGCGGCTGCTGAGGGCCTGCCACGACGGGATCAGCCCTTGCGCGACGGACGGCCAATGCGGTTGCACCAGCGCCAGTTCGATGATGTAACCGACGCCGATGGTGGTGATCAGCCCGAGCATGATCGCCTCGAGATCGCGAAAATTCTTGCCCTTCAGACCCAGCACGATCAGCGTGTCGAACGCGGTGAGCAAGACGCCCGTGGTCAGCGAGCATTTGAAAAGCAGATGGAAGGCAAGCGCGCCGCCGAGCACCTCGGCGAGATCGCAGGCAATGATCGACAGCTCCGCGAGCAGCCACTGGAAGCGCGCGACCGCCGGCGAATAGCGCATGCGCGACAATTGCGCGAGGTCCTGCCCGGTGGCGATACCGAGGCGCATGCTCAGGCACTGCAGCGCCATTGCCGCAAGACTCGACAGCACGACGACGAACAACAGGCTGTAGCCGTAACGCGAACCGGCTTCGATGTCGGTGGCCCAGTTGCCGGGGTCCATATAGCCGATCGAAATCAGCAGACCGGGTCCTGCGAATTGCAGGATCTTTTTCCAGAACGGAGCGCCTTGCGAGAAGTCGACCGTGCCCTGCACTTCGGACGGGCAAAACGGCGCGGTTGCGGTGGTCGGTAGTTTGAACTGCAAACCGGTGGCCTCTTGAAGGGTTGAAACCGCGGCGCGCCGTGAAGGCCGCCGCGAACCGCCTCAAGTGTACAAAGAAACTTCCGGCAATGTCCCGCTCAGTGCGTAACGGCCGACATCGCGCACGCGATAGTCGAGCGGATCGTGCAAGGTGTGCACGCGGGCGTTGCGCCAGAAGCGGTCGAGCGCGAGCGGTGCGTGCGTGGCGCGGGCGCCGCAGGCATCGAACAGCTTTTCGCTGACGTCGAGCGCGGCGCGGTGCGCGACGATTTTCGCCTCCGAGGTGGCGAGCGCGACATGGGCACGAGCTTCGGCCGTGAGTGCCGGGCCCTGCTGCCACGCGTCTTCGAGCGCATAGGCTGCGCGCGTTGCCAGCGCCTCCCCGCTCACCGCTTGCAGATGCATCTCGCCGAAGCGCTGGATCAGGTAGGGATCGTCGGTCGCGCGCTCGACGCCGGAACTGATCCACGGCCTGCCGTGCTGCGTGACATACGCGCGTGCTTCTTCGAGCGCGCCCTGCGCAATACCGACAAACAGATTGGTGAGCACCTGCTGCGAGATCAGCGTGCGTAGACTCGCGTAGGGCGTGTCGGCACGTTCGAGCACTTCGTGCGGCTCGATCCTGACCTGCGCGAACGACACGCTGCCGCTATCCGTTTGCCGCTGGCCAATCGGATTCCAGTCTTCGTGGACGGTGATCCCTTCGCGCGTGGTCGGGACCACGGCAAAAACCGGTTTGCCGGTGGCCTGATCGTGGGCGGACACGGTCATCATCTGCGAGCCGCGCGTGCCGGAGCAAAAGCCTTTTTGCCCATCGAGACGATAGCCACCGTCGCTGGTTGCGCTCGCAACGAGTCGCGTGTCGAGCGGATTGACCGCGTTGCCCCACCACCAGCGCCCTTCCACCGTGCCGCTCAGATAGCGTGCACGTTGTTGCGGATTCCCCCATACATTCACGCTGACCACCTGCAGGCACGTAAAGCCCAGCAGGTGCGCAAGTGCACTGTCGACTCGCGCGATCGCCCGAATCGTCTCGTAGATGTCGGGCCAGCGCGCGCCGGCGCCGCCGAATTCGCCCGGTACGGCAAGCGTCAGCAGACCCGCGTCGGCGATCCACTGTTTTTCCTGCGCGGCGTGGCCGCCGTCACGATCGCGTTGCGCCGCGCTCGCATGCAATGCGTCGAGCAATCCGGCGAGATCACGCACCGCGGGTGCGACAGACGAATCCGGTGTTTCGGGCGCGTCGAGCGTGCCAGGACGATGAGGTTCGTTCATGCCATTTCCACGTGAAGGGGTTTGGCGAGCGGCACGAGCGTTCCCAGCGCAACCGGCTCCCGCCCGATCAGACGCGCGAGAATTTCGCGACGCCAGTCGTCGTAGATCGCCTGATAAGCGGTGATGTCCGCGCCGAATACGTGGGCCGTATGCGCGTATTCGTCATGCAAATAGCCATCCAGCAACTGCTGCGCTTCGTTATCCGCGGCGATGATCTGCGCGATGAGCGTTTCGCGCTGCGCGCCGTGCGTGGCGGCGAGGCGTGCCTGCCACCAATGAATGATCTGGACACGGTGCCATTCCTCGTCCGGACGGATGCGATTTTCGCCGTGCTCACGCATCGCGCCGTCGGCGATCGTGCCAGTTTTGCGCTGGATCCACAGCTTCGCGAGGATGTGCAATTCATAGTGCCATTCGAACGCGAGGAAGCCGGCGAGATCGCGCACCGGCAGATCGCCCAGGCGCTCCCAATGCGCGCGCACCAGCCGCTCAATCTCGGGCAGCGGATCGCGCCCCGTCAGCGCGACGATCCGCTCGCGGGCGAGTACTGCATGCGCGCCGTCGTCGCCCAGTTGACGCGCGAGAATCAGCTGGAAATGGGGATCGTCGGCAAACAAGGTATCGATTGCCCGCGCCACCACCTGCACGATAAACAGATCGTGAGACGCCATCCGCGTGTAGTAGTCGCGGATCGCATTCACTTCCTCTTCATTGGCCGGTTCGCGCGGCGCACCGGCAAGCTTGTCCGGGAAGTTCGGTACATGCCTGCGCGCGACCTGCAGGAACAGTTGTTCTTCGAAAACAGCGTCCCATTGCTGGGGGATAAAAACCTGTGTCATTTGATTTCTCTCGTCAGATGGCGTGGTCATGCGCGCTGTGCCAGCCGCCGCACAAAGCGATCGCCGATGAACTGCACTGCCGTCACGATGACGATCAACAACACGATCACCGTCACCATGACGGTGGTGTCGAAACGCTGATAGCCGTAGCGGATCGCCAGATCGCCCAGACCACCCGCGCCGACCGCGCCCGCCATTGCCGACGAGCCGATCATCGCCACCACGGTGATCGTGAAGCCACCAAGAATGCCCGGCAGCGCTTCAGGCAACAGCACATGCCAGATGATGTGCCGGCGTTGCGCACCCATCGCCTGCGCCGCTTCGATCAAACCGCGATCCACTTCGCGCAGGCTGACTTCGGCCACGCGGGCAAAAAAAGGAATCGCTGCAATGCTGAGCGGCACGATGGCGGCCCAGACACCAATCGTCGTGCCGATCAGCAAACGCGTGAGCGGCAACAACGCAACCAGCAGAATGATGAAAGGCGTCGAACGGAACGCGTTGACGAGCGCACCGAGCGTGCTGTTGAGTGCACGTTTTTCAAAGATGCCGCCGCGCGTGGTCGTCACCAATACCAGTGCGAGCGGAATGCCGATCAGCGCCGCGAAGAACGCGGATACGCCGACCATCACGATCGTGTCGCGAATCGCGTCGGCAAGTTCGGAGAGCCAGAGATCAGACATAGCCGAGCACCTCCACATGGTTGGCATAGTGACGCGCGCGCTCGAGCAGCGTCGCGATCTGTTTCTGCACCGTGCTGTCCGCATTCGCGCGCAGGTGTGCCGACACCACCAGACGCCCTTGCGCATGCCCCTGAATCCGGTCGATGCCACCGTGCACGAAACTGACCCGGCCTCCATCGACGCCTAGCGCACTCGTCAGACCACCCAGATCGGGCTCGCGTGCATCGACGCCGGTGAACCGTACGTCGAGCAGAATCTGTGCGTCCGATAGCGCGATGTCGTGGACAGGTTTGACGCGCGCGGCCAGATCCGCGGGCAGGTCGTGCACGAGCGTGCGCAGCAACGCACGCGTGGCATCGTGCTGCGGCGCGCCGAACACGCGCCACACGGGCCCCGTCTCCACCACTTCGCCGCGCTCGATCACCGCTACTGTGTCGCAGACTTCGCGGATCACCTGCATCTCGTGCGTGATCAGCACGATCGTCAGATTGAGGCGTCGATTGATATCGCGCAGCAACGCGAGAATGGCTTGCGTCGTTTCAGGATCGAGTGCGGACGTCGCCTCGTCGCAGAGCAGAATGTCCGGGTCAGTGACCAGGGCGCGGGCGATGCCCACGCGCTGCTTCTGGCCGCCGGACAAACTCGCCGGATAGGCGTCACGTTTGGCGGACAGACCCACCAGTTCGAGCAGCGCGTCGACCTTTTTATCGATCGCCGCTTTCGGCGCACCGGCAATTTTCAGGGGCAGCGCGATGTTCTCGCGCACCGTCTTGGCGGAGAGCAGGTTGAAATGCTGGAACACCATGCCGATCCGCCGTCGCAACGTCACGAGCCCGCGCTCGTCGAGTTCGCCGACACTCACGCCATTCACTCGCACGCTGCCGGTGCTCGGCTTCTCCAGGCCGTTGATGAGCCGCAGCAGCGTCGATTTGCCCGCGCCGCTGCGGCCGATGATGCCAAACACCTCGCCGCGCGCCACATTCAATGCGACGTTCGCTAGTGCCGCGGTCGACTCGCCACGCGAGTTGGCAAAAGTCTTGCCCACGTCGTCGAACACGACGGCGGCTTGCTGCGCTTCGTCTGATACGCGATTTGACGCAAGGGACGGCGCGTCTTCAATGAATTGCGGCACGTCGAAAAGATTGGTCATGTGTGTCGCTCCTTTCACGCTTCCACAGTGACGCGCGCGCTCGATCGCGCATGCCGGTACTGCGCGCCGGTGTGTGTGTCGGGCAGTCGCGCGCGGCCACCGCCAAACAGCTTTTCGCGCAGGGTCGGCGCGGGATCGTAGTCCTCCTTATAGACGCCGCGATTCTGCAATTCCGGCACCACCAGATCCACAAAGTCTTCGAACGATTCGGGCATCACCGTGCGCGTCAGATTGAAGCCATCGACACCGGCTTCCTCGATCCACGACACCAGTTCATCCGCGATCTGTTGCGGCGAGCCGACCACGGGTTTTGCACGGCCACCGAGCGTCATCTGTTCGAGCACTTTGCGTTTGGTCCACACGCCGCTCACACTCTTCTTCGAAATCGCGTCGACTGCCGACTGCATCGACTCGGTCTTCACATAGGAGATCGGCTCGTCCAGCTCGTATTGCGAGAAATCGATTCCCGTCGAACTGGAGAAGTGCGCGATGCCGCCCTCCGCGCTCGCGTAACGCCGGTACTCGTCGAATTTCTCCTGCGCCGCGCGTTCTGTTTCGCCGACTACGACGGTGATGCCCGCAAAAATCCTGATATCGTCCGGCGCGCGGCCGAAGCGCACCGCCCGCGCGCGAATGTCGTCGACAATGGAACGCGTCAACTGTTTGTTCTGCCCGCCCACAAACACGCATTCCGCGTGACGTGCAGCGAAATCGACGCCACGGCTCGACGAACCCGCCTGATACAGAACCGGCGTGCGTTGCGGCGACGGCTCGCTCAGATGAATCGCATCGATCGAGTAGTACGGGCCGTCGTGCTTCACGCGATGCACCTTGTCCGGATGCGAGAAAATGCGCGACGCGCGGTCACGCACCACCGCGTCGTCTTCCCAGCTTTGCTCCCAAAGCTTGTAGACCACGCCCATGTAATCGTCGGCGCGGTCATAGCGGTCGTCGTGACTGATCTGTTGCGCGAGACCCATGCCGCGCGCCGCACTATCCAGATAGCCGGTGACGATGTTCCAGCCCACGCGACCTTTGGTCAGATGATCGAGCGTCGACATGCGGCGCGCGAACAGATACGGCGGCTCGTAAGTGAGATTCGACGTCACGCCGAAGCCGATGTGCCTTGTCACATGCGCCATGGCCGGCACGATCAAGGCCGGATCGTTGATGGGAATCTGCACGGCTTCGCGCAGCGGCGTATCGGGGCCGCCCTGATACACGTCATATACGCCGACGATATCCGCGAGAAAAATTCCATCGAACTTGCCGCGCTCGAGGGTTTGCGCGAGGCTCGTCCAGTAGTCGAGGTCCGTGTAATGCGCGGAACGGTCGCGCGGATGGGTCCATAAACCGTGATTGATGTGACCGACCGCATTCATGTTGAACGCGTTCAGCAGGATTTTTTTCTTCGCCATGGTGCGGCTCCCGGTTCCGTTAGTCTGCTCACCAGGCCACGGCGTACAGATTGCCGAAGGCTTTGTCGAGCGCGGCGCGCACGGCCGGCGAATGCTGATAGATCGAGATGAATTTGCGGATGCGCGGATCATTCGCGCTTTCCGGCCGCACAACCCACTGGATCGCGTAGTTCTTGTTCTCCAGACCGTCGAACAGCAGCGCGCTGTTCGGATCTGTCGTGCCCGCGAGCTTGATGAAGCTCGGATAGCCTTGCGCCAGATCGACGTCGTCGAGCGAGCGGGCCAGCTGCGAGGCCTCCAGCTGGACGATTTTCAGGTGCTTCGGGTTGTCGACGATGTCGAGCGTGGTGGCGCGATAGTCGATGCCCGGCGTCAGTTTGATGAGGCCGGCGCGTTGCAGCAGCAACAGGCCACGGCCGCCATTGACCGGGTCGTTGGCGATCGCGACGGTGGCGCCGTCCTTCAGTTCGTCGAAGCGCTTGATCTTCTTCGAGTACAGGCCGATCTTCATGATCGTGCCCGGTGCGATGGCGACGAAGTTATAGCCACCCTGCTTCTTCGCATTCTCGAGAAACGGAATGTGCTGGAAGTAGTTGACGTCGATATCCTTGTTGGCGAGCGCCGCGTTCGGCGTGTTCCAGTCGGTGAACTCGATGATCTTCACATCGAGCCCCTGCTCCTTCGCTTCGCGCACGGCAACCTTGAGCGCCTCGATTTGCGGACTGGTGGCGGTGCCGATCTTCAGCGTGGGTGTGTCGGCCGCGAATGCCGACGAGGCCGGCAACGCGAATACGAGACTCAGGGCGCTGATGAAAGTGAGGGTGGGCACGCGGAAAAAGCGCCACACGGTGGACAGAGAAATACGCATGATGAGCTCGTTAGATTTTAGGCGTGGTGTGTTTCGAGGCGAGCGGATCCAACGGCATGCCTACGGGCGCGCCGGAATCGATCGGACGACGGAAATCTGCGGCGCGCGGTTCAGCCGGCGCGCGGCGGTCATGGATTGCGCTATCGGTTCAGCGCGGACAGCGGTAGCGGTAGCGGTAGGTCGGACAGGTCATCGCCTCTCTCCAGATGAGGTGCGAATCATGATAGAGGCCTGAAAACCAGCGGTCTACGAAGGGATTTTCGGAAGGAAAGCGGGAAAAATGATTTGGGGGGGCGCCTTGCGCGCCGGCACCAATCTACAGCAATGGCATCACGTCCGCACAGACGGTCTGCCGTCCAACTTCACGGCGCCGGCACCGACCGGCCAATAAAAAACGCCGGATTACGCTTTCGCGCAATCCGGCGTTTTTATTCAAGGTCAAGTTAGCAACCAGCAGGTTCTACCGCTTCGCCACCTGCTCCGTCGACGCAGACACCGCAGCGGTCCCCGGTGCGGCAGCCGGCGCAACCGCTCCCACCGCCGCATCCCCAGCAGGCTTCACATCGCCCCAGCCGCCGCCCAGCGCGCGAATCAGATTGACCGTCGCCACCGCCTGGGTGCCGGACAAATGGCTCGCCTGCAACTGCGAAATCAGCACCTGCCGCTCACCGTCGATCACATCCAGATAGCTGACCGCGCCTTCCGTGTACTGCGTGCGCGACAGATGCGCCGCGCGTTGCGAGGCCACGACCGCGTCGTTCTGCTCGCGCATCTGGTCATCCAGCAAACGCAGATCGGCCAGGTTGTCCTCGACCTCGCGGAACGCCACCAACACCTGCTGACGATACTGCGCAACGTCCTCGTCATATTTCGAACGCGCCTGCGCGAGGTTCGCCTTGCGGCGGCCGCCGTCAAACAAAGGCACCGTCAAAGCCGTACCGGCCAGCGGACCCAGAAGGAATGCACGACTCGACCACATGAACAGGTCGCCCAGCGTCGCCGATTCATAACCGAATGCGCCGGTGATATCGAGCTTCGGAAAGAACGCCGACTTCGCCAGCCCGACGCGCGCGTTTGCCGCGGCCATCGCCCGTTCCGCCGCCGAAATATCCGGCCGGCGTTCGAGCAGCGCCGAAGGCAAACCCGGCGGCACACGCACCGTCATCGGGCCGAGCGGCGCTTCCGCGAATGAAAAATCCGCCGGCGGCTTGCCGAGCAGAATCGCGAGACCATGCTCGGATGCCGCGCGTTGACGCGCCACGCCCACGGCATCGGCACGCGCGCTCGCCAGTTCGTTGCGGGCCCGCGACACATCCAGCTCGCCGATATCGCCTTCCTTGAAGCGCCGCTCGACCAGTTGCAGCGTGTCCTCGCGCAACGCGACGGTGCGGCGGTACAGATCCTGATCGGTATCGAGCTCGCGCAGCTGGAAGTAGTTCTGTGCGACATCGGCCTGCAGCGACAGTTGAACCGAGCGGAACAATGCTTCGCTCTGCTGTTCGTCGGCGCGCGACGCGTTCACGTTCGAGCCGACTCGCCCGAACAGATCGGTTTCGTACGACGCCCCAACCTGAGCGCGCCAGATCGTGCCCGTCGTACCGCCCGCGCTATCCGGCTGCAATTGCGATGCCGCCGAGGCCCGTTCGCGCGTCGGGCCGAAGCCCGCATCGAACTTCGGGAACCAGTCCGACTTCGCCGCCTGCGTCACGGCACGCGCCTGCTGGACGCGCGCGGCAGCCGCTTTCAGGTCCTGATTCGCGGCGGCCGCCTGTTCCTCGAGCGCATTGAGCTTCGGATCGCCGAAAACCGTCCACCACTCGCCACGATGCGCGTCGTCGGCGGGTTCCGCCTGCTTCCACGTGCCGTTGTCCTGCGCCGATACACCCGAAGCTGCCGAAGCCGCCGAAGCCGCCGACGCTGCCGACGCTGTTGCAGCCGTCGGCGCTTCCTTGAACGCGACCGGCGTATCCACCTCCGCCCGCTTGTACGTAGGCTCCACGGAGCAGGCGGCGAGCAACGCGACCAGCAAACCGCTGGCAGCCGCCCGGCCCCACCCGCTCAAAGATTCAATCCGTTTCATTATTGTTTTCTCCTCAAGCATCCGTCGCCGGCGCGCCATAGTGCGGCGCATCTTTCTGCGCGACGTGAATCGTCCCACCCGCCAGCGTCCGCAACACCACATAGAACACAGGGGTCAGCATCAGTCCGAACAGCGTCACGCCGAGCATGCCGAAGAACACCGCGATACCCATCGCGTGACGCATCTCCGAACCCGCACCGCTCGACAGCACCAGCGGCACCACGCCCATGATGAAAGCGATCGACGTCATCAGAATCGGCCGCAGACGCAAGCGGCTCGCCTCGATTGCAGCCGACAAAGGCGAACGCCCGTCATGTTCGAGTTCGCGAGCAAACTCGACAATCAGAATCGCGTTCTTCGCCGACAAGCCCACCAGCACCATCAAGCCGATCTGCGTGAAGATATTGTTGTCACCGCCCGTGAGCCACACACCGGTCAGCGCGGACAGCACGCTCATCGGCACGATCAGGATCACCGCGAGCGGCAGCGTCAGGCTTTCATACAACGCGGCCAGCACGAGGAACACGAGCAGCACGCTGATCGGGAACACCCACAGGCCCGCGTTGCCGGCAAGAATCTGCTGGTACGTGAGGTCGGTCCATTCGAGCTTCACGCCATGCGGCAAGGTTTCCGCCGCCACTCGTTCCGCCGCGGCCTGTGCTTGTCCTGACGAGTAGCCAGGCGCCGGTCCACCGTTGATGTCAGCGGCGGTATAGCCGTTGTAGCGCACCACCATTTCCGGGCCATAGGTCGGCGTCACCGTCACCAGCGACGAGAGTGGCACCATGTCACCGGCGGCATTGCGCGTCTTCAGTTGCAGGATGTCGTCGGCACGCTGACGGAACGGCGCATCCGCCTGCACCCGCACCTGATACACGCGGCCAAAGCGATTGAAGTCGTTCACATACAGCGAGCCCAGATAGATCTGCATCGTGTTGAACACGTCGGTGACCGGCACGCCAAGCTGCTTGGCCTTCACGCGATCAAGGTCGACGTTCAGTTGCGGCACGTTGATCTGATAGCTCGAGAACGTCGGTCCAAGTTCAGGCGTTTGCGCCGCCTTCTTCACGAAGGCTTCCGCGGCCTTGTTCAACTCCGCGTAGCCTACCGCGCCGTGATCCTCCAGCTGCATCTTGAAGCCGCCAAGCGTGCCGAGACCGAGCACAGGAGGCGGTGGGAACACCGCGACGAACGAATCCTTGATCGCGCCATACTGTTGATTCAACGCGCCCGCAATTGCACCCGCCGAGAGCTTCTTGTTGCCGCGGTCCTTGAACGGCTTCAACGTGACGAACACGATGCCCGCGCTCGAACTATTCGTGAAGCCGTTCACCGACAAACCCGGGAACGCCACCGCGCTCTCCACGCCCGGCTGCTTCAGCGCAATCGCGCTCATATCGCGGATCACCTTTTCCGTGCGATCCAGCGAGGCACCGTTAGGCAACTGGGCGAACGCAATCAGGTACTCCTTGTCCTGCGCCGGCACGAAGCCGCCCGGCACGACGCGCGAAATCAGCACCGTTGCACCCAGCAGGATCGCGTAGACCGCGAGCATCGCGCCTTTACGGCGCAGCACGCCCTTCACGCCACGGCCGTACTCCGTCGAGCCGCGCTGGAACACCTTGTTGAAGCCCTTGAAAAAGCGGCCCAGCACGCGATTCATCACCCGCGTCAGAAAGTCTTCCTTCGCGCCATGGCTGCGCAACAGCAGTGCGGACAAAGCCGGCGACAAGGTCAGCGAGTTGAATGCCGAGATCACCGTCGAGATCGCGATGGTCATCGCGAACTGCTTGTAGAACTGGCCCGTCAAACCCGTCATGAAGGCGAGCGGCACGAACACGGCGACCAGCGTCAGCGCGATGGCGATAATCGGCCCGCTCACTTCCTGCATCGCCTTATACGTCGCATCGCGCGCACTGAGCCCGTTTTCGATATTCCGCTCGACGTTCTCCACCACCACGATCGCATCGTCCACCACGATCCCGATCGCGAGCACCATGCCGAACAATGACAACGCGTTGATCGAGAAGCCGAACGCGAGCAGCAGCGAGAAGGTCCCGACGATCGACACCGGCACCGCAATCAACGGAATGATCGACGCGCGCCAGGTTTGCAGGAACACGATCACGACGATCACCACCAGCGCGATCGCTTCCAGCAGCGTGTGGATCACAGCCTCGATACTGGAGCGCACGAATTGCGTCGGATCGTAGACGATCTTGTACTCGACGCCCGCCGGCATGTCTTCCGCCAGCTCCTTCATCGCGGCACGAACCTGATCGGAAATCGCCAGCGAATTCGCGCCCGGCGCCTGGTTGATCGCGAGCGCCACAGCCGGTTTGTTATCGAGCAAGGAACGCAGGCCGTACTCAGACGCAGCGAGTTCGATCCGCGCGATATCGCGCAGATACGTGACGCCGCCATCCGGCGCGGTCTTGACGATGATGTCGCCGAATTCGCCCTCGGTCTTCAGGCGGCCGCGCGCATTCACCGACAACTGCAATTGCGTGCCCGGCACCGAAGGCGATGCGCCGATCACACCGGCTGCCACCTGAATATTCTGCTCACGGATTGCATTGACCACTTCGGTCGCGGTCAAACCGCGTTGCGCGACTTTCTGCGGATCGAGCCAGACGCGCATCGCGTAGTCGCCCGAACCCCACAACTGCACTTCACCCACGCCCTGAATCCGCGCGAGCCGGTCCTTGACGTTGAGCAGCGCGTAGTTGCGCAGATACGTCATGTCGTAGCGATTGTTCGGCGAGATCAGATGGACCACCATCGTCAACGTAGGCGAGCTCTTGATGGTCGTGATGCCGAGACGCTGCACGTCTTCCGGCAGACGCGGCAGCGCCTGGTTGACGCGGTTCTGCACCAGTTGCGTCGCGAGGTCCGGGTTCGTGCCGAGCTTGAAGGTCACCGTCAGCGTGAGATTGCCGTCGCTATTGGCTTGCGACTGCATGTACAGCATGTTCTCCACACCGTTGATCTGCTCTTCGAGCGGCGACGCCACCGCTTCGGCGATCACCTTCGGATTCGCGCCAGGATATTGCGCGTGCACCACCACCGAAGGCGGCACGACTTCCGGGTACTCCGAAATCGGCAGCTTGAAGAGCGCAATGATGCCCCCCAGCAGGATCAATACCGACAGCACGCCGGCAAAGATTGGCCGATCGATGAAGAATTTGGATATGTTCATGAAAAGCTCTTAAGTTTGGAGCGCATATGCATGTGAGCGATGAAACCGCTGCTCATGCGGCTCACGAATTCTTGTCCGCCTTCGCACGCGCCTGCGCGAGCGGCGCGCTGTTCGGATCCTGATCGGTCGTCATCGGCACCATGTGAGCGCGCACTGCGTCGCCTGGGCGCACGCGCTGGATGCCGTTCACGACGATCCGGTCGGTGGCCTGCAAGCCACCTTTGACGACCCGCAGATTGCCCTGCAAGCCGCCCACCGACACCTCGCGATACACGACGTGATTGCTCTGGTCGACCACCAGCACGAACTTCTTGTCCTGATCGGTGCCCACTGCGGCGTCGTCGATCAGCAAGGCCGCATGCGGTGCACTGCCGCCGACCTTCACCCGTGCATACAGACCCGGAATCAGCGCGCCATCTTCGTTATCGAAGCGCGCCCGCACGCGAATCGTGCCGGACGAGGTGTCGAGCCGGTTATCGACCGACTCGATCGTGCCGCTGCGCGAATAGCCGCTCTCGTCTGCGAGACCCAGTTCCACCGGCACCTTGCTGCCATCTTTGGCGCGGCTCAGGTATTGCAGGTAAGTCTGTTCGTCAGCGTCGAACGATGCGTAGATCGGTGAAACCGACACCAGCGTGGTCAGCGGCGCCGAGCTTGCGCCGGCCGACACCACGTTGCCCACGGTGATCTCCGCACGCGAGACGCGGCCCGACACCGGCGCCACGATCTTCGTGTAGCCGAAGTTGATGCGCGCGGTTTCGACGGCGGCTTGCGCGGCCTTCAGGTTGGCGCTCGCTTCGCGCGCGGCGTTCTGCTTCTCGTCGTAATCGCGCTTGGCGATGGCGTTGTCGGCGATCAGGCGTTGCGCGCGCTCCCAGTCGCTTTGCGTGTAGCCCGTGCGCGCCTGAGCCGCCGCGAGCTGCGCTTCGGCGCGATCGACTTCCGCTGCGTATGGGCGCGGATCGATCACAAACAGCGTGTCGCCTTTTTTCACCAGCGCGCCGTCCTTGAAATTGACCGACACGATCGTGCCCGGCACCTGTGAACGCACGTCCACTTTTTCGACCGCTTCGAGGCGGCCGGAATAGCTCTGCCAGTCGGTGATGGTTTTTTGCACGACGGTGGCGACATCGACTTCCGGCACGATGGTCGGCGCAGCGGGCGAGCTTGCGTCCACGCGGATCGCGCCGAACGTGCCCAGCCCGGCCACCACGATGACGGCGAGCGCAGCGATCGCCACACGGCGACGGGAAAGAGGAAGGATAGTCATGAGAAGCTCCCGGTATCGTTGATTAAAGTTGTGCTTATGTCTGTCTCAGCGATGGGCGCGCGCATCGAAGCGCCACTGAAAAAATCGCACCGCTTCCTGCAATGCGGGCGGATGGTCGGCCAACGCGGCGTGCGAGACGCTCGGATAGCGGACCACCTGGGTCAGCACACCGGCGTCGATCAGACTGCTCGCGTATTTCTCCGCTTCCACATGCAGCACATCGTTTTGCGCCGTCGCGATCAGCGTGGCCGGCAAGCCCGCGAGACGTGACGATTCGAGCGGCGCGGCATACGGATGCATGCGTTGCGACGCTTGCGGCAGATACGCGCGATAGCACGCCGCGCATTCCTTCGCGGTGATGTCCGAGCCCAGCCGCTGTTCGTCGCCAAGACGCGTCAGGCTTGGATCGAGCATCGGCCCGAACAGCGCTTGCGCGGCAATCCGCACATCGCCGCGATCCCGCGCGATGAAGGCGAGGCAATTGGCGAGTTGGCCGCCCGCATCGTGGCCCGCCACACCGATCTTCTTGCTGTTGCCGCCGAACGCGCGTGCCCGCGTCTGGACCCAGAGCGCGGCACGATGCGCGTCTTCCGGCGCCGCTGGAAACGGAAACTGCGGCGCCAGCGAATAACCCACCGACGCCACCAGAGCCGGTAAGTGTTCTGCGAAATACCGCGCGGCGTAGTCGGCCTGGTCGATCGAACCCTTTGTGAAGCCGCCGCCGTGGAAATAAAGCAATACCGGCAGTGCGGTTTTCTGAGCCTGCCGATACAGGCGCAACGTGATGTCCTGAGCGTGCCCCTCTATTTGCACGTCAGTGACTTCAAGTGCCGTGCTGTCGGTCTGTGCCGGGCCGCTGGCGGCGGGCACAAAGGAGTACGGCGGTTTAAATGCATCCATGTCGAGCCGCGCAATGCGCATAGAACTTCAATGGTGCGAATTGTGGGTTCGGCAGACTCGTAAATAAATGCCTATAATCCGGCAACACAATTCGGCGCCCCTGAACAATCGAAGGCGATTGCTCTGCGGATTCGATTCCTGCTCAGTGCGCCCGCCCCTTCTGGAGGTTTGCAATGGACCGGCTTCAGGCCATGCAAGTGTTCACGCGCGTCGTCGACACCAACAGCTTTACCCGTGCAGCGGAGACGCTCGATCTGCCGCGCGCCTCGGTTACCACCATCATTCAGAACCTCGAAGCGTTCCTCGGCACGCGTCTGATGCATCGGACCACGCGCCGTTTATCGCTGACGCCGGACGGCGCCGCGTACTACGAACGTTGCGTGCGCATTCTTGCGGACGTCGAAGAGACCGAGGCCAGTTTTCAGAGCGGCAACAAGAAGCCGCATGGCAAGCTGCGCATCGACATGCCGGGGTCGATTGGCCGCCTGCTGGTGATTCCTTCGCTGTGTGAATTCCACAAGCGCTACCCGGATATCGACCTGCAACTTGGCTTGACGGACCGGCCCGTCGATCTGCTGCAGGAAGGCGTGGATTGTGTGGTGCGGGTGGGCGCGCTACAGGATTCCTCGCTGGTGGCCCGGCGTATCGGCCTGTTCGAGGGCGTGACCTGCGCGTCCCCCGACTACATCGAGCGCGCCGACGTGCCGAGTTCGCTCGAGGACCTGGAGAATCACAAAGCAGTCAATTACTTTTCGAGCCGCACAGGGCGCACGCTCGATTGGGCCTTCCTGGTTGATGGCAAAGAAGTTGAAGTGAAGATGAAAAGCATTGTGTCGGTGAACGACGCGGATGCCTACGTGACTTGCGGGTTGGAAGGCTTTGGCCTGATTCAGCCGGCGCTCTTCATGGTGCTGCCGCATCTGCGTTCGGGTCAGCTGGTTGAAGTGTTACCCGAGCTGAAACCTTTGCCGATGCCGATTTCCGCAGTCTATCCGCACAGTCGCCATCTGTCGCCTAAAGTCCGTGTTTTCGTAGACTGGATTGCGGAGCTGTTTGACCGGTGCCCATTGTTGAGTGGCCGAGGCAGTCTTGACGCGACGTGTACGAAGCGCACATTTGAAGAGCGCGAATCTGCTCCGGCGCTGGATACACCGGTGATAACGGAATGGGTCGCCTGAATTGTGTTTATTGAAGTACAGAAAATGGAATAGTGAATTCCAACCGCGGCACTAATGCCGCGGTTGCTTGAGTTGTCGCGATTGTTCTGAAATCACGACAATTCATTTCGCGAAAGTGCGATTTATCCGCACTGCCTCTGAGCCTACATTTCACCCTGTCGCAGCGCTGCGTGTGCTGCTAGTGAATCGACAGGAGTGAATCATGAAACGCCAACTCATCGCAGGTCTTGCTATTTCGCTGCTGGCCAGCGCGCCGGTTTTTGCACAGAGCAGCAGTGGCGGCATTGGTCGTGCGGGTACCTATCAGAGCCAGCCGGCTCCGACGACAACGGGCAAAAGCCGTGCTGAAGTTCAAGCTGAACTGGTCGCTGCGTATCGCGATGGGTCGTTGCCGTCATTGAACCGCACGAGTTATCCGAATAAGGGTTTGATTGGGCAAACGCAAGCGGCACGGATTGCCTTGCAGGAAGGCACAAGTGGTGATGTGCGGATTGCCAAGGGGCAGTGAGGCGGAATCGCCTCAATGATATGGGTTCCGAACTAAATTTTCGCCGTTTATTTTTTCTCTATCGAGGAGGTTGATGTGATTCCTTCTGAACTGGATAACTGGGGCACGGATTCGGCGGCTTGGGTGCCGTTTCGGGCTCCGCAGAAGTAAGCTAAGGTTTTTTTTGCCTTTTGGCAGGCGGCATTTTCCTGGTTCTGGCTTCTTTGGCCTTTCCTTGTTTGCTTATTGGTTTATTAGCGTTCCCCCTGTGCGGGGGGGCACCTACTTTTCTTTGCCTGCCGCAAAGAAAAGTAGGCAAAAGAAAGCGGCTCCAACCGCTAATTTTTAAGCGGGTCCCCTGGCTTGGAGGGTGTAGTGGCTCCGTAGAGATCGAGCCTACGCACCTCCCCGCCTGGGTGACGAGGCCGTCATACCTCCGGCGGCGCTGCGCGCGCCGACGCGGTACTTCATCAAACCATCTAGCGGGTTTTGCGAATGCGGTTTGCCCGGCGTGGTGGCTCGTTGCGGGCCTAGCGTGACCTGCTGGGTTCGGTCGTGGTGCCAGCACATCTAAAACCACCGGCTTTGCCCCCGCGCGTCGCGGAGGCGAAGCCGATGGCTCACGCTCACGCGCAAACGAAGCCGATGGTTTCCCTCATGGACCCGTCCGCGACGCACGCAGTGCGGAGTGGGAGCGGATGACGGCTGTGTCACTGGCGCTTATGGACCACGGTGTGATCCGTTAATCGCACCACAATCCCCTCCAAGCCAGGGGACTCACTTAAATGTTGGCGGTTTGAGCCGCTTTCTTTTGCCTACTTTTCTTTGCGGCTGCGCCCCGAAGGAAGTCCACTTGGTGGGCAAAGAAAAGTAGGTGCCTGCCCCGCACAGGGGCGACGCTAATAAACCAACAACAAAGCAAGGAAAGGCCCAAGAAGCCAGAACCAGGAATGCCGCCGCCAAAGCCAAAAACCTACCTTTTAGGTACACCCCCCTTCCACTCCCCCCAATGCATAGCAACATCTTGCACAAACGGATTCCCAGCCCGAAACAAATTCTCAATAGCAATAGTAAACCCACCCTGCGCAGCATAATTCAGCAAATTATCAGCACTACTCTGCCCATCATAGGGTCGATCAAAATCCGACCCAGCCCTTAGCACCGCGACCCGGTTCAGATCAACCTTATGCACGGAAGCCGCGCGCTTGAGCGCCTCATACGTCGCGTTATCTTCCTGCTGCGTGGTGCAATACACGCCCTTGTTATCGGTCAGAATCCTGGTCCATTCCCGAGCCCGCTGCCCAAGCAGCGTCCCGGACCACCAGGTGTCACCCGCTAACGTATCGCATTGAATAACCGTAGGCGGCTGGTTCGCCGGCGCGTATGAATACTTGGCCCGCGCAGTCTGAGCCGGCTCACTGTCCAAAAGTACCACGCTGTGCGATAAGGCAAACGCCGCATCGGCAAGCCGCGTATTCAACTGAAACACCTCCGTCCGATAATCAAGCGGCGGCTTATCAGTAGGACTCCTGGTGTTGATGCCCAGGTAGCCCGTATTCCAGCCAGGCGGAATCTCCCGCCCATCGATCTCCCACTGAATCCCGAAGTCGACCAGATACTTCGCCCACGCAGCGGACCCGAGCGTCCCCTGCTGCGGATCGATCCCGGCTATCCCGGCCACCATGAAGTACGTGTGCCGCAAATCGAATCGCGGCGAAAACGTCAGCGCCATGATCGACGCAGCCGCATTGCTATGCCCCATGCCAGTGGTCATGACGCATACGTCCTGCCTGTTGCAATGAACTGTAGGGTAATCGGGCGACAATCCATCTACGGCAATCTCACGCCATGGCCCCAGCCGGTCGAGCCACACCTGCCCCTCCGGTCCGAACATCGAAATGATCATCACCTTGACGGGGCGCCCGTGCGAACCGCCGTCGCCCTGCCAGAAACCATCGTTGTCGTCCGCGCTGGCAGGGCCGGATGAAAAGGCCGCGCACGCCGCCAGCGTAATGACGGACAATGCGCCAAATGTGCGAGTCAGCATTGTGTTCCTTCCTTTTGCTTGTGATGCAGATTGGGAGAAGGTGCTGCTTTCAAGCCGAAAGAAGTATAGGTGCGAAGAATTGAATTGCCACGACGCGATGCGCAATTTCTCATCGCGTTGTCAAATCGCGCTCAGCAAAGCACGCGGATTCGCTTGCCAATGTCGCCCCTTCGCTTCCTATAATTGAGGGTTCGCTGCACGCACTGTCTCTGTGCACACGTTGTGCACTCAATCCTGGAGCATTACCATGGACTATGTGAAACTCGGCCGCACCGGCCTCGATGTATCGCGTCTCTGTCTCGGTTGCATGAGTTACGGCGTGCCCGCTCGCGGCACACACCCCTGGTCGCTGGACGATGAAGCCGCCCGCCCCTTCATCAAGCAGGCGCTCGATCACGGCATCAATTTCTTCGACACGGCAAACGTCTATTCGGACGGCACCAGTGAAGAAATCGTCGGCCGTGCGCTCAAGGACTTTGCCAGGCGTGATGAAATCGTGCTCGCCACCAAGGTGAATAGCCGCATGCACCGGGGGCCGAACGGCGCGGGCCTGTCGCGCAAGGCGATCATGGCGGAGATCGATAACAGCCTCAGGCGCCTCGGCACCGACTACGTCGATCTCTATCAGATCCATCGCTGGGATGACGGCACACCGATCGAAGAAACCATGGAAGCCCTGCACGATGTCGTGAAGGCGGGCAAGGCGCGTTATATCGGTGCATCGTCAATGTACGCGTGGCAGTTCGCCAAAGCGCTGCATGTCGCCGAACGCCATGGCTGGACGCGCTTCGTGACAATGCAAAACTACGTGAATCTGTTGTACCGCGAGGAGGAACGCGAAATGCTGCCGCTGTGCGAGAGCGAAGGCATCGGCGTGATTCCGTGGAGCCCGCTGGCACGCGGGCGCCTCACGCGTGACTGGAACACCGAAAGCGCACGCTCCGAAACCGACCAGTTCGGCCGCACACTGTACGCGCAAACGGAAGACGCGGACCGCCGCATCGTCGAACGGGTCGGTCAGATCGCGAAGGAACGCGGCGTGCCGCATGCACAAGTCGCGCTGGCGTGGGTGCTGCAGAAAAAGCCGATCACCGCGCCAATCGTCGGTGCGACCAAACTGCATCATCTGGACGATGCAGTCGCAGCACTGTCACTACATCTCAGCGAGGACGAAGTGCGTCAACTCGAAGAGCTGTATGTGCCGCACGCGGTAGCCGGTTTCAACTAGGCACCTCATCCACTGGCAAATGCAGGCCTGAGCAGGCCTGCCCACGCGTTGGCAGGCTCGACGACCGCGCCGCATTCATCCGTGCGCGCGGTCCCGGCAAAGCGTCACAATCTCAAACGCGCGGCACGTCCGGTTCGAAAAACACCCAGCGCACTTGCGGAAACGCCGCCTGCAGGTCGGCTTCGATCACGTTGATCGCGTCCACCATCGCGCGTCCGCTTGCGTAGTCGATCATTTCGGCCTGCACGGCCACCACCACATGCCGGCCCCATTGCAGCGTGATCATATTGATGATGCTGCGGATTTCAGTGCGCGCACGCAAATGCGCCTCGATCGCCCGGCGCACTTCCGGGCTCGCCGATTCGCCGACGATCATCGATTTCACTTCCCGCGCCACCAGCCACGCAATCACCATCAGCAACACGCCCACGCCGATCGAACCCAACGCGTCGTACACGGGATTGCCGGTCACCATCGTCAGCAACACGGCGACGAAAGCGATCGCGAGGCCCGCCAATGCGGCAATATCCTCGCCGGCCACGACCAGCAATTCGGACTCGCGCGTTTCGCGAAACCAGCGCCACATGTTTTTGTCCGGGTGAGACTTGCGGATTTCCTTCACCGCGCCCCACAAGGAAAGCGCTTCCAGCACGACAGAAACG
This sequence comes from Paraburkholderia fungorum, assembly GCF_046027215.1. Lineage (GTDB taxonomy): Bacteria > Pseudomonadota > Gammaproteobacteria > Burkholderiales > Burkholderiaceae > Paraburkholderia > Paraburkholderia fungorum_D. Next base: position 260,423 of record NZ_JAQQEN010000002.1, on the reverse strand, counting down.
CCGAGCACCACCAGCGCCACAAACGCATACTGCAAGGGCTCGCGCGCGAACAACCGGTGCACGCCTTCATACACCGAGAACGCGCCGCCGACAAAAAACAGCAGCAGCGCCACCAGCAATGAATAGAAGTTGATTTCACGCCCGCCACCCATGGGATGCAACGGGCTCGCCGGTTTGCGCGCTTCACTCAGACCGAATAACAGCAGGAGTTGATTGCCGCAATCTGCCGTGGAGTGAATGGCTTCGGCGAACATCGAGCCGGAACCCGTGAACGTGGCAGCAGCAAACTTGCAGATGGCGATACCGAGGTTGGCGGCGAGCGCATAGAAAATGGCTTTCGGCGATTCTTCTTTCATCGTCGTTGATCGTTATCCGTGAGTTTTCGGGGAGCTTCCGGCAGGCAATAGTCCGTATTATGGACATGCGAAGCGGCATGCGTCCAACCAACGCGCTTTTATACCGCGCGAGGACGAACCCGTGCGGTCCGCCCTCGCTCCCGCGCAGCGTGCTACAGCCTCTCGAGCGCGGCCATCTCACGCACGATCACCAGCAGCATCGAGAGGCTCGCGCCGCCGGTCGCGCGCAGGTCGGCAAGCAATCGCGTGTAGCGTTCGAGTGGCGCGGAGCGCCGCTCGCGCCAGCTCTGAACCAGCGCATCCGGCGTCGACGCTTCATCGGCATCGGCCAGCGCGCTGGTGGTCAGCGCGCGTTTGAGACGCGCCAGTTCGGCAAGCGCCGTGGCGCGTGCCAGCATGTCCCAGTGAGTAGGCGCCGGCAGTGCCGAGGCGCGCTCGCCGATCCAGCGATAGTTCAACAGCGTGCCGAGCGCGAAGTACACGCCTGCCACGAGTTCGAGACTGCGCCCGCAGGTCGAGGCCACCTCGGCGATATCGAGCAGCGCCGCCGAAATCTCGCCGCTCGCGATCCGCACCGCCAGTTCGCTATCGACGCCCGCATCCACGAGTACACGTTGACGCTCCGACAGCGCCTCCAGCTCGGCCGTCGGCAGGAGCGCGGGCCATTGCGATGCAAGGCGTTGCGCGGCATCGCGGCACCGCGCGAGCAGACCGGCGATGTCGCCGGCACTTACCGCACCCGATTGCAATTGCCGCAGGAACCAGAGCGCCGAGCGTTCGACCAGCCGCGCGACTTCGACAAACATCCGCGCCTGCACGTCGTCGGCCACGCGATTATCGAGCGCGTCGATACTGCGCCACACTTCGTCGAGATCGAACACGTCACGCGCCATGATGCAGGCGCGCACGATATCGCCGGGCTGCGCGTCGGTCTCTTCCATCAGCCGATGCACGAACTCGCACCCCACGCGATTCACCAACGCATTGGTCAGATGCGTGGCAAGGATTTCGCGCCGCAACGGGTGGCGCTGCATCGGTTCGCTAAAGCGCTGCCGCAACGGCTTGGGGAAATATTCGATCAACATGTCGCTGACGAGCGGGTCTTCCGGCATCGTCGAGTCGAGCAGTGCGTCGTACAGCCACATCTTGCTATAGGCGAGCAATACCGCGCGTTCAGGCGAAGTCAGGCCCTGTTTCGCGGCCTGCCGTTCCGCGACTTCTTCGTCGGTCGGCAGAAATTCGATCACGCGATTCAGGCGGCCGGCGCGTTCGAGGTAACGCATCAGGCGCGTTTCGGCATCGAGCAACTCGACGCCATATCGGCCCGCAATCGATAGCGCCTGGGTCTGGTAATAGTTGTCCTGCAACACGAGCAAACCAACTTCATCGGTCATCTCGGCGAGCAATGCATTGCGCTGCTTCTCGGTCATTTCACCGTCAGAGACAACGAGACCCAGCAGAATCTTGATGTTGACTTCGTGGTCCGAACAATCCACACCCGCGGAATTATCAATCGCATCGGTATTGATGCGGCCCCCGCGCTGCGCGAATTCGATGCGCCCGAATTGCGTCAGGCCAAGATTGCCGCCTTCCGCCACCACCTTGCAGCGCAGATCGGCACCGTTGACACGGATCGCGTCGTTCGCGCGGTCGCCCACTTGCAAATGGGTTTCGCGGCTCGCCTTCACATAGGTGCCGATACCGCCGTTGTAGAGCAGATCGACCGGCGCCTGCAGAATCGCCCGCATCAGTTCGGCCGGCGCGAGCGCCGGCGCGCTGATCCCGAGCACCGACTGCACGGCCGCGGACAAGGGAATCGTCTTGGCGCTACGCGGAAACACGCCGCCGCCCGCCGAGATCAGCGAGGGATCGTAATCGGCCCAGCTGGAGCGGTCGAGCACAAACAGGCGCCCGCGCTCGGCAAGACTTACCGCAGGATCGGGATTCGGGTCGAGAAAGATATGCCGGTGATCGAATGCGGCCACCAGTCTGATATGCGGCGACAACAGCATGCCGTTGCCGAACACATCGCCCGACATATCGCCGACGCCCACTACCGTGAAATCGGTGGCCTGGGTGTCGACGCTCATTTCACGGAAGTGGCGCTTGACGGACTCCCATGCCCCGCGCGCGGTGATGGCCATCTTCTTGTGGTCATAGCCGACCGAACCGCCGGACGCAAACGCGTCGTCGAGCCAGAAACCATATTCCTGCGAAATGGCGTTCGCGAAGTCGGAGAACGTCGCGGTGCCTTTGTCCGCCGCGACCACCAGATAGGGATCGTCGGGGTCGTGCCGCACCACGTCGGGCGGCGGGACGACAACGGTGTTCGCGAGGTTATCCGTCAGATCGAGCAGACCGCGCAGGAACGTCTGATAGCACGCCACGCCCTCACGCATCCACGCATCGCGATCCGTTTGCGGCGGCGGGTTCTTCACCACGAAACCGCCCTTGGAGCCGACCGGCACGATCACCACGTTCTTCACCATCTGCGCCTTCATCAGGCCGAGCACCTCCGTGCGGAAGTCCTCGCGCCGATCCGACCAGCGCAGCCCGCCACGCGCAACACGGCCGCCGCGCAAATGCACACCTTCCACGCGCGGCGAATAGACCCAGATTTCGAACATCGGCTTCGGCTCAGGCAAACCCGGCACCTGGGCCGGATTGAACTTGAACGACAGATACGGTTTCGGTTGTCCGCTGGCGTCGAAGCGATAGTAGTTGGTGCGTTGCGTCGCCTTGATGACGCCGAGAAACTGCCGCAGGATCCGGTCTTCGTCGAGATTGGGCACCTGATCGAGCGCGCTGTCGATCGTCTTCAGCCAGCCGTCCACGCGCGCCTCGCGCGTGTCGCCGAACACCGGATTGAAGCGCGCAATGAATAGCTCGACGAGCATGCGGGCAATCGCGGGATTGCCGGTCACCGCGCGTTCGATATAGGCATCGCTGAAGGTCGAACCCACCTGACGCAAGTACTTGGCATAGGCGCGCAGAATCGTCACCTCGCGCGCATTCAATTGCGCGCGCAGCACGAGACGATTGAAATCGTCGCTTTCGATGCTGCCGGTCCATACCTGTTCGAACGCCTCTTCGAACAGGTCCTTGACGCGTTCGATATCGAATTCGGCATCGTCAGCGAGTTCGAGGCCGAAGTCGTGAATCCACGCAGGCGTGGCATCCAGCGCTTCGATCGTATACGGCCGCTCTTCATCCACACGTACGCCGAGATGCTCGAGCATCGGCAAGCTGCGCGATAGCGCGATTGGCTGCCCCGCGCGATAGACCTTGAAGCGAAACGAGCGCGGCCCCGCTTCGATCGGCCGATACAGGTTCATGGCAAGCCGCTCGCTTCCCTGCACGCGCTCGATCAGTTCGATATCGCGCACGGCCGTGCGGGCCGGATAGTCGTCGCGGTAGCCCGGGGGGAATGAATCGGCATAGTGTTGCAGCAGGCGATTGCCCTGCTCTTCACCGAAAGCATCGAGCAACGCGTCGGCGAGATCGTCCTGCCAGCGGCGCGTGACCTGCACGAGCCGCGCTTCGAGTTCGCGCGTATCGACATGGGGCATGCCGTCCGGCTTCGCATGCACGACGAAGTGAATGCGCGCGAGTGTCGACTCCGAGAGCAACGGCGTAAATTCGACACTCGCGCCGTTGAACGCGTCGGCCAGCAGATTGGCAATGCGCTGGCGCAGATCGGTGTTGTACTTGTCGCGCGGCACGAACACCAGGCACGACACGAAACGGTCAAAGCGGTCGCGCCGCACGAACAGGCGCGTGCGTTGATGTTCCTGCAAACGCAGTACACCGAGCGCAATATCGTAGAGCTGGTTTTCCTCGGCCTGAAAAAGTTCGTCGCGTGGATAGGTTTCGAGTACCGTCACCAGCGATTTCGCCAGATGCCCCTTGGGCAGGAAGCCCGCACGCCGCACGATGTTCGCGCATTTGCGCCGCACGATTGGAATTTCCGTGGCCGATACCAGATAGGCAGTGGACGTATACAGGCCGATGAAACGCCGCTCGCCGGTCACCTTGCCGTCCGCACCGGTCAGCTTGATGCCGACATAGTCCAGATAGCCGGGCCGGTGCACGGTCGCCCGGGAGTTGGCCTTGGTCAGGAAGATCGGCGACGAACCGGTGATGATATCGGCCGCGGCGGGCGGCAGCGGCGTCACTTCGGCTGCCCCCGAGGGACGCAACGCGTCGCGCAGGATGCCGAGGCCGGAGCCCGGCACCGCGCGCAATGCAAAGCCGGTGCCGTGCTGCACCAGTTCATAGTCGCGCTGGCCGAGAAAGGTGAAATGATCGGCCACCATCCATTCGAGGAATGCGCGCGCTTCCACACCTTCCGGGCCCGCCTCGCCGGCCTTCATGCCCTTGATGGTGACGCGCGCCAGCTCGACGATCTTCGGCCAGTCCTCCACGGCCGAACGCACATCGCGCAGAACCTTGGCGATCTCGTCGCGCAGCCCATCCAGCTTTGCAGCGTCGCCGCAACGGTCCACTTCGAAGTGAATGAACGAAGCCAGCTGCGAGCGTGTATCGGATGCATCTTCGGCGCCCTGGCCGACTCGCGTGATGCTGCCGTCGGGGCCGCGCCAGATGCGGAACACCGGATGCACGACCGAATGCAGCGCGAGCCCGAGGCGGTTGACCGCCATTGACACCGAATCGACCAGAAACGGCATGTCGTCGTTGACGATTTCGATCACCGTATGATCGGAGTGCCAGCCGTGCTGTTCGAGAATCGGGTTATAGACACGCAGCCTTTCGCTGCCTGGCACGAAGCGCTGCGCGGTTTGCCAGTGAGCGAGCGCCGCGCCGTAAAGATCTGCGATTGCGCGGCTTTGCAGATCGTCGGCGTCGACGAAATCGTAGTAGTGCCGCAGAAAAGGTTCGACGACCTGGAAGGCCGGTTCGGGCAATCGCCCACGTGCAAATTCGATGACGTCGTTCAGGAGGTGCGTGACGGCTTCTTCATTCTTTGCTTGCATGATGAGCTCCCCTGGCGGGTGGCAAGAGCGAGTATCGCTTGATTCGCATGCATCGTCTGAACGGGAATTATGCACCTGCTGGCCGGAAAGCGACGCGCGAGCGCACTTAGGTTATACCCGCTGCCGCCTGGCACCTGTCGCGCCGTTTAAAGCGTGGCGCCCGCGTCGCCCGCGTCCGGCTTCAACCATGCCTGGACCTGTTCGCTGGTCCAGACCGGGTCGTCGTGCGGCAGATCATGGCCGGCCCATGGGTGCTCGCGATGCGTGGCGCCCCAGGCGGCCGCGAGCTTCGCCGAACACACGGGGTTCACCAGTTTGTCCGCGCGTGATGACAGGATCAATACAGGGCACGCCGGCTTCACGGCCGCTGCGCGAAAGCGCGCCGCCGCCCACAGTTGCCGCCAGGCATTGCCGCGGCTCACCGGCGCACTGCGACGAATCTCACCCCATGCGTCGAGATCGGCGCCGAGCGTCTGCACGTTGTTGCATGTCAGCCGATGGATGCCGCTTTCCGCGCGCGGCGCGTCGCGCCAATGCGCCGCAACCCCGAGCAAGTCTGGCCATGCCGATGGGCGCAGTCGTTCCGCCATGCGGCTGAACGGCCGCATGCTGGTATTGATCAGCACGAGCCGCTCGATGTCGCCGGGATGCCGCTGCGCCCAATCGGTCGCCACCATGCCGCCGAGCGACATCGCCAGCAAGCGATACGGGCCGGCCACGCCGCTTTGCAAAGCAGCAATCCGCACAAAGCCCACCATATCCGCCACAGCCGCCGGCGCGCGCAGGTTCGCGAACTCGCCGTTACCCGGCAGATCGAGCAGCAGCAGGCGCTCAGCGTTACCGCCGCCTGCCGCGTCACGCAGCGCATCCGGCAAGCGACCCCAGTGGCGCGTTTCGCGCGTCAGTCCGCGCAACAGAATCCACGTGCTCATGCGCGTTCCGTTTGATACCAATGATCGATTGCGCTTTGCAGCAGTTGCTCGCGACGATTGCCTTGCGGCAGCCAACGCTGCGACGAGAACGCCGCACGCGCCAGAAAGTCGAGCAGATTTGCGTGACGCCGCAACACGCGCTCGGTGCGATGCGCTTTCACCGGATTGAACATGCCCTGACGTGAAAACAGCTGCCGCGGGTTCTTCTTGATCCACAGCCACGAGCCGAGTTCGAGCGTCATGGGCAGGAATACGTTGGCGGCCGGCGCGCGGTCGTACGCCCAGTCCCATAGATCGCCATGCAACAGATATTGATGGCTCTGCGGTTCGAACGCGTAGCCGTGATGCGGATGCGCGCGCTCGAACATGGTTTTCAGCACGTACATTTCCGGCAGATGCGGCATCAGCTTGCGGGTGCGCGCATAGGGGAACCAGATGCTGTCGCTCCAGCCGTACCCGGAATGGCAATCGAGCGCGATACTCAGGGGCCGCGCGGCCAGTTCGGTTTCGACCACATTCAGGAGCGCAGCGGCTTCCGGTTCCATCGGCGCGCCGCGCTCGCCGCGATACCACGGCAGCCACGCGCCCACGCGCTGCCCGCCCGCCAGCAGCGGCACGCGCTCGTCGGCATCTTGCGGCGCGTTGCGCATCAGATCGACGCCGTTGGGATTGGCGCGCGTGGATGCCCACATGCCGCCCGGATTGACGATCGGCATAAAGATCAGACGAATCGACTGCAACTGCCGCACCAGCAGTTCGTCCCATTCGAGCCGCGCCAGCAAAGCGCGCATGTAGTCGAGCACGAGCTGCGAACCGATCCGCTCGAGCCCGTGAATGCCGCCGAAAAAGCCGATGGCCGGTGCGTGCGGGTCGGTCGATCCGATACTCGCGGTGTACACGGCGAATTGCCGGCCGCGCACTGCCGTCTCGCAGACGGTCCGGATCTCGAAGCTGGCGCTGCCCTGCTCGAGGATCGCCCTGAGATCTTCGTACTCCGCAAAACTGTCGGGAAGGAAGCTCAAAGGCTGCATGACGACGCCGAAGGGAACTGCAAGGTTATTGGGGACGGCACACCGGAATGACGCAATATAGCCTGGCTGCATGCAATCATGCGCGGCCAACTGACGCTCATGCGAATCGTGTCATACGGGTGTCATTTTTCGTTCGACAGTCGGCAGAGCGTCTGCTGCTGCACGTCGATAGTCAATGGATCGAGTCGCCCAGAGCAACCGCCTCTTAAGCTCTCACAGAACCAGACATGAACCTCTCGATTCATCCTGCTCCTGCCGGTCGGCATCGACTTCACGTCCACGTCGGTAACAAGGCGGGCTCACGAGTACGAAGACCCGCTAGTCACTCGGACCTTTCCCCTGGCATCGGCCCGACAGGTTCGACGGAGTTCTCCCCACCTTGTAGCCTCGAGGCTCACTGCCAGGGCTCTTTACCTCACAGCTCGAGGTGTTTTGTGAGCTGCGCCTGCACGCCGATCACGAGAGGCCTGGCTTCATCTCCGATCAACTGAATACCTTGATCACACTTTCATTCTATATGTGCAGGAATCCTACTATCACCGTCGAAGAAGGACGACGCCGTTAGACGCGCCTTGAATTGCTGGTGGACACGATGAAGCGTTGTCAGCAGGAACTCGAATGCGCCTGCAACTTGTCCCAGATGATCGCACTCGATGCGAAGGGCGTTGCGAGCTGTATTACGGCAAGCCAGGCGGCCAACCTGCTTGCAGAGGCATCGCAGTGAGCGAAAGAGCCCGTAGCCAAATCCCCCGCGTCATCGGTCAATTTCAAACAGGCAGAACATGTGGGCTTACCTACTGAATATGTCCGTATGTTTTGTGAGTATCCGCATGCTTACGTTCGGGGAGCTTGAACTGGCAAGGGTAACCTGGTTGTTACTCGCGTTGTACGCCAGAAAGCTACTCTTGAGATAATCGTTCTCCAACATTTCAGAATTACCCTTCCACTTCCAGCGCTGACTCAAGCTCGCATCGCACGATCTAAATAATCGCAAGTCGTTACCGTCCAGACATTTTCCGGTATCTCTCGCGCTCACATATCGACCGTACTGATCGTAAATGAACGACTGCGCGTGACTTTTTAGATCGCAGGTTTCCACAGTCACCCGGCCCTCCTGACCAAATGCGATGCAGGCATTATTTTGCCCGCCCAATTGAAGATTGACAGGGCGCCCGCCAGTAAAAACCGGGTGATTCCAGTTCACGTCAAAGTATGAAAATTCCGAGATTCTTCGATATTTTTGCCAGCCATCCTGTCCCTGGTATGATTTGTGAGAACCAACCAGATAATAATGCTTATAGACCCCATCGTAAATTGCCCACAACAAAACTGATGATTGCATGGAGAATGTTGTCACTCCTTTTGCATCAGGCGGCGCCTTGAAAATCACATCAAAATTCGGCGTAAATCCCCTGTACCCAATCGGACTAATTCGCGTTCTATCAATTGGGTAAAACGTATCCCATATCGGACTGGTTTTTACGTTCAATAGTGAATCGGCAGTGGGGTATTGCTGTCGCTCCCACACAAATGAAACCTGTTTTTCATTGGGCGACGACCGCACGACGCGATAATCCTCTGTGTGATAAGTCAACCATCGATCCTGTTTATATGAAAATCTGGGTTCCAATTTTGCTTTCGGGCCATCCTTGTTCACTTCAATCCCGCCAGTAACACCAATTTCGAAGCCAGAAATATCCCTGTTCTCATATTTTACATTCAGGTTTGAAGCTGGATACGTTTTCAGAATGGATGTGGATTGGCCATTTTTTGCCGCACCGTCAATCGCCTTGAGCGTAAAAGTGTAATCTTTTGCAATCGCATCCGTTGAATGACCGGCCTCCCATCCATCCATGACCGCATAGTTTGCGGTGCTTCTCCTCCAGGTCAGGTCCCGATCGTTCAGCTGAATTCCCGCCCCCGTCGATTGATCATCCAGCGAGATCCGGACCAATTTTGCATCTGGCGTTGAAGATCCTCCTGATCCGAATACAAGCGAGCGGATTAAATTTACACGATAGACAAGCGATATATTGGCATTTTTACAAAAACTCCGGCTACCGTGCTTCCAAAATATCGAGTTCGGAAACGTACATTCTTTATCGCTAATCCGGCGATTGACATCCACATAAAATGATACGTGAGGAAGCGTCGGTTGATTCGCAATCGGCGCAGTGGTCAAGTTCCGCTTGTTCCTTGGTGGCATCGCCTGTTTTTCACTGCGATTGACTGCGACTTCCAAGGCAGGGTCATCCAGGCTGCGGAGCGGGGTATAAATGAGCTCATTTTTGTACTGACCAATAAATAACCAGTTATCAGGAAAACTAACCCCCAGGGCCTGTTCGAGAGCCTGCCTCGCTTCTTTCTTTCGTGACGCACTCAACCTGCTGAAATCAATAAAATATCGGCGTCCTTCATCAAAAATCATTCCCCTGATTTTCGACAATTCCTTGATATCATCAAGATTTGACTCACCAATGTAATAGATGCCATTCAATTTCAGCGAATCAAATTTATTGAACACGGCCGCGACCGGGGATACCTTTATATCCATGCTCCCGGCCTTGGCCGTCGAGATGGCGAGTCCGCACATCAATAGTAGAGACCCTACCAATCTGATAATTTTCGCTTCTTTCACTTTTAATCCTGAAATATAGACGGAACCCACGTCTCAATTTTTGCCGACTGGAAATCATGGTTGACCCTGTACGGATTACCCGAGCAAACTAACGCGATCAAACGGTATTTCTTTGATTTAAAATCCCACGCTTAATAGAACCACTGACTTCTGGCACGGCGACTTTGTCCGGATAAAACGTGTAAGTATTCGGTAGCGATGCATTTCTACATTTCATTAACGCATAGTTAGCCAACGTGAAGTTTTTTGAAAGCGCTAAAGTGCCGCAGGTTTCAGATCTACCGCCATCATTCGCACGACATCCCACACCAGATCGACAAGTCACGTCGCACGCTTCGCGACGCACGGATTAGCATCGCCAGAGTTCGGACTGCAGGTTTGCCAGAGTTGGCAAGATCGCAGCATGTCATACGGGTGTCATTTTTCATTCCAGCGAATGACTTCGATCTGTCTTTCCGGTGCCGCAAAAAAGACAAAAGAAGATATAGTCGTCTAGACGTTGCGATGCCTTCACTCAACCGTCACAGACGCTTCCTAGAATGTGCCCCACACATGCCGGCAATGGCCGGATGCATCAAGGGGTACTCATGGAAGCAATTCGTATCGAACGCCTGAGCAAGACGTTCAGCAATGGCCGCAAGGCACTGGACGAAATCGATCTGCGCGTTCAGCCCGGCGAAATGGTGGCGTTGATCGGCGCATCGGGTTCGGGCAAGTCGACGTTGCTGCGTCATATCGCGGGCTTCACCGCCTCTGATGCGCAGCCGTCGCAGATTGAAATTCTCGGCCGGCCGATTCAGCAGAACGGCCGCATCGTGCGCGAAGTGCGCCGCATTCGCCGCGATATCGGTTTCGTGTTCCAGCAATTCAATCTGGTGAACCGTCTCACGGTTGAAAGCAATGTGCTGATCGGCGCGCTCGCGCGCCTGCCGCTGTGGCGCCGCCTGAGCGGGCGGTTTCCAAGTGCCGAGCGGGCGCTGTCGATGGCCGCGCTCACCGAAGTCGGCATCGCCGAACATGCGCGTGAGCGCGCCGCCAATCTCTCCGGCGGCCAGCAGCAGCGCGCGGCACTGGCGCGTGCATTGGTGCAACGCGCGCGCATCGTGCTCGCCGACGAACCGATCGCCTCGCTCGACCCCGAATCGTCGCGCCGCGTGATGGACATGCTGCGCACGCTCAATATCGAGCATCAACTGACGGTGCTGGTGTCCCTGCATCAGGTCGACATCGCCATGCAGTATTGCCCGCGAACGGTGGCGTTGCGGCGCGGCAAGGTGGTCTACGACGGCCCCTCCGCCGCGCTCACGCCGGCGCTGCTGAAGAAACTTTACGGCGACGATGTCCGCGAACTGCTCGACGACTCGCTCAGCAATGAAGCCGACCTTGCGCCCAACGGCCCTGCCGGAGCCGAAAACGGCGCGCCTGTGCAGGACGTCGCGCTGCCCTCTTCGACGCGTTACGCGTTCGCCCTCAATCCAGCGCACTCAAGCTGAGCGCGCCTAGCCCTTCTGCTCACTCAACCGGATCTTTACCGATGAAATTCCTGCGTTCATTGATCACGCTGACCGTCGGCGCCGCCGCATTCGCCTGCGTCGCCACCGCACAAGCTGAAGACATCAACCTCGGCATCATCTCGACCGATTCGTCCTCCGTGCTGAAACAGCGTTGGGAACCGCTGATCGCCGACATGAACAAGCAAACTGGCCTGAACGTCAAAGCATTCTTCGCAACCGACTACGCCGGCATCATCGAAGGGATGCGTTTTAACAAGGTCCAGGTCGGCTATTTTGGCAATGCCTCGGCGATCGAAGCCGTAGACCGCTCGCAAGGCGAAGTGTTCGCCAAGATCCTGTATGCGAACGGCGAAGCCGGCTATAACTCGGTGCTGCTCACCAACGTGAACAGCCGCTTCAAAACGCTCGACGACGTGTTCAGGAATACCAAGGAAGTCACGCTCGGTTTCGGCGATCCGAACTCCACGTCGGGCACGCTGATCCCCGGCTATTACCTGTTCGCCAAACACAATGCGCCGGTGAATACTTCGTTCAAAGCCGTGCTGCCTTCGAGCCACGAAGCGAATCTGCTCGCTGTGGTGAACAACAAGATCGACATCGCGACCTGTAACACCGACCTGCTCAATACGCTCAAGACGCAGCATCCGGACAAGTTCGCGCAAGTGCGCGTGCTGTGGACTTCGCCGCTGATTCCGTCGGACCCGCTGGTGTGGCGCAAGGACTTGCCGCAGGCGACCAAGGACAAGTTGCGCAACTTCTTCGTGAACTACGCGAAGACCGATCCGCATGAAAAAGCCGTGATGGCGGCGATTACCGGCTATAGCGGCTTCGCGGCATCGTCGGATGCGCAGTTGCTGCCGATTCGCCAGGTCGTCCTGTTCCAGCAGAAGCAGAAGATCGAGAGCGACACGCATCTCTCCGATGACGAGCGCAAGACCCAGTTGGCCGCGCTCGATGCGAAGCTCGGCGCGCTCAACACCACGCAATCGAAGCAATGAACACAGCTGATCTGATCACCCCGCCTGCCCGCGCGAGCGAAACGCTCGCCGCGCAGGCGGCGCGGCAAGCGGCAGTGGGCGCGGGCAAACGCAGCTGGTTGTCGCTCGTGGGCTGGATCGCGGTGCTCGCTGTATTAGGCGGAGCATGGCATGGCGCGGACATGCGCCCGCTCGACCTCATCAGCGACTCGGGCAACATGGGCCAGTTCGCCAAGGACTTCTTCCCGCCCGACTTCACCGAATGGCGCACCTACCTGCACGAGATGTATGTGACGCTCTCGGTGGCGGTGTGGGGCACGGCGCTCTCGCTGGTGTGCGCGGTGCCATGCGGGCTGATGTCCGCGCACAACATGGCGCCGATGTGGGTCGTACAACCGATGCGCCGGATGATGGACGCGTGCCGCGCGATCAATGAAATGGTGTTCGCGATGCTGTTCATCGTCGCAGTCGGCCTGGGTCCGTTCGCCGGCGTGCTGGCCTTGTGGGTGCACACCACCGGCGTGCTCGCCAAGCTGTTCGCCGAAGCCGTGGAGGCAATCGATCCGCGTCCGGCCGAGGGCGTGCGCGCAACCGGTGCAACCAGTCTCGACGAAATCATCTACGGCGTGCTGCCGCAGGTGCTGCCGTTGTGGATCTCGTACGCGTTGTATCGCTTCGAATCGAACGTGCGCTCGGCGATGGTGGTCGGCATGGTCGGCGCGGGCGGGATCGGCGTGGTGCTGTACGAAGCGATCCGCTCGTTCAACTACGCGCAGACGGCCGCGGTGATGATCATGGTGATCGTGGTCGTGACGGTGATCGATCTGGCTTCCGCGCGGCTGCGCGAACGCGTGACCTGAGCCTTGGTTCCTGTAGTTCGGTCGTTGGCGACATGCAGCCTCGCCAACGACCGCGCGGGGCTTGCGTTACGCCATGCGTATGTGTGCCTTGCAGCGTTTTTTGCGGCGTCGTTTCGACGCCACAAATCGCCGCTTTCCTGCACATAAAGCCCCTTCTTTTTACTCGTCCAATCCTCCATTCCCGCGTTCTGCTGGAATAATCACGTGCTTGCGGCCGCCACCCAGGCCTTCTTTTCCCCCTTTCTGATCTTCGATGGAACCCTTTGTCGTCTTGCTGGTGTTGCTGTCGGCCCTATTGCACGCCACCTGGAACGCGTTTTTGCATCTCTCCGAAGATCGAGTGTGGCTGCTCGGCATGATGGCGATTCCGTATATCGCCGTCAGCGCGGTCGGCGTGGTCGTCCTGCCCCTGCCCGCACCGGCGGCATGGCCCTACGTTCTTGCGTCGGTGGTGCTCGAATTCGGCTACCTGCTGGCGCTAATTCGCGCGTATAAGAGCGGCGACTTCGGGCAGATCTATCCGATCGCGCGCGGCCTTTCGCCAATGCTCGTGTTCGTCGGCGCGCTGGTGTTCGCGCACGAAGCCCTCAAACCGCTGGCGGCGGCCGGCGTGGCGCTGGTGTCGATCGGCATTGTCTCGCTGGCATTCCGGCGCGGCATGCGCTTTTCCGGTGAAAGCGTGCCGTTCGCGCTGCTCACCGGCTTCTTCATTTCGACGTATTCGGTGGTCGACGGAATCGGCGCACGTGTGGCGGGCAACGGCCTGAGCTACATCATGTGGGTCTATCTGATCTGGAACATCCCGCAGTTTCTGCTTGCCTGGCACTGGCGCGGCGGCGCCAGGGGTCTGTTCATCGGCCGCGCGGTGGTGCTCAAGGGTATGATGGCCGGCGCGCTTGCGTTGACCGCGTACTGCCTGATCATCGAGGCGTACCGCTATCTGCCAATTGCGATGGTCTCCGCGCTGCGCGAATTGAGTTCGATTTTCGCGGTGCTGATCGGCTGGCTGTTCATGCGCGAGAAACTGACCACGCGACGCATCATTGCGTGCGCGCTAGTCACGTTAGGCGCAGTGTTGATCCGGATTTGACGCTGCAGTGCAGGGCACGTCTGCGGCTCGTTTCGTTCATTGTGATTTCGATATTTCGATCTAAAATATTGAAATAGAGAGGGAGGCGTACGATGAACACGTCCATGCACCCCACGCCGCTGCCCTCAGAGCAGGATGCCAGGCTCGCCCGAACTTGTAGTCGAAACCTGTCAGTCGTACTTTCAAGCCATGCCGAAACGCAACAGTTCCACTTCACGAACGACCAGGGCGAAACGCTTAGCGTGGAGCTGCCCACGTCGGTCGTGCGTCTCATGGTCGACATTCTCATGCAGATCGGCCAGGGCAACGCCATATCGATCATCCCCATTCATGCCGAGCTGACCACGCAGGAAGCTGCCGACCTGCTTAATATTTCGCGACCGCACTTCGTACAGCTACTTGAAAGGAAGGAGATTCCGTTCCGGAAAGTGAATACGCATCGGCGCGTGCGATACGACGACGTGATGGCGTATAAGGATCGCGTGGACGCGGCGCGTGACAAAACGCTCAACGAATTCAAGACGTTGTCACATGCAATGGGATTGGAATAATCGGCGCCGTCGCATTTCCCGGCGGTCTATGGCCCTTGCGTTCCGTACTCCCAATCATTGTGTAAACTTTCGATGCGGCTGGCGCTCGATGCCCTCGCTTTGAGGACATGCAATTGCGAGGATCACGCGAACTGCACGAGCGTCTCGTCGATGGCGTCGGCGAGTGTATTGAAGGCCGGCGCAATCTCCTCGTCGGGCACGCACGCATAGCCGATCAACAAACCCGACGGCGCCTGCGACGGCTCCGCGTAATAGCCCGACAAGGGCCGCACGACGATATTGCGCTCCAGCGCCGCCATCGCCACGGCGCGGTCATCGCTGCCTGCGGGCAACTGCATCACCAGATGCAGACCGGCATCGCCGCCCACGGCCGGCAACGCATCGCCATATCGCTGCGCTGCGGCATCGAGCAGCGTTTGCCGCCGTTGGCCGTAAAGCGTGCGCATCTTGCGGATATGCGAGGTGAAATGCCCTTCCGCAATGAACTCGGCCAGCATCGCCTGTTGCAGCAATTGGCCCTCACGATATAGTTCGGCGCTCGCGGTCGCAAAGCTCTCGGCAAGCGCCTCGGGCACGACCAGGTAGCCGATGCGCAACCCGGGAAACAGCGTCTTGCCGAAGCTGCCCACGTAAATCACCTGCCCCGACGTATCCAGACCTTGCAGCGACGCCAGCGGCCGGCTGCCGTAGCGGTATTCGCTGTCGTAGTCGTCCTCGATGATCCAGCACTGGTTCTGGCGCGCGTATTCGAGCAGCATGCGGCGCCGCGCGAGGCTCATCACCATGCCGAGCGGATATTGATGCGACGGCGTGACGAGCATCAGCTTCGGCGGCTGCGCGAGATCGTCGGCGGAAGGATTGATGCCTTCTTCGTCGACGGCGATCGGCCGCGATTGCAGACCCGAGACATGCAACACGCTGCGCACGCCCCAGTAGCACGGGTCTTCGGTCCAGATCAGGTCGCCCGGATCGGACAGCAGGCGCACGGCCAGATCGACGGACTGGTGAATCCCGGTCGTGATGATGATCTGCTCGGGCGTGCAGCGCACCGAGCGCGAGGTACGCAGATAGTCGGCCAGCGCGTGCCGCAGCGAGGCCAGACCGCCGCCCGGCGCGTAGGTCAGCAGGTCCGGACGCAGCCGGCGCCAATACTTGTTATGCAGACGGCTCCACACGCGCGCCGGAAACTTCGTGACGTCCGGCACACCCGGCATGAACGCGCCCCATTGACGCTTCGACACGCCCGCGCCGGCGATCAGCCGCGCGCCGCGCGTGGAGAGCGCGCGCCTGGCCTGCAGCGGCAGGGGTTCGGGCCGCGCCTGCGGCGCCTCGGCATCTGGCACGCCGACGATTTCGTCCGGCGCGCTATCGGCGACGAAAGTGCCGCGGCCCGTCGCCGAACTGACGTAACCTTCCAGAACCAGCTGCTCGTACACCTGCGTCACCGTGTTGCGCCCGATCCCGAGTTCCTGCGCCAGCAACCGCGAGGACGGCACTTTGCTGCCCGGCGGCAATTCGCGCGACAGGATCGCCTGCTGCAACAGGCGGTGCAGTTGCCGGTAGATCGGCTGGCCGTTGCCACGATCGAGGCGCTGCGCCAGCCAGTCGGACAAAACGCTCGCGCGCATGATTGGCTCCTACATTTTTATTGAAATGGCTCTGAAGTTAAGAGCCAAATCTCATTATAGTCGCTGCATGTGCTGCGCTGTGCGCGCGGCGTCCGCAAAACTGAGGAGCGAAGGAGATGACGATGAAGAATGCAGAACTGAAGAGCCGCAAGGATGCCGCCACGCCGCGCGGCGTTGGGGTGATGTGCGATTTCTACGCTGCGCGCGCTGAGAACGCCGAATTGTGGGACGTCGAAGGCCGCCGTTTCATCGACTTCGCGGCCGGCATTGCGGTGTGCAACACGGGCCATCGTCATCCGAAGATTCTGGCTGCGATCCGCGACCAGCTCGATCATTTCACGCACACCGCGTATCAGATCGTGCCGTACGCGTCGTATGTCGAGCTGGCTGAAAAAATCAATGCGCGCGCCCCGGGCGACTATCCGAAGAAGACCGCCTTCTTCACGACGGGTGCCGAAGCCGTCGAAAACGCGATCAAGATTGCGCGCGCCGCGACTGGCCGCCCGGGCGTGATTGCCTTTACCGGCGGTTTCCATGGCCGCACGTTGATGGGCATGGCGCTGACTGGCAAGGTTGCGCCGTACAAGATTGGCTTTGGGCCATTCCCGTCCGACGTCTTCCATGCCCCGTTCCCGAACCCGCTGCATGGCGTGACGACGGCCGATTCGCTGAAGGCGATCGAGTACCTGTTCAAGGCCGACATCGATCCGAAGCGTGTGGCCGCGATTATTTTCGAGCCGGTGCAGGGCGAAGGCGGTTTTTATCCGGCGCCGGCCGAGTTTGTGCGGGCGCTGCGCAAGCTGTGCAATGAGCATGGCATTTTGCTGATTGCCGATGAAGTGCAGACCGGTTTTGCGCGCACCGGCAAGTTGTTTGCGATGCACCACTACGATGTCGTGCCTGATCTGATGACGATGGCCAAGAGCCTGGCCGGCGGCATGCCGTTGTCGGGTGTAGTTGGGCGTGCTGACGTAATGGACGCCGCGGCGCCTGGCGGCCTGGGGGGGACTTATGCGGGTAACCCGCTGGCTGTCGCTTCCGCGCATGCTGTGCTCGATATCATCGATGAAGAGAAGCTCTGCGAGCGGGCTACTGTGTTGGGGGACCGGATCAAGGCGAAGCTGATCGCACTTCAGAGCGAAGTTCCGCAGATTGCGGATGTGCGTGGGCCGGGGGCCATGGTGGCGGTTGAGTTCTGCAAGGCAGGGGGTACCGAGCCGGATGCGGAGTTCACCAAGCGGGTGCAGGCGCGTGCGCTGGAGCGGGGTTTGTTGTTGCTGGTTTGTGGTGTTTATTCGAATGTAGTCAGGTTTCTGTTTCCTCTTACTATTCAGGATTCTATCTTCGATGAGGCTCTCGCCATTATTGAAGATGTGATTAAGGATGCTGTTGCTGTAGCGGTTTAAGGTTTTTTTGCCCACGCGGAGCTGTTTGTTGTGCCTGCGGCGCTGGCCTTGTTCTGGCTTTCTTGGGCGTTTCTTTTCTTATTGGTTTATTAGCGTTCCCCCTGTGCGGGGGGGCACCTACTTTTCTTTGCCTGCCGCAAAGAAAAGTAGGCAAAAGAAAGCGGCTCAAACCGCCAACTCTTAAGTGGGGTCCCTGGCTTGGAGGGGATCGTGGTCCGATTAACGGATCACATCTCGGTCCATAAGCGCCCGTGACACAGCCGTCATTCGCTCCCACTCCGCACTGCGTGCGTCGCGGATGGGTCCACCGGGGAAACCAGGTGCTTCGTTTGCGCGCGGTGGGGGCCATCGGCTTCGCCTCGGCGGGAAGCCGAACGATGCTGATGCAATCCGCGGCGCTTTGCCCACCGCGAGCGCAAAAAGAACGAAGTGGTTTGACGAAGTACCGCCTCGGCGCGCGCAGCGCCGCCGGAGGTATGACGGCCTGGTCACTCACGCGAGAAGGTGCGCAGGCCCAATCTCTACGGAGCCACGACACCCTCCAAGCCAGGGGAGCCGCTTAAAAATTAGCGGTTGGAGCCGCTTTCTTTTGCCTACTTTTCTTTGCGGCGGCAAAGAAAAGTAGGTGCCCCCCGCACAGGGGGAACACTAATAGACCAATAAGAATAGAAACACCCAAAAAGCCAGAACAAGGAAACACCAACGCCGCAGGCACAAGAAAAACGCCGCCGCCAAAGGCAAAAAAAGAAATCACGAATCAGAACCATAACCCCTTGCGGAGCAAAAACCCCAAATGCCAAACCTAATCCTAAAAGACCCCACTCTCCTAAAATCAAAAGCCTACATAGCAGGCGAATGGCAAACCGCCGACGACACCTCGACCTTCGAGGTCAAGAATCCCGCTACAGGCGAAACCATCACCACAGTGCCCCGCATGGGCACAACAGAAACCCGCCGTGCGATCGACATGGCAAACGCCGCCTGGCCAGCATGGCGAGCCACCACCGCCAAGCACCGCGCAGCGATATTAAGAAAATGGCATGACCTCATGCTGGAGCACGCCGACGACCTGGCAAAAATTCTCACTACGGAACAAGGCAAACCCCTCGCCGAAGCAAAAGGCGAAATCCAGTACGCCGCCTCATTCCTGGAATGGTTCGCCGAAGAAGGCAAACGCGTCAACGGTGACACCATTCCCACGCCGGCAGGCGACAAACGCATCGTCGTGACGAAAGAACCGATCGGCGTCTGCGCAGCCATCACGCCGTGGAATTTTCCGGCCGCCATGATCACCCGTAAGGTCGGCCCCGCCCTCGCCGCCGGTTGCCCGATCATCGTCAAACCGGCTGAAGCTACGCCGCTGTCCGCACTCGCCCTCGCCGTGCTGGCCGAACGCGCCGGCGTACCCCGCGGTGTGTTCAACGTCGTCACCGGTGAGCCGAAAGCCATCGGCGCGGAAATGACCGGCAACCCGATCGTGCGCAAACTGTCGTTCACCGGCTCCACCCCGGTCGGCCGTCTGCTCATGGCGCAGTGCGCGCCGACCGTCAAGAAAGTGTCGCTCGAACTCGGCGGCAACGCGCCCTTCATCGTCTTCGAAGACGCGGACCTGGATGCAGCAGTCGCGGGCGCCATCGCGTCGAAATACCGCAATAGCGGCCAGACCTGCGTCTGCACGAATCGCTTCTACGTGCACGATAAAGTCTATGACGCGTTCGCCGCGAAACTGCGCGACGCCGTCGAACAACTGAAGGTCGGCCGCGGGACCGATGACGGCGTCACGCAAGGTCCGCTGATCAACGAAGCCGCTGTGCTCAAGATCGAATCGCATATCGAAGACGCCCTCGCCAAAGGCGCACGCATCATCACCGGCGGCAAGCGTCACGCGCTCGGTCATGGCTTCTTCGAGCCGACCGTGCTCGCGGATGTCACGCCGGCCATGAAAGTCGCGCGCGATGAAACCTTCGGCCCGCTCGCGCCGCTGTTCCGCTTCTCCTCGGACGAAGAAGTCATTCGCCTCGCCAACGATACGGAATTCGGCCTCGCGTCGTACTTCTATAGCCGCGATATCGGCCGCGTCTGGCGCGTCGCGGAAGCGCTCGAATACGGCATGGTCGGCATCAACACCGGCCTGATCTCGAACGAAGTCGCGCCGTTCGGCGGCGTCAAGCAATCCGGCCTCGGCCGCGAAGGGTCGCATTACGGTATCGACGATTACGTCGTCATCAAGTACATGTGCGTCGGCGGGATCTGAAGCAAGCTGATGTAAAAACGGCCACGTCGAAGTTTTCGACGTGGCCGCTTTTTTTCGCCTCAGCTATGTATGATTGGTCGAGGCTTCGCCAGCTGAATAACCCACCTATATCAACGAAGGAGACCCATGCCCACACCGCACAACGCTTCGCTGCCCTGCTATCACGATGCCGTGCGCGCCGAATGGGTCGATTACAACGGTCATCTGCGCGACGCGTTCTATATGCTGATTTTCAGCTTCGCGACCGATGTATTGATCGATCAGATCGGCTTGCCCGATGCCATGCGTCGAGCGCGCAAGCGGTCGATCTATACGCTCGAAGCGCATCTCAACTATCTGCATGAGATCAAGGAAGGCGCGCAGGTGCGCGTCGATATGCGGGTGCTGGGGCATGACGGGAAGCGCCTGCATCTGTATCTCGAGATGTTTGCGGATGATGGAGACGAGCCGGTGGCGGCTGGCGAGCAGATGCTGCTGCATGTGGACACAGCGGGGCCACCGCGCAGCGCCCCGTTTGATGCGGATGTCGAAGCGCGGGTGCGGGACCTGGCGCAAGCGCATGCCGCGCTGCCGCCGGCCCGCTTTGCCGGGCGTGTGATTGGATTGCCCGCCAGGACGCCGCGCAATGGCGGCGAGCATGCTTGATCAAGAGAAAAGCCCCCCGTTCAATACGCCCCTCGCACCACATTACTCGGCGCGCCGCCGACAAAATTCTCAACGTTATCCATCAACTGATCCGCGAGACTTTGCTGCGCCTCGTCCGAAGCCCATGCCACATGCGGCGTCAGAATCACATTCGGCCGCCCGGCCGCGCGCATCAGCGGATTATCCGCAGCCGGCGGCTCGCCCGCGGTCACATCGAACCCGGCACCACTAATCAGGCCCTCATCGAGCGCCGTCACCAGCGCGCTTTCATCCACCAGGCCGCCTCGCGCCGTGTTGACGATCAACGGCTTACGCTTCATGGCGCGGAACTCGGGCATCGCTAACATATTGCGTGTCTGAGGCGTGAGAGGACTGTGCACCGTAATGATGTCGCTAGTGGCAAGCACTTCATCCCATGGCGTATAGAGCGGTCCAAGCCCATCCTTACCCTTATGCGCCGCAAACATCGGCGTCATGCCAAACGCCTTGCCGATTTCCGCCACGCGCTGCCCCAGCACCCCTTCGCCGACAATGCCCAGCCGTGCACCGGCCAGATCGTGAATTGCGTGCGTGAAGAAGCAGAATTGCCCGGACTTCTGCCACTCGCCGGCGAGCACGTCGTCGCGGTAGGCGATCAGATTGCGGCGCAACGCGAGAATCAGCGCAAAGGTATGCTCGGGCACGGTGTTGATCGCATAGCCGCGAATATTGCTCACCACGATGCCGAGCCGCTCGCATGCGGCTTTATCGACGCAATCCGTGCCGGTCGCGGCAACCGCCACGAACTTCAGATCCGGCAACTGCTCCAGGACCTCTTTTGTCAACGCCACCTTGTTGGTGATCGCAATCGATGCCCCATTGAGCCTTTGCAGCAATTGCTCCGGCGTGGTCCGATCGTGTTCGATCAGTTGATGTTCGAAACGTGGCTCGCGCAAGACGATCTGCGGCGCGAGTGTGGCGCGGTCGAGAAAAACGATTTTTTGCATGCTCATGTCTCCGGTGGATTACAGATGCCGCTTCGCTTCAGCGACAATATGCTGCGCCGTGATGCCGAAGTGCTCATACAAAGTCTCCGCGGAAGCGGAAGCACCAAAGCCGCTCATACCGACAAAGCCGCCCCGCTCGCCCAGGTACTTGTCCCAGCCGAAGCGCAGCGCCGCTTCCACGCCGACTCGCACCGTCCCTGCGCCAAGAACCGCTGCTCGATAAGCGTCGTCCTGTTCGTCGAAGACCTCCCAGCAGGGCATCGACACCACCGCGGTCGCGACGCCTTCGTCCTGCAACTGGCTGCGCGCCTGCAACGCCAACGCAACTTCAGAGCCGGTCGCCAGCAAGGTCACGACACGTGGTCCGCCTTCGGCCTCCGCGAGCACATACGCGCCACGGCTCGACAGCGACTCGGCGCTATGCGTGCGGCGCATCAGCGGCAATGCCTGGCGCGCGAACACCAGCGTGCTCGGCCCGCTTCGATGCTCGAGCGCGAGCGCCCAGCACTCGGCGGCTTCCACCGCGTCGGCGGGACGCAGCACCCGCATGTTCGGCATCGCGCGCAGCGAGGCGAGTATCTCGACAGGCTGATGCGTCGGCCCGTTCTTGCCGACGCCGATCGAGTCGTGGCTGAATACGTAATGCACCGGCAAGCCCATTAGCGCTGCCATGCGCATGGCCGGGCGCTGATAATCGGAGAACGCGAGGTAGGTGACGCTAGTCGCGACGACGCCGCCGTGCGCGGCCATGCCGTTGGCCATCGCGCCCATCAGATGTTCACGCACGCCGCAGTGGACGTACGCGCCGCTGCGGTCGTGAGCGGTGAAAGCGTGCAACTGGCGCTTGTGGCCCGTGGGCGCTTCCAGATCGGCGCAACCGACCATACGCTCCGGCAGCAGCGGCGCGAACAGGTCGCTGATCTCGCCCGACACGGTGATGCCAGGCTGAGGCTCGTCGCGTTCCACCGCGCGCTTGCGGTAATCGTCGAGCACGTCGCGCCAGCCTTGCGGCAACTGACCCGCCTGAATCCGCTCGAACTCGGCGCGTTGCGCGTCCGGCAAGGCAGCGAGGCGCGCCTGCCATGCGAGGTATTTCTCACTGCTGCGGCGGCCCGCTTCACGCCACGCACTCAGGATTTCCGTGGGCATCTCGAACGGCGCATGCGGCCAGCCGAGCAGTTCGCGCGCGGCGTCGGCATCGGCCTGGAACAGCTTGCCGCTGTGACCGCCGCGTTGACCCTGCAAACGTGCAATGCCACGGCCGATCACCGTCTTGCATGCGAGCATCGAAGGCCGTGGGTCCGCGCGCGCAATCGTCAGTGCCGCGGACACCGCGTCGAGATCGTGACCGTCGACTTCGACCACATGCCAACCCGCCACGCGAAACCGCGCGCACACGTCTTCGCTGATCGAGAGCGCGGTGCTGCCGTCGTCGGTGATCTGGTTGTCGTCCCAGCAAAGAATCAGCTTGCCCAACCGCAAATGCCCGGCGAGCGAAATCATCTCCTGGCCGATGCCCTCCTGGAGGCAGCCGTCACCGACAAAAGCATACGTATAGTGATCGACAAGATCGCTGCCGAATTTCGCCGCGAGATACGCTTCCGCGACGGCCATGCCGAACGCGTTGGCGATGCCCTGGCCGAGCGGCCCCGTGGTGGCTTCAATACCGTGCGATGGCTCGTACTCCGGATGTCCCGCGCAATGCGAGCCGAGTTCGCGGAACGTCTTGAGCGCGTCCAGGCCGATCGCCTCATAACCGGTCAGGTACAGCAGCGAATACAGCAGCAGCGAACCGTGGCCGTTGGACAGCACGAAGCGGTCGCGATCGGGCCAAGTCGGGGCGGCGGGATTGAACTTCAGATGCCGCGTGAACAGTGCAGTCGCGATTTCGGCCATGCCGAGCGGCACACCCTGGTGGCCTTCGCCGGCGCGCAGGATCGCATCGATCGAGAGGAAGCGGATCGCGTCGGCCAGCGGGAGCTGAAGCGGTGGCGATGCCTCCATCTGCGAAGGCGTGACTGGAACAGGCGAAACAGGCGAAGCAATCGGTGTGGCAAGCTGAGCTTCGGTGGTGGACATGGCAAAAGGCTCCTCTACGCCGCCCCGGCATGCAGGGCGGCGGCAAGCAAAACGGATCGGGACGAAACGAAACAGACTCGGCGGCGGAACATCGCACGAGGCTGCGCTACGAGCAGCGCAACCTCGCGCGTCAGAGCGTCAATGCAGGAAACCGGTCGAAATCCACGGCACCGCTGCGACGATGATCAACCCGACCATCAGCGCCGCGATATAGCCGAGGATCGGCTTCATGCCCTCGTCGGGATGAATGCGGCTCACGGCACACGCCGAGTAATAGCCGACACCGAACGGCGGTGCGAACAGCCCCACGCCCATCGAGAGAATCACTACCATCGCGTAGTGCACATCGTGAATGTGCATCGCCCGCGCGATCGGAAACATCAGCGGCCCGAACAGCACGATCGCCGGAATCCCTTCGAGCACGCTGCCGAGAATCACGAACACGCAGATGGAAGCCGCCATGAACATCGCCGCGCCGCCCGGCAAAGCGCCGAGGGTCTGCGCGAGCTGGCCGGAGAAGCCCGATTGTGTCAACGCCCACGCCATGCTGGTGGCCGCGCCGATGATCAACAGAATGGCGCCCGACAAAGTCGCGGTATCGATCAGCATCGGCTTCAGCCGCGTCCACTCGAAGCGGCGATAGATCAGCAGGCCGGCCAGCACCGCGTACGCAATGCCAATCGTCGACACCTCGGTAGCCGTCGCAATGCCTTCGACCACCGCCGCGCGAATCACGAACGGCAATGCCAGCGCCGGGAACGCAATGATCAGCTTGCGCAGAATCTCGCCACGTGTCGCGCGTTTCACACCCGACATATCCTCGCCCCGGTAGCGCCACTGCACGACGATGCACAGCGTGATCGCCAGCACGATCCCCGGCAGCATGCCGCCGGTGAAGAGCGCGGAGATCGATACCCCGGTTACCGAACCGAGCGTGATCAGCACCAGGCTCGGCGGAATCGTCTCCGTCTGCGCGCCGGTGGCGGCCAGCAGCGCCACGAGGTCGCCGGGCTTCGCGCCACGCGCTTTCATCTCCGGAAACAGCACCGGCGCGACCGCCGCCATGTCCGCGGCTTTCGAGCCCGAGATGCCCGACACCAGATACATCGCGCCGACCAGCACATACGACAGCCCACCGCGCACGTGACCCAGCAGACTCGCGAGGAACGCGATCATCGCCGCGGCCATGCCGGTCATCTCGATCAGCTGCCCGAGGAACACGAAGAGCGGCACGGACAGCAGGATCAGATGCGACATGCCCTCGTCCATCCGGCCGACCACCACCGGCATCGGCGTGTTGGTCGTCAGTGCGAGATAGCCGAAGGTGGCGAGTCCGAACGAAAACGCGATTGGCACACCGCTCAGCACGCCGAGCGCCACCAGTCCGACGAAGAAGATCAGCAGGTTGATATTGCCGAGGTCGCGCAGCAGCGGTCCCAACGCGATAAAGCCGACCACCAATATGCCGACCGTCGCGAGCGCGGCCAGCGTCAGGCGCCAGTTGCCCATGCGGGCGAGCCGCACCACGGCCACCAGCAGCATCAGCGCCGAGCCCACCGGCAGCGCGGCAGCCCGCCACGAGTTCGACAGTTCGAGCGCTGGCGTGGTGATAAACGATTCGTCCTGCGCGAAACTGATCGCCGGGCCGATCACCATCGCGAGGAACGCGATCGGCGCGGCGATCGCGACCACGTCGAGGAAGGCGCGCACGCCCGGCGGCGCCATCCCGACCAGCGCCGTCATGCGCATATGCTCGCCGCGCCGCAAGGCGATCACCGCGCCCAGCATCGCGAGCCACAGGAACAGCATCGACGCGAGCTCGTCGGACCAGACGAGCGGCTCGTGCAGCAGATAACGGCTCGTCACGCCGGCCAGCAGCACGAAGATTTCCGCAAGCACCAGCAAGGCGGCGGGAATCTCCACCAGATGCCCGAGCGCGGAATCGAGCGCACAGGCGAACCGATGCTGCCGCTCGTGCGAATAGGAGATCGAGGTCATCGCATTACCCCAGTTTTCCGGCGGTTTTCTCAAGCAGGCCCCACGCCTCGTCGCCGTATTTGGCTTTCCAGTCGTGATAGAAGCTAGTCTTGGCCAGTGCGCCGCGGAATGCCTCGCGGTCGACATCGACGAACGTAATGCCCTTCGCTTTCAGATCGACGCGCAGTGAGCTGCTCAGCTTCGCAATATCCGCGCGCTGCAGCATGGCGGCCTTTTCGAACTCACGCGTGACGATCGCGCGCAGATCGGCCGGCAAACGCTCCCATGCGGCGCGGTTGCCGAGAATCCAGTAACCGTCCCACACGTGTGAGGTGAGGCTGATGTACTTCTGCACTTCGTAGAGTTTGGCGGTAGCGATGATCGGCAGCGGATTTTCCTGCCCTTCGACCACGCCGGTTTGCAGCGCCGAATACAGCTCGTTGAAGTTGATCGGCGCGGGCCCCGCGTCGAGCGCCTTGAACAGCGAGGTCAGCATCGGCGCCTGCGGCACGCGGATCTTGAAGCCCTTCAGATCGGCCGGCGCGCGCAGCGCCTTGGTCGACGAACTGATCTGCCGGAAGCCGTTGTCCCAGACCTTGCTGACCGAGACGATGCCCGATTTCGCAATCTGCGCGCGGACGTAGTTGCCGAGGTCGCCGTCCATCGCTTTCCAGACCGCGTCGTAGTCCTTGAACGCGAAGCCGGTATTGACGATGCCCGCGGCGGGCGTCAGCGTGGCCAGAATCGACGAAGCCTGATTGAAGAACTCGACGCCGCCATTGCGCACCTGCGAAAGCAGATCGGTGTCGGAGCCGAGCTGGTTCTGCGGAAACAGTTTGATGTCGAGGCGGCCGTTGGTCGCCTCGCGGATGTGATTGATCGCCTCCTGGGCGCGGATATTGACCGGATGAGTCGGGTCCTGGCCGGTCGCGAGCTTGTATGAGAACTCCGGGGCCGCCATCGCGCGCCGCGAGATGCTCCATAGCGGCACGGCAGCGGACAGGGCGGCACCGGCCTTCAGAAAGCTGCGGCGGTTGATGCCTTGCGGGTCGTTCGAACGGGTAGTCATGGTGTCTTCCTCCAAACCTGGATCGCGCGTCGTTATGGTTTTTCGAATTTGAACCGTGGCGGCTGCACGTGTCGCTCGCCACGGTGGTCTGTTCTCTACTACGAGGTCTCCATCGCTGCCGCCGGCCTCCCGCCAGACGGCCCCGTCCTGCCGGACCGGGTTAAGCGCCAAACCAGCCCTGAATCAGCCTGGATTCAGTTGTGAATCAGCCGTGAATCAGCATGCCGCCATTCACGTCGATCACCGCGCCGGTGATATACGACGACAGGTCCGACGCGAGGAACAGGAAAGCGCCGGCCACATCGTCGGGCACGCCGAGCCGGTTCAGCGGAATGCCGGCGAGAATCTCACCGCGCTTGTCGTCGCTGATCTTGCCCGCGTTGATATCGGTCTGGATCAGCCCTGGCGTCACGCAGTTCACGCGGATGCCGTCGTTGCCGAGTTCGCGCGCCATGGCTTTGGCGAGGCCCAGCACGCCGGCCTTCGCCGCCGAGTAATGCGGGCCGCCGAGAATGCCGCCACCGCGCTGCGCCGACACCGACGACATGCAGCCGATCGAACCGCTCTTCTGTTTCTTCATTTGCGGAACGACGGCTTGCGACAGGTACAACACGCCGCGCAGGTTGACATCGAGAATGCGGTCCCAGCTTGCCGGGTCGATGTCGAGCAGTTTGGCGGCCTGCGTGATGCCCGCATTATTGATCAGGATATCGATCGAACCGAGATCGGCGACAGTGCGCTCGACAGCGGCCTGGCAGGCGCCACGGTCGGTCACGTTGCACACGTAACCGCGATGTTCGGGGCCGATCGACGCGGCGGCTTCGACTGCGGCCGCTTCATCGAGATCGAAAATGGCGATACGTGCGCCGTGCGCGGCGAACTTGCGGGCGGTCGCCATACCGATACCGCGCGGCGACGCGCCACCGGAAATGACGGCGACCTTGCCGTCGAGAAGACGTGACTCTGACATGATGCGGATCTCCTGAATATGAAGCGTAGGGTTTGCTACGTGGTTTGCTATCGGTGGCTACGCGTGGATGTGGCGCTTGCGAACGCTGATGGGCGACTAGCGCAGCCAGCCTTTGATCGTGTCGCACATCGCCTCGGTGGAAATACCGTAGCGTTCGTGCAAGGTGGGCAGCGCGCCCGCGTCGAGGAACGCGTCGGGCAGGCCGATCTGCCGGAACGGCGGCGTCACGCCGTTGGTCAGCAGCACCGTGGCCACCGCCTCCCCCAGCCCGCCGATCACCGTATGGTTCTCCGCCACCACGACAAGGCGGCCCGGACGGCGCGCTTCGCGCAGCAACGTGACGGTGTCGAGTGGCTTGATGGTCGGCACATGCAACACGCCCACGTCGACGCGGTCGGCGGCGAGCGCCTTGGCCGTTTCCAGCGCGCGCATCGTCATGATCCCGGACGAGATGATCAGCACCTCGGCGCCGTCGCGCAGCAGCTTCGCTTTGCCGAGTTCGAACTGGTAGTCGTATTCGTCGAGCACGACCGGCACGTTGCCGCGCAGAAGCCGCGCATAGACCGGCCCGCGATGGTCGGCGATCGCCGGCACCATCTGCTCGATTTCGAGCGCGTCGCAAGGATCGATCACCGTGAGATTCGGCATGGCGCGAAACAGCGCGAGGTCTTCCGCCGCCTGGTGGCTCGGGCCGTAGCCGGTGGTAAGGCCTGGCAATGCGCAGACGATCTTGACGTCGAGGTTGTCTTCGGCAATCGCCTGATGGATGAAGTCATAGGCGCGGCGCGCGGCGAACACCGCGTAGGTGGTCACGAACGGCTGTGAGCCTTCGTGCGCCATGCCGGCCGCGGCGCCCATCAGCAATTGCTCGGCCATGCCCATCTGATAGTAGCGCTCGGGGTATTCCTTCGCGAACAGATGCAGGTCGGTGTATTTGCCGAGGTCGGCGGTCATGCCGACCACTTCGGGCCGGTTGCGCGCCAGTTCGACCAGCGCATGGCCAAACGGCGCCGAGCGGGTGAGCTGCCCTTCACCGGCGATCGAGGCGATCATCGCCGAAGTCTTCAGACGTGGTTTCGGTACGGCGGCGCTCATACGGTTCTCCCGGCTTCCAGCGCCTGCAGCGCGAGTTGCCACTCGTGCGCATCGACGCGAATAAAGTGGTTCTTCTCACGCGCTTCGAGGAACGGCACGCCGCAGCCCATCCGCGTATCGCAAACGATGATGCGTGGCTGCGCTTCCGGATGCGCGCGTGCCACGTCGAATGCTGCGACCACGGCCGCGAGATCGTTGCCGTCAACCCGCTGCACGAACCAGCCGAACGCCAGCAGCTTGTCGACCAGCGGCTCGAACGCCATGACGCTCGACGACGGCCCGTCGGCCTGCTGGTTGTTGACGTCGACCATCGCGATCAGGTTGTCGAGCTTCCAGTGCGCGGCGGACATCAGCCCTTCCCATACCGCACCTTCGTCGAGTTCGCCGTCGGAGAACAACGTGTAGACGAACGCGTCGGAGCCGCTGCGCTTAAGCCCCAGGCAACGGCCGACCGCAATCGTCAGACCTTGCCCGAGCGAACCGCCGGACATCTCCATGCCGGGCGTGTAGCTCGCCATGCCGGACATCGGCAGACGGCTGTCGTCGCTGCCATAGGTTTCCAGCTCTTCGTCGGCGATGATGCGGGCCTCGATCAGCGCCGCGTACAGCGCGATCGCGTAATGGCCGTTCGAAAGCAGGAAGCGGTCGCGGCCTTCCCATTCGGGATCGTCGGCGCGATAACGCATGGCGCGGAAGTAAGCGACGGCCAGCACGTCGGCGATGTCGAGTGCCTGGCCGATATAGCCCTGCCCTTGCACCTCGCCCATGCGCAGCGCGTTGCGGCGGATCTGGTAGGCGTGCTCCGCGAGTTGCGGAAAAGGCGCGGTTTCGCTGATGTTCACTGTGGTCTCCTCGAGGGGTCGGTTGCAGGGCCGTTTTCGATGCCGCTGCCAGTAACTCAAGCGTAATCTCCTGCACACACGCGCTCAAACGAATTAAGATGGCTGATAGATGAATTGAATTCACCTTGATGCTGCCATGCACAATCGCGTTACCCTCAAGTCGATACAGGCATTTGAAGCTGCCGCGCGGCTTTCGTCGTTTGCGCTCGCAGCAGAAGAACTGTTCGTCACGCCCTCCGCGGTTAGCCATCAAATCAAGCTCCTTGAGGAGCAATTGAGCATTCGTCTGTTCCATCGGCTGCATCGCACGGTGATCCTCACGGATTCCGGCCGGCAATACGCTGAAGAAATCACCGCAGCGTTCGGACGCATCGAGGCGGCCACCCGCGAGATCGGCCGGGTCGCGAAGAGCGACATCCTCACGATCCATAGCACGCCGAGCTTTGCGACGCAGTGGCTGATGCCGCGCATCGCCCGCTTCAGCGCGGCGCATACGGATATCGACGTGCGCCTGAATGCGTCGTCGGAGGCGGTGAATCTAATTTCGGAAGCGGTGGATATCGACATCCGCTATGGCCCCCGCAAGCTTCAGCCGGCGGGCACGCTGGTGCTCGAACTGCCGCCGGAGACGATCGTGCCGCTCTGCGCGCCGGCGCTAGTGACCGGCGACTTTCCGCTGCGCAGTGTCGCGGACTTGCAGCACCATCCACTGATCCATAGCGAGGGCTGTCTGGTCGGCTGGCGCGACTGGATGCGGCAGCATCGCAAGATACGGCTGGACGTTGGGCGGGGGCCGCGTTTCGACCGCTCGTTCATGGCGCTGAGCGCCGCGGTCGACGGGTTGGGGGTGTGTCTGGAGAGCCTGCTGCTGGCGCAACGCGAACTGGAAACGGGGCGGCTCGTGGCGCCGTTCGGCTTTGAAGGGCTCAGCGTGTACGGCTATACGCTGAACCTGCTGAAGTCGCGTGCCGATTTGCCGAAGTTGCGCAGCTTTCAGGACTGGCTATTTGCGGAACTCGAGCGGTGACAGGGGTGACGTGCCATGGCGGCACACACCTCAGGTCTGCGCCGCTACCCCGCTGCGTCTGAACGAACTCGCGAAGAACAGCACCTGATACTGAACCGCGTTGGCCCAATACTTCCAGGTGTGGCCGCCCGGGCGTTCCGCATAATCGTGCGGCACGCCCAACTCAACCAGCCGCGCATGCAGCATGCGGTTCGATTGCACTAGCGAGTCGTTCACACCGCAATCGATTGTCAACGCAATATGCGCATTGCCAAACGTGCGGGCGTTCTCGACGATGGCTTCGTTGTTCCAGAAGTCGGCGTGGCGGGCAGGATCGCCGAACACCTGGTCGATACCCGGTTCATCCTCGCAACCCCGCGGATCCACCGCGCCGCTGATGCTCCCCGCCGCCCCGAACGCATCCGGCCGATCCAGTGCGATACGCAATGCGCCAAATCCGCCCATGCTCAAACCCGTAATCGCGCGCCCCTGTTTCGTGGCGATCGTGCGGAAATGCGTGTCGATATACGCGACCACTTCCGTGCCCACATAGGTTTCGTAACGGCTGCGGGGATCGACGGGGCTGTCGATATACCAGCTCTCGTGACCGCCGTCGGGCATCACGAGTATCACGTGATAGCGGTCGGCGAGCTTGCCGATATGCGAATTCGCGGTCCAGTCGGTGTAGTCACCGCCGGAGCCATGCAGCAGATAGACAACCGGGAAGCGATCGGCCGTCTTGCCGCGTGCGTACTGGTCCGGCAGCACCACCGTCGCTTCGAACGACCGATGCATCGCGGCGCTGGGAATGGTGACGACCCGCGTCTGAAACGCCCAGACGGGGCTCGCGAAAAGCAGTGTCAGAATGAGCCAGCATGCACGAATTGTATTCATGGTTGTCGCTCTTGTCCTTTATGCGTGCGTGTGAACACGGTCCGGCATCCAGCGGCAAAAAATGCTTTGAAGGACTCTAGCAACGGTGACTTACAGCCAAATTTCAGCGAAACATACGGTCTGTCAGCTTGTGACAGCGACACCTTGATGCGATCAGACAACCAGAATCAAACATTTAGCTTGCATGGTTGAAAGCTAGCCGCCGGGTGTGATTTACAATCACCACGTCGTCGGGCGAGACCCGGCGACCGGCTTAAGCAGCCTGCGATACCCACCGCACACCCACTGCAGGTGAGTGTCGGGCGATCCAAGCAACACACTGGGACAGTGCAACATGAGCAAAAACGCTAAAAACTCTCAACCCGCTTCACGCCCGCCGGTCGACGCACTTCAGTACGAGAAGCTCGCCTTGTCGACCTTCGATCTCTGCAACCGGCAGTTGAGCCAACTGGACAAGCTGATTGCGCTTGCGGCCTCGATATGCAGGACTCCTGCTGTGACGAGCGAGGACAGACAAGACCAGCAGACCCTGCTCGAGTTGCTCGTCAGCACCGGCGAGCAGTATCGGCAGGAGATCGAATGCGATCGTGAACTCTTCCACGCGATCGCGCTCGACGCCACGGGCTTCACTCAAAGCCGCAGCAGCGCAAGCCGGGCGACGCGTTTTCTTGCCGATGCGAACGGCGAATCCGCGGCTACCGCGCAAGCCGTCAACCGCAAACGCGCGTCCGCACAAGACACCGCGTTTGATGACACCGACGATGCGCAAACAATCATCGTGCGGCATTGATCCAGCACGAGCGGCCAGCCGGCCGCACAGACGGAAAGAGGCGCAGCGCGCCTCTTTCTCGAACCTGCGTGGTTTTGCTTCGCCGTAACAGCGCGCCGTAATCAACGGGCGCGCCGCCCTTCGATCGGATAGCCCGGATCGTTATAGCCCGGCGTGGATGCGTGCCGCAGCACAACCAGGCTATCCACGATTTTCTCGTCATCCGGCCTGAGTTGCAGCTTCAATGCTTCGACATAGCTGTCCCACCGTGCTTCCGTATCTCGCCCCACGAAGCGGCCAGTGATCCGCCCAACCAACAATTGTCTTTCACGTTTTATATCCTAGACTACTAGCGGAAATTGCTCGGCCCCTCTGTGTTTATCCAATTGCATCCGGCACTCCGCCGGCCGCGCCGGATATGGCGAGCGGCCCTCCCCCACCTATTAGTACTCCGTTTAAAACAATCACCCATACGCGGGAGTGCCCATGTCCTGGTTTACTGCAACGCTACGTAGTTACCCGGAAATTGCCATTTTTCTGTCTTTGGGAATCGGCTACTGGGTTGGGGGAAAAAGTTATCGCGGCTTCAGTCTCGGCGCGGTGACGGCCACGTTGCTGGCGGCCATTGCGATTGGACAGTTGGGCATCACCATCTCGTCAAACGTCAAGTCCGTCTTCTTCCTGATGTTCCTGTTCGCGGTCGGCTACGGCGTCGGTCCGCAGTTCGTTCGCGGTATTGCAAAGGATGGCCTGCCGCAAGCGATTTTCTCGGTGGTTCAATGCCTGCTGTGTCTGGCCGCGCCTTATGCGGCGGCGAAGCTCGCGGGCTATACCGTCGGCTCCGCAGCGGGCCTGTTCGCGGGATCGCAGACGATCTCGGCATCGATGGGCCTTGCCACGGATGCGATCAATCGCGTCGGCTTGCCCGCGGACCAGACCAAACAACTGCTCGACGCAATGCCAACCGCTTATGCAGTGACCTACATATTCGGCACCATCGGCTCCGCGCTGATCCTCGCGACGCTCGGCCCGATACTGTTACGTATCGACCTCGTCGCCGCATGCAAGGACTATGAAGCGCAGTTCGGTGGTGAAAAGGAAATGGGCGGTTCCGGTCAGGCATGGCATCAATACGAGTTGCGTGCCTACCGCATCGCGGAAGGAGGCGCCGCAGTCGGCATGACGGTCGGCCAGGCGGAGGCGGCATCGCCTACAGGCGTGCGGTTATATATCGAGCGCATCCGACGCGGCAGCGAAGTCATGGACGCCAGGATCGACGACGTCCTGCATGCTGGCGATGTCGTCGCCATCGTGGGAAGGCGCGAGCAACTCGTGCAGCTCCTGGGGCCACGCGACGCGGAAATCGACGATCCGGAATTGCTGGCGGTGCCCGTTGAGGGTGTGGATATCTACGTCACAGCCAAGGCGGTAGACGGCAAGACGCTCGCCGAGCTCGGCAAACTCCCTGGCGCGCGCGGAGTCTTTCTTCGCAAGATCAAACGCGGGGCGACGGAAACGCCCATCCCTGTGCTACCCAACACGGAGTTGCATCGTGGCGACACCGTGACGCTCGTCGGCCGTACTCAGGACACCAGCGCAGCAGCGAAAGCGCTCGGCGTGGTCGACCGGCCCACGAATGCTGCCGATATCGCTTTCATGGGGTTCGCGATTACGCTCGGTGCGCTGGTCGGCGCCGTCGTCATCAAGATCGGCGCGGTGCCCATTACGCTATCGACGGCAGGCGGCGCATTGATCGCCGGCATCATCTTTGGCTGGTTCCGCGCGATCCACCCGACCTTCGGGCGCATTCCTGAACCGACGATCTGGTTCATGAACTCAGTCGGCCTGAACGTTTTTATCGCGGTCGTGGGTATTACCGCGGGACCCGGCTTTGTCAAAGGACTTCAGCAATTGGGCATTAGCCTCTTCCTTTGGGGCATCTTCGCTACCACCGTGCCGCTCGTCCTCGGCATGTTCATCGCGAAGTACATCTTCAAGTTCCATCCGGCGCTGCTGCTCGGGATCTGCGCAGGCGCCAGAACCACGACTGCCGCGCTCGGCATGATCTGCGATGCCGCGAAGAGCCAGGTGCCCGGACTAGGCTATACCGTGACCTACGCGGTCGGCAACACGCTACTCACGATCTGGGGGATGGTCCTGGTCATGATGCTGACCTGAGGCGCTAATTCGGGGAGCGACTACGTGCAGATCGGACGCGTCATCCGGCAGCTTCCGGCCGAACACGTCGAACGATACAACGCTGCGTCCGGCAAAAAAACTCGATAAGAACAAGGTGCTGTGATCGCTACGTTCATTGATTGAACCGTACATAGGAGTGAGCGATGGCCACACCAGCCGAGAAAATTACGCCGTACGATGAATTCAACTTCGAGATTCCCGAGGATGAGTTTCCGAAATCCGGCATTTCCGCACGCGCCGCGGAGGCACTAGTGGCGAGCGATGAGTGGACCGACACGAATCCGATGCTGAACATGTCCTCCTTCGTGACGACCTTTGCCGAGCCTGAGGCCGTGGCGACGGGCGCACGCAATATGTATAAGAACTACATCGACCACGACATGTATCCACAAACCTTCGCGATGGAAACGCGCATGGTTCGGTGGCTTCATCAATTGTGGAATGGCCCGAAGGATGTCGAACCGTACGGCGCCGCGACCATCGGGTCATCGGAGGCCTGCATGCTTGCGGGCCTGGCTCACAAGTGGAACTGGCGTCAGGCCCGTGAAAAGGCCGGCAAGGACGCGACCCGCCCCAACATGGTCACGGGCGGCAACGTGCAGATCGTCTGGAAGAAGTTTCTTCGCTACTTCGACGTGGAACCGCGTATCGTGCCGCTCAAGCCGGGCAATTACCGGCTGACTGCCGAACACCTCGACAAATATGTCGACGAGAACACGATCGCTGTGGTGGCGATCGCGGGGCAGACCTTCACCGGCGAGGACGATGACATCCAGGAAATCCACGACTGGCTCGACGCATACGAAAAGAAAACCGGTGTGTCGATTCCAATGCATATCGACGGGGCCTCGGGTGGCTTCGTCAATCCGTTCCTCTACCCGGATTACAAATGGGATTTCCGGCTACCACGCGTGCAGTCGATCAACGCGTCGGGTCACAAGTTTGGCCTCACGCCGCCGGGTCTCGGCTGGGTCGTTTTCCGCGAGCGCAAGGTCTTCAATGAAGATCTGATTTTCTACGTGAATTATCTTGGCGGCGAGATGCCGACAGCCACGCTGAATTTCAGCCGTAATGCCGCACCTATCGCCGTGCAGTATTACCAGTTCCTGAGGCTCGGCTTCGACGGCTACAAACGCATCATGACTCACACGCTGAACAATGCGATCGCGCTTCGCGACGTGCTCGTCAAAAGCGGCTATTTCACGATCATGAACGAAACCCAGCGTATTCCTGTGGTAGCCGTCACGCTCGACCCCAAGGTGAAGAACTTCAACGAATTCGATGTTTCGAACAAGGTGCGCGAAAAAGGCTGGGTGCTGTCAGCCTATTCGATGCCGCCGGACGCGCAGGAAGTGAAGAGCCTGCGCGTGGTGGTGCGGCCACATATCAACCGCAATGTCGCGATGCTTCTGGCCAAGGACATCGTCAGTGCGTGCAAATTCCTGGAGGAACATGGCGGCAACGCCACGCCACCTGAACTGCACGGACATAAGGAGGAAAAGACGTCGCCGGCGAAGTGTTGACGGGGTGAACTGGCTCAAGCCGTCCCGGCACCCCGTCATTCGCCGCCGACGGCTTTCCCCGCAGCGTCCTTCACTCTGGTCTGCCACTGCGAGCGGATTTCAGTCACGACCTGCTCGGGCAAATAAATGTAGTCCAGACCCTGTGCGGCCTGCCCGCCGTTCCTGAACGCCCAGGCGAAGAATTTCAAGGTCGCCTTGCCCTGCTCAGGCTTGTCCTGCGTCGTATGCACCAGCACGAATGTGGCGCCGACCACCGGCCACTCTCGCCTCGCGGCGTCGCGATGGCGGATTCGGCCGGCATCATAGCCACCGCCCACAGCGCTTTTGTTCTACGCTAGAAAGGCGGCCCGTGGCGCCATCCGGCGGCTGTCTGCGTCACGGTCTGGTGAGCAGTCGAATCCGTTGCTCCCCCGAATAACCGACCGCGCATGACGCACTGACGTGCAGGAGGCCGATCTTTAGTCAAACCCGTCGCCTGACTACAACCCCGACAGCCGGACCGCCGTTTCGACGGCAGCTCTGGTAGTACGGCGGCTCACCATGTTCCATGGAGGAGAGATGTCGATTCGATTAGGAGAAGAAGCTCCGGATTTCACTGCCGAAACCACCGAAGGCACGATTCATTTTCATGAATGGATCGGCGACCATTGGGTGATCCTGTTTTCACATCCCAAGGACTTCACCCCCGTTTGCACCACGGAACTCGGATATATGGCGGGTCTGAAACCGGAATTCGATAAACGTAATACCAAGGTGATCGGACTCAGCATCGATCCCGTCAGCGATCACGAGAAATGGGCCAAGGATATCGAGGAGACACAGGGACACGCGGTCAACTTCCCAATGATCGGTGACGCGGACCTGAATGTCGCGAAGCTCTACGATATGATCCACCCGAACGCGAGCGGCGGCCCGCGCACCGCGGTGGACAATGCAACGGTACGCTCGGTGTTTCTCATCGGCCCCGACAAGAAAGTCAAAGCCATGCTCGTGTATCCAATGACCGCCGGCCGCAATTTCGACGAGGTATTGCGTCTGCTCGATGCGCTGCAGCTCAATGCAAAGCACACGGTAGCCACGCCTGTAAACTGGAAACCGGGTGAGGACGTTATCATTCCCACGTCGGTTTCGAACGATGATGCAATGCGCAAATATCCGCAGGGATTCAAAACCTTGAAGCCGTACCTGCGGTATGTGGCACACCCGAAGTGAGGTTCTCGTCCATTGAAGCGAGGTGCGCCGGACGGTTCAACGTCCGGCGTTCAACGGAGCGAAATTGTGTTGATCTTCCGGCAGCTATTCGACCAGCAATCGTCCACGTACACGTATCTGCTTGCCGATCGTGCAACGAGGGAGGCCGTGCTGATCGATCCGGTATTCGAACAGGTACGCCGGGACACCGCACTGATCGAAGAGCTCCAGTTGCGCCTGCTTTACACCATCGACACCCACGTCCACGCCGATCATGTGACCGGCGCGTGGATGCTCAATCGCCGCACGGGCAGCCAGATTGCGATATCGGCCGCGAGCGGCGCAGAAGGCGCGCACCGCTATCTGAATCATGGCGACCCATGCCGGTTCGGCAAGCGGTTCCTGACCGTGCGCGCAACACCGGGTCATACGAATGGCTGCATCAGCCTCGTGCTCGACGACGAATCCATGGCGTTTACCGGCGATTGCCTCCTGATCCGGGGCACGGGGCGCACGGACTTCCAGCGCGGCGATGCACACGCGATGTTCAGGGCGGTTCACACCGAGATTTTTACGCTGCCCGAAACCTGTCTGCTTTACCCGGCGCACGACTACCGCGGCTTGACCGTCACGAGTGTCGCTGAAGAGCGGCGCTTCAACCCGCGTCTGGGCGGTGAATTGTGCGAAGCCGACTTTATCGGCTATATGACGAATCTGAACCTGCCGCATCCGAAGCAGATTGACGTCGCCGTGCCGGCAAATCTGAAATGCGGCCTCGCCACCAGCCTGCCCGCGCAGATGGGGGAGCCCGATTGGGCGCCGCTGACATGCACCTTTGCGGGCATCTGGGAAATCAACGCGCAATGGCTCGAAGAAAATCTGCGTGCGGTCCAGATCGTCGACGTGCGCGAGCCTGACGAGTTTGACGGACCGTTGGGGCGTATTCCCGATGCCAGGCTCATTTCACTCGGCGAACTGGCGGGACGTGCCAGCGAACTCGCGAAAGAACGCCCGATCGTGACGGTCTGCCGGGCCGGCGGACGGTCCGCACAAGCTACGGTCATGCTGCGGCAGTCGGGATTCGAGCGCGTGGCCAATCTTGGCGGCGGCATGCTGCGCTGGCGCGCGGAAGGACGCGTGGTCGAAAACGCCAGCATGTAGGCGCGTTTTTCACGGATGCCGTGACAGCATCCGGATGCCTGTCCCGCATCCACCTGGTTCATTGATGGTTGTCGTCTGCGCCGCGCCTGTTGGCGGGCAGACATTCACTCATCGCTCCGCCCTGCTCGCTCAACCCGCGCACCACGACCTCGGACGATTTGCCGTCACGCCTCGCCAGTTCTGCGAGGTCGAGCAACGCCGCGTATTTCGCTGAACAGTCCGGTGCGGATTCCACCGTTCGGTGTACCGCCGGTGAGTCGGCGTCCGCCATGCCTTCGCCGATTGCAAGCGCTAGCGCCGTCGCTGCCATCAGCACGATTACAGCAGCGGCTTTGCACCACTTTCGCATGCCTGGCGATCTGAAACGGGAGCGGACCGCCATCCCACCGCCCTGCTCATCCCGCATCCGCGCCCCCGTGTCGCCTGAGCTCACTCGCAGGCCGTCGCTCATGACCAGTGCGCCGGCACCCACACATTCCCCACCCAATGTCCCGGCACCCACACGGCCGGGCGCGGCATCGGCGCCACATACACGACGCGCGGCGCGACGTACACGGCCGGCGGCGGCGGGGGCGGTGCGTAGACGACCGGCGGCGGCGCGACATAGACGGGAGGCGGCACATACACGGGCGGCGGCGCCACCACAACCGGCTTCGGCGCAACAACCACGGTCGTGCCTCCGGTGGTGACCACACCGGTCGTCACCACCGTTCCACCCGTTGTCACCGTGGTGCCGTGCGTGCCGGTGGCGGTTGTCGATGTCGTCACCACGCCCGGTGCGACGCGCGTCGCCGTGCCGTAGTGATTGACCGTCCCGCCGTTCGAACCGGTCACCGTCCCCGAACGGGAGCACGAGGCGCCCGCACAGCTGGAAGATGCCGAGTGGTTGACCGTGTTGCCGTTCGAGCCCGTGATCGAACCGGACGACGAATACTGGCCCGGCGCGGTCTTTGTCACATCGCCGGAGGTGGTGGCTGTTTTGCCGTCGGGCCCAGTGAGTGTGCCGGTGTGCGCACACGTGCCGCCGGCGCAACTCGTGTCACCGCTGTGCTGGACCGAGTTGCCGTAGCGGCCGGTGGCGGTGCCCGAATTCGAGAACTGGCCCGGCGCGTTACGCGTCACCGTGCCGGTGTTGGACGCGAAGCCGCCATAAGGGCCGGCCACGCCGCCCGCATGCGAACAGCTGCCGCCGCCACACGAGCCGTACCGCGCACCGCTATACGTGCCATGCGACGTGTAGGCGGTGCCGTGCTGCGACCACGCGAAGGCCGAAGCGCTGCCGAGCGCGAGCACAGCGACGGTCGCGCTGAGCACGAGTTTGCGCAGGGTGCCGCGTGCGGATGCAAGGGTCGTCACAGAGGCGGGGCAAGCGGCAGTGGCCGGGACGACGAACGAACGGTTTTTCACGGTATGTCCTTCTAGGTTCTGGGCCACTTTCAGGCGCTGCGGCGTGGCGACGAACGGACTATAGAAGGACGTGCGGATTTAATCACCAGCGAAGATATGTCACGCTGTTTCACCGCGGAGAAGGCCCGCCAGAAAAGGGTTTGCGGGTCATGAAAGCGGGCCGTGACATAGTTCGACATGAATTGTTGCGGGCGAATATGTCACGTCCGGAGCGCTGCTGTTTCGTCTGAACAAAACCTAAGCTGAAACCGTTTGCACCTGCGCCATGGCCACGTCAGCGACCCGGTCCGCGTGATAGGACGAGCGTGCGAGCGGCCCTGCCACGACCTCGCGAAAGCCCATCTCCAGGCCCGCGTCGCGCCACGCTACAAACTGCTCCGGCGCCACGTACCGCCGCACCGGCATATGGAAGCGCGAAGGTGCGAGGTACTGCCCGATCGTCAGGATATCGACACGATGCGCGCGCAGATCGCGCATCGTGTCGAGCAGCGCTTCGTCGGATTCTCCCAGTCCGACCATCAAGCCTGATTTCGTCAGCACCGATTCGCTCGCCGCCTTGACGCGCGCCAGCAGTTCGAGCGAGCCGCGATAGTCCGCGCCCGCCCGCGCGGCCCGATACAACGAAGGCACGGTTTCAATGTTGTGATTGAAAACGTCGGGCCACGCCTGCGACAACGCAAGCAATGCGCGCTCGACGCGGCCACGGAAATCCGGCGTCAGCAGTTCGACCCGGATGCCTGGCACCCGCTCGCGCAATAACGTGACACAGCGCGCGAAATGCGCCGCGCCGCCATCGCGCAGATCATCACGATCCACCGACGTGACGACGACGTAGCGCAAGCCCAGCGCCGCCACGGCATCGGCGAGCCGTTGCGGCTCTTCAGGATCGAGCGGCGCCGGGCGCCCGTGCGCAACGTCGCAGAACGCACAGCGCCGCGTACAGATGCCGCCCATGATCATGAAGGTCGCCGTGCGCTGCGCGAAACATTCGCCGATATTCGGACACATCGCCTCCTCGCAGACCGAATGCAAGCGATGCTCGCGCAGAATCGCCGCCACGCCGGCAACCGTCTCGCTCATCATCGGCCGCGCGTGCAGCCACGGCGGCTTGGGCAAGGCCTCGCCGCCGGACACCGGCACGATCTTCACCGGAATCCGTGCGAGCTTTTCGCCGCTGCGCTTGCCATGCTGTCCGAGCGCGGTGACGCTGTCGCCATGCAGGGCGGCGTCCATCTCAACGCCCCAGAAAATCGTTGAGCAGGCGGTTCACCTCAGAGGCCGCTTCCATTTGCACCATATGCCCTTTGCCGTCGAGCACATGCACGCGAGCGTCGCCCTGAAGACCCTGCGCATGCGCCGCCGGGATGATCTGATCCTGCGCACCCCAGATCACCAGCGTGCGCGGCGCCAGTTCCGCGAGCCGCTCACGATACCCGGCGCGCTGCGCACCGCCGTCAAACGCCGACGCGGCAATCTTGCGCAGTGCGTCCTGCACGCCTTCGAGCCGCTTGTACTTGACGATATCCTCCACCAGCTGACGCGTGACGAGCGCCGGATCGGCAAAGAGTTTCGCCAGTAGCGGTTTGAGCGCGTTGCGATTGCTGCCCTCGGTAAAGCCGTTGATGTACTCGCCGTTGATCTCCTTGCCCAAACCGGCGGCTGAAATCAGGGCGAGCGAAGCGACACGCCCGGGCGCTTTCGCGGCCACCGTCATCGCAACGAGCGCGCCCATCGAGTGGCCGATCAGATGCGCCTGGTCGATGCCGCGATCGTCCATGAAGGCAATCACGCTGTCCGCGAGTTCATCGGCGCTGCCGGATTCGACTGCTTTACCCGACTCGCCATGACCCGGCAGATCCAGCGCCCACACCGTGCGATGCGCGGCAAGGTCGGCGTGATTGAACAGCCAGTTGTTCAGATCGCCACCGAAACCGTGAATCAAGACGGCGGGCGTGCCGCCTTCGCCAAGCTTCAGATAACGCACGGTGCGGCCGCCAATCTGCACTTTTTCCGGTTGCGGGCCGCTTTCGCCCGCCTCCGACGTCGCCGGCACGAAGTCACGCTGGAACGCTTCGACTGCGGCATCGATCTCCGCGTCCGGCGTTTCCGTGTCGGCCACTACCGCGAGCAACGCGCCGATCGGCAGCGTGTCGCCCTCCTGCGCGATCTGCCGGCGCAACGTGCCGTCAAACGCACACTCGACGCCGGAAGAAATCTTGTCGGTCTCCACGTCGAGTATTTCGTCGCCTTTGGCCACCTTGTCGCCGATTGCCTTGAGCCAGCCGTTGACCTGCCCCTGCTCCATTGACAGGCCCCACTTGGGCATCGTAATCATATGAACCGGCATCGCTTAGGCCCTCACTTTCTGAACGGCGTCGGCGATCTGCGCGGCCGACGGGATGTACATGTCTTCGAGCACACCGGCAAATGGCGTGGGCGTATGCGGCGCGGTCACCATTTCGATCGGCCCCTTGAGCGAGTGGAACGCGCGCTGTGCAATCAGCGCGGAGATATCGGTCGCGATCGAGCAGCGCGGATTCGCTTCGTCGACCACCACCACGCGGCCGGTCCGCCTGGCGCTTTCGAGGATCGTGTCCTCGTCCAGCGGCGAGGTGGTGCGCAAGTCGATCACCTCGACCTGCAGGCCGTCCTTGGCGAGCTTTTCCGCGGCTTCGGTGGCGTAATGCACCATCCGGCCATAGGTGATGATGGTTGCGTCGTCGCCGTCGCGCACCACGTTCGCCTCGCCGAACGGAATCGCATACGACTCTTCCGGCACATCGCCTTCGCGGCTATAGAGCAGTTTGTGCTCGCAGAAAATCACCGGGTCGTTGTCGCGGATCGCCTGGATCAACAGACCTTTTGCGTCATACGGTGTGGACGGGCACACCACTTTCAGACCGGGGATATGCGTGAACAACGAGGTGAGCATCTGCGAATGCTGGGCCGCCGCGCGCAAGCCCGCGCCCTGCATCGCGCGAATCACGACTGGCGTGACCGCCTTGCCGCCGAACATATAGCGAAACTTGGCGGCCTGATTGAAGATCTGGTCGAAGCATACGCCCATGAAGTCGATGAACATCAGCTCCGCCACCGGCCGCATGCCGCACGCGGCCGCGCCTACTGCCGCGCCGATATAGCCGCCTTCCGAGAGTGGCGTGTCGAGCACGCGGCCCGGATACTTGTGGAACAGCCCTTTCGTGACGCCGAGAACGCCGCCCCACGCGTCCTGCTCCCCGGGCGAACCCGCGCCGCCCGCGTTGTCCTCGCCCATCACGATGACGGTTTCGTCACGGGCCATTTCCTGACTCAGGGCTTCGTTGATTGCCTGAGAGAATGTGATCTTGCGTGCCATGTCTGTCTCCAAATGGTTCAGG
Source organism: Paraburkholderia fungorum (assembly GCF_046027215.1). Taxonomy (GTDB): domain Bacteria; phylum Pseudomonadota; class Gammaproteobacteria; order Burkholderiales; family Burkholderiaceae; genus Paraburkholderia; species Paraburkholderia fungorum_D. The sequence goes on along the minus strand of NZ_JAQQEN010000002.1, from coordinate 217,002 downwards.
TTTGCGGAACTCGCGTTACGGATAGGACACGTACACGTCGCTCAACAAGTCCTCGGCGGTCGGCAGCGGCGCCGCTTTCGCATCCGCCACCGCACTCTCGATCAGGCTCTTGACCTCGGCGTCGATACCGCGCAACTGGTCGGACGTCAGCATCTCGGCACGCACGACGCGTTCTTCGAAACGCTTCAGGCAGTCTTTCTCGTCGCGCAGCTTCTGCACTTCACCGGGCGCGCGATAGGTTTGCGCGTCGCCCTCGAAGTGGCCGAAATAACGCGAGAATTTCACTTCGACAAGCGTCGGGCCACCGCCCTGACGCGCACGTTCGATCGCTTCGCCCAGCGCCTCGTGCACCGCGAAGAAATCGAAGCCGTCCACGATCACGCCCGGCATGCCGAAGCCGGCCGCGCGGTCGGCGATGTTGTCGGTCGCCACCGACCACGTCGATGAAGTCGCTTCCGCGTAGCCGTTATTCTCCGCAACGAAAATCGCCGGCAGGCGCCACACCGAAGCCAGATTCATCGATTCGAAAATCACGCCCTGATTCGACGCGCCGTCGCCGAAGAAACACACGCCCACGCCACCCGACTTCTTGTATTTGGCCGCGAGCGCCGCGCCGCAAATCAACGGTCCGCCTGCACCGACAATGCCGTTCGCGCCGAGCATCCCTTTCGACAGATCGGCGATATGCATCGAGCCACCCTTGCCGTGGCACACGCCCGTCCTGCGGCCGTAGATCTCGGCCATCATGCCGTGCACGTCGACCCCTTTGGCGATGCAGTGGCCATGCCCGCGGTGCGTGGTCGCCACGTAGTCCGCGTCGTTCAGATGCAGCATCGTGCCGACCGCCGACGCTTCCTCGCCCGCATAGAGGTGCACGAAACCGGGGATTTCGCCGGTCGCGAATTCGACGTGCAGACGCTCTTCAAACTCGCGGATCGTACGCATCATGCGATACGCCTTCAGCAGTTCGTCCTTGCTCAAATCACTTGAAACCGACATGGTGTGTCTCCTTGGAATGAATGCACCGCTTGCTCAACGACTCCCAACCTACGATTGATGCGCAACCATGCTCGCCACTTCCCTCACCAGTTGACGCGATGCCGCGTACTGCAGCGTGCGTTCCACGTCGACGGTCAGCGGCCCTTTCCAGTCGAGCGCGATCTCGTACCGGTCGCCGCGCTCGAGTTCGATTTCGCGTTCACCGTCGAAAGCGAGCGTGCCGTGTTCGGTATCGAGCGGCGTCCAGACGCCGACCTCGAAACGCTCGCAGGTACGCATGACCACACGCTCGACACGACCCGGTGCAATCGGCGCGACCAGCGGCACGCCGGATTCGCCCGGGCGCGCAAAGCGCAGATGCAAACCATGCGATGCGGTACGCTCGACCGGCGCCCACGCCCCGCCGATCGACGACAGGCCGATGCCGTCGGGCGCGGCGAAGGTCAGGAACAGGGTCTCGATATCCGCCGGGTCGGACAGGGCCCGTGCGCCGACGAAGCGCTGCCGGCTCACGCACACATCCACCAGCGCAATTTCCTCACGCCCGCGATTAGGCCCGGCCACGCAGCGCACCACCAGCCGCTTGTTACGCACCAGCGCCACGTCCGGCGGCACCGCGCGGGACGCGACCAGGGCGCCGGCCAGACCGGCCACCGTTGCTTCGCGCAGATCCGGAAAAGCGTTGTTGGTGCCGGTGGACAAGGTCAGCAACGGCACCCGGCCGCAATGCGCGGCCACCGCGCGATGCGTGCCGTCGCCGCCGAGCACGGCGATCAACTCGACGCCGGCTTGCCGCATCGCCGCGACGCCCGCGTGGGTGTCGGCGACGCTATCGGTGATCGGTTGGTCGATGAACTCGACTGCGGGCCAGCGCTGCTGCGCGGCGACTGCCGCATGCGTATCGAGTGCGCGCAGCAGCAACGCGGCGACCCCGGTTCGGTCGCGCAAAGTCAGCACCCGATCGACGCCGAGTACGCCGAGTCCGGCTAGCAGACGCACGACCATGTTGGCTTTTTCGGCGGTCGGAAACACCGACGCATACGTGGTGAGGCGACGAATGTCGCGCCCCGACGCGGGGTTCGCGATCACGCCGACTGTGACGGTTGATGGCACTGTGCCTGTCTCCTGCCCGCGTCGTGCGCGGACCTGTTTTGGGGCGCCGGGTTCGAGCGGCGGCGCTTTGTCATGCGGGAGAACACTGCAAAGGGTGTGCCAATGTGTTCGCTGCATCGCGACGCAGCGCGAAAGTGCCCTGTTTAAAGGGCCCGGAGAATAAATGGCATGCCAACCAGCGCCGGCAAACGCCATCCGACACACCCATCGCCGCGTCTCAGGGCACGGCGTGCGACGTCGCAAGTGAGAATCGCGAACCAGGGAAACAGGCGCAAAGCCTTTCTGCGCCTCGCTTTCAGCGCCGGGCCAAGCCGTCTCAAGCGTGCATGAGACAAACGTCTCACCCGTCTCACGTGCTGCAATGCAATGTGATTGACGAAGCGGGATGTGCTACAAGAACAGCCTGAACCCACTGTGCGTTGTGCGTCGCTCGCCTGGAGCCGACCATGCCCTACGTTTCGCAAACCCAGCACGTCGACCGCGTGCGCGGCGCCATTGAAGGACGGCTGCCCGCACCCGCCGACAATCCGCGCCTCGTGTCGTCGTGGCAGCGTTCGTTCGAACAGTACCGGCTCGATCCAGGCGCCGTGATCGGGCCACGCGTCCTCACGTCCGCCGAACTGCGCGAAGTGCAAGGCAAGGAAGAAGCTTTTCTGCGCGCCTCGGGTCAGTGTCTGTCGCGCCTGCACGACATGATTCGCGTGGCCGACTATTGCGTGATGCTCACCGACGCGCACGGCGTCACGATCGACTACCGGATCGACCGCGAGCGCCGCAGCGATTTCAAGCATGCGGGTCTGTACATCGGCTCATGCTGGTCGGAACGCGAGGAAGGCACGTGTGGTGTGGCGAATGTGCTGACCGATCTGGCGCCGATCACCGTGCACAAGACCGATCATTTTCGCGCGGCCTTCACGACACTCACCTGCAGCGCCGCGCCGATCTTTGCGCCGACCGGCGAGATGATCGGCGTGCTCGACGCCTCCGCCGTGCAGTCGCCGGATAACCGCGACAGTCAGCGGCTTGTGTTTCAACTGGTGCGGCAAAGCGCCGGCCTGATCGAAGACGGCTATTTCCTCAATCGAACCACGCAGCACTGGATTCTGTTCGGCCATTCGAGCCGCAACTTTGTCGAAGCGCAGCCCGAAGTGCTGATTGCCTTCGACGAAAGCGGCAACCTTGTCGCCGCCAATCGCAAAGCGCGCGAATGCATCCCCGCCCTGACCGGTCCACGCCATATCGACGATGTGTTCGACACGTCACACGTGCAATTGCACGACGTGGCGCGTACGGATGCGATTGTCGGTTTGCGTCTGCGCGCGACCGGCACGATGCTCTATGCGCGCATTCGTGCGCCGCTCAAGCGCGTGCCGCACCGTGCAGCCGGGATGGCGGACGGCGCGCCACGCACCCAGCAAACCGATTCGCAACGCGATCTGCAACTCGGCACACTTGGCCGCTTTCTGCATAGCGCGGACCCGCGTATCGCGCACAACGCGGCGGTCGCATTGCGCGTCGCCGGCAAACGGCTGCCGATTCTGATTCTCGGTGAAACCGGCGTGGGTAAAGAAGTGTTCGCGCGCGCGGTGCACGAGGCGGGCGTGCGTCGCACGCGGCCATTCATCGCGGTGAATTGCGGCGCGATTCCGGAATCGCTGATCGAAAGCGAGCTATTCGGCTATGCACCCGGCGCCTTCACCGGCGCGCGCAGCCGCGGTGCGCGCGGCAAAATCGCGCAGGCACATACCGGCACGCTATTTCTCGATGAAATCGGCGACATGCCGCTTAATCTGCAAACCCGCCTGCTACGTGTGCTGGCCGAAGGCGAGGTCATGCCGCTCGGCGGCGATGCGCCCATACGCGTGGATCTAGACGTGATGTGCGCCACGCACCGCGATCTCGCGCAGATGGTCGCCGAGGGTTCGTTCCGCGAAGACCTCTACTACCGGCTCAGCGGCGCCAGCTTGCCGATGCCATCCCTGAGGGATCGTGCAGATATCCGCGACGTGATCGAAACGGTATTCGACGAAGAAGCGCAAATGGCCGGCCACGTGCTCACGCTCGACGCGCGCCTCGCTGAACGGCTCGCCGCCTTCGCGTGGCCAGGCAACATTCGCCAGTTGCGCAATGTGCTGCGCTATGCCTGTGCGATCTGCGATTCCGCCCGCGTGGAGTTGCGCCACGTCGCGCCTGATATTGCAGTGGCGCTGAGGCCCGCCACCGCGGGCAGTCCGGCGTTGCTGCATGCCGAAGCCCCGCTGGACCCGTGCGACGAGCGCACGCGCATCGTTGAAGCGCTCACGCGGCATCAATGGCGGCCTGATGCCGCAGCCCAGGCTTTAGGCATCTCGCGCGCCACGTTGTATCGGCGCATCGCCAAACTGGGTATCGTCGGACCGCATCGCCGCTGACGCGGCTTTCACCGCGTCCCACATCACAGCGCGCCACGCGCGCCGTGCCGTGTTCCTGAGAATTTTTGAGAATCTTCGTGGCTAGCGTGTCAGAGCCTCAAGGACACCTTCCTATCCTCCTATAGCACAGCAGAATTGCCGCTTTACGCCTAAGAGTTTTCCTAATTCATATCTCAAATAAGTTCGCCTGTTTTTACCTGGGGAAAACCATGTAATCTCTCGGTTTTTCTTTCAGCTTTAAGACAGATGAGTCGAGCGTTGGCCAGCCAACAACTACAGCAAACGGCGGCCCACGCGCGACGCAGGCGTTTCGTTCTTCGTTTGTGCTGCACCGTTGTGCTGCTGGCATGCGGTGTTGCCAACGTCGCGCGCTCCGCTCATGCGGCCGAGCCGGCATGCACCCCTGAAAGCGGCGTTGCCCATCGCCCGGCGGTGGGTCTGGTGCTCTCCGGCGGTGGCGCGCGCGGCTACGCGCATCTCGGCGTACTGAAGGTGCTCGAGGAGAACCGCATACCCGTGGATTGCATTGCCGCCACCAGCATGGGCGCGGTAGTCGGTGGTCTATATGCAAGCGGCATGACGGCGCAGGACATGCAAAACCGGCTGACAGGAACCAATCTGGCGGACATCGCCTTCGACGTGACCGAGCGCGCCGACATGTCGCAGTCGCGCCGCGAGGACGAGCGGCTCTACGTGAGCAGCCTGTCGCTCGGCTACGGTGCCCATGGTTTCCGGCTGCCGGTGGGGCTCGTGCAGGGCAACCGCCTGCAAGCACTGCTGCAGGACTGGACTTCCGCCGTGCCGGGCAATCTCGCGTTCGACCGGCTACCGATCCCCTATCGGTCGATCGCCACCGATCTGCGCACCGGTCAGAAAGTCGTGCTCGATCGTGGCTCATTGCCGCAGGCGATTCGCGCCAGCATGGCCTTGCCCGGCCTGTTCGCGCCCGCCGATATTAACGGCCGAACGCTGGTCGACGGCGGCATTGTCAGTAACCTGCCGATCGAAACGGCGCGCGACATGGGTGCGAACGTGGTGATCGCTGTCGATATCGGCTCGCCGCTGCGGCCGCTCGATGCCCTCGCCTCACCCGCCGACGTGATGCAACAGATGATCGGCATCCTGATCCACCAGAACGTCGCGCGGCAACGCGAGCAGTTGCAAGCGGGTGACGTGCTGATCGAGCCGGCGCTCGGCTCGCTGAGTTTCAGCGATTTCGCCAATGCCAGCCAGGCCATCGCCGCCGGCGCCGCCGCCACGCGCGCGGCCTTGCCGCAGCTTCAGCATCTGGCGCTTTCACCCGCCGATTACGCCGAGTGGCGCGCCCGCCATAGCACGCCTGTCGCGCAACCAGTACGGATCACGAAAATCGAAATCGCCTCGCATGGCGCTGTGCCGGAGGCGCGTATTCGCGAGGCGCTGCATGTGCGTCCCGGCGACGTCTACGATCCGCAGGCGCTCAACAAGGACATGCTGGCGCTCTCCACCGCGGGCGACTTCGAAAACGTCAGCCAGCAATTCGTCGACGACGGCGACCAGCACACGCTCGTCGTCAACGCGCAGCAGAAACTGTGGGGGCCGAATTTCCTGCTGTTCGGGCTGGGCTTGTCGAGTAGTTCCACGGATGAAGGTGGCTTCCGGCTGCATCTGGGTTATCGCCGCCCGTGGCTTACGTCGTCGGGGCTCGAAGGGCGCGTGGACGGAACCATCGGCAGCGATCTGATCAATCTGCATGCGGAGTTGCGGCAACCGCTGTCGAATTCGTTCGGCTACTACGTCGCGCCCTATGCGGAATTTCAGCGCCGTTACGCCAATCTCTACGATGACAGCGGCAACGTCAAGCTGACACAGTATCGGTTGCAGACCGAGCGCGCCGGGCTCGATTTCGGCTTGCCGCTCGCGCGTCTCGGCGACTTCCGCATCGGTGTCGCCTATGCGCACGGTTTCGCGTCGCCCCAATACAACTTGCCGCTCGAAGACGGCCCCAACTCGCCGCTGCTGTTCCAGGATATCGACGGGCGCCAGTTGAGTGCGCGCGCGCGTCTGGTAATCGATCAGCTCGATGACCCGCTGTTCGCGCGCAAGGGCTATTTCGGCGAACTGCGCGTGGAGCGCTCATTGTTCGCCGGCAGCAACAGTTTCACCGAGGTGTATGGCAAGGGCATTGTCGCGGCGAGCTACGGGCGGCACAGCATCAACGCGAGCATTGAAGCGGGTAACGATTTTGGCAACACCAACCTGACCAATCCATTCGGCTTCACGCTGGGCGGTTTCCAGCACCTGTCGGCCTATGCCGCCGATCAGCTGTCCGGCAACTCGATGGTGTACGGCCAGGTCACCTACATGAATCAACTCGCGACGTTTAACGCGTCGCCGATTCGCGGCTTGTTCGCCGGGCTTAGCGTCGAAGCCGGCAACGTCGGAACCCCCGGTTCGCAGTTCAGCAGCGGACCGCTCAAGCGCAGCGTGACGGTGTTCACCGCCCTGACCAGTTCATTTGGACCGATGTATCTCGGCGTCGCGTTCGCACCGGGCGGGCGCAGCAACTTTTACTTCCAGTTGGGGCATACGTACTGAATCCACGTTGAGTCTGTGCTGAGTCCGCTTTGGCGCGGTGGGATTCAAACCGTGGCTGCCGGCCAGCTCATTTCAAAGCGCGCACCGCTCAACGTCGACGGATCTGTCACGACGATCCGGCCACGGTGGGCGCGCAGCACCTGCTGCGTGATCGCGAGTCCCAAACCGTAGCCACCTGTCTGGCGATCGAGCCGCACGAAGGCGTCGAAGATACGCTCGCGTTGCTCGGGCGGCACGCCGGCGCCGTCGTCTTCCACGTAGATTTCCACGTTACCGTGGCGGACATCGAGCCCGACCATGATCCGCGATTGCGCGTACTTGCCCGCGTTGCGCAGCAGGTTTCGCATCGCGTAGGACATGAGACGCTTGTCCATCACCACACGTAGCGAAGGGTCGATGCCCACTTGCGCGATGATCTGCCTGTCGGCGTAAAGCAGCGTGGCGTCCGTGATCTGGCTGTCGAACCATGTCGCGAGTACGGTCGACTCGAGGTTCGATTGCAAGGAGCTGTACTCGAGACGCGCGTAGGTCAGGCTCATGTCGATGAGCTCGTCGAGTTCGGCAACGTCCTGGTCGATGCTCGCTAACGCGCTGTGGTATTCGGCGGCCGAGGCGGGTTCGCGCAGGATTTCCAGCGCGAAGCGCACGCGGGCAAGAGGCGTGCGGAGTTCGTGGGAGATGCCGTTGGTCAGCTCGCGCTGGGCGGCGATCAGGCGTTCCATGCGTTCGGCCAAGGCGTTTAGCGTACGGGCCAGTGGGCCGATGATCACGCTGTGAGACTCGCGGGCGCGGGTGTTGAAGCGGCCGCCTGTGAAGTCGATCGCGCGCTCGCGGACCATTACCAGATCTAGCCAGACGGGGCGCATCCAACGGTAGGATGTGATTGCTGGTAGTAGTAGGGTCGCTAGTGCGATTGGGATTGCGGTTTTTGCTTCTCTTAGTGCTTGCCAGAGGGGTTGTGGGGTTTGTTGCTGTGCTACGGCGAGGATTGTTATTGATGCTGCTAGCACCAGCGTTGTCAGAGTTAACAGGCGCGTGTAGACACGCAGGTACAGGCGCGACCAGCTCGGGATTCTGTCGGCTCGGGTGTCCGTCCAGGAACGGCGGAAACGGTGCCAGCGCCATTTTGCATAGCGGTAGGGGTTTAGGTTTTTTTGCTCCGCTTGAGGTGGCATGTTTTTGTCTTTGCGGTTCCTAATGCGGTTGTGGTTCATTAGCGTCGCCCCTGTGCGGGGCGGCACCTACTTTTCTTTGCCGCCGCAAAGAAAAGTAGGCAAAAGAAAGCGGCTCAAACCGCCAATTCTTAAGCGGGTCCCCTGGCTTGGAGGGAATTGTGGCTCCGTAGAGATTGGGCCCGCGCACCTCCCCGCCTGTGTGACAAGGCCGTCATTCCTCCGGCGGCGCTGCGCGCGCCGGGCGGTACTTCAGCAAACCGTGGGGTGGATTTTTCTTTCGTGGCTTTTTTTGTTCCTCTTTCCTCGTTCACTCCCGGCTCACGAACGCCACGGCTCTTTCCGCCACCATGTTGCGCTCGTTGTCTAGTGTGATCATGTGGTAACTATCGGTCAAGCGTACCAAAGTCACCGACGCACTTCCCAAGTGCTCGCACACAAATTCCGCGGAGCGGATGCTCGTTACTTCGTCTTCCTCTGAATGCATCACAAGCGTCTCGCACGTGACTCGACCCAACGCGCGCTTTGCCGCGAAGCGCATCCAGTCAACTTGCTCGATCGCCGCTAGCGGCACATACGGGTAGTGAATGTCGCTGCCCTTCTGTAAATGGCGGCGGATCAGGTTGCGGATTCGCGCGTTCTTGATGCCGAACGGTTCGCCCTCAGGCACGCGGACCAAACGACGTAGCCCCGGCACGCAATACATCAGATAGCGCAGCGGACGCAGCCGCGAACCGCCCCAGCCATCCAGAAACAGTGGCGGCGACAGCAGAATCAGACGGCCTGTTGTCATCCGCTCCCGCGCGCTCAACATCAGTGCGAGCAGCGCACCCATCGAAATGCCAGCGACGTCCACGCGCTCGTAACGCGTCAGCAATTCACGGTACGTGCGGCTCAGCAGTTGCATGTAGTCACGCAATGTCACTCGGCTCAATGCGTCAGGATTCGAACTGTGGCCGGGCAATGGCGGCAGGTGCACGTCGCAGCCGATCTGCTCGAACTTGCGATCGAGCGCACCGAAATCGTGGCGTGTGCCGCCCAAACCGTGAATCATCAGCACGGCACGGCGGGAAAGAGGGGAAACGCAAGTGGACATCGAAGAGCCAGTCGTTAAGTACGACTCCGATGCTAATCACCCTCCCCACGTATGACTGTCGATTTCATCGTCCGAATGTGCAGTTTTGTCGACGGATATTGCAAACGGTTACGCTGCCGAGACGACGCCCCCGCGTTAATCCCACGCCAGCTTGCTGAACTGATAGCCCTTGCCGCGTATCGTCTTGATGCGCTGTGGCGTGCCGGCGTCGTCATGCAGCTTGCGACGCAGCCTGGAAATGCCGCCGTCGATCGTGCGGTCAAGACCGTCGAACTCGATGCCGCGCAGTTGCAGCATCAACTCGTCGCGGCTCACCACCTCGCCCGCGCAACTCACCAGCGCCCACAGCAAATCGAATTCGGCCGAGGTCAGCTCGGGCAAGCTGCCGTCCGGCAGTTTGACGGCGCGGCTCGTGCGGTTGATCTCGAATTTGCCGAATGCATAGCTCTCGGGTTGGCCGGACTCCGGCGTGCGACTGCTCACACGCCGCAACTGCGCCTTGATGCGCGCCAGCAGCACGCGTGGTTCGACGGGCTTGTGTACGTAGTCGTCGGCTCCGAATTCAAGGCCCAGCACCTCGTCGAACTGATCGTCGCGCGCGGTCACCATGATGATCACGCCGTCGAACTGTTCGCGCGCCTCGCGACAAATCTGGAAGCCGTCCTTACCCGGCAGGTTGACGTCGAGAATCACCAGATCCGGACGGCGTTTGAGAATGGCTCGTACAGCGTCGTTGCCGTGCAGCACCGTGTCGACTTCGTAGTCGTGTTTGCGCAAGTAGCCGGCGACCAGCGTGGACAGGCGTTCATCGTCTTCGACAAGCAGAATCCGGAATGACATGGGCGAATCTTTCAGAGCTGACTGTTTCAATAGCGGCTGGCCGCGGTACGGCACGAACAGCATCGGTTCGACCCACGGCTCGACATACAGCATAGCGGATGTGCCGCACAGCATGCGACACCTGTGACAAATCTCGACAACCGCACACTCAATTCGACACGGACGCAGTCTCGGCGCCACTAGCATCCTTTTCGTTGAAAGAGTCAAAAGGATCTATCGTGATGCCTGTTTCCAATCAAGAGACTCGTACCCGCTCGCTGTGGCTCGCGCAAGTCACCACGTCGTTCGCGGCCATTCAACGGACGGCCCACGTCCTGTATCCCGGCACCAGCGCGTTTCATCGCTGGCGACGCGCGCGGCTATGGCTGCGCTCGCTCACGTGCTGGCGCTCGACGCAAACATGGCTCGAACACTGCGCTGTTTCGCCCCTGCTCGATCTGGTTCAACGACACCCCACCGCACTCGAACGCATGCACCGCCCCTTCCTGCACACCCGCTTCAGTCCGCGCGAACGCCTGATGGCGAGCCTCGACCACCACACGCTGACGCAGCAGCGCATGCCGCAACTCGCCGCACGCGTCGCCCGCCTCGGTTCGGCAACAATCGCCTCGTTCGCGGTCGACGCCGAGCGCTGGCATGTATCGCTGGAGTCGATTGATCAGTTTCAGAAAGAAGGCGACTGGACGTTATGCATTCGCGACGCGCGGGACCAGCGCATCGTTTCGTGCACCTTCAGTTTCGCCTATCTGGGCGGCAAGGTGCGGCGGCCGCGTCTTTGCATCGGCTCCGTGCAAGGCCCGGATAGTTCCGTGAACGGCCGTGAACTGTTTCGCGCGCTGACCAAACGTTGGTATGGACTGCGGCCGAAAGTGCTGGTGATTTACCTCGCGCAATGCGTCGCCGCAGCGCTCGATGCAGGCGGCACCTTCATCGTCTCGAAGCAGGCGCACATCTATACCAACTGGCGCTATTGCCTGAGAAAGTCTCGCGTGGCGGCAGATTATGATCGCCTGTCGCACGAGTGCGGCGCGCTCGCGCGCTGGAACGGCTGGTTCGTTCTGCCACCGCCGGCGCGCTATCTCGCCGAGCGGCAATACGCCGATAACGGTGGCGCGACGCGACGCAAGCGCTACGCATTGCGACGCTCACTCGCGACGCAGATCCGTCAGAGCATCACCACGAGTCGGACACACCAAAGCTTCGCATTCCACGTTGCCGCTTGAATCTATTGCGATTTTTTTATTGACAAGACATGCGACAAAACGGCACACTCGATCGCATGTTGACGCACACCTCCATCGCCACCGCGATTAATAACCCAACAATGCATGCCATCATCGGCAGGCGTTTGGGAGCATGTGCGCGTTAGCAGTCTGAATCTGCAATCAGAACCCAAAGGCCCCGCCGGTAACGGAAGGGGCCTTTTGTTTTATGGGCGCCTCCGTCCGCCGGCTCGATGACGGAGAGCAAGATGGATCAGGCAAGCCCGCAGTGCATGGACGACGACTCAAGTCTGGTTGGGTATCAGCAGGACGACAGTCTGCCGAAGGTGGTTGTACATTTTTCCGTAGTCCCGGGCGCGACGCTGACATGGCGTGTCGATGCCGAGAGCGTGCTGCGCGTGCGAGGCGCACGTGTATGGCTCACGCGCGTCAGTTCGCCGTACGATCACTGGCTCGAACCGGGCAACGAGTTCCGGCTGCAGCGCGGTGAGCGTGTGTGGCTGAGTACGGATGACGGAAGCGGCGCACGCGTGTCGCTGAGTTGCGCGCTACCCGTGCGCCATGGGTGGCTCGGGCGTTGGCTGGGTCGGCTTGCATGGTCAAGCCTGGGCACGCTGCTGCCGCGTTAGCATGCGCGGCGGTGACGCAGTAGTCCCACCTTCGCAGGTAGAAAAGCAAACACCCCTGCAAGGAGGGGTGTTTGCATGTGCGCTCAGGCATGCTGGCATCGCGTTGCGCGGTTGAGGTGGTGTGTGGAAACCGCGCGCTGGTTGGAGGGCGTCTGCTGCCCTCTCTGGTCAATGAACGGTGAAATGGTAGGTCCCTGAACCTGCCTCATAGACTGAATATCCTGGCTCGGGGCGGATAAAACGCGCGCCGTCGCTTTGAACGCTCCCGCCCTTGTTTCGTACCCAGATTTCCGCGCTCGTGTTCACAGGGATACTCACAAAAAGCTGCGCGTTGTCACTCCCTTCATTCCAACGCACGGCAATCGGCCCGTAGCCCGATTCAAAACGGACATTCGCCGAGTTCACCTGCCCTCCCGGAACAGGTTTAACAACGAACCGTTGAAATCCGGGCGTCATGGCGCGGATACCAGCAATGTTCTGATACATCCACTCTCCTACCGAACCGTAGGCGTAATGGTTGAACGAATTCATCGCCTTGTTCTGGAAGCTTCCATCCGGCCGGATTCCGTCCCAACGTTCCCACATGGTTGTCGCGCCTTTGCTGATCTGGTAGCCCCAGGACGGAAAGGTCTTCTGCAGCAGAAGACGGTAGGCCACGTCCTCATGACCGGTTTCGGAAAGCGCTGGTAACAGACGGGGCGTGCCAAGGAAGCCTGTGGACAGGTGCCAATCCTTGTCCTTGATCAATTGAACCAATCGATCCGCGGCTGGCTTCCGTAATTCCGTCGGCACGAGATCCATGGTCAATGCAAGTGCATAGGCAGTTTGCGTTTCGACCGTCAATCTGCCATCGGGAAAGACATACTTACGAATGAATGCAGTACGGATCTTCGAAAAGAGTTCGTCATAACGGCGGGGATCCTTGTTGAGCGCCCGTGCAGCTTTACCCACGGTGCGAGCACTTTCCGCAAAGAAAGCCGTGGCGATCAGATCTTTTGGAGTCTCGTCGTTCACGTTCAGCCAGTCACCGTAGCCGCTACTGGGTCGAAGATAGCCCGTACTATTCGTTTCGAGCCAGGAAAGCCATTTGTCCATTGCCTCGAAGTTTTGCTCGAGTATGCGCAGGTCACCGTAATGCTCATATAACGTCCACGGCACGATTACGCCCGCATCGCCCCAACCAGCGCCAGCGTTTCCGATGCCCTGGATGGTAGGTGCAACGTCGGCAAAGGCGCCGGCTGGCGATTGAGTGTCACGGAGATCGGTCAGCCATTTTGCCAGGAAGGACAGAGTTTGCATGTTGTATGCCGCTGTGCCTGCGAATGCTGCGATGTCTCCTGTCCAACCCAGACGCTCGTCGCGTGCCGGCGTGTCCGTTGGGACCGAGAGAAAATTCCCGCGCTGACCCCACACAATATTGTGCTGCAGCTGATTCAGCATTTGCACGTTGGTGGCAAACGACATCGTCAACGGCATTGCCGTATGCAATACGCGTCCGACGATTTCGGGCCGGGACGTTGCCCCGCTAACTTCGACGTAGCGGAAACCATGAAACGTGAAGGCAGGCTCAAATTCTTCCATGCCCTGCCCACTCATGATGTACTGATCCGTAGCCTTTGCAGTGCGAAGGTTGTCGGTATACACCGTGCCATCCGCGTTCAAGACTTCGGCGTACCGCAGCGTAACGACTTGTCCAGCCTTGCCGCCGGCGCGCAGCCTGACGACTCCGACCATGTTTTGACCCATATCGTAGACGTATGTGCCGGGCCTGATCTGAGTCACCTTTATCGGTTTTAACTCACGGTCAGCACGGATGGGAGGATCGACTTGCGCAACCAGGGCTGCGTTCACATTCGGGCCTATCCGTACCGGCTTCCAGCTTTTATCGTCGTAGTTGGGTAAATTCCAGCCTGGTGTTGCCAGGCGGGCGTCATATTGTTCGCCCATGATCAGGTCGGAGCTGACGATGGGACCCAGCGTGCTCTTCCAATTGCCATCCGTGGCAATCCGCTCGCTGCTGCCGTCCGTGTAGCGCAATTCGAGCTGCGCACGCAGGTAAGGCAACTGGCCATACTGATTCGGACCTAGCGAGCCAACATTTCCGGCATACCAACCGGGACCGAGATTGACGGCAATGGCATTACGGCCCTTGCGGAGCAGGTTTGTCACGTCGTAGGTCTGATATTGAATCCGCTTCTGATAATCGGTCCAGCCCGGCGCAAAATAGTCCGGACTCACAGCCTGGCCGTTGATTTGCGCTCGATACAATCCGAGTGCGGTGATGTACAGCCTGGCGTCTTTTATTGCTTTGGTGGCATTAAATTCCCGGCGCAGCTGGGATGTCAGCCCATCGGGTTCTTTCGCGCCACTGATTTCCCATTTTGTCTTGCGGTCGCCCTGAATTTCCTTTTTGTTGACGTAGGCTTCGCCGAACGAATACTTGCAGTCAGGAAACGTGTACCAACCGACCTTGCCAGTGACGTCAGATTGTTCCAGGTAGTATTTGCCCGGTGCGAGAGGTTTGTCGAGTTTCAGGGTTGCCCAGTGATTATCCGGGTGGTTGTCAATGCGGTGTTTGGCCAACAGTTCGCCCCCAGGCCCGTTTTTATACAACGAGAGGGTAAAGCTGGAATTCGCGGTGCCGAAGGTCGGAACCTCGGCGCTGACCGATGCGATCGCATAATCCGTGGTGAAGCTCTGCCCTTGAGCCTGGCCCGGCGGAAGTTGCGCCGTAACGGCCGGAATTTGCCATTTTATGAGGTCGGGTGGCAGCGGCTCATTACCATGACGGCCAATCCACTGCGCTTGCCAGGCGGCGCCGTTCAACAATCCCATTTCCCACCAGGAAGGTTTGCTCCAGGCAGATGGCAGACCGTGAGCATCCCAGACGCGGACCGTCCAGAAATAGCGCGTACGTGAACGCAGCGGAGCACCTTTATACGAAACGAATTGCGACTGATCTCCGTCGACCTTGCCACTATCCCAGACATCCGGGGTCTGGAGTTTCTCCGGACTCAATGCGACGCGGATTTGATAGGAGGTCTGCCTCTCGTTACGCTCGTTCGATGCGATCACCCAGCTGAATCTTGGCGCCGGAGTGTCAATACCAAGCGGGGTGGAAGCGTTTTCGATCGACACGCTCTCAATTCTCACGGCCTCCGCGGCACTTGCCGTCACTGTGCAAAACCACAGAATGACTGCAGAAGCAAAGACGGTAACGAGTCCTCGAATTTTCATGTGCCAAGGCTTAGGTCGCGGCCACCCACGGAGTCACCGGCGACGCATTGAAGGGGAATCGGCAATATTAGCAGGCGAGGCCATGCGCACGCGACTAAGGCGCGTGGCCTGATGAAGCGATCCCGACGCGGGCAACGCGCGATCGAGCATCGGCATATGTGCCAGGTGAAAGTGGAATCGCAGTTTTGTACTGCGCGGGCGGCGAGGATACGAAGCGTAGGCGGGTTGCCCAATGAAAACGACCCGACCGCACATGCGACCGGGTCGTCCTCAGATGTAGGCCATGACCAGCGCAGGTAATTGCCGGCGTAGGCAATTACCTGCGCATGGCACCGCTTACTGCGCGGCCCCTTGCGGCGTCACCTGCACAGCCGCGGCCGACACGAATACCGCGTGAATCGTATCGCCGACCTTGACGCCCTTGAGGTCGACGTCCGGTCCCACCTGCAGTGTTTGCGTCTGATAGGCACCGCGCAACGTGACGAGGCGCTTCTTGTGATCGATCTTCTGCACCGTGGCGAGCACTTCGATCTGACGCGCGGATTCAAAGCCGCCGGAAGCCGGTGCGTACACCTGCGTATCGACGCGGGCGCGAATGCCCTTGTCCGCGCCGGTGACCTTATCGGCCTTCACGAGCAGCGCGTTCTTATACAGTACATCGACCCGATCGCCGACCCTCAGTTGATCGAAGCCTGCCACTGCCTGGCTCACCAGCACGACCACCGCGTTGCCGCCCGGCCCTTTGAGCGTCAACGTGCGCGTGCCCGGATCGATACCGACGATCTGCGCCTTCACATGCACCGGCTGCACTGCGCCGACGATACCCTGTGCTGCGCTGGCCATCGCATCCTGCGCCCACGCCGGCTGCGCCGCGGCGACTGCCGCTACCATTAACGCTGCTCCAATCGTCGCTGCCTTCATTCACCTTCTCCTTGAAAAATCGTTTGATCTGGCGATGTGCAATCGGCAATGGATGAATACCGATTCGCAATGCCATGAATACACCGCATCTTCAGGATCACAATTACTAAAAGCGTACAGCGCCACGATTGTACATGCCTCACAAGAAACCACGATCGTTTAAATTGTCATTCTTAAATCACCGCGTCATATAAGACCAAGGCGCGGCGCGGCATGGCGTCGCGCCTTGATCCCACCAGACGCCATATCGCTTTCAGGTTTTTCTGTCAGGAATATAAACGCGGCGGCGCATTCAGATTATGCGGGCAGCATTAAATACACACTGCATGAAAGACTATTATTTTCATCCACAGCACCCGCCGCGCCGTAATCGGAAGACATCATTGCGGACGATTAAGCATGGATTCAATAAAAAGGGAATCCGACTGCCGCACAAAATAAAACAGCCCCATCGCACACGCGATGGGGCTGTTTTCGAAGTGACCGCGAGCGTGCCAGCGCAACGCGCCGACGCAACGCGCCGACGCATCGCCCAGGCGCTAAATCATCACACGCGTTCGATCGCGATTGCGATGCCCTGACCCACGCCGATGCACATCGTGCACAACGCAAAGCGACCTTGCGTGCGATGCAGCTGATACATGGCGGTGGTCACCAGACGCGCGCCGCTCATGCCGAGCGGGTGGCCGAGCGCAATCGCGCCGCCGTTCGGATTCACGCGTGCATCGTCGTCCGCGACACCGAGTGCGCGCAGCACGGCGAGACCTTGCGAGGCGAATGCTTCGTTCAATTCGATCACGTCGAACTGGTCGATGGTCATGCCGAGGCGTGCCAGCAGCTTCTGCGTGGCGGGCGCCGGGCCGATGCCCATCACGCGTGGCGCGACGCCTGCGGTTGCGATACCCAGCACGCGCGCGCGCGGCGTCAGGCCGAAGCGCTTTGCAGTGTCTTCGTTGGCGAGTAACAAAGCCGCCGCGCCGTCGTTCACACCAGATGCGTTGCCTGCCGTCACGGTGCCGTCAGCGCGCACCACGCCCTTCAGTTTGGCAAGCGTTTCGAGACTGGTTTCGCGCGGGTGTTCGTCTTGCGAGACGGTGATCGGATCGCCCTTCTTCTGTGCGATCGTCACGCCGACGATTTCCTGTGCCAGCGTGCCGTCGCGTTGTGCGCGCGCCGCCTTCTGCTGGCTGCGCAACGCAAACGCGTCCTGGTCGGCGCGGCTGATCTTGTAGTCGGTCGCGACGTTTTCGCCGGTCTCCGGCATCGAATCGACACCGTAGAGCTGCTTCATCAGCGGGTTGACGAAACGCCACCCGATCGTCGTATCGAAGATGTCGGCCTGGCGCGAAAACGCGCTGGTGGCTTTGCCCATCACGAACGGCGCGCGGCTCATGCTTTCGACGCCACCCGCCACCATCAACGCGGCCTCGCCCGACTTGATCGCGCGTGCGGCGATGCCGACCGCGTCCATGCCCGAGCCGCACAGACGGTTCACCGTCGAACCCGGCACGCCTTGCGGCAAACCGGCGAGCAGCAGCGACATGCGCGCGACGTTGCGATTGTCTTCACCGGCCTGGTTCGCACAGCCGTAAATCACGTCGTCGATCGCGTTCCAGTCGACGTCCTTGTTGCGCTCCATCAGCGCTTTGAGCGGCACGGCACCCAGGTCGTCGGCGCGAACCGACGACAGCGAGCCCGCATAGCGGCCGATCGGGGTGCGAATGGCGTCGCACAGGAAGGCTTCGGTCATGTGATGTCTCCAGTTAATTTGTTCTATATACGAACAATAGGTCATATACCGAACATCTAGACACGATAATAGGCGTGGGGCTGAAACCCTGTCAAGCGAAAGCCAGACGCGGACCAGGGAACACACGCAGCCTCGCGGCCACTCGCAAAGCGTCTGACAAATAGCGCACCTGTGCCCTCGAAAGCCCTGTCGCTCACGCCAATCTCGCCTGTGTACGGGCTGCCCGCGGTTGTCAGCGGATCTGAATGCGCTCGTCTGCGATATAGCTGCGGATCACATCGGCGAAACTGCGCTCGCTCGTCAGGCCGAGCCGTTCCGCGCGTGACGTATCCCACTGCCCGGGCCAGCTGCCGACAATTTTCTCCGCACGCGGATCCGGCTCCCACACGATACGCCCGGCGGTTTCGTCACCGGCGACCTCTCGCAGCGCCGCGACCATCTCGTCGACAGTGACCGAAATTCCCGGCAGATTCAGCACACGCTGGTTGCCGAGCACGGCGGCCTCGAGTTCCAGCCCGAGGATCAGGCTTTCGATCGCCTTGCGCGGTGACAGCAGCCACAAGCGCGTGTTGCCCGACACGGGACACACCGCCGCTTCGCCGTTCAGCGGTTCGCGAATGATCCCGCTCGCGAACGACGACGCCGCCGCATTGGGCTTGCCCGGCCGTACGCTGATGGTGGGCAGGCGCAACACGCGACCGTCGACGAAACCGCGCCGCGAGTAATCGTTCAGCAGCAGTTCGGCGATCGCCTTCTGCGCGCCGTAGGACGATTGCGGATTCAGCGCCGTATCGTTCTGCACGACTTTGGGCAGATCGCCGCCATAAACCGCCACCGAACTCGTGAACACCACGCGCGGTGCATGTCCGCGTTGCCGGCACGTTTCCAGCAATAAACGCGACGCATCCAGATTGATACGCATGCCGAGATCGAAATCCGCTTCGGCCTGCCCGCTCACGATCGCGGCCAGATGGAAGATCACCGACGTCTTCTCGTCGATCACGCCTTCGAGCACGCTGCGCTCCGCGATATCGCCAACCTCGGTACGCACGCGGCTGTCGCCGAAATCGCCCGCGCGCGCGACATCGAGCAGCACCAGTTCGGTAATCGCTTGCGGCGCGCCGTGCGCGTCCTTCAATGAACCGCGCGCCAGCAGTTCGCGCGCGAGGCGCTGACCGAGAAAACCCGCACCGCCAGTAATCAGTACTTTCATGATGTCGTGTGTCCTTGTAGACCGCGTTAGCGAGCGTCGTTCAGATAGGGCTTGAGCCAGCCGAGGCCGGCCGAGGTCGCCGCCCGCGGCCGGTACTCGCAACCGATGTAGCCGTCGTAGCCGAGCGAGTCGATCAGTTCCAACAGATACGGGTAGTTCAGTTCGCCGATATCCGGCTCGTGCCGCTCCGGCACGCCGGCAATCTGAATGTGGCCGATACCGGCCATATCGCGTTTGAGTTTCACCGCGAGATCGCCCTCGACGATCTGGCAGTGATAGCAGTCGAATTGCACCTTGAGGTTCGGCGCCCCGACTTCCGCGCAAGTCGCCTGCGCATCGTCCTGCCGGTTTAGAAAGAAGCCGGGAATATCGCGCGTGTTGATCGGCTCGATCACGACGGTGATGCCTTCGGCTTGCGCGGCCGTCGCGGCATAGGCAAGGTTCTTCAGGTACACCTCGCGATGCCGCGCGCGCGGCTGATCCGCGCCGATCAGCCCCGCCATCACATGCAGTTTGCGATTGCCGAGCACGCGCGCGTATTCGAGCGCCGTGTCGACGCTGCGATGAAATTCGTCTTCGCGGCCCGGCAGCGATGCAATGCCGCGTTCGCCCGCGGCCCAGTCGCCGGGCGGCGCATTGAAGAGCGCCTGGGTCAGGCCGTTCGCATCGAGCCGCGCCTTGATTTCTCCGGCACGGAAATCGTAGGGAAACAGAAACTCGACCGCCTTGAAGCCGTCGCTTGCCGCGGCGGCGAAACGGTCGAGGAAAGCGTGCTCGTTGTACATCATCGTCAGATTGGCGGCGAAACGGGGCATGGCGGACACTCCCTGGAAACAGTGTGAGTCAATGCGCGTTGTGCATAGAAGGGGTTGCTTCACGCGCGCAGTCTGGATCAATCACCACCGGCTTCGGCTTCTTTTGCGCCAGCTTCTACCAGCGCGCGCCGAACACCGTTCGCAATTCTTCGAGCGCCGCTTCGTCGAGCGGCGCGGGCCGTGGGTTGGTCATCAGCCATAGGCGCGCGGTCTCTTCGAGTTCTTCGAGCGCATACGCGGCCTGCGCAACCGAGCGTTCCCACACCACCGGGCCGAGGCGTTCGAGCAGGACGGCGCGCACGCGATCGGCAAGCGCGGCAATCTGTTCGGCCACCTGCGGATCGCCGGGCCGCCTGTAACGAATCAGGGGGACATGTCCTACTTTCATGACGTAGTACGGCGTGATCGGCGGCAACACATCCTGTTCGCTCCAGATGCCTGCCAGCGTCAGCGCGACCAGATGCGTCGAGTGCGTATGGACGATGCCGCGTGCTTCGCCGTTGCGCGTGTAGATGCCGCGATGCAGCGCCAGCGTCTTTGACGGTTTGCCGCCGGACACCGCGTTGCCATTCAGATCGACCTTGGCGATCCCGGCGGGGTCGAGCCGGCCCAGGCACGCATCGGTCGGGGTGATCAGCCAGCCGTCGTCGAGGCGCGCGCTAATGTTGCCGGCGGTGCCCACGGTGTAGCCACGCTGATAGAGACTCGCACCGGTCACGCAGATCTCTTCGCGTACCCTGGCTTCGTTCGTCAGATGGACTGCTGGCGCGCCGGTCATTGCACCGCTCCATCGAGATGGCGCAGGGCCTTTTCGAAGAAGTCGGTCGTGCCGAAGTTGCCGGATTTCAGCGCTAGCGCGAGCGGTGCCGCGCCGGTCGTCGCGGTGGCCGGCACGCCGGGATCGATCTGCGCGCCGATGCGCAGCGTGCGCACCTCGAGCGCCTGCACCACCGCACCCGAGGTTTCGCCGCCGGCCACCACGAACTTGCGCACGCCACGCTCGCGCAGGCCGCGCGCGATCGCCGCCAGGGTCGTTTCGACCAGTTGCCCCGCCTCGTCGACGCCGAGTTCACGCTGCACCACCTTGACTTCGTCGGGCGTGGCGGTGGCGTAGATCAACACCGGCTGGGCTTTATCGAGGTACGCCTGGGCGAACGCCAGAGCCTGTTCGACCACCGGTTCGCCGTGTGCAACCGCCAGCGGATCGATGCGGAACGAAGGCCGCGTGTCGCGCCACGCCGCCACTTGCCCGTTGGTCGCTTTGGATGCGCTGCCGGCCAGTACCACCGACAGGCCCTCGACGCGAGGCAACTGCGCGGCATCGGCTTGCTCCGCGAGCTGGCCCGCGCGGCGGAAATTGCCCGGCAACCCCAGCGCGACACCGGAGCCGCCCGTGATGAGCGTGAAATCGGCGCACGCTTCGCCGAGGACATAAAGATCCGCATCCGACACTGCGTCGGCAATCGCCATTCGCACGCCGTCGTTGCGTAACGCGTCGAACGATTCGCGTACTTCGGAAACGCCTTTGGCGACGGTGTCGTAACGCACCAGGCCGACTTTCGAGCCAGTTTGCCGCTGCAACACGCGGACGAGATTGGCATCGCGCATCGGCGTGAGCGGATGATTTTCCATCCCCGATTCATTGAGCAGGCTATCGCCGACGAACAGATGGCCACGATAGATCGTGCGGCCATTCTCGGGAAACGCCGGGCAGGCAATCGTCAACGCCGTGGCTCCGCTGTCGGCGCACAACGCGTCGAGCAATGCATCCGTGACCGGACCGATGTTGCCCGCATCGGTCGAATCGAAGGTCGAACAGTACTTGAAGAAGAACTGGCGGCATCCTTGCGCGCGCAACCAGTTAAGCGCGGCAAGCGATTGCGCGACCGCGTCAGCGGCGGGGATCGTGCGCGATTTCAGCGCGACGACCAATGCGTCGGCCTCGACGACATCGTTCGACGCGGGCACGCCGATGGTCTGCACGGTGCGCATGCCGCCGCGCACCAGCATGTTCGCGAGGTCGGTGGCACCGGTGAAATCGTCAGCAATACAGCCAAGCAACGCGCGTTGGGACGTGATGGTCATGACGGGCTCCAGCGTTTATTTCGCCGCCGGCACGTCGATGCCGGGGAAAATCTTGATTACGGCAGAATCGTCTTCACCGCCGTGACCGGCAGAAGACGCCATCATGAACATCTGGTGAGCCGCCGCCGAGAGCGGCAAGGGAAACTTCGAACGGCGCGCGGTGTCGAGCACGAGGCCAAGATCCTTGACGAAGATATCGACCGCCGACAGCGGCGTGTAATCGCCATTGAGAATGTGCGGCACGCGGTTCTCGAACATCCACGAATTGCCCGCGCTATGCGTGATGACCTCGTACAGCGCATCGGCATCCACGCCTTCGCGCAAACCGAGCGCCATGGCTTCCGCGGCCGCCGCGATATGCACGCCGGCCAGCAGCTGATTGATGATCTTCACTTTCGACCCGGCGCCGTGCGCGTCGCCCAACCGATAGACCTTGCCGGCCATCGCGGCCAGCACATCCTCACACCCGGCGTAGGCGGCTTGCGGCCCCGACGTCATCATTGTCATTTCGCCGGATGCCGCGCGCGCCGCGCCACCCGACACCGGCGCATCGAGCATCTGCAATCCGGCCGCCTCGATCCGCTGACCGAGTTCGATCGCGAAGTCCGGTGCGACTGTCGCGCTGGCAATCACGACGCCACCCTTCTTCATTGCGGCGACCGCGCCTTGCGCGCCGAACAGCACCGCTTCGGTCTGCGCGGCATTGACGACCAGCGTGACGACCACGTCGCATTGCGCCCCGAGCTCCGCGGGCGAAGCGCAACCCACACCGCCTTCCGCGACGAACGTTTGCAGGACCTGACTGCGCAGATCGCATGCGTGAACGCGAAAGCCCGCGCGCAACAACGAACGCGCGACACCCAGGCCCATTGCACCAAGACCGATGACACCGACATTTCTGGACATGCCTCACCTCCGGGAATTCGTTAGCGGCCGGTGCCGCAAGCGCTCACGCTCAGCAAATCCCCGCTTGCTCGAGCCGCCGTGCCGCGTTGTACATATGCGTGCGCGCCGCGTTGAGCGCCGCCATCGGGTCGCCCGCGCGAATCGCGGCGACGATCGCCGCATGCTCTTCGCGCACCTGACGCGAGAAGTCTTCGCGCAGCGCTTCGTTGCGCCGCGTCACCACGGTGCCCGCTTCGAGGTACTGATTCAGGAACGTGAGCGTCTTGAGGAAATACGGATTGCCGGTGGCCGCGGCGATTGCCCGATGAAACGCAATGTCTTCGGCGACGCCGTCCTCGCCTTCGGTCACGGCTTCCTCGATCTTTGCGAGCGCGGCGTCGATCGACATCATGTCGGCGTCGCTGCGGCGCGTGGCGGCTTCAGACGCGACTTCCGCTTCGATCGCCCGCCGCAACGCGAGGATTTGCAGCACCGAGCCCGCCTCGACGGCTTCCGCGTAATCGATGCGCAATGGCCGGATCGCGCCGTGCGCGGCGATGAATACGCCGCTGCCCTGACGCGGCTCGACCACGCCTTCGTTCTTCAGCCGCGAAATCGCCTCGCGGATCACTGTACGGCTCACGCCGAATTGCTGCGCCAGCACGGCCTCGGTCGGCAGCTTGCCGCCGCGCTTGAACGTGCCTTTGTCGATCTGCTTGAGAAGCTGCTGCGCGACCGTGTCGCTCATGGCTCTGGCAGGAATCTTGTCGAACATCGACTGCCTCGATTGATCATGTTATCGGGTCATCATACAAATTTCGGATCGGGACTGCATCCTTGCAAACCCTGGTTGAGGGTTCAAGAAGGGTTCAAAAAGGGGCCAAAAACCTGCGAGGTTGGCGAAAATCAAGGCTTAAGCTATCGTCACGGCTTTCCGTGGTATCGCGCCGCCAGGCTTGCGCGATGCCCGTGCCCACGCCTGGGCCCACGCTGGTGCCTGGCCCGTGCCCCGGCTGTGCGCCACCGGCAACCGCCCTCTTCGAACGCTTTTTGCAAAGGCCCATGAGCAAAGCCCTGCCGCCGTCTTCCGCCGTTCCCGCCAGCGCCGAACCGGCCCCGGACAAACCGGGCGACTCGTATGTGCAGTCGTTCGCGCGCGGCCTTGCGGTGATCCGCGCATTCGACGCCGCCCGTCCCGAACAGACGCTCACCGACGTCGCCGCCGCCACGGGTCTCACGCGTGCAGGCGCGCGCCGCATCCTGCTGACCCTGCAGACGCTCGGCTACGTCGAATCGGAAGGCCGTCTGTTCCGCCTCACGCCGAAGATTCTCGACCTCGGCTTCGCGTACCTGACCTCGATGCCGTTCTGGAACCTCGCTGAACCGGTCATGGAACAGTTGTCGGCGCAGGTGCACGAAAGCTGCTCGGCGGCCGTGCTCGATCGCACCGAGATCGTCTATGTGCTGCGGGTGCCGACCCACAAGATCATGACCATCAACCTGTCGATCGGCAGCCGCCTGCCGGCGTACTGCACGTCGATGGGACGCGTGTTGCTCGCCGCCCTCGACGACGAAGCACTGGACGCGGCACTGAGCAGTACACCGCTCTACGCGCACACGCCGCGCACGGTGACCGACAAGGACGAGCTGAAAAAACTGATCGCGCAGGTGCGCCGCCAGGGATGGGCGATCGTCGATCAGGAACTGGAAGGCGGTCTGATTTCGCTGTCCGCGCCGATTCGCAACCGGCAAGGGCGCGTGATCGCGGCGATGAATATCAGCGGCAACGCCCAGCGCAATTCCGCCAGGCAGATGGTGAAGGCCTTTCTCGAACCGTTGCAGCATGCCGCGCAATCGGTATCCGAAATGGTGGCGCGCCGCGGTTGAGCGTGACGACGGCGCGCGCATGACTCAAGCGCGCCGCACTTCGCGGTTTGTTCGCGGCTTGTTCGCGCTGTGATGGTTGGGCCGCTGATTGTGCTCAACGCCCACTGCGATTGCGTGCTTACTGGCCCAGATAGCGCTCCACCAGCCGCGTCCAGAACGCCGCGCCGATGGGCAGGTTGCGGTCGTTGAAGTCATAGTGCGGGTTGTGCACCATGCAGCCGTCCTCGCCCGCGCCGTTGCCGATCCGCAGGAACGTACCCGGGCGCTTCTGCAACATGAAGGCGAAATCTTCGCTGCCCATCAGAATGTCGGTCTGCTCGACCACCTTGTCCTCGCCGACCAGTTCGCGCGCCACTTCCACGGCAAAATCCGTTTCGGCATCCGAATTGATCACCACCGGATAGCCTTCGATATATTCCACCACCGCCTTGCCGCCATAGCTCGCCGCCTGGCTCTCCGCAAGTTCGGTGATGCGCTTTTTCAGCAGCGAGCGTACTTCAGGGCTGAACGAGCGCACGCTCAATTCCAGCCGCGCGCTGCCCGAAATCACGTTGTTCGCGGTCCCCGCATGCATCGAGCCGACTGTCACCACCGCCGGTTGCGACGGATCGATGTTGCGCGCCACGATGGTCTGCAACGCCATCACGATGCTCGCCGCGATCACCACCGGATCCACCGTCAGATGCGGACGCGCCGCATGGCCACCCACGCCTTCGATCGTAATGATCGCCTTGTCGCCCGCCGACATGAACGGCCCCTTGCGGAACAGCATCACGCCCGGCTCTTCGCCCGGATGGTTGTGCAGACCGAACACCGCGTCGCACGGAAAACGCTCGAACAAGCCGTCGTTGATCATTTTCATCGCGCCGCTGTCGATGCCGCTTTCCTCCGCCGGCTGGAAGTACAGATGCACAGTGCCGGAGAAATTGCGCGTGGCCGCGAGACGTTGCGCCGCGCCGAGCAGCATCGTTGTGTGGCCGTCGTGGCCGCATGCGTGCATCTTGCCGTGCGTGCCGCTCGCATACGGCAGGCCCGTCTGCTCGATGATCGGCAGCGCGTCCATGTCGGCACGAATGCCGATGCTGCGCGTGCCGTCGCCTACTTTCAGCGTGCCCACCACGCCGGTTTGCCCGACGCCGCGCGTGACCTGCCAGCCCCATTGTTCGAGTTTCTGCGCCACCAGCGCGCCGGTTTGCACTTCTTCGTACGCGAGTTCCGGATGATGATGGATGTGATGACGGATCTCGCGCAGGCTTTCGGCGGCAGGCGCCAGGTCGGAAACTTCGGTAAAACGCGCGGCTTCGCTCATCTCAATGCTCCAGGGGAATGACGCCGCATGACAATGCGGCAAACGGAACGAGCATTGTGACAAAGACGGATTGCTTAAGCGAGCCTATCGAACGTGAGCTTCTGCTTTCAGGAACTCAATCAACGCGTGCCCCGCATCTTCCAGTGCGCCGGAGTTATCGATCGTCGTGCAGCGCACGCCATCGGGTAGCGAAAATGGCGCGCGGCGAGCGAGCCTTGCGGCGACCTGCTCCGCCGACTCGCGTGCCCGGGCGCCGAGCCGCGCCTCGAGAATGTGCGGCGCGGCGTCCACGTGCACGACTTCCATGTCCGGATAGCGTGCCAGGGTGTGCGGCACATGCTGCCGCGATCCATTGACGACGACCGTGCAGCCGCGGGCCAGCCAGGCGTCGAGTTCGATGCCGATGCCATAGCGCAGCGTGTGACTCGTCCATTCGAGTGCGAACAGGCCAAGCACCGAACGCGCGGCAAATTCCTCGATGCTCAACGCAATATGCTCTTCGCCGTTGCCGCTCGGCCGCGTGATATAGCGATGCGCAAACAGAATCGGCTCGCCCATCAGATGGCGGCGTGCAAAGCCGAGCAGCGAATCCTTGCCCGCACCGGACGGCCCCATTACATAGATCAAACGCCCTGCCATTGTTATATCACCTCCCCGGTCTGAAACGGCACGCGCTGCCACAACACAAACGGCGCGCCGGGTGCGGGCTCCACGAAGAGCGCGGCGTGATCGATGGCGAGCGGCCCGAGCGCGGGCGTGCGTGCCTGCCACCAGTCGACCAGCGTTGCGCGCTCGTTCGCGTCCGCGAGCGAACTGGACAGCGTCATATGGAAACGGAATTCGTCGAACACGTACGGATAGCCCCATTCAGTCAGCAGCGCGCGTTGCCGTTCGCTCAATGGCCCGGCCAGACGGCGCGCGAGATCGACAGCCGATGGCCGCGCGCGTAATCCATCGAGCGTTTGCAGTGCACTCGCGGCAACCGCGCCAATGTTCGTTTCACCTCGCTGATCCGCCGGACGCAGCGCAACGAAGTCGCCGAGCGTCGCGGCTTCGACCGGCAGCAAAAACGCGCGCTGCGTGCGAGCCCACTGACGCGTCGCCTCCAGCACGTCCTGCTGCGTGACGCGCTCCTCGAGACGAAACGGAGCAACCAGCGTGCCGTGCCAACCGTAACGACGCGGCGCTTCGGTCAGGTCCACCAGCGGGCGCGTCAAGCCTTCCGGTTGCGGCGGCACGCAGGGTTCGCCGCTTTCCGCATCGCGGGCGAGCCACGCCGACCCGGCCTGCCACCATGCCGATTCACGCGAAGGCGCGTAATACACCGCGAAACGTGCATCGGCGCTCCATGCAGCGCCGCTCATACGTCGTGCTCCACGAGCAGTTGCACGCGGTCCGCCGCAAAATGGGTGAAGCCGTATTTGACCGGCGTGCCGTCCAAGTCCACGTCGACGTTTTCGACCCACAGCACCGGCTGCTGCCGGTTGATATTCAGACGCCGCGCCACTTCCGGTTCCGGCAACACGCTGCCAATCCGGCTCCACTTGCGCAGATAGTCGTTCACGCCGAATTCAGCCATCGCCTTCGTGATGCCGCCGGTACGCTGCAGCACCTCCGGCAAGTCAGCAAAACGCGCGGCCGGATACCAGTTGCGTGCGAACGTGAGCGGCACGCCGTCCGATTCGTGCAGCGATTCGATCCGATAGACCGGTGCGCCGGCGCGCAGGCTCAGCGCTTTCGCCACGTTAGGCTCAGCCTTTACGCGAGCCGCGGATAACATCGTGCCCGCCGCCGCATGATGTTGCTGACGCAAGTTTTCTGTAAACCGCGTACGGCGGCCGATCGTATAGTCGATCGCGCCAGGCTGTACGAAGGTGCCGCGGCCCTGCTCGACGCTCACAAGGCCGAGCGCCGCAAGACCGAGCATGGCGCGGCGCACCGTATGGCGGTTCACGTCGAAGCGTTTGGCCAGTTCGCCCTCGCTCGGCAGGCGGCCCTCCTCGCCAAAGCCGCTCGCGGCGATCTCGGCCGCCAGAATCTGCTCGATCTGCCGCCAGACGGCAACGCCCGCGCCGCGTTCGAGCAGCGTGCCCGGCGTCGCGTTGTCGTTCGATGTCATGGTGCTGTCATTCCCCTGAGTTCAAATAATCGCCATGTCGTGCATTGTAGTGCGCAAGCCGTGATGGAAATGTGAAACGACGGCCATGCGCAACAAGGCTCGACAAGCATACCTTTAAACGTCTAGACGTTTAGACGAATAGATGGTCAAATGACCGCTCGCTGGATCAACAGGAACTTCGATGAGTGCCACTTCCGCCTCGCCTTCCTCCGCCATGCGGCGCGCATGGATGGCCGTGCTGGCGCGCACGCCGCGCGCCGATCTCGAAGCCGCGCTCGAACGCGTGCTGCAAGGCGTCCCGCCCCCCACTTACGACTGGCTCCGCCCGCCTGAAATCGGCCTCGCCATGGTGCGCGGCCGGGTGGGCGGCAGCGGCGACCCGTTCAACCTCGGCGAAGCCACCGTCACGCGCGCCACCTTGCGTCTGCGTGGCGCCGCCGACGTTTCCGCCGCGGTCGGCGTCGCCTGTCATCTGGGCCGCGATCGCCGCCGCGCCGAACTCGCCGCTTTAGCCGATGCGCTGCTGCAATTGCCCGAACACCATGCTGCGTTGCATCAGCAACTGATCGAGCCGTTGGCTACGCAGCAGGCGGGTCAGCGCGCCGGGCGCCGACAGGACGCCGCGGCGACACGCGTCGAATTCTTTACGATGGTCCGGGGCGACTGATGGAAAACTCGCAAATTGCATTGTCCACGTTGACGCCGGGTTTCCAGGACCCGGTTCACGATACCCAGGCGGTATTCCGCACGTTGCTCGATACGCTATCGCGGCCAGGCACGATCGGCACCGTCGAAAACGTCCTGCCTGAAGTGCGGGCCACACGCGCCGAGCCGGCCGCGTTCGCCGCACTGCTTGCACTGTGCGACTACGCCACGCCGGTATGGCTCGCTCAGCCGGATACCGCGCTGGGTTCGGCGCTGCGCTTTCATACCGGTGCGCCGCTCGTCGACGAACCCGCGCAGGCCGCCTTCGCCTATATCCACGACACAGGCCACATGCCGTCGCTGGAAAGCTTTGCACTCGGTGAAGCCGAAGCGCCCGAGCATTCGGTCACGCTGCTGATCCGCGTCGAAGCGCTGACAGGCGGCGCGCCGGTCGTGTTGAGCGGTCCCGGCATCCAGCACACGGCGACGATCGCTCCCCGCGGGCTGCCCGAGCATTTCTGGCGCGAGCGCGCCGCCCTCGCGCCGCTGTTTCCGTGCGGCATCGACTGTTATCTCGTCTGCGGCGACCTGCTGATCGGTCTGCCGCGCACTACCGAAGCGAAGGTGAACTGATGTACGTTGCCGTCAAGGGTGGAGAACGCGCGATCGAAGCGTCGTGGCGTCTGCTCGATAAGGCACGCCGCGGTGACACGCGGCTCGCCGAACTCAGCGTCGCGCAGATTCGCGAGCAATTGCGCCTCGCCGTCGCGCGTGTGATGACCGAAGGCTCGGTCTACGATGAAGAACTCGCCGCGCTCGCGATCAAACAGGCCGCGGGCGACCTGGTCGAGGCGATTTTCCTGCTGCGCGCGTATCGCACCACGTTGCCGCGCTTTGGCTACACGCAGGCGATCAATACCGAAGCGATGCAGGTGGAGCGCCGCATTTCCGCCACCTTCAAGGATGTGCCCGGCGGGCAACTGCTCGGCGCGACTTACGATTACACGCAACGTCTGCTGGATTTCGCATTGCTCGCGGACGGCGACACCGCAGCGAACGCCAACGCGCCGCTCTCAGCACAGCGAACTGATGAGCAACCCGAAGCGATGCCGCGGGTCGTCTCGCTGCTCGACAAGGAAGGTCTGATCGAGCAGGAACGTCCCACGCCGGATGCGCCCGAACCCGGCGACCTGTCGCGCGAACCGCTCGCCTTTCCCGCGAGCCGTGCCACGCGATTGCAGAATCTTGCCCGCGGCGACGAAGGCTTCCTGCTCGCGATGGGCTACGCAACCCAGCGTGGCTACGCGCACTCGCATCCGTTCGCGGGCGAGATCCGCTTCGGCACGATCGCGGTGGAAATGGAACTCGATGAACTCGGCGAAGCAGTGGAAATCGGCGACATCGATATCACCGAATGCCAGATGATCAACCAGTTCGCCGGCAGCGGCGACGTGCCGCCGACCTTCACGCAAGGCTATGGTCTCGCGTTCGGTCACTCGGAACGCAAGACGATGGCGATGGCGCTGGTGGATCGCGCGTTGCGCGCCGAAGAGCTCGGCGAAACGCTCGCTTCGCCGACCCAGGACATCGAATTCATGCTCTCGCATAGCGATAGCGTCGAAGCGTCCGGCTTCGTCCAGCATCTGAAATTGCCTCACTACGTCGACTTCCAGGCCGAGCTCGAACTCGTGCGGCGCCTGCGCGCGCAGCATGGCGTGCAAGACAGGAATGACGACCAGGACCCGCAGGAGCACGCCGCATGAACGCGCCCGATACCTCTCTCGCCACCGCGTCGTACGACAGCGCCGCGGATGGCTACAACTTTGCCTACCTCGACGAGCAGACCAAGCGCATGCTGCGCCGCGCGCTGCTTAAGGCCGTCGCCGTGCCGGGCTACCAGGTGCCTTTTGCTTCACGGGAAATGCCCTTGCCGTTTGGCTGGGGCACCGGCGGCATTCAGGTGACGGCAGCGATCATCGGCCAGCGCGACACGCTGAAAGTGATCGACCAGGGTTCCGACGAAACCACCAATGCGGTCAACATCCGCCGCTTTTTCGCCCGCACCACGGGCGTGGCGACCACCCGCCGCACGACTGAGGCGACGATCATTCAGACGCGCCATCGCATTCCCGAGGCGCCGCTCACCGACCGGCAGATTCTGGTCTATCAGGTGCCGATGCCCGAACCGTTGTTCCGGCTGGAGCCGCGTGTGGCCGAATGCAAGAAGCTGCATGCACTCGCCGATTACGGTTTGATCAGCGTGAAGCTGTACGAGGACATCGTCCATCACGGCAGCATCGCCACCACGTACGACTATCCCGTGATCGTCAACCAGCGCTATCTGAGTTCGCCCTCGCCGATTCCGAAATTCGACAACCCGAAGATGCATATGAACCCCGCGCTGCAACTGTTCGGCGCAGGCCGCGAACGGCGCATTTACGCAATTCCGCCCTATACGCCGGTACGCAGTCTCGACTTCGACGACCATCCGTTCGAGATACAGAAGTGGGAGCACGCCTGTGCGCTGTGCGGATCGACGGAAAGTTTCCTTGACGAAATGATCGTCGACGACGCGGGCAAACGCATGTTCGTGTGCTCGGATAGCGACTACTGTCATGAACGCCGCGGCGATCAGGATCTGGAACTGCCGTCATACGAAGCGCGCAAGGGAGAAACCGCATGACGCCGCTGTTGAGCGCCCGTTCGCTGACCAAACAATACGGCGGCCGCAACGGCTGCAGGAACGTGAGTTTCGATCTGTATCCGGGCGAGGTGCTGTGCATCGTCGGCGAATCCGGCTCGGGCAAGACCACGCTGTTGAACACGCTGGCGCTGAAAACGGAAGCCGATAGTGGCTCGCTCCATTACGCGGCCACGCATGGCGAACAGCTCGACCTGCGCGCCCTGTCCGAACCGCGCCGGCGTCTATTGAAGCGCACCGAGTGGGGCTTCGTGCAGCAGAATCCGCGCGACGGCCTGCGCAGCGGCGTGTCGGCCGGCGCGAATATCGGCGAACCGCTAATGGCTGTCGGCGCGCGCCACTACGGCGATATCCGCCACGTGGCAACGCAATGGATGGAACGCGTCGAACTCGACGCCACACGGATCGACGAGTTTCCCGCGGCGTTTTCCGGCGGCATGCAGCAGCGTTTGCAGATCGCGCGCAATCTGGTCACCGGCCCGCGCCTCGTCTTCATGGATGAACCCACAGCCGGTCTCGACGTATCCGTGCAGGCGCGCCTGCTCGATCTGCTGCGTACGTTGACGTCCACGCTGCATCTGTCGGTGCTGATCGTCACGCACGATATCGGTGTGGCGCGACTGCTCGCGCATCGGTTGATGGTCATGCAAGGCGGCGAAGTGGTCGAGGCGGGTCTGACCGATCAGGTGCTCGACGATCCGCAGCATCCGTACACGCAAACGCTGGTTTCCTCGGTTCTGCCGGTTTGAGGCTCACAATGCGCTCCATTGAAACAAGCACTGACTCGCGCGCATCCGCTCGCGCGCTGATCGACAAGTTTGGCGATAACGCCGCGCTGATGCTGCGCGCCGTGAACATCGGCAAGACATTTACGCTGCATGGCCAGGGCGGCGTGCGGATCGAAGCGCTCGCGGGCGTGTCGCTCGAAGTCGAACGCGGCGAGTGTGTGGTACTGGTCGGCCCGTCCGGTGCGGGCAAGAGTACGCTGTTGCGTTGCTTGTACGGCAATTACCTGGCGAGCACCGGCTCCATCGCGATTCGCGATGCGGCCGACGGCGGCCAGCCGGTGGCGATCACCGGCGCCGAGCCGCACGACGTCCTGCGCCTGCGCCGTGGTGTGGTCGGCTACGTCAGCCAGTTTCTGCGCGTGATTCCGCGCGTGCCGACCCTCACGCTCGTCGCCGAACCGCTGCTGTCGCGCGGCGTGGCCGAAGATGAAGCACGGGCGCGGGCAGCCGCCCTGCTGGCGCGGCTGAACGTGCCCGAACGGCTGTGGACGCTCGCGCCCGCCACTTTCTCCGGCGGCGAACAGCAACGCGTGAACATCGCGCGGGGTTTGATCGCGGAGCATCCGCTGCTGCTGCTCGACGAGCCAACCGCCTCGCTAGACGCGGAAAACCGCGACGTGGTGGCCGATCTGATCGTCGAAGCACGCGAGCGCGGCGCGGCGATCGTCGGCATCTTTCACGACGAAGACACGCGTAGCAAGGTGGCCACCCGCCGCCTCGAACTCCAGCCGCCGCTGCGTCACCCATCGACGCAAAACGGCACTACACTGAAACACTGAGCTGCAACACTCAGGTCTGACTGACTACGGAGCAAGTCGATGTTGATCAGGAACGCTCGCATCGTGACGCGAGATGAAGTATTTACCGGCGTGGTACGCATCGTGAACGGCATGATTCACGAGCTGGAGCGCGGCACGACCTCGGCGCGCGAAGCGGAAGATTGGGAGGGCGACTATCTGTTGCCCGGTCTGATCGAACTGCACACGGACAACCTCGAGAAACATCTCGCGCCGCGTCCGGGCGTGCAATGGAATACCGATGCCGCCTTCGTGATCCACGACGCGCAGGTGGCCGCGGCCGGCATCACCACGGTGTTCGACGCCCTTGCCATTGGCTCGCGCACGAATGCGGGCCTGCGCGGCCGCGATCAGCAAACGCAATGTGCCGAGGCGTTGACGCGTTTTTCCGAGCGCAAACTGCTACGCGCGGAGCATTTTCTGCATCTGCGCTGCGAAATCGCCACCGCCGACGTGGTGGAAATATTCGATACGTTGTGCGCGCATCCATTGCTGCGGCTCGCCTCGGTGATGGATCACACACCCGGCCAGCGTCAGTGGCACGATCGCGAGCAATGGCGGCGCTTTCAGGAACGCAATGGCAAGCTGAGCGACGAGCATGTGGCCACCGCGCTTGTCGAACTGTCGGTCGAACAGGAACGTTACGCGGATGCCCATCGCCACGAGATCGTCACGCGTTGCAAGCGGCTCGGTATTCCGGTTGCGAGTCATGACGACACGCTGATTGAGCACGTCGAACAGGCCAAGGCGGAAGGTATCGTGCTGGCCGAATTCCCGACTACCCGTATCGCCGCCGAGGCCGCGCGAGAGCATGGCATTTCGACCATCATGGGTGCGCCGAATATCGTGCGTGGCGGTTCACATTCGGGCAATGTGTCAGCGCTCGAACTGGCGAGAGCCGGGTTGCTCGATATCCTGTCATCGGATTATGTGCCGTCGAGTTTGCTGACGGCGGTGTTTGAGCTGGTCGAGAAGGCAGGTTGGAGTTTGCCGCAGGCGATGCGGACCGTCTCTGCTGAGCCGGCGCGGACTGCGGGTTTGCATGATCGTGGCGCGATTGAAGCTGGCTTGCGAGCCGATTTCGTGCGGGTGACTATGCTCGATACTTTGCCCGTACCACGGGCTACTTATCGCGCTGGTGCGCGGATTGTTTGATGTTAAGGGACGCTGTGGCGGTGAGGTTGTTTTCTCTGTATGCCTACGGCGTTTGGTTGGTTCTTTTGCTTTTGGTTTATTAGCGTTCCCCCTGTGCGGGGGGCACCTACTTTTCTTTGCCTGCCGCAAAGAAAAGTAGGCAAAAGAAAGCGGCTCCAACCGCTAATTTTTAAGCGGGTCCCCTGGCTTGGAGGGTGTCGTGGCTCCGTAGAGATTGAGCCTGCGCACCTTCTGGCCGGAGTGACCAGGCCGTCATGCTTCCGGCGGCGCTGCGCGCGCCGGGGCGGTACTTCATCAAACCACTGGTGTGTTTCGGCGCCTCGCCGAGGCGAAGCCGATGGCCCCCACAAACACAAACAAAGCCCCTGGTTTCCCTAGTGGACCCATCCGCGACGCACGCAGTGCGGAGTGGGAGCGGATGACGGCTGTGTCACTGGCGCTAATGGACCGCGGTGTGATCCGTTAATCGCACCACCGGCCCCTCCAAGCCAGGGGACCCACTTAAATGTTGGCGGTTTGAGCCGCTTTCTTTTGCCTACTTTTCTTTGCGGCCGGCAAAGAAAAGTAGGTGCCCCCCCGCACAGGGGGAACACTAATAAACCAGTAAGAACACAAGGAGAGGCCAAAGAGGCAAGAACAAGGAAATGCCGCCGCCAAAGGCATAAAAGAAGCAAAACCCACAACTCCTTAAGCAGTCGGCTCAGCCTCCCGCCCTTCCGCGGGCGCCCTCTCCCGCTGCCCAGCGGCATCAACCAAATCCTGGTATCGCAAGTACCCGCAGCGTTCACCGGACTTAGCTGCATACATAGCGGCATCAGCGTTGAGCAGCAACTCCTCCGCCGTAGTCCCATCAGCGGGAAACTGACTAATGCCAATACTGGCGCCGACAGTCATGGGCTGCCCATCCACGACCAGTTCATCATTCAGCGTGCCCATAATCCGCGAAGCGATCCCCGGCGCAGCCTCCGCCGACCGCGGTCCTTCAATCAATACGATGAACTCATCGCCGCCAAGCCGCGCCACCACGTCCGCGGAACACAATACCTGCTTCAGGCGGAGCGCCACCGCAACCAGCACCTTGTCGCCGACGGAATGTCCGAACTGGTCGTTGATCTGCTTGAATCGGTCGAGATCGACGAATAGCACGGCAAGCCGCTCCTCACGCCGCGTCGCGTCCACAATCGCGGTCTCGAGTTTCTGCATGAACAACATGCGGTTCGGCAGACCGGTCAGCATATCGTGCGAGGCAAGATGAACGAGTTCATCCTGCTTGTTATGCAGCACATCCATTTGCGATTTGATCTCGCGACGCAGACGGTCGAAACAGCGCGCCAGCACGCCGATCTCATCGGTGCGTTTGAGCGGCAGCGGCTCCATCGTATGCTCGGCGAACAGATGCGTCGCCGCGTGCGCGAGGCTGTGCAGCGGCTTGGTCAGCGCACGGGCAAACAGAACGGCAAGAAGGAGCGCCAGCGCGCTGAAGATCAGCACCATGCGGACGATACTGATGCCCAGCAGATTGGCGCCGGACAACACGTCGTCGAGCGGCTTGGCAAGGCCCAGCACGATAAAGCGGTTGCCCTCGGACGCGCCGAAGGGTCTGCGCACAAAAGCGAGCACCTGACCGGCCGCCTGCCTCGGCCGTGCAATACCGTCCAGCAGTACTTCGCTTTGTGACTGCTCGAAGAGCGGCCGGGTGGCAGAGAAGCTGTCCTGCATGAAAACGCGGCGGCCCCTGTCGAAGCCGAACGTTTTCGACGCATCCGGATGAACCAGAAAATCGCCCCACTCGTTGGCCAGATACACCTGGTAGTCGCTCGGCAAATCGCTCTGCAGACGTTTGAGCAACCCGGCCAGATCGATGTCGATGACAACCACGCCCACCACCGCCCCGCTCGCGGTCGCCACCGGTGTGCCGAGCCGCAGCGTCGGCATGCCCTCGGCCGAATGCGCGCCGTACTCGTGATTGACCAGGATCGGCGACGTGTAGATGCGGCCCGGCGAAAACGTCAGCGTATCGAACACGTACGAGAACTGGCCTTTTTCCTGCAAGCCGTCTCCCTGGACTCGCGCGAGACCGTCGGCGTCGCGGTCGAAACGGATCAGTTCGAGCCCGTGATGCTGACGGGTGATCAAACGGATCTGCAGAAACTCGGGATGATGAATCATGAAGCTGGAGTACACCTGTGCCAGCTGTTCGCGCGCGGGATTGGCGTCAAGACCGTCATCCGATTGCACAATCGCAGCCGACGACGGCATGCTGGCAAGCACCTGCGCATCGGCGCCGACATCGTCGATCGCCACGGAAAAGCGTTGGCCCAACAGTTCCGTCGACGTCAGCAGGCTGCGTTCGGCTTCGTTCACCAGCATCGCGCGGTTGGCGCGATACGCGTAATAACCGGTCGCGCCGGATGCAAGCACGCCGATGCACGCAAGCAGGACCGACAATTTGACCGTCAAGCCTGGGCGTATCATCAAAAACGCTCCGATCGGTCTCCCGACACGATTCTGTTCCACAGGTCCTCGCGTCGCTGAATATCTTCCACTGGACCGATCCACACGATGTGCCCGTTATCGCTGTTCTCCGCCGGCGCCGTCAACGTATTGGCGAGTCCCTGGCGTTGCGTCAACAATTCGCTGACCTCCGGTTCGAGCATGTAATTGATCCACGCGAGTGCGAGCGCCGGGTCGGCCGTTGCGCGCGTCATCGACCAGCAGTCCAGCCATGCGAGCACGCCTTCATCGGGGATCACGTAGCCGACATCCGCGCCGGCGCGGCGCAGCAAGGCGACCTGCTGGGTGCCATAGTTGCCGAACATCAAGGCAACGTTATGCTGGATAAAGAATGCGGTCGCCTCTTCCGGCAGCGTGTAATACGTAAGCAGGTTGCGGCGCAGATCGACCAGCTTGCGAGCAATCTGGCGCATCTGCACGGCATCGAGCTGGAAGGGATGAGGGTAGCCCAGCGCCAGTGCCGTGAACGAGAAGTTGTGCTGGGCGCTATTGAAGTCGAGCACCTTGCCGCGGTAACGCGGATTCCACAATTCGCGCATCGAGCGCGGCGCAACGGCGATCTGCTTGCGGTCATAGATCAGTCCCATCGACGAATACGTGAATGGAATCGCATACACGTTGCCGGCTGCCGTCAGCCCTTCGATCGAGGAGCGCGCCTGAAAACGCGGCAATTGCCTTTTCGTATTCGGCAGTCTCGCCAGATCGAGCGGCGCGAGCAGATTGGCGCGGGTATAGCGCTGGATTTCAGCGGTGTTGGCCGCGAGCACGTCGAACGGCGGCACGCCTCTCGCATGCATCTGGTTCCACAGCGCCTCGTCGGAATCGACCAGCGTGACTTCGACCTTGACCTTGTAGCGGGTTTCGAACGTCTTCACCACGTCGC
Source organism: Paraburkholderia fungorum (assembly GCF_046027215.1). GTDB lineage: Bacteria > Pseudomonadota > Gammaproteobacteria > Burkholderiales > Burkholderiaceae > Paraburkholderia > Paraburkholderia fungorum_D. The sequence continues at coordinate 179,238 of NZ_JAQQEN010000002.1, read as the reverse complement.
TATCCGCGTAACCTGGCCACGCCAGCACACGCAGGACTTTTTCAGCCGCCACCGCCGACGTGGCCGGGAACAGGCTACAGCAGAACACGGCACTCAGCAGCAGTGTCACAAAGCGCTGCCACGCGCCCCTGCGCGACGCACTCAGGCGCAGCGCTCCATTTGCAGCGCGCGTACGGCGCCATGGACTGCCACCACCCGGTTCATCTGTCCTCGAAATCATCCGCATACACTCAACACCGCTTGGGCAGGAAGCCGTTACGACGAGCGGCGACAGACGCGTGGCGGCCCCGCGACTGTCGTGCTCAGTGACTTTGTTCAGACAGATCAAGCTTGCGCGCCTCGCGCGCGGCGCGTTGATGATAGCGCCGGAAGGGGCGTTTTTGGATGGGCATCGCCTAAGTCGATAGAAACCGGCTACCGGTTGACGCGCCAGACGCGCTCATCTGTATATAACGGCCGGCATGGCGAAAACTTGAACTAACCGGACAGATAATCGAGCCGTGCCTCTAAACGGGAGGCACAATCGAAACGCCATGATGTCCCGTTCCTGCTTCCCGTCCCGACGCTCATCAGGCAACTTCCACCAGGCTTCCATTAGGCAACTTCATTACAGCGTCTTTACACAATAATCAGCATTCCGCTACCGATGTAATACACATCAATAGCGCTGCGCGATCTCAACCATATTCCAGCGTTAAAAGCTATCCCTGCGCGCCATCCGGTGTTTCACTAGCTACCCAATCTTTTTGACCTGATAAGCTTGGCGCGCGCTGCTGGCCGCCCCGGTCGGCAGCTTCAACCCAAGCCCGGTCGTGAGTCGCGCCGGGCGTCCCGCAGCGGCACGACCGCACGCGGGAGTATTTGAACCACACCGAGGAGTTAAACAGTGAAAAAACTGCTAGCGGCTTTGACGGTTGCTCTGCTTGCCACCGTCTCGATTGGCGCACACGCGAAAGATTGGTCGACCATCCGTTTCGGCGTTGACGCCAGCTATCCCCCGTTTGAGTCGAAGGGCTCGGACGGCAAGCTCGTTGGCTTCGATATCGACCTCGGCAATGAAATCTGCACACGCCTGAAGGCAAAATGCGTGTGGGTCGAAAACGATTTCGACGGCATGATCCCGGCACTGAAGGCGAAGAAGTTCGACGGCGTGCTGTCGTCGATGTCCATGACGCCGCAACGCGCTGAGCAGATCGCCTTCTCGTCGAAGCTGTTCAACACGCCGACGCGCCTCGTCGCGAAGAAGGGTTCGGGCATCCTGCCGACGGCCGATTCGCTCAAGGGCAAGACGGTTGGTGTGGAACAAGGCACGATCCAGGAAACCTACGCGAAGACGTACTGGGAAGCGAAGGGCACGAAGGTTGTGCCGTATCAGAACCAGGACCAGGTCTACGCCGACTTGCTGTCGGGTCGTCTGGACGGCGCGCTGCAAGACGCCGTGCAAGCTGAAATCGGCTTCCTGAAGACGCCGCGCGGCGCGGGCTTCGAGTTCGTCGGCAAGAACATCGACGATCCGAAGATCCTCGGCAACGGCGCCGGCATCGGCATGCGCAAGGACGACGCCGATCTGAAGGCGAAGATCGACAAGGCCATCGCCGACATCATCAAGGACGGTACGTACAAGAAGCTCGAGAAGAAGTACTTCGACTTCGACGTGTACGGCGGCTAAGCCAGCCACGCGCGTCTGACGACGCGCTCGCCGGTTGAAAAGGAACGGGCTCCGCCACACGCGGGGCCCGTTTCGTTTTGCACGGCCCTTGGCTATCCACACGACGCCGCATAAAACCACGTGTCGCACCATATCGGCTAAGATCGTGCGATCGAGGCGCCGCAAGCCGGCCGCCACTGACTGACCTGGAAGCCCCCTTTTCTCCTGAAATCAACGACATAGCGCGGCACGCCCCACATGCCCGCGGATTTGAAAACCATGCAAACCCAAACCCATCCGCTGATTGCCCCGACGCTCGGCACCGCCCGTAACCTGACGAGTTTTCACTACGGTCCCGGCGGCGCGCAGAAGATTTATATCCAGTCGTCCCTGCATGCCGACGAGTTGCCCGGCATGCTGGTGTCATGGGCGCTGCGCCGCAAGCTCGCCGCGCTGGAGGCCGCCGGCAAGATGCGCGGCGAAGTCGTGATCGTGCCGGTGGCCAATCCGATCGGCCTGAACCAGCACTTTCTCGGCCATCTGACCGGCCGCTTCGAGACCAACACCGCGCAGAATTTCAACCGCAATTTCTACGACCTGTCAGCGCTGGTGCAGCCGGGTATCGAGGCGCGCCTGAGCGGCGACATCGACGCCAATCGCACGGCGATCCGCGCGGCGATGCGCGAGGCACTCAACGCGCAAACGCCGCAAACCGAACTCGAATCGCAACGTCTGGCGCTGCAAAAGCTCTCGTACGACGCCGATGTCGTGCTCGATCTGCACTGCGACTGGGAAGCCGCGATGCACCTCTACACGAACCCCGACCTGTGGCCGGAAGTCGAGCCGCTCGCATGCTATCTGGACGCCAAGGCCTCGCTGCTGGCGCTGAACTCGGTGGGCAATCCGTTCGACGAAATCCACAGCTTCTGCTGGTCGGATCTGCGCGGCCGTTTCGGCGACCGTTTCCCGATTCCGAACGGCTCGATCTCGGTCACGATCGAACTGCGCGGCCAGCGCGAAGTCTCGTACGACTACGCCGAGCACGACGCCCAGGCGATCATCGAATACCTGACCGCGCGCGGTGTGATCGAGGGCACGCCCGCCCCGCTGCCGGCGCTCGAATTCGCCGCAACGCCGCTGGCCGGTGCAGAACCGATCGTCGCGCCGATCAGCGGCGTGCTGGTGTATCGCTGCGAAGTCGGCACCTGGGTCGACGTGGGCCATGAGATTGCCGATATCGTCGATCCGTTGAGCGATCGCGTCGTGACGCTCAAGAGCAGCGTGGCCGGCGTGCTGTACGCCCGGCATCTGACGCGCTTTGCGACAGCCGGCATCGAGTTCGCGCGTATTGCCGGCGCGAAGGCATTCAGAAGCGGTTCGCTGTTGAGCAATTAAGCTTTTTTCGCTACCAGGCAAATCGCCCGTTATCAAACGGGCGATTTGCGTTTATGCGCTTCCGTTTACGCGCTTCGATGCGCAGCGCAACTCAGAACGCGGGAATGATCGCGCCTTTGAACTGCGTGTCGATGTACTGGCGCACCTCATCCGATTCGTACGCCGCGACCAGCTTTTTGACCCACGGCTGGTTGCGATCCTGCGCGCGCACGGCGATCAGATTCGCGTACGGGCCTTTCAGGTCTTCGATCGCGATCGCGTCTCTAGTCGGCTGCAGACCGGCCTTGACCGCGTAGTCGGTATTGATCGACGCGGCGTCGAGGTCGCCCAACGCACGCGGCAATTGCGCGGCATCGAGCTCCACCAGTTTGATTTTCTTCGGATTGTCGACCACGTCTAGCGGCGTCGCGTTGACGCCGTTCACGCCGACGCCCGGCTTCAACCGGATCACGCCGAACTTCTGCAACAGCAGCAGCGCGCGGTTGCCGTTGGAGGGATCGTTCTGGATGCCGACCTTCGCGCCTTCCGGCAAGTCCTTGAGCGACTTGAGTTTTTTCGAATAGAAACCCATCGGCGAAACATAGGTCAGCCCGACGTTGACGATCTTGTAGCCGCGCTGCTTGATCTGGCTATCGAGAAACGGCTGGTGCTGGAAACCGTTGGCGTCGAGATCGCCCGCGTCCAGTGCCGCGTTCGGCTGCACGTAGTCGTTGAACTCGATGACCTTAACGTTCAGCCCTTCACGCGCGGCCACCTTCGTCACGACCGACCAGATCTGCGCGTCCGGACCGCTCATCGTGCCGATCCTGAGTTGTTTGTCGTCTGCGTGCGCAAAGCTCGCCGTGAGCGAAATAGCGGCCATAGCGAGCAGATTCTGGATGATTGTCCGGCGTTGCATGCGTTTCCCCGTAGCGTTTTCGATTGACAGGCGCGCATCGTCGCATGCGCCTCGTGCGCCGGAAAACCAATCGTTTCTCACACGCTTATATGCGCGATCTGGAAAAAGCTTATGCGCGCAGGTCCTGCTCGATTTTCGTTCGAGAAACTATGTGAGTGTGGCGCTGACACGACAGATTACGAAAATAGGCAAAGCTGTCACATACCTTACTCTGCGTTCCCTTAAATTGCGGGCCATCGCACGACCTTGCCAAAGAGCGGGGCAGCGATCGCTTATTTTTATCGGAGAAAGTCTTGAACAAGAAAGTATTTGCCGCCGCTACTCTCGCCGTATTCGCCAGCGCCGCACACGCACAAAGCAGTGTCACGCTGTACGGGATCATCGATGCCGGCATCAGCTACGTGAACAACTCGAAAACCGCTACGGGCCACGACAACCTCGTCAAGTACGACGACGGCGTGGCGCAAGGCAGCCGTTGGGGCCTGCGCGGCACCGAAGATCTGGGCGGTGGCCTGAAGGCGCTGTTCGTGCTGGAAAGCGGCTTTAACAGCGGCACCGGCGCACTCGGCCAGGGCGGCGCGCTGTTCGGCCGTCAGGCTTATGTCGGTCTCTCGCAGAACAACGTCGGCGCGCTGACGTTCGGTCGCCAGTATTCGTTCTCGACGGATTACCTGGGCGGCAACTACTCGACCGGCGGCCAAACCGTCGCGGGTAACTACGCTTACCACATCAACGACGTCGATCAACTGACGTCGAGCCGTATCAACAACTCGGTCAAGTTCAGCAGCGCGAACTTCTCGGGCCTGACTTTCGGCGCGATGTATGGCTTCTCGAACCAGGCCGGTGGCTTTGGCGGCACGCCGGGTACGGCTGCAGCACCCACGGGCGGCTCGTCGCGCGCATACAGCTTTGGCGTGAACTACGCAAACGGCCCGTTCGGCCTGGGCGCAGCGTACACGGACATCCACTATCCGGGTCAGGCAGTGCCGGCGTTCTCGACCTCGCTCGCCAACGTGACTTTCCCGGCGACTGGCACTGGCCAGATCCGCGATCTGCGCACGTACGGCGTTGGCGGCCGTTACGCAATCGGCGCTGCAACGCTGTGGGCGCTGTACACGAACACGCGCCTCGAGGCGATCTCGAGCTCGGCAACGACGTTCGCGGCGTACGAAGCAGGCGCGAAGTACGCTTTCACGGCGGCACTGACGGTCGGCGCGGGTTACACGTACATGCATCTGAGCAACGCCAATACGGGTCACTGGAACCAGGCCGACCTGAGCGTCGACTACGCGCTGAGCAAGCGTACGGACGTCTACGCACTGGGTATCTACCAGATCGCGTCGGGCAACAAGCTGCAAGCGCAAATTGGTTCGAGCACGAGCTACTTCAACACGTCGGGCGTGGGTGCGGACAACCAGTTGGCATTCCGCGTCGGTATCCGTCACAAATTCTGATCGGGTGTTATCGGCGAACCGCGCGAGCGTCTTGCCAACCGACAGTTCTGGAAAACGCCCTGCGGGGCGTTTTTCTTTTTGGGCAATGGGTTCGGGTGCTACACGACATACTTTTGCCAGGCCCGATGCTCATGCCGCGAGTTTCATGCTGACCAGCCGATTGAGGCTGACGCCCTGCTCGGCCACCTGCATTACCAACGCGCGATGTTGCTCGGGCGCACTGGACTCTGAATTCTCCGTGGACACGGCACGCCACAAACCTGTATATTTATACAGTGCGGCGCACGCAATTCCATCACAGTAAACTGGCACGCTTAACCGCAGGCAACACACTGCCGGCACGCGGTCGCAAGATCGCCCGTCCAATGCCTGAAATAGCGGCGTTCACGGCAGAACTTCGTGTAACAAGCCATGAGTTGTAAGGAGTGGCCCAAACAACCGGCCATCAAGGAGAACTCGTGAAAAGATTTGGATTGGCGTTACTGATGGCAGTGTTTGCGCCGGCGGCGTTTGCGACTGGCGGCTATACAGAGGTCTGGAATCCCCCCGAGGCGCGCGCCACGATGCCACGCAAAACCAGGGCTGCGCACAATACCGCAATGACGCGCCACGTCATTCCCCACGCGGTAAAAGTGCATACGCATGCGCGGCACGTCCCAACGTCCGCGGCGAAACTCATGGCGAAGCAAAGCAACCCGCCAAGGGCTGTGCCGGCAAACGAGCCGGACACTTCAGACATTCCACGGCAGATCACACCCGAAGGCAACGTGCTGCGGGTCAATTCCCGTGGCATGGTGGCCGAGGTCACGCGCTAATGGAATCGCAGTCCTACAAGGGGTATACGATCTGGGGGCACGCCATCCTCCAGCAGGAAGATATTTTGCAGCCGGAGCGTTACGCAGCGAGCGGCACGATCACCTCGGCCGGCGCGCTAATCGAAGCATCAGGCATCGTCGGTTATTTCGACACTGACGAGGAAGCGCAGCATGCCGGCCTGGATTGGGCCCGCGCATGGATCGATAGCCACGGTTGACCGCTGCGATAAAGTGAACTGACGCCCATCCGGGTCCGATCAGCGGCCTCCATCGTCTACATCGCAGTCCGTACGAATACGCATAAGCCATCCGGGGTCGCACACGATTGACGTTTTTAGCGGTCATATCGTCAGCGCCGGAAAAAGCCTTGCTTAGCTGTGCCAGGACTCGTCTACGCGACGCGAATTGCGCGGATGTTCTTACCGGCACGATGTGCCTCACCGCTCCCCGCTGCCGCGCGCGACCGGCGCCCAACAGACCGTCTGTCAATAGCCGTGCGAAGCTCCCCTTACTGCCACCAACCGGTGGCAGTTCAATCGGGAGTTTTTACCATGCTAGACACGAACCACACGCCAGGCACCGCCGACGATCAGGCAGAGAAGTTTGCCATTCCCTCAGCGGCGCACCGGACCAGCGCACCATTGCCGGGCAGAAAAGAAGCACGACTACCCTTTACGGTGCGTGTAGTCGATAACGATGAGGCGCTTTCGCGCGCGCTCAAGATGCGGCAGGCGGCGTATCTGCGGCACGTGCCGGAGTTTGCACGAACGATGGATCAGGAAGAGCCGTATGATCGCGATCCGGGCGGACTGGTGCTGCTCGCCGAGTCCAAGCTCGACCGAAGTCCGGTCGGCACCATGCGGATCCAGAGCAACTGTTTCCGTCCGCTGGCACTCGAACAGTCGCTGGATCTGCCGGACTGGCTGAGCGGCCGCCTGGTCGGTGCGACGCGGCTAGGCGTCGAGGCGGGTGAGCCTGGCCGGATGGTCAAAATGGGGCTGTTCAAAGCGCTGTATCTATACTGCGTACGTGAGGAGATCGACTGGATGGCCATTGCAGCACGCACGCCGCTGGACCGGCAGTACGCCGCTTTGCTTTTCCGGGACGTTTTCGGGGAGAAAGAGTTTATCCCTCTCGCCCATGCAGCCAACATCCCGCACCGTATCATGGCGTTTGAAGTCGGCACCACAGAGCAGCGTTGGAGCGCGGCACGGCATTCACTCTATGAGTTTATGCTGGTGACCCAGCACCCGGATATCGATTTGAGCGCGGCGCCATCGCTGAACTGGAGCAGAACCGAGCGTTCCGCCGGGGATCCCGTGAGGTCATCGAACGCCATGCAAAGGAGCGCGGATGCCCTGCCTGCATAAGGTTCCTGGGGCGGTCGTCGTTCCCGTGTATCGAAATCAATACACAAAACCGCCTCATGTTGAGCGCTAAATTGCCGTAAAACGAAGATGAGGCGTCGTCAGCATCTTTCACGCGCTGACGACGCTTTACAAGACCCCGCCGCCGCAATGCACGGCCGCACTGGCGGGACAGATGACCTGGCTTCACTTTGACGAGCATGTGGCATGGAATGGTTTGAAGGAAAGCGGTATCGGATCTGGAGCCGTTCGGCCCTGACGATTGACGCGTTCTCGCTGTTGTTTTCCTACTATGCCGTGCCGGTTGCCATCGGCATTCTGTCGTTGTTCGTCTTGCTGTACCCCGCTGCGACACCTGAGCCCGAGGGCGATATCCCCCTGTCGATGCGCATCCTCAGCGATCCGGGCGGCCACCTCGACGTGGAGAGTGCTGCGGCCGCGCTTCGATCGCGGCCATTGCAGACCCGCTACGACACGCATCTGAGCGAGGCGCCAGTCTGGTTTGAAGTCAATACGTTCCAGCCGGATGCGCCGAACGCGACCACCACGCTGTTTCCGTCCCGCCATATCCAGCAGATCACCTGCTTCGACGCAATCACGTGGACGCCGATCGGCAGCGTATCGAGGACCCACGCGTCCTCCGGTGAAATGACCCGCTCAGGCAACGGCATTGCGCTCGTCACCGAGCGGCCGCAAGGCGTGATCTGCCGGGCGATCTTCAGCGGACCCGCCGTGCTCAGCGCGTCGCACCTATCACTGGACGAGCTCAAGCGAAGAAACGACACGTTCTATCGGCGTTCCGGCTTGCTGGAGGGCGGCCTCGTGACGCTGGCCGCTTTCGTGTTGATCACGGCGATCGTCAATCGCGACTGGGTCTACGTGCTCTTCGCCGCATGGCTGTTCGGCAATTTGCGCTTGGGCGCGATCTCGATGGGCTGGGACGATCAATGGCTCGGCTATTCGATTCCGCTCGGCTGGATTTCGCTGATCCGCAAGATTACCGTGCCGGTTTATTACATATTGACCTGCACACTCTTTCAGACTCTCTTCAAAAACGATCTGCTGCGAGTCGGCTATCAGCGCCTGTTTCAAACGGTGCTTTGCCTGGGTCCCCTGCTGCTGCTGGCCGCCATCCTGTTGCCGGTGCCGCTCTATCTTCCCGTGATGTGGGGCATTGCCAGTTTTGCGATCGCAGTGCTGGTGTTCACGCTCGCGCGCCTGCTGGCGATCGCGCCGTCGAGAACCGCGCTCTGGTACAGCGCGGCAATGGGCGTGGCGCTCCTCGCGAGCCTCTCGGAGGTCGCCTCCGCGGCGTTCAAGACGCACTTATTCTTTCCGGCGCTCAACAGCGTCACCGCGGCGCTCGTGTCCAGCCTGATGGCTGCGCTCGCGATCGCCGAGCAGATCCGCGCCGAGCGCGCCGAGCGATTGCGGGTGCAGGCCGAATTGCGCCACGCCTACGAAGCCACGCCGGTGGGCCTTTTTACACTGGCCTCGGACGGCAGCTTTGTGCGCTGGAACACGGCGCTCGAAACGATGCTGAACATGGAAGGCGGGAAAGCAGGCCGCCACTGGAACGACTATTTCGCCCCCGACAGCTGGCAACTGGTCTATAACCAGGCGTTGAACGCCGACTCGGTCGAAGTCGAATTGTCACGCGAGAGCAACGCCCGCGCAGCAGATCCGTCCGCCCTGCCCGGCGGCCTGCCGGCGTACGAAGGCGTGGTCGCCGCGCCCCGATCCGGCGGCGACAAACGGCGGCACTATCTGGTCAAGGCCGCTTACGCGAGCTCGCAGCTGGAAGGCTCCATCCAGGACGTCACCGAGCGGCACCAGGCGCTCAACACCCTGAGCTTTCTGGCGGAACACGATCCCTTGACCGGTGCGTTGAACAGACGCGGGATCGATAAAAACATCGGCGATACCGAAAACGCGGCGGCGGATTCGGCACAGTCGCTCGTCATTGCCTACCTGGATCTCGACCGGTTCAAGCTGATCAACGATCTGTTCGGCCATCACATTGGCGACGAGGTATTGAAGCAGGTCTGCCTGCGCATCGAATCGCAGTTGCGCCCGAGCGACTGCGTGTGCCGCATCGGCGGCGACGAATTCGTCATTCTGTTCGGCAAGACCCCGGTCGAGCAGGCCGCGACGATCTCGCAGACGATCGTCGACGTGATCGACCGCGAACCCTACCGGATCGGCCGGCGTGCCTTTCATGTGCGCGCATCGCTTGGACTCATCGAGTCGCCACCGGCGTTCAGCGCGGAAGAAGCGATCTCCACCGCCGACGCCGCCTGCCGCGAAGCCAAACTCAACGGCAATGGGCGGATCGTTGTCTATACGCGCGACGCACCGATGTTCGTCGAACGCGCGCGCGATCTGAATCTGATCGAGCGGTTCAACGGGGAATTGCCGCTGGCCGGACTGTTCCTCGAGATGCAACCGATCATGTCGCTGAAAACGCCTTACGATGCGCTCGATTTCGAAGTGCTGCTGCGCATGCGCGCGCCCGACGGCACGATCATCCCGCCGGCCAAGGCCATCGCCGCAGCGGAAGCCAACGGCACGATTTCCGCGCTCGACAAATGGGTGATGGAAACCACCCTGAGCTGGATCGACCAGCATCGCGCGAAGCTCTCGCACACCCGCTTCATTTCAATCAACGTGAGCGGCGCATCGTTGAATGACGAACATTTCGTCGCCGAGCTGAGCGAGTTGCTTCATCGGTACCGGGCCATTGTGCCGATGCTGTGCATCGAAATCACGGAAGGTGTCGCGCTGCACGATCTCGACAACACCCGGCGCCTCGTCGATAACCTGCAGCGCCTCGGCGCAAAGGTCGCACTCGACGACTTCGGCGCCGGCTACACGTCGTTCCCGTACCTGAGGGATCTGCCCGCCGATGCGCTGAAAATCGACGGCGGATTCGTGCGGGACATGCAGGAGCTTTCCGCGAACGCCGCCATTGTCGAAGCGATCATCGGGCTGGCGCGCAACCTGGGGATGCAAAGCATCGCGGAGTGGGTTGAGAACGCGCAAACACTGGAGGTCTTGCTGGCAATGCGGGTCGATTATGTGCAAGGTTTCGCCATTGCTCGCCCGCAGTCGCCGGATGTGATTCTCGCGGCAACTTCGGCAGCCGACTTCATCAAAGACCCGGAAATTCTTGCGCTGATCGGGCCGCGCATCGTGTCACCCTCGCTCAGCGGCACATCAACACAAGCCTTGCATTAACCATGTAGTGGAACGCGATGTCTTCAGGCAGCACGATCGCCCGCTTTCTCACGCGACGCGACTGACATGCGCCACCCGAAGGCGGACAGCGCCGTCAACCGACCCACACGCCTCAACTCAACCAGCTCACGTCAGCGGGTTATGCGGGTCATTCGTGAGATGGGTCCACGTGCCGCCCTGACCGAACAGGTTGGTGCCACTGCGGTGATGTCTCGCGCCGTAGCATTTGGTGCCTGCGTGCCGGCAGTTCTGATGCCCGTCTTCCTCGCGCAACCAGTCCGAGACGCTGTTTTCCATCGCCTGCCACAGGTCGGCTTCTTTTTCGCTCCAGTCGTAGCACTGCCTGCACAGCACATCGACGATACCGACGCAGGGTCCGGCATAGCGGCTCACCTTCTCCATCTGGGCGATGATTTCCGCAGTCTTGGTGGCCAGCGCCATGGCGTCGTTGCATGACTTGATTTCGGGCGGCGACTCGTCGAGCGCCTTCAAGGCTTCCGCCGCCTTCTTGAAATGCAGCATCAGCTTGGGCAGCAGCTTCTCCACCCCCGCGCCGGCTTCCCGAATCTCACTCGTGGCATGCGCGTCCACCAGGGCATGATCGAGCAGGCTGGAGCGGATCGGAATACCGTCTACGCCCTTCAGCAGATTGAGGCCGATCTTGTCGCCCGCCAGCACCGCCGTGGAGACGCTGCCGGAAACGGCGCTCGCGCCCAGCTTGGTCAAGGCGCTCGCATCGCCGATGAACGGCAGAAAGATCGAGCCCACCGAGAGCATTTCGCTCAGCAATGCGCCGGCCTTCTCGCTGCCCGTATTGCGGGTGTACCAATGCCCGACCCGCCGTGTCGCGCGTGAGAAATAGCCCGGGCGGTCAACCTGCCGCCACACCGTGTCGAGCAGCGCATCAAGCCGCTTTCTGTGCATGTTGTCGACGACCGTCACGCCGCCGGCCCGCGCGCGCGTCATGACGGGCCGATCCGCGCTGTAGTTCCAGCTCGCACTACTGGAGGCATGCATGCCCGCGACAATTTTTTCGCGAGCCGCAATCATGCCGTCGAGCAAGGTGCTGATCTGCACCGCGCCGGGCGAGCCGGGCGCCGTGGTGACAGCACCGAACGCCGACGGCATGGCGGAAGTCGCCTCCGGGTGCCGCCTCGCGGGCATCGCCGCCGCGCCACGTCTGACCAGCAAGCCGCTGAACGGCGCATAGCACACGTCGTGACGGCCGCCGCCCGGGCAGCAGCTATGCTCGCCATGTTTTTCGAACCAGGTTTGCAAGGCGGTGCTGATCTTCGCTTCGGCCGTGCCCCATTGCTCGGTGAGTTTCTTGTATTCGCCGAGATAGAAAATCAGCAGGTCGAGCACGGGCAGCGTGTAGTTGCGCACCTTGTCGCCATGGTGAATGAAGCGCGACAACGCCTTGACGTAGTTGATCGCTTCTTCGCAATTGATAAATTCCGGCACCGCCGCGGTCTCCACTTCCCTGACGATGGTCCGCATCGCGTTGAAGTGATCGACCGCCCGGCGCAATGAATCGCTCGCCTCGACCGTCAGGAATACGCCGAGATCCTTGCCGGCTGCCGCGGTCGCGGCCGGATATCGTTGCAGCCAGTTGCGGTTCGTACGGCGTTCGTTCGCGCCGATACTTTCGATGGCGTTCTTGATCGCGTAACTCCCCGCCGCGATACCGATCAGCACCGGAATCGCAATGCCGCCGGTCGCGACGCCGGCAATCGCCACGCTCACCGTAATGGCCACGCTCGCGCCCAGACTGAGCTGGCTTTCGGTTTGCCAGGTGGCAAGAAAGGTTCTGGCCTTGTTCGACAGATAATGCTTCGTGAGGCCTGAATGCGCCTTCGAGACGGATTCGAAGGCATCGTGCATCATCATCCTCGCCGATCGCGTGGCGACTTCTCTTGAATGCGGCATGACAATTCCAGAAAGAACGGCGTATTGAATGAAATGAATGAAAACCGGTCCGCGACCGGCAGCGTGGCCGGTGGCAATCGAACGACAAAGCGAACGACAAAGCGAGCGTGGCTCAACCGCTCAAGCTCACGGCAGCCCCAGCATGGCGAGATAGCGGCTCAGATCGCCTTCCTGCTGGACGACCTCGCGCAGCAAATCGGGCAAGGGCATGCCGCCCCATGCCACCGCGCGGCGCAGCAGATAAGGCGTCGGGCTATGCGGTTCGTGCTTCGACAGATAGTCCGCGACGTCCTGCAACAACCGGTACGCATGTGCGCGATCCCTGATCGGTCCATGCGTGCCGGCCGACGCCGTGGGCATGAGCCGAACCTCGTCAGCGAACGCGTGCGGGCCGTGCTGATTGCCGTGCTGCATATCGGCGAAGTCGGCCACGTCCTGAACCGGTTGAGTCTCATCCGCCTGCGTGGCATCGCCGAACTGGGTCAAGCCGGTTTGACGATCGCCTCGCAGCGACCGCGCCGCACGTTGTAAGTCCATCAGTGCCTCCATGACACGCGAAAAACCCGGGGCGTCCTGACCCAGGCGCTCGTCGAGACTGCGCTCCAGCGTCGCGGTGATATCGAGCGCCGCGCCCACGCGCTCTTCGAGCTGCAGCAGATCGGCGAGGTTGCTGCCTTTGCCGACTTCGCCATCCAGAGACTCGCGCGTCAGACCGTCGTCGTCGCGCTCCGAAGCACGCCCCGTGATACGCGACCAGTCGTCCAGATTGATCGACGACGGTTCGACGCTCAGGCTCAACAGCGGAATCTGCAGCCTCAACACCAGCGCAAGCGTGTGATTGATCCACACGAACGGCGCCACCCGTGCCTCGGCATCGCCGTCTTCGAGCTGCGGATAAGCGTGCTCCCAGAACTGCCCGGCAAGCGCATGCAGGAGCCGCATGCCGTCCACGAAACCATCCAGGCGGCGTTGATGGGTCCACGCTTCGCACAGCCACGCTGCGAGCTGAAAATCCTTGCTGCGCGTGCGCAACGCGTCGTCCGCGAGCGTCACGACGGTTTTCCAGTCGGCTTTGGTGAGCGGGCGCTCCCACTCGCGCATCGGCAACGAGGGATCGTCCTGGCGCCGCGCGTCGCGGATCTGCTGGTAGACGGGATCGTTGCGCAGCGACGTGCCCACGCCGTCGCCGTGCTCGAGCGGCACGAGCAAGGCGTCGATGCCGGCGAGCGCCGGCGCGCGATCCAACGAAAGCGGTGCGTTCATAGCGAGGTCCAGTCAGGCGCACGGGTCGGGAAACTGGCGGGCCACGGCAGCGCGGTTTTCTTGCCCGTCGGGCTCAGCACCATCCGCACGAAAACCTGGCCGCGCGACTGCTTCGGCAGCAGCGCTTCGTCGGCGACATTCACGACGCCGAGCGGAAACTCGAACTTCAGCAGTTGCGAGGTGTTGCCGCCGCGGGCACCCGCATCGGCCATCCGCTGCCGGCCGATGAAGGACATCAGCGCCCACGGGTCGCTGAACTGCCAGCTCAGCGTGCGGCCGTCGGTCGAATAGGCGCGCTGCTGCGGATCGCCGGCCGCCTGCAACGGCGAATCCTTCGCGAAGCGCAGCGAGAGCGAGACCGGCATGCCGTATTCCCAATGCAGCGGATGCTGCGCGTCATGCAGGGAGACGCTCTGGTCGCCCACCTTCAGGGTCCAGTCGATCACCTGATTCGCCGCGATTTCGTTGCTGCGGTTGGCGCGGAAATCGATGCTGACGTCGAGCCCCGCCGGCGCGCCGTCGGTGGCCGGATATAAGGGCGAGAGCAAGGCGTCGACCTGGTCGAAGTTGTCGACGAACTGGCGGATCGGCGTGTTGCCGCCCATGACCCGTTCGCCCGCGCCGTTGCGCGCCTGCTGGAACACATGCGAGACCCGCTCGTAATGGCGCAGCGCCTGGCCTACTTCGGCGAAGTCGGCGGTGTTCACGTCGACCGCGTTGCCGCGTGCCGGCACGCCGAATGGCGGATGTCCGCCCACGCCCTGATTGAACGCGCTGGCAAAGCCGGCCCATTGCTGGTTCAGATCCGCGACATAGCCCTGGCCGCAGCGCGTGAGCAGCGCATCGTACAAACGCGCATGCAGCGTGCTGAAGTAATCGCCGGCCGCGAGCCCGGACGGGCGCGATGGGAACCGGCCCAGACAGTCGCCCGCGCCAGGATCGGCCGCCACCGTCTGCACGAACTGCTCGAGCGCGAACAGGCTGCTGTTCGGGTTCTTCAACTGATATCGGTCGAGGTCGCGGACAATCGCCTGCCAGCGCATCGCGAGCGGCGAGCCGGCGTCGCCCGGGCCGAGCGCCGCGAGATACACCGAGGCCTGGCGGCCGAGCGCGATGGCGCGCGTCGCCTGCTGGTCGAGATAGGCGCCAAGCGAGCCCGCGTCGTTGATGCCGAACGCCGCCAGCATCGTCGTGCGCGCGCCGTTCGCGGCGAGCGGCGCGGGCCGCGTCGAATACAGCTCCGAGCGCGTCAACGCATCGTCGACGAGACGCAGATGCGCGAGCGCGTCGCGCGACACCAGCGTGTCCAGGTCATCGAGCTGCGCGCTCGCGCCCATGTCCGCGAGCGCCGCGCGAATCTTCACGAGCCGCAGGCGCGCGGCGTCGAACGCGGCACTGTCGCCTTCGCCCTGCGCGGGCGCCACGGTGGCGGCCGCGGCGACCTGATCCGAGATCAGTCGCGCGAACTGCACGTCGAGCGCCTGCTCGACGGCCGGCTGCACCGCCTCAGGCAGGCTCGCCAGACCGTCGCCGAGGAAACGCTTGCGCACGTCGCCAAGCGCCAGCGCCTGGTCGAGCTGCGCGCGATCCCACGCGACGATCGAACCGTCCGGCACCTGCGGCAGATTCAGACCGCGCGGCGCGACCATGAACGGCTGGTTGAGCAGCTTGGTGAGCCCGTCGCGCAGGGCGATGCGCTCGGGCGCGACTTCGTAGCGCGCGCCTTTGTCGGCCCACACGATGCCGCTGTCCGGGCCGCCGAAGCTCAACGCCAGCTGGCTTCGGAACGCCTGGAAGCCGCTGGCCGAGCGCTCGCGCGTACGGCCGACGAGGTCCGGGCCGAGCAGCCGGTTCTGCGCCGCGCGCGCAAACGTGCGCTCGTAGACCGAGCCTGGCGCGAACTGCGTCTGCCTCATCCATGCGCCCTTGCCGGCAGCGAGCAGATCCTGCTCCGTACCGATGCCGGCGGCGATCGCGCGGTAATTGCCGGTGACCTTGGCGAAATCCGCCGCGCCCGCGTCCGCCACGGAGAGCGTGTTCAGATGCGAACTCACCGATTGCTCGGCGGCGAGCAGCGGATTGGACGTGAACAGCGCGTCGTCGACCTGTTGCGCGCCTTTGTCGAACGAACAACGCAGCGCCTGCTGCACGACGGGCAGGCTGATGCCGCCGGTGCCGTCGGCGGCATACGCGCCGCCGTGGCGCGCGTTGCGATAGAAATACGGCAGGCTCGCCGCGACGTTGCCTTGCAATTCGGCACCGAACGCGTAGCGCACGGCGAGCCGCAATGCATCGGCGTTCTCCGCCGAAGGCTGCTGCAAACGCTCCATGGCCTGCAACGCGGCGTCGAGTTGATCCACCGAGCCGACGTAACGCTGCAATGCGCGCATCGCCGGCTGGTCTTCCGGCGCCAGACTCGCCGCCACGGGCGTGTCCGCACCGAGGGTTTGCGGGGCCGCGCAATCGTCGCCGACAATCAGTTGCCCCGTGCCGGGATCGCGCGCGACACCGGCCAATTGGCTCACATGCGCGAGCATTTCACGCTCGAGCGCCGTCACTGCGATACCGCCGAACTCGCGCTCGAAGCGTTCGCGCACACGCTCGTTCAGATCGTCGACGATGCTCCACGAGCCCGGCATGAACACCGTCCATGCGGTGCTGGTTTGCAGCCGGTCGTTCAGGCCGATCAGCGCGAGCGCCTTGCGACGGTACCAGTCAGCGGGCAATTGCACGCCGCCCTGTTCGGCCGCCGCGCGCTCCTGCCCGTCCTTGCTCAATTCGCCGAGCGCCGCGACGAGCGCGGCATTGCGATGACTCAGCTGAACCGTCGCCACCACCAGACCGAGCCCCCAGCCGCCGAGCAGCACGATGCCACCCCAGCGCAACGCGCGATGCAGCACAGGACGCGTGAGATGTTGCGAGCGCGACGGACGCGTCAGGCCGTATTCGAGGAAGATCTTCTTGTCGAACAGATCGCGCAGGAAGACCGGCCGCAGCATCAGGTCGTTGACGGTGTGGCCTCGGTCGAAGGACTGCGCGCCGTCGTCGACAGCCTTGTCGCGTGCGACCACCAGCGCGGTGCCGCCCTCATCCTCCGCGTCCGAGCCGACCAGCGCGGGTTCCGCGCCACGGCCGTAGGCGTCGCGCTCGCCATTCAGATAGTCGAGCGCGGGCGCGGCGACGCTGCGCTGCGCCAGTTCGCTGCTGTCGCCGGTCAGATAAATGCCGCGGAAGAAAAACGGCTCGTGATAGGCGCTCGGGCGCAGCAATTCGTCGATATAGAGCTGCAATTGCGCGCGCATTGCGTCGATGCGCTCGGGCAGCAGCAGACATTCGCGTGCGTCGAGATCGCCGGTGTCGAGCGTGAACAGTTCGGCCGTGGCGTCGGAGACCGCCCGTTCGATGCTGCCCAGTGCCGTATCCACCCAGTCCGACTGGTAAGTTACCGAAAGATCGAACGGCGAGGACCAGCCGAGCATGCTCGCGCGCAATGGCTCCGGCAAAGCCCGGGCGAAACTCGCGAAGCCGGTCAGCGCTTCGCAACCCGTCACCACGACATACACCGCGAACCGCATCGCAAAGCGGTTCTGCGCCAGCCACAGGCGACGATGCGCGAGCTTCGCGTGGCGCACGAGTTCGAGCTGGGCGTCGGTGTTGTCGGCGACCAGCATGGCCGCCGGCACCGTGATCACGACCGAATCGAACGGCCGCTGCGGCCGGTAGTTGCGGCACAGGCTGAGAAATTCGTCCCACGGCTTTTCGTCGCCGTCTTCATCCGGCGAGCCGAGATAGGCCGCCTTGATATCGACGACAATGCCGCGATCGAAGAACTGCCACGAGATGCCTTGCGTCGCCGCCGGGCTCGCCGCTTCCGCGCTCAGCACACTCGCCACGCCCGATTGCGCGATCGGCAAAGGGCGCGGATCGTCGCCTTCATTGAGCACCAGCACCCACGGAATGTTGTAGCGCTCAGCACGCGAGGCGATATTGCCTTCCACCAGCTCGACCGCCTGGCGAAACGCATGGCGCAATGAGTCGGCACGCAGACGCACGATCTTGCGCTCCGCTTGCGGCTTGGCCTGCGCGCCATGCAGCGCGAAATACACCACCACGCCGAGCACCGCGCACACCACGATGATCAGCAGTGCGAGCGACAATAGAAAAAGATTGCTGGTCAGCATGAGCACACTCCTGCCGATAGCGAACGATGCGCGTGCGTCATGAACTCACTCCCGTGACCGCGTCGCCGTGCAGCGCGGCGCGCACCGGCCACGATTGCCACAACCAGAGCATCTCGGAGACCGCCAGCAACGCGGCGAGCGCGAGCAGGCCGATCACGGTCCAGCGGCTCACCGACGGCAGCTTGCGCGGCGCGATGTGCGAAATCGTGTTGCCATAGGCGGCGTCCGCCAGCACGCGGTCGCGGCCGCCGAGATCCGCGCGCCGTTGATAGACGAACTCGTACAGTTCTTCGCGGTAGCTGCGCAGCCGCGCGGCCCCGTCCGCGCCGCGAAAGCGGCCCTGAAAACCCATCGCGAGCGCGAACAGGCAGATCCGCGCGATATCGCGGCGCGACGGTTCACGATCGGACAGCAACTGCTCGATCTTGCGAAACACCAGATCGCCCGCCACGTTGGTGCGAAACAGCGTCGATTCGAGCAGGTAGTCGGTCCACTGTTCGCGGCCGGTCCATGGCGTGTTGAGCAGGATCTCGTCGGCGAGCACCGCTTTCAGATAGCGCGCGTCCGCGAGATTTTCCATGTCGAAGCGCGTGCTGTCGCGGTGCGATTGCAAGGTTTGCACTTCCAGCAGATTGAGCAGATGCCGGCTCATGCCTTGCGCGGCCAGTTCCGCATCCGCTTCGGGTGCTTCGGAGAAACGCTTCTGCGCTCGCCCGAGTTCGTCGAGAAAGGTGCGGAACTGCGTCATCACCAGGTCGTTCTCTTCAGATTCAATTCGATTGCGTGCCATGCCCGCCTACCTTTATTCTCGACCCTCAGCCTTTGACGAACAGCAGCATTTCCTGCGGCCGCTGCGCGCTCGCGCCTTCATTCGGATTGCTGATGACAAGTGTTTCGCCGGCGACCACGAGCGCCGGGTCGGCCTGAATTTCGAACAGCAGGTAACCGGAGCCGGAGCGGATGCCCAGCTCTTCCGCGTAGTCGACTCCCCGCCGCATCGCACCCAGCACGCGGCGGCTGCGCAGCGACGCGTAGACCGACTGCGAACCGACCACCGCGCCGTCCATCCACGCGAGCAGATCACGGTCCGATTGCCCGCGCAGACCGACCACCACGCGCTCGCCGATCCACTCGGGGTTCAGGACGATCTCGAACGCATCGTGACGGAATTCGAACTTGTGCTCGCGATACCCTTCTCCGACTTCGGACACCGCGTCACGCAAGGTGCGCAACAGCGGGGTGAAAACCGTCAGCGGATCGCCGTGCTCATAGTCGGGCGGCACCGGCGGCAAACCACCGGGCACCAGCATGCTCAGCGTGCCGCTCAGCGAAGCCAGCGCGTGATACAGCGCGAGCGGATGCAGATGCGGCGTGCGCAGGACGGCTTCGGCAAACGGCAGCGCCGCGAGCAGGCTGCGCAACCGGTCTTTCAGTTCGAGCTGCGTCAGCCGGTCGTCCACCTTCGAGGAGGGATTCGCCGTCTGGCGCGCGACGAAAGCCGCCTTGCCACGCACCTGACCCAGCAGCGCGGACACGTTGGCCCACAGCGGCGTATCGCGCGAGACTTCGATCAGCGGCGGCAAACGCTCGGCCAGACGCACCACCTCGTTGTCCCGGTAGACGGTGCCAAGGCGCAGCGACACTACCCGCGCCGGCGGCAACTCGCCCGCGCTCAGCACGAGGTTCGGCAGCAGACGCGGCACGTCGGCGGGCGGCGCTTCCGAGATCTCGTCTTCCACGGGTGCGCCGAGCGTCGAGCGGAAGCGGCGCGCTTCGCCGTCGCGCCGCATCGACGCCGCCACCGGCAGCGTCACGTAGAAATCGACCGGTCCCCTGGCCAGCGCGTCGGCATACGGTTCGAGCGACAGATCGAGGCGCCCGTGCTGGCTTGCATCAGCCGAGTACGACACGGCCGTGCCGTCGGGCATGATCGCGTCCAGCGCGAGCACGCGCACCGTGCCGGCGGGCAGCAACCCCGCGTCCAGCACGAGGCGGCGCACCCCCCAGCTGAACGGCGCTGCCGCCAGCGTCTGCCACGCGACGAGCGAGTCGAGCCGCGCACTCATCAACTGGAAGTGCTGCGGCGCGAGCAGCATGCCCTCATGCCACTCGATACGGTCGACAACCGGTGTCATGCGTTCAGACATCAAGGGTGCTCCGGTGCTGCGCCGCGCGGGGCGCAGCCGGACCGCGGGCACACGTCGGCGCGGCTTTGATTGGGTTCATGGCAAGTCCAGACGCGGTCATTTCACAGCCGATACGGAAAATGTGTGGTTATCCAGTTGCACGGCGACAGCGCCGTTCAACGGCTCGATCCGCACGCGCTGCGCGCCCGGATCCGCATAATTGGCAAACAGAAACGCGGCGAGCACCCGCGGCCGGCCGAAGACGTCGCCGGGTACGTTAATCCGCTGACCAGGCACCAGCTCCCAGCTCCTGTACTGGACCGACTTCGGGAACGTGCTCGCCAGATCGGCGCGCGCCGCGAACCACTTCGAAGCCGGCAACTCGGCGACCCGCGCGAGCAGGGTGTCGTCCGTGACGAACACCACGTCGACCGCGACGGGGCTGTTGTTGTTGACGTCGTCGGCGGCGACGAGGCTCAGGTGATCCCAGCTCACCTTGTCGCCCTTGCCGCCGAACATCGCGCAGCCGCTCACGAGACACATCACACAAGCCGTCAGCAAGGCAAAGCGCAGGCGCCGGGCAATACCGGCAAGCTGCGTAACCCGTGCGGAGGAAGCACCGCGCGCAGAGGAAGCACCGCAAATCGCAGTGACCACACCGGCCACGCGGGTCGTCGCCTCGCGCGGCGCCACCCTCAGCCCGCCTGCGTTGTCGTTCAGAACCGCTTGCCCGTTCGTCATTTCGCTCCTACTCCAACACCCATCAGGACAATCAGCGACGCCGCCAGCAGCACGCAGCCCGTCGCCAGCGCGAGTTGTCCGCGCGTGAATGCAAAGCGCAGCACCGCCACGCCCTCGTGCCGTGCGCCGGGGTCGACGAACGGCGTGCGCTCGGCCGGCAGACCCGCCGAGACCAGCGCGACCACCGTGCAGACCGACAGCAGGCTCAACAGATTGCGCGGCCCCTCGCAGATCAGGTCGATGGCGATCAGCAACACGCCCGCCGCCTCGACCGGCAATTGCAGCATCGCCAGCACCATGCCGACATAACCGATCCCCGCCACGCCGCTGCGTCCCGCCGACGCGAACGCGGCTACCGTGGCCGCCGCACCGGTCAGCACCAGTTCGCCGACGCCGAGCGGCCGCTCGTACAGGTTCGCGATAAAGACCGTGGCGAGCGCGAAATACAACGCCGACCCCGCGCGCACGAACACGCTGCCGAACGGCACCACGAGTTCCGCGACGCCGCGGCTGAAACCCAGCCGCGTGCTCATCGCCTCGATCGCGTGCGGAATCGGCGCGGTGGCGCTGCCCGACATCAGACCCACGAGTACCGACGGCTTGAGCGCCGTGATCACGCGGCCAAGCGGCTCACGCGTGCGCGACGCGATGACGAGCACGGCCGCGCCGCACAGCAGCCCTGCGCACAGGACGAAGCTGAGCAGGAAGCCGCTCATGGCGTCGAGCGTCGCGTGCTCCGTCTGCGCGGCGATATGCGCGGCGGTGCCGAACGCGAGCACCGGCAGTAACAGATTGGCGTATTCGATCAGGTTCTCGAGCGTCCGGTAGATGCCCTCGAAGACGCTGTGCAGCACCCGTGTCTGCTCGCTCGAGAGCGCCGCGAACGCCATGCCGAACAGGATCGTTCCGGTGAGAATGCCGAGTGCGTGACCACCCGCCAGCACGCGATAGAAGTTGTCCGGAATCACGTCGCGCAACGCGAGCGCGCCCGCCGCCACGCTTGCGGCGTCGGTGCCGAACAGCTTCATGCGCATGTCTTCGGCGTCGCTCGCGCTTTGCAGCACGAGCTGGCCGAGTTGCCGGTGCGCCGCGTCGGACAGATGCAGGCCGGGCGCGGCCACCAGACCGGCCAGCGTGCCGCCCGCCGCACACGCCACAACGATGGCCACCGCCAGCGCCAGCATCGTGCCGATCCGCAAACCCGGATGCGACAGCAGCATCAGCTGGCGCAGCCCGAAGAACATCGCGACCATCAGGAGCGGCACGGCCGCCATGTTGACCAGCGCGAGATAGATCTGCCCGATGAAAAAGGCGAAGCCACCGACCGGCGCCACGAATGCTCCCGCCAGGCCGCCGAGCACGAGGCACAGCAGCAGCACCAGCGTGCTGTTCGAGAGCCGCTTGAGCGTGCTCATGAGCGCAGATTCCAGCGCCGCGTCATCCCGTACGACACCGTGACGCGCGCCAGTTCGAGCGTGCTGTCGATCAGCTTCATGGGTGGCGTCGCGAGTCGCCGGGCGGCGAGCGGAATTTCCGTGCAGCCCATCACCGCCGCTTCGGCGCCGCGCGCGGCGAACTCGGCAAGCGCCGCTTCGAGTTCGGCCGCCGACGTGTCGAGCTCCCCCGCCTTGACGGCCTGAATGCAGGCATCGATATGCTGCTGGGTCTGTGCGTTGGGCACGATCGGCTCGATGTCGTGGCGCTCGAGGATCTTCTGATACAGCCCGGATGCCAGCGTGCCACCCGTCGCCAGCACCGCCGCGCGCCGCGTGCCGCGTGCGATCGCGGCGACGCAGGCTTCGGCGATGTGCAGGATCGGCGCGCGGCTGCGCTCGCGCATCGCGTCGTACCAGTAGTGGGCCGAATTGCATGGAACGGCGATCAGATCGACACCGTTGCGATTGAGCATGTCGATCCCGTCGAGCAGCGCGGGCAGCGGATCCTCGCCGCTGCCCAGCATGCCCTTCGAGCGGTCCGGGATGTGCGGCAGGTTCGCGACCAGCAGCGGCAGGTGCTCCTGGTCGCTGGTCGCGCCGGCCGAACTGGTGAGCTGGATCACGCGTTCGAAGAAGTCGACCGTTGCAAGCGGGCCCATGCCCCCGAGAATGCCAATCAGCGCCATGTCGATTCCCTAGATCTTGAGCGGACGCGGGCAGATCACCGTCACGGCAGCGGTATTGCCGATCACGAGAATCAGCGTGCGCAGCATGTCGCACAACGGGTCGACGGCGAGGAACAGAATGAAGGCGGCTTCGAACGGCAGGCTGAGGTAGACGCAGGTCATGCCGACCAGAGAGACGGTCACGAGCCCGGTCATGCCCGCCGACGCGAAGCCGGCCAGCACCGAGGCCAGCAGCACCGTGCACACCTCGGCGACGCCAAGCGGGTGGCCGTACAGCTGGGCGATGAACAGCGTGGCGCACACGTAGTACACCATCGGCCCGACCCGCAGCAGCGAGACGGTCAGCGGCACCATCAGCTCGACACGCGAGCGCGCGAAGCCGAGGCCGTCCACCAGACTTTCGATCATGCTCGGCATGCAGGCCGCGCTGTTGCGGGTAGCCAGCGCCAGCGCGAACGGCGCGCGCAGGGCGTCGAGCGTCGTGCCGAGCGAGTGGCTGGAGCGCTTCCAGATCACGATGGCGGCCAGCGCCACCAGCAGCAGCGAAGCCACGAAGAACGCGATCACGAACTGCAGCATCGCGTGCAGCGGCCCGACACCCGATTTGCCGAGCTGCGCGGCGCTCATGCAAAAGAGAATCAGCGGCAGCGGATAGCTCAGCCAGTGCATCAGCTTCTGGCACGCGTGATAGACGGTTTCGAGCGCCTGGCTCAGACCGACCGAAATGCGTTCCGGCACGCGGCCGACCGCGAGGCCGAACAGCAGTGCGAACACCAGCGCCTTGAGCGCGTCGCCGTTGGCGAGCGCGGCGAAGATATTGGTCGGCACGAGGCTGGTCAGCACGTCGTAGAGGCTCACGCCCTTCTCCGCTGCATCGGTGCCGTACAGGTTCATCACCGTCTCGTTCGAGGTCGACTCGTTGCCGACCATCAGCCCGAAGGTATGCATCGTCGCGGTGGAAAGGTTCACGCCGGGGCGCATCACCAGTAGCACCAGCGCGCCCACCACGGCCACCGTCACCGAGGCGCCGATGAATACCGTCACCACGCGCAGCAGCAGCTTCGAGGTGCCGCCGTCGCGGAACAGCCGTTGCAGGCTGAAGATCACCGCCGACACCATGAACGGCAGCGTCGTCATCTTCAGCAGATTCACGTAGATGTCGCCGACGATCGCGAACTTCTGCGACAGCTCGGGCAGCAGCAGGCCGAACGCGCCGCCGAGCGCGAGGCTGCCGATGACGGCCCACGGGTTCACGGCCAGCGCGTAAATCCTGTTTGAATTGATCATGTCTATGTGAATCCCGTTTAATCGTTGGACGCTTGCAGCAGCGTCATCACGTCGATCTTGTTGGTGCGCTCGGCAAGGAACTGATTGACGAACGCGAGCAACGCCGGGTTGCAGACATTCACGCCGATCGAGATGGTGTCGTCGAGATCTTCGAGCGTCACCACGCGCAGGCGCAGCGAAGCAGTCGGGTCGGCCTTCAGCACGTGCTTGACTTCGAATTCGTCGCGATAGGCGGCCGTAACCTCGCCCGCATCGAGCGCCTTGAGCAGCGCCTCCCAGCTCGGGTAGCTGAGCACCTTGGCATGCGGGAAGTTGCTCACCACATAAGTCGCATACGACGAGTTCGTCACCACGCCGATCGTGCCGTCGTAGATACGGACCACGTCGGGCACCGCGCGGCCGTGCGCGAGCTGCGCGAACTTCACGCGGTTCAACAGCAAGGCACGGTGCAAACGGATGTACGGCGTGCTGAAGCTGACCACCTGCGCGCGCGAGAGCGTGCGCGAGAGTTTGCTGATCGCCATGTCGGCGTCGCCGTTGGCGAGCAGGCTGACGACGCTGTCGAAGGTTCTGGCGTCGCGGTTAAAGCGCACCTTGACGCCGAGCTTCGCGGCGATCTCCTTGGCCATGTCGATATCGATGCCGACCAGTTGACCGTTCTGCTGTTCGAAAAACGGCGGCTGGTCGACACCGAGCACCGCGACCACGAGTTCGCCGCGCGTCACGATGCGGGCGAATTCCGGCGCGAGCACCCGGCCGTCGGGCATGCGTACGAGCCCGGTCGAGGTGGTCGGCAGGGCCGCCATGCCGCTCAGCGCGGCCGCCTGAGCGGTTGGCGCGGCGGCGGGTGCCGTGGGCGCCGCCGAGGCGGGCGCCGTAGCCAGCGTCACCAGCGTCAAACCGGTGGCGAGCGCCGCACTCCAACGGGACAGCCCGCGCAGCACACGCGTCGCGCGCGAGCTGCATGATGGCTGCGAAAATGCAAAGAAAGACGGAAACGACATCTCGTGTACCGGTATCAATAGGTGGAAGAATCGGAAGCGGGTGATGCCGCACTCATCTGGTTATCGGCCGGCGCGGCGAATGCCGTAGGTGTCGGCGTAAGAGACACAGCAGGCGCGGTGCTCGCAACTGCCGCCGCGGGGGCCGCCGGCGCCGCCATTGCCGGGGGCGCGACGAAGCGCGCGCCGATCTCGACACCGAGCGCGAACAGCAGCACGCACAGCAGCAGCGCGCAGCCGAGGGCGATGGTCACCATTCGCGAGGTCATCGAAAAAACGTATTGCATCGTGTGTCGCCCTCAGGGAACCATGGTTGTGAACTGCGCGGGGGCGAGGATCGAAATCACGCCGCCCCATCCGCACATCAATTTGGAAGAATTCTGTAAGGCCGGCATGTTGCCGATCAGGACGGTCGGCGAGCCGGGCACCCAGGGCGCGACCGTCATCGGCACGCACGGCATCGGGGTCAGCGCGCCGAGCGCGGCCGCGGTCGCGGCGGCCACCACCGGATTGCCCATGCACGTGCAGGTGCCGAACGGCATCACGTTGACCATCGGCGCGTGATCCATCACGGTGGCAGCCGGCGCACCGGCGAGCACGCCGGTGGTCGGCAGCACGTTCAGGGTGCCGGGCGCCGCGCCGAAGGTGCACTGGATCGTCGTCCCGGTGGTGACCAGAATGCCCATGCGTTAGCCCCTCACCCATTTTTCGAGCTGCCTGACCATGCGCGGCGGCCCATCGGCGCGCGTGGCCGCCGAGGCCGCCGGGCTCTGCCACGCGCCGAGCGGTTTGCCGTCCGCATAACGACGCTCGGCGCTCACCTGGCCGTCCGGCGCAAAGCGGCGCACCGTGCCGTGCAGCAGGTCGTGGCGATAAGGCGAGCTTTGCACCAGCGCACCGTCGGCGGCGTAGTCGCGCGTTTCGCCTTCGAGCAAGCCGTTGCGGTAAGCGGCGCGGCGCACCACTACGCCGTCGTGCAGGAATACTGCTTCGCGTGAAAGCTTGCCCGCCTCGTAGATCAGACGCGAGGTCACGAGACCGGAGGGTGCATAGGTCACGCTCTCGCCATGCAGCACGCCCATCGCGTATTGACGGCGCGCGTTTGGCCGGCCGTTCGCGTAGAGCGTCGTGAGACCGTGCAGCAGGCCCGCCTCGTAGACCGATTCCTGGATCAGCACGCCGTGCTCGTCGAACAGGCGCAGCGGGCCGCACAGCTTGCCAGCCACGTAATGGGCCTGAAACACCCGTACACCGCCCGCCCCGTACCGCAACGCTTCGCCATGCGGTACGCCATCCAGCAGCGAGGTGCGGGCGATGCACTGGCCTGTTGCATCGTGTTCGTCCACTGTGACGGCCGGACTCGCGGCCGCACTCACGCCGCCGGCTTGAGCCGCGGCGGGGAGTGGCGCGAGTAGGGAGAGTTCGGTCATGGCGGGCGTCGTGGAGAGTGGTTCGGTCAGTTCGCCTTGATCAGGCCGCCCTTGAGCGTCAGCATCGCGCCGCCGTCCACGGTCTGCATCGCCGATGCCTTGCTCTGGATTTCCACGCCTTCATTGCTGAGCGTGGTGCCCGCCTTGTTGCCGAGCGTCGTGCCCGCCTGGTTGGTCAGCGACGTGCCGGCCTGATTGGCCAGCGAGGTGCCCGACTTGATGCTGATCGAACCGCTCACGTCGATCACCAGATTGCCGCTGATCTTCAACGTGTAGTCGCCGGTGGTGGTGTGCTTGAAAGTGGCGTGGCTGGTGTGCGTCTCGTCGCCGGTGACATCCACCGCGCGAGTACCTTTGACGGTATGCGTCTCGTTGCCGGTCTGCACCGTGAGCGTGCGGTTGCCCGCCTTGACGAGGTGCGTCTCGTCGCCCGCGATGACGGTGGTAGTCAGCGCGTTTTCGATCGCGACGTTCATATCCTTCTGCGCGTGGAAGTACAGCTCCTCGCTGTTGAGCTTGTCCTCCATGCGGATTTCGTTGCCCGCCGTACCGCTTTTGGACGAACGCGAACGCATCACGCTTTGGGTCTGCGAGGCCGGCAAGCCGACCGGCGGCGACATCTGGCCGTTGTAGACGCTGCCGGTCACGAGCGGCCGGTCCGGGTCGCCGTCGACATAGCTGACCACCACTTCCTGACCGACCCGCGGCAGGAACAGATGCCCCCAGCCCGCGCCCGCCGACGCCTGCGCGACACGCACCCAGCACGAGCTGTTTTCGTCGGCGGCGCTCACGCGGTCCCAGTGGAATTTCACCTTGATGCGGCCCAGCGAATCCGTCCAGATTTCCTCGCCCGACGAGCCGGTGACAACCGCCGTGTGCGTGCCCGCCACTACGGGACGGGGCGTGACGCGCGGCGCCCGGAACGCGACCGCTGCGGGGAACACCTCGACATCGTTGTCGTACTGACCGTCCGCCGCGCGATGCTCCACGCGGCGCACCACATAGGACACGTTGAACGCGCTATTCGCATGACCCGCGAGGCTCACCTGGGTGCCGGCCACCAGCGCATAGCAGGTGCTCGCCGCCCGGCCGGTCTGCTGGTCCATCTGCTGAGCGGCGAGATGCAGCGCGGCGGCCCGATCGCCGTCCGCGGCCACCGTGTAGCGGCCTGGAAAGGCATAGCGAATGCCGCTCGCGCCGTGGGTTTGCGCCGAGGTCTGCGCGCTCAAGGTGCTCGCGCTCCTGTAGTCGTAGTCGCCGACCACATAAGTCGCCGCGACGAGCCCCGTCGACATCTCGAATCTGCTCACGCGTTCGCTCGCGTCATGCGTGACGGAGTCGCCGGAAAACCGCAGCGTCGGACAGGCGCCGGGCTGATGCGCCGACGGGCTATCCGCGAGCACCATGGTATGCGCGCCGTTGGCAAAGCTGAAGAAGTAGAAGATGCCCTCTTCTTCCATCAGACGCGAGATGAACTGCAACGCGCTTTCGTCGTACTGCACGCAGTATTCGCGCACCGCATAGCTCCCGGTCACGCGCGCTTCAACCACGATGTTGAAGGTGGACAACACCTGCTGAACGATGGCGAGCGCGGTCATGTTCTGAAAGATCGCGCGGTCGCTGCCGAGCGAGAGCAACCACAGGCGCGGCGCGAGTTCCGCCGAGTAGTAGCCGTATTGCGCGTTGGCGCCGACCTGCGCAAAACGCGTGACGATGCCGTTGAAATAGCGCGGCGCCGCGGCCGGCCCCTCCACCGTCACCGTCGCGTTCTGGCCGATGATGGTTTGCGGATCGAGCGCCGGATTTGCCGAGCGCATGCGCAGGTTGAAGCAAAACGGCGCCGAGATTGCCTCGTGTCCGCCGAAGCCGTCGAGCAATAGCACGTCGGCGCCGAACGGCGAAGTGATCGACAGCAGGCAGCCGGTTTGCGTCACAGGCACGTTACTGGTCCCCTCTCGGCGCGAACTGGAAGGTCACGCTGCCGGCCGGGTCGAGTCCCAGATGCACGCCGCCGAACGGTTCGGCGACGGAAATGCGTTCGAGCACTTCGCGCGCCAGTTCCGGCAACACCGATTGCGTCAGAATGTGATCCACGTTGCGCGCGCCGCTGTCCACTTCCTTGCAGCGTTCGGTAATCGTGCTGGCGAACGCGTCGTCCCAGGTGAGCGGCGCGTGATGATTACGCTCGAAGCGGGCCGCGAGCCGCGCCAGCTTCAGGTTCACGATCGAGGTGATCTGCGCGTCGCCGAGGTGGTAGTACGGCACCAGCACGAGACGGCCCAGAAACGCCGGGCTGAACTGCTTGACGAGCGCCGGGCGCAGACGCTCGATCAACTCGGCCGGCGGCGGGCGGCGGCCGCCCTGGCTGGCTTCGGTGATCACGTCCTGCGCGGCATTCGAAGTGAGCAGGATCAGCGTGTTGCGGAAATCGATCGGCACGCCTTCGCCGTCTTCCATCACGCCTTTGTCGAACACCTGGAAGAACAGCTCCAGCACGTCCGGATGCGCCTTTTCCATTTCGTCGAGCAGCACGACGCTATACGGACGGCGCCGCACGGCTTCGGTCAGCACGCCGCCGCGCCCATAGCCGACGTAGCCCGGCGGCGCACCTTTGAGTCCCGAGACGCTATGCGCTTCCTGGAACTCCGACATGTTCACGGTAATCATGTTGCGCTCGCCGCCATAGAGCGTGTCGGCCAGCGCCGCGGCGGTCTCGGTCTTGCCGACGCCGCTCGGGCCGATCAGCAGGAACACGCCGACCGGTTTGCCCGGATCGTCGAGATCCGCGCGGAAGGTGCGTACGCGCCGCGCGATGGCGTCGAGCGCTTCGTCCTGGCCGACCACGCGCTCGGCGAGCTTGTCGTGCAGATACAGCACCGTGTGCAATTCGTCGGCGAGCATGCTGCCGACGGGGATGCCGGTCCAGCCGGAGATCACCTTGGCGACCATTTCGGAGTCGACGCACACCGGCACCATCGGCTCGTCGCTGCGCACGGCTTCGAGGCCTTTTTCCAGCCTGGCGAGATTGGCGGCGAGCGAGGCGCTGTCGTCTTCGTCGATGGCCGGATTCGTGCCCGCCACATGCTGGGCGATCTTCGCGCGCCACGCGAGAATTTCGCCGACCGCGTGCCGTTCCGTCGCGAGCTTGTCGCTCAGACGCGCGTGCTGCGCGCGCTGGTCTTCGAGCTGGCGCGCGAGCGTGGCGATCGCCTCCGCGCGCTCGGCGCCGGTTGCCGCTTCGTGACGCAGAATGCGCAACTGGTTTTCCGCGGCGTCGATGGCGCGTCCCAGTGCCTCGATTTCTTCGGGCACGCCGTTCTGACCGATCGCCACGCGCGCGCAGGCCGTGTCGAGCACGCTGATCGCCTTGTCCGGCAACTGGCGGCCGGAGATATAGCGCTGCGATAGTTTGACCGCATCGCGCACCGCTTCATCGAGAATTTCAACGCCGTGATGCGCGGACAGTTTCGCCACCATGCCGCGCAGCATCTCGATTGCGACCGCTTCAGCGGGCTCTTCGACCTTGACCACCTGGAAGCGCCGCGCCAACGCCGGGTCGCGCTCCACATACTTCTTGTATTCAGCCCACGTGGTAGCCGCAATCGTGCGCAGTTCGCCGCGCGCGAGCGCCGGCTTCAGCAGATTGGCCGCGTCGCCCTGACCCTCGCTGCCACCCGCGCCGATCAGCTGATGGGCTTCGTCGATGAACAGAATCACCGGCACCGGCGAGGCTTTCACCTCGGCGATCACCGACTTGAGACGATTCTCGAACTCGCCCTTCACGCCCGCGCCGGCCTGCAGCAGCGCCAGATCCAGCGAGCGCACCGAGACATTGACGAGCGCGCGCGGCACCTGACCGAGCACGATGCGCTGCGCGAAACCCTCGACAACCGCCGTTTTGCCGACGCCCGCTTCGCCCGTGAGAATCGGATTGTTCTGGCGGCGGCGCAACAGCACGTCGATCAGTTGACGGATTTCCGCGTCGCGTCCGTAGATGGGATCGATCGCGCCTTCGCGAGCTTGCGCGGTGAGGTCGATCGTGTACTGCGCGAGCGCCGACGCACGGCCGTTGCTGTTCAGATCAGCGGATGGCATCGCCGCCGGCTGCGTCGCGCCGGCCTGCGCCTTCGTCGCGCCTGCACCGGTGGATGCGCTGCCTTCGGAAGACCCCGCGAGAATCTCGGACAGCCCATCGCGCAACGCGCCGCGGGCGATCTTGAGCAAGGCCGGCGCGGACTCCATCAGCATGCCGCGCAGACTGTCCACTTCGAGCAGTGCCAGCACCAGCGTGCCCGAGCGGATCTGCTGCTCGCCGAGCAGCATCGAACTGAGCAGCCACGCTTCCTGGAAGAGCGGCGAGAAGTTCGGCGACAACGCCGGCGTGCGGCCGTTGCCACGCTTGAAGTGATCCACGGCGTTCTGCAACTGTGCCGTCAGATCGGCGCCGCGGACGTCAAAGCGTTCGAGAATCGCGTTCAGATCCGGTGCGTCCGATTCGATCAACTGCAGCAGCAGATGCTCGATGTCCACGTTGTAATGCGTGTGCCGCACGCACAGTTGCGCGGCCTGTTCCATCGCCAGTTTGCAGACCGGATCGAGCCGGCTCAACAAGGTTCGAATGTCGATATCCATGGGGTCTCAGTGGCCTTCGTCTTATCGGCGACCCATGGCCGCGGCCATGGGGTTTGCCGCTGCTCGCGTGTGGGTGTGTGCCGCTGTGGCCGTATGGGCCGGAGTTGGGGCTGTGGCTGGGGCCGGGGCCGCGCGCATCGCCAGCCTGACCGCTTGAGGCCGGGCGTTGGCGGCACGCGAGGCATCGCGCTCTGTGCCCATCCACGAGGTCCAGCCAAGCCGCGCCGGCGCCGTGCCGCCCAGTGCGCCCGCGCCGGCCGGCTTCGCGCGACGCAGCACGAACGACACGTCATGGTCCTGCTGCAGATAACTGCGCACGAGCCACGCCGCGAGTTCGTGCGCCTCGCCGCCCGGCAGCAGCGCGGCGAACAGCGTCTCGGACAGGTCAAAAAATTCGATGCGCAGACCGGCCGACTGACTCCACGTGCGCCGTCCGAGCACCGCCACGCCGCCGAGGCGCGGCGCGCGCGCGCCGGCGCGCGCGAGGCGCAGTGTGTCGGCCGCATCGACCGTGTGCCAGCCGCCGACGAATTGCGCGCCGCGCACCGTCACACCGAGCCGATCAGAGAGCAGCGCCAGCAGGCCCGTCATCGAACGCGGCGCGCCGCCGAGCAAGCCGGCGTGGCGCAGCCACAACGACGCGCCGCGCGGACCGCGCGGGCCGCCATGCAGACCGAGATTGCCGAGCGCATCGAGGCACGCCGCCAGTTCGGCGTCGCGCGGCGCGCGGCTCGTCAGGGAAGGGGCAAGCTTCTGCCGGCTGCGGTAGAGAAACGACAGAAAGCGATGATTGAAGATGTCGAGCAGATCGGCCATCGCCGTCTCGCGCGCGGCGCGCCGGGTCAGCACCATCTCCGTGAAGGGCATCGGCAATGGACCGTTGGCGCCGGCGAGCGTCATCACCGGCGTGGTCAGCGTGTAGGTTGCGCGCGGTTGCCGTGCGTTATCAGCCTGTGGGCCGTCGGCTTGTGCGTTGCTCGGCTGTGCTTCGCTCGTCAGCGGATGGCGCTGGGCGCTGCGGATATCGCTCGCTTCGAACGCGAGCGAGACGAAGCCGCGCAGGCGCACTGCCTCGTCGGTGCCGTCGCCGTAGCCGAGTGCGCGCGTCCACGGCTGCGCGCGTTCGAGCAGATGGATCGCCTGAAACAGGTCGAAGCCTTGCGGCTGCGCGAGAAGACGAGCGATCAGAGCGTTTGCTGGCTGCCGGTCATCGGCGCCCATTGCTTCCATGTCTCGTCTCCGCGGCGCACGACCAGCCGCACAAAGGAATTAACCGACGTGTACATCGCGAAGAAACGCGCGAGCACCGCACCCATCAGAAGTGGCGAGCCGCCGACAAAGGTATCGGCATCGAACTCGATACTGACCTCGGTGCCGCGACAAAAGCCGCGCCAGGCCTCCGTGCCGACATGCGCGGTGATCGGGCGCGCGTCGATGCTGCGAATCCCGCGAATCTGCGCCTCTTCGCGCGGGCCGTCTGAAGCGAACAGCCGCAGCATGTCCTGCAACTCGCGCCGGCCGGTCGCGCCGCCCACCAGCGAGTGATAGTTGCGGGTCAGCAGCGAGACGAGCCGCCACAGCGTCGCGCTGTCGAGCGGCGGATTGCGCTGTGAGGTCGGCTCATACAGGCAGCGCGCCCGCGCGTTCTGCGAGACCCGCTCCACCAGCATGCGTGCGCCGACCGGCACCTGTTCGGCCAATCGCCGGTTGGTGCACAGCACGTTGGCATACACCACCGGCGTATCCGGCTGGCCAGCCGTGTTGCCGGCGTCGACGAAACCGAGGTACAGATCGATACCCGGCGCGTTGCTGCGCACGCTCTGTTCACGGCGCGCCGACCAGTACATCGTGTTTCCGGTTGCCTGCGGATCGTCGAGGCGGTCCGCCGCGGTAAAGCACGGCAAGGTCGTGGCGCGATCCTGCGCGGGATCGGAGGCAATCACCGAGAGGATCGAATGGATTTCAGTGATCGCTTCGCGCTTCTGGTCGGCCACCAGACGGTATTCGTAATGACGGCGGTCGATCACGATCGGCTCGCTCGTCTGCGAGAACAGATTGACGATGGGCGTGCAGCCCAGCCTGAAATGCTGGGCGCCAAGCGTGCCGAGTCCGCGCGGCACGCGATCGAGATGCAGCACGATCTCGCAGGTGCGGCCGGTGCCGAACTTGCCGGCGGGCACGTGCAGATCGAAGAAATGAAACTTGCGCGGGAACGCGAAATACTCCTGCATCAGCGTGTAAGCCGGATGCGCGTGCGAGGGCTGCGGCAGCACGGTGTCTTCCGGCGCATAGCCGACTTCGCGCCACGCCGAGGGCGGCAGCATCGTGGCCGGTCCGTGCTCGGGACGCACGCAGACATCCGTCACATTCGCGACCAGCAGTTCATAGAGCGGCATCGTCATCACCCAGTCGCCATGCAGATGCAGGCGCAACTGTGTGATTTCGAGCTCGGAGAAATCGACGCCGGCATCGCATTCGAGCGTGAGCCGCAGCGTGGAGTCGTCACCGAAGGCGGCGCGGCTGATCCTGAGCGGCCACAACACGGTTTCCCACGCGGTACGGAAGCGGCACGCGTCGCCCGTCTCCGTCAACGCGGCGAGGCCAGTGTGGCGCGGTACGCGAAAACCCGCCGTCACCTTGCCCTGGGTCGGATCGAGGTCGAACTGCGCGACGGTCATGGACGGCACCGTCTGGACCATCGAGGGGCACACATTGTCGAGCAGTGCGCTTGCGATATGCGGCGCGGCCTGGTCGAGGTCGCGATGCACGCGCGCGGCGAGAAACGCGGTCGCCTCGATCAGCCGCTCGGTATGCGGGTCGAGCGACTCGGTGCCGTGCAGCGCGAGGCGCGACGCGACCTTGGGATAACGCTGCGCGAAATCGGCGCCCTGGGTGCGCAAATAGGACAGCTCGCGCTTGTAGTACTGGAGAATGTCTTCGGCGGCCATCAGTCTGCGTCCGTCCAGCGCGCATCGGCGCAACCGCGCGCGCCGCTCTGCAATTCGAAGAAGACGTGTTCGACCGACTGGTTCACGCGCATCGTGCCTTGCACCGCCAGCACGGCGTGCCGCTCGTCGCCGGATGGAAAGCTGAAGTCAACCTTGACGTCCGCCAGCCTCGGCTCGAACAGCGCGATCGCCTGGCGCACGGCGGCGGCGATGGCGTCGCGGTCGCGCGCCGAGCGCAGCGACAGATCGGAAAAATCGGGCAGTCCGTAATCCAGCACGGTGCCATCGCTCTTCGCAAAGGCCTCCATCGTCAGGCTCGAGCGCGCATTGAGCAGGCGCGACAACTCCCGCGCGACGGATTGTCGAAGCGCGTGTTCACCTTGCAACCATGCGTCAGCGTCTTCGACAAGACGCTCGAACAGAGGAAGGGGAAAGCCGTGGGCGAGAGCCGACATACGCAAAACCGGTTGAACCCTGACAGAGCAAAACCGCCCGCCTCGCGGCGGGCGGCGAGGCGTTACGCAGCCGGTGAGATGGGCTTGTTGGTGGTCAGATCCCAGCCGAACGGCGCGGTGCCGGCCAGCGTCGAATCCGGGTTCTGCTGCGTGTACTGCGAGGTCATCGCCGTGAAGTTGATGGTGAACGAGTCCATCATGCTCGAGCCGCCGCCGCTCGTGGCGATGTTCGCGATCATCGCGTTCGACAGCACGTACTTCATCTGCAGCATGAACTTGCCGCCTTCGTTGCGGCCGATCGAGATCGTCGCGTTGCCGAGCTTCGTGCCGGCCGTGCAGGCGGCATACAGCGCGGGCGTTGCCTGGTCGGTGTCTTTGCTCAGATTGAATTCGCTGAACGACGGACGGCCCAGCGTGCGCTCGGTATTCGCCGTGTCGGAGTTCATCGTGATCGCGACGCTTTGCGAAAACGACGTCAGCTGAATGCCGTCCTTGAAGCCGTCGATCAGCGAGTTACCCTTGACGTCCTTGAATTGCAGGATGATGGTATCCATGACTTGCCTGAATCAAATAGGTGAATGAAAGCGGTATGACGCGCCCCTGGCGCGTCATACGTCGACGATTAGGCAGCCGCGCCCGGCAGGTCCGCGACGAGGCGGATCGACGCCGTCAGCTCTTCCATCTGGAAGTGCGGCTTCAGGAAACACGTGGCGCGATACGCACCGGGCTTGCCCGGTACTTCGGTGACGTCCACGCGTGCCTGGCCGAGCGGGTAGCGAGCCTTCTGTTCATGCGAGGCCGACGCGTTGATCAGCACGTACCCGGCAATCCAGTTGTTCAGATAGTTCTCGACTTCGGCACGGGTCTGGAAGCTGCCCACCTTGTCGCGCATGATCACCTTGATGTAATGCGCGAAACGCGAGGCGGCCAGCACGAACGGCAGGCGCGCGGAGAGTTGCGCGTTGGCGTTGGCTTCGTCCTTGTTGTAGGCCTTCGGCTTGTTGACCGTCTGACCGCCGAAGAAGGTCGCGAAATCCGAACCCTTCGAATTGACCAGGGCGATAAAGCCGAGATCGCTCAGTTCCTTCTCGCGGCGATCGGTGATCGTCACTTCCGTCGGGCACTTCAGCGTGATGTCGCCTTCGTTCGTCTTGTACGCGTGCGCCGCAATGCCGTCGACCTTGCCGCCGCCTTCCACGCCGCGAATCGCCGTTGCCCAGCTGTACTTCGCATAGGCGTCGGTAATGCGCAGACCCAGCTGGTACGCGGAGTTCGCCCACAGGTACTTGCTGTGATCGGTGCCGTCGACGTCCTCTTCGAAATTGAACGATTCGACCGGGTTGGTCTTCGCGCCGTACGGCAGACGTGCCGCGTAACTCGGCAATACGAGCGATACGTAACGCGAGTCTTCCGATTCGCGGAAGCTGCGCCAGGCGGCCAGTTCAGCGCTTTCGAAGGTTTTCGACAGATCGCGCGCCACGCCGAGTTCCGTGTACGACTTCAGGTCGAACAGGCTCGGTGCGGCTGCGGCGATGAACGGCGCGTGCGCGGCGGCGGCCACGCGCGAGATGCGCTCGAGCAACGCCATGTCTTGCGGATGACGGCCGAACGAGTAGTCGCCCACCAGCAGCGAGAACGGGTGGCCGCCAAACGTGCCGTACTCTTCTTCGTAGATCTTCTTGAACAGCACGCTCATGTCGTGGTCGACGGCCGTCTCGAGGTCCTTGTGCAGTTCCTTCTTCTTGACGTTGAGCAGTCGCAGCTTCAGGTTCGTACCGGTCTCGGTGCCGAATACCATGTCGTGCAGGCCGTACCACGACGCTTCCAGTTCCTGGTACGCCGCGTCGTGCATGATCGCGTTGAGCTGATCGGTCAGCAGCTTGTCGATCTCGGCGACGCGTTCGTTGATCATCGCCACAACGCCCTTGTCCGGGCTCGTGCGCATGCCTTCATCGAGAATCTGCGAGGCGAGCTGGCCGATGAGCTTCCTGGCATAGCCGCCCTGCGACGGCTCGACGGCCATGTTGCCTTCCTGCACGATGCGCTCGAGCAGGCTCAATTCGGCGGCCTGGTTGCTTGCGTGTGCGCCCGCGGCTTCGGCGGAGAGTTTCGTTTCCATCTGGATCAGTCCTGAGAGGAGTGTCGCTTCAGCGACGCTGAAATTAGGCCGTCACTCGGACGGAGTGTCTTCCGTCGTGGGCGTGACTGCGGGCGCCTGAGCCACCGGAGCCGCCGGGGTTGCCGGGGCGTCGCCGCCGTTGGCCTGACTCTTCAGCTTCTTCAGTTCTTCCGAGTTCTGAACGATGCGCTCCAGCATCGAATCGAGTTCGTCGTTGCCATCGAGCTTGGCGAGCAGATCGCGCAATTGCTGACGGGCTTCGAGCAGCTTCGCGAGACGCGGCACCTGACGCACGAGGCTTTCCGGATGAAAGTCGGCGAACTGCTGAAACTTCAGCTCGACCTTCAGATTGCCTTCGCCTTTCATCGTATCCGGCACGGACAGCTCGAGGCGCGGTGCGATCTTGCCCATGATCTCGTCGAAGTTGTCGCGATCGACGTCGACAAAGCGGCGCTCTTTCAGCTTGGCCAGAGGCGTAGCCGGGTGACCGGAGAGATCGGCCATCAGCCCGACGACCATCGGCAATTCACGCTTTTCGATAGCGCCGCCGAGTTCGACGTCGTACGTGATCTGAACGCGAGGCGGACGATTGCGGCCGACCCATTTCTGCAAACTATTGGACATGAACTTCCCCGAGATAAAGAGAACTCGAATTACGTTTTGACAAGGCGTCCAGAAGCACGCCCCTGACTCGATTCAGGTGCAACACATAGCGGGGATAAGTTTTAATGCGGCAAGGACTCGCGTTACGTCCTCAGGGTGATACCGAACACGCGTACGACTCCGGACGGCACCCTATAGGTCCGCCCACTGCTGTGTATTCGGCATGGTTGCAAGTCGATGCGAATCCCCGTCACGCATCAGCTCACGAATAGCAAGAATTAAAAAGTACGAGAGGTATATGACACGCGTTGGTCACGCACGCGACATTTCCTTTTATGTGATGTCAGGCCTGGGTTATTTTGATTACGAATTTTTACCGCTACTTAACTTTTTTTGATGCCCGTTGCAATGGATGTGCAACGGCGAGCGTGTATCGAGAACCCCTCAGCCGGATTGGCCAAGAGTGTCAATTCTAAAGACAAATTTTTAGGATTCAAGGGGAATTTATTTCCCCTCCTCGCACAGTCTCTCCTCCTCTTTTCGGCACCGCGCGCAAATTCTGAAGAGCTGGAGCGCTAATCATTTCAGGTGTTTGTCGTGGCCCTGAGAAAGATATTGCGGGATATGCTCGTAAACCACGATCGTTGATGATTCGCTACAAAAAACCGGCCGTGCTCAAAGCGGGGATTGACTGGCTACGCTTCCATGAGCTGTGTGTTGCGCGCGGCCTATCGATCCCGGCTGTTGAATTCCGAATCGTTGGGCGTTTTGCCGAACTCGACATTCTTCATCCAGCAAACGTTATTTGCCAGCATTCCTAAGCATATTCAATCCGGAAATTGAAACCCATCTGTTCCTCCACCCGGATCGGGACTCCGCAGCGGCGCGTTGCGAGACCGCAAGGACTGAGGCGCCGCGGCGGCATGTCGCCACAGGCCACGTCACCCCAATAGTCGATCAAAGTCTGGTACGCTGCGCCCTTTGCTCCCGCTTGCACTCGACCCGATGGAAACCCCTTTCAATGACCGTGGCGTGTCGGTCACGCGCAACGCACTGTCGTCCGCCGGCCAGGTTTTCCCACTGCGCGACATCGTGGACGTGCAGGTCGTCACCGTGCCGAAGAACAAGGTCTTGCCGTACACCATCTCGCTGATCGGAGTCGTCGGCGCGATCGTCGGCGGAGTCTTCTGGTCGCCGGCCGGCCTGGTGTGCGGTGTCATGCTGGCGGCGGTCGGCTGGCTCACCTGGCTGACCCAGGACGTCACGCATCGTCTGATGGTGCAAACCGCCAATGGCAGCCGCGAGGCGTTGTCCAGCACCGATCGCGAATTCGTCGAACGGGTGGGCGCGGCGGTACGTGAAGCGCAAACCGCCGCCGCGGCGCCCAAAGCCTGAACGCTGCACGCGTCGGCGAGGCACGCTAACGGCATTTTCACGCGCCGCGCGTTAACACAAAATTGATTCGCGGCGCGACAGCTTTTGCACGATGTTGAGACGCGCGTCGCTAGAGTGGGCAGGTATCAACAACGCGCGCCGTCTCATCGGGCCGGCGCAATCACGATGCTCACGCCCGCCACTTCGTCTGATATCCCGTTGTTCCGCGCGCCGCGCGCGCCCCGCTCCACGCACCTCGTCGTTCCACTCGTCATCATCGACGTCACCGTACCCGGCTGCTCGTCGGCCCATGGGCGGCGCGCGCTGCATGCGGCGCTCGGCGACGATCTGCGCCTCTACGTCGTGACCATCGACAAACAGCAGGAGCGCGTGACCTTCCGGGTTGAAGTCACCTCCCGCACCCTCGACGACGTGATCGGCCTGCTGACCGCCGCGCTCGAGTGCGCCACGTTGGGTCGTGCAAAGGCAACCGTGATCCGGCGGCCGCGAGATTATTGACGCAGGTCAATGCTTGCACGGGCGCATCTGTGCTACTGCGCCAAACCTTTACACATCTTTGCAAATCGCGACGGGGCGCCGTGTAGAGTCGGCGCTCCTGTTATCGCGTGTTCCCTCCCGCAGGCCCCGCAAGCGTTCCGGTTTCCCCGTCCACGCCTTGACGATCCGATGAGATCGCCGCCAGTGCTGTCCACGGCGCAGCTCACGATGCATCGCCTTCGCCAGGGACCCGCCTTTTTGCAAAGCGTGATCCTATGTTCCTGTCGTCTTTCGATGCCGCGCGCCGCCGCGCCGGTGCCTGCGTTACGCTCACCCTCGCGGCCGTTGTCGCGACCGCCGCACTGAGCGGCTGCTCCACCAGCTTCCCCGTTCCCACGCCACCGGCCGCGAGCGCGTCCCTGATCAACGGCGGCAACGACGGCCTGCTGATTCCGCTGCATGTGGAGCGCGCGGACGAGGACCACGCGCGCCTCGGCCTGCCCGTGCAGATCGACGGCAAGGCGGTGTATGTCGCGCTCGACACGGGAACGCAAGGCGTGCGGGTGCTGAAGTCGGTTTTGCCGGGTTCGAACTACGCGAGCGCCGGCAATGTGCCGCCGCTGTCGCTGGCGAACGGTGCGGAAGTCCTGGGCGCCGCCGTGAAGGTGCCGGTCAGCGTGGCGGGCACGAAGCCGGCACAGGTCACCGCGCAGGCGGTCGAGACGGTGCGCTGTCAGGCGAACGCGCGGCGCTGTCCGGCGATGGACGGCTACACCGGTGAATTCGGCTGGGCCTTTTCCGGCATCTTCGGTGTCGGCGCCGCGCAACTGGACGATAGCTGCTGCACCCAGCCGCTGCGCGCGTTGCCCGGCAACATCGGCCAACGCTATCTGGTGCGCGCGAACTTCGCGAAGCCGTTCCTCGTCTTGAGCCCGTCGAGCGCGCTCACCAAAGACTTCACCATGGTACCGATGACGGTGTCGAAAGATGGCACGGCGCAATGGCCGCGCGGCTGCGTGAACGTGGGCGACAAATCGACCTTCTGCGCGCCGCTGGTGTTCGCTACCGGCAGCACCGGCATGATCCGCGTCGAAATCGACAAGGCGCCCGACTGGACCGGCGACGCCGAAGAAGGCACGGTGCTCAACCAGGGCAACTACAACGCGGCGATCGCCTCCGGCTCATTTGTGCATCGCTATGAAGCCGCGCAGGTCACGATCGTCAAGGCGAAACCCGGCGCGAGCCGCATCGTGATCGGTCTGATGGCCATGCAGAACATCGACGTGCTATTCGATTTCCCGCGCGGGCAACTCGGCTTGCGCGCCGCCAGCGAGACCGAAAGGTTCGCGCCGTAACCACACCGGTCGCAACCGTCCATTGAGAAAGGCCGTGCAACCGCACGGCCTTTCTGTTTTTCGGACCGACACGCACCCTCAGTCGATATCGAGCGATTTCACGTGCCAAATCTCACGGGCATATTCGCCGATGGTCCGATCCGACGAAAACTGTCCCATCCCCGCGACATTCTCGATCGCACTCTCAGCCCACGCCCGTTGATCGACGAAACGCGCATCCACTTCGTCCTGTGCCTTCGCAAAGGCGGCGAAATCGGCGAGCACCATATAGTGATCGCCCCAATCGACCAGCGTGTGGAAGATATCCGAGAACCGCAGCGGATCGTCGGGCGAGAAAAAGCCGGTGCGAATCTGGTCGAGCGCCATGCGCAGTTCCGGATTCTCCTCGTACACTTGCCGAGGCCGGTATCCGGTGGCGCGCAGGCTGTCCACTTCGTCGGCGGTATGGCCGAAGATGAAGATATTCTCGCGCCCCACCGCGTCGCAGATCTCGATGTTGGCGCCGTCCATCGTACCGATCGTCAATGCGCCATTGAGCGCGAGCTTCATGTTGCCCGTGCCGGACGCCTCGGTGCCGGCCATTGAAATCTGCTCGGACAGGTCGGCCGCCGGAATGATCAGTTCGGCCACGCTCACGCCGTAATTCGGCACGAACACCACCTTGAGGCGGTCGCCGATCAACGGGTCATGATTGACTTTGTCGCTGACATCGCCGATCAGCTTGATGATCGTCTTCGCCATCCGGTACGCGGACGCGGCCTTGCCGGCGAACATCACCACGCGCGGCACCCAGGCGCGCTCGGGGTTCGCGCGAATCTGGTTGTAACGCACGATCACATGCAGCACGTTCAGGAGTTGCCGCTTGTATTCGTGAATGCGCTTGACCTGGAGGTCGAACAACGCGTCAGGATCGAAGTGCAGTTTCGTGTAGTGCGCGAGATGATGCACCAGCCGAAGTTTGTTCTGCCGCTTCGCTTCGCGAAAGGCGTCGACAAACGCGCTGTCATTGCGCAGCTCGCGCAATTGTTCCAGTTCGAACAGGTTGCTGCGCCACTGCTTGCCGATCTGCTGATCGATCAGCGACGACAGCGACGGACTCGCCTGCGCCAGCCAGCGCCGCGGCGTGATGCCGTTGGTCACGTTGGTGAAACGGTCCGGATAGATGCGGGCGAAGTCGGCGAAGATATCGCGCGTCATCAGTTGCGAATGCAACTTCGACACGCCGTTCACCTTCTGGCTGGCAACAATCGCCAGATACGCCATCCGCACACGCCGCTGACCATATTCGTCGACGAGCGAAATGCGGCGGATCATCTCGGCGTCATGCCCCGACTGCTCGCTGACGTGCTTGAGAAACTCCGCGTTGATCTCGAAGATGATCTCCAGATGCCGCGGCAATAGCCGCGCGAGCATCTCGACGTCCCACGTTTCAAGCGCTTCCGGCATCAACGTGTGGTTCGTGTACGAGAACATCTGCGTGATGTGCTTCCACGCCTTGTCCCACGGCACGTGATGCACGTCCACCAGCAGACGCATCAGCTCCGGCACCGCCAGCACAGGGTGTGTGTCGTTCAGATGCACCGCCACTTTTTCGGCGAACCGCCCAAACGTGCTGTGCGTGCGCTGATAGCGGCGAATCAGATCCTGCATCGTCGCGGAGACGAAGAAGTATTCCTGACGTAGCCGCAATTCGCGGCCGGCCGGCGTCGAATCGTCCGGATACAGCAGACGCGAGACGTTCTCCGACATGTTCTTGGTATCCACCGCGTTGCGGTAGTCGCCGCGATTGAACGCGCCCAGGTCGAGCTCTTCGGTGGCACGCGCCGACCACAGGCGCAGGGTATTCGTCGCGGCGGTCGCATAGCCGGGAATGACCGTGTCATAGGCGGTCGCGTTCACATGCTCGGTATCGATCCATTCGACGTGCTCGCCGCGCTGCACCGTGCGGCCGCCGAAGTGCACCATGTACTTGATCTCGGGCCGCGGAAATTCCCACGGATTGCCCGCGCGCAGCCAGTAGTCCGGCGCCTCGACCTGCTCGCCGTTGACGATCTGCTGACGGAACATGCCGTATTCATAGCGGATACCGTAGCCGAAGCCCGGAATGCCAAGCGTCGCCATCGAATCGAGAAAGCATGCCGCCAACCGTCCCAGGCCGCCGTTGCCGAGCGCGGCGTCCGGTTCGAGATCGGTCAGCGCCTCCATATCGACACCGAGACTCGCGAGCGCTTCCTTCATCTGATCGTAGATGCCAAGCGCGAGCAGCGCGTTCGTGAACGTGCGCCCGATCAGGAATTCCATCGAGAGGTAGTAGACGCGTTTCACGTCCTGTTCATATTGCAGGCGCGTGGTCTTCATCCAGCGCGCCACCAGCCGGTCGCGTACCGCGAGCGCCGCGGCATGCAGCCAGTCGTGGGGATGAGCCGTGACGGCGTCTTTGCCGACGCCGTACATCATGCGATTGGAAATTGAGCGCCGTAGCGCGTCGACGGTACTGTTGAGCTGGTCGAATTCCAGATCGACGGCTGTCATCGAGGCCTCCGGGGAAAAGTGACGCGACGTACGCGAACCGCACAGATGACGGACGGGAGGCGCGTGCCGGTCAGGCGGGTTAACAAACAGAGTAGGACATTTTACGTCTCGCGGACACCGCTGAGCGCGAGCGCTCCGCACGCACATGCCATGCCCGCCGATGCGCGGCGCCGTGCGGTTTTTGCGCACGCGCGCGGTGCAGTCGCCGTAGGCGCGGCACTATGCGCGTGCATCGGCCCGCAAAACAGGCAAACGATGGCGGGCGGTGAAAGGCGCTTCGAAGGCATGTCATGGGATCA
Source organism: Paraburkholderia fungorum (assembly GCF_046027215.1). Classification (GTDB taxonomy): domain Bacteria; phylum Pseudomonadota; class Gammaproteobacteria; order Burkholderiales; family Burkholderiaceae; genus Paraburkholderia; species Paraburkholderia fungorum_D. Next base: position 135,529 of record NZ_JAQQEN010000002.1, on the reverse strand, counting down.
TTTTTTCGCCGTATGAAACACGCATGAAATGAGTCGACAACGTCAATACGTGGTGAAATCGAGGCGTCCCATTTGCTGAACCGGTTAATCGAAACGTGTCGGCGACATCGCGCGGCGTGGGCAGCTCGGAGTCGCGCTGCGGGCTTGACCGTTAGTTGCGTTATAGTCGACCGGTCCTTCGCCCTGCCTTGCCGACGTCCCTGCACGCTTTCGGCGTCTCTGTAACAATCACTTCATTCGCCGCGCAAGCCGCCTTGTTCGCTGGACTCAGGCCACGCGCGCTTCATTCACTTCACGCAACCCTGCCGTCCGCGGCCCGCGTCTATTTCAGGCGCGTGCGTCGCTCCGGTATGCATAACCGACGAGCCCGCCTTGTCCGATAAACCCAGCGCCGCCTCCGCCCGCGCTTATCCCGCGGACGGCCCGATGTCCGCCGCCAATCGCCGCGCGATGGTCGCGATCATGCTCGCAGTCGCGCTCGCCACGCTCGACACGGCGATCGCCAACACCGCCCTGCCCGCCATCGCGGCGGATCTGCACGCCGCGCCCGCGGCGTCGGTCTGGATCATCAATGCGTACCAGCTCGCGATGGTCGCGACCCTGCTGCCACTCGCCGCGCTCGGCGACATCCTCGGGCATCGCCGCATCTATATCAGTGGCATTGCACTGTTCACACTGGCGTCGCTCGCCTGCTCGCTCGCCTCGACCCTGCCGCTGCTGGCGGCCGCGCGCGTGCTGCAAGGGCTCGGCGCCGCTGCGATCATGAGCGTCAATACCGCGCTGATCCGCTATCTGTATCCGCCGCATCGGCTCGGGCGGGGTCTTGGCACCAACGCGCTGATCGTGGGGGTGTCGTTCGCGGTGGGGCCGACGGTGGCGTCGTTGATCCTCTCGGTGGCGGACTGGCCGTGGCTGTTCGCCGTCAATGTGCCACTCGGTCTGCTCGCGCTGGCCTTCGCGTGGCCGGCGTTGCCGCACACCGAGCGCGGCACGCACCATTTCGATCCGGTCGCGGCGTTGCTCAACGTGGTGACCTTCGCTGCGTTGATCTTCGCGCTCGGCGAGGCGGCCCAGCGCGCGCCGACCCAACTGGTGCTGAGCGCGGCAGCCGTCGCGCTCGTGTTCGGGGCACTGCTGATTCGCCGTGAAGCGGGCCATCCGGCGCCGATGCTGCCGGTGGATCTGTTCAAGCGCCCGGTATTCGCGCTCTCGGCGGTGACCGCAGTGTGCTCGTTCGCCGCGCAAGGCCTGGCGTTCGTGTCGCTGCCGTTTTACTTCGAGGATGTGCTGCATCGCAGCCAGGTCGAGACCGGCTTTCTGATGACGCCCTGGCCGGTGGTCGTGGCGTTGGCCGCACCGCTGGCGGGCGCCCTGTCCGACCGCTATCCGCCGGGCCTGCTCGGCGCGCTCGGTCTGGCGGTGATGTCGGCGGGGATGGCGTCGCTCGCATTGTTGCCGGTCCATCCGCATGTGCTCGATATCGGCATCCGGATGGCGATTTGCGGCGCGGGCTTCGGCTTCTTCCAGTCACCGAATCTGAAGGCGTTGATGGCTAGCGCGCCGCCCGAGCGCAGCGGCGGCGCGAGCGGCATTATCGCGACCGCGCGTCTGCTGGGCCAGACTACCGGCGCTGCGCTGGTCGCGCTGAGCTTCGGGATCGCCGGCCGGCATGGCCCGACGCTCGCGCTGAGTACCGGCGCGTTCTTCGCGGGCGCGGCGAGTCTTGCAAGCGGATTGCGGCTTCTGGCGCCGTCACATCGCTCGGGCGCGCCCGTCAAAGCGTCAGCCAAATAAACAAAGCGGGCGCGCTGCCGTGGCAGTGCGCCCGCTTTCTATCCGCTTTGCATCCGGTCGCGCCGGGCGATCAATGCGCGGCGAAATACCCCTTTACCGCCGCGATAAACGTGTCGATATCGGCACGCGATACATCCTTATGCGTGACGAATCGCGATGCGTACAGCATCTGCGTGAGGATGCCGCGCTCCTTGAGCCATGCTTCCAGCGGCGCGCAATGCTGCTGCGGAAACTGCGCGAACACCATGTTGGTCGCAACCGATTGCACCTTCACATGCTCGATCGCTTCCAGCCCAGCGGCTAGGTGAGCGGCATGCGCATGGTCGTCGGCGAGACGTTCGACGTTGTGATCCAGCGCATACAGGCAAGCCGCCGCCAGCACGCCGGCCTGACGCATGCCGCCGCCCAGCACCTTGCGCCAGCGGTGCGCCACGTCGATCAGCGCCTGGCTGCCGACCAGCACCGAGCCGACCGGCGCGCCCAAACCCTTGGAAAAACAGATGGATATCGAGTCGAACGGTTCGCACAGCGCCGCCACCGGCTTACCCGAAGCGACCGCCGCGTTGTAGACCCGCGCGCCGTCGAGGTGAGCCGACAGGCCGCGCTGACGCGCCAGCTGCACCGCTTCGGCGACATAGCCGGCCGGCAGCACCTTGCCGCCGATGGTGTTTTCCAGCGCCAGCAGCCGCGTGCGCGCGAAGTGGTTGTCGATCGGCTTGATGGCCGCGGCGATCTTCTCGAGCGGGATCGAACCGTCCGCGGCATTTTCGAGCGGCTGCGGCTGAATGCTGCCGAGCACCGCCGCGCCACCGCCTTCGTACTTATAGGTGTGCGCCAACTGACCGACGATGTATTCGTCGCCGCGCGCGCAGTGCGCCATCAGTGCGGCCAGATTGCTTTGCGTGCCGCTCGGGAAGAACAGACCCGCTTCCTTGCCCGCGCGCTCGGCGGTCGTCGCCTGCAGACGCAGCACCGTGGGATCGTCGCCCCACACGTCGTCGCCCACTTCGGCGGCCGACATGGCCGCGAGCATAGCCGGTGTCGGACGGGTTACGGTATCGCTGCGCAAATCGATCATTGTGATAGCCCTGTGTGTGACAGCCTGTGACGGCCGGCCGGCGTCCCGCATCGTCTGTTTGGATAGGCGGATCTGCGGTTCCGGCTGATGAGCCACACAGTGTATTCAATTAACGCAGCGCTGAGAATCGCGCTAAAAGCGAAACGCGCGGTTATCACGGGTTGCCGCTGGTTGCGGGCCCATCCTGCCGGATTCACCCACCCGACTTCGGCAACCATGCCAGCGGGTCGACCGGCTGGCCATTCTGACGAACTTCGAACTGGATCGAGGCCACGCCGCGGCTATCCACGCCGACCTCGCCAATCGTCTGGCCTTGCGCAACGGCATCGCCTTCCTTCACCAGCAGGGTACTGTTCTGCCCATACGCGGTGATCAGCGAATCGTCGTGTTTGATGATGATGAGCGGGCCGTACGCCTCGATACCGGTGCCGGCATAGACCACGCGGCCGGTGGCGGCCGCCTTGACCGGATCGCCGGCATGCCCGCCGATCACGATGCCATTCGACTTACCCGGTGCAAAGGCTCTCAGCACCGGTCCACGCAACGGCCATAGCAACACGCCTTGCTGCGGGGCGGCAGGCGCGGCGGCGGCGCCCGCTACGCCGGCCGCGCCGGTCGTGCCGGCAACGCCGACCGGTGGCGTCACCACGCTACCGGAGGCCATCGGCGGCGACACCCGCAGCACCTGTCCCGGATTGACCGCCGTGGTCGGCGCGAACCCGTTCCATGCCGCGATCTCCTGCGGCCGACGCCCGAACGCCGTGGCGATGCCGCCCAGCGTATCGCCCGGATTAACGCGGTAGAAACCGGCCGGCACCGGGACCGTGCTCAGGGTGGTCGGCCGGGCAGACGAACTGTTATAGAAGGGCGTGCTATCCCACGGCATCGTCGTACAGCCGGCGAGCGTGAAGCCAAGCGTGGCCGCGAGCAGAAGCCGGGTCCCCGGGATGTGCGATTGTTTTGTCATGTGATGATCCTCGACACCTGATTCAATCGATGCCCAAGCATTTGCCATGCCGCGAGGCGCGGCATGCCGCAACAGGCCTGGTATTCATTCATTATGCCGCCGCGCGCCCCCGCCCCATGCGGAAGAACGTCAGACGCTGCCTTGTGTCTCGACCACCAGGATGCGCGCCGCGCCGATCGGATGCGCAACATGTTCGGTGCCGATCGACGCGTAGAACACGTCGCCCGTTTCCAGAATGGTCAACTGTTCGACCCCGGCGTCGCGGTACCGCATCTCGACGCGGCCGTCGAGCACGGCAAACACCTCCTCGCCGTCGTTCACATGCCATTTGTACGGCTGATCGGTCCAGTGCAGGCGCGTCGTAATGCCGCCCATGTTGGCGATATCGAGCGCGCCCCACGGACGCGTTGCAGTGAAGCTCTTGCTGCGAATGATCTTCATGGTGGAGAGCCGGTTGGAAAACACGACATGACACACACGTTATCCGTCGAGCATAGCGGACAGGCGGGCTGACGGATTCGCGTGTTTCGACTGGCCCCATTATAGGTCGCGCCGCCGCGCACCCTATTTGTATGATCATTGAAACCTTTTGCCCCTCGCCTATACTCAGTCTTGCTGCCGCGACGCACCGTAAGCAAACCGCCTGGATTCTGCGAGGAGCTGGGGATGAACAAAGCCACCTTTCTGGCCGTGCAACTCAACGTCGACGATGTTGCGGCGTCGCCCGGGTTGGTCGAGTTGCTGAACACACATCTGGTCTTTGCCGCCGACGTGGCCGAAGCCGCTGACGCGCTGGTGCAGCTCGCCAGCATCGCGGGACTCTCGAGCGGCGTCGAAGCGAGCGTCGAGATTCCCGCGCTCGCGATCGAGCGGCTGCGCGAGGCGCTCGACAATCTGAGCGGCTACGACGAATCCTGGCTGCTTGCGCTCGAGCCGAGTCGCGCGCTATTCGACGATATCGGTCGCCGGCACCGTACCCTCCACTAGCGCTGCAGGCGCGGCTGGCCGCTCCGGCAAGGCCGTAAACGACAAAACGCCGCCCGCAAACCGGTCGGCGTTTTTTAGTGCCCGCCGCCTGTTCAACAGGCGGCGTTCGCGTCCGCTTCAGCGCAAATTAGTTGCCGAAGTAGACCGAGTTACGGTCGTTGCTGCTAATCGGACGACCCGCTTGCGAGGTGCCTGCGATCGGTGCACCGTAGCCGCTGTTGACAGCCTGAGCGGTGCCGTTCTGTGCATCGACGCGCGCTTGCGCGGCCTGCAGGTTGGCCGGGTAGTCGACGTGATCGCCGCTCGGGTTGTAGCCGGCCTTCTCGAGTTGCACGAGTTCAGCGCGGACTTGAGCGCGCGTCACGGGCTGGTTCGATTGGGCAAACGAAGCAACAGGAGCGACCAGAGCGGCGGCGACGACAACTGCAGAGATAAGCGACTTCATGATGTAAACCTCCAGAACTGTTTTTAATTCGCCTTGGGCTCTTGTCCCGTAGCGCTTAAATGGAAGTTTAGGAGGGTCGACACATAGGGGAAACCCCTAAAACAATGAAACTCTATTTCGATTTTCGCAACAGTTGACAACTTGTCATGCGGCCACATCACCCGACCAACAGCTTTCAACAATAATTGTGCAGCCCAATTTCAAGCGGCACGCAGCCCGGCGCGCCTGCTGGCGAAGGCCTGCCGGGCTGCGGTTAAAACGCTCGATGCTCCTCGCTCAGCTCCAGTTCGCGTGGAAGCTGCCTGGCTTGTCGATGCGTTCGAACGTATGCGCACCGAAGAAATCGCGCTGTGCCTGCACGAGGTTCGCCGGCAGACGTTCCGAACGATACGCGTCGAAATAGGCAATGGCGGAGGCGAACGCCGGCACCGGCACGCCCGCCTTGATCGCCGCGATAACCACGTCACGCAACGCCGTCTGATAATTCCCGGCGATATCGCGGAAGTACGGATCGAGCAGCAGGTTGGCGATCGCCTTGTCTTTCGAATAGGCGTCCGTGATCTTCTGCAGGAAGCGGGCGCGGATGATACAGCCGGCGCGGAAAATCTTCGCGATCGTGCCGAAGTCGAGATCCCACTTGTATTCTTCCGAGGCCGCGCGCAGTTGCGCGAAACCTTGCGCGTACGAAATCACCTTGCTGAAGTACAGCGCGCGACGCACCGATTCGATGAACGCGTCACGCTCGGCGCCGAGCGGCTTCGCCTTCGGCCCTTCGAGCACCTTGCTGGCGGCCACGCGCTGATCTTTCAGCGACGACAGCACGCGGGCGAATACCGCCTCGGTAATCAGCGGCAGCGGCGCGCCGAGGTCGAGCGCGTTCTGGCTGGTCCACTTGCCGGTGCCCTTCTGCGCGGCGCGGTCGAGAATCACGTCGACCAGATCCTTGCCGGTTTCGTCGTCTTTCTTGCTAAAGATCTTTGAAGTGATTTCGATCAGGTAGCTGTCGAGTTCGCCCTTGTTCCATTCCGTGTAGACCTTGCCCAACTCTTCGTTCGACAGGCCGGCCACCTGCTTGAGCACCGCATAGCTCTCGGCGATCAGTTGCATGTCGCCGTATTCGATGCCGTTGTGCACCATCTTCACGAAGTGGCCCGCGCCGTCCGGTCCCATGTACGCGACACACGGCTCGCCGTCCGGCGCCTTCGCGGCGATCTCGGTGAGGATCGGGGCCACCAGGTCATAGGCGTCGCGCTGGCCGCCCGGCATGATCGACGGTCCTTTCAGTGCGCCCTCTTCGCCGCCCGATACGCCCGTGCCGATGAAGTGCAGACCTGACTTCGCGAGATCCTGATTGCGGCGGATGGTGTCGGTGAAATGCGTGTTGCCGCCGTCGATCAGAATGTCGCCCTTGTCCAGCAGCGGTTTCAACTGGTTGATCGTGGCGTCGGTGCCTTCGCCTGCCTTGACCATCAGCAGAATGCGGCGCGGCTTTTCCAGCGACTCCACGAATTCTTCCAACGTGAAAGCCGGCACCAGCTTCTTGTCCGGATATTCGGCGATGAGTTCGTCGGTTTTCTCGCGGCTGCGGTTGAACACCGACACCGCGTGGCCGCGGCTCTCGATGTTGAGCGCCAGATTGCGGCCCATGACCGCCAGCCCCACCACGCCGATTGCCTGTTTGCCCATGTGAATTCTCCAGAGTCCAAAAAATGTCGAGACGCCGCGCCGAAAATATCGTCGGCGGGACGTCGAGGGTGAAAGGATAAAAGAAATGCTCGCGGGCCGCTCGTTTGCAAGCAGCCAGCCGTGTTTCACGCCGCATGCGGAGCGCCAATCGATCTCACCGCCCGCCCTGCGCGCGCGACCAGACGTTGGTCAGACTCGCGCCACGCCCTGGCGTTTCCTGAATACCAGGCTGAAATTGTTGGCCGGCATCGCAACCGGTTCGCCGCACACGAGCCCGACCGATGCGCCTAACGCCACGACGGCTTCCATGTCACGCACGCCCCACGACGGGTCACGGCTCTGCAATTGCTGATCGAATGCCTCGTTGCTCGGCGCGGTGTGCGCGCCGCCGCGTTTGTAAGGCCCATACAGATACAGTACACCGCCCTCGGCGAGAAGGCGGCTCGCGCCGGCGAACAGCGCCTCGCTCGCGCTCCACGGCGAGATGTGGATCATGTTGATACAGACCACCGCATCGAGCGCATCGAGTGGAACGGGCAAGCCCGTGCCCCAGTCCGGCTGATGCACGTCGAGGGCGAGCGGCGCGCGCACGTTCGTGAGACCTGCGTGCGCTGTCCACGCGGCAATCGACGCGCGCGCGTCGGCGTCGAGATCGCTTGGCTGCCAGTCGAGGCCCGGCAAAGCACCTGCAAAACAGATGGCGTGCTGGCCGGTGCCGCTCGCGATTTCCAGCACGCGGCCGCGCGCCGGCAGCACGTCGCGCAAGACCGCAAGGATCGGTTCGCGGTTGCGTTCCGCGGATGGCGAGCGTTGCCGCAGCGCGGCAGAGGAATCAGTCATGGTGAGCTTTTGATTGAGTAGAGGCCAGGGCATGGTCTTTCGACCCGCTGCGTGTTTCGTTGAAGCCGCGCTATATGGAAACGCGTTAAGTCAATCCAGCGCCAGGCGGCCCGTCAGCGCGGTGAGCGTATCGGCACACGGCGCCGCGATTTTCAGCGAGAGCAGCGGATCGGCACGCGTGCGCCCCAGGTTGATGGCGACGATCGGCTTGCCTTGCTTTTGCGCCCACACGCAGAAGCGATAGCCCGAATAGACCATCAGCGACGAACCGACCACCAGCACCGCGTCCGCCGCATCGAGTGCATGCGACGCCGCTTCGACGCGCTCGCGCGGCACGCTTTCGCCGAAGAACACCACCGAAGGCTTCAGCAGACCGCCGCAGTTCGTGCACGCCGGAATGCGGAAGGATTCGAGATCGTGCCACTCCAGGTGGGCATCGCCATCCGCGGCGGTCTCCGCGGTGACATTCAGCAAGGCGGGATTCTCCGCTTCGAGCGTGCGCTGGATCGCCGCACGCGAATGTTGCGTGCCGCAATCCAGACACGTCACACCGTCGATGCCGCCATGCAGTTCGATCACCTCGCGGCTGCCCGCCCGCTGATGCAGGCCGTCGACGTTCTGCGTGACCAGCGTCGGCACATGCCCGGCCGCTTCGAGCCGCGCGAGCGCCACGTGCGCGGCGTTCGGCTGGGCGTCGGCAACCACCGGCCAGCCGACCATGCTGCGAGCCCAGTAGCGCTGCCGCATCGCAACGGTGCCGAGAAATTCCTGCAGCGTGATCGGCGGCGAGCGCTTCCATTCGCCGTTGTCGTCGCGATAGCCGGGAATGCCGGATTCCGTGCTGATGCCCGCGCCCGTGAGCACGAACAGACGCGGATACCGCTGCACGAAGGTGTGCAGATCATCCAGCGTATGCGATTCGTTGAAGGTTGCGAGGTGCGCGGGCGGAAGGTCGGTCATGACGGGAAGGTTGGAAAGAGCTGGGGCCTGTCGCAAAGCGTGGAAGCGCCTGTTCAGCGACGCGCGCGCGGCGTGCTCCGCCGCGCTTGCCGCGCTTGCCACTCCGTCAGCGCAATCTGGTAGCGCTCGAGCGCCTCATCGTACAGATCGAAGACACACGGATTGCAGCCGCTATGACAACAATCGTCGAGATCGGGCTGCACGGGCGGCACCGGCTGCGGGTCGTCCTGAGGTGTGGCTCGGGGCACGTCGAATGGCTTCCGGAGGGTAGGAAGCGCCCAGTATAGGTGGATCTTTCACACCGCGTGCGGCGGCACCGGGCCGGGGCGACGGCGTGAATCCACGCGCCCGGCCCGCGTTCTGAGCGTGCGATCAGCCCCGGCCGACGAACGGCATCTTGCTCGCCATGATGGTCATGAACTGCACGTTTGCGGACAGCGGCAGTTCCGCCATATGCAGCACGGCGTTGGCCACGTGCTGCACATCCATCAACGGCTCGACCGCGATTTCGCCGTTCGCCTGCGGCACGCCGCGCGCCATCCGCTCGGCCATTTCAGTCGCGGCGTTGCCGATGTCGATCTGCCCGCAGACGATGTCGTATTTGCGCCCGTCAAGCGAAACGGCTTTGGTGAGACCGGTGATCGCGTGCTTGGTCGCCGTGTAGGCGATGCTGTACGGCCGCGGTGCGTGCGCCGAAATCGACCCGTTGTTGATGATGCGGCCACCCTGCGGCGTCTGCGATTTCATCAGACCGAAGGCAGCGCGCGTGCAGAGAAACACGCCCGTGAGATTCGTGTCGACCACCGAGCGCCATTCGTCGATATCGAGCTGGTCGATCTCAACGGGCGAGCCGTTACGGCCCGCGTTGTTGAACAGCACGTCGAGCCGGCCGCGCCGCTCGCGAATCGTGTCGAACAATGCGGCGACGCTGGCGGCGTCCGTCACGTCGCACGCCACGGCAAGCGCATCACCACCGAGCTGCTGCGCTTGCTGCACGAGCGCGTCCAGCGGCGCCTGACGGCGACCGGCCACTACCACGCTATAGCCGTGCTCCAGCAGCTTGAGCGCGCACGCGCGGCCGATGCCGCTCCCCGCGCCCGTCACCAGCGCGACCTTCTTGATTCCCGTTGCTGTCACCGCATATCTCCTTGTTTTGCAGGCTGGCTGCCTTCGGCCTTAGCACCATACAACAGCGGATCGTCCATCACAAATGCGCCGACGCGGCTGGCCTTCATGGTGGGGGAACGCGTTGGCGGCTTGCGGGAGGGCGCGGCCGTCGCGAGGCACAACGTCTTTCAGCGTGCTTTCATTATTTGCCGTGCCCAAGCGCCAGGCGCGTCGCGTGGTGCATCAATGGTATCGTTTGCTGTTGCGCGTGATGCGCACGAATCAAGGCCTTCCCAGGACGGAGGAAGGAAGACAGGAAGCACGCTTTTATGAATCCATTCCCGACGCCGTCACACGGCGCCCCGCTCGCGCCACGCCGCCGCTGGCCGCGCACCGGCTATCCCGCGATGCTGTTGGCCACCGCCGCATGGCACGTGCTGGTGCTGGCCGGCTGCCTGCTGAGGCCCGCCGCGTGGCCCTGGTGGCTTGCCGCGATCCTGGTGAATCACGCCATTTTCACGGTGGCCGGCCTGTTGCCGCGCACCTCGCTGCTCGGTCCGAACTGGACGCGTCTACCTGACGGCACGCGTAATGCCGACGCGATCGCTCTCACCATCGACGACGGCCCCGATCCGGTCGTCACACCACGAGTGCTCGACCTGCTCGACACCTTCGGCGTGCGCGCCACCTTCTTCTGCATCGGCTCGAAGGCGCAGCGCTATCCCGAACTGGTGCGCGAGATCGTCGCACGCGGCCATGCGCTCGAAAATCATTCGCAGGTTCACATGCACACGTTTTCAGTGACCTTGCCAGGCGCGCTCACACGCGAGATCGACGCCGCGCAACGCACCTTCGAAGCACTCAGCGGCACGCGGCCGATGTTCTTCCGTGCGCCCGCGGGTTTGCGCAACCTCTTTCTCGAACCCGTGCTGCAGAAGCTGGACTTGCGGCTCGCCGCATGGACCCGGCGCGGCTTCGATACGCGTGAGCGCGATCCACACGTGGTCACGCAGCGGCTGCTCGACGGCCTCGCCGCGCGTGACATCCTGTTGCTGCACGACGGCAACGCCGCCCTTACCGTCGAGGGCGAACCGCTGATACTCGCGGTCCTGCCGCGCGTGATCGACGCGGCTCGCGAGCGGCACTTGCGCTTCGTGACGCTGCGCGAAGCGCGCGTCGACGCCTGAGTCCGCCCTCGCGGCATGCCGCTAAACGCGGAAATCCGCCACCATGTCCTCGTCGGTGCGTACTTCCAGTTCGCCGCTGCGGCACGCCTTCAGGAACACGTCATAGTCGCGCTCCACCTGGTCCGCGTAGGAGGCGGCGTAGCCCGTGAGCGCTTCGGCAAACTGGTCGCCGCGGCCGATATACGCGTTGATTTCGATCGCCTGGCCGCTCCCCTTGGCGTGCGCACGCGCCATGATCCAGCCGCACAGGCGCGCGTAACCGTCCAGCAGGTCGTTATCGAACAACTCGATATTCGCCGACAGTTTCATGTCCCGCAGTTGCCGGAAATAGAACTGCCGTCCCGTCGGTCCACTCGCCCAACCGAGAAAGATATCGCTGGCCGCCTGCAACGCACGCTGGCCCCGAACCACCCGCTCGCCTTCATGCTTGATCGACGGCCCTTTGTGGTACTGCGCGATCACCGACGGACGCGCTTCCTTGATCTGGATGAAGAGGGGCTTGCCCATGTGATCGACGAGCAGCACCACGAAGCAACGCGTCCCCACGCTGCCGACGCCCACCACCTTGAAAACCATATCCTGCACCGTGAAGTGACTGAGCAGTTCACGCCGGTCATGCGACAGGGTCTTCAGGTAGTCGGCCCACGATCGATCGATCAACTTCTCCCAATTGGCGACCGTGAAGCAGTCGTCGTCCGCTGAGAACAGCGTGTTGCTGCCGTGTACGTGAAAGAGTCCGGGCGGCGCGTCGCGGATGGTCCACTGGTTGCCGTCGAACTCGGCCATTTTCTCGAGCAGGCTTTCGTGCGTGCGGCTCGCGGCCTTTTCCATGCCGCGCCGCACAGCGCGGCGGCGCTCCGGGGTCAGTGCCGATTCGGCCATCAATTCGAAGGTGATGCGGTCGTACCAGAGTTCGAGTGCGCCGCATTGCGCGTATTGCGCCATCCGGTCGCGGTATTCGGTGACGGCCGTCATCACCAGACTTTCGGCGGTGCCGCGGCTCAGGCGCATATGGCGCGCGGCCACCACGAGGCTCGCGGTCAGACGCTTCAGGTCCCATTCGAACGGACCAATCGCGACCTCGTCGAAGTCGTTCAGATCGAATACCAGTTGACGTTCGGGTGTCGCGAAGCCGCCGAAATTCATCAGATGGCCGTCGCCGCAGATCGGCATGACGAGTCCGGTGTCGGGAATCTGGCCCAGATCGTGGGCTTGCAGAACCGCCGTGCCGCGAAAAAAGGTAAAGGGCGAGACGGCCATGCGCCCATAGCGCAGCGGTACAAGCTTTTCGACCCGGCCTTCGCTGCTTTGCCTGAGCAGCTCGATCGGGTTGCGATGCAGTTCGCCTGTCGCGCGATGGCTGGACCGCTTCGAGTGCTCACGGGCGGCGCGACCACGGGCTTCCCGTTCGGCAATGGTGCTGGCTCTCATGCTCTTCTCCGGTTTTATTGTGAATCTTGACTATCGGTTCTGGAACACTGCTTTTTTTGCCGGCTCCCAGTATCGAACTGCGACGCCAGCAAGGACATCGGACAGCCGCACTACGTGACACTTCACCAACGGTAGCCCACACCGCCGAAAATCACATCCGAATCGCGATCGTAGCGCGTCACGACGCGGTTCCATTCCAGTCGGGCATCCCAATGATCGGTCAGGCGATACGAGCCCGCGATCGTGACCAGCCCGGAAAACTTTCCGGCGCCCGGCCCTGGTGTCGAACTGTTTTCGTTCTCGTTGATGGCATAGTACGCGCCGACGCCGAGCCCCAGCGTGACCTTGTCATTAAGGAACGCGCGGGTCGCCCACAGCTGGCTGGTGAGACCGTCGCGGCGCGCCACCTTGCTGCTGCCTTCGTGAAGATAGCCGATCGTCACGTCCATGTATTTCGCGAGGCCGCGCCGGTATTCGATCGCGCCACCCAGCGCGCTGGGCGAACTGGTCGAGTTGACGATTGTTTTACCCAGGTACAGCGCCACTTCGTTATGGGTGACCTTGCTCGCGCTGCCGCTCGCCCAATCGCGTGGGCCCGGCGTGCCCGGTGCGTCGAGTTGATAGCCGACGCCGAACATCACGCTCGTGGCATCCGGCCCGCGTTGCACATGCACGCGATTCAACTGGAGTTGCGTGATCCATCGGCTCGATGCGTAGTACGCTGCGCGCACGCTATACACCACGCCCCAGCCGTGCGTGTCGGAATAGCTTCCGCCTTGCTGCGCCGTGGTGGTATCGAAGTAACGGTATGGACCGATGCCCGCCTGCAGAACGAATTGCGGGCTTCCCATCGGAATGCGGCCCCATAGCTGGATCATCTGGCCATCGCGGTGATGGTCGGGAATGTGGCCTTCATTGAGCCACGTAAAGCTGGCGGCAAAATACCGCCCCAGCCCTTCCTGATAGTTGAATGCCCAGGTATAGGTATTCGTATTGCCCGCACGTGAGCCGCCGCCGAAAAGAGAAAACTCCTGCGCATAACCCGTATTGCATGTGAACAAAATATAGAGGCCGGCAAAGCACGGGGCCGCCTTGCTTGCCAATCGGCGATTTAAAACAGAGTTCAGAATCCGCATACTGCACGCATCTCCGGAAATGTCGCGGCGACCACCGGTATTCGTCATCCGACAAGGTACGGCTCGCGCCCGGACCGCGTCCGCTTTCGTGACCCGGCGCCGCCTTGGAGTCGCACCATGAAACCGGTGCGGGGAAATACCGACGTTGATACAGGAATATGAGCCGCCGCGTTGCCGCCGTGTTAAATACCGGCAGCCACTGCGGTCACAAAATGTTTGTCATGCTAGCAGACCACCCGCCATACATGTGATGCCATGCATTTTGAATGCGCAAACCAGTTAATCGGCATCTTCACCTGGCGCGGCAAATAAAATCTGGTTGCAGGTGCAACGAATGCCTCGCACGCGGACAGAATTACCGGATGCCGATCCGATGGACTAACCGGTTGGTGCATTTTTTAATTTTCACAGGCCTTCGCACTTCAGCCGCAGGGAATTTGGCCGTTTACCAGTACAGACACGGCGTCAATGATGCACGCAAAAACCCCTTTAATTAGGGCCTGTTCTATCTGTCGTGCGTCGCGCAAGGTAAATGGAGAGAGTATGTTTGTCGCAATCGGCTGGATTTTGGTAATCGGTTCTGTTATCGGCAGTTTTGTCGGCGTGGGTGGACATCTGCTCGCGCTCGTTCAACCTTTCGAATTGCTGTGTATTTTCGGTGCGGCAATCGGTGCGTTTGTCGTGAGTAATCCGACCTCCACGCTGAAGAAAACCATCAAGGCGATCCCTTCGTGTTTCAAAAGCGGTGGCTATACCAAGGAAAAATATCTGGAGCTGATCGCACTGCTTTATGAGTTGCTGCAGAAGGCGCGCAAGGAAGGGATGATGTCGCTCGAAGCCGATGTTGCCGCGCCCGAAGAAAGCGTCCTGTTTCAGAAGTACTCGCACGTTCTGGAGGACCACCATCTGCTCGACTTTATCGTCGACTATCTGCGCATGATGTCCGGCGGGAACGTCAACGTACTGGAAGTGCAGGACCTGATGGACGAAGAACTGGCCACGCATCATGCGGAAGCCTCGGTCGCGGCCAATGCGATTCAGAAGATGGCCGACGGCCTGCCCGCGTTCGGCATCGTCGCCGCGGTGATGGGCGTGGTGCACACCATGGGTTCGGTCGGCGCGCCGCCTGCGGTGCTCGGCGAAATGATCGCCGGTGCACTGGTCGGCACGTTTCTCGGCATTCTGCTCGCGTATGGTTTTATCGGTCCCGTCGCCGACCTGCTCAATGCGAAGGGTCGCGCCGAAGCCAAACCGTATCAGTGCGTGAAGGCCGTGCTGCTTGCCTCGCTGAGCGGCTATGCGCCGCCGATCGCCGTCGAGTTCGGCCGCAAGGTGCTGTTCACCGCTGATCGCCCGAGCTTCCAGGAGCTCGACGATGCCGTGCGCGCGACCAAAATGCCGAAGTCGGCCTGACGCAAGGCGGCAATCATGAGCGAAAGAAGATCGCGCGCGTCGCAGCAGGTCGACACGCCGGCACCCGTGATCGTGCGCCGTTCGAGAAAGGGCGACGAGCACGGCGGGCATCACGGCGGCGCGTGGAAAATTGCGTATGCCGACTTCGTCACCGCGATGATGGCGTTCTTCCTGCTGATGTGGCTGCTAGGCTCGACATCGAAATTCGACAAACAGGGCATCGAGGATTATTTCAACACGCCACTGTCCAGCCTGCTCGGCGGCAATGAGGGAAGCGCTGCTGCGCGGCCGAGTGTGGTGCAAGGCGGCGGGCGAGACATCTCGGACACGCGGCCCGGCGATGGCAAAAAAAGCCAGACCGAACCCACGCCGCCTTCCACCGTGCCGCCGGCCGTCGTGCCTTCGGACGCGGACCGGCTTCAGCAGCTGAAGGCGAAGCTCACCGCTCTGATCGAACAAAGCCCGGCCTTGAAGGCGTTCAAAGATCAGATCCGCATTTCGATCACGAACGAAGGGTTGCGCATCGAGATTGTCGATTCGCAGAACCGGCCCATGTTTCCATCCGGCAGTTCCAGACTCCAACCGTACGCGGTGACCATCCTGACGCAGATCGGCGCGGCGCTCAACGACGTGGACAACCGCATTTCGATCGCCGGCCACACCGATGCGGTGCCATACACGGCGGGGCCGGAGGGCTACTCGAACTGGGAACTGTCGTCCGAACGCGCCAATGCCGCGCGGCGCGCGTTGGTGGCGGGCGGCATGCATGCCGAAAAGCTGCTGCAGGTCCGCGGACTGGCCGACGTGCTGCCGCTGAACAGCCATGTCGCCGACGAACCGACCAATCGGCGCATCAGTATTCTTGTGTTGAACAAGGCTGCCGAGCTGGCGTTTTTCCACGACGGCGGCCGGACCGCGATCGATGAAGCCACCCCGGCGAGTTCAGCCATCCCGGCAGTGGTTGGGCGTTTGCAGCCGGTTAGTTTTTCGCGTAGCACGCCATAAGATTTTCTTTGCGGTGCTGAGGGTGAGCGTTTGCGATTGACTACGCGTACTGCGTGACGAAGAAGGTGTGTATAGAATCGTCTTTATGAACCCGCCCTCTTCCGCCGAGCAACGTGAGCCCGAGCTTCCGCTGCATACACCGAGTGTGTCGTCCGTGACGCTGGCGGCCATCATTGCTGTCATCGCCTGGATTTCCCTCGCTGCGCAAGCCGATCTGACGATCGACCGGACGCTTGCTCGCGGGCTTGGCGTGCTTGACGGCATTGCCCGGATGAGCAGTTATCTGACCAATCTGACCGTGCTGGCCTGCGCGGTCTGCTTTACCTGTGTGGCACTGCGTCGGCGCCGCTCGCCGCTTGTGCGGTTTTTCCGCCAGCCTACCGTGGTGACCGCGGTTGTCGTTTACATGGTTTTCGTGGGGATTGCCTACAACCTGCTGCTGCGAGGGTTGTGGTCGCCTGCGGCTTACCGGTTGCTGCTCAATGAGTCATTGCATAGTGTGTTGCCTATGCTGGCGGCGTTGTACTGGGTGCTGTTCGTGCCGCGGTTTCACCTCGGGTTGCGGCATTTCCTGTTGTGGCTGGTTTATCCCGTTGGGTATCTTGTTGTGACCTTCTGGCGGGGGAGTTTGTCGGATTTTTATCCTTATCCGTTCATTAACGTCGATGTGCTCGGGGTCAGAGGTGCGGTTGTTAATTCCGCGCTTTTATTTGGCGGGTTTTTAATGTTGATGGCGGTGTTTGTGGGGATTAATTTCCGGCGTAGGCGCTGAAAATCTGTTGGTTCTGTTGTTCTCTCTTTCGACCTTCCTTTCTTTATCGGCCTTCCCGTGTGGTCACGGAGCGGGGCAGTCATGCTTCCCTAACCCTCGGGCGCACTTCTTGCGGCCCCCTCCAGGGGCGTGGGCCGGTTCCGCATCAGAGCGGCCCGCGTGTCTCTTGATGGAGCCCTGTTGCAAATGCAACGGGCTGACACGTAAATATGACAACGGGAGCATCGTATGGACACCAACTCAGCGGAAGGCGCAGTCAAGGAAGTCGCGGGCAAAGTTCAGGAGGCCGTGGGCGACGTGCTAGGCGATACCGGCACCCAGATCGCCGGCAAAGCCAAGGAACTCAGCGGCAAGGCTCAGCAACTTTGCGCCAGCACCAGTAGTCTCGTTCGGGATACCGCCGTCGAAAGCCCGTTTACCACCATAGCGGTCGTCGCCCTCGCCGGCTTCGTCGCTGGCGTACTCTGGTCGCGCGGCACGCCGGATCGGGACTATCAGCGATAAAGATCCGCATGTTCGGATGATCGGGCAGTCTGCCACGCAACTGCCCGGCCGGTTTCAGAGGGCCGCTCTCGCCGCCGGGGGTCGCTGCGCGCGCGATCGGCCGCTACTGGTTCGTTCATCAACTTTTCCTGGTGCGGCGTCCCGGGCCCATATCGAGTTCGACCCACGTCGGCGCGTGGTCGCTCGCGTGCGGCTCGCCGCGCACCCAGCGGTCGACACCCGCATCGCTCAAACGCGGTGCGAGATCGGCGCTCAATAACACGTGGTCAATGCGCAAACCCGAGTTCGTGTCCCAGTGGCGACGGAAATAGTCCCAGAAGGTATAGATGCGCTCGTCGCCGAAGTGAGTTCTCAAGGCATCGGTCCAACCCAGCGCGAGCAGCCGTTGGTAACGTTCGCGGCTTTCGGGCTGAAGCAGTGCATCTTTCAGCCAGGAGCGCGGATTGTAGATGTCTTCATCCGTGGGGACGACATTGAAGTCGCCCGCCAGCACGACTGGATGACCGCTGCTGAAAAGCTTCGCCGCGTGCGCGATCAGATGGTCGAACCATGCGAGCTTGTAGTCGAATTTCGGACCCGGTTGCGGATTACCGTTGGGCAGATACAGGCAACCCACCAGCACGCCGCCGACGGCTGCTTCCAGATAGCGGCTATGCGTGTCGTGTTCGAAACCGGGCAGGCCGCGGCGGCTCTCGAGGGGCGCATCCCCTTTCGAGAGAATCGCCACGCCGTTCCATGCGCTCTGGCCTTGCCAGATCGCGCTGTAGCCCGCCTCGCGCAGTGCCTCGACGGGAAACGCGCTGTCTACGGCCTTCAACTCCTGGAGGCACGCGATGTCTGGTGCTTCGCGCTCAAGCCATTGCAACAGCGCTGGCAAGCGCGAACGGATGCCATTGATGTTGAAGGTCGCAATTCGGAGCTTAGACATTGGATGCCCTTTCTGAAGGCGGCTTATGCCGCCGCGTCGCACCACTCCATCGCCCACGACTTCGCACATGAAATCGCGTCTGCTTCGTTAGGAAAGGCGTCGATGTCGCCCGAATCGTGCGACCGGACGTGCTCGTTTTTTTGCGGCACGCGGGTAATCTTTGCTCGCGCGTAGTAGGCACCGTCTTCGGCATGGCGAGCGCGGCAATCGATGTGGAAGTGTTTGTAGTCGAATTGCAATTGGACTCCCTCATGAAGTGGGCTCTGGAGTTTGATCAGAGGTATTCGGCACGTTGTGAGCTTTCTGCTTGCGGGCGCGCTGCTTAACAGCATACGCCGGCGAAGGGCCGCACCCAGGACACGTACGAATGGCGAGTCCGCTACGCAGCGCAGCCCTCCGCACGATTCTCGGATTAGACGTGACCGTGGGTATTCCAGCATCGGATGTGCCCGATAAGGTCAATGTTATGTGACGCCGCCGGCTTTGTGGTGAGCCGCTTCCCGCTGACGACAGCCATCTTGGTCATTCGAGAATCCGCGTATCGATTTATTTCAGAGACGGCTGGCTCAGCGCGGAGCTAGACCTGCTATTCGCGCAGCAGAGACTGGTAACGCTTCAAGTCATCCAGCGAAGATGCCGATGATCCGGGAGACGCGATAGTGGCGGAACCAAAACCGATTCAGCATCGCCCACAACACCAACGAACGCCGAACGATCTGATTGCTGTATGAAGTACCGCATCGGCGCGCGCAGCGCCGCTGGAAGAATGACGGCCTGGTCACTCACGAGGGAAGGTGCGCAGGCCCAATCTCTACGGAGCCACGATCCCCTCCAAGCCAGGGGACCCGCTTAAGAATTGGCGGTTTGAGCCGCTTTCTTTTGCCTACTTTTCTTTGCGGCGGCAAAGAAAAGTAGGTGCCCCCCGCACAGGGGGAACGCTAATAAACCAAGAGCAAGAGAAACACCCACCGCCGTAGGCATACAGCAAATAATGCCGCCGCAAAAGGCAAAAAACCCATCAAACAGCAGCCACAACCCTCCGTGGCGACACCACCGACACAACAAACCCAACCACAATATTCGCCGCCAGCGCGATCAACCCGATATAAACCGGGTACGTAGCATCCTCGAGATGCAAAGCAAACACCGGCTTGAGCCCTTGAGCAATCGCCATCCCAGTGCCGATCACGATCCCCACGAGCCACCCGAGGAACAACCCCGGTGTATTCAGACGCCGCGTATAGAGCGAAAACACAATCGCCGGAAAGATCTGCAAAATCCAAACCCCACCCAGCAACTGCAAATCAATCGCATACTGCGTCGGCAGAAACACAATAAACAATAGCGCGCCAAATTTGACGACCAGCGAAACAATCTTCGCGGTAGAAGCCTCAGCCTGAGGCGTGATATCCGGCGAGACGAGAGGACGCCACAAATTCCGCGTGAACAGATTAGCCGCACCAATCGACATGATCGCCGCAGGCACCAACGCGCTAATCGCGATCGCCGCAGCCGCGAAGCCCACAAACCACGACGGGAACAGCGTGTTAAACAGCGCGGGCACCATGTCCGAAGCCGACTTCACATGCACGCCCGCAGCAATTGCCATATAACCGAGCAACGCAATCAGCCCCAGCAGCACCGTATACGCCGGCAGGAAAATCGCATTTTTGCGTACCGTATTCGCCGACGAGGACGACAACACCGCCGTCATCGTATGCGGATACATGAACGCCGCCAGCGCCGAGCCCAATGCAAGCGATGCATACGCGGTAAATTGCGTCGGCTTAAGAATGATGCCGGTTGCGCCCCCCTTGGCCTTGAAATACGTATCGGCCGCATCGAACACATGCGCGTAGCCGCCAAGCTTCGCCGGAATCAGCCATATCGCGGCAATCACGACGATATAGATCATGATGTCCTTCACGAACGCGATCATCGCCGGCGCCCGCAAGCCGCTCGCATACGTGTACAGCGCAAGAATCACGAAGGCGACGATCAGCGGCATTTCACCCGTCACGCCCAGCCCTTTGATCACGACCTGCATGCCCACCAGCTGCAGCGCGATATACGGCATCGTCGCGACAATACCGGTCACTGCAATCGCAGCCGGGAACCACTTGCCGCCGTATTCACCCTGCACATAGTCCGCTGCCGTGATGTGATCCTTCTCCTTCGCGATCTTCCACAGCCTCGGCATCACGGCGAACACGAACGGATACACGATGATCGTGTACGGCAGCGCAAAGAAACCGTACGCCCCCACCGAATACACCAGCGCGGGCACCGCGATCACCGTATAAGCAGTATAGAAATCGCCGCCCACAAGGAACCACGAGATCACCGTGCCGAACTGCCGCCCGCCCAGGCCCCACTCGTGCAACTGCGTCAGGTCGCCCCGCTTCCAGCGCGCGGCGAAAAAGCCGACCACCGTGACGAGAACAAAGAATGCGATAAAGACGGTCATCGCGACCGGGTTCACAGGATTGATATCGCTCATTTGACACCTCGGTACACGACGTAAATCAGTAGCGAGGTCAACGGAACCCACAAGAACTGATACCAGTAGAAGAATGGAAAGCCGCCGAACGACGGACGCGTGTCGTTATAGAACGGCAGCCACAGCAACGCGATGTAGGGGATCAGCAAAATGAGCCAGAGCCATGAACGGCCGGCGGATTGGGAGGTCTCCACGAATTTCTCCTAGGTCTATTATTGAAACCGCCTGCCATGACTTGTGGTCGGACACGCGGCGAACCGGTTACCTGATATTAGGCGGCAAAACCAGAGTTTGCTTCTTGCGCAGTACAACAACGGCTGAGCCTCGCGGCCCACACAATCCGGTCGATCGAACATTCATACGAATGCGCAACCGACCTAGCGCAGCTCGTGAGCGGCCAGTCGACACGCGATCCGCGAGCAAAGGCGAAGGTATCGACTTCGCGACGGTACGCCGACTGGCGTGGAAAACGGGATTCGTCTGTCTCCTGCCTGTTTATAAAAATGCCGGGCCGGCCCGGCTTTCGCAACCGCGCGCCGCAGGGCGTATCTGGCCGCAAGGCGCGGTACGCCGCGGGGATGTAGTATTCGCCTTCGTGAGCATCCTTACAAGCGCGCAACTACGTAAGCCAGCTACGTAATACTACGTAGCCAGTCGGCGGTCTTTTCAACGATGAAACTCAAAGCCAAGATCTTTCTGCTGGCAATCGTGCCCTTTCTGGCCGCCATCGCCAGCATCGAAACCGGCGTTCGCCAGGAAGCCACGGCGCTCGCCGAAACGCAGCATGCGACGACCCAGGCCGCGTACATGGCCAGTAAGGAAATCGAACTCAAGCATTACGTCGAACTCGCGACCACCGCGATCGCACCGCTCTATAACGCCGACGCCGGCCGTGACAACGCGCGCGACGACGCCACCCTGCGCACCCGCGCGCTCGACATTCTGGCGAAGATGGATTTCGGCAAGGACGGCTACTTCTTCGTCTACGACATGCACGGTCGTTCGCTGATGCATCCACGCGAGCCTGACCTGGTTGGACGCGACCTGTGGGCGCTGCGCGATCCGCAAGGCGCGCTGACGATCCAGCAACTCCTCGCCGCGGCTTCGCGCGGCGGCGGTTACGTGCGCTACGTATGGCATCGGCCGTCGACAGGCAAGCTTGCGTCGAAGCTCGGCTACGTAGTGCCGCTCGAACGGTGGGGCTGGATGATCGGCACGGGCATCTATCTCGACGACGTGGATACGGCGCTTGCGCACATCGATCAGCGCGCGGCGGCGAACATCGATCACACGATGCAGTGGATCGACGCCATTGCTCTCGCCGGGCTGGCTGTGATCGCACTGTGCGCGCTGGTGCTCAACGTCACCGAATACCGCAGTGCCGATGCAAAACTGAAGCGGCTCGCGCAGCAGGTGGTCGAGTCGCAGGAAAACGAACGCGCCCGACTATCGCGCGAATTGCACGACGGTATCAGTCAGATGATGGTCTCCGTCAAGCTGCTGCTCGAATCCGCATTGGCGCGGTTCGAGCATAGCGACGTGCGCGTGCCCACGGCAGAAGCGGCGGTTGCGACCAGTCTCGCGCGGATCGGGGATACCTTGCGCGAAGTGCGCCGCATTTCCCATGCGCTGCGACCGTCGATGCTCGATGACCTCGGCGTTGCAGCCGCACTGGAGCAGCTCACGCGCGAGATGAGCGAAGAGTCGGGTATTGCGATCGGCTTTACGCAGATCGCGCACACGAACGCCGCCGCTTTGCCCGACGCGGTCAACACCGTCCTGTTCCGTATTGCACAGGAAGCGCTGACGAATATCGTGCGGCACGCACAGGCATCGAATGCGGCGCTCTCGCTGGAAGTATCGAACGACGCCGTCACGCTCACGATCTCGGACAATGGCCGCGGTTTCGATGTGACGCACGCGTTCGTCAGTCCACGCGCCGGGGTCGGGCTGAGCAACATGCGCGAACGTCTGGAGGCGCTGGGCGGCAAGCTCACGCTCAACTCGCAAACCGGCCATACGATCGTCGCGGCGCGCGTGCCGCTGGGCACGCACGAGCCTCACTCGCCGGCCTTGCAGGAACACTGAAAATGAACGATACGTCACCCACCCTCGCACGCCTGATTCTGGTCGACGACCATCCGCTTGTACGCGACGGCTTGCGCGCCCGGCTCGAAGCCGTGCGTAACATCCAGGTCGTCGGCGAAGCGGGCAACGCTCAGGAAGCGCTCGCGCTTGCCGCCAGCCAGGAACCGCATCTGGTGCTGATGGACGTCGGGATGAACGGCATGAACGGTATCGCGTTGGCCGGCATGTTTCATGAGCGCTTCCCGGCGATTCGCGTGCTGATGCTGTCGATGCACGACAACCTCGAGTACGTGACTCAGGCGGTGCGCGCGGGCGCCAGCGGTTATGTGCTGAAGGACTCTCCTGCCACCGAAATCATTCAGGCGATTGGCGCGGTACTGGATGGCAAGCAGTTCTTCAGCGCGGGGCTTGGCGCGCGATTGATCCAGGCCTCGGCCACCCAGTCGCCGGTTGAACGGCTCACGCCGCGCGAGCGCGACATACTCGACGCACTTGCAGAAGGTCTGTCGAGCAAACAGATCGCGCAACGCAATGACCTCTCAGTGCGCACGGTGGAGACGCATCGGCTGAATCTGAAGCGCAAGCTCGATATCGAAGGTCAGGCCGAATTGATCAAGTTTGCGGTGGAGAATAGACGTAAGAACTAACGGAAGTTCTGTCGATGCTTAGCTCGCCGCCTTCTTCACCGCGGCGCCGCAAACGCCGCATAATGATCACTGAATCAGGCAGAACCCCGCTGCTATTCCGTCCGGTCACGCTCAATCCTGGGAGCATAAGAGGATGAATCGCCCAAAATCCAAGTGGCTCGCGGTTCTGCTGATTGGCGTGGCCGCGCTGCACGCCCATGCGGAAAATGCTCGCATCAATCGCGGCCACGATCCTTTCTTCCAGATATCCAAAGCGGTCAGCGAATGCCCCGTGCCATTAGGTCCACTCGTAACCGAGAAGGAATGGCTCGACGACAGTCATTACCGGATCGAGCGCGGCAATAGTTGCTGGGTGGAAGGTCGTTGCCGTCTTTCAAACGCCTACCTCTACGACACGGAAATCACCGAAGCCGTCCAGCGGCGCCTCACGAATATCAACTACGCCACCCACTGGCGCGAACTGTCGACCCTGTGGCTCACGCTGCAACGCCGCTTCATCTACGTGCAAGGGTGCGTCGCGCCCGGTTTCGACAAACAAACGTTCCTCGCCGAACTGGCCAGAACAGCGGACGTTGAACGCGTGATCGACGATACGACGACGAACCCGCACGCGGCGTCGCTGCCGTATAAAACGCTCGCGGATCCAGACAAGCCGGTAACCGACCCTGGCAACTAAGGCGGCCATATTTGGCGCCCCGTTATACCCATGGCCGCGAAAGACACGTTCAACCCGCTCACCGAATACCTCTAGCCATAACGATCAAAGTTGCGTATCCAGCAGCGGTACAAACTTTTCGATCAGGCGTTCGGTAAAAGGACGCCGCAACCAGGCCTCCAGCGTGACATGCTCCGATTTCTTTATATCGTCCGCGAAAGCAGCGGTTTGCTGGCGTGCGAAATCACGATCATAGATGTTCAGGTTCGCTTCATCGTTAAGCTTGAATGAGCGGTTATCGAAGTTGGTCGAACCGACCGAAACCAGGTACTCGTCCACCACCAGCAACTTGCAATGGAACATGGTGGGCTGATACTCGAACATCTCGACGCCCGCTCGCAACAGATCGCCCCAACAGGCACGCGACGCTTCACGCACCGTATGCGTATCAATGCGTTTGCCGGGTGTGATGATTTGCACTTTCACGCCACGCCGCGCTGCTTCGACCAGCGCATTGATCGTCAACTTGTCGGGCACGAAATAGGCGCTGGCAAGATGGATCTTGTGCGTGGCTGCGGTGATCGCCATCAGATACATCAATTGCATGTCGTCACTACCGCCTGAGGGCGAACTGCTGAACATATGCGCGAGGCCATCGCCAACAGGTTCAACGTCCGGGAAGTAGTCTGCTCCGTGCAGCACGTTACCGGTTGCCTTCACCCAGTTGTCCATGAACACAGCCTGCATATGACCGACCACCGGCCCGGCCACCCGGAAATGCGTATCGCGCCAGTGCCGTTCGTCTTGCGCGTTACCGGTCCACTCCGGCGCGATGCCCACGCCGCCGGTAAAGCCGATATGCCCGTCGATCACCAGCAGTTTGCGGTGCGTGCGGTCGTTCATCCGGCCGAGGCCGGTCCAGTGTGGCTTGTGATACTGAATGACTTCCGCGCCCGCCTCACGCAGTACATTTAGATAGCGTTTATCCATTTTCGACGAACCAACCCAATCGAGCAGCACATGCACCGCGACGCCTTCGCGCGCCTTATCCGCGAGTGCCTGGGCAATCTGCTCGCCTATCTCGCCTGACCAGTAAATGAAGGTTTCAAACGTAATGGTTTTACGCGCAGAACGAATACCTTGAAGCATCGACGGAAAAATGCGATCGCCATTGAGCAGCATCTCGAAGCAGTTTCCGGAAATAACAGGTGGCCCAAGCAATAGACCCATCGAGCGCAAGAATTGCGGATCGTCACTGGCGTAACGCCGTTCGATCTTGTGTTCGATCTTCTTCTCACCGCTCGACAGATTGGCGATGATCAATACGATGACAAGTGTGACAAAGGCAGTAATTGGAATCGTCAACATGCATGGCCTCGATGCTAATCGGCAGGACGCGCCGCGCGGGCACCCTGCGGTTTCGTGAAGGCTGCCCGGTCTCGTGCCCGGGTTTGACTAGCAAAGGCGGACGCATTGCGCGTGCCCATGCCAGGCCCGCACTTTGCTACCGCAGCGCACGCCATGTGTTCAGCGAATTAAATCCCGGCACGCCGTCAAAGCGTCCGGGGCGATGCGATGTAAGAGGAATGAGAATACAAGGTACTGCGCAAACAGCGCTACCGGACCAGTGAGAATGCTTCCCTGCTGGCAATTTCACCTGCGCCGTATACGCCGACCACGGTGTAATCGGACGCAACACATTCAAAGGTCGAGTCCTGAAAGGTAATGATGAAATGGCGTTGCGCAGGTACTGATGAAACGAACCCGGAGATCTCGGCGGCCAGCGACGAATTGATCACTTCGTGAACCGAATACGCATTCAATCCTTGCAATGCAAGCGGATGAATGTCGAGATCGTCGCCACCGGGTGGCCCCAGCCGGTGAAACACCGCATCTGGAAAGAGAACGGCGCAAAACGGGTCGTCGTCGGGATCGAATGGTCCGAACCGTTCGAAATCGCATTCCGCAATCGGGTACGACAGAATCACGCGCCGGTCGCTGGCGACGATAAACGGTTCGGCAGCGTCGACCGCCGGATGAGGAACAGCGTCCAGCAGGACGACCTGATCTTCCTGCTGGAGTGACTCGAGCGTGCTAGTCATCTACTTCGCTACTCCGTTGCTCTCACGCGCTGGCCTGTACCGCCTCGGTTTGCGGCGCTGCGGCGGGCGCCGGAGCTGCCGCGCCGGTTTTAGCCTTGCTGCCGATCTTGCGCCCCGGTGCTTTCTTTGCGGCAGTCCGGGTTGACGCGGTCTTCTTCACGGCGGGCTTTGCGGCGCCCTTCTTCGCCGCCGTCTTTCTGGTCGCCGCAGTGGCCTTCTTTGCCGCCGCTTTGGAACCGACTGCCTTTTTCCCCGCCACTACTTTTTTGGCTGCGACCTTTTTGCTAACCGCGCCGCTAGTCGCCGCGGCTTTCGACTTGCCCGCTTTAGCGACTGCTTGATGACCGGCACCGCTCGCGGCAGCCGCCGCACTGTCGATCAGGAATCGGGTGCGGTCCTTCGCCGCAGCGAGCCATGCAGGTGCCGGGCCGCGACCGCTCCACGTTGCGCCGGTTTTCGGGTCGCGGTACTTGGGCGGCTGCGCACCTTTAGGTTGTCCTTTACGGCCGGCCTTGGCGTGCGTTACCGCAGCCTTTGCGGCGGATGTGAGTTCGCTTGCGCTGTCGACCAGAAATCGAGTCCGGTCTTTCACATTGGCAATCCACGCCGGAGCACGCCCGTGACCCGTCCAGGTTGCGCCGGTTTTCAGATCGCGATACTTCGGCAGCTTCTTGCCGCCCGCACCAGCAGCCTTTGCCTTGCTACTCGCGGTATGCCCATTCAGGCCCTTGGCGGCACGTCTCGCTTTCGCTTTTGCTTCGATATCTTCAGTAGTCAGACCATGCTTGAGCATCAGATCCCGAATCTGGTCGACCGCGCTCTGGGCTTTCCTGGCGATAAGAACGTCGGCTTGCGCCTGGAGCTTCTTCAACTTTGCTTGGATTTGCTCTAACGTGGGCATTCGATTGCTCCTTATGTGGTAATTCACCGCACTATGCCATGATTGGCGCGAGAAAGGCAGATCTCATTGGCTATAAACATACTGTCTTTACATCGTTTAGCATCCCGTGGAGTACGAATCTTTCGAATCCACTGCTCAATAGCCCCATTCTTTTGCCTTTCCGTTTTATGGCACGCCGCTTACGCCGGGGTGAAAACAACGGCCTGGCGGTCGGCGATATAGCGCACGCTACGCATAAACCGATACTGCTGATCGTCGGCGGTGATGCGGTTGAGTCCTAACTGCGTCAGTGCCAGCATTTCATCTGCCTGAAAGGCGGCCACCACGCCGTGTTCCGTCAAATCTTCAAATGCGCCGGACGGATTACCGACATAGACACTGCGCACGTGCGTGCCGATTCGCATCAGAACCACACTTTTTCCTTCGTCGAGCGCCAGCTCGAGATAGACGGCCAACGTTCGCAACGATTCCGGCGTGCAAGCCTGGGGTTGATAGATCACAGCATTGGTTGGCGTCATTCCCGTTTCCCCGTCAAGCTTGTTAAAAGAAGCCGGCCACTGTGCATTGCGGCAATATCCGCTTCTACTATAGGCAAGCATCCGGAGATTCAAAGGCCAGCAGTTCTCTTTTTTTATTTGCGTGAGTGGACTCGCGCGCCAACAGGCTTTAAAAAGGCCTGTCCCACGGAATGTGAGAACACGACGGCATCGCCACGAGTAATGCCGCGAGCATGGGTGGCACGAACGCGGCCGCTGGGGCGGCTATAGAAATCACGCGCGCCTGCGCAATCACTGAGCAGCACAGTACTTTCAGATGAAAGCGGGTTTTATCCGGCGCGCCGTGGCGGCGGTTTCCTTGGCCTCGGCCGCAATCGCCACGGCGACCCGCGGCCCCTTGTGTCAAGGATACGGTCGCGGGAAAGGCCGCCGGACTACGCGATTCGTAGTCCGTGAGCCGGCAGAATATCCTGAGTCGTCACGAAACGGTGTTCCTTTACCGCGTCATGAAAGCGCCGGTAGTCGCTTTTCTCGAAGGCAGTACTCCATTGCGGGCGATCGCCGCTGTCGTCGTTAGACTGCAAACCGGTGGCCTTGTACTTCCAGGAGCCCAGACCTTTGGCAATGTATTGCGGAATCGACTCCCGCAAACCCGGAATCACGCCCGTTTTGACCGCTTCGCAAATGGCCTGCAAGCGCTTGTTATCGTCGAGATTCCGATTGCCGTCGAGAAGCCTGGTGAGCGCGTCTTTCACGTCGTCCGGCAAGCCGGCCTGGGATTCGAAATCTTCGCGCCCCGCCAGATACCCGCGCACCGCACGGCAGGTCATCTCGGCCGCCTGCACGAATTCCGGCAGATTGCGTCTTTCGACCGACACCCCTCTGCCGTCGACGTAGTGCCATACCGCCCACGGCTGGTCGGGATAATGCAAAGCGGCGCCGTGACCGACTGGCAGCGCAATGGTCACCACGTCTTCCTCGATCCGCTCGATCAGATGCCGCGTGGCGCGCGTCAGATGAGCAAGCCAGCCTTCCGCCGTGCAATCTTCCGCCACCAGGTGACGAACCCGGTTCTTCGGGCTTTCGATCCCCGCAAACCCCTGATGCGCCCAGGTATCGACATAGGTGTGAAGCGTCACGCCCAGCCGATGCAAGGCCGTATCCGCGCCCCGTTGCCGGATTGCCCTGCGGACCACTTCGCGCGCGATGGCGCTATCCGGCCGACACACCGCCTTGTCTTCCAGCGTGTCTCCCTCCCCCGCCGGCAGAAAATGAAACGGTGCCCACACCAGACGGTTCTGGTCATTTTCGGTGTTGGCGTAGTCGAACATACTGTGCGCGGTAGCGAACCGCTCGAAGGTCTCACCGCCCGAAAAGCGCAGAATTCCCGCCGTCGTCGCGTCGTCGACATACTGGCAGGCATGCGCGACCGTCAGCGCCTGGCTGGCCGTCATGCCGCCGACGCGGGCAACGATATAGACCACACCATAGTGAAAATCGATGTTCATGGCTGGCGCTCCTCGCGCGCGACGAATGACGGATGTGTCTCCCGAGTGCGCGATTGCAATTATCGCCGTGTCCGCGCCTGAGTAGAAAGTAAACGACTGAGTCCGTTTGAACTTTAAAAGCGACCTCGCCGGCGCGTTCCCTGGAAGTCACCTGCGATGTCATTGAAACGCATAGGCGACGCCGACGCCATACGTAATCTGGTTACGTGTACCGCGTTGCGTGACAATCGGACTGTCCGCGGCCGACCCGGTCAGCCGCTGGTAGTAGATCATCGCACCGCCGAACCAGTTTTTGTTGAAGCGGTAGATCGCCGCACCCCAGCTGGTGATCTGTTGAAGGCCGCCGGACGGACTGAACGCCGGCAAGCCGCTGCGCCCCGCGTCTTCAGCGGTCACCCCGTAATAGGTCTGGTTGAAGCCGCTGCTCACCCAACCCGCACCCAGCCCAGCGCCCAGGAATACACGGGACGACACCGGCACCCACGCGCTTGCGTTCACCACGACGCGCGCGCCGGTATAGACGGTGCCGGCGTTCGTCACGACGGTCACGGTGCCGCGCAGACGATAGGGAAAGCTGCCGGCATTGTCATATTCGTAGCCGATGTAGCCACCGCCTTCAACAGTGGTATCGACTTCGTGAATCTGCGAGACAACCGGGTCGTCGACATGCTTGCGCCCCAATCGCAGCGCAACAGCGGGGCCCCACTGGAATCCGGTTACGCCGCCGAAATCGAATTGCGCATAAGGCCCGTACCATTCCAGCAGATGTCCACCGCTTGTGACATAGCGCAAGCCCGGCACGACGCCAACCATGCGATCCTTACCACCGGCGTAATCGGTGGTGGAGCCTATGCCGCCGCCGACCATATTCGGCAACGAGTTCGGCAGATCGACGTCGGCGGCCCACACCGCGTGCGCCGCGTTACTGAAAAGAACGGCAATAGTCAGATACCGGCATGTCTGGCTGATTGTTTGCACTGTTTGGCGGCTCATATATGCTTCGTATAATTGAAAAACCAGTCGCAATGCGAGACAGACTGCTTTTATCGCATTGCCACTCATTCAGATCTTCTGGGCTACTACTACGCGCTAGCGTAAAGGATTCTTCGATGAAACCCGGTGGTTGGAGAGAGGGTGCAAGTCCCGAGAGGCGCAAGCTGATTCGCAGCAAACTGCATGTACTGCTGGCCACGATCGGCACGTTGTCGTCCGTGGCCGGGATTGGTGTGGCGATCAACGGTGGCCTGGAATTCAACCGCACCAAAGTGTTCGTCGGGGTCGGCATTATCGTGGTGTCCACCATCGTCTATATATCGATGCTTTTTGCCCCAAACGAGTAAGACCCGCTCATTACCCGTTCATTCCCCGGGCACGACGCTTATTAAAACAGATGGGTAAAGCTTCACCACTTGCGGGCCTCGGTGCTCGAGCTTCTTTGCCGTTATTCGGCAATGAGCAGATACGCTGCCCAGAAAAAACCCCGCTTCGGTCTCCGGAGCGGGGTTTTTTCAATGCGCCTCGCGCCTGATTACTTGCCGATGCCGACCAGTTCGACTTCGAACGTCAGATCGCTGTTCGGCGGAATCACGCCGACGCCACGGTCACCGTAGGCGGTAGCTGCCGGGCAGGTCAGTTTGGCCTTGCCGCCGACCTTCATGGTTTGCACGCCTTGCGTCCAGCACGGAATCACGCGATTGAGCGGGAAAGTGGCCGGGCCGCCGTGTTTCGCGGAGCTATCGAACTCCGTGCCGTTGGCGAGCGTGCCGCGATAGTTGACCTTTACCACGTCGTCCGCCGCCGGCTGGGCGCCCGTACCCTGCGTAATGTGCTGAACGACCACGCCGGAAGGCAGCTTTTCAGTGGCGGGCGCGGCGGCCATTGCAGTTGAAGAAAGAACGGCTGCTGCGACCAATGCGACGATAGATTTCAAAGCAAGTCTCCAGAAGGGTGAGTCGCATCATTGTAGCGGATCGCATGTTGTAAGCCGTTAATCAGCCATGCAAACGATGCCAGGCGCAGCGGAAGAGTCTGTGGCATGGAGAATGCTGTAGCGCTAGAGAAACCATCCCGCAACAGTGCTTGCAGGCACGGCATACGAGATTTCACACAGCCACTCTTTCAGGCGGACCGCAATGACGACGGAAAACATCGAACCAGAACTTGTCGTCGAAGATGCCGCCGGGCGGTCCTGGATGAAACGCCTCGGCCCCGGCCTGATCACCGGCGCCGCCGACGACGACCCCAGCGGTATCGCCACCTATTCACAGGCCGGCGCGCAATTCGGCTTCGGGCTGTTATGGACCATGCTGATTACCTACCCGCTGATGGTCGCCATCCAGCTGGTCAGCGCCCGCATGGGGCGAGTGACGGGGCACGGACTTGCCACCAATCTGCGGCACCACTACCCTGCCCCGCTGCTGTATCTCGCGGTACTGGTTCTGCTACTGGCGAACACCATCAATATCGCGGCCGATCTTGCAGCGATGGGTGCAGCCGCGAAGCTCGTGATCGGCGGCCCGGTGCAGCTTTATGTCGCATTGTTTGGCACGGCATCCCTATTGATGCAGGTATTCATTCCGTACGAACGCTACGCGCATATTCTGAAATGGCTCACGCTGGTGTTATTCGCCTACGTCGCGATCATTTTCGTGATTCCAATCGACTGGAAAGCAGTCGGTCTGAACATCGTCAAGCCGCCAATCCAGTTTTCCAGCGACTATCTGACCACCGTGGTCGCCGTGCTCGGAACGACGATCAGCCCATATCTGTTCTTCTGGCAGGCCTCGCAGGAAGTCGAAGAAATTCGCTCACATCCCGCCCAGCATTCACTTTTGCGCGCGCCGTTGCAAGCTTCCGTGCAACTGAAACGGATCAACACCGACACCTGGGTCGGCATGGCCGTGTCGAACGGCGTGGCATTCTTCATCATGCTGAGCGCCGCCGCCACGCTGCACGCGCATCACATCGAAGTAAAAACCACCGCCGACGCCGCCAGTGCGCTCAAGCCGATCGCCGGCAACCTTGCGTTTGCG
Organism: Paraburkholderia fungorum; assembly: GCF_046027215.1. Classification (GTDB taxonomy): domain Bacteria; phylum Pseudomonadota; class Gammaproteobacteria; order Burkholderiales; family Burkholderiaceae; genus Paraburkholderia; species Paraburkholderia fungorum_D. Next base: position 103,359 of record NZ_JAQQEN010000002.1, on the reverse strand, counting down.
CTGTTCAGTCTCGGCATCATCGGCACGGGTCTGCTGGCGTTGCCCGTGCTGGCGGGTTCAGCCGCCTACGCTGCGGCGGGTACGATGAAGTGGCGCAATAGCCTTGCCTTGCAGGTGAATCTGGCCAAACAGTTCTACGGCGTAGTCGCGGTGGCGATTTTGGGTGGCATCGCACTCACGTTCATGCGTCTCGACCCGATCAAGGCGCTGTATTGGAGTGCCGTGATCAATGGCATCGCGGCCGTACCGATCATGGTGCTGGTCATGCTGATGGCGGGCAGCCCGAAAGTCATGGGCCAATTTGTGGTCACTGGCTGGTTGCGCTGGCTTGGCTGGATCGCGACCGGCGCAATGGGTCTGGCGGCGGTAGGCATGTTCTGGCCGACGTGATTCCAGACGCGAACTACTCCACGTCCTCGCTCAATAACGGCCCGCTCTTCGCGATCTCGCGTTGCGTCAACTGCGCGGCCTGCTGCTCCATGCGCTTCAGAAGGCCATCGAGCAGGCGCGCTTCTTCGTCGCTCAGACAGGACGCGAACTCGGTGTTGTAGCGTTGCCCGCTTACACGCGCCTGTTCGTAGGCGATACGTCCCGCCTCGGTCAGCGCGAGCACGGTGACGCGTTTGTTCTGCGGCAGGCGGCTCTTCGCAATCAAGCCTTTCGTCACCATGTTGGCGACGCAGCGGCTCGCCACCACCATGTCGAGAGAAGCCAGTTCGGCGAGCCGGGTCAGACTCGCGTCCGGATACTTGCCGACAAACGCAAGAATGCGCCAGTCGCGCCGGCTAATGCCGATCTCGCGGCGGAACATCAAGCCGACGCCCTGGGTCGCCACGCGCGTCAGGTTGTGGAGCCGGTAAAGCAGAAATTCGTCGATATGCTCGGGATGTTTGAGCACGGGTATCGATGCTGGATCGGTCGCGGGCACGGTGGGCGTACGTCTCTCTATGGATTGGCGGCCATTATGACGTGCTTTGCCGGTCATCACGGCGGCCCATTGTGCATCCGCACATATATTTGATTAGGTCAATCGTCCAGTTCGTTTCTAGCATCGAAGCATCTCCCCGGTTTCTCACACTTCAGGCCGCAAGGCTGCAGACGGTGCTTACAGATGGCGGACACCCGCAACGTTCTATTCATCATGTGCGATCAGCTTCGCCGCGATCATCTCGGCTGCTACGGCCATCCTTACCTGCAAACCCGTCATATCGACGCGCTGGCCGCGCGCGGCGTGCGTTTCGACAATGCTTTCGTCAGTTCCGGCGTATGCGGTCCGTCACGCATGTCGTACTACACCGGCCGCACGATGAGCAGTCACGGCGCTAACTGGAATCGCGTGCCGCTATCGATCGGCGAAATGACGCTCGGCGAATACCTGCGCCTGAATGGGCGCTCGCTCGCGCTGGCCGGCAAAACGCATGTCATGGCCGACGGCAATGGCATGCAACGGCTCGACATCGCGCGGCAGAGTCCGCTTGGTCAGCGCCTCTCGACGGGTTCGTTCGACGAACTCGACCGCTATGACGGCCATCATGAGCCCGGCAAGGAAAGCGGTTATCCGGCCTTTTTGCGTGAACACGGCTACGTCAGTGACAAACCGTGGAGCGACTTTGCGATCAGCGTGGAAGACGAAAGCGGCGCGGTGCATTCCGGCTGGAAGATGCGTAATGTGCGCTGGCCCGCGCGCGTGGCGGAGCCGCATTCCGAAACCGCGTACATGACGAAACAGGCGATCCGTTACATCGAACAGCAAGGTGACGAGCCGTGGGCTTTGCATTTGTCGTATGTAAAGCCGCATTGGCCGTACGTCGCGCCACGTCCGTATCACAACCTCTATTCACTCGATCAATGTCTGCCGCTCGCACGCAAGCCCGCTGAACTCGATAATGCGCACCCGGTGCTCGCCGCCTATCGCACCCAGGAAGAGTGCGTGAATTTCTCGCGCGAAGAAGTCTCGAACACCGTGCGGCCCGTTTATCAAGGTTTGATCCAGCAGATCGACGACCATCTCGGCGAGCTGTGGGACACACTCGAACGGCTCGGCCGCTGGGAAGACACGCTGATCGTATTCACGGCGGACCACGGCGATTTTCTCGGCGACCATTGGCTCGGCGAAAAAGAACTGTTCTACGACACCGTGCAGCGCGTGCCGATGATCGTCTACGATCCGTCGACGCGTGCCGACGCCACGCGCGGCAGCGTCGAAACGCGCTTCATGTCGGGCATCGATGTGGTGCCGACCGTGCTCGATGCGCTCGGCCTGCCGGCTTACGAAGAGCGGATCGAAGGGCGCTCCGTCCTGCCGCTCACACGCGGCGAAATGCACCGGGCCGCAGGCTGGCGCGATTATGTGGTCTCCGAACTCGACTACAGTTTCCGCGGCGCGCGACTCGCGCTGGAACGCAAACCGGACGAATGCCGCGGCTGGATGGTGCGCGACACACGCTGGAAATACATCCGCTGGCAGGGTTACCGCGCGCAGCTCTTTGATCTGGCGAACGACCCGGACGAATACGTCGATCTCGGCGCCGACGCGAGTCACGCAAACGTCTGCGCGCACATGCACGCAAAGCTTGCCGACTGGTACGGCTCGTTGAAACAGCGCGTCACGATCGATAACCCCACGATCGAAAGCAAAACCAATACGCACAAAGATTGGGGCGTCTTTTTCGGCGAATGGTAGGACGGCGCAGTCAGCGGTAACAGCAGATCACAGCCTCATAATAAAAACCGTAATGCGCCCGGTCCACCGTGCCGGGATGCCAGGAGACACCATGCAGTGCTCGTCAGCCGTCGCGCCCGATGACGCGATCTATCGCAAGATCGCGCGGCGCATCGTGCCGTTTCTGTTTATCTGCTACGTCGTCAATTTCATCGACCGGGTCAATATCGGCTTTGCGAAACTGCAATTCCTCCAGGACCTGAAGCTCGATGACGCGGTGTTCGGTCTCGCAGCGGGGATGTTCTTTGTCGGCTATCTGGTGTTCGAGTTGCCGAGCAACCTGCTGCTGGAACGCATCGGCGTGCGCAAGACGCTTCTGCGCATCATGGTTTTGTGGGGCGCATTAACGGTGCTGCTGATGTTCGTCAGGAGCGCGAGCATGCTGTATCTGCTGCGTTTTCTGCTGGGCGCGGCCGAGGCGGGTTTCTTCCCCGGCATCATTCTGTACCTCACCTACTGGTTTCCCGATCGGCAACGCGGACGCATCACGAGTCTGTTCATCATGGCAGTGCCGCTGGCGGGCATCATCGGCGGCCCGCTGTCGGGCTGGATCATGGTGCACTTCCACGACATGCTCGGTTTGCGCGGCTGGCAGTGGCTGTTCCTGATCGAAGGCGTGCCGGCCATCGTGCTTGGGATCATGGCCATGCTCTATCTGGACGATCGGCCCTCGCACGCGAAATGGCTGAGCGATGCGGACAAAGCCCAGATCACCGCGGCACTCGAGGCGGATCGCAAGCAACGCGGCGCACACCACGCGCCGCCCGCGCGTCTCGCCGATGTGCTGCGCAATCCACGGATCTATCTGCTATCGGCGATCTATTTCTGCGTCTTCATGGGGCTCAACGCGATCGGCTTCTGGATTCCGACGTTGCTGCGGCAGGTCGGTGTGCAGCAACTCGATACGATCGGCTGGCTGAGCGGTGGAATTTCCGTCTGCTCCGCGATTGGAATTGTCGCGATCGGGCGCAGCTCAGATCGTCGCGCTGAACGACGCTGGCATGTGGCGGGCTGCGGATTTACGGTCGCCGGCAGTTTCCTGCTGCTGCCGTTCGCTGCCCATAGCGTGCCCCTGACTGTCGCTTTGCTGGTGGTCGCGTCGATCTGCATTTACGCAACCCTCAGTATCTTCTGGACGATCCCGACCGCCTATCTGGACGGCGGCGCAGCGGCGGCCGGCATCGCCACGATTACCGCAATCGGCGCGTTGGGTGGGGCGGTGAGCCCGTCGCTGGTGGGTGCGCTGAAGGCTGAGACAGGCAGTATTTATGCGGGATTTGCGGTGATCGCCGCACTCCTGGTCGCAGGCATGGTCGCGCTGCTGTGGGCCGTGCCCGCGCCGCGGCGCGATACGGTCGGCGCGGTGCGGTCCGCTGCAATGAAGTAGAAATTCTGGCGCTCCGGCATCGATGAGGGTCGTCAGGGTGCGATGCGTACGAGAGTGTTCTTGCGAGAGCGCCTGGTGCGAACGAGCCGAAAACGGGTGAGGTCGCGTGAAGAGAATGATTTCTATCCGGTGGTCGGACGTACCACGCCGGCCGGTTTGGATGGATGGCTCGCATAAGCGTGGCGCACGCGAACAGCCCGACACTTTTCCAATTTCGATGAACAGTTACGGTTTTGAATTGTTGTTCGCGCAACCATTCGAGTTGAGCTACGAAACTGGCGATGCTGGAACGGGTGATTGACGTGGTGTGTTGAGAGCTCTACCTCGGCATTCAAGCGAGGAGCGGCTGCCCGGAAGAGGGCCATCGACAGGTTTGCCGTTGATTCCAGGACTTATCTGTCGATGGGATGGCTCGCGCTTGAGCCTGTTGCCTTGATCTGTACGGATGGCCTCGGCGACGGTCAGACGTTGAGAAGTTCGCCCGCGTCGCCTCAGCCAAGGCATCAGCGCGGGAGGCCGAAATGTCGGCCTCCACACGCTGAGTCGGATTGACCCGATCAGTGGCCGTGGCCGCCGCCGTAGCCGCCGCCTCCGCCGCCTGCGCCGCCTCCGAAACCGCCTCCATGGCCTTGGCCGCCGTTGCCATGGCCGCCGTTACCTTGACCGCCGTTACCTTGGCCGCCGCTGCCTTGGCCGCCGTTGCCTTGGCCGCCGTTGCCTTGACCGCCGTTACCTTGGCCGCCGTTACCTTGGCCGCCGTTACCTTGACCGCCGTTACCTTGACCGCCGTTACCCTGGCCACCGCTGCCATGGCCGCCGCCGTAACCGCCACCGCCTTGGCCGCCGTTGCCTTGGCCTCCGCCACCTTGGCCTTGGCCGCCTTGGCCGCCGTTACCGTAACCACCGCCGCCATGACCTCCGTTACCTTGACCGCCGCTGCCGTAACCGCCGTTGCCCTGACCGCCGCCTTGGCCTCCGTTGCCGTGACCCCCGTTACCCTGGCCTCCGCCACCTTGGCCTCCGCCACCTTGGCCTCCGCCGCCTTGACCTCCGCCGCCATGACCACCGTTACCTTGGCCGCCGCTGCCGTAACCGCCGTTGCCCTGACCGCCGCCTTGGCCTCCGTTGCCGTGACCCCCGTTACCCTGCCTCCGCCACCTTGGCCTCCGCCACCCTTGCCTCCGCCACCCTGGCCTCCGCCACCCGGCCTCCGCCACCCTGGCCTCCGCCACCCTGGCCTCCGCCACCCTGGCCTCCGCCACCCTGGCCTCCGCCACCCCGGCCTCCGCCGCCTTGGCCCCCGTTACCGTAACCGCCGCCGCCATGACCACCGTTACCTTGACCGCCGCTGCCGTAACCGCCGCCGCCTTGACCGCCGTTGCCTTGGCCGCCGTTGCCGTGACCGCCGTTACCCTGGCCTCCGCCGCCTTGGCCTCCGCTACCTTGGCCTCCGCCGCCTTGACCTCCGCCGCCATGACCGCCGTAACCTTGGCCGCCGCTGCCGTAACCGCCGTTGCCCTGACCGCCGCCTTGGCCTCCGTTGCCGTGACCCCCGTTACCCTGGCCTCCGCCACCTTGGCCTCCGCCACCCTTGCCTCCGCCACCCTGGCCTCCGCCACCCTGGCCTCCGCCACCCTGGCCTCCGCCACCCTGGCCTCCGCCACCCTGGCCTCCGCCACCCTGGCCTCCGCCACCCTGGCCTCCGCCGCCTTGGCCCCCGTTACCGTAACCGCCGCCGCCATGACCACCGTTACCTTGACCGCCGCTGCCGTAACCGCCGTTGCCTTGACCTCCGCCACCTTGGCCACCGTGGCCCTGGCTTCCGCCGCCGGGACCACCGCTACCCTGACCGCCGTTGCCATAACCGCCGCCACCTTGGCCACCTGCACCGTGACCACCGTCACCGTGGCCGCCATCTCCATGGCCACCATCGCCGTGGCCGCCATCACCATGGCCGCCATCGCCGTGACCGCCATCGCCGTGGCCGCCGTCACCATGGCCACCGTCACCATGGCCACCGTCACCGTGACCGCCATCGCCGTGGCCGCCATCGCCGTGGCCGCCGTCACCATGGCCACCGTCACCATGGCCGCCGTCACCATGGCCGCCGTCACCATGGCCGCCGTCACCATGGCCACCGTCACCATGGCCGCCGTCACCGTGACCGCCATCGCCGTGGCCGCCGTCACCATGGCCGCCATCGCCGTGACCGCCATCGCCGTGGCCGCCGTCACCATGGCCACCGTCACCGTGACCGCCATCGCCGTGGCCGCCGTCACCATGGCCGCCATCGCCGTGGCCGCCGTCGCCATGGCCACCGTCACCATGGCCGCCATCGCCGTGGCCGCCGTCACCATGGCCGCCATCGCCGTGGCCGCCGTCGCCATGGCCACCGTTACCATGGCCGCCATCGCCGTGGCCGCCGTCGCCGCCTCCGCTGCCGGAACCTCCGTCGCCTCCAGTACCTGTCCCACCGGTACCTGTCCCGCCTGTACCTGTCCCACCCGTACCCGTCCCGCCCGTACCCTTACCGCCGTCGCCGCCCGCGCTACCCGATCCCGTCCCTCCATTCCCACCACTGCCACTGCCCGAGCTCCCCGCACCGACACCGGGTGCTCCAGAGTTCGCCCCACCACCACCGTTGCTTCCCGAGCCGGCTGACGATGTCCCGTTACCCGTGCCGTTCTGCGAACCGGCGGCCGATGTCGAGCCAATACCCGCGGCAGCCGCGGCCACGCCCAGTCCGCCCGACGTCAGCAAGCCACTGCTCTCCCGTTTGCAGCCAAGCGTGTCGAACATCGGACAATCAATCGACAAATCCTGAGCCAGCATCAGATTCGCCGCTTTCGCCGATGGCGGCACGACCGGCGCCGAATTCGTCTGCGCGCCCGCCATCGCCGCATACAGGCTTACGGCAACCGCCAGCACCGCTTTGCGCGTCCCCAACGTCCGCACGTCCCCGTTCAATCTTTTCATTTCATTCTCCTAACTATATCCAAAAGACGATCCCGATAACCAGTCATCTCTGTTCGCGGTTAAAAATGAAACTTCACAGCCCGGTCGTGACTTCCTCGCGCCACTCGAAAACCGCGTAGCGTCTGGTCTTTCTCCCGCAAATCATCCCGGTCCGATTCGACGTGCTTCAGGAGAAACGACTGGCTGTGCGCGAACAAAATCATGAAATGAACACAGCAGGGTCTGATGGAGGATGAAGGTATGCGGAGTGACATTTGCGGACCGTGCGCTAGCCCACGCAATGCGATATTGCCAAGCTCTTTACGATTAATTTCTCCGCCTAACCGTCAAAGATGGTTAACTCCAACCTTTAAAGAGAGTCGGACGTTTTTGCCTTTAGATATGCAGTCCCAACTAATTTTCTGATTATTTTCTTCTTCATATGAATCGACCGCTCGCGCCTCCAAAGGCCGCGCAAGGGCGTTCAGGCTTCGCGGAGAGAAATGAAAGATGGCGCGTCCTTACGCTTCGTTTCAGCGTATATCCGGGCCGAGGACAGAAAGAGAGAGATTGAAACTGCGCGAATGAGGGCAATCACACAGACGGCGCAAATCCGACGGGCTTACACTGACTGTCAATTAGATCTGTTTTCAGAATGGCATCGATCACGCAATGCAAATCAAAGCGTGACTGTCAAACCATCACCAATACAGAATATGTCGATTGACGAAACCGGCTGTGTCATCCGATAGAAAAGCCGTGGCGCCCAACAGCTCTTCGATATCGCCCATCGGCGCGACTGCGTGCGATCGATCAGTCACTTGCCGAAGGCCTCGTCATTAACGCGTGGTTCGGTTAGCTCGGTTCTGAAGTGTCCCGGACTCAATCAGTTGCCCTGAAATCCGTGCTACTCGAATCGATCGCCATGCCTTTGGTGAGCTCACGATCTGAGCCCGGACGGCATCACGGTCAACATGGTGTCGGGCGACCTGCTGCGCAACACCGACGCGAGCGCGGCCACCTCGGAATTCGTGTTCGACCTGATCACCAGCTCCACGTCGGTGCAGCGCATAACGACGCCGGACGAATTCGCGGACGCCGTACCGTTCTTCCTCTCACGATGGTCGCGCGCGGTCACCAGCCAGAATCCGATCGTCGACGGCGCGCTCGTAAAGGGTTAATCGCAGTCCTCCCCTGTTCAAGCCACCTCGACCACGATCTTGCCTCGCGCGCTGCCATCAGTGAGCGCGTCATACGCCAGTTGCGCCGAGTTCAGATCGAACCGCCGGGCGTCGAGGCGCGGCGCGAGCTTGCCTTCCTCGGCAAGCCGCGCTGCCGCGCGCAGCATCTCGCCGTGATGCGCACGGCCCTGTCCGGACAGTAACGCATGCAGCGTGAACACACCCGAATACGTGGCTTCACGAAACGACAGCGGCGCCAGTGCATGCGTACCCCAGCCCAGCGCGCTGACCACATGACCGAAGTGCTTCACCGCGGCGAATGATGCGTCGAGCGTCGCGCCGCCTACCGTATCGACGACAAGCTCGAAGCCCGCGCCATGTGTTGCAGACGCCACGTACTGCTCGACTGTTTGCGCACGATAGTCGATCGGCGTCGCGCCAAGCGCTTCGATTGCGGCGCGGTCACGCTCGCTCACCGTCGCGAACACAGTCGCGCCCAAGGCGCGCGCCAACTGCACGGCAACGTAGCCGACACCGCCCGCGCCGCCTTGCACGAGCACGGTTTGGCCAGCTTGCAAATGCGCACGGTCGACGATCCCCGAGTACGCCGTGACGAAAGCGAGCGGCAGCGCGGCGGCTTCGCGCAGCGAGAGATTCGCCGGCTTGAGCGCCAGCAAGTCGGCATCGACCGCCGCGTATTGTGCGAGCGAGCCCTGCATACCGCCCACGCCACCGGTCATTCCATACACCTCGTCGCCAGCCTTGAAACGGCTCACGCCTTCGCCAACTGCCTCGACCACGCCCGCCATGTCGATGCCCAGCACCAGCGGCAATGGGTGTCTCGCATGCGCGGCGGCGCCAGCGCGAATCTTGGTGTCGAGCGGATTCAGGCCGCTCGCGGCGATGCGCACCAGCACCTCGCCTTGCCTGGGCACGGGCCGCGGCAGTTCGGCGAATTCGAGCGGGCCATTGTGCTGCGTGAGAACGAGGGCTTGCATGGACATGACGACCTTCCTTAAAGATGGAGATAAACAAGTTGATACGGGCATAATCTTCCATGCGAAACAGCATGTAAATCGACACTTCCGCACGACACGCAAACGAAAATGAATGGCTCGACACTGGAGTGGGGCGACGTCCGTATTTTTCTGGCTATCGCTCGCGGCGGCACGCTCGGCGCGGCCGCGAGGCTGACCGGGCAGACCCAGCCAACCATGGGCCGGCGTCTGCGCGCGCTGGAAGCGGCCGTCGGACACACACTCTTTCAACGTACGCGCGACGGTTTCGTGCTGACCGATGAAGGCAGTGCGGTGATGGTTTTCGCGGAACGCATGGAAGAAGAAGCGCTGACTTTCAGCCGCGCGCTGAGTGGTAATGAGCAGCAACTGACCGGGCTGCTGCGGGTGTCGTCGTCCGACTGGTTCGGCATTCACGTACTTACGCCGGTGTTCGCGCGGTTTCTCGACAAACATCGTGAGGTGTCGATCGAGCTCGTCACCGATTCTCGCCGCTATAGTCTCGCGCGCCGCGAGGCGGACCTGGTATTCCGGATCACGCCATTCGACGAGGCCGACATCATCCAGCGCAAGCTGATGCACATCGACTACGCGTTGTACGGCCGCGCCGATCTCGCGGCGGCCTACACGGATGACGGCGGAGGCGCCGGACAGACGCTCATCAGCATGGACAGCGCGTTCGGCACACTGCCCGATGTCGCATGGATCAAACGGCTGCTGCCAAAAGCGCGGATTGCGTTCGGCAGCAACAATCGCGGCGCGCAGGCACGCATGTGCGCCGAAGGCGTAGGCCTCGCCGTGCTGCCCTGTCCGCTCGGGGACAACACCCCAGGCCTCGCGCGTGTCGAACTGAGCGAAGCGCCGCCAGGCCGCGCCGTCTGGCTGGGTTATCACCGCGACCTGCGCCGGCTTGCACGCTTGCGGGCGCTGCTCGACATGACGATCGAGGCTATCGGCAACGTGTAGCGCGGCCTCGTGACAGCGCGTCCCGGCTCGCTTATCGCAGCGAGCGGCGAAAACATCGGCGCCCACGTCACCCGCATAAGACCGCTGCCTTGCGCAGCGAAGTGTCACTGTAGAACCACCACATACGCGCTCGCCCAACACTTCTGCGCGCCATTTTTTTCGGAAACGTTCCCACCATCCGCCGCGTCGGCACACATTACCGTTCTCACTGCACCGCGCGCACGCTTACCACGTGAGCTTTCTCATCGCGCTGGCGGTTAGCACGGGTTTACCTCTGTTTGACTTTTGAAAGCTAGCCCGTTTACTGGACGCTGCCCCGAGCCTCGACAGACGCATTCATTTTGCTTTGGTCAGCTGAATACTGTTCTGAGAGCTTCTTTCCCTATATCTGGAGGTGTGTCATGGTTGGTGTGACCAATAGCGCCATTGACGAACTAAAAACCGCGACCCGAGGCCAGCTTCTGCTGCCCGGCGACGCGGGTTTCGATGAAGCCCGCAGCATCTGGAACGCGATGATCGACCGGCATCCGGCGATGATCCTGCGCTGCGCAGGCGTCGCCGATGTGCGCCGGGGGGTCGCTTTCGCGCGCGACAACGGCCTGCTGCTCGCGGTGCGCGGCGGCGGCCACAACATTGGCGGCAGCGCGCTGTGCAACGACGGCCTCGTGATCGACCTGTCGCAAATGAAGTCGGTACGTATCGATCCGATCGCGCGGCGCGCGTATGTCGAACCGGGCGCCACGCTCGCCGATTTCGACCACGAAGCGCAAGCGTTCGGACTTGCCACGCCCCTCGGCATCAACTCGACCACCGGCGTTGCGGGGTTGACGCTCGGCGGCGGCTTCGGCTGGCTGAGCCGCAAATACGGTATGTCCGTGGACAATCTGGTTTCGGCCGACGTGGTCACCGCCGACGGCGAACTGGTCCACGCGAGCGCCGACTCGCACGAAGATCTGTTCTGGGCGATTCGCGGCGGTGGTGGCAATTTCGGCGTCGTCACGCTATTCGAATTTGCCCTGCATGCCGTCGGACCGCTGGTATATGGCGGCCTTGTGGTACTGCCGTTCGATCAGGCACGGGACGCACTGACACGCTACCGCGCGTTCGCCGAAACCATGCCGGAAGAACTGAACGTCTGGTCCGTGCTGCGGCTCGCGCCGCCGCTGCCGTTCCTGCCAGCGGAAGTGCACGGCAAGCCGGTCGTCGTATTTGCGATCTGCTACTGCGGCCCGATCGAAAACGGGCCGGCCGCGGTGGAAGCGGTACGCGGATTCGGCACACCCTACGGCGAACATCTCGGACCGATGCCTTACGCGATGTGGCAACAGGCATTCGATCCGCTGCTCGCTCCCGGCGCGCGCAACTACTGGAAATCGCACAACCTGACTACCGTGCAGGACGGCCTGATCGATGCGCTACTCGCGGCAATCGACAGCTTGCCGTCGACGCAATGCGAAATCTTCTTCGGGAGGGTCGGCGGACAGACCTCACGTGTACCGGTCGAGGCCACGGCGTATTCGAGCCGCGACGCGCAATACGTGATGAATGTGCATGGCCGCTGGGACGATGCGGGTGACGACGAACGTTGCGTCGGCTGGGCCCGTGCGTTCTTTGCAGCGTCGGCACCTTTTGCGCTTGGAAGTGTCTACGTCAACTTCATGACAGAGGAGGAAGGCGGCCGGGTGGCGGATGCGTACGGGCCGAACTATGAGCGTCTTGTCGCCGTGAAAAGCCAATACGATCCGCAGAACCTGTTCCGTCACAATCAGAATATCCGTCCAGCAGGGCAGTGATCGATGTCGATGTCGGGGGATCACGCCGCCCCGCTCGCGGGCGGCGTGATCAGGCACGGTAAATGCTCATTAGCAATTGACGTACGGTATCGCCGAAGTACCGATTTGAATGGAAAATGCAACTTCAGCGACTTCAATAACACACAAGGAAAATAATCATGCGCAGACGCCAATTCATCATGACTACCGGTGCCGCTCTGGCGACTGCGGGTCTTGGCCTCGCCGGCTGCACGACCACGTCACCGTCTTCGAATTCGTCGGAAACGGCCAATGCCGGCAAGCGCGACTCGATCAACGCAGGGATCGATTCAACGCTTTCGCGCCTTTATACAAATGCCGCCGGTTCCCGTGAGTTAGTCGCCAAGGCGCGCGGGGTACTCGTGTTTCCGTCTGTGATTTCAGCGGGCTTCTGGGTGGGCGGACAATACGGCGAAGGCGCGTTGCGAGTAGCCGGTCGGACGGCGGGCTATTACAGCACCGTTGCCGGCTCGTTCGGTTTGCAGATTGGCGCGCAGTCCAAGGCGCTGGTGTTCCTGTTCATGACGCAGGAGGCGCTCGACAATTTCCTCGCTAGCCAAGGGTGGGCAGCGGGCGCTGACGCGACCGTCGCTGTGCTGAAAGTTGGCGCGAACGGCGCGATTGATACGTCGACCGCTACCAGCCCCGTCGAAGCATTCGTGCTGACCAACGGCGGTTTGATGGCCGGCGTCTCGCTCGAAGGCACCAAAGTTTCACGTCTGATGATTTAGGCCACGCGCTCGATCGCCACGCAGTCGCGCAGTCTTTGTCGACTGCGCGGCGCATCACCTTCTTCTGTATCGTGCGAGCGTCTTCAATCGCGATACTGATACGCGCTTTTCGACTGGGTAAAAAATGCTGACCTGACGAGGATTCTTTCAATAATCCGACGATTGCCGACCGCTTCCACAGGCGGCTCGGCGAGAACTTAGGTGCACTGTTGACTGTACGTGAATCTGTTTGACGACGAACCGGGCCGATTTCTTCATGGACCGATCAATGGTAATTTTTCCCGAAGTGTTTTCTTTTTGTTTACATTACGTATTCCGCGCGCAGCCTTTTGGGGGCCACCGTGACACGACGCGTCTCATCTGACGAAGAGGCTGAGTTTGCACTTTGGAAGCACGGCAACGCACCCGCTTCGAAGCTGGCGCGTCGTGTATTGATTGGACACCGTGATAAGGCGATTGGCGAATCGCTGGTGTTGATGCTTTCACTGAAGGGATATGAAGCCGTCCACGCCGCCGATCTGACGAAAGTGAGATGCTTTCTGAAGTGGTGGAAACCACATGCGGTTTTGCTCGATACACGGCTTGATTCAGTTTCGGACTACCAATTTACGCGTGGTGTTCGGAGTGAACGGATCAGTCCGGAGATCCTGTGGCTCGCTATGAGTAATATCTGGCCGCTCGATCCGATCGAACAATTGAAAGAAGCCGGGTTTGATGGCCACTGTCGGCGGCCTTGTTCGTTATGGCGGATTGTGGATATTCTTGAAGGGTACTTTGTTCATGTTTGATTGATTTTTTTCTCTATCGGTTTTTTTCTGTGTGCCTACGGCGGTGGGCTTATTCTGGCTTTTTTGGCCTTTCCTTGCATTCTTATTGGTCTATTAGCGTCGCCCCTGTGCGGGGCAGGCACCTACTTTTCTTTGCCGCCGCGTAACTATTCAGCTGTTGTAAACCTGAGGCAGGCCGTGCATAGTGAAGGACATGACGAAGATGCCCGACATCAAGGACCTGACACCGGAGCAGAAGGACGCGCTCATCGTTGATCTGGTGAGACGTCTGAACGAGCTTGAGGCGAAGCTTGAGAAGGACAGTCATAACTCCAGCAAACCACCGTCAGGCGATGGGCCCAGGCGCAAGCCGAAGTCATTGCGCGGCACGAGCGGCGCAAAGCCCGGCGCGCAGCCCGGGCACCCGGGGAAGACGCTCAAACGCGTGGCGCAGCCCGATCACATCGAGATTCATCCGGTGGCGCCGGTGTGCGACGCCTGTGGACAGCGGATCGACTGCGCTCACATCACCGTGCTGCCTGAAGGTCGTCAGGTGATCGATCTGCCGCCCACGCGCCTTGAGGTGACCGAGCATCGCGTGCAGATCGCGCAGTGCCGCTGCGGCAAGCACCATTCAGGCGCGTTTCCCGAGGGCGTGAGCCAGGCGGTTCAGTATGGTCCTCAGGTGCGCGCCGCTGCGGTCTATCTGACGCAATACCAGCAGTTGCCGGTTGCGCGTACCGCCCAGGCGCTGGCGGATCTGTTTGGCCTGCATGTGAGTACGGGTACCGTGCAGCACAGCATTGATCAGGCGGCCCGGTTGCTGGCGCCAGCGGTTGAACAGATCAGGCAGACGCTGCGCGAGCAGCCCGTGGTGCATTTCGATGAGAGCAGCATGCGCGTAGGACGCACGCCTTACTGGCTGCACGTCGCCTCGACCGGCGCGTTGAGCTGGTATGGCTCACACCGCAAGCGTGGTAGTGAGGCGCTGGACAGCTTCGGCATTCTGCCTGGCTTTCCGGGAATCGCGGTACATGACGGCTGGGGGCCCTACGCGCGCTACGAGTGTGAACATGCACTATGCAATGCACACCATCTGCGCGAACTGGTCTTTGTGCTGGAGTCCACGGAGCAACCGTGGGCCCAGCAGATGATCGACCTGCTTTGCCAGGCAAAGCGGGAAGTTCAGCTCAGTCAGGCCGCGGGCGCCACAGCGCTGGATGAGCCGCGTCAACGCTATTACAGGCGACGCAACGGGGCACTGCTTGCCCAGGCGCGAAGGCTCAATCCGCGGCAGGCGCGCGAGCCGACCCGCAAGGAACGCCGCGGCAGGGTCAGGCAAAGCTTCACCTACAACCTGCTCGCGCGCCTGCGCACGCACGTGCGCGAGGTGTGGCGCTTCATTACGGAGTACCGCGTACCATTCGACAACAACCAGGCCGAACGCGATATCCGCATGCCCAAACTCAAACAGAAAATCTCCGGATGCTTCCGCGCAGAGTCGGGCATGCAGGCGTTCTGCACGATCCGCTCCTACCTCGCTACCCTACGCAAACAGGGCCGTTCGCTCATCAATGCGCTGGCCCTGAGCTTCGCGGGGTTCGTCGTTTCGCCTCTGGCTGCTGCTGAATAGTTACGCCGCCGCAAAGAAAAGTAGGCAAAAGAAAGCGGCTCAAACCGCCAACTCTTAAGTGGGTCCCTGGCTTGGAGGGGCTGGTGGTCCGATTAACGGATCACACCTCGGTCCATAAGCGCCAGTGACACAGCCGTCATCCGCTCCCACTCCGCACTACGTGCGTCGCGGTTGGGTTTGCCACGGAAACCAGGCGCTTCGTTGCGCGTGAGCGGGGGCCATCGGCTTCGCCTCGGCGAGGCGCCGAAAATACCAATCGGATTGGTTTTGTGAAGTACCGCATCGGCGCGCGCAGCGCCGTCGGAAGCATGACAGCCTGGTCACTCACGAGAGCAGGTGAGCAGGCCCAATCTCTACGGAGCCACTACACCCTCCAAGCCAAGGGACCCGCTTAAAAATTAGCGGTTTGAGCCGCTTTCTTTTGCCTACTTTTCTTTGCGGCGGCAAAGAAAAGTAGGTGCCTGCCCCGCACAGGGGCGACGCTAATAAACCAATAAGAATGCAAGGAAAGGCCAAAAAAGCCAGACCAAGGAAAAACAAAACACCGTAGGCATACAAACAAAAAACCTTCACTCTGCGGCAAGCGTCATAACAGCAACTTCACACCGCCCCCAACCCTTCAAAACCTCCGGCGCCAGCAGCAACTTAGCCGCCCGCACCCCCGCGCCCATCACCACTTGGGCGCGCTCCATCACCGCGGCATCCACCAGAATCCGCCAGTCATCCGGCAAACCGAAGGCCGTAATCCCCCCAAACTCCATCCCGCTATGCTCCACGGCCGCCTCCCGCCTGGCGAACGACAGCCGCTGCGCACCCAGCGCAGCCTTCACCGCGCCATTGATGTCGAGGCGCAACGAACCCAGCGAGACCAGCGCCGCGTAATGCTCAGCGCCCTCCTTCCTGTAGCGGACCACAATCGTGTTCGCGCAGTCTTCAAGGCCAAAACCATATCGCGCACTGAATTCCGCCGTGTCGGAAGCGTCATCGCTAACGGCAAAAACCGTCACGCCCTGGGCCGGCAATTGCGCCACAACATGCGCGGGCAAATGCGCGCTCAATTGTTCTGCCGGAATCACGTCCAGCTGCTTTACGAGTTCGTGCGAGTGCATAGTGACAAAAATGTGAGGATCCACCGGCATTCTAACGGCACACTTGGCCCGCCGCTTATCGCCCGCGCACCCGTGCGGCGCTTGATATAGTGACAGGCACAAGGTTTGCGAAAGGTATCGGCGCGGAGACTGCGTCGGGCCCGCCTCCACGGCGTGGCCACGCCGCACCCGGCGCCAGGACCATTGAGAAAGACGACCATGGATATCGACACGCTTTCCACCGAGAACCTTCAGATAGTGGCCCGCAAACAGGCCAACTGGGCGATCGGCGCGTTCAAACAGTTTGCCGACGACCGCTGCGCCGCCATGGCCGCCAGCATCGCTTTCTACGCAGCATTTTCGCTCGCGCCCACCCTGGTGATGGTGATCGCCGTCGCCGGCTGGTTCTTCGGCGCCGAAGCCGCACGCGGCGAACTGTTCAATCACATTCACGGCCTGCTCGGCGACCAGGCTGCGGCGGGCGTGCAGACCATCGTCGAGAACGCCCATCACAGCGGTAGCGCTGGCGGCATCGCGGCCATCATTTCGTTCTCGATGCTGGCGATCGGCGCCTCGGCCACCTTCTCATCCCTCAATAGCGCACTCAATATCGTGTGGCCGAACACCGGGCCACGCAGCTCGAGCGTGATCGCGCTGGTGCGCGTGCGTCTGATCTCGTTCGGACTGGTGCTGGGCGTCGCGTTCCTCCTGATCGTCTCGCTGGTGCTCGATACTGTCATCACTTTTATCGGCAAGTGGCTGTGGGGCGACTCGCCGTATGTGGTGATAGGCAACCTGCTGCAACTCGGCGTCGGTCTGCTGGTACTGGCCTTTGCCTTCGCCGGTCTGCTGAAGTTTCTGCCCGACGCCAAAGTGCACTGGCGCGACGCGCTAGTCGGCGGGATCGTCGCGGCGGTGCTTTTCTCCGCGGGTAAAAAGCTGTTCGCCTTATATATAGCGCACGCAGGCATGGCGAGTTCGTTCGGCGCCGCCGGCTCGCTCGCAGTCCTGTTGATGTGGCTGTACTTTTCGGCCGTCGTACTGCTGCTCGGCGCGGAATTTTCGGCGGCGCGCGGCCGCGTGCACGATCCGCGCGGCGAATGGGGTATGCAGGACAACACGCCCCCCGGCAGCCGCGCCAAGCTGGCCTCGGTGCTGGCCGCATCGACGGTATCGGCGGACGCGCTATCTGGCGCCGACGCTCATGCGATCAACCGCGTCGGGTTCGCAGCCGCTACCGGCGCGACTGACGGCCTGGCTCACTCCAAGCCTCGTCCAGCGTCGTCTTTCGCACCGGTGCAACCGGCGAGCGGGTCTTCGGTACGAGCGACGGTGGCGAAGATCGGCCACACCGTCGTGCAGGCAGAAGCACAAGCAACCCATGTTGCAGCCGTCACGCTGGTGAAAGCGAGCCGGCAGGCCGAAGCGGCGGATCGCTATGTTCGACGGCATCCCTGGACGTCGGTGCTGGTCGCCGCCGCAGCCGGATTGGCAGTTGCAACGGTGGCGCGCCGCAACGACGCCGACCACGAGAGCAACGCGTAAAGGCTCAGACGCCACGCCTGAAAAGGCCTGCGATCCGGCATCTATTGGGCATACCGGTTGCAACTTTTGGGTTGCGCCTGCTCACAACCGGTAATTTCTGTCTAGCGCCTGCGTCAAGCGCAGCGCGTCCCGATTTTTATATCGTCACTACATCGTGGACGCAGCAACTAGACGACTTGATTACGAAATGCATTCAAACAAGTGTCGAAAGTGTGTGTAAAGCACCCTTCACTATCAACAAAACAACAATAATGTGCCGTCAACGAATCAATATTGCGGAAACCGCAATAATCGTTAACGGGCTTTAAATACAAGACCTTGCAGCGTGTGTCACTTTTTAGAGACACTCTTTTTTTTCCAGTTCTTGCCGCTTGGGACGGTGAGCTATTCTCCTTTCCGCAACAACGAAACTAATCATCTGCGTGGAGAAATGGATGAAACGAATCGCACTGTCTACCCTCTCGCTGGCGCTCCTCGGCGCCACCGGCGTGGCACATGCTCAAAGCAGCGTTACTTTGTACGGCCTGATTGACGACTCGCTGCAATACGCTCACAACGCCTCGCCGACTGGTACGAACCAGCTGTCGATGGTTGCAGGCAACCTTCAGGGCAGCCGTTTCGGCTTGAAGGGCACGGAAGACCTGGGCGGCGGTCTGAAGGCAATTTTCCAGTTGGAAAACGGCTTTGATCCGAACAGCGGCAAGCTCGGTCAAGGCAGCCGTATGTTCGGTCGTCAAGCATATGTCGGCCTGACGGGCGACCAATGGGGTACGGTCACGCTGGGTCGTCAGTACGATCCGGTGGTCGACCTGGTTCAACCGCTGACGGGCGACAACTACTTCGGTAGCACGTTCACGACCCCGGGCGACGTTGACAACAACGACAACTCGTCGCGTACGAACAGCGCTGTCAAGTACACCTCGCCGGTGTGGGGCGGCTTCCAGTTCGAAGGTATGTATGCATTCGGCGGCGTGGCTGGCGCAACGGGTGCGGGTCAGACGTGGTCGGGCGCTGCAACCTACGGCACGGGTCCGTTCAGCATCGCTGCAGGTTACTTCCACGCCGCCAATCCGTCGCCGACCACGGGTGCCACACGTGCTCCGACATGGAACGGTACGTCGGACGGCACGATCGACAGCATCATCAACGGCGGCTACTCGACGGCGAGTTCGGTGGGCATCGCTTCGGTGGCGGCTCAGTATGTTGCGGGTCCGTTCACGATCGCGGCACGTTACAGCAACGCACAGTACAAGCAGGACGCGTTCTCGCTGTTTGGTCAGACCGAGAAGTACAACGTCGCTGGCGCGTACCTGGGTTACCAGTTGACGCCGGCAATGCTGCTGGGCCTGGGCTACACGTACACCAAGGCAAGTGGCGACACGAGCGCGACGTACCATCAGGTTTCGCTGGGCGCGGACTACAACCTGTCGAAGCGTACGGACGTGTACCTGCTGGGCGTTTATCAGCACGCCAGCGGCGAGCAGCGCGTTCCGACCGCAGCCGGTGGTACCACCGTGCAATCGGCAGTGGCGTCGGCAGCCGACTATGGCTACCAATCGGCCAACCAGTCGCAAGAAGTCATCAGCCTGGGCATCCGCCACAAGTTCTAATCGAACTTGTTGGACTGCTGGAGCAACACGCAGTTGAAGACCAGCCACGGGCGATAAGCCTGTGGCTGGTTTTTTTTCGTCCTGCGATTGTAACGACAGATCACAAGCGCGCCCCGCTCGACAGCCGTCAAGGTCGTCCGTCGGCGTTCGTCAGTTCGACAATGCGGTGCTGGCTCGTGAGCTGGACGCTCGTGCCGGGCCAATCGCCGGAAGCGGGCTGCGCATTACCCGTATGGGGACGCGCGGGCGCTGTGACAGCTATGGCCGTATGAGGCCTCGTTTCGTCAATCAGCCGCCGGTCGAGTTCGGGTGCTTTGCACACCCGTCCTGGCCTATCGTTGCGTCTTGGCCTTATCGGCTTGCGCCAATGTCTGCGCCGGCTTCGCGTCCAGTTCATGCTCCACGCCGTCGGCACCCACTGGCGCGCGATGCAGCACCAGTGCGCGCTCACGCTGCAACAGCGGCACGTTCGGCGACGCCTGCCAGTCCGGATCGGGAATCTCGCCGAACACCTGGCGCAAGCGCTCTCCCCAGGTGCGGTGGATCATCTCGAAGTACGCGTTGTCGTGATCGACCGACACAAACCGCGTCACGCGCAACGAATCCTTCTGGTAGACCAGTAAATCGAGCGGCAGGCCGACCGACAGGTTCGAGCGCAGCGTCGAGTCCATCGAGATCAGCGCGCATTTGGCGGCTTCGTCGAGCGGTGTGGACGGCGTCAGCACGCGGTCGATAATCGGCTTGCCGTACTTGGCCTCGCCGATCTGGAAATACGGATTCACGGACGACGCTTCGATGAAATTGCCCGCGGAGTAGATCATGAACAGACGCGGCCGGTTGCCAGCGATCTGCCCGCCCAGAATGAAGCTGCAATTGAAGTCGACGCCGAATTCGTGCAATGCCTCCGCCTCGCGCTGATGCACGCAGCGCACCGCGCGCCCGATCACGCGCGCCGCGTCGGCCATGGTCGGTGCGGTCCAAAGGGTGGGTTGCGAGGGATCGGTGGGCTCGGACAGCTCGTGCAGCACCGCCTGCGTGAGCGACAGATTGCCGGCGCCCAGCAGTACGAGCATGCGTTCGCCCGGCTGCTCGAACACCGACATCTTGCGCGCCGTGCTGATGTGATCGACGCCCGCGTTGGTGCGCGTGTCCGAAAGGAACACGAGCCCTTCGTCGACAGACATCGCGACACAGTAAGTCATAAGGAAAGGTACCCGCGAAAAACGACTGAACGCCGCTATTGTAATGCGGCGCGCATGCGCCCTTCCCGCATATTACGGCCCCGCCGGCCCCGATGCGGATAGCCATGCGGTCTGGCGCACGTTCGCGCCGTTCCGCGAGCCGCTATTGCGCCACTTGCGTGCTGACCGTGACGGACACCTTCAACTCCTCTTCCAGGCCGCCGATGCGCCGGCCACGCACCGGCGCGGCGGCTTCGTAATCGCGCGCCACGGCGAGCCGGCAATAGATTTCGCTGGCAAACGCAGCGTGCGTCACGTCGATGGAAATCCAGCCCTTGCCCTCGAGCCACACGTCGACCCATGCGTGGCTCGCGCCGTGTGGCACCTCACCCGGTTCGATGTAGCCGCTCACGTAGCGCGCCGGAATCCCGCGCACGCGGCAGCAGGCGAGCATCAGATGCGCATGGTCCTGACAGACGCCGTTGCCGAGCGCGAGCGCCTGAGCGGCCGTGCTGGTGACTTCGGTGACGCCCGGGTTGTATTTGACGCGCTGCACGATCTGCTCGGACAGGGCGATCAGATTGGCTGAAGTGGTCAGGCTCGGCACCGATCCAGCCAGCTCGCGGACCGCCGCATCGGCCTCGGTGAGACGCGTGCAGCAGGTGAAATGCTCGAGTGGAATCGGACCGACGGCGTCGGGTAGCAGGCCATCGACGAGGGGAATCGTGTCCACTTCACCCGCCACATGCAGGCGGATCTCGCTGTGCGGCTTATTGATGACCAGCGTATGCAGCACGTTGCCGTAGGCGTCGAAGGTGGCGTCGAGCTTGCCGGGCGCATCGATGCTCCAGCGCCGCACCACCTGCGAGGCGCCGCTCGCCGGCGTCAGACGCAATTGCTGGATCGAATAGTGGACAGTCGCTTCGTAGCGATAGGAGGTGTCGTGGCGGATCGTCAGGTTCATAAAAAACTCCGTCAGGCGACTGGCAGCATCAGATAGGTACGCGCAACCAGATTGCCGAGCTCGAACACACGAGCAAGGAACTGAGTCAGATAGGCGTGCAGGCCGGCTTCGAAAATCTGCCGGATGTCGGAATACACCAGCTCGGCGCGCAGCTTGCCGGCAAACCGCTCGCACTGGTTCGAGCCCGAGGTGCGCAGCATCGCCAGATTCGCGCAGACGCCCTCGAGCGACGCCAGCAGCGAACGCGGCATCTGCTGGTTCAGGATCATCAGTTCGACCACACGCGCCGGCGTGACGACATCGCGATATACCTTGCGATAGAT
The DNA here is from genome assembly GCF_046027215.1 of Paraburkholderia fungorum. GTDB lineage: Bacteria > Pseudomonadota > Gammaproteobacteria > Burkholderiales > Burkholderiaceae > Paraburkholderia > Paraburkholderia fungorum_D. The sequence continues at coordinate 81,479 of NZ_JAQQEN010000002.1, read as the reverse complement.
CTCCAGCGCCGACACCGAACTGAGAATCGAAGTCCAGTAATAGAAGTCTTCGAGTTGACGCGCGGCGTCGCGCGAATTCGGCTCGACATCGGCAAAGCGCACGTCGAGAATCCGCGCGGTGTTGTCGGCCCGCTCCAGGAACGTGCCGAGCTGCGTGAAGAAGAATGCATCGTCCTGCAGCGCGGTGCCGATCGTCACGCCGCGCGACAGATGCGAGCGGAATTTGACCCACTCGAACAGCTCGTCCGGATTCGCGGTGAGCTGCCCCGCCGCGGTCCGCTCGTTGAACTCGAGCCACGTGTCGTTGATGGTTTCCCACCATTCGGTCGTCAGCGTGCCGCGCACCGCGCGGGCGTTTTCACGCGCGGCCTGCAGACACGAATGAATGCTCGACGGATTGGTCGAATCGGCCACCATGAAATCGAGCACGTGTTCGCGCGTCGGTTCGTCGTAGCGCTGCGCAAACGCGGTTTCGAGCTCGGAGATGCGCAACACGGAACGTTGCGCGCGCGCCTCCTGTTCGGGCGTCTGCGGCAGGAGCAGCGCCTTCAGATTGATGTCGAGCATGCGGGCGGTGTTTTCCGCGCGCTCCATGTAGCGGGCCATCCAGAAGAGGTGATCGGCGGTGCGGCTTAGCATGACGGCGTTCCGTATCTGATGACGCGAGGCCTCGAAAAAATCCCGCGCTGGTTATCCGTGTGCGCCGGCGGTGTGGTTCCCGTCCGCCGGCTTGTTGGGTTGCCGCGGCGCGTGCACGCTCAACTGTGCAGGCGCCCATCGGCAGCTGCGTCAGTCGACCATCCAGGTGTCCTTGGTGCCGCCCCCTTGCGACGAATTGACGACGAGTGAGCCTTCCTGCAACGCGACGCGCGTGAGACCGCCCGCGCACATCGTCACGCTCTTGCCGGATAGCACGAATGGCCGCAAGTCGATATGGCGCGGCGCGATACCCGCTTCGACGAACGTCGGACACGCCGACAGCGCGAGCGTGGGTTGCGCGATATAGCCGGCCGGCCGCGCGATCAGACGCTCACGGAACGACTCGATTTCGGCTTTCGTCGAAGCCGGTCCCACCAGCATCCCGTAGCCACCCGCGCCGTGCACTTCCTTGACGACCAGTTCGGGCAGATGCGCGAGCGTGTAAGCGAGGTCGTCGGGCTTGCGGCACTGGAAAGTAGGCACGTTGTTGAGAATCGGCTTCTCGCCGAGGTAAAACTCGATCATCTCCGGCACGTACGGGTAGATCGATTTGTCGTCGGCGATGCCGGTGCCCATGGCGTTCGCCAGCGCGACGCGCCCGGCGCGATACGAGGTCAAAAGCCCCGGTACGCCCAGCGCGGAATCGTTACGGAACGCAAGCGGATCGAGAAAATCGTCGTCCACCCGGCGATAGATCACATCGACGCGCTTGGGCCCCTGCGTGGTGCGCATGAACACGTAGTTGTCGTCGACGAACAGATCCTTGCCTTCCACCAGTTCGACGCCCATCTGCTGCGCGAGGAAGGTGTGCTCGAAATACGCGGAGTTGTACATGCCAGGCGTCAGCACCACCACGACCGGATCGTCGACACCTTCGGGCGCCACGGAGCGCAGCGTATCGAGCAATAGATCGGGATAATGCGCGACCGGCGCAATGCGGTTCTGCACGAACAGCTCAGGGAAAAGCCGCATCATCATCTTGCGGTTTTCCAGCATGTAGGACACCCCCGACGGCACCCGCAGGTTGTCCTCGAGCACGTAAAACTCGCCTTCGTCGCCCGCGCGCACCACGTCGACGCCGGCGATATGCGCGTAAACACCGAGCGGCACATTCACGCCCTGCATTTCCGGACGGTACTGCGCATTCGTATAGACCTGCTCGGCCGGCACGATACCGGCGCGCACGATGTTGCGGTCGTGATAGACGTCGTGGATGAACAGATTGAGCGCTTGCACGCGCTGGCGTAGACCAGCTTCGAGCGTCTGCCATTCGCCGCGCGGGATGATGCGCGGAATCAGGTCGAAGGGAATCAGCCGCTCGGTGCCCGACAGATCGCCGTTCACCGCGAAGGTAATGCCGACCCGGCGAAACAGCAGATCCGCTTCCGCACGCTTGCGGGCGATCGCCTCGTTGCCCTGCTTCACCAGCCAACGCTCGAAGCGAGCGTAATGTGGCCGCACGGCATCGTCATGATGACGCATCTCGTCATAGCATCGCATGTCACGCCCCGCTCTTGTTGTCGGATAGAAGGCGAATGCGCTGCGCATTCGGTGTTCGACAATCGTTCAAGCAAACGCTATGCCATTGCGCTTTTCGCGTGCGGACCACGGTACGTGCACACGAACAGCGCATCCCGACCGGCATGGCCTCCGTGCCATCGTACTGCGGCGGCCCATGATGCGCTAGTACGGTGCATACGCGGCACCATGGCGTGCCGCGGCGAATTCGCCAAACCACCCCCACGCAGCGGCAATACGCATAAAAAATCCCCGCGGATTTGCACCCGAGGGGATTCAGACAACTTGCATTGCGGACCGGCTTAGGCGTCGACGACGGTTAAAAAACCGCGGCTACGCCCGCAGCGCGATCAGCCTGCTGCTGCGTCTTTCAGCTTCTTCAGCGGACGTGCCTTGATGCGCACGCTAGCCGGCTTGGCCGGGAACCAACGCTCTTCGCCCGAGAACGGGTCTTTGCCGAAGCGCTTCTTCTTCGCCGGCACAGCTTGCACGACGATCTTCAGAAGACCCGACAGCGTGAATTCGCCAGCGCCTTTCTTGTGCACTGCGCCGAGGATCGTGTCTTCGAGCGCGGCCAGCACGGCCTTGGCAGCCTTCGGTTCCACAGCAGCGCGTTCAGCGACGTGTGCAGCCAGCGAGGCCTTCGTGAAGGTGTCCTTGATCGGCGACGGTGCGCCGGACGCCTTCACGGCGACCTTCTTAGCTGCGACGGCCTTCTTCGCAGGAACTTTCTTTGCAGCAACTTTCTTGGTCGGTACCGGGGCAGCAGCCTTCTTGGCCACCTTTTTTGCGGAAGTCGGCATGTTTCTCCTACCTGTTGTGGTCAGTGAATTGCACGAAGCGCACACGGTATGTGCACGCTTCAACGCCGGATTCTACAAGCGCTAATACGATTTGCGCGACTCTTTTGTGTATAACAGCCAAGGTTTGTTGCGCGGCGCAGACTGCGCAACACATTTTGATGCTTGTTTTAGCGGGTAAACGCGCGCGAGCGGACTTTGCAACACGCACACGTAACGCGCGTTACAAGTCGTTTCGATGCATGTATACAGGCCTATTTTCTATCGGAAGATGCCCAAACGATGGACAGACGACGCGCTTCGAGCGGCAGAAAAAGCACGCCCCCTGCAGCGAAAACCGCTGCAAAAAGCGTGTTTCCTTCCTCTGTGACAGAAACGCGCAGATGGTGTCAGAGAGCGTCAAAGACGGCTAACGTACTTCAGATCGTGCTCGCCTTTCCTTCACACAGGCCCGGTTTTCAGCTGCGTCGCGCGCCATGCCGCGCTCGCCGTTGCCTTAGTGCGTATCGCGACGACGAGCTTTACGCGTGCTTCGTGCCGCTAGCGGACGAGGCGCGGCAGCAGCGCGGCCAGGCCGGTGAGCGCCGCGTCGATATGCTCGACGGCGATGCCGCCGTAGCCGAAGATCAGCCCAGGCTGCGGTTTCGCGCGCACGTGAAACGGCTCGAGCCCGTACAGACCGATCGACGCTTCGCGCGCCGCGCTCACCAGCGCCTGCTCCGTCAACGGGGCCGTCAGACGCGCCGCCATATGGATGCCGGCCGTCGGCACGATCGGCTCGAACCAGGGCGCCAGGTCGCCATGCAGGTGGTCCAGCAGCATCGCGCGGCGCGCCGCATACACCTTGTGCATGCGCCGCAGGTGCTTGGCGAAGTCGCCGTTGAGCATGAAAGTCGCCAGCGCGGTTTGCGTGAGCGTGCAGCCGTGCCAGTCCGCGATCTGGCGAGCCTTGAGGAGCGGCCCATAGAGCGACGCCGGTGGCACCGCATAGCCGACCCGCAACTCCGGGAAGATCGTCTTCGAGAAAGTGCCCACGTACGCGACGAGACCGGCGCGGTCGAGACTTTTCAGCGGCTCCATGGGCCGTCCTTCGAAGCGGTATTCGCAGTCGTAGTCGTCTTCGATGATCACGGCGCCGCGTTTCTGCGCCCATTCGAGTAACTCGACGCGCCGCTCCAGCGTCATCGGCATGCCGAGCGGGAACTGATGAGAAGGCGTCACGTAGACGAGCCGTGCCTTGTCCGGCAGCTTGCTCACGATCAGACCTTCGCTGTCTACCGGAACCGGCACCACGCGTGCACCCGTTGCCTTGAAGCATGCATGGGCGGGAGGATACCCGGGGTCTTCAATGGCCACGACTTCACCGGGGCGCAGCGTGATGCGCGCCATCAGATCGAGCGCGTTCTGCGCGCCCTGCGTCACGATGACGTCTTCCCAGTTACTCGCGACCGCGCGATTGAATGCCAGGTAGCGCGAGATCGCGAGGCGCAGTTCCTGTTCGCCGGCTGGATCGCGATAGATGGCAGGGCTGCGCGCCTGTGCGCGCAATGCGTGGTTCACGCAACGGCGCCAGACGTCGAAGGGAAATAGCGATTTGTCCGTCGCGCCGCCGACGAAATCCTGTGGCGATTGCACGGTGGGTCGCGGCAATGGCAGCGCCTCGGGCATCGCTTCCCAGAGTGGCTGGGCGCGCGCGGCGGCCTTCGCTTTGGCCTTCGACCGCTCGCGCGCCGACTCGGCGGCACGTGCGTGCGACGAGCGCTCCGCCGGCAGACGCTCGAGCCCGTCCGCGACGAAGGTGCCCGAACCGGCGCGCGCGCTCAGATAGCCTTCGGAGAGAAGCCGCTCGAATACGTCGAGCGTGGTCTTGCGCGACACGCCAAGCTGCGTGGCGAGGTCGCGCGTGGACGGCAGGCGCGTGCCGCCAGCGAGGCGCCCTTCCAGGATGCCGGCGCGCAACTGCCGATAGATCTGCCCGGCCAGATCGTGACGCCCTTCGACCGCAATGTGGATGTCCATTCGAGCGGTTACCTCAAATTATCCAGAAACGGTTATTTGGCAAGACCAGTGTGGATCGTAAGCTTAACCCTGTCGCTGCCGTCTGAGCGGACCGGGCGCTCGAATGAATCGAAGCGGTCGCGCAGATTGCGCAAACGCGCGTGCCGGACGCGGTGTGGGAAGCGGTAAAGCCGCGCTTCAGGGAACCGGAGATTGCCGATCTGATGCTGCTGATCGTTGCGATCAATGGCCGGAACCGGATTGCGGTGTCGCTCCGGAAGATGCCGGAGTCAGTTCAGGGTGGATGCAAAAATGGCGCGCCGCGTGATGCGAGCGCGCCATTTTTGATGGTGCGTTTCCGTAGACAGAACGCAAGCAGCGCAAGCGCACCGCCCGCTGAAATCGCCGCGAATTACTCCGTAGCCACGCCCAACACCGCGGTTTGCCGGGCGTTCTCGCGCGCTTCGTCGCTGCAACGCTGATGTTCGCGCGAAAGCTTGCGCATCAGCGGCAACAGCAGCACGGCGACCAGCGCGCCCACCGCCGCGAGCCAGCCGAGGCCAGTAAACAACTTGGTATAGAGCGGCAACGATTCGAGCGGGTCCATATCGCCTGCCGGCATCTGCGCGAAATTCGCCACCACGCTGCCCAGATACTGCGACACGCCGGTCGCCACGAAGTAGGCGCCCATCATGAAGCCGCTCATGCGCGCCGGCACGTAGCGCGCGATCATCGCGAGACCCAGCCCGCTGACCAGCAGCTCGCCGAGCGAATACAGTCCATAGCCGCCCACCATGAACCACGACGACACCCGGCCGTTGACCGCGTAGTGCCCACTCCATGCGTAGACGAAGAAGCCGGCCGCCACCACCGCGAAGCCGAACGCGTACTTCACCGCCACCGGCACGTCCTTGCCGCTCTTTGCAAGCTTCGTATAGAGCAGCGCGAGCAGCGGGCTCATCAGCATGATCCAGATCGGATTGAGCGCCTGGAACTGCGCGGCGCTCCACGTGAACAGCGTCACGCCGAACAGTGAAAAATGCGGATCGACGTTGCGCAGCGCGAACAGCGTGAGCGACGTGGACATCTGCACGTAGAACACAAAAAACAGGATCACCTGCGCAGTCAGAATCAGCGCGGCCACCAGACCCGAGCGCTCCGAGCGTTCGCACTTGACCAGCATGTAGCCGAAAATCGCCAGAATCGCGACGCCGGCCGTGTACACGCAGGCCACCGCGATCGCCTTGTGCTGCAGGACGAACATTGTCGCCGTGCCGAGCAGGATGCCGCCGAGCGCCACCGCGCCCACACGTTTCCAGCGGATCGGTTCGGCGTCCGGCGCGGAACCGATATGCGCGAGCGTGCGGAACATGACAAAGTAGTTCAGCACCGACAGCAGCATGCCGGCGCAGCAGACTGCGAATGCCGTGTGCCAGCCCCAATGGTCCTTGATCCACGGCGTGGCGAGCATCGACACCGTCGAGCCGATGTTGACCGCCATGTAGTAGATCGTGAACGCGCTGTCGATGCGTGCGTCGTCGCCCTCATAGATGCGGCGCACGAGGTTCGCGGCATTCGCCTTGAAGAGCCCGTTGCCCACCACGATCACGCCGAGCGACGCGTACATATAGGCAAGCTGCTCGTTGGGCATCGCCAGCATCAGGTAGCCTGCGGCCAGCACGCCGGCGCCGAAGATCATCGTGCGGCGCGCACCGAGAATCTTGTCGCCGATCCAGCCGCCGATCGACGGCGACGCATACACCAGCGCGGTGAATGCGCCCCACGTGAGGGTGGCGTGGCTGTCGGTGAAATGCAGCTTGTCGATCATGAACAGGACCAGCAGCGCGGCCATCCCGTAGTAACCAAAGCGCTCCCACATTTCGATCAGGAAGACCGTCGAAAATAAACGGGTCTGCGAGACGCGGGCGTATGGATTGGATGAAATCATCATGTACCTCGTGTTCATACGTTGCGGCGTTGCGCGAACAAGCGCGCGGCGCGGAAAACTGGATCTGGAAAAACGATCGGCGGTCCCTGCGTGGCGAGGCGTACGTCAATGCGCACGCCAGCGTTTCAGCGGTCCGCTGAAACGCCAGTAGAAGCGGTCAAACCAGGGGATGGGATGAAGGCCCGCCATGCCACATCGGGCTCGGACTCCGTCAAGCGGAGCGGGCGCAATGATAAGGCATCGCGGGACACGGGGATGCGGCGGCCGGCCGTCCGGCGGCCGGCGCTTCGAAGAGCGGCATACGGCGGCCGCAACAGGCGGCAGGCGCGCAGCACGAAACTGAAAGAATCCGCAGTGATAGTCATGTCCTCATGTCGGCAACCGTTCGGGTAGGACGTGCCGGACAATGCTCCGCCGCGCAGGATCGCTGCCGGTGGAATTACAAACAGCAGCGGGTTTCGCCGGTGATCTGAACCCGGACACCCCGCCGCCAAGCGGGGGGATTCTGCAAATAGAAACATTCGTCGTCACTCGGGGAATTCACCGATTCCGCGCCCATTACCCGTTATTACACGCGATAGGGCTTCGTTGCAAAGTCGCGAGAAAATGAAAATAGTCTTTGGCGTCATAGCTTTAACGTCTCGCGATACTCAATTGGCATAAACACAAATCGCCTGTACGTATTGCCGCCTTTACCGCATTCGCATGCCGTTTGTCATCCATGCGCCGGTCAAAAAGGCGGGACACCTGTGAGCTTCTGGCAACATAGAGCGTTGTCTCGAAAAAGCGATCCACTGCATGACCGGGCATTGAGGACCGACTGCCCGATCTGGACCGCAATCAAACCATATTTACTTATATCAAACAAATTTTGACGGGCTAATTTCCTCCTGCTATGGTCACGACAATTCAAAACAACAACCCGGCACTCGAACTCGGCAGCAAGATCCGCGCGTTGCGCCAACGGCTCAAGCGCACGCTGGACGACACGGCAACAGCGGCAGGTATTTCCAAACCGTTTTTGTCGCAAGTCGAACGCGGCCTGGCGTCCCCGTCCATCACTTCGCTGGCCGGGATTGCCAGCGCACTCGGCGTGACGGTGCAGTATTTCGTCGACACACCTAGCGAAGAGCGCTCCGTGTGCCGCGGCGATCAGTTGAAGTTTTTCGGTTTTGCGGACTCGGCCAACCTGTTTGCCCGGTTGACCAATCTGACGGGCGGCCGTCAGCTCGAAGCGATCCTCGTGAGGATGCCGCCCGGGCAGAAGCGCTCCGAAGTGACCACGCATGCCGGTGAAGAATTTGTGTATGTGATCGACGGCGAAGTGTCGTTGACGCTGGAAGGCAAGACATTCGTGTTGCACGCGGGAGACAGCGCGCATTACGAATCAACGGTGCCGCACAGCTGGGTGAACACCGCACGCGTCGAGTCGGTGGTCGTCTGGGTGGGCACACCAAGACTGTTCTAAAGCGCAGGCACCTTTTCCGGTTGATCCGGCCAGGGATTGCCTGCATTACGAAATGTAAGGATTCCTGCATGTCGGACAAACAACAAGGGCCGCCGCGCCCCGAGCAACGCAGATAACGGGCGCCCCAGCGCCAGCGCGTTCCTCTTTCGACCTTTCCTGCGACCTCAACCGATGAAAACCCCGTTCGTCTACTCGACGGCGCTGACCGCGCTCGTCCTCACGTTTCAGCCTTCCGCCTTCGCCGTCAACGTGCCTGCGGGCGTCGCGCTCGCCACGAGTCAGGAGATGACTCGCCAGGTGCCCGGCGAAACCGAATCGCTCGACCCCGCGCACATCGAATCGTGGACCGGCAATACGATCGGCCTCGATCTGTTCGAAGGGCTGACGCGCATGGACGCAAGCGGCGCGATCGTGCCGGGCGTCGCGGAATCGTGGTCGCGCAGCGGGCCGAATACGTGGGTTTTCAAGCTGCGTCACGATGCGCGCTGGAGCAACGGTCAGCCGGTCACGGCGGCCGACTTCGTCTACTCGTGGCAGCGCGTGCTGGATCCGAAGACGGGTTCGAAATACACGGTGCTGGTCGAATTCGTGAAGAACGCCAAGGCGATTCTCGCCGGTAAGGCGCCGCTGACGAGCCTCGGCGTGCGCGCGGTCGATCCGTACACGCTCGAAGTCACGACCGAAGTACCCGCCGCGTTTTTCCCGCAGCTCACGGCGATGGCGACAATGACGCCGGTGAATCGCGCGGTCGTGACGAAGTTCGGCGGCGACTGGACGCGGCCCGGCAACTTCGTGGGCAATGGCCCGTATGCGCTGACCGACTGGCAACCGAGCAATCGCCTCGTCGGCACGAAGAGCAACACGTATTGGAACGCCGGCAAGGTCGTGATCACGAAGGTGACCTATCTGCCGATCGAAAACGACGAAACGGCCATGCGCATGTATCAGGCCGGCCAGTTCGACTACACGTATTCGATTCCGTCGGGCATCTATGCGCAGGTGAGCAAGCAGTTCGGTCCTGAACTGAAAACCGGCCTGCAAATCGCCACGTACTACTACAGCCTGAACAACGAAGACCCCGCCTTCAAGGACAAGCGCGTACGTCAGGCGCTGGCGATGGTGCTGGACCGCGACCTGCTGACCAAACGTCTGACGGCCGACGGCGAAGTGCCGATGTACGGCCTGATCGCCAAGGGCACCGAAGGCTCGGCCGTATTCACGCCGGAGTGGGCAAGCTGGCCGATGCCCAAGCGCGTCGACTATGCCCGCGACCTGCTGAAGCAGGCGGGCTATTCGGACGCCAAACCGCTCACCTTCACGCTAACCTACAACACCAACGACCTGCACAAGAAGGTCGCGCTATTCGCAACGTCTGAATGGCGCACCAAGCTCGGCGTAACCGCCAAGCTGGAAAACGTCGAATACAAGGTGCTGCTCAAGCAGCGCCACGACGGCAAGGTGCAGGCCTCGCGCGACGGCTGGTTCGTCGACTACAACGACGCCAACTCGTTTTTCGATCTGATCCGCTGCAACAGCGTGCAGAACGACCAGCGCTACTGCAATCCGCAAGTCGACAAACTGATCGACGAAGGCAACCAGCAGCTCGACGACGCCAAACGCAGCGCGCTGTTCACGCAGGCGCACAATCTGGCCATGAACGACTACCCGATGGTGTCGCTCTTCCAGTACTCGGCCGACCGGCTCGTCAAGTCGTACGTGGGCGGCTACAAGCCGACCAACTACCTCGACCAGCGCGCCACGCAAGACATGTATCTGATCAAGCACTAAGCGCGGGAGCACTGTCATGCTGGCCTACACGCTGCGCCGCACGCTCTGGGCGATCCCGACGATTCTCGCCGTGATCACCGCGTGCTATCTGCTGCTGCATCTCACCCCGGGCGGCCCGTTCGACACTGAAAAACAACTGTCGGCGGCCGTCCTCGCGAACCTCAACGCGAAGTATCGCCTCGACGAACCGCTGTGGCTGCAGTATCTGCACTACCTCGGTTCGCTGCTGCACGGCGACCTGGGGCCGTCGTTCCGCTACGCCGACTGGTCGGTCAACGATCTGGTGTGGAAAGCGTTGCCGGTGAGCCTCGGCGTGGGCGGCGTGTCGGTACCGATCGCGCTCCTGATCGGTGTCACGCTCGGCACGCTGGCCGCCGTGCGGCGCGACCGTTTCGTCGATCATGCGGTGATGGTGCTCGGCAATATCGGCAACGTGGTGCCGCCGTTCGTGCTCGGCCCGGTACTGGTGTGGATCTTCGCGATCCTGCTGAAGACCTCCGAAGGCCGCGGCTGGCTGCCGGCCGGCGGCTGGGGCGAAGGCGAGTGGCGTTATCGGGTGCTGCCGATCGTGCTGCTCACCTTCATCAACGTCGCCGCCATTGCCCGCGTGATGCGCGGCAGCATGATCGAAGTGCTGTCCGGTAACTTCATCCGCACGGCGCGCGCCAAGGGTCTGCCGGGTCGCACGATCGTCTTGCGTCACGCGATGAAACCCGCGCTGATGCCGGTGGTGTCGCTGCTCGGCTCGATCTGCATCTCGTCGATCACCGCCGCGGTGGTCACCGAATCGGTGTTCGCGCTGCCGGGTCTCGGCCAACTGGTCGTCAACGGTGCGATCAACCGCGACTACACCCTCGTGCTCGGGCTCGTCGTGCTGACCACCGCCGTGGCCGTGCTGTTCAATCTGCTGGTCGACCTCGCGTACGCGTGGCTCGATCCGCGCATCCGGTACTGATCCCATGAACCGTTCTCTTCAAACGGCCAGCGCGGCGCTCGATCCGCTCACGGCCATCGCGAAGGCGCCGCGTTCGCGTGGCCCGCTCGCCACGGCCGCCATGCGCTTCGTGCGCAATCGTGCGGCGTTTGCGGGCTTCGTCGTGATGATGTTGATCGTGATCGCCTGCGTGGCGGGCCCGTGGCTGCTGCCCAACGGACCGATCGACAGCGACTGGAGCGCGATCAGCCTTGCGCCGACGTGGCAAAACATGCACTGGTTCGGCACCGACGAACTCGGGCGCGACCTGCTCGCGCGCACGCTGCAAGGCGGCCGCGTGTCGCTGGAAGTCGGTTTGCTCGGCACGCTGGTGTCGGGGCTGATCGGCGTCGCCTATGGCGCGACTGCCGGCTATCTCGGCGGGCGCGTGGATGCGGTGATGATGCGTATCGTCGACATGATGTACGCGATACCCTACATGCTGATCGCAATCCTGATGATGACGATGTTCGGCCGCTCGTTCTATCTGGTCGTGCTGACCATCAGCGCCTTCTCGTGGCTCGACATGGCGCGCGTGGTGCGCGGCCAGACCCTGTCGCTGCGCTCGCGCGAATTCATCGACGCCGCGCGAGCGATCGGCGTCAGCTCGGGTTCGATCATCGCGCGTCACATCGTGCCGAATCTGTTCGGCGTGGTGGTGGTGTACGCGAGCGTCACGGTGCCCAATATCGTGCTGACCGAATCGGTGCTGTCGTTTCTCGGCCTCGGCGTGCAGGAACCGATGACGAGCTGGGGCGTGTTGATTCAGGACGGCGCGCAGAAGCTCGAATCGATGCCGTGGCTGCTGCTGTGCCCGGCCGTGATGCTGTGCGTGACGCTGTATTGCGTGAATTTCGTCGGCGACGGTCTGCGCGACGCATTCGATCCGAAGGACCGCTGACATGCCGCTACTCGAAGTCAAAGACCTCAGCGTGCGCTTTACGCGCCGTGAAGGCGCACCGGTCGACGCCGTGCAACGCGTGTCGTTTTCACTCGAAGCCGGCCGCACGCTCGGCATCGTCGGTGAATCGGGCTCCGGCAAGAGCCAGACCGTGATGGCGCTGCTCGGCCTGCTGGCCGGCAACGGCAAGGTGTCCGGCACCGCGACCTATCGCGGCGAAAACCTGCTGACGATGAACCATGCCGCGCTCAACAGGATTCGCGGCGACCGCATCGGCATGATCTTCCAGGACCCGATGACCTCGCTCAACCCGTTCCTGACGATCGAACGGCAGATGACCGAGACGCTCCAGTTGCATCGCAAGATGTCGCGCCGCGAAGCGCGCCGCCGCGCGATCGAAACCCTGGAGACAGTACGCATTCCCGATGCCGCGCGCCGCATCAATATGTATCCGCACGAGTTTTCCGGCGGCATGCGCCAGCGCGTGATGATCGCGATGGCCCTGCTCTCCGAGCCGGAAATCCTGATCGCCGACGAGCCGACCACCGCGCTCGACGTGACCGTGCAGGCGCAAATCATCGAGTTACTGCGCGAGCTGAATCGCGAGCGCGGCACCGCGATCATCCTGATCACGCACGACATGGGCGTGGTGGCCGGCTTGTGCGACGACGTGATGGTGATGTACGCGGGCCAGACCGTCGAGCAGGCGAGCGCCGCCGCGCTGTTCGCCGCGCCGACGCATCCGTACACGATTGGCCTGCTAAACGCGCTGCCGCGTCTGACCGACGACGACGACCTTCCGCTGCAAACCATTCCTGGCAATCCGCCGCTGCCCGGCGAAGTCGGCGCGGGTTGCGCGTTCGCGCCGCGCTGCACGTATTGCAGCGATCAATGCCGCGAATCGCGGCCGGCGCTTGTCGCATCGCAAACGGCCGCCGGCGCGTTGCGCGCATGCCATCGGCCGGCCCAGGAAATCATGGAGGTACAACACGTATGAACGCCACTTCCATTGCAAATCAGGACCCGGCAACGTTGTTGTCGGTCGAGAATCTCAAGGTGCAATTCGGCGTGCCGCGCGGCGGCTTTCCGTGGTCAGGCAAGGCCACGCTGCGCGCCGTTGACGGCGTGTCGTTCAACGTGCGGCGTGGCGAAACCGTGGGCCTTGTCGGCGAATCGGGTTGCGGCAAATCCACTTTGGCGCGCGCGATCATCGGACTCGCGCCGGTGGCGAGCGGCAGCGTGCGCTGGCTCGGCGAAGAAACCGTGCTGCCCAACGCACACCGCGACACGTCGCGTTTGCGCCGCGACGTGCAGATGATCTTCCAGGACCCGCTCGCCTCGCTCGATCCGCGCATGACGATTGAGCAAATCGTCGCCGAGCCGCTGACCACGCATCGCCAGGACGTTGCGCGCGCCGACGTGCAACGCCGTGTGCTGACGATGCTCGAGCGCGTCGGCCTCAATGCGCAGCATCTGCGCCGCTATCCGCATGAATTTTCCGGTGGGCAGTGTCAGCGCGTCGGCATCGCGCGCGCGCTGATCGGCGAGCCGCAACTGGTGATCTGCGATGAGCCGGTGTCGGCGCTCGACGTGTCGATTCAGGCGCAGATCGTCAACCTGCTGCGCGACCTGCAACGCGAGTTGTCGCTCTCGCTGTTGTTTGTTGCGCACGATCTGGCGGTCGTCAAGGCGATCAGCCACCGCGTGCTGGTGATGTATCTGGGACGGGTGATGGAGTTCGGCGACAAGCGTGAAGTGTATGGCACGCCGCGCCATCCGTACACGCGTGCGCTGTTGTCTGCAGTGCCGGTGCCCGATCCGGTCGTGGAGCGCGCGCGCCGTCATCTGCTGCTGCGCGGCGAGATTGCGTCGCCGCTCAACCCGCCTTCCGGTTGCGCGTTCCGCACGCGCTGCCCGGATGCGATCGAAGCCTGCGCCGCGGAGATTCCGCAGCCTGTCACCCATGGCGCGAGCGCAACGCGCATCGCCTGTATTCGCGTCGGCAACGCCCCGAAGGAAGTCTCCCTGGCGGGTCTTTAAAGCAACGAGCCTGCAAGGCTAAAACCGTTTTCCACGACGCGGCGGGCCGCCGCGTCGAAGGATTCGCTCGTTCTGCTATTCACAGAACGAGCGATAAACGTGGACTGGTTAACCACCAGCCAAAGATTCACCACAATAACTAGAGTCACTCTCAATGAAAGATAACCGATCAAAAAAACGGACAAAAAAATCCGGAGCAGTAACTTTTGTTTACTGCGCACTCACCCTCCCTGCACTGAGCGCCGCCGCGAACGCCTACGCCGACGATGGCGAGTTGCAATCCACTGCGAACGCAAACAGTACTCAGACGCTCGCGCAAACGTTGTCGTCTCCCGCGCAGGTCTCGCAGGCTGCCCCTGCGGGCAAACGCCGGGCGGAACAGGGTGGCACGGTGCGTAACGACCAACCCGACACCACCAACGCGATCATCAACGCGGAAGCCGACCAGATTGTCGCGCCGCCCACCCCGCCGTCGAGCCAGGCGGCGAGCAAAGGCTTCATCGCCGATAGTCATCTGAACCTGCAGTTCCGCAATTACTCCGATTACTTCCAGGCGCCCCCGTCGACCTACCGTCACGCATGGGTTCAAGGCGTGCAGGCGAACTATGAATCCGGCTTTACACAGGGGGTGATCGGCTTCGGCGTCGACGCCTCGCTGTTCGGCGCGTTCAAACTCGACGGCGGCAACGGCGCCGGCAACATGGTGCACGTGGGCAAGGACGGCGGCGGCTCGAACCAGCTCGCGTGGGCCTACCCCGGCATGTACGACATCAAGGGGCGGATTTCGGAAACGGTCGTGAAATACGGTTTGCAGACCGTCACCAACCCGTTCCTCGAACCGCACGACAACCGCGCGCTGCCGCCGACTTTCCTGGGTGTGTCGATGGTCAGCAACGACCTCGTGCATACCACGCTCGAAGCCGGCAGCTTCACCAAGGTCGACGCCCGCGGCCACACGAACCTGACCAATCTGACCACCTCGTACGGCGGCACGCGCATCGACCGCCTGACCTATGTGGGCGGCACCTGGCATTACGCCAAAAACGGCGAAATGGCGCTGTATGTCGATCAGGCCGACGATGTCTGGCGTCAGTACTACGGTTCGGTGGCGCAATCGTTTGGCGACCCGACCACCATCAAGTGGAGCGGTCTCGCCAACATCTATTCGACGCACGACACCGGCGCGTCACGGCAGGGGCACATCAACAGCAATGCGTATAGCCTGTCGGTTTCCGCGCAGCACGGCCCACATGCGTTGCTGCTCGGCTATCAGCAGGTACTCGGCGACCAGTTCTTCGATTACGTGAACGAGACCAACGGCATCTATCTGACCAACTCGATGGACGTCGACTACAACGCGCCGCACGAGCAGTCGCTGCAATTGCGCTATACGTTCGACGGCAAATACGCCGGCGTGCCGGGGCTGAAGGCGATGTTCTGGGGCGAATACGGCTGGGGCGCGGACGCCTCGGCGGGCGCAGCGGAGAATGCTTCGGCGTCCTCGCCACTGCACGGCCTGTACTGGAAGAACGGCGAACCGGTGCACGGCCACCATCACGAGTTCGGCTTCATTCCGAGCTATACCCTGCAAAGCGGCCGCTTCAAGGACACGAAGATCACGTTCATCGCGATGTGGCACAACGGCTCGTATTACTACTCGGACGGTAACAACATGGAATACCGTCTGGTGGTGAATGTGCCGGTGAAGGTGTTTTAAATCGGGTGGGGTTCCTGCTCGGAATACCTTCCAAAATAGCTTCATAGAATCCCGCAAAGCCAAGCTAAACTGGCTTTGCGGAAAAAATAAAGTCTCGGCCAGTCTCACGGAATCCCGCTGATTGCCCGAAATGGGGGGCACTTTTTAGGCGGCTGATTCGATCACGCATACGCGGACAAAGGGTCGGCCATTTGATCCACTCACACGAGTCGACATAAATCGCTTTTTCGGGATGCGTTAGCCCGCTAGGATCGTTCATCCGAAACGACGGCAACGAAGATCAGCCGACAGTCGGTATCCCGAAACCCCGCACGCCGATAAAGAAAATGCCATCCTCCAACTATGGGAAAATCCTCTACTACAAAACAAACAACCTCCTTTGGAAATGGACTCTCTGCGACGGCAATGATGGATGCCGGATTGTGCCGGACGTAAATCTTTCGAGCGACAAAGCTCCGCCTGCATTGCGTGTTCAACCACCACCGCCGGACCGGAGAGAACCTCGCAGAAAGAAAGAATTTGGCGGGGGCCTACTGGCGGTACTGGAGACGGCATCCCGTTTCAGGAAGTGGCTGGACACGCCTGATCCACCAAAGAATCCGACGCCCGCTCAAGCGAAGATACCGGAGGCCATACCGTTATTCGACATTCAGGAGATTCCAGGCGCGATGCGCAAGAACTCCATGTCCAAATCAGCCATGTTGATGGAGAAGTGGTTCGCAGGTGAGTTGAACTATTCGTCTACCGACGACGACGAGAAGGCGGAGATCAATCAGGATGGCAAACCATACCCACCTGACATGTACGACACAACCACAATTACTCTGGACTGGGTGTTGAATTTCAGGCGAGCAAAGGAGCAGTACGATGCACTGGTCAATGCTGCCATCCGTACCCCTAGAGCCATGCAACAACTTTCGCTGACTCTCTCCCGATACAAGCGAAGCAGCATTGACCTCGATACATGGATGTTAAGCGGGCAGCGTCTAACAAACCTGCACAAACATTTTCAGTTTCAGCACGTTGGCGTCGAAAGTACTCTCTCGCAGAAAATCAGTCAGTTCATTGATTCGAATATGACCAACAGAGGGATGCCAGACGATCTGACAGGGGCGCTCGGTTCGTTCAACTTCTACGCGGCCATCGCATATGCCGAATTTAACGGTGACGCTACCGTCGCAAAGGTAAAAGGTATCTACGTTTATGTCCGCGATAACTACACTTTCACTGACAAGCCAGGTGAAGCATCGCAGTATTTGGGACACTGGTGCCGAAAAGGGGTTGTTATCGTCCCCTACAATGCCGGCGCATCGATTCTTGATAAACCGTGGCTTCCCTACGTTGACTATCCTGTTGCGGTCGGGGATGTGCGCGTGAGCGGAAACATTTACTACCCCGTCAAAAACAGTTCATTCCGGCAGTGGGCATTGCGGCATAAGCGCGGCGGCGATTTTGTCATTTATTCGGATATGCGTTTTGTGCCGATTTACCCACCCATGACGGTCTATCTATGATGGGAATGCTTGGATATTCCGAAGGCATGGTCGGGTTTTATGCGCTCGTCCTCATTGCGCTGGTTGTGCTGGTCAGCTTCGTCCGGTCGCTGGTCATCATTTTTTCGCAGTTGACCGGACGGGCTGCGCGCGTACGGCGCATCGTCGGGTTGTGGGCTATGCGGACTACCGGTGTGGCCGTGCTATGGGTTGCCGTCAATTACTGGATCGGTGTTGACCTGAGGTCAAAGGCACACGACTGCAAAAAAGCGTCCTCGGATGGGGGACGTTACATAGCCGAGCTGTGCCTATTGCGATGGAACCCCGGGAATGATTCTGACTACGTCGGCCGCGTGTACGACGCAAAGGATGGCGAACTGCTGGCCAAACGAACCTTCAGCACACCCGCACCGGAGTTGTCGTGGTGGAAAGACGAAAGTGTTTCGTTTTCGAGTGGCGGCGACGACTCTTCCTGGGTAATCCTGCCGCCGTCGGTGTATGACAGACTGCTAGCGAGACTACCCTAGCCGTGCTGCGCTTCGCCTCCTGAAAGCTCTTTTTGAATGCGTCCGAAACCAGGAGCATCGCTTCGATTGCTCATAAGTTCGGAACCAGCCGCCAAACTGTGATGCATGCCCAGGCAACTGGAGCCTCTGCTGCAAACTAATGCCCCTACCCCCCAATCCGCTCAGTAGTCATAGCCCGCGACAACCCATGCATCGGCCGACGCAACGCGACATCGAACGGATTGGTTTGCGGGCCAATCGCGTCGGCCTGGCGCCGCAGCAATTCGACCACCATCGGCAGGCGATCGTCACCGAGCCGCGCCGCGAGCGTGCCGACACTCAACGCCGCCACCGCCACGCCCGTACGGTCCAGAATCGGCACCGCCACCCCCGCCATGCCGTCGAGCACGCCGCTATTGCGCCCTGCGTAACCCAACTGCCGCACACGTTCGATCTCCGTGCGTAAATACACTTCGTCGAGCACGCCATAGCCGCGAATTCGCGGCACATTAAAGCGAATGATCTCTTCGCGCTCCGCTTCCGGCAGAAACGCGAGAATGGCCAGGCTACCCTGACCGACGCCCAACGCAACACGCCCGCCAATATCGCCGGTGAACGAGCGGATCGGGAACGGCCCTTCGCAGATGTCGAGACACACCGCGTCGAAACTGCTTTTGACCAGCAGGAAGATCGTGTCGCCGAGACTGGCGCACAACCGCAGCAACGCGGGTCGACACAGCGTGCGCATGCCGCTCGGATTGCCGGCCTGCGCGGCGAGCGCAAAGAAATCCACACTCAATCGATAAAGCTTCGAGCCTTCATCCTGTTCGACGATGCCCTCGGCGATCAGCGCATGAAGAATGCGATGCACCGTGCCTTGCGTGAGCCCCACCGCCTTTGCGAGGCGCGTGACGCGACCGCCGTCCGGCTGCGCTTCGGATAACGCCCGGATGACCGCGAACGCGCGCTCCAGCATGCCGGGGCCCGGCACCGCGTCGGGTTCTGACAGCGCGGTCTCTGAATCTCGTTTGGCGGCTGCATTCATGTCTGGTTGGCCTGAAGTATTTCATTGACCGGAACACTATAGAGGCTTTTATCTTTCAATGGAATATCGCGAGCGCTTCTTTCATGGCCGCACGAAAAGCGTTCTTCTTAGGGATTTTCCGGACATCGCGCAGTGGAACACGTCTCCACGTAATTGCCCACAATATTTCACCTACCGGAATTTTTTTCAATCTTATACCGGCAAACGGAATTTGAAATTGACGCGAAGTAATTTGACTAGCTAGAGTCGCCTTCACCGACGCAGTCGTCGATTGAACCGGTGTCGAACCATTCAGAGGCCAGATCATGTCGTTCCTCACACTCACGGACGTTACGAAATCGTTCGGCGATCTACAGGCGGTCGCCGACGTGAACCTGTCGGTGGAAAAAGGCGAGTTCGTTTCGTTGCTTGGGCCGTCCGGCTGCGGCAAGACCACCACGCTGCAGATGATCGCGGGCTTCGTCGAGACGACGCGCGGGCGCATCACGCTCGACGGCCGTGACATTACGCACATGAAGCCGAACAAACGCGGCCTCGGCATCGTGTTCCAGAGCTACGCGCTGTTCCCCCACATGAGCGTCGCCGATAACGTGGCGTTCGGCCTGGAAATGCGCAACGTCGACAAGGCCGAGCGCAAGGAGCGCGTGCGCGAAGCACTGGCGCTAGTGCGACTCGACACGCTCGCGCATCGCTTTCCGCGTGAGTTGTCCGGCGGTCAGCGGCAACGCGTGGCGATTGCGCGCGCGATCGTGATCGCGCCGCCCGTGCTGCTGCTCGACGAGCCGATGTCGAACCTCGACGCCAAGCTGCGTGAAGACATGCAGTTCGAACTGCGCGCGATTCAACGCAAGATCGGTACGACCACCATCATGGTCACGCACGACCAATCGGAAGCGCTCTCGATCAGTGACCGCGTGGTGGTGATGGAAGCCGGCCGGATCACGCAGATCGACACGCCGTACGAAGCCTACGAACGCCCGGAAAACCGCTTCGTCTCGCAGTTCATCGGCAAGGCCAACATGCTGCCGGGCACCGTGGTGGCGCGTGACGGCGACGCCATCCGCATCGACCTCGGGCACGATCTCGCCGAAACCGGTCACACCGCGCAACTGCCGGCGCGCGAGCGCGTGGTCGGTGTCGGCGACGCCGTGACCTTATGCATCCGTCCGGAAAAGCTGCGCCTGTGCGCGCCGAACGCCGGGCGCGTGCCCGCCACGGTGACGAGCCGCTTTTTCCTCGGCAGCCAATGGCTGTATCGCCTGGATAGCCGGCTTGGCGAAGTGCTGGTGTGCTGTCAGAACGAAGGCAGCGAGCCGCTCGCGGAAGGCGCGGCGGTCGGTGTCGACTGGAATAGCGAGGCAATCCGCTTCATTCAACGGGATGCGCATCATGGCTAGTACGCTCCCCGCTTCGAACCACGGCAGCACGAAATCCGGCAATCCGCCTCGCGCGCCGTGGCATGCATTCTTGCCGCTCTGGCTGATGTGCGCGCCCGCCTTCCTGCTGTTCGTGGCGCTCGTGCTGGTGCCGCTCGTCATGACGCTGGTGCTGACCTTCTACCGCTTCGATCCAGCAAGCGGCCCGCTCGCGGCATTCCAGTTCGGCAACTACGTGGAAGTGCTGCAGTCGTCGTACTTTCACAGCATCTTTGCGCGCACCTTCGGGATCGCGTTTCTGACGACGCTGCTGTGCGTCGTGATCGGTACGCCTGAGGCGTATGTGCTGTCGCGCATGCGCGATCCGTATCGTTCGATGTTCCTGCTGGTGATCCTCGCGCCGCTGCTGGTCTCGGTCGTGGTGCGCGCGTTCGGCTGGAGCATGCTGCTCAACAGCAACGGTCTCGTGAATCAGGCCTTCGCGCTCGTCGGGCTCGGGCCTTACAAGCTCGAATACACCACCTTTGCAATCGTGATCGCGCTCGTGCACGTGATGCTGCCGTTCATGGTGATTCCAGTCTGGACCGCGCTGCAGAAGCTCGATCCGCAAACCGAAAACGCCGCGCTTTCGCTGATGGCCTCGCCCGCCACCACGTTGCGCCGTATCGTTCTGCCGCAACTCACGCCGGGCATTCTGTCGGGCAGCCTGATGGTGTTCGGTTTGTCGGCCAGCGCGTTCGCGATTCCCGGCCTGCTCGGCGGACGCCGCCTGAAAGTCGCCGCCACCGCCGTCTATGACGAGTTCCTCGGCTCGCTGAACTGGCCGCTCGGCGCGACCATCGCGCTCCTGCTGCTGGTCGCGAATCTGATCGTGATGCTCACTTATTACCGGGTTCTGGAACGCAAGTACGCCAGAAGCCTCGGTTGAACCCACAAGCACATTGAGCGGAATCATCATGAGAAAAAACGGCCCTATCGCGCTGATTTTCCACACGCTCGTCATTGCGTTCGTGCTCGCGCCGCTCGTGATCGTCGTGCTGGTCGCGTTCACACCGGACGAAACGCTGACGCTGCCCACTCACGGCGTGTCGCTGCGCTGGTTCCGGGCGATCCTCAATTACCCGGACTTCATCTCGGCGTTCTTCAACAGCCTGAAGCTGGCCTTCGCTTCGGCCACGCTGTCGTTGATCGTCGCGTTGCCCGCGGCGCTCGCGATCGGACGCGCGCGCTTTCCGGGGCGCAGCTTTCTCAACGGCCTGCTGCTCTCGCCGCTGGTGATTCCCGGCCTCGTGCTCGGCATCGCGTTGCTGCGCTTCTTTGCGCTGATCGGCGCGACCGGTTCGTTCGCGTGGCTCGTACTCGCGCACATGATCATCATCACGCCATTCGTGATGCGGCTGGTGCTGGCCTCCGTCAGCGGATTGGACCGCAGCGTCGAGCACGCCGCGCATTCGCTCGGCGCCGATGCATGGACCACGTTTCGCCGCATTACCTTCCCGATGATTCTGCCGGGCATCACCGGCGGCTGGCTGCTTGCCTTCATCAACAGTTTCGACGAACTGACGATGTCGATTTTCGTCACCTCGCCGCAAACCGTCACGCTGCCGGTGCGCATGTACATGTATGCGACCGAATCGATCGATCCGATGATGGCCTCCGTGTCCGCGCTGGTGATCTTCATCACCGCCGGCGCGATGCTGCTGCTCGATCGCGTGTATGGACTCAACCGGATTCTGATCGGCCAGCACTGATGCCCTCTTCCGCCCTCTCTCTCATGCCGTCGAACCTGCCGTCTTCCGATACCGCTGCGCTCAGGTGTGAGCCGCAATTCGTCCGCGTCGCGGAAACCCAGCGTGAACCGCTCAGCTTCTTTCTCGACGGTCACGAAGTCACCGCGCTGCAAGGCGATACGCTGCTGACCGCCGTGCTGATGCAGCAACGGCGCGTGCGCGAAAGCGAATTCAGTGGAGCGCCGCGCGCGGGCTTCTGCCTGATCGGCGCATGTCAGGACTGCTGGATGCGCGCTGAAGACGGCACGCGCCTGCGCGCCTGCTCGACGCTTGTGACGCAGGGTATGCGCGTGATCACGCGGCTCGCGGCTTCCGCTTCCACGTCTCTATCAGCTACCGGAGAAGCGGCATGAGCAGCGAACACCGCGTGGTGATCGTCGGCGCCGGACCGGCTGGCGTGCGCGCCGCCGAAACCCTGGTTGCGGCCGGCATCAGGCCCATCGTGCTCGACGAAAACGCGCGCTGGGGCGGACAGATTTATCGGCAACCGCCCGCCAATGGGGCGTTCCAGCGCTCGAAGAAAACCCTTTACGGATTCGAAGCGCACAAAGCTGACGCGCTGCATACGACGATGGCCGCGCTGCTGCCGCATCTCGACTATCGCGCCGACACGCTGGCGTGGGCCTGCGAACCGGGCCGTCTCGATACGCTGCACGCCGGACGCGAGATCAGCGTGCCGTTCTCGCACCTGATCATCGCGAGCGGCGCAACCGATCGCGTGCTGCCCGCGCCGGGCTGGACGCTGCCTGGCGTCTATACGCTTGGCGCGGCTCAGGTCGCACTGAAAGCGCAGGGCTGCGCCATCGGCCGACGCGTCGTACTCGCGGGCACGGGGCCGCTGTTGTATCTGGTCGCGTATCAATACGTGAAGGCCGGCGCGCAGGTGGTCGCGGTGCTCGACACGAACCCGCTCGCGCAGCAGATCGCCGCCGCGCCGAAGCTCGCGCGGCAGCCGTCCACCTTCGCCAAGGGCCTGTATTACGTCGGCTGGCTGACGCTGCATGGCGTGCGCATCGAACGCGATGTGAGCTTGCTCGGCATTCGTGGCGAACACGGCGTGAACGCGATTGAATGGCGCGCGAGGCGCAGCGGTTCGCAAACCGAAACCCTTGCGTGCGACGCGGTCGGCATCAGCTTCGGCCTCAAGCCCGAAACGCAGCTTGCGGATCTGGCCGGTTGCCGCTTCCGTTTCGATGCGCACAACCGCTGCTGGCTGCCCGAACTCGACGCCGCCGGCCGCAGTACCGTGCCCGGCATTTATCTGGCCGGCGACGGCGCGGGCATCGCAGGCTCGGACGCCGCCGAACTCGCCGGCCGCCGCACCGCCTTGACCGTACTCGACGACCTCGGCATTGCGCATCCACGCGGCCCCGGCATGCATGACACGGCGTCGCTCGATCGCAGGCTGCAACGCATCGCGGTGTTTCGCCAAGGCATCGAAGCGGCCTTCGCGCCGCCAGCGAAATGCGCGGCGCAATGGCCCGATGACATGATCGTCTGCCGCTGCGAGGAAATCGATGCGGGCACCTTGCGCCGCTGCATCCGCGGCGGCGAAGCCAACGAGATCAACCGTCTGAAAGCACTGACGCGAGTGGGCATGGGTCGCTGCCAGGGACGCATGTGCGGAGAAGCGGCGTTGACGCTGCTCAGCGAGGAATCCGGCAGCCCGCTCGAAGCCGTAGGCCGTTTGCGCAGCCAGCCGCCGGTCAAACCGATTCCGCTGTCGCCCTCGATCTATGCCGATGGCGTCGCCGAGATTCCCGAGGAGGCGCGCGATGAGTGACACCGTGCATTACGACGTCGCGATCGCCGGTGGCGGTCTGGTGGGTTCGTCGGCCGCGCTCGCGCTGGCGCGGCGCGGCTTGCGCGTCGGTCTGTTCGAACGGCGTTACTGCGGCGCGCAGGCCAGCGGCGTGAACTACGGCGGCGTGCGCTGCCAGGGACGGCCTGTCGAACAGATGCCGCTTGCGATGCGCGCGCGGCGCGTCTGGGACAGCTTGCCGGCGTTGATCGGCATCGACGGCGAGTTCACGATGTCGGGCCATTTGCGGCTTGCCCGCAGCGAAGCCGATCTTGCCGCGCTCGAAGCATGGGCCGACATGGCGCGCGGCTACGGACTGCACGCGCAACTGATCAGCGGCCCGACGTTCCGCCAACGTTATCCCTGGCTCGGCAGCGCGGCGGTCGGCGGTTCGTTGTGCTCAACCGATGGTCACGCGAATCCGCGTCTGGTGTCGCCCGCATTCGCGCGTGCTGCACGGGCGGCCGGCGCCGACGTCCGCGAACAAACCGAATTGACCGATATCCGCCACGACGGCACGCGTTTTCAGCTACGCGCGGGCGAGACCCGCATCAGCGCCGGCTGGCTGATCAACTCGGCCGGTGCATGGGCGAACACGGTGGCCGGTTACTTCGGCGAAACCGCGCCGATGAAACCGATCTATCCGAACATGTGGGTCACCGAGCCCTTGCCGCTGTTCATTACGCACAACCTCGGCGTCTATGGCGGCGGCATCTACGCGCGGCAAGTGGCGCGCGGCAATTGCGTGATCGGCGGCGGGCGCGGTCATGGCGACGGCGAATACGGCCAGCCGTCGACGGAAACCACGCGTGCCGTGATGCGCGACGCCTGCGCGCTGCTGCCCGGGCTGCGCGAGGCGCTGCTGATTCGCACATGGAGCGGCGTGGAAGGCGAAACACCGGACAACAATCCGATCATCGGCGCGAGCCGCACAGTGCCGCGGCTGCTCCATGCGTTTGGCTTTTCAGGCGGCGGCTTTCTGCTTGCGCCGGGCGTCGGCGAAATACTCGCCGATCTCGTTATCGACGGCGCCACGGCCACGCCGCTCGACGCGTTCTCGATTGACCGCTTTGCTGCTGTTCCGACCTCATCCGTCGCCTAGTCATTGCCTGCTATGACTCGCCGATTGCTTGCTTACTGTCTGGTTAGCGTTTAACGAAACTCAGGAGTCCCTCAATGAAACTGTTCAGAACGATCGCGGCGCTGGCCGCATTGTGTGCGTTCGGCGCGGCAGCGCCGGCATGGTCGCAAACCAAAACGATCTACATCGGCATGAACGGCGGGCCGATGGAAAAGGCTTATACGAGCCAGGTGCTGCCGGACTTCGAGAAAGCGAATAACGTGAAGGTGGTCGTGGTGCCCGGCACCTCGTCGGACATTCTCGCCAAGCTGCTCGCCAACAAGGCCAACCCGCAGATTCACGTGGTATTTCTCGACGACGGCGTGATGGCGCGCGCAGTGAGCATGGGCGTCTGCAAGAAGCTCGACGATGCACCGGTGCTCAAGGAACTCTATCCATTCGCGCGCATGAAGGACGATATGGGCGCGGGCGTGCAACTCGGTATGACCGGCATTGCGTACAACAAGAAACTGTTCGCAGAAAAAGGCTGGGCGCCGCCCACCTCGTGGATGGACTTCGCCGATCCGAAGTACAAGGGTAAGGTGGTGTTCCAGTCCGCGTCGAGCAGCACCTTCGGCCTGCACGGCTTTCTCGCGATCAACCGTCTGATGGGCGGCAGCGAACAGAATGTGGAGCCGGGCTTCAGCAAATGGGCCAGCACGGTCGGTCCGAACGTGGTCGAGTACGTGCCGAATTCGGCCAAGATCTCTGAAATGGTACAGACTGGCGAAGCCGGCCTGTTCCCGTTGACGCCGACTGCCGTGGGCGATCTGCAGGATAAGGGCATTCCGGTCGGCTACGTGAATCCGAAGGAAGGTCCGGTGTTGCTGCTGGTCGACCTGTGCGTGGTGAACAACAGCCCCGATCCGCAACTGGCGCAGAAACTCGCGCAGTTCCTGCTGTCCGCGCCGGCGCAAACGAAAGCCGCCGAGGCCGGCAAGCAGATTCCGACCAACCGTCTCGCGAAAATGACGCCGCCGATGCAGCAAAGCCTCGGTAACGTCGACGATCTGGTGAAGAAGGTGACCGTGGTGGACTGGGACACGATCAATGCGCACCGCGCGCAATGGGATACGCGCTGGAACAGGCAGGTCGAGCGTTAAGACTTTCTGCTTCAACCTTTCTGCTTCAACGATATGCGCGCCTTGTCGGCTAGTACCGCGAGGCGCGCGTTATTGTTTTTGGCTGTGCGTCAGAAGATCACTGAAATAGCCACGCCTGACCAGATTGAAAGGACGCCGACCAGGAACATGTGCCGCGCAATGCGAATGCGCCTATCGCTAGTTTCCGGTTCGACCGGACTGGTCGCCATCCACGGCACGAGGCCGAGACAGCAGAAGCCGATCATCGCAAACACGAAGACAAAGACGTCGGAGACCCGCCATTTGGTCTGGTCGTATAAGCCCCAGTAGCCGAGAAAGACGATGCCGATCGAGAAGATCGTCGCCGAGGCAGAACTGAGAGCGGGTACGGATCCGGCTGGACTCGGCATGCTTCACCTCCGAAACGTTAGGCTGCTGTGGCCGTCTCCGTCGCCCGCATTGAGGTCATTCAAGACGTGCGGGCCTGCCTCGCTTCATACGTCTTCAGATGACTATACGCGATGCGCAGCAGCGAAAGCCCGTGTTCACCCTTCTGGGCATCGCCGCCGCGCGAGATCAGATCGCCGAGAATGTGATCCGCCTCGGTATGCGAGTGGTTTTCCACGTCGCGCAACATCGAAGCGGTCAGCGGCGAAGGCGTGAAAAGCGTCTGGGTTGCCCGTGCGTCGAAGTCCGGGCCCATTGTGAAGCCCTTGTGCTCGGCCACCGCACGGCACTCGCCGAGCAGATTTTCCATGATGCGCTTGCCGTCCGGCGCGTTCAGAATATCGCCGACCGAGCCGCGCATCAAGCACGTGCCCGCCGCCAGCGTGGCGAGGAACACCCACTTTTCCCACATGCGCAACAGGATGTTGTCGCTGATTGTCGCGTCGAAACCGGCACCGTCCATTGCGTCCGCAATTTCCTGAACGCGGGCGGAGACGCCGCCTTCGAGTTCGCCGAAGGTCATCGCGTGGGCTTCGTTCAGATGCACGATCTGCTGTTCGGCGTTGAGCGTTGCGGCGATCACGCATTGGCCGCCCAGCACACGCGAGGCGCCGAACTTTTCGCTCAGCACCTCGATATGGCGCATGCCGTTGAGCATCGGCAGAATCAGCGTCGATTCGCCGACCAGCGGCCCGAATGAATCGATCGCGTCGTCGAGGCTATAGGCTTTGCAGCTCAGCAGAACCAGGTCGAACGGTTCAGCGCTGGCGCCGGCGACGATCGTCTGAACGTCGCGCAGCGTGAGATCGCCGCGCACGCTCTTGATGACGAGACCGTCACGCCTGATTTTTTCCGCACGACCGGGGCGCACCAGAAAAGTCACGTCCTGACCGGCTGCCGCGAGACGTCCGCCAAAGTAGCCGCCCACGGCGCCCGCACCCACAACTAGAATTCGCATCTTTCGCCTCATGATGGATTGGGTCACGCGTACCGCGTCGCTCAGCATGGCTTCGCGCCGCGAACGCAGTGCGTCTGCAGAAATGTAGCAAAGATTGGCGATGTGCAGGGTTGCTGCGCTGCAATGCAGCGCAGCATACGTCAGATCAAACGCGGTAGTGTCGCGGGTCGCGCCGTGCAGATTGCCGAGGCGGATCGGCAATCTGCGGTCCTCGATTCAATCGGGCATCACGAACATGCCCGCAATGCTACGCGGATCGAAGACCTTCAGGCCCGCCGCTGCATGGCTCAGATCACTTCCAACGCCAACGCAATCCCCTGCCCGCCCCCAATGCACAACGTGACGATGCCGCGTTTGATGCCGTCACGGCGCATCGAATGAAGCAGGCGGGTGGTCAGTACCGCGCCGGTCGCGCCGATCGGATGGCCGTGCGCGATT
Organism: Paraburkholderia fungorum; assembly: GCF_046027215.1. Taxonomy (GTDB): domain Bacteria; phylum Pseudomonadota; class Gammaproteobacteria; order Burkholderiales; family Burkholderiaceae; genus Paraburkholderia; species Paraburkholderia fungorum_D. The sequence continues at coordinate 53,573 of NZ_JAQQEN010000002.1, read as the reverse complement.
GCGCCGCCCTGTACGTTGATCAGTTCCTGATCGATGCCGAGTCTGAGCGCCACCGCGATCGGCACGGCAGCAAATGCTTCGTTGATTTCGAAGCGTTCGACATCCTCCAGCTGCCAGCCCGCGCGCGCCAACGCCATTTGCACGGCCGGCACCGGGCCGAGACCGAACATACCCGGCTCGACCGCCGCCACGCCATACGCGACCAGTCGCGCGAACGGCTCGATTCCGCGTGCTTCGGCAAAACCGCGTTCTGCGACCAGCATCGCCGCCGCGCCGCTGTTCAGGCCCGGTGCATTGCCCGCGGTAATCGTGCCGTCCGGGCGGAATGCCGGGCGCAGCCGGGCTAGCGTTTCCACTGTCGTATCCGGGCGCGGCTGCTCATCGCTCGTAAACTGCTGCGGACCTTTGCGACCCTGGGTTTCGACGGCGACCAGTTCCGCCGCGAAGTCGCCACGCGCTTGCGCCTCGGCAAAACGCTGCTGCGAACGCGCGGCCCAGCGATCCTGCGCTTCGCGCGTAATGTCGAATTGCGTGACGAGGTCTTCGGTATGCCAGCCGGAATGCTCGCCGGAAAAGGCATCGTTCAGGCCGTCGCGCAGCAGGCTGTCATGGATCTGCGCGTTGCCCATGCGGTAGCCCCAGCGGCCGCCGTCGAGCAGATACGGCGCGCGGTCCATGTTCTCCATGCCGCCCGCCACCGCCGCGTCGCCGAAACCCAGCCAGATTTCGTGCGCGGCGGATGCGATCGCCTGCGCGCCCGAACCGCACACGCGGTTGACTGTGAGCGCGGGCACGCCAACCGGTACGCCGCCACCGATCGACGCCTGACGCGCCGGATTCATCCGGTTGCCGGCCTGGATCACATTGCCGAGCACGACCGAGGACAACGCAGCCGCGTCGACACCGCTGCGACGCAACGTTTCGCGCACCGCGACCGCGCCGAGTTCCGTTGCGGGCACCTCCTTCAGCGAACCGCCGAACGCACCGATCGGCGTTCTTACCGGATTGCAGATCACTACTTCCCGTGTACTCATCATTTCTCTCCAGTTGAACTACTGCTTCAAGAGTCATGCTTTCGCATCAGTTCGCCGCTGCGGCCGTGACCGTTTCCGGCGCATCCCAACCGCCACCGAGTGAGCGGTACAGCGCGACAGCGGCGAGCGCATGCTCGCGTTTGGCCTGATTCAACGATTCCGAGTCACGCAGATACGCTTCCTGCGCGGCCAGCACGTCGAGGAAACTGGACGCGCCGCCCTTGTACAGTTCGGTCGACAGACGCAGCGCCTGATTCGACGCATCCAGTGCACCGCCAAGACGTTCCACCTGCACCGCCTCATTCACCAGATCGCTGCGGTTGTCCTCGATTTCCTTGAGCGCCTGCAGCATGGTTTGCTGCAGGCCGAGTTGCGATTCGCGCATGCGGCTCTCGCTCGCGTCGATGTTCGCGGTAATCCGGCCGGCGTTGAAAATCGGACTTGTCGCGTTCAGCGCGGCGCTGAACAGGTTGTCGGTGAGCGTTGGCAAGCCAAGGTAGGACGCCGCCAGCAGGCCGTCAGCAAGATTGATCCGGAACTGCGGATAGCGCTGTGCTTTCGACACCCCCACTTCCGCCGCGCGTTGTTCAACGGTGGCGTAGGCCGTGCGCACATCAGGCCGCTGCAACAGCGCTTGAGACGGCAGCGTCTGCGGCACGCTTTGCGCCGGCACCGGAATATCGCGCGCATTGGCGAGCAGCAAACTATCGACGCTCTCCGGCGTGCGCCCCGAATACACCGCGATCAGACTCAACTGATGCTGCACCGTGGACTGCACGCGCGGAATCTGCGCCTGCAGGTCCTGCAACTGATTCTGCGCGCGCGCAACATCGAGTTGCGTCGACAAACCGTAGTGCAAACGCTCCTGAGTGAGCTTCAGCGCGCGGGCGCGGATCTGCTCGTTGTCGCTGAGAATCTGCAGTTGGGATTGCGCCCAGCGCAGGTCGATATAGGCCGCCGCCGTGTTCGCCGCGAGCGCGAGGCGTAACTGATTCAGCGCTCCCTCGCGGCCCGACACCTGCGCCTGCGCTGCCAGCACCGCGAGACGTTCACCGCCGAATACATCCGGCGTCCAGCTCGCCGTCACGCCAACGCCGGCCTGACGCACATAGCCGAGTGGCGGCGGCGTGTTCTGGCGCGAGTCCGAAGCAATCGCGCTGGCGTTCAGTTCGGGCAGCAAGGCCGCGCGATTTTGCGTCGTCAGGTCCTGCGCCTGCTTGACGCGCTCGACTGCCGCCTGCACGTCGAGATTGCCGGTCAACACGGCTTCGACCAGTTGATGCATCACAGGGTCGCCGAACTGCGTCCACCACGCGTTGGCACTCACACTGTCTTGCGGCGCATCGACACTCCACGTAGCGGGCGCGACGGTCTGCACCGTATGCGGCAAGTCCGCGTGGGTTTCGGGTTGCACCGCGCACGCCGCGAGCGTCAGCAGAGCCGCGCTCGCCAGAACCTTGATAACGAACGGTTTCATGATGAATTCCTCAATGAGCATCGGGCGGCGGTGCGGTGTTGCCGAATGGGCGCGAGAACAGCACGCTCGCGAGGCCAACCACGAAACAGAGCGACAGGGCAAAAAACGTGTCGGAGAACGTGAGCACGAGTGCTTCGCGCATCAGCACCGCATGCAGCGCGCCGAGCCCGGCATTGGCCGCATTCAGCGCGTCGCCGCCAACCGCGGCGAAATGCGCGGTCTGCTGCTGCAAAATCGATTCGACCACCGGGCGGCCGGCGTTCAGATGTTCATCGAGCCGCTCGTAATGCAGGTTCAAACGGTCATTGAGCATCGTGCTGCTCACCGCAATGCCGATCGCGCCGCCGAGGTTGCGCATCAGGTTGAAAAGGCCGCTTGCGGAACGAAGCCTCGACATCGGCAATGAACCCAGTGCCATCGTGACGATGGGTGGAATGCAGAACTGCTGGCCGATGCCGCGCAATGCCTGCGGGATCAGCAACTCCTGCCAGCCCCACTGATTGGTCAGCGGCACATACAGATAACAGCCAACGCCGAACAGCACGAGGCCGAACACCAGTAGCAGCCGCATGTCGACGAAGCGCGCGACCAGCGAATACGCAGCCATCGCCAGCAATTGAAAACACCCGACCGACAGCAACGCCACCCCGATCTGCAATGAATCGAAGCCACGCACACGCGACAGGAACACCGGCGTCAGGAATACCGCGCAAAAAATCCCGATCCCGGTGATGAACGACAGCAGACTGCCAATGCCGAAGTTGCGGATCGCCAGCGCGCGCAAATCGACGATCGGCTCTTTCGCGGTGAACGCATGCACGAGGAACAGGAATCCGCAGATCGCCGCCACCCAGGTGCACGTCAGGATGACGTCATCGCCGAACCAGTTCTTGCGCGGCCCTTCCTCCAGCACGTATTCAAGGCAGCCGAGAAAACCGGACATCAGAAGGATGCCGGGGTAATCCCCCGTTTTCAGCAGCGACAGATCGACCTCGTCGAAGTGCACGTACTTCGGCACCATCAACGTGACCGCGACGCCCGGCACCAGATTCAGATAGAACAGCCAGTGCCACGACCATTGCGACGTGATCCACCCGCCGATCACCGGGCCGATGGTCGGCGCGAGCGTGGCGAGCGCGCTGATGGTGGTGGACGCAATCAGGCGCTGCTTGCCGGGAAACAGCACGAACGCGGTGGTAAACACGGTCGGGATCATCGCGGCGCCGAGCGCGCCCTGCAAACCACGGAACAGGATCATCGAGTTGATGTCCCACGCCAGACCGCACAACATGCTGGTGATCGTGAAACCGAGCGCGGAAAACGCGAACACCCAGCGCGTCGAGAACACGCGGGTGAGCCAGCCGGACATCGGAATCACCAGAATCTCGGCGATCAGATATGACGTCTGCACCCATGAGAGTTCGTCCTGACTCGCGGACAAGCCGCCACCGATATCTTTGAGCGACGACGCAACGATCTGGATATCGAGCGTCGCCATGAAGAAGCCGATGCACATCAACGTGAATGCCATGACCTTGGTCCGCATCGGCAGGTCGGCGGGGTTGGCGAGAACTTGAGTCATGATCGGCTTATCCGCGCGCTGGTGCGTTGTCAGCGTCGAGATGCACCTTCACTGTTGCCGACAGACCGGGGCGCAATACGCCTTGCAGATCTTTCGGTACGTCAAGGCGCACGCGCACGGGCACGCGCTGCACGATCTTCGTGAAGTTGCCGGTGGCGTTCTCCGCCGGCAACACACTGAAGGTCGCGCCCGTCGCCGGGGCAAGACTCTCGACGACGCCGTGAATCCGCTTGCTCGAGGCGTCGAGATCGACGTCGACACCGTCGCCGACGCGCATCTTCTTCAACTGGTCTTCCTTGAAGTTGGCATCGACCCACAGTCCGCTCGCGGGCACCACCGTCAGTAGCGACACGCCGACATTCGCCAGCAGGCCGACTCGCGCCGTGCGGTTGCCGACATAACCGTCGATCGGCGAGCGGATCGTCGTGTACTCGACGTTCAGTGCCGCGACCCGCTGCGCTGCTTCAGCGGTGGCGATGCGCGCCTGCGCATCGCCAATCTGCGCGTCGAGCACGGCGATCTGGCGCTGTGCCGCGATCAGTCCGGCGTTGCTGCGGTCGACCGCGGCATGCGCCTTGGTGAGATCGGCATCCGCGCGCTCGACCACCTGGCTCGATACCGCGTCGTCCTTCACCAGTTCGCGGTAACGCGTCTGATCAGCGGCGCTGCGGGTCAATTCGGCACCCGACGCACGCACTTCCGCCGCCTGCTCGTTGATCGTCGCGAGTTGCAGGGATTTCTTCGCCTGCAATTCCGTGACTGCGGCTTGCGCGCTCTGCACTTCGGCGCTCGCCTGTGCGAGGCGGGCGTCGTAATCACGCGCGTCCAGCCGGATCAGCACCTGGTTCGCGTGGACAAACTGGTTGTCCTGCACCAGCACATCCGTGACGAAGCCGTTCACCTTCGGCGCCATCACGGTCACGTCTCCGCCTACATACGCATCATCGGTCGATTCGACAAAGCGGCCGGCGAAGAACCAGTACGAGGCTGCCAGCGCCAGCACGACAACAACCGAGATGATCGCGAGCAGCATCCATGGAATGCGCCGTGCCGGCTTGGCCACGTTGGCCGCACTGGGCGGCGCGATAGTCGAAGGAGTAGTGGACATGATGTTTGGATGTGCGTATGCACTCGTTAAGCTGAAAAAAACGGCGCGTTTGCTTGCGCCGGCCATGATTCGCGATTCGAAAAACCTCAGGGGGAATCCTGTGTGATGGCGAACAATTCGACGCGCAATGCCGCGGCGCGTTGCTCGCCGAAGCGATGTTCGAATTCGGCTTGCGCGGCGTACCAATGCGCGCGACCTGCACTCAGGCGCTCTTCGCCAGCGGCCGTCAGTGCGATCGACAAGGTCCGCACATCCACGCCGAGCGCCTCGCTCGACACCAGCCCGTTGCGCCGCAGCGGCTGGATTGTGCGGACTAGTGTGGTGCGTTGCATGCGCATTACTTCGGCCAGTTGCTTCATCGTCATCGGACCCACGCGTTTGAGGCGCCCCATCAGCGAAAACTGTGTGATGGTAAGGCCGACTTGCGCGAGATGACGGTCATACAGCTGCGAGACGTAGCGTGCGGCCTGGCGGATCGCAAAGCAGTCGTCGTCGAGTAGCCCTTCCATTGCTGCGCGTCCTTTCTCGTGAGTGCGTATGCACACAATCAGATATATTAAAGCCCGTTGAAACGGGCTTGTATGTCCTGGCTAGCCGGTGATGTTGAACAATTCGGAGCGCAGCGCCTTGGCGCGCGCCTGACCGAACTTTGCTTCGAACTCGTCTTGCGCGGCGCGCCACGCAACCGCTGCCTGATCGAAGGTTGCCTCGCCCTTTTCCGTGAGACTGAACAGATAGGTGCGGCCGTCATGTTCTGCCGATTCGGCCGTCACCAGACCGTCGCGCTGCAACGGTTTCATGGCGCGGACCAGGGTGGTGCGCTCCATCACCATGGCGTCGGCAAGGTCCACCATGGCCAGATTCGGCGTGCGCGCGAGTTTGGCGAGGATCGTGAACTGCGCGGCCGTCAGCCCCACCTGGCCCAGATGGCGCTCATAGATCTGCGTAACGTGCCGCGCCGCCTGGCGCAGCGCGAAACAGTTGCATTCGTCGTAAGAGAGAGGACGCGTCATGCTCTGCAGTCTATATGTGCATACGCACAGAGTCAAGTGCCCGAATCAATGAATTATCCGTGCGTGGTCCGAAAAATGGCCCATCGGCGAAAGCCGACGAGCCGCCCTTCCTTGATGACCGCGCGCAGTGGGGTCAGAGCAGCCGGTACGCAAGCCGCGCCGCCGCCCTCGCCGTGCGTTTGTCCTGATCGAGCGACGGGTTGTACTCGGCGATATCCGCCGCGCGCAGCTTGCCCGACGCGCGTACGCGCTGCACCATCGCTTCGACCACCGCTAACGGCACGCCCAATGCGGCGGGCGCGGACACGCCAGGCGCGGTGGATGCGGGCAGAACGTCGAGGTCGATGGTCAGATAGACGTCGTCCGCGGCGTCGAGCGACTGCTGAAGATCGTGCAGGCGCTGCGGCAACTGGCTTTCCTGCATGTCGATATCGAGTACGTAGCGCACGCCCAGTTGCCCGGCATGCGCGAACAGCGAAGCGGTATTGCCCAGATCGCTGATGCCGAAGCACACATAGTTGAACGGGACGCCGCGCCCGGCGCAATCGTTCGCGATCTGGTCGAACGGCGTGCCGGAATTCGCGGGGCGCTTCTGGCGCAGATCGAAGTGGGCGTCGAAGTTGATGATCAGCAGATTGCGCGCTTTCGTACCCGCGCCCGCGGTGCCTGCGCGATCGACATGCCTGCGCAATCCGCTATACGTCCCCCACGCGACCTCATGGCCGCCGCCAAACACCAACGGCCGCGCGCCGCTTGCGAGCACGTCGCTCACCACATCTGCGAGTTCGGCCTGCGCGGCTTCCAGATCGCCGTCGTCGCACACCACATCGCCCGCGTCGGCGAGCGCTGCCATCGACGCCTTCGCCGGCAAGCCCGCCAGCGCGCGGCGCAGTTCCTTCGGCGCGTGCGCCGCGCCGATACGTCCTTGATTGCGGCGCACGCCTTCGTCAGACCCGAAGCCGACGATCACCGGCATGGCGCTGTCACGCGCCGTGCCGTCAAACGGCGCGACCTGATTGAACACGCGCCGTGTGTCGCCGGGCTCGCCGTCATCGGAACGGCCGCTCCATACCTTGTCATCGAATGGAACTCTCATGCGCGCGACAACACTGCCTGCAAGAACGCTCGCGTACGCGGCTGCGACGGCGCCGAGAAAATCTCCGCCGGCGGTCCGGCTTCGACAATCACGCCGCCGTCCATCACCACCACTACATCGGCCACTTCTTTCGCGAAACCCATTTCGTGCGTGACGACCACCATCGTCATGCCTTCGCTGGCGAGCAGCTTCATCACCTGCAGCACTTCGCCAACCAGTTCGGGATCGAGCGCCGAAGTCGGCTCGTCGAACAGCATCACGCGCGGCTGCATCGCCAACGCGCGCGCAATCGCCACGCGCTGCTTCTGACCGCCGGACAAACTGGCCGGCATCACATGCGCCTTGTGCGCGAGGCCGACTTTCTCCAGCAACGCGAGCGCCGCGGCTTCGGCCTCCGACTTGCTCGCGCCGCGCAACATGCGCGGACCGACCGTGATGTTATGCAGCACCGGCAGATGCGGAAACAGATTGAACGACTGAAACACCATGCCGACTTCGGTACGCAATGCGTTGAGCGAACGCTCCTTGAGCATCACGCCGTGATCGACCAGCCGATGCCCGCAGATGTCGATCGTCCCGCCTTCCGCCTCTTCCAGTCCGTTGCAGCAGCGCAGGAACGTACTCTTGCCGGAGCCGCTCGGCCCGATCACGACCACGACCTGTTGCGGCTGAATGTCGAAGTCGATGCCGTTGAGCACCGTATGCGAGCCGAACGATTTGGTCAGCCCGCGAATCCTGACGATAGGTTCATCCAGTTTGGCCACGGTATTCATTGCACCATCCCTCCTGCACGCAAACGGCGCTCCACGCGATGCAGCGCGTAATTGGTCACCTGCGTCAACACCAGATACACCAAGGCGATCGCCAGATACACCTCGAGCGAACGATAGGACACGCTGATGATCTTCTGGCCTTCATGCATCAGATCGTCGATCGTCAGCAGCGACACCAGCGCCGAGTTCTTGATCAACGCGATGAACTCGTTGCCGAGCGGCGGAATCATCCGCACGATCGCCTGCGGCAAAATGATCGCGCGCATTGCCTGCCCGGACGACATGCCGATCGAGCGCGCCGCTTCCATCTGCCCGCGATCCACCGACTGAATCGCGCCACGCACGATTTCCGACACATAGGCCGCGGAATACAAACCGAGCCCGAGCATGCCGCACACGAAAGCCGGCAGCAGAATGCCGAATTGCGGCAAGCCGAAGAACAGCAGGAACAGTTGCACCAGCAACGGTGTGCCACGGAAGAACGTCAGGTACGCCGTGCACAGGCTGTACACGATGCGCCGCTGCGGCGTGAGCCGGCCAATACCAATCAGGAGGCCGAGCACGCACGAGAGCGCGAGCGCGGCGGCGGTCACTTCGACCGTCACCACGGCGCCATGCATGATGTCTGGCCAGCCGGTAATGACCGGCGAAAAATCGAGTTCCATTTTTTCCACTCAGCCGGTTATTGCGCGCTCGCGCCGAACCACTTATGCACGATCGCCGCGTACGTGCCGTCCGCCTTGATCTTCGCCAGCGCGGTGTTGAAGGCGGCCTTCAGTTGCGGCTCGTCCTTGCGCACGGCGATACCGTAGGCTTCGGTAGTCAGCGGCTTGTCGAGCACGCGGAAACCGCCGCGCGTTTTCACCAGCTGATACGCCGCCGGCTTGCCGGTCACGGCGGCGTCGGCGCGGCCGATACCGACCAGGTCGAACATCTCCTGATTTTTTTCCACTTCCACGCGATTGATCTGCGGGAAGTTGTCGCGCAGGAAGTTGACCGACTTCGTGCCGACCTGCACCGAAACTTTCTTGCCGTTCAGATCCGTCACAGACTTGATCGGCGAATCGGCTTTCACCAGCGCGACGAGACCGCCGGCATAGTACGAATCGGTGAAGTCGACCACCTTGGCGCGCTCGTCGGTGATATAGATACCGGAGATCGCGGCATCGAAGCGATGGGCGATCAGGCCGGGAATCAGGCCTTTGAAGTCGATGTCGGTCCATTGCACGCGCTTGCCCATTGCCTTCGCGAGCGCATTCATCACGTCCACGTCGAAGCCGGTGCGCGCGCCGTTTTCGGTGTATTCCATCGGCGGGAAGGTCGCGTCAGTGGCAACATTCAACACGTCCGCGGTCTGCGCGGAGGCGGCGCCGGAGAATCCGGCAAACGTCACCGCAAACGTGACGCACGCGAGGGACAACAGTCGTGGCAATTTCATGGGGTGGGCTCCTTGTGGTTCGTTCGGTATCCAGATCGAATTCGGCCGTTCGCGGCCTGGTCGATCAATCGGTTTGCATGTGCTCGGAAATGGCGCGGGCCGTACGTAGCGTCCCGTCGATGAATTGGTTTTCGCGGCCGACCGCGCGCGTGGACGGCGCCATCAGCGTGATCGAGGCGCTGCTCCCGGCACCGCGTCCACTGCGATGAAAGATTGGGGCGCTCACGCCCCACACGCCGGGGTCGACTTCGCTGTCGCTGACGGCGTAGCCCTGCGCGCGGATCTGTTCGAGTTCGGCTTCGATCGCGGCGCGGCCAGCGGGGTCGTTGTCGAACACACTGTCGAGCACTTCGGTGCGGGCCTTGTCAGCCATGAATGCAAGCAATGATTTCGCCGAGGCGCCCGCTTTTAGCGGCACCGCCCGGCCCTTTTCGAACGAGCAGCGCAACGAGTGCTGGCTATCGACCATTTCCAGGCACATCACCTGATGCTTGACCGCGACCACCAGCCCGATGCTTTCCTGCGACGCGCGCGCCAGTTGCTGCATCTCCGCACGGCTCGCTTCGACGAGCAGCGAATTCACATCGAATCCGAGCGCGAGCTGCAGGCTGATCGGACCCGGCGCGTAATGACCCGCGTTTTCGGCGACAAAGCCCCAGCGCTTGAGCAACGCGATCTGTCTGTATAAGGTGCTTTGGGCGAGGCCAGTGACAGCCAGCAGATCTTTGACCGACATGGCCTTGCCATGGCTGGCGAGTGCCGCCAACACGAGCAGCACACGTTCAGCCCCGGTCACACCCTGTTCCGCATTCACGATCAAACCACCCGCATTGAATAACGGGATAAGAATGCCAGAACATTCTCGAATTTCAAAAATTGGATTCCCGGTGAGTGGGAATGAATGGAGAGGGTTTTCCCCGAACGGGGTGAAATGAGCGTACGGCGGCGCATACCGCTGCAAAACAGACGGCACGTCGATTGAATCTGTCTGGTCAGAAAGTGCGCTGCCGCCCGGGTGTCAAAGAGCAAGCACGGTGACGCCCACTTCCACCCGATGCGCCCCACCGCCCAAAATCATCCCGCGCAGCAAGGACACGTCGCTGTAATCGCGCCCGATCGCAAGCGTCACGTGATCCATATCGGCAAGCACGTCATTGGTCGGATCGAGATCGATCCAGCCACTCCCCGGGCAATACACGGACACCCACGCATGCGAGGCATCCGCACCGATCAGCCGCGGCTGTCCCGGCGGCGGGTCGTTACGCAAATAACCGCTCACGTACCGTGCCGGCAAGCCGAGCGAGCGCAAACAGCCGATCATCACCTGCGCAAAATCCTGGCATACGCCGCTCTTCAGTTCGAACGCGCGCTCGGCGGGCGTATCGAACATCGTCGCGGAAGGCTTGTAGGCGAAATCTTCGTGAATCCGGTGCATCAGGTCGATAGCGCCGGCCGCGACCGGCGTGCCCGGTGGAAAACTCGGCAACGCGTACTCGCGCAGCGAAGGCCGCGGCACGATGTTCGGCGAGGCGAAACAGAACTCCACCTCGCGACGGAATGCCCCGCCCACGTGAAAGCGCGATGCATCGGCCACGTCTTCCCATTCAGGCGTCGCCTCCGGGTCGAGCGTGGTCCAGCGCGGCGTGAGCGCCACCGTTGTTTCGCTGACGAGTTGCAGGCGTTCATGCGGTGCGTCCAGCGCGAAATACAGCACGTCATTGCCGAATGCGTCGATACGGCTATGCAGGTACGACGGCCCCGGCTCGATCTTTTCCGAATGCGACACCACGCGCTGCCACGCACAGACGATCGGCCGGATCGTGGCGAGATGCTGCGCGGTCTCGACATAAGTCGAGTAATGGTAAGTCGTGCGATGCGAAACGGACAGCACGGTCGGCGCGCTCTTCATGACCACACCTGCGAAGCGACGGTACTGGCGTGGCTGAAATAGCGCGCACTGATCTCGTGCGCCGCCGCTCCGACAAAGCCGCCAATCTGATCGCACACCGCCATCAGATCGACGTAGGCACCGGTTTCGTCGGTTGCGCACAGATGTTCGAGCGTGGGCAGCGATGCCGCCGGCGGCATCAACTCCGCGAACGGACGATGCCGCATGCTGCCCGCCGCCACGGCGATCTCGTCGAGCTTTTTGCGCAGACGCTCATAGACGCCGTACACGCCGCGCGGATTAGTGGGCTCGATCACCAGCAGGTCGAGCAAGGCCGGCACTTCGAAACGGCCCGGATACAGCGAGCGATACGTCAGCGTACTATCGAACAGTTGCAGCAGCAGATCGAAACCGGCGGGCGTCGCGAGCCGGCCCTTGTCGGCGACCACGCGCAGAGTCGAGGTCATCGCCGAGACCCGTTCGATATGCCGCCCCACAAAGAGCAGGCGCCACGCTTCGTCGCGTGTCATGCGGTCGCCCTGCGCGCCGCTGATCGCCGATAGCTGTACCGAGAGCCGTTCAAGCGCGTTCAACAGCGTCACCCGATCGTAGCGGTCATAACGCTCACTGCGTCCCTCACTGCGCCCATTACCTTGCGCCGAACCCGCGCCATTCGAGGCCGCCGCCGGCATCAGCGTCTGCAAGGCATCGCGAAAGTCGTTGCGCGCCGCGAGAATCGTGCGCCAATGATCGTTCGACAAACGCCCGCGTATCTCGCCATTCGAGCGCGCCTGGCTGGTCAGGTTCTGGCCGATGCTCGCGGCGCCGGTGGTCTCGCTCAGATTGGCGATCAGCGCGCGCTCGAAAGCCTGCGGCGAATGCGGCGCAAACATGTCGCCGGACTGCACCAGACCGCAATGCAGCGCGAGTTCGACGAGCGTGGGAAACATCGCATCGGCATCGGTGCCTTCCAGCGAGCCCAGAATCAGGCGCAATAGCCGCACGTTGTTTTCGGCGCGTTCGCCATAACGCCCCGCCCAGAACAGGTTTTCCGCGGCACGGCTCGACACCGTGCGATGCTTGCGCGCGAGGTCGGCGGGTTGCATCGGCGAAGGCAGCAGCGTGAAGGTCGAGGTCGGCTGGCTCGACAACACCCACGTATCGACACTGCTGCCGCCGAACTGCATCGACACTGTGGTCTGGCGCTCGGCGGCAAGACGTGTGAAGCCGCCGGGCATCACATGCCAGCCGCCGTTGAAATCGGCAATCGCATAGACGCGCAACACCGAAGGACGGCGGCCAATCGTGCCTTCCTCGTAACGCGGCGTGCAGGCAAAGCGCTGCGGTTGCTGGATGGTGTAAGCGTCGGGCATCGCTTCAATGCGCTCGCGCCACGACGACAGGCGCTGCCGGCCCTGTTCGACGCCAGGCGGCGCATCGCGTGGCGCCACCGGCCACGTCGGCACGATGAACGCTTCGTCCAGACGGGCGAACGCGTGCTCGCGCGCCGCCTTTTCGCCGCACCACCATGTCGCCACACCTGGCAGCACGAGGTCTTCGTCGAGCAGGACTTCGGCAATGCCCGGCAAGAATCCGTGCAACGCCGGCGATTCGACAAAACCCGAACCCGGCACATTCGACACGATCACATTGCCCGCGCGCATCACCTGCAACAGACCCGGCACACCGATACTCGAATCCGCGCGCAGTTCAACCGGGTCGCAGAATGCGTCGTCCAGACGACGCAGCACGACGTGCACCCGTTCGAGACCGGCGAGGGTCTTCAGGTACAGCATGTCGTCGCGTACCGTCAGGTCTTTGCCTTCGACCAGCGTCACGCCGAGATAGCGCGCGAGAAACACGTGCTCGAAGTACATTTCGCTAAACGGCCCCGGCGTGAGCAACGCGATATGGGGCAAGGCCGAACCTTCCGCGCCCGGACCGTCGTGCCGCATCGTGGCCTGGGCACCCTGCACGAGCGTTGCGATCAGTTGCGAATAGGTCGGCGCGAGACGGCTCACGTGCATCGCGCGGAACGGATCGGCGAACAGGCTCGACACGATCAGCCGGTTTTCCAGTGCATAGCCAAGACCGGACGGCGCCTCGGTGCGATGCGCGATGACGGTCCAGTTGCCGCCCGGCGTGCGCGCCAGATCCACCGCTACCACTTGCAGATACTGGCCGCCCGGCGGCGTGAAGCCCTTCACTGAGCGCAGATAGCCGGGATGCCCGAATACCAGCGCGGGCGGCAACTGGCCACGCTGAAGCAGGGTTTGCGGCCCATAGATATCGGCGACGATCGCATTGAGCAGATGCGCGCGCTGCGTCACGCCCCGCTCGATATGCGCCCATTCCTGCTCGCTAATGAGGAACGGCAGAAGATCCAGCGCCCACGGCCTGGGCTCGCCGTTATCCGCATAGACGTTGTAGCTGATGTCGTTATCGCGGATCTGCTGCGCGACCGAGGCGCGGTTATCTTCCAGACGCGCGACGCCGTCTTCGCCGAGCCGTTCGAAGAATTGCCGCCACGGCTCACGCAACGCACCCGAGGCGTCGCGCAACTCGTCCCAGTGTCCTTCGTGAGCCGGCAGGAGCCGCAGCAAGGACGAAGCGTCCGCGCGAGCGGCGGACGTTTCGAAAGGAAAAGTCGATTGAAAGGCCAAGGTCGTGTCGTTTTAAGAGTGTGCTGCGTTTACCAGTAGCGCAGATCCAGCGTGAACGGAAACTCGAGGCTGCGCTGCGGCGTCTGAACCGCGAACGACCCCGGCGTGTGGCCGGACGCAAAGAACCGTGCGCGCCGCCGGCTTTCCGCCTCGTAAGCATTGACCGGGAAGGTCTGGTAATTGCGGCCACCCGGATGAGCGACATGATACTGGCATCCGCCCACTGAACGCCCGGTCCATGTATCGACGATATCGAAAGTGAGCGGCGCATCCACGCCGATGGTGGGATGCAGCGCGGACGGCTGCGCCCACGCGCGAAAGCGCACGCCGGCCACGTACTCGCTCACGCGCCCGGTCGGCTGCAACGGCAGCGGCACGCCGTTGACGGTCACCACATGGCGGTTGTCGTTCAGACCGAGCACACGCACTTCGAGCCGCTCCACCGAGGAATCGACATAGCGCACCGTGCCGCCCGGCGAGCCCTCTTCGCCCATCACATGCCACGGTTCGAGCGCATTGCGGATCGTCAGCGACATGCCGGCCACCGCGACTTCGCCCACCAGCGGGAAGCGGAATTCGAAGTGCGGCGCGAACCAGCTGCTGTCGAACGCGAAGCCGGCCTGATTGAGTTCGCCGAGCACGTCGTCGAAATCCATCTTCACGAAGGTGCCGAGCAGGAAGCGGTCGTGCAGTTCCGTGCCCCAGCGCGTGAGCCGCTGCGTGTACGGCGTGTGCCAGAAACGCGCCACCAGCGCGCGCAACAGCAACTGCTGCACCAGACTCATGCGCGCATGCGGCGGCATTTCGAAACCGCGCAATTCGAGCAGGCCGAGGCGGCCGGTCGGGCCATCGGGCGAATAGAGCTTGTCGATACAGAACTCGGCGCGGTGCGTGTTGCCGGTCACGTCGATCAGGATATTGCGCAGCGAGCGGTCGATCATCCACGCAGGCAGATTCGCGCTGTCGCGGCCACCGAGCAGATCGATCTGCCGCTGCAATTCACGGAACGCCACTTCGAGTTCATAGACCTGATCGTTGCGCGCTTCGTCGATACGCGGCGCCTGGCTGGTCGGCCCGATGAACAATCCCGAGAACAGATACGACAGCGACGGATGGTTCAGCCAGTACGCGATCAGACTCGCGAGCAGATCGGGACGGCGCAGGAACGGGCTGTCGGCAGGCGTCGCGCCGCCGAGCACGAAGTGATTGCCACCGCCGGTTCCCGTATGCCGGCCATCGGTCATGAACTTTTCGCTGCTCAGATAGCTTTCGGCAGCCGACTGATACAGGTACTCGGTGTGATCGACCAGTTGCTCCCAGTTCGAGGCCGGATGAATGTTCACTTCGATCACGCCCGGGTCCGGCGTCACCTGCAACACTTTCAGGCGCGCATCGCGCGGCGGCGGATAGCCTTCGATCACCACCTTCATCCGCAACTCGGCGGCGGTCGCTTCAACCGCGGCGAGCAGGTCGAGATAGTCGTCGAGTTCGGTAAGCGGCGGCATGAACACATGCAGCAGCGTGCGGCCGCTGCCGAACGTCTCGGTTTCGGCTTTCGGACCGGCGGCACGTTTCGGATCGCGTGCTTCGACGCAGATCGCCGTACGAATCGTCTCTTTCGACGACTGCCCGCGTGCCGGCGCCGCCTGATCGCCGGGCGCGCCCGCATAGGCGAGCGCGCCGCTGCCCGGCATGCCGCTCAGCAGATCCGCCGCCGATGAGGACAGCGCAGCCGCATTGCGGGCATCGGCGGAAGTCATGGCACGGCCCGCGCCGTCGCCGTCATATTGCATGCGCAATTGCGCGGCCGGGCGCAACGGCACGGGCGGCGCAAACGGATCGTGGGCGTGCTGATACGGATAGTCGGTCTTCGACACCCACGGCAACGTGTCGAGCGGCAGGCGATAGCCCATCGGCGAATCGCCGGGAATCAGGAACATGCGCTCGTCGCGGAAGAACCAGCGGCCACTGACCCACGTCGGGGCCTGGTCAGGCACGTCGCGTTCGCGCGCGAGCGGCAGGACATAACCGGATGCGCCGCCCAGCCCCGCGTCGAACACGCGCCGCAAACGCACGCGCTCGAGTTCGTCGTCCAGACGCGCATCGAACGGATCGACGTTGACCGGCAGACGGCGTTCACGCCACAGGTAGTACCAGACATCCTCGAAACCGGGCTGGATGCAGCTCGTGTCGAGCGCCAGCTTGCCCGCCAGATGCGCGAGGAAACGCTGCGCATCGCCGGCGCTGTAGGTGCCCGGCTCGCGTTCGTCGGCGAACAGGGACGGGTCTTGCCAGCACGGTTCGCCGTCGGCGCGCCAGTAAAGCGACATCGCCCAGCGCGGCAACTGTTCGCCCGGATACCACTTGCCCTGGCCGATATGCAGAAAGCCGTTCGCGCCATATTCCGAGCGCAGCTTGTCCATCAGCGCGACCGCGTAGCCGCGCTTGGTGGGTCCGAGCGCGTCGGTATTCCATTCGGCGGCGTCGCGGTCGCGCACCGACACGAAGGTCGGCTCGCCGCCCATGGTCAGGCGCACATCCATCTCGTTGAGCCGCCGGTCGACCTGCGCACCCATGTTCAGCACGTCGCGCCATACCGCCTCACTGAACGGTTTGGTGACGCGCGGCGTCTCCAGCACCCGTTCGATCGACATGGTGTGTTCGAACTCGACTTCCGATTCGTCGACCGCGCCGGAGATCGGCGCCGCGCTGCCGGGCTCCGGCGTGCAGGCCACCGGGATATGCCCTTCGCCGGCGAGCAGGCCGGACGTGGGATCGAGGCCGATCCAGCCCGCGCCGGGCAGATATACCTCGCACCACGCATGCAGGTCGGTGAAGTCGACTTCGGTGCCGCTCGGGCCGTCGATCGATTTGGTGTCGGGCGCCAGTTGCAGCAGGTAGCCGGACACAAAGCGCGCCGCCAGCCCGAGTTGCCGAAGGGTTTCGACCAGCAGCCAGCCCGAATCGCGGCACGACCCGGCAGCGCTGATAAGGGTCTCCTCGGGCGTCTGCACACCGGGCTCCATGCGGATCAGGTAGCGGATCTCGCGCTGCAGCCGCTGGTTCAATGCCACCAGAAAATCGGCCGTGCCGGCCGGCGTGCGGTCGATGCTCGCCACGAATTCGGCGAAGCGCGGTGTCATCGGGCGTTTGACGCGATACGGCGCAAGCTCCAATGCAAGGCCCGCCGAATACTCGAAGGGAAACTGTTCCGCCGACGGCTCGAGAAAGAAGTCGAACGGGTTATAGACGGCCATTTCGGCGACCAGGTCCACCGTCACCTTGAATTCACGCGTCTTCTCGGGGAACACGAGGCGCGCCTGATAATTGGCGAACGCGTCCTGCTGCCAGTTGATGAAGTGGTCGGCCGGTTCGACCCGCATCGAATAAGACAGGATCGGAGTCCGGCAATGCGGCGCAGGCCTGAGACGCACGACCTGGGGCGACAGCGCAACCAGCCTGTCGTAGCGGTAATGTGTGACATGATTCAACGCAACGCGTATGGACACACCTGACTCCTGGACAAAGGATGGCAGGCCGCCAAAAAGCAAGCTTCATGCCGTTGATCGAAAAACCGCGTGAACTGCCTGCACCGCCCGGAATACAGCCTGCCTTGAAGTGTGCCGCGCCGCCCGGGACTCCGGTCGCCCGATCAGCGCGCCTTTCCACTGCCTTTTCCGGCCTCGCGCACCAAAGCGGCGCAGGGCCGACGCACGATCATGCACGTAATGTGCGTTAAACCAGTGACGTCTGGCAAATGCGGCATGAAGTTTGCGCACCTTCTTCTCTCTTTCAGGCGGCGAGCGGCGCTTGCCGGCCGGCCACCGCCGGCTGACGAAGCGCGCCGTCTCCGGCTTGTTTATTGCCACTCACGTGGCCACCCACCATCCGGGCCCATCGATGAAAACCTTCCACTGCAACCGCTGCGCGCACCTCGTGTTCTATGAAAACGTTCGCTGCGAACGGTGCGACGCGTTGCTCGGCTACGTTCCTGAACTGGCTGAAATCAGCGCCTTTGAAGAGGCTGACGAAGGACGCTGGCGCAGCCTGCATCCGCGCGCCGAAGCTGCGCTGTTCCGCCAGTGCCACAACTACAGCGTGGAAAACGTCTGCAACTGGATGATTCCCGCCGACTCGCCCGACGCCTTGTGCCGCGCCTGCCAGCTGACGCTCACGATCCCGAATCTGAGCGCGCCGGACAACCGGCTCTACTGGTATCGGCTGGAAATGGCGAAGCGGCGTCTGCTCTACACGCTGGCCGCGCTGGGTCTCGACGTCCAGTCGCGCCAGGCCGATCCCGAGCACGGACTTGCCTTCGAGTTTCTCGAGGACGGCGGCGGCGAGGGCGAGCGGATCATGACCGGTCACGACAACGGCCTGATCACGCTGAACATCGCCGAGGCGGACGACGCCTACCGCGAACAGGTGCGCACCTCGATGGGCGAGCCGTACCGCACCCTGCTCGGCCACTTCCGCCATGAGACGGGGCACTACTACTTCAGTCAACTGGTGGAGAACAACCCGCGCTGGCTCGAGCCGTTCCGCGCGCGCTTCGGCGACGAAAGCGCCGACTACGGCGAGGCGCTGACCGCGTACTACCGCGACGGCGCGCCTGCCGACTGGCAGGCGTCGTGCATCAGTGCGTATGCAACCATGCATCCGTGGGAGGATTGGGCGGAGACGTGGGCGCACTACATGCTGATCGTCGACGTGCTGGACACCTCTACTTCGTACGGCGTCGCCCTGCTGCCGGACGACCCGAGCGAGCCGACGCTGACCGACCGCACGCCTGTGGAAGACGCGAGCTTCGAGAATCTGATGAAGCGCTGGTTTCCGCTCACGTATGCGTTGAACAGCCTGAACCGCAGTCTCGGCATGCCCGACGGTTATCCGTTCACGCTGGCCGCGCCGGTGGTCGACAAGCTGCGCTTCGTGCATCGCGTGATTGCGGCGGTGGGGGACAAGTCGCAGCCGCGGGAAGCGGCTACGCCGGCGGTCGATGCAGGCGCGGCAGCGGCGTTGGCGCCGTCAGAATCAGCACCTGCGCCACCGCCGCTGTCACAGCCAACGGTGCCGACAGACCTGACGCCACAGTCCGCACCCGACACCACGGCGGCACCACCCAAACGAGCCGCGCGCCGGCGCTAGATCGGCTCGCGCGTTCAATACGCGACGTAAGGCCCCATGCCGCCCGGTGTGGCCTGTTGCTCGACGGCAGCGTACACATTGCGGCCGTAAAAGAACGGCAAGCCCCAGTCGAACACCGACGATTTCACGAAAGCCGGCCCTGCCAGCAACGGCAGCGCCGCGTCGCCACTGTACGTCTGCGCAATCGCCGTGGCATTGCCAACGCTGAAGTTGACCGCGCTCGTCACACCGTTCACGCCCTCGATCATCGCGCTCATCAACGCGGTCGACGCCGGGCAGAAGTAAGCACTATTCGGACTCGCGCAGACCGGCAACGCGCTGGTCTGGAAGAACAGGCCAGTCGAGCCGCTGTCCAGAATGCTGCTCGAATAGGTCGTGCCGTTCTGCACCGTCGTGAAGGTGCCGGTGGACGGACTCACGCCGATCACCTGCGCCCCGCCCAGCGTATTGTTGGTCTGCGTGCCGATGCCGAACACCAGTTGCCCGGCAACCGCCGTCGCGCCGCCTGATACCGCCGGCAGGCTCAATAGCGAACCGTTGTTGTCGGTGGCGAAATACGGAATCGGATTGGCGACCTGCAACGATTCGGCGAGCGGAATCGACGCGCAGGCGCTGCCGTTGCAGCCGTAATAAGTCGCGGCCACTGCCTGCTGCGCGCAGGCCGCGCCGCAGTCGTGCTTGAACACGCCGATACCCAATATGCCGTTGGCCTGCAACGCCGAAGGCGTATTGCGCGACGGCCCGACAGCCGCGCAGTCAGCCGGCAACGCCGCATAGCTCGGATCGATCACCTGAATCGGCAGCGAAGCCGCTCTTTCGCCGCCGATCTGCAGATCGGCGAGCTTCACCGCACCCCACGTGTAGCCGTCGAAAAACTGCATGCATTCCGCGACCGGATTGCCGGTGCCATCTTTCTGCTGGGGCAGCGCCATCGAAGCGGGCAATTGCGAGGCGAACACGCGCAAGCCCCACGAACCGGTATCTACCAGCACATGATCGATGGTCTGACATTGGCTGGTGCCGGGCGCGCAAAGCGTGATGCTGACGAACGGCATGTTCGGCACGCCGCTTACGCCGGCATCGACGCTCACCCGCACCGCGTTGGCTGCCAGCACTTGTGGCGCAAGCACCGGATTGGTGACATTAGAGCCGCCCGACAGGTTGGTGGAGTTACCGGAGCCGGCCGCCGCGCCGGCGCTGCTGGAGCCACCGCCGCCCCCGCCGCCACAGGCACTGACCAGCAACGCGAGCAACGTCGCGCAGAACAGGGTAAGCAACGAAGACGTATGACGCATGATTCGCTCCGTTATTGAATGACGCCGGCGTCGACGCCCGCGGGCACCGCTTGCGGCAAATACGCATGGCCGGCAAACGCGCGCAGATGGCCGGCGGAGAACACCACCAGATCGCTGTTGGACACCGCGAACGGCGTTCCCCGGCGCGTGGCCGTAGCGGCGGCGTACTGGTCGAAGGAGGTGCCCAGCATCGCCTTCAGATCCGGCAGCGTCGGGCCTTCCCATGCCACGCCGAAAACCACCCCGTTGCGCGCCGCGTACTCGCGCACCAGCGTGCCGGAGGGCATCGTAATCAGGTGTACCGAATACGCGCTTTGCGTAGTGGCCGTATGAGCAACGGCATGCATGCGCGTCTGATCGCTATCGATGGTGCTGACGTTCTGGCCAAGCGTGCCGTGCGCGGCAAACGACAGCGCGCAACTCGCTCCGAGCATTGCGCGAGCAATACCGGTATAGAGCTTCGGTTTCAAGAGATTTCCTTCGAGGTGAAACGCTCGTGACCGGCACGTACGCCAATCGCAAACGGGAAACTAGGGGCGCACTCCTGACCGGCGGTGCCGGCGCTGCATTCACTCCACTGCGGCTGCGTGAATGCGTCTACGGAGTGGCGGCGCGAAACTTTAGCGATCGCCCCCGGCCATTGCAATCGATTGCGCTGCGATTTAAACCTTCCGCGATTCCGACGCCATTCGAACGTGTCTGCTTTTTCGGGACAGAACCGCCAAGGGACGGCCCTTTAGCGCCTGTTTTTGCGATCTGCTGGGTTTAAAGCGGGCACGCGTGCAAAAAAACCGAGCGATAGTAGAAAAATCCTGGCGCTCGCGGTGTTCAGCGAGCAATGTAAGCACACGCTGAATAAACCCTCTAAAAAGGGTATTTTCATCTGAAGATAAGCGCCGCTACAGCGCGCTTTTGTGTGAAGAGAAAATCGCGCTTTAAATGAATTCGGATGCCCAAAAAAATACCGCGAATAACGTTGCCGTTGTTCGCGGTATGGATACTGAACGGGTCCGTGTTATGCCCTGATCGAGCCATTCAACACGTTGCTACCCGTTACTTTTTCTGCTGCTGCAAAAGCGTTTTAAGCTCCTGCACGTTTTCTTCTACGCGTTTTGCGATTACCGCATACGATTCGGCCTGCGTCTGATACGCGGCCTGCGCCAGTTGCTGCATATCGGCCAGCGACTTGTGCAAACTTTGCTGGATCAACTCAGCCGCTTTCGGCGAAGGTGCACCGCCGGTCGACAGTTGCCCCGTCAGCGACTGCAATTCGCCTAGCGTGGTGCGCAGCATGTCGGCCTGCTTTTGCGCGAGCGACTGCATGCCCTGCAGCGCGGTCTGATTGGCCTGAACCAGCGCTTCGACGTCCTTGCGTCGCGCTTCCATGATGGCGGGCACGTCGAAGCCGGGGAGCTTGAACTGCTCCAGCATTTTGGTGAAATCGCCAAACGGATTGGCGGCGTCAGGTCGGTCCATGCGAAATCCTCCTTAACGTTTGACTACGCGCCGGCCGGGCATCGCCGCAACCTGCCTCCTCGATCGATGCACCGGTGGCCTGGGTGCGCCGCGCGGCTCATGGAAGCGGGTTGCTTCTGGGGTCGGACGGCACCTCGGTTCAATCATGCGCCATCTGGGAATATTGCGCCAGCGGGCACACCCTGGCGCGGCTGCTCGAAGCGGGCGTTTTCGCCTGAAGCGGCGGTCACTTTTGCCCGGGAAAAAAGAGGCCCAGCAGCGCATCCCGAAGAGTGAAAAAACTGGAAGCGCTCCCGTGCAAAACCCCTGCGACGGATCGGATCGCTGCGTTAGCTTGCGCACATAACCGCGGTACTGCCGACTTTTTTTCTTCCATCAGGTGATTAGGATATTGGCAGTGCAACACTCGCGTGTGGTGAAGAATGCGCTACCCATTGAATATGGCGGTTGCCGCCGCCCTCCTCGTCTTCGTCCTCGGTTGCATCATCAAGCTCGCGTTGAGTTGAGGTCCGCGCTAGCGATCGCGTCACACCGTATTCGACGCGTTCGCACCACGCGACATTGAAGTCGATCAGCCACACGCCGTTCCGTTTCCCCGCTCACGTCCCCACCTTTTCGCATCGCCGCGACCTCGCGCGACACGCCTCGTGCTGCCCCGTTCGTCGTGACATCAGCCGACACAATTGATGAATGGAGTTTGGGAAGTGCCTCGCCCATACTTCGTTTCGCTGCCGGTGCGTAACAAACAACGCATGAGATCAAGGGTGCTTCACGTGCGAATGCAATCGCCGATGATGAACGATCCTACGGTTGCCTGATCATCGGATGAACCATTTGAACAGGACGGCACCCACGTGCCGACAACAGGACGATCATGTTGAATTCAGTCAGACTTCTCAAAGAAAATGCCACTCGTATTGCATGCGTCGCACTGGTGTGCGGCGGCGCTCTCCTGACCGGTTGCGCCGGCAGCGTGACCAACGCAAGCCAGTACGGCGCACAGCCGCCGGTACGGCCGGACAATATCTACGTCTATACGTTTGACGGCAGCCCCGACCAGGTGAAACTGGACAGCGGCATGCTGCAGAAACTGGAGTCGCATATCGACGGTGCGTCCGCCGCGCAGAAACAGGCCGCCGACGCTGCCGAAGTGCGTGAACAGGTGGCCAATGAAATCGTGCATCAATTGCAATCGATGGGATTGCACGCGATCCGCTCGGATGTCCCCGCGCCTGCGGATCAGAATGTCCTGCTCGTGCAAGGCAGCTTCGACAAGATCGATTCGGGCAATCGCCGCCGCCGCATGCTGATCGGCCTGGGCGCGGGCAAGAGTCAGGTCAGCAGCTCGGTGCAGATCCTGTATAAACCCGCGGGCGGCACGCCGCGGCTGGTGCAAAGCTTCGACGCCACCGCCGACAGCGGCAAGGCACCCGGCATCGCGGAAACAGCTGGGGTAGGCGCCGCGGCCGGCGGTATCGCCACCTCGGCGGCGGTGGGCGGCGGCGTGCATGCCGTGTCGGAAACCAAACGCGCCGGCGTGTCGGCAGACGCAACACGGATGGCCGACGCGGTCGCGAAACAGGTGGCGCAGATTGGCGTCAGCGAAGGCTGGCTCTCCAGCGGGCACGCCAAAGGATCGTAACCCGCCCACGCAGCCCAACCAGCCCCACCAGCACGAAACTGCACACCGCGATGGCCGAGCCGGATTCCCGTTCAGGCAACCGCGTAGCGTTCGAGCCAGTGCGCGTACGGCGCGGGCAGCGTCCAGGACGGACGTTCGATACCCAGCTTGCGCGCCGCGTGATACGGCCAGTGCGGGTCAGCCAGATGTGCGCGGCCCACCATCACGAGATCGAGCTGCTCGTCCCTGATGGAACGGTCGGCGAGTTCCGGCGTATCGATACCCCATGCCGAAGAGACCGCGATACCCGCTTCACGGCGCACCCGCTCGGCGATCGGCGCGAGGAACGCAGGCGCCCAGGGAATCTGTGCCTCAGGCGTGGAAAAGCCCACGCTGACGCTCAGCATATCCAGCCCTTCCCGTTTGAAATTCTTCGCCAGCTCGATGGATTCGGCGAGTGTTTGCTCGTCGCGCCCGTCGTATTCGATGACGCCGAAACGCGCGGTCAAGGGCAGATGTTCGGGCCACACCTTGCGCACGGCCGCCAGCGTTTCCAGCAGGAAACGGCTGCGGTTTTCGAGGCTGCCGCCGTACGCGTCGTCGCGCTGATTGGAGTGCGTCGAGAAGAAGCTCTGAGCGAGATAGCCGTGCGCGAAATGCAGTTCGAGCCATTCGAAGCCCGCGTCGCGCGCCCGTTTGGCGGCGGCCACGAAGTCTTCGCGCACCCGCGCGATGTCGTCGAGCGTCATGGCTTTCGGGACTTGCGGCAGATGCGCGCCAAAGGCGATCGCCGAAGGGGCAAGGGTCTGCCAGCCGCGGCTGTCGCCTTCAGCGATATGGTCGTCGCCTTCCCACGGCCGGTTGGCGCTGGCCTTGCGGCCGGCGTGACCGATCTGGATGCCCGGCACGGCACCGGCCGCCTTGATCGACGCCACGACGGGCACGAACGCCTGCGCCTGGGCATCGTTCCAGATGCCGGTGCAACCCGGCGTGATACGGCCCTCAGGCGAAACAGCCGTCGCCTCGACAATCACGAGGCCCGCGCCGCCGCGCGCCAGACCGGCGAGGTGCACGCGGTGCCAATCGTTGATGAGGCCGTCTTCCGCGGCGTACTGGCACATCGGCGGAATGGCGATGCGGTTGCGCAAGGAGACGTCCTTGAGCTTGTAGGGCTGGAATAATGCTGACATCAGGTGAGGCTCCGGTGGACAAGCTTGTTCGGTAGTTCGATAAATATCGAAGTACCCAGTATCGCAGAAACCTTTATCATCTGCACGATGCGAACTTATAACCATCCCGACGCCGAGGCTTTCACCCTCGTGCGGCTCTTCCACGCACTCAGCGACCCGGTGCGTCTCGAGATCATCCGGCAGCTTGCGAGCGTGGCCGAGGCCACCTGCGGCGAACTCGACGGTGGCCGGCCCAAATCGAGCGTGTCCCATCACTTCCGTATCCTGCGCGAAGCCGGACTGGTACGCACGCGCGTAGCCGGCACCGTGCATCAGAACACGCTACGGCGTGAGGAACTGGACGCGCGCTTTCCCGGCTTGATGGAAGCGATTCTCAGGCAGATCGCCGGTAACCCCGCCTGACGGGGCGCGAGCGTGGCCGCGGCATGAGCGGCGCGGCGCGCCTCCAAAGAGCGCGACATGTGCGGCGTTTGCGCCCGCAGGCGTGACGCCACCCGGCAACCTCAACGCTGTTCGCGCCAGAGCTGCCGCATGAGCGCCAGCAGCACGGTCGGCGGCGTGCCTTTCTGACAATAACCGTCAAAATTGTGGCGAGCTTTACCGGTTTCCCTGACGTGGTCCTCGTCGAGCGACGTGAACGCGACGATGCCGAGGCTATGCGTCGGCAGGTAGCGGCGCAGCGCGCTGGCGGTTTCGTAACCGTCGCGCTCCGGCATCATGATGTCGAGGACGACCACGTCCGGCACCCAGTCCCGCACGCAGCTCAGCGCCTCGCTGCAGCCGGCGGCGCTGCGGGCTTCCACGCCTTCGTACGACAGATAGGTGGCGAGCGCTTCGGCGGCGCCGGCGTTGTCATCGACGACGAGCACACGCGGAAATTCGTGCAATACCCGAACCTCCCGGGCGCTCCACCTTTGGCAAGTAGATGGTGTTCGAGGCATCGGCGGCAACTTGCAATATAAACATCTGAACTGAGCAAACGCCGTACCACGGGGCCGGCTGGCCCAGAAGCCGGACCGGGTTCGGTACGGCGTCTCCGGACTTGATTTTGTCGCAACCGCAGCAGCGTTTTAATCGACGCTGCAAAACGTCGGCAAGCCATGCATTCAACCAGAACACCGCACGGGAGAAACCATGCATCTGCGGGTCAAGCCCTCGACATGCGGTGCGCTGCTAGCTGCCGCAGCGAGCCTGCCGGCATCGGCGCAAATAGCCGACGAAGAGCAGGCCGCAATCCGCGCCGCGCTTCTGAAATGGAGTGCCGATTTCAACGCAGGCGATGCGACGGCCGCCTGCGGTCTGTTCGCTCCGAATCTTCGCTACGACTATCGAGGTGCACCGGAGCGCAACGCTCACGATATGTGCGACCTCCTGCACCGCTCGTTAGCGGATAAAACCCGGCGCTTTCGTTACTCGCCGGATATCAAGGAGATCATCGTATCGGGCGAGCTGGCCGTCGTTCGCGTGGTCTGGACGCTGACGGTTACGCCCCTGAATGGTGCGGCCAAGGCTGAGGTATCGAAAGAATACGGGCTGGACGTATTCACCAAGCAAGCGGACGGCTCATGGCAAATCACCCGCTTTCTTGCCTACGACGTGCCCTAAGTACGCCTGGCGATGGTGGCTGATACGCCGCGACGCGGGAACCGGCACCCTCTCCCATTGATTAGCCATCCAGATCAATTTATAAAATCCACCAGGAAACACCCAAAGTGCGCGCGCATCAGCGCTTATTTCCCATCCTGAACGGCTTTGCAATCAGGCCGGATTGCATGTTTTCGCCAACCCCATCCGACGCAAGCTTTTTTTAACTGAGCAGGACATGGATACTCTGCGATACTAAATCGACCCCGCCAGTTGGCGCGGCCGATCTCTATAGCTTGGGGCTGTGGCGTACCAGCGCGACCCTGTCATGCGAGTCCGGTGACCACGTCACGCCTGTTTAGAAATGAGCGACATCGATGATTGCGTCGGCAAACGCTTTCGGCGCTTCCTGTGGCAGGTTATGGCCGATGCCGCCGCCGATGTTCCGGTGCGCATACTTGCCGGTGAACTTCTTTGCGTAGGCCGCCGGATCGGGATGCGGTGCACCGTTGGCATCGCCTTCCATGGTGATGGTGGGAACCGAGATCGCAGGCGCCGTCGCCAGACGCTTTTCGAGCTCGTCATATTGCGACTCGCCATTGACCAGTCCCAGACGCCAGCGGTAATTGTGAATCACCACCGCTACATGATCCGGATTGTTGAACGATTGGGCCGAGCGCTCGTACGTCGCATCGTCGAAATTCCATTTCGGCGACGCCAGTTGCCAGATCAGCTTGTTGAAATCGTGGCGGTTCGCTTCATAGCCCTTATAGCCACGCTCCGTGGCGAAATAGAACTGGTACCACCACGCCAGCTCCGCCTTCGGCGGCAACGGCGCCTGGTTCCCCGCCTGACTGCCGATCAGGTAGCCGCTGACCGACACCATGGCCTTGCATCGTTCCGGCCACAACGCAGCGATGATATTCGCCGTACGCGCGCCCCAGTCGAAGCCGCCCAGAATCGCCTTGTCGATCTTCAACGCATCCATCAGCGCAATGATGTCGACGGCTACCACCGCCTGCTGGCCATTACGCGGCGTATCCGCGGACAGGAACCGCGTCGACCCATAGCCCCGCAGATACGGCACGATGACCCGATAGCCAGCGGCCGCAAGCAGCGGCGTGACCTCGGCGAAGCTGTAAATATCGTAAGGCCAGCCGTGCAGCAGAATGACCGGCGGGCCATTCTTCGGGCCCGCTTCTGCATAGCCGATGCTGAGCGTTCCGGCGTTGATCTGGCGAATGTTTTCGAACGACGCCACACGCGTTGCTGCCTTTGTGCCGTCTGTCGTACCGTTCGACTGGGCTTGAGCGAGTCCGCTCAGGCCCAGTTCCATCAAACTGATACCAGCCACTGCCGTCCCCAGCAGACGACGCCGCCGGGTATTGATCTCATCCGACATACCTTGTTCTCCTTATTAATGAATGACACCAGCGCAGTGCCGGATTCGGCATGCGCTTCATGAATTTCAATCAGATCGGGTCAGGGCTTGGCATAAATCGGACCAAGACCGACAACTTGCGAGTCGGCCACGTGCGAGCCAGACGCTGAAGAGCCTGCGGTCGACGATCCATATGATGACGCCGAAAGATTCTGTTGGGCGTTTACTCGCGCCTGGGCTGCTTCAATGTTGCGAGGATATTGCGTCTGATCGCTGGCGGGGTTGTAGCCGGCCTTTTGCAACTCGACAAGTTGTGCGCGGACTTCCGCACGGGTAAGCGGCTGATTCGATTGTGCGAACGACAACGCCGGGAGAGCGACAACAGCGGCGACCAAAAGCGATTGAATGACTTTCATGATTTCCACCTCAGAAGAATGTTTGTTCCCGCAAACGCCCGTTTGCGTGTCTGGCGTGGAAGGATTAGACCCCGTGGACGTATCTGGCTTGTGTCCGCCAGAAGCGCCAGTGAAACCTCATGTATCTGCCGAAGGCGCAGATACATTGCGATACAAAAACGGCGCGATCAGTTCGCGGCGCATCAACGCGCCACCAGTCAGGACAACCTCCGTACCGGACATCATCCATCAAACCGTACCGGTGCTGTACCGGCGAACGTCGCTAGAATGCCTGAAGGCACTATCGACCGGAGTCACCTATGTTCTACCTCAGCCTCAGCGCACTGCCCGCGGGCATTCTGTTCGCGCTCGTCACCAGCATCACGCCCGGTCCGAATAACACCATGCTGCTGGCCTCCGGGGTCAACTTTGGCTTTCGCCGCACGCTGCCGCACGTGTCGGGCATCAGCGCGGGGGTGGTGCTATTGATGCTGTCGGTTGGGATCGGGCTGGGTGAGGCCTTCGTTCACTTCCCCGTGCTGTACACGGTGCTCGAAGTCGCAAGCGTCGTTTACCTGCTGTATCTCGCGTGGAAAATCGGCACGTCGGGTGAACTGAAGGTGAAGAAAGGCGAACGCCGTCCCATGAAGTTTTACGAGGCGATTGCGTTCCAGTGGGTCAATCCAAAGGCATGGATGATGGTGCTGACCGCCGCCACGACCATCCATCTCAGCGAGAGTTACAGCCTGAACGCCGTGGCCATGGCGGCCGTCTTCTACGTAATTGGGTTCCCGTGCATCTGCCTGTGGGCCGGTTTCGGCACCGCCATGCGCCGGGTGCTGTCGGATCCGAAGCGGCTGCGCATTTTCAACGTGGTCATGGCGCTGCTGCTGGTGCTCTCGCTTTATCCGATCGTGCTGAGACTGTTTAGTTAGGGAACCAAAGCGTAGTTCTAAATCGCACCCTGCCCGACTCGCTCGATAAATCGCCACAACGCGTCATCCGTCGAATAGGGTGCGTTGAAACGGAACCACGCGCTCGGCGCGTCGTCGGGGCGAAAATACGAACCGGGTGCGAGCCAGATGCCGTGCGTGAGCGCCGCCATCGCCACTTCACCGGCGCGCTCCGCTTCGATCGGCAGACGTGCCCATAGAAACAGGCCCGCGCGTGGCCGGTGAAACAGTTCGAGGCCCAGCGAATCGAGCCGCTCCTCAACGGTTGCATGCGCGAGCTTGAGCCGTTCGTTCACCGCTTCGACATGACGCGCGTAGCGCCCCTCGAGCAGCACCTTGTCGACGATCCGCTCGATTGCCTCCGACGAGGTCAAACCCACCGCCATCTTGGTGCGCGCCAGTTCGCGCAGCACCGCGCGCTCCGCGACCACGTAACCGCAGCGCAGCCCAGGCGTCACCGTCTTCGAGAAGCCACCCACGTATAGCACGCGCTGCAAGCCCTCCATCGCGGCAAAGAGCGGCGCGCCGGGTGGCGCGAGTTCGCGGCTCACGTCGTCTTCGATCACCCACATGCGCTGGCGCTCCGCGATCTGCAACAGCCGGAACGCCGCCGACATGCCGAAGGTCGCACCGGTCGGATTCTGCAGCGTGGTGTTGACGAAGATTGCCTTCGGCTTGTATTGCGCGACCAGCGCTTCGAGGATCTCCGTATCGACGCCCGCCGGCGTGCGTGGCACGCCATGCACGACCAGACCCGCGAGTTTGAGAATCTGCAGCAAATTGCAATAACCGGGATCTTCGACGATGACGGTGTCGCCCGCGCGCAGCAACGTGCGCACGATCAGATCGAGCCCTTGCGTCGCGCCTTGCGTGAGCAGCACGTTGGAGACGTCGACAGGTAAGCCACGCCGGTCGAGTTGTTCGGCGATCCGCTCGCGCAGCGGCGCAAACCCGTACGGATGCCCGTAGTCGCCGAGACGCGCCGCCGGCACCCGGCTCATCGCCCGCAGCGCGTGCTGCAAACCGGTTTCGTTGATCCACTCGTTGGGCAGCCAGCCGCCGCCGGCCTTGATCGGCACCGAATGGTCGGCGAATACGTCGGACAGCAGCCACGTCGCGGTCAGGCTCGGCGGCTGCCAGTCGGTTGCGGCAACCCGCGCGGACTGCGCGCGCGCCGCCACGCGATAACCGGAACCGCGCCGGGCGACCACCAGCCCCATCGAAACAAGACGGTTGTACGCCTCGGTCACCGTAAACGTGCTCAAATCGTGGCTCTGAGCCAACTGCCGCACCGACGGCAGCAATGCGCCGGCGCGCAGCGATTGCGCCTCGATCGCATGCGCGAAGCCGTGCACCACCTGCTCGACAAGGGTCGGCGCCGCACGGCGGTCGCGCTCAAGTTGTAGTTCGATCATGGTCAGGACGAAAAGGGTGGAAATTGCGGCCCGATAAGCTACCGAGCCGATCGTCACAGTTACCGCAATTTCACCAGCACAGTTAGCACCACACCGCTTCAACTGTTTATGCCGCCATTAAACCGCGAACGCTACAGTTTTGGCTACGCCCCGAAGGAAGTCCCCTTGGGGGACCACTTCGAGGAGAAAACCATGACTTCGCGCCCCGTCATCGACGACCTGTCGTCTTTCTGGATGCCCTTCACCGCCAACCGCCAGTTCAAGGCTGCGCCGCGCCTGCTGGAATCGGCCAAGGGCATGTATTACCGCACCACGGACGGGCGCGAGGTGCTCGATGGCTGCGCGGGTCTCTGGTGCGTGAACGCCGGCCACGGCCGCGACGAGATCATCGCAGCGATCACCCAGCAACTGTCCACGCTCGACTTCGCGCCGACCTTCCAGATGGGCCATCCGCTCGCATTCGAAGCCGCGACGCGGGTTGCCGAGCTGATGCCGAGCGGCCTCGACCGGATCTTCTTCACGAACTCGGGGTCGGAATCGGTCGATACAGCTTTGAAAATCGCGCTCGCCTACCACCGTTCGCGCGGCGAAGGTCAACGCACGCGACTGATCGGCCGCGAACGCGGCTATCACGGCGTGGGCTTCGGCGGCATTTCGGTCGGCGGGATCGCACCGAATCGCAAGACGTTTTCGGGCGCGCTGCTGCCGGCGGTCGATCATCTGCCGCACACGCATAACCTCGAACACAACGCGTTTTCGAAGGGCCAGCCCGCATGGGGCGCGCATCTCGCGGACGAACTCGAACGCATCGTCACGCTGCACGATGCGTCGACGATTGCCGCTGTGATTGTCGAACCGGTTGCCGGCTCGACGGGCGTGCTGATTCCGCCGCAAGGCTATCTGCAGAAGTTGCGCGAAATCTGCACCAAATACGGCATCCTGCTGATTTTCGACGAAGTGATTACCGGGTTCGGCCGCGTGGGCAAGGCCACGGCGAGCGAATACTTCGGCGTGACGCCGGACCTGATCACGATGGCCAAGGCGATCAACAACGCAGCGATCCCGATGGGCGCGGTGGCGGCGAGCCGCACGATCCACGACACGATCGTCAACGCGGGCGCGCAAGGTGCGATCGAGCTGTTCCATGGCTACACCTATTCGGCGCACCCTGCCGCGGCTGCCGCAGCAGTGGCGACGCTCGACCTGTACCGTCGCGAGGGCCTGTTCGAACGCGCCGCAACGCTCGCACCGGCGTTTGAAGCAGCGGCTCATTCACTGCGCGGCGCGAAGCATGTGAAGGATGTCCGCAACCTCGGCATGGTCGCGGGCGTCGAACTCGAGCCGCGCGAAGGCGCGCCGGGCGCGCGTGCTTATGAAGCGTTCGTCAAATGCTTCGAGGCGGGCGTGCTGGTGCGCTTTACCGGCGACATCCTCGCGTTCTCGCCGCCGCTGATCATCAACGAAGAGCAGATCGCGCACATCTTCAAGACCGTGGGCGACGTGCTGGCGACGGTTCAGTAAAGGCAGTCAAAACCGCGGCGCGTAGGTTGATCCGCGCCGCGGTCCCTGAAGCGCGCGCGGTGTATACCATCAGCGATGCGCGCGCGAGGCCCTCGTGTGCGCAGCCTTTTTGGCTGCCGCCGAACGGCCCGCAGCGCCCTTGGTTGAGGCGGCCTTTTTCGCTGCCGCCGAGCGGCTGGCTGCCGGACGTTTAGCCGCTGCCGATTTCGTCTGTTTCGACAGGGCTGCGTGCGATGCACCGGCCCCGCTCTCGCGCTTGAGCGCGTTGGTTGCCGCGCGTGAGCGTTTGGCTGTCGATTCGCTGCTCCCCCTCTTTTTCGCCGTGCTCGCGTGCTGACCCGCGGCGCTGTCCTGATCGGCCTTTTTGCGGGTTGCCTTGCTCGCGGTGCCTTTCTTCGGCGACTTTACGGCGACGCCCGCGCGACGTGCTTCGGAAAGACCGATGGCGATTGCCTGCTTGGCGGATCGCACACCGTGCTTGCCGGCGCGGACTTTATCGACCTGTTCCTTGACGAATTCTCCCGCTTGGGTGCTCGCGGCCTTGCCGGCGCGTTTGTCGGCTTGGGCACGTTTGATGGTTTTCTGTTCGGGCATGACGGTCCTCCAGTTTGGTGGTTGGCTTTTGTTGCCCAGCAACAGCTGTGCCGAAGACCGTTTCCGGGGCCGGCCGATTCCTCTGAACGAACCGTCTGGCGGGTGTTTTCGCGCTTTCTGCGTGGCGCGGCGAGAGATTTGGGAGCGTGCCGGCGACGCCGCGAAACTTCAGGAAATTACCTGACTAGACTCGCGCAGCCCGGCGGGAGGGCGTATGGTAATAGCAAGGGTTGGCGCCGTGGTCCGACCTGCCGGGAGACGTCCATGAAAATACCGACTATTCGCGCGGGCGCGCATATCGAAGGCGTTCATTGGATCGCTGAGTACGCTGAAGATGTTCATGAGATTCGCGTGTTTCGCGAAGGCCAGGAAGTCGATGTACATAATGCGCCTTCCAGTCTGTTCGGCGATGAGGAGAATGCGGGGTCCAGGAGTACCGCCGATCATCGGGCTGGGGAGGCCGCTGTGCTTGCCTATTTGAAGCGGTTTGTTATTGAGCATGATGCAGAGGAGTAGTTGCGCGTAGCGGTGGATGGGGGTTTTTGCCTTTGGCGGCGGCATTTTCCTTGTGCCTGTGGCGTTGGCCTTTCCTTGTTTTCTTATTGGTCTATTAGTGTTCCCCCTGTGCGGGGGGCACCTACTTTTCTTTGCCGCCGCAAAGAAAAGTAGGCAAAAGAAAGCGGCTCACACCGCCAATTCTTAAGTGTGTCCCCTGGCTTGGAGGGGCTGGTGGTGCGATAAACGGATCACACCTCGGTCCATTAGTGTCTGTGACACAGCCGTCATTCGCTCCCACTCCGCACTACGTGCGTCGCGGATGGGTCTGCCAGGGAAACCTGGCGCTTCGTTTGCGCGTAGCGGGGGCCATCGGCTTCGCCTCGGCGAGGCGCCGAAACACACCAGCGGTTTGATGAAGTACCGCCCCGGCGCGCGCAGCGCCGCCGGAGGAATGACGGCCTGGTCACTCACGCAAGAAGGTGCGGAGGGCCAATCTCTACGGAGCCACGATCCCCTCCAAGCCAGGGGACCCGCTTAAGAGCTGGCGGTGTGAGCCGCTTTCTTTTGCCTACTTTTCTTTGCGGCCGGCAAAGAAAAGTAGGTGCCCCCCGCACAGGGGGAACACTAATAGACCAATAAAAAATGAAACAACCACCGCCGTAGGCATCCAGCAATAATGCCGCCGCCAAAGGCAAAAAAACCTATCCAGCGCTACGCGCAACAAAACCCTATTCCGCTGCCCGCAGTTTCCTAACCTCTGCATCCGAAGGTTGCACACTAGCTCCATCGATATACCGATAAGAACTCATCACCCCCTTCCCGTCCTTGACGGCCGTCACCCCAACAAACGCCCCCATCGTCGACTGATTGTCCTGCGCCCGATAAGTAATCGGCCCGAAAGGCGTCTCAACCGAGAGTCCCTTAAACGCGGCAGCGAGCTTATCCGAATCGGTCGACCCAGCTTTCCTGATCCCATCAGCAATCGACATCAAAGCCGAATACCCCACAACCGACCCGAGTCGGGGATAGTCGTGATACTTCGCCTGATAGGCATCGACAAACTTCTTGTTCGCCGCCGTATCGATCGAATACCACGGATACCCGGTCACGATCCAGCCAGTCGGCGCCTCCGCCCCCAACGGATCAAGATAATCCGGCTCGCCCGTCAATAACGACACCACGCTGCGGTCCTTGAACAACCCGCGCGTGTTCCCCTCGCGCACGAACTTGCCAAGATCAGCCCCGAACAGCACATTGAAAATCGCATCCGGCTTCGCATCGGCAATCGCCTGTGTGACCGCGCCCGCGTCAACATTGCCAAGCGGCGTCGCCTGCTCAACAACGAATTGCACATCGGGCTGCGCAGCGGTCAGCAACTTCTTGAAGGTCGCCACCGCCGACTGTCCGTACTCGTAGTTCGGATACACCAGCGCCCAGCGCTTCTTCTTTAACTTCGCCGCCTCCGGCACCAGCATCGCCACCTGCATATACGTCGACGGACGCAAACGGTACGTGTATTTGTTGCCGTCAGCCCATACGATCTTGTCGGTCAGTGGCTCGGCAGCGAGGAAGAAAATCTTCTTCTGCTTCGCGAAATCGGTCAGCGCGAGGCCGGTGTTCGACAGGAAACCACCAAACAGCAATTGCACCTGTTCGCGCGCGATCAACTCCTGAGCGACACGGATTGTGTCGCCCGGATTGCCGTTGTCGTCGCGCGACACTACTTCAAGCTGTTTGCCAAGCACGCCGCCCGCGGCATTCACCTGCTCCAGCGCGAGATTCCAGCCGTTCTTGTAAGGACCGAGAAAGGCCGGTTGCGCCTTATAGCTGTTGATTTCGCCGATCTTGATGGTCTGCTGTGCGCTCGCGCCCACCGCAGCAAGCGATAAAACCGTGGAAATTGTCATGCGAGAAATCCATCCTGCGCGCGTGGTCATGCGTTTCTCCGTTATCAAAAGGATTGCGGGAATGCCGGTAGTTTTTATCAGGCGTTCTGGCTGCTTAGGTTGCTTAGGCTTCAATCGGCCCGCGGCATCGCACGAATTCTGGCGACGCTCGCCGCCACGTCCTGCCAGGCCGGCTTGCCGCCAGCGAACTGCTGACGCAGCCAGGACACAAGTTCCGCGACCTGGGCATCGTTGAAACTGTCGCGGTAAGCCGGCATCGTACCGAGTTCGGGCCGCGCAGGCGAGCCGATGCCCTCCAGAATCACGCGAATCAGATTATCGGGCGTCGCGCTGTGCAAGTTCGTGTTAAGCGCCAGCGAAGGATGCGCGCCGAACAATTGCGGCCCGCTGCCGGTGTGATGACAGGCGGCACACGCACCGTCGAAGAGTCGCGCGCCAAGGCCGTTCGCGGTGCCAGCGCCCGTTATCGTGCTGGCCTGCTCGTATTGACGCGCAAGGCCCTGCGGATCGGCATTCGGCTCAAGCGGATTGAGCGAGGCCAGATACGCCGCCATCGCGCGAATATCGCTGTCGGGCAGCACCGCCAGATCGCTGACGACCGGCGCCATCGGTCCGGCGGCCACGCCATGCAGCGGCGCGTGGCCATAGCGCAGATAGCTGAACAGTTCGTCTTCGCTCCAGGGCACGGGCGCGTTCGAAAGCGTGGACAGCGCCGGCGCTTCCCAGCCCTCCGCCATACCGCCGCCCATGAACGCCGCACCGGTTTTCTCAGCGCCCAGCGCGTTGCGCGGCGTGTGGCATGCGCTGCAATGGCCGAGACCGTTCACCAGATACGCGCCGCGATTCCATTGCGCGCTTTGCGTCGCGCTCGCAGTGAAAGTGTTGCGGCCGAGAAAGAGCCCGTTCCACGCGGCCATCAGCGGACGCACGCTAAACGGATAGGCGAGCTTCGTTTGCGGCGGGCGTGAGCGCACCGGCGTTTGCGCCATCAGGTAGGCGTAGAGCGCTTTCAGGTCGTCGTCGGACGTGTTCTGGAACGACGTGTACGGAAACACGGGATACAGCCGATGCCCGTCGCGGCTGATGCCCTGCCGCATCGCGCGCATGAATGCTTCGAGCGACCAGGTGCCAATGCCGGTCAGTCCGTCGGGCGTGAGGTTGGTGCTATAGACGGTGCCGAACGGCGTATCGAGCGGTTTGCCGCCGGCGTTCGGCACGCCGTTGTGCGCGGTATGGCAAACGGTGCAATTACCGAGCGACGCGAGCAGCTTGCCGCGCGCGACCAGTTCCGGCGCAAACGCACTCGCAAGCGGCGGCGTAATCGGCGCAATGGCATGCGGCGCTAACGCGAGCCCACCGAGCCATCCCGCCACGCCGGTTGCCAATGCGCCAAGCAACCCGAATCGCCAGCGCTTCTTTTTGCGCGCCGCCGTCTCTTCGGCTTGCGCGTCGGCCAACGCCGCGCGAATCGTCTCAGGCGTGAACGGCGGCCGCCGAAAACGCACGCCGGTCGCGTCGTACAACGCATTGGCGATCGCCGCCGCGCCCGGTAACGACGCCGATTCGCCAGTGCCCATCGGCGGCTCGCCATGGCGCGGCATCATCACCACGTCGATCACGGGCACCTCGCGGAACGTCAGGATCGGATACGCGCCCCACTCCTGACTCGTCACCGCGTTCTCGCCGAACGTCACGCGCTCTTTCAACGCGCGGCTGGTCGCCTGAATCACGTTGCCATGTATCTGATGACGCACACCGTCCGGATTCACCATCGTGCCGGTGTCCTGGCCGACCACGACGCGCGTCACCGCGAGTTCACCGCTCCTGCGATTGACTTCGACCTCGGCCACCCAAGCGGACCACGCCGCCCCAAAGCCGGGGAATTTGCTGTGCACGTAGCGCGCGTAGGCGAAGCCTCTGCCGCGTGCAATGTCGCCGTCTTCCGTATCCTTGAACGTCACGTTGCGCGGTTCCCAACCGGCTCGCCTGGCCACCGCTTTGACCAGATCGATTGCACGTGGATCGGTCAGATGCTGAAGACGGAATTCGATCGGATCGACGCCCGCCTCGGCCGCGAGTTCGTCGATAAAGGATTCATGCGCGAATGTGTTCGGCAATGCGGACACGCCGCGCAACCACGACGCCCGCACGATCGGCGGCGTATCGTCGCACACGATGCGCATCGTGCGGTAATCGTATGGCGGCACGGCCGTGCGGTCGCCCATTTCGAACACCTGAGGCTGGGCGGAAATCGTGCCGGTCAGCAGCAGCGCCAACGTGGGCGCATCGTTCGACGGATAACGTGTCGCGAAGTCATACGCCGCCAGTTGACCGTCGGCGCCGAGTGCGCCACGCACGTCCATCAGCTGCGCGGCGCCCTTCGGTTCCCACGCGTGCTCATCCTCGCGCGATAGTTGCACGCGCACCGGACTGCCAGCTGCGCGCGACAGCAACGCGGCATCGGCGGCGACATCGTCCGCGCAATTGCGGCCGTAGCAGCCGGCGGCTTCCATTCGCACGATCTCGATGTGCGCTTCGTCCAGCGTCATTAGCAACGCGAGATCGGCGCGCAGCGAGTGGGGATTCTGCGTGCCGGACCAGACCTTCAGCGTCCCGTCGCGATAGTCGGCCACCGCGCAGGACGGCCCAATCGAAGCATGCATCTGGAACGGCCACACGTAGGTCCGTTCGAGCGAGTGCGTGTCCTCTCCAGCGAGCGCCGCATCCACGTCGCCTTCAATCACGAGGTCGCGCCGCTTTGAAGGATTGGCACGCAATGCGGCTTCCACCTGCTCGCTCGTTTCGAGCGGCGGCAAACCTTCCACCGGCTTCCATTGCACGTTCAGCCGTTTCACTGCCTGCTGCGCGACTTCTTCACGCTCGGCCACGATGCCGACAAAATCGCGAATCACCACCACTTTGACAATGCCGGGCAAGTCGCGGATTGATTCTTCGTCGACATGCAGCAGGCTGTTGCCCATGAATTCGCCCTGCGCCACGCCCGCATACGGTGGCCGCACGACGCGTCCGTGCAGCATGCCCGGCACACGCACGTCGTGGACAAAGCTCAGCTCTCCAGTTGCTTTGGCGGGAATGTCCACGCGTGGCGTGCTCTTGCCGACAATCCGGTATGCGTCGGGCGATTTCAAAGGTGCATCGGTGGCGAGGCTCAGTTCGATGCGTCGTCCCGCGATCAATTCGCCATAGCTGATGCCCTTGCTGTCACCGCCACGGCAATGAACCACGCCGTCGCGTACGTCGAGCATATCGGCGCCGACCTTAAAGCGCACAGCCGCTTCAGCGAGCAGGAACTGTCGCGCCTGCGCCGCGGCATGCCGCAACGGCACCGCGGAAATCTGAATCGTCGCGCTCGCGATTGTCGGCCCCTGATTCGGCGCTTCGTTGGTGTGTCCAAGCACCACCGACACGCGCGTCAACGGCACGTCGAGTTCTTCCGCGACGATTTGCGCCAGCGCCGTGCCGATACCCGTACCCAGATCGACGTGACCGTTGAACGCGATCACGCTGCCGTCGTCGCGTACGACGAGGAACAGGTCGGCTTCGGTCGGCACAAAAGACGAACGCGACCCCGGCTGACCGATCGCCGGCTTGACCGGCGCCTGCGGTTCACGGGTGACGATCAGAACGTTTTGCGCATCGTAGAGTGCTCGCCGCGACAAGGGTGCCGACCGGCGATCCACGCTGAAATCCGGCCCGGTCATACGCGCGCTCCGTCCCGCATGGCGGCTTGCGCGGCGAGCAATTCAGCGGCGCGTTGCACCGCGCGCACGATTTCGACGTGCGTGCCGCAGCGGCAGAGGTTGCGCGACAACTCGCGGCGAATCGTCTCGTCGCTCGGATGCGGATCGCGATCGAGCAGCGCTTTGGCGGTCATGATCATGCCGTTCAGGCAGTAGCCGCACTGCGCGGCCTGCTCCTCGATAAATGCCTGCTGCACCGGATGTAGCGCCGCACGCGTACCGAGTCCTTCGAGCGTGGTGATCTCGTGGCCCAAGGCCACCTTGGCGGTCGTCACGCACGAGCGCGTCGGCATGCCGTCGAGCAGCACCGTACACGCGCCGCACTCGCCGAGGCCGCAGCCGAATTTCGGCCCGTTCAGCGCCAGGTCGTTGCGCAACAGGTAAAGCAAAGGCGTGTCGGCATCGGCGTAAAGCCGATGCGTCGCGCCGTTGACGTTCAGCGTCAGGGTGGCCGGACGACTCATGACGGGTGGCTCACGAAGATATCGACGGCGTGCGCGCCGCGCTCATATGACCACCGGCACTTCGGTCGCCGGCGGCGTATTGCGGCTGCGCCGGCAACGAATCAAGCCGTCGATCATCACCATGCCGACGCCCGGTATATCGCCGAGTTGCACGCTTTCCAGCAACGTATCCGCCGCCGTGTGCTGCGCGCGGTCCATGAACACGAGGTCGGCGGGACGGCCCACTTCGATTAAACCCTGGCGCAGATTGCGTTGCCGCGCCGTGTTGCCGGTCGCAAAGCAGAAGGCGATTTCAGCGGGAATGTCAGCGAGGCTCGAGATCAGCGCGATCATGCGCAGAATGCCGAGCGGTTGCACGCCCGAACCCGCGGGGCTATCGGTGCCGAGAATGATCCGGTGCGGACATTTCAGTTCGATCGCGTGGCGCGCGGTGAGCAACGCGATCCGCTCATTGCCGTTGTGGACGATTTCCAGCGCGCGGCTCGATTGTTCGCACAGGTCGCAGACATGCCGGTACGACAGCGAGGTATGGCCGCCGTTGATATGACCGATCACATCGGCATCGGCGGCGAGCACCACGTCGCGATCGATCAGCCCCGAGCCGGGAATCGACGGGCCGCCCGTGTGAATCGTGCTTTGAATGCCGTACTTGCGAGCCCACGCCACCATCTGCGCGGCTTCCTCGCCGCCCTTGACGCTGCCGAGGCCGACTTCGCCGAGCAGCTTCACGCCCGCTTCCGAGAGCTCCCTGAAGTCCTCCTCGACCATGCCCTTCTCGATCACCGGTGCCCCGGCCATCACTTTCACGCCGCCACCCACACCCGCGCCGCGCATTCCTTCAAACGAACGTTGCGCCGTAATCGCGAGGGCTTTTACACCGAGCACGTCTTTCGGACGGCCAGGTAAATGAACTTCACCGGCGGAAATCATTGTCGTCACGCCGCCGTTCAGATTCGATTCGATCCAGCCCATCTGATTCTGCCGGGGTGTCCAGTCGCCGAATACCGGATGCACGTGCGAATCGATCAGGCCGGGCGCCACCGTGGTGCCCTTGCAATCGACAGTGGTACGCGCGCCTTCGAGATCGCAGTCTTTCTCCTTGCCGAGCGCAACGATCACACCGTCGTCGATCACCAGCGTAGTGGCATCGAGAATCGGCCGGTCGATGTCGCCGGATAACAGCAGACCGATGTTCGTTACCGCGACCTTGCCCGACAAGCCTGTCAACGTCTCTGCTGCCATCTGCCTCTCCTTTCGCAACGACTGCCCGGCGCCGCATGCCTGCCTACCTGCACGCGGTCGCGCTGATGGATTCACACGCTCAGATAAGCGCGCCTCACTGTTTCGTTTTGCGCAAGTTCGCCGATCGTGCCGCTAAAGCGAATCTGCCCTTTTTCAAGGACATACGCGCGGTCGCTGACCAGCTCGGCGAAGTGCAGGTTCTGCTCGGACAACAGAATCGACAGCCCTTCGCGCTTGAGTTCCAGAATCATGTTCGCCATCTGCTCGACGATCACGGGCGCCACGCCCTCGGATGGTTCATCGAGCAACACCAGATAGGGATTGCCCATCAACGTGCGCGATACCGTCAGCATCTGCTGCTCGCCGCCGCTCATCTGCCCGCCGGGGCGCTTCGGCATTTCGCCGAGATTGGGAAACAGGCGAAACAGTTTTTCGGGCGTCCATTGCGGCGCGCCTTCGCGTGGCGGCTGACGGCCGGCGTCGAGATTTTCCATCACGGTGAGATCGGCGAACACACGCCGGTCTTCGGGAACGAAGCCCATGCCCATGCGCGCAATCCGGTACGGCGGCAACGCCGTGATGTTCTGTCCGCGAAACCGCACTTCGCCCTGACGGCGCGGCAGCAGGCCCATGACGGCTTTCATCGTCGTGGATTTGCCCGCGCCGTTGCGGCCCATCAGCGCCACCACTTCGCCCCGGCCTACTTCGAGACCGACGTCGAACAGGATGTGCGCGCGACCGTAAAACGCGTTGAGGCCGGAGACCTTCAGCATCGGCTCGCTCATTGCAGCGCCCCTTGGTCTCGCTGAGCCCCTGCCGCTTCATGCAGCGGCGCACGCGGCTGGAACGTCTTGCCGGTGCCGAAATAGACTTCCTGAACGCGTACGTCGTTGCGAATCGTTTCGGCGTCGCCCTCGGCGATCAGTTTGCCGCGGGCGAGCACGATCATGCGATCGGCGTAGGCGAATACCACGTCCATGCTGTGCTCGGTGAACAGCACGCCGATCCGGTGTTCCGTGACGAGGCGTTTGGTCAAGGCCATCAATTCGTTGCGCTCCTTGGGCGCCATGCCGGCGGTGGGTTCGTCCATCAGCAGTAGCCTGGGGCGATTGGCCAGCGCGATCGCCAGTTCGACGCGCTTCACGTCGCCATACGCGAGCACGCCGCAGGCGCGCTTTGCGTCGGCGGCCATGCCGACCTGCTCCAGAAGCGCGAAAGCCTCGTCGGCATAGCGCGAACTGGCGGGTTTCCACAAGCCGAAGGTCTTGCGCTCACGCGACACCAGGGCCATCTGCACGTTTTCGAGCACGGTCATCGAATTGAAGGTCGCGGCGATCTGAAACGTGCGGCCCACGCCGAGTCGCCAGATATCGCGTGGCCGCATGCCGACCAGTTCGTGATCGTCGAGCCGGATCGAACCGGACGAAGGTGTCAGCTGGCCATTGACCATGTTGAAGCAGGTCGATTTGCCCGCGCCGTTCGGGCCCAGCAGGGCCAGCAGTTGACCGGCTTCGAGATCGAAGGAAACATCGTCGACGGCCTTCAGGCCACCGAACGATTTGGAGAGACCTGTGACGCGCAGCAGGCTCATAGTCCCTCCTTGATCGCTGGCGCGCCTGGCCTCGGTGTGGCAGCGCTTTGGTCAGCCGCGTCCGCAACGTCATCCCCGAAACGCTCGCGGATGAAGCCGACAATCCCTTGCGGAAACGCGATCACCAGCAGAAGAATCGCTAAGCCAAGCAGCGCCTGCCAGTAGTCGGTCTGCCTCGCCACGGTGTCCTGCAACCATGTGAAAACGGCCGCGCCGACAATCGGGCCAGTGAGGGTCTGCAGGCCGCCGAGCAGCACCATTACGAGGCCATCCACGGAACGGCTCACGCTGATCACTTCAGGCGAAATCGTGCCCTTGGAAAACGCATACAGCGACCCGGCAAGCCCGCAAAACAGCGAGGCGATCACGAAGGCCGCCCATTGCACGCGCTTGACGTCGATACCGATTGCCTCGGCGCGCAACCCGGAATCACGCGACGCCCGCATCGCGTAGCCTAGCGGCGAGAACAGCATTTTGCGCAGCAGCCCCACGCCGATCACCGCGCATGCCAGCGTCAGATAGTAAAAAGCCACCGGCGAAGCCAGCCAGTTCGACGGCCACAAACCCAGAACGCCATTGCTGCCGCCCGTCACGTCGTCCCACTGAAACACCACCGACCAGACGATCTGCGCGAACGCAAGGGTCAGCATGGCGAGATAGACGCCGGAGAGCCGCACGCAGAACCAGCCGAACACCAGCGCGCCGGCTACCGCAAGCAGGGGTCCGAGCAGCAGCGCGGCTTCCATCGGCAGATTCAGGACTTTAAGGAACAGCGCGGCGCCGTATGCGCCGAGACCGAAGTAAGCGGCATGACCGAACGAATGCATGCCGCCCGGCCCCATGATGAAATGCAGACTGGTTGCAAACAGCACGGCGATCAGGATTTCCACCAGCAGCACCGGCATGTAAGGGAACGCATTGGCCGCAAGCGGCGCGAGCACGAGGATCACCAACGCTATCGCGGCCAGCCATTTCAGACGCTTGCCCGCGGGCCTCAAAGGCGTTTCGGGCGCCGCCATCCCGCGTACCGCGGCACTCGCCCGGCCGAGCAGGCCCCAGGGCCGCACCACCAGCACCACCGCCATCACCACGAATTCGGCAACCAGCGTGAAGCGGCTCAAGGACAAACCGATCCCGAACAGGGACACGTGTCCGATGCCGATGCACAGTGCCTTGATCTCCGCGATCAACAGCGCGGCGACGAAGGCGCCCGGAATCGAGCCCATGCCGCCGACTACCACCACGACAAACGCATTGCCGATGGTCTCCAGATCCAGCGACAGATTCGCCGACATCCGCGGGCCTTGCAGCGCGCCGCCGAGGCCGGCGAGAAACGCGCCGACGAAAAACACACCGGTAAACAACCACGCCTGATTGATGCCGAGTGCACCGAGCATCTCGCGATCCTGCGTGGCGGCTCGCACCAGCGTGCCCCAGCGCGTGCGCGTCAGCGCATACCAGAGCAGCAGCAACACCGCCGGCCCGATCACAATCAGCGCGATATCGTACGTGGGCAGCGGATGGCCGAGGAAATCGACCGCACCCGCCAGATGCGGCGCACGCGGGCCGAACAGGTCTTCGGGGCCCCATAGCCAGAGCGCGGCGTCGCGAAAGATCAGCACGAGCGCAAAGGTGGCCAGCAGATGAAACAACTCGGGCGCCTGATAAATG
Organism: Paraburkholderia fungorum; assembly: GCF_046027215.1. Lineage (GTDB taxonomy): Bacteria > Pseudomonadota > Gammaproteobacteria > Burkholderiales > Burkholderiaceae > Paraburkholderia > Paraburkholderia fungorum_D. Next base: position 9,794 of record NZ_JAQQEN010000002.1, on the reverse strand, counting down.
CGCCGCAACACGATCATTTCGACGAGCGCGCCGAGCACCGCGACAACCAGCGCCGCCGCCAGCACCGACAGCCAGAATCCAGCCGCCGTATGACCGAAGCGGCTCGCGATGCTATACGCGACATAGATGCCGAACATATAGAACGAGCCGTGCGCAAAATTCACGATGCGCGTGACGCCGAAGATCAACGACAGGCCAGCGGCGACGAGAAACAGCGTCGACGCGTCGGCGAGTCCGTTGACCAGCTGAACCAGCAAATTCGAAAGCATTGCGACCCTTGAAATAAGTCAGCGCAAACCGTCTTCGCCCTTGATCTCACTGACCTGTAAACCGCCGATGCGCGGCAGCGGCCGGCCCGACGCCGTGACTGCGACGGCTACGACGATTTCGTTCGCGCGCGGCGCGTCGGAGATGCGCGCTTCGATCGCGTCGAAGTGACTGCGCACAAAGGCCGCGTCCTTGTGGCCGAGCGGCACGTCGATCGCGGTGCCAAGCGTACCCATTTTCTTCGCCGACGGCACCAGCGCCGCGCCCTTCTCGACCGCTGTGCGCAACGGTGCGCCGAGTTTCGGATGCAGGATCGCCGCCGCATGCTCCAGTTCGCCGGCTTCCCCGACAATCGCCGCCTTGCCGTAACTTTGTGCCTCTGCCGGTTTGATGCCGAGCGCCTCGACGCACTTGTTGCCGAGCAGCGCGCCCAGTTCCTCACCCGCCTCGATCAGCGCGTCGAGCTTTGCCTCATAGCGGCCTGCGTAGGGGTTGTCGATCACCGCCATCGCGACCGCGCGGCGTGCCGGCGGCTCGACGGATTGCCCCATTTCAATGCGTGTTTCATCGACCTGCACGACCAGCTTGCGAAGCTTGATTGCCATTTCGCTCTCCGTGATGGGGTCCAACTATTCTGTAGTCTGCAAACGGCGCAACGGGGGAACGGGCGCTTAGCGCAAGCCGTCCTTGCCGACAATCGCCTCTTTGGCGAGGCCGCCGACGCGCGCATGCACGCGCTGTCCCGTGCTCATCACGAGGATATACACCAGTTCGTCCGCGGCGGGGGCGCCGGGCACGCGCACTTCGATCGCGTCGAAGTGGCTGCGCACGTAGCTTGCATTGACGTGCGTGAGCGGCACGTCGAGCGCGGTGGACGGCGCGCCGACTTTCTTGGTCGACGGCACGATGGCGTTGGTGGGCACACCGTTTTTCTCGAGCAGTTCACGCATCGCGTAGCCGCCGGGAACGTGCCACAGCGCGCCATGCTCGAGTTCGCCGCGAGAGCCGACAATCGCGCCTTTCCCATAGCTTTCGATTGACGCGTGCGGCACCGCCATGGCGGCGAGCAGCCTTTGCGCCATATCGAAGCCGATGGGCTTGAGCGCTTCCATCGCTGGTTCGATTTGCGCTTCGTAGCGCCCCGCGAACGGATTCGTCATCACCGCGGCAATCGCGCCGCGCCGCAACGGCTGCGCGGGCGCGGGACCAAACTCGTGAAAGATGTCTTCGACGTGCGTCAGCACGCGGCGTATTTCGAACACGGAGCCTCCGTTAGAGTGTGGGCATGCGGCGCGGGCAACGCGCAACTGCCATGAATGCCGGCGACTCGCGTGCGCCCTTGCAGGAACAGCGCGGCGCCTTCGATCAAGCCGTTTTGCCGCAAACGCCGCGCGGCTTCGACACCTCGCGCGAGGGCGAAATCGATCAGTGGCTGCGGTAAGGGCGGCACGTCCACGGTCACCAGCATGTTGCCGAGATCGCTATCGTCTTTCAACGACGAAGCCGGACGGCGCACGATGTTCGCATGGTCCAGGTTCACGGCGTTGGCGATCACCGTCGCGGCGGCGTCGGCAGTGGCGGCGTTACGGGCAAGCACCGTCACGCTGTCGGCTATGCCGAGACTGAAGCTGCGGCCGCGCCAGCCGCTTGTCGCGATGCCGCGAACCGGCGTAGCTGCGTCGAGCGTCAGGTTCGCGTCGAGCGGTTGGTCGCCCACTTGCTTCGCGCCTGAATAGTTCGCCAGATCGGCGAATACGCCGACACGGTACTGCTGTCCTTCGGTCAAATAGAGTGCGATGTCGCCGCCGTTGTTGATGAAGGCGCGCGCGATGCCTTTGCGGGCGAACGCCGCGATCAATTCATCCGCGACACTGCCCGCCACGGCCGCCATCGGCGTGATGTAGCGCGCGCGATGCGGGTGACAGGCGCCCCACATGCGGCGGGCTACGTCGCCGTTTAGCGCGCAGTCGGCGAGCGCTGCTGCGCGCGGCACAGGCTGGCGCAGCAGTTTCAGTTCGCCGACCAGTTCGGGCAACACGCCGACGAAACGCGCCCAGCAGGCTTCATACGCGGCCTGCACCGCCGTGGGTTCGCCGTCCGCGCTGAGGATCAGATCGATCGGCCCATGCTGCCAATGCCAGCGGGTCGCGTCGAGCCGGGTGCGGGTTGCGTTCATGGTGTGGGCAGCATGACGGGCGGCCATGGATTGTCGGGATTGCGCGCCAGGATACGGCGGGCGAGCGGCGCGCCTTCAGTATGTTCCGGACCATTCGCCAGCACGCTTTCCATTGAACGCACCGCATCGAGATGACCGCCGAGATCGCGATACGCGTCATACGTCATGGTGAATTCGATCGGCGCGACGATCGCGGGCGTTGGCACGGTGCCGAATGATCGATCGGGCATGCGCGACACGTCCACCATGACCGTGATGCCGCCGCCCGGCCACACGTAGGCCGGCGCGCCACCGCAGGTCACGTTCACCAGCTTCTGTTTGATTGCGCGCGTCAAGAGGACCGGGTTCTCCGTTGCGCCCGCTCGCAGACTGCCGCCCGCGCCACCCAGAAACAGCACGGTCGCGAGCGACGGCTCGCAATTCTCGCCAATCCGCTCGACCGTGCTGCGTACCGCGTCCGGCATCGGCGCAATCCGCGGCACGAGACTTTGATCGAGCTCATACCATTGCGCGTGCTCACCGGTCGTCGACACCATCAGCAAGCGCATGCCGGCCCTCGCCACATCAGGATCGAAGCCTTCGACGATCGCCATGGGATCCTGAATATCGGTGCCGCCCCAACCGGTGCCGGGATTCGCCACCTGAAAATAACGGCCTGGCGTCGACTTGCGCCCGCGAATCTTCAGACCTGAACGGGTCATGCCGAGACAGCGGCCCGCCTGATGTTCGGTCAGCACGCCTGTGATGTGATCGTCGACCACGACCACTTCGTCGACGTGGCCGAACCACTGCTTGGCGAAGATGCCGATCGTGGCCGATCCGCAGCCCACGCGCATACGCTGTTCTTCGACACCGTCGACAATCGGCGCCGCGCCCGCGCGGATCACGAGGCTCGCGCCGCCGTCGATGCTCAATTCCACTGCTTCCTTATTGCCGAGCGCGAGCATCATGTCGCAGGTGACGCGGCCTTCTTTCTTGCTGCCACCGGTCAGATGATGCACACCGCCCAGGCTCAGCATCTGCGAGCCATATTCAGCCGTGGTCACATGGCCGACGATTTCGCCATGGCACCGCACGTTCGATTGCTCAGGGCCAAGGAAGCGATCGGTATCGATCTTCACCTTGAAGCTGCAATAGCTGAAAATGCCCTCGGTCACGACGGTGATCATATCGACGTCGTCGAGCTTTGAAGACACGATGAACGGCGCGGGCTTGTAGTCGGGATAGGTGGACGATGCACCGACACCGGTAACAAAGAGCGCCTGTTGCGCAGCAGGATCGTGCGCTTCTGAAGATGCACCAAATTCGACCGTAGCGTCCGCGGAGTTTGCAATCGCTTCCGGCGCCAAAGCCGCACGCGAAAGAAACACCACCGGATCGACGCGGATCAGCCGTCCCTCTGCATTGGCATAGCGATCGCACGCACCGGTGCGGCCTTCCGATATCTGACACAACACCGGACAGGCGTTGCATTCGATCTTGTTCGACGCCATCCGCTCGCTACGCGGCGCCGCCTTCTCGAGCACGGTCGGACCCGGCGTCGAGGCGATCTCGCCATCGACGCTTTCCGCACCGAAATCGACCTTCGTATGTTCTGTCATGGTGGGGTTCCCATACGACGACATTACAACCGGTCCTGCCCAGCTGCCGAAACACCCTTGTTTAAAGGGGTTTTCGCGTGATCCATATTTTTTCGTGTTGCGGTCACTCACCGTTCATGTAGTATTCGCTACACCAAACATGTGTGAAATTTACTCGATCAAAATAGACTGCGCAACGTCTTTCCGGGCGTCAGTCCGGATGCTGCGGCGCAGCATCCTCGCGTGGAGCACGAGCCAATTTACGCCGAAGCACATGATCCTGCAGCGCGCTACGCAGCGTGTGGCGCGGGCGGTATCATGAAAGCGCGCCCGTGTTTCACCGGCCGCGGCGCATGTGGTTCAACCTGACGCTAACAAAGAAACCGAGGCCGCCATGAGTCCCACTGCCGCCCGCAAACCGGGCGCTACCGGCATCCGTGCGAAACAGGCGCAGGACACGCGCGCCAAGATTCTGAAAGCGGCGATCAAGGTCTTTGCGAAACAGGGCTATGCGAGCGGCCGCGTCGAAAGTATTTCAAAGGCCGCGCGTTCGCACGACCGCATGATCTACTACTACTTCGGCAGCAAGGAACAGTTGTTTGTCGAAGTGCTGGAAACCATCTACACGCAGTTCAACGAGGCCGAAAGCCGGCTCGATCTCGATCTCGACGACCCCGCGCATGGCCTCGAACAGATGGTCGAATTCGTCTGGCAGTACTACCTCGATCATCCGGAGTTCGTGACGCTGCTGTCGAGCGAGAATCTGCATCAGGGCAAGCACGCGAAGAAATCATTAAAGCTGAAAGAGATTTCCGGCTACGCGATTTCCGTGGTGCAGAAGGTACTGGATGCGGGTAAGGCACAAAACGTCTTTCGTGCCGACGTCAATGCGCGTGACGTGTATCTGACGATTGCGTCGCTCGGTTATTTCTATAACGCCAATCAGTACACGTTGGGCGCGTTTCTCGGGGAGCCGCTCATGGACAAGGCCGCGCTCGCGCATTGGCGTGAGGTTATCAAGGACACGGTGTTGCGCGCGGTGCGCCTGCGGATGCCGGCTGAGGCGGCGGTGTCGAGCGAGCGCGAAAGCGAAGGCAGGGCTGTGTAAAACGCGCGCTGTGTTGGCAGCGCGCGCCTTCGTTCACGGCTTCGCTGCGGCGTCGTCTTCGCGGAACAGTTTGTCGGCGAGGTGGAACGCCGAATTGGCCGCCGGCACGCCGCAATAGATCGCGGTTTGCAGCAGCACTTCCTTGATTTCCTCGCGTGTTACGCCGTTGTTCTTCGCGGCACGCAGGTGTAGTGCCAGCTCTTCGCTACGATTGACCGCGACCAGCATCGCAATGGTGAGCAGGCTGCGCGTGTGGCGCGGCAAACCTTCACGGGTCCAGATTTCGCCCCATGCATAGCGGGTGATGAAATTCTGGAACTCGTCCGTCATTTCCGTGCGATTCGCGAGCGACCGGTCCACGTGCGCGCTGCCCAGCACCGCGCGACGCACTCCGAGTCCGGCTTCGTAGCGGTCTTCGTCGTTCATCGCTGCTCCGTCAGGAAGTCGAGCACGGTCTTCGTGAAAGCGTCCGTTTGCTCGATATTGGAAATATGCGAAGCGTCCAGTTCGACGTAACGCGCGCCCGGAATGGCCTCAGCGAGGGCACGGCCCTGCTCCGGCGTCGCGGCCAGATCGTGCGTGCCGCTGATCACCAGCACCGGCACCTTGATGCCGGGCGCTTCGGGGCGCAGATCGGCGGCGTCGATTGCGTCGCAATTCGATGCGTAGCCTTCCTTGTCGGTATGCACGAACACGTCGCGGATCATCGCCAGCACCACCGGTTCGCGTTCGATGTAATCGGCCGTGAACCAGCGCGGCAAGACGGCGTCGGCGAGTGCGAGCATGCCTTCGGTACGGGCTTTCGCCGCACGCGGCACCCACACTTCGGGCGAGCCGATGCGGGCGGCCGTATTGCACAGCACCACACGCTCCAGACGATTCGCGTGACGCGCGGCCAATGCGACGCCGGTCAGGCCGCCCATCGAGATGCCGCAAAAATTCGCGCGGGCGATCTTGAGCGTATCCATCAGGCCGAGCACGTCGCCGGTCAGTTGCTCAATCGTGTACGGGCCCTTCGGCGCCTCGGAGTGGCCGTGACCGCGCGTGTCGTAGCGCAACACGCGGAAGTGCTTTGACAACGCCGCGACTTGCGACGTCCACATCGACAGATCAGTGCCGAGCGAATTCGACAACACGATCCACGGCGCGTTGCCGTGACGGTCGCCGTCGATTCGATAATGAAGCTCGGTGCCGTTGACTGCGGCGTAAGGCATGCCGGTTACTCCTTGGAATGGGCGCGCTGGGCGCGCGTGGTGTGAAGTGCCAGCGCGGCGTCCACGTATGCGTGCGCCTGGCCGACGTATTGTGCGGGATCGAGCAGTTGCTGCAAGCGCTCGAGCGGAAGATGGTCGGTCACGGCGGAGTCCGCTGACAGGACCTCGAAGAGCGTCGTGCCGTTGGCGATCGCGGCCTTCGACGCGCGCTCCACCAGATGATGCGCGTCGAGCCGGCCGATGCTGTCACCGAGTGCGAGCATGACTGCTTCGCCGAGAATCAAGCCGTGCGTGACGTCGAGATTCGCGGCCAGACGCGGCATGTTGACGTTCAGACCCGCCGCGATCTGCCCGATGTTGACGAGCGCGCCGCCTGCGAGGCGCGCGAGGTCCGGCAAGGCATCCCACTCGGCTTGCCAGCCGCCGAGCGCACGCTCGTGCTCCTGCACCATGCCGGCAAATACCGTGGCAACGAGTCCCGGGGCGCGCGTCGCGGCGGTCAGCACCGCTGCGCAGCCCACCGGATTGCGCTTGTGCGGCATCGTCGACGAACCGCCCTTGCCGGCCGCGACGGGCTCGGCCAGTTCGTCGATTTCAGTTTGCATCTGCAGGGAGATATCGCGCGCGATCTTGCCGAGCGTGCCGATCAGCATGCCGAACAGCGACGCCGTTTCGGCGATGCGGTCGCGCTGCGTATGCCACGGCAAGGTGGGCACGGTGAGACTGAGTTCTTGCGCGAGCGCTTGCGTGACGCGCGGTGCAGCGTCGCGCAGACTGGCCAGCGTGCCGGCCGCGCCGCCGAATTGCAGCACCAGCACGCGCGCGCGCAACGCGTCGAGCCGATCGCGATGCCGCAGCAAGGCGTCGAGCCATTGAGCGAATTTGAGGCCGAGCGTGATGGGCAGCGCCTGCTGCAACCAGGTGCGGCCGATCATGGGCGTCGCGCGATGTTTGGCCGCGAGTGTGGCTAATGAATCGCAGGTGGATTGCAGGCCCTGGTCGAGCAGATCGAAGGTGTCGCGCAATTGCAGCACCGTCGCCGTATCGATGATGTCCTGGCTCGTCGCGCCCCAATGGACGTATTTCGACGCTTCGGCGTCGGCCGCTTTGACCCGCGCGGTGAGTTGCTTGACGAGCGGAATTGCCAGGTTGCCGCCGAGCGCCGCGTCGCGCGCGAGCGCATCGGCGTCGAGCTGATCGGCCTGGCAGGCCGCCTCGATCGCGGCCACGGCGGCAGGCGGAATCACGTTGTGCGCGGCGCAGGCGCGCGCTAGCGCCGCTTCGACGTCGAGCATCCGTTGCAGCGTGGCACGCGGCGCCCAGATATCGTTCATCGGCTGTGTGCCGCAAAGAAGGCCGGTCAGACGGGCGCTGGAGTCGAGCATGGTGGCGTCGATGATCGAAGGAAATCAGGCATTGAAGGTTTGCCGCAGTGCATGGCACGCATGGCGGCGCTCACCGTCGGGAAGGTACTGCATAGCCAGTAGACAGCTTACCGCACGCGGCGTTGCGTTTCGTCCCGGCTTATTGTGCGCTCAACGCGGCCCGGACGCCGCGCGTGCCAGGCGCGCCGGGCGCATGAGGCGTGCCTCAATGCGCCGCTTACATGGTGACGTGACGTTCCCGTACGGGTCGCCGCGCGTTCGTTACGCCGCGCGAGCGGACTGGGTGCCGTCGATCAGCGGCACGCCAGTCAGTTTGTGCAGTGCGTCGAAGTCGATGTCCGAAAAGATCTCGCGCACGACGAGGCCCTTATCCGTGACGTCGATCATGGCGAGGTCCGTATAGATCCGGTCGACGCAACTCACGCCCGTGACCGGGTACGTGCATTCGGCGGCGATTTTGCTTTCGCCTTGCTTGGTCAGGTGTTCCATCATCACGTAGACCTGCTTCGCGCCGATTGCCAGATCCATTGCGCCGCCGACTGCCGGAATCGCGTCGGGCGCGCCGGTGTGCCAGTTCGCGAGATCGCCTTTCGCCGACACCTGGAACGCGCCGAGCACGCAGAAGTCCAGATGGCCGCCGCGCATCATCGCGAATGAATCCGCGTGATGGAAGTAGGCGCCGCCCGTGAGCAGCGTGACGTGCTGCTTGCCGGCGTTGATCAGTTCGTCGTCTTCCTCGCCTTTCGCGGGTGCCGGGCCCATGCCGAGCAGACCGTTTTCGCTATGGAGGAAGATTTCCTTGTCGGCGGCGAGGTGGTTTGCCACCAGCGTCGGCACGCCGATGCCGAGGTTCACGTAGGCGCCTTCGGGAATATCTTGCGCAACGCGCTTGGCCATTTCATCGCGGGTCAGTTTTTTCATGTCGGTCTCCTCAGGCGGCAGTCGCGGAAGCAAGCTCGGCTTGATGCGTAGCTTGCGGCACTTCGATCACGCGTTGCACGAAGATGCCGGGTGTAACGATATTTTCCGGGTCGAGCTCGCCGAGGGGCACCACTTTCGACACTTGCACGATGGCCGTTCTGGCCGCGCTCGCCATGATCGGGCCGAAGTTACGCGCGGTCTTGCGATAGACGAGATTGCCCCAGCGGTCGCCCTTGAGCGCCTTGATGAGCGCGAAGTCAGCATGCAGCGGCGACTCCAGCACGTAGTGCTTGCCGTCGATCAGGCGGGTTTCCTTGCCTTCGGCGAGTTTGGTGCCGTAAGCGGTTGGCGTGAAGAAGCCGCCGATGCCTGCGCCCGCCGCGCGGATACGTTCCGCCAGATTGCCCTGCGGCACCAGTTCGAGTTCGATTTCGCCGGCGCGGTAGAGCGCGTCGAACACATACGAATCGGTTTGGCGCGGGAATGAGCAGATGATTTTGCGCACGCGTTTGGCTTTGAGCAGCGCCGCGAGGCCGATGTCGCCGTTACCGGCATTGTTGTTGACGATGGTGAGCTCGCGCGCGCCCTGTTCGATGAGTGCGTCGATCAACTCCGACGGCATGCCGGCTGTGCCGAAGCCGCCGATCATGACGGTCGCGCCGTCGTGGACATCGGCGACCGCCGACTGAAGTGACTCGAAAATCTTGTTGATCATGTCGAATTTCCTTTTGGGGCGCTGCATACCGCTGGGCTTTTTGCCTGTGCAGGCAGGGGCTTTTGCGGGACGGTCTCCGGGCCTGTGCGGGGTTGTTACCGCGCTGGGAGGCGCGGGGTCGCGCGCCTTTGGTTGTTCGTTTTGTCGAAAAAATGTTCTTTATGCGAACACTGATTCGGTTAGCGAACGCTACAGCGATTATGGTTGCCCTTCGGGCGGGTTGTCAAGGCAGAGGGTTTGCCCTAATCATAGGGTTTTGGTTTTGGTTTTGGTTTTGGTTTTGATTTTGCCTACGGCGTTTGGTGCTTCTGTTTGCCTACGGCGTTGGCCTTTCCTTGCTCTTGCCTCTTTGGCCTTTCCTTGGTTTGTTATTGGTTTATTAGCGTCGCCCCTGTGCGGGGCAGGCACCTACTTTTCTTTGCCGCCGC